>NZ_JBEPOG010000001.1:0-4209963 GCF_040546665.1 Lysobacter sp. OAE881
TCCGTTTGTCCTGCGAGGCCGTAATGCGCCAGTTTGCTTTTTTATCGCGCAAAAAGAAGAAGGCCGGTCCTGATGGACCGGCCTTCTGGGGTAAAGCCCCTGGCGATGACCTACTCTTGCATGGCTTGAGCCACACTACCATCGGCGCATGTGCGTTTCACTTCCGAGTTCGGAATGGGATCGGGTGGGACCACACAGCTATTGTCACCAGGGAGAGGGTGGAGGGTCGCATTGCTCGGTGTACAGAGTTGCGCGCACGCTCTCGTTGGTTTGCTTAGGACGGCAAGCCGTCTTCAGCGGATAGGTTGGGATAAGTAGCGAGTGAGCCGAACGTCACGACGTTGTCGTAAGTCCAAGGCCACTTGAGGTTATATGGTCAAGCCACACGGATCATTAGTACTGGTTAGCTCAATGCATTGCTGCACTTACACACCCAGCCTATCAACCACCTGGTCTTGATGGTTCCTTCAGGGGAGTCAAGCTCCCGGGAGATCTCATCTTGAGGCGCGCTTCCCGCTTAGATGCTTTCAGCGGTTATCGCTTCCGAACATAGCTACCCGGCAGTGCCACTGGCGTGACAACCGGAACACCAGAGGTTCGTCCACTCCGGTCCTCTCGTACTAGGAGCAGCCCCTCTCAAATCTCCAACGCCCACGACAGATAGGGACCGAACTGTCTCACGACGTTCTGAACCCAGCTCGCGTACCACTTTAAATGGCGAACAGCCATACCCTTGGGACCGACTACAGCCCCAGGATGTGATGAGCCGACATCGAGGTGCCAAACACCGCCGTCGATATGAACTCTTGGGCGGTATCAGCCTGTTATCCCCGGAGTACCTTTTATCCGTTGAGCGATGGCCCTTCCATACAGAACCACCGGATCACTAAGACCTACTTTCGTACCTGCTTGATCCGTCGATCTTGCAGTCAAGCACGCTTATGCCTTTGCACACAGTGCGCGATGTCCGACCGCGCTGAGCGTACCTTCGTGCTCCTCCGTTACACTTTGGGAGGAGACCGCCCCAGTCAAACTACCCACCATACACGGTCCCCGATCCGGATTACGGACCTAGGTTAGAACGTCAAGCACATCAGGGTGGTATTTCAAGGATGGCTCCACCGAAGCTAGCGCCTCGGTTTCATAGCCTCCCACCTATCCTACACAGACGAACTCAACGTTCAGTGTAAAGCTATAGTAAAGGTTCACGGGGTCTTTCCGTCTTGCCGCGGGAACGCTGCATCTTCACAGCGATTTCAATTTCACTGAGTCTCGGGTGGAGACAGCGCCGCTGTCGTTACGCCATTCGTGCAGGTCGGAACTTACCCGACAAGGAATTTCGCTACCTTAGGACCGTTATAGTTACGGCCGCCGTTTACCGGGGCTTCGATCAAGAGCTTCGCCTTGCGGCTGACCCCATCAATTAACCTTCCGGCACCGGGCAGGCGTCACACCCTATACGTCCACTTTCGTGTTTGCAGAGTGCTGTGTTTTTGATAAACAGTCGCAGCGGCCTGGTCACTGCGGCCCTTCTCAGCTATGAACCAAAAAGGGCGCACCTTCTCCCGAAGTTACGGTGCTATTTTGCCTAGTTCCTTCACCCGAGTTCTCTCAAGCGCCTGAGAATTCTCATCCTGCCCACCTGTGTCGGTTTACGGTACGGTCTGCGTAAGCTGAAGCTTAGGAGCTTTTCCTGGAAGCGTGATATCGGCAGCTTAGTCCTAAAGGACTCGTCCTTAGTCTCAACGTTGCCCCCCCGGATTTGCCTAAGGGGACCGCCTCAACTCTCTCACCGGGACAACCAACGCCCGGCCTGCCTAACCTTCTCCGTCCCTCCATCGCACTTACGCGAGGTGCTGGAATATTAACCAGCTTCCCATCGACTACGCATTTCTGCCTCGCCTTAGGGGCCGACTCACCCTGCGTCGATTAACGTTGCGCAAGGAAACCTTGGGCTTTCGGCGTGCGGGCTTTTCACCCGCATTATCGTTACTCATGTCAGCATTCGCACTTCCGATACCTCCAGCGGACTTCTCAATCCACCTTCATCGGCTTACGGAACGCTCCTCTACCGCGCACACAAAGTGTGCACCCCAAGCTTCGGTTCCGTGCTTAGCCCCGTTAAATCTTCCGCGCAGACCGACTCGACCAGTGAGCTATTACGCTTTCTTTAAAGGGTGGCTGCTTCTAAGCCAACCTCCTGGCTGTCTGTGCCTTTCCACATCGTTTTCCACTTAGCACGAAATTTGGGACCTTAGCTGTGGGTCTGGGTTGTTTCCCTTTTCACGACGGACGTTAGCACCCGCCGTGTGTCTCCCATGCAGTCTGTCCTGGTATTCGGAGTTTGCCATGGTTTGGTAAGTCGCAATGACCCCCTAGCCATAACAGTGCTCTACCCCCAGGAAGATTCACATGAGGCGCTACCTAAATAGCTTTCGAGGAGAACCAGCTATCTCCGGGTTCGATTAGCTTTTCACTCCTAATCACACCTCATCCCCTACCTTTGCAACGGGAGTGGGTTCGGGCCTCCAGTTGATGTTACTCAACCTTCACCCTGGGCATGACTAGATCACCCGGTTTCGGGTCTACTGCCCGCGACTATGCGCCCTTATCAGACTCGGTTTCCCTTCGCCTCCCCTATACGGTTAAGCTCGCCACGAACAGTAAGTCGCTGACCCATTATACAAAAGGTACGCCGTCACCCTTGCGGGCTCCGACTGCTTGTACGCACACGGTTTCAGGGTCTATTTCACTCCCCTCTCCGGGGTTCTTTTCGCCTTTCCCTCACGGTACTGGTTCACTATCGGTCGGTCAGGAGTATTTAGCCTTGGAGGATGGTCCCCCCATGTTCAGACAGGGTTTCTCGTGCCCCGCCTTACTCGATTTCATCAAAAGAGCTCTTTCGCATACCGGGCTGTCACCGTCTATGGCCAACCTTTCCAGGTTGTTTTGCTAGAACTCAATCAACTTAAGGGCTGGTCCCCGTTCGCTCGTCACTACTTAGGGAATCTCGGTTGATTTCTTTTCCTCCGGGTACTTAGATATTTCAGTTCTCCGGGTTTGCTTCCAGCAGCTATGTATTCACTGCAGGATACCTATTGCTAGGTGGGTTTCCCCATTCGGACATTGCGGGATCAATGCTTGTTGCCAGCTCCCCCGCACTTTTCGCAGGCTGCCACGTCCTTCATCGCCTCTGACCGCCAAGGCATCCACCGTGTGCGCTTATTCGCTTGACCATATAACCCCAAGTCGCCTCAGGGTCGTCTGTGTTCGGGGGTACAAAGCCCAAACGCGAATTCAACGACTCAATTATAAGGTGCCTTTCGGCACCCGCCTTAGCCTCACGACACGTCATGGACATTCGTCTCAAAACGCTCGCTACTTTCCCAGTTTT
This sequence comes from Lysobacter sp. OAE881, assembly GCF_040546665.1. Classification (NCBI taxonomy): domain Bacteria; kingdom Pseudomonadati; phylum Pseudomonadota; class Gammaproteobacteria; order Lysobacterales; family Lysobacteraceae; genus Lysobacter; species Lysobacter sp. OAE881. The sequence continues at coordinate 3,395 of NZ_JBEPOG010000001.1, forward strand.
CAAAGAACGCGATCCGGCCTCAACGCCGTACCGCTTCAATTCTTGATGTGTGCGCAATCTAGTTTCGTTCGGGAGTGGTGGGTCTGGGAGGACTCGAACCACCGGCCTCACCCTTATCAGGGGTGCGCTCTAACCACCTGAGCTACAGACCCAAAAGTCGTGCACGGCTGGTTTGGTGGAGCTTGTCGGGATCGAACCGACGACCCCCTGCTTGCAAAGCAGGTGCTCTCCCAGCTGAGCTAAAGCCCCTTGTTCAAACGAGGGACGCTCCCGCGGACTTCCCCCTTGGGAGGTCCCGGAACTAGATGCAGGTCACTTGTGCGGACGTCCGGCCAGCAATTTGCTGTCTTTAGTCTCTAAAGGAGGTGATCCAGCCGCACCTTCCGATACGGCTACCTTGTTACGACTTCACCCCAGTCATCGGCCACACCGTGGCAAGCGCCCTCCCGAAGGTTAAGCTACCTGCTTCTGGTGCAACAAACTCCCATGGTGTGACGGGCGGTGTGTACAAGGCCCGGGAACGTATTCACCGCAGCAATGCTGATCTGCGATTACTAGCGATTCCGACTTCATGGAGTCGAGTTGCAGACTCCAATCCGGACTGAGATAGGGTTTCTGGGATTGGCTTGCCCTCGCGGGTTTGCAGCCCTCTGTCCCTACCATTGTAGTACGTGTGTAGCCCTGGCCGTAAGGGCCATGATGACTTGACGTCATCCCCACCTTCCTCCGGTTTGTCACCGGCGGTCTCCTTAGAGTTCCCACCATTACGTGCTGGCAACTAAGGACAAGGGTTGCGCTCGTTGCGGGACTTAACCCAACATCTCACGACACGAGCTGACGACAGCCATGCAGCACCTGTGTCACGGTTCCCGAAGGCACCAATCCATCTCTGGAAAGTTCCGTGCATGTCAAGGCCAGGTAAGGTTCTTCGCGTTGCATCGAATTAAACCACATACTCCACCGCTTGTGCGGGCCCCCGTCAATTCCTTTGAGTTTCAGTCTTGCGACCGTACTTCCCAGGCGGCGAACTTAACGCGTTAGCTTCGATACTGAGGGCCAAGTTGCCCCCAACATCCAGTTCGCATCGTTTAGGGCGTGGACTACCAGGGTATCTAATCCTGTTTGCTCCCCACGCTTTCGTGCCTCAGTGTCAGTGCTGGTCCAGGGTGTCGCCTTCGCCACAGATGTTCCTCCCGATATCTACGCATTTCACTGCTACACCGGGAATTCCACACCCCTCTACCGCACTCTAGTAAGCCAGTTTCCAATGCAGTTCCCAGGTTGAGCCCAGGGCTTTCACATCAGACTTAACAAACCACCTACGCACGCTTTACGCCCAGTAATTCCGAGTAACGCTTGCACCCTTCGTATTACCGCGGCTGCTGGCACGAAGTTAGCCGGTGCTTATTCTTCCGGTACCGTCATAACACCCGAGTATTAATCGAGCGCTTTTCTTTCCGGACAAAAGTGCTTTACAACCCGAAGGCCTTCTTCACACACGCGGCATGGCTGGATCAGGCTTGCGCCCATTGTCCAATATTCCCCACTGCTGCCTCCCGTAGGAGTCTGGACCGTGTCTCAGTTCCAGTGTGGCTGATCATCCTCTCAGACCAGCTACGGATCGTCGCCTTGGTGGGCCTTTACCCCGCCAACTAGCTAATCCGGCATCGGCTCATCTATCTGCGTGAGGCCCGAAGGTCCCCCACTTTCTCCCGTAGGACGTATGCGGTATTAGCGTAAGTTTCCCTACGTTATCCCCCACAAATAGGCAGATTCCGATGCATTCCTCACCCGTCCGCCACTCGCCACCCAAGGAGCAAGCTCCTCTGTGCTGCCGTTCGACTTGCATGTGTTAGGCCTGCCGCCAGCGTTCACTCTGAGCCAGGATCAAACTCTTCACTTAAAATTGCAGAACCCGAAGGTTCAATATCTTGAGTGCAGAGCCCGTTCCAGGCATCAATTACTCGCTTGCATTTGCATGCTTTGAATCATTAATGCTTGTTACAGGACATCTGCTGATGGACAACCATCCACTAGCCAGACGCCCGCACAAGTCACCTGCGCACACTGTCAAAGATCTCGGGGCCGGCCTCAGCGCCTTTCCCTTGCCTCACCCCGCCGCACCGAAGTGCCCGAGGGAGCCGACTACTATACAGCGAATTTCGATTCCGTCAACACCGTGTCGAGATCTTTTTCGCTGCCCCCGCCTCCCGTTCAGCGCCTCGTTTCAAGGCCGTCCCGTCAGCAGGGCCGCGCATCTTACAGCACCTTCGGAGTTCGTCAACCGCCCTTCGAAAACCGCCGCTTCAACCGCGTCCCGCGTCAGTGATTCACCTCGGCGGGGCGCGCATTGTGCACACGCACAATCGGAATTGGAAGAGGTTTACGAAGAAATTTTTTGAAGCTTCATGAACGCCGCGCACAACATCGATGCGCGCGTTCAATAACGCATGGAATAAGACGTCAGGCCGCGATCAGGCGAACGCGCGCGAACGTGCGCTTGCCCACCGCAAGCACGCCTTCGAAGCCCGGCACGAACACACGCTGCACGTCTTCGATGACTTCGCCGTCGAGTCGCACCGCACGTTCCTTCAGCTTGCGGTTCGCCTCTGAATTGCTGGGCGTCAGGCCCGCCGCCGTCAGCAACGCCGCGATGCGCACGCCTTCGGCGGGCACGGCGACGTCGTTGATGGGCAGCGACGCGATATCGCCCTCGCCGCGCACCGCGGCATTCCACCCGGCGATCGCCAGTTCCGCAGCCGATTCCCCGTGGAAACGCGCAGCAAGCTCGCGCGCCAGGCGCAGCTTCAGGTCGCGCGGATTGAGCTGTCCGCCCTCGATATCGCGCTTGAGCTGCGCGGCTTCCGCGATGCCGATCTCGAAGCTGAGCAGATCGATCCAGCGCCACATGAGCACGTCGTCGATCTTCATCGTCTTGGTGACCATGTCGATGGCCGGCTCATTGATGCCGATGTAGTTGCCCAGCGACTTGGACATCTTGTTGACGCCGTCCAGGCCTTCCAGCAACGGCATCGTCAGCACGATCTGCGGCGCCTGGCCGTAATGCTCCTGCAGGCCGCGCCCCATGAGCAGGTTGAATTTCTGGTCGGTACCGCCGAGTTCGACGTCGGCCTTCAGCGCGACCGAGTCGTAACCCTGCACCAGCGGATACAGGAACTCGTGGATCGCGATCGACTGCTGCGCCGCGTAGCGCTTGGCGAAATCGTCGCGTTCGAGCATACGCGCGACGGTGTGCTGCGCGGCGAGCTTGATCATGTCGGCCGCGCCCATCTGGCCGAACCATTCGGAGTTGAAGCGCACTTCCGTGCGCTCCTTGTCCAGCACCTTGAAGACCTGGTCGGCGTAGGTCTGCGCGTTGGCGAGCACGTCTTCGCGGGTGAGCGGCTTGCGGGTGACGTTCTTGCCGGTCGGGTCGCCGATCATTCCGGTGAAGTCGCCGATCAGGAAGATCACCTGATGGCCCAGGTCCTGGAACTGGCGCATCTTGTTCAGCAGCACCGTGTGGCCCAGATGCAGGTCGGGCGCGGTCGGGTCGAAGCCGGCCTTGACTCGCAGAGGACGGCCGAGCTTGAGCCGGGCCTCCAGCTCCTCGCGTTTGAGGATCTCGTCGGCGCCGCGGCCGATCAGGTCGAGGGCATCTTGGACAGGGGCGGAAATCTGGGGGGACAAAGTGGGACTCGCTGGTGAATGGTGAACGCGCAATGCGATCACGATCATGGATTCGGGTTAAATCATGGTTAAACATAACCGCCGGGGCACGTGAAGAAAAACCCTATTCAGTTCAAGGGTTTGACGCACACTGCTCGCGCCTCTATGGTAACGCCGCTACATCGCCTTCACACCTGCGCGCGGGACACACACATGACGACTTCCGAGACCGGTACGGATCGGCGCCAACGACTCAAGGCGCTGCGTGAAGCCGCTCTGCACCGTCCGGTCGCCGCAAGCCAGGTGTCCCGGGGTTTCAATGGCCGCTGGACGCGCCGCCACTGGGCGCACGCCAGCCTGTTTGCCACCCTTGGCGTGCTTGTTGCCGCGATCGTGCCCGGCTTCGGTCCCACTTCCAACGTCCCGGCGCCGGTCCATGCCCAGCGCAGCTCGCTGGCGCTGGCGCTGCCGCCGCTCCCGCTGTCGCGGCTGAAGGGCCACAGCGGCGACAGCTGGCAGATCGTGCGCGTGGAGCGCGGCCAGACGCTCGGCGCGGTCTTCGAGGACATGGACCTTCCGGCCTCGACGATGCATCAGATCCTGGAGGCCGTCCCGAACGACAAGTCCGTCCTGACCCGCCTGAAGCCCGGCACCGAGCTCGCGTTCGACCTGCCGGTCAGCGGTGAACTGCGCACCTTCCGTTACGACCGCGACGACAGCCACCGCGTCGAGCTGGCCATCGCCGGCGACAAGGTCACCGAGAAGGTCACCGTCCGCCCGACCGAGACCCGCACCGTGGTGATCAGCGGCAAGGTCGGCAAGTCGCTGTTCCGTTCGGCCCGCAAGCTGGGCCTGTCGGGCAACAACATCAACACCCTGACCGACGACATCTTCAAGTACGACATCGACTTCAACGAAGACGTCGGGGCCGACGACCGCTTCAGCGTGGTGGTCGAGCAGACCTGGCGCGAAGGCGAACTGCTGCGCACCGGTCCGGTGCTGGCGGCGACCTTCACCACCGGCGGCAAGCTGCACACCGGTTTCCGCTTCGAGCGCGACGGCAAGGCCGAGTACTTCACCGGCGACGGTCGTCCGCTGAAGAAGAGCTTCATCCGCATGCCGATCCCGTACGCGCGCCTGACCTCGAACTTCGGCACGCGCAAGCACCCGGTCCTGGGCCGCACGCGCATGCACAAGGGCGTGGACTACGCCGCGCGCACCGGCACGCCGATCATGGCCGCCGGCGATGCGCGCGTCGTCTCGGCCGGCTGGCAGGGCGGCTACGGCAACGCCGTCGTGCTGGACCACGGCCGCGGCTACAGCACCCTGTACGGCCACATGTCGCGCATCGGCAAGATCCGCCCGGGCCAGCGCATCGCGCAGGGCACGGTGATCGGCTACGTCGGCAGCACGGGCATGTCGACCGGTCCGCACCTGCATTACGAATTCCGCGTCAACGGCGTGCACCGCAACCCGCTGTCGATCACCATGCCGCCGCCGGAGCCGCTGTCGGGCAACGCGCTGGCGCAGTTCCGCGCGCAGACGTCCGTCGCGCTGGCGCGGATCCAGAAGGTCGAGAACATCATCTACGCCGACGCGTCCGAGCCCTCGCCGGCCGCGCGCAAGCCGGCCAAGACCGCGAAGACCAAGGCCTGACGTGCCGGCTTCCGCGGCCGGGTCTTCGGGCCCGCCGGTCGACGGACTCTTCGTCGGCCTGATCTCCGGCACCAGCGCGGACGGCATCGACGCCGCGCTCGTCCGCTTCGAACGACACCCCGACGGCCGCGACGCCGTCGAACTGCTGCTGGGCCGCACCTACGCCTGGGACGACGCGCTGCGCGAGCGCCTGGTCGCGCTGGGCCAGGGGTCCGATGCGCAGTCGCTGGACGAACTGGGCACGCTGGACGTGCAGATCGCCGAGTCCTTCGCCGACGCGACGCAGCGCCTGCTCGCCGAAGCCGGCGTGCCGGCCGGCGACGTGCGCGCGATCGGCTCGCACGGCCAGACGGTTCGCCACCGCCCGGAAGGCGCGCGCTTCGACGGCCGCCACCCCTTCACCTGGCAGATGGGCGACGGCGGGCTGATCGCCGAACGCACCGGCATCGCCACCGCTGCCGATTTCCGCCGCCGCGACGTCGCGGCCGGCGGACACGGCGCGCCACTGCTGCCGGCGCTGCACGCGGCGCTGCTGGCCGACGCGGACGAGGACCGCGCGGTGCTGAACCTCGGCGGCATCGCCAATTTCACCCTGCTGCCGGTCGATGGCTCCGTGCGTGGCTTCGATACCGGCCCGGCGAACTGCCTGCTCGACGCGTGGTGCCTGCGCCACACGGGCGCCGCCTACGACGCCGGTGGCGCCTTCGCTGCACAGGGCGAACTCGATGCCGAGCTGCTGGCTCGCCTGCTGGACGAGCCCTGGTTCATGCTGCCCCCGCCCAAAAGCACCGGCCGCGAGCAGTTCCACCTCCGCTGGGTCGAACGCCGCCTCGATGGCGACGAGTCGCCTGCCGACGTGCAGGCCACGCTGCTGGAACTGAGCGCCATCACCATCGCCGACGCATTGCGCGCGCACCAGCCGACGACGCGTCGCGTGCTCGCCTGTGGCGGCGGCGTGCACAACCCGCGCCTGCTAGAGCGCATCGGCGCGCATCTTCCGGAGGCGGTCGTCGAATCCACCGCACGTCACGGCGTGGATCCGGATTTCATCGAGGCGATGGGGTTTGCGTGGCTGGCGCGGCAGACGCTGTCGGGCCTGCCCGGCAACCTGCCCAGCGTGACCGGCGCGCGCGGCCTGCGCGTGCTCGGCGTGGTGCATCCGGTCGCCTGAGGCGGGGCTTTCCCCGCATCCGCGGGAATCAGCCCTTCTGGGCGTAGGCCATCAGGTCGCGGTCGACGTCGGTCAAGCCGGCACTTTCGAGCGGGGCAACGCTCACGTCCGCGGGCCGCTCCATGCGGCCGATCTTCGAGAAACCCGGATCGCTCGGAATGTGCTCCAGCGCGGCGATAGCGGCCTGCAGCGCCATCGCATCGGAGTCGGTGAAGCGCGCGGCGAGCTCGGCTTCGCACGCGAACAGCCCGTGCTCGAGCAGGTGCATCAGCGCTTCCTGCAGCGGCCAGCTGCGCGCCTGCGCGACACGCTTGACGCGGTCCAGCAGCAGCGGGTCGATGTCGTGAAGGATGATGTCGGTCATTCGGGTTTCCTTCCAGGCCGGTGCCTGGTCATTCCACCGCTGGTGCGCGGGCGCCCGTGCGGCGAGCGGCCAGGACCAGGCACAGTAGCAGTGCGGGTATCCCGATCAGGGCCGTTCCGGCGAAGAATAGCGAATACGCCTCGAGCAAACTGCGGCCCACTTCCAGTTGTTCGATCGTCCAGCCGGACATTCCCTTCAGTACCTTGCCTGGCAGCGCGTAGAACGAGCTGAGCAGGGCGTACTGCGTGGCCGTGTAGCCAGCGCTGGTCAGGCTGGACATGTAGCCGATCAGCGCCACGCCGGCGAAGCCCGAGCAAAAGTTGTCGATCACCATCACCGCCGTGAAGACGCCGGCGTCGGCCCCGTGCAGCGCCAGGTAGGAGAAGGCCAGGTTCGATCCGGGTCCCAGCACCGCGCCGGCCATCAGCGTCGTGAAGAAGCCGAAGCGCACCGCACACAGGCCGGCGGCGGCGATGCCCAGCGTGGTCGCCAGCAGGCCGAAGCTGCCGCGGACGGCGCCGACGGTTTCCTTGTCCAGTCCGAGATCGGCGTAGAAGGGATTTGCCATCGGACCGAGCACGAAGTCCGGCAGGCGATATAGGCTGATCGCCAGCAGCATCACCAGCGCCCACTTGCCGTGCTCGCGGAAGAACACGACGAACGGGGCAATGATCGCGTCGTAAATCCCCTGGGCCGACAGCATCGAACCATGCGATGCAGCGGCAGCCTGCACGCTGGCGGCGGGCTCGCGCGCCAGGAAGGTGGCGAGGATGCCCACGCCCATCAGCGCCGCCATCACCTCGTACGACAGCGACCAGCCGATGTGCGCGGCGAAGATCAGGATCAGCGAGTCGGTGACCAGCAGCGCGCCACGGTATCCGAGCGCGGACGTCGCCGTCAGCAGGCCCTGCTGCTCGTTGCTGGAGGCGATCTCGATGCGCCAGGCGTCGATCACGATGTCCTGCGTCGCCGACGCGAAGGCCACCACCAGCGCCAGCACGCCGAATACCACCAGCTGGTCCAGCGTCTGGCCCCACAGCACCAGCTGGCCTTCCTGCGGCTGCACGTTCGCCATGCCGAACAGCGCGATCGCCACGATGACCTGCGACAACAGCATCCAGCCGCGACGACGCCCCAGCCACTTGCCGAGCACCGGTGCGTCGAGCTTGTCGATCAGCGGCGCCCACAGGAATTTCAGCGAGTACGCGAGACCGACCCAGGAGAGGAACCCGATCGTCGACAGCTCGATCGCGTTCTCGCGCATCCAGTAGCCGAGCGTGTTGCCGACCAGGTAGATCGGGATGCCGGAGCTGAAGCCCAGCAGCAGCATCACCAGCACTTTGGGCTCGCGCAGGTTCGCGGCGACCAGGCGCCAGCCCTTCAGTTTCGGCTCGGCAGCCGGCGCGGTTTCAGAGGTCATAGTCGACGCTGAAAGGCGCGTGGTCGGAGAAGCGCGGCTCGCGCAGGATCGAACACGCTTTCAGCTTCGAGGCGAGCGACGGCGTGCACAGCTGGTAGTCGATGCGCCATCCGACGTTATTTGCGCGCGCGGCGCCGCGGTTGCTCCACCAGGTGTAGTCCTGGCCCTCGGCGTGCAGCGCGCGGTAGGCATCGACCCAGCCCGAGGTGTCCACGCACACCCCGTTGAGCCATTCGCGCTCGGGCGGCAGGCAGCCGGAATTCTTCTGGTTGCTCGTCCAGTTCTTGATGTCGAGCTTCGAGCGCACGATGTTCCAGTCGCCGCACAGCACGTAGTCGCGGCCGCTGGCGAGCCATTGGTCGAGATGCGGCTTCAGCCATTCCATCACTTCGAACTTGAAGCCCTGCCGCAGCTCGCCCGACGAACCCGACGGGATGTAGAACGACACCACGCTCAGGTTGCCGAAGCGCGCCTCGATATAGCGGCCTTCGTCGTCGAACGGCGCCCAGCCCATGCTCGTGCGGACTTCATCGGGCTCGCGCCGGCTGTAGATCGCCACGCCGCTGTAGCCCTTCTTCGTGATCGCGTCCTTGAACCACGCGCGATACCCCTCGGGCAGGAACTGCGGGCCGGCGAGCTGGTGCTCCTGCGCCTTGGTTTCCTGAACGCACAACACGTCGGCGTCCTGCGTGCGGAACCAGTCGAAGAAGCCCTTGTTGGCGGCCGAACGCAGGCCGTTGGCGTTGAAGCTGATGATGCGCATGCGCACTCCACGACGATGTGCCGGCGATCATAGCCCCTGCGCGTCGCCGTCGGCCCGGCGTGCGGCAACGGCGCGGCAGGGCGGTTCAAATGGCCCCGGGGCTATCATTCCCGCCATGTCCGCCGTCACCGCCCGCGTCCGCGTCGAACCGATCGTGGATCCCGACTCCACCGCAGCGCGCGCCGTGCGTGCGCTGCGCGTGGCGCCGGACCAGTACCGGTACGTCGGCGACACGGCCTTCAATCTCGGCGACACGCTGCGCGACCTGATGAGCGAGGCGATGGCGGTGATCGCCGACGACGCGATCGTCGGCTTCTACCGGCTCGATTTCGCGCCCAATGCGGTCGTCGGCCGTTCGTTAGGCATGCCGAGCGTCGGCCTGCGTGCGTTCGTGATCGATCACCGCCAGCAGGGCCGCGGCTACGGCCGCATGGCGATGAACGCCTGCTGCGACGACCTGCGCGCGCGCCATCCCGGCCGCGAGGTGCTGGTGCTCACGGTCAACTGCATCAACGCGCCGGCGATCTCGGCGTACCTGAAGTCCGGTTTCATCGACACCGGCGAGCTTTTCCACGGCGGCAGCGCCGGCCCGCAGCACGTGATGCTGCAGTTCCTCCATCCGCACACGACGACATGACCCAAGACCACCGCGCCCGTTTCCTCGACCTCGCCCTGCGCGCCGACGCCCTGCGTTTCGGCGATTTCACGCTGAAGTCCGGGCGCCAAAGCCCGTACTTCTTCAACGCGGGACGCTTCGACTCGGGCGCCGCGCTGGCCGGCCTGGCCGCGTGCTACGCCGATGCGATCGATGCGCACGGCGTCGGGTTCGACCTGCTTTTCGGCCCGGCCTACAAGGGCATTCCGCTGGCGACCGCGCTGGCGTGCGAGTACGCACGTCGCGGCCGCGACCTGCCCGTGGCGTTCAACCGCAAGGAAGCCAAGACCCATGGCGAAGGCGGCAACCTGATCGGCGCACCCCTCCAGGGCCGCCGCGTGCTGATCGTCGACGACGTGATCACCGCCGGCACCGCGATCCGCGAGGCGCTTGGACTGATTCGTGACGCAGGTGGCGAAACCGCCGGCATTGTCATTGCACTCGATCGGCAGGAAGCCATCGACCCGGCCAAAACCCGACGCTCAGCGGCACAATCGGTCGCGGCCGACCATGGCTTGCCGGTCATCGCGGTCGCAACGCTGTCCGACCTGCTGGACTTCGCTGGCGGCAACGCGGAGCTGGCGGCGCAGCGCGGGCGCCTGCTGGCCTATCGGCAGGCCTACGGCAGCGACTCGGCCGGCTGATCCCCGCGGTATTCCAAGTGCCGATGCTGGCGTGACTCTTGCATGATTCTGGGGGAATCCCGACAAATCCTTCGGACTTTGCTGACGTGACGAAGCGCAATGTGATCCATCGCACCCTGATGAGCCGCACCGTGCCGCTGCTCGCCTGCACGCTGATGTTCGCCGGCGTCGCCATGGCCCAGGGGGCCCCTGGCGGCAAGAAGCTTTACTGCTGGAACGAGAACGGCGCCCGGGTGTGCGGCGACGCCCTGCCCGCCCACGCGGTGGACAGCGCGCGCACCGAGATCAACGCCAGAAGCGGCCTGGCAAGCAAGCAGATCGCCCGCGCGCTGACGGCCGAGGAACGTGCCGCTGCCGAGGCGCAGGCGAAGCTCGACAAGGAGAAGGCCGCGATCGCCGAAGCGAACAGCCGTCGCGAGCAGGCAATGGTCGAGTCCTACGCCACCGAGGACGACTTGCGCCGCGCGTTCGGCGAACGCCAGGCCGTGATGGACGAGGCGATCAAGGCCTCGCGCCTGGGCATTGTGGGCCGTCGCGACACGCTCGTCGCCCTGCTTCGTCGCGCCGGGGAGAACGAACTGTCCGGCAAGCCGGTGCCGGTCCCGGCGCAGCAGAATGTGCGCATCCAGCACGACCAGCTGATCCGCCAGCAGGAACTGCTTGTCCAGCAGCTGGCCGAACGCGAGATGATCGACGAGGAACTCGCCGCGGCCCTGGAGCGCTACCACGCGCTGAAGCAGCCCTCCAAGGGCTGATTTGCAGACGGTCCAGACCGGGATCGTTCAAACCAGCGCGGAAAGAAAAAGGCCGGCGGTTCGCACCGTCGGCCTTCTTCGTTCCGGGGCGGCGGCCGCGTTAGAACGGCAGCGCCAGATCCGGGCGCAGCGCCAGCAGCTGGGTGCGGAAGTCGGCCTTGATGCGCGCGAGCGCTTCGGGCGAATCCGCATCGAAGCGCATCACGAGCACCGGCGTGGTGTTCGACGCGCGCACCAGCCCCCAGCCGTCCGGGAAGTCCACGCGCAGGCCATCGATCGTCGACAGGCGCGCGCCCTCGAACTTGGCCTCGTCGCGGAACCACTCCACGAAGCTGTGCGGGTCGCCATCGGGCGCGTCGACCTTGATCTCCGGCGTCGAGATGCCGTTGGGCAGCGCGCCGAGGGTCTCGCTCGGGCTGCGCGGCGATGCGGCGAGGATCTCCAGAAGGCGCGCGGCGGCGTAGATGCCGTCGTCGAAGCCGTACCAGCGCTCCTTGAAGAAGAAGTGGCCCCGCTCATCTCGCCGGCCAGCTCCGCATCGGTCTCGCGCATCTTGGCCTTGATCAGCGAATGGCCCGTCTTCCACATCAGCGGGCTGCCGCCGTGGCGCAGGATGTGGCCCGGCAGGCGACCGGTGCACTTCACGTCGAACAGGATGACCGCGCCCGGGTTGCGTTCGAGCACGTCGGCGGCAAACAGCATCAGCAGGCGGTCCGGGAAGATGTTCTCCCCCTCGCGCGTCACCACGCCCAGGCGGTCGCCGTCGCCGTCGAAGGCGATGCCGACGTCCGCTTCCAGGCGCTGCACCATGCGGATCAGGTCGGTGAGGTTGTGCGGCTCGCTCGGGTCCGGATGGTGGTTCGGGAACGTGCCGTCGATGTCGCAGTACAGCGGCGTGACGTCCGCGCCGATGGCGGCCAGCACGCGCGGGCCGATCTCGCCGGCCACGCCGTTGCCCGCATCGACCACCACGCGCAGCGGGCGGTCGATCTGCACGTCCGAGGCGATGCGCTGGACGTAGTCCTCGGAGATGTCGCGCTGGACCAGCGAACCCAGATCGCCCAGGTGCAGGCGGTCGTCGGCGATGCGCGCGTAAAGGTCGGTGATCGTGTCGCCGGAGAGCGTCTCGCCGCCGACCACGATCTTGAAGCCGTTGTAATCCGGCGGATTGTGGCTGCCAGTCACCGAGACGCAGGAGCCGGCGCGCAGGTGGTAGGCACCGAAGTACACCACCGGCGTCGGCGCCAGGCCGATGTCGATGACGTTGCGGCCGGCCTTGCGCAGGCCGGCGATCAGGCCTTCGACCAGCGCCGGACCGGACAGGCGGCCGTCGCGGCCCACGACGATGTCGGTCAGGCCCTTCTCGTGCATCAGCGAACCGATCGCGTGGCCGATGAGCTCGGCGACGCCCGCGTCCAGCGTCTGCCCGACCACGCCCCGGATGTCGTAGGCGCGGAAGATCCCGCGGTCGATGGCGATGGACGGAACGGGGGCGGCGGGCTTGGGCGGAGTCACGGGTGCGGTGGCCTGGACAGGGGGATTGGCCTCAATGCTCTCCGCCAGCGTCTGAACGGCTCCTTCATCTTCCTCGCCAGCCCCCTTGCCCTTGGCGGCGAACTTCGGCGCGCGCCACGCCAGGAAGGCCAGCAGCACGAACACCGCCGCAGCGATGAAGCATCCCAGCGCCTCCATGCCGAACGGGCCACCGGCGACGTCGGGCACCGCAGCGGCCACGCGCAGGTCGCTGCCCGGGACCTTGGCCGCCAGCGCCTCGGCCCCGCCGGCCAGGGCCTTGTCGCCGCGCTCGATCGCGCTGTAGCCGCCCTGGCGCAACGCGAGATAGCTGTCATCGGAGACGTCTACCTGCGAGAGGCCGACACCGATGCGGCTGATGGGCAGGCGCACGTACGCGACACCAACGGCCTTGTCGCCGACGTGCGCCGGCGCCGCCAGCGCCAGCTGCGGGCCGCCGTTGTGCTGGACCAAGCCGGAGACCGGACGGGCAGCGGCGACCGCGGCTTCGATCACGCCCAGCCGCCCGTAGCCGCCCTTCGGCAGCGCCGCGTACTCGCCGGCGAGGTCCAGCGGCAGCACGGCGGCATCGCTCGCCCCGGTCCAGCCCTTGCCCAGTTCCTGCGAAGCCGCGGTCAGATCGCCGGCAGCGAGCGCCGCCTGCAGCGTCGGCGACGCCAGGCGGTCGGTGAGCTGTTTCTGTTCGACGCCGAGGGCGCTCACGGCGCTTTCGACGGCGGCGTTGCGCGCTTCGGTGATCGCCAGCCGACGCGAGCCGTCGCGGTGAAGCTGATAGCCGCTCCACGCGAAGAACGCCGCCAGCAGCGCGAACAGCGCGATCACCGCCGGGATCAGCACCTTGAGCTGCGCGGCGCCGGCGGCCAGTTGTCCCTTTTCCAGACCCTTCATTCCCATCCCCTTTGTCAGCGCACGCCGGTGTGGCCGAAGCCACCCGTGCCGCGGGCGCTGGTTTCGAATTCGTCCACCACCGCAAGCTCGGCCCGCACGATCGGCAGGATCACCAGCTGCGCGATACGGTCCCCCGGCTGGATCGTAAAAGCCTCGCGGCCGCGGTTCCATACGCTGATCAGCAGCGGCCCCTGGTAGTCGGCGTCGATCAGCCCCGTGCCGTTGCCGAGCACGATGCCGTGCTTATGCCCCAGGCCCGAACGCGGCAGGATCACCGCGCACATCGTCGGATCGCCCAGGTGGATCGCCAGCCCCGACGGCACCAGTGCCGCATCGCCCGGCTGAAGCGCCAGCGGTTCCTCCAGCGCGGCGCGCAGGTCGAGCCCGGCGCTCGCCGGCGTGGCGTAGGTCGGCAGCGGCCATTCCCCGCCGAAGCGCGGGTCGAGGATCTTCAGTTCGAGCGTGTGGTTCATGCGGTCCGTCGTGAAGGTGCGCGCGGTATCGTACCGACGCGATGTCGTGTTGGAGACGCAAGCATCGTGCCAACGGCACGCGTCAGGCGGGCATTCGCGCGGCGATCAGTTCCAGCAGGTCGTCGGCGAGCGACGTCTTCGGCGCGGGGCCGAGCACGTGGCTGGTGCCGTCGACGGCGAAGACCGACAGCGTGTTGTCGTCGCTCTCGAAACCGCTGCCCGATACGCCGACGCGGTTGGCGGCGATCAGGTCCAGGCGCTTGTTCTCGAGCTTGCCGCGCGCGTAGGCCTCGACGTGGTCGGTTTCGGCCGCGAACCCCACTACCAGTCGCGGCCGCTGCGCGTGCGAGGCGATGTCGGCCAGGATGTCGCGCGTGCGGACCAGCGTCAGGTTCAGCGTGTCCTGTCCGGCGGTCTTCTTGATCTTGTTCGACGCCGCCTGCGCGGGGGCGAAATCCGCGACCGCCGCGGCGCCGATGTAGATGTCGGCCGGCAACTGCGAAAGCACCGCCGCGTGCATCTGCGCGGCCGAACGCACGTCGATGCGCGTCACGCCCGCGGGCGTCGGGAGCGACACGGGGCCGGCGACCAGCACGACGTGGGCACCGAGCCGCGCGGCCGACTGCGCGACGGCGAATCCCATCTTCCCGCTGCTGCGGTTGCCGATGAAACGGACCGGATCGATGTCCTCGTAGGTCGGACCGGCGCTGACGACGATGCGCAATCCGCGCAGGCGTTCGATCGCGCTCATGCGAGGGCCTGCCCGATTGCAATGAGGATTTCCGCCGGCTCGCTCATGCGTCCCGGCCCGGATTCGCCTTCGGCCAGCGGCCCGTCGTTCGGTCCGACGATCTGCACGCCGCGCTCGCGCAATGTCGCGATGTTCGCCTGCGTGGCCGGATGCAGCCACATGCGGTGGTTCATCGCCGGCGCAACCGTGATGGGCGCGGTCGTCGCCAGGCACAACGTCGTGACGAGGTCGTCGGCGAATCCGTGCGTGAGCTTGGCGAGCGTGTTCGCGGTTGCGGGGGCGATGACGACGCGATCGGCCCAGCGCGCCAGTTCGATGTGGCCCATCGCAGCTTCGGCCGCGGCATCCCACAGCGAGGTACGCACCGGCACGCCCGAGAGCGCCTGGAAGGTCGTGGTGCCGACGAACTGCTGCGCGTTCTGCGTCATCGCAACGGTCACCTCGCAGCCGGCCTCGCGAAGGCGGCGTACCAGTTCGGCCGACTTGTAGGCGGCGATCCCGCCGCACACGCACAGCAGGATCTTGGTTCCGCGCAGGGAGCGAGGCTCGACCATCTGGAAAATACCTACCGCCGAATCAGCGTTTAGCTTACCCGAACGACCTGCCCAGCCCGCCTGTGCGCGCGGCGGCGACGCGATGGAATACGCATACGGCGGGCGGCCGTCACACGAACGCGGTGGTGCGGGTTCGGCGTGCGGCGCCGCGGTGGTGCTCAGTGGTGCATCGCCTGCGGCGGCGCAACGGCGGTCGCCCGCCCACTTCCGCGCAGCACTGCCGGTCCTTCCCCGCATTCGGTCACCATGGACGCATCCATCCGCCCCCTCCACATCCGCGAATGGCCGACGGACGAACGTCCGCGGGAACGCCTGCTCGCCTATGGCGCGAAGGCGTTGTCCGACGCCCAGTTGCTGGCGATCTTCCTCGGCTCCGGGCTGCGCGGCCGGGATGCGGTGACTACCGCACGCGACCTGCTGCACGCGCATGGACCGCTGCGCACGTTGCTGGAACAGCCGGCCGATGCGTTGTCGAAGCTGCCGGGGCTGGGGCCGGCGCGCGCGTGCCGGCTCGCCGCGGCGCTCGAACTCGGGCATCGCTTCCTCGGCGCGGAGCTCGAACGGGGCGCCGTGCTGAGCGATCCGCATGCGGCCGGCCGCTATTTCGCGCAGCGCCTTCGCGGCCGGCCACATGAGGTCTTTGCCGTGCTGTTCCTGGATACCCGCCATCGGGCGATCGCGTTCGAGGAGCTGTTCCAGGGCACCATCGATGGCGCCCAGGTTCATCCGCGCGAAGTGGTTCGTCGCGCGCTGGCCCTCAACGCGGCCGCCGCGATCTGCGGGCACAACCATCCCAGCGGCAATCCCGAGCCCAGCGGGGCGGACCGCACCATCACCGCGCGCCTGAAGGAGTCGTTGGCGCTGGTCGACGTGCGGTTGCTCGATCACATCGTGGTCGGCGACGGGACGCCGGTCTCGCTGGCGGCGCGAGGCTGGGTGTGAACGGCCGGCCCCACGGGCCCGCTCGCGTACAATGCCCGGTCCCGCAGCACCCCGCAGAATCCCGTGAAATCCACTCTCCGCGCCCTCGTGGCGCAGGCGATCGACGCCCTCCGCGCCGCCGGCACCTTGCCGGCCGACCTCGTCACGCCCGAGTTCGTCATCGAGCGTCCCAAGAACGCAGCTCAAGGCGATTTCTCCACCAACGCCGCCATGCTGCTCGCCAAGCCCGCGCGATCCAATCCGCGCGCAATGGCGCAGGCGCTGGTCGATGCGCTGCCGGCCAACGCCGACCTGGCCAAGGTGGAGATCGCCGGCCCCGGCTTCATCAACTTCCATGTCGACGAAGCCGCATGGCGTCGCCAGATCGGCCAGGTGCTCGAACAGGGCGCCGCCTACGGTCGCAACGAGAGCGGCAAGGGCCATCGTGCCGGCGTGGAATACGTGTCGGCCAATCCGACCGGTCCGCTGCACGTCGGCCACGGTCGCGCAGCGGTGATCGGCGACTGCATCGCGCGCGTGCTCGATGCCAACGGCTGGAACGTGGCGCGCGAGTTCTACTACAACGACGCCGGCGCGCAGATCAACAACCTCGCCATTTCGGTGCAGGCGCGCGCGCAGGGCCACGGTCCGGAACATCCCGACTGGCCGGAAGACGGCTATCGCGGCGACTACATCAAGGACGTCGCGGCGGCCTACCTGCGCGGCGACAGCGTCGAGGTGGAAGGCCACGTCGTGACGGGCGCGAAGGACGCGAACGATCTCGACGCGATCCGGCAGTTCGCCGTCGCGTACCTGCGTCGCGAACAGAACCTGGACCTGGAAGCCTATGGCGTTTCGTTCGACGTCTACTTTCTGGAGTCCTCGCTCTACACCGACGGCAAGGTCGAGGAGACCGTGCGCGAGCTCGTCGCCCACGGCCACACCTACGAGGAAGGCGGCGCACTGTGGCTGCGTACCACCGACTTCGGCGACGACAAGGACCGCGTGATGCGCAAGTCCGACGGCACGTACACCTACTTCCTGCCGGACGTCGCCTATCACCTCAGCAAGTGGCAGCGCGGCTACGAGCGCGCGATCACCGAACTGGGCGCCGACCACCACGGCTCGCTCGCCCGCGTGCGCGCCGGCCTGCAGGCCCTGGATTGCGGCATCCCGACCGGCTGGCCGGAATACGTGCTGCACCAGATGGTCACCGTCATGCGCGGCGGCGAGGAAGTGAAGCTGTCCAAGCGCGCCGGCAGCTACGTCACGCTGCGCGATCTGGTCGACGAAGTTGGCCGCGATGCGACGCGCTGGTTCCTGATCGCCCGCAAGCCCGATTCGCAGCTGACCTTCGACATCGACTTCGCGCGCAGCCAGTCGCTCGACAACCCGGTGTACTACGTGCAGGTCTCGCATGCGCGCATGTACGGCCTGATGCGCCAGCTGAAGGAGCGCGGCCTGTCGTTCGACGCGGCCAACGGCCTCGCCCGGCCGCTGGATCTGGACGACGTCGCCGCGCGCGAACTCATCGCCACGCTGCTGCGCTATTCCGACGTCGTCGAGACCGCCGGCCGCGACCTGGAACCGCACCAGATCGCCGCCTACCTGCTCGAACTGGCGCAGACGTTCCAGACGTACTACAACGACCACCAGTTCCTGGTCGACGACGCCAACACCCGCGATGCGCGTCTCGTGCTCGCGATGGCGACGCGGCAGGTACTGGCCAACGGTCTCGAACTGCTGGGCGTCAGCGCCCCCGAGGTGATGTAAGTGGCGGCGAAACGAGGCAAGTCCCAGGCACGACGCAATTCCGGCGGCGACAGCGGCCTGCCCGGCTGGGCCTGGATGGTGCTGGGCATCCTGCTGGCGGTGGTCGCGATCCTGGTCGCGCCGAAGTACTTCAAGTCCAGCGGCGATGGGTTCTTCCGCCCGCAGCCCAACCCCGACGCGCAGCCAGCCACGGCCAGTGGCGCGGACGAGGAGGCCATCGCCCAGGACGCCCCGCCTGCTCCTGCCAAGGGGAAGGGCAAGGGCGCGCAGGACGAAGCGGCGAAAAAGGACACCGACTACGACTTCTACACGCTGCTCCCGGGCAAGGAAGTGCCGATGACGGATGCCGAGCTCGCCGCGAGCGAGAAGGCCGAAGCCAAGCGTGCAGCGGAGCGCGAGAAGCAGGCGCGCCCGTTGGCCGATGACGCCGACGCCGCGGCCACGCCGGCGACGGCCACGCAGACCGCTCCGCTGCCGCGCCCGGTCGAGACCGACACGGTGCCGTCGCGCACACCGACCACGGGCAGCGCCGCGACGCCGGCGACCACGGCGTCGAACGCGCCGTCCGAGGCGAAGCCCGCTACTACCGCTGCGACGCCGGCCGCGTCCTCGACCACTAACGACGATGGCACCCGCTATCTGCTGCAGGCCGGCGCGTTCCAGGCTTCGGGCCAGGCAGAGGAAATGAAGGCGCGCATCGCGATGCTCGGCCTCAGCGCGCGCGTCGAATCGGCGGCCATCAACGGCAGCACGGTGTACCGCGTACGCATGGGCCCGTACGGCACGGCGAGCGATCTCGCCGATGCCAAGCGCAAGCTCGCCGGCGGCGGCCTGCAGGCGATGGCGATCAAGGTGAAGTAGCACGTCGCATCGGCCGCGCCCCCGTCTGCGCGCCAGTGACGATTCGAGGGCCCGCGCATGCGGGCCCTCTTCGTATTCAGGAGGGTGTGACGGGCGTGGTGAAGCCCCTCTCCCGTGCGTTGGGGTAAGAGCTGGGCGTGCGGCCGCGCTGGCGTTCGCGCTGCTCTCCACGCTCGCGCGGATGGCAGAAGCAAAATGGATTCCAGCGTTCGCTGGAATGACGCTGGTGTTTCGGCTGGCCGAACAGACGGCCCCAAACCGATCAGCCACCACAAACCACCGTTGATCCGGTCAACGCGTGCACAAACCGGCGAGGCGCGACCGCGGTCACCGCTGCGGCGCCATTCCGCGGCTAGACTGCCGCGGTCCCGCAACGGGATCTCTGGGGAACGGATGGACAAGCGCACTTTGTCGGGCTGCATCGCCGCGTTGGTCGGCTTGATGCTGTTCACGCTCATCGGCTACGTGCTCGGCGCGAAGCTGCAACACGTGCAGACCACGCCGTGGGGCCAGCTGCCGCTGCTCGACCTGACCGGCATATTCGTCTCGATGGTCGCCGGCGGCGCGCTGGCCGGCCGTCGCTTCACGTGGTTCGCGGTCGGCCTGGTCGCCCTGATGTGGTTCGCGATCGTGTTCGTGCTGGTGTCGGTGCAGCCGGAAATGACCCTCGCGAAGGTGCTGCGCTTCAATCGCCTGGCGATCGGATCGAGCCTGCTGCTCGCATGGCTCGGCGCCTTCGTGGGCGCGCGCCTGAGGGAACGGCCCAGCGCCCGGCGCGGGACCGCGTAACCGAGCGCCTCAGCCGCCGCGCTTGAGCGTGATCAGCGCGGACGTATCCGATTCGCCCTGTCCGCGTTCGATCAGTTCGGCGTAATCGGCCAGCGCCTGTTCGACCGTGCTCATGCGCACGCCGGTATCGCGCGCGATCGCCGCGACGATGCGCAGGTCCTTGAGCATGTGCGCGCACTTGAAGCCGGGGTTGAACTCGTCGCGCAGCATCGTCGCGCCGCGCTTGTCGAGGAACCAGTTGTTCGCCGCGCCAGCCAGCAGCGTCGGCAGCAGCTTTTCCGGATCCAGCCCCAGCTTCTCGCCCAGCGCCAAGCCTTCGCAGACGGCTTCGTTGATACCCGCCACGAGCACCTGGTTCACGGCCTTCGTTGCCTGGCCGGCGCCGGTCGCGCCCATGTGGCTGATGCGCGCCGCGTAGCTTTCGATCACTGGACGCGCGACTTCCAGCACGTCCGCATCGCCCCCGACCATCACCGACAGCTTGCCGTTGCGCGCGCCTTCCACGCCGCCGGACACCGGCGCGTCGAGGAAGCCGATGTTGTGCTGCGCCAGCTGCGCGGCGCAGCGGCGTGCGGTATCCACCGCGACGGTGGAATGGTCGATCACGATCGCGCCCGGCTTCAGCACGTCCGCCAGCGCGGCGACGTTTTCCAGCACGTCGGCATCGAGCGACACGCACAGCACCACGACATCGCAATCGGCGAAGTTCGCGCCGGAGCGTGCCGCGCGCACGTTCAGTTCCGCGGCGAGCGCGTCGGCCTTGGCCTGGGTGCGGTTGCCCACCGCGGTGAGCAGGCCCTTGGCGTGCACGTAGCGGGCCATCGGGGCGCCCATCGCACCGAGGCCAATGAAGCCAACTTTCATCTGCTTGTTCCGTTGATTGATTGAGAAGAGCGCCGGCCGTTCAGGGCGCGGCGTTCCATTCGTGCACGGTCACTTCCGAGGAACCGCGGACGTGGAGCGGATCGGCGAACGCGATGGCTTCAGCCTCCGCCAGACTACCCGCCCGGACGATGTACGCGCCGCCACTCCTGTCGGAAAACGGACCGGCCAGCTCCAGCCGGCCTTGCCCGCGCAGCGCGTCCAGATGCGCGTGGTGCGGGCCGATCACCGCCTCGTCGAAAGCCGCCGTGCGGGGACGAGGTACCG
Organism: Lysobacter sp. OAE881; assembly: GCF_040546665.1. Classification (NCBI taxonomy): domain Bacteria; kingdom Pseudomonadati; phylum Pseudomonadota; class Gammaproteobacteria; order Lysobacterales; family Lysobacteraceae; genus Lysobacter; species Lysobacter sp. OAE881. The sequence continues at coordinate 24,184 of NZ_JBEPOG010000001.1, forward strand.
CCTTCGTTCCCCGCTCATGCCAGCGGCACGTCGTCGAGGTAGGTGTAACCGGTGAGGCCGCTTTCCAGTGCGGCGTCCAGACGCGCCGACTCGTCGGCCGGCAAGCCGGCGGCGGCGACCTTCTCGCGATACGCCGCGCGCAGGTCGTCGAGCCGGTAGCCGACATAGTCGAGCATCACGTCGGTCGTGTCGCCGCGACGCTGCTGCGTCAGCCTGTAGCCCTTGCCCTGCGTGTCGCCGTCGCCTTCGATACGCACTTCCACCGCGTCCGTGTCGCCGAACAGGTTGTGGATGTCACCGAGGATTTCCTGGTACGCACCGACCAGGAAAAACCCGATGCGGTACGTCTCGCCCGGACGCTGCGCGTGCAGCGGCAGCGAGGTGTCCAGGCCTTCGTTCTCGACGTAGGTCTTTACCGTGCCGTCCGAGTCGCAGGTCATGTCGGCCAGCACGCCGCGGCGCGTGGGTTCCTCGTCCAGGCGTTCGATCGGAACGATCGGGAACACCTGGTCGATCGCCCACACGTCCGGGATCGATTCGAACACGCTGAAGTTGACGAAGTACTTGTCGACGAGGCGGTCGTTGAGTTCGTCCAGCAGCTCGCGGTGGCTCTTCTCGTCGTAGCTCAGGCGCTTACGCACCGAGTGCGCGATCGCGTAGAACAGGTCGTCGATGCGCGCGCGATGCACCAGGTCGAGCTGGCCCAGCGCATAGAGCTGCAGGCCTTCGGCGTGGTGGTGCTGCGCTTCGTGGAACAACTCCACCGGCGGGCGCTGCTCCAGCTCGCTGTAGACCTCTCGCAGGTGACGGATCACGGCCGGCTCGTCGTCGTGCACGTCGGGGATGCGGCCTTCCGGCGCTTCCTCGACTTCGGCCACGTTCGCCACCAGCACGGCGTGGTGCGCGGTCATCGCGCGGCCGCACTCGGTGACGATGCGCGGCGGCACCAGCCCGTGCTCGGCGCAGGCGTCCGACAGCGGCTGCACGATGGAGTTGGCGTACTGCTGCACGCCGTAGTTGATCGAACAGAAGCCGCGCGAACGCGTGCCTTCGTAATCGATGCCCAGGCCGCCGCCGACGTCCATGTAGCGCACGTTGGCGCCCAGGCGCGAGAGCTCGACGAAATAGCGCGTCGCCTCGCGCATGCCGTTGGCGATGTCGCGCACGTTGGAGATCTGCGAACCCATGTGGAAGTGCAGCAGCTGCAGCGAATCGGTCATGTCCGAATCGCGCAGCTTCTTCCACAGATCCAGCACCTGGCGCGGCGAGAGGCCGAACTTCGCCTTGTCGCCGCCGCTGTTCTGCCACTTGCCCGCGCCGAGCGAGGCAAGGCGCATGCGCACGCCGAGGCCCGGCTTCACGCCGAGCGCCGCGGCTTCATCCATCACCAGCGCCAGTTCGGACGGCTTCTCGATGACGATGAAGGTCTCCAGCCCGAGCTTGCGGCCGATCAGCGCCAGGCGGATGTATTCGCGGTCCTTGTAGCCGTTGCAGACGATCAGGCCGCCCGGCCGCGACAGCGCGAGCACGGCCATCAATTCAGGCTTGCTGCCCGCTTCCAGGCCGAAGCCTTCGCCGGTGTGCGACGCCAGCGTGCCGGCAACGCCGCGATGCTGGTTCACCTTGATCGGATATACCGCCGTGTAGCCGCCGGCGTAGCCCCAGTCGGCCTGCGCCTGCGCGAAGGCGGCCTGCAGCTTGCCGAGGCGGTCGCCGAGGATGTCCGGGAAGCGCACCAGCAGCGGCAGCTTGGCGCCGTTGGCCTTGGCGGCGTCCACGACCTGCGGAAGCGAGATCGCCGGGCCCTTCTCGCCGCGCGGCCGCACGACGACCTGCCCGTTCGCGCCCACGTCGAAATAGCCTTCCGACCAGTGCGGGATCGAGTAGGTCTTGCGGGCCTGATCGAGCGACCAGTGGGACATCGGCGCGGTTCCGGGGGAGGCGGGGGGACGCGCATTCTACAGCCCGGGGGCGGACGGTCCTGTCCCCTGGGCCGATCGGCGACGAATCCGGCCCGTAACACGCTCTCCGCTACAATGCCGCCCCTTTTCCCGCCGCCCCGACCCGTCGACGACGGCGTTCGGACGGCCTTTCCCCTGGGACGCGCGCATGAGCACCAACACTTCCTGGCATTACGAGAACTTCGACCCGACCGGTTCGGCGATCGGCTACCGCATCACCCGGAAGCTGGACGAAGTGCAGTCGCCGTTCCAGAAGATCGAGATCTTCGAGAGCACCGACTGGGGCAACCTGATGCTCATCGACGGCGCGATGATGCTGACCACGAAGGACAACTTCTTCTATCACGAGATGATGTCCCATCCGGCGCTGTTCACCCACGCCAGGCCCGAGAACGTGGTGATCATCGGCGGCGGCGACTGCGGCACGCTGCGCGAGGTGCTCAAGCACAAGGGCGTGAAGAAGGCCGTCCAGTGCGACATCGACGAGCAGGTCACGCGCATGGCCGAGAAGTGGTTCCCGGAACTGTGCGACGCCAACGACGACCCGCGCGCGACGCTGCTGTTCGACGACGGCATCGCCTACATGAAGAACTGCGAGCCGGGCTCGCTGGACGTGGTGATCGTGGACTCCACCGACCCGGTCGGCCCGGCCGAGGGCCTGTTCAACAAGGCCTTCTTCGAGAGCTGCTTCCGCGCGTTGAAGGACGACGGCATCCTCGTCCAGCAGTCCGAGTCGCCGCTGATGCTGCTCTCGCTCATCAAGGAAATGCGCGCAGAGATGGGCAAGGCCGGCTTCACCACGTTCCAGACGCTGCCCTTCCCGCAGCCCTGCTACCCGACGGGCTGGTGGAGCTGCACGCTGGCGCGCAAGGGACAGGGTTTCGATTTCCGCGTGGCGGACGCCCGCGCGAAGGACTTCGACACCAAGTACTACACCGCTGACGCGCACCAGGGCGCCGCGGTGCTGCCGCCGTTCGTGGCCGCGGAGCTGGACGGCCGCTGAGGTCCCCGCTTCGATCTGTCCAAGGCCCCGCTCCGGCGGGGCTTTTTTACTGGCGCGAACCGATACGCGCCTTGTGCCGAATGTGGTGCGGCCGCGGAACGGTGAGTGCCGCAGGGGCGCGTCGACGACTTCGTTCGCGACATTAAAATTTCAATAACTGAACCGTCCGGTTCAGAGAACCGCCGCGCCGCCCTCCCCCGAGCACGACGCGCGTCGCCGGATCCCCAATGAACGCCTCCACCCTGCCGCGCGACCCCCGGTCGCTGCCGCCCGATGTTCGCCTGCTCAAGCGTGGCGAACGTTTCCTCGAACCCGACGTCTACGTGCTCGACGTCGACGGACGCCCCGCCGTGGTCAAGGACTACGGGCGGTATCGCCGCACGCCACTGTCGCTGCCCGCGCGGCTGCTCGTGCGGCGCGAGGCGCGCGTCCTCGACCGGCTGCGCGGCTGGCGCCATGCGCCGGCGCTGCTGGGCACGATCGGTGGCCTCGCGCTGGGCATCGAGTTCATTCCCGGCCAGACGCTGGGCGAGGTCGCCCTCGACGCCGGTTCGCACGTGTTCCAGCAACTGCGCGGCGCGGTGGCCTCGCTGCATGCGGCGGGGATCACGCACAACGACCTGCATCCGGCGAACGTGCTGGTCGCCGGCTCGACACCGGTGCTGATCGATTTCGCCTCCGCCATGCGCACCCCGCGCTGGCTGCGCTGGTTGCCGCTGGCGCGCGAACTGCGCCGCAGCGACCTGGCGAACGTCGCGAAGATGCGCCAGCGCCTGACCGGGCAGGGCCCCAGCGCGCGCGAGGCCGAACTGCTCGCACCGCCGCGCTGGGTCGACGCGATCCGCCTGGGGTGGAAGCGCGTCTACCGGCGGATCAAGGGCGGCTGACTCAGGCCGCCGCGTCGGCCAGCCGCAACCGCGCGGCGCGGCGGCGACGTTCGCGCAGGCGCAGGAAGGGGCGCTCGACGGCGTAATGCAGCGCGGCGCCACCGGCGAGCGTCGCCACCGCATATACGGCGAACGTCGCGAAGCCCTGTCCCACGAGCGCGTCGCCCCACGTGCGATCCACCGCGGCGAACACGAGCTTGTGGCTCAGGTAGAGGCTATAGGAGATCGCGGCGATCCATCCCGCGCCGGGCAGCGCGCGGCGTCCGATCCAGCTTCGCGAACTCGCACCGGCGACGACGAGGCACGCGATGGACCACGAGAGCACCGGCCAGCCGACCGCATTGCCGACCAGACCAGTGCGCTGCGCGAACAGCCAGAACGCCAGCGCCATGCCGGCCACGCCGAGCATCAGGAACGCGTTGCCCGAGCGCGTCAGGCGCTCCCACGTGGCCGGGCGGTACACCGCGATCACGGCCAGCACCACGCCCGCGAGCAGCCCGTCGAGGCGGCACCACGTCGGGTAATACAGGTCCTCGACGAACCACGGCCGGTCGGGCTGCACGGCGTCGTAGTGGAGCCACGTGCCGGCACGCACCGCGATGCCGCCGACCACGACGAACGCGCACAGGCCCACGAACTTCCCGACCGAAGGCCGCTTCGCCATGAACACGGCAAGCGCGGGGAACACGAGGTAGAAGTGCTCCTCCACGCAGAGCGACCACGCGTGCGAGAACGCCTGCTGCGTGCCGTAGTCGACCAGCAGGTTGAAGGTGAAGGTCGCGAACATCCACCACGGCGCCAGGCCTTCGGCTTCACGCCATTGCGGAAACGCCACGTAGATCGCGAGCACCACGACGAACGCCGGCAGGATCCGCCAGGCGCGCCGCGCGTAGAAGTCGCTGAAGGAGAGCCGTTCGCCGCGCGCGAGCGGCGCCAGCACCTGGCGGCCGATGAGGAAGCCGCTCAGCACGAAGAAGATGTCCACGCCCATCCAGCCGTAGCGCTCGAGCCACTTGAAGTCCGGCCCGAGTCCGCCGACGAGGAAGGAATGGAAGAGCATCACCCACACCACCGCGATCGCGCGGAGCAGGTCGAGTCCGGGAAGGCGCGTCATGACGTCATTTTCGATGGATGGCCTGCCGGCGTCGCCGGCGAACGGCGGATGGATTACAGCGCGTCGCCGTCCAGCTCGCCGGTGCGGATGCGCACGGCGCGTTCCAGGTCCCAGACGAAGATCTTGCCGTCGCCGATCTTGCCCGTGCCGGCGGCCTTCATGATCGCCTCGACGACGCCGTCGACCTGCTCGTCGGTCACGGCGACTTCCAGCTTGATCTTGGGCAGGAAGTCGACCACGTACTCGGCGCCGCGGTAGAGCTCGGTATGACCCTTCTGGCGCCCGAAGCCCTTCACCTCGGTCGCGGTGATGCCCGCCACGCCGGCCTCGGCGAGCGCTTCGCGCACGTCGTCGAGCTTGAACGGCTTGATCACCGCCATGACCATCTTCATCGCTACGTTCTCCTGCGATCGCCTTCGATCGTGGCGGGAGGATAACGAAGACGGTGCCGCCCCGGGTGGGGTCTCGGGTAGAGTGACGCCACTTTCGGACTTCCCCCACATTCCGCCGCGGCCCATGCCGACGGCGTCCTCACGGCCGACCCCCCACTCTGGCGGGAACACCCGAGGACCATCCCTCACCATGATCGACCTGAATCCCATCGACGATCTCGCCCGCCGCCTGAGCACCCTGGTCCCCCCGAGCGTCCGCGAAGGGCGCGAGGAACTGCAGCAGAACTTCAAGGCCGTGCTGCAGTCCGGGCTGGCCAAGCTCGATCTGGTGACGCGCGAGGAGTTCGAAGTCCAGCGCGCGGTCCTGCTTCGCACGCGCGAGAAGCTCGAAGAACTGCAGCGCACCGTCGCCGAACTGGAGACGCAGCTCTCGCAGTCCGAGCCGCCGTCCTCGCAGTCCGGAACGCTGTCGCAGCCGCACCACTAAGCGGCCAATCCCATGAACCTGGCACTCGTGCACAGCCGTGCACGATCGGGCGTCCGTGCGCCCGCAGTACGCGTTGAAGTGCATCTGGCGGGCGGATTGCCCGCAATGTCCATCGTCGGTTTGCCCGAAGCGGCGGTACGCGAATCGAAGGATCGCGTGCGCGCGGCGATCCTCTGCGCGCAGTTCGAGTTCCCGGCACGCCGCATCACGGTCAACCTCGCGCCCGCCGACCTGCCCAAGGACGGAGGCCGCTTCGACCTGCCCATCGCGCTGGGCATCCTCGCGGCCAGCGGACAGATCCCGCTGGAGGCGCTGGCCGACGGCGAATTCCTTGGCGAGCTCGGACTCACGGGCGAACTGCGCGCGGTCGACGGCGTGCTGCCTGCGGCTCTGGCCGCCGGCGATGCGGGGCGGAAACTGATCGTCCCGGCGGGAAACGGCGCCGAAGCCGCGCTGGCCAGCCGCGTCGAAGTCCGCACGGCGCGCACGTTGCTGGAAGTCTGCGCGCACCTCACGGGGCGCAAGCCGCTTCCGTTCGCCGAAGCGCCCGCACTTGAACGCACACCCGGACCGGACCTCGCCGACGTGCGTGGCCAAGCCCAAGCGCGACGCGCGCTGGAGATCGCCGCGGCCGGCGGTCACCACCTTCTTCTGATCGGCCCGCCCGGTTGCGGCAAGACGTTGCTGGCGTCGCGCCTCCCGGGTCTGTTGCCGGAGGCGACCGAAAGCGAGGCGCTGGAAGCGGCGGCGATCGCGTCGGTCAGCGGGCGCGGGCTCGATCCGGCGCGTTGGCGCGCGCGGCCCTTTCGATCGCCGCACCACACCGCCAGTGCGGTCGCGCTGGTCGGCGGTGGCGCGCAGCCGCGGCCGGGCGAGATCTCGCTTGCGCACCAAGGCGTGCTCTTCCTGGACGAATTGCCCGAATGGGATCGCCGCGCGCTGGAAGTCCTGCGCGAACCGCTGGAGTCCGGCGTCATCACCGTGTCGCGCGCGGCGCGCAGTGCGGAGTTTCCGGCGCGATTTCAGCTCGTGGCGGCAATGAATCCCTGCCCCTGCGGCTGGGCCGGCGATCCGTCCGGACGATGCCGTTGCAGTCCGGACGCCGTGCGACGCTATCGAGGCCGCGTGTCGGGGCCGCTGCTCGATCGCATCGACCTGCATGTCGAAGTCGCGCGACTGCCGCCCGCCGCGCTGCGACCGGACGCGCCCGCCGGCGAATCCACCGAGACCGTACGCGCACGCGTCGTCGAAGCCCGCGGGCGGCAGCATGCGCGCGCCGGGAAGACGAACGCGGTGCTCGACCAGCCCGAGACCGCAGCCGCGTGTCGGCTCGCCGACGCCGACCGGCTGCTGCTCGAACGCGCCGTGGACGCCCTGCAGCTGTCGGCACGCTCGATGCACCGGATCATGCGTGTCGCACGAACGATCGCCGACCTCGACGGCGCGGACGTCATCGGCACGGCCCACCTGACGGAAGCCATTTCGCTGCGACGCGCAACGCGCGGGATGGAAGCCGCGGTGGCGTGAGTCTTCGGGGAGCGGCGAGTCGGCGAGCCAATCGCGAACGACAACGTCCGGCGTGCTTGCTCACGTCGAACCGTGTACGGGCCTGGCCAACGCGCTTCCCAGCGATCAGCCGCAGCGATCGCCGCACACCTTCGGGCGATCCAGGTAGTCGCGCGCGCCTTCGCGTGCCTCGCGCTTCTCGGCTTCGGTGCCACAGCGGGTCACCTTCATCGTGGTACCGGACGCGCGCTCACGCCAGCAGACCTGCTTTTCATCGTGGCCGGCGCGTGTGTTCTTCACTTCGGCGTTGATCCGCTCCAGTGCGTTCTCGAGCCGGACCTTGTCGTCCATCGACAGTTGATCGAGCGTGGTCTTGCCTTCCGTGACCGCGAAGACATCCACCTGCGCCTTGCGGATCGCATTGACCTGTCGCGTCGTCAGGCCGTCGGTCTTGCCCGCGTCGAGATCGCGCTTGAGTTCCTGCTGCTGCGCGAGGATGCGTTCGAGCTTCTGCGGTGCCGGAGCTTCGTCCTGCGCGATCGCCGTGAGCGACGCCGAGCACGCGATCGTCAAGGCCAGCCACACTCCCCAGTGCGCTTGCTTGTTCATGCAATCCCCCTGCCGATGCCGCAGGAGCCGGCGGGCCGGCTCCGGTTACGACGCCAGATGCGTCGCGATCAGTTGCTCTTGCAGTCCATGCAGCTGCCGCGGGAATCCATCATGTTGCGTGCCGCTTCGCGCTCTTCGCGCCACTGGGTAGCGGTCTTGCAGACGCGCTCCTTGCGGGTGCTGCCGAGTACCGGGCGACGTTCGCAGACCATGCGGTCTTCGCCATCGTTGTTCACTACCGCTTCGATCCACTCCAGCGTGTTGAAGACTTCGGTCTTCTGCTGGTCGTTGAGTTCGGCGGTGGAATGCTTGCCTTCGATGGTCTGCAGCATGCGCGCCTGCTTGGTGAGCAGCTCGCTGCGTTGCGAGCTCGACAGGTCCTTGTACCGACCGGTGCGTGCTTCCACGCCGTCGCGAATCTCGGTCTGCTGGGTACGGATGTCGTCGAGCATCAGCACGCGGCTGTCGACGGACGCGAACGCGGCCGGGGCGACGAGCGCCAGGCTCAGGAGGGCGGCGGAAACGAAGCGGATGGCACGCATTGCGACAATCCTTGTGGTGGGCCTCCAAACATAGCGCGCCAGATTTGGCAATGTCGACTGCCTAGACCTGCAAAATCGGCCATTCAGCCGATCACACCGGGCTTCGGACCGCATCAAGGCCGGGCCGCCTACCGGGTCAGCCGTCCGCCCGTTGCCAGACACGCTCTGCCGGGTCCAGCTCGGCCGTCTCCATCACGGGCCCGCGCCAGCCGAAACCGCAGATCGCCAGGGCGCCCTGGTGGATCGGGTCCAGGCCGAAGGCCTGCTCCAGCTCGACCTCGTTGATCGCGCCGGTGATGAACGCGCCGAGTCCGGCGTCGGTCGCGGCCAGGTACAGCGTCTGCGACAGGTGGCCACCTTCCAGCGCGATCACGCGATAGCCCTTCGCGTGGTGCCGGTATTTCCAGAAGGTCCGATCGAAGCGCGGCGAGAGCAGCACCACGACGTGCGCGTCGGCGAACCAGTGTTGCTGCGCGACCATGTCCATCACGAACTCGCGCAGCGGTTTGGCCGGCGCCGGCAACGGTTCCAGCGCGTGCTCCTGCGACTGGTAGTGGTACAGCCCCGGCGCGACGCCGTCGACGTGCTGCACGATCAGGTAGCACTCCATCGGATGCAGGCCGCCGCCGGACGGCACGTTCTTCTTCAGGAACACCGTGTCGTCGGTGACGCGCACTTCCGCCTGCGCGGCGAACACGCGCTGCAACACCTGCGCGAACGTGTCGAACGGCAACGTGCGCGACGCATCGAAATTGCGGCAGGTCGCACGGCGCGCGAGCAGCTCGTCGAACGAGGTCGGCGCGATGCGCGGAAGCCGCACGCGCGCATCGTCATCGACGCGGCGCGCGGCTTCCACCGGCGGCGCACCGAGCACCTGCCGCATCGCGACCGCGGTTTCGGTGCCGCTGTCCTTCTGGTTCTGCACGGTGTCCACGCCGCTCCATCGCGTGAACGCGTGCAGCGTTGCCGCGAGCGGATGCCAGTACGTGCGACGCAGCGATTCGTCGCGTTCGCGCATGTCGACGTGTTCGGGCGCGTCGCTGACCACCAGGCCTTCGCGCAGCAGGCGCGCGAGTGTATCCGCGTCTGCCTCTATCGAATCCGCGTCGATCCATTGACCAGGGCTAAGCACACCAAGCAGTTCGCGCTCGTCGCCATCGACCTCGACTTCCTGGCCCAGATGCGGCGCGAGCGCGAGCCAGCGCCGCTCGCGATTGAGCCCATCGCCGCCGGTCAACAGGAGGGAAAGATCGAACTCGACCTGTTCCCGCGGCTCGAAATACACCACTCCACAACGACGGATGCGCATGCCTGGTTCCCTTCAGCGAAGCCGCTACTGTGCGTGCGCGCGCTGTTCCGCGGAAGGGGGAGCGCAGCGTCGAAACGCATGCCGACATGCAGAGTCGGCGAAACCTGTTAGCGCTCCCTGGCCGGGCGTTTGCCTTCCGCACGTCGGACGTCATACGTCCGCGGTTGTGACAGCACGCACATACCGGTTAGATTTTGCCGGATTGGCCCGCAACGGGCTCTTTGACGGGGAAGATTGGGGATGAACAAGCCGCTGACCGCACCGCTGGACCCGGCCTTGGCCGACCGGCTTCTGGACCTTCTGAGCACCGACGACCTGTTCCGCGAGCGTTTCCAGCGCGACCACCTCGCCGCGCTGCGAACGATCGGCTACGAATCGCCAACGCCAGGGCAGATGACGGCGTGTGGCGAAGTGTCGCCCGTTGCCGCAATGGAACCGTTCCGCGATTGCAGGGTCCGGGATCTCGCCTCCAAGGATGCCATTCGAGCCGCGAGGGGGGAGATCAAGGCCATGCTTACGCAGGGTCTCGCCCAGAACACGCCGAAGCTCGATGCGCGAATGTCGGATGCGACGTACACGCTGAAGTGATTGAGCGTGACCGTCTGGCATGCGCCGGGCAAAATCACGCCTTCGTTGCCGCTTTCGAGATGTCGGCAACGTTGAGGGCCTGCAAACACGAGTTGCAGGCCATCTCAATGTAAGCCAGCCCACGCGCCTGTTGCAGCCAACGTGCCTGCTCGGCTGCCTTCTCGTTTTCGCCTAGGTCCTCGTACGCTTGCATCAACGCGACGCGTGCCTGAAACCGTTCGTGGCCCGCCGTCGTCAGCGGAAGTAGCAATCGGAGCGCGTCGGCAGGTTTATCCGACGCCCTCAAAACTTCGGCGCGGAGGATCGTGTGGAACTCGGAGACAACCGGAATTTCGAGCAGTTCCGGCCGCTGTGGAAATTTGTCGAGCACTCCCTTTGCGATTTCGACCTCGCCCAGTCTGACGGCGAGCATGCCCGCGGCCAATGCGAGCACGGCATCGTCCTCGGCGTCCGCGCCCAGCGCACCTGCCGACCCGAGCGACTGCAGGGCTAGCTGGACCGCCTCGCGGATATGCCGCAGTGCCGTCGACTTGTCGTCGCGTTTCCAGGCGACGACAGCGGCCGGTATGAGGAACGTCCGTGCGTCCAGGCCTCCAGTCTCGCGCGCCATTTGAAGTGCCTTGTCGGCGGTCCGCCCCGCTTCGCTCCACTTGCCCTGGTCGATGGCGACCGCAACGCGCTCCAGGTTCCCGTGGAGATTGTCCGCCGGGACGCGATCCAGCCATTTGCGGGCCGAGACGAAATCGCCGCGCGCGGCATCGACTGCGGCTCGACGCCGCGCGCTACTGCCGGGCGCCCGCGTTAAGGCCTGATCGAATGCCGCTGCAGCCTTGTCGTACTCGCCCAACGCCAGCCGGGCGCGACCGATCGAGTCGTAGTCGATTGCGATGGTCGAGTTCTGCGGTACGGCAGCTGCAGTGGCGAACGCGAGAGACTCCTTGAACCGATTCTCGGTGAACAGCCACATCGCCGCGTTGCTTGCGGCCGGAAGGTAATCCGGGTAGAGCTTGGCCAAGTTCGACCACATGCTCGTCGTTTTGCCCGGCCTGTCGAAGCGGGAGACCCATGCATCAACGTACATCGCTTCACGCGGCGCGAGGCGGTCGCGAAGCGCCTGAGCCTTGCGCAGCGATGCCTCGCCACCCGGCGCGTCCACCTGCGCGTAACGCACGCGCATGATGCCGATCCACGCCAGCGCGAAATCGGGATCGAGCTGGGTAGCCTTCTCATAAAGCGCCTGCGCCTGCGCAAATTCCCCCTTGGCATGGGAAATCTCGGCCAGCGAATACGCACGCAGTGCATCGAGGTTCGCCGTGCTGACCTTGGAGAGCGGCAGCGAATCGCGTTCGACCGTGTTGACGGCCTCGCCGAGATCGCTACGCAGGCCCGTGCTCACCACGTCGATGCTGGCGAGCACCGAGCCCAGACCCGTGCCGTCGGCGGATTTCGCGAGGATCGTGGCCTGCGTGTGCGGATCGACGACCTCCGCGCTCACACGCACCTTGCCGCCCACTTCAGCCACGGTCGGCAGGATGACGGCGCGAGCGCCGTCACGCAGCGCGATTTCCGAGGCAATCGCGCGATCAAGCACGGTGTTCGGCTTCAGGCGCATCCGCGCCAACGTGTCACGCGCCTTCAGATCGCTTAGCACGTTGACGTAGCGCGACTGCTCCAGGCTGATGCGGAATGCCTGCTGCAGCGAGTCGTCTAGCACGCTTTCGCCAGTCAGGTTCCGGACATCCGCAACGACGACCCAGTCGCGCTGGTTGAAGGCGATCGCCGGCGCCGGGCGCGTGGCGAACCAGACGCCCACGCCGATGCCGGCGATGATCGCGGCCTCGGCGGCGAGCGCGGCGGGGCGACGCCACAGCGGAAGATCGCGCCAGGCCTTGGGCGTGTTCGGCGGCATGCGCAGCGGCGCGATGCCGGGCTCGCCGACTTCGTAGATCTGCTGGCCGTCGGGCACGCCCTTGAAGCGCCAGCGGCCGTGCGATTTCCACAGCAGGTGCTGGCCGCGTTCGCCCAGTTCGCGCGCGGCGCGATGCGCCAGCGGTTCGGCGACGGCCGACAGCAGGATCTGCCCGGGGCGCGCCATCGCCATCAGGCGCGCGGCCATCGGCTTGGCCAGACCCTCGACTTCCAGCGGCTTGGCGCCGACCTGCACCGCTTCGTCGCTGTTGCGCCAGGTGAGCACTTCGCCGACATGCAAACCCGCACGCGCGCGCAGTTCGTGCCCGCGCGCGTCGCCCATCTCGCGCAGTTCGCGGACGTAGTCGAGCGCGAAGCCCAAGCCGTCGATGGGGCGTTCGAACAGCAGCAACAGGCCATCGGAACGGTCGATCAACCGTCCGCGCCAGCGCTGCTGCAGATCCAGCACCAGTCGATCGTGGTCGCGGAACAGCGTGGCCGCCTGCACGTCGCCGATGCGCTCGACCAGCGTGGTCGAATCGCACAGGTCGGTCAGCAGCAGCGTGCGCAGCTGTGGCGCTTCGATCGAGGGGCGATGGGTCATCTCGTTCATCGCGTCCGTCCGCTCCGTCGGCTCAGGCCGAAGTCAGTTCCATGTCGTGCCAATGCACGCGATTGCCGCCCAGGCGCTTGGCCTGGTACAGCGCCGCGTCGGCGTGTGCGTATCCGTCGTTCCAGTCGCGCGCGGGGTCGATCAGGCAGGCACCGACGCTCAGCGGGCACATCAGCGGCGTTCCGTGCGACATCTGCATCAGGCCCTGCGCGGTGGAGACGATGAAGTCGCCGAAGCGCATCACCTCCTCGCGCTGGTCCGACACCACCAGCAGGCAGAACTCGTCGCCGCCGATGCGGCAGGCAAGGTCCTCGGGCCCGGCCACCGAGCGCAGGATGTTCGCCACGCCCTGCAGCACGCGGTCGCCGATGAGATGGCCGTGGTCGTCGTTGACCTGCTTGAAGCGGTCGCAGTCGACCAGGAGCAATCCCATGCTGCGTTGCTCGCCAAGTTCCCGGCGTTCCTGCAGGTGCAGCGTCAGCGCGCGACGGTTGTACAGGCGCGTGAGTTCGTCCGTGCGGACGAGCTCTTCAGTCTGGTTGAGCTGGTGCGTCGCCGCGTACAGGCTATCGAGCGCGGATTGAAGTTCTTCGTTGCGACGACGCAGGCGGCGGATCAGGCTCTGCTCGTTCAGCACCACGCGCAGGATCGCGCGGCGCAGGAAATACGACACCAGGCCCGGATCGCGATCGACCAGACGCTGGAATTCCTCGTGGCGCAGTTCGATCAGCAGGCCGTCGCTGGCGGCCACGGCGTCAGCGCTCCGGACGTGATCGCCGATCAGCAGGCCGAGTTCGCCGAAGAATTCGCTGGGGCCCAGGCGCTTGCCGACGAGGTCGTCGCCGAAATCCAGGTCCACCACGCCGCGGGCGATGACGAACATCGTCGTGCCCAGTTCACCCCGGCGGAACAGCAGTTGGCCGGCTTCGACACGGCGCGGGCGACCCAGTTCGGCGAACAGCTCGTATTCCGCTTCGGTGAGCACCGCCGTCGCCACGTCCGCAGGCGCCGAGCCGTACTTGCCGGAGTTGATGGAATCGCGCGTCCGGAGAGACGCCGCGCTGTCACGAGTCATCCAACGAGGGCCCAGTCCCTGGGGAGGCTGGAGAATAGCACCGGAATCCAGTGTGAAACGGACTGGGCCGCCGGGACCGGACGCGTGGGCCTGAATGCGCTGGACCGCGGGGTCGACCGCTGTCTTGAAGCCCCTCTCCCGCTTGCGGGAGAGGGGTTGGGGTGAGGGCGACGCCCGCCCTCATCCGCCCTGCGGGCACCTTCTCCCGCGCGCGGGAGAAGGGAAGCGTCAGGCCTTACGCCGCCGCAGCCCGCTTCTCGTGGAACTGCTCTTCCTCGGTCGAACCCTTCAGCGCGACGGTCGAGGACTGCCCGCCCTGGATGGTCTGCGTCACCGCATCGAAGTAGCCGGTACCGACCTCGCGCTGGTGCTTCACCGCAGTGAAGCCCTTCTCGGCCGCGGCGAACTCCGCTTCCTGCAGCTCGACGAACGCGCTCATCTGGCGGCGCGCGTAGCCGTGCGCCAGGTTGAACATGCCGTAGTTCAGGCTGTGGAAGCCGGCCAGCGTGATGAACTGGAACTTGTAGCCGTAGGACGCGATTTCCTTCTGGAACTTGGCGATCGTCGCGTCGTCCAGGTTCTTCTTCCAGTTGAAGCTCGGGGAGCAGTTGTAGGCCAGCAGCTTGCCGGGGAACTTCGCGTGGATCGCCTCGGCGAACTTGCGGGCGAATTCCAGGTCCGGCTTGCCGGTCTCGCACCACACCAGGTCGGCGTACGGCGCGTATGCCAGGCCGCGACTGATCGCCTGGTCCAGGCCCTTGTTCGTCTTGTAGAAGCCTTCGACGGTGCGCTCGCCGGTGCAGAAGGGCTTGTCGTTGTCGTCGATGTCGGAGGTGATGAGGTCGGCGGCTTCGGCGTCGGTGCGGGCGACGATCAGCGTCGGCACGCCCATGACGTCGGCGGCCAGGCGCGCGGCAACGAGCTTTTCCACCGCCTCGCGCGTGGGCACCAGCACCTTGCCGCCCATGTGGCCGCACTTCTTCACGCTGGCGAGCTGGTCTTCGAAGTGGACGCCCGCGGCGCCGGCCTCGATCATGCCCTTCATCAGTTCGAACGCATTGAGCACGCCACCGAAACCGGCTTCGGCGTCGGCGACGATCGGCTGCAGGAAATCGACGTCGCCCGTGCCTTCGGCGCACTGGATCTGGTCGGCGCGCAGCAGCGTGTTGTTGATGCGGCGCACGACCTGCGGCACGGAGTTGGCCGGATACAGCGACTGGTCGGGGTACATCTCGCCGGCGATGTTGGCGTCGGCCGCGACCTGCCAACCCGACAGATAGATCGCCTTCAGGCCGGCCTTCACCTGCTGCATCGCCTGGTTGCCGGTGAGCGCGCCGAGCGCGTTGACGAACGGCTCGCTGTGCAACGAATTCCACAGCTTCTCCGCGCCGAGCTTGGCGATCGAATGCTCGACCTGCACCGTGCCGCGCAGGCGCACGACGTCCTGCGGGCAGTACGGACGCGTGATGCCGGCCCAGCGCGGGTTGGTTGCCCAGTCGTGGCGGAGTTGTTCGGCGGTCTGCAGCGTGGTGCTCATGGCGGTGTTCCTTTCGGTATCGATGATGGAAAAGCGGAACAGCTCAGGCGTGTTGCGAATGAGGAGTCAGTCCAGGCGCGCGTACGCCGGCAACGTGAGGAAGTCCTCCAGCTCGTCGGCGTGCGTGAGGCGATCGAGCACGCCGATCGCTTCGTTGATGCGGCTTCCGCCGGGAATGCGCGTGCGGTCGCCGAGGCGCGAAGGCAGGTTCAGGAAGGCGCGCTCGAGCAGCGCGAAATCGACCGGCGTGCCGTCGTCGAGGAACAAACCGTCGCTATGCAGCCACTGCCACAGCTGCGTGCGGGCGATTTCCGCCGTGGCCGCGTCTTCCATCAGCCAGTGGATCGGCACGCAGCCGTTGCCGTCGAGCCACGCGGCGAGGTATCGCACGCACACCTCGACGTTGCCTTCGAAACCTGCGCGCGTGATCGTGCCGAGCGAGGGCTTGATGAGATCGTCGCGCGTGACCCACACGTCCTCGCGCAGCACGTGGCGCTGGTTCGGCGTCGGCATGCGTTCGTCGAAGATCGCCTGCGCCAGCGGAATCAGTGCCGGATGCGCGACCCACGTGCCATCGTGGCCGGCGGTGACTTCGCGCAGCTTGTCGGCGCGGACCTTCGCGAGCGCGGCTTCGTTTGCCTCTTCGTCGCCGCTGATCGGGATCTGCGCCGCCATGCCGCCCATCGCGTGCGCGCCGCGCTTGTGGCAGGTCTGGATCAGCAGTTCCGAATACGACTTCAGGAACGGCTGCGTCATCGTCACCTGCGCGCGCTCGGGAAGCACCTTGTCGCGATGCGCGCGGAAGGTCTTGATGTACGAGAACACGTAATCCCAGCGGCCGCAGTTCAGGCCGGCGATGCGCGTGCGCAGCGCGTGCAGGATCTCGTCCATCTCGAACACCGCCGGCAGCGTCTCGATCAGCACGGTGACCTTGAGCTGGCCCGGCGGCAGGCGCAGTTCGCGCTCGATGTGGTCGAGCGCGTCGTTCCACAGCTGCGCCTCTTCCATCGACTGCAGCTTCGGCAGGTAGAAGTACGGGCCGCGGTCCTTCGCCATCAGCTCGCGCGCGTTGTGGAACGCGAACAGGCCCAGGTCGAACAGGCCGGCGGACATCGGCGTGCCGTCGACGAGCACGTGCTTCTCGTCCAGGTGCCAGCCGCGCGGCCGGACCATCAGCACCGCCTGCTCCTCGAACGGACGCAGCGCGTAGTGCTTGCCAGTGTCAGCGGTGAATTCGAGCGTGCCGCGCACCGCGTCGAACAGCGCGCGCTGGCCGGCGACCAGGTTCGGCCACGTCGGCGAGGTGCTGTCCTCGAAGTCGGCCATGTAGACCTTCGCGCCCGAGTTCAGCGCGTTGATCACCATCTTCGGATCGACCGGGCCGGTGATCTCGACGCGGCGGTCGAGCAGCGCCTTCGGGAGCGGGGCCACCTTCCACTCGCCCGCACGGATGGCCCTGGTGTCCTCACGGAAGTCCGGCAGTCCGCCAGCGTCGAAGAACGCCTGGCGTTCGCGGCGGGCGGCAAGCCGTGCTTGGCGGACGCGTTCGAACCGCGCGTGGAGCCCGGCGAGGAACGACAGGGCGGCCGGCGTCAGTACGTCGGTCTGGCCGGGGACCTGTGCGATGACCTCGACGCGGGCCTGCTGGAAGCCCGCCTGCTGGGGCTGCGCCATGACTGCCGACATGCTGTAACTCCGTGGTAACCGTGGGGAGCCACCATGCGCTGGCGTTTGTTATTTGACAATGAAGGTTTGTCAATGCATATCATTTGCCCAGCTAATATGAGACTGAGGAAATGGGCTCGAACGCCGCCGGCACGCCGCGCTTCGCCTACAAGGGCGATCGCCTCAAGCCCCTTCGCGCCTTCTGCCAGACGGCGCGACTGGGTTCGGTCTCCCGCGCGGCCGAGGCGCTGTACCTCAGCCAGCCGGCCGTGACGCTGCAATTGCAGGCGCTCGAACGGGAACTGGGCGTGCGGCTGCTCGAACGGACCGGGCGCCGTATCGCACTCACTCGTGAGGGTCAGGAGCTATACGACCTCGCCCGCCCGCTGGTCGAAGGCCTCGATGGCCTCGACGCGGCCTTCCACGAGCGCATCCGCGGGCTGGACGCGGGCGAGCTGAACGTCGCCGCGGGCAGTTCGACGATCCTCTACCTGCTGCCGCGGATCGTCGAAGCCTTCCGCGCCGCGCACCCGGAGGTCCGGCTGAGCCTGCACAACGTCACCGGCGCCGGCGGTCTCGACCTGCTGCGTTCGGACGGCGTGGACTTGGCCGTGGGCTCGATGCTCGATGTCCCGGCCGACCTCAGCTACGAGCCGGTCTACCGTTTCGAGCCGATGCTGATTACGCCGCGCGACCATCCGCTGGCGCAGAAGGCGACGATCGCGCTCGACGACCTCTCGCCCTTCGGCCTGATCCTGCCGCCGCAGCGGCTCACGACCTATCGCCTGATCGACCTCGTGTTCCAGCAGAACCGCGTGCCCTACACCGTGGCGCTGGAAGTCGGCGGCTGGGAGGTCATCAAGCAGTACGTGGCGATGGGCCTGGGCATCAGCATCGTCACGGCGATCTGCCTCACGGAAGCCGATCGCGAGCGGCTCTGCGCCCGCTCGCTGGCCGAGTATTTTCCCTCGCGCACCTACGGCGTAGTGGTCCGGAAGGGGAAGTATTTGTCCCCGCAGGCGCGGGCATTTGTGGAGCTTATAAAGCCCGCGCTGTTCGAACGCGGGGATTATTACTCGACCGGTCAGTCCGAGCGCTGACGTTCAAGCAGCGATCAGCGACCTCACGCGCACGTGAGCGTCAGGCGTCGTGGTTCTTGCCGTTGGACACGCTCCGGTACCACTCACGGATGCGGGCCACGTCGGATTCGTAATGGTCGGTCAGCTCGAACGGCGCGCCGATGCCGATGGTGCGGCGCCCGTAGTGGAAGTACGCCGGCACGACCGGCACCGCGGCGGCCTTGGCGATGCGCCAGAAGCCCGGCTTCCACTTCTCCACGACCTTGCGCGTGCCTTCCGGCGCCAGGCCGTACCAGAACTTGTCGGCGCCGCGGATCATCTGCGCGGCCTGTTCGACCACCCCCTGCGCCGCCTTGCGGTCCACCGGGATCACGCCCAGGCGCTTAAGGATCGGCCCGACCACCGGCGCCTTGAGCAGGGTGTCCTTGCCGAGCACCTTCAGGTCCAGGCCCGTGGCCATCACCACCGCGAAGCCCCAAACGCCATCCCAGTTGGACGAGTGCGGCGCGCCGATCAGGACCAGTTTGGGCAGGTCGGGGAACGCGCCTTCCATGCGCCAGCCGCCGAGTCGGAGGATGGTCCGCCCGATCCAGCGGACAAGGGCGTTGCGGTGGATGCGCGGCGCGCTGGGCGGCAGCGGCAGCACCGGAGAAGCGGCGTCGGACATGTCCCCTCGTGGAATCCTGCGGTGGTTCGGTGCGTCGATCAGTCCCAGTCCCGCCGGGTCCGCTCGCGCTTGATCGTACCGCGTTCGCGCTTTCCGCTGAGCCGGCGTTCCTTCGACGCGCGGGTCGGACGGGTCGCGATGCGCGGCGCCGCGACGGCCAGGCCGCCCGCGATGAACGCCGCGAGCCGCTCGCGCGCGTCCTCGCGATTTCGGTCCTGCGTGCGGAAGCGTTGCGCGCTGATCACCAGCACGCCCTCGTCGGTGATGCGGCGGTCGCGCTTGGCCAGCAGCCGCTCGCGCAAGGGCTCGGGCAGCGACGGCGAGGTGGCGATGTCGAAACGCAACTCGACCGCCGTGGCGACCTTGTTGACGTTCTGCCCGCCCGGACCGGACGAACGCACGAAGCGCTCGACCAGTTCCGAGTCGGGAATCGACAGACGGGGCGTGATCTCGAGCATGGGGCGCGACTTTAGCCGAATCGGGATGACGCGGGCTTCGGCAACGCCTTATGCGCCGGTGAATCCGTCGAACAACGCCAGCGCCTTGGCGAATTCCGCATCGACCGGCGCTACCGCTTCCACGCGCGCGCCGCTGCCCGGATGCACGAACGCGAGCCGCCGCGAGTGCAACAGCATCCGGTGGATTCCCATCATGCGGAAATTGCGGTTGTGGCGGCCGTCGCCGTGGCTGGTATCGCCGATCAGGTGGTGCGACAGGTGCTTCAGGTGGCGACGGATCTGGCGGAAACGCCCGGTGTCGAGCGTCGCGCTCAGCAGCGCGTAGCGCGAGGTGTCGAAGCCCGCCGATGGCATCGACAGCTCCGTCGTCGCCAGCCGCCGGAAGTGCGTGATCGCCGGCTTCTTCTGCGGCTTGCCCGGGCCGCCGTCGAGCGGATGGTCGACGGTGAACGCCTCCTCCGGCCAGCCGCGGCACACGGCCCAGTATTCCTTCTCGACCTCGCGCGACATCAGCACCTTGCCGAGCGCCGATGCGGTTTCGCGATCGAACGCCAGCAGCAGGCAGCCGCTGGTGGCGCGATCGAGACGATGAACAAGGAAGATGGGCTTTCCGAACTGCTCGCGAAGACGGTCCGCCGCGAAGTCCGTCTCGCCGCGCGCCAGCGCACTGTCGTGCACCATCAGCCCCGCGGGCTTGTTGACGATGGCGAGCGTGTCGTCGGCGTGGATGACGTCGAGCGGC
Source organism: Lysobacter sp. OAE881 (assembly GCF_040546665.1). Classification (NCBI taxonomy): domain Bacteria; kingdom Pseudomonadati; phylum Pseudomonadota; class Gammaproteobacteria; order Lysobacterales; family Lysobacteraceae; genus Lysobacter; species Lysobacter sp. OAE881. The sequence continues at coordinate 44,326 of NZ_JBEPOG010000001.1, forward strand.
GGCAGGTCGTCGACTGCCGGCTCGACCGAAACGTCAGCGCCCACGCGGCCACGCCGCGAGCAGCGCCCAGAGGCCGCCGAGGCCGGCGATCCACGCCGACGCCGGTACCGACCAGAAACGCGGGCCGCCGGCTTCCAGGCCGTAGAGCACGGCCGCGCAGATCAGCAGGCCGACGCCGAGCACGGCCGCGACGGTCTTGCGCTGCGCGGTGTGGATCGTGCGGTTGAGTTCGACCAGGTCGCGCGAACGCAGGTTCAACTCATGCCTGCCTTCGACCTGCTGCGTCAGCCACGCGTGCAGCAGGCGCGGCATTTCCGGCGCGTGCGTCACCAGTTCCGGCAGGCGCTTGCGGAATTCCGTCGCCAGTCGCTGCGGGCTGTAGCGCTCGACGAGGATCCGCTGCAGCACCGGCCGTGCCACCGCCCAGATGTCGAGCTTCGGATCGAGCAGGCGACCGACGCCCTCGATGTTCAGCAGCGTCTTCTGCAGCAGGATCAGCTGCGGCTGCAGGGTCAGTTCGTAACGCTGCGCGGTGCGGAACAGCTTGAGCAGCACCTCGGCCAGCGAGATCTCGCTCAGCGGCCGCGTGAAATACGGCTCGCACACCGCGCGTGCGGCGGCCTCGAGTTCGTCGATGCGGATGTGCGACGGCATCCAGCCGGCGCGCACGTGCAGCTCGGCGATGCGGCGGTAATCGCGGTTGAAGATCGCCATGAAGTTCTCGGCGAGGTAGTACTGGTCCTCGTCCGAAAGCTGGCCGACGATGCCGAAATCCAGCGCGATGAAACGCGGGTTCGCGCGGCGCGCGGGATCGCTGTCGACCCAGATGTTGCCGGCGTGCGCATCGGCGTGGAAGAAGTTGTCGCGGAAGACCTCGGTGTAGAACACGCGCACGCCCTTGGCGGCGAGCGCGCGGCGATCGATGCCGGCCGCGTCCAGCGCGGCGATGTCGTCCGACGGAATGCCGTACACGCGCTCCAGCGTCAGCACGCGCTCGGCGGTGTGCGACCAGATCACCTCCGGCACGTAGAGGTCGTCGCTGTCCTGCCAGAAACGCCGCAGCACGCTGGCGTTGGCGCCTTCGCGCTGCAGGTCGAGCTCGGCGGCAAGCGTGTTCTCGATTTCCTCGACGATCAGGTGCGGGCGGATCTTGTCGGCCGCCGGATGCGTGCGATTGACGACGCCCGCGACCGCCTTCAGCAGCGCGATGTCGCCGGCAATCTGCTTCTCGATGTCCGGACGCAGCACCTTCACCACGATCTCGCGCGAGACGCCGTTCGCGTCCGGCGGCAACGTCGCCGCGTGCACCTGCGCGATCGACGCCGACGCCAGCGGCGTGGTGTCGAACGTCGCGAAGGCCTGGCTCACCGGCATCTGCAGTGCGTTCTCGACGATCGCGCGCGCGGTCTCGCCGTCGAACGGCAGCACGCGATCCTGCAGCAGCGCGAGCTCCTCGGCGACGTCCGGCGGCACCAGGTCGCGTCGCGTCGACAGGATCTGGCCGAACTTGACGAAGATCGGCCCGAGTTCCTGCAGGGCCATGCGCAGGCGGGCGCCGCGCGAGAGGTTCGCGACCTCGACCGATGCACGCGGGACGAAGGGGCGCGCGAGCTTCAGCCAGCCCTCGACGGGCGTGTCGTCGAGCAGGTCGTCCAGGCGGTAGCGCAGCAGCACGCGGCCGATGCGCCAGGCGCGGAAGACCGGCTTCATGCGGCGCCCCGCGCGCGCGCGCGCAGCCGCGATACGCGCGCGGCCAGGCGCTCGACGTCGTCGCGCAGCGTGTCGACGTCGTCGTGGAAGGCGTTGAGTTCCTCGCGCGGCACGACGTCGCGCGATTCCTCGGTCACGAATTCGGCGGCGTTCGTCGCGAAAGCACCGGCCGCGCCGCGCGCATGACGCAGGCCGGCGGCGACGGCATTGGCGACCTGCACGCCGACGATCTCGCCGAACACGCGCACGAAGGGCTGTTGCCAGTCGGGATCGAATCGTTCGGCAAGGCGTTGCAGGCGACGCGCGAGGTCCGCATCGCCTTCGATGCGGAGCTTGCCGACGGGCGGCGCGTCGTCGTTGCGAAGGAACGGCAGCTGCGATAGCAGTCCGCCGAGCGTCGCGCGCACGGAGAGATCGGGTTCGTCTTCGGCGACCGGGCCGACTTCCAGCCGTTCCCCCGCCACGCGTACCTGCAAGGCGAGCGCGGGCGCGGACAGGCGCAGCACGACGCGGCGCCCGTCGAGGGCGCGCAACTGGTCGCGGGTGTCGGGATCGAGCGCGAGGGCGCGGTTGAGGGCGGTTTCGAGGGCGCGCCCGGCCAGTGGCTTCAGAGCGGCCAGCGGCGAGGAAGTCGGGTCGGTCATGCGGTCATTGTAGCCGCGGCCCGTACCCGGTCCCCGCACCGGCTGCTCGCGCCGGACGGCCCCCTCGAGGCAGCCGTCCGGCGCGGGTGTTGCAGGGTTGGATCAGCAGGTCAGATCAGCAGATTCGATCGATGGATCGATCCGCCGGTCAGACCCTGCGGCCGCGCAGCATCGAGATGACGGCCAGCACCAGGAACACGACGAACAGGATCCAGGCGATGTTGCTGGCAGCGCCGGCGATACCACTGAAGCCGAGGACCGCGGCGATGATCGCGATGACGAAGAAGATGACAGCGTAGCTAAGCATCGGTGCACTCCGTGGCGCGGTGCGCCTGACTGGGTGTAATCGATGCTAGGCACGGGGCAGTCGGCAAAAAGTGACGATCCGAACGCCTGCGCGCCTCTACGCCCGTCCCATGCAGGCCACCTTCAGTCGGGTGAGCCCCTCGTGAATGCTGACCGATGGCACGTAGCCGAAATCGCGTCGCGCCGGCGTCATGTCGTACCAGTGCGTCGTGCTGAGCTGTTCGGCGAGGAAGCGCGTCATCGGTGGCTCGCCCTTGAGCGGCAACGCATGCCACAACCCTTCGCACAACACGCCCGCCGCGTATGCGACGCCGAAGGGAATCGTCTTGTCGACCTGCGGTGCGCCGGCGGCATCGAGCAGGCCGTTGAGGATCTCGCGCACCGTGCGCGGTTCGCCATTGCTGATGAAGTATGCGCGGCCCGCGCACGCGGCGCCGGGTGCGAGATGTTCAAACGCGTCGAAGTGCGCCTGCGCGGCGTTGTCGACGTAGGTCGTGTCGATGCGGTTGTTGCCGTCGCCGACGATACGCAGGCGGCCTGCCTTCGCGCGTTCGACCAGACGCGGCAGCAGCTGGTTGTCGCCCACGCCCCAGATCAGCCGCGGTCGCAGCGACACGGTGGCGAGCGCGGCGTCGTTGGCGGCGATGACGAGCTTCTCGGCGATCTGCTTGGTTGCCGCGTACGGCGCCTTGAGGTCGTCGCCGTACGGCACGGTCTCGGCGGTGCCGCCTTCGACAGGATGCGTCTTGCGGTGCGTCACGCTCGGCGTGGACGTGTAGACCAGCCGGCCGATGCCCTGCGCGCGGCAGGCGTCGATGACGTTCTGCGTGCCGACGACGTTGGCGAGGTGGTAGCTCTCGTAACTGCCCCAGGCGCCGGCCTTGGCGGCGTTGTGGAAGATCGCCTCGCAGCCCGCGGCCGCGGCGATGACGGCGTCGCGCTGGGCGAGGTCGCCCTGCACCTGCGTCACACCGAGGCGGTCGAGTGCGTCGTAGCGGCCGCGGTTGAAGCTGACGACCTCATGGCCGCGGTCGCGCAGGCCACGGCAAAGCACCTGCCCGAGGAAACCGCCGCCGCCGGTCACCAGGATCTTCATCGGCCGTCTCCGTGCGAAAAGGGGTCACACCATAACGGGGCCGGCGGCAGGTTCCAACGCCTGCCGGCGGGGGCAAAAGCCGGCGGATCGCGCGCTTCACAATTCTTCATTCGCATTTCAGGCACTTCATCGAGGCCCGGCAGCCAATGGTCGCTCCAACCAAGGAGCCTGCCGATGCGTCGCCTGTTCGCCCTGCCCCTGCTTGTCCTGTTCGCCACCAGCGCCGTCACCGCGGCCCCGCCGGCCGCGCGCGATGACGGCTGGCCCGTCGCCGACGCCGCGAGCGCAGGCTTCGACACCGCGACCCTCGCCGCCATGGAAGCCGCCATCGCCGCCGGGCAGGCCCCCGACACGACCAGCGTGCTCATCGCCCGCGACGGCCGCCTGGTCTACGAACGCTACTTCGGCACGGGCGGGCCCGACGTGCTCAACGACACGCGCTCGGCGACCAAGTCCGTCACCGCGCTGCTGGTCGGCGCTGCGGTCGATCGCAAGCTGATCGACGGCGCGCAGGCGCCAATCTACGGTTATTTCGCCGACCGGACGTGGCTTCATCCCGATCCTCGCAAGGCCCGCTTCACCGTCGAGGACCTGCTGACGATGAGCTCTCAGTGGGAATGCGACGACGACAACACGTTCTCCGCCGGCAACGAAGAGCGCATGTACTTGGCCGAAAACTGGACGCAGTTCGCGCTGGACCTGCCGATCAAGGGCTACGCACCGTGGATGAAGCGTCCGGAGGACAGCCCGCACGGCCGCGCGTTCTCGTACTGCACCGCGGGCTCGTTCCTGCTCGGCGCTGCGGTCGAACGCGTCAGTGGCAAGCCGCTTGCGACGTTCGCGCGCGAGACACTGGAAGCACCGCTCGGCATCCGTGAAAGCCAGTGGCAGCGTTCGTCCGAAGGCGTGGGCATGGGCGGCGGCGGCACGCGTTACCGCAGCCGCGATCTGGCGAAACTCGGACAGCTGCTGCTCGACGGCGGACGTTGGAACGGCAAACAGGTGATCGCCGCCGACTGGATCCGCGCGATGACCACCGTGCACGCACAGGCGCGCGACGACGCGGACTACGGCTACCTGCTGTGGCGCTTCCGCTTCGACGTGCGCGGCAAGGAGGAAGCGGCCTGGGCGATGTCGGGCAACGGCGGCAATTACGTGTTCGTGGTTCCGTCGCAGCGACTCGCCGCGGTGATCACACGCACGCGCTACAACCAGCGCGACATGCACGCGCAGTCGCAGCGCCTGATGTCGGACTACATCCTCAAGGCGCTGCCCTGATATCGAGCTTGCGCGAACGCACGGCCTCGCGTTCGCGCGCGATGGCCGTGTCGATCGCGGCCAGCACCTGGTCAAAGCGCGGCGACTCGCGAAGTCCTGCGAACAACGGCGACGCAAGCAGGTACGCCGCGTCGCGATAGCCCATCGCGATGGCGTCACGCAGCGCAGCGATTGCGGCATCGCGGTCGCCCGCCGTGTCGAGCAGCAAGGCGGCGTCGATGCCGTCGATAGGATCGCTGCCATCGCGTAGACCCGCCCGCAACGATTCGGCCTGCTCGCGCAGCATCGCCGGCTGCGGTTGCACTTGCGCGAACGTCGACTGCACGCTGCGCGGGAAACTGCTGTGCGGTCGCAGCGCGACGGCACGCGCGGCTTCCTCGCGCGCGGTGTCGCGATCACCGCGCGACCACGCGAGTTCCGCCGCCAGCACATGCAGGCCTGCGTGATCCGTGCCGCGCTTCATCGCTTCGTCGAGCGCCGCTTGAGCTTCGGCATAACGCCCGTGCCGCATCAGGAACGACGGCCACGCCAGGTTCGAGAACACGTTGTCCGGATACAGCTGGAAACTTCGGCGATAGCGCGATTCCGCTTCGGCCGTGTAACCGAGCAGGTCGAGATTCGCGGCGATCTGGATCTGCAGGAAGCGCACACGCGACGGATCGCGAACGGCGAGGTTCGCTGCGAGCGCATCGGCCAGCCTCCCGCGCCGTTCGTACAGGTACGCCGCCGAGGCACGCGCGCCGTCGTTCGATGGATCCAGCGACAGCGCGCGCTCGTAACCGCGCAGCGCGTCGTCGATGCGTCCGCGGCAATCGAACGAATAGCCCAGCGCCGCGTGCGCCGCAGCATTGCGCGGATCGGCAGCGATCACGCGTTCGGCCATCGCCTGCGCACGGTCGAGTTGCGTGGCTTCGCCGTTGTACAGGCACGCCTCCGCGCTGAGTGCGCGGCTCAGTCCGATCATCGCATCGCGATCGTCCGGCGCTTCCTGCAGGCGTTGTCGATACAGCGCGATCGCGCGCTCGTTGTCGTCGCGCTGGCCGATGCCGGCGTAGTACGCCGCGCGCTGCAGGAGCGGCGATTGCGGCTTCTTCGTTTCGTCCGGCCGTTGCATCCACCAGGCGATGACACTGATGGCGAGTGCGATGAGCGCCACTCCTGCAAGCGCGATGTGGCGCTTGCGTGGCGCGGGCGGCGTTGCGTCGATGCGCGGTTCATCCTCGCGCTGCGGCGCCACGCACAACTGGTAGCCACGCCCGCGCACCGAACGCAGGTAACGCGAGTTCCGTCCGTGGTCGCCCAGTGCCTGTCGCAGCAGCCGCACGCGCTGCGTGACGGTTTCCTCGTTCACCACGGCCGGCGCCCACACACGCTCGATCAACTCGTCGAAACCGACGACACGCTGGCCCTGTTCGAGCATGAATTCCAGCAGCCGGAAGCTCAGCCCGCCGACGTCGAGCGGCGCGCCCTCACGCTCCACGCGCTGACGCGGCACGTCGATGATCAGATCGTCGAGCCGGTAGCGCGCCGTCATGCGTCAGCGCACCCGCGTCGCCGCCCAGACGGCGAGCTTCTCGCGGCCGATCTTGGCGTTGTGGCGGATGTCGACCGGGAATTTCGGATGGCGCACGAACGTGTCGATGCCGGACGTATGCGCGTGCGCCGATGCGATCCAGCGCAGCTCACGCTCGATGCGTGGCCATTCGCTCGCGTCGACGCCATGGGCCAGCTCGACGCACAACACCGGCCGTTGCGCGCCCATCGCGCCGATGCCGACCAGCGCGGTGCGGCGCACGTTCTCGTGCACGTTGAACACCGGCTCGACCTGTTCGGTATACAGCGGGCCCTGCGCGGTTTCGACGCGATGCGTCTTTCGCCCGCAGAACCACAGGCGACCTTGCGCATCGAGGTAGCCGACATCGCCCATGCGATGTACGACGCGTTCGCTGCCGTCGGCAACGCGTTCGCGGATCTTCGCGGCCTTCGTCTGCGCGGGACGGTTGAAGTAGGTGTCGGTCGCGGTGGGTCCGGCGACGGTGATCTCGCCGACGACGCCCGCTTCCACGACGCGCACGTGGTCCCAGTCCTCGATCGCCTCGTCCGTGATCGCGATGATGCGCACCTCGTTCGGCGCTACCGCGCGGGCCGACGCAGGTGCCCGCGCCGTTTTCCGTCGCCGCACGCGTGGATTGCAGCTCGCGGCTTTCGATGACCGCGACAGGCAGGCATTCGGTCGCGCCGTACGGCGTCCAGAAGCCGGCGTCGTCTGGCAGCAACTCGCGCATCTTCGCCACGACGTCGGCCGGCACCGGAGCGCCGGCGGACGTCACGCGCTTCACCGTCGGCAGCTTCGCGCCGTAGTTCGCCAGCACCGCCATCAGTGCGGGGGAGCCGAACAGCTGGTCCACGTCGAAGCGCGCGATGGCGTCGTGCAACTTGCGTGGATCGGCCAGCGCGGGCTTGGTCGGATCCATGTCGGGGATGATCGACGTCAGGCCCAGCGCGGGATCGAACAAGGCGAACGGCGGGAACGTCGGCAGGTCGACGCCGCCGGCCTCGATGCCCAACGCATCGCGCAGCATCGCGATCTGCGCGACGAAATGGCGATGCCGGTACACCACGCCCTTCGGCACGCCGGTGGAGCCGCTGGTGAACAGGATCGCGGCAACCTCGTCGGGCTGCGTCGCGGCGAGCTGCGAGCCGGCGTTCGCGCCGTCGCGTTCGACCTGCGCGAGCGTCGCGTCGCTGAGCCACGCGCGCGTGCCGGTGGTGATGCGGATGCGCGCCGATCGCGCCCAGCGCAGCACGGCGCGGGCGACGTGCGCCAGCGGGATGCCGATGAACGCCTCCGGTTGCGCTTCATCCAGGCACTGCTTCAGCGCGCGCTTGTCGATGCCGGGATCGACGAGCACCGGCACCGCGCCGGCCTTGAACAGCGCGAACATCAACAGGAAGAATTCCGGCGACGGCCGCACCATCACCACCGTTCGCGTGCCGCGCACGATGCCGCGACGCGCCAGGCCGGCGGCGATCGCGTCGCTGCGCGCGTCGAGGTCGCGGTAGGTCAAGGTGAGGTCGAAGCGCGCCATCCCGTCCGGCCTGCGCGTGCCGGGGCAGCGCATGGCGATGCGGTCGGGAAAGCGGGCGGCCAGCCCCGGGAGGGTCGCGGCGATGTTGCACACGTCGGTCATGCCTCATTTTCGCCTGAACGGGCGGCGCTGCGTCCGGCCCGCTTGCACGGGCCGCGCAAAGCCTCAGAATTCCGCACCCGGCGCCGTTTCGCCGGACCTCGTGACGGTCCTTCCATGCACCACCCCTGCCTGACCTGCGGCGCCTGCTGCGCCTTCTTCCGCGTGAGTTTCCACTGGTCGGAAGCCGACCCGGAACTCGGCGGGCAGGTGCCGCCCGAGCTGACCGAATCGCTGCGCACGCACGAACGCGTGATGCGCGGGACGTCGCAGTCGGACCCGCGCTGCGTCGCGCTGGACGCCGACATCGGCCGCTACAGCCGCTGCACGATCCATGATCGGCGCCCGTCGGTCTGCGCGCTGGTGCCGGCGTCGTGGGAGTTCGGCCACGCGAGCGCGCAATGCGACAAGGCGCGCCTCGCGCACGGCTTGCCGCTGCTCACGCCGGACGACTGGATCGGCGTGGGCGAGGACGAGAAGAATCCGTTGCCGGAGGTTTGAGGGTGCGCTGCTTTCGATCCGAAGGCGCATCGCAAGTGCGAGCCTGATCGCGCGCGCCGACCCTCGCCCAAACCCTCTCCCGCAGGGAGAGGGGCCAAGTCCCCCGGCTTAGAGCGGGTTCGCGTCGAGGAAGGCCCGCATTTTCGGCACGAGGACATCGACCTTGTCTTCCAGAACGTAGTGGCCCGCGTCCTCGAACGCATGCACCTGCGCGTTCGGCAGCGCGTCGGTGAAGCCCTTCAGGAAGTGCTTGTCGAAAACGAAGTCGCGCAGGCCCCAGGCGATGAACGCCGGGCGGTCGGCGTACTCGGGCAACTTGCGGCCCATCGCCTGCACCAGCGGCCATGCGGCGTCGCCTTCGCCCAGCGGGATGTCCTGCACGAAGCGCGAGGTCGCGATGCGGTTGGCCCAGGTGTCGTACGGCGCGACGTACGCGCGTCGCACGTCGGCGGGCATGCGGTTCTCGACGCCGACGTACGAGGCGACCGACGAGAACGCGTTGACGCCGCGGATCAGCAGCGTGCCGAGGCCCGAATCGCGGCCGAACTTCAGCGACTTCGGCAACGGCTTGCTCGCCGGCAGCGGGAACGAACCGGTGTTGGTGACGATGAGCCGGCGGATGCGCGACGCGTGCTTCAGGCCCCATCCGAAACCGATGCCGCCACCCCAATCGTGCACGGCGAGCGTGACGTCGCCTTCGATTCCCAGGCGGTCGAGCAGCGTCTCGACGTCGTCGATGCGCGATTGCAGCGTGTAGCGGTAGCGATCGTCGGACGGCTTGTCCGACAGGCCCATGCCGACGTGGTCGGGGACGATGCAGCGGTAGCGATCACGCAGGCCGAGCACGAGCTTGCGCCAATAGAAGCTCCACGACGGATTGCCGTGCAGCATCACCACCACTTCGCCGTCGCGCGGGCCTTCGTCGAGGTAGCTCATCGCGATGCCGGGGCGCACGTCGAAGCGCTGCGGCGTGAAGGGGTAATCAGGGAGCGGCAGGTGGATCGTCATCGTTGGTTTCCTGCTCGTCATTCTCGCCAGCGTGGGAATCCGGCGCCTTTCGCTACGTCGCTTGGAGTCGCCTGGATCCGCTTTCGCGCGGATGACGGAGTGGGTGTGTTCGGGTCGTGGTGCCGGGCGGGCCGCATTCGCGTCGCCCAAGAAAAACCCGGCACGCGGCCGGGTTCTTCGATGTGACGCGGGCGGCGCTTACCAGACCACTTCGGCCATCGAGCAGTTAAGGCCCGAGCCGATGCCCAGCAGCGCGATGCGCGTGCCCTTCTTGACGCGGCCGCCCTCGCGCAGCTTGCTCAGCACGATCGGCACCGACGCCGGGCCGATGTTGCCGTGCTCGCCGAAGATGGTCAGCACCTTCTTCGGATCGATGCGGAACGCCTTCAGGAAGGCCTTGGTGTGCGCCTTGCTGACCTGGTGGATGACGAATTCGTCGAGCTCTTCCACCACCCAGCCGAGCGCGGCGCGCGCGGCGGCAAAGGTCTTCTGGCCGAGCTTGAGGCCTTCGATCATCAGCATGCGGCCGTCGGCGATCATGCGGTCGTGCACGAGGTCGCCGCGGCAGAGTTGGTTCCACTCGGTCGCCGAGCGCGTGACGCTGCCGCGGTAACGCGGCGCCCCCGGGGCGAGCTCGCTGCGCGCCAGGACCATCGCGGCGGCGCCGCTGCCCAGCGTCAGCGTGGCCATTTCGTCGCGGAACTGCTCTTCGGTGACGTCGTCGCGGCTGAGGCGGTCGAGCGTCTTCTCGTAGGCCAGCTCGGCGGTCTCGCCGTTGACGACCAGCGCGTAGTCGATCTCGCCGCGCTCGATCATCCGGCTGGCGATGTCCATGCCGTTGAGGAACGCCAGGCACGCATTGGCGACGTCGAAGTTCTGGCAGGTGTCGGGCAGGCGCAGATTGCCGGAGACGATGGAGGCCGTGGACGGCTCCAGGTAGTCGCGGCTGACGGAGGTGTTGACCAGCAGGCCGACGCGGTCGGCGTCGATGCCGGCATCGGCCAACGCCTTGACGCCCGCGAGCGTGGCGGCGTCGGAGGCCTTGACCTCGCCGTCCCACAAGCGGCGTTCGCGAACGCCGGCGACTTCCTCAAGCACGTTGTACTTGATGCCGAGGCGATCGAGCGTGGGCTTGAGACGAGCGTGGATTTCGTCCGAGGTCAGCCGGCGGGGTGCATCGATATGAGCAAGACCGGCGATGGCGACGTGCTGGAACAACATGGGCGGCTGACCGAAAACGGAAAAGAACACGCCATGTTAACGCTTAAATCCTGCCCTCCGCCATCCGGCCCCGTATGGTTGGGTCGTTCGGACGACGGACGGCGCGAATCGATTAAGCGCTGTGAAGCTCAGCCGCCGATCGGATAGGTCTGGGCGCTGCCCGTGGTCGGCTGCGAGGACGGCGCAGTCGCTCCGCGACGTGCGCCGCAACGCCAGGCGGCGAAGCGCTGGGAGCCGTTCATCGGTCCACCCATCGGCTGGACGGTGTCGGCCTGCAGGCCGATGGCCTCGTTGCGGGCGAGGGTTTCCAGCTCCTCGCGGACGCGCAGCTGGTTGCGCTCGTAGAAGGCCACCTTGTTCTTGACCGTCACCTCGACCTCGCCGCGCTTCTCGCAGCCGGCGGGCGGACCGCTGCCGTCGATCACGCGCACCGACGACGCGCCCGGCGCCATGTCGACCCACGTGCAGCCGCCAGCGACCAGCGCCGAGACCAGAACCATCCCCACCATCGACTTGCGCATCGTGACCCCTGATTCGCGCGACGCCGTCGCCGCGCATGAATGGACGGGCGCGATTGTCGCCGCACCCGCCATCGTTGTGAACGCCGGGCGGTGAACCACGACTGAGGCAGTTGTCGCGGTTTGCCGCTTCTGTCGGACAGCGCGTTCTGACAGAGGCGGCGTCACGAGCGGGCGATGGCGGCGGGTACCGGGGTCAACGGCGTGCGCGTCAAGGCGTACCCGTCACCGCGTTGCCGTCGGCATCGAGCACCTGCACGTCGCCCAGCTTCAGCGCGCGCACCGGCTTCTCGATCTGCTTGAGGTCGCCGACGACCACCCAGGTCAGCGCGTTCGGGTCGATCGTCGCCGCGGCGGCCTTTACCTGTTCCGGAGTCAGCGCCTCGATCTGCGCCTTGCGCTTGAACACGTAGTCGTCGGGACGGTCGTAGCGGACGATGCCGCTGATGGCGCCCATCACCGACGAGGCCGTCTCGAACGCGCCCGGCAGGCTCAGGATTTCGGTCGCCTGGATCTTCGCCACTTCTTCCGGCTTCGGCGGCGCCTTGCCTGTGGCGTAGTCGGTGATTTCGCGGTTCAGTTCCTTGAGCGAATCGGCCGTCTTGTCGATCTGCACCGGCGCGAACGCCATCCACGGGCGCTGGCCGAGCGCGTTGGCCGAGAAGCTGTAGGCACCGTAGGCCCAGTGCTTGTTCTCGCGCAGGTTCATGTTGAGGCGCGAGGAGAACTCGCCGCCCAGCACGGAGTTGGCGATGTCGAAGCGGACCGAGTCGGCGTCCTTCGTCGAGGGCACGACTTCGCCCGCGAAGATGTTGGCCTGCACCGCGCCGGGCTGGTCGATCAGGTACACGCGCGGCTTGGCCGGGCGCGCGACCTCGCCGATCTGCGGACGCGCCGGCGCATTGCCGGCTGGCTTCCAGTCGCCCAGGTGCTTGTCGAGCAACGGGACGATCTCCTTCAGCGTCGTGTCGCCCACGACGATCAACGTGGCGCCGTCCGGGCGGACCCAGTCGCGATGGAAGGCGAGCAGGTCATCGCGCGTCAAAGACGCGATCGAGGCCTCGGTGCCGCTGCCACTGAAGGGAATCGCGTACGCGTGGCCGGCGCCGTACAGCAGCGGCGGCAGCACGCGCATGGCGGCGCCATTCGGACGCGCCTTCTCCTGCTTGATGCCGGCGACCCAGCTCGCCTTTACCCGATCGATTTCCTTCTGGTCGAAACGGGGCTCGCGCAGCATCTTGGCGAAAAGTGCGACCGACGGATCCAGGTTCTGCTTCAGCGCCGAGAGGTAGGCCTTGCCGCCATCGAGCGAGGCGCCCGCGCCAAGATTGGCGCCCAGCGACTCCGCAGCGTCGCCGAAGGCCAGCGAATCGAGCTCGCCCGCGCCCTCGTCCATCATGCCCATCGCGAAGCTCGACGTACCCAGCTTGCGGCCCTGGTCGGCGCTGAAGCCGCCGGCGAACTCGTAGCTCATCTGCACGACGGGAACGTCATGGCGCTCGGCCAGGATCACCGTCGTGCCGTTCTTCAGCGTCGCACGCTGCAGCGAAGGGAAGCGAAGGTCCGGGAACTGGCTGGTCTTCGGCGGGCCCGCACTGCGGTCGACGGTGCTCGCCGTAGTGGTGAACCTGGGATCGACCGCCGGCAGCTTCATCGGTGCCGGAGTGACCGAGGGATCCTCGGCAACGAGGGTGCGATCGCCCGGCACGACGACGAGCGTGTGGCTGCCCTTGGTCAGCCAGTTGTTCGCAACGGCCGTGAGGTCGCGAGCGCTGGCCGTGTCGATGATTTTCAGGCTGTCGCGGAAGCACCCCGGATCCCCGGTGTAGACCGTGCACTCGGCGAGCGCGTCGGCCTTGCCGCCGGAGCCGCCGATGCGTTCGATACCGCGCACGAAGCCGGCCTTGAAGACGGTACGCGCCTGTTCCAGTTCGGCCTTCGTCGGGCCGTCCTTCAGCAGCTTCTGCAGCTCCTCGTCGATGATCGCCTCGACCTTCGCCGGGTCCACGCCCTGCTTCACGTCGGCGGTGATGACGAAGTTGGAACTGAGCTGCATCGAGTACGCCGCGGCGGACACGTTGTCGACCAGCTTCTCCTCGTGCAGCAGGCGCTTGTCCAGGCGCGAGGACTTGCTGCCGCCCAGCACCTGGGCGAACAGCTGCAGCTTGTCGAGGTCCGGCGTGCCGGCCTGCGCGACGTTCCACACGCGATGCACGCGTGCCTGCGGCACCTTGTCGGTCATCGTGCTGCGCGTGGACTTGGCCAGCGGCGCGACGTCGACCTGCGGCTGCGCCATGGTCGGCGTGGCAGGAATGTCGCCGAAGTACTTCGTCACCTTTTCCTTCGCCGTCGCGACATCGATGTCGCCGGCCAGCACGAGCACGGCGTTGTTCGGCCCGTACCACGTGCGGAACCAGCCCTTCACGTCGTCGAGCGAGGCGGCGTCGAGGTCCGCCATCGAGCCGATGGTGCTGTGGTGGTAGGGGTGCGTCTTCGGATACAGCGCCTTGCCCAGCGCGTCCCATACCTGGCCGTAAGGCTGGTTCTCGCCCTCGCGCTTCTCGTTCTGGACGACGCCGCGCTGCTCGTCGAGCGTCTTCTGGTCGATCGCGCCGAGCAGGTGGCCCATGCGGTCGGATTCCATCCACAGCGCCATGTCGAGCGCGGTGGTCGGCACGTTCTGGAAGTAGTTGGTGCGGTCGGAATTGGTGGTGCCGTTCATGTCGGTGGCGCCGACCAGTTCGAACGGTTCGAAGTACTCGCCGCGGTGGTTTTCCGAACCGTTGAACATCAGGTGTTCGAACAGGTGCGCGAAGCCGGTGCGGCCGGCCGGTTCGTCCTTGCTGCCCACGTGGTACCAGAGGTTCACCGCGACGATCGGCGCCTTGCGGTCCGTGTGCACCACCACCCGCAGCCCGTTGGGCAGGGTGAATTCCTCGAAGGGAATGTCGACGGTCGTCTTAGCCGCGGCCATCGCGGCCACCGGCGTGAGCGCGGCGACCCCGCCGAAGGTGGCGGCCAGGGCCAGGGCGAGCGCGGCCAGGCGCGGGCGGGACGAAGCGGACATGACGGACTCCTGTGATTCGAACAGGCATCCTAGCCGTCGCCCGCGAGGCGGAGCACTAGGCCACAAGTCCCATCGGGCGTAGGAGTTTGGCTCGTGTTCGGGTCGGGCGGCCGTCGTCGGACGCTCACATGAACGCCCCTACACTGCCCGCCCGACCTTCCGGAACTCGTGCGATGACGTCCCGACAGCCGCCACGTCGCAGTCTGGTCACCGGCGCCAACCGCGGGCTGGGCCTGGAATTCGCGCGACAACTGCTCGCGCACGGCGACCACGTCGTCGCCACCTGTCGCCATCCCGGGCGCGCGAATGCGCTCAACCAGCTGGTCGGCGAACACCCCGGCCGCCTGCACGTATTGCCGCTGGACGTCGGCGATCCGAAATCGCACGCCGAACTGGCGCGCGAGCTGCCGCTGGTGATGGACGGCATCGACCTGCTGATCAACAACGCCGGCGTGCTGCATTCGGGCGAGCGCTTCGGCCACGTGCCGCCGGCCAATCTCGACGACAGCCTGCGCACCAACGCGAGCGGCCCCTTCCTGCTCACGCAGACGCTGGCCGAGCGCCTCGTCGATGGCGCGACAGTCGCGAACCTGTCCTCCGTGCTGGGCTCGATCGCCTCGACCGCCAGCTTCAGCACGCCGAGTTACGCGATGTCGAAGGCCGCGCAGAACATGGCGACCGTGCTGCTCGCCTCCGCGCTGCGCGAGCGCGGAATCGCCGTGATCGCGCTGCATCCGGGCTGGGTGCAGACCGACATGGGCGGCAGCGGCGCGCAGATAACGCCGGTCGATTCGGTGCGCGGGCTGCTCAAGGTCATCGACGGCGTGCGCATCGGCGACAGCGGAACGTTCCTGGATTACCGCGGAAAGCCCGTGCCGTGGTGACGCGGACGCCCGCGAAGGCGATCATGGGCGCATGTTCGACGTCATCCTCTTCCAGCCGGAAATCCCGCCCAACACGGGCAACGTGATCCGCCTGTGCGCCAACACCGGCGCACGGCTGCATCTCATCGAACCGCTCGGCTTCACGCTGGAAGACAGGCAGCTCAA
Source organism: Lysobacter sp. OAE881 (assembly GCF_040546665.1). Classification (NCBI taxonomy): domain Bacteria; kingdom Pseudomonadati; phylum Pseudomonadota; class Gammaproteobacteria; order Lysobacterales; family Lysobacteraceae; genus Lysobacter; species Lysobacter sp. OAE881. The sequence goes on from NZ_JBEPOG010000001.1 coordinate 59,912, forward strand.
GCGCGCGGGGCTGGATTACCACGAGTACGCGACGCTGCAGGTGCATGCGGACCTGTCCGCGGCGCTGGCGTCGATCACCGCCGCGAACCAGGCGCCGCCGCGGTTGTTCGCGCTGAGCACGCGCGGCACGGTGCGCTTCGATACGCCGCGCTACCAGCCGGGCGATGCGTTCCTGTTCGGACCGGAAACGCGCGGCCTTCCGGCCGACGTGCTCGAAAGCGTGCCCGCCGCACAGCGCCTGCGGCTGCCGATGCGACCGGACAACCGCAGCCTCAATCTCTCGAACGCGGTCGCGGTGTGCGTGTTCGAGGCGTGGCGGCAGATGGGGTTCGAAGGGAGCGCGTGAGGACGCTCGCGTCTTCCTAGCCCGTCATCCCGGCGAAGGCCGGGACCCAGGCCCACAGCATCTGATGGAAGAAGCAGGCGCTTGCGACTCGAAGCGGTGACGGCCTGGGTCCCGGCTTTCGCCGGGATGACGTTCCGGACAGGTCGATGCGACCTCAAATACCGGCGCTCATCCCGACTTCGAAATCACCGACCGCCACCGCGCCCGTCGGCGAATGCAGATAGTCCAGCGTCACCTGCAGCAGCGCGCGCAGGCCGAGGTCGAGCGACGCTTCGTCCAGCGCGAACTTCGGCGAATGGTTGCTCGGCGCGGTGACCGGATCGATGCCCTTCGCGGTCGCGCCGACGAAGAAGAACATCGACGGCACTTCCTTCGCGTAGAACGAGAAGTCCTCCGCCCCCATCTGCAGCGGCGGTTCGATGACGTTGTCGGCGCCGGCCACGGCCTTCAGGCTCGGGATCATGCGCGCGGTCAGCGCCGGGTCGTTCACCGTCACCGGGTTGCCGCCCTGGTCGGGAACGCTCGCCTCGGCCGTCGCGCCGTTGGCGGCGCTGACATGCTCGGCGACATTCTTCAGGTCGCCGAAGATCTTCTGCCGCATGCCTTCATCGAAGGTGCGGATGGTGCCGACCAGTTCGACTTCGTCGGGAATGATGTTGTAGCGGATGCCGCCCTTGATCGCGCCAAAGCTCACCACCGCCGGCAGTTTCGCGATGTCGGTGCGACGGCTGACGATGGTCTGCGCGGTGCCGATCACGTCGGCGGCGGCGACGATCGGATCGATGCCGCCCCACGGGCGCGAACCGTGCGTCTGGCGGCCCTTCACCTTGATGGTGAACTTGTCGGACGCGGCCATCAGCGGACCCTGACGCACGCCGATCTGGCCGACCGGCAGCGTCGAGAACACGTGCAGGCCGAACATCGCGTCGGGCTTGAAGTCCTTGAACAGGCCCTCTTCGAGCATCAGCGACGCACCGCCTTCCTCGCCGTCGGGCGCGCCTTCTTCCGACGGCTGGAACACCAGCATCACCGAGCCCGGAAGATCGGCCTTCATCTTCACCAGCGCGTCGGCGATGCCGAGCAGGATGCTGGTGTGCGCGTCGTGGCCGCAGGCGTGCATGACGCCGACGGTCTCGCCGCGGAAGGTCGCGGTGGCCTTCGATGCGAACGGCAGGTCGACCTGCTCGGTCACCGGCAGCGCGTCCATGTCGGCGCGCAGCGCGACCTTCGGGCCGGGCTTTCCGCCCTGGATGATCGCGACCACGCCGTGGTGCGCGATGCCGACCTTCGGCTTCAGGCCCAGCGCGCGCAGGTGTTCGGCCACCTTCGCGGCGGTGCGCTCCTCGCGGTTGGACAGCTCCGGATGCTGATGGAAATCGCGTCGCCACGTGACGACCTTCTGCTGCACGGACTTCGCGGCGGCTGCCACTTCCGGCCGCTCGCCGGCAGGCGCGGCCTGCGCGTGGGCGCCGTGCGAGGTCATGAACAAGGGCGTGGCAAGCAGTGCGCTGCTCAGCAGCGCGGGCATCAGGCGCATCGACGGTGACTCCCCGGAGTGATGCGTCGATCCTAGCCCAAGCGGCTGTGCCGGATCGGGCCGCGTCCGCGCTTTCGTCCGCTCGCGCGGCCGCCGGCCTCATCCGGAGCTACTTCGCGCCGAGGTAATCCAGCGCCACCTGCAGCATCGAGCGAACGCCAACGTCGAGCGCGCCTTCGTCGAGCAGGAACTGCGGCGAATGGTTGATCGGCGCCTTCGCGGGATCGGTGCCCTTCGCGGTGGACCCGACGAAGAAGTACACGCCCGGCACGACGTTGGCGAACTGCGCGAAGTCCTCGGCGACCGTCTGCAACGGCATCTCGACGACGTTGGCCTCGCCCACCGCGCGCTGCAGCGACGGGCGCACGCGCGTGGTGAGCGCGGGATCGTTGACCGTCGCCGGCGCGTTCGCGGCGACATCGAGCGTCGCCGTCGCGCCGCTGGCATGCGCGAAATCCTCGGCCGTCCGGCGGAAGCGCGCGATGATGTCCTCGCGCTGCGCCGCATCGAACGTGCGCAGCGTGCCGACGAGTTTCGCCTCGTCGGGAATGATGTTGAAGCGCACGCCGGCATTGAACTGCCCCGCGGTAAGCACCGCCGGCGACGCTGCTACGTTGACCTGGCGTGCGATGACGCTCTGCGTGCCCAGCAGGATCTGCGCGGCGACGGTGATCGGATCGACGCCGTCCCACGGACGCGAGCCGTGCGTCTGCGCGCCGCGCACGGTGAGGCTCCATTCGTCGGCCGCGGCGAGCATAGGCCCGCTGCGCACGCCGACCTGTCCCACCGGCAATCCGGCCCATACATGCAGGCCGAAAACGGCATCCGGTTTGAAATCGCGGAAGACGCCTTCGTCGAGCATGAGCTTGGCGCCGAAGGTTTCGCCCGCGTTCGGCGGGCCTTCCTCCGACGGCTGGAAGACGAACATCACCTCGCCCGGCAAGGTCGCCTTCTGCGCGGCGAGCGCGGTCGCGACGCCGAGCAGGATCGCGACGTGCGCATCGTGACCGCAGGCGTGCATGACCCCGACGTCCTGTCCGCGGTACGTCGTGCGCACTTTCGATGCGAACGGCAGGCCGGTCTGTTCGGTCACCGGCAGCGCGTCCATGTCGGCGCGCAAGGCGATGCGCGGACCGGGCTTGCCGCCCTTCAGTACCGCGACGACGCCCGTGTGCGCGATGCCGGTCTTCACCTGCAGGCCGAGCTTGCGCAGCTGGTCGGCGACGAGCTTCGCGGTGCGCACTTCGTTGTTGCCGAGTTCGGGATGCTGGTGGATGTCGCGACGCCACGCGACGACGTCCTTCTGCACCGCCTGTGCGGCGGCGGCGGTGTCGGGCGGGGCCTGCGTGGATTGCGCGAAAGCCGGCGCGGCGAGCAGGGAAGCGGTCAGGAGAGCGAGCAGGTTCGGGCGCATGGCGGGCGACGGTCGGAGGGATCGGTCGATCCTAGCCCGACCCGGCGCGGCGCACGATGCGGCATCTGGCGCGCGTTCTGCGATGCGCGACTGGCCTCATGCGCAATCGTCATGTGTCGGGAGCGAGCTCGTCCTCTCGCTTCTCCCGCGGGAGAGGCTGGTGAAGACTGAAACGTCAGCGGCACCCTGCCCTCATCCGTCCCGGATCAAGCCCCGGATCAAGTCCGGGGCAGGCTGTGCCGGCACCTTCTCCCGCGCGGGGAGAAGGGATCGCCCTGAACGACGGCGCGGGAACTAGCTCTTCTTCGCCTTCGCGAAGGCAGCCGCCAGCGCGTTGTTCATCGGCGGCGGGGTGTTCGCGCGCGCGGTATTGAAACCGCTACCGCGTGCGTCGCGGCCGCCATCGCGTCCACCGCGCGATGCATTGCCACGCGGCGCGTTGCGGTCGTCGCGATCGCCACGCGGCGCAGGCGCGGTGTCGTCGAGGCGACGCGTCAGCGCGATGCGCTTGCGCGGGACGTCGACCTCCAGCACCCTCACCTTGACGATGTCGCCCGCCTTCACCACTTCGCGCGGATCCTTCACGTACTTGTCCGACAGCGCGGAGATGTGGATCAGGCCGTCCTGGTGCACGCCGATGTCGACGAACGCGCCGAACGCGGCGACGTTGCTGACCACGCCTTCCAGGATCATGCCTTCGCGCAGGTCCTTGATGTCTTCCACGCCGTCGGCGAAGCGCGCGGCCTTGAACTCCGGACGCGGGTCGCGGCCCGGCTTTTCCAGCTCCTTCAGGATGTCGCGCACCGTCGGCACGCCGAAGGTTTCATCGATGAACTGCTCGGCCTTGAGTGAGCGCAACAGCGACGCGTCGCCGATCAACTGCTTCACCTCGCGGCCGCACTGCTTGAGGATGCGCTCGACCACCGGATAGGCCTCCGGATGCACCGACGAGGCATCCAGCGGCTGGTCGCCATCGGCGATGCGCAGGAAGCCGGCGCACTGCTCGAACGTCTTGTCGCCCAGGCGCGGCACCTTCAGCAGTTCCTTGCGCGATTTGAACGCGCCGTTCGCATCGCGATACACGACGATGTTCTGCGCGATCGTCGACGACAGGCCCGACACGCGCGTGAGCAACGCCGCCGAGGCGGTATTCACGTCGACGCCGACGGCGTTCACGCAGTCCTCGACCTTCGCGTCGAGTGCGCGCGCGAGCTTGAACTGGTCCACGTCGTGCTGGTACTGGCCGACGCCGATCGCCTTGGGTTCGATCTTCACCAGTTCCGCAAGCGGATCCTGCAACCGGCGCGCGATCGACACCGCGCCGCGGATCGACACGTCGAGGTCCGGGAACTCCTTCGCCGCGAACTCCGACGCCGAATACACCGACGCGCCGGCTTCGCTCACGACGATCTTCTGCATCTTCAGCTCGGGCGCGAGCTTGATGAGATCGCCGGCAAGCTTGTCGGTTTCGCGCGAGGCGGTGCCGTTGCCGATGGCGATCAGCTCCACCGAATGCTTCGCGCACAGCGCGCGCAGGATCATCAGCGACTGGTCCCACTGGCGCTTGGGTTCGTGCGGATAGATCGTCGCGGTATCGACAAGCTTGCCGGTGCGATCCACGACGGCGACCTTCACGCCGGTGCGCAGGCCCGGATCGAGGCCGAGCACGGCCTTCGGGCCGGCAGGCGCGGCGAGCAGCAGGTCCTTGAGGTTGTCGCCGAAGACGTCGATGGCCTCGGCTTCGGCCTTTTCGCGCGCCTGCGAGAACAGGTCGAGCGTGAGGTGCAGGTGCAGCTTCGCCTTCCACGTCAGGCGGCACGAATCCATCAGCCACTTGTCCGCGGCGCGACCCTGCGCCTTGATGCCGGCGTGGTGCGCGACGCGGCCTTCGCCCTGCAGGTGACCGGCGTCGGCATCGGTGCCGGGATCGAGGTCGATGAACAGGAACTCCTCGCGACGACCGCGGAACAGCGCGAGCAACCGGTGCGACGGGATCTTCGACAGCGGTTCGGCGTGGTCGAAGTAATCGCGGAACTTCTCGCCGGCTGCTTCCTTGCCTTCGGCCACGCGCGAGCGGATCACGCCGACTTCGGCCAGCCAGTTGCGCAGTTCGCCGACGAGCGCGGCGTCCTCGCCCCAGCGTTCCATCAGGATCGCGCGTGCGCCGTCGAGCGCGGCCTTCGCGTCGGCGACGCCCTTCTCGGCATCGACGTAAGTCGCCGCAAGCGTTTCGGGAACCTGCGTCGGATCGGCGAGCAGGCCATCGGCGAGCGGCTCCAGGCCGGCTTCGCGCGCGATCTGCGCACGCGTGCGGCGCTTCTGCTTGTAGGGCAGGTAGAGGTCTTCCAGGCGCGCCTTGCTGTCGGCAGCGATGATGTCGGCGCGCAGCGCGTCGGTCATCTTGCCCTGCTCCTCGATGCTGGCCAGCACCGCAACGCGGCGATCTTCCAGTTCGCGCAGGTACGTCAGGCGCGTTTCGAGGTTGCGCAGCTGCGTGTCGTCGAGGCCGCCGGTGACTTCCTTGCGGTAGCGCGCGATGAACGGAACGGTCGCGCCCTCGTCGAGCAGCGCGATGGCGAAGAGCGCCTGCTGCGGTTGTGCGTTGATTTCCTCGGCGATGAGGCGGGCGATCTTTGCGGCGACTTGCGGGGTGTGCTGCATTGCTTCCAATCGTCAAAGCCCGGGGAATCCGGGAGAAGGCCGATTGTCGCAATGTGCACCGCGGCGCGGTACCCGTTGACATCGCGGCGCGCTTCATTCGGAGAGGTCGAGCACCGGAAGGCCGGATTCGGCGCACCAGGCCTCGTATGCGCGCCGTTGCGAATGCGCATCCGCGCGCGAGGTCACCACGCCGCCCGGCCCGAGGAACTCCACTGCGCCGATGACGACCACCAGCGCGGTCATTTCCGCGTCGCCCGTGACGCGCCACCAGTCGGTGTTGCCAGGCGGCTCGTAGACGTAATCGCCGGGGCCGATCACCTCGCCGGTGCACAGCGTGCGCGTGCCGGCGAGGTTGTAGGCGTGGATTTCGCCGGTGTGGCGATGCAGCGGCATGATCGCGCCCGGTGCCATGCGCAGCAGTTCGACAAAACCCCGGCCGTCTTCGAGAAATCGCAGCGGCTTCCAGGACTTTTCGGCCGACATCGGAATCCACGGCGTGTCGCCGGCGGCAGCGACGCGGGCGGGCAGGAAGTCGTCCATCGGGCGATGGCGTGCGGTCATGGCGGCGCTCCGGGTGCGGGGTCGATGGCCATACCGTAGGCTTGGACTGGACCCACGCGCAGGCCAGTTGCCATGACTTCGACGGAACCAGTTTTCGAGTTCGCGCTGGACTTGGCGGTGATCGCCGCGACGGGCCGCACGCGCGCCCTGCATGAGGCGCTGCGCGAGGCGATCCTCGATCGCCGACTGCGCGCGGGCGCCGAACTGCCCTCGACGCGTCGCGTCGCCACCGCCTACGGCCTGGCGCGCAACACGGTGATCGCCGCGTACGACCTGCTGGTCGCGGAGGGCTACGTGATCACGCGCGCGGGCGCGAAGGCCATCGTCGCCGACGTCGCCACGCGTCCGGCGTCGCGCACACCTCGGCTGGCGGACGGTCATTTGCGCACGCGATGGCAGGCGCCGTCGTGGAGCAGCGCGGTCGCGAGCGACGACGCGTGGACGTCCAACTTCCGCCTCGGCGTGCCGGACCATCGCGAGATTCCATTCGACGTGTGGCGACGCCTGCTGTCGCGCGCGTTCCATCCGCGCAACGGCTCGGCGTTTGCGTACCAACCGCCGCACGGGCGGCCGCGCCTGCGCGAGGCCATCGCCGGGCACGTGTCGTTCGCTCGCGCGGTGGCGTGCCGCGCGGAGGACGTGATCGTGACATCCGGCGCGCGGCAGGCATTCGCCCTCCTCGCGCGCCTGCTGGTGACGCCGGGACGCACGGTGGTCGCGGTCGAAGACCCCGGCTATCCGACCGCGGGCGCCGCGATGGCCGCGGCCGGTGCGGACGTCGTACCGGTGCCCGTGGACGATGAAGGCCTGCGCGTGGACGCATTGCCGCGCGAGGCGCGCATCGTCTACGTGACGCCGTCGCACCAGTATCCGACGGGCGTCGCGATGTCGATGGCGCGTCGGCGCGCATTGCTCGATTTCGCGCGCGAACGCGACGCGCTGATCATCGAGGACGACTACGACGGCGAGTTCCGCTACGGCGCGCGTCCGCTCGACGCACTGCAGACGCTCGATCGCGACGGGCGCGTGGTCTACGTCGGCACGTTCTCGAAAAGCCTGTTTCCCTCGCTGCGCGTGGGTTACGTGGTCGCGCCGGAATGGCTGCGCGATGCGCTCGCCGCGGCGAAGGAAGGCGCCGACACCTGCGGCAACGCGCAGGTGCAGGACGCGCTGGCGGACTTCATCCTCGAAGGCCATCTCGCGCGTCATGTGCGACGCATGCGGCGCGTGTACGCAGGCCGGCGCGCGGCGTTGTTCGAGATGCTCGACGGCCGGCTGTCGCGATGGCTCGTGGCGATTCCGTCGGAGGCGGGCATCCATGTCGCGGCGCGGTTCATCGATGCGGAGGCCGCGGATGAGCTGCTGCCGCGTGTGCGCGAGCATGCGATGGGTGCGATGCCGCTGCGCGCGTTGTCGCGGCGCGAGGATGGGGTGCGTGGCGTGGCGTTCGGGTTGGGGTGCGTGGGGGAGGTTGAGATTCGCGAGCGCCTGGCGTCGCTGGAGAAAGCGTTGCGGCGGTGAGTGTTCGAGCGGAACGGTTGGGGCATCGCGAATGCGGGCGTGGTCGCATGCCCCGACCCTCACCCCAACCCCTCTCCCGGGGGGAGAGGGGCTCAAGCCGCGAGGTCGAGGGAGTCATGCGGCTACGGCCGCCAGATGCCGCTCGAACGACGCGTCCACGGCGGCGCGTGCGCCTCCGAGGATGTTGCGGCCCCAGGTGAAGCCGTACACGTCGGCGAAATCGAAGCCGTCCAGCAGCGCACGCATCGCGTGCACGTCGCGCGTCTTCATCGGGATGTAGTTCGGGTAGCTGTACATGAAGGTCACGTGGCGGCGATCGAGCACGACCTGCAGCGCGTCGCCCGGGAACAGGGCGCTGCCGTCGCGTGGGCCACCTTTCCAGTGCAGCGCGGTGCTGCCGTCGAAGTGGCCGCCCACGCGCAGCAGCGTAACGTCGTCGGACAGCCGCAATGCATCGCCGCGCCAGAATTCGATGCGTTCGGACGGTCGCTGCACCCACCGTCGATCGGCTTCGTGCAACAGGATCGGCACGCAGCCGAGCGCGTCGCTCCATTCCACCATCGCGCTGTAGAAATGCGGGTGCGAGATGACGATGCGATCCACGCCGCCGCGCGCCTTCAACGCGGCGACGGCGGCGTCGGTCACCAGGCTCACGCATTCCCACATGAGATGGCCCGCGCCCGTCGGCAGCAGCAGCGCGCGCTGCGGGATGGCGAAATCGCCATCGATGCCGATGCCGAGCAGGCCGGCGTCCTCTTCGACGCGAAGGCTGAAGCGTTGCGCGAGCTCATCGTGCGTGGTCCAGCGCTGACCGTTCCAGCCGACGTACTGGCGCTCGTCCTCGCAGATCGGGCAGTGCGGTGGCGGCGATGCGCGTTCGGCGAACTGGGTGCCGCAGGTCTCGCAGATGAAGCAGGGCATGGTCGTGGCCTCGAAGGAGTCGAGGCCAGCGTAGAAAGCGTTCGGTGCGCCGCGTGGACCGGTTTCGGCGGATCCGGAGGAACCAGTCCGCCGCGTTCGGTTACTGCGGCGGCGCCAGCAATTCCTGCGCGTCGAGGTAACCGTCGCGGTTGCGATCCTGGCGGCCGAAACGCTCGGCCACCGTCTGGCGATGGTCGGCCAGCGTGACGGGCTTGCCGCGGCCGCCTGGGAGTTCATCGGCCGAGAGCACGCCGTCGCGGTTGGCGTCCATGCGCGTGAAGGCGTAGCTCAGCCAATCCTGGTATTCGGCGAGCGAGACGCGGCCATTGCGATCGGCGTCCATGCGCGCGACGTAGTCGGTGCTTGCGTCCACCGCGCCGAGGTTCGTTTCCACTGGCGCCGGGGCGGGCTCCGGTGCGGGTGTCGTCGCCGTCGCGGGCGCGCGGTTCAGGCGAAGCGGAATCGACTGGGCGGATGCGCTTCCCGCGCATGTCATGGCGAGAAGCAAAACGAAGCCCGCGCGTTTCGGCGCGGGCTTGTGCGTGGCGATGCGATCCGTCGCGACCATCGGCGAGGTCAGGCGATGCGTGCCGGCGCGATCGCGTAACCCTTCAGGCGCGCGGAGAACTGCTGCAACGCATGGATGCCGCTGGCTTCGGCCTCGGTGCACCACGCGTGCAGCTTCTGCAGCGTCGCCTGCGCGTCGTGCGAACGGTCGTCGAGCACCTGCGCCAGGCGCTGGCGGAACTCGGCGAGCGTGGCCATCTTCGGGCGCTCGGCCAGCCACGCCTGCAGCTTCGCGCGCTTGTCGTCGTCGAGCCAGCGGCCGTCGTCGGCCAGGCCTTGGCGCAGGTTGCGCGGCAGCTTCAGCTTGGCTTCGCGCAACGCGGGCAGCGTGACGTTGCGGTAGTAGTCCGTCATTGCCTGGAAGCGGAGGGCCAGCAGCGCCTTCAGCGTTTCGCCGTCCGGCATGGCGATGTTCGGGCGCACATCCAGCGTCGGCGCCACGCGCAGCACCTTCGCCAGGCGCACTTTCTCGAGCAGCTTGATCGCGCTCCAGCCGATGTCGAATTCCCACTTGCGCAGCGCGAACTTCGCCGACGACGGGAACGCATGGTGGTTGTTGTGCAGTTCCTCGCCGCCGATCCAGAAGCCCCACGGCGTGAGGTTGGTCGCGGTGTCGGTGGTTTCGAAATTGCGGTAGCCCCACCAGTGGCCCAGGCCGTTGACGACGCCTGCGGCCCAGAACGGGATCCACACCATCTGGATGGCCCACAGCGCCACGCCCCACAGGCCGAACAGCGCGGTGTTGATGACCAGCATCAGCACCGGGCCCATCGTCGCGTGCGGCGTGTACAGGTGGCGCTCGATCCAGTCGTCCGGGCAGCCCTTGCCGTACTTCTCGATGTCCTCGCGCTGGCCGCGCGCGTCGCGGTACAGCTCGACGCCGCGCCACATCACCGTGTCGATGCCCTTGAACTGCGGGCTGTGCGGATCTTCCTCGGTCTCGCACTTGGCGTGGTGCTTGCGATGGATCGCGGCCCACTCGCGCGTGATCATCGAGGTGGTGAGCCAGCTCCAGAACCGGAAGAAGTGCGCGAGCACCGGGTGGAAGTCCACCGAGCGATGCGCCATCGAACGATGCAGGTAGAGCGTGACGGAGAAGATCGTCAGCTGGGTGACCACCAGCAGGTAGATCAGCAGTTCACCCCAGCTGGCCTGCAGCAAACCGCCAGCGATGAGGTCGAGCACGGACAGGGACATTCTTCGACTCCGGAAACGCCGGTGCAGCACATTGCCGGCAGGAAGTGACCGGCTTTCGCGCGGTACGAACCGGATCATGCCAGCCCGAACGCACCCTTCGCGCCGGTATGGCGTGGTTATGTGATGGGGTCGTTCAGTCGGTCGGGCAAGCGTCGCGGCGTTCAGCCACCTGGCGCGCAATGCGCCGCCTCGCGCGCTGCAGCGCCGGTCGCGCACGCGCACGAAGGGCGTCGCGATCGTCCTTGCTGAATGGGGAGTCGCGGCGGCAGTGATCGAGCAGCAGCGCGAGATCTTGCGCTTCGCCCAGCCGGTGCGTAGTGCGCTTGTCGAAGCGGTCCGAAGCCTCCGGAGCCGCCAGTCCGACGCCCTCCATCGCGCGGCGCTGGTGCGAGGCGCGGCGGACGCGACGGCGCCAGCGGTGCCAGTCGTCGTCATCGCCGCCTTCGTACGCACGCAGGCGTGCTTCGTGCGAACGAAGGTCGCTGTCGGCGATGGCCATGCGCAGCCCGGCCGGCGTCGGGCGCGACCAGTCCAGTGCGGTCAGCGCGGCGCGGAGCACGTCGAGCATGCCGCGGCGCGAGACGAGGCCGGGGTCGGAGCGCGTCGCGACGTTGGCGACCTGCGTGCGCGTGGCGACGGCGGCCTCGCGGGCGCGCTGGAGCACCTCGCGCGCGTCGTCGCGGCGTTCGCGCTTGAGCAGCCGGTCGATCACCTCCACCAGCGCGTGCGCGTCGCGCAGGCTCGACAGGCCGTCGTTGAGCGCGCGCAGTTCGCGGTCGACCAGGCCGGCACCGGGCCCGAGCAGGCCGTCGCCCATCGCGAGCACGGCGCGCGCGCGGCGGATCGCCTTGCGCGCCTGGTGGACGCCTTCGTGCAGGTCGGGATCGCCCAGCGCGGCATGCGCGAGGTCCAGCTCGCCGCGCGTGTAGTCGCGCAGCGCCGTACCCAGCGCGGGCTGGAGCACGGACGTCGGGGTGGCCTTGTCGTTGCCCGTTCCCGAACCCATCCCTCGGTCTCCGGTCGCCAAACCCGACCTTCGCCAGGATGACGGCGAAAGCCGGAGGGAACGGCCCCGATAGTACGCTCGCCCCATGCCCGAACTTCCCGAAGTCGAAACCACCCGTCGCGGACTGGCGCCGCATGTCGAAGGCCGCCGCGTGGCCAACGTCGTCCTGCGCCGGCCGGACCTGCGCTGGCCGATCCCGTACGAAGTCGTGAGCCTGCTCCCCGGCCAGCGCGTGACGGCGGTACGCCGTCGCGCCAAGTACCTGCTGCTGGATACCGGCGCCGGCAGCGCGCTGCTGCACCTGGGGATGTCCGGCAGCCTGCGCGTGCTGCCCGCCGACACGCCGGTGCGCACGCACGACCACGTGGACATCGCGCTGGAACCCAGCGGCCGGGAGGGCGCGCGCGTGCTGCGCTTCAACGACCCGCGCCGGTTCGGCTGCCTGCTCTGGCAACCGCCGGGCGAAACGCACGAACTGCTCGCCGACCTGGGCCCGGAACCCCTGTCGGACCAGTTCGACGACGACTACCTCTTCGCCCTGAGCCGCGGCCGCAGCGCGCCGGTGAAAACCTTCCTGATGGACCAGCGGGTCGTGGTCGGCGTCGGCAACATCTACGTGGCCGAAGCGCTGTTCGCCGCCGGCATCTCGCCGCTGCGCGCCGCCGGCAAGGTCTCGCGTGAGCGCTACCAGCGGCTGGCGGAGGAAATCCGCCGCATCCTGGGCCACGCAATCGAACGTGGCGGGACGACGCTGCGGGACTTCCTGGCGCCGGATGGCGCGCCCGGGTACTTCGAGCAGGAACTGTCCGCCTACGGCCGCGGCGGTGAACCCTGCCCGCGTTGCGGGCGGCCGCTGAAGCAGGCGTCGATCGGCCAGCGCACCACCGTGTGGTGCGGGCACTGTCAGAAATAAGTCCGGATCGGGACGCTTTTTTCCGGGGCGTGTCGGAAAAAACTGAAAGCCATCGCGCGCTATCCCTACACGACTATTTCGTGGTGACAATCACGGAAAAGCGTATAGTCCGGAGCACTGCGCACGGGGCGTCCCATGGCCGATACCGCCGATATCACGCTGCTGCTGGATGCCGCACGGGAAGGGGACCGGGGTGCCCTGGACCGCGTCCTGGCGACGCTCTACCAGGAACTCCACACGATGGCCCGCCGGCAACTCGCCGGACAGCACGGCCAGACGCTCGATGCGACCGCGCTGGTGCACGAGGCCTACCTGAAGCTCATCGGCCGCCGCGAGGCGCAGTTCGACGATCGCGCCCATTTCTTCGCCTATGCCGCCTCCGCGATGCGCAGCGTCGTGGTCGACTACGCGCGGCAGCGACTGGCGCAGAAGCGCGGCGGTGACCTGCATCGCGTCACCGAGTTGCCCGACGACGTCGAGGGCGGCCTGCGTCTGGACGAGGACACGCTCGGCCTCGACACCGCGCTGACCAAGCTGGCCGCGGTCGATCCGCGCCTGGCGCAGGTGGTGGAGCTGCGTTACTTCGCCGGCCTGTCGGAACTGGAGATCGCCGCGCTGCTGGAGCGCTCCGAGCGCAGCATCCGCCGCGACTGGCAGAAGGCGCGGCTGTTCCTGCTCGCGTCATTGAAGGAGTGAGGCCGGAGGCCGCGCGCCGACCGCTCTCCCGATCCCTGGCCCCCGGACCCTGAACGATGGATCCCGAGCGCTGGCAACGCATCTCCCCGCTGCTCGACGCGCTCTTCGAACTGGAGCCGCCGGCGCGCGAACTGCGCCTGGCGCAGTTGCGCGAGGAAGATCCGGCGCTCGCCGATGAGCTGCAGACGCTCATCACGCTGGACGAAAGCCACGAGGATTTCCTTTCCGAACCGCTGATCCCGCCGCTGTCCGCGCTGCGCGCCGGTGGCGAGGTCGGGCCGTATCGCCTGGAACGCCTGCTCGGCGAAGGCGGCATGGGCCAGGTGTGGCTGGCCGCGCGCGCCGACGGCCTGTACCAGCGCCGCGTCGCGCTGAAACTGCTGCGCCCGGGCCTGGCCGACAGCAATCTCCGCCTGCGCTTCTCGCGCGAGCGGCAGATCCTCGCGCGCTTGGCGCATCCGCACATCGCGCGCCTGCTCGATGCCGGCATCAGCAGCGACGGGCTGCCGTACCTCGCGCTGGAATACGTCGAAGGCGAGCCGATCACCGATTACTGCCGCAACCACCAGCTGCCGCTGGAACAGCGGCTGCGCATGTTCCACCAGATCTGCGATGCGGTGAGCCACGCGCACGCGAACCTGATCGTGCATCGCGACCTGAAGCCATCGAACATCCTGGTGACGCCCAGCGGCGACGTGCGCCTGCTCGATTTCGGCATCGCGAAACTGCTCGACTCCGACGCGCCGATGATCGAGCAGACGCGCACCGGCGTGCGCGCGTTCACGCTGCACTACGCGGCGCCCGAACAGGTCCGCGGCGAACCGGTCACGACGATGACCGACGTGTACGCACTCGGCGTGGTGCTGTTCGAACTGCTCACCGACACCAAGCCGTATCGGCTGAAGCGGCAGACCGATGCGGAATGGGAGGAAGCGATCCTCGCCGCCGATCCGCAGCGCCCTTCGCACACCGTGCTGCGTCGCGCCGAAGACGCGGGCGCAGACGTGCACGCGCTGCGCCGCCACGCGCGGATGCTGTCGGGCGATCTCGACAACATCGTGCTCAAGACGCTGTCGAAGCGGCCGGAACATCGCTATCCGTCGGTCGAGGCGCTGGCGCTGGATCTGAGTCGCTACGAAGCCGGGCGCCCGGTGCAGGCGCGTCCGCAGAACCTCGGGTACCGCTTCGGCAAATATCTGCGTCGCCATCGCTGGGCGCTGGCGACGGGCACGCTGGTCGCGGTCGTGCTGACCGCGGCGCTCGCGATCGTCGCGTGGCAGGCGCGGCAGGCCGTCGCGGAAGCCGGACGCGCCCAGGCGATGCAGGACTTCATGGTCGGCGTGTTCGAAAGCGCACGCGGCACGCCGGAGGGGCAGGCGCTCGACCTGCGCGGGCTGCTCGACGATTCGCTCGATCGCGGCAATCGCGAACTCGCGCTGCAACCCCGCGCGCGCGCCGAACTGCTCGGCGTGATCGCGCGCCTGCGCATCGGCCTGGGCGATTACCGCGAAGCGCTGGTGCTGCTCAACCGGCAGGCGGGCGTGCTGGAAACCGCCGCCGATGCGCCGGTGAGCCTGCAGCTGGAATCGCTGACGCAGCGCGGCCAGGCGCTGCGGCTGCTCGGCGAGCCGCGCCAGTGCATCGGCCTGATGCAGCCCGCGCTGCCGACCGCGCGCCGCGAACAGGCGCAGCTGCCGCCGCAGGTCAGCGAGTTCTACTCGCAGCTCGGACGTTGCCGCCGCGACAACGGCGAGCGGCAAGGTGCGCGCCAGCTGTTCGAACGCTCGCTCACCTTGCGACGCGACGATCGCGACGACGTCGGCACGGTCGAGAACCTGATTGATCTCGCGAACCTGCAGGCCGATGCCGGGCAGTCCGGCGCCGCGCTGCAGGGCTACCAGCAGGCGCGCACGCAGCTGCAGCAGAAGGTCGGCGCGCGGCACGCGCTGATGGTCGAGATCGGCTCGCACATGGCCTCGCTCCAGCAGGGCCTCGAACAGATCGATGCCGCCGAGCGATCCGCTGCGAATGCCTTCGCGCTCGGGCTGGAGGTGTACGGCGCGCAGCACCCGGCCACGCTGTCGCTGCGTCGCCAGCTCGCGGGGCTGCATATCGAACAGGGCCGTTACGCGATAGCCGATCGCGAGCTGCGCGAGGCCATCGCGTTGCAGCAGCGGCGCGTGCACGCAGGCGGTGATCCGGCGGAAACGAAGCGCGGCGCGAGCGAACTCGGACGCCTGCAGCGGCAGCTCGGCCTCGTCGCATGGGAACGCGGCGACAACGCGACGGCGCTGGCGTCGATGCAGCATGCGGTCGCGCTGGCGCGTCGCGAGGAAGACAACGCGCGGCTCGCCGACGCGCTGTTCGACCAGGCGCGGCTGCTGCACGCGATCGGCCGCGACCGCGCCGCGCTCAAGTCGCTGACCGAAGCGCGCGATTTGCGCATCGCGCGTTTCGGGCCGCGACATGCGTTGATCGGCGACAGCGACCGGCTGCTGGGCGTGATCGAACTCTCGCTCGGCCAGCACGACCAGGGCATGGCGCATCTCGCGCAGGCCGTCACGCTGACGCGTAGCGGTTACGGCAGCACGCATCCGAACACGCGCGAAGCCGAACTCTCGCTCGCGCACGCGCAGGCGCTGGAAGGCGACGACGGCGCGCTGACGCGTCTGGATGCGCTGGCAGGCCTGTCGCACGGCGATCTGGATCTGCGCCGCACCGCGTGGCGCGCGCAGGCCTATGCGGCGCAGCTGCGTTGCCATGGGCCGGACCGCGATACCGCCATGGCGCGGCTGGATACGCTGCAGGAACAGCTGCGCGAGGCGCAGCCCGACGGCGGCGCGATCCCGCGCGAGGTCGCGGCGATCGTCCGCGGCTGCGGTTGATTCGAGCTACAACGGCAGCGGCGGTTGCACCGGCTCGATCGTGCCCTCGCCGCTCATGACCTTCTTGTACTCGGCGCGCGACACCGACACGTAGCGATCGTTGCCGCCGATCTCGACCTGCGGGCCTTCGCGCACCGCGCGGCCCTGCGCGTCGACGCGCACGACCATCGTCGCCTTCTTGCCGGTGTGGCAGATGGTCTTGATCTCGGTGAGCTCGTCCGCCCACGCGAGCAGGTACTGGCTGCCTTCGAACAACTCGCCGCGGAAATCCGTGCGCAGGCCGTAACACAGCACCGGAATGCGCAGCGCATCGACGACTTCGCTGAGCTGCCACACCTGCGACTTCGTCAGGAACTGCGCTTCATCGACCAACACGCAGTTCAGCGGGCCGTGTTCGGCGATGTCGCGCCGCACGATGGCGTCCAGGTCGTCGGTGCGTTCGAACGCGATGCCTTCCGAGCGCAGGCCGATGCGCGAGGCGACCACGCCGGTGCCGGCGCGATCGTCCAGGCGCGGCGTCAGGATCGCCACGCGCATGCCGCGCTCGCGGTAGTTGTGCGCCGACTGCAGCAGCGTCGTGGTCTTGCCGGCGTTCATCGCCGAATAATAGAAATAGAGCTTCGCCATGCGTGCAGTGTACGGCGCGCACGGCACGCACTACAGGCTTGAAATCAAGGCCGGAATGCGTCTCCGGCGCTGGTCAGCCGCGACGCTCCGCCCGCAGGCGCACCGCGGCCGCCCAGCGGGTCGCCACGGCCGGCGAGGTGATGCACACGGCGTCGAAGGTGACGGTGGTGACGGCGCGTTCGAGCAGCTGGATGTCGGCCTCGTGCTGCCGCGCGACGTGCGGATCCTCGAAGAAGATCGCGCGCTGGCACTGGCGCTCCAGCACGAGGTCGGCGATCTGCGCGTCGCCGCCCATCGGGCCGCTTTCGAACCGCTGGACCCAGGCCTGCCCCTGCGGCCAGCCGCGGCTCCATGCGAGCTCGTTCAGGCGTTGCCCCGTGGTGCCCGTGGCGACGCGGCGCTGGAATCGCGACAGCACGTCGAAGTGCTCGGCGGCGTAGGCCATCATCTGCGGCTTCATCGCGTCGTGCGCGATCAGCGCCAGCGTCTGCGTTTCGAATGCGTGCAGCGGGTCGGCCTTCGGATCGGGCGCGAAACCGGCGTGCATGCGCTCCACCTCGATCCAGTCGCGTGCCGACGCCACGGTCGAGATGAACGGCTTGCCGTGGATCACGCACTGGCGCTTGAGCGCGATCGCTTCGGGAAACACCGACGACGGATCGACCGGATCGATGAGGTAGATCGCGCCGTCGAGCGTGCGTTCGGGGCTCCCGAGGCCGACGACTTCGGCCACCAGCTTCATCAAGCCGCCGTCGCGTCCGTACGGATAGCGGCGAAGCCCGGTGTAGCCGGGCAGCAACCCCGCCGAGGCGATCGCGTCGAATGTGCGCCCGACGGTGTGCAGTTCCAGCCCGAGTTCGCGGATGCCCGGCTCGCAAGCCTGCAGCCAGCGGAACAGTGCGGCGTCTTCGCGAAGGTGGTGCAGGCGGTTGGCGGCCAGGCCCAGGCGCATGGCGGATCCGTTCGAGGGGCGAGCGCCGAGTCTAACCGCGGCCGCGCGCGCCTTCAGGGGGACGGATCAGTCGTCGGCGCGGTCGCGTGCGTGCGCCTTGCGGGCCGGGCCAACTTCGACCGAGCCGTCCTTCCAGATCGCGTCCTCGACGGCCCAGTAGCGCTCGGGGTCGAGTCGCCACGGCGCGTACATCGCGCGCAGGTCGAACCCGCCCTGCGTGTCCTCGATGGTGTTCGCACCGGGCGCCGGCGCGTGCACGTACAGGCGGCCGTCGGTGTAGCCGACGCGGCTTCCGGTGATCTGCGTGTTCTGGCGCGTGATCTCCGCGGCAAGCCGCGGCTTGGCGACCTGGTCGCCGAATCGCGCGTAGAGCGCCGCGCCTTCGTGCAGCGCGCGCTCGCGCTGGGCTTCATCAAGCTCGAGCCACATCTTCTCGCGCAGCACGACGAAGCTCGAATACATGCGCTCGGCCGCGAGGTCGGCCCACGCGTAGGCGAGCGCGGGATCGCGCTCCACGCCCACGCCATGCCAGTACATCAGGCTGATGCGGTGCTGCGAGTACTTGTCGGCGTAGCGAGCGGCGGTGGTGAACAGACGCAGGGCATCGTCCCAGCGGCCCTGCGCCGCGGCCTCGCTCGCAAACAGGCGGTTGCGTTCGTTCGGGAAATTCGCCGCCAGGCGCGTGCGTTCGTCGAGGTCCGAGGCGTTCATGCGATCGCTGGGCGCGACGACGGCGTCCAGTGCCTCCGGCGAGGGCGTCGTCGGCCCGGCGGCCAGCGCGGTGGCGAAGAGGATCGAGGCAACCAGTTCCATGGCGTTCTCCGCGATGATGATGGGGGTCGTGCGTCAGCGTTCGCGCGGAGCGATCGGCCCGCGGCCGCCGCGTCGTACCGTTTCGAGCTCACCCACTTCGACCGTGCCGTCGAGCAGGCGATCCTGTTCCTGCCAGTATCCGTCCAGGCGGCGCAGGCCGCCTTCCCTGCCGTACAGCTCGTCCGGCGAACCCGCGACCGAGACCGCGTAGGCCGCGGCGTTGCTGCCGACCTCGGTGAGGAACACGCCGTTCACCGGACCGCCGCCGGTTTCGATGCGCTGGTTCCGATAACCCACGCGGCTGCCGGTCATGTCGCGCGCGAAGCGGCGCATCTCGGCTTCGGCGCGCGGCTTGGCGATGTCGTCGCCGTATCGTGCGTAGTACGCCTCGCCTTCGCGCGGAACACGCGCCTGTTCCTGCGAGCTCAGCTGCGCCCACATCTTCTCCCGTATCGCGAGCAGGCGCGCGTTGCCGCGCTCCGCGGCCAGGTCGCTCCAGATGTAGGCCTGCACGCGATCGACCGGCGTGCCGACCCCGTGCCAGTGGATCAGGCTGAGATAGTGCTGCGAATACTTGTCGGCATAGCCGGAGGCCAGTTCGAACCGGGCGATCGCCTCGTCGAAGTGGCGCTGCTGGTACGCCTTCAGACCCTGCACGCGGAACTCCTCGTTCGGGCGTCCGCGCAGCGATGGCAGCATCGCGTCCAGCTCCATGAAGCTGGCGCCGGTGAGCGGCGGCGCCTCGTCGGCGCGCGCGTCGGTCGCGAACACAAGCGCGAGCAGCGCCGGGATCAGGAAACGTGCGGTTGGCATGGCGATCCTTCCTTTCGTCGGGACTTCCACTCGGATACGGAACATCGGCACGGTGGCCACCGGATCATCCCACGGCGTGTTCAGCCTCGCGCCGCGCCCATCCGAAAGGCGCTTCCGGCACAATACGCGGCCGCCCCAGCGGCAGCAAACGCGCCCCATGCACGGTCTCAATCCTCCTCAACGCGCCGCCGTCCTGCACACCGACGGCCCCCTGCTCGTGCTCGCCGGCGCGGGCAGCGGCAAGACGCGCGTGATCGTCGAGAAGATCGCGCACCTGATCGCCTCGCGCGCGATGCCGGCCAAGCGCATCGCGGCCATCACCTTCACCAACAAGTCGGCGAAGGAAATGAAGGAGCGCGTCGCCAAGCGCATCAAGGGCGACGCCGCCGAAGGCCTGACGGTCTGCACGTTCCATGCGCTGGGCCTGAAGTTCCTGCAGATCGACCACGCCAAGGCCGGCCTGCGCCGCGGCTTTTCCGTCTTCGACAGCGACGACAGCACTGCGCAGATCAAGGACCTGATGCCGCCGGGCAGCAAGCCCGACGCGATCGACGACATGCGCAACCTGATCTCGCGCGCGAAGAACGCGGGGTTGTCGCCGGAGGAAGCGCTGGCCGTCTCGAAGAGCCCGCGCGAAATGGAAGCGGCGCTGATGTACCAGCGCTACCAGGCGCGGCTTTCGACGTTCAACGCCGTGGATTTCGACGACCTGATCCGCCTGCCGGTGCAGATGCTGGAAGGCGACGAAACGCTGCGGCTGGCATGGCGCGAACGCATCGGCTACCTGCTCGTCGACGAATGCCAGGACACCAACGACGCGCAGTACCGCCTGCTGAAGGCGCTGGCCGGCGAGAAGGGCCTGTTCACCTGCGTGGGCGACGACGACCAGTCGATCTACGCCTGGCGCGGCGCCAATCCGGACAATCTGCTGCAGCTGGGCAAGGATTATCCATCGCTGCAGATCATCAAGCTGGAGCAGAACTACCGCTGCTCCAACCGCGTGCTGCGCGCGGCCAACGCGCTGATCGCGCACAACCCGCACGAGCATCCCAAGACGCTGTGGAGCGACCAGCCCGACGGCGAGCGTATCCGCGTGTGGGAATGCCGCGACAGCGCGCACGAAGCGGAGAAGGTTGCCGCCGAGATCCACTTCCTCGCCGCCGCCAAGCAGGCGCCGTGGAGCGATTTCTGCATCCTGTTCCGCGGCAACTTCCAGAGCCGCGTGCTGGAGAAATCGCTGCAGTTGCTGCGCGTGCCGTACCACCTGAGCGGCGGCACGGCGTTCCTCGAACGCGGCGAAGTGAAGGACGCGCTTTCGTGGCTGCGCCTGATCGCCAATCCGGACGACGACGCCGCGTTCCTGCGCGCCGTGCAGTCGCCCAAGCGTGAAGTCGGCGCGACGACGCTGGCCAGGCTCGCCGAACTCGCGCAGCAGGCGCACATGCCGATGTCGCGCGCGGCCGAGCAGATCGGCGTGCTCAAGCAGTTGCAGCCGCGTGCGGCCAACGCGCTCGATGGTTTCGTCAGCATCGTGCGCCACCTGCGCGGCGAGGCTTTCAAGATCTCGCCGGCGGAACTGGTGCGCATGCTCGCCGAAAAGAGCGGCCTGCTCGCGTCGATCCGCGCGCAGTGCAAGGACGAGGCGAGTTTCCAGCGACGCAAGGAAAACCTCGAAGAGCTGTCGGAATGGTTCGACGGCGGCAAGGGCTCCGGCCCGGGCGAACTCGCCGCGCAACTCGCGCTGCTGTCGCACGCCGACAAGGGCGAAGCCGGCAACCAGGTGCGCATGATGTCGCTGCACGCCGCCAAAGGCCTGGAGTTCCGCTACGTCTTCATCGTCGGCATGGAAGACGGCACGCTGCCGCACGAAATGGCGCTGGAGGAAGGCTCGCTGGAAGAAGAACGCCGCCTGCTCTACGTGGGCATCACGCGCGCGAAGGAACAGCTGTGGCTGTCGCATTCGCGCGAGGCGTCCAAGTGGGGCGACAAGCTGCGCCTGAAGCCCAGCCGTTTCTTCGACGAACTGCCGGCGGCGGAGATCCAGCGCGACGGCGCCGATCCGGTCGCCGACGCGGCACGCAAGCAGGAACGCGCGGCGGCGGGATTCGCGGCGATCAAGGCATTGCTGGGCGAGTAACTCCGCGAGTCGCGCGGATCGCTTTCGATCCTCGCGCGGCGCAGAATGCGTTCCAGCTTTCGTGGAATGACGAACCACATGCATCTCCACCGCATCCACCACGTCGCCATCATCGCCTCCGATTACGCGCGTTCGAAGGATTTCTACACGCGCGTGCTCGGCCTGCGCGTCGTCGCCGAGGCGTACCGCGAAGCGCGCGACTCGTGGAAGCTCGACCTCGCGCTGCCGGATGGCACGCAGATCGAACTGTTTTCGTTTCCGTCGCCGCCGCCGCGCCCGTCGCGACCGGAAGCGCGCGGTCTGCGTCATCTCGCGTTCGAAGTGACCGACGTGGCCGCCAGCGCGGCGGAACTGGAATCGCTTGGCGTCGAAGTGGAGCCGCTGCGCGTGGACGAATACACCGGTCGGCGCTTCACCTTCTTCGCCGATCCCGACGGATTGCCGATCGAACTCTACGAGGCCGCCGCGTGAGCTTCTCCATTCGTCCCGCCAGCGCGGCCGATCACGCACGCATCCTCGCGCTGAACCTCGAATCGGAAGAGATGCTCAGTCCGATGGACGCCTCGCGCCTGCGCGGACTCGATGCGATGGCCGCGTACCACCGCGTCGCGTGCGAGGACGACGAGGTCGTCGCGTTCCTGCTGGCGTTCCGCGAAGGCGTCGCCTACGACAGTCCCAACTACGTGTGGTTCGCGCAGCGTTATCCGCGCTTTTTGTACGTCGATCGCGTCGTCGTCGCCGGCACGCACCAGGGACGCAAGCTCGGGCCGCTGCTGTATCGCGACCTGTTCGACTTTGCGCGCGCGTCGGACGTCGACACCGTGACCTGCGAGTTCTACACCGTGCCGCCGAACGAGGCGTCGCGGCGTTTCCACGCGGCCTTCGGTTTCAGCGAAGTCGGCTCGCAATGGGTTGCCGACGGTCGCAAGCAGGTATCGCTGCAAGTAGCCACAACCTGAGCAGACGCTGGGCGCGCGGGCGCGCGCACGGCTAGAATTCGCGCGCCCGGAGCGGGCCGGGGCGCGGGGAGCGCCCTGTCAATCACAGGAGCAGGGTTTAGATGATCAAGCATGGATACGCGGCGCTGCTGGCGCTCGCGTGCGGCGCGCTGTCGCCGATGGCGCACGCGCAGGGGCAGTTCTTCCTGGCCGGCAACTTCGGCGAAGCGACGTACGAGGATATCGACACCGGCGAGGACAGCGCCGACACGCAGGCCTTCAGCCTGGGCTACCGCTGGCAGGCAGGCCCCTACGTCCAGGTGGGCATCGAGGCCGGCACGGGCCGCGTCGATGCGGTCGGCAACGTGGAGGAGTACTCCGATTCCTTCATCCGGAGCCGTTCCGAAAGCAGCCTGGAGACGCGCTACAACCACATCGGCGCGAACGCGCGCTTCGCCTTCGGCAACAGCCGCTGGTTCGCGATCGCGCGCGCCGGCTACGCCGATTTCCGCGCCGATCTCGACGAGCGCTACGAGGAACAGGTGCTGACGTTCCCGCGCGAGACCTACACCAGCTCGACGCAGCTGGACACCGATGGCGCGTACTTCGGTGCGGGCGTCGGCGTGGATCTCACGCGCTACCTCAGCGTCAACGTGATGGTGAACGGCTACGCGTACTCCGACTTCGACGATGCGGACTACGACGAGGACATCGGCACGGCCTCGACCACGACGCTGGGTGTCGAACTGCGCTTCTGAAGCATCCTTTCGAAGCACCATGACAGGGTCGGCCTTGCCGGCCCTGTCGCATTGCCGCTGCCATGCGGCTGAAACCGGACATGCCGACGACGTCGGCTAAACTCGCGGGCCCAATCGTCAACGGCCCCACGCCATGTCGCACCGCGTACTCACCCTGACCGTCCTGGCCTGCGCGCTCGCGCTGGGCGCATGCAAGCGGAGCGACACGCTGGCACCGGCCGCCGACGCACCCGCGCCCGCGCCCGCAGCGTCCTCCGCTGCGACCGCGAAGCCGACCGCGCCGGCCGACGACAACCTCAACGCCGTGCTCTGGGTGCAGACCAGCGCCGAATACCAGGCCGCGACCACGACCGTCTACCGCGCCGCGGCGGACAGGCTCGATGTCGCATTGAACGAAAAGAACTGGGACGCGCTGGTCACCGGCGAGCGCGGCAACCCGTCCACCGGCCTGCCGGCGGCAGTGGTCATGGACGTGGACGAGACCGTGCTCGACAACTCGCCCTACCAGGCCCGCCTGGTCAGTCAGGGCAAGGAGTACGACGAGGTCACCTGGGACGCCTGGGTCGCCGAGAAGAAAGCCAAGGCGGTGCCGGGCGTGGTCGAGTTCGCCAAGGCCGCGAGCGCGAAGGGCGTGACGATCCTCTACCTCTCCAACCGCGCGGTGCACCTGAAGGACGCGACGATCGCCAACCTCAAGGCCGTCGGCATGCCGGTGAAGGACGACAGTGTGTTCCTCGGCCTGGGCACCGTCGTGGAAGGCTGCGAGCAGAACGGCAGCGAGAAGGATTGCCGTCGCCGCCTCGCCGGGCAGCAGTACCGCGTGCTGAATGCAGTTCGGCGACCAGCTCGGCGACTTCGTGCAGGTCACGGCGAACACGCGCGACGGCCGCTCGCAGCTGCTGGACGAATACGGCGACTGGTTCGGCGAGCGCTGGTTCATGCTCCCCAACCCGACCTACGGCAGTTGGGAGCCGGCGCTGTTCAACAACGACTGGGCCCAGCCGCGCGAAGCGCGCCGCGAGGCCAAGCGCGCGGCGTTGAACCTCGCGCCCTGATTTCGTTATTTGAAATCAATGGGTTGCAACCTGTTTCTTGAGAGGTTGCATTAGGTTTGGAGGGCAGGTAGTCTGCCCTCCGTCCGGCGCGAGCCGGAGCCATGCCACAACTCGAAGTCCTCCGGCCCCGGCCGGATTTGAAGGAGGCCCCCGGCCTCCTTTTTCTTCGCCCGCGCGCCCACGCCGGCGACGGACGGTCGGTCTTTCCTTCGCCAGAACACACCGCCGTGATCCCGGATGCGCTTCGCTGTCCGGGCGGCACGATGCCGCTTGAACTGTGACGTCGGTTGCAATTCTCGGACGCCGACCGGGCAAAGCCCTTCAGGAAGCTTCAGCCCGGCCGATGGAGCGAACAGGCGAACTACGCGCATAGAGGCGCAAGGAAAGGCCATGAAGCGAGTCAGAGTCACGGTGGGCGCCGTGCTCTGCGCAATGGTGGTAGTACTGGTAACGGCAGGCGCGAATGCGCACGCGGCCGGCGGCCGCATGACGTTCACGGGCAGCGTGGTCAATCCCACGTGCATGCCTGCCGCAATCCAAACCCCTGCACAGACCGTGCCGCATCACCTTCGAACCCAATGTGCGGGTTCGTCGAACACCACCACCTACACATTGCAGGTGGAACCCGCCGCGGCGCATGCGCGCTCGCAACTGGTGAGCTACTACGCGGGCTACGTCCGCGACGCCGGCAACCAGAACGCGGTATGGGTGGCGACGCAGACCTACGATTGAACAGGAAGGTTTACGACCCGGATGCGCGCGGCTTTAGCCGCCGCACCCGCGCGGTTCACTGGTAGGTCATGGTGAAGGTCAGCGTGCCGCGCACGGTGCCGGAGGTGATCGCACTGCTGCTGGTGCGGTAGTACTGCGTATGGAACGGCACCGCCCACGCACCGCTGGGCGTGGTGCCCAGCGACTGCGCGGCATTGAACGGCACCGCCGCCGACGCCGTGCCGTCGAGCAGCTGGATGCCGATGTTGGCCGCCATGCCGGTGCCCGTCGTCGGCGCGATGATGCCGCTGGCGTTGTTGAAGGCGTTGGTCGTGGCGAAGGTGATGCTCGCCGTGGTGCCCGCCTGGCAGGACAGGTTGATGTTGAAGCGCGTGCGGCCGGCGGTCGCGCCCTGCGTCTTCAGTGCGGACGTCGAGACCGTCGGCATCGTCACCGTCATGTTCTGGGAACCGGTATCGACGTTGCATCCCACCGAGGAGACCCGCGCGCCGCCATTGAGCGTCAGCGCCGTGCCCATCGGACCGCTGCTGGCCGTGGTGCCGTACTCGTACCACCAGAACTGCATCAGCTGCAGGCCCTGCACGGTGCCCGGCGTGACGGTGCCGGTCTTCACGAACTGCGCGGTGAAGGTCTCGGTTATGGTCGCGGTGCAGCGGCGGTTGTTGCCGTTGCCCGTGCACGTCCGGTCGAGCGCGCCGATTTCGAAGCCGGCCGTCGAGTTGGGGCCGCAGCGCAGACACGCGCTGGCCGACGCCTGGTCGGGACTGGCGGTGATCTTGAGCGCGATGCCGGCGATGCTGGTGTCGAACAGGATGCCGTTGGCGCCGGTGTCGGCCGCATCGCGCGCGGCGAGGTTGCCCGCCTGCACGTACAGGTTGTTGCCCGACGAATCGGTGGGCACGTTGGTGCAGTTGAACGTCATCGTCAGCTGCACCGGCGTGCCCAGCGTGGTCCCGTTGGCCGCGTTGACCGGCACGCTCACGCTGCCCATCGTCAGGCTGCCGGACGAACTGGTCGAACAGTTCGACGTGGCGGCGAACGCGTTCGACGGCAGCGCCGCATACAGGAAGCCCAGCATCAGCAGCGCCCAGCACACGCGGAACAGGCGCATCAGCGTGGTGGTCTGGGCAACGTTCGCGGTCGGGTCGGTCGTCATCGGGAGGCCTAGTCGATCACAGGCTGGCGGCGGCGAAGGTGACGGTCGGCGTGCAGCGCGCGTCGGCCATCGGCAGGGCGGTGGGAGCGGCGCCGGGCTTGGGCTCCGGCGTCTGGTAGGTGAAGGTGCACTGCATCGGCTTGTCCTCTTCCTGCCAGCTGAGCGAGACGGTGCCTTCCTTCATGGCGCCGCGCAGCAGCAGGCGGCCGCCCTGGCCGACGGTGCCCAGCGCATGGCCCTGCACGTCGGTGACTTCGGCGCCGAACGGCACCGGGCGGCCATCGCCCATGCGCACGCGCAGCAGCAGCGCGCGGCCGTATTCGGTTTCGAAGGTCAGCATCGACACGCCACCGGCGCGCGGCGCGACGCGGGCACTGGTCGACTGCAGCTGCACGTCCAGCGGCAGGCCCTTGGGGTCCAGCTCGATGGAGTTGTACTGGTACGGCGTCAGGTACGGCACCAGCGCCTGGCCGAAGCGGTTGACGCGCACGCCCGGTGCGTTGACCACGCGCGCGCCCTTGGCGTTCGGCGCGGAGATGATCGCGATGGTGTCGCCGATCGGCTGGCCGGCGATGACGCCGTGCGGATGGGCGACCAGCGTGCCCATCAGGCCGACCGAACCCTGCGAATAGCCATCGCCTTCGCCGTAGCTGCCCGACAGCACGCCGGCGCTGCCGCGCCACGCACCATTGACGCTGCCGTAGGAACCGACCTCGTCGCTGTGCGCAGCGGTGGCGCCGTAGCTGAAGCGGCCGTCTTCGCCGGCGGTGCCGTTGACGCTCAGCTGCGTCTGCTGCTGGCCGTCGTCCTGGCGCACCACGCCGGCGGTCAGGGTCGGCGCGCGCGGCGAGCTGCCCAGCGGCACGCTGAAATTGACGAAGAACTGGTTGTCGTAACGGCCATCGAAATTGCGCAGGCGGGTAGCCGACACGCTGTAGTTGAAGGCGCGGAAGTGGTTGTTGTAGCCAAGCTGGAACTGCGTGTCGGTGCCTTCGCGCGTCCAGTAGTCGCGCGCCGACGCGGTGGCGTACAGCTGGCCGCCGCGTTCGCCCAGCTGCTGGCTGACGTTGATGTCGAAGCGGTTGCGCTGGCGCTCCAGGGCGCTGGTGTAGGCGTCCAGGCGTGCGTCGCGGCCCTGCAGGGCTTCGCGCTGTTCGGGCGTGAGCACGCCGGGCAGCGTGTCGTCCATGCCGGTGTCGACCGGGCGACCGAGCGCGAAATCGCGCGCCGCCAGCGCCTCGCGAAGGCTGTAGTAGCCGCTGGTCGAATAGCGGTACGACGCCAGGCTGAAGGACGTGCCGGAGTTCGGGAGGATCTTGCTGTACGTCGCGCGCAGGCTCTGGCCGGTCTCGGCTTCCTGCGTCGGCATCTTGGTACGTGCGGCGGTGAGGTCGAGCGCGATCGCGCCCAGGCTCGTGTTGAGCGCGACGCCGCCCAAGCCGGCGACGTAGCCGTCGGTGGTGAGCGCGCCGGCATAGCCGGTCACGCGGTTGGTCAGGCCGCGCTGCAGCGTCGCCTGCACCATCATCGGCTCGTCTTCCGAGGCGTCGTCGCGCACGGCGCCGGCGGCGATGGAGAAGCGCGACGTGCCCGGGCGCAGCAGCTGCGGCACGGACGCATACGGAACCTGGAACTCGCGCACGCGGCCGTCGGCCTCGGTCACGGTGACGGTGAGGTCGCCGCCGTAGCCGGTGGCGTAGAGATCGTCGATGACGAACGGACCCGGCGACACGGTGGTTTCGAGCAGCAGCATGCCGTTCTGGCGGATGCTGACGCGCGCGTTGGTCTCGGCCACGCCGCGCACGGTCGGCGCGTAACCACGCTGCGATTCGGGCAGCATGCGGTCGTCGGTGGACAACTGCACGCCGCGCACGCCGACGCTGTCGAACATCTCGCCGCTGGTGTAGCTGTCGCCCAGCGTGAGCTGCGCCTGCCACTGGGCGATGTCGCGCCGGGCGTAGGTGGAGATCGACTGGTACTGATGGGTCGACGGCGCGCCGTCGACCGACGACTGCCAGTTGTAGTTGCCGTCGTGGCGCAGGCGCCAGGCACCGAGGTTCAGGCCGGCGTTGAGGCCGACGAAACCAGACGTCTGCTCCAGCCCGCCGCTGCGCGTTCGGTACAGGTTGGCGTTGTAGTTGAGCAGGCCGGCGGTGACGCCGTCGTCCCACTGGTCGGGGCTGACGTAACCGCGCGCGCGGTAGCCGAGCCAGGCCTGCGGCACGGTCACGTCCAGGCGCAGCTCGCTCTGGTCGTAGGTGGCGGTGGCACCGGGAATCAGCTCCGGCAGCGCGACGCAACCCGAGTCCAGGCGCGCACGCGCGGCCTCGTCGAGCTTTTCCATCGGCAGGCCGAGCGCGCCGAACAGTTCCGGCGTCATGCACGGCAGGGCGTTGGCGTTCGGTTCGGGCGATTCGAAACGCACGTCGGCGAAGCCGGTGAATTCGTCGGCAAGGAACAGCGTGAGGCGATACATGCCCGGCATCACGACGTTGCCGCGCTCGAAGCGGGTCAGGTCGGTCTGCTGGCTGCCGCCGACGAGCAGCGACATGTCGAACTGCGCATCGGCCGGGGCGGTCGGCGCCGGCGCGGCGTGCGCGGCGGTGGCCGCCAGCAGCGCGCAGGCGATCGCCGCGCCGAGCAGGGCCCGGCCCGGCACGCGCGAGGGTACCGGCACGAATTGGCCGGTGCGCAACGTCACGGAGCGGTCGCCCCCACGAACGGCGCCGGGGTGCCGAAATCGTTGATGGCGTTGAAGCGGACCGGCGTGCCGGCAGGCGCGGACAGGCCGGCCGCAGCCAGGCGCAGTTCGGACTTCGGCGCGACCATGCCGCCTTCGACGGCCACGGCCTTGCCGCCCACCTGGACGACGATGTCGGTGAGCGTGATGTGGAACGGCGTCGGGTTGTTCACGACCAGCGCGTTGCCGACGGCGTGGAACACCAGTTCGGCCGGCGCCTTGATCGGATCGCCCTGCAGCCCTTCCGGACGGAAGAACAGCTTGAGGCGCGAACGCAGCGCCAGCTGGAGGTAGTTGGCGTCCGGGCCGCGCTCGACCGGCTTGGGCGGCACTTCGAGCACGTTGAGCCAGAACAGCGATTCGCGGTCCGCCGGGAGCGGCTCGCGGGTATAGAGGATGCGCAGGTTCTGATCGCGCTTGGGCTCCATGCGGAACATGGGCGGGGTGATCAGGAACGGCGTGTCGACATTGTCCGGGGTGGACTTCGCATCACCGTTGTCGATCCAGGCCTGCACGAGGGCCGGCGTGTCGTTCTCGTTGGTGAGGCGCAGGGTGACCTCGCCGTCCTTCGCGGGCAGGATCACGCGGGTGCCACCGATCAGCACGTTGGCCTGGGCGGCCGGAGCGAGGGTGCACGCGGCGAGCAGCGCCACGGCGGCGGCGCGGAGGAAGGCGGTCATGGGAGGGTCCTGGAAAGGGTCGGTCCGGGGGAACCGAGGCGGGCGCGGCCCGAAAGCCGCGCCCGGGGTACGGCTGCTTACTGGTAGGTCATCGTGTAGATGACGCTGGTGGCGACCGTACCGGCGGTGGCCTGGCCGGTGGCGTAGTAGCCGGCGTAGAAGTTCATCGGGCCGGCGGTGCCGATCGTGACCTGCTTGGCGTTGTTGCTGAACAGGTTGATGGCGCTCAGGTCGGAGTTGTACAGCTGGACCTGGACGTTGGTCGCGTTGCCCGCGCCGGTGGCGTTGCGCAGGTTGCCGGTGGCCGGATCGATGTTCGCGCCCGGCTCGAAGTAGGCCGTGGCCTTGGTGCTGGCGGCGCAGCCGCTCAGGTTCAGGGCGAACGCCTTCTGGCCGGCGACGGCGCCGTTGGCGGTCAGCGAGGTCGTGGAGACCGACGGCAGGGTCACGGTGACGTTGCCGTTGTTGGCGATGGTGCAGGTGGTGCCGGTCACGGCGCCGTTGATGGTGATCGTGCCGTCGACGGCGAAGGCCGGAGCGACCGAGACGAGGCCGGCAGCAGCGACGGCAACGAGGAGGATCTTCTTCATGAGTACTAAGCCCTTGGAGTGAATAAGGTCCGGCGCGTGGCAGGACGCTTGCGCCGGCGAAAATGCCGGGTCAGGGCTTGGAAAGCAGAAACTGTGCCAAGAGTCTCAAAACGGGTTTCGACCCGTTAGGAATGCGTGAAGCAGCTGATTTCGCCAATCCTGAACGAGATTTCGATCACATTTTCC
This sequence comes from Lysobacter sp. OAE881, assembly GCF_040546665.1. Lineage (NCBI taxonomy): Bacteria > Pseudomonadati > Pseudomonadota > Gammaproteobacteria > Lysobacterales > Lysobacteraceae > Lysobacter > Lysobacter sp. OAE881. The sequence goes on from NZ_JBEPOG010000001.1 coordinate 90,314, forward strand.
GAAGCTGAAGACGTATTTGGACGGTTCGCGTCACTTTTTGACCCAAAGAATGTGACGCCATGCCGGTATTTCGACGCGCGCATCCACATTTCCAATCCGGGACGGCCTTGGCTTGCCGGCTTCCAGTCACGCCGCCAAGATGCCGCGAGCGACTTGGGGGAAGCCGCATCCGCATGAGACCGATCACCCGCGCCACCGCCGCGCTGACGCTGCTGGCCGCCCTCGTGGCGGCCGGGTGCCAGCGCGCGCCCGCGCCGGTGGTCGAGCCGACCCCGACCGAACCCACGCAGGCGGTCGAACAGCTGATCCGCGACCTTCGCCGCAACGACCTGGTGAGCTACTCGCGCCACGCCGTCCCGCCGGAGCTGCACGCCCGGCTCGACACCGCCTGGAACGAAGGCCGCACGCGCTGGCCGCTGACCGACCTCCCGCTCGACGACCGCCTGCCCGCCTTCATCGACGCCCTGTCCGCACCCGGTGCGGAGAAGCAGCTGCTGACCGTCTACCGGCGTCAATTTTCCGGCGCGAACGCCGAGCTCCGCTCCGCTGCGGCCACGCTGGGACTGTTCGCGACGCAGTACCTGCGCGCGGAAGGCGATTACAGCGACGACGAACGCGCGCACTACGTGCAACTGGTGAGCGCGATCAGCCGCTGGGCGCAGAAGGCACCGCTGGGCGACGTGCAACTCGCGCGCCAGACGATTCCCTCGCTGGTCGCCGGCGCTCGCCAGACGGGCCTCGCCGGCGGGCCGGACCGCTTCCGCCAGCTGGGCATGCGCCACAGCCTGGAGCGCATGGGTCCGTTCTTCGAGCGGATGAAGCGCGTGGTGAAGGTGTACGGGCTGGATGTCGATGCCGACCTCGCCACCGCGCGCGCGCGCCTGATCGCACGCGAGGGCGAGCGCGCCCGGATCCGCCTGCAGTACACGCTGGCCGGCAAGGCGATCGAGGCCGAGCTCGCGGTCGAACGTCGCGACGGCCACTGGTACCTGACCGACGCCCTGCGCCACGCCGAGGCCGAAGCCGCCCGCTCGGCCAACGGCGCGGCTCCCAAGCCAGCGACCGATCAGAATGCGCCCGTCGCCGCCGTCGACGGCGCCGCGCGAACCGCTCCGCCGGCCGCCACCCACGCCCCGCCTGCCGCCACCGCGCCCTGAACGCGCAAGGCCGCAAGGGCATAATGCCCGCGATGCCGAACCAGACGCCCCTGCCTTTCCCGGACGCCGACAAGGACGCGACGACCGCCGCTTCGCCCGCCCGAGAGGATGCGGCGACGACTCCCGCTGTCCCGTCGCCCGACGCTGAAGCGCCCCGCGAGCCCGAAGCCGCGGAGCCGTCCGGATCCGGCGCCGACCCGGCGCAGACCGAACTCCCCATCGACGCCGCCGGCCACGTTCGCGATGACGACCGCGGTCGTCGCCCGGGCGGCCCGCGTCGTCCGTCCGTGCGTCGCCCGTGGTGGGCGAAGCTGCTCGGCCGGATCATGGCGCCGTGGGTGCAGGTCACCGTCGAACCGCGCAATCCGGCGGCCGACATCCCCGAGGAATGGAGCGGCCGACCGGTCTGCTACGTGCTCGAGGACTACGGCCTGTCCAACGCGCTGATCCTCGAACGCGCCTGCCGCGAGGCCGGCCTGCCCTCGCCACTGCAGCCGCTGCCGGGCGACCCGCTCAAGCGCAAGCGCGCCTACCTCGCGCTGTCCCGCCGCAACGTCAACACGCTGACCCAGCTGCAGCAGTCGCTGGGTACCGCGCCGCCGTCGCGCAAGACGCATTCGGGCTCGCTCGCGCACCTGCTCGACGCGCACCGCGCCGATCCGTCGATGGACGTGCAACTGGTGCCGGTGTCGATCTTCGTCGGCCGCGCGCCGGACAAGAACAGCGGCTGGTTCTCGGTGCTGTTCTCGGAAAACTGGACGCTGGTCGGCCGCTTCCGCCGGTTGCTGGCGATCGCGCTGAACGGTCGCGACACGCTGGTGCGCTTCGCCCCGCCGGTGAGCCTGCGTGCGATCGTCGACGAAGGCCTGCCGCCCGAGCGCACGGTTCGAAAGCTCTCGCGCGTGCTGCGCGCGCATTTCCGCCGCATCCGAGCGGCGGTGATCGGCCCGGATCTTTCCACGCGCCGCCTGCTCGTCGACCAGGTGCTGGCTTCGCCCACGGTGAAGGACGCCATCGCCGACCAGGCCGCGCGCGACAAGAGTTCGCTCGCCGATGCGTGGAAGAAGGCGCACGGCTTCGCGTACGAGATCGCGGCCGACTATTCGCATCCGGTCGTGCGTTCGGCGAGCTTCCTGCTGACGCCGGTGTGGAACCGCATCTACCGCGGCGTGCTCGTCCACCACCTGGACAAGCTGAAGGACGACGCGCCCGGTTTCGAAGTGGTCTACGTGCCCTGCCACCGCAGCCACATGGACTACCTGCTGCTGAGCTACCTGCTGTACACGCGCGGCATCGTGCCGCCGCACATCGTGGCCGGCATCAACCTCAACCTGCCGGTCGTCGGCACGCTGCTGCGCAAGGGCGGTGCGTTCTTCATCCGTCGCAGCATCCGCGGCAGCGCGCTGTATTCGGCGGTGCTGAGCGAGTACGTCGCGCAGCTGGTCGCCGGCGGCTATTCGATCGAGTACTTCGTCGAGGGTGGCCGTTCACGCACGGGTCGCCTGCTGCCGCCGAAGGGCGGCATGGTCGCGATGACGGTGCGCGCCTTCGTGCGCCAGCCCACGCGTCCGGTACTGTTCCAGCCGATCTACATCGGCTACGAGAAGCTGATGGAAGGCAACAGCTACCTCGACGAGCTGTCCGGCAAGCCGAAGGAAAAGGAATCCATCTGGCAGCTGCTGATGGGCATCCCGAAGGTGCTGCGCAGCAATTACGGCCAGGTGGTGGTGAACTTCGGCGAACCGATCCGCCTGGGCGACGTGCTGGCCGAGCACGCGCCCGACTGGGACGGCGCGCCGGTCAGCGACGAGGAAAAGCCGGCGTGGCTGTCCGACACCGTGGACGCGCTCGCGCAGCGCATCCAGGTGAACGTCAACCGCGCCGCCGACGTCAATCCGATCAACCTGCTCGCACTCGCCCTGCTGTCCACGCCCAAGCACGCGATGGGCGAAGCCGACCTGCGCGCGCAGATCCAGCTGAGCAAGACGCTGCTGGCCGAGCTGCCCTATTCCGACCGCGTCACGGTGACGCCGCACCCGGTCGAGGAAATCATCGCGCACGGCGAGGAAATCAACGTCCTCACCCGCACCAAGCATCCCCTCGGCGACGTGCTGGGCGTGAGCGGCGACAACGCGGTGCTGCTGAGCTATTTCCGCAACAACGTGCTGCATCTGTTCACGGCGGCGTCGTGGATCGCCTGCTGTTTCCAGAACAACCGCCGCATGAGCATCAACGGCGTGCAGCGCCTGGGCCGCAGCGTGTATCCGTTCCTGCAGGCCGAGCTGTTCCTGCCGTGGACGGAGGAGCAGTTCGCCGAGCGCCTCAACCGCACCATCGACGTCTTCATCCGCGAAGGTTTGCTGGAAAAGATCAGCGACGACGAAGGCGGCATCCTCGCGCGCAATTCCGGCCAGAGCGACGAGGTGTTCCGACTGCGCGCGATCGGCCATTCGCTGCAGCAGGCCTTCGAGCGCTACTACATCGCCATTTCGGTGCTGGTGAAGAACGGCCCGGGCACGCTGACGGCGGCCGAACTGGAAAGCCTCTGCCAGTTGGCCGCGCAGCGCCTGTCGCTGCTCTACGCGCCGGCCGCGCCGGAGTTCTTCGACAAGACGCTGTTCCGCGGCTTCATCCAGAAGCTGCGCGAGATGCGCCTGGTGTGGCCGGACGAGAACAGCAAGCTCGCCTTCGACAGCCGCCTGGACACGTGGGCGAAGGACGCCAAGTTCATCCTCGGCCGCGAACTGCGCCACACGATCGAAAAGATCAGCCCGGAAAGCGCGAAGCCGGCGGCTGCGGCTGAGGTGGGGGGCGGGGCGGCGTAAGCGGAGCCGCGGTGGCTTACGTTGCTGTTGGTGTTGCTGTTGAACCGCCTTCTACGTTGCTAGCTCCGAAGGGCGCCGCACAGGATGTGCGGCGGTGAGCGCTGAGCCATGGATGGCGAATCGCGAACGCGCCTACTCGCTTGCCGGTCGTGGGATTGATTTGGGCAAATGGAAGGCCCTTTCTTTTGGTTACTTTTCTTTGGGCAAGCAAAGAAAAGTGATCCGAGCGCCGCAGGCGATCGGAAGCTTGGATCGTGATTCTTCTTTGCTCTTCGACGCTGCGGGTAAAGCGTGAAAAGTCCATGGATTCCCGCCTTCGCGGGAATGACGAGCAAGAGCATGGGCAAGGGTGACGGCAGCGGCAGCGGCAAGGTCAGGATGAATTCCAGCTTTCGCTGGAATGACGGTGAGGTGGGTCGCCGACACGAGATGCCCGGAGGTTACGGGCCTGGATCCCGGCTTTCGCCGGGATGACGGAGAGGTTGTTCACCCGCCGTGGAGTGCCCGGACGCTGCGGGCCTGGGTCCCGGCTTTCGCCGGGATGACGTTGGGGGGACTCCAGCTGTCGCTGACGGTGATGTGGTTCACCGCCATCGGAGTGCCCAGACGCTGCGGGCCTAGGTCCCGGCTTTCGCCGGGATGCCGGTTGGAAGGGTTCCAACGTCAGCGGGAACGACGGTTCCGAAGAACCACCACCGCGCGACAACCTCACGCCAGCGCCGCGCGCCCCTCATCCGGGCAATGCACGAAATTCACTGGAATCCCGTGCGCGCCCAGCACCGCGGCGATCTGCCGCTGGCGTGCCTGGAAATGGCGATGCTGTGCCTCGAGCTTGGCGCGGCATTCGGGCGTGTCGCAGGGTGCTTCGGTGGCGTAGCGCGTCTTCCACGCGCGCGGCTCGAACATCGCGATGCGTGCCTCGCCGCTGGTGTAGTGCACCAGCGGTTCCGGCGGCGCGTCGAGCCAGTGCTCGCCTTCCGGCTGCAGCAGCGCGGTTTCCAGCAGCGGCCACAGTTCGGCAAGGCCCGCATGGTCGTACTGCATCGCCATCATCGCGGCCAGGTCGTGCACCGTGAGGTAGCGCGCGTGTTCGACCTGCACGCCGAAGGCCTGCTGCGCCGCCAGCGCGGTCGCCGCGCCGGCCATGCCGCGTTCCAGCAGTTCGCGCTCGAAGGCCTCGCCCACGCGCGCCGCCACGGCTTCGCTGCCGCCGAGCACGAACGGGACCAGGCGGAACGGACCGCCCAGGTGATCGGTCGACGGCGTCAATGCGCCAGGCAGGTGCGCGTCGTGCGCGCCGAACGCGATGACCCGCCCCGCATCCGGCGCGACGCCGGCGCGCGGGGCGCGGGCGGCCAGCTGGTCGAGTTCGCGATGCAGCGGCCAGCCCGGACGCAGCAGCTCGACCGGGTCGTAATGCGCACCGACGGTGATCAGGTCCAGCGACGCCGCTTCGGGCACGAAGCCGGCCAGGTCGTCCGCGATCAGCTCCGCCAGCGCGCCCACTTCGGCCTGCGCCAGCGCCTGCCGGTGGACCGGCGCATCGCCGCGCAGTTCCAGGGCGAGCGCCCCGAGCACGTGGAGGGTGGCGGGCGGCGTGGGCATGGCGATCTGCGCTGGAGTCATGGCTTCCGGTATCGAGGATACGGTGGCGTGTGGTCGCCCGCGGGAGCCGGCGGTACACTTCAGGGCCATTATGCCCGCCCGGGTGTAAAGGCCCCGGCGACTTCCCCCTTTCCGAGTTTTTCGCGAGGTGTAGCGATGCGTCCTGCCCGTCCCGTTGCCGTGCTCGGCGGCGTCCGTATCCCGTTCTGCCGCCAGAACACCGCCTATTCGGACGTCGGCAACCTCGGCATGTCCGTGCGCACGCTCGGCGCGCTGGTCGAGAAGTTCGGCCTGCACGGCCAGCAGCTGGGCGAAGTCGCGATGGGAGCGGTGATCAAGCACTCCAGCGACTGGAACCTCGGCCGCGAAGCCGCGCTGTCCTCGGGCCTGTCGCCGCTGACGCCGGGCATCACCCTGCAGCGCGCGTGCGGCACCTCGCTGGATTCGATCATCACCATCGGCAACAAGATCGCCGCCGGCCAGATCGATGTGGGCGTGGGCGGCGGTTCGGACACGACGTCCGACGTGCCGATCGTCTACGGCCGCAAGCTGCGCCACCGCCTGCTCGAGGCCTCGCGCGCCAAGACGCCGCGCGACAAGCTGGCCGCGTTCAAGGGTTTCCACCTGCGCGAACTCAAGCCCGAGTTTCCGGGCGTGGCCGAGCCGCGCACCGGCAAGTCGATGGGCGAGCACTGCGAGGACATGGCCAAGCAGTGGAACATCTCGCGCGATTCGCAGGACGAATGGGCGCTGTCCTCGCACCTCAAGCTCGCCGCCGCCTACGAGCGCGGCTTCTTCAACGACCTGGTCGTGAGCTTCCGCGGCGTGGCGCGCGACAACATCCTGCGCGCCGACAGCACGCTGGAGAAGCTGGCCTCGCTGAAGCCGGCCTTCGACAAGACCTCCGGCCGCGGCACGCTGACGGCGGGCAATTCCACGCCGCTGACCGACGGCGCGGCGGCCTGCCTGCTGTCTTCGGACGAATGGGCGCGTTCGCACGGCCTGGAACCGCTGTGCTACCTGCGCGACGCGCAGGTCGCGGCGGTGGATTTCGTGCACGGCGAAGGCCTGCTGATGGCGCCGACCGTCGCGGTTCCGGAGATGCTCAAGCGCAACGGCCTGACCCTGCAGGACTTCGATTTCTACGAAATCCACGAGGCCTTCGCCGCGCAGGTGCTGTGCACGCTGCGCGCGTGGGAGAGCGAGGACTACTGCAAGGCCCGCCTCGGCCTGGACGCGCCGATGGGTCGCATCGACGTGGCGAAGATCAACCCGAACGGCTCCTCGCTGGCGGCGGGTCACCCGTTCGCGGCGACTGGCGCGCGCATCGTCGCCACGGCCGCGAAGGAGCTGAAGCAGCGCGGCGGCGGCCGCTGCCTGGTGTCGATCTGCACCGCCGGCGGCATGGGGGTGGTGGCGATCCTGGAGCGCTGAGCGTCCTTGCTGGCCGCCCGGCCGTGTCGCGGTCCGGGTGCGCCAGTGTCATGACGTGGCGCGCCAGTCTTTCCGTCTCGCGCGCCAGTGCGCGGGACTGGCGTCCCAGTCTTTTCGCCTCGCGCGCCAGGTTCGAAGACTCGCACGCGAGTGTTTTTTACTGGCGTGCCAGCCTTTCTGGCTGAAGCGCCAGCCGTTTTACCTCGCGCCCCACTCATTTCGACTCGCGCGCCAGTGATCTGGCCTGATGCGCCAGTGTCTGCGACTCGCGCGCCAGTCTTTCTGGCTGGCGCCGTCGTTCCGACCCCCTCGAACTGGAACGGAGTTTGCACAATCTGTCCTTTCGGGCCTAGGATCGACACGCGGGCCAGGCGGTGTGGGGACACCGTCGGCGATGCGGTCCGCGAACGCTCCCAGCGGGCGTGTGCGCTGGCACTGCGGTTCGAGGGGAAATCGATGGGGACGTTGAATCCGTACCAGCCGCCTGTGTCGCGGCTGAGCGAAGCGCTGTCCGCGGAACTCGGTGGCGACTGCTGGCGCGACGGCAAGGACCTGGTCGTCCGGCCGGGTTGCACGCTGCCCGGCCGCTGCATCAAGTGCAATGAACCGGCGGAACTGCCGCTGCGACATGCGCGCTTCTACTGGCATCACCCGGCGCTGTACCTGGTGGTGTTTGCCGGCCTGCTGCTTTATCTCGTCATCGCGCTGTTCGTGCGTCGCCGCACGCCGGTGACGCTGGGCCTGTGCGCGCGCCATCTGCGGCGCCGTCGCGCCAATCTCGCGGTGGCGTCGGTGGGCGTGACGCTGGGTCTGGGCGTCATCGCGATGGGCGTGCAGCGCGACGTGTTGCCGGTGACCTTCGCGGGCATCGCGTTGATGCTGGCGAGCCTGATGTTCGGCATCGTCGGCTCCCGCCTGCTGGTGGTGACGCGCATCGGCGAGAACTACACACGCTTTCGCGGCGCGGGAGCGGACTTCCTGGCGACGCTGCCGGCGTTTTATCGGACGCGGTGAGGCTCCCGCCAGCCTGCCCTCACCCCAACCCCTCTCCCGCAGGCGGGAGAGGGGCTGAAGCGCACGCGTCGTTATTCCGGCGAAAGCTGGAACCACTTTTCTTCTGCGTGTGACGGGCCGAGCAACAGCGCAGCGCTGTCTGGCAAAGGTCGTTTGCCGTTGACGCTTCGTTGCCCCTCACCCTAACCCCTCTCCCGATGGGAGAGGGGCTAAAGCGAGCGCTGTGCGGCGAAGGTCGTTCGCCGTTGACGCTTCGTTCCCCTCACCCCAACCCCTCTCAGCTCTGCACTCCCTTCGGTCGCCGATGGGAGAGGGGCTAAAGCGAGCGCTGTGCGGCAAAGGTCGTTTGCCGTTGACGCTTCGTTGCCCAACCCCTCTCAGCTCTGCACTCCCTTCGCTCGCCCATTGGAGAGGGGCTAAAGCGCACGCGGCGTCATTCCGGCGAAAGCTGGAAACCATTTGCCGTTGCTACTGCCGTTGCTGTTGCTGTTGCTGTTGAACAGCCTTCTACGTTGCTAGCCCCGAAGGGCGCCGCACAGGATGTGCGGCGGTGAGCGCTGAGCCATGGATGGCGAATCGCGAACGCGCCTACTCGCTTGCCGGTCGTGGGATTGATTTGGGCAAATGGAAGGCCCTTTCTTTTGGTTACTTTTCTTTGGGCAAGCAAAGAAAAGTGACCCGAGCGCCGCAGGCGATCGGAAGCCTGGCTGGTGATTCTTCTTTGCTCTTCGAACGTAACCAGGGAAAGCATGAAACGTCCCTGGATTCCCGCCTTCGCGGGAATGACGAGCAACAGCAACAGCGACGGCAACGGCAACCGGCAACCGGCAACCGCAAGATCAAGATGGATTCCAGCTTTCGCTGGAATGACGGTGAGGTGGGTCATCGACCCGAGAGTGCCCGCACGTTACGAGCCTGGGTCCCGGCTTTCGTCGGGATGACGATGGGAGCGAAGCCAGCCGTCGCTGAGATGACGGTCATGCGGTCGCGAATGGGCACCCGCGGCGAACGTCGCCACGAAGCACACCGCGGCGCCCATCACTCCCGCAACCGCGGTACCCCGTGCGCGTCGCGCTCCTCCACGACCGCCTGGTCGAAGATCGTCTGCCGCATGTCGCGCCCCGGCAACGGCTGCGTCGCTTCGCCGCGCGCGGCGCGCAGCGCGTTGGCGTAGCAATGGCGGGCCAGCTTCTCCTCGCCAGACCCCGCGAAGCCATCGCCCAGTTCTTCCCACGCCTCGCTGTTGCCACCCTGCGCCAGCGCGCGATGCAGGTACTGCTCCGCCTGCGGCCACTGGCCCTGCGCGCGCGACAGGCGCGCCAGCGTGAGCAGCAGCGCGGGGCTCGCCGGGTGCGCAGGCAGCCAGCGTTCGGCCGTGGCGCGGCGCTGCTCGAATTGGTTTACCGGCAACCGTCCGTACAACGCGGCGAGCGATTCGTCCCACTGCGCGTCCAGCGCCTGCTCGATGCTTTTCGACGCCGCTTCGTCCCAGCGCATCGCGGCGGCGCGCTCGGCGTAGGCGGCCACGGCGGCGGGATCGTTGCGGAGCGGCTTGGGCAAGGCCTCCCAGCGATCGGCGAGCACGTTCGCATCGGCCGCGTCGCGCAACGACGCGGCGGCCCACTGCGCTTCCAGCGCGCCGAGCCGTTCGTTCGACAATGCCTGCTGCTGGCGCAGCGCGCCCAGCGTGCCGTAGGCCTCGCCACTGCGGCCGAGCAACGCGAGCGCTTCGCCGCGCAACACGAGCCCGCGCGGCGGCAGCGGCGTCGCCGAAGGCGCATCGAGGATCGACAGCGCCTCGCTCGCGCGGCCCTGCGCCAGCGCGAGTTCGGCTTCGGCAATCGCGCGCGAAGCCGGGTTCGCCGTGCCGATCGCCGTGAGGTGCGCACGCGCCGCAGTTTCGTCGCCGCGCGCCATCGCCGCACGTGCCGCGCCGATGCGACCGACGGCCAATGCGTCGGGTTCCTGCGCGGCCTGCTCCAGCAGCTTTTCCGCGCGCGTCCATTCGCCGCGATGCACGGCATCGATGCCGTCGATCAGCCGCGCGCGCGACTGCTTGCGGCGATGGCGACGCATCGCCACGAACGGCAGCGTCGCCAGTTTCCACAGCAACCACAGCACGGCGAGCGCGACGACCAGCAGCGCGATCGCCTTGGGAACATTCGTCGTGTAGTCGTTGCCGCCGTAGCGCACGAGCACGTAGCCCGGGTCGAGCACCAGCAACTGCGCGACCAGCGCGCCGACCAGCGCCAGGACGATCCAGAACAGCACGTTGCGGAACAGGTTCATGGGCGGCTCCTTGTCGCGGGGTCGTCGATGTGTTCGTGCGTGCCGGGCCATCCGGCGATGCGCGCGGGCGAGGTTGCGATCAACCCGCGGCGCGCAACTGGCGCAGCTGCTGCAGTGTGCTGCCCAGCGTCGGAAGCGTGAGTGAAAGCTCGCGTCCGGCGATTTCGCGCAGCTTGGCGCGCTGCTGGTCGAGCATCGGCGACGGCGGCCACAGGCGCGTCATCCAGCCTTCGGCGCGTTGCAGCGCCTTGCGGAAACCGGCTTCGTCGCGACGTTCTGCGGCGGCGCGCGCCAGCGAGATTTCCAGCTGCAATCCCGACGCCGCGGCGATGCGATCGGCGGGCTGCACGGCGACGGTGCGGTCGCTCGGCTGCACGTCGATCAGCGTCGCGAACGCGCGGCGCCACCACGGCGCGTCGGACGGCAACGTGGACTGCGCTTCGACCGGCGCGGTGCTGATCGTCTGCGCGAACGCGTCCAGTTCGGCCATCGCACGCATGCGCGGTTCGACGCCGAGGGCGTCGAGGCCGGCACGCTCCTGCTGCAGCGTCTGGCGCAGGCTCAGGTACGCCGGATCGTCGATGCCGTCCAGCACGTTACCCGCGAGCACGTAGGCGCGACGCGCGCCTTCCAGGTCGCCGGCGATCAGCAGGCGCTGCTGCGCCATGTTGAGCAGCAACTCGGCTTCGTCCAGGCGCAGCGCCTGTTCGCCGTGGCGGTTGGGATCGGCGAGCTTGGACACGGTGTCCTCGATCAGCGACGAACGCTGGCCGATCCCAAGCACTTCATCGCGCAGCACGCGGTTGGTCGCGTCGGCCTGCTGCAGTCGCTGCAGCTGGGAGCGCTGGTCGCGACGGATCGAATCGATGCGGCCTTCCACTGCGTCCAGGCGCTGGCCGGCATCGAGCTGCTGCTCGCGGTCGCGCTCGTTGCGCGCCTGCCACTGCGTCCATCCCCACGCGCCGGCGATGACGGCGAGCACGACGACGATCAGCCACGCGATCCAGCCCCGCGAGCGGCGGGCGGGCGGCGGGGTCGGGGCGGGAGGGGACACGGTCGACACGGCTGACTCGGCAAAGCGCGGAGGGCGCCATGCTACCGGATGGCGACGCGCGTCACTCCGCGGGCGTGCCGGCCGCCGCAGCAACGAGGTCGGCCGGTCGCGCGCTGCGTGCGATGACCACGTCGGTGAAACCGTGCGTACGTGCGATGTCGGCCAGACGCTCGCTCGCGGCGATGACCTGCGCGCGGCGCAGGCGTTCGAGCAATGGCTCGGGAAGCGCATCGACGACGAGCTGCAGCGCTTCGGCGCTGGAGAGCGCGAGCTTCGCCGGCGCGTCCAGTTCGGCCAGACGGGAGAGCGAACGCGGCGAGAGCGCGACGGCGATGCGTTCGTACACGTCGGCGCGGATCACCCGTGCACCACGCGCTTCGAGTGCGGGAACCAGCACGCCACGCCCACCGGGCGCGGTGACGAAACCGACCGTTTGCCCGGTCAGTTCCGCCAGTCCGGGTAGCGACAACAACCCTTCGCTGTCCATGCGACGCGGCGCTTCCACATCGGCGACACCCGCGCGGCGAAGCGCGATCGCCGTGCCTTCGCCGACCGCGAACCAGCGCTGTCCGGGCAGCGCGCGCAACGGTTGCAGGCGTCGCGCCGCACGCACCGCGACGGGACTGGTAACGACCACGCGCGGTGCGGCGAGCGCTTCACGCAGTCGCTCGCGTGTGTCGGCGTCGTCGCGCAGATGAAGGCGCCACGGCGAGATCGCGATCAATCCCGCACCCGCGGAAGCGGCCGCAGCGCGCATCGGCGCGTGCTCGCCGCGTGCGCGCAGCGAGATCACGTACCATCCGGGCGTCGCGGGAGCGTGCATCGCACCAGCATAGCCGTCCCGCGCGTCCCCCATTTCCGGCCTTCGCATGACTTCCGATCCACGCGCCCTGCATCCGTACGCCGACGCACTCGCCCGCCTGCACCATCACTACCAGTCGATGCCGCCGGTCGCGGCGATGGACGTGTCGGTCGCCGATTACGACGGCTACCGCCTGCGCCTGCACGCGCCGCTGTCCACGCACGTCAACGACAAGGGGTGCGCGTTCGGCGGCAGCCTGGCGTCGATGATGACGCTGGCGTCCTGGGGCTTGGTGTCGCTGCATGTCGAGGAAGCGGGACTCGAGGCCGAGGTGTTCGTCGCCGACAGCCAGATCCGCTACCTCGCGCCGCTGTTCGCCGACCTGGACGTCGAAGCCGAACTGGCGCCGGAGGCCGCGTGGCCCGGCTTCATCGCCACGCTGCGCGAACGCGGCCGGGCGCGCATCGGCCTGGTCGCCCGAGCGAAGCTGCCCGACGGCGGAATCGCGACGGAGTTCACCGCCCGCTATGTCGCCATCGCCAAGCCGCGCGCGGCGGGCGCGATCAGCGGCTAGCATGGGCGCTCGAATCGAGGGGAACGCGATGCGCCTGACCAAGACCCTGCTGCTGGCCGTGCTGGCATTGCTGCTCGTGGCTGCCGCGCCGGCGTTTGCCCGCGGCAAGATGGACCAGCTGCAGGCCAACCAGTACGCGTGGTCGGGGGCGATCCGCTGGGGCGACTTCGAGGGCGCGCTGAGCCTGATCGAACCGGGCTACCGTGAAGCACATCCCGTGTCGGACTTGGAGCTCAAGCGCTACGAGCAGGTCCAGATCACCGCCTATCGTGAGCGCAACAGCTCGGCCGACAAGAAGGGCGGCATCGCGCTGCGGGACATCGAGATCGGCGTGGTCAACCGCCACACGCAGGCCGAACGCACGGTCCGCTACCGCGAGGAATGGCGCTGGGACGAGGCGTCCAAGAACTGGTGGCTGGTGTCCGGCATGCCGGGACCTGTGGGATGGCGAGTAACAAAACGCGCGGTTTTGCGCCGCCGTCGCCACTGGGCGACAATCCCGGCCCCGTTTCCTGCGCCGTGATGCCGTGACTTTCCAAGACCTGCTGGCCTTCGCCGAGCGCCACCTCTACCTCTCGCTCGGCCTCGTCGGCCTGACGGTGGCGATCCTCTACACCGAAGTCGCGCGCCTGTTCCGCGGCTACAAGGCGCTGCGCCCGGCCGAGCTGACGGGCCTGATGAACCGCGAGAACGCGCTGGTGGTCGACCTGTCGGCCAGCGCCGACTTCGAGAAGGGCCACATCGCCGGCAGCAAGTCGGTGCAGCCCAGCCAGTTCGATCCGGAGAGCAAGCTGCTCGCCGGCGCGAAGGAACTTCCGGTCGTGGTCGTCTGCCGCAACGGCCAGGGCTCGGCCGATGCCGCCAAGCGCCTGAAGAAGGCCGGCTTCAAGCACGTGTACTGGCTCGACGGCGGCATCGGCGCCTGGCAGGCGGCCGACCTGCCGCTGGTGAAGGGTCGCGCCTGACGCGCGATTTTTGCCGCGCGCGGCGGGGTTGATCGCCGTCGCGCATGCCCCAACACCGTCCCTGGGGACCGGCCCTCGTGGCTCGTCGGGGCGCCTTCGCCCACGCATTCTGAACAGCCGGGCACGTCGTGAACGCGTGCCATAATCGACCACTTACCGCAATTTCAACGCTTGGAGCACGAGAGATGTCCGAAGAAAACGTCAACGGCAATGCCGCGTCCGCCGAAACCAACGGCCCGGCGTTCACCGTCGAGAAGATCTACGTCAAGGACGTCTCCTTCGAGGTTCCGGGCGGTCCGGCGATCTTCAACGAGCAGGCGCAGCCGCAGCTCCAGATGAACCTCAACCAGAGCGTGCAGCGCCTCAACGACAACGCCTTCGAAGTCGTCCTGGGCATCACGCTGACCTGCTCGGCCAACGAGAAGACCCTGTACGTCGCCGAAGTGAAGCAGGCCGGCGTGTTCGGCCTGGCCGGCTTCGACGCGCAGACGCTGGACGCGATGCTCGGCACGCACTGCCCGAACGTCCTGTACCCGTACACCCGCCAGCTGATCAGCGACCTCATCCAGGCCGGCGGCTTCCCGCCGTTCTACCTGCAGCCGATCAACTTCGACGCGCTCTACGCCGAAGGCCTCCGCCAGCGCGCCGCGCAGCAGCAGTCGGGTCTGGCCGACGCCGAGACCGCCGGCAACGCCTGATCGCGCCGCGGCATGGAAGCGAACGCACTTCCTAACGTCGCGGTCCTTGGCGCGGGCTCCTGGGGCACCGCCCTGGCAGCCCTGATCGCACGGCACGGTCACCCGACCGTGCTGTGGGGTCGCGATGCCGACGGCATCGAGGCCATCGAAACCCGCCACGAGAACCCGCGCTACCTGCCCGGCATTCCGCTGCCGGCGTCGCTGCGTGCCACCACCGATCTCGAGCATTCGCTGAAGGGGGCCGACTTCGTCCTCGTCGTCGTCCCCTCGCATGCCTTCGCCGAAACCCTGCGCAAGCTCGCCCCGCATCGCCCGGCGCACGCCGGCGTGGCGTGGGCGACGAAGGGCTTCGAGCCGGGCAGCGGCCGGTTCCTGCATGAAGTCGCCGAAGAGGTGCTCGGTCCCGACGTGCCGCTGGCCGTCGTGACGGGCCCGTCGTTCGCGAAGGAAGTCGCGCAGGGCCTGCCCACCGCACTGACCGTGCACGGTAACGACGCCCCGTTCGCGCAGGCCGTCGCCGACGCGCTGCACGGTCCGGCGTTCCGCGCCTACACCGGCAACGACATGCTCGGCGCCGAACTCGGCGGCGCGATGAAGAACGTCCTCGCAGTCGCCACCGGCGTCGCCGACGGCATGCAGCTCGGCCTCAACGCGCGTGCGGGCCTGATCACCCGCGGGCTCAACGAGATGCTCCGCCTCAATCACGCCATCGGCGGCAAGGCCGAGACGCTGATGGGCCTGGCGGGCCTGGGCGACCTGGTGCTCACGTGTACGGGCGATCTTTCGCGCAACCGTCGCCTGGGCCTCGCGCTTGGCCGCGGCCAGTCGATCGAGGACGCCGTGCGCGAGATCGGACAGGTGGTCGAATCGGTGCAGACGGCCGACGAGGTCATGCGCCAGGCGGAGCGCCACGGCATCGAACTGCCGATCTCCAGCGCGGTGCAATGCGTGCTGCATGGCGACCTGACGCCGGCCGAGGGCCTGAAGCTCCTGCTCTCGCGCGAACAGAAACCGGAATACCCGCGCAACCTGTTCGGCTGAGTTTTCGCAGATCCATGAAAAAACCCGGCCGAGGCCGGGTTTTTTGTTTCCCGCGTGATCACTTCGTCAGAAGCTCGCGCGCACGCCCACGCCGAACATCGACGTGTCGCCACCGCCTTCGGCTTCGGCCACCAGGCCCCACGTCTGCGTGAGCTTGTACTGCACGCCGGCGCTGGCGCTGAAGGCGCCGTCGTAGAGATCGCCGTCGGTGTAGTTGCCCTTCACCCACAGCTCCACGTTGTCGGCGATGAGATGGCGCACGCCCACGGCGATGCGGACATCGTCGCCTTCGTCCGCGCCTTCCTCGTCGTCCTTGACGTCGATCTTCGTGCGGAGCCAGCTCAGTTCGGCGACCAAGTCGGTGCGATCGCGCAGGTCGTGGTGCCAGCCGGCGCCGAGCACGCCCTGCGACATGTCGATGCCGGCACTGCCGATTTCACCCCCGCCCATCGGCAGCGAGACGCTGACGTCGTCGTCGCCCTTGCGGTAGGCGCCGAACAGATGGATCGACGGCGCGACCTCCGCCGAACCGGCCACGTAGAAGCCGCCGGCCTCGATGTCGTCGATGTCGAATCCTGCCGGTGCCGGCAGTTCCTGGTTGAGTTGCGCGTACCCGGCTTCCAGGTACGTGTAGCTGTGTCCACCGGCGAGTGCGGCGAACGGCGCGGCCGCCAGCGCAGCCGCGAGTGCGAGTTGTTTCTTCATCCGATCCCCAGAAAAGGCGCGTGCAAACCAGGCCGCACTTTGGCACGAAAGCACCCGCGCGGCATGAGGCGGGCATCGCAAACGAAAGACCCGGCCGGAGCCGGGTCTTTGGTGGTTGCGTTGCAGCGCCGGTCAGAAGCTCGCGCGCACGCCGACCATGTAGCGGGACAGGTCGTCGAACACTTCCACTTCGCCCACCAGACCCCAGGTCTGGTTGAACTTGTACTGGCCGCCGACGCCGCCGACGAAGTTGCCGCTGAAGTCGCTGGCGTCGAGATAACCGACCTTAACCCAGCCTTCGACGTGCTCGTTGCCGCCACGGATGCCGACCGAGGCGCGGCCGCCGTTGACGTGCCACTTGTCGGTGAAGGTGCCTTCGTCGTCGTGGACCTTGAAGTCTTCTTCCATGCGGAAGTAGGCCAGCTCGCCGATGAAGTCCACTCGCTCGCCCATGGCCGAGTGGAAGCCCACGCCGAATTCGCTGATCGTCAGTTCGTCGTCGACCTTGGCTTCGTACGGATCGGGCAGACCGATGTCGAGGCTGACGTTGTCGCTGTCTTCTCCACTGGCGTAGCTGCCGAACAGGTAAACGGACTTGCTCACGCCGAACGAACCGCGCAGATAGCCGCCGTCGGCGTCGAAGTCGCCCAGGATTTCGTCGTCGTGATCGATGCGGGCCTGGTTGTAGCCGCCTTCGATGTAGGTGTAGCTGACACCGTTGTCCGCAGCGGAGGCGACGAACGGCGCGGCCGCCAGCATGGCAGCCAGAACAAAACGCTTCTTCATGAGTCCCCTGATCCTTTTGGTATTGGTCCCTGACCGCCATTGCAGCGGCCGGCGCACCATATCGTGAAGAAATCGTTAATACAAGGGTGCCTGTAGTCACAAAAAGAAGCCCGGCGGGGGCCGGGCTTCCAATCACGACATGGGGGAGAGAGAACGCTGTCGTGTAACTCGTTGTCCGCCAGTGGCGGGATCGGACGCTGCGATCAGAAGCTGATGCGCGGGCCGACGAAGTACTCGGTGTAGCCGTCGACGAACTTCACTTCGCCGTTGATGCCCCAGGTCTGGTTGAACTTCACCTGCGCACCGACGCGGCCGTAGAACTCGCCGTCGACGCCCTGGTCGTAGTCCTCGTAACCGGCCAGCGCAAAGGCTTCGATGTTCGGGGTCAGGCCCGCGCGCACGCCGGCTTCCACGCTCCAGCCGTCCAGGTCGATGGCATCGAACTCGGCCTTCTCGTAGGCGACGCGGGTGAGCAAATCGACGCTGGAGTTGATCTCGTGGTTGTAGCCCACGCCCAGGCGCCAGCGGTCCAGGTCGCCGAAGTTATGGTCGAACTCCTGGCTGCTGTAGTTGCCGAACAGGTGGAAGTTCGGCGCGATGGCGCCGGAACCGCCGACCGACCAGCCATCCGAATCCGGCGTGTCGTTGAAGCCGCCGATGGTGTCGGTGCTGGTGCCGACGTAGCCGCCTTCGATGTAGTTGTACGAGACGTTGTCGGCAGCCGACGCGGCGAACGGCAGCGCGGCGAGCAGGGTCAGGGCAAGCAGGGAACGCTTCATAAGGTCTCAGCCTCTTTATTAGGTGCCCGGCGCCTGTTTGGGGGAAACGCGAGTGGCGCCGGTGCCGTGGAGTATCCGGACCTAACCGAAATTTAACCTGAATACTGTACTGGGAGGTGCAGGAACTTCATCGAAACGTGACGGTCCCCCGCCGCGATCGGCACATCGCCACGTCGCTTCATCCGCAGCTTCAAAGAAGGCGGCGCAGGTCGCACCTGTAAAATCGCCGCATGACCCACGATCTCCCCCTCGGTCGCCACGTCGACTATCCGCGCGAATACGACGCGAGCCTGCTGTTCCCGATCGCCCGCTCGCTCGGCCGCGATCACATCGGCATCGCATCCGGCGAGCTGCCCTTCATCGGCGTGGACCGCTGGAACGCCTACGAGCTCAGCTGGCTCGACCGCCGCGGCAAGCCGCGCGTGGGCACCGCGACCATCACGGTGCCCGCGACGTCGCCGAACCTGGTCGAATCCAAGTCGCTCAAGCTCTACCTGAACTCGTTCAACGCGGCGCGTTTCGACTCCGACGCCGAGGTGCACGCACGCATCGTCGAAGACCTCACGCGTGTCGCCGGCGCGCCGGTCGACGTCCGGTTCGGCCTGCCGCCGATCGACGAAGCCGCTCCCGACAACGCGGTGCTCGACTGCATCGATTCGCTCGACGTCGAGATCGACGACTACGGCCCGCCGAACGCCGACCATCTCTCCGCCGATGCGTCGCGCGTGGTCACCGAGACGCTTACCAGCTCGCTGCTCAAGTCGAACTGCCCCGTCACCGGTCAGCCCGATTGGGCGCGCATCGTGATCGATTACCACGGGCCGAAGCTCGATCGCGCTGGACTGCTGCGCTACCTGGTGTCGTTCCGCGATCACGCCGAGTTCCACGAACAATGCGTCGAACGCGTGTTCGTCGATCTCCTCGCACACACGCGCGCGCAGCGGCTGTCGGTCGAAGCGCGCTACACGCGGCGCGGTGGACTGGACATCAATCCGTGGCGCGCGACGCCGGGAATCGAGCGCCCTGCACCCGGTCGCGACGAACGGCAATGAACAAGCGCAGCGCTTACCCGGTCGCCATATTTCCTTAACGGGACGCGTGCCAATGTGCCTCCGCCCTCACGACAGGAGGCTTCCAACGTGACCCAACCCGACAAGAAGGCCGATTTCTCGGACGTGCAGAGCAAGGTCGAGAGCACGGAACAGATCCGTCCCGATTTCAGCGACGTCCAGTCGTCGATCAGCTCGACGGAGCAGATCACGTCCGCCACCGCGGGCGAAGCGCAGTCCTACACCGTGCAGAAGGGCGACACGCTTTCGCACATCGCCAAGCAGTTCTACGGCAAGGCCAGCAAGTGGAACGCGATCTTCGACGCGAACCGCGACCAGCTGGACGATCCCGATCGCATCCAGCCGGGCCAGGTGCTGCGCATCCCGCCGGCGGGCGAGTGAACGAACGACAATCCAGGAGACGTCCCGATGATCCGCAACCACCTGCACACCGCCGTCGCTACCGCGCTGCTCGCGTCCGTCGCGCTGGTCGGCTGCAAGAAGAAGGAAGAACCCGTCGTCACCAGCACGCCGCCGGCGACGACTGAACCGGCCGCTCCCGCGCCGGCTCCGACGCCTGCTCCTGTCGCCACCGTCACCGTCACGACGGTCGACCTCGGCCCGACCGTCGGCGCCGACAAGAAGGTCGCTTCGCCGACCGCGACGTTCAAGCCCAGCGACACGATCAACGCGTCCGTCGGCACGACGACGTCCGATCCGGCGGCCGCGGTGCCGGCCAAGCTCGGCGCGAAGTGGACCTTCCAGGACGGCCAGACCGTCAAGGAAGACACCGCCGACGTGAACTTCGCCGGTCCCGGCCAGACCGTCTTCACCATCAGCAAGCCCGGCGGGTTCCCGACCGGCAAGTACAAGCTTGAAGTCCTCCTCGATGGCGCGGTCGTGCAGACGCGCGACTTCGAGGTGAAGTAACCGTCTCTCTCCCCCACCTCACTGGTGGGCAAGCATGGGCGCGGCTCGTTACCGCGCCCTTTTTTTATCCGCGTGTTTTTATCCGCGTGCTTTTATCTGCGTGTTCCCCCGGCGCGGGGTTCAACGCGGCGGCAGGATGCCGTCCACGTAATACCAGCGGCCGTCCTGGCGAACGAAGCGGCTGATTTCGTGCAGCCGGAACGCCGAGCCGCCCCCAACGCGATATCGCGCGACGAACTCGACGGTCGCGTGGTCCGCATCCAGCGGTGTGTGGCGCTTCACGTCGAGCCCGAGCCAGCGCGTCGACGCGGTGTCCTCAAGGTCGAGCGTCTCCAGCCGCGTGTCGGGATGCCAGCTGGCCAGCACGTACGCGGCATCACCGAGCACGTAGGCGCAGTAGCGCGAGCGCATCAGCGCCTCGGCATCGGCCGCCGGCGCGCCCGCGTGGAGCGGGCCGCAGCACTGGCCATACGGGCGGCCGCGGCCGCAGGGGCACGGGGTCGAGGGCGCCATGGGCGCGGACGGCTTCGGGTTCATGTGCGAATTCTCGGCGAGGCAACCCCACTGCGACTACCATGACGCGCCCCCGCGAAGCACGAGCCGCCATGAAAGCCGCCCCGAACTACCTCGACGACGACCAGATCGAACGCCTGGCCGAACTGCTGGAGCAGCGCGCCGTGCCGTTCAAGGGGTTCAACCTGGAGGCGCTGGACGGTTACCTTTCCGCGCTCGCGGTGGCGCCGGAAACCGTCCCGTTCGAACAGTGGCACGACGCCGTGTGGGGCACGCCCCCGCGCTGGAAGGACGAGGAAGAACGCGAACAGGTCCAGGCGCTGCTGCTGGGCCACTGGAACATGGTCAACCAGCGCGTGCGCTTCGGCGAGGACGACCTGCCCGACCATCTCGCGCCGCTGCTCTGGCTGCCGGAGAACCCGGAAGAGGAACAGGACGACGAACTCGATGTCGGCCGCGACTGGGCATTCGGCTTCTTCCGCGCGGTCGAGCTGAGCGAGATCAAGTGGGACCAGTGGCTCGACGAGCACGACTGGGTCGACGAGATCTTCCTGCGCTTCGATCGCCTCGCCAGCGGCGAGATCGTCGGCGAGGATCCCGAAGCGCCCGGCGAGCCGGTCAGCTATCGCGAACGGCTGGAGATCATCGCCTCGCTGCCGGGCATGCTCGCCGACCTGCACCACCTGCGCATCGACACGCTGACGCCGCGCGAGCCGATCCGGCGCGAGGCCACGCCCGACCGCAACGCGCCCTGTCCGTGCGGCAGCGGCAAGAAGTACAAGAAGTGCTGCGGCGCGGCCTGATCGCCCGCCGCCAGCCTCCGACGCCATACCCTCGCGTGCGGTAGCGCGCGCCTCGGCGTGCGCTACCCGCGCGCCTCACTGTTGCGCCCACGCGCTTTGCCGCGCTGCATCGAAACCGCGACAATGCCAGGGTTGCGCGCCGCCCAGGCGCGCGCGTCGAACAGGCCGCGCCGGCGCCACGCCGCGACGAGCCGCGCACCCGCCCCCGTCTTCCGCTAGCGAGTCACGCCGACATGCCCAACACGCCCAAGATCCTCTACACGCTGACGGACGAAGCGCCGTTCCTGGCCACGCAGTCGCTGCTGCCGATCATCGAGGCCTACACCGCGCCGGCGGGCATCGCGGTGGAAACGCGCGACATCTCGCTGGCCGGCCGCATCCTGTCGCAGTTCCCCGAACTGCTTAAGCCCGACCAGAAGATCGCCGACGACCTGGCTGAACTGGGCCAGCTCGCGACCACGCCGGACGCGAACATCATCAAGCTGCCCAACATCTCCGCGTCGGTGCCGCAGCTCAAGGCCGCCATTGCCGAGCTGCAGCAGCAGGGCTACGCGCTGCCGGATTACCCGGAAGAGCCGAAGGGCGAGCAGGAGAACGACATCAAGTCGCGCTACGACCGCGTCAAGGGCAGCGCGGTGAACCCGGTGCTGCGCGAAGGCAATTCCGACCGTCGCGCGCCGCTGTCGGTGAAGAACTACGCGCGCAAGCATCCGCACCGCATAGGCGCGTGGAGCGCCGATTCGGCCTCGCACGTCGCGCACATGGACGCCGGCGATTTCTACGCGAGCGAGCAGTCGAAGGTGATCGACAAGGCCGGCACGGTCTCGATCGAGCTCACCGGCGCAGACGGCCGCCGCAACATGCTCAAGACCAACATCAAGGTGCAGGCCGGCGAAGTGATCGACGCCTCGCTGATGAGCGCCAAGGCGCTGTCGGCGTTCGTCGATGCGCAGATCGACGACGCGCTCGCGCGCGGCGTGCTGTTCTCGCTGCACCTGAAGGCCACGATGATGAAGGTGTCCGATCCGATCATGTTCGGCATCGTCGTCAAGCGCTTCTACCGCGACACGCTGGCCAAGCACGCCGACGTGCTGGCCCGCGCCGGCTTCGACGCGAACAACGGCATCGGCGACCTCTACGCGCGCCTGCCGTCGCTGCCGCCGGAGACCGTCGCCGCCATCGAGGCCGACATCGCCGCCGAATACGCGCGTCGCCCGTCGCTGGCGATGGTCAACTCCGACAAGGGCATCACCAACCTGCACGTGCCCAGCGACGTCATCGTCGACGCGTCCATGCCGGCGATGATCCGCGACTCCGGCCGCATGTGGAACACCGACGGCAAGCTGCAGGACACCAAGGCGATCATTCCCGACCGCTGCTACGCCGGCATCTACCAGGCCGTGGTCGACGACTGCAAGGCGCACGGCGCGTTCGATCCGGCGACGATGGGCTCGGTGCCCAACGTCGGCCTGATGGCGCAGAAGGCCGAGGAATACGGAAGCCACGACAAGACCTTCCAGATTCCCGCCGACGGCGTGGTGCGCGTGCTCGACGACGCCGGCCACGTGCTGATGGAGCACACGGTCGAAGCCGGCGACATCTGGCGCATGTGCCAGACCAAGGACGCGCCGATCCAGGACTGGGTGAAGCTCGCGGTGAACCGCGCGCGCCTGTCGAACACGCCGGCGGTCTTCTGGCTCGATCCGCAGCGCGCGCACGACGCGAACCTGATCGCGAAGGTCGAGCGTTACCTGAAGGACCACGACACCGCAGGCCTGGACATCCGCATCCTGTCGCCGGTGGAGGCGATGAAGCTGTCGCTCTCGCGCATCCGCGACGGCAAGGACACGATCTCGGTCACCGGCAACGTGCTGCGCGACTATCTCACCGACCTGTTCCCGATCATGGAACTGGGCACCAGCGCGAAGATGCTGTCGATCGTGCCGCTGATGGCCGGCGGCGGCCTGTTCGAGACCGGCGCCGGCGGTTCGGCGCCGAAGCACGTGCAGCAGTTCGTCGAGGAGAACTACCTGCGCTGGGATTCGCTGGGCGAGTTCCTCGCGCTGGCCGCTTCGCTCGAACACCTCGCCAACCACACCGGCAACGCGCGCGCGAAGGTGCTGGCCGACACGCTGGACGAGGCGAACGCGAAGTTCCTCGACAACGACAAGTCGCCCTCGCGCAAGGTCGGCGGCATCGACAACCGCGGCAGCCATTTCTACCTGGCGATGTACTGGGCGCGCGCGCTGGCGAACCAGACGAACGATGCCGAACTCGCCACGCGTTTCGGCAAGCTCGCCGACGCGCTGGAAGCGAACGAGCAGAAGATCGTCGACGAGCAGATCGCCGCGCAGGGCAAGCCCGTGGACATCGGCGGCTATTACCACCCGGACATGGGCAAGCTCGCCAAGGCGATGCGTCCGAGCGAAACGTTCAACGCGGCGCTCGCGGCGCTTTGATTTTCCGCTCCCTCCCCTGCGAATGCAGGGGAGGGGTGAAGTCGGGGCGATGACGCCCGGCTAACCTGACAACTTCCCGGGCTCGCTTCCGGGCTACAAGGGTCAGCGCGCGGTCGGTTCCGGCACCGGGCAACCCGGTGCCGCCGCGCCATTCTCATCGCTCACGCACAACCGGAAATCGCGCAGCCCCGCGATCTGCCGCGTGTCGCCATCGGCGACGGCGAACTGCCGGATCGGCTTCGCCAGGCATCCGGCGTCCTTCTTGTTCGACGCGGAACAATCGCGCGGGAACAGCGTGTAGTAGCACTGCCCGCTCGCGCTACTCAGGCACTCGAAGCGCGCCACGCCGGCCTCCACGACCGTGCGACTGTCCAGCGACGTCGCGCCGTCATGCACGATGCGATCGACGAACGTGCTCTTGCCCACGTCGCAGCCGAACAGCGACAGCACGAAATACAGCAATGCCTGGAACTTCATGGTGCACCTCGCAGATGACTTGGCGATCCGTTGCCGGAAGCGTCGGTGTTACATGTGGCGGAACAGCGCCATGAACGGCGCGCTGACCGGCAGCGTTTCGGGGCGCGATTTCAGGCGCACGGTGCCGCGCCCGGTGTCGTCGCGCACGATGCCGGCGATCGCCTTCAGGTTGACGATGGTGGAGCGGTGGATCTGCCGGAACGTCGACGGATCCAGCACGCCCAGCAGTTCGCGGATCGGCGTGCGCAGCAGCGCTTCGCCTTCGGCGGTGACGACGGTGGTGTACTTGTTGTCGGCGCGGAAGTAGGCGACTTCATCGACGAGGATCAGGCGCGTCTCGCGCCCGGCGCTGGCGGTGATCCACGTCAGCGGCGGCGCCGCGGCGGCGGCCGGCCGCGCACCGAGGCGTTGCAGCAGGTCGGCGAGCACCGCCGCGTCGTTGTTGCCCGTGCGCTCCTTCAATCGCTGCACGGTGGTCGAAAGGCGCGCGGGCGAAATGGGCTTGAGCAGGTAATCGACCGCACCGCGCTCGAAGGCGTCGATCGCGTACTGGTCGTACGCCGTGACGAACACCACCTGCGTGCGCGGCGACACCTGCGCGGCGGCCGCGGCGACTTCGAGACCGGTGATGCCGGGCATGCGGATGTCCAGGAAGGCGACGGTCGGCGTGTGTTCGGCCAGCGCTTCCAGCGCACTCGCGCCGTCCTCGCACTCGGCGACGATCTGCAGTTCCGGCCAGGCCTCGCGCAATTGCTTGACCAGCGACTCGCGCAGCAACGATTCGTCTTCGGCGACGACGCAGGTGAAGGCACGCTCGGACATAGTGGAATCAGACATGGCGGCCCTCCGTCGGGATCGCGGGCGGCAAGGCGGGCGGAACGGAGATCGTCGCCGCAACGCCGCTGGGGAAATTCGCGACGACCGACAGCGCCGCGCTCGCGCCGTACAGCAGGCGCAGGCGTTCGCGCACGTTCTTCAGGCCGATGCCCGTGCCGCTGTTCTTCGTGTTGAAACCTTCGCCGTCGTCGGCCACGGTCACGGCGACGACATCGTCCACGCGGCGCGCGCGGATCCACACGGTGCCGCCGCCGGTGCGCGGCTCCAGGCCGTGCTTGATCGCGTTCTCCACCAGCGTCTGCAACACCATCGGCGGCAGCGGCGTGCCGCGCAGCGATTCGGGCACGTCGACCTGCACGGCCAGGCGCGAGCCCATGCGGATCTTCAGGATTTCCAGATAGGCCAATGCGCGTTCGAGTTCCGCGCTCAGCGTGGACATCTCGTTGTCGGTGCTCGGCAGCGAACGGCGCAGGTACTGGATGAGGTGGCCGAGCATCTCGTCGGCGCGCGCCGGATCGCTGCGCGTGAGCAGCTGCGCGCTGGCGAGCGTGTTGTAGAGGAAGTGCGGTTCGACCTGCGCGTGCAGCAGGTTCAGGCGCGCGACCGTGAGCTCCTTCTCCGTCGCGGTCTGCGCGGTCTCGGCCTTTTCGTCGCGGCGACGCTGCGCGACGCGGCGGCTGATCGCCCGCGTGATCGCCTCGGCGTTCTCGAAGTTGGTGCCCTCGTCGACGAGGAACCAGTCGCTCCATGCGGGGCTTTCCGGTTCGCAGATCAACGTGACGCTGGCGGCGTCGCGACCCGGCGTCACGGTGACGAGGATGCGGTTGCGCGGCACGCCGAACCAGCGCATCGGGTTCCACTGGCCGAGCGGATGGTCGCCGTCGTTCTGCGGACGTGCCACCGTCGCGCGCAGTTGCAGGCTGTCGCGCGCGCTTTCCACCGGGCCGATGCGCGGCAGCTCGCGCACCGCGGCGTCGACCAGATCGAACGCCTCGCCGGCTTCGAACGGCACTTCCACCTGCCGGCGCTGGCGGTTGTCGAGCGCTTCCTTGTCGACGCGGTTGGCGATCAGGCGCACGCGGTCCACGTGCGAGGACGCGGCCACGACCACCAGCGCCATCGTCGCGATGCCGGCCATCGTGAGCACCCAGTCGAGCCGGCCGAGCACCGGCAGCTGGTTCCAGATGGCCGACACGACCAGCAACGCCATGAACCAGGCGAAGCCGATGCGGAGCACGAAGGCCAGGGTCTTGAACACGGAAGCGCCTGTCACGATGGAATGCGGCGCAGCATAGCGACCCCGGCGCCGGCCGGAAGGGCGCGCGCGACGAACGCGGGTGCGGCGCGACGAAGCGGGGGCTGGGGGGAGTGAAGCCCTCCTCCTGCGGTCGGGCGGGCGCGCTTTGATGCCGTCATTCCCGCGAAGGCGGGAATCCAGGCGTCCGGGCCATCAGGGCATCCGGAAGGTGAGACGTCTGGAGGATGGATTCCCGCCTTCGCGGGAATGACAGCAACGAGCCGGTGACGCGGGAGGATCAGCGGATGTACGACGAATCCGTGTTCCGCACGCGTTCGATCTCGCGTTGCTTGAACAGGCGGTTCGCCTTCTCCTCCGTCATCTCGTACTTCGGCGCCACGTACGGCAGCAGCAGGCGCAGCCACGAACTGCTGATGCGGCGCGACTCCTCCGGGCAGCCCTGCGCGCGCGATTCGGGCAGGTCGCCGTCGGTCACGATGCTCAGGTAGCGCGCCGGGTCGCTGCCGTACAGCAGGCACTGCAGGTTGAAGTAGCGCTGCTCGCCCAGCGCGTGCTGGTCGGCGTAGGCGTCGAGGTTGTATTCGCCGGTGCTGCGCGCGAGGAACCAGTTGGACGCCATGCGCAGGTTTTCGGTGACGGTCGAGGTGGATTCGTTGAGCCCGGCGAAGCGCAGCATCAGCGTGGTCGCGAGCTGGTCGACGGCGTCTTCCTCACGGCCCGTGATCGGGATTTCCAGCAGCGTGATCAGCGCGTGGCCGGTTTCGTGCAGCAGGATGAAGCGGAAGTTCGCATCCAGGTACTGCTGCGCGTAGGTGTCGGGGAGCTTGTTGTGCGCCGCGAGCTCACGGCCGCGCTGCTCGAGCACCTTCATCGTCTCGTAGCACATCACCACTTCATTGCGTTCGGGCGAATAGAACGCGTTGACCTCGCCGCATTCGGCGGTGACGTAGTTGATCGGACGCGGCAGCATCAGCATGCCGTCGATGGCCTGCACTTCCGGGATGTGGCGCAGCATGTCGGTGTCGTGCGCGAGCTTGTAGTACGGCTCCAGCTCGGCGTTCTTCGGCTTCACGTATTCGTAGCCGAACTGCACGCCACCGGCCTTGCTCTCGGCATCGGCGGTCTTGGCGAAGCTCACCGGCTTGAGCGCGGCCATGTCGTCGGCCATCGCCTTCTCGGCCGCCTTGCGGCCTTCCTCGCGCGCGGCCGCGAGCGCGGCGGCCTGGCGCTTGCCGGCGATCAATGAATAGCCGAACGCGCCGCTCACCACGCCCAGTGCCAGCGACAGCAATACGATCAAGAGTCTCGTCGACATGCGCGTCCCCGTGCGCTTACCCAGGCGACGCGCGCTCCCGTGCGTGCGTCGTGGGCGGAATCCTAGCCGCTGCGGCGTGACGGCGGAACCGCCACGGCCTTCACACGTCGTGGAGCCGCGCTACACGCGCTTCAGGCGGCGTGGCCCTCGGCGACGCTGGCTTCGGGCCGGATGCGCACGGCCCAGAGGACGCCGGCGATCAGCAGCGCGATGCCCAGCATCGTCAGCGGTTCGGGCGCGCGGCCGCGGAGGATGAAGGCGTAAGCCAGCGCGGCGAGCGTCTCGAACACGATCAGCTGCCCCGCCAGCGCGGTCGGCAGGCGCTGGCTGGCGGCGTTCCAGCACAGCGTCCCGATCCACGAGGCGAACAGGCCGATGCACGCCATCAGGCCGACGAAGAACCACGGGCGCGGACCAAGCGGCATCGCGAAGTCGCTTCCCGCCACGGCCATGCCGCCCCACAGCAGCGCGTAGCCGGCCAGCGCGAGCGGCAGCGTCGCCACGCCCTGCGCGGTCGCCCACGTGCGCGGGCTGCGATCCGGGTGCGCGCGCAGCCAGTCCGCGTTGCGCAGCGGATACCAGGTCCAGCACGCCACCGCCACGATCGCCAGCAGCGCGCCCTGCAGGTAACGCGACGCGTCGGCGTCGGGCTGCGCGCGCAGGGCTTCCAGTTCGACCCGGTTGACGCAGGCGATGCCGAGCGCGATCAGCAGCAGCGATGGCGCGAGTTTGCGCCACGGCAGGCGTCCATCGCGGCGGTGGTCGCGAAGGTTCGCGCTGATGGCGATGACCACCGGCAACGTGCCGATGATCATCGTCGGCAACGGCGCCCCGGCGCGCTGGATCGCGCTGGCCAGGCACACGTAATAGAGCAGGTTGCCGATGGCCGCGAGCTTGAGCGCCTCTTTCCAGTCGGCGCGCGACAGGCGGCGCAGGTTGGCGCGGTCGATCCATGCCAGCGGCAGCGCGATCAGGCCGAAGGCGAGGTAGCGGCCGACCGATTGCAGCGCCGCCGGGTAGTCGGGCAGCAGGAGCGGCGCCACGAAGACGAGGCCCCAGAGCAGGCCGGCGGCGAGGGCGTAGAGGGTTCCGGTGAGCATGGGGGAAGCGTGGGCGCTTGGGCTTGCGGTGTCTTGAACGAGATTGCGGCGGCATCTCGACTCCCTCCCCTGCTCCGCAGGGGAGGGTTGGGGAGGGGTGAAGTCCACAGCGGGGAACGAGAACGAAGGTGGTGCGCCCACCGCTGCATCGCCCGTCCCGCCCTCACCCCAACCCCTCTCCCGCAGGCGGGAGAGGGGCTAGGACCGAAGGGGAGAAGGAAGCATCAGCTGCGCACCTGCCGCTGGTACCGCGCCGGCGTCACGCCGTAGCGCTGCGCGAAGGCGCGCGTCAGGTGCGCCTGGTCGCTCAGGCCGACGTCGGCGGCGACCTGCGCCGGCGCGACGCCATCGGCCAGCCGGCGCTTGGCTTCGAACAAGCGAAGCGCCATCAACATCTGCTGCGGCGTGGCGTCGTACTGCGTGCGGAACGCGCGAAGGAAATGGAACGGGCTCAGTTCGGCGACGGCGGCGAGTTCGTCCAGCGTGAGCCGCCGCGCGAGGTTGTCGCGCAGGAACTCGACGACGCGCGCGAACCGAGGCGCCGCATCGCGCGACAGCGGACGCGCGGTGCGCGCCTGGTCGGAGAACGCATCGAGCAGCTCGAACAGCAGGCCGTCGAACGCCAGCGGCTCGTCCGTGCGCCACAGCGCATCGAGAAGCACGGTCACGCGCTTTGCACGCGCCGCGTCGTGTTCGACCGCATCGCGGAACCACAGGCCGTGCTGCCCCGTGACCGTCTCGACGACCTCCGCATCGATATACGCCATGCGATAGCGCCAGCCGCCGTCGGTTTCGGCGCGACCGGTATGCAGCACGTCCGGATTCATCATCACGCGCGAATCCTGCGGCGCGAGGTGGTCGCTGCCGCGATAGCGGAAACGCTCCACGCCGCTTTCGATCGCGCCGAGCCCGTAGGCTTCGTGCGTGTGCGGCTCGAACGTGTGCCGCACGATATGCGCGCGATACAGCTCAACGCCATCGCGATGCGCCGGGCGGCGGAACTGCGCCCGGTCCAGCGGATGATCGAAATGTTCGGGCACGCCCTGCATGCCGTGATCATGCCACGCAGGCGTTATGCGCGGCGTTTCGCCGGCGGCAGGAGCGCGTTCGCGGCCCGGCGGAGCTTCAGCGACAGCGTGTGGAAGCCGGCGCCGGTCGGATGCATCTCGTCGAACCACGCGTCGGCCTGCCGCAGCGTGCCGCGCAGGTCGATGAAGGTGAACAGGCCGGAGAACTCCGCGCGCGCGGCCAGCGGCGCGAGCACGTGGTCGTGGAAGCCGTCGATCAGCAACGCGGCGAAGCGCTTCTGCTGCGCCACCTGCGGCAGCACGTGCGCGATATTCGGCGCGATCCACGGCCCGATGTTGTCGCGCAGCAGCGCCGCCGCGCCGAGGTTGGCGACAGTCAGTCGTGCCGGCTCGCCCATGCGCTGCGGGTAATCGTAGGTGTGCGCGAGGATCGGCGTGTTCGGTCGCGTGCGCTTGAACGCGCGCAGGAGGCGCTGGTACGCGCCACGCACTTCCTCGAAACGACGCGAGCGTTCGACGCGCGCGAACGCCTGCTCCGGCGTCATCGGCGATTGGCCAGCGAACAGGCCTTTGAGGAAATCGGCGACGAAATCGTTCCCGCCCGCACTGATCAACACGACGTCGAACTCAAAGCCTTCATACCAGTCGACGAGGTCGGCGATGCGGCGTTCGGAGAAGATGTCGGTCGCGAGGTCGCCGCTCTTCTCGGTGCGGAAGAACAAACCGCCCGCGCCGAACTGCGGAACGCCGCGCTCCTCGTCTTCGGGCGTGGGGAAGACGAGCCAGTCGAGCAGGTTCATCGCCAGCGGCGTGGAGAACCACGAATCGCCCTCGCAGAAGAACACCGGCGTGCGCGCGGCCAGGTCGGGCTTGCGCCGCAGCGCGCGGTAGATGCGGCGGAACTCGCCGCGCTGGGTGGTGATGGTGGAAGGCATCCGGGCTTTCCTGTTCGCGACGTCCTTATGGCAGAACGCCGCGAACGGTCCGTGACGGCCGCGCCTACGGTTGCGGCGCTTCCACGCGCGCGGCGACCGGCGCGGGCGCGATCGCCCACACGCTGTTCGCCTCGCCCTCGCGCATGCGGCGCGCGGTGACGCGGGCGAGCCACGCGAAGCCGACGGCCATCGCAATCGCGCCGGCATCGATCGCAAAGAGCGCCCAATGCCCGGCCGCCGCACTCGTCCACCACCATGCGCCGGTGACGATGCCGTGCGCGAACGGAATCAGCGCAGTCGCGATCGCGGCGGTCCACAGCAGTTCGTACGCGGCGCGGATCGGCGGCCGCAGTGCGGCCCACAGCGCGCACAGTACCCACGTCGCGAAGCACGCGGCATTCACGCCGGATGCAAGCCCGATGCCCGACAGCGCCGGCAGCTGCAGCAATTGCGTTGCGATGAACGCGACCGAGATCGCCACGCACACGCCGATGCATACGCCCACCGTCGCACGCGCCATCCACAGCTGCGCGCGGCCCTGTTCGGCCTGTCGACGCTTGCGGCGTGCCTCGATCCACAACAGGTTGCCCGAGTAGAACAGGAACGCGCCGCCGAGGCCGAGCAGGAAGTACAGCCACTGCACCCACGCGTTGCCGTACTCGCCGAAATGCAGCGCGTACGCGGACGACAGCGTGGCGTGGTTCGCGTCGCGCTGGCCGGGCAGCTGCGTGGCGAGCGTCGCGCCGGTGTTCGCGTTCATGGCGACCGAACCCAGCGGACCAAGCGTGCCCGACGATTCGCCGGTGACTTCCACCGTCGCGTTCGCATCGCCGGCGTTGGCGAGCTTGAGGTAGGCGGGCTCGAACTCTTCGATGCCCTGCTGGCGCGCGATGGCGACGCTGCGCTCGTGCCACATCGCGAGCGAGCCGATCTTCTGCTCATGACCCGCGGGCGCGACGACCGGCGCGGTGTCCATCGCCGGGCCGAGCGCCGTCATCAGCTGGTTGCGATAGATCAGCGGATTGAGCGCCAGCATCGCGATCATCACCAGGCACAACATCGCGCCGGTGACGGCGAACATGATGTGCATCGGCAAACTCAGAACGCCGATGACGTTGTGTGCGTCCTGCCACATGCGCTTGAGGTTTCGGCCCGGACGCAGCGCGAACAGGTCGTCGACCAGCTTCGGGAGGTGGATCACGACACCGGAAATCAGCGCCAGCCCGTACAGCAGGCTGACGATGCCCATCAGGTAGGTGCCGGCGACGGGAATGCCGAGCGAGTAGTGCAGCGCGTTGACCAGTTCCGACAGTGCGCCGCCCGGCATCTCGTCGAGGCCTTCGGGATGTTCGGTGGTCGCGTAGCGCCACGCGCCCGACGCGTCCTGCCAGTACGTGGCGGTGATCGGATACTCATCGCCGGGAAACACCATGCCGACGTGCTTGCGCGACTCGGGATGGCGCGCGAGCGTTTCATCGAGCAGCTGCTGAGCTTCGGCCAATGTCTGCGACGTGGCGTGTACGCCGTGCGGCGACTGCCATGCCTGCAGGTCGTGGTGGAAGATGGTGATCGCGCCCGCATAGAACGCCACGAACAGCGCGAAGCCGGCGACGAGGCCTACCCAGGTGTGCAGCGTGGTGAACGTGCGCAACGTGTTGGAGGAGATCTTCATCGCGTCCTCATTCGACCCAGCGCAGCCACTGCAACAACCACAGCGCGCCCAACGAAACCATGGCCAAAGCACTCAGCCACGCCCACGCGCGCTTGCCGCTGGCGAACTGGAAGCTCGCGCCCATCACCGCGATCCAGACGACGAAGAACGCGATGATCCCGGCGACGATGGTGCCCTGCCACGGGCCCGGCAACGCCCACGTGAGCAGGCCGACCAGCCCCGCCGACAGCAGGAAACCCGGCACGATCCCGGCGAACGCACGCGCCCACATCAGCGCGCCTCTCCGTTTCCGGCCGGCGCCGTGCGCCACGCCAGATATGGAAGCGCCATCAGCGCGAGCATCCACGTGCCCAGCATCGCGCACAGCCCGGCGCCGACGCCGAGCTGCGCGATGAATACCCACAGTGACGCCACGGCCAGCAGGCCGCCGACGAGCTTTCCGCGCGCGGCATGGCGACGCCACGACGGCCAGCGGCAATGCGGAGACGCGGCATACAGCGACGCCGCCGACACCAGCGACATCGCGATGGCCGTGATCGTGGCGGCGAGCGGATTCATCGCCTCAGGTCACCACTGGTAGCGCGCGGTCGCGGTGACCGTGCGCGGATAACCGTAGTAGCACCACGTGCCGCTGTTGCAGGTCGCGATGTAATCCTTGTCGCCGACGTTCTGCGCATTGAGCTGCAGGCGCCACGCGCCGATTTCGTAATGCACCGAGGCATCGAACAGCGTGTACGACGGCGTCTGCCATGCGTTGTACGCATCGCCGTAATGCTCGCCGGTGTAACGCACGCCGGCACCGAAGCCCAGGCCCGACAGCGGGCCACCGATGATCGTGTAATCGGCGCCGAGCGAGGCGACATTCTCCGGCTGCAGCGGGATTTCCTTGCCCAGCGACAGCGGGTCGGTCGATTTGGTCACTTCCGAATCGGTGTAGGTGTACGCGCCGTACACGCTCAGGCCGTTGCCGATGTTCCAGCGGCCTTCCAGCTCGACGCCGCGCACCTTCGTCTCGCCCTGCTGGATCGAGTACAGCGTGTGGTTCGGATCCACGACAAGCGTGTTCTCCTGCACCAGCTCGTAGGCGGCGATGGTTGCGAGCACGCGATTGCTCGCCGGCTGGTATTTCAGGCCGATCTCCGTCTGCTCGCCGGTGGTCGGCACGAACGCCGTGCCGAAGAAGTCGGTGCCGACGGTGGGCTGGAACGACTGCGACCAGCCGATGTACGGCGCGAAGCCGTTGTCGAACAGGTAGTTCACGCCGACGCGCCCGGAGAACTTGTCGTCGCTCTGGTGCGACTGCGCGCCGCCGATGACTTCGTGCGTGTCGGTGCCGACCCAGTCCTGGCGCGCGCCGAGCGTGACCACCCAGCGATCGACCTTCATCTGGTCCTGCGCGTACAGGCCGAACTGCGACTGCGTCTGGCGCGTGCGCGAGGAGAAGTCCGGCTCGACGATTGGCGAGCCGTACACCGGCGCGAAGAGGTCCAGCGTCGGTGCGCCGAACACGAATGCCGACGCGTAATCGTTGCGCGCGCGACGGAAGTCCAGGCCGGTGAGCAGCGTGTGCTCGACCGCGCCGATGCTGAAGTCGAACTGCAGCTGGTTGTCGACGCCGAAGGTCTTGCTCTCTTCCTCCGTATTCCAGAGGTAGCGCACGAGCGTGCGGTAGTCGACCGGCTGGAACGTCACCGGATCGGTAAGCCAGCCGAACGCACCGACCGACGTGCTCGGATCGATCTTCGTCACGCCGTAGCGCAGGTTCTGGCGGAACGTCGCGCCGCCGCCGAAGTCATGGAAGTACTCCCACCCCAGCGACGTCATCGTCTTGTCGTAATTGTTGAAGCCCGGCTCGCCGGTAAAGCGGTTGCGCGCGATGCGGCCGTTCGGGTTCGGCAGCAGCGTGCCTTCGGCCGGCAGGAAGCCGGCGCCGGCGACGGTGTCGTTCTTCTGCCAGCGCGCGAGCAGCGTCAGCGAGTTCGCTTCGTCCGGCTTCCACGTCAGCGCCGGCGCGATGAAATAGCGGTCGTCGTGGACGAAGTCGATTTCGTCGTCGCTCTGGCGCGCCAGCGCGGTGAGGCGGTACGTCCACACGCCATCGTCGGTGAGCTTGCCGCCGAAGTCGCCGGCGAGCTGGAACAGGTCGTACGTGCCAACCTGCACTTCGACCTCGCGCAGCGTCGCGTCGGTCGGACGCTTGCTCACGTAATTGACCATGCCGCCGGGCGGCATCGCGCCGTAGGCGACCGACGCCGGGCCCTTGAGCACTTCCACGCGCTCCAGGCCGTAGGGCTCGATGCGCGTGATCGACGTACCGCTGCCTTCGGCGAGCGCGAGGCCATCGAGGTAGCGCGCCGGCGTGAAGCCGCGCAGGAGCAGCCAGTCCGAACGCGGATCGCCGCCGTAGCCGCCGCCCTGCGCGCCGGCGGTGAACCAGATCGCCTCCTCGATCCCGTGGATCGCGCGGTCCTTCATCTGCTGGTCGGTGACGACCGAAATCGACTGCGGGATCTCGCGGATCGGCGTGTCCGTCTTGGTCGCGGTGCCGGCGGTGCGGGCGATCGGCGCGCGCACTTCGACCGAATCCAGGTCCGTGGCGCTGGCGCCCTGCTGGGCGAACGCGGGCATGGCGGCGCCGGCGAGCATCGCGACGGCGAGCGCGTGGCGGATCGAGACCGGCAACGGCCGGACGGCGGAACGGTGGGAGCGCATCGGGAACCTTGAAGTGGAGGCTGGCCCTGGCCGGGAGCGCGCCATGCGTGTCGCCCGGTGGCCGGCAAATAAGAATCGTTCGCGATTGTAGGGCCTGCGACCGGGCCGAACAATTGAGCCGAACTCTTCGCGTGCGCCGGCGGCACGTTATGGCCGCACAAGGAAAAGCGCCGCGGTGGGGGCGCGGCGCTCGGGGGAAAACCTGGCGATGTGGTGCGCGCGGGCGGTCGCCTTCGGACAACGCGCGCGCGGAGGTCAGCCGCAGCCGCAGATCGCGAGTTCGTCGTCGAACGACGATTCGGACGGCGCCTGCTCGCGCTTCACGCGGGCGTGGCCCAGCGGTGCGAAGAAGCGCGCGGACGCGATGCGGTTGCCGTAGCCGGCGAAGCGCTCGTCGAGGTCGTCGAACGGGTGCGGTTCGGCCTGGTCGGCCTGCGGAATGAAGAGATTGGTGAAGACGTTCATGGCGTGCTCCCGGTGTGCGGCGGCCTGCGTGGCGTGGACAACTTCCTTGAGTGCGTTGCAAGATACGCCCGCGCCGGAGCCCGAAAAAGCGACGGTTCTGCAAGCCAGTCTTGAATCCGGTTCAAGAGTCGCCGGGGCACGAGGAGGTCGAATGAGCCGTCCGCCGTTGCAGGCCCTGCTGGGTTTCATCGCCGCCGCGCGCGCCGGGAATCTCACCCGCGCGGCCGAGTCGATGCACCTCACCGTCAGCGCGCTGAGCCACCAGATACGCACCATCGAGGAACGCCTCGATCGCCGCCTGTTCGTGCGTGGCGCGCGGGGCGTGAAGCTCACCGAACACGGGCAGGCGCTGTACGACCGCATCGCGCCGCACCTGGAAGCGATCGAACTGGCGCTGGCGCCGCGCCGCGTGCGTCGCGACGACGCGCTTGCCGTGACGCTGATGCCCTCCTTCGCGTCGAGCTGGCTGGTGCCGCGCCTGCCGCGCTTCCTCTCCGCGCATCCGCAGCTGGAAATCAGCCTCCAGTCCAACATCGATCCCATCGACTTCTCGCGCGAAACCGCCATCGACGCCGGCATCCGCTTCGGCCCGGGCAAGTGGCCGGGCGTGGAAGCGGTGCACCTGTTCGACGACTGGATGACCCCTACGGCGAGCCCGGCGCTGATCGAGCGCCTCGGCCGGCCGACGCTGGCCACGCTCAGCCAGTTCCCGTTGCTGGGCGCGCCGGGCGGGCGCTGGAGCGAATGGTTCGCGAAGTTCGGCGGGAAGCCGCCGGAACGGTTCGTGGCGATCTTCGACGATTCGGAAAACCTGCATCGCGCCGCGGCCGAAGGCATGGGCATCGTGCTGGGACGCGTGACGCTCGCGCGGCCGCTGGTCGAAGCCGGGCACCTGGTCGAATTGTTCGACGAACGCCTGAAGACCGAATTCGCGCACTACCTCGTCTACCCCTCGCGCTCGCGCGACCACCGCGGGCTGGCGCGTTTCCGCGACTGGCTGCTGGAGGAAGCGGCGACGTACGCGGCCAGCGATGCGATGACGCCGCGACGCGGCGGGGCTCCGAAGAAGGCCCCCGCCAAGGCGCGCAAGCCGGCGCCCGCCAAAAGGACCCGTGCCGTCCGTTGATGGTGGCCGCCACGGGGTTGGGGGTAGTCTGGCCGCCCGTTCACCGGCCCCCGTCTGGAGCCGGCACCGTCATGGAGACCTGCATGAAACGCCTTCTGCTTGCCGCCCTGGTTCCCGCCCTGCTCGTCGCGCAAGGCCCCATCCTCGCGCAGTCCAAGACCAAGCCCACACCGAAGGCGACGTCGTCGGTCGCAGTCGAGTCGTCGCTGCAGGCCGCGGTCGACGCGCCGACGCGCGACGCGAAGAATCGCCTGCGCGATTCGTACCGCCACCCGGCGCAGACGCTCGCGTTCTTCGGCGTGAAGCCCACGCAGACCGTCGTCGAGATCACCCCCGGCGGCGGCTGGTACACCGAGATCCTCGCGCCGTACCTCAAGAACGGTGGGCAGTACGTCGCGGCGATGTACGACCCCGCGATCGCCGGCCAGCCGCAGTACCGCTACCGCCAGAGCGAGGCGATGACCAAGCGCCTGGCGGACACCGCCGTGTACGGCAACGCGAAGGTCCAGAACTTCGATCCGAAGGCGCCGAACTTCGGCGCCGCCGGCTCGGCCGATGTCGTGCTGACCTTCCGCAACGCGCACAACTGGGTCGACGACGGCACGGCCGACGCCTACTTCAAGGCGTTCTTCGACGTGCTCAAGCCGGGCGGCACGCTCGGCGTGGTCGACCATCGCGCCAAGCCCGGCACCGACCTGGAAAAGATGAAGACCTCCGGCTACCTCACCGAGGCGCTGGTGATCGAACTGGCGCAGAAGGCCGGCTTCAAGCTGCAGGAAAAGAGCGAGATCAACGCCAATCCGAAGGACACCGCCGATCATCCCAACGGCGTGTGGACGCTGCCGCCGACCAACCAGCACGACGCGAAGGACGACGCCAAGTACAAGGCGATCGGCGAGAGCGACCGGATGACGCTGCGGTTCGTGAAGCCCTGATGTGAAGGGTGGGGTCGGAGAGTGAGAAGTGAGGCAAGCGTGCTCACTCCTCGCTTCTCCACGCTCGCTCCTGCTCCACCATGCTCATCGCCCTCAACAAACCCTACGGCGTGCTGTGCCAGTTCACCGACCGCAGCACGCCGCCGCGGCGCACGCTCGCAGAGTTCGGGCTGCCGCCGGACGTGTACGCGGCGGGCCGGCTCGACCACGACAGCGAAGGCCTGCTGCTGCTCACCGACGACGGTGCGCTTGCGCACCGGCTGACCGATCCGCGCCACAAGGAGCCCAAGACGTACTGGGTGCAGGTCGAAGGCGAACCGTCGGATGCGCAGATCGAAGCCTTGCAACGCGGCGTCCTGCTCAACGACGGCCCGACGCGTCCGGCGAAGGTGCAACGCCTCGACGCGCCGGCGCTGTGGCCGCGCGATCCGCCGGTGCGGTTCCGCAAGACCGTGCCCGATGCGTGGCTCGAAATCACCATCAGCGAAGGTCGCAACCGCCAGGTTCGCCGCATGACCGCCGCGGTCGGGCTGCCGACGCTGCGGCTGGTGCGCGTGGCGATCGGATCGCATCGGCTCGACGACTTGGCGCCGGGGCAATGGCGCCAGCTGTAACCGCGATGCGCCGCCGTGACGGCGCCGGGTGCAGGATGCGCCGGCCGGCTTGAGCGCGATCAGACAGCGCGCGCCCACACGCGACAGCATCGCCGAACCGTCAAGACGGACCCACCATGGACTTCCTCGACAACCTCCTGCTGAACACCGACAGCTACAAGGCCAGCCACTGGCTGCAGTACCCGCCGGGCACGGACGCGACGTTCTTCTACGTCGAGTCGCGCGGCGGGCTGTACGACCGCACGGTGTTCTTCGGGCTGCAGTCGATCCTCAAGCAGACGCTTGCGCGTCGCGTCACGCACGACGACATCGACCAGGCGCGCGAGCTGTTCGCCGCGCACGGCGAGCCGTTCAACGAAGCCGGCTGGCGCGACATCGTCGAGCGCCACGGCGGTCGCCTGCCGCTGCGCATCCGCGCCGTGCCCGAAGGCACGGTCGTGCCGACGCAGCAGGCGCTGGTGACGATCGAATCGACCGACCCGCGCGCGTTCTGGGTGCCGTCGTACATCGAAACGCTGCTGCTGCGGCTGTGGTATCCGGTGACCGTCGCCACGGTGAGCTGGCATGCGAAGCAGACGATCCGCGGCTTCCTGGAACGCACCAGTGACGATCCGGAAGGCCAGTTGCCGTTCAAGCTGCACGACTTCGGCGCGCGCGGCGTGTCGAGTGCGGCGTCGGCGGCGATCGGCGGGCTGTCGCACCTGGTGAACTTCATGGGCACCGACACCGTCGCCGGCCTGCT
This sequence comes from Lysobacter sp. OAE881, assembly GCF_040546665.1. Taxonomy (NCBI): domain Bacteria; kingdom Pseudomonadati; phylum Pseudomonadota; class Gammaproteobacteria; order Lysobacterales; family Lysobacteraceae; genus Lysobacter; species Lysobacter sp. OAE881. The sequence goes on from NZ_JBEPOG010000001.1 coordinate 129,012, forward strand.
CGCGGCGCGCGCGTGGTACCACGAGCCGATGGCGGCGTTCTCCATTCCCGCGGCCGAGCACAGCACGATCACCGCGTGGGGTCGCGAACGCGAAGTCGACGCCTATCGCAACATGCTGCGGCAGTTCGCCAGACCCGGCGCGATCGTCGCGGTGGTCTCCGACAGCTACGACATCTTCCGCGCCGTGTCCGAGCACTGGGGTCGCACGCTGCGCGAGGAGGTGATCGCCTCCGGCGCGACGGTGGTGATCCGGCCCGATTCGGGCGATCCGGTCGAGGTCGTCCACGAATGCCTGCGCCGGCTCGACGAGGCATTCGGCCACGTCGTCAACGGCAAGGGATTCCGCGTGCTCAACCACGTGCGCGTGATCCAGGGCGACGGCATCAACCCCGACAGCATCCGTGCGATCCTCGAACGCGCCACCGGCGCCAGTTATTCCGCCGACAACCTCACCTTCGGCATGGGCGGCGCGCTCTTGCAGCGCGTGGATCGCGATACGCAGAAGTTCGCGCTGAAGTGCTCCGCCGCGCGCGTGGACGGTCGCTGGATCGACGTCTACAAGGAACCGTTCACCGATCCCGGCAAGACCAGCAAGCGCGGTCGCATGACGCTGGCGCGGCATGTCGAATCGGGCGAATACCGCACGGTGGCGTTGCCCGACGGCGCGGTGTCGCTGGATGCGGCGAGCGCACCGGCCGGCTTCGAGGACGCGCTCGTCACCGTGTGGGAGGACGGCGAGCTGCTGCAGGACTGGACGCTCGCGCAGGTGCGCGAGCGCGCCAACGCCGCGCGGCTCTAGCGCGCGGCGGTTTTTCCGGGCTCGTCTTCATCCGGCGCGTTGTGCGCCGTTTCCGCCACCGGTACCGAGTTCGCGCCCGGCCGCGTGAGCAGCAGCACGCCGCCGAGGACGACCGCCGTGCCGACCAGTTGCACGGCGGTGATCGGCTCGCCCAGCAGCCACGCGCCGAGGAACACGAGCGACACCGGCCCCAGCACCGACATCTGCGCCGCCGTGCCGGCGCCCAGCCGCGCGACGGCGCCCATCGTGAAGGTCACCGGCAGGAAGGTGCAGAAGAACGCGTTGATCGCCGCCAGCCCGTAGACCGGCATCGGCAGTTCGAGCAGATGCGAGGGATCGCGCGCGATCAGGTAATGCGTGAGCGTCGCCGCGGTCGAGATCGTCATCGCATACGCCACCAGCCGCAGCGAGCCGATGCGCTTTATGAGCTGGCCCGACATCGACAGGTACAGCGCGTAGCTCAGCGCCGCGCCCAGCACCAGCGCGCTGCCGAGCAGGATGTGCTCGCCCTGCACGCGCAGGTTCTCGACGAACACCAGCGACACGCCGGCATAGCTCACCGCCAGCGCGACCCATTCGCGACGCGCGACGCGGCGCTTGAACGCGAACACGCCGATCAGCAGCACGAAGGTCGGGTTGAGGAACAGGATCAGCCGTTCCAGCGAGACCGGCACGTACTCCAGGCCCCAGAAGTCCAGCAGGCTCGACAGGTAATAGCCGAGCACGCCGAGGATGACGATCAGGCCGAAGTCGCGCCGCGTCATCGGCGCGCGTTCGGGACGGCGCGACTCGCGGATGCCCAGCGCGACGAACAGCGGCAGCGACAGCAGCATCCGCAGCGCGAGCACGTCGAGCGAATCCACGCCGTAGCGGTACTGGAATTTCGCCAGGATCGCCTTCGCCGAGAACAGGATCGCGCCGGTGGCGGCCATCGCCAGGCCGACGCGGCGCGCGGCCCGCGGGTGCGCGGTTGCAGTGGTCGCGCTCATTCCGCGCTCGCGTCGTCGAGCTGCTTCAGCTGCGCCGCGCCCAGCGACAGGCGCGCCGCGGCGAGCAGTTCGTGGAGCTGTTCGACGGACGTCGCGCTGGCGATCGGGGCGGCGATCGTCGGCTGCGCCATCAGCCAGGCGAGCGCGACCTGCGCAGGTGTGGCGCACAGGTCGGCGGCGACATCGTCCAGCGCCTGCACGATGCGCAGCCCGCGCGGATTGAGGTACTTGCCGATGGCGCCGGCGCGCGCGGCGCTTTTGCCGACGTCGGCCTCGCTGCGGTACTTGCCGGTGAGGAAACCACTGGCGAGCGCGTAGTACGGGATCACCGCGACCTCGCGCTCGCGCGCCAGCGGCTGGAGTTCGGCCTCGAAGCCGGCGCGGGCGTAGAGGTTGTACTCGGGCTGGAGCGTCTCGAAACGCGGCAGGCGGTCGCGTTCGCCAACGTCCAGCGCCTCGCGCAGGCGCGCGGCGGAGTAGTTCGAGGCGCCGATCGCGCGCACCTTGCCCTGCTCGATCAGCCGGGCGAACGCGCCCAGCGTGTCGGCCAGCGGCGTCGCCGGGTCGTCTTCGTGCGCCTGGTAGAGGTCGATGACGTCGGTCTGCAGGCGCCGCAGCGAGCCTTCCACGGCGGCCTGGATCGTCGCCGGCGCGAGTCCGCGGTGGCGTTCCCACTTCCCGACCTTGGTCGCCAGGGTCACGCGCGCGCGCTTGCCGCTGCGCTGGAACCACCGGCCCAGCAGCGTTTCGGACTCGCCGCCCGCGTTGCCCGGCACCCAGTACGAGTACGAATCGGCGGTATCGACCAGGTCGAAGCCGGCGTCGACGAAGGCGTCGAGCAGGGCGAAGGTCGCGGTCTCGTCGGCGCTCCAGCCGAAGACGTTGCCGCCCAGTGCGAACGGGGCGACACGCAGGCCGGATCGGCCGAGGGGTCGAAGGGACGGCGTCATGGGGGAGACTCGGCCGAGTAGGGGGTCACATGATGCGATGCGTTCTAGGCCGCAGGGGCAATCGACCTGTAGCGCGACGTTGCGGATCCTGCCTCTTTGCCGGATCGGCTCGGCGCCCAACCGCCTTCCGGGGGACATGATGTCGGCAATCGCCCGCCTTTCTGATACCGTTTGTCCCAATGAAACCGCGGCGCGAAGGGGGTCGACGCTGCCCCGGGGACAGGGACGCAGCATGGTCGTAGCCGCTGGCAATTCGGGCCGAATCCTGGTCGTCGACGACCAGAACGTGAACCTGCGCGTGGTCGGCACCCTGCTGGCCCGCCAGGGCTACGAAGTCGTGTCCGCCAGTTCCGGCGAGGAAGCGCTCCAGCGCTATCTCGAAAGCCCGCCGGACCTGATCCTGCTCGACATGATGATGCCCGGCATGGACGGCTTCGACGTCATCGCCGCCCTGCATGAGCTCGGTCCGCTGCAGGTGCCGGTGGTCTTCGTCACCGCCGCGCACGATCGCGACCTGCTGCTGCGCGCCTTCGACGCCGGCGTGGTCGATTACGTCACCAAGCCCTTCCTGCCCGAGGAACTGCTGGCGCGCGTCAACGCGCACGTCGGCCTGAAGCTCACGCGCGACCGCCTCGAACGCGTCGCGCGCGAGCGCGAGGAACTGGTCAACCTGGTCGCGCACGACCTGAAGAACCCGCTGAGCAGCGTGGTCTTCGCCGCCGAACTGCTGCGCAGCGGCCTGTGCAAGGCCGAGCGCATTCCGCGCTACCTCGAGATGATCCACGAGAGCGCCGACGACGCGCTCGGCTACATCCACCATTACCTGGAAAGCCAGTCCGACAAGCTCGCCGACGAAGACACCGGCGGCGGTCGCGCGGACCTGGCCGAAATCCTCGGCTGGCTGCACAAGCGCTACGAAATGCAGCTGGAAGCTCGCGGCATCCGCGCCGAGCTGCGCCTGCCGGAAACGGCCGCGCAGGTGAGCATCCACCCGCGCGTGCTGCGTCAGGTGGCGGAAAACCTCGTCACCAACGCGATGAAGTACGCGCCAGATTCCGAACTTCTGCTCACCGCGCGCGCAGGTGCGCCGGGCTACTGGCAGCTGGTCGTGGCCGATCGCGGCCCGGGCATTCCGCCGGATCGCGAGAAGGAGCTGTTCAAGCCGTTCGTGCGCCTGCACGACGATCCGCGTTACGACGGCCTGTCGAGCGGACTGGGCCTGTCGCTGGCCAAACGCATCGTCGCGCGCGCCGGCGGTCAGCTCTGGTACGAAGCACGCCGCAACGGCGGTGCGCGCTTCATCATCGAATTGCCGGAAGCGCCGACACCCGTGATGGCGTGATTTCGTGCCCGGCATTCCCGCGTTCGCGGGGATGACGTCTGCCCAACGTCAAACCCTCCCCGGATCGGGGAGGGTCGGGTCGTCTAACGGTTCAGTGCTCGACGCGCGACTGCTGGCGCGAGGACGCATTGCGGCGCGGCGTCGGCGCGCGACGGCCGGAGCCGCGACGGGCTTCAACGCGGCGCGAGCTGCCTTCGATCGCGTGCTCGTCCTGTTCTTCCTCGACCCGGCGGGCACGACGCTTGGCCGCGTACCAGAGCAGGCCGGCGCCCGCGACGGCGGCGGCGATGAGCACCGGGTTGCGGCGCACGAAGCCGCCCGCCACGCGCGCGCCGCCCTTCAGGGCGCCTAACTTCGCGCCGGCATCGAGCCACTGGCCGGCGCTGTGCGTCATCGCGGGAACCGAGTGGCGCAGGCTTTCGCCGGCGCTGCGGAGGTTGTCGCCGACCAGCGAGGCCAGGTCGAGCGCGCGTTCGGGGATCGAAGTCAGCTTCGTCATGATGTACAGCCCGTTTCGGAACGGGGTCCAGTGTCGGCAAGCCATCGTTGAAACAGCGTGATCGGGCGTGGAAGTTGCCCGCCCCCGGCTGAATGCCGATGATGGCCGCCACCACCGCCGAGCACGCATCGCCATGATCCGCATCCTGCCCAACGTGCTCTCCGCGGCCGAATTGCAGGCGGTACGCGAGCTGCTGCCGCAGGTGCGCTTCGCCGACGGCCGGATCACCAACCCCGACTCGACCATCAAGCAGAACCTGCAGGCGCCGCAGGAAGACCCGGCGAACCAGCGCATCGCGCTGATCGCGCGCGACGCGCTGATGCGGTTCGGCGAGCTGCGCGTGTTCGCGCAGCCGCGCACGATGGCGCGCACCACCGTGGTCCGCTACGAGCCCGGGATGAACTACGGCTGGCACGTGGACGAGGCGCTGTTCCCGTCGACGCCGCCGATCCGCAGCGACCTGTCGTGCACGGTGTTCCTCAACGATCCGTCCGAATACGACGGCGGCGAGCTGACCATCCAGCTCGGCGCGCAGGAGCTGGCGTACAAGCTCGAGCCCGGCAGCGCGATCCTGTATCCGTCCACGACGATCCACCGCGTCACGCCGGTGACGCGCGGCGTGCGCATCGCCGCGATCACCTGGCTGCAGAGCTGGGTCGCGGACAGCAACCAGCGCGAACTGCTGGTGCAGCTGGAGGAAGCCCGCGGCCTGGCCGCCACCGGGGGCGATCGGCAGCGCCTGCAGGTGCTGCTGGAGTCGCTGCGGACGAATCTGTTCCGGATGTGGGCGGATACGTAAAGGCGGCTCTGCCGTCATCCCGGCGAAAGCCGCGACCCAAGCCCATAGCGTCCGGGCACTCTCTGCACGGCGAACCACGTCGTCGTCATTCCAGCGAAAGCTGGAATCCATTTTGATTTTCGAAGCGACGTTTAAGCCCGAGCGAAGCAACAGCGCAGCGCTGTCTGGCATTCGTGGGTCATCGCTTCCGCTCCGTTGCCCCTCACCCCAGCCCCTCTCCCGAAGGGAGAGGGGCTAAACCCGTCATCCCGGCGAAGGGCGGGACCCAGGCCCACAACCTCCGGGCACTCCCTGCACGGCGAACCACGTCGTCGTCATTCCAGCGAAAGCTGGAATCCATTTCGATTTTCGAAGCGACGTTTAAGCCCAAGCGAAGCAACAGCGCAGCGCTGTCAGGCAATCGTCGGTCACCGCTTCCCCTTCGTTGCCCCTCACCCCAACCCCTCTCCCGATGGGAGAGGGGCTAAACCCGTCATCCCGGCGAAGGCCGGGATCCAGGCCCTCAACGTCCGGGACTCTCTGCACCGCTAACCACTTCAACCGTCATTCCAGCGAAAGCTGGAACCCATCGGCCACAGGCACGCGAGACGTCGCGAGCTCACTCGCGTCGGTTTCCTCGGCCAGCGTCAGAACGAAATGCTCCGGCGCCAGCGCACGCAGGAAGCCAACGGCATCGAACGCCTCACCCGCGGCCCACGCGCCCGCCTTCGTCACTTCGCCCGACAGCACGCGCTCCAGCGCTTCGACGATCAGCGGCGCCGTTACCGCGTAGATGTCGACACCCTGCGTCGTCGCACGACGCACGCGATCGCCGCGCTCGACACGGACATCGAGGACGAACCGCTGCGACGACCGCCCACGTTCGTCCGCCGCAACGGGCGGCGGCGTGGCGGGGTCGCGCAGGTCGCGCAACGGCGCCAGGTTCATGTACGAACGCACGCGTTCGCTGTGCAGGTGGCGCGCGATGGCGACGATCTCCGACAAGGTCAGCATCACCGCTTCCTGCGTGCCGAACGGTGCAGGAAAGTCCCAGTCGCGCGTCGGCGCGGGGTCGGGCAGCGAATGAAGTTCGCCGCCCTCCACGATCCAGCGCACGGCTCGGTTGCGCTCGCCGGTGATGCGCGTGCCGCGCGTGGGATGCCAGCCGTCCAGGCCAACGGCGATATCGATTGCTTCCGCGTCGTGCCAGTCGTCCATCGCCGCGGTGGCGAGCAGATCCGCGAACGCGCCGTAGAACGCGATCGACGGCATCGCAATGATCCCGGCCGCCTTCGCCCGCGCGTCCTGTTCGAACACGTGCACGGCGGCGCCCTGCTCGGCGCTGGTGTCGAGGTAATGCACACCGTTGCGAATCGCGGCGTCGAGCAGCGGGCCGGCGGTATCGAGGAACGGCCCGGCCGCGTTGATCACCGCGCAGGCGCCGCGCAACGCCGTGTCCAGCGCGGCGGCATCGTCGATGGCGGCGACGTGGCACAGCAGACCCGCGTGCTGGCGGGCCATCTCCGCCAGCTTCACCACGTCGCGGCCGCACAGCACCGGCGTGCGGCCGCGACGCAGCAGTTCGGCCACGATGAAGCGGCCGGTGAGACCCGTGGCGCCGTACACGACGACGGGGCGCACTCGTACCGGAGTTGCGAAGTTCCATCGTGACGTCCTATGCCGTTGCGTTGTCGCGCGTGCGTGTCACCGACGCGAGCGTTGCCTCGAGATGCGCGCGCAGTTCGTGGTTGAAGTCATCCGGCCGTTCTTCCGGAAAGAAGATGCGAGCGCCCTCGAACTCCACGCGCCGCGTCGTGCCCGGGATCGCCTTCTGCAACCAGTGCGACCACTCCACCGGGAAGTAGATGTCGTCCGTCCCCCACGCGATCAGCGTCGGCACCTGCAACGTGCGCAGGCCGTCCTCGATCGCCAGCGTGTGACGGCAGTCGAACGCGTTGACGAAGGCTTCCAGCTGCTTCAGCCGTCGCGTGTCGCGGGCGAAGGGTTGCAGGTACGAATCGATGGTCGCGTCGGACACGGCCTGCGGACGTTCGTACGCCGGTGCGAGCGCTGCGCGGTACACCGACTTGTCGCCGGCCATCGCCTGGATCGTGCCGGGCAGTCCGCCGTCGGCCACCATCGCCACGAACGGTGCGAACGCCTCTGGCGGCCAGTTGTCGTGTGCGTCGCAATTGGTCAGGGTGAGACTGCGCAGCCGCTGCGGATAGAGCGCGGCGAAGATCTGGCAGATGCCGCCACCGCTGTCGTTGCCGACCAGGTCGACGCGATCGATGCCCAGCGCGTCGAGGAACTGCGCCAGCATGTGCGCGTTGGCCGTGACCGACACGTCCTGTCCGTCGGCGGCATCGGTGTGGCCGTGCGCGAGCAGGTCCACCGCGATGCAGCGGCGCACATCGGACAGCGCCTCCAGCTGATGCCGCCACAGGTAGCCGTTGAGCAGCACGCCATGCACGAACAGGGCAACCGGCCCGGTGCCGCGCTCGACATAGCCGATCGTGCCGGACGACGTGCGCACCGTCCGGCGCGCGGCGAAGAAGGTGGCGGCGTCCATCACGCGCTCCGCTCGGCTTCGCGGAGCTTCTGCGCGCATTCCTCGCAGCAGGCCTCGACGGTCCGCCCGCCGATGGTCACCTCGACGCGGTTTTCGTCCAGCGGGTAATCGCAGACGGCACAGGTGTTCTCGCTCATGACACGCTCCATTGGGAGCCCGGCGATTCCGGGCAGGGCCATTGGAAGATCCGGGCGAAAGCGGCGCTGTCGGAATCTTTAGCGATCGCGCGTCGAGCGACGCGGGACCGACGTGTCAGGCGCTCTTGACCTGCGCCGCGGCGCGGAACGCCGTCGGCGTGCGGCCGTAGGCCTGCTTGAACGCAGCGCTGAAATGGCTGTGGCTGGAAAACCCCAGATCCTGCGCCAGCGCCGACATGTCCTCGGCCTGCCCCAGCCGGTCGAGCGCGCGCGCCAGGCGCAGCCGCAGGTGGTAGCGATGCAGCGGAATGCCTTCGACCTGCGCAAAGGCCTGCGTCAGGTACACCGGCGAACCGCCGATGTGCTCGGCGATCTCGGCGAGTTTCCACTGACGGCCGAGATCGCTCGCGAGCAGCACCTTCACCCGATCGACCAGTCGCCTCCGGCCTTGCGTCGCCGTGGTTTCATGCGTGGTGCGCGGCCCGAGGCTGCGGGAGATCAATGTTACGGCGAGCACTTCGGCTTCCAGCAGCTCGATGCCGCCGTGACGCAGGCTGTGGCGCAGCATCGCGACCAGCGCCTGCGCGCGCGGATCGATGCGCAGCGATTGCAGGCGGTACGTGAGGTCATCGCTACGCTCGAGCAGCTCGCGCGGCGAGAGCTCGCGCAGCAGGCCCGGCGATACGGCGAGCACGAGGCTCGCATCGCCGCCGTCGACCGGATGGCTCACCTGGTAGCCCTGCCCCGCGTTGAAGAACAGCACGTGGTTGGCGTCGGCGACGGACTGGTCCTGGCCGACGTGGCGCGCGTACAGCCCGCGATACGGGAACACCAGGTGCGTGTTGGCCGCGCATTCCTCCGCGCTGCGATGCCTGCACGTGCCGGCGCAGAACACGTCGCGCACCTTGACGGTGCCGGTATCGAGCAGCGTATGGACGGAGAACTCCGACATGGGCGGAGCTTAGCGCGAAGCGCGTCTTGGAGCCGTCAGGTGGCGGCGATCGAGGCGACCCAGGCTTCGGCATCGGCGATGTCCGCGCCGAAGCTCTGCATCGACAGCGCGAGGTCGTGCGCGCGGTCGTCGCGTCCGTAGCCGTGCGATTGCGCCTTCGAATAGCGGCCCCATGCGGGCGAGGCGACCGCTTCATCCAGGCGCGCGGGATCCAGCTCGAAGTGCGTGGCAACGCGATGCAGCTCGCGCGCGGGTTCGTCGAGCAGCGATTCGAAATCGACGCGAATCACGCGCTCGCCGTGGCGTCCCTTGTCGAGCGCGTCGAAGCGCATCTGCTCGGCGAGCCATCCGAGCGCACATTGGCGATGCAGCGGAATCTGGTGCAGCGACAGATGCGTCGCGACGCCGTGCTGGTGCAGGTAACGCAGGCGTTCGCCGGCGGCGCTCGCGGCATCGAAGACGGAGTTGGGCGATTTCAGCAGCGTGGCGAGGTACGGCCGCAGCGGCATGTCGATCAGCACCGCACGCATGCGCGGCTGTTGCGCCACCAACGGCGCGATCAGGCCGTTGCAGCTGCTGGTCGCCTTCACCACGCTGCGCGAATGCGGCGGCAGCGCGAGCGACCAGCGCGCCCACAGCGCGCGCAGCGTGTCTTCCGCTTCGTCCGGTGAAAGGCGGGAAATCGCCTCGTCGAGCATCGGCCACGCATCGGCGAGCGTGCGCAGCGGCAGCGGCTCGCGCAGGCCCTGCACCTCGGGCCAGGTGTCGATCAACCGGCTGAGCAGCGTCGAGCCGCAGTGGCCGATGTGGAAGATCGCGTGCGCCGCTGCTGCCTCGTCGGAAACGCGCGACAGCAGCGATTCGAGCGGTGCCCAGCCGCCTTCGGCATTCGACGGCACCGCGCGGTCGTCGAGGAACGCCGCCTCGCGCCGCTGCGCCTCATCCAGTCGCAACCACAGCACGCGACGACCGACGAGGTCGAGCTTGAAGGGCAGGAAGTCGGGGCTGTCGATCGCGGCGGTGGTCATGGGGCGAGTTTAGCGGGGCTTTGGCCGCTCACCTGACGCGCGGCTTCGCCCGGTGCGTCGCCGTCGCGCTCCACGGATCGTCCGGCCACGGATGCTTGGGGTAGCGGCCCTTCATTTCCTTCTTCACTTCTGGATACGTGCGATCCCAGAAGCCCTTCAGGTCCTGCGTGATCTGCAGCGGCTTCCCGCCGGGCGACAGCAGATGCAGCGTGAGCGGCACGCGGCCGTCGGCGATGCGCGGTGTATCGGCCAGGCCGAACAGTTCCTGCAACTTCACCGCCAATATAGGGGCGATCGGCGCATCGGCCTCGTCGTCGTACGCGTATTCGATTCCGCGCTCCATGCCGGAGGGCACGACGATCCGCGTCGGCGCCAGCGCATCGATCTTCTGCCGCAGCGCCCACGGGGTGGTGGACTTGAGCGCGTCGCCGAAGGCCTGCTCGTCGAGCGCGTCCAGCCGCGTCTTGCCCGTGAGCGCGGGTTTGAGCCACTCGTCCAGCGAGTCCAGCAGTGCGGCGTCGGAGAGATCGGGCAGTCCGTCCAGCTCCGGCATCCATGCGCGCAGGCAGCGCACGCGATCTCGCCACTGGCGCTGCGACGGCGTCCACGGCAGCGCGCGCAGGCCGAGCTGGCGCACGGCATCGACGAGCGCGTCGGCATAGCGGGCGGGATCGGGTTTCGCGAGCGGTTTGCTTTCGATGACGATGCGGTCGAAGCGCGTTTCGCGCACGGCCGCGATGCCGCGCGTGTTCGCGTCCCACACCACGCGGTCCTCGGTGACGAAGCGTTGCGGGAAGTCCTCGCGCAGGCGCGCCTCGTCGAGCGGCGCGGCGCGCAGCACGCGCGCATCCCGGGCCTCGTCCCGCAGTTCGCTCACCACGATCCAGCGCTCGCCGTAGAGCGTGGAGTCATCGAACAGCTTCACGCTGCGCCCGTTGGCGAGCTGGTAGCGATACGGATCGGAGGGATGCTGGCGCGCGATGCGGTCAGGGAAGGCGTGCAGCAGCACGTCGCCAAGCTGATGCGATGGCGCATCCGGCGGCGGCGCGGCGTCGAGGCGCAGGCGACGGCGCCATTGCTTCGCCGCCTGGTCGAGCGCGGCGAGCGAGGAACGCGATGCATCGGGCGCGACGCGGCCCGCGCGGAAAGCCGCGAGCGCCTGCCAGCGTTCGGCGACCGAATCGCTGCGCGAGCGCAGCGGATCGCGCGCTTCGATCAGCGCGGCGAGATCGCAGGCGAGCGCCTGTTCGCGCGCATCCTTCGGCGCGAGCAGCATCGCCGCCAGTCGCGGGTGCGTTCCCAGCGCGAGCATGCGCCGGCCCAGCGGCGTGATCGAACCGCCGTCGAGCGCCCCGAGCCGGTGCAGCAGTTCGCGCGCCGCCGCGAGCGCGCCGGGCGGCGGTGCATCGACGAAACGCAGGTCGGCGTCGCCCCACGCGGCGAGTTCGAGCGCGAGGCCGGCCAGTTCCACCTGCGCCAGTTCGGGGCGACGCTGCGGTTCGAGTCGCTGCGATTCGGGCCACAGCCGGTACGCCCAGCCCTCGGCCACGCGCCCCGCGCGGCCGGCGCGCTGGTCGGCGGACGCCTGCGCGATGTTCACCACATCCAGCCGCGCGAAGCCGCTGTTGGGGTCGTAGCGCGGTTCGCGCGCGAGCCCCGAGTCGACCACCACGCGCACGCCGGGCAGCGTCACGCTGGATTCGGCGACGTTGGTGGCGAGCACCACGCGACGCCGGCCCTCGGGATCGGGCTGCAGCACGCGCGTCTGCGCCTCGACGGGAAGCTCGCCGTGCAACGTGAGCACGTCGGCGTCGGCCATCGAGGCGAGCAGCGAGTCGACACGCGCGATTTCGCGCTGCCCCGGCAGGAACACGAGCACGTCGCCGGGATGCTGCGCCAAGGCGTGTTCGACGGCGCGACGCGTCTGGTGCTCGGGCGCTTCGTCGCGACGCGCGGCGAAGTGGGCAATCGAAACCGGATAACTGCGGCCGGCGCTGCTCAGCCGCGGCGCGTCGAGGAACGCCGCCAGCCGTTCGCCATCCAGCGTCGCCGACATGACGACGATGCGCAGGTCCTCGCGCAGGCCGGCCTGCACGTCGAGCGCGAGCGCCAAGCCGAGGTCGGCCGACAGATGGCGCTCGTGGAATTCGTCGAACAGCAGGGCGCCGACGCTTTCGAGCATCGGGTCGTCCTGCAGCATGCGCGTGAGGATGCCTTCGGTGACGACCTCGATGCGCGTCTGCGCGGACACGCGGTTCTCGAAACGGATGCGATAACCCACCGTGCCGCCGACGTCCTCCCCGCGCTGGCGCGCCATGAAGTGCGCCGCCGCGCGCGCAGCCACGCGACGCGGCTCGAGCATCACGATCTTGCGGCCCGCGAGCCACGGCGCGTCCAGCAGCGCCGGCGGCACCTGCGTGGTCTTGCCGGCGCCGGGCGGCGCTTCGAGCACGAGGCGGGGATGGTCGGCCAGGCTGGCGCGGATCTGCGGCAGCAGGGGGTCGATGGGGAAGGTCACAAGCCGTGATTCGTGATGGGTGATTCGTGATTGGACAAAGCATAGCCGCCGCAGCGGTTACGATGCCTGCTGTCCGGCCGCCAGCAGAACGCGGGGCGCCATCGAATCACGAATCACGAATCACCAATCACGTGCAACCGCTCATCGACATCGGCGCCAACCTCACCCACGACTCCTTCGACCACGACCGCGACGCCGTGCTCGCCCGCGCGCGCGAGGCCGGCGTGGTGCAGATGGTCATCACCGGCGCCAGCCGCGAGCATTCGCCGCTCGCGCTGAAACTGGCGAAGCAGCATCCGGGCGAACTGTTCGCGACCGCGGGCGTACATCCGCATCACGCCCGCGAATACACGGCCGAGTGCGACGCCGAGATGCGCGAGCTGCACACGCATGCCGAAGTGGTCGCTGTCGGCGAGTGCGGGCTCGACTATTTCCGCGATTTCTCGCCGCGCCCGGCGCAGCGGCGTGCGTTCGAGATGCAGCTCCAGATCGCCGCCGAGACGCACAAGCCGCTGTTCCTGCACCAGCGCGACGCGCATGCGGATTTCATGTCGATGATGCGCAACTTCGACGGCCGCCTTGGCCCGGCCGTGGTGCACTGCTTCACCGGAACGCGCGAGGAGATGTTCGATTACCTCGATCGCGACTGGCACATCGGCATCACCGGCTGGCTGTGCGACGAGCGGCGCGGCCAGCACCTGCGCGAGCTGGTGCGGCACATTCCGGCCAACCGGCTGATGATCGAGACCGACGCGCCGTACCTGCTGCCGCGCACGATCAAGCCGGCGCCGTCGCACCGACGCAACGAGCCGATGTTCCTGGCGCACATCGTCGAGGAGCTGGCGCGCGATCGCGGCGAGGACGTGGCGACGGCCGCGGCGCTGACCACCGCCACGGCCCGGGCGTTCTTCCGCCTGCCGGAGCGCTGAAACGTCGGTCGGGCGCGGTAGGGGGCCGCGTCCGGCATCACGTCCCGTATCGGTATGGGTGACCTGACCCTTCGCACGATGACCTGCCCCGACCCGCCCCTGCTCGCCTTCGACGACATCACCATCGACCTGAACGGGCGGCGCCTGCTCCGGGCCGGCGAGGAGCAGCCGCTGGATCCGCGGGCATTCGCGGTGCTGTGCCTGCTGGCGCGTTCGCCGGGGCAGGTGTTCTCGCCGGAGGAAATCCTCGACGAGGTCTGGGGCCATCGCCGCGTGCCGCCCGGCGCGGTGGGGCAGATCGTCGGCGTACTGCGGGCGGCGCTGGGCGATGACGTGCACCAGCCGCGGTATCTGCACGCGGTGCGGGGTTACGGGTACCGGTTCGACCGGCCGGACGGCTAGACGCCTTCAGCCTGCGATCCGGCCCGCCTCGTACGCCTGCAGGTGCACCCACGCGGCCGACAGCAGCGGGGCTTCCATGCCGGCCGCGCGAGCGCGCAGCACCATGTCGCCGACGATCTGCATCGCCTCCACCGGCTGCCCGGCTTCCAGGTCGCGCAGCATCGACGCTTTCAGCGGGGATCCAGGCGCAGTGAGCGTGGCGAGCGCGGTCTCCTGCGCCTTCGCATCGATCGCCTCGCCTTCGGCCTGCGCGACGGCAAGGCATTCGGCGTACAGCCGGCGCATGAAGGCATCGCCGCCCTGCGCGGCGACGATGTGACCGATCGGCGCGCGCATCGTGCACGTCGCGGCGGCGAGCGTCGCGAGGAAGGTGAACTTCGTCCATTGCTCGCGCGCGATGCGCATCGAACGGACGTGATCGATGTTCGCCGCCGAACACAGCGTGGCGAATGCGGCCGTGCGCTCGCTGTCGGCCGGTTCGGAGCGCTCGCCGAAGGTGATCGATGCGGGCTGGCCGAGATGGCGCACTTCGCCGTCGGCGCCCTTCATCGCGCTGATGAAGCACAGCCCGCCGACCACGTTGCGCGCACCGAAGCGTTCGTCCAGTGGCGCGTAATGACGCAGTCCGTTGAGGATCGGCAGCACCCACGTGTCGCCGCCGACCGCGGGCGCGATGGCGTCCATCGAGCTGTCCAGGTCGTAGGCCTTGCAGCTGAGCAACACCATGTCGAACGGTCGTGCCTGCGCGAGCGCCGGCAGCGCATCGGCCATGACGTGCGCCACCGGGAAATCCGCGTCGCCCAGCGGACTGCGGATCTGCAGCCCGTTCGCATCCAGCTGCGCCGCGCGGGTGGGCCGCACCAGGAAGGTCACGTCCGCACCGGATTGCGCGAGACGTCCGCCGAAATAACCGCCGGTGCCGCCGGCGCCGAGCACGAGGATGCGCATCAGCTGCGCAGGCCCACGCCGCGCTTGAGCAGCCACAGGCCCAGGCTCGCCAGCGCGATCACGAACGCGAACATCAGCCCGTACGCGACCCACACCGGCACGTCGGACACGCCGAGCAGGCCGTAGCGGAACGCGTTGACCATGTAGAAGATCGGGTTCGCGTGCGTCATCGCCTCGGCCCACGGCGGCAGCAGCTTCACCGAATAGAACACGCCGCCCAGGTAGGTCAGCGGCGTGAGGATGAAGGTCGGCACGATCGCGATGTCGTCGAACTTCTTCGCGTACACCGCGTTGACGAAGCCGGCGAGCGAGAAGATCGTCGCACCGAGGATCACCGTGGTCAGCGTGATGAACGGATGCGGCAGGCGCACCTTGGTGAAGAACATCGCGATGACCAGCACGATGGCGCCCACCATCAGGCCGCGCAGCACGGCGCCGGCAACGTAGCCGGTGAGGATCACCCAGCTCGGCATCGGGCTGACCAGCAGTTCTTCCACGTGGCGGCCGAATTTCGCGCCGAAGAACGAGGACGAGATGTTGCCGTAGCTGTTCTGGATGACGCTCATCATCACCAGGCCCGGCACGATGAAGTCCATGTACCGGATGCCGTCCATCGTGCCCACGCGCGAGCCGATGAGGCCGCCGAAGATCAGGAAGTACAGCGTCATCGTGATCGCAGGCGGTACCAGCGTCTGGCCCCAGATGCGCAGGATGCGGTTCACTTCGCGGCGCACGATGGTGCCGAGCGCGACGAGGTTGCGCTGCGTTGCGGACATCTCGTGATGGGTCTGCGTCATGTCGTTCATGCCACCTGCTCCGGCGGCGTCTGCGCGGTGCCGTCCTGTGCGTTCTCGCCCGTCAGGCGGACGAAGAGTTCTTCGAGTCGGTTCGATTTGGTACGCATGGAGCGCACGCGGATACCCGCATCGCCCAGCGCGGCGAACACGCGGTTGAGGTCCATCGCGCGCGGCATCTCGATGTCGAGCGTGTGGTCGTCGGTCGCGGTGAGCGTGGTGCCTTCGATCAGCGGCAGCTGCGCGGGCAACGTGCCGTCGATGTCGAGCAGGAAGCCTTCCACGTCGAGCTTGGCCAGCAGCGCCTTCATCGGGCCCTGCTCGACGATGCGGCCGCGGTCGATGATCGCGAGGTTGCGGCACAGGCTTTCCGCTTCCTCCAGGTAATGCGTGGTGAGGATGATCGTCGTGCCGGCGGCATTGATCTCCTTCAGCGTCTTCCACATGCCGCGACGGATCTCGATGTCCACGCCGGCGGTGGGTTCGTCGAGGATCAACAGCCTGGGCTGCGTCATCATCGCGCGGGCGATCATCAACCGGCGCTTCATGCCGCCGGAGAGCGTGCGGCTCATCACCGTCGCCTTCTCCCACAGGTGCGCGCGCTTGAGTTCGACCTCGGCACGCTTCAACGCTTCCTCGCGCGGCACGCCGTAGAAGCCGGCGTAGTTGACGAGGATGTCGACAGGCTTCTCGAACATGTTGAAGTTCAGTTCCTGCGGCACCAGGCCGATCAGCCGCATCGCGGCATCGCGGTGGCGCTGCAGGTCGACGCCGAAGATCGACACGGAGCCTTCGCTCAGGTTCACCAGCGAACTGACGATGCCGATCAGCGTGCTCTTGCCGGCGCCATTCGGGCCGAGCAGGGCAAAGAAGTCGCCGGGCGCGACGTCGAGCGAGACGCCCTTGAGCGCCTGCACCTTGTTGTCGTAGGTCTTGCGCAGCTCGCGCACGGACAGGGCGGGAGCGGCGTGCGCCGCGTTCGGGGAAGCGGTCGGTGATGCGGTTGCCGGGGTCATCGGTGAAGGCCTGCGCCGCGGCGTCGCGGCGATAGACGGTAGTATAGGCGCCCCCGTGTGGGCGCTCCGGCCACACACTGTTGCATCACGATGTCGTTTCACACTGGACCTGCCGTGGCCATCCAGCATTTCCCGCTCAAGCTCGTTTCCCGCCGCATGCTGGCCCCGAGCGTGGGTCATTACACGTTCGTGCGCGATGACGGGCAGCCGCTGGATTTCATCCCCGGCCAGTTCATCCAGGTGCATTTCCAGTACGCCGATGGCACCGCCACCAAGCGCAGCTATTCGCTGGCGACGATCCACGACCACGCGCTGGGCCCGGGCGAAGCGGTGGAAATCGCCGTGAGCTACGTACCCGGCGGCGCTGCCACGGCGCTGTTCGAGGGGTTGGAGACCGGTGGGCACGTGGATGCGAGCGGTCCGTTCGGCCGCTTCTGCCTGATGCCGACCGACGCGAACGCGCGGTACCTGCTCATCGCCACCGGCACCGGCGTCACGCCCTATCGCGCGATGCTGCCGCAACTGGAAGCGCAGATCCGCGAACGCGGCGTTCGCGTGGTGCTGCTGTTCGGCGCGCGCAACACCGACGAGCTGCTCTATGGCGACGAGTTCCGCGCCTTCGCCAACAAGTACCCGGACCACTTCCGCTTCGTCCCGTGCTTCTCGCGCGAGCTGCCGGCGCCTGATTCGCCGCATGCACACGCCGACGTACGCCACGGCTATGTGCAGCAGTTCCTCGATGAGTTCGCGCCGGATGCGACCGGCGACATCGCGTACCTGTGCGGCAACCCGAACATGGTCGATGCGTGTTTCGAAGCGCTGAAGGGCCACGGGCTGCCGGTGCCGCAGGTGCGGCGCGAGAAGTACGTCAGCAGCAAGTAACCCGAATCGCCTGGAGCCCCGCCGGCCCGTTACGGTCGTTTCCCCGGGACGACAATGGAAGGCCGCGGTGCCGTCCTTCCGCCATACGACGTGCAATCAAACTCCCCGCCGGCTCTGGCATGCTGGGGGCTTCCACGTCGGAAGAGGGAACCGATGCGCACGTCTCCTGCATGGATCGCCGCACTGGCGACGATCTGCTGCCTCACCGCCTGCACGCCTCGCGATGACGCCAGCGCGTCGCGCAAGGACGCCGACGCCGGAAAACGCATGTACGGCTCGATCGCCTTCGAGCCCTGCACGCTGTCCGGCGCACTCGCCTCCTCCAGCATCGATGCGCAATGCGCGCGCCTGGACGTTCCCGAAGATCCGGCAAAGCCGGACGGCCGCCGCATCCCGCTGAACATCGCGTGGCTTCCGGCCGGCGACAAGGGCTCGAAGGCGCCGGACCCGGTCTTCTTTCTCGCCGGCGGCCCGGGCCAGGCGGCCACCGAGTACGCGGTCGACGTCGATGCCGCATTGCGCGACGTGCGCAAGCATCGCGACATCGTGCTGATCGACCAGCGCGGCACCGGCAAGCTGAGCCCGCTCGCGTGCCGCGATGCGAACGGCGCGGAACTCGCGCTGCCGGCGGACGAGGAAGTCGATGCCGCCGCAGTCGCCGACTACGCCGCGCGTTGCGCGAAGGCGCTTGAAAGTAAAGCCGACCCGCGCTTCTACACGACCACGCAGGCCATCGGCGATCTCGATGCGGTGCGCGCCGCGCTGGGCGTGCAACAGATCAATCTCGTCGGCGTGTCGTACGGAACGCGCGTGGCGCAGCAATATGCGGCGCGGTTTCCGACGCACACGCGTTCGATCGTCCTCGACGGCGTCTTGCCGAATGAGCTGGTCGTCGGTAGCGAGTTCGCGCGCACGTTCGAGCGCGCGCTCGAACTGCAGTCGGCGCATTGCCAGTCGCTGCCGGGCTGTCGCGAACGCTATCCGCGTGATCTGCGCACGCAGCTGCGCGGCCTGAAGGAACGTCTGCAAGCAGCGCCGGTGCAGGTGGATTTCCGCGATCCGGCCACCGCGCAGCGTCGTCGCGACACGCTCACCGCCGACGCCGTCGTCGGTCTCACGCACATGTTCTCGTACATGCCGCAGATGATGTCGCTGATGCCGGTCGTCATCGACGAAGCCGATCGCGGCGAATACGCGCCGCTGATGGCGCTGGCACAGCTGGCCACGCGCAACATGGACGACCGCATGTCGCGCGGGATGCAGTGGTCGGTGATCTGTGCGGAGGATGCGGACCGCTACACGCCCGATCCCGCCGATGCCGACACCGTGCTCGGCGCGGAAACCGGACCCGCGTTCTTCGCCGCCTGCAAGGCGTGGCCGCATGGCACGCGTCCGGCGGGCTTCGACAAACCGCTGCACTCCAACGTGCCCGCGCTGCTGCTGTCGGGCGAGATCGATCCGGTGACGCCGCCGGCCTACGGCGAGCGCGTGCTGAAAGGCTTGCCTAACGGACGCCACTTCGTACTGCGCGGGCAGGGCCACAACGTGGGCGCGACCGGCTGCCTGCCCAAGCTCGTCGGGCAGTTCGTCGAATCGCTCGACGCGAAGGCGCTGGACGGAAAGTGCCTCGACACGATCGGCTACGTGCCGCCGTTCACCGGATACAACGGATGGGAGCCGTGACGCGATGATCGTCGCCCAGGACCTGCACAAGAGTTTCAAGACGCCGACCGGCACGGTGCGCGCCGTGGAAGGCGTGCGCTTCGCCGCGCGCGATGGCGAGATCACCGGCCTGCTCGGGCCCAACGGCGCCGGCAAGACGACCACGCTGCGCATGCTCTACACGTTGATGAAACCCGACGCCGGACAGGTGCTGGTCGACGGCGTCGATGCGACACGCGATCCGGCATCGGTGCGCGGCGCGCTCGGCGTGCTGCCGGACGCGCGCGGCGTGTACAAGCGCCTGACCGCGCGCGAGAACATCGCGTACTTCGGCGAACTGCACGGCATGTCGAAGCAGGCCATCGAGGCGCGTACGCAGGTGCTCGCCGATGCGTTGCAGATGCACGACATCCTCGATCGGCGCACCGAAGGTTTTTCGCAGGGACAGCGCACCAAGACCGCGATCGCACGCGCGCTCGTGCACGATCCGCGCAACGTGATCCTCGACGAGCCCACCAACGGCCTGGACGTGATGACCACGCGTGCGATGCGCGGCTTCCTGCAGCAGCTGCGTGCGGAAGGGCGCTGCGTGATCTTCTCCAGCCACATCATGCAGGAGGTCGCCGCGCTGTGCGATCGCATCGTCATCATCGCCAAGGGCCACGTCGTCGCGGCTGGCACGGCGGATGAGCTGCGCGAACAGACGGGCGAGGCGAACCTCGAAGATGCCTTCGTGAAGGCCATCGGTTCGGAAGAGGGGCTGCACGCATGAGCGCCGGTTCGATGAAGCAATCCCGTCCCGGCATGTTCGCGACGATGTGGTCGGTGATGCGCAAGGAGCTGCTCGACATCTCGCGCGACCGTCGCACGCTCGCGCTCGCGCTGCTGCTCGGCCCGCTGCTGTATCCGGTGCTGATGATCGGCATGGGTTCGCTGGCCGAATCGCGCGCGCGCACGCAGCTGGATCGCACGCTCGAAGTGCCCACCGTCGGCATGGAGCGCGCGCCGAATCTCGTCGCGTTCCTCGCCACGCAGGGCATCCGCGCGGTGAAGGCGCCGGACGACATCGACGCGGCGATCGTGCGGCAGGAGTTCGACGTCGCGCTGCGCATCTCGCCCGGTTACGCGAACGACTGGCGCAACGGCAAGCCGGCGCTGGTGGAGATCGTCGCCGATACGACGCGTCGCGACAGCGAGATCCCGAGTGCGCGCGTGCGTGCGGCGCTGGAAGGTTACGGCGGTCAGGTCGGCGCGCTGCGCCTGCTTGCGCGCGGCATCGATCCGTCCGTCGTGCGCGCGGTGAGTGTCGGCAGTCGCGACCTTGCGACGGAGGAGGCCAAGCGCGGGCTGATGCTCGCCGCGATCATGCCGTACCTGCTGATCCTGATGTCCTTCATCGGCGGCGCGTACCTGATCATGGACGCCACCGCAGGCGAACGCGAACGCCAGTCGCTGGAACCGCTGCTCGCCACGCCGGCGTCGCGCGGCGCGATCGTCAGCGGCAAGATCGCCGCCGCCTGCGCGATGGGGTTGCTGTCGCTGCTGCTGACGCTGGTGGCGTTCAAGCTCAGCGCGCAGATGAGCACGGGCGTGGGGCGCATGCTCGACGTGAGCTTCGCGTCGATCGGCCGCATGCTGCTGATCCTGCTGCCGATGGTGTTCATCGGCACGACGCTGCTCACGTGCCTGGCGGCGGCATCGAAGAGCCTGAAGGAAGCGCAGAGCCACATGACGTGGCTGATGCTGCTGCCCATGATCCCGACGATCGCGCTGATCGTGAATCCGGTGAAGACGCAGGCGTGGCAGTTCATGGTGCCGTTCCTCGCACAGAACCAGATGCTGCTGAAGGTGATCCGTGGCGAGGGCATCGACATGCAGACCTGGGGGATCTACCTGGGCACCGGCTTTGCCGTGGCGGCGTTGCTGTGGTTCGTCGCGGTGCGGCGTTACCACCAGGAGCGGTTGGCGATTTCGGGTTAGTGGTTTGGCCGCAGCGTGCGGGTGCGCGCCTGCGGCGTTGTTTGTTCTACCGGGCGCTTTACTGCTTCCTGTAGTCGTTGCCTCATGGCGTTGTTCTTGCTGTTGCTGGTGTGTTGCGTTGCTGTTGAAGTTGCTCGTCATTCCCGCGAAGGCTGGCCGCCTCTGGGCCGCCGAATGGCGGCGCCATCCATGGACTTTCCACGCTTTACCCGCAGCGCCGAAGAGCAAGGAAGAATCACCCGCCAAGCTTCCGATCGCCTGCGGCGCTCGGGTCACTTTTCTTTGCTTGCCCAAAGAAAAGTAACCAAAAGAAAGGGCCTTCCATTTGCCCAAATCAATCCCACGACCGGAAAGCGAGTAGGCGCGTTCGCGATTCGCCATCCATGGCTCAGCGCTCACCGCCGCACATCCTGTGCGGCGCCCTTCGGGGCTAGAAACGGATAGGCTGTTCGACAGCAACAGCAGACGGATGACGGCTTTTGGCCCCTCTCCCACCCGGTGAGGGGTTGGGGTGAGGGCCAACGGAGTCGCATCGGTGAACGAACCTGTGCCTTACAGCGCTGCGCTGCTGCTTTGCGGTGGGACACTGAAGCAAGATGGATTCCAGCTTTCGCTGGAATGACGGTGACGTGGTTCACCACTTGGGGAGTGCCCGAAAGCCACGGGCCTGGGTCCCGGCCTCCGCCGGGATGACGGTTCGGGACTCGGTTTTCGATGGGATGACGTTGAGGTAGGCCAGCGTCCGGAAAGTGCCCAACGGAAAAAAAGAGAAAGGCCCGGCTTGCGCCGGGCCTTTCGTTTTACAGCGTTGCTTTGCGAAGCGCGTGCGGTGGCGTCAGTCCCCCAACCTTCGCCGCCGCGTCGCGATCAGCTCTGCGGGTTGAAGCCGATGGTACGGCGCGTCGTCACCGGCGAGTCGATCGGCTGGAAGCGCCACTTGCGCACGGCGTTGACCGCTTCGCGGTCGAAGATGCGCGCAGGGTTGGAACGCACCACGCGTGCAGCCGTGACCGAGCCGTCGGTGCCGACGGTGAACTCGACCTGCACTTCGCCCGACGTCCCTGCGCGCAGGGCTTCCGGCGGGTAGCGCGGCGGCGGCATCGACAGCGGACGCAGGTCGCTCGCATCGGCCGACGCCGGTGCGGCGGCGGCCTGGCGGGCCGCGGCGGCACGCTGTTCGGCGGCGCGGGCGTCGGCCGCACGCTGGTCGGCTGCGGCCTTGTCGGCTGCGGCCTTGTCCGCCGCTGCCTTGTCGTCGGCCTGCTTGGTCGCAGCCTGCTGGGCGGCGAGCTGGCGGGCGGCGTCTTCCTGCTGCTTCTTCTGGTCCTCGACGCGCTTCTTCTCGAGTTCGACCTTCTTCTTGGCCTCTTCCTCGGCGGTCAGCTGCTGCTGCGCGGCGCGCTTGGTCGACGCATCCTGCTGGGCGGCGATGCTGGCCTTCAGGCGCGCGAGCGCGGGATGCTGGGCATCGGCCTTTTCGAGCAGGGCGGCCAGGCGCTGGGCTTCGACGAAGTCCTCGCGATTGACGCTCTGCTCGGTAGCGATGACCGTCATCGGCAGCAGGTCGGTCAGCGCGCTGGACACCGCGGCGTCCCCCGGCGCCTTGTCGCGCAGCGCGAGGTAGTACTCCACCGCGTTGTCTTCGGCCGGTGCGTACAGGCGGTTTTCCGCATACGCCTTGCGGGCCGCTTCGCGCAGCTGGTCGGCGGTCAGCGCCGAGACCTTGGCCGACACCGCGGTTTCCGCCGTGACCGCAGGCGCGGACTGGGTGGCGGCCGGCGCGGCGGCGGTGGGCTGGGCGGGTTCTTCCTTGTTACAGGCCGCCAGCGCGCAGCACAGGGCGAGCGCGACAGACAGCTGCGATACGACAGACAGTCGGCGCGAACGCCGGTCTTGTGGATTAACGAACGTCATTGGCAAAGCTCCCCTGAAGTGCGCCGTCACGAGCACACAGGCACTAGATCGCGTGAGCGGCCCCTGTTTGTCAAGCGAACGGCCATCGGAGCCTACCATCGGTCGGCGCGACCGGGCCGCCCATCGCCCTGTTCAGATGGGCGCGCAGGGCCGTAATGCGGTGATTTCCGGGTAGACCCGCGCGCGGCCGGTCGGACAGGAAGGCGGCCAGCAGCTGGCGGAACGGCGGGAACCCCGCGCTCGCGCGAAGCACGCCCGCGCGAAGTGCGCGAATCGGCGTGCGGTCGTCGGTGAACAACGCAACGATCCCGCGCGTGGCGAGGTGAAGCGGCGCGGTCGCGAACCGGTGGCCGCGTTCGTAGCGGGCGAGTCGCACCGGATCGCCCGGGTCCGCGCGCGTGGCCGCCGCGTCGCGCAGTTCCGCGGCCATGCGCTCGACGCCAAGCAACCCGAGGTTGAAGCCGTGCGCCGTCACCGGATGCATGCCGACCGCCGCATCGCCCAGCAGCGCCACGCGCGTGCCGGCGAACCGCGTCGCCCACGCACCGACCAGCGGGTACACGTGGCGCTCCCCGGGATCGGACACGGCACCGAGGCGTCCGTGGAAGCGTCGGGCGATTTCCCCTGCGAATGCCGCGTCGTCCATCGCCTGCAGGTCTCGCATCTGCGCGCCGGGCAGCGTCAGCACCACGGAGGACCGGTGCCCGGACGGCGTGGCGCGACCCAGCGGCAGACGCGCCAGCGTCTGGCCATGATCGAACCACTCCCAGGCGGTGTCGTCGTGCGGGCGCTCGTGCGTCACGCGGCACACGAGCATGCCGCGACCGAAATCGTGCATCCGCGCGGGGATGCCCACGTGGCGCCGGGTTTCGGAAAAGCGGCCGTCGGTGGCGACGATCAGGCGCGCTGCGAAACTTCGGCCGTCTTCCAGTCGAACACGCGCGTCGGTCGTGTCGGCTTCGACCGCAGCGATGCGCACGCCTGCATGGAATTCGACATCCTGCGACCCGGACACTGCGTCGAACGCCGCCGCCCGAATCGCGTGGTTCGGCACCAGCCAGCCGAGCGGTTCGTCGCCGCCGCCGACCTTCAGCGGCTCGCGCGCGCCGGCGTCGAACACGTGCGCTTCGCAGAGCGGATGGCATTCGTCCGGCGGCAGCCGACTCCACACGCCAAGCTCGCGCAGCAGCCGGGCGGAGCGCTGCGTGAGCGCGATCTCGCGCCCGTCGAATTTCGGGGCGTGCAAGGATGCCTCTGTTTCGCGTTCGAGCATCGCGACCCGAAGGCCGCTTCCGTCGAGCGCCCGCGCCAGACATAGCCCGGCGGGTCCCGCGCCAATGACGATGACATCGGTGTTGATGGTCTGCATGAAGCGCTCGCGTTCGGGTGTCGCGCACTGTTACGCGCGCTCCGCACCAGCGCCTTGATTCCGGTCAAGGGCGCTGCGCTACTTGCCGATGCAGAAGCTCGAGAAGATGTGGCCGAGCAGGTCGTCGGCGTGCACGCGGCCGGTGATCTCGCCGAGCGCATCGTGGGCGAGCCGCAGCGATTCGGCGGCGAGGTCGAGCGATTCGCGATCGAGCTCGATGCGTGCCTGCGCAAGGTGTTCGCGCGCGATCGCCAGCGCATCGACGTGCCGCGCGCGTGCGGTGAAGGCGCCCTCGCCGGCCGCATCGGCGTTGCCCTGCGCGAGTTCGCGCAGGCGGGCATGCAGCGACTCCAGCCCGGTGCCGGTACGTGCGGAGACGTTCAGGGCGTCGTGCGGTTGCGGCGTGTCGGCGTCTAGCAGGTCGGCCTTGTTGTGGACCCACACGCGCAGCGGGACCTCGGCGATGGCGTCGATCACCGCTGCGCGCCCGCCTTCCGGATCGCGCGCATCGAGTACCACCAGCGCGAGGTCCGCACGTTGCAGCTCGCCGCGCGCGCGGCGCATGCCTTCGCGCTCGATCACATCGCCGCCTTCGCGCAGGCCGGCGGTGTCGACGAGCGTGAGCTCGACGCCGTCGATGCGGATGGTCTCGTGCAGCAGGTCGCGCGTGGTGCCGGCGATATCGGTGACGATGGCGCGCTCGCTGCCGGCCAGCACGTTGAGCAGCGAGCTCTTGCCGGCATTCGGCGGCCCGACGATCACCGCATGCAGGCCGTCGCGCAGGCGACGCCCGCGTTCGGCGGCCTTCAGCAGGTCGTCGAGGGCGAGCGCGTTGTCGCGAAGGCGGACGCGGAGCTGTTCGCCGCCGAGCGTGTCGATCGGCTCGTCGGCGAAGTCGATCGCGGCTTCGACGTGCACGCGGATCGCGAGCAGTTCGTCGGCGATGGCATCGACGCGACGCGAGAATTCGCCGTCGAGCGCACGGCGTGCGGCGCGTGCGGCACGCACGTCGGCCGCGGCGATGAGGTCGGCGACGGCTTCGGCCTGTGCGAGGTCGAGCCGGCCTTCGAGGAACGCACGTTCGCTGAACTCGCCCGGCCGCGCACGGCGCGCACCGAGCGCGACGCAGCGCGCGACCAGTTCGTGCAGGACGGCGGGACTGCCGTGCGCCTGCAGTTCCACCACGTCCTCGCCGGTATAGCTGGCGGGCGCGGCGAAATAGAGCGCGATGCCGTCGTCGATGGTCTCGTAGTGCTCGTCGCGAAAACGCACGTAGTGCGCCGTTCGCGGTACGAGTTCGTGCGCGGCGAGCGATTGCGCGATCGCACGCGATTTCGGCCCGGACAGCCGCACGATGCCGACGCCGCCCGCACCGGGCGCGGTGGCAATGGCAGCGATGGTGTCGCGATCGGTCATGGCGTCATGGTCGCAGAACGGGGGTACCGGCGGCACAAATGCGAAGCCCGCCTTCCGGCGGGCTTCGTGCGAACGGGCGCGGCGGGTTACGCCTTCGCCGGCTGCTCGCTGTACTTCTTCACCATCCACCACTGCTGCAGCAGGCCCAGCGCGCCGTTGGTGACCCAGTACAGCACCAGGCCGGCCGGGAAGAAGGCGAACATCACGCCGAACACCAGCGGCATGAACTGCATCATCTTGGCCTGCATGGGATCCATGCCGGTGGTCGGGTTCAACTTCTGCGTGAACCACATGATCGCGACGTTGATGATCGGCAGCACGAAGAACGGATCGCGCGAAGTCAGGTCGGTGATCCAGCCGATCCACGGCGCGTGGCGCAGTTCGACCGACTCCGAGAGCATCCAGTACAGAGCCAGGAACACCGGCATCTGCAGCAGGATCGGCAGGCAGCCGCCGACGGGGTTGATCTTCTCCTTCTTGTACAGCTCCATCATCGCCATCTGGAACTTCTGCTTGTCGTCCCCGTAGCGCTCCTTGAGCTGCGCGATGCGCGGCTGGAACTTGCGCATCTTCGCCATCGACTTGTACTGCGCGGCCGACAGCGGGTACATCGCGAGCTTGATCAGGAACACCAGGCCGACGATCGACCAGCCCCAGTTGCCGACCAGGCCGTAGATCTTCTCCAGCACCCAGAACAGCCAGCCGGCGATGGTCGCCATGATGCTGTAGCTGCTGAAGTCCACCGCGCGGTCCAGGCCCGGCACGTTCTGGGCTTCGATCGCCTTGACCAGCTTCGGTCCGACCCACAGGCGCGCGGTGGTTTCGGCCTTCGCGCCCGGCGCGACGGTGACGCCCGGGCCGACTTCGCGGATCAGGTACTGCGTGCCGCCGGTGCCGCTGGGCGTGGCGAGCGAGAAGGTCGTGGTGTCGTTCGAGCCCGGGATCCAGGCGGCGAAGAAGTGGTGCTGGAGCATGCCGATCCAGCCGCCGGTGACCTGCTTGTTGAGCGGGCCATCCTCGACGAAGTTGTCGTACTTGCGCTTCTCGTACTTGTCGGCGCTGGAGTACCACGCGGCGCCCTGGAAGCTGTACTGCTCGGCGCTCATCGGGCCCTTCTTCACCAGCGCCCGCGGCACGCGGCTCAGCTGGCGGTAGACGAAGCCCTGCCACGGCTTGGCGCCGGCGTTGATGACTTCATCGCGCACCTGCACGACGTAGTTGCTGCGCGTGAAGGTGTAGGTGCGGCGGATGGTCACGCCGTCGCTGCCGGTCCAGACGAACGGGACCTCGAGCGAGTTGGCGCCATCGGCGAGCGTGAAATCGGTCTTGCCGCCTTCGGGCACGAAGCCGGCCTGGTGCGTCGGCGCCTGGCCGCCCTGGCTCACCCAGCCGCTCTGCGCGACGAAGTAGTTGGCCGGATCGGTGGCGAACAGGCGCACCGGTGCGCTGCTGTCGTCGGCGGTGCTGGGATAGCGCAACAGGTCGGCCTGGCGCATCTCGCCGCCGTCGAGCACGAGCTTCAGGACGTCGGTGGTGACGGTGACGCTCGCTGCGGCGGCCGGCGTGGCGGCAGCCGTCGGCGTGGTGCCGGCGACGCTCGGCGCGGCCGGGACGGCGCCCGGCGCGCTGGCGGTGGTCGGGATGCTGGCGTCCGTCGCGGTCGCGGTGGTTGTGGTCTGCGCGGGAGCGGCAGGCGCGGCCTTCTCCTTGCCCCATTCCATCCACAGCAGGGTCGCCACCATCAGCCAGGCGAAGATCAGGAAAACGCGGGTCTGGTTCATGGGCGACAGGCTGCTCAGCCGCGATCGACGTGCGGCGCTGGGGCGGAAGGGGAAGCGGCCGGCATTGTGCCGGGCGCCGGTGACAGGGGCAACGCGGCGTCGGGCGCGAGGGCCCCGCTGCGGTGGAGCAGACCCTGGAAGGCCGCGACGAGTTCCGGGCCGCTGGCCTGCCGTGCGGCCGGACGCGCGACCACGACGTAGTCGCCCGCGGCGAGTTGCCCGCGCAGGCGACGGAAGGTATCGCGAAGAACGCGCTTGATGCGATTGCGACCGACGGCGTTCGGATCGACCTTGCGGGACACGGCCAGGCCCATGCGTGCAGGCACGTCACTGGGAAGCCAATGCAAAGCCAGCACGGGCAGCGCCGTGCGCCGTCCGTGCTGGAATATGCGGTCGAAATCGGACTTCGCGCGAACCCGCGCGCTGCGCGGGAAGCGGGCCGATGTCATCTGCTGCTACCGGCGAGGGCCGGTGTGCGACTGCCGCGCGGAGCGGCAGCGGCGACGCTTAGGCGCAAAGACGCTTGCGGCCCTTGGCGCGACGACGGGCCAGGATCTTGCGGCCATCGGCGGTCGCCATGCGGGCACGGAAACCGTGGTCGCGCTTGCGCTTGAGGTTGCTGGGCTGGTAGGTGCGCTTGGTGGCCATGGTTCGGCTCGATGCGTAAACGGCAAAATGGACCGCGGATTCTAGCGGCCCGGGGAGTGCCAGGTCAACCGTGCTTGACCCGGCTCGCTTCCGACGCAGCGACCCACCGGGAAACGAAGCAAAGCCAGCCCCCTAAGTTAGGGGGCACTTCGCGCAGCGAAGCGGGGTATGGAACGCACGCCACGGGGCCCGAAGTTTGCACCGCAAACTTTGGGAGGCGAAGCCGGCTGCGCCGGCGAACGCCTGTGGACTACCTGTTAATCCACCTGTGGACAAGTCCTGTTCCGCGCCCGGTCGCGGTGATAGTCTGCCCCTACCCCCAGACCCGTTCGCCGCGATCCGTGCATCGCGCGGCGGGATGCTTTTCGCCGCGGTTTTCCGGTGCTTCGGCGCCGGACGCACAAGAGACGAAGATTCCCGAACCGATGGATGCCTGGCCCCGCTGCCTCGAACGCCTCGAAGCCGAACTTCCGGCCGAGGATATCCACACCTGGCTCAAGCCCCTGCAGGCGACGCGGCGAGACGACACTACGGTGCTCTATGCGCCCAACGCCTTCGTGGTCGAACACGTGCGCGAGCGCTACCTGCCACGGATCCGCGAGCTGCTGGCGCATTTCGCCGGCAGCGACGAGGTGAGCCTGGAGATCGGCTCGCTGCCGCGCGCCGCCGCGCCGGTCCCGGAAGCGGTCGCCGCCACGCTGGTCGCGCCGGTGCGCGCCGTGCCGAGCGAGCCGTTCAACGGCCACCTGGATAACCACTACACCTTCGAGAACTTCGTCGAAGGCCGCAGCAACCAGCTCGGTCGCGCCGCCGCGTGGCAGGCCTCGCTCAAGCCCGGCGATCGCGCGCACAACCCGCTGCTGCTGTACGGCGGCACGGGCCTGGGCAAGACGCACCTGATGTTCGCCGCCGGCAACGCGATGCGCGCGGCGAATCCGAACATGCGCGTGCTCTACCTGCGCAGCGAGCAGTTCTTCAGCGCGATGATGAAGTCGCTGCAGGACAAGACCATGGACGCGTTCAAGCGCCAGTTCCAGCAGGTCGACGCGCTGCTGATCGACGACATCCAGTTCTTCGCCGGCAAGGACCGCACGCAGGAGGAGTTCTTCCACACCTTCAACGCGCTGTTCGATGGCAAGCAGCAGATCATCCTGACCTGCGACCGCTATCCGCGCGAGGTCGAAGGCCTGGAGCCGCGCCTGAAGTCGCGCCTGGCCTGGGGCTTGAGCGTGGCGATCGAGCCACCGGACTTCGAGACGCGCGCCCAAATCGTGCTGAGCAAGGCGCGCGAGCGCGGCGCGCACATTCCCGAGGAAGTCGCGTTCCTGCTCGCCAAGAAGATGCGCAGCAACGTGCGCGACCTGGAAGGCGCGCTCAACACGCTCGCCGCGCGCGCCAACTTCACCGGCCGTGCGATCACGGTCGAGTTCGCGCAGGAAACCCTGCGCGACCTGCTGCGCGCGCAGCAGCAGGCGATCGGCATTCCGAACATCCAGAAGACCGTGGCCGACTACTACGGCCTGCAGATGAAGGACCTGTTGTCCAAGCGCCGCACGCGCTCGCTGGCGCGTCCGCGGCAGATGGCGATGGCGTTGGCCAAGGAGCTGACCGAGCACAGCCTGCCGGAGATCGGCGACGCGTTTGCCGGCCGCGACCACACCACGGTGCTGCACGCGTGCCGCCAGATCCGCACGCTGATGGAGACCGACGGCAAGCTGCGCGAAGACTGGGACAAGCTGATCCGCAAGCTCAGCGAGTGATGCATCGGCGGCCCGCAGCAAAGCGACGGTCGCCGATACATACTTATCCCCGTCCGCACGGGGCAAGCCGTGTATGGTGCGGGCACAAGTTGTGGACAGTTTCGGCCCTCGCGCCGTGCGCTAGAGTTGTCCACAGTTTGTCCGCCGGTTGCCCGGCCAGTTCTACCGAAGTTTCACAAGCAAGAAAAACCATGGTTATCAAGAGCTTGAGATGGTTTTCCCGGATTTCCGGTGACACCATCACCACCATGCTTTTGATTTATTCCACATACTTAGTAATGGCACGGGGACGGGGTCCGCATGCGTTTTTCCCTTCAACGCGAAGTCTTTCTCAAGCCGCTCGCTCAGGTCGTCAACGTCGTCGAGCGCCGCCAGACCCTGCCGGTGCTGGCCAACCTGCTGGTACAGGTGAAGGACGGACAGCTCTCGCTGACCGGTACTGACCTGGAAGTGGAGATGGTCTCGCGCGTTCTGGTCGATGACGCACAGGACGGCGAAACGACGATCCCCGCGCGCAAGCTGTTCGAGATCGTTCGCGCCCTGCCCGACGGCAGCAAGGTCACCGTCTCGCAGTCGGCCGAAAAGATCACGGTGCAGGCCGGGCGTTCCCGCTTCACCCTGTCGAGCCTGCCGGCGAACGACTTCCCGTCGATCGACGAGGTCGAAGCCAACGAGCGCGTCCGCGTGCCCGAGGCGGCGCTGAAGGAACTGATCGAGCGCACGGCGTTCGCGATGGCCCAGCAGGACGTCCGTTACTACCTCAACGGCCTGCTGTTCGACTTGCGCGAAGCCAGCCTGCGCTGCGTAGCTACCGACGGCCATCGCCTAGCGCTGTGCGAATCGCCGCTCGACAACGGCGCGTTGACCAAGCGCCAGCTGATCGTGCCACGCAAGGGCGTGCAGGAACTGCAGCGCCTGCTGGAAGGCGGCGAGCGCGAGCTCGAGCTGGAAATGGGCCGTGGCCACCTTCGCGTGAAGCGCGACGATGTCACCTTCACCAGCAAGCTGATCGATGGGCGCTTTCCGGACTATGAGGCGGTCATCCCGATCGGGGCTGATCGTGAGGTGCGGATCGATCGCGAGGTCCTGCGTGCCTCGCTTCAGCGCGCCGCGATCCTGTCGAACGAGAAGTACCGCGGCGTTCGCCTGGAAGTCTCGCCGGGCCAGCTGAAGATCAGTGCGCACAATCCGGAGCAGGAAGAAGCGCAGGAAGAGGTCGAGGCCGATACGCGCGTCGACGACCTGGCGGTGGGGTTCAACGTGAACTACCTGCTGGATGCTCTGACGTCGCTGAAGGACGAGCACGTGGTCATCATGCTGCGCGACGCGAACTCTTCGGCGCTGGTGCGCGAGGCGGCGAACGACCGTTGCCGCCACGTCGTGATGCCGCTGCGCCTCTGATCCACGCGTTCCACGTGAAACATCGACGCCCGGCCTCGTGCCGGGCGTTTTGTTTTCGCCCTCCGCTAAACTTGTCCCGATGCACGTCACCCGACTTGAGCTGCGCCATCTGCGCCGCTTCCAGGATCTCCGTCTCGACCCTGCCCCCGGCCTGAACCTCATCACCGGCGACAATGGCGCGGGCAAGACGACCGTGCTCGAAGCCCTGCATTTGATGGCTTACGGCCGCAGCTTTCGCGGGCGCGTACGCGACGGGCTGATCCGGGCGGGTGACGCTGGCTTGGAGGTCTTCGTTGAGTGGCAGGAAAGGGCGGGCCGTTCGGGAGATGACGAACGCCTCCGGAAAGCCGGGCTCCGTCACACCGGCCAGGACTGGACCGGTCGCCTGGACGGCGCCAACGTCGCCCAGCTCGGCGACCTCTGCGCGGCGCTGGCCGTGGTCACGTTCGAGCCCGGTAGCCACGCGCTGATCACCGGCGGCGGCGAGTCCCGTCGGCGCTACTTGGATTGGGGGTTGTTCCACGTGGAACCGGACTTCCTTCCGGTGTGGCGCCGATATAGCCGTGCCCTCAAGCAGCGGAACGCCCTGCTCAAAGTCCGGGCCCGGGACGCCCAGCTCGATGCGTGGGATCACGAACTCGCCGAGGCCGGAGAACCGCTCAGCCGGTTTCGCGAGCGATACCTCGATCTCCTCCAGGTGCGCTTCGAGCCGTTGTTGTCGGACCTCGCCCCGGCGCTGGGCCTGAGTCGCCTCGAATACGCCCCCGGCTGGCGCCGCGACGAGATGTCGCTCGCCGACGCGTTCCTGCTGTCCCGCGAGCGCGACCTCGTCGCCGGCTACACCGGGGTGGGGCCGCATCGGGCGGACTGGCGGGTGGTGTTCGCAAACCTGCCCGGCCGCGAGGCGCTCTCCCGCGGCCAATCCAAGCTCACCGCGCTGGCGGCCCTGCTCGCTCAGGCTGAACACCACGACGAGACGCACGGCGAATGGCCCGTGGTGGCGCTCGACGACCTTGCATCCGAACTCGATCGCCACCATCAAGGAAGGGTGCTGGCGCGTCTCCAGTCCAGTGGTGCGCAGGTGTTCATCACCGGCACAGAGGCCCCACCTGGCGTCCCCACCGACTTTCCGGTGCATCGGTTCCACGTGGAACACGGCGCCATCACCACCACCTGCTGAGCCCGCTTCCTGCCCTCCGACGGTGGGTTGTCCAGCGCCCGAACGCCGGCTGTTATACTCCCGGTTTGTATAGCTAATGTGTCTTGACGCGCCCGGCCCCGCCGCGGACCGCGTCGACGGAGCCTGTCGCCGCATGACCCACATCGAGCACGATCCCTCGCAAGATCCGTCCGCCGCTTCGACCCCCGCTGTTCCCCAGACCTACGACTCCAGCAAGATCACCGTGCTGCGTGGTCTGGAAGCCGTGCGCAAGCGTCCGGGCATGTACATCGGCGACGTGCACGACGGCACCGGCCTGCACCACATGGTGTTCGAGGTCGTCGACAACTCGGTCGACGAAGCCTTGGGCGGGCCACGCCGACGACATCGTGGTGACGATCCATGTGGATGGCTCGGTCTCCGTGCTGGATAACGGCCGCGGCATGCCGGTGGACATCCACAAGGAAGAAGGCGTCTCCGCGGCCGAGGTGATCCTCACCGTGCTGCACGCCGGCGGCAAGTTCGACGACAACAGCTACAAGGTTTCCGGCGGCCTGCATGGCGTCGGCGTCTCGGTGGTCAACGCGCTGTCGGAGCACCTGTGGCTCGACGTGTGGCGCGACGGCTTCCACCACCATCAGGAATACGCGCTGGGCGAGCCCGTGGCTCCGCTCAAGCAGCTGGAAGCTTCCGACAAGCGCGGCACGCGCCTGCGCTTCAAGCCGTCCGCGTCGATCTTCACCGACATCGAGTTCCACTACGACATCCTGGCGCGCCGCCTGCGCGAGCTGTCGTTCCTCAATTCGGGCGTGAAGATCACGCTGGTCGACGAGCGCGGCGAAGGCAAGCGCGACGTCTTCCAGTACGGCCGGCGGCATCCGCTCGTTCGTCGAGCACCTGGCGCAGCTGAAGAACCCGCTGCACCCGAACGTAATTTCGGTGTCCGGCGAACAGAACGGCATCACGGTAGACGTCGCCCTGCAGTGGACCGACGCCTACCAGGAAACGATGTTCTGCTTCACCAACAACATCCCGCAGAAGGACGGCGGTACGCACCTGGCCGGCTTCCGCGCTGCCCTGACGCGCACGATGTCGAACTACATCGAGCAGAACGGCATCGCCAAGCAGGCCAAGATCAGCCTGTCCGGCGACGACATGCGCGAAGGCATGATCGCCGTTCTGTCGGTGAAGGTGCCCGACCCCAGCTTCTCTTCGCAGACCAAGGAAAAGCTGGTCAGCTCCGACGTGAAGCCGGTGGTCGAAGCGACCTTCGGTGCGCGCCTGGAAGAGTTCCTGCAGGAACACCCGCAGGAAGCCCGCGCGATCTGCGAGAAGGTCGTCGATGCCGCGCGTGCGCGCGAAGCCGCCCGCAAGGCGCGCGATCTCACGCGCCGCAAGGGCGCGCTCGACATCGCGGGCCTGCCGGGCAAGCTCGCCGACTGCCAGGAAAAGGATCCGGCGCTCTCCGAACTGTTCATCGTCGAGGGTGACTCCGCAGGTGGTTCGGCCAAGCAGGGCCGCAACCGCAAGACGCAGGCGATCCTTCCGCTCAAGGGCAAGATCCTCAACGTCGAGCGCGCGCGTTTCGATCGCATGCTCGGCAGCGCCGAGGTCGGCACGCTCATCACCGCGCTGGGCACCGGCATCGGCAAGGACGAGTACAACCCGGACAAGCTGCGCTACCACCGCATCATCCTGATGACCGACGCGGACGTCGACGGAAGCCACATCCGCACGCTGCTGCTGACCTTCTTCTACAGGCAGATGCCGGAACTGATCGAGCGCGGCCACGTCTACATCGGACTGCCGCCGCTGTACAAGATCAAGCAGGGCAAGAACGAGCTGTACCTCAAGGACGACGCGGCGCTCGACGCGTACCTTGCGAACAACGCCGTGGAAGGCGCCTCGCTCGTGCCGGCCACGGGCGAGCCGGCGATCGAAGGCGCCGCGCTGGAGAAGCTGCTGCTCGCCTACGCGAGCGCACGCGAGGCCATCGGCCGCAACGCGCATCGCTACGACCCGAGCGTCATCGAAGCGCTGATCGATTCGATCCCGCTCGATGCCGCCGCGCTGGCCGATCACGCCGCGCTGCGTCGCGAGTTCGATGCGCTTGAGGCGCGCCTCAACCGTGGCGGTCTCGGCAAGCCGCGCTACACGCTGGAACTGCACGAAGGTGCCGGCCAGCCCGCGCTGCTGGTCAAGCGCCTGCACATGGGCGAGGAACTCACCCAGGTGCTGCCGCTGTCGATCTTCGAAGCCGGCGAACTGCGCACCGTGCGTGAAGCCGCCGCGCAGCTGCATGGCCTGATCCGCGAAGGCGCGCAGATCGTGCGCGGCAATCGCGCGCAGTCCATCGACAGCTTCGCGCAGGCGCAGACCTGGTTGCTGGAAGAGGCCAAGAAGGGCCGTCAGATCCAGCGCTTCAAGGGCCTTGGCGAAATGAACCCGGAGCAGCTCTGGGACACGACGGTGAACCCGGAGACCCGCCGCCTGCTGCAGGTGCGGATCGAGGACGCGGTTGCCGCCGACCAGATCTTCAGCACGCTGATGGGCGACGTCGTCGAACCGCGCCGCGAGTTCATCGAAGACAACGCGCTCAAGGTCGCCAACCTCGACGTGTGATGCGTCGCGAGCCATCCCGGGGCTTCGTGCCCCGGAAGCGGCGCGCGTGCGTGTTCAGGCATTGACGAAGTGTTAATCCGGCGGGCGATACAACCCCCTTCAGCCTCAAGCCTCCTCTTCAGGGTGAATCGATGAAACGCGCTTTGCTCGGCCTCGCCATCGCCACCCTCGTGGTCGCCTGCGCCACCACGACCTCGCCGACCGGACGCACGCAGTACGTCGGCGCGGTCTCGCAGGAACAGCTCAACCAGCTGGGCGCCCAGGCCTTCGCCGAGGCCAAGGCGAAGGAAAAGCTGAGCACGGACGCACGCCAGAACACCTACGTGCGCTGCGTCGTCGACGCCATCACCCGTCAGCTGCCAGCCGGCTGGCAGACGCAGTGGGAAGTGGCCGTCTTCCAGGACGATTCCCCGAACGCCTTTGCCCTTCCGGGCGGCAAGATCGGCGTCAACACCGGCATCTTCACCGTGGCCAAGAACCAGGACCAGCTCGCGGCGGTCATCGCGCACGAGATCGGCCACGTCGTCTCGCGCCACCACGACGAGCGCATCACCAAGCAGCAGGGCACCTCGACCCTGCTCGGCATCGGCAGTGCGATCCTCGGTAGTGCCTACGGTTCAGGTGCCGGCAATGCAGCCGGCCAGATCGGCGGCGCCGCGGCGCAGACCTTCTACCTGCTTCCCAACTCGCGAACGCAGGAAACCGAGGCGGACGTCGTCGGCCAGCAGCTGGCCGCCAAGGCGGGCTTCGATCCTCGCCAGGCCGTGAATCTCTGGCAGAACATGATTGCCGCCGGCGGCAGCCGTCCTCCGCAGTGGCTCTCGACCCACCCGGATCCGCAGTCGCGCATCAACGAACTCGGCGCGCGCGCGGGCAGCCTCATGCCCACTTTCGAGCAGGCGCGCGCGTCCGGCCATACGCCGAAGTGCGGTTCGTAAGACTGCAAATCCGGCACACAACCCCGTATCGCAGCGTCGTGCGTTTCTGTTAGCGTGACGCCCCCCTGGCCCCGGTGCCATCGTCCCGCGCGCGCCCGCGTGCGGCAGCAGATCTGAGGTGTTCGATGAACAAGTTTTCCCTCCGTAACCGCAGCATCCTGGCCGCGGCCATTGGCGCGGTGCTGGTGTTCGGTGCGGTCAGCCAGGTGAATGCCCAGTCCGCGCAGGATCGCGCCGAGGAGCGTCGTGCACGCCAGGCCGAAGGCAAGCAGAAGGCTGCCAAGCCGGCTGAGGAATACCCGCAGGCGACCCGCCAGGTCGAGGCCAAGGCCTCGTCGAAGGGCGGCCAGAAGCTGCAGAAGATGATGGGCCTGTACGACGACGACAAGGGCACCGAGGCTCGCGCCGCCGCCGACGAAATCATCGCGACGGAGACCTTCAACGCCTACGACCGCGCGTTCGCCGCGCAGATGGCCGCGCAGATCGCCTACGACGCAGACGATACGGCCGCCGCCAAGAACTACCTGCGCAAGGCGATCGAACTCAATGGCCTGGACA
Organism: Lysobacter sp. OAE881; assembly: GCF_040546665.1. NCBI lineage: Bacteria > Pseudomonadati > Pseudomonadota > Gammaproteobacteria > Lysobacterales > Lysobacteraceae > Lysobacter > Lysobacter sp. OAE881. The sequence goes on from NZ_JBEPOG010000001.1 coordinate 165,755, forward strand.
ACAACGGCCACTACGGCGCGATGTACATGCTCGCCCAGCTGCAGCTGCAGGATGAGCAGTACGCCGAATCGCTGAAGACGCTCGACACCTTCTTCAACGAAACCAAGAGCACCAAGCCGGAGCAGCTGGTGGTCAAGGGCAACGCCCTGTACCGCCTGGAGCGCTACCCGGAAGCCGCGACGGTCCTCAAGCAGGCCATCGATTCCAGCCCGACTCCGAAGCCGGAATGGCAGCAGCTGCTGATGGCGACCTACGCCGAGTCGGGAAACGCCGGTGAAGCGGCCAAGATGGCCGAGGCCGTCGCCGCCAAGAACCCGAACGACAAGCGCGCCCAGCTCAACCTGGCCGCCGTGTACCAGCAGGGCGAGATGTACGACAAGTCGGCCGCCGTGCTCGAGAAGCTGCGCGCTTCCGGCCAGCTGACCGAAGACAAGGAATACCGCCAGCTCTACGCCACGTACCTGAACATGGACGGCAAGGAGAAGGAAGCCATCGCGGTCATCAACGACGGCATCCAGAAGGGCGTCCTCAAGCCGGACTACCAGACGTACCTCGCACAGGCGCAGGCGTACTATTTCTCCGACCAGGCCGGCCCGGCGATCGACGCCTACAAGAAGGCCGCTCCGCTGGCGCCCGATGGCGAGGCTTACCTGAACCTCGCCCGTGTCCTGTGGCAGGAAGACCGCATCCCCGAGGCCAAGGAAGCCGCCAAGCAGGCCGTCGCCAAGGGCGTGAAAAAGCCCGACGACGCCAAGAAGATTCTCGCCCTGCCGGGGAAGTAATTCGGCAAAGCGAATCTACCGATTTGTGTGATTACACGGACGCGAATTGGTATATGCTAGGAGGTTCCCGCGACTCGACATGGGCCGCGGGAATCGTATCTGACGGCCCGAGGCGCCCTGGCGTCCGGAATTACCTCCCGAGCTACGGCGCATGACGCAAGACCTAGAAATTCACGCTAGAACCGACGACGACCGCGAAGGTTTGAACTGGGCACGTATTGCCGGTATCACCATCGCGATCGCCTTCCACGTCGCGGCCCTGCTCCTCCTGCTTGCTCCGATGGCCCCTCCGGCCCAGCAGCAGAAGGAAGAGGAGGTCACGTTCGTCAACCTCATCAAGCCGCCGCCGCCGCCCCCGCCGCCGCCGCCGCCGCCGCCGGAACCGCCGAAGGAGCTGAAGCCGCCGCCGAAGCTCACTCCGCCGCAGCCGACGCCGTTGCCGCCGCCGCCGGAAGAGCCGCCGATCGTGGTCGACGACCCGAGCCCGGTGGACGTGCAGGCGCCGCCGCCGAGCCCGCCGTCGCCGCCCGCCCCGGCCACGACGATCGGTTCGAGCGTCGATCCGTCCTCGAAGCGGCTCAACCCGCCCAAGTACCCGCCGACGGAAGCCCGTCAGGGTGTTGGTGGCACGGTCGTGCTGGTCATCACCATCGACGGCCAGGGCAACGTGCTTGACGTCGCTGTCGAGAAGTCGAGCCGCAACCGCAACCTCGACCGCGCTGCAATGGATGCTGCCCGGAAGTGGAAGTTCAACCCGGAAATGCAGAACGGCGTCGGTGTCCAGAGCCGCGTCCGCGTCCCGGTCGATTTCGTCCCGCCGACCTGATCGGGGTCACGGGATTCGTTAGCACCAAACCCGCAACACACTCCTTTTCCACGACATTTCAAAGGTAAGCGTCATGCTGCAGGAAACCACCACCGCTGCGACTGCTGGAGGCTCCAACGCCCAGGCACTTCAGCAGATGAGCTTCGCGCATCTGTTGCAGAACTTCGACTTCGTCGGCTGGGTCGTCTTCATCACTCTGGCGATCATGTCGATCCTGTCGATCTACTGGATCGTCGTGAACTTCGTGAAGAACCTGCGCCTGCGCGCCAGTTCGGATCGCGTCGTCTCCACGTTCTGGGAAACCCCGAACGCGCAGGACGCCATCCGTTTCATGGAAGAGCAGGGCCGTTTCGAGCCGTTCTCGAAGATCGCCCTCGACGCCGCCCAGGCGGCTGCCCACCACCAGCGCCACGAAGGTTCGCGCCTGGTCGAGTCCCTGAACCGCTCGGAGTTCGTTGACCGTGCGCTGCGCCAGGGCGTGACCCGCGAGTCGTCGAAGCTGGAAGCCGGCCTGACCGTGCTCGCCACCGTCGGTTCGACCGCTCCGTTCGTCGGTCTGCTCGGTACCGTGTGGGGCATCTACCACGCCCTGATCCGCATCAGCGCGACCGGCCAGGCGTCGATCGACGCCGTCGCAGGTCCGGTGGGCGAAGCGCTGATCATGACCGCCATCGGTCTGTTCGTCGCGATCCCGGCGGTGCTGGCGTACAACTTCTTCACCCGCCTCAACCGCGTCACCAACAACAAGTTCGATACGTTCGCGCACGATCTGCACGACTTCTTCGCCACCGGCTCGCGCGTCGGCGAAGTGGGCGCGAAGCGCTAAGAACGCGTTGTAACAACGACACCCTCTTGCAGCAGGTTGGAGTTTCGTAATGGCCTTCAGTACTGGCGATAGCGGCGGCCCGATGGCCGAGATCAACGTCACGCCCCTCGTGGACGTGATGCTGGTTCTGCTCATCATCTTCATGATCACCGCGCCCCTGATGTCGCATAAGGTCCAGGTCGATCTTCCGGAAGCGAATCTGGACAAGCGTGACAGTGAGGCTCCGCCGGTTCCGCCGATCAGCATCACGGTGGAAGACAACGGCAACCTTTACTGGAACGACGAGCCGGTGACCAAGGACCTGCTCGAGAGCCGTCTGTCGATCGAAGCTCAGAAGACGCCGCAGCCGGAAATCAACGTCCGCGGCGACAAGACGACCAAGTACCGCATCGTGTCCGAAGTGGTGCAGATTGCGCAGGCCCAGGGCATGCGCAAGGTCGGCTTCATGGCGCTCAAAGAACCTCGCTGATCCGGAGATCCAGTAATGGCATTTGCATCGAAATCCGGTGGCGGTCCGATGTCGGACATGAACGTCACGCCCCTCGTGGACGTGATGTTGGTGTTGCTGATCATCTTCATGGTGACGGCGCCTCCGCTGACGTATCCGATCGACGTTAACCTGCCGCAGAAGTCGCTGAACCCGCCGCCGCAAACGCGCGAACCGCCGCCGCCGATCAGGCTGCGTATCGACGCGTCCGGTCAGGTGTTCTGGAACGACGCTCCGCAGCCCATCACCGCGATCCAGGACATGATGAAGGCGGAGGTCCAGCGCGACCCGAGCAATCAGCCCATGCTCGAGATCGATACCAGCCCGGACGCCGATTACGGGATCCTGGCGAAGGTGCTGGCGCACGCGAAGAACGCCAATATGGAAAAGATTGGCTTCGTCCAGAACTGATTGACGCTTACCTGTCGGGAAAACGCCGCCTCCGGGCGGCGTTTTCTTTTGTGCGTTCGAAAGGCCTGGGCGCGTCGCCCTGCCCCTCCCTACAACCTTCGTGCGACTTGCAGCCGCCGCCCCGCCGGGTTTAGCGTGGAACCGGGCATGGGGCCCATGGAGGTTGCGCGATGGCTGCTTCCGTTTTCCGCGATTCCCCTTCGTCGTCCCGCAGCGGCCACACCGAGGTCGCGCAGATGAACATCACGCCGCTGGTCGACGTCATGCTGGTGCTGCTCGTGATCTTCATGGTCGCCACGCCGATGGTGGCCAGCAAGATCGACCTGCGATTGCCGCAGAACATCGAGACCACACAGCGGAAAGAACCGCCGCGACGCGTGGCGTTGAAAGTCGATGCGAACGGGCACTTCCAGCTCGATGGCGTCGCACTCGACCGCGCGGCCCTGCCGCAGGCGCTGCGCGATCTGATGCAGGCCGATCCCCGTACCGTCGTCCAGATCACCGCGAACGCGGATGCGGACTATCAGGACTTCGCGTGGACGCTGGCCGAGGCCCAGCGCAACGGCGTCCGCGATATCGCTTGGGAATAAAGCGTCGAACCGGCGCCCGCCCGCACGGCGGGCGCCCACTCCTGGAACAGTGCCTCAGCCCCGCTCCTCACCCAGCAGGGTGAGATACCCGCGCACGGTCGCATCCAGGCCGTCGTACAGCGCCTCACCGATGAGCGCATGGCCGATCGACACCTCAAGTACGCCTGGCACGGCGCGCAGGAAGGCGCCGAGGTTTTCCTGACTCAGATCGTGTCCCGCGTTGACGCCGAGGCCGGCGTCCTGCGCGCGCCTGGCGGCTTCGGCGAACTGCGCCGCCATCGCTTTGCCCGCCCCGCTCGCGAACGCCTCCGCCCACGGCCCGGTGTAAAGCTCGACGCGATCGGCCCCGACGTGCGCGGCATGCGCGATGCCCGCGCGCGCGCCCTGCGTGTGCGCATCGGCGAACAGGCTGACTCGGCAGCCGATGCCTTTCAGCGCATCGACGTGCGGACGCAGCGAATCGGCATCGCGCACGAAATCAAAACCGTGATCGGACGTGAGCTGCGCGTCGCTGTCGGGCACCAGCGTCGCCTGGGCCGGACGCACCGCGTCGCAGAGCGCGAAGAACCCGGGATAGCCGGCGCGCGGCGGTGCGAACGGATTGCCTTCGAGGTTGAACTCCACGCCGCGTTCGCGCGTGAGTTCGGCCAGCGCATACACGTCGTCGGCACGGATGTGCCGCGCATCCGGACGCGGATGCACGGTGATGCCTTGGGCACCGGCATCCAGGCACGCGCGCGCGGCGCGCACCACATCGGGCTCGGAGCCGCCGCGCGAATTGCGCAACACGGCGATCTTGTTGACGTTGACGCTCAGTACGGTCATCGCGCGACGTCCTGCGTCGACGTCGCGAAGCTCCACGCTTGGATCACTGGCACTTCTCGGAGTTCTGCTGATAGATGACCGGCTCCCAGTAGGAGCCGTCGGCGATGTAGTTGCGACGCGCCTCGACGAGCCGCGCGCCGAGAAGATAGGTCGTGTTCGGCTGCACGTCGACCACCAGATCCTTGTACGGATTGGCGCGCATGTCGCGCTGGCGCCGCTGCACATCGTTGAACTGTTCCGGATCGATCAGTTCGGCGACCTGCAAGACATGCCGGCCGGGCGTTACGCGAAAGCTCTTCGCACCTGCGGGGCCGGGAAGCTGGCCGTCGAGGTTCATCAGCCGCGCGCGATACAGGTCTTGGCTACGCGGCGCGACGTCGAAGATGCTGATGCGGCCGCAGCCGGTGGCATTCGAAACGGGCGTGGGTCCGGGCGAATCCTGGCCGGCAACGCAGGTACCGGCGAGGAGGCAGAGGGACAGGAGCGGAAGGCCGAAAGCTTTCATGGCGATCTCCACGATGGCGATCGACGGCGCGAGCCGGCGCATGTTGGCGATGGGACGGCAGCGCCCACCGCATCCGGCCAGACCGGCGGGTCGAGCCCGCGGCCCGGCGCGCCGATACTAGCGCAGCGGGCGTGAGCCAGCGGCTTGCGGGGGTTGCCGCTCAGGCGGCCGGCGGCGCCGGCGGATTGCCCGCGGCGGCACGGCGCGCTTCGGCCTGCTCGCGCAGACGGCGCAACTCGGCCGGGTCCAGGATCAGCGTGGAATCACGCGTCTGGCTGTCGACTCGCGCGGCCAGCAGCTTGAGCACCCATGCCAGCCCGAAACCGAGCGCCGCAAGCAGGCACACCATCAGGACCGCCACCGACGTCGTCTTGAACGCGACCGCCAAGGTCACCAGTGCGAGCAGGAGGTACAGCCAGTGCATGGGAAGCTCCGTGATAGGGTGCGACGCGCCGGCAGTGTAGCGCGCGATTTCCGCGGGAATCGCCCGATCGCCGGGCTCGCGTGACCGCCCGTCAGCGAAGCGCGGCGGCCGTCACAGCAACGGCGAGACCAGCCGCGCGAGCCCTTCCGGCAGGCGTGTGCTCCACAGCGGCTGCGCTCGATCCTCCCGGACACGTGGCGCGAGATTGCACTCGCCCTGGATGAGCGACTCCAGCTCGGCAGCCAGCGCCTTGTCGCGGAACAACACCGAGACCTCGAAGTTGAGCCGGAAGCTGCGGTGGTCGAAATTCGCACTGCCGACGATCGCCAGGTCGTCGTCGCAGAGCAGCGCCTTGCTGTGCAGCATGCGCGGGCCGTACTCGTGCACCTTGACGCCGGCTTCGAGCAGCTCGTCGAAGTACGACCGCGCGGCGAGCGTCACCAGTCGGCTGTCGCAGACCTTCGGCACCAGCAGTCGCACGTCGAGCCCGCCCAGCGCCGCCGAGGTCAGCGCCATGCGCGCCGCCTCGCCCGGCACGAAATACGGCGTCACCAGCCACACGCGACGCTGCGCGGGAGTGGATCGCCGCCACGTGCACGCGGTGGATCGCCTCCCACGAGGAGTCCGGCCCCGACACCAGCACCTGCGCCGAAATCGTCCCCCGACGCGGCGCCGGATGATGCACGCGCAGCGGCGGCTCGCCCGTTGCGTACGCCCAGTCCTCGATGAAGACCAGCTGCAGCTCGCGGACGATGTCGCCTTCCAGTCGCAGGTGCAGGTCGCGGTACGCGTCCTCGCGCAGGCGATCGTCTTCCTCATCGGTGATGTTGATGCCGCCGGTGAAGCCGATCTCGCCATCGATCACGACGATCTTCCGGTGCGTGCGCAGGTTCAACCACGGCCGCTTCCAGAACCACTGCAGCTTCATCGGATGGAACCACGCGACTTCCGCGCCGGCCTCCACCAGCGGCTGGAGGAACTTGCGCTTGGTGCGTCCCGATCCCACCGCGTCGAGCAGCAACCGCACCTGCACGCCGGCGCGGGCACGCTCGACCAGCGCATCGCGCAGCGCGGTGCCGGTGCGATCGGGCAGGTAGATGTAGTACTCCAGGTGGATGTGGTCGCGCGCGTTCGCGATCGCCTCCAGCAACGCGACGTACTTGGCCGAGCCGTCGATCAGCAGATCCACGCGCGTGGCGGTGATCGGCGGCAGGCCGGTCGTGGACTGCGCCAGCCGCGCCAGTTCGATCGCGTCCGGCGTGGGCACCAGGCCTTCGGGCGGCGGCGGCAAGGTCGCGCGGGCGCGCACGCGGCGCAGGCGCTGGCGGCGGATCCGCTGCGGGCCGAAGAAGAAGTAGATGAGGAAGCCGATGTACGGCAGTGCCGCCAGGCTGATCAGCCAGCTCAGCGTCGCCACCGGCTCGCGCTTCTGGAGCACGATCCACAGCCCGAGCCAGACCACGTAGGTCAGCCAGCCGAGGACGAGGTACAGCCCCAGGTTCGGGATCGAGGCGAACGCGCTCCAGGCGCTACGCAGGATGTCGAGCATGCAGGGCGGGTCTCCTCCGGTATTCAGCCTGCCGTGCGTCGCGTCGTTGCCGCGTCGCGGCCGTCCGTCTCACGGGCTGCGACGGGCCGCGCGTAGGCTAAGGCCGATGGATGACGCCCGCAAAGCCCAGGCACCGATCAAGGGTCGAGGTGCGGCCTCGTACGTCGACGGCCGCTATGCGGTGACGGTCGCGCAGGGCGAGGACGACGGCTGGGGATCGGTCTACGAAGACCTCGCCGACGCACCCGGCCCGCAGACCCGCGTCACCGAGGAGCGCGCCCGCAGCATCGTCAGCCGCAACGACTCGCCGGACGTCGGCCACAGCGCGTCGGTCAATCCGTATCGCGGTTGCGAACACGGCTGCGTCTACTGCTTCGCCCGGCCGTCGCACGCCTACCTCGATCTCTCGCCGGGGCTGGATTTCGAAACGCGCCTGTTCGCCAAGACCAACGCGGCCGAACTGCTGCAGAACGAACTCGCGCGCCCGTCCTACCAGTGCGTACCGCTCGCGCTGGGCATCAACACCGACTCCTACCAGCCGATCGAACGCCGCTACCGCGTCACGCGTTCGGTGATCGAAGTGCTCGGCGCGTGCTCGCATCCGTTCAGCATCATCACCAAGAACGCCGGCGTCGTGCGCGACATCGACCTCATCGCGCCGCTCGCGAAACGCGGCCTGGCGAGCGTCGCGTACTCGGTGACTTCGCTCGACAACCGCTTGTCCGCGCGCATGGAACCCCGCGCGTCGGCGCCGCATGCGCGGCTGAAGGCGATCCGCACGCTCGTCGATGCCGGCATTCCCGTGGGCGTGATGGTCGCGCCGGTCATTCCGATGATCAACGACCGCGAGATCGAGCACATCCTCCAAGCCTGCCGCGATCACGGCGCGACGTCGGCCGGCTACGTGCTGCTCCGCCTGCCGCACGAACTCAAGCAGGTGTGGCGCGAGTGGCTGCAGCTGCACTATCCCGACCGCGCCGAGCACGTGATGAGCCTCATCCAGCAGATGCGCGGCGGGAAGGATTACGACAGCGCCTTCGGTACGCGCATGCGGGGCGAAGGGCCGTTCGCGCAGCTGATCGCGCAACGCTTCCGCAAGGCGCACGCGCGGCTGGGCTTCGGTTCGATGCCGGCCCTCGACACCAGCCAGTTCGTACCGCCGCGCAAACCGTCCCCGCAAGGCGAGCTGTTCTGATCGAACCGGCTGCGATCAGCCCGGCAACAGCGGCCCGCCGAGCCACAGCCAGCGCGCCATCCATGCGCTGACGAAGGCGATCATCGCCGTCAGCGGCAGGCCGATGCGCAGGAAATCGTTGAACCGGTACTGCCCCGGGCCGAGGATCAGCAGGTTGCCGTGGTGCCCGATCGGCGTGAGGAACGACGCCACCGCGCCCAACGCCGTGCACACCACGAACGGCGTCGGCGGAAGGCCGAGCGACTGCGCCAGCTCCACCGCGATGGGCCCGAGCAGCACCGTCGTCGCCGCGTCCGACAGGATCTGCGTCAGCAACGCCGCCACGCCGAACATCACCAGCAGCACGCCCAGCGGCGGCCAGCCCGACACCACGTGCAGCAGCCCCGAGGCGAGCCACTGCGCCGTGCCGGTCTGCTCCATCGCGATGCCGAGCGGGATCACGCCGGCGATCATCACGAAGATGCGCACGTCGACTTCCCGATACGCCTGGTCGACCTCCACGCAGCGCGAGGCGACCATCGCCACTGCACCGAGCAGGAACGCGAGCGGTGCCGGCAGCCATTCGGTCGCGGCGGCCAGCACGGTGGCCGCCAGGATCGCCAGCGCCACGGGCGCGCGAACGCGACGGCGCGCCTCGCCCGCGAACGGCACCAGCATGAGGAAACCGTGGTGCGTGGCGAGTTCGGCGAAGCGCGACGGCCGGCCCCACAGCACCAGCAGGTCGCCCTCACGCAAGCGGGTTTCTGCTAGGCGCGGCGATTCATCCTCGCCGCGGCGCCACAGGCCGACGATGACGGTGTGGAAGCGCCGCGCGAAATCCAGCTCGCGCAACGTGCGCCCGATGAATTCCGAGCCCGGCGCGATCACCGCCTGCACCAACTGCGCGTCGCCCTCGCCGGTGGCGAGTTCGCCATAGCGGCGTATCGCCTGCAGGCTGAGCCCCGTGTCCGCATGGAGCGAGGCCAGCGCGTCGGCCGAGGCCTCCACGCGCAGGATGTCGCCGTTGATGAGCGGACTGGCCGGCGTCAGGTCGTCGCGTACGCGGCCGTCGCGCGTCCAGCTCAGCAGGCGGAAGCGGTCGCCCAGCGCCTTCTGCAGGTCCGACAGCGGCCGCGTGTTCCAGCGCGGGCCTTCGCCGACGACGAGCTCGGTGCGGTAACGATCCAGCCGAAAATAACCCGCGTCCCCCAGCGCGCCGAAGCGCTTGGGCAGCAGCCAACGCGCGATCAGCATGTACATCACGCCCAATCCCACCAGCGTCAGGCCGATCGGCGTGATCGAGAAGATCCCCAGGCCTTCGCTGCCGGTGCGTTCGATGAGGTTGTCGGCGAGCAGGAACGCGGGCGCGCTCACCAGCGTCAGCGTCGTGCCGAGCGAGGCGGCGAACGACATCGGCATCAGCAATCGCGACGCGGACATCCCGCGCGCACGTGCGAACCGCGTCACGATCGGCAGCATCATCGCGGTGACCATCACGTGATGCGTGAACGACGACAGCGCCGCCACCGCCAGCATCACCACCGCGATCGCCCGGCTTTCGGTGCGACCGGCCGCACGTTCCACGGCTTGGCCGATGCGTTCGGTGATGCCCGTCGCGGCCAGTCCGCCGGAGATGATGAACACTGCCGCCACGATGATCGCCGGCTCGCTCGCGAAGCCCGACAACGCCTCGCGCGCATCGAGCACACCTGCCAGCACCATCGCCAGCAACGTGAGCATCGCCGTCACGTCGACGCGCAGGCGTTCGCTTATGAAGAGGTAAAGCGAACCGGCGAGGATGACGAGGAACAGGACCTGCTGCATCTCCATGACCCATTGTGCGCGAGGTGGCGCGAACGCCGTGCAGGCAGCCTGCACCACACCGTCACGATCGGCCCCGCTACACTAGCGCCGCGACAGGACAAGCTTGAGCCACGCCATCGATGAGCGAAATCCCTGGTCAGGACGCGGGTATCGACCGTTTCCGTCTCGCGATGGACGCTTCCGGCGTCGGCATGGCGGTGGTCGACCTGCACGGCCGCTGGCTTGAAGTGAACCCCGCCTTCGAGCGCATCTTCGGCTACGACGCACGCGACATCATCGGCACATCGGCCGCCTCGCTCACGCATCCGGACGACGTGGCGATGAGCCAGTCGTTCCTGCGCGGCCTCGTCGACGGCAACATCCCCGCGCTCGACGCACAGAAGCGCTACGTGCATCGCAACGGCGACACGATCTGGGCGCACGTCAACGTGTCGGTGGTGCGCGACGGCGAAGGTCACCCGTCCTACCTGCTGGTGCAGGTGCGCGACATCAGCGCGCAGCACGCGGCCGAACTCGCGCTCAAGGCGCGCGCCGAAGCCGAACACGCCGCGCGCTTCGCCGCCAACCACCAGCTGCAGTTGTTCGCCGACGCGGTCGCGCACGACCTGCGCGCGCCGCTGCGTTCGATCGAAAGCTTCTCGGCGTTGCTGGCCGATCGCGCATCGGAGCGTCTGGATGACACCGATCGCGACTACCTCGGCCGCATCCGCGCCGCGGCGTCGCGCATGAGCGGGCTGCTCAGCGCGCTGAACGACCTGGCCTACGTCACGCGTACCGAACTCAAGCCGGTGGACGTGGACCTGAGCCTGCTCGCCGACTGGGTCGGCGCCGAGCTGCAGGACGCCGAGCCGCAGCGGCGTGCCGACATCCGCGTGCAGCCCAGCCTGCACGCGTGGGGCGACGAGCGCCTGCTCAAGCTGATGCTGAGCCAGTTGATGGGCAATGCGTGGAAGTTCTCGCGCGGGCGCGAGCCGATCCGCATCCAGGTCAGCGGCCGGCGTGAAGGCCGCAACCTCCAGGTCGTGATCCGTGACGAGGGCATCGGATTCGACATGCGCTATGCGCACAAGCTGTTCGAGCCATTCCAGCGGCTGCACGGACCGGACCAGGGGGGTGGTCACGGTCTGGGCCTTGCCATCGTCCGGCGCATCGCCGAACGGCACCACGGCAGCGTCCGCGCCGATTCGACACCCGAATCCGGCGCCACGTTCACCCTCGAATTGCCGGCGCAAGCGCTGGCGGAGGAGAACGCCTGATGCACAAGGAAATCCTGCTGGTCGAGGACAACCCCGACGACGTCGAGCTCACGCGCATCGCCTTCGACGAGGCGAAGGTCGCCAACCGCCTGGTGGTGGTGAACGACGGCGCCGAGGCGCTCGACTATCTCTTCGCGCGCGGCCAGTACGCCGATCGCGATCCGGCCGACCTGCCTTCGATCATGCTGCTGGACCTCAACCTGCCCAAGGTCGACGGGCGCGAGGTGCTGCAGGCCGTCCGCGCGAACGAAGCCACGCGTACGCTGCCCGTGGTCGTGCTGACCACCAGCGCCGAGCCGTTCGATGTGGAAGCCAGCTACGCGCTGGGCGTCAACAGCTACATCCAGAAGCCGGTGGATTTCGAGCAGTTCGTGTGGGCGGTCAAGCAGGTCGGCCTGTACTGGCTGGTGCTGAACCACCCGCGCACGTGATGCCGCAACAACGGCGCTACGACGCCCCGAACAGCCGCTCCGCGCGCTGGAACAGGATCCAGCTGGTCGCGATGAACTTGTCGCCGCCCAGCGGCCGGTTGCCGCGGTGCGTATGCGTGAACGCCGCCGGCGCGATCAGCAGGCTGCCGGCGCGCGGCGCGATCCTGCGGCGCTGGTAAAGGAATTCCGTCTCGCCGGCCTCGAAGCCGTCGTTGAGGTAGATCGTCCACAGCAGGTGGCGGTGCAGCGTCTCGCCGTGCGCATCGCGCGGATACAGCTCGCAATGCCAGTAGGGATAACCGCCGCGATCGGCCGTATAGCGCTGCAGGTTGATTGCCCCAGGCCGCAGCACCGCCTGCACCACCGGAGTCAGCGAGGCGTCGTCCATCGCGGCCAGCCGCTCGGCGGTGAGCCGGTGGCGAGCGCCGTTCTCGCCCGGCACTTCCAGCATCAGCGGCGCGATCAGCGTGTACGGATAGCGGCGCAGGTACGCGATCAGCCCCTTGAAGACGGCGGCGTTGAGCATCTGCTCCGCATCGCGCCACAAGTCGCGGCCGGTGATGGTGAGGTCGCGGCTGTCCTTCAGTTCCGGCAGCACGCCGCCTCCGACGCGGCCGGGCACGCTGTCGCCGCTGGCGGAAAAACGTTCGACCAGTCGCGCGCATTGTTCGCGATCGAGCGCGTCGTCGAACACCTCGATGAAGTCGGCGAAGTCGGAACCGCCACCTGCCTGGTTGTGCATGTCGCGCGAGGAAAGAAGCCCGGATGCCGCATCCTCGCACGGCGCGCGGGCGATGCAAACGCGCGCTGTCGCTTATGCGATGTGGATCGTGTTCGGCGCTTCGGGTTCGTGCGCGCGCAGTCCGTGGCGCTGCATCAGGCGATAGAGCGTCACGCGCGAGACGCCCAGTTCGCGGGCGACATCGACCAGGCGCCCGCGATTGCGGTGCAGCGAACGCTCGATCGCCGCACGCGTCGCCGCATCGCGCACTTCGTCCAGCGTCGGCGGCGGAGTGGTCAGCGAGCTCTCGATGTGCAGGTCGGCGGCGGTGATCAGCCGGCCTTCGGCCATCACCACGGCCTGCCGGACGCGATTGATGAGCTCGCGCACGTTGCCGGGCCACGAGTGCGTGTGCAGCGCCTGTCGCGCGCAGGGCGAAAAGCCCTTGAGCGTGCGATGGCCTTCCTGCGAATAGCGTTGCAGCGAGTACTCCGCGAGCTTGTCGATATCGCTGCCGCGTTCGCGCAACGGCGGCTGCTGCAGGCGCAGCACGCACAGGCGGTGGTAGAGGTCGGCGCGGAAGCGCCCTTCGGCGACGGCGCGGTCGAGGTCGTGGTGCGTCGCCGAGATGATGCGCACGTCCACCGGGATCTGCTCGTGGCCGCCGAGTCGTTCGATGCTGCCCTGCTGCAGGAACCTCAGCAGCGAGGCCTGGCTTTCCAGAGGGAGATCGCCGATCTCATCCAGGAACAGCGTGCCGCTGTTGGCCATCTCGATGCGGCCCAGCTTGCGCTGCTGCGCGCCGGTGAATGCGCCGCGCTCGTAACCGAACAATTCCGACTGGATCAGGCTGTGCGGGATCGCACCGCAGTTGATCGCCACGAACGGATGCGCATGCCGACGCGAATGCCGATGCACCGCCATCGCGGCGAGTTCCTTGCCCGTGCCGGTTTCGCCGGCGATGAACACCGGCGCTTCGGTCAGCGCGGCCTTGCGCAGCGTGCGGCACAACGTGCGCATCGCCGGGCTGTCGCCGATCATCCCGTCGAAGCCCGATTCGCTCGTCGCATCGCCGCGCTCGCAGGCGAGGCTCGCCATGCCGTGTGCGTGGCCGATCACCGTGTTGAGCACCGATTCCGGGCACGGCAGCGTCAGGTAGTCGTAGCAGTAATCGCGGATGAGGTCGCGTACCGGTGGCTCGTCGAGTTGCCGCGCATCCACGCCGGCGACCCAGCCGACGTTGCCGGCCGACAGCGCGGTACCGAACTCGGCCAGGTCCTGCTGCGTGAAGCCTTCGCGCAGGTCGAGCAGCGCCGCGTGCGGTTTGCGCGAATCGCCGTTGAGGATGCGCAGAACGCTGCGCGCATCGGGCGCGCGGCGCAGGTTCCAGCCCAGTTGCTGAAGGCCACCCAGCGCGAGCACGCGACCGGCGCCGCCACGTGTCACGTAGATCAGTTCGCGGCCACCGGTCTGTGCCGCTTCGGAGTCCTGCATTCCGTCCATCGGCTTGGCATTCCTGACCTAGTCCGAGGCAGTCGATGCTGCCACTGCGGGAAGTTACGCAGTGTATTCAACGGGCCGTTCGACGATGAGCGGTCAGAAACGACGCGTTCCGGTGCTGAATGCGTCAATCGGCACACGACATGAAACGGGCCAACTCAGTTCACCTTCGTGAGTGGCGCCGCCTTCGCGTGCGCCACTCCTGTATCTCCATCCAACGTATCGGGCGCGCTTACGCGGCCCGATCGTGTTCGGCGTGGTAACGCACGGCAGCTTCCACTTCGAGCTTCGAACCGAGGAACACCGGCACGCGCTGGTGCAGGCCGTTGGGCTGCACTTCGAGCATGCGCTGGCGGCCGGTGCTCGCCGCGCCGCCGGCCTGTTCGACCAGCAGCGCCATCGGATTGGCTTCGTACATCAGGCGCAGCTTGCCGCCCTTCGCCGCGCACTTGCTGTCCAGCGGATAGCTGAAGATGCCGCCGCGCGTGAGGATGCGATGCACGTCGGCGACCATCGACGCCACCCAGCGCATGTTGAAGTCCTTGCCGCGCGGGCCTTCCTTGCCGGCGAGCAGGTCGCCCACGTAGCGCTGCATCGGCGCTTCCCAGAAGCGCTGGTTGCTCATGTTCACCGCGAATTCCTTCGTTTCCTCCGGAATGCGCATGCCGCGCGTGGTCATCACGAAGCTGCCGATCTCGCGATCGAGCGTGAACGAATGCGTGCCGTTGCCGACGGTCAGCACCAGCATCGTGCTCGGCCCGTACGTGCAATAACCGGCGGCGACCTGCGCGGTGCCGGGCTGCAGGAAGTCCTCGTCCTTCGCGTGCGTGACGCCGTCCGGCGCGCGCAGCACCGAGAAGATCGTGCCGACGGAGATGTTCACGTCGATGTTCGAACTGCCGTCGAGGGGATCGAACAGCAGCAGGTAGTTGCCGCGCGGGTAGACGTCGGGGATCGGCTGCGAGGTGTCCATCTCCTCCGATGCGAGACCGGCGAGATGGCCGCCCCATGCGTTGGCTTCCAGCAGGATCTCGTTGGAGAGCACGTCGAGCTTCTTCTGCGCCTCGCCCTGCACGTTGATCGATGCCTCGCCGGCCGTGCCCGCATCGCCCAGCACGCCGCCGAGCGCGCCCTTGCCCACGGCGATGGAGATCGTCTTGCATGCGCGCGCCACCACTTCGATCAGCAGGCGCAGGTCGGCGTTGATGCGGCCGGCGCGCTGTTCCTCGATGAGGTAGCGGGTGAGGGAAATCGACTGCGAGTGGTTCGTCATGGGCGGCGCCGTGTTCGAAAACGGGCCGCCATTGTCGCCGATGACTACGGCGAGGGCAGCCACCACGCGCGTTCCGGCGAGGGTTCGCGCAGATCCAGCGCTTCGCCGAAGCCCGGCGTTGTTAGCGCTACACCACGCTCACGCGCGATGCGCGACACGCGTGTAAACGGTTCCTGCCAGCCGTGCAGCGCGAGGTCGAACGTGCCGTTGTGCACCGGCATGAGCCAGCGGCCGCGCAGGTCCAGGTGCGCCTGCACGGTCTGCTCGGGCTGCATGTGCACGCCGCTCCACATCGCGTCGTAGGCGCCGCATTCGACCATCGTCACGTCGAACGGACCCAGGCGCTCGCCGATGGCCTTGAAGCCGTCGAAATAGCCGCTGTCGCCGCTGAAGAACACGCGCAGGCCATCGGCCTCGATCACCCACGACGCCCACAGCGTCGGGTTCTTCGAGAACATCCCGCGGCCGGAGAAATGCTGCGCGGGCGTCGCGACCAGGCGCACGCCGCCGATGTGCGCTTCCTCCCACCAGTCCAGCTGCCGCACCTTGGACGCATCGACGCCCCACTCGACCAGCAGGTCGCCCACGCCCAGCGGCGCGACGAAGTGCCTGGTCTTCGCGGCCAGCGCGAGCACCGCGGCGCGGTCGAGATGGTCGTAGTGGTCGTGCGAGAGGATCACGCCTTCGATCGGCGGCAACTGGTCCATCGGGATCGGCGGCGCGTGGAAGCGCTTCGGCCCGGCCCATTGCACAGGCGAGGCGCGCTCGGAGAACACCGGATCGGTCAGCCAGAAGCCGCCGTCGAACTTGAGCAGCATCGTCGAATGCCCCAGCCGGAACAGCGAGCCGTCCTTTGCGGCGAGCAGCTGCGCGCGGGTGAGCGGCGTGACGGGCACCGCCACGTCGGGTCGCGTGTCGTCGGGCTTGTCGAACAGGAACCGCCACAGCATGCGCGGCATCTGCGCGAAGCCCGCCTGCTTCGGCACGACGGGATTGCGGAAGCCGCCGTCGCGGAACTGCGGCGAGTTTGCGTAAGGCGAGGCGGTGGTGGAACAGGCGGCAAGCGATCCGGTGGTCATCAGCAGCAGGCTCAGCAGCAGGGGGCGCGGCAGGGCGCGGACGGGTTCAGACCCGAGGGGACGAGGGGAGTTCACGCCAGCGGCACGACATGGCGTACGCCGTCGCGCGCTGCGTCCGGAGCGTTCAGCCGAGCGGATGCTTCTTCGCAGGCGTCATGCCAGTGCAGCTGCACGCAGCCCAGGCGTCGGGCCATCGCGCGGACTTCGTCGAACAGCGCCGCTTCGGCCGCTGCGGCCCACTCGTCGCGCGCGTGCAGCGTGTCCAGCTGCAGGCAATAGCCGCGTGCGCGTAACGAAAAACCCACGGTCGCCAGCGCGTGCCCGACCGGCTCGTCACCGACGCACGCGAGCCACGCCCACGCACGCACGGGCGCCTCGAACAGCGCTTCGTGGAACTCGAGCAGATCGGTCCACGCGCCACCGCGCACATCGCGTTCGCGCGACAGGCGCAGCAGCGTGGACGCGTCTTCCGGACGGACCGGGCGCACCGTCACGGGGGATACGGTGGGCGCGGGCACGCGGAAAAGCAGGGACGTCGCTGTCATGGGATCACCGGGGGAGGGCCGACCGCGCCGCGCTACGATGCCGGGCACGGCGCATGGGAGGTACAGGCTGCGCGCGCGCCTTTAAGAAGTTTTTAAACCCCCGCCGCGACACTGCCCGCCGGCAACGCGCTGCGAAACACGGATCCCGGAATGAACCTGCTGCTGGTGGAAGACGACACGATGCTCGCCGAGGCGCTGTGCGCCGCGTTGCGCGCGAACGGCTTCCGCGTCGACACCGTCGGCGATGCCGCGCTCGCGCGCACCGCACTGGTCGAACACGATTTCGACGCGGTGCTGCTCGACCTCGGCCTTCCCGGCAGCTCCGGCCTGAGCGTGCTGTCGTACCTGCGCGGGCGCTACGACGCCACGCCGGTCATCATCCTCACCGCGCGCGACAAGCTCAGCGATCGCATCGCAGGCCTCGATGCCGGCGCCGACGACTACATCGTCAAACCGTTCCAGCCCGACGAACTGTTCGCGCGGCTTCGCGCGGTCATGCGGCGCACGCAGGGGCGCGTGTCGCCGGTGCTGAGCTTTAACGGAGTCGTGCTCGATCCGGCACGTCGCGAGGTCACGCGTGACGGCGCCGCGGTGTCGCTGAGCGCGCACGAATTCCGCACGCTGCTGCTGTTGATGGAACGCCAGGGGCGCGTGGTCACGCGCGAGCAGCTGGAGGAAGCGGTCTACGGCAGCTCCGGCACGATCGAGAGCAACACCATCGCCGTGTACGTGCACCAGTTGCGACGCAAACTCGGCGAGCAGCTGATCGTCACCGTGCACGGGCAGGGATACCGCATCAACAACGGCGCAGCCGGAGCGTCGGCATGAAGACGCGCTCGCTGCGATGGCGCCTGACGTGGGTGTCGGTGAAGTGCGTGCTGGTCGCGTGGCTGGTGTGGCTCGGATGCCAGGCGTGGCAGCTGTCGCGCGCGCACTACGGCTTCTGGGACGAGTCGCAGCGCGAAGTCGCCGCGCAGATCCTCGAGTCCATGCCCGACGGCCTGCAGAGCCTTCCGCCGCGCGAACGTCCCGCGGTGAAGGCCGGCCATCGCGACCACAAGATGAGCTGGCAGGTGTGGGCGAGCGGCCGCAACGTCGTGTATTCGGTGGCTGCGCCGGACGAGCCGCTCAAGCCCGATTTCCGCGATGGCTTCGCGCGACGCACCATCGCCGGCCAGGTCTGGCACGTCTACAGCCTGTCCGATCCGCGACGCGGCCTGATCGTGCAGGTCGGGCGTTCGAAGGAAATGATCGCCAACGAGATCGCGCGTTGGGTCGGCCTGAGCCTGCTCGCCGCCGGGCTGATCTTCGTGTTGTTCGTGCTGACGGTGTGGACGGTGATCGGTCGATCGCTGCGGCCGGTCGCCGCGCTGCGCGACAGCTTGCGCACGCGCCCGCCGCTGGACCTCACGCCGCTGCAGGCGCCGGGCCTTCCCACCGAATTCAGCCCATTGGTCGATGCATTCAACGACCAGCTCACGCGCGTGGACCAGGCGGTGCAGAACGAACGCCGCTTCATCGCCGACGCCGCGCACGAACTGCGCACGCCGCTCGCGGTGCTCAGCGCGCACGCCGACCTCGCGCGCCGCGCCGCGACGGAAGACGAACGCGATACCGCGCTGCGCCGCCTCAGTGCGGGCGTCGCGCGTGCGGCGCGGTTGTCGGAACAGCTGCTGGACCTCGCGCGCCTGGACGCGCAGACGGTCTCGCCGACGCTGGTGCCGCTCGACATCGCGCCACTGCTGGTGCTGGTCGTGCGCGACTTCGAAACGCTCGCGCGCGAACGCCGGCAGCGCATCGCGCTGCGCACCGAGGACGGCCGCATCCTCGGCGACGTCGACCTGCTCGGCATCCTCATCCGCAACCTCGTCGACAACGCGGTGCGCTACGCCGGCGAAGGCGGACGCATCGAAGTGGTCTGCCGTCGCGACGTGCGCGATGGCGTCGGCGGCATCGCGCTGTGCGTGGCCGACGACGGGCCGGGCGTCGCGCCGGAAGAACGCGAACGCATCTTCCACCGCTTCTATCGTGCCAACGGTGCGGGCAACGGTAGCAACGGCTCGCGCAACAGCGGCAGCGGCATCGGCCTGTCGCTGGTCGCGCGCATCGCACGCACGCATCACGCGCGGATCCACGTCGAGGACGGGCTCGACGGTCGCGGGCTGGCCATCACGGTGTTCTTCCCGGCCGCCTGAGCACGGCTGCTGACAGGACCCTGTCAGCAGCGCCGGACGATCCTGCCATCGTGCGATCCGCACGCCGGACTGGATCACCGCGATGGACCTGGACACCGCCCTGCAGCCGGCATGGCACCGGCAGCGTCGCCTGTTCCTGCAACTGGCCGCGATCGCACAGACCGCGTGGCTTGCGCCGATGCGCGCCGGTGCGCGCGCACTTTCACGAACGAAGGCGCCCACGATGGACCCCACGACCGGCCACGACGGCCGACACGATTTCGACTTCCTCCACGGGCAGTGGAGCATCCGCAACGAACGCCTGACGCAGCGCCTGGCCGGATCGACCGACTGGGAGATCTTCCAGGCGTCGCAGCGATGCCAGCCCATGCTCGGCGGCGTGGGCAACGTCGATGATTTCGTCAGCGACTGGACGCGCCCCGGCACGAGCGAGCGCTTCATCGGCATGACGCTGCGCCTGTTCGGCACCGAGTCGAAACAGTGGTCGATCTACTGGGCCGGCAACCACGACGGCGTGCTCGATCCGCCGGTGTTCGGCGCCTTCGCCGACGAACCAGATAACGGTCGCGTGGGCACCTTCTTCGGCACGGACGAACACGAAGGCCAGCCGGTGCGCGTGCGTTTCCGCTGGAGCCAGATCAGCGCGAACACCGCGCACTGGCAGCAGGCGTTCTCCGTCGACGATGGCGCGAGCTGGGAAACCAACTGGCACATGTGGTTCCGTCGCACGGACGATGCGGGCCGCATGCCGCACGAAGACCGCGTGATCGAACTGCGCCAGTACGCGATGCAGCCCGCGCGCCGCGACGAACTCATCGAACTGTTCGAACGCGAGTTCATCGAGCCGCAGGAGGCGGTGGGCATGCACGTGATCGGGCAGTTCCGCGACCTCGATGCGCCCGACCGGTTCGTCTGGATGCGCGGTTTCCCGAGCATGCCGGTACGCGCCGAAGCGCTCGACGGGTTTTATGGCGGCCCTACGTGGAAGCGTCATCGCGAGGCGGCAAACGCCACCATCGTCGACAGCGACGACGTGCTGTTGTTGCGTCCTGCGCGCGCGGGATCCGGCTTCGCCACGCCATCAGCGACGCGTCCCTCGTTGAACGCTCCAACGAAGGCGCAAGGCCTGCTCGAAGCGGGTATCTGTTCGCTGGATGCAGCGGCGGACGAGGGTTTCCTTGAGCGTTTCGAGCGCGACCTCATGCCGCGGCTCACGTCCGCCGGTGCGGAGCTCATCGGCGTGTACGTCACCGAAGCGAGCGCTAACAGCTATCCGCGATTGCCCGTGCGCGAAGGCGAACACGTGCTGGTGTGGTTCGCGCGCTTCGACGATGTCGATGCGCACCATCGCTATGAAGCGGCCCTGCTGGCCGACACCGCGTGGCGCGAGGCCGTCGCGCAATCGTTGCTGCATGGCCTGAAACAGCCGCCGCAACGCATGCGCCTGTCGCCGACGGCGCGTTCGGAGCTGCGTGCGTGATCGCGGTCGCGCCATACGCCGGCGTCCAGGTCGCACGGCACATTGAGTGCGGCAGGGCGGCGCGCGATCATGGCGCATGCGCCGCGCCGACCGCCTCTTCCTGCTGATCCATGCCCTGCGTGGACGCCGCTCTGCCATCACCGCGCAACGACTGGCGCAGGAGCTCGGCGTCTCGTTGCGAACGGTGTATCGCGACGTCGCCGACCTGCAGCGCTCCGGCGTTCCGATCGAAGGCGAAGCGGGCGTCGGTTACCTGCTGCGCAAGGGATCGGACATCCCGCCGCTGATGTTCACGCCCGACGAGCTCGAAGCACTGGTCGTCGGCACGCGGTTCGTGCGTGCCTTCGGCGGCAATCGGCTCGGACGCGAGGCCGCAGCGGCGCTGCTGAAGATCGAAGCGGTGCTGCCGCCGGAATTGCGCGAACGCAGCGATCGCACGCGCATCTTCGCGCCGGAAGTCGACCGGCTGGAAAACAGCGGCCTCATCGACGACCTGCACGCGGCGGTGACCAGCGCGCTGGTGCTGCGCATGAACTATCGCGACAACGATTCGCGAACGACGGCGCGGGAAATCGAACCGCTGTGCCTGGCGTTCTGGGGCGGCAGCTGGACGCTGGGCGCGTGGTGCCGCCTGCGCGGCGACTTCCGCAACTTCCGCCCCGACCGCATCGTCGATTACGCGCCGACGGGCGAAACGTTCGTGGAAACGCGCGAGCGCGGGCTGGCGGCGTACATGAAAGCGGTGCAGGGGTGAGGCGTCATCCGGGAGCCGGACTTCCGGCGCTTCGGGCCTGGATCCCGGCTTCCGCCGGGATGACGGCGGTGCGCACCACGCAGCCCTACTTCCGCATCGACCCGGTCTCCACGAAGCGCTGGTGCCACGACAGCGCCTCGCCCAGCAGGTGCGGCGTGTGCTTGCCGAAGCTTCCGCGGCAGGCGCGGTCGAAGTAATCCTGCAGCATCGGCTGGTAATCCGGATGCGCGCAGCCGTCGATCATCCGCTGCGCGCGCTGCTTCGGCGACAGGCCGCGCAGGTCGGCGATGCCGCGCTCGGTGACGATCACCATCACGTCGTGCTCGGTGTGGTCGACATGGCTGGCCATCGGGACGATCGACGAGATCGCGCCGTTCTTCGCCGTGCTCGGCGACATGAAGACCGACAGGTACGCATTGCGCGCGAAGTCCCCGCTGCCGCCGATGCCGTTCATGATCTTCGTGCCGGCGACGTGCGTGGAGTTGACGTTGCCGTACAGGTCGACCTCGATCATGCCGTTCATCGCGATGCAGCCCAGGCGGCGCACGAGTTCGGGATGGTTGGAGATCTCCTGCGTGCGCAGCACGATGCGCTCGCGGTAATAGTCGACGCGGTCGAGGAACTCGTCGATCGCCGCCGGGCTCAGCGAGAACGACGTCGCCGACGCCACGCGCACGACGCCGCGCTTGAGCAGGTCGAGCATGCCGTCCTGGATCACCTCGGTGAAGGCGGTGAGGTCGCGATAGCCGGCTTCGCCCAGGCCCATGAGCACGGCGTTCGTGATGTTGCCCACGCCCGACTGCAACGGCAGCAGCTGCGGTTGCAGGCGTCCGCGGCGGACTTCGTGGGTGAGGAAGTCGAGCAGGTGCGCGGCGATCTCGCGCGAGGTCGCATCCGGTGGCGTGAAGGGCGAATTGCGGTCCGGCGCATCGGTTTCGACCACCGCGATGACCTTCGACGGATCGCAGCGCAGCCACGGCTCGCCGATGCGGTCGTCCGGATGCAGCAGCCGGATGGGCTTGCGGTTCGGCGGCAGCGCGGTTCCGTAGTAGACATCGTGCATGCCTTCCAGCGCCGCCGGCTGCCAGCGGTTCACTTCGAGGATCACGCGGTCGGCCTGCTCCAGCCACGTCTTGTTGTTGCCCACGGACGAGGACGGCACCAGGTGGCCGTCCTCGGTGATCGCGGTCACCTCGATCACCGCCACGTCCACCGCGCCGAAGAAGCCGAACCACGTGTGCTGCGCGACGTGGCTCAGGTGCATGTCGATGTAGTGCAGGTCACCGGCGTTGATGCGCTCGCGCAGGTGCGGGTCGGACTGGTACGGAAGGCGCAACTCGATGCCCTGCGCGCGGGCGAGCACGCCGTCGAGTTCGGGCGCGGTGGACGCGCCGGTCATCACCTTCACGCGGAAGTCCTCGCCGCGCGCGTGTGCCTGTTCGATCCGCGTCGCCAGCGCCTGAGGCACCGACTTCGGGTAGCCGGCGCCGGTGAAGCCGCTCATCGCGACGGTCATGCCGGGCTGGATGAGGGCGGCGGCGTTCTCGGCGGACATGCGCTTGTCGCGCAGGCCGGCGTGGCGGATGCGGTCGTTCATGGAGGCAGTGCGGGTCGGGGGAATCCGAAGTCTAGACCTGCCTGTCCAGTCCGGCTTTCCGCGATGTAGCGGCTTGTTTGCCCGGGCTGGCCGAGCGCTTACCCTGCACGGCGAAACCCCGCCGGAGACGCCGCATGCCGCTTGCCCTGATCGCCATCGCCGCCGGCGCCGCACTCGGCGCGTGGGCACGCTGGGGCCTGAGCCTGTGGCTGAATCCGGCGCACCACGCGGTGCCTTTGGGCACGCTCGCGTCGAACCTGGTCGGCGGGTACCTCATCGGGCTGGCCGTGGCGGGTTTCGCGCAGATGCCGCAGCTGTCGCCCGAATGGCGGCTGTTCGTCATCACCGGCTTCCTCGGCGGACTGACGACGTTCTCGACCTTCTCCGCCGAGACCGTCGACCTGCTGCAGAAGCAGGCCTACGGCTGGGCGTTCGGAACCATCGCGATGCACCTGCTCGGGTCGCTGGCGATGACGGGCCTCGGGCTTTGGACCGTAAGGATGCTGACGCGCTGACGTCAGATCACCCGCAGCGTGATCGCCTTCAGCACCGCGCGCGTTCGGTCGCGCGTGCCGAGCTTCTCCAGGATCACCGAGACGTAGTTCTTCACCGTGCCTTCGGCGAGGAACATCGCGCGGGCGATTTCCTTGTTCGAATACCCGCCGGCGAGCAACCGCAGGATGGCGACCTCGCGCTCGGTGAAGTGCTCGCGCGGCGCTTCCTGCTGGTGGTACTGGTAACGCGCGCGCACCGGATCGGTACTGACCGGCTGCAGCAGCGTTTCGCCGGCCGCGACGCGCGCGATCGCCTCGCGCAGGTCTTCCGGCGCGGCGTCTTTCAGCAGGAATCCCTGCGCGCCGGCTTCGGTGGCCTGCAACAGCAGTTCGCTCTCGTCGAACGTGGTGAGCAGCAGCACCGGGGTCGTGTCGCCGCGTTCGCGCAGGCGGCGCAGCGCTTCGATGCCGTCCATGCCCGCCATGCGGATGTCGCTGAGCACGACGTCCACGGGCGATTCGGCGAGGCGTTCGAGCAGCTCGGTGCCGTCGTTCGCCTCGAAGGCGATCGCGATGCCATGTCGTTCGAGCAACGCGCGCAGTCCCGCGCGGACGATGGCCTGGTCGTCGGCCAAGGCGATGCGCAGCGACGTCATGCGGGCAGGCTCGCGTCGATGCGCAGCGAGCCGCGTTCGGAGCGTCCGAACGCGAGTTGTCCACCTGCGGCGACCACGCGTTCGCGCATGCCCGACAGGCCATTGCCTTCGCGGATCGCGCCGCGCAGCTGGCCGTCGTCCTCCACGCGGATGCGCAGGCGGTCGCCTTCGCAGTCCAACGACACTTGCACGATGTCGGCATCGGCATGGCGCGCGCTGTTGGTCAGCGCTTCCTGCACCAGTCGCAGCACGGCTTCGGCGGTGGCCGGATCGGTGACATGCACCGACTGCGCGACGTGCAGCCGCAGCGAGGGCCGCGGCATCGGCGCCGCGAGCGCGCGCAACGCGGTGCTCAGGTCGAGGCCGCGGTCGTCGCGCATCGCCTGCACGATGCCGCGGATGTCGCTGAGCAGTTCGGTCGACAGCTGCTGTGCGATGGCGATTTCCGGCCGGCCGGCGAAGGCCGGATCGGCTGCGAGCGCGCGCAGGTTGAGCGTCATCGCCGTGAGCTTGTGGCCGGCGACATCGTGCAGTTCGCGCGCGACGCGAAGCCGCTCGTTGTCGCGCGCGCTGTCGGCGAGCAGCGCGCGCGTGGCGAGCAGGTCGGCGTTGACGAGCGCGAGCCGGTCGCGGGCGCGCTCGGCGCTCACCGCGTACCACGCGCACAGCGCGGCGAAGAGCTGGAAGCCGATGTGGATCATCACGACCGTCAGCGGCGCGCGGTGGCCGTCGTCGCGCAGCACGAGCCAGAAGCCCGTGTCGGCGACCACGACCGCCAGCGCGGTGATGCGCAGCGGCGTGGCGGTGGCCATCACCGCCGTCCATACGACCAGCAGCACCGGCGCGACCGACGGGCGCGGATCCAGCCACACCAGCGTCAGCGCGATGATCGGCATCAGCGTCAGCTGCACCGGGCGAAGCCATGCGTGGCGGGGCCAGATCTCGCACGAAAGCAGGAGGAAGGCGTACGTCGCGAGCAGCGCGATGGCCCATGGCAACAGGTGTCCGGGCATCCAGCGGAACGCCATGCCGACGGCGACCAGCGTGAAGAGGCCGGCGAGGTTCAGGGGCTGAAGCAGCGAGCGCACGCGTTCGTTCATGGCCACATGCTGCGACCGGCCCGGCGGCGCGCGCAATGGATCGGGCGACGAAAGTGACTTCCGGCAGGTCGAGGCGATGACCGCGGGCACTGCGGCCGGCGCGTGCCGGCGCGCATCGTGTGTCCACACCCTCTCCCGATCAACGCCGCCATGACCGCCTACCAGATGCTCGTCGCCGTGCACGTCCTCGTGGGCGCCGTCGCCCTCGTGACCTTCTGGACCGCCGGCCTGCTGCGCAAGGGCACGCCGGCCCATCGCAACACCGGCCGCGTGTACCTGCTGGCGATGGTCGGCATCGTCATCACCGGCGCGCCGATGGCGATCACGCGCTGGATCGACGGCCATGTCGTCACGGCGGCGTTCCTCGCGTACCTGGTGGTGATCACGAGCACCGGCGTGTGGGTGTCATGGCGCGCGATCCGCGACAAGGCGGCGCCGCAGCGCTTCGTCGGCCCGGTGTACGTTGCGTTCGGCGCGTTGTCGTTGCTATCGGGTGCGGGCGTGCTCGCGCTGGGAATCCAGGCCGGCGCGCCGTTGCTGATGGGATTCTCCGCCGTCGGGCTGTTCACCGGATTCGACATGCTGCGCCGCCGCGTTCGTCGCGACACGTTCGCGAAGACGCCGCGCTGGTGGATGACGCAGCACTACACCGCGATGATCGGCAACGGCATCGCCACGCACATCGCCTTCCTCGGCATCGGGCTGCCGCGCCTGCTGCCGTCGGTGAACGGTACGGCGCTGCATTACCTGTCGTGGTTCGGTCCGCTGGCGGTGGCGATCGTCGCCAAGGTGATCCTGGACCGCCGCTGGAAGCCGCGCCCGGCGTCGAAAGCAGTAGCGACCCCGCCGCGCACGCAGAACGCGTGAAGGCCAGATTCCGTTCGGTTATGTCGGGCTGACGAACCGTTGCGTGAAATCGCACCGCGCGTAACCCACCGTTTACTTCCGCCGTCCCGCGATCGCCTACCAATAGGCGCACGACGACCCGGAGGGAAGCGACATGCGGATCAGCATCATCGGCGCCGGCTTCAGCGGCTGCGCACTGGCCACCGAACTGGCACGCGCGGCGTCGTCGGACGTGGACATCCAGCTGGTCGGCGTGCCCGAAAGCTTCGGGCGCGGCGTGGCCTATGGCGAAGCGCGACCCGAGCACCTGCTCAACGTGCGCGCACGCGACCTCGGTGCGACCGCCGACCATCCGGGCGAATTCGCCGACTGGCTCAACCTCACCGAGCGCGCGCGCACGACGTTCCTGCCGCGCCTGGTGTACGGCGAATACCTGCATTCGCGCTTGAACGCGGCCTCGCAGTTGTCGCTGGGCGGCTTCAACCGCATCGCGCAGGAAGCCATCGCGATCGACCGTGAAGGCCCGGCGTTCCGCGTGCATCTGGCCGACGGATCCGATTTCGTCAGCGACCGCGTGGTGCTCACCGTCGGCGCGCTGCCGCCGCAGCCGCTGGCGGGCATCGGGCCGCGCCTGGCGGTGCATCCAAGCTACATCGCGTGGCCGTGGCAGAACGGGCTGGACGGCATCGGCGCCATCGACCATATCGCGCCGAACCAGCGCGTGCTGATCATCGGCACGGGGCTGACGATGGCGGATGTTGTCGCGACGCTGCATCGTCGCGGGCATCGCGGCCCGATCACCGCGCTGTCGCGCCACGGGCTGCTGCCGCAATCGCATACCGACGAACCGGCGGCGCCGATCGCGCTCCCGCCCACGGTGCTGCACGCAATCAACACGCACGATCTTCGCGAACTGGTGCGTGCGCTGCGCGCGCTGACGCCGATCGTGCCGGACTGGCGCAGCCTGATCGATGCGCTGCGTCCGTACCTGCAGGGTTTCTGGCGCGGGCTACCGTCGCAACAGCGCGCGCAGTTCCTGCGTCACCTGCGCTCGCATTGGGAAGTGCTGCGTCATCGGCTCGCGCCGACGCTCTCGCGCGAGATCGAGGAGCTGCGCGTGCGCGGTCGCCTTCGCATTCGCGCCGGCCGGCTGCTGCGCGCGCGGCGAACGGGCGAGGCGGTGGAAGTGCTCATCCGCGAGCGCGGCTTCTCGCATGCGAGTCGCGAGGAGTTCGATGTCGTCGTGCGCGCGACCGGCTTCGATACGGACGTCGAT
Organism: Lysobacter sp. OAE881; assembly: GCF_040546665.1. Taxonomy (NCBI): domain Bacteria; kingdom Pseudomonadati; phylum Pseudomonadota; class Gammaproteobacteria; order Lysobacterales; family Lysobacteraceae; genus Lysobacter; species Lysobacter sp. OAE881. Next base: position 193,181 of record NZ_JBEPOG010000001.1, read on the forward strand.
CGCACGAGCCATCCGTTGATTGCACAGCTGCGCGATTCGGGCCTCATCACCGCCGATCCGCTGGGGCTCGGCATCGAGGCATCGACGAAATACGAAGCGCTCGACGGCAGCGGCGCGCCGGTGCGCGGGCTCTATGCGCTGGGCCCGCTGCTGCGCGCGCAATTGTGGGAAATCACCGCGGTGCCGGAACTGCGTGTCGCCGCGCGGGCGCTGGCGAAGCAGTTGCTCAGCTCGCAGGAACGGCAGGCAAGCGTCGGGATCCGGCGCGGGATGGAGGCGCTGGCGCGGCCGTGACGTTCGTTGTCACCACCAACGAACGTCATCCCGGCGGACGCCGGGACCCAGGCTCGCAGCGTGCGTTCACCGATGCCCGGTTGTAATCGGGAGAGCGTGAACGTCGCTGGGTCCCCGCTTTCGCGGGGATGACGGACCTATCGCTCGCACATCCCTGTAGTTCGGACGTCAGACGTCCCCGCCCGTCGCCCAACCCTCGCCCGTGCCGCGGTTGAACACGGTATCGGTGTCCAGCACGTTGCCGGCGGGAATCGAGTCCTGCTTCGCGAGCGACGCATAGATCGGCGTGAAGTCGGGACGCGTGGCTTCCATCAACTGCTCGTAGCTGTCGATGACGAAGTAGGTCTTCTGGAAAGTATCGATGCGGTACTGCGTGCGCATGATGCGTTCCAGGTCGAAGCCGATGCGGTTCGGCGCGGCGCTGTCGAGGCAGTGGATCGACTCGCCCTTCGACGACACGATGCCGCTGCCGTAGATGCGCAGGCCGTCGTCCTGTTTGATCAGGCCGAATTCCACCGTGTACCAGTACAGGCGCGTCAGGTTCACCAGCGCGTCGGGGCCGATGCCGTGCGCTTTCACCCCGCCGCGGCCGTAGGCCTGCATGTAGTCGGCGAAAACGGGGTTCATCAGCAGCGGAACGTGGCCGAAGAGGTCGTGGAACAGATCCGGCTCGGCGAGGTAATCGAGCTGCTCGGGCTTGCGGATCCACCACGTCACCGGGAAACGGCGGTTCGCGAGGTGGTCGAAGAAGGTCAGTTCCGGCAGCAGGCCCTCGACGCCGACCAGCTCCCAGCCGGTCGCCTTGCGCAGCATCCGGTTGAGATCGTCGTACTTCGGGATGCGATCGGGCGTCATCCCCATCGCTTCCTGCGTGCGCAGGAATTCGTCGCTCGCACGGCCGACCAGGATTTCGCGCTGGCGCTTGAACAGCGTGCTCCAGACCTCGTGGTCGGTGGCGGTGTAATTGGCCCAGGGTTGCTCGACGACCGCCGTCGTGTAGACCGGCACGTAGCCCTTGTCGGTCATCTGGTGTTCCACGCGGTTCGGGGTGCCGAGGTTCATGCCGTGCTCCTGAGTCGAACTTCGACTGTAGCGACCGGATGGCGCAATGGGCTTGCGTTGTTGCGCATCGGCTCGGCCTAGGCGCAAGATCCTTGCGTCAGACAAGAGATGAGCGCAATCCATGGCTACCGTGGAACTCGACCGCACCGATCTGCTCATCCTGGCCGAACTCCAGCGGGAAGGCCGCCTGACCAATGCCGAGCTGGCCGAACGCGTCCACCTCTCGGCTTCGGCCTGCCTTCGCCGCGTGCAGCGGCTGGAACGGGAAGGCGTGATCGCGGGCTACCGGGCTGAGGTAGATCCCGAACGATTGGGCCTCGGGCTTCAGGCCTTTGTCCGCGTGCAGCTTTCACGGCACGATGCCGACGCGATCACCGCTTTTGCGACCTTCGTGAACCAGTGGGACGAGGTCGTCGCCTGTCACGCGCTGACCGGTGACATGGACTACCTGCTGCAGATCGTCGTGCAGGATCTGGAGCACTTCTCGCGGTTCCTGCTCGATCGGCTGCTCACCCAGGCGGGCGTCGCGGACGTGAACTCGAGCTTCGTCCTGCGGACGGTGAAGGCGTCCGGCGGATTGCCGCTGCCGGCGCGTTGATCAGCCCTGCCCGCGCAAGCTACGGGCTTCTTCGGCCAACGTCCGCGAACCGGCGATGATCATGCGCACCATCAGCGTGAGCTGGCGGACCAGTTCCGGATCCTTCTCTCGCGGGAGGTCGACCGCCGTGGCGCCCATCGCAAAAACCAGGCGAGTGATGGCCTTGGCGACCAGCGCCGGCTCGCGCAGGGTCACGCCCTGGGCGGCATTGATCTGGATCAGGCTGATGCGCAGCTCTTCCTCGAAGAAGCTCAGCTGGCGGTCGACCGCATGCTTGAAGGCATCCGAGCCCGCGGTGCCTTCGCGCAGCAGCACATGCAGCAGCTGGTCGTCGGCGCGGAGCTGTTCCATGAACGCCTCGACCGCGCCGCGCACGGCGCTGCGGTCGATCGCGGCGCGCACCCGGGCGGCCTCGATGATCTTCTGCAACGAAACGCCGGCAAGATCGATCAGCGCGACGGCCAGTTCGTCCATGTCGCGGAACTGGCGATAGAAGCTGTTCGGCGCGATGCCGGCCTCGCGGGCGACTTCACGCAGGCTGAGCGTCGAGACGCTCCGATGCGGTCCGATCAGCTTGAGCGCCGCCGCGAGCAGGTCTTCGCGCGAGATCGCCGACTTTCGACCCGCGATGTGCTCGGAATCGGCGGGAATGTGGGTGGTTGGGCTCAAGGCGGCGGGCACGGCGGCGATCGGTCCGGCATCATATCGGGGATTTAATATACAGTCGTATACACATCTGTGCGCGTGTCTGTATAGTTCAACCCATGAGTGCCGTTCTCCGTTCCTCCAAGCGCCCGCGCGGTCTGCGCCGGCTGATCCACGCCTGCGTCGCCCCGAGCGTCTTCGACTTCTGGGCCCAGCGCCTGGACCGCACCTGGACGTGGGACCGCCCGCTGGCCCGCATCGTCGAGCGCCGCGCCGAATCGCGCGACGCCGTGACGCTGGTGCTGCGCCCGAACCGCCACTGGCGCGGCTTCCGCGCCGGCCAGCACGTCAACGTCAGCGCGGAGATCGACGGCACTTCGGTCACGCGCAGCTACAGCCTGAGCGCCGCGCCTCGCGCCGACGGCCTGCTGGCGATCACCGTCAAGCGCGTGGAAGGCGGCAAGCTCAGCACGCACCTGTTCGACAACGCGTGCGTGGGCGACGTCCTCCATATCGGTCCGGCCTTCGGCGAGATGGCCTGGCCGGACGCCCACGACGCCGGTTGGCTGCTGCTGGCCGCCGGCAGCGGCATCACGCCGCTGATGGCGCTGGTGCGCGAACACGCGACGCGCGGCATGCCCGCGCCGGTGACGCTGCTGTACTGGGCGCGCACCCGCGAGGAACTGTGCTTCGCCGACGAACTGCTTGCGCTGGCCGACGCGCATCCGGAATTCGCGGTGCACTGCCTGCTCACGCGCGAAGGGGAGGCCGGCGCCGAACCGGCCGGTCGCCTCGACGCCGCGCAGCTGTCCGCGCTCGTGCCGGACGCCGCGCAGCGCCGCGTCTACGCCTGCGGTCCGTCGGGTTTCGTCGACACGGCGCGCGCGCTGCTGGAAGGCAGCGCCCGCAGTTTCCACGCCGAAGCCTTCACGCCGCCGGCGCGCTCTTTCGAGGACAGCGGCGAAGCCGTCGTCACCCTGCAACGCAGCGGCCGCACGCTGACCGTGCCGCGCGGGCAGTCGCTGCTCACGGCGCTGGAAGCGCAGGGCATCAAGCCGGCGTCCGGCTGCCGCATGGGCATCTGCAACACCTGCGCCTGCGGCAAGTCCGCCGGCGCCACGCGCGACCTCGCCACCGGCGAGATCCGCACCGAACCCGCGTCCGCGCTGCGCCTGTGCATCAGCGCCGCCGCGGGCGACATCGAACTGGACCTGTAAGTTGAGCCGCACCGACATGACGTTCCGCAATCGCGCACTTTCCCCGGCAGAACTCGACCGCTTCGGCGCGGAGCTCGACGACCTGCGCAAGCGCACCGTGGCCACGCTCGGCCAGCGCGACGCCAATTACATCCGCTCGATCGTCGCGTGGGTCCGCTGGACCGAAGTCGCCGGTCGCGGCCTGCTGTACCTGGGCGCGTTCTCGCTGCTGTTCGCGCCGGCGCTGCTGTGGCCGGCGTGCGTGCTCGGCGCGCTGATCCTGGGCCTGTCGAAGATCCTGGAGAACATGGAGCTGGGCCACAACGTCATCCACGGCCAGTACGACTGGATGCGCGACCCGCACCTGGACGGCAAGACGTACGAGTGGGACATCGTCGGCACCGCCGACAACTGGCGCCACACGCACAACTTCCGCCACCACACCTACACCAACGTGCGCGGGCTGGACGACGACATCGGCTACGGGCTGCTGCGCATCTTCCCGGAACAGCGCTGGCGCGCGTATTACCTGATGCAGCCGGTGATCGCGGTGGTGTTCGCGCTGCTGTTCGAGTGGGGCGTGGCGATCCAGAACCTCAAGCTCGGCCGCTGGATCCACGGCAAGGTCTCGCACCGCCAGATGTGGCGCATGTTCAAGCCGGTGGGCCGCAAGATGGCGCGGCAGATCGTGAAGGACTACGTCGTGTTCCCCGCGCTGGCCGGCCCGTTCTTCCTGCCGGTGCTGCTGGGCAACGTCGTGGCGAACATCATCCGCAACCTGTGGACCTACACGATCATCTTCTGCGGGCATTTCACCGCCGAAGCGGAGACGTTCCCGAAGGATTGCGTGCGCAACGAATCGCGCGGCCACTGGTACCTGCGCCAGCTGCGCGGTTCGTCGAACATCAGCGGCGGCTGGCTGATCGACGTGCTCTCGGGCAACCTGAGCCACCAGATCGAGCACCATTTCTACCCGGACGTGCCGGCCAACCGTTATGCGGCGATGGCGGTGGAAGTGCGCGAGATCTGCAAGCGCTACGGCCAGCACTACAACACCGGCTCGCTGCCGAAGCAGTTCGGCCAGGTGGTCTGGCGCATCGTGCGGCACGCGTTCCCGAGCCGCCCGCGGCGTGTTGCGCCGCTGGTGGCGGCTAGCGACGCGGCTTGATGTCTTAAGCCCCTCTCCGCGCGGGAGAGGGGCTCAAAAAGCGAAGCGCGGGGCAGCTCACCGCGACAGCACACCCTGCTCCGCGAGCGCCTTGCACTGCGGGTCGCGGCGCAGCTTCGACATCCACTTGCGGTCTTCTTCCTCGCAGAACGCGCGCAGCTTCGCCTGCTCGGCCTTCGCGTCGGCCTGCCGGCGTGCCGCGATCGCCTCGTCCTGGCGCGCCTTCTGCCATTGCGCGACCTTTGCGCGGATCTGCGGCATCGCCGCGAGCGCGGCGCGTTCGCCTTCCATGATCGCGTTGTTGCGCTGCTCGAAATCCGCCGGGCCGATTTCGTTGACGCTCGGGCGGATCACGACGTCGGCGCGCGCCAGTTCCTGCGCGCCGAGCTTCTGGCCCATGATCGTGATCGACTGGTTGACGTTGCCCAGCATGCTGCCCGGGTTCTTGCCGCTGGCCTTGCTGGAGATGTCGACCGCGATGACGAGGTCTGCGCCGAGCTGGCGCGCCGCATCCACCGGCACGGGGCTCACGACGCCGCCGTCGACGTAGTGGAACTTGCCGATCGCCACCGGCTCGAACACGCCCGGAATGCTGCTCGACGCGCGCACCGCCTGGCCGGTGTTGCCGCGCACGAACACGGTGCGGTCGCCGGTTTCCAGATTCGTCGCCACCGCCGCGAACGGCATGCGCATGCGCTCGATGCTCTTTCCGCCGACCAGCTGGTTCACGTAGTCCTGCAGTTTCTGGCCTTTGACCACGCCGCCGGAGAACAGGCTGACGTCGCGGATCTGCGCCTCATCCAGCGAGAACGCCGTTTTCTGCATCGCGAACGCATCCATGCCGCTGGCGTAGAGCGCACCGACGACGCTGCCCGCGCTGGTGCCGGCGACGACCACCGGCTGGAAGCCGTTGGCTTCGAGCATCTTGATCACGCCGATGTGCGCGAAGCCCTTCGCCGCGCCGCCACCCAGCGCGAGGCCGATGCGGACCTTCGGCGCCGGTGCGGCAGGCGCGACGACGGCCGGCGGCGGAGTCGGCTTCACGGCCTCGCCGCCGCAGGCGCCGAGCAGGACGGCGAGGGAAGCGAGCAGGAGGGGGCGCAGCGAACGGAGCGGGGTCATGGACACGGGAAAGAAGGATTGGAGGCGATCAGCGGCGGAGGATACAGCGGGCGGGCGGCGCGACAGCGTGCGCACCGCGGCGGATTCATCGGTCAGCGCAATTCCTTGCGCACGACGAGCTTCAGCCCCGACCACACTGCATCCACCGCGCAGACCTTCACGTCGACGAAGCCGAGCGGCAGCGCGACGTCACGGATCGTGTCCTCGGTGATGTCGGTCGGCACCTTCGCGGCCTTCTTCGGCCACGAGACCCACACCGCCGCGTCTGTCGCGAGCGTGCGACGGCACGTGCCGAGCACGTCGGCCAGCACCGCGCGCTGCGTACAGAACACGTGCGCGATGTCGACGCCCTTCGACAGCTTCGCCACGAACCGGACGCCCGGCGGCGGCGGTTCGAGCAACGCGCGGTAGTCCTCCGGCGCGGCCAGCGTCCATATGCTGGAGCCCTCGCGCACGCCCAGCTTCTTCGCCAGGGGCGTGCCCGAATAGCCGCTGCCGGACGACGTGGTCATCGCGCAATCAGAACGCGTTGTCGCCGTCGAGGATGCGGCCGAGTCCGCCGAGCACCGAGCCTTCGCCGCGCGCTTGCCCGCCGCCCTGCGGCGCCGCGGCCAGCATGCGGCCGGCCATCCGCGAGAACGGCAGCGACTGCAGCCACACCTTGCCCGGGCCGGTCAGCGTAGCGAGGAACACGCCTTCGCCGCCGAACATCATGCTCTTGATGCCGCCGACGGCGCGCACGTCCATCTGCACGGTGTGGTGGTAGGCCATCACGCAGCCGGTGTCGACGTCCAGGCGCTCGCCGGCGCGCAGTTCGCGCTCGACCACCGTGCCGCCGGCGTGCACGAACACCCAGCCGTCGCCTTCCAGCTTCTGCATGATGAAACCCTCGCCGCCGAACAGGCCGGTGAGGATGCGCTTCTGGAACGCGACGCCAACCGACACGCCGCGCGCGCCGGCCAGGAAGCTGTCCTTCTGGCAAATCAGCCGGCCGCCGTGCTCGTCGAGCTTCATCGCGAGCACCGTGCCCGGATAGGGCGCGGCGAACGCGACGCGCGCCTTGCCGCTGCCGGTGTGCGTGAACATCGTGGTGAACAGGCTTTCGCCGCTGAGCACGCGCTTGCCGGCCGAGAACAGCTTGTCCATCACGCCGCCGCCCTGCCCCGTGTGGCGGCCGTCGCCGAAGACGGTGTCCATCTGCACGGCGGCGTCCTTGTACATCATCGCGCCGGCCTCGGCGATCGCGCATTCGCCCGGATCGAGCTCGACCTCGACGAACTGCATGTCGTTGCCGACGATGCGAAAATCGATGTCGTCGCTGGCGCGCGAAGCGACCGACGGCGTCGGCGGCGGCAGGTGCGCCGGCTGCACACCGGTGGCTTCGGCGAATTCCGGCACCGAGCGCACGGCCTGCCAGCCCGACAGGCCTTCGCGCCAGCACAGGTCGTCCGGATGCTGGCGTGCGTGGGCGCGTGCGGAAGCGGGATCGAGCGGACCGACGCGCTGCGAGCTGCCGGCGGAAACGAAATACCACTGCGTCATGGGAATCCTGTCGTCGCGTCGGAAAGCCGCGAGTGTAGCGGCGGGGTATCGCGGTGCATGGGCGGGAGGTCACTGCGGGCGCCTGCGTGCGAAGCGGCGTTCATGCGGCGGCTAGTCCCTTACCGAACCCACGCTGTTTCGAGCCCCTCTCCCATCGGGAGAGGGGTTGGGGTGAGGGGCAACGAAGCCATCACATCCAACTTCCGATGCTTCACAGCGCTGAGTTTTGGCTTTCCCTTTCAATGGGAGGGGGAAGCAGGCATCACGAGCGCGGAAGTACTCGCACGTCCCGCCCCTCACCCCAACCCCTCTCCCGGAGGGAGAGGGGCTCAGAGCCAAGGCTCGATGCAACTACCCCAACGCGGCCAGCGCCGCCGCACGCGCATGAAGCGCCGTCGTATCGAACAGCGGCACGCTCGCATCGTCCTCGCCGACCAGCAGTCCGATCTCGGTGCAGCCCAGGATGATCCCCTGGGCGCCGCGCGCGACGAGCCCATCCATCACGCGTCCGTATTGCGCGCGCGATTCGTCGCGGATCACGCCCTGGCACAGCTCGTCGTAGATGACGCGATGCACGAGGTCGCGTTCGTCCGGTTCCGGTACCAGCACGTCCAGCCCGTGCCTTTCGATCAACCGCCGGCGATAGAAATCCTGCTCCATCGTGAAACGCGTCCCGAGCAGCCCGATGCGCGTAATGCCGCGTGCGCGGATCGCATCGCCCGTCGCGTCGGCGATGTGCAACAACGGCAACCCGCTCGCCGCTTCCACCGCATCAGCAACCTTGTGCATCGTGTTCGTGCAGATGACCAGCAGCTGCGCGCCGCCGGCCTTCAGCGAGCGTGCCGCGTCGGCCAGCACCGCACCGGCCGCGTCCCAGTCGCCCGCATGCTGGAGCTTCTCGATTTCAGCGAACTCGACGCTGTACAGCAGCAGGCGCGCCGAATGCAGGCCGCCGAGCTGCTCCTTCACCGTCTGGTTGATCGTGCGGTAGTAGGGGACGGTCGATTCCCAGCTCATGCCGCCGATCAGGCCCAGCGTTTTCATCGCGCCGCCTTCGCGGGCTTGCCGAACTTCTCGCCGAAGAAATCGCCCGCGTTCCATTGCGGACGCTGCGGCGAGTCGGCAATCAGCCGGCCGATGCGCGCGTTGAGTTTCGCCAGCCGCGCCGCGTCGGCCCACTGGATCGGCTGCGACAGGTCGTCGCCGGGCTGGTGATAGCGCTCCTTGAGGAACGCGTCCTGCACCGACTTCGCATCGCCGTCCACGCCGCTGTAGCCGCCGTCCAGGTACACCGCGGGCACGCCGGCGCGGATGAACGCGTACTGGTCGCTGCGCACGAACACCACCTCCTCCGGCGATGGATCGGGCGACAGCGACACGCCGATCTCCCTCGCCGCCTGCTGCACCAGCGGATGCAGCGTCGAATGCTCCACGCCGATGGGCACGACGTCCTTGGTCGGCGACAGCAGCATCGGCATGTCCATGTTGACGTTGGCGACCAGCGTGCCATCGACGCTCGGATGCCGCGCGAACCACTCCGCGCCGAGCAGGCCCTTCTCCTCCGCCGTCACCGCGACGAACAGCACCGAGCGCTTGGGCGCCGCGCCATCGTGCGCGAGCCGGTTCGCGGCCTCCAGCATCACGCCGATGCCCAGCGCGTTGTCGAGCGCGCCGTTGTAGATCGCATCGCCCTTCACCGGCGCGCCGATGCCGACGTGGTCCAGGTGCGCGCTGAAGACGACGTGCTCGTTCTTCAGCGCCGCATCGCTGCCTTCCAGGCGCGCGACGACGTTGCGCGATTCCACCGGCGCGATCGCGGTATGCGCGGCCAGGCGAATCGTGCCCGGCAGGTCGAACGCGCGCAGCTTCCCATCGCGCAATTCCTGGAACAGCTGACCGGCGGTGCGTCCGCCGGCGGACAGCAGCGCGTCGGCGCTGGCCGAGCTCGCCATCGCGTACACGCGCAACTGCGGCCACGTGTCGATGCCCTTGCCGTCCGTGCCGCGCAGGCGCATGCCCGGCGTCTGCCAGTTGTCGGCCCGACGCTGCCACGGCGAACGCGCCTGTTCGTCGTCGCTCTGCACTTCGATCATGCCCACCGCGCCGCGGCGGACGAGTTCCTCGGCCTTGGTCGCGCGCGAGGAATGGAACGCACGGCGGTCGTTGTCGAACTTCGCCGGCGCGCCATTGAACAGCACCGCGATCTTCCCCTTCACGTCGACCCCGGCGAAGTCGTCGTGCTGCAGCTCCGGCGCGTAGACGCCCTGCCCCACGAACACCGCCGGCGCCTCAACGCTGGCCTGGGCTTCGTTGAAGTTGATGCCGGGCAGGAAGTCGTCGCGGAAGCGCAGCGCGCGTTCCTGTCCGTCGCGCACGACCACCAGCGCGTTGCCCTCGGGCTGGCGCACGCCACGCAGCATCGGCACGGTCTGGAAATAGCGGCCGTCGTCGCCCGCCGGCGCCAGGCCGATCGCACGGAAGCGCTGCGCGACGTAGAGCGAGGCGAGGTCGTATCCGCGCGTGCCGGCCTCGCGGCCTTCGAGCAGGTCGTCGGCGAGGAAGCGCACGTCGGCCTCGATGCGTCGTGCGTCGCTGCCGGCGCTGGCGTCGTAGGTTTCCTTCACCGGCGTGGACGCCGGTGCGGTCGGCGCAGGCGCCTTCTGGCAGGCCGCGAGGGCCAGGGCAAGACTGAGCAGCGCGATGCGGCGCATGGGCGGTTCCGGAAATCAGGAGTCCCGGAACCTAGCACCCGCGCCGAACGCGGCCAAATGCCGTTCGGCGTGAGGATCGAACGGGGTTACGGCTCGCGCCGGGGCGGGAATCGCAGTACGACGCCGTTGTCGCGTTCCGGCCGGTTCCACAGCACCGGCACTTCGCGCGGCGGCGGCGGTTCGAGTTCGTCCGACAGCGGCGCGATGGTCGCTTCTTCCTCGTCTTCCCAGCTGTAGCGCTTGCGCGGCGGCAGCGGATCGGTGCCGCGCAGCAGGTACGCGGCGAGGACGCCGGCGATCGCGCCGCCCAGGTGCGCCTGCCAGGACACGCCCGGCTCGCGCGGCAGGATCGTGAGCAACATGCCGCCGTAGAACATGAAGGCGAGCATCGCCGCAGCGATGGACGCGCGATCGCGACGGAGCAGGCCGAGCACGAACACCAGGAACATCAGCCCATGCGTGATGCCGCTCGCGCCCAGGTGCCGCGTGCCGGGATCGCCCAGCAGCCACGCGCCCAGCCCGGAGCCGATCCACAGCAGCGGCAGCGCGCGGATCGTCGCCTTCGGATACAGCCCGCCGGCGAGCGTGCCGAGCATCAGCAGCGCGATGGCATTGGCGGCGACGTGTTCGAACGAACCGTGCAGTAGCGGCGCGGCGAGGATGCCGCGCAGGCCCTCGATCGACCACGGCTGCACCGTCCAGGCGGCGACATCGAAATGCCCCTGCGCGCTGAAGGCCGCAAGCAGCACCAGCACGAAGGCCAGGCTGGTGTTGAACGCCCGCAGCCAGCGGCGCTTGTCGGCGCGGCGCTGCTCGGGGGTGTCGGGGACCGCTTCGGGCGTGGGCAGGTGCATGCGAACGACATTGAAGCGTCAGCTCGCGATTACAAGGCCGGCGCGGCGGGCCGGTGAATCCCGCGATCGCTCCTGCAGGGCCTTGCCGCCGCGGTCCTCGAAAAAACGCGGCCGCCCTGCCCCGACCCCGTAAAAAATGCCGCGATGAACGCTCCCCTGCCCTCCGTACGCCTCAAGAACGCCTGGAAATCCACCCATCCCTGGATCTTCCAGCGCCTCGTCGACAAGCCCGCCCAGCGGCCCAAGCCCGGCGCCATCGTCGACGTGCTGGGCGTCGAGGGCGACTGGATCGGCCGCGGCTTCTACAACGGCCACTCGCGCATCGCCGTGCGCATCCTCGAAACGAACCCCGACATCGACGTCGACGCCGGCTGGTTCGCGCGCAAGATCGCCGCCGCCGTCTCGCTGCGTCGAGACGTGCTCAAGCTCGATGAAGTCAGCGACGCCTGGCGCGTGGTGCACAGCGAAGGCGATGGCCTGTCCGGCCTGGTCGTGGACCGCTACGGCGACCTTCTGGTGGTGGAGTTCTTCAGCGCCGGCATGTTCCGCCATCGCGAATGGATCTACGACGCGTTGAAGGCGCAGTTCCCCGGCTGCCGCTTCTACAGCTTCGCCGACGAACACGTGCAGAAGCAGGAATCCTTCGATTTCCGCGGCACCGAGCCCGTGCCGCCGGCCGTCATCACCGAATACGGCATCAAGTTCCGCGCCGACCCGGCCGGCGCGCACAAGACCGGCTTCTTCGCCGACCAGCGCGAGAACCGCCAGTGGCTGTCGCAGCAGGTCACCGGTAAGACCGTGCTCGACCTGTGCTGCAACACCGGCGGTTTCGCCGTGTATTCGGCCGTGCGCGGCGCCACCGAAGTGCTGGGCGTGGACATCGACGCCGACGTGATCGAGATCGCCAAGGGCAACGCGAAGCTCAACAACGTGCGCCCGCGCTTCGTGCAGGCCGACATCTTCCCGTGGCTGCGCGACGCCGGCATCCGCGGCGACCAGTACGACGTGGTGATCCTCGATCCGGCCAAGATGACGCGCGATCGCGAGCAGGTGATCCCGGCGCTCAAGAAGTACCTGGACATGAACAAGCTCGCCCTCGGCGTGGTGAAGCCCGGCGGCCTGTTCGCGACGTTCTCGTGCACCGGTCTGGTCAGCGAGGACCAGTTCCTCGACATGCTGCGTCGTGCCGCGTACTACTCCGGCCGCACCGTGCAGGTGCTCAAGGTGGCCGGCGCCGGCGCGGATCATCCGTGGCTCGCGCAGGTGCAGGAATCGCGCTACCTCAAGGCGGTGTTCTGCCGCGTGGTGGACTGAGCGCCCTCCCCTCGCATGCCGACGTGGCGCGCCGGGATTTCCCCACCCCACGTCGCGCGCAGTTCCGAACGTCGACGGCCGCCTCGCGTCTCACGGCATGAGACCGCGGCCGATACACTGCAAGTCGTACCAACCCGCAAGAGGCGCACATCATGGACACGCTGATCATCGCGGCAGGCGTCGCCATCGTGCTCATGCTGGTCTACGTGGCTTGGCTGCTCACACGGCTGGCGCGTGGACAGGGTGAAGGCGCCGGCGTCGGCGAACTGGCCACGCTTCGCGAGGCCGAACGCGCCAAGGCCATCGAGTTGTCTGCCTTGCACGTGCGGTTGTCCGAGCGCGATGCCGACCTCGCCGCCGGCGCGGAAACGATCGCGCGACTCGCGCAGGAGCGCGACGAAGCGCAGGAACGTGCCGAACGCATGGGCACCTCGGCACTGGAACTCGCCGCCAGCCTTCGCGCCCGCGAAACCGAACTCGGCGATGTGCGCCAGCGGCTCGAGGCCGAGCGTGACGAACTCACGCGCCTTCGCGCAGAACTCGTGCAGCTGCGCGAGCGCAGCGCGCAGCTCGACGCGAACCTCGCCCACGCCGAGCAGGCGAAGGCCGAGATCAAGGGTTTCCTCGAAACCGCGCAGTCGAAGCTCTCGGCCACCTTCGCCGAACTGGCCGGCAAGACGTTCGAAGAGCGCGGGGCGCAGTTCGAGAACAACGTGCGCAACGCGACGCAGCAGTCGAAGTCGGACATCGAGACGCTGCTCAAGCCGTTCGCCGAGCAGCTCAACGTCTTCCGCCATCGCGTGGACACGGTCTACGGCGAAGAGGCGAAGGAACGCGCCGCGCTGGCCGGCGCCGTCAACGAGCTCAAGACGCTCAACCAGGACATGGCCGAGCAGGCGTCGGCACTGACGCGCGCGCTGAAGGGCAGCGCGAAGGTGCGCGGCGACTGGGGCGAGCTGATGCTGGAAAGCGTGCTGCGTGGCTCCGGCCTGGAAGAAGGCACGCATTACGACCGCCAGACCTCCAGCGAGGACGAGGAAGGTCGCCGCCTGCGTCCGGACGTGGTCGTGCGCCTGCCGGGCGACCGTCGCATCGTCGTCGACAGCAAGGTCAACCTGATCGACTGGCAGCAGGCGATGAACGCCGAGACGCCGGAAGCGCACGAGGACGCACTGCGTCGCCATTCGGTCGCGCTGCGCCAGCACATGAAGGACCTGGCGGAGAAGAACTATCCGAAGGCCGTCGGCGATTCCGCGCTGGAGGTGACCGTCGCGTTCGTGCCGATCGAAGGCGCGCTGTCGGCCGCACTGGGCACCGATGCATCGCTGCAGACCGACGCGTTCGCGCGCGGCATCGTGTTCGCCTCGCCCAATACGCTGATGGCCGTGCTGCGTGTCATCGAGCGGCTGTGGACGCGCGACAAGGTGCAGCGCGAGGCCATCGAGATCAGCAAGACCGGCGGCCTGCTGCTCGATGCGCTGCAGAACTTCCTCGCCGAGTTCGATCTGGTCGGCCGCAAGCTGACCGACGCGCATACCGCCTTCACCGATGCGCGCAGCAAGCTGTCCGAGTCGCGACACGCCGTCATTCCACGCGCCAAGCGCCTGGTGGAGCTGGGCGTGAAGGGAAAGAAGGCGCTGGCGGCGGAGCTCGAACCGGACGAGCCGATGCTGCCGCTGGTACTGGAGCGCTCCGGCTCGGACGACTGAAGGCCGCGGCCCGCGCGATGCGGGGCACGAACCGATGCCCCGCCCTGCTCTGCGGACAAAGAAAAACCCCGATGTCGCCATCGGGGTTTTTCGTTACTGCGGCCCATGAACGACGCGGTGATCAACCGCCATCGGTCGGCATCACCGGCATCGCATCCACCGGCACCTGCGGGTTGGTGTCGTCCTGCAGATAGTCCGGCAGGCTGTCGGCGTCGTCGGAGTTCATGCGGTCGCCGAAGATCTGGTAATCGCGGCGCTGCATCCAGGCGTCACGCACCAGGGCGTAGTCGTCCTCGGCGCCTTCGCGGAAGCTGTCGGTCGCCAGCAACTGCGCACGCACGTCCACCAGCTGCAGGCCCTGCAGCGGAATACGCACGCGATCGGCTTCGACTTGGCGCAGCGGGCTCAGCGGCGCATCGCCGACCATGCCGAAGCTGTCGCGCAGCGTGCGCGGGCCGAACAGCGGGAGCTCGACGAAGCGCGAACGCTTCCACCCCCATACGCCGAGCGTCTGGCCGAAGTCCTCGCTCTTGTTCGGCAGCTTGGCGTCGGACGCCGGATCGAAGATGCCGCCGATGCCGAGCGTCGAGTTGAGCAGGAAGCGGCCCAGCGACTGCCCGGCCTGCTTCGGCTTGCCCTGCAGCAGCGCGTTGATGGCCGACACCGGCTGGCCGAGGTTGTTGAAGAAGTTGCTCACGCCCAGGCGGAACGGGCGCGGCACGACCTTCACGTACCCACGCGCGAGTGGCCGCGCGACGCCGCGGTCGACCGCGTTGTTGAAGCGGTGCATGCCGCGGTTGTAGCGCTCCCACGGATCGTAGACGGCGGGCGTCGCCGCCGGTGCGGGCAGCGTCGGGTCGGCGTATTCCTGGCCGTAGATGGCTTCGAAGTCGCGCTCGGCCTGCGTCGGTTCGCCGTGCGGCTCGGTCGCCGGTTCGTTCGGCGTCGGCGGGATCTCCGTCGTCGGCGGGACGTCCGGCGTCACCGGCTCCGTGGGCGGCGTGGTGGCCGGCTCGTTCGGCGGCAGCGGCGGCGGGACAGGCTCGGTCGGCGGTGTCGCTGGCGTGGGCTGCGTCTCGGTCGGCGGCTGGGTGGTCGGGGTGGTCGGCGCGCTGCGTTTCCTCCGGCGGGCGACCGGTCTGGCCGTCGATGGTGGCTTGCACGCACTTGCGTGCGGCGGCCTTGTCGTCGCCGGCGGCCTTCATGCAGCGGTCGAATTCGGCCGCCTGTGCACCGGAAAGCGGACGCGTGAGGATCTGCGCCTGGCCGATCAGCGGCGCGGCGGCAAGGACGAGTGCGATAAGGGGTGCGTGGGGGCGCATGGTCGCAGTGTAAGGGCTCGGGAATGCACGGCCGGCCCTGCCCGCAGGCACGGCCGGAACTCTGTGTCGCGGCTCAGCCGGCGAAAGCCAGCGCCGCGTCGAGGCGGTACGCCCGGCGCAGGTCGGCCAGACCGGGCGGTGAACCGACCACTTCGGTGATCCCAAGGCGCGCGCTGAGCTCGGCCAGCAGCGCGAGGCCCGCGCTGTCGACCGATTCCACGGCGCTCAGGTCCAGCCTGCGCGCCTTCGCCGCGCGCAGCTGCGACCACAACGAGGCGACGGCGGCGCGCTCGAGCACGCCGCCGAAGGCGAGGGTGTCACCGTCCTGGCGGACCGTCGCGGCGGCCATGTCAGTTCGTGGCGGCCTGCGCCTGCAGCTTGCCGGCCTTGATGTCGGCGGCGACCTGCGGGATCGACTTCTGCTTCAGCGGCGCGTCGAACTGGTTGCGGAAGGTCTGCACGAAGCTGACGCCTTCCACCATCACGTCGAACACCTTCCACTGCGTACCGACCTTGCGCATCAGGTAGTCGACCGGCACCGGCTCGTTGCCCTGGCGCAGGTACTCGCTCGACACCTTGACGATGGCGCCGCCGCGCAGCGGCGTTTCGGACTTCACGCGGACCTTCAGCTTGGTGTTGAGGTCCAGCAGCGACGAGCCGTAGCGCTGCATCAGGCTGTCGGCCAGCGCGTCGGCGAAGACCTTCACGTCCGCGTCGGAAGCGCCGCGACCATGCACGCCCAGCACTAGGCGGGCGGAGTAGTCGCGGTCGAACATGTTGTTGAACTCGCTGCCGATGAAGTCGCGCAGCGCGCCGCGGTTCTTCTGGAACTCGGCGCGACGCGATTCGAGCGTGGCGAGGATGCGGGTGGAGTTGGTCAGCACCAGCTGGCTGGGCGTGCCCGCGGCGTCGGCGGTCGCGGCGGCCGGCGCCGGCGCGGCCTGCGCCAGCACGACGCCCGGGGCGGCCACGGCCAGGGCGGCGGCGATGAACAGGGAAAGCGATCGGTGGGAGATGCGCGTCATGGCTTCTGGGTCTCGTCCGTGGGGGCGGATTCGCCTTGCAGGTAATCGGGAAGTGCGGCGTCTTGGCCGCTGGGTTGTCCGGCATTGTCGGCGGGCTTTGCGCCACCGCCGCTGAACATGTACTTGCCCACCAGCTGGATCAGATCGACCGCCGACTGGGTCAGGTAGATCTCATCCCCCGGCTTGAGGTTTTCCGGGTCGCCGCCCGGCGCGAGGTTCACGTAGCTCTCGCCGAGCAGGCCGCTGGTGAGGATGCTCGCGGCGGTATCGGCCGGCAGCTTGTCGTAGCGCTTGTCGATCGCGAGGGTGACAACGGTATCGAACTTGACGGGATCGACGTCGATCTTGTCGACATGTCCAATCGACACCCCGCCAATCTTGATCGGCGCATTGGGCCGCAGGGCGCCTATGGTCGAGAAGCGGGCGGTGAGGTCATAGGTGTCGCCACCCAGCCCCCACCGACCGTTGGTCGAGGCAAGCGCCAGGACCAGCAGCGAGGCGAGGGCCAGCAGGAGGAAGGCGCCGACGGCGAATTCGATTCGGGGGGCACGCATAGGCAGGACCGGTAGGAGGGGAGTGCGGGTGGCCTGCCGTTCCTCAGCGGAACAGAAAGGCCGACATCACGAAGTTGAACATCAGCACCAGCAGCGAGGCGTTCACGACCGCGCGGGTGGTGGCGACCGAGGTGCCCTCGATGGTCGGGTCGGCGTGGAAGCCCACGTAGGCCGCCACCAGCGCCGCCGTACCGCCGAACACCGCCGACTTCACGAAGGCCATCAGGAAGTCGTCGACGAAATCGACGCTGTCCTTCAGCACCTGCCAGAAGGTGCCCGCGTCCAGGCCGATCACGTGCACCGACTCGAAGTAGCTCGCGCTGATCGCCAGGCTGCAGAAGAAGCCCGTCAGCAGCGGCACGCACAGCACCGCCGCCCAGAAGCGCGGCGCGACGGCCTTGCCGACCGGGTCGATGGCCATCAGGCCGAGCGCGGTGATCTGGTCGGTCGCGCGCATCAGGCCGAGTTCGGCGGCGATCGAGCTGCCGGCGCGGCCGATGAAGAGCAGGGCAGTCAGCACCGGGCCCAGTTCGCGATACAAGCCGAGGCCGAGCATCGCGCTGACCTGCGCCGTGGCGCCGTAGGTTTCGAGCGCCCGATAGCCCAGCAACGTCACCGAAAGGCCGACGAACGCGCCGCCAACAGCGATGATCGGCAGCGAACGTGCACCGATCTTGTAGATCTCACGAACCAGCTCGCGCCAGAAGTCGGCGGTCGGCCTGGACGCTCGCAGGACGGACAGCGAGAACAACCCGGCCCGACCGAGCGAGCGGGTGGCGGCAACGAACGGCATCAGGCGGCCTCCGAATTGCGCGGCGCGGCGTCGAACGCGATCGGACCGTCGGGTTCGCCGTTGAGGAACTGGCGCACGAACGGATCCTCGCTGGCTTCCAGCTGGGCCGGCGTACCGGAGAAGACGATCCCGCCGTTCGCGATGACGATGGCGTGGTCGGCGACGGGCAGGGTTTCGTGCACGTGGTGCGTCACGACGATGCTCGTCAGCCCGAGCGTGTCGTTGAGGCGCTTGACCAGCTCCATCACCACGCCCGAGGCGATCGGGTCCAGGCCGGTCAGCGGCTCGTCGTAGATCATCAGCGGCGGATCCAGCGCCAGTGCGCGGGCCAGCGCGACGCGTCGCGCCATGCCGCCCGACAGCTCGCGCGGATAGGAATCGGCCACTGCGCGCAGGCCCACCGCGTGCAGCTTCATCAGCACCAGCTGGCGGATTACGGCGTCGGGCAGGTTGGTGTGCGCGCGAAGGGGCAGGGCGACGTTCTCAGCCGCGGTGAGGTCGGTCAGCAGGCCGTTGCCCTGCAGCAGCACGCCGATGCCCTTGCGCAATTCGAGCAGCGCGCGACGACCCTGCGGCACGGCCTGGCCGAAGACCTCCACCGAACCGGCGGCCGGGGCCAGTTCGCCGGTGAGCGCGGCCAGCAGCGTCGACTTGCCGCTGCCCGACGGACCGAGCACCGCGACGATGCTGCCGCGCGGCACATCCAGGTGGATGTCGCGCAGCACGGCGCGGCCGCCGCGATCGAGGCGGAGGTGGTTCAAACGGACGATGGGCGTTTCGTTCGTCATGCGCGTGCGTGTTCGGCCGGCTGCCGGTGAAAGCGGGCAGGATGGCCGGTGGGGGCTGAACGGAACCGGGAAGCCGGCATTGTCGCAGGTTCGCCGCGCTTTGCCCGCCGTGCCATCCGGCACGGTGCGTTCGCACGGCGGGGCGATGATCGCCACGCGTTTTTGGGGCGGCCTTAATGAGCGCGAGCGCGCGCGTCTCGTCGCACGCGACGCCGCTCCGGCAAGATACCGGCGATGCCCGGCCGCTCCGACTTCCGCCTCTACCATTCCAACGCGCTGGACGTGCTGGGCGAACTGCTCGCCACGCAGCTGCGCGAACCCGTGCCGGGCCGGCCGCTGCTGACGCCGGACGTACTGCTGATCCCGCAGGTCGCGATGCGCCGCTGGCTGCAGTCCACGCTTGCGCAGCGCCACGGCATCGCCGCGAACCTGCGCTTCCTCACGCCCGGCGAGTTCGTCCGCGAGACGCTCGACGCCAACGTGCCCGGCGCCAGCGAGGACCTCGACGCCGCCGCGCTGCAGTGGCGGATCTACGCACAGCTCGTGGACCCGGCCGCGCTCGCCGGACGCGCCTTCGCGCCGTTGCGCGCCTATCTGTCCGGCGACGACGCGCTCAAGCCGTGGGCGCTGGCCGGCGAACTCGCGTCGATCTTCGAGAAATACCAGGCGTGGCGCCGCGACTGGCTGCTCGCGTGGGAAGCCGGCAGCGATCCGAACGATGCGCAAGCCGAACTGTGGCGCCGCGTCGCCGGCGGCCGCCGCCATCGCGCGCGCCGCATCGACGATTACCTCTCGCGTTTCGCCACGCCCGACGGCCCGCTGCCCGCCGGCATGCCCGCGCGGCTGTTCGCCTTCGCCACGCTCAACATCTCGCCCGACGTGCTGCGCGTGATCGCCACGCAGGCGAGGGTGGGGACGCTGCATTTCCACGTACCCACGCCGTCGCGCCGCTACTGGGGCGACCTGCCGACCTACGCCGAGCGCCTGCAACGCGACCGCGCCGAGCACGAGGACGAAAATCCGCTGCTGTCGAACTGGGGCGCCGCCGGCCGCGATTTCATGGCGGTGCTGGGCGGCTACGAGGTCGTGCACCCGTCGGTGGAGGAGGAGCGGTACGCCGATCCCGAATCGCTGCCGGACGACGCGCCCGATCGCGACACGTTGCTGGGACGGCTCCAGCGCGACCTGCTGCATCGGCGGGCGCCACGGCCATGGCGCAAGCAGGTCGATCGCGATGATCCGAGCCTGCAGGTCCACGCCTGCCACACGCGCCTGCGCGAAGTGCAGGTGCTGCACGACCGCCTGCGCGCGCTGCTCGATGACCCACGCTTTGATCCGCCGCTGCAGGCACGCGAGATAGCCGTGCTCGCGCCGGACATCGATCCCTACCGGCCGCACATCGAAGCCGTCTTCGGCGGCCTGGCCGGCACGCGCGACTACATTCCCTACGCGCTGGCCGACCTGAGCCCGCTCGCCGGCGAGCCGCTGGCCGACGTCTTCCTGCGCCTGCTCGCGTTGCCGGATGCGCGCTTCGGCGTGAGCGAAGTGCTGGACCTCATTGCCACGCCGGCGCTGATGGAAGCGGCGCACCTGGACGCGCCCGGGCTCGAACGCCTGCGCCGCTGGCTGCATGAAGCCGGCGCGCGCTGGGGACTGGACCCCGACCATCGCGCGCGCCACGACGCGCCCGCCGACGATGCGTACACGTGGCGATTCGCGCTCGACCGCCTGCTGCTCGGACACGCGACGGACGACGACGCGGACCTCGCAGGCGTCGCGCCGTGGACCGAACTGGAAGGCAGCGCGCTCGACGCGCTCGATGCGCTTATCCGCGTGCTGCGGGTCCTCGCGCGCAACGAGCGCGTGCTCGGCCGGGCGATGACGCCGTCGCAGTGGCGCGACGCGCTGTTCGCGCTGCTCGACGCGTTGCTGCCCGAACAACCGCGCGCGGTCGCCGACCAGCGCGCGATCGAACGCCTGCGCCGCCACGTCGACGCGTTCGCGGGCAGCGCGCGCGATGCCGGCTTCGACGAGGCCGTGCCGCCCGACGTCGCCCGCGCGTACTTCCGCACCGCATTGTCGGAATCGGATACGCGCGCGCCGCTGCTCACCGGCGGCGTCAGCTTCGCGCGCATGGTGCCGATGCGCCTGATCCCGTTCCGCGCGATCTGCCTGCTCGGCATGAACGACGGCGATTACCCGCGCCGCGATCCTGCCGGCGGCCTCAACAAGATGGCGCAGGAACTGACCACGCCCGCGCGTCGCTTCGGCGACCGTTCGCTGCGCGAGGACGACCGTTTCCTCTTCCTGCAGCTGTTCGCGTCGGCCGGCGAGGTCTTCTACGTCAGCTGGCTCGGTGCCGACCCGCGCGACGGCAGCGCGCGCGAACCCTCGGTGCTGGTATCCGAGCTGCTCGACGCCGCCGCGCACTACCACGTCGACGAACACGCGCGCGATGCGCTCGTGCTGCACCATCCGCTGCAGCCGTTCTCGCCGCGCGCATTCGGCGAACGCGACGAGCCGCGCCACTACAGCTACCTCGCACCGTGGCATCCGGCCGCCGATGCCGTGCGCGGCCCGCGTGTCGAAGCGGCGCCGTGGTTCGTCGACGCGCTGCCTGCCATCGACGCGCCGGCGGAACTGCCGCTCACCGCGCTGCGGCGCTTCCTCGCCGATCCCGCGGGGCAGTTCCTGCGCCAGCGCATGGGCCTGCGACTGCCCGATGAAATCGATGCGTTCGACGATCTCGACCCACTGACCGCGCCCGCGCGTGGGCTCGATCGCTGGAAGCTGCAGAACGTCGTGTTCGACGCCTGCGTCGCGGGCGACACGGAGGACCTAGCCGCGCGACTGCGCGCACGGGCGCTGCTACCGTCCGGGCCGCTCGGCGAACGGCAGCTCGGCGCGCTGAAGGCCCAAGTGCAGCCGTTCGCCACCGCGCTGCGCGAATGGCGCGAAGGCGAGCCGGAAACGCGTGCGTTCGAACTCGAGATCGACGGCACGCGCCTCTACGGCCATCTCGATCGCCTGTACCCGCACGGCGCACTGCGCTCGCGCCTGGACGCGTTGCACGGACCGGCGCAGATCGCGCATGGACTCGACTGGCTCGTGCTGTCGGCGCTCGGCGATACGCGTCCGCTGGCGCAGCTGGCGCAGTTCGACGACGGCCCGGGGGTGCGCGAACGTCCGGCGCTCTCCGTCGTGCAGGCGCGCGCCGCGTTGCGCGAACTGCTTGCGCTGTATCGCGAAGGCCTGCGCGAACCGCTGCCGATCCAGGCGCGTTCGGCGTGGCGCTGGTACGCGGCGCCGCGCGCGGACGACGTTGCCGAACTGGCCGCATGGAAACTCGCGCGCGAGCAATGGGCCGGCAGCGAACGCACCTGGGGCGATGCGAACAACGCCGCCGTGCAGCTCGCGCTGCGTGGTCGCGATCCGTTCGCGGGCGAGTTCGACGACCCCGATGGCGTGCGCTTCCGCGAACTTGCGACGCGCTTGTTCGACGCGCTGGTCCACGGTCGCGACGTCGATGCACGCACCGGAGCGGCCGCATGAGCGCCGTGCACGACGCCTTCCTCGACCTGCCGCTCGACGGCGTGCGCCTGATCGAAGCGAGCGCCGGCACTGGCAAGACGTTCACGCTGGCGACGCTGGTCACGCGACTGGTGATCGAACGCGGCCTGCGCGTCGGCCAGATTCTCGCCGTCACCTACACCGAAGCGGCGACGCAGGAACTGCGCGAACGCCTCCGTCTGCGTCTGGAACTCGCCGCGCGTCTCGCTAACGAAGTCGCGCTGATGCCGACCACGCTCGACGACGACAGCGAAGCGGCGGTCACGCGAGCGCTGATCGAACGCCAGGCGCGTCGCGAGGATCCGCTCGCGCTCGCGCGACGACTGCGCCAGGCGGCGCGCGAAATGGACCTCGCGGCGGTCTTCACCATCCACGGCTTCTGCGCGCGCGCGCTTGCCGAGCACGCCGTGGAAGCGGGCCAGCCGCTGCTCGCGCCGGAACTCACCGGCAGCGAGCGCGAGCTGATCGATGCCGTCGCCACCGACCTGTGGCGTGCGCTCGGCAGCGACGCGACCGACGCCGAACTGCTGCAGCAGCAATGGCGCACGCCGGAAGGCCTCGCCGGCGATCTCTACAAGCTGCTGTACGTGCCGCGCCTGCAGCCTGCGCCGTCACCTTCATCGCCGGATCCGTTGCCGCAGTTGGTCGCTGCCGCCGATGAACTCCGTGAAGCGTTCGCGGCCCACGGCGACGAAGCCTGCGCGTCGCTGCACGCGGCCATCGAGAACAAGGTGCTCAACGGCACCAGCTACAAGCCGGCGCTGATCGTCGAGTTGCGCAACGCGCTCTCGCAATGGTGCGGGCATGGCGACGCGTCCGCGCCGGTGCACGAGAAGCTGGATCGGCTCACGCCACGCATGCTCGCCGACAAGACCAACAAGCCGAAGAAGGGCGCGCCGCTGCAGGCGCCATCGTCGCCGCTGTTCGGCGCGGTCGCGCATTACATCGATGCGGCGAGTTCGCGCGAGCGCTGGCTCGCATCGCGCCGCATCGCGCTGGTGCATCGCGTGCGCGAAGCGGCGGCGCAGCGGCTTGCGGCGATCAAGCGCCTGCGTCGCGAGCAGACGTTCGACGACCTGATCGCCAATCTTGCCGATGCGCTCGATGGCCCGCACGGCGAGCGCCTCGTCGAACGCCTGCGTGCGCAGTACGCCTTCGCGCTGGTGGACGAATTCCAGGACACCGACCCGCGCCAGTGGGCGATCTTCGAGCGCATCTTCGGCAGCGGCGACGCGCCGGCGCTGTTCCTCATCGGCGATCCGAAGCAGGCGATCTACCGCTTCCGAGGCGGCGACGTGCACACCTACCTGGCCGCGGCCGAGTGCGCGCAACGCGCGCCCGCGCTCGACCGGAACTTCCGCTCGCGCCCGTCGGTGCTGCACGCCATCGCGGCGCTCTACGAACGCGCGGGCGAGGGCGCGTTCGTGGACGAACGCATCCGTTTCCGTAATGTGGAGCCCGGTGGCGCCGTGGCCGACGACGACTTCCGCCGCGATGGCGTAGCGGCGCCCGCCCTCGACATCTGCATCCTGCCGCCGCCCGACGACGGCCGTCGCACGCCGAAGTGGTACGTCGGCGAAGCGCGGCAGGTCTGCGCGCTGGCGTGCGTGACCGCGATCCACGCGCTGCTCTCGGATGCGCGCGAGGGTCGCGCCGTGCTGCGCGAGCGTGGCACAGAACGCGCCCCGCAGTCGAGCGACATCGCGGTGCTCGTGCGCAACCACTTCGAGGCGACGTTGATGCGCGAGGCGCTATCGCGCGCCGGCATCGCCGCCGTGGCGGCCGGGCGCCGCAGCCTGTTTTCGACCGAAGAAGCGCGCGACGTCCTCGCGCTGCTGGAGGCGCTGTTGCGTCCCGACGACGACGCGCGCCTGCGTGGCGCGCTCGCGACGATGCTGGTGGGCCTCGATGCCGACACGCTCGCGCGCTTCGACGACGACGCGCAGCTGCACCGCCATTGGCAGCTGCGCGCGCTGGCATGGCGCGATCGCTGGCAACGCCACGGGCCGCTCGCGATGCTCGGCGACGTCGCTGCCGAACACGCGCCGCGTCTGCTCGCGCAATCCGATGGCGAGCGCCGCCTTACGAACACGCTTCAACTGGCCGAAGTGCTGCAGGAAGCCGATATCCAGGCGATCGGCGAACACGGCCTCGTCGACTGGCTGCGCACGCGCATCGCCGAGGCCGACGACAGCGACGAAACGCAGCAGCTGCGCCTGGAGTCCGACGCGCGCTGCGTGCAGATCCTCACGCTGCACAAGAGCAAGGGCCTGGAATATCCCTTTGTGTTCCTGCCGTTTGCCGCGATCGGCCGTGATGCGCGCAACGGCAACCTGTGCGAATTCCACGACGGCAGCGGTCGCGTGCTGCAACTGCGCAGCGACGCGACGCCGGAGGACGCGTCCGCATGGAACGATGCCCGCACGCGGCAGGAAAGCGAGGAGCGCGGCGAGGACGCGCGCTTGCTGTACGTCGGCCTCACCCGCGCGAAGCACGCGTTGTGGCTGGCGACGGGCCCGTCCGCGAATGCCGAACTGAGCCCGCTGGAGCCGATGCTGCGCGACGTCGACGCGCTCGCCGGGACGCTCGGCGGTGCCGTCGCCGTGTATCGCCCGACGCTGCCGTTGCGCCTGCCCGATGCGCTTTCGCCCGAACGCCGCGATCCTGTGCCGGCCGCGCGCGAGGCGCGCCGCACCGTATCGCGTGACTGGTGGGTGTACAGCTTCACGCAGCTGGCGAACGAGTCGCCGGGCACGATCGAGGCCGCACCACGCGCGGTGGCGGAGGAGGGTGGCGCGCAGGACGAGCCGGCCATCGTCGTCTTCGACGGCGATCCGCGCTTCGGCGGCAGCCGGTTCGGCAACGTGCTGCATTCGGTGCTGGAACGCGTCGATTTCGGCGCGTGGGCGCACTGGCTCGACGACGGAATGCCGGGCGCCGAACGCCGCCATCTGGTCGATGCGTTGCACGGCGAAGGCTATGCGGATGAAGACATCGACGATGGTGTCGGCGTGCTCGCGCCGCTCGTGGGCCACACGTTGACGGTGCCGTTGCCCGAAGGCACGCGCCTGTGCGATGTGCCGCCCGACGCGCGGTTGTCGGAAATGGAATTCCATTTCGCGCTCGAATCCACGCCGGTCGCACGCCTGCTCGCTTTGCTGCATGAACACGACGTGCTGCGCGAACGCCACGCGTTCGGCAACCGCCAGCGGCTGGAAGGCCTGATGACCGGCAAGATCGACCTCGTGTACACGCACGGCGATCGCTACTTCGTGCTCGACTACAAATCGAATCGGCTGCCGGCGTACGACCGCGCGTCGTTGTCGGCGGCGATGGACGACAGCGAGTACACGCTGCAGGCGCTGCTGTACTCGCTGGCGCTGCACCGCTGGCTGCGTTTCCGCCTCGGCGAGGCGTACGACTACGACGCGCACTTCGGCGGCATCCGCTATCTGTTCTGCCGCGGCCTCGACGCGGCGCGCGAGGATTCGCCGGGCGTGCATGCATGGCGGCCTTCACGTGCACTGATCGACGGGCTCGACGCGTTGTTCCGGCACGCGACGCACCGCGAGGAGGCGATGGCATGAGCCTCCTCGATGCACTGCTGCGCCAGGGCGCGCTGCGACCGGTCGATCACGCGCTGGCGCAGAGCCTGCGACGTCTTGGCCGCGAGGTCGACGACGCCGACGATCGCGTGCTCGTTGCTGCGGCGCTCGCGTCGTCGGCGATTGCACACGGGCACGCGGGGCTGGATCTGTCGCGACCGCAGCTGGTCTGCGACGCGGAAGTCGAATGGCCTGACGCGGCGCAGTGGCGCGACGCGCTGGAGGCCTCGCGCTGGGTCGCATCGCCTTCGCGCGAGGATGCGAGCCCGCAGGCGCCGCTGGTGCTCGAAGGCGACCTGCTGTACCTGCGTCGCTATCGCGAATACGAACGTCGCCTTGCGTTGCATCTGCGACGCATCGCGGCGACGTCGCCGGATGCTGGCGATCTGTCGGCGTTGGCGCCGTTGTTCGCCGCGTTGTTCCCCGATGCCGGCGCGTCGGACCGCCAGGCGCGTGCCGCCGCGCTCGCACTGCTGCGCTCGTTGCTGCTGGTGACCGGCGGTCCCGGTACCGGCAAAACGACGACGATCACGCGCGTGTTGCTGCTTCTCGTCGCGCAGGCGGCGCTCGTTGGCCGGCCGGCACCGCGCATCGCGCTCGCCGCGCCGACCGGTCGCGCCGCCGAGCGCATGGCCGAAAGCCTGCGCGCGGCGATCGCCTCGTTGCGCGACGTGGCGGGCATTGACGCGGTATGGTGCGACGCGTTGCCGTCATCGGCGAGCACGCTGCATCGCCTGCTCGGCACGATCCCCGACAGCCCGCGTTTCCGCCACGACGCCGATCATCCTCTGCCATACGATGCGGTCGTGGTCGACGAAGCATCGATGGTCGATCTTCCGTTGATGTGCAAGCTGGTCGAAGCCGTGCCCGATGGCGCGCGGCTGATCCTGCTCGGCGATCGCGACCAGCTGCCGTCGGTGGAAGCCGGCGACGTGCTCGCCGCGATCACCGACGCGGCGGGCGAGGGCGATGCTTTGCCGCCCGATCTCGCGCGCGCGCTGAAGCCGCTGCTCGGCGCATTGCCCGAGCGCGAGGATGGCAGCGTGCTCGCCGGCCATCGCGTGCAGCTGCAGCGCGGTTATCGGCAGGCGCAATCGCTGGAGCTCGCGCCGCTGGCCGATGCGCTGCGCACGGGCGACGCCGATCGCGCGACGACACTGCTGCGCGACGGCCTCGCGGGTGTGCATTTCCATGAGGACGTGTCGGATCCGCTGTCCGGTGCATCACGCGAAACACTGCTCGCGTCGTGGCGCGCGTCGATGTCGCTGCAGGATCCGGCCGACGCCTTGCGACAGGCGCAGACGGTGCGCCTGCTCACCG
Organism: Lysobacter sp. OAE881; assembly: GCF_040546665.1. Classification (NCBI taxonomy): domain Bacteria; kingdom Pseudomonadati; phylum Pseudomonadota; class Gammaproteobacteria; order Lysobacterales; family Lysobacteraceae; genus Lysobacter; species Lysobacter sp. OAE881. The sequence goes on from NZ_JBEPOG010000001.1 coordinate 220,373, forward strand.
CGCTGCGCGAGGGCGCGCAGGGTGCGGCGGCGCTGAACCAGCGCATCGAGGATGCGCTTGCCGGCGTGCAGCGCGATCCGTACTTCCATGGCCGATTGTTGCTGATCACCGAGAACAGCTATCGACACGGCCTGTTCAACGGCGACATCGGCGTGGTGCAGCGCGATGCCGCGGGCGTCCCGGTCGCGTGGTTCGCTGGGTCCGATGGCGTGCGCGGCTTCCATCCGGCGTCGCTGCCGGCGCATACCGGTGCGTTCGCGATGACCGTGCACAAGGCGCAGGGCTCGGAGTTCGATACCGTCTGGTTGCTGCTGCCGAAGCAGGACGCCCGCACGCTGTCGCGCGAGCTGCTCTATACGGGCGTCACGCGCGCGCGTCGCGAACTGCACGTCTGCGCGAGCGAAGCGGTGCTGCATGCCGCGCTGGGGCGTCATGCGCAGCGCGTGTCGGGGCTGGCGAGTCGCTTGCGGGATTGAGGGCTAGAGGCGCGCGCGATCAATCCGCGCTGGCCAGCGTCGCGCCGGCACTCAGCGCATCGGGGCCGACGCCGTCGCCGTGCATGACCAGATAGCCGCGCGTGGTTTTCGTCTGCGGGTTGAGCGGCGCGCGCATCGCGTTCCACATGGTTTCGGTTATCGATCCACGTCGGCGGATACTTGTGCGCGGCGACGTCGAGCACCAGCACGCGGTCGCTTTGCTCGTCGTACGCGGCGATCGGCGAAATGTGGCCCATCGGCGCCTGGCCGACTTCGCTGCGCTGGTAGTTCACCAGCAGGAAGTCGCCCTCGTTGGCGAGGTTCGCGCGCACGGCGTCGCGGAACTCGTCGATGCTGGAGGCTGACGCGTAGACCGCGGTCACGCGCGCGCCGTGTGCGCGCAGCAGGGCGGCGAAGTCGTCGAGCGACATCCCGATCACGCTCACCTTCAGCGGATGCATGCGCACCGCGGCGTGTTCGAACAGGCGCGACTGATCAAGCGGTGTCGGCGTGGTGCGCGCCGCGTTGAGCGTGGTCAGCGCGCTGGCGACGCCGCAGAACGCGCGGCGCGTCTGCGGGACGAAGTGCGTCATCAGCGCATCGAAATCGGCGGTCGCTTCGGCACGGGCCAGCAGCTTCTGGCCCGCGGCCGAATCCAGCGCGATGAGGTGCGCGGGCATCGGCTGGAGTTCCACCGAGGGCGTGCGCAGGTATTTGTTCCAGGCGGCGCCACCGCCGATCGCCAGGGCGAGTGCGGCAGTAGCAGCCAGTGCAGCGATGATGCGATTCATGGCGACCCGTCGGTTGGCTTGCACGCGTTCCCCGCATGCGATTGCGCCAACTCCCTGGCCTGTAGAGCAGAGCGCCGCGGCTATGAAACCGCGGTGAAATCACTGAACGGATCGCATCGGATGTGTCGCAAAAAAGTGAAGCGGCGCTCTTGCGCTCGCCGCTTCGTTCCTTCCCATCGTTCCCGATAAACAGGCGAAGTCAGATCGCCGGTTCCTCGCCTTCATGCGCAGCCGCTGCGACGGGTTCTTCCACCTTTGCCTTGCGCTTGGCCTTGGCTTCCGGCTGCTTGGCGACCTTGGCCAGCTCGGCGCTGATCGCATCGGCGGCGGCCTGTTCGGCGGCCTTGTAGCGCGCGCGCACGTTCGGGCAGAGCACCTGCATGTAGTCGGCGTCGAAGTTCAGGCGTTCGACGAGGAAGTCGACGAACGCGCGCACCTTCGGCGACTGCACGCGTCCACGCGGGAACACCGCGTTGAACTCGTAATCCAGCCCCGTCCAGCCGGCGAGCACGCGCTGCACGTAACCCTGTTCGGCGTACGCCTTCACGGTGACGTCGGCGGCGAGCATCAGCCCTTCGCCGCACAGCAGCGCGCCGCACAGCGGACCCGGATCGTTCGCCACCAGCACCGGATCGACGCGGAAGTCGACCGTGCGCGTGCCGTCGTTGAGCGACCACGAGTACTGCCCGTTGCGGCGATGCTTCGGCATCGCGACGGTGCGGTGATGCACCAGGTCGTCCGGATGCAGCGGTTCGCCGTGGCGCGCGATGTAGCCGGGGCTCGCGTAGACCTGCGTGCGGAACGTGGCGAGCTTGCGCGCGATGAGGTTGGAATCGGGCAGGCTGCCCACGCGCAGGGCGACGTCGATTTCCTGGTCGATGATGTCCAGCGGTTCGTTGGTCAGCACCATTTCCACGCGCACTTCGGGATGGCGCGCGTGGAACTCGCCCAGCAGCGGCGCGATCCACGTGATGCCCACCGAGTACGGCGCGGTGAAGCGCAGCCAGCCGCGCGGGCCGCCCTGCAACTGGCCGACGGCGCTTTCGGCTTCGTCCAGTTCGCGCGAGATGCGCTGGCAATGTTCGAAGTAGATGTTGCCGGCCTCGGTGAGGCCGAGCTTGCGCGTCGTGCGATGCAGCAGCTGCGCGCCGAGGCGGGTTTCGAGTTCCTGCACCTTGCGGCTGACCGTGGTCTTGGGCAGCTGCAGGGCGCGGGCGGCGGAGATGAAACTTCCGTGCTCGACCACCTTGACGAAGATCAGGGTGTCGTTGAGATCGCGGGCCATGTGGGGGGTTCCTTGGACGCGGCGGGGAAGGGCGGACAGGCCGGGCAGGGCGCCCGACCGCATTTGGACCGATGACGGGACAATTATTCCCTCCAAATCGGACTAATCAAGTGCCGATTGCCGGCCTAACCTTTGCGGCAACTTCCCCCGGTCCCGCCGCCATGTTGACCCCCCGCCAAGCCCGTTACGCCTTCCTGCCGGTGATGCTGGTCGCCATGACGGCGCTGGTCGGCGTTGCGCTGGTCGTGCTCCAGCAAGGTCTGGCGGCCGGTCCGGACGAGTTCTGGATGCTCGCCTGGGTGCTGGCCTTCGTGCTGGCCCTGCCGGGCGCGATGCTGCTCCTCCCGGTGGTCGGTGCGGTCCTGCGTGCGGCCACCCGGCCGGAGACCATCCCGCTGGCGGGAGTAAACATCCCGAATCCGGGACAGTGGGGCCGCCGGTGAACGCCACCGCTCCCAAGGCATCGGCCCAGAACGCCGGCCAGAACCGCCGCATCGCCCGCGCCGCCGTCGTCGTGCTGGGCGCGACCGGCGGCGTCGGCCGGGGCGTGGTGAAGGCCGCGCTGGCCAGCGGCCGGCCGGTGATCGCGGTCGCCCGCGACAAGTCCGGCCTGCAGTGCCTGCGCGGCTCGTTCCCCGATGCCGACCTGACCATCGTCCCCGGTTCGGTCAGCAATGACGGCGACGGCGAACGCCTCGCACGCACCCTGAGCAAGCTCGGCCGGCCGATCGACGGCGTGGTCGCGGCGGTCTGTGGCAGCGCCGCGCGTGGTCGCCTGCTCGATCACCCCGCCGCGTTCCTGCGCCAGACGCTCGACGAGGACCTGCTCCCGCACCTGGCCGCCGCCCGCCATTTGCTGCCGCTGCTCGCGCAGGGCGGACGTACCGGTACGTATGTACTGATCGGCGGCCCCGGTGCCGATCGCCCGTGGGCCGGCTACGGCCACCGCTCGATCGCGACCGCGGCGCTGCGCATGCTCGCGCGCGTGCTGCACGAGGAAGCGCGCACGATCGGCGTCCGCGTGCAGCTGCTCGCGATCGACAGCCCCGTGTGCACGGAGCTCAACCGCGCGAACGCGTGCGAACAGTGGCCCAGCGCCCTGTCCGTCGGCCAGCGTGCGTTGGCGCTGATCGAGCCAGACGGCCTGCAGCCGGCCGAAGCCGTCGTTCCCTATTCCAAAGTGAGCTTCTGGCCGTCTTCGGCCGACGACACCGCCGATGACGCCTTCGGTGTCACGACGGATGTCGATTCGCCGTCCCCTGCTTCGACGAATCAACAGGAACCCGGAAACGGCGACGCGATCGCGTCGTCGCCCGCGTGCGGCGCCGCGAAATCGCAGGCCATGCACGACGCGCCCGCTGTCGGACTACTGCCATCACGGTGTCTACAGGACGCGCGCACGCTGCTCCGGAACCTGATCGCCCCGAATCACAACGCAACGCATAACAACAACAACCAGGAAGACTCGCCATGACCCCACGCAAAGCACTCGCCCGGTCCGGAACCGGGATACCCACCGTCGCGCTGGTCACCAGCCTGCTCGTCGCCGCGATCGCGACGGCGTGCAGCAGCCAGGCCGAACCGGGCGCGGGCATGCCGCCGCCGCCGGAAGTCAGCGTCGCGCAGGTGCTCAACAAGGACGTCAGCCGCTGGGATGAATTCACCGGCCGCGTCACCGCCATCGAAACCGTCGAACTGCGCCCGCGCGTGTCCGGCTACGTGCAGCAGGTCGCCTACCAGGAAGGCCAGGAAGTGAAGAAGGGCGACCTGCTCTTCGTCGTCGATCCGCGCCCGTACAAGGCGCGCCTGGCGCAGGCCGAAGCCGATCTGGAACGCGCCCGCGCCGAAGCCCGCCTCGCGCAGATGCAGGACAAGCGCGCGCAGACGCTGGTGGAAGCCAAGGCGATCTCGCGCGAGGAATTTGAGACGCGCCGCGCCGCCAGCACGCAGGGCGACGCCGCCGTGCGCGCCGCCGAAGCCGCGGTCGAGAACGCCCGCCTGGACCTGCAGTTCACGTCCGTGCGTTCGCCGATCAACGGCCGCGCCGGTCGCGCGATGGTCACCGAGGGCAACCTCGCCAACGCCGACACCACGCTGCTGACCACCGTCGTCTCGCAGGATCCGGTGTTCGTGTACTTCGAATCCGACGAGCAGAGCTTCCTGCGTTACCAGGAACTGGCCCGCAAGGGCGAGCGCGCCGAGACGAAGAACCCGGTGCGCGTGGGTCTGGCAAGCGAGCAGGGCTACCCGCACGAAGGCACGGTGGATTTCGTCGACAACCAGGTCGACCCGAGCACCGGCACCATCCGCGCGCGCGCCGTGCTGAAGAACCCGGACCGCATCTTCACCCCGGGCCTGTACGCACGCGTGCAGTTGCAGGGCAGCGGCCAGTTCAAGGCGATGCTCATCGACGACAAGGCCGTGCTCACCGACCAGGACCGCAAGTACGTCTACGTGCTGGGCGAGAAGAACGCCGCCACGCGCAAGGACGTGAAGCTCGGCCCGGTGATCGACGGGCTGCGCGTGGTGACCTCGGGCCTGGCGCCGTCGGACAAGGTGATCGTGCACGGCGTGCAGAAGGTGTTCTTCCCCGGAATGCCGGTGCAGCCGAAGGTCATCGCGATGGGCGCCCCGGCGCCGCAGCCGCAGGTGGCGATGAAGTAACGGATTGACCTGATCGCATCGTCCTCCCCGCGAGCGGGGAGGGCGGACAACAGGCAGAAATCGAAATCCGGCGATGCGCGGAAACCGCATCGCCCAGGACCGTTGCGGCTCCATGCCGCACAAGGAACCTTTCCATGGACTTTTCAAAGTTCTTCATCGACAGGCCGATCTTCGCCGCCGTGCTGTCGATCGTGATCTTCGCCGCCGGCCTGATCTCGATCCCGCTGCTGCCGATCGGCGAATACCCCGAGGTCGTGCCGCCTTCGGTGGTGGTGCGCACCGTGTACCCGGGCGCCAACCCGAAGGTCATCGCCGAAACCGTCGCCACGCCGCTGGAGGAATCCATCCGCGGCGTCGAAGGCCTGATGTACGTCAAGTCGGTCGCCAGTTCCGACGGCGTGCTGCAGATCACCGTGACCTTCCGTCCCGAAGTGAACGCCGACGAGGCCACCGTGCGCGTGCAGAACCGCGTCAGCCAGGCGCTGGCGCGACTGCCCGAGGACGTGCGACGCCAGGGCGTGACCACGCAGAAGCAGTCGCCGGTCTTCCTGATGGTCGTGCACCTGACGTCGCCGAACGGCAAGTACGACACGCTGTACCTGCGCAACTACCTGCGCCTGCACATCAAGGACCAGCTCGCGAGCATTCCCGGCGTGGGCGAAGCACAGCCGTTCGGCGGCGGCGACTACGCGATGCGCCTGTGGCTGGATCCGGACAAGGTCGCCTCGCGCGGCATGACCGCCAGCGACGTCCTGCGCGCCGTGCGCGAGCAGAACATCCAGGTCTCCGCCGGCCAGCTGGGCGCCGAACCGATGCCCAACGGCTCGCAGTTCCTGACGCCGATCAACGCGCGCGGTCGCCTCGAGACGCCGGAAGAGTTCGGCAACATCGTGCTCAAGGGCGGCGACGGCGGCGAAGTGGTGCGCCTGTCCGACGTCGCGCGCATCGAGCTCGCCGCCGGCGACTACACCATGCGTGCGCGCCTGGACGGCCAGAACGCCGCGGCGATCGGCATCTTCCAGGCGCCGGGCGCCAACGCGCTGCAGATCCGCGACGAAGTGATCCGCCGCATGGACGAGGCGGCCAAGCGCTTCCCGCCGGGCGTGGAATACAAGTCGATCTACGACACCACGATCTTCGTGCGCGACTCGATCAAGTCGGTCGTGACCACGCTGCTGGAAGCCACGCTGCTCGTGGTGCTGGTGGTGATCCTGTTCCTGCAGACCTGGCGCGCGTCGATCATCCCGCTGATCGCGGTGCCGGTATCGGTGGTGGGCACGTTCGCCGCGCTCTACCTGCTCGGGTTCTCGATCAACACGCTGACATTGTTCGGACTGGTGCTCGCCATCGGCATCGTGGTCGACGACGCCATCGTCGTGGTCGAGAACGTCGAACGCCACATCGAGGACGGCCACACGCCGCTGGAAGCGGCGCACATGGCGATGCGCGAAGTGTCCGGCCCGATCATCGCGATCGCGCTGGTGCTGTGCGCGGTGTTCGTGCCGATGGCGTTCCTGTCGGGCGTGACGGGCCAGTTCTACAAGCAGTTCGCGGTGACCATCGCCATCTCGACGGTGATTTCGGCGATCAATTCGCTGACGCTGTCGCCGGCGCTGGCCGCGCGCCTGCTCAAGCCGCACGGCGCGCCGAAGGACCTGCTCAGCCGTGGCATCGAACGCGGTTTCGGCTGGATCTTCCGCCCGTTCAACCGCTTCTTCGGCACTGCCGCCGAGCGTTACCAGAACGGCGTGGCCAAGGTGCTCGGCCGTCGCGGCGCGGTGTTCGTCGTGTACGCCGGCCTGCTGCTCGCCACGGGCCTGATGTTCCAGCTGGTGCCGCGCGGCTTCGTGCCGGTGCAGGACAAGAGCTACCTCATCGCCGGCATCAAGATGCCGGAAGGTTCCTCGATCGAGCGCACGGACGCGGCGCTGAAGAAGATCGGCGAGATCGCGATGAGCATCGACGGCGTGCAGAACGACGTCGCGTTCCCGGGCCTGAACCCGCTGCAGTTCAGCAATACGCCGAACTACGGCGTGACCTTCATCAACCTCAAGCCCTTCGGCCAGCGCACGCGCAGCGCCGAGGAGATCAACGCCGAGCTGAGCCAGAAGATCTCCGCGATCCAGGAAGGTTTCGCCTTCTCGCTGCAGCCGCCGCCGATCCAGGGCCTGGGCAACGGTTCGGGTTACTCGCTCTACATCGAGGACCGCGGCAACCTGGGCTACGGCGCGCTGCAGAGCGCGGTGCAGGCCTTCCAGGGCGCCGGTTCGCAGACGCCGGGTCTGGGCTTCCCGAACTCGAGCTACCAGGCCAACGTGCCGCAGCTCGACGCCGAGGTCGACCGCGTGAAGGCCAAGGCGCAGGGCGTGCCGCTGACGGAGCTGTTCGACACGCTGCAGACCTACCTGGGTTCGGCGTACGTCAACGACTTCAACATGTTCGGCCGCACCTGGCAGGTCGTGGCGCAGGCCGACGGCCCGTTCCGCGACAGCGTCGAGGACATCGCGAACCTGCGCACGCGCAACGATCGCGGCGAGATGGTGCCGATCGGCTCGATGGTGAAGGTCACCGAGACCTTCGGTCCCGATCCGGTGATCCGCTACAACGGCTATCCGGCGGCGGACATCCTCGGCGAGGCCGACGTGAACCAGCTCTCGTCCGCGCAGGCGATGGCGAAGCTGGAGGAGCTCGCGCAGAAGGTGCTGCCCAACGGCATGGACATCGAGTGGACGGACCTGAGCTACCAGCAGGCGACGCAGGGCAAGGCCGCGCTGATCGTCTTCCCGCTCGCCGTGCTGCTCGCCTTCCTCGTGCTGGCCGCGCTGTACGAAAGCTGGACGCTGCCGCTGGCGGTGATCCTGATCGTGCCGATGTGCATGCTCTCGGCGCTGCTGGGCGTGTACCTCACCGGCGACAACAACGTCTTCGTGCAGGTGGGCCTGGTGGTGCTGATGGGCCTGGCGTGCAAGAACGCGATCCTGATCGTCGAGTTCGCCCGCGAGCTGGAAATGCAGGGTAAAGGCATCGTCGAAGCCGCGCTGGAAGCCTGCCGCCTGCGTCTGCGTCCGATCGTGATGACGTCCATCGCGTTCATCGCCGGCACGGTGCCGCTGGTGCTCTCGCACGGCGCCGGCGCCGAAGTCCGCCAGGCCACGGGCATCACCGTGTTCTCCGGAATGATCGGCGTGACGCTGTTCGGCCTGTTCCTGACGCCGGTGTTCTACGTCGCGCTGCGCAAGCTGGCGAACAAGCCGCTGGTGAGCCACGGCACGTCGACGGTCGCCACGCACGCTCCGGTGCAGACGCACGCCTGATCCAGACCCGCGCCGGCACGGCACGCACCGTGCCGGCGCACGAATCCGAAAACTCCGCGCATCCCGCGCGACCCCCACAGGAGTTCCCATGTCCACTTCTTCCAACGGTTCCAAGGTCGCCCTCGTCACCGGCGCCACGCGCGGCATCGGTTTCGAGACCGTGCGCCAGCTCGCGCAGGCCGGCGTGCACACGCTGCTGGCGGGGCGCGATCGCGGCCGCGCCGTCGACGCCGCGCTGAAGCTGCAGGGCGAAGGCCTGCCGGTCGAGGCGATCGTGCTGGACGTCACCGACACCGCCAGCATCGCCGCCGCCGTGCAGGAGGTCGACCGCAAGTTCGGCCGACTCGACATCCTGGTGAACAACGCCGGCATCATCGTCGAGGACAAGACGCTGCCGAAGCCCTCGCAGCAGTCCGTGGCCGCGTGGCGCGAAACGTTCGAGACCAACGTCTTCGCCGTGGTGGAAACCACGCAGGCGTTCCTGCCGCTGCTGCACAAGGCGCCGGCCGCGCGCATCGTCAACGTGTCCAGCCTGCTCGGTTCGCTGACGCTGCACACGCAGCCGGGTTCGCCGATCTACGACTTCAAGTCGATCCCCGCCTACAACGCGTCCAAGAGCGCCATCAACTCGTACTCCGTGCACCTGGCGTACGAACTGCGCGACACGCCGATCAAGGTCAACGCCGTGCACCCCGGTTACGTGAAGACCGACATGAACGCCGGCGAAGGCGAGATCGACGTGCCCACCGGCGCGAAGACCAGCGTCCAGATGGCGCTCATCGGCGCCGACGGTCCAACCGGCGGCTACGTCTACCTCGGAGAAACGCTGCCATGGTGATCCGTTCCCTCACGCTCGGCGTCGCGGCGGCGTTGCTCGCCGCGTGCGCCGTCGGGCCGAATTACGTTCGACCCAACATCGAGACGCCGTCGAAGTTCGCGCGCGACGAAGCCGCCAGCGATGCGCGCGCGGCCGACATCGCCACCGGCGTCGAACAGAACGCGGCGCCGACACCGTCGCCGCAGGCCGATGCCGAGTTCTGGCGCAGCTTCAACGATCCGCTGCTGACGCGGCTGGTCGAGGATGCGCTCGCCGCGAACCACGACCTGCGCATCGCGCTGGCCAGCTACGACCGCGCCAACGCGCTGCTTCGCAATGCGAAGCTCGACCGTTTCCCGACGGTGACCGCCAGCGCCACCGGCAGCGATTCGCGCGCCAGCGCCGACCAGGCGCCGGGCGTGTCGCGTGCCGATCGCGACGGCGAAAGCTACAGCGTGCAGGCCGACGTCAGCTGGGAACTCGATCTCTACGGTCGCGTGCGTCGCGGCGTGGAATCCTCGCGCGCCGAAGCGTGGGCGGCGGCGTCCGATCTGGACGCGATGCAGGTCGCCATCGTCGGCGAGGTCGCGCGCAGCTACGTCGAACTGCGCGGCTTGCAGGAGCGCCTGCGCGTCGCGCAGGAGAACGCCGAGAACCAGCGCGAAACGCTGCGCCTGGTGAACGCGCGCTTCGATGCCGGTCGCGGCACCGAGTTCGATACCTCGCGTGCGCGTGCGCAGCTGGAAGCCACGCTGTCGCGCGTGCCGGCGCTGGAAGCGCAGGTCGCGGTGACGATGCATCGCCTCGCCGTGCTCACCGGCCAGACGCCGGATGCGCTGATCGCCGAACTCACGCCGGTCAAGCCGCTGCCGGCGCTGCCGGCGCGACTGGATCCGGGTTCGCCCGGCGAACTGCTGCGCCATCGTCCCGACGTCATCGCCGCCGAACACCGTCTGCATGCGGCGACGGCGCGCATTGGCGTCGCGACGGCCGACCTGTTCCCGCGCTTCACGCTCGGCGGACTGATCGGAAGCCAGGCCATCGACACCAGCTCGCTGTTCGAGCGCGACAGCGAAACGCGGCTGGCGTTCCTCGGCATCGACTGGTCGTTCCTCGACATCGGCCGCGTGCGTGCGCGCATCGCCGCCGCCGATGCGGACGCGGCGGGCGAACTCGCGCGTTACCAGCAGTCGGTGCTGCTCGCGCTGGAAGACACCGAGAACGCGCTGGTCCGCTATGCGCGCACGCGCGTGGAAGACCAGCATCTCGAACAGGCCGCCGCCGACAGCGCCACCGCGGCGCGACTGGCACGCGTGCGGTATGACGCGGGCGCGGCCGACCTGTTCGAAGTGCTCGATGCCGAACGCACGCGCCTGACGGCCGAGGAAGCCTTCGCCGATGCGCGCACGCGCAGCGCCAGTTCCGCCGTCGCGCTGTACAAGGCGCTCGCCGGCGGCTGGCCGACGCGCGTGCCGGTGCGCGAGGACGTGGCTTCGCGCTGATTGTTGTACCGCTCCCCTGGCCGACGGCCGGCGGCGCCACGAGCTCCCCTCCCTCACGTGGCGTCGTCGGTCGATCGGTTTTCCGATCCATGGCGTTACCCCTTCGCGTCGCCGGGTCTCATCCCGTCCGGCGGCGCCTTTTTTCTCCGCTCGCGCCGGGTGGAGTAGCATTCCCGTCCCCCGACACACCGAGTCCGTGCCATGGCGCAAGACGACAAGCCCACCCGCGACCAGGCCGAGGCCGCCGTGCGCACGCTGCTGCGTTGGGCCGGCGACGATCCGGCGCGCGAAGGCCTGCTCGATACGCCCAAGCGCGTGGCCAAGGCGTACCAGGACTGGTTCAGCGGTTACGCCGAGGATCCGGCCGACTACCTGATGCGCACCTTCAAGGAAGTCGAGGGCTACGACGAGATGATCGTGTTGCGCGACATCGAGTTCGAAAGCCATTGCGAACACCACATGGCGCCGATCATCGGCAAGGCGCACGTGGGCTACCTGCCCGACGGCAAGGTGGTGGGCATCAGCAAGCTCGCGCGCGTGGTCGACGCTTATGCACGCCGCCTGCAGGTGCAGGAGAAGATGACCGCGCAGATCGCGCAGGTCATCCAGGACGTGCTGCAGCCGCGCGGCGTCGGCGTGGTGATCGAAGGCGCGCACGAATGCATGACCACGCGCGGCGTGCACAAGCGCGGCGTGAGCATGATCACCTCGAAGATGCTCGGCAGCTTCCGCGAGGACGCGCGCACGCGTGCGGAGTTCCTGCAGTTCATCGACGTCGGCCCGGGACGCTGACCCGCGCTGTCGGCTCGTGAACGCGCTTCCCAACGCGCCGTCCTGCGAACGCAACCGCGAGCCGATCCTCGCCGTCCTGCCACGCCATTTCGCCGACCGGCACGACGTGCTGGAAATCGGCAGCGGCACCGGCCAGCACGCGGTGCATTTCGCCGCGGCGATGCCGTGGCTGCGGTGGCAGTGCAGTGATCGCGCGGAGCATCTCCCCGGCATCGCGTCGTGGCTCGAACACGCGTCGCTTCCGAATACGCCGCCGGCGGTGGAACTCGATGTGTCCACCGGCCCGTGGCCGCGATCGAACGCATCCGACGGTCGCTTCGACGCGGTCTTCAGCGCGAACACGCTGCACATCATGGGCTGGCCGCAGGTCGAGGCGTTCTTCGCCGGGCTCGACGGCGTGCTGGCCGACGACGCAACGCTCGTCGTCTACGGCCCCTTCAATTACAACGGCGACTACACCAGCGACAGCAACCGCGATTTCGACGGCTGGCTGAAAGCGCGCGATCCGCAGTCGGCGATCCGCGATTTCGAAGCCGTGGACGCGCTGGCGCAACGCATCGGGCTGCGGCTGATCGAAGACGTCGCGATGCCCGCGAACAACCGCTGCCTTGTCTGGCGGCGGGGCGCGGCTTCGGCCTGACGCTTACTCCACCTCGCGACCGCGATACCAGCGGCGATGCGCGAGCGCGAGCAGGTCGCGGTCTTCGTGCGTGTCGCCGTACGCGTAGACGACTGGAAAGCGCGACAGGTCGTAGTGCTCGCGCACGCGCCGCGCCTTCTCCGCACCCACGCACTGCGCGCCCTCGAAGCGCCCGGTCATCACGCCGTCGCGAACTTCCAGCGAGGAGCACAGCAGCTCCAGTCCGTGCAGCGCGCACCAGTGCGACAGGTACAGATCGAACGAGCCGGACACGACGACGATCGTGTCGCCCTGATCGCGATGCCATTGCAGGCGCTCCATCGCTTCCGGACGCACGGTCGGCGGAATGACATCGCGCGCGAAATGCTCGCCCGCGGCTTGCAGGTCGCGTTGCGGCAGGCCGCGGAAGGCGAAGTCGGCGATGCGGTCGCGGATCGCATTGCCGCTCACCACACCCGCCTTGTAGCCGATGAAGATCGGCGCGAGCACGACGCGGCCGACCATCAACCGCCGCTTCGTCGTCGCCATGCGCACGAAGTCGGGCATCAGTTCGCGCGTGGTGATCGTGCCGTCGAAGTCGAACAAGGCGAGGTTCATCGTTGCGATACGAACGGTTGGGAGCGGCGAGTGTAAGGGCCGGCATGTTGCGCGGCATGGTCCGTCGTCTCATCACCCCAATACCGTCATCCCGGCGAAAGCCGGGATCCAGGCCGACACCCGTTCCGGTCCATCTCGTCATTCCAGCGGAAGCTGGAATCCATGTTGATCCTCGTGGTCGCGCTTATCGAAGAGCGAAGACCGAATGGGTTCCAGCCTTCGCTGTAATGCTGGTGCGGTCCGCAACCATCGATGGAGTGCCCACACGTTGCCGGCCTGGGTCCCGGCTTTCGCCGGGATGACGGTGTTGGTAAGTGCGACGCCGTGGGCGGGACGACGGTGCTGGTAGGTGCAACGCCGTGGGCGGGATGACGGCGCCTTGCCGCTATGCCACGCTCGCCCCACCTTCCGACCCGGACTGCCCATGACCGACGCGGCCCCGCCTTCCCGGACACCGTTGCAGGGCGATGCCGCACTGGTGCGCGCGCTGGGGCCGTTCCAGCTCGGGGCGTCGATCGTGAACATCATCGTCGGCGCGGGCATCTTCATGCTGCCTGCGCTGCTGCTCGCGCGAATGGGACCGGCGGCGCCGCTGGCGTTCATCGTCGGTGCGTTCGCGATCGTTCCCATCGCGCTGTGCTTCGCCGCGGTAGGCAGTCGCGCGTCGGCGACGGGCGGGCCGTATACGTATGTGGGTGCGGGCTTCGGCCCGTTCGCGGGCTTTCTCACCGGCGCACTGATGTGGATCTGCAACGTGACATCGAGCGCCGGCGTCGCCGCCGCGCTCGCGGGACAGGTCGCGCATGCGTTCCCGATGTTCGCCGAACCCGCGGCGCGCGCGACGCTCATCGTCGGCGCGTACGCGCTGCTGTTCGGCCTCAACGCGTTCGGCGTGAAGCTCGGCGCGCGCATGATCGTCGCGCTTGCCACGCTCAAGCTCACGCCGCTGTTCGTTCTCGCGTTGATCGGACTCGCGTTCGTCGACTGGTCGCAGGTGAGCTTCGGCCTTGGCGCGATGCCGACGTGGAGCGCGCTTGGTTCGTCGCTCGTGCTGGTGGTGTTCGCGTACGCGGGCATGGAAACCGCGCTGGTGCCGTCGGGCGAAGTGCGCGATCCGGCGCGCCACGTGCCGCGCGCGACGCTGGGTGCGATCGTCGTCGTCGTGCTGCTCTACATCGGCATCCAGGTCGTATGCCAAGGGACGCTCGGTGCGTCGCTGGCGGGAAGCGCGGCGCCCGTCGCCGACGCGGCCGGCACGCTGTGGCGGCCTGCGCGCACGGTGCTGCTGGCGACGGCCTGCGTGTCGATGCTCGGCTTCCTGATGGGCAATCTGTTCTCGTCCTCGCGCCTGGTGTTCGCGCTGGGCCGCGACGGCTTCCTGCCGCGCGGGTTCGGCGTGGTCGATGCGCGCCATCGCGTGCCGGTGCTCGGGCTCGTCGCGCATGCCGGCCTTGCCGCGGTGCTGGCCGTCGCCGGCAGCTTCGAAACGATGGCGCTGATTTCCGGCGGCGCGATCTGCCTGGTGTTCGCCGCCGTCGCCGCGGCGTCGTGGCGCACGCAGCGCATCGGCCTGCGCGGCGCCGGCGAACCGCTGATGCTGCCGGGCGGCGCGCTGATCCCGGTCATCGCGATCGCGACGATGGCCGCGATCCTCGCCACGCTCAGCGCGCAGGAATGGCTGGCGATCGCGGTGTCGCTGACGGCGCTGGTGATCGTCTATGCCGTGCTCGCGGCGTTGCGCGGGCGCAGCGGGCGACGCTCGGCGGCGTGATCAGCCGCGATGCTCCAGCGACAGGAATTCCGCCGACTGCATTTCGATTAGGCGCGACGTCGTGCGTTCGAACGCGTGCGCGAGCTTCTTCCCGGAATACAGCGCAGGCGGCGCGGCCGCGGCGGTGCATACGAGGTTGACGTGGCGGTCGTACAGCTCGTCGATCAGGTGCACGAAGCGGCGCGCCGGATCGTCGTTGCGGCCGTCGAACAGCGGAATGCCGCCGACCAGCACGGTGTGGTATTCGGTGGCGATCTCGATGTAGTCGCTCGCCGCACGCGGGCCTTCGCATAGCGCGGCGAAGTCGAACCACGCGTGGCCTTCGGCGAGTGCACGCACGGGAATCTCGCGGCCCTCGATCACCAGCGGTCCGGCTTCATGCGGACAGGTCGCGGTGAGTTCGCGCCAGCGTTCGGCGAGCCACGTGTCCGATGCATCGTCCAGCGGTGCGCGGTACACCGGTGAACGCGTCAGCGCGCGCAGGCGGTAATCCTGCGCGCTGTCGAGGTAGAGCACCTTGCAGTGCTTCTCGATCTGCGCGATCGCCGGGAGGAAGCTCGCGCGCTGCAGTCCGTCCTTGTAGAGGTTCTTCGGTTCGGTGTTGGACGTGGTGACCAGCGCCACGCCTTCGGCGAACAGCCGCTCCATCAGGCGGCCGAGCAGCATCGCATCGCCGATGTCGTTGACGAAGAATTCGTCGAGCACCAGCACGCGCAGGTCGCGGCCCCACTCGCGCGCGATCGTCGCCAGCGGATCGCTCGTGCCGGCGTGCGTGCGCAGCTGCGCATGGACTTCGCGCATGAAACGGTGGAAGTGCGTGCGGCGTTTGCTACCCGCTCCCTCACCCCACCGTTCGCCCTGCGAACGGTCCCCCCCTCTCCCGCCTTGCGGGAGAGGGGCGTCGGCGCGGCCTTCGGCCGCCACGTCCCTCAAGGGGAGACTGTCGTAGAACAGGTCGATCAGGAACGTCTTGCCGCGCCCGACGCCGCCCCACAGGTACAGGCCCAGCGGTGCTTCGGCCTTCCTGCCGAACAGCCCGCCGAACAGGCCGCGCTTCGGCGTATCCAGCAGCGCGGCTTGGATGCGGTCGAGTTCGCGCAGCGCGGGGCGTTGCGCGGGATCCTCGTTCCAGTCGCCGCGCGAAACGCCGGCCGCATAGAGCGACGACGGCGAAGACACGGAAGCCGCCGCGCCTGCGGCCGGGATCGCTGCGTTCATGCGGACGTAGTGCCTTCCGTCTCGGGCGGAAGGTGCGGCCTGATGCCGTTCTTTATCGCGCCGCGCAGGTCCATCAGGCGTCGATGGAAGAAGTGGCTGGTCTCGGGCATTTTCACCAGCTCCGGCGGCGGATCGAGCTTGAGGCTGTCGATCCACGCGTATACGGCCTGCGGATCGACGATCTCGTCTTCCTCGCCCTGGATCACCAGCCACGGGCACTGCGGCGGCGTGAGCGTGCTGAAGTCCCAGTTGCGGCCCGCGGCCGGTGGCGCGATCGAGATCACCATGCCCGGATGCAGTTCGTTCGCGCACTTGAGCGTGACGTACGAACCGAAGCTGAAACCCGCAAGCCACAGTCGCGCGCCGGGACGCTGCCCGCGCACCCACGCCGCGACGGCGCGAAGGTCGTCGGCTTCGCCGCGACCCTGGTCGAAACTGCCTTCCGACGCGCCCGTGCCGCGGAAGTTGAAGCGCACCGTCGCGATGCCCGACTCGCGCAGCGCGCGCGCGGCCATCGTCACGACCTTGTTGTGCATCGTCCCGCCGTCGGTCGGCAGCGGGTGGCAGACGATGGCGACCGCGTCGCGCTCCGGCGCTTCGGCGGCCTCGACGATCGTCTCCAGTGCGCCGGCCGGGCCCTGCAGCGTCAGCGTGGCGGTGGCGTCGGTCGGGAAGGCAGGCGGGTTCATGCGTTCAATGATACGGGCTGGTGTATTCAGGCTCCGTCGGCGCGTCGCTTACGGATCGAAACCCAGCACCAGCGGGTCGTGATCGGAGCTGCGCCACGGGCCCGCGCCGCCGGCGCGATAACCGGCCGATTCGGGTTCGTCCGCGTTGACGTGCCATTCCGCGGCGCCGCGAAGGCGCTTGGCGAACTCCGGGCTCAGCAGCGCGTGGTCGAGCCGGCCGAGCTGGCCGTCGTAGACGTAGCTGTACGGTGCCTCGTTCCCCGCGACGACGAAGGCGTCCTGCCAGCCCGCCTCGCGCAGCGTGCGCACGGGCTCTTCCTGCGCGTAGGCGTTGAGGTCGCCGACGATGAGCGTGCGCGCGCCGTGGCCGGTGGGATCGGTCGCGAGCCAGGCGTGCAGGCGCCGCGCCGATTCGGTACGCATCGCGTTGTAGCAGGAGGCGCCGTCGCGCTGGTCGCGGTCCAGGCCTTCGGCGTCCTTGCAGCCCTTCGACTTGAAATGGTTCGCGACGACGACGAACGCCTGCCTGTTCGCATCGCCCTTGAGCGGCGCGAACGCCTGCGCCATCGGCACGCGGCTGTGCTCGCCGAACGGGCCGCCTTCGAGGATCTTCGGCGCGCCGAGCGTGCGCACGCGGTCGGCGCGATAGATCAGGCCGACGCGGATCGAGTTGTCGCCCGGGCCCTGCTTCGCATCAACGAAGCGCCAGCGGCTGCCGTCGGCGTTGAGCGCATCCACCAGCGTGGCGATGCTCGATTGCTTGCCGTAGCCGTCGTTCTCCAGCTCCATCAGCGCGACGACGTCGGCGTTCAGGCCCTCGATGATCGCCACGTGCTTGGCGAGCTGCGCGGTGAGTTCCTGCGGCGTGCGCGCGCCGCGCAGGGTGGGGAATCCGCCGCCATGGCCGTCCCCGTTGAACAGGTTTTCGAGGTTGAGCGCGGCTACGCGCAGCGTGCCGGGAACGCTGGGCGCCTGCGGACGCGGGGCTGCGTCGAGCGTGGGCGCGGCATCGAGATGGAGCGCGATGCCGGCTTTCGTTTCGTCGATCACGCCCGTCGCGCCGTCGATGCGGCTGCCGGCGCGCGCCTGCGCCAGGCCGGCCGGCCATGCGGCATTCGCGGTATCGAGCCAGACCGTGCGGCGCGCATTGCCTTCGACTTCCGCGCGATAGCCATCGCTGCCGGGAACGTGGCGTTCAGTCGGCTGCCACGGGCGTTCGCCGAGGCTGACCTGCACGCGGCCGTGCCTGGCCAGATCGCCGCTGTCGGCGAGGTAGACCGGTCCGTCGAGGCGAATGCGCATGCCTTCCAGGCGTTCCCAGTCGGCGGGCGCAGCGGGGAGCGCCAGCGCGGCGACGTCACCGCGGCCGGTGCGTTCGACCTCCGCATCCACCAGCGACGTGCGCGTGCCGCGGCCCGCGTCGAGTTCGGCCACGGTGCCGCGCGCGCGTACCGCGTCGCCCGGTTGTACGGTCGGTGCGGCCTGCTGGACGAAGATCGCGTCGGAGGTGGCGTCGTCGCCGTCGCCTGCGTCCTGCAGGAACCATCCGCCTTCGGCGATCGCGCTGACGGTGCCGCGCACGGTGACGGTCTGGCCGACGAGCGCGCTGCGTTCGGCGTGGCCCTGCACCGCGCCGATGGCGGTGGCCTCGTCCGCGCCCGGGACGGACGCGCAGCCGATCAGCAGGCAGGGCGACAGGAGCAGGGCCGGTCGAAGCAGGGAGATGGAACGGGTCATGGCGCGCTCGCCGCGGAAGAGGCGCGCATTATCGCGAGCGCGCGTGCCGGGCGGATGTCGGCGGGTTGGCGCAGCGAGGCGGATGGCGGATCCGGTACCCGGAAACGACAACGCCGCCCGGAGGCGGCGTCGTGCGGCGCGGCGAAGGGCCCGATTACTTCAGGTTCGCCAGCATCCAGTCGACCGCGGCGATGACCTGTTCGTCGGTCAGGGCCGGGTTGCCGCCCTTCGGCGGCATCACGCCGGCGGTGCCGGTGAAGCCTTCGATGGCGTGCTTGTGCAGCGTGTCCTTGCCCTTCGGCAGGCGGGCGGCCCAGTGGGCCTGGTCCAGCGTCGGCGCGCCGCCGGCACCGGAGGTGTGGCAGCCGGTGCAGAGGTTGTTGAAGATCACCGAACCGTCGGTGGTGCCGCCGTATGCGACCTGCGAGGCGGCCTTCGCGGCGGCGGCGGCCGAGGCGGCCTGCTGCGCGGCGGCGCCCGTGCTGCCGGCATACACCGCGCCGACCGGCTGGATGCGCTGCTCGGTGCGCTTGGCGACGTCCGGGTTGATCTCCGCCGGAATCTGGCTGTGCACGAACATGGCCGCGACGATCAGGCCCAGCGTGACCAGCATCAGGAAGCCGATCACCATCGAGAATTTCTTCAGGAATTCGAGGTCGTAATTGCGCACAAACCCACCTATGGCGCGCCCTTGCGGGTCACGCGAAGCCATCGACGATCGACCGCCCCAAGCGGCCGCGCGCCAGTATACGGCCCGCTAGGCTGCTCCACTAGGTTCAGGTTTGGGCGGTCCGGGCGCGCGATCACATCGGCCTGTGCCGCGTGTGGCGCGCATAACCGCCTGCGCTCGACCGCCCAAAACAAAAACGGCAACCGCGAGGCTGCCGTTCTATATCGAGAGCTACTGGCTGCGGATGTCGCGAAGCCGACTGCCGCGTCGCGACCGGGCCACGACGGCACGGTGCGTAAGATGGCGCGCCCGGAGGGATTCGAACCCCCGACCAATGGCTTCGGAAGCCACTACTCTATCCGGCTGAGCTACGGGCGCCTGGATGTCCCGCGATACGGCCTGATCGAGCGATCACGTCGCAGCAAGCGGGGCTGGCATTCTAGCGGCAAAGCGCGCCGGCGTGCGGTGGCGGAGGCCCCGCTCCCGCGGCGACGTCGCCGAACGCGCTTCCCCATTCCGCGAAATTCCCCCGTCATGAGCTACGAACGCTTCCAAACCCCCGCGGATTCCCCGTGGAAAACGCGACTGGCGCTGTACTGGCAGCTGGTGCGCGGCGACCGTCCCATCGGCTGGCTGCTATTGCTGTGGCCGACGTGGTGGGGCCTGTGGATCGCCGCGCGCGGCGTGCCGCCGCTGTGGACGCTGTTCGTGTTCAGCGCCGGCGTGTGGCTGACGCGCTCGGCCGGGTGCGTGATCAACGACTACGCCGACCGCTGGCTCGACCCGCACGTCGAGCGGACGAAGAACCGCCCGCTCGCGACCGGCGCGGTGCGCGGCCGCGAAGCGCTGGCGTTGTTCGCGGTGCTGATGCTGGTGGCGTTCGGGCTCGTGCTCACGTTGAACCGGCTGACGGTGCTGATGAGCTTCGTCGGCGTGGCGCTTGCCGCGAGCTATCCGTACCTCAAGCGGTATACGCACCTGCCGCAGGTGTACCTCGGCCTCTCGTTCGGCTGGGGCATCCCGATGGCGTTCGCCGCGGTGCAGGGCGAAGTGCCGCCCGTGGCGTGGCTGCTCTACGCGGCCAACATCGTGTGGTCCACCGCGTACGACACTTGGTACGCGATGGTCGATCGCGAGGACGACCTGCGCATGGGCAGCAAGTCCACGGCGATCCTGTTCGGCGAGATGGACCTGATCGCACAGGGCGTTCTGTACGCGCTGTTCTTCGTGGCGCTGGTCTTCGTCGGCCAGCGCGCGTCGATGGGCGCGTACTACTGGATCGGCCTCGCCATCGCCGCCGCACTGGTGGTGTACGAATTCGTCATCGCCCGGACGCGGGACCGCGCGGCGTGCTTCCGCGCGTTCCTGCACAACCATTGGGTCGGATTGGCGATCTTCGCCGGCATCGCCGCCGACTTCGCCTTGCGCGGGCCGGCGGCGTAAGTCGCCCAGTCGTCAGAGCGCCTCGGCGAGCTTGCGCATCCGCAGCCCGGCCACGATCTGCAGCACGCCGTAGAACAGCGCGGCCACGCCGATCCACAGCGCGACCGTCACCAGCCCCGCGGCCGGTCGCATCACGAACAGCACCGCCAGCACGATGGCGAGCACGCCGCTGAGCGCGATCATCCATTCGCCGGTGATCGCCTTGCGGATCCGGATCGCCAGCACGATGCGGTAGATGCCGGCGACGAGGAGCCACGCGGCGAGGAACAGCAGCAGCACGCCGGCGGTGGCGACGGGGTTGGACACCGCCAGCACGCCGAAGACGAGCGAGGCGAGCGCATACAGCACCAGCCACCCCTTCGAGACCGAGACGTTGCGGTCGAACAGCGCGAGCAGGCTGAGCACGCCCTCCGCGATGGCCATCACGCCGAAGGCCCAGGCAATCGCCACGGCCGTCTTCGCCGGCCAGAGGAACGCGGCGATGCCGAACAGCACGCCGATCACGCCGTACAGCACGAGCACCCACCAACTGCGACCCACCATCCTCAACAGACCTGCGTTCATGACGCGCTCCTCGACCCTGAGGTCACCGTGGTCCGGGTTCCGGCGGAGCGTGACCGCGCAGGAGTCGCCGCCGGGTGAAGATCGGGTGACGGGATGGACCCTGCCGTGTGTCGCGACGAGCGGCGTAGCGGGGTCGTCGGCGATGGACGCGCACGAACTTCCCGCCCAACGGCACTGCCCGCGGGAGTTCCCGGGTGCTGCAATCGCCGCGTCCACCCCGCCCGGAGTCCGCCATGCGTCGTGCGTGCCTGCCGTTGTTCCTCTGCCTTGTCGCGACCAGTGCCGCTGCTCAGACAGCGCCCACGCGCGAGCACTTCGCGCCGCCGGGCTGGGAGGGCTCGTACCACGGGCTGCACTACACGCCCGTGCTCCGCGTCGGCGATCGCGTGATCGTGTCGGGCATTCCAGCGTCGGAAGGCGAGACCGACGAGGCGAAGATCCGCTGGGCGTTCCAGCAGTTGAAGGCGCATCTGGAAAAGGCGGGCGCGACGATGGACGACGTCGTCGAGCTGCAGAGCTTCCATGTCTCGCGCGATCACGACGATTTCCGCAAGCGCGTCGAGCCCGTGCTGAAAGTGCACCGCGAGTTCTTCAAAAATCACTACCCCGCATGGACGGCCGTGGGCACGACGGCGCTGTTCTCGAAAGACGCGCCGATGGAGATCCGGGCCGAGGCGATCATTGGATCCGGCGCGAAGGCAAGGGCTTCGATCCCGGTGCCGGCGGCGAAGTAGCGCCAGCACCAGCATCCTGGTGCCCCAAGCCCGCGAGCCGCAGCGATCACGGCACACGCGCACACACCCACACGTCGACGCGCTGCACGCCGGCACGGCGCAGCGCCAGCGCCGCCGACCGCGCCGTGGCGCCGGTCGTCATCACGTCATCGATCAACGCGACGTGCGCCGGTAGCGATGCGTTCGCCCGCACCTCGAACGCCCCGCGCAGGTTGCGACGACGCGCGCCCGCGGCGAGGCGTGACTGCGCTGCCGTCGCCCGCACGCGCCGAAGCAGGTCGTCGCGGAGCGGCACGCCGAGCCGTCGCGCGAGCGGCCGCGCCAGCTCCAGCGCCTGGTCGTAGCAGCGCCGTCGCAGGCGGTCTCGGTGGAGCGGGATCGGCGCCAGCGCCTCCGGCCGTTCCGCGTCGCGGAGGCTGTCGCCCATCAGCGTCGAAAGCAGCCGCAACCCCGCGAGGTCGCCATGGAACTTGGCGCGCGGCAGGAGGCGATCCAGCGGCGTGCGATACACGAAGGCCGCCCGCGTGGCGGTTTGCGGGGGCGGCCGGCGCAGGCAGTCGCCGCAGAGCTCGGCGTCGATTCCGAGCGGCAGCGCGCAGCGGGCGCAGGACGTCGTCAGCCACGGCAGGCTTTCGCAGCACGTAGGGCACAGATCGCGACCGATCGTTCCGCGTTCGCTGCAGACCAGACACCGCGACGGCAGCAGACGATCGAACAACCGGGATGTCCAGCCGTAAACTCCGTGCGCAGCAGTTTGGTTGACAGGGTCGGGCATGGTTTCCAGACTGCCGGGCCTGCCTCGCCGAAAACATCGGAATTCCGCCATGCCTGCTGTCAGCCAGATTCCTCTCGTCGAGTCCTCCCCCGCCGGCGACCTCCGCCACGACTGGTCCCGCGCCGAGGTCCGCGCGCTGTTCGACCTGCCGTTCCCGGAGCTGCTGCACCGTGCGGCGTCCGTGCACCGCGCCAACTTCGATCCGGCCGAGGTGCAGGTCAGCACGCTGCTGTCGATCAAGACCGGCGGCTGCCCGGAGGACTGCGGCTACTGCCCGCAGGCCGCGCGCTACCACACGGGCGTGGAGGCGACCAAGCTGATGAGCACCGAGGCGGTGCTGGAGAAGGCCCGCCAGGCCAAGGCCGCCGGCGCCAGCCGTTTCTGCATGGGCGCGGCGTGGCGTTCGCCGAAGGATCGGGATATCCCGAAGGTGGCCGCGATGATTTCCGAGGTGAAATCGCTAGGCCTGGAGACCTGCGCCACGCTCGGCATGCTCTCGGCCGACCAGGCGCGTGCGCTCAAGGACGCCGGCCTGGACTACTACAACCACAACCTCGACACCGCGCCCGAGTACTACAACGCCATCATCCACACGCGCGAGATGCAGGACCGCCTGGACACGCTCTCGCACGTGCGCGACGCCGGCATGAAGACCTGCTGCGGCGGCATCGTCGGCATGGGTGAGCGCCGCGACCAGCGCGCCGGCCTGCTGCAGACGCTGGCGAACCTGCCGGCGCATCCGGATTCGGTGCCGATCAACCGCCTGGTGCAGGTGGAAGGCACGCCGCTGGCCGGCACCGAGCTGCTGGACCCCTTCGAATTTGTGCGCACCGTCGCAGTTGCGCGGATCCTGATGCCGCGCTCGATGGTGCGCCTGTCGGCCGGGCGCGAATCGATGAGCGACGAGCTGCAGGCGCTGTGCTTCCTCGCCGGCGCGAATTCCATCTTCTACGGCGAGAAATTGCTGACGACCGGTAATCCCGACACCGAGCGCGATATGGCATTGTTCGACCGACTGGGCTTGCGTCCGATGCCCGTGGTCGAACAAGGGGAGACCGTCCATGCCGACATCGTCGAAGCGGCGCACCACTGCGCCGCGTGATGGCCTGCCGGTGCAGCCATGAGCCGCCCGGGCTGGCGTGACCGCATCGAGGCCGCGCGCGCGCAGCGCGAAGCGAGCTCGAGGGTGCGCGTGCGTCGCACCGTCACCCTGCGCGACGGCGCGCGCTGCCTCGTCGACGGCCGCTCCCTGCTGAATTTCTGCGGCAACGATTACCTCGGCCTGTCGCAGCATTTCGCCGTGGTCGGTGCGCTGCAGGACGCCGCTTCGCGCGAGGGCGCCGGCGGCGTCGGCTCGCACCTGGTCTGCGGCCATCACCAGCTTCACGACGCGCTGGAGCGCGAGGTCGCCGACTGGCTCGGCACGCCGCGCGCGCTGCTGTTCGGCAGCGGGTACCTGGCGAACCTCGCCGTCGTGCAGGCGCTGCTCGGCGACGAAGACGTCTGCGTGCAGGACCGCCTCAACCACGCCAGCCTGATCGACGCCGCGCGCCTGGCCGGCTGCCGACTGCGCCGCTATCCGCACGCGGATGCCGAAGGCGCGATCCGCCAGCTGCGCAGCATGCCGGAGGGTGCGGCGATGCTCGCCACCGACGGCGTGTTCAGCATGGACGGCGACATCGCCCCGCTGCGCGAACTCGCGCTCGTGGCGCGCGTGCAGAAGGCGCTGCTGTACGTCGACGACGCCCACGGCATCGGCGTGGTCGGCCCGGACGGGCGCGGCAGCGTCGCGGCAAGCAAGCTCGGCGCGAACGACGTGCCGCTGCAGCTGGCGACGCTGGGCAAGGCGCTGGGTGGCTACGGCGCGGTCGTCGCCGGCGATGCCGACCTCATCCAGCATCTTTCCGAAACCGCGCGTTCCTACATCTACACCACCGCGCTGCCGCCGGCGCAGGCCGCTGCCTCGCTGGCGGCGGTGAAGCTGGCGCGCGCCGAACACTGGCGCCGCACCAAGCTCGACGAGCTGATCGGGCGCTTCCGCGAGCGCGCGCAGCGCGCCGGCCTGGAGCTGATGGATTCGCAGACCGCGATCCAGCCGGTGATCTGCGGCGACGACGACACGGCGCTGGCGATGGCCGCCGGGCTGGAGCAAGCCGGCTACTGGGTCGCCGCGATCCGTCCGCCGACCGTGCCCGAAGGTCGCGCGCGCCTGCGCGTGACGCTCTCGGCGCTGCATGGCGTGGCCGATGTCGACGGCCTCGTCGAAGCGATGGCGAAATCGCGCGAACGCATCCGCCTGGGCCTGGTCGAGACCGCCCGGCGCGAGGCCGTGCTGGCGCGATGAGCGGCGAGCGCGACCTTGCGCGCCTGCTCGCCACGCTGAATGTCACGGCGCGGGAGGGCCAGTACGCCTTCGTCGCGCGTCCCGCGCCCGATCCGACGCTGGCCTCGCTCGCGCTCGCCATGGTCACCGAGGACGAGGGCGTCACCTACGTCCTGCCGTGCGAGGTCGCCGACGCGCGCGGCCTGCCTTACGATTTCCGGGCCGCCTGGCTGACGCTGGGCGTGCATTCGGCGCTGGACGCGGTCGGATTGACCGCCGCCTTCGCCTCGGCGCTGGCGCGGCGCGGCATCGCCTGCAACGTGCTCGCCGGCTTCCACCACGATCACCTGCTGGTCCCGGCCGATCGCCGCGACGACGCACTGGCGGTGCTGGCCGACCTCGCCCGGGACGGCGCCGAGTAGCACCGCAGGCAACACGCTCCACTCTTCATCCCCATCGGCCATCCCCCCAACGGCTTGCTCCATGTACATCGAAACGCGCGGGCAGGGTCCCGCGCTGGCACTGATCCACGGCTGGGCCATGCACGGCGGGTTGTTCGCGCCGCTGGTCGAACGCCTCCAGGACCGCTACACGCTCCATCTGATCGACCTGCCCGGCCACGGCCGCGCGCGCGAGGACGCCACGCCGCTGTCGCCTGAAGCGCTCGCGCCGCAGCTCATCGCGCGCGTGCCGGACGCCGTATGGCTCGGCTGGTCGCTCGGCGGGCAGTTCGCGTTGCGCGCCGCGCTGGATTTCCCGGAAGACGTGCGCGGGCTGGTGATGATCGCCTCCTCGCCGCGCTTCGTGATCGACGAAGGCTGGCCGCATGGCGTCAAGCCGAGCCTGTTCCGCGATTTCGGCGAGGCGCTGGGCCGCGACTTCCGCGGCACGCTGGAAGGCTTCCTCGCGCTGGAGGCGCTGGGTTCGAGCTACGCGCAGGAGGAACTCCGCAGCCTGAAGGCGCAGGCCTTCGAGCGGGGCGAACCGGCTCCGCGCGCGCTGCAGGAAGGCCTGGTGCTGCTCGATCGCCTCGACCTTCGCGACGAACTGCCGCAACTGCGCGTGCCGAGCCTGTGGATTTCCGGTCGCCGCGACCGCCTGATTCCCGCCGGCGCGATGCCCGCCGCCGCGGCGATGACCCCGGGCGCACGCAGCGTCGTCATCGGAAATGCGGGACACGCGCCGTTCCTCGGCGCCGCCGATGAGGTCGCCGCCGAGATCGACGCGTTCATGCGCGCGGTGACCGCGCCGGCGTGACGTCGACCGGTGCGGATGGTGTGTTCCCCCTCCGCACTCGCATCCAGACGTCCGAAGCAACACCATTCCATCCCGGCCCTCCCGTGAAACAGAGGGCGAAGCAAAAAAATGACCGACACCCTCGACCACCGCCAGGTCCGCCGCGCCTTCTCGCGCGCCGCGCACCACTACGACGACGCGTCCGCGCTGCAGCGCGAAGTGGCCTCGCGCCTGATGGAACAGCTCGACTACCTCGACGATCCGGCGCTGAACCGGGCGCCGCCGCAGCTGGTCGTCGACGTCGGCTGCGGGCCCGGCCACGCGGCCGCCGCGATGCAGAAGCGCTGGCCGAAGGCGCACGTCGTCGGCATCGACCTCGCCCAGCCGATGCTGCGCGAAGCGCGCGGCCACGCAGGCGGCTGGCTGCCATCGTTCCTGCCCGGCGTCGCGCGCCGTCCCGACTGGCTGTGCGCCGACGCGCGCGCGCTGCCACTGCGCGATGCGAGCGTGGACATCCTGTTCTCCAACCTGTGCCTGCAATGGGTGGAAGACCTGCCGGCGGTGTTCGCCGGCTTCCGTCGCGTGCTCAAGCCCGACGGCCTGCTGCTGGTGTCGACCTTCGGCCCGGACACGCTGCACGAACTGCGCGATGCGTTCGCGCAGGCCGACAACGCGCCGCACGTGAGCCCGTTCGCGTCGATCGCCCAGTTCGGCGATGCGCTGATCGCGGCCGGCTTCAAGAATCCCGTGCTCGATCGCGACGAGTTCGTGCTGGGCCACGACGATCTCACCGGTCTGATGCGCGAACTGCGCACGCTGGGCGCGACGAACGCGATGCACGACCGTCGCCGCAGCCTCACCGGCCGCTCGCGTTTCGCGCGCGCCGCGCAGGCCTACGAACCGTGGCGCCGCGATGGCCGGCTGCCGGCGACGTGGGAAGTGATCTACGCGCACGCGTGGGGCCCGCAGCCGGGCACGCCGATCCGCGTCGGCGGCGTCGACGAAGTGCATGTGCCGGCGCACGGCATCCCGGTGCGGAAGCGTTCGTGAAGGCGAGGAGCACGGCGCTGGCGGCGGTCGCCATCGCGCTCGCGTCTGCGTTCTTCTTCACCTGCACCTACGTGCTCAACCGCGCCGCCGCGACCGAGGGGGGCTACTGGGCGTGGACGGCGTGCCTGCGCTACCTCATCACCTTGCCGCTGCTGCTGCCGGTGATGCCGTGGCAGGGTGGTGTTGCGCCGGTGTGGCGGGCGATCCGCGCGCATCCCGGGCCGTGGCTGCTGTGGAGCGGCATCGGCTTCGTGCTGTTCTACCTGTGCCTGAGCTACGCCGCGTCGAGCGGGCCGTCGTGGCTGATCGCCGGCACGTTCCAGCTCACCGTCATCGCGGGAATGCTGTGCGCGCCGTTCCTCTATCGCGACGAACGCGCGCGCGTACCGATGCCGGCACTCGCGACGGGGCTGCTCGTCGTCGCCGGCGTGCTGTTGCTGCAGTTCGGTCACGGCGGCGGTTCGCTCGATCGCGACGGCTGGATCGCGCTGGTGCTGGTGGCGATCTCGGCCTTTGCCTATCCGCTCGGCAATCGCGGCCTGCTGCTGCACCTGGAGCGCAGTGGCATCGAGCTCAACGCCACGCAGCGCGTGTTCGGCATGACGCTGGCGAGCCAGCCGATGTGGTGGGCGGTCGCGGCGATCACGCTGGCGCAGGTCGGCCCGCCGCCGCTGGGGCAGGTGTCGTTCGCCGCGGGCGTCGCGCTCGGCGCGGGCGTGATCGCGACGGTGCTGTTCTTCCAGGCGACGGGCATGGTACGCAGCAACCCGACCGCGCTCGCCGCCGCCGAGGCGATGCAGGCGGCGGAAATCCTGTTCGCCACGCTGATCGGCGTGCTGTGGCTCGGCGAGGCCTGGCCGCAGGGCCGCGCGCTGGCGGGTGCGGTGCTGGTCGTGATCGGCATCGTGGTGTTCAGCATCGTCGCCGCCCGCGCGAGCGCGGGCGACGCGCGCGCCGTGGACGAGGCGTCCGGTGATCGCGGGGCATAGTCCGCGACGGCAACGTCGTTCAGCCGCCACGTCCTACGATCGGCCCATCCTCCGACGGCATCGCGACGACATGGCCAGACCCCCGCTCACCCTTGCCGCAGGCTTGCTGCTGGCGGTCGCGACCGTTCCCGCGTTGGCGCAGGACTTCAGCAGCTGGGGCTTCGATCCCGGCGCGTTGATGGCCGACAGCCGCGAACTGCTGATGCGCGCGCCCGATTCGAGCGTCGACGGGCTCTTCCAGGCCGTGCACGCCAGTGCGCAGACGCCGCAGGACGCGCGCACGCTGTGTGCGCTGTTCGATCCCGATGCGCAGCGCAGTCTCGACGGTTACAACCAGATCGCCTCGCAGCTGAGCGAGCAGAGCCGCATACGCTTCGCCGATGCGGCGACGAATTTCTTCCTCACCGCCGCGCAGAGCCCGCGCCAGCCGTACGACGCGAATGTCGCGACGCAGGCGCTGAAGGCCGCCGGCGTACGCGCGGCGCTGCTCAACGACGGATTCCTTGCAGGTCTCAACGGCGGCGACCATGACGCGCGTTGTCGTTCGGTCGGCTTGCTGATCGATGCGATGGCCTCGCGCCCGGTCGGCGAACGCGCATCGGTGATGCGGCTGCTGTTGAGCCAGGGGATCGACTACCTGTCTCTCGGCGCCGGCGCGCAGCGCTGAGGCGATGTTTCAGCGCTGCGGTTCGACGCGGAACATCACGCGCCGCTCGAACGGCGTGCCCAGCAGGATCGCGCGATAGCCGTAGCCTTCGATGCGCTCGCGCACGACGGGCCAGTCGCTCTGCTTGGTCACCCACACCACGCCGTGCTCGTGTTCGCCCAGTTCGACGGCGAGGGGCTCGTCGTACTGCGGGTTGAAGCGCGGTTCGTGCAGCGTATCGAGCGAGATCTTCTCGATCTCCGTGCCGCGACCGAGTTCCAGGTGCAGCCCGTAACGCGCCATGTCCTCGACGAAGACGATCTCGTGGATCGGACCGGGCGCGCGTTCGACGAGCGCATGCGCCCACGCCTGCGCGTTCTTGTGCGTGGGCCAGTACGACGCGGCGACCTTCGCTGCCAGCAGCACGGCGGCCCACGTGATCAGCTTCGGCCATGAGGGCAGGGCGCGTCCTTCGCTTGTCCGTTGCAACGCGATGATGACTGCGATCGGCACGAACAGCGGCAGCAGGTACAGCGGCATGCGCGAACGCGCGAACACGCACACCGCCAGCGGCAGCAGCAGCCACAGCGCGAGCAGCAACCAGTGCGCGTCGCGCTGGCGTCGCTGCGGATCGCGCCACCACGGACGTACCATCGCCGGCAGTCCGCGCGTCCAGCGCCACAGCGTCGGTGTCCACGGCAGCGTGCCGACGATGAGCGTGGGAACGTAGATCTCGATCCAGCCGTACCACTCGCCGTGGCGGCCGAACTCGTTGGTCGTTACGCGGTTGACCAGTTCGTCGCCGACGAAATACTCGAACAGCCCCGGATTGCCATGGAACACCGCGACGTACCACGGCAGCGCGAGCACCGCGAACAGCACGAGCCCCGACCATTGCAGGACGCGATGATCGCGTCGCCCGGGCATCAGGAAATCGAACAGCAGCACGACCGGCAGCGGAAGCAGCCCCGCCGGCCCCTTCGTCACGAATGCCAGCGCGAGCGCGATCCACATCAGCGCGATCCAGCGCCTCGGATGCAATGTGGCCGAGAAGCGTGCCTCGACGAACGCCCACATCGCCAGTGCGATGCAGGCGCTGAGCAGGTAGTCGGTGGTGATCATCTGCGACGCGCCGAACGGCAGCAGCATCGTCGCGTAGACGATGGCGGCCGACGGCTGCGAGCCCGGCGCGAGCCGCGCGGCGATGCGCCACGCGAGCCACGTGCACAGCAGGTACGACAACGCAGCCGGCAGCCGCGCCGCCCAGGTGTTGGTGCCAAAGACCATGACGCTGGACGCGATGGCCCAGTACGTCAGCGGCGGCTTGGTCCAGTGGCCGATCTCGTCGTTGCGGCGCGGATTGAGCCAGTCGCCGCTGTCGAGCATGTTGAGCGCGACGTTGGTGTAGCGGCCCTCGTCGGGATCCCAGATGCCGCGCGAGCCCAGGAACATCAGCGCCAGCACCGTCGCCAGTGCGGCGGTCCACAGCGCAGGCGATCGCAGGATCCGGTGCATGGGCCCGCCCGAAGGAAAACCGGATTCAGGCTAGCGGCGGTTTTGTCGGCGGCGCGTCGGAAACCGGCGCCACCGACGGCGCGTCAGCGCACCTGCGCGATCCAGTCTTCGAGGTTGTAGTAATTGCTGATGCGGTGGATGCGGCCGTCGCGCAGTTCGAAGAACGCGCCGCCCGGCAACACGTACTTCTGTCCGCGCGCCGGCGGCAGGCCGCTGTCGTCGGCGAGGTATTCGCCGTGCACGATGTACTCGGCCGCGGCACGCGCGCCATCGGGCGAGACCATCACCACGATGTCGTGCAACTGCTCGCGATAGCTGCGGTGCATGCGCTGCAGGAACGCCGAGAACGCCTCGCGGCCGGTTTCGCGCGGGCCCTGGTTGAGATCGTGCACCACGTTTTCGCCCAGCAGCGCGACCATGCCGTCCCAGTCGGCGCGATTGAACGCGGCGTAGTAGGCCAGGATCAGTTCCGTGGCGCGGTCGTTGGTGCGGGTGCCGTCGATCTTCATCGCGAGTCCTTGCGGGGACCACAGGCGCCGGCGTGCGCGGCGGGAGCGCCATGATAGCCGGCGCCCACGCGGGCCCGACCGTGACGTCCGCCATAAAGCGCGCGTGCGGCGGCGTCTTCACGCCGCCTGCACGCGGCCTCTCGTGTCACGCGGTGCGGAACGCGAACGCGCAGATGTCGGCGCCGTCGTTGCGGCAACGCGTCTCGACCACGTGCATCGGCTGCGCGCTGCCGGCGAGCAACCCGCCGAGCATGCCGCGCAGGAAATGGCAGCACGGGCCGTGTTCGCCGCGCCGGCAGAAGGGGCTGTCGCTCACGTGCAGCGCCTCGCCCTGCAGTTGCGCCTGCACGATCTGGCGCATCGCCGGCAACGCGATGCGGCGGATGGCATCGCAGGTGGAGGTCGTCTCCACGCCCGCGAAATCGCGCGCCTGCACCCACGCGCCGATGCGATGGCCGAGTTCGCTCAGCGCGAGTTCGCGATGCGCCTCGGGAAGTTCGCGTTCCAGTTCGAGCAGCGCGACGAAGATGTTCGGGTAGTCGTGCGTGAGCTGCGGCACGAGCGCCTCGATGCGACGCGAATCGGCCGCGCAGGGCGGCGTCGCCGCACAGCGGTGGGGCGTGATCGATGGCGGCGTTTCGACGGGAGCTGCGTCGGGTCGCGTGGCTTCGAAGGACGTGACCAGCGGATGCGTGGCCACGCATTCCTCGAGCGTGGCGAGGTTCTGCTGCGGGCCGCGCACCAGCATCGTCAGCACGACGCCGTCCTCGCCCCCGGCCATGCGCTGGCGCAGCAGCGTGAAGCCATGGGCGATCACCGCCTGGCCGAGCGTCAACAGCAGGCCCTCCCGGCGGTCGGAGACCACGCGGAATTCCACGTCCACCATCCGCCACCCCCATGGCCCGATGTCTGCGTTCGTGCGCCCGCGGGTCATGGGTGCCGGATCCCCATCCGGCACCGCGCTCGGCGACACGGTCGTCGCCGGCTTACGCCAGAAACGGCAAAGTGATTCTGGTCAATCCATCACAAAAAGCAAGGCGCCGGAGCGTCGCCCGGCGCCCGCATCAGGCGCGTGCGAACAGCGCCGGCAGGGCATCCGGATCGACGTTGCCGCCCGACAGCACGACGCCGACGCGCTGGCCGGCGAACAGCGGGCCGTGCTTCAGCGCGGCGGCCAGGGCTACGGCCGACGACGGCTCGACGATCTGCTTGGTCCGCTGCCAGAACAGGCGCATCGCCGCGACCGTGTCGACGTCGTCAACCGTCAGCACCTGCGCGCCGTGGTCGCGGAGCATGCGGAAATTGATCTCGCCCAGCGTGCCGCGCAGGCCGTCGCAGACGGTGTCGGGGGTGAAGTCGGTGACGCGCTCGCCCTTGGCCAGCGACGCGAAGGTTTCGGCGGCGCCCGCCGGTTCGGCCAGGTAGAGCCGGGTTCCGGGCGAACGCGCGGCGACGCTCAGCGCGGTGCCCGAGGCGAGGCCGCCGCCGCCCACCGGCACGACGATCGCGTCGAAGCGCTCCGGCGTGCACAGC
This sequence comes from Lysobacter sp. OAE881, assembly GCF_040546665.1. Taxonomy (NCBI): domain Bacteria; kingdom Pseudomonadati; phylum Pseudomonadota; class Gammaproteobacteria; order Lysobacterales; family Lysobacteraceae; genus Lysobacter; species Lysobacter sp. OAE881. The sequence goes on from NZ_JBEPOG010000001.1 coordinate 252,653, forward strand.
AGTTCCAGCGCGGCCGTGCCCTGGCCGGCGATCACGCGCGGATCGGTGTAGGGGTGCACGAGTTCGGCGCCGAGCTGCGCCTGCAACTCGGCGGTGCGGGCTTCGCGGGCGGCGATGGTCGGCGCGCACCGGTGCAGCGTCGCGCCATAGGCCTCGATGGCGGCGAGCTTCGCCGCGACTGCGCCTTCCGGCACGACGACGTGGCAGGCGACGCCGCGCGTGCGTGCCGCCAGCGCCAGCGCCGCGCCGTGGTTGCCCGACGAATGCGTGACCACGCCGCGCGCGGCGGTGGCCTCGTCGAGCGACCAGATCGCGTTGCATGCGCCGCGGAACTTGAAGGCGCCCGCGCGCTGGAGGTGTTCGGCCTTGAGGTGCAGTTCGCAGCCGGCCAGCGCGTCGAGCGTGCGCGAACGCAGCACGGGCGTCGCGTGTGCGTGCGGCGCGATGCGCGCGGCGGCGGCGAGGACGCCTTCGAAGGTGGGCGTCACGTGGGCGATGTCGTTCATGGGAGGATGGTAGGACCTAAGGGGTTTTCGCAGGCGAAGGCGCGCGCGCGTTGAGCAGGCTCACCGCGGCCGAGCCGGCGACGACCAGCCCCGCGCCGAGCCAGCCCAGCGGCGTGATGCGTTCGGGCGCCAGCCACTGCGGCCACAGTGCGTGCACGGCCGTCGCCGCGGCGATGCACAGCAGCGGCGTGGTCGCGAGGATCGCCGACACGCGCGAGGCCTCCCAGTGCGCGAGCGCTTCGGCGAAGGCGCCGTACGCACCGATCGTGTTGAAGGCGCAGTAGGCGAGCAGCGCCCAGTGCAGCCCGTCGAGGCGCAACAGCTGCGCCGGATGCGCGAACGGCAGCAGCGCGAGGCTCGCGAAGACGTAGATGAACCACAGGATCTGCATCGACCCCAGCCGCACCAGCAGCTGCTTCTGCAGCAGCGCGTAGATCGCCCACACGATGGCGCCGACGATCACCAGCGCCGACCCGAGCACGTAACCGGGCGCCTTCGCGCTCGCGGCGAGCTGGTCGGCGAAGAACAGCGCCATGCCGGCCACCAGCAGCGCCAGGCCCAGCCATTGCGCGGCGCGGAACCGCTCGCCGAACACCCAGATACCGCCCAGCGCCATCAGCAGCGGCGCGAGCTGGATCAGCAGCTGTGCGTTCGCCGGCGTGGTGTGCTGCACGCCCAGCAGGTAGAAGACGTAGTTGCCCACCAGCATCAGCGCGGCGACGAACAACATCGTCCAGCCTCGGCCATGCAGTGCGCGATAGCCGCCCAGTCGGCCGCGCATCCCGAGCCACGCGCCGGTGACCAGCGCCGCGACGAGGAAGCGGAACCAGGTCAGCGTGATCGGATCGAGCACCTGCAGCACCAGCTTCAACGCGATCGGCAGCGTGGCCCAGCATGCGGCGGTGATCAGGGTGAGCGTCAGCCCCAGCCGCCACTGGCCGGAGGCGCGATGCAGGTTCATTGGCGCGTCCGTCGCGAAGGGCGTGACATGCTGTCATCGCGCGAAACGCCCGGCAATGCACGGCTTGCGCGGTCGCGCGCCACTACGCTGAACGCCGTCGTCGCCTTCATCCCGGCGCCGGAAAAATTAAGGCCGAGTTCAAAGCCCCGGCCGGAAGCTGGCGGCACACCCCGGGGGGTTCCGAACATGATCCGCAAACTCATCCTGCCTGCGCTGGCCGCCACGATGCTGGCCGGCTGCGTCACCGGCTACACCTACCGCGGCGCGGCCGGGGGTGGCGACTACTACCACGGCCAGCCTTCGGTCGAATACCGCTACTACGGCGGTTACGGCGGCTATTACGGCTATCCCTACGGTTACGGCGGCTACGGCTATTACGGCTATCCGTACCGGTACGGGTACTACGGTTATCCGTACGCGTACCCGCGCTATCCGGTGTACCGCTACCCATATCGCTACGACCGCCACCCGGGGCAGCACTGGAACGGCAATGGCCGTCCGGGCCAGCACTGGAATGGCAACGACCGTCCTCCGGGCCAGCACTGGAACGGCAATCGACCGCCGGGCCAGGGCTGGTCGGGCAACGGTCCGCGCCCGGGCGTGGGCGGTCCGCGGCCGGATGGCCAGGGCCCGGGAAACAGCGGTCCGCGCCCGGGTCGCCCGGGCAATGTCGGCCCGCGTCCGACCCAGCCCCGTGCCGATGCCGAGCCGCGTCGCTACTCGCCGCCGCCTCGCCAGCGGCCCACGAACGCCAACCGCGGGGTCCAGCAGCACGAGCCGTGACCGCGTTGCCAAGGTCTCGCGCGCAGTCACATTTTTTCGCTTGCGCTCGGGGCCGACTGACGGCAATCTGCGGTCATTGACCGATTACGTCACTCTTGGACGTAATGAGTGAAAGTCGGCCCCAGGCCGAATGCTCCATGTCGGCGCTCGATGAGGAACCACGGATCCCCCCTGTTCCGTCCCCATCGAGCGTCGGCGCCCATCCCGGCGGGCGTCACGGCCCGCCAGAAACGCAAAAGGCGCCCTCGCGGCGCCTTTTGTGTGTCCGGGGTCTCCCGGCGAGCAAATAAAAAGGGGGCCGAACGTCCCCCGACATTCGGCCCCCGTGCTTCCCCTGCGAGCGCTTGACCAGCCCCTGTTCCAATTCCGGCCGGCGCCTAGCGCCTGCCCCGCTGGGTGCAGAGACTATGTCGCAGGAACCGTGCCAAGTTTCACCTGCCGTTCATTCTCGACGGCGGACGAGGCCGGGCTGACCTAGAATTCCCGCCCCGGGCGCCCGTCCGGACTCCGATCGACCCAAGCCCAATGAGCCAGAACTTCTACCAATACGACGTGATCGTGGTCGGCGGCGGCCATGCCGGCACCGAAGCCGCGCTCGCCTCGGCCCGCGCCGGCGCACGCACGCTGCTGCTCACGCATTCGGTGGAAACCGTGGGCGCGATGAGCTGCAACCCGGCCATCGGCGGCATCGGCAAGGGCCATCTGGTCAAGGAAATCGACGCCCTCGGCGGCGTCATGGCGAAGGCCGCCGATGCCGCGGGCATCCAGTGGCGCCGACTTAACGCGAGCAAGGGCCCTGCCGTGCGCGCGACGCGCTGCCAGGCCGACCGCGCGCTGTATCGCGCCTACATCCGCCGCGCCGTGGAAGCCCAGCCGAACCTGACGATGTTCCAGGCAGCGGTGGACGACATCGCGTTCGACCAGGGCAAGGTCACCGGCGTCGTCACCCAGACCGGCCTGCGCTTCGACGCGCCCGCCGTCGTGCTCACCGCCGGAACGTTCCTCGCCGGCAAGGTGCACGTCGGCCAGACGACCTACGCCGCCGGCCGCGCCGGCGATCCCCCTGCCGTCGCGCTGGCGCACAAGCTGCGCGAAGGCCCGTTCGTGGTCGACCGCCTCAAGACCGGCACGCCGCCGCGTATCGACGGCCGCACGCTCGACTATTCGGTGATGGAGGAACAGCCCGGCGACGATCCGCGCCCGGTGATGTCCTTCATGGGCACCACGGCCGACCACCCGCGCCAGGTGTCGTGCTGGATCACGCACACCAGCGAGCGCACGCACGAGATCATCCGCGGCGCGCTCGACCGTTCGCCGCTGTACACCGGGCAGATCGAGGGCATCGGCCCGCGCTACTGCCCGTCGATCGAGGACAAGGTCGTGCGCTTCGCCGAAAAGGCGAGCCACCAGATCTTCGTCGAGCCCGAAGGCCTCGAGGTCATCGAGATCTACCCGAACGGCATTTCGACCTCGCTGCCGTTCGACGTGCAGCTGGACCTTGTGCGCTCGATCCGCGGTTTCGAGAACGCGCACATCACGCGCCCGGGCTACGCGATCGAATACGACTTCTTCGATCCGCGCGGCCTGAAGACCACGCTGGAGACCAAGTCCGTCGGTGGCCTGTTCTTCGCCGGCCAGATCAACGGCACCACCGGCTACGAAGAGGCCGCCGCGCAGGGCCTGCTCGCCGGCGTCAATGCGGCGCGTTTCGTGCGCGGGCTGGACGGCTGGAGTCCGCGTCGCGACGAGGCCTACCTCGGCGTGCTGGTTGACGACCTGACCACGCACGGAACCAGCGAGCCGTACCGCATGTTCACCTCGCGTGCCGAATACCGCCTGCAGCTGCGTGAGGACAACGCCGACCTGCGCCTGACGCCGGTGGGACGCGAACTCGGGCTGGTCGACGACGCGCGCTGGTCGCGCTTCGACGCCAAGCGCGAGGCGATCGCGCGCGAGAACGCGCGCCTTTCCGCCCTCTGGACCGCACCGAACAACGCGCTCGGTCGCGAGGCGATGGACGTGCTGGGCATCGAGATCAGCCGAGAAACCAGCGCGCTCGATCTGCTCAAGCGCCCGGAGCTCGACTACGCCAAGCTGATGGCCGTGCCGTCGCTGGGCCCGTCAGTCGACGATGGCGCGGTCGCCGAACAGGTCGAGATCGGCGTGAAGTACGCCGGTTACCTCGATCGCCAGCGCGAGGAGATCGCGCGCCAGCAGCGGCATGAGGCCACGGCCATCCCCGACGGTTTCGATTACGCCGCGGTGCGTGGGTTGTCGGCCGAAGTGCAGCAGAAGCTCGAACGCGTCCGCCCGCAGACCGTCGGCCAGGCGCAGCGCATCCCCGGCATGACGCCGGCGGCGATCTCGCTGCTGCTGGTGCATCTCACGCGCTCGCGCCGGAGCCGGGTGGCGTAGACGACGGTCAGCGTCCTGCCGATCGCCGCGACCACGGTACGGGCAGGTACAAGACGAAGAGGGCGAAGTACGCCAAGCGGCTCGACCATGTTTCCCGGCAGGGAGGCGGAAGTCGTGTGTCCGGATCGTCCGCCAGGACAGCGAAGGCACCCAGGTCGAGTTCGCGAACAAGCACGCGCGCCTCGTCGAACTGTTCCGTCGCGACCCGTACCTTCACGCCGCCCAAGGCAAGGCGCCAGTCCCAGTTCATCAGCACGCTGTGCTCGTCGGCGAGCCACGCGACGATGCCTTCGGCCTCAAGCCGGCCGCGTACGATGTGCGCCAGGAGCGGATCGGGATAGGCGGCGACGGTCCGGTACATTGCGTGTGTCTTCCCTGGTGAGCGAGCGATGACCCGAACCACGTGTCCAGTATGGCTGCTCCTTGGCGTGCTCGCCGCCTGCAGTCCCTCGGCGCCACCACAGCCCGCGGCACAGTCAGTCGTGCACGAACGGCCTTCGGCTGCGACTGCCAGCGCCTGGCCGCTGCCGCCCATCGCGGCCCCCGCCGCCCAGCCCGATCTCATCCGTGCACCCGATGGCAGCCTGCTGCTGTCGTGGATCGAACACGGCGATGCGGCGCGTGGCGAAGTCGCACACACGCTGAAGTTCGCGCGGTTCTCGAACGGCGCGTGGAGCGAGCCGCGCGAGATCGCGCGCGGTGGCGACTGGTTCGTCAACTGGGCCGACACGCCGCACATCGCGGCCACGCGCGACGGCGCGCTCTGGGCGCACTGGCTGCGCAAGTCGGCCAATGCGAAGTACGCCTACGACGTCGTGCTGGCGCGCTCCAGCGATGGCGGCGCGACGTGGTCCAAACCGGCGCCCGTCAACACCGACGGCACGCCGACCGAACACGGCTTCGTCTCGCTGTGGCCGGTCGGCGAAAACCGCATCGGCGTGGCGTGGCTGGATGGACGCAACACCGGCGGCGGCGATCATTCGGCGCACCGCGGCCATGCATCCGCCGGCGCGAAGCATGAACCCGGCGCGATGACGCTGCGCACGGCGGTGTTCGACGCATCGCTCGCGCGCGCCGACGAACGCGAACTCGACGCGATGACCTGCGATTGCTGCCAGACCGATGCCGCGCTCACCGCGCGCGGTCCACTGCTGGTGTATCGCGGCCGCACGCCGACGGAAGTGCGCGACATCCACGCGGTGCGAAGCGATGGCACGCAATGGCAGGCGTCCGCGCGCGTGCACGCCGACGACTGGACGATGCCGGCATGCCCGGTCAATGGTCCCGCCGTCGCGACGCACGACGCGAACGCCACCATCGCCTGGTACACCGCGGCCGGCGACACGCCAACGGTGAAACTCGCACGCAGCGTCGATGCGGGCGCGTCGTTCGCCGCGCCCGTCGTGCTCGAACGCGGGATGGCGGTGCAGGGACGCGTCGACACGGCGCTCGATCAACACGCCGCGTGGGCGCTGTGGATGGACGAGGATGCGAACGGCCAGACGCTGCGGTTCGTTCGCTTCGCGCCGGACCTGTCGCGCGAACTGCAGCGCGGCGATGTCGCGAAGTTGCAGGGCAAGGGCCGCGGCACCGGCATGCCGAAGATCGCGCTGGCCGACGGCACGGCGTTCGTCGTCTGGACCGACGTCATCGATGGCAAGCCGTCTCTGCACGGCGCGCGTTACGCGGCGGCGCCGTGAACGCGCCGCTGCACGGCGGTTGTCATTGCGGGCGCATCGCGTTCGACATGACGCTGTCGAAACCGGCGTCGGATCACACGCCGCGCGCCTGCGATTGCAGTTTCTGCCGCAAGCACGGCGCGGCGTGGTTGTCGGACCCACACGGCGCGCTGCGCGTGCGACTGCGCGGCGAGCCGACGGTCTATCGGCAGGGCTCGGCGCAGGCGGAGTTCATCGCGTGCGCGCACTGCGCGGTGCTTGCATTCGTGCGTCATGAACACGAAGGTCGCGTGCATGTGGCGGTGAACGTGCGCGCGCTGGATGGCGCGGTGTCGTTCGCCGGTGAGCAGTCGGCCTCGCCGCAGAAGCTGGCGCCGGACGAAAAGCGCGAGCGGTGGACGACGCTGTGGTTTGCGGATGTGCGGATCGTTGATGCGGATGACTGACTAGCCACAATCAATCGTCGTCATCCCGGCGAAGGCCGGGACCCAGGCCGTCACCCTTCGAACTCTGGTTCGTCATTCCGAACGAAAGCTGGAATCCATCTGCTTTCCGTAGCTTCGCAGGAGTGGCAGCAACACCGCAGCGCTGTCCCGGAATCAACGCTCGACGCTGCCACTCCGTTGCCCCTCACCCCAACCCCTCTCAGCTCTGCACTCCCTTCGGTCGCCGACGGGAGAGGGGCTCAAGGCGTTGCTGTCGTCGCGACCGTAGCGTAGCTATCGCGTCACTCGGCAACCCGCGCCGATCAGCCCTACGCACCCGCCTCCATCGCAAACAACTGTAGATCCTGCGAACCCATCCGGACCGTATCGCGAAAGGTGAGGCCGATGCGTTCAAGCACCTTCACCGACGCTGCATTCCCCGGCGAGACGATCGCCAGCAAACGCGGCAGCGCCAGCGTGCGCATCGCGTGGTCGCGCACGGCGGTGCAGGCTTCCACGGCGTAGCCCTTCGACCAGTGGCGCGGCAGGAACGCGTAACCGATGTCGGCGTCGGGCAGCGTGTCGCGGCGGACGATGCCGGCCATGCCGAGCGGCTCGCCGGTTTCCTTCGACACCACCAGCCACAGGCCGTAGCCGTTTCGCGCGTAGCTCGCACGCGGGTTGGTCTCGATGTAGTTCACGGCGGACGGCAGGTCGTGCACGCCGCGATCGCCGATGTTGGCGAGGAACGACGGATCGCTGTGCAGTTCCAGGATGAACGGCGCGTCCGCCGCTTCGATCTCGCGCAGTACGAGGCGTTGCGTTTCCAGCACCTGCATCGGTGTTTCCCTTCAGGACGTTTCGTCGAACGGTGACGATCCCGCATCCGCGCCCGCAAGTCGAGAGCGCGGCGCGCGGCCGCGCTTACTTTTCCTTGCGCCAGTTGAGCGAGGCGCGGCTTTCGATCGTGCTCGATTCCACCTGCGCGTCGAAGCCCTTGCGCAGCAGGTACTTCAGCATCAGCACCTGGCCGGTACCGAGCAACGACACGCCGTAGCCGACGTACAAACGCGGCGAGATGTGCTTGCCGAAGCCGAGCACGCTGCCGCCCAGGGTGCGACTGTCGCTGACACCGGCGTCGTCGAGGCCGAGCTTCGCGCCCAGCTGCGAGGCGATCAGGCTGCCGCCGGCCGACAGCGCGGCGCTGGCGGCGTTCACCTGGCGGCTCTCGTCGCTGCTCGCACTGGCGAGCGGGCGGCCGAGCGTCAGGTAGGCCAGCGCTTCGGACTGCGACGTCGCCGGGTCGGTCCACGCCGTCGCGGTGGGCGCACTCGCGCGGCCGCGGATGTCGACGCCGGCGGTGATGTCGCCGATCACGCGTTCGGCGCGGACGTTGAGGATCGGATCGGACACCGGCCCGCCCGACCACGACAGCTCGCCGCGCGTGATGTCCAGCTTCTGCCCGTACGCCTTGTAGCGGCCGCGCACCTGCAGCTGGCCGCTGGCGGTCATCTCGCGGCCCGGGTGCGAGCGCACGCGCATGCGCCCGCCGAGGCCGCCTTCCAGGCCGAAGCCGTTGAGCTGCACGTCGTCGCCGAGCACCAGCGTCAGGTCGAGATCCAGCGGCGAGGCAGCGCTGGCTTCCGGGTTCACCGGATCGAGCACCACGACGTCCGGCGAGGCGGAGACGCCCTGGTCCAGGCGCTCCAGGTCGATGTTCGCCGACGGGATGGTGACGGTGCCGGTCACGGTGATCGGCTGTCCGGCGGCGTATCGCACCTGCACGTCGGGACTCGCGACGGCGTGCAGGTCGCGCGTGTCGGAGACGAGCACGTTCTGGCCCCTGGCCGTGAGCAGCAGCGGCGCGCTCGTGTTCTGCCAGTTGAGCGTGCCGTCCACGCGCAGGGTGCCTTCGCCGGAGCGGATCTGTCCGGCGATGCGTGCGGTGCCGTCGGGCAGGGCATCCAGGCGCACGTCGCCGTCTTCCAGCACGATGGCCAATGACGGGATTTCGGTACTGAACTTCGTCAGCCGCGCCTGTCCGCCGAGCTGCGGGCGCGCGCGCGTGCCGCCGAGCGTGATCCGCGCATCGAGCGTGCCCTTCGGATCCATGATGTCGGGCGAGAACAGCTCCAGCCAGACGAGCTCGGACGTGTTGGCCGATATCTGGCCCGAGAGCGGCGCGTAGTCGTCCCACCCCGTCGCGATGCGCGCGTCGATGCGTCCGCCGCTGTTGAACGCTGTGCCGAGTTCGGCGTTGATGCGGCGCGGATCGAACGTCGCCTTGAGCACGAGGTTCTCGTAGCTGAGCACTTCGCGACGCGAACGCTCGCTGTTCTTCATGCCGCCGCCGCTCGAACGCACGTTGAGCTGGCCGCTCCACGCGTTGCCGACCGGGCGCAGCGTGCCGTCGAGTGCGATCTCGCCGCGCAGCAGCCACGGACGGCCGTCCTCGCGCTCGGGCAGGTACGGCACGGCGAGGCTGAGCGGCAATCCGTCGCCCTTCACCGCAAGTCCGCGGCGCGGCCAGTCGGCGTTCGCACACAACGAGCCGCCACCGCTGGAGACGAAACAGCTGTTGCTCAGCGAACCGTTGCGCCCGTCCCAGCTGAAACGCGCCGCTTCGTTGAGGCGCCACGACGCGCCGCGCACGGGCACGAACTGGAAGGCCGACAGCGCGCCCTGCCACGCGTTGCCGCGCCTGGCGACGTTGCCGGCCAGCGTCAGCGCGCCGATGTCGCCCTTCGCGTCGCCCTGCACCTGCAGTGCTTCCACGGCGCCGCGCGCGTTCAACGAGACCGACGAGAGCGGCAGACCAACGTCGAGCCCCGTCGCGCGCACGGCAATGTCGCCGCTGCCGCGCTGCCACGGCAGGCGACCCTTCGCGGTGAGCGTCTGCGCCTGATAGTCGCCGTACTTCAATCCGCTGCCGGTGAGGTCGACCGTGATGTCCGGCGCCGCGCGCGGGCCGCGAATCTGCGCGGTGCCGCGCAACGTGCCCGCGCCGCCGGGCAACAGATCCGACAGCACCAGCGGCGTCAGCTTCGCGTCGATGTCGAGCGCGTTGCCGACGGTGCCCTTCGCGTCGATGCGACTGCCGCCTAGCGTGAGCGCCACATCACCCTGGTACGTCGTTTCGCCGCCGGCCGTGCCCGCGCCGCGCATCGCGAAGTTCGCGTTGCCGCCGAGCGGGCGGTTGCGCAGGCGCCCGCCGAGGTTGCTCGCGGTCGCGCTGATGTCGAGCCCGCCGTCGGCGCGCGTGCTGCCCTGCGTGACGAGCTTGCCGTTGATCGAACCCTTGAAGTCCGGCGCGAAGTAACCCGGATCGAAGCCCGCCAGCGTCGCGTCGATGTTCCAGCCCAGCGACGGCGCCCATGCCACTTCGCCGTGGCCGTCTAGCGTGCCGGTGGGCATGCGCGCCTGCAGCGTCTTGAGCGTCATGCGCTCGTCGTTGCCGCGGCCGTCGAAGGTGACGGTCGCTTCGGTGCCATCGCGGCGCAGCGTCGCGTTGCCGATCGCCGCCCATGCCTTCATCGTGCCCGCGAAGCCGAGGTCCGCATCGACGCCGATCGCGACCGCCTCGGTCTGCGCGGCCGGCGCGGGCGCGGTGACCTTCTGCAGCTTGCGCGCGCTGACGCTGGCGGGCGGATTCGTGGCGGCGGGAGCGGGCGCCGGCGTGGTCGTCGTTTCGCCGCCGAAGGTGAGGCCGCGCACGTTCGCGGCGAAACGGAACTTCGCGTTCTCCGCGTCGGTGAAGTCCGCCGTGCCGCGCAGCGTCGCGTTGCCTTCGAAGATGCGCAGCGCGAGCGGCTGCACGTCGAGCACCTGGTTCTCCAGGCGCACCTTCGAGGGCAGCACCGTGGCGACGAGGTCGCCCTGGCGGAACTCGCCGCGCAGGTCGGCCGCGCCGCCCATGCCGTCAGCGCTGAAACTGAAGACCAGCGGACGGTCGTCCTCGCTCGCTTCCGCGCCGGTGAGCAGGCCGATGTCGAGGCCTTCGGCATCCGCGTCGAGGCGCCACTTCGGCTCGTCGCGACCATGCAGCGTCAGGCTCGCGCGCAGCGGTTGCGGCACGTGCCCGGCGACGGCGACGTTCATGCGCGACAGATCGCCGCGCGCGACCAGCCCGATGCGCACCGGCGTACGGCCGTCGGCGGCGGGCAGCACGGCGCTCGCGGTGAGGTCGGTGCGGTAGTCGTCACGCGGCACGTAATCGCCGTGCACGTTGAAGCGGCCGCGATCGCTGTCGACGAACAGGTGCTCGACATGCAGCTCGCCCTGGCGCGCATCCAGTCCGCCGCGCAGCGTGCGCACGTCGATCAGCTTCTCGCCCGCCTGCGTGAGCAGGAATCCGTCGACGCGCACGTCGTCGGCCTGCAGTTCCAGCGGCGGCGCGATCTCCGGCAACACCTCGGGCCAGCGCGGCAGTTCGAACGGTTCGTCGGACTTGGGGATCTCAAGCTTCGCGTTCGCGATCTGCAATGCGTCCAGCCGCAGCCGCTTGCGGAACAGCGGGCGCAGCGCGGGATCCAGGTGCACGCGGTCGGCGGTGAACACCATGCGGTCGTAGGTGAAACGCACGCCGTTCATCGTCAGCGGGCCCGACAGTGGGCCTTCGACGCTGCGCCAGGAGAGCGTCGCGTTTTCCGGCAGGCGCGAGACGATCTGCGCCAGCAGCAGGTCGCGACCGCCGATGCTGGTGAGCAGCCAGTACAGGAACACGCCGGCGGCCAGCGCGATCGCGACGGACAGGATGCCCGCGCGTATCGCCAGCCAGCGCATGCGCGCGAAGCGGCGCGCGCGCAGTTCGGCGATGCGCGCCTCGCGCGGATCCTTCGGGGTTTCGCTGACGGGAGTGGGCTGGCTCATGGGCGCCTCACCAGGTCGCACCGATGTTCAGGTAGATCTCGTAATCCGAGTCCGGATCGTTCAGGCCGCGCGCGATGTCCACGCGCACCGGGCCCACGGGCGAACGCCAGCGTGCACCGATGCCGACGCCGGTGTGCAGGTCGAAGTTCTGGTCGCGATCGTTCGGGTCGGACACTTCGCCGCCGAACTTGTTGAACGCATCGCCCGCATCGACGAACACCGCCGCGCCCCACGGGCCATCGTTGAAGTAGTGCTCGAATTCGGCAGAACCCGTGATGACGTACTTGCCGCCGATCGCGTACTTCTTGCCGTCCATGCCGATGGTGTTCGGGCCGACTTCGCGGAAGCCGTAACCGCGGATGCTGTTGTCGCCGCCGGCGAAGAAGCGCAGCGACGGCGGCATGTTGACCAGCGCGTTGGTGAACGTGCCGCCGGCTTCGGCGCGCAGGATCAGGCGATTGCCCGCGCCGATGCCCTGGTACCAGCGCGCCTGGCCCCAGGCCTGCGCGAAGTTCGCATCGGATCCGACGTTCTCCAGACCACCGCGCACTTCCAGCGTCACGCCGATGCCGTGGCGCGGAAAGATGCGGTCGTCGGTGTCGATGTATTCAGCGCGCAGTGACGGATACAGGAACGTCGCGTAGTTGTAGGCGGTGGTGACGAGCTCGTCGTCCTCGTTCGCGTTGTTGGCTTCGTCGGTGCCCGGATCCGGACCGTCGGCGCCGCCTTCGAAGGCCGCATACGCCCAGCGTTCGCGCAACGCGTGCAGCGCGGCGATCAGCGTCAGGCGACGACTGACCTGGCCGCTGCGGCTGGCGACGAGTTCGACCTTGCGCGTATCCATGTAGTCGGTCTGTTCGTCGTAGTACTGCGCGCTGAAGGTGTACCAGCCGTCCAGCCACGCGAACGCCGGGATGCGGTACTGCGCGGTCGCGGTCTTGCGCTTGGACGCCCAGTCGATCTGGCCCAGCGCCTTGTGGCCCCGATCGTTGACGTAGCGGCGCTCCATGCCCAGGCGCACGCCGGGGCCGCTGTCGGTGCCGTAGCTCAAGCCGGCGGTGTAGATCGTGCGCTTGGCCGGCGTCAGCGTGACGGTCACCGGCACCTGGTTGTCGACGGCGTCGTCCGGGCGCGGTTCGATCTCGATGCTGGAAAAGTAGTCCAGCCGCGCAAGCGATTCGCGGAAGCGGTCGAGCTTGCCCTGGTGGTAGTAGCTGCCCTGTTCCCAGTAGATGAGCTTGTCGAGCAGGCTGTCGCGGATGATCGCGTTGGGCGTCTGCTCGATCTCGATCGGGCCCATGTCGTAGCGCCCGCCGCTGCTCCACACCAGGTCGATGTCGGCGGCGCGCTCGGCGCGCGTGATCTCGACGCGGCGCGAACTGAAATCCGCATCGAAATAACCACGCTCGGCAAGGCGGCGCGTGATGCGCGTCTTGCTCGCCTCGTACAGCTGGTGGTCGAAGACGTCGCCGGCCTGCGGGCGGAACGCGGCCAGGTCCTGCGACAGGTATCGATCGTCACTGCCGTCGCCGATGATCGCGATGTCGGCGCGACGCACGCGCACGGGTTCGTCGAGCGTCACGTTGACGGTGACGGTGACGCCGGTATCGCTGTTGCCTTCGCGCGTGATCTCGATCTTCGGCGAATAGAAACCGAACGGTTCGAGCGCCTCGCGCGTTTCGTCCTCGGCCTCACGCACGAGGTACGCCAGGCGCCGGCCGGGCAGCTCCTCGCCGATCGCGTCGACCACCGACAGCGCGCCACGCACGTTCGCCGTCTTGGTTTCGTCGAGACCGCGGATGTCCACGGCCTTCACCTTCGCCGCATGCGCCGCGCCGGCGGTGGCAAGCAGCAGCGCGGCGATGGCCAGGACGCGGGGGAAGGTCGGCATGCGGGGAGGATAACCGGGGCGTGCGGCGAGGCTGGTTAACGGTCGGTGTAGGCGCGCACGAACGCGCGCCGCGATGCCGGGCCGCGCGGGCCCGGCGCGCGACGTCAGATCGACAGGTGTTCGATCGCCGCGACGCTGCCCAGGCGATCGGACAGGCGCTTGAGCAGCGCGAGGCGGTTGTTGCGCACCGCCGCGTCGTCCACGTTCACCATCACGCCGTCGAAGAACGCGTCGACCTGCGGACGCAGGCGAGCGAGGCGGCCGAGCGCGGTGACGTAATCGCGCGATTCCAGCAGCGGGTCCGTGTCGGTGATGGCGCCGTCCACCGCCTCCGCGAGTTCGCGCTCGGCGTTCTCGGCAAAGAGTGCGGCGTCGACGTTCGACGGCACGTCGCCTTCGACCTTCTTCAGGATGTTGCGGATGCGCTTGTTCGCCGCGGCCAGCGCTGCGGCTTCCGGCAGCTTGGCGAATTCGGCGATGGCGTTGAGGCGGCGGTCGAAGTCGGGCAGCGAATCGTGCGCGACGTTTTCCACCGCATCGAACTGCATCGACGCCACGCCGCGATCGGCGTAGTAGCCGCGCAGGCGGTCGTAGACGAACTGCGTGATGTCGTAGCTGCCGATCTCGGCGTGCCTGGCCGGCTGCAGTTCGAGCGCGCGCTCGATCAGCCCGTGCAGCAGCAGGTCGTGGCCGCCTTCCAGCAGCGTGCGCGCCAGCCCCAGCGCATTGCGACGCAGCGCGAACGGATCCTTGTTGCCGGTCGGCTTCAGGCCCGCGGCGAAACCGCCGGCGAGCGTGTCCAGGCGCTCGGCGATGGCGAGCACCTGGCCGAGCTTCGACGGCGCGATCGCGTCGCCGGCGAAACGCGGCATGTAGGCCTCGTCGATCGCATGCGCGATGTCGAGCGGCTCGTTCTCCACCGCGGCGTAATAACGGCCGGCGATGCCCTGCAGTTCCGGGAATTCGCCGACCAGGCGAGATTGCAGGTCGGCCTTCGACAGTTCCGCCGCGCGGCGCGCGGTCGCCGGATCGACGCCGACCTGCGCGGCGACGGCTTCGGCCAGCGCGGCCACGCGCGCGACCTTGTCGGCGATGGAGCCGAGCTTGTCCTGGTACTTCACCGTCGCGAGGCCGTCGTTCATCGACGCCAGTCCCTGCTTCATGTCCTCGACGAAGAAGAACTTCGCGTCGGCGAAGCGCGGGCGGATCACGCGCTCATAGCCCTTGCGGACCTCGGCCTCGTCCTTCGATTCGATGTTGGCGATGCCGATGAAGTGCTCGCTCAACTTGCCTTCGGCGTCGAGCACCGGGAAGAACTTCTGGTTCGCCTCCATCGTGGCGATCAGCGCTTCCTGCGGCACGGCGAGGAACTCGCGCTCGAAGCTGCACGCGACGGCCTTCGGCCATTCGGTCAGGCCGTTGACCTCTTCGAGGATGCCGTCGTCGATGCGCGCGACACCGCCGGCGGCGCGTGCGGTGTCGGTCACTTCCAGCACGATGCGCTCGCGGCGCTCGTCCGGATCGACCAGCACCTTCGCCCCGCGCAGGGATTCCACGTAATCGTCCGGCGTGGAGAACCACACCGGCTTGTCGTGCATGAAGCGATGGCCGCGGCTCATGCGGTCGGCGCGCGTACCGAACAGTTCGGCGTCCACCACGTCCTTGCCGAGCAGCATCACCAGCCAGTGCACCGGGCGCGCAAAGCCGTAATCGTGATCGCCCCAGCGCATCGGCTTGGGAATCGGCATCGCGGCGATGGCGTCGCGCAGGATGTCCGGCAGCAGCGCGGCGGTGCTCGCGCCCGGCTTCACCGAACGGTGCACGAAGCGCTCGCCCTTGTTGTCGGTGGTCTTTTCCAGCGTCGTCCAGTCGATGCCGGCCTTCGCGGCGAAACCCTGCAGCGCCTTGGTCGGCTGGCCGTCGGCGTCGAGCGCGATGTTGAGGTACGGCCCGAGCACTTCGGACTTCTGCTCCGGCTGCTCCAGCGCAACCGCCGGCAGGCGCACGGCGAGGCGGCGCGGCGTGTACAGCGGCTTGGCGCCGTCGCGGTCGAAGGCGACGCCGCGCTTGGCCAGGCCATCGAGGATACCGTCGAAGAACGCCTGCGCCAGCGCGGGCAGCGCCTTGACGGGGAGTTCTTCTGTGCCGAGTTCGATCAGGAGGGGGGATGTGGTGCTCATGCGGTTGCCTTGTTTTTTCTCTTCCCTTCTCCCTCCGGGAGAAGGTGCCCGAAGGGCGGATGAGGGTCGGCGAAGTGTCGGCGGTGGAAAGAGGATCGCAAAACAGCGCTCGGCGTTTCATTGAAGCGTCGCCACCACCGACAACACTTCGCCGACCCTCGCCCCAACCCCTCTCCCGGCGGGAGAGGGGCTTACGTCAAGCCGCCTTCGCGGCCTTCTTCAACACCGGGAAACCGAGCTTCTCGCGCTGCGCGTAATACGCCTCGGCGACGCCCTGGGCGACGCGGCGCACGCGCAGGATGTAGCGCTGGCGTTCGGTCACGCTGATCGCGCGGCGCGCGTCGAGCAGGTTGAAGCTGTGGCTGGCCTTGCAGACCTGGTCGTACGCCGGCAGCGGCAGGCCGAGTTCGATCAGCTTCAGCGCTTCGGCTTCGCACGCGTCGAAACGGTGGAAGAGTTCGGCGACGTCGGCGTGCTCGAAGTTGTACGCGCTCTGTTCGACTTCGTTCTGGTGGTAGACGTCGCCGTAGGTCACCGGCGTGCCATCCGGGCCGTACGTCCAGATCAGGTCGTACACGTTGTCGACGTTCTGCAGGTACATGCACAGGCGCTCGAGACCGTAGGTGATCTCGCCCAGCACCGGGCGGCATTCCAGGCCGCCGGCCTGCTGGAAGTAGGTGAACTGCGTGACTTCCATGCCGTTGAGCCAGACTTCCCAGCCCAGGCCCCAGGCGCCGAGCGTCGGCGATTCCCAGTTGTCCTCCACCAGGCGCAGGTCGTGCACCAGCGGATCCACGCCGAGCGCCTTGAGCGAATCGAAGTACAGCTCGACGATGTTGTCCGGGCTGGGCTTCATCGCCACCTGATACTGGTAGTAGCGCTGCAGGCGGTTGGGGTTCTCGCCGTAGCGGCCGTCGGTGGGACGACGGCAGGGCTGGACGTAGGCGGCATTCCACGGCTCCGGACCGAGCGCCCGCAGGAACGTGGCCGGATGGAAGGTGCCGGCACCGACCTCCAGATCGAGCGGCTGGATCAGCGTGCAGCCCTGGTCGGCCCAGTAGGCGTTCAGGCGCTGGATCAGTTCCTGGAAAGTCGGTCCCTGGAAGGTAGGTGCGGCCATGGTCTCGGTGGGGGTCCCGCAAAGCGGGTTAGTATAGCCGCGGGCCTTGATGCCGCTGGTTTTTTCGCACTTCCGCGGGGTCGGCGGCGCGGCCCGCACCTCTTCCGAAACGCCAGTGTCCGTATCGCCGTGAACACCCGACATACCCGGCCCTTCCTCATCCTCGAGACCGGACAACCGGTCGCTTCGATGCGTCGTCATCGCGGATTTCCGCACTGGATCCGCGTCGCCGCCGGGCTCGACGCCGACGAGGCGGTGGTGGTGAACGTCGAAGCCGGAGAAGCACTTCCCGCGCGCGAAGGTTTCGCCGGCACGATCATCACCGGCAGCGCCGCGATGGTCACCGAGCGACGCGACTGGAGCGAACGCAGCGCGCACTGGCTGCGCGACGCCGCGCAGGAAGGCATGCCGCTGTTCGGCATCTGCTACGGCCACCAGCTGCTGGCGCACGCGCTCGGCGGCGAGGTCGGCGTCAATCCGACCGGTCGCGAGATGGGCACCATCGACCTGCAGCTGCATCCGCACGCGGACGAAGACCCGCTGTTCAAGGGCCTGCCCGCGCAGTTCGCGGCACAGGCCACGCACCTGCAGACCGTGCTGCGCGCGCCGCAGGGCGCGACGGTGCTGGCGAAATCGAGCCAGGACGACTGCCACGCGTTCCGCTGGGGCGAACGCGCCTGGGGCGTGCAGTTCCATCCCGAATTCAGCGCCACGCACATGCGCGGCTACGTCCACGCGCGACGCGACGCGCTGCACGGCGAAGGCCGCTGCGCGAAGTCGCTGGCGCGCGCGGTCAGCGCCACGCCGCACGCGCGGCGCGTGTTGCGGCGCTTCGTGCGCCACGCACGCGGCCTGCACGGGCACTGAGGTTTCCGGCATCACCCTTCATGCGCGCGACGCGATCGCGCGCATTCCCCCACGCGTCACCATCGAAACCCTTCCCTCATGACGACTCACGCAACCGGCCCGCTGTCCGGGCTGACCTGGCTCAAGCGCGGCATCAACCTCGGTCGCCACAACGCGCGCGCCGTGTTCGGCGCGGCGGCGATCCTGATGATGGTGGCGACGCTGCCCAGCCTCCTGCAGCTGGCCGTGCTGTCGGTCCTGCAGCCCGACGCGAACGGGGCCATGGCCGTCGCCGCGGGCGCGCAGCTGCTGTCGATCGTGCTGCTGTCGCCTTTCATGGGCGGCTTCCTGCGGCTGATCGACGACACCGAACACGCCCGTCCCGCCTCGGCGAGCGACGTCTTCAAGCCGTTCCGCCACGGCGGCGATGCCGGGCGCCTGATAGGTTTCGGCCTTCTAATGACGCTGTACTACGTGATCATCGGCGTCGCGCTGATCACCGTCTTCGGCGACGGCCTGCTCGACTGGCTGACCAAGGTGATGACGCTGCAGGCGGCGGGCAACGGCCGCATCGATCCGGCGCAGGTGCCCGATGCACCCGAAGGCCTCGGCCGCCTGCTCGGCCTGGGTTCGATCCTGTTCCTGTTCCTGTCCGGCGTGTACGCGATCGGCTTCGGCCAGGTCGCGCTCGGCCGTCGTCCGGTGCGGCTGGCGATGGCCGACGGCGTCGTCGGCACGGCGAAGAACCTGCTGCCGATCCTGCTGCTGGCCGTCGTTATCGTGCTGGCCTCGATCCCCGTCGGCCTGGTGCTCGCGGCGGTGTTCGGCATCGTCGGGCTTATCGGCGGGATCATCCATCCGACGTTGGGCGCGGCGCTGATCCTGCCGCTGTACCTCGCGCTGATGGTGGTGATGTACGTGGTGATGTTCGGCGTCATGTACTACCTGTGGCGCGACGTCTGCGCTCCGGCGGACACGCAGGGCAACGGCCCGCCGCCGCCGTCGTCGTCGAACAATCACCAGATCGAGCTGTAAGCGACGCGCTTCCGCAGCCCGGGGACGCGACACGCCCCGGGTTCGCGACGAGCCGCGAATCAACCCAGCGCCCGCTCCACCGCCGCCTGCGCCAACGACGCCAGGCGGCCGGTCATCGCGATCGTCAGCGCCGCCGCGACGCCGGCCTGCAGCAGGATCCATCCACGCACCCACGCCGGAAGCGGCGCGTCCTCGCGGACCACGCGAGTGCCGCTGACGCGGTCGTGCAGCGCCAGGTACGTCGGCGGAACCGCGGCCATGACGTGGCCGATGTTGAGGGTCAGCCACGACAGCAGCCCCGCGAACTCACGCCCGATGGAGCGGAGAAGGCCCGGCGCCGCGCCATCGCGGTCCACCACGCGCAACCGCAGTGCCCGTTTGCCCGGGCTGCCCTGCCAGCGCGACTGCTCGCCGGCCACCTGCCACACCAGCATCGCCAGCGCGAACGCGAGCGTCGGCACGCACATCGCGCGCAGCAACGCCATTTCGAGCGCAGCAATGGCGGGTCGAATCGAGGGATCCGACGCCAGCGCGAACACGTCCGGCGCGCCGCCGGCGTCGAGCTGCCTCGCGACCGCGCCGTAGAAGGTGTCGAGCATCGCGACGAAGGATTGTTCGAGCGCGTGGAGGTCGTGCGCCACCCGGTCCCACAGGAACGGCGCGAGCAATGCGGCGATCAGCGCCGCATCGAGCGACCACGCCGCGTAGCGCGGCAACAGGCGCGCCGGCGCACTCACGCGGTGGGCGTCTGCCCGGAGGTGTCGGCATCCTCGCGCGGCTTGAGCCAGCGCGATGCCACGATGCCCAGCTCGTAGAGGATGCACATCGGGATCGCGAGCATCAGCTGCGAGACGACGTCCGGCGGCGTGATCACCGCGGCGACGACGAACACGCCGACGATGGCGTACCCGCGCGATTCCCTCAGCTGCTGCGGCGTCACCCAGCCCAGCAGCACCAGGATCACCAGCGCGACCGGGAGTTCGAAGCTCGCGCCGAACGCGAGGAAGATCACCAGCACGAAGTCGAGGTACTTGCCGATGTCGGGCGTCATCGCGACCACTTCCGGCGTGAACCGCGCCAGGAAGCCGAACACCGATGGCAGCACCAGGAAGAAGGCGAACGCGCAGCCGGTGTAGAACAGCGCCACCGCCGAAACCAGCAGCGGCATCGCCAGGCGCTTTTCGCGGTGGTAGAGGCCCGGCGCCACGAAGGCCCACGCCTGGTAGAGCAGCCACGGCATCGTCACCAGCAAGGCGGCGAAGAACGCGAGCTTCACCGGCACGAAGAAGCCGCCAGCCGGATCGACCGCCACCAGCCTGCCGCTCTCGGGCAGCGAGCTCAGCAGCGGCTGGGCGAGGATCGCGTAGATGTCGGCCGCGAAGGGCAAAAGCACGACGAAGATGAGCATCAACCCGGCGACCGCCCGCAGCAGGCGCGCGCGCAGCTCGATCAGGTGGTCGATCAGGCGCGGCTCGGCGCCATCGACGCCGGCCTCGTCACCGGAGTAGGTGTCGTGATCGCGGCTCATCGACGCGGCGCCCCGTCATCTGAAGTGGACGGGACGGGGCGCGCGAGCGGCACGGGTTCGGCTTCCGAATCGGTTTCCACCGGCAGGCCGTGGGCGTAGACATCGTCGCGGCTCACGCCCGGTTCGATGGCATCGTCGCGGAGCGCCACGTCGGGATCGGTCGCGGAGGCGAGCGAGCGCTCCTCGATTCCCGTGGACTCGGGCGTTTCCGCAGACGAGAGTTCGCCCGCGGGGGCCGGCGTAGTTTCGGTCAACGCCTCGGATTGCGCCGACGCACCGCGCACGTCGCGGTCGAGCGCGTCGAGCTCACGCTGCAGGGATTCCTGCTCGCGCTTGATGCGGTTTCGCGCCTCGTCGAGGCCTTCATTGAAGCCCTGCTGGGCTTCGCGGAGCGAGTCCTGCGTCTCGCGCAGGCTGCGCTTGAGCTCCTCGGCGGCCAGCTCGTTCTCGAGCTCGGACTTCACCGAGTGCCACTGCGCACGTGCGCGCCGGACCCACAGGCCGGCGAAACGCGCCGCCTTCGGCAGGCGCTCGGGCCCCAGCACCAGCAGGGCCACGATCGCGATGACGAAGATCTCGGAGAACCCGATGTCGAACATGGCCGCCGACCGCCAGGACGCCGCGCCGCGTCAGCGCGGGGTGCGGTCGTCGTGCTTGGTGCTTTCGCCGGACTTGGTCTCGTCGCGACGCTCGTCGCGCAGCTGCGCCGAGGGCTTGTCCGCATCCTCATCGCCGTCGCGCATGCCCTTCTTGAAGCCCTTCACCGCTTCGCCGAGGTCCTTGCCGACGTTGCCCAGGCGCTTGGTGCCGAACACCAGCACCACAATCACCAGCACGATCAGCCAGTGCCAAAGACTCAAACCGCCCATGAGGAATGTCCGCGGGAAAAAGTGGAGGGTCAGGATACCGCAGCACCATGACGGCCGCTGTCGTCTCCGCGCGTGCGGAGGGTTAAGAACGTGACGACTGCACGCCGGTCAGGGCAGCGGTTCGGCCTGAACCGGGCTTTCCACCGTCTCGAAGGCCGAAGGCTGCTGCGCCTGCTGCGGGCCGTGCAGGGGCGCGGTCGTGGCCGAGCCCGTCGCCGGGGCGGCGGAAACGCCGCCGCTCGAATGCACCGTCGCCGGGCTCGCCGCCGGCCGCGGCGCGGAGGCGCGGGCGTTCGCATCGGCGCTCGCGTTCGAACGGGCGGTGCGTGCGATGTTGCTGGCTTCCTCCAGGCGGTCGCGGAAATCCACCACTGCGGTCGACGGCTGCCCGTTCGCGCGGCCTTCGAAGATCATCCGCGGCGTGGTGTCGCGGCCGTAGACCGATTCGTTGGCCTCGTCGTCGATGGACAGCACCGCGCCGTCGAGCGCGATCCCGGCGAACAGGCCGCGCGCGCGCGACCACGACCAGATCTCGGCCTTGAGCTGGCCGTCCGTGGCGGTGCCCGCGTTGCGGCCGACCGGGCCCGCCGCGACGCCGGCGTCGGCGCCCAGGGTGACCTTGCCGTTGACGATGTTGTCCAGGCCGCGGTCGCTGCGGAACACCAGGACGATGTCGGCCGACTGCACGCCGGCCTGGAAGCCGATGCTGCCGCCGGTGAGCTTCACGAAGCTGGGGTTCGACCACGTGCCGTCGGGGTTCTTCACCGACAGCAGGCCGTGGCCGCGACGGCCGCCGACGACCAGGCCTACCTTGAGCGCGTCGGGCACGACCACGATCCCGCGCGCTTCGTCGAGCAGCTTGTCCGGAATGCCGGATTCGGGGATCTGCTGGATGTCGGTGAGCACGCGCACGGCCTGGCGCGCGCGATCGTCCTCCTGCTGGCCGGCGACCGCCGAGGTGGCGACGCCAAGGGCGAGGGAAAGGACGGCGATACGCAGCAGGGCAGGGCGCGGCAGACGGGACATGGCGGACTCCAGTGAAAACTCGACGATGCGCAGCTGGGGGAAATTCGAGCATTCGACCGCCGGCGCGGCAGTCGGTTCAGGCTAGTGATTCGGCAATGAATCCTTACCGAATCGGCGCGCACGTCAAGCGCCGAAAGTGCGACGGCCTCGCCTATCCTGAGCAATCCGGCGTGCGGATCGTGTCGCCGCCGGATCGCCGGCGCGCATCGGCGATGTGATTCGCGCCGGCCGGCGCAGCTGTCATCCTATGCGCATGCCCGCCTCCGCCAGCACCGACGCCGCGCTCGACGGCGCCCAGACTTCACCTTCTTCGGCCCCGCCGGACACCGCCCTTGTCCTGGTGAACCTCGGCACGCCCGACGCGCCGACGCCCGCCGGCGTGCGCCGTTACCTTGCCGAATTCCTGGGCGATCGCCGCGTCGTCGGCCTGCCGCGCTGGTTCTGGCTGCCGCTGCTGCACCTGATCGTGCTGCCACTCCGATCGAAGCCCGTCGCGAAGAAGTACGCGAGCATCTGGATGGGCGGCGAGGACGGCGGTTCCCCGCTGGCGGTGTACACGCGCCGGCTCGCGTGGGCGGTGCAGAACGAGATGCCGCAGCTGCGGGTGATCGACGCGATGCGCTACGGCTCGCCGTCGCTGGCGGCGCGCCTTCGCCAGCTGCGCGAGGCCGGCGTGCGCCGCGCGCTGGTGCTGCCGCTGTATCCGCAGTATTCGACGACGACCACCGCATCCGTCGACGACGTGCTCGCGCGCGAACACGCGCTGCCCACGCGGCTGGTGGAGAACTACCACCTCGACGACGGCTGGCTCGATGCGGTGGCCGATTCGATCCGCGCGCATCGCGCGCAGCACGCCGCCGGCGAACACCTGCTGTTCTCCTTCCACGGCCTGCCGCAGCGGCTGATCGACGAAGGCGATCCGTACCAGCGTCATTGCGAAGCGGGTGCACGCGCCATCGCGAAACGACTGGAACTCGCCGACGACCAGTGGAGCCTGAGCTACCAGTCGCGCTTCGGTCGCGACAAATGGCTGGAGCCGAGCACGCAGCAGACGCTGCATGCGCTCGCCGCGCGCGGCGTGCGCAACGTCGACGTGGTCGCGCCGGGGTTCGCGGTGGACTGCATCGAGACGCTGGAAGAAGTGGCGATGATGCTCGCCGAGGATTTCGCCGAACACGGCGGCACGCTGCGCTACATCCCGTGCCTCAACGATTCGCTTCCGCACGCACGCGCCCTGGCCGGCATCGCCCGCCAGGAACTGCACAACTGGATCTGAGGCACCTGCACCCGATGCCCGCACGCGGCCTGCACGACTTCACGCTCGACACCCCGACCGGCCGCATCGCCGGGCTGCGCAGCGAGCCCGGCGGTGCGCGCGTCATCGCGCTTCACGGCTGGCTCGACAACGCCGCCAGCTTCGTGCCGCTCGCCGAACACCTCCACGGCATCGAACTCGTCGCGCCCGATCTGCCGGGACACGGCGCCAGCGCGCATCTCGCGCCGGGCGCGGATTACTCCTTCGCCGCCGCGGTGAATGCGGTGCTCGACGTCGCCGACGCGCTGGGCTGGGAGCGGTTCTCGCTGCTCGGTCATTCGATGGGTGCGGGCATTTCCAGCCTCGTCGCCGCCGCGTGCCCGCAGCGCGTGGAGCGCCTGGTCGCGATCGAGGCGCTCGGCGCGCTCGCCGAAGTGCCCGAGCGCACCGTGTCGCGCCTGCGCGAAGCCATCGCCGCGTATCGCGCACTGCGCGGCAAATCGCTGCGCGTGTTTCCCGACATCGCCATCGCGATCCGCGCACGCATGGCCGCCGGCGCGAACGTCGGCAGTCGTCTGGAAGAACGCGCGGCGCGGTTGCTCGTCGAACGTGGCGTGGTGCCGGTGGAAGGCGGGTTCACCTGGTCGAGCGATCCGCGCCTGACGCTGCCGACGATGCAGCGCATGACCGAGCCGCAAATCCGCGATCTCGTCGCCGGCATCGAATGCCCGACGCGCGTGATCTTCGCCGATCCCGCGCAGCCGTACCTGCCCGACGCGTTGCGTCGCGAACGCGCGGCGTTGCTGCCTGCAGGCGAGCTCATCGTCATCGACGGCAGCCATCACCTGCACATGGAACAGCCCGGGCGCATCGCCGAAGTGATCGGCGATTTCTTCGTGCGCGGATGACGCGCCGCTAGACCTTCCCGCACAAGGCGCGCAGCGTCGCCTTAAGGCGCCGACCTTCGGCGTGGAAGTAATCGCGTTCCTCGCGCCACTGCGGGCAACGCGCTTCCACCTCGCGCCAGAAGCTGCGCGAATGGTCGGCGTGGATGAGGTGGCAGAGTTCGTGCACGAGCACATACTCGAACGCGCCCGGTCGCGCGAGCACGAGCGAGAGGTCCAGCGCCATCGAGCCGTCGGGCGCGAGCGAACCCCACTGCGACGACATGATCTTGAACGTCACCCGGCGTGGCGCGCGCGGCAGCGCCGGCAGGTAGCGCGGCATCCAGCGGCCGACGTCGGCACGGCCCTGCGCTTCGAGGAAATCGCGAACCGCGCGCCGCACGGCCGTATCGCCGGCGCGCGCGGGATGCGTGAACACCAGGTCGCCCGTGCCGTCGTTCGCGTGATCCAGCCGCGTGAAACGGCCGGCCTGCCAGCGCACGTCATGCAGTGCCCCACGCAGCGGGAGCTGCACGTCGACGCCCGGTTCGAGCGAGGGTACGCCGTCGATGGCGAAGCGTTCCAGCTGCGCGGCGAGCCAGTCGCGATGCTGCGTGACGAAGCGATCGGCGGTGGCCAGGCTCGCGCGCATCGGGATCGTGAGGCGCGCGCCGCGTTCGTCGACCGACAGCTTCATCCGCCGCGCGCGCGGATCGCGCACGCGTTGCAGCGGGACGGTGCGGCCGTCGGACAGTTCGATGTCGAGCGTTTCGCGCTCGACCGTGCGCGGCGTGGGCGCGAACAGACGGGCGAGGGGGCGCGGCGGGGACGGCATGCCAGCATCTTAGCGATGCTGCGTGACGATGTGCGCCGTAGCGGCGCACACATTGCGCGATGCGCGAAGTCCGCAGCCCTTCACCGCACGGAGAAGGGCCCGGCGTGATTCAGGCTTCGGCCTTCGACAGCTTCAGCGCACCTTCCAGCACCGTGAACAGGCGACGGAACTCGCCGGCCATCAGCACGAAGCGGGCGTCGAGCTCGGCGCGGAGGTCGTCGCGTTCGGTCGATTCCAGCTCGTCCACCGCGCCGTCGAGCAGCTTGAACTTGCGCACGACGAGGTCTTCTCCGAGGACGAACGAAACGTGATCGTCCAGCGTCAGCGCCAGGCGCGTGACCTGCTTGCCCGATTCCAGGTGCTTGGTGATCTCGTCGCTCTGCAGCTCCATGCGCTGCACCTTCACCACCGCGCCCTGGTCGATGGGATCGCGCAGTTCGCACTCGTCGCCCAGCGAGAGGCCTTCGGGCAGCGGCTCGCCGGCGACCCAGCCGGTCAGCACCGAGCGCGGCGCCACTTCGGCGTTCAGCGGGAGCGCCGGGAAACTGCCGAGCGCGCGGCGGATCTCGCTCACGACGTTCTCGCCGGACTTGCGGCTGGAGGTGTCCACGGCGACCACGCCCAGGCCGGTGTCGATGAGGGCGTCGGTGCGGCTGGGCTTCACGAACGCGCGCGGCAGCAGGTCGGTGATGAGCTCGTCCTTGATGCGCTTGCGCGTCTTGCCGCCGGGCTTGCGGCCTTCCTTCGCCTCGATCTCCGACAGCTTCTTGTTGAGCATGTCGTTGACGACCGAGCCTGGCAGGATCTTGTCCTCGCCGCCGACGGCGAGCCACGTCGCGTCGCTGCGCTTGTGCGACATCTCGTCGGAGTCGCGCCCGAACGGCGAGATGAAGCCGCGGCTGGACAGTTCCAGCGGGCCGACCGCGCGAAGCTGGCATTCGGTCAGGCCGCTGTCGAGGTCGTCGAACTTGGTGGTGGTGGGGAAGCGGAACAGCGTCAGGTTGCGGAAGAACATTTAGGGTCCCGTGAAGTTTCAGCTCCGTCATTCCCGCGATAAGCGGGAATCCAGTGCCTTGATCGCGTACGGCGTGAAGTCGCTGGATCCCCGCTTTCGCGGGGATGACGACATCAATCGGATGGGTTATGGAGCGTCCTGCGCGTGCGGCTCGCCCGCCAGCCACGCATGTGCGTCCGGCATCGGCGCATCGCCATTGCGACCGAGCGCGAGGAAATCGAACAGCTTCGGATCGCCGAGCTGCGATGGACGGATGTCGCCGAGCGCGCGCGCGATGGTCTCGATGCGGCCGGGCGTGTCGCGCTCCCATGCGTCCATCATCTTCTTGACCTGCTTGCGCTGCAGGTTTTCCTGCGAGCCGCACAGGTTGCACGGGATGATGGGAAAACCCTTCGCATCGGCATAGGCGGCGATGTCGTCCTCGCGCACGTAGGCGAGCGGGCGGATCACCACGTGCTTGCCGTCGTCGCTGAGGAGCTTGGGCGGCATGCCGGCAAGCTTGGCGTGGAAGAACAGGTTCAGGAAGAACGTTGCGACCAGATCATCGCGATGGTGGCCGAGCGCGATCTTCGTGAAGCCGTTCTCTTCGGCGTAGGTGTACAGCGCACCGCGGCGCAATCGCGAACACAGCGAACACATCGTCTTGCCTTCCGGCACCACGCGCGTGACGACCGAATAGGTGTCCTGCTCGATGATGTGGTACGGCACGCCGATCGACTTGAGGTATTCCGGGAGCACGTGCTCGGGGAAGTCCGGCTGCTTCTGGTCGAGGTTCACCGCCACCAGCTCGAACTTCACCGGCGCCTTCTGCTGCAGCTGCAGGAGGATGTCGAGCATCGTGTAGCTGTCCTTGCCGCCGGACAGGCACACCATCACCTTGTCGCCGTCCTCGATCATGCCGAAGTCGGCGATCGCGCGGCCCACCTGGTGGCGCAGGCGCTTGGCGAGCTTGTTGTTCTCGTGCGCGCGACGTTGCGCGCGGTGGGCGAGTGGCTGGGGTTCCAGCAAGGGCAGGACGGTACTCATGGACCGTCCATTCTACCGGCGCGGCCGCGGTGACGCTGGCCGCGAGGGCGCGTTAAGCTTCCGGCATGACCGAAAGCGACGATCCCGCCGTGCTCGCGCACCAGCTGGCCGAACTCCGGCTCGAACACCGCGACCTCGACGCGGCGATCGAACGCCTTTCTCGGCTGCCCGACGCGGACGAGCTGACGGTCAAGCGCCTGAAGAAGCGCAAGCTGTGGCTGAAGGACTGCATCGCGCGGCTGGAAAGCGCGCTGATCCCCGACGAGCCGGCCTGAGCGCGGCTCGTCGCCCACGCCGGTCTATCCGAGCAGCATCCGCACGATCCCCGCTGCCGCCTCGCGGCCTTCGTACGCCGCCGTCACCACCAGGTCCGCGCCGCGCACGCCGTCGCCGCCGGCGAAAACGCGCGTGTTCGTCGTCTGGAACGGCAGCGCCGCCGTCGCCCGACGCGAACCGCAACCCGACGGCGGCTGCGTCACGCGGATGCGGCCGTTGTTTTCGAGTTCGATGCCGTGTGCCGACAGCCATTCCGGCGGATCGGGCTGGAAGCCGAACGCGATGATCACCACGTCGGCCGCGAGCACCGATTCGCTTCCCGGCACGAGTTCCGCGTTGCGTCGGCCCAGCGCGTCGGGTTCGCCCAAGCGCGTTTCGGCCACGCGCACGCCGGTGACCTCGCCGTCGTCGCCCAGCAGCGCGAGCGGCTGGCGGTTGAAGAGGAACTGCACGCCTTCCTCGCGCGCGTTGGCGACTTCGCGCGCCGAGCCGGGCATGTTCGCCTCGTCGCGACGGTACGCGCAGGTCACGCGCGCCGCGCCCAGTCGCACCGCGCTGCGCACGCAGTCCATGCCGGTGTCGCCGCCGCCGAGCACCACCACGCGCTTGCCGTGAAGGTTGGGCAGGGCGACGCGATCTTCCCAGCCGGCGATCGGCTTGCCCTGCGCTTCGTCGTCGCCATGCACCAGGCGTCCGTTGTGCACCAGGAACGGCAGCGCCGGCAGCACGCCCTTCAGGTCCTGTCCCGGCAGGCCGCCGTCGGTGTAGCGATAGCTGCCCAGCCCGAGGAAAACGGCATCGAACTCCGCGAGCAGGTCGTCGAGCCCCGCGTCGCGGCCGATCTCCACGCCGAGGCGGAACTGCACGCCCATGCCTTCGAGCACGTCGCGCCGCGTCTGCAGCACCGACTTCTCCAGCTTGAAGCTGGGAATGCCGAAGTGGAGCAGGCCGCCGATCTGTTCATAGCGATCGAACACGACCGCTTCAATGCCCGCACGCGCGAGGCGATCCGCGCACGACAGGCCGGCGGGACCGGCGCCGATCACCGCCACGCGCTTGCCGGTTGCGGCGACCTTCGACAGGTCCGGTCGCCAGCCGTCGGCCAGCGCGCGATCGCTGATGTATTTCTCGACCGCGCCGATGGTGACCGCGCCGAAGCCGTCGTTGAGCGTGCAGCTGCCTTCGCACAGGCGATCCTGCGGGCATACGCGGCCGCAGATTTCCGGCAGCGGATTGGTTTCGTGCGCGAGCGCGGCGGCTTCGAAGATGCGGCCTTCGCGCGCGAGTTCCAGCCAGTTCGGAATGTAGTTGTGCAGCGGGCATTTCCAGCTGCAGTACGGGTTGCCGCAGTCCAGGCAGCGGCTGGCCTGGTGCTTGGCCTCGGCTTCGCCGAAACGGCCGTACAGTTCGCCCCAGTCGCCACTGCGGCGCAGCTCCAGCGGGATGCGCGACGGCATCTGCCGGGGCGTCTCGCGGAAGGCGAACACGGGCTTCTTGGTGTCCATCTTGCTCACGCCGCTCTCCGCAGGTTTTCGGCCAGCGATTCCAGGCTCGCCGCCTTAGGCTTGACCAGCCAGAACTTGCCCAGGAAATCGCGCATCTCGTCGAGGATCTTCCGCGCCCACACGCTGCCGGTGAGCTGCACGTGCGCCTCCAGCAGTTCGCGCAGGTGCGAGCGGTGGTTCTCGAAACCGTCGGACGCGATGCGCAGGATGTCGATGAGTTCGTGGTTGTAGCGATCGACGAAATCGCGCTCGGTATCGAGCACGTACGCCATGCCGCCGGTGAAGCCCGCGCCGAAGTTCAGGCCCGTGCGGCCGAGCACCGCGACCACGCCGCCGGTCATGTATTCGCAGCAGTGATCGCCCGCGCCTTCCACCACCGCCGTCGCGCCGGAATTGCGCACGCCGAAGCGCTCGCCCGCGCGACCGGCCGCGTAGAGTTCGCCGCCCGTGGCGCCGTACAGGCAGGTGTTGCCGATGATCGGCGTCTCGTGTGCGGTGTAGCGCGCGCCCATCGGCGGACGGATCACGATGCGCCCGCCCGCCATGCCCTTGCCAACGTAATCGTTCGCTTCGCCGTGCAGTTCGAACTGCAGGCCACCGGCGTTGAACGCGCCGAAGCTCTGGCCGGCGGTGCCATCGAAGCGAAGCGAAATCGGCGCATCGACCATGCCGCGATCGCCATGCAGCCGCGCGATGCGGCCCGACAGGCGGGCGCCGATGCTGCGATCGGTGTTGCGGATCGTGTACGCGTACGCGCCGCCGCGCTTGCTCGCGATGGGCTCGGCCAGGTCGACATCGAGCTGCGCCGCCAGGCCCGTCGCATCGGCCGACGGCTGCGGCACGCCGCAATGGCCGCCGTGCGCGAGGCCGCTGCCGGCGAGCAGCGGCGCGAGGTCGAGCTTGTGCTGCCGCTCGCCGTCGCCTTCGAGCTGCTTCAGAAGATCCGTGCGACCGACCAGTTCGCCTAGCGTGCGCACACCCAGCTGCGCGAGCCAGAAGCGCACTTCCTCGGCGAGCAGGCGGAAGAAGTTCTCCACGCGGTCGGGCAGGCCGGTGAAATGCTCGCGACGCAGCGCGTCGTCCTGCGTCGCCACGCCCGTCGCGCAGTTGTTGAGATGGCAGATGCGCAGGTACTTGCAGCCCAGCGCGATCATCGGCGCGGTGCCGAAGCCGAAACTTTCCGCGCCCAGCAGCGCGGCCTTCACCACGTCCAAGCCGCTCTTCAGGCCGCCGTCGGTCTGCAGGATCACGCGATCGCGCAGGTCGTTCGACACCAGCGCCTGGCGTGCTTCGGACAAGCCGAGTTCCCACGGCGTGCCGGCGTAGCGGATCGACGAGATCGGACTCGCGCCGGTGCCGCCGTCGTGGCCGGAGATGGTGATCAGGTCCGCGCCGGCCTTCGCGACGCCGGTGGCGATCGTGCCCACGCCCGCGTGCGAGACCAGCTTCACCGACACCAGCGCCTGCGGATTGACCTGCTTGAGGTCGAAGATCAGCTGCGCGAGATCCTCGATGGAATAGATGTCGTGATGCGGCGGCGGCGAGATCAGGCCGATGCCCGGCATCGCGTAACGCAGGCGCGCGATCAGTTCGTTGACCTTGTGGCCCGGAAGCTGGCCGCCTTCGCCGGGCTTGGCGCCCTGCGCGACCTTGATCTGCAGCACTTCGGCGTTGACAAGGTATTCCGGCGTCACGCCAAAACGCCCCGACGCGATCTGCTTGATCTTCGACACCTTGTCGGTGCCGTAACGCGCCGGATCCTCGCCGCCTTCGCCGGAATTGCTGCGCCCGCCCAGGCGGTTCATCGCGATCGCCAGGGCCTCGTGCGCTTCGGGCGACAGCGCGCCGAGGCTCATCGCGGCCGAATCGAAGCGGCGCACGATGGCCGAAACGGGTTCGACGTCTTCCAGCCGTATGCCTATAGCGTCAGACGTATCGACGTCGAGCAGGTCGCGCAGCGCGGCCGTGGGGCGTTCGTTCACCGCGGCGGCGTAACGCTGCCAGTCGCTCCAGTCGCCGGTGGATACGGCGCGCTGCAGGTTCATCACCACGTCGGGATTGAACAGGTGGTATTCGCCGCCCGGCGTGTACTTCAGCAGGCCGCCGATGTTCGGCAGGGCGTTCGCGTTCCATGCGTGTTCGGCGAGCGTGGCCGCGTCCTCGTGCAGTTCGGCGAAACCCGCGCCGCCGATGCGCGAGGGCGTGCCGGCGAAGCACAGGTCGACCACTTCGCGATCCAGGCCGACGATCTCGAACAGCCGCGCGCCGCGATAGCTGCCGATGGTGCTGATGCCCATCTTCGAGATGATCTTCAGCAGGCCCTTCTTGATGCCGCGCCGGTAACTGCGGCCGATTTCCGCGACCTGCCCGTGCTTGGTCTTGAGGATGCCGCGCACGCCGAGGTCGTGCAGCGTCTGGTACGCGAGGTACGGATACACCGCCGTGGCGCCGACGCCGATCAGGCAGGCGAAGTGATGCGGATCGCGCGCGGTGCCGGTCTCGACGATGAGGTTGGATTCGCAACGAAGCCCCGCGCGCACCAGATGCTGGTGCACCGCGCCGGTGGCGAGCAGCGCGTGCGCCATGAGCCGGCCCTCGACCGGATAGCGGTCGCTCAGCACCAGCAGCACCTTGCCGTCGCGCGTTGCGGTTTCGGCCTCGGCGCAGATGCGTTCGAGCGCGGCCTTCAGGCCTTCCTCCGGTGCGTAATGCAGGTGGATCAGCGCGTGCGCGTTCTCGTACTGCTCCATCGCCAGCATCTGCCGCAGCTTGCGCTGCGAGAGCACGGGCGAGTTGAGATGGATGTGGTCGACGTTGCCGGGGCCGTCGACGAACACGTTGCCCTCGCGACCGAGCTGCGTCGCCAGCGACATCACGCAGTCCTCGCGCAGCGGGTCGATCGGGGGGTTGGTCACCTGCGCGAATGCCCTGGCGGAACTGGTCGTACAGCGGACGCACCTGCTGGCTCAGCACGGCCATCGGCACGTCGTCGCCCATCGAGCCGACCGCTTCCTGCTCGGTTTCAGCCAGCGGACGCAGCACCTGCTCGCGTTCCTCGCGCGTGAGCTGGAACAGCTTCTGGAAGCGCGTCAGCGTCTCGCTGTCGAAGGGTTCGGCCGCGAGCGCGGGATCGATCAGCTCGGTCTGCAGGTAAGTCACGCCCTGCTTGAGCCAGCGCTTGTACGGGGCGCGCGCGCGGTTGATGCGGTCGATCGCCTCGCTGTCGAGCACCTCGCCCAGGTAAAGATCCACCGCGATCATCTCGCCCGGCCCGAGCTTGCCCTTGGCCTCGATTTCCTCCGCCGGGCGCTCCCACACGCCGGCCTCGGACGCGATGAGGAAGTGGCGGTCGCGCGTGCGCATCCAGCGCGCCGGGCGCAGGCCGTTGCGATCGAGCGTGCACGCGGCGTAGCGGCCATCGACGGTGACGATGCCGGCCGGGCCGTCCCACGGTTCGGTATTGAGCGCGTAGTACTCGTAGAACGCGGCGAGGTCGGCGTCCTTGTATTCCAGCGATTGCGTCGCCGGCGGGATCAGGATGCGCATCGCCTTCAGCAGGTCCATGCCGCCGGCCTGCAGCAGCTCGAGCATGTTGTCGAGCGATTGCGAATCCGAGCCGTCCATCGTGATGACCGGATCGAACTCGGTCAGCTCGAGGTTCGGCGTGCGCCACACGTGTGCACGCGCCTGCGCCCACGCGCGGTTGCCGGAAATGGTGTTGATCTCGCCGTTGTGCGCGAGCAGGCGGAACGGCTGCGCGAGCGGCCAGCGCGGCGTGGTGTTGGTCGAAAAACGCTGGTGGAACACGACGACGCTGGCGGCCAGGTCGCTGCGTTGCAGGTCCGGATAGAGCTGCGAAAGCCGGTTCGGCAGCACCATGCCCTTGTAGCCGATGCTCGCCGTGGACAGGCTGACGACGTAGAAGTCGGGAAGCTCGCGCAGGCGCTGTTCGGCGCGACGGCGCGCGAGGAACAGCGAGCGCTGGAAGCTCGCCGCATCGAAGGCGCCGGCGGGCTTGACGAAGATCTGCTCGATGCGCGGCATCGTGCGCTTGGCGAGCTCGCCGCATGCGTCCAGATCGACCGGCACGACGCGCCAGCCGGCGACGTCGACGCGTTCGCGCTGCAGCTGCGCGGCGAACTCGTCCTTCGCGCGCGCCGCTTCGGTTTCATCGTGCGGAAGGAACACCAGGCCCGAGGCGTAATGCGCGCCGAGCGCGATGCCCGACTCGCGCGCGAGCGCGCGAAGGAACGCGTCCGGTTGGCGGATCAGCAGGCCGCAGCCGTCGCCGCTGAGTCCGTCGGCCGCGATGCCGCCGCGATGCGTCATGCGCACCAGCGCCTCGATCGCGCGATCGACGATGGCGCGGCTGGGCGCGTCGTCGAGTTGCGCGATCAGGCCGAAGCCGCACGCATCGCGCTCATCGCGTGGGTCGTAGAGACCGACAGGGCCGGGGCGGTACTGCTGCTGCATCGTCGCTCCATCGCGGATTCACCGCTGGGTTGCTGTGCGAAACACGACAACGAACCTGGCAAAAGCACACTCGAAACCGGGGAATTGCGGCGACGACGAAGGCGGTCCGCTCGCGCGGTCCGGCCTGCCTCACCACCCTGGTTCAACCGAATAAATCACACTTTGTGCGATGCGGCAAATGTCCGGCGGCGCGCACGCGGCACGACGCATTCGGCGTTTCAAGTCGTTGATCGCGCGGGGGAAACTGCGCGACATGCGCGGGCGTTTGGTAACGATTGAAACCATTGGCGCGGCGGGTGCGCGCGGGCGTCGCGCGGTAGTGCTTTGCTGCGACTGCCGAGCTCGTCTTTGCTGTCATTCCCGCGAAGGCGGGAATCCATCTGTCCGATGTGTCATGCCATCCGGAAGCGTCATGGGTTGCCTAAGCTGTCATTCCCGCGAAGGTGGGAATCCATCTGTCCGATGTGTCATGGCTCGCGAAGGCCTTGATGTGCCGGAAGGATGGATTCCCGCCTTCGCGGGAATGACAGCCTCAAAGCGGCAATGACCGCGGCGAGCGGGGCTCGACGGCCTGGTAATGCACAGCTGCTTTTGGGGCGCAAAGAAGCGAAGCGCTAAACTTCCGGCTTCTTTCGACCCATCCCCGGCCCCCGTGACCGACACCGCTCCCGCGACGGGCGCGCGCCGCCGCGCCGCGCTCGTCTTCATCTTCATCACGATCCTGATCGACGTGCTGTCGTTCGGCCTGATCATCCCGGTGCTGCCGCACCTGATCGAGCAGTTCGCCGGCGGCGACACCGCGCACGCGGCGTACTGGGTGGCGGCATTCGGCTTCCTGTTCGCGGGCATCCAGTTCGTGACCTCGCCGATCCAGGGCGCGCTGTCGGACCGCTTCGGCCGCAGGCCGGTGATCCTGCTCTCGTGCCTGGGCCTCGGGCTCGATTTCGTGTTCATGGCGCTGGCGCCGTCGCTGACGTGGCTGCTGGTCGGACGCATCATTTCCGGCATCACGTCGGCCAGCTTCACCACGGCCAACGCCTACGTCGCCGACGTCACGCCGCCCGACAAGCGCGCGAAAAGCTACGGTCTGCTCGGCGCTGCGTTCGGCGTGGGCTTCATCGTCGGCCCGCTGATCGGCGGTGCGCTGGGCGAAGTCGATCTGCGCCTGCCGTTCTGGTTCGCCGCGGGACTGGCGCTGCTCAACTTCTGCTACGGCCTGTTCGTGTTGCCCGAATCGCTGCCGCCGGAGCGCCGCAGCCCGCGTTTCGACTGGTCGCATGCTAATCCCATCGGCTCGCTCGGCCTGCTCAAGCGCTATCCGCAGGTGTTCGGATTGGCCGCAGTGGTGTTCATCGCGAACCTCGCGCACTACGTGTACCCGAGCGTGTTCGTGCTGTTCGCCGACTACCAGTACCAGTGGGGCCCGCGCGAGGTGAGCTACGTGCTCGCGATCGTCGGCGTGCTCAACGTGATCGTGCAGGCGGGACTGGTCGGCAAGGCGGTGCACGCGCTGGGCGAACGACGCGCGCTGATGCTCGGCCTCGCGTGCGGCGCGATCGGCTTCGGCATCTACGGCTTCGCGCACGTGGGCTGGATGTTCCTCGTCGGCCTGCCGATCTCGGCGATCTGGGGCCTGGCCGCGCCGTCGACGCAGGCATTGATCACGCGACAGGTGGGACCGGAAGTGCAGGGCCGCATCCAGGGCGCGCTGATGAGCCTGGTGAGCCTGGCCGGCATCATCGGCCCGGTCGTGTTCGCCGGCAGTTTCGGCTACTTCATCGACGACCGCGCGCCGATGCATTTGCCGGGCGCGCCGTTCCTGATCGCCGGCATCCTGCTGGCGGTGGCGGTGGGCATCGCGTGGCGGTACGCGCGCGTGCCGGCGACGACGCCGGCAGCGAGTGTGGTCGAGCCGGGTTGATGCGATAAAGCTTTGAAGCTTTGAAGCTTTGAAGCTTTGAAGCTTTGAAGCTTTGAAGCCCCTCTCCCCGCGGGAGAGGGGTTGGGGTGAGGGGTAACGAAGGCTCACAGGTGAACAGCAGGTGCCTGTATGCACTGCGGTTTGCTTCAGTCGCACCGTGCCTAAAGCGGCTTCGCGCAAGCTGTTTCGTCATCACTCCGCCGACCCTCACCCCAACCCCTCTCCCGGAGGGAGAGGGGCTCGAGTCCGATGTCGAGAGGCGAGACGCGAGACGCCTTAACACCCCATTGCCGCCAACTTCACCGCCTCGCGTGCGCCGCGACGCCACACTCGGGATCCACGCGACGACCAGGATCCCCGCCATGCCCAAGTGCGATACCTGCGGCAACGACTACGACAAGGCGTTCACCGTCACCATGCCGCACGGCAGCGGGACGTTCGACTCGTTCGAATGCGCGATCCACAAGCTCGCGCCCACGTGCGAACACTGCGGCTGCCGCATCATCGGGCACGGCGTCGAACACGATGGCAAGTTCTGGTGCTGCGCGAGTTGCGCCAAGCATTCGGGCATCACGGGAATCGACGACCGCATCTGACGCGCGCGTGCGGCGCGCCGCTCAGTCTTCCAGTGCCGTGAGCTGGTCGCCGGGGAAGGGCAGCAGCGCCCAGAACGCGACGTCCTCATGCGCCCACTCGAAGGCGGCTTCGTTGAGGATTTCCAGGAACGTGTCGAAGTCTTCCGGATACGTCTCGCGCCATGCACCGGCGTGTTCGATCAGCCAGACATAACCGGGCGCGGTGCGCCACGACATGTCGCGCAGCACGTCCGACAGCGCATCCCAGTTCGCGCCGAACCCTGCGGGAAAACCGCCGGCCTTCGCCAGGCGCGTCATCAGGTCGGCCTTGTCGACGCAGTCGGACAGGTCGACGCGCATCACCGCGAAATCGAGCCCGGCCGCCGTCTGCGCCATCGCCTCGCCGTCGCGGTCGTCGATGAAGTAGGCGCCACCGTGTTCGGGGTCGGCGAGGATCGTGCGCAGGTCGACGGCGCTCATCGCGTCTCCTTCGATGGCCATTCGAAGCGGCGGAAGCTCTGGTAGTGATCGGCCGTGTACCAGTATTCGACCGGCGGATCGCCGCCCGCGATGATCCGTCGCGCGCCGCGCGTATCGGCGCCGGGCGTGGGCACGGTGTATTCGCGGTAATAACCGCGCGGCTGCTGCGGCAGGCGGCCTTCGCGATTCTGGAACACGCTTCCGTCCTGCCGGTACGGATGCGCCGCGCCGCTGGCAATGCGCTCGAGCACCGCATGTGCTTCCACCGGCAGGAACGCCGGATAGCCGACCTGCGCCGCACGCTGCGCGGTGACCGGCGGCGCGTCAGCCGTGCGCAGTTCGCCGTCGCCGGCACGCCTGGTCCACGCCCACAGGGCGACCAGCGCGATGAGCGCGACGAGCCAGATCGAATGCGAACGGCGCACGAGCGATCAGCCGAGTGACGCGTCAGCCGCAGCGGATGCCGGTGATCGCGCCGCGGTCGTTGACGTCGACGTTCACCCGATCCTCGCGGAAATCCATCGTCGCCATCTGGCCCGGACGCAGCACGCGCGCGTCGCGGCTGCCGGTGCCCTGCAGGATGCGGTTGACGACGTCGTCGTTGACGGCCGAGCCGATCGCCCAGCGCGCGCCTTCGGCATTGCACTTGCCGGTCGGCGCGGTCGGTCCGCCGGCGACCGGCGTCGTGGATGCACAGCCGGCCAGCGATGCGGCAGCCAGGACGGTCAGGCACAGGATGATGCGGGTCATGGGATTCTCCTTGTCGTGGTCGGGCGCACCGTGCGCCCGGACGCGTGTTCAGGGTGTAAAGGATAGCGGCGCTTCTGCTCCCTCCCCTGCGAATGCAGGGGAGGGTTGGGGAGGGGTTAAGTGCCAAATGGGCGCTCACGCAACGAGTGCGGCGCTCGTGATCTGCAATTGCCTCGTTGCATCGCATGCCCCGACCCTCACCCCAACCCCTCTCAGCTCTGCACTCCCTTCGGTCGCCGGTGGGAGAGGGGCTCGACGCACTGAGAGGGGCTTACTGACGCGGGAACTCCGCCTCGAGAATCGAATACCCCGCGTCACGCATGCCCAGCGCTTCGTAGGTCTTCTGCGCGTTGGTGTTCTCGCGTTCGACGTACAGGCGCAGGCCGACCACGCCGGGCGTGCCGCGCGCGAGTTGTTCGACGTGACGGTACAGCGCGGTGAACACGCCCATGCGGCGGAACTGCGGCGGCACGTAGACGCTCTGGATCCACCACCAGTCGCCGTTGCGCCAGTCGCTCCACTCGCGCGTGAGCATCAGCGTGCCGGCGGGCGCAGCGATGGTTTCGCGACCGGCGACGGCGGATTCGTGCATCGCGACGAAGTAGCGCGCCTTCGCCGGGTCGGCGATGCCCGCTTCGACGCCTGCGCGCACGGTCTTCTCGTCGAGTTGCTTGTGCTCGGTTTCCTGCGCCATGGCGACGGCCCACTGCGCGAGCAGGTCGCGGTCGTGGGCGTGCGCGGCGCGGATGCGGAGTTGGGACATGGCGTCGGTGATGAGGGAAGAAAACGACGGCTGTCAGCGCGTCACGGTAATGACGCCGCACGCCACGCGACCACCCGCATTGCCGGTCGGCTGCGTGCGGTAGTCGTCGGCCGCGGCATGCACGATCACCGCCTTGCCGGCGACGTCGTTCGCCGCGCCGCCGCCGAGCGTCACGCCTTCGGCATGGGCGTTCACCTGCGCGACGCCCTCGGCGTTGGCGACCAGGTTGTCCATGTCGCCGCCGTGGTGCGCGCCGCTGCCGACCTTGCCGTGCGGCTGCGCGGCCGGGTTGAAGTGGCCGCCGGCGCTGCTCGCATCGGCCGCGCTGCAGTCGCCCTTCTCGTGGATGTGGATCGCGTGCGTGCTGCCCGGCGACAGGCCGCCGACTTCGCCCGTCAGGTGCACGCCGTTGCCCATCGGCACGACGGTCAGCTTGCCGCTCACCAGGCTGCCCGACGCCGAAGCGAGGTTCACCGTGGCGGACTTCGCGGTCGATTGCGCGGCGGGCGCGGCCGGCGTCGTTGCACTCGCGGCGGGCGCCGTCGACTTCGTCGGCGCGGACGAGCTGCAGGCCGACAGCGCGAGCACGGACGCGGCGAGCAGGGCGGGGGTGAGGGCGGTCTTCATCGGCTTCTCCTTGCGAAAACGGACAACGGTGTCTGGTTCCTGCCCCTCCCGCGTGCGGAAGGAGCGCCCCGGTGGGGCGAAGCGGGCGACGGTGCGGCAGGCTACCGTCGCGACGGTAGGCCGCCGGTGAACGGCGCGGCGGCCTTCACGACGGACGACGCCGTCCGGGCCCGAGCTTGCGCGTGAGCGTGTTGCGCCCGAGCCCGAGCCGCGCCGCCGCTTCGGTGCGACGCCCGCCGGTGTGTTCCAGCGCGGCATCGAACAACGCACGTTCGAACCGATCGCGCGCCTGCGCGTGGATGTCGTCGCGGCCGAGTTCGAGTTGCGCCCGCGCCCACGCGGCAAGTCGGCGATCCCAGTCATCATCGCCCGCGGCCTGCGCGTCATCCTTGCCCGGCGTGGCCGCAAGCGCTTCGTCGAGGTCCTCGCGCTTGATGGTGTCGCCCGGTGCGAGCGCGGCCAGGCGCCAGCAAAGGTTCTCGAGCTGACGCACGTTGCCGGGCCAGTCGTAGGCGACGAGCCGTTCGATCGCGGCAGGTGCCAGGCGCTTTGCCGGCGCGTCAAAACGCGTCGCGGCCGCCCGCAGGAAACGTTCGGCCAGACGCGGCACGTCCTCGCGACGTTCGCGCAGCGCGGGCAGTCGCAGGCGCACGACATCGAGCCGGTGCAGCAGGTCGGCGCGAAACCGGCCCGCCTCGACCAGCCCTTCGAGATCCTGGTGCGTCGCGGCGATCACGCGCACGTCCACGCGGATCAGCTCGCGCCCGCCGACGCGGAAGAATTCGCCTTCGGCCAGCACGCGCAGCAAACGCGTCTGCAACGGCAGCGGCATGTCGCCGATCTCGTCGAGGAACAGCGTGCCGCCGTGCGCCTGTTCGAAGCGGCCGACGTGGCGCCGCTGCGCACCGGTGAACGCGCCGGCCTCGTGGCCGAACAGCTCGCTTTCCAGCAGTTCGGCCGGAATCGCCGCGGTGTTGAGCGCGACGAACGGCGCCTGCGCGCGCGGCGATTCGCGATGCAGTGCGCGCGCGACCAGCTCCTTGCCGGTTCCGGTTTCGCCGGTGATCAGCACCGACAGCGGGGCCTGCGCGAGGCGGCCGATCGCGCGGAACAGCGTGCGCATCGCCGGCGCCTCGCCGATCAGCGCGTCGTCCTGCGTCGCAGCCGTGTCGCGTTGCGGCGGCTCGGTCGCCTCGCGCGCGGCGAGCGTGCGCGCGGCCAGTTCGACGGCTTCGTCCAGATCGAACGGCTTCGACAGGAACTCGTGCGCGCCGCCGCGGAAGGCCCCGGCGGTGCTGGCGACGTCGGTGTAGGCGCTCATCACGATGACCGGCAGCTTCGGCGCCTGCGCCTTGAGTTTGTCGAGCAGGACCAGGCCGTCGTCGCCGGGCATGCGCACGTCGGTGAACAGCAGGTCGGGCGCGCCGCGTTCGGCGAGCGCATCGAGCGCGTCGCGCGCGTTCTCGAAACCGTCGACGCGATAGCCGGCCTCGCGCAGCGCGGTGGCGAGCACGAACCGCACGCTGCGGTCGTCGTCGACCACCCAGACGCGGGCATCGCTCGTGTCATGTGGCTTCATCAGGGTGCGTCCTCGACGTGCATCGGCAGCAGCAGGGTGAACACGGTGTGGCCCGGGCGGGAACGGTAGGCGAGCGAGCCGCGGTGTTCGCGCGCGACCTGCTGCGCGAGCGCGAGCCCGAGGCCGCTGCCTTCGGCGCGTCCCGACACGAGCGGCAGGAACAGGCGTTCGGTGAGTTCATCCGGCACGCCGCGACCGTCGTCGACGATCTCCAGTCGAAGCGCGATCGGATGCACCGCATCGGCGATGCGCACCGCGTGTTCGGCGCGCGTGCGCAGCGTGACGTTCGCCGCGCCGGCCTCGATCGCGTTGCGCACCAGGTTCCACACCGCCTGCATCAGGCGGTCGGAATCGCCCGCGAACTCGGGCAGGCTCGGGTCGTAATCGCGCACCAGCCGCACGGCCCAGCCGGCGTCGCTTTCGGCCAGGCGCAGCACGCGTTCGAGCACGGCATGGATGTTGAGCGGCGCGTGCGGCCGCGGTGGCGCCGGCGTGAGCAGGCGATCGACCAGCGCGGTGAGGCGTTCGACCTCGGAGCCGATCATCGCCACCAGTTCGCGCGAATCGCCCTGCGTCTCGGCATCGAGCCGGCGCGACAGCAACTGCGCGGCACCCTTCAGGCCGGCGAGCGGATTGCGCAGTTCGTGCGCGAGTCCCTTGAGCGAGGCCGACAACGCGGACGGCAGCAGCAGCGCCGGATCGTCGCCGGGGAATTCGTCGACTGGATGCGCTTCCAGCAACCAGCCACCGTCGTCGCGGCGGCTCAGCCAGACATCGGCGAAGCATTCCTCGCCATCGGCGTAGCGCAGGCGGCTGCGGCGCACGCGCAGCGGCGCGTCGGCGGCGTCGAGGCGGCCCATCGCATCGGCGAGCCGTCCCTCGCCGCCGTCGAGCCCGGCGAGCGGCCAGCCAATCAGCCGGCGCGCGCCTACCCCGAGCCAGCGCGAGAACGCCGCGTTGCAGCCGACGATCGCCCCTTCCTCGTCGCTCCACGCGACGGGCGTGGTCAGCGTGTCGAGCTCGGGGCGGAGGGTGTCGGGCGGGGTGGGCATTGCACCATCCTAGTGCAAGGGCAGCCGCGCGGTCGCCGTCGCCGTGCTTGCCGCGGCTGTCCTGCCTTGCGACAAATGACTTCAGCCACCGCCTGGCCTAGACTCCTGTAAACGTTTTCACGGACCCCGCTGCATGTCATCTGCCCGCGTCGAAGCCCTGTTGGCCGCCATGACCCTGGAGGAAAAGGCCGGCCAGCTGGGCGTGTTCGCCGACATGGTCCGGCCCTTCAATCCCGACGTGAACCCGGAGACCAACGTCCGCAACGCCGACCAGGTGCTGGACGAGATCCGGGCCGGCGCCGTCGGTTCGCTGTTCAACGGTTACGGCGTGGAAGCGGGCCGACGTCTGCAGAAAGTCGCTGTCGAGGAAAGCCGCCTGGGCATCCCGGTGATCCTCGCCGCGGACGTCATCCACGGCATGAAGACCGTGTTCCCGATTCCGCTCGGCGAAGCGGCCAGCTTCGAGCCCGACCTCGCGCAGCGCACCGCGCGCGCCACCGCGATCGAAGCCACGGCCAGCGGCGTGCACTGGACCTACGCGCCGTCGGTCGACATCGCGCGCGACCAGCGCTGGGGCCGCGGCGCGGAGAGCGCGGGCGAAGACACCTTCCTCTCCTGCGCGTTCGCCGCCGCGCGCGTGCGCGGTTTCCAGGGCGACGACCTGCGTTCCCCCGACGCGCTGCTCGCCACGCCCAAGCATTTCGCCGCGTACGGCGCGGTGGCCGCGGGCATGGAATACGCGACGGTGGACATCTCGCCGCAGACGCTGCGCGACGTGCACCTGCCGCCGTTCAAGGCGGCCATCGACGCCGGCGCGCTGGCGATCATGTCGTCGTTCAACGACATCAACGGCGTGCCGGCTTCGGCCAATGCGTGGCTGCTGACGGACCTGCTGCGCGGCGAATGGAAATTCCGCGGCGTCGTCGTGTCGGACTACACCTCCGACATGGAGCTCATCGCGCACGGCTATGCCGAGGACGAACGCGACGCCACGCGCCGCGCGATCCTCGCCGGGCTCGACCTGAGCATGCAGAGCGGCTTCTTCGCCGATCATCTGCCCGGGCTGGTCGAAAGCGGCGAAGTGCCGATCGAGCGCGTCGACGAAGCGGTGCGCCGCATGCTGACGCTGAAGGAAACCATCGGCCTGCTCGACGATCCGTATCGCTCGCTCGACCTAGCGCGTGAAGCGGATCGCAGCTGGCTCGACGCGCACGACGCACTCGCCCGCGAGGCCGCGCGCCGTTCCATCGTGCTGGCGAAGAACGATGGCGACGTGCTGCCGCTGCGCAGCGCCGGCCAGCGCATCGCGCTGATCGGCCCGTTCGCCAGCGATCGCGACAACATCGAAGGCTGCTGGACGCTGTTCGGCGACAAGTCGCGCTACGTCAGTTGGGAAGACGGCTTCCGCGCTGCGATGGATGACGCGGCGTTGCTCGACGTCGTCGCCGGCTGCGCGCCGGAAGCGCCGCTCGACGGTGGCATCGAAGCGGCCGTCGAAGCCGCTGCGCGCGCCGACGTCGTCGTGCTCGCGCTGGGCGAACCGCAGAACTACAGCGGCGAAGCGCAGTCGCGCGTGCAGATCACGATTCCGCCCGCGCAGCAGGCGCTGGCCGAAGCCGTCGCCGCGGCCGGAAAGCCCGTCGTCGTGCTGCTGCGCAACGGTCGTGCGCTGGCGCTGGAAGGCGCGGTGCGCGACGCCGACGCGGTGCTCGTCACGTGGTTCCTCGGCACACAGTCGGGACACGCGGTCGCCGACGTGGTGTTCGGGCGTTACAGTCCGTCGGCGCGTTTGCCGGTGAGCTTTCCGCTCGCGTCGGGCCAGCAGCCGTACTTCTACAACCACACGCGCACCGGCCGGCCCGAAACGCCGGAGATGTCGGAATTCAAGGCGCGCTGGCGCGAGATCCCGAACGAGCCGCTGTATCCCTTCGGTCACGGCCTGACCTACAGCCGTTTCGAATACGGCGATGTCGAACTGTCGACGAGCGAACTCGCATGGGGCGACACGCTCGAGGCGCGCGCGACGTTGACGAACACCGGCACGCGCGCGGCGGAGGAAGTCGCGCAGCTGTATATCCACGATCGCGT
Organism: Lysobacter sp. OAE881; assembly: GCF_040546665.1. Classification (NCBI taxonomy): domain Bacteria; kingdom Pseudomonadati; phylum Pseudomonadota; class Gammaproteobacteria; order Lysobacterales; family Lysobacteraceae; genus Lysobacter; species Lysobacter sp. OAE881. The sequence goes on from NZ_JBEPOG010000001.1 coordinate 295,890, forward strand.
CGCCAGTCGCGTGCGACCGGTGCGCGAGCTGCGCGGCTTCGCGAAGGTGCGGCTCGAACCGGGCGAACGCACGACCGTGCGCTTCACGCTCGATCTCGACGCGCTGGCGTTCTCCGGTGCGGACGGCGTGCGCCGCGCGGAGCCCGGCACGTTCGACGTGTGGATCGCGCCGAACTGCAAGGCAGGCAAGCCGGTGTCGTTCAAGCTCGGGCCGGCGCGCGGGTAAGGCCCGCGCGCGTCGTCGTCACCGCGGTTTCGAATACCAGAGCGCGTTGACGATCACCCAGCGGTCGCCGAACTTGCCCATGTGGAAGAAGTCGACGAACCACGGCGTTTCGGCACGCACCGCCGCGGCATTGCCGGCGACGTCGAGCACGGTGCACGAGCGGTTCCATTGATCCTTCGGCGTCTTCAGCGCGCCCTGCTTCGTCAGTTCCACCAGCTCTTCCTTGCTCATGCGGCGCAGGCCCAGACGCTCGTCGGGCGTATCGCCGAGCACGCGCCGCTTCGCGAGGTCCGGATGCAGCGAGCGCGCGACGCGCTCGGGATCGCCTTCGAGCTGGCCGTCCACGTAATCGAAACAGGTCGCTTCGAGCGCCGCGCGCGTGGCGGGATCGATGGCGGCTTGCGGCGCGGCGCTGGTGGCCGAGGCGGCGATGAACAACAGACCCATCATGGACATGGCGCGGCTCCTGTATTGCGAGAAGGGGCGGGATTGTTGTCGGGTGGATGTCCGCTATCGGCCAAAAGCGGACTTCGGCGGCCTACTTCATGTACCGAATGGAAATCGGCAAGCCGATCGCAAAGCCAACCCAGTAGCCAACGTGCCACCCGCCTTTAACCGCGTCGGGCCCCATCAGCACCAACGACAGACAGACTCCGCAGAAGAGCCCAATCATGCCGAATGCTCCTGCTCCAAAAAGGATTCGCAGTGGTCTGCTCTTCATCTGACTCCCCAATGAGCAGAATGGCGCGCTCGGACATGACCGCTTTGGATCGAAAGCGGACATTAGCAGCCCGGCTGCCCGCCGTCCCGGCCGAACTTCCGCTATCGGCCAGGAGCGATCGATCGCGACCTATAGCGTGACAACCCCGAGAAGCATCATGGCAAAAAGGACCATCCACAGGGTGTAGAGCACGGTGAGGCTCCGAAATACGCATCGAGAGTACGTGGACAGGAGACTGCTCGGCGCGCCGAAGCCGAGCCTAATCACGCCGATGATGCACCCGAACCACCAATCAATCTCGACTATCCCGGCGCTACTGAGAATCTCCGGCTTCTTCAATTGCAGGTGAACTAGCTCCCTATGCGCAAGTAGCGTGCTCACTATTCCAAGCGTCGCGAGGACGCCAGCAAGTAGCCGGTGATCCTGGATCAGCTGTTCGAACGACATAAGGCTCCTGCGCAATCGCGGGAAGGTATCGGAAGGCAATGTCCGCTTTGGGTCGAAAGCGGACATTAGCACCCCGCTTTCGCGGCCTCTTGCGACGTCCAGCCGAGCCATCCAAACCCCAACGCCCCCACGCGCATCCGAAGGCATGTGGCATCGCCCGATGCCGTAAAGTCGGCCCGGCCGAAGGAGGACGCTCATGCGCAAGGTGTTGGTGACGGTGCTGTGTGCTGATCGCGGTGGGAGCCGCGGCGGTGTTCTGGTGGACGCGGCCGGAGCGCGACAAGCCCATCGATCCGCGCATGGCGTGCCATGTCGGGCTGTACCGCCTCGATGACGGTCGTCTCGTCGATATCGCGCCGATGTCCGAACCCGGCCTGCGCTGGCGCGCGATGGACGGGCGCACGGGCAAGCTCGTGCAGGACGAGGCCGGCAAGTGGAGCGGCACCGTTGGCTGGAGCGACCACGCCGACGCCACGCCGGTATCGCTGGGCACCTGCGAGAAGCCGGCGATGACCTTCGAAGGCCATCGCGGCACGAAGCTGCAGTTCGAAGCGGTGGAGACGCGCTTCGAAGGCAATGGCGAAACGCTGGCCGGCCGCCTCGTGATGCCACCGGGCGACGGCCCGGTGCCGATCGCGGTGATGGTGCACGGCTCGGAAGGCTATTCGGCGCGCACGTTCAATGCATTCCAGCGCATCTTCCCCGCCAACGGCATCGGCGTGTTCGTGTACGACAAGCGCGGCACGGGCGACAGCACCGGGCGTTATAGCCAGGACTTCCACCTGCTCGCCGACGACGCCGCGGCCGCGCTGAAGGAAGCGCGTCGCCTGGCGGGCAAGCGCGCCGGCCGCGTCGGTTACAGCGGCGGCAGCCAGGCCGGCTGGATCGAACCGCTTGCCGCGCAGCGCAGCGATCCGGATTTCGTCGCGGTGAGTTTCGGACTGGCCGACAGCCCGCTCGCCGAAGATCGCGACCAGGTGCAGCTGGACCTGGTCCGCGCCGGCTTCAAGGGCGACGCGCTGGTGAAGGCGCGCGAAGTGACCGACGCGACGGGCGAGGTAATGGCGTCGGGCTTCAAGGATGGCTACGACCGCCTCGAAGCGCTCAAGGCGAAGTACGGCAAGGAGCCATGGTGGAACGCCATGCAGGGCGAATTCACCGGCGACATCGTCAAGCATTCGCCGACGATGCTGCGGCTGGTCGGGCCGTTCCATGACGAAGGCACGACGTGGCGCCACGACCCGATGCCGCCGCTGCGCGCAGTGAAGGTGCCGCTGCTGTGGATCATCGCCGGCGCGGACAAGGAAGCGCCGCCGGAGGAAACGCGTCGTCGCCTGCTGTCGGTGGCGAAGACGAATCCGAACGTGGAAGTCGTCGAGTTCCCCGGCACCGACCACGGCATCATCGAATTCGAGACCGGCGCCGATGGCGAGCGCACGGCGCTGCGCTACGCGGACGGCTATTACGCGATGCTCGTGGACTGGATCCGCGACGGCGCGTTGAAGCCGACGGCGTATGGGAATTCGGAGCGGTTGGCGCCGCGGTAACGCGTGTCGCTCCTCCGCGGATACAGGCCGGTCCTGGGAGTCTGCTGTCATCCCCGCGAAGGCGGGGATCCAACGTTCCGATGCGTCACGCCCTTCGCAAGACGTGAGAAATCTGATGTATGTGTCCCCGCCTTCGCGGGGACGACAGCTCGAAACCAGCGGTTGCAGCGTCGCCGCAGAAGCCCCCGGGTGCACTTCGCTTACCCGGGCGACAAAAGCCGATGCGCGCGCGATCAGCCCGCGCTGACCGGCAACTGCAACACCACCTCGACCGCGTCATCGCCGCTGGAGCGCGTGCCGAGTTCGCCGCCATGGCCTTTCGCGATGGCGCTGGCGATCAGCATCCGCAAACCCAGGCCGTCGCCCGCGGCGCCGACCTGCGGCTGGGTGAACAGGGTCTCCACGTCGCTGCCTGCGCGGATCGCCGGACTCAGCGGACCGGTGAGGCGCACGCGGCCGTCCTGCACGGCGATGTCCACCACCGCGCGCGCGCCGTTGCCGTGGCCGTTGTCGCGCGGCGTGGAAACCAGCCAGAAGAAGGTCGACAGCAGGTTCGCCAGGCGCGATGCATCGCCTTCCAGGCACGCGGTCTCCGCGTCGCCTTCGTAACGCACCTCGACCGCTTCGCTGCCAAGACCGCGGCTGGCTTCGACGATCAGCCCCAGGTCGATCGGCCCGCTGCGCGTGAGCAGCCGGCCCTGGTCGGCGCGGACCCAGTCGCCGATCTCGTCGATCATGCCGGTGAGGCGGCGGATCTGGCGCTCGATGAGTTCGAACAGCTCGTCGCGTTCGTTCGCGTCGCTGCCGCTGTGGCGCAGCAGGAATAGCGCCGACTGGATCGGCGCGAGCGGGCCGCGCAGGTCGTGCGCCCACTTGCTCATCCAGGCGGGGCTGGAGCCGGTGTGATGGCCGGAACGGGAATCGACGGTCATTGCGGCGTGCCCTCCGCGAGCGGGCGCAATCCCTTGCTGCAGATGTCGGTGATCGCCTGGATGTCCGGCGGCTTCACCAGGTGGTGGTCGAAGCCCGCCTGCAGCGTGCGCTGGCGGTCTTCGGGCTGGCCCCAGCCGGTGACGGCGACGATCACCAGCGCGCTGCCGTGCATGTCGCGCAGGGCGCGCGCGACGTCGTAGCCGCTGCGGCCGGGCATGCCGACGTCGAGGAACACGATTTCCGGGCCGAACGCCGACACCTCGCCCTCGACCGTCTGCGGGTCGTACACGGCACGCGTCTCGTGGCCGAGCAGTCGCACCATCATCGCCAGCGTGTCGGCTGCGTCGTGGTTGTCGTCGACGATCAGCACGCGGCGCTGCGCGCTGGCGGAATCGCGAGCCGGCGCGGGCGTCGGCGGGGACGCTTCGGTCGTCGCCGAGCGCGGCAGGCGCACGCGGAAGGTCGAACCGCGATTCGGGCCTTCGCTATGCACCTCGACGCGGCCGCCGTGCATTTCGGTGAGTCGCTGCACGAGCGTCAGGCCGATGCCGAGGCCGCCGCGCGAACGCTCCACGGTGGTGTCGACCTGGTGGAACATCTCGAACACCGTGTCCATCTGTTCGGCCGTCAGGCCGATGCCGGAGTCGCGGATCCACACCTGCACTTCCTCGCCTTCCAGCGCCGCGCCCAGTTCGATGCGGCCCTTCGCGTCGGAATACTTCGCCGCGTTGTTGAGCAGGTTCGCGAACACCTGCGCCAGGCGGGCGTGATCGGCGTCCAGCGGCACGGGCGATTCGGGCAGCTGCAGCTCCAGCGTGTGGCCGCCTTCCTCGATCAGCGGCCGCGCGGTATCGACGGCGGCGGCGATGACGTCCTGCAGGATCGTGGAGGCGCGGCGCAGCGTGAGCTTGCCGCGCGTGATGCGCGCGATGTCGAGCAGGTCCTCGATCATGCGCACCAGCAACGACAGCTGGCGCTCCATCATCGACAGCAGCGGATCGTGGTCGTCAGGCGCGCGCAGGCGTCGCACGGCCAGCGCGTTCTGCAGCGGCGCGAGCGGGTTGCGCAGCTCGTGCGCGAGCGTGGCGAGGAATTCGTCCTTGCGCTGGTCGGCTTCGCGCAGGCGACGTTCGGCGCGCGTGCGCTCCTTGTTCTCGGCCAGCAGTTCGTGGTTGCGCAGTTCGAGTTCGGCGTTCGCCGCGCGCAGCGAGGCGTTGAGGCGTTCGAGTTCCTGCGCCTTTTCCGCCTGCAGTTCGCGATGCGCCGTCGCCAGGCTCTCGTTGAGCACCTGCAGTTCGCGACGCTTGCGATACAGCTCGGCGAGCACGGAGACCTTGGTGCGCATGATCTCCGGGATCACCGGCACCATCACGTAATCGACCGCACCGAGCTTGTAGCCGCGCAGGCGGTCAAGGTCGGAGAGGTTCACCGCGGTGACGAAGATGATCGGCGTGTTCTCGAAGCGCGGATGCTGGTGGATCAGCGTCGCGGTCTCGAAGCCGTCCATCACCGGCATGTTCACGTCGAGCAGGATGACGGCGTACTCGTCCTCCATCAGCAGCTTGAGCGCTTCCATGCCCGAGCGCGCATCGACCAGTTCCTCGCCCAGCGGCTCCAGGATGGTGCGATACGTCAAAAGACGCCCGGGCTGGTCGTCGACCAGCAGGATCTTGACCGGCGCGGTCGTGGTCACCGCGCCGGTTTCGTTCAGCGTTGCAGCCATTGGCGCAGGACTCCGAGCAGCTGGTCGGTGACGACCGGCTTGGCCAGGTAGTCGGAGGCTCCAGCCTCCAGGCACTTCTCGCGATCGCCCTTCATCGCCTTGGCGGTGAGCGCGACGATCGGGAGCGTGCGGCGGTCGCCCAGTGCGCGGATCTCGCGCATCGTGTCGTAGCCGTCCATGCCGGGCATCATGATGTCCATCAGCACCAGGTCGAGCTCGGGCATCTCGCTGACCTTGGTGACGGCGTCGCGCCCGTTGCCGGCTGTGTGCACGTGCATGCCGTGGCGTTCGAGCACGCTCGACAGCGCGAAGATGTTGCGCACGTCGTCGTCAACGACCAGCACGTTCTTGCCGCGCAGGCCGTCGTCGGACTCGTGCAGGCTGCGCACCATGCGCTGCTTGGCCGGCGGCAGGTTGCCGATGACGCGGTGCAGGAACAGCGCGGTCTCATCGAGCAGGCGCTCGGGCGATTCCACGCCCTTGAGCACCACGCTGCGCGCGACGCGACGCAGGCGTTCGCTTTCCTCGGCGCTGAGTTCCTTGCCGGTGAACACCACGATCGGCACGTTCTTCAGCGACTCGTCGGCGTGGATGCGCTCGATCAGGTCGAAGCCGGTCATGTCCGGCAGGCGCAAGTCGAGCACGGCGCAGTCGAACTTGCCTTCGCGCAGCGCGGTGAGCGCCTCGGCGCCGGAGCCGACCGTGTCGATGGCGATGTCGTCGTGGCGCAACAGTTCGACGATGCTCATCTGCTCGTTCGCGTCGTCTTCCACCACCAGCAGGCGCTTCACGCGCGGGGTTGCGTATTCCTTGATGCGCTCCAGCGCCTCGCCGATCGTTTCCGACGTGGACGGTTTGGCCAGGTACGAGAAGGCACCGCGCTCGATGCTGTGATGGCGGCTTTCCTCCACGGTGACGATCTGCACCGGGATGTGGCGCGTGGAGGCGTCCTGCTTCAGGCGCGCGAGCACCGTCCAGCCGAGCATGTCGGGCAGGAAGATGTCGAGCGTGATCGCCGTCGGCTTGTACTCGCGCACCAGGCGCAGCGCTTCGTCGCCGCGGTTGGCGTGCAGCACCTGGAAGCCACGGGAACGCGCGAGGTCGCGCAGCACCGACGCGTAGTGCGCGTCGTCCTCGACGATGAGCAGCGTCGGCACGTCGGAGACGAGCGCGTGGCGGTCGTCCTCGATCTTCTCCGCGATGCCGGCATCGGCGCCGCTGACGTGCTCGGCGGGCATCGGCACTTCCACGCGCACGCGGTTCGCGCTGGTGCCCGGCTCGGGCAGGTTGCGGTCCTGGTTGCTGCCCTGGTAGTTCAGCGGCAGGTACAGCGTGAACGTGCTGCCTTCGCCTTCCACGCTGTGCAGCTTCAGCTCGCCGCCGAGCAGGCCGGCGATTTCGCGGCTGATCGCAAGGCCCAGGCCCGTGCCGCCGTACTTGCGCGAGGTGCCCGCGTCCGCCTGCTGGAACGCTTCGAACACGATGCGCTGCTTGTCGGGCGAGATGCCGATGCCGGTGTCGGTGACTTCGATGGCGACCACGACCGGCGCACGCGCGAGCACCGGATGGTCGTCGCTCCAGCCACGCGTGGCCGGACGCGCGGCGAGCCGCACGCTGCCCTGGTCGGTGAACTTGAACGCGTTCGACAGCAGGTTCTTGAGGATCTGCTGCAGGCGCTTGGGATCCGAGCGCAGCGTCGGGCCGAGATCGCGCGAGAAATCCACGGCGAAATCGAGCTTGCGGCGTTCGGCCTCGTGGCGGAAACCGCGTTCCAGGTTCTCGCGCAGGTGCGCGAAGCTGATCGTCTCGATGTCGATGGTGACCGTGCCGGACTCGATCTTCGACAGGTCCAGGATGTCGCTGATCAGGTGCAGCAGGTCGGTGCCGGCGGCGTGGATCGTGCGGCCGAATTCGACCTGGCGTTCGCTCAGGTTGTCTTCCGGATTCTCCGCCAGCTGCTGGCTGAGGATCAGGATGCTGTTGAGCGGCGTGCGCAGCTCGTGCGACATGTTGGCGAGGAACTCGGACTTGTAGCGCGAGGTCTGCGCCAGCTCGGCCGCCTTTTCCTCGAGCGCGCGTCGTGCGTGTTCGATCTGCAGGTTCTTCTGCTCCACCTCGGCCTTCTGCGCTGCAAGCAGCGAGGCCTTCAGCGCGATTTCCTCGTTGGTCTGCTGCAGTTCGTCCTGCTGCGTCTGCAACTCGCCGGCCAGCTGCTGCGACTGCGACAGCAGCCGCTCGGTGCGCATCGTCGCTTCGATCGTGTTGAGCACGATGCCGATGCTGCCCGACAGCTGTTCCAGGAACGCGCGCTGCGACGGCGTGAACTCGTGCAGCGTCGCCAGTTCGATCACCGCCTTGACCTGGTCCTCGAACAGCACCGGCAGCACGATCACGCTGCTCGGCGCGGCTTCGATCAGGCCCGACTGGATGCGCACGCCGGCGTTGGCCTTGCCGGTGCGGCCGATGTTCTCCAGCAGGATCAGGCGCGCTTCGGCGGCGCACTGGCCGACCAGGCCTTCGCCGAAGTCGAGCGTGCGGCTCGCCGAGGGCGCGCTGTCGGCGTAGCCAGCCAGCTGGCGCAGGCGCGGCGGTTCGCCGTCGTCGCCTTCCTCGACGATGTACATGACGGCCTGCTGCGCATCCACCAGCGGCGCCAGTTCCGACAGCAGCATCTGGCCGAGCGTGAGCAGGTCGCGCTGGCCCTGCATCATCGAGGAGAACTTGGCGAGGTTGGTCTTCAGCCAGTCCTGCTCGCGGTTCGACTCGGTCGTCGCGCGCAGGTTGGCGATCATCGCGTTGATGTTGTCCTTCAGGTCGGACACTTCGCCGCGCACGTCCACCTGGATCGAACGCGTGAGGTCGCCCTGCGTCACCGCGGTGGCCACCTCGGCGATCGCGCGCACCTGGTTGGTCAGGTTCGCCGCGAGCTGGTTCACGTTGGCGGTGAGGTCCTTCCAGATGCCGGACGTACCCGGCACCTTCGCCTGGCCGCCCAGGCGTCCTTCCACGCCCACTTCGCGCGCCACGGTCGTCACCTGGTCGGCGAAGATCGCGAGCGTGTTGGTCATGTTGTTGATGGTGTCGGCCAGCTCGGCGACTTCGCCCTTGGCTTCCACGGTGAGCTTGCGGTGCAGGTCGCCGTTGGCCACCGCCGTCACCACCGCCGCGATGCCGCGCACCTGCGTCGTGAGGTTGGACGCCATCGAGTTGACGTTGTCGGTGAGGTCCTTCCACGTACCGGCCACGCCGGGCACGCGCGCCTGGCCGCCGAGCTTGCCCTCGGTGCCCACTTCGCGCGCCACGCGCGTCACTTCCGCGGCGAAGCCGTTGAGCTGGTCCACCATCGTGTTGATGGTTTCCTTCAGCTGGAGGATTTCGCCTTCCGCGCCGACGGCGATCTTGCGCGACAGGTCACCCTTCGCCACCGACGTCGCCACTTCGGCGATGTTTCGCACCTGCGTGGTGAGGTTGGACGCCATCGAGTTGACGTTGTCGGTGAGGTCCTTCCAGGCGCCGGTCACGCCGGGCACCTGCGCCTGGCCGCCGAGCTTGCCTTCGGTACCCACTTCGCGCGCCACGCGCGTCACTTCCGCGGCGAAGCCGTTGAGCTGGTCCACCATCGTGTTGATGGTTTCCTTCAGCTGGAGGATTTCGCCCTTCACGTCCACGGCGATCTTGCGTGAAAGGTCGCCCTTGGCCACCGCGGTGGTGACTTCGGCGATGTTTCGCACCTGCGCGGTGAGGTTGGACGCCATCGAGTTGACGTTGTCGGTGAGGTCCTTCCACGTGCCCGCGACGCCCGGCACCTGCGCCTGGCCGCCGAGCTTGCCTTCGGTACCCACTTCGCGCGCGACGCGCGTCACTTCCGCGGCGAAGCCGTTGAGCTGGTCCACCATCGTGTTGATGGTTTCCTTCAGCTGCAGGATTTCGCCCTTCACGTCCACGGTGATCTTGCGCGAGAGGTCGCCCTTCGCCACCGCGGTGGTCACCTCGGCGATGTTTCGCACCTGCGACGTCAGGTTCGACGCCATCGCGTTGACCGAGTCGGTCAAATCCTTCCACGTACCGGCGACGCCCGGCACGACGGCCTGGCCGCCCAGGCGCCCTTCGGTACCCACTTCGCGCGCCACGCGCGTCACTTCGGACGAGAAGCCGTTGAGCTGGTCCACCATCGTGTTGATGGTGTCCTTCAGCTCCAGGATTTCGCCGCGCACGTCCACGGTGATCTTGCGCGACAGGTCGCCCTTGGCCACCGCGGTGGTCACCTCGGCGATGTTGCGCACCTGCAGCGTCAGGTTGGACGCCATCGAGTTCACGTGGTCGGTGAGGTCCTTCCACGTGCCGGCGACGTCGGGCACCTGCGCCTGGCCGCCGAGCTTGCCTTCGGTACCCACTTCGCGCGCCACGCGCGTCACTTCGGAGGAGAAGCCGTTGAGCTGGTCCACCATCGTGTTGATGGTGTTCTTCAGTTCGAGGATCTCGCCGCGCACGTCCACGGTGATCTTGCGCGAGAGGTCGCCCTTCGCCACCGCCGTGGTCACCTCGGCGATGTTTCGCACCTGCGACGTCAGGTTCGACGCCATCGCGTTGACCGAGTCGGTCAGGTCCTTCCACGTGCCGGCGACGCCGGGCACGACGGCCTGGCCGCCCAGACGGCCTTCGGTACCGACCTCGCGCGCCACGCGCGTCACTTCCGAGGCGAAACCGCGCAGCTGGTCCACCATCGTGTTGATGGCTTCCTTCAGCTGGAGGATCTCGCCGCGCACGTCCACGGTGATCTTTCGCGACAGGTCGCCGTTGGCCACGGCGATGGTCACGTCGGCGATGTTTCGCACCTGCGCGGTGAGGTTGGACGCCATCTGGTTGACCGAGTCGGTCAGGTCCTTCCACACGCCCGAAACGCCCTTGACCTTCGCCTGGCCGCCCAGGCGGCCGGCGGTGCCGACCTCCAGCGCCACGCGCGTCACTTCCGAGCTGAACTCGCCCATCTGCTCGATCATGCGGTTGACGATGTTCGCCGAACGCAGGAACTCGCCCTTGAGCGGGCGGCCATCGGCTTCCAGCGGCACCGTGCGGGTCAGGTCGCCCTTCGCCACGCCGGCCATCGCCTCGCTCATCGCCTCGACGGGACGCACGAGGTCGTCGATCAGTGCGTTGACCGAATCCTCCATGCCCAGCCACTGGCCTTCGCGGTTGGCGGGCACGACGCGCTGGCGCGTCTGGCCTTCGCGGCCGACGGCTTCGCCCACGCGCGACAGTTCGGCGGCGAGGCGGCGGTTATGGCTGACGATCTCGTTGAGGATCTGCGCGAGCTGGCCTTCCTGGCCGTGCCAGTTCAGCGGCAGGCGCACGGAGAAATCGCCGCCGCGAACGGCGTCCATCGCTTCGATGATCACTTCCATCGGGTCGCGCGGCGCCTGGCGCACCGGCTCGGCCTGCGCGCGTTTCTTCGGCGCCGTCGCGACGGCTTTCGCTGGCGATGGCGTCGCCTTGCGCGCCGCGTTCGACCGGCGCGTCTTGGTTTCCGTGGTCACCCTACATCCCCCATGCACTGCGGCTTACGGAAAATCAGGCGAGCTTATCCCAGCGGCGATGACGGAATGTTCACGCCGCTTGGCGCGTTCAGTCAGGGCGAACCGGACTCGACCGTGGGGTGCGGGCGTTTGCGGCGCCGGGTTTCGAACAGCGCGTAGCCGGCGACGGCGACTATCAGCGGTCCCAGGTAATAGCAGGCGCGATGCGCCAGCAGCGCGGCGAGCATCTGCGGTTGCGGAACCTGATGGCCGAGCAGCGCGATGAACACGGCTTCCTGGACGCCGATGCCGGCCGGGATGTGCGCGATGGCCGACGCGACCGCCGCCACGAGCAGCGCCCCGAGCACATCGGCATACGCGACGCCGTCTGGCATCAGCACGAACACCAGCGCGGCCATCAGCGCCCAGTTGGTCGCGGCCAGCGCGAGCTGCAGCAGCGCCAGCGGCAGGGACGGCAGGCGGAAGTGGTGGCCTCGCACGTGATAGACGCGCCCATGCGTGACGTGCGAGGCCACCAGGTACACGGCCACCGCGGCGAGCATCGCCGCGCCCAGCCACGGCAGGCGCTCGCCGGTGACCGGCCAGTTCGGCGGCGGGCGCACGCGGCCGGAGGCGAACAGCGCGCCGGCCAGCAGCAGGTAGCCCATCCAGTTCGTGCCGATGGCGAAGGCGACAATGCGGCTGATCGTCCCGAGGCCCAGTCCGGCCTGCGAATAGATGCGGTAGCGGAAGCCCGCGCCGCCGAACAGCGCGCCGACGTTCAGGCTGAACGCGTACGCGAGCATCGCGATGCCCATCACCTTCGGCGTCGGCAGATCGTGCCGCGCGTAGCGGCGCCCGGCGAGGTCGTACGCCGAATAGAGCAGGTAGCTGGCGACGGTCAGGCCGATCGCGATCGCCAGCGTGCCCGGCCCGTAGCCGGCGAGCGTCGCTCCCACCTGCGCCCAGTCGACCGATCGCGCGTACCGCACCAGCAGCACCGCAACCAGCGCGAGGAAGACGTAGAAGGCGACGCGCCGGATCTTCCGCCAGCGCTGGCGCGAAACGGTCACGACGGGGCGTCCGCGTCGTCCGGCGGACGTACCAGCGTGGTGGCCGGCTTGTGCGCGGGCAGCCAGCCGGCCCACTGCGGGAAGTTGCGCAGCACGTGGAACAGCACCGGCCGCGTCAGCGGTTGCCAGAAGCGCCCGCGCGGCACGCTGTCGGGTTCGATCGCCTTGCAGTGGTCGTCGATGAGCTTGCCCAGCCGTCCGCGCAGGTCGCGCGCGAATTCCGTGTCGCGGATGAAGACATTGGCTTCGAGGTTCAGCGACAGGCTCAGCGGGTCGAGGTTGCTCGAACCCACGGTGCTCCATTCCCCGTCGATCACTGCGACCTTGCCGTGGAAGGGGCGCTCGCAGTACTCGAAGATGTGCACGCCGGCATCGACCAGGTACCGGTACAGCCAGCGGGCGGCGATGAGCGCCATCGGCGTGTCCGGTTCGCCCTGGAAGATCAGCTGCACCTTCACCCCGCGCCGCGCCGCCGCACGCAGGTCGCGCAGGAAACCGTAGCCGGGGAAGAAGTACGCGTTGGCGATCACGATCTCGCGCTTCGCGTCGCGGAACGCCTGCCGGTACGCATGCTCGATGGCGCGCGAACGCCGGCCGTTGTCGCGCGGCAGGAAGCACACGTCGGCCGGTCCTTCGGACTTGCGCGAGGCCGCTTCGTTGCCCGGCTCCCACCGCTCGCCGGTGCCGCGCGTCACCATCGCCCGTCGCAGGAACGACACGATGTCGGCCACCACCGGCCCCTGCACTTCCACCGCGTAGTCCTGCTTGGCGGTCGGGCCGAAGTCGGCGAGATGATCGGCCGAATAGTTGATGCCGCCGACGAAGGCGAGCGTCTCGTCGATCGCCACCAGCTTGCGGTGCATGCGACGGAATACATTCAGGCGGATGCCCATCAGCGTCGGCTGGCGGTCGTACATGCGCAGCTGCACGCCGGCGGTGGTCAGTTCCTGGAGGAAGTCATCGGACAGGTCGGGCGATCCGAAGGCGTCCACGAGGAAATGCACGCGCACGCCGCGCTGCGCGGCCGCGACGAGGCGCTCCTTCAGCGCGAGGCCGACCTTGTCCTCGAACCAGATGAAGGTTTCCAGCAGCACCTCGCGCTGCGCGGCGTCGATGGCCTCGAACACGCGCGCGAAGTAGTCCTCGCCGTTCTCCAGCAGCCGCACGCGATGGCCGTGCCGCCAGCAGGTGTCGATGGCGCGCGTGAGCCTCACAGCGCGATCCTCGCCAGCAGCGGCACGTGGTCGGACAGGTGCGACCACGGCCGCGAGGACAGCACGCGTGCTTCGGTCACGCGTGCATGTCGCAGGTAGATGCGGTCCACCGGCAGCGTCGGACAGCGCGACGGGAACGTGCGCGCCACGCGGCCGTGCGCGTGCTCGAAGGCTTCGACCAGCCCGCAGCGGCGCAGCAGGCGATGGCCGCGCGCGCGCCAGTCGTTGAAATCGCCGGCGACGATGAGCGGCGCCTCGTGCGGTATCTGCGTGGAAATCACGTCGCACAGCAGTCCGATCTGTTTCTGGCGGTGCGATTCGCGCAGGCCCAGGTGCACGCAGATCGTGTGCACGTCGACCTCGTGTCCGTCGCCGCGCGTGTCCGGCACGCGCACGATGGCGTGCAGCAGGCCGCGCTGCTCGTGGCCGCGCACCGACACATCGCGGTTTTCGTGCGAGGCGATCGGAAACTTCGACAGCAGGGCATTGCCGTGATGGCCATGCGGATACACGGCGTTGCGGCCGTAGGCGAACTGGGTCCAGAGCGAATCGGCGAGGAACTCGTACTGCGGACCGGCCGGCCAGTCCGCGTGGCGCCGCGCGTGGTGCGCGTGCTCGCCGAGCACTTCCTGCAGGAACACCATGTCGGCCGACACGCCGCGGATCGCTTCGCGCAATTCGGGCAGCACGAACCTGCGATTGAGCAGGCTGAAGCCCATGTGCATGTTGACGGTCAGGACGTTGATCGAGGTCATGCAGCGACGTGTCGTCGGAGTGGCCTGCATTCTGCCGACGGCTCGTGCGATGGGGCGTGAGGGTGGCGCGTGGCGGGTGTGGACGGAATGTGTGCGCGCACCGTCGCGAACATCGCGCATCACCAGCCGCGTGCGAGATCGCGCGTGATCTCCGCCGCCGGCGCCGCACGGCAGCCGGTGGTGTTCTGTCCGGCCCATAAAGGCGAGAAGTCGCCGCGTCCCATCGCCTCGGCCTTGCCGCGCAACGGAGCCAGCGCGCCGGCCGCAAGCGGGAAGGCCGGGACGTCGCCGCGCATGTCGCCCAGCTCGCGCATCAACCGGTTGCGTATGCCGCGCGCGGGGCGACCGGTGAAGAGGTTGGTCAGTGCCGTGTCGCCGCCGGCGTCGGCGGTGAGTGCCTGGCGATGCACCGCGCTGGTGGTCGCCTCCGGGCACAGCAGGTACGCCGTGCCGACCTGCACGCCCGCCGCGCCGAGCGCGCGTGCCGCCGCGACGCCGGCCGCGTCCGCGATGCCGCCCGCCGCGATGACCGGCACACGCACCGCGCGCACGATCTGCGGCAGCAACGCGAACGTGCCCGCCTGCGCGTCGAGGTCGTCGGACAGGAAATGCCCGCGATGCCCGCCGGCCTCGAGTCCCTGCGCGATGATCGCGTCCACGCCCTGCGCATCGAGCCAGCGCGCTTCGTCCAGCGTCGTCGCCGACGACAACACCTTCGCGCCGGTCGCGCGCACGCGTTCGAGCAGGTCCGGTGCCGGCAGGCCGAAGTGGAAGCTGACGATCGCCGGCGGCAATTCGGCGAGCACGTCCGCGAGCTCGTGGTTGAACGGCGTCCGCGCCGGGCCGGCGACCACCGCGGCCGGATCGAGGCCGAACTCCGCGTAGTACGGCGCGAGCAACGCGCGCCATGCGGCTTCGCGTTCGGTGTCGGGTTCGCGCGGCGCGTGGCAGAAGAAGTTGACGTTGATCGGGCCGGCGCTGCGTTCGCGGATCGCCGCGAGGTCGCGCCGTAACGCTTCGGGCGTCAGCGTGGCGGCCGGCAGCGAGCCGAGCCCGCCGGCCTGCGACACCGCCAGCGCGAGCGATGCGCCCTGCACGCCGGCCATCGGCGCCTGCACGACGGGGAGGGAAAGGCCGAACAGGTCGGTGATCGATGTCATGGCATCACTCTAGAAGGGAGCCGTGGCTGGCGATATTGGTCGCTGGCGACGAGCGGGCGCCGCCCGCCGCCCGTGTCGGGTTTCCTCCGACTTGCGCTTCCGGTTTCCCTGACTGCGGCTCAGGGCGGGTCGCGGCAAACTGAACAGGCCCCGGCGCCGAGGCCGATCCTCTTCCCCTCGGATCTTCCCCTCCGAACTTTTCGGTCGGCTGCCCAAACCGGCGCCGGGGTCAAACCGCTCCACGGCGGTCATGTCGACAGCAGCGGGGGCGGGTCTTCGTCCTGTTCGCGATAGCTCTCTCCGGTCAGCGCCATCGCCGCGGCCAGCTGTTTCACCGCCTCGCACTGCGCCGCGCCGTCTTCGACCTGCCAGAGCGCTTCTAGTCCATCGACGTGGGTCAGGCGCAGCACGCAGGCGCGGCTTCCGGGGAATGGACCGGTGGCCTCGATCCGCCAGCCCGGCGGCAGGGTCTGGGTTCGGGTATCCATGCAGCGGACGCTACCGCTCCGGACGATAGGCGCGCGTGAGGCGGGCCGGCGCGACACGACAGGACCGCTCCGGCACGGGGAGGCGGCGACGCGACGCGGTATGGTGGCGGCCCTCGAAGCTGCCCACGCCCCGATGTCCACCACCGACGTTTCCCCGGCCGCCGCGCCGCAACTGGGCCATGCCCTCAAGCCGCGCCAGCTGATCATGATGGGCCTGGGCAGCGCGATCGGCGCCGGCCTGTTCCTCGGTTCGGGTGTCGGCGTGCAGGCGGCGGGACCGGCGGTGCTGATCTCGTACCTGGTCGCCGGCGCGCTGGTGATCATCGTGATGAACGCGCTCGGCGAAATGGCCGCCGCGAAACCCGCGAGCGGCGCGTTCTCGGTGTACGCCGCCGACGCGATGGGCGCGACCGCCGGCGCTACCGTCGGCTGGCTGTGGTGGGCGCAGCTGGTGATCGTCATCGCCGCCGAGTCCGTCGGCGCCGCCGGGCTGCTCGCGACGGTCTGGCCGCAGATCCCGGTGCCGCTGTCCTCGCTGACCTTCATGCTCGTGTTCACCGCCATCAACCTGATGGGCGTGCGCAACTTCGGCGAGTTCGAGTTCTGGTTCGCCATCCTGAAGGTCGTCGCGATCCTGCTCTTCATCGTCATCGGCGCGGCGTTGCTGCTCGGCCTGCTGCCGGGCGTGGCCTCGCCGGGCTTGTCGAACGTCACCGGCCACGGCGGCTTCGCGCCGAAGGGCTGGGCGGGCATCGGCGCGGCGTTGCTGGTGGTGGTGTTCGCGTTCGGCGGCACGGAGATCGTCGCCGTTGCGGCGGCGGAAACCTCCGACCCGTCGCGCAGCCTCGCGCGTGCGATCCGCACCGTCGCCTGGCGCATCCTCGTGTTCTACATCGGTTCGATCAGCGTGATCATCGCCGTCGTGCCGTGGACCAGCGAATCGCTGCGCTCGCCGTTCGCGGCAGTGCTGGAGGTTGCGCGTATTCCGTACGCATCCACGACGATCACGCTCATCGCCGTGATCGCGCTGCTCTCGGCGCTCAACGCCAATCTCTACGGCGCCTCGCGCATGATCTTCTCGCTCGCGCAGCGCGAGGAGGCGCCGCGCTGGCTCGCGCGGGTCAACCGCCGACAGGTGCCGGTGATCGCGGTGCTGTCGTGCGTCGTGTTCGGTTTCGTCGCGACGGTGTTCGAGCTGTGGTACCCGAACCGCGTGCTGCCGGTGCTGCTCAACATCGTCGGCTCGACCTGCCTGCTGGTGTGGACGATCTCGCTGGTGTCGCAGCTGATCCTGCGCCGGCGCGCCGATCGCGCGGGGTCGCCGCTGCCGTTCCGCATGCGCGGCTTCCCGTGGCTTACGGTGTCCGCGCTGGCGATCCTCGCGTTGATCTTCGCGCTGCTGGTGTCGTCAGCCGAAACGCGCGGCCAGTTCCTGTCGATGGCCGCGCTCACCGCCGGCATTGCGCTGGCGAGCGAACTGGCGCGCCGCTATCGCAACAGCAAGCGCGCGCAATAAAAAAGCGCGCGACGGGGTGAACCGTCGCGCGCTGCCGCGGCGTGCACGGGAGGGGTTGTACACGCCTTTGCCCGACTACTCCGTCAGTTCTCGTACGCCGATTCGCCGTGCGAGGTGATGTCCAGGCCCTCGCGTTCGGACTCCTCGCTCACGCGCAGGCCCACCGTGTACTTCACGATGAGGAAGGAGATCAGCGCGACCACGCCCGATACCACCACCGTCACCAGCACGCCCTGCAGCTGGATCCACACCTGCGAGGCGATGCTGTATTCCGGTAGCGCGGTCTCGGTGACGTAATCCCAGATGCCCGCGCCGCCGAGCGACGGCGAGGCGAACACGCCGGTGAGCAGCGCGCCGAGGATGCCGCCGACGCCGTGCACGCCGAACACGTCGAGCGCGTCGTCCGCGCCGAGCAGGCGCTTGAGGCCGTTGACGCCCCACAGGCAGACCGCGCCGGCGAGCGCGCCGATGATGATCGCGCCGCACAGGCCGACGAAGCCGGCCGCCGGCGTGATCGCCACCAGTCCGGCGACCGCGCCCGACGCCGCACCGAGCATCGACGGCTTGCCCTTGCTGAGCCATTCCACCGCCGTCCATCCCAGCACCGCCGCCGCCGTGGCGAGGAAGGTGTTGACGAAGGCCTGCGCGGCCACGGCATTGGCTTCCAGCGCGGAGCCGGCGTTGAAGCCGAACCAGCCGACCCACAGGATCGACGCGCCGACCATCGTCTGCGTCAGGTTGTGCGGCTTGATCGCTTCGCGACCGTAGCCCACGCGCTTGCCGATCACGTACGAGCCGACCAGGCCGGCGACCGCGGCGTTGATATGCACCACCGTGCCGCCGGCGAAGTCCAGCGCGCCGCGTGCGAACAGAAAGCCCGACTGCGCGAGCACGCCCGGCACCGCATCGTTGCTGGTGAACGCATCGGGGCCGGGGAAGAACCACACCATGTGCGCCATCGGCGTGTAGGCGAAGGTGAACCACAGCACCGTGAACACCAGCACGCCGGCGAACTTCACGCGTTCGGCGAACGCACCGATGATCAGCGCGCAGGTGATGCATGCGAACGCGCCCTGGAACACGAAGAACACCAGTTCGGGAATGTAGACGCCCTTGGTGAACGTCGCGCCCATCGCAGTGGCGTCGAGTCCTTTCGCGAACACGCGATCGAAGCCGCCGATGAACGCGTTGCCCGGCGTGAACGCGAGCGAATAGCCGTACAGCGCCCACAGGATCGCGACGAGCGAGAACACGATCAGCGTCTGGATCAGCACCGACAGCACGTTCTTGCTTCGCACCAGGCCGCCGTAGAACAGCGCGAGGCCGGGCAGCGTCATGAAGATCACGAGCGCGGCGCAGACCAGCAGCCACGCGACGTCGCCCTTGTTAGCGACGGGCGCGGCTGCGGCGGCGTCCTGTGCGAGGGCGAGGGCGGGCGTGGCGAGTGCGAGCAGTGCGGTGATTGCGAGTGAGGGCTTGCGGAACATCGTGACAGCGCGTTCGCGTTCGGCATCGCCGAATGCGCCCATGCCGTCGTCCCCGCGAAGGCGGAGATCCATCTGTGAATGCATCACGGTCGGGTTTCCTTCTTTCGTCGAGGTTGCGGCAATCGGGTCGATGGAGTCCCGCCTTCGCGGGAACGATGGCTGCGAAGCGGACGCGGTTCGCGTGGCGGGATCGAGGACGGTCGTCATGGCGTCACCTCACAACGCATCGTCGTCGAGCTCGCCGGTGCGGATGCGCACCGTGCGCTCGAGCGATTGCACGAAGATCTTTCCGTCGCCGACCTTGCCGGTGCGCGCGGCGTTGGCGAGCGCTTCGAGTGCCGCCTCCAGCGAGCTTTCCGCGACGGCGCATTCCACCTTGAGCTTGGGCAGGAAATCGACGACGTATTCGGCGCCGCGGTACAGCTCGGTGTGGCCCTTCTGCCGCCCAAAGCCTTTGACTTCGGTGACGGTGATGCCGGACACGCCGACTTCGGTGAGCGCTTCGCGCACCTCGTCGAGCTTGAACGGCCGGATGATCGCGGTGATCAGTTTCATCTCGCAGCTCCGTGGTGGATAGGCTTCAGTTGCGTCGAATCAGAACGTCTTAGTCAGCGTGAGCACCACCGTGTCCTCGCCCAGGAAGTTGCCGTGGACGTTGGTGTAGAGCGCTTCTTCCGCGTCGGTGTCGGTGTAGGCGAGCGCGATGGCGAAGCCGCCATCGAAGGACTTGGTGACGCCGAGCTTCCAGTCGACGTACTCGAAGTCCTCGTTGTTCTCGATCCACTGCTTGCCGGCGTGCGCGTTGAGCGTCCACGTCGGCACGAATTCCCAGTTCACCGCGGCATCGAGATAGCCGGAACCATCCGAATCGGCGTAGCCGAACAGGTCGGTGAGGGCATAGGAGTACTTGGCCGCGAACACGCCGGCGCTGATGCCGAAATAGAGTTCGGCCGTGTCCGGGCTGTTGAAGCCGGAGGGATAGTCGCCGGGATACCAGTAGTACAGCGCGCCGACGTCGAAGCCGACGGTGTCGTTGAACTTGCCGCGATAACCGCCGTAGAAGTCGAGTTCGACGCTGTTGGAGATGTCGTTGTCGGGCACGGGCGTGTCCGACAGCCAGCTGACGTTGCTGCCCCAGCTGCCGACATAGAAGCCGCTGTCGTCGGCGTATTCGACGCCCGCCTGCAATGCGGGTTCCTGGTTGTTCTGCGAAATGCCGCGGAAGATGTAGTCGCTGGTCAGCGCGACCGAACCGGACACGCCGGCGATCGCGTCAGCGGGCAGGGCGAGCGTAAGCGCGCCGGCCAGCACGACGGTGGCGAACGTTGAAGCGTTCTTGCTTGCATGGATGCGAGACGACATGACGCAGGCTCCTCATAAGCGGTGGCCCCTCCCCGGTCATTGCGATTCGTGCTCTTCAACGTCGGGCGATTCGTCGGTGCCCGGGTTGTCGTTGGAACGCACTCGCCTTGCGGCGGGCACGTGCCCGTCGTTTGTTCACCTCGTCGGTTGTCGTGCGTGGTGGAGCGGAGTTACGGCCGTTGAACGGCCCGCGTCATGAAGACGCTGTTCGGATCACTCACGTAGTCCGCGAACGGACCGCAGGATTCGAATCCGTAGCGCGCATACAGCGCGCGCGCCGGCTCGAAGCCCTGCATCGAGCCTGTTTCCAGGCTCAGCTGCGTGTACGCGCGACGCTGCGCTTCGTCGAGGATGTGCTCCAGCATCGCGGCCGCGACCCCCTTGCGGCGGTGCCGCGATGCGGTGCGCATCGACTTGATCTCGCCATGCGCGGCATCGAGCTGTTTCAGCGCGCCGCAGCCCATCAGTTCATCGTCCTGCCACGCCGACCAGAACGTGATCTGCGGCGTGCGCAGCGCATCGAGGTCGAGCGCGTGGATGCTTTCCGGCGGAGACAGCTGCGCCATCGACTGCAGGTGTTCCTGCAGCAGCGAGGCGACAGCGGGATGGTCAAGACCGCCGGTGCGGATCTCCATCGCGAACCTCCGTGGGAGAGGGACTTCGAACTGCGTGCTGCGAATTGCGTACTGCGGACCGAACACGGCCCGGAGCGTTCGCCCCGGGCCGTTTGCTACGTCAGATCGTGTAGTACATCTGGTATTCGAGCGGATGCGTCGCCGCGCGGAAGCGCGTGACTTCCTGCATCTTCAGCGCGATGTAGCTGTCGATGAAGTCGTCGGTGAACACGCCGCCGGCCTTGAGGAAGTCGCGATCCTTGTCGAGCGCTTCCAGCGCCTGGTCCAGGCTGTGGCAGACGGTCGGGATGTTCTTCTCTTCTTCCGGCGGCAGGTCGTACAGGTCCTTATCAGACGGCGCGCCCGGATCGATCTGGTTCTTGATGCCGTCGAGGCCGGCCATCATCAGCGCGGCGAAGGTCAGGTAGCCGGAGTTCATCGGATCCGGGAAGCGGATCTCGATGCGGCGTGCCTTCGGGTTGGCGACGTACGGAATGCGGCACGAGGCCGAACGGTTGCGCGCCGAGTAGGCGAGCATCACCGGGGCTTCAAAGCCCGGCACCAGGCGCTTGTAGCTGTTGGTGGTCGAGTTGGCGAACGCGTTGATCGCACGGGCGTGCTTGAAGATGCCGCCGATGTACCACAGCGCGGTCTGCGACAGGCCGCCGTAGCCGTCGCCGGAGAACAGGTTCACGCCGCCCTTGGCCAGCGACTGGTGCACGTGCATGCCGCTGCCGTTGTCGCCGACGATCGGCTTGGGCATGAAGGTGACGGTCTTGCCGTTGCGGTGCGCGACGTTCTTGATGACGTACTTCATCGTCATCAGTTCGTCGGCCTTCTTCACCAGCGAGTTGAACTTGGTGCCGATCTCGCACTGGCCGGCGTTGGCGACTTCGTGGTGGTGCACTTCCACTTCCTGGCCGACCAGTTCCAGCGTCTTGCACATCTCGGCGCGCAGGTCGTGCAGCGAATCCAGCGGCGCGACGGGGAAGTAGCCGCCCTTCACCATCGGACGGTAGCCGGTGTTGCCGCCGTCGTATTCACGGCCGGAGTTCCAGTGGGCTTCTTCCGAGTCCACGTGGAAGAACGTGTGGCCCATGTCGTTGGCGAAGCGGACCGAGTCGAAGATGAAGAACTCCGGCTCCGGACCGAAGAAGGCCTGGTCGGCGATGCCGCTGGCCTTGAGGAAGGCTTCGGCGCGCTTGGCCACGCCGCGCGGGTCGCGCGTGTAGGCCTGCATGGTCGCCGGGTCGAGGATGTCGCAGGTCAGCACCAGCGTCGGGTCGGCGGTGAACGGGTCCAGGAACGCGGTGCTCGCGTCGGGCAGCAGCACCATGTCGGACTCGTTGATGCCCTTCCAGCCGGAGATCGACGAACCGTCGAACATCTTGCCGTCCTCGAACAGGCTCGGTTCGATGATCGACTTGGGGAAGGTCACGTGGTGCTGCACGCCGCGCATGTCGACGAAGCGCAGGTCGATGAACTCGACCTTGTGGTCCTTGATGAGCTTTTCGATGTGGTCGATCGACATGGGTGGTGCTCCGGGATTCGTGATTCAGGATTCGGGATTGGAAAAAGCCGGCCGCAGGGCGGTGACGGGATACTCAAAGCACAGGCCGTGCCAACTTTTTCACACGCGTAACGCTTTGATTGGATTGAATCTGGCGGCAGGGCAGCTCGTGAATTGCACCAGAACGGTGCGGTCCGCGTGACGATTGCGTCAACGTGGTGCGTCCACCCCCGTCCGGTATGCTGCCCCGCTTCGAGCCGACATGCCATGACGCCCGTGGCGGTTGCGCATCACGACTCCCGACCCACGAATCCGGCTTTCCAAGACATGACCGAACTGCTCGCCGCCCTGCTCCTCGGCATCATCGAAGGCATCACCGAGTTCCTCCCGATCTCCAGCACCGGCCACCTGCTCATCGCCGAGCGCTGGCTCGGCCACCGCAGCGATCTGTTCAACATCTCCATCCAGGCCGGCGCGATCCTCGCGGTGGTGCTGATCTACCGCCAGCGCCTGTGGGACCTGGCGATGGGCTTCCTCGGCAAGCGCGCGATGGCCGAGCACAGCCCGGCCGGCATGCCGATGGATGCGGCCGAAGCGCGCGATTACGCCTTCAAGCTGGCAGCGGCCTTCGGCATCACGGCGGTGCTGGGCGTGATCGTGAAGAAGCTTGGCTTCGAACTGCCGGACGAAGTCACGCCGATCGCGTGGGCGCTGGTCATCGGCGGCGTGTGGATGATCGCGGCGGAGCATTTCGCGGCCAAGCGTGCGGCGGTCCTCGGCGAGCGCGCGAAGATCACCTGGACGGTGGCGATCCTGGTCGGCATCGCGCAGGTGGTGGCGGGCGTGTTCCCGGGCACGTCGCGTTCGGGCGCGACGATCTTCGTGGCGCTGCTGGCCGGCACCACCTCGCGTGCGGCGGCGACGGAATTCGCGTTCCTGGTCGGCATCCCGACGATGTTCGCCGCCACCGGCTACGAACTGATCGACGTGATCCACAGCGGCGAGGCGGCGAACGAGGACTGGGCGGCGCTGGCCGTGGCGTTCGTCGCGTCGGCGATCACCGCCTTCATCTCGGTCAAGTGGCTGCTGCGCTACATCCAGAGCCATCGTTTCACCGCGTTCGCGATCTATCGCTTCATCCTCGGCGCGGCGCTGCTGTTCCTCGTGCCGACGGGTAGCTGACGGATTCCCTGAACGGGGCATGTTTTCGTCGCGAGACGATTTCACCCCGTTGTAAGCGCCGGTCCGTTTCCATGGGTCGCCTTTTCAGGAGCGGCCCCATGAAACGACTCACTTTGTTGACCCTGACCGTCGCGCTGGCGGCCTGCGCGCGCGCGCCGCAGGAACCGTCGGCGTCGCCCGCCGCCACGCCCACGGCGTCCACGCCCGCCGCGCCTGCGGCACCGGCAGCGGCGATCGACACAGCCGTCCTCGGCGGCCATCACTGGCGGCTCGACAACGCGGCCGATGCGAAAGGCAAGCGCATCGATGCGCTCTTCGTGCGCGCCGACAAACCGGTGACGGTGGATTTCGCCGACGGCCGCATCGCCGTATCGAACACCTGCAACCGCATGATGGGCAGCTACACGCTCGATGGCGCGAAGCTCACCATCGGCGACATGGCCTCCACGATGATGGCCTGCGTCGACGACAAGCTGATGGCGCTGGACCGCGCGGTCGGCGAGCGCCTGCGCGGCGCGCAGACGGCGTCGATCCAGCGCGGCGCGACGCCGATGCTGTCGCTCACCGGCGCAGGCGGCGAGGTGCTCACCTTCCGCGGCGAACCGACGGCACAGACGCGCTTCGGCGGGCCGGGGGAGACGGTGTTCCTCGAAGTCGCGGCGCAGCCGAAGCCGTGCAACCACCCGCTCATTCCCGACAAGCAGTGCCTGCAGGTGCGCGAAGTGCACTTCGACGAAAAGGGCCTGCGCACCGGCACCCCGGGCGAGTGGCAGCCGCTGTACCAGGACATCGAAGGTTTCGAGCATGTCGCCGGCACGCGCAACGTCGTGCGCGTGAAGCGCTACGCGATCCAGAATCCGCCGGCCGATGCGCCATCGACGGCGTACGTGCTGGACATGGTGGTCGAGAGCGACACGAGGCCCTGAGGCTGGGCGCTCAGCCCGGGTGCGCTGCGCTCACCCGGGCTGCAACAGCATCGTCTCCGGCGTTCAGCCCTTGACCGACGGGTTGAGCGAATACGTTCCGTAGATCGCGACCTCATCGAGCACGTGCCCGTGCATCGCGCGCAGGACGTCCTTCGCGGTGAAGCGCTCGGACAGTTGCAGGCGTTCGACGTCGAGCGCGTACAGGCGGAAGAAATAACGGTGCAGGCGCAGGTCGTTCGGCGGCGGGAACGGGCCGTCGTAGCCGTGCCAGTCGCCGGACATCGACGCATCGCCCGCGAACCACCCGGTGTAGTCGTTCAGTCCCTGGCGCGAGCCGGTCGGACCGGCCGGCTCCTGCTTGCCGTGGGCGACGACACCATCGCTGCAGCTGCCGGCCGCGATCTCGCGAACGTCGGCGGGAATGTCGACCAGGACCCAGTGCGTGAAGTCGGCGCGCGGCTGGTCGGCGGGAATCTGCACGCCTTCCTTGCCGACCATCTCGGCGACCGTCGGTACGTCCGGATCGATGCACAGCAGTGCGAACGACTTCGTGCCGGCGGGCACGTCGTCCCACGCCAGGTGCGGATTGCGGTTCGGCGCGAAGCCGAAGCCGTCGGCGGTGGCCTGCCCGGCGGCGAACTCGGCCGGGAGGCGTTCGCGATGCTGGAAGCTGTTGCTGCGGATCTGCATGGGGCGTTCCTCTGCGTTACTCGGCCGGATAACCCAGGCGCTGCGCGATCGGCGTGAGCAGGTCGAATTCATCGCCCAGGGCTTCGCGGAAATGGCGCCAGTGCCCGGACTTGAAGCGCGCCGGTCCCAGCGATTCCGGCGGCGCTACCGCCACGCGGATCTGCAGCGCGTCGGCGATCGCCTGCGCCAGGCCGGTGACGTCGTCGGCGATGTCGTCGAGCTTGAGCAGGCGATGCGGGAACAGGTCCTGCTCATGCAGATCGGCCACCTGCGACAGCGTCTGCGCAAGCCAGCGCGCGCCGGCTTCGGGCGAGGTCAGGGCATACGGCACCGGCGATCCGAAGGCAAGCCAATCCAGCAGCATGTCGCGCGGATCGCGCACGGCGATCATCACGATCGCCTCCGGCAGGTGCGGGCGCAGGCCGAGCAGCAGCGCGTTGTCCCACCACAGCAGCCAGTCGAAGACATTGCCGTCGGGGATGCCGCGCGAAGGGAGCGCGGCGCGCCACAGTTCGACCATGTAAGCCGGTGTCGAGCGAGCCGTCGAGCAGGCCCGGCACGGTCGTGTAGCGCTGCATCGGATCGTTCGGCGGCTGCGCGCCGAAGCGGTCGGGGCGCAGCGGCGCGCCGGCCTCGTCCAGGGTGATCGCAAGCCGCTCCACGAGCGAACCCGGCGCGCCCCACAGCAACAGAACCGCAGCCGCCGGATCGGGCAACGGTGCCAGTTCGGGCAGGCGCGGCGTGGCCTTGCTGATCTCGGGCAGCGGCAGGCGCTGGTCGACGACTTCGGCGTGCAGCTCGGCCCAGGTCGCAGCGGCCGCATCCGGCTGGCCCGCGACGTCGAGGCAGCGGCCGAGCAACTGGCGCAGCGTGCGCTTCACGTTCGGATCCGGCGCCTGCGCGATGAGGTTCGCCACGCGATCGACGGCGGCGTCGGGGTCGCGCTTGAGCAGGCCGTCGATCAGGCGAAGTTCGGCCTGCGAGTGGCCCGGCTGCAGTTCGGTGATGCGACGGGCGATGTCCATGGCCGCGTCCGACTCGCCGGCCTGGTCGTGCAGCGTGCCCTGCGCTTCCAGTGCGGGAACGAAATCCGGCATCGCCGTGCGCCAGCGTTCGATCACGCCGCGCGCGCCGTCACTGGCGAATTCCTCGAACAGCAGGCGTGCGCGCCAGAGGTCCGCGTTCTCGACGTGGTCTTCCAGCGCGGCGTCGAGCGTCGTGCGGGCTTCGTCGAGCAGGCCCTGGCGACGCCAGGCTTCCAGCAGCGGCAACAGGTTGCGGCGATCCAGCGGCTGCGCGGCGAAGGCCTGCCGCAGTCGCGGCAGGGCACGCTCGTTGCGGCCGGCTTCCAGTTCCAGCTCGCCGACGAGGCGATGCATCGGCGCCGTCGCGTTTTCGCCGTCCAGCAGCGGCGCCAGTTCGTCGGCCGCCTCGCCCGGACGGCCCTGGCGGCGCAGCAGGTCGGCGACCAGCAGGCGCAGCGGACGCGAGGACGGATCCTGTTCCAGCTGGGTGCGGAAGGCCTGTTCGGCGAAGGCGAAATGGCCCTTGGCGAGGTAGGCGAAGCCCAGCGCGTGGCGCAGCTGCGGATCGTTCGGAGCGCGTTCGGCGGCGGCGCTGATCAGCGACAGGGCGCGGTCGACGTCGCCGCGGCGCATGGCGACGCCGCCTTCCAGCGCGGCCACGTGCGGGTGGTCGGGTGCGATGCGCGATGCGGTGCGCGACAGACGCTCGGCTTCGTCCAGGTCGCCACGAGACAGGGCGAGGTGGCCCTGGATGATGTAGGCGGGAAACTGGTTCGGATCCAGTCCCGTAGCCCGCGCCAGCGCGGCCTGGGCCTCGTCCAGCTGGCGCTCGTGGAGCAGCAGGCCAGCGCGCTCGAGGTGCAGATCGGAATCTTCCGGCGCCAGCGCGATGGCCTGGTCGATCGCGGAGAGGGCGGCCTCGCGGTCGCCGCCCAGGCGCAGCGCGGCGGCGAGCAGCCGGTGCGAGGTGGCGTCCTGCGGCTGCGCGGCGACGACCTCGCGCGCGGCGGCCAGCGCTTCGGGGGCGGCGCCGCGGCGCAGGGCATCGATGATGGGTTCGTACATGACTACTCGGACGCTCGGGCGAAAGCGTCGATTGTAGCCGCATGCCCCGGCCCTTCCGGGCGCTCGGGATTTCCGGCAAACCCGCCGGACTGCCGCGTCAGCGGACGAATGGACCCCGTGCGCGCATCGGCGCCGGCATCGGCGACGGACCGTAGTAACCGGGGCCATAGACGGCGCCGGGACCGAACACCGGACCATCGCTGCGGCCGACGTTGATGTCGATGTTGACGTGGTTCGTGTCGCCGTCGTCGGTGGTGTAGGTCTTGTCCAGGTTGAGGTTCACCGCCTGCCAGTTGCTGGTGCCGGTGTTCTTCGAATAACCGATCCCCGCTTCGACGGCGCCATGCACCTGCCAGTCGTTCTTCGTGGACGCTTCCGCCTCGGCCGGCGTGATCGGCCGCCACGCCCCCGGCGGATCGTTGCCGTAGTTCACGTCGGGATCGGTGCTGGCGAAATGGATGCGTTCGGCCGGCACGCTCAGGTCGAGCGCGGGCGACTCGGCTTCGTCCTGCGCCATCGCGGCGGCGCTGGCGAATATCGCGAAGAGGACGACGGCGGCGCGGAAGGCATCGCGTTTCATGTCACAACCCCTGTGGAAGCGGCAGACGATCGTCGGCCGACAGCGCGACGCTAGCAACGCCGGCTTGAACGCGGGCTGTCGGCGACCGGGCATTTTCTTGTCACGAACGACACGCAGTGACGCATGCGACAAACCGCGCCGCTCACTGCGGGCGTGGCAGCCGTTCGCTGATGCGCCCGGCGATCCAGCGCTCGGCGAAGCCGTCGAGCTTCGCGCTCTGCAGGAAGCCGCAATGGCCGCCCCACGGCGAGATTTCCAGCTCCGTGTCGGGCGGCAGCTGCAGCTTGTGGAAGCCGTCGACGGGAATGACCGGGTCGTCCGCCGCCATCAGGATGCTCGCAGGCACCTGCAGCCCGGCGAGGCGATCGCCGGCAATGGAGTACCCGTCGAAATAGCGCTCGAGCGTGCCGAATTCGGTGTGGCGTTCGACCATCCACTGCGTGAGCGGGCGCATGCGAAGGCCCAGCACCTGGTCGTCGAACGCGTGCGTCTGCGGGAACAGCGCGCGCTTGCGCGCGAGCGAGCCGCGCCACTTGCGCTCGAAATACCACAGGTACACCGGCAGGCCCTGTTCCATCGAATCCATCGTGCGCGCGGGATCGAGCACCGGGCACACCGCCGCGACGTGCACCAGCGGCACGCCCGCGGTGGGCGCGCGCAACGCCAGGCGCAGCGCGAAGTTGCCGCCGAGCGAATAACCGGCAACCGCGAGCGGGCGGTCGGGATACAGCCGCGCGACTTCCGCCGCCGCGCGCACGACCTCGTCGATGCGGTTGGAGTGGAACAGGCCTTCGTTGAGGTGGTGCGTGTTGCCGTGGTCGCGGAAGTTGAGGCGGAACACCTCGAAGCCTTCGCGCAGCAGTTCGGCCGCGGTCAGGCGCATGTAGCTGGAATCGACGCTGCCTTCCCAGCCGTGCAGCAGCATCACCAGCCCGCGCGAGGGCGTGCCGGGCAGCGCGGTGTGGACGCCTTGCAGGCGCGCGTCCTCGCCTGCCTCGATGGTGTGGACCGTGCTGACCGCATTCAGCTGCGCGAGGCTGCGTTCGCCATGGCGGCGACGCAGCGGACTGGAGCCGAGCACCGATTGCACGTGCGCATTGCGCAGCCAGCGAGGCGGGCGGTAGTCGGACGCATTCAGCATGCCGGGGACCATGGCGCGGTTTTCGGTTGCTCGCACGGAAGCCTTACTCCTGCAAACGTGAAGTTCAGCTCTTCATGGCCTCGATGATCCGCGTGCGCGCGGTTTCGGCGATGCGGCGACGACCTTCGGTCTGCGCCGGCAGGATCGGTTCGAGGAAATGCACTTCCGCCAGTCGCGGCGGCTCGCCCAGCAGGCGCAGGAAATTCGCCAGGAAACTCTCGCCGGGCTGGAACGCCACCACGTGCTGCGCGTCGCCGTGTTCGCCGTAGCGCAGCGCGACCGGCTGCACCGGCACGCCGGCTTCCACCGCGGCCAGGAAGATGCGGGCGTGGAACGGGCCGATCTCGCGGCCGCCGCGCGTGCCGCCTTCGGGGAACACGCCGATCGAGCGGCCCTCGCGCAGGCGACCGAGCATCTCGTGCAGCACGCCGCCGAGCGATTCGGTGCTGCCGCGGGCGTGGAAGATGGTTTCGCCGCGCGAGGCGAGCCAGCCGACGACCGGCCAGCTGGCGATCTCGCGCTTGGCGACGAAGCCCATCATGCGCTGGCTGTGCAGCGTCTCGATGTCGATCCAGCTCACATGGTTGGCGACGAACATCGCCGCGCCCGGCAGCGGCTGGCCGATGCGGCGCAGGCGGAAACCGAAGATCCACATCAGCCCGGCGGACCACGCGCGGATGGCGCGGTGTTCCAGCGACTCGTCGCCGATGCGCACGTTCTCCAGGAACGGCACGGCGGTGAGCAGCGTCAGCGGCAGGTCGACGAACACGTGCCACAGCAGCAGCGGCACGCGGACGAGATAACGGAGCGCGCGCGCGGCGGGCGCCGTGGTCGGCGCCGTCGCGCCGGCGTGGGGGGACGGCGCATTCATTGAACGCACGATACCGAAGCCGCGGTGTCGCCACCAGCGTCATGGGCGGGATGCGGCGTTGGTTCCAGACAGGTTCCGCAATGCGCGGGCGCCGGGCCCGCCGGCACACGCGACTGCGCGCGCGGAATCAGGGGCGCGCGATCACCGCGAGCGTGATGCGTGAGACGCACACCAGGCGATGGCGTTCGTCCTCGATGCGGATCTCCCACACCTGCGTGCGGCCACCCACGTGCAGCGGGCGCGCGGTGCCGGTGACGGTGCCCTCGCGCACGCCGCGCAGGTGGTTGGCGTTGATCTCGATGCCGACGCAGGCTTCGTCCTCGCCGACGCAGAGCATGCCGGCGCTGCTGCCGAGCGTTTCGGCCAGCAGCACCGACGCACCGCCGTGCAGCAGGCCGTACGGCTGCCGGGTGCGTTCGTCGACGGGCATGGTGGCGCGGATGAAATCGTGTCCGACCTCGGTGAACACGATGCCCAGCGGCTCCATCGCGGTGTTGCGCGAGAGCGCGTTGAGGGTGCCCAGGTCGGGCGGGGTGCGGAAGGGGGAGCGTTGCGTGTCCATCGCGACACCTTAGCCGAGCGGCGGGCAAAACGGCTTGCCGGGGAAGTCCAGACAAAAAAGGGGCCCGGAGTCAGTGCGTCGTCACGGAGAGAGTCCGACGCACCGGCTGCGGGCCAGGGGGAACGAGGATGTAGGTCTGGTCTGCGCGCTGGGCGGGTCCTGCATGGGTACGGTCACGGGGGAGAGCGGGGCGGCTCAGGGGTGGAGCTTTGGGACACCGCGATCGCTCATGCGCAGCGGAAGCGCGGCTGCATCCAGTCCTGGGCGTAGCGGCGGGTGGTGGCGTAGCCGC
Organism: Lysobacter sp. OAE881; assembly: GCF_040546665.1. NCBI lineage: Bacteria > Pseudomonadati > Pseudomonadota > Gammaproteobacteria > Lysobacterales > Lysobacteraceae > Lysobacter > Lysobacter sp. OAE881. The sequence continues at coordinate 326,513 of NZ_JBEPOG010000001.1, forward strand.
TGCTGTTGCCGTAGCCCACACCGAAGTCGCGTTCGCGATGGATGTGGCGCACCGGCAGCGGGACGACATTCGCGCTCGGGGCGTTGGGGCGGGTCGGGATGGCAAAGAAGGCGTTCATGGCGGTGTCCTGGCGTTCGGTACTGCGTGGTGCTGCGGGGTGCCTGGGATCAGGCAAAGCGGAAGCGCGGCGGCGCCCACTCGGTCGTGTAGCGGCGGTTGCTGGCGTAGCCACTGCTGGAGCCGTAGCCGACGCCGAAATCGCGTTCGCGGTGGTTGCGCGACGGGGCGTTCATCAGGGCCAGCGGGGAAACCGGGGCGGACTTGGCGGACGGGGCGAAAGTATTGAGGGCGTTCATGGCGGGTCCTTCGTGGGGTGGGTTAGTGCGTCGGTGTGTTGGTAAAGTACAACACCATATCCATTCCGCCATGGGCCAGAAGTCACCCCACCGAAGACCTACCTGGCTGGGGCACCGCCGTAGCGGGAACTCGCTGATATAGATGGACATTTCGGCGCTTCCGTTGCCATGACTGATGGCAGGGGTGGCATGGCGGCACGCGCGAATGCGCCTCCGGCTCTCGGACCGGGACGAGAGGGAGGGTGAAGACCGTCACATTCAGGAAGCTGTCTGGAGCGGGCCAGATGGGGGTCAACGCGGCCACTGCGCGAAAACCGACCTGATCCGGGCGGTCACGCGCTCTTGCGAGGGTGAGGCGGCCAGACCGCCTCAGAGAATCGGCGCGAGCCCCGCCCCGAATGCGGTGAAGATCCGCGTCGTGATCGACTTCATGCCCGCCGCCACTTCCGGGAAATCACCCACCGGCTGGTAGCAGGCGCGGAAATCCGGATCGCTCGGCAGCAGCGGCTGCGGGCATTGCTCGCTGGCGACGAACTCGTAGCTGGTCGCGTAGCGCATCGGCCATAGGTCGAGGATCGGCATCGCCTCGAACATCTTGCCGATGGAGTAGTTGAGTCCCGAAAACACCGGCGGCTTGTCGCGTCGCGCGATCACCCACGAGTTGGCCGGCGCGATGTCGCGCCAGATGCTGGCGCGCAGCGCCTGGGCGAACTCGCGATCCTCGATCACCACCGCGCTTTCGGTGTTGTAGTGATCGCCGCGCGGATCGAAGTTGTGCGTGCCGACGACGCCGATGCGCCCGTCGATCACCATCGACTTCGCATGCAACCCGATGCGAACGCCGGCGCGCTTGAGCGGCACGGGCTGGTTGGCGCGGCGGGTGCTGTAGCGCAGTGCGCTGTATTCGCGCGACAGCGCGCGCTGGTACTGCGCACGCTCGACGGTGCTGCGGCGGTCGTAGCGATCGCGCAGTTCGCGGTGCGCCTGGCCCAGATCGACCGGCGCGGCCTGCGCATCGTCGCGCTCCGTGGATGCCGCATTGCCGCCGCTCTCGCCGGTGAGCGCGCGGCTGGGCGAGATCGAGCCCGTGCCTGCGTCGGCGTCGGCATCGGCATCGGTGTTGGCCTCGTCCGGCAGCAGATCGGGCAGCGTCGCGCCGGTCGTGGCGATGTCGATCGGTGCGTCCAGCGGGAAGGGCTTGTACTCGAAGATGTTGAAGCCCAGCTCGCGCAGGTAGCGGCGCTTGTACTTGTACGAGAGCGCGTAGGCGATGAACGCGTCGGTCGCGGCCAGGCTGTTGGTGGAGATGATGATCTTCGGGCGCTCGTCGTACGGACGCGCGTGCAGCTGGCGGAACATGTCCTGCGCGGCGTCGGACAGCACGAGGTACGGCGTCTGCAGCACCACTTCCTGCTGCGCCGATTCGATCAGCCCGCGCAGCGAACCGGACGCCACGGCCTGTTGTTCGGCGTTGATGGCGCGGTGCTTTTCCGGCGTGTCGGAGATGTAGCGCACCTCGCCCACGCGCATCGCGCGCGAGACGAGGCGTTCTTCGATCAGCGCACTGTCGGCGGCGTCGCGTCGCATGACCTCCGCACGCTCCGGGCGCTCGAAATGCGACGGCGGCAGCGCGGGCACGCCATCGGCGAGCAGGCGGCCGCCGACGTCGTTCAGCCGTTCCACCGGCACGCTGCGGCGATCGTTCCAGAACAGCGCGAAGTCATCGCGCATGACGTGCGCGACCGGGCCGGCGACGAGCAGGTCGCGGTCGCGGAAGTTGTACTCGTCGTCCCAGTCGTAATAGTCGTCCTGGTAATTGCGCCCGCCGGTGATGCCGACCGCGCCATCCACCAGCAGCAGCTTGGTGTGCATGCGCTGGTTGAGCGTGCGCCAGCAGCACGCGGCGGCGAGCGCGTACTGCGGATAAGTGATCTGCGCGCGACCGAGCACGGGGCTGTACAGCTTCAGCTCGAAATTGACGTGCGCGCCGGCCAGCGCGGCGAGCGTGTCCACATGCTTGAGCGCGGACAGCTGGTCGATCAGCACGCGCACGCGCACGCCGCGACGCGCGGCGGCGAGCAGTTCGTCGAGCACCAGCCGGCCGGCGTCGTCCTCGTCGAAGATGTAGGTCTGCAGGTCGATGGCGGTGGTTGCGCTGCGGATCAGGTTCACGCGCGCGAGCAATGCGTCGGGGCCGCGGTCGAGGATCAGCGCGTAGTGTGCCGGCGCGTCGGGCGTGGACTGCGCGAACGCGCGTCCGGCGAGCGCACGCAGTGGCGACCGCTGGGCACAGGCGTCCGGCTGCGTGCAGTCGACCTGCGTCGAACGTGCCTGCACCACGCGTTCGGTGGCCGCGTCGCGTTGGGCGTTGGACAGCGATGCGCACGCGCCGAGCGCGAGCGACAGCACGGCCACGCAGAGTCGTACGACCGGCTTCACTGTGCGGTCTCGACCAGGCGGACGCGGAGCATGAAGCGCACGCGATCGGCCAGCGCGAACTGCCAGCCGTCCAGGCCGTAGTCCTCGCGGCTGATGCTGCCGGTGGCGAGCACGTCGCAATCGCGGCCGGGGCGTTCGCACTCGGCCTTGGCAAGCATGAAGGTTTCCATGCGCGTCACGCCGTGCATCGACAAGCGGCCGCGCATGCGCCCGCCGGTGCGGACGAGCGTGTCCGGATGCGGTTCGGAAACGAACTCGATGTAGGGATAGTGCTGTGCATCGAAGAAATTCGGCCCGCGCGCGAGCGCGGTGTAGCGATCGGAGCCGGAGACGACCACGCCGCCGGTGCGCAACACGATGCGCACGCGATGGCGGCCGTCGGCCAGGGTGGAGACTTCACCTTCGTACTGCGGGAACTGCCCCGACACGCGCTGGCCCCAGCGCGTGCGCAGCTCGAAGCCGAAGCGGGTGTGGTGCGGATCGAAGGTGCGGGAAGACGCGGTGGGGATGGGCTCGGGAAGCGCGACCGTTTCCTGCGCCCATGCCGGCCAGATGGCCAGCAGGCACGGCAGCAGGAAGCGGGCGAGGCGCGGTCGGCGTTCCCTCACGGCCACCAGAAGGCGCTGAGCTGCGCCACGCCGGGCTCCAGCCCGGCGTCGGCGGGCACCGACAGCACCGCGATGCCGCCCGGCGGCATCCCGCGGTAATCGCCCGACTGCCCGCTGTGCAGCAGCGCCGCCAGCCGTTCCAGCCCCGGGTTGTGGCCGACCAGCATCAGCCGTTCGGCTTCGCGGTGGGTGTCGGCCAGCGAGATCAGCGTGCCGGGCGTGGCTTCGTAGATCGACGGCTCGATGCGCTGGTCGACGTAGCCGATGGCGGCGAGCACCGCTTCCAGCGTCTCGCGCGTGCGGCGCGAGGGCGAGCAGAGGATGCAGTCGGGGACCAGCTTGTTTTCTGCCAGCCAGCGACCGGCGGCTTCGGCCTCGGCGAGGCCTTCGGCCGAGAGCGGGCGGTCCAGGTCGGCCTGTCCGGTGGCGGCGGGCTCCGCGTGGGCGTGGCGTAGCAGGATCAGTTCACGCATGCGCGGGCGACTCCGGTTTGGCGAGGGCGGGCAGGATCATGGGCGCCATTATCACGTAACGACGTGATGGCTCAGGCTTTCCTCAGCCATTTGAGCAAAGGCTGCCAATCGTCCTGGTGGTCGCGTACCTGGGCGGAGTGGTAGTCGAACAGGCTCTTCCCCAGCCCGGTCAGCACCACGTAGGCCTGGCTGTCGCGCAGTTGCGCCACCACCGGATACGGCCAGGCGGCGAGCAGCTCCAGCGCCTGCTGGGACGCGTTCGTCCACGGCTTGAGCTTGTTGCCGACCAGCCCGACGCGAAGCTGGCCCTTGCGCACGCGCGGGTGCCTGGCGAGCGAATCGAGGAACGGCACCGTCGCCTCGATGTCCAGCGCCGAAGGCTGGACGGGCACGACGACGGCGTCAGCTTCCTCGAGGAAGGCGTCGAGGTCGTCGGCCATCGCGCCGGCGGCGGCGTCGATCACCAGCCGCTGCGTGTCGTCGGGCAACTGCTTGCGCCAAGCCTTGCGGCGGGTGCCGTCGAGCGGGAGCACGGCGCTGTCCAGCCCGGCCCGGCGCTGCGCCCAGCGGGTGGAGGATTCCTGCGGATCGGCATCGACCAGCGCGGTGCGCAGGCCGTCGAGCGCCGACTGTGCGGCGAGGTGCGTGGCGATCGTGGTCTTGCCCACGCCGCCCTTGGAACTGGCCACCAGCACGGTCTTCATGCGGACTCCCTCTGGATGGAAGCCGCAGCGTACACGGGGCCGGGCGACGGAACCATGCGCCGGACGGCGATCAGCCGGGTGGCCTGACCGGCTGTCCGAGAATGCGGTCACGTTGCTGCGGATCCTTGGGCAACCAGTCCGGCGGCATCCGTCGGCCATTCGCCCGCAACCATTCCTCCACCGCGAGGTAATCCCCGCGTTCGAACAGGGCGCGCTGGAGTTCTGGTCCCGGCGTCGGCGGCGACCCCATCACCGTCCACAGCGTGACGCGGTACCGCTCTGCCCATGCCGGCCGCGCCGTACCGTCGGCAAGTTCAGTCATCAACCCCGTCGCGATCATTCGCGGGAATGCGCTGTTGCCGTCGGCCATGCGCGTGAGGACGCTGCGGCAGGTGGCAATGCGCCCGGGCGGCTGCGGCATCCGGCAGGCATCGTGCAGCCGGGCAAAAGGCGGCATGTCGATCCACGATTGCCCGGCGGCCAGCATCAGGCGCACTTCGCGGTCGTCCAGGCGCGGGCCCGGTCCGAATCCGGCGCGGGCGCGAAGGTACGCGTCCACTTCACGGGATCGGGCCGGAAGCGGCAACGTCGCCATCTGCGCCTCGAGCATGCGTTCGGCTACACCGAAGTGCGTGTCATAAGTGGAGGCCTGCGCGGCGCGACGCAGGTATCTGTCGAACGCCGCTTCGTCGCCACGCCCGGTCCGGTCGCCCGCGAGCAGCCAGACGGCGGCATTGTCCGGTTCCAGCCGCTGCAACCTTTCGATCGCGCCACCTGCGTCGCAGGCGGTCGCCTCGGCCGGGCATCGCGTGGCCTCCAGCCATGCGATCTCGACGTCGTCCGGTGCCATCTCCGCGGCCAGCGCGAGTGCCGCGTCGACCTGCCGCTGCACGGCGTCGGTGTTCCCGTTGCCCAGCGCCGGGGCGAACAGGGCCGTGGTCAGCACGCCGCGGGCCGTTGACTGCATCGAAGGCGAAGCGAGCCATTCCGCCATCGCGGCGCGAAGTGCGGCCTCCCAGCGTTGTCCTTCCGTGGAAGAAACCAGGGGCGCGTCCGATGCGCCTCCCGGGTTGGAAGGTCGCGATCGTCCAGAGACCGCTGCGACGGTGGACACAGGCGCAGCGGTTTCCCGCATGGGCGCGCCGGCAGAGGCAGGCGAGGCGCCCGGGTGGTCGCAAGCCGTCGTCGCACAAACGATCAGGACCCAAAGGAAGCCGGCACGCATCAGAACCCCCCGTTCGCCCACAGTGGCAAGGTCAGCAACGAAAGAAGCAAGCCGTACCCCACCATCGCCGCCGCCAGCCGCGGCGCCAGCCCGTGGGCGATGGCGAGCGCGCCGGCCGTGACCATCGAGGGCATCGCGGCTTCGAGCACGGTGACGCGGGCCATCGATCCGTGCAGGTTCAGCACGGGCACCAGCAGCAACGCGAGCGCTGGCATCACCGCGAGCTTCAGCACCAGCGGCGGCCAGCGGCTTGAGTTCGTCGCGCGGCAGGGCGAAACGTACCGACAGGCCGATGGTCAGCATCGCCAGCGGCAGCAGGGCGTCGGACAGTCGCTGCAGTCCGCCGTCGATCCACGCCGGCGGATCGGCCGGCATCACCGTGAAACCGGCCAGCAGCGCCCACAGCGGCGGGAACTTCGCCACGCGCAGCGCCATCTCGCGCGCGGACGGCGTGTGTTCGCCACCGTAGCGCGCCAGCGCCCACAGGCCGAACGTCGACAGGATCAGGAACGTGCCGAACTGGTCGTAGACCACCGCGTACGGCAGCGCGTCATCGCCGACAAGCGCGCGCGTCAACGGATAACCAAGGAAGCTGGTGTTGCCGAGCGCGACGGTGAGCAGCAGCACGGCGGTCTCGTCGCGCCGGAACTTCAGCCAGCGCGACAGCGCGCCGACCAGCACGACCGTCGCGCCGAGCAGCAGCCACGGAACGGCGATCACGCCCAGCAGCGCCGCCTCCAGATGCAGTCGCGGCACGTAACGCAGCACCGCCGCCGGCAGGCAGACGTACAGCACGATCAGGTTGAGCGTGCGCGCCGCGTCGCCGGGCAGCACGCGCAGCCGCTGGAAGAGATAGCCCAGCGCCAGCATCGCCAGCACGAGGGCGAAGGCGTCGAAGGCCATGCGTGATCCCGTGTTCGAACCGCCATGGTGGCCACTGCACGGCGCCGGCTCAAGCTCGACCATTGGGTATGATCGCTGCTCCGACACGGACGCCGCGAGCACGATGACCGACCTGCAGGACCTCACCGCGCTCATCCGCGCCAACACCCCGCTCATCGTCATCGAAACGCGCGACGAAGGCCGCGTTGTCGAACTCTTCCGCCAGGCACTGATGCACGTGTGGCGCGCGCTGCATCGGTGGTCGATCACCGAAGGCCTGCGCCGCATCGACCTGGACCGCGAGGATCCGGCCGAAATCGCGCCCGATGCGTCCAACACGCTGCAGGCGATCCGCAACGCCGAACAGCGCGGCATCTACCTGCTGCTCGATTTCCATCCGTACCTCGGCTACGCCGGCACGCAGCGGCAGCTGCGCGACATCCTGCAGCGCCGCGACTGCGAGCCGCACGTGCTGGTGCTGGTCGGTCACAAGGTCGAATTGCCAGCCGAACTCGAATCGCTCGCCGTGCGTTACACGCCGCGCCTGCCCGATGCGAATGCGCTGCTCAAGCTGGTGCGCGAGGAAGCGGAGAACTACGCGAAGGAGCACGGCGGTCGTCGCGTCGAAGCCGACGGCGAGGCGGTGCAGCAGATCGTGCGCAACCTGCGCGGGCTCGATCCGATCGACGCGCGCCGCATCGCCCGCCAGCTGATCTTCAACGACGGCGCGCTCGGCCCGGGCGACCTGCCGGAGCTGGCAAAGCTCAAGTTCGAACTGCTCAACCGCAGTGGGCATCTTCATTACGAGTACGACACCGCGCGCATGGACGACGTCGCCGGCGCGTCGCGCTTCAAACGCTGGGTGCAGCAGCGGCGCGACGTGTTCGTCAGTGGCGAGGCGCCGGTGGGCCTCGACCCACCGAAGGGCGTGTTGTTGCTGGGCGTGCAGGGTTGCGGCAAGTCCATGCTCGCCAAGGCGGTCGCGGCGGGCTTCGGCGTGCCGCTGGTGCGATTGGATTTCGGCACGCTGTACGACAAGTTCCATGGCGAGACCGAGAAGAACCTGCGCGACGCGCTGTCGTCGGCAGAACAGCTCGAGCCGTGCGTGCTGTGGATCGACGAGATCGAGAAGGGCCTGGCGAGCGATGGGGGCGACAGCGATGGCGGCGTGTCGCGTCGCGTGCTCGGCTACCTGCTCACGTGGATGGCCGAACGCAAGTCGCGCGTGTTCCTGGTCGCCACCGCGAACCAGATCGAAGCGCTGCCGCCGGAGCTGCTGCGCAAAGGCCGGTTCGACGAGATCTTCTTCGTCGACCTGCCCGGTGCTGCCACGCGCGAGGCGCTGTTCGCCTTGCACCTGCGTCGTCGCCAGCTCGATCCGGCGACGTTCGACCTCGCCGGTCTTTCGTCCGCGAGCGACGGCTTCTCCGGCGCCGAAATCGAGCAGGCCATCGTAGCCGCGCTGTACGCCGCGCATGCAGCGAAGGCGCCGCTCAACGATTTCATGCTGCGCGCCGAGCTGAAGCAGACGCGCCCGCTCTCGGTACTGATGGGCGAACGCGTGCAGGGCCTGCGCGAATGGGCGCAGGGGCGCACGGTCCCGGCGGACTGACGCGATCGCCGCAAGCGTGACCTCCGGGCCACGCGCGCGGCGCGCACTGGCAGGAACATGCGGCGAACTCCCGCGGAGCTTCGCCATGGTGCGCGCCGTCCATCGTGTCCTCGTTGCCGTACTGGCGGTCTGCATCGGCTTGTTTGCTGTCGCGCGAGGCAGCGAACCCGCGCCGCTGCCGACACCGCAGGACGGCTATTTCCAGGCCATCACGCGCGTCGTCGACGGCGTATGGCTGATCGCGCAGTCGCAGCCGTTCCAGGTGCAACCCATCGGCAACGTGGTCGTGATCGAGCAGTCCGACGGCCTCGTCCTCATAGACGGCGGCGGTTCGCCCGGCGCGGGACGTCGCATCGTCGAACTCGTGCGTTCGGTCAGCGGCAAGCCGGTGAAGGCCGTCGCGATCACGCACTGGCACGGCGACCACGTGCTCGGTCTGTCGACGATCGTGCAGGCGTGGCCGGCGGCGGAGATCATCGCGACCGACATCACCGACGCGCACCTGCGCGGGCGTTCGATGAAGGCGTATCCGAAAGGCGCGCCGGACGCGACGCTGCAGGCCGCATTCGACCAGCGCCTCGATGGTGCGGATGGATTCGTGCGCGATTCGCTCGCGAAGAGCGATCTCTCCGCGCGCGAACGCGAAGGCTTCGAGGCGGCGCAGCGGCTGTTCGCGCAGTACCGCAAAGACACGCGCGACGTCGTGCTCGCGCTGCCCACGCGCACGTTCGTCGATACGTTGAAGCTCGACGATGCGACGCGTCCGGTCGAACTTCGCCACTTCGGTCGCGGCAACACCGATGGCGACCTCGTCGCGTGGCTGCCGCGCCAGCGCGTGATGGCGACGGGCGACCTGCTCGTCGCGCCGATCCCGTTCGGCTTCAATGCGTATCCGGCGGACTGGCAACGCACGTTGCGCGAGATGCAGGCGATGCATCCGGCCGTGTGGCTTCCCGGTCACGGCGCGGCGATGCGGGGCGACGCCTACGTGTCGTGCGTGATCGACCTCATCGGCCACACGCGCGAGGCGGTCGCGCCGCTGGTGAAGCAGGGCGTCACGCTGGACGAAGCGAAGAAACGCGTCGACCTGTCCGCCGATCGCGCGCGCTTCGTCGGCGACGATCCGTGGCTGGTACGCTGGTTCGATCGCTACTGGACGCAGCCTTTCACCGACGCCGCCTGGCGCGAAGCGAAGGGCGAGCCGATCGAACAGGGCGAGGGTTGATCAGATAGCCGCGAGGTCGAAGGAAATGCTGATACGCTCGCCCGCACCCGCGTATGGCAGCGTGCGATGGAACAGGTACGACGGGAACAGCAACAGCGTGCCGACCTTCGGGCACACGCGACGCAATGCGGCGTCGGGTGGCTGCGGCAGGCTCGCGAAGGGCCGTCCGAATTCGATCCAGCCGGCATGCGTGTCGTCGTCGTCGCGGATCGCCGGTGGAAGTTCGACGTAATACGCGCCGGACAACCACGAATCCTCGTGGATGTGCGTGTCGATGAAACCGCGCTCGGCGGCCTGCGTTGCCCACACGTGCACGCGATAGCGCTCGGGCACGTTGCGGAGGAAGACATCGCCAGACAGCGCGTCGTCGTCGAGCGACGCTTCGGCAACATGCGCATCGCGCGCCTGTGCGATGAAGGCGTCGACCGCCTCGCGCAGACGCTGCTCGAAGCCGACGATGGCCGGCGTGCGATCCATCAGCAGGTCGCCGCTGAGGTACGCGTTGCGCGCCGCCAGCCCGGCCGGTTCCCAGCGTTGCTGGCTGTGGCGACGGATGTCGTCGGCGAGTGCGGCATTGAACGCATGCGCATCGGCGAAGCCGTCCGGCGTCGGCAGTTCGATTGCATGCACATGCCGATGCAGGCCGAGCCATTGCGTCGCACGGTCGGCATCATGTTGCGCGAACGCGACGCCGAGGTGCGCGATGGTCCGCTGGTCGCCCGGCGCGCGTCGCAATGCATCACGCAGCTCGTCGCGTGCGGCGTCGAGCCGGCCGTCGTGCAGCAGCGCGATGCCGTGCTGGCGATGCAGCGTCGGCGATTCCACGCCAGCGGCTAGCGCTCGCGCGTACACGTCGACCGCTTCGTGTGGCTTTCGATTGAGCTGCAATTGCTCGCCGAGCGTATCGATGATGCCGATATCTCGCGGCGCGAGTTCCAGTGCACGCCGCGCATGAGCTTCGGCGCCGGCGTGGTCGTCGAGCTTGCGCGACAGGATCGCCGCATCGCGATGCGCCTGTGCGAGCGACGGATCCAGCTGCAGCGCGCGCACCGCGTGCTGCAGGCCTTCCTGCAGCGAGGCGCGATCGAACAGGTTCGACAGCAAGGCTGCCAACGCCTGGTGCGCGCCCGCATCGGGATTGAGCTGCAACGCGTTGCGTGCGGCCGAGATCGCGGCGACGTAGTCCTGCCGCTTGCCGTGCGCGGCGGCGAGGTTGTTCCAGGCCTCCGCCCAGTCCGGTTTCAGGCGCGCGGCGGTTTCGAAACCCGACGCTGCCTGCGCGTAGTCGCCTGCGTTGAAGGCAGCGGTGCCGTAACGAAACGCGGCGCGGGGCTCCTGCGGCAGGCGCTGCATCGCCAGCGCCAGCGACGCGAGCGCGGCGCCGAATTCGCCCGCGTTCAACTGCAAGGTGCCGAGGTCCAGCGCGGTCGCCCCGTCGTCCGGACGCAGCGCCAGCGCTCGCTGCAAGGCGTGGCGCGACGTCGTCGGATCACCCAGCGCCTGCAGCGTCATCGCGTACAGGCGCCACGCGTCGAACGACTGCGGCGCCTGTCGCAGCGCGGCTTCGCAATCAGCCTTCGCGGGCGCCGGTTGTCCCTGCTGCAACGCCGCCCATGCGCGGCGCAGCAAGGGGACGACGTCGGCGCCGCTCATCTCAGTAACCTGCGGCCTGGCCGTCCTTGCGCGACTCGCTGGCGCCGACGTAGCCGCCGTTCGGATTGACCATGATCGCCTGGTAGCCGCCGTAGGGGCCGTCGGCGAAACGCACGCTGTGGCCCTTGCGCATCAGTGCACGGACGGTTTCGTACGGGAAGCCCGATTCCAGGTCGAGCTCGCCGCCGTCGTTCATGGCGGTGACCTGACCGGTCGGCTCGGTGCTGCCGTCGTGCTGGATGCGCGGCGCGTCGCCGGCTTCCTGCAGGTTCATGCCGAAATCGACCAGGTTCATGATGATCTGCGCGTGGCCCTGCGGCTGCATCGCGCCGCCCATCACGCCGAAGCTCAGCCACGGCTTGCCGTCCTTCGTCGCGAAGGCCGGAATGATGGTGTGGAACGGACGCTTGCCCGGCGCGAACGAGTTCGGGTGGCCTTCCTTCAGCACAAACTGCTCGCCGCGGTCCTGGAAGATGAAGCCCAGGCCGGGAGGCGCCATGCCGCTGCCCATGCCGCGGTAGTTCGACTGGATCAGCGAGACCATCATCCCGTCCGCGTCGGCGACGGTCATGTAGATCGTGTCCCCTTCGTTGAGCTGCGGGATCACGCCCGGCTCGACGGCCTTGGCGGCCTTGTCCATCGAGATCAGCTTGCCGCGCTCGCGCGCGTACGGTTTGGAGATGAGTTTGGCCGTCGGCGTCCTGTAGAAGTCCGGATCGGCGTACGACGCGGCGCGGTCGGCGAAGGCGAGCTTCTTGGCCTCGGTGAACAGGTGCACGTGTTCGGGGCTGCCGAAACCGTAGGACTTCAGGTCGTAGGGTTCGAGCAGGTTGAGGATCTGCAGCGCGGCGATGCCCTGGCCGTTGGGCGGCAGTTCCCATACGTCGACGCCGCGGTAATTGGTGCTGACCGGCTCGACCCAGTCGCCGTGGTGCGAGGCGAGGTCCTCATAGCTCAGGAAGCCGCCGTTCGCCTTGAAGTACGCGTCGATCGTGCGTGCGATGTCGCCCTTGTAGAACGCGTCGCGGCCACCGTTGGCGATCATCGAAAGCGTGTTGGCGAGGTTGGGGTTCTTCCACATCTCGCCGGTGCGCGGGCCGCGTCTTTGACCAGGCACGTCGCCGGCGACGGTGAACTGCTCGGCGAAGCCCGGCCACTTCGACAGCGTCGGCACGCTGCGGCCCCAGTAGTACGCGATCACCTCGTGCACCGGATGGCCTTCGCGCGCGTAGCGGATGGCCGGCGCCAGGTCGTCCTTCATCGGCTTGCGGCCGAAGCGCTCGTGCAGCGCGAACCACGCGTCGACCGTGCCCGGCACCGTTACCGGCAGCGGACCGTGCGAGGGAACGTCCTTCAGGCCGCGGCGCTGGAATTCGGCCAGCGTCAGCGACTTCGGCGAACGGCCCGAGCCGTTGTAGCCGTAGAGCTTCTTCGTCTTCGGATCCCAGACGATGGCGAACAGGTCGCCGCCGATGCCGTTGCCCGTCGGCTCCATCAAGCCCAGCGCCGCGTTGGCGGCGATGGCCGCGTCCACCGCGCTGCCGCCCTGTTTCATCACGTCCAGCGCGATCTGCGTGGTCAGCGGATGCGAGGTAGCGGCGATCGCGTGCGGGGCGTAGACCTCGCTGCGGGTGGCGAAGGGCAGGCCGGTGATGCGGTCGGCGCACATGGCGGTGAAAGGCAGGCTCAGCAGGACGGAGGCGAACAGCAGGCGCATGAGGTACGGACATCCCCGGGACGAAGCCGCATCCTATCGCGACCGCCCGTACGGGATTTGCCGGTTGGAGCCTGCGGGTATCGGTGACCGATGCGCTCGTGCCTGTTCGCCCCCAGTGTCGCTGGAGGCCGGGATCCGGATCGTTACGGCATCCGCGCGCATACGCGCGGATGCGTGGTCGTGCGGCGTGTCACCCCTCCTGCCCGGGAGGGGCCGGGACGTTTACGGCCAGGTCGGCGGATTCGCCGCCCAGGCGGCCTGCACTTCGGCCAGCGCCGAGCGCTCGGCATCGGTCCAGTTGGGCAGCAGGCTGGCGAGCTTGGCCGCCGTGTTCCACTGCTGCGGCTCGGTGCGCACCGCCGCGGCGTACCACTGCACCGCCTCTTCCTTGCGGCCAAGCGACCACAGCGACAGCGCCAAGGTCGGCGGCATCCACGAGGCGGTCACCGCACGCGCTTCGACCAGCGAGCGCCACTGCGCGAATGCGCCGTCGAAATCGCCGGTGCGATACAGGTCCCAGCCGTAATTCCACACGACCGAGCGCCACAGCGCGTCGCTGCGATCGATCGCACCGAGCGCGCGCGTATAGAGCTGCTTGCCGAGGTCCGTGCGGCCGGCGGCCATCGCCAGGTGCGCGAGCTGGGCGACTTCGCCCTTCGCGCGCGGATTGCGCTCGATGGCCTTGACCAGTTTCTCGGTGGCGGCGTCGCCGGTTTCGCGCACGGCGACGACCGGTCGGACGGTGTTGGCGTCGGCGTCGAAGTAGAACTCCGCCGGACGCGGCAGGTTTTGCGCCGACACGGCGCTGGAGACGGCCAGAAGGGCCGTCGCGAAAAGAGTGCGACCAAGCATGTGTGAATCCCCCTGTGCAACGCAGCAATCCTAACCCGTACTGGGCCGGGATCGCGGCGTTCTGGCGTCCCAGACCGGGTTATCGGCAGGGCGAGGGCAAGCCGGAGCGCCATTTCGGCAAGATGGGACGGCCGTCGCCCTGGTCCACCCCTCTCCCGTGGGCGGGAGAGGGGCTTCATGGCCTCGCTCAGCGCGCCGCGGGCAGCAGCGCGACCTCGTCCACGACCCACATCGGGTTGTACTCGCCCCGAGGCGAAGGTGAAGCAGAGGTCGTGACGACCGGCCTGCGTCGGCAGCGGCGTCGACAACGTGGTCAGGCCGTCGGACTTGCGCGCCGGGGCCAGCGGCAGCACGGCGATGGGCTCGCCTTCGCAGCTGCCCAGCCGGACTTCGAGCGCGCCGCCGGGAATCTTCGCCGGGCGCGTCACGACCTTGCTGGCGTCCTTCCACAGGGCATAGTTGTGCGGCAGCTGGCCCACGCGGACTTCCACCGTGGCGATACCGTCCAGCTGCGCGGCGTCGTAGATCCAGCACGGATCGAAGACGTCGGCGAGCAGCAGCCGGCGATCGCCGTCCTTGCCGTCGGACGGTGCGTCGTCCTCCATGCGCAGCATCAGGTCGGTCTTGCAGGAACGCAGCGCGTTGCTACTGCGCGCACGCAGGCTGTGCAGGTCCAGTTCGAACGCACGCGTCGCGGCAAGAGCGCGATCGTCGGCGAACGCGTTGGCCTTCACCGTCGTGGGCAGCGGCAGTTCGAGCGGATGCACGTACGCCTGCGATGTTGCCGTCGGCTCGGTGCCGTCGAGCGTGTAGCGGATCGTGCCGAAGCCGCTCTGGTTGTTCAGCGCCAGAGACGTCTTGCCGTCTTCCAGCGCCTGCGGCGTGAAGCGCACGGCAAACGCGCTGTCGGCGGCGTCGAAGCCGGTCAGACGGTAGCGTTCCATCTGGAACGCCATGCGCTGCAGGAAGTCGTTCCAGTCCAGGCGCGATTCCGGCGACCACGTGACTTCGGCCAGCGCCGCGCCGCGCGGGAACAGCGAACGCTGCATGCGCTCGAAGGTGCGCTGGTGTTCGGTCCACAGGTTGGCCTGCACGCCGAGCACGTGCCTGGCCTGATCCGCATTCAACTGCACCGGCACGGCCTTGAAGTCGTACACGTCCTTCAGCGAGATCACCTTCAACCGCCCCGGCGTTTCATCCGGGCCGTCGCTCTGCACGTGGTCGAGGTACAGGTCGGGCGAGGGCGCCATCACGACGTCGTGTCCGGCACGCGCGGCCTCGATCGCGCCGTCCGTACCGCGCCACGACATCACCGTCGCGTCGGCCGGCGGGCCGCCTTCGAGGATCTCGTCCCAGCCGATCAGCCGCTTGCCGTGCGCCTCGATGTACTTGCCCAGCCGGCCCATGAACCAGCTCTGCAGCTGCATCTCGTCCTTGAGGCCGAGTTCCTTCTTCTTCGCCTGCACCGCCGCCGACTGCTCCCACTGGTCCTTCGCGGCCTCGTCGCCGCCCAGGTGGAAGTACTGTCCGGGGAAGAGCGGCATCATTTCGTCGAGCACGTTTTCCAGGAACGTGAACGTCTTGTCGTCCACGTTGAACAGCCACGTGTTGACGCCCCAGTCGGGCGACACGGGCGGCTTGGTGCCGGGCACGCCGAATTCGGGATAGGAGGCGATCGCCGCCTGCGCATGGCCGGGCAGATCGAACTCGGGAACGACGGTGATGTAGCGCTCGGCGGCGTACTTCACGATGTCGCGGATTTCGTCCTGCGTGTAGAAGCCGCAATACGGCTTCGGCTTGCCCTTCGCATCGCGACCGGCCGCGCCGGCGGGAATGCGGCAGCCGCCGACCTCGGTCAGCTTCGGATACCGCTTGATCTCCACGCGCCAACCCTGGTCGTCGGTGAGATGCCAGTGGAAGGTGTTGAGCTTGTGCAGCGCCATCTGGTCGAGCAGCGCCTTCACTTCGTCGGGCGTGCGGAAATGGCGTGCGACGTCGAGCATCAGCCCGCGCCAGCCGAAACGCGGCGCGTCCTCGATGCGCTGCGTCGCGACCGACGCCTCACCCTGCGCGCCGTCGGCCAGCAATTGCCACAGCGTCACCGCGCCGTAGAACAGACCGGCCGGCTTGCGCGCGCTGATCCTCGCGCCCTGCGGCGTGATGTCGACGACGTAGGCCTCGTCGCCAGCGGGCGCGATGTTCGCGTCGATCGCGAACACGACCGCCGCACCGTCGGCAGCGCCACCGACCTGCGGCGCGAAACCGCGCGCCTTCTGCACGCGCGAGGCGAAATCCTGCGCGATGCGCGTGGCTTCGGCGTCGTTGCCGATCACGGCGACGCGCGACTGCGGGCCGAACGCGAAGCGGCCATCGCGCAACTCCACCTTCGCCGGGCGCGGAATCACCGGCGTCGCAGCAGCGCTGGCAGAAATAAGCGTGGTCGCGGTCGTCTGTTCTGCCGGCTTTGCGGCGGCGTTGCCTGCTGCGTCCGCCTTCGGCGCATCCTCGCGCTGGCAGGCCGACAGTCCCATCGCCAGCGCCACGGCGGCGATGCTCGTTACGAAATGTCGTCTCATCGTTTCCCTCACTCTCCTGTCGCGTGCGCCACCCGGGCGCCGGAAACAAGCGGGCCCGGCATGACCGGGCCCGCTGTCTTGCTTACACCCTCGAACAGCGGCGTATCAGTACTTGAAGCGGAAGTTCAGATAGTACTGGCGACCGTTGTTGTAGAACGCCTGCGGGTGGCCGTCGGCCACGTAGTAGCTGAGCGTCGGGTCGTTGAGGTTGAGCGCGTCGAGCGTGATCGACATCCAGTCCGTCGCCTTCCAGCCGAACGACGCCGACAGCGTGCCGAAGTCGTCCTGGAAGTACTCGTTCGCACGCAGCATGCCGTGGTAGAACGAGGAGCGGTACGTGTAGGCCACGCGCGCGTTGAAGCGGTCGTTCTCGAAGAACGCCGACAGGTTCCAGGTGTCCTTCGACGTGCCCACCAGTGCGTCGGTGGCATCGTCGCCCGCCGGGACGTCGGCCTCGCCATCGGCGTAGGTGTAGTTGGCCGAGATGCCGAAGTAGTCGCCGATCGGCTGCTCGTACGTCAGCTCGATGCCGCGCACCTTGCCGTCGCTGTTGATCGGCAGCGTGACCTCATACGGTTCGACCTGGCCGTTCTGGTCGTTCACGTAGTTGCGGGTCTCGGTGGCGTAGCGGACGTAGTTGTCCAGGTCCATCGAGAACAGGCTCGCGGCCAGCAGGCCACGTTCGGTGAAGTACCACTCCAGCGATGCGTCGAAGTTGGTCGAGATGATCGGCTCGAGGTCCGGGTTGCCCGCCGTACCCGTGTGCGTCAGGTTCGACAGCGACACGGCGCCGGCCAGCGCCGAGTAATCCGGCAGCGTCATCGTCTGCGACGCGGCCAGGCGCAGGATCAGGTCGTCGGCGAAGTTGTAGCGGAAGTTGACGCTCGGCAGGACGCGGTCGTGCTTGTTGTCCTGGCGCACGTTGACGAAGTTGCCGAACAGGCTCGACACGTCCGGCGTGATCGTCGCGTCGCTACCCAGTCCGCGCCAGAACTGGATGTCCTGCTGGATGTCGACGTAACGCAGGCCGGCGTTGCCGCTCCACTTGTCGCCCGAGAAGTTCGCCTGCACGTAGAGCGCGGTGTTCTCCTCGTTGATGTTGAACTCGCTGCCGTAGTTGTGGCGGGCGCCGTCCTTGCGGACGGTGGAGTTGTTCTTGACCGCCTGCTCGAGCGCGCTCTGCGTGAAGTACCACACGCCGGGGCCCGGGAACGAGCCGCCGAGGCCGCTGCCGAAGTCGCCCGGATAGAAGCCCGGCGAGGTGCCCTCCAGCGCGCCGGCGATGTCGCCCGGGTCGGAGCCGTACGGGCTGTTCACTTCGCGGGTGTGGTCGGCGTAGCGCACGCCGAAGTCCACGGACGACAGCACGCCGTTGTTGCTGAACCAGGTCGCGTCGGACGTGATCCAGGTTTCCTTGTCGATCACGTCGTAGTACTGGATGCCCCACGTGCCGAAGCCGTCGGTGGTCGGGCCGGACGGATTGTTGAGGTACCAGTTGACGGTGTTGTCGGTGCCGCGAACCTGCCAGCCGCCGCCGCTGCGGCCGGTGACGACCTCGGCGATGTTCTGCGTCGGCGTCTCGCCCTGGCCCTTCGTGTAGCCGATCTGCGTCTTGAGCGAGAAGGACTCGTTGATGTCCCACGCCGCGTCGAAGGTGGTGTAGCCGGTCTTAGCGGCCGATTCGGGACGCGAGATCATGTCGTAGATGCCGTAGCCCGGCGCCGACGGATCGGCGGCGTAATCGGCCTTCACCAGCGTGCCGTTCTCGATGACATAACCCGGCAGCGGTGCCTGGTTCGGCACGAAGTTGCCGGTCCACAGCATGTAGTTGCGGTTGTAGTTCTTCGCGTCCATGTCGGAGTAGAACGCGCTCAGGCCCAGCGTCAGATCGTCGCTCGGCTTGGCCTGCAGTTCGATCAGGCCACCCATGCGCTCGCGCGTCTGGGTGAAGTAGGCCGAACCCGGAAGGTTCGGGTACATCACGCCGGCAAGGTCAGGGTTGGTCGCCACGACCGGCGCGTCCGGCGCGATCGTCGAGAAGCCGCCGACGATTTCCTGGCCGTCGCGACGCAGCTCGCGTTCCTGGTAGAACGCCTGGGCCATGAAGCCGAAGGTGTTGGCGTCGTTCTTGTAGTTGAACAGGCCGCTGACCTGCGGCTTGGTGCTGCCCGGCAGGTCGGAGTAGACGGCGCCGATCGAGCCTTCGGCCGAGATTTGGTTCGCGAAGTCCAGCGGCTTGCGGGTGATCACGTTCACCGAGCCGGCGGCGCCGCCTTCGACGAACTTGGCCTGCGAGGTCTTGTTCACCACCGCCTGGCTGACGATTTCCGACGGCAGCAGCGAATAGCTGACGCTGCGGCCCACGGTTTCGGTCTGGCTGAGGATGAACCAGTCGGCGCTGCCGATGGTGTGACCGTTGACCAGCGTCTGGGTCAGGCTGGGGCTGGTGCCGCGCAGGCTGACGCGGTCGTTCTCGTCGAAGCCGCCTTCGTTCGCGCTGGAGGAGCTGATGCTCACGCCCGGCAGGCGCTGAAGGGTGTCGGCGACGTTATGCGCCGGCAGCTTGCCGACGTCCTCGGCCGTGACCACTTCGATATGCGACTGCGCGTCGCGCTTGGTGTCCAGCGACTTTTCCTGCGCGCCGCGGATGCCGGTGACGACCACCGTGTCCAGGTCGGTCGCTTCCTGGCTGGAAGCCGGCGCGGTCTGCGCGGCCACGTTGCCGCCGATGCTCAGCGCGAAGACGATGCTGGCCGATAGTGCTGTTTTGCGAAGCTTCATTGCTCTCCCTCCCACGGGTTGATGTACGACCCCGCAGTGCCGGTTCTTGCTTGCCGACGTCTGCGGAGCCCGTTTCCTGACCGACGCG
Source organism: Lysobacter sp. OAE881 (assembly GCF_040546665.1). Lineage (NCBI taxonomy): Bacteria > Pseudomonadati > Pseudomonadota > Gammaproteobacteria > Lysobacterales > Lysobacteraceae > Lysobacter > Lysobacter sp. OAE881. The sequence goes on from NZ_JBEPOG010000001.1 coordinate 345,704, forward strand.
CACGGACGCGTGGCCGTATTCCTGCGTGCTTCGCGGTGGCGCTCGCGCGCCGCCGCACATGGACGAATCGCGTTACGACTGGCTGCTTTGAGACAGATGTTCCAGGTACCAGCTGGCGGCGCCGATGACGCCCAGCCGGTCGTTTTCGATCAATCGCACCGGCACGCGTTCCAGCGCGGCGTGCATCACGCCCTTGTCCAGCAATCGCGCATGGAACTGGCTGTGCGGCAGGAAATCCTTCAGCTGCGGCAGGATGCCGCCGGCGATGAACACCGACTTGGCGCTGCTGACGGTGATGAGGTCGCCGATCGTGCTGCCCAGCAGTGCGCAGAAGGTCAGCACGGCTTCGCGCGCGGGCGCGTCAAGGCGGCGGGCGGCTTCGGTGATGGCGGCGGGCGCGCGCAGCTCCGGCTCGATGCCGTCGATCGCGCAGATCGCCTCGTACAGGTTCACAAGGCCGGGGCCCGAGACGAAGCGCTCGGTCGGCACGTGCGAGAAACCGCGCTGGCGCGTCCATTCGAGGATCGCCGTCTCGCGCGCGTTGCCCGGCGCGAACGCGATGTGGCCGGCTTCGGTCGGCAGCACGACGGTGCCGCCGCGATGCGGGATGCGCACCGCCGCGCCCAGGCCGGTGCCGGGGCCGACGACCAGCACGGGACCGGTCGCCGCGGCGCTCACGCCGGGCGTGAGCAGCAGCGAATCGGCCGGGTCCATGCACTGCGCGGCATGCGCGGCGGCCTGGAAATCGTTGATGTAGTGCAGCTCGCTCAGACGCAGCTGGCTGCGCAGCTCCGACAGCGAGATGCGCCAGGGCAGGTTGGCGTTGATGACCACGTCGTCCAGCACGACGCCGGCGGAAGCGATCGTGACGCGGTCGATGCCCGCACACGCGCTGTGGCTGGAAATGAACTCGGCGAGGATCGCGCCCAGGCTCGGGTAATCGGCGCACACGTACTTGTGGTGTGCCAGGACGACGACGTCGGACTCGTCCGCTCCGCCCGGACGGACCAGGCCGACGCGGGTGTGCGTGCCGCCGACATCGGCGGCGAGGAAGCGGGGTTCGACCTGCGTCAGCGGCGGCACGGCGCTCATCCGCGAACGACGCGCAGGCGCTGCGCGTTCGCGTGGCATGACCGGGCTCGTGCTTCCTTCGTATCCCACCGCATGGTTCCTCCGCTCGCACCGGCTCCCAGCCGGCGCGGCCGAGATTGGCGCGGCCCTGACAACGTTGTCAACCGGAAGTTACGAAATTGTCAGAAACACCGGTGTCAGATCCGACGAACGGCCATTTTTGCTGCGCCGCAGCAGGTCCAAACGCCTTGCGCACCGCACCAGCAGGACTTTGTAGGGGTTCTCTGGCTTGCGGACAGAACTTGTGACAACGTTGCGCCACCGGATGTCGTCCAGGTCAACCGGCGCCATCCTCGAACGCATTCCTTGGGAGGGGAATCCGCATGTCCACGTCCACGCCCACCGCGTCGCGCAGCCACTACGGGTCCATCGCGATCATCGGCGCGCTGTTCTTCATCTTCGGCTTCGTCACCTGGCTCAACGGCCCGCTGATCACCTTCGCCAAGCTCGCCTTCAACGTGAGCGAGTCGGCGGCGTTCCTGATTCCGTTCGCGTTCTACATCTCGTACTTCGTGCTCGCGTTGCCCTCGTCGGTGATCCTGAAATTCACCGGCATGAAGAAGGGCATGGCGCTCGGCCTGTTCCTGATGGCGATCGGCGCGGCGGTGTTCGGCCAGTACACGACGGCGCGCGTCTACGGCGGCGCGATCACCGGCATCTTCGTGATCGGCGCCGGCCTGGCGATCCTGCAGACGGCGTCGAACCCGTACATCAGCATCCTCGGGCCGATCGAAGGCGCGGCGCAGCGCATCGCGGTGATGGGCATCTGCAACAAGGTGGCCGGCATCCTCGCGCCGCTGGTGATCGGCACGCTGGTGATGCACGGCATGGGCGACCTGTCCGCGCAGGTGGCCAACGCCGATGCCGCGACGAAGGAGCAGCTGCTCAACGAGTTCGCCGCGCGCATCCACGATCCGTACATGGTGATGGCGGGCCTGCTCGCGCTGCTGGCGGTGGGCATCGTGTTTTCGCCGCTGCCGGAGATCAAGGCCGAAGACGTCAACGCCGACGGCGACACCGGCGCCACGCGCAAGACGAGCCTGTTCCAGTTCCCGCACGTGTGGCTGGGCGCGTTGTGCATCTTCGTGTACGTGGGCGTGGAAGTGATGGCGGGCGACGCCATCGGCACCTACGGACAGGGCTTCGGCCTGCCGGTGGACGCGACCAAGTTCTTCACCTCGTTCACCCTGTTCGGCATGTTGCTGGGCTACGTGGTGGGCTTGATCGCGATCCCGCGCTTCGTCTCGCAGGAACGGTATCTCACCCTCTCGGCGGTGCTCGGCGCGCTGCTGGCGATCGGCGCGTTCCTGACGAAGGGTTACGTGTCGGTCGGCTTCGTCGCCGCGCTCGGTTTCGCGCACGCGATGATGTGGCCGGCGATCTTCCCGCTGGCGATCCAGGGCCTGGGCCGCTTCACCGAATACGGTTCGGCGCTGCTGATCATGGGCATCGCCGGCGGCGCGGTGATCCCGCAGCTGTTCGTGCACCTCAAGCAGGCCTACGACTTCCAACTGGTGTTCGTCGTGCTGATGGTGCCGTGCTACCTGTACATCCTGTACTTCGCACTGCGCGGCCACAAAGCCGGGCAGCGGCACGACGTGGTGAACGGCGCGACGGCCTCGCAGCACGGCTGATCGTTCGATCAACGAACGACGCCGCGTACCAGACGCCACCGCACGTGATTCACATCACCGGTGGCGCTGGTTAGGCTAGTCGTTCTCATTGGACCGCCATGAAGACGGGACCACGCGAGGCTACGGTGCGCAGACCCACGATCAAAGACGTTGCAGAGCGCGCCGAGGTGTCGCTCAAGACGGTCTCTCGCGTCATCAACGACGAACCCAGCGTGCAGGCGCGCACGCGCGAACGCGTGCGGCAGGCCATCGCCGAACTCGGCTACCAGCCCGATCCGTCGGCGCGCAGCCTGCGCAGCGCGCAGCCGTACGCGCTGGGGCTGGTGTACGACAACCCCAATCCCTATTACGTCATCGCCGTGCAGAACGGCGTGCTGTCAGTGTGCCGCGAAACCGGCTACGGATTGCAGATCCATCCCTGCGACTCGTCGTCGCCGAACCTGGCGAACGAGCTCATCGAACTGGTGCAGCATTCGCGCCTGGCCGGGCTGGTGCTCGCGCCGCCGATGTCCGAACGCAACGAGCTGGTGACAGAACTCATCGCGCACGGCGTGAACCTGGTGCGCATCGTCTCGGCCGCTGCCGACCCGCAGGACGGCAGCGCCTGCGTCTACGTCGACGACCGCGACGCGGCGTACGACATCACCGAGCACCTGATCCAGCTCGGCCACAGCCGCATCGGCTTCCTGTGGGGCGGCAAGTCGCACGGTTCGTCGTGGGAGCGCTACAAGGGCTACGAGGACGCGCTGCGCGAGTACGGCATCCCGCTCGATGCGGAGCTGGTGGTCGAAGGCGACTACTCCTTCGATGACGGCTTCCGCGGCGCGCGCCGCCTGCTCGCGCTGCCCGACCGCCCGACCGCGATCTTCGGCAGCAACGACGAGATCGCCGCCGGCGTGCTGGCAGCCGCCAAGTCCAGCGGCATGAACGTGCCCTACGACCTGTCCATCGCCGGCTTCGAGGACAGCCCGTTCTCCAAGCAGAGCTGGCCGGCCCTGACGACGGCGAAGCAGGCGACGCAGGACATCGCGCGGCACGCCGCGCACCGGCTGCTGCAGGAAATCCGCGAACACGCGCCCAAGGCGTCGCCGAACGAAGGCTTCAGCCCGGAGCTGGTCGTGCGCGGTTCGACGGCGCCGCCGCGGCCGAAGGCGTAAAAGGTCCCTGCGATGCTTGAGCCCCTCTCCCATCGGGAGAGGGGTTGGGGTGAGGGGTAACGGAGCGGGTACGTTGACCGGCCGGTGCGGTGAGGCACTGCGGGTTGGGACGTCTGACGCTCCGTTCCCCCTCATCCGCCCTGCGGGCACCTTCTCCCGAAGGGAGAAGGAACATCCCACGTCATGTCGCATCCACCTTCCCCAAAGCCCTAGATCGAACCCGCCCGAATCTCACGGCCGCGAAACGATCCCGGTGCTCTGCTACAGCTGGGCGCATCGATCGGGGTCGACCATGAATGCGAGTCTGAAGCCTTCCGTGCTGGACGAGCCGGGGATCGCCCGGTTGCTGGAACAGGACCGTGCGCTGGTCGCGCTGGGGCGCCAGGTCTGTGTGCTCAAGGCGATCGGCTGGCCGGCCTCGCTGGAGACGAAGTTCCTCGAACAATGGCGCCGCGGCCAGCCCGAACTGCCGCAGCCGCCGACGGTGCCCGTCGACCTGTCCGCCACGATCGAGGGCCTGCGCGCGCTGATGCGCGAGATCGACCGCCGCCATCCCGTCGGCCGCTGGCTCTACAAGACCGCGTGGAGCTACAACGTCGCCGCGCAGATGCTCGGCGCGATCGGCTCGCCGGAATTCACGCGCTGCTCGGCGCTGCTCTACGGGCGGCCGGATTTCCGCTATCGCAGCCAGGACATCACCAACGTCGACAGCGCACGCGAGGTACTGGCGATCACCGACGAACTCATCGCCGACCGCCTGCTGCCCGACGTGCCGGCCGACATCCCGGCCGAGGACTTCGCGCGCCTGCTGCGCGGGCACATCGATCCGTTCTTCCACCACGACAAGGTCGAGGTGGTGCTCGATCCGGAACTGCCGTCGAAGGCGACCGCCGGCAGCCGCCGCATCAAGCTGCGTTCCAGCGCGATGTTCTCCGAACGCGACCTGCACCAGCTCGTCGAGCACGAAGCCTTCATCCATACCGCGACGCTGCTCAACGGCATCCACCAGCCGTACGTGCATTCGCTGGGCATCGGCGCGCCGCGCACCACGCGCGTGCAGGAAGGCCTGGCGACGTTCTCCGAGATCATCACCGGCGCGCTCGACATCGCGCGGCTGCGTCGCATCGCGCTGCGCGTGGTGATGGTGAAGCAGGCGCTGGATGGCGCGGATTTCATCGAGGTGTTCAAGGGGTTCCTCGACGCCGGGCAGAGCGAGAAGGAGAGCTTCTGCAGCGCCGCGCGCGTGTTCCGCGGCGGCGACGTGCGCGGGCGCGTGGCCTTCACCAAGGACGGCGCGTACCTGGAAGGCGTGATGCTGGTGCACGTGTTCGTGCGCAAGGCGTTGCAGGAAGGCCGCGGCGAGCTGCTGCCGATGCTGTTCGCGGGCCGGCTCACGACGGCGGACGTGATCGAACTGGCGCCGTATCGTGAAAACGGCCTGATCGCGCCACCGCTGTACGTGCCGGCCTGGGCGCGCGACCCGCAGCGCGTGCTGGCGACGATGGCGTTCTCCACCGCGACGCAGCGCCTGCGCCTGGACCGGCTGGACCTGCAGCGGTTCGTGGCGTTCGAGGACGAGCTGATCGAGGAATCCGGAATCGAGTGATCGACGTGGCCGGTTGCCCAGGCCACGCGCGTTTGCATCGAGGCCCGTGCGGCCACCCGACCCGCGCGGGGATCCTTTCGTCGGGCCTTCTGGCGAGCGCCCGACGGCCGAGCTTGCGACCCATGCTCCCCGACATGCCCCGCGACATGCCCTGAAGCCGGACGCCCCCGCTCGCCATGAGCAGGGAGGTTCCAACATGAAACGCCTTACCCCGCCGTGCATCGCGCTGTGCGCGCTGCTGTTGCCGGCCTTCGCCCCCGCGCAGGACCTGGTGCAGTCCGCCGGCAAGCACGCCAAGGTCGTGCTGGACAACGCCGACGTCCGCGTCATCGAGTTGAACATGCCGCCGGGTGCGAGCACCGGCATGCATGAGCACACCACCGATCAGCTGGTCGTGTTCCTCACTGGCGGTACCGCCAAGCAGGTCGGTGCCGACGGCGCGACGAAGGAGCTCACGCGCAAGGCGGGCGACGTCGCCTGGAGCGCGCCGGTGAAACACGACACGACGAACGAGAGCAAGACGCCGGTGCGGACGCTCGTGATCGAGTTGAAGAAGAAGTAGGGACGATGTTGTCCGCGCGAAGCCGGAAAGCCCCTCTCCCTCCGGGAGAGGGGTTGGGGTGAGGGGTAACGGAGCGATAGTGGAAAACCCGCAGTGCCGTACCGCACTACGGTTCTGCCTTGCCGCTCCGTTGCCCCTCATCCGCCCTTCGGGCACCTTCTCCCGAAGGGAGAAGGAAGCGCAGCAGAGCACTTACGCCCGAAGCAGCGTCGCCGCGCGCGCGAGCGCTTCGATCGCGCCCCATTCGCCCGCCGCGACCAGGCGCGACGGCGTCAGCCACGAGCCGCCGACGCAGGCGACGTTAGGGGTGGCCAGGTAATCGCGCGCGTTGTGCGCGCCGATGCCGCCGGTCGCGCAGAAGCGGATCTCCGGCAGCGGGCCGTGCAGCGAGCGCAGAGCAGGCGCGCCGCCTGCGGCTTCGGCCGGGAAGAATTTCTGGAAGATGAAACCGTGCTCGGACAGCGTCATCGCCTCGCTCGCCGTGCCGGCACCCGGCAGCCACGGCAGCGCGGAATCCTTCGCGGCGGCGATCAGGTCCGGCGTCGAACCGGGCGAGACCGCGAAGCGTGCGCCGGCCGCCTCGGCGTCCTTCAGATCCTGCGGCTTGCGCACGGTGCCGACGCCGACGATCGCGCCGTCGACTTCATTGGCGATAGCGCGCACCGCGTCGAGTGCGGCGCGGGTGCGCAGCGTGATCTCGATGGCGGGAATGCCGCCGGCCACGAGCGCGCGCGCAAGCGACACCGCGTGCTTGGCATCTTCGATCACCACAACCGGCATCACCGGCGCAACGTGCAGTACGGATTCGAGCAGGCCCATCTTGTTCTCCGAATGAAACTGTTTCTGTAGCCAGGGCGTCAGGCGACCGGGTTGAAGATCCCGCCGCCCATGTGCGCCGGCGCCGCCGCGTTGCGGAACACCGCGAACAGCTCGCGTCCCATGCCGAAGTGGCTGGGCGTGAGGTCCGTCGTCGCGTTCTCGCGCGTATCCCATTCCTCTGCAGGCACGTGCACCTGCAGCGTTCCCGCCACGGCATCCACGCGCACGATGTCGCCATCGCGCACCTTCGCCAGCGGGCCGCCCACCGCCGCTTCGGGGCTGACGTGGATCGCCGCCGGCACCTGGCCCGACGCGCCGGACATGCGGCCGTCGGTCACCAGCGCGACGCGATGGCCGCGCTTCTGCAGCACGGTGAGCGTCGGCGTGAGCTGGTGCAGTTCCGGCATGCCGTTCGCGTGCGGGCCCTGGAATCGCACCACCACGACGACATCGCGATCGAGTTCGCCGCGATCGAACGCGCCTTTCACCTGCGTCTGGTCGGAGAACACGCGCGCCGGCGCTTCGATGACCCAGCGATCCTCCGGCACCGCGGAGACCTTGATTGCCGCCGTGCCGAGCGGGCCGTGCAGCACGCGCAGGCCGCCGTCGGGACGGAACGGCTCGGCCACCGGACGCAGGACCGTGGGATCGCCACTGCGTCCGGTGGCCGGCACGTATTCGATGCGCTGTTCCGGCGCGAGGCGCGCTTCGACGCGATAACGCGCAAGGCCCGGGCCGGCGATGGTTTCGACGTCGCCATGCAGCAGGCCCGCGTCGAGCAGTTCGCCGATCATGAAACCCAGGCCGCCGGCCGCGTGGAAATGGTTCACGTCGGCGCTGCCGTTCGGATACACGCGCGCCAGCAGCGGGACGATCGACGACAGCGCGTCGAAGTCCTCAAGGCGCAGTTCGATGCCCGCGGCCGCGGCGATCGCGATGAGATGCAGCAGGTGGTTCGTCGAACCGCCGGTCGCATGCAGCCCGACGACGCCGTTGACGATCGCGCGCTCGTCGATGATGCGGCCGACGGGACGGTAATCGTCACCGAGTGCGGTGATCTCCGCGGCGCGTCGCGCGGCCTCGGCGGTGAGCGCATCGCGCAGCGGGTTGTCGGGATTGACGAAGCTCGAACCCGGCAGGTGCAGGCCCATCAGCTCCATCAGCATCTGGTTGGAATTGGCCGTGCCGTAGAACGTGCACGTGCCCGGGCCGTGGTAGCTCTGCGCCTCGGCTTCCAGCAGTTCCTCGCGCGTGGCTTCGCCGACGGCATAACGCTGGCGGACGCGGGATTTCTCGTCGTTCGGCAGGCCCGACGTCATCGGCCCGGCGGGCACGAAGATCGCCGGCAGATGGCCGAAGCTCAGTGCGCCGATCAGCAGGCCAGGCACGATCTTGTCGCACACGCCCAGGTAGAGCGCGGCGTCGAACATGTCGTGCGACAGCGAAACGGCGGTGGACAGCGCGATCACCTCGCGCGAGAACAGCGACAGCTCCATGCCCGCGCGGCCCTGCGTCACGCCGTCGCACATCGCCGGCACGCCGCCTGCAACCTGCGCGGTCGCGCCGACGTTGCGCGCGGCGTTCTTGATCAGGAACGGAAAGCGCTCCAGCGGCTGGTGCGCGGACAGCATGTCGTTGTACGCGTTGACGATCGCGATGTTCGGCGACACGCCGCCGCGCAGCGCGGCCTTGTCGGTGCCGCACGCGGCGAAACCGTGGGCGAGGTTGCCGCACGACAGCGTCGCGCGGTGCGGGCCGCGACCGCAGGCGGCGTCGATGCGCGCCAGGTACGCGGCGCGTCGGTCGGCGCTGCGCGTGCGGATGCGCTGCGTGACCTCGGCGAGGACGGGATGCAGGTTCGACATGATCGTGTCTACGGACTCCAGTACAGCATCGGTGCGGCCGGCGCGCCGGACAGCACCGAACGGATCGGCAACGTCGAACGCGGATCGCGCGCGGCGTTGTCGAGGACTTCGCGCTTCTTCGCGCCTTCGATATGCAGGTACAGCGACGGCGCGGTGAAGATCGCGCTGAGCGTGAGCGTCATGCGCGGCTCGGGCTGCGATGCCGTGCGGATGGCGAGCACCGGCGCGCGACCGCGCGGTTGCAGGCCGATGTCGCGACGCACCAGGTCGGGGAATAGCGACGCGACGTGGCCGTCGTCGCCCATGCCGAGCACGACGACGTCCAGCGGCAGCGCTTCGTTCGCCACCTGCGTCAGCACCGGCAGCAGCGCGGCTTCCGGCGTCGCCGTGGGACGACGCAGCGGCAGCAGCGTTGCCTGCGCCGCAGCGCCCTGGAAGAGCGTTTCGCGCAGCAGCCGCTCGTTCGAGCGCGGATGGTCCGGCGCGACCCAGCGATCGTCCACCGGCACCACCGTCACGTGCGCCCAGTCGAGCGTCTGCTTCGACAGTTCGGTCAGGAACGCGCGCGGCGTGGTGCCGCCGGATACGGCCAGTCGCGCCGCGCCACGGCGCGCGATCGCGCCGCGCAGATCGGCGGCGACGGCTTTCGCGAGCGCGGTGGCGAGCTGCGCCTTGTCGTCGAACAGATGCTCGCGCACGGGCAACGGATCGGGTGTCAGCACGGTCAATCGCTCCGTCAGTGCGGATTTGAAGGGCATGGTGTTAGACCGCATCCTCATGCCACGTCCTTCCGTCGCGTTCGATCAGGGCCACGGCCGCGCTGGGACCCCAGCTGCCCGCGGTGTATGCCTTGGGTGATTCGTTGCTCGACTGCCACGCGGCGAGGATCGGATCGATCCACGACCACGCCGCTTCCACTTCGTCGCGACGCATGAACAGCATCGGATTGCCGCGCACGACGTCCATCAGCAGGCGCTCGTACGCTTCGGGCTGACGCCCGCCGAAGGTCTCGGCGAAGCTCAGGTCCATCGGCACGCGGCGCAGGCGCAGCCCACCGGGGCCAGGGATCTTGTTGACGATCCACAGCTTCACGCCTTCGTCGGGCTGCAGGCGGATCACCAGCTGGTTCTGCGCGACCGGTTCGTCGCCGAAGATCGAATGCGGCACCTTGCGGAACGTCAGCACGATTTCCGACATGCGATCGGCCAGCCGCTTGCCCGTGCGCAGGTAGAACGGCACGCCGGCCCAGCGCCAGTTGCTGACTTCGGCCTTCAGCGCGACGAAGGTTTCGGTGCGCGAGGTGTTGGTGCCGAGCTCTTCGAGATAACCCGGCACCGGGCGGCCTTCGACCGCACCGGCGCGGTACTGGCCGCGCACGGTGAGGTGCGAGGTCGCGCCGTCGGCGATGGGCTTGAGCGAATGCAGCACCTTGAGCTTCTCGTCGCGGATCGCGTCGGCGGCGAGCGAGGACGGCGGTTCCATCGCGACCAGGCACAGCAGCTGCAACATGTGGTTCTGCACCATGTCGCGCAGCGCGCCCGACTTGTCGTAGTAGCTCGCGCGGCGTTCCAGGCCGACGGTCTCGGCCACGGTGATCTGCACGTGGTCGATGTGCTCGGCGCGCCACAGCGGCTCGAACAGCGCGTTGCCGAAGCGCAGCGCCGTGAGGTTCTGGACGGTTTCCTTGCCCAGGTAATGGTCGATTCGATAGATCTGCGATTCGGCGAACACCTGGCCGAGCGCATCGTTGATCGCCGCGGCGCTGGCGCGATCGTGGCCGATGGGCTTTTCGACGACGACGCGCGTGTTGGCGCCGGTCAGTCCGTGCGCCTGCAGCTTCGCGCCGACGCTGCCGAACAGGTCGGGGCCGACGGCGAGGTAGAACACGCGGACGCGCGATTCGTCAGCCAGCTCGGCGGCGAGTTCGCCCCAGCCGTCTTCCGCCTGCAGGTCGATGCGGCGGTACGACAGCAACTGGAGGAAAGGCTCCAGCATCGACGGCGCACGCATGTCGAAGGCGAGGTGCTTCTGCAGCGCCTCGCGGACGCGCTCGCGATAGGCCTCGTCGGTCTGGCTGTCGCGCGCCAGGCCGAAGATGCGCGTGCCCGCGACGATCTGGCCGTCGACGTAGCGATGGAACAGGGCCGGCAGCAGTTTGCGCAGGGCCAGGTCGCCCGTGCCGCCGAAGATGATCAGGTCGAAAGGCGCCATCGGCGCGATGGGGGCGGTCACGGAGCGCTCCAGCGGAATGAGGTTTTGAAGACCACAGGCATACCAGTGAAGATACCAGTCAGATACCACTGGTGCAAACCCGCCGGACAAGGCCGGACGCAGGCCCGGGCGGGCGCCGTTTTCCCGCTCCTGTCCAACAATTTCAGCGACTTGGGGTTACGTGCGCGCGAAATCGGGCGCTTGACCCCGGATTCGGACGGGTGATGCGACTTTCGTCGTAGACGGGGCGGCCATGCCGGCCCATCGCCACCTGGCCCGGTTTGCCCGAACTGGTATCTGACTGGTATTCTCCCCCGATGCAGGACTATCTGGTCAACGAGTTCCGCCGCCAGGCTGACGCGCGACGCGCCCCGGCCTATCAGCACCTGCGCCGGACGCTCCAGCACGCCATCGAGAACGGCGAACTCACGCCGGGCCAGGCGCTGCCCAGCGAGCGCGAGCTGACCAAGCTGCTCGACCTGTCCCGCGTGACGGTCCGCAAGGCCATTTCCGGCCTCGTCGCCGACGGCCTGCTGATGCAGCGCCAGGGCTCGGGCACGTTCGTTTCCGAGCGCATCGTCAAGTCGTTCTCCAAGCTGACCAGCTTCACCGACGACCTGCGCGCGCGCGGGCTGGATCCCAAATCGCGCTTCATCGAACGCGGCGTCGGCGAGGTCACGCCGGACGAGGCGATGGCGCTGAACCTGTCGCCCGGCGCGCAGGTCGTGCGCTATTACCGCCTGCGCATCGCCGACGACATGGCGCTCGCGCTGGAGCGCACCGTGGTGCCGCAGACCGTGCTGGCCGATCCTTCACTGGTCGAGAATTCGCTGTACGAAACCTTCCAGAAAATGGGCCTGCGCCCGACCCGCGCGCTGCAGCGATTGCGCGCGATCGCATTCGACGCCGAACAGGCACGGCTGATGAACCTGCCCGAAGGCAGCCCCGGCCTGTTCATCGAACGCCGCACCTTCCTCGACGACGGTCGCGTCGTCGAATACACCCGATCCTTCTACCGCGGCGATGCGTACGACTTCGTCGCCGAACTCCAGAGCGAGTAATCCCTTGAGCGATCCGAACCAGAGCGCACTCGTCGCCACCGACACGCGGATGCACGCCGAAGCGGCCGAAACCGCCGACGCCGTCGCGCGACAGTTCGAAGCCAATGCGCCGATCATCGACGCGCTGGTGCAGCGCCTGAAGGCGCAGCCGCCGGCGTTCATCGTCACCTGCGCGCGCGGCAGTTCCGATCACGCCGCGACCTACGGCAAGTACCTGTTCGAAACCACGCTCGGCCTGGTGACCGCGTCCGCGTCGCCATCGGTCGGCTCGGTGTACGCGGTGCGTCCGCACCTGAAGGGTGCACTGTTCGTCGCGATCTCGCAGTCGGGCAAGAGCCCGGACCTGGTGCGCAACGCGGAAATCGCGCGCGCCGCCGGTGCGCTGGTCGTCGCGCTGGTGAATGTCGAGGATTCGCCGCTGGCGCAGATCGCCGACACCGTGATCCCGCTGCGCGCCGGCCCGGAAAAGAGCGTCGCGGCGACGAAGAGCTACCTGTGCTCGCTGGCCGCGCTGCTGCAGCTGGCCGCGCGCTGGAGCGGCGACGCGAAGCTGCTCGCCGCCGTCGACGCGCTGCCCGCCGCGCTGCGCGAGGCGTGGAAGATGGACTGGTCGCCGCTCGTCGATGGTTTGAAGGACGCGCGGAATCTCTTCGTCGTCGGCCGCGGCCTCGGCCTCGGCGCGGCGCAGGAAGCCGCGTTGAAGTTCAAGGAAACCTGCGGCCTGCACGCCGAGGCGTTCTCCTCGGCCGAGGTGAAGCACGGACCGATGGCGATCGTGGGGCCGGGCTTCCCGGTGCTCGCCTTCGCGCAGGACGACGACACGTGCAGCAGCACGATGTCGGTCGCCGAGGAATTCCACCAGCGCGGCGCGCCGGTCTGGATCGCGCTGCCCGGCGCGCAGGGACCGGACGTGCTGCCGATGCCAGCCTCGCCGCATCCGGCGTGCACGCCGCTCCTCACCGTGCAGTGTTTCTACAAGGCGGTGAACGCGCTGGCCGTCGCGCGCGGCCACAACCCGGACGTGCCGCCGCATCTGAACAAGGTCACCGAGACGGTTTGACGATCACCATGACCACCATCGCCTTCACCAACGGCCGCATCCTCACCGACAACGGCTTCGAGACGAACGTCAGCGTGCTTGTCGAGGACGGCCACATCGTCGCCGTCGTGCCGGGCGAGCCGCCGAAGGGCGCGCAGGTGGTCGACCTCGCCGGCCGTTATCTCGTGCCCGGCTTCATCGACACGCAGGTGAACGGTGGCGGCGACGTGCTGTTCAACGACGAGCCCACCGCCGACGGCCTGCGCCGCATCGCCAGCGCGCACCGCAAGTACGGCACGACCGGCATGCTGCCGACGCTGATCAGCGACGACGTCGACGTGATGCGTCGGGCGATCGACGCCACGCGCGAGGCGATCGCGCAACGCGTGCCGGGCGTGCTCGGCGTGCACCTGGAAGGGCCGTACCTCAACGCCGCGCGCAAGGGCGTGCACGATCCGTCGAAGTTCCACACGCCCGACGCGGCCGAGCTTGACCTCGTCGCCTCGCTGGGCAAGGACGGCGTGACGCTCGTGACGCTCGCGCCGGAGCGTTTCGAAGCGGCCACGCTGCGCGCGCTGGCCGAACGCGGCGTCATCATCGCCGCCGGTCATACCGCGGCCACATACGAGCAGCTGCGCGACGGTTTCGCCAACGGCATCACCGGCATCACGCACCTGTTCAACGCGATGACGCCGATGAATTCGCGCGAGCCCGGCGCGGTCGGTGCGGCGCTGGAAAACCCCGACGCGTGGTGCGGCCTCATCGTCGACGGCTACCACGTGCACGATGCGTCGCTGCGCGTTGCCATCAACGCACGCCCGCGCGGGAAGATGATGCTGGTCACCGACGCCATGCCGCCCGTCGGCGGCGAGCGCGAGGCGTTCTCGCTCTATGGCGTGGAGATGATCTGCCGCGACGGCCAGTGCACGACCGCTGACGGCACGCTCGCCGGGTCGGCGCTCGACATGGCCTCGGCCGTGCGCAACACCGTGCAGCGCCTGGGCCTGCCGCTCGACGAAGCCTGCCGCATGGCCTCGCAGTACCCGGCGCAGTTCATCGGCCTGGGCGGCGAGCTCGGGCGCATCGCCCCGGGTTATCGCGCCGACCTCGTGGTGCTGGACGACGCCCTGGACGTGCAAGGCACCTGGATCGCCGGCGAATAGGCGAAAGCCGGAGCGGCGTTAAGCCTGAACAGGGCGCCCCGCGTCACCTCCGGACCCTTCCCGGCACCCGCCGGGCGGTCGAAGCGTGCCCAACTGCTACAATTCCGAGTCTTTGCTCGGGATTCCGACCTCGCGGCCACGTGCCGTGAGGCGTGATGCCGGGCGTCCGCAGCCACCCCCGCGACCCCCATCGCGCCGGAGCCACGCATGACCAGCACCGCCGAACTCAGCTCGCCGTCCTCGGCGAACACCGCGCTCACCAACTCGGTGCTCGACACCGACTACTCGCTGGAGCACAAGTACAGCCGCGAGAAGGGACGCATCTACCTGTCCGGCGTGCAGGCGCTGGTGCGCCTGCCGCTGATGCAGCGCCTGCGCGACGAAGCCGCGGGCCTGAACACCGGCGGTTTCATTTCCGGCTATCGCGGCTCGCCGCTGGGCGGTTTCGACCTGGAGCTGTGGCGCGCGCGCAAGTTCCTCGAGAACGCCGGCGTGAAGTTCACTCCGGGCCTCAACGAGGACCTCGGCGCGACGATGGTCTGGGGCACGCAGCAGACCAACCTGTTCCCCGGCGCGAAAGTGCAGGGCGTGTACGGCATGTGGTACGGCAAGGGCCCGGGCGTGGACCGCACCGGCGACGTGTTCAAGCACGCCAACGCCGCCGGCACCTCGCAGTACGGCGGCGTGCTCGCGCTCGCGGCCGACGACCATGCCTGCCGTTCCTCGACGCTGCCGCACGGTTCGGAAGACGAATTCGTCAGCGCGATGATGCCGATCCTCAACCCGGCCGGCGTGCAGGACATCCTCGACATGGGCCTGGTCGGCTGGGCGATGTCGCGTTACACCGGCCGCTGGGTGGGCTTCAAGACGATCGCCGAAACGGTGGAATCGTCGGCCTCCGTCGACGTCGATCCGATGGCCACGCGCATCGTGCTGCCGGAAGACTTCGAGATGCCGGAAGGCGGGCTCAACATCCGCTGGCCCGACCCGCCGATGAACCAGGAAATGCGCCTGCACAAGTACGCGGTGAAGGCCGCGCAGGCGTTCGCGCGCGCCAACGGCATCGATCGCGTCGTGATCGACTCGCCGCGTGCGCGACTGGGCATCGTGACCACCGGCAAGTCGTACCTCGACGTGCTGCAGGCGCTGGAATACCTCGGCCTGGACGAGCAGGCCTGCGCCGACCTCGGCATCCGTGTCTACAAGGTCGGCATGACCTGGCCGCTGGAGCCGGTGGGCATCACGCGTTTCGCGCAGGGCCTGGAGGACATCGTCGTCGTCGAGGAAAAGCGCGCCTTCATCGAGCGCCAGATGAAGGAGTACATGTACAACTGGAGCGGCCAGCGCCCCTCCATCGTCGGCAAGTACGACGAGAACGGCGAATGGATCCTGCCCTCGACCGGCGAACTCACGCCGGCCACCATCGCCGGCGTCATCGGCCGCCGTATCCAGCGCTTCCACGATTCCGAGCACATCCGCAACGTCATGGCGTGGATGGCCGAGAAGGAATCCGAACTCGCCCTGCCGCGCGCCGTGTTCCCGCGCGTGCCGCACTACTGCTCGGGCTGTCCGCACAACACCTCGACCGTCGTGCCGGAAGGTTCGCGCGCGCTGGGCGGCATCGGCTGCCACTACATGGTCACGTGGATGGACCGCAGCACCGACACCTTCACGCACATGGGCGGCGAAGGCGTGACGTGGTCGGGGCAGGCGCCGTTCACCGATACGCCGCACGTGTTCCAGAACCTCGGCGATGGCACGTACTTCCACTCCGGCTCGCTGGCGATCCGCCAGTCGGTCGCCACCGGCGTGAACATCACCTACAAGATCCTCTACAACGACGCGGTCGCGATGACCGGCGGCCAGCCCGTCGACGGCACGCTGTCGGTGCCGCAGATCGCGCACCAGGTGCGCAGCGAAGGCGTGCAGACGATCATCCTGGTGTCCGACGACATCGCGAAGTGGAGCAAGCGCGAGATCTTCCCCGGCGACATGGAATTCCATGACCGCAAGGAACTCGATGCCATCCAGAAGCGCCTGCGCGAGACCAAGGGCACGTCGGTCCTCATCTACGACCAGACCTGCGCGACCGAGAAGCGTCGTCGCCGCAAGCGCGGCAAGATGGTCGATCCGCAGAAGCGCGTGATGGTCAATTCGCTCGTGTGCGAAGGCTGCGGCGATTGCGGCAAGAAGTCGTTTTGCGTCTCGGTGCTGCCGAAGGAAACCGAGTTCGGCCGCAAGCGCGAGATCGACCAGAGCAACTGCAACAAGGACTACAGCTGCGTCAACGGCTTCTGCCCGAGCTTCGTGACGGTGGAAGGCGGCGGCCTGCGCAAGAAGAAGGGTTCTTCCGCGAAGGATCGTCTTGCCGATCTTCCGATGCCGAAGATCGCCAGCGACCTCTCGCAGCCCTGGAACATCCTCATCACCGGCGTCGGCGGCACGGGCGTGGTGACGATCGGTGCGCTGCTCGGCATGGCCGGCCACCTGGAAGGCAAGGGTGCGACGGTGCTCGACCAGACCGGCCTGGCGCAGAAGGGCGGCGCGGTGACCACGCACATCCGCATCGCGCGCACGCCGGACGACATCCACGCCGTCCGCATCGCCGCGGGCGAAGCCGACCTCGTGCTCGGCTGCGACATGGTGGTCGTCAACGATTACTGGGCGCTGTCGAAGGTGCGCGCGGGCCGTTCGAACGTCGTGCTCAACAGTTATGAAGCGATGCCCGGCACGTTCACCACGCGTCCGGACATGCAGTTCCCCGCGGCCGACATCATCTCGGCGGTGAAGGTCGCGCTCGGCGGCCATGATCCGCATGTCGTCGATGCGACGCAGCTGGCCACCGCGCTGATGGGCGACGCGATCGCGACGAACCTGTTCATCCTCGGCTACGCGTGGCAGCACGGCCTGGTGCCGCTCTCGATGGAGTCGCTGATGCGCGCCATCGAGCTCAATGGCGCGGCCATCGAAATGAACAAGACCGCGTTCGCGTGGGGCCGCCTGGCGGTGATCGATCCCAACGCCGTGATGGAAGCGGCGGGCCTGATCCGCAACGCGCCGACGCTCGCCGAAGCGACGCCGGGCGCGCTGCCGATGCTGTCGCCGGGCGCGTGGGAAGGCAACGAGTGGGGCGCCACCTCCGCACCACGCACGACGCGTCGCGAGGACGAACTGCGCCACGTGCCGGCCCATGGCGGCGACAACGTGGCCTTCATGCCGCTGGACGACGAGCGCCTGTCGCGTTCGCTGGACGAAATCGTCGAGCGTCGCGTCAAGTTCCTCACCGACTACCAGGACGCGGCCTATGCCAAGCGCTACAACGACCTCGTCGCGCGAGTGCACGCCGCCGAGCGCAACGTCGCCGGCACGACCGACCTGACCGAGGCCGTCGCGCGTTATGCGTTCAAGCTGATGGCCTACAAGGACGAGTACGAAGTCGCGCGCCTGTACACTAGCGGCGAATTCCAGCGCCGCCTGGAGCAGCAGTTCGATGGCGACTACAAGCTGAAGTTCCATCTTGCCCCGCCGCTGCTGGCGAAGAAGGACGCGCAGGGCCGCCTGATCAAGCAGGAATTCGGCCCGTGGGTGTTCACCGCGTTCAAGTGGCTCGCGAAGCTGCGCTTCCTGCGCGGCGGCACGTTCGACATCTTCGGCAAGACCGAGGAGCGCAGGATGGAGCGCCAGCTGATCGAGGACTACTTCCGCACGGTGGAAGGCCTGCTCGGCAAGCTGGATCGTTCGAACGTGGACCTCGCGGCGGAAATCGCGAGCATCCCGGAACACATCCGCGGCTACGGCCACGTCAAGGAAGCGCACCTGCACAAGGCCAAGGAGCGCGAGGCGGAGCTGCTGAAGGAATGGAGCAACCCGCTGCGGATCGTGAAGGTGGCTTGATGGGCTGCGCTAACGTGCAAGCGTGAATCGACGAACCCCGCTCCGGCGGGGTTTTTCGTGAGTGCGTCCTCTGCTGACAACGCGCTGTCAGCAGCACGCGCGACAATGCGCGGATGGATACCGCGCGCCTCAAACGCTACTGCGCTTCCTTCCCCGCGGCGAAGGACGTGCTGCATGGCGAACCGTCGAACATCCTCGTCTATTCGGTCGGCGGAAAGACCTTCGCGTACTTCAAGACGAGCGAGCCGGAGCGCTGGCGTTTCAGCATCCGCGTCACGCCCGAACGCTTCGTCGAACTCACCGACCAGCCCGGCATCAAGCCGGCGCGCTGGATGGGTCGCTGGTACTGGGTGACGGTCGTCGACGTGCGCCGCATGCCGGAGGATTACCTGCGCGAACTGGTGACGTGGTCGTACGGGCGCGCGCTGGGTTTGTTGAGCGGGAAGCGGAGGCGGGAGCTGGTTGGCGAGTGACGCTTGCGGCGCTCACGAGTGCAGCGCGCTTTTCCTGCCGTCATTCCCGCGAAGGCGGGAATCCAACTGTCCGATGTATCACGCCGTCCCGAAAATGATGCTTCTGCGAGATGGATTCCCGCCTTCGCGGGAATGACAGCAACAAGCGAAGCGCAATCAAGCTGCAATCACCAAAAACGACAACGCCGGCGCAAGGCCGGCGTTGTCGCATCACACCATCAAGCATCGATCAGTCGTACTGCGTGATGTCCACGTCCTTCGTCTCGCGCAGGAACAGCGAGCCGATCACGAAGGTCATCAGCGCGATGATGATCGGATACCACAGGCCGTAGTACATGTTGCCCGTGGCCGCGACCAGCGCGAAGGCGATCGTCGGCAGGAAGCCGCCGAACCAGCCGTTGCCGATGTGGTACGGCAGCGACATCGAGGTGTAGCGGATGCGCGTGGGGAACAGCTCGACCAGCCATGCAGCGATCGGGCCGTAGACCATCGTCACGTAGAGCACCAGGATCACCAGGATCAACAGCACCATCGGCTTGTTGATGCGCTCCGGATCAGCCTTCTCGGGATAACCGCCAGCCGTCAGCGCCTTCTTCAGCTCACCCGTGAATGCCTCGCCCTTGGCCTTGCTGTCGTCCTTCGACAGTCCCGCGCCTTCGAAGCTCTGCACTTCGACGTCGCCCACCGTCACGCGCGCGAGGCTGCCCGCGGGCGCCGCCTGGATCGTGTACGGAATGCCCGCCTTCGCCAGCGCCGCAGTGGCGATGTCGCACGAGTTGGTGAAGACCTTCTTGCCCACCGGGTCGAACTGGAACGAGCACGTGCGCGGATCGGCGTGCACCACGGCCGGCGCGTTGGCGCTGGCCTCGGCGATGGCCGGGTTGGCGTAGTGCGTGAGCGCCTTGAACAGCGGGAAGTAGGTGAGCGCCGCGATGAGGCAGCCGGCCATGATGATCTTCTTGCGGCCGATCCTGTCGCTGAGCCAGCCGAACACGATGAAGAACGGCGTGCCGATCGCCAGTGCCGCGGCGATGAGCAGCCATGTCGTCGTCGCATCGACCTTCAACGACTGCGTCAGGAAGTACATCGCATAGAACTGGCCCGCGTACCAGACGACGGCCTGGCCGGCGGTGGCGCCCAGCAGCGCGAGCAGCACGATCTTGCCGTTCTTCGTGAAGAAGCTTTCGGTGATCGGCGCCTTGGACTGCTTGCCTTCGGCCTTCATCTGCTGGAACAGCGGCGACTCGTTGAGCTGCATGCGGATCCACACCGACACGCCGAGCAGCACGATCGACAGCAGGAACGGAATGCGCCAGCCCCACGCCTCGAACGCTTCGGTGCCCAGGTACGTGCGCACGCCCAGGATCACCAGCAGCGACAGGAACAGGCCGATCGTCGCGGTGGTCTGGATGAAGCTCGTGTACAGGCCGCGCTTGCCGTGCGGTGCGTGTTCGGCCACGTAGGTCGCCGCGCCGCCGTACTCACCACCCAGCGCCAGGCCCTGCAGCAATCGCAGGATGATCAGGATCGCCGGTGCGGCGAAACCGATCGACGCGTAGTTGGGCAGGATGCCGACCAGGAACGTCGACAGGCCCATGATCACGATGGTGACCAGGAACGTGTACTTGCGACCGATCATGTCGCCGAGGCGACCGAACACGATCGCGCCGAACGGACGCACCGCGAAGCCGGCGGCGAAGGCGAGCAGCGCGAAGATGAAGGCGCTGGTTTCGTTCAATCCGCTGAAGAACTGCTTGGCGATGATCGCCGCGAGCGATCCGTACAGATAGAAGTCGTACCACTCGAACACGGTGCCCAGGCTGGAGGCGAAGATGACCTTCTTGTGCCCCTGGCTGAGGGTGCCCTCTTTCGTATTTGCGGTGATGGTGGACACGATCTGGCCCCTTAGAAGTTGTACTTCACATGCGTCTGCAGGCGGTTGAGCTCGCCGCGGTCGCCGTTTTCGAGTTCACGCTGGCCCCAGATCAGTTCCGCGCCGAGGTCGAGCTTCGGAAGCGGCGTGTAGATCAGGTTCAAGTGCGCCGACTGCGCGCCCTTGGTGATGCCAAGGCCGGTGAAGTCCGTGTTCTGGTCGTAATCGGCGCGCGAGTAGAACAGGTTCGTGCGCAGCTTCGGACTGAACACGTGGCGCCAGCCGACGAAGCCGGCGATGACGTCGATGTTGTCCAGATCGCCCGTCGAATCGAGCACGGCGTCGTTGTTCAACGCCAGGCCGATGTAGCGGCCGATGCCGCTGCCGCCGGTGACCATGTAGCGGATGTCGTCGTTCTTGCCGAGGTTGAACTTGCCCGACACGCTGATGCCGTAACCGGTGGTGTCGTCTTCCACCGCCGGACGCGCCGGCGCGGTCGGCGTCGCCGCGACGCCCGCGGTCTGGTACTTCAGCTGGCGCACCAGGCCGGCGACGCCGAAGTGGCCCCAGTCGCCCTTCATCGTGTAGCGCGCGGTGAGGTCGGGCATCGGGCCGTCGTCGCCGGCGATCTGCGCCATGTTGCCGTTGAACGGCGTGTAGACCGTTTCCGGGTTCTCCATCGAGAACGACCACGGGCCGTTGGTGTAACGCAACTGCGCCTGGCGCACGAATACCGTGCCTTCGGTCGGGCCGAGGAAGTCGACCGTGTCCGGCAGCGCCGCGGTGTCCTGGAAGTTCGTCCACGCCTGGCCGGCCAGCCAGTTGTTCCACTGCACGTACGCCTGTCGCAGCGTCAGCGCGTAGGTGTTGGTGGCGATCTCGTTGCCGGTGAAGGCCGTGCTGCCGCCGCCGAACAGGTCGAACTCCAGGTAGGCCTTCAGCTTGTCGCCGTTGTCGGTATCGCTGTCCACGCCGAACCAGAAGCGCGAGAAGTTGGCGCCCATGTCGGTGTCGGTGCCGCCTTCGCGAAGATGGCCCTGGCCGACCGGGATCGCCTTGGGCACGTAGAACAGGCGGCCGACGGTGCCGTCGGGAATGTCGCCGTCGTTGGTCGAAGTGACCGACGCATCGAGCTTGATGAAGCCGCCGTAGTAGAACTTCGAGTTCGGATTGGCGGTCGGCGTGATCGTCGTGCCCTGGATCGGCGAGACCTTCGGCGCGCCGGCAGTGGCCGTGGCGGGCGCCGCGGCCGCAGCGGGTGCGGCAGGCGCGGTGGCCTGGGCCGTCTTCACTTCGCTGATCTGGGTCTGTTGCTGCTGCTGTTGAGCCACCAATTGCTGGACCATCGCTTCGAGCTGGGCGACGCGCGCTTCCAGCTCCTTCTCCTTCGCGGTCTGCGCGAAGGCTACCCCCGGCAGCGCGAGCGCGATGAGCAATGCGGCGGCGAGCGGGCGGCGACGCACGGTCGCGGCCTTCGACGTCGAGGCAATGCTTGCGGACATGATTCCCTCCCACGGAAAACGCCGGACCGGATGCCCGACATTTCCCGAGCCTGCGGCGCCATCGCGCTGCACAACCATTCCCCATTGGTCGTAAGCGGACGCGACTACGACCATCGTCTAAACCGGCTCGGATGAGGCCCGACAGCTAATGCGGCACACTGGACGTTCCGACCGTCCTCGACGGCCGAATGCCTTCCGCCAAGCCGTTCCGGAGCCCGCCATGAACCACCCCGCCGCCGTCTATCCGATCGATCCGGACTTCGCCGCGAACGCGCGCGTGACGCGCGAGGACTACGAGCGCCAGTACGCCGAATCGGTGAACGATCCGGCGGGCTTCTGGGGCAAGGTCGCCGACCGGCTCGACTGGTTCACCAAGCCGACGAAGATCAAGGACGTCAGCTACGACCTCGCCGATTTCCGCATCCGCTGGTACGAGGACGGCGAGCTCAACGCGAGCGTGAACTGCCTCGACCGCCACCTGGACAAGCGCGGCGACAAGACCGCGCTGATCTTCGAGCACGACGATCCCTCGCAGCCGGCCGAACGCATCACCTATCGCGAACTGCATGCGCGCGTGTGCAAGCTCGCCAACGCGCTGCGTTCGCTCGGCGTGCGCAAGGGCGATCGCGTCACGATCTACCTGCCGATGATCCCGGAAGCGGTCGTCGCGATGCTTGCCTGTGCGCGTGTCGGCGCGATCCATTCGGTGGTCTTCGGCGGCTTCGCGCCGCAGTCCATCGCCGATCGCGTCGCCGACTGCCAGAGCAAGCTCATCATCACCGCTGATGAAGGCCTGCGCGGCGGCAAGAAGGTGCCGCTGAAGGCGAACGTCGATGCCGCGCTGAAGCTGGGCGGCACCAACACCGTGGAGACCGTACTCGTCGTGCGCCACACCGGTTCGGCGGTTGACATGCAGATGCCGCGCGACCGCTGGTACGACGCTGTCATCGACGAGCAACCGACGCAATGCGCGCCCGAGCGCATGAACGCGGAAGATCCGCTCTTCATCCTCTACACCTCCGGTTCGACCGGCAAGCCGAAGGGCGTGCTGCACACGACCGGCGGCTACCTCGTCTATGCGAGCTACACGCATGAAGTCGTCTTCGACCTGCGCGAGGACGACGTCTATTGGTGCACCGCCGACGTCGGCTGGGTCACCGGGCACAGCTACATCGTCTACGGCCCGCTCGCCAACGGCGCGACCGCGCTGGTGTTCGAAGGCGTGCCGAACTACCCGACCGTGTCGCGCTTCTGGGAAGTGATCGACAAGCACCAGGTCACGCTGTTCTACACCGCACCGACCGCGATCCGCGCGCTGATGCGCGATGGCGACGAGCCGGTGAAGAAGACTTCGCGCGCGTCGCTTCGACTGCTCGGCACCGTCGGCGAACCGATCAATCCCGAGGCGTGGCGCTGGTACTACGAGGTCGTCGGCGATTCGCGTTCGCCCATCGTCGACACGTGGTGGCAGACCGAAACCGGCGGCATCCTCATCACGCCGCTCGCGGGTGCGATCGACCTCAAGCCCGGGTCGGCGACCAAGCCCTTCTTCGGCATCCAGCCGGCGCTGGTCGATGCGAACGGCGGCCGGCTCGAAGGCGAGGCCGAAGGCAACCTGGTGCTGCTCGATTCCTGGCCGGGCCAGATGCGCACCGTGTACGGCGACCACGCGCGTTTCATCGACACGTACTTCCGCACGTACCCGGGCACCTACTTCACCGGCGACGGTTGCCGTCGCGACGCCGACGGCTATTACTGGATCACCGGCCGCGTGGACGACGTCATCAACGTCTCGGGCCATCGCATCGGCACGGCGGAAGTCGAAAGCGCGCTGGTGTCGCATCCCAAGGTGGCCGAAGCCGCGGTCGTCGGCTTCCCGCACGACATCAAGGGGCAGGGCATCTACGCCTACGTGACGCTGATCGCCGGCGAGGCGCCGACCGACGAGCTGCACAAGGAACTCGTCGCGCACGTGCGCAAGGAGATCGGGCCGATCGCCACGCCCGACCACCTGCAGTGGGCGCCGGGCCTGCCGAAGACGCGTTCGGGCAAGATCATGCGCCGCATCCTGCGCAAGATCGCCGAGAACGCGCCGGACCAGCTCGGCGACACGAGCACGCTTGCCGATCCGGCGGTGGTCGAGTCGCTCGTGCGCGAGCGGCGCGTGCCGTAGAAGGCGATCCGCGAACCTTCACCTGCTCCACTGCACCATGCGTCATCCCCGCGAAGGCGGGGATCCAGCTCAACCCGCGGTCACTCCCGTCGAAGGGCGGAATCGCATCTGACACTTGGATTCCCGCCCGCGCGGGAATGACGAGCCCCCAGTCCCATGCCCACGCTCCTCATCGCCGACGACCACCCGCTCTTCCGCGAAGCCCTGCGCGGCGCGGTCGCGCGCGTGCTGCCGGACGCGCAGCTGCGCGAGGCCGACAGCGTCGAGGCGCTGTACACGCTCGTGGAAGCCGAGCCGGACGCCGACCTGCTGCTGCTCGACCTCAACATGCCGGGCGCACAAGGCTTCAGCGCGCTGGTGCACCTGCGCGCGCTGCATCCGCAGCTGCCCATCGTCGTCGTCTCCGCGCGCGAGGAACCCACGGTGATGCGGCGCGCGCTCGATCACGGCGCGGTCGGCTTCATTCCCAAATCCGCCGATGCCGCGACGCTGGGCGAGGCGATCACGCGCGTGCTCGACGGTGATCGCTGGGCGCCTTCGAGCGCGTTGTCCGCACCGGCTGCGCACGCCGACGAGCACGATGCCGCGCAGCGCCTGCGCGATCTCACGCCGCAGCAGTTCCGCGTGTTGCAGATGCTCGGCGCCGGACTGCTCAACAAGCAGATCGGCTACGAGCTCGGCGTGTCGGAAGCGACGGTGAAGGCGCACGTCACGGCAATCCTCCGCAAGCTCGGCGCGAGCAACCGCACGCAGGCGGTGCTCATCGCCGGCCGCCTCGCGCTGGATCCCGGCGCGATCGTGCCGCCGCCCGAAGAGGCCGACTGACGGCTGCAGACGGACCGCCGAACGCACCGGACTGAACGGTGGGTTCACCGATCACGCCTGTTCCACGCCGCCCGGCGTACTGCTGCGTGCATTCCGCAGCGGAGCCGGCCTTGTGAATGTCGCGTCCAGATCGATCGTCATCGCAGTCGCCGTCGCGCTGTGCGCCTGCGGCGGCCAGGCGAAACTGCGCGAAGGACAGGACACCGGCGCGAAGCCCGAGATCGTGCCGCCCGAGACGTCTGCCATACCTGTCCTGAAGATCGCACCTGCCGTCGGCTGGAACGGCGTCGATACGCCCACGCCGGCCGCAGGGCTCGCCGTGAAGGCCTTCGCCAACGGCCTGGATCATCCGCGCTGGTTGTACGTGCTGCCCAACGGCGACGTGCTCGTCGCCGAGAGCAACGCACCGCCGGGCAAGCGCGGCATCAAGGGCATCAAGGGCAAGATCATGGGCGCGGTGATGAAGAAGGCCGGCTCCGGCGTGCCCAGCGCCAACCGCATCACGCTGCTGCGCGATGCCGACGGCGATGGCGTCGCCGAGGTGCGCAGCGTATTTGCGCAGAACCTCACCTCGCCCTTCGGCATGGCGTTGGTTGGCGACACGCTGTTCGTCGCGAACGCCGATTCGATCGTGAAATTTCCCTACGTCGCGGGCGAGCTGAAGGCGGGCGCGGCACCGCAGAAGGTCGTCGATCTGCCCGGCGCGGGTGACCAGCTCAACCATCACTGGACGAAGAGCCTCGTCGCATCGCCGGATGGAAAGCGTCTGTTCGTCGGCGTGGGCTCCAACAGCAACATTGCCGACAACGGCATGGAGGCCGAGGTCAATCGCGCCAACATCCTCGAGATCGATCCGGCGACCGGCGCGCAACGCGTGTTCGCGAGCGGATTGCGCAACCCCGTCGGCATCGCGTGGGAACCGGGTAGCGGTTCGCTGTGGGCGGTGGTCAACGAGCGCGACGAACTCGGCAACGACCTGGTGCCTGATTACCTCACGCGCGTGGATGCCGGTGCGTTCTACGGCTGGCCGTACAGCTACTGGGGCCAGCACGTCGACACGCGCGTGAAGCCGCAGAAGCCCGAGCTCGTCGCCACCACGCGCGTGCCGGATTTCGCGCTGGGATCGCACGTCGCGCCGCTCGGGCTGACGTTCGCGACCGGGCAGGAGCTCGGCGACGGTTACGCCGACGGCGCGTTCGTCGGGCTGCACGGTTCGTGGAACCGCGAGCCGCTGTCGGGTTACAAGGTCGTGTTCGTGCCGTTTCGCGGCGGGCGTCCGACGGGTTCGATGGTCGACGTGCTCGGCGGCTTCCTCGACGCCGACCGCAATGCCCGCGGCCGACCTGTCGGCGTCACCATCGCGCGCGATGGCGCGCTGCTGGTCGCCGACGACGTCGGCAACACCGTGTGGCGCGTCAGCGCCGCAGCGCCCGCGCCCTGACGTTCACGCGTGCGCGGCCTGCCGCTGCGCCGCGAGGAACGCGCGCAGCGACGCCGGCTTCACCGGCTTGGTGAGCACGCGGCAATCATGTTCGCGCGCAGCCAGCTTCAGCGCGTCGCTGCCGTCGCCGGTCAACAGGGCGGCCGGCAATGGGCGCGCGTAGTGCGCACGCAACTCGTCGATCACGCCGAGGCCGTCGAGTCGATCATGCAGGTGGTAATCGACCAGCGCGACGTCAGGCATCTCATCCAGCAGGGCGAGCGCTTCATCGGCATTGGCCGCGGTGAGCGGCACCACGCCCCAGCGCTGCAGCAGGCTGCGCATGCCGTCCAGGATCTCGCGATCGTTGTCCACGCACAGCACGCGCAGGCCGGCGAGCGAATCGCCACCCATCATCAGGTGCGGCGCCGGCAACGGTGCGGCGTACATCGCGCGTCCGAAGGGCACGGTGATCGAGAACACGCTGCCGACGTTCACTCGCGAACGCACGCGTAGCGGATGTTCCAGCGTGCGCGCGATGCGCTGGCAGATCGACAGGCCGAGGCCAAGGCCGCGTTCGCCCGCGCTCGCGGACGTATCGAAGCGGCGGAACTCGTCGAAGATCTGCTCCAGGTGGTGTTTCGAGATGCCGGGCCCGGTGTCCCACACCTGCAGTTCGACGGCGCCGTCACGCACGCGCGCCGCGATCAGCACGCCGCCTTCGCGCGTGTAGCGAAGCGCGTTCGCGAGGAAGTTCTGCAATGCGCGACGCAGCAGGCGGCGGTCGCTGCGCACGGGGCGCGGCGTGTCGGGCGCGCGCACGCGCAGCTGCAATCCGCGCGCGGCGGCGACCGGCGCGTACTGCGCGACGAGCTCACGCAGCAGTTCGTTGACGTCGAAGTCGGTGATCGCGATGCGCAGCGCGCCGGCGTCGAGGCGCGAGATGTCGAGCAGTCCGTCGAGCAGGTCTTCGGCGGCGCGAAGCGAGGCGTCAACGCGTTCGGCCAGGCGCGCCTGCTCGGTCGTGTCGCTGGTCTCGCGCAACGCGCTCGCGAACAGGCGCGCGGCGTTGAGCGGTTGCAGCACGTCGTGGCTGATCGCCGCGAGGAAGCGCGTCTTCGACTGCTGCGCGGCCTCGGCTTCACGCGTGCGCAGTTCGACACGCTGCTCCAGCGTTTCGTTCACTTCGCGCAGGCCCTGTTCGGCGCGCTTGTAATCGGTCACGTCGGAGTACGTGGTGACGTAGCCGCCCGGCAGCGGGCGGCCGCGCATTTCGATCACCTGTCCGTTCGCGCGCACGCGTTCGAACACGTGCGGCGCGCCGGCGCGAAGGTGCGCGAGTCGGCGGCTCACCTGCTCCTCGACCTCCGCTTCGCTCAGCGGGCCGGAACCCATCTCACCGCGCTCGGCGTTCCAGCGGATCAGGTCGCTTACGGGGCGGCCGACGTAGAGCATGCCGTCGGGGTACTCGAACAGCTCCTGGTAACGGCGATTCCACGCGACCAGGCGCATCTCCGCATCGACGACGCTGACGCCCTGGCTGATGTTCTCCAGCGTGGTGGAGAGGATCTGGCGGTTGAAGCGCAGCTCCTGGTTCGCCTCGTCGAGCAGCGCCACCACTTCGCCCAGTTCCATGCCCGAGCCGCGCAGCGCGGTGGTGAGCGTGAGGCGCGCCGACGCGGCGCCGATCGCCGAGGCGAGCAGGCGTTCGGTGAACTGCGCGAGTGCGCGGTCGGCAGGCTGCTCTGGCTGCCACGTACGGCCCTGCTGGTGCGCGTATTCCTCGAAGGCGCGACGGGCATGGCGTTCGCCGACGATGCGTTCGGCCAGCGCCAGCAGTTCGCCGCCGCGCACGCTGCCGGCCCAGCCGCCGGGACCGAGCGCCGGACGCTGCACGTAGGGATCGAGGAACGGCGCGGCGAGCAGTTGTTCCTGCAAACGCGGCCGCTGCCGCACCGAGACGAACAGGAACACGCCGACGTTGAACAGCAGCGCCCAGAAGGTGCCGTGCGTGAGCGGGTCCCAGCCGTGCAGGCCGAACAGCTGTTCCGGTCGCAACCAGTCCACGCCGAGCGGCCCGCGCTCGATCCACCCGGTCGCAAGCCAGCCGCCGCGCGCGAGCGCCGGCAGCAGCAAGGTGTAGAGCCACAGCACCGTGCCGGCGAACAGCCCCGCGAAGGCGCCGGCGCGGCTCGCGCCACGCCAGTACAGGCCCCCGATCAGGGCCGGCGCGAACTGCGCGACCGCCGCGAACGCGAGCAGGCCGTGCTGCGCGAGCGTGTCCTCGCCGGCGCCGTAGTACGCCGAGCCGCGGTGGTAGCCGTAGGCCATCATCGCCAGCACGAAGATGGTGATGCGGCGCACCCACAGCACCTGCTTGTCGATGCCCTGGCTTTCGTGCAGCGCGCCACTGCGCAGCAGCAGCGGCATGATCAGGTCGTTGCTGACCATGGTCGACAGCGCGACGCTGGCGACGATCACCATGCCCGTCGCCGCGGAGAAGCCGCCGATGTACACGATCAGCGCGAGCGTTTCGTGCTGCAACGCGAGCGGCAACGCGAGCACGTAGGTGTCCGGCGACGCGCCGGTGCCGGCGAGCAACGACTGCCCCGCGAGCGTGATCGGCACCACGAGCAGCGAAATCAGCACGAGATACCCGCCGAAGAACCAGCGCGCCGATCGCAGGTCGGCCGGGTCCTGGCATTCGACGACGGCGACGTGGAACTGGCGCGGGAGGCAGACGATCGCCGTGAACGCCAGCAGCGTCTGCGCGACGAAGCCCGTCGGCACCCCCTGCGCGGTGACCACCGGCGCCGCCTGCACCATGCGTTCGACCAGGTTGCCGGTGCCGGGCAGGTGCGCGAGCGCAAACAGGCCGATCGCGACGAAGGCAAGCAGCTTCACCAGAGATTCCAGCGCAATGGCGAGTACCATGCCGCGATGGTGTTCGGTGGCGTCGATCTGGCGCGTGCCGAACAGGATCGCGAACGCGGCCAGCATCATCGCCACGTAGAACGCCGGGTCCGACAGCATCCCGGCATCGCCGCGCACGTCGGCCAGCACCTCCACGCTCATCGCCACCGCCTTGAACTGCAGTGCGACGTACGGCACGGCGGCGGTCAGCGCGACCGCCGCCACCAGCGCCGCCAGGCCCGGCGCGCGGCCGTAGCGCGAGGAGAGGAAGTCGGCGATGGAGACGATGCGGTGCTCGCCGGAAATCAGCACCAGGCGTTCGAGGATGCGCCAGCCGAAGACGAGCATCAGCAACGGGCCGAGGTAGATCGGCAGGAACCCCAGTCCCGTCCGTGCCGCCGTGCCGACCGCGCCGTAGAACGTCCACGACGAGCAGTACACCGCCAGCGCCAGCGAGTACACCGCCGGCCGCAGCCAGCGCGCGCGGGGCGTGGTCTCGCGCTGGTCGCCGAAATAGGCCACCGCGAACAGCACGCCGACGTAGGCCGCCGACACCAGCAGCAGGATCCAGCCTGGGATCACGTGACGCCTCGCCCTTGGAACATGGGTCGAGTGTAAATCGCGACCGGCCGCGCGGCTCGGCCGGACCCCGGTGCGACCGGCTGAACGGGCAGGGCTACATCAGCGAATCGGCCAGCCGCGCCATGCCCTCCACGCTCCGGTGCCAGCGCGGCCGGCGGCGCCATTCGTGCAGTTCGAGCTGCTGCGAATCGCGAAGGTAATCGGACTCGACCTCGTGCAGCCGCGCTACCACGGCCGGATCGAAACACACCAGTCCGGCTTCGGCGTTGAGCGCGAAGGAGCGGATGTCGAGATTGATCGAGCCGATCAGCGCGACCTCGTCGTCCACGCTCAGGTGCTTGGCGTGCAGGAAGTGCGGCCGATACAGCGCGATGCGAACGCCGGCCTTCAGCAGCTCGTCGTAATAGGACCGCTGCGCCCAGCGCGTGAGTCGCTGGTTGTTGCTCATCGACAGCACGAGCTGCACGTCGACGCCCGACAGCGCGGCCACTCGCAGCGCGCCAAGCGTCATGTCGTCCGGCACGAAGTACGGCGTGACCAGCACCACGCGCCGCCGCGCCCGTTGCACCAGCGCGACGACGAGATTGCGCGCGTTCTCGAACGGGTACGCCGGGCCGCTTGGCAGCATCTGCGCAGGTGTGCTGCCTTCGGCGTTCGTCGGGAACTCGCCGATGACCAGTCGCTCGCCCGTCTCGATGAGCCAGTCGCTGGCGAACAGCGCGGCGATCTGCCTCACCACCGGGCCGCGCACGCGCGCGACGAGCTCGCGATTGGGATAGCCCGGAACGAACGCGGCATCGGCGAGATTCTGCGAACCGACGTAGCCGATGCGCCGGTCGATCAGCGCGAGCTTGCGGTGGTTGCGAAGGTCCATGCGCGAGAGGCTGCGCCACTTCAAACCGCCGGCGAGCATCGCGTGCACTTCCACGCCGGCGTCACGGAGTGGTTTGGCGAATGCACGCAATCCGGGCTTCGCGCCGACGGCGTCGAGCAGGAGCCGGCATCGCACGCCACGCGCGCTCGCACGTTGCAGCGCATCGAAGATGGTGCGACCGACCGCGTCGTCGAACATCAGGTAATACAGCAGGTGCACTTCCTCACGCGCGTTGTCGATGTCCGAAACAAGCGCGGCGATGGAGCGGTCGTAATCGTCCAGCAGTTCGACTGCGTTGCCGTGCACCGGCATGAAATCGCCCAGCCGCTCGGCCAGCCGCGTGATGTCGGCGGACATGCCGTGCGCGGTCGGCGTCCAGCGCAGCATCGCGAGGTTCGCCTGGCGATCGCGAATGAGCTGCGACGCCAGTGCCTGCCGCTGCCGGCGCTGCTTCGCGAGCCACGGGTGCCCGAGCAGCAGATACAGCGGCAAGCCGAACAAGGGGACGAACCCGACCAGCAGCAACCAGCTGCGCGCGGCCGCAGGGGGACAACGCACCGGGATCCACGCCAGCGCCGCTAGGCGTATCAGCCAGTCGAACAGGAACAGCAGGTAGCCAAGTTGGGTTTCGGCATTCATCGAAACGCTCCTTGCGGATCCCGACACGTGCCGGAGCAACCTCCGGCACGAACAGTCAACGGCGAATCAATCCTATAGAGGCGCACGCGACCGTCCTCATAGCCTGCCTTCACCAGACATTGGAATGAACAATCATGGATAAGGCAAAGTGGGCCGACCGGGGACAACTATTGCGCATCGGGTCGGCGCAAGGACAGTGGGCACGTTGCATCGGTGCTTCCCGGCTGGGCAGCGTGGAATTCCACGGGCAGGAGCTTTCCATCTGGATCCAGATGCGCGGTGGCGCATGGATCGAGGCCAAGGAGGGGCGGTTCTACCTCCGCGCGGGCGACTGGATCGCCTTCGCCCGCGATTCCGCGCCGCTGGTGCAGGCCGATGCGCAGGGCCTCTGCATCGGCATGGGGATTTCCGACGAAGCGCTGAAGGCGATGACGCGCTTCGGCACCTTCGACCTGCACGTCGGCCTGGGCCGGATCGCACCGGACAAGGCGCGCGACATCGCACGGCAGTGGTATCGCATCGCCTCCCAGCATGAGGGTGCGATCGGGACGGGGCACCAGGCGCGCGTCCGTTCGCTGCTGCTGAAGCTGGAAGACGTGCAGGCCGACGATCGCAGCCGCATCCCGCTGTGCCCCGGGGCATCGCTCGCGCGCAAGCGGCAGGTGTTCGAACGCATGCAGCGCGCGCGGCTGTTCATGGAGGGCAATTGCGATCGGATCATCCGTATCGCCGAACTCGCCGATCGCACGCAGTTCTCGATGTGGTACTTCTCGAAGGTGTTCCACCGCCTCTATGGCGAAAGCCCGCAGGCCGCGTGTGCGAACCTCCGGTTGAAACACGCCGCGAACCTGCTCTCGACCACGCCGATGACCATCGGTGAGGTCGCCATCGCCAGCGGTTTCGACAACAACTGCAGCTTCGCGCGCAGCTTCCGCGCGCATTTCGGCATGACCGCGTCCGACTACCGAAGCGGTGCGCCGCGCGATGAAGGACAAAGCGCGCAAATGTGCGCTCCCACTCGCGCAAACCACATTGCCGCAGGCCGCGAATCTCTCCGCATCGACCGGGAAACAGGCTCGGCGCACCCGGGCCATAAGGTTTTGCAGCGCTCTTAACGCGCTCATAACAGATATCTGGAGAGAGAAATGAAGCATCGCAACATGCGCACGGCCGTGCGCGTCGGCGTGCTGCCGGCGGGCATCGCCGTTGCGCTCGCGCCGGCATTCGCCTTCGCGCAGGATTCCGGCAAGGACGCGACCACGCTGGACAAGATCGAGGTGACGGGCTCGCGTATCCGCAGTTCCGACATCGAAACGCAGCAGCCTGTGATCAGCCTGTCCCGCGCGGATATCCAGCGCCAGGGTTTCACGAGCGTCGCCGATATCGTCCAGAACATCAGCGCTGCCGGCTCTCCCGCGATCAGCCGCGCCGACGCGCTGTCGTCGGGTGAGGAAACCGGCGGCCAGTACGTGGATCTGCGCAACCTTGGGCCGGAGCGCACGCTGGTGCTCATCGACGGCAAGCGCATGGGCATCACGTCGGGCGGCTACTCCGACCTGGCCTCGATCCCGACCTCGATCGTCGAGCGCGTCGAAGTGCTGACCGACGGCGCATCGGCCATCTACGGTTCCGATGCGATCGCGGGCGTGATCAACATCATCACCCGCAAGAACTTCGAGGGCGCGGAGGCGAGCGCGTACCTGGGCCAGTATGGCCAGGGCGATGGCACCAGGCAGGTCTACAACTTCCTGCTCGGCAGTGCAGGCGATCGCAGCGCGGTGGCGCTGGGCGTCGAGTACAGCAAGGAAGAGCCGGTGCTGGCCAAGGACCGGGCGTTCAGTGCATCCGGGATGGGCCCGAGCCATCCGGTGCCGGACGTCTACCAAGGGCGATACCGCGCCAATGGCTGGAGCGCGACGACGCAGAAGGGGCGGCTGATCGACGGCGATGCCGTCAGCTGGACGGTGAACCCGGATGGCGATCCGAGGAACTTCGCGGACTTCCACGTCACCGATCCGCTCAACGACTACGCCAACACGAACCAGCAGATGTTCGTCCAGACGGGCCTGGAGCGCACGTCGCTGTTCGCGAACGGCCGCTTCGACCTGACCGACTCCGTGCACTTCAAGGCCGATGCGCTCTATACGCACCGGGAGACGCTGCAACAGATCGCAGGCTACCCGTTCCAGTCCGCGGCGTACGGCACGCCCCTCGCGGCGGACAGCTACTTCAACCCGATCGGCGAGGAAGCCGATTTCCTGCGTCGCACGTGGGAGGTGCCGCGTCAGACGCTTTCGGAGCTCACTACCTTCCGGTTCACGGGCGGATTCGAAGGCTCCTTCGATATCGCGGACAAGCCGTGGGACTGGGACGTCAGCTATCTCTACAACCAGAACAAGGGCGTGAAGACGGGCACGGGCAACCTGTTCCTTCCTCGCGTCGCCGATGCCGTGGGCCCGTCGTTCCTCGGTTCCGATGGGGTGGTCCATTGCGGCGCGCCCGGGGCGGTGATCGATGGCTGCATCCCGTGGAATCCGCTCGCCGCCTACGGCATGAGCGCGCCCGGTTCGCTCAGCTCGGACGCCGCGTTGCGCGACTACCTGTTCCCGACCAGCCATGGCACGTCGGACACGGACACCACGGTGTATTCGGCGAACCTGTCGGGCGTGCTTGCGACGCTGCCGGCCGGCGACCTGAGCCTGGCGACCGGCTTCGAGCATCGTCGCGAACGCGCACTCTACTCACCGGATGCGATGGATCAGTCGGGCCTGACGACCGATCTGGCCGGCGCGTCCACGAGCGGCTCGTACTCGCTGGATGAGGTCTATCTCGAGCTCCTGGTGCCGGTGCTGTCCGATCTTCCGGGTGCGAAGGAGCTGACGTTGGACGTCGCGGGTCGGTATTCGGACTACAGCACCTTCGGCGACACGGTGAACGGCAAGTTCGGCCTGAAGTGGAAGCCCACCGACGACCTGCTGGTCCGTGGCACCTACGCGACCGGCTTCCGCGCACCGACCGTGTCGGATCTGTACGGCGGCACGTCCGACACGTTCGACAACCTGACCGATCCGTGCGATAGCAGCTTCGGCTCGGCGAAGTCGAACGCGGACGTGGCTGCGCGCTGTGCCGCCGATGGCATTCCGTCGACGTTCCGCCAGGAGGCATCCGGCGGCGTTCCGGCGACGGGCCCGGGTACCCAGACGAACTACACGTATCTGTCCGGCTCCAATCCGAACCTCATGCCTGAAACGTCCCAGAGCTACACGTTCGGCGTGGTGTGGAGCCCCAGCTTCGTCGAAGGGCTGAACATGAGCCTAGACTGGTGGAAGATCCGCATCGACGATGTCATCGCTGCGGAAACCGTCACCTCGATCCTCAACCAGTGCTACGTGCTGGGTATCGACGCATCCTGTGATCGATTCGAACGCGCGGGCGGCACGAGCAAGAACGTCCTGAAGCGCTACCAGGTCATCGATGCGACGCGCACGCTGATCAACGGTGGTTATCAGGAAACGGCGGGTTACGACTTCGCCGTCAGCTACCGTCTGCCGGAAACTTCGATCGGTCAGTTCAAGATCGACTGGAAGTCGACGTACGTCGACTACCTCGAGTACAAGCGAGACAACGAGGCGGTGACGCCGGTCGAACAGCTCAATGGCTGGGCCGACGATGGCGGTGCGAACTTCCGTCTGCGTTCGAATCTCGGCCTGGCATGGACGTATGGCGATTGGAGCGCGAACTGGAACATGCGCTACTACTCCGGCGTGAAGGAGGCCTGCGCCTATGACGAGTCCTGCGACGAGCCGGATTTCGTTTCGCCGTACACGCGCGCGCTGGAAGTGCGCAACGTCGGATCGAACACCTTCCACGACATGCAGGTGGCCTATCGCACGCCGTGGAATGCCACGGTGGCCGTCGGCGCGAACAACGTGTTCGACCATGAAGGCCCGATCATGTACAGCAAGCCGGACAGCAGCTTCGTGTACAACGGCGGTTTCGACATCGGGCGCTTCTGGTACCTGAAGTACCAGCAGAGTTTCTGAGTCCGATTGCGCGTTGCAACTACGGCCCCGAAAGGGGCCGTAGTTTTTTGATGCTGTTCCGAGGGTTGCCGAGCCGCGCGCAAGCGACCGCAGCGCTTGCCACTCGCCTGGTATAGAAGCAGGCAAACAAAAACCCCGCCTTTCGGCGGGGTTTTTGTTTGCCTGCTTCGAACAAGCGGAAGGCGCTGGATCCCCGCTTTCGCGGGGATGACGTTCCGGCAAAGCCGATCGCGCGCAGCGCGATCGGGCCGTCACGTCACTTGATCTTGCCTTCCTTGTAGATCACGTGCTTGCGAACGACGGGGTCGTACTTCTTGACCTCCATCTTGTTCGGCGTGTTCTTCTTGTTCTTGTCGGTGGTGTAGAAGTGGCCGGTGCCGGCCGAGGAGATCAGGCGGATCTTGTCGCGCTTGGAAGCCATGGGTCAGTTCTCCTCAGATCTTCTCGCCGCGGGCGCGCAGGTCGGCGAGGACGGCATCGATGCCGTTCTTGTCGATGGTGCGCAGGGCGGCACTGGAAACACGCAGCTTGATCCAACGGTTCTCCGAAGCCACCCAGAAGCGGCGCTCGTGAAGGTTGGGAAGGAAGCGGCGACGGGTCTTGTTCATTGCATGCGAGACGTTGTTGCCGGTCGTCGTTCGCTTGCCGGTTACTTGGCAGATACGGGCCATACGCACCTCGAAAGGTATTGGGGTGTCGCCCTTGGCCAGGGCGGCGGCGGCCCCTCCGCGCCCGGACATCCGGAGGCGGCGCACGATACGGGTAGTGAAATCCTGGCTGCCGGCGGCGGGACGGAATCGTGCTTCCGGACCCCGCCCGGTCGAGTCCTGATGGACAGACCGGACGCAGCGAGCCGCGCATTATGCCGGGGATCGGCGTCCCGGGCAAGCACTTATCCACAGCTGCGAGGCGGGCCAGCCTCAGGCCTGCCTCGGCTTCGTCCCGGCAGGAAGGCGGCGGAAAGTCCCGCCACCTCTTGCACCCCGTCGGCAGGCGTCAGGGATTGGCTGCCGCCCGTGCCGGAGTCGTCCCGGCTGGAGCCGCCGACTTCGCAATGAACGCCCGCACCTGCTGCTCCAGCACCGGCAGCGGCACCGAGCCTTCGCTCAGCAGCGCGTCGTGGAAGGCCTTCACGTCGAACTTCGGACCCAGCGCCTTTTCGGCCTCCTCGCGCAGGCGGACGATGGTGATCTCGCCCAGCTTGTAGCTCAGCGCCTGCGCCGGCCAGGAGATGTAGCGGTCGACTTCGGTCGTCACTTCATGCTCGCTCAGTGCGGTGCGGTCGCGCAGGTAGGCGATGGCCTGGTCGCGGGTCCAGCCCTTGTGGTGCACGCCGGTGTCGATGACCAGGCGGCAGGCGCGCCACATCTCGTAGGTCAGCCGGCCGAAATCCTCGTACGGCGTCTGGTAGATGCCCATCTCGACGCCGAGCTTCTCGCTGTACAGCCCCCAGCCTTCGCCATAGGCCGAGATGTAGGTCTCGCGACGGAACGCCGGCAGCTCGCCCTGTTCCTTCGCGAGCGAACCCTGCAATGCATGGCCCGGAGCGGACTCGTGCAGCGTCAGCGCGGGCAGGTTGTAGAGCGGGCGCGAGGGCAGGTCGTAGGTGTTGACCCAGTACGTGCCCGCGCCGCCGCGACCGCTGGTCCAGAACGGCGCGATGTCCGGCGGCACCGGCACGATGGTGAAGCGCCCGCGCGGCAGCGTGCCGATGAACTTGCCGATCTCGCCGTCCACGCGCTTGGAGATCCACGCGGCGCGATCGAGCAGCTCCTGCGGTGTGTTCGCGTAGAACTGCTTGTCGGTGCGAAGGAACTTCAGGAAGTCGGCGAAGCTGCCCTTGAAGCCGACCTGCCGGATGATCGCGTCCATCTCCGCCTGGATGCGCGTGACTTCCTTCAGGCCGATCTGGTGGATCTCCTCCGGGCCCAGGTCCAGCGTGGTGTATTCGCGGATCTGCTGGCGATAGAACGCCTTGCCGTCCGGCATCTGCTCGGCGCCCAGCGTCTTGCGCGCGTGCGGCACGTAGTCGTTGCGGAAGAACGTGAGCAGCTTCGCGTAGGCAGGAACGACCTGCTCGCGGATGGCGGCCGCACCCGCGTCGCGCAGGCGTGCCTGCTCAGCCGGGGAAATGCCCGCCGGCATCTTCTTGAAGGGCTCGTAGAAATTCGACTGCGTCGGATCCTTCACCTCGGCGACGGAGGCGATGGAGACGTCGCGGCCATCGAGCACGGCGCGCGGCACGCTGAAGCCGCGCGCAAGGCCGGCCCGCATGTTGACGATGTTCTGGTCGAAGTAGCGCGGCACGTCGCGCAGGCGACCGATGTAGGCCTCGTAATCGGCGACGGTGCGCATCGGACGACGCGTCATGAAGCCGAGGTTCGACCAGAACGAGGAGTCGGAGTTGAACGGCATCTCGTACGAACGCAGGCGCACCTCGGCGGCGAGGTTCTCCACCTGCGCGCGGTAGACGGCGTAGTTCACCTGGTTCTGCGTGTCGAGCTGGGCGACGTCGATCGCGCCGAGCTGCTTCAGTACGTCGTCCCACACCTTCAGCCGCGCCTTCTGGCTGGCGGCGTCGACGGAGGGCAGGGTGTGGCGGTCGCTGGAGCCGTCGTTGTCCTCGTCGGCGCTTCCGGTTTCCGCCTGCCGCCACTGCCATTCCTTCGCGTAGATGGCCTGGAAGCGGTCGTCGACCGGGCCGGCGAAAGCGGCGGACGAGACGAGGGCGAGATGGGCCGACAGCGCGGCGGTCAGGAGCAGTCGTTTCACGGGATCCCCGGTGCGATCAAAACCGGCCGATCATCGCATCCCGGCGAGGCCTCGCGCGTGGGCCCAAGGGCATGGATTCTGGCGGCTTGGGGGGCGGGGCGTGACGTGGGTCGCGGTGCTTTGGCCCCTCTCCCGCCGGTAGAGGGGTTGGGTTGAGCGTCAACGGTCGGACGGTGAGATGGCTTGGCGCCGGGGAGTGCCGTGCGCTACGGGCCTGGATCCCGGCCTTCGCCGGGATGACGGATTCAAGACGAGTCGTGTGCTGCTTTTCCGAATCCCGAATCCCGAATCCCGAATCCCGAATCCCGAATCCCGAATCCCGAATCCCGAATCCCGAATCCCGAATCAGTGCGTCGCCCGGTCCCGTTTCCAGCCGCGGTGCTTGATGTCCAGGTACAGGCTGTATGCGGCGGTGAAGGCGGGGAACAGGTTCTGGATCACGCCGACGGAGTCCTGCTTCTGCGAGAACACGAAGTACGCCAGCGTCATCGCGCTGCCGACCAGGCTCATGTACCAGAACAACCGCGGGATCACGGGCTTTCCGTGCTTGCGCGAGGCGACGAACTGCACCAGCCAGCGGCCGCCGAACATCAGCGCGCCGGTCAGGCCGATGATCTTCCACGGCGACATGTGCAGCCCGGTCCATTCGAGCCACGCGATGGGGGCGTTCATGAAGTCGTATTCCATGGAAACCCCGCTCAGAGTTCTTCGGTGCGCGTGACCTTGCCGCGGCGGATCAGCCACGCGACGCCGCGCAGGTCGGCGATGCCCACCAGTGCGCGGTCGAGGTTGTTGTACTTGGACACACCAGTCGAACGCGCGCGGTGGTTCACCGGCACGCTCACCGTGCGGTAGCCCGCGCGCTGCATCAGCGCGGGCAGGTAACGATGCATGTGGTTGAAGTGCGGCAGTTCGAGGAACGCCGCGCGTTCGAACAGCTTGATGCCGCAACCGGTATCGGGCGTGTCGTCGCGCAGCATGCGCGCGCGGATCGCGTTGGCCCATTTCGACGCCCAGCGCTTGGAACCGCTGTCCTGCCGGTTCACGCGCCAGCCGGCGAACATCTTCACGTCGGCGGGCGAGCTGCCGCGCATGGCGATCAGCTTCGGGATGTCGGCCGGATCGTTCTGGCCGTCGCCGTCGAGCGTGGCGATCCACTCGCCGCGCGCGGCCTTCACGCCGTTGCGGATCGCCGTGCTCTGGCCGCTCTGCGTGACGTGATGCACCACGCGCAGTTCCGGCACCTCGGCCTTCAGCGCCTGCAGTACCGCCAGCGTGTCGTCGCGCGAGTTGTCGTCGACATAGACGATCTCGAAATCGCCGCCGTCGCGCGGTTCGCGGCCGCGCAGTGCCGCGGTGATCTCGTGCACCAGCGGCGCGACGTTGTCGCGCTCGTTGAACACCGGTACGACGACCGAAAGGTGCGGGGACGTGCTCATGGCGTCAGGCGTTCTCGCCGAAGTAGTCGCGGCACCACGCCACGACCTGGGGCAGGCCGGCCTCGATCGACGTCGCCGGCTCGAAGCCGAACGCATCGCGCGCGCGCTGCGTGTCGGCCATGGTTTCGATCATGTCGCCGGGTTGCATCGGCTTGTAGACCTTCTGGGCCGGCTGTCCGGCGGCCTGTTCGATGACCGCGATGAAGCGCTCGAGTTCCACCGGCGTGTGATTGCCGAGGTTGAAGACGCGGTGCGGCACTTCGCCTTCCGGCGGGTTTTCCAGTGCACCGAGCACGCCGGCGACGATGTCGTCGACGAAGGTGAAGTCGCGGCGCATCTTCCCGTGGTTGAACACGTCGATCGGCCGGCCGGCGAGCACCGCGCGCGAGAACAGCAGTGGTGCCATGTCCGGTCGGCCCCACGGGCCGTACACGGTGAAGAAGCGCAGGCCCGTCGAACGCAGGCCGTAGAGGTGCGCGTAGGTGTGCGCCATCAGCTCGTTGGCGGCCTTGGTCGCCGCGTAGAGCGAGCGCGGCTGGTCGATGCGCTGGTCTTCGGAGAACGGCGGCGTCGCCGAATCGCCGTACACCGACGACGAACTCGCGTACGCCAGGTGCTGCACGCCGCGATGGCGGCACAGCTCGAGGATGTTCACGAAGCCCACGAGGTTGCTGTCGACGTACGCGTGAGGGTTGGTCAGGGAATAGCGCACGCCGGCCTGCGCAGCGAGATGGATCACGTGCGTCGGTGCGACCTCGTCGAACAACGCGGCGAGGCCATCGCGGTCGGTCAGGTCGAGCGCGCGGATGTCCGTGTCCGGGCACAGCGCGGCGACGCGGTCGCGCTTGAGCTGCGGATCGTAGTAGTCGTTGAAGTTGTCCAGCCCGACGACGCGGGCGCCGCGGGCCTTGAGCGCGCGGCAGGTGTAGGCGCCGATGAAGCCGGCTGCGCCAGTGACGAGGATGGTGCCGGGGGAGGTGTCAGCCATCGGAACTCGCGTTGCAGTGGGAGATCAGTCGGGTTCGGCGTGGAAGTCGAAGCCCAGTGTCAGTTTGAGGTCCGCCAGTCCGGCGCCGAGCGAGGGATCCAGTTCGAACCCGAACCCGCTCTCGCCGCTCAGGCCGATCGACAGGCCGCAGCGTCCGCCACGGATGTAGAACGTCTGCAGCGTGTCGCGATGCATCGCCAGTCTCTGCTGGATGCCGCGGAGGTAGTCCTGCAGATCCTCATCCGACCAGTTTCGCGATCCATGTGTCAGATTCGTGTAGGCGTAGCTTTCGCGATACACGCCGTCCAGCGGGATGCCCGCCGGCGAGGTCCGCCGCTCGCCGGCGCGCCACGTGCGTTCCGGCGACAGGCCGAGCTGGTCGAACAGCGGCCGCAGGTCGTCGCGCGGATGGATCGCGCGAAGGGCGACGCGGTAGCGGTACGGGTTCATGCCGGCCGCTCCGGTGGTTACTCGGTGACGGAACCGCGCAGCTTTTCCAGCACGCCGTCGAGCGAATCGAGGTCGGTGTAGTGGATCACCAGGCGACCCTTGCCGCCGCGGCCATGCAGCACGTTGACCTTGGTGTTGAGCGACTCGGACAGCTCGCGCTCCAGCGCCACGATGTCGGCCTGCGGCTTGGCCTTGGCGGCCTTCGGCTTCGCGCTGCCGCTGGTCGGGATCTGCCCGGCGGCGAGCTGCTGCACGCGGTGTTCGACCTCGCGCACCGACCAGCCGTGTTCGGCGGCCTGGCGCGCCAGCGCGATCGCCGCCTGTGGCGTCAGTGCGAGCAGTGCGCGGGCGTGGCCCATTTCCAGCGCGTGTGTTTCCAGCAGCACGCGGATTTCCGGCGGCAGTTCCAGCAGGCGCAGCAGGTTCGACACGGCGGCGCGCGAACGGCCGACGGCCTCGGCGGCCTGCGCGTGGGTCAGGTCGAATTCGTCGATCAGCCGCTGCAGCGCGTTGGCTTCTTCCAGCGGATTGAGGTCTTCGCGCTGGATGTTCTCGATCAGCGCCATCGCCACGACCGTTCGGTCGTCGACTTCGCGGATGACGACCGGGATCTGGTCCAGCCCCGCCAGCTGCGAGGCGCGCCAGCGGCGTTCGCCGGCGATGATCTCGTAGCGCTTGCCGCCCAGGTCGCGCACGACGATGGGCTGGATCACGCCCTGCGCCTTGATCGACTCGGCCAGTTCCTCGAGCTTTTCCTGGTCCCAGTGCTTGCGCGGCTGGTACTTGCCGGGCGTCAGCGCGTCGACCGGCAGATGGCGCAGCACGTCGC
Organism: Lysobacter sp. OAE881; assembly: GCF_040546665.1. Classification (NCBI taxonomy): domain Bacteria; kingdom Pseudomonadati; phylum Pseudomonadota; class Gammaproteobacteria; order Lysobacterales; family Lysobacteraceae; genus Lysobacter; species Lysobacter sp. OAE881. The sequence goes on from NZ_JBEPOG010000001.1 coordinate 387,641, forward strand.
CTTCGACGGCTTCCAGGACCGGCGCCTCGGCGGCCGCCTTGGGTCCCAGCAGGGCTTCGAGTCCGCGGCCCAGGCCGCGCTTCTTGGCTACTGTCATGCCGTGGTCTCCTTCGGTTGCGGAGCACGGGCACGGGCCTGGTCGCGCTCGCGCTGGCGGCGCAGTACTTCGCCCGCCAGCCCCATGTAGGCGATGCCGCCGCGGCTGGCGCGGTCGTAGCCGACGATGCTCTGGCCATGGCTGGGCGCCTCGGCCAGGCGCACGTTGCGCGGCACGATCGTGCGGAACACGCGGTCGCCGAAATGGTTGATCAGTTCGGCCGACACCGCGTTGGCGAGGTTGTTGCGCACGTCGAACATGGTGCGCAGCACGCCCTCGACTTCCAGCTTCGGATTGAGGTTGGCCTTGAGCGCCTCGATGGTGTCGATCAGCGCGCTGATGCCTTCCAGCGCGTAGTACTCGCACTGCATCGGCACGACGATGGAGTCGGCCGCCGTCAGCGCGTTGAGCGTGAGCAGCGACAGCGCCGGCGGGCAGTCGATCAGGATGAAGTCGTAGTTCTCGCGCAGCGGCGCCAGCGCGCGCTTCAGGCGCTGCTCGCGGTCGGATTCGCCCATCAGGGTGATCTCGGCGGCGGTCAGCTCGATGTTCGCCGGCAGCAGGTCGAAGTCTTCGGCGGTGCGCTTGACGATCGAGGCGACGTCGGCCTCGCCCAGCAGGACGTCGCAGATCGTGGTGTCGATCTCGCGCTTGTCCAGGCCGCTGCCCATCGTCGCGTTGCCCTGCGGGTCCAGGTCGACCAGCAGCACGCGCTTGGGCGTCCGCGCGAGCGCGGCGGCCAGGTTGACGGCGGTGGTGGTCTTGCCGACTCCGCCTTTCTGGTTGGCGACGGCGATGATGCGGGCCATGCGGCTCGTCCTGGTCTAGGGTTTAGTGATGGAAGCGCGGAAGTAGGGCCGGCGTGGGGCCGGACCGGGGATTATGCCCGGATGGGAAGACGCGTGCCCCGTCGCCGATAGCTGTATGGGCCATCGGCATGGACCGTCCGGCGGGGGCTGCGCCGGATCAAGCACTTGCGCCGGTTTTGCGCGGACGGGCGGCTTGCCCCGTTTACGCAGTTGCGCGCGGCGTCACGGCTTGGGCGAACGACACCGCCTCACCGGCGGGCGATCACCACCATGTGGCGCTCGGCGTCCAGGCCGGGAACGCGCATCGGATGCGACGCCTCGACCGTCCAGCCGGCCGGCAGCGCGGCGATCTCGTCGGCCGGGTGCACGCCTTTCATCGCCAGCAGGCGCCCGTCGGGCTTGAGCAGGTGTCCGCCCAGTTCGAGGATCAGCGGCAGCGTCGCGAGCGCGCGCGCGGTGATGGCGTCGTACGCGCCCGGCTCGTCGACCGCCTCGATGCGCGATTCGGCGACGCGGGCGTCCCTGAGGCCCAGCTGGCGGATCGCCTCGCGCATGAAGCGCGCCTTCTTGCCGTTGCTTTCCACCAGCGTGACCTTCAGGCCCGGCTTCACGATCGACAGCGGAATGCCCGGCAGCCCCGGGCCCGTGCCGAGGTCGGCGAGCGAACCCCCGCGCGCGGCGAGATCGTCCACGTACGGGTGCATCGCAAGCGAATCGAGCAGGTGCTTGACCACCATCTCGTGCGGATCGCGCACGGCGGTGAGGTTGTAGGTCTTGTTCCACCGCACCAGCAGGGCGAGGTAGTCCAGCAGCGGCGCGGAGACGGCGGCCGGGTCCAGGCCGAGCGCAAGCAGGCCGTCGTCCAGCGTGCGGCGAAGCGCGGCGTCGAAGGGGGCGGGGGTGTTCATGCGGCGCGCAGTATCGCCGATGTGGGTGCCCGATTCCGGAGGCGCGGTCAGGTCGAACGCCACGCGAGCGCGCCCAGATACTCCGGTGCGGGCCGCAGCTCGATCAGCGACCAGTCGCCGGCGTGGCCGAGTTCCGCGTCGCATTCGACCAGGCGCAGGCCGTCCGGGCTGTCGGCGAATCGCAGCCGGTGCAGGCCGAACGAAATGCCATGGCCGTGGGCCTTCAGCACGGCTTCCTTCGCGCACCAAAGGCGCAGGAAACCATGGTCGCGCACCGCCGCCGACGGGGCGGCGTGCAGCCACGCCAGCTCCGGCGCGGTGAAGAAGCGTCGGGCGAGGTCGAGGGCCCGGCCGCGCGGGCGCACGCGCTCCAGGTCGATGCCGATGCGCACGTCGCGGCCCAGTGCGACCAGCAAGCCGTCGCCGCTATGGCTCCAGTTGCAGTCCCAGTCGGCGAAGGCGCCTTCCAGGCGGGGTCGGCCGCGCGGATCGCGGGAGAGCGGCAGGGCGTCGACCCCGGTTCCCAGCTCCGCGGCCAGCCACCGGCGCGCCAGCGGCTCGGCGGGCTGCCGGGGCGCATGCGGCTGCCAGCTCCAGCGCGGGACCGGCTCGGCGGTTGGGGGAGCGGACAGGGACATGAACCACGATTGGGATCGACGACGGCCGCCAGCGTAAAGTACGGGCAGGGGAAGCGGCGTTCGCCGCAGGAATCACGTGCCATCCATGTCCGCGGTCGTCGAAGTACCCAGTCCCGTTCCGACCTCGCCCGTGCCGCTCATCCATGGCACCGGCGCGCTCGCCATCGCCTTCGACGAAGGCGGGCATGCGATCGACCGTGCGACCTTCGCCCGCCACGTGCGCGCGCTGGCGGCCACGCTGCCGGCCGCACGCTTCGCTCTGAACCTGTGCGAGGACCGCTACCGCTACCTCGTCGCCTTCTGCGCCGCCGCGGTGCGGGGGCAGACCACGCTGATGCCGCCCTCGCGCGCGCCCGGCGTGGTCGAGCAGGTGCTCGCGCAGCATCCGGACGGCTACTGCCTGACCGACATCGACCTCGCCCCGGCGCCGCCGCATTGCATGCGCATCCCGGATCGCCTGGACGAACTTGAAGGCGATGAACTCATCGTCGATGCGAACGCGCGCGTCGCCATCGGCTTCACCTCCGGCAGCACCGGCCAGCCGCGCGCCTACGGCAAGACGTGGACCAGCTTCCGCACGAGCACCGCGCAGAACCTCGCCGCGCTCGACGGCCTGCTTCGCGACGACCTGACGCACGTCATCGCCACCGTGCCGCCGCAGCACATGTACGGCATGGAGATGTCGGTGCTGATGCCGCTGCTCGGGCCGGTGGCGGTGCACGCGGCGCGGCCGCTGTTCCCGGCCGACGTCGCGCGTGCGCTGCACGATTCGCCCACGCCGCCGCTGCTGGTCACCACGCCGGTGCACCTGCGTGCGCTGGTGGCGTCCGGGCTTTCGCTGCCGCCGCTGGCGGGCATCGTCTCGGCGACCGCGCCGATGCCGCCGGAGCTCGCCACGCAGGCCGAAGCGCGCTTCGGTTGCGAAGTGCGCGAGGTGTTCGGTTCGACCGAAACCTGCGTCTTCGCTCGCCGCCGCACCGCGCGCGACGACGCCTGGACGCCGCTGCCCGGCGTTCGCCTGGCGCCCCAGCCCGACGGCACCGCCGTGCACGCGCCGCACCTGGCAGAACCCATCGTGCTGGCGGACCTGATGGAAGTGCATGCCGACGGCCGCTTCGAGCTGCGCGGCCGCAACGCTGATTTGCTCGACATCGCCGGCAAGCGTGCCTCGCTGGGCGATCTCACGCGCAAGCTGCTCGCGGTGCCGGGCGTCGAGGACGGCGTGATGTTCCAGCTCGATGCCGAAGACGCCATCGGCGTGCGCCGCATCGCCGCGCTGGTGGTCGCGCCGACGGTGGACGAGCACGACATCCTGCATGCGTTGCGCCAGCAGCTCGACCCGGTCTTCCTTCCGCGTCCGCTGCGCCGCGTCGACACGCTGCCGCGCAACGAGACGGGCAAGCTGCCGCGGCATGCGCTGGAGGCGCTGCTGCATGGGCATGAGGGTGTGGCGGCGGGTTGATGCACCCGGCAGTACGCCGCAGCACCAGGCCAACGTCATCCCGGCGAAAGCCGGGACCCAGGCTGTCACGTCATCCGTAGCCGGAGTTGGCCCAAGCTCGTGGCGTCCTGGGACTCGCCGAACGCAAAGGCATCGCTTCGATCGTCCGTGAAGGCCTGGATCCCGGCCTTCGCCGGGATGACGGCGACGGCGAGGCCTCGCAACGGATAGACCCTACTTCAACTCCACCCACGCCGGCGCATGGTCGCTCGGTCGATCCCACGTGCGCGGTTCGCGATCGATGCCCGACGCCGCCGTGTGCGGGCGCAGGGCTTCGGACACCAGCGTGAGGTCGATGCGCAGGCCGAGGTTCCGGCGGAAGCCGCCCTGGCGGTAATCCCACCAGCTGAACTGCGCCTCCTCGGGATTGAGCGCGCGATACGCATCGTGCAGGCCCAGCGAGTACAGCCGCTGCAGCGCATCGCGTTCGGCGCGCGAAGTGAGGATGTGCCCGTCGTTCCACACGACCGGATCGTGCACGTCGCGGTCGTCCGGCGCGATGTTGAAGTCGCCCAGCACGATCATGCGCGGATGCGTCACCAGCTCCTGCGCGAGCCAGTCGTGCACGGCTTCCAGCCAGCGCAGTTTGTAGGCGTACTTGTCGCTGCCGACCGACTGCCCGTTCACCACGTACAGGTTGACGATGCGCAGGTCGCCGACGCTCGCGGCGAGCACGCGCTTCTGTTCGTCCTCGAAACCGGGCACGCCGATCTGCACGTCGGTGGCACGCTCGCGCGAGAGCACGGCCACGCCGTTGTATGTCTTCTGCCCGGCGAACACGCTGCGATAGCCCATCGCGATCAGCGGATCGTCGGGGAACTTCTCGTCCTCCAGCTTGGTTTCCTGCAGCGCGACGATGTCCGGCGAGGACGTGGCGAGCCACTGTTCCAGGTGCGGCAGGCGCACGTTGAGCGAGTTGACGTTCCAGCTGGCGATTTTCATGGGGCGCAGTGTAGCGAGCCGATGCGCCCTTCGCAGGCCACGACCGCACCGCTTGCGCAATGCCGGGCGGACCCGCCGCGCGGCATACTCGGCGTTCATTCCCAGCAAGCCGCCGCCATGCAGTGGATCGATCTTCGCAGCGACACCGTCACCCAGCCCACCGATGCCATGCGCGAGGCGATGATGCGCGCGCCCGTCGGCGACGACGTCTATGGCGAGGATCCCTCCGTCAACGCGCTGCAGGCGCGGCTGGCCGATGAGCTGGGCTTCGAGGCGGGCCTGTTCGTGCCCAGCGGCACGCAGTCGAACCTGATCGGCCTGATGGCGCATTGCGCGCGCGGCGACGAATACATCGTCGGCATGGACGCGCACACCTACAAGTACGAAGGCGGCGGCGCGGCGGTGCTCGGCTCGATCCAGCCGCAGCCGATCGTGCATGCGCCCGACGGCACGCTGCCGCTGGATGCGGTGGAACGCGCGATCAAGCCGGTCGATCCGCACTTCGCGCGCACGCGCCTGCTGTGCCTGGAAAACACCTGGCACGGCCGCGTCCTGCCGCTGCAGTACCTCGCCGATGCGCGCGCGCTGTGCGACCGCCGCGGCCTGGCGCTGCACCTGGACGGCGCGCGCATGTTCAACGCGATCGTCGCCCTGGGCGTTGCCCCGCGAGAGGTGACGAAGCATTTCGACAGCGTGTCGGTGTGCCTGTCGAAGGGACTTGGCGCGCCGGTCGGCTCGGTGCTGCTCGGCACGCGCGAACTCATCGAAACCGCGAAGCGCTGGCGCAAGGTCGTCGGCGGCGGCATGCGACAGGCCGGCATGCTCGCGGCCGCGGCGTCGTTCGCGCTGGACCATCACGTCGCGAGGCTCGCCGACGACCACGCGCGCGCCGCGCGTCTGGCCGACGGATTGCAGGGACTGGACGACGTGAGGGTCGTCGCGCAGCACACCAACATGGTGTTCATCGACGTGCCGGTGGAGCGCCTGGACGCGCTGCGCCGCACGCTCGACGACGCGCGCATCCGCATGTCGATCGGCTATACGCCGTCGATCCGCATGGTCACGCACCTGGATGTCGACGACGAAGCCGTCGCGCGCACCGTGCAGGTGCTGCGCGCCTTCGCTTCGTCCTGACGCGTCACTTCGACAGCATGCGCACCATGCGATCGACGAAGCCGCGATAGGGCGGCTTGAGCAGGTCGCTGCCGGCGAAGCTGCGCTGGCGGAACACCGGCAGCAGCTTGCTGAAGGTGTCGAAGCCGGTGCGGCCGTGGATCGCGCCGATGCCGCTGGGGCCGATGCCGCCGAACGGCAGGTCGTGCGCGCCGAAATGCAGCAGCGTGTCGTTCACCGTGACGCCGCCGGCCAGCGTGCCCGACACGATCCTGTCGATGCTGCGCGCATCGTTGCTGAAGGGATACAGCGCGAGCGGGCGATCCATCGAGCGGATGCGTTCGATCGCATCATCGAGCGTGCGATACGTCAGGACCGGAAGAATCGGCCCGAAGATCTCGTTGCGCATCACCTCGCTGTCGAGCGGCGGTTCGGCCAGCAGCGTCGGCGGAAAGAGGCGTTCGCGTTGCAGGCGCTCGCGCGCCGCCGCATCGAGTGTGTCGGTCAATGGTTCGACGACGACCGTTCCGCGTGCGCGCGCATCGTCGACATAACCGCGAAGGCGCGCGTACTGCGCGTCGTTGATGATGCGGGTGTAGTCGGTGGTGGTATCGAAGCCGGGATAACGCGCGAGCAGTTCGTCGCGGATCGCCTCGACGAACGCGCCGCCGCGGGCTTCGTCGACCAGCACGTAATCCACGCCGATGCAGGTCTGCCCCGCGTTGAACCATTTGCCGGTGGCGATGCGCGCGGCGGCCTTGCGCAGGTCGAAATCCGCGCACACGACGGCCGGCGCCTTGCCGCCCAGTTCCAGCGTGACCGGCGTGAGGTTGGGCGCGGCCGCGGCCATCACCTTGCGGCCGACGGCGGTCGAACCGGTGAACAGCAGGTGTTCGAACGGCAGCGCGGCGAACGCGGCACCCAGTTCCGGCCCGCCCAGCGCGACGGCGGCGCGATCGGCGGGGAAGACCTCCGACAGCAGTTCGCGCAGCCACTGGCTCGTGCGCGGCGTGTGTTCGGACGGCTTGAGGTAGACGTGGTTCCCGGCGGCGATCGCCGACACCAGCGGCACCAGCGCGAGGTTCACCGGGTAATTCCACGGCGACAGGATGCCGACCACGCCGACCGGTTCGGGCACGATGCGCGCGCTCGCCGGCCAGAAGCGCCAGCCCACCGCCGCGCGGCGCGGCTTCATCCAGCGGCGCAGGTGCCTGAGCGCGTGGTCGAGTTCGGCCAGCACGATCATCGCTTCCGACAGCAGGTTCTCGTGCTGGCTGCGATGGCCGAAGTCGGCGCGGATCGCCGCGTCCATCGAATCGATGCGCGAACGGAAGACGTCGCGCAGCCGCACCAGGTCGGCGCGCCGCTGCGTGTAATCGGGCTTGCGCGCCTGCCACGCGGCGCGAAGGCGATCGCGGGTGGCGGCCAGTTCGTTCAGCGGCGTGTCGGCGGTGATGTCCATGCGGTCGAGTGTAGTCCGCGTCCGTGGCGGTCCGGAGGGGCGAAAGCGGCGCGCGCCGGGGGGCGACGCGGCCGACTGAATGGGGCGCCGGGCGCCACGCGCGCTAGACTCGGCGGATGAGCCTGCGTCCTTACCTCGACACCTTTCCCGCCCTCGGCGAACGCGTCTACGTCGATCCGGCCGCCACGATCATCGGCGATGTCACGCTGGGCGACGACGTGTCGGTCTGGCCGGGCTGCGTGATCCGCGGCGACGTCAATTCGATCCATATCGGCGCGCGCACGAACGTGCAGGACGGGACCATCGTCCACGTCACGCACGAGGGGCCGTACACGCGTCCGGGCGGCGTTCCGACGATCGTCGGCAACGACGTCACCATCGGCCACGGCGTGATCCTGCATGCCTGCACGCTCGACGATTTCTGCCTGATCGGCATGGGCGCGCGCATCCTGGACGGCGCGCGCGTGCACCGGCACGGCTTCGTCGGCGCCGGGGCGGTGGTCGCGCCGGGCAAGCAGGTGGGCGAGGGCGAGCTGTGGCTGGGCAATCCGGCGCGGCTGGTCCGCCGGCTCGACGACCGCGAGATCGAACAGTTGCACTACAGCGCCGCGCACTATGTACGATTGAAGGACCGCTACCTCGGCACGACCGGGTAGCAGGCGGCAGGACGCGGCAGGGGGCCGCGGCCACCGCATCCACCGACGCCCGGGATGGCGTCGCGAACGCAATGGGGACCACATGGAAGGTTTCGAGTATCGCAATCCCTACGCGGCGCCCGCCGCGCAGGTCGTCTCCGCGCCCGTGGATCATGACGACGGCCTGGAGCCGGCCGATCGTGGCCGCCGCCTGCTGGCCTATCTGATCGACTGCGGCATCTACTTCGCCGCGATGTTGCCGGCGGTGATCGGCGCGCTGCGATTCAAGCCCGAACGCGGCATCGGCGCGCTCGGCGGTTCGCTGATCCTGTTCTCGCTGGTGTGCATCATCGCGCTGTTCGTCTACTGGTGCGTGCTGATGCACCGCGACGGCCAGAGCATCGGCAAGCGCGTGATGGGCATGCGCATCGTGCGCACCGACGGCAGCCGCGCGAGCCTGCGCCGCATGCTCGTGCTGCGCTACTTCGTGCCCGGGCTGGTCGGCGCGATCCCGTACGTGGGGTGGGCGTTCTCGCTCGCCAATCCGCTGTGGATCTTCGGCGAGGAACGCCGCTGCCTGCACGACCTGTTCTGCGACACGATGGTCGTCAACGCCTGACCGCGGCGTGCGCCGGCGCGCGGAGCGTCTTCCGGACGCGCCGGCCGAATGCGGATCATCCGAAGCAGCATCCCGTTGAAGCACGCCTCTGGCGCGCCCGGATCCCGGGCGTGCCGCAACCGAAGGTAATGGAGCCGAACGTGAGCGAAGTCAGCAACAATCCGTACGCCGCACCGAGCGCAACCCTCGTCGAGACCACCGTCGACAACCCCGCCCGCAAGGCCGAACGCACCACGCGCCTGCTCGCGGCATTGGCCGACGGCTTCATCGGCGTCCCGCTGTGGCTTCCGCTCGCCTTCGGCGCCGCGATGGCGTCCGCGCCGGACGGCAACCGCATGGCCGGCATCGTGCTGATCGCCATCGGCGTCATCGGCCTGATCGCGCTGGTCGTGGTTCAGCTGGTGATGCTGGCCCGCCACGGCCAGACCATCGGCAAGCGCTGGCAGGGCATCCGCATCGTGCGCAGCAACGGCGAGCGCATCGGCTTCGGCCGCATCCTCGGCCTGCGCATGATCGCGCCGGGCGTGGTGAGCGCGATTCCCTTCCTCGGCGCGGTGTTCTCGCTCGCCAACATCCTGTGGATCTTCGGCGAGGAGCGCCGCTGCCTGCACGACTACTTCGCCGACACGATCGTCGTGAACGCCTGATGCTCGACACGTACCGGGAAGTCGTGACGCCGGAGGGCGTGGCCCTCCACCTGCCCGCCGCCGGCCCCGTGCCGCGCGCGCTGGCATGGCTGATCGACTTCCTGGTGCGCGCCGGCGTGATGATGGCGATGGGGATGTTCCTCGGCGCCTTCGGCCGCGGTGGCGCGGGCTTCTATGCCGTGGCGATGTTCCTGGTGTACTGGTTCTACCCGATCGTCTTCGAGGCGATGTGGAACGGGCGCACGCCGGGCAAGCGCTCGATGGGCCTGCGCGTGATCGCCGCCAACGGCGCGCCGGTCGGCTGGCTCGCGGCGTTCACCCGCAACCTGTTGCGCGTGGTCGACATGCTGCCGCTGGCCTACGCGGCCGGCCTGGTGTCGAGCCTGGTCGATCCCTGGGGCCGGCGACTGGGCGACATGGTCGCCGGCACGCTGGTCGTGCACGACGCCCGCCCGCGCGATCCGCAACCGGCTGCCGTCGACACCGCGCTGGCGCCGTCGATCGCATTGCGTCCGTACGAACAGGTCGCGCTGGTCGCCTTCGCCGAACGCGCCCCGCGCCTGAGCGAAGCGCGCCAGGCCGAACTCGCCGACCTCGCCGAACCGCTGACCGGCGCGCGCGGCACGGCCGCGGTGACGCGCCTGTACCGCATGGCGAACTGGCTGCTGGGGCGGCGCTGACGCATGAAGCAGGAACACTTCGTCCAGCGCCATCAGCCCGAATGGATCGCGTTCGAGCACTGGCTCGACGCGCGTGGCGAAAGCGCGCGCAAGGCCCGCGCGGAACGTCGCAACTGGCACGGACTCTCCGACGCCGACATGCCCTCGCGCTATCGCCGGCTGTGCCAGCAGCTCGCGCTGGCGCGCCGCCGCGGCTACAGCCCGGTGGTGACCGATCGCCTGCAGGCGCTGATGCATCGCGGCCACGGCCTGCTGTACCGCACGCCCGTGCCGCACTGGCGACGCGCGGCGCAGTTCCTGATCGCCGGCTTCCCGCGCCTGGTGCGCGCCGAGCGCGGCTGCATGCTCGCGTCCTTCGCGCTGTTCTGGATCCCGCTGGTGGTGATCTTCGCCGCGATCCAGTGGCAGCCGGAACTGTCGTCGTCGTTGTTCGATCCCGCGCAGCTGATGCAGTTCGAACGCATGTACGACCCCGCCGATCCCGCGCGAAAACTCGGCCGCGACAGCGGCACCGACGTCGCGATGTTCGGCCACTACGTGTGGAACAACGTCAGCATCGGCTTTCGCACCTTCGCCAGCGGACTGATCGCCGGCATCGGTTCGATCGTCGTGCTGATCGTCAACGGCGTGATGATCGGCGGCGTCGCCGGCCACCTGCAGGCGGTGGGGCATGGCGATCCGTTCTGGCGCTTCGTGGCCGCGCATTCGGCGCCTGAACTGACGGCGATAGTGATTGCCGGCGGCGCCGGCCTGCGTCTGGGCCTGTCGTTGATCGCGCCGGGCCAGCGGCGTCGCGCCGATGCCCTGGTCGAAGGCGGTCGTCGCGGCGCGCTGCTGTGCGTGGGCGTGCTGGCGATGCTGGTTTTCGCCGCGTTCGTCGAGGCGTTCTGGTCGTCGATCGCGTGGATGCCGGCGTGGATCAAGTACACCGTCGGCGGCGTGCTGTGGACGCTGACGGCGGCGTGGCTGCTGCTCGGCGGACGCAACCTGCCGCCGGAGGACGCGGCGCCATGAGGATCGAATCGCTCACCGTCGCGTTGCGTCCGCGCACGGCGTGGGAAGCGGTCGAGCTCGGCACCGCGCTCGTGCGTCGCCATGCGGGTGCGATCTGGAAACCGTGGCTGCTGCTCACGTTGCCCGTGTTCGTGCTGTTCAATGCGCTGGCGTGGACGATCGACGCGCTGTGGCTCGCGGGGCTGCTGATGTGGTGGCTCAAGCCGGTGTTCGACCGCATCCCGCTGTTCGTGCTCTCGCGCGCGGTCTTCGGCGACGTGCCGACGACGCGGCAGACGATCGCGGCGCAGCGGAACTGGGGGCTGTCGTGGCTGCCGGGCTATCTGCTCTGGCGCCGGTTGAGCCCGTTGCGTTCTTTGAATCTTCCCGTCGACTTCCTCGAAGGCGCGCGCGGCAGCGATGCGCGCGAGCGTCGCCGCGCGCTCGGCGCGCCGGTGCACGGCGTCGGCGCGCTGGTCACCACGGTGTGCCTGCATTTCGAACTGGCCGTGTACCTGGGTCTGGCGTCGATGGCGATCGTGTTCGTGCCGGACGAATACCTGCGCGAAGTGTTCGAACGCGCGTGGGCGACGCTGAAGGAAGCGCCGGCCTGGCTCAGCCTGTTGTCGAATGCCCTCGCGTGGATCGCCTCGGGCCTGATCGAACCGTTCTACGTCGGCGCGGGCTTCGGCCTGTACCTCAACCGCCGTACCGAAGTGGAGGCGTGGGACATCGAACTCGCGTTCCGCCGCCTGCGCGATCGCCTGCTGCGCGGCGCGACGCCGCTGCTGCTCCTGTGCGCGCTGGGCATGGCGTTCGCGCCGGGCTTGGTGCGTGCGCAGGACGCCGACGACTCCCAGGACACCGAAAGCGTCGCCGATCAAACGGACGACGCGGAGCAGGACGAAGACGAAGCTCCGCGCGTCACGCTGGAACAGGTGTTCGGTCGCGTGGCCGACGAAAGCGGCCTGCGCGACGGCGTGAACGCGCAGATGACGCCGCAGCCCGCGCCGCCGCCGACGGTGGTGACGCCCGGTGGCGAAGGCGCCGGCGCCGCAGCGGGCGGCTCGGGTGCCGGTCGTCCGCTCGCGGGCGACGGCGGCCTGCGTCGCGCGGTGGGCAAGGCCTACGAGGATCCGGCCGTCTCGCCCAAGCGCAAGGTCGTCACCTGGAAGAAGCGCGACGCGAAGAAGCCCGAGCCGAAGAAGGTCGATCCGCCGCCGCTGGGCTGGCTCGGCGAAACGATCGCGACGGTCGGCGAGTTCGGCCTGTGGATCGTGTTCGCCGCGCTGCTGGTGGTGCTCGCCATCACCGCACCGAAGTGGCTGGCCTGGTTCCGCGGCGGGCTTGCGCGCGCCGGTCGCGAGGAGGACGAAATCCGCCGCGACCGCGCCGACGAACCGCCGCCGCCGTTGCCGGAAGACATTCCCAGCGCCATTCGCCGCCTCTGGCGCGAAGGCCGGGAGCGCGAGGCGCTCGCGATGCTCTATCGCGCCAGCGTCGAGACGATGGTCGCGCGCACGCAGGCGGTGCTCGTGCCGGGCGCGACGGAGGCCGAAGTGTTGCGTGCCTCGCGCAAGCTGCCGCGCGGCGAGGATCGCGACGCCTTCGCGCGCGCCGTGCGCACGTGGCAGTACGCGGCGTACGCGCACAGCTTCCCGGCTGGCGACGATTTCGAATCGCTGCTGGTCGATCTGGCGTCGCGCTTCGGCTGGTCGCCGTCGACGCGTAATGAATCGAGCGTGCCCGCATGACGTTCACGCGCCGGCATGGCCTCATCGCGCTGCTCGTGCTCGCCCTCGCCGGTGCGCTGGCCGGCGGCTATGCGTGGTGGCAGCACAACTTCGTGCGCGCCGAGGAGTGGGTCGACCTGCCGCGCACCGGCGAGGCGCGTCGCAATCCGCTGTACGTGCTCAAGCTCGCGCTGATCGGCGATGGCGTGAAGGCGCAGGCGCGTCCACGACTGCAACTGGACAGCATCGCGCTCGGCCCGCGCGACACGGTGCTGCTCTACAACGACCCGCGCACGATCTCTGACAAGGAAGAAGCCGCGCTGCTGGACTGGGTCGAACGCGGCGGCCACCTGCTGCTGCGCACGCCGCCGCCGGGGCCGCTGGACGTGGAACTGCCGCTGCCGGTGATGAGCGCGTTCGGCGTGCATCCGCGTTCTGACCGGCTCTGCGCCGGGCTCGACGTCGCCGGCGAGGACCCGCACGTCGAGTTCTGCCGCGGCCGGCGCCTGGACGTGGACAACCTCGAATCCACCGCGTCGCTGCACTGGGGCGAGCCGGAGATCGGCTACGTCTTCGCGCGCATTCCGCACGGGCGCGGGCACGTCGACGTGCTGTCGGACTTCGACTTCCTCGACAACGATTCGCTGAAGGACGGGCCGCATATCGCGCTGACGCGGCAGCTGCTCGATCCGAACTACCGCGCCGGCACCGTGCACCTCATCTACGAGGCGCAGATGCCGTCGTTCTGGATGACGCTGGTGCGCGAACACTGGCGCGTGTGGCTGCCGCTGCTGCTGGCGCTGATGGCGTGGCTGTGGCGGCGCTCGCAGCGCTTCGGGCCGCTGCTGGCCTCGCCGGCGGTGGAGCGGCGCTCGCTGCTGGAGCACGTTACCGCGAGCGGCGAACACGTCTACCGCTACGGCTACGCGCACCTGCTGCACGAGGCCGCGCGCAAGGCCTTCCTCGCGCGGCTGCGTCGTCGCGATCCGCAGGCCGCCGCGCTCGACGGCGATGCGCAGGCCTCGATGCTCGCCGAGCGTTTCGGCCTGTCGCAGAACGACGTCCGCGATGCTTTGTCCACGCCGATCGCGCGCGACCACGCCGCGTTCCGCAGCCGCATCGCGCTGCTCATGCGCATGCGCAATTCCCTTTGACCGACTCGAAACAGAGACCACGCCATGAACGCCGACGCCGCTCCCGCCCCCCTCGTTCCGATCAGCGGCGAAGCCCTGGCCGCACGCGCCGCCGCGGTGCGCGGGGAAGTCGGCAAGGCCTTCATCGGGCAGGAGGCGGTGCTCGACCAGATCCTGATCGCGCTGCTTGCCGGGGGCCATGTGCTGATCGAAGGCGTGCCGGGCCTGGGCAAGACGCTGCTGGTGCGCGCGCTGTCGCGGGCAATCGATTGCAGCTTCGCGCGCGTGCAGTTCACGCCGGACCTGATGCCCAGCGACATCAGCGGCCACGCCGTGTGGAACCCGAAGACCGAGACGTTCAACATCCGTCGCGGCCCGGTGTTCACCAACCTGCTGCTGGCCGACGAAATCAACCGCGCACCGGCGAAGACGCAGTCGGCGCTGCTGGAAGCGATGCAGGAGCTGCAGGTCACCATCGAAGGCCACAGCTTCCAGCTGACGCCGCCGTTCCTCACGCTCGCCACGCAGAACCCGGTCGAGCAGGAAGGCACGTACCCGCTGCCCGAAGCGCAGCTGGACCGCTTCCTGCTGAAGGTGCTGATCGGCTATCCCACGCGTGCCGACGAGAAGCGCATGGTCGCCGCGGTGAGCCAGGGCCGCGCGGCGTCGGACTTCGACCTGTCGCAGGTCGCGCGCGTGCTCGGCCCGCAGGAGATCGTCGCGATGCAGGCCGGCACTGCGCTCGTCGCCGTGGACGACGCGGTGATCGACTACGCGGTGCGTATCGTCGCCGCGACGCGCGACTGGGCCGGGATCTCGCTCGGTGCCGGCCCGCGCGGGAGCCTCGCGCTGGTGCGTGCGGCGCGCGCGCAGGCAGTGCTGTCGGGCCGGGATTTCGTCACGCCCGACGACGTCCGCGAGATCGCCAAGCCCGCGCTGCGCCACCGCATCGCGCTGGCGCCGGAGCTGCAGATCGAAGGCCAGTCGCCGGACGACGTGCTGCACGCGCTGCTCGCCAAGGTCGAGGCGCCGCGGAAGTAATCCCGATGAACGCCGTCGCCACCCCGCGCGCCTTCCCGCGACCTGCGCCCTTCGTGCTGGCGTTGCTGGTGCTGTGGTCGGCGCTGGGCATCGCGGTGGCGTTCGGGTTTGCCACCACCACGCAGTGGCAGGTCGCGGGCCTCGCGTTCGCGGCGCTGCTGCTGCTCGACTTCGCGCTGCTGTGGCGCGCGCCGACGCCACAGGTCGAACGCCGTCTCGCCGACACCTGGCCGATCGGCATCGAGCGGCCGGTGACGCTGTCGCTGGAAACGCCTCAACGCGCGCAGACGCTTGACGTGTTCGACCTGCATCCGGGTGGCTGGTCGATGCAGGGCCTGCCGCGTCGCCTGCGCCTGAAGCGCGGCGAGACCGCGTCGGTCGACTACCAGCTGCGCGCGAAGGCACGCGGCGATTTTCCGCTTCGACGGCGTGCAGCTGCGCCTGCATTCGCCGCTGCGCCTGTGGTGGCAGTCGCGCGTGGCGGGCGAGGTGCAGGACGTGCGCGTGTTCCCGAACTTCGCGCCGCTGGCGAAGTTCGCGATGTTCAGCGCGGACCAGGCCTCGCGCCTTGTTGGCGCGCACCTGCGTCGTCGTCGCGGCGAAGGCACCGACTTCCACCAGATGCGCGAGTACCGCATTGGCGACAGCCTGCGCCAGATCGACTGGAAGGCCACCGCGCGCGCGCGTCGCCTGATCTCGCGCGAATACCAGGACGAGAAGAACCAGCAGCTGGTGCTGCTGCTCGACACCGGTCGCCGCCTGCTCGCGCGCGACGGCGAACTGGCGCATTTCGACCACGTGCTCGATGCGGCGCTGGTGGTGGCATACCTCGCGCTGCGGCAGGGCGATGCGGTCGGCCTGCTCGCCAGCGGCGGCGCGAACGCGTGGGTACCGCCGCGACGCGGCGTCGGCGCGATCGACGAACTGCTGCGCGCGACCTATGCCCTGCAGCCGCAGCCGGTGGCGACGGATTTCCTCGCCGCGGCGACGGACCTGTCGGTGCGCCAGCGCCGGCGTTCGCTGGTGATGCTGGTGACGAATCTTCGCGACGAGGACATGGACGACCTGCTCGCCGCGATCACGATGCTGCGCAAACGCCACCTCGTCTGCGTGGCGAGCCTGCGCGAAGGGTCGCTCGACGCCGCACTCTCCGAACCGGTGAACGACCTGCCCGGCGCGATCCGCGCGGGCGCGACGGCGCAGTACCTGGACCAGCGCAACGCCGCGCACGAAGCGCTGCGGAATCATGGGGTGATGGTGCTCGACGTGGCGTGCGACCAGCTAGCGGCGTCGCTGGTGGAGCGGTATCTGGCGGTGAAGCGGGACGGGTTGCTGTAACCGCTGAACTCAGTCCGCGGTCACCAGCTCCGCGCGATGCTCGCGCAGCGTTTCGTACACCTCGTCGGTTTCCGGGCGCACGCCGTGCCAGCGCAGGAAGCTTTCCGCCGCCTGTTCCACCAGCATGCCCAGTCCGTCGATGCCGTCGTGCACGCCAGCGGCACGCGCCCAGGCGAGGAACGGGATCGCCACTTCGCCGTAGCTCAGGTCCACTGCGGCGGTGCGCGGATTCGCCAGCGCCATCGGAAGCGACGGCAGGCCGTCGGCGCGCGCGGCGGAGGTGGCGTTCACGATCAGGTCGAACGTGCCCAGCGTGTCGATGTCGCGCAGGTAGCGCGGATGCACGCGGCCGGGCATCGCCAGCGCGTCGGCCAGTGCGTCGGCGCGCTCGGGGGTGCGGTTGACGATGTAGAGATCGCCGATGCCCGCGTCCAGCAGCGCCGGGGCGACGCCGCGCGCGGCACCGCCGGCGCCGATCAGCAGCGTGCGGCGCGAGCGCAGGTCCAGGCCCTGGCGTTCGGTGAGGTCGCGCACCAGGCCGACACCGTCGGTGTTGTCGCCTTCCCAGCCGGTGGCGGTGCGCACCAGCGTGTTCACCGCGCCGGCGCGGCGCGCTCGCTCGCTCAGCGTGGTGCACACGCTGACCGCGCGGTTCTTGTGCGGCAGCGTGACGTTCGCGCCGAGGCCGCCTTCGGCCGCGAACTCCGCGACGATCGCGTCGAACAGCTCCGGCGGCGCGTCCATCGCGGCGTAGTCCAGCGCGATCCCGAGCTGGCGGCCGAACGCGGCGTGGATGCGCGGCGACAGCGAGTGCGCGACCGGATGGCCGATCACCGCGAAACGCTTGACCAGGGCGGGATTTGCGACGGAGGCGAAGTCGGACACGGGGGACCCTCGCATAGACTGGAGTTCACACACCAAGGAGACGCACGATGCGACGCAGCCCGGCCTCGTTCAGCAGGTACCGCGTGGGCAGTGTAGTGGCGGCGCTCATCGTGGGCGGCGTTGCGTTGTCCGGCCCGGCGTCGGCGTTCCTTTCCGAATTCGGAATCGAAGGCATGGGCGTGGTGTCGACCAAAGCCAGCGAAATCCGCGGCAGCGTCAGCCCGGATGGCCAGCATATCGTCTGGGGCAGCACCGATCGTGAAGGCGGCGCCGGCGGCTGGGACCTGTGGCAGGCGCGCCTGAAGGACGGCCGCTGGCAGGACGCGCGCCCGCTCGACGTCAATTCGCCCGCCAACGATTTCGATCCGCTGTTCAGCGCCGACGGTCGCTGGTTGTACTTCTTCTCCAACCGGCCCGGTGGCATCGGCGGCGACGACCTGTACCGCGCCGCGGTGAAGCCCGACGGCAGCATCGGCAAGGCCGATAACCTGGGCCGCGGCGTCAACACGCGCGGCGACGAATGGGCGCCCACGCCCAGCCGCGACGGCAGGCACCTGCTGTTCGCCAGCGACGGTCATGGCGGCGCCGGTCGGCACGACCTGTTCGTCGCGCGCTGGGATGGCACGGCGTTCGTCGAGCCCAAGCCCGTGCCGGGCATCAACACGAAGGCGGACGAATTCGACGCCGCGTGGCTCGGCGACGGCCGCACGCTGGTGTACGCGCGTTCGCAGGATCCGGCGAGCAAGCCGGTGCGATTGTTCGTCGCGCACTGCGATGGCGCGCGCTACGACGACGCGGGGCCGCTGATGCTGTCCTTCAACACGGACGATGCGACCACGCTTGGCCCGACGATCGACTGGAACAAGCCGGGCGAACTGCTCGTCAGCGGCGCGGCGAAGTCGCCGCGCGCGGGGAAGCTGGATCTCTACCGGATGAAGGCGCCGGCGGTAGCGGGAAAGGACGGGTGCGTGTTGTGACGCCGCTCCGGCGGTGGTTCTAGCCCCTCTCCCATCGGGAGAGGGGTTGGGGTGAGGGGCAACGAAGGGACAGCGTCGAACTGCAGCAACCGGACAGCGCTGCGATGTTGCTCGGAGGCGAGATCCCGAAGACCAAAATGGATTCCAGCTTTCGCTGGAATGACGATGAGGCTGTTCACCAGTCACGGCGTGCCCGGGCGCTGTCAGCCTGGGTCCCGGCTTTCGCCGGGATGACGGCACTTCGCCGGGATGACCGTACTTCGAAGTAAAGCCGCTGGATTTGGCCCCTCTCCCGCCTGCGGGAGAGGGGTTGGGGTGAGGGCAACGCAGAGCTACAACCCGCCCGCCACATCCACCAGGCTGCCCGTCATGTACGACGCTTCGTCCGATAGCAGCCACACGATCGCGCGCGCGATCTCGTCGGCTTCGCCGCCGCGCTGCATCGGGATGCGGGACTTCACGCGATCCACGCGGCCCGGTTCGCCGCCGCTGGCGTGGATCTCGGTGTAGATCGAGCCCGGGCGCACGCAGTTCACGCGGATGCCCTCAGCGGCGACTTCCTTTGCCAGGCCGACGGTGAGCGTGTCGATGGCCGCCTTAGACGCCGCGTAGTCGATGTACTCGTTCGGCGAACCCAGCCGCGCGGCGACCGAGGAGACGTTGACGATCGCGCCGCCGTGGCCGCCATGCCGCGTGGACATGCGACGCACGGCTTCGCGCGCGCAGAGGAAGCTGCCGACCACGTTCGCGTTGAACACGCGCGTGAGACGCTCGGCGTCCATCTCTTCCACGCGCATCTGGCGTTCGAGGATGCCCGCGTTGTTCACCAGCGCGGTGACTTCGCCGAAGCGGCGATCCACCGCGTCGAACAACCGCATCACGTCGGCCTCGCGCCCGACATCGGCGCCGACCGCCATCGCCTCGCCGCCGTCGCGTTCGATGGCGGACACGACATCATCGGCCTCCTTCTGGCGATGGCGATACGCGATGCACACGCGATAGCCCGCCTGCGCGGCGAGTTTCGCCGTCGCCGCGCCGATGCCGCGGCTGCCGCCGGTGACGATGGCGATCCGGTTGCGTTCCATGCGTCTCCCGTCTGGGTGGAAGGAAGTGCGTTGCGTTTCTCAGCGGTCCACGCGCCTGCGATACACGTGCTGCGTCTTGATGCGCTCGAATCCCGCGCCTTCGTAGAACGGATGCGACTCGTCGCGCGCGATGTTCGAACGCACGATCACCTCGGCGACGCCGATGTCGCGCGCCCAGTCGAGCGCGGCATCCACCAGCTGCCGGCCGATCCCGCGACGCCGGGCCGCATCGTCGACGACGAGGCCGACGATCTCGACGCGATCGCCCGCTTCCAGCATCAGCCGGTGTTCGATCGCGATGAAGCCGAGCAACGTTGCGTCGTCGTCCGTCGCGACGAGCACGGGATGATCGGCCGAAATCAGCAGCCGACGCAGGCGGCGTTCGAATGCATCGGTCGCCTGCGGATAGCCCAGTTGCGCCGACAGGCGCGCGAGCTCGGCGGCATCGCCGATGCGGGCGCGGCGCAGCGTCGCAGTCGTCGGGGCGTCGCCCATGCTCAGCCTTCGCGCAGCCAGCGCGCCGCATCGAGCGCGTAGTACGTCAGCACGCCGTCGGCGCCGGCGCGCTTGAACGCGAGCAACGCTTCCATCGCGGTGGCGCGCTCGTCGAGCCAGCCGTTCTGCGCGGCGGCCTTCAGCATCGCGTACTCGCCGCTCACCTGGTACACGTACGTCGGCACGCGGAACTCGTCCTTCACGCGGCGCACGATGTCCAGGTACGGCATGCCCGGCTTCACCATCACCATGTCGGCGCCTTCTTCCAGGTCAAGCGCCACTTCGTGCAGCGCTTCGTCCGAATTGGCCGGGTCCATCTGGTAGGTGTACTTGTTGCCCTTGCCCAGCGCCGCGGCCGAACCCACCGCCGCGCGGAACGGGCCGTAGAAGGCGCTGGCGTACTTCGCGCTGTAGGCGAGGATGCGCGTGTTGACCAGTCCGGCATCTTCGAGCGCGCCGCGGATCGCGGCGATGCGGCCGTCCATCATGTCGCTGGGGGCGACGACGTCGGCGCCGGCCTGCGCGTGCGAGATGGACTGGCGCACCAGCGCCTCCACCGTGACGTCGTTGAGGATGTAGCCGCTCTCGTCGATCAGCCCGTCCTGCCCGTGCGTGGTGTACGGATCGAGCGCGACGTCGGTGATCACGCCCAGTTGCGGGAACCGCTCCTTCAACGCGCGCACCGCGCGCTGCACGATGCCGTCCTCGGACCACGCGATCGCGCCGTCGTGCGTCTTGCGTTCGATGTCCGGCACGCCGAACAGCGTGATCGCCGGAATGCGCAGCTCGCTGCAGGTGTCCGCGACGCGCAGCAGTTCGTCGATCGACAGGCGCTCGACGCCGGGCATCGAGGCGACCGGATCGCGGCCGTCGCGCTCGTGCACGAAGACCGGGTAGATGAGGTCGTTGGTGGTGAGGACCGACTCGCGCATCAGGCGGCGCGAGAACTCATCGCGGCGCATCCGCCGCGGACGTGCATGGGGATAGGTGCTCATGGCGCGACATTGTACGCCGCGGCAGGGCTTGCCTTTCCGCCTGGGACGATGTGTCCGGGGAGCGTCAGCCCGCGCTCGAGTACACCCGATACCGCAAAGGCACCAGCCTGAGCTCGCTGCCCGGTGCGGGCGTGGTGAGGCCCGGCGTCGCGGCGAAATCCAGTTCGACCGGACGCGCCTGGCCTTCGACGTGCAGTTCCAGCGTGATGCGGTCGGCGAGCCGGTGCGCGGCGACCACGCGCGCGGCGATGCCGTCGTCGCCCTCGCCGGGCGCGACATCGTGCGCACGCGCGTACAGCCGCGCCGCGCCTTCGGGCACGCCGTCGGCGCTGAAGGTCCGCGCGTGGCCGGGCAGATGGAAACGGCCGCCGCGCACTTCGCCTTCCAGCACGTTCGCGCGACCGATGAAATCGAACACGTAGGCCGATGCCGGATCGCTGTAGATCTCGTCCGGCGTGCCGACCTGCTCGATGCGGCCTTCGCGCAGCACGACGATGCGATCGGCCAGTTCCAGCGCCTCTTCCTGATCGTGCGTGACGAACAGCGTCGTCTGGCCCGTGCGTTCGTGCAGCTGCCGCAACCAGCGGCGCAGCTCGACGCGCACCTTCGCGTCGAGCGCGCCGAACGGCTCGTCGAGCAGCAGCACCGTCGGATCGATCGCCAGCGCACGTGCGAGCGCGACGCGCTGCTTCTGTCCGCCGGAAAGCTGTTCGGGATAACGATCGCCGAAGCCCGGCAGCTGGATCAGGCCAAGCAGTTCCTCGACGCGGCGCTTGATCGTCGCCTTGTCCGGGCGCCGGCTGCGCGGACGGCTGCGCAGCCCGAAGGCGATGTTCTCGGCCACGGTCATGTGCTTGAACAACGCGTAGTGCTGGAAGACGAAACCCACGTTGCGTTCGCGCAGGCTCAGGCGCGTGGCGTCGTCGCGTCCGAACAGCACCTGGCCGGCATCGGGATGCAGCAGGCCGGCGATCACGCGCAGCAGCGTGGTCTTGCCCGAGCCCGATGGCCCGAGCAGCGCCACCAGTTCGCCCGCTTCGACGTGCAGGTCCACGCCGTCAAGCGCGGCTACGCCGGTGTAGCGCTTGCTGAGCTGGCGCAGGTGCAGGTCCATGCCGCTCCGGGATGGCCGAGGTGCGGGAGTGCCGGCGCCGAGCGTGACAGGTCCGGCCGGCGCGGTCGAATGCGCGGCCGTCACGGGCCGGGCGGACGCCGCGTTCGGCGTGCCGAAGAACTCGGACGGCTCAGTGTCGACGATGGGATTTCGCAAGGGCGTCGCCATGGCGGGACTCCAGCCAGAACTTCAGGATCAGGGTTATCAGGGCGAGGCCGGCCAGTAGCGAGGCGGCCGCGAAGGCGCCGGTGCTGTCGAACTCGTTGTAGAGGATTTCGATGTGCAGCGGCAGCGTGTTGGTGAGCCCGCGGATGTGGCCGGACACCACCGACACCGCGCCGAACTCGCCCATCGCCCGCGCTGAGCACAACAGCACGCCGTACAGCAGGCCCCATTTGATGTTGGGCAGCGTCACGCGACGGAACATCGTCCAGCCGCTGGCGCCGAGCGAACGCGCGGCGAGTTCCTCGTCGGCGCCCTGCTGCTGCATCAGCGGAATCAGTTCGCGCACGACGAACGGGAAGGTGATGAACAACGTCGCCAGCACGATGCCCGGCCGCGCGAAGAGGATCTTGATGTCGTGCTCGCGCAGCAATTCCGCGAACCAGCCGTGCGAGCCGAACAGCAGCACCAGGCACAGGCCGGCGACGACGGGCGAGACGGCGAAGGGAAGGTCGATCAGCGACAGCAGCAGCTGCTTGCCGCGGAACTCGAAGCGCGTCACCGCCCAGGCCATGAACGTGCCGAAGATCGCGTTGACCGGCAGCACGATCGCCACCGTGAACAACGTGAGCTTCAACGCGGATACGGCGTCGGGTTGCGTGAGCGACTCCAGCCAGGTGCCGAATCCCTTCGCGAACGCCGCGCCGAGCACCATCAGCAGCGGCAGTACGACCAGCGACAGCATGACCAGCACCGCGAGCGCGATCAGCGCAACGCGCAGCCACGCCGGTTCCTGCAGGTCGTCGCGGTGACGGACGTCAGACATCGCGCCTGGCTCCCTTGCGCTCGTGCGCGAACAGCAGCGGGATCGCGTTGATCGCCAGCAGGCACACGAAGGAAGCTGCCAGCAGCAACGCGGCGATCGCGACGGCGCCGCCGTAGTCGTATTCCTCCAGGCGGATCGTGATGAGCAGCGGTGCGATCTCGGTCTTGTACGGCAGGTTGCCGGCGATGAAGATCACCGAGCCGTACTCGCCCAGCGCACGCGCGAACGCGAGCGAGAAACCCGTCAGCAGCGCGGGCAACAGTTCCGGCAACACGACGCGGCGCAAGGTGGTCAGGCGCGACGCGCCCAGCGAAGCGGCGGCTTCCTCCTGCTCGCGGCCCAGCGCTTCCAGCACCGGCTGCACCGTGCGCACGGCAAAGGGCAGGCCGATGAAGATCAGTGCGATGGTGATGCCGATGGGCGTGTAAGCGATCTTGATGCCGAGCGGCTCGGTGTAGCGGCCGACCCAGCCATTGGCCGAGTAGATCGCCGTGAGCGCGATGCCGGCGACGGCGGTGGGCAACGCGAACGGCAGGTCGACCAGCGCATCGAGCAGGCGCCGGCCCGGAAAGCGGTAGCGCACGACGACCCACGCGACCAGCGCGCCGGCGACGGAGGCGATCAACGCCGCGACGAACGATGCGGTGAAACTCAGCTTCAGCGACGCCTGCACGCGCGGATCCTGGATCGCGCGCAGCCAGCCTTCAGCGCCCAGTCCCGCCGCGCGGAGCGCGAGCGCCGCGAGCGGCAGCAGCACCACCACGCTCAGCCACGCCAGGCCGAGACCAAGGCTCAGGCCGAAGCCCGGCAGCGGTCGTCGGCCGCGGCGGGTAATCAGGGCGGGAAGGGCGAGGGTGGACATGGTCGTTTAGGAGGTATTGCCTGCTTTGCGGTGCTTTATGCCGTCATTCCCGCGAAGGCGGGATCCATGCGTCCGATGCATCACCACTCCCGAATGACGTGCCAGGTCGGACAGATGGATCCCCGCCTGCGCGGGGATGACGGCGGGAAAGCGCGGATGACGGCGGGAACGCGGGAACGTAAGGCGCGCGGGCGGCCCATGCCGGCCCGCGCGCGTTCGCATCACCGCGGCCGATAGATCTTGTCGAAGAACCCGCCGTCGGCGAAATGCTCCGCCTGCGCCTTCTTCCAGCCGCCGAACGCGCTGTCGATCGTCACCTGCTTCACGTTCGGGAAGCGCGACAGTTCCGCCGCCGGCACCTTGTCGGGCTCGGCCGGGCGATAGCCGTGCTTCGCCGCCAGGCGCTGGCCTTCGGGCGTGTAGAGGTAGCGCAGGTATGCCTCGGCGACCTTGCGCGTGCCATGGCGGTCGACGTTCTTGTCGACCCACGCCACCGGCGGCTCGGCCTTGATGCTCAGGCTCGGCACGACGATCTCGAACTTGTCGCGCGTGTCGGCATCGCCGAGCGTCAGCAGCGCCTCGTTCTCCCACGCGAGCAGCACGTCGCCGATGCCGCGCTCGACGAATGTCGTCGTCGCGCCGCGCGCGCCGGTGTCGAGCACGGGCACGTTCTTGAACAGGCGCGTGAGGTAATCGACGACCTTGTCGCCGTCGCGGTATTCCTGCGACGCCCACGCCCACGCGGCCAGATAGTTCCAGCGCGCACCGCCGGAGGTCTTCGGGTTCGGCGTGATCACGCCGACGCCCGGCTTCACCAGGTCGGCCCAGTCGCGGATCTGCTTGGGATTTCCCTTGCGAACGAGGAACACGATCGTCGAGGTGTACGGCGCGCTGTTGTGCGGCAGGCGCGTCTGCCAGTTCGCCGGCAGCAGCTTGCCGTTGGTGGCGATGGCGTCAATGTCGGCGGCGAGTGCGAGGGTCACCACGTCGGCTTCCAGGCCGTCGATCACCGCGCGCGCCTGCTTGCCGGAGCCGCCATGCGAGGCACGGATGTTGAGCGCCTCGCCGGTCTGCTGCTTCCATTGCGCGGCGAATTTCTGGTTGACCTCGGCGTAGAACTCGCGCGTCGGGTCGTACGACACGTTGAGCAGCTGCACGTCCTTCGCGTGCGCCAGGCCCGTGGCGAGCACCATGGCCAGACCGAGCGCCGCATTGCGGATCAGGGTTTTCATGAGTGGGGTTCCTGAAGGGCGGTAGGGTCAGAACGAGAACTGCGCGCGGGTGAAGAACGCTTTCTCGTCCTCGCGATCGGCGCCAGCGGCGGCACCGCCGTCGAAATCGGTCTGCGTGTAGTTGGCGACGAGCTTGAAGTTGCCGGTGAGATACCAGTTCACGCCCAGCGCCCAGCTCTTCGCGCGCTGTGCCACGGCATTGGGATCGGCGAACACGGGGAAGGCGTCCTCGTCGATCTCCAGCTCACCATACCTCGCCACCAGTTCCCATGCGCCCCAGCCTGCACCGCCGACCGTAAAGGGATGGTTAGGCCGCGCGACGCCGCGATATCCCGCGTCCTCGCCGGTGAGCACGTAGCCGGCGAGCAGCTGCCACGCGGTGTTCTCGATCTTCGCGTTCGCGCCCGTGGTGGGCAGTCGCACTTCCTGTTCGGAACTGATGTATTCGCCGAGCAGGCCGAACGCGTTGCGGTAGTAGTACGCCTGCGGCGACCAGCGCGTCTGTTCGCCGTCGGCGATCACCGCGGTGCGATAGTTGAAGAACTGCACCTGTCCGGGCGTGCGATAGCGCGGCAGGAAATTGTTGCCGGTGCCTTCCTTGTCGCCCTGGCTGCCGGCGATGCCGAAGCCCAGGCCCGACAGCGCGCTGGCATCGTTCTTCCACGGTTCGACGAACACGCGCGCGGCGACTTCGAAATTGTTGTCGGGGTTGGTCGTAGTCGCATCGCGGCCATCGACCGTGCCGTTGTACACGCCCACGACGTAGTTGACGGTGCTCTTCGCGACTTCGCCCTGCAGCTGCACGCCGATGTCGCGGCCGGGCGCGAGTTCGCTCGGGAAACCGAGTTCGATCGCTTCGGTCGCGTTGCTGGCCTGCAGGCGTTCGAGCCCGACGGGTGCCTTTGTCTTGCCGATGCGCAGCGTCGCGGCGGGACTGAAGCGCAGGTCGGCCCATGCATCGAGCAGCGTGACGCTGTCGCCGGCCAGTTCCGGCGTGATGCGGAACGCCAGCAGCGGCCGCCAGCTGCCTTCCAGCGTGAGCTGCGCGCGGCGCCACAGGAAGGTGTCGTTCTGCGGGATGGCGTCGTCGTCGATGTAGAAGCGACCGTCGGCCTGCGCGAGGCCGCGGAACTTGAGTTCGACGTCGCCCGGCGGCGGCGACTTGATCGACAGGCCCTTGTTCGCGCTCAGGCTCACGACCGGCGTGCTCGCTACGCGGGCTTCGGCTTCCTCGGCCTGTAGGTCGAGCTTGCGTTCGATCACGCGCAGGCGCTGGTCGAGATCGGCCAGGCCGTTGGCGTCGACGGTTTCGCCCGCCGCGGGCGCGGTGCCCAGGCGCTGCTCGATCGCCTGCAGGCGGCGCGCGAGTTCCTCGACGGTGAGCGGCGCCTTGGACTGCGCGTGGACGGGCGATGCGAGCAGGGCACACGCCAGCGCGCTGCCGGCAAGCGCGGGGACGGACGATCTTCGCGTTCGATAGCTGGGCATGGCGGGTTTCCGTGAAGGGGAAGGTGGGCCTCCGAAGGTTATCCGGCGACACGGCGCGACTGTCGCCGGCCATCCCGCGCCGCACAAAGGCGGGTGCGTCATGCGGTCATGCCGAAGCGGTATGAGCGGGGAGCAGGCGCTAAAGGCGCGTGAAGCAGGGTGAGGCGGGCCGCTTACGCGTCACTGCCGCGTGGCTCCGCCGGACGCCCGACCAGGGATGGTCGGGCAGGCCGTCCGTAGCCGACAGCGGCTCGCCATGGATGGCCGTGCGTGCGGGTCTGTTGCTTCTACCGACCGGAGGGGCCAATGCAAAAAAACCGGCGCCCGAAGGCGCCGGTTTCGAACCACACAGCGGACGCGACCGTTACGGACGCAGGTTCGTCGCCGTGCACACCAGGATCGCCGCACCCTGCAGCGGATGGATCAGGTGCGCGTTGCGCAGGCGCTGCTGCAGATCGACCATGCACTGCACGTACTTGCCCGGGTTCTTCGCGGACGTCTTGCACAGGTTGTTCCAGGCCTGCACGTTCGCGCCGACGATGAAACCACCCGGCTCGAGGACGTCGACGGTGGTGTTGCACTTGCCGATGCGCGCATCGCCCGTGTTTACCTTCCAGCCCATGTCGCGATACAGCGCCGGCGAGAGGTCGACGTTGTACTGCGCCTGCACCGTCGGCGTGTCGAACGGCTCCATCAGCGCGTTCGGCGACAGCGCGGTGTCGTAGTGCGAGAACGTCGAACCGGCCGCGACGACCGACGGTGCGTACAGCCTCACGCGGCCGGTGTCGTCGGCGCCCTGCAGCAGCACCGGATCGACCTGGAAGGTCACGTTCACCGGCAGGTTCGCCTTGAACGTGTTGCCATCGGCCAGCGTGATGCGGATCGCCGGAATCGTGATGTTCGGATCCGAACCGCCCAGATCCGGCGGCGGGCTGCCCGCGACGTTGTCGGCCACGACCATGCCGATGCCGCCGGCGGCCTGCACGTTCGCGGCCTTCACCACGAAACCGCAGGTGCCGCGATCGACCAGCGCGATCTTTCCGGCCACCGCCGCGGCGTTGGTGAGCGGAGTGCACGCATCGCCCGTGGTCGGGCCCGCGGCGTTGGCTTCATCCACGCCGAGCACGACCTGCCCGGTGAAGTTCGCCGGCGACGCGACCGGGCCGAAGCTCGCCGTGCCGTACAGGTAACGCCCGGCGATGCCCGCCGGCGCCGTCACGGTGAAGTACTGGCGGTTGTCGAGCACCAGCGCCGCTTCGTTCTTCACGCGCTGGCCGGACCACACCAGGCGACCGGAGGTCTTCATCACTTCGGCGCGCTGCGCCGCCGTGCTGGCCGGATCGTTGAAGCCGATGTTCAGCACGTTGTCGTACGCGTTCTGCGTGTATGCATCCGAACGCGGACCGGTGCCGTCGAAATCGCCGAACTGGCCGGTGAACTTGTCCAGGAAACCCTGGAAGCCCAGGCCGTGGCCGATCTCGTGCATCACCACGTTGAGGAAGTTGATCGAGCCGGCGGGCGTCTTGCCGTCCAGGCCGTAGTACCACGTCGTGCCGGCGAGGCAGTCGGGCTTGCCGAGATCGCCATTGAAGCGCGACACGATGTCGGCCGGGTCTTCGGGAATCGGATCCAGGTCGACGCCGGCGAGCGAATCGGCGAGCGCGGAGTGGTACCAGATGCCCGGACGCGGCGCGTTCGGGAAATCGCGATCGATCCAGTTCGCGCCGGCCGAGCCGAGCGTCGCGCCGGTGGCGGTGCAGTTCAGTCGCTGGAACGAGGCGCCGACCTTGATCGGCACGTCGCTCTTGAGCACCGCGCCCCACAGGTCCATCGCGAAGCGGTAGACGATCTGGCGCTGCTGGCCGACGGTCGTGCCAGGATTGAGGCCGACGGGCGTGGCGGCGGTGGGATCGTCCAGTCCGAGGCCGGTGCCGGCGTCGCCGTTGAGCAGCACGAGTTGCGCGGCGGACGCGTTGAAGGCGAATGCGCTGCCGAGGGCGAGCGCGCAGGCGAGAAGGTGCTTTCTCATTTCAGCAGCTCCTCGTTGTGGGCTTCGGTCGACTCGGACGGATCGGTGTGTTCGACGACGAGCTGGCCGGATGCATCGCGATGCGCGACGACGGAACTCATCATCGATTCGGGCACCTTCACCGACACGCCGCCGTGGGCGGACTTGCGCGCGGTGGCGCGCGCGGCGGCGGCATCGCGCGGAGCGGCGAACGTCTTCGCCATCGCCGGAGCGACCTTCGCCTGCTGGCCTTGCGTGAGCGCCTGGTCGAGCTGCGCGCTTTCGCCGGCGGTGAGCGGACGCAGACGCCCGGTTTCCGCGTCGATGCCGACCTTCACGCCGGCGACCATTACATGTTGCGTGGACTGGGATTCAGCGGCCTGGACACTGAAGCACAGTCCAAGCGCTACACCTGACAACCAAAGCGCGGATCCGATCCTTTTCATGGGTCACGTCCCGATCTGAAGGTGATATGCCCCCGGTCGATTCCGCCCTCGCGATGGCCATCGCGAAGAATCGACAGTGGGGATTGGGTGTGGGCTTCCCCCTTCAGCCCAGGCCGACTATGCGCCTGCTTCCACGCACGCGACAAGCTTGCGCCGCAACATCGCGCGGCCTACGTATTCAGCGGGAAAATGCGGCCATGCATGCGTGCGCGTACGGATCGCGCATGTGAAGAAGATCGTCACGCGCGCATCGTTGCGACGCGCGCGCACGGCTTCAGATGATGCCGCCGCCGATGCCCAGGCGGACGATGCCGACGACGATCACGATGCCGTTGAGCACCAGTCCCGTCTTCGCGCGACCGCGATTGCCCGGACTGGTGAAGGCGATGCCGATGGCGGCGATGATCGCGCCCACCGCGGCGAACGGGATGAGCAGCCAGTTGCCCCATCCCAGCAGTGGAATCAGCGCGATGACCATCCAGACCATGGCGACGATGCCCCAGAGCAGGCTGATCAGACCCATTGCGACTCCTTCGGTTGACGGCGCGCATCTGGCGCGAGCGAGGTGGAGCTTAGGGTGTGCGGCGGCCCGGGAACAGCGTCATCCGACGAAGCGGCTCTTTTCGCTCGTGAAATGCCGGGCGCGTGGAGCGGAAGCCTGCTTGAGCCCCTCTCCCGGCGGGAGAGGGGTTGGGGTGAGGGGCAACGGAGCGGGAGCGGTGACCGATCGTTGCGTTACAGCGCTGCGCTGTTGCTTCGATCCCGCGCAACGCAGGTTTCGAAAATCAAATGGATTCCAGCTTTCGCTGGAGTGACGGCTTTCAGCCCCTCTCCCTGCGGGAGAGGGGTTGGGGTGAGGGGCAACGGAGCGGATGCGATGACCGACGGTTGCGTTACAGCGCTGCGCAGTTGCTTCGAACCAGCGCGAACGCAGGCTTCGAAAATCAAAATGGATTCCAGCGTTCGCTGGAATGACGATGAGGTGGTTCGCCATGGTGGGAGTGCCCGAACGTTACGGGCCTGGATCCCGGCCTTCGCCGGGATGACGGCTTCGGCGAAGCTGTCACGAATCACGAATCACGAATCACGAACTACGAACTACGAACTACGAACTACAAATCACAACCGCGATTCGACTACCCATGCACCCCATCGATCTCCACACGCAACTCGCGACGGCACACCGCCGCGTGCAGTACCACGCGCGGCACCTCCGGCGGCAGGCGCGTTTCGAGCGCGCGCGCCACCACGTCGAGTTCGTCGCGATCGCGCACGTACACCTTCAACGGTGAGTGCGCGCCGAAGCGTGTCGGCAGCGACGGCCACTGCGCGCGCGCGGCGGCGATGAGGCTGTCGAAATTCGCGAGCGTTTCGTCCAGCTGCGTCGCGACCGAATCGGCGTGTTGCGATTCGTGGCCGACGATGGCCGCCGTGCCCGACAGCATCAGCGGCATCGCGCTGCCGGCTGGCGGCAGCATCGCGCGCGCGAAGCTCGGCGGCTGCGGGCCGTACTGGCGCGGGTAGCGATAGGCGCTGATCTGGCGCGGATTCTCCAGCGGCGTGCCCGGCACGCGCGAGGCGAGCCAGTACACCTGCAAGCGGCGCGGTGCGCCATCAGGATTCACCTGGCCGATCGCGGTGGCTGCCGGCAGCGTGTTCGGATCGACTTCGCCGAGCCCGCGCGCGCGGCCGACGCAGAACTGCCGGTAGCGCTCCATGTCGCCTTCGCCGACGGTGATGCCGTCCAGGTAATTCCACACGCGCAGCAGGTGTGGCGTGCCGCGCTGCTGCACGAATTCCATCAGGCGGCGGTACAGGCGATCGGCCGTGGCCTCGATGTCGCTGATGCGGCCGGTCGGATCCGCCTCGCCTTCGTCCAGTTCGATCGCGCCGAACAGCAGCGCGCCATCGTCGGCCCAGGCCACGTCGCCATCGCGCCCGCACTGCACGGCGCCGCCGGCGCGCCAGACTTCCAGCGGCGCATCGCCGTGCGGTTCCAGCGCCACGCGCAGGTAACGCGGGTCGTCAACGTGCGGCGCGTTCGCACCGAAGGCGATGACGGCGAGCACGTCCGGCTGCGTGAGCACGGACTCCGGCGTGTCGTGCACGTATTCCACCGACCATCGCGGCTCGTGGAAAGGCATCGGATGCACCGCGCTCACTGCGCGCGCTCCGGACCTGGCTGCAGCGTGTCGGCCGCGCCCTGCAGGCCGACGTCGACGCCGACCTGCCGACGCCGCTTCAGCCAGCCGCGCAGCGCGAGCGGGGCCATGCGGATCGCCGTCACGTTGTAGATGAAACGGAACAGGCGCAGGCGCTTGAGCACTTCCGGGTTGTCGAACACGTCGCCGGCGAGCATCGAGATCACCGCCTGCTCCACCTGCCACACGTTGCGCGGATGGTTGAACAGGTGGCGCATCACCGGCGTGGTGAAGCGGTAGATGAACCACTGGAAATGCTTCAGGCCGCGCTTGAGGCGCGTGTCCATCTCGCGTTGCAGCGCGGCTTCGCGCGACGGGTCGCGCAGCGTGCCGTCGACGACCTGCGCGGCCTGCTCGGCGCTGTTCATGCCCAGGTAGACGCCCGAGGAGAACACCGGATCGACGAACGCGTACGCGTCGCCGACCATCACCCAGCCCGGCCCGTGCATGCGCTCGCAGGTGTAGGAGTAGTTGCCGGTGACGTGGACCGGCGCGACGCGCTGCGCATTGGCCATGCGCTTTTTCACTTGCGGCTCGGACTCCAGCGTTTTCATCAGGAACGCTTCGTTTTCGCCGCGGCGCTGCTTGAGGTATTCGGGAAAACACACCGCGCCCACGCTCATCACGCCATTGCGCAGCGGGATCAGCCACATCCAGCCGTGCGCGAACCGCTGCACGGTGATGTTGCCGGCGTCCTCGCCGGCGCGGCGTTCGACGCCCGTGAAATGGCTGAAGATCGCCGCCGACTGGTGCAGCGGGTTCTTCTTCTTCAGCTTGAGCTGGTTGCCGAACACCGTGTCGCGACCGCTCGCGTCGACGATGTAGCGCGCCTGCACCGTAAACGCATTGCCCTGCGCGTCGCGCGCGTGGGCGACCGACGGCCGGCCGTCGCTGCCGAACTCCACGCGTTCGACCTTGTGGCGTTCGCGCGCGTCCACGCCGTTCGCCTGCGCGTTGCGGAACAGCAGCTGGTCGAACTCCTCGCGCTTGACCTGGTAGGCGTAGCCGAAGGCGGGATTGAGCGCGCGCTCGAAGCGGAAGGTGTTGTACTGGTCGGCGCCTTCGTTGTCCGGCGCCATCGGCGTGCCGTCGTCGTTGACGATCGGGAACTCCGCGCCTGGCTTGAAGGTGCCGATGGCCTTTACCTGGTCCAGGACGCCGAGGCGTTCGAGGATCGGCAGGTTCATCGGCAGCAGCGATTCGCCGATGTGGAAGCGCGGGTGCGCGTCCTTTTCCAGCAGCAGGACCTTCCAGCCCTTGCGGGCCAGCATCGTGGCGGCGGTGGTGCCGGCGGGGCCGCCGCCGATCACCAGCACGTCGGGCTGGAGGACTGCAGGGTGGTCAGCAAGCGTGTTCAGCTCGGCCGGCGAGGCGCTCGCCCGGCCGGATTCGGCGACGGTGTCGGTCATGCGCCCATCATAAGGGAAGGCCCGCGTGCGCCCGGTGCGCGAGGCGGCGTTCCGGGGCCGGCGCCGCCCGACCGCCCCGGCGCCGGGCCGACGGTTGCACCGGGCGCGCCGATGCCGGATCGTGGCGTCCCTCGATACGCCTTGTGCTGGAAATCCCGATGTCTGAACAAAGTCCCGTCGAACGCGAACTGGCGGAGCTGCTGGTCGAAAGCCTGAACCTCGAGGACGTCGCCCCGGGCGACATCGACCCGGAAAGCCCGCTGTTCGGCGAAGGCCTGGGGCTGGATTCGATCGACGCGCTGGAACTGGCGCTGGCGATTTCCGGCAAGTACGGCTTCCAGCTGCGTTCTGACAGCGACGAGAACCGCCGCATCTTCGCCTCGCTGCGCGCGCTCGCCGCGCACATCGAACAGCGCCGCGCGGCGTGAGCGCCGCCTGGGCGCGCACGGGCATGGCAACGGCCGTCGTTCGCGCGATTCCCGCCATCGCACTGGCCGTCGCCTACCCGCTGCTGGCGCACTGGGCCACGCACGACGGCGGCGGCGTGCCGGCGGCGATCGCGATGGCCGACCTGGTCGCGCTGTGCCTCATCGCGCCGCTGATGCAGGGGCAGGGCTGGGCGTGGGGCGTGCTGGCCGTGTCCGGCGCCGCGCTGGCCTGGCTGGCGCAGACCCCGTACGCGCAGATGCTGCTGCTGGCGCCGCCGATGCTGTTCGTCGGCTTCGTCGCGTGGATGTTCTGGCGCAGCCTGCGGCCGCCACGCGAGCCGCTGATCACCCGCATCGTGGCCGCGATGGAAGGCTGCGAGCCGGCCACGCTGCCGGCGCCGCTGTACCGCTATTCGCGAAACCTGACCGCCGCCTGGGCCTACGTGATGGCCGCGCTGGCGGTCGCCAACGGCGTGCTGGCGCTGATTGCCGTGCCCGACGGCGTGCTGGCGCGGCTGGGCGTCGCCGCGCCGGTGACGATCGGGCAGGAGGCGTGGTCGCTGTTCGCCAATTTGCTCAATTACGGCATCGTCGGCGGCTTCTTCGTGGGCGAATACATGCTGCGGCGCTGGCTGTTCCCGCACCGCCCGTACCGGCATTTCTTCGATTTCCTGCGGCAGATGGCGGCGCTGGGCCCGCGGTTCTGGCGCGGCCTGTTCGACTAGCCCGGTATCCTGAGCGCACCTTCGCGCAGCCGCCGCCACGCATGGACTTCACGATCCGCACCGACCATCCGAGCCTGCCCGGGCACTTCCCCGGCCGGCCGCTGGTGCCCGGCGTGGTCGTGCTGGAGCGCGTGGTGGAGGCGATCGAGGCCGCGCACGGGCCGCTGCCCGCGTTGCGCCTGCCGCAGGTGAAGTTCCTGCAGCCGCTGCTCCCCGGCGAACGCGCGTGCATCGAGCTGGCGCGGATTGAACTGGACGGCGCAGCGCCGCGCTGGCGCTTCCGCGTGCTGCGCGAGGCGACGCTGATCGCCAGCGGCGAGATTCACAGCGGCGCGAACCACGCGCAGGCCACGCCATGAACGCGCACTGGAAGCAGCGCCCCGAAGGCGGCGGCTATGTCGCGCTGTGGATCATCCGCAGCATCGCGCGTTACGGCGGGCGCGCCGTGGGTCGCGCGTGCCTGTATCCGATCACGCTGTACTTCCTGATCGTGCGCGGCCCGGAGCGTCGCGCCTCGCGTGCGTACCTGTCGCGCGTGCTCGATCGCTCGCCCAGGCCGTGGGACGTCGCGCGCCATATCCACACGTTCGCCGCGACCATCCTCGACCGCGTTTTCCTGCTCAGCGGTCAGCTGTCGCGGTTCGACATCGCCACCGTCGGGCTGCCCGCGCTGGCCGCGCGCGTGGATCGCGGCGAAGGCGTGCTGATCTTCGGCTCGCACCACGGCAGTTTCGACGCGCTGCGCGTGCTGTCGCTCACGCGTCCGGCGCTGCGCGTGCGCATCGTGCTCGACATCGCGCACAACCAGGCGATCACGCGTTTGCTCGACGCCCTCAATCCGCAGCTCGCGCGCGACGTCATCGACGCGGGGCAGGACGGCGTGTCGATCGTGCTCGCGATCCAGGAAGCGCTCGCGCGCGGTGAGCTGGTCGCGCTGCTGGTCGATCGCGCCGAGGCCGGCGATGCCGCCGTGCGCGTGCCGTTCCTCGGGCGCGATGCGGCATTGCCCTCTGGCCCGTGGTCGCTCGCGGCGACGCTGAAGGTGCCGGTGATGCTGGCCTTCGGCCTGTATCGCGGCGGCAACCGTTACGAGCTGGTGTTCGAGGAATTCAGCGACGGCCTGGACATCCCGCGTCGCCAGCGCAGCGAACGCATCGCCGCGCTGGTTCGCGACTATTCCGCGCGGCTGCAGCACCACGTGCGCCGCGCCCCCTACAACTGGTTCAACTTCTACGATTTCTGGCAGGGCGACGATGCAGCGGACGACACCTCTCTCACGCACCTGGGCGAGGCGACTGGCGCCGGCGCTGATGCTGATGCTCGCCAGCACGGCGACCTTCGCCGCGCCGGCTGAGTCGTCGGTCGAGGCGGACTGGATCCTCGCGAAGATCGCGCGGCCCGCGCCGGCGCGAACGCCCTTCGTCGAAGTGCGCGGCTCGAAGCTGCTCAAGGCGCCGCTACGTCTCACCGGCGAATACCGTCGCCCCGACGCGGACACGCTCGTGCGCGAAGTGCGTTCGCCCTACGCCGAGACCACGACGCTGCGCGCCGGTGAAGCCACGATCGAGCGCGTCGGCCAGTCGCCGCGCAGATTCTCGCTGTCGCGCGTGCCCGAACTCGCCGGCCTGCAGAACAGCTTCGGCGCGCTGCTGGGCGGCGATCACGCCGCCATCGAGGCCCACTATCGCCTGCAGGCCGACGGCACGCGCCAGCGCTGGACGCTGACGATGACGCCGAAGGACGCGGCGCTCGCGTCGAAAGTACAGGCCGTCGTGCTGAACGGTCGCGGCTCGGAGCTGCGCTGCATCCAGACACGCGCGGCCGGCAACGGCGACACGCAGCGCACGCTGCTCGCCGGTGCTGCACAGGAGGCCGCGAAGGCCACCGATGCCGCGGCGCTGGTCGCGCTGTGCGAAGGCGCGCCCGCGCGATGAGCCACGACGCGGCGGGCGAACGCCCGATGAGCGCCACGCGGCGGCTCGCGCTCGCGCTGCTGTGGCTGGCGCTGCTCGCGTTGCTGGCGCTGTTCGTCGCGCCGCGCCTGCAGCTCAGCGGCGACCTGCGCAAGTTCATGCCGGCGCCGCAGACGCCGGCGCAGAAGCTGCTGATCGACGAACTCGGCGAAGGCCCGGGCTCGCGGCTGCTGCTGCTTTCGTTGTGGGGCGAAGCGCCGGAGACGCTCGCGACGCAGTCGCAGGCACTGCGCGAGCGGCTGCTCGCCGCCCGCGTCGGCGTGGACGTGCCGTTCAAGCTCGTCGCCAACGGTGCCGACCTGGGCCTGGACGCGATTCCGCCGCGCCTGCGCCCGTATCGCTATCTGCTGTCGCCGACGCTCGACACGCAGCGTTTCGATGCCGACTTCCTGCGCCGCGAACTCGACGCACGCGTGCAGGACCTGGGCTCGCCGGCCGCGGCGATGATCGAACCTCTGTTGCCGTCCGACCCGACGCTGGAAACGCTCAAGCTCGCGCAGGCCTGGCAGCCGGCGAACGCGCCGCAGCGCCTGCATGGCGTGTGGTTCGATCGCGCCGGTCGCGAAGCGCTGCTCGCGATCGAAACGCACGCGGCAGGTTTCGATCCCGAAGGCCAGCAGGCCGCTGTCGATGCGATCCACGCCGCGTTCGATGCCGTCAGCGCGAACACGAAGACGAAGCTCACGCTGACCGGCCCGGGTGCGTTCTCGGTCGAGATCGGCGGCCGCACGGCGCGCGAAGCGGGCCTGATCGGCACCATCGATTCGCTCGTGTTCGTGCTGCTGCTGTGGGTCGCCTACCGCAGCTGGAAGGCGCCGCTGCTCGGCGGCCTGCCGCTGGCGAGCGCGGGCCTCGCCGGCCTTGGCGCGGTGGCGCTCGCGTTCGACGGCGTGCATGGCATCACGGTCGCGTTCGGCTTCACGCTGATCGGCGTGGTGCAGGACTATCCGATCCATCTTTTCAGCCACCAGCGTGCCGGCGTGTCGCCGTGGGCGAGTGCGCGCGCGCTGTGGCCGACGCTGGGCACGGGCGTCGCCTCGACGTGCATCGCGTACGCGACGTTCCTTGTCTCGGGCGTCGATGGCCTGCAACAGCTCGCGGTGTTCACCGTCGTCGGTCTCGCTACCGCGGCGCTGGCGACGCGCTTCCTGCTGCCGGCGCTGATCGATCCCTCGCCGCGCGATGCCGCCGATTCGCGCTGGCTGGCGCGGTGCTGGAACGCGCTGGCGCGCTGGCCGCGCATGAACGCGACGGCTGCATGCATCGTCGCCGCCATCGCCGCCGCCGTCGTCGCCTTCGCGCCCGGCACGTTCTGGCAGAACGACCTTGCGCGCCTGACGCCCGTGCCGCCGGCAGCGCTCGCGCAGGATGCACGGCTGCGTGGCGAACTGGGCGCGCCCGACGTGCGCTACGTGATCGCGCTGGAAGCGCGCGATGCCGAGCATGCGTTGCAGTCTTCCGAACGCATGATCGCCGCACTGGAAGGCCTGCGCGCGCAGGGCGTCGTCGGCGGTTTCGACCTCGCCGCGCGCTATCTGCCGAGCGCGGCGACGCAGCGCGCGCGCCAGTCGAAGCTGCCGGGCGACGACGAACTTCGCGCGGCATTGCGCGATGCGATGAGCGGCGGCGCGTTCAACGACGACGCCTTCGACGACTTCGTGCGCGATGTCGCCGTGGCGCGCGAAGCGAGCCCGCTGACGACGGCCGACCTCGCCGGAACGCCGCTCGCCGCCAGCACCGAAGGCCTGCTGCTGCAGCGCGAAGGCCACGCGACCGCCCTCGTCGCGCTGTCGAACCTGCGCGATCCCGCCGCGGTGGCGCGCGTCGCGCAGGCGCACGGCGCACAGCTGCTCGACCTGAAGCAGGCGTCTGAGTCGCTGGTCGCGCAGTACCGCGAACGCGTGCTGTGGGCGCTCGCGCTCGCCGCCGTGCTGCTCGCCGCGGCGGTGTGGTTCGCGCTGCGCTCGCCGCGCCGCGTGCTGCGGGTGCTCGCGCCGATGGCGCTGACGACGCTGCTGATCCTCGCGGTGCTGCGTGGTTTCGGCGTCGAACTGAACCTGTTCCACCTGGTGTCGCTGATCCTCGCCGCGGGGCTCGGACTCGATTACGCACTGTTCTTCGACCACGCCGGCGACGATCGCGCCGAACAGCTGCGGACGTTGCATGCGGTGATCGTGTGCAGCCTCACGACGCTGCTGGTGTTCGCGCTGCTGGCGACGTCGAGCATTCCGGTGCTGCGCGCGATTGGCGGTACGGTCGCGCTCGGCGTCGCGTTCAACTTCGTGCTGGCGCTGCTGATCGTGCGCGAGCCGGTGAAGGAGATCGCATGAGCGTCGGCATGATCGCGCGCGACGAGATCCTCACGCTCGTGCCGCACGGCGGCGCGATGTGCCTGTGGGACGAAGTCGTCGAGTTCGACGCGCAGTCGATCCGCCTGCGCGCGTTCAACCATCGCGATGCCGCGCATCCGCTGCGTCATCGCGACCGGCTCCACGCCGTACACCTGGGCGAATACGGCGCGCAGGCGATGGCCGTCCACGGCGGGTTGCTGGCGCGCGCGGCAGGCGAGGGTGTCAGGCCCGGCATGCTGGTCGCGCTGCGCGATGTCACGCTGCATGTCGCGCGCATCGACGACCTGCCCGGCGCGCTGGACGTGCACGCGCAATGCCTGATGGCCGACGCGTCCGGCAGCCAGTACCGTTTCGTCATCACGCACGACGGCGCGACGCTCGCGAGCGGGCGCGCCGCCGTCCTGCATTCGCTTCCGGGAGACGCCGCATGAGCGCACGCAAGCACACCGGTCCGCGTCGCGCCCTCGTCACCGGCGGCAGCGGCGACATCGGCGGCGCGATCTGCCAACGCCTGGCGGCCGACGGCTGCGAAGTGATCGTGCACGCCAACCGCAATGTCGAGCGCGCGCAGGCCGTAGTCGACGCGATCCGGGCGGCTGGCGGATCGGCGCAGGCGGTCGCGTTCGACGTGGCCGACGCCGAGGCCACGCAGGCGGCGATCGCGACCTTGCTCGAAGCCGGCCCGATCCAGGTCGTCGTCAACAACGCCGGCGTGCACGACGACGGCCCGATGGCGGGCATGAGCGAGGCGAAGTGGAAGCGCGTCATCGACGTTTCCCTTCACGGTTTCTTCCACGTCACGCAGCCGCTGCTGCTGCCGATGGCGCGGACGCGCTGGGGCCGCGTGGTCAGCGTGTCGTCGGTGGCGGCGGTGCTGGGCAATCGTGGGCAGGCGAACTACGCCGCGGCCAAGGCGGCGCTGCACGGCGCGACCAAGTCGCTCGCGCGCGAGATGGGCAGCCGCGGCATCACCTGCAACGTGGTGGCGCCGGGCGTGGTCGAAGGCCGCATGGCCGACGCCGCGTTCCCAGCCGAGGCCATCAAGCAGCTGGTCCCCGCTGGCCGGGCCGGTCGGCCCGACGAGGTCGCGGCGCTGATCGGATTCCTGTGCTCGGACGCCGCCGGCTACATCAACGGGCAGGTCATCGGCGTCGACGGCGGGATGACCTGAACGGACGGCGACTTTGTTCGCTTCGGCGCGACCGCCACTGTCGTAGGATCGCCGCAACCCAACACGGAGGCGCCGCCATGCGCCGCATCGCCACGACGCTCGCAGCACTCGCACTGGCCGCGCTGGCCGGTTGTTCGTCCACCTCGCAACTGGTGACCGGCACGCCGCGCACACCTATCGATCCGGCGCAGGTCCGCGTCTACTACACGCCGCCGCCGGGCGGATTCGAGGAAATCGCCCGCCTGGAGACGGCCAGCGGCAGCTTCACCTACGGCGAGCAGAACAAGCTGAACGACGTGATCGCCAAGCTGCGCACCGAGGCCGCGAAACTCGGCGCCAATGGCGTGCTGTTCATGGGCACGCAGGACACCGGCGGCGGCAGCAGCGTCGGCCTCGGCGTGGGCGGCGGCAGCTCCAGCGGCTACCACGGCGGCAGTTTCAGCGGCGGCGGCATCGGCGTGAACATCTCGCCGACGAAGAAATTCGCGCAGGCCGTGGCGATCTACGTCGCCAATCCGCCGCCGGCAACCGCCCCGCAGACGCCTGCCACGGTGCCGCCGGCGCAGCCGGTGAAGTGATCTATTGGTGTCATCCCCGCGAAGGCGGGGATCCATCCGTCCGAGCCAACACGTCGTCCGCAGATTGACGCGCCGGATCGATGGATTCCCGCCTTCGCGGGAATGACGGCACAAAAGCAGTAACGACGACTCCTACGACGACCGCGTCTGCACCACGCCCATCGGCGGCGGCGCGAACTCGCCCGACGGATCGTCGATCAACGCCGGATTCCCTTGGATCCGGCGGTACATCTCGGGAATGCCACCCTTCCGCAGCACACCCAGCACCACGTGCGAGGTGATGCGCGAGAAATCGCGCAGCGGCTTGAAATGGCTCGGGCGGAACTGCTCGTCGCTGTGCACGCACTTGTAGCGCGATTCGATCGGCACCGAGACGCAGCGCGTGCCCAGCTGCTGCGCGGCGGAAATCAGGATCTGTGCCTCGAACACGAAATCCTCGCCAGGCACGTCGGTCAGCGCGGCGACCGCGGCCGGATACAGGCGCTGCCCGCTCTGCGTGTCGGCGATCTGGTAGCCCGTGCCCCACGCGATGCCCCAGTCGGCGAACTCATTGGCGAGGCGTCGATAGACCGGTTGCTGCGAGCGGCGACGCAGGCGCGCGCCGATCACGATGTGGCCCGGATGGCGGTTCGCCGCCGCGAGCAGGCGCGGGATGTCGCTGGGAAGATGCTGTCCGTCGCCGTCCATGCTGACGATGGCGCGCGCGCCCATGCGCAGCGCGTGCGCGAAACCATCGCGCAGGCTCGCGCCCTTGCCCATGCGCT
Organism: Lysobacter sp. OAE881; assembly: GCF_040546665.1. Classification (NCBI taxonomy): domain Bacteria; kingdom Pseudomonadati; phylum Pseudomonadota; class Gammaproteobacteria; order Lysobacterales; family Lysobacteraceae; genus Lysobacter; species Lysobacter sp. OAE881. The sequence goes on from NZ_JBEPOG010000001.1 coordinate 428,105, forward strand.
GCGCGTGCCGGATCACGGTGACCGGCAGGTCGGCGATGCGATCGGCGGTGCCGTCGTCGGACCCGTCGTCGATCACCAGCACGCGCGGGCATTCGGCCAGCGCGCCCTCGACGACGTCGCGGATGCGCAGCGCTTCGTTCAGGGCGGGGATCACGACGATGACGTCGTCGCGGCTCAGGTACGGATGGATCATGGGTTCACCTCCACCAACAGGTCGTGCGCGGCGCTGGCGGGCAGCACCGCCGTGCCGGCGCCATGCGCGAGCACGTCGAACAACGGGAGCATCGGCGCCATCGCATTGGCCGACGCGAAGCGCGAGAGCGGGCCGGAGGCCGGCTCGCGGGTCGAAACCGGCACCAGGCGTGCCGAAAGGCGCGGCCCGGCGCCGTCGCGCGACAGCACCAGCGCACCGCCGAGCAGGCCTTCGCTCGGCGCCATCTTTGCCAGAGGGCCGGCGGACTGGCCGTCGTAGGCGACCAGCAGCACCGCGTCGGCGTCGTCGTGCAGCTGCGTCAGCGCCTCGATCAGACCTTGCGCGAAGCTCGCCGTGTACGCGCTGATCGCGTTGGCCGGCTGCATCGCGCCGGTGCCGATGGTCCAGTAGCCGGCGGCGGCGTTATGCACGGAATTATGGAAACGCGTGGGCGACAACGCGCGCGGATCGGCCGCGAGCGTCGTGCACATGTAATCGGTGATCGCCAGCTCGCCATGCGTCGACGCGAACACCGACGGCAGCGACGCGGGATCGCGCGACGCGGCTTCGCATGCGGCCATCGCGACTTCCAGCGCGATGGCGACGGTCTCCGGCGCGCGGCGGCGCTCGTTCGCCGGCAGCAACTGCGGCGACGGTCGGGCCGGCGCATCGGCGGGTTGCGCGCCGCTGGATGCGAACTCGCGCGCCGCCGGCCACGAGGGCAAGCCCCGCGTCCAGAAACCGATGCCTTCGACCTTCGCTTCCAGGCGGCTCATGCGCAGCCGAACACCAGCGAGCAGTTGTTGCCGCCGAACCCGAAGGAGTTGTTCATCGAGTAACGGATGGCGGCGCGCTGCGGCGCAAAGCGGATCTGCGGGCCGCAGGCGGGATCGGGCGCGTCGCTGTTCAGCGTGCCCGGCAGTTCGCCGCGTTCCAGCGCGATCAAGGCGATCGTCGATTCGACGATGCCCGCCGCGCCGAGCGTGTGGCCGGTCCAGCCCTTGGTCGAACTGGCATGCAGCGCGTCGGGAAAAAGCGAGGCCACGGCCGCGGCTTCGATCGAATCGTTGGCCGGCGTGGCCGTGCCGTGCAGGTTGAGGTAACCGACCTCGTCGGCATCGATGCCGGCGCGTGCGAGCGCATCGCGCATCGCCAGCCGCGCGCCGAGGCCTTCCGGATGCGGCGAGGACATGTGGTGCGCGTCGCTGGATTCGCCGTAGCCGCGCAGCTGCAGGCCGGTGTCGCCGTCGTTGGCGCGTTCGAGCAGCGCGAAACCGCCGGCTTCGCCGAGCGACAGACCATTGCGCGTCGCATCGAACGGACGACAGGGTTCGCTCGATACCAGCTGCAGCGAGTTGAAACCGAACAGCACGCTGCCGCAGAGCGTATCCACGCCGCCGACGAGCGCGGCGTCGACGAGGCCGGCGTCGATCAGGCGCGCGGCCTGCGCGAACACCTTCGCGCTCGACGAACACGCGGTCGCAACCGTGATGCACGGGCCGCGAAGGCCGGTCGCCTGCTGCACGAACTCGCCGAGCGAATGCGGCGTGTGCACGTGCGGGCGGGCGAACCGTTCGGCGAACTCGCCGTCTTCCAGCGCGGTATAGGCCGCCTCGGTGCTGCCGATGCTGGAGGTCGAGGTGCCGACGATCACCGCGACGCGCTCGGCGCCATGGCGCGCGACGGCGTCGTGGATCGCCGCGCGCAGGCCGTCCTGCGCCAGCGCCAGCCAGGCCAGGCGGTTGTTGCGCGAATCCCAAGGCTGGAGCGATTCGGGAAGCTCGACGGTTTCGAGCCCGTCGACGCGGCCGATCCAGCAGTCCAGGCGTGCGTCGTCGCCGAAATCGTTCCGGCGCAGGCCGGTGCGGCCTTCGGCCAACGCCTTCGCCAACGCATCCCGTCCGCGGCCGACGGCACTGGTGGCGGTGCAGGCGCGGATCGCAAGGGGCGCCATGCGGCGGGCAGTGGACGGCGGAAGCGTGGACGGCACGAAACATTCCCGGACAACGTTCGCGGAAGTATAGCGAGCGCGGTGTCGGTGCCTCCTGCACGGGCCGCTGACGCCGCGGGAATTCACGGGGTGTGGAGGGGGTGTCGGAATTGGGTGAAGCGGGCCTGCCGATAGCAGCGCTGCGCCGCCTGACGCCTCAGGCCCACCTTGCACCGTCATCCCGGCGAAAGCCGGGACCCAGGCCCGTAGCTCGGGCACTGTCGGGGAACTTCACCAGACCCCGTCACGCCAGCGAAACTGGAATCCATTTCGACGTGCGGTCAGTGCGAGCGACTGAGGGTGAGAGAGCATGACTGCATCGCACGCCCGACCCTCACCCCAACCCCTCTCCCGGTGGGAGAGGGGCTTAGGGGCGCCGTCGTTCGGAGAACGGACGGCAATCCGGCTTACTTCTTCAACTGCGCCGGAATGAACTGCTCGCGCACGGCCTTGGCCAGCAGGTCCGGCGGGAGCAGGCCCTGGTCGAGGAGGAAGTTGTTGAACGCGAGGCGGTCGAACTTGTCGCCCAGCGCAATCTCCGTCTCCATGCGCAGTTCGAGGATGCGGGTGTAACCGTAGAAGTAGCTGCCCGCCTGGCCCGGTGCGTTGAAGGTGTAACGGTCCAGCTCCTGCTTCGTCATCGCCTCCGACAGCCCGACCTTCTCGCGCAGGATGCGGCCGGCCGCCTCGCGGTCGATCAGCCCCAGGTTCAGCATCGGGTCGAGCATCGCGCGCGCGGCGCGCATCAGGCGGAACTGCAGCGCGATCAGCTGACCGTCCAGCGGCTCGTACGGCACCATTTCGGCTTCGGCGTACAGCGCCCAGCCTTCCACGTTGACCGAATTGAACGCGAACATGGTGCGCGCCAGCGAGATGCCGCGCTCGACCATCGCGGTGAACTGCAGCTCGTGGCCCGGGCGGCCTTCATGCGCCGACAGCGTCCAGCGCACCGCATCGAAGTTGAAGTCGTCGTATTCCAGCGCCTTGCCCTCGGCGGTCGGCACCGACACCGGCAGCACGAACTGGCCCTGCTGCCCGGTGTTGCCGATCAGCGGCGCCGGCAGGAAATGCGGCGCGGGCTGTGCGGCCGATTCGGCTTCGCTGCCCAGGCGCATCACCATCGGACGGTTCGGCACGTCGACGATGCGCTCGGAGCGGATGATCGGATCGATCTGGTCGATCACCGTGCGATAGCGCGCCTCGAGCTGGTCGTTGGGCATGTTGCGCTTCTTCAGCGCATTGATGACGGCGACGTAATCGTGCGGATCGGCGACGGTGAGGTTGTTCGCCTTCGCCACCAGCGGCGCGAGCTGCTGCATCGCCGCGCGCGTTTCCATGAACTCCACCTGCGCACGGCGAATCAGCAACTGCGGGTCGATGTCGATGCCGTACTGCTTGAGGCTGTTGGCGTACAGCTCCGGCGGCAGCTTCGTGTCGGTGCGTGCAGTCGGCAGCACGTTGGCGCGTGCCCACGTGCCGTAGTCCTTCAGCTGCGTCTCCATCGCGGCGAGCGCGGGCTCGGCGCCTTCGATCTTGTACTTGGCGAACAGCTTGCGGATGCCGTCGACGTAGGTGTCTACGTTGCCCAGCGCCTGCTCGACCTCGAGCTTCGTCGGATGCACGAGCTGCGCATTCGCCGCGGCTTCGGTGTAACGCGCTTTCGCCAGTTCGGTGATCGGCGTCTTCTCGGTGCCCATGCCGACGTAGTTCTTCAGGCGGTCGAGCGCCTTGGCGCGGCGCTCGGGCGGCGTCTGGTCGGACAGCAGGCCCTGCAGGCCGCTGAACACCGTCTGCGGCACGTCGCTCCACGGCAGCGTCAGGCGCTGGGTGAGTTCGCTGGTCGCGATGTTCTCGTCGGCCGCGCGGATCATGATTTCCAGATCCTGGCGCACGTTCGGATCGCGTTCGACGGCGAGCTTGGCTTTCAGTTCGTCGCGCGCCTTGGCAGTCGCGGCACGGAAGCGCTCGGGATTCTGCGGCTTGAGGTCGGCGACGCGATCGTCGTAACCCGGCACGCCGAAGAACGACATGCCCTCCGGCGCGAACTCGGCCTGCGCCTTGAGCAGGATGTTCGCGTATTGGTTGCTGGTAGCGACCCATGCCGGCGCGGGCTTCGCGGCGGGCTTGGCGGCCGTCGACTTCGCGGCAGGCTGCGCGGCCTGCGCGAGCATCGGCGCGCCGGTGGCGAGGGTGAGGGACAGGGCAATCGCGAGGGTCAGCGGCTTGGTCATGGCATCGGCGGGAATGGGTCCGACGGCGAGCATGGCGGCTGGGCTGGCGGGACACCATGCGCCGAAGGTCACTGCGTGCTAGAAAGGCGCCATTCCGCCGAGTGGAGGCAAGGATGGCCCGAGTACCCCGCATCGACCGGCGTTGTCCGTTGAGCGCCCAAGCGCAACGCACCATCACCGGCGACTGCGCCCGATGCGGTCATCCCGTGCACGACCTGGACGGCCTCGACGATGCCCAGCGCATGGCACTGCTGGCCGCCTCTTCCGGCCCGATCTGTGTGTCTTATCGCACGCCCGCGCGAGCCGCGAGCCTGGCGGCGATCGCGTTGACGCTGGTCGCCGGATCCGCACTGGCGGAGTCGCCCTCGCCGCTGGTCGCCGATCCGGCTACACCCTCCACGCCGGTGGAGGCCGGGCCCTTGGTGGAACCGCTGACGACCATCGTCTGGGTCGGTGGCGTCAGTGAGCCGCGTTCGGCGCAATGGGTCGACGACAGCAGCCTGCCGGAACTGCCGATGATCGAGCGCGCGAGTGAAGCGGATGACACCGCCCGCTGACGCTCATCGCGTCCGCGCTGACGCCGCGTTCCCCCTCACACCGACTGCCTCGACGATACGCACCTGGCGCAGAACGTCGGCCAGGCCCGCGAGTTCCGCCGGCGTGCCGTCGCCGATGCGCAGTGCGATGTGCCCCGCATCGAAGCGTTCCAGTCCGGCGTCGTAACTCCGCCAATGCCCGCCGTCCCACGCTTGCACCCAGCTGTGGGGGCCGAATACGTGCGGCTGGCCGACGAACCGGCTGGAGTAGGCCAGCCCGTGCACGACACGCGTGGGAATCCCGACGGCGCGTCCGGTCGCGGCGAGCAGCAGCGCGAACTCGGTGCAGTCGCCCCCTCGATCGCGCAGTGCGGCCGACGCGGGCAAGTAGCTGCGAAAGTCGACCGGACCGTCCATGCGCATGCGGATCGCACCCACCAGGCGCGTCATCCGCGCGTCCACGCTGCCGCCGCGCGCATGCAGGCGAGCGAAGGCCAGGATACTGCGCTGGTCGCTGTCGACCCAGGCATTCGGCGTCAGGTAGCGCGTCAGATCGCTGGCTGCATCGCGCTCCTCGTATCGGCAATCGCGACACACCGACACGTCTAGTGCATCCCCGTCGATGCGGACAGCCTGTTCGGCCGTGGACGGGAACTGGCGCGCAATGCCGTCCGCGAAGCGAAGGCGGTAGAGGATTTCCCCGTCGCGCGCAGCCGCGCCGATGCGGTATGGCGAGGCGACCAGCAACGACTGCACGAACGCCCGGGCCTGAGCCTCGTCCGGTTCACGTGCTCCAGCAGTGAAAGCGGCGAGCGCGAGCAGGCTGGCGATGCACGCCGACAAGACCCGCGCGCGCCATTTCGACATCATGGCGACGGCTTGAGACACCGGTCGAAGAAATCTTCCGTCAGCTTCAGCCGGTGCAGGTTGTCCGCGCCCTTCAGGCCGTGCTTCGCGCCGGGGTAGGTCATCAGCTCGAACGGCTGGCCGCGCTTCTGCAACGCGCTCATCAGCGCGGTGGAGTTGGTGAACAGCACGTTGTCGTCGGCCATGCCGTGGATCAGCAGCAGCTTCGACTTCAGGCCGTCGATGTGCTCCAGCACTCGCGCTTCCTGGTAGCCGGCGACGTTGGCCTTCGGCAGGCCCATGTAGCGCTCGGTGTAGTGCGTGTCGTACAGCGCCCAGTCGGTGACCGGCGCGCCCGCCGCGCCGCAGGCGTACTGGTTCGACGCCTTCGCCAGCAGCATCAGCGTCATGTAGCCGCCGTTCGACCAGCCGTACACGCCGATGCGCGAGCCGTCGATCCACGGCTGCGACTTCAGCCACTCCACGCCCTTCAGCTGGTCGGCCACTTCCACCGTGCCCTGCTTCCCGTACAGCGCGCCGCCGAAGGCCGCGCCGCGACGCGGGGTGCCGCGGTTGTCGAGCGAGAACACCACATAGCCGTGCTGCGCGAGGTACTGGTTGAAGTCGGGCGCCCACGCGCGCTTGACCGTCTGCGACGCCGGTCCGCCGTACACCATCACCACGACGGGATAGCGCTTGTTCGCGTCGAAACCGGCGGGCTTGATGAGGCTGTACTGCAGCGGCGTCGCGCCATCGGCGGCCTTGAGCGTGCCGAACTCGATCGGGCGATGCGCGCCGGCGTACTTCGCGTACGGATGTTGCGGATCGGCGAGGTCGTTCTTCAGCAGCGCGGCGATGCGCGTACCGTCGTTGCGGAACAGCTCCAGCTGCGGCGGCGTGGTCGGGTTCGACCAGTTGTCGACGTACACGCTCGCATTGGCGGCGAAGCTCGCCGCATGCGTGCCGTCGGTCCTGGACAGGCGCTCGATCGCGCCGCCCGCGAGCGGCACGCGGTACACCTGTGCGTCCATCGGCGAATCCTTGCCGGCGGCGAAGTAGACGAAGCCGGCGGCTTCATCGACCGCGAGTACGCCATCCACCGGCCAGTCGCCGGAGGTCAGCGCGGTCGCCTTCGAACCGTCTTCGCTCAATACGTACAGATGTTCGAACCCGCTGCGCTCGCTGTTCCAGAGGATGCGGCCGTCTCTTAGGAAGCGCAGGTCGTCGTGCAGCGGAACCCAGGTCTTGCTCGTCTCGGTCTGCAGCACGCGCTGGCCGCCGCCGGCGAGATCGGCCTCGATGAGTTCCAGCCGATGCTGGTCGCGCGACTGGCGCTGGAACGTCAGGCGCTGCGGATCGCGCCAGTCGACGCGCGCTAGGTAGATGTCCTGTTCCTTGCCAAGGTCCACCCACTTCGGCGCGGCACCGGCTTTCGGCGCGATCACGCCCAGCTTCACCAGCACGTTGCGATCGCCGGCGGCGGGATAGCGCTGTTCGACGACTTCGGTGCGATCCGGATACACCTCGTAGCGCTTCTGCACCGGCACCGGCGTTTCGTCGATGCGCGCGAAGGCGATGGCCGAATCGTCCGGCGCCCACCAGTAGCCGGTGTGGCGGTTCATTTCCTCGTCGGCGACGAATTCCGCCACGCCGTTGCCAATGACGTCGCTGCCATCGCGCGTGAGCTGGATCGACTTGCCGCTCGCAAGGTCGATGACCCACAGGTTGCGGTTGCGCACGAAGCTGACGAAGCCGCCGCGCGGCGACAGCTTCGGATCGGTGGCGAAACCTTCGCCATTGGTGAGCTTGCGCACGGCGGACTTGCCGGTCTTCGCCAGGTCGTAGAGGTACAGCTCGCCGCCGAGCGGGAACAGCAACGAACGGCCGTCCGGCGCCCACTGGTAATCGACGATGCCGCTGAGCGCGGCGATGCGCTGGCGCTCGCGGCGCGCCTTCTCCTCGTCACTGAGCACTTCGTCGCCCGGCAGGATGTCGTCGGCGTCCACCAGCTTCGCCGTCTGGCCGCTGGCGATGTCGTACGCCCACAGGTCCAGCCGGTTCTTGTTGCTGTCCTTGCCGCGCAGGAACGTCACGCGCTTGCCGTCCGGCGAGACCTTCGCCTTCATCAGGCTGGGGCCCGACAGCGGCGCGTCGCCGGCCAGCGCTTCGAGCGTGAGCTTGATCGGCGCGGACGCGGTCTGGGCGGGAGCGGCGAGGGTGGGAAGGGCGACGGTCATGGCGAGCAGGCAGGCGGCAAGGCCGCGGACGTTGAGGTTCTTCATGCGTTGGAGTTGGCGGGCGTTCCGAAGAGGATCTTGTGCATTTCCGGCGTCATCTCGCGCTTGGCGCCGTAGCGCTCGGCCAGCGCGTAGGCGCGCTGCACGGCGGGGCGCCCGGCGACGGCTTCGTGCCATCGGCGGACGTTGGCGAATTCGGTCAGGTCCAGCGGCGCCTTCGTGTAGGGATTGATCCACGGGTGCGCGGCCATGTCGGCGATGGAGTAGTCGCCGGCGATGAAGTCGCGGCCTTCCAGCTGGCGGTCGAGCACGCCCAGCAGGCGCAGCACTTCGCGCTTGTAGCGGTCCTTCGCGTAGGCGATGTCTTCCGGCGCGTAGACGTGGAAGTGGCCGTACTGGCCGGTCATCGGGCCCAGGCCGCCGATCTGCCAGTGCAGCCACTGGCTCACCAGCGTGCGCCCGCGCAGGTCCTGCGGTACGAAACGGCCGGTCTTGTTGGCCAGGTAGGCGAGGATCGCGCCGGACTCGAACACGCTGATGTGCATGCCCTCGTCGCCGGGGTCGCGATCGACGATGGCCGGCATCTTGTTGTTCGGGGAGATCTTCAGGAACTCCGCCTTGAACTGGTCGCCGGCGCCGATGTCGACCGGGTGGATCGTGTAGTCCAGCCCGGCTTCCTCGAGGAAGATCGTGATCTTGTGGCCGTTGGGGGTGGGCCAGTAATGCAGGTCGATCATGGGGGAGGAACTCCGGCGGGCTGGGGGCCGTCCAGTGTAAGGGCAGGGGCGGTGTGCCCGGTCCGGCCGGACGCAATGCTGAATTCCAACGTCCTTCAGGCGCGCATTGGCGGCTGTCATGGCCGGCCGGTACCCTAGCCGGCCCCCCGATCCCGAACCGAGCGCCGCCGCATGTCCGATCCGCGTCCCGCCCCGATGAACCCGCTTCCCGCCCTGATCTTCTCCTCGCGTTGGTTGCAGCTGCCGCTGTACCTGGGACTGATCGTCGCGCAGGGCGTGTACGTGGTGCTGTTCCTGAAGGAACTGTGGCACCTGATGCTCCACGCCACGGAGTGGACCGAGCAGCAGATCATGCTGATGGTGCTCGGCCTCATCGACGTGGTGATGATTTCCAACCTGCTCGTGATGGTGATCGTCGGCGGTTACGAGACCTTCGTCTCGCGCCTGCGCCTGGAAGGCCATCCCGACCAGCCCGAATGGCTGAGCCACGTCAACGCCAGCGTGCTGAAGGTGAAGCTGGCGATGGCGATCATCGGCATCTCCTCGATCCACCTGCTGAAGACCTTCATCGCGATCGGCAGCCTCGGTTCGGCCAACAGCACCTACACCGCCGAAGGCGTGATGTGGCAGACGATCATCCACTGCGTCTTCATCCTGTCCGCCATCGGCATCGCCTACACCGACAAGCTGATGGCGCAGGCCGTCGTGAAGCACAAGGCGCATTGACCGCTACGGCGCAGCCGGTCGCGCGGCGCCATTGGCCGTGATCGAACGACGCACCGCGGCGCCGGGTGCATCGTCATCGAATGCCAGCGCGTCCCCGCGCCGAGCGATGCCCAGGTCGCGATACACCGCATCCAGCGAGGGAAAGACGCGCGACTGGACCAGCCGCGCGTAGTTCGACGAGAACACCTTCGTGCCCGAGAGCCGGTCGAGTTCAGCGACGAACTGCGTCGGCGCCGTCTCGCCGGTGCCGCTGAGGCAGCAGTCCGAATACTTCGCGAGCACGGCGTCCAGGCTCGTTGCGTGGTCGCGTCGCAGCGCGACGTCGGCCTGCAGCCAGAACGCCGCGCCGGCCCAGTACACGCGCATCGTGCCTTCGTGCGTGCGGCTGAGTTCGACCAGCGGCATGCCGCTGGTTTCGCGGCGGCCACGACCGAAGCCGGCGTCGAGCAGCTCCCACGCGCGCTCCGGCGTGAGCAGCCCGGCGCGGGCGCGCAGCACGTTCTGGTAGTAGCTCGCGAGGCCTTCCGACAGCCAGCGGCCGTCGCGCCCCATGTACGGGTGGAACAGGTGCGAGAGCTCGTGGATCGCCGTCCAGTCGGCGCGAAGTTCCGCCGGCGTCGCGTCGTCGCGCACGAACAGCAGCACCGCCGTATCGCCGCGCCGCAGCGTCTGGCCCCACGGCACCGGGCTTTCGTCGTCGCGGGCGGCTTCGCGCGCGACCTGCTCGATGCGCACGCGCGCGCTGTGCAGCGGATAGCGCCCGAACGCGGTCAGCTGCGCCTGCGCGACTTCGGCCAGCCAGTCCTGCAACTGCCCGCGGCGGCGCGCGTCGTCCACGCCGATGACGCTGACCTGCAGCGCGCTGTCGCTGGCACGCAGGGTGCGTTCGGTGTCGGGGGCGGCATCGGAAGCCGCCTGCGCGGCGCTACCGGCCGACGCGGTCGCAAAGATCAGCCCGGCCGCGATCCGCAGCGTTTTCGACGTCGGACGCATTCAGCTCCCTCCGCGATGGCCCGCGACGCGGGCGATGAGACCGCCGCCGCTACAATACCCGCATGGATGTCTCCCACCTGCTCGACGCGCTGAATCCAGCGCAGCGCGAGGCCGTCAGCGCCCCGCCCGGTCATTACCTCGTCCTCGCCGGCGCCGGTTCCGGCAAGACCCGCGTGCTCACGCACCGCATCGCCTGGATGAACGAAGTCCACGGCGTGCCGACCCACGGCATCCTCGCCGTGACCTTCACCAACAAGGCCGCCGGCGAGATGCGCCACCGCGTCGACGGCCAGCTGCGCCACGGCGCGCGCGGCATGTGGATCGGCACCTTCCACGGCCTCGCGCATCGCCTGCTGCGCCTGCACTGGCAGGAAGCGAAATTGCCCGAAGGCTTCCAGGTGCTCGATTCGGACGACCAGCTACGCCTGGTCAAGCGTGTCGTGCAGGCGCTGGAATTCGACGAAACGCGCTTCCCACCGCGGCAGATCGTGTGGTGGATCAACGCGCAGAAGGACGAAGGCCGCCGCCCCCACAACCTGCAACCGACGTCCGGCGATCCGTGGGCCGACGTCATGCACAAATGCTATGAGGCGTACCAGGAGCGCTGCGAACGCGCGGGCCTGGTCGATTTCGCCGAACTGCTGCTGCGCGCGCACGAACTGCTGCGCGACAACCCGGCGCTGCTGGCGCATTACCGGCATCGCTTCCGCGAGATCCTCGTCGACGAGTTCCAGGACACCAACGCGATCCAGTACGCCTTCGTGCGCGTGCTCGCGGGCGACACCGGGCACGTGTTCGTCGTCGGCGACGACGACCAGTCGATCTACGGCTGGCGCGGCGCGAAGGTCGAGAACATGCAGCGCTTCCTGAAGGATTTCTCCGGCACGCACACGATCCGGCTGGAGCAGAACTACCGCTCCAGCGCGAACATCCTCGAAGCCGCGAACGCGGTCATCGCGCACAACCCCGACCGCCTGGGCAAGAACCTGTGGACCGACAGCGGCACGGGCGAACCGATCGACCTGTACGCCGCGTACAACGAGATGGACGAGGCGCGCTTCGTCGTCGAACGCTTGCGCCAGTGGGTGCGAGACGGCGGCAGCTACGGCGAAGTCGCCATCCTCTACCGCAGCAACGCGCAGTCGCGCGCGTTCGAAGAATCGCTGCTTTCAGAACAGGTTCCGTACCGAGTGTACGGAGGCCTGCGCTTCTTCGAGCGTGCCGAAATCAAGGACACGCTGGCGTACCTGCGCCTGATCGCCTCGCGCCTGGACGACGCGGCGTTCGAGCGCGCGGTGAACACGCCGACGCGCGGCATCGGCGAGCGCACGCTCGACGAAGTGCGACGTCGAGCGCGTGCCGATGGCGTGTCGCTGTGGGAGGCATCGCGTCGGATCGTCGGCGAGAACGGCCTGGCGGCTCGTGCGCGCAATGCGGTCGCGGGCTTCCTCGCGATGATCGACGACCTCGACAACGAACTGGCGTCGATGACGCTGCCGGAGAAGATCGACCATGTGTTGATCCGCTCCGGGCTTCGCGAGCATTACTTCAACGAGTCGCGCGGCCAGCTGGATTCGCGCGTGGACAACCTCGACGAACTCGTGTCGGTCGCCTCGCGCTTCACGCGCACCGACGACGAGGACGCGGCGGCGATGCCGGAACTGGTCGCCTTCCTCAGCTACGCCGCGCTGGAAGCCGGCGAAGGCCAGGCCCAGGCCGGCGAGGAAGGCGTGCAGCTGATGACGCTGCACAGCGCGAAAGGGCTGGAATTCCCGCTGGTGTTCCTGGCCGGCATGGAAGAGGGCGTGTTCCCGAGCGGCCGCTCAACGGAAGAGTCCGGTCGCCTCGAAGAGGAGCGCCGCCTCGCGTACGTCGGCATCACGCGCGCGCGGCAGAAGCTCGTGCTGAGCTATGCCGAGTCGCGCCGCATCCACGGCGCCGACATGTACGGCGTGCCGTCGCGCTTCCTGCGCGAGATCCCGGCGCCGCTGCTCAACGAAGTGCGTCCGAAGGTGCAGGTCTCGCGTCCGTACAGCGGCGGCGTGCAACGCGGCGTGCTGGGCGCCAGTCGCGGCCACGCGCCGCTGGAGCAGCCGGCGGTGCGGTTGGGCTCGCAGGTGAAGCATCCGTCGTTCGGCATGGGAACCGTGACCGATTACGAAGGCAGCGGCGCGCACGCCCGCGTGCAGGTGAACTTCGACGATGCCGGCAGCAAGTGGCTGGTGCTGGCGTATGCGAATCTGCAGCCGGCGTGAGGCAGCAGCCGCTAGATGGCAACGCTTGAGTCTGTGGGAACGTCATCCCGGCGAACGCCGGGACCCAGGCTGATCGCGCGTCAGATTGCGATGCGGGGACTGCGGATGAGCTTCCAGCCTAGGTCTCGGCTTTCGCCGGGATGACCGCGGAAAGAAGGCCGGCAAGTGGTTCGACCCGTTCGGCTCGAGGTGGAAACGGGCTCGTACGCCCGCCTCACTTCCTCAACTTCACCGTCTCGTCGAGCGAGCCATCGGGCAGAAGCGCCACGCAGCGCTTGCGGTCGCGGTCGAAGAGCACCGGCATCGGGTCCTGGAACAGCGGTCGGCGGACGAACTCCAGCGTCCACTGGAAATGCTCCAGCTGTTCCAGCGTGCGCGTCTGCTCGGGCGTGAGGCCGGCGCGCAGCGCGGCGGCGTCGGGCGTCGGCTTGGGCGTGCGTCGTTCTTTCCCGGACACTCCGGTGTTTCCTCCGTTGCGCCGCATGAAGACGGTGCGGCGACCCGTTAACGGCGTCGCGCGAGGAAACTTGAGCCCGCGGACATCGATCGACGCGAAGACTATGGCGGAGGCTTACAGCGCGTCGTGAAACACGATGCCCAAAGTGTGACGTCGACCTGAACGCACGCGGCTGACGCCGTGCCGCAGGTTCACGCGGTACGTCCCGCGCGTTCCCTTCACGGGCCGGTGATGCACGGCGAACACGACCGCATCGCCACGTCGCAGCGGCACCACATCGGCGCGCGACTGCATGCGCGGTCGCTGCTCGGTGAGCACGAACTCGCCGCCCTCGAAGTCGACATCCGGCTCCGACAACAGCACCGCCATCTGCAGCGGGAAGACGTGTTCGCCGTAGAGATCCTGATGCAGGCAGTTGTAGTCGCCGGCGTCGTAGCGCAACAGCAGCGGCGTCGGCCGCACCTGTCCGGCGTCATGGCAGCGTTGCAGGAAATCGGCGTGGGCCTCGGGATAGCGCACGTCGATCCCCATCGCCGCGTTCCACCGGTTCGCCACGGGCGATAGGTGCGGATACACCGCCGCGCGCAGCATCGCGACCGTGTCCGGCAGCGGGTACGCGAAGTAGCGGTACTCGCCGCTGCCGAATCCGTGGCGCGCCATCACGACACGGCTGCGGAATCCGTCCGGCCGGTCGTACAGCGCAGCGATCGCGCGGCATTCGGTTTCGTCGAGCAGGCCCGGCAGGACCGCGTGGCCGCAGGCGTCGAGCGACGCGGCGACGCGATCCCAGTCCTGCCACGCGATGCGCTGGGCGAGCGCCTTCGCGTCGCGGCGCAGCGCGACGGCGGCGCTCATGCGTGCGCCTCGCGCTGCAGCAGCGCCCGCTTGCGTGCGACGCCCCAGCGGTAGCCGGAGAGGCCGCCGTCGGCTGCCACCACGCGATGGCACGGCACGACCACGGCCAGCGGGTTTGCCGCGCATGCGGCCGCGATGGCCCGCTCCGAATCCGGCACGCCGAGAAGCCGCGCCAGTGCGCCGTAGCTCACGGTCGAGCCCGCCGGAATGCGGCGGAGTGCCTGCCAGACCTTCACCTGGAACGGCGTGCCCTGCAGATCGACGGGTACGCCGAACCCGAGGTATGGCGCCTCGATGCAGTCGACGACCGCTTCCAGCACCGCCTGCACGCCGCCGGCGTCCACCGCGAGCGCGGCGCCGGGAAGGCGCGATTGCAGATCGCGCACAAGTCCGTCGGCGTCCTCGCCGAACAGCACCGCCCGCAGTCCCGCCTCACCTTGGGCGACCAGCACGCACCCCAGCGAGGTGTCACCGATGGCGAAGCGGATGGTCTGGCGCACGTTATCGCGGCGCGGATGGCAACGCCGGCAGGCGCGGAAACCGGCGCGTTCGGCGTCGTCCGGCGTTGCGTGGAAGTCCACGTTCCGCGGCAGCGGCTGGCGCGCGGCGCACGAGGGTCGGCAGTACACGCCGGTGGTCCTCACCGAATAGACGAAGCGCCCGTCGGCGGCGCGTTCGCGTGCGCACAGCGCGAGCCAGCGCGGGTCGCGTTCGATGTCGAAGGAAAGTGTCTGGAGCGTCATCGCGTTCTCCCGTGGGACGTCACGCGATGGAGTCTGTATGGCGCGCCGCACGCCCGATATCCGGATCGTGCGGCGGCTTTGCGACGCGGATTACCAGCTCAGCAGCTTGTACTGCACCGGCGAGATCGGACCTTCGCCCTTGCTGCTGTCGAGGATGCCGTCGGCGTTGTTGTCGACGAGGTAGTACACCGGGCCGCGTGCAGGCGTGATGCGCACCACGCGCAGCTGGCCGGCGACGTAGTACTCGTCGATGGTGTCGCCGCCGCTGACGGTGCGCGAGCGCACTTCGGGATCCTGGAGCCCGGCCGTCGGATCGTCGCTGCCCATCGTCGCGCAACCGATCAGGGTCAACGGGAGCAGCAGGGCGAGCAGAGCGTGGCGCATGGCGGACTCCTTGCCGGTCGGCGGGATGCGGATGGCGATGCCCGCAAGGATACGCGCCGGGGCCGCTGCGAGGGGTGACGGCCCGGCCGTGCACGGTCGCCAAAGCCGTGCAGCGTAGAATTCCGGTCATGACCGACACGCCCCGCCTCGTCCTCATCGACGGCTCCAGCTATCTCTATCGCGCCTTCCACGCGCTCCCGCCGCTCACCAACGACGCCGGCGAACCCACCGGCGCCCTGTTCGGCGTGGTCAACATGCTGCGCGCGACGCTGAAGGAGCAACCCGCGTACGTGGCCTTCGTCGTCGACGCGCCGGGCAAGACCTTCCGCGACGACCTGTACCCCGAGTACAAGGCCAACCGCGCCGCGATGCCCGACGAACTGCGCGCGCAGGTGCAGCCGATGTGCGACATCGTCAACGCGCTGGGCATGACGATCCTGCGCATCGAAGGCGTCGAAGCCGACGACGTCATCGGCACGCTCGCCGTGCGCGCGGCCGACCAGGGCATCGACGTCACCATTTCCACCAGCGACAAGGACTTCGCGCAACTCGTGCGTCCCGGCATCGCGCTGGTGAACACGATGAGCGGCAGCCGGCTCGATTCGGAAGCCGGCGTGATCGACAAGTTCGGCGTGCGGCCGGACCAGATCATCGACCTGCTCGCGCTCATGGGCGACAGCGTCGACAACATCCCCGGCGTCGAGAAGTGCGGTCCGAAGACCGCGGCGAAATGGCTCGGCGAATACGGCACGCTCGACAACGTCATCGCGCATGCGGAGTCGATCAAGGGCAAGATCGGCGAGAACCTCCGCGCCGCTCTGCCGCGCCTGCCGCTCAACCGCACGCTGACGACGATCCGCACCGACGTCGATCTCGATCGCGGCCCGACCGATCTCGCCCTCCGTGATCGCCATGTCGATGAGTTGCGCGAGCTGTACGCGCGCTACGGCTTCAAGCAGGCGCTGCGCGAGCTCGAAGGCCCCGGCGCGGTGGTCGAGGATCACGCGAACAGCCCGACGGGCCTTCGCAACACGGCCGCCGGCCACGCGCGTTCTGGCGCGCCGGCGGAAGCGGTCGATCCGTCGCTGTCGGCGAAGGGCGATTACGAGGCGATCCTGACGCCGGAGCAGTTCGACGACCTGCTTGCGCGGTTGCGCGATTCGGAGGAGTTTGCGTTCGACACCGAAACCGACTCGCTCGATCCGATGCAGGCCAACCTCATCGGCCTGAGTCTTGCGGCGGAACCGGGTCGCGGCGCGTACCTGCCGCTTGGCCACGATTATCCGGGCGCGCCGAAGCAGCTCGACCGCACCGAGGCGCTGGCCGCGTTGCGCACGCTGTTCGAGGATCCCACGCGCAAGAAGATGGGCCAGCACGGCAAGTACGACCTGCACGTGCTGCGTCGAAACGGCATCGAAGTACGCAATTACGCCGACGACACGATGCTGCAGAGCTTCGTCTACAACGCGACGGCGACGCGTCACGACATGGATTCGCTGGCCAAACGCTATCTCGGCTACGACACGGTCCGCTACGAGGACGTCGCCGGAAAGGGCGCGAAGTCGATTCCGTTCTCGCAGGTGTCCATCGAGGACGCGATGCGTTACGCCGCCGAGGACGCCGACGTCACGCTGCGCCTGCATCGCGTGCTTTCGCCGAAGGTCGAAGCGGTGCCGGGCCTGGCGCACGTGTACCACGAGATCGAAATGCCGCTGGTGCAGGTGCTCGAACGCGTCGAAGCCAACGGCGTGATGGTCGACGCCGACGAACTGCGCCGGCAATCGGCCGACCTCGGCAAGCGCATGCTCGCCGCGCAGCAGAAGGCGACGGAGCTGGCTGGTCGCACCTTCAACCTGGATTCGCCCAAGCAGCTCGGGCAATTGCTGTTCGACGAACTGAAACTGCCGGCGCTGGTGAAGACGCCGTCGGGTGCGCCGTCGACCAATGAGGAAGCGCTGGAAGCGATCGCCGACCAGCACGAGCTGCCGCGGGTGATTCTGGAATACCGCGGGTTGTCGAAGCTGCGCAGCACGTACACCGACAAGTTGCCGGAGATGGTGAACCGCGACACCGGCCGCGTGCATACCAGCTATCACCAGGCCGGCGCGGCGACGGGACGGCTCGCGTCTAGCGATCCGAACCTGCAGAACATCCCGATCCGCACAGACGACGGCCGCCGCATCCGGCAGGCGTTCGTCGCGCCGGAAGGGCGTTGCATCGTCGCGTGCGATTACTCGCAGATTGAGCTGCGGATCATGGCGCACCTGTCGGAGGATCCGAGCCTGCTGCGTGCGTTCGAATCCGGCGCCGACATCCATCGCGCGACGGCGGCCGAAGTCTTCGGCAAACCGTTCGACGAGGTCAGCAACAACGAGCGCCGCGCCGCGAAGGCCATCAACTTCGGCCTGATGTACGGCATGGGCGCGTTTGGCCTGGCGCGGCAGCTGAACATCTCGCGCGGCGAGGCGCAGGATTACATCGCGCTGTACTTCAGCCGATACCCGGGCGTGCGCGACTTCATGGAGCGCACGCGCCAGCAGGCGCGCGAGCAGGGGTACGTGGAAACCGTGTTCGGCCGCCGCCTGTACCTGGACAACATCCACGCGCGGAACCAGGGCCTGCGCGCGGGCGCCGAGCGCGCGGCGATCAATGCGCCGATGCAGGGCACCGCGGCGGATATCATCAAGCTGGCGATGATCTCCATCGACGGCTGGCTGGCCGATCACCGCGACCGCGCGCTGATGGTGCTGCAGGTGCACGACGAACTGGTGTTCGAGGTCGAGACCGGTTTCGTCGACACCCTGGTGAACGAGGCGCGCGACCGCATGTCCCGGGTGGCCGGATTGCGGGTTCCGCTGCTGGTCGACAGCGGTATCGGCGCGAACTGGGACGAGGCCCACTGACCGTTCGTCGGAAGCCGCATCTGGCAGTTTTCGTGCCACGGCCGCCGGGAGGCGGATTTCGCGCGGAACGCGGAGAAAAACGTTTCCAATTCGGTGAATGCCTCCTGAATCCAACGAATTGTTAACCCGGATCTTCACGAACCATCCATGTACGGAATGGTCATATAGGTCGCGACAGGTGCAACGCCTGTCGCCGATCTCTCCCTCCCCTGGAGTGATCCCGGAGCGAAGGCCCCTCCCCAGGTCCCGCTCCCCAGCCCCGCCGGCCCCCCCTGCCTGCGGGGCTTTTTATTTCTGGCGTCGCCAGAAATAAACCCAAAGTTTCGCGTCGCAAAACTTTGGGCCCCCGCGCCGATACTTCCGATCCCCGCGGCTGCCGCCGCGCCCCCTTACCAAGGGGGCTGGATTCTCCGACTGCCACTCAGCGACTTCAGTCCATTCCCCGTCATGCCGGCGAACGCCGGGACCCAGGCCGTCACGCCATCCGCTTGCCGTGAGTTCTCCTCCGGACGCTTTGCCGCTAGCGTTCCCGCATCGCGGAAGCGGAGGCGGCCATGTTCGAGATGTCGATGCCGTGGTGGGAGTTCGTCCTGCGCGCGGTGGTGGTGTACGTCGTGCTGCTGGGGATGATCCGGATCTCGGGCAAGCGGACGATGGGGCAGTTCACCGCATTCGACATGCTGCTGATCGTGCTGCTCGGCAATGCGGTGCAGAACGCGCTGCTGGGCAAGGACACGTCGATGACGGGCGGGCTGCTGCTCGCGGCCACGCTCATCGTGCTGAACTGGTCGGTGGGCCTGCTCACTTCGCGCAGCCGCAAGATGGAGCGCCTGCTCGAAGGGGTGCCGGTCGTGCTCGCGCACAACGGGAACGTCTATCGCGACGTGTTGCGCCGCGAACTGGTCAGCCGCTACGACTTCTCCAAGGCCATGCGCGAGGCCGGCTGCAACGACGTGGACCGCATCCACCTCGCGCTGCTGGAAACCGACGGCCGCATCACCATCCTGTTGCGCGAGCCCCCGGGCGATGGCGACGAGGACGTCTGACTCGCGCGATCAGCCCAGCTCGGCGAGCCAGTCGCGCGGGCGCAGGTAGTCGGCCAGCCGCGCCTCGGGGCTGCCGTCTTCGGGCTCGAAACCGTATTCCCATCGCACCAGCGGCGGCAGGCTCATGAGGATCGATTCGGTGCGTCCGCCCGACTGCAGGCCGAACAGCGTGCCGCGATCGAAGACCAGGTTGAACTCGACGTAGCGGCCGCGGCGGTACAGCTGGAACTGCCGCTCGCGTTCGCCGTGCGGCGTGTCCTTGCGACGTTCGACGATGGGAAGGTACGCATCGAGGAAACCGTCGCCCACGGCGCGCAGGTAGGCGAAGTCGGCATCGGCATCCTCATGCAGGTCGTCGAAGAACAGGCCGCCGACGCCGCGCGTTTCGTTACGGTGCTTCAGGAAGAAATACTCGTCGCACCAGTGCTTGTGCTTCTCGTAGCGCGCCTGGCCGCCGAAGGGTTCGCACTGCTCGCGCGCAGTGCGGTGCCAGTGCAGCACGTCCTCGTCCACCGGATAGAACGGCGTGAGGTCGAAGCCGCCGCCGAACCACCACGCCACCGTTTCACCATCGCGCACGGCGCGGAAATGGCGCACGTTCGCGTGCGTGGTCGGCAGGTGCGGATTGCGCGGATGGAACACCAGCGAGACACCGACCGCGCGCCACGACGCGCCCGCGAGTTCCGGCCGCGCGGCGGTGGCCGACGGCGGCAGCTTCGCGCCGGAGACGTCGGAAAATCCGATCCCCGCCTGTTCGAACACTGAGCCCTCGCGAAGGATGCGCGTGCGCCCGCCGCCGCCTTCGGGCCGCTGCCACACGTCCTCGCGGAAGCGCGCACCGCCGTCGGCGTGCTCGATCGCCGCGCAAATGCGGTCCTGCAGGTCGGTGAGGTAGGCGCGGACGTCGTCGAAGGCCGGGGCAGGCGAGCTCATGTTCACAGGGACATAGCGGGGCAGGCGCGCATGATAGCCGCCGCCCGTTCAGGGGGCCGTCGAAGGACCGGCGTTGCGCCGGGGCCGTCGACGCTCTTCAGGTGTGGGAGGTGTGTGATGCGCATGCTCCGCCCGTGTGTGCTGTCCGCCGTTCTCATCGCCGCGCTGTCGGCAACCGCGTGCAAGCGCGAGGCCGCGCCCGCGGCATCCACTACGCCAGCGCCTGCCGCACCCGCGCCCGCCGTCACGACACCGGCCGCGACGACCGCAGTGCCGGCGCAGCGTGTTTTCGCGCAGGAAGAGCTCGACCAGATGGTCGCGCCGATCGCGCTGTATCCCGATTCGCTGCTGACCCAGGTGCTGATGGCGGCGACGTATCCGGGCAACGTCGCCGACGCCGTCGCGTGGTCGAAGGCGCATCCCGACGCGAAGGGCGACGCCGCGGTGAAGCTGGTCGCGGACCAGCCGTGGGATCCGAGCGTGCAGTCGCTGGTCGCCTTCCCGCAGGTGATGTCGACGCTTTCGCAGGATCCTGGCTGGGTGCAGCGCCTGGGCGATGCGTTCCTCGCGCAGCCGGGCGACATGATGGACGCCGTGCAGCGGCTGCGTCGCGCCGCGCAGG
The DNA here is from genome assembly GCF_040546665.1 of Lysobacter sp. OAE881. Taxonomy (NCBI): domain Bacteria; kingdom Pseudomonadati; phylum Pseudomonadota; class Gammaproteobacteria; order Lysobacterales; family Lysobacteraceae; genus Lysobacter; species Lysobacter sp. OAE881. The sequence continues at coordinate 448,792 of NZ_JBEPOG010000001.1, forward strand.
CCGCCGGCAACCTGCAGAGTTCGGAACAGCAGAAGGTGACGGTCGTGGCGGCACCGCCCGCACCGGCGCCGGTCGTGGTCGAAGGCCAGGCGCCACCTCCGCCGCCGCCGACGCAGATCATCCAGATCGAGCCGGCCAATCCCGAAGTCGTCTACGTGCCCAGCTACAACCCGACCACCGTGTACGGGTCGTGGCCGTATCCGTCGTATCCGCCCGCGTACTACCCGCCGGCGCCGGCGTGGTATCCGGGCAGCGTGCTCGCGGCCGGCCTCGCGTTCGGCACGGGCGTCGCGGTCGCCGATGCGCTGTGGGGCGACTGGGACTGGCATGGCGGCGACGTAGACATCGACGTGAACCGCTACAACAACATCAACGTCAACCGGCAGATCGACGCGAGCCGCAGTACGTGGCGGCACGACGCGAATTTCCGCGGCGACGTGCCGTACCGCGATGCGCGCAGCCGCGAGCAGTTCGGCCAGCAGCGACTGCCCGGCGCCGACCAGCGCCAGCAGTTTCGCGGGAACGATGCGGCGCATCAGGCCAATCGCGATCGCGCGCGGCAGGAGATGGAACGCCGCGGCTTCGAAGCACCCGCGGCGAGCAATCGACAGGCCCAGGAGCGCGCGCGCGAAGCGGGACGCGACATCCAGAATCGACCCGGCGGGCTCGATTCGCGTCCCGGACAAGGCGGCGCCGGCGTGCAGCGCGATCCGTCGCGCGAACGCGCCCGCGAGACCGCGCAGGCACGCACGCGGGATGTTTCGCAACGCGACGCGTCACGCGACCACGCGCGCGAGGTCGCGCAGCAGCGCGGCGATCGCGCTCAGGCAGGCACGCATCGCGATGCCGGCCCGCGCACCACGCACGCCAATGCCCAGCAGCGCGACCATGCCCGCAACGAGGCGCGCGGTGCGCAGGCGCAGCACATGCAGCGCTCGCAGGCGAACCAGCCGCGCCTGCAGGATCACGCGCAGCAGCGGCAGACGCACGAGGTCTCGCGCAACAACGCCTTCGAGGGCGCGCGGCATCCGCAGCAGTCACGCCAGCAGCTCGAACGCGGGCAGCAGAGCCGGCAGATGCAGCAGCGGCCGCAATCGCAGCGCTCGGGCGGGCATCAGGTACAGCGGCAGTCGCGCCCGTCGCACGGCGGCGGTGGCGCACGTCGCCGCGGTTGATCGCGCAGGTTCGAGGAGGAGTTCTTCGATGAAACTTGCAAACCCCTTGCTGCTGACCTTGCTGGTCGCGCTGTGCGTTTCGCCGGCCTTCGCGCAGAGCGCCTATCCCACGGCCGACGCCGCGGCCGACGCATTCGTCGCAGCGGTCGAGAAACACGACCAGGCCGCGTTGCAGAAGGTGCTCGGCGCGCAGTGGCGCGACTACATTCCGATGGAAGGCATCGATCGCGAGGACGTCGACGCGTTCCTCGCGATGTGGAAGCAGTCGCATCGCGTCCTCGCTGACGGCGCGACGGCAAAGCTGGCCGTAGGCGACGGCGGCTGGACGCTGCCCATTCCGCTGAAGCAGGACAAGAGCGGCTGGCGCTTCGATCCGAAGGCCGGCGGCGAGGAGATGCGCGTGCGACGCATCGGTCGCAATGAGCTTGCCGTGCTGCAGGCGGTGCAGGCCTACCGCGACGCGCAGCTGGATTACGCCGAGAACGACCACGATGGCGACGGCGTGCTGGAGTACGCGCAGCACATCCTCAGCAGCGACGGAAAGCACGACGGGCTCTACTGGCCCGAAGACGGCAGCGCGGACGTCAGCCCGCTCGGCCCGCTCTTCGGCGACGACCTGCCGAAGGGCGATTACCTCGGCTACCGCTATCGAATCCTGACCTCGCAGGGCGACTCGGCGCCGGGCGGCGCGCGCAACTACCTCGTCGACGGACGCATGACGCGCGGCTTCGCGCTCGTCGCGTGGCCGGCGAAATACGGCGACACCGGCGTGATGAGCTTCATGATCGGCCCGGACGGGCAGGTGTTCGAGAAGGATCTCGGTCCGGGCGGCGAAGCGGTCGCGAAAGGAATGAAGGGCTTCGATCCGGATTCGAGCTGGAGCGAGGCGAAGATGCCGGCGGTGGAGGCTGCGGCGACGCGGTAATCGCCGCGCCTTTTCAGCTGTCATTCCCGCGAAGGCGGGAATCCATCCTTCCATGCCGGCCATCCCTTCTCCCGCTTGCGGGAGAAGGTGCCCGGAGGGCGGATGAGGGCAGGGCGGTGTTGTCGCTTCGCCTGCCCTCACCCCAACCCCTCTCCCGCAGGCGGGAGAGGGGCTAGAGACATCCCTGCCGCTTACTTCAACGTCCGCTCGAACAGCTCGTAGATGCGGCGGTACTCGTCGTACCAGCTGTCCGAACGCGTGAAGCTGTGCCGTTCCAGCGGGTACGGCGCGATTTCCCACTTGTCCTTGCGCAGTTCGATCAGGCGCTGGCTCAGCATCACCGAATCCTTGAAGAACACGTTGTCGTCGATCATGCCGTGCGCGATCAGCAGGTTGTCCTGCAGCTTGTCGGCGAAGTTGATCGGCGAGGAGACCTGGTAGGCCTCCGGATCGAGTTCCGGCGTGTTGAGGATGTTGCTGGTGTACTCGTGGTTGTACTGCGACCAGTCGGCGACCGGACGCAGCGCGGCGCCGGCCTTGAACGTGCCCGGCGAGCGGAACAGCGCCATGAACGTCATGAAGCCGCCGTACGAACCGCCGTAGATGCCGGCGTGGTCCTTGTCGCCCTGCTTGTTGGCGACCAGCCAGTCCAGGCCGTCCAGGTAATCCTCCAGTTCCGGATGGCCCATCTGGCGATAGATCGCCGTGCGCCAGTCGCGGCCGTAGCCTTCGGACGCGCGGTAATCCAGGTCGAGCACCACGTAACCCTGCTGCACGAGCAGGTTGTGGAACATTTGCTCGCGGAAGTAGTTCGGATACCGCTCCGACACGTTCTGCAGGTAACCGGCGCCGTGCACGAACATCACGACCGGATACTTGCGGCCCGGCTCGTAGTTCTTCGGGCCGTAGAACTTGCCCCACACCACGCCCGCGCCATGCTTGCTCGGCACCTGCACGTACTCGGGCTGGATCCACTGGCGGCCCTTGAATTCAGGCTTGCGCGTGTCGGTCAGCTGCGTGGCGTTGCCGCCGGCGGCATTCACCACGGACAGCTGCGGCGGCATGTAGCTGGACGAATGGCGCACGAGCACCTTGCTGCCGTCCGGCGAAAGTGTGAAGTCTTCCACGCCGTCGAGCGAGGTCACTTCGCGCACGTCGCCGCCGGCGACCGGCACGGCGCAGACTTCGTAATCGCCCGGCCACTTGCGGTTGCAGGTGAAGAAGAACGATGCGCCATCGGCCGAAAGCGTCGGCGCCGAGACTTCCCACTTGCCGCTGGTGAGCTGCCGCGATTTGCCGCCGTCGTTCACGTACAGGTGCGAATAGCCGCTGCGTTCGGACAGGAACCACAGCGCGCCGTCGCGGGTCCAGCCGAAATCGTTGAAGCCCCAGTTGATCCACGCCTTGTCGGTGAGGCGGTCGCGCGTGACCAGCTTCGTGCTCGCCGCGTCGCCGCTCGCCGGCGAGAGCGAAACGATCCAGCGATCCTTGTTGTCGACCGCGCGCACGAGCATCGCGACATTGCGCGAGTCGTCGCTCCAGTGGATGGCCGGGCCCGAACCGTCGCCGTCGCTCTCGATGCGGACCGGACGATCGCCCTTCAGCGGATCCTGCTTGGCGGCCTTGCGCATCGCGGCGAGCGGATCGTCCTTGATGCCCGGCAGCGAATCGAACTTCAGTTCGGTCGCCTTCGATGCATTGACGTCCACCAGCCACAGGCGATGCGGCAGCGGATCGTTGCGGCCCACGCGCGTGCGTGCGTCCTCGAATTCCTCGTAACCCGATTCGGTCACGTACTTGGGCATCTTGCCGGCCTGGCCTTCGTCGGCGCCCTTGGCCGTGGTGACGACGAGCAGCCAGCGGCCGTCCGGCGACAGCGCGCTGTCGGCGACGACGACGTCGGTGCCCAGGTACGTCGGCGCGGGTGCGCGCGTGGGATCGGCGCGACGCCAGGCTTCGTTCTGGTCGCGCGCGCCGTCGCGCAGTTCCTTGTCCTTCTTCAGCGTGGCGATCATCGCCAGCTGGCGTTCGCGGAGATCGTCGGCCTTCGGCGGCGCGGCGGGATCCTTTTCGGCCTTCACCACCGCGGCCTGGCTCACGCCGCGACCGGCGCGCCACTGGTACCAGTCGTTGGCCTGGCGGAAGACGAGGTTGCCGTCGCTGCTCCACTGCGGCGTGGCTTCATCGGCATTGGTGCGCGTGACCTGCGTCAGCGCGCCGGTGCGCAGGTCGCGCACGAAGACATCGCCGTTGCGGACGAACGCCATGCGCTGGCGCGATGCGTCGTACACGGCGCGCGGCGCGTCGAGGTCGGCGCGCGCGGCACCGTCGAGCACGGCGCCGTTGCCGCCCGCAACGGGTTGCTGGTACGTGTCGCGGATCGCAGCCCCTTCACGCTTGAGTTGGTACTGAACACGTTGGCCGTCCCAGGCCCACCAGACCTGTTCGACCGGCGGACCGATCCAGTCGGGATCGGCCATGGCCTCGGTCAAGGTGACCGGCGTCTGCGCGCAGGCCGCGCTCGCCAGGAAGGCGCCGGTCGAAAGGACGGCGGCAAGGGAAGTCAGGCGCGCAAGGGAAGTAAGGCGGATGGGACGCGATGGCATGAGGTCGTACCGGCACGGTTGGACAAAACCCCCGCAGCCTAGCAGCCCGCCGCTTTGCCGGATCGGGTCATGCGTCATGGGTGGGACGATTTGGCCGACGACAGCCTGCGCGAGGCGGCACACACTTCGTGCCCGGCCCCACCCGAGGAGCTGAGCCGTGGACCCGCTGCTGCTGTCGCGCATCCAGTTCGGATTCGTCATTTCGTTCCACATCCTGTTCCCGGCCTTCACCATTGGCCTCGCGAGCTGGCTGGCCTTCGTCGAATGGCGCTGGCTGCGCACGCGCGACACGCTCTGGCGCGATCTGTATTTCTTCTGGATCAAGATCTTCGCCGTGTCCTTCGGCATGGGCGTGGTGTCGGGCATCGTGATGAGTTTCCAGTTCGGCACGAACTGGGCGACGCTGAGCGAACAGGCCGGCAACATCCTCGGGCCGCTGCTGAGCTACGAAGTGCTCACCGCGTTCTTCCTGGAAGCGACATTCCTCGGCGTGATGCTGTTCGGCTGGGGACGCGTGAGCGAGAAGCTGCACTTCCTCAGCACCTCGATGGTCGCGCTGGGCACGCTGATTTCCACGTTCTGGATCATCTCGGCCAACAGCTGGATGCAGACGCCGCAGGGCTACAGCATCGTCGACGGCGTGTTCCACCCGGACGACTGGTTCGCGATCATCTTCAATCCGTCGTTCCCGGTGCGGCTGGCGCACATGGTGCTCGCCGCGTTCATCACGACGTGCTTCGTGATCGGCGGCGTCGGTGCGTCGTACCTGCTGCGCGGCGTGCATGTCGATGCAGGCAAGCGGATGCTCAAGGCCGCCGTGTTGTTCGCGGCGATCACGGTGCCGGCGCAGGTCATCGTCGGCGACCTGCACGGACTGAACGCGCTCGAACACCAGCCGACGAAAGTCGCCGCGCTCGAAGGCCACTGGGAAAGCGAGCCCGAGGGCGAAGGGATGCCGTTCGTGGTGTTCGCGGTGCCGAACGAACGCGCCGAACGCAACGATTTCGAATTCGCCATTCCGCGCGCGGGCAGCATCATCCTCACGCATTCGTGGAACGGCGAGATCCCGCCGCTGAAATCCGTGCCGGCCAGCGAGCGTCCGCCGGTGAAACCGGTGTTCTATGCGTTCCGCGTCATGGTCGGGCTCGGCACGCTGATGCTGATCCTCACGCTGTATTCGCTCTACCAGTTCTGGCGCGGACGCCTGTACGAATCGCGCCTGGCGCTGCGTGGCTGGCGCCTGCTGACGCTCGCTGGCTTCGTCTGCATGCTCGCCGGCTGGTACGTCACCGAGATCGGCCGCCAGCCGTACGTGATCTACGGCCTGCTGCGCACGGCGGACGCGGTGAGCCCGACGCTCGCGGCGGCGGCCGTGCTGACGTCGCTGATCGTCTACATGGTCGTGTACTCGATCGTGTTCGGCTCGGGCATGTGGTACCTCACGCGCCTGGTGAAGAAGGGGCCGCTGCCGCACGAACCGCCGCAGCACACGCGCGGCGGCGACAAGACGCCGGCGCGTCCGCTGTCCGCCGCAGGCGAGGATCTCGAGGAGGGCGTGTGATGGACATGGCCACCGTGCTGCCCGTGATCTGGTTCGGCGTGATCGGCTTCGGCGTGCTGATGTACGTCGTGCTCGACGGTTTCGTGCTCGGGCTCGGCATCCTCGCGCCGTTCGCGGAAACCGAAGCGCAGCTCGATCACATGATGAACACCGCCGCGCCCATCTGGGACGGCAACGAAACCTGGCTGGTGCTCGGCGGCGCGGGCCTGCTCGCGGCGTTTCCGAAGGCGTACGCGGTGGTGCTGTCGGCGCTTTACCTGCCGGTGCTGCTCATGCTCATCGCGCTGGTGTTCCGTGGCGTCGCGTTCGAATTCCGCTTCAAGGCCAATCGCGCGAAGTTCGCGTGGGGACTCGCGTTTTCGCTGGGTTCGATGGTGTGCGCGTTCGCACAGGGCGTGATTCTCGGCGCGCTGGTGGAAGGCATGCCGCTGCAGGACGGCAAGTACATGGCCGGCGCGTTTGGCTGGTTCAGCCCGTTCTCGATGCTGACCGGCATCGCGGTGCTGTTCGGCTACGCGCTGTTGGGGTCCACGTGGCTGATCCTGAAAACCGAAGGCCGCATGCAGGACATCGCGCGCGGCCTGACGCGACCGCTGGTGCTGGTCGTCGTCGCGTTCATGGGGTTGGTGAGCGCGTGGCTGCCGTTCCTGGACTCGCGGGTGATGGCGCGCTGGTTCGAGGACGGGAATTTCTGGTGGCTGGCGCCGGTGCCGCTGCTGGCGCTTGCCAACGCCTTCGCGCTGTGGCGCGCGGCGATGCGTCGCGGGCGCGATGCGAAGCCGTTCGTGCTGACGCTGTGCTTCTTCGCGCTGGGCTTCGCCGGGCTGGTGCTCGGCATCTGGCCGAACATCGTGCCGCCCGGCCTGACGATCTGGGACGCCGCCTCGCCGCCGTCGTCGCAGGGCTTCGTGCTGGTGGGCCTGATCGTGCTGCTGCCGGCGATCCTGGGCTACACGTACTGGTCCTACAGCGTGTTCAAGGGGAAGGTCGCGGCGGACGCGGGGTATCACTGAACGCGGGCTCGGAGATTCGGGACTCGGGATTCGGAAGGCTTGCCCCTAGCCCGGCGAAGGACGCTGACCGAAACCTCGACCTCCAAATCTGGAAATGGCCCCCGGGCACGCCTTCACACGCGCGCTTTACGAAACCGGAACCCGGAATCCCGAATCCACGCTTTGCAACGTTATGCTGTGGCGAAAATCTCGCCGCGCCGTCCCCCGCGCGCGCCTGCCGCCGGAACCGATGCAAGCCTACGTCTACAAGAGCCTCCGCAAGGCCGACACCTACGTTTACCTCGCGCAGCGCGACGACTTCGCGCGCCTGCCCGAACCGCTGCGCACGCAGCTGGGCACGCTGCATTTCGTGCTGGAAGTCGCACTGACCCCCGAACGCAAGCTGGCCCGCGAGGACGCCGCCGTCGTGCGCGAGAACCTCGCGCTGCGCGGTTTCCACCTGCAATTCCCGCCGAAGGTCGAAGACCCGATGCTGGAGGACTGGGGCACCGATGCCTGAGTCCACGCCTCCCGTCCGCGCCGTCCGCACCGCGTCGATGCCGCTGCGCATCGGCGGCGTGCTGGCCGGCGGCGTCCTGCTGGGCCTGATCGCGGGCGTCGGCGGCCTCGTCGCCGCGATCGCGGGCGTTCTCGCGCAGCCTTTGAACGCACTCGCCGTACGCGCCTGGCGCGATGGCGGCCTGCCCGGGCGCCGTGAGGCCATCCGCGACGGCATCGCGCTCGCGCTGGTCTGGGGCGGTACCGTCGCCGTGCTCGCCGCGCTGCTCGCCTGGCCGCTGTCCTCGCTGCTTTCCAGCGGCTCGCTGGGCGCCGCGCTCGGCGTGAGCGCCGTCGTGGGCCTCGCGCTGCTCGGCCTGTGGCGCGTGTGGCCGCTGTGGCTCGGCCTGGAACGCGACGGCGGTCCGGTTCGCGAACACTGGCACGCGCTGGGCGAACTCGAACTGGGCGCCTGGCGCGGCCTCGGCGTCGCGGCGATCGTGCTGGCGATGGCGGTGATCGTGGTGGCGCTGGCCTGGCCGTCGCTGCTCGGCGGCGGCGTCCGCTGGACGCTTGCGGCGCTGCTGGCGCTCGGCGCGCCCGCGCTGCACGCGCTGCTCCAGCAGATCGAGCCGGCCGACCCGCTGCCGGGCTTCGCCTTCGAGGCCGATGAGGACGAGGTCGAACTCGACGAGCCGGTCGCGCTGACCGAAGGCGAACCGCTCGCGCCGCTGCTGTACGCCGCCGCGCGCGCCGGCCGCGTGGAGCGCGCGCTGGAGCTGATCGAACTGGGCGCCGACGTCACCGCGCCGCCGCCGGCCGACGATCGCGACCAGCGCAGCCTCGCCGTGCTCGCCGCGGTGTTGCCTGACCTGCGCCTGCTTCGCGCGCTGATCGCCAACGGCGCCGACCTCAACGCGAGCCACGCCGGCATGACGCCGCTGCTGGCCGCAACGCGCGACAGCTGGCACGGGCGCCCCGACGCGGTGATGACGCTGCTGGCCAACGGCGCCGACCCGCGCCTGACCGACAACGAAGGCAACACGCCGCTGCATCACGCCGCGCGCAGTTCCGATCCGGGCGTCGCCGCGCTGCTGCGCGATGCGGCCGCCGAACTGGATCCGCTCAACCGCGACGGCGTCTCCCCGCTCGGCATGGCCTGCGCGGTCGGCAACTGGCGCCTGGCGAAATTCCTGCTGGAACGCGGCGCGCGTCCGGAGCCTGTCGACGGCCAGCCGGCGCTGCTCGCCGCCGCCGGTGGCGAAGAGGACGACGCGGCCGGCGTCGCGCTGCTGCTCAAGCACAAGGCGAAGGTGGACGCGCGCGATCGCCGCGGCCGCACCGCGCTGCATGAGGCCGCGTTCGCCGGACACGTGGACATCGCCGCGACGCTGCTCGCCGCGCACGCCGATCCGTCCATCCGCGACCACGACGGCCGCACGCCGTTCCTCGAAGCCGCGCGCGCCTCGCGCGAATCGCTGCTCGACAAGCTGCTGCAGCACCTGCCGCGGGGCGGCGCCGATGCCGCCACCAGCGCCGACGCGCGGGGCCGCACCGCGCTGATCCTGGCGTGCATGGCCGATTCGCCGTCGCCGACGCTGGTGCAGAAGCTCCTCGACCTGGGCAGCGATGCCGAACACCGCGACGCCGACGGCAAGCGCGCGATCGACCGCGCCGCCGAAGCCGGGCGCTGGTCGCTGGTCGCCGCGCTCGATCGCGCGTACCCGCTGCCGGCCGCGCTCAGCGAGGACGCCGACGACGACGCGCCGCTGCCCGATCGCGCGCCGACCGTGCTGCTGCGCGATGGCCTTCGCGATGGTCGTGCGGACGAACTCGGCGGTCTCGCGCAACTGCTCAGCGCGAAGGAACGCGGCGCGCTGCTGCACGATGAAGATGCCATCGGCTCGGCCGAGCGCGTGCGCTGGCTGCTCGCGCAGGGCGCGGATCCGGAAGTGCGCGATCCGCAGCAGGGCGACACGCCGGTGCACGCGATGCTCGCGCGCATGCCGGAAGCGGAAACGTCGTTGCGCGCACTGCTGGAACGCGCGGTGTCCCCGGCCGGTGCCGGCGGGCTGGCGCGTTTCCTCGCCTCGGCGCAGGGCAGTGCGGGCGATTCCGCATCGCTGGAAGCCCTCGCGCTCGATCTGCTGGAACGCGGCGCCGATCCGTTCGCGCGTTCGCCCGCGGGCGATCCGCCGCTCGCACTCGCCGTCCGCCTCGGCTGGGCGCGCCTGCTCGATCGCCTGCTCGCGATCGGCGTCGACCTCAACGCCCGCGACAGCCATGGCATGAGCGCGCTGCACCTCGCCGCCGCGCTCGGACGCGACGGCATGCTGAAGCGGCTGGTCGCGCACGGCGCGGCGCCGGACCTGCTCGCCGCCGACGGCCAGACGCCGCTCGGCGTCGCGTTGTCGTCGGGACGTCGCGACCTCGCCGACTGGCTCGACTGGCGCGGCTGGCCGCTGCCGCGTCGTCCGCTGCAGGCACAGGACATTCCCGCGGCGGCGATCGTCGGCGATGCGGACGCGGTGCGTCGCCTGCTCGACCTCGGCCTGCCCGTGGATGCCACCGACGCGCAGGGCTGCACCGCGCTGCTGCGTGCGGCCGGCGGTGGCCATCGCGCCGTCGTCGACCTGCTGCTCGCACGCGGCGCGGATCCAGAGCGCACCGCCAACTCGGGCGCGACGCCGCTGTCGGCGGCGGTGAGCATGCGCCACGCCGACATCGTCGACCGCCTGCTCGCCGCAGGCGCGCCGCTGGAGCAGCGACTGCCGGGCGATCTCACCGTGCTGATGGTCGCCTGCGCGCTGGGCCTGACCGATCTGGCCGCGCGCCTGCTCGCCGCGGGCGCCGACGTGCAGGCCTGCGACGCGCAGGGTCGCCAGGCGCTGCATTGCGCGGCGATGTACGGCTTCAACGCGCGGGAGCGTTCGCGCCTGGTCGCGTTGTTCGACACGCTGCTGCTGGCCGGCGTCGATGCCGACCAGCCGGCGGCCGGCGCCACGCCGCTGCTGCTGTTGCTGGGCGCGCGCGCCGAGCCCGGCAGCGACGCCGACGAGGACGTGCTGGTCGCCGGGCTGCAATTGCTGATCGATCACGACGCGTCGCTCGACGCCAAGGACCCGCGCGGCTTCGGCCCGCTGCATCTGGCGGCGCTGCATGGCCTGCCGCGCGTGGTGCAGTTCCTGCTGCGCGCTGGCGCGGATCCGGACCTGCGTGACGCCCTCAACCGCACGCCGCGCGAGATCGCGGTGATGCGCGGCTTCATCGACATCGCGGCGGAATTCGCACCGGCAACGCCGGGGCAGAACCTGTCGATGGCGAGGTTCCTGCGCGAGCCGCGCTAGCGTTTAGCCCCTCTCCCGACGGGAGTGGGGTTGGGGCGATGCATGCGATTGCGCTGGCGCGCGCGATGCCTGCGTTTCAGAGCCCGAATCCAAAATGGATTCCAGCTTTCGCCGGAATGACGAGTGTTGAGCCCCTCTCCCCACGGGAGAGGGGTTGGGGTGAGGGTCGGGGCGTGCGATCGCTCTGGCGCGCGCGATGCCTGCGTTCCTGAGTCCGAAATCAAACCGGATTCCAGCTTTCGCCGGAATGACGAGTGTTTGAGCCCCTCTCCCTCCGGGAGAAGGGTTGGGGTGAGGGTCGGGGCATGCGATCGCGCTGGCGCGCGCGATACCTGCCTTTCCGAGCCCCAAATCGAAATGGATTCCAGCTTTCGCTGGAATGACGAGTGTTTGAGCCCCTCTCCCCACGGGAGAGGGGTTGGGGTGAGGGGCGGGCATGCGATCGCGCTGGCGCGCGCGATACCTGCGTTTCCGAGCCCCAAATCGAAATCGATTCCAGCTTTCGCTGGAATGACGAGTCACTGTGGATCGCGTGACAGCCTGGGTCCCGGCTTTCGCCGGGATGACGGGAGCTCAAGGCGACCGACGATGCGGCCAATGCCCGCGACGTGACGCGCGAGGCTTACCGACGCGAGGCTTACCCCCTCACTCCTCCTCATCCACCGACGCCATGTCCTTGCGCGTGGCGTCGGCAATCTCGTTGAGCACGCCGGTGCCGCTGTCGGCGTTGAACAGTTCTTCCAGCTCGCGGCGCGCATCCTGCGTGGATTGCAGCAGCGCGTCCTCGTCGTCTCGGATCAGCGACTGCGCATGCAGCAAACGCAGGTCGTGGTCGCGGAACTGCTCGGCATGGCTGCGCGCGACGTCCTCGGCGATGCCCAGTTCCACCAGCACCTTCTCGCCCATCTTCAGGCTGCTGTAGAACGTCTCGCGGATCGCGCGCGCGCCCAGGTCCATCAGCTCCCACGCGTGGCGACGGTCGCGTGCGCGGGCGAAGATCGTCGCATCGGGGTACATCCGCCGCATCGTTTCCACCGTGCGCAGGCTTTCCTCCACGCCATCGATGGCGACGACGAACACCTTCACCTGGTCCGCGCCGCAGGAGCGCAGAAGCTCGGGCTTCGCCGGATCGCCGTAGTACACCGGGTTGCCGAAGCGGCGCACGAAATCGACCTGGTCGGCGCTGTGCTCGATCGCGATGAAGCGCGTGTGCTGCGCCAGCAGCAGTCGCGCGACGATCTGGCCGAAGCGGCCGAAGCCGGCGATCAGCACCTCCGGCTGGTCGTTGGGAATCGTGTCGAACGCGCGTTCCTGTTTCCGCGGCGTCGCCGACAGCAGGCGCGCGATGGCGATCACCAGCAACGGCGTGAGCGCCATCGAGATGCCGACCGCGGCGACGAGCCGGTCGCGCGTGGGATCGTCGATCAGGCCGGATTTCACCGCTTCGTTGAAGATCACGAACGCGAACTCGCCGCCGAGCGCGAGCACCGCGCCCAGCCGCAGCGACTCGCGCGTGTCCAGCCCGCCGGGTATGCGGCCGACGAAGTACAGGATCGAGAACTTCACCATCAGCAGCGCGATGGCGAGCCCGGTGATGAGCACCGGTTCGGACAGCACGCGGTCCAGGTCGATGCTCATGCCCACGGCCATGAAGAACAGGCCGAGCAGCAGTCCCTTGAACGGATCGATCTGCGCTTCAAGCTCGTGGCGGAATTCCGAATCGGCCAGCAGCACGCCCGCGAGGAACGCGCCCAGGCCCGCCGACAGCCCGGCGCCCTGCATGATCCACGCGGTGCCGAGCACCACCAGCAGCGCCGCGCCGGTGAAGACTTCCGGCATCTGCACGCGCGCGATGATGCGGAACACCTGACGCAGCGCGAAGCGGCCGCCGATCACCACCACGGCGATCGCGCCGAGCGCCTTGGCGACCTCGTCCCAGCCGAGGTTGTCCGCGGCGCCGGCGCGGCCGAGCAGCGGAATCGCCGCCAGCAGCGGGATCGCCGCGAGATCCTGGAACAGCAGGATCGCGAAGCCCAGCCGACCGTGGTCGGTCGTCATCGCCTTGCGTTCGGACAGCAGCTGCAGGCCGATGGCCGTGGACGAGAACGCCAGGCCCATGCCGATCACCAGCGCCGCCTGCCACGACGTGCCCGCGATCATCGCTGCGGCGCCGATGGCGAGCGCGCTCAATGCGACCTGTGCGCCGCCCGCGCCGAAGATCGGCTTGCGCATGACGCGCAGGCGCGCCGGCGACAATTCCAGCCCGATCACGAACAGCAGCATCACCACGCCGATTTCCGCCGCGGTCAGCACCGGCTCGGCATTGGCGACGAAACGAAGGCCGTACGGCCCGAGTGTCACGCCCGCGGCGAGATAGCCCAGCACGGCGCCCAGGCCGAAACGACGGAACACCGGCACCGCGATCACCGCGGCCAGCAGGAAGACCAATGCGAGTTCGAGACCGCCGCCGTGCATGAAACGCCTCCGTTTCCCGGATTATGCCCACCGATACGTGGCTGCGGCGTTTCCTTGCGGACAACAGTGAAACGCGATTTGATGGCGTCCACTAGGGAGGGGTGCCATGGGGAAATTGGAACGGATGTACAGGGCGGCCGGACTGGCCTTCGTATTGGTGGCTTGCGTGCTGCACGGCAGTGCGGTCGCCGGGGGGCGCGACGAGATCCGCAAGCAGGCCGAAATGAGCATGCTGCTCACCGGAAGCATCGAGATTGACCGCGATGGCAGCGTCGCGAAATACGAGCTCGATAATGCAGGCGACCTGCCACCGGTCGCGGCACGGATCATGGACCGGGCGAGCGCGACGTGGCGCTTCGATCCCGTGATCATCGACGGCAAGCCGGTTCGCGCACGTACCGCGATGAGCGTTCGCCTGGCGGCCAAGCCGCGCGAGAACTCCGAAGGCTTCGACGTACGCATCTCGGCCGCTAACTTCGGCGAGCCGGGCGAAGGCGAATGGGTGACTAGCAAGGGCCGGCTCCTGCGGCCGAAGTATCCGCCGCAGGCGGCTGCTGGCGGCGTGCGCGGCACGGTCTACGTCGTGGTACGCATCGGACGCGATGGAAAGGTGGAGGACGCGATGGCCGAGCAGGTCAACCTGGGCGCCGTCGACCGTACCGAAGCCGCGATGCAGCGCTGGCGGGACACGCTGGCCGATGCATCCCTGCAGGCGGCACGCCGCTGGACGTTCGTGCCGCCGACGCGAGGCGAAGAAGCCGATGCGCCGTTCTGGCTGGCGCGCGTTCCCGTCTCGTACCTGCTCCCGGGCGACAAGGTGCCGGTCCCAGGCAAATGGGAAACCTACATCCCCGGTCCGCGCCAGAGCGCGCCCTGGCTCGGCGGCATTGACACCTCCCTTGGCGCCGACGCGGTGGCTGGCGACGGCATCTTTCCGCTCAAGGGCGGTCCGCGTTTGCTGACGCCGCTCAACGGAAGCTGAGGCACGCGCCGCGTTGCGAGTCCGGTGTGACAAACAAAACGCCCCGCAATGCGGGGCGTTTCGTTGATGCGACCTGCGAGTGCGATCAGCGCTTCATCGAGCTGAAGAACTCGTCGTTCGACTTGGTCGTCTTCATCTTGTCCAGCAGGAACTCCATCGCACCGATCTCGTCCATGCCGTGCAGCAGCTTGCGCAGGATCCAGATCTTCTGCAGCAGTTCCGGCTCGATCAGCAGGTCTTCGCGACGCGTGCCGGAGCGGTTGATGTTGATGGCCGGATAGACGCGCTTCTCGGCGATGCGGCGGTCGAGGTGCACTTCGGAGTTGCCGGTGCCCTTGAACTCTTCGTAGATCACCTCGTCCATCTTGCTGCCGGTGTCGATCAGCGCGGTGGCGATGATGGTCAGCGAACCGCCTTCCTCCACGTTACGCGCGGCGCCGAAGAAACGCTTCGGACGATGCAGCGCGTTCGCGTCGACACCGCCGGTGAGCACCTTGCCCGAGGACGGCACGACGTTGTTGTATGCGCGCGCCAGTCGGGTGATGGAGTCGAGCAGGATCACGACGTCCTTCTTGTGCTCGACCAGGCGCTTGGCGCGCTCGATCACCATTTCGGCGACCTGCACGTGGCGGCCGGCGGGTTCGTCGAAGGTGGAGGAGACCACTTCGCCGCGCACGGTGCGCTGCATTTCGGTCACTTCTTCCGGGCGCTCGTCGACGAGCAGCACGATCAGGTGGACGTCCGGATGATTGCTGGTGATGGCCGTGGCCACCTGCTGCATCATCATCGTCTTGCCCGCCTTGGGCGGCGAAACGATCAGCGCGCGCTGGCCTTTGCCCTGCGGCGCCATCAGGTCGAGGATGCGGCCGGTGATGTCCTCGGTCGAACCGTCGCCGCGTTCCAGGCGGAAGCGCTTGCGCGGGAACAGCGGGGTGAGGTTCTCGAACAGGACCTTGTTCTTCGACGCTTCCAGCGGCTCGCCGTTGATCGTGTCGACCACGGCCAGCGCGAAGTAGCGTTCGCCATCCTTCGGCCAGCGGATGCGGCCGGACAGGTGGTCGCCGGTGCGCAGGTTGAAGCGGCGGATCTGGCTGGGCGATATGTACACGTCGTCCGGGCCGGCCAGGTAGCTGGCCTCGGCCGCGCGCAGGAAGCCGAAGCCGTCGGGCAGGATTTCCAGCACGCCGTCGGCAGCGACGCCTTCGCCATGGCGGGTCAGCACCTTCAGGACGGCGAAGATGACGTCCTGCTTGCGGGCGCGGGCGACGCCTTCCTGGATCTGCAGCTGGTCGGCCACGTCCAGCAGCTTCGGCGTGGGCATGCGCTTGAGGTCGCCCAGCGAGTACTGCGGGAAGCCTTCCGGGACCTGCGGGTGCGGGCGGGGAACGAAGTTCTCGCCATTGCCGCCGTCGTCCTGCATGCCGCCGTTCTGGTCGCGGTAGCGCTCGCGCTGGCGTTCGCGGCGGTTGCGGAAACGGTCGCGACGGTTATTGCCCCCGCGGTTGTCGTCGCGGCCCTCGCGGTGCTGGCCGCCTTCGCCGCCCTGGGCAGAGGCGCCTTCGGCGCGCGGTTCGGAAGAGGAGGAGGCAGGCGCTTCGGCGGCCGGGGCCGGCGCTTCGGCGCGCGGCGCGGGTGCCTGGGTGGGAGCCGGTGCGGAGTCGGCGGCCGGCGCGTTGTCGGCGGCCTTGCTCACGCGTGCCTTGCGCACGCGCTTCTCGGCGACTTCGCCGGCGTCAGGGGTGTTATCGGACAAGCAGGGAATCCTCGCTAAGCGGCGAGCGCTCGCAGAGGGCGAGCGGAACGTCAGGGACGATGGTTTCGAAAGTGGGGTGCGGCGGCAGACGGGTCCGGATGGTGAGGTCGCGGAAGGTCAGCAACGCCGGGTGGAATGAAACTAGCACTGCCATCGCGCCGCGGCAAGCGCCGGGACAGGGCTGGTTCAGATGGCCGGGGCCGGCGGGAAACCGTGCGGCGACAGGCCTTTGGGGCAGGACGGGCGGGAATGGAAGCGTCCCGCAAACCCTCTCCCGGGCGGGAGAGGGCGGTGCGACAGGCGTCAGATCGCCTTGTCGATCATCTGGCTCAGCTGGGCCTTGCCGACGGCGCCGATCTGGGTCGCCTGGACCTGCCCGTTCTTGAACAGCAGCAGCATCGGGATCGAGCGCACGTGGTACTTCATCGCCGTGGCGCGGTTGTGGTCCACGTTGACCTTGGCGATCTTGACCTTGCCGTCGTACGCGGCGGCCAGTTCGTCCAGAGCGGGGGCGATCATCTTGCAGGGACCGCACCATTCGGCCCAGAAATCGACCAGCACCGGTTCGGACGACTGCAGCACGGCGGCGTCGAAGTCGGCATCGCCAACGTGCAAAATTTTCTCGCTCACGGGACTCTCCTGCGGATGGGGCATGGCGGACGACCCCCGGAGGGCCGTCCCACGGACGGGTGAACGACCCGGCGGGGCCCACGGGCGTGCCGGATCGGTCGTTACGGTAAACTGGGGCGTTTCGCGGGGACTTCAAGCCCGGACCAGCGGTCCGATCGGCCGGTTTCCGACCCCTTTCCGAGCCGGCGCCCGAGCGGGCCCGGCCCCGGCAGTCTGCGATGCGGACGCCACCCACGCAAGCGCGCCAACGCAACATTGCATGCTGCAACTGCACGGCGCGCGCGGACTTCGAATCTGATGAGCGACAAGCCTCTAACCGACGTTTCCTTTTCTTCTTTCGACCTGCATCCGAGCCTGCTGGCCGGGCTCGAAGCCGCCGGCTTCACCCGCTGCACGCCGATCCAGGCGCTGACGCTTCCCATCGCGCTGCAGGGCCGCGATGTCGCCGGCCAGGCGCAGACCGGCACGGGCAAGACGCTGGCCTTCCTGGTCGCGGTGATGAACCGCCTGCTGACGCGTCCGGCGCTGGCCGAGCGCAAGCCCGAAGACCCGCGTGCGCTGATCCTCGCGCCGACGCGCGAACTCGCCATCCAGATCCACAAGGACGCGGTGAAGTTCGGCTCCGACCTCGGCCTGAAGTTCGCCCTGGTCTACGGCGGAGTCGATTACGACAAGCAGCGCGAGCTGCTGCAGAAGGGCGCCGACATCATCATCGCCACGCCCGGCCGCCTGATCGACTACGTCAAGCAGCACAAGGTCGTGTCGCTGCACGCCTGCGAGATCTGCGTGCTCGACGAAGCCGACCGCATGTTCGACCTGGGCTTCATCAAGGACATCCGCTTCCTGCTGCGCCGCATGCCGATCCGCACCGAACGCCAGACGCTGCTGTTCAGCGCAACGCTCAGCCATCGCGTGCTGGAGCTCGCGTACGAGCACATGAACGAGCCGGAGAAGCTCGTCGTCGAGGCCGAGACCGTCACCGCGGCGCGCGTGCGCCAGAAGGTGTTCTTCCCGGCCGACGACGAGAAGATCCCGCTGCTGCTCGGCCTGCTCTCGCGCAGCGAAGGCGCGCGGACGATGGTGTTCGTCAACACCAAGGCGTTCGTCGAACGCGTCGCGCGTGCGCTGGAAAAGGGCGGTTACCGCGTCGGCGTGCTGTCCGGCGACGTGCCGCAGAAGAAGCGCGAGACGCTGCTCAACCGCTTCCAGAAGGGCCAGCTGGAAATCCTCGTCGCCACCGACGTGGCCGCGCGCGGCCTGCACATCGACGGCGTCTCGCACGTCTACAACTACGACCTGCCGTTCGACGCGGAAGACTACGTCCACCGCATCGGCCGCACGGCGCGCCTGGGCGCGGAAGGCGACGCGATCAGCTTCGCCTGCGAGCGCTATGCGATGTCGCTGCCGGACATCGAGGCCTACATCGAACAGAAGCTGCCGGTGGCGGCGGTCGAGGCCGACATGCTGGTCGCCATCCCGCGCCCGCCGCGCGAAGTGCCGGAAGGCGCCGAAGGCGAGGGCGAGAACGAAAGCATCGGTTCGATCTTCAAGGAAGCGCGCGAGCAGCGCGCGGCCGATGAGGAGCGCCGTGGCGGTGGCCGCAGCCGTGGCGGCAAGCCGGGCGGCGGTCGCAGCGAGGGCCGTCGTGAAGGCGGTCGTCGTGAAGGTGGTCGTGCGGAAGGCCGCGAAGGCGCGCCGCGTGGCGAGCGCAAGCCGCGTCCGCAGCCGGTGGTCGATGCCGCCGCGCAGGCGCACCAGGCCGTAGAGGCCGCGACGCCGCCGACCGGCGATGCCGAACGCGCGCCGCGCAAGCGCCGTCGCCGTCGTGGCGGTCGCCGCATCGAGGGTGCCGAAGCCGCCACGCAGGCCGCCGCGCCCGCACAGGCCGCACCGAAGTCGCCGACCCAGGTCCACGCGCAGAAGGCCGCCAAGGCCGCGGCGAAGGACGGCGACAAGCTCGGCCTGCTCCATCGCATCGGCCGCGGCCTGAAGTCGCTGATCTCGCGTTCGCCGCGCAGCCAGCATTGAGTTCCACGCTGGCGCCGCACGCATCCGGCGCCAGCCTCGCGAACCGCGTCGCGGTTTGCGCGCCTGCCGCGGATTTCGCCCTAGCCAGCGCCGCCCGTGCCGCCGATACTGGGCGGCACGAGTGGGTACACGGTGAGCGATGAGCGTCCTGCGCTTCGACAACGTCAGCAAGCGGTACGACGGCGGCCACGACGCGTTGAGCGAAGTGAGCTTCGACGTCGCGCAGGGCGAAATGCTGTTCGTCACCGGTCATTCGGGCGCGGGCAAGAGCACGCTGCTCAAGCTGATCCATCTTTCCGAACGCCCCAGCCGCGGCGCCGTCGTCTTCGGCGACCGCAACCTGCTGAAGGTACGTGGCCGCCGCATCGCGCTGCATCGGCGTGAGGTCGGCGTGGTGTTCCAGGACCATCGCCTGCTCGGCGACCGCAGCGTCGCCGACAACGTCGCGTTGCCGCTGATCCTGCGCGGCATGCGTCGCGCCGACATCGGCAAGCGCGTGCGCGCGGTGCTCGACAAGGTCTCGCTCGGCGCCCGCGCCAACGCACTGCCGTCGCAGCTGTCGGCCGGTGAACAGCAGCGCGTCGGCATCGCCCGTGCGATCGTCGGCGAACCGCGCCTGCTGGTCGCCGACGAACCTACCGGCAACCTCGATCCCACGCTGTCGGCCGAGATCATGGCGCTGTTCGAATCGCTGCCGGAACTCGGCACCAGCGTGCTCGTCGCCAGCCACGACCTCGCGCTGGTCAAGCGCATGAAGAAGCGCGTGCTTGTGCTCAATCAGGGTCGCCTGGTCGACGACATCTCGCCACAGGACCTCGCCCAGTGAGCGCGCCGACCGCCAATGCCTCGACCCGCCCGGCGCGTCCGAACTCGCGTCTTGGCACGTGGTTCGACCATCACGTCTACAGCCTCGTCGCCAGCGTCGGCCGCATGCTGCGCAAGCCGTGGGCGACCGCGCTGACCATCGGCGTGATGGCGGTCGCGATCACGCTGCCGCTCGGGCTGTGGGCCGCGCTCGGCAACGTCGAACGCTTCACCGGAACGGTGGAACAGTCGCGGCAGATCAGCCTGTTCCTGAAGCCGCAGGTGACGGTCGATCGCGCCCGCGCGCTGGCCGAGCAGCTCCGCGGTCGCGGCGACATCGCCACGCTCGACCTGCGCACGCCCGAGCAGGGCATGGAAGAACTGCGCCGCAGCAGCGGCCTGGGCGAGGCGATCAGCGCGGTGGACGGCAATCCCCTGCCGAGCGTGCTGGTCGTGACGCCGAAGGGCGACGAGACGACGCTCGCCGAATCGCTGCGCACGTTGCCGGATGTCGACGTCGTACAGCACGACGCCGCATGGCGCCAGCGCCTGGACCAGTGGCTGCGCTTCGGCGTGCGGCTGGCATGGGTGCTGGCGGCGCTGCTCGGCGTGGGCGCGCTGCTCGTGGTCGGCAATACCGTCCGGCTCGACATCCAGTCGCGTCGCGATGAAATCGCGGTGCTGCAGCAGCTCGGCGCCACCGACGGCTTCATCCGCCGCCCGTTCCTGTACCTGGGCTTGAGCTATGGACTGGCCGCAGGCCTGATCGCGCTCGGCCTGCTGACCGCCGCCGACCGCGCGCTGCGCGAACCGCTCGCCGCGCTCGCGCAGAGTTACGGAAGCCAGTTCGCGCTGCACGGCTTCGACCTGCTCGACGCCGTCGCCATCGTGATCGGCTCGGGCGTGCTCGGCTGGATCGGCGCCGGCCTTGTCGCCGGCCACTACCTGCGCCAGACGCGCCCGACGACATGAGCCAGGACCTTCGCCATCTCGCCAACGCCGCGCCCCGGATCATGGTGGTCGACGGCTCCAAGCTGGTGCGCAAGCTCATCGGCGACGTGCTGACGCGCGAGCTGAGCGACGCCGTCGTCGTGCCCTGCGCCGGTATCGCCGAAGCGCGTGCCGCGCTCGCCAGTGGCGCGGTCGACCTGGTCACCACGTCGCTCGTGCTGCCCGACGGCGACGGCATCGCGCTGGCGCGCGCCGTTCGCGAATCGGCGGGGCAGGCGTACGTGCCGATCATCGTCGTCTCCGGCGATGCGCAGTCGCACCTGGAATCGCGCCGTTTCACCGAAGACGTCACCGACTACTTCGACAAGGCGCTGGGCCACACCGCGCTGGCCGCGTTCATCCGTGGCTACGTGCAGCCCCAACCCATTCCGGGTGCGCGCGTCCTCTACGTCGAAGACAGCAAGGTCGTCGCGCTGGCGACCAAGCGCATGCTCGAACGCCATGGCCTGACGGTGCTGCACTTCGTCGGCGTGGAAGAGGCGCTGGAATTCCTTGAAGCGCGCCGTGGGCAGGACGACGTCGGCTGCGACCTCGTGCTGACCGACGTCTACCTGAAGGGCGCACTGAGCGGCAATGACCTGCTCGCCCGGCTGCGCGAGGACTTCGGCTACGGCAAGCGCCGGCTGCCGGTGCTGGTGATGACCGGCGACGGCAATGCCGACAACCAGAGCGCGCTGATCCGTGCGGGCGCCAACGACCTGGTGCTCAAGCCGATCGAGGAGCGCCTGCTGGTCACCAAGACGCTGTTCCAGCTGCGGCTGGCGCGGCTGCCCGAGCCGACGACGCTGGACGCATGAACGACGCGGCGGACAGCGGCGATCGCATCCGGCTGGACCCGTCATGGAAGGCGAAAGTCGGCGACTACCTGCAACGTCCCGACATGCAGCAGCTGTCGGGCTTCCTGCGCGACCGCAAGGCCGCCGGCGCGCGGATCTTCCCGCCGGGGCCGAACATCTTCGCCGCCTTCGACGCCACGCCGTTCGACCAGGTGAAGGTCGTGATCCTCGGGCAGGACCCGTACCACGGGGCCGGGCAGGCCCACGGGCTGTGCTTCTCCGTGCAGCCGGGCGTGCCCGTACCGCCGTCGCTGGACAACATCTTCAAGGAAATCGAGCGCGACCTCGGCGTCGCCCGCCCGGACCACGGCTGTCTGTTGCCGTGGGCGCGGCAGGGCGTGCTGATGCTCAACGCCGTGTTGACCGTCGAGGAAGGGCGCGCCGGGGCGCATCAGGGCAAGGGCTGGGAAGGCTTTACCGACCACGTCGTCGACGTGCTCAACCGCGAGCGCGAAAGCCTGGTCTTCATGCTCTGGGGCAGCTACGCGCAGGCCAAGGGCAAGGTCATCGACCCGCGCCGGCACAGGGTGCTGAAGGCGCCGCACCCCTCGCCCCTGTCGGCCTACCGGGGCTTCATCGGCTCCGGCCATTTCTCGGCCGCCAACGAGTACCTCGTCCGCCACGGCAAGACGCCCATCGACTGGTCCTTGCCCGGGCGCGCTGCCCTGACCCCCTGAACGCCGGCTGGGCGGCCTCATCGGTCTTGCGGAAAACGATTTCGGCCCAATGAACTTCCGAGGCTTGTTCGGGTCTATGAACCGGTGCGCGGGAACGTTCCGGTCATGCAATCCAGACACTCCGCTCACGCACCAAGTGATTGATTTGCAAGCCTTGCATGGCGCGCGCTCGACGATTGAGCCCGTCCGGGGTTTGTCCCACCCATGAAACACTGAGGCCCTTTCGACCTTTAGCAGAGCCCTATTTCGACTGCTAAGATGACCCCCATGACCCAGAACACGCTCACCCTCCCGCTGGTCTCCAACAACCTTCCGGTGCCGAGTGCGCTCGGTTCGCTGGACGCCTACGTCAACGCCGTGCACCGCATCCCGGTGCTCACCGCGGAAGACGAGCAGGCGCTGGCGCGTCGATTCCGCGACGGCGAGGACCTCGATGCCGCCCGCGAGCTGGTGCATTCGCACCTGCGCTTCGTGGTGCACGTCGCGCGTGGCTACAACGGCTACGGCCTGCAGCTGGGCGACCTTATCCAGGAAGGCAACATCGGCCTGATGAAGGCGGTCAAGCGCTTCGACCCCGACCAGGGCGTGCGCCTGGTGTCCTTCGCCGTGCACTGGATCCGTGCCGAGATGCACGAGTTCATCCTGAAGAACTGGCGCATCGTGAAGGTCGCCACGACCAAGGCGCAGCGCAAGCTGTTCTTCAACCTGCGCAAGTCCAAGACCCGCCTGGGCTGGATGAACGCAGAGGAAGTCCGCGCCGTCGCCCAGGACCTCAACGTGTCCGAGCGCGAAGTGCTGGAGATGGAATCGCGCCTGTCGGGCCGCGACATCGGCTTCGATGCGCCGGACGATGACGACGACAACGCTCCGCCGTCGCCGGTCGCGTACCTGCGTACCGATGCCGAGGATCCGTCGCAGACCTACGAGCGTGAGGACGAGGAAGACAACCACCTCGCCCTGCTGCGCGAAGGCCTGTCGGGTCTGGACCAGCGCTCGCGCGACATCGTCAAGCGCCGCTGGCTGGATTCGGAAAGCAAGATCACGCTGCAGGAACTGGCCGACGAATACGGCGTCAGCGCCGAGCGCATCCGCCAGATCGAAGCCAACGCGCTGAAGAAGATGCGCGCGCTGTTCGCGGCGTAAGCCTCCAGCGATTCGATGCATCGAAACGGCCCGGGAAACCGGGCCGTTTTCTTTTCCGCGCTGGCAAGCGTTGCTCGCCACAAGGATCGGATATCGAGCCCCGCGCGATGCGCCGAACATGGCCGCATCCACCGGGAGCCCTGCCATGTTCCGCATCCACGCGCTGCCAGCCGCGCAGTTCCAGCCCTTGTTCGCGTTGTCCGACGACGCGCTCGCAACGCGCGACATCCGTTCCGTCGTCGCCGACGAAGCGCATTCGTTCCCGTGTCGCGTGAGCCTGCGCGATGCCGAGCCCGGCGAGCGCCTGCTCCTGCTGCCGTACGAACACCACGCCGTGGCGACACCGTATCGCGCATCGGGTCCGATCTTCGTTCGCGAAGCCGCCACTGACGCGGCCTTCGACGCCGGCGAAGTGCCGGACCAGCTGCGCCGCCGCCTGCTGTCGGTCCGTGCGTACGGCGACGGCCTGATGCGCATCGCCGACGTGGTCGAAGGCAAGGAGATCGAAACGCTCGTCGCGAAGTTCCTCGCCCGAGCAGACGTCGACACACTGCACGTGCACTTCGCGCGCTACGGCTGCTACGCGTGCCGCGTCACTCGCGCGGACTGACCGCTCCGCGCGGTGGATCGCGACCCAGGATGATCCGCGCGTGCCGCTGGTAGCTCCAGTATGACCATGCCCAGTTGAGCAGCACGATCAGGCGGTTGCGGAAGCCGATCAGGAAGAACACGTGCGCGGCGAGCCAGAACCACCACGCGAGCAGGCCCGAGATCTTGAAGCCATGCAGGTCGACGACGGCCGCCATGCGGCCGATCGTCGCGAGGTTGCCGAAGTCGCGATAGCGGAACGCGGGCGTCGGCTTGCCGGCAAGCCGCGCCTTGATCGCCGCCGCCACGTGCGCGCCCATCTGCTTCGCCGCCGGCGCGACGCCGGGCACGGGCTTGCCGTCCTGCTGCACGCTGGCGAGGTCGCCGGCGACGAATATTTCCGGGTGCCCGGGCACGCTCAGGTCGGCTTCGACCGGCACGCGGCCCGCCCGATCGCGCGGAACGCCCAGCAGCGCGCCCAGCGGCGACGCGGCGACACCCGCTGCCCACAGCACCGTGCGCGACGGCACGAAGGTGTCGCCAAGCGTGTAACCGTTCGCGTCGATGGCGTTGACCGGCGTGCCGGTGACGACCTCGACGCCGAGTTTCTGCAACTGCCGGCGCGCCTTCTCCGACAGCGATTCGGGGAACGACGCCAGCACGCGCGGCCCGGCCTCGATCAAGCGCACGCGTGCGTGCGACGGATCGATGTTGCGGAATTCGCGCGTGAGCGTGTGGCGCGCGATCTCGGCGAGCGTTCCGGCAAGTTCCACGCCCGTCGGACCGCCGCCGACAACGGCGAAGTTCAGCCATGCATCGCGTTCGGCGGGATCGTCGCAGGCTTCAGCGCGTTCGAACGCGAGCAACAGGCGGCGACGGATCGCCAGCGCATCGTCCAGCGTCTTGAGCCCGGGTGCGTCGGCGCTCCATTCGTCGTGCCCGAAGTACGCGTGCGTGGCGCCGCTCGCGAGCAACAGATAGTCGTACGACATCGCGTCGCCATCGGCCAGCGACACTGTGCGCGCATGCGTGTCGATGCCGACCACTTCGCCCAGCCGCACTTCGACATTGCGCTGGTTGCGCAGGATGTGGCGCAGCGGCGCGGCGATGTCCGGCGACGACAAGCCCGCGGTCGCGACCTGGTACAGCAACGGCTGGAAGAGGTGGTGGTTGCGGCGATCGATGAGTGTGATGCGCACGTCGCTGCCGGCGAGCGCGCGCGTCGCCCACAGGCCACCGAATCCGCCGCCGACGATGATCACGTGCGGGCGCGGATCGGGCGAGGTCATGCGTGTTCTCCGGCGTTAGGAATGTCGTGGTCGCGATCGATGCGCGAATGCAGCTTCGTGTCGCGCATCAGCGCATACACGCCCAGCGAGACTGCGACGCACGCGGTCACGTAGACGTAGAACCACGATTCGTGGCCGATCTGCTTGAACCACAGCGCGATGTACTCGGCCGTGCCGCCGAACACCGATACGGTCAGCGCGTACGGCAGCCCGACGCCGAGCGCGCGGATGTGCGCGGGGAAGAGTTCGGCCTTCACCACCGCGTTGATCGAGGTGTAACCGCTGACGATCAGCAGGCCCGACATCACCCACACGAACGCATCCATCACCGTGCGCGACGCGGCGATGCCGCTCAGGATGGTGTAGGTGAACAGCGTGCCGAGGACGCCGAAGGCGATCAGGATGGGCCGGCGTCCGGTGCGGTCGGACAGCGCGCCCACGATCGGCTGCAGCAGCATGAACACGAACAGCGACACTGCGGAAATCAGCGTCGCGTCAGCCTTGCTGAAACCGCCGGTGTTCACCAGGAATTTCTGCGGATACGTCGTGAACGTGTAGAACGACAGCGTGCCGCCCATGGTCAGGCCGATCACCGTGAGCACTTCGCGCGGATGCTGCATCAGCACGCGCAGGCTCCCGCGCTGTTTCGTGTCGCGCGTGCGGGCGGCGGCGAAGGATTCGGTTTCCTGCATGCCGCGCCGCAGCCACAGCGCCGTCACCGCGCACAGCGCGCCGACCACGAACGGAATGCGCCAGCCCCAGTCGTGCAGTTGTTCTTCGGTGAGCAACGCGCGCTGCAACAGGACCAGAAGCGCAAGCGCGAGCAGCTGGCCCATCACGAGCGTCACGTACTGGAAGCTCGACCAGAAGCCGCGATGTTTCGACTGGGCCATCTCACTCAGATACGTCGCCGATGTGCCGTATTCCCCGCCGACGCTCAGGCCTTGCAGCAATCGCGCGAACACCAGCAGCGCGGGCGCCGCGATGCCGATGCGCTCGTAGCCGGGCGCCACCGCGATCAGCAGCGACCCGGCGCACATCAGCAGCACGGACAGCATCAATGCGGCTTTGCGGCCATGGCGATCGGCATAGAGACCCATTAGCCAGCCGCCGACGGGACGCATCAGGAAGCCGACTGCGAACACCGCCGCGGTGTCGAGCAGCTGCGCCGTGGTGTCGCCCTTGGGGAAGAAGTGCGGCGCGAAATAGATCGCGAAGGCGGAGTAGGCGTACCAGTCGTACCACTCGACCAGGTTGCCGACCGAGCCGCTGAAGATGCTGCGCAGGCGCTGGGTGGGTGTCATCGGGGCGGTGGCATCCATGCGCATAGTCTGCCCCAAGCGGTGGAATCGCGCGTTGACGCGTCCGCAAAAACAAGAAGCCCGGCCAATGCCGGGCTTCGTTGCAACGCAGGCTGCAGGCGGACCTGCTTACCCCAGTCGCGCCGCCAGCATCGCCTCCAGCTTGCGCTGGTCGGCGGCGAACTTGCGGATGCCGTCGGCGAGCTTGTCGGTCGCCATCGCGTCCTCGTTGTGCTCCCAGCGGAAGACGGGCTCGTCCATGCGGGCGGGAGCCGGCGCGCGTTCGCCGGTGTCGACCAGCGCACGCGGCACGTCGCCGGTGCCTTCGGCCAGCGCCTGCAGCAGGTCCGGCGAGATCGTCAGGCGATCGCAACCGGCCAGCGCCAGCACCTGCCCGGTGTTGCGGAAGCTCGCGCCCATCACGACGGTATTGAAGCCGTGGCGCTTGTAGTGGTGCCAGATGCGCGTGACCGACTGCACGCCCGGGTCGTCCTGCGGCGTCGCCGGCTTCTCGGCGCCGTTGGCCAGGTGCCAGTCGAGAATGCGGCCCACGAACGGCGAGATCAGGAACACGCCCGCTTCCGCACACGCCACGGCCTGGGCGAAGGAGAACAGCAGGGTGAGGTTGCAGTTGACGCCTTCGCGCTCGAGCTGCTCGGCGGCGCGGATGCCTTCCCACGTCGAGGCGATCTTGATCAGCAGCCGCTCGCGACCGATGCCGACCTGTTCGTACAGCGCGACCAGCTTGCGCGCCTGCGCGAGCGTGGCCTGCGTGTCGAAGCTGTGGCGCGCGTCCACTTCGGTGGAGACGCGGCCCGGGATGAGCTTGAGGATTTCCACGCCCACCGTGACGGCGAGCAGGTCGGCGGCGTCGGCCACGCGCGCGGTGAGGTCGGTACCGCGGGCCTGCGAGATCGCCGAATCGATCAGCGGCGCGTAGCGCGGCAGCGAGGCGGCCTTGAGCAGCAGCGACGGGTTGGTCGTGGCGTCGAGCGGGTGGAAACGTGCGATGGCGTCGATGTCGCCCGTGTCGGCGACGACCGCCGAATAGGCGCGGAGTTGTTCGAGCTGGCTGGTCATGTGGGGTTCGTCGGTTTCGTCGTGAATGCCGCCCCATTGTGGGGGATTGGGCGTGTACGGGGTAGCGCTAACCGGGGCTCGCACGTCGGCGCCCAGCGGTCGTCATCCCCGCGCGGGTCGCCTGCGCTAGGCTCGGCAAACCTGCCGAGAGCCGCTTCCGGAGCCGCCATGTCCGAACCCGAGCGCCGCATCGCCCTGCTCATCGACGCCGACAACGCGCCCGCCGCGAAGATCGACGTCATCCTGGCCGAGGTCGCCCGCCACGGCATCGCCAACGTCCGGCGCGCCTACGGCAACTGGAAGAGCCCGCACCTGAAAGGCTGGGAAGCGACGCTGCACGAGTACGCGATCCGGCCCATGCAGCAGTTCGCCTACAGCACCGGCAAGAACGCCTCCGACATGGCGATGGTCATCGACGCGATGGACCTGCTGTATGCGCGCAACCTGGACGGCTTCGCCATCGTCTCCAGCGATGCCGACTTCACGCCGCTGGTGATGCGCCTGCTGACCGACGGCATGAAGGTCTACGGCTTCGGCGAGAAGAAAACGCCGGAGGCCTTCCGCAATGCGTGCTCGAAGTTCACCTACCTGGAAGCGCTCGGCGGCGAGGCGCTGCCCGACAGCGCCGCGGCGACCCGGCCGAAGACCTCGCAGGAGCTCCGCAACGACACACGCCTGCTGCAGATGCTGCGCAGCGCGGTGGAAGCGGCCAGCGACGAGGACGGCTGGGCGCGCCTGAGCACGGTGGGCAGCCAGATCGGCAACCAGGCCTCGTTTGATCCGCGCAACTACGGCTACGGGAAACTCAGCGACCTGGTCGAGGCCATCGGCCTGTTCGAGAGCCGCCGCGAGAACCTGAACATCTGGGTCCGCAACCCGCCCAGGGGCGGTACGAAGAAAGCGGCAAAGAAGGCGACGAAGAAGACCGCCGGCTAGCCGTTCCGTTGCCCGGACCATAACGCCGGCGGGCCTAAACTCGCCGGCATGTCCGGCGCCGACGCCCGTGCAGGCTTCCTGCATCGTCGCGCGATCGTGGAGGCGATCGTGCTGTCGCCCGGCCTCACCCTGCCGCTCGGGGCCGCTGCGCGACAGACGCAGCCACGCGGCGATGTTTACGCGACACCGCGCGCCGCGCTGATCGCCGAGTTGCGCGCGCAGTCGCGCGACGACGCCGGAACCGCGAGGCAACTCGCCCCCGCCGTGTTGTCGATCCTCGCGCGCGTGCCGCGCCACGAGTACGTGCCCGCCTCCGAGCGCGGCAACGCCTACGAGAACCGGCCGCTCGGCATCGGCCATGGCCAGACGATCTCGCAGCCGTACATCGTCGCGCTGATGACGACGCTGGCGGCGCCGCGTGCGGGGCAGAAGATCCTGGAAATCGGCACCGGCTCGGGCTACCAGGCCGCGGTGCTCGCCGAAGCGCAGGCGAAGGTCTACACGATCGAGATCGTCGAACCGCTCGCGAAACAGGCGGCGCTGCGCCTTCGTCGCTATTCCAACGTGCAGGCGCGGATTGGCGACGGTTACTACGGCTGGAAGGAGCACGCGCCGTTCGATGCGATCGTCGTCACCGCGGCGGCATCGTCGATCCCGCCGCCGCTGGTGGCGCAGCTGAAGCCGGGCGGGCGCATGGTGATCCCCGTCGGCAGCAGCTTCTTCACGCAGACGCTGCTGCTGGTGGAGAAGGACGCCGACGGCCGCGTGCGTACGCGCCAGGTGTTGCCGGTCCGGTTCGTGCCGCTGACGGGTGGGCCGTGAGCGTGGCCGACCCGGACGCGGTCGAACACGCGTCATCGGCGCGCGAAACATCGAGCGCGACGCACGCTGCCGCGCTGCCGGTCGCGATCGCGCTCGTCTCCGCCGCCGCGCTGGCATGGCAGTTGTTGCTCATGCGGTGGCTGGCCATCGCGCACTGGCATCCCTTCGCGGTGATGATCATCAGCCTCGCGTTGCTGGGCCACGGCGCGAGTGGCACATGGCTCAGCCTATGGCTGCGCGGCGAACGGCAAGCGCGCCTCGCACGCGATTTCGACGCTGCCTTCGCGACGTGCGCGCTGCTGTTCGCGATCAGTGCGGCCGCGACGCTCCTGATCGCGCGCGACATTCCGTTCAACGGGCTGGAGCTGGTGTGGAATCCGCGCCAGGTGTTGTGGCTCGCGTTGCTGTATCTCACGTTGTCGATCCCGTTCTTCTTCGCGGCGGCCTGCTTCGGCCTGGCGTTCGCGCGGCACGGCACGCGCATTCCCGCGTTGTACGGCGCGGACCTGATCGGCGCCGCGGTGGGCGCGCTCGCCGCGTTGGCTGCAAGTGCGTTGCCCGTGCAGCGCGGACTGCTGCTTGCAGCGATATGCGGGCCGATCGCCGCTTGGCTGGTGACGCGACGCGCGACATTCCGCGTCGCGTGCATCATCGTCGCCATCGCACTGGCGATGCTCTGGCCGACCCAGGCCTTCGCGCCGCGTCCAAACGAGTTCAAGGGCTTGAGCAAGACGCTGCTGCTGCCGGGCGCGCGCGTGATCGCGCATGGTGCTGATCCGTACGGAAGTTTCACGCTGGTCGAAAGCACGCGAGTTCCGCTGCGATTCGCACCGGGCTTGAGCCTGTCGCACACGGACGAGCTGCCGCAGCAGCTGGCCATCTACACCGACGGCGACGCGATGTCGCCCATCGTGCGCGAAGACGGCCACGCGAACTGGCAATGGCTCGACGACATGACCTCGGCGCTTCCATATCGCCTGCGACTGCCCGATCGCGTGCTGGTGCTCGGCACGGGCGGCGGACTGGACGTACTGCAGGCGCTCACGCTGGGCGCACGACGTGTCGATGCGGTCGAGCAGTCCGCGCTGCGCGCGCGATGGGCGCGAGACGATTTCGGCGCGTACTCGGGTCGCCTGCTCGACGATCGACGCGTGAACAGTTTCATCGCCGATCCCCGCGCATTCGTACGCGCGACGGCCGACCGGTACGACCTGATCGTGCTCGCCGGCGGAGAGTCCTTCGCCAGTGGCGGCGCGGACGTGCAGTCGGCGAGCGAGCAGTACGCGCTAACGGTGGAAGCCTTGCGCGACTACCTGCGCACGCTCTCGCCGCGCGGCATGCTCGTGGTGACGCAGTGGAGCAAGCAGCCGCCGCGCGATGAACTGAAACTCTTCGCGACGGCGGTGGAGGCGTTGCGCGCCGGAGGCGTGCGCGATCCGACGCGCAACGTCGCGGCGATCCGCAACTGGGACGCGAGCACCTGGCTGTTCGCGCGTCACGCGTTCGATGCGCACGCCGTGGCCGCGTTGACGCGCTTCGCCGAGCGCCGCGGCTTCGATGTCGTGCATGCGCCCGGTGCACGTGCCGACGCGCAGGAACGCTTCCATCAACTCGATCCGCCGACGCTGTACGACGGCGTGCAGGCGCTGCTCTCGCCGCAGTCGCGGGAGTACGTTCGGGCTTACCAGTTCGACATCGAGCCGGTGAGCGACGACCGCCCGTACTTCGGGCACTTCTTCCGCTGGCGCAGCCTGCCCGAACTGTGGCGGCTGCGCGCGCAGGGCGGTGCCGTGCTGCTGGATTCGGGTTATCTCGTGCTCGTGGCCACGCTGGTGCAGGCCGTCGTCCTCGCGCTTGTGCTCGTGCTGCTGCCGTTGCGCGCGCTGGGGAGCGGAGATCGCGGTTCATCGCACTCCAGGCTGCGCATCGGCGCGTACTTCGTCTCGCTCGGACTGGCGTTCCTGCTGATCGAGATCGCGATGCTGTCGCGCCTGACGCTGCTGCTGGGGCATCCATGGATCGCGGCGAACGTGGGGCTTGCGGCGATGCTGCTGTGCGCAGGGCTGGGCAGCCTGCACGCCCAGCGGTGGGTGTCGGCATCGGGGGTGGACGACGCCGCGCTCGCCAGTCGCATGGCGTGGGCCGTCCGCGCGATCGTGCTCGGCCTCGCGTGGCAGTTCGTCGTGCTGGTGGCAGCGCATGCGATGACGTCGTCCTGGCCGCTGGCGTGGCGCGCGTTTGTCGGATTCATCGGCATCGCGCCGCTGGCGTTCGCGATGGGCATGCCGTTTCCGCTCGGCCTTGCGCGCCTGTCACGCAGCGCGCCGGCATTCGTGCCGTGGGCGTGGGGACTCAACGGTTGCGCGTCGGTGGTGGCGGCGATCCTCGCGCTGCTGCTGGCGATCGAGGTCGGCCTGCGCGCGACGCTGGTGATCGCGCTGGCGTTGTACGTGTTCGCGGCGTGGGTGTGGCGGTCGCCGTCGGCGCGTTGAATCAGTAGAGATCCACCGGATCCACGTCCAGCGACCAGCGCACCTTGCGCGCTTCGGTGGACGCATGGATGGCCGGCAGCGCGGCGTCGAGCGCCGCGTGCAGGCTTCGGCGATCGGCGGCGGACAGCAGCAGCTGCATGCGCTGGTAGCCGGCGCGACGCGGCATCGGTGCCGGCAGCGGGCCGTGCAGGTCGAGCGGCGCGTGCACGTCCCGCAGCGCTTCGCGTGCCATGCGCAGGAAGGCGTCGCAGGCATCTACGTGCTGCGCTTCGGCGCGGAACATCGCCATGTGCGCGAACGGCGGGAATCCCGCGATCTCGCGCTGTTCGAGTTCCGCTTCGGCGAAGGCGTGGTAGCCGCCGGCAAGCAGCGTCGCCAGCAGCGGATGGCCCGGATGATGCGTCTGCAGCAGCACTTCGCCCTTGCGCTGCGCGCGTCCGGCGCGGCCGGCGACCTGGATCAGCAACTGCGCGAGCTTCTCCGGCGCGCGGAAATCGGCCGAAAACAGGCCTTCGTCGACGCCAACCACGGCCACCAGCGTCAGGTTGGGAAGATCGTGCCCCTTCGCCAGCATCTGCGTGCCGACGAGGATGCCGCGCTGCGTGCCGAACTTCGCCAGCGCGTGCTCCAGCGCATCGCGCCGCTGCGTCGTGCCGCGGTCGATCCGCATCACCGGCACGTCGGGAAACCGCGCGGCGAGCACTTCCTCGATGCGCTCGGTGCCGGCGCCCTGCGGTTGCAGCGCAAGGCCGCCGCAGTCGGGGCAGGCATTCGGCGCGGGGCGTCTCGCGCCGCAGTGATGGCATTGCAGGCGACGGCCGCCGGCATGCACGGTCATCGGGGCGTCGCAGCGCTGGCATTGCGCGCTCCAGCCGCAGTCGTGGCACAGCAGCACCGGCGCGTAGCCACGCCGATTCTTGAAGACCAGCACCTGGCCGTCCGCGTCGAGCGCGTGGCCGATGGTGTCGAGCATCTCCGGCGACAACCCGGCCTCGAGCGGCCGCTTGCGCACGTCGCACACGCGCACCGACGGCGGCTGCGCATTGCCCGCGCGCTGCTGCAGGCGCAGGTGTTCGTAGCGTCCTGCCTGCGCGTTGCGCAGCGACTCGAGCGATGGCGTCGCGCTGCCCAGCAGCACCGGCACGCCGAGCGCCTTGCCGCGCACCAGCGCGAAATCGCGCGCGTGATAGCGGATGCCATCCAACTGCTTGAAGCTGCCGTCGTGTTCCTCGTCGATGACGATGAGCCCGGCTTCGGGCAGCGGCAGGAACACCGCCGAGCGCGTGCCGACGACGACCCGCGCCTCGCCGCGCGCGAAGGCCGTCCAGGTCCGGGCGCGTTCGTTGTCGCTCAATCCCGAATGCAGCGCATGCACCGGCACGCCCAGCCGCGCGCGGAAGCGCGCCAGCGTCTGCGGCGTCAGGCCGATCTCCGGCACGAGCACCAGCGCCTGCCTGCCGCGCGCCAGGCAGTCGGCGATGGCGTGCAGGTAGACCTCGGTCTTGCCGCTGCCGGTGACGCCGTCGAGCAGCAGCGCGGCGAAGCCGTCACGGGCGGCGAGGATCGCGTCGACAGCGGCCTGCTGTTCGGCGTGGAGCGCCGGCCCGAGGCGCGGGTCGATGGCGTGGGCGACGGCCGGGATGGCGATGCGTTCGGCCAGCTCGCGCCTGGCGAGCGCCCGGGCGGCGGCGCGCCAGTCGTCGAGCTCAAGGTCCAGGCGGTCTTCGTCCAGTGGCCCCGCGTGGAGCAGGTCCGCCAGCCGGCGCGGTTTGCCGGCGCGCAGGCGTTCGCGACCGGTCTGCCCGGCTTCGGTCAGCCGCCAGGCCCAGGCGTGGGTATCCGGCAGCGGCTCGCCACGGCGCAGCGAGGCCGGCAGTGCCGTCGCCAGCACCTCGCCGAGCGGCGCGTGGGTGTAGCGGGCGAGCCAGTGGAGGGATTCGAGCAGCTCGCCCTCCAGGACCGGCTCCGGGTCGAGGCGGGCGAGGGCGGGTTTCGCTTCGGGCGCGTCGGGGTCGGCGGGCCCGGTTTCGACGACGATCCCGATGAGTTCACGGCTGCCGAACGGCACCCGTACCCGTAGGCCAACGTCGCCCGTCTCGACCGCCTCGCCGACCGGCGGCCGGTAGTCGAACAGGCGCGGCAGCGGCACGGGGAGGGCCACCCGCCAGACGGCGGGCGGGGTCGGAGGGGCGTCGGGCATCGGCGAAGTCTACCGGGCGTCCGGTGGCACGAAAGCGGCCGATGAGCTTGCCGCGCATTGCTGCCCCATCTGTGACAAAAATCACGCAAGTGCCCGGCCGCATTGGGAAAACGTCCTTATCCACACGAGCTGTGGATAAATCTGTGCATGGCGTGTTGCGAGCAGGGTCCCATCGCAGGAAATAAGGCCTCCCAGCTAGGTTGGTGAAAAAAGTGCCAAAGCCTATATTCCCTTTAAGATCATGCACTTGTGCGTGAAACACAGTTGTCACCCGGCTGAAGGGCGCGTTCAGGAAGCCCTGAATGACGGCGGCGTTACTGCTGTGCACAACCGGTTTTCCAGTGCAGGCCGCGTCCCGCTTGGCGGAGCACGTGACTCAGCGTTGTCAAGGGCTTTTTCACGGATCTGCCTCGCTATCATGCGGCGCATGGTGATGCAGTTCCGATGAGCGTTCCGACCGCTTCTTCACGCCCTTCCGGGCCCCCCGCGCTGTCCGCCTTCCTGCGCGGTGTCGAACGTCGCGGGGCGGTCCTGGCCGAACTCCAGGCGGGTGATGCCGCCGCCGGCGACGCCGCCCTGACCGAGGCGATGCGCCAGTTCCGTCCCGAGGCCGGGAGCCTGCCGATGGCCGACTGGCCGAGGCGCTTCTGGGCGCTCCTGCTCGCGCAGCCGCGCCTCGGGCAGCGCACCGCGGTGGCGGTTCCCATCGAGGCCACCGATCGCCTTGGCGAGCTCGGCAGTGGGCCTCGCGCCGCGCTGCTGCTGCGGGTCGCCGCCGGCCTGTCCGAGGAGGAGGCAGCCGGCGTGCTCGGCGTGAGCCTGGCCGGTTACCGGCTCGCCCTGCAGCGGGCACTGCCGCACCACGCCGACGGTCGCGCTGACCCGCTCGCCTGGCAGCAGCTGCGCGAGCAGATCCACCGCCGCATCAAGACCCTGCCGCCCGACCGCCTCGTCCGCCTGAGCTCCGCCCGCGAGGCCGTACTGCGCGGCGACGGGGCCGCGGTCTCCGCCGAAGCCGACGGAGCCACGACGGCGCGCCCGCGCTGGCTGATGCCGTTGCTGTGGGGCCTGCTCGCGCTGTGCGTGCTCGCGATGGCCGCGACCTTCTTCCCGTTCGGGCGCGGGAACGTCGATGGCGTTGGAAGCAACCGCCGGGTGGACGTCGAACCGCTGCCCGAGGCCGATTCGCCCGCCTCGACCTACGGCGACGAGGCCGCGATGGTCACGCACCGCGACTTCGCGCTGCTGGCCGACCCGCATGGCGAGGCCGCGGCGCAGGACATGGAATTCAACAGCTGGCTGGCCGCGCAGCAGGCCGCCGGCGTGACCGCGCCGACTCCGCCGCCGGATATCCCGGTGCAGGAGGACGTCGCGCCGTCGCCGGTGGCGCACGGCATCGCAGCCGAAACGCAGGCGGAGACCGAAGATGCGCCGTAACGCGAGCCGCTCGCGCTGGATGCTCGTGTCGCTGGCGATGATCGCCGCCGTCGCGGGCTCGACGCCGCCGGAACTGGCGGACCTGCTCGAACGCCTGCCGCCCGCCACGAAGGCAACGTTGCGCGCCAACGCGCAGCGCTGGGACGCGTGGTCGCCCGCGGAGCAGAAGCTGTTCCGCGAGCGCGCCGCGCAGTGGGATGCCCTGCCGCGCGCCGAACGCGACGAGCGCCGCGAGCGCTGGCTCGCCTGGCAGGCGCTGTCGCCGGGCGAACGCGCGCAGGCGCAGTCGGCCGCCGTGCAGTACGCGTCGATGCCACCGGACCTGCAAGGCGCATGGCGCGCGCAGTTCGACGCGATGGATCGCAGCGAGCGTCGCGGGTGGCTGCTCGGCCCGTCGCTCGGCGCGGATTACGCGGTCCTCCATCCATTGCTGGCGCAGGTCCCCGAAGCCGAACACGCCGCGATGCTGCGCACGCTGCGTTCGATGACGCCGCAGCAGCGGCGCGACCTGGGCGTGCTCGCGCAGCGCACGCCGCCGGATGCGCGTGCGGCGCTGCGCCGCGAACTGGTGTCGGTCAGCGCGCAGGAGCGCGGCGATTGGTTGTGGCGGCGGCTGCAGCACTAAGCCGTTAAAGGGCAGAGTCGACGCCTGTCCATCACGGCCAGGGCCGTTCGTCGCCTTCCCTTCGTTACCCCTCACCCCAACCCCTCTCCTGGTGTGAGAGGGGCTGACTGCGTCACATCCGCACGATGCTCGCGATCGTGATGAACACCACCGCGAAGCCGAGCAGCACGAAGTAGAGATTGCCGATCACGAAATAGCGCAGCGACGTCAGCAGCCAGCCGTTGCCGTACACGCGCTTCTGCATGATCCACAGGTAGATCGGCATCCACATCCAGATCAGGAATTCCAGCGTGCCGGTGATCCAGCCAAAACCCGCCCACTTCGGCGTGATCGCATTGTCCAGCGCCATCAGCAGGAAGAACGTCAGGATCGCCAGGCACAGGTAGGCGTGGCTGTAGAGCGCGACGACCAGGTGTTCCAGGTACAGCCGCTTCGATCCGACGTACGCCAGCTTGAGCAGCAGCGCGAACACCGGCACCAGCAGGAACAGCGCCGACGGCACCGCGCCGAGCATCGCCTTCACGAACAGGCCGGGATCGTGCTGCAGCCGCGCCACGTTGTCCTTGCCGTGCGCGATCTGCCGGTTGATCCACTTGTTGACGAAGTCCGGCACCCACGAGACCACCAGCGGGTTGAGTTCCTCGTCCCACGGTTCGTCGCTGCCGAACAGCGTCAGGCGGCCATCGCAATTGGTCTCGCCGTAGATGCGCGCGTCGGCGGCGGCCTTTCGCGTGCGCATGCCTTCGCTGCCGCGCGCGGCGGCGATCTGCAGCTGCGCGGCGCGGCAGCCGGCCGCTTCGTTCGTCTCGCGGATCTCGGCCTGCAGCCGCCGGCGCTCGGCCGTCTGCGTCGGCTTGAGCGCGGCGAGTTCCGCCTGCTGCTTGCGCACCTGCTCGTCGCGCAGCGTTTCGACGTCCGCAAGCGTCTTCGCCTTGTCCATCTCGGGCGTCGACTTCGTCTCGCTGCGCTCGGCCTCGATTTCCTTCCGCGCCGCGGCCCTTTTCCTTCTCGACCTCGTTCGCGGTGAGGTCCTGCGTCTTCACCAGTTGCTGGATGCGCTTGTCGGCGGC
Organism: Lysobacter sp. OAE881; assembly: GCF_040546665.1. NCBI lineage: Bacteria > Pseudomonadati > Pseudomonadota > Gammaproteobacteria > Lysobacterales > Lysobacteraceae > Lysobacter > Lysobacter sp. OAE881. Next base: position 486,075 of record NZ_JBEPOG010000001.1, read on the forward strand.
CGTGTTGACGTCGACCATCGCGACCTCGAACGGCTTGCGCACGTGCGGCAGCATCGTGGACACCGCATCGCGACCTTCGGCGAGTTCGGCCAATTGCGTGGCGCGAATGCGTTCGACCTGTTCGATCGTCGTTGCCGTTGCGAAGCGCTTGTTCTCGCGATTGACGTTCTGCGTGCGGCCGGGATTGCCCACGCCCTCGTCAAGCAGTTCGACCGTCGTGTCCTGCGATTCGACGTGGATCACCAGCTGCGCGACGAAGAAGGTCAGCACGCTCAGCACCACGAACAGGCGCAGCGGCGCGACGTACTTCGCGCGCTGGCCGGACAGGTAGTTGATGGCGACGCGGCCTGGCGAGACGAGGTCGCGCAGCGTGCGGAAGATGCGTCCGTCCAGGTGCCAGAACGCCTCGAACACTTCCTCCATCGCGTGCGCGGCGTGGCGGATCGGGTTCACCACCGACTGGCCGCAATCGTGGCAGTAGTGCCCCTGCAGCGCGGCGCCGCAGTTCTCGCAATGGGTCGGATGGACGTCGTGCGACGCGTGGCCGGTGCTGGAACTCATGTGTCAACGCTCTCCCCGGCGCACGACGACAGTCGGTTCATTTCAAGGGGTTAAGATAACGGGCCGCCGCGACCCGGCGCCAGCGCCCGACATTGGATGCGGTCGCGCGGCCGCAGTCGTACGTCTGGTTTCCACGATGTCCCTTTCCTCCGTCTCGCCCGGCCGCAACGGCCTGTCCGGCGAAATCCGCACCACCGCCATCCTCGCCGCGCCGCTGGTGGGCGGGCATGTGTCCACGGGCCTGATCGGTTTCGTCGACAACGTGCTCGCCGGGCACCACGGCACGACCACGCTCGCGTCGGTCACCATCGGCACCGCGCTGTGGTGGCTGCCGATGATGGTGCCGATCGGCACGCTGCTGTCGGTGCCGCCGTCGGTGTCGCAGCTGGATGGTGCCGGTCGCCGTGAGGACATCGGCGGCCTGTTCCGGCAGGCGCTGTGGCTCGCGCTGGGCCTGGGGCTGGTGCTGTTCGCGTTCCTCACGCTGATCCCGCACGCGCTCGGGCCGATGGGCATCGCGCCGGAAATCATCCCGGGCGCGACCGACTTCCTGCACGGCATCCGCTGGGGCGTGATCGCGCTGACGCTGTTCTTCTGCATGCGCTACCTCAGCGAGGGACTGCACTGGACCTTGCCGACGCTGGTGCTGAGCGCGGGCGGGCTGCTGATCCTGCTGCCCATCGGTTACACGCTGACGTTCGGAAAGTTCGGCTTCCCGGAAATGGGCGCCGGCGGGCTCGGTATCGCGTCGGCGATCATGCTGTGGGCGCAGGCGATCGGCTTCTTCATCGTGCTCAAGCGGTCGCGTCGCTTTGCCGACCTGAAGCTGTTCGAGCGCTTCGACGCGCCGCACTGGCCGACGATCCGCGGGCTGCTCGCCACCGGCCTGCCCATCGGCGTGACGGTGCTGATGGAAGGCGGGCTGTTCATCGCCACCGCGCTGCTGATGGGTCGCCTGGGCCAGGTGCCGGCGGCGGCGCACCAGATCGCCATCAACCTCTCGGCGCTGTGCTTCATGGTGCCGATGGGCCTGGCCGAGGCGACGACCGTGCGCGTCGGGCATGCGCTGGGTCGCGCGGACTTCCACGGGGTGCGTCGCGCCGCAAAGGCCGGCTACGCGATCGTGATCGGTACGCAGCTGTTCTCCGGCATCGTGCTGCTGACCTGCAACGACCTGCTGGTCGGCTTCTACACGCGCGACGCGGCGGTCGCGACGCTGGCCGCCTCGCTGCTGCTGTACGCCGCGGCGTTCCAGTTCCCCGACGGCGTGCAGGTGCTCTCCGCCGGCGCGCTGCGCGGGCTGAAGGACACGCGCGTGCCGATGCTGCTGGCGGCCGTCGCCTACTGGGGCATCGGCATGCCGCTGGGCGCCGGGCTCGGACTGGGCCTGGGCTGGGGCCCGCGCGGGATGTGGATCGGCCTGATCGCCGGCCTGACCTTCGCCTCGGTGCTGCTGTGCGTGCGGTTCGTCCGGTCGAGCCATCCGGACCGCCTGATGATGCGGGGACCGTAGGTCGCGAGCCGCCCTTTCCGGCCCCGCGGATCACGAACCCGCCATACGGTCCGTGTTACGAATGGCGGGTGATTCCACGCCCGCCCGCGTTTAGGCTGGCCGCGTGATCCAGGAGAACGTATGAACGACATGCCGCGTCGCGGCCCCATCGCCCGCTTCTTCGTGGGCGTGTGGGATGCGATGAACTTCACCCGCCGTCTGATCCTCAACCTGCTGTTCCTGCTGCTGCTGTTCGTGTTCCTCGCCATCCTCATGGCCGGCCCCCGCAACAAGCCGCTGCTGGATCGCACGACGCTGGTGATCGCGCCCGAAGGCAACCTGGTCGAGCAGTTCAGCAGCGATCCGCTGACCCGCGCGCTGGAACGCGCCCTGGGCGAGAAGGGCGGCGAAGTGCAGCTGCGCGACCTGGTGCGCGCGCTGGATGCCGCCGCCAAGGACAAGCGCGTCGAACGCGTGGTGCTCAACCTCGACAAGCTGCAGGCCGCCGGCATGGCGTCGCTGCGCGAGACCGCCGGCGCGATCGCGCGCGTGAAAGCCAGCGGCAAGCAGGTCGTCGCGTTCTCCGAAATGATGGACCAGAAGCAGTACCTGCTCGCCTCGCAGGCGAGCGAGGTCTATCTCGATCCGATGGGCGGGATGCTGCTGGAAGGCCTCGGCCGCTATCGCACGTATTACCGCGAAGGCCTGCAGGACAAGCTCGGCGTCGACGTGCACCTGTTCAAGGTCGGCGAGTACAAGTCGGCCGCCGAACCGTACGTGCTCGATGCGGCTTCGCCCGAGGCGAAGGAAGCCGACCTGTACTGGATGAACGACGTGTGGCAGCGCTACCTCGCCGACGTGGCGAAGGCGCGCAAGCTCGACGCGGCGAAGCTGTCGCAGCAGATCGACCAGATGCCCGAAGGCATCGAGGCCGCCAACGGCGACCTGGCGAAGTTCGCCGTCGCAACGAAGCTGGTCGATGGGCTGAAGACGCACGAGGAAGTCGACGACCTGCTCCGGCAGCGCGGCGTCGCCGACGACGACGCGCCGGGCGGCTATCGCCAGGCGTCGTTCGACGAATACCTGACGCAGATCGACAGCGGTCTCAGCGCGGTCGATCCGCGCCCGCAGGTCGCCGTGGTCGTAGCCGAAGGCGAGATCCGCGGCGGCGAGCAGCCGCCGGGCACCGTCGGCGGCGTGTCCACCGCCGAGCTGTTGCGCGAAGCGCGCGACGACGACAACGTGAAGGCGGTCGTGCTGCGCGTGGATTCGCCGGGCGGCGAAGTGTTCGCCTCCGAGCAGATCCGCCGCGAGATCGTCGGCCTGAAGAAGGCCGGCAAGCCGGTCGCGGTGTCGATGGGCGATCTTGCCGCATCGGGCGGTTACTGGATCTCGATGGACGCCGATCGCATCTACGCAGATGCCTCGACGATCACCGGTTCCATCGGCATCTTCGGGTTGATCCCGACGATCCCGCGCGCGCTGGAGAAGATCGGCGTGCGCAGCGACGGCGTGGGCACGACGCGTTTCGCCGGCGCGTTCGACATCACGCGGCCGCTGCAGCCGGAAGTCGGGCAGGTGATCCAGTCGGTGATCGAGAAGGGCTACCGCGATTTCACCGGTCGCGTCGCCACGGCGCGCAAGAAGCCGGTCGAGCAGGTCGACGCCATCGCACGCGGCCGCGTGTGGACCGGCGCGCAGGCGAAGGAGCGCGGCCTCGTCGACGAACTCGGCGGCCTGCACCAGGCGATCGAGTTCGCGGCCAAGCGCGCCGAGCTCGGCCAGCAGGGCGACTACCAGGTGCGTTACATCGAGAAGGCGGCGACGCCGTTCGAGCGTTTCTTCACCGGCTTCATCGCCAGCCGCGCCGGCGGTGCGCTGATGCGCGATTCGGATCTGGCGCGCAGCCTGATCGCCAAGGCCTCGCCGCAGACGGCGAAGGACCTGCGCTTCCTGGAAAGCTCGATCGCGCCCACGCGCGGCGTGCCGGTGAAGGCGCTGGCGTACTGCTTCTGCGGGTTCTGATCCGCGAACCTCGCGCAGAGACGCAGTGAACGAAAAGGCCCGCCAATGGCGGGCCTTTTCGTTTCCACGTGGTAGTTGACGATCAACCGCCCGCGGCCTGCTCCTGCGCATCGATCGCAGCGCGTTGCGCGTCGGCGGCGTCCTGCACCTGCTTCTCGACGTCCTTGGCCTTGTCGATCGGCGCCTTGATTGCATCGCGCAATTGCGTCGCCTGCGGTTCCACGGGCCGCTCCTTCTCCGGCGGCTGCGGTTTGGAGCAACCCGCGAACAACGCCATCACCGTCATTGCCAACAGCAGCTTCCGCAACATCCGCGCATCCTCGTGGCCGGGTCTGCGGGCTATGCTACGCCGGCCGCCGCGCGCGGCAAGCGACCGGCATGTGCCCCCAATCACGGAGACGGCGATGGATCCCAAGCGTTGGCGCCTCGACGGCCAGCTGGCCCTGGTCACCGGCGGCAGCGCCGGCATCGGCCGCGCGGTCGCACGCGAGCTGCTGGGTTTTGGCGCCGACGTCCTGCTCGCCGCGCGCGATGTCGCCGGGCTCGACGCGGTGCGCGCCGAGCTCATGGAAGATTTCCCCGAACGCGACGTACAGGCCTTCGTAGCCGACGTCGCCGACGATGAGCAGCGCCGCGAACTGCTCGACTGGGTCGAGGATTTCGGTGAAGGCCTGCACATCCTGGTGAACAACGCCGGCGGCAACCTCACCAAGGCCGCCACCGACTACACCGAGGACGAATGGCGGCAGGTGTTCGAAGTGAACGTGTTCTCCGCGTTCGAACTGTCGCGTTACGCGCATCCGCTGCTGACGAAGCATGCGTCGTCGAGCATCGTGAACGTCGGCAGCGTGTCGGGCACCACGCACGTGCGCACCGGCGCGCCGTACGGCATGAGCAAGGCGGCGATGCACCAGATGACGCGCAACCTCGCCGTCGAATGGGCCGAAGACGGCGTGCGCGTGAACGCCGTGGCGCCGTGGTACATCCGCACGCGACGCACGTCGGACAAGCTTGCCGATCCGGATTACCTGGACGAGGTCCTGCTGCGCACGCCGCTCGGGCGCATCGGGGAACCGGAAGAAGTCGCCGCGGCGATCGCGTTCCTGTGCCTGCCGGCTGCGGGCTACATCACCGGCGAATGCATCGCGGTGGACGGCGGTTTCCTGCGCTACGGCTTCTGAATGCGCGCGACATCGCGCCTGCGGAAAACACACGCATAAAAAACCGCCAGGCGGTGCTGAATCGCCTGGCGGTCGTGACAAGCGGAACGCTTGTCGGTTGCCTGTCGAGGATCATGAACTTTCGTTCGTGGGACCTCCTTTCCAGGCACGTGTAGCCTACCGCGCGCGACGGAACGAACAGGTGAAGGGTTCGCGCCGCGCGCGTGACCGGCGCATAACATGCGCGTGGGCATCAATGGGCCAGCCCACACGCGACAGGACGAGATGGCCGCATTCGATGCCGCGCGCATGCGCATGGTGCGCAGCCACCTGGCAGCGCGTGGATTGCGCGATGCTCGCGTGCTCGCCGCGATGGCGGAGGTGCCGCGCGAACGCTTCGTCGAGGCCGGCATGGAGGAGTTCGCCTACGAGGACAGCCCGCTGCCCATCGGCGAGGGCCAGACGATCTCGCAGCCGTACATCGTCGCGTTGATGCTGGAAGCCGCGCACATCGAACCCGGCGATCGCGTGCTCGAAGTCGGCACCGGATCGGGGTATGCCGCGGCCGTGATGTCGCGCCTCGCGCGCGAAGTGCACACCGTCGAACGCCATGCCTCGCTCGCCGACGAAGCCCGTGCGCGATTCGCGCAGCTGGGCTACGACAACATCGAGGTCCACACCGGCGACGGCAGTCGCGGCTGGCCCGACGCCGCACCATTCGACGCCATCGTCGTCGCCGCGGGCGCGCCCTCGCCGCCGCAGGCGTTGCAGGCGCAGCTCGCCATCGGCGGGCGGCTCGTCATTCCCGTCGGCGACGATGGCGACGTGCAGGAACTGACGAAGATCGTACGCACCGGCGAGGACATGTTCGAACGCGAAGACCTCGGCGCGGTGATGTTCGTGCCGCTCGTGGGCGAGCAGGGCTGGGCCGAGGACGGCCGCCGCGCGGCGAGCCGTCGCGCAACCCCAGCGCGCGCGGACGATGCCGCATCGCTCGTGGCCGAACACGCTATCCCGCTGCCTGGTATCGACGAGGAAGCCTTCGCCGACGCGTTCGAACGGTTCGCCGACGCGCGCATCGTGCTGCTGGGCGAATGCAGTCACGGCACATCGGAGTTCTACGCCGCGCGGGCGGCGATCACGCAGCGGCTGGTCGAGCGGCATGGCTTCACGCTGGTCGCGGTGGAAGCCGACTGGCCCGACGCGTCGGTCGTCAACCGCCACGTACGGCATCTGCCGCCGCGGCCGCACGGCGCGGTGTTCGCGCGCTTTCCGACGTGGATGTGGCGCAATCGCGAAGTCGCCGCGCTCGCCGGCTGGATGCGCCGCTACAACCAGGGACGCGAATACACCGAGCAGGTCGGCTTCTACGGCCTCGACATCTACAGCCTCGACGCATCGATCGAGGCGGTGCTCGACTACCTCGATCGCACCGATCCGGACGCAGCCGCCGTCGCGCGCGAACGTTACGGTTGCCTCACGCCCTGGCAGAGTTCGCCCGAGGTCTACGGTCGCGCCGCGCTGCGCGCCGGGCACGCGATGTGCGAGGAAGCGGTGGTGCGGCAGTGTCGCGACCTGCTCGACGAGCGGCTGGGCGATATCGACGAACTGGAGCCGGACCACCTCGACGCCGCGCAGAACGCGCGCCTGGTCGCCTCGGCCGAACGCTATTACCGCGTGATGTACTACGGCGGCGCGGAGAGCTGGAACCTGCGCGACGAGCACATGGCCGACACGCTCGACCTGCTGCTGCGCGCGCACGGTCCACGTTCGCGCGCGGTGGTGTGGGCGCACAACTCTCACATCGGTGACGCGCGCCACACCGACATGGGCCAGTCGCGCGGCGAGCACAACATCGGCCAGCTCGTTCGCCAGCGACATTCCGGCGAAGCGGCGCTGATCGGCTTCGGCACGCACGCCGGCACGGTCGCCGCCGCGCACGACTGGGGCGACGAGATGGAAGTGATGGACGTACGTCCGTCGCGCGCCGACAGCGTGGAGCGGCTGTGCCACGACAGCGGCATCGAACGCTTCCTCCTCGACCTGCGCGAAGGCCATGGCGAGGCGCTGCGACACGCGTTGTCCGAACCGCGCCTGCAGCGCTTCATCGGCGTGATCTACCGCCCCGACACGGAGCTGCAGAGCCATTACGCACGCGCATCGCTCGCGCGGCAGTACGACGGTTACGTCTGGTTCGACAAGACGCAGGCGGTGCACGCGATCGCCGCACCGGAACGCGACGACACGCAGGTGCCGGAGACGTATCCGTTCGGCGTCTAGCGCGGGCCCGGGAACGTCCTTTCGTCCGGCACCGGCAGATCGAGCACGGGAATCTCGACGAAGCTCACCGCGTCGCCGCCGTGGAATACGCGGTTCAGCGCCTTGGACGGAACGCTCTCGTCGTAGTTGCGACCGCCCGTGCCGAGATTGCGCTCCAGTCGCGGGAAGCTGGAGCTGCTGATGTCCAGCCGGATGCGATGGCCGCGCGGGACCAGGTAGGCGATCGACCGCATCGGCACGTCCAGTACGTAACGCTGGCCGGGCGTCATCAGGCTCGGCCGTTCGACGCCGTCGCGGTAGCGTGCGCGCAACGCGCCTTCCTGGATGTTCGTAGCGCGGCCATCGGGCCACACGTGCACCAGGCGCGCGACGAAGTCGGTATCGGGCGCGGTCGACGACACGACCAGCTGCGCGCTGAGTTTCCCGACGATGCGCAGCGGCTGCTGCAGCGGGGCGGAGGTGTAGACGAGCACGTCCTTGCGCGTCTCGACGTCGCGCTGGTCGACCGGGCCGGAGCGCTGGTTCGGATCGCCCGTGCAGCACAGCGGGCCGCCGCGCGAGGGAACCGGATCCGTCGGATCGTGGATGAAGTCGTCGGAGCGGATCTCGCGCGCGGCTTCCAGCGCGAGCACGCCGTCGCCGTCGCGGCTGTTGGCGTGGCCATTGCTCGACAGGTACCACGACTGCGGCCGTGCTTCGGCCGGCGGCCATTGCGTCGCGTCCAGCCAGCGCTGTTCGTTGAGCACGAAATATCGATACGGCGGCAGCGCCTTGAGGCCGTCGCCGCGCCCGCGCAGCCAGTGGTCGAACCATGCGAGGTAGTAGTCGCGATACGGCTGCGCCGCGTTGCGCACCGGCAGTTCGCCGAACTTTCCCATGCCGACGACGAGTTCCTGTTCGCAATGGTTTCCCGGCGCGATCAGCACGTGCTGCGCGCGCGCCGCGTCGGGCGAATGCCGGCGCACCGATTCGGTCAGCGCGAGCGTGCCGGCCAGGCTGGGATCGCCCCAGGTGTCGACCACCAATGCCGGCGTGGTCGGGCGGTCGTCGGAGAACACGTAGTCCAGCGCGCGCCAGCGTGCGTCGCCGAGTGGCGTCTGGAGGAAGTCCTGGAAGCCGTTCGCCCCGGGCCGCACGCGCTTGACGACGTCGATCGCCGGCAGTGTCGGCAGCGCCGATGCCATGTCGAGGTCGTTCGGCCACGGGCGGTGGTCGGCCTTCATCCCGTGCTTGGCGAACCAGCCCGCCGCACCCGCCAGCTGGAAGACGCCGCCTTCGAACGCACCGAAGTAGCCCGCCTGACCGTCCACGTCGCCGGCCGCGCCGCCGGCGGCAATCGGGATCATCGCCGCATGCGCGGGATGGTTCGCCCGCGCGAGCGCGTATTGCAGTTCGCCCAGCGCCGAGCAGCCGATCGTGCCGACCTTCCCGTTCGACCAGGGCTGGCGGACGATCCAGTCGAGCGTGGCGACGCCGTCGGCGGTGGCGTGCCGCCATGGCAGGAAGTCGTCGCCTTCGGATTCGAACTTGCCGCGTACGTCCTGCAACAACACGGCGTACCCGTTGCGCGCGAAGAACAGGCCCTCGCCGATGGCCTCGCCGTAACGGCGGCGGTCGTAGGGGAGGCGGACGTAGACCGTGGGCAGCGGGCCGTCCACGTTGCGCGGGCGATACAGCGTGCCGGCCAGATGCGTGCCATCGGGCATCGCGATGCGGACGTCGTCGTCGATCTTCACGCCGAAGACGAGCGCGCGCACCGGCTGCTGCCAGTGCGCGGGGATGCGTTCTCGCAGGACGAACAGTGCGGCCGCGGCAAGCAGCAGCGCGGCCACGATCAGGGCCGACACCGTCCACCAGCCGAGCGCGGGGCGCACTGCGGACAAGTCCATCTCCAAGAGTCTTCCCTTGCGCTCGTGGCGGCCTCGGGACGGCCGTCCGGTCGTGCGGCGGGGCCGCCGCCGCTTCGCCCTGAGTTCAAACGCGTGCGGGGCGCGCCGGCGGCCAGCGCCGCGGCGTCACGACGTCGTCAGGGCGTGCAGGTGCTGTCGGCAAGGACGCGCCGGATGCGTTCGGCTTCTTCCGGGGGGACGGCGTCGCCGCCGCCGAACGTCGCGCGCGCATCGAGCTCGCGCACGCGCTGCCTCCACGCGTCGCACAGCGCGGCCTCGGCGACGGGCTGGCACTGGTCGTCCATCATCTGGCACGCGGCGCCGCCGGCCATCGCGTTGGAACCGTCGAGCCCGGTCACCTGCATCGGCGCGCAGCGCGGCGGCGGTTGCGGGTCCTCGCCGAAGTAACGCGTGTTGTCCCAGGTGCGGCATTCGAACAGCGCCGGCGGCGGTTGCTTCGGCGTGGCGACGGCTTGCGGCGGTGGCGTGGGTGCAGGCGCGGGCGCGACGACGGGCGCGGGTTGCGGTGGCGGGGGTGGCGGCACCGCAGGTGGCGCGATCGATGGAGGCGCGAGGGTGGGCGCCGGCGTCTCCATCACCTTCTTCTGCTGCTTGCTGCCCTTGGGGCAGGGCGTGCCGTTCTGCAGCGTGACCGCGCCGGACGCATCCGTGCAGCGATAGATGACGAGCTGCGCGTGCGCGGCGGGCATCGCCAGGACCAACGACAACGCGAGCGCGCCGATGTGCAGTCGCCGCATCAACCGCCCCCGCAATCGCTGGCCAGACGCGCGTCGATGCCGCGCTGCCGGCGATCGATGTCGCCGCGTTCGCCCTGCAGCGCGCTGTTGTAGCGACGGCCGAGTTCCCAGCGTTCGTCGCGAAGACGCGCGCAGACTTCTTCCTGCGGCAGCGCGTGGCATTCGTCGTACACCCACGTGCCGGCGCCGTAGGAATCCACCGCGTACCCCGGCGGCGGCACGTCGTGCGGCGGACGCGGCGGCGGGCGGTCACCGATGCTCACCGAATAGCGGCCATCGCCACCGTTGAACTGGCCCTGCACGTTGGCCTGCACGCTGCCGGGATAGAACTCGCGGCGCGGCGGCAGCAGGCCCGCGTAGCCGGGATAGCCCAGCGTCCACAGCGGCACCCAGCGCGGATTGCCGGCGCTGGTGTCGCTCAGATAGCGGTTGCCGTCGGGCGTGACGCATTCGTACATCGGCCGCGCGGGCGCGCTGACGAGATAGCGTGTCGCGGGTTCCGCCGCGGCCGGCGTCGCCTTCGGTGCGGAAGCGGCGCGGCGCACGGCGGGCGGCGCGTCCTTCGGGCGCTGCATTTCCTTCGTCTGCTGCGTCTCGCCCTTTTTGCAGGGCGTGTCGCGCAAGGCGAGCTGGCCGTTCGCATCGGTGCAGCGGTAGATCGTGATCTCCGCCGCCGACGCAGCTGCCGTCGCGAGCAGCAGCGGGAAGGACAGGGTCACGATGCGGAGAGCCGGGCGCATGGGCGCATCTTGCGTCGGCCGGGGTGACGAAGGAAGCGCGATGCGCGGCCGCGGCGGCTCCAGCGCTGCCCTGTGTTCAGGCGCGGATCTGGGCGCCGGTGCGGGCGTCGCGGATGGCGGTCGGCGAGGCGAGGCCGCCTGTTTCGCCGGTCGTGACACCGTCCAGCAGCGCGAGCACGCGCGGATCCAGCGCCTCACGCGTGAACGCCGGCGGCTCGCCGGCCAGGTTCGCGCTGGTCGACACCAGCGGCCCGCCGAACGCTTTGCAGAGCGCGATCACGTCCGGATGCGCGCTCACGCGCACGGCGACGCCGTCGTGCGAGCCGGTGATCCAGCGCGGCACGCGCGGCAGGGTGGGGACGATCCAGGTGTTCGGGCCCGGCCAGCTGGCGAGCACCGTTTCGCGCTGCGGCGCGGTGAGGGCGTCCCAGTCGAGCAGCCCGTCGAACTGCGAACGCGCGCTGGCGATGAGGATGACGCCCTTGTCGACCGGCCGCTGCTTGATGGCGAGCAGCCGCGTCACCGCCGCTTCGTCGAACGGGTCGCAGCCCAGCCCCCAGACGGCTTCGGTGGGATACGCGACGACGCCGCCCCGGCGTAGCGCGGCGGCGGCCTGCTTGAAGGTCAGCGGCGTGGACATGGCGCGAGGATAACGCGTGCGTCGAGGCGTGCCAGGGACAGCCTCGGCCGCACCGACGCTGCCAGCCTGGATCCCGGCTTTCGCCGGGATGACATCAGAAGGGATGAGGTTGGAGAGAAGACGAAGGCGTTTACGCCTTCGCCTTCTTCACGACCTTCTTGGCGGCCGTTTTCGCCGGTGCCTTGGCCGCCGTCTTCTTCGCAGCCTTCTTGGCGGTCTTCTTGGCTGCAGCCTTCTTCGCCGGCGCCTTCTTGGCGGCAGGCGCCTTCTTCGCGGCGGCTTCCTTCTTCACCTTCACCGCCGGTTCCTTCTTCGCGGCCTTCTTGCCGAAGCCGCGACGAACCGGCTTGCCGGTGTCGGCGAGGAACTGCGTGGCTTCTTCCAGCGAGAGCGAGGCCGGCTCGCGATCCTTCGGAATCTTGCCGTTGAGCTTGCCGTCGCTGATGTACGGCCCGAAGCGGCCGTTGAGCACCTGCACGTCGCTATCGTCCCACTGGCGGATGATGCGGTTGCGCGCGATCTCTTCCTTCTGTTCGATCAGGAACACCGCACGCGCCAGGTCGATCGTGTACGGATCGTCTTCCTTGGTCAGCGACGCGTACGTCGTGCCGCGCTTGGCGAACGGACCGAAGCGGCCGATACCGACGCTGACTTCGTGGCCTGCGTTCTCGCCGAGCTTGCGCGGCAGCTTGAACAGCTCCAGCGCGTCTTCCAGCGTGATGGTGTGCATCGACTGGCCCGGACGCAGCGACGCGAATTCGAGCTTCTCGTCGGTGTCCTTGTCGCCGATCTGCGCGTAGGGCCCGAAGCGGCCCAGGCGGACGCTCACCGGCTTGCCGCTCTTGGGATCGGTGCCCAGTTCGCGCGCGCCGGTGGCCTCGGAACGGTCGACCGATTCGGTCTTGTCCTCGACCAGTTCCTTGAACGGGCCCCAGAACTTCTCCATCAGCGGGACCCATTCCTCCTCGCCGCGCGACACCGCATCGAGTTCGTCCTCGAGCTTGGCCGTGAAGTCGTAATCGACGTAGCGCGTGAAGTGCGAGGACAGGAACTTCGACACCGCGCGGCCCACGTCGGACGGACGGAAGCTGCGGCCTTCCATCTCGACGTACTTGCGGAACAGCAGCGTCTGGATGATCGAGGCGTAGGTGGACGGACGACCGATGCCGTATTCCTCCAGCGCCTTCACCAGCGCCGCTTCGGTGTAGCGCGGCGGCGGCTGGGTGAAGTGCTGGTCGGCGTGGATGCGATCCAGCGGCACGCGGTCGCCGGTCTTCATCGCCGGCAGCTTGCGGCCTTCGTCTTCGTCGTCCGCGGTCCTGGTGTCCTTGCCTTCCTCGTACGCGGCGAGGAAGCCCGGATCGACGACCGTCGTACCCGAGGCGCGGAACGCGTGCTCGCTGCCGGCGGCCAGGTCGACCGAGACGGTGTTGAGCGTGGCCGGCACCATCTGCGAGGCGACGGCGCGCTTCCACACCAGTTCGTAGAGCTTGCGCTCGTCGTCGCTGAGGTAACGCGCGACCGACGACGGCGTGCGCAGCGCGGAGGTCGGGCGCACGGCTTCGTGCGCTTCCTGCGCGTTCTTCGACTTGTTCTGGTACGTGTTGGGCTTGTCGGGCAGCGCGCGCGTGCCGTAATCGCGCGCGATCACGTCGCGGATCTCGCCGATGGCGTCCTGCGACAGCGTGACCGAGTCGGTACGCATGTAGGTGATCAGGCCGACCGTGCCTTCCTCGCCGATCGCCACGCCTTCGTACAGCTTCTGCGCGACCTGCATCGTCTTGCGCGTGGTGAAGCCGAGCTTGCGCGAGGCTTCCTGCTGCAGCGTGGAAGTGGTGAACGGCGCGGCCGGGCGGCGCTTGCGCTCCTTCGATGCGACGTCGGTGACGTGCAGCGCCCCGTTGGCGGCGGCCGTGATGCGCTTGCGGGCGTCCTCGGCCGTGTCGCCGTCGGTGACGGTGAACTGCTCGAACTTCTTGCCGTCCAGCTTGATCAGCTTGGCGGTGAAGGCCTGCGTCGGATGCGCGCACTCGGCCTCGATGGTCCAGTACTCGCGCGCGACGAAGGCTTCGATCTCTTCCTCGCGCTCGACGATCATGCGCAGCGCCGGCGACTGCACGCGGCCGGCCGACAGCCCGCGCTGCACCTTGCGCCACAGCACCGGGCTCAGGTTGAAGCCGACCAGGTAGTCCAGCGCGCGGCGCGCCTGTTGGGCATCGACGAGGTCGGAGGCGATCGCGCGCGGTTGCGTCATCGCTTCCTTGATCGCGCGCGGTGTGATCTCGGTGAACACGACGCGCTGCAGGGTCTTGCCCTCGAGCAGGCCGCGTTCCTTCAGGATCTCCGCGATGTGCCAGCTGATGGCCTCGCCTTCGCGGTCCGGGTCGGTCGCCAGATAGAGGGCGTCGGCGCCCTTGGCGGCCTTGGCGATGGCGTCCACGTGCTTCTCGTTCTTGTCGATCAGGTCGTAGCGCATGGCGAAGCCGCGCTCCGGATCGACGGCGCCTTCCTTGGGCACCAGGTCGCGGACGTGGCCGTAGGAGGCCAGGACGGTGAAGTCCTTGCCGAGGTATTTGTTGATCGTCTTGGCCTTGGCGGGCGACTCGACGATGAGGAGATTCTTGGCCATGGGGGCTCCGCAGGACCTGTCCCGGTGCTGCGATGGGGGCGGATGGGGGCGGGAGAAGACTACGCCCGCGGCATCCGGCGCGGGCGTGCGGGGGCTTCTCTTTTTCTATTGAGGCCACGCGCCGCCGGGCGCTGTCAAGCGCGGCGGCGTGAAGCCGGGATGGGCGCCGCGCTGCGGCCTGCCTGTTCAGCGTGCGGGTCAGCCTCCGCCGACGGCCCGGCGGACGTACTCCTGGTAGGCCGGGATCGCGACGGCGAGCAGGATCCCGGCGTACGCCACGACCGCGAGGCCGCCCAGGATCAGCAGGACCAGCGCCACGGTTCCGAGCCCGCGGCGCTGGCGGTCCGGATGCGCCGTGTAGGCCCAGCGGTCGACCACCAGCGTGCCGGCCACCATGTCGTGCAGGCCGCGCTTGCGGTCGGTGAACCCGGCCATGAAGTAGCCGATGTAGATCGTGAGGTAGCACAGCAGGTGCGAGGCCCAGCGGCCGAGCGCGCGGCCGCGGCTCATGCGGCGCCCGACGTCGTCGGTGACCTTGATGCCGACGGCCATCTTTCCCAGCGTGGCCTGCGTCGCGGACGACTCCAGGCTCACGTAATAAAGCGCGCTGACGATCGGGTAGGCGAACACCGCCACCACGCCAATCAGCTGGGCCGCGCCGGACGAGCCGGGGGTGCCACTCAGGGCATCCGACAGGCCGACGCTGAAGGCGATCAGGGCCACGATCAGCAGCACGTAGTACGCGACGGTGACGACGAGCGAGTCGATCATCAGCGCTGCCACGCGCTTCCAGAAGCCGGCGTAGACGACCTCGCCGGCGGCGGCGTGGTAATCGCCGGCTTCGCTCAGTTCCGCGCGTGGCGGCGCATAGGGCGAGGTGCGATCAAGGGCGTCGCCCGCCACGGCCGCGGGCGCCGCGTAGGCAGGCGAAGGCGTGGCGATGTCATCGAGGCTCAGGGAATCGGAGAACCGGTCCAGCGGCAGCCAGTCGCGCGCGCCGACGTGCCAGGCCAGCGTGTCGCGCTGTACGCGGCCTTCGCGGTAGGCCTCGCGTACGTCGTCGGCCCCCAGGGGGCCCACGCGGCCCTGACCCGGCAGGTGGTAGTACCAGTCCGTCATGCGAATCCCCTGATTGTTTCGGCGGGCCATGGTGGCCCGACCGGCTGCGCCTCCCCAGGCGCGCTACGGACGTCCGGCGATGCTCAGTGCACCGGCTCCGGCTCGTCCTCGAACATCTGCGTTTCCATCCAGGCGTAGGCCGCTTCGGACCCCGGCTGGTTGAACAGCACCATCAGCACGACCCACTTGAGGTCGTCCAGGTCGATCTCGTCCTGGTCCAGCGCCATCGCGCGGTCGAGCACCAGCTCGCGCTGGCCGGCATCGAGCACGCCGTGCTGCTCCAGGAAGAGGAGGAACCCGCGGCATTCGACGTCGAGCTTGTCGAGTTCCGGGCCGAAGAACACGCGGACCGGACCGTTCGCGCGCGGGGCGCTAGCACTGGGCCGTTGCTGGGCCAGCGCGTCGAGCCATTCGAAGGCCTTGTTGATCTCGGCCGGGCTGAAGCCGGCTTTGCCGAGTTCGTCGAAGAGGGGGCCGCTACGGAGTGAATCGCGGTCGCGGACGAGATCCGCGTCGTCGGTGAAGTAGTGCTCGAACAGGTAAAGCAGGACGTCCAGGATGCTCTCTTTCATTTCCCTCGGCCTGCGCCGCACGCGGCGCGGTGGGCAGAACTTGCGGAAGGCCCGCGGGGCCGCGTGGAGTCCCTGAACGGGAGCCTTCAACGACTGCGGAAATACCGGCCGTGCTGCGAAAAAACCCGGCCATCAAGCTCCATGAGCAGCAGCATGGAGGACACTGCCGCGGCCGTCAATCCGGTCCGCTGCACCAGTTGATCCATAGCGGTTGGGTCATGGCCCAGGGCATTCCACAAGGTGTGGTAGTCGGGGTCGTGGACCCCTGAACCGCCCCGGGCGTCCGGCTCGACCACCTGAGCGGGGTGGATGGGGGCGCCGAGCTGTCGTCGCAAGTCCTGCGCGAGGACCGCGATCTGCGGCGAGAGCGCGTCGATGACGTCCTGCGCGCAGGTGACCAGTCCGGCGCCGTCCCGGATGAGGCGGTGGCAACCGCGTGCCAGCGGGTTGTGGATCGAGCCCGGCACCGCGAACACCTCCCGCCCGGCCTCGGAGGCGAGGCGGGCGGTGATCAGGGCGCCCGAGCGCTCGGCGGCCTCGATCACCACCGTCGCGACGGAGAGCCCGGCGAGGATCCGGTTACGGCTGGGGAAGTGGAACGCGACCGGCCCGGTACCGGGCAGGTATTCACTGACGATCGCACCCGCGGCCGGGTCCACCATGCGCGCGTGGAGGTCCGTGTTGGCGCGCGGGTAGGGCACGTCGGGGCCGGTCCCCAGCACCGCGAAGGTGCGGCCGCCCGCGTCGAGCGTCGCCAGGTGTGCGGCCGTGTCGATCCCCGCGGCCATTCCGCTTGCCACGACCAGACCCGACGCGGCGAATGCGCGGGCGAAGTCGCGCGCGTTGTCGCGACCGCCGGGCGTGGGCCCCCGACTGCCGACGACCGCGACGGACGGCTGCCAGAGCAGCGAGGGGTCGCCCGCGACGAACAGCGCGATAGGCGGGTTGGGCGACTTGCGCAGTGGCGGCGGATAGTCCTCCTGATGCCAGCCGATGAGGTGATGCGACGGGCCGCGTAGCCAGGCGATCGCCTCCGGCGGCGCGACGGCCGACGACAGCGCGGCGACCTGTTCGTCCGACCATCCGGCTTCGCGCCACCCGGCGGGCCCCGCGGTGATCGCCTGCGCCGCGCCACCAAAGCGTTCGATCAGCGAACATCGCGCCGCGCTGCTGCCGCCGGCGGTGATCAGCCTCAGCAGCGCGAGGGTTTCGATATCGTCGGAGGCGTCTTCGGATCGGGCGGTCATCGCGCCAGCATCGCCCGCAAACGACGACGGCGCCCTAGGGCGCCGTCGCGTGCTTCGATCAGGAAACTTCCCGACGTGGCGTCAGTTCGTCGCGTCCGGATGCTTCAGGCGATAGCCCAGGCGCGTCGGCGCGACGCCGTCCATCACCAGACCGTAGCTGACCTTGTCGAAGGTGCGGAAGACCATGACGTGGCTGGCGAACTCGTCGGGCATCTTCACCTTCTCGCCGCGGGTATGCGCGTCGGGGCTGCGGTCGATGCCTGCGCGCACGCGGTCGACTTCGATGCTGCCCTGGCGCCACACCGAGAACACGGTGCCGTTGTCCACTCCGTCCGCGGCGCCGACCGAGAGGGCGACCACGTCACGCGTGCCGCCGCTGCTGACCATGTCGGTCACCGCGATGACGCGGGCCTTCTCGACGGCCGGCTCCTGCGCCGGGGCGTGCGGGAAGAACTGCAAGTCGTAGGACTGGGCTTCCACCGGGATCAGGCGATCGCCGGCGCGCACTTCGCGACCGTTGTCGTCGACCAGCAGGGTGGCGGCCTCGGCGTCGCCGACGATGCCGCGGGTGACGGTTGCGGTGCTGACCTTGGCCAGTTCGTAACCGAGGAACTCGCCGCCGCCCGGCGGGAGCTGGTACGCCCACAGGCTTTCGGTGCCCCAGTTGCGCTGGCCGCGGAAGTCCAGCGTCTGGGCGCGGCGGCCCGACGGCTCGCAGCAGCGGTCCGGATCCATCGTCTGGAAGCGCTGGCTCGGGCGGACGACCATGTAACGCTGGCCCGGTTGCGCGGCGTCGAGGCCCTTCGCATACACCAGCTGGTTGCCGGCGCTGCGCAGGCGGTCGCCTTCCAGGCCGACCACGTAGGGCAGGCTCTCGAATTCGTCGACCACGCGCAGGTCCTTGAGGAAGGATTCGACCTCGGACAGCGGGATGGCGTTGATCGGCGCTTCCTGGCGCGGGCCTTCCTGCACCGCGACGCGGTCCAGGTACGCCAGCGACAGGACATCGCCCGGGAAGATGAGGTGCGGGTTCTTGACCTGCGGGTTCGCCTGCCAGATTTCGGGCCACAGCCACGGCTTCTTCAGGAAGCGTCCGGCGATGTCCCAGAGGGTGTCGCCCTTCTTCACCACGTAGGTGTCCGGATGGCCGCCAGCGAGTTCCGCGGCGACGCCGTAGGTGGCGATCGTGAGCAGCGCAGCGGTCATCACCGTGCGCAACGGTTTAAGCATCAAGGCCATCTGGCAATTCCCCTTACCGCCCCTGAACATACTGTGCGGCCCCGCTGCCCCCGGCAGCGTCCCCAAAACCACACCTGAAGGCGGGGCACCGCGGCACTATAGCCCAGAAGAACCGCAGGGTTGCAAGCATTGGAGGCCCGTAACGGGGTTACAATCACGGTACTTCTTGCGGTTGTGACACACGCCCCCATTTCGACGCCATGGCCCTGCTTCCCATCCTCGAATTCCCCGATCCGCGCCTGCGTACCGTTGCGACGCCGGTCGATCCCGCGCGCATCGCCGATGCGCAGTTCCAGTCGCTGATCGACGACATGTTCGAGACGATGTACGAAGCGCCCGGCATCGGGCTGGCCGCCAGCCAGGTCGACGTGCACCAGCGTTTCATGGTCATCGACGTGAGCGAGGAGAAGAACCAGCCGATGGTCTTCATCAATCCGGAGATCGTCACGCGCGATGGCGAGCAGGTGTACCAGGAAGGCTGCCTGTCGGTGCCCGGCATCTTCGCCGACGTCACCCGCGCCGACCGCATCACCGTGAAGTACCTCGACCGCACCGCCAAGGAGTGCGAGCTGGACGTCGACGGCCTGCTGGCCGTGTGCATCCAGCACGAGATGGATCACCTGGCCGGAAAGCTCTTCGTCGATTACCTCTCGCCGCTCAAGCGCGAGATGGTCCGCAAGAAGCTCGCCAAGCAGCGCCGTCAGGCCGCCGCCTGACGGAGCCATGCGCCGGCGGCATGCCGGCGCCATGCACGACACGAACGCGGGGCGACCCGCGTTCTTCGTTTCCAGCGTTCGCATAACTCCCGGAACACCGCACCGCGCCCATGAGACTCGTCTTCGCCGGAACCCCCGACTTCGCCGTTCCCTGCCTGCGCGCCGCCGCACAGAAGGGCGAGGTGGTCGCCGTCTACACGCAGCCCGACCGCCCGGCCGGGCGCGGACGCGAACTCACGCCGTCGCCGGTCAAGCGCGAGGCGTTGTTGCGCGGCATCCCGGTGATGCAGCCGGAGAACTTCAAGTCCGCCGCGTCGAAGGAGGCGCTGCGCGCGCTGCAGCCGGACCTGATGATCGTCGTCGCCTACGGCCTGATCCTGCCGCAGTCGGTGCTCGACATCCCGACTTACGGCTGCTGGAACGTGCACGCCTCGCTGCTGCCGCGCTGGCGCGGCGCGGCGCCGATCCAGCGCGCCATCGAGGCCGGCGACACGCGCACCGGCGTCTGCCTGATGCAGATGGAGAAGGGCCTGGATACCGGGCCGGTGCTGCTCTCGCAGGCCATCGACATCGGCGAGCACGAAACCGGCGGACAGCTGCACGACCGCCTTTCGGCACTCGGCGCGCAGGTGCTGGCCGACGGCCTCGGACTGCTGCGGGCGGACATCCATCCGGTGCCGCAGCCGCAGCCGGAGGAAGGCGTCACCTACGCGCACAAGCTCGACAAGAACGACGCGCGCCTGGACTGGTCGCAGCCGGCGCGCGCGCTGGCGAACAAGGTGCGCGCGTTCAATCCGTGGCCGATGGCCGAAGCCAGTGTCGCCGGCGAACGCCTGCGCCTGCACGGCGCCATCGCGCTCGACGAAACGCACGACGCGGCGCCGGGCACGTTGCTGCGCGCATCGCGCGAAGGCCTCGATATCGCGTGCGGCGTCGGCGTGCTGCGCATCCGCGTGCTGCAGCGCGACGGCGGCAAGGCGATCACCGCCGCCGATTACCTGAACGGTCGCCGCGACCTGGTTCGCTGAGGTTCCGATGAAGCATCCCCACCGCATGCAGTCGCCCGGCGTGCAGCCCCGCGTGATCGCCACGCGCGTGCTCGATGCGGTGCTCCATCACGGACGCTCGCTCAAGGCCGAACTCGCCCAGGCGCTGCCGTCACTGCCCGACCCGCGCGATCGCGCGCTGGTGGAAGCGATCTGCTTCGCCGTGCTGCGCCAGCCGGCGCGTTTCGAATCGGCGCTGTCGGCGTGGATGAGCAAGCCGCTGGGCTATCGCGATGGCGAACTCAAGGCGCTGCTGTTCGCCGGCTTCGCGCAGCTCGATCCACTGAAACTGCCGGCGCATGCGGCGCTCGCGTCCACGGTGGATGCCGCGCGTGCGATCGGACGCACGCACCAGGCCGGACTGGTCAACGCGCTGCTTCGACGCGCGCAACGCGAAGGCATTCCGGCCGGCGACGCGCACGCGCACTGGCCGGCGTGGCTCCGCGAACGCATCGCCGCCGACTGGCCGGAGGATGAAGCCGCGATCCTCGACGCGAGCGTGTCCGAGCCGCCGATGTGGCTGCGCGTGAACCGCCGCCGCGGCACGCCTGCGGAATACATGCAGCGCCTGCAGGACGCCGGCATTCCCGCGCAGCCCGACGACAACGCGCCCGACGCTTTGCGTCTGGATTCGCCCGTTGCAGTCGCCGCGTTGCCGGGCTTCAGCGACGGCGAAGTGTCTGTGCAGGATGCCTCCGCGCAGCTGGTCGTCGAGGCGCTGTCGCCCGTCGCCGGCGCGCGCGTGCTCGACGCCTGTGTCGCGCCCGGTGGCAAGGCCGCGCACCTGCTCGAACGCGAAGCGACGTTGCGCCTGTCGGCCATCGACATCGACGCTCAGCGGCTCGTCCGCGTGCAGGAAAACCTGACGCGGTTGAAGCTCGGCGGAAGCATCCAGCTTGCCGCGGTCGATGCGGCCGAAACCGCCGCATGGTGGGACGGCGTGCCGTTCGATGCGGTGCTGCTCGATGCGCCGTGTTCGGCGACCGGCATCGTGCGTCGCCAGCCGGACGTGCTCCAGCATCGCCGCGCGTCCGATCTCGACGCGCTCACCGCGACGCAGGCGCGCCTGCTCGATGCGCTCTGGACGACCGTCGCACCGGGCGGCGTGCTGCTCTACGCGACGTGCTCGATCCTCAAGGCCGAGAACGAAGCGCAGGTCGAAGCGTTCCTCTCGCGCACGCCGAACGCGGTCGCCGAACCGCTCGACGAACGTTTCGGCCGTGTGGCCGGCGTGGGCCGCCAGCGGCTGCCGGGCGAGCTCGGCTACGACGGCTTCTATTACGCGCGGCTGCGCAAGCAGGCAGCGTAATCGGGCGGGCCGGCGGGCGAGGCATTCCGACGTTCCGACAACATCCGGCGGATATCATCCGCGGATGCTGCCGACCCCGCGCCCGCTGACCGACCCCCGCTCCCGCGACACCTGGCTGTTCTGGATCATCGCCCTGCTCGTGCTCGGCGCCGGACTGGGACTGCGCGATCCTTGGCCGGCTGACGAACCGCGCTTCACGCTCGTGGCGAAGCAGATGGTCGAAAGCGGCGACTGGCTGTTCCCGCATCGCGGCCACGAGTTGTATTCGGACAAGCCGCCGGTCTTCATGTGGCTGCAGGCGATCGCCTACACGATCTTCGGCAACTGGCGCGTTGCCTTCCTGCTGCCGTCGCTGCTCGCCGCGCTGGGCACGCTGTGGTGCGTGGTCGACCTGGGCAAGCGGCTGTGGACGCGCCGCGTCGGCCTCTATGCCGGCTACGCGCTGCTGTTGGCGCTGCAGTTCACCTGGCAGGCGAAGAAGGCGCAGATCGATCCGCTCGTGGTGTTCTGGATCACGCTGGGCAACTACGGCCTGCTGCGGCACGTCCTGCAGACCGCGCGCAATCAAGGGCCGAACTGGCCGATGTGGATGCTCGGCTGGGCCGCCGCGGCGCTGGGCGTCATCAGCAAGGGCGTGGGCATCCTCGCGCTGCTGATGCTCGTGCCGGCGGGTTTCGCGTCATTGCGCGGCTGGAACGTGAAGGTCCACGTGCGCGATGCGCGCTTCTGGCTCGGCCCGCTCGCATTCGTGCTCGCCGCGTGCGTGTGGCTGGTGCCGATGCTGATCGCCGCGATCGGCCACGCCGGCCCGGAATATCGCGCGTACGTCGACGACATCCTCCTTCGCCAGACCGCCAAGCGTTACGGCGCCTCATGGGATCACGGCCAGCCGCTGTGGTACTTCCTTGAAGTGATGGCGACGATGTGGCTGCCGACGGCGCTCGCGTTGCCGTGGGCGATTCCCGCGTGGCGTCGCCGCCTGCGCCGTCGCGATCCGCGCTACCTGCTGCCGCTGGCGTGGTGGGCGCTGGTGATCGTGTTCTTCAGCATCCCGTCCGGCAAACGCGACATGTACATCCTGCCGGCGCTGCCGATGATGGCGCTGGCGCTTGGTCCGCTGCTGCCGGGATTGATGCGCAAGGTGGGTGTGCGTCGCGCCGCGTTCGGCTTCACGGCGGTGTTCTCGATCGCGATGCTGCTGGGCGGGCTTGCCATGTGGTTCGGCGATCCGGGCTTCGAACGCCGCTTCGTCGAGGAGCGTGGCCTGGAGGCCGAATCGACCGCGCTGGCGATGTGCATCACCGCGGTGGGCGTGTGGGGCGTGCTGTGCCTGCTGTTCGCTGGCCGCCGCCGACCGTTCGCGGCGACGGTCGCGATGCTGTCGGGCGTGTGGGTGGCGTTCGGCCTGATGCTCGCGCCGCTGCTCAACGATTCATCGTCCGCGCGTGGCCTGATGACCGACGTCGGGAGGCGCATCGGTCCGGACGCCGAACTCGGCCTGGTCGCATGGCGCGAGCAGAACCTGCTGATGGCCGATCGCCGCGTCGCCGAATTCGGCTTCAAGGTCGATTTCGACGAACAGATGCAGCGCGGCCTGCGCTGGCAGCGCGAAGCGCCCACGAGGCGCTGGCTGCTGGTGCAGGACGTCGCGCTCGCGCCGTGCATCGACGCGTCGCGCACGCAGCACCTGGGCAATGCGAACCGGCGCGGCTGGACGCTCGTGCCGGGTGATGCCGCGACGGGCTGCCGTTAGCCGGCGCGCACCTGTTCGCGCAGGTCGGGCAACGGCTGGTTCGCGAACTCCTCCAGGTGCCGGTCCAGCCCCAGCGGGCTGCGCACGCGCCTGGTCGCCTTGGTATCGGCGAGCAGCGGATCGTTGGGGCTCGCGCCGTCCTCATGACGCTCGCGGTGGTACAGGTGCGTCGCCAGCCCGCCGAAGCGGAGCATCCGCCGCATCAATCCATGGTGGAACGCCCGCACGGCCAGGTCCTTGTCCTCGCGGCCCCAGCCTTCGTAGCGCTCGTCGAAGCCGTTCAGCGCGATCAGGTCGTCGCGCCACCACGCCTGGCTGCAGCCCTTGATCGAACTGGTCTTCTGGTTGCGCGTCACGCGCAGCGACAGCGCCGCCAGCGCGGGAATGCGCAGCGTGTGGCGACGTCGCGTCAGTCCGCGGTCAAAGAAACCCAGCTGGCGCACCTCGCGCGAGAGCAACCGGTCGCGCCCGGTTTCGTCGGTGAGCACGCGCATGCCCTGCACGAAGCTGCCGCGCTCCGCGGCGCGCACCTGGTCCTCGACGCACTTCGGATGCGGCAGCATGTCGCCGTCCAGGATCAGCACGTAATCGCCCGTCGTCGCGGCAATCGCACGGTTGCGCGCCAACGCGAGGCGGAAGCCCTTGTCCTCGATCCAGCTGTGGCGCAGCGGCACGGGGTAGTCGCGCGCGAGGCGTTCGAGCATCTGGCGCGTGTCGTCGCGCGAACCGTCGTCGGCGACGATCACCTCGTGCGGCAGCATCGTCTGGCGCGACAGCGCTTCCAGCGCGAGTTCCAGTGCCTGCGGCCAGTTGTAGGTGGAGATGACGACGCTGACGCGTGGAGTCTGTGAAGTGTTCATGGGCTTGGATCGGTGATCGGGCGGCCGTTCTGCAACAGCCACAACATGATGGTTTTCTGCCGCACGTAGTTCGCGCGGACGTAGGCGTAGACCAGGCCGTGCCAGCCGTCGAGGAAGCCGCCGCGGAACAGGTAACCGCGCCAGAACCGCCAAGCCGGCGACAGCACCAGCTTGCCCAGCGTCGCTCGCTTGCCGCGCGCGAAGTCGTGCTCGGCCATCATGCGCGCGTAGCGTTGCGTTTTCTGCAGCTGCGCCTGCAGCGAGCGGTACGGGTAATGGATGAGGTCGCCCGTCAACGTGCGCACGGCGCCGTCGACGCTCGCCGCCTCGTGCACCTCCCGCTTTCCGCGCCAGCCGCCGCGGCGGCGGTCGAACAGGCGCAGCACGCGATCCGGATACGCGTTGCCATGACGCAGGAACTTGCCGAAATACTCGCTCAGGCGCGCGAAGCGGTAACCGGCGGCGCCTTCGAAACCGCGTGCACGTTCGGCCTCGATCGACGTCCGCAGCGCATCGCCGACGCGTTCGTCCGCATCCAGGCACAGCACCCAGTCGTGCGCGGCCTGTTCGATGGCGAACTGCTTCTGGCTGCGGAAGCCGTCGAACGGTCGCTGGATCACGCGCGCACCCAGGTCGGCGGCGATCCGCGCCGTCGCGTCGGTCGAATGCGAGTCGACCACGACGATCTCGTCGCAGAAGGCGAGCGAGGCGATGCAGTCGGCGATGCGGTCGGCTTCGTTGAACGCGATGATGCAGGCCGACAGCGCCGGTGCGTCGTGGCGTGCGTCTGCGGGGGCGGGCGAAGCGTTGATGGCGGCGGTCCGGGTTCCAGTGGGCGTCATCGTGCAGCCGGCAACCCCTCGCCACAAGTCGTGAGCGCCTTCACGGTCCCGATTCGCGACGGTCGCAGGTCGCTTGCAAGGCCGCGCGTTCCACGCAGAATGGGGCCGGGGATGGAACCCCGGGCTGCCGATGAATGGACCCGGGGATGAAGCCGGGGGGCGAGCTTGGGGAAGCTGCGCGTGATCACCCGCGACAACGGCGCCGGCCTGAGTCGCGACCTGCGTCTGATCGGCGATGTCCTGCGCCACGGCCACGAGGTCGCGACGGTGGGGCTCGGCAACAGCCGCCTGCGAAACCGCCTGGCGCAGTGGCGCCTCTGCCTGGCCACGCGCCTGGCGGGGCCGGTGGATGCGCAGCTGTCGGTCGAGCGGATCTACGAACCTGTCCTCGCGACGGCGCGCAGCAACCTGCTGATGCCCAATCCCGAATGGTTCCGGCCTTCGTGGACCGCGCTGTTGCCGCGCTTCGACCGGGTGCTGTGCAAGTCCCGCCACGCAGTCGAGATCTTCCAGCGCCTGGGCTGCGCCACGACGTATACCGGCTTCACCAGCGCCGATCGCCTCGATCGCGCCGTGCCGCGCGAGCGGGCGTTCTTCCACCTGGCCGGTCGCAGTTCGGCCAAGGGCACGCAGGTCGTGCTGGAAGCGTGGCGCCGCCACCCGGAATGGCCGCGCCTGACCGTCGTCCAGTGCGCGCGCAAGGCGCGCCTGCGCTTGTCGGCCGAGAATGTCGACCACCGCGTCGGCCACCTCGACGACGACGAGCTGCGCCGGTTGCAGAACGCGCACCGGTTCCACCTGTGTCCTTCGGAAGCGGAGGGGTACGGCCACTACATCGCCGAGGCCATGAGCGTGGAAGCGGTGGTGATCACCACCGACGCGGCGCCGATGAACGAGCTGGTCGGGCCGGCGTGCGGGCTGTTGTTGCCCTGCAGGCCCGGCGAGCGCCTGGGCCTGGATGTCCGCCACCACGTCGACGTCGAGGCCGTGGAAGCGGCCGTGATGCAGGTGCTGGCGATGGACGAGGCGGCGTGCGCGCGCCTCGGCGAAGCGGCGCGTGCGAGCTTCCTCGAGAACGATCGCGCCTTCCGCACGCGCCTGCAGGCGGTATTCGCCGCGCAGCCGCGCGTGCGTCACGGTGGCCGGCCGGGCCTGGCCGACGCGATAATCGCGTGGCGACGCCCGGCGTCGCCTTCGCTTCCACCACCGGACCGCTGATGGCCGATTACCTGCTGTTCGCCACCGAACGCTACGCCCTGCCGATCCTGCAACCGCTGGCGCAGGCGCTGGACGCCGCGGGGCATGCCGTGCACGCGTGGTTCGTCGATGGCGCGAGTGGTGCGCGGTTGCCGGCGCCGGTGCGTACGGTGGGGTTGCGCGAAGCCGTCGCGCTGAAACCGCGTGCGGTGTTCAGCGCGGCCAACTGGGTGCCGACGTTCGTTTCCGGCGCGAAGGTCCAGTTGTTCCACGGCTTCAACGTCGAAAAGCGCTCCGACGAACGCGGCCACTTCCGCGTGCGCGGCCTGTTCGACCTGTACTGCACGCAGGGGCCGGCGACGACCGCGCCGTTCCGGGAACTGGCCGCGCAGGCCGGCCACTTCGCCGTGGTCGAAACCGGCTGGCCGAAACTGGACCCGCTGTTCCGCGACGACGCGGGGGCCGCCGCCGCGATGCGCGCCCCCGCCGGCAGCCGGCCGGTGGTGATGTTCGCTTCCACTTTCACCGAGCGCCTGAGCGCGGCGCCGCACCTGTTCGACGGCATCGCGGCGGAAGTCGCGCGCGGCGACCGCTACTGGCTGCTCACGCTGCATCCGAAATGCGCGCCGGAGCTGTTCGAACGCTACCGCGCGCTGGCCGGTCCCAACGCGACGTTCTTCGAAACCGAACAGCTCGTCACCGCCCAGCGCGCCGCGGACGTACTCGTCGCGGACACGACGTCGGTCGTGTCGGAGTTCGTGGTGCAGCGCAAGCCCGTGGTGACGTTCCGCAATCGCGCGCCGAAACCGCACATGCTCGATTTCGACGCCGCCGCGCGGCTGCCGGACATGCTCGCGCGCGCCTTCGCGCCGGACGATGCGCTCAAGGCTGCACTGGCGGACTATGCCGATGCGATCCATCCGTATCGCGACGGGCGGTCGTCCGAACGGGTGATAGCCGCGACCGACGCGCTGCTCGGCGGCGAGCTGGGTCGCCTCAAGGCCAAGCCCCTCGCGGCGCGCTTTCGCGCATTGCAGATCCGCCAGCGCATGGGCTACTGGGGCCTGGGCTGAACGATGCCGCATCGCCTGGTGTTGCTGGCGTCCGAGCCGTACTCGCTGCCGATCCTGCGCCCGCTCGCGCGGGAGGCGCTTGCGCGTGGACATGACGTGGCGTGGGTCGCCAGCGACGCGATGGCCGCGCGCCTGGCGCCGGACGAACCACGCCTGACCAGCCGCCGCGCGCTGAAGGCGTTCGCGCCGCAGGCGGTGTTTTCGACCGTCAACCGTATTCCGCCGTTCTTCCCGGGGTGGCAGGTACAGCTGTTCCACGGCCTGAACCTGCACAAGCGCGATCCCGCGCAGGGCCAGCATCGCGTGCTGGGCCTGTTCGACCTGTACTGCACCCACGGTCCGGCAACGACCGGCCCGATGCAGGCGCAGGCCGTCGAGCGCCGCGATTTCGTGGTTGTGGAGACGGGCTGGCCGAAACTGGACCCGCTGTTCGGCGGCGTCTCGGCGAATGCGCGTGGATTGCGCGAAACCGCGGGTGGGCGGCCGGTCGCGATGTTCGCGTCCACCTTCAACGATCCGCTCAGTTGCTCCGGCGAGTGCTTCGAACACATGGAGCGCCTCGTTGCGCGCGGCGATCGTTACTGGCTGCTCACGCTGCACCCCATGTCGCCGCCGGAGCGCATCGAACGTTACCGCCGGTTGGCCGGGCCGAACGCGATGTACCTCGATTCCGAACACCTGATCGACATGCTCCACGCCGCCGATGCGCTGGTGTGCGACACGACGTCCGTCGCGGAGGAAATGGCGCTGCTCGGCAAGCCCGTTGTGACCGTGCGTCATCGCAAGCCACAGCCTTTCATGCATGACGTCGCGAGTGCCGGCGACATCGACGCGGCATTGCACGCCGCGCTGTCGTCGCCGGCTGCCCGTCGGGATGAGGCGAACGCCTACGCGGACACGCTCCATCCCGCGCGCGATGGGCGCGCGTCCAATCGCGTGCTCGACGCCGTGGAATCGCTGATCGACGGATCGCTACGCCCGCAACGCCGCCGCAAAGCGCGCCCGTGGCGCCGCTTCTGGCGATCCTGGAAGGCGATGCGCGAACTGTTGCCGGGCTGATCCGCGCGCCGGATCACCAACGCAGAGGCCGCCGCGCGAGCATCCGCGACAGCGACGCGTAGAGCGCCAGCGCGTCCTCGTGCGGCAGGAAGCGCACGCGCAGCGGTGGCGACAGCGCGCCTGCGCCCGAGGTGTCCAGATGCAGCGTCGCGGTGCCGCAGCGGCGATCCAGCGGCGAACGCGTGAGCTGCAGCGCCTGCAGCTTGTCCAGTTCGGCGAAACGCCAGTGGCGCGTCCACCAGCCTTCGCGCACGGCGATGATCTCCGCATTGGCCGCGTACGCCATGCGTCGCGCGCGACGATGCGCGGCGAACGCCGCCCACGGCAGCCACGCCAGCGCCAGCAGGCCCCACGTGCCGAAGCGCCAGCTCGCGGCGATGGTGATCGCGATGACGACCGGAATCGTCGGCAACACCAGTCGCCACCAGTTCGACGTGGGCAACGCGCGCCAGTCCAGCTGCGTCCAGCCCGCGCGCGGTAGCAGGTGTGCGATCAGCGCATCGCAGGCGGCCGGCGTCGCGATGGGTGCCAGTTCGCGCAACGCACGTTGCTGCTGGTGTTCCTCGGCGACGGCGGTGTCGACGTCCAGGCTGCGACGCTTCAGCAGCCGATGCAGCGTGCCCTCAGTCAGCGTCCATGCCTGGATGCGCCGACGTGACGCGCTCGTGCGCCAGCGTGCGAGCAGGCCGCGTTCAACGGTCAGCCGGCGGCCGATCTCGCTCAGGCGGAACCCGTGGTACTGCAGCAACGCGAACAGGATCGAGAACCCGCGCAGTACGAGGATGGCGAACAGCACCAGCGCCAGCGCGGACACGACGTACTGCCCCAGCCCGAAGTGATGCTCGCCGGCGAAGCCGAACAGCCACTTGCCGACCGAGCGGAACGTATCCATCACCGCGCGCTGGCTGATCTGCACGATGGCCGCGAATGCCGCCGCGACGACGACCAGGCCGCGGTTGGACACCAGCCCGAGGCGCACGATCTCGCCGAAGGGAAGCGCGAGCAGCGTGGTCGATTCGGGTTCGTTCGCGCTCGTCGCGGCCGTCGCGCCGCGGTGCCGCACCAGCGCTTCCAGCGCGAGCGCGTCTTCGAGCTTGAGCACGCGCATCTGCGCTTCGGGCTTGCTGCCGCCGGCCGATTCCAGGCGCACTTCGGCCACGCCGAACACGCGGTGCAACGCCGATTGCTGCAGCGCGACGTTGTGGATGCGCGCGAACGGAATCACGCGCAGGCTGCGTTCGAACAGGCCGCTGCGGACCACCAGCCGGTCGCCGGCCACGCCATAGCGATAGGTGAAGTACTGCCACAGCGACAGCACGACCAGCACCGCGACGCCGATCAGCGGCCACAGCTCGTTGCGGTCGCCGCGCCCGAACACAAGCAGCGCCACCAGCGGCAGCACGAACTGCTTCAGCTGCTGCACCAGCACGAACAGCCACGACATCGGGTGCAGGCGACGCTCGGCCGCGACCGTCGCGTCCGGGGCGGCGTCGGGCGACGGCCCGTCAGGCGTCGTCATCGGCATCGTTCGCTTCGATGGGACGCGCGAGCAGGTCGCGCAGGCGCTCGGCGTCGGCGGCATCCAGGTGCGGCACGGTCACCGCGCTGTGGCGCGTGCCGGCGGTGTGCACGATCAGGGTCGCGAGGTTGCGCTGGCGCTGGAGCGGGCCGCGCTTGATGTCGAGGTGCTGCACGCGCGTGGCCGGCACGCGGGTTTCGCGCTGCCACATCCGGCCGCGGCGCACGGCCAGTCCGTCCGCGTCCAGCCGCCAGAAGGTGCTTCGATAGTGCTTCAGGCCAATCCACGCGCCGATGGCCAGTCCGACCAGCGCCAGCACGGGCGGCGCGAGCCACAGGTCGAAGACGCCCGCCAGCACGAAGCCCGCCACCAGCCCGGGGATGGCGAAGGGCAGCATCGGCGTGAGCATGCTCGGCAGCCGCGCGCGGTCGGGCAGGGGATGCCAGTCGGCGGGCGGTGTGGCCGCCGCGGCGGCTTCGTCGTGGTCGGCCATCGTGTCGCTCCGTTGCGCGTTCGCGACGGCGCGTGCCGTCAGCGGTTCCAGTACGGGTTCTCTTCCCCCGAACCCGGCGGCCTGAGCGTATAGCGTTTGTAGGTCCACTGGTATTGCGCGGGATCGCGACGGGCGATCGCCTCGACCGCGGCGTTGAGCGCCGCCACTGCGATCTTCGGATCCGGATCCGAGACTTCTGCCGGCGCGCGCTGGATATGCAGCGCGAAGCCCGGATGGCCTGCATGCGTGTCCACGCGCTCGCACCAGGCAAATAGCACGGTAGCGCCCGTGCGCGAGGCGAGCCGCCCCAGCAGCGTCATCGTCAGCGCCTGCACGCCGAAGAACGGCGCGAACTCGCCGTCGCCTGCCTTGGGCTGCTGGTCGGGCAGGATGCCGACGACGCCGCCATCGTTGAGGCGCTTGAACAGCTGCCGGATCGCCGGGCCTTCGGCGCGGACCTGCGTGACGCGTTCCCCTGCGTCCGACTGCTCATGGTCGGCACGCACGAGGTTGAGGAAGTGTTCGACGACTTCCGACTCCGGCGGGCGGTAGAGGATCGCCAGCGGCGTGCGCCACGCCAGCCACTGGTTCAGCAGTTCCCAGTTGCCGTGGTGGGGCGCGGCGATGATGACGCCCCGGCCGGAGGCGATGGCCTCGTCCATCAGCGCCGTGCCGTGTTGTTCGCGCAGCAGTCGCAGGTTCTCGGCGTGCGGGCGGGTCCACAGGCGGATGGTTTCCAGCACCTGTCGCGCGGTCGTGCGCAGGATCGCCGCGTGCAGCGTTTCGCGCTCGGCGGGGAGCAGGTCGGGGTAGGCGAGTTCGAGGTTGATCCGCGCGACGCGACTTTCGCGCACGTCGCGCCAGCGCCACCACGCCGCCAGCGCATCGCCCAGGCGGAGCAGCACCGGCCAGGGCAGGCGGCCGATCAGGGCGGCGACGAAGTACAGCAGGCGTGCGGCGAAGCGGTTCATCCATTCAGTCTAACGGCGGCATCGTCGGCGCCGGTTGACCCCGCAGTGCCACGGCCCACAGCATCGGCGCTCCATCCACCGCCACGGAACCCCATGCTCGCCCTGATCCAGCGCGTGACCGAAGCGAGCGTCCGGGTGGACGACGAAGTCGTGGGGGCGATCGGTCCCGGCCTGCTCGCGCTGGTGGGCGTCGAGCCCGGCGACGGCGACGCCCAGATCGCGCGGATGGCCGACCGCCTGCTCGGATACCGTGTATTCGCCGACGAGGGTGGCCGAATGAACCTGGGCCTGGCCGACACCGGCGGCGGCCTGCTGCTGGTGAGCCAGTTCACCCTGGCCGCGGACACCCGCAGCGGCATGCGTCCGGGCTTCAGCACGGCCGCGGCGCCGGAGGTGGCTGAACCGTTGTTCAGCCGATTGGTCGGCATCTGCAGGCAAAAACATTCCGGGGGGGTGGAAACGGGGCGGTTCGGTGCCCATATGGTGATCAGCCTGGTCAACGACGGCCCGGTCACCTTCCTCCTGCGGTCCTGATGGCCAACCCGACCGGTCCGGCCTGATATACTGGAACGTTCCCATCCCTTCCCATTAGCGCGGTGGCGCAGCACATGGCCAACGAACGTCAGCCCCCCTCCTCCGATATCAAGCAGTTGATCAGCAAGGGCCTGGAGCAGGGCTACCTGACCTATGCCGAGGTCAACGACCACCTGCCCGACGACCTTGTCGACGCCGAGCAGATCGAAGACATCATCGGCATGATCAACGGCATGGGTATCGAGGTCCACGAAGTGGCCCCCGATGCCGAAACGCTGCTGCTCGCCGACGGCGGCACGGGCAACCGTGAAGTCGACGACACCGCCGCCGAAGAAGCCGCCGCCGCGCTGACCGCGCTGGACGGCGAAGGTGGCCGCACGACCGACCCGGTGCGCATGTACATGCGCGAGATGGGCACGGTCGAGCTGCTCACCCGCGAAGGCGAAATCGCCATCGCCAAGCGCATCGAGGAAGGCCTGGGCCAGGTGCAGGCCTCGCTGGGCGTGTTCCCGGCGACGATCGCCTCGATCCTGGACGACTACGAACAGCACAAGGCCGGCAAGAAGCGCCTGGCCGAGATCATCGTCGGCTTCAACGACCATCTGGACGAAGTGCCGGAGCCGCCGGCGCCGGTGGTGGTCGAAGCTGCCGACAGCGACGCCGAGTCCGACGAGGACGAAGAAGAGGTCGCGGAAGGCGAAACCGAGGAAGTGGTCAGCGGCCCGGACCCGGTCGAAGTCGCCGCACGCATGGAAGCGCTGGCCGACAACTACCAGAAGTTCCTCAAGGCCTACGCCAAGCACGGCGCCGCGCACAAGTCGGTGCTGAAGCTGCGCGAGGACATGGCCGCCATCTTCGTGACCTTCAAACTGCCGCTGCCGCTGACCGACGTGCTGGTCCGTGGCCTGCGCGAAGTCGTCAACGGCATCAAGGACCACGAGCGCCGCATCCTCGACCTGTCCACGCGCGTGGCGAAGATGCCGCGCAAGGACTTCATCCGCGCCTGGGAAGGCAACCAGACCAACCTGGAATGGGTGGACGAGCTGCTCAAGCGCAAGCAGAAGTGGTCGTCGGGCCTGCGCGAGGTGAAGGACCAGATCATCGCCGAGCAGCAGGCGACGATGGAGATCGAGAAGTCCTCCTACCTGACGCTGGCCGACATCAAGGACATCTCCCGCCAGATGGCCTACGGCGAGGCGAAGGCGCGCAAGGCGAAGAAGGAGATGGTCGAGGCGAACCTGCGCCTGGTGATCTCCATCGCCAAGAAATACACCAACCGCGGCCTGCAGTTCCTCGACC
This sequence comes from Lysobacter sp. OAE881, assembly GCF_040546665.1. NCBI lineage: Bacteria > Pseudomonadati > Pseudomonadota > Gammaproteobacteria > Lysobacterales > Lysobacteraceae > Lysobacter > Lysobacter sp. OAE881. The sequence continues at coordinate 519,097 of NZ_JBEPOG010000001.1, forward strand.
TGATCCAGGAAGGCAACATCGGCCTGATGAAGGCCGTGGACAAGTTCGAGTTCCGTCGCGGCTTCAAGTTCTCGACCTACGCGACGTGGTGGATCCGCCAGGCCATCACCCGTTCGATCGCCGACCAGGCGCGCACCATCCGTATCCCGGTGCACATGATCGAGACGATCAACAAGCTCAACCGCATCAGCCGCCAGATGCTGCAGCAGTACGGCCGCGAAGCGACTCCGGAAGAGCTGGCGAAGGAAATGGACATGCCGGAGGACAAGATCCGGAAGGTCATGAAGATCGCCAAGGAACCGATCTCGATGGAAACCCCGATCGGCGACGACGAGGATTCCCATCTGGGCGATTTCATCGAGGACACGAACATCGAGTCCCCGGTCGAGGCGACCACCAACATCAACCTGACCGAGACCGTGCGCGATGTCCTCGCCGGCCTCACGCCGCGCGAAGCCAAGGTGCTGCGCATGCGCTTCGGCATCGACATGAACACCGACCACACGCTGGAAGAAGTCGGCAAGCAGTTCGACGTCACGCGCGAGCGCATCCGCCAGATCGAAGCCAAGGCGCTGCGCAAGCTGCGTCACCCGAGCCGTTCGGAACAGCTGCGTTCGTTCCTCGACATCGACTGACGCGGCAACACCGCCGATGTGTCGCCACGAAGCCCCGCTCAGCGGGGCTTCGTCGTTTTCGATGCATGCCTTTTCGCGCCGCCAGGCCAGCAGATCGGGCAGGGCCCGGCGCCGCGGTACTTGTGACCGCGGCTGCAGGTCTTCCAGCCGTTGTTCGTGGAAGGCGTGGACGACTTCGCGTTCATGGCGACCTCCGCGGCGCGATCGGCCCGGCCGCTGCGTTACGACTTGTCGGTGTTGTAGAAGAACTGTTCGTGCGTGATCTTGCCGTCGCGCACCTGGTACACCGCGATTTCCTTCATCGCCACGCGGCCCATGTCCTTGTAGGTCGCGTCCAGTCCCATCGCGACGCTGAACCAGCCATCGGCGATGACGGGATCGCTCACGCTGCCGCCGTGCACCTCGACGAGGTTGTCGGCCCACTGTTTGCCCTTCTCGCGGATCGCCGCCATGCCACGCGTGATCGAGTCCGCGTCCTGCCCGGTGCCTTCGATGCTCACGGCATCCTCGGCGTAAAGCTCCTGCTGCGCCTGGTCGTACTGGCCGGTGCGGCAGAGTTCGACGAGGCGGTTGGCCACTGCGGCGATGTCGTGGGTCTTCGTGTCCATGCGAGGGTCCTTCGGTTGGGACGCCCAGCATGGGCGGGACAGACTGACAGCGTGCTGTCAGCAGCGTGGCGCTGGCGGTAAGCTCGGATCCGGCCGCGGGGGCGGCCATGCATGGGGAATCCAATGGAAGACACGAATCCGTACCGCAGCCCGGCCACGGCGTCGGTGGCAGTCGCAGTGCCCGACGCAGGGGGCCGGTTGTACCGGGTCTCGGGCATCGTGCTGGGCACGTTCATGGGCACGCCACTGGCGACCGGCTGGCTGATGTCGCGCAACTACCGCGCGCTGGGCGATCACGCGCGTGCGCGCCAGGCACTGACCTACGGCGCCATTGCGTGCGCACTCGTGCTCGCACTCGTGTACGTCCTGCCCGAAAACGTGCCGGCGATGGTCTTCACGATCCCGCAGCTGTTCGCCGCCTCGCATATCGCGAAGCGCTTCCAGGGAGATCGCATCGCGGAGTACGAGGCGAGCGATCGCACCTACTCGAACTGGCGCGCCGTCGGCGTCGGGCTGCTGTGCTGCCTCGCCGTGCTGGTGGTGCTGGTGCCGCTCGTCATCGCGCTCGCCCTGGCCGGCGTGATCGAGTGATCCTCACCACGTCCGCCGCAGCGGATGCGCTTCGGTGGTCAGCACGACCTTCGACGGATCCAGCGTTTCGGGCGGCGCGAACAGCAGGTAGAAATACTTGAAGGTCTCGGCGAGCACGAAGCTTTCCATGTCGTCGTCCTTGTCCTTCGTGATCACGCTGTCGAGCGCCGCGAAGCCCGAATCGGTGCGCGTGTAGCGGACGAAGTCGTCGAACATCTCGCGGCCCATCGCGCGGTACTTCGCATCGCCGGTGAGGCGGTGCAGGTACCACGCCGATTCGATGATCTCCGGACGCAGCGGATACCCCGCCGACGTCACTTCACCCTTGCGATAGTCGTACGCCTCCGGCTCGATGCCCCACTTGCGCCACATCTTGAACGACGAATCCTGCAAACGGCGCGCCTGCGCGACATCGCCCGACAACGCCAGCAGTCCCGGCCAGAACGCGTCGAGCGCGCCGTAGCGGCTGGCGACGCGGTCGCCGCTGTCCATGTCGACGTGGCCCACCCACAGCGCGCCGTCGACTTCTTCCGGGTAATAGCGGTTGGCCGCGGCGATGCTCTCCTTCCACATCGCATGGCAGTCCTCGTCGCCGAACAGCGTCCAGCACTTCCACAGGTACTCGTAGTACGAGTCGATGCGCGCACCGACGTGGCTGCGCTTGTTCGTCCACTCGCCCGTGGTGACGTCGAAACGCTCGCCGACCAGGCCGGTCTTCGAACGACGCTTGTAGGTTTCCACGAGCGCGCGCTTGGCCTTCTCATAGAACACCGGATTGCCGGTGAGCTTGCTGAGCGTGCCGTATTCCAGCAGCAGCGTGCCGGCCTCGGCGGGATTGCTTTCGTTGCCGTGCGCCTTGCCGGTGCGCAGGTTGACGTAGACGTATGGCAGGCCCGTGGGCGAATCGAACGCCGGCAGCAAACGCGTGCCGAGGTCGTTCGCCAGCGCGAGCAGGCGCTGGTCGCCGGTCAGCTGGTAGCTCGACAGCAGGCCGCCGAGCAGCCTGATCACCACTTCGAAATGCTTTACGTCCAGGTCGCGATCGAACGACAGCTTCGTCGCGATCAGTTCGCGCGCCTCTGCCGCCTCCCGGTCCAGGCCCATCAGGATCATCGTGTCGAGCGCATCGACCGGCGTCATCAGCAGCGACTCGCCGTACCAGTCGTGCGGCATGTTGCTGAGCGGCTTGAGGCCGTCGTGACCCCACGCGTACTCGCGATAGCCGCGCCACGCGTGCAGGAACTGCGCCTTCACTTCCTCCGCGCTGCGTGCGGCGCGCTTGTCGCTGAACGACGCGGACGACTCCGCGCCTTTCGTCGCGGGTTCGGCGGCGATGGCGAGCGTGGGAACCAGCAGCAGGGACAGCAACGCAGCGTGCAGACGCATCAGTTCTCTCCGCGATGACGAAGGACGGCCAGGACGTCATAGCACGCGCCCATGGTGTGGTAATCGGTCTTGCCGGCGGGACTCTTCTCGTCGCTGTACTTGCGGTTCCGGCGATCGAGGATGCGATACCACGCGCCATGCTCGTGATCGACGAAATGTCGCCACGAGTACGCCCACAGCCGGTCGTACCAGTCCCAATAGGCGACGTCGCCCGCCGCGTCGGCAAGTCGCGCGGCCGCGGCCAGCGACTCGGCCTGCACCCAGAAATACTTGTCGTCGTCGCACACCGCGAACTCCGGTGCGAGCCCGAAGCCGTACGCGAGCCCGCCGAATTCCGCGTCCCACGCGCGCTGCACGGCCGTGTCGAAGAGATGGCGTGCAGTTTCGATCAGACCGTCGGCCGGCGTGCCGCGCTCACGCAGATGGCCGTCCAGGATGACCAGCAGCTTCGCCCATTCGGTCTGATGGCCGGGCTGATAGCCCCACGGACGGAACAGGTGCTTCGGATCGTCGCGGTGGTAATCCCAGTCGACGTTCCAGTCGCGATCGTAGTGTTCCCAGACCAGCCCGCCGGCCTTCGCGGCCTGGCGTCGCGTCATGCCGTCCGCGAGCAGCAATGCGCGGTCGAGGAAACGCGTTTGCTTCGTCGCCTCGTACGCGGCGAGCATCGCCTCGCACATGTGCATGTTCGCGTTTTGCCCGCGGTAGTCGGAGAAATTCCACTCCGCGTCGGCTTCATCGCGATACAGGCCTGCGTCCGCATCGAAGAAGCGCGACTCCAGCAGCTGCCAGGTTTCGTCGATCCACGGCACCACCTCGTCGATGCCGGCCTTCAATGCCGTCGAATACGCCAGCAGCACGAACGCGACGCCGTAACAGTGGTTCGTGCGGTCTTCGGCAACGCCGTCGCGGATCGTCCACGCGTAGCCGCCCGTGGAGGCATCGCGATGCACGTCGCGCAGGTAGCGCAGGCCGTGGCGCGCGGCGTCGAGGTATTCCGCGTTGCCGAACTCGCGCGCCGCCATCGCGTAGTTGAAGACGAAGCGCGTGCTGCTCACCAAGTGGCGATGCGAGGCGTCGTACACGCTGCCGTCGTCGCGGAAGTAATGGAAGAAGCCGCCGTTCGGATCGATGGCGCGCGGATGGTAGAACGCCATCGTGTCGGCGATGTGCGCGCGCAGGAAGGCGTCGCTGCGGAAGTCGGGTTCCGTCGTGTGCAGGGTCGTCATGCGTCGTTCCGGAAAAGGGTTTCGATGTCCTCGCGCGTCGGCATCGCGGCGAAGGCGCCGTGCTTCGTCGCCGTCAGCGCGCCTGCGGCGGCGCCGTGGCGCAATGCGTCGAGGATCGTCGCCTCGTCCGCGATCGCGTCGTCGAAGTTGCCCGCGTCCACGCCCAAGTCCACCAGTCGCAGCAGCAGGCCGGCAACGAACGCATCGCCGGCGGCGGTGGTATCGACGGCGGAAACGCGGAACGTGGGCGCCTCGCCCTGCGCGGCGCGCGTGTACCAGCGCACCGGCTTCCCGCCGTCGGTGATCAGCACCAGTCGCGCGTGCCCCTGCCAGAGGCGCTGCAGCATCGCGTCGTGATGCCCCGCGCGACGGATCAGGAAATCCGCTTCGCTGCGGCACAGCTTGACGACATCGGCTTCGGCGAGCGCTTCCCACAAACGCGGCGCCGGATCCACACCTTCCGGCCACAACGAGGGCCGCAGGTTGAGGTCCATGCTCACCAGCGCGCCGTGTTCGCGCGCCAGCTGCATGCCGGCGACGGTGGTCTGCGCGATGTCGGCTTCGGTCAGGCTGTTGGAGCACACGTGCAGCACGGCCGCATCGAGAAAACATTCGGTGCGGAAATGTTCGACGCGGAACAGGAGGTCCGCCGCGGGCGGTCGATAGAAGCTGAAGCTGCGCTCGCCTTCCTCGTCCAGCGACACGAACGCCAGCGCGGTGCGCGCCGCGCTGGTGTGTGCGGTGAAGCGCGTGTCCACGCCGAAGGCGCGCAGCTGCGACATGAGGAACTCGCCGAACATGTCCACGCCGAGCATGCCGACGAAGCGCGCGTTGCCGCCCATGCGCGCGACCGCGGCGCTGACGTTAGCCGGCGCGCCGCCGGCGTACTCGACGAAATGGCGCGGGTTGCCCGGCAGCGCGGGCAGCGCGAGGAAGTCGATCAGCGCCTCGCCGAAACATACGATCGCCTTGCGTTGCACGGCTGCGATCATGCGCGCGTCGCCGCCGCGATCGTCGGGATGAACGCCGCTGTGGCAGCGCGATGGGGCAGGGGGCGACCGCTCATGCGGCATCTCCGGACAAGGTGGACTGGCTGCTCGCGCGCACATGCAACTGCACGGGCGCGATGGTGGTGATGGCGGGCGTGGACGGATTCTGCAGACGCTGCAGGATCAACTCCGCCGCCTGGCGGCCGCGCGCGCGCGGATCGACCGCGACGGTCGTCAGCGGTGGCGCGCTCACGGAGGCTTCGGGAATGTCGTCGAAGCCGGTGACCGCGAAGTCATGCCCGGCACGTCGCCCGCGCGTGGAAAGGCCTGCGATCAAGCCCAGCGCGACGGCGTCGTTGTAGCAGACCGCCGCCGTCGGTGCGGGATCGCGCACGAACAGCGCGCCGGTCTGCCGCGCGGCTTCCAGTCGCGTCGGCGCGCATTCGACGATCCACTGCGGCTCCGGCGCGATGCCCGCGTCCGTCAGCGCGGCATGCCATCCCTTTCGCCGTTCCGAGCACGAACTCGACTCGCCATGTCCACCGAAGAACGCGATGCGGCGATGGCCCTGCGCGAGCAGGTGTTCCGTCGCCAGGCGCGCGCCGCGTGCGTTGTCGAGCGCGAGGTAATCCCATTCGTCGCCAAGCGTGCGGTTGAACACCAGCATCGGTGTGCGCGACGCGAGCAGCGGACGCAGCCGCGCCGCATCGCTGCCTTCGGCGGGCGAGAGGATGATGCCGGCCGGGTCGTGTTCGAGCAGCGAGGTGAGCACCGCCTGCTGGCGCTCGCTCGACTCGCCCGTGCTGCCCAACAGCGTGACGTAACCGGCGGCGCCCAGCGCTTCGTCCACGCCCGCGGCGAACTCGGCGAAGAACGGGTTCGACAGGTCGTTGATCACCAGCGCGACGGTGTTCGACGCCTTGCGCCGAAGGTTCGCCGCGCCGCGGTGATAGACGTAACCCTGCCGCTTGAGCTCGGCCTCCACCCGCGCCCGCGTCTGCGCGTTCACCAGCGGGCTCCCGCGCAGCACCAGCGACACCGTCGCGCGCGACAGGTCGCAGGCGTCGGCGATGTTGGTCAGCGTGACGCGGCCGCGCGCGGCGGGGAGGGGCATGGACGGGCGGGCTCCGGGATTTGGATCGGTCTAAATCGGGCATCCTGCGGAAGGCAGCCGCCCGGTGCAATCCTGCGCTGCAGCATGAGGCCGGACGCACAGCCGTGGTACGGTCCGGCGTTTAGACCGATCCAAATTCGCGGCCCGTCCGCGTCCGATTCCGACTCCAGGAGCGCCCATGTCCCGTCGTGCCCGTTCCCATTCCCTGCGCCTGGCCGGCGCCGCGCTGGCGCTCGCCAGCGGGCTTGCGGCCGCCGCCACGCCCACGGGCGGCGCGGGCGCGAAGGCCTATGCCTCGGTCGATCCCTTCATCGGCACGGGCGGCGAGGGCCACACCTTCCCGGGCGCGACGGTCCCCTTCGGCATGGTGCAGCTGAGCCCCGACACGCAGATCAAGTCGCGCAAGGAAGGCTACGGCTGGGCGGCGGGCTATCGCTACGACGACCACACCATCGTCGGCTTCTCGCACACGCACTTCTCCGGCACCGGGCATTCGGATCTCGGCGACGTGCTGGTGATGCCGATCGCGGGCGAGGTGAAGCTCGAACGCGGCGACGTCGACAAGCCCGGCAGCGGCTACACCTCGCGCTTCGACCACAAGGACGAACGCGCCGAACCCGGCTATTACGCCGTGACGCTGCAGGACTACGGCATCCGCGCCGAACTCACCGCGAGCCCGCGCGTCGGCGTGCATCGCTACACGTTCCCGAAGGGCAAGCCCGCGCACGTGCTCGTCGACCTGCGCACGAGCATGTACGACTACCCCGGCAAGGTGCAGTGGTCGCGACTGCGCCTGCGTCCCGACGGCACGCTGACGGGCTTCCGCGAAACGCGCGGCTGGGCACCAGGTCGCCAGCTGTACTTCGCGATGCGGTTCTCCAAGCCGGTGAGCGGCCATCAATTCCACGACACCGAAGAGAACGTCGTCTACAAGGGCTTCCCGCCGCCGGGCGAAAAGGACCCGCGCCAGCGTGCGCAGATCGAAGGACGCCAGCTTGTCGGTGCGCTGGATTTCGCCGCGGCGCAGGGCGAATCGATGATCGTGAAGGTCGCGATATCGCCGGTGAGCGAGGAAGGCGCCATCGCCAACCTCGACGCCGAAGTGCCCGGCTTCGACTTCGACGCCGTGCGTGCCGATGCGAAGGCGCAGTGGACGCAGGCGCTGTCCGCGCTCGACATCGATGCCCCCGAACCGATGCGCCGCAGCGTCTACACCGCGCTGTACCACACGCTGATGGGGCCGTCGCTGTTCATGGACGTCGACGGTCGCTATCGCGGCCCCGACAACGCCGTGCACCAGGCGAAGGGCTTCACGAACTACTCCACGTTCTCGCTGTGGGACACGTACCGCGCGTTGCATCCGCTGCTCACCATCGTGCAGCCCGAGCAGCGCACCAACGACTTCGTCAATTCGCTGCTCGCCTCGCGCCGCGCCAGCGCATACGGCGTGCTGCCGGTGTGGGCGTTCCACGGCCTGGAGACGTGGTGCATGATCGGCTACCACGCGGTGCCGGTGATCGCCGATGCGTACATGAAGGGCATTCGCGGCTATGACGCCGCTGAGGCGCTCGACGCGATGGTCGCCAGCGCCAGTTACGGCCCGTACGACGGCATCGCGCAATACATGCAGCTGGGCTATGTGCCGATCGACGAGGAAGGCGAAGCCGCATCGAAGACGCTGGAATACGCGTTCGACGACTGGACCATCTCGCGCATGGCCGGCGAAATGGGCCGCGATGATGTCGCGAAACAGTTCGGCAAGCGCGCCACCAACTGGCAGCACGCGTTCGATGAGTCCACGGGTTTCATGCGCGCACGCAAGCGCGATGGCAGCTTCCGCGAACCGTTCGACCCCAGCGCCAGCGGCTACGGCACCGACTACACCGAAGGCAACGCGTGGCAGTACTCGTGGTACGTGCCGCAGGACGTCGCCGGCCTCGCGGCCGCGCACGGTGGGGAAGACAAGCTGCTCGCGCGCCTGGACGCCGTGTTCGACGCGAAGGTCGATCCGAAGATCTTCGAACACATGGAAGACATCACCGGCCTGATCGGCTGGTACGCGCACGGCAACGAGCCGAGCCATCACGTCGCGTACCTCTACGCGTACGCCGGCCAGCCGTGGCGCACGCAGGCGCGCCTGGGCAACATCATGAAGACGCAGTACGCGCCGCGCCCCGATGGCCTCGCCGGCAACGACGACCTCGGCCAGATGTCGGCGTGGTACGTGTTCACCGCGCTGGGTTTCTATCCCGTCGCGCCGGGCAGCAACGAGTACGTCATCGGCCGTCCGTTCATGCCGCGCGTCACGCTGAACCTGCCGAACGGAAAGCGCTTCACCGTCATCGCCGACGGCCTGGACGACGCGCATCTCTACATCGGCACCGCCACGCTCAACGGCAAGCCGCTGGAGCGCGCGTTCGTTCGCCACGACGAGATCATGGCGGGCGGCGAACTGCGCTTCACCATGCAGGCGCAGCCGAACAAGACCTGGGCGACCGACCCGTCGCAGCGCCCGTACTCGATGTCCAGCCGCTGAAATCCCGCCGGCGCGCGAACCCCTCGCGCGCCGGCCCAGCCCCGTCGGCTGCTAAACTCCGCAGCCCACGGGCCTATAGCTCAACGGTTAGAGCAGGGGACTCATAATCCCTTGGTTCCAGGTTCGAATCCTGGTGGGCCCATTTTTGATGGATGCGTGACCGCTAATGTTCTTGAGGCCATAAGCCTGCCGTTTTTGGCAAACTTATGATCTCGGTGAGGCGTTAGTTTGCCGCCTTACGGTCCTACGCGGTCGCCTAGTGCCATGGCACCGGCGGGGAGGGTGGCACGGTCCCGGGCGCGTAGGAGTGCTGTAACCCATCTTTTCCGTAATGCTCTGGCGGCGTACTAGATACGGTGTGCCGTACCGCGGCAATGGTCGGCCGGCCTAGTCAAGATTGTGAGCCATGCCGTGGCTGCGTTTTAACGGCGGGACCGCCGGCTGTATTAAGGTGGTGGGCAGGTTGCTAATGAGTGGAGCCGATGGAGTACTACCACGTCATCGCCAAACTCGAAGGCGAACAGCGGTTTCGCGTGCTCTTCGTCGATCTCAACGTATGGAATCTAAAGCGGCGCTTCATTTCGCCGTACGACCGCGGCAAATCATTCTTCGTCGGAAATGAGCTCATCGACTCGAACAAGATCTGTCACGTGCAGATCATCCGTACAACCGACCCTAATGAGATCGTGCGTAAAGAGATCAACCGAATCGACAACCAGCGGATTGATGCTTGGAACCGAGAGAGCCATGGCGTGTTCTTCGTCACGGCAGGCGCCGGTCATGAGCCGGAAGACATCGCCATGGGCGGCGACGACGTGACCAAAGAATTCATCGCCGGGCAGCCGGGGCATCGAGCGTGGCCTTTACCCGGCGGCTGGCTTGGCTGGGTCAGCGGCCTAGCGAGCGCCGTAATGGCGGCAGGAATCGCGAAGTTTCTCGGCTGGGTGTGAAGAGCCTCAGGCGTACCGCACGCAGGAGAAAATTGCGAGATGTCCCAAGTGGGATACTGATCCAACGCGCGAGTTCGCCGACCTCGGAGTGGATCGGTTCGAGCGAAATGCTCAACCTCCAGAACGTTCGGCATCCTCTCTGAGTCGAGTGACCACTTCATTCATTGTGTAATGAACGAACTGTTTTCCTAACTCTGTGAGTACATGGGGTTTTGTGTTTTCAAAGGCTGACTCAGTCGTGGATGGAGCTTGACGGCGAACGCCTGTCTTTTGAGGCCTTCTGCGCAGGAACTGCCCAAGCGCATTTGTGTCCCGCTCTTGCCTGATTACACCACCAGTGCTCAAGTCACGGATCAGAAGTCGGTAAAGGTCAGCTTCTGCGGAATCCTCGCGTGGTGTATCTCCGTAGACTGCTGACCAAATGTCGAATTTTGTGGATCCGGGATACTGGTAGATCTCGCGAATGACGGCGAAATGAGCCTCATGATAGAGGTCGATCCAGTCAATGAAGAGCCGCACAACGTCATCAGAACAGACGCGGGTTCCGGCCGCATTTGTTACTAAGTTGGCTACGTATCGTCGCTTCTCTTCAGTGTCTGCTTCGTCCCATGTGCGGAACGCCTTGCGAACCAAATTCAGATACTCCTGGCTTTGAATTCGATCCTCGATCTCCGGTCCGAGTGACTGAAAGCGGGATTGAATCTCGGCGAGGGTAACCCTCAGAGCGGAGATCTTCTCTTGATGTTCCTCAAGCCATTGGGTCTGGAGAGAGTCCTGTTGAAGCGTTCCCTCTTCAGCTTTGTACTCATAGGCTGCGCTAAGGAACCCGCCAATCCACGGAATGCTGCCCAGAGCCGCTAGAACGAATTTCTCAACGATTCGCCGACGACGGGACGGCTCGGATTTGGCGAGTTCCTTCTTCAGACGCTCAACGATCACGCGATCGTCTGGTAGTTGGCTTTCTGCCATGATCCTCTCTCCAAGACCTAGCGCAAAAAACTGCTGCCGTGCAAAAGCGGCTGTTGGTGGTCCGCTGACGCTGTGTACAGCTTGGGCATCAGGTTCGATGCCCTCCCAATATCCGCCGACTTCGGCCGAAGGCCGACATTAGCATCGCCCTCGAGATGATGCCGGAACCCAACGCTCGCGATCGGCCGGGACCAGTCGTTGGCATCCGGTGGGCGCGGAGATCACCTGCCCTAGAATGTTCCGATTCGCTCGTCCAGAACGACGCGGCGCCGCGGATTGCATAAGAGATGGCGTGGGCCGCTCGACTCACTCACCCTCGAAGGAGAGGGGAAGCCTAGGTGCTAGGGCGCAGCTCCGTGCTCCGCAATCAACGCGTGACGCAGCTGGCGATAGGCCTCCAGTGCACGGTTGTAATCGGTACGGGTGTACATCGCATGCTCCAGCGAAGTGACTTCGTGTAGGTGTTCGTTGCAGCGAATCTCCCATACCCAATCGAGCTCTATCTTGAGCTCGTCCGTGATGGTCCCGCATTCGACCAATCGTTCAGTCCTAACGGTGTAAGAGCGCCTCGATCCGTTGCCTCGCGTTGCCTCCTTTGTCATCCATTCGCACAGCGCACCGATGATGCACATTCCCTCCTTGGCAACCATGCTGAGGGCGGCGCCAGATAGGTCGGTACGCACAACGAGCCAACGCAGCACGTCGAGAGTCATGGAGGCGTAGCACGCATTTCGGCGCTGCACCTCCGACCCTATGTTTGGCAGATCTCGCCGGACTGCCGCCGCGGTTCTGATAAAGCCTCTTGGAAACCGGATCTTGGCTTCTGGCGCATTCTCACGTCCGTAGTTCGTCTGGATGAGTCCGAGCGCTTCGTTCGCTTGCGCGACAGTCTCTTCCAGCTCATGCGGCAGCATCGGCATGCATCGCTCCCTTGAGTCGTACGAGCCACCCTTCGGAACGTCCGGTTAGGGTAGAAACCGGACACTAGCACCGTCGGCGCGGGCTTGCCTCCTGCCCAGTTTCATATCGATTGGGCGCCTAGCTGGCCTGCCCATGGATAGTTCATGGCGGGCCACAGAAGTATTCACCGCCGTCGCTGATTCGCCCAGCTCTAGTGCGTACTTGACCCGGGCGATCAACTCGTATGATTGACGACTCTATGTTCCGGTAGCCGTATCGAAGAGGAATTGTTCGACGCACGAAAAGAAGCCGATCCAGTAGCCCGTGCGGTCGGGGTCTTCGAAGTCGATGTCGGCGGCGATCCAGCCCAGGGTGCCCATGCCGACCAGGTCGGGGTTGGCTTTCAACCACTGGGCGCACTGGGCGGCGTACTTGGCGCCGACGCGTTGGGCTTCGATTTGTTTGCGCGGGGTTTCGTCGACCGGTTCGACGGCCCAGTAGTTCGGGCGGCCCTGCTCGCGTTCGGCGACGAAAGGCAGGGCGGTGATGGAGAGGCTGACGGGGGAACGTGCTTCGGTACGCTCGCTGCGCGTGCGCTTGGTCTTCTTCATGCATGGAATTCCTATTCAGTTGGGAATTCCGTCGGCCCCTGCCGCCAAACAGGGTGACGGACGACGCGAGGTTGGCGGACCGGAATAGGGAACCGGCGAGCCTTACGGCTCCCCCGCGCCGCCCGCCGTAGCGAGTGCGCTGACGCAAGACCCATCATCGCGACGCGGCGGAAAAAACAAAAGCGCCGTGTCGGATGATGGGCGCCCTGCGCGCCTATATGCGGGCCGCCAAGCCCGGCACCGGAATGTGCCGGTGCCCGCTTAGCCTGCCGACGCATGACGCGCGATTCAACGACGCATGTGCGCCAGTTCAAACTTCGGTGTGAGCCTTTCTCGTAGTCGTGCCGCATCGCTTCGATGACGCGTCGTGGGCGGTCACGCGCACCGCCGCCCCGGGCGCGCTTCGCTTACCCGGGCTACAAGAGCGGCAAGGCCGAGCATGACCTTGTCGAGCTCCGAGCTCGGAACGCCGAGCAAACAGCTCCACACGCCGAGCTCCGAACTCGGAACGCCGAGCAAACAGCTCCACACGCCGAGCTCCGAACTCGGAACGCCGAGCAAACAGCTCCGCACGCCGAGCTCCGAGCTCGGAATGTCGAGCAAATAGCTCCAGGCGCCGAGCTCCGAACTCGGAACGCCGAGCAAATAGCTCGACACGCCGAGCTCCGAGCTCGGAACGCCGAGCAAATAACTCCACACGCCGAGCTCCGAACTCCGAACGCCGAGCACATAGCTCCGCACGCCGAGCTCCGAACTCGGGCCGTGGAGCAAATAGCTCCACACGTCGAGCCCAACTCCCCGTACGCCGAGCGTGAAGCCCAGAAACGCCGGACAGCGCACCCACACATCGGCCAAAAGAAAAGGCGCGCCGGGCAGCAAGCCCGACGCGCCACGTTTCAAGGCGATCTTGCGGCCGCGAAGGCCGCGAGGGTCAGGTGCGGTCCGTCGCTTCCGCCGCCGGTGCCGCCTCGCGCCCGCCACGGGCGAAACGTGCCGACAGCGCCTGCCGCGCGCCCTTCAGCGATTCGCTGCGGCCGGACACCTTGAGCAGGCTGTAACCCTCCAGCGCGACCTGCATCAGGTCGCTGCCCAGCGCCAGCACCGAGTCCTCGGCGCGTTCGGTCAGCTGTTGCAGCAGGAGCAGGCGCGGACGCAGCGCGTCCAGTGCGGCCAGGTCCGCCTGCGCTTCGGCCAGGCCGAGGTTGGGCGGCACGATCTGCGGATTGGCCGCCAGCACCGTCAGCGTCTGCCGGCAGAAGGCTTCGGACTTGCCGCCCATCTTCGTCAGCTCTCGCCGCTGCTGCGTTTCCAGCGAAATCATCGGCGCGAACACGCGTCGCAGCGTTTCCAGGGCGGCGTCGACCTCTTGCAGTTCGCTCGGCGAGAGGGTCATCGAAATCAGGTTCTGCATGGAATCTCCAGTTCGGGGGATGCCCGCCACCGTGGCGGACCACCCCAGCTTTGGAGACGCAGGCGTGATGGTCTGTCGGTAAACCGAGGAAACACGCGTCAGGATTTTCCTGCGAGGCGGCGACGATTTCGCATTGCGCGGAAGCGGGCGAGGTGCCCCGGCCGGGACGATCGCCGCTTTCCCCTGCTCCGGCGATGCTAATGTCCGCTTTCGACCCAAAGCGGACATTCATTCCCCGCGCAAGTCGTTCCTCCATCACCAGGCGAATGCCATGACCGAGTTAGTGAGCCACGGCAGAACTACGTCATTTCTCGCTGAAGTGGTTAGCAATGACGACGACTACAACGTCCCGAGCTATTGCTATCCAGGCGCGGAGACGAACGCATGGGTTCCAGGAATCGCGGTACGAGTGACCTCCGCATCAGGTGCGGAGTGGCTAGGGCGTTTCATGCAGGGTGAGGAATCGCCTAATGGTGTAGACCTCTGCTGCATTCACCCCGACGGCCAACGACTTGTCGTCGTGGCTAGAGGGTCAGGGTACGTTGTTGCGCCGGAGAACCCGAGCCGTTGGGAGGAGGTGCCGATCCGGCCAATCCTTGGACATTGCTTTGATGACTCATCGAACACGCTCGTGCTGTTCGATTACACGCGAGCGATCGGTGTCAACCGCAATGGAGCCACTTGGAAGACGCGTTCACTGTCTTGGGACGGGCTGGTTGATGTCGGGATAAAAGACGGAGCTCTGGCAGGCAAGGGCTGGGACGCAGCCTTGTCCAAGTGGGTCGATTTTGTAGTCCGTCTGGACGACGGCAGCAGCAGCGGCGGCGCTAGCCCGCCGGACTAGATAGGGTGCGTTCAAGGGGGCTGGAATTGCCAGTCACATGGTCAAGGTGGCAATGTCCGCTCCTGGCCGATAGCGGACGTTCGGTCAGGACGTTCGGCGGCAGGACTGCTAATGTCCGCTTCCGACCCTAAGCGGACGTTCCGGTGGCGAGCTCGATTACACAAGATTGTATTCGTCAGGTATCGACCTACGTCGCAGAGGCGTTCAAGCCCGATGGTTTCCGGCGGCAGGCTCCGCATCTATGGCGAGAGCGGGGCGACGTCATCAATGTCATCAACTTCCAGGCGAGTCAGTGGGGTTCTGCCAAGGCTGGAAGGTTCACGATCAATCTTGCTTCGACAAATCGCCACCTATATTCGACGTGGACGGGCCGGAAGTTTCCGGCGAATCCAGCAGCCGCGATCTGGCCAGTGCACATCCGTATAGGTGCGTTGACCAGCGGAACCGACCTATGGTGGGACGTCGAAGAGTCTACCAATGCTTATACGCTGGCAGAGTTCATCGTCGATTCGTTCCGCAAGGACATCCTCACATGGTTCGAAACATACCCATCGTTGGCTGCGCTCGATGCGGGGCTTTCGAACTTCCGAAAGTATGGTGACGTTCCCGGCGTGACCGAAGCCCAGGTGCCTTTGATCCGAGCGATCATCAAACACCACTCAGGCGACTTGCTCGCAGCGGAGAGGGGGCTCGCCGCTGCCATGGTGGCATCGAACGGAACACCTTTTGCAGAGACCGTTTCCGTAATCGCTGCAAGACTGAACGCCCAGACGGCGTGAGGGCTGGTACGCCTGTGTCAACACAGCTGACTGTCCGCTCCTGGCCGATAGCAGACGTTCGGCGGGACGGCCGGCAGCCGGGCTGCTAATGTCCGCTTTCGACCCGAAGCGGACATTCCACTTCCGCCCCAACGATGCCAATGACCTCTGAAATCGTCCTGTGGCGAATCCGCAATCGGATCATTGAGTATCTCGACTTGGCCGCGTCGGAAGGGCACCAGCTTGCTTACCAGGCGGCGGCTCCGCATGTCGATGTCCCGAGCGAACTAGCTAACCAATGGGAGGACTGGGTCCGGCCCGACTGGCGGCAGTACCTAAAGCCTCCGGTGTTCTCGTACGAGGAACTCGAGGCGATCGGGAGTTTCAACGCGTCTTTCGCGGCTGCTATGGCTGCCACCAAGGATCCGTTACCGCCTCTAGGCGTCTTGCTCGAATCGACCAAGTGGGTAGAGCTACGCGGCGCCGCGTCTGCTGCACTCGACGTCTTCCGGACGCGCGGGCATCGGCCCGAGGCGGACTTGGACGAAAGCAGTTAAGTCCCGAGAGTCGGTTGGTGGCCGATAGCGGACATTGGTCCACCGAGTGGAGAACGCTGATGCGCGACATCGATCAGATCGAAAGCAGGCTCGTCGAGTTGTATCCGGCGCTCAAGGTCTCCCAGCTGAGGGTGGTTCATCCCGGCGCCGATGACGATGGTGTGTGGTTTTTTACGCATCCGGCCTCCCGCTCGGAGGTGCAGCTGGAAGCAACCACGGGAAACTGCCCGTTTGTCTTGGAAAGCGACGGTGACAACCAACGACTGGTGCTCACGACCGTCGAGGCGGTCGTTGAGAGCGTAGCCGCGAAGCTAGGACTTGCACTCGCGCGGCAGGCTTCCGCTCCTGGCCGATAGCGGGCAGCCGGGCCATCGAAGCGGGCTCGGCGGCATTTTGTTGATGGATCGCGTTCAGCGATACAACGTTGCGCCTGGATCAACCGTTGTGCGAACTGATGCCTTGGCGCCACGTCCTTCAGAAGGCGAACTCAAACCCGGCGAGCGGGCCGCTCAACGTGATATCGGTATTGTTGCTGCCGGCTTCAACTTCTATCGCCAGGTATCGGTAGCCGAGGATCCACGCGCCATGCTTCACGTGGTAGCGGACCACGGCGCTGGCGCTGTGCGTCCCTTCGGTTTCTCCGAACGAGCCGTCGCCGCGTAACGTGAGCTGCCAGCGATCGGACAAGGCCCACGTGTATCGTGCGCCGAGCATGAAGTCGCTGTAGGACTTGTCGATGCTGCGCTCCGACGGGGAGAAGAACGGATTGACGGGGTCGAACCTGACCTTGAGGTCCACGTCGACGTAACGCAGGCCGCCGAACACATCCAGCCCATGGGAGCGCTCTTCGCCCGGACTCCAGAAGGCGGCCAGCTCGAACAGCTGCGAATCGAGATCGGACCGGGTCGCGATGCGCGGAAACTGCCTGTCGTCCGCCAGGCCAAGAAAGATGTAATCGGCGAACGCACCGAAGTGATCGCCCCGTCCCTCGGCATGCATCAGGAACGCGCCATCGATCTTGTCGATGATGTCGGAGAATGCCGAATCGGTTTCTGCTGGTGGCTGACCGGTGCGCAGGTCTGTTGCGATGCTCGGCGCCCAGAGGTAGGGCGCGATCGTCCACTCCCACGCTCCGCCTTCCTCCGCGTGGGACGCGAGCGGCGCACCCGCCATGCACAGGGCCATGACAGCAGTCGCGAACGATCGGAAATCGTTGCTCATCGTCGGGCTTCCCATTCGCGGACCGATGGTCCGACGTTGTCGATCACGGACGTGGGAGCAATCCGCCGCTCCGATTTCGCGTGGTACAGGACGGCCCATGCCTCGGGCCGTCCGATTGTTCTTCACGCCGACGCAGTAAAACCTACGACGTCGGATTCGCCGCCTTGACCACCGGCGGTGGCTGCCATGTGCCCTTGCCCGGCGGCAGGATCGACGGCGGCGTGTCCTTCGGCCAGTACGTGCGCATCATCAGGATGAACTTGCCCTGGGGCGCCGGCAGCCAGTTGTTTTCCTTGTCCTTGCCCGGCGACTTGTTCTGGAAGTACAAGGTCAACGAGCCGTCGTCGTTGAACTTCGGCTTGTTGCGCATGCTGATGGTGAACCGGTCCAGCGGGTTCGGATTGAACCACCAGCCTCCATCGTCGATGTACATCGTGATCGACCAGAAGCCGTTGACCGGAGGTGTCTGGTCTTTCGGGAACGTCAGCGTGTAGGAATTCGCGCCGTTGAGCGTTTCGCCATTGCCGTCGGTCAACGCGTAGGGATAGATCGCGTCCTCCGGGAGATTGGCAGGCCAGCCAAACGCGGCAATCAGTGCACGCTGGAGATAATCGGTTCCGTACGTCCCGGCCGCTGCTGGAATGAACCACCCGTTCTGCTTGGTTCCCGACGTCTCCCGCCGTGCAAAGATCTTCTGCTGCGCCGTCCTGGTGACGTCCTTCAGCGCAGCCTGCGCAGAGGGCGACAGTTTGCCGATGTCGAACGGCTTGCCGGGCTCCAGGCCGATCTTGGCCATGCGGGCAACGATCGCCTCGTCCTCCGGCGCCGGCGGTGCGGTAGTGCCCATCAGGCGCGCCATCATCCCGAAGTACGCGGACAGGTCCATCTCGTCGATGATCTTCTGCGGCTTGTCCGTCATCGAAAAGCCGGGGTTCGGATCAACCGGCGGTGCGGTGTAGGTGTACGGCTTGCCGAATGCCGATAGCGGCACGAGCTTGTATTGCGCCTGTAGCGCGTTGACGGCCTTGTAGTCCGCCTCGGTGCCATCGGCATAGGTTCGCCCAAGGATGACCAGATGTTGCGTGGGCGACTTCACGTGTTCCATGCCGGCAGGAACCTGTCCGCTCCAGCCGGGCCCGCTGATCAGGATGTCGGCGGCCTTGCCACCCATCGTGCGGCTGCCTGGCGACGCGACGACGGGCATCCACAGGCTGTAGTGCGGAAACAGGAAGAAGCGTTTGCCCATGTCGGGATGACTGAAGACCATCGGCTCCTTGCGCAGGTCGACCCACGCGACCGAGTAAAGCGTGTCCGCGTTCGGTGCCGATACGCCTCGATAGTCGCCGGGCGGATAACGCGGAACATTCGCAAACTGGTTCGGTGGCGCGTGCAGGGCGTCGGCCTCGGCGACATTCGACATCTGCACCCGTGTGACTTCGGTGGTGATCAACGAATAGCCGTAGATGTACGCGTCCGTTGCGATATCGACCACTTCCTTGTCGCTCAGCCCTCCCGGACCCTGGACGGGCGCGTCCTGCTTCTGCACCGTTTCGGTTTGTTCGGTTTGCCGCCCACCGTCGCGGGAGCATGAAAGCGTCAAGAACGTCAGCGACATGCACAGCGACATTGCGGCCAGCCTGGCCAGTCTCGTATTCACGGACCTTCTCCTTCAGCAGAGGAAACCGGGGGAATACACAGGGACCGCCCGGGCGGCGGTCGGCATAGGAGGCTCCCGCAAGTGTTAGCGGAAGGTGATGTCGTTGGCCTCGCGCTGGATCTTCGACAGCGCCGAGCATTGCTTCCGTCTTCGCAATAGAGAAGGCCCGCCATTGGCGGGCCTCTATCTCCGTTCTTGCGCGTCGGGGACCGGCTATTTCGTTACTGCGCCAACGCCTTGACCAGGTCGAACAGGTAATCGCGCCCGACATACACCGAGCGCACTTCCAGGCGTTCGTTGAGCCCATGCGCGCCGTTGCCATCCGGATCGCCCCACATGCCGGGCACGCCGTAGGTCGGGATGCCCACGGCCGACATGTAGAGTCCATCGGTCGCGCCGGTCGACATCGACGGGATCACCGGAACGCCCGGGAAGTACTTCGCGCTCAGCTTTTCCATCGGACCGATGATCGCCGGATCGAGCGCGGGCGATTTGGCCAGGGGCTTGTCCTTGCGTGCGAGGTCGATCGAGATGGCGGGATTGCCGATGACCCCCACCAGCGCGTGCTTGATTTCCGCCGGCGTATGGCCGGGGAAGATGCGGCAATTGACGTTGGCTTCGACCCGCTGCGGAAGTGCATTGACCGCGTGCCCGCCGTTGATCATCGTCGCCACGCACGTCGTGCGCAGCATCGAGTGGAAGCCCTTGTCGGTGTTGACGATCGCCTCCGCCCTTGCGTCACCCGGATCCTTCGCCAACGCCGCCATCGCGGCACCCAACTCATCCTTGCGCGCCGCACCGGCGCGCGCGAAGAAGGCGCGGGTCGTGTCGTTGAACTCGGTCGGGAACTCGTGCCCGCCGACCTTCAGCAAGGCCTCGGACATCGCGTAGATCGCGTTGTCGCGCACGGGTTGCGAGCTGTGTCCGCCGGGATTGGTCGCGACCAGCTTGTAGTCCTGATAGGCCTTTTCGCCCACCTGGATCGATTGCGCGACCAGGTGCCCCTTGCCATCGGTATCGCCACCGCCGCCTTCGTTGAGGGCGAAGGCCGCGTCGATCAGGTCGCGTTTGTGGTTGGCCAGGTACTGCGCGCCGTTGAACGCGGTGTCGGTTTCCTCGCCGCACGTCAGCGCGATCTTGACCGTGCGCGCCGGCTTGTAGCCGGCCTGCTTGAAGCGGATCAGCGTGTCGGCCCAGGTCGCGGCCATCATCTTGTCGTCGGCGATGCCGCGCGCGTAGTAGTAGCCGTTCTCCTCGACCAGCGTGTACGGGTCGCGCACCCAGTCGGCCCGCTTGGCCGCCACCACGTCGATGTGCGCCAGCAGCAGGATCGGCTTGAGCGTGCTGGACGTGCCGGGATAGACGGCGACCAGTCCGCCTTCCTTCGGGTGTTCGGGCACCGAGAACAGCGTGATCTGGTCGTCGGCAAGGCCTGCTGCCTTCAGGCGCGCGGCGATCTGCCCGGCGGCCTGCGTGCAACTGCCGGTGGTCACCGAGGTGTCGGTCTCCACCAGTTCCTTGTAGAGCTCGAAGAAGCGTTGCTGGTCAGGACGCAGCGGACCCATCTTGCCGGTCGGCACCTGTGCCGCCACGGGACCCGCGATCAACGCGCCGACCGCCAACGCCATCCACATCCTTCTCATGCCTCACCCCTTGGTTGTGCCCGCGAATGGTGGCGCGAGCCTGCGCAATCGCCCCCTCGTGTCGAAGGGCCCTGATCCGCCTTCTACAGCAACCGGCGACCGATGTCCGGCTTTGGGGTTGCCGGGCCCCACGGCACTAAGGAGAGGTGGCCGCTGGTAATGTCCGGTTTCGACCCGCACCGTACATTGGCTGACATCGCGGAGACAGGGCATGAAGTACATGGATGGCGTCGATATCGAGCCAGGCAACATCATCCGGATCGCCACGAAATATCGCGGAAAGGTCATCGCTTCGATGGACACGGGGAGGTATCTCCCCGGGCAGGAAGGCTGGGCGTATCTTGGCGAAGGCATCATGGTCGATACCGACTTCGGCGGTCTCGTGCATTACACCGTCGATACCGCTGAAGAGTTCGTGCTCATCGCGCGCGCCTGACCGGGTACAGACATCCGCTTCCGGCCGAGCCAACATCCGGGCGTTCCGAGATTGGCGCCTTCAATTCAGGGTCCTTCGAACATGCTGCATCACATCTCCATCGGCGTCCGGGATCTAGACGTGGCTGGAAGGTTCTACGACGCGGCCTTGGGCGCGCTTGGATTCAGGCGCGTGTTCGAGGACGAAACCGCTATCGGTTACGGCCTCGTCGATGGTGAGGACCTGCTCTGTTTGAAGTTGCGGAAGAATGCGCAACCGCCCGGCGACGGGTTTCATCTGGCGTTCGCGGCGCCGTCAAGAACGGCGGTCCGGTCGTTCCATTGCGACGCGCTGAAGGTGGGTGGCCGCGACAACGGTGCACCGGGCCTGCGGCCCGACTACGGCCAGCACTACTACGCCGCTTTCCTCATCGATCCGGACGGCCATCGCATCGAGGCGACGATCAACGCGCCTGAACCCTGAGCACATCGGTCGTATTCGAATCGCATCCGGGTGCGCTTCGCTTAGCCGGGCTACAAGGCAGTTTTCGGACGAAGGCGTCAGCTCTCCTGCCCGATATCGCGATCAAGCAGGCAGTCGATGAACGCGCGCAACGCGGGCAACATGTGCCGACGGCTTGAGTAGTAGAGATACAGTCCGGGCACGGTCGGCGACCAGTCGGCGAGCACGCGCTTGAGGCGGCCATCGCGCAATGCCTCGGCGATCTCGTCATCGTTGTAGGCGTAGAGCACGCCCAATCCCTGCAGCGCGGCGGGCACGACGATGTCCTGGTGATTCGCGATCACCATGCCCTCGCCGAAGAACTCGACCGTCTTGCCTTTCTTCTTGAACTCCCAGCCCGCGATCTTCCCGCTGCCGGGGAAGCGCCAGTTGATGCAGGCGTGGCGATGCAGGTCATCGGGCGTCTTCGGCTCACCGTGTTTCGCGAGGTAGTCCGGCGACGCCACCGCGAGCAGTTCGAAGTCCGGTGTGAGCCGCACCGCCACCATGTCCTTCTGCAACCGCGCGCCCACGCGGATGCCCGCATCGAATCCTTCGCCCGCGATATCGCTGAGGCCGTCTTCGATCACGATGTCGAGAACGACGTCCGGATGCGCGTGCACGAAACGCCCCAGCCGCGGCGCGATCACCTTCTTCGCCGCCATGCTCAGTGTGTTGATCCGCAACGTTCCGGCGGCGCGCGCGTTCGCGGCCACGGCCTGTGCGACTGCGTCGTCCATGTCGCGCAGGAGCGGCGCCATCCGCTCGTGCAGGCGGCGTCCGGGCTCGGTCGGCGACACGCTGCGCGTCGTGCGATTCAACAGACGCACACCCAGCCTGGATTCGAGCTGGCGAATGGTCTGGCTGAGCGCGGATCGCGACAGTCCCAGGTGATCGGCGGCCCGGGCGAAGCTGGCCCGTTCGACGACGGCCACGAAGGCCTTGAGTTCCGCGAAGTCAGAGCCGCGCATTGTGCACCGTTCGCTACATGGCCTGATCGGATCATAGGTGATTCTCTAACCTGGGCACGACGCATCAATCTGGCTCCGTACCCCACCCACGGAGCACTGCAATGAAAGACCTGGACCTGCCCGAGCCGATCGCGGCCTACTTCGACGCTGACCGCCACGACGGCCAGGCCGTCGCTCGCTGCTTCACCAAAGAAGGCGTCGTGCTGGACGAAGGCAAGACCCATTCGGGCGCTGCCGAAATCGAGGCCTGGAAGAACGAGGCGACCGCCAGGTACACCTACACCGCGCAGCCCCACACGCTGCAGACGCAAGGAAACCGTTACCTCGTCACCAGCCGGGTATCGGGCAACTTTCCGGGCAGCCCGGTAGACCTGCGTTACGCCTTCATCCTCGAGCGCGGCAGGATCGCGTCGCTGGAGATCTCGCCATGAACTTCGATCTTCAACTGGCGGGAAAGCGCGTCGTCGTCACCGGCGGCACGCGGGGTATCGGCGCGGCCGTGGTCGAACTGCTGTCCCGGCTCGATGCACGCGTCGTGGCGACCGCGCGGTCCCAACCGAAGCAGCCCATTGAGAATGTGCACTACGTAGCCGCCGATCTTGCGACGCCCGACGGCGTGCGCGCGGCGGTGAACGCGGCCGCGCGCCATCTCGGCGGCATCGACATCCTGACCAACGTGGCGGGCGGATCGTCTGCGCCGGCTGGCGGTTTCGCCAGGCTGGACGACGACGAGTGGGCCAAGGCGCTCGACTTGAACCTCATGTCGGCCGTGCGGATGGATCGCGCGGTGCTGCCGGCGATGATCGCGCAGGGATCGGGCGTGATCCTGCATGTGACGTCGATCCAACGCGTGCTGCCGCTGCACGATGCCACCATCGCCTATGCGGCCGCCAAGGCGGCGTTGTCGACCTACAGCAAGGCGTTGTCGAAGGAAGTGACGCCCAAGGGCGTGCGCGTGGTTCGCGTCTCGCCGGGCTGGGTGGAGACGGAAGCTTCGGTTGATTTCCTCGGAGGCATCGCGGCCAACGCGGGCACCGACTATGAAGGTGCGAGACAGATGGTCATGCAGGCACTGGGCGGGATTCCGTTGGGGCGCCCGGCCAAGCCCAGCGAAGTGGCCGATCTGATCGCGTTCCTGGTCTCTCCGCGGGCCGAGTCCATCTCGGGCGCGGAATACACCATCGATGGCGGCACCGTGCCGACTGCGTAACAACATCTGACCGCCCGTAGCGAGCAGCCGGAATCATCGAGGAGGCGAACGGAAGCCTGACAGCCGTCAGGCTTCCGTTGCGCGAACTTCCTGCAACATGAAGCGCGACGCGTTCAGTCGTTGCCGATCGGGCGCGCCTGCTTCGCCGCGGTATCGATGACGTCGGCGACCACCTTCGGCTTCGTCATGAAGACCGCGTGGCTGGCCGGCGTGTAGGTGATCGTCGCGCCGATGCGCTTGGCCATGTGCACGAGCATCGCCTGGTCGAACGCCTTGTCTTCGGTCGCGATCACCGCCCAGCTCGGGCGCGTGCGCCATGCCGCCTGCGTGAGCGGCGTCTGGAAGACCGACATGGCGATGGGCACCTGCGAATCGCGCATGAAGGCGGCGTCCGCATCGCTGGCGTCGTGGGCGAAGCCGGCCTTGAACTTCGCGAGTTCGATGAAGCCGAAACCGTCCTTGCCCGTGTCGATGACGAACTCGGGCGTCGGGGCAAAGCCCTTGTACTGCTGCGCGGTCGTTTCCCCGGCATCGGGCGCCAGTGCCGAGACGTAGACCAGGCCCGCCGCATTGGGATGCACGCCGGCCTCGGTGATGACCGTACCGCCCCACGAATGACCGACGAGGATCGCGGGCCCGTCCTGACGATCAAGAACGCGGCGCGTGGCGGCGACGTCGTCGGCCAGCGAGGTAAGCGGGTTCTGCACGATCGACACGCGATAGCCGCGCCTGGTCAGGTCGTCGTAGACGCCGCGCCATCCCGAACCATCGGCGAAGGCGCCGTGCACGAGGACGACGTTCCGGATGGGCGCGGTGCCGGCGTCCTTCGGTTCGGAGGCATGGGCGGCGGCGGGCAGGGCAAGGGCGAGCAGCACGGCGGACAGCGAGCGGGCGAGCGTGTTCATGGCGTCATCTCCGGGGGCGGGGTGTAAATCGCGGTAATTGTTATCGCGATAAGCAACAGGCTAGACCGGCGAAATTTGGATGTCAAGATATTCTTTATCGTGGTAACCTTTGGCCATGCTGCCCGGATCGCCCCGGGCCAGGAGCACCCGATGGCCGCCAAAGCGAAAGCGCCTTTCCCGCTGGATGAACAGCTGTGCTTTTCCCTCTACGGGGCCAGCATCGCGATCAATCGCGCCTACAAGCCGCTGCTGGACGAACTCGGCCTGACGTATCCGCAGTACCTCGTCCTCAGTTCGCTGTGGGAAGACGATGGCCTGACCGTAAGCGGCATCGGCGCGCGGCTCGCGCTGGAGGCCAGCACGATCACGCCGCTGGTGAAACGGCTGGAGCAGGCCGGGCTGGTTGAACGCCAGCGCAGCGCACGCGACGAGCGACAGGTCCACGTGCAACTGACGAAGGCCGGCCGCGACCTCCGCTCGCGTACGCGATGCCTGGCGGAGTTGCTGGCGGACCGTTCGGGCATGGCGCCCGGCGAACTGGTCGAACTCAACCGGCAGGTCCAGCGGCTGCGCGACGCCATGTCGGGTTCCGCGCAGCAGGACTGAACTCGCAGCCCGTCATGTGAGGGCGCGCGACGCCGCGCCGCGCGTGCTGTAGCGTCAGGCACTTCGACCTGCACGAGGCCGGTTCGCATGGACGTCCGGGGGCACGCATGAACGCCACGACCGATACCACGTCGCGACATCTGCTGCGCGATCTCTCTGCCTCCGCGATCGCCGCGGGCTTCGTCACGGTGCTGGTGGGCTTCGCCAGCTCCGCCGCGATCGTGTTCCAGGCAGCGCAGTCGCTGGGCGCGACGCCGGCGCAGATCGGCTCGTGGATCTGGGCGCTGGGCCTGGGCATGGGCCTGACGTGCATCGCCCTGTCGCTGCGATACCGCATGCCGGTGGTGACCGCGTGGTCGACGCCCGGCGCCGCGATGCTGATCGGCAGTGTGGCGGGGCTGCCGCTGTCCGACGCGATCGGCGCGTTCGTGCTGTGCGCGGTGATGATCGCCGTCGCGGGCTTTTCGGGATTCTTCGAACGGATGATCAGCCGCATCCCGGTATCGCTGGCGTCCGGCATGCTCGCCGGCGTGCTGCTGCGGTTCGGCCTCGAGACGTTCGCGGCGTTGCGTTCGCAGGCGGGGCTGGTGCTGGCGATGCTGGTGGCGTACCTGCTGATGCGCCGGCTCGCGCCGCGCTATGCGGTCATCGCGACGTTGCTCGCCGGCATCGCGTACGCCGCCGCCGCAGGCCTGCTGCGGATGGACGGACTCTCGCTCGAACTCGCGCGCCCGGTGTTCGTCGCGCCCACGTGGTCGATCGGCGCCATCGTGGGAATCGCGCTGCCGCTCTTCATCGTGACGATGGCATCGCAGAACGTTCCCGGCGTTGCCGCGATCCGCGCGGCGGGCTACCCGATTCCGATCTCGCCTGTCATCGGCTGGACCGGCGTGGCGAACGTGCTGCTGGCGCCGTTCGGTGCGTTCGCGCTCAACCTGGCCGCGATAACCGCCGCGATCTGCATGGGTCGCGAGGCGCACGAGGATCCTGCGCGTCGCTACGTGGCATCCGTCGCGGCCGGCGTGTTCTACATCGTGGTGGGCTTGTCGGGCGCCACGGTGGTGGCGCTCTTCGCGGCGTTTCCGAAGGAGCTGATCGTGGCGATCGCCGGCATCGCGCTGCTCGGCACGCTCGGCAGCAGTCTTGCCGCTGCGTTGCGCGAAGAATCCGAACGCGAGGCCGCGCTCGTGACCTTCCTCGTCACG
This sequence comes from Lysobacter sp. OAE881, assembly GCF_040546665.1. Classification (NCBI taxonomy): domain Bacteria; kingdom Pseudomonadati; phylum Pseudomonadota; class Gammaproteobacteria; order Lysobacterales; family Lysobacteraceae; genus Lysobacter; species Lysobacter sp. OAE881. Next base: position 545,519 of record NZ_JBEPOG010000001.1, read on the forward strand.
GCATCCGGCCTGTCGCTGTGGGGCATCGGCTCGGCGTTCTGGGGCATCGTGGCGGGTGTCATCACGATGGTGGCGTTGATGCGGCCCAAGCCCACGCGGCCCTGAGTTCAACGAAGCAGGAAACACCGTCATCCCGGCGAAAGCCGGGACCCAGGCCTGCGACGTGCGGTCACGCAGGAAGCGGTGAACCATCCATCGTCATTCCAGGGAAAGCTGGAATCCATTTCGCCTTTGCATTTGATCCAACACGCAGCAGCGCAGCGGAGGTGGCCGGGCACCATCCGCTCACAAAAATGAAAGATCAGCCGAACGGCAGACGAGGTCGCCCCGACTTCACCGCACTGCCCGCAGCTTCCGGCACGCGCCCTCACGCCGCCATGACCCGGCGCGGTGCATGAGTAAGGCCGATTCATGAGATACAGGGCGCCGGCATGCCCGACGCTAACGCCACCGCCACCATGGACAACTCGAACGGACACGGCTGGCGGCGATGGGCCGTGGCCGTGGGTGCGGTCCTCATCGCCTGCCTCGCGCGCGCGGTGCTATGGCCGGACCTTTTCCGCGAAGCGACGTTCATGCCGCTGTTCGGCGCCGTCCTGCTGTCCGCGTGGTACGGCGGCCTCGGGCCCGGGCTGTTGGCCGTGGCGCTCGGTGCGGCTTTCATGGCGTGGACCATCTTCCCGCCGCTGGAGAACTTCGCCGTCTCCGATCCGCGAAGCCAGCTGGGAATGGCCTTGTACCTCGCGTTCGGTACGGGTATCTGCCTTGCCTGCCACTCGCTGCATGCGTCGCGACGACGCCAGCGCGTGGTTCAGGCCGCGCTGCACGAGGTCAAATTGCGTGAGGCGATGACGGTGGCCGAGACCGCGCAGCTCGCGGCGGAGGCGCAACGCAAGGATCGTTTTCTCGCAACGCTCGCGCACGAGCTGCGCAACCCGCTCGCGCCGGTGCGATACGCGGTGGAGATCGCGCGGCGCAATCCCGCCTACGCGTCCGATGCGCTTGCGACGATCGACCGCCAGGTCGACCACCTGAGCCGGCTCGTCGAAGACCTCATGGACGTCAGCCGCATCGCGCGCGATCGCCTGGAACTGCGTACCGGCATCGTGCGTGCGGAGGACGTGCTCGCGGTCTCGCTCGAAACCGCGCGCCCGGTCATCGAAGGCGCCCGGCATCGGCTGGACATCGTCGAGCCCGATCGGAGATGGGCGCTCGAAGGCGATCTCGTGCGAGTCGCGCAGGCCATCACCAACCTGCTCAACAACGCGGCGAAGTTCACGCCGCCGGGCGGCACCATCCGCGTGGAGGTGACCGCGGACGATGCGACGCTGTCGTTCACCGTGACGGACAACGGCGTGGGGATCGACGCGAACGACATCGAACGCCTGATGCAGCCGTTCGAGCAGGGCGTCCCGCCGCCGCACATGGCACCGTCGGGACTGGGCATCGGGCTGGCGCTTTCGCGCCAGATCGCGCAGTTGCACGGCGGTTCGCTCGTGCTGGAACGCGGGCCCGATGGCACCGGCACCCGCGCGACACTCCGCCTGCCGCGTGCGAGCGACGTGGCGCCTGCCGTCGATCCGGTGCTCCCTGCGCGAAGCACCGAAGCGATCAGCGTCCTCGTTGCCGACGACAACGCCGATGCCGCCACCACGCTGCGGCTCATGCTCGAGCTCGAAGGCCACACGGTGCATGTGGCCAGCGACGGTGAAGAAGCGTGCCAGCTCGCCGAGGCGGTGCGTCCGGCCGCGGCGTTCATCGACCTCGGTATGCCGCGCCGCGATGGCCTGCAGGTGTGCGGCTGGATTCGCGGCCGACCCTGGTCGCGCCGCACGCGACTGATCGCGCTCACCGGATGGGGACAGGCGTCGGATTTCGAGCGTACGCGGCGTGCAGGGTTCGATGCGCATCTGGTGAAGCCCGTCGATTCGGACACGATCATGCGGGCGCTGCGCGGCGAGGACCGTTCTGCGGCGAATTGACCGCGCGTTGCACGGTTGGTCACGGGAACTTGCTGGCGTGCTGGCGACGCAACGTGAACGGGCCGAGCGGGGCGTCGAGCTACCGCCATGAAGCGGACGCCCTGCGGGGCGGTAGCCGCGATGCTAATGTCCGCTACCGACCGCGGATATCAAAAGCCGATGAAGTGCGCGACCGCCCTCGTGGCTCTCTTGCTTGTGACCATTTCGGCTGACGTCCTTGCCGCTACCTCGGGACGCGATGACGCGCTTTGCGGAGAACTAGAGGAGTTCCTGGCATCTATCCTTCCAGATGAGCAGCGCGCCATCACGCTTCACACCTATTGGGGCGCCAAGGAGGAGGGCGACAGGATTGTCATCGCCTCCAGAAGTTGCGAACACGACGACTACGAACCGGGGAAGAAGCTGTGCGCCTATCTGATGGAAAACAGCTCAACCGAGTTCCCGGGTTACAACACGCAGCGGGTTCTCGCCTGTCTGGCCCCACCGGGACTTCCAGGCGATCTCACGATCAACAGCGGTTCCTTCTCGACCGACTATGGCTCGCCTGGTCGCGGTGCGCTGGTTGACATAGAGCTGAGCCCCGGCAAAGAGCCAGGTGGCATGACATTGCGCCTCAAGGCAGATGGTTACTGATCGGCTGCAAGGCCAAACGCACGCTCCAGCCGCGCGCAGCATCCGGAGCCTCGGCTCCGGATGCAATCAATAGCGGCTACTTCGACTTCTTCATCGGCGAAACCGGTCCGACGGCGGTCGAGCCGATACCGTCGAGCAGCGCATCCTGCTCCTTCCAGTAAACGTCGAAGTTGACGCCGCCGGTACGCCCGTAGAGCTGTTCGGGCGTGACCACACCGGCCACGTGGTACGCGGCGGCATTGGCCCCGACCTTCGTTGCGAAGACGCCATTGACCGGTTGCGAAACGATGTTTAACGGTTGGCCGCGATACCCGAGGCGGCTGCCGGTCATGTCGCGGGCGAACGCGCGCATCAGGTCTTCGGCACGCGGCTTTGCAACCTCGTCGCCATAACGGGCGTAGAAGTCGCTTCCAAGCGCGAGTGCGCGTGCCTGCTCGGCGGGGGTCATCAGCGACCACATCTTCTCGCGGATCAGGAGCAGCGTCCGACTGCCCCGTTCGGCCGCCAGGTCGGCCCAGACGTACGCCTGCGCGCGATCCTCCGCCACGCCGGCTCCGTGCCAGTACATCAGGCTCAGGTAGTGCTGCGAATACTTGTCCGCATACCGGGCGGCCGTCATGAAATGACCGATGGCGTCCTCGCCGTCTCCCCTCAGGTAGGACTTCAGGCCGAACACGCGCTGCAGTTCGTTCGGCTTGTCCTTGGACGCCATGACGACGGCGTCGAGCTCCATGAAATTCTTTTCGCTGAGCCGCAGGTCCTGTCCTGGGCCGCTGTGCGCACCTGCCGTACCTACCGCGAGCAACATCGCCAGAACCAACACGTTTCCATGGATCATCACTGCCATCTCCCTGTGCACGATGAGTGGTGTCGTTCGTCCCCGGGACGTGCGCAACGAAGCGCAAGCGCGCGAACGCGGCAGGTCCCGCCAGAACCCTACCGGCTCCCCGGGCGCACCGCAAACGTGCGCTCTCCCTCCCGCCACAGCGCACGCGCGCGGAAGATGCCCGCGTCCGCTTTCGAACAAGGCAGAGCCCGTTATCGCGGCCGAACCGTCGACGGCATGGTCGGCGCGACGCGGCGACGTCGCCGATGCATGGCCGTGCGAGCCGAAGCCATCCGCCGTCAGCGAAGTGAACGGATCCGCGCCGGACTTCACGGACGAGGGGCGTAGGTTGGGCGGCTCCCGACCAGAGGAGACGTGCCATGGTCAAAGTAGCGCTGCTCGTCCGCCTGGAAGCCAAGCCGGGAAAAGAGAACGACGTGGAGCAGTTCCTGCTGAGCGGCCTTCCGCTGGTCGAGGCCGAGCCCGCCACGACGGCATGGTTCGGCATTCGCCTGGGGCCCTCGACGTTCGGCATCTTCGATGCGTTTCCCGATGAGCCGGGTCGCCAGGCGCATCTGGGCGGCGAGGTGGCCGCTGCCCTCATGGCGAAGGCCGGCGAACTGTTTTCCTCGCCGCCATCGATCGAGAAGGTCGACGTGCTTGCGGCCAAGTTGCCCGGTTGATGACGGTCAACAACCAGTCGGCTTCCAGATGATGATTCGCAAGGAAGGCAACCAGCACGGCTCGCACACCCACGGTGCCGAGCGCGGGCTCAGTCGCTTCGAGGGATTCAGCGATGCGGTGTTCGCCATCGCGCTGACGCTTCTGATCGTCGAGATCAAGGTCCCCGGATCGCCCGAGGGGCCGCAGGGCTATAGCGACCTTGTCAGTGCGATCGCCGAACAGTGGCGCGAATTCCTCGCGCTCGGGCTGTGTTACCTCGTGATCGGCGCCTACTGGATCCAGCACCACTATTCGGGGCGGATCTACGCGAAGAGCGATCACTGGTTCAGCGTGATCAACCTGCTGTTCCTGCTGGCCATCGTCGTCATCCCGTATCCGGTCCGCGTCTGGTGCTTCCATTACGGCACCGACTTCGAGCCGGTCGCGTCGGTGATCCTGGTCGCCGGCCTCGCCGTGACCGCCTGCACCTGGATGGCAAAGTGGTTCTACGGCATGCCCGGTCGCCGCGTGATGGACCAGCGCCTTGCGCCCGATTTCCTCCGGCAGATGACGCGCCGTTACGGCATCGCGACGCTGGTCCAGATCGTCGCGGTTCCCATCGCGATCGTGGCGCCGCGCGTCGGCGTGGCCGTCGCGGTGCTGTGCATCGCCTTCTTCCTGCTGCCGCAGCCGAAGCCGCGCTACGTGCCCGGCGAGGAGCCGGACGAGGACGAGAAGTTGAAGGAGTAGCTGCGCGCGCGAGTCCACGCGCGCCAGCGCCGGCGGTTTGCGCTGCCGGCGAGTAGTCGCCCGCCGGCTCCGCTGCAATGCGCAGGCATCGCAGCGACATGCTGCCGCGACTCGTTGCTCGTGGTGTCGTTCCGAACGATCCCGCAACCGCTGCGCGCGTTGCTGCTGCACATCGCGCAACGAAAACCGCCGCGCGCAAGGTGACCATCTGAAGCCACATGCGATGAAACGGACTCAAGCATCTGCGCGCGTTCGTGTGCGTTCCACTCGCGGCCGCTTATGCACGACGCGAACTTTCCGGAGCGTAGGATCCATTGCTCCAGCACAAGACCCACTCCACTGCTGGCACGTATCTGCGTAGCCCATTCCTGGAGGTCCCATGCGCGCACTCGTCTATAACGGACCGCGCGACGTCAGCGTCGTCGAGCGGCCGGATCCCACCATCGAAAAGCCCACCGATGCGCTCGTTCGCATCACCACCACGAACATCTGCGGCTCCGACCTGCACATGTACGAAGGCCGCACCTCCATGGAGAGCGGCCGCATCCTCGGGCACGAGAACCTGGGTGAAGTAATCGAAGTCGGAAAGGCGGTCGAACGCGTCAAGAAGGGCGATCGCGTCTGCCTGCCGTTCAATGTGTCCTGCGGTTGCTGCGAGAACTGCGAGCGCGGTTTCACCGGTGCGTGCATCCGCGCGAATCCCGGTGGCGTGGGCGCCGCGTACGGTTTCGCCGACATGGGTCCGTACGCCGGTGGCCAGGCCGAATACCTGCGCGTGCCGTACGCAGACTTCAACTGCCTGGTCCTGCCCGAGGACGCGGAGGAGAAGGAAAACGACTACGTGATGCTCGCGGACATCTTCCCGACCGGCTATCACGCGACCGAACTCGCCGGCGTGCGGCCGGGCGAGAGCGTGGTCATCTATGGCGCCGGCCCCGTCGGCCTGATGGCGGCGTACTCGGCCACGATCCGCGGCGCCTACCAGGTGATGGTCGTCGACACGAACAAGGATCGACTCGCGCTGGCCGAGCAGATCGGCGCGATACCGATCGATGACACCGAGCAGGACGGCGTGGAACAGGTGCTCGAACTCACCAATGGCCTGGGCGCGGACCGCGGCTGCGAATGCGTCGGCTACCAGTGCTTCAACTGTGCCCAACGCGAAACACCCGGCCTGACGATGAACAACCTGGTGAAGGCGGTGAAGGGGACCGGTGGCATCGGCGTGGTCGGCGTGTTCGTCCCGCAGGACCCGGGCGGCGCGACCGATCTCGCGAAGGAGGGCAAGATCCCGTTCGACATCGGCATGTTCTTCTACAAGGGCCAGCAGATGGCCATCGGCCAGTGCCACGTCAAACGCTACAACCGCTACCTGATGAACCTCATCCATGCCGAGAAGGCGACGCCGTCGTTCGTGATCTCGCACGAGCTGCCCCTGCAGGACGCGCCCGAAGGCTACGAGAACTTCGACGCGCGCAACGATGGCTGGACGAAGGTCGTGCTCAAGCCCGGCCGCTGAGTGGAGTGCATACCGACATGGCGACGACCCGATCAGAGCGTGCTGAAGCGACCGCGCGAGGCCGCGCGCTTTCGGCCATTTCCGACCCGCGCCTGGTGGAAGTCGCGCGTTTCGACCACGAGGTCACGGGCGTCAGCGTGAGCGAGGACGGCCGCATCTTCGTCAACTTCCCGCGCTGGACCGAAGACATCGAAGTATCCGTCGCCGAGTTGCTGCCGGACGGCAGCCTGCGTCCGTACCCGGACGCGCGCTGGAACGAATGGCGCAACGCGAAGAAGAATGCGTTGTCGCCCGGCGACCGCTGGGTCTGCGTGCAGAGCGTGGTGGCGGACGGCCGAGGCTCGCTCTGGGTGATCGATCCCGCCGCACCGGCGACGGCGTTCCTCGTGCAGGGTGGACCGAAGCTGGTGCGCATCGATCTTGCGAGCGACTCGGTCGTGCAGACCATCGCATTCGACGAGCAGGTCGCCCGCGAGGGTTCGTACCTCAACGACGTGCGCTTCAGCCCGGATGGTCGCCACGCCTACCTCACCGATTCGGGTACGCGGGGCGCGCTGGTGATCGTCGACCTCGAAACGGGCCGTGCGCGGCGCGTGCTCGACGGCCATCCCAGCACGCAGCTGGAGAAGGACGTGGTGGTCACGCACCACGGACAGGAAATCCGCCGACCGGACGGCCGCGGCGTGGAGTTCAGCTCCGATGGCATCGCGCTTTCGCCCGACGGCGAAACGCTTTACTGGCAGGCCGTCACCGGCCGCACGCTGTATCGCATCCCCACGCGCGTGCTGCACGACGTGTCGCTGTCGGAGCATGAGGTGGCCGACGCGGTGGAGATGGTCGGCGAGAACGGTGTCTCGGATGGCCTGTGGATCGATCCACAGGGACGCATGTACATCTCGGCGCTGGAGGAAGACGCGATCAAGGTCCGCGAGGGCGACCACGTCGAGGTGCTGCTGCAGGATTCCCGACTGCGATGGCCCGATACCTTCTCGCAGGGGCCGGACGGCACGATGTACGTCACCGCGTCGCGCATCATGGACAACGCCTGGCACGATCCCGAAGCGCCGGCGCGGCTGTCGACGACGCTGTTCCGGTTCACGCTGGAGAATCCGAAGGACGCGCGGCGGCACTGAGGCCGCGCGGATGACTCGCCATCACCCGCATCGATTCGTCAACGGCACCTGCAGGGCCTGCTCGTAGGCGCTGGTGGACGAATCCACGCGTTGCGGGGCCGGCGGAAAGTCGATGCGCACCTTCATCGGTGAACCGTTCGATCCGCGTATCGTGCCGAGGCCCTCGAAGGTGCGAAGGCGACGCGTGCTCGCGTCGTAAGTGACCTGCATGCTCGACGCGACGAAGTCCAGCCAGCTGTCGAGGCTCAGCCGGAACCGCACGAGATCGGCCGATGGCGCATCGACGCGCTGCACGCGGATGGGTATCCGCGCATCGCGGCTGGGCACGACGAACTGCACCCGCGCAGTCGAGCCGCTTGCGAGCAAGTTCCAGCGCGCACGGACCCACGCGTCGAAACCGGCATCGATCACCGTGTTGGCGTCGACGGCGACCGTCCGCTCGCGCACGGGTGCGGACGCGGATTCGCGCCAGTACGCACGACGCGCGCCCGATCCGCCTTGCACGCCTTCGCGATAGCCGTCGCGGGCATCGTCGAACTCGAAATCCGGTGCGCCCGGCAGCGCCGTATCGATCACGCGCTTGCGCGCGAACGCGCGTCCGTCGGGACAGCGGTACACGACCAGCCGACTGCGTTCCTTCCCGACGGTGCGGATCCAGTGCTGCTCCTCGTACAGCAGGCGCCCGGTGCGTAGATCCGTGGCGCGTCCTGTCGTCCGTTCGAGCGTGTTTCCTTCGGCGTGGCTGCTGGCGAACAGCAGGAAGGCGAGCACGCACGTACCGCCCGCCATCGCGAACGGCCGCGTGTGCCCGCCGGGGGACGGCCCGCCAGCTTTACCGGTCCGGCTCATGGAACCAGGTCTTCACGTGCGCCGTGCCGATGGGAGTGCCGGCGGTGAAGGCCAATACCCCGCCGATGAGAGCTGGAGCGCGCATGGAATCTTCCTCGTCCGTAGGGGAACCGCGCGCGGTGCGCGCGGTGATCCCAGCTTCGTCCCGCGTGCATCGCGCCTCCAGCGGACAAGCACGCAACCGGGCTCGGTAGTTGTACGCAGGATCAGGGTGCGTTGCCGCTGGCGGTCTCGGGCCAGCGTTGCGGCACCTTGCGCAGCTCGTCGATGCGGTAACCCATGTCGCGCAGGCGCTGCACGGCATCGGCGTACGCTGCGTCGGAAATCGTCGGCGTGCGCGCCATGATCCAGGCGTAATCGCGCTTGCTGCGGGCGACGATGGTGAGCGTGTAGTCGGGATCGAGATACGAGATCACGTACTCGGCCTGGATCGGCCAGACGAACTGCATCCCCCACACCGCATTGCCCGTGCCCGCACGCACGGTGCCGACCGGTTCCATCGTGCGCACCGGCGCGTCGAACCTTCCGCGCCGGTAGCGGAAATGCGTCTGTATGCGGCCGTCCTCGCGCAACGAGTACGACTCGATGGCGTTGTAGGCCTCGCGCTCGGGGAACGAAGGGATGTGGGCGATGACGTACCAGTCGCCCATGAAGCGCGGGATGTCGACCTCCGCGACCTTGGGCACGGTCGGCGCGGTGTGCGCGCATCCGCACAGTGCGAGCACGCCGGCGATGAGCGCGGCTGGAAGCTTCATGTCAGTCCTCCCGCACGAAACGGTAGTGGGCCACCTGCCATTCCTCGCCACCGCGATACCCGAACAGCTCCGCGCACGCCATCCAGAACATGCGCCAGCGCTGGTTCCAGAGGGCCGCGGCATCGCCGTACGCCTGGCGCAGATGGCCCATCACCGCGTCGCGTCGTGCATCGTGGTTGGCGAGCCAGTGGTTGGCGGTGCGTTGGTAATGTTCGCCGCCCATCATCCAGCGTTCGTCCAGCCGCAATGCCTGCTGGAAATGCAGCAGCGTGTCGGCGGCAGGCATGAGGCCGCCGGTGAAGAAGTGGCGGCCCATCCAGTCGTCCTCGCCGTCGACCTCGAACGGATAGAGCAGGGTACGGTGGCAGAAGATGTGCACGAACAGGCTGCCGCCGGGGCGCAGCCACCGCGCGATGCGCCGCATCAGCACGTCGTAATTGCGCATGTGCTCGAACATCTCCACCGAGACGCAGCGATCGAACGCGGTGTGGTCGAGTTCGAGCCGGTTGACGTCGCAGGTGATGACGCGGACGTTGTTCAGGCCCAGCTCGCGGCACCGGGCGAGGATGTGCTCGCGCTGCCCGTGCGAATTCGACACGGCGGTGATGCGCGAATGCCGGTAGCGCTGCGCCATCCACAGCGTGAGCGAGCCCCAGCCGCAGCCGAGTTCCAGGATGTCCAGGCCGTCGGCCAGTCGCGCGCGCTCGGCATAGAGTTCGAGCATGGCCTCTTCGGCTTCATCGAGCGTTTCGCGGCCGCTGGGGTAGTAGCAGCACGAGTACTTCAGCCGCGCACCCAGGCAGTCCTTGAAGAACGCGGCCGGCAGTTCGTAATGCTGGCGGTTGGCCGCGTCGGTGTGCAGTGCGAGCGGGCTGTGGCGCAGATCCGACAGCCGCTGCGTCATGCGTTGCGACTGCATCTGGATGCCGCCGATGCGCTCGTCGGACAGGCGCTGCGCGCACAAACGGCGGATGCCCAGGCGGACCACGGCATCGGGCAGGAGACCGCGCTCGGCCATGCCCAGCAGGCCGGGCGCGGGCAGATCGGGGATCGCATGCATCACGGTGCTCATCGGTCTTCCTTCGGGAACCAGGGGAACAGCATCGGGGTGGAGCGCTGGTAACGGCGGTAATCGTCGCCGCGCGTGCGCAGCGCCTGGCGTTCGGTATGCGGAACACCGCTGAGCCAGCGCAGGAACACGTACATCGTCAGCGGGCCGGACCAGGCCAGCCACGCGATCGGCGATCCCACGGCGAGCAGCACGTAGGCGAACCAGTGCAGCCATTCGAAGAAGTAGTTGGGATGCCGGCTGTAGCGCCACAGGCCGGCGCGCATCGTTCGCCCGCGGTTTTCGGGCTGCGAGCGGAACCGGGCGAGCTGCGCGTCAGCGATCGTCTCGCCGACGACGGACACGATCCACACCGCCACGGCCGCCCACAGCAGCCCGGGGGATTCCACCCGATTGCTTGCCACCGCCGCGAAGGGCAGCGCGAACAGCACCACCAGCAGCGCCTGTGCCTGGAACAGCGCGAACCATCGCAACGGCGCATCGCCCCAGCTTTCGCGCAAGGCGGCGTAGCGGCCATCCTCATGCTCGCCGCGCACGCGTCGCCAGAGGTGCCACGAGAGACGAAGTCCCCAGAGTCCACCGAGCAACGCGAGCAGCAGGCGCGGCATCGTCGCGCCGTCTCCCAGCGCCGCGAGCAGCACCGCCGCGCCTGCGACGCCACCCGCCCACACGACGTCGACGAGGCCCGCGTTGCGATGCCTTTGCTGCCACCACCACGCCAGCGTCTGCGCCAGCGCGGCAAGCGCCCACACCAGCAGCAGCGAAGCGCCCGTGCTCATCGCGAGCCACCCATCGCGAGTGGTCGGGACACGGCGCCGCCACGCGCATGTCGCGCGACGAGCGTGAGCGCGCAGGTCGCGATCGCCCAGCCGATTGCCAGCGCGATCGTCGCCTGCACGGAGGCGACCAGCTCGATGGCGCCCAGCCGCTGCGCACCGACATAGGCCAGCGGTCCGCCCACGGCACCGAGCACGATCGCCATGGCCGGACGCAGCCACGCGAGCGAATGGTTGATCGTCATCGCGAACGCGGCCCAGAGCGCGAGGATCCACGCCGGCGCGGGAAGCGCGGCGATACTGCCGCGATAGTCGATCCAGCCCAGTTGCGCGAGCAGCCCGTCGAGTACGAGGCCCATCAGAACGGCGCAGCCGACCAGCCATGCGTCCGCGCGGCGTCGCGCCGATGCGAGCCACTGCAGCCCGACGAATGCCACGCACGCCACGACGCCGAGCCACCGCGCGCCGTGGGCCGCGCCGAGCACGCAGGCCCACCACGCGATCTGGAAGCCGACGAAGTTCGCGAACGCGTGCATCACGTCTCCGAAACCACAGCCGCCTGCGCGCGCGGACGAAACCCGGGGCGCGCGAAGAGCATCTGCGCGACACCGATCGAACGCTCGCGAAAGCCGCCTTCGCAATAGGCGAGGTAGAACTCCCACATGCGGATGAAGCGTTCATCGAACCCGAGCGCCCGCACCTCCGGCAGGCGGTCCAGGAAGCGTTCGCGCCACGTCTGCAACGTCCGCGCATACGACAGGCCCATGTCTTCCAGGTGCAGCAGCGCAAGATCGCTGGCCGCGGTCTTCGCCGACATCATCGCCGCGATGGACGGAATGAACGAGCCCGGGAACACGTGGCGCTTGATGAAATCCACCGAGCGCACCGCCTGCTCGTAGCGGTGGTCCTCGATGGTGATGGCCTGGACGAGCGCGAGGCCGTGGTCGGCAAGCCGCTCGCCGATGCACGCGAAGTAGCGCCGCAGGTTCTCCGGTCCGATCGCCTCCACCATTTCGATGGAGGCGAGCTTGTCGTACGTGCCGTCGAGCTCGCGGAAATCGCGCATCAGCACGGTGACGCGATCCTGCAGTCCGGCTTCGGCGACGCGCTGGCACGCGAGTTCGTACTGCTCGCGCGAGAGCGTCGTCGTCGTGACGTGGCATCCGTGTTCTCGCGCGGCGTGCAACGCGAAGCCGCCCCAGCCGGTGCCGATCTCGAGCACGCGTTCGCCTTCGCGCAGGTCGAGCTTGCGGCAGATCGCCTGGAGCTTTCGCGTGGATGCGTCTTCCAGCGTGTCGTCCTCGCGTTCGAACAACGCCGACGAATACATCAGGTCGTCGGACAGGAACAGGCGGAAGAACGTGTTGCCGAGGTCGTAATGTGCCGCGATGTTGCGGCGCGCGCCCGAAGCGGTGTTCCTGCGCAGCGCGTGGGCTGCACGCAGCGCCCAGCCCGCCACGCGCGCGGGACCACGTTCCACGTCGTCCAGCAGGTCGCGATTGCGTACGAGCAGTCGCACCAGGCCGACCAGGTCGTCGCACGCCCAGGCACCGTCCATGTAGGCCTCGGCGGCGCCAACGCTGCCGCCGAGCGCGACCGCGCGATAGAAGCGCGCGTCGTTCACGCGCAACGTCGGCGACGGCGCACGACCGGCGTGTTCGCCGAGCGCGGCCGATCCCCACGGATCACGCAGCGTGACGGCGCCGGAGCGCAACGCGCGCAGCTGCGAGACCACGCGATCGCGCAGGAGCCGGTCGACGACGCCGGCGTCGGGCAGGGAAAGGGTTTGCCGCGCGGTGTCGCTCATGGTGCCGTGCCCTTGGCGGGAGGGGGGTGGACCGGCGTGCGCTTGAGCCAGAGCTTCAGCGCCTGCCAGTGGATGGCGCCGATGACCTGCAGGGTCATCGCGGGATATCGCCACAGCACGCGCGACAGCGCAGCCGCATCGAGCGGGTGGCGTTCGAGCGACAGCGTGGCGTCGAACTCGCGCGTGTCGCCCTCGCAGACGTTCATGTGCACGTGCAGCGTGTCGCCGGGCGGCGTGAAGGACCACGCGTAGCGGCGCTGCATCGCCATGAACGGCGAGACGTGGAAGGTCTTGTCGAACTGCCAGTGCAGTGCGCGTCCGCGTGGTTCGGCGTCCGCGACCGGCAACACGTAGGCGTGGCGTTCGCCCCATGGCGTGTTGGTGATCTCGGCCACCACGTGTTCCAGCGTGCGGTGGTCGGGCCCGTAGCAGTAGTAGAAGCTCACCGGGTTGAACACGTACCCGAAGTAGCGCGCGTGCGTGAGCAGGCGGATCGGTCCGATGGGTCGTGCGCCAGTGGCCGCCGTGATGCGCTGTCGCACGGCCTGCGCGAGGGAGACGTCCGTCGGCCCCAGGTAGTCGCTGCGGCGGAACTCGCCGAGATTTCGGCCCTGCGTGGACCAGAGCGGGTGCGCGTCGAGGACCGTCTCCACCTCATCCAGGTCGAGGAACAGCTGCGCCATGCGGTAATCGAACGCATGCCGGCGCGGCGCGAAGCGGCGGTGCCGCACCGTGCCTTCGTACAGTGCGCTGCAGCGCGGTCGCGTGCGTTCGCCGCCGTCGCTCATGCGCGGCCCCACGCGAGGTTTCCGGGCGCCGCGTCATCGATTGCGCGCGGTTCCGGTGCGACGTCCGGCCATGCGACGCCAAGCGATCGGGCGACCTCGACGGCGCTGCGCAGTCCGTCCTCGTGGAAGCCCCAGCCCCAGTACGCGCCTGCGAACCAGGTGCCGCGGCGCCCCTGTATTTCATGCCGGCGCGCCTGCGCAGCGACGGCTTCGCGCGTGAACACCGGATGGTGATAGCGCACGCGCTTGAGGATGTGGCGCGGGTCGATCGCATCGCCGCGATTGAGCGTCACCACCACGGGCGTCGAGACCGGCAACCCCTGCAGCAGGTTCATGCAATAGCTGACGGTGCACGCCTGAGCGTCGTCGGCGCCGATGTGCGCGTTCCAGGCCGCCCACGCCTTGCGGTTGCGCGGCAGCAGGCGAGGGTGGGTGTGGAGGACGACGTCGTTGGGCTGGTAGGCGATCGCCCCGAGCACGTCGCGTTCGCGATCGTCCGCATCCGACAGCAGCGAAAGCGCCTGGTCGCTGTGGCAGGCGAGCACGACCTGGTCGAAGGTTTCCTCTCCCTCGGCGGTGGTCAGTACCACGCCGTTCTCCAGCCGTCGCACGGCCTGCACCGGCGTGGCGAGTCGAACGGATGCCGACCATCGTTGCCGAAGCGCCTCCACGTAGCGCCACGAACCGCCGCGCACGACCTTCCACTCCGACCGCCCCGCGAGCTGCAGCATCTGGTGGTTCGCCATGAACTGCACCAGGTGCCGCGCGGGAAATTGCAGGATCTGCCCCGCAGGCGCGGACCACAGCGCGGACGCCATGGGGACGAGGTGATCGTCGCGGAATGCCTCGCCGAAGCCCTGCGCGTGCAGGTAATCGCCCAGCGTCGGGCCGGGCTCGTCGCCTGCGAGCAACCGCGGCGCGATGCGGTAGAAGCGCACCAGGTCGGCCAGCATGCGCAGGAAGCGCGGCGACAGCAGGTTGCGACGCTGGCAGAACAGGCCGTCGAGCGAGGTCGCGTTGTACTCCAGCCCGGTGCGTTCGTTGTGCACCGAGAAGCTCATCGTCGTGTCCTGCGTGGGCACGCCGAGTTCGCGGAACAGCCGCGTGAGCAGCGGGTAGTGGTGGGGGTTGTGCACGATGAAGCCGGTGTCGACGTCGAGCGCGACGCCGTCCACGTCCACCCGGTGCGTGTGGGTGTGGCCGCCGAGGTAATCGTTCGCCTCGAACAGCACGACCTCGTGTTCGCGCGACAGCAGCCACGCCGCGCCGAGTCCGGAAATGCCCGAGCCGATGATCGCGATGCGCATGTCAGTGCCTCGCCCTCGCCCAGACCCACGCCGGCACGGGCTTCAGATCGCGCACCAATCCGACGGACGACAGCAGCTTCAGCCCGTACCAGGTCAGGTCGATCTCCCACCAGCGAAAACCCTGGCGCGCCGTTCCCGGAAAGAAGTGATGGTTGTTGTGCCAGCCCTCGCCGAAGGTGAGCAGCGCGAGCAGGGCGTTGTTGCGGCTGTCGTCGCGCGTGTCGAAACGCCGGCTGCCGAAGCGGTGCGCCAGCGAATTGATCGTGACCGTCACGTGGAACAGCACGATGGTGGACACGAAGAAGCCCCACACGACCAGCTGCATGCCGCTGGTGCCCAGCGACGGCGCCACGTGCCGCAACAAAGTGCCCAGCCCGTACAGCGCCACGGCGAGCGCGACGGGAACGGCGATGTCGTACCGGTCGAGCCAGCGCAGTTCCGGGTAACGCGCGAGGTCCGGCACGCGCGACAGGTCGGTGGCGAACGCGCGACGCGTGAGGAACCAGCCGACGTGGCTGCGCCAGAACCCGTGCACGCCGGGCGAATGGAGGTCTTCGGGCGAATCGGCATTCGCGTGGTGGTGGCGATGGTGCGCCGCCCACCACAGCGGCCCGCGCTGCACGCAGGAGGCGCCGATCAGCGCGAAGGCGAACTGCACGGGGCGCGAGGCGCGGAACGTGCGATGCGAGAAATAGCGATGGTAGAACGCGGTGATCGCGAACATCCGCACCGCGTACAGCACCGCCGCGACCGCGACCGCCGTGGCGGACACGCCGACCCAGAACACGGCGAGGCACGCCAGGTGCATCGCGACGAAGGGCACCACGCGCACGAGGTCGAGCCTGTCGCCCTCGTCGATGGCGTCGGGCGTGTGGGTGGCACCGGCGTCGAACCATCGGCGGACCGAGGCGAGCGCGTGGACGCGCGGGTTCTGGGAAGCGGGAGCGGGCATTGGGTCGCAACGAAGGATCCGGGACGCTTTATGGCATGCGGCCTCCGGCGGCCACATCCGTAGATTTGCGTAGGGCCGTGGACTTTCGGGAAGTACCGGTGCCGACCGCGCGAAGTTGCGTAGTTGTACCGAAGGCATGCGTCGGCGGCGGCGCTAACGTCGAAGTGACGCGGCTGCGCCTCCATGCGGCCGCATCGTGCCCACGACCATTCCCTGGATGGAGATGCTCATGAAAGCGATGACGATACTGGCGAGCGCGTGCCTGGCCTGCGGCTCGGCGCAGGCCGCCGGCCCCGAACCCGGCCGCTTCTCGTTGACCCTGCTCGGTGGCGGCGATATCCCCATCAGCGGCGACGTGCACGACGGTGCGACCGTCGACGTGCCCGATCTCGGGCCGCTCAACCCGGCACTGGCCGGCGTCGACGCGCAGTTGCGCATCGGTTCGCGCACGCACGAACGTGTCTACGACGTCGCCAGCACCTACGGCCTGGGCATGACATGGGGCATGAGCGATCGCATGGAACTCTTCGGCGAACTGCGCGAGACCCACGCGTCGGCGGGTAGCGTGCAGGTCGGCGAGGCCTACGTGCCCGCGCTCGACGTCGCGCTGCCGGTGTACGGACGGTTCTCGTCCTACCAGGCGTGGAGCGCCGAAGTCGGCGTGCGCTGGTACTTCATGGATCCCGGCTTCGCCCGTCCCTACGTGGCTGCGCGCCTTGGCGGCACGGAGACGGACGACATCGACGCGACCTTCCAAATCCCCGACGCCGACATCCTCATCCCCAACGCGCCGTTCTACGAGAAGAAGTGGGCGCTCAGCGCCGGCTTCGACGTGGGCGTGAACATCCCGCTGTCCGAGCGTGCGAGCTTCATCGCCGAAACCGGCGTGCGTTACGTCGACGACCTGGAAGGCGACGACAGCGCGATCGGGCCGCTCGGCCTGTCCCGCATCAACGACACGGGCCGGCGGGTATCCGTGCCGGTGACGCTGGCGTTGCGGTGGGATTTCTAGGGAACCGGGGGCGTCGTGCGGAGCCCGGGCGTGAGGCCGTATTCATCGGCCTTGCGCACCAGCTCCAGCGTGCTGTGCACGTCCAGCGCCTGCATGATCGCGTACTTGTGCGATTCCACCGTGCGCACGGACACGCCCAGTTCGGCGGCGATCTGCTTCGAACGCAGGCCCGCCGACACCAGTTGCAGCACCTGCATCTGCTTGTCGGTGAGCTCCTGCTTCTGGCCGCGACCGGGCGCGGCGATCACGCGCGCGCCCAGCGTCGGGGTGATGTAGGTGCGGCCGCTGCGCACCACGTGGATCGCGCGGAGCAGTTCCTCGCCGGCGGAGCTCTTGAGCACGTAAGCCGAGGCGCCGGCACGCAGCGCCTGTTCGGCGAGCGTGGGTTCGGCGTGCATCGTGAGGAACACGAACGGCACCTGCACGCCGGCCGCGCGCAGTTCGCGCATGACGCTCAGGCCGTTGCGGTCGGGCATGCTCAGGTCGGTGACGACGAGGTCGGGCGCGTACTGGTGCACGGCATCGAGCAGCGCGGTGCCGCTGGACACGCACGCCACCAGTTCGCATTCGTCTTCCAGCAGGCGCTGGAGGCCTTCGGCCACCAGGCGGTGGTCGTCGGCGAGCACGACGCGTGGTCGATCGGCGGGCATCTCGGGCATCATCGTGGAAGTGGCATCGGGCGGAGGAGGGTTCCGTGGCGAGGGTACTCCACCGACGGACAAGGCAGCTGCAGGAGATGGTCATGAACACGCGACGCGCGACCGGCCATCCGCTCGCCGTCGCCGGCATCGTGACGGTGTCGGTGGCGTGCTCGCAGTGGGCGTCGATGCTGCTCTGGATGCCGAACCCGCGCAGCCACATGGTGTGGTTCCCGGGCGCGGTCCTGCTCGGCGCGCTGCTGTTGCAGCCACGCCGGCACTGGTGGGCGTGCCTGCTCGGTACGGCCGTCGGCGAGGCGGCGGCGTTCGGCGTGCTCGGCGTTCCGCCGCTCGCGGTCACGATCGCGATGCTCGGATCGCTCGTGCTCACGCCGGCAGCGGCCATCGCACTGGAATCGCTGCGCAGCCGGCTGCAATCGCCGCTGGAGGACTTCCGCCTGCTCACCGCCTTCGTCGTGCTGGGCGGGCTCGCGCTGCCGATGCTCAGCGCCGCGTGGATCGCCTTCTCCATCCGCGGCACCGTGCTGGAGCCGTACCTGTCCGACTGGCCCAACGTCACGCTCGCGCAGAGCCTGGGCAACCTGATGCTCGTGCCGGCCGTCGTGTGGACGGCGATGCGCCGGCGCAACGCGGTACCGCTGGACACCAGCGGCACCAGCATCGCCGTCGGCGCGGGACTGCTGGTGATCCTGTGCGTGCTGTGGACGTGGCACCTTCCGATGCAGCGACTGCAGCCGGCGCTGGTGGTCGCGCCGGTGCCGTTCCTGATCTGGGCGATGGTGAGCTTCCGCGCGGTCGGCGCCTCGCTGGCGATGCTGGCCGTCGGCCTGCTCGCGATGCATTTCAGCGTCGCCGGCGTGGGGCCCTTCATTCGCGACGACCTGGCCACCACCACCATCGCCGTGCAACTGTGGACCGTGTCGCTGACCGTCGCGCTGCTGTACATGACCGTGGTCGTCGAGCAGCGCGCCACGCGCACGCAGGCGCTGCAGCACGCGCACCAGCGCCTGCAGTCGATGACCGTGCAGCTGATGCGCGCCCAGGAGGACGAACGCAGCCGCATCGCGCGCGACCTGCACGACGGCATCAACCAGTCCATCGCGTCCATCGCGATCCGGCTGAGCATCGCCCGCCAGCACGCGCAGGGGGCCGAACGCGAGCTGCTCGGGGAACTGCAGGCCGCGGTGACCGACGTGTCCGAAGACGTGCGCCGCCTCTCGCACGAGCTGCACCCCAGCCTGCTGCGCTACACCGGCCTGACGATGGCGCTGCGTTCGCTCTGCGAAGCGCAGCCGGCCGCACTGCGCGTGCATGCGGAACTCGACGAGCTGCCCGAGCTTCCGCTCGATGTCTCCACCGCGCTGTACCGCATCGCGCAGGAATCGCTGCGGAATGTCGAGAAGCACGCGCGCGCCAGTGAGGTCACCGTGCGCCTGCAGCGCGTGGGCGCCGACGTCCAGCTGGAAATCGGCGACGACGGCATCGGTCTGGACGATCAAACGCACGACGCCCCGCGCGGACTGGGCCTGCTCAGCATGCGCGAGCGGGCACGCGAGATCGGCGGCGAGTTGCGCCTGGTCAGCGACCTGCACGGTGGAACGCGCGTCATCGCCCGCGTCGCCGGCATCGCTTCGCAGGCGAACCAGCGCGACGACGCCTGGCGCTAGCGGCCCACGCTGCATCGTCACGCCTTCACGCCCAGCGGCGGCACGTCGCGCGTCCACCGGAGCCACGTGCATTGGACGAGCAGGACCAGGGCGAGCAGGAGGGCCGCGATCGCCGTGATGCGCGCGCCGTCCAGCGGACTGGCGGACTGCTCCACGTACAGCGCGACCAGCCCCCACACCGCCGCCGCCACGTACGGGATGTTGCCGCGCATCGCCAGGTTGGCCAGCAACAGCAGCGCCGCGGCGCCGCCCAATAGCGCCAGGCTCCACGGCAACTGCACGGCCGTGGAAAGCCAGCCATGCGCGACGATCAGCTGCGCGGTGTTGAGGAACGCCGCAAGCGAAAGCCAGCCCGCGTGGAGCGACAACGGCAACCATGCGAACACCGCCTGGCCCGGCCACGCGCGGCGCACCTGCGAGAGCGCGATCGCGCAGTACAGCAGGCACGCGAGCGCGGCGACGATGATGGCCCATGCCGCCACGAACCAGCCCATCGAGAACACCGGCATCCACGCGGCCGTCAGCACGAATCCGGCCGTCGCGACAGGCGCGATGCGTTCGCGCCGCGGGCGTCGGTCGCGGGTCAATTGCCAGCCGCCGTAGGCGATGTCGAGCAGGAAGATCAGGCCCCAGATCGCGAACGCATAGCCGGCCGCGGCCAGGAGGGTGGGGTAACGCTCCGACACGGTACCCGTATCGGGCCCGAACGCACCGCGCATCGTGAGGAACGCGACGACCGGCATCGACAACGCAGCCAACAGGGCGAGGTATCGCATCTCCGTGCTCCGATCGGGAACGCGACGATGGAAACGCATCGGCGAGCTCGCGCGCCTGCGTCGCAGCACTGGGCGGACGCCAGTAGAACTACGCAGGCGCACCTGCCGTACCTTCGCTGGCGCCGGGCTTCGGCAGCGCCGACCCTGCAGACGGCACCACTCACGACCGTGGTGTCCGGCCCCATCCCTGCGCGGGCCGGCTGCCGCGCCGGGCGCTCTTCCTCGACCCGGCGTGGCGGCATTCCCTCCGACGCATCATCGCGCGGCCTTCACCTGCCGTCCCGACACTGCGCCGCTCAGGGAGGCAGCCGCTCCACACGCACGAGTCATGATGGAATCCGTCACTTCGGATCGGGGATTGCTCACCCAGATCGTCGAGCAAAGCCGCATCGGCATCATCGTTTCCTCCGTGGACGACGACCAGCGGATCCTGTACGCGAACCAGGCGTTCCTGGACCTCACCGGCTATGCGCTCGACGAAGTCGTCGGCCGGAACTGCCGCTTCCTGCAGGGCGCCAACACGGCGCCCGACGCGATCGCCGAACTGCGCGAGGCGATCCGCGAAGGCAGGACGGCGGTCATCGAGCTGGTCAATTACCGCAAGGACGGCTCCGAGTTCTGGAACCTGCTGCACGTCCATCCGATCAGCGGCGCGGACGGGCAACCGCAGTACCTGCTGGGCTACCAGCGCGACGTGACGCAGCGCCGCACCCTCGAACAGGGCCTGCAACAGGTGAGGCGGCTGGAGGCGCTCGGCGTGCTCACCGGCGGCATCGCGCACGAGTTCAACAACATGCTTCAGGTCATGACCACGACGCTGGACATGATCGAGTACCACGACGCCGGTCTTGCCGGTCGCATGGCGACGCCCATCGACAACGGGCGCGCCGCGATCGCCCGCGTCGAAGCGCTCACCCGCCAGTTGCAGACGTTCGCGAAAGGCAAGCCGGGCGCCACGGCCACCGCGCAGGTGAACGAGGTCGTCGAATCGCTGCGGGAAATCCTGACCAATGCGCTGGGCGAGGAGGTCCAGGTCGAGTTCGACCTGTCGGCGACGGTAGGCAGCTGCTGCATCGATCGCGTGCTCGCCGAAACCTGCCTGGTCAACATCGCGATCAATGCCAAGGAAGCGATGCAAGGGCGCGCCGATCGCAGGCTGCTGATCCGGACGGGCCGCCGCGACGTGGGGACGAATCAGGCGCAGGTGTACCGGATCGAGCCGGGCGCGTACTTCTCGATCGAGCTGGCCGATACCGGGCGCGGGATGGACGCCGCCACGCTGGAGCGCGCACTCGATCCGTTCTTCAGCACGAAGGGGTCGCGCGGCGTCGGGCTGGGCCTTTCCACCGCGTATGGATTCGCCCGCCAGTCCGGCGGAACGCTGACGATCGAAAGCGAACCGGACAAGGGAACGCGCGTGACGCTGCTGCTTCCCGCCGTGCATGCCGAAAACGGCAGCGCACGCGACGCCGGCGCGGTGGAGGATGTGCGCCGTCCGTTGCGTCTGCTGATGGTGGACGATCGCGAGGACCTCGTCTTCATCGTGCGCGACATGCTGCGCAACGAGGGCCTCGACGTGACCACCGCCAGCGACGCCAGGCAGGCGCTGGCGAGACTGGAGGACGCGGGTCCATTCGACGTCATGCTGAGCGACGTCGTCATGCCCGGCGAAATGGACGGCATCGCGCTCGCGCGACACGCGCGCGAGCATTACCCCGACATGCGCATCCTGCTGATGAGCGGTTTCACCGGCCGCGAACTGGCGCCGGAAGCCGCCGAGTTCGACCTGATCGCCAAACCCTTCCGCTTCCCGGACCTGATTTCACGCATCCGCAAGGCGCTTGCGGAGGACTCGCGTACGCGACTGTCCCCCGCCTGAGCGCGCTCCAAAGCTTTCCGCCCATCACGGGACGAACGCCGCGCGCACGCAGCCGTCTTCCTTCTTCTTGAACATCTCGTAGCCGCGCACGGATTCCTCCAGCGGCATGCGGTGCGTCATCAGGAAGCGCGTGGACAGCTCCCCATTGGCCGCGAGTTCGAGCAGGCGCGGCACGTAGCGCTGGCCGTGCTGCTGCGCCGTGCGCACGGTGAGTCCCTTGTTCATGATCACGCCGACCGGGAACTTGTCCATCAAGCCGTACACGCCGAGGATCGACAGCACGCCGCCCTTGCGGCAGGCGTGGATCGCCTCGCGCAGCGCCTGGCCGCGATCGCTGGCCAGATGCAGCGCCTGCTTCGCGCGATCCATCGCATGCAGCAGGCCCTCGCCATGCGCTTCCATCCCGACCGCGTCGATGCACGCATCCGGGCCGCGACCGCCGGTCATTTCGCGCAGCGTATCGGGAACACTGTCCACCGCGCTGTAATCGATGATTTCCGAACCCACGATGTCGCGCGCCATCGCCAGGCGTTCGGGCAGGCGATCGATGCCGATCACGCGCCCCGCGCCGAGGACGCGCGCGCTCTGCTGCGCCATCAGGCCCACGCCGCCGCAACCCCAGACCGCCACCGTGTCGCCCGGCGAGATGTCGCAGAAGTCCGCGCCCATGAAGCCGGTCGGACCCGCGTCGGACAGGAACAGCGCGTCGTCGTCGCTCACCTGTTCGGGCACCTCGAAACAGCCGATGTCCGCGTGCGGCACTCGGATGAACGTCGCGTGCGAACCCGCATAACCGCCGAAGGCGTGCGTGTAGCCGTAGATGCCGGCGGTCGCATGACCGAGCAGCGGTTCCTGCATGGCCCAGTGCGGATTGGTGTTGTCGCAGAGCGAAAACTCCTTGCGGTCGCAGAACCAGCAACTGCCGCAGGAAATGAAGGAGGGCACGACCACGCGCTGGCCGCGCTTCACGCGTCGCACCTCGGGACCGACCTCGACCACTTCGCCCATGAACTCGTGGCCGATGATGTCGCCTTCCCGCATCGTCGGCAGGTAGCCGTCGATGAAATGCAGGTCCGAGCCGCAGGTCGTGGTGAGCCTCACCTTGAGGATCGCGTCGCGCGGATTCACCAGCACCGGATCCGGCACGGTTTCCACCCGCAGGTCGTTGACTCCGTTCCAGCACAGTGCGCGCATGGCGTTGCCTCAGGGGTTGTCGTCGTTGTCGCGGGCCGAAGGGTTGCGCTCCAGCGTCGGGAATTCACCGGTTTCGAGCAGTGCCTTGAAGCGATGCAGCACCGTGCTCACGAGCAGCTCGGGCGCCGAGCCCAGCCATTTCGCCAGCGTTTCGGCGACCACGCCGCCGGGTAGCGAATAGCCGACGCGAAGGCTCGCCTGCGTGCCCCAATCCGTGGGTCCGGGCGTCACGGTGAGTTCGCTCTCCACGCGCAGGTCGCGGTCGCCTTCGCTCAGATAGCGCACGCTGCGGCCTTCGTTCCACTCGACCTGTCGCGATCGGACGTCGACATGCCGATCGCCGTGCGTGCGTACCGACCAGACCATCTGTTGACGGTCGCCCGACACGAGCGTGGCGCGATCATGCAGTACGGCTCGCTGGACTTCCGGATCGCTCCAGCGCTCCAGCAACTGTTCGGGTGTTGCGCGGATGGTGAGCGAACGCTGCACCCATGAGTCCGCCGTCGAAGATGTCTCCACTGACTGCTCCTTGCTGCAAACGCGAACTTTCGTGCGGTTCGAGCGGATGCTAGGTAGCCAGGAGTGAAGGAGAAGTCTGTCGCGTGAACAACGGTTGCCGTCGCTTGCGCGCACTTACAAGCTGCGTTCGCTTGCATTCGCGTCGTCATAAACGTGCACGAAAAGGACGTACGTGAAGCCACTTTTGTGGAGGCGCTTGCAGCACGAATGCATGGCGCAGTCGCGGCGTGTCGTCAGCGCACGCGCACCGTTGCAGACATGCCGGGACGCAGGCGGTCGACATCCGCGCCATCATCGACGAGTGCCACACGCACGGGCACGCGCTGCGCGATGCGGGTGAAGTTGCCGGTCGCGTTGTCGGGCGGCAACAACGCGAACTGCGCACCACTGGCGGGCGACAGGCTGTCGATGCGGCCGTGGAAGGTCTCGCCCGGTATCGCATCGACGACGACATCGACGTCCTCGCCCGGCTGCATGCCATCGAGCTGCGTTTCCTTGAAGTTCGCGACGACCCACACGTCGGACGCGACGAGCGCGATCAGCGGCGTGCCCGAACGCACGTACTGGCCGACGCGCGCGATGCGCTCGCTCACGCGACCGTCGACCGGCGCGCGAACCGACGTGCTCTCGACGTCGAGGTCGGCGAGCATCACCGCCGCTTCGGCCGCGCGGATGTCGGCCTGCAGCTGCGGGCGCTGGCTTTCGAGCACGCCGATGCGTTCGCGTGCGGCGCCGAGGGCGGCGCGCATTTCCGCCACGCGCGTGGCGGCCACCTGCGCGCCGGACACGAGCTCGTCCAGCTGCGAGACGGCGATCAGCTGGTCCTTCGCCAGTGCGCGGCCACGACTGGAATCGCGATCGCTGCGTGCCGCCTCGGCGGACGCTTCGATCACCGATGCCTGCGCCTGTTCGATGGCGGCGTGCTGGAGACGAAGCTGCGCGTCGAGGTTTCCGATCGCTGCCTGCCGCGCGGACAGCACGGCACGCGCCTGCGTCGCACGCGCCCGGTAGTCGCGATCGTCGATCTGGAACAACAGGTCGCCGGCCTTCACCGACTGGTTGTCCTTCACGAGCACGCGTGCGACGTGGCCGGACACCTTGGGACTGATCTGCGTGATGTCGCCGCGCACGAAGGCGTTATCGGTGTAATGGCGATCCCACGACTGCACGACGCTGCCGGGCCGCATCACGGCGGTCGCGGTGGCGGTGGCGGCGACGGCCACGAGCAGGCCGATGACGGTGGCGGTTCGGGATTTCATGGGGTTTCTCCCACAAGCGAGGGACGGATGACGGCCGGCCGCATGAAGGCGACCAGGCACAGGGACACCAGCAGCACGGCGCCGATCACGAGGAAGGCGTCGTCGATGGACAGC
Source organism: Lysobacter sp. OAE881 (assembly GCF_040546665.1). Taxonomy (NCBI): domain Bacteria; kingdom Pseudomonadati; phylum Pseudomonadota; class Gammaproteobacteria; order Lysobacterales; family Lysobacteraceae; genus Lysobacter; species Lysobacter sp. OAE881. The sequence goes on from NZ_JBEPOG010000001.1 coordinate 570,407, forward strand.
AACCAGGCTTCGCGGCGCACGACGGACGCGACCTGCGCGATCGCGCGGGCGACGTTGGCGTCCTGTTCGCCCCATCGTGCGTCGAGCGCACCGGAGAGCGAGGAAAGGCGATCGGACGACGCGGAGCCGAGCCAGCTCACCTGTTCGACCAGTACGCTGGAATGGAACTTCTCGCGCTCGGTGACGAAGTGCGACATCAACCCCGTGCCGAGCGTCGTGCCGCCCAGCGTGGTCGCGTTGAACGCGACGGTGGCGGTCGGGCCGTCGGCGGGCCCGAGCGTGCTCGCGCCGGATAGCAGCGTGGGGATGAGGAACATCATCTGCCCGACGCCCACCAGCATCAGGATCGCGCGCAGCTGTTCGCCCGCGGCAAGGTGGGTCGAGAACGCGGCGAGCAGCGTGCCGATGGCGCACAGCAGCAGTCCGCCGAGCGCCACGCGCCTGCCGTCCATGCGCGCGAGCAACTGCCACACCAGCGGAAACACGGCGAGCTGCGGCAGCACGCACCACCACAGCGCCTGCGCCGTTTGCTCGGGCCGATAGCCCTGCGTCACCGCAAGCAGGAGCGGGATCAGGTACACGGTGACCGCGAAGCTCGCGCGGAAGACGAGGTTGAGCAGGATCGGCAGCCCGAAGTCGCGTCCGGCCAGCAGCTTCGTGTCCAGGATGCGCGGCGTGGCGTAGCGGTTGAGCACGGCGAATCCAAGCCAGGCGCCGATGCTCACGCTCGTCGCGATGGCGATGACGTCGTCCTCCAGCCAGAAGCGGCGCGTGCCCTGGCTCAGTACGAGCACCAGCGAGGCCAACGCGATCGCGAGCAATGTGACGGCCGGCCAGTGCGTCTTCAGTGCGTCGCGGTTCACCGGCGCGACCGGCATCCACGCGAGCCCCGTGCACAGCAACGCAGCCGCGAGCACGGCCTGCAGCAGGAACAGTGCACGCCAGCCGAACGACGCTTCGACGAACGCCGACACGATCGGGCCGGCGTTGGCCGGCACCAGCAGCGCGGCGGCGAGCAATGCGAGACCGCCCGTCGCACGCGGACCTTTCCACAACGCGAACACCGCGACGAACGCGATCGGACCGAACGAGCCGCCCGCAACGCCCTGCAATGCGCGCGCGACGATCATCATCGGCAACGACGTCGCTGCGAACGCCATCCACGCGGTTGCCGAAAATACCGCCGCGGCGCTGGCGAAATAGCGGCGCAGCCCGAAGGTACGCACCAGGATCGGCGAAAGCACGATGCCGACGAAGCTCGTCATCGTGTAGATCGTCGCGATCCACGAGGCCTCGTCGGCCGACGCGCCGAGGCTGCCCTGGATGTCGGCGAGGTTCGTGGCCGTGAACTGGTTCGCGAGGTTGACGAAGAACGCGCCGGCCAGCGCCGTCGGTACCGCGCGGCCGATCGTCGGCATCGGGTGCGAAGGCGAGGTGGCAGCGACGGAGGCGTTCATGGCGGTGCTTCCGCGGAAGCCGACGCGCTCGGGCGTCGGCTTCCGCCATCGGTCAGGCGGCCTGCGCCGTCCTGTAACGCGACGCAGGCGAAGTGCGCGACAGGCCGGGGCGCAGTGCGGTGCGCGCGCTCTCGAACGCGTTCCACTGCGCGATGTCCGGCAGCGCCGGGATCGTCACCAGCTCGCCCATCGCCAGGCCGGCCAGTGCGGCGTCGACCATGTCGTCGGCGGACATGACGATCTCCTGCGGCAGGTGTTCGATCGGCGTTCCCGCAGCGGCCCAGAATCCGGTCGCGGTCGCGCCCGGCAGCACGGCCTGCACGCGCACGCCCTTGTCGGCCAGTTCGTGATGCAGCGACTGCGACAACGCGAGCACGAACGCCTTGCTTCCGCCGTACACGCCGTTGAGCAGTTCCGGCTGCAGCGCGACGATGGACGCGATGTTGACGATCGTGCCCGCGCCGCGTGCGACGAATGCAGGGGCGGCGGCGTAGGCCAGGCGCATCGGGACGCTCACGTTGAGCGAGATCATGCGGTCCATGTCGGCGACATCGGACTGTAGCAGCGGGGCGGTGGCGCCCACGCCCGCATTGTTGACGAGCAGGGTGATGCTGGCGTCGGTTCGCAGCACGGATTCGACGCGCGCGAGGTCGTCGGGACGGGTGAGGTCGGCGACGAGTGTTTCGATCGAGCGACCGGTGCGCGTGGTCAGGTCCTGCGCGAGCGAGCGCAGCGCGTCGCCGCGGCGCGCGACGAGGATCAGGTCGTAGCCGGCGCGCGCGAGGCGGTCGGCATAGATCGCGCCAATGCCGGACGACGCGCCGGTGATGAGGGCGGTGCCTTGGTGAATGGGGGTGTTCATGGCGGTTTCCGTTGGACCGGCGGCTGCCGGGCGAATGGAAATGTAAGCCGCCTTGCCCGTGGCTCAAATGTCGTATATACCTCGTTTCCTGCCATGCCCCCTCGGGGCGCTGGAGGCCGTCATGCTCACCATAGGATTCGTCGCGCCGCCGGGTTTCCAGATCATGGGGCTGGCGGCGGCATCGGCATTCGAACTCGCCAACACGACGGCGGGCGAGGCGCTGTACGACATCCGCATCCTCTCGGAGAAGGGCGGGCCGGTCGTCAATTCGCTCGGGATACCGCTGGAAACGCGCGTGCTCGCGCGCGCGAAGGTCGACACGTTGATCGTGACGGGCCTGCTGCATCCGGTCGCGTCCAGTCCCGACCTCATCCGGCAGGTCCGGAAGGCCGGCAAGTCCGTGCGCCGCATCGCGTCGGTCTGCACGGGTGCGTTCATCCTGGGCGAAGCGGGGCTGCTCGACGGCAGGCGCGTCACCACGCACTGGTTCCATGCGCGCGACCTGCGGGCGCGATTCCCCGACGCGGTCGTCGAGGACGATCGCATCTTCATCATCGATGGCGCGCTGTGGACGTCGGCCGGCATGAGCGCCGGCATCGACCTGGCGCTGGGCATGATCGAGAAGGACTTCGGCGTGGAACTCGCGCGCGCGGTGGCGCAGAAGCTGGTCGTCTATCACCGGCGCGGTGGCGGGCAGTCGCAGCATTCGGCGCTGCTCGAACTGGACGCGAAGAGCGACCGCGTGCAGAGCGCGCTGGACTACGCACGCAGCCATCTGAAGTCGGCGCTGTCGGTGGAGGAACTCGCCGACGCCGCGCACCTGAGCCCGCGGCAGTTCAGCCGCGCCTTCCGTGCGGAGACCGGCCAGTCGCCGGCCAAGGCCGTCGAACACCTGCGCGTCGAAGCGGCGCGCGTGATGATCGAGCAGGGCCGGCATTCGATGGGCGAGGTCGCGGTGGAAACGGGTTTCGCCGACATCGAACGCATGCGGCGCGCCTTCCTGCGTGCGTTCGGCCAACCGCCGCAGGTGCTTCGCCGCAATGCGCGGCGGGCAGCGGCCTAGGGCGCGTTGCCGCTGCCGTTCGTCCGGTCGATACGGGTTCCAAGCACGACGCCGCGCTCGCGAAGGTCGCGCAACATCCGCACGCCATCCGCCTCCAGCGCGGCCGGCTCGACGCCGACACGCGCGGCCAGCGCGGCCAAGTGCGCGCGCCCGGTCCATGCGTGTTTCGCCAGCGACTCCAGGAGGCTGTACACGAGCGGCGAGATGCGCGTGAACTGCACCTGGTGCTCCGCATCGCGATGGACTAGCAATGTCGTCGGCGTATCGGGCGCGGCGTCGGGACGATGATGCGGACCGATGTCGGCGACCGGCCAGCGATAGATCAGCGGCACCGCGAGCGGCGACAACACGGGCACGCCATTGAGCAGATCGCCGTCCGGATCGTGCACGGGCAGCGGCGCATCGCTGACGAACAACGCCTGTTCCACCCATTCGTAGTGCGCCAATTCCGGCAGCCACGGCGGGATCGCGGCATCGTCCGCGCGGCCTTCGAGATACGCGACGAACTCGCCGGCGATCTGCGTGAACAACGGCGTGCGGCTGCGATGGCCCGCGTAGAAGGCACGCACCAGTTCCAGCCAGGTGGTCGTCCCCAGCGTTTGCCGGATGACCGGGAAGCCGCCCGCCAGCAGGCCTTCGATCGAGTGGAAGAAGAGCTCGCGATACACCTTCAGGCGACGATCCTGCACGCCCGGCGGCGGCCGGTTGCCTTCGGGATCGCGGATATGGCGCGCCAGCACGAATTGCTGCTCGCGTAGCGTGGTCTCAGGCAACACGGGTTTGCTCCAGCAGACGCTGGCGGTCGAGATGCGCCAGCTGCATCGTCCGGATGCGGTTGGTTTCGAGCAACAGCTCGGGCAGCGGCGGGAAGTTGAAGTCGCGTTCCAGCAGCGTCGGCCGCACGCCGAAGCGGCGATACGCGGCGTCGAGCAAGGTCCACACGTCGTCCTTGACCGGTGCGCCGTGCGTGTCGACCTTCAGGTCGATGTCTTCGTCGTAATGGCCGGCGATGTGGTACTGCGCGACGCGTTCTGCCGGCAGTCGCGCGAGGAAATCCGCCGCGTCGTAGCCATGGTTGATCGCGTTGACGTACAGGTTGTTGACGTCGAGCAGCAGGTCGCAATCGGCCTCGGCCAGCACGGCGTTGATGAAATCGATCTCCGCCAGCGCCTGGTAGGGCGCGGCGTAATAGCTGACGTTCTCGACCGCGATGCGTCGCTCCAGCACGTCCTGCACCTGTCGAATGCGCGCCGCGACGTGCGCGACGGCTTCGTCGGTGAACGGAATCGGCATGAGGTCGTACAGCTGGCCGTCGTCGGTGGTGTAGCTCAGGTGCTCGCTGTACATCATGACGCCCAGGCGCTGGTTGAGCTCGCGCGTGCGACGCAGCAGCTCCATGTCCAGCGGCGCGACGCCGCCGAGCGACAACGACAGACCGTGCGCGCTGATCGGGAATCGCATCGCGATCTGGGTCAGCTGTTCGCCGAACCTGCCGCCGACGCCGATCCAGTTGTCCGGTGCGAGTTCGAGGAAATCCACGGCGCCGTCGTCCATCGCCAGCAGTTCCGGCATGAGGCCGCGACGCAGCCCGAGGCCGGCGGAGGTTTGCGATTCGAGGGTGCGCATGGTCGTTTTCCGAACGTAGAAGGCGCTCCCTCGCGGGGAGGGGCGAGGGAGCGCCGGGCGTCACACGACGTGTCGTGCGATCACTTGCCGAAGTGCGAGAACAGGCCGGCCGGCATCGGCTTGCCGTTGGCCTCGTAGGTGGCCTTGAGGAAGTCGTAGGCTTCCTTCTCCGAGACCTTGCCGTCGCCGGACACGTCGAGCTTCGCGAAGTCCGCGGCGCGCGTCGGCGCCACCGCGACGAACTCGGCCTTCGACACGAAGCCGTCGTCGTCGCTGTCGGTCCTGGCGAACGAGGCGTCGCCGCACTTGCCTTCACCGCACTTGCCTTCGGCGGTCTTCGATGCGGTGGTGGCCTTGGCCGGCTTGGCGCCGTCAGCGCCGCACTTGCCTTCACCGCACTTGCCCTCGGCGGCCTTCGACGCGGTGGCGGCCTTGGCCGGCTTGGCACCATTGGCGCCGCACTTGCCTTCACCGCACTTGCCTTCGCCCGCGGCCTTGCTGGCGGCGAGCATGTAGCCCTGGCTGAGCGGTTCGATGGCGAACGCGGACGTGCTGAGGGACAGGCCGGCGAGGGCGAGGCCGAGCAGGCCGACGGTGTTGCGGGTGTTGGAGGTGGACATTGCGAATACTCCGTGGAGATACACGGCGTGTGCCGTGAGGGATGGAGCGCCGCATAGGCGGCGCGAGGAAATGGAGGGATGCGGATCAGGCGTTGACGAGTTCGCGTCCGGAGTCGCCGCGAGCGCGGTTCCAGGCCAGCAGCGCCGCGCCGACGAGGGCGAGCGCGCCACCGGCGACAGGCAACAGGAGCGACACCGCTGCGCCGATGCCGAGCAGGACGGCGCCCCAGGCGGTGGCGTCGGCGTTCGTCGGCGAGGCCGGCGAGCTCCACCAGGCGATCAGCCGGTCCACACTCAGGCGGCCACCGCCGTTGAGCATCAGCGGAACGAGCATCACCAGGTAGATCAGCGGCAGCTTGTAGTTGCCGAAGCCGTCGTTGGTGATCGCGTAGCCCTGCAGCAGTTCGCCGACGCTCGACCAGTCGGACGGCCAGTGCACGGCGTAGGTCGCCACGACGGTCAGCACGAACAGCGCAGCGGCGACGTAACGCGTGCCCAGTCCGAGCAGCAGCGCGACGCCGCCGGCCAGTTCCAGCCACATGGCGGCGGTCCAGTTGACGTTCGCGCTGAACAGCGAAAACGGGAGCGGAAACTTGTCCCCGAGGTCGGCGAACCAGTTGGCGCCGTGCAGCTTTTCCAGGCCGGCTTCGAAGAACTCCCAGGCCAGCAGCACGCGCAGGCCCAGCGGAGAAAGCCATTGCCCGACGCCATCCACGCGGGAGAAGAAGGGCGGGGCGGCACGGCGGGAGAGGGAGGTGGACATCGTCGTTCCTGCAAGGGAGGCCATCGGCGTTGGTGCGCATTTCAGCCACGCCCGGTATCGGGCTTGTGTCGCGCACGCCGACGCCTCGACGCAAAACGTGTCGTCGGGCAGGGCGGATACGTTTCGATACAAACCCGTCAGGCACGGGCCTGCGATCCGCCGATGGCGGATGTCTCGGAGTGCGGATGCGTGCCGGGCGCTGATCGCGCGAGTCGGCCCTGTCAGCCAGGGCGCATGGTCAGGCGCTGCATGTGCGCGCTTGCGCGCACATCGGGAGATCGCGACGCGAAGCCTTCAGCGATCCCTGGTGCGCGCGAGGAAATCGAGCACCAGCCCGGCCACTTCGTCGGGATACTGATGGTGCGGCGCGTGGCCGGTGCGCGAGTAGAAGGCGAACCGGGCATCCTGCATCTTGCCGATCAGCGGGAACCAGTTCTGGCCGGCGGTGCTGGTGTCGTGGTCGCCGGCGACGACGAGGATCGGCAGGTCGAGCTGCGCGAGCTTCTGCCTGCGCCCGGCCGCGTCTTCGTGGAACTCGCCGGCGACCTTGAAGTAGCGTTCGAACTGCGCCTGCTGCGACGGGATGTGCGCATCGATGTCGGGCCGCGCGCGGATGCGTTCGTGCGATGCGCGGGCGCGGTCGCGGCTCAGCGCGGAGGCCGGCTCGAAGAACAGGACTTCTTCATCGGCCAGGTCGTTGACTGGCTTCAGTGCGCGTTCCAGGAATGCCGGCTGCAACGGAATCTCGTTCTTCCCCGGTGGATTCGTCGCCAGCAGCACCGCGTGGTCGACGCGACCCGGTTTGTCGATCAGGTGCGCCTGCGCCAGCAATCCGCCCCACGACCATCCGAGCAGGTCGAACTTCTGCAAACCCAGCGCATCGGCGAAGCCGTCCAGCGAGGCCACCGCCTGTTCCATCGTCTGCGGCTGCGTGCCCTGCGAGTACCCGATGCCGGGCAGTTCGAACAGGATCACCGTGTGTTGTCGCGCAAGCGCATCGACGAACGCGGGATCCCAGGTATCCAGCGTGCCGCGGAAGCGGTTCACCAGCACGAGCGGGGATCCGCTTCCGAGCTTGCGGTACGCGATGCGATCGGAGCCGACCTGCACCGTGCGCGTTTCGGCCGCGACTGCGCCATCGGCAGCGATCGCGTACGCCGGGAAGAACGCGCCGGCGATCAGGAGAAGCAGCAACGGCAGCCTGCGCATGGAATCCCCTCGTGGATGCGCTCGCGCGCGTTGGCTCAACGTGGATCGACTTCCGGGATATCGAACTGCACCAGGTTCCAGCGCGTGACCTTCTCCTCCCACTCGTCGCCCTCGCGCGGCGTGAGCGGAAGCGCGAGGTTCGCCACGAGCATCCGCTTGCCCTGCACCGCGGTGGCAGCGGGGAATAGCAGGCCCAGCGGCGCGCCATCGTTGCCGATGCCGTCGAAGTGGCCCGCGCGGGCCCGAACGAGCCCGTTGGCATCCAGCGCGACCACCGCGTCGATCTGGTTCGAGGCGACCCAGAGCAGCCCGTCGTGCAGCAGCAGCCCGTCGGCGCCGTAGACGCCGTCGGCGAGCACATCGAGCTTGCCGCCGGCCAGCGGCATGCGCAGCACGCGACCGTCGCCGGCGTTGTTGACGTAGAGCAGGCCGGCGGCTTCGTCGATCGCGATGCCGTTCGCGCCGAACGGCAGGGCGCCTGTCGTGGCGAGCAGCGGATCGCGGACCAGCTCGTCGACCTTGCACGGCCGGCAGGTGGTTGCGTCCTGGATGCGGTAGATCGCGCCCTGGAACGAATCGGAGACGTATGCATCGCCTGCTGCGTTGAACGCCAGTCCGTTGATCGCGGGGAAGCCCGCCGAACCGAAGACGATCCGGTCCTGGCTGCCATCGGGGTTGGCGATGAGGCGATCGCCAGGCGCGGGCGGCGTCAGCGCCGCGAAGCTCGCGATGTCCTCGGGGGTTTGGCCCGTCGCGAACTTCGCGGGCAGGCGCTGCAGTTTCGATGCGCCGAAGTTGAGGAAGTAGAGCGCGCCGTCGGCATACGCGAGGCCGGTGATCGGCGTCGGCCCGAGGTCCACGCGGGCGAGCAGCTTTCCCGTCGGCGACAGGCGAACGACCTGGTTCCGGCGCGCCGTCGCGGGTTCGCGGCTGTCGAAGGAACCGACGTATATCTCGCCGGTGGCGGGATGGGTCGCGAGGCTTTCCGGATGGCGGAAGTCGTCCGGCAACGTCGCGAACGGGCGCGTTTCGAGACGCATCGGCGCACCCGCCGATTGCGCTGCCGCAAGTGGGCACACCAGCGTCAACGCGATCACGCAAAGCGTCGTCTTCATCTCCACGCACCTCCGCCCGAAGTCGAGTCTGGTGTTTCGCGATGCATCACGTCGCCGCGGCCGTCCGAAGCCCACGCCGTATGCGCATCGCCTGCACCGCGGCGCCGGCGAGATAGACGAGGAAACCGGCGCCGACGATCGCCTTCAGCACAGGATCTTCCGGACCCGTGAAGGCCGGATCGCCGAGCGGAATGCGCGTGCCCGTCTCGGTCAGTCCCGGAATCAGATGGAAGAACAGCGTCAGCGAGTTGCCCAGCACCGTGACGTATCGCGCGAGGCCCGATCCGCCGGCGCGCTCCGCCATGGCCGCGGCCGCGAGCACCACCAGCGTCGCGATCGCGAGCATGTGCGGCGCGCCGAATCCGCCATGGCGGAAGATGAAAAGCCCGGTGAACGCGGTGGCTGCCGTCAGCCACACATACAGCGCGCCCGAACGCGTGCGCGTCCCGATCTCGCCGTAGCGCACGAGCGACCGGACCCCGAAGAACACCGCCACCAGTGCGATGGCGGTGTGGAACATTCCGAACGGCGAGATGTTGAGCATGGCATGCACTCCAGCGATCGCGCCGGTGGACGTTCGCGGCGGCGGTGCGGCGTCAGGACTTGGCGAAGGCCAGCAGGTCCGCGTTGAGGCGGTCCTTGTGCGTGTCGGTGATGCCGTGCGGCGCGCCTTCGTAGACGATCAGCTTGCTGTCCTTGACCAGCTTTGCCGACGCGCGGCCGGCGGCATCGATCGGCACGATCTGGTCGTCGTCGCCGTGGATGATCAGCGTGGGCACGTCGAAGCGCTTGAGGTCTTCGGTGAAGTCCGTCTCGGAGAACGCCTTGATGCTGTCGTAGGTGTTCTTGTGGCCGCCGAGCATGCCCTGCATCCACCATGCGTTGATGACGCCCGGCGAGGGCTTCGCACCCGGGCGGTTGTAGCCGAAGAACGGGCCGGACGGGATGTCGAGGAACAGCTGCGCGCGGTTGGCGACAAGGCCCTGGCGGATGCCGTCGAACACCGAGAGCGGAAGCCCGCCGGGATTGCTGTCCGTCTTCACCATGATCGGCGGCACGGCCGACACGAGTGCGACCTTCTTCACCCGCTTGGTGCCATGGCGACCGACGTAGCGCGCGACCTCGCCACCGCCGGTGGAGAAGCCGACCAGCATCGCGTCCTTCACGTCGAGCTTGTCGAGCAGCTGCGCCAGGTCGTCGGCGTAGTGGTCCATGTCGTTGCCGTCCCACGGTTGGCTCGAACGTCCGTGCCCGCGGCGATCGTGCGCGATGCAGCGGAAGCCGTTGGAGGCGAGATGGAACATCTGCGATTCCCAGCTGTCGGCGTTGAGCGGCCAGCCGTGGCTGAAGACGACCGCCGGGCCGGTACCCCAGTCCTTGTAGTAGATCTCGACGCCGTCTTTGGTGGTGATGGTGCTCATGGTCTTTGCGATTCCTGCGTCAGGGGGAGTGGGGGTGGCGGCGGCCTGCGTCGCCGGCGGCGGTTCGGAGGACGAGCAGCCGACGAGGGGAAGCAGCGAGGCGGCGGCCAGGGCGGTGCCGCCGATCAGCACCGTGCGGCGGCCTTCGTCGATGGGGGTGGCGCGATCGTCGTTTGGCATGGTCTTCGCCGGATCTGTGGTCGGCACCTGGGTGCCACGGGGGAAGGCCGGCGCGGCGGTGTGGCGCGCGCCCGGCATGTCCACGATAGGAAGCCGATCGCCCGGCGGCGTACCCGCATGAGGGGTGAGGCCGTACCCCCTGTTCGGGGGAGTGCGCATCGCGCAATGGCGTGATCGCCACGGCATCCCCCGTTCTGGGGAGTCGCGATTCCTACCGCTGGCGGTTTGCGCGGCGTGCGCGCGAAGCCAGTCTGGACGCAGCACGCGAGTCCGCGTGCCATCCCCGTCGGAGCGCTCCCATGCCCAAGGCTTCCCCCGGTCCGAGTTCGACGTTGCTGACCCCAACGGATCACACGCTGGTGCTGATCGACCACCAGTCGCAGATGGCCTTCGCGGTGCGTTCGATCGATGTCGGATCGCTGCGCACCAATGCCGCCCTGCTGTCGCGCGCGGCCGTCGGTTTCGGCGTGTCGACCATCGTCACCACCGTCGCCGAAAAGAGTTTTTCAGGCCCGCTGTTCCCGGAGATCGGCGACACCTTCGCGCAGGGCGCCGTGTACGACCGCACCACGATGAACGCGTGGGAAGACGTTCCCGTCGTCCAGCGCATCAACGAAATCGGCAAGGACCGGCTGGTGTTCGCCGGGCTGTGGACCAGCGTGTGCATCGTCGGGCCGGTGCTGTCGGCGATCGAACAGGGCTTCCAGACGTACGTGGTCACCGATGCCTGCGGCGACGTGTCCGACGAAGCGCACGAGCGCGCCGTCACCCGCATGGTGCAGGCCGGCGCGGTGCCGATGACGAGCCTGCAGTACATGCTCGAACTGCAGCGCGACTGGGCGCGCGGCGAGACGTACGGGCTGACGACCGGCATCGCGCGCGAACTCGCCGGTGGCTACGGCATCGGCATCCAGTACGCGAAGGCCATGTTCGGCGCGCAGGAAGGCGGGCACTGAGCGCGGCGGTGCGGCCACCACCTCCCCCGGGTCGCACCGCCGCGCTTCCATCGGGAGAAGCACGATGAAACCGTATGTGTTGTCGCTCGCTGCCGGCCTGCTCGTCGGCATCGTGTACGCGCTGCTCAACGTCCGCTCGCCCGCGCCGCCGGTGATCGCGCTGGTCGGGCTGCTCGGCATCCTGCTGGGCGAGCAGATCCCGCCGCTACTCAAGCACTACCTGCACAAGGACGCGCGGGCGACCGCGTGGATGGACGAGCAGGTCAGGCCGCACGTGTTCGGCGACTTGCCGCAGTGCCGCCGCACACCCGCCGCGCCGGACGATCCGGACGCGCGCTCATGACCTCCGACCGCACCGGCGTGGACGCGGGGCGGCGCGCCTTCCTCGGCGCGGCCGTCGGCGCCACGTCGGTGGCGGTCCTTCCCGCGATGGGCACTTCGACGATGCCAGACCTGATCCTGCACGGCGCACGCATGACCACGCTCGACCGCACGCGCCCCCGCGCTTCGGCGGTGGCGATCCGCGACGGCCGCTTCCTGCGCGTCGGCGACGATCGCGAAGTGCTGGCGCTCGCCGGACCGGCGACGAAGGTCATCGACCTGCAAGGCCGCAGCCTGCTTCCGGGCCTGTGCGACAACCACACGCACGTGATCCGCGGCGGCCTGAACTACAACATGGAGCTGCGCTGGGATGGCGTGCGCAGCCTGGCCGATGCGATGGCGATGCTCAAACGCCAGGTGTCGGTCACGCCGCCGCCGCAATGGGTGCGCGTGGTGGGCGGCTTCAGCGACCACCAGTTCGCGGAGAAGCGGTTGCCGACGCTGGATGAACTCAACGCCGTCGCGCCCGACACGCCGGTGTTCATCCTGCATCTGTACGACCGCGCGCTGCTCAACGCCGCGGCGCTGCGTGCGGTGGGCTACGGCCGCGACACGCCCGATCCGCCCGGCGGCGAGATCGCGCGCGACGCCAGCGGCAATCCGACCGGCCTGCTGCTCGCGCGGCCCAACGCCAGCATCCTGTACGCGACGCTGGCGAAAGGGCCGAAGCTGCCGTTCGACCACCAGCTCAACTCCACGCGCCACTTCATGCGCGAGCTCAACCGCCTCGGCGTCACCAGCGTCATCGATGCCGGCGGCGGCTTCCAGAAGTACCCGGAAGACTACGAAGTGATCCGGCGCCTGGCCGACGAAGACCAGCTCACGGTGCGGCTGGCGTACAACCTCTTCACGCAGAAGCCGAAAGAGGAAAAGGAGGACTTCCTCAACTGGACGCGCACGTCGAAGTACCGCCAGGGCAACGACTACTTCCGCCACAACGGCGCGGGCGAGATGCTCGTGTTCTCCGCGGCCGACTTCGAGGATTTCCGCGAGCCGCGTCCGGACATGCCGCCGAACATGGAAGGCGACCTGGAAGCGGTCGTGCGCATCCTCGCGCAGAACCGCTGGCCGTGGCGCATGCATGCCACGTACGACGAGACGATCGGCCGCGCGCTGGACGTGTTCGAGAAGGTGAACCGGGAGATCCCGTTCGACGGACTGCACTGGTTTTTCGACCACGCCGAAACCATTTCGGATCGCTCGATCGATCGCGTCGCGGCGCTCGGCGGCGGCATCGCCGTGCAGCACCGCATGGCCTACCAGGGCGAGCATTTCGTCGAGCGTTACGGCAAGGCGGCCGCCGCGGCGACGCCGCCGGTGGCGAAGATGCTGGCGTCTGGGGCACGCGTCTCGGCGGGCACGGACGCCACGCGCGTCGCGTCTTACAACCCGTGGGTGTCGCTGTCATGGCTCGTCACGGGGCGCACGGTCGGCGGCATGTCGCTGTATCCGCCGGAAAACAGGCTGGATCGCGAGTCGGCCCTGCGCATGTGGACCGAGCGCGTCGCGTGGTTCTCCAACGAGGAAGGGAAAAAGGGAACGATCAGCGAAGGCCAGCTCGCCGACCTGGTGGTGCCATCGCGCGACTACTTCGGCTGCGCGGATGACGAGATCGCGCACATCGCGTCGCTGATGACGGTGGTCGGCGGTCGCATCGTGTACGCCGCCGGCGACTTCGCGTCGCACGATCCCCCGATTCCGCCCGCGATGCCGGACTGGTCGCCGGTGCGCACGCAAGGCGGCCACGCCCGATCGGCCGACGTCCCTGCGCGCGATGCGCTCGTGCAGACCGCCGGCTGCGGATGCGCCCACGCCTGCAACGTGCATGGACACGCACACGCGAAGGCGTGGGCCGCGAACGCGCCCACCGGCGACCTCAAGGGCTTCTGGGGTGCGCTCGGCTGCGCGTGCTGGGCCGTGTGAGCGCGAGTGCGGCGTTACTGCGTCATCTGGCGCAGGATGCCGCGCCGGATGCCGATGCGGATGGCCTCGGTGCGGTTGTGGCATCCGAGCTTCTCGAAGATCCGCGACACGTGCGACTTGACCGTTTCGATGGAGATGCCCAGATCGCTGGCGACGCGCTTGTTCTCCTTGCCCTCCGACAGGAGCTGGAGGATGCGCAGTTCGCGCGGCGTCAGCAGTTCGTTGCCCAGGTGCGTCGCGACGTCCGCGCACACTTCCGCCGAGACGTACCGTCCGCCCGCATGCACCTTGCGGATGCAGTCGAGCAGCTCGTCGCGTAGCGCGCTCTTGAGCAGGTAGCCGGCTGCGCCGGCCGCCATCGAATCGCGCGCGTTCGCATCGCCGCGGAAGGTCGTCAGGATGACCACGCGCGCTGCCGTGTACTCGCCGCGCAGGGTGCGCACGCCTTCCAGCCCGCCCATGCCGGGCATCTGCAGGTCCATCAGCGTGATGTCGGGCAGCAGTCGGCGGAACGCGTCCAGCCCGGCCTCGGCGTTCGATTCGCCGCCCACCACTTCGATGTCGGATTCGTTCGACAGCATCGCCGCGATGCCTTCGCGCAGCACGGGATGGTCGTCGATGGTCAGCACGCGTATCGGCATGGCGCTCACGCTGGGGGACGTGGTCGAACGGTCGAGCCCGCTCGTGGGAGAAAGAGTACCTCCGCGATGACGGCCGGCGCGACAGCGGATCGCGTCCGTCATTCACCCGGATGGGGGAGGTCGCCAGGGCAAGGATGGTGGATTGCAGGGCGTCGGCCGGCTTCTACATTGACCTCTCGCGGGCAAGGACCGGGAGTGGCCACGATGCTCGTCAATATTCCCTGCCTGGATGCATTGCTCGACCGGCACGCCGACCCGCTGGGCGCAGCGTTCAACGCGTACCGCAACCACGCGTACCGGGTGGTCAACTTCCATTGCCTGCTCGGCGGCGAGGACATCGACCTGGAGAAGCTGTCCATCGCCGCGGCGTACCACGACCTCGGCATCTGGTCGGCGGGCACGTTCGATTACCTGGCGCCGTCGATCGCGATGGCGAACGCGTACCTCGAGGAAATCGGGCGCACGGAGTGGGCCGGCGAGATCGCGGCGATGATCGACCACCACCACAAGATGACGCCGTGCGATCCGCGCGAGCGCGCCAGCGTGGAGACCTTCCGCCGCGCCGACTGGGTGGATGTATCCCGCGGCCATCTGCGGTTCGGCCTGAAGCGCCGCGTCGTCGCGTCCGTCATGGACATGTTCCCGGGCTTCGGCTTCCATCGCCTGCTGCTGAAGCTGTCGCTGAAGCGGATGCTCACCCATCCGTTCAGTCCACTTCCGATGCTGCGCTGGTAGCAGCGTGGATGACGGCGCCACTCGGCCGCTTCGTTCAATGCCTCGGGTACGCCGCGTCCGCGTCGATGCCGACCTTGACCTCCGTACCGCCGCCCGGCCTGCCGGTGATCGACAACGTCGCGCCGATCAGAAGTGCGCGTTCGCGCATGCCCTTCAGGCCCCAGTGGCGCTCCACGCCCATCCGGTCCTCGGCGATGCCGACGCCGTCGTCCTGCACCGTCAGGACGACACCGGCATCGCCGTAGGTCAGGCGGATGTCCACGCGCGTGCCGTTGGAGTGCACGCAGGCGTTGCTGATCGCCTCGCGCGCGATCTGGCGCAGCTCCTCGTAGACGATGGGCTGCAGCGGTCGCGGCGGCAACGGCACGGTGATGTCGCACACGAGCTGGTGCTCGGCCGCGAGTTCCTGCGCGTGCCGCCCCAGCGACTCGGCCAGGTCCATCGTGCTTGCCTCGGGATCGCGCAGCTGGTGGATGCGGTCGCGCCCTTCGCGGATGGTGTCCTGCGTGCGATCGAGCACGCGCTCCATCTGCTGGCGGAGCGCCGCGTCCTGCGGCAGCTTCGAGGCGAGCGCCTGGAAGCTCAGCAGCATGCCCTGCATGCCTTGCAGGAGGGTGTCGTGCAGGTCGCGCGCGATGCGGTTGCGTTCCGCCATCTGCGCATCGAAACGATCGCGAAGGCGCGCCGTCGCGTAGCGCAGCCGTAGCGCGTAGAGCATCCACAGGACGAGCGCGAGCGCGGCGACGACGAGCGCCTTGAACCACATCGACTGGATGAACGTTGGCGGCACCGTGAAATCGAGCGACGCGCCTTGCGGGTTCCACACGCCGTCGTTGTTCGCCGCGACGACGCGGAACCGGTAATCGCCCGGCGCGAGGTTGGTGTAGAACGCCTGGCGGCGGTTGCCGGCCTCGACCCAGTCGTCGTCCACGCCGAGCAGCTGATAGCGGAACCTCACGCGCCTGGGCACCGTCAGGCTCAGCGCGGTGTAGTCGATCTCGATCCGCGACGCACCCGCGGGCAGCGTCGCCGACGCGGGATCGCGCAACCGCTGCGACCCGAACGCGAGTCCGGTGATGCTCACCGGCGGCGGCATGCGGTTGCGTGCGAGCCGCGCGGGCTGCACCTGCACGATCGCGTCCGTCGTCAGGAAGCGCAGCACGCCGTCGCCCCCGAGGACGGCGCTGTTCCTCGAATAGCCCGTCACGGCGGGCGCCTTCAGGCCATCGTCGAAGTCGAACAGCTGCGCGTGCAGCGGCGCATCCGGGTCGTCGAAGGCGCGGGCGAGGGCGTCGCGCGACACCCTCGCGATGCCGGCACGCGAGAGCATCCAGGTGTAGCCGAGCCGGTCGTCGGCGATCCCGACGACGCCCTGCAGCCAGGGAGCATCGCGCCCGAGCGGCGTGATCTTTCCGTTGCGCAGCCGCGCCATGCCGCCCACGCTGGCGAGCAGGACATCGTTGCCCATCGGCTGCAACGCGGTGATCTCGCCGCCGGGAATGTCGTCCTTCTTCCACACCACGCGGGTGTCGGGAAGTTCCATGTAGACCAGTCCGCGCGAGCGCACGTGGGCGAGCAGCCCGTTGCGGTAGGCGATCAGCGTGGTGACCTTGAGCGGCCCGTCCGGTCCGTCGGGCAGGCTGTCGGTCCAGGTCCCGTCCTCATAGCGCGTGATGCCGCCGCGCGTGCGACTGAACCACAGGCGCCCGTCCGGCGTCGCCACGCAGTCCAGCACATTGCGGCGCTTGTCGGTGGGGATGCGCTCGAAACGCTGCCCGACGCCGCGGAAGAAGGCATCGCTGGTCGCGAACCAGACCACGCCCATCGCGTCCTCGCACAGAGCCTGCGGGTTGTTGAGGCCATCGAGCAGCCGCGTCGTGATGCCCTTCGGCGAAATCCCGTACAGGCTGTCGGAATCGGCGGCGTAGACGGTTCCGTCGCGCGCGCCCATCACGATGTAGCCGAATCGCGAATACGCGGGGATGCCGGTCGCCGGGCGCACGTTGGCGGGCGTGAAGCGATCCAGCCCCGCGCTCGTCCCGACCCAGAGATTGCCCTCGCGATCTTCCAGGATCGAGAGCGCGCGATCGGAAGACAGGCCGTCGTTCGCGGTGAAGGTTTCCTCGACGGGACGGCCGCCGCGGTACAGGGCGTCGGGCATCGCGATCCGGAACATGCCCGCCGAATACGTGACACCCCAGATCGAACCGTCGCGATCGAACAGGAACGTCCGGTACGAATGCGTCGCCGATGCAGCCGGCACCGTGGCGAAGGGCGGCACGTCCGGTCGTGCGAGCGGGACCGACGGCAACCGGCGCGTGCCTTCGACGCCGCTCGACTGCCACACGCGTCCGGAGCGGTCGGTTGCGAGCCCTTCGTTGTAGCCATCGCCGCGGGTGCCCGCGATGCCCACGTTGCGGAAGCGCCGTTCACCGGGGGCCAGCACCAGCGTCCTGGCGCCATCCGAAACCCAGAGGCGTCCATCCCGGCTCTCGGCGATGCCCCATGCGGAGGGCGCGGTGATGCCCCACTGCGCGCCGATGCTTTCCCAGCGGCCCGCCGCATAACGCATGAACGGGTGGTTCGAATTGCCGGTGATGGTCCAGACCGCGCCCGAGCGGTCCTCCAGGAAGCGGTACACCCATCGATCGCTGGCCGCCGGCGAGCGGTCGATCAGCGTTCCGTCGCGCAGCAGTGCGATGCGGCCGGACTGGTAGCCGATCCAGAGGTCGCCGTTGCGCGCCGTCAACAACGCCGACACCGGCTCGCCCACGCGCGCGCCGTTGGCGCGGGCGGGGACGACCTCGAAGCGCACGCCGTCGAAGCGATGCAGTCCGCTGTCGCTGCCAGTCCAGAGGAAACCATCCGGCGTCTGCGCGAGGGCATAGATGCCCAGCGGCACGCCGTCCTCGGCGGTCCATCGTGTGTGCCGGAACTGGTTTATCCCGACGTCGGGATCCAGTGCATGCACGGCCGCCGTGCACAGCAGCATCGCAAGACCGGAAAGGACTGCCAGGAGATGGCGCACCACAGCCCCCGTAGGCTGTCTGATCGTGTGGGGTTGATCGCGTGCGCGGAGTCCCCTCGCGCAGGAGCCCATCCTAACCGTTCTCCAGCCAGGGCCGGCTCATCCTTTCGACGTATGACTACCGTCCGGTAGTCGGCACTTCTTCGTGCAGTGGCAGCGTAAGGCAAGCCCGCACGATGATGCGAACGTTTGCGGATGACATCGGTACTTCGCCCGCTTCTTCCTCTGACCGACAGCACCCGGGATAGTCAACGTTGAAAGGCGCGCGTAGCGGTCAGGCGCGTTCGGGATCGGCGTCGAATCGGCCAGCGGCACGTCGACGGCAGGCCGATGCCGACGTCCAGCTGCCAGCCGCTGCAATGAATCCCGCGGTGGACACGCTTCTCTGTTAGCGTTCGAACCCTGCCGCGAGGAAAAACATCACATGGGCACGAGTCCGGAAGGTCTGCTGCACTACGCGAAAGAGTTCATGGATGCGGCGAACGTGGTCGCCGACGAGAGCGTGATGGCGAGCCACACGCTGATCGGGCATTCCATCGAGCTGGGCCTGAAGGCGTTCCTGCTGGCGAAGGGAATTCCCATGGAACAGCTGAAATTCAAGCCGTATGGGCACGACCTCGGCTACATGCTCGACGCGGCCGATGCGCTGGACCTCAACAGCTATGTCGAGTTCGCCGCGGACCATCGCACGGCGATCGGCGTGCTGAACGACGTCTATTCCACGCACGGATTCCGCTACTACGAGCCGAACACCGTGCCGATTCCCGAGTGGAAGACCGTCAACGACGTGGCCGACCGCCTGGTCCAGCGCCTGCGCGAGATCACTCAGGAAGCCAGCAGGACATGGGACCAGGAGCCCGCCTGAGCGCGCAGGTCCTGCGGTCCGACTTCTACGATGCCGCTGCGAAACGATGGCACCCCCGCTTTCGCGGGAATGCCATCGGGCTGGATCAGGAAAGCGACTCCAGTCGCGCCCGTGCTTCCTTCTTGCCCAGTCCGCGCAGGCTCGCCAGCTTCGGCAGCTGCGACTTGCGCGGTACGGACTTGCCCTGTTCCCAGTGATAGATCGACTGGCCGCTCACGCCGGCCAACGCGCCGAAATCCGCGGCCGACAGGCCCAGCTTCGCGCGCAGCGACTGCAGGCCCTTGGCGCTGAAGCGCATGCGCGTGGAGGTTTCCTCGCTGTCAGCCGCCGTCGCCGCCGCCGGCGGGCGCGCCTTAGACGCCTGCTTCAGCCGGCGCTCCAGCTGCGCCACCTGGCGCTTCAATTCGGCGATTTCCCGGCGATACGTGCCGCTGGCTTTCCGTAGCGTTTCAACTTCCGCACGAACTTCCTTGCGTGCGAGTCGGGAAATTTCAGCCTTCAGCACCGTTCCGAGATTCGGCATGCGCAGCTCATCAACCATTGGGAGAAGCCCAATAAGCTAACACTCCGCTCGAATCGGGCACGTGGAAGAGGGCTGCCCGCGTCGTCAGGCCTCCACGACCACGCTCCGCCGGATGAAGGCGCGGGCCGCATCGCGGTCGCGCGCGGCCTCGCTTTCCAGCCATTCGCGAAAGCGCGCGATCTTGCGGCTGTCTTGCCGCGCCGCCGGGTAGGTGAACCAGAACGCGCGGCCGTCGCTGACCACCAGCTCGTGCGCGGGCACCAGGCGGCCGGCGTCGATTTCGTTGCGGAACAGGATGGGCGAGCCGATCGCGACACCCTGTCCGGCAATCGCCGCGGCGATGTCCAGGTATTCCGCCGACAGCTGCGTGCCGAAGCGGCCGGGCGGAATCTCCGCATCGAAACCGAGCGCGCGGTACCAGCGCGACCACCAGTCGGGACGGCCCAGCAGCGGCACCGGCAACGGCGTGCGCGGGTCGCGGCCCAGCTCCGCCACCGCCGCGCGCAGCGACGGCGCACACAGCGGCATGAAGAGGCTGGGCAACAGTTCGGCCGCGCGCAGGCCGGGCCAGTGGCCATGGCCGTTGCGGATCGCTGCGTCGTAGCGGCCGCCGGTGAGGTCTTCGGCAACGGCCGACAGATCCAGTTCCAGCGCGATGTCCGGATGGCGCACGCGGAACCGGCCGAGCTTCGGCGTCAGCCAGCTCGTGCCCAGCGAAGGCAACGTCGTGAGCGACAGGTGGGTGTCGTCGACTTCGGCCGCCTGCACGAAACTCGCGCGCAACGCGGCGAAGGCGTCGATGGCTTCGCGCGCGACGATCTCGCCGCCACGCGTCAGCATCACGTGGTTGGCATGGCGCACGAACAGCGCGACGCCGATCTGCTGTTCCAGGCGACGCACGTGGTAGCTCACCGATGCGGCCGTGGTGTCCAGCTCCTGCGCCGCCCGGGAAAAGCTGCCCAGCCGGGCGGCGGCCTCGAAGGCCCGGATCGCGGCGAGCGAAGGGAATCGGCGGTCGCTGACCATAAGTCTGGCTGAGTGTGCGGGCCGCATTTCGGGTGGTCAACGCAAGCCCGCCGTCCCCATGATCGGCGCACGGTTCCCCGCCGGACAGGAGCGCCACCCATGCCAGGACCATCCCTCATGCGCGATCTTCAGGACGCAGGTTTCGGGCCCGGCGCCCGCTTCGACTCGCGCCGCCGGTTCCTCGCCGCGGTCGCAGGCGCGGCGACGTGCTCGCTCGTATCGCCCGCGTTTGCGTTCGCTCCGCCCATCGCGCAGGCCTCGGCCCATGCGCAGGACTGGCAATGGCTCGTCGGCAGCTGGGACGTGTGGCATCGGCGCCTGAAGGAGCGCCTCGCCGGCAGCGACGAATGGGAGGAGTTCCCCGGCAAGAGCACCTTCTGGCAGACGATGGGCGGGCTCGGCAACGTGGACGACAACATCGTCGACATTCCATCGGGCACGTATCGCGGACTGAGCGTCCGCGCCTTCGATCCGGCCGCCGGCACGTGGGCCATCTGGTGGCTCGACGGCCGCAATCCCACGCATATCGATCCGCCCGTGCGCGGCGCCTTCAAGGGCGAACATGCCGAGTTCGTCGGCCGCGACACCTTCAAGGATCGCCCCATCGTCATGCGCTTCCGCTGGCACGACGTGCACGGTGCGCGGCCGTGGTGGGAGCAGGCGTTCTCGCCCGACGATGGCAAAAGCTGGGAGGTCAACTGGCGCAACTACTTCACGCGCACCTCGCCGCAGCCGCACGCGCTGCCGAAACTCGCCGATGCGCCGAAGGATTTCGACTTCCTCGTCGGACGCTGGAAGGTCAGCCACCGCCGCCTGCGCGAACGCCTGGTCGGCAGCGAACAGTGGGATGAATTCGGCGGCACGCTAATCAACTGGCCGGTGCTCGGCGGCAAGGGCAACGTCGGCGACAACGTCATGGAATTTCCCGGCGGCACGGTGCGCGGCGTCGGCTTGCGCTCGTTCGACGAAGCCAGCCGGCAATGGTCGAGCTGGTGGCTCGACGGCCGCACGCCGACCGACATCGCCGCGCCCGTGCGGGGCGGCTTCGAAGGCGACGTCGGTACGTTCATCGGCGACGACACCGTCGCGGGTCGCCCGGTGAAGACGCGCGTGACGTGGTCGCGCATCACGCCCACGTCCGCACGCTGGGAGCAATCCAGCTCCGCCGACGGCGGCAAGACCTGGGAGAGCAACTGGGTGAGCGATTTCATGCGCGCCGGGTGAGGAAGCGGCAGCTACGCCGTTTCCGCCACTGCATTCGCCTCGCGTCGAGGCTCGCGCGGGCCCAGTCCGAGCAGCGGGCGCATCCATCCGATGCGGCGTACGACCTCGAATCCCGCGAACGCCAGCGCGAACGTCGCCACCACCAGCAGCGGACCTTCGACCGCCGGACGCAGCGCCAGCGGCTGCAGGTTGTGCGCAAGGACGACGATGATTGTCTGGTGGAGGATGTAGACCGGAAAGACCGCTTCGGTCAGGTAGCGGCGCGCGCGGCTGTCGCCCGGCGACCAGTGCGCCGCGAAGCCGATGATCGCCACGATCGCCGTCCACTGGAACGTGCCCCACACAGCGCGCATCGTGGTGCGCAGTGCGTCCGGCGGCGTGACGTCGCCGCTGTAGGCGCTGAAGTACACGACGATCGCCACGTAGCCCAGCATCGCAAGCACGGCGGCCTGCCAGCGCAACGCGGCGAAGCGGTCCCACACCGGCTGCGACTTCGCCACCGCGAAACCCAGCAGGAACTGCGGCAGGTACTGCGCGTGGTTGTACCAGTCGTCCACCAGCGCGTGCGTCGATTCGAAGCGGTCGATGAGCGTCAGGCGCGCGACGATCAGGAACAGCGCCGGCCACAGCAGCAGGCCGACGCCGCGGCCGAACACGCCGGCGATGCGGTCGCACAGGCGCGCGAGCCCATCCGGCGCGATCCACTTCAGCAGGCACAGCACCACCGTATAGACCCACAGGTAGGCGACGAACCACAGGTGGTTCCAGGTCGGCACGTCGAGGCAGTCGCCGTCGCGGCAGAAGTTCGGGTCGTTCTGCAGGTAGCGGGCCCAGAAGGCGAGGTAGCCGTCGTGGTACCCGCCGGGCAGCCGCTCGACCACTTCGTAATAGGACTGCGGCGGGACGATGACGAGCATGCCGAAGATCAGCGGCACCAGCAGCCGCCACGAGCGCTTGCGCAGGAAGCCCTGCGGCGTCTTGCCGAGCAGGAAGGCGGTCGCCACGCCGGAGATGAAGAACAGCAGCGACAGTCGCCACGGCGAGGTCATCAGCATGAACGGTTCGAGCGCAGGGCTCGCGAACGGGCTTTTGACGTGCCAGTCCCAGGTCACGTAGTACATGCCGACGTGGTAGAGCACCAGCAGCGCGAAGGCGCCGATCCGGACCCAATCGAGGAAATAGCGGCGGCTCACGGCGGCATGCTCCAGCGTGGAAGATGCGGCCACCCTCGGGCCGCCGAACGCGCGATTCCACCGTGAAGTGACCATCCGGCGGGGCTTTGGGACGAATCGCGGGCCCGCAGGGACGAGCCGGGACGGGGTCGCGGCACCGTGCCCCTACAATCCCGCTCGATGAATGCGCCCTCCGCTCCGACGCCGTCGCCCGTCCCGTTCCGGTCGCATGCGCGGCGCCGCGCGTTCGAAATCGGCTTCTGGGTCGTCACCACGCTCATCAATGCCATCGCCAACAGCGTGACGGTGCTGATGGACATCCGCCGCACCCGGCTGGACTTCGGCGCCTGGGAGCCGGTGACCTGGGAGTGGTCGAGCGCCGTGCTCATGCTGGCGCTGGCGCCGGCCGTGGTCTGGTTCACCCGCCGCGTGCCGCTTCACTGGGACACATGGCGCCGGACGCTGCCGCTGTACGTGCTGGCCAGCCTCGTGTTCAGCCTGGCCCACGTGCTCGGCATGGTCGCGATCCGCGAGGTCGTCTATGCGGCGCACGGCGCGGAGTACGACTTCGGACCCTGGCTGGAGCAGCTGGGCTACGAATACCTCAAGGACGTGCGCAGCTTCGCGAGCATGGTCGTGCTGGTCGAAGGCTATCGTTTCATCCGCCGACGCCTGCAGGGCGAGGCGAGCCTGCTCGGCGAACCCGACGAAGGCCCGCCGGTCGAGCCGGTCGAACGTCCCGAGCGGTTCCTGATCCGAAAGCTCGGTCGCGAGTTCCTCGTCGCCGCCAACGACATCGAATGGCTGCAGGCCGCGGGCAACTACGTGAACCTGCGCGTGCGCGGACACGACTATCCGCTGCGCTGCACGATGGCGACGATCGAGGAACGGCTGGATCCTTCGCGCTTCGCACGGATCCATCGCAGCTACATGGTGAACCTCGGGCAGGTGGCCTCGATCGAGCCGCTCGACACGGGCGATGCACGCGTGCATCTGTCCGACGGTACGGTGCTGCCATGCAGCCGCCGTCATCGCGACGCATTGCGCGAACGCGCGGGTTTCGCGTGATGTTGCGACGCGCGTGTTGCACTTCGTGCAGTGCGCGCATCGATCGATCGTCAGCATCGCAATCGAGTCGATGGATGCAGCAACTGACGTGAAAAAAGGGCTTGCAGCCGACGGGCGGCTGCGTTGCCGACACGATCGGCAAGTTCGCGCACGACGCGCTGCGGTATTGGAACGCCGACTCGCATCGCACGAAAACACGTGAAAACGGCCGTGATTTCGAGCGCGCGTGACCTTTCGCGTTTGCATCGTTCAGCTTGCTGTGGTTTATTGCATCGCAGTGGGATCGGGGATGAGCTCACATCCGATGCGATGCACGCGCCGGTCTGGCGCATGTGCAGTTCCTTTTTTCGCGAAGCCGCGTTGCGGTGTCTCGCGCATGGATGTTGGTTGCAATGAGCAGAGATGATCCGGAAGCCGCATTGGCTTCCTACGAGATATTGATCCGGTCGGTGGGCCAGGGCATTCGCGAAGTGCACGGCAACACGACGTGGGAAGCGGTGCAGGCGCGCGCCGAAAGCCTGTGGCACCTGTACGCGGTGACCACCGGGCTGGAATGGCCGCAAGTGGCCGAACGCGTGCGCGAGGCATGGCGCGCGGCGGCGGACGACGCGCAACCGTAGCGTCGCGTCATATCGCGTGCCGTCGTGTCAGATCGCATGCCCGCATCGGCGCGCGATATGTCGGTTGCATGACGCGCCGCCTATCGCGTTCGACAAAACGATTGGCCGATGGAAGGTCCGTCACATCCGACGGATCGGTCTACGATCGCTGCATGCCCGCCGCGATCACGCCGATGCAGCGCTACTTCCTTGAAGCGTTGGGACGCAACGCCCGGCGTGCGTTTCCGACGGCGCGACTGCGCGAAGTCGAATCGCGACTCTCCGCGTGCTGGTACGGCAGCGGCCTGGCCGGCGATTGCGAATGGCCCCAGGCGCGCGGCATCGCCATCCGCAGTTGGCGCGTGTCCACGCCGACGCGCGTGTTCGCGCAATCGCTGGGTCGCGTCGCGCGCAACTACCACCCCACGCTCAGCTGGGACGAACTCGAACCGTCGCTGGTCGATGCCTGGCACGCAAGCGCCTGGGGCGGCACGACGTCATGGAGCCGCGTGCGCGAGCTCGCGCGATCGGGCTGGACCCACGCCGACGCCTGAGCCGCGCGAATCGTCGCGCGCCAACGCCATCGTCACTCCATCGCCACCGCTGGCTCACGCGCGGTGAACGACGCTGCGGGTTCCACGGGAACGGACGTCCGCGAATGCCGGCCTGGGCGCAACGCAATGTCATCGTCATCGGGGGATCGTCCGGCGCCGTAAAGCCGTT
This sequence comes from Lysobacter sp. OAE881, assembly GCF_040546665.1. NCBI lineage: Bacteria > Pseudomonadati > Pseudomonadota > Gammaproteobacteria > Lysobacterales > Lysobacteraceae > Lysobacter > Lysobacter sp. OAE881. The sequence goes on from NZ_JBEPOG010000001.1 coordinate 595,587, forward strand.
GCTGGAGGTGGTCGCGGGGCTGCCGCGCGAGTTCCCGGCGACGATCCTCGTCGTGCAGCACATCGGCGCGCACATCAGCGTGCTACCGGAACTGCTGAACCGGCGCGGCGCGTTGCCGGCGATGTTCCCGACGTCCGGCCGGTTGCTCGAACCCGGCGTCATCTACGTCGCGCCGCCGGACCACCACCTGCTGGTCAGCGACGGCGCGGTGCGGCTGAGCAGGGACGCGAAGGAGAACTTCACCCGGCCCGCGATCGATCCGCTGTTCCGCTCGGCGGCGATCGCCAAGGGCCCGCACGTGATCGGCGTGCTCCTGAGCGGCCTGCTCGACGACGGCGTCGCCGGATTGCAGGCGATCAAGGCCTGCGGCGGGCTGGCGATCGTGCAGGATCCGGCCGACGCCGAATCGCCGGAGATGCCGCAGAACGCGCGCGATTACGTCGCCTTCGACGCGCTGCTGGCGGCGGCCGACATCGCGCAGGCCCTCATCGTGATGGCGGCGCAACGCGTTGATGTGCAGCCTTCGGTCCCAGCCGCGTTGATCGAGGAACACCGTCTCAGCATCGGGGAGGCAGACGATCCCATGGCCACGCTCGACGACATCGGCACGCCTTCGCGCATCACCTGTCCCGAATGCAGCGGCGTGCTGTGGGAAATCAAGGGCGCGCAGCCGCCACGGTATCGCTGCCACACCGGGCATGCGTACACCATCGGCGCGCTCGACGCGGCGCAGAACGCACGCACCGACCAGGCGCTGTGGGTCGCGTTGCGCGCGCTGCAGGAGCGCGAACGCCTGCTGCGCAATGTCGCTGCGGCACATCGCAGCCGGCAGGCGCGCAACGACGCCGATCGCGCCGACGCCGAAGCCGACCACATCGCTGTGCACGCCGCGCAACTGCAGCGACTGGTGGCGGACTGATTGCCGCGCCAAAAGCCGTGCCGGATACTGAACGCCTTCTTCGAAACCCGCCGAACCCATGACCAAGCCGCCCCATCGCGACGCAAAGCCGAAAGGCGCGGCAGACGAGCAGCCGGGGCAGGTGCGCGCCAGCGATACCGCAGCGTCCGCGAACGTGCCGCTGATCGTCGGCATCGGCGCCTCCGCGGGCGGCCTGGAGGCGTACAAGGCGTTCTTCGAGAACCTCGAAAGCGCGGACGGCATGGCCTTCGTGCTCGTCTCGCACCTCTCGCCCGACCACGCGAGCATGCTGCCGGAGCTGGTGGCGCGATACACCTCGCTGTTGGTGATGGAAGCGGCCGACGGCATGGACGTCGAAGCCGGCCACGTCTACATCATCCCGCCGGACGCGACGCTCACCATCAGCGGCGGCGTGCTGCAGCTGAGCAAGCCGGCGCCGCCGCGGCAGTACCGTTTTCCGATCGACACGTTCTTCGCCTCGCTCGCCGAAGACCAGGGCGACAACGCGGTGTGCATCATCCTGTCCGGTGCCGGCAGCGACGGTGCGCGTGGACTCGGTGCGATCAAGGAACGCGGCGGCCTCACGCTCGCGCAGGCGGCGATCGACCACATCGCCATCGCCGGCATGCCGGCCAGCGCCGCGGCGACGGGCCTGGTCGACAACATCGTCCCGGTCGAACAGATGCCGGCGCGGCTCAAGGCGTACCGAGCGCACCTGTCCACGGCGCGCACGCAGAAGGGTCCGGACGGCATGCGCCAGGACCTGAGCCACCACCTGCAGACGATCTGCACATTGCTGCGCGCCGAAGTCGGCCACGACTTCAGCCAGTACAAGGAAAAGACGCTGATCCGTCGCATCCAGCGACGCATGCAGGTGGTGCAGATCGACGGCGTCGCCGGCTACATCGACTACCTCAAGCAGACGCCGCGCGAGCTCGACAACCTGTTCCGCGAGCTGCTGATCGGCGTCACCGAGTTCTTCCGCGATCCCGAAGCGTTCGAAGCGTTGCAGACGCTCGCCATTCCCTCGCTGCTGGAAGGCAGGAGCGCCGCCGACACATTGCGCGTGTGGACTCCCGCATGCGCGACGGGCGAGGAGGCGTATTCCATCGCGATCTCGCTGGCCGAAGCCATCGCGGCGCGACGCGGCGGCCCGAAGGTGCAGATCTTCGCCACCGACATCGACGACCGCGCGATCAACGCCGCGCGTGCGGGCCGCTTCCGCGCGCCGCTGCCGGGTGTCTCGGCCGAGCGGCTGGAGCGCTGGTTCATCCAGGACGGCGAGCACTACGTCGTGGTCAAGCCGATCCGCGAGATGGTCGTGTTCTCGCCGCACAGCGCCATCAAGGATCCGCCGTTCTCGCGGCTCGACCTGATCTCGTGCCGGAACCTGCTGATCTACATGAACTCGGAGCTGCAGGAACACCTGATCCGCACGTTCCATTACGCGCTGCGTCCCGGCGGCGTGCTGATGCTTGGGCCGTCGGAAAGCCTGGGCCGCAACACCGCGCTGTTCTCGGTGCTCGACAAGAAGCATCGGCTCTACTCGCGTCGCGCTGACGGTCGCGCGAGCCTGCCGATGACCACGCCCAAGCGCCTGGCCGGGATGGAAGCGGTCGCGCGGGTGCCGGTGGTGCGCGGCGGCGGCATCGAGGATGCGATCGACCGCAACGCGCGGCGCGTGCTCGACAAGCACTCGCCGGCGTACGTCGTCATCGACGCCAACCACGACGTGCTGCGTTTCTCCGGCGATACCGGGCGCTACCTCGGCCCGTCGTCGGGTGCGGCGAGCCTCAACCTGTTCGCGCTGCTCAACAAGGGCCTGCGCGGCCCGGCGCGCACCGCGGTGCAGCAGGCGCTGGTCCGCCACAACACCGTCGTGCAGGAAGGGCAGCTCACCGGCCCTCACGGCGAGCGCATCCCGGTGCGCCTGATCGCCGAGCCGATCCACGAACAGGACGATGGCAACGCCGAACGCCGCGCGCCGTCGTCGCTGTGCATCCTGGTGTTCAAGGAACTGACGCCCGTCGCAGCCGTCGCCGAATCGACCACGCCCAACGGCCGTCGCGCGCGCGGCGAATCGGCGCGCATCCGCGAACTCGACCTTGAACTGGCCACCACGCGCGAGCAGCTGCACACGGCGATCGACGAGCTGGAAACGGCCAACGAGGAGATGAAGTCGGCCAACGAGGAATACCAGTCGGTCAATGAGGAACTGCAGTCGTCCAACGAGGAACTGGAAACCTCGAAGGAAGAGATGCAGTCGATCAACGAGGAGCTGCAGACGGTCAACGTCGAGCTCAACAGCAAGAACGAGGCGCTCGCGCGACTCAACAGCGACCTGCAGAACCTGCTGGAAAGCACGCAGATCGCCACGCTGTTCCTCGATTCGGCGCTGCACGTGAGCGGCTTCACGCCGGCCATCAGCGACCTGTTCCACCTGCGCGAAGGCGACCACGGCCGGCCGATCACCGAGATCACCGCGCGCATCCCGTACCCGCAGCTCAAGCAGGACGTGAAGCAGGTGCTGCGCACGCTGGCGATGGTCGAGCGCGTACTGCACGGCGGCGTCGACGATGCGGTCTACCTGTTGCGCATGCGCCCGTACCGCACCACCGACAACGTCATCGACGGCGTGGTGCTCACCTTCATCGACATCACCGAACGCCAGCAGCACGAGTACGAACGCGCGCGACTGGCGGCCATCGTCGAATCCTCGCAGGACGCGATCATCGGCCACAGCCTGGAAGGCATCATCACCAGCTGGAACGCCGGCGCCGAAAGCATGTTCGGCTATCCGCCGGCGCGCGCGATCGGCAAGTCGTTATCGGTGCTGCTGCCGCCCGACTCGAAGAAAGACCTCGACACCTTGCTGGAAGCCTCCTCGCGCCAGATCAAGGCCGAAGAGCTGCTGATGACGTGGATACGCGAGGACGGCACGCCGGTGCCGCTGTCGCTGCGCTGCTCGCCGGTGCTGGATCCGGCCGGCGCGGTCGTCGGCGGTTCGACCATCGCGCGCGACATCACCGATCGAAAGCGCGCCGCGTGGATGCTCGACGAAACCGAGCGCCGCCTCGCGGCGATCATCGAACAGACCACCGTCGGCGTTGCGCAGACGGACCTGGACGGCAAGCTGGAAATGGTCAATCCGCGTTACGGCGAGATCCTCGGCCGCAGCGCCGACGAACTCATCGGCCATCGCCTGCACGAGTACATCCATCCGGCCGATGCGGCGGAATTCGAGGCGCAGTTCCACGACCTGGTCACCGAGGGCAAGCCCTTCCAGATCGAACAGCGCTACGTGCGCCCCGACGCGAAACTGGCGTGGATCAACCACCACGTCACGCTGATCCACGACGAAGGCGGGCAGCCCTCGCACGCGGTGGCGTTCGCGCTGGACGTGACGCAGCGCCGCCTCGCCGCGCAGCAGCGCGAGCTGCTGGTGAGCGAGCTCAACCATCGCGTAAAGAACACGCTGGCGACGGTGCATTCGATCGCGCTGCAGACGCTGCGCCACACGCCGGACATGGGCAAGTTCCGCGACGCGTTCGTCTCGCGCCTTCGTTCGCTGTCGACCGCGCACGACCTGCTGGCGAAGGAAGGCTGGCGCGGCGTCAGTCTTGCAGACCTGGCGCGCGCCGAACTGGCGCCGTACCACGCGGGCGACAACGACAGCGCGCACGTGCAGGTCGTCGGCGACGACCTGCACCTGGACGCGAAGACCGGGCTCGCGCTGAGTCTCGCGCTGCACGAGTTGGCGACCAACGCCGGCAAGTACGGCGCGTTCACGCGCGAAGGCGGGCAGGTTCGGCTGGAATGGGCCACGTTCGAACGCGACAGCCAGCGCTGGCTGCGCATGGTCTGGACCGAATCCGGCGGCCCGCCGGTGAAGGCGCCGGCATCGCGCGGTTTCGGTTCGCGCCTGATCACCGAAGGCGTGGGCTACGAACTCGGCGGCGACGTGTCGCTGGAATTCCCCGAGAGCGGCGTGGTGTGCACGATGACGGTGCCGCTGAAGGACGCAGGAAGCTGAGATGGGCGGCAAGACCCTGTTGCTGGCCGAGGACGAGATGTACGTCGCGATGACGTTGAGCGACCTGCTCACCGAAGCCGGTTACCGGGTCCTCACCGCCGCGCGGCTCGGCGATGCGATCGGTGTCGCCGAACGAGAGCGCATCGATTGCGCGATCCTCGACATCAACCTGCACGGCGAGCAGGTCTATCCGCTGTGCGACCGCCTGCGCGAAAGCGGCGTGCCGTTCTTCTTCACCTCCGCCTACGGCGCCGAGGGCCTGGCCGAGGATTACCGCGACGTCCCGATGGTGCCCAAGCCCTACACCTGCGACGAGGTGGTGGAGGCGATCGTGCGGCAGATGGATGGCGCTGCCGGCGAGACCCAAGGGCGTTGAGCCCTTCTTCCACCTGAAGAAGTGTTGGCGTGGCCCCTTTCCCACCGGGAAGAGCTCTGGTCTAGCCCCTCTCCCACCGGGAGAGGGGTTGGGGTGAGGGTCGGGGCGTGCGATGTGCTCGCACTTGCGACGCGCTCATCGATTGCCTTTCAAGAACGACAGCAAATGGATTCCAGCTTTCGCTGGAATGACGATGCTTTTGTTCGACGCTGGTGGAGTGCCTGTTCGCCGGCAATGGAGTGCCCATGCGCGGTGGGCCTGGGTCCCGGCCTTCGCCGGGATGACGGCTCCGGGGAGGCTGTCGGCCATCGGCGGGATGACGCCTTTACCCATCTCCTAGCGGGAGAGCGTTGGTTAGCCTCTCTTTCACGGGAGAGGCGTTGGTATAGCCCATCTCCAACGGGAGAAGCGCTGGTGCAGCCCCTCTCCCACCGGGAGAGGGGTTGGGGTGAGGGTCGGGGCGTGCGATGTGCTGGCACTTGCGATGCTTGATTGCCTTTCAAGAGCAACAGCAAAAACTGGATTCCAGCTTTTGCTGGAATGACGATGCTTCTGTTCGCCGGGGGAGGAGTGCCCGTTCGCCGGCAGTGCCCATGCGCGGTGGGCCTGGATCCCGGCCTTCGCCGGGATGACGGCTTCGGGGAGGCTGTTTTGGGGAGGGGGTGGCTGCCTGCCATTGTTGCCCCACAAGCAACACCCGATGTCCGCACCCGAACCTACCGGCCATCTGCCAACGGCCGCACCATCGCAGCCGGATGGCAGCCGAAGCGCGCGCCGGAGGACTCCGCAATGAAGATCGTCGTCGCAGGCGGAACCGGGCTGGTCGGGACGCGGCTGGTCACGCGGCTGCGCGAGCGCGGGCACGACGTCGTGTCGGCCTCTCGACGCACAGGTGTCAACGTCGTCACGGGCGAAGGACTCGACGCCGCGCTCAAGGGCGCCAGCATCGTCATCGACGTCACCAACGCGCCATCGTTCGACGAACCCGACGTCACGGAGTTCTTCCGCGCCGCCACGCGCAACCTGCTCGACGCGGGCGAACGCGCCGGCATCGCGCACCATGTCGCGCTGTCGGTCGTCGGAACCTCAAGGCTGCAGACCAGTGCGTACTTCCGCGCGAAGCAGGTGCAGGAAGACCTCGTGCGCGCGACGCGCGTGCCGCACACGCTCGTGCAGGCGACGCAGTTCTTCGAGTTCATGGCCAGCATCATTCCGCGCGAGGACGACCGCGATCCGGTGCATCTGTCCAACGGCCTCGTCGAACCCGTCGCGGCCGACGACGTCGCCGCGCAGCTGGTGGATATCGCGGTTTCGCCGCCGTCAGCGGCGACGATCGAGATCGCCGGGCCCGATACGTATCGTCTGAACGAACTGGTGCAATGGGTGATGTACAGCTACCAGGACGACCGGCCCGTCATCGCCGATCCCACCGCGTCGTACTACGGCGGCCTGCTGGACGACCGTACGCTGACGCCCGGGCCGGGTGCGCGCATCGCGCCGACGCATTTCCGCGACTGGCTGAGCGAACTGCAGGCATCGAAGATCGACATTCCGCACGTGCATCATCCCGATCCCATCGCGCGCCGGCGCTAGCGATCCTTCGCGTCGACCGTCGCCGCGATCCGCGCGAGCATCCAGCCGTGGAAAGGATTGCTGCCCAGGCGACTGAGCACGTCCTGCGACACCACCAGCGCATTGCGTTCGCCGCGCACCGCCACGGCACCGAGTCGGAGTCCGCCCTGTCCCTGCGGGTGCATGCCGTACAGCGGATCGTCGTCGGCGAAGGGCAGTGCGACGTGCGACAGCGAATACACCTCGGCCGGGTACGCCATGCCGATGGGCTGCGCGGTGATGGCGCCGGCGCGCGCCGGCCGTGATCGCGCGAGCACGGCCGCGTCGTCCTGCGAGGTCACGCCGAGCACGGTCAGCGTGTAGTCGCGCGGGCGCTGCAGCGCGTCGCGCGTCCAGTTCGTCGCGGCGGGGCGCAGCATCGGCGCCATCACGCGGCTGCGGTTCACGTCGAACAGCACCAGCTCGCTGCCGTTGTCGGGCAGCACGTCGAACAGGCGCGTCATCACGGCGCGCGCGGAGACGGTGTCGTCGACGACCGACTGGAACGCGAGGATCGGCGGCAGCTGCGCGATGCGGTTCTGCCGCGTGACGGTGTCCAGCGAGCGTTGCAGGTCAGCTGTCACCAGGTACGACTCGCGCGCGGCGCGCACGGGGAAGGAGTTGTACTTGAACGGGTTGTACTCGGGCATCAGGTCCAGCCACGCGGATTTCGCGTAACGGCTGAAGAACGCCGGCACGCCCGCCAGGCCCGCGTATCGCGCGAAGCGGTTGACCTCGATCATCGGCGAGAGCAGCACGATGCGATCGACGTCGCTGCGCTGGCCGCGTTCGATCCAGCGCATCTCGTGCAGCAGCGCGAGCGCGGCGCCGTTCGAATAGCCCACGAGGTGGATCGGCAGTGCATCGCCCGCGCGACGCTGCGCCTCGCGCATCGCCATGTCGGTGACGGCGTTCCATTCCGCGCGGCCTTCGCGCGTGAGTCCGGCGGGCACGGTGCCGTGGCCCGGCATGCGCGGCACGAGCACCACGAAACCGTGCTCGCGATACAGCGCCGCGAGGCTGCGCATGCTGTACGGCGAATCCGTCAAACCGTGCAGCATCACCGCGACGCCGCGCGGCTTGCGTTCGGGTTCGAACACGAACGAGCGGTTCCAGTCGCGATCGAACCGCAACGGCGAGGTGATGCTCTCGTCGTAATAGCGGTTGAGCGGCGTGTGGTCGGACGGGTCGAGCTGCGCGCGCAGCTTGCGATGCACCTGGTCGAACATCGCCGTTTCGGACTGAACCCAGGCGCGCCAGTCCATCTTCGCGATGGCGGCGGCGTCGGGCTCCTCGGGCACGATGGTCTGCCACGGGCGCAGCGGTGGACCCTGCGTCGACAGGTACGCGCGGATGGCGATGAGCGCGACGACCAGCAGCACGATGCCCAGCAGCAGCCGGCGCGCGAACGTGCCCAGGCCGCTGAGCGAACGGCGGATCAGATGCGTCAGGCCCTGCGCATGCGCGGGATCGTCGTCGTTGTCCTCGACGCCGGGATGCTCGCGGTTCTCGTCTTCGGGCAAGGCCATGGCGGGCTCCCGCGTCGCGGATGCGCCGCATGGTGCGGCGGCGAGCCGCTCCGATCAAGTCGATCGATCAGATCGTGGGCTTCAAGGCGCGGGCGCGAGGCTGTAGACGTGCGCGCGTACCTGCGATCCGTCGTCCAGTCGCGCGGTCGTGATCACGCGGATGTAACCCTCGCCTTCGAAATCGTCCAGCCGTTCCCAGTGCGCCGGCAGTTCCGCGGAAGTGAATACCAGGCCGGCGACGTCATCGCCCTCCAAGTCGAGCACGAGCCCGGGAAAGCCCATCGCCGCGCCCCAGCCTTCGGCGTGCAGCGTTCCGCGCACGGTGGCCGGGCGCCATTGCCCTGGGATGTCGGCGAGTACGTGCGCGTTGGCGCGGCCGGGAGCGAGGCTGCCGTAGACGAAGAGGTGCGTGGTCATGCGCGAAGCGTAGCGCGTCGTGCGCGCGCCACGCTTCACGCCGCCGCGCCAATCACTTCAGCGGAGGAACCGTCTGCTGGTACGTGCCGACGCGTTCGCCCTTCGCGATCACATGGCCCTTCGCGGCCGACAGCACCTGGTCGCGATCCGCGCCCGGGGGCAGGTCGAGCACCGTGTCCAGTGCAAGGATCTGGAAGTGGTAGTGATGCGGCGGATCGCCCACCGGCGGGCGCGGGCCGTAGTAGCCGACTGAGCCGCGGCTGGTCCGGCCCTGCATCATTCCGTCCGGCTTGGTGAGGCGCATCTGCTCCTGCAGGCCTTCTGGCAGCGACGTCACGTCGCCCGGGATGTTCCAGGCGACCCAGTGCACGAACGGCGTGATCGGCTTCGCGTCGGGGTCTTCCATGATGATCGCGTACGACTTCGCGCCCGGCACCGCGGTCCACGACAGCGCCGGCGACACACCGTCCTTGTATTCGCTGTGCTTGGGCGGAATCGGACCGTTCGCCGGAATCGTTGGCGATTCGACGGTGAGCGCACCCTTCGCGGCCGTTTCCTTGCGCTGCATCGCGATCGGCACGCCGACGCCCTTGGCCGCCTGCGTCTTCATCGGGCCGGCCGGCGGCGACAGCGGCTTCACCGCGCCGTTGCCGTCACGACTGGCGAGGCGATAGATCACGCCGTTGACGTCGTCGCCGACGAGCAGCGCGCCGTCTTTCGCCACCGCGACGCCGACCGGCCGACCGAAGTGCTGCTGGCCATCACCGACGAGGAAGCCTGAGAGGATCGGCTCCATCGACTGCGGCTTGCCGTTGGCGAAATGCACGCGCACCACCTCGTAGCCCGACGGCTTTGCGCGATTCCACGAACCGCGCATGGCGATGAAGGCATCGTTCGCGTAGTCGGCCGGCACCGCACCGCCACCGGGATGGAACGCCATCTGCATCGGCGCCGCGTGCGCGGTGTAGCCCAGGCTCATCGGCACGCTGATCGCCGCCCACTGCTCGCGCGTGATCCCGCCCGGCGGCGGCGCGCTTTGCGGATTGAGCTCGCCCTTGCCGTACACGTGAGGCCAGCCGTACTGCTTGCCGAGTTCGATCCGGTTGAATTCCTCCGGCTGCTGCTCGTCGCCGAGCAGGTCGATGCCGTGGTCGGCGCCCCACAGCTCGCCCGTCTGCGGATGCCAGCCGAAACCAATGGTGTTGCGCAAACCACTGGCGAAGATCGTGCGCGACTTGCCGTCGGGCGACATGCGCAGCAGCGTCGCGTGTTCGGGATTGGTCTCGTTGCATGCATTGCAGGTCGAACCGACGCTGACGTACAGCATGCCGTCCGGGCCGAAGGCGAGGGTGCGATTGGGATGCTGGCCGCCGTCGGGCAGGTCGCCCACGAGCAGCGTTTCCTCGCCGAGCGTGCCATCGGGGTTGATCGGCGCGACGAAGATCTCCTTCACCGTCGCCATGTACAGCTTGCCGTCGTGGATCGCCAGGCCGTGCACGCTGGGGCGCGTGGCGACGATGGTCGGTTCGCCATCGGCGGCGCCGTCGCCGTTGGCGTCGCGCAGCATCAGCACATCTCCCTGTTCGCGACGGCTCACGTACACGGTGCCGTCGGGCGCGACGACGAGGATGCGCGCGTTTTTCAGGCCGCTCGCGAAGGGTTTCACTTCCAGTCCGTCGGCGGCCTTCAGGCTGGCGATGCGGTCGGGCGTCGCGTCGACCTTCGCCGGTCGCAGGATGTTGGCTTCGTTGCGGCGCGTTTCCGTCTTCTCGTCCTGGGCGAAGGCGGGAGTGGCAAGCGTGCTCATCAGTGCAAGGCAGGCCAGCGATGTCGCTCGCGTCGATCGTGTTCCGTTCATCGTTGTGCTCATGGAATGGCCATCTCGACGCACGAAGGTAAAAGCGGGCGCGTGGGCAAACCGTCCACGCAACGCGATGATCACGTCGTCGTCATCGCGCGATGCACGTTTCACGAATCCGTGCATGCGAGTGCGTTTCCATCGAACACGACGCCGCCTCGCACACGGAGTGACACCTCATGAAGCGCACGATGAGCCGCATCCACGTAGTGCTGTTCCTGCTGGGCATCGCGATGGCGATGCCGGGTTGCGATCGCCGCGAAAGCGATGGCAATTCCACGACGCCGCCAGCGGCGGGCGATGCGTCCGAACCGGTGCAGTCCGAGCAGCCCGCCGCGCCGGCGCCGGTAGCGGCGAGCAACGATTCCACGGCGCCGGGCGCGGCGAATCCGCCGCCGGAAACCACGCCGTCGGACACTTCGCCCCAATCGCCGCAGCAGGACGATCCATCCCGCCGCTAGGCCGTCGACGCCGCCACGGCGCGCTTGCGGGGGCGTCTTCACGCCCCCATCGTGGAGGGACCGGACGAGACCGTCCCCATCGACGAGGCAGAGGACCGACATGAGCGCCCGTACCGAAACCGCACTGCTGGCCGGTGGCTGCTTCTGGGGCATGCAGGAGCTGATCCGCGCGATGCCCGGCGTGGTGTCCACGCGCGTGGGCTACAGCGGCGGCGACGTGCCCAACGCCACGTATCGCAACCACGGCACGCACGCCGAGGCGATCGAGATCGTGTTCGATCCGGACAAGCTGAGTTATCGCGAGATCCTGGAGTTCTTCTTCCAGATCCACGATCCCAGCACGAAGAACCGCCAGGGCAACGACATCGGCACCAGCTACCGCTCGGCGATCTTCTATACGAACGACGAGCAGAAGCGCGTGGCCGAGGACACCATCGCCGACGTCGATGCGTCGGGTTTGTGGCCGGGCAAGGTGGTGACCGAAGTGTCGCCGGCCGGCCCGTTCTGGCAGGCCGAACCCGAACACCAGGACTACCTGCAGCATTACCCCACCGGCTACACCTGCCACTTCGTGCGGCCCGACTGGAAGCTGCCGCGCCGGGCCTGACCGGCGCGTCGATGCAGGGCGCGTGAAGCGCGGCCCCGTTCGCGCGCGGCCACCGATCCCCGGCTAGACTCGCCGCACGACCACGGCTGGGGAGAACGGTGTATGGCTGCATCGGTTTTCGGGCGTCGCGCGCAACTGGGCGCGATCGGTTTGACCGCCTTCGCGCTGACGGCGATGGCATCGGGGATGGCATTCGCGCAGGCGCCTGATCGCGCCGCGATCCAGGCGCAGGTGACCAAGCGGCACGACACGGCGGTGAAGGCGTTGCGGGACTGGATCGCCTTGCCGTCCATCGCCGCGGAGGATCGCAACGCGAAGCAGGGCGCCGAATACATGGCGAAACTCGCGCGCGAGGCCGGTTTCCAGAAGGTCGAGATCGTCGACACCGGCGGCAAGCCGGGCGTGTTCGCCACGCTCGACGCCGGCGCGCCGACCACCGTCGGCGTGTACTACATGTACGACGTGAAGCAGTTCGATCCGGCCGAATGGTCGTCGCCGCCGCTGGAAGCGCGCATCGTCGACAAGCCGGGGCTCGGCAAGGCGATCGTCGGCCGCGGCGCGGCCAACCAGAAGGGCCCGGAAATGGCCTTCCTCACCGCGCTGCACGCCATCCGCGACGCGAAGCAGAAGATGCCGGTGAACCTCGTGCTCGTCGCCGAGGGCGAGGAGGAAATCGGTTCGCCCAACATCGCCAAGCTGGTGCTGCGCCCCGACGTGCAGGCCGCGCTGAAGAAGAGCATCGGCGTGTTCATGCCGATGGGCCTGCAGGATCCCGATGGCGCGGTGACGGTGAACCTCGGCGCGAAGGGCGTGGTCGAGCTGGAACTGGTGGCCGACGGCAACGCATGGGGACGCGGTCCGTCGAAGGACGTGCATTCCTCGCTCAAGGCGATGGTCGACAGCCCCGCATGGCGGCTGGTGAAGGCGCTGGACACGCTGGTGTCGGAAGACGGCAACACCATCACCGTCGACGGCTTCCCGAAGCCGACGCCGCTCACCGCGACCGAACGCGCGCAGATCGCCAAGTCCGTCGCCGCGCGCGACGAAGCCACTGCGCGCAAAGCGCTTGGCGTACCGCACTGGATCGACGACCTGTCGTGGGAAAAGGCGAACGAGCGCCTGGTCTCGCAGCCGACGATCAACATCGAAGGCCTCGTCGGCGGCTACACCGGCCCCGGCGGCAAGACGATCCTGCCGTACCGCGCGGTCGCGAAGATCGACATGCGCCTGGTCCCGCCGATGACGCGCGACGGCGCGGTCGAAGCGCTCAAGGCGCACTTGAAGAAGCGCGGTTACGGCGACATCGCCGTGAACGTGAGCGGCGGCTACGACCCGACCACGACCGATGCGGATTCGAAGCTGATCCAGGCGCAGATCAACGTGCTGCGTCGTAACAACATCGAGCCGCTGCTGTGGCCCCGCCTGGCCGGCTCGTACCCGGGCTTCGTGTTCACCCAGCCACCGCTGTCGCTGCCGTCGGGCCACTTCGGCCTCGGCCACGGCGGCGGCGCGCACGCGCCGGACGAGTTCTACCTCATCCAGTCCACCAACCCGAAGGTGCAGGGCTTCGACGGCGCGGTGATGTCGTACGTGGATTACCTGTACGAGCTGGGCGCCTCGGGCGGGAGTTCGGCTGCGGCGAAGTGAGGTCCTTCAGCCCCTCTCCCGCCGGGAGAGGGGTTGGGGGTGAGAAGGTGCTGCTTGCGAACCACTGGTTCGCGCGCCTTCGAACGCCCGAACGCCGCGCGTTCCGGCTGGGGAGGGGCGGGACGTGCGATGCCTTCCTGATGCTCAAACCTTCAGGCCGTCATCCCGGCGAAAGCCGGGATCCAGGCCGATCACGCTGGTTCTTGCGTCACGTCCGCGTTCGGATTGACTGCCAGCCTGGGTCCCGGCATTCGCCGGGATGACGACTCGGGGAAGGCGCGGCGTGAGCCCGCTTTGCCTCAACTGGCGCCCCGCACGCCGCACCCCGCCAGCCCCCGCAAACCCCACCAAAGTCACGCGACAGCCCCGTCGCGCGCCGTTAGCCTCGGGCGTTCCATTCCCGTCGGAACCACCCATGAAGTTCTCGTCCCTGAGCCTCGCCCTCGCGCTCGGCCTGGCATCCACCGCCTCCTTCGCCGCCGGCAATCCGGCCGGCAAGCCCGAGCTCGGCGATTTCGGCGTCGACCTCAGCGCCCGCGACCTGTCGGTCAAGCCCGGCGACGACTTCAACCGCTACGTCAGCGGCACGTGGTTGAAGAGCTACCAGCTCAAGGATTACGAGACCTCCTTCGGTTCGTTCAACGCGCTGCGCGACCGCTCCGAGGAGCAGGTGCACGGGCTGATCGAAGAGCTGCACGCGAAGGGCGGCATCGCGCCGGGCAGCAACGACCAGAAGGTGCGCGACTTCTACGCCAGCTACATGGATCGCGACGCTCGCGACGCCAAGGGCATCAAGCCGCTGCAGCCGGTGCTGGGGCGCATTGGTGCGATCAAGTCGAAGGGCGATCTGATCAACGCCTTCGCCAATGCCGACCTCGACGCCAGCGCCTCGCCGGTGCGCCTGGGCGTCGACCTGGACCGCAAGAATCCCGATGCGTACCTGGTGAGCCTCAACGTCGGCGGCCTCGGCCTGCCCGACAAGGACTACTACACCAATCCCGACGCGCGCTTCGTCAAGATCCGCGAGGCCTACGTCGCGCACATCGCGCGCATGCTCACCTTCGCCGGCGCGAAGGATGCGCAGACGCGAGCGCAGAAGGTGCTTGAGCTCGAAACCGCGCTCGCCAAGCCGCAGTGGGAGCGCGCCAAGCGCCGCGATCGCGACAAGACCTACAACGTCTCCACCTTCGCCGATCTGCAGAAGCAGTTCCCGTCGTACAACTTCGCCGCGCACCTCAAGGCGCAGCAGATGCCGCAGCCCGACCGCGTCAACGTCGTCACGCCCGATGCCGTGCAGCCCGTGCTCGACGTGATCGCCGCCACGCCGCTTCCGGTATGGCGCGATTACCTCGCCTTCCACGCCGTCGACGGCAACGCCGAACTGCTGAGCCGCGAGATCGACAACGCCTCCTTCGAATTCAACGGCAAGGTGCTCGCCGGCCAGAAGGCGCAGAAGGACGACTGGAAGCGCGCGGTGGCGATCGTCGGCGCGAAGGACGGCGGCCTCGGCGATGCCGTCGGCGAGCTGTATGTCGCGAAGTACTTCAAGCCCGAGTCCAAGGTCGCGATGGACAAGCTGGTGGAAAACCTGCGCGCCGCACTGCGCCAGAACATCCAGCAGCTGGACTGGATGGGCGAGTCGACCAAGGCCGAGGCGTACCGCAAGCTGTCCACGTTCCGCCCGAAGATCGGCTATCCGGAAAAGTGGACCGACTATTCCAGCGTCACCATCGTGCCGGATGACCTGGTCGCCAACGCGATCCAGATGCGCCGCTTCGAACGCAACGACGAAAACCGCCGCGTCGGCCAGAAGACCGATCGCGACGAATGGCGCATGACGCCGCAGACCGTCAACGCCTACTACAACTCGACGTTCAACGAGATCGTGTTCCCCGCCGCCATCCTGCAGCCGCCGTTCTTCGACGTGCATGCCGACGCAGCGGTGAACTACGGCGGCATCGGTGCGGTGATCGGCCACGAGATGGGCCACGGCTTCGACGACCAGGGCAGCAAGTCCGATGCCGACGGCGTGCAGCGCAACTGGTGGACCGACGCCGACCGCGCGCGCTTCGACGAACGCACCAAGGCACTCGGCGCGCAGTACGACAGCTACTGCCCGCTGGAAGGCCAGTGCGTGAACGGCGCGCTGACGATGGGCGAGAACATCGGCGACCTCGGCGGCATCTCGATGGCCTACACCGCCTACAAGCTGAGCCTGGACGGCAAGCCCGCGCCGAAGATCGACGGCCTGACCGGCGACCAGCGCTTCTTCCTCGCGTTCGGCCAGATCTGGAAGGGCAAGTACCGCGACGAATCGCTGCTCAACCTGATCAAGACCAACCCGCATTCGCCGGGCATGTACCGCGCGAACGGTCCGGTGCGCAACTTCGATCCGTGGTACCAGGCCTTCGACGTGAAGCCGGGCGACGCGCTGTACCTGCCGCCGGAGAAGCGCGTGCGTATCTGGTAATCATCGACACCCGTTGATGCGGAACGGCGCGGCGGAGCGATTCCGCCGCGCCGTTCTGCGTTTCAGGCGCCGAGGTCCGGTTCCGGCGGAGGACGCTCGCGAGTGCCGCGCGTCACCAGGCGCAACTGCCGCAGCGGCCCCTTCCACGGCAGCACGAATCGCCGATAGAAGAACGACAGCACGCGGCGCGGCCACGGCACACGTCGCGCGAGGCCTTCCTCGATCGTGTAGACGCACGGTGCGCACAGGCCGCACGGCTTGCCACGCACCGGACGATGGCAGAACCACGTCATCTCCATGATGCCGTCCCAGCCGGCCGCGCGCGATTCGCGTTCGATCCCGCGCTTGTCGACGCGGAACAACGGAAAGCCGAACGCGCCGAACAACGTGTGCTCCGGTGTTCCGATGCGCGCCGGATCCACGCGCACGCTACGGAAGCCTGCCGGGTGGTCGACTTCGACGACGAAACCGCGGAGCAGCGCCTGCACCTTGTCGTCCACGTGCACGCCCAGTTCCATGCCGTCGAGCGTGTGGCCGCGGCAGAACGCCGGCAGCCACGCATATTGGCTTCCGATGAACGAACGACGGCGGATCTTCGACAGCGCGGTGGCGATATCGTCGTCCACCACGATGTCCGCGACGGCGGCGCGCCGTAGCGGCTGCAGCAGTTCGCGCGTATGCGGGAACTCCTCGTTCAGGCGCTGCGCGATACGCGCCATCGTGTCGATCTCGGTATCGGTCGATGGACGCGTGCGATCTTCCAGGTAATAGGGAATCACGCGCGCGTGATCGCGCAACAGCAGCTGCAACAGGCGGAACGTGGAATCCCAGCCGCCGGTCCAGAGCAGCTTCACGCTTCGCGCGTCCTCGTGCAGGTCATCGTTGACGCGCGTGCTGCGCATGCGGCGCGGTTCCTCTTCGCGATGCAGGGAGACAGGACAAGCGTTGTAGCAGTCGTGCATGAAGGATGCATCGCTGTCGTCGGCAGGCTCGCATGCGCTTCGTAAAGGTAGATGAATACTGGCTGTTCGAAGAACAACATGAATGCGCGATCGCGTGAAGCGCGTCTTCGCAAACGTGAGCGCAATCGCGAAATTCCCCGCAATTCCAGTGAAAACGAGAGGTCGTGGTCAAAAGGGAGTGAACCTTGCCATGATTCCTGCGGGGTATGCTCCAGCCGCACTCGATGTTCGTCATCGACGAGTTCGCTTCCCTCCACGCGCAGCGCATGCAATGCGTGCAACGCGCCTCTACCGGACCGGATGCATGTCCCTGGAAAACAGTCTGAGCCCGCTGACCACGCCCTCCTTTCCTGTCGCGATGCATCGCGGCGAATGGGACAGGGACAGTTTCTGGACGTTCGCGGACGCTGCCAAGGAAGCTACCGAAGCGCTTGCGGCGCAGAAGATGAAGGCGCTGGAGAACATGCCGGTCGAGGCGCTGCGCGAGTTCTGCACGCAGTACCGCTTCTTCACCATCGAATACATCAGCGATCTCGCGCTGCTGCTCGCCAAGCTCCCGTTCGGCGGCCTGCGCAGCCTGTTGAGCCAGATCCTCTCCGAAGAACTCGGTGAAGGCGACGCCTCGCGCGCGCATCCGGAGATCTACGATCGCTTCCTCGTCAGCATCGGCGTGCCACGCGACCGGCTGGATCGCGGCTTGCCGGAAAACCGCCGCATCCTCGGCGCGCTCACGCAGGAAATGGCGCAGCGCGATCCGGCCTTCGGCGTCGGCCTGCGCGGCATGGGCGGCGAGTGCCTGTGCCAGACCTACCTGTCGGTGATGTTCGACCACCTGCGCGTGCATCCGTACATGCAGGAGAACGCCGACCGCATCGACTGGGAGTTCTGGACGATCCACACCGGCGAGGAAGACATCGTCCACGGCGAACTCACGCGTGCGGCGATCGACCGCTATATCCAGGACGAACCGGGCGCACTGCCGGATCTCGCACAAGGTTACGAGCGCAGCATCACGGCATGGAACCGCTTCTGGCAGAACATCTTCGACGCGTGCGCGCCGCAGCGGAGTGCCGTTTCGTGAGCGAGGCGCCGCGCAAGATCACGCAGTTCCACCTCGCGTTCCCCGTGCGCGACCTCGATGAGGCGCGCCACTTCTACGGCGAGGTCATCGGTTGCCCGCAGGGCCGCACCGACGTGTCGTACCAGGATTTCGATTTCTTCGGCCACCACCTGGTGGCGCACATCGCGCCCGATGGCGCGCCGCTGCAGACCGGCCGTTTCGACGGCGAAGCGGTGCCGGTGCCGCATTTCGGCATGAACCTCGACCGCCAGTCGTGGGAGACGCTCGCCCAGCGCGTGAAGACCGCCGGTGTGCAGTTCGCCGAGGAGCCGCACTTGCGCCTGAAGGGCAAGCCCGGCCAGCATGTGACGATGTTCTTCTTCGATCCGTCGGGCAATGCGCTGGAATTCAAGTCGTTCGACGATCCGGAGCAGACCTTCATTCCCTGAGTCCACTGAAGGCGATCGCCATGCGTGAGGCTTCCCTGCAAGGCGCCGGCGAAGCCGCGCCCTCGACCGCGCGTCGCGACGACCGCGCGCACGTGCTGCATTCGTGGTCGCCCATCGACACGTTGAACCCCACCGTCGTCACCGGCGCGTCGGGTTCGCATTTCTGGGACGAGGAAGGCTGGCGCTACATCGACCTGTCCAGCCAGCTCGTCAACGTCAACGTCGGCCACCAGCATCCCCGGCTGGTCGCCGCGATCCAGGCGCAGGCCGCGACGCTGTGCACCATCGCGCCGTACCACGCGAACGCGGCGACAAGCGAAGCGGCGCGGCTGATCGCCGAAGTGGCGCCGGGCGATCTCAACCGCGTGTTCTTCACCAATGGTGGCGCCGAGGCCATCGAGAACGCGATGCGCATGGCGCGCCTGCACACCGGGCGCCACAAGGTGCTGACGATGTACCGCAGCTACCACGGCGCCACGGCCGGCGCGATCACGGCCTCGGGCGATCCGCGGCGCTGGCCAGCCGAGCCGGGCATGCCGGGCATCGCGCGCTTCTGGGGACCGTATCCGTACCGCTCCGCGTTCCATGCGCGCGACGAACGCGAGGAATGCGAGCGCGCGCTCGCGCACCTGGCCGACACGATCGCGGTGGAAGGGCCGCACACCATCGCCGCGATCCTGATGGAAAGCGTTGTCGGCGGTAACGGCATCCTCGTGCCGCCGGACGGCTACCTGCAGGGCGTGCGCGCGCTGTGCGACGCGCACGGCATCGTGATGATCGCCGACGAGGTGATGGCCGGTTTCGGCCGCTGCGGAGAGTGGTTCGCGATCGACCGGTGGAACGTCGTGCCCGACCTGATCACCTTCGCCAAGGGCGTGAACTGCGGCTACGTGCCGCTGGGCGGCGTGATCATCTCCGACGCCATCGCCGCGAGTTTCGCCAAGCGCGCGTATCCGGGCGGCCTTACCTACGCGGGCCATCCGCTGGCGTGCGCGGCGGCCGTGGCGTGCATCGGCATCTATCGCGAGGAAAGCCTGATCGAACGCGCGCGTGCGCTCGGCGACACGATCATCGGCCCCGAACTGCGCGCGATGCAGGCGCGGCATCCGTCCATCGGCGATGTGCGCGGGCTCGGCGCGTTCTGGGCGATCGAACTCGTGCGCGATCGCGATACGCGCGAGGCGCTGGTGCCGTTCAACGCAAGTGGCGATGCCAATGCGCCGATGATGCAGTTCGCCGCCGAGTGCAAGCGCCTGGGCGCGTGGCCGCTGGTGATGGGCAATCGCCTGCACGTCGTGCCCCCGCTCAACATCGAGGAAGGCACGCTGCGCGAAGGGCTCGCCATCGTCGACGAAGCGCTCGCGGTGGCGGACCGCTTCACCGCGAACTGACGGCCTTGCCGATCCGGCCGGGCTTGATCGACGTCAGCCCGGCGAGCCCCGTGCGCCCGTACAATGCGCCGCGATGCGCAACCCCGCCCTCCATCGACGGATGACCCTGCTGGCGCTCGGCGCCATGCTGCTGCTCCTGTCGTTGCCGACGGTTGGGCGCGTGCTGTCGGCGTCGTCGGCCGATTCGCAGGGCGCATGGGCGCAGATGTGCACCATGGCGGGGCTGAAGCTCGTGAAGCTCGCCCCGGCCGGTGACGCCGGTTCGCTTGAGACGCCCGCGCCGAAACACGCTCTGCCCGGCGAGGATTGCGCCTACTGCCCGGTGCTCGCCGGCCTGGCGATGCTGCTGGTGTGGACGCTGTTCGCAGCGCCGCCCGCAATGCGCCGCGCGTTGCCGCCGTGGCGACAGGCGCCGCTGCGCGCGTTCACGCATCCCAGTGGCCTGGGCTCACGCGGCCCGCCGATCGCCCTCTAGAAACCACGACACCTTCCTGCCGCGCGTGCACTTCGCGCGCGCGTTCGTGCTTTCCGGAGTTTTCCCGATGTCGATCCTTTCGTTCGCGATGCCGCGCGCATCGCGGCTGGCCGTTGCCGTGTGCGCGGCGTTCGTTCCCGCTCTTCCAGTCTTCGCCGATCCGGCGCTTCCTTCGACCACGCTCGATGCCATCGAAGTGCACGGCGTCCGGCCCGAACTCGTCAGCGCGCCTTCGCTGCAACAGGCGCGCGCGCGGCTGGACGAACGCGCCGGCGGTGCCGCGCTCGTCGATGCCGATGCGTATCGCGATGGCCGCGTCAGCACGCTCACCGATGCGCTCGGTTACGCGCCGGGCGTGTTCGTGCAATCGCGCTTCGGCGCGGAGGAGGCGCGCCTGTCGATCCGCGGCTCCGGCGTGCAGCGCACCTTCCACGGCCGCGGCATCGAAGTCCTGCAGGACGGCGTGCCGTTGAACCTCGCCGACGGCGCCTTCGACATGCAGGCGATCGAACCGCTCGCCGCGCGCTACATCGAAGTCTGGCGTGGCGCGAACGCACTCGAATACGGCGCGGCCACGTTGGGCGGGGCGATCGATTTCGTTTCGCCAACCGGTTTCGATGCGTCGATGATCGATGCACGCGTGGAGGCCGGCAGCTTCGGCTACACGCGCGAGCAGGTCGCCGTGGCGGGCGCATCCGATCGAGCCGACGGGTACGTCAGCCTCACTGGCCTGCAGCAGGACGGCTATCGCGCGCATTCGCGGCAGGAGAACTACCGCCTGTTCGGCAACGCGGGCTATCGCTTCAGCGACACGCTCGACGGACGCGTGTACCTCACGCACGTCGATACGCGTTCGGAACTGCCGGGCAACCTCACGCTCGCGCAGTCGAAGGCCGACCCGCGCGCCGCCAACGCGGGCAACATCGCGCTCGACCAGCGCCGCGATTACACGCTCGACCGCATCGCCGGACGATTGGGCTGGACGCCGTCCGAAGGCCGCACGCTCGTCGTCTCGGCGTGGCTGTCGGACAAGTCGCTGCACCATCCGATCTACCAGGTGCTCGACCAGAACAGCCGCGACGTGGGCATCGACGCGCGCTGGCGTGACGAAGGCGAACTTGCCGGGCATCGCAACGTGCTCATCGCCGGCGTGGCATACATGCGCGGCGACATCGACGACGACCGCTTCGTCAACGTTGCAGGGCACGCAGGCGACCGCACCAACCGCTTCGATCAGCGCGCCACCAACGCGAAGGCCTATGTCGAGAACCAGACGTGGCTCGATGCGCGCTGGGTGGTGTCGCTGGGTGCGCAGGGACTGCATTCGACGCGGCGCTCGCGCGACGGCTACATCACGGGCGGGCGCGACGAGAGCTTCGACGTCCACTATTCCGGCGTGAGTCCGAAGCTCGGCGTGCGGTATGTCCTCGACGACACCGCGCAACTGTTCGCGAACGTCAGCCGCAGCCTGGAACCGCCGAGCTTCGGCGAACTCACCGGCGGTCCTGGCGTCACGCAGGTGGACGAGCAGAAGGCGACGACGGCGGAAATCGGCGTGCGAGTGCAGCGCGAAGCGCTGTCGCTCGATGCCGCGCTGTACCGTGCGCGTGTCGATGGCGAATTGCTCGCGCTGACCGACGGCAACGGCAATCCGCTGGGCACGATCAACGCCGATCGCACGCTGCACCAGGGGCTGGAACTCGGCCTCGGCTGGCGCATGGCGCCGCAGTGGCTGTTCTCGGCGAAGTACCTGTGGAACGACTTCCGCTTCCAGCACGATGCGGTGTACGGCGACAACGAACTCGCCGGCATCCCGCCGCAGCAGCTGCGCGCATCGCTGCGGTGGTCGCCGGGCGAGGGCTTCTACGTCGCGCCCAACGTGGAATGGGTGCCGCAGGACTATTACGTCGACCACGCCAACACGTTCCGCGCGCCGGGCTACACGCTGGTCGGCCTGCGCATGGGCGGGCGCGTCGCGTCGAACTTGTCGTGGTTCGTCGATGCGCGCAACCTCGCCGACCGCCGCTGGATATCAAGCACGAACGTCGTCGCCGACGCGCGCGGCCAGGATCAGGCGAACTTCATGCCGGGCGACGGACGCTCGGTGTACGTCGGACTGGAGTGGGCGATGCAGTGATCGTTGCCGATCGCGTCGGTTCGTGACCGCGGCACTCGACGGCAGGGCGAATCGCACCCACGATGTCGCCCTCGCCGAAGCGGCCGCTTCGGGTTGCCTTTGCGAAACAGGAGTCCGCATGCCCCGCAGTGTCCTCACGCTCGTGCTCGCCGCCGTCCTCGGCATCGCGGCACCCGCCGTCGCCGCCGAATGGCCCGATGGCCTCCGCGCCATGATCGACCGGCAGACGATGGAGGAAGTCCGCCGGAACCCGGAGCTCCGCACGCTGCTTGGCATGTCCGGCGACGGTATCGACCTGTCGGGCCAGCTGACCGACGTGGGCCTCCCGCGCCGGGCCGAGCTTCGTGCGCGCATGCAGCGCAACCTCGATGAGGTGATGCGCGTCGATCCCGCCAGGCTCACCGGGCAGGATCGCTGGAACTACGGCCTGGTCGTGTGGTTCTACCGCACGCAGATCGACCTGCTGAAGCCCGACTGGGCGCCGGCGTGGATGCCCGCAGGCGCGTCGACCTACGCGGTGGACCAGCTCTTCAGCATTCCGGTTTCGCTGCCCGGGTTCCTCGAGAACCAGCACGCGGTGCGCGATGAGGCGGGCGCCGTGTCGTACGTGTCGCGCCTGCATGCGGTGGCGACGAAGATCGACCAGGTGCGCGCAAACTTCGACCTGCAGGCGGAGCAGGGCGTGCTGCCGCCGCAGACGGCGATGGAAGGCGCGGCGTCGCAGATCCGCATGCTGGTCTCGCGCGATCCGGCGCAGAGCCCGCTGGTGACCTCGTTCGAACGCAAGCTCGCCGCGGTGAAGGCGCTTCCGGCGAAGCGTCGCGATGAACTCCTCGCGCAGGCCGTCGAAGCCGTGCGCGTCGACGCGAATCCCGCCTATGCGCGCCTGCTTGCGCGGCTCGACGAGGAAATCGCGAAGAAGCCGGGCGACCACGGCGTGTGGGCGTTGCCGGACGGCAAGGCCTTCTACGACGCCTCGCTGCGCTGGAACACCAGCACCAACCTCGACGCCGATCGCATCCACCAGATTGGCGTGGACGAAGTGGCGCGCATCGAACGCGAGATGGACGCGCGGCTTCGCGCACAGGGCCGCAGCGAAGGCAGCGTCGGCGAGCGCATGTCCGCGCTGGTGACCGACCCTGCCTTCCAGTACGACGACACCGAGGCGGGACACGCGGAACTGATCGCCGACATCCGCCGCAACCTCGCGAAGCTCGATCCGCATGTGCCCGAGTACTTCGGTCGCAAGCCGCCGCAGCCGCTCGACGTTCGTGCGGTGCCGATGGAAGCCGAGGCGAACGCGCCGGGCGCGTACTACATCCAGCCGGCGATGGACGGCTCGCGGCCGGGCATCTTCTTCGTCAACTTCGGCAACCTGAAGGCGAACACGCGCTGGAGCCTGCCGACGCTGACCTACCACGAGGGCTCGCCGGGCCATCATTTCCAGATCTCCATCGCGCAGACGCTGACCGACCTGCCGATGCTGCGTCGCAGCCTCAACCCGAGCGCCTTCACCGAAGGCTGGGCGCTGTACGCCGAGCAGCTCGCCTCCGAGATGGGCCTCTACAAGGACGATCCGTGGGGCGACCTCGGCCGCCTGCGCGCGGAACTGTTCCGCTCCGTGCGGCTGGTCGTCGACACCGGCCTGCACCGCAAGCGCTGGACGCCGCAGCAGGCGATCGATTACATGCGCGCGCACACCGGCATGCCGGAATCGGAAGTGCGCTCGGAAGTCTTCCGCTACCTCGTGCAGCCGGGGCAGGCGTGCTCGTACAAGATCGGCCACCTGAAGTTCGTCGAGCTGCGCGAACGCGCGCGCACCGCGCTGGGCGACCGCTTCGACATCCGCGCCTTCCACGACCTCGTGCTCGGCAACGGCGCGGTGCCGCTGGCGGTGCTGGAAGCGTCGGTGGACGACTGGATCGCGACGCAGCGCAGGTAACGCACCGCCCCGAAAGCGTGAACAAGCGCGGCCTCGACACATGGCCGCGCCTCGGCGCGCGATGCGTCGAATTCCCCTAGACTCCCGCCTGGAACACCGGAGTGCGTGCGATGCGTCGATTCACGGGCTGGCTGTGTGCGTTGCTGTGGCTGTCGATCGCGGCCGCGCCGGCCTTCGCGCAGACCAAAACGGTCATCGAGGCGCCCACGGCGACGCCCGATGCGCCGAAGGCGCCGGTGGCGATCCCGGTCGCCGACATCCCGCTGCGCGCCGATTCGGACGAGCGCTTCGCCGAGGCGATCATCCTGCGCGCGAGCGAGGAGGATCCGACCGAGCATCTCGCGCCGGAACTCGATGCCATCGCGAAGTCCGTCGACGAGAAGGCGAAGATGTTCCGCGCCGCCGAGCTGCGCGAGCTGCCGGTGATGCGGCTGGAGAGTTTCGAGCGGCACTGGAAGTTCGACGCTCGTCGTTTCGCGCGCTGGCAGGAAAACATGCGCACGGCGATGGCGCCGTACGCGCAGAGTGCGTCCCAGCTATCGCAACGTCGCGCCGACTGGGAAGCGACACAGGTCGTCGCGCGTGGCGGCAACATGCCGGCGGCGCTGTCCAGTCGCGTGGATGCGCTGGTCGCGCAGATGAAGGAAGCCGAACAGGCGCTGTCGAAGCCGCTCGCGCGGCAGATCGCGCTCGGCCGCCGCGCGAACCTGGTGGATGCACGCATCCAGGTCGGCCTTCGCTCGGTGTCGGAGGCGATCGAGTTCATCGACAGCCGCCTCATCCGCCTCGACTCGCCGCCGCTATGGCGCGCACAGCAGGCCGACAGCGATCCGAGCGATGCGATGACGTCGATCAAGAACGGCATCGGCATCGAGGCGCGCTTCCTCACCGAATATACGGCCTCCGATTTCGGCAACCAGCGGGCGCTGCACGTGCTGCAGGTCCTGCTCCTGCCGGTGCTGTTGCTGCTGTCGTGGCGCGCACGGCGTGCGCGTCGCGAGGCGATGAAGGCGGGTGCCGAACCTGAGCCGATCGATGCGACCACGCGCGTGCTGCAGCGGCCGATCTCGTCGTGGCTGCTGCTGTCGATGATGGGCGTGCTGGCCTTCGAGCCCGATGCGCCGCTGCTGGCGCACCAGTTCGCGATGCTGGTCGCGCTCGTGCCCGTGCTGCGCCTGCTGCCGCCGCAGAGCGAGCGGCTGCTCGGCCACTGGCCTTACGTCGCCACGGCGCTGTACCTGCTCGAACGCATCGCCTTCTTCTTCCTCGCCAACGCGCTGGTGTACCGCTGGTACCACCTGGTGCTGGCGACGCTGGCGCTGCTGCTCACGCTGGGCCTGCTGTGGCGCGCGCGCCGGCAGCAGCATTCGGGGCTGGAAGGCCGCTACGGGCGCGCCGTGCACATCGCCGCATGGGTGAGCGTGGCGGTGTTGCTGGTGTCGATCGTCTCCAACGTGGTCGGCAACGTGTCGCTGGCGGAGATGCTCAACAGCGCCGTCATCGACAGCGGCTACTTCGGCCTGGTGCTTTTCGCGGGCATGACGGTCGCGGTCGCGCTGCTGCATCTGCTGTTCGCACGCGGTGGCGACGCGCGCCTGCGCGTGGTGCGCGAACACGCCACGCCGTTGCTGACGCTCATCGTGCGCCTGCTGACCCTGGCCGCGGTGATCGGCTGGGTCGTGTTCACGATGAACCGCTTCCGCGTGTTCCGGCCGGTGTACGCGTTCTTCGAGACGATCCTCACGCACACGCTGCAGATCGGCGAGATCGCCATCAGCCTGGGCCACGTGCTGGTGTTCTTCGTGTCGATCTACGTCGCGTTCTGGGCGGCGAAGGCGACGCGCTACCTGCTGCAGGAGGAAGTGCTCACGCGCATGTCCCTGCCGCGCGGCGTGGGCAACTCGGTCGCGTCGCTCACCTACTACGCGGTGCTACTGATCGGCGCGCTGGTCGCGCTGACGGCGGCGGGCTTCAAGATGACCCAACTGGCGTTCATCTTCGGCGCGCTCGGCGTGGGCATCGGTTTCGGCCTGCAGAACGTGGTGAACAACTTCGTCTCGGGCCTGATCCTGATGTTCGAGCGGCCGATCCAGCCGGGCGACGTGGTCGAAATCACCGGCACGTCCGGCCGCGTGCGCGAGATCGGCATGCGCGCCACGACCATCAAGACCTTCGACGGCGCCGACGTCGTGGTGCCCAATGGCACGCTGCTGTCGGAGAAGCTGACCAACTGGACGCTGCTGGACCGCAACCGCCGGCTCGACATCGACATCGGCGTGGCCTACGGCTCCGATCCCGCGCAACTGACCGCGCTGTTGCAGAAGACGGCGCTGCAGACGACGGGCATCGTGTCGAACCCCGAGCCGGCGGTGCTGTTCCTGGGCTTCGGCGCGAGTGCGCTGAACTTCGGCCTGCGCGCGTGGACGTACGACTACGACAACTCCGCGTCGATCCGAAGCGACCTGGTCACGCGCATCTACGCGGCGTTGAACGAGGCGGGCATCGAAATGCCGTTCCCGCAGCAGGACATCCATCTGCGTTCGGTGTCGGAGGAAGCGGGCGAGGTGCTGCGTCGGCGCAGCGAGGCGCGTAATGCCGGTGGTGGTGCCAAGGACAAGGGCGAAGAGGCGGGCGGCTGAGCGCGCCTGGGTCTGGGCGCGTCATTCGTTGATTCGAAACGCGGGAAGTGAGGAGTGCATCGCGACCCCTCGTCGTCATCCCCGCGAACGCGGGGATCCAGCGCCTTCAGCCGGACGCGTTCGGTTGTAAGAGAAGTCGCTGGATTCCCGCATTCGCGGGAATGACGGGCAACAGGGGGGCGGCGGCGAGGCCACTAGGACCAGCGCGCCCCGAAGCGGCGTCATCCACACCCACCCACACCGTTCAGTCCGCACGCCCTCCCGTCACCCCGGTTTCGTTGTACTGGCATCGGGCCCGTCGCGTGCGGATCGATGCGGAACAACGAACACATCAGCGCCGACAGCAAGGCGTCGCCCGCACTGTCCGGGCTCATGCTCGCCGCGCTGGGCGTGGTGTTCGGCGATCTCGCGACCAGTCCGCTGTACTCGCTGCAGGAGGCCTTCGGTTCGCATGGCGTGCGGCCGACGCCGGCCAACGTGCTCGGCGTCGTGTCGCTTGCGTTCTGGGCGCTCGTGGGCGTGGTGTCGCTCAAGTACGTGCTGCTGATCATGCGCGCGGACAACAAGGGCGAGGGCGGGATCATGGCGTTGCTGGCGCTGGCGCGTTCGTCGCTGATGGAGCGGCCGCGACGGCGGCATTGGGTCGTACTCGCCGGCCTTACCGGCGCCGCGATGTTCTTCGGCGACAGCGTGATCACGCCGGCGGTATCGGTGCTGTCGGCGGTGGAAGGGTTGGAGATCGCGGCGCCGGCGCTGGCGCCGTGGGTGTTGCCGCTGAGCATCGCGATCGTCGTCGGCCTGTTCGCGCTGCAACGGTTCGGCAGTGCGCGCGTCGGCGGATGGTTCGGTCCGGTGATGCTGTCGTGGCTGCTTGCCGCCGGTGTGCTCGGCTTCTTTGCGATGCTGCGGCAGCCGCAGATCCTGTCGGCAATGAACCCGCTGCATGCGTGGTCGTTCTTCGCGCGCAACGGCTTCGCCGGGTTCACGACGCTGGGCGCGACCGTGCTGGTGCTGACGGGCGCCGAAGCGCTGTACGCGGACCTGGGGCATTTCGGTGCGCGGCCGATCCGCCTGGCCTGGACGGCGATCGCGCTGCCGTGCCTGCTGCTGAGCTACTTCGGCCAGGGCGCGGTGCTGCTGGTCGATCCCACTGCGGCCACGCGTCCGTTCTATCGGACGGTGCCGCAATGGGCGCTGTTCCCGATGATCGGGCTCGCCACCGCGGCGACGGTGATCGCATCGCAGGCCGTCATCGCCGGCGCGTACTCGATGGTTCGCGCGTGCATCCAGCTCGGCTACCTGCCGCGCATGCGCGTGTTGCATACGTCCTCGCGCGTGCGCGGGCAGATCTACCTGCCACTGGTATCCGGGCTGCTGCTGTTGCTGGTGCTCGCCGCGATGCTGGGATTCCGCTCGTCCGGCGCGCTGGCCGCGGCGTTCGGCATCGCGGTGAGCGGCACGATGCTGACGACGACCATCCTGATCGTCGTGGTGATGCGACGCGTGTGGGGATGGGGATGGCCGGTCGTCGTGCCGCTGGGCCTGGCGATGCTGGCGGTCGACCTGGCGTTCTTCGGCGCGAACCTGATGAAGCTGCGCAGCGGCGGCTGGTTCCCGCTGCTGCTGGGGGCGCTTGCGCTGATAGTGATGACGACCTGGCGCCGCGGGCGCGAACTCCTCACGCAGCGCAACCGGCGCGACAGCCTGCCGCTGGGTCCTTGCCTGGTTTCCTTGCGCGATCACCCGCCGACGCGCGTGGCAGGCACGGCGCTGTTCCTGACGAACGATCCCGAGTACGCACCGCAGGCGCTGCTGCACAATCTCAAGCACAACCGCGTGCTGCACGAGCGCAATGCGTTGCTGACGGTGGAAATCCTGGACGAACCCTATGCACGCGAGCGCGTGCGCATCGACGCGCACGATGCGGACTTCCACCGCATCTGCGCACGCTTTGGCTTCGCGGAAACACCGGACGTGCCCGCCGCATTGGAAGCGTGCGGCGAGCAGGGACTCGACTTCGATCTGATGGAGACGACGTTCTTCACCAGTCGCGAGGACGTCATCGCGGGCGACCGCACCGGCATGGCGCTGTGGCGCGACCACCTGTTCGCTTTGCTCACGCGGAACGCGCTGCCCGCCACGTCGTTCTTCCAGATACCCGACAACCGGCTGATCGAGATCGGCCGGCGTGTCGCGATCTAGCGTCAGGCGCGACCGGCTACGTCGTGGAGGTAGAGCGCACTGGTCGCGTCCGGCGATGGATCCTGCAGCGGCGCCGCTTCGCGACTGTGCAGGTACATGTAACCGATGATCGCGACGGCGAGGATGATCGCCATCGCAATGAAGATCTGGCGTGAGTTCATCGCGCCGTCCTCAGTGCTTGCGATCGCCGCGATCGCCCTGGCCCGGCTTCGAATCGTGCTGCGATTGGCGCTTCTGGTCCTGCGACAGCGAACGGCCGACGTCGTCGGACTCCTTGAAGCGGCCCTTCTCGTCGCGACGCACGTAACGCTTGTCGCCGTTGGGGGCGATGAGTTCGCGCTTGCTGTCTGCCATCGGCGTGCTCCCTTCACTGGACGATGGCCCATGCTCGGATGCGTGCGGTTAAGACGGGGCGAATGAAGGCGGCCTTCATTCATGCACGCGCGCCGCGCGTCACGGATCCTTCACCGCGTCAGCGCTGTGCGCGCTTGCGATAGACGACGATGATGACGAGGTCCTCCTCGCCGCGCTGCGCAAGCGCATGCGTGCTGCCATCGCGCGTGAGGATCGCGTCTCCGGGGCCGACGTCGCGGCGCGTTCCGTCGAGCATCAGCTCGCCGCGACCGGACAGCACGTAGTAGATCTCGTCCTTGTCGTTGCGATGCTCCCCGATGGTCGCGCCGGGATGGAGTGCGCGCTGACGGAAGACGATGTCGAAACCTTCGGCCTGCTCGAAGAAGGGATAGGCCGTGGTCGTGCCCTTGCCTTCGTGCGGACCGGGCTGTGGGACGGCGATGTCGCGCGCGTTCTCGACATACGAGTCGCGGCGGGGCTCGGCGGCGTGGGCCGTGGAGAGTGCTGCGCTGATCAGCGTGAAAACGATGAAGCGGAATGGGCTCACGGCATCCTCCCTCTGTCGTCATCCCGGCGAAGGCCGGGATCCAGGCCCGGAGCGGATGGGCACTCCTAATCGGACCATCGTCTGCTCGTCATTCCAGCGAAAGCTGGAATCCATCGCGATCTTGCGCCTGCTTCCTCAAGCAACACTGCAGCGCGGCGCGGGAATCCAAGTTCACCGCTATCGCTTCGTTACCCCTCACCCCAACCCCTCTCCCGGTGGGAGAGGGGCTCAACAGCGCGCCTGCACCATCGCGAGCGCCATCACCGCGCGAGCCAACCACCATCCACTGGCAGGATCGCGCCATTCACGTAATCCGACGCACGCGATGCGAGGAACACGGCCGCGCCGCCGAGGTCGGAAGGATCGCCCCAGCGACCCGCGGGGATGCGGTCCAGGATCGCGGCGCTTCGCGCTTCGTCCGCGCGCAGCTGTGCGGTGTTGTCGGTCGCCATGTAGCCGGGCGCGATCGCGTTGACGTTGATGCCCTTGTTCGCCCATTCGTTGGCGAGCAGGCGCGTGATGCCGGCGATGCCGCTCTTGCTCGCGGTGTACGACGGCACGCGGATGCCGCCCTGGAACGACAGCATCGAGGCGATGTTGACGATCTTGCCGCCGCCGTTCGCGATCATGTGCCGGCCGGCCGCCTGCGCCATGAAGAACGCGCCCTTGATGTTCACGTTCATCACGTCGTCCCAGTCCTTCTCGGTGAAATCCACCGCATCGGCACGGCGGATCAGACCGGCGTTGTTGACCAGGACGTGCAGCCCGCCGAGACCGTCGAGCGTCTCGCGCACGACGCGCTCGATCGGCTCCACGCTCGACAGGTTCGCTTCGATCGACACGAAGCGGCGGCCGAGCGCGCGCACTTTCTCCTCGGTCTTGAGCGGCGCCTGGATGCCGGCGGCGGCGATGTCGGCGCCCGCTTCGGCGAGCGCCACCGCGATGCCCTGGCCGAGGCCCGTGTTGGCGCCGGTGACCAGCGCGACCTTGCCTTCGAGACTGAACGGATTGGACATGGAGCCTTTCCCCTTGGTTTCGTGTGCGGATGCGCCCGCGCGCTTACTTGAGCTGGCAGATGTCCAGCTGGTTCATGTCGGTGTAGTCGAGGTTCTCGCCGCCCATCGCCCAGATGAAGCAGTAGTTCTTCGTGCCCGAGCCCATGTGGATCGACCACGGCGGCGACACGACGGCTTCGTCGTTCGCGATGACCAGGTGGCGCATGTCCGCCGGATCTCCCATGAAATGCATGACGCGCTGGTCGGCGAGGTCGAAGTAGAAATAGACCTCCGAGCGACGGTCGTGCAGGTGCGGCGGCATGGTGTTCCACACGCTGCCGGGCTTGAGGATCGTCAGGCCGAGCAGCAGCTGGCACGACTTCACCGTCGCCGGGACGATGTACTGGTAGATCGTGCGTTCGTTCGAAGTTTCCAGCGCGCCGCGCTCCAGCGGAACGGCCTGCGCGATGGAGATGTGCTTCGTCTCGAAACGCGCGTGCGCGGGCGTGGATGCGAGGTAGAACTTCGCGGGATTGGCGGCGTCGTTCGAGGCGAAGGTCACGTCCGCGCTGCCCATCGGCACGTACAGGCCGTCCTTGGGTTCGAGCGTGTGCGCGGTGCCGTCGACCGTGACCGTGCCCGTGCCGGAGCCGACATTCACGATGCCGAGCTCGCGGCGTTCGAGGAACGGCTTGCCCGCGGCGGAGGCCGGTTCGGTCTGCGCCGGGAGCGATACCGGCGCCGTCGTCGGGGCTGCGCCGCCGATGACGAAGCGCTCGTTGTGCGAGTAGTTCAGGACGACCTGGCCCGGAACGAAGAGACCGTCGATGAGGTAGCGCTCGCGCAGCTGGTCGTTGCTGGCGCCGGCCATCATGTCCGGGTGGGTGGCGTGGTAGGTCTTGCGGAACATCGGGCCTCTCCGGTGGTTCGGGCCGTCGCGGACGTCGCGCGGCAGGCGGGTGAGGGGATGATAGCGGGGTTTTGGTAACCGGTGTCAAAGGTCAGCCGCGTCGAGTGCCTAGGGTGCGCGAAGTGGCTGGAATCCCTTCTCCCGCGTGCGGGAGAAGGTGCCCGAAGGGCGGATGAGGGCGAACCCCGAACAGCGGACGATCGCCCTCACCCCAACCCCTCTCGCGCAGGCGGGAGAGGGGCTTATGGAAACCGGGCGCGGCGTCTTAGACCTTCGGCCGCTGCGTCGAATCCCGCACGACCAGCTGCGGGCTCACGGTGCGCGGTTCCTTCACCGCGTGCGGGCCGGACGGCTCCTCGCCGAGCAGCATCTGCGCCGCCTGGCGGCCGACGTCGCGCGTGGGCGAATGGATGGTGGTCAGCGCCGGCCACAGCTGCGCGGCGAGGGGGCTGTCGTCGAAGCCCACGACCGACAGATCGCCGGGAATCGACAGGCCGCGACGCATCGCCGCCTTGTAGACGCCGGCGGCCATTTCGTCGTTGCAGGCGAAGATCGCCGTCGGGCGCGGCGATTTGGCGAGCAGGTATTCCGCGCCCGCAACGCCCGAATCGAACGTGTAGCCGCCTTCGAAGATGTAGTCCGGCGACAGCTCGATGCCGCGCGCGTCGAGGCCGGCGAGGAAACCGCCGCCGCGTTCGATCGTCGAGCGATAACGGCGCGGGCCGGTGATCAGCCCGATGGTGCGATGTCCCAGCGATTCGACGTAGTTGGCCGCTTCCATGCTGGCCTGGCGGTCCTGCGTGACCAGCATGTGCGTCGCCGCGTCCATCGGCACCGAGGCGATGCGCACGTAGCGCACGCCGGTCTCGCGCAACGCCGTCGCGAGCTGCTCGTCTTCGGACACGCGCGGAATCAGGATCACGCCATGCAGCTTCTGCTGCTGCACGAATCGGCGCACGCCCTCGATGTAGTCCTCCTTCGAGGAATCGCAGGGGTGCACCACCAGCTCGTATCCCGAATCGCGCAGCGCATCCAGCGCGCCGTACTGCATGTTCACGATGTACTGCGCGGTCGGGTTGTCGTACACCAGCCCGATCAGGAACGAACGCCGGAACGCGAGGCCACGCGCCTGCGGGTCGGGCGTGTAGCCCAGCTGCTTCATCAGCGCGAGCACTTTCTCGCGCGTTTCCGGATGCACCAGCGGCGAGTTGTTGATGACCCGCGAGACCGTCTTCTTCGATACGCCGGTAAGCCGCGCGATGTCGTTGATCGTCGCCTTGCCGGTCAGCCCGGTGTCCTCCGGCGCCGGCAGCGGCGAGGCGGTGCGGGATCGGCGGGTGCGCGGCGCGGGTTCGGTCATGGGCGGATTCTAGCGGGGCGCGAGCGGGGTGCGCGCGCCCGGCATGATCCGACGTCGATACACGTATGAAACGGGCGCGTCAGGCCTTGAGCACTGCCGGCAACCACAGCGACAGTGCCGGCACGAAGGCCACCACCAGCAGCACCGCCAGCCCCGCCAGCCAGAACGGCCAGATCGTGCGCATGCTCTGGCCGATGCTGATCTTGCCGATCGACGTGCCGACGAACAGCACCGATCCCAGCGGCGGGCTGATGAGGCTCAGGCCGCCCTTCAGCACCAGGATCACGCCGAAATGCACGGGGTCGATGCCGATGGCCCGGGCCACCGGCAGGAAGATCGGCGTACAGATCAGGATCATCGGTGCGAGGTCGAGGAACGTGCCCAGCACCAGCAGCACCAGGATCATCAGCAGCAACATCAGGTTGCGGTCCTGCGTCAGGCCGGTGAGGAAATCCACCGAAGCCGACGGCACCTGCAGGTAGGCCAGCAGCCAGCCGAAAACCGCTGCGGTGGCGATCACGAACAGGATCGCGCCCGCACTGCGTGCCGCGTGCACGACGGTGCCGAGGAACTCGCGCCACGGCATCTGCCGATACAGCACGCTGGTGACCAGCAGCGCGTAGACGACCGCGATCGCCGCGCTCTCCACGGCGGTGAAGATGCCCGCGCGGATGCCGACGAAGATCAGCGCGACCAGCCCCAGGCCGGGCAGTGCCGACACCAGGCGCAGCGCGACGGCGCGCCAACCGGGGAAGATCTCCACGCCGTAGCCGCGATGCCGCGCCACCGCGTAACAGGTGACCATCAGCACGAGCGTCATCAGCAGCGCGGGCACGATGCCGGCGGCGAACAGGTCGGCGATCGACAGACCGCCGCCGGCCGCGGCCGAATACAGGATCAGATTGTGCGAAGGCGGCACGAGCAGCGCGACCAGTGCAGCGGTGATGCATACGTTCACGGCGAAGTCGCGGTCGTAACCGCGCTGCACCATCTGCGGGATCATCGTGCCGCCGACGGCCGACACGTCGGCGAGCGCCGAGCCCGACACGCCGCCGAAGAACAGCGAGGAGAGGATGCTGACCTGCCCGAGGCCGCCGCGCATGCGGCCGACCAGCGACGAGGCGAGGCTGATCAGGCGCTCGGAAATGCCGCCTCGCATCATGATCTCGCCGGCGAAGATGAAGAGCGGAATGGCGATGAGGCTCGCCGATCCCGAGCCTGCGGACACCTGCTGCACCATCACGATCGAGGGCACGTCCAGGTAGAGCAGCGTCGCCAGCGAGGCGGCGGCCAGCGCGTACGCCACCGGCACGCCCAGCACGAGCATCACGCCGAAGACGACGAAGAGCAGGGCGATCGCCATTCAGTGGACCTCCGCCGACGGGGTGTCATGGAACATCTGCGATATCGCGAACAGCGCCATCAGCGCGCCGCCGACGGCGAGCGGCAGGTAGTCGATGCTTTCCGGCAGCGGTGCGCCCGCGGTCGGGATGTGCACGCCATCGACGAACAGCACGCCGCCCCAGTAGGCGAGCATCAGCCCGATGACCACCACCACCGCCGACTGCAGCAGGTGCGCCGCGTGCCTGCCGCGCGGCCCGAGTGCTTCGGCGAGCAGCGAGAACGCGAAGTGCCGGCGCGTGTGCACGCCCGCGGCAGCGCCCATGCTCATCGCGGTGCTGAGCATCAGCAGCGTGACCGGCTCGGTCCAGCTGGGCGAATCGTTGAGCACGTAGCGCGCGATCACCTGCCAGCCCTGCACGAGCACGAGCATCAGCAGCGCGAACGCCGCCGTCGCGATCGTCCAGCCGGCCAGCCGTTCGCAGGTGCGTTGCAGGATCGAAGTCGGAACCGGAGTCACGGTGGCGTCCATGGGAATCCTCAGGCGAGATCGCGGATCTGCCGGTACAGCGCGTCGATGGCCGGGTCCGTGCGGTAATGCGCCAGCAACGGCTGCGCGGCGGCGCGGAACGACGGGATGTCGCATTCGTTGAACGCGACGCCGGCGTCCTCCACGATGCGGCGCGCGTCGTCTTCCTGCTGCGCCCACAGCGTGCGCATCACGCCCACCGATTCGCGCGCGAGGCGCAGCAGCGTCTCGCGATCGCGCGCTTCCAGGGAATCGAAGATCTTGCGCGACATCAGCAGCACGTCCGGCGCCCACGAATGATCGCTGTGCGACCAGTAGCGTGCGGCCTCGAAATGGCGGCTCGACTGGAAGCTGCGGATGTTGTTCTCCGCGCCGTCGATCATGTGCGTCTCCATGCCGGAGAACACCTCGCCCAGCGGCAAGGGCGTCGGGTTGGCGCCGAACAGACGCAGCATCCGGATGAAGATGTCCGACATGGGCACGCGGATCTTCAACCCGTGCAGGTCGCCGGGCACCACGATGGGATGCTTGATGTTGTAGAAGCAGCGCGGACCACTGTCGTAGATCGCAAGGCCGACGAGCCCGCGCGATTCGAAGCCGCGCAACACCTGCGCGCCGACGTTGCCGTCGATCGCGCGGCGCAGGTGCTCGGTGGAATCGAAGACATACGGCAGGCACAACGCCTGCGTCAGCGGGAAGGCGTTGTTCAGCGCACCGGTGTAGACGCGCGTGATGGCGATGGCGCCGAAACGCGCCATGTCGATGGCTTCCGATTCGCGGCCGAGCTGGCCCGCGTGGTACATCCGGATGCGTACGCGTCCGCTGGTTTCGCGCTCGAGCTGCTCGCCGATCCACTGCACCGCCTGCACGGTCGGGTAATCCTTCACGTGCACGTCGGTGGCGGTGAGCACGCGCGCCGGCTCGGCCGCGCGCAGCGCCTGCGGCAACGCGCCCGCGGCGCAGGCGCCGGTGAGTCCGGCGAGGAAACGGCGGCGGTGCATTCCGTGTTCGGCTTCGGTCACGCGCGCTCCCCGTGCGGTTGTGCGGCGATGGCGTTGCAGTGGATCTCGCCCCATTCGCCGAAACTGACGCGCGCGCGCTGTCCGGCCACGATGTCGTGGATGCCGGTCGCCGCGCCCGTCGTCACCAGCATGCCGCGCTTGAGCGGATGTCCGCGACGTGCGCAACGCGACAGCGCGAATGCCAGCGCCGCGAGCAGGCCGCCGGCGATGGAGGCCGCGCCGCCTTCGCCGACCAGGTGGCCGTCGATGAAGGTCTCGCAGGTGAGGTCGTCCGCGCTGCGGCGCTGCCAGCCGGTGATTTCGTTGCCGAGCACCAGCCCGGTGTTGTTGCCGAAATCCGACACCACCACCGGCGGGCCGAGCACGTTGATCAGCGGCAGCGGACTGCCGGCCAGCTCGATGCCCACGTGCAGCGCATCGACCAGGTCGGCTGCTTCGTCGGCGGAGTAATCGAACTTGCCGGGATCGCTGTCGCGCGCGATGCGGAACACGAACTCGGCCTCCACCGCGGCGAAGCCGCCGGGAATCACCGGGAACGTCGCCGCGTCGCGCGGCGAGGGCGACTGGATCGCACCTTCGAAGATCGGCCCGACCAGGCGTTCCTCACCCAGCGTCGCTTCCCAGTCGGCCGGGATCTTGCCGACCTTCCAGCCCACGACCGGGCGGTCCCACAGCGCGATCGCCGCGTCCTGGCACGCATAGCCCTCGTCGAGGCTGGCGGGCAGCGCGCCGGGATATTCCGGAAGCGCCTGCGCTTTCCGCCGGGCATCCACCAGTCGCCGGGCGATCGTTGCGCTGTCACTGCCCGCGTCGGGCGCGTGTTTGTCCATGCGACGGCGATCCCCTGAGATTCGGCTGTTCGGGATGTTGTATAGGAAACCGGTGTCATTGACAATCGGGGTCTACACTCGGAACACGGCTCGGGGAGGGGACGGATGGGGATGCAACGCCGGAAGGGCAGGATTCACGGGTTTGCGCGCGCGCTGACGATCGGCGCGTTGCTGGCTTCCACCACGGCCGGAGGCGTCTGGGCGGCGCCCGCCGGGCCCGATTCCTTGTCCACCGGGACACCCGCACTCGCATTCCCCGGCGCCCAGGGCTGGGCGGCGCATACGCCGGGCGGCCGCGGCGGCAAGATCCTGCGCGTCACCACGCTCGCGGCCGACGGGCCGGGATCGTTCGCCGAAGCGCTCGCAACGAAGGGGCCGCGCATCGTCGTGTTCGAGGTCGGAGGCGTGATCGACCTGGGCATGAAGGAGCTGCGCATCACCGAGCCCTTCCTCACCATCGCCGGGCAGACCGCGCCGCAACCGGGCATCACCTTCATCAAGGGCGGGCTGACCATCGCGACGCATGACGTGGTCGTGCGCCACATCCGCATGCGCCCGGGCGATGGCGGCATGCCGAAGTTCTCCGGCGACATCGACGCGATCACCACCGTGCGCGGCGCGAAGGACGTGATCGTCGATCACTGCTCGCTGACGTGGGCGACGGACGAGAACCTCTCGGCCTCCAGCACGCGCTTTTTCGGCGAGGACGAGAAGGCGTGGATGGACGCGGCGTCGCGCCGCATCACCTACAGCAACAACATCGTCGCCGAGGGACTGTCTAACGCGACGCACAAGAAGGGCGAGCATTCCAAGGGTTCGCTGATCCACGACCACGTCAACGACGTGCTGATCGTCGGCAACCTCTACGCGCACAACTACGAGCGCAACCCGCTGTTCAAGGGCGGCGCGCGCGGGCAGGTCATCAACAACCTGATCTACGACCCGGGCCAGCGCGCCGTGCACTACAACCTCATCGCCGAGGAATGGCTGGGCCATCCGTACTCGCGCGGGCAGGTCATCGCGCGCGGCAACGTGATGCGCGCGGGCATTTCGACGGAGGACGTCGCGTTCTTCGAAGTCGGCGGTTCGGGCGACGTCGACGTGTTCTTCGAGGACAACCTCGCCGTCGACCGCATCGGCAACCCCCTGCCGCAGCAGGGCCGCTACACCACCACGCCGATCCGCGTGGATGCAATGAAGCGCGCGCCGGCATTGCCGTTCGGCGTGACGCTGTTGCCGTCGTCGCAGGTGCAGGACGCGGTGATCGCGAATGCGGGCGCACGGCCGTGGGATCGCGATGACGTGGATCGCCGCATCCTCGCCGACACCATCGAAGGCCGCGGCCGCATCATCGACAGCCAGGAGCAGGTAGGCGGTTATCCGGTGCAGAAGGAAACCCGGCAGGCATTCGTGCCGGCGGACTGGGACCTGGGCACGATGGAACCGCTGAAGCCGCTGCCGCGGCGGGAGCCGTTGAAGTAGGCGTTCGCGGGAGCAGCATCGCAGCGTCGATGTTGTCTGTGTTGTCCCCGACCCAAGGGAGAGCCGTCATCCCGGCGAAAGCCGGGATCCAGGCCTACGCGCCGGCTCGGCCCTCATCCCCACCCCTCTCCCGCAGGCGGGAGAGGGGCCTCGCTACGGCAAGCGGTCGAGCTTCGGCACCTCCACCCCCGACTCCCGCAACGCTGCCGCAAACTCCCGCGCCATCCGCGCCGCACCTTTCGGCGAGAAATGCGTGTTGTCCTGCACGCCCTGCGGGTAGTTCGCGTGCTCGCCGGGCGCGAGCCAGAGGAACAGCGCCTTCGAGCCCTCCACGCCAGCCTCCTGGAGCACGGCGGAACTGCGGCGCTCCATGTCGATCAGCGCGACATGCTCACGCGCGGAGAGTGCACGCACGAGGTCGGGATACTCGCCGTGGCTGGCCACGACGCGTCCGTCCTCGTCGAACCGGCGTCGTGCGACCGGCGTGAGCAGCACGGGCGTGGCGTTCCGCGCGCGAACGTCGGCGACGAAACGTTCAAGATTCCGCGCATAGTCCGCGGGCGGCGTGTAGCGGTCGGGCTTCTCGATCGACTGATCGTTGTGGCCGAACTGGATCAGCACGATGTCGCCCGGTTTCGTCGCTTCCAGCAGCGCGCTCCAACGATCTTCGGCGATGAACGTGCGCGTGCTGCGGCCGTTCATCGCGCGATTGTCGACGGCGATCGCGCCGGGTGCGAACTGCTCCGCGAGGAACTCGCCCCATCCGGTTTCAGGCCGCTTCTCGGCGCGTTTGATCGCCATGGTGGAGTCGCCGGCGAGGTGGATCGTGGGCGGTTCCGCTGCGCGTGCGGAGGCGGCGAGGGCGAGCAGCAGTACGAGTGCGTGGACGACTTTTGGCATGGGATTCGTTCGACGGTGCGGGCCTGGGTCCCGGCTTTCGCCGGGATGACGGGGAAACGGGGGATGACAGCGGGATCGAAGGTGACGCGCCAACGCGCGGCGTCGATCAGATCGGCACCCAGCCGTCGAGCACGCGCTCGCGCGCATACGCAGCGATTCGGTCGCGCGGCAATGCTCGCCGTGAAGCAGAACGATGTGCGCCCGGCCCCGAACTTGCGTGCTCGAACAGCCGCGCGTCGCCGGGCTGCAGCATCACGCGCTTGCCGTCGCGGGCGGTGTAGCCCATCTCGTCCCAGCCGCGGGGGTCGATGTGCGCATCCATCCAGCAGTCGAGGTACACCGCGGCACCGACGGCGTCGGGATCGCCGTACTTGCCGTCGGGAAACGTGCGTCCCGGTCGCCACGCGCGGCCCAGCGCGACGCTGCCGTCGGCGATGGCGGCATCGCGCGTCAGCCGACATCGCACGAACGTGAGTCCATACGCCTGCGCCGACGGCGTGCACGGCACGGCGACGTAACCCTGCCGTTCCTTGCCGGGACGGAAGCACGAGTGCAGTTCGCACTGTTCGAACAGCGCATTGCCGCCGCCGAAGATGAAATCGACGCTGCCGCTGATGCGGCAATCGCGGAAGAAGCTCCGGCCTGCATCGACGAACAGCGTGTCCTGGTGGCCGATGACGTCCACCCGCTCGAACATCGCGCGATCGGAACCCGCGTCCAGCATCAGCGCGACCGCCTGCGCGCCGTTCGGGCCGATGGGCTCGAACTTCGGCGCCGCAAGATTGCCGACGTAGTCGAAGGCGTTCTCGATGGTGAGGTTCGTGGCGCGGAAGCCGGGTGCACGGATGGTGACGCTCGCGCAGCCCCACGTGCCCCACGGCTCGTCGTCGGGCCGCGGCATGCCGGCGGCGGCGTCGAACGTCAGAACGCTGGCCGTGCGGTCTTCGC
This sequence comes from Lysobacter sp. OAE881, assembly GCF_040546665.1. Taxonomy (NCBI): domain Bacteria; kingdom Pseudomonadati; phylum Pseudomonadota; class Gammaproteobacteria; order Lysobacterales; family Lysobacteraceae; genus Lysobacter; species Lysobacter sp. OAE881. The sequence goes on from NZ_JBEPOG010000001.1 coordinate 635,990, forward strand.
CGACGAGATGAATCTCGGGTTTGTCGACCACCAGCTTCTCGTGCCAGCGACCGCGGGTGACGAGGATGCGGAAAGGTTTGCCGCCCGTGATGGGCGCGGCGGCGATGGCGGCTCCGACGCTGGCGAAGATCGGGATGCCGTCGAAAGGCGTTCGCCCGACTACGGCGTCGAAGGTTCCCGCGGGGGACTTCGCCCCTTCCAAACCCTCCCCTGCAAGCAGGGGAGGGGCCAGCAGCAAAGCGGGTGAGGCAATCGATGCACGCAGAAGACGGCGACGCAGCGCGAAGGTCGAACCCGGTGTCACTTGAACGGCCCAGCCCCGAGGATCACCGCGATCGGCACGACTGCCGTTGGATCGATGCGGCGATACAGCGTCGGCGTCCAGCCGACATCGCGCGACAGCGGAACGGTGTTCACCGCGTTGTACGCATCGACCACGTCCACGCGTGCGTGCCGCGACACGCCATTGCGCAACGTGCCCTCCTCGAACAGCGCCGTGCCGTTGAAACGCTCGGCGAACAGGTCAGGCGTCACCGCCGGCGGCACGAGGAAATGGTTGTTCTGCGCGAAGATCTTGGACTCGATGCCCACGCCCCAGCTGTACGCGTAGGTCTGCGCGCCTTCGTCGGTGAGCGAGTACTGGTTGTTGAACACGTGCACCTGGCCGTAGCGCACGCGCGGCACGCGCTGGCCGAGATCGTGGAACAGGTTGTGATGCAGCGTCACGCGCAGCTTGTCGCGGTCGGCGACGGCACTGTCGGACGAGCCGATCAGCATCGCCTTGTCGTGGTTGGCCATCAGATTCCACGACACCGTGACGAAGTCGGACTCGTTGGTGACGTCCACCAGTCCGTCGTGGCGCTGGTAAAGCCGACCGAAATACGTCGGCGCATCCTCGTCGCGCGTGGCGACGTCGAGCATCGCGTTGTGGTCGATCCACACATGCGTCGCGTTGCGGACCGAAATCGCGTCGTACAGCGCGTTCCAGTTGCCTTCGGCGCCATCGGTCGGGGACCACTGGGGGAAGCAGTCGGCGCTATCGACCAGCAGCAGGTTGCGCACGATGACGTTCATCGGCTGGTTGCCGCTGGTGGAACTCGGACGGATGTCGAGCCACGCGCCGCGCAGGCCGTCGCCGTGGTTCGCGCCGATGATCGTGGTGTTTGCGGGCACGCGGATACGCACGCGCGCCTGCTGCGCGGCGGCAGATGCGGCACGTGCGCGTTCCTGCGGGCCGCTGGGGTTAACGCGTCCCCATGTCGCGGGATCGTACGCAGCGAGGAAGGCGTCCAGCGAATACAACTCGCCCGTCTGCGGGTCGGGGCGCGCGTAATCCGTGCACGTGAGTGGTTGGCCGTTCGCATCGACGTTCGCGTCGATCATGCCTTCGATGCGGATGATCTTCGGCGTGGCGTCGGGGAAGTTCAGTGCGGCCACCAGCGCGTTGCGGTCGGACACGGTGAACACGTGCGCCTCGTCCGCGGCGGAACCCCCGGTCGTCCCGTACGGCAATGCGGCGGTGGGCTGTGAGGCCCAGCCATCGTTCGGTGCGATGGTCTGGCGTTCAAGGCCGTGACCGGCGTGAGCGCATGGCATCAAGGCCAGTGCGAGCGTGGTCAGGACGATCTTCGTGCGATTGCGCATCGGTGCCGCTCCTTCTAGTCAGGAAGAGGCGGACGTCGGCGGTCAGGCGTGCGACGCCCGCAGGATGACTACGCAAACGATCAACAACAAAGCCCCTCTCCCGCGCGCGGGAGAGGGGTTGGGGTGAGGGCAGGCGAAGCGGTCGCGCAAGATCGCCCTCATCCGCCCTTCGGGCACCTTCTCCCGCGAGCGGGAGAAGGGCCTTGCCATCACGATCAGAACTTGTAACGCGCACCCAGGAAGTACTGGCGCCCGGTGTGGTGGTAGACCGAGGCGCGATCGCCGATCGAATCGACCCACTGGTCCTGGAACTCGTCGGTGAGGTTCAGGCCTTCCAGCGTCAGTTCGAAGTGCTCGTTGATCTTGTACGAGGCCGACATGTCGATGGTCAGCGTTTCGGCCGTGCCTTCCACGTCGTTGTTGTTGCGGCCCGGCACCGTGGTCAGGTAGTCGTCGCGATACGCCGCCGACACGCGCGCGCTGAACTTGTCGCCTTCGTAGTAGAGCGTGGCGTTGTACGCGTTCTTCGACAGGCCGGTGAGGTCGGTGCGCAGCGAGGTCGCGCCGGCCGCGGTCATGTACTGGATCTTCGAATCGACGTAGGTGTAGTTCAGCTGCACGCCGAAATCGCTCCAGAAGCCGGGCAGGAACACGAACGGCTGCTGGTAGGTGAACTCCAGGCCCTTGAGCGGACCGCCTGGCGTGTTCAGCGGGATGTTGAACTGGAAGTCGTCGTTCACCGTCGCGCCGGTGCCGGCGAGCAGGCTCTCCGGAAGGCCCGACGTGTAGTACGGGCGCGTCTCGCGCGAGGTCTGCACGAAGCTGTCGATGTCCTTGTAGAACAGGCCCAGCGCCAGCAGCGATTCCTCGGCGAAATACCACTCGAACGACAGGTCGGCCGTCTTCGCGCGGAACGGATCGAGCAGCGGGTTGCCGCCGTTCACCACGCGATTGCCGCCGGACACGTTCACCGTCACGCCTGGCGTGAGGTTGCCCAGGCCCGGACGCGCCATCACCTTCGCCGCGGCGAAGCGGATCAGGAAGTCCGGCGTCACGTCGGCGACCAGGTTCATCGACGGCAGCGTGTCCTCGTAGCTGCGCTCGACCGTCGTCAGCACGGGCTGCCCACCGACCGTGGACCAGCCGGTGGAGCTCTGGCGCGTGGTCACCTGGCGCAGGCCGATGTTGCCGCTGAGCGGCAGCGAGCCGATCTGCGTATTGAAGTCGCCCTGCAGCCAGAAGCCCTGGTCGCGCTCGGTCACCGTGCGGTTGTTGCCGAGCACCGACGACACGGTGTCGCTGACGGCGAAGATGCCTTCGTCGCTGTAGAGGTCGAACGCGCGGTTGAACGCGTCGATGTCGGGAATCAGCCAGCGGCCGTCGCCGACGTTGCGGATGTCTTCCAGCTGGATCGTGCGCGTGAAGTCGGCCAGCGTCGTGCCGGCGGGCAGCGCGGGCACGACGAGCTCGGACGCGCGGCGTTCCTCGCGCGATTCGAAGGTGTATTCCTTGAACTGGCCGCCACCCTTCAGCGCGAAGCTGTCGGTCAGCGCCCACGACATGCCCAGCGACACGTTGTCGATGGTGTTGTCGGCGTACTGCGGGCGCAGGCGGATTTCCGACACGCCGTTGATGAACCGCCACTGCGCCGGATCGTTCACGTCGAAGCCGTTGGTGATGACGGGCAGGCGGTCGTTGTTGCGGTAATCCCAGGTGTAGTTCTGCGCGTTGGTGCGATCCAGCGTGATGGTCGTCTGGATCGGGTTCTCGAACTCGGACTTCGCGCGGCCGCCTTCGAAATGCAGTTTGAAGTCGTCGGTCAGTTCGTGGTCGGCGTAGAAGTTGAACTGGGTGAACTTGGTTTCCAGCTCGTCGTAGCGCGCTTCCGAGCGCACGTCGACGTTGTTGAAGCGGCCGTAGACCAGGTTGCCACGCTCGTCGACCACGCTTTCCAGCACCACCGTTTCCGGCTTGCCGCTGGCGCCGGCCGCGCGGCAGGCCGCACCCGCGGTGCCCGCGGCGCACGCGCCACGGCTGAAGGACAGGCCGTTGAGGAAGTTCTCGGTGCGCGTGGCGTCGAGGTCGGCGTACATGAGGTCGAGGCCGAGCGAGGTCTTGTCGGTCGGATCGAACTGCAGCGACGCGGTGACGCCCAGGCGCTCCTGCTCGTGCTCCATCACGCCGTAGCGCGGGATGCGCGGATGGAAGACGCTGGCCGACTCGGCCGCCGGCGTGCCGGCGAAACCGCCGCTGCTGGTGCCGTTGTCCCAGCGCACCGTGCTGTGGCCTTCTTCCAGCAGGCGGCGCTTGGTGTAGGCCACCGACAGCAGCGCGCCGAACTTGTTGTCGGCCCAGGTGTTGCTGACCAGCATCGTCGCGCGAGGGTCGAGGTCCGACGCCAGGTCGTTGTAGCCCAGCTGCGCACCGGTGACGAAGGTGAAGCCGTCGTAGTCGAACGGACGCGCGGTCTGCAGGTCGACGGTTGCGCCGAGCGCGCCTTCCTCGATGTCGGCCGAGGAGGTCTTGCGCACCGTGATGCTGTTGAACAGCTCGGAGGCGAAGACGTTGAAGTCGAAGCCGCGACCGCGGTTCGCGCCGCCGGAGCTGTCGGTGCCGCCGGTGGTGGTCAGCGCTTCCATGCCGTTGATGCGCACGCGCGTGAACTGGCTGTCCAGCCCGCGCACGGAAATGTTGCGGCCTTCGCCGGCGTCGCGCGAAATCGACACGCCCGGGATGCGCTGCAGCGATTCGGCCAGGTTGAGGTCCGGGAAGTCGGCGATGTCCTCGGCGACGATCGCATCGACCACGCCGATCTCGCTGCGCTTCTTGTCCAGCGCCTTTTCCAGCGCGCCGCGGAAGCCGGTGACGGTGACCGTGTCGAGTTCGGTCGGCGGCGCGTCCGCGGCGGGCGCGGCAGCGGTCGTCGTGGTCGGTGCGGTGGACGAGGCCGCTGCGGCGTCCTGCGCGAGGGCGCTCGCGGCGCTCAGCTGCAGCGCAAGGCCGATCGAGGCGGCAAGCAAGGTAACCGGTGTCTTTTTTGGTGCACGCTGAAATTGCATAGGTTCTCCCCTCCCATATGGCACTACAGCTCAAAGGCGCTTGTTGACTGGCTCAGGACGCTTGCTAAGGTGTTCCGTACGGTGGAATGACACCGATGGTCAAAACCCTAGCACCTGAGTTGACGGATCGCATGCTGCGGTGCGCCATGGGCTCGCCGGAGCCCGGTCGCGGCAAGGCGGGGCGGCCCGGGAAGCAGGCAGAATCGTCGCGGTTTTCGAATCGATGGGAGCAGGAATGAGCGCAATGAGGAACCCGGCGTGAGCCGCATCGTCTGTTTCGGTGAGCTGCTGCTGCGCCTGTCCGCGCCCGGCCGCGAGCGCGTGCTGCAGTCGCCCGCACTGGACGTGCACATCGGCGGTGCCGAGGCCAACGTCGCGGTGCTGCTCGCGCAGCTGGGCCATGACGCGGCGATGGTATCGACCGTCGCCGACAACGCGCTCGGCGCCGCCGCAGTCGGCGAACTGCGCCGCCACGGCGTCGACACGCGTGCGGTGCGCGCGGCCGATGGGCGCATGGGCCTGTACTTCCTGTCGCACGGCGCGATGCAGCGTCCGAGCGAAGTGCTGTACGACCGCGCCGACTCGGCTTTCGTGCGCCATGCCGACTACGACTGGGACGCGCTGCTCGACGGCGCGCAGTGGCTGCACCTGTCCGGCGTGAGCCCCGCGCTCGGCCTGGCGACGGCGCAGGCGACCATCGACGCCGCGCGCGCGGCGCGACGCCTCGGCGTCAAGGTGTCCTTCGACGGCAACTTCCGCGGCAAGCTCTGGCAGGCGTGGGACGGCGACGCCGCCGGCCTGCTGCGGCAGATCTTCGAGGAAGCCGACATCGTCTTCGCCGACCATCGCGACATCGCCATCGTGCTCGGCGAACGCGTGCCGTCCGAAGGCGAGCGTGCAGTGGCCGAAGCCGCCACGCGCGCGTTCGCCGCGCTGCCGAACCTGCGATGGCTCACCTGCACGCTGCGCACGCAGCACAGCGTCGATCGGCACACGCTGTCGGCGGTCATGGTCGAACGCGACGGTACGCGTCGTCGCGCGCCGGATTACGAACTGGACGGCATCGTCGATCGCATCGGCACCGGCGATGCGTTCGCCGGCGGCGTGCTGCACGGCCTGATCCAGGGCATGGCGCCGCCGGAAGTGCTGCATTTCGGCCTCGGCGCCGCCGTGCTCAAGCATTCGATCCCGGGCGATTTCTGCCTGGCCAGCGCGCAGGAAATCCACGACGTGACGTCGCAGGCGGGCTTCCATGTCCGCCGTTGACGCACAGGCATTGCTGCACGGGCATCGCGTCATGCCCGTGTACACGCCCGCCAGCGTGGACGAAGCGCGGGCCGTGGCGCGCGCGCTGCAGGCCGGCGGCATCGGCGCGATCGAGGTGACGCTGCGCACGCCGGCGGCGATGGGCGCGGTCGCCGCGCTCGTGCGCGAAATGCCCGACATGCGCATTGGCGCGGGCACCGTGCTGGAAGTCGAACAACTGCGCCGGCTGAAGGACGTCGGCGCGGTATTCGCCGTGTCGCCCGGCAGCACGCCCGAACTGCTGGCCGCCGCGGTCGAACTGGACATCGCGTACCTGCCCGGCGTGGCGACGGGCAGCGAAGTGATGGCCGCACTCGCCGCGGGCCATCGACTGCTCAAGGTGTTTCCGGCCGAACCGATCAATGCGCTCGAACTGATCGACGCCTGGCGCGGTCCGTTCGCGCAGGCGCGCTTCTGTCCGACCGGCGGCATCGACGCCGCGCGTGCCCGCGAGTACCTGCGCCGATCCAACGTCGCCTGCCTTGGCGGCTCGTGGCTGACGCCGGCCGATGCGTTGCGCGAGGGCGATTGGGCGCGCGTGGAAGCCCTCGCGCGCGAGGCGGTGGCGCTCGCGGCGGAGTGACGCAGCGCGTCGAAAACCGCGCATCCAAGCACCGTGCCGGCACCCGGAACCGGTCGGGATCGCCAAACCTGCCTAATTCCCGCACTTTTTCGTGCAAAACCACTTGGCGGCGCGTTGGTGTTGCCCTACATTCCGCTTGCCTAGCTGCGGTTTACGGGCATCCATCAACCATCGAGTATCACGAGACACATATGGCGAAGACGAAGAAAGTGGCAAAGAAGGCCGCCCCGAAGAAGGCCGCTGCCAAGCCGGCCGCTCCGAAGCCGATCAAGGAAGTGCTGTCCAAGTCGGGCCTGGTCGCGCACCTGTCGGAAACGACGGGCGTGGTCGCCAAGGACGTCCGCAACGTGCTGGCCGCGCTGGAAGGTGCCGTGCACGCTTCGGTCAGCAAGAAGGGCGCGGGTGCGTTCACCCTGCCGGGCCTGCTGAAGATCACCGCCGTCAGCGTTGCGGCCAAGCCGAAGCGCAAGGGCATCAACCCGTTCACCAAGGAAGAGCAGTGGTTCGCTGCCAAGCCGGCCACGGTGAAGGTCAAGGTCCGTCCGCTGAAGAAGCTGAAGGACGCCGCGGCCTGATGACCGCCTGGATGCGGCGCGCGCACGCGGCCGCATCCTGTTGACGCATTCCGGGTAAGGGCAGGAACGAGGGACGAGTCGGCGGTTTACGCCGCATCTCGCGCCTGGTTCCTGCCCTTATCCGTTTTTGTATTTGTAGAAGCGACGAAGGAACGCGATTGCGTGTCGTCGCCAGCGGCGATCGGTCAATCCGCCGCGTCCAGCCAGCCCCGCGCCACCGCTTCGGCGACATCGGCGGGCGTATCCAGATCCAGCGCCAGTTCTGGCGCATCCAGCGTCCAGGCGCCATCCAGCGCGCTCAGTCGCGCGCCCAGGCCCGCATCGCCACGCAGCGTGCGCGCTTCGTCGAGCAATCGCGCACTGACCACCGCCGGCACGCCGAGGCGTTCGCCATGGCGGGTCGCCGCGCAACCGGCCGGTGCGTGCGCGGCACCGTCGAGGAGCGCGCGCAGGTGGTGTTCGTCCATCGCGGGCTGGTCGCAGACCAGGATCAGCGCCGGCGCACCGACGCCGTGCAGTGCGTTTGCGGCAACGGCAAGGCTCGTCGACAGGCCCTGCGCCCAGTCGGAATTGGCGATCAGCTCCAAGCGATGATCCACCGCGATCACCTGCAGCGCCGCCGCCACGCCGTGCGCGTGCGCGCCGGTGACGACGAGCAGCCGCGCCGGATGCGTCGCCGCCGCGAGCCGCACCGCGCGATGCACCAGCGCCTCGCCGTCGCGCGTCAGCAGTTGTTTCGGTCGGCCCAGTCGCGTGCTGCCGCCGGCGGCCAGGACGATCGCCGTGTGCTTCACGCGGGCGTGCCGTGCAGGTGACGCTGCAGCTGCGCGGCGATGCTCAGCGCGATCGCCTCCGGCCCGCTGCCGCCCAGGTGCAGCCCGACCGGCGAATGCAGGCGCGGCAGCAACGCCTCGCGCACGTCGCCGGGCAGCACGCGGAACAGGTCGTCGCGACGACGCACCGGCCCCAGCAGGCCGATGAAGCCGATCGGCGCCGTCGCCAGCGCGTGCAGCGCCTCGCGATCGAGTTCGAAGTTGTGGTGCATCACCAGCGCGACGTCGAAACGTCGCCTCGGCGCGACGAGCGCCTGCGTCGGCGTGAGTGCCGGCGCGTGGTCGGCGAGCGCGCCGGCACCGCTCCAGCGCGGGCGGCGTTCGACGAGCGTGGTCGTCGCGCCGAAGGCGCGCAGCATCGGCAGCAGGAAGGGCGTTTCCGGCCCGGCGCCGAACACAATTATCGAGGGTGCCGCCGGCACGGCGATCGACCAGCGCGATTGCGCGTCGGGCCAGGAAGGCGCAGCGGCCGGCAGCCGATGCGTGCTTTCGTTCGCAGCGCACGCAAGTTCGACCGTGCCATCGTCATGGACGCCCAGCCGCAGCGGTTCGCCTTCGCGCCACGCCTCGACGTGCGTGATCCAGTCGCCAAGCAGCGCAAGCGGCAGCAGCGCGATGCGCAGCCGCCCGCGGCAACCGACGGCCGATCCCGACAGCAGGTCTTCGTCGAAGCGCGTGTCGATCTCCATGAAATCGACCTGGCCCGCGTGCGATGCGTCATCGGCGCGCTGGGCGATTTCCGGCTCCAGGCAGCCGCCGCTCAGCCAGCCGACCTGCGTGCCTTCGCCATCGAACAACGCGAGCGCACCGGCGCGCACGTAGGTCGAGCCGCTGGTTTCCAGCACGACGGCGAGCGTGGCGGCGGTGCCGCGCTGCAATGCGGCGACGGACGCCTCCAGCACGGCGCGCGCGCCGCCGACGGGCATCGCACCGGCGGATGTCGATGTGGAGGCGAACGTGTTGTCGGGGATTCGCGAGAGGTCCATTGGCGAAGGATCTGCGGCGCGCCGACGCGGCAACGTGATCGGCAGGGTACGGGAGCAACGCGGCACAACGCGCGATGCCGGAGGATCGGGCAAGGATCGGCGACGAACGGGCTAGCGGCCCCGACCATGCCGGAGGTCTACTGTAGCGGCCCGGTCCGCCGCGCGAGGCGACGGTAAGACCCGGCCGCCCCCAGCCGCCGCGAGGGATTCCATGAAGCTGCAAGTCAACGGCATCGAACACGATGTCGACGCGCCGCCCGACATGCCCCTGCTGTGGGTGCTGCGCGACGTGCTCCACCTCACCGGCACGAAGTTCGGTTGCGGCATCGCGCAATGCGGCGCCTGCACCGTGCACGTCGACGGCGCCCCGCGCCGCGCCTGCGTCACGCCGGTGTCCACGGTGGAAGGAAAGGTCGTCACGACGATCGAAGGCCTGTCGAAGGACGGCATGCACCCCGTGCAGCGCGCCTGGACGGAGCTGGACGTCGTGCAGTGCGGCTACTGCCAGTCCGGCCAGATCATGTCCCGCCGCCGCGCTCCTGGCGAAGATGCCGGCGCCGAGCGACGCCGACATCGACCAGGCGCTGTCCGGGAACATCTGCCGCTGCGGAACGTACCAGCGCATCCGTGCGGCGGTGCACCGGGCAGCGGAGTTTGGAAAGGCTTGAAGTTTCAACAGGACCTTCCCTCATCCATCCCTGGGGTCAGAGCCGCTCTCCCACCGGGAGAGGGGTTGGGGTGAGGGGCAACGGAGTGTCGAGGTCGAACCGCCAGTGCAGTGAGGCGCTGAGTTCGATGCCTTGCAGCCCCGTTCCCCCTCATCCGCCCTTCGGGCACCTTCTCCCGCAGGGAGAAGGGAAACAGAACGCGGAGACGCGACATGAATGCACGGCTGAACTCCTCCCGTCGCACTTTCCTCAAATCCACCGCGACGATCGGCGCGGGCCTGGTCGTGGCCTTCGTCGTGCCCGGCGCGCGCCGCTTCGCGCAGGCCGCGCCCGAGGCGGCCGCCGCCGCATCCACCGGCCTTGAACCGAATGCCTACCTGCGCATCGCGCCCGACGACAGCGTCACGGTGCTGCTGGCGCATTCGGAGATGGGGCAGGGCATCTGGACGACGCTCGCGATGCTGGTCGCGGAGGAACTCGACGCCGACTGGACGCGCATCCGCGTCGAACATGCGCCCGCCGCGCCGCCTTTCGCGCACACGGCCTTCGGCATGCAGATGACCGGCGGCTCGACGACGACCTGGTCCGAATTCGATCGCTACCGCCAGGCGGGCGCAACCGCGCGCGCGCTGCTGGTCGCGGCCGCCGCACAGAAGTTCAACGTACCGGCCGCGCAGGTGCGCACCGAGAACGGCACGGCCATCGCGGGCGATCAACGCGCCCGTTACGGCGAACTCGCCGTGCAGGCCGCCACGCTCCAGGCGCCGGCCAAGGTCGCGCTGAAGGATCCGAAGGCCTGGAAGCTGATCGGCCATCCCACCAAACGCCTGGATACGCCGGAGAAGATCACCGGTCGCGCGCAGTTCGGCATGGACGTGCAGTTCGAGGGGTTGCTCACCGCGGTGGTCGCACGCGCGCCGGTGTTCGGCGGAACGGTGAAATCCTTCGACGCGACCGCCGCGAAGGCCGTGCCGGGCGTGCGCGACGTGGTGCAGGTGCCCAGCGGCGTGGCGGTGGTGGCCGATCATTACTGGGCGGCGAAGCTGGGCCGCGACGCGCTGAAGGTCGAGTGGGATGCCGGCCCCAACGCCGCGCTCGATACCACATCACTGCACGAGCAGTTCCGCACGCTCGCGCTCACCGATGGCCTGCTCGCGAAACAGGCTGGCGACGCGAAGGGCGCGCTCACCCGCGCCACGCGCACGCTGGAGGCGCAGTACCACGTGCCGTACCTGGCGCATGCGCCGATGGAACCGCTCAACGCCACGGTGAAGTTCGAGAACGGCGTTTGCGACATCTGGACGGGCACGCAGTTCCAGACGCTGGACCAGCAGGTCGCCGCGAAGATCCTCGGCATCACGCCCGACAAGGTGAACATCCACACGACCTTCCTCGGCGGTGCCTTCGGCCGGCGCGCGACGCCGACGTCGGACTTCGTCAGCGAAGCGGTCGAAGTCGCCAAGGCCGCGGGAAAGCCGGTGAAAACCGTCTGGACGCGCGAGGACGACATCCGCGGCGGCTACTACCGGCCGATGTACGTGCAGCAGGCGCGCATCGCGCTCGACGACGCGGGCAAGCCCGTCGCGTGGCACCACGTGCTGGTGGGGCAGTCGATCCTGATCGGCTCGCCGTTCGAGGCGATGATGGTGAAGGGCGGCATCGACGGGACGTCGGTGGAGGGCGTGGTCGATTCGCCCTACATCGTCGATCTTGCCGACCATCGCATCGACCTGCATTCGCCGCGCACGGGCATTCCCGTGCTGTGGTGGCGCTCGGTCGGCCACAGCTACAACGGCTTCATCATGGAAAGCCTGGTCGATGAGCTGGCGCACGCCGCGAAGCAGGATCCGGTGGAATACCGCCGCGCGCTGCTGGCCCGGCACCCGCGCCACCTGGCGGCGCTGAACCTGGCGGCGGAAAAATCCGGCTGGGGCTCGCCGCTGGCACAGGGCCGCGCGCGCGGCGTCGCGGTGCACGAATCCTTCGGCAGCTTCATCGCGCAGGTGGCGGAAGTATCGATCGATCCCAATCCCGGCCCGCGCCACCGCGTGCGCGTGCATCGGGTGGTGTGCGCGATCGATTGCGGCGTCGCGGTCAACCCCGAGGGCGTCCGCGCGCAGATGGAGTCGGGCATCGCCTTCGGCCTCGGCGCCGCGCTGCACAGCGCGGTGACGTTCAAGGACGGTCGCGTGCAAGAATCCAACTTCCACGATTACCGCGTGTTGCGCATGGACGAGATGCCGCAGATCGAGGTGCACATCGTCCCGAGCACCGAAAAGATGGGCGGCGCCGGCGAACCCGGCACGCCGCCGATCGCGCCGGCGGTAGCCAACGCGATCTTCGCCCTCACCGGACAGCGGTTGCGCGAACTGCCGCTGCGCCTGCCCGACACGGTCGCCTGAGGAGAACGCCATGCGGGCTTTCCGCTCACTTCCGCTCATCGTCCTGGCGCTGCTGGCCGCATGCGCGCCGAAGGTCGATCCCGAACAGCAGGCCCAGGCGCTGGCCGCCTTCTCGACGGTGGAGAAGGTGTTCCAGCATCCGCGCTGCAGCAACTGCCACATTCCCGGCGATGCGCCGCTGCAGTTCGACACGCAGACGCCGCACATGATGAACGTGGTGCGCGGGCCCAAGGGCGAAGGCGCGCCGGGTTTGCCATGCGCGTCGTGCCACGGCGAAGCGAACCTGCCGGAAAGCTACGGCCCGAACGCCCCGCCGGGTGCGCCGCACTGGGCGCTTCCGCCGCCGGACCAGAAGATGGCGTGGATCGGCGTTTCGTCGCACGAGCTGTGTTCGATGATCCAGGATCGCAAGCGCAACGGCGATCGCGACATGGAGGCGATGTTCAAGCACGTCGCCGAAGACAAGCTGGTCCTGTGGGGCTGGGCGCCGGGTGGAAATCGCGTGCCGGTGCCGGTGCCGCACGATGAATTCGTGCGCGCGTTCCGCACGTGGATGGACGCCGGCGCGCCGTGCCCGGAGGCACCGGCGCGCGGTTGATCCGTCCTTCGCATCAGGATGCGGCGGCGTTGCCGTCATCCGCGCCTTCGCGGGGATGACGGCAGCAAAGGGCAGTCAGGCGGTGCCGCGCCGATGCGCCCACGCGTACAGCGCCGGTAGCACCAGCAGCGTGAGCAGGGTCGACGACACGATGCCGCCGATCACCACCGTCGCCAGCGGACGCTGCACTTCCGAGCCTGCGCCGACGTTCAGCGCCATCGGCACGAAGCCCAGCGACGCCACGAGCGCGGTCATCAGCACCGGGCGCAGGCGGCCGAGCGCACCGTCGACGATGGCGTCGTGCAACGGCATCCCGGATTCGCGCAGGCGACGGATGAAGCTCACCAGCACCAGCCCGTTGAGCACCGCCACGCCCGAGAGCGCGATGAAGCCCACGCCGGCGGAAATCGACAGCGGAATGCCGCGCAGCGCGAGCGCGATCACGCCGCCGGTCAGCGCGAGCGGCACGCCGCTGAACACCAGCGCGGCATCCTTCGCCGAACCGAACGCCCAGAACAGCAGCGCCAGGATCACCACCAGCGTCACCGGCACCACCACGGCCAGTCGCTGGCTCGCCGAAATCAGCTGCTCGAACGTGCCGCCGTAACCGATCCAGTAACCCGGCGGCAGCGTCACGTCGCGTTGCACGCGCTGCTGGAGTTCGGCGACGAAGCCGCCGAGGTCGCGTTCGCGCACGTTCGCGGTGACGACGACGCGGCGCTTTCCGTCCTCCCGGTTGATCTGGTTCGGGCCGAGCACGGTCTCGATCCTCGCCACTTCGCGCAGGGGCACGGTGCGCGGCGCGCCGGCGGCCCAGGTCGCATCGCGGCTGGATTCGTCGGCGTTGCCGCTGTCGCGCAGCGGGATCGGCAGGTCGGCCAGTCGCGCAGGATCGGAACGCAGCGCTTCGGGCAGGCGCACGACGATGTCGAAACGGCGGTCGCCTTCGAACAGTTGCCCGGCCACTTCGCCGCCGATCGCCGTCGCAACGGTGTCCTGCACATCGCCCGGGTTGAGCCCGTAGCCGGCGAGCGCGCGGCGGTCGGGCGCGATCGACAGCAGCGGCAGTCCGGTGGCCTGTTCGCTCTTCACGTCGGCCGCGCCCGGCACCGTGGCGATCACGGTTTCGACCTCGCGCGCGACACGCACCAGCGTGTCGAGGTCGTCGCCGTACACCTTCACCGCGACGTCCGCGCGCACGCCGGAAATCAGCTCGTTCATGCGCATCTGGATAGGCTGGGTGAACTCGTAGTTGTTGCCGGGCAGGCGTTGCGCGACGGCTTCCATTTCCGCCAGCAGGCGCGCCTTCGGCTTGCGCGGGTCGGGCCACTCATCGCGCGGCTTCAGCATCACGTAGGTGTCGGTGACCGAAGGCGGCATCGGATCGTTGGCGATTTCCGCCGTGCCGATCTTGCTGAAGACGCGCTCGACTTCCGGCATCGCGCGGAAACTGCGCTCAAGCCGCGCCTGCATCGTCACCGCCTGGCTGAGGCTGGTGCCTGGAATGCGCAGCGCGTGCACGGTGACGTCGCCTTCGTCGAGGCCAGGAATGAACTCGGTGCCCAGCCGCGTTGCGAGCAGCGCGCAACCGGCGACCAGCACGCCTGCCGAGGCGATCATCACCGCGCGATGCGACAACGACCATGCCAGCGCGGGCCGATACGCACGCTGCGCCCATGCGATGACGCGGCTTTCCTTCTCCGCGACGCGGCCACGCAGGCACAGCGCGATCGCCGCCGGCACGAAGGTAAGCGACAGCAGCATCGCGCCGGTCAGCGCCAGCACGACGGTGATCGCCATCGGGTGGAACATCTTTCCCTCGATGCCGGTGAGGGCGAAGATCGGCAAATACACCGCGGTGATGATGCCCAGGCCAAACAGGCTCGGACGGATCACTTCGGCCGTCGCCGATGCGGTGAGGTCGTGGCGTTCCTCGTCGGTGAGCTCGCGCGCCAACGCGTGCTGCGCTTCGCCGAAGCGGCGCAGGCAGTTCTCCACGATGATCACCGCGCCGTCGACGATCAGGCCGAAGTCGAGCGCGCCCAGGCTCATCAGGTTGCCCGAGACGCCGCCGCGCACCATCCCGGTCGTCGTGAACAGCATCGACAGCGGGATCACCGCCGCGGTGATCAACGCCGCGCGCAGGTTGCCCAGCAGCAGGAACAGTACGACCACGACCAGCAGCGCGCCTTCGACGAGGTTCTTCGTCACCGTGGCGATGGTGCGGTCCACGAGTGCGGTGCGGTCGTAGACGGCGTGCGCCTTGACGCCCGCGGGCAGGCTCGCGTTCGCCGCCTGCACTTTGGCCGCTGCGGCCTGCGCGACATCGCGGCTGTTCGCGCCCACCAGCATGAAGACGGTGCCGAGCACGACTTCGCGGCCGTCCTGCATCGCGGCGCCGTTGCGGAGTTCCGGGCCTTCGTCGACCTGCGCGACGTCGCGCACGCGGATCGGCACGCCGTCTCGCCGGTCGAGCACGATGTCGCGGATCGCGTCGAGGTCGGCGACCTGGCCCGGCACGCGCACGAGGAACTGTTGGCCGTTGCGTTCGATGTAGCCGGCGCCGACGTTGCGGTTGTTCGCCGCCACCGCGGTCACGACGTCGCGCAGGCCGAAGCCCAGCGCGACCAGGCGCGCGGGATCGGGCGTGATGTGGATCTGCCGCGCGTAGCCGCCGATGGTGTTCACCTCGGTCACGCCCGGCGTGTTGCGCAACTGGGGGCGCACGACCCAGTCCTGCAGCGTGCGCAGGTCGGTGGAATTCCACGGCGTGCCGTCGGGTTTGCGCGCGGCGGGATCGGCTTCGACCGTGTACATGAAGATCTCGCCCAGCCCGGTCGAGATCGGCCCCAGTTCCGGCTCCAGGCCTTCGGGCAGCTGCGATTTCACCTGCTGCAGCCGCTCGGCCACCTGTTGCCGCGCGAAGAACAGGTCGGTGCCGTCCTTGAACACGACGGTGACCTGCGACAGCCCGTAGCGCGACAACGAGCGCGTGTAGTCGAGTTTCGGCAGCCCGGCCAGCGCGGTCTCGATGGGGAAAGTGACGCGCTGTTCGGCTTCCAGCGGCGAATAGCCCGGCGCCTGCGTGTTGATCTGCACCTGCACGTTGGTGATGTCGGGTGTCGCGTCGATGGGCAGGCGCTGGAAACTCCACACGCCCAGCGCGATCAACGCCGCGGTCAGCGCCATCATCAGCCAGCGATGGCGGATGGCGAAGCGGATGAGTCTTTCGAGCACGCCGGCGTCAGTGGTCATGGGACGCCCCCGACTTCTCGATGTCCGCCTTTACCAGATAGCTCTGTTCGACGACGACGTCGTCGCCTGCGCGCAGGCCCGACAGCACTTCGACCTGCGACGCGTCGCGGCGCCCTAGTTCGAGCGGCCGCACCTCGTAGGTGTCGCCGACGCGCACGAACACGACATCCCAGTCGCGGAAGCGCTGCAACGCCGACAGCGGCACCGCCATCGCGACCGGCTGCCGCGCGACGGTGACCTTCGCGCTCACCGCCGAGCCCGGGCGCCACAGCCCATCGGCGTTTTCGAGCGTCGCGCGCGCGACCGTGCTCTGGCTGGCGGTCGCCGTTCTGGGCAGGACGCGCTCCAGCGTCGTCTGCGCCTGCACGCCGTCGCTCATGCGCGTGACCGTGACCGGCACGCCTGCGCGCAGGTGCGTGGCGTCGGCGCCGAACACGTGCAGGTCGACCCACAACGTCGACAGGTCGGCGATCTCGAACAGCGGCGCGCCTTCGCCCGCGACCGCGCCGACCGCGGCGTTGCGCGACAGCACGACGCCGGAAATCGGCGCGGCGACGGTGTATTGCGACAGGCTCAGGTTGCTTTCGATGCTCGCGAGCGGCTGCCCGGCGCGCACGGCGTCGCCGACGTTGGCGCGCAGGGCGCGGATCGGACCTGGAAAGCGCGCCATCGCGCTGGCGACTCGGCCTTCGACGGGCGTCAACAGACCCTGCACCTCGTGTTCGTCGGCAATCACGCCCGCCCGGGCCTTCGCGACGCGGATGCCCGACTGCCGTGCGACGTCGGCGGCGATGACGGTGCGGCCCTCATGGCTCGGGAAATTCCAGCGCAAGGTGCGGCCGTCGATGCGCGCGGTGACGACGACGTCGAACGAATGCGGCTCGCCAACGACGCTCTCGGCCATCAGCCGGCCATCCTTTCGGGCGCGCAGTGCGTGCGTTTCGCGCACGTTGCCCAATCGTGTGAGGGCGACATCCACTTCGCCCGCCGTCGCAGGCAGCGGCTCGTCGTCGCGGTAGAGCCAGGCTTCGTACTTCGGCGGCGTGCCGTCTTCGGCGATGGCGAGTTCGACGGTGACGTCGTCCTGCCGCAGCAGGCGACCGCCGTGCCGGCCGCGCGCATCGGCGTCGGCGTGGGCGCCTTCTGCGGCGTGATCGTGGCCGGCGTCGGTCGTGCCGGAATTGCCGCATCCGGCCAGCGCCAGCGCGAGGAGTGCGATCGTCAGTCGGAGTTTCATGGCGTGGGTTCCTGTTCCGTGCGCGCGGTGGGCTGCACGAGGGCGTCCCCGGTCAGGCGCTGGATTTCGATGAGGGCGCGGTGGGCGTCGAGTGCGGTATCGAGCTGCTGACGCGCGAGGGCGGTGCGTTCGGATTGCAGCTGCGCCCATTCGAGGTAGCTGATCGCGCCGGCGCGGTAGGCGCGTTCGGCGGCGGCTTCAGCGCGCACGAGCGTGGGCAGCACGTCGTCACGAAGGCGCAGCACTTCCAGCTGCGCGACGCGATAGCGGCCGTGCGCGTCCACGAGCGTCGAGTAGAGCGAGATGCCGCGCGATTCCCGTTCGACTTCGAGCATCGCCAGTCCGGCTTCCGCGGCGCGGATCTGCGGCTGCGCGCGACGCGTACCGCCCAGCGGCATCGATGCACTGGCCACGAGCGCGGCGTCATCGGTGTCGTTGAACGCGCGCACGCCCAGCTGCCAGTCGATGTCGGCCTTCGCCTGCGAGCGGGCCAGCTGCAGGCGCGCTTCGCCGATGCGGCGCTCATTGGCGAAGCGCGCGAGTTCCGGCGTGCGTTCCAGCGTCGCGGCGAGCGCGTCGAAGTCGGCGATGGCGGGAAGCGCAAGCGGGTCGATATCGGTCGTCTCGAAGCGCGGCTCGCGTTCGCCCCACAACGCGGCGAGGTGCTGCCGCGCGGCGTCCATCGTCTGGGCGGCACGGCGCTGTTCGAGCTGCGCGCGCGCCAGCGCGGCCTGCGCGGTGAGCAGCACCGATTCCGGCGACGCACCGGCCTGGAAGCGATGGCGCGCAGCGGCGACGGTGCGCGTGCGCTGGGCGATGTCGGCGTCGGCGAGGTCGCGTCGATGCTTCGCGCCGACGACGTCGAGGTAACGGCGGGCTGTTTCGGCCAGAAGGTCGAGGCGCGCGGCTTCGCGCTCGGGCGCGAGTGCGTCGATGCGGCCCTGCGCGAGCGCACGGCGTGCGTCGCGCTTGCCGCCGCGTTCGAGCACCGACGCCAGGCTCAGGGTCAGCTCGGCGCCGTCGACGCCGCTGTAATCGCCGGTGCCGGGCGCGTTCTCGAGCTCGACGCCCGCGCGAAGGGCGGGGCGTTGCAGGGCTTCGTCGAGCTCGGCGGCGAGGATCTCGCCGCGCAGCGCGGGCAGACGAAGGTCGGGATGTGAAGCGGCGACGCGCGCGAACGCGTCGTCCAGGGTCAATCGGTCGCCGGCCCGCGCGGGCAACGCCGCAACGAGCACGACGACAAGCGCGGCGGAGGCCGCGAGTCGCGAAAACATGGGAACGCTCCGATGTGGGAATGACGGAACGCCGGCGGGAGGCCGGCAGGACGGTCAGACGGCGATCGGAGGACGGAACGGCGCCGGATGCGGCGTGGGCGCGAAGACGACGATCTGCGCGGGCAGCGGCGAATCCAGGTGGATCCACGGCAGCGCGAGGTCCAGCCGCGGCAGGACGGCGGCCTGCTGGCCGCAGCAATGGGTCAGGTGGAGATGGCTGTCGTCGTGCGGCTTCGGGTCGTCGCCGGTCGCAGGCGGGATCGATGCAGCCGCATGGCCCTCGGCGTGCGTGTGGCCGTCGCCCGCTACGGCGGCGTGTGCCAGGAGCTCGTGCATTTCTTCCGCGATCGCCATCGACGGCTTCAGCACGACGCCGCACAGCAGCAGGCCGAGCAGCATCAGCCGGAAAGCGTGGGCGAGGGCGGAAACGCGAAGCATCGGCGCAGGGTACGCGGCGGGCGCCGCGAAACACAATTGCGCATTGCCGCGAAGCCGTCACATGCGCTGCCTAGCCTGTGCCGGTTTTTCGCAGGGGAACGTGCAATGCGGTTCGCGGGTCTGGCGGGTGCGGGTTTGCTGATGCTGGCGCTGGCCGGATGCGAGGGCGCGCGGGCGCCCGCGGCGCAGGAGGCGTCGGCAGCGGTAACCGAAGCGCTGCCCGCGCCCGTGCTCGAACAGATGGAAACGCAGCCGCTGCGCGCGCGTGCCGAAGCCGCGCTTCGCGACCAGCGCCTGCACACGCCGGCCGGCGACAACGCCGTCGAGTACTACCTCGCCCTGCGCGAACGCGAACCCGAGCCGGGTGTCGCCGCCGCGCTGGGCGAATTGCAGCCGTACGTGCTGATCGCCACGGAGCAGGCGCTCGCGCAGCAGCAGCTGGACGAAGCGCGCCGCCTGGTCGGCCTGCTCGCGCGCATGGACACGCACGCGCCGGCGTTGCCGCGTCTCCGCGAATCGCTGCGCGTGGCGCAGGAACGCGCCGATCGCGAGGAAGGCGCGCGCATCGCCGATGCCGCGAAGCCTGCGCTGGCGAGACCGGTGCAGGCGACGCCGACCGCGCCGCCGCTTGCCCGGATGAGCGCGCCGGGTGCGTCCGTCACGCCCACGCCCGCGCCGGTGGCGACGATCGCGACGCCGCCGCCCGCACCGCCCGAGCCCGTGACGCCGAAGGAAGCCGCGCCGACCGCACCCGTCGCGCGCACCGAGCCGGCGCCGACTGCCTTGCCGCGCCTGCTCCAGGACGCCGCGCCGCGCTATCCGCTGGCCGCGCGCAATCGCCGCATCGAAGGCAGCGTGCAGATCGCCTTCACCATCCAGCCCGACGGCCGCGTCACCGACGCGCGCGCCGTGTCGGCGCAGCCGGAAGGCCTGTTCGAGCAGGCCGCGCTCGCCGCCGCCGCGCGCTGGCAGTTCGAAGCGACTTCGCGCCGCGTGACCACCACGCGCACCGTCACCTTCCGCCTGCCGCCGGATCCGAACACCTGATTGGCGCGCCACGGCGCAGCGGCGACAATGCGGGCATGAACACCACCGCCCCGCTGCTGGAAACCGTCGAATTCGAAACCGGCCCGTCGCCGACGTGGACCGTGCTCTGGCTGCACGGCCTGGGCGCCGACGGCCACGACTTCGCGCCGATCGTGCCCGAACTGGTGCGGCGCGACTGGCCGGCGCTGCGTTTCGTCTTCCCGCACGCGCCGGTGCGCCCGGTGACGATCAACAACGGCATGCGCATGCGCGCGTGGTACGACATCGTGCATTTCGATTTCGACGCGCTGCACACCGACGCCGCCCGCAATCGCGCCGACGAGGCCGGCGTCGCCGAATCGGTGGCGCAGGTCGAAGCGCTGATCGCGCGCGAGAACGAACGCGGCGTTCCGGCCGAACGCATCGTGCTGGTCGGCTTCTCGCAGGGCGGGGCGATCACGCTGTCGGCGGGGCTGCGCCGTCGCGTGCCGCTCGCCGGCCTGGCCGGATTGTCGACCTACCTGCCGGAGTCGCCCGCGCAGGCGGCCGCGGCGCTGCAGGCGGCGGCGACCTCGCAGCCGCTGTTCATGGCGCACGGGCAGTTCGACCCCGTGGTGCCGGCGGCGATCGGCTTGCGCAGTTCTCAAGCCATGAAGGCCATGGGCTTCGACCTGGAATGGCACGACTACCCGATGGCCCACCAGGTCTGCGCGGAGGAGATCCGCGACCTGGGCGACTGGCTGTCGCGCCGTTTTGCGGGTTGAGCGTCCCGACGATTGGTAAGCCGGCCCCGCCCGGGGCTATCCTCCCCCTGAACGGCTCTGCCGGCCTGGGGATGGACGCGCCGATGAGGGTAGTGATCGCCGATGACGAACCGCTGGCGCGCGAGCGCCTGCGTGGGCTGCTCGCCGAACAGCGTGGCGTGGAGGTCGTCGCCGAGGCGGCCGACGGCCAGAACGCGCTGCACGCCTGCGCCGAACACCGTCCCGACCTGGTGCTGCTGGACATCGCGATGCCGGGCATCGACGGGCTGGAAGCCGCGCGCCACCTCGCCGCATTCGACCCACGGCCGGCCGTGGTGTTCTGCACCGCGTACGACGCGCACGCGCTGTCGGCCTTCGAGGCGGAGGCCATCGATTACCTCGTCAAGCCCGTGCGCGCCGAACGCCTGGCCGCCGCGCTGGAGCGCGTGCGCACCTTCGCCGCCGGCCGCGAGAAGAACGGCGACGGCAATGGCGCCGGCCCCGTCGGACAGCGGCGCAGCCACCTGTGCGCGCGCCTGCGCGGCAGCCTGCGGCTGATCCCGATCGAGGACGTGCACTACCTGCACGCCGAGGAGAAGTACGTCGTCGTGCACCACGCGCGCGGCGAGGACCTGATCGAGGAATCGCTGAAGTCGCTGGAAGACGAATTCGGCGAGCGTTTCGTGCGCATCCACCGCAACTGCCTGGTCGCGCGGCATGAGATCGTCGAGCTGCGCCGCGCACCCGATGGCCACGTGCAGGCCGTGCTCCGCCATGGCAAGGCGCCGCTGGAAGTCAGCCGGCGCTGCGTGGCGGGGTTGAAGGAAACGCTCAAGCACCTCTGATCCATGGCAAAACGGCCGCGGCGCCTTTCCGCGATAATGTCGCGATGAAGACGCTGCGCATCGCCACCCGAAAGAGCCCGCTCGCCCTCTGGCAGAGCGAGCACGTCGCCGACCGCCTTCGCGCGACGCATCCCGGCCTGACGGTGGAACTGGTGCCGATGAGCACGCGCGGCGACGAGGTGCTCGACCGCTCGCTCGCGGCGATCGGCGGCAAGGGGTTGTTCCTGAAGGAACTGGAACTGGCGATGCTCCGCGGCGACGCCGACTGCGCCGTGCATTCGCTCAAGGACGTGCCGATGGAGCTGGAGCCGGGCTTCACGCTCCCGGCGATCCTCGCGCGCGCCGACTACGCCGACGCCTTCGTCAGCAACCGCTACGCCAACATCGCCGGACTTCCGCAAGGTGCGCGCGTCGGCACGTCGTCGCTGCGACGCCAGGCCCAGTTGCGCGCGCTGCGTCCGGACCTGCAACTCGCCGATCTGCGCGGCAACGTCAACACGCGGTTGGCGAAGCTCGATGCGGGCGAATACGACGCGATCGTCCTGGCCTGCGCGGGATTGCAGCGACTGGGTTTCGACGACCGCATCCGCGACCGCCTGCAGGCGCCGCAGTGGCTGCCCGCGCCGGCGCAGGGCGCGGTGGCCATCGAATGCCGCGACGACGACTTCGCCACGCGCGAGCTGTGCGCGCGCCTCGACGATGCCGCCGCGCGCACCTGCGCGGAAGCCGAGCGCGCGATGAACCGCACGCTGCACGGCAGCTGCCACGTGCCGGTGGCCGCGTTCGCGCAATTGGAGAACGGGCGACTGCACCTGTCGGGCCTGGTGGGTTCGGCGAGCGATGGTGCAATCGTCCGCGCCGAAGGCGAAGGCCAGGGCGATGCGCCCGAGGCGCTCGGAAAGGACGTCGCCGCACAACTGCTCGCACAGGGCGCGGGCGACCTCATCGCCGCTTCGCACTGAGGCGGCCCGCCGGCCCGGCAAGCGACCCCGCACGGCGGCCGCGGGCTCCCGTCGTGACGACGCCTCGACATCGCCGACACGGCCGCCTCACCGGGCGCGACCTAGCCTGTGCGCGGCCCTGATCGGGAGTCGGAAATGCTCCAGACCGCATCGATCCTCTTCGCGATAACCGCGCTCGGCGGCCTGCTCATGGCGGCGATCCGGTTCGCGACCAAACACAATCCGCCCGCATGGCTCGCGATGGGACACGGCCTGTTGGCCGCCTCCGGCCTCACACTGGTGATCTACGCGCTGTGCACGCAGGCGGTGGCCCCGACGGTGTTGTTCGCGCTCGTGCTCTTCCTGCTGGCCGCGGGCGGCGGGGCCATCATGAGCCTGGCGTACAAATGGCGGCAGCGACTGCTGCCGGCGTGGCTGGTGATCGCGCACGCGCTGATCGCCGCGATCGCGCTGGTGTTGCTGCTGCTTGCGGTCTTTGGAGGCAGTCCCGACCAGGTGGGCTGACCGCTCCTGTTAGAACTGCCGCTGCTAGAAGCGCCGACGCAGCTCAATGCTGCTTTCGGCCGTTTCCTTGCCGCCGCCGCTCTGCGTGTCGTGGCGGATCGCGAAGTCGCTTTCCAGCGTCCAGTTCGGCGCAAGGTTCACGTCGAAGCTCATCGACTGCTTCACGAATGCCTCGCCGCGCCCGCTTTCGAACTGCACCCGCTGCGTCCAGGTAGCGCGCTCGCCGACCTTCTGGCCCAGGTTGAGTTCGCCGCGAAGCACCGGGCCTGCCTGGTTGATGCCGTCGTCGTACAGCGGGGCGAGGCGGTAGCCGGCGCCGAGCGTCAGGCCGACCTGCGTCGGGCCGTCGCGCATCACCTGCATGCCGTAGCGCGCGCCGATGCGGAAGTCGTTGGAGTACGACGCCTTGCTATCGCGCGGCGTGGCTGGCGCGCTGAGCGACGTGTAGCTCTGGCTGCCAGGCAGGCGCAGCGTGCGGTGCCGCGCGTCGCCGTTGGACTCCACCGGCATGGGTGCCGCCATCGCGACCTGCCACTCCTCATCGCCGCAGCGCGTGGAAAAGCAGTACAGCCGCATCTGCGCCGGATCGCTCGCGATGGCCATCAGCGTCGGGTCGCCGGGGGTGACCGGCATCGGCAATGTCACGAAGGGGCCGCCGAGCAGGGCGAGCCCGAGCACACCGAGCATCGTCGTGAATGGGGAACGGGGAAGTGCCCATGTTGCCCATGGAAACGGTTACAGGCAAATCGGACGCGTCCGAAAATCCGTTTCCGTTCAGGGACTTCAGTAGTAAAGCGTGACCAGGTGCCGGGCCTGGGCGAAAAACAGCCAGCGTTCGACCAGCGTTCCGGCCAGCGCCAGAAGGGCCCCGAGGGTGAACACGGGGCCGGCCAGCGCGGGATTCGCCCACGCGAACCACGACGCCACCATCGGTACCACCGCGAACAGCACCAGCGCGATGAAGCGCAACGGTCGCGCATGCTTGCGCGCGAGCACGTAGCCCATTTCCTTGTTGATGTAGTTGGCCTGCGTGTTCGGGCGTTCGAACACGTCGACATCGCGTCCGGGCAGGCCGAGGGCTTCGCCACGCGTGGCGCCGAGCGGCTGGCGGTCGATGCGATGCCAGTACACGAGCTTGAGCACGCCGGCGACGATCGCCAGCGCGAAGGTCACCAGCAGGATCACGCCGAGCGCTTCGTCCGACAATGCGGCCCAGTTCACCAGCGCCATCAGCACCAGCCAGCCGGTGAGCACCGCGAAGACGAAGTACGCCGGCAGCACCAGCGGATGACGCCAGGCGGGAATGGGCTTCAACGAGGCGTAGATCATCGCGGTGCTGGCGATCGTGCACAGCGACAGCAGCACCATGATCGCGGCCAGCAACGGCATCGCGATCCACAGCGATTGCGGCAATGCCCCGGCGATGCCGAGCCCGAGCACGGCCAGCATCGCGACCACGACCAGCGCCGTCGCCACGGCGAACACGCCTTCGCGCGAGAGCCACGACGTACGCCACTGCGAGAAGGCGCGCCACGCGCGGCCGGGCTTGCCCAGGTGCAGCATCGAACTGAGCAGGCCGGCGGTGGTGAGCACGAGGCCGAGCACGAGCAGCACGCCCCACAGCAGGATGGTCGTGCCGTTGGCGGGCGCGCGGCCCTGCAACGCCGGCAGCAGGATCAGGCCACCGGCCCACAGCAACAGGCCGTAGCCCGCGCCGGAGAGCGTGGTGAAGGCGATGACGGAAAACGCAGGATGCATGCGAGAAGACTCAGCGGCTGAGTACGCGGTCGAGCCAGCGCAGCATCGGCGGCAGCGCGGCGGTGTCGAGGGTTTCGTCCTGCGGCGCGGCGGTGGTCGGCTCGCCCGTGCGGCGCGGACGCGGCGGCAGGTATTTGTTTACGGGCTGGTAGCCCAGCTGCGGCAGCAGGTCGACGCCGCCGCGTTCGGCCACGAGTTTCGACACCTTCGATTCCGGATCGCCGAGGTCGCCGAAGTGCCGCGCGCGTGTCGGGCAGGCCTGCACGCAGGCCGGCTGGCGTTCGGACTCGGCGAGGTTCTCGTTGTAGATGCGGTCGACGCACAGCGTGCATTTCTTCATCACGCCTTCGACTTCGCTGTACTCGCGCGCGCCGTACGGGCAGGCCCACGAGCACAGCTTGCAGCCGATGCACTTGTCCTCGTCGACCAGCACGATGCCGTCTTCAGCGCGCTTGTAGCTGGCGCCGGTCGGGCACACGGTCACGCACGCGGGCGTTTCGCAATGCAGGCACGAACGCGGGAAATGCAGCGTCTGCGCGGGCTGTGGTGTGGGGCTCGATGCGCAACCCTGCGTAGCCGCGACCTCGTAGCTGTGCACGCGGTTGAACCACACGCCCGACGGATCCTTGCCGTACGGTTTCTCGTCGGTGAGCGGCGCGGCGAAACCGCCGGCGTTCCATTCCTTGCAGCTCACCGCGCAGGCATGGCAGCCCACGCAGGTGTCCAGGTCGATGACGAGCCCGAGTTTCTTCGTCGACGGCGGCGGCAGGTCGGTCATCGGAATCTTCAGCGTTTGCGGGAACTGATCAGCCAGACGCCGATCGCGAACAGGGCGATGCCGAAGGTCACGCTCGGCAGCATGCCGATCAGCACCGGCACGATCGACGTGCCCGTTTCAGCCGGCGCGATCGGATCGAACACGCCGAAGCTGATGAGGATCATCACCGCGAAGCCGAGCACGATGCACAGCCAGCCGGCGAGGAGTCGGATGGATTTCATGACGAGGTTCCTTCGCGCTTCGCACGGAATTGCGCGCCGTAACGCAGCGGCGCGTCGTCCGCTTCGCCCATCGCCAGCGGCGCGAACTGCGGCGAGCTTTCCCTCACCGCGCCGTCCTTCGGCGCAGAGCGCGTGATGCGCACGCGCAGGTCAAACCACGCCGCCTGCCCGGTGACGGGGTCGGCATTGGCGTAATCGCCGCGCGGCGTGATATCGGAAATCAGGTGGTTGAGCAGGAAACCTTGGCGCCCTTCCGGCGCGTCCTTGCCGAGCTTCCACGCGCCGCGGCGCTTGCCGATGGCGTTCCACGTCCACACGGTGTCCGGCTGTACGTTCGCGGCGAATTTCGCCTGCACCGTGATCGTGCCGTGGTGCGAGGTGACCTCGATCCAGTCTTCATCGCGAATGCCGTGACGTGCCGCGGTGTCCGGATGCAGGTACAGCCAGTTGCGCGTCGCGATCTGCCGCAGCCACGCATTCTGCGAACCCCACGCGTGGTACATGAACATCGGACGCTGCGTGACGGCGCTGAGGGGGAAGGGATGGTCTCCCTCCCCTGCGCGCAGGGGAGGGTTGGGGAGGGGTGAAGTCCCACCGGCAAGCTCCCCGCCGGAGTCGCCCTCACCCCATCCCTCTCCCGCGGACGGGAGAGGGGGAGTGATGGCCGTGCGGGTTCGGCTTTCGGATTCCTCGTGCCGGGCGGCGCGGGCAGCGCGTTCGACCTGAGCCCCTTCCAGGGGCTCATACCAGAGCGGAATTGGATCGAAGTACGTCGCCACGCGCTCGCGGTGTTCGTCCGGCGGCTGTACCGCGCCGTGGCCCTGCGCGGCGAGGCGGAATTTCTGGATCGTTTCCGAGTAGAGCTGCAGCACGATCGGGTCGGCGTGGCCCAGGAAGCCCATCTTCTGCGCCCAGTCGAGATAGCCGCGGTTGGCCATCTTGAAATAGCGCGCGTCCTCGGGAACTTCGCTTCGCCAGAAGCCGCCGTTGTCGATGTAGCGCTGCAGCTGCTGCGGATTGGGCTGCCCCTTCGCCTCGACTTCCCCATGCGCACCGCGCCAGCCGGCGAGCAGGCCGACGCCCGGCGCGCGTTCATGGCGGACGATGTAATCGGCGTAGTCGCGGTACTTCGGCGAGCCGTCCTCGTTCGTGAGGCCGGGCAGGCCGATGCGCGCGCCCAGGTCGATCAGCACCGACTGGAAGCCGCGAACGTCACGGCCTTCGCGCTGTTTCGCCGAGTCGAGCACCGGATGGCGAATGGCGTCCGCCGCGCCGTCGGCGTCCGAAATCGGCCGGTCGAGCAGGCTGATCGCGTCGAAGCGTTCCAGGTACGTCGTATCGGGCAGGACGAGGTCGGCGTAGGCGACCATTTCGGAGGCGTACGCATCGGCATAGATGATGCGCGGAATGCGGTACTCGCCATCGTCGCGTTTGTCGGTGAGCCACGCGATGGTCTGCGCGGTGTTCATCGACGAATTCCAGCTCATGTTCGCCATGAACATCATGAGCGTGTCGATGGGGTAGGGATCGCCCGCCCACGCGTTGCGGATGACGGTGTGCATCATCCCGTGCGCCGACAGCGGATACGCCCACGAGAACGCGTGGTCGATGCGGCGTGGCGCGCCAGCCTCGTCGACGACGAGGTCTTCGGGCCCGTGCACGAATCCAAGCGGGGCGGCGTCGAGCACGCCGTTGGCCTGGCGCGCCTTGCCGGGGCGATTGGGCGGCGGCAGCGGCTTGGGGAACGGCGGCTGGTAGCGGAACGAACCCGGCGCATCCACCGCGCCGAGCAGCATCTGCAGCACATGCAACGCGCGGCACGTGTGGAAGCCGTTGCTGTGCGCGCTGATGCCGCGCATCGCATGCATCGACACCGGGCGACCCTGCATCGAATCGTGTTCGCGACCCCACGCATCGGTCCACGCGATGGGCAACTTGAACGCGCGATCGAACGCGGCTTCGGCCAGTTCGCGCGCGATGCGGCGGATCGTGTCGGCCGGAATGCCGCAACGCTCGCTCACCGCATCGGGCGAGTACTGCGGATCGAGGTAACGCTGCGCGACCAGATGGAACGCCGGCACCGCGCGACGACCGTCACGCAGCGTGTATTCGCCGACCACGCGCGGCGCGATGCCGGTATCGTTGGCGCGCGCAAAGCGATGCGAGTCGATCGCGCACAGCGGATGCCCTTCCAGGTCGCGTGCGAACAGGCCGTCTTCCGCGCCGCCCGGATCGTCGACGACCAGCCAGTGCGCGTTGGTGTAGCGCACCAGGTAATCCAGGTCGATGCGATCGGCGTTGAGCAGCTCGTGGATCAGCGCGAAGGCGAACAGGCCGTCGGTGCCGGGGCGGATGCCGATCCATTCGTCCGCGATCGCGCCATAACCGGAGCGCACCGGGTTGACCGCGACGATCTTCGCGCCGCGCGCCTTGAGCTTGCCCAGCCCGAGCTTGATCGGATTGGAGTCGTGGTCTTCGGCCACGCCCCACAGCATCAGGTACTGCGTGTGGTCCCAGTCTGGTTCGCCGAACTCCCAGAAGCTGCCGCCGACGGTATAGAGCCCCGCGGCGGCCATGTTCACCGAGCAGAAACCGCCGTGCGCGGCGTAGTTCACCGTGCCGAACTGCTGCGCCCACCAGCCGGTGAGCGCCTGCGACTGGTCGCGACCGGTGAAGAAGGCCAGTTTGTCGGGATTGCGTTCGCGGATCGGCTTCAGCCAGGACGCGGCAATGTCCAACGCCTCATCCCATTCGATCTCGCGGAATTCGCCCGAACCGCGCTCGCCCACGCGCAGCAACGGCTTGTCCAGCCGCGCCGGCGAGTAGTGCTGCATGATCCCGGCCGAACCCTTGGCGCACAGCACGCCCTGGTTCACCGGGTGGTCCGGATTGCCCTGGATGTAGCGGATCTGCCCGTCCTTGAGCCACACCTTGATGCCGCAACGGCACGCGCACATGTAGCAGGTGGTGGTCTTCACCTCGTCGCCGATGCTGGGCGAGGTGTCGATGGCGGGCTCGGGCTGGCGCATCCGGTCATTGTGCCTGCGCGCGGCACGGGACGACACAGCCCGTGTTCCCACTGCGCTGCAGGTATTGCACGGCGTGGCGGTGTTTTGCGCGTGCGTTCGCCGATGTTCCCGCCTGCGATGCCGCGCGGCGCGTCCCTCACGCGGCGTGCAAACGTGACCGCAGTATCGTAGTCGCCCGGTTCAGCGGGCCCGACGCACCCTTGCCGCTGGCGGCCGCCATGGCGCGGTGCGATCCTTTCCCTCCGCTTCCTCGACCGCGACCCATGGAACGCATCGAACGCATCCACGCCCTCCACCGCATCCTCAGCGCCGCGCGCTATCCGGTCACGGTGCAGCGGCTCCAGGAGGACCTGGAATGCTCGCGGGCCACGGTCTACCGCGACCTGGCGTACCTGCGCGATTACCTGATGGCGCCGGTGGTGGGCAACGGCGAGGCGGGATTCCGCTACGACCACAGCGAAGGCGAGCGCTTCGAACTGCCCGGCCTGTGGCTCAGTTCCGAGGAACTGCATTCGCTGCTCGCCGCGCAACAGCTGCTGGTCCGCAGCGGTGGTGGCGTGCTGTCCAATGCGCTGGCGCCGTTGCAGCACCGCATCGAGAAGCTGCTGGACGAACACGCCGGCGGGCGTCGCGTGCCGGTCGAGCGCGTGCGCGTGATCCCGCACCGCACGCGCCGTCTCGACGAGACCGCGTTCCGGACCGTCGCCACCGCGGTGCTCGATCGCAAGCAGCTCAGTTTCGAATACCGCGCGCGCTCCACCGACGAGCAGACGCGCCGAACGGTATCGCCGCAACGTCTGACGCATTACCGCGAGAACTGGTACCTCGACGCCTGGGACCACAACCGCGAGGCGCTGCGCAGCTTCGCGGTGGACCGCATCAGCGCGGCGAAGCTGTCGGAGACGGCCGCGCGCGACGTGCCCGACGAGGAACTCGACAAGCACCTGGCCTCGAGCTACGGCATTTTTTCCGGCACGCCCAAGGGTTGGGCGACCATCCTCTTCACGCCCAAGGCCGCGCGCTGGGTGGCCGACGAGCACTGGCATTCGCAGCAGCAGGGGCGCTTCCTGCCCGATGGCCGTTACGAGTTGAAGGTTCCCTACAGCGCCGGCCGCGAACTGCTGATGGACGTCATGCATTACGGCAGCGACGCGGAAATCGTCGAGCCGCCGGTGCTGCGCGAGCAGGCGCGCGCCTTGCTGCAGCTGGCGCTCAGCAATTACGAAAGGTGAGCCAGGCCGCTCTCCCGCCGTGATAAGGGTTGGGGTGCGGGTCGGGGCGGGCGACCGCGCTCGTACTTGCGTGGATTTCCGCAGTTCGTATTCAAGACCGTGTGCAGCGAAGCAACGGGGTATCGGCGTTGCCACTCCGTTGCCCCTCACCCCAACCCCTCTCCCGTGGGGAGAGGGGCTGGAACGCCGTCGCAGCCCCTGAGATGCCCCGCCCGCAGGCTGGCTCCATTCCAACGGAGACCGAGCCATGCAGACCCGTCCCGACATCCATTCCGGCCTCGACGTCCTGATGCGCCATGCCGTCGCGATAGGAGTCGCGATCGTCGCGCTGCTGCCGGCCGCGCGCGGTTTCAGCCCGACCTTCGGCTGGATGCCGCTGTGGCTGGTCGCGATGCCGCTGTGCGCGTGGTGGGCGCTGCACCGCTTCCGCATGCCGGCACGCGAGGCCGAAACCGCCGCGCCTGTCCGCATGCGCCGCCGCGCCGGGGCGCAGGCGCGTCGCCGTCGCGTGTCGATGCCGCGCAGCCGCCACTCGCAGGCCGCCTGAGCGGGACGCCTGCTCCGGCACAGCCGCGCGACGTCCGGCGACGGCGGCGGCCTTCGCGCGCTGTGCTAGCGTTCCGGGTCCATTCCATGCACCCGGAGCGCCGATGTCGAAGCTGTCGATCGCCTGCCAGACCCTGATGTTGTCCACGGGCCTGGCGGCCGCGACCCTGGCCGGCGCCGCACCCAAGGAGTCCCCCGCCGTGTCCGCCGATCCCTACGCCTGGCTCGAAGACGTCACCGCCGAGCGTTCCCTCGACTGGGTCCGGGCGCACAACGCGCAGGCCGAATCCGAACTGGCCACCTCGCCGCAGTTCAAGCAGCTGGAGTCCGACATCCGCGCCATCCTCGATTCCGACGCCAAGATTCCCGGCGTCGAGAAGATCGGCGACTACTACTACAACTTCTGGAAGGACAAGCAGCACGAGCGCGGCCTGTGGCGCCGGACGACGCTGGAGGAGTACCGCAAGGCGTCGCCGAAGTGGGAAACCGTCATCGACCTCGACGCGCTGAACAAGGCCGAAGGCGAGAACTGGGTGTGGCATGGGGTGGATTGCCTGCGTCCGGATTATTCGCGCTGCCTGATCGCGCTGTCGCGCGGCGGTGCCGACGCCGACGTCACGCGCGAATTCGACCTGTCGACGAAGACTTGGGTGAAGGACGGCTTCTTCCGCGACGAGGCCAAGGGCGCGCTCGGCTGGATCGATCGCGACACGGTGTATGTCTACACGGATTTCGGTCCCGCTCCGAATGGCGCGTCGTCGATGACCAGCTCCGGCTACCCGCGCATCGTCAAGGAATGGAAGCGCGGCACGCCGATCGGGCAGGCCCGCGTGGTGTACGAGGGCAAGCCGAACGACATGTACATCGCGGCGCTGCGCGACCACACGCCGGGCTTCGAGCGCGATTTCGTCAGCCGCACGCTCGCGTTCTACAACGACGAGCTGTACCTGCGCGATGGGTCGGGTGCCCTGAAGAAGATCGACGCCCCCAACTCCGCCAGCAAGTCCGTGCACCGCGAGTGGCTGCTGCTCGAACTTCGCGAACCGTACGAGGCCGGCGGCAAGACGTGGCCGGCCGGCAGCCTGATCGCCACGAACTTCGACGCCTTCATGGCCGGCAAGCGCGAGTTCACCGCGCTGTTCACGCCGACCGAGCGCACGTCGCTGGCGGGCTACACCTGGACGAAGTCGCACCTGGTGCTCAACGTGCTGGACGACGTGAAGAACCGCCTGGGCGTGCTCACGCCGGCGGCGGGCGAGTGGACGCGCACCGACTTCACCGGCGCGCCGACGTTCGGCACGCTCGGCGTGTCGGCGGTCGATGCCGACGAAAGCGATGCCGTCTGGCTCACCGCCACCGATTACCTGACCCCGACGACGCTGGCGCTGGCGCAGATCGGCAGCAAGCCCGAAGTGCTCAAGACGATGCCGGTGTTCTTCGATGCGTCGAAGGACGTGATCGAGCAGCACTTCGCGACGTCGAAGGACGGCACGCGCGTGCCGTATTTCCTCGTGCGCCCGAAGGATCTGAAGCTCGACGGCACCGCGCCGACGCTGCTGTACGGCTACGGCGGTTTCGAGATCTCGCTGACGCCGGCGTATTCGGGCAGCGTCGGCAAGGGCTGGCTCGAGAAGGGCGGCGTGTACGCGGTCGCCAACATCCGCGGCGGCGGCGAGTACGGCCCCCGCTGGCACCAGGCCGCGCTGAAGGCCAATCGCCACAAGGCCTACGAGGACTTCGCCGCGGTCGCGCAGGACCTCATCGCGCGCAAGGTGACCTCGACGAAGCACCTGGGCATCCAGGGCGGCAGCAACGGCGGCCTGCTCACCGGCAACATGCTTACGCAGTATCCGGAGCTGTTCGGCGCGGTGGTCGTGCAGGTGCCGCTGCTGGACATGAAGCGCTACAGCCATCTGCTGGCCGGTGCGTCGTGGATGGCCGAGTACGGCGATCCGGACACGGCCGACTGGGATTTCATCCGCACCTTTTCGCCGTACCACCTGTTCGATGCGAAGAAGACCTATCCGCCGACGCTGTTCATGACCTCCACGCGCGACGACCGCGTGCACCCCGGCCACGCCCGCAAGATGGCGGCGAAGATGCTCGACGCCGGCAAGGACGTGCGCTACTACGAGAACATCGAGGGCGGCCACGGCGGTTCGGCCAACAACGCGCAGGCCGCGCACATGAGCGCGCTCGCCTTCACGTTCCTGTGGAATGAACTAGGCGGCAAGTAACGCTTTCTCCCTCCCCTGCGAGCAGGGGAGGGGCTGGAAATCGAGCCGTTGTCCAACGCACAACCGGACCCCATCCATGAATCCGACCCACCTCCTGCTTTCGGCCCTCCTGATGAGCACGACCGCCCCGACCCTCGCCGCCACCGCCACGCCGCCCGACGCGGCGAAGAAGCCGCACGTCGTGAAGGCGCCGCATGGCGCGCAACGCAACGACGAGTATTACTGGCTGCGCGACGACAAGCGCAAGAACGCCGACATGCTGGCGTACCTCAACGCCGAGAACGCCTACGCCGACGCGGTGATGGCGCCGCTGAAGCCGCTGGAAAACAAGCTGTACGAGGAGATCGTCGGCCGCATCAAGCAGGACGACAGCTCCGTGCCGTACCGCGAGCGCGGCCACTGGTACTACAGCCGCTTCGAGACCGGGCAGGACTACCCCATCTACGCTCGCCGCGCCGGTTCCATGGACGCCGCCGAGCAGGTGCTGCTCGACGTCAACAAGATGGCCGCCGGCAAGGACTACTTCAGCGTCGGCGACTGGGAAGTGAGCCAGGACAACAAGATCCTCGCCTGGGCCGAGGACGCGGTCGGCCGTCGCCAGTACGTCATCCGCTTCAAGAACCTGGAAACCGGCGAGGTCTACCCCGACCAGATCACCGGCGTCTCGCCGAACCTCGTCTGGGCCGACGACAACAAAACCCTGTTCTACGTCGAGAACGATCCGGAAACCCTGCTCACCGTGCGCGTGAAGAAACACGTGCTCGGCACGCCCGCGTCGAAGGACGTGCTGGTGTACGAGGAGAAGGACGACAGCTTCTACATGGGCATCGATCGCTCGCGCGACGACAAGTTCATCTGCATCGGCGTGGAAAGCACGGTGTCGAGCGAGATGCGCTGCGCGCCGGCGGCCAATCCGGAGAAGTTCACCGTGCTCGCGCCGCGCGAACGCGACGTCGAATACCAGGCCGACCACCTCGGCGATCGCTGGGTGATCCGCACCAACGAAGGCGGCGCGGCGAACTTCAAGCTGATGACCGCGCCGTCGGACGCGACCTCGCGCAAGCAGTGGAAGGAGTGGGTGCCGCACCGCGACGACGTGTTCATCGAAGGCTTCGAGCTGTTCGACGGGTTCACCACGATCGCCGAGCGCTCCGACGCGCTGGAGCGCCTGCGCGTGCTCAAGAACGACGGCACCGAGGAGTACGTGAAGGCCGACGAGCCGGCGTATTCGATGGGACTGTCGGTCAACTCCGAGCACGATACGCCGTGGCTGCGCTACAGCTACACCTCGTTGACCACGCCGGGCACGACGTATGGGGTCAACGTGCTCACCGGCGAGCGCAAGTTGCTCAAGCGCGAACCGGTCATCGGCTACGACCCGGAGAAATACGTCACCGAGCGCGTGTGGGCGACCGCGCGAGACGGCGTGAAAGTGCCGGTCTCGCTGGTCTACAAAAAGGGCTTCCAGAAGGACGGCAAGGCCGCGATGCTGCAGTACGCCTACGGCAGCTACGGCAGCTCGACCGATCCGCGCTTCAACGGCCCGGTGGTGAGCCTGCTCGATCGCGGCA
The DNA here is from genome assembly GCF_040546665.1 of Lysobacter sp. OAE881. Lineage (NCBI taxonomy): Bacteria > Pseudomonadati > Pseudomonadota > Gammaproteobacteria > Lysobacterales > Lysobacteraceae > Lysobacter > Lysobacter sp. OAE881. Next base: position 670,299 of record NZ_JBEPOG010000001.1, read on the forward strand.
TGGTTTACGCGATCGCGCACATCCGCGGCGGCCAGGAGATGGGCCGCAAGTGGTACGACGACGGCAAGCTCTTCCACAAGAAGAACACCTTCACTGATTTCATCGACGTCACCGACGACCTGGTGAAGCAGGGCTTTGCTGCGAAGGATCGCGTCGCCGCGTACGGCGGCAGCGCCGGCGGCCTGCTGATGGGCGCGATCTCCAACATGGCGCCCGACCGGTACCGCGTGATCCTGTCGCAGGTGCCGTTCGTGGACGTGGTCACGACAATGCTCGATCCGACCATCCCGCTTACGACCAACGAATACGACGAGTGGGGCAACCCGGAAAAGAAGGAGTACTACGACTACATGCTGTCGTACTCGCCGTACGACAACCTGAGCAAGCAGGCGTATCCGGCGATGTTCGTCGGCACCGGCCTGTGGGACTCGCAAGTGCAGTACTGGGAACCGGCCAAGTACGTCGCGCGCCTGCGCGACCTGGACCAGGGCAAGGCGCCGGTCGTGTTCCGCACGAACATGGACGCCGGCCACGGCGGCAAGTCGGGCCGCTTCCGCCGCTACCGCGAGCTGTCGGAGATGTACGCCTTCATGCTCGACCAGCTCGGCGTGCCCGCCACGCCGGCGGCGACGGCGTCGAAGTAGGTTCCAAGGCGCCGAGCGCTTGAGCCCCTCTCCCTCCGGGAGAGGGGTTGGGGTGAGGGTCGGAGCACGATGGCGACGGCACTCGCGATGCCCGACTTCCTATGATTCACCCGTGACCACATCCTCCGACTCCCCGCCACCCCGCAAGGTCCGCTTCCGCTGGGCCTGGTGGCTGCTCGCGTACGCCAGTCTCGCGCTCGGCATCATCGGGATCGTGGTGCCGGGGCTTCCCACCGTTCCCTTCGTGCTGCTGTCGGCGTTCGCGGCCGCGCGCGGCTCGCAGAAGCTGCACGACCGCCTGCTGGCGGACCCTCGATTCGGCCCGATGATCCGCGACTGGCAGGCGCACGGTGCGGTCTCGCGCCGCGCCAAGCGCCTTGCGGTAACGATGATGGCCGCCTGCGCGGCGATCATGTTCCTCACCGCGCCGCGCTGGTGGATGGCCGCGACCGGCACCGCGATCATGACCCTCGTCGCGATCTGGCTATGGCGCCGCCCGGAACCGCCGTCGCCGCCGGGCGCCTGACGTCCCATCCCGGGCCACGCGGGCTACACTTCGGGCATGAATCCCGTCCGACTTTCCGCCGCTGCCGTTTCCTTTCTTGCCCTGCCGCTGCTCCTGTCGGCTTGCGGCAACAAGGGCCCGTTGATCCTGCCGCCGAAGACCGTGCCGCAGGTCGTCATGCCGTCCGACGCGCCGCCGGCGCAGGACGCGCAGCAGATCGGCGATCCCAGCGATTCGCTCGACCAGGCGCCCAAGGCCGGCGACAGCAACGCCGAGACGGACCTGAACGACGAGGGCGACAGCGATCCCCCGGAAAACACCGACATCCCGTAACGGACTGCGACGATGACGCTGCGTTTCACCAAGATGCATGGCGCGGGCAACGACTTCGTCGTGCTCGATCTGCGCGCCGACACCGCCGAGCCCGGCGCCGCGCTGTGCCGCGCGATGGCCGATCGCCACACCGGCGTGGGCTGCGACCAGATCCTCACCGTCGAGCGCGCCGCCGACGGCGCCGCCGCGCGTTACCGCATCTGGAACGCCGACGGCTCGTCGTCGCAGCAGTGCGGCAACGGTGCGCGCTGCATCGCCGCCTGGATCGTGCGAGATGCGCAGGCGCGCGGCGAGGCGCTCGGCGACGAGTTCGTGCTCGACAGCCCGGTCGGCGCGCACGCGGTCACGCGCCTGGAGGGTGGGCGTTACCGCATCGAAATGGGCCTGCCGCGTTTCGCGCCCAACAGCATCCCGCTGCACGGTTTCGAAGGCGCGCAGGACGAATACGTGCTGTACCACAACGATGCCGTGTTCACCTTCGGCGCGGTGTCGATGGGCAACCCGCACGCGGTGATCGAAGTGGACGACATCGACCATGCGCCGGTCGAAACCGTCGGACCGATGCTGCAGGCGCATCCGGCGTTTCCGGAGTCGGTCAACGTTGGTTTCGCGCAGGTGCAATCGCGCGACCGCATCCGCCTGCGCGTGTACGAGCGCGGCGTCGGCGAAACGCTGGCGTGCGGCAGCGGCGCATGCGCGGCGGCGGCGGTGTTGATGCGCCGCGGACGCGTGAACCGCGACGTGACCGTCGCGCTGCCCGGCGGCGAGCTGCGCATCGCGTGGCCGGCCGACGACGCGCCGCTGACGATGTCCGGGCCGACCGCATTCGTGTTCGAAGGGGAGTGGAACCATGAATGAAACCCAGGAAAAGCTCGGGGCGCACGAAGTCGCGGCGTTCCTGCGCCGGCATCCGCGCTTCCTGCAGCAGTTTCCCGATCTCGCAGTGACGCTGGTCGTGCCGCGCGAGGAAGGCTCGGCGGCATCGCTCGCGAGCTACCAGCTGGAAGTGCTGCGCGACAAGAACCGCGAACTCTCGCGCCGCCTGCAGGAACTGTTCGGTAATGCGCAGGAGAACGAGCGCCTGTCGGTGCGCACGCACCAGCTCACGCTCGCGCTGATGCGGCAGGACACCGCCGCCGACACGCTGCGCGCGATGGCCGCGACGCTCGCCGAGGATTTCAACGGCGACCTGGTGCGCCTGGTCGTGTTCAAGCCGGTCGACGGACTGGACGACACCGAGTGGTTGCAGGTCATCGCGCAGGACGACGCGCGCCTGCAGCCGTTCCGCGATTGCCTGGCCGATGGCGAACCGCTGTGCGGCCGACTGCAGCCGGAAAAGCACGCGCTGCTGTACGGCGTGCGCGCCGAGGAAGTCCAGTCCACCGCGCTGCTGCCGCTGCCGGGCGTGGGCCTGATCGCCGTGGGCAGCCGCGATGCCAACCGTTTCTTCCCCGGCATGGGCACGCTGTTCCTGCGCATGATGGGTGAATCGCTCGCCACGGCGCTGAAGCGTTTCGAGGGCTGATGCACCGCGTGCTGCGCGCTGCAATTCACACGCTCCCGCAATCGGGAGCGGATCGGGGCGGGGGCGAACCGCGATGAACGCCCAGCAAGACCACGAGCCACGCGTCGCCGACATCGAGGACTACCTCGCGCATCTGCAGGTCGAACGCCGCATGTCGGCGCACACGCTCGATGCGTACCGCCGCGACCTGATGGCGCTCGCGCAGTGGGCGCGGCACGAACGCGGCGACGTCGCATCGCTGCACAACGAACAATTGCGCGGCTTCGTCGCCGCCGAACACCGTCGCGGCCTGTCGCCGAAAAGCCTGCAACGCCGGCTGTCGGCATGCCGCAGCTTCTATGCGTGGCTGGTGAAGCAAGGTCGCATCGCGGCCAGCCCCGCCGCGTCGATCCGTTCGCCCAAAGCGCCACGCAAGTTGCCGCAGGTGCTCGATCCCGACGAAGCCAAGGCGCTGGTCGAAGTGCCGACCGATGCGCCGCTGGGACTACGCGATCGCGCACTGCTGGAACTGTTCTACTCCTCGGGCCTGCGACTGTCGGAGCTGTGCTCGCTGCGCTGGCGCGATCTGGATCTTTCCGATGCGCTGGTGAACGTGCTCGGAAAGGGCAACAAGCAGCGCAGCGTGCCGCTGGGTTCGCACGCGCGCGCGGCGCTGTCGGAGTGGCGTGCGTCCACCGGCGCGGCGAACGATGCGCACGTGTTCCCGGGCCGCAATGGTGGCGCGATCACGCCGCGCGCCGTGCAGCTGCGCATGCGCCATCTCGCGCAGCAGCAGGGGTTGTTCAAGCGCGTGCATCCGCACCTGCTGCGGCATTCCTTCGCCAGCCACATCCTGGAATCGTCCGGCGACCTGCGTGGCGTACAGGAACTGCTCGGCCACGCCGACATCGCGACCACCCAGATCTACACGCACCTGGACTACCAGCACCTGGCGAAGGTGTACGACGACGCGCATCCGCGCGCGCGCCGGAAGGGCGGCCAGGGCTGAACCTGAGCCGCTGCCGGCGGACCCGGCCCGTAAGGATTCCGTTCCGGAGAGCGCCCCGGCCCGCGATCGAGCCGCCGCATCGCCGCCCGCCGGCTTGAACCGGCCCGTCCGTGCCCCCACCGATGGGAAATCCCCCGGAGGTCGCATGGACCCGAGTCAGAACCCCAACGTTTTCCACGCCACGACCATCGTCTCGGTTCGCCGCGACGGACACGTCGCCGTTGCCGGCGACGGACAGGTCACCCTTGGCCACACCGTGATGAAGGGCAACGCACGCAAGGTGCGCCGCCTCGGCCGCGATGGCCAGGTGCTGGCCGGCTTCGCCGGCGCCGCCGCCGATGCCTTCACCCTCTTCGAACTGTTCGAAGCCAAGCTCGAGAAGCATGGCCAGCTCACGCGCGCCGCGGTCGAGCTCGCCAAGGATTGGCGCACCGAACGCCGCCTGGGCAAGCTCGAGGCGCTGCTCGCCGTCGCCGACAAGGAAACCTCGCTGATCATCAGCGGCACCGGCGACGTCATCGAACCGGAAGACGGCATCATCGCCATCGGTTCCGGCGGCATGTACGCGCTCTCGGCGGCGCGCGCGCTGATCGCGCACACGCAGCTGGACGCACGCACCATCGCCACCGAGGCCATCGGCATCGCCGGCGACGTGTGCATCTACACCAACCGCAACGTGGTGGTGGAAGAGCTCTGAAAGCAGCCCCCTCTCCCGCTCGCGGGGGAGGGATGGGGTGAGGGCAGAAGTACCTCACGCCCTAACGCCCTCATCCGCCCTCCGGGCACCTTCTCCCGCAAGCGGGAGAAGGGACGACCCCGATACGACGACAACGACATGCCCATCAAGCCCGACACTTCCAACGCCACCATGACGCCGCGCGAGATCGTGCAGGAGCTGGACCGACACATCGTCGGCCAGCATTCGGCCAAGCGCGCCGTCGCCATCGCCCTGCGCAATCGCTGGCGTCGCATGCAGCTGCCGGCCGAGCTGCGCAACGAGGTGATGCCCAAGAACATCCTGATGATCGGCCCCACCGGCGTGGGCAAGACCGAGATCGCGCGCCGCCTGGCGACGCTGGCCAACGCGCCGTTCGTGAAGGTGGAAGCCACGCGCTTCACCGAGGTCGGCTACGTCGGCAAGGATGTCGAGCAGATCGTGCGCGACCTCGCCGACACCGCGGTCAAGCTGTATCGCGAACAGGCCAAGCAGCGCGTGCGCACGCAGGCCGAAGAGCGTGCGGAAGAACGCATCCTCGACGCGCTGCTGCCGCGCCGCCAGGGCGCGCCGACCGTGTTCGGCTTCAACGCCACCGAAGAAGCGAAGGACGAGCCGTCGTCCCAGGAAAACGAGACGCGCGCGAAGCTTCGCAAGCAGCTGCGCACCGGTGCGCTGGACGATCGCGAGATCGAAATCGAAACGGCGGTGAACGTCGGCGTCGACATCATGGCGCCGCCCGGCATGGAAGAGATGGGCCAGCAGCTGCGGCAGATGTTCTCGCAGGTGGCCGGCGCGAAGACGCACAAGAAGACGCTGCCGATCCGCACCGCGCGCACGCAGCTGACCGAAGAGGAAGCCGGCAAGCTCGTCAACGAGGACGAAGTGCGCGAGGCGGCGATCGAGGCCTGCGAGCAGCACGGCATCGTCTTCATCGACGAGATCGACAAGGTCGCCAAGCGCTCCGAGGCCGGCGTGACCGGCGGCGACGTCAGCCGCGAAGGCGTGCAGCGCGACCTGCTGCCGCTGGTGGAAGGCTCGACCGTGAGCACGAAGTACGGCCCGGTGAAGACCGACCATATCCTCTTCATCGCGTCCGGCGCGTTCCACCTGGCCAAGCCGAGCGACCTGATTCCCGAACTGCAGGGTCGCTTCCCGATCCGCGTGGAGCTTTCCGCGCTGAGCAAGGACGATTTCGTGCGCATCCTCACCGAGCCCAAGGCCGCGCTGACGACGCAGTACGTCGAACTGCTGCGCACCGAAGGCGTGGGGCTGGAGTTCACGGCTGATGCGGTGGACCGGCTGGCGGAAATCGCCGCGCAGGTGAACGAGCGGCAGGAAAACATCGGCGCGCGTCGCCTGCACACCGTGCTGGAGCGACTGCTCGACGTGTTGAGCTACGAGGCGCCGGATCGCGACGGGCAGTCGGTGAAGATCGATCGCGCCTACGTCGATTCGCACCTGGGCGAGCTGGTGCAGGATCCGGATCTGAGCCGGTACATCCTGTAACTGCTCTCTGAAGCCCCTCTCCCGTTTGCGGGAGAGGGGTTGGGGTGAGGGCAGGCAATTGCAGAAGCAGGAACAGCGCCCTCATCCGCCCTCCGGGCACCTTCTCCCGTGAACGGGAGAAGGGAACGCAGACCCCTCAGCGCGGCTCCACCACCACTTCCGTCTTCACCGAACTGGCGATGAAGCAGTTGCGGTGCGCCGACTCGTGCAGCTTCTCCAGCGCCGCCGCATCGGGCGCATCGCCCGCGAACGTGATCTTCGGACGCAACGTCACGTGCGTGACCGCCGCGCGACCCTCCGCGTTCTTGCCGAGCGTGCCGACGGCGTCGTCCTCGTAGGCGTCGATGGTGAAGCCCTTCTTCGCCGCGATCGCCAGCAGCGTCAGCATGTGGCACGACGACAGCGCGGCCACCAGCATCTCTTCCGGATCCACGCCATCCGCGCTGCCGAAGTACGCCGGCGCGGCCGAGCCGGTGATGCGCTGCCCGCGTTCGAAACGCACGTCGTGGTCGCGCGGGTAGTGTTCGTAGTCGAACGGCTGGCCGTTGCGGGTCCAGCGGATCGAGGCGAGGTGTTCGGACATGGTGGCGGCTTCCGTGGGGCGGGCCGCCACCATGCCACAGGGGCTTCAGCGCGCGACAGCCTCCGCGCCCGGCGCCGCCGCCTTGCGACGTGCGGTGTCCTCCGCGAGCTGGTCGCGCGCGGCCTGCTGCAGCCGCTCGATGCTCACCTTGTCCGGCGCCGCGCCCAGCCGCGCGGTGAGGTCCGCGACCACGCGCTTGTTCGCGTAGGTGTGCGGCGAATCGGGGTCATCGCCCTGCGCGGTGATGAACGAGCCCAGTCGCTTGGCGCTGACTTCGCGCGCCTGCGCCAGTTCGACCAGCTTGGCGCGGTATTCCAGCTCCCACGACGCCATGCCCGGGAATGCGTTCTGGTCGGCGAAGTGCTGCGTTTCGTGGCCGAGGAACACCACCCGGAACGCTTCGCTGTCGAGTCCCTCGGTGTAGCTGGGCACGACGGCGTACAACGCTTCGGCCGTCGCCCAGCCGCCGGCGGAGCCGCGTTCGCAGCGGCCGTACGAGGTCCAGCCGCGGCTGACCCAGTCGTCGAGCAGTTCGACCTTCACCGTGTACGGGCCTTCGGGCAGCTCGACCTTCCACGGCCGCGTTTCCTGCTTGCGCCACATCATCAGCTCGCGCAGCGGCAGCGTGCGGCCCAGCTGCGCGCGATAGCCGTGCGCCAGCAGCTGCCCCTGCAGGATCGGCTCTAGTGCGTCCATGTCCTTCGCATCGTTCGCATCGGGACCGATGCGCTTGCGCAGCGTCGCGAGCAATTTCGCTTCCAGCTGCGCGCGCTGCTGCGGTGCCTTCATCGCGTGCCACCAGTAGTCCTGGTAGTCGTGCAGCACCTGGCGGGCGAAGTCGTTGGCGATGGCGTCGGTGGCGAACACCGGCGCGTCGCCGTGGCGCGCGAGCATGCAGGCGCGATACACCGCGTCCTTGTCGACGAAGCCGGCGGCCGGCGATGCGCGCAGCGCCGTCACCGCGCGCTGGCTGTCGCCCTGCAGGATGGCGTTGGTCGATTCGGCGATCGCGGCGGTGGCCGCCGGCGTGGACGCGGGCGGGGCGGCGTGTGCGGCCGACACCGAGGCGGTGAGCGCGAACACCAGCGGGGCGATGCGGAACGTCGTGCGGGACATGGGGAATCCGTTCGTGCGACGGCCGGCGGCCGCCTTCGCGCTCATTGCAGCGCGGTCGCCAGGGCGGCGTCTTGAACGGATTTGATCTTCCGGCGCAGCCGCGAGGGCGAGGCGCCCGTGGCCGCGCGCAGGGTTCGCGTGAGGTGCGCCTGGTCGGCGAAACCGCTCATCGTGGCGATCTCGACCAGCGGCCATCCTTCGACCAGCAGGCGCAACGCGCGACGGCAGCGCAGTTCGCGACGCAGCAGTTGCGGCGCCATGCCGTGCGATTTCACGAAGGTGCGCGAGGCATGCGCGAGCGACACGCCGGCCGCTTGCGCGAGCGAGGCGATGTCCTGCTCGCCGTGTTCGAGCTCGTGCAGGAACGTGCGCTGCCACGGTTGCAGCGTGGGCGTAGGCGCCGCACCGCACGCGGCGATCAGCTCCGGCAGCCGGTGCGGCGCACGCGTGAACACCGCGAGCGCGTCCTTCGCATCGTGCACACGCAGCACGCGCAACGTGTCGCCGACGGCATCGTCGTCCAGATCGAGGTTCACCACCTTCGCGCCGAGCCGACCGAAGCGGTTGCCGTGCGCGTGCCAGCGCGGATGCAGCACCAGCGTGCCGGGCACGCAGTCGACCGGGCCGTCGGCGCTCGCCTCGACATGGTTGCCGTCGATCACCAGCGCCGCGTACGCGCCGTCGTGCCGGTGCGTTCGCAGCACGTCGCAGGCGTCATGGCGGGTCTCGAAGCCGGTGTGGGCGTGCATGCGTGGATCCTGACGAAGGCCGCGGCCGCAGGCCAGTGGCAGAGGTTGGGCCCTGCTTGTGATGCCGCGCGCGGGCGAGGGGTTGAAGGCCGCGGCGGCCGGGCCTCCAAGGCAGGGCAGCGTGCTGCCGACCCTCAGCGTTCCGGAATGACCGCAGCGGCGATGGGGGTCAGCACGGTCCAGCCCAGCGTCTCGTAAAGAGCGCGCCCGTCTGCCGTGGCGACCAGCAATTGCGGGGTGGTCGCCGATTCCTTCGTCGAAGCGAGCGCGGCCATCACGGCCATGCCCAGACCTCTGCGGCGATGGTCCGGCGAGGTCTCGATGCGGTCGTAGATGAAGGCATCGCCCGTCTGCGCCGCGGTGCCGTGAGCGGCGATGCCGCCATCGGGCGCGAGAACGCTGGCCCGGCTGACGGGCCCGGCGCGATGAAGTTCAAGCCCATAGCCGTCCGCCAACGGCCTCGAGTCCAGGGGCGCCGCCGTCGCGATCATGAAATGGTTCGTCGGCTGGATCTCCCAGCGATCGGGCAGCGCGCTTCGCAGCGCATCGTCGGTGCCGCACAGCTTCAGCACGTGCCGCGGCGCCGTGATGGTCTGCGCGATCTCGCGCAGGCCATCGCACATCCGCGGGAACACCCAGCGCGTGGTTTCCGTCTCCGATTGCGTATCGACACGAATGCCGCCGCGATCGTGCACCGGCGCCGGCGAGCCACGCGCGATGGAGTGCGCGGCCTGCCAGGCGAAGACGAGCGGGCTGTCGTGCAATGAAGTCATGGAGGTGCCTGAACTCGGTTCGGGACGCTGCGCACCACACTTGATCACGACGCAGTCTCCCGCGACGAGACGATGCGGCCGGCGGCGCACGGGAGGCGCGGCCTACTCGCCCGCATCACTCCTCGATCGCTTCCACACCCGCGAGCCTGAGCGTCTCCAGATGCGCACGCATTTCCGCCAGGCGCTCGGACGGGTGGCCTTCCCAGCCGATGATCTCGCCGACCACGCGGAACGGGTGCGCCGAGCGGTACGACTTCGTGGGATTGCCGGGGAAGCGTTTGTCGGTGAGGTTCGGGTCGTCTTCGATCGGGCCGGTCGGCTCGACGATGTAGACGTGGCCCCGGCCTTCGCCGACGGCCAGTTCCGCGCCCCAGATGGCCGCATCGAGCGTCGCGCTGAGGTAGACGAACTTCGCCGGCGCGCGCTTTCCGTAGTTGGACGCGCGCCCGGGCTCGATCAGCGCGCCGATGGCGAGGTCGGCCTTGGTGCCGTGGTAGTAGGTCGTGCTATCGCCCATGTGCATCGCTCCGCTTGTCTGCCCATTCGACAGGCCGGCGATGCTGCACCACGCGCCTCGGCTTGCCGCAAGCCCCCGGGCGTTATATAAATTGGATGTGGGAGGCGCCGGGCGCCTCCCTTTTTCGTTTCCGGCGCGGGGTGAGTCGCGATCAATCCTCGCCGATGTCCTCGTTCCACACGGCCGGATTGGCGGCGATGTAGTCGCGCAGCATGCCGATGCATTCGGCGTCTTCCAGGTCGATGACCTTGACGCCGTTCTCGCGCAGCCAGTCGATGCCGCCGCGGAAGTTCACCGATTCGCCCACCACCACCGTGCCGATGTTGAACTGCCGCACCAGCCCGCTGCAGTACCAGCACGGCGCGAGCGTGGTGACCATGATCGTGTCGCGGTAACGGCGCTGGCGACCGGCCTTGCGGAAGGCGTCGGTTTCGCCGTGCACGGACGGGTCGTTCTCCTGGATGCGGCGGTTGTGGCCGCAGCCGAGCAGGCGTCCGTCGTCGTGATACAGCGCCGCGCCGATCGGAATGCCGCCTTCGGCGAGGCCCTTGCGGGCTTCTTCCACGGCGGTGGCGAGCAGGGCGCGGTAGTCGGGGGTGTCGATCATCGGGTGGCTCCAGCGGCGCGCAACATGTCGATGTGCGGGATGCCGTCGTCGAGATAGTTATCGGAATTACGCACGAATCCATGCCGTGCGTAGTAGTGCTCAAGATGCGCCTGCGCGCCGATCTGCACGTCGCTGCCGGGCCAGCGGCGTTCGATTTCGTCCAGCGCGATGCGCACCAGCGGATCGCCCAGGCCTCGCCCTCGCCAGGCCGGCGCGGTGAGCACGCGGCCGAAGCTGACCTGTGGATAGCTCAGGCCGGCCGGCAGGATGCGCAGGTACGCGGCGATGCTGCCGTCGTCGGCGCGACCGATGACGTGCACGACGTCCGGATGCGCGTCCTTGCCATCGGGATCGAGGTAGACGCACTGCTGTTCGACGACGAACACCTCCGAACGCAGCTTCAGCAGCGTGTAAAGCGTCGCGGCATCGAGTTGCGCGAAGGTGCGTACGTCCCAGCGAAGGTTCGGAGCGTCGGTCATGCGCGCATGATGCCAGCGCGGATCAGCGTCGGGCATCCCGTCGCGCATCCGACGTGTCGATGCGCACTTCGACCGACATGCCCGGATGCAGCCGCGCCTTGAGCGGCTGGTCGGCGTCGATGGCGATCTTCACCGGGATGCGCTGGGCGATCTTCACGAAATTGCCGGTCGCGTTGTCGGCCGGCAGCACGGCGAATTCTGAGCCGGTCGCGGGGGAGATCTCCTCCACGCGCCCGTGCAGGCGCGCGCCGCCGAGCGCATCGACGGTGAACGTCGCCGGTTGGCCGATGCGCACGAACTCCATCTGCGTCTCCTTCATGTTCGCCACCACCCACATGCGCTCGGGCACCAGGCCCATCAGCTGCGTGCCGACGTTGACGTAAGCGCCCACGCGCACCCCGACCTGACCGAGCTGCCCGTCGCGCGGCGCGAGGATGCGCGTGTTTTCCAGATCGATCTCCGCCAGCCGGATCGCCGCCTGCGCGCTCGCGACGGCGGCTTCGAGCACGCCGGTGTTGACCGTCACGCTGCGCGCGTTCTGGCGTGCAATCTCCAGCGCCGCCTGCGCTTCCGACACACCCGCCAGCGCCTGCGTGCTCGCCGCCTGCGCCTGGTCGCGATCGGCCTGCGAAAGCAGGCGCTGGCGCGCGAGCGGCTCGATGCGCGCGAGGTCGGCCTGCGCCTTCTTCTGCAGCGCCTGCGCGTTGCGCACGGCCGCTTCGCCCTGCGCGATGCCGGCTGCGGCACTGGCCTGCTGCTGCGTGGCGTTGGCCAGCGCGGCCTGTTCGCTCTGCAGTTTCGCCTGCGCCTGTTCGAGCCGCTGCCGGTAGATGCGGTCGTCAATCTGCACCAGCAGCTGGCCCTGCTTCACGTGCTCGAAATCCTGCACCGCCACCTTTGTGACGTAGCCGGCCAACTGCGGCGCGATGATGGTCACCTGCCCATGCACCGCCGCGTTCTCGGTGGTCTGGATCGCACTGCGGAACGGCGGCAGGCGCCAGGCGTAGAGCACGATCAGCACGCCGGTCAGCGCGACGCCGGCGAAGGCGGCCATCTGCCAGCGACGCCGTCGCTTGCGTGCGGCGGTCTGCGCGGAGGCGGTGGGGTCGATCGGAGCGGGGGAATTCATGGAGCGGGCGTCGGCAGCGGAGCGGGGGAAGAGGCGGCGCGTGCGAGCGCGCGGTCGCGCTTCAGCAGGCGCAGGCGATGGATCAGCATCCACACCATGGTCAGCAGCGCGATGGCGGCGATCAGCATGAACACATCGTTGTAGGCCAGCACGTTCGCCTCGCGTGAAGCCGCGGTGCCCAGCGCCCGCATGCCCAGCGCGTTGCGCGTGGCGGGGTCGGCGACGACGGGCGCGTAGGCCGCGGCGCCGGCCTGCACGCGCGCGGCGACGAGCGGATCCTGCATCGTCAGGTGTTCAACGAGCTGGCTGGAGTGGTACTTCTCGCGCGCGGTCTGAAAGGTGCCCAGCGCGGCGGTGCCGACCAGGCCGCCGAGGTTCTGCGCCATGCCGAACAGCACCACGAAGGTGATGAGGTTGCGCGGCTGCGCGATCACCTGGCCCATGCCGAGGATCATCGCCGGGCCGAGGAAATACGTGCTGCCGAAGCCGATCAGGAACTGGCTCAGCATCATGTCCTGCGGGCGCGTCTGGTTGGTCGAGTGCGCGTCGAGCAGTGCACCGATGGCGATGCACGCCAGCGCGATCGACGACGGCACGATCATGCGGCCGGGCACCAGCGTCAGCGCGCTCGCAACGATGCCCAGCGCGCAGCCGAGCGCGACCATCGCGAACATTCCGTGCATCTGGTCGTTGGTCAGCCCCAGCGCCTGCATGAAGCCCACCGCGCCGGTGCTCTGTTCCGACAACGCGAAGCGGATCAGCAGCACCGACACGCCCAGCCGCACCATCGTGCCGCTGGCGAGCCAGCGCGTGTTGATGAGCGGATTCGCGCGGAAATGCTCCACCGCGATCGCGCTGGTGAGCAGCACGATGGCGCCGGCGAGCGCCCAGCCGATCCATTCGGCGTCGAACCACCAGTCGATGCGGCCCAGCGACAGCACCGCGCACAGCAGCGCCATGCCCGGCGCGAACAGCGCGAAGGTGAGGAAGTCGGTCTTCTCGAACACCTTCATGCGATCGCTCGGCGGCAGCCGCAGCATCAGCACGCCGGCCAGCGCGATCAGCGCCAGGCCCAGCTCGAACAGGTACAGCCCGCGCCATTCGCCGAACTCCAGCAGCTCGGCCGAGAAGATGCGCGCCAGCGGCGTCGCAAGCTGCGCCACGCCGATGCCGACCACGAGCCCCCGCAGGCGGTGCTCGGCGCTGAAGGCCTGCATCATGTAGTACAGGCCCAGCGTGCTCAGCGCCGCGCCGGCGATGCCGTGCGCCGCGCGCACCGCGATGGCCGATTCGAGCCCGTGCACGAACAGGTGCGCGAACGCGACCAGCGCGTAGAGCCCGAGGAAAACCTCGGTGAAGGCGCGCAGCCCGAACTGCTGGCGGAACTTCACCAGGATCAGGTTCACCGAGACGTTGGTCATCACGTAGGCCGCAGGCAGCCATTGCACCTCGGCCGATGTCGCGCCCAGCGCGCCCTGCAGGTTGAGCAGGTTGGCCGTCACCAGCGCGTTCCCGAGGCCGCCGGTGATCGCCACGATGAACCCCACCACCGCGAAGGCCACCCGGCGGCGCGGCGTGTGCAGCGGGGTGGAGGGCGAGCCCGGGAGCTTCGGGCGTTCGTGCTCGGCCCATTCGCGCGGCGCGTAACGGCTCATCGGCGCGGTCGTCCTCCTGGCGCGGCATGGGCGTGAAGAGGGCGTAAGGCCCGGCCGGCGGCGGTGAATTCTCGCACGAGGTGCGATAATCGCCGCATGAACGATCCCCGCCAGAAGCCAGACGCCAACTCCGGCACGACCCACTTCGGTTTCCGCGACGTCCCCACCGGCGAGAAGCAGAAGCTCGTCGGCCAGGTCTTTTCGTCCGTCGCGAGCAACTACGACCTGATGAACGACCTGATGTCGATGGGCATCCACCGCGTGTGGAAGCGCTATTTCGTCGGCACTAGCCAGGTCAAGCGCGGCGACCGCGTGCTGGACCTCGCCGGCGGTACGGGCGACATCGCGCTGCTGCTGCGCGACCGCGTGGGCGAGGCCGGCAGCATCGTGCTGGGCGACATCAACGGCGCGATGCTGCGCACCGGCCGCGACCGCATGACCGACATGGGCAAGGTCGCCGGCTTCGAATACGTGCAGATGAACGCCGAGAAGCTGCCGTTCCCGGATGGGAGTTTCGACCTGGTGACGATTGCCTTTGGCCTGCGCAACGTGACCGACAAGGACGCCGCGCTGCGCGAGATGCATCGCGTGCTCAAGGTCGGCGGGCAGGCGCGCGTGCTGGAGTTCTCGGAAGTGAAGGCCGAATGGTTCAAGCCGATCTACGACTTCCATTCGTTCAAGGTGCTGCCGCGCCTGGGCAAGCTGTTCGCCAACGACGCCGACAGCTACCAGTACCTGGCCGAGAGCATCCGCAAGCATCCGCCGCAGGACGAACTGAAGGCGATGATGCAGTCGGCTGGCTTCGCGCGCTGCGATTACCGCAACCTGTCGGCCGGCATCGTGGCGATCCACACCGGTTACAAGGTCTGACGTCTGACGCCGTCCCGGCGAAGCCGGGACCATGATCACGGCGATTGCGGATACCGCACCAGCAACGCCCGTACCACGCCGTTGGTCCAGCCGAATCCGTCCTGCAGCGGATACTCGCCGCCGCCGCCGTGCGCCTCTCCGGTCGCGTCGTACTTCTCGACGAGCTTGTGCTGGTCGTCGAACACGCGCTGCACCTCGCCGAGGAAATTCGTCGCGATGTTCTTCGCCAGCGCGTCTTCACCGTAGCGATGCAATCCTTCGACCGCGACCCACTGCAATGGCGCCCACGCGTTCGGCGCATCCCATTGCTGGCCGGTGCGCAGTGTCGTGGTCAACAGGCCGCCGGGCTGCAACAACTGCGTGCGCACCGTCACCGCGGTGAGCTTCGCGCGGTGTGGTGAGGCGATGCCCACGAACAGCGGATACAGCGACGCTGCCGTCACCTTCGTGCTTATCTGGCGACGCTGCCAGTCGTAATCGGCGTAAAAGCCGTCGGCGTTCCAGAGATGCTTCTCGATCGCCGCAGCGCGTTGAGATGCGCGCGCGTCGAACTCGTGCACGCAGTCCGGCTGCGCCGCCTTGCGACAGGCGAGGGCGATGGTCGCTTCCAGGTGATGCATGAGGCTGTTGAGATCGACCGGTACGAATGCGGTGGTGCGAATCGTGCCAAGCGTGCTTCCGTCGGCCAGCCAGCGGCTCGAATAATCCCAGCCGCTTTCCGCGCCGGCGCGCAGTTCGCGGAACACTTCCGTCGGCGGGCGCTGCGGCACGCTCGCGGCGGTGCGCACATCGTGGAGCCACGCTTCCGGACGCGGCGTGTCGCGGTCGTCCCAGTAGCGATTCAGCACGCTGCCGTCGACCAGACGCACGACGCGACGCGATGCCTGTCCGGGCGCGAGCGACGACGCGCCCTGCATCCAGAACGCATGTTCGCGACGCAGCTGCGGCAGGTAACGGCGATACACCGTGTCGCCCTCGATGCGCGCTTCCAGCTCGACCATGTGCGAGAAGTACGGCGGCTGCGAGCGGCTGAGGTAATAGCTTCTCGCGCCGTTCGGAATGTGGCCGTAGGCGTCGATCAGCGCGGCGAAGTTGGCGACCATGTCGCGCGCGCGATCCCGCTGTCCGCTCTCGACCAGGCCGAGCATCGTGAAGTACGAATCCCAGTAGTACATCTCGCGGAATCGCCCGCCAGGCACGACATACGCGTGCGGCAACGTCAGGCGGCTGTCGTACGGCAGCGGCGCCGGATCGATGCGCGTGAGTTGCGGCCACAGGCCGTCGATGTGCGCTTCGAGCGTGCGCCCGACCTTCACCTGCGAGGTCGCGACTTGCGTGGGTACGTCGAAATTCCCCTTCACGAATGTCGCCAGTTGGAAGTCCGGCGCGTCGCGCTGCGCGAGGTAGTCGGCCTCGATGTCCGCAGGATCGCGCAGCGGCCGGGCGTCGGCGAAGGTCTTCTGGTCGTCGAACACAGGCATCTGTTGCACCGCGGCGAACAGCGCCGGCATTGCGAGATCGGGCGTTTCGACAGGCGTTTCGACACGCGCGGTCGCAGGCGCGTCCGTGCGCTGCGGTGCGAACGCGTTGCAGGCAGCGAGGCCGCCGACGAGCAGGGCGGCAAGGGCAGCTCGGAAGGCAGTTTGCAGGGCGCAGCGGTTCAATACGGGCTCCGGGCGAGGCTCCGGGCAGGGTAGGCGTCCGTGCATCGGCGCGGCGTGAGGTGGGCCGGCGGGCCGCGCTACACTCGCCCGCTCACCCGCCAGAACCGGTTCTCCCATGCGTTATTCGATGCTGACCCTGTGCCTCGCCGCCGCCCTCGCCGCCGGTTGTTCGCGCGACGCCGCGCCGCCCGCCGGCACCGCCGCGAAGGACACCGCCGCCGTGACCACCGCCGACCAGAAGACGACCGCCATCGTTGACGAATACTCCTTCGCACAGCCCGACAAGGTCCGCATCGACGACCTCGCGCTGGAGCTGAAGGTCGATTTCGACAACAAGCAGCTCGGCGGCAGCGCGACCTACACGCTGGAGTGGCTCGACAAGAACGCCACGCAGCTGGTGCTGGATACGCGCGACCTGACCATCGAGAAAGTCGTCGGCGAACGCAGCGACGGCAAGTGGGAAGACCTGAAGTTCGCGCTCGCCGACAAGGACAAGGTGCTCGGCAGCAAGCTCACCATCGAGGCGCCGCAGCGCAATCCGCGCATCCGCGTGACCTACCACACCTCGCCCGATGCCTCGGGCCTGCAGTGGCTCACGCCGGAAATGACGCAGGGCAAGAAGACGCCCTTCATGTTCAGCCAGTCGCAGCAGATCCACGCGCGTTCGTGGGTGCCGCTGCAGGACACGCCGCAGGTGCGCTTCACCTACACCGCGCACGTGACCGCGCCGCAGGACGCCATGGTGCTGATGAGCGCCGACAACGATCCCAAGGCCGCGCGCGACGGCGACTACACGTTCAAGATGCCGCAGAAGATCCCGTCGTACCTGCTGGCGATCGCCGCGGGCGACCTGGTCTTCCAGCCGATCAGCGGACGCGCCGGCGTGTGGGCCGAGCCGGGCATGGTGAAGAAGGCAGCCGACGAGTTCGCCGACACCGACAAGATGATGCAGACGGCCGAACGCCTGTACGGCCCGTACCGCTGGGAGCGTTACGACATCCTCGTGCTGCCGCCGTCGTTCCCGTACGGCGGCATGGAAAACCCGCGCCTGACCTTCGCCACGCCGACGGTGATCGTGGGCGACAAGTCGCTGGTGTCGCTGGTCGCGCATGAACTGGCGCACAGCTGGTCGGGCAACCTGGTGACGTTCTCCACGCCGAAGGACAGCTGGCTCAACGAAGGCTTCACCAGCTACGTCGAGAACCGCATCGTCGAGGACCTGTACGGCAAGGAAGCGGCCGACATGGAGAAGGTCATCTCGCGCAACGAGCTGGCCGCCGAGTACAAGGACCTGGATCCCAAGCTGCAGGTGCTGGCGCTGCGTCCGGGCACGCTGGCCGATCCGGATGGCCAGAGCAGTTCGACCGTCTACACCAAGGGCGCGTGGTTCCTGCAGTTCCTGGAGGAGCGTTACGGCCGCGACGCGTTCGATCCGTTCCTGAAGGAATACTTCAACCACTTCGCGTTCCAGTCGATCCCGACGACGACCTTCGTCGAGTACGCGAAGAAGAACCTGCTCGAGAAGTACCCGGGCAAGGTGACCGAAGCCGAGCTCGACCAGTGGATCTACGAGCCGGGCGTGCCGGATACGGCGCCCAAGACCGTGTCGCCGCGTTTCGACGCGGTGGACGCCGCACGCAAGGCGTGGCTCGACAGCGGCACCCTGCCGGCGAAAGACGCGACGTCGAAGTGGAGCACGCAGGAGTGGGTGCACTTCATCGACGGCATGCCGGAAACGCTGAAGCCGGAGCAGCTGGCTGCGCTCGACGCCGCGTTCCACTTCACCGGCACGCCGAACGGCGAGATCGCGCAGCGCTGGTATCCGCTGGCGGTGCGCAGCGGCTACACGCAGGCGAACCCGGCCGCGGCGGAGTTCATCGCGCGCGTGGGCCGTCGCAAGCTGATCATGCCGACCTACGCCGAACTGGTGAAAACGCCGGAAGGCCTGAAGCTCGCCGAAGACACCTTCGCCAAGGCGCGCGCGGGTTACCACCCGATCACCACGCAGTCGGTGGAAGAGACGATCGCGAAGGCGAAGCAGCCGGCGAAGTCGTAAGAACAACGGCGTCCCCGCAGCGGGGCGCCGTAAGCCCCTCTCCCACCGGGAGAGGGGTTGGGGTGAGGGTCGGGACATGCGAGGCGGTGATGCGCCTGCCGACCCCGCACTTTCATGGGATACGAGGTGACCGTGCCGCGCCATCGCCGCCTCCGCGTCATTTCCATCGCACTGCTCGCGCTGCTGCTCCTCGCAGCGGCGCTGGTCTGGCACAACCCTTACGCCCTCATCAGCGGCGACTTCACGCGTCAGCGCATCGCCGCGGGCCTGTCGAAGGCCAGCGTGCAGATCGGCGACGACCGCTGGGTCTACGCCTACAACGACGACGCGCCGCGCAACGCGCCCACGATCGTGATGCTGCACGGGTTCACAGGCAGCAAGGAAAACTGGTTTCCGGTCGCGCGCCGTTTGCGTGAGCGTTACCGCGTCGTCGTGCCCGACCTGCCCGGCTGGGGCGAATCAAATCGCATCGACAACGCCGACTACGGCTTCCTCGCGCAGAGCGAGCGCGTCGCGCGCTTCCTCCAGCCCGTATCGCCGGACGAGCCGGTCGTACTGCTCGGTCATTCGATGGGCGGCGGCATCGCCGCGCTCACCGCGGCGCGGCATCCGGAACGCGTCGCGCGCGTGGCGTTGATCGATGCGGCCGGCGTGCGTTTCCGCGACAACCGCTTCGGCATCGACGTGCTCGCCGGGAACAATCCGTTCGCCGTGTACGATGAAGCATCGCTGCAACGTTATCTCGACACGGTGTTCTTCGATGATGCCGCGAAGCCGACGATCCCCTGGCCCGCCGACCGCGTCTACATCACGCGCCGAACGCAGGACGCCGCATTCGAACAGGCCGTGCTCGATCGTATCGGCCGCAGCGACGAGCGCTTCCTGCCGGGCGATGACGCCGTGCGCATCCGGCAGCCGGCGCTGCTGCTATGGTGCCGCCAGGACGCGGTGATCGACGCGAGCGCGCTCGCGCTGTACGCGCAGCGCATCCCGCAGGCGCGGCACGTCATGCTGGAAGGCTGCGGCCACATGTCGATACTGGAAAAGCCCGACGCGGTCGCCAACGCCGTGGTCGAACTGATCGAACGAGGAAAGCAACGATGAAACATGCCGCAATGAAACGCGCTGCAATCAAGCACGCTGCAATCAAGCGCGCCGCAATCAGATGCTCCACCGTCGTGCTCGCAGGCGCGCTCGCCGCGTGCCAGCCGGCGAGCGATCCGAAGGCCGAAGCCGCCGCGCAGGCGGCCGCGCAGGAGCAGGCCGCCGACGAAATGGCCACGGCATTCGAGGCCGAATACGGCAAGCAGAACTGGGAGCTCGCACGTGCGCACGGCGACGTGCTCGCGGCCAAGTATCCGAACAGTGCGGCGTTCGGTCGCATCGAGACGCGCTACAACGAAGTGCGGGAAAAGGCCGCGCAGGCGCGCGAGCAGCGCCGCACCGCCGCGTTGTGGACGTACCAGACGCAGCCGGTCGAGAAGGGCGAGCAGGTGTCGGCGTCGATCTACGCGAAGGATCCCGTCGACACCGACGGCAGCGGTCCGCGTCCGGTGCAACTGATCTTCCGCGATCGTCCCGACTGGGGCCGCAGCAGCTACCTCGTGCTGGAGAAGGGCGATTTCGACTGCTACGGCGGCTGCAAGGTGAAGCTGAAGATCGACGACGCCGCGCCGAAGCCGGTGGACGCGAGCCGGCCCAAAACCGACGAGGCCATCGCGATGTTCATCGAGGACGAGAAGATGCTGTGGAAGACGGTGAAGGCCGCGAAGGTCATCGCCATCGAGTTTCCGGTGAAGGCCGGCGGCACGCGCACCGCGGTATTCGAGGTGGGCGGGCTGGATGCTTCGAAGATGCCGAAGTGGAATTGAGCTGCCTGCTGCTCTCCCTGCGGCGACCGAAGAGAGTGCAGAGCTGAGAAGGTGCCCATGCACCTGATCCGGGGCGGATGAGGGCAAGGAAGAGACAAGGCTGGAACGCGCCGTGCTTCACTGCACCGCACGTTTGAGGCTGCCGCTTCGTTGCCCCTCACCCCAACCCCTCTCCCGTCGGGAGAGGGGCTAAAGCGAGGCTGCCGTCCTGCACATCGCCTTACACGAAGATCCGTAAGCTCGATCCCGATGCCGGCCACGTCGTCGCGCATCAGGCGGCACGCACACGGATGGCGCGGGCCGGTCAGCAAGCCACGCGGTCGCGATCGGAACGCAGGCGGCATGGCCCATCGGGTGGAGGACGCCATGCTCTCCCCACGTCTGCACAACCTGCTCGACCAGGGCCAGGCGCCCTACACGACGCTCACGCATCCGCGTACGGTGACCGCGCACGAGACCGCATCGGCGGTGCGCGTGGAGCCCAACCACTTCGCCAAGACGGTGATGCTCAAGGCCGACGGCCGACTCGCCATGGTCGTGATGCCGGCGGCGTATCGCGCGGATCTTTACCGCCTGTCGCTCGCGCTGGGCGGCGTGCCGGTGGAACTGGCGGAAGAGTCGGAATTTCGCGATGCGTTCCCCGACTGCGAGCCGGGCGCGATGCCGCCGTTCGGCCATCTCTACGGCATGCCGGTCTACATCGATTCCCGACTGGCGCACCAGGAAGAGATCGCATTCAACGCCGGCAACCACACCGAAGTGGTGCGCATGCCGTACCGCGAGTTCGAGCGCCTCGCCGCGCCGGAGATGCTCTGGCTGGCGCACATGATGTAGAGCCGTGATTGGTGATTCGGGATTCGTGATTCGAAGAGCGAAAACACGGCTCTCTCCGAATCACGAATCACCATTCACGAATCACGGCTTCACAGCGCGTAACCGAACTGCTGCTTGAACTGTTCGTTGAACTCGTCGAAATCGAAGCGCTGGTTCTGCGTGCCCGGATGTTCGACCTTCAGCGCGCCCATCAGGTTGCCCATGCGGCCGATGGTGAGCCAGTCGTAGCCCTTCTCGATGCCGTAGATCAGGCCGGCGCGGAACGCGTCGCCGCAACCGGTCGGATCGGTCACGCGGCGCTCGTGCGCCGGCGGGACGTCGATGGTCTTCTCGGGCGTGTGGATCTGCGAGCCGTGCGGACCGCGCGTGGTGATGTAGGCCTTCACGCGCTTGACGATGTCGTTCTCGCTCCAGCCGGTGCGTTCCTGCAGCAGGTTGGACTCGTAGTCGTTGACGGTGACGTAGTCGGCCAGCTCGATGAAGTTGCGCAGCTCCTCGCCGTTGAACAGCGGCATGGCCTGGCCCGGATCGAAGATGAAGGGAATGCCCAGCTCGGCGAATTCCTGCGCGTTCTGCAGCATGCCTTCGCGGCCGTCGGGGCTGACGATGCCGAACGTCACGCCCGGGACGTCGCGTACGTGGTTCTCGTACGAACGCATCATCGCGCCCGGATGGAACGCGGTGATCTGGTTGTTGTCGTGGTCGGTGGTGATGAAGGCCTGCGGCGTGAAGAGCTCTTCGATCTCCTTCACCTGCGACAGGTTGATGCCCTGCTGCTGGAAGTGCTCGCGATAGGGCGCGAAGTCCTGGCCGACGGTGGCCATCGGGATCGGATCGCCGCCGAGCAGCTTGAGGTTGTAGGCGATGTTGCCGGCGCAGCCGCCGAACTCGCGGCGCATCCGCGGAACGAGGAAGGACACATTCAGGATGTGCACCTTGTCGGGCAGGATGTGGTTCTTGAACTGGTCGGGGAACACCATGATGGTGTCGTAGGCCAGCGAGCCGCAGATCAGTGCAGACATCGAAATTCCCAGGGTTCAGGGCCGTCCGCGGCGCGGTTCCGGCGTGGTGCGTGAGGTCACGGAGCAGCGGCCCAGCGCCGCGCGGGCGCTAGGGTAGCCGCTGGGGGCGCCCGCGGCCAGCGACCGGCCAGCTGAACCGTTCGCCCGCCCCGGCATAGGACGCTTCCGAAACGTGACGGGAGAGGGCACGAAGTGCCCGTAATTGCAGGTATTTTCCTTGTGCCGCAAGGGGGTGGTTGCTAGGCTAGCGAACCCCTCACGCGCCTCTCACGCCCCCACCTTTCGACGGCCGATCCTCGATGTTCAAGAAGTTTCGCGGCATGTTTTCCAACGACCTGTCCATCGACCTGGGCACGGCGAACACCCTCATCTACGTCCGCGGGCAGGGAATCGTCCTGAACGAGCCGTCCGTCGTGGCCGTCCGCCAGGACCGCCTGATCGGCGGCAACCGCACCGTGGCGGCGGTGGGCAGCGAGGCCAAGATGATGCTCGGGCGCACCCCGGGCCACATCACGACCATCCGGCCGATGAAGGACGGCGTCATCGCCGACTTCACCTACACCGAGGAAATGCTCAAGCACTTCATCCGCAAGGTGCACAAGAGCCGTTTCCTGCGCCCGAGCCCGCGCGTGCTGGTCTGCGTGCCGTGCGGATCGACCCAGGTGGAGCGCCGCGCGATCAAGGAATCGGCCGAAGAGGCCGGTGCGCGCGAGGTCTACCTGATCGAGGAACCCATGGCGGCCGCCATCGGCGCCGGCATGCCGGTGACCGAGGCCCGCGGCTCGATGGTGGTGGACATCGGCGGCGGCACCACTGAAGTGGCGGTCATCGCGCTCAACGGCATCGTCTACTCCGCGTCGGTCCGCATCGGCGGCGACCGCTTCGACGAGTCGATCATCAGCTACGTCCGCCGCACCTACGGCACGCTGATCGGCGAAGCCACGGCCGAGCGCATCAAGCTCGAGATCGGTTGCGCCTACCCGCAGCAGAAGGCGGCGACGGTGGAAGTCTCCGGCCGCAACCTCGCCGAGGGCGTGCCGAAGATGATCACCATCAACTCCAACGAAGTGCTGGAAGCCCTGCGCGAGCCGCTGGCCGGCATCGTCTCGGCGATCAAGCTGGCGCTGGAGCAGACTCCGCCGGAACTGTGCGCCGACGTCGCCGAGCGCGGCATCGTCCTGACCGGCGGCGGCGCGCTGCTGCGCGACCTGGATCGCCTGATCAGCGAGGAAACCGGCCTGCACGTGCAGGTCGCCGACGACCCGCTGACCTGCGTCGCCCGCGGCGGCGGCCGCGCGCTGGAGCTGGTCGACATGCACGGCAACGAGTTCTTCGCGCCGGAATGATCGAACCGGGGACCGGCTCGGGCATCGCGTTTCGACGCCCCGGGCCGTCCTTTCCCCGAATGAACGCGCATCGCGGCCGGCCGAAGGGGATTCCCGCCCGGCCGCGAACGTCGAAGTCCCACACCTGATCCGCCTCTTCCGGCCCCGATGCCCACCTACGCCGGCCCTCCCGCTTCCGCACGCCCCGGTGACGTGGCCGGCACGCTCAAGCTGCTCGCCTATCTGGCGCTGGCGGTGGTGCTGATCGTGCTCGACCACCGCGGTGGCTGGCTCGCGCAGGCGCGCCGCCAGGTGACGCTGCTCGTGCAGCCGCTGTGGATGGTGGCCGGCTGGCCGGGGCAGGTCGTCGATCGCGTCCGCGAGGACGCCGGCACGCTGGCCCAGCTCACCGCCGAAAACCGTCGCCTGCGCAACGACCTCATGCTCAACCAGGCGCGCATGGCGCGGCTGGCGACGCTCGCCGCCGACAACGCGCGTCTGCGCGGGCTGCTCGAGGCGTCGCAGTCCGGCAACCTCGACGTGGTCCTCGCGCCGGTGCTCGATATCGACCTCGATCCCGCCCGGCAGCGGCTCGTCCTTAATGCCGGCTCGCGCGAGCGCGTGCAGGTCGGGCAGAACGTGATCGACGCCAACGGCCTGCTGGGGCAGGTCATTGCGGTCACGCCGATGTACGCCAACGTGCTGCTGCTGACCGATCCCTCGCACGCGGTGCCGGTGGCGGTGGCGCGCAACGGCGTGCGGCTGGTGGTCTACGGCGAAGGCCGCAGCGACAAGCTGCGCCTGACCAGCGTGCCGCTCTCCAGCGACGTGAAGGTCGGCGACGTGCTGGTCACGTCCGGCCTGGGCGGCCGCTTCGCACCGGGCTTCCCGGTGGGCAAGATCGCCTCGCTCAAGCCCGACGACAGCCGCGCTTTCCTCATTGGCGAAGTCACGCCGGCGGCGCAGCTCGACCGCGGCCGCGAAGTGCTGGTGCTGCTTTCGATGCCCAATCCGCTGCCGGGCGCGACGGCCTTCACGCCGTCAGATGCGGCCGCCGCAGGGACCGTCTCGGCCACCGCGCCGGGCGCAGCGCCCGCAGCAGTCCAAGGCGCTGCATCGACGCAGCCGGGCAACCCCGCCGCGAACGGCGCAGCGAATCCGCCGGCCACAGGTACGCCAGGCAGCACGCCCGCGACCCGCGCCGCTCCGGGGAGCAGCGGCACGAACACGCGTCCCGCCAGCACCCCACCCGGGCAGCAACCGACCACGCCTGCCGCACGCACGCCCGCGGCAAATCCGCCGTCCACCCAGCCGCCCACCCAGCCGACGCCGTCGGAGACTCGCCGATGACCCGCGCCCGTCCGCAATGGGTACTGCCGGTCAGCATCGTCGTGGCCCTGATGCTGATGCTGTTGCCGCTGCCCGTCTCGGTGCAGCCGCTGCGTCCGTACTGGCTGGCGCTGGTGCTGGCGTACTGGGTGATCGAAGACCCCGATCACGTCGGGCTCGGCCTGGCCTTCGTCATCGGCCTGCTGGGCGACCTGGTCACCGGTAGCCTGTTCGGCGAACAGGCGCTGCGGCTGGTGGTGATGGCCTACATCCTGCAGCGCTTCCGCGCGCGGCTGCGGTTCTTCCCGGTGTCGCAGCAGGCGCTGGCGATTGGTGGCCTGCTGCTGAACGACTGCATCGTCACCGCGGCGATCCACATCGCCGTCGGCGTCGCGCCGCTCCATCCGCTGCGCTGGGCCTCGCCGGTCACCGGCATGGTGTTGTGGCCGCTGGCCTACGTCGCGCTGGACTCGCTCCGCCACGGTCGATGGAGGGCGCGCTGAGATGGGCCCGCGTCGTCGCGTCCTGAAGAACAGCGCAGCCGAAGCCAACCAGTTCCGATTGCGCTCCGCCATCGCCTTCGCCTGCGTGATGCTGGCATTGGCGGGACTGGGCTTCTGGTACTTCCGCCTGCAGGTCTGGCAGCACGACGACTACGCCACGCGTTCGGAAGCCAACCGCATCAAGCTGCGGCCGGTGGTGCCGGGGCGCGGGCTGATCCTGGATCGCAAGGGGCGCGTGCTGGCCGACAACGTGCCGGCCTACCGCATCGAAGTGACGCCGTTCGAAGCCGGCAAAAGCGAAACGTGGCTGCCGGCGCTGGGACAGATCATCGCCCTCACGCCGGAGGACATCGCGCGCTTCGAGGACGAACGCCGCGCCACCCGCGGCTACAAGCCGATCACGCTGAAGCTGCGCGTCACCGAGGAAGAGGCCGCGCGCTTCGCGGTCGATCGCTGGCGCTATCCCGGCGTGGACCTGGTGCCGTACCTCAATCGCCGTTATCCGTATGGCGAGCTGTTGTCGCACGTGATCGGCTACGTCGGCCGCATCGACGCGGACGACCTGAAGGAGCTGGGCGAAGGCGGCGCGGCGCTCACGCACATCGGCAAGACAGGGCTGGAGCGCTATTACGAGGAAGCGCTGCGCGGCAAGGTCGGCTACGAGCAGATCGAAACCAACGTCGACGGCCGCCCGATGCGCCAGGTCGGCCACGTGCCGGCCACGCCCGGCGCGGACCTTCGGCTGAGCATCGACCTGGACCTGCAGCAGGCGATGGTGACGGCATTCGGCGACATGGACGGCTCGGCCATCGCGATGGACCCGCGCACCGGCGAGATCCTCGCCATGGTCAGCCTGCCGGGCTACGACACGAACCTGTTCGTCAACGGCATCTCCAACGTCGATTACCGCGCGCTGATGGACAACCCGTCGCGCCCGCTGTTCAACCGCAACGTGCTCGGCGGCGGCCCGCCGGGCTCGACGGTGAAGCCGCTGATCGGACTGGCCGGCCTCGACAGCGGCCTGCGCACGCCCGAGTCGAAGGTGTTTTCGACCGGCACGTTCTACATCCCCGGCCAGAAGCGCGGCTGGCGCGACGCCCACGGCGGCGCGGGCTGGACGGACCTGCGCAAGTCGATCGCCGCGTCGGTGAACTTCTATTACTACAAGCTCGCCTACGACATGGGCATCGAGCGCTTCGACGAGTACATGCGCAAGTATGGATTCGGCGACAAGACCGGCATCGACCTGGCCGGCGAGAACAAGGGCGTGGTGCCGTCGCCGCAGTGGAAGCGCACGCGCAGCAAGGAGCCGTGGTACGCCGGCGAGACGGTGAACGCGGGCATCGGCCAAGGCTACTGGATCGCCACGACGCTGCAGCTCGTGCGCGGCACGGCAGCGATCGCCAACGGCGGCCACCTCGTGCGTCCGCACCTGGTCGCCGAACGGCGCGACGGTTACGACACGCCGTGGGTGCCGCTCAAGCAGCCCGAGGCGCCGCGCATCACCGACAACGCGAACAACCTGCGCGCCGTGCAGGAAGGCATGATGGCGACGATGGGCCCGGGCGGCACCGGGCGCGCGATGGCCGCAGGCGCGCCGTATCTGATGGCGGGCAAGACCGGCACGGCGCAGAAGATCAGCCGCAAGGGCAGCCAGAGTTTCGATCCGCACTCGCTGCCGTACCACCTGCGTCACCAGGCGCTGTTCGTCGGCTATGCGCCGGCGGACAACCCGACGATCGTGGTCGCCATCTCGGTCGAACACGGCGGCTTCGGCGGCAGCACGGCGGCGCCGATCGCGCGCAAGATCTTCGACGCATGGCTGCTGGGCAAGATGCCCGAACCGGTGCCGACCGATCCGAAGTACACGCGTCCGGCGCAGCCGCATGCGGCGCCGGTCGTGGCGGCCGCGGCGACCCAGGGCGCGCCGGTGGTGCCGATCCTGCCGACGCCGCGCGCCGTCGTCGCAACTCCGCCTGCCGCGGGCGGGACAACACAAGCGCAGCCGCAACCGTCGCAGCCGCAGACGCAGACACCGCCCCTGGAGCCCACCCGATGAGGCAGATCCTGCGCTGGCTGTTCGACCTGCTGGTTCGCTTCGCGCGCACGCTCGACCTGCCGCTGCTGGGCGCGTTGCTCGCGCTGATGGTGATCGGGCTGGCCGTGCTGTACAGCGCCGCCGACCACGCCATGGGTCTGGTCGTGCGTCAGGGCGCGTTCTTCGTCGCGGGGCTCGGCGTGATGTGGGCGCTTTCGCGCGTGCCGCCGAACCAGCTGCGCAACTGGACGCCGTTCGTGTTCGCGGCCTCGCTCGTGCCGCTGCTGCTGGTGCTGCTGATCGGCACCGGCAAGCACGGCCGGCACTGGATCAACCTCGGCGTCGTCTACGTGCAGCCGGCGGAACTGCTCAAGCTGAGCCTGCCGATGATGGTGGCGTGGTATCTGGATCGCCAGGCGCTTCCGCCGCGCTTCCGCACCGTGCTGCTCGCCGGATTGCTGATCGCCGCACCGACCGGGCTGATCCTGCTGCAGCCGGACTTCGGCACCGCGATGCTGGTCGCCACCAGCGGCGCGTTCGCGCTGTACCTGGCCGGCTTGCCGTGGTGGTGGTTCGGCATGGCCTTCGGCGCGGTGGCCGCAGTCGCGCCCGTCGCGTGGTTCTGGCTGCTCAGGCCGTACCAGAAGGACCGCATCCTGACCTTCCTCAACCCCGAATCCGACCCGCTCGGCACCGGCTGGAACATCATCCAGTCGAAGATCGCCATCGGCGCCGGCGGCCTCACCGGCAAGGGTTGGGGGCAGGGCTCGCAGTCGCACCTGAACTACCTGCCCGAACACACGACCGACTTCATCTTCGCCGTGCTCAGCGAGGAATTCGGCTGGATGGGCGTGGCGACGGTGCTGGCGCTGTACCTGTTCGTGATCGGCCGCTGCCTGTGGATCGCCTCCGAAGCGCGCGACGGCTACTCGCGCCTGATCGCCGGCGCGCTGGGCCTGGCGTTCTGCGTGTACGTGATCGTCAACGGCGGCATGATCTCCGGCCTGTTGCCCGTGGTCGGCGTACCGATGCCGCTGTTGAGCTACGGCGGCACGTCCGCGGTCTCGCTGCTGGCCGGCCTGGGCGTGGTGATGGCGGTTCGGGCCCATCGCCCGGTCTACGCGCGCTGAGAAAACGTCGACGACCAAGCTGCGTGCGCCGCGGATGAGACCGATCCGCACCGCATGCGTCGAATGGGCGCAGGCGAACCTGACTGTTGCCCGCGGTGAGGCTGAACACGCGGTTTTTGGCCTCGCAAGTGCGTGCTACCCTCGCGGCGATGACCCGACGCCACCTCACTCGTAGCGCCGCGATCAGCGCGATTCTTGCCGCGTTGGCCGGTTGCGCCACCCAGACCCAGGCGCCCGCGCCGCAGACCCCGACCGCCACCGCTCCCGCTCCCGCAGCCGCCAAGCCACGGCACGTGCCGGGTACGCCTGCGTTGCCGGCGCCGGTCGTGCAGCAGCCGCTGGAGGTCGCGCGTGCCGCGTTCGTGCGCGAGACCGCCGCGCAGTACGGCATCGATCCGGCGTACATCGAGTCGGTGCTCGCCCGCGCCGAAATCCGCGACAGCATCATCGCCGCGATGTCGAAGCCCGCCGAAGCCAAGCCGTGGCGCGACTACCGCCCGATCTTCATCACGCAGTCGCGCATCGACGGCGGTCGCGCGTTCCTCGCCGAACACCGCGACGAACTCGCACGTGCCGAAGCGACCTACGGCGTGCCGGCCGAAGTGATCGTCTCGATCATCGGCGTGGAAACCAACTACGGACGCAACACCGGCTCGTACCCGGTGCTCGATGCGCTGTACACGCTCGCCTTCGCGTATCCGCGCAGCGGCGACCCGGCCAAGCTCGATCGCGAGAACCGCCGCGAGGCGTTCTTCCGTGGCGAACTCGCGCAGCTGTTCGCGCTGGGCAAGGAAACGGGACTGGACATCACCACGCTCAAGGGCAGCTATGCCGGTGCGATGGGCTGGGGCCAGTTCATGCCGTCGAGCTACCGCGAGTTCGCGGTGGACGGCAACGGCGACGGCAAGCGCGACCTGTTCAACAACCTCGACGACGTCTTCGCCTCCATCGCCAACTACTTTGTGAAGAAGGGCGGCTGGGAACGCGGCGGCCCGGTGACGGTACGCGCCAACGCGGCCGCGAACGCGAAGCCGATCGAGCCGGAAAGCCTGGATCCGCTCTACACGATGGATGACCTGGCCACGCGCGGCTTCCGCCCGCTCACGCCGGTCTCGCCCGCGGGCGAACACGCCACGGTGGTGATGCTCGACGGCACCAGCGGTCCGGAATACTGGTTCGGTTTCCGCAACTTCTACGCGATTACCCGCTACAACATCTCCAAGCATTACGCGATGGCGGTGTACCAGCTGAGCCAGGCCATCGCCGGGCGAGGCGATGCGGACGTCGCGACCGCATCCGACGGACAGCCGTCCGCATGACGCGCCTGCCTGCCCTTGGCGCCGTGGCTGCCCGGGCCCTCCTGGCGGCCGCGGTGCTTACCCTCGCGGCGTGCGCGAGTTCGCCGAAGAAATCGGGTTCGCAGCCGGTCGCCGCGCCCGATCGCGGTGGCGTGCACCACGCGCCGCTGCCCGGTGGAAAGAAGAAATCGCCGTACGCGCCGGCGCAGGAAGATCCGAACACGCGCGGCCATTACACCGCCGGCGGCCTGTACAAGCCGGGCGTGAAGGACAGCACGCCGGACTACGTCCCCGACGTCGACGCCATTCCCGAGCCCGAGGTCACCAACGAGCCGCGGTCGGCCATCGGCAATCGCCCGAGCTACGTCGTGCTCGGCAAGACCTACAAGGTGCTCGCTAACCCGAAGGGCTACGTCGAGCGCGGCACCGCGTCGTACTACGGCCAGAAGTTCCACGGCCGGCGCACGTCCAACCTGGAGGTGTACGACATGTACGCCTTCACCGCCGCGCACAAGACGCTGCCGCTGCCGAGCTTCGCGCGCGTGACCAACCTGGACAACGGCAGGTCGGTGGTGGTGCGCGTCAACGATCGCGGCCCGTTCCACGACGGCCGCGTGATCGACCTCTCCTACGCCGCAGCCGTGAAGCTCGGCATCACCGCGCGTGGCACCGGCAACGTCGAAGTGCGCGCGCTGACGCCGGACGACGATGCGCCGGTCTACGCCGCGGCGCCGCCGGCTCCGGCGCCTGCACCCGCGCCGGCCAAGCCGCCGAGCGCGATGGACCGCCTGGTCGCGGCAATCCCGGTCGGCTCGGCGAATGCCGCCGTACTTCCGCCCGGCGTGCGCATCGCCACGGGCAAGCCGACGCCGATGGCCAGCCAGACCGGCAAGTTCGACGTGGCGGTCGCGGTCGCCACCACGGCAAAGC
The DNA here is from genome assembly GCF_040546665.1 of Lysobacter sp. OAE881. NCBI lineage: Bacteria > Pseudomonadati > Pseudomonadota > Gammaproteobacteria > Lysobacterales > Lysobacteraceae > Lysobacter > Lysobacter sp. OAE881. The sequence continues at coordinate 700,996 of NZ_JBEPOG010000001.1, forward strand.
CCGCCATCGTCCCGGCGCCGGTTCCGACGCCAGCACCGGCCCAGGTCGCCGGCGACGACGTCGTCTTCCAGGTCGCCAGTTTTTCCGCCCGCGACAACGCCGACCGGGCCCTGACGCGCCTGCGCGCGGCCGGCATCGACGGCGCCCAGATCAGCGACGCCAGCGCCAACGGCCAGACCGTGTGGCGGCTGCGCGTCGGGCCGCTGCAGGCCACGCAGGCCACGGAACTTGCACAGCGCATCGCGGGTCTGGGTTTCGGCCAGCCGCAGCGCGTCCGCGACTAGAATTCGTCCCATCCTTGCCAATCGCCGGTCCCTGCCGGTGCCCGGAGCTTCGTAGAAAATGAAAGTCCCCGCTCTCGCCAGAGCCGCCGTCCTCGCGGCCACCACGACCCTCGTGGCCGGCCTCGCCATCGCCCAGACCACCCCGACGCCGCGCACGCAGCTGCCGCCCGCGAGCCAGTCGCTGCCGGTCCCGCCGCCGCCGCAGATCACCGCCAGCGCCTGGGTGCTGATGGACGCCGCCAGCGGCAACGTCCTGGCCGGGGAGAACTACGACCAGCGCCTGGAACCGGCGAGCATCACCAAGGTGATGACCAGCTACGTCATCGCCGCCGAAATGGCGGCCGGCAAGGTCAAGCCCGACGACCAGGTGATGATGACCGAGAACGCCTGGCGCGTCGGCGGCGCCGGCACCGATGGCAGCTACTCCGGCTTCGAGGTCAACAAGACCGCGCCGTTGCTCGAGATGGAAAAGGGCATGGTCGTGCAGTCGGGCAACGACGCCGCCATCGCGCTGGCCGAGCACGTCGCCGGCAGCACCGACGCCTTCGCCGCGCTGATGAACCAGTATGCGCAGCGCATCGGCCTGAAGAACACGCATTGGGTGAACCCGACCGGCCTGTCCGCGCCGGAGCATTACTCGACCGCGCACGACCTCGCGCTGCTCGGCCGCGCGCTGGTGCACGACTACCCGGTCGCGTACTCGTACAACAAGATCAAGGAATTCACGGTCGGCCCGATCACCCAGCCGAACCGCAACCTGCTGCTGTGGCGCGACCCGTCGGTCGACGGCATCAAGACCGGCCACCATTCCGGCGCCGGCTACTGCCTGATGGCCTCGGCCAAGCGCGGCGACCAGCGCCTGATCTCCGTCGTCATGGGGTCCAGCAGCGAGAACCAGCGCGCCGTGGATTCGCAGGCGCTGCTGAACTGGGGCTTCCGTTTCTTCGAGACGCACAACCTCTACGACGCCGGCAAGGCGATCGCGAAGCAGAAGGTGTGGAAGGGTGCGTCCGACGAAGTGCAGCTCGGCGTCGCCGAACCGCTGCTGGTGACGGTGCAGCGCGGCAAGTACGACCAGCTGAAGCCGACGATGGACGTGCCCAAGCAGCTCGTCGCGCCGATCGCGAAAGGCCAGAAGATCGGCTCTGTGAAGGTCACGCTCGACGGCAAGGTCGTGGCCGAGCGCCCGCTGGTCGCGCTCAACGCGGTCGAGCAGGGCGGCTTCTTCAAGCGCCTGTGGGACGAGTTCTGGATGTGGTGGGAGTCGGAGTAACCCTCCGCGCAACGCAGCATCCCGCGATGTGAAGAAGGCCGGCGCAAGCCGGCCTTTCGCGTTACGGCGCCTTGGGTTTGCCGGGCCCCGGACCCATAATCCGGCCATGGAAATCAAATCCGACAACCCCGAGCACGGGTTCCAGTTCCCGGGCACGTTCGAGCTGAGCGCCATGGGCGCCGCCGAGAAGGACCTGGAAACGGTGCTGCCGACGCTGCTGCTCGATGCGGGCATCGAAGTGGTGCAGGAAACCGTCAACTGGAAGCTGTCCAGCAACGGCCGCTACGTCTCCGTGCGCATCACCTTCCGCGCGCGGGATCGCGAGCAGTACGACCTGGCGCACCAGGTGCTGCGCGAGCATCCGGAAGTGAAGTGGACGCTCTGAGCGAGCCCGTCGTCGCGCCGGAACCGCTTCGGACGCTGCCGCCGACGCAGCTGCGCGACCTCGGTCGCCGTGCCTACGAACCGGTCTGGCACGCCATGCAGGCCTTCACCGACGCGCGCACCGCCGACACGCCCGACGAGCTGTGGCTGGTCGAGCACGATCCGGTGTTCACCCTCGGCCAGGCCGGCAAGGACGAGCACGTGCTGTTCCCCGGCGACATCCCGGTGATCCACGTCGATCGCGGCGGCCAGGTGACCTATCACGGCCCGGGCCAGATCGTGCTGTATCCGCTGCTGGACCTGAAGCGCCTGAAGGTCGGCGTCAAGGAATACGTGCACCGCATCGAGCAGGCGATGATCGACACGCTCGGCGACTGGAACATCCACGCCGAGCGACGCGACGGCGCCCCCGGCGTCTACGTGAACGGGGCGAAGATCGGCGCGCTCGGCATCCGCGTGCGCCGCGGCTGCACCTTCCACGGCCTCGCCTTCAACATCGCGATGGACCTGGAGCCGTTCCGGCGCATCAACCCCTGCGGCTACCAGGGGCTGCAGGTGACCTCGATGCTAGACTTGGGCGGCCCTTCCGGGCTGGAGCCGGTCAAGCCGGTGCTGATCGGGCACGTCGCCCGCCAGTTCGGACTGACCGTCGAAACGGCCCCGCCGCCGACGTTCTGACCTTCCCGGCGCCGTCTTTTTCCGGCGCGTTGCCGATCCAGAGATTCCCCCACGCCATGTCCGAGACCGCCTCCAAGACCATCCCGCTTTCGGTCGTGAGCGGCGACGCCGCGTCGTCGTTGCAGCCGGGCGTGAAGCAGATCGCCGGCGACAAGATCGCCCGCTCGCCGGTGCAGTTCGCCGACGCCCCGGTGCTGCGCAAGCCGTCGTGGATCCGCGTGCGCATTCCGTCGGGCAACTCGGTGCAGCAGCTCAAGTCGAAGCTGCGCGAGAACCGTCTGGTCACGGTGTGCGAGGAAGCCAGCTGCCCGAACATCCACGAGTGCTTCAGCCACGGCACGGCGACCTTCATGATCCTGGGCGAGGTGTGCACCCGCCGCTGCAGCTTCTGCGACGTCGCCCACGGCCGCCCGAAGCCGCCGGATCCGTCCGAGCCCTTGAGCCTTGCGACCACCGTCGCCGACATGGGCCTGAAGTACGTGGTCGTCACCAGCGTCGATCGCGACGACCTGCGCGACGGCGGCGCCCAGCATTTCGTCGACTGCATCGCCGCGATCCGCGAGCACAGCCCGCGCACGCGCATCGAGATCCTCACGCCCGACTTCCGCGGCAAGGGGCGCATGGAGCGCGCGCTGGAGATCATGGCCGCCAGCCCGCCGGACGTGTTCAACCACAACGTCGAGACCGTGCCGGACCTGTATCGCAACGTGCGTCCCGGCGCCGACTACCAGTGGTCGCTGACGCTGCTGAAGAAGTTCAAGGCGCAGCATCCGGAGGTCGCCACCAAGAGCGGCATCATGCTCGGCCTGGGCGAGACGATGGAGCAGGTGCAGGGCACGCTGCGCGACCTGCGCGACCACGACGTGGACATGATCACCATCGGCCAGTACCTCCAGCCCAGCGCGCACCACCATCCGGTGCTGCGTTACTGGACGCCGGAGGAGTTCAAGGCGCTGGAGGAGTACGGCTACGCGCTGGGCTTCACCCACGTCGCCTCCGGTCCGCTGGTCCGCTCGTCGTATCACGCCGACCGATCGGCGATCGAAGCCGGGGTCGTCGCGGCCGGGTGACCGCCGCGCCAACCGTCGCATTGCGCTCACATCGTGTTGATCGGCAAAGGCCGAGGCTGAGTCGTGCCTGACCGCAGCCCGTCGCCCAGCTGAACGCGCCCGGGTGAACGGGCGAAGTGCGGCGACCGGCACGCTAATTCCCACCCCCGGTGGGTGACACGTCCCGCAACTTTCGGCACTGTGGGGTTGTCGAACCGCACTCCATTCTGCGTTCGTCTCCTCAGGACCCCCATTCGGCCGCATGCGGTCGCGAAGCCTCCTCGATGAAAGCCAAGACCACTCCCGCCTCCGTCCTCGTCGCCCTCGCGCTGGCCTCGCCCCTGGCACTGCTCGCGCAGTCCGACAGCGCGGCCGACAAGAAGACTTCGCAGGTTGAAGTTCCGACGCACGAGAAGCCGAACCTGATCAAGTCGATGGAGGTCTCGCAGCTTCCGCGCGCGGCCACCGCCGACCAGACCACGGCGGCGAAACTCGTCTACGGCCTGCTGTCCGACAGCCGCTACGCGTACCGCCCGGTCGCGCTGGACGACACGCTCTCGGCCGACATCTACAAGCGCTATCTCGAATCGCTCGACGGCGGCAAGCAGTTCTTCACCGCGCAGGACATCGCCAAGTTCGATGCCTACAAGCTGAAGTTCGACGACGCGATCAAGAGCGGCGACCTCGCGCCGGCGTACGCGATCTTCGCGACGTACAAGCAGCGCGTGGACCAGCGCGTGGGCTACGCGCGCGGCCTGCTCAAGCAGGACATGTTCGATTTCACCGGCAACGACCGTTACGAGTACGACCGCGAGAAGGCGCCGTGGGCGACCGACGATGCGGCGCTCGACACGCTGTGGAAGGCCTCGGTACGCAACGACTGGCTGCGCCTGAAGCTCGCCGGCAAGAAGCCCGACGACATCCGCAAGACGCTCGACAAGCGTTACGCGAACATGGGCAAGTCCATCGCCGAGCTGAAGGGCGAGGACGTGTTCCAGACCTTCCTCAACAGCTACGCCAACTCGGTCGATCCGCACACCGACTACTTCACGCCGAAGACGGCCGACAACTTCAACGTGTCGATGTCGCTCTCGCTGGAAGGCATCGGCGCCGTGTTGCAGAAGCAGGACGACGTGGTCGCGATCCGCGAGATCGTGCCCGGCGGTCCAGCCGGCAAGTCCGGCAAGCTCAAGCCCGGCGACCGCGTGGTCGGCGTGGGCCAGGGCGAAAGCGGCGCGATGGAAGACGTGATCGGCTGGCGCATCGACGACGTCGTCGCCAAGATCCGCGGCAACAAGGGCACGAAGGTGCGCCTGGACGTGATCCCGGCCGAAGCGGGCCTGGACAGCCAGCCGCAGCGCCTGGTGCTGGTGCGCGACAAGGTGCGCCTGGAAGACCAGGCCGCCAAGTCGAAGGTCATCACCATCCCGGCCGCGAACGGCGCGCCGGAGCAGCGCATCGGCGTGATCGAACTGCCCGGCTTCTACCAGGACTTCGAAGGTCGCCGGAAGAACAGCAACGACTACGCTTCGGCCACGCGCGACGTCGCCAAGCTGCTGGAAGAGCTGCGCGGCAAGAACGTCGACGGCGTCGTGCTCGACCTGCGCAACAACGGCGGCGGCTCGCTCAACGAAGCCATCGAACTCACCGGCCTGTTCATCGACCGCGGTCCGGTCGTGCAGGTGCGCGAGTCCGGCGGCCGCGTGAGCGTGGAAGGCGACAGCGACACCGGCATCGCGTGGGAAGGCCCGCTCGCGGTGTTGATCAACCGCGGATCGGCTTCGGCGTCGGAGATCTTCGCCGGCGCGATCCAGGATTACGGTCGCGGTCTGGTCATCGGCGAAACGAGCTTCGGCAAGGGCACGGTGCAGAACCTGGTCGACCTCGACCGCTGGCCGGCGAATGAAGAAGCGCGCTTCGGTCAGGTGAAGCTGACCATCGCGCAGTTCTTCCGCGTGAGCGGCGGTTCGACGCAGAACAAGGGCGTGGTGCCGGACGTGGCCTTCCCGGTCTCGGTCGACGCGAGCGAGTACGGCGAAAGCACGTACGACAACGCGCTGCCGTGGACGCGCATCTCGGCCGTGCCGCACACCACCTACGGCAACTTCTCGCCGCTGCTTCCGAAGCTCGAGGCGCTGCACACCACGCGCATCGCGAACGACAAGGAATTCCAGTGGTGGAGCGAGGACGTCGCGCAGTTCCGCGATGAGCGGGCCAAGAAGTGGGTGAGCCTCAACGAGGCCGAGCGCCGCGCCGAGCGCGATGGCGAGGAAGCCAAGCGCAAGTCGCGCCAGGAACAGCGCAAGGCGCTGGGCCTGGACCTCGACCCGCTGGCCGATGACTACAACGACGACGGCCTGGCCGCCAACGAGCGCGACATCGCCAAGGACGCCGAACGCGAGAAGCTCGCCGACAAGCGCCCGGACCCGCTGCTGCGCGAATCGGCCGCCATCCTCGCCGATGCGGTGCGCCTGCTGAACAACGATCGCCAGCTGTCGGCGCAGGTGCTACCGACCGCGACGACGGCGGGCCACTGGGCCGACTGACACGACGTCGGGGGAAATCCCCACGCCAGGCACAACAAGGATCGGATAGCGGGCGCCCTCGGGCGCCCGTTACTGTTTGGGCCATGAACACTGCCCGCCAACTTCGCGACAAGCTCGAACATGCCCGCCGCCTGATGGACGAGGGCGAGCCCACACTCGCCGACCTCGCGGCAAGCGTCGGACTGAGCGCCTCGCATCTGCAGCGCCGCTTCGCCGAGCGCTTCGGCCTGAGCCCGGCCGAGTACCTCTCGCAGCGCAAGCTCGGCACGCTGAAGGGCGCCCTGCGCGAAGGCAGCGACGTCAGCGCGGCGCTGTACGACGCGGGCTACGGTTCGCCGTCGCGCGTTTACGAAGGCGGCGCGGCGAAACTCGGCATGACACCGGCGCGCTATCGCGCTGGTGGCGCGGGCGAGCAGATCCGCTGGAGCATCGCCGACACCGCGCTCGGACAGGCGCTGGTCGCAACGACCGAGCGCGGCATCTGCATGATCGAGCTGGGTGAGGATGCCGCGGCGCTCGAAGCGAAGTTGCACGCGGAATTCCCCAAGGCGCAGCTGGAACGTGTCGATGCCGGGCGCGACGAATTCCTCGCACCGCGCCTGCGTGCGGTCGCCGAGGCACTCGCCGGACGACAGGCGCAGGTTCCGGTGGATCTCATCGGCACGGCGTTCCAGAAGAAGGTGTGGGATGCGCTGATGAAGATCCCGCACGGACAGACGCGCAGCTACACGCAGATCGCGGAGGAGATTGGCCATCCGCGTTCCATGCGCGCCGTGGCCAATGCATGCGCGAACAACCATGTCGCCATCGTCGTGCCGTGCCACCGCGTGGTGCGCGGCGATGGCTCACTGGGCGGCTATCGCTGGGGGCTGCCGATGAAGCAGCGCGTGCTGGAGCGCGAGCGCGTGGCGTGAGCGGGCGCGACGGGCGTGTCGTAGCTGGCGCGCGTGTCGTCGGCTCCAGCGGCGCAATCCGTCACTTCCGACGCCGAACCGGCACGCGAGTGGGCACCTGCAGTCCCGACTTCACCACGTCGAACACCATCCGCGTCTCGTAGCGCTTGATGTTGCCTTCGTCCATGAACAACCGGTCGGCGACTTCGCGGCAATGCGCGACGCCGGTGGTGCAGAGGATCACCAGGTAGTCCCACTCGCCGGCCAGCGAGTAGCACTGCTGCACTTCCGGCGCGGCGCGCATGCGGGCATGGAAGGCGGCGTGGAGCTTGGCTGATTCGCGCTCCATCGCAACCAGCACCGTCGCCAGCGTGGTGGTGCCGAGCAGGGTGGAGTCCAGAACGGCGACCTCGCGCATGAGTCCGTGCTTGCGATAGCGCGTGATGCGCCGCTGCACGGCGCTCGCCGATAGCCCCACGGCTTCGCCGAGCGCGGTCAGCGTCGAGGCCGAGTCGCGCTGCAGCAGCTCCAGCAGGCGGTGGTCGAACTCGTCCAGTACGACGGGTGTTTTGGCCATGCAAAATTTTTGCGTCAGGGCGCACGATTTATCAAGCATGTCGCGGCCGGTGCGCGTTACGCTTCACCCATCCGAACGACTCCCGGCACCGCGCGTGCGTGGCGTCCCGCCCGAACAGGGCAGAACGCTCCGACCGCACGGTGCCTCGATGTCGTCCGGCGCTCGCGGTCGCCGCAACGCTGTGTTGCCGATTGCCGCGTTCATCGAAGTAGAGCAGTGCCGCACCTCCACCCCACGCATGGAATCCGCATGAGCACCGCTGCACCTCACGCCGACCGGGCCGCGCCCGGCGCGCTGGCCGTCGCCTTCGCCCTGGCTTCGGTCTACATCCTCTGGGGCTCGACGTACCTGGCCATCCGTTTCGCGCTGGAAAGCTATCCGCCGTTCCTGCTCGGCGCCGGCCGCATGTTCCTCGCCGGCCTCATCATGTACGTCGTGCTGCGCGCGCGTGGCGTCGCGTCGCCGACCGGCAAGCAATGGCGCACGTTGTGGATCCTCTCGATCTGGATGGTGCTGTTGTCCAACGGGCTGGTGAATCTGGCCGAGACTGAAGTCGGCTCGGGCCTCGCCGCGATCGCCGTCGCATCGATGCCGCTGTTCGCAGGCGTCTTCGCGATGCTGCGCGGCCGCCATCCGTCGAAGATCGAATGGGTCGGCCTGATCATCGGTTTCCTCGGCGTACTCTGGCTCAACGCGGGCGGCGAACTGTCGTCCTCCACGCTTGGGCTCATCTGCCTGGTGATCGCGCCGATCGCCTGGGCGTGGGGTTCGATCTGGAGCCGCGACCAGGACCTGCCGCAGCCCTTCATGTCCGCCGCCGGGCAGATGCTCACCGGCAGCATCTGGATGCTCGTCGCCGCGGTGATCCACGGCGAGCGCATCACGCAGATGCCGACGCTGTCGGCGACCGGCGCGATGCTGTACCTCGTCGTCGCCGGTTCCATCTTCGGCTTTACCGCCTACATCTGGCTGCTGCACCACGTGCGGCCGGCGCTCGCGACCAGCTACGCCTACGTCAACCCGCCGATCGCGGTGCTGTTCGGCGCGCTGATCGGCGGCGAGCACTTCACCGCGCATGACCTCGGTGCGATGGCGGTGATCCTGGTTGGCGTGGTGATCATCACGCTGGCGAAGGCGCGCGCTGCGAAGCCGGTAGCGGCTGCGCCGTCGGCCGCCTCGTCGTCGGAGCCCGCGGCATGAACACCGGTCACGACACCCGTAACGGGCTCTGGATCGCGGCGGCGTCCTTCGTCCTGTGGGGCCTGATGCCGCTGTACTGGCACCTGCTCAAGAACGTCCCGTCGCTGCAGATCGTGCTGCACCGGATCGTCTGGAGCGCGCTGCTCGTCGCCGGCTGGCTCGGCTGGAAGCAGGGCCGCGGCTGGCTGAAGGCGACGCTCGCGCGGCCGCGCGCCGCGGGGATGCTGGCGCTGAGCGGCGTGCTGATCGCCTTCAACTGGGGCCTGTACATCTGGGCGGTGAACGCCGGGCACGTGGTCGAAAGCAGCCTCGGCTACTTCATCAATCCGCTGATCAGTGTCGTGCTCGGCGTGGTGTTCCTGCACGAGCGGCTCAACCGCGTGCAGTGGCTGTCGGTCGCCATCGCCGCCACCGGCGTGGCGTGGCTCACGTGGCAGTACGGGCAGCCGCCGTGGATCGCACTCGGCCTGGCGCTGTCGTTCGGTCTGTACGGCCTGATCCGCAAGCTGGTCGCGGTGGATGCGGTGAGCGGCCTTGCAGTCGAGGGCGTCTACCTTTTCCTGCCGGCCCTCGCGCTGCTGCTGTGGAGCGAGACGCACGGCGGTGGTGGATTCGGCGGCGGCTACGGACTCGTCGCCGACGTACTGCTGATCTTCGCCGGCGTGCTGACCGCGCTGCCGCTGATCGGCTTCGCCTATGCGGTACGACGCGCGCCGCTGTCGGTGGTCGGGCTGATGCAGTACATCGCGCCGACGATCCAGTTCCTGCTCGGCGTGCTGTTCTTCAACGAAGCCTTCGATCGCGATCGCGCGACCGGCTTCGTCTTCATCTGGATCGCGCTGGCGATCTTCGCCGGCGAAGGATTGTGGCGGGCGCGGCGTCAGCCGGCGGTCCCCGCCACGGCGTGAGGACATCGCGATGGACAAGACCACGTTGAACGCACTGGCGCTGTTCCCGTTGCAACTGGAAGCTCACTACAAGGCGATTCCCGTGTCCCATCGGCACTGGACGCCCGCGAGTTGGGACGGCATTCCGAGCGAGCACTTCACCGCGATCGAGCAGTTGTGCCACGTGCGCGACATCGAGGTCGAGGGCTACCAGGAGCGCATCCGCCGCACGCTGGACGAAGCGCATCCGCTGCTGCCGTCGATCGACAGCGAGCCGCTGGCGATCGAACGCCGCTACGGCGACGCCGATGCCGACGCCGTGTTGCAGGCGTTCCGCGACGCACGCGCCCGCACGGTCGAGACGATCGCGCGCCTGGACGACGCACAGCTCGCGCGCACGGCGGAGTTCGAAGGCTACGGCCCGCTCACGCTGCGCAGCCTGGTGCATTACCTCTGCAGTCACGACCAGCAGCACCTGGCGGGATTGCAGTGGTTGCTGGGGAAAATCGAAGCGGAGCGGGTATCGCAGCTTCGCGCGTAACGCGTTTGCCATTTGCTGTCATTCCCGCGAAGGCGGGAATCCAGCCGTCAGCCGTGGCAGCTCGTCCGTAGCTTGATGCGTCTGCCCCATGGATTCCCGCCTTCGCGGGAATGACAGCAAAAGGCCAAGCCCCATGGATTCCCGCCCGCCTTGCGGGAATGACAGCAGCAAACAAAAAGGCCGCGATCGCTCGCGGCCTTTCTGCTTTCAACGCAAGGCGAATATCACGCCGCCCGCAACGCCTCCGTCACCGGCAACCGCGCCGCGCGCAGCGCCGGGAACAGGCCGCCGACCAGGCCGATGCCAAGCGCCCACTTGATGCCGTTCCACAGCAGCTCCGGCGAGACCTTGAACTGGAACATCACCTGGCTGAAGTTGTTGCCCAGCGTCGACACGCTGTAGCCGTTGAACACCAGCCACGCGATCAGCCCGCCGAGCAGGCCGCCGATCAGCGCCAGCAGCATCGTTTCCAGCATCACCGCCACCACCACCGGCAGGCCGCGGAAGCCGATCGCGCGCATCGTCGCGATCTCGCGCGAACGCCCGGCCACGGCGGCGTACATGGTGTTGAGCGCGCCGAACACCGCGCCCACCGCCATGATCGAGCCGATCACGATGCCCAGCACCCGCAGGAAGCCGCTGAGCTGTTCGGACTGCTTGGCGTAGTAGTGGCGCGTGGTGTCGACGTCGAGCTTCAGGCGCGGGTCGGCGGCCATCGCGGCCTTGAGCTTGTTGAAGCCGTCCTTGCCGTCGAGCTTCACCGTGATCGACTGGTACGCGCTGCGGCGATACGTCGAAGCTAGCGTTTCGGCGTCGGCCCACAGCTCCGAGTCGTGCGAATCGCCCGACGCGAAGAAGCCCACCACCGTCCACACCTGGTTCGCCAACTCGATCTGCGTGCCGGGCTTGAGGTCGTTGAACTGCTGGTCGACGTACTGCTTGCGCGCGCCCTGGCCGATGATCAGCTCGCGCTTGCCCGGCTCGAACTTCCGGCCTTCGACGATCTTCACCTGCGGCCGCAGCGCCCACGCCGCCTCGCCGACGCCGCGCAGCTGCGCGTTGGCGTCGGTATGGTCGGCGCGCGTGACCATGTTCACCACCTGCGACAGCTCCGGCGAAATCGCCGGGCGCCCGTCCGCACCGCGCGCGACGCCCGCCAGCGCACTCACCAGCGGCACCTGGTCGCGGGTGATGACCGAATTGGTCTCCGCCTGCGAACCGCCGCGCAAGATGATCGCGGTGCTGTCGTTGCCGGTCTGCTTCAGCGTCGCCTCGAAGCCCGCGCCCATCGCCAGCATCGCCACCAGCACGCCGACCACGCCGGCGATGCCGACCACGATGACGCTCGAGGCGCCCCATCGCTGCGGCAGGCTCGCGATGCCGATGCGCGTGGCTTCCAGCGCGAGGCGGCCGCTGCGCGTGAGCAGCAGCCACAGCACCATCGCGACCACCAGCGCCAGCACGGCGTACCACGGCAGCATGATCCAGGCGGCCAGTCCCACGACCAGCGCCAGCACGACGCCCGCATTGCCCAACCACTTCCTTGCACGGCTCATGTCGTGTCTCCTGTCAGCGGCCCGCGAGGGCATCGACGATGTTCAGGCGCATCGCGCGCAGCGCCGGCAGCAGGCCGACGACCACGCCGATGATCAGCATCAGCGCCAGGCCCAGGCCCCAGGTCGCGCCCGGCACGCTCGGCAGCTGGATCAGGCCGCGGCTGGCCGAACTCACGCCCGGCATGATCAGCGCCGCCAGTCCCAGGCCGATCAACCCGCCCAGCACCACCAGCAGCGTCGCCTCGGCCAGCACCAGCCACAGCACGCTGCGGTTGGAGAACCCGATGGTCTTGAGCACCGCCAGTTCGGGGATGCGTTCGCGCACCGCCTGCGCCATCGTGTTGCCGGTGAGCAGCAGCAGGGTGAAGAACACCGCGCCCATGATCGATGTCACGATCATGCCGATGTCGCCGATCTGCTTGAAGAAGGCCTGGTTGAAGGCCGCTTCGGTCTGCGTCTTGGTCTCGTGGTCGGAGTTGTCCGACAGCTTGTCGATCGCCTGCGCGACGGCATTGGACTGATCGGCGTTGGCCACGTCGATCACGTACCAGTGCACCTGGCCCTTGATGTAGTCGTTGGCCTCGTCGAAGTACTTCCAGTTGAACATCAGCGTGTTCTCTTCGCCCTTGCGCTTGTTGTCGTTCACGCGGTAGATGGCGACGAGCTTGAAGTTCCAGTTGTTGCTGCCCTTGGTCGGGAAGATCGTCGCCTGCAGCGGGATCGTGTCGCCGATCTTCCAGCCGTGCTTGGTCGCCAGCGCCTCGCCGACGATGGCGCCGTCCTGCGTGGCGTAGAACGCCTTGAGCTGGTCGGCGGGCACGACGTACTCCGGATACAGCTCCATGTAACCCGGGCCGACCGCGAAGTTCGGGAAGAAGTTCTTCGGATCCTGGTAGATGCCGCCGAACCAGGTGGCGTACGAGGCCTTCTTCACCCCCGGCACGCTTTCGATCTGCGACTGCAGCCGGTACGGCAGCGACGAGGTGATCGACAGCTTCGAGGTGGTGATGAGGCGGTTGGTGCCGGCGACGTTCGCGCTGGAGCTGAACGCCACGCGGACCGAGTCGAGCATGCCGAACAGCAAAAACGCCGTGACGACCGACAGCAGCGTCAGGAAGGTGCGCGTCTTGCTTCGGAACAGCGCGGCCCAGATCAGGTGCAGGTATTTCATCTCTGCGTCCTCAAGAATGTTCCCTTCTCCCGCGCGCGGGAGAAGGTGCCCGAAGGGCGGATGAGGGCGGCTCGGCGGCAACGCCGGATCGCCCTCACCCCAACCCCTCTCCGGCAGGCGGGAGAGGGGCTACGGGAAGGTGGGAGTGAGCGTCAGTGCTCCAGCGCCAGCTCGCGCTCGACCAGCGTTCCCTTGTCGAGGTGGATCGTGCGCTGGGCGTGGTCGGCGGCCTTGGGATCGTGCGTGACCATGATGATGGTCTTGCCGTGGTCGCGATTGAGCGACTGCAGCAGCGCAAGGATCTCCTCGGCCGATTGACGATCCAGGTCGCCCGTCGGTTCGTCGCAGATCAGCAGCGTCGGATCGGAGACGATCGCGCGTGCGATCGCCACGCGCTGCTGCTGGCCGCCGGACAGTTCGTTCGGACGATGCTTGCCGCGTTCGGCCAGCCCCACCAGCTGCAGCGCGATCTCCGCGTTGCGCTTGCGCTGCGCCGCCGACAGCTTGGTCAGCAGCAGCGGCAACTCGACGTTCTTCTGCGCGTTGAGCGTCGGCATCAGGTTGTAGAACTGGAAGACGAAGCCGACGTTCTGGCTGCGCCAGTGCGACAGCTGCCCGGCGGTCATCGCGTCGATGCGCTGGCCGTCGACGGTGATCTCGCCACCGGTGGGCGAATCCAGTCCACCGATGAGGTTGAGCAGCGTGGTCTTGCCGGAACCCGACGGACCCATCAGCGCGACGAAATCGCCCTTGGGAATGTCCAGGTCGATGCCGTGCAGCACCTCGACCTTCTCCGGACCGCGTTGATAGGTCTTTCTCAGGTTGCGGATCGAAACCAGCGTGGCCATTGCGACGTCCTCGAAACGATGAAAGGGGGACTGCTTCCTGCTCGTAAGGCTTGCTTGCTGCTTATTCGCTTGCGGGCTCCGCGTCGCCGCCTTGCGCGACGCGCACGCGGTCGCCGTCGGACAGCGAGGCCGGAGGATCCAGCACGACCGTCTCACCGCCTGAGAGACCCTGCGTGATCTCGCGATCCTCGCCCAGGCTGCGGCCCACGGTGACCTCGCGCTGCGAGGCCTTGTCCCCGGTCACGACGAACGCGACCTGCTTGCCCTCGCGCGCGACGATCGCCGCCGCCGGCGCGAGTGCGCCGGGCTTCTGCGCGGGCGCTTCATCCTTCTTCGGCTCCAGGAAGCTCACGCGCACGCCCATGTCGGGCACGATGCGCGGACCCTTCTGCTTGAGCGCGACGCGCACCTTCACCGTGGCCTTGCCGCGGTCGGCGGCGGGAATGATCGCGATGACCTCGCCGGGGATCTTCCAGTCCTGGTACGCGTTGAGCGTGGCTTCCACCGGCATCTTCGGCTGCACGCGGCCGATGAAGGCCTCGCCGACTTCGACTTCGACTTCCAGCGAATCCATGTCGACGATGGTGCCGATGCCGGTGCGCGTGAAGCCGCCGGTGGCGAGCGGCGAGACGATCTCGCCCGGCTGCGCGGCCTTGGCGGTGACGACGCCGGCGAACGGCGCGCGCACGATGGTGTTGTCGACGCCGATGTCGGCGATGCGCAGGCGATCGCCGGCCACCTTGGCGTTGCGCTCGGCGGTGGTCAACTCGGCACGCAGCGAATCGCGCGCGGCGACGGCTTCGTCGTACTGCGCCTTCGACACGAGCTGCTGGTTCACCAGCGTCGACAGGCGGCGCGCGTTGGCTTCGGCTTCCGACAGCTGCGCGCGCACGCTCTCGACCTGGCTGCGCGCGGCACTGTGCTGCGCGCTGGCGAGCGTGCGTTCGGCATCGGCGTCGAGCGGATCGAGCGTGGCCATGACCTGGCCTTCGTCGACCTTCATGCCTTCCTCGATGAAGACCTCGCGCACCTTGCCGGTGATCTTCGCCGACACGGTCGCCATGCGGCGCGCGACGATGTAGCCGGTGGCATCCAGCACCGAACCGCTCGCGCCGCCGTTGCCGATCGCCGTCACCGTGGCGGTGCGCACTTCCACGCCGCGCGCGCGGCCGAACGCGGCCCACGCGACGAGCGCGATCACGAGCAGGCCCGCGACGGCGGCCAACGCGATCCACAGTCCGCGACGCGAGGTGGGCGGCGGCGGTGCCGAGCGGTCTATGCGCAGTTCCTTGAGCAGGTCGGCAGAGTTGTTCATCGACGATCCGGACGATGGGGAAGGGGGGCAGTGTGGGCAGCGTCCCGCGCCGCGCCAAGGGGCCGGAAGTAACTTTCTACGGCCGCAACGCCGCCAAGCGTATGCGATGCGGGGGCGCGGGGTCACCTCGGCGGCCGGCGTACGCATGTGCCCGGAGCGCCATTCGGTGGTCGATAGCGCTATCAAGCGCATTGCACCGTCATCCCGGCGCACACCGGGACCCAGGCTGGCAGCGCTTCCGCACTTCGGTCGTCATCCCAGCGAAAGCTGGAATCCATCCGGACTTGGCGTTCGATGCTGGAAACAACATCGCAGCGCTGTTCGGCGCCGTCAGTTCACCGAAACCGCTCCGTTGCCCCTCACCCCAACCCCTCTCCCGGTGGGAGAGGGGCTCGAAGCACCGTCACTCCATAGAGCGAGGTCACCCATGAAGCGCCGTCACCCATGAAGCGCCGTCAGCCATGAGGCGCCGTCAGCCATGAGGCGCCGTCAGCCATGAGGCGCCGTCAGCCATGAGGCGCCGTCAGCCATGAGGCGCCGTCATCCATGAAGCGCCGTCATCCATGAAGCGCCGTCATCCCGGCGAACGCCGGGACCCAGGCTGGCAGCGCTTCCGCACCTCGGTCGTCATTCCAGCGAAAGCTGGAATCCATTTGGCTCTATGCGTGCGGTGCTGAAGCAACAGCGCAGAGCTGTGCGGCAGCGACAGTTCACCGCCACAGCTCCGTTGCCCCTCACCCCAACCCCTCTCCCGGTGGGAGAGGCTAACGCCGGCGACCCGGAGCTTGGGAACTCCGTCAAACGCCCGCGTGCTGCTTCAACAGCGCGTACGCAGCGCGCAAGCCCTGCGCTTCACCGCCGGCCGGGCGGCCGGGGCGGTCGTTGTCGTTCCAGCTGTACACGTCCAGGTGCGCCCACTTCTGCGCCGGCGGGACGAAGCGGTCGAGGTACACCGCGGCAGTGATCGAGCCGGCCATCTTCGACGGGCCACCGTTGGCGATGTCGGCCACATTGCTCACCAGGTAACGCACGTACGGGCGCCACAGCGGCATGCGCCACAGCGGATCGCGCAACTGCATGCCGGCGTCGAACCACTGCTGCGCCACGCCGTCGTCGTTGCTGTACAGCGCCGGCAGGTCCGGGCCGAGCGCGATGCGCGCCGCGCCGGTGAGCGTGGCGAAATCCAGCAGCAGTTGCGGCTGCATTTCGGCGGCGTAGGTCAGCGCGTCGCAGAGGATCACGCGGCCTTCGGCGTCGGTGTTGTCGATCTCGACCGTGACGCCCTTGCGCGTGTCGACGACTTCGCCCGGCCGGAACGCGTTCGGCCCGATCGCGTTCTCGACCGCCGGCACCAGCAGCGTGATGCGCAGCGGCAGCTTGCGCGCCATCACCAGTTCGGCCAGCGCGATCGCGTGCGCCGCGCCGCCCATGTCCTTCTTCATGTTGCGCATGCCGTCGGCGGGCTTGAGGTCCAGGCCGCCGGTGTCGAAGCACACGCCCTTGCCGACGATGACCACGTGCGGGTGCGATTCATCGCCCCAGCGCAGCGTGATGAGCCGCGGCGCGCGATGGCTTGCACGGCCGACGGCGTGGATCGCGGGGAAGTTCTGCGTGATCAGGTCGTCGCCGCTCACCACTTCGATGCGCGCGCCGAAGCGTTCGGCGATCTCGCAGGCCACCTGCTCCAGCTGGTCCGGACCCATGTGCTCGGTCGGCGTGTTGACCAGGTCGCGCACGCGCACGCAGGCGGCCAGCTGCGCGAAGGCGTCGGCATCGGCCTGCGCGATGGCCAGCTGCGCAGGCGCACGCAGCGGCTGGCGGTATCGGGTGAAGCGGTATGCGCCCAGGCCCCAGCCCAGCTGCAGGGCGTTGCGGGCGTCGGCCGGCAGCTCGCCCGCCAGCGCGAACGCGCGCGCCGGCAACGCGTACGGCGCGTGGCCGTAGGCAAACGGGTCGAGCATGTCGCCCACGCCGATCACCGCGCCCGCGATGCCGCCATCGCCGCCCGGCAGCGTGATCGCGGAGAACGGCGAGCCGTCGAAGCCCTGCGCATCGAGCCATGCGCCGACGTTGGCCGGCTGCGCGCCGCGCCAGGCGACGAGGCTGTCGCGCGTGACGACGTGCAGCGGCAGCGCGTCGGCGGTGGTGGTGTCGGCAAATCCGGACGGCAGGCTCATGCGGCAACGGTTTCCATCGTGTGCGTCGAATCCAGCCAGTCGGCGAGTTCGGCGAGGGTGGTGAATTGAAGATCGGGGCGCACGTCCTCGTGCGGCCACTGCGCGCCGATGCGGTTGATCCAGCAGCTGCGCAGGCCCGCGCGATGCGCGCCGATGACGTCCATCTCGATGTCGTCGCCCACGTGCAGCACCTCATGCGGCGCGAACGGGAAGCGCGCGCAGGCGGCGTGGAAGATGCCGGCGTGCGGCTTGGGCATGCCGTGTTCGCGCGCGCCGAGCTGGAAGGCGAAATGCGCGCCGATGCCGACGCGGGCCAGGTCCGCGTTGCCGTTGCTGATCGCCGCCAGCGGCACGCGCGCGGCCAGGCGCGCGAGTGCGTCCAGCGTGTCCTCGTAGAAGTCCACGCGGTTGCGCTCGTCGTAGAACGCCTCGAACGCGGCCTCGGCGTGCAGCGGGTCGTCGCCGGCCAGTTCCATCGCCCGCACCAGGCTCAGCTTGCGCAGCTGGCTGAAGTCGTGGGCCAGGTCGGGGCGCTCGACGTACATGCGCTCGCGCAGTTCGCGCATCGCCTCGATCGGGAAGCGCTGCGCGGTAAGCGGGCAGTGCTGCGTCAGCCAGTCGTGCAGCACGCGTTCGACCCGCGCACCGATCGGTGCGAAGGGCCACAGCGTGTCGTCGAGGTCGAGGGTGATCGCGCGGACGGGGAAAGCCATCCGGCGATTTTAGCCCCAGCCGGCGGCGGGGCTGGGTACGGCCTCGGGGAGGCCGCGAGGCGGGGATTGCTGGCTGCCGTTACGCCCTCCCCTGCGACTGCAGGGAGGGTTGGGGAGGGGTGAAGTGGCGACTCGTGACGTGCGGTTCGGCATCGGCGTATCACCGCATTGCACGCGCCGACCCTCACCCCAACCCCTCTCCCGGAGGGAGAGGGGCTCAAGAGCAGGTCACTCCAGCAACCGCGCCCACCCCGTCAGCCCTTCCACGCGCGCCAGCACCAGCTTCACGCACACCAGCAGCGGCACCGCGAGCAGCAGGCCGATGATGCCCCACAGCCAACCGAACACCATCAGCGCCAGGATCAGCACCAGCGGCGACAGCCGCATGCTGTGGCCCAGGATGATCGGCGTGATGATCTGGCCTTCCAGCGTGTGCAGCGCCAGGTAGATGCCGGCCGGCAGCAGCGACGGCCACAGGTCGTCGAAGGCGACGAAGCCCATCAGCAGCATGATGATGATGCCGATCAGCGGGCCCACGTACGGCGCGAAATTGAGGATCGCCGCCATCGTGCCCCACAGCAGCGCCTCCTGCATCGGCACGCCCAGCCAGTACAGCGCGCCCGACAGCGCCAGGCCCAGGCAGGTGTTGATGACGGTGATGGTCAGCACGTAGCGCGAGATGGCGCGCTCGATCGACGTGAGGATCTCCACCGTCAGCTTCTTCTGCTGGCGCGTGGGCAACAGCGCGAGCGCATTCCGCTGCAGCTGCTCGCCATACACCATGAAGAAGAACGTCAGCAGCACGACCGCGAGCACCGACGCGATGCGGCGCGGCGTCGCGGTGAGGACCTTGTACGGCTCGTTGGCCTCGGTGCGGATCACCTGCACCGGCCGGCTCGTGCTTTCGCCACCGGCCGCGCGCGCGATGTTCTGCGCGGCCTTGTTCGCGTCGAGCATCGGCTTGTAGAGATCGCGCAGCTTCGGCGCGACCTGCTTCATCTCGCGCGGCACCTGCCGCACCCATTCGCCGGCCGGTTCGATCAGCTGGTTGCCCAGCGCGCCGGCCGCGAACAGCCCGCCCAGCAGCACGATCAGTGCGCCGATGAAACGGGGCACGTACACACGCTGGAGGCCGCGGATGATCGGGTTGCCGATCAGCGCGAAGAACATCGCCAGCAGGATCGGGAGCACCAGCTCCTGCGCCGCCCACAGGGTGAAGCCCACCGCGAGCGTCGCCAGCACCAGCGCCGCGCTGGACGAGCGCGGTCGCGGTGCAGGCGGGGGACTGGGAGGAAGTTCGCCGTCCTCGTCGAGCGATTCGACGTTGTCGGCCGCGGCCGGAACCGGCGGCAGCGCGCTCATCGCGTCACCTGGTCGACGGTCGCGGTGCGTGCGGCACGCGCGCGGGCTTCGGCCTGCGCGAGGGCGTACGCCTCGTCGTCCAGGTCGTCGGCGACCGCATCGGGATGCACGCTTGCGACGGGCGTCGCCACGGGCTGCACCACCACGTCCGGCGTTGCGGCCTCTTCGGCGACCTGTTCCTTCGCTTCGGTCGCCTCGTCCGCGGCGACCTTCGCGCTGCTGCCGGCGAACAGGCTGGCCGCCATCGAGATGATCTGCATCAGCCCGCCGCTCTTGGCGACCGCGCGCATCGGCTCGGCTCGGCCGACGATGAAGCCTGCGGCGAGCCCCGCGACCACGATCCGCCACGGCGTCCACGCCGCCACCCACGAGGCCTTGAGGTGGCGAACGTCGGCGATGGCTTCGCGCTCGCGCGCCTCCACCACGTCCTCGCACTGGTGGACCTTGGCGATGAGCTGCTTGAACGTCGGCTTTTTCTGCTTGAGGGCCATGGCGTCAGGGCGGAGTGATGTCGATGCCGTTGTTCTGCTTCTTCGCCGCGTCGCCGTTTTCGCGCAGTTCCTGCGCGACGGTGCGCGCGGATTCGGGCGAATCGGCGGTGGGCATCAGGTCGGCCAGTTCGCCGATGCCCAGCCGCGCCAGCTGCCGGCGCGTGGCCTGCATGCGCGTGTGGTCGAAGTAATGCATCGCGCGCAGGCCGGCGTAGGCGGTGACGACGAGGCTGAGGCCGGCGGCGATCAGCATCGACATCAGCCACGACAGACCGAAGTTGCGAAGCAGCGTGACCAGCGTGGCCATGAGGAACAGCCACGCCGATGCGCCGAAGACGACGGCGACGCCGGCGAACGCCAGCGCGCGTCCCATCGCGCTGCGCGCCAGCGACAGATCGGCCGCGAGCAGCGAGCGCAGGGCGCGCGCCGAATCGGCGGCCGCGCCCAGGCTGGCTTTCGCGGTGTTGCCGATGTCGCGCAGCGACTCGGCGAGGTCCGGCGGTGGCTGGTCCGCCGGGTCGTGGTCGTGGCGCTCGTCCCCTTCGCTCACGTCAGCGCGCGCTTACTTGTCGCCGCTGCGGCCGAGCTTCGCGAGGATCCATCCCGCAGCGAAGGCGACGCCGAACGAAGCCAGCGGACGCTCGCGGATGAGCTCGGCGGCGCTGTCGACCAGGTCGCGGCCCTTGTCCATCAGCGCGTCCATCTGCTCGCGCGCGGCACCACCGGCGTTCTCCGCTGCCGCGAGGCCGGCGAGCGCGCCATCGGCGAGGTCCGCCTTGACGTTCGCCTTGCCCACGCGCAGTTCCTCGCCCGCGGCGCTCGCCGCACCGCGCAGCGCGGAGCCGGCGTCGCTGGCGGCCTGCTTCACGTGGCCGCCGGCCTGCGACAGGTTGCTGCGCACGCCGTCGGTGTAGTTCGCCGCCGTGCCGCTGCCGGCGTTCGTGCCGAGGCCGGAGCCAGTGCCCGTGCCCGTGTTGATGGCGCTGCCGCCGGGATTGGTCGGATCGGTGGGGGTATTCATCGAGCGGCTCCTGTATGTCGGAAGGGCGTTCTGCTGAAAGACGTGGTTCGAAGGCACTGCGCGGTGCGGGGCGTCACTGCATCAGCAGGTCGGCCCGGCGGTTGCCGCGGAGAATGCGCAGGACCAACTGTGCAGGACGCTGCGTGAAGCTCGCGCGGAAGCCCGGCAGATCCTCGAAGTTGCCTGCGTTGGACGCGATCACCACGTCGTCCTTGCGAAGCCCGTTGGCTTCGGCGCGGCTGCCGCGCGCCACCGATTCGACCATCACGCCCGACAGACCGGCCTGCCGCAGGCGCTCGGGCAGGTCGGCGAAACTCGCTCCGGTGAGACGCGGGTCCAGCTCGGTTCCCACGTACGAACGCGGCTGCTCACGCAGCGTTGTCGTCAGCGTCAACGGTTTGCCATCGCGACGCACGTCCAGCGCGATGCGGCTTCCCACCGACTGCAGGCCCTCGAAGTTGCGCAGCGCGTCGCGATCGTCGATGCGCTCGCCGTTCGCGGCGAGGATCACGTCGCCGACCTTGACGCCCGCCGCCGCCGCGGCGCCGCCGGAGAACACCTGCGTCACCACCGCGCCGCGCGCTTCGGGCAGCCCCAGCGCCTGCGCGAGGCGCGCATCGACGTCCTGCGATTCCAGCCCCATCGTGCCGCGGATCACCACGCCGTTGTTGGCGATCAGCTGGCCCATGATGTTGCGCGCCAGGCTGGTGGGGATCGCGAAGCCCAGGCCGATGTTGCCGGCCATCGAGCCGCGCGGGTTGAAGCTGGCGGTGTTGATGCCGACCAGCTCGCCGTTGAGGTTCACCAGCGCGCCGCCGGAATTGCCGGGATTGATCGACGCGTCGGTCTGGATGAAGTTCTGGAAGCCTAGTCCGCGCAGGCCGCTGCGGCCCACCGCGGACACGATGCCGGAGGTCACCGTCTGGCCAATGCCGAACGGATTGCCCACCGCCACCACGAAATCGCCCACGCGCAGCGCGCTGGAATCGGCCAGCGGCAGCGCCGTCAGGCCCTGCGCGGGAATGCGCATCAGCGCCACGTCGGTGTCGGGGTCGGAGCCGACGAAATCGGCCTTCAGGGTGCGGCCGTCGGCGAGCGTCACCGACACCTCGTCGGCGCCTTCGATCACGTGGTGGTTGGTCAGCACGAAGCCCTGCTTCGCATCGACGATGACGCCCGAGCCGAGCGACTCGTTGATGCGCTCCTGGGTGAGCTCCGGGAACATCCGGCGGAACATCGGGTCGCTACCGAACGGGCTCACGTTCACCCGCTGCTTGGTGTGCACGCTGACCACGGCCGGCGTCACCTTCGCCAGCATCGGCGCGAGCGAAGGCAGCGGCTGCCCGCCGACCACGGCCGGCAGGGTGGCGACGGTCGGCGTCGCGGCGACGGCGGACGCGGGCGCCGCCTGCGCCGGCGCTTCGAGGCCGTCGCGGATGGCGGTGGCGGCGAAGCCGCCGAAGGCGGCGGCGAGGGACAGGGTCAACAGGGTCGGCAGCGGGCGCATCGCGTCGGTCGCAGGCAAGGGTGAATGGGGTGTGCGCGGGGCCGATGCGGTGCGGCGATCTCGCTTCGCCGTGCGCGCCAGGCCCCGCCGCGGAGGCGTTCAGTTTCACTGAACCGCATTAAATACGCGATGAAGTTTTTCGCCCGCGCGGCCCGTCGGCAGGGCGTTGCGTTGCCTCCTCGTGCACGTTCCCGCCGGCTTCGGCAAGCGCGTCGATGACGGCGTTTGACCGCCATCACAGCTGTGTGACTGCCATCAAAAAACCGTTGACACATCCCGGGGGCGGGGGTAGCTTGAGTCCTCGCCTTCGCCCACTACATCTAGTGGTCACGATGTCGACGGAAACCCAAACTTGGGGTTTTCGGCTTGGTTTTGCTGACTACCGGCACCTTCGGGGGAGGGTCCGTGGCGGAGCAGGATGAGCGAAGGAATCCAGAAAAACCCATGCCGTCGCGACCGCTGAAAACGCGGTCGTGGGCATAGCCGTCGGCGGACGTCGTACACGACGCCGATGGTGCGGCAGCCAACATAAGAATCCACGGCGGCAAGGTTTCAGGGCCCGAACCGCCATTGAAAGGAGATAGGACAGGCATGAGCACAGTGCGCCTCGAGGCGGTCAAGACAGCCGCGGCCGAGCGGGAAATCCCGATGCAGCCCGCCTCCCAGGACATCTGGGACAAGAAGTACCGGCTGAAGACCAAGAACGGCACCGCGGTGGACGCCGACATCGACGCCACCTACCAGCGCGTCGCCAAGGCGCTGGCCGAAGCCGAGCCGTCCGCCGAGAAGCAGCAGTACTGGAACGAGCGTTTCGTCTGGGCGCTGCGCCGCGGGGCCATTCCCGCTGGCCGCATCACGTCCAACGCCGGCGCGCTCGAGCACAAGCCCGCCACCTCGACCATCAACTGCACCGTGTCCGGCACCATCGAGGATTCGATGGACGGCATCCTGGAGAAGGTGCATGAAGCCGGCCTCACGCTGAAGGCAGGCTGCGGCATCGGCTACGAGTTCTCGACGCTGCGTCCGCGCGGCGCGTTCGTCGCCGGCGCCGGCGCATACACGTCGGGTCCGATGTCCTTCATGGATATCTACGACAAGATGTGCTTCACCGTGTCCTCCGCCGGCGGCCGCCGCGGCGCGCAGATGGGCACGTTCGACGTGTCGCATCCGGACGTGAAGGACTTCATCCGCGCCAAGCGCGAGGACGGTCGCCTCCGCCAGTTCAACCTGTCGCTGCTGATCACCGACGGCTTCATGCAGGCGGTGGAGAACGACGCCGACTGGCCGCTGGTGTTCCCGGTGAACATCAAGGAAAAGGGCGACCTCGACGTCAACGACGCCAACCAGGTCGTCTGGCGCGAATGGCCGACGCACCGCAACTACATCGTGCGCGACGACGGCCTGGTGGCCTGCAAGATCTACGGCCACATCCGTGCGCGCCACCTGTGGGACATGATCATGGTCTCGACGTACGACTACGCCGAGCCGGGTTTCATCCTCATCGATCGCGTCAATGAAATGAACAACAACTGGTGGTGCGAGAACATCCGCGCCACCAACCCGTGCGGCGAGCAGCCGCTGCCGGCGTACGGCGCGTGCCTGCTGGGCTCGGTCAACCTGACCAAGTTCGTGCGCGACCCGTTCACCGACAAGGCCTCCTTCGACTGGGAGGAATACAAGGAAGTCGTGCGCGTGTTCACCCGCATGCTCGACAACGTCGTCGAAGTGAACGGCCTGCCGTTGCCGCAGCAGCGCGACGAGATCATGCGCAAGCGCCGCCACGGCATGGGCTTCCTGGGCCTTGGCAGCACGGTGACCATGCTGCGCATGAAGTACGGCTCGAAGGAATCGTGCGAGTTCACCGAGCGCATCGCCCAGGAAATGGCCGTCGCCGGCTGGGAGATGGGCCTGGCGCTGGCGAAGGAAAAGGGCGCCGCGCCGATCATGGAAGAGCGCTTCGAAGTCACCGCCGAGATGCTGCGCAAGCGTCCGGAGATGAAGAAGGACGGCTGGAAGGTCGGCCAGGAAATCCCGGGCCGCGTCCTGCACGCCAAGTACAGCCGCTACATGCAGCGCATCGCCACCGTCGCGCCGGAACTGGTCGACGAACTGGCCGAGACCGGCGCGCGCTTCACGCACCACAGTTCCATCGCGCCGACCGGCACGATCTCGCTGTCGCTGGCCAACAACGCGTCCAACGGCATCGAGCCGTCGTTCGCGCACCACTACAGCCGCAACGTGATCCGCGAAGGCAAGAAGTCGAAGGAAAAGGTCGACGTCTATTCGTACGAACTGCTCGCCTACCGCGAGCTGGTGAACGCGAAGGCGATGCCGTTCTCCGAAGAGCCCGAAGCGCAGCTGCCCGACTACTTCATCGCCGCCGACGACATCACGCCGAAGGAACACGTCGACGTACAGGCCGCCGCGCAGAAGTGGGTGGACAGCTCGATCTCCAAGACCGCGAACGTGCCCACGGACTACCCGTACGAGCAGTTCAAGGACATCTACCGCTACGCGCACCAGCAGGGCCTCAAGGGCTGCACCACCTTCCGCTTCAATCCGGCCGCCTTCCAGGGCGTGCTGGTGAAGGAAGCCGACCTCGAGAACACCACCTACCGCTTCGAACTGGAAGACGGCAGCGTGCTGGAAGTGAAGGGCAACGAGCAGATCGAATACGACGGCGAAATGCACACCGCCGCCAACCTGTTCGACGCGCTCAAGGAAGGCTATTACGGCAAGTTCTAATCCATCGGAACCAGCGCAAGCGGGAATGACGCTCGTCATTCCCGCGAAGGCGGGAATCCATGGACGTTGGCGCTTCACCGGCAAGCGGGCAAACCCGGAACCGCATTCATCCTCCGGCCCGCCATCGCGTTAGAGTCGCTTCGCAACACCGCGTTTCCAGCAGTTTTTTGCAAGGCCCCGGTTACCGCAACGCCTTACGAATGAGACGCCCGTCAGGAGGGCATTACATGAGCAATGGCAACGGAGTGACGGCGACCCTGTCGCAGGCCGCCGACAACGTGAAAGAGACCGTGACCACCTTCAGCAGCGCCGTCATGCAGCGCGCCGATGAAGCCGTGGAAGCCGCGCGCAAGAACGTGCGCAAGGCGACCAAGGCGGCGAAGAAGGCCGTCGGCAGCGCGAAGAAGAAGCTCGAGAAGGCCTCCGCCGACGCGAAGAAGGAAGCCGCCAACCTGCGCCGCGAAGCGACCGCCGCGCGCAAGAAGGCCGCCAAGAAGGTCAAGGCCGCACGCAAGGCGGGCAAGACCGACGTCGCCAAGGCCAAGGGCACCGCCAAGCGCGATGTCGCCGCCGCCAAGCGCAAGGTCGCCAAGAAGACGGCGAAGGCGAAGAAGGCGTTGGCCGCCACGCGTGGCAAGACCGCCGCGAAGAAGGCCACGAAGAAGGCCGCAACGAAGAAGGCCGCGACCAGGCGCACCACCACGCGTGGCGCCGCGACCCGCAAGGCCGTGACGAAATCCGCCGCATCGACGGCGAAGAAGGCGCCGGCCCGCAAGGCCAGCGCGAAGAAGGCAGTCAAGCGACCCGCCAAGAAGGTTGCGAAGAAAGCTGCCAGGTAACAGCAAGCCCCGATTGGTGGCCGCGCCCGCGCGGCGCGGCCACCGCATTAACACCGAAAACCAGATCAGCAACACCGCACCAGGAGCGGGTCACATGGCCGTCAAGATCGACAAGAAAATCAAGGGCTACAGCGTCGTCACCCCGGAAGACAAGGCAGCCGCGGCTAACAAGCCTGCCGCCGCGCCGGTCGCCGAGCTGCCCACGGCCGATGTCATCCAGATGCACGAGCGCATCGAGCGCCCGGAAATCCTGGTGGGCTCCACCTACAAGATCAAATCGCCGCTGTTCGAGCACGCGCTGTACGTGACCATCAACGACATCGTGCTCAACGCCGGTACCGAACACGAGCTGCGCCGTCCCTTCGAGATCTTCATCAACTCGAAGAACATGGACCACTTCCAGTGGATCGTCGCGCTCACCCGCATCATGTCGGCCGTGTTCCGCAAGGGCGGCGACGTCACCTTCCTGGTGGACGAAATGAAGGCCGTGTTCGACCCGCGCGGCGGCTACTGGAAGCCGGGCGGCGTCTACATGCCCTCGCTGGTGGCCGAACTCGGCGCGATCGTCGAGGACCACCTCAAGTCGATCGGCCTGATCGTTGATCCGGAAATGAGCGACGCCCAGCGCGCGCTGATCGCCGAGAAGCGCGCCGCCTACGCGCAGCTCTCAAAAAAAAACAGTGAAGTAAGCGGAAGCTCCGCCGGCGACCTGTTCCCCGACCCGCGCGTCTCCGACGAGCCGCGCGTCGAAGACGTGGAAGTCACCGGCGAAGGCGCTGCCTTCCCGCCGTCGGCGACGATGTGCCACAAGTGCTCGACGAAGGCGGTCGTCATAATGGATGGGTGTGCTACTTGCCTGAACTGTGGTTACAGCAAGTGCGGGTGACCTAGAAAACCTGATCTGCAAAGGAGCTTGCGATGTGGGGTAACCCAGAAGGCGCTAGTTGGGGACCCAGAAGGCGCTAGTTGGGAGCCTAGAAGGCGCTAGTAGTAGTAGCCGGGCCCTTAGGGGCCCGGCTGGTTATGCAGGATTGCGAACGATGCCGCCGGAACCGCATCTGCCTGGGGGGCAGCGGGTCGTCGGTTCGAATCCGGCCGTCCCGACCATCTTTTCAAGGACTTAGGTGACGCTGGGTTGGCGCGTCACCCTAAAGTCACCCTAATATCACCCTATGCCGTCAGACCGTCGCAGTGGTTGCGATGGGCCGGTGCTATGAAAGGGGACAGGGATGACCGTGGTCCAGACATTGGGACCGAGTTCGTATTGCGGATTCATGGAGTCCGTAGGCGATGGCATCGATGCATACACCCATAAGGCGCTCGTCAGGTTTCATGACGCGCCGAAGGCGGTTGATGTATTGCGTCGATCAGGCCCCGCGAGGTCTGGTCAATGAGTTGATTGGGTATGTGCTCGCGAAGCACGACGGACTAAGCGTTCCTTATCGGGCCGCCGTTCTCTTGCTGGAAGATCACCAGCTGTCGGCTATGCCCGCGGGACTCAATCCCTTGCGAACAATGGATAGTCACATCGTCGCGTGGGCAGTGCAGTCGCTAGGTGGGAAGTCGCCTTATCAGGTCTACAACTACTCCAGGGGCAGTTGTGCGGCTCTTGCTGCTGTGCGGAAGGATTTCCAGAAGTGGAAGGACCTTCCGGCGGCCGCGTCGCTCGACGCATGGCTCCTCAACGAGGACCGTAATCTTCAGAATCTGGTGCGCCTCGGTACGGGCAACTACGCGTTGATCGATCACGGTCGAGTCTGCACAGGCAACGGTTGGAGTGTTCCCTTGGAGCGCGCGAAAATGCCGCACAAGAACAAGCTTGCTCTCATTGCGTGGGACGACATCGCCCTGGAGAACGCGCCGAAGAATTATCACGTGCCCATCGTTGAGCGAATGGCGCAGCACCACGGCACCTTGTCGCATTCGGAACCGGACCTCGACTATTGGCTTCCACAACTGCTTACGAGCTCTGAGCGTGACGATGTCGACGTGTTCCTCTCTGAACGCACAAGTACCGTGAAGGCATACTTCAAGGCTTCTTACGGAGTTCTCCTCCCATGAGCTTGCGCATCCATATGCCCGATACATTGAGGCCGCAATCTCGAGGCACTTGGCAGAACGTGCGGTGGCGCCCGCACCCCTCAACCGGGGAAGTGCTCAACGTCGGCGTGGTGTTCCACGAAGAGACAGGCCGCGTGCACGTTAGGGTGCTGGAATCCTTCGAGCGCTTGAAGTGCATGTACGGATCTGGGATCTCATCTCAGGCGCGCTTTTTGATGCAGGTGATCAAAGAGGCCGTTGCCGCAAAAGTTGAGATCCCGAGCCCTAACGCGTTCTTCAGCGAGAAGAAATTTGCAAGCGGCCAGTCCCCAGATGAGGTGGTGAACGCGCTCTTCGAGGCGACTGTCCCACTCGGTGCCCCAAAAGGCGGTAAGAAGGAAGTAGGCGCCAACGTGCTTGCCGATACCGCGAGTGTTCGAAAGGTTGTTCTGGATCACCTTCGCGAGATCGGAGGGCTTCGAGCAAACTTGATCATCTCATCGGAGGGCGCACTTGCAGTTCCGAGTGAAGGGCGCACGCACTTCTTAGACATTCCGCTGCAGACAAGCCAAGCCCTCGGCACGATCGTGTCGGCAGGCGCTGCGCGCCCGACTGATGAGCTTCAGTTGCTGCGGGCTGATGCCGACCTACACATCGCAAGAAGCGTGTTTCACAGCGACAAAATGTATATGTACGTTGTGCGGTCGGAGCGCGAGGCCAACCCGGAAAAGGTGGATGAATTCCTTGATGGGTTTAGGTGGCGACTGAGCCAACTCAATGTTCAGATGAAGAGCTACACCAAGCCAAACTTGGTTGCAGAGGATATTCTCGAGGACATGTCAGCGTAGTGCGGCCCGCCGCCTGGTGCCAGTACAAGGACGCCTGAGCTATATAGGTGCAGCTGAGTTCCGGTCGACACGGTTTGCCACGGAACATCGTGGCCTTCCAGGTAAACCTTGGTCATCGTCTCGCTACTGTGACCCGTCAGCGCCTGCACCTACTGCAGCGTCCACCCTGATTCCTGCAACAGCGCGCCGCCCAGGCTGCGGATCTCGTGGAAGGTCGGCGGGTTGTCGCCGGCGATTCCCGCCTCGTCCCGAGCATCAGCGAACGCGCGGGACAGCTGCTCGGGTATTCTTCCCCGGTCAATATCCGAGGGGAAAGGGCATGCCGGACATGTGGGATCTCGTCGAGAAAAACTGGCCCTTGATGGCGGAACATCCGTGGCTTTTCATCAAATGGGCCGCGTTCTGGGTGGTCGTCGGTGCGCTGATTGGTTGGAAGGCCGGCCGGGCTGGAAGCCCGCTGACGAGCGTGGCAGCCCCTGGGGCTCTCCCAGCGCAGGCTCAGGGATCTGAAGAGTTTCAGTATCCCGAGCGCGGCCGTCACGGCCCAAACGCTTTGTCCAATCGCACGACGCATGTCCGCGTCGGCGAAGAACTCTCGTTCGCGGCACGCGTCCCAGGGGGCGATACGGTTCGGATCGTGATTGAGGGGCCGCCGCATCCGACACAGCCCTCGATGTTTCAGAATCCGGGCTGGGGTTTTTCCGTAATGAACGCGCAGAACTGGAAGGTCGGAAAGTTCGAAGCGGTCGAGGGCGGGTGGCGTCAGCCCGTCGATGCGCATGAAGGGCCGGCAGACCTGTCCTTTCGATTCCAGTGGCACGGAGATTTTTCTCTCACGGCCTACGAGGGGGACTCCCATAAGCGCCAATGGACTCACAAGATCCGCGTCGATCCTTAGATGCAGCAGGTTGGACTCGAGGAGGCAATCGTGCTCGTCCTGAAAAGGGCACCGCTCGCGGAGCGAGTGGCTGCTGCTGATGGCATGTTTACGGTCTGGGGAAAGGCATGGACAACGCACTACTGGGCGCATTGATTGGCGCAAGCGCGGCGCTGGGGGGCGCGTTCGGTGTAGAGCTGTTTCGGGAGCATAGGGAGGGGCGCCGAAGGGCGCTGGCCGCTCGCGCAGAACTTTCGGCTCTAGCCCGCCTCATCGAATTTCGACAGCTCAAGCAGGGACTAGTGGATTGCCGGAATGCTGCCCGCGATGGGAAGGTACTCCGCCTCTCGATGCACCTTCGATACGACCCCGTCCCCACGACTCGACTTCTTCTGTCCAATCCTGGAGGCGTCGACTCGACGGTGCTGCAGCTCGCTGCCGACGTCGTTGCGAATGCAGATGGCCTAAAGGCCGACTTGAACCGTCTGTCGGATCACCCGGTCGATAGCGAAGATGCAATGCTCCAGTCCGACGACCCTGAGCAGGCCGCTGCCCTGTATGAATCAATGAGGCGGCATCTGGCGCATTTTTTGGGGCGTATCGCTGAGCTTGAACGCGCGGTGGACCGCGCTTATCCGCCGTGGCCTTTGGCCTACGCTTGAGGCGCGGCATCCGATCAGTCGGCAAGTGCCTTTTTTGAGGTTACCTGCGGCGCCATCGGTCCATGTGCATGCAACGCGGGGCCCGCTAGTGCGAGCCCCGCGACGAGCAGATCGAGTCGAAAGCTAGAACGTCGCCATTTCGGCGCTGCACACGAACTCGGGAGTCGGCTGACGCAGACGTGTGTCGCGTTTGACTGTGCCGACAGGGCGTTCTCGCGCCCTACTGAGAGCGTTCCATCGTCGGAGGTGTAAGGTGCGCTACGCCATGTTGGCTTCGAATTCACTGGGGCTCCGTCGGGTCATGGTGTGACCCCGGCCCTTGCAGTGAGTGAACCCATCTCACCCGACTGGCCCGGAGGGTTCGCGGGGGGGGGCGCAGCGTTGAGAATACGATCAAGCATGTCAGCATACTCCGAACTCTGCAGATCCCGGAGAAAATGAGGCCGCGAGAATGCTAGCAATGCGGCGAGCCGCCCTTCTCGAGTATCGCGGGGGTCATGTTCTTGATCTAGCTCCGCCGACAGTGGGGGGGGAGGATCGTAGTAACAAGCCTGAAGGTCGGTAGGTCGGGGAGAAAGCTCTTGGAGGATGCGAGCTGCTTCAGCTAAGTGCTTCGAGACTTGCTCTCCACCAGTACCATAGATGTTGTCGTGGATCTGATCTGCGATGGCCATATCCATAAACTTGCGCGCAGCGACAAGCGCGTCGCGATTCCGCTCGAGCCAGAGGATGCCGTCAGTGCGAATGACGAACGGGGTGTCGCCATAACCGTTGCGGGTTGTCGCATGAGCAATGAACCAAAGACGATACCTGTCGAATGCGCGCTTGCGCTCGGCAGATGATCGATTCTTGATGGCCTTCTGATCGCTCGACTTCCACTCATCTACGGAAACCCAGTGATTGGCAAGCACGCGGGACTCGACGAGTGCCATTACGCAAGTCGCGACTTCAGGAGGCATGCGACCCGTCACGAGCATCTCGAACATGCCAAGGCGTATCGCCTCCCTGATTGCGATCGCTTGGTCCAGCGATCCCCTAGCCATCGCTTCACGAAAAATGGCAATCAAGACGGACAGCGCGTCCAGTGTGCCGATCATTGCCAAGTTGTGAAGCATTGCCCGATAAGCTGGCGTGTCGCCGCACTGAAGGGCAGGTTCGTATGCGCTCAAGAATGACTCGTATAGACGAAGATCCTGACGCCTAAGTCGAACGAGATCGTTACTTCGCACGTACTTCTCTACGTGTTCGATGTACTCGTCAAGCGGAACTGTCGGATCGCTGACGAACTTCCAGAACGTGGACTTGAAGTTCTTCGTCGCTTCGGCGTAAGGACCCGACCCATTGTTGCCCCTGTCCCAGCCGTCCACGACTTTCAGCACTGTCATGCCCCCAACTACCGAGCGCGCCTTGGGAGACGACCATGACCTGCGTATTCCTTCGAAGTACCTTCGCCGCCCGCAGTCTTTGCCAAACACCTTTCGGTCTAGCGCAGCGTCTGAGAGATGCTCGATCTGACGGACTTGGTAGTACCAGAAGCCGTTCTTGGTACGAACCGCGATGTCATCGAGAGAGCGCATAAAGCACTTTCTGGTAGGCGAAATACGCCATTTGTAGGGGGGTTGTACTCCCCAGGCATCGGGGGTGCAATCGTGATGCACGAAACATGGAGCGATTCCTGGCAATCACTGGCAGTCGCGTGATGGCCATAGAACGAGGCGTTTAATTCCGCGTGCAAGTAGTGTCGAGAATCCGCTTCGGATTCCTTAGGCACATATCAATCCGACGCTAACTGGCGCCATACGGGCGCTGCGGGAGGGCTTTGCTGTGAAGATTGAGCGCAAAGAAGCAGCTGGGGCACTCAACGCTGCGTTGTGCCGGCTGAGCACCTCAGCTTCAGCGACTCCCGATCTTCGAGTCGAACTGCCGTCGCCGCCGGAAGTGCGTATGCGGAACCTTGTCAGTCGAGGCGCCATGCGCCCGGTCTACAAAGTCACGTCCATGAAAATGGAGCGAGTAATTCAATGCGAATCGTTGCTGGAAGTGGACCTTGCGCTAGTTCTGGATGTTAGTTCGAACGTCGATCAGTTTGCGGAGCAAGCGTTGCGCATCAACTACCTCGCTGATGGCGATTGGCTCACGCACATTCCGGACTTTGCAGTGCTTTGTGGCGGAAAACTCGCGTTGTGTGAGGTCAAGTACGACGCCAAGGTGGATGAAGAGGCGATCGAGCGCGAACGTCAGCTCAAGCCGGTCCTCGCCGGTTTCGGCGCAAGCTACCAGACGATGACGGAAAGGCAGATCGGAAGCGTGGAGGTTGGCAATGCGTTCTCTGTCCTGCGGCGAGCGCGGCATGCCAGCTGCCCTGTGTTGTCGCTTAGCGTCCTGGAACAAGTTCGCAAGAGCTGCTCGACCACCTTGGGAGCGTTTGGCTGGAGAAGCGCCGGTAGCTCAGAAGCGGCGTGCCTCGCTCGGCTCATCGTTCAAGGAAAGGCGAACGTTGACTGGTCCGCCGGACCGCTCACGGACGAATCGCGAGTCTGGTTTGTCGTTAAGTCCATTCATGAGGAGAAACTGCCATGGCAGCCGGATCATTCAGTGTAGGGCAGCGCTTCGTGCTGAACGAAAGGCCTTGCCGCGTTTTTCGGGTCTTCGGTGATGGCAACGTAGTAGTTGAGGATCTAGGGAGCGGGGCCTTCCAGAACGCTCGTGTTCCAGAATTGGTAGACGCATGGCAAAAGGGCGCCCTCGTCCTCGGGGAAACTGCGGGAGCGCGCCGCGACTCGCAGATCGAAGAGGCCATCGCTCTCGCGCACGTCGACGCCTTCCGCCAAAGCTACACCGAAGAGGAGCAGCAGCAGGCCCAGGCCAGACTTACATTCGTCGAGCGGCTCTCGCACCTGCCCAAGACTGCGGCCGTGATGATCCCCGCAATCAAGGAGCTTTGGCTAGAGGCTAAAACGTGGGCGAAGGGTCACATCCTCAAGAGAATGCCTCATTGGGTAACGGTCGCGGGATGGATGCGTCGGTATGAGGCCGCTGGAAGGGATATCCGCTCGCTTGTCGACCGCACCGAGTTCAAAGGCAGCCGTGAGGGTAAGTTGCATCCTTGGATCCAGACGACCGTCGACGATCTCGTCTCCACTCGCTACCTCACCACCGAGCGGCCGACCATCAAGTCGATCCACAAGGACCTTAAAGGGCTCGTATCGACCCGGAATGCTTGCCATCTGGCGACCGAGCAGCTCAAGGTGCCGTCGTACAGCTACCTCAAGCGGAAAATCGGGGAGCTCGCGCCTTACGATGTATATCGGGCGAGATATGGCAAGCGCGCAGCGGACATCAAGTTCCGAGTGGCTGGAAGGAACGCGCTTGCTACTCATGCGCTGTCACGGGCTTCGATGGATCACACGCGACTGGACCTCTTCGTCATTGACGAGAAGACCATGTTGCCTCTCGGCCGGCCGTGGCTGACGATTGTGATCGACGAGTGCACTCGTTACGTGCTGGGTTTCCATATCAGCTTTGAGGGGCCCAGCAACGTCAGCATGTCGCGCGCCCTCTGGCATGCCATCGGTATCAAGCACAAGAACGCGGATGTGAAGTGTGAGTGGGATGCGTGGGGCTTGATGGAGCTGCTGGTCGTCGACAACGGGCTGGAGTTTCACTCCGCCAGCCTTGAGCTCGCCGCCGGCCGTTTCGGCATCATTATTCAGTTCTGCCCACGCAGGAAGCCTTGGTACAAGGGAAAGGTCGAGCGGTTTCTGGGCACGCTGACGACGGGACTGCTCGGCGATCTAAGGGGAAAAACCTTCTCTAGCTTCGCCCTGAAAGGAGACTACGATCCTGCAAAGCATGCGGTGGTCACTCTGCAGACGCTCCGTCGCATTGTGCATATCTGGATCGTAGATGTGTACCACCAGGAAGTGCACTCTACGCTCGGTATGTCGCCTGCTGAAGCCTGGAAGGAGGCGATCGGGCGCATCGATCGTTACTTGCCTCCTTCATCTATTGCTGCCGAGGCCGCCTTTAGTACCTCGACCATCCGGCGTCTGACCCACAAGGGCATCGAACACGACCTCCTCTTTTACAACTCCGCCGAACTAGGAGCACTCCGCGTTCTCTATGGCTCTGAGATCGACGTGGAGATCAGGACCAACGACGAGGACCTTGGATGGATCGTCGTGGTCGCCCCCGACGGTGTCACTCTTATTAAGGTGCCTGCGCTCGATCCGGAGTACGCGGTCGGACTGACCCGGTGGCAGCACCGTGTATGCAAGCGCTTCAAGCGCCGGATCCTGGATGACGAGGCGCGTGAGATCAGTCTGCTCGACGCGCGCAACCGGATTGCGGCCCTGATTGAACAGGACATGGGGCGCAAGTCTCGGCGCACGCGCAATCGGCAGCAGCGCTTCGTCGAGCGCAAGCAGATTGGGCCCACGATCAACGAGGCGACACCTACTTCGACTGTGATGGGGGCGACGGCGCGCGTGGGCGACGTTCGTGTGCCCTCTTTGACTGCACGCAGGGCGTTGCGGAGGAGGCGGCTGTGAGTGCCAAGAAGGAGGACCTGCGCAAGTATCGCGACGTCGTCCAGACCCTTCGCGTGGAGCATGCCGCTTACACGGAGCTCATGGAAGAGCTGAAAGCGGCATACGACGACATAGGCCTGTCAGCGGTAGACGTATGCCTGATCGTGCTCGGCGAACCCAGGACTGGAAAGTCGAGCGTGGCGACCGATATGTTGGATGAACGGGTCGCAAAGCAAAGCGCTGACAGCCTGACTCGAAACGTTGTCTACGCGGTGGCTCCAAGTCCCGCGACAGTTAAGTCGCTGCTGGAGTGTCTTCTGTATGGGCTGGGCGACCCTCATTGGAACAGAGGCACCGTGTCGAGCATGACGCAGAGACTTTACACGCTGCTGAAAGCCGCAAAGTGCCGCATGATCATTCTGGACGAGTTCCAGCACTTGTGTGCAGTTGACGGGTCAGATTCCGAGAGCGCCACAGGGGCAGCAGGAGCTCGGCGGCCCCATCGCTCTTCGGGCGCTGTGCAACGGCAGAAGGCAACCGCAGACTGGCTCAAGGTGCTGCTGGAGACCACCGGCATTGGATTTGTGGCCGTCGGTCTTCCGCACGCAGCGTCGGTCATCCAATCGAATCGCCAGCTGAGCGGAAGGTTTGATCCGCCCTTGCGCCTTCCAGTCTTCGATTGGTGCGAAGACGCTTCCCGGGCACAGTTCCTTGGGATATTGCAACAATTCCAGAAGGGCTTGGAGCCCTTCCAGTTCCCTCCGTTCGATAGCGACGCAATGGGGCTGCGAATGTATCTGGCCAGTGCGGGGCGCATTGGTCTGTTGGCGAAGTTCCTCGATCGGGCCGTTAGGAACGCGATCCGCGCCAAGACGGTCCAGATTCGTCTTGAAGATCTCGCCGAGGCATATCGTGCCTCGATCTGGTCGGCGCCCCTCTTTCCCGTAAAGGGAGGGCCTTTCGGCGCGGATTTCTCCGCACTGCAACTGCGCGGTGTCCAGGAGCAGGTGCTTGCCGACGCTAGCAAGGAGCCCTGCGCGGATGTGAGCGGGGCCGTCAAGGTCTATGGGGACTCCAACGTGCAGCCCAGTTGCAAGCCTGGCCCCACGAATAAAGCGCGCCCTGCGCGCGCGCCCAAGCCCCCCCGTAAGAAGCCGCGGGCTCGCTCACGTGGTAGCGCAGCGCGCAAGCTCGCGGGAGTGCTCTGATGCGAATCCCGCTCTCCATCGCGCGAGGCGGGGCGCCCCTCAGCATTCCACGCATGCGGGTGTCCCGTCACGCGGCAGCAACGGACGAGGAACGAAACCACCGACTCGTCGCGGCGCCGAAACCGGGGCCCTGCGAATCGCTGATGGGCTACGTGCTTCGGCTGACCGAGGCAAACGGCTATCCGACGACGTCCTACATTCTCTCCTCGATGCACGGCCACTGGTATCGAAGCACCTACGGGCGCCTCGATGCCACCTCTCTTCATCAGTTGGTGGGTCTGTCAGAGGCAGACATGACTCGGATGACGATGCGTCCGCTCAGCGAGCCGCGTGCCTACATTCGCGTTTATGGAAACGACATACCCAGCTACGAGGTCACGTTGACTCAGCCTAAGATCTGCCCGCGCTGCCTTGATGCGGGGCGGTGCGAGGCGTTCTGGGACCTGGCGCAAGCAGTCGCCTGCCCGGTCCACGGCGTCATGCTGATCGATCGTTGCGAAAAGTGCGGCCGCCCGCTGACGTGGACGCGATCCAAGGTATGTGAGTGTGGATGCGGTGCCGATCTTCGTCGCTGTACTGTGACCGTTGTGGATTCTGATTTGTGCGACCTCATGTCCGCACTGAGGTACTTCGTCTACACCGATGAGTCCATCGCCGAGTTGCCTCCTGGCATGCAACACGTCAAGCATCTGGGTCTGAGGCGCTTCTGCAAGCTACTTTGGGTCATGTCGGGAGCGATCTACCAGAGGGAGGGTAATTCATCCCTTCCCAAGGCGAGGAAGCACTACTTGCCTCAATTGAAGCGGATCGGGCACGCGTTCGCCGATTGGCCGCGGGGATTCCAGTCGTTCCTTCACGACCTGTACGACGACGGGGCGGAAAGAGAAGGGAAGCAGGAACACTTCGGATCATGCTTCTCATGGCTGTTCGTCCGTCTCGCCAAGAACGACAAAGGCACCGGAGCGCCTTACGCGTTTCTTGAGGAGCAGGCGTACCGTTATGGCGCGAATCATTGGACCCGCGGGGCCATGTTGCGAGGTGAGAACGCGCAGCTGCCTGAAGGTGTTCTGCCGCGTTGGGGCACAGCAGCTGACGCCCTGACGATCCTCGGCGTTCACCCAGTGACGCTCAGGCGCTTGATTGGGAACGGGACCGTGCCGGTCCGACTCGTTGGTAGTACGGGAACGCCGCGAAGTCGGATCATCGATCTGGAATGGGCACGGAAACAGCGCTTCACCCGGTTCCCGCCCGTCATGGCGCGTGATGCGGCGCGGGCGGTAGGTGTCTCAGTGGCGACACTGAAATGCATGAAGGCGAACGGCCTTTATGAGGCGAAGCACCGCGGAGCAAACAACAGCGAATGGGCGCAAGAGGACGTGAGTACACTCGTCTCGAAGCTCAGCGCGATTGTCCCGGAGCCGTACATTGAAAGGCGCGGAATACCAACGATCGGTACGGTACTCACCTCTTACCTTGCCAGCGCCAGTGAGCGAGCTGAGTTCTTCAGCGTATTGTTGGATTCCCCGCAGGTGGTCGTCGGCCATAAGGGGCGAAAGTTCAATGCGGGGCACATCCAGATCAGGATGAGCGACGCGAACGAGATTATGCGGCGGGTGCGTCGGAACGTTCCAATTGTTCTCGCGCAGGCTGCGGCAAAGCGTCTGCATTGTAGCGCCGACGTCATTACTGCCCTCAAGCGAGCGGGTCACCTTAAGACGCTACGGCAGGGTGGGCGAATCGGCATCAACCGAATGTCGTTGCTCAGGTTCGAGGAAAGGTACGAAGCTCTGCCGCTTCTTATGCGGCGCTTGGGTGGATGCGTGAGACGGGCGTACCACCGCTTGCCTCTGCGTGAGATTCGTCACTTGCGAGTGAGAGGCAGTCAGGTGACTTCGGTGTTTGTAGATAGACGTGACGTGCCGATCGTCCAGATGGCAGTTCTGAAGTTCGGCTTCACTGTCAGGTGCGTGCGCGGAAGGGTGGCCGCAACGAAGTAGGGGCTGCGAAGCGAAGAGTGCAGTCTTGTATGGCCAACACGCCGGATTCGACCGGATCTCGGATAGGCGTCAGCAGAGGAAATCGACGTGTCCCTGTGGAACGTTCCTGACGTTGAACATGACCCAGTGATTCACCTGGATCGCTGGCAGGTATCGAGACTGGCGATCGGCGAGATGGCTTGGGATATCCTCACCGGTTGGGACATCAATAACGCATACGGGCGATGCAGCACACCAATTGAGTCGTTCGAACCTGACAGCGCCTCGGCAATCACACGCAGTGGCCGGCGGTATGTACTCGTCTCCAGCCCTGGCTACGACGATGACGCATGGTATGTGTTTGAGGCTCGGTTCGGCTCGGTGGTTCCACCCGGTTGCAGGCTCATAAATGTGAGTCTCGAGTACTGGCATCAGATCCAGCGCCCGCCAGTGGGTGGAGAGCACGCCTGGCGCGGAATAGATGTGACCACGGTGGAGGCGGGACAAGCAGGGTTGAGAATCTTCTTTCGTATTGCATCGGCTTGGCAGTTGACCGAGGACCAGCAGATGACGTTGCTCGCCATGGAGCGTACTACCCTCCGTCAGTGGAAGGCGGGGAAGCTGCAGAATGGCCTTGGCGACGACACTCGAGAGCGCCTTTCGCATGTCTTCGCGATCTACGCGGCCCTGCAAGTCCTGCTTCCCGAACCTGCCCAGGCAGACACATGGCTATCGCGCCCCAACGCGGCTGCAGAGTTCTCCGGACGCAGCGCGTTGTCAAAAATGTTGGACGGACGAACGTCCGACCTACTGGCGGTGCACCAGTACCTCGATTCATGTCTTGGCTGGTGAGCAGAGGCTTGTTCGAGCACCAGGGAGCCAGTGGCGACTTGGCGGGCTACCTGAGTCGGGCCACGACTGTCCGACATATTAGAACGCTCGGATTCGCCCGAAGCGAGGATGTCGATGCCCGCCGTGGACTCAGTCGCTCGTGGAGGCCGCCTCTCCCAGCGGCCATTCGCGTACCGTGGCGATGTCGGGATCCGCATCGCGCGCCTGCGCCCACGCGACATGGAAACCATGTCCGGCCAGTTCCGGGCCGAAGGGCTGGCACAGCAGTCCGTTGCGCAGACGTTCGGCCGCGACGGTCCGGCAGCCGGGCTGCTAATGTCCGCTTTCGACCCGAAGCGGACATAAGCGCTCCGGCCATCGAGCGGAATGCGCCGCCGGCGCGCGGAGGTGCCCCACCTACATGCTCGCCATGCGGAGCAGGCAGAAGCCTTGGCCTGCCGCCCCCGGATAATCGTCAATTGCAGCCGCTCCGGTACTGTCTCGGAGCGACGCCCGTCTGCTTTCGAAACGCCGTCGAAAACGAAGCGACTGCGCTGTACCCGACCGCCAAGGCGATGTCGCCAATCAGGAGCGGGGTGCTTTTGAGGAGTGCGCATGCCACTTCCATGCGCATGCGCGTCAGGTATGCGTGCGGGCTCTCACCGGTCGAGCGTTTGAAAGCGGTGCAGAAATGAAACCGGCTGATGCCGATCGTGTTTGCCAGTTCCTGCAAGCTGATGTCCTGGGCTAGATTTTCGCGCATGTAGTTCGCGACTCGCTTGACTTGCCACGGCTCGAGCCCGCGCGGTCCGCTGGCGAGCGGCTTCGCCAGTGTTGAATGGGTGCGCAGCAGTTGTATGCAGAGCAGGTCGATCGCCTGCTCAAGAAGGAGCCGCGAGTGCGTTCCGGGGGAATCCGCCTCGTCGGCGATTACCTGCATGATCATGAAGAGCGGATCATCCTGGGCGTGGATGCAATCGACAAGTTCGAATGCGCGCCCCTCCGCCAAGGAGTCGGCGCAGTAGACCAGGCGTTGATGGCCCAAGTAGATGTTGGAGGTTGTGTTAGGGGTGCAAATGAACTCGCCCTCGTAACCTCGTGGCAGGTAGGTGACCGTGTGACCGCGAGCTTCCGCTTCCTTCCTTCGGCCATCGATCACAGAAGCGGCCTTCCCGCTGCCTGCGTAAGTCGCGGACAGGACGTGTTCCTGCATGGGCTTGACGACCGCTTCAAAGGCCCCGTGAGTCCAGCGAGCGGTAACGCGGGTTTCACCTTTCAAGACGTCGTCGAGAACTGCAGGTCGTACCCTCGCGATCCGCGACACTTCCTCCACAGAGCTGTTAAGACTGCTTGATGCCATCGGGAACCTCGGGTCTTCAGGCTGAGCCCGGCCACTACAGCGGTTTGCTGCGCTTTCCCAACTGCTGCGTTGGAGTTCTCACTACGGGCGACACTAGTGCGTGGCGTTTCGATACGCCCGGGGCGAGGTTCCCGCATACCGGCGGAATGCCGTCGAGAATGCGGACAAGGAGTTGTAGCCAACAGCCAGGCCAACGTCTCCAATCGATATCGGTGTCGATCTGAGCAGCGTGCATGCGGTGCGCATCCGTAGACGCGTCAGATACTCGTACGGCGCCATGCCCGTGGCAGTACGAAACGCAGTGCAGAAATGGAAGCGGCTCTGGTTGACGATGTTGGCGAGCTCTTGCAGCGTGATCTCGGCGCCAAGGCGATCTCGCATGTAGGCGGTGACGCGCTTGACCTGCCAGGGCGCAAGTCCGTGGTGCCGTTGTGCGAAGGGGTACGCGAGAGTGGAATGTCCACGGAGTAACACGATGCACAACAGGTCAAGTGCATGTTCAAGAAACATCACTCCATGTGGGCCGGGCGCCTCCACTTCGTCGCGAATGATTTTCATGATGGAGTACAGCCTGGGATCGGTGCTGCTGACCCGATCCAGCAGCTCGAACGTTCGCCCCTCCGCCAGAAGGTCGGCAGTCCCCTGCAGGCGCTCGTGCCCTAGGAACACGTTGGATACGTTGGCGGTATTCTCACTGGTCCACTCGCCACTGTGGCCACGCGCGACGATATGGACCCCGCCGCAACGGTTGGGGGCGATGACGCGCTTTCCATCGAAGAGGGCTATCGCGTTGTCCATACCCGCATGGACCGCGCAAATGACGTGGTCCTGCATCGGCTGAACTTCCATCTCGTACGCGCGATGCGTCCATGCCCCCGTGACGCGTGTCCGGCCGTGCAGGACGGTGTCGAGAACGGGTGGTCCAACTCCTCCCGCGATCCGGGTGACTTCTTCATTCGTCTCGCGAAGTTCGCGCGCAGCCATAGGATGCGACCCTGATCGGAGCCTGCCGAAAACCTACGTGGTCGGCGCATCCTTTAGCCGGCACACCTACGTTATGAGCGGCGCATATCGGGGGTCAATACGGCGCAGATGCAAAGTTCGACGAGCGCGGGAGCGTCAAAAAATGTGCCAACTCCCTGGGTTGCTTACGCTCGCCTGGCTACGTCCCGCTAGTGAGCATGATCGTAGAGCTGTCCCGGGATCAAGGGATCCTCAAGGCCCCCGGCCTCCAGCCAGATCCGCGTGGATTCATAGGCGCGCACGATCAGGCTTTGAGCGGCTGAGTAGTCGTAGGGCGATGTCGCCAGCGGACAGAGGCTTGGGACAATGCGCAGTTCGATGTGGCTCCCAAGCCAATGTTCGGCGTCCCGGGTGAGTTGCCCCGCCGCGAGCTTCGCTACAGCGTGCATGGCCCGGCCGACCGCTCCCCGTGGTACCTGTCTCGGGGCGCAGGTGTATCCCGTTGGCAGCACAATCACGCGCTTCGCACCGAGCGCTACTGCCACGGAGATGGGGGCGTTGTTGGCGACACCGCCATCCACCAGCATGTAGGGACCAATCTTGACCGGCGGAAAGATGCCGGGGATTGCGGTGCTGGCCAAGACCGCATCGACGACCGAACCGTTCGACAGGACCACCTCGCGGCCACTCGTTATATCCGATGCCACGATATGGACGGGCATGGTTGCAGCTTCAAGCAGCGCATATCGCAAGTGCCTTTCAAGGAGGGAACGCAGTCCTTGCGACTCCACCAGATACCCCCGGCTTCCAAACAGACCGGTCACCACGCTGCGCAGTTGAATGGGCATGACTTCCCTGCGGCGCACAGAGCACCATAGTTGTTGAAGTTCCTGCACTCCGCCAGACGTCGGGTTACCGGCGAAGTACGCCGCATTGATCGCCCCGGCAGACGTCCCGACGAGGAACGCGGGGATTTCATTCCATTCGAGTAGCGCGGAGAGCATTCCCACTTCAACTGCGCCCAGACTGCCCCCGCCCGCAAGCACGAAAGCAGTTGGGGACGACCGGGCGATCTGTGGAGCATCCATGGCTCAGGCCCCGCGTTCTTTGCTGGTTGTGTAAGAAGGTCTCGGAGGGCACTCGTACCGTGCCAACGCATGCCGCCGCGTCCAGGCGACGCAGCGGCAGCGTGAAGTGCTTTACAGACCGTCGTAGACCAGGCGCGTGAAGAATGCCGGGTCGATGAGGAACTGGCCCCACTTGGCATCGAACTGCGACGAAGGCTTGGCCGCAATCACCGCGTCGCGATCCTTGCCCTGCTTCTTCAGCTTGGCCACGTTGTCCCGGATCGTCTGCAGCATCGTCCGATACTCCTCCAGATCGGCGCGTGTTGCAGGCGGGCCATGTCCGGGAATCACGATCGTGCGGGGGCCAGCCATCTTCAGACTCAGGTCCGCTGCCCGAATCATGCCGTCGATGCTGCCGCCGTGCTCGTTGTCGATGAATGGATAGATGCCATTCCAGTACGTATCACCCACAAAGAGGACATCGGCATTCTTGAAGTAGACGTACAGATCGCCATCGGTATGCGCCGGTGGAATTGCGACGACATCAACCTGCTCGTCACCGACCGCGTACTGCTTTCGATCCTTCACCAGCACGCGCGGCTGGCCGGAGGGCGCCAACGGCTGGAAGGTGTAGCTCCAGTCGTCCACACGCTCGACCTGGGCGACGTACTGCGCAGTGCGCGGGTGAGCGACGATCTCCGCGCCGGCGTCATGCAGCCAGGCGTTTCCATCCGTATGGTCCCAATGCCAATGCGTGTTAACGACGTTCGTAACCCGGTCGGCGCTGAGCGAGGCGAGCGCTTTGGCCAGCTTGTCCTTGGAGATCGCGATTCCGGCATCGACCATGAACTTTTCGCCGGGCACAACCAACACGCCAATGTTGCCACCGGATCCTTCCAGCATGGATACGCCGCCACGCAGCGGGGTGATCTTGACGTCCGAGCGTGCCGCCTCGGCGTTGATCTTGATCACCGGGCTGTCCTGAGCGGCAGCGAGTGCGGGCCAGGCAAGCGTCGACGCGATCAGTGCGACGCGGATTGCTCTACCGACGCGACGAGCGATGTCGTCGAAGTGTGCGCGATACATGTCTGCTCTCCTGGTAGTCAGGAGCGGATGAACGCGAGGAGATCCGCGTTCAGGCGGTCACGGTGAGTGTCGGTCAGCCCGTGTGGCGCACCTTCGTACACCAGCAGCTTGTTGTCCTTGATGAGCTTCGTGGACTGGCGAGCCGCAGCCGCGATCGGCACGACCTGGTCGGCGTCACCGTGAACGATCAGGGTCGGGATGTCGAACTTCTTCAGGTCCTCCGTGAGATCGGTTTCAGAGAAGACCTTGATGCACTCGTACGTGCCCTTGTAGCCGCCCATCATGCCCTGCAGCCACCAGAAGTCGATCAGGCCCTGCACTGGCTTGGCACCAGGCCGGTTGAACCCATAGAACGGCCCACTCGGAATGTCGATGAAGAACTGCGAGCGGTTCGCGAGGAAGGCCTTTCGCAACCCGTCGAAGACCTCGATTGGCGTCCCGAGGGGATTGCCTTCGGTCTTCAGCATCAACGGCGGAATGGCCGAAACCAGCACGGCCTTCTTCAGTCGCTTCGTGCCATGACGACCGATGTAGCGGGCGACTTCGCCGCCGCCGGTGGAGAAGCCGATCATCGTGGCGTCCTTGACGTCCAGATGGTCCAGCAACTGTGCGAGGTCGTCGGCGTAGGTGTCCATGTCGTTGCCTTCCGATGGCTGCGCGGAACGACCGTGCCCACGACGATCGTGCGCGATCGCGCGATAGCCATTGGAAGCCATGAAGAACATCTGGGCTTCCCAGCTGTCCGATGACAACGGCCAACCGTGACTAAAGGTGACGACTGGACCAGTGCCCCAGTCCTTGTAGTAGATCTCGGTGCCGTCTTTGGTGGTAAAGGTGCCCATGGTTGCGCTCCGGGGGAGAGGGGTACGGGAGACAGGCGCGGGTGGGGTGGTCGGCGCTTCCTGGCTGCAGCCCACGAGCGGGAACTGCAGCGCAAGAGCGCTCAAGCCGCTGCTGACGAGCAGTGCCCGTCGCAGCTGGTCGACCTTTCCGTTTGGGGGGAGGGTGGACGAGGTCATGGTGAACTCCAGACTGCGGAAACGTTGATGCGGGAACACCA
This sequence comes from Lysobacter sp. OAE881, assembly GCF_040546665.1. NCBI lineage: Bacteria > Pseudomonadati > Pseudomonadota > Gammaproteobacteria > Lysobacterales > Lysobacteraceae > Lysobacter > Lysobacter sp. OAE881. The sequence continues at coordinate 745,560 of NZ_JBEPOG010000001.1, forward strand.
CGCTTCACGGCTCGGGTGGGATGCAGCCCGCCGATCGCTCAGCCGCGCGTGGGATGCATTTCGCGCTAGACAACGAAGCATTTCGGACGCTTGATGCCCATTTCTACGCACGTGGCTTCCTTACGACCGACGCACCAAGGGGGCGCCTCGGCGAACAACAAGTCAATGCAAATCCGAGACGGCAGGGACGTAGTTCGCAACAGCAGGCAAGCGCGACGCAACAGCGCGAAACTCGGCGGGCAAAGGAGCGGAGCCTTCAGCCCGTCGTCTTCGGTGGCATGAGCGCGGCGAATTCCTGCCGCGTGGTTGGCTGGCCGTCGATCATCTCGAACACCTGCTTCGAGCGCCCCAAGGTATCGAGCAAGGAGCGGGGACCCTCGAATGGACGGCCGCCAATATGCCAACCATCGGTGTGGAGCTCTTCGATCAGAACCCACACCACCTCACGAAAGGCTTCAGAGCCTTCGCACTTCACCATAACGTCGGTGATCTGCCGGGCCATGTCGTGCTTCTGCTCGGGCGAGAAAACCCCATCTACAAGTTTGATGTTCACGAACGGCATGATCGGTACTCCGCGAGTGGGGGGCTGCATGCCATCTAGCCATGCCAGGCAAGCAGACGCGCGCCAGCTTTGGCGGTCAATACGACTCGCGCCTCCGGCGGTGTAACCCCGCAACTTTGAAAAGGACCAGCGCAACCATGCGCAAATGCGCGCCCAGCGCCGCGCATAGACTCGGTAGCCAAAGATGAGCCGTGCCGCGCGCGACACTTGGCACCTGCCCGATTAGCGCGGGCCGCCCATCTCCGTACTACGGAGGTCACCATGCGCGCCATAGCGCCGCCAGCGTCGCTCTTCGGTACCGTGCTCGGCATCGTTGGCTTGGGCGCGAGTTGGCGGGCAGCTTCCGCGCTGTGGAATGCGCCGAGCCCCATTGGCGAATCCCTTATGGCGGCCGGCGCGATCGTGTGGGCGATCCTGGCCTTGGCTTACCTGCTCAAGTGGCTGCTCCAGCGCGAAGAGGCGCTCGCCGAGCTGCGTCATCCGATCCAGTGCTGCTATATCTCGCTGGTGCCGGCCACGACCACGTTGATGGGTCTTGTGCTCGCACCCCATCACCGCGGTACTGCAGTCGTGCTCTGGATCGTGGGCACCGTCTGTCAGATCGGCTTTGCGGCATACCGCGCCGGCGGCCTTTGGCGCGGTGGTCTCGACATTGATGCGGTGACTCCGATCCTCTTCCTGCCGTCCGTGGCCGCAAATTTCATCAGTTCGATCGTCGCGGGCGTGCTTGGCCTGACCTCGTGGGGCTTGCTGTTCTTCGGTATGGGCTTCTTCAGCTGGATCGTTATTGAGTCCGCGATCGTCTTTAGGCTGTGGACCGCAGCGCCGTTGCCGCTGCCATTGCGGCCCGCGTTAGGCATTCACATGGCCCCGCCGGTCGTCGCATCGGTGGCGTACCTGGTTAACACCGACGGTCCCGTGGATCTATTCGTCCAAGCCATGTGGGGCTACGGGCTGCTGCAGCTGGTGATGCTCGCGCGACTGCTGCCTTGGGTCAGCGACCAGCCATTCTCCGCTTCCTACTGGGGATACAGCTTTGGCGTCACCGCTATCTCGGCAGGCTCACTGCAGATGGCCGTGCGCGGTGGAAGCGAGGCAATCAGCACGTTGGCACCGGTCGCCTTTGTCGTCAGCAATGCCGCCATCGCGGTGCTGACGGTCGGCACTTTGACCCGGATTCTTCAGGGCCGTCTGCTGCCGCCGCGACTGACGGCCGGGCCGGACGTGAGGGAGGCGCCGCCATGACCTCTCACTTCCTCGCACCCGACGCCGGCGCGACATCACCCGATCGCGGAGCGGAGTTGTGTCTGAGCATGTGCTCAGGCTACCTCTTCATGGTGCGTGCGACGGAACGCGCCAGGCGCCAGTCCCGTCTCGCGTTTGAAAACGCGGCTGAAAGCGGCGACCGACTCGTAGCCGACGCGTTCTGCCACCTCGGCGATCGAGACGTTGCGCTGCTGCAGCAAGCGCACTGCGCGGTGTACGCGCCAGGCGGTCAGGTATTCAAGTGGGGCCTGCCCAACAACCGATTTGAAGCGGGACGCGAATGCCGAGCGGGACATCCCGGCGGTGCGCGCCAAGCTCTCGACAGTCCAGTCGGCCGCAAAGTTCGCGTGCATCGCCTCAAGGCTGAGCGCCAGTTGCCGATCGGAAAGAGCGGCGAGCCAGCCGCGCGCCATCTCGTGCGACTGCGCCGAGTACGCACGAAGGGCGTGCACGAACAGCAGCTCGAACAAGCGGCTCACCACGGCCTCCGAGCCCAACCCCGGGCGCTCCGTCTCCAGAGCCAGCAGCTCAAGCACGGATTGGAACGCGAGGCTGCGCGACTGGTCGAGCTTCAAGTGAAGAAGCTTGGGAAGCACGCTCAGCAGAGGCCGTACCTCATCGGTGTCCACGTCAAAGAAGCCGCTGACAAAGGTCGTGAGCGCGCCACCACCACCCACCTCGATCCGATTGCCTACGCGCAGCTTTTCGACTTCGACGCAGTCAATCGTTTGCGAGGCCTCGTCATCGAACATCCGGTAAGGGTCGGCGTCAAACATGATGAACACGTCGCCACCGCACAGCCGAATGGGCTCGGGACGCGACGATGTGGTCAGGACGGCCGACCCGCGCACGACCAGCACGAACTTCACCACCGGGTCGCCCCGCGAGGCCCAACCCCACGGAGCCGTGGCGTCCAGACGCGTGAACTGCGCCCCGCGAATGTTCATTCCGGCAATTACGTCGGACAGAGGGTCCATGCGCCACCTTTGGACGATCAGGCAAAAGATGTGGACGTAATGTTCTGGATCGTCCACACCTTCAACCATAGCATGGACGCTCACAAGGTGAGTCCATGAATAGCGCAATAGAACAGGTAAGGCTACGCAAGGCGAGGTACTGCCGTTCCCTCGACACCAAGCGATGGGAGACGTTCGCCGCATTGTTCGTCGCGGACGCGAAGGCCACGGTTTTCGACCCCGAGGGCGGGCTGATCGCCGAGTTCCATACGGCACGTGCATTCGTCAACGCTGCCCGGGAGTTCCTGGAAGGGGCGCGATCCATTCACCAGGTGCATAACGACGAACTCGAGCTGGTTTCGGAATGCGAGATCAACGCGATTTGGTCGATGGAGGACTACATCGTCTTTCCCCTCGCGCCAAAGGACGCCCCCATAAGCGTGCATGGGTACGGCCACTACCACGAGCGCTGGGTCCTCAAGGACGGGGCGTGGCTAATTTCCAACCTCGAGCTTCGACGCACCATTCTCGAGGTCACTCCTCAACCTACTCAGAAGCAGTCCCCATGAACGACACCCCGATCCGCGTCGGCATCATCGGCGTCCACCCTGATCAGGGGTGGGCAAGCACGGCGCACCTTCCTGCGCTGAAGGCACTCCCTCAGTATCAGGTGCAAGCCGTAAGTCACCACGACGCATCCATAGCAAAGGCCGCGGCGGAGAAGTTCGCGGTACCGCTGCACTTCGAATCGAGTCGCGCCCTCGTCGAGCACCCCGAGGTCGACCTCGTGGTTGTCTCGGTCAAGGTCCCGCGCCATCGCGCGTTGATCATGCAAGCGCTCAACGCTGGCAAGGCGCTCTTCTCGGAGTGGCCACTGGGCGTCGACCTGGCCGAAGCGCAAATGCTGCACGAGGTCGCGACATCAAAAGGACTGGCGTCGTCCATCGGCTTGCAGACGCGTTCCGCTCCCGTGTTCGCGTACGCGCGCGATTTGATCGCGTCCGGCTACGTGGGCGAAGTGCTCTCCGCCACCATGATCGGCTCCGGCATCATCTGGGGCGAGTCCATGAGCGAGGGGTATGCGTACACCCTTGATCCGCTGAATGGCGCAGCCATGGTGAACGTCCCGTTCGCCCACTCGATCGATGGATTGCTGCACGTCCTCGACGCACGTTTCGAGACGGTGTCCGGCCTGCTCAGCAACGCCCGCCGGACGGTCCGGTTGACCGAGACGGGCGTGGAGCGCCCACTGTCGGTTGCCGATCAGATTCAGGTGGTGGGGCGCTTGAACAACGGTGCGAACGTCACGGTGCACTTCCGCGGTGGCCTTTCGCGAGGAACCAATTTCCATGTCGAGATCAACGGCACCCAAGGCGATCTGGTGATCACCAGTCCGGTGGGCTACGTCGGCATCGGGGGCACCCGCCTGATGGGTGCGCGCCTCGACGAGGCGCTGCACGATGTTGAGATCCCGGACGACTACGACCGTTACGGCGAAGTGGGAATGCCGGCGCAGAGCATCGCCATTGGCTACGCGCGGCTGGCTTCGGATCTGCGAGAGGGCACCCGCCTAAGCCCGACGTTTGCGGACGCTGTCGAGTTGCACCGGCTGATCACCGCGATCGAACACAGCGAAGGTGCGCAGCAGCGCCTCTAAACGGCGTTGTCGCACGACACACTATCGAGCTCTGAATATGAAAGCGATTGCGATGTCATCCCCCGGCGGCATTGAAGTACTGACCCTGATCGACGCGGCGGAACCGCGGGCCGACATGGGGCAAGTCCTCGTGGAAGTCGCGGCCTCGGGCGTGAACTTCATGGACACCGGTGTGCGACGCGGGCAGTTCTGGACCGAGATGCCCAACCCCAAGGTCCTGGGGGTCGAGGGCGCGGGCCGCATCCTGGAAATTGGACCCGGCGTCGACGACCTGCAGCCCGGTCAGCGGGTCGCGTGGGTATACGCCCCCGGTAGCTATGCCGAACGCCTGGCTATTCCAGCAAGTGCAGTCGTCCCGATTCCCGATGGCATCGATGACCGCACGGCCGCCTCACTGATGATGCAGGGCATCACCGCCAGCCATTTCGCGACCGAGTTTTACCCGGTACAGCACGGCGACATTGCGCTTGTACACGCAGCTGCCGGCGGGGTGGGGCTGTTGTTGACCCAGATCATCAAGTTGCGTGGCGGCCGCGTAATCGGAAGGGTATCGCACCGGGACAAGGTGGCGACGGCCCAAGCCGCCGGCGCCGATCACGTGATCGTGGATGCTGACGGCAATTTCGCCGAAGAGGTCCTACGGCTGACTCAGGGCGAAGGCGTCGACGTCGTCTATGACGGCTCGGGGCCAGCAACGTTCGAGGGCTCGGTGGCGTCGTTACGCCGCAACGGCACGTTCTGCTGGTTTGGCCCGGTATTGGGTGCGCCTGCGGCGTTCGACCTCACGAGCCTGCCGCGCAGCATCAAGATCGGCTACGCCGTCTTCTTCGATCACGTGCCTACGCCAGAGCTACTTCGCGAACATGCTACGCAGCTGTTCGACTGGGTCTTGGACGGGAAGCTGCGTGTGTCTATCGGTGCCACGTACCCGCTCGCCGCGGCAGCGCAAGCTCACCTCGATATCGAGGGTCGCCGCACCACCGGAAAGTTGCTCTTGATGCCCGCAACCGATCGCTCGGACGCGACGGCCTGATTGCAGCGACGCGAGTCTCGGAATGCCCAGCCGCAAGGCCCGGCTCGCCCACGGCAAACCTTCTGTGTAGGAGATCATCATGAACACCATCATTCCGTCTTCCATGCTCGCATCCGTGCAGGTCGAAGGCGAAGCGCTGCAAGTCCGCTCAGTCCCTGCACCGATCCTGGAGGCAGGACAGGTACTGGTCCGGGTCCAGGCCGTCGGACTCAATCCCCTTGACACCAAGATCCGTGCGGGCAAGGCCGCGCATGCGCAACATCCGCTGCCGGCTATCCTGGGCATTGATATGGCAGGCGTCGTCGTTGCCGTCGGCTGCGGCGTAGAGGGGTTCGCGGCCGACGACGAGGTCTTTGGTATGACCGGCGGCGTGGGCGGCGTGCAAGGCGCACTCGCGCAGTTCGCAGTCGTAGATCCAGCCTTGCTCGCGCATCGCCCCAAATTTCTCACAGCCCGCGAGGCGGCAGCGCTTCCCTTGGTGTTCATCACGGCTTGGGAAGGGCTGGTCGACCGCGCCCGTGTTGCCCCGGGCAAAACCGTGCTCATTCATGGCGGCGCAGGCGGCATCGGGCACGTGGCGATCCAGATCGCCAAAGCGCACGGTGCGACTGTATTTGCGACGGCGAATGCGACGCAGCGGCCCTATGTCGAAAGCCTGGGCGCCACGTTTATCGATTACCAACAGGAGTCGGTGGAGGAATACGTTGCGCGGTGCACCGACGGCGAAGGCTTCGACATCATCTTCGACACGGTGGGTGGCGCGACCCTCGACAACTCGTTCAAGGCGGCACGCCGCTACCACGGCCACGTCGTCAGCGCGCTGGGGTGGGGCACGCACTCCATCGCGCCGCTGTCATTCCGTGGCGCGACGTACTCCGGCGTCTTTACCTTGATGCCATTGTTGAGCGGTCGCGATCGAGCGCATCACGGCGAGATCATGCGCGAGGCATCCCGCCTGGCCGATGCCGGTCAGCTGCATCCGCGTGTCGACCCCAATCGCTTCAGTCTGAATACCGCCGAAGAGGCTTACCAGTACGTCGAATCTGGCGATACGACCGGCAAAGTCGTGGTCGAGATCGAATAGCGATTGCAGGCTTGCTCATTCCTTGTCCGCGCACACATTGCGATCTATATCAGTAAGGTGGCGACCAAATTGGTCGCCACCACGAACGGCCCGCCTCAGGATTCAGAGATCTTGACGAAGCCCTGCTGAACGAGTTCTGTTGTTCTCGCCATCGCGTCGGTATTGATTCTTACGCCCTTCAGTATGTCGGCGTTCGTCCAGCCGTGTGCCTGCGCCGTGGCGCCACACAGCTCGATCTCTACGCCGCGATTCATCAGGCCCGCCAACAATGCCTTATAGGGATTGCCGGTATCGATGTTGCGATCGCTGTTGTACGACAGATCGTGCAGGGTGACGTGACCGGCGTTCGTGTGGAAGACGGCGACCACCTGAGCGGTAGCGCTCCATGCGTCAACATCGTCCATGAGTAGTTTGAGGTGAAACAGCGCCGCGGGAAGGTCCCCCTCGAAGGAGAGCGACGCGATGCTGAAAACGTTCTTTACCGCCGCCAGCTTGACGGGAATGTCGATCCGAAGTTCGTTGGTTGCCATGGTGGATGCTCCGGGAGAGGATGAACCCATTGACCGTGCCCCGCGCGCAGACGGAATCACGAAGTGGGTTCGTGCAGGAAGCGCCAGCCGTCACAATGAGTCAATCTCGCAGCTTGTTTTCGATGCGTGGTTCAGCAATCGCAAGAAAGCACAGCGCAATGCCGCGCAATCGGACGTGAGCTGGTGCTACACCATGAGCTGACGGCGAAATCGTCGGGCGCCCCAAGCCATCAGTTGGACGTACAGAGGTCATCAAGATGTTCACGACCCCATTCGGCTTTCAATCCACTGCTGCGCAGGTGCTGAACGGTGTAGATATTTCGGGTAAGCGCGCCATTGTGACGGGCGCCTCGTCCGGAATCGGAGTAGAGACGGCACGGGCACTCGCCGTCGCTGGTGCTGAGGTCACGCTCGCGGTGCGCGACGTCGAGGCGGGGCACCGCGTCGCGGCCCAGATACGCAACGCAATTGGCAACGCGCAGGTTCAAGTGCGTCCGCTGGATCTATCCGATCTCAACACGGTTCGTGCGTTCACCGAGGGGTGGGCGGGGCCAGTGCACATCCTGGTCAACAACGCCGGCATCATGGCCACACCGACGCTCTTGCGCGGTGCCGGCGGTTGGGAAGGGCAGATGGCGACCAACTATCTGGGCCACTTTGCCTTAACGCTGGGCTTGGAGGCGTCCTTGGCGGACGCAGGCGGTGCGCGCGTCGTGTGCCTCAGTTCGAGCGCGCACTTGCTGGCGCCGGTGATCTTCGACGACCCGCACTTCAACTTCGTCCACTACGACCCGTTGGTGGCATACGGTCAATCAAAGACCGCGTGTGCGTTGCTGGCCGTCGGAATCACGCATCTGTGGCGCGAAAAGTACGGGGTCACCGCCAACGCCGTGAACCCCGGGGCGATCGCCACCAATCTGCAGAAGCACATGGGCGGACTAAGGACGCCAGAGAACCGTCGAAAGACCGTCGAGCAAGGGGCGGCTACCACGGCTCTTCTAGCGGGATCGCCGCTGCTCAACGAGACGAGTGGGCGCTACTTCGAGGACTGTAACGAGGCTCAACTTGTCCAGGCAAGGCCCGACGACTTCCGCGGAGTGGCTCCGTACGCACTGAATGCCGATAGCGCTGCGAGACTCTGGCAGCTGGGATCGCGCGTGCTCGCAGGAGGCTGACGCGCGCCCGAAGTGTCTGTCGGTGCTGGCAGGCCACCGGTATTCACATGAATCTGTGCCCCGGCCGGGCCACCGGTCACGGTACGGCAGAGCGTCGATCCCGACGGTCGCTCAGTTCGAACCGCCGATTCGAGCAGAGCTGAGGATTAGGCCTGCTTATCGGGGGTAGGAAGGAGCGAGAGGCCTCTGTCTAACCTCGAGCTCGGTGCACCGCGCCGACGGTGTTAATGTCCGCTTTCGACCCAAAGCGGTCATGTCCGAGCGCGCCATTCTGCTCATGGGAGTCAGATGAAGAGCAGACCACTGCGAATCCTTTTTGGAGCAGGAGCATTCGGCATGATTGGGCTCTTCTGCGGAGTCTTTCTGTCGTTGGTGCTGATGGGACCCGACGCGGTTAAAGGCGGGTGGCACGTTGGCTATTGGGTTGGCTTTGCGATCGGCTTGCCGATTTCCATTCGGTACATGAAGTAGGCTGCTGACGTCCGCTTTTGGCCGATAGCGGACAGTGGGGCGGGACGGCCGGCGGCGGGGCTGCTAATGTCCGCTTCCGACCCAAAGCGGACACTCGCGCTGACTCGCTTAGTCCGGTGATACATCGGCTGGCTGGCCGGCCCCGGCTTTCGCTTAGTGTGTGACCTGGATACCCGGACCTAAGGTCCGTCTGTTAAGCGCTGCCTGCAGCAATGGCGCAGGCTCCGCGCAGATCTCGTCACCACTCCTTATCTCAGCTAGCGTTCTCAATAGCGCGAACCGCTCTTACAACGCCGCCAGCCTTTTGAGGAAGACTGGACGACTAACGATCTTGGATGCAGTCACCCGTCAGGACCGCTTAGACCTGTTGATCTGCGTGGCGATGCCTTAGCCAGACCGCGTCCTACTCGGCAAGGGCATGGCATTCTCTGGGACTTTCGTATCATCTCCCTCGGCCCCGATCGAGAGCAGCAGTTATGTCCCAGACCGAACGCCATGTCCTTGTCGGCGGTGGCCAGATGGGAAAGCGGTTGCGCGACATGGACTGGCAGAGCACGGCGCTTGGCCCCGTTGAGACCTGGTCAGAGGCCTTGCGCACGCTCGTGGCGTTGATGCTGGCCTCCAACCAGCCCATGTACATCGTTTGGGGGCCATCGAGGGCCTTCCTTTACAACGACCACTACATGCCGTTCCTCGGCGCCAAGCATCCTTGGGCGCTCGGTCGCGACATCCTCGACGAGGTCTGGCCCGAGATCCGCAAGGAGCTCGAACCGCTGATTGCCTCTGCGGCCTCAGGCGATCCCGTACACATTTCCAACATGCGCCTGGTGCTCGAGCGCAGCGGCTATCCCGAGGAAACCTACTTCTCGTTCTTCTTCGCCCCCGTCCGCGATGCGACGGGCGCGGTGGCCGGCATGTTCGGCGCCTGCAGCGACATCACCGGCCAGATGCAGCTCGAGCGCGATCTCTCCGCGAGCGATGCGCGGCATCGCCATGTGCTGGAAAACATGGACGAGGCGTTTGTGTTGTTCGACTGCGACTTCCACGTGGTGGAAGTCAATCCGGTCGCCGAACGACTGACCGGGCTCCATCGCGAAGAGCTCCTGGGTAGACTGCACTGGGATCTGTTCCCCGGCACGCTGGAGTCGCCGCTCGGCGAGATGTACCTGCGGGCGCAATCCACCGGCCGCTCTGAGAGCATCGAGTACCAGTACACGTTCGAGAACGGGCGCCAGTGCTGGTTCGAGATTCGCGCCTTTCCCGTGGAGGAAGGCCTGGCGGTGTTCTTCCACGACATCACCCAGCGCCGCGAAGAGGCGGAAGCGGCTTCTCTGGCAGCCGAGCGCGTGCAACTGGCACTGGACGCGGGGGCGATCCTGGCGACTTGGGTGTGGCTGGTCGCCGAAGATCGCATCAGCGGCGACGAGCGATTTGCCCATCTGTTCGGGCTGGACGAACAGGCGTGTCGCAATGGCATCCCGCTGTCGATTGCCGTCGACGCCATCCATCCCGACGACCGCGACCGCGTGAGCGCCGCGGTCGAAGCTGCGCTCGCGCGCGGCGGCCCGTACCGTTGCCAGTACCGCGTGCTCACCCGTGACGGCACATGGGCTTGGGTGGAGGCAAACGGACGCGTGCAAAAGGACGAGAACGGCACGCCGGTGCGTTTTCCCGGCGTCCTGCTGGGTCATGACGAGCGACACCGCGTCGAGGCCGAACGCGATCGCGCGCTGGAGCTGCTGCGCACGTTCACCGAGACCGTGCCGGGCGTGGTGTACGCTAAGGACCGCGAAGGCCGACTGGTGGTCGGCAACCATGGCGTGGCGGATCTGCTCGGCGTGCCGCAGTCGCACTTTCTCGGCCGTACCGACCTCGAACTGCTTGCCGACAAGGCGCAGGCCGAGGCCGTGATGACCAACGACCGCCGCATCATGGAGAGCGGCGTCGCCGAGCAGGTCGAAGAGGAGATCCAGCTCGCCGACGGTTCGCCCGCAATCTGGCTGTCGACAAAGGCCCCGTGGCTCGATGAGGAGGGCAAGGTGGTCGGCCTGATCGGCGCGTCGGTCGACATCACCGAGCGGCGGCGCCTAATCGAAACACTGGAACAGGCAGACCGCCGCAAGGACGAGTTCCTTGCAATGCTTTCCCACGAGTTGCGCAATCCGCTCGCGCCGATCCGCACCGCCGCCGAGCTGTTGCACTTGGCGCCCAGCGACGAAGCACGCGTCAGCAAGGCAGCTCAGATCATTTCCCGACAGGTTACGCACATGACCGAACTGGTCGACGACCTGTTGGATGTTTCGCGGGTCACCCGTGGGCTTGTCGATTTCGATCGAAAGCCCGTCGACATGCGTGCTGTCGTCGCTGCAGCGGTTGAACAGACCGATCCGACGGTGCAGTTGCGCCGGCACACACTCATGGTGGAGACCAGCGGCGGGCCGGCCTTTGTGCTCGGCGACTGGCATCGTTTGGTGCAGGTCGTGACAAATCTGTTGAACAACGCCGCCAAGTACACGCCACAAGCGGGTTCCATCCGAGTTGCCCTGATGGTGACGGAAGGCGAAGTGGCGATTGAGGTGACCGACAACGGCGTCGGCATCGATCCCGCGCTCTTGCCGCATATCTTTGACCTGTTCACCCAAGCCGCACGCACGCCGGACCGCACCCAGGGCGGGCTCGGCATCGGCCTTGCGTTGGTACGTAGCATCGTGCGCGCGCATGGCGGAAGCGTCGTCGCTTCCAGCGGGGGCTTGGGGCGCGGAAGCACGTTCCGACTCGTGCTTCCACGGACCAAGGTCGACCTCGAGCCGGTGACGGAAGCCAAGACGTCGCGAGCGTCCATCCAGGCGCGCACCGTGATGCTCGTCGACGACAACCGCGATGCCGCCGATACGCTGGCGACCGTCCTGCGTCTGCTCGGACATGACGTCACGACCGCTGCGGGCGGCCACGAGGCACTAGGCTTGCTGGCAATGCGACCGAGCTGGGACGTTTTCATCCTGGACATCGGCATGCCCGATATGACGGGTCACGAGTTGGTGGGGCGAATCCGCGAGCGCATGGGCGATGATCACCCCGCGCGCTACATCGCGCTGACCGGCTATGGGCAGCAGCATGATGAAGCCGAATCGCGCGCAGCTGGCTTCCATCATCACGTCGTCAAACCGGTCGATATCGATCGCATCGCGACTCTGCTCGTGAGTTGACAGTCGGGGCATCACCTTCGGGCGGACATGCCGCTGAGTGGCCGCTTCCCACCCGAGCGGGACTCACCTGGACCGTCGGATTTCGTCCCATAGCAGCTGGCTACTGCCGACCACTCGTTCCGATATGTGCTTCAGGTTGCGAGATTTGTCACGATGTTCGCGTAGTGCATCGCGATGTTCGGCGAGCTCAGCGAGTGCCTGTGCGAGCCTCTCAGCCGCATCACGTCGGTTTTCCGGGGGCGGCCTCGGCATCTGCGGCATGTGGCTTTCCTAATGCAAGGTAGTGGGACGCGCGTAACAACCGCGCAACTGAATAGTTGTCGGCCCCACAAAGGGTGTTCGATTCTAGCCGTTAGCGGACACAGGAACGTCACCAGACCGGCGATGCTAATGTCCGCTTTCGACCCAAAGCAGCCAGTCGTATGAGCCCAGCGTCTCCATGGAGGAAGAAGGGCCTGGTGGCGGGGATATTGCTTTTCGTCCTCGGCGCAGTTCTCTCCATCACTTTGCATGAAGCACTTGGGTACCTGATGTACCTCGGGGCTATCGTCTTCGTTGTCGAGGGCGCTCTTTGGTTGAAGGCGAAGTACCTGTAGGCGCGACACGTCCGCTCCTGGCCAATAGCGGGCGTTCGACCGGGACGCCCGGCAGCCGGGCTGCTAATGTCCGCTTTCGACCCTAAGCGGACATTCGGCTAGCACCGAAGTGCAGCGTCGCTCGACGGATGGCCGTGGCCGCCGGATCGAGGAGCGAAAGACGCACGACGCTAGAATGCACCAGGCGAAACCGCTTCTTGAGCGGTCGGTCCCGCCTCGAGTTCCACCGAAGGTTGTGAATTGAAAAATATCGATAAACCGCGCTGTAGGCCGGGGAGCCGCTTGTTCATAACAGCCCGAGATCTCTCCATCGGAAACGACTCCCTCGGTTTGCGCCGACCGCAGCGGGTACCATAAGACATGGCCGGTTCTCTTCGCCTTACGTTAGACAGGCGCGCTGCCACCACGCTGTCGGAACAGATTCGACGCGGAATCATCGCGGCGATCGAGAGTGGGTCGCTACCACCCGGAACGCGACTCCCTTCCTGGCGTGATCTTGCGTCGCAGCTTGGCGTTGCTCGCGGCACCGTGAGGGCCGCCTACGACCGACTCTCCGACGAACAGTGGGTCGTCTCAATGCGACCCGGCGGCACTCGCGTGGCGCCGTCACCAGCCCGGAAGCCCCTTGGGGTGGCACGAGACCACGTGTCGCCTTCCGCTGTCTATCAGGAGATCGTGTCCGGGCCGGCAACCTTTCAGATGGGCGTACCCTCATCGGATAGCTTCCCTGCTGCCCTGTTCGGACGCATCGGCGCGCACGCGGCACGCACACAGGCCCGCGCACCAGTCGTGTATCCGGACCCGCGTGGGGAGCTCGAATTGCGCCGCCGCATTGCAGGTCATCTTGCTGTGGCGCGAGGGATCCAATGCGACGCAGCATCCATCTTCGTGACGGCCGGATTTTCGGGTGCCCTCGGACTCACGCTTAGTATGTTGCGCGCGACAGGTGCCGGGGCATGGATGGAAGACCCGGGTTTTTTCCTGACTCGAAATGCGCTGAATCTGGCGCGGTTCCAGATTGCGCCGATTCCGGTAGACGCAGACGGTCTCGATGTCGACGTAGGGATTGCGCGCGCCTCTGACGCGGTGCTCGCGCTGGTGACACCGGGTCAGCAGGCGCCTACCGGCGCGACGTTGTCGCTCGAGCGCCGCATGCAGCTACTTGACTGGGCACGTCGGGCGGGTAGCTGGATCGTCGAGGATGACTATCTTGGTGAACTCCAATTGCAGAAGCGTGCCGCGCCCGCGCTAGCCTCACTCGATACGAACGGCCGTGTGATCCACATCGGCTCCTTCAGCAAAACGATAAGCCCGGCGCTTCGACTCGGATTCATCGTGGCGCCCGATCGCCTCATCGACCAGTTCAATGAAACAGTGATGTCCCTCGCGCCTGCACCGGCGCCTGCCGTCCAGCTAACGCTCGCGGAATTCATTCGAGAGGGCCATTACATGCGGCACCTTCGGCGGATGAAGCGGCTGTACGCGGCGCGCGGAAAGGCCCTGCAGGACGCTCTCGCGTCGCGCGGGTATCCAAGCCAGATCGGTGGCCTGGCTGTTCTTCTTCCGCTGCCCGACTCGATCGATGACGAGGCTCTGGTTCGAGAGGCGCGCGCGCAAGGTCTGGCGCCCGGAGCACTCTCGTCCTGGTTCAGCGGTCGGGAGGCGCGTCAGCGCGGACTTTTACTGGGGGTAGCGACTGCGCCCGAACAAGATATCCCGGACGCTTGCGATCGACTGGATCGATTGATTAGAAGGCACCGGGACCGGACAGGGCAACGGCCCATAGTCCACTGAAAATATCTGTTTTTGGTTCTTTTCCGTGGACCGTCGGAGGCGCAACCTTGTGCGCGTCCCCCGACCTGGAGTCCACGATGAGCATTAAAAAGCGGTTGATCGCAGTGCTTGCAGCGGCGGTCATAGCTGGCGCGGCTGCTGCCCAGCCCCCGGGAAGTACCTCCACCCCGAAGTTCACGCACCCCCTGCCCAATGTGCCCGGTAAGTCACTCGTGGCGGTGGAGGTGGCCTACCCGCCTGGCGGCAAGTCGGCTCCGCACCGGCACGCCGGCTCCGCGTTTATCTACGCCTATGTCCTGTCCGGCGCGATCGAAAGCCAGGTAGGCGACGCACCTTCGCGCGTCTTTACGGCGGGTGAGTCCTTCTTCGAGGAACCCGGGGCCCACCACAGCATCAGCCGCAATGCGAGTGCTACCGAGCCAGCTCGTCTGCTGGCCGTCTTTGTCGTCGATACCGGCGACCAGCCCCTCACCATCCCAGACTAATAGGTGCCGCCATGTCTCAGCGACTGGATTACACGAAAGTATCTCCCGCAGGCGCGACTGCGCTCGGCCAACTTTACGGTTACGTGTCCCACTCTGGCCTCGAACCGATTCTCGTCGACCTCGTTTACCTGCGCGTAAGCCAGATCAATGGCTGCGCGTACTGTCTCGATATGCACACGCGCGACCTCATCAAAAAGGGCGTGACGATCGACAAGCTCGCCCTGGTCCAGGCTTGGCGCGAAGCTGGCCCGGTCTTCACTGATCGTGAGCGCGCCGCATTGGGCTGGGCCGAAACGGTCACGCGGGTCGCGGACACCGGTGTGCCCGACGCAGACTATCAGGCAGCCACGCTGGTGTTCGCGGAAAAGGAGTTGGTGGATCTCACGTTCGCGATCGGCCTCATGAACACCTACAACCGGCTCGCAATCAGCTTCCGTAACTTGCCCGAAGCATCGCGACGAGCGCAGCAGTGAGGGCCATCTCGTGCAAATCGCCAACATAGCGGGGGTCCATGTCCCCGACAGTGCTCTAGCGCGAGCAGCGACAGAACTGGTTCGCGACACGGAAAGTGAGCTGCTATTCCTCCACTCCATGCGGGTGTACGCCTGGGGCGCTCTTGCCGGACGCGAGCGAGGCCTGAGCTTCGATCCCGAACTGCTGTTTGTGGGTGCAATGTTCCACGACCTAGGCCTGACAGACGAATATCGAGACAGCAAATTGCGCTTCGAGGTGGACGGCGCCAACGCAGCAGCAGCGTTCCTGCGCACGCATGGCATCGAGCAACGCGATATCGACAAAGTATGGACAGCCATCGCGCTGCACACCACCCCGGGAATACCACAGTTCATGCATCCAGAAGCTGCTTTGCTGCACGTCGCTGCTGGCATGGATGTGGCAGGCCGTGCCTACGCTGAGTTCACCGACCAGGAGCGCGAAGCCGTAACGGCTGCTTGGCCACGAGCTCACAACTTCAAGCACGCGATCATCGATGCCTTTTACGAAGGCCTAAAGCACCGTCCGGAAACAACGTTCGGGACGTTCAACGATGACTTCCTTGCATACAAAGACCCCGGCTTCAGACGAGGGGATATGTGCGGGATCATCCTGAATTCGCCGTGGGCGAGTTGAGCTCTTAATGTCCTTCCCGAATTTGACGTAACGATCATGACGCAACGAACATTCCTCATCACCGGAGCGACCAAGGGCATCGGGCGTTCGCTATCACAGCGGCTCGCCGCCCGGGGGCACCACGTGGTCGGCATTGCACGAAAGGCTGATACCACCTTTCCCGGCACTCTCGAGTCAGTCGATCTGAGCGATACACGGCGTGCGCAAGGCGCACTCGAAGCGTTGGCGCGGCACTATTCATTCGATGGCGTTGTCAACAACGTCGGTCTAATCAGGCTGCATGCCCTCGGTGAGATCGATCTGAATGACGTTGACGACATGATCCGCGTCAATGTTCATTCGACGATTCAAACAGTCCAGGCCCTCTTGCCAGGCATGAGGGAGAAGGGCTGGGGCCGAGTCGTGAACGTCAGCAGCCTGGTCACAACCGGAATCGCGCTACGTAGCGGTTACGCTGCAGCAAAGGCAGCAGTGAACACTCTCACCAGGACGTGGGCGCTCGAGCTTGCGACGACAGGCATCACTGTCAATGCCGTCGCGCCCGGCCCGATCGAGACGGAACTGTTTCGTCAGAATACGCCGGTGGGAAGCGACGCCGAAGATAAGTTCCTATCGATAATTCCCATGGGGCGATTCGGTAGACCCGAAGAGGTAGCTGCGACAATCGAATTCCTCTTGTCCGACGCGGCGGGCTTCATCACGGGACAAACGCTCTTCGTGGACGGCGGAGGCTCGATCGGGCGCACTATTGCATAGCGCGTGCGCCTGGAGACGCTCAGCACGAGCGGCTGCCGACGGCGACCTGCCAGCACGACCCCGCATGGAGGAGCCCCGCCGCTGCGCTGCGGGTAGAAGTCGATGGCTCGAGGCGAGAGAACGGGCGCGCGCAGCAGTCCATCCGCCCTGAGAATGTGAGGTCTGAAGGCGACCGGTTAAAGACTATCAAGGCTCCCGCACGTGTCCGCTTCTGGCCGATAGCGGACACTGGGAGCAGGTCGAGGCTGGATCGGATGCTAATGTCCGCTTTCGACCCAACGCGGACACTCAACGGCTCGCGACTGACACGAAGCTTATGTTTCTCGCCCTAAGGCGGTTCAGCGAGCACGACTGTTCACTAGGTGAAGCGGAGTCTGCTATGGCGAGGCTCATCTACATGCTGAGTTTTCGCGTGGTGTTGTCCCTCTTCACAGGCAAAGGCGTAGTCTGTTCCTTGCACAATGCCGTGCGAGTTGCGGCTTATCCTTGGAGGGCCTCGTGCACCTCCCCGCGCGAGGACATCATGAACATTCGTGTCTACTCAGCGCCTAAGGGCTATGTGCTCGTAGACGCCTTTACGTCCGCACCCAAGACTGTGCCCCCAGCCCAACTGGTGTTTAGCATCTCGGGTGATCGCTTGCCTCTACCAGTCGAACAGATGCTGGAATGCGCGGTTGCGCAGAGCGGGATGCTTGAGCTTCGCGAAACGTGGGCGAACTATCTTTTTGGCGAGTACCCAGGTTGGGAGCGACACGAACGTCGTGCCCAGGAAGTGGTGGGATGAGTCATGAACTCGACCCCCATTAAGACGTGCCTCCAGATCGTTCGGGTGGTGACGATGCCCAAAATCGAGCGTGCTTCTCGCGTTCTGCGGTCGGCAAGGTGATTCGGATGGCGATCAAGAGCAGTAAGTCTTCTAAGCCGCTGATTGCGATGTTTCGTTTCACGTTGGGCACCGACCAGAGCATCGGCCCTAAGGAGCTGAAGACGATCTGGATGCGGGCGTCGCAAAGGGCCGACGTGAGCGTTGGGTGCGTGGCGGGTCCAAGAGCACAGGACAAGCCAACATACTCGCTCTATGCCACGCAGTCGCTTGAGGGGCTTGCCGAGGTAGAGACGCGCCTTCGCCGGCTGCTAGACCAGAGAAACCTTCGCGCTGCGCTGCTCTGCGTGCATGCGGCGCAGTGTTAGGCAAGTGTCATGTTGAGGCGCACCCGGACACAGCTCCCATCATCGCCTCAATGATGATCATGTTTTATGACCAGCATATGGCTTTGGAGAATCTGCGCTTCTTCGCCAGAGGCGGACAGACACCGGAGTTCTACGATCTGCTCCGTTGGCACGTCCTGGATCTAGCTAAGCTATGGCCGACTTTGCCACTAAGTGACGAAGAGAACCTCGTGCTGGCTGGCAGCAAGGGCAGGCTGCTCTGTGAACTAGCCTATCTACGTAGTCTGGCAGTCTTGGAGAACGGGCCTGGGCTTTCCAACGGAACGCCCTCGTCGTTGGCTAGAGGGCGCCAAATGGCAGGGCCGCAAGACGATCAACCTCTCGCCGCGCCCTCTCTATGACCAACGCGTATGCCCCGATCGCTCCACCAGCAGCGCTGGGAAGTCTCGCGAAGAAGATGCGCGCAGCAATCTTCAGTTCGTAAAGATCAGATATCGTCACCGACGCGCACCAAGACGCGCTGGAAGTCTCTCTACGAAGCTCGACGCGGATTTCGCGGTCGCGGTACACGCATGGCGCGCTGTTCCAGACTATCCCGGTAGGAACACCATCCGAATTGAAGTCCCCCCGGTGGTACCGACGTCGCAGTACGCTACTGTCGAACGCGCGGCGGCTGGCATCCAGCAATTGGTTCCGCCACCAGTAGCTGAGGTCGCTTGGAACCTCTTCGCTAAGCGGAAGGCCAGTTATTGCAAGATTCCATGAACTCCAATACTGGGACATGTCGGACGCCTCGTTCGCGGCGTACAGCATGGCGGCATCGATCCCTTCGATCACGCCTTGTAGATCTCTGCGCGTTCTCATGTGGCTCCTCTCTCATTCCGATCGGACGTACGCGGCGCTGCGGCAAGCTGACGCGGAGGCGATGCGTCCGCCAGGTTCTCAAGCGCGGCGAGGTAGACAGGCGACCAACGTTGTGACTCACCAATTTCTTCCCCTTGTTCCCGTCCGGCCACAACGACGATCGCGCGGCAGGGCCGGCATTGACGAGAATCCGCCCTCCGCAAGCAGGTGAATCAACTCTGGAGTAGTTCGAACCCCCAGCTTGAATCGGATATGCTCTCGGTGGACCTTCACCGTCCTCACGGTAATGCCAAGGGCCTTCGCGACAACGGGGTTTGAGTCGCCATTCGACACATACTGAAGCACTTCGCGCTCTCGCGAACTGAGAGACTCTAAGCGGGCTCTCGCCACCGCGCAGCGCGAAAGCTGGTTGCGCATTCGCGCATCTCTCGCGAGCCCTTGCGACACCGCTTCGATTAGTAGATCTAGTTCCACGGGCTTGGTTAGCAAGTCAACCGCTCCGCTCTTCATGATCTCCACAGCGCATGCTATTTCGACCATGCCGGTGATGTAGATGATGGGAGGTACATGTCCGCGGCGAGCCAATTCAGCCTGAACATTCATGCCGCTTCTGCCCGGCATCATTAGGTCCAGGATGACGCAACCAGCGTCACCGGATTGATACACCTCAAGGAACTCTTCCCCCGAAGAGCTCGGAACTACCGTGTACCCATCTGCCCAGAGCGCTCGTGATAGAGCTCTAAGCACATCGGGATCGTCATCAACCAAGTGTACGATTGGGTACATACTCGCTCCCTCACGACTTCGGACTCCGCCGGGTCCCATTGGCGTAGCGCTGGCTTCCCACTCAGTCAACGGTCTTTTATCAGCCAGAGGCGGGCCCATTCGTCCGCATTGCGCTCAGCATGCCCCTGCGCGATGCGCCCGAGCAGACGGCGGGATTCGTCTAAGGTTGCGGCAAGCTCCGCGCGGAGACGTCGACTTTCGTCGATCGCGGCTTCGTAGCGCGTGGGGACCGTATGTCGCTCAGGCTCGTCGATGAGACGAGCGATCGTAAGGGTATTCAAGAGTTGGGCCTGATGCGAGCTGCACGGAGGCCCAAGGCAGCAGCGCGATTTGATCGCCACGGTGCATCAGTAGTCGTACACCTGCGCGCGCGAGCTTGGCGTGAACGCCTCTTGCTAACCGGATAGACGCGGGCGAGGGCTCGTCGATGGAACGAGCGACCGTAGAAGTCTTCAACAGCCTTGTCTGGCGAGCTGCGGAGGCCGAAGCGGCAGCGCGATCTATTCGCTACGGTTCGTCGAGTCTACGCCGTCCGAAACTAGCTGCTTGACGTGCACGGCTCTTGCCCTCACCTCGGACAGACGCTGACGAGCTTTCGCAACGCCCAGTCGCATCTCCAACTGCGTCCTTCTCGAGGTTTCTATCGCGTCGTAGAAACGGCGCACTAGTGGATCGGAAGCTTTCGGATCTAGTCGCCTCGTGCTCATGGTGGCGAGTTCAACAGGGGTAGGCCACGTTATGTATGAGGCCGCTTGCATCTGATCCTTGTGAAGGACATATCGGGCGAGACCGAGAGCGCTCGCTCGCAGGGCGTTTAGCAGAGAAGGCGCGTCACGGGCTTGTCACTCATAGGTTGCGAGGCTGGACGTGCAGGGACGGCTGATGCCTGTCGTTATCCGAGGCGGGAGAGAAGCCGTGCGACTGCTAATTGTTGAAGATGAACTGCCTCTTGCCGAGGTCATGGCGGCAGGTTTAAAGGCGAGCGGTTATCACGTTTGGCATACAGATAATGTCAGCCACGCGATCGCCCTGGCAGACGAGCATCGCTTCGACTGCGTCGTCCTTGATGTTGAGCTAGGACAACAAAGTGGCTGCGAGGTAGCGGATCATCTTGTGGCGATAAAGCTACCGTTCTTCTTTGCCACAGGCGCAGGTGACGGTGCAATCCCCGCTCGGCTTGCCGCCTATTCGGTGCTGGCCAAGCCCTTCACTCTCGCGCAGCTGGTTTTGTTTATAGAGCGTACCGCAACACCACAGTGAAGCCGTCGGACGATTCTCGCATGCCGTCGCATCTCCACTTCGGGGGTCGAGAGCGGACATTAGCAGCCGTCGTGCCCAACGTCCTGCCCGAATGTGCTGTCGTCCAGGAGCGCCCCGCGGTGGAGTGGGAGTAGATGTTCTCGGCCTCTCTCGAATGGCGGCCACGCTGTGAATGGATGAGGCCACAGAAGAACGGCGAGGGACGCCCTCGCCATTCTCGTTAGGCACCCACCCGGTGACCGTTACTGCTTAGGCGGAATGTTGACCTTATCGATCCCATGGAGCAGACCATTGCTCGACCCGATGTCGGCCGAGGTGATCAGCGCTCCATCAATGCTGAGCTGGTCGTCCTTCAGGATGATCGGGGCCGACTGGCCGTTGACGGTCCTGGCAGCGTCCCACTTGCCAACGTCGGCCGTGGTCTTGCGGCCGCTAACAACATGATAGTTCAGCAGCGAGACGAGTTCTTCCTTGTTCTCGGGCTTGAACAGACTTTCCAGCTTGCCAGCCGGAAGCTTTTCAAATGCCGCATCCGTCGGTGCGAACACCGTGAAAGGGCCCGTGCCGCGCAGCGTTTCGGTCATGCCCGCGGCATCAAGTGCCTTACCAAAAGTCCTGAAGGACCCATTGGCGGCGGCGGTGTCGACGAGATTCTTGCCGTTGGGAATGTTGGTTACGGTGTTCATACAGGATTGCCTCTTATATGGTCCGCTGTTTTGCGGAATCCAGGGCGGCCGAAGCCAGACCCCGCTCGAAGCGGGGCGAGTGAGGCTCAGTGCGGAGGAGGAGTGGAATTGCAGCGCGGCTGAGTGGCCGTTGCGACGTTGCATCGCAGTGCACAAGGATCGTGCACCATTGAGCGTGAGTTAGGCGTGAGCTAAGCCTCATCGCGGACCGGTGCTCGTTGGCCACGCGCCGCGGCTTATAGTCAGCAGAAGGAAGGGATCACCGCGCATGCTGGTGGCGTACCCAGCATGAACGTCATGCCTGGACGCGTCATTTGCGCAACAAAATGAGCGCATAGTGTCGCAGGTTGCGAGCATGTATCGCTCCGTCTCAGTTGTGTTAGCCCCCAAGGCTGTGACCTCAAATCAGAACAGCCAATCGCGGGGCTGAGGACACTAATCATGAGAACGCTCATCGAAATGCTCGCATCACAGGTCACGCAGGCTATTGGGTCGTTGAGGGTGGATCGGCCACCGCAGCTACCAGACCCCGTGCGCGACGGGTGGCCAGTGCTAGCATTCACGCAACCATACTCGAGCCGAATGACTGCAAACCTTCGATCCTCGTCATTGCGTCGCAAGTCCTTCCGAAGGTTCCTGCATATTGATCGGCCTACGCCGTAACACGGCGCGTCGCCGGCAGCCTTGCGCTGACCGGAGAGAAGGGCGACCGCTTCTCTAAGTCACGAGTAAGTAACATCAGTTGGCGCACTCTCGAATGACACTACGGCGCAACGTCGTACTGGCCATTCGGGCCGCACAGCACGCCGCTCCTACCTTCCCTGAGCTAAGCGCCCCATGTCGGTCGGGGTTGGCTATTCGTTGGCGCTGCGGGCTATTTTCATCACAACTCATCGCCGGCGAGTCACGGGGGTCGTTTCCTACGATGCCACGGCGACGGCTGGACGGAGCTCATCATGAACGGTGCAACTGTCCCGTTGTTCACAGACGTACTCAAGTCAATACCGAGGTTCTTCGGCATCCGACTCGACGCCAGACCTGCCTACCGTATGGAGGATGTCGTGGGACCGGTCGAGATCAGGCGCTACGCGCCAGCCTTGTTTGTGCATACCTCTGCGGACGGAAGCCATGACGCGGCAGTGCGTGTCGCACGCGAGAAGCTAGAGGATTACATCTACGGTGACAACGAAGCCCTAGAGAAGATGGAGATGACCTATCCGACGTACCAGGGCGACGACGAGTCCACGATGTTCCCCAGTGCTTTACGCATGCGCGAGAGGCACGGCTGGAGAGTTGCATTCTTTCTCTCCAACAACTTGGCCGCTGGAGAGGCGCCGCTACCGGACGATCCGTCGGTAAGAGTGCATGAATCGCCGGAAACATTGGTTGCCGTACTTGGATACCGCGGTGCCGACACGGAGGAGAGCCGCATCGCTGCTAAGCGCGACCTAATGCAGACACTGTCGGGGTCACGGTGGGCAGCAGATGATCAGGTCTATTGGGCAAGTTATGACCAGGCGTTCGCCATCCCGTATCTCAAGAAGAATGAAGTTCATGTCCGTGTAGCGAACTCGAAGACGGAGATTGTCGTCTCGGCCAAGGTCGACGAGGCATGCAACAGCGACAGTGAAGCCGCAAACCAAGCCTAACCGCAGTACGCTCCGGAGAACTGAAATGCAAATCTTCACGAATGAAAAGAGAGATCGAAGTTTCCTACGCCCGGTCACTGAGGACGATTTGGCATTACAGCGCGCCGAGAACGAAGGACTGCCCTTCTTGTCGCACCGCGACGAAGCGAGCCATCTCTTCGCCCGCGTGTCGATGAGGCTGCGAAAGGGGCTTAGTCCAGTCGCGGATGGGAACTTGCTGACCCTTGAAGAGCTCCTCGCCGCGGTCAACAAGGTGACGCATAGCGACACACAATTACGTCAGCAGTGTGCAAACCTGGTTGCACTCTTGGCATCGGACATTCGGAATGCGAAGCAGTTCTCCTTGGATAGTTGTCTCCGCGCCAGGCCGCTGCACGAGTGGCGCCAGCGCTACAACGGCTTAGATGTCTTGCGATAACCAACGGCCTACTTGCGAACTGGCCTCGACGTTCGCCTCATTAGTCCGGACGTAGCCGGGCTTCTGCCTAAGCAGTGAGGCTTGCGATTACACCTTTGGCGCGAGCCCCTGATCATCTGCCATATGGTCCGCTTTGCGATCGACATTGCGAGCCGCTCCCATCCTGCCTGCGCGCCCGCTTCCGGCCAGAATCGGACATCTCGGTTCAGCGGCTAAACCCGGGGTCTATGCAGGTGGCTACTCGCATTTCGCCTCCTACGTCCCTCGGCTCTAAGAGCCGGGATGCCGTCCATCAACTGGAAGCGATCACTGTGGCCCTGCTGTAAGAGCTTTCGGACTGTGCCGAGCGCGACAGCCGGAACCATCTGATGTACCTGGCGCGCGGTCAGCATCTCCCCTTCGAACAGGAACCGTGTCACCTGAGGGTCTTGTGGCTGCGTCATAGGTCACGTTCCTTCACCAGCGCCCGGCGCGACAGATCCTCACCAGCAAAGATGCTTTGGATCGCCATGCGCCAGCCCGAGGAGAATGCCTTGGCCTCCGGTTCGCGTCCGAGCTCAAATACCGCTGCCATCTTCTCCAACGAGGCCAAAGCATCAGCGCGCACCGCGGCGTCAATGCCTGACGAAGAGAGAATGGCGCTCAGTGCGGCTTCTAACGCACCGACTCTTCCCATCAGCTCAAAAATCGATTCGTTGTCCATAGGTGCGCCAAGCGGCTAACGTCGTTTCCAGCGAGCACCGCCCCCACCCCGAAAGGCTGGCGGGGTAATCGGAAGAACGGAGGAACCTGCGTCTGCCGCGAGACGTGCCCAGAGCGCGACAGACCGTGATCCAAGTTTCCGCCTTATCGTCGCCCTATGGGCAGCCGGTACGAGCAGGGCTATAGGTACGCAGAAAGTCTAGGGCAGAGTCGTGTCCCGCGACTGCATACCTGCGGCACGAACCGTGGCGTTCAACGCCTCCAACTGGATGCTATCGCTCTCAACGACGTGTACGAGCGGGGTCATTGAACGCTTCCCGACTGCTCAGAGGAATCATTGATACCCCGCTCGCATCACCTCGTCTATTGGCCCTAAGGTCAACTGAGGCTCGTTCAGGCGCTAAGCCTTAGAGATCTAATAGCTAACCCGGGATGTCCGCTTTGGTCGAAAGCGGACGTTATCACCGGCGCGATATGGCGACCAGCAGGCCATCACGGCCCGCTGGCCGCGTCGACCCTAGGCCTCAGTCTGCTCAGCCAGTTCAAGGGCGTCGTCTACCTCGATGCCTAGGTAGCGAACAGTACTCTCCAGCTTTGTGTGGCCTAAGAGCAGTTGAACTGCACGGAGGTTCTTCGTCCGGCGGTAGATTAGTGCCGCCTTCGTACGCCGTAGAGAATGGGTGCCATACGCGCTGCCGTCGAGGCCGACCTCCGAGACCCAACGGTGGACGATTCGGCTGTACTGGCGCGTCGACAGATGGGCCACTTGTCGAATGCGGCTCGGGAAGAGAAAGGTGTTGCCGCCAATCCGCTGGACCGCTAGCCACGCAGCGATAGCGTCTCGCGTCAGACTAGCAATTTCGAAGCAGACCGGACGCCCGGTTTTGCGCTGAAGCACGGTCGCTCGGGCCGCGATGGTCTGGCCGTGGCAGATGTCTTGCACTCGAAGCGAAAGCAGATCGCAGGCTCTAAGCTTCGAGTCGATGGCCAGGTTGAACAGCGCTAGTTCTCGGCAGCTGCCGCGGAGCTGAAGCCTCACCCTAATGGCCCATATGTCGCGGAGCCGGAGCGGTGCTTTCCGGCCAACGATCTTGCCCATGTTCCAAGGGACGAAGTTGTCGCTCATGTCCATGTCCAACTCCCAGGCGGGAGATCGACGATGCACCTGACTCCAGACGGCAGTCACCTCGGCGCGCTAGATAGTCGTCCCGGTGCTAATGTCCGCTTTCGACCCAAAGCGGTCATTCATTTGCCATGGAGGCGACACATGTCGAGACCTGCCTATTTCCTGAGACGGGATGCATGACCAAGTTGAGGGAGGTCCGTGTCGAGGCCAGCGCATTGGTTTCGAATCACGGCATGGTGGCGCCGGGATTCCCGTTCCGCCATACGACGCATCATGTAGTGAATATTTTCCAGGCGTTCCTTGCGCGCGACTTCACGCTGGATGGGTCTTCGATGGTGCAGATCACCCTGGGTGCGCGACGAGACATCGACCCTGCACATCTTCAAGTGCTGGGCACCACCGAAATCTATGTGGAGTCCTTCGACTTCAAGCGATACCACGCGATGTCACCGAGGCAGCGTGAGGAGCAGATACTTGAACTGATCGAGGATCGTCTTCTCCATATCGCGTCGATGCAGGGCGTAGATCCCACACCGATCCATGAGGCTGCCGCTGCAGTGCGGCAGAACAGCTTCACCCTCGAAACTGAGCGAAACAAGCTTGCACGTTCGCTCCCAGGCCGCCGCGGCCGCGTACGCGTGTATCGCCAACTGGCGTCCGGATATGCCGAACGGTGGATCGCAAAATTGGCCGACCAAGCGGGCCGTCTGGTGCATGAAGTGGTATTGAAAGGTGGTGGGCCGGTCGACCTGCGCGGACACTTCCACCATGCGGAGCTAGCTTCGGACAGCTTCTTTCTGAAGGACGACCTCGATCGTCCAGTCGTTTCGATCTCCCGCCTAAGCGAACTGGTTTCCAATCCCTCAGCGGATGCGCAGAGTTACCTGGAACGCCACCCCTATGGCTAGTAGCGACCATCGTGGAATCCCAAGGTCCGCTTCTGGCCGATAGCGGACGTTCGACCGCGACGCCCGGCAGCCGGACTGCTAATGTCGGCTTTCGACCCGAAGCAGACTCCGCTCCTACAATCATCGAGATGTATGCATCGCTTCAATGATCACGTTGCACCGAATAGCCGTATCCGCGAGCAGTACCGGCGTTTTGTAGTGTCACTGACCGAAGCTCGGCAAGGCCTTCCCACGTGCGCAGCACTGGTGCAATGTTGGCTCGATGAGATAGGACGGATCATGGGCGGCAATCTATCCCGAGTGGGCCATGAGTGGTGGACTATCCAAGGCCGGCATGAGTACGTTGCCCTGCGACGTACGCGACAAGCGCGAGAACTGGCGCTGAAATGGACGAGCGACGAGCTCCAGACGGAATTTCTTTATCGAAACTCCAGCTTTAGGGTGCAGCTAGATCCATTTGGGCAGTCACATGCGTGGCGAGGCGTGACGATCGTCCGGACTGAGAGTGGTGGACAGCACGAGCTATTCACTTTGCGAAGCCGCCGAGGGGAACGACAGCGTTTACCCGGCCACGTATTCATGACGATGGCAGAGGAGGCGCGCCGTGAAATCGACTCCGCGACTGCCTTGTCACTGGAGCCCAGGTCGTAACGCATGAGCACGCGGCTCAACAGGTGTTAGCCCCCCATGATCAACACTGCGCCGTTAGGAGTAGTCAATTTCTCCAAGCAGTTCCTTGCTGCGGCCAGGAGCACCCAAGAACCTGCGAAAAACGTCGCTCAAGAGATCGGTCAAAGGCTGTCCCTGGTTGCCTATTACCTTGCCGGTCATTCCATCGAACTTTCCCTCAAGGCATTTCTTCTCGGACGCGGCCTTCCCATCGAGACTCTGAGGAGTCGCAAGTACGGACATGATCTATCCGCTCTACTCCTTGAGAGCCGCAAGAGGAAGCTTGGTAACTGCGTCAAGCTGTCGCGCCGAGAGCTTGCCGTGGTGCATACGCTGAATGATTGCTACGCAGCTAAGGAGCTTGAGTATCTATTCCATGGCACTCGCACTCTCCCTCCGTACTCGCAGGTTGTTGCACTAGCCACAAAGCTCCACGACGGTGTCGCCGCCTATTGCGGTCAGTTGGCGGCTGACAAATCACTCAAGCGGAGACCGCTTCGCGGCCCTGCATAACTCTGGTGCTGGTGAATGACTGCTCCTGGCCGTTAGCGGACGTTGCCAAGGCGTGAGTGCTAATGTCCGAATCCAGTCATCCAGGATGGTGTCCAGTGGGCCAGGGATTGGGAAACGCTCATCTAGTTTCGGTACTTGCGATGGGGGTGCTACTGCAGGTCGCTGGATGCAGCCGTGAGCGCGCACCGGCAAGTCCTCAGGTGGTCGGCGACCAGGACATCGGCGTAATCGAGGCGCTACCGGTGGCGGAACCCGCGCGCGTCATGGAAGGGGCAGTGCCCCTGCCGCAGGGCAGGACGGCGCGCGAAGTAACGGCGACCCTTCGTCAACGGATGGAAGTGGGCGATTCCCGAGCCGCCTGCCAGCTCGCCCGAGAGGTGGAATTCTGCGCAGATTCCGAAGCGGCAAGTCTTCGCATGGGCACGATAGCGGACCGGTTGAAGGCGGAAGCGGCCGCGGGCGCAGTGATTCTGAACAAGAACGACGTACTGCAGACAATGGCGGACCTTGCACGCGTTCGTAGTGAGTACTGCACCGGCATGCCTCCAGTCACCCCGGGGGAAACCGTCAACCTGTGGCGACAAGCTGCGTTACAGGGCGACCTTCCATCCATGTTGCGGTACGGAACCGGCCTGGCGTTCCGGCCCGACAGCCTGCTCGATACGCTGGACGAACTGAAGGTCTACCGACGCGAGGGCGTCGACATGACCAAGCGCGTTGCACAAAGCGGAAGTGTCGAGGCCGCTATTGCACTCGCACGCGCCTACGCGCCACGTCATACGGGACCCGATCGAACTCCCCTGCTGCGCCAGGCAGTGAAGCGCGATGCCGCGCAATCGCTTGCCTACTATCTGTTTGCACAGGATCTCTTGCCGATGGCAACCTCGTCCCGCGTGACGGCTCTCGCGCTTCAAACCGAAACCCGCGGGCTGCAGTTGATGATGGCGCCCGACGAGGTGCGTGAAGGCGAGCAACGATACAAGGACCTGCAGCGCGCCTCGATGCCACAGCCTGCCGCCGATTTCGATCTGATGGCGCAGGACGAACGGGACATGTACCAGCCGGTTCCGGGTACGGGCCTATGCGAGCGAAGCACGGCGGCTGCTGGCAGGTAGGGACGGAAACCGACTGGGCTCGACAAGGCTGACGTACCCGCTGGCAGCAATGCTTGGAAGGCGTGAGTCGAACGTCGGCTGCTGCCCGACAGCGGAGGTCAGGACGGGCGACGCTGCTTGGGCAGTGCTAATGTCCGCTTTCGACCCAAAGCGGACATTGGACATGAGATGGCTCCTACTCGCCGCGCTGATGTTGACACTCCCGGGCAGGACGGCCGCGGCTGATCGATGTCTGGTAGAAGTGCGCGTCGACGCTGCGCCCCATGGCGCCGGTCTCGGCATCGACGGAACAAGATGCAAAGCCGATCTCGAAGAGTTCTGGCGGGTCGTTGAGAACAAGC
Organism: Lysobacter sp. OAE881; assembly: GCF_040546665.1. NCBI lineage: Bacteria > Pseudomonadati > Pseudomonadota > Gammaproteobacteria > Lysobacterales > Lysobacteraceae > Lysobacter > Lysobacter sp. OAE881. Next base: position 774,466 of record NZ_JBEPOG010000001.1, read on the forward strand.
TTCCGCGCCCATTGCCACGGGGATTGACGTGGTTTTCGTTGATGGCGCCGGCGGGCGACGACGAGCGCGCTGCCATGTCGGCAGCATGGCGCAGCAGTTGCAACCATACTTCAAGGCAAGGGACCGCTTTCCTCGACGCGTACAAGTTGCAGCCGGCAGCGAGAGTACTCGCGCCTTCCCTGGCAAGACTGGGACCTATCCCGGAAAGCGTGGACAACTTCTACGTGGTCGAACGCTCGAAGGCGACCATCCAGCACCCAGCATGCAAACGCGGACTGCTGTCGCCGGTGATCTATTTCCGTCTGTCTGCCTCCAACGGCCCGGTGTCCGCTTCTGGCCGATAGCGGACGTTCGAGCAGGACTGGCGCGTCGACGACTGGTAATGTCCGCTTTCGACCCAAAGCGGACATTGGGGTCGCACGGCAGGAGGACGGCAAATGATGGAACGTTCGCTGACGCTTGTCGGCTTCGAGCAGAGCGACACTGGAATCGACGACCGCGTGATCAATGGGGCCGAATTGCTCCTGGGTGTGCAGTTTCCGTCGGGTTACAGGCGTATCGCGCTCGCATTCGACGGCGCTTTCGGGGATTTGGATTTCCCACTTCCTGGTACGGGACGCCGCGCACAAGCCAGCATCGGCCATTGGCTGTCCTTGATCCCGTGGAGGAGCAGTTCCGTCTGGTCGTGGCTAGCTTGCTGGGGCGAGCATCAGCTCCCGCGTGCGGTCATTCCTATTGCCGAGAATGGTGGCGGAGATCTTCTCTGTCTCGACTATAGGTCTGGGTCTGAACCCTCGCTTTGCTTCTGGTTCCATGAACTCGGCGAGGACGGCCTCTACCCAGTTGCTGAAAGTTTCGACTCGTGGCTGCGAACAGCGATCGAGCCTGCCTTGTCTTGAACAGCGACGTCCGCTCTTGGCCGTTAGCAGACGTGGCGCCGTAACTGCATGAATCGCAAAGGATTCTTGGCAAACCGGCGAAACTAGCGCCTTCTTATGGCCCGACCGCGCTGAACTAGTGCGATCTCGGGCACCTTCGATAGCGCAGCAATGAGCCGCCACCGGCTAAGTCATTGCCTCGCTTGGTGGAGCACTAGGGCGTTCTCCGGGAACCCACATGCGATGTCAGATGTGAAAGTTTCAGTTGGTCGCGCGTTGGATTTGGTGATTGAGACGCTTGAGCCGCTGGACAAACGCGCGAGGGAGACTGTGCTTGCTGCAGCCTGTAGGCACTTAGATCTTACCGACCTGTCCGTCGGCACCATGGTGCCGGCTAGTGGCCCAGATCCGGATAGCAAGGTTAACGATGTCAGGCGCGCAGCACCTACTGATATTCGTTCGCTGAAGACAGAGAAGCAGCCGAAGACCGTGCAACAAATGGCTTGTCTCGTTGCCTACTATCTGCAGGAATCAGCGCCCGAGTCAGAGCGCAAGCCGACAGTCAATGCCGCAGACTTGGAGAAGTATTTCAAACAGGCTGGCTTTAAGTTGCCTAGTCGTATCGCGCAAGTGCTCATTGACGCCAAGGCGGGTGGTTACTTCGACTCGACCGGAAGAGGCGAGTATCGGCTTAACGCCGTTGGGTACAACTTAGTAGCTCATTCGCTTCCCGGAAAGGCGGACTAGCAGATAGTGGCGGCAGACTTTGTTACGCGACTTGAGCGGATGGGGCGGACTCTCACGAGTGCGAACTTTGGATCCCAACTGAACTCAGCAAAGTGCAGGGGCGAGTTGCGGAAACTTGTCGAAGAATACTTTGAGAAGGTCCGGCCAACACTCGCTTCGCTTGATGAGCAAAGCCCGCTAGTACTGCCAGTCGATTCCGCAATGCAGCAGTTGCTGGTTGAGACGCACAAGCGGGGACGTACTGCCCGTTATAGAGCATTGCTGAATGAAGCGCGTGAGGGGCTAATTCAAGTCCACGCAGAGCGGCTTATACCGCGTGTTGGGCCGATCCCGATGGACCCCATCGATGGCCAAATCTCCGCCGCGCTCCAAGAAACACTGCCTTCTGCAGCACTCTCCTACAGACAAGCAGTCGAGGACTTGAAGGGGGCCGCGCGGCTATCGTGGCGGGGCCCCGCAACAGACCTGCGCGAAAGCATGCGCGAGCTGTTGGACCATTTGGCGCCGGATGCTGAAGTCGAAGCTGCTCACGGGTTCAAGCGGGAGCCAGAGACGCGCGGGCCAACAATGAAGCAGAAGGTTCGCTTCATACTTCGCCAGCGAAGTGCACAAGGAGCGGCAATGGCGAGTGTCGAAACTGCAACGCAGGCCGTTGAAGAGGCTCTGGGCCAGTTTGTGCGGTCTGTCTACACGCGATCTAGCGTCTCCACTCACGTCGCAACTAGCAGAGAAGAAGTGCTGAGGATCAAGGCCCTGGTACAAGTAGTGCTGCAGGAACTGCTCGGATTGCACGCGTAGCCAGCGTAGCCCGGAGAAGCGAAGCGCGCGGGTGAACCAGCGTAACCCGGGCTGACGGTTCGCTTCATGCGAACCTCGACCGGAAGCGCACCCCGGGGGAGGCTTTCGGCCTTACCGGGGCTATCGCCCCCTCCACGCGCGAGGGTCTGCGCTCGAAGGTCCGAGCTCGAAGGATTGAAAGCCGAGCAAAAGGCACTCCGGGTTCCGACTCGGGCGCCCGGCGCTCCGGTGTCGAAGCTCGGAAGCTCAGCCGCGGGAGCTTCGAACACCGGGCACTCAACTCGACGTTTCGGGTGCCTGAGCTCCGATGGCCGAGCAACAAGCCCGGCGTGCCGAGCTCCGCGCTCGGCGTCCGGAGTCTTTTGCTCCGAACCTGCGTTCGAAAGCGTTCGCCTTTCGAGTTTACAGATGGGCGGCCCGCGCTCTGAGCTCCGGTGACCAGGCACCCATTCCCGCGCGCCGAGCTCGAACCGCGGCGTTGCGCGCTCGCAGCTCCGGCGGCCGGGCTCAAAGGCGCGCGTTTCGGGCTCCAACCTCGGCGCCTGATGGCAGCGATTCGCTGACTGGAACAGTCAGGAAGCCCGGTATCGCGGGTGTGTCCTGCGTATCGCAGACCTCCCATCGACTACGCCCATCGCCACCGCGCGGAACAAGCACGATTTCGCGACCTTCCGGCCCATCGCGGACGCAGAACTCCTGAGAGAAGTGGCGCGCGACGGTTGGATCTCCGCCGGGATCGGGATTGGGAACATAGGCAGCGATAGCCGCGACGTATGCTCTGCCTGGCTGTAATGGTGCGTTGTAGCTGAAGGTGCCAGGTGGTTTGTCGTATCCGTAAGGGATGCATCGACCGGGAGCCAATGTGATGGCTGTCGACGCTGGTACATCCCATCTCCACGCGTCAACGCCAGCTTTGTTCGACACCATGACGCTTGTGATTGCGGGTGGCGTCTTCTGTGCGTGCAGTGTTCCGCTCACGGTGAAACAAGCTTCTCCGTCCTCGATCTGAATCGTCGCTCGCTGATACACGTGGGACGGAAAGCATCCGGAAGAAAGCGTCACAAACAGCGCCAGCCATGACAGGTGCCAACGTATCATGGCTTCAACTCCGGGGCTGGATCACTCAGGACGCCCGGGATAGCGGGCGTGTCCTGCGAATCGCAGACGTCCCATTGCGCTCTACCACCCACTATTGGCACCAGTACGATTTCGTTTCCGCGTACGCAGAACTCCTGCCGGTACTCTCGTGGAATGGTGGGGTCGCCGCCGGGATACGGGTTGGGAACCTCTCCCCGTATCACCACCAAGTACGATGTTCCCGGCAGCAGAGACTCGTGAACATCCGCCACGCCCGGCGGTCCTTTGAATCCGTAGGCAATGCACTGGTCGGGACGTAGCGGGATGCTGGTCGGATACGGCATGTACCAGTCCCAGATATCCCGCCAGGTTCCCGCTCGGTGAGCCGTTACGTATGCTGCGGTAATCGAGGGGGTCGTCCGCCGCGTTTCCCTCCGGTCATTGACGGAGAAGCAGGCTTGTCCCGTCTCGATTCGGATGACCGCCCGCTGATACATTCCGGGCGGAGAGCATGCGGAGGCCAATGGCGCGAGGAGCGCCAGCCATAACAGGTACCGTGGTGTCATAGCGGCATCCCCGGCGCATAGCCCGGAGTAAAGGGCTCACGCGGCAAATGCGAAGCCCAACCCGGATTGATGAGGAAGTCCCGGAGCACGCTCTCGTACAAGGGCAAAAGATCACGCACGTTCTGCCGAACGTACAGCGGCTCGGAAAGCCTGTTGGAGTTCGACCTCCAACGCAGCAGGAAGTAGTCAGCAACCAGATTGCCTTGCGCTTCCATGTTGTAGTCGCGCAGCCGCCTTTCCTGGCTCAACATGTAGCGATACGACATATTGGGCTGGGGCGCCCGGACTCGCTTGATTGCATAACCCAACTGGTACTGCCAGACATGCACCATCTCGTGGACGAATAGACGCTGCTCATCTATGTCGGCCACGGAATAATCGAACTGGAACAGCTTCTCCGGCATATACAACTCCCCATTCGGCGTCACCGCGGTGTCCTTGTCCTGAAACCCAAAGAACATCCAATAGCCGTGGTTGTGAATCCTGACTTTCCTGTAGTCCACAGACGTACCGAAGAGCGGTAACAGCATCGACATCTCGCCGCCGGTCAGCCCCCGGTCTTCCTCCTGCACGCGGACATCCTTGATCGATGACCCAAGGCTCGTCCCGTTGGTGACCACGCCGCGCAGCTCCATCATCGAGACGGTCTGCGCCGGCATGCCGATGAGCGAGCAGCAGCCTTCTTCCTGTGCGGACACCGTCAACTCGGCGCGAACAATCTCGGTCGGCGTTGCGGTTTCGATGCGTCCCGTGTGGCCGGCTTCGTCCGTGGTGCCCGCGATGCTGCGGCCGTCTTCCAGGTGCAGCACGAAACTCATGTGCGCCAACGGATTGTCGGCCGGACCGAGGAAGCGGATCGCCTCGTCGTACTGCGGTTGACTGGCCGCCGCAGCCCAACTCGGCGGTGGGGCGGAGTAGGCAGCACCGCGCGAAGTCGGGGACGGCTCGTGGCCCCATTGATAGTTGCAACTGGATCGAAGTCGGCAGCCGCAGGCCAGCCGATGCTTGTCGAGTACGACGGGGCGGCCATCCACGATGAAACCGTCGTCGCCTTGCACGGCGGGGAACGACCCGCCGTGCGTATCGCATCGCGCCATGTCGCCCACCCGCATCAGCGGCTTGCCGCCAACGAGAAAACCGGATGCGCCAGTGACCTCTCCGCCACCCTCTACTGGATCGCCTTGGCGAACCCAGCCTTGCGAACCGCCGAGCCCCATCACGCCTCCTCCGACGCGATGGCCGATGCATCATGCTCGAGCGCGGGGCCGTACTCTTCGGAGTCGCACAGAGCCACGGCGCTTTGCAGTGATTCGACGATCACATCGCCGTTGTCCAGGCGACTCCCCACCGCCGCGATGGCACGCTCCGCCACGAAGACATGTCGCGAGCCGGACTGGATGCGTGCGTCACGACCATCGGGGTACGTCACGCGGTCGCCGACGCACGCGATGGCGTGACCGTCCATCAGAACGCGAGGGTCGCCCGAGACGACCGTACCGCCTTGCGCGGTGCGTGCGCCAACCGTGGCGACGGCATGATTGGGATACGAAGCAAGTTGCGACATTGATGAAACTCCTGTGCTTGATGGGATTTCCCGGGCCCATCATGCCGCCGCGTCTACAGCCGAAAGCCGTTCGCCAATGCATACTTTTTCGGCTGCGAGACGCGCGTACGAGCGTTAATTGGCGCAGCGGTCGAGTGGGTGTCCTGCGATCTGATTGCGGCGTCCCGGGGCAAGGCCTCGGGTCGCACGCGGGCAACTTGGAGTCGGTGCGACTTCTTCGCGTTGATCTTGCGTGAACGGGGAAAGGAGACTCGCCGCCGGAGCGTAAGAACTCCTCGTAGAGCGGCACCCACCTCCGACAATCCGGTGGGTTTTTTGTGCCCGGGCAACCGGGCACAACCTCGATGCAGTCGTCTGCGTCGGGAGGGGACAGCAATACAACACCCGAAAGGGAAACCCTGTCCGGCCGTTCTCTGCGCGGTTTCTTAACCTCCCGACACCTTTACGGCATTCGCCGTAGAGGAACCCGCAGTCAAAGGAGCGACTCATGCCAACGAAGTCCCGCCCGGCGCCGTCCCGGACCCTCTGCTACGTCATCAGCGACCCCGCGCGCGACATCGTGTCGCGCACCCGCGACCAGCTGTCGCTGCTCGCGCGCCTCACCGCCGCCCGCGTCCGCCACGACGACGCCGAACTCGAAATGCCCCAGCCCACGCTCTTCCACGTCCTGCAGACCCTGTGCAACGACCTGGACCACGCGCTGCGGGACATGAAACTTCGCTGGCCATCCGGCGAGTCACCGCCGGAGCGGACGTAAACCGGCTATGCCGCGCACCTGCAGACGGTGCGCCGGCCAATATTCGCCGCAGACGTCACGTCGGCACGAGAGCCAGCGGATGCTAACGTCCGCTTTCGACCCAGAGCGGACATCGCTGCGGAAGACCTATGCCGTACTTCAAAGTTAGGCTCTCTGGTGCGGGCATCTCGTATCCCTTTGCCGGCGGTTCCGATCCCGTCATCGGGTTCTTCACCACACGCGTGGTGAAGGCGCCGGATCTCGGACAAGCGCGAGCCGCCGCGACGTCGCTCGTTCTGAACGAGTGGCTGCCAGGCGGTCCCTATGCGGCCGACAATGCCGGTTCGCCGCCGAAGCTGTCCATCGAGGAGGCGTGGCCCATCGGCTTGTTCTCCGGGCTCTTCGGGTTAGTACCTAATGGCTATACCTTCTATACGCGCGACGACTGAAGTCGGCTGGCAGCGTCCGCTTCTGGCCGATAGCGGACACCGACCTGCAACGACGGACCTGCCCTTGGATAGACTCTCCGTATGAGTCCTGCGTTCCGCCGAGAGTCTGTGAGGCCATTCCAGGCAATCGAAGCTGTCTACTGCTACTTCTGGTCACTTGGCAAACGCGAGGGCAATTTCTGGCCTCGTGCGTACGGTCTCTTCATGGTCGTCGTACAGGTTTTCCCCGCACTGTTCGCCGCTCTCCACGCGAGGGCAGAGCCGCCGTGGTTGGCTGGGGCCGGCCTTGGTGCTCTGGTCGTTCTCGGCAATCTGTATCTCGTCCGTCGTACCGATGCGATAGCGGTCAGGTATTGGGATGAAAAGTGGGTTCCCAATCTCAGGCAGCGAATGGCGTTCGGAGCTTATCTTTTCGTTTCAATCGTGCTTCTCATAGAGGTCGCGAGATTCAATATTTGGATGGCGGGTCTCGCGTACCTGGTCACAGGAAACTTCCCAGTAAAGAAGCTGACGGACACGCTGGCATAGCGCAGATGGCAGGCGATCCTAATGTCCCCTGCTGACCGATAGCGGAACCTCTCGACCCCCACCCATCTCGACGCCACCGGAGACACCCGATGATCGAGCTACCCGTACGAGACCCATGCGACCTGTGCGAAGTGGCGGGGCGCGAGGACCGGTGGGCGATCATCGAGGAAGGCGAGCACACGCTGACGGTCATCAACCCGTGGCAGTTCGAAGTGGGGCAGTGCTGCGTCATCACGCGTCGGCACGTCGCGACGTTGCTGGATCTCTCGGCCGAGGAATGCGCGACGGTGCTGGGCGCGGCGAAGCGGGTCGCGGAGGCACTCGTCAGGAGCTACCGTCCGCTTGGCATCCTCACGTTCCAGAACAACGGCGTCTACAGCGGACAGGAAACCCCGCACTTCCACTTCCACGTCGTGCCGCGGCAGAAAGGCAGCGACTGGGGGATCGGTCCGCCACAACTGGCGACGTTCGAGGGTGCCGGACGCAAGGCAGGCACTGCGCATGACTCGAGCGGCGATGCGCGACGCCGCGAACGCGTCCAGGTATCGACCGCCCAACTTGCCGCCACCGCGGCCCTCATCCGATCGAACCTGCCGAGCTGACGGCGGCGAATCCGTTGTCTGTCCGCGGCAAGGACTGCGTAACGCCGCACCGCTTCGCCTCGCCACCCGCGGCATACTTGCGAACATCGCCCAGCACCCACCGGAGGCTCCATGCGTCGTCGCGATTTCCTCAGTGCCGCGGTCGCCGCCTCGGGCGCGCTCATGCTTCCCGGCGGGCTGGCGCTGGCGGCGCCGGCGGGCGTGACCGGCCTGACGTCGCTCACCGTCGGCACGAAGCCGATCTCGCCCGAAGAGCGCATGGCGCGCATCGCCAGGCTGCAGCGGCTGATGGTCGAGCAGGAGATCGGCGCGCTGATCGTGGAGTCGGGTTCGAGCCTGGATTACTTCACGGGCGTGCAGTGGCATCGCTCCGAACGCACGACGGCCGCGGTGATTCCGGCGCGTGGCGACGTCATCATCGTGACACCGGCGTTCGAGGAACCGTCGATTCGCGAGACGCTGGCCGTAAGCGGCGACGTTCGTCCGTGGAACGAACACGAAAGCCCGTTCGACCTCATCGTCGGCGCACTGCGCGACCGCGGGGTGAAATCGGGCGCGATTGCCTTCGAATCCACCACGCGCTTGTTCATCGTCGATGGCGTGCGCGAGGCGAGCGCCGGCGCATACCGCATCGTGTCGGGCGACGCGCTGGTGAAGGCGGTGCGGCTGATCAAGTCGCCGGCCGAACTCGCGCTGATGCAGGCGGCCAACAACGTCACGCTTGCCGCGCTGCGCTACGTGCACGACAACGTGCGCATCGGCATGCGGCCCGAGGAGCTCGGCGCGATGATCGATGCCGCCACTGCGGCGCTCGGCGGCGAGCCGGGCTTCGCGCTCGTGCTGCTCAACGAGGCCAGCGCGTATCCGCACGGTTCGAAGCAGCCGCAGACCGTGCGCGAGGGCTCGGTCATCCTGATGGACGTGGGCTGCACGTTGCACGGCTACCAGTCGGACATCTCGCGCACGTGGGTGATGGGCAAGCCGACGGCGAAGCAGCGCAAGGTCTGGGACACCGTCAAGCGCGGACAGGAACTCGCGCTCGCCACCGCGAAGCCGGGCGTCCCGGTCGGTGCCATCGACGACGCCGTGCGCGCCATGTACGAAAAGGAAGGCTGGGGCCCGGGCTATCGCCTGCCGGGCCTGTCGCACCGCACCGGCCACGGCATCGGCCTGGACGGCCACGAGCCGCCGTACCTCGTGCACGGCGACACCACGCCGCTCGCGCCGGGCATGTGCTTCTCCGACGAGCCGGGCCTCTACATCCCCGGCGAATTCGGCATCCGCATGGAAGACTGCTGGTACATGACCGAATCCGGGCCGAAACTGTTCACGCAGCTGGCGAAGTCGATCGACGATCCGATCTGATGTTGTCGAATGAGCTAGTGGCGGCGTGAAGGGGATCGGAATGACATCAGTGAGCAACGTTCGCCACGTACGCAAGCTGCTCTGGATGCAAGTGGCTATCGGGCTGATGTTTGTCGGCGGCGGACTGTCGTTCCCGATCTACATGTACCTGCAGTACGGCTTCGCTGCACATCCTGTCTACGATGGACAAGGCAATGTGGTGGGGCAGGCGAGCTACTTCCTCACGGGTCTGGGAATGGGGTTGTTTGCGATCGCGGTGGCCAGCTTCGTGATCCTCATGGCCATTCGCTCGCTCAGGGCAATGGCAGTGCAGCAAGAACTCGAGGAATGAAGAGAGGCGCGTCGCGTAGCCTCTCTGCATTGGCTAGCGCACACGCCGCCACACCGACACGGGCACGCTGCCGTCCGGGCGCGGCGGCACCTTGTAGCGCAGCTCGGCGCCATCGAGCGTGTATTCGCGTTTCTGCGTCGTGCCTTCCCAGTTGGGGAAGGACGAACCTTCGATTGAGAACACGAGAACGCGGGCCGTTTCGTCGATCGCGATAGTGCCGTAATGCGTGCTGCTGCCCATCACGGCCGAGCGCATCTCGTCGGCGCTGCCATCGGCCTTGTTCTCGCTTGCGAAGCGCGCGCGCTCGGACTTGAAGATCTGCAGCGAATAGCGCCCCTGCGCGTCGACGATGAGCCTGCCTTTGGGTTTGTCGCCGTAATCGCGTGCGGTGGTGCCGTCCGGAAGGAGCTTGTCTGCGGCGACCAGTGTCCAGGTGCCTTGCAGCGGGAAGGCGAGCGGCGCCGGGTGCGCATCGCGCGCAGCCAGTCCCGCGAGCATGGCGACGAGTGCGCCGGTGAGCAGGTTCATGGCGATGTGGCCTCGTGGTCAGGAGCGAACGCCCACGATCCTAGGCGGCTTGATGGATTCGAAAAATCCATCTAGAACGATATCTGCCATTTCGGAATCGAATGATGCCCACCAAGGCGATGGACGTGGATGCCGTGCGCGCGTTCCTGCTGGCGGCCGACCTGCAGAGCTTCACGCGTGCGGCCGACGTATTGGACACCACGCAATCCGCCGTGAGCCTCAAGCTGCGCAAGCTGGAGGAGCAGCTCGGTCGCCGCCTGCTGGAACGCACGCCCCGCCACGTGAGGCTGTCGGCCGAGGGCGTGGCGTTCCTCGGCATGGCGCGCGAACTGGTGAGCTCGCACGATCGCGCCGCCGCCGCATTCGATACCGAACAGCGGCGACTGGCGATCGGCATCAACCAGCAGCTGGTCGGGAGCGAGCTTCCGTCCCTCCTCAAGCGCATGCGCGATCACGATCCGAACCTGCAGGTCGAAATGCGCATCGGCGGCACGCAGGAGCTGATGCGCAGCCAGGCGCAGGGCGAACTCGACGCCGTGCTCGTGCTGCGCCCCGACGATCGCGGCAAGCGGGGCAGGGTGGTGTTCGCCGAGCCATTCGCGTGGTTCGCGGCGGTCGGCTGGGAGCCGCGCGCCGGCCAGCCGTTGCCGCTCGCGACGCAGGGCGAATCGTGCCGCGTCCGCACGCAGGCCGTGCGCGCGCTCGATCGCGCCGGCATCGAATGGCGCGAAGTCTTCGTCGGGAAAGGCGCCGCGATCCTCGGAGCCGCGGCGGTGGCAGGCCTCGCAGTCGCGCTGCTGGCACGACGCGCGGCGCCGGCTGGGGCGGTGGATGTGGGCGGCGTGCTGTCGCTGCCGTCGATCCGCGCGCAGGACGTGATGCTCTACACCAATCTCAGTGATCGCCGCACGCGCGAGGCGCTGCGCGTGCTGACGCTGGCGTTCCAGTGAGCGCCTTCCCTGCTGGGCCGGTCGGCGGGTAATCTCGCAGGCACCTCAGCCAGCGCCGGTGGCGGATCGACATGGAGTTCAATCCCTACCTTCCGCCGCGTGCGTCGATCGATGGCCCTTCGCCCGTCACCGCCAGGCTCGGCCGGCTGTACCGCGCGGTGAACAACGTCTACGCAGCCGTCCTGATCGTCGCCACCGCCCTCCTGATCGCGACCGGTCCAATCCCGCTGGATCGCCGGACCGCCAGCGTCGCGCTGTACTTCGGTGCCCCGGTTGCCTGCTACTTCGTGCTGCGATGGGCCACACCGGTCGCCGCGCGACGGTGGCTCGCCGGTTATGGCGCGTACGCGGTGTATCTGACAGGCGTCTTCGCGTGGAACATGAGCTCGTCCAATCCGGACGTGGGCATCGGCGCGCTGATACTGGGGATCAACCTGATCGCGCTGCTGGCGGCCATCGTGCAGGTGTCCAGGTTCCGATGATCCGCACGACTGCCGTCTACATCGCCGCCGCCTTCGCCGAGATCGCCGGCTGCTTCGGTTTCTGGGCGTGGTTGCGCCTGGCGAAGACCGCATGGCTGGTGCCGCTCGCGATGCTGTCGCTGGCGACGTTCGCGTGGCTGCTCACGCTGGTCGAAAGCAGCGCGGCGGGCCGTGCGTACGCGGCCTATGGCGGCGTCTACATCGCCGCGTCGCTGCTCTGGCTGTGGCAGGTGGAAGGCGTGAAGCCGGATCGCTGGGACGTCATCGGCAGCATCGTGTGCCTGATCGGCGCGGCGATCATCGTGTTCGCGCCGCGTGCGCCCGCCGTTGCGTGATGCACGCGGCCGCTATTCGGCCGCGATCAGGTCCACCCACGTGATCCAGTCGTCGGTGCGCGAGTGGAACGGCTCGACCAGCGTGCGCGCGCTGTCCACGGGCAGGCCGTTCTCGAAGCCGGCATCGGCTAGGCGCTGCTCAAGCTCGGCGGCGATGCGCTGGAACGCATCCTTCAGCTGGGCGCGATTGGGATGCGTGACGATCATCGCGCGCAGCAGGCATTCCATCGCCAGGATCTGCGCCGAATGCAGCACGACGGCGCTTTCCAGTGCTGTGATCTGTTTCTTCACGAGGTCTCCTCGGTCGTCGCGACGAACGTAGCGTTCTCGATGTGAATGGATCGCGAGAGAAACGATGCATTCGTGAAACGTGGAAGAGGTCGTCGCGTGCGTCGTTCATCGCTCACCGCGACATGACGCGCGTGCGGGTATCGCTTGCACGCCAATAGCGAACGCCTGCGCCATGCCCGTCCTGATTACGCCCGACCAGCGTTACATCGTCGTCCGCGGTCGCCTGTGGCGCGCGGCGAATCCGTCGCTCGAGCCCGCCGAACGCGATGCGCTGACGCGGCGCCTGATGAACGCGCGCCGCGAGGTCGCCGCTGCACGCCGCGTTGGCGACGATGAACGCCTGGCCCGGGCGCGCGGCGAGGTGGACGCGGCGAAGGTCGCGCTCGGTGAGCGCGGCGCGGTGTGGTGGACCGATGGCGCGCCGGATCTCAACCGCAAGCTGGTGAAGAACACGCCGTACGCGAAGTGGTTCGACGGCGTCGCCCAACCCGCTGCGGTGCGATGACGCTCAGGGTTCGTCTTCCCACGCGGTAGCCGAGTCGAACAGCGTCGGCTTGAGCGGCGTTTCGTCGGCGAACCTGAGATTCAGGCGCGGCATGTCTTCGGCGGGGTCGAAGGCCGTCGTCGGGGACGACGCCGGCACTACCAGCGGCTTGCCTTTCTCGACGACGTACGTCGCCAGCTCCGCGCTGCGGCCGCTGCTGACGTTCACGACTTCGTGGTTCACGCCGTACGGGATGAACAACACGTCGCCCTGCTTCAACGTCACCGGCGCGCGGCCCTCCAGGCGGTATTCGAGCGCGCCTTCGGTCACGTAGATGATTTCCTCGCCGTGATGGTGATGGTTGGCGGCGACGACGCCGGGATCGAGCGCGACCAGCACCTGCACGACTTCGCGGCCGGGAACGGACAGGGTTTCGCGTTGCAGGTCGGTGCGGTGCACGCCCGACGCCTGCGCCTGCGCGAGGACGGGCAGGGCGGCGAGCGTGGCGAGCAGCGCGGCGGCGATGGGGCGGGACGGCTTCATGGCGGCTTCCTCGTTGGGGTGTGGCCATTCGAACGCCGTGGCGTATCGGCACTGTGTCGGCGCCCGCGGCGATTTGTATCGGCGTGTACGACGCGGGTTTCCCTGCCGATTCGCGACGTCGCCGCAACGCGAACATTGCGCGTACCGCGCCGCGCGACGGCTGGATAACCTCGCCGCCCCGCTCATGGGCGCCTCGCGCCGGGATGGGCTTCTCCGGGCAGGTCGCCGTGCGTCGTTCCGCAATCCTCGTGGTGTCTTCGGGCGCATTCCTCTGCGCGTGCACGCCGGCGACGGTGAAGGTGTGGCCGTCGCCGGGTTCGACGATGTCGTCGAACGATGGCGCGTACGTCGTGCAGCCCGGCGATTCGCTGTACGGCATCGCCTCGCGCAACGGCGTGCGCGTGGTCGACCTGGCGGAGGCGAACGGCATCGCCGAGCCGTTCGTCATCCATCCAGGGGATCGATTGCGCCTGCCTTCGGCTACCTACCCGAATGCGCCGACCGTGCGTGCGCCTTCCGTGCAGGCGGTGCGGACGGAACCGTTGCCGGAAGCCGGTCCCGTGACGAAGCCCGTTTCGAAATCGACTGCACCGAACAGCGCCAACGCCGCGAAGACGACGACATCGGCGGGGACGACTTCCACGGCGACGACATCGAAAGTGGCCGCGGCCAGCGCAGTCACGACAAAACCCACCAGCGCGGCGGCGACAAGCTGGCGATGGCCCGCCAGCGGCCCGGTCGTCAACGCACCCGCGCGCAGCGATGCGACGCCGTACGCGCTCGACATCGCCGGCGCCGCTGGTAGTCCCGTGCGCGCGGCCGCGGCCGGGAAAGTCCTGTACTCGGGCGAGGGTTCGCCGGGTTACGAGCAGCTGATCGTGATCGAACACGCCGGCGGCTGGGTGTCGAGCTACGCGCACAACCGCAAGCGGCTGGTCGGCGAAGGACAGAGCGTCGCCGCCGGTGCGCAGATCGCGGAGATGGGCCACGTGGGCGCCGGCCGCGACATGGTGCATTTCGAACTCCGGCGCGGCGGGCAGCTCGTCGATCCGCGCACCGTCCTTCCCCCGCGCTGACATGGCGCTTCAACCGAAAGGAACGATCCGATGGGCCTGACGCCCCCGAGTTTCCCGATGTTCTTCCTCGCCACGCTCGCCGGCGGCGCCGGACTGGCAGCGCGCCTGGGTTTCCTCGACCTGCCGATGCCGTTCGCCTTCGTGCTGGTGGCGGTGGCTTTCGTGCTGCTGTGGATCGCCTGCGTTTTCCGCGGTTTGTGAGCCGCCGTTGGTAGCGCTACCGGCGCAAGTCACGCCGGTGCGCTGCCAGCGCCGCGGGGAGGGCGGCGACGGGGCAGGCGACGAGCCGTCGCTGAACGGGGCGGCCGTCACACCTTTGCGGCGGGCCCGAATCGTTGCCGCGCAAGGCTTTCCGCAGTGCAGCAAGGCTTTTTTCTCATCGCTGGTAGAGTGCATCCCACCTACGGGATCCCTGCTTCAAGTCCATGCCACAGCTGGTCGTCGTTTCCAGTGCGGTTTTCTCCTGCCGCAAAATTGTTAGCGCTAACTTTTCTGGAGCCGGACGCGCATGAGCGCAGCAACACCGCTGTTCATCGGTCTCGACGTCGGCACGCAGAGCGTCAAGCTCGTCGCCTACGAGCCCGCCACGCGCCGCATCGTCGCCACGCACGGCCAGCCGCTGGAGCTGATCGCCGGTAACGACGGCAGCCGCGAGCAGCACGCGCAGTGGTGGATCGACGCCATTGCCGCCTGTTTCGGCAAACTCGATTCCGCCCAGCGCTCCGCCGTCGCCGCGATCGGCGTGTCCGGCCAGCAGCACGGCTTCGTGCCGCTGGATGCCGACGGCAACGTGCTCGCGCCGGCCAAGCTGTGGAACGACACCAGCACCAGTGGCGAGTGCGACGAGATCATGTCGGCCGCCGGCGGCGAGGCGAACTGCGTGACGCTGGCGGGCAACCCGATCCTCGCCGGCTACACCGCCTCGAAGCTGCCGTGGACGCGCAAGCATCGTCCCGAGGTCTACGCGAAGCTCGCGACGATCCTGCTTCCGCACGACTACGTGAACTTCTGGCTCACCGGCCAGCGCTGGATGGAATACGGCGATGCCTCGGGCACGGGCTGGCTCGACGTGCGCACGCGCACCTGGTCGCGCGAGATGCTCGCGGCCACCGATGCCGACACGAACCTGGCCGATTTCCTGCCGCCGCTGGTGCAGGCCGACGCGAGCTTCGCCATCGCCCCGGGCATCGCCGACCAGCTCGGCCTGCCGCGCGACGTGATCGTCGCGGCCGGCGGCGGCGACAACATGATGGCCGCCATCGGCACCGGCAACGTCGCGCCGGGCGTGCTGACGATGAGCCTGGGCACGTCGGGCACGCTGTTCGCGTGCTCGGACACGCCGGTCGTCGACGAGGACGCCGGCTGGGCCGCGTTCTGTTCGTCCACCGGCGGCTGGTTGCCGCTGATCTGCACGATGAACACCACCGTCGCCACCGAGAACGTGGCGAAGCTGTTCGGCTTTTCCAGCCGCGATGGCGAATCGGTGCTGGAAGGCACGAAGCCCGGCGCCGACGGCCTGGTGATGCTCCCGTTCTTCAACGGCGAGCGCACGCCGAACCTGCCCGATGCACGCGCGAGCCTGCACGGCATGGACATGGGCAACCTCACGCGCGGCAACGTCTATCGCGCCGCGATGGAAGGCGCGACCTACGCGCTGCGCAACGGCTTCGATGCGCTGCGTGCGGCCGGCATGACGTTCGATTCGATCCGCCTCACCGGCGGCGGCAGCCATAGCGCGACGTGGCGGCAGATGGTCGCCGACGTGTTCGACCTGCCCGTGCAGGTGCCGGAACAGGCCGAAGGCGCGGCGTTCGGCGGCGCATTGCAGGCGCTGTGGGCGTTCGAGCGCGCCAACGGCCGCGGCACGACGATCGCCGCCATCGCGCGCGACCACGTGCGCGTGGACGCCTCCACCGCGGCACGCCCGAATCCCGACGCCGTCGCCGCGTATGCCACGCACTACCAGAGCTTCCTGACCTTCCTCGACGCGGCGCAGAAGCTGTACGCGCCGCATCCCGACCCCGCGCGCTGACCTCACGCACGCCGCGCACCCCTCCACCGACCAAAGCGACTCCCGAACATGAGCAACCATTTCATCGGCGCCAAGGAATATTTCCCCGGCATTGGCCGCATCCCGTTCGAGGGACGCGATTCCGACAACCCGCTGGCCTTCAAGGTCTATGACGCCAAGAAGAAGATCGGCGGCAAGACCATGGAAGAGCACCTGAAGTTCGCGGTCTGCTACTGGCACACCTTCACCAACGCCGGCCACGATCCGTTCGGCCCGGGCACGCGCAAATTCCCGTGGGAAGGTGCCACGCCGATGCAGACGGCCGAGAACAAGGTCGATGCGGCGTTCGAATTCATCACCAAGCTCGGCGTGCCGTACTACTGCTTCCACGACGTCGACCTGGCGCCGGATGCGGAAGACATCGGCGAGTACGAGAAGAACCTCAAGCACATGGTCGCGCTCGCGAAGCAGCGCCAGAACGACACCGGCGTGAAGCTGCTGTGGGGCACGGCGAACCTGTTCTCGCACCCGCGCTACATGAACGGCGCGTCGACCAACCCGGACTTCAACGTCGTCGCGCGCGCCGCGGTGCAGGTGAAGGCCGCGCTGGACGCCACCGTCGAACTGGGCGGCGAGCACTACGTGTTCTGGGGCGGCCGCGAAGGCTACGCGAGCCTGGTCAACACCAACATGAAGCGCGAGGTCGAACACTTCGCCCGCTTCCTGACGATGGCGCGCGACTACGGCCGCAGCATCGGCTTCAAGGGCTACTACCTCATCGAGCCAAAGCCGATGGAGCCGATGAAGCACCAGTACGACTTCGACAGCGCCACCGTCGCCGGCTTCCTGCGCGAGCACGGCCTGCACAAGGACTTCAAGCTCAACATCGAGGCCAACCACGCCACGCTGTCGGGCCACACCTTCGAGCACGACCTGCAGGTGGCGTCCGACCACGACCTGCTCGGCAGCATCGACGCGAACCGCGGCAACGCGCAGAACGGCTGGGACACCGACCAGTTCCCGACCGATCTGTACGACACCGTCGGCGCGATGATGGTCGTGCTGCGCCAGGGCGGCCTGGTGGGCGGCCTGAACTTCGATGCCAAGGCGCGCCGCGAGTCGACCGACATGGAAGACCTGTTCATCGCGCACGTCGGCGGCATGGACGCGTTCGCGCGCGGCCTCGAAGTCGCGCACGCGCTGCTGAACGATTCGCCGTGGGAAACCTGGCGCAAGGAGCGTTACGCCAGCTTCGATGGAGGCGCGGGCCAGGACTTCGAGCGCGGCAAGCTTGGCCTGGCCGACCTGCGCGAGCTGGCCCTCAAGAACGGCGAGCCCAGGCAGATCAGCGGCAAGCAGGAGCGCTACGAGAACCTGCTCAACCAGTACCTGCTGCGTTAACGGGGATTTGCGGATTCGGGAACCCGGGACCTGTCATTCGTCCCGGGTAAGCGTTACAAAGCCGTCATTCCCGCCACGGCGGGGATGCATGCGCCGGATGCATCACCGCTGCGCGACAGCGTGACGCGTGCGAAAAGTGGTACGGCTCCAGACAAGGTGCAGCGCGTGAGGGGAAGCCCGCGTTCGTGCCGGTCGAGCGTCGATGCGTGACGGTTCCATCTTCCCGAACCCAAACCCGACTCCTTCAGACGAGATACGCGAATGAACAGCGCCACGCTCGAAGGTTCCAGATCCGCAAGCGCGGAAAACACCCGTTTCATCGTTCTTGTCAGTTGCGTGGCCACCATCGGTGGCTTCCTGTTCGGTTTCGACAGTGGCGTGATCAACGGCACCGTCGACGGCCTGCAGCAGGCGTTCCAGTCGACCAAGGCCGGCCTCGGCTTCGAGGTCGCCTCGATGCTGCTGGGCTGCGCGATCGGCGCCTTCTTCGCCGGCCGCCTGGCCGACCGCTGGGGACGCCGTTCGGTGCTGATCATCTCGGCCGTGCTGTTCCTGATTTCCGCGCTGGGTTCCGGCGCGGCCACGAGTTCGGTGATGTTCGTCATCGCGCGCGTGATCGGCGGATTCGCCGTCGGCGCGGCCAGCGTGATGTCGCCGGCGTACATCGCTGAAGTGGCGTCGGCGCGCTATCGCGGGCGACTGGCGACGGTGCAGCAGATCGCGATCATCGGCGGCCTGTTCTGCGCGTTCCTCAGCAACTTCCTGCTGGCCAAGACGGCCGGCGCATCCACGCAGCCGTTGTGGCTCGGCCACGAAGCGTGGCGCTGGATGTTCTGGATGATGGCGTTCCCGTCGGCGCTGTTCCTGGTGCTGCTGCTCACCATTCCGGAAAGCCCGCGCTACCTCGTGGTGAAGAAGCGCAAGGACGACGCGCTCGCCGTGCTCACCAAGCTCTACGGCGCCGGTGAAGCGCAGACCAAGCTTGCCGAGATCGATGCCTCGCTGTCGGTCGACCACCATCGCCCGCAGCTGTCGGACCTGATCAACAAGACCACCGGCAAGATCCGCCCGATCGTGTGGATCGGCATTGGCCTTGCGACCTTCCAGCAGCTGGTCGGCATCAACGTCGTGTTCTACTACGGCGCGGTGCTGTGGCAGGCGGTCGGTTTCTCCGAGAGCGACGCGCTGCTGATCAACGTGCTGTCCGGCGCGCTCAGCATCGGCGCATGCCTGGTGACGGTGCTGCTGATCGACAGGATCGGCCGCAAGCCGCTGCTGTGGATCGGCTCGGTCGGCATGGCGATCTCGCTGGCGCTGATGACCTTCGCCTTCGCCACTGCGTCGCTCGACGCCGCCGGCAAGCTGGTGCTGTCCGACGGCATGGGCACGCTGGCGCTGATCGCGGCGAACGTCTACGTGATCTTCTTCAACGCCTCGTGGGGCCCGGTGATGTGGGTCATGCTCGGCGAGATGTTCCCGAACCAGATCCGCGGCTCGGGTCTCGCAGTTGCCGGTGCCGCGCAGTGGACCAGCAACTTCGCCATCACCGTGACCTTCCCGATCCTGCTGGCCGGCATCGGCCTGGCCGGTGCCTACGGCATCTACACCGTGGCGGCGATCGTGTCGGTATTCTTTGTCCTGAAGTACGTCTACGAGACCAAGGGCAAGGAACTGGAGCAGATGGAAGGCTGACCGATGGCGCGCCCGGACGGCTCCCTTCGGAGGAGCTCCAATCGGAGGGTTCGGGCGCGCTTTCTTCCGTCGCTGCTATGCGTTCGTCGTGGCGCTGGCCGGCGAGGGCGGCGCCACCGAATCGCGCCGGCACAGCTGGTGCGCGACGACGTGGTCGACCACCACGCGCGTGGACTTGTCCTTGCGACGAATGCCACGCAGCAGGATGTCGATGGCCGAATCGGCCATCGAGGCGATGGGCTGGTGGATCGTGGTGAGTTCCGGCCACACGGTCGTCGCGGCGGACGTATCGTCGAAACCCACGACCGACAGATCGCGCGGCACGTCGAGCCCGCGACGATGCGCCACCGACACCACGGCCGCGGCCATGTCGTCGTTGCTGGCGAAGATCGCCGTCGGCGGCTTCTTGTGGGCGAGCAGTTTCTCGGCCGCTTCCAGGCCCGAGCGGTACGTGAAGTAACCCTGCTGCACGAGCGCGCTGTCGATCTCGAGCCCGGCCTGCGCGAACGCCGCCTGGAAACCCTCGTAGCGACGCGCGCTCGCCGTCTGGTTCGGATGGCCCTTGATGTAGCCGATGCGCGTGTGGCCGAGCGAGATCAGGTGCGCGGTGATTTCCTCGCTCGCGCGGAAGTCGTCGATGCGCACGCAGGAGATTTCCTGGCTGAAGCGGCCCGACGCGATCGCCACCACCGGCACGCCGGCCGACAGGAACTCCGACACCACCGCCTTCGATTCGCACAGCGGCGGCGGCAGGATCACGCCGGCGACGGACTTGCTCATCTCGCGCGCGGCCGCGCGCTGCGCGTCGGCGTTGTAGGTGTCCCAGCTTTCGATCATCAGCTGCGCCGCGGTACGCGCCGCGCCGCGCAACGCACCGACCAGCAACTCGCGCAGGTACGCGGAGCTGGGGTTGGTGTAGATCATCGCCACGCGCGTGTGCTGCGCGGCGGCGAGCGAACTGGCGGCGAGGTTGGGCGTGTAGCCCAGTTCCTTCACCGCGCGCATCACGCGTTCGCGCGTGCTGTCGCGAACCTTGCCCTGGCCGTTGACCACGCGCGAGACGGTCATCGGCGAAACGCTCGCCAGCACCGCCACTTCATCGATGGTCACGGCGGCGCCCTTGCGTCGCAGCGACTTCTTCGGCTTCTCCAACGTTCGTTCCTTCTGTCGGCCTGCGGTCGCACCGTGCGGCGAACGCCTTGTCTTTCGTTCAACCAGGATTGCGCATGAGAGCTTTGCACATGGTACGGGCATCCCGCACGCCCGGCGACAGCGTACCCGCCGCCCGGCAGCGAACCGGCTTCCTCGCCCTTGCCTTGCTCCTGCTCGCAGCCTTGCTGCTCCCGCGCCCGGCGCTGGCCGAGGACGGCTACGACCTGTGGC
This sequence comes from Lysobacter sp. OAE881, assembly GCF_040546665.1. Lineage (NCBI taxonomy): Bacteria > Pseudomonadati > Pseudomonadota > Gammaproteobacteria > Lysobacterales > Lysobacteraceae > Lysobacter > Lysobacter sp. OAE881. The sequence goes on from NZ_JBEPOG010000001.1 coordinate 795,283, forward strand.
TGCGCTATCGCCCAATCCCCGAATCCGAAGCCGCGCCGTACCGCGCCCGCATCGCGCAGCTGGTTGCGCCGGCCACCACGCCCAGCCAGCAGGTCACACGTGACGAACTGGTGCGCGGCTTGGGCGGCCTGCTCGGCACGGCGCCGCCGCTCGCCGATGCGGCCGGCGTGGAAGGCGCGTTGATCGTCGGCACGCCCGTCTCGTCGAAGCAGATCGCACGCCTGGGCCTGGCGACGAAGGACCTCGGTCGCGAGGGCTATCGCATCCGCAGTGTCGAGATCGACGGCCGCAACGCGACGGTGATCGCCGCCAACACCGATGCCGGCGCGATGCACGGCGCCTTCCATTTCCTGCGCCTGCTGCAGACGCGCCACCCGCTGGCGTCGCTCGACATCCGCGAAGCCCCGCGCACGCAGCTGCGCATGCTCAACCACTGGGACAACCTCACGCGCCACGTCGAACGCGGTTACGCCGGCGAGTCGATCTGGGACTGGCACAAGCTCCCCGACTACCTCAGCCCGCGCTACACCGACTACGCGCGCGCCAACGCGTCCATCGGCATCAACGCCACGGTGCTCAACAACGTCAACGCGAGCGCGCAGCAGCTCACGCCGATGTACATCGAGAAGGCCGCGGCGCTGGCGAACGTGTTCCGCCCCTACGGCATCCGCGTGTTCCTGAGCGCGCGCTTCAGTGCACCGGTGGAAATCGGCGGCCTGAAGACCGCCGACCCGCTCGATCCGCAGGTGCGCGCGTGGTGGAAGGCGAAGGCCGACGAGATCTACAAGGCGATTCCCGACTTCGGCGGCTTCCTGGTGAAGGCCAATTCCGAGGGCCAGCCCGGCCCGCAGGATTACGGCCGCACGCACGCCGACGGCGCGAACATGATGGCCGACGCGGTGAAGCCGCACGGCGGCATCGTGATCTGGCGCGCGTTCGTGTATTCGCACGAAACGCCCGACGACCGCGCCAAGCAGGCGTACAACGAATTCGTTCCGCTCGACGGCAAGTTCCGCGGCAACGTGATGGTGCAGGTGAAGAACGGCGCCATCGACTTCCAGCCGCGCGAGCCGTTCCATCCGCTGTTCGGCGCGATGCCGAAGACGCCGCTGATGATGGAATTCCAGATCACCAAGGAATACCTCGGCTTCGCGACGCATCTGGCGTACCTCGGCCCGATGTTCGAGGAAACCCTGCGCGCCGACACCTACGCGCGCGGCAAGGGCTCGACGGTGGCGAAGGTCATCGACGGCGAACTGCATCGCGGCACGCTGTTCAAGAGCGGCCTCACCGGCATGGCGGGCGTCGCGAACATCGGCAGCGATCGCAACTGGAGCGGCTCGCATTTCGACCAGGCCAACTGGTACGTGTTCGGCCGCCTTGCGTGGAATCCCGAGCTGTCCTCGCGCGACATCGCCGAGGAGTGGACGCGCATGACCTTCTCCAACGACGCCGACGTCGTGCAGCCCATCGTCGCGATGATGATGGGATCGCGCGAAGCCGTCGTGGACTACATGACGCCGCTCGGCCTGCATCACCTGATGGGCCGCAGCCATCACTACGGGCCGGGTCCGTGGGTCGAAGGCGGCCCGCGCGCGGACTGGACCAGCGTGTATTACCACCGCGCGACGAAGGACGGCATCGGCTTCGATCGCACGACGCGCGGCTCCGATGCGGTGTCGCAATACGCGAAGCCCGTCGCCGCGCAGTTCGACGATCCGGCGAAAACGCCGGAAGAGTTCCTGCTGTGGTTCCACCATCTGCCCTGGGATTACACGACGAAGTCGGGCCGCACGCTGTGGGATGAGCTCGTCGTGCATTACTCGCGCGGCGTCGATGCCGTCGCGGACATGCGCAGGACCTGGGACGGGCTGTCGGGAAAGATCGACCCGGAGCGCCACGCGCAGGTCGCGACGTTCCTGTCGATCCAGCAGAAGGAAGCGCAGTGGTGGCGCGACGCCAGCATCGCGTACTTCCAGACGTTCTCGCAGCGGCCGCTGCCCGAAGGCTACGCGCCGCCGGCGCATCCGCTGGACTACTACGAGTCGCTCGAATTTCCGTTCGCCCCGGGGAATGGCTGAACCATGCTGACCTGCACGCCTCGCATCCGAAATCTCTCGCGCGCGCTGCTCGGCGCCGCCGCGCTGTCTGCTGCCTTCATCGCGAACGCCGCCGACGGCACGCTGCTGCACACGATGTTCCAGGACCATGCCGTGCTCCAGCGCGAGCAGCCGATCCGCGTCTTCGGCCGCGCGAACGCCGGCGAGCAGGTGAAGCTCAGCTTCGCCGGCAAGCGCGCCACGGCGCGTGCCGATGGCGACGGCAGCTGGAGCACGACGCTGCCGGCGATGAAGGCCGGCGGCCCCTACACGCTAGTCGCGACAGCGGGCAGCACGACGCAGAACGTCGCCGACGTGATGGTTGGCGACGTGTGGCTGTGTTCCGGGCAGTCGAACATGGAGCTGCAGGTGTGGCGTGCGCTCGATGCACGGGCCGAGATCGCCGGCGCGAACAACGACCGCATCCGCCTGCTCACGGTGCCGCAGAACGGCGCGGTCACGCCGCAGGCGACGTTCGCCACGCCGGTGAAGTGGACGCCCACCACGCCCGACACCATCCGCGATTTCTCCGCCGCCTGTTACTACTTCGCGCGCGAACTGCAGAAGACCGTCGACGTGCCGATGGGGCTGGTCAATGCGGCGTGGGGCGGTTCGCGCATCCAGGCCTGGACCAGCGGCGACGCGTTGCGCGCGACGAAGCTCTACGACGCCGAACTCGATGTGCTCGCGCAGTACGCGAACGACGAGGCCGGCGGGCTCGCGAGCTGGGGCGACGTGTGGGCGCGCTGGTGGAATGCGCGCGCCGCCGCCAAGCCCGGCGACGAACCGTGGCGCCGCGATTTCACGCCTGGCAAGGACTGGCGCACCCCACCGCGCGAGCTCGGCGCATGGGAGCGCTGGGGCGTGCCCGAACTGGCTGCGTTCGACGGCATGCTGTGGTATCGCACGACGGTGAAGCTCACCGCCAAGCAGGCCGCGCAGGGCGCGACGCTCGCGCTCGCCCCCGCCGATGAAGTCGACATGACGTGGGTCAACGGCGTCGCCGTCGGCAGCACCTACGGCGCCGGCAGCGGTCGCGAATACGCGCTGCCGAGCGGACTGCTGAAGGAAGGCGAGAACGTCGTCGTCGTCAACGTGCTCGATACGTACCGCGAAGGCGGGTTGTCGGGCCCGGCGTTGGCGAATGCGTTGCGCTTCAAGGATGGCTCCAGCGTCGTGCTGTCGAATCCGTGGAAGTACCGCAAGGTCGACGGAAACGACACGCCGCCGCGCGCACCGTGGCAGACGGCCGCCGGGCTTTCCACGCTCTACAACGGCATGATCGCGCCGCTGGGCCGCTACAACGTGCGCGGCATGCTCTGGTACCAGGGCGAGTCGAACACGTTCGAAGGCACGCGCTATCGCGACCTGCTGCGCACGCTGCGCGAGGACTGGCGTTCGCGCTTTGGCGCCAAGACGCCGCTGCTGATCGTGCAGCTGGCCAACTACGGCATGCCGAAGGCGCAGCCGGCCGAGAGTGGCTGGGCCGAACTGCGCGAATCGCAGCGCCAGGTCGCCAACGATGATGCAAACAGCGGGCTCGCCGTCGCCATCGACATCGGCGACCACTACGACATCCATCCCTCGAACAAGCAGGAACTCGGCCGCCGCCTCGCGCGCGTCGCGCGCCACGTCGTGTATGGCGAAACGCTGCCTCCGTCCGGCCCCGTGCCGCGCTCGGCGCGTCGCGTTGCCGACGGCGTCGTCGTGACCTTCGCCGACAACACCGGCGAACTCGTCGGCATCGGCGCGAACGGCCCCATCGGCTTCGAGCTGTGCGGCGCGCAGAAGGACAGCTGCCGCTACGCCGACGCGAAGGCCTCCGGCAACACCGTCACCTTGCGCGCGCCGAACGCGCACGAGGCCACGCGCGTCCGCTACTGCTGGGCCGACGGCCCGACCTGCACGCTCTTCGACGGCGCGAACCTGCCCGCCGGTCCCTTCGAACTCGCCCTTCCTACCGCCTCCACCGACGATCACGCACGATGAACACCGCAACTATCGAGAACCGCCACGGCTCCACGCGCGATCGCGAGATCGTCGACGCGAAGGTCATCGTGACCTGCCCGGGCCGCAACTTCGTCACGCTCAAGATCACCACGCGTTCGGGCCTTACCGGCCTGGGCGATGCGACGCTCAACGGCCGCGAGCTCGCGGTCGCTTCGTACCTCACCGACCACGTCGTGCCGAACCTCATCGGCCGCGACGCCGGCCGCATCGAGGACATGTGGCAGTTCCTGCATCGCGGTGCGTACTGGCGCCGCGGCCCCGTCACGATGACCGCCATCGCCGCGGTGGACGTCGCGCTGTGGGACATCCTCGGCAAGATGGCCGGCCTGCCGCTGTACCAGCTGCTCGGCGGTCGCTCGCGCGAAGGCGCGCTGGTGTACGGCCACGCGAACGGTCGCGACATCGAGGAAGCGACCGACGAAGTCGGCAAGTACATCGAGAAGGGCTTCCTCGCCGTGCGCGCGCAATGCGGCGTGCCGGGCGTGAAGAAGGCCTACGGCATTTCCGTCGGCGGCAAGCCGTACGAACCGGCCGAAAGCGAGCTGCCGGCGGAAACCGTCTGGAACACGCCGAAGTACCTCAACATCGTGCCGAAGCTGTTCGAGCGCCTGCGCGCCGACCACGGCCCCGACGTGGAACTGCTGCACGACGTGCACCATCGCCTGACGCCGATAGAAGCGGCACGACTCGCGCGGGACCTCGAACCGTTCCGCCTGTTCTGGCTGGAAGATGCGACGCCCGCGGAAAACCAGAAGGGCTTCGAACTGATCCGCAAGCATTCGGTCACCGCGCTCGCGGTGGGCGAGGTGTTCAACTCGATCTGGGACTGCAAGCACCTCATCGAGAACCAGCTGATCGACTACATCCGCACCACCATCGTGCACGGCGGCGGCATCACGCACGTGCGCCGCATCGCCGACTTCGCCGCGCTGCACGCGGTGCGGACGGGCTTCCATGGCGCGACGGATCTTTCGCCGGTGTGCATGGGCGCCGCGCTGCACTTCGACACGTGGGTGCCGAACTTCGGGATCCAGGAGTGGATGTTCCATTCGGATGAAACCAACGAGGTCTTCCCGCATGACTACGTCTTCCGCAACGGACGCCTGCACGTCGGCGACACCCCCGGCCACGGCGTCGACATCGACGAAAAGCTCGCCGCCAGATTCCCCTATGCGCCCAAGCAGCTGCCGATCGCGCGGCTGGAAGATGGCGCGATGTGGGATTGGTGATGGCATGAAGACCTGCCGCCGCATCCTCGAGAAGCTGTCATCCCCGCGCAGGCGGGGCTCCAACGTTGCCCGCGTCACGGCCTTCGAAGGACGGAGTGGCGTCGGACAGTTGGGTTCCCGCCTCCGCGGGAACGACAGCTCGGGACGCGGCGGCGGCACGCCATGGATGGTGGCGCTACTGCTGGCCCTCGCCGGGGCGAGCAGCGCCCACGCCGCCGAACCCGTCCTCTTCGACTGGTTCGAATACAAGGGCCACGACGCACCGTTCGATGCGCCGTTGAAGCCCGGGCAGTACCGCAACCCGATCCTCGCCGGCTTCTATCCCGACCCGAGCATCGTGCGCGCGAACGACCGCTATTACCTGGTCAATTCGACGTTCACGTACTTCCCCGGCATCCCGGTGTTCGAGAGCCGCGACCTCGTGCACTGGACGCAGGTCGGCAACGTGATCGACCGCCCGACGCAGCTCGACTTCGACGGCCTCAACATGTCGCGCGGCGTGTTCGCGCCCACCATCGAGTACCACGACGGCACGTTCTACGTGCTCAACACCTCGGTGGACGCAGGGGGAAACTTCATCGCCACGGCGAAGAATCCCGCCGGCCCCTGGTCGGATCCGATCTGGCTCAAGACCATCGACGGTATCGATCCATCGCTGTTCTTCGATGGCGATAAGGTCTACCTCATCAACAACGACGCGCCCGAAGGCAAGCCGCTGTACGAAGGCCATCGCGCGATCTGGATGCAGCAGCTCGATGCGAAGACGCTGCAGCCGTTCGGCCCGCGCAGGGTGCTGATCAACGGCGGCATGGACCTGTCGCAGAAGCCGATCTGGATCGAAGGCCCGCACATCTACAAGCGAGACGGCTGGTACTACCTCGTCTGCGCCGAGGGCGGCACGAGCCTGCAGCACTCGCAGGTGGTCGCGCGCAGCCGCGACATCTGGGGGCCGTACACGCCGTACGAGCACAATCCGATCCTGACGCAGCGCGACCTTCCCGAAGACCGTGTCGATGCGATCGGCAATGCCGGCCACGCCGACCTGGTGGAAGCCACCGACGGCACGTGGTGGGCGGTGTTCCTAGCCAGTCGGATGTACGACCGCGTGCACTACAACACCGGGCGCGAGACGTTCCTGCTGCCGGTGGAATGGAAGGACGGCTGGCCGACGATCCTCGCCCACGGCAAGCGCATTCCGCAGGTCGCCGAGGGTCCGTCGTTCATGCAACGCGGCGCGACGCAGGCGCCGTTGAGCGGCAACTTCACCTGGCGCGACGACTTCGACAAGCCGGCGCTCGACACGACGTGGCTGTTCGCGCGCGTGCCGAAGACGCAGTGGGCCGACCTGCGATCGCACGCGGGCAAGCTGGCGATCGCGCCGGGCGAAGGACTCGACACGCTGCGCAATCCGACCTTCCTCACGCGACGCCAGCAGCATCTCTCGTTCGAAGCAAGCACGGCGATGACGGTGCCGGTCGATGCGAACACCGAAGCCGGTATCGCCGCGTTCCAGAACGAGAACTACTGGTACTCAATTGGCGCGCAACGCGTCGGCAACGGCGTGACGCTGACGCTGCGCAAGCGGCAGAAGGACGCGACCGAGACGCTCGCGACCACGACGCTGCCGGCCGGCACGAAGACGCTGAAGCTGAAGATCGAGGGCGATGCCGGCGACTACGCGTTCGGCTACGACGCGGGCCAGGGCTGGAAGTGGTTGAAGCAGGACGTGGACGGCACGGTGCTCAGCACCGATGTCGCGGGTGGCTTCATCGGAGTGACGGTGGGGCCGTATGCACATGACACGCAAGGCCACTGAGAGGTGATCGGAATGGACGTCATGAACGTCGCGATTGACCCGCGGACCCGGTCCCATCGTCCCCGCGAAAGCGGGAACCCAGCGACTTCCACTCCGCCACGCGTCCGATCCGGGCGCCGTGTACTGGCAGCAGCCCTGCTGCTCTCGGCATGCGCGCAGGCTTTCTGCGTGCAGGCGGCCGGGCAGGCGAAGGCCGACACCACCGACCGGCCATGGCTCGACACCAGCCGCAGCTTCGAACAGCGCGCCGCCGACCTCGTCTCGCGCATGACGCTGGACGAGAAGGCCGCGCAGATGCAGAACGCCGCACCGGCGATCGACCGCCTCGGCGTGCCGGCGTACGACTGGTGGAACGAAGCGCTGCACGGCGTCGCGCGCGCCGGCGGGGCGACGGTGTTCCCGCAGGCGATCGGCATGGCGGCGACGTTCGACGTGCCCTTGATGGCGCAGATCAGCGATGCCATCAGCGACGAAGCGCGCGCCAAGCACCACGAGTTCGCGCGCCAGAACCAGCGCGGGCGCTACCAGGGCCTCACGTTCTGGTCGCCCAACATCAACATCTTCCGCGACCCGCGCTGGGGCCGCGGGCAGGAAACCTACGGCGAGGATCCGTACCTGACCTCGCGCATGGGCGTGACGTTCGTGAAGGGCCTGCAGGGCGACGACCCGAAGTACCGCAAGCTCGACGCCACCGCCAAGCATTTCGCCGTGCACAGCGGCCCTGAAGCCGATCGCCACACCTTCGACGCGAAACCCACTGAGCGCGATCTTCGCGAAACGTATCTTCCCGCGTTCGAAGCGCTGGTGAAGGAAGGCGACGTCGATGCCGTGATGGGCGCGTACAACCGGGTATACGGCGAATCGGCGAGCGCCAGCAAGTTCCTGCTACAGGACATCCTGCGCGGCGAGTGGGGCTTCAAGGGTTACGTCGTCTCCGATTGCTGGGCGATCGTCGATATCTGGAAGAACCACAAGATCGTGGCGACGCCGGAGGAAGCCGCGGCGCTCGCCGTGAAGAACGGCACGCAACTCGACTGCGGCGACACGTACCTGCCATCGCTGCCCGTTGCGGTGCGCAAGGGCCTGATTCCCGAAGCCGAGGTCGATGCGGCGCTGACGAAGCTCTACACCGCGCGCATGCGGCTGGGCATGTTCGATCCGCCGTCGCAGGTGCGCTGGGCAGGCATTCCGTATTCGGTGAACCAGTCGCCCGAGCACGACGCGCTCTCGCGCAAGGTCGCGCAGGAATCGATCGTGCTGCTGAAGAACGACGGCGTGCTGCCACTGTCGCGCGAGGTGAAGCGCATCGCCGTGGTTGGCCCGACCGCTGACGACACGATGGCATTGCTCGGCAACTACTACGGCACGCCGAAGGCGCCGGTGACCATCCTGCAGGGCATCCGCGAAGCCGCGCCGAACGCGACGATCGTGCATGCGCGCGGCGTCGACTTGGTGGAAGGCCGCGACGATCCGGCGGCCAATCCGCTGATCGAACCGCAGTACCTGCGCCCCGAAGCCGGTTCGACCGAACGCGGCCTGCGCGGCGAGTATTTCCGCAACCGCGAACTGAAGGGCAAGCCGACGCTGGTGCGCGTGGATCCGCAGATCGGCTTCCGCTGGGATCGCGGTTCGCCGACCGACAACCTGATGGCGCGCGGTGAAGCGCAGGGCGGGCAGGACGTTCCGGCCGACGATTTCAGCATCCGCTGGAGCGGCCAGCTGCTTCCGCCGGTGTCGGGCACCTATCAGCTCGAAGCGGCCGGCAACGATGGCGTGCGCCTGTACATCGACGACAAGCTCGTCATCGACCATTGGCAGAACACTGACCGCCTGCATGCCGAACATGCCGACGTGCAGCTCGAAGCCGGGCGTGCGTACGCCATTCGCCTGGAGTATTACGAGCGCGAACGCGACGCCGGCGTGCGTCTTGCGTGGCGCATGCCGGGCGCGAAGCCGCCGTTCGAGGAAGCGGTGCAGGCCGCGCGCGATTCGGACGTCGTCATCTTCGTCGGCGGTTTGACCGGCGACGTGGAAGGCGAGGAAATGACGGTCAACTACCCGCGGTTTCGCCGGCGGCGACCGCACCGACATCCAGTTGCCGGCGACGCAGCGCAAGCTGCTCGAAGCGCTGCACGCTACGGGCAAGCCGGTCGTGATGGTGTTGACCGCGGGTTCGGCGATCGCGGTGGACTGGGCGAAGCAGAACCTGCCGGCGATCGTGATGGCGTGGTATCCCGGCCAGCGCGGCGGCAATGCGGTCGCCGACGTGCTGTTCGGCGACGCGAACCCCGCTGGCCGCCTGCCCGTCACCTTCTACAAGGCCGACGAGAAGCTGCCGCCGTTCGACGATTACGCGATGCGCAATCGCACGTACCGCTACTTCACCGGCGAGCCGCTGTATCCGTTCGGCCATGGACTGTCGTACACGACGTTCGCGTATTCGGGCCTCAAGCTCGATCGCGCCAGCGCGACCTCGACGCAGCCGGTGAAGGCGACGGTCCAGGTGAAGAACACCGGCAAGCGCGCGGGCGACGAGGTGGTGCAGCTGTACCTGCATCCGCTCGATCCCAAGCGCGAGCGGGCGTCGAAGGAACTGCGCGGCTTCCAGCGCGTGCACCTGCAGCCGGGCGAATCGCGCGAGGTGAGCTTCACGATCACGCCCGCGAACGACTTGCGCACCTGGGACGAAACGCGCGACGCGTACTCGGTCGATCCGGGGAAGTATGAAGTGCAGGTGGGTGCGTCGAGCTCGGACGTGCGGGTGAGGAAGGCGTTGAGCGTGACGAACTAGACGACCTGATGATCTGACCGGATGAGCAGCTGGATGATGCCTTGCGGTCATCCGCTGTTCTGCCGTCATCCCCGCGAAGGCGGGGATCCATCGACCCGACACGATTCCGTTTTCCGGAAGGCGTGACGCGTCGGATGGATGGATCCCCGCCTTCGCGGGGATGACAGCTGAAGGAGCGAAGGCGAAAGCAGGACAGCAGCAACGCACCAGCAAGCGCGACAGAAGACACATAAGCAAACGCACAAGCAAACGTACAAGCACGAAGCAACGAACCGCCACTCCATGACCGAACAAGCTCCCAAGCGCCTCGACACCGAAGCGCTGCACCACCTTCCCGCAAACATCCAGCGCCCGGCCTACGATCGCGCCGCTACGCGCATCGGCATCGTCCACCTCGGCGTCGGCGCCTTCCACCGCGCGCATCAGGCGGTCTACATCGACGATGTGCTCGCGCTCGATCCGGGCTGGGCCATCAGCGGCGTGTCGCTCAACAGCCGGGACGTGCGCGACGCGCTGGCGCCGCAGGATGGGCTCTACACGCTGGCGTTGCTCGGCGAGACGCCGCGGCTGCGCGTGATCGGCGCGCTTCGCGAAGTGCTGGCTGCGCGCGACGAAGGTGTCCGCGTGCTCGACCGTCTCGCGGACGCGGACGTTCGCCTCGTCACGTTGACGATCACCGAGAAGGGCTACTGCCTGTCGGCGGGCGAACTCGACTTCGCGCATCCGGACATCGCCCACGACGTTCTGTACCCGACCACGCCGGTCAGCGCGATCGGTTACCTCGTCGAAGGCCTGCGCCGCCGCAAGGAACAGCGCCTGCCGCCGTTCACCGTGCTCAGCTGCGACAACCTGCCCGATAACGGCGGCAAGCTGCGTCGTGCCGTCGTCGCGTTCGCGCAGCGGCTCGATCACGACCTCGCCTGCTGGATCGCCGAGAACGGCGCCTTTCCGCGCTCGATGGTCGACAGCATCACGCCGGCGACCGACGACGCGCTGCGTGCGCGCGTCGCCAGTGAGCTGGGCTTCGTCGATGCATGGCCGGTGCAGCGCGAGGCGTACACGCAGTGGGTGGTCGAGGACGCGTTCTGCAATGGGCGGCCACCGCTGGAGCGCGTCGGCGTCGCGATGAGCAACGACATCGCCGGCTACGACCGCGCGAAGCTGCGCCTGCTCAATGCGCCGCATTCGGCGCTGGCGTACCTGGGTTCGCTGATGGACATCGAGACGGTCGCGCAGGCAATGGCGACGCCGGCACTCGCGTGCTTCGTCGAGCGCCTGATGCGCGAGGCGATCGTGCCGAACGTCGCGGCGCCGCAGGGGTTCGATGCTCCGCGCTACGTCGAGGCGATCCTGGAGCGTTTCCGCAATCCGGCGATCCAGCATCGGCTGTCGCAGATCGCGTGGGACGGCTCGCAGAAGATCCCGGTGCGGCTGCTGGGCACGATCGGCGATGCGCTCGCGGCGGGGCGTCCCATCGACGTGCTGTGCCTGCCGGTCGCGGGGTGGCTGCAGTTCGTGCGCCGCCAGGCGCGCAACGGCGTCGCGCTGGTGGATCCGATGAACGACGTGCTGTCGCAGATCGGCCGGCGCACGACGGGCGACGCCACGCACGACGTCGATGCATTCCTTGCCCTCGACGCGGTGTTCGGCTCGCTGGCGGGCGACGGACGCTTCGTCACGGCGTTGCGTGGCGCGTATGCGGCGCTGGGCGACGGCTCGCCCGAAGCGGTGAGCGCTGCGTTGGCCTAGTCGGCTAAGCGCTTGTGTAGCCCGGGTAAGCGAAGCGCACCCGGGGTAGCGTGCCGTACACCCCCGGGTGCGCTGCGCTTACCCGGGCTACAACGGCGTCGGATCAGGCGCTTATGGCGCGAACCCCAGCCCCGTCGCATTCACGCGCACACGCGCGACGAACGCGTGCGAGGTGAGGAACAGCGTGCGTCCGTCCTCGCCGAACGCGCAGTTCGACACGCGTGCGCCGGTTTCGATCATGCCCAGCCGCTTGCCCGTCGCGTCCATCACGAGCAGGCCTCCCGGCGCGCTTGCGAAGAGATGGCCGTCGCTCGACACGCACAGACCGTCCGGCGCACCTTCGGCCTTGGTAGCGAGATCCATCGCGTCGGCCAGCACGCGGCGATCAAGTACGTTGCCGCGTTCGTCGAGGCGATAGGCGATCCACACCGGCTGGTCGCGATCAGAGTTGCCGACGTACAGGGTGCGCTGGTCGGGCGAGAGCGCCACGCCGTTGGGGAACTTCAACGCACCGTCGATGAGGTGCACCGAACCATCGGTATCGAGGCGATAGACGCCGTTCACCGGCTGCTCCTTGAGCGGCGATTCGTCGATGCCCTTCAGTCCGTACGGCGGATCGGTGAAGAACACCACGCCGTCGTTGCGACGCGCGATGTCGTTGGGGCTGTTGAAGCGCTTGCCTTCGTACGTCTCCGCGAGCGTGGTCTTCTGCTTCGTCAGCGGATCGAAGCGCGCGATCAACCGCGAGCCCGAATCAGCCAGCAGCACCGTGCCCGACGGCTCGGCTTCCAACCCATTCGCGCCGGCTTCGCGCAGGCCAGCCGTATCGGTTCCCGCATAGCCGGACGGCTTGAGGAACACCGAGGCGCCGTCGCGCGGCGACCAGCGATGCATGGTGTTTCCGGGCACGTCGTTGAAGAGCAGGTAACCGCCCTTGGCCACCCACGCCGGGCCTTCCGACCATTCGAATCCTCCGGCGATCTTCTCGATGCGCGCGTCCTTCGGCACGAGCGCGTGGAAGGCCGGATCGAACGCGACCACGCGGCCGATCGATTTGCCGCCAGGCGCATTCGCGTCCGGCGGCGACGACGCACAGGCCGAGAGGAACATGCCCGACATCAGGACTGCGGCGACGACACGACTTCCCTTCGACATGGTGGATTCCCCGTGGAGTTCAGCGGCCCGGCGCGCAGGCGTTGCCGCAGGGTACACGCAGGACGGCGTCCAGCGCAGGCCTGGGCTGGCGGGCGCGATCGAACAGCAGCGGATAGTTGATGCGACCCGGCACCGGATAGTCGTTCTTCCACGACATTCCGTCGTGCACGCCCCACAGGCTCACGCGGTCGATCACGTCGCGCTTGCGATGGAACAGCGCGAACAGCTCGGCGTAGCGATCGCTCAGCTGTTGCTGCACGTCGGGCGGAAGTCCGCCGCGATACGGATCCAGGTAGCGCTTGAACTCCGGCAGCTGGAACTGCGGATGCGCCATCACCGTGCCGATGACCTGGCCTTCGCGCGTGAGCGGCAGCACGTCCACGTCGAGCTCGGTGATCATCACTTTCAGCCCGAGCGCGGCGTAGGCGTCGATCGCCGCTTCGATGTCGGGCAGCGACGGGTAGTTCAGGCCCCAGTGACCCTGCATGCCGATGCCGTCGATGCGCACGCCTTCGGCCTGCAGCTTTTTCACCATGCGAACGATGCCGTCGCGCTTCTCGGGCCGCCACGTGTTGAAGTCGTTGTAGTACAGCTGCGCGTCCGGCGCGTAGCGATGCGCGAACTGGAACGCGTGCTTCACCAGGTCGTCGCCGTCGCCGACGCTGCGCACCCACGTGGTGTCGCGATAGCCGCCGTTCTCGTCGATCACTTCGTTCACGACGTCCCACGCATCGACGCGCCCCTTGTAGCGCCCGGCCACCTTCTCGATGTAGGCGCGCATGCGCTCGATCTGCGCATCGCGCGTATTCGGCTTGCCGTCCGCATCCTTGAAGAACCAGTCCGGCGTCTGGTTGTGCCACACCAGCGTGTGGCCGATCACGTACATGCCGTGCTTGCGGCCGAAGTCGACGAACGCGTCGGCCGCGGCGAAGTCGTACACGCCGGGCTTTGGATTCACGACTTCCGCCTTCATCACGTTCTCGGCGGTGATCGCGTTGAAGTGCCTGACGGTCAGCGCCTGCGAGGCGGCATCCCGGCCGGACACGATGTCGTCGTTCACCGCGACGCCAAGCTTGAAGTCGTCGGCGTACGCAGCCTTGAGCGTGGTCGCAGGCTGCTTCGCCATCGCGAGGGAAGCGGCGGCAAGCGCGGTTGCGGCGAAAAGCGCGCGCAGGGTGGTGTGTCGTGCGGTCATGGGTGCTCCGGTGCGCGGCTTTCCAGGGTGATGCTCGTGCCCTGCAGCGCGTCGCTGTCGGCGTGCAGGGTGATGGTTCCGGTCGAACCCGGCACGGCGCGCACGATCGCGAGCGCCAGGCCGCTGAACAGTCGACGTTCGTGCGAGCCGAACGCCTCCATGTCGGTCGGGTCGCCGTTGTCGGTGGCGACGATCTCGCCGGGTCCTTCGATGATGAAGCGGATGCGGTTGCCCGCGTTCGGCACCGCGACGCCGTTGCGATCGAGCACGCGCACGGTGACGAAGGACAGATCGCGCCCGTCGTTCGCGATCACGCGACGATCCGCCACCGCGTCGATTCGCACCGGCGCATCGGCCGTACGCGTCGATGCGCTCGCCCACGGTTTGCCGTCCTTGTACGCCTGCACGCGGAGTTCGCCGGGCCGGTAGACGACGTCATCCCAGCGCAGCCGGTACTCGAACGGCGCCTTCTTCTTGCGGCCCTGCGACACGCCGTTGACGAACAGCTCCGCTTCGTCGCCCGAGGTGAACACGTGCACCGGCGTGACCTGGCCCTCGCGGCCCGGCCACGTCCAGTGCGGCAGCAGGTGCGCCATCGGCAGCTCGGGACGCCAGCGCGCCTGGTACAGGTAGTAGCGATCCTTCGGGAAACCGGCGAGATCGACGATGCCCGAATACGAACTGCGTGAGTCGTAGTACGGCGTCGGTTCGCCCAGGTAATCGAAGCCGGTCCACACGAACTCGCCCGCGACGAACGGGTGGCGATCCAGGCTTGCGAACACCTTGTCGGCGCTGGAGCCGAAATCCACCGCGTGCAGTTCGTACGCGCTGACCTGTCGGATTTTCGAATCGCCGCCGCTGCCATCGCGCACTGGCGCGCTGGTCTTGCCCGTCACCGGAAAGAGGTACACGCCGCGACTGCTGAGCGCCGATGCGGTTTCGGTGCTGAGGATCGCCTTGTCGGGGAACGCGGCATGGAAGGCGTCGTACTGCGGCGACGTGCGGATGCGCTCGGTTCCCTCGAACTCGGGCTCCTGGCGGATCCCTTCCCCTTGGTAATTCAGTCCGATCACGTCGAGCTCGCGCGGCAAGGGCATGTCCGGCTTGGCCCAGTTCATCGCGTTGATCGTCGGGCGCGTCGGATCCTCCTCGCGCACGATCGCATGCAGCTTGCGCGCGATTGCGGCGCCCGCTTCGCCCGTGTACTGCTCGCCGACCTCGTTGCCAACGCCCCACAGGACGACGGATGGATGATTGCGGTCGCGCCGCAGCATCGCGCGCAGGTCCGGTTCATGCCAATTGGGGAAAACAAGGTGGAAGTCGAGCGGCGTCTTCTTGCGTTCCCAGGAATCGAACACCTCGTCGACGACGAGAAAGCCCATGCGATCGGTAAGTTCGAGCAGCTCGGGCGCCGGCGGGTTGTGCGCCATGCGCACGGCGTTGGCGCCCATCTCGCGCAGGATGTCGAGCTGCCGCTGCGCCGCGCGTACGTTGAATGCCGCGCCGAGCGCGCCGAGATCGTGATGGTTGTTCACGCCGCGGATCGCGATGCGTTCGCCGTTGACGAAGAGGCCTTCGTTCGCGTCGAAGCGGATCGTGCGGATGCCGAACGGCGTCTCGACGCGGTCGATCGCGCGGCCGCCTCGCGACACGGTCGTGACGGCGACATAGCGGTTGGGTTGCTGCGTCGGCGGCGGGCCCCACAGACGCGGGTTCGCGAGTGTCGTGGAGGCGGCGAGCGTCGCGCTGGAGGTCTTCGGGATGCGCGCGCGACCGTGATCGATGCGCGCGACCGCGCTACCGCGGCGTTCGCCGTTCGCGTCGAGTTCGAAGATGTCGGTGCTTGCGGTGACGTCGGAGTTTTGTGGGGAATCGTTGTCGATCGATACCTCCAGCGCGATCGTCGCCGATTCCTTCGACACCTGCGGCGTCGTCACGCGCGTGCCCCAGTGCGCGACGTGCACCGGATCGGACTTCACCAGCCATACGTTGCGATACAGGCCGGCGCCGGGATACCAGCGCGCCGATTCGGGCGGATTGTCGAGGCGGATCGCGAGCTGGTTCGCGCGGCCGGGCTTCACGTAGGGCGTGAGATCCACGCGCCATCCGTTGTAGCCATAGGGCCACCCGCCGACGAGCTGGCCGTTGAGCCACACCGTCGCGTACGACATCGCGCCATCGACGTCGAGGAAGATCGAGCGGCCGGCATCACCGGCCGCGATGTCGAGCGTGCGGCGATACCACGCGGGGCCCCACGTCTGCAGGCGGCCCATGCCGCCGTACGGCCCGTCCTTGAGGAACGGACCGGCGATGGCCCAGTCGTGCGGCAAGGTGACGCGCTGCCAGCCACTGTCGTCGAAAGCGGCTTGCACGAAGGACAGGTCGCCGCCGGGATTGCCGGCCGGGCGCACGTGATGCTTCGACGGGTCGCGGGTCAGCGGATTGGCGGTCGGCAGGATCCACGGCTTGAGTACGCGTGTGCCGTCCTGTGCCGTGACTTTGGCCGCTTCGTCGGGGCGCGCATCGGCGTCCTTTCCGTCGGCGCTCTGTGCGACGTCGGGGCGGACGTCGTAATCCAGTCCCGTCGCGCCTGCGGGATCCCCTTTGTGGAAGCGCCAATCGGTGTCGAGGAGGATGCGTTGGCGGGGAGACGACGTGGGCGACGCCGCATTCGCGAAGAGCGGTGCTGCAAGCGCGAGGCCAAGGCAGAACAGCGCAAATACGACGCGCGAGCCCGCGACCCTCACAACCGATACGCCTTCTTCGGCAGCCGGTAGGCGAGGTCGATCGCGACGTCCACGGCTTCGTCCTCGTCCATGCGATGTTCCGCGACGAGCTTGCCGAGGAAAGCGCAATCGATGCGGCGCGCCACGTCGTGCCGCGCCGGAATCGACAGGAACGCGCGCGTGTCGTCGTTGAAGCCGATGGTGTTGTAGAAGCCGCCGCTGGCGAGCGTCTGCTCGCGGAAACGCCACATGCCTTCGGGCGCATCGTGGAACCACCACGCCGGGCCGAGGAACAGCGTCGGATAGTGGCCCGCGAGCGGCGCAAGCTCGCGGCTGTACGTGCTCTCGTCCAGCGTGAAGAGGATGACGTTCAGGCGCGGATCGTTGCCGAAGCGGTCCAGCAGCGGCTTCAGCGCGTGCACGTACTCGGTGCGCAGCGGGATGTCGGCGCCCTTGTCGCGACCGTAGCGATCGAACAGGCCGGCGTTGTGGTTGCGGAAGCAGCCGGGGTGGATCTGCATGACCAGTCCGTCGTCCAGGCTCATCGCCGCCATCTCCGTGAGGACCTGCGCGCGGAACAGCTCTGCCTGCGCCGGCGTCGCGCCGCCCCGTACGACCGTGTCGAACAGCTTGCGTGCTTCATCTGGCGGCAGGTTTGCCGTCGCGGCCGATGGATGGCCGTGGTCGGTCGACGTCGCGCCCATGCGCTTGAAGAACTCGCGACGCTGGCGATGCGCGCGCAGGTAGCCGTCCCAGGTATAGACGTGCTCGCCGGTGATTTCGCCGAAGCGCTGCAGCGCCGACGGGAACTGCTCGTGCTCGGGATCGACCACCGGATCGGGGCGATACGCGGTGATGACGCGGCCCTTCCAGCCGCTGTCTACGATCGCCCGGTGATGCTCCAGCGACTCCAGCGGCGATTCAGTGGTGGCGATGACCTCGATGTTGAAGCGCTCGAACAACGCGCGCGGCGTGAACTGAGGCGTCTGCAGCGCGTCGGTGATGCGGTTGTAGTAGGTATCGGCCGTGCTTTCGTCGAGCCGCTGGCGCAGGCCGAACACCTCGCAGAAAACGTGGTTCAGCCACATCGACGACGGCGTGCCGCGGAACAGGTGGAAGTGGCGCGCGAACACGCGCCACGCCGCGCGTGGATCGACGTTCGCACGCGAGCCGTCCGCCCGCGGGATGCCCAGTTCGTCCAGCGACACGCCCTGGCTGTAGAGCATGCGGAAGACGTAGTGATCCGGCACCAGCAGCAGTTCGGTCGCGTTGGCGAACGGCGCGTTGGTCGCGAACCACGACGGATCGGTGTGGCCGTGCGGGCTCACGATCGGCAGCGTCGCCACTTCGCGATACAGGCGACGCGCGATGTCGCGCGTGGTCGCGTCGCTTGGGAACAGGCGGTCTTCGTGGAGGTGGAGGGCGGTGCTCATGATGGGCTCGTCTGTTGTGTTCTGAGCTGCGTTGCGTGGGTCGTCGTTCCCGCGCAGGCGGGAATCCATGGGTGTCGACTGCGTTTACGGCGTTGTGGCGCAAGCTGGCTTCAAAGTTTCGGGCTCTCCACGGGGCCGAGATAGCTCTGCCGCGCTCCGTCCCGTGCGATCTCAACGCGCTGCAGCACCACGCCCGGATCGACGCGCCAGATGCGCAGTGTGCGATTGCCCGCCTTCGCATCGTGGCGCGAGGTGCCGACGTACACACTGTCGCTCACCGCGTGTTCCCACGCCCTGAAATCGGCATGGCCGGGCGTCGGGTCGCTCTTCACGGTGACGATCCTCGGCGCTTCGCCGTCGATGGACACCGCATAGCGCAGGCCGCCGCGATGCCGGAAATCCAGCGTCGGCGACATGACCACGCGCACGTTGATGACGCCGTCGTGCGCCAGATGAACCGGGTATTCGAGCCACGAACCGCGTTCGTCGGTGGTGCCGGCCGGTGCCGTCACGGGGAACGAGGTGACGCCCGACAGCGTGCGGCCCAAGTTCGGAATCGTGCGCCACTGCACGCCGTCGCTCGCGACGGCGCGTGCATGGTGTTCGGCCTCGATGGCGATTCGACCATCGCTTTCGACGAAGCCGCGGATCTTGCCGGCATTCGCGCGTTGCTCGATCGGGACATCAATCGACACGCGTGTGCCCTCATCGCCGCGCAGCGTGACGCGTGCAGTGCGTGCGTTCGCGGGAATGGCGTCCCAGTCGACCTCGACCCGCAGCGCGAATTCGTCATCGACTTCGCCAGCGGTCGGCGACACGCGCAGCCACGGTTGTGAGGCGGAGGCTTCGAAGCGGAACGGCTTCGCGCCGCGGTTGAATACCGTGACCGCACGCGAGCGGTGGGCGAGGGCATCCAAAGGCGGCAGCACGGCGGCGGATTTCGCGCCCGGCCACGCGGCCGTGTCGCCTTCGATCACGACGCCCATCGACGCGGCAGCCTTCGGCGTCACCGTCTCCAGCGTCGGCATGATGTTGCGCTCGGGCTGCTGCCAGCCGGTGTAGCCGATGCGCGGCTGCGACATCATGTGGACCCACTTGCCGCCGGCGATGTCGTGCTCGTAGACACGCGCGAGTTCGGAATCGCGCGCGAACAGCGAGCGCGCGAGCTCACCCTGCGCGTTCGCCGAGACGCGCCCCTGCTTCGCATACAGCCGGTTGCGGCCGGTCGCCACGTACATCGCGGTGAGGTTCGCGCTGGCGGCGATCGGGTATTCGACCAGCTGGTAGTACGCGTCGCGATACTGCGGGCCAAGCACGGCCCCGATCGCGCGCGCACGTTCGACCAGGGCGCTCCAGTCCGCATTGACGCGGTCGGCCTCGGCGTCGTTCACCAGGCTGAAGGTCTCCGGCGACAGCAGTTCCGGCTTGCGGCGCGCGTTGTACTGCGTATAGCGCATGAGCAGTTCGCCGATTTCGCGCGCGTGCTGCGGGCCGAACTGTTCGGCCGCCCATTGCGCGGGATAGCGCGCGAGCTCGTCGATTCCGAGCGCTTCCGGCTTCCACGCGTAGTCGAGGAAGAACGAGATCGGGAACTCCATCGGCTTCAGGTCGCCGACGTTGACGATCCACAGCTGCCTTGCGCCGTACTCGTACGCCAGGTGCATCTGCTCCCACGTGCGCTCGATCTGCGTCGTGTTGAGCCATTTGTAGTTGCGCGGCCCACCGACGTAATCGAAGTGGTAATACACGCCATGGCCACCGCCGCGCGTTTCGCCGGGCTTCGGCAGGCGGCGGAGGTTGCCCCAGTTGTCGTCGGCGAACAGCAGCGTGACGTCATCCGGAACCTTCATGCCCGCGTCGAAGTAGTCCTGCACTTCCTTGTAGAGCGCCCACACCTGCGGCGTTTCCTCCGGCGGTTTGCCGGTCAGCTCACGCAGGATGTTGCGCTGGTCGGCGACGATGGTCTGCAGCAGGTCGATGGCGGTGTCCTGCGCCATCGGTTCGTCGCCGTCGCCGCGCATGCCGAGCGTCACCACGCTTTCATGCGAACCCATGCGCGCGATGCCGTCGCGCCAGAAGGCGCGCAGGTTGTCGGCATTCTTCGTGTAGTCCCATGCGCCCTGGCCGTGGCGTTTCCACTCCACGTGCGCGCGCATCATCGGCTCGTGGTGGCTGGTGCCGATGACGACGCCGTATTGGTCGGCGAGCTGCGGATTGCGCGGGTCGTCGTCGGCGAACGCGCGGCCCCACATCGCCGGCCACAGGTAATTGCCCTTCAGGCGCAGCACGAGTTCGAACACGCGTTCGTAGAACTGGTGGTTCGGCCCGCCGTAGGTGGCTTTCATCCAGCCGCCGAGCGCGGGATCCTCGTCGTTGAGGAAGATGCCGCGATAGCGCACCTGCGGCGCATCGACGAAGCGACCCGGTGCGACGTAGCGGGTGCTGCGCGCCTGCACCGGCACGTCGGCCCACCAGTTCCACGGCGACACGCCGAGCCGGCGCGAGACTTCGTACAGGCCGAAGATCGTGCCGCGCTTGTCGGCGCCGGCGACGATCAACGCGCGATCGATGCCGGGCTCGGGACGCTCCACGACCTGCAGCAGGTAGCCTTCCCAGGTGTTCGCGACGCCGCGCGTATCGAGCTTGTGCTTCGCGACGATGCGATCGATGCGTGGGCTGCGCCCAAGCGTGCCGGCGATGATCGCGGTCTTCGTCGTTTTCGGATTCGCGTGTGCGCCGGCGACTTTTGCAAGATCGCCTTCGACGTCGCGCGCCGCACGCAGAACGCCGGGGAAATCCGCGTCGTCGACGATCACGCGCGCGACGCGGCCGTTGTCGACCAGCGCAAACGCGCCGGCCACCGCGTCGTCGCAGATCGCGGCAGGCTGCGTGCAGTTGTCCGCCGCGCGCGACACGACGGGCGAGAAGGACAGCACGAGCGCCGCGATGGCGGCCGACGCGGACGACCTCATTGCGCGGGCTTCGCCGCCGTGCCGCGCACGTACTCGCGCAGCCACTGCAACGCCGGCCGCTCGCTGCCGTCCTTGCGCACGAGGTAGGCCTTTTCCTTCTGGCGCCACAGGCCCGGGCGGAAACCCCACAGCGTCACGCCCTTGACCGCCGGATGCTCCCAGAACACCGGGAAGATGCGCTGGTAATCCTTCAGCTGCTGCTCGTCGGTCGGGCCGTCGATGTCCAGTTCGGTGACGTAGATCGGCAGGCCGCTTTCGGCGAGCAGGTCGAGGTTCGCCTTGTGTACCGACATCGGCACGTCGGGCGTCGTCGCGAACGCATGACCCTGCACGCCGATGCCGTCGAGAAGGTTGTCGCGACGCAGGATGTCGATGATCTCGCGATAGCGCTTCGTCGCGTCGGGCTTGTTGGTGATGTTGTAGTCGTTGATGAGCAGCTTGGCATTCGGGAAGTGCTTGCGCGCGAGGCGATAGGACTCGACGATCCAGTCCCAGCCGGTCGTGCCGCTGCCGCCGAGCGCTTCGATGTAGTTGCCGCCGCCCTTGTCGTCCTTGTTCGGCGGATCGTTGAGCGGCTCGTTGACGACTTCGACGTAATCGAGGTCGGGATAACGCTCCGCCACGGCGGCGAACCACTCCTCGATTTCCTCACGCTGTTCGGCGACGGGGAGCTTCTCGATCCACTCCGGCTGCTGGTTGCCCCACACCATCACGTGCATCTGGAAGGGCAAGTGGTGGTCCTTCGCGACGCGGTACGCCTCGTCGAGCCCGCGCCAGTCCATGCGGTCGCGGCGCTTCTCGACTTCGCCCCACTTGCCGGCGTTTTCCGGCGTGACCTTGTTCCAGTAGACCGTGAAGTCCTTCGCCTGCGGCTTGCCGTAGGCGCTGCCCAGGAACTTCGCATTGCCGGCGGCGAGCTGCGTCGGCGCGGCCTGCTGCGCGAACGCCGGCGACAGCGCGGTGGCGAGCAGTGCGAACAGGATCGTGTGGCGGTGTTTCATTCGATTCCCCTGTGGAGATGGAGGCGACGCGTCACGCGGCCGGCGCGCGTTCGAACGCGGCCGGCTGCAGTTTCGGAACGAGCAGGTGCACGACTGCGAGCGCGACCAGGTACGCGCAGCCGGCGATCAGGAAGATGCGCGCGTAGCTGCCGGTGGATTCCAGCTGCGCCCCGGTGAAGACCGACATCAGCATGCCGCCGACCGCGCCGGCGAAGCCGCCGATGCCCACCACGGACGCGACCGCGTGGCGCGGGAACATGTCCGAGGGCAGGGTGAACACGTTCGCCGACCAGCCCTGATGGCCGGCCATGGCGAGGCCGATCAGCGCCACGGCGATCCACAGGTTGTCCACCTGCGTGACCAGCACGATCGGCGCCACGCACAGCGCGCAGGTGAGCATCGCGCCCTTGCGCGCGCGGTTCACGTCCCAGCCCATGCGCATGAAGCGCCCCGCGAGCCAGCCGCCGGCGATGCTGCCCACGTCGGCCATCAGGTACACCACGATCATCGGCAGGCCAATCGTGCTGAGCGAGAGCTTGTATTCCGACGCGAGGAACTTGCCGAGCCAGAACAGGAACAGCCACCACACCGGATCGGTGATGAACTTCGCCGCGACGAACGCCCACGCCTGGCGGTGGCGCAACAGCTGCAGCCACGGCACCTTCACCGTCGGTTCGGGCGGATCGCTGCGGATGTAGTCGAGTTCGGCCTTCGTCAGCTTCGGCTGGTCGTCGGGCGTGCGATACGTGAGAAGCCAGGCGGCGAGCCACGTTGCGCTGAGCACGCCGGTGAACAGGAACGCCGCCTGCCAGCCCCACGTTGCGGCGATGATCGGGACCAGCAGCGGCGCGAGCACCGCGCCGACGTTGGACCCCGCGTTGAACACGCCGACCGCGAGCGCGCGTTCGCGACGCGGGAACCATTCGGCGACGGTCTTGATGGCCGCGGGAAAGTTGCCGGCTTCGCCCAGGCCCAGCGCGAAACGCGCGGCCGCGAAACCGACAACGCTGCCGGCCAGCGAGTGCGCCATCGCGGCGAGGCTCCATACGCTGATGGCGATGGCGTAACCGATGCGCGTGCCGAAGCGGTCGATGATCGCGCCGGTGCACAGCAGGCCGATCGCGTACGCCGCCTGGAACGAGGTGACGATGTAGCCGTACTCGATCTCGTTCCAGCCGATCTCGGTCTGCAGGAACGGCGCGAGCACGCCGAGCACCTGGCGGTCGACGTAGTTGATCGTCGTGGCCGCCAGCAGCATCGCGCAGACGCGCCAGCGGTACTTGCCGACTCTGGCGGTTGGCGTGGGGACCCCTTGGGAGGCGGTGTCATTCATGGGATTGCGCCCGTTCTGCGTGCATGCGGGGAGGGACGTGGGGCATCGGCGCGAGGTCCTCCTGCACGCATGGCAGGTGTGGAATGACGGGGAAAGTGGTAGCGCTATCACCGCCGGGCGGGAAATCGGTGCCCGGCAATACGCGCCACCCCCATATCCAACCTGCTTTCAGGGCGAAACGTCATGCTGCGTTGCGACAAATCCGCGTAGACACGTCCCGGAATTCCATGTCGCACCGCAGCGTGCGGCCGGACAAATGGTAGCGCTACCATCCGGACCACTTGTCCGACCCACTGGAAACCGGGGTCATTGCGTCAAACAGGTTTCTACACAAAACGAGTGCGGCGAATCCTAGAGATCGCCGCGTACCAGAAACGGGAGGGGAGTACGGTGCAGAAGTTCGCAAGAAACACGCTGTCGCGCGCGTTGGGCCTGGCGCTGTTGGGTATGGCCAGCTCGACGGCTTTCGCGCAGCAGCAGGCCGCCACGCCGGCGGCCGACACGCAATCCACGCAGGCGCAGGCCGAGCAAGCGCAGTCCACGCAGGACCAGGTGACCGAACTCGACCGGGTCGTCGCGAGCGGTTTCCGCCAGAGCCTTGAGTATTCGACGATGGCCAAGCGCGAGGCCAGCGGCTTCGTCGACGCCATCTACGCCGAGGACATCGGCAAGTTCCCGGACGTCAACATCGCCGAGTCGCTCGCGCGCATCCCGGGCATCCAGCTCAACCGCGACGTCAACGGCGAAGGCCTCAACGTCGCCATCCGCGGCCTGCCCAGCAGCTTCACCAAGACGACCATCAACGGCCAGTCCGTGGCGACGGCGTCGATCGGCCTGGACGCGCAGAACGCGAACCGCGAAGTCGACCTGAACCTGTTCCCGACCGAATTCTTCACGCAGCTGAAGGTGTACAAGTCGCCGACGGCGGCGCTCACCGAAGGCGGCGCGTCCGGCGTGGTCGACATGCGCAACGTGCGTCCGTTCGACAATCCGGAGTCGCAGGTCACCTATTCGCTGCAGGCCGACTACAACGACGTCAGCGAGAAGACGAGCCCGCGCGGCACCGTGATCGGCAGCTGGCTCAACGACGACAAGACCTTCGGCGTGCTGGTGGGCGTGACCTCGCAGCGCGGCCACATCGGCGTGGACGGCTACGAGACCGTCGGCTGGACCAATCCGAACCTGACCAACGCGCAGTGCGGCAACGGCGCGGCGAACGGCGGCGGCTTCCCGGCGCTGGGCCAGCCCTGCAACGTCACCGGCGGCAACGGCTGGCGCATTCCGGACAGCATCGCCAGCCGTCCGGGCGAGACCATCGACGCGCAGTGGCTGCGCGACCACAACCCGGGCCTGACCACGCAGCAGATCGGCGAAGCGCTGATCCCGCGCCTCGGCCGTCCGGTGCACATGTCCGGCGATCGCGACCGCGATGCGTTCCTGGGCTCGGTGCAGTGGCGCCCGAACGAGAACCTCGAGGTGTACGCCGACGTGCTGTACACCGAGGCGCACCGCACCAACGACCGCATCGACATCAACCTGATCGGCCGCAACGGCGCGATGGTGCCGACGAACATGCAGCTGGACGCCAACAACGTCGTCACCAGCGCCACGTTCGAGAACGCGCAGTACTTCCTGGAAGCCCGGCCGTACGTCGAAGACGTCAAGTACTGGCAGTTCACGCCGGGCGCGACGTTCTGGTTCGACGAGGACATCAAGCTCGACGTGCAGGCCAGCGTCAGCCGCAGCTGGATGTACCGCGAGTCGCCGACCATCCTGTTCAACTCGCCGGTCACCACCGTGCAGTACACGAACAACGGCGATATCCCGACCGCGCAGAGCGGCCTGGACCTGAACGATCCGAACATCGGCTGGACCTGGACCGGCGGCCGCGTCTGGGCGCAGAACGAGAAGCGCGTGACCGAGACCGGCGGCCTCAACGCCAGCCTGCAGTTCGGCGACGACCGCAACAACGTCACCATGGGCATCGCCTACGACGAGAACTCGCGCACCATCGTCGGCTTCGGCGACACGGGCACGAACTGGCAGCCGTACGCGTTCTCGCAGGTTCCGAGCTCCGCGCTTCCGAACTACCTCAGCCCGGGCCCGGCCGGCTTCGTGACGGTCGACTTCGACCGCTTCATGGCCGACACGAACTACGCCTTCTACCGCGATTCGGCGGCCGAGGCGAACAACGCCAACACCAGCGCCCCGACGGGCGGTTTCGATGAAGCCAACACGGCGGCCTTCATCATGGTCAACGGCGAGTCGGAGATCTGGCACCGCAACCTGCGCTTCAACATGGGCGTGCGTTACGCGATGACCGACCAGGACATCAGCGGCCCGGTCACCATCGGCGGCGTGCGCCAGTGGCAGACGCTGAGCAGCGACTACAACGAATGGCTGCCGTCGTTCAGCGCGGCGTGGGACGTGGCCGAAGACGTGGTGCTGCGCACCTCGGCCTCGCGCACGATGACGCGTCCGAACCCGAGCTCGATGCTGCCGGCGACGACCTTCAGCGACATCTCCGCGCAGGTCGCCACGCAGGGCAACCCGGACCTGACCCCGTACACCTCGACCAACTTCGACATCGGCGGCGAGTGGTACACCGGCGGTGAAGGCTTCGTCGGCCTGACGCTGTTCAACAAGCGCATCAAGGGCTACACCTACCAGGGCGTGGTCACCCGTCCGTTCACCGACCTCGGCATTCCGTTCGAAAGCCTGGTCGATGCGCAGCAGCAGGCGATCAACTCGCGCGGCGGCCCGAACGTGGCGACGGTCAACGTGCAGCAGCAGGTCAACGCCGACGCCGAGCTGGAGATCAACGGCTGGGAAGCGATCTGGGTGCAGCCGCTGAGCATCGTGCTCGACGGCCTGGGCTTCATGGCCAACTACTCGAAGATCGATATCTCCACCATCGGCAAGGATGCGGCCGCGCTGTCGAGCAACGTCTACGGCCTGTCGCCGAGCCTGTGGAACGCGACCATCTACTGGGAGAACGACGTCGCCCAGGCGCGCCTGTCGTACAACTGGCAGGAAGGCTCCGCCGCCAGCGGTTCCAACCAGCAGGGCATTCCGTTCGCGCAGCTGTACGGCGAGGATCGCGGCCAGCTCGACCTGTCCAGCAGCTACACGCTGGTCAACGTGAAGTCCAAGCCGCAGATCTTCTTCAACGTGACCAACATCCTGGGCGAGGAGCGCCGTTCCTTCTTCGCCTTCGAGAACGCGGTCAACGACATGTACGATTTCGGCACCACGTACACGGTCGGCGTCCGCGGCACGTTCTGATGCGGTAAACCTCCCCCGCGCCCGCGGGGGAGAGGGGAAAACGCGGCCCGTCCAGTGCAGCGCACCGGGCGGGCCGTGGTGTATATGAAGCGGCGGCACAGCGCACACGACAGGTGATCATGAACAGCACTTCCGAACCGTTGTCGGTCACCGAAAAGATCGGCTACAGCCTCGGCGACCTCGCCGCGAACCTCATCTTCCAGACGCTGGTGACGTTCCTGGCGTTCTTCTACACCGACGTGTACCGCATCCCGGCGGCCACGGCGGCCACCATCATCTTCATCGGCGGCATCCTCGGCGCGTTCGTGTTCACGCCGATCGTGGGCATCGCCGCCGACCGCACCAACACGCGCTGGGGCAAGTTCCGTCCGTGGATCCTGTGGACGGCGATTCCCTTCGGCGTGTTCTCGCTGCTGGCCTTCAGCACGCCCGATCTCGCGCCCGGCGCGAAGGTCGCCTACGCGATGGGCACCTACACGCTGCTGGTGATGATCTACGCGGCCAACAACCTGCCGTACTCGGCCCTGAGCGGCGTGCTCACCGGCTCGATGGCGCAGCGCAACAGCCTGTCGGCGTACCGCTTCGTCGCGGTGATGGTCGCGCAGTTCATCATCCAGGCGCTGCTGCTGCCGCTGGTGCTGATCCTCGGCGACGGCGACAAGGTGCGCGGCTTCCACAACACGATGATGCTGTTCGCCATCGTCGGCACGGTGTTCTTCCTGATCACCTTCTTCACGACGAAAGAGCGCATCGTCCCCGCGCCGGAGCAGAAGTCGAGCGTGAAGCAGGACCTGTCGGACCTGGCGCGCAACCGCCCGTGGGTGGTGATGCTGATGCTCACGATCCTGGTGTTCGTGACGCTCGCGCTGAAGGGCGGCATGTACGTGTACTACTTCAAGTACTACCTGAGCGAGCCGCACCTGGCGGGGTTCCTCGACGAAGTCGGCTTCAACGGCTTCATCGCGGGACTCAACTCGGTGCTCACCGGCATGGGCCTGACGGAGTTCCAGTGGCCGAAGGACGCGCCGACGTCCGCGCTGAGCCTGTTCAACGCCGGCGGCATCATCTTCATGATCCTCGGCATCGGCTTCTCGAAGAAGCTCGCCGACCGTTTGGGCAAGCGCGACGTGTTCGGCGGCGCGCTGCTGGTGTCCACGCTGTTCATGCTGGTGTTCCTGCTCTTCCCGCCGCAGGCCACGTGGGTGGTGTTCGGCGCGCAGATCCTGCACGGCTTCTTCTACGGCATCACCATTCCGCTGCTGTGGGCGATGATCGCCGACGTCGCGGATTACTCCGAATGGAAGAACCACCGCCGCGCCACCGCGATCATCTTCTCGGCGATGCTGTGCGGGCTGAAGATCGGTCTGAGCGTCGGCGGCGCATCCGTCGCCGGCATCCTCGCGTACTACGGTTACAACGCCGATGCCGCGATGCAGTCGCCGCAGACCGTCGACGGCATCCGCCTGGCGGTGAGCCTGTACGCATCGATTCCGTTCCTGCTGTGCGTGGTGCTGCTGTTCCTGTACGAGATCAACAAGCCGATGGAATCGCGCATCGAACAGGAACTCACCGCCCGCCGCCTGCAAACCGCCTCGGCCTGATCCGGAGATTCCCCATGTCCGACCTCTCCCAGAACCAGGACCTCGGCGCCATCGCCGCCAAGGCGATCTCGCAGCCGCTGGTCACGCACATCTACACCGCCGATCCGTCCGCGCACGTGTTCGAAGGCAAGCTGTACGTCTACCCCTCGCACGACATCGACGCCGGCATTCCGTTCGACGATGAAGGCTCGCACTTCGGCATGGAGGACTATCACGTCCTGCGCATGGACTCGCCCGACGGCGAGGCCGTGGACTGCGGCGTCGCGCTGCACGTGCGCGACGTGAAGTGGGCGCAGCGCCAGATGTGGGCGCCGGACGCGGCGACGAAGGACGGGAAGTACTACCTGTATTTCCCGGCCAAGCGCGCCGATGGCGTGTTCCAGATCGGCGTCGCCGTCGGCGATCGCCCGGAAGGTCCGTTCGTTCCGCAGCCCGAGGCCATCGCCGGCAGTTATTCGATCGATCCGGCGGTGTTCACCGACGAGGACGGCGAAAGCTACATGTACTTCGGCGGCCTCTGGGGCGGCCAGCTGCAGAAGTACCGCGACAACGTGCGCGACGAGGCGCACGCCGAGCCGGGCGACGACGAGGCCGCGCTCGGCCCGAAGGTCGCGCGCCTGCGCGGCGACATGCTGGAGTTCGCCGAAGCGCCGCGCGAGGTCGTGATCCTCGACGAAAACGGCGAACCGCTGAAGGCTGGCGACCACGAGCGCCGTTTCTTCGAGGCGTCTTGGCTGCACCGGTTCGGCGGGAAGTACTACTTCTCGTATTCGACCGGCAACACGCACCTGCTGTGCTATGCGGTCGGCGACAGCCCGTACGGACCGTTTACCTACCAGGGGCCGATCCTGACGCCGGTCGTGGGCTGGACCACGCATCACTCCATCGTCGAGTTCGATGGACAGTGGTTCCTGTTCTATCACGACAGCATCCTGTCGGGCGGCGTGACGCACCTGCGTTCGATCAAGGTCGCGTCGCTGCAGCACGACGCGAACGGCCGCATCGTCACCATCGACCCGTATGGCGCGTGACGCCGCGACGGCGCGGCTCGAACCGGGCCCGCTGGTGACGCTCACGCATGGCGCGATGTCGGTCGACGTCGCGCCGCAGGCCGGCGGGCGCATCGCGCAGATCCGCGTCGACGGCATCGGTCAACTCGCGGGTTTCAGCCACGACAACGACGCGACGATCGGCTGGGGTTCGTATCCCATGGTGCCGTGGGCGGGGCGCGTGCGTCGCGGCGAATTCGCGTTCGAAGGCACGTCGCACCGGTTGCCGGCGAACCTCGGCGTGCACGCGATCCACGGCGCCGGCTTCGCGCTGCCGTGGCAGGTCGATTCGCAATCGCCGCACCACGTCGGGTTGTCGCTGGCGCTGCCGGCGGATGAGCGCTGGCCGTTCGGCGGCATCGCACGGCAACGCATCGAGCTCGAAGCACGCGGCCTGCGCATGACCCTGTCGGCCACCGCCGGCGAACGCGCGATGCCGGCGGAACTGGGCTGGCATCCGTGGTTCCTCAAGCCCGACCGCATCGAGTTCGCCCCGACCGCGTGGTATCCGCGCGACGACGACGGCATGGCGACGCGTCCGCTTGCGCCGCCGCCGCCCGGCCCGTGGGACGACTGCTTCATGAACGACGCGCCGGTCATGCTGCATCGTGGCGCACAGCGCGTCACGCTGACCTCCGATTGCGCGCACTGGGTCGTGTTCGACATGCCCGAGCGAACGACGTGCGTGGAGCCGCAGAGCGGCCCGCCGGATGCCTTCAACCTCGAACCGCGCGTACTGGCGCCGGGGCAGACGCTGGAGCGCTGGTTCCGGCTGGCGTGGTGACGCCGCTTCGATGAACGACTGTGACCGCCCTCGCGCATGCGCAAGGGCGATCGATACGGACCTCAATGTTCCCCGGACAGCGCCGTTAACCCAATCGTGTCCTGGGGCGGCTCATGTTCATCATCATCGGTTTCATCGTCGTAATCGGCAGCGTGCTGGGCGGTTTCGTGCTGTCGCACGGCCAGCTGGGCGCGTTGTGGCAGCCCTATGAGTTGCTCATCATCGGCGGCGCCGCGGCGGGCGCGTTCCTCGTCGCCAATCCGCTGAAGGTCGTCAAGGCGTGCGTGGGCGGCATTCCGCGCCTGCTCAAGGGCTCGCATTACAAGAAGTCGGACTACGTCGACATCCTCGCCATGCTCTACGACGTGCTGATGAAGGCGCGTCGCGAAGGCATGATGGCGATCGAGCGCGACGTGGACGAACCGCAGACGAGCGAGCTGTTCCAGAAGTACCCGAAGCTGCTCGCCGACAAGCCGCTGATGGAATTCACCACCGACTGCCTGCGCCTGATGGTCAGCGGCAATTTCGAGGCGCACGAGCTCGAACAGGTGCTCGACATCGAGCTGGAAACGCATTCGAAGGAAGCGGGCGAGCCCGCGCACGCGCTGCAGGTGCTGGCCGACTCGCTGCCGGGCTTCGGCATCGTCGCGGCGGTGCTGGGCATCGTGATCACGATGGCGTCCATCGGCGGCGAAGCGTCCGAGATCGGTCACCACGTCGCAGCCGCGCTCGTCGGCACCTTCCTCGGCATCCTGCTGGGTTACGGCTTCGTGGGCCCGCTCGCGGCGGCGATGCACCACCACGCGCAGGAAGAGGCCAAGGCGTTCGAGGTCATCAAGATGGCGTTGGTGTCGAGCGTGCGCGGTTACGCGCCGAGCGTGGCCGTGGAATTCGCGCGCAAGCTGCTGTTCTCCGACATGCGCCCGGCCTTCGCCGACCTGGACGCGCACCTGCGCGGCAAGCGCTGACATGGCCGCCAATCGCGAACGGCCGGTCATCATCCTCCGGCCGATCAAGCGCGTGGCCGGCGGGCATCACGGCGGCGCGTGGAAGGTCGCCTACGCGGACTTCGTGACCGCGATGATGGCGTTCTTCCTGGTGATGTGGATCGTCGGCATCACCGACAAGCAGCAGCGCGCCGCGATTTCCGAATACTTCAAGAACCCCAGCGCCGTGGTCGGCAAGTCGCTCAAGCCCGCGCCGGGCGCGAACGGTCCCGGCGGCGCCGCGGACCGCCTGATCCCCACCACCAGCGCGGTCGCCGTCGCGGGCGGGCATGGCGCGGAGTTCGGCGCACGCGAGCCGATGAAGCTCTCGCCGCAGCAGGCCCGGGACATCGCGCGCGAGGAAGAAAAGCGCCGACTCGACGCGCTCAAGCGGACGCTGGAAGAGGCGGTCGAACGCAGCCAGGCATTGGCGCCGTTCAAGGACCAGCTGTTGATCGACCTCACGCCGGAAGGCCTGCGCATCCAGATCGTCGACAAGCAGAACCGGCCGATGTTCGACAACGCGAGTGCGCGCCTGAAGGACTACGCGCACGCGCTGCTCGGCGAGATGGGCGGCCTGCTCAACGATGCCCACCACCGCATCGCGCTTAGCGGCCACACCGACGAGGTGCCGTACCACTCGGCGGGCGGCTACGGGAACTGGGAACTGTCCGCCGAACGCGCCAACGCCGCGCGTCGCGCGCTCGTCGAAGGCGGGCTGGAAGAAGACCGCATCTCGCGCGTGGTCGGACTGGCGGCGTCGGTGCCGTTCGACAAGCGCGATCCACGCTCGCCGTTGAACCGTCGCATCAGCATCGTCGTGCAGAACCCGGAAGCCGACGTCATGACGCCGGCCGACAGCCTGCCCGGCAGCGGCGCACCAGCGCCGGGCGCGCTGCCGGAAGTGGGGCCCAACCGGGTCGCAGGTGCGCCGGACGAAGCGGAACACGGGCACGGCTGACGCCCCGGTTTGCACTGGACGGTGCCTCGCCTTGCCGGTACGGTCGGCAGACTTTCGACCGGGGAACAGGGAATGCTCAGGTACTTCGCAAGGCAGGCCGTCTTCACGCTGGCGCTGGCGATCTCCGCCGCCGTGCCGGCCGCAGCCAACGAAATCCATCCGAACATGGATGCCACGGCGATCCTCGACCAGCAGCGGCAGCTCCGCGTCGAGGTGGAACAGCGCAGCGGCCGGTACAAGGACATGCCCGCCACCGAGCGCGCCACGCTGCTGCGCGAGCAGGACAAGGTCTTCACCTTGCTGCGCGACCGCAGCGCGATCACGGAGCTGCCCGAGGCCGATCGCATCCTCGTGTTCAACTCGCTCGAATCCATCTCCGCCATCGTCAACCGCGCGCCGGAAGAGAAGCTGGTGTGCGAGCGCACGCGGAAGGTCGGCAGCAACCGAACGGAGACTGTCTGCATGACCGCCGCCGAACGCCGCGCGCGTCGCGAAGCCGACGCCAAGGCGCTGGGCGATCGCAATGCCGCCTGCCTGAAAGGCGGCGCGGATTGCCTCTAGCGCGTTCGTCGGCGACCGGCGCGCATCACGGGCGCGGGGGCGGGCAGGGACTATGATCGGGCGGCGCGCGCCAGGCGCGCTGCAGGCATCCGCGTAGTCCGTCCGAACCCCCACCCGGAGAGCGACCATGAGCGAACACGTCTACAAGCACCTCGAGCTGACCGGCTCGTCGAAGACCAGCACCGACGATGCGATCCGTCGCGCGATCGAGCGCGCGTCGGAGACGGTGCGCAACATCAAGTGGTTCTGCGTGCAGGACGTCCGCGGCCACGTCGAGGACGGAAAGGTCGCCCACTGGCAGGTGACGATCAAGGTGGGGTTCACGCTGGAGGAGTGAGGGGCGCGCTTGGGCTTCTGTTGCTCTGAGGCCTCTTCGTGAACAGCATCGCGAGTGCGAGCGTTGATGCTCTACCGACCCTCACCCCAACCCCTCTCCCGGTGGGAGAGGGGCTAAACCGTCATTCCAGCGAAAGCTGGAATCCATGTGGATTCGCGCGAGCAGGGTTGAGGTTCTCGATCAAGCATCGAGGATCCGTCGCGATGGGAAGCAATGCGCAGCGCTGTACGGACCCGGTCGTTCGCCCGTATCGCTTCGTTACCCCTCACCCCAACCCCTCTCCCGCAGGGAGAGGGGCTGAACCGTCATCCCGGCGAAAGCCGGGACCCAGGCCCGCAGCGCATGGGCACCGCGGCGCCGCTTCTCTCACCCCCAACCCCTCTCCCGGTGGGAGAGGGGCTGAAGCACGCACTCAGTGCGCGCTGACCGCCGCTTCGGCATAACGCGGCGTCGCCGCCATCGCCGGTGCGCTGTCACGCGCGGACTTCGAACCCGACAGGTCGGCGACCTTGTAGCCGGCGGTCTGCATCGTGTGCAGCAGCGGGTTGTCGAAGGGGCGGTCGATCGTCTTGCGCAGGTTGTACAGGTGGCTGCGCAGCGTGTCCGAATCAGGCGATTCGCCCTTCCAGATCTCGCGCTCGATTTCCTGGCGCGACACCACGCGCGGCGATTCGCGCATGAGGATGCTCAGCAGCTGGAAGCCCGTCGGCGACAGGTGCAGTTCCATGCCGTCGCGGTGGACGGTCATCGCTTCCGGATCCAGCACCAGGTCGGCCACGCGCAGGACGCCGCCCCCCATCGCCTTGCGGCCGCGGCGGATGAGCACGGCGATGCGCGCCTCCAGTTCCTGGATCGCGAACGGTTTGGTCAGGTAATCGTCGGCGCCGGCTTCAAGGCCGGTGACCTTGTCGTCGAGCGTGTCGCGCGCGGTGAGCATCAGCACCGGCGTCGAACGGCGCTGCTCGGCGCGGATGCGACGGCACACGTCCAGCCCGTCCAGGCGCGGCAGCGTGCGGTCGAGGATGATCGCGTCGTAGGTGTTTTCCGCGGTGAGTCGCAGTGCGTCGGCGCCGTCGCGCGCGAAGTCGACTTCATAGCCGCGCGCTTCGAGGAATTCACCGACCATCTCTGCGATCGCCATGTGATCCTCGACGATGAGGATGAGTCCGCCGGCCGCCTTCATGGTGTCTCCTTAAGGAATGTGGGAACGCTGTGCGTGAAGGCTGCGAATCCGGTCGTGAAATTGATGTGAGCGGTAACGCGATCGCGACGCGGTGCGGGCGGACAGACGCGACGGCGCGCACGGTTCACCGCTCGCTGATCGCCTCGCCGATACAGTCCCGCGCATGCATCGCAGCCGCCTGGGACAGATCATCATCGACTGCAACGGCGACCTGGAGCGCGCCGCCGCGTTCTGGGCGGCGGCGCTCGGCCATCGCGCCTCGACGCTGTCGGATCCGCAGGACGCGCATTACCGGCAGCTCGACGTCGAAACCGACCAGCCGCGCATCCTGCTGCAACGCGTCGAGCATCCCAGCCGCGTTCATCTGGACATCGAAACCGACGACGTCGAGGCCGAAGTCCGCCGCCTGGAAGCGCTCGGCGCGCGTCGCATCGCGCAGGTGCGCACCTGGTGGGTCATGGAGGCCCCGACCGGCCACCGCTTCTGCGTCCTGCCGCCGCAGCGGCCGGATTTTGCCGAGCGTGGCGGCTTGCGGGGCCATTGAGCAGCGATGCCGCAGGCAAGCGATCTCATCCAGCTGCGACCCGAAGGGCTGTACTGCCCCGCCGGCGATTTCCACATCGACCCCTGGCTGCCGGTGCCGCGCGCGGTGATCACGCACGGCCATGGCGACCACGCGCGCGAGGGCATGGGCGAGTACCACTGCACGCCGGGCACGGCGCCGATCCTGCGCTGGCGGCTCGGCGATCAGCGGATCGTCGAGCACGCGCACGGCGAGCCGTTCGACATGAACGGGGCGCGCGTGTCGCTGCATCCGGCGGGCCACGTGCTGGGCTCGGCGCAGGTGCGCGTGGAGGTCGATGGCGAGGTCTGGGTCGCCTCGGGCGACTACAAGCGCCAGCCCGATCCGACCTGCGCGCCGTTCGAGGTCGTGCCGTGCGACGCATTCATCACCGAGGCGACCTTCGCGCTGCCGGTCTACCGCTGGCCGGACACAAGCGACGTCGTCGCGGAGATCGTGCAATGGCGCCGCACCTGCGAGGCGCGCGGCGAAGCGGCAGTGCTGTTCTGCTACGCGCTGGGAAAGGCGCAGCGCGTGCTGGCCGAACTGGCCGCGTTCGACGAGCCGCCGCCGTTGCTGCACGGCGCGATCGCCGCGGGCGTGGAGGTGTACGGCGCGGCTGGCATCGCGATGGCGGCGACGGAGCTGGTCTCCGAACAGGGAGCGCGTGCCGACCACGCGGGGCGCCTCGTGCTTGCGCCGCCGTCTGCGGCGGGAAGCCCGTGGCTGCGGCGGTTTCGTCGTGCGCAGCAGGGCTTCGCATCGGGATGGATGCGCATCCGCGGCAATCGCCGTCGTCGCAACTACGACCGCGGCTTCGTGATTTCCGATCACGCCGACTGGCCCGACCTGCTGCGCACGATCGAACAGACCGGCGCCCGTCGCGTGTTCGCCACGCACGGCACGACCGACGCGCTGGTGCGCACGCTGTGCGAGCAGGGCGTCGATGCGAAGACGTTGCGGACCAGCTTCGGCGACGACGCATGAAGCGCTTCGCCGACCTCTACCGCGAGCTCGATCAAAGCACCGCGACCAGCGACAAGCGCGCGGCGTTGATCGCCTACTTCCGCGACGCGCCGCCGGCCGATGCGGCATGGGCGCTGTGGCTGCTATCGGGCGGCAAGCTGTCGCGCATCGCCAACACGCGCGAGCTGCACGAGTGGATCGTCGCCGAGAGCGGCCTGCCGTCGTGGCTGGTCGAGGAAAGCCACGGCCACGTGGGCGATCTGGCCGAAACGCTGGCGCTGCTGCTCGACGATCCGGACGAAGCGGCGCCAGAGCGCACGCTGTCGCAGTGGATCGAACTGCACCTGCTGCCGGTCGCGAACCAGGCGCCTGAGTTGCGCCACGCCGCGGTCGTCGAAGGCTGGCGCACTCTGCCGACCGACCAGCGCCTGCTGTTCAACAAGCTGCTCACCGGCGCGCTGCGCGTGGGCGTCTCGCAGCGGCTGGTGCAGCAGGCGCTCGCCGAACTGTCGGGGCTCGACATCGCGTTGATCGCCCAGCGCATGCTCGGCGCGTGGACGCCGACACCGCAGTTTCTCGGCGACCTGCTGTCGGCGGGCGTGCTGGAAAGCGACAGCCGCCAGCCGTATCCGTTCTTCCTCGCCTCGCCGCTGGAAGTCGAACCCGACGCGCTCGGGTCCATCGACGACTGGTTGCTGGAGTGGAAGTGGGACGGCATCCGCCTGCAGCTGATCCGTCGCGAAGGCGAGATCGCGCTGTGGTCGCGCGGCGAGGAGCGGCTGGACGGGCGCTTCCCCGAGATCGAAGCGGCCGCGACGCGCCTGCCCGACGACGCGGTGATCGACGGCGAACTGCTGGGCTGGCGCGAAGGCGACCGCCCGCTGCCGTTCACCGCGTTGCAGACGCGCATCCAGCGCCGGAAGCCCGGTGCGAAGACGCTGAGCGACACGCCCGCGCGCGTGCTCGCCTACGACCTGCTCGAACTGCACGGCGAAGACCTGCGCGAACGCCCGCTGCACGAGCGGCGCGCGCTGCTCGACGAGCTGCTGTCGCGCTTCGACAGTCGCGTGATCGTCGCCTCGCCGCGCGTGGACGCACGCGACTGGAGCGAGGCCGCAATACTTCGCGAAAGCGCGCGCGAACGCGGCGTCGAAGGGCTGATGCTCAAGCGGATGGATTCGCCGTATCGCACCGGGCGCCGGCGTGGCGACTGGTGGAAGTGGAAGATCGATCCGCTCACCATCGATGCGGTGCTGCTGTACGCGCAGCCGGGGTCGGGGCGCCGCAGCACGTTGTTCACCGACTACACCTTCGGCCTGTGGGACGGCGATGCGCTGGTGCCGGTGGCGAAGGCATATTCGGGCTTGAGCGACGAGGAAATCCTCACGCTGGACCGCTGGATCCGCGCGAACACGATCGAGCGCTTCGGTCCGGTGCGTGCGGTCACGCCGCAGCACGTGTTCGAGCTCGGATTCGAAGCGGTGAACGTGAGCACGCGGCATAAATCGGGCATCGCCGTGCGTTTCCCGCGCATCCTGCGCTGGCGCCACGACAAGCCGGCGCCGGAAGCGGACCGGCTCGACACCTTGCGTGCGCTGGCACGCTGAAAGCGCATTTCCATCGAGAAATCCGGCGCTTTCCGAGCCTTGAATCCCATTCAAGAAAGCGTTCCGAAATGCTCGCTTTTTCAGTCGTAGGCGCAGGCGCAGCATGGTCGCACCCCGAAAGACATGGAGTCGCGACATGAACCTCTTCACCGGTTTGCTGTTCAACCAGGGCCATATCCATGACCCCGAGCTGGCGCTGTCGCTGGCCGGCGTCGAAACCGACACGACGCAGGACGAAGCGCGCAGGCGTGAACGCGATGCAAGGCTCGAGCGTCGCCGTCGTCGCGCGAGCTTCCACAACCACGCCGTCTCGTCGGTGTGCGGCACCACGGCGCTGTCGCCGTTCCGTTGAGCTCGCGGTCGAAGCCGGGCGCGTTTCACCGCTCACGTAAAAACGACGTTGTCACGGCGAATCTGCAGGTCCGACCAACGAGGGCCTGCCATGCCGCGTTTCGCGCACCTGATGGTGTCGTCCATCGCCGTTCTCGTCGCGCTGGCGATGCCGGCGCGTGCGCAGGAACAGGTGAACGTGCCCGTGGAGCAGCTTGACCTGCAGCGCTATGCGGGCCAATGGCACGAGATCGCGCACCTGCCGATGTTCTGGCAGCGCGATTGCGTCGGCGACATCACCGCGACCTACACGCCCAACCCCGACGGCACCGTCGGGGTGCGCAACGCGTGCCGCGTCAAGGACGGCACGACCGACGTCTCCGAGGGCGTGGCCCGCCCCGTCGACGGCAAGCCGGGCGCGCTGGAAGTGCGCTTCGCGCCGGAATGGCTGGCGTGGCTGCCGATGACCTGGGCCGACTACTGGGTGGTCGATCTCGATCCGGAATACCAGTGGGCCATCGTCGGCGGGCCCGAGCGCGAGAACCTGTGGATCCTGTCCCGTCAGCCGGAGATGAACCGCGCGCTGTTCGAGCGGCTGAAGGCGTCGGCCGCCATGAAGGGGTACAACCTGCGCGAGCTGAAGGTGATGGCGCCGCTGCGCTGAGCGGCCCGCCGATCGCATCGCCGCGCCGCCGGCGACGCGATCGGCCTAGAATGCGCGGCCAGAACGCGATCGCGAGCCCTCATGTCACGCAATTCCAAGGCCAAGCGCGACGCGCGCAAGAAGAAGGAACCGAGCCGGCCGATCCGCCGCCTCGGGGATGCGCTGCAGCCCCATGCGCAGCTCCTGGATTCTGACGACACCGCGATCGGCGGCGTGGGCTGGCGCGATGGCGAATGGCTGCTGGTGCTCGGGAGCCAGGTCGCCGCACGCAGCGACAGCGCGGCGATGGCGCTGGCCATGCTGCGCCACGTGGTCGCCGTGCAGGAACGCAATGGCCGCGAGCTGCGCCTGGAGGCCTCCGCGCCGCTGCTCAACGCCGCAGGCCGCGAAGCTGCCGCGCTCGGCCGGACGCTGGAGGAACACCTGGCCGCGCTGGAGCAGGAACGCGTCGAGCGCGAGCCGCTCGCGCCTGTCGTCACGCCGCCCCTGCCGCACTGACGCCCAGGCGGCCGGGCTGGCCGCCATCCCGCATGCGCCGCGTTGGTCCGGTCACCGTAGCCGGAGGATCGACGCCATGCGCCACTCGTGCCTCGCCATCGCGCTCGCGTGCGTCGCCGCGCTATCGGTATTCGCACAGGACCTGCGCCCGGAGTCGCTGAAACTCTACGGCGGTACGTACTCGCCCGACTGCGGCAACGCCGCGGCGCCTCGCGTGCGCATCTCGGCCGACGGGCTGGAAATCGCCAGCGGTGTGCGCACGCTGCGCACGCGCGCGACGATGGACTCGTACACCAGCTTCGGCGCCGCGCCGACCTCGCCGGTGCCGGAGGGCTACCGCGTCGAGTTCCTCGGTGACGACTTCTCGCTGTACGTCTTCGAGGACGCCAAGGGGCTGCATGTACCGCTGCGCGATTACGTGCCCACAGCCGAGCCCATCGTCGGCGCGAAGGGCGTGGGCCTGCGGTACGGGCGCTGTGACGCTCACTGACGGCGCGACGTTCACGCGTTCTTAGCATTGCCGGACGAAAGCGCCCGCCGGGGATGAACTGCGCGCGCGCATGCGCCATCCTTGTCGCCATCGCGGCGAAGGCCGCCTCGCATCGGAGTCGCGGATGGAACTGGGCATGATCGGATTGGGCCGCATGGGCGCGAACATGGCGCAGCGGCTCGTGCAACGCGGGCATCGAGTCGTCGGCTTCGATCCCGGCGCGCAGGCGCGCGAGCGCGCGGCGCAGGGCGGCATCGAGCCCGTGGAATCGCTCGCCGACATGATCGAACGCCTGCCCGCTCCGCGCGTGGTGTGGATGATGGTGCCGGCGGGCGATCCGGTGGATCGCACCATCGCCGACCTGCTGCCGCAGCTGGCGCGTGGCGACACGATCATCGACGGCGGCAATTCGTTCTACAAGGACACGATGCGTCGCGGGACGATGCTCGCCGAACATGGCATCGCCTACGTCGACAGCGGCACCAGCGGCGGCGTGTGGGGGTTGAGCGAGGGCTACAGCCTGATGGTCGGCGGCGATGAAGCGGTCGTCGATCGCCTGCGTCCGATCTTCGAGGCGCTTGCGCCTGCAGCCGATCGCGGCTGGGGCCGCGTGGGTCCCACGGGTGCGGGCCACTTCACCAAGATGGTCCACAACGGCATCGAGTACGGAATGATGCAGGCCTACGCCGAGGGCTTCGCGATCATGCAGAAGCGCACGGATTTCGCGCTGGACCTCGGGCAGATCGCGCAGATATGGCGACACGGCAGCGTCGTGCGTTCGTGGCTGCTGGACCTGAGCGCGAACGCGCTGGAAGAGAACCCGACGATGGCCGGCATCGCGCCGTATGTATCCGATTCGGGCGAAGGTCGCTGGACGGTGGCCGAGGCGATCGAGCTGGATGTGTCGGCGCCGGTGATCACGCTGTCGCTGCTCGAACGCCTGCGTTCGCGTGAGGACGATTCCTTCGCCGACAAGCTGCTCGCCGCGATGCGCGCGCAGTTCGGCGGGCATGCGATCCGCAAGGAGTGACTTTGCCCGGCCTCCCGCGCATGAAACCGCATCGCATCGCGGCTGTCCTCGTCGCGCTGGCATTGGCCGCATGCGCGGCGGCGCCACCGCCGAAGCCACAACCGCTGCCGACGCCGCAGCCTCTGCCGCCGCCCAGGCCGCTGCATAATCCGCTCGCCCAGTGGCGACCTTCGCCGAACCACGATCCACGCAATGCGGTGATGATCGTGCTGCACCAGACGGAGATGGAAAGCGCGGAAGCGGCGCTGCTCACGCTGCAGACGCGGAACCTGGGTGGTCGCGTCAGCGCGCATTACCTGATCGGCGACAATGGCGTGCTGTACCAGCTGGTCGACGAGACGGAACGCGCCTGGCACGCGGGCGCATCGCGCTGGGGAGGCGTGAGCGATCTGAATTCCGCGTCCATCGGCATCGAAATCGACAACGACGGCGTGGAGCCCTTCACCGAGGCGCAGATCGCCACGCTGCTGCGGTTGCTTGGCGACATCACCTGGCGGCTCGATATCCCGAAGCACCTGGTGATCGGCCACGGTGACATCGCGCCGGTGCGCAAGCGCGACCCCAGCGCGTTGTTCCCGTGGAAGCGCCTGGCCGACGCCGGGTATGGCCTGTGGCCGCGCGCGCCGCTGGCGCCGCCGCCGGGCTTCGATGCCTGGGCGGCGATGCGGCTGGTCGGCTACGACCTGCGCGATCCGGAAGCGGCGGTGCGCGCGTTCCATCGCCACTATCGCGGCAACGAGGCATCGCAGTGGCTGCCGGGCGATGCGGAAATCCTGTTCGATCTGCAGAAGCAGCTGATGGACATGCCGGAGCCCGCGGTCGTTCCCATAACGACGCCGTCGCCTTGACGGGGAAGGCGCTTCACCGCCGCCGGAACGCATAGACCACCGCGCCGATCACCAGCGCGATAGCCGCGGCGATGAGGTTCGCCACCTGCGCGCTCGCCAGCAGCGCGAGACTGAGCACGATCGCCGCGACCGGTATCAACGGCCCGCCGGGCAGCCGCAGTGCGCCTTCGCGATCGCCGTGTTTGTGCCGCAGCACGAGCACCGATCCCGCGGTGCCGAGGTAGGTGCACAGTCGCGACACCACCGACAACAGCGCCAGCTGCACGAACGATCCCGACAGCGCCAGCGCGAGCGACACCGCGCCGATCAGCACGATCGAAACGGCCGGCGTGCGGAAGCGCGGATGGATCGCGCCGAGCCAGCGCGGCCCGTAGCCATCCTGTGACAGCGCGAGCAGGTAACGCGGCGCCATCAGCACCGTGTTGCTGCTGGTGCCCAGGATGGAGATGCTCGCGCCGACCGTCATCACCAGCGCGAGCCATTCGCCGGAGAAGCGCGAAGCGGCTTCCGCAAGCGGCGTCGACGAATGCGCGAGATCCGG
Source organism: Lysobacter sp. OAE881 (assembly GCF_040546665.1). Classification (NCBI taxonomy): domain Bacteria; kingdom Pseudomonadati; phylum Pseudomonadota; class Gammaproteobacteria; order Lysobacterales; family Lysobacteraceae; genus Lysobacter; species Lysobacter sp. OAE881. The sequence continues at coordinate 837,075 of NZ_JBEPOG010000001.1, forward strand.
CAGCGTGCCCAGCGCGACCCACTGCACGCTGACGTACACGAACGTCACCGTGGCGATCATCGTCAGCAACGCGAACGGCACGTCGCGGCGCGGATTGCGATATTCGCCGGCGGCGGCGGGCAGGTTCTCGAAGCCGGCGTAGGCGAACAGCAGCAACAGCGCGGCTTCGGCCAGCGGTCGCGCGGTGAGCGGCGCGGTGGACGGTGCGGCGAGCGAGGTGTCGACGAAGAAGACGCCGATCACCACGAACAACGCGAGCGGCACGAGCTTTCCGATCGCGAGCAACACGCCCGCGTTCGCGGCCGCGCGCACGCCGACGACGTTGATCGCCACCAGCAACGCGATCGAGCCGCTCACGATCGACACACGCGCCCAGCCGGCGTCGGCGGCGGGCCAGAAGTGCGTGACGGCTTCGGCCAGGCCGTTGGCGAGCGCGGCGGCGGTGGCGACGCGCGTGAGCAGCAGCATCCAGCCGACTTCGAAGCCGATGAAGGGACCGAACGCTTCGCGCGCGTAGAGATAACCGCCGCCGGGTGCATCGAAATAACTCGCGGCCTGCGCGTAGCACAGCACCAGCAGGCTCACCGCCAGTCCTGCGAGCAGCACCGCCCACAGGCTCGCCGGCCCGAGCAGCGCCGCGGCCGCGGCTGGCAGCAGATAGATGCCGCTGCCGACGACGTCGTTGATCGACAGGCCGACGATCTGCCATCGGCTCACGGCGCGCAGCGTTCCGGGCGTGGTGCGTGGATCCGTGGGCGTGCTGTCCAACGCGGTGTTTCCCCGTGGTCGGCTGGCGCCCAGAGTGCCCGTCGCATCGGCGCACCGCCAGCTGCAGCGCGTCACGAACGCGAAAGGCCGCCGGTTCGCACCGGCGGCCTTTCGCGGTCCGTGCTGTCAGCGCGTTCGACTCAGAAGTCGTAACGCAGCTGGATCTGCGCCAGGTCCAGGTCGGTGTCCTCGACCTCGAAGCGGCTGTATTCGCCGCGCAGCGCGACGTTGTCGGTGAAGCGGTACTGCACGCCCACGCCGTAGGTCGGGTCGGTGCCGTTGTCGTCCGTGTTGCCGACGATGGACGGGATCGCGCGGTCCAGGTCCCAGCGCTGCACGCCGGCCTTGCCGTAGATCGAGAAGTGGTCGGTGACCGGCACGGTGCCGACGGCGGTCAGGTAGACCGAGCTGGCTTCCAGCGGCGTGCCGGTGCCGCGCGGCTCGAGCTTGCCGAAGTCGGCGTAGCCGCCTTCAAGCCCGAAATAGCGGTTGAACTGGTAGCCGCCGAAGACCGAGTACGCGGTGTCCTCGTCGTCGTACGCGCCTTCGTCCACATAGGACTGGCCGACACCCGCGCCGGCGTAGAAGCCCTTGTCGGCGGCCTGCGCGCCGAATGCGGCGGCGCTGGCGATGACGGCGACCAAGGCGGTGGAGAGCACTTTGTTCTTCTTCATTGCGAATCGACTCCTGCATGCGCGCCGGCATCGGGGGAGGGAGCGGCGCTTCATCGCGACGGGTCCTGGCGGAATGCCTGGGCGGCCATCGCTGCAGGAAGGAGATGGGCGTTGCGTGCGCGGAACAAAGAGCGGGATCCGGGGAAACACTGTCCCGCCCGTGGAACCCGGTCTTCACCTTCTTTGCCGAATCCGGTGGTTCGTGTACGGCCGGGGTTGGACGCCCGATGTGCTCCTAAGATCGGTGCAGATGCCGCATGCGCCGGGTGCATGAAGCGCCGCCGTCGGCAGGATCACCATCAAACGCAACGGGGAAGGGAATCATGAAGACATGCATGCTCGCATTCGTACTGTCGACGGCGTTGTTCGCCGGACCAGCCTTCGCTGACGAACAGGCCGTAACGACCACTCCCGCGAAGGCCGACGAAGCCGTTGCCGGCAAGCCCGCGGCGGAGGAGCGCCTCGTCTGCGAACGCATCCGCAGCACCGGCAGCAACAAGGTCGAACGCGTGTGCAAGACCGCCAAGCAGCGCGCTGACGAAAGGAACAGCGAAAAGAGCCAGGCCGACCGTGACGCGGCCGAACGCATGATGCGCACGCGCACGCAGTGACATATCGCGCTGATTCGTGACGCACGTCGCGCGAGGCCCCGCCGCAAGCAGAAACCGCAATGAATGGCGTTAAGCGCATGTCGACGCCGCTCCCCCGATGACAGCGTGGTTCATCGACACGGGTGCACATTCGCGTTGCGGGTGTCCCGTCTTGCGGGGCATGTCGCGAGGCCCCGCAGAGGGCCGGGTACTTCGGGCGTGTGGCGCGGAAGGCGGCTTCGGCCGCCTTTCGCTTTCCTGGAGGCCTGCCATGGACAATTCGCCCCGCAGTTCCAACCGGCGGCTGTACGGGCCCGCATGCGACAATGGCACACGATGAACAGTCCCCTGGATCTTGCGCACCTGCGCCGCAGCTGTTCCCAGTGCTCGCTCCAGCAGCTCTGCCTGCCGGCGGGCATCAGCGGGCCTGAACTCGACCGCCTCGACGACATCGTCCGTCGACGCCGCACCATCTCGCGCGGCGAGCGCCTGTTCCGCATCGGCGACTCGCTCGCTTCGGTCTACGTCGCCCGCGACGGCGCGTTCAAGACGGTGACGCTGAGCGAGGACGGCGACGAGCAGGTCCTCGGATTCCACCTCCCGGGTGAACTCATCGGACTCGACGCGCTGGGCGGCGGCTCGCATCGCTGCGAAGCGGTGGCGCTGGGCGATGCGAACGTGTGCGAAGTGCCGTTCGACCAGCTCACCGAAGTCGCGGCGCAATTGCCGGGATTGCAGCAGCAGCTGCTGCGCGTCATCGGCCACAGCCTCAATCGCGACCACGACCACATGGGCATGCTCGTGCGGCGCCAGGCGAACGAACGCATCGCGCTGTTCCTGCATGGCCTGGGCGAACGTTTCCGCCAGATTGGCCAGTCGGCGACGCAGTTCAGGCTGCCGATGAGCCGCGAGGACGTTGCGCGTTACCTCGGCCTTGCGCTGGAAACGGTGAGCCGCGGCTTCACGCGGTTGCAGGAAGACGGCGTGATCGACGTGCATGGGCGTCGCGTGGACATCGTCGACCTGGAGGAACTCACGCGACTGGCCCACGGCGCGGAAGAGGAAACACCGCGCGCACGCCGCACGCGCAGCGCGACGTAATCCGGACTCTCACGCCGACGGCGTGGCGCATCCCAGCGCGGACAGCACCGCGTGCAGTTCCGGCAACTGCATCAGCCACGGTGCCGACAGCGTCAGCAGTCCGGCGACCATCACCAGTCCCGCGCCCGCATTGCGCCAGCGCGTCTGCAACCAGCGGCCTAGGCGCGCGCCGCTCCACGTCAGCGGCAGCATCACCGGCAATGTGCCGACGCCGAACGCGAGCATCGTCAGCGCGCCGTGCAGCGCGCTCGCCTGCAGCCACGCGGCGGCGAGCAGCGTGGTGCTCAATCCGCACGGCAGCCAGCCCCACAACACCGCCAAGCCGATGCGCTTGGCGCGCGAATCCGCCGGCAACATCCGCTGCTGCAGCGGGCGCAACCACGCCCACATGCGCGCACCTGGGCCGCCGAGCGCCGAAAAACGCCCGCGTCGATCGAACAGACGCAGTGCCACGACGATCAACACCAGTCCGACGAGCATGCGAAGCGCGGTCGCCAGCCCATCCATCCGCGCGACACCGACGATGCCGTGGCCGAGGCCGCCGGCGAGCGCACCGGCGATGACATAGCCGCCGATGCGCGCGAGGTTCGCTTCGAGCGCCGGCGCGATCGAGCGTCGCACCGTCGTGGCTCCAGCGCGCTGCGCGCTCACCGAAAAGCCCGTCGCGATGCCGCCGCACATCGCCGCGCAGTGCGCGCCGCCCAGCAAGCCGCTGAGCGATGCCGCGCCGAGCGTCAGCCAGTCAATCGGCATGCCGATCGACCTCAGTGGACTCGCTCGCCGGATCGCAAATCGGCGACGGCAGCGGGTCTTCGCGAAGGATGTCGATGGCCGGCGTGTCGAGGTCGTCGAACTGTCCGCGGCGCACCGCCCAGACGAACGAGGCGATCGCGATGCCCAGCAGCACCAGGCTGATCGGCACTAGCAGCAGCAGGATGTTCATGCGGCCCTCCTTCCGTTGCGTTGGCCGCGGCTCAGCCGCAGCGCGTTAAGCGTGACCAGCAGCGACGAGCCTGCCATGCCGAGCGCCGCGATCCACGGCGTCACGTGTCCGGTCGCGGCCAACGGAATCGCCAGCACGTTGTAGCCCAGCGCCCACGCGAGGTTCTGCCGGATGATGCGCTGCGTGCGCCGCGCCAGCGCGATCGCCTGCGGCACGCGCAGCAGCGACGGGCTGGTCACGACGAAATCCGCCGCGCGCTGCGCGAGGGCGGCGCCTTCGGCCATGGCGAGCGAAACATCGGCGCCGGCGAGCACAGGCGCGTCGTTGATCCCATCGCCAACCATCGCGACGACATCGCCGCGCGACTGCGCCTCGCGCACGCGGGCGAGTTTCTGCTCGGGCGATTGCCGCGCCAGGACGTCGTCGATGCCGACCTGTCGTGCGAAGCTCGCGACCGCCTCGGTGGCATCGCCGCTGCACAGTTCCACCGCGATGCCGGCCTCGCGCAGTGCAGTGATGGCCTCACGCGCGCCATCGCGCATGGTTTCGCGGACGGTGATGCGCGCGAACGCACGCGTCCCGTCGCCGAGCCACAGCGCGCCATCGTCCGCCTGTCGGGCGGCAAAGTCCGCGCGCCCAAGGCGCCAGCGCACGCCCTCGATATCGCCTTCGATGCCGCAACCGGCCACGGCCTGCACGCCGTGCGCCGTGCGATCGGCCGCGGTGTGCGCGAACGCCTGCGCGAGCGGATGCGCGCTGCCGCGCTCGAGCGCGGAAGCGATCGACAGCGCATCACGCGCGTCGAGATCAACGAACGTCGCGATGCTGTCGAGTTCCGGACGCCCGTTACTGAGCGTGCCGGTCTTGTCGAGCACGACGCGATCCACGCGGGCCAGCGTCGACAGCGCATCCTCCCGTACGCCCAGCACGCCGATGCGGGCGAGCGCGCCGTGCGCGGTCGTCAGCGCGGTGGGAATCGCAAGCGACAGCGCGCACGGGCAGCTCACGACCAGCAGCGCGAGCGTGACTTCGAGCGCGCGTGCGGGTTCGTGCACGTGCCACCACGCGAGCGTCGCGACCGCGCACAGCAGTAGCGCGACGACGAATCCGCCTGCCACGCGTTCGGCTGCCCGCGCCAGACGCGGCCGCGCCGACTGCGCCTGTTCGACCAGGCGCGTGAGCTGCGAAAGACGCGTGTCGGCGCCGGTGCGCACGACGCGCAGCCGCGCCGCGTGCTCGCCGCAGACGCTGCCCGCGAGCGCGGCGTCGCCGGCTTCGCGGCGGACCGGTGTGGATTCGCCGGTGATGAGCGCTTCGTCGAAGGACGCGGCGCGATCGAGCAGCACGCCGTCGGCCGGCACCGCTTCGCCCGCCGCCACGCGCAGCACGTCGCCGATGGCGATCTCGCCCAGCGGAACCTGCTCGGTCGAGCCATCCTCGCGTTCACGCAGCGCGAGTGCCGGACGCGCCCGCGCGAGCGCATCGACCTGCGCGCTGGCGATGCCGCGCGCGCGCTGTTCGAACATGCGCGCCACCAGCAACAGCAGCACGAACATCACCGCCGCGTCGTACCAGACGTGGGTGCCGCCGCGCAGCGTTTCCGCCAGGCTGGCGACGTACGCCAGCAGGGTCGAGCCGGCGATGAGCGTGTCCATGCCGACACGGCGGCCACGCAATTCGCGCCACATGCCTTCCAGGAACGGCCAGCCCGAATAGAACACGACCGGCGTGGAGACGAGGAAGGTGATCCAGCGGAAGAAATCGCGCGTGGCGACCGGCATCTGCTGCGCGGTGTCCAGATACAGCGCTTCGGCGAACATCATCGCCTGGATCGCGCCGAGTCCCGCTACGCCCAGTCGCAGCAGCCAGCGACGGCGTTCGCGGCGCTGTGCCTGCTCGCGTGCGTCTCCGGTCGCCAGCCACGGGCGATAACTCAGCGCGGCGAGGCGTTGCATCAGCGTCGACAGCGTGACGCGCTGCGGATCCCACGCGACCACGACGCGGCCGGTCACCGCATTGGCGCCCGCGTCGAGCACGCCGGGATGCCGGCGCAGTGCGCGATCGATCAGCCACGCGCAGGCGGCGCAGCGCATCGCGTCGGTGAGCACGGTGATCTCGCGGCCGCCGGGAACGACGCGCGCGTGTTCGGCGAGCACGACGTCGCGATCCCACGCGCCGAAATCGGAGGCGTCGACCTGCACGCGCCCGGCGGGCGAGGTGCGCAGCGCGTAGTAATCGCCGAGCGCGGCCTCGCGGATCCACGTCGCCGCCGCCGCGCAACCGTTGCAGCAGAACGCACGGTCGCCGTCGCAAATGGCATCTGCCGCAAGCGTCTCGCCGCAGTGGTGGCAGACGCCGATGTCGGCGGTGCGGGTGTCGCGCAGGGGTAGCGCCGCATCCATCGCTATTCGCCTGTGAGCGCCGGCGCCAGGTGCGCTGCGCCCTGACCGGCGACCAGGCGGCCCCGGAGGCGCCACTGCGCGTCGGCGGGCGTGAGTTGCAGCAGCCAGTCGTGGCCGGTTTCGAGTGCGAGATCCGCGTGCCAGCCGAGTTCGCTGGGCTTCAACTCGACACGCACATCGCGCGACGCATCGCTCGGGTGCGAGAGCGCGACCGAGAGCGGCGCATCGCGCGGCACGTCGCCATTCGCGAACCCGCCGCCGACGGGCAGCAGATCGACGCCTTTCGCGTCCACGTGCAGTACGGCCGACAGCGTCATCGACCGTGCGCGCTCGTCGGGGCCGAGTTCCGTCGTCTGGATCTGCGCCGTGCGCTGCACAGTGTCGATCACCGCATCGTCGCCGCCGCTGCGCAGCGCGACGACGACGAGCCCGACGCCGGCCACGATCGACAGCAACGGAAGGCCGATCACCAGCCACATCACGGGATTGCGGAGTTTCACGGCCAGACTCATCACATCGGTCCGAAGAAAGTCGAGGCCACGTCGGCATTCGCGGTGCCATCGACGCGTTCGACATGGAAGGTCACCGCCTGCTTGCCGCGGACGCCCTCGGGCGCGGACAGCACCAGTGGAAGGTTGAGCACCTGCTCGGCGTCGGCATTCACCGTCTGCGGCCCGCCGCGCAGTTCGATGCCGGCCGGCGCCTGCACCCGGATGCGGAACGTGCGCGGCGCGACATCCTTGTTGACGAGCTTGAGCGTGTAGGTGTTCTCGATGCGATCGTCGGCGGCTTCGCGATAGAGCGCATTGCGGTCGCGCAGCACTTCTGCGATCAGCGGGCTGCGATGGCCGACGCCCCACGCCCAGGCCACGCACAGCGCCAGCAGCAGAACGCCGTAGAGCAGCACGCGCGGACGCGCCACGCGCGTGGGCTTGCCGTCGATGGCGTTCTGCGTGGAATAGCGGATCAGGCCCTTCGGATAGCCCATCTTGTCCATCACCGAATCGCAGGCGTCGATGCAGGCGCCGCATGCGATGCACTCGTATTGCAGGCCGTTGCGGATGTCGATGCCGGTCGGGCAGACCTGCACGCAGATCGTGCAGTCGATGCAGTCGCCCAGCTGTTCAGGCTCGAACTTCGGCAGCGGCTGCGCGACGAGGCCGACATCGGTGACGGCGGTCGTGCCCGCGGCACCGAGCGTGACCGCGTTGCCTTGCCGTGCCGCGCGGAACACGTAGTCGTAGGCGGTGGCGGGATCGAGCAGGCCGCGGGCGCGTTCGAGCACGCTGCCCAGGCCGCGCTTGCGCGGGCCGCGCGGTTCGCCGCGCATCGGGTCGTAGGCGATGATGAGCGTGTTGCGGTCGAACATCGCGCTCTGGAAACGCGCGTACGGGCACATGTACTTGCAGACCTGCTCGCGCAGGAAGCCCGCGTTGCCCCACGTCGCCAGCGCGTAGAACAGCACCCAGAACGTCTCCCAGCCGCCCCAGCCAGGCGCGTTGCCGAAGAGCGGCGCGCGTGCGGCGAGGTCGGTGATCGGCGTGAAGAAGCCGACGAAGGTGAAGCCGGTCCACAGCGCGAATACCAGCCACAGCACGTGCTTTCCGCCCTTGCGCAGCAGCTTGTGGGCGGTCCACGGCGCGGCGTCGAGCTTCATGCGCGCGTTGCGGTCGCCTTCGGTCCAGCGCTCCATCCACAGGAACACTTCCGTCCACACCGTCTGCGGGCAGGCGTAGCCGCACCACAGGCGCCCGGCGATGGCGGTGAAGAAGAACAGCGACAGGCCCGCGATGATCATCAGCACCGCGAGCAGGAAGAAATCCTGCGGCCAGAAATTCAGGCCGAACACGTAGAACTTGCGCGCCGGCAGGTCGAACAGCACCGCCTGGCGGCCGTCCCAGCGCAACCACGGGAACACGTAGAACATGCCCAGCAGCACGACGACCGCGACGTTGCGCCAGGTCTGGAACACGCCGCTCACGCTGCGCGGGTAGATCTTCCGCTCGCTGACGTACAGCGCGTTGCCGCCGTCGTCGAGGAGGTCGATCGAGATCTTCTTGTTCATCGCGGTAAGGACTACTCGGGCCGCAGCGGCCCGTTGAAACGGCTGGCCGGGCGCAGCAGCACCCAGGTGAACGCGCTGGATGCTGCGGTAGCGATCCAGAACATGAAAAAGCCCAGGCTGTACCCGAGCGTGCGTGTCATCGGCAGGTGCGGGAAGGTCATGTCGCGCAACGCGAGCGGATCGACGTACGCGAAGAACACCATCGTCGCGACGCACGCGGCGAAGAAGCTGGGCCACAGGATCGCCCCGAGCCGCTGCGAGAGCGGTCGGGGCGGGTGGTCGAATCGCGGTGCTGGCTGGCTCATGGCAGCGTGCTCGCCTCAGGAGTTCAACGTGTCGCGGTCACCGTCGATTGGGTGGGATGCGACAGCGACCAGACATACGCCGCGGCCAGGCGCGAGCGCGTCTCGCCGAGCGTGTTGCGCCATGCGGGCATCACGCCGTGGCGGCCGTTCTCGATCGTGTGGCGCAGGCTCTCGCTGCTGTTGCCGTAGAGCCAGTAGTCGTCGGTGAGGTCGGGCGCACCCATCGCGGTATTGCCCTTGCCGTCCACGCCGTGGCACGCGATGCACACGCCGTTGTAGAGCGCCTTGCCCTGCGCGGCCATGTAGTTGTTCTGCATGGTGTCCGGGTTCGACAGCGTGCGGACGTAGGCGACCACGTAATCGACCGCGTTGTCGCCGCCCATGCCGGTGAGCACCTTGCCCCATTCGGGCATCACGCCTTCGCGGCCTTCCAGCACCGAGTGCAGCACGTCGTCCGGCGTGCCGCCCCAATGCCAGATCTGGTCGGTGAGGTTCGGGTATCCGACCGCACCCTGCGCCGTGGAGCCGTGGCAGGTCGCGCAGGTGTTGTTGAAGATCGAACGGCCCAGCGCGACGGCCTTGGGATCGCGTGCGATGACGTCGATCGACTTGCCCGCGTACGGCGCGAAGGTCTGTTCGAGCTTCGCATCGTCGCGCGCCTTGTCGGCGGCCTGTTCGCGTGCGGAGGTCCACTTCGCCACGCCCGCGAACGCGCCCAGTCCCGGATACCAGACCAGGTACACGATCGCGAAGACGATCGTGATGTAGAACAGGTTCACCCACCAGCGCGGCATGGGCTTGTTGTACTCGGTGAGGTTGCCGTCCCACACGTGGCTGGTGTCGGTGGGGGCGGGATCGCCCGGCCGGCGCTTGCCGGTCCACCAGATCAGCCAGACGCAACCGAGGATGTTGATCGCGACGATCGCGATGACATAGATCGACCAGCCGGTGGTCATTGCCGTTTCTCCCGGTCTTCATCGAGCGGCAGCTGCGCGGCCGCGTCGAATTCGTTCTTGCGCTTCGGGCTCCAGGCCCACACCCAGCCGGCCACGAACAGCACCAGCAGGATCGTCGTGACGATTCCGGACAGCATGGTCAGCCTCCCCTCGGAGCGTGGCGGCCCAGGCCCTGCAGGTAGGCGACGACCGCATCGAGCTCGGTCTTGCCGTCCACCGCGGCCGGCGCGCCGGCGATGTCGTCGACGGTGTACGGATCGCCGATGGTCTTGAGCGCCTTCATGCGCTGCTGCACCTGTTCGCCGTCGACCTTCGCTTCGGCGAGCCACGGGAAGCCGGGCATGTTGGATTCGGGCACGACGTCGCGCGGGTTGTGCAGGTGCACGCGATGCCAGTCGTCGGAATAGCGGCCGCCCACGCGCGCCAGGTCCGGCCCGGTGCGCTTGGAGCCCCACTGGAAGGGGCGGTCGTACACGGATTCGCCCGCGAGCGAGTAGTGACCGTAGCGCTCGGTCTCGAAGCGCAGCGTGCGCACCATCTGCGAATGGCAGTTGTAGCAACCCTCGCGGACATAGACGTCGCGGCCGGCGAGTTCGAGCGCGGGATACGGCTTCACGCCGGGCAGGGGCGTGATGGCTTCGGCCTGGTGCATCAGCGGGACGATTTCCGCCAGGCCGCCGAAGGACACGGCCACGGCGATCAGCACCGCCATGAGGCCGACGTTGGTTTCGACTTTCTCGTGTGAATGGCTCATGTCGTCCGCCTCAGGAGATCGTGCTGGCGTGTGCGCTGGCCGCATCCGGCGGCATCACCGGCGTGGGGACGAGGTCGCGCGCCTGCTGCCAGGTGCGGATCACGTTCCAGGCCATCACGAACATGCCGGACAACACGATCAGGCCGCCGAGCAACCGGCCGAGGTAATAGGGATACGTCGCGTTGAGCGCCTCGACGAAGCTGTAGGTGAGCGTGCCGTCGGGGTTGGTGGCGCGCCACATCAGGCCCTGCATCACGCCGGCGATCCACATCGACACGATGTAGAACACGACGCCGACCGTGTGCAGCCAGAAGTGCAGGTCGATGGCCTTCACCGAATACATCCGCGTCTGGCCGAGCAGTCGCGGCAGCATCGAGTAGACCGCGCCGACGGAAATCATCGCGACCCAGCCCAGCGCGCCGGCATGCACGTGGCCGACGGTCCAGTCGGTGTAGTGCGACAGCGAGTTGACGGTCTTGATCGACATCATCGGACCTTCGAAGGTCGCGATCATGTAGAACGACACCGCCACGATGAGGAACTTCAGGATCGGATCGGTGCGCAGCTTGTCCCACGCGCCGGAGAGCGTGAGGATGCCGTTGATCGCGCCGCCCCAGCTGGGCGCCAGCAGCACCAGCGAGAACACCATGCCCAGCGACTGCGCCCAGTCCGGCAGCGCGGTGTACTGCAGGTGGTGCGGGCCGGCCCACATGTACACGGCGATCAGCGCCCAGAAGTGCACGATCGACAGCCGGTACGAATACACCGGCCGGCTGGCCTGCTTCGGGACGAAGTAGTACATCATCCCGAGGAAGCCGGCGGTCAGGAAGAATCCGACCGCGTTGTGCCCGTACCACCACTGCGCCATCGCATCGACCGCGCCGGTGTAGAGCGAGTACGACTTGCCCAGGCCGACCGGCATCGCCATGTTGTTGACGATGTGCAGCAGCGCGACGGTGATGATGAAGGCGCCGTAGAACCAGTTGGCGACGTAGATGTGCTTCACGCGCCGCTTGACGATCGTGCCGAAGAACACGATCGCGTACGACACCCAGACGATGGTGATCAGGATGTCGATCGGCCATTCGAGCTCGGCGTATTCCTTGCCCTGCGTGAGGCCCAGCGGCAGCGTGATCGCCGCGGCGACGATGACCGCCTGCCAGCCCCAGAAGGTGAAGGCGGCCAGCTTGTCGAACGCCAGCCGCACGTGGCAGGTGCGCTGCACCACGTGGTAGCTGGTGGCGAACAGCGCGCAGCCGCCGAAGGCGAAGATGACCGCGTTGGTGTGCAGTGGCCGCAGGCGGCCGTAGCTCAGCCACGGTACGTCGAAGTTGAGCGCCGGCCAGTACAGCTGGGCGGCGATCAGGACGCCGACCGCCATGCCGACGATGCCCCAGACCACCGTCATCGCGGTGAACTGGCGCACGATCTTGTCGTTATAGGTTTCTGGTTGGGTATGCATGATGGACACTCCCGAGCGGCAGGGCCGGGGTCGGCGGCATGTTAGGAACCCGTTCATGCGCCGCGCTTGATTTCGATCAAAGCGTCGGCTACGCGATTCAAACGCAAACGGATGAGCCCGGCGGACCGTTCGGCGGCTGCCGGGGCGGTCCTGTCATGCAGCGGGGGTGTGTCGGTCAGGCGCCCACGGCGTGCGGCTGGATGACACCCGTGGCAATGCCGACGGCCACCAGCGTGATCAGCGCGACCGACAGGGCGATGCGGCGGGTCAGTGCATTGACCGCGCGCTTGCTCTCGCCGCGGTCGGTGAGCATGTAGTACAGCGCCGCGCCGAGGTTGTAGACGATCAGCGCGAGGAAGCCGACGACGAGCAGGGTCTTCATTGTCAGCCCGGGGCTGCGGTGGTCGAAAGGGAACGCAGCCGCGCGAACCAGCGCATGCGCGCGAGCAGCGCCACGGCCATGACGCCCAGGTAGAGCCCGTACGCCAGTGAGGTCGCGAACACCTGCTTCCACATTGGGCCGAAGCCCGCGTCGGCGTGCGCCATGCCCCAGTACATGCCGGCGAAGGCCGCCGCCGTGGCGGTTGTCAGTGCGATCGAATCGAACGCGAACCGCGCCGGCCCTCGCGGCTGCCGCGGGTAGCGCCAGAACAGCACCGACAGCACCGCGAACCATGGCGCGAACAGGATCAGGGCGAGATGCAGCTGTACGCCGGTGGACATCGGGCACTCGGAGGGAGCTCGGACGGTGCGCGCAGTCTAGGGCGACCGTATCAGTTCCAGTAGAATCAGAAAGCCGCTCGAAAAACCGTATCAGTTGCCCGAGGACGCCCGGTGAAGCGCTACGAGGCCCTGGCCGAGGATCTGGCCCGCTCCATCCAATCCGGCGCGTTCCGTCCGGGCGAACGCCTGCCATCGGTGCGGCAGACCACCACCGCGCGGCGCATCAGCCCATCCACCGTGTTCCAGGCGTACTACCTGCTGGAAGCGCGCGGCCTGATCGAATCGCGCGCGCGTTCGGGTTATTACGTGGCGGCGCGACCGTCGCGACTTCCGCCGGAACCCGAGACGTCATCGCGTCCGGACGGCGACTCGCGGCCGGTCGACGTGAGCGAACTGGTGTTCGATGTCCTGCAGTCGGCGATGCATCGCGACCTCGTCCCGTTCGGCTCGGCGTTCCCGAGCCCGCTGCTGTTTCCGCTGCCGAAGCTCGGCCGCGCGATTGCCGCCGCCGCGCAGGATCTCGACCCTTGGAGCACCGTCGACGACCTCACGCCCGGACAGGCCGAACTGCGCCGGCAGATCGGCCTGCGTTACCTGATCGACGGCATCGACGTACCCGCCGACGAAATCATCGTCACCAACGGCGCGCTGGAAGCGCTGAACCTCGGCATCGCCGCGGTCACGCGACCCGGCGATGCGGTGCTGGTCGAATCGCCGTGTTTCTACGCGGTGCTGCAGTCGCTGGAGCGCAACGGCCTGCGCGCGATCGAAGTCCCGACGCATCCGCGCGACGGCGTCGATCTGGACGCATTGGAACAAGCCATCGCGCGCCATTCGCCGCGTGCATGCTGGCTGATGCCGACCTTCCACAATCCCCTCGGCGCGACGATGCCCGACGACGCCAAGCGCGACCTCGTCGTCCTGCTCGCGCGCCATGGGATTCCGCTGATCGAGGACGACGTCTACGCCGAACTGCATTACGGCGCGCGCCGCCCGTTGCCCGCGAAGGCATTCGATCGCGACGGTGGCGTGGTCCACTGCTCGTCGTTCTCGAAGTGCCTGGCGCCGGGTTACCGCATCGGATGGGTGGCGGCGGGGCGCTTTCGCAACACCATCGCGCGGAACAAACTCACCACCACGCTCAACACCAACGTGCCCGCGCAACGCGCGATCGGCCGTTACCTGCAGGGCGGCGGATACGACCGGCACCTGCGTCGCTTGCGCGCGACGCTCGCCGAGCAGCAGGCGAAGTACATCGAAGCGATCGCAACGTACTTCCCGGAAGGCACGAAGGTCACGCGCGCCTCCGGCGGCTACTTTGCCTGGATCGAGCTGCCGGAAGGCCGCGATGCGCTGGCACTGCATCGCCGCGCGCTGGAGGCGGGCATCAGCATCGCGCCCGGGCCGATCTTCTCGGCGAGCCGGAGTTTCCGCAATTGCCTGCGCATCAACTACGGGCACCCGTTCGATGCGCGGACGGAGCAGGGGTTGAAGACACTGGGCGCGTTGGCGTAGTTCTTAGCCCCTCTCCCGCAAGCGGGAGAGGGGTTGGGGTGAGGGCAGCTTTCGCGGCGCGTCCAGGTCGTCCTGGCAGACGCCTATACGACGCGCGAATATTTGGCGCTCGTAGCATGCGGCTGCCGAAGATACGCGTCGAAGCACATTGCGATGACGCGCAACAGCAACCGCCCTTCGCGCGTGGCGACGATACGATCCGGTTCGATCCACACCAGCCCGTCGTCCTGCAGCGGCTGCAGGCGCGCCAACGCATCGGCGAAGTAGTGCGTGAAATCAATGCCGTGCGCGCGCTCGATCGCGCCCATCGACACTTCGCCCTGGCACATCAGGCGCTGGATGACGTCGGCGCGAAGTTGATCGTCCGGACTCAGGCGCAGCCCGCGCCATACAGGAAGCCGCGGCGCGTCGATCGCTTCCTCCCATGCGGGAAGTTCGCGCGGATTCTGGCTGTAACTGTCGCCGATGCGGCTGATCGCGCTGACGCCGAAACCGATCAGGTCGCAATCGGCGTGCGTCGTGTAACCCATGAAGTTGCGGTGCAGTCCACCGCGCGCCTGCGCGAGCGCGAGCTCGTCGTCGGGCAGCGCGAAGTGGTCCATGCCGATGTAGACGTAACCCGCCGCGGTCAGCCGCTCGATCGCAAGGCGCAACAGGTCGAGCTTGAGTTCGTTCGACGGCAGGTCTTCGGCGCGTATCTGCCGCTGCGGTTTGAAGAGCTCGGGCAGGTGCGCGTAGCTGTACACGGCGAGCCGATGCGGGCGCGCCGCGATCACGATGTCGAGCGTGCGCGAGAAGCCGTCCAGCGTCTGCAAGGGGAGCCCGTAGATCAGGTCGACGTTGACCGAGCGCATGCCATGCGCGCGGCACGCGTCGATGATCGCCAGCGTCGCGCCGACGTCCTGCTCGCGATTCACCGCGCGCTGCACATCCGGATCGAAATCCTGCACACCCAGGCTCGCGCGGTTGAAACCGACGTCGGCGAGTTCGGCGATATCGTCGGGCGTGAGTTCGCGCGGATCGAGCTCGATGGAGATGTCGCGTTGGCTGTCGACGCTGAAGCGGAAGTGGTCGCGCAGGTCCTGCACGGTCGCGCGCAGCTGCGCCGGCGTGAAGAAGTTCGGTGTACCACCGCCGAAGTGCAGCTGCACCACTTCGCGATCCGGATCGAACAGCCCCGCCATCATGCCGATCTCGCGCGCGAGCCGCGTGCGGTACGGCTCGCTGCGCGCGCGGTCGCGCGTGATGACGCGATTGCAGCCGCAGTAGAAGCACGGGTTCGTGCAGAACGGGACGTGGACGTAGAGCGACAGGCGGCTGGGGATCGGATCGCCGTTGCTGGCCTGCGCCGCGTCACGCAGCTGCGCGATGTCGAAGTCCGGGCTGAACTGGGGCGCGGTGGGATAGGAGGTATAGCGCGGCCCCGGGCGGTCGTAGCGGCGCAGGAGTTCCGCGGGAAAGGTCGGCGCAGTGGACATGCGCGGAGCCTATCGGCCGCCATCCGCCGGGGTTTGACCTCGATCAATTCATGCCTGCGCCCCGCAGGAGACCGCACGGACACGGGTTTCCGGCCGACAAGCGGCCGCCGTTCGTTGCGTCGGCGTTCCAGCGCGGTGCCTAGAATCCGCGGGATGAACCGGTCCCGCGCCGTCGCCGCCGCGCTGATCGCGCTGTCGTTCGCCACTGTGGCGAATGCGCGCACGGTCTACCGCTGCGTGCGCGACGGCACGGTCAGCCTGTCCACCGCGCCCGAGCCCGGTTCGCGCTGCACCGCCAGGCAGATCGACGACAACGCCGCGAGCGTGCCGAACCTCTTCGGCAGCGGCGAAGCGGTGAGCGGCGTGCTGTACGAACGCGTGCAGGACGGGAAGACGGTGTACGGGACGCGCAAGCTGCCCGGTTCGGTGAAGGTGCTTTCGTTCACCGTGCCCGCGCCGCCGGGCGAGCCGGCGCACGAAGGCTTGGGGCGCGTGAGCCCGCCGCGTCTGGACCGCTATCCGAAGCAGTTCCGCGCGGCGTCGAAAGCGACCGGCGTCGACGAGGCATGGTTGCGCGCCATCGCGCACGCCGAGAGCGATTACGACGCCATGGCGGTTTCGGCGAAAGGCGCGCAGGGCGTGATGCAGCTGATGCCCGACACGAGCCGCGAATACGGCGTCGTCGATCCGTTCTCGCAGGACGAATCCATCATGGCCGGCGCGCGCCATCTGCGCGCACTGATGCGCCGCTATCGCAACGACATGACGCTGGTGGCCGCCGCGTACAACGCCGGCATCGGTACAGTGACGCGCTACGGCGGCGTTCCGCCGTATGCGGAAACGCAGGCCTATGTCGCCAAGGTGCAGGCGCTGTACGGCAATTATCGCGCCGCGCTCGACAAGCCGGTGGCGAAGTCGCGCGCGAAGGCGCTGACCTCGCCGTAGTCCTTACGCCATCGCCTTGCTCGATTCGTACGGCAGATGCGTGCCGCCCGCGCCGGTGATGATGTTCTCCGTGCGATCTAGGAAGTCCTTGTCGCCGTCGAGCACGACGAGGATCCGGCCCGCCTGGATTTCATCGTCGAACTTGCGACGGATCGGATCGGGGAGCGACGAGCCCACCAGCGCCGACGCCCACGAGCCCACCAGTGCGCCTGCCACCGCTGCCGCGGCTGCGCCGGCGAGCGTGAGACCGATCGGCGTGATGACGATCGCCGCCAGGCCCGCAAGCAGGCCCGCCGCGCCACCGTATCCGGCGCCGCGCATGGCGGCGGGAATGAGGTCGGTGTCGGCTTCCTTGTATTCGTTGGGAATGGCGTCCAGTTCGATATCCGAACGCGCGACGAGCAGGATGTCGTCGTCGTGCACGCCAGCGCCGCGCGCGGCGTTCATCACCGCCTGCGCGGTGGCCAGGTCGGGCGTGCTGAAAACATGGCGGACCTTCATTTCTGCCTCCGTCATCCGTGGCGCCGGCATGCGGCGTCGATGGCCGCAGCTTTGCCGCGCCGCGGTTACTGGGACGTGATGAACGCGGGCTGGCGCGGGCGGTGCTAAGGTGCGCGCACCTTCCAATACGGGATGCTGGTCATGCGTGGATCCATGCGTTTTTCGATGCTCGCCTGCGTGATCGCCGCGTGCACGTTGACGGCGTGCAGCGCGCCCGCGCCACCCGCGTCCGAGCAGGCGCAAGCGCAGGGCGCCGATACGACGCAAGTCACCGCCGACACCTGGTCGCAGCCCGCGCGTTCGACCGACCAGCCCGCGCCAGGCGAATCGACCGCACCTGCCGCACCCGAAGTCACGCCGGCGGCATTCGTCGACAAGGTGTGGCGCGTGAAGTCGTCCAGCGCGGTGGAAGCGGACACGGTGTATGCGTTCCTCGCCGACGGCACGCTCGTCATCGATTCGCCCAACGGCACGCCAATGCACGGCCAGTGGCGCTTCGAGGGCGGCAAGCTGACGATGATCGAGGAAGGCCAGTCGTATCCCACCGACATCCTTCGCCTCGATGCGAGCGAACTGCATTTGCGCAGCCACAATCCCGGCACGCCGGTGGACATCGTGCTGACGCTCGCGCCGAACGAATCGCTGCCGAAGGCGAAGTGACGATGCTGCCGGCGATCGACGTCCAGTGCCCGTATTGCGGCGAGCCGCTGACGTTGTTCGTCGACGATTCGGCCGGCGCACAGTCGTACGTCGAGGATTGCCATGTGTGTTGCAGGCCGATGCTCGTACGCGTGCGCATCGATGAGGATGGCGGGCTCGACGTCGACGTCGCCCGCGAGAACGACGATTGAAGGGCGCGGTCAACGCGGCAACAGCCACCGCGTTGACCGCGTGCCCGATGAAGGTTGTGTTGCGTTCAGCGAAATCGCACTCGTCGCAACCGCGATAACTTCGGCGCAGGTCACATTCGCGCGCGTCGCGCGTCACCGATCGACCCGCTTCCTAGCCCCCTCGCGCGCCGGAATGGTTAAGGCAACGTTCCCTTAACTCCCGCCGAGGCGGAGTCGTTCATCACCTCCCGTGCAAGGTCGAATCGTGCGGCACGCCTTGGGCAAGCACGCGCAGAACTTCCTTCATTCCAGGAGACATCGCATGACCCTCAAGAACCGCAAGCCGCTGATCGCCGCCGCCCTGGTCGCCATGCTGTCGGCGCCGCTGGCGTTCGCGCAGAGCACCACGTCGCAGTCGTCGCAGGATCCGGCCGCCGCGTCGGCCGACCAGGCCGGTGCGAGCGGTGCCAGCGCCACGCAGGGCTCGGCGAACTCGTCCGGCAAGAAGAGCTGGTCGGACGTGGATACCGACAAGAACGGTTCGCTGAGCAAGTCCGAGGCGTCCAGCGTCCCGGCACTCGGCCAGGTGTTCGACCAGGCCGATGCGGACGCCGACGGCGCGCTGACCGCCGACGAATACAAGGCCTACGTCGCAAAGGCGCAGGGCGGCCCGGCCGGCAACAGCGGCGGCAAGTAAGCGCTGCAGTCAGGGCACCACGTCCAACTTGCGCATTGTTGGACTCCGGCAAGGGCGGCTTCGGCCGCCCTTGCTTTTGCCGGCACGTCGAAGCGTAGAAGCGTAGGTCGACGATGCTAGTGCTCGGCGCTGCGCCTTGCTCGTTTAAACTGCGCGCATGACCGCCATCCAGCTGATCGGCTTCGACGCCGACGACACCCTCTGGCGCAGCCAGGACTATTTCGACGACGCCCAGCTCGAGTTCGAGCGCATCGTCGGCACTTACGTGGACCTGCGCGACGCACGCGTGCAGGAGCGCCTGTACGAGGTCGAGAAACGCAACATCGCGTTGTTCGGCTACGGCGTGAAGGGCATGGTGCTGTCGATGATCGAGGCGGCGGTGGACATCACCGCGCAGCGCATCGAAGCGCGCGACGTGCATCGCATCGTCGAACTCGGCAAGTCGCTGCTTCGGCATCCGGTGGAATTGCTCCCGGGCGTGCGTGAAGCGGTGGAGGCGATCGCCGCCGACTTCGACGTCGTGCTCATCACCAAGGGCGACCTCTTCCATCAGGAAGCGAAGGTGCGCCAGTGCGGTTTCGCCGACCTCTTCCGTCGCATCGAGATCGTCAGCGAGAAGGACACGGCGACGTACGCGCGATTGCTGGAAGAGTTCCAGCTGCCGGCCGAGCGCTTCGTCATGGTCGGCAACTCGCTGCGTTCCGACATCGCCCCGGTGCTTGAACTGGGCGGGTGGGGCATCCACGTGCCGTACCACACGACCTGGAGCCACGAGACGGAGGCCGAGGTCGCCGACGACGCTCCACGCCTGCGCCGCATCGCCAGCGCGCACGAGTTGCCCGACGCCGTGGGTGCCCTGGCAGCGAAAGCTGCCTGAACACGTTCCCCAACGGCTGCTGAGCGTCCCCGGAGTACCCCGGCCGGATTAAAAATGCGTTCACCGCGGTAGTCGCATCTTGGCCGCAAGGCTCGCAGGGTGCGGGCAACCAGGAGCGCAGACATGTCCACCGTCCTGACCCGTTGGGTCGCCCCCGTGGTGCTGGCCGCAGGTTTCGGTGCAGTCGCCGCGACGGCCCCCGCACCGGCGCGCGCCGACGACCTGACCCGCGTGATCGTCGATGTCGCCGACGTGATCTACCACGCGGGCAACCCGTACTACCGCTACGACCGCGGCTATCGCGACCGCCTGGTCGTCGTCCACGACTATCGCGGCCGCCCGACCTACTACCGCAACGTCTACCGCGCCGGCCCGCCGTACGGCAACGCCTACGGGTACTGGAACAACGCGCCGCGCGGCAACTGCAACAAGCACGGCAAGTGCACCACGCACTACTACGATGCGCGATACGACCATCGCCACGATCGTCGTTACGACCGTGCCTACTATCGCAACGGCTATTCGAACTACGGCTACTACGACCGTCGCCATGACGATCGCCGTTATGATCGCCGCGATCGCCATGACCACGACCGCGATCGCCGCTGGCGCGACGACGACTGATCATGGCTGCGGACCACAACCGAATGCCCGACTGGCATTCCTTCGATGACGAAAGGAACTGGACGATGGCGATGACCTGGAAGGCACGGCTGGGCGCGATGCTCGTCGCTGCGGCGGCGACGCTGGGCCTGGGTGGAACGGCGTCTGCGCAGGACTACACGTTCGGCTGGAATCCCCGCTCGGGCGACGTGTGGGTCGACACGTGGCTGACCGACGTGAACCGCTACGGCGCGCGCTATCGCGATCCCTTCGTCGACGAGATGGTGCGTTACTACGGCGCGCCGCGCGACCTCGTCAACGAGCTGCTCGGCGAGCGCCGCTGGGCGCCGGGCGACGTGTACTTCGCCTGTTCCATCGCGTCAGCGCTCGGTCGCCCATGTCGCTATGTTGCCGACATGTGGGAGCGCGACCATGCGCTGGGTTGGGGTGAGGTCGCAAAGAACCTGGGCATCAAGCCCGGTTCTCCCGAGTTTCATCGACTGAAGAAGGGCTTCGTCCCCAGCTACGACCGATGGGGCCGCGACATCACCATCGATGCCGATCTCGCGCGCGATTTCCCGGGGCGTCCGCGCGATCCGGGCAAGGCCAAGGCGGCGCAGGCGAACAAGCACCACACGGACAACGGCAAGGCCGCGACGCACGGCAACGCGAAGAACGGCAATGCCGGAAAGGCGAACGGCAACGCAGGATCGAAGGGTGCTGCCGGCAAAAGCGACGCGCAGCCCAAGGGGCAGGGCAAGGGAAACCAGGACGCGAAGGGCCAGGGCAAGGGCAAGGGCTGATCCGCGACTCCGTTCGGTGCGACCTGCGGCGGCTTCGGCCGCCGCATGCGTTTGTACGACGCGCCACTATCATGGCCGCATGAACGACACCGTCCGCATCGTCGGTTACGCCCCGCGCTGGCGCGCGGACTTCGCACGTCTCAATATCGAATGGCTCGAACGCTGGTTCACGGTAGAGCCCATCGACCGCGATGTGCTGGGCGACCCGGAAACGCACATCCTTGCCCCCGGCGGGCGCGTGCTGTTCGCCATCGATGAGCACGACCGAGCCGTCGGCACCGTCGCGCTCAAGTACGAATCCGGCGGCGTCTACGAACTCACCAAGATGGCGGTGGCACCCGAAGCGCGAGGAATGGGTGTCGGGCGCGCGCTGATGCTCGGCGCGCTCGACGCATTCGGCGAGCTGCAAGGTAGCGAACTGTTCCTGGAGTCCAGCAGCAAGCTGGGCCCCGCGCTGGCGCTGTACGAAAGCGTCGGCTTCCGCCATTACCCCGCACCGCGCCCGGGATCGCACTACGCGCGCGCCGACGTGTACATGGTGTGGGAGCCGGATCGGGAGGGCTAGCCGGGCGTTGACGGCGGAAATCGGCGAAAATCGCGCCAATGAGCCATTCGCCTGCCATTTCGCCGGACGCCCTCCGCCTCTCCGTCGCCCCGATGATGGACTGGACCGACACGCACTGTCGTGTCTTCCACCGCCTGCTGGCGCCGCATGCGCGGCTGTATACGGAGATGGTGCATGCCAACGCGGTGATCCATGGCGATCGCGCGCGGTTGCTGGCGATGGATCCGGTGGAGCATCCGGTCGCGTTGCAGCTGGGCGGCAGCGAGCCGGAGCTACTGGGCGCGGCGGCGAAGATCGGCGCCGAACATGGCTTCGACGAGATCAACCTCAACTGCGGTTGCCCGTCCGATCGCGTGCAGGCCGGGCGTTTCGGCGCGTGCCTGATGCGCGAGCCGCAGCTCGTTGCAGACAGCGTCGCGGCGATGGTCGAAAGCTGCGACGTGCCTGTGACGGTGAAGTGTCGGCTCGGTGTCGATGACGACCACGACTGGGATCGCTTCCTCGCCTTTATCGATACGGTCGCCAATGCGGGCTGCGGCATGTTCGTGATCCACGCGCGCAATGCATGGCTGCAGGGACTTTCGCCGAAGGAGAACCGCGAAGTGCCGCCGCTTCGCTACGACTGGGCGTACCGGCTCAAGCACGAGCGGCCGCAGCTGCAGATCGTCGTCAACGGCGGCATCGCCACGCAGGACGAGGCGGCCTCGCACCTGGCGCACACCGATGGCGCCATGCTCGGTCGCGCGGCGTATCACGATCCGTATCTGCTGCACCGGTTGGACGTCGCATGGTTCGGCGGCGAGCTGCGCACGCGCGGCGAGCTGCTGCGTGCGCTACGTCCCTATGTCGAGGATCAGCTCGCGCGCGGCGTGTACCTGAAGCACATCACGCGCCACCTGCTCGGGCTGTTCGCCGGTGAACGCGGCGGCCGCGCGTTTCGCCAGGTGCTCAGCGAAGGCGCGCACAAACCCGGCGCGGACTGGTCGCTGGTCGAACAGGCCATCGAGATCACCGAATCCTTCGCGGGCGAACGCGTGGACGCCGCATGATCACGCGTGATGCCGCCGCCTTCTTCGCGCACGCCCGCACGCTGCGGCCCGATTTCGGCCCGGCGACCGCGCAGGCGGCGTTCCTCGTCGCGCCCGAAGGCTTCTGCCTGGCGGAGCAGTCGGCGCAGGACAATCGCTACATGGCGCAGGCGTCGGGCTTCGACGCCGAATGCGCGATGTCGCAGCACCGCACGTTGCACCGCGCGATGTCGCAGGTGGTGCCGACGGTGTGTTTCGCCGGCGATGCCGACACGCCAGACGCGGTGTTTCCGAACAACGTCTTCGCCACGGCCGCGGGACGATACGTCGTCGGGCGCATGCGCCATCCGGTTCGCCAGCGCGAAGCCGCACGTGCCGACATTCGCAACTTCCTCGGCGGCGTGATGGATTACGCCGAGATCGACCTCTCCACGCAGCCGCACGCGTGCGAGCTGACCGGCTCGCTGGTGATCGACCGCGCGCGCGGCCTTGGACTGTGCGGGCTCTCTGAGCGGTGCGACGAGGAGGGCGCCCGGCTCATGCACGAGGCGTTCGGTCTGCGCGCGACGCTGACGTTCGACCTGGCGCCCGGCGAATACCACGCCAACGTCGTGCTCGCCGTTCTGGCGGGGCGGGCGGCGATCGTCAGCCCGAGCGGCTTCGCCGACACCGGCGTGGCCCGGGCCATTGCCGACTTCTACGCTCCCAACGCCATCGTGCTGTCGGAGGCCGAGCACGCCGCCTTCGCCGGCAACGCCATCGCGCTGTCGACCGACACCGTCTGGATGAGCGCCCGGGCCGACGCGGCGCTCGACCCGCGCAACCGGCAGCTGCTGGCGGCGGCGGGCTTCCAGGTGCGGGCCGTCGAACTGGACGCCATCGAGGCTGGCGGCGGCTCGTTGCGGTGCTGCATCGCCGAGATTTTCTAGACCTGGAATCGAGCCGACTGACGCCAGGGTCTGAATGCCGACCGCCCGCAATCAGAAAAGTTCAGACCGGATTCACCGCTTCGTTTCGAGAATGCACACTGTCGCACGGCCGTGCGATATTGCCCCGTTCGCGTGCCCAGTCTCGATGAAGATGCCGTCTTCCTTCCGCTCCATTCCGCTCCTCCTGTGCGCCGCGCTGCTTGCGTCGGCGGGGAGTGCATGGGCGCAGGATCGTGGCGGTCCCCCGGAGCGTGGCGACCGGGGGCACGGCCGAGGCAACGACCGGCAGGCCCTGTCCGACTCGGTGCGCCGGGTCGAACGCCGCACCGGCGGGCAGGTCCTCAGCGCCGAGCGTGTTCCCTACGACGGCCGCGACGTCAACCGCGTGAAGGTGGTCGATTCCAGCGGCCGAGTCCGCATCTACATGGACGACCCGCAGGTGCGAGAGCGCCAGCAGCAGGAAAACCGTACACGCCGCGACGACGACTGACCCGCCACGCTCTCGGAGGCCCTCCGATAGCGGCCTAGACAGAACGACAGACATTGGAGTCCACATGCGAATTCTGCTGGTCGAAGACGAAGCTCCGCTGCGCGAAACCCTGGCCGCCCGCCTGAAGCGGGAAGGGTTCGCAGTGGATGCCGCCCAGGACGGCGAAGAAGGCCTCTACATGGGCCGCGAAGTACCGTTCGACCTGGGCATCATCGACCTGGGCCTGCCGAAGATGTCGGGCATGGAGCTGATCAAGGCCCTGCGGGACGAAGGCAAGAAATTCCCCGTGCTGATCCTCACCGCCCGCTCCAGCTGGCAGGACAAGGTCGAGGGTCTGAAGCAGGGCGCCGACGACTATCTCGTCAAGCCGTTCCATATCGAAGAGCTGCTGGCGCGCCTCAACGCGCTGGTCCGGCGCGCCGCCGGCTGGAGCAAGCCGACGCTGGAATGCGGCCCGGTCGTCCTCGACCTCGCCGCGCAGACGGTGAGCGTCAACGGCAGCAACGTCGACCTGACCAGCTACGAGTACAAGGTGCTCGAGTACCTGATGATGCACGCCGGCGAGCTGGTCTCGAAGGCCGATCTCACCGAGCACATCTACCAGCAGGACTTCGACCGCGACTCCAATGTGCTGGAAGTCTTCATCGGCCGTCTTCGCAAGAAGCTCGATCCGGATGGCTCGCTCAAGCCGATCGAGACCGTGCGCGGCCGCGGCTACCGCTTCGCCATCGCGCGCAGCGGAGACTAAGCACCAGCGCACGGATTCGATGTTCCAGCAGCGCCGGGCGTCGGCGGGTCATCGTCAACGCGCGGCGCGCTGGTTACCCTTGGCGGCGATGCCGTCGCCCGTTCCTTTCGACCCGTCCCCATGCCACGCCGATCGCCACAGGTGAGCTGGGGCCAGCCGCGTTCGCTCCAGGCGCGCCAGCTGCTGGCCGCGAGCCTGGGGCTGGTGGCATTCCTCGCGCTGGCCGGCTACGCGCTCGACCGCGCGTTCCTGGAAACGGCCGAAAGCAACATGCGCCAGCGCCTGCGCAGCCTCGCGCTGGCGTACGTCGCGGGCGGCGAGTTCGCCCGCAACGGCGAGTTCATTCCACCGTACGAAACGGTCGATCCGCGTCTCGAACGCCCTGGCAGCGGCCTGTACGCGGAAGTCGTGCTGCCGAACGGGCACTGGGATTCGACGTCGGCGCAGGGCCCGATCCTGCCCGCCGGCAAGATGCTCGAACCCAACGAGGAAACCTTCGAGCGCGCGTTGCCGATCACCGAGATCAGCGGCGAAGCGGGCGAGGCCTACCGGTATGGCCGCGGGCTTATCTGGAGCGCCGGCAGCGACGATGCGCGATCGGAGTTCCCGTACACGATCTACGTGCTTGAAGACACGACCGCGCTGAGCCGTCAGGTCAGTGTGTTCCGCCAGGCGCTGTGGCGTTATCTCGGTGGCGCGGGGTTGATCCTGCTGCTGTTGCAGGCGGTGATCCTTCGCTGGAGCCTGCGCCCGCTCAAGCGCGTGGTCGATGAACTCAAGCGCGTGCAGCGCGGCCTCGCCTCGCGCATGAGCGGTCGCCATCCGCGCGAACTCGAACCGCTCACCGAAAGCATCAACGCCTTCATCGAAAGCGAGCGCGAAAACCTCGACCGCCAGCGCAACACGCTGGCCGACCTGGCGCACAGCCTGAAAACGCCGCTGGCCGTGCTGCGCGCGCGCAGCGGCGAAGACGTGCCCGTGCAGGAGCTGCGCGAGGAAATCGATCTGCAGGTGCGCCGCATGAGCGACCTGGTGTCGTACCAGCTCGCACGCGCCGCGCGGTCGGGCCACGTGCTGTTCGCCGCGCCGCTGGAAATCGAACCGTACGCCGACCAGATCGTGCGCAGCCTGGAGAAGATCTACGCGTCGAAGGGCGTGATCTGCGAATTCGACATCGATGCGGGCGCGCGCTTCTACGGCGAGCCCGGCGACCTGCAGGAAGTGCTCGGAAACCTCATCGAGAACGCCTTCAAGTGGGCGCGCTCGCGCGTGCTGCTGACCGTGAAGGAAGGCGAGCTCGCACCGAACCGGCGCCCCGGCCTGCTGATGGCAGTCGACGACGACGGCCCCGGCGTGCCGGAAGACAAGATCGACCTCGTACTGCAGCGAGGCGTGCGCGGCGACGAGCGCGTGCAGGGCCACGGCATTGGCCTCGCGACCGTGCAGGATGTGGTGCGCAGCTATCGCGGCACGCTGGACGTCAGCCGTTCTAGCGAATTGGGCGGTGCGCACTTCGAAGTCGTGATTCCGCCGGGCCTTTGACGGGCGCGACGATCACGCGAACGGCGACGGCCCGTAGAAACGTTCCAGATGCGCCGCGACCTGCGGCATTTCTGCGCGCAATGTCTGCGGATCGCTGAAGTGGTACTCGGTGACGACGGCGAAGAATTCCTCGGGCGCTTCGGCGGCGTAGCCGTCGATGGCCGTGTCGCGGCCGCGATCCACCTGCTTCGCCAGCTTGTCGTACGCCGCCTGGAAATCGCGCGCCCATTCCTTCTGCCACGGGCGGGGCAGGGGCGGTGTTCCATCGAGCGCGCCGTCGAGCGCGTCGATCTTGTGCGCCATCTCATGCGCGGCCACGCAGAATCCGGCATTGGGATCTTCGCAATCGGCGACGATGTCGGCCCACGAGAGGATCATCGGCCCGGTTTCCCATGCTTCGCCGATCAGTTCGTCTTCCCACTCGTGCAGCACGCCGGCCGCATCGACGTGCGTGCGATTCACGCGGAACGCGTCGGGATAGACGATCAGCTGCGACCAGCCACGCAGGCCTTCGGCACCGAATTCCAGCAGCGGCAGGCAGCACAACGCGGCCAGGCTGACGCGCTGTTCGTCGTCCAGCGTGAGTTCGCCGATGGGCGTGATCGTCTTCTCGTGCAGGAAGCGAACGGAGAGTTCGCGCAGGCGTGCGTCGCGGGACGTATCAAGCGCGCGCAGCCACGGCACGCGCACGTGCGCGGCGTGCCACAACTCGTCGGGAATGGGCGCGGGCGAAAGCCGCAGGCGCCGGAAGAAGCTCAGCAAATCACGACGCCCGCGAACGGATCAGCGGAACATGCCCGGCAGGAAGCTGTGCCAGCGCGGCGACTGCATGCGGCCGGCGCTGCCGGCGGCATCGCTGTGGACGCTCGGGCGGGCAGGCTTGACGTCACGAACGGGGGCGGTCGCGCGCGGGGTCGCACGTGCGTTGTCGCGTGCGATCGAGGACGCTTCCGGGCAGCTGCCGCTGTTCGCGGAGCTGAGCTTGATCTCGCGCGCAGCCACGGTCGAGCTGGCGACCACGATCAGCAGGCACAGGCAGATCCGGAGCATGGCGGAATCCTCGGACGGACCCGGGGTAGACCCCGGGTAATGCTGGACTATAGCGCGAAAAAAGGGCGTCGGCCGGGCGGGCGGATGGTGCATGGCAACAACTCTCCGTGTTCAGGCGGGTGCCGCCGGTGCCGGCGGTGTCGTCGATCCGGACGACGCCTTTCCGACGCCATCATCTCCTATCGATGCGCCCGTGGCGCAAAGCGTTGCAACGCTTCATCGCGCCCGGCCATCGTCCCGCCGAATCGCCGCCCGTGGTGTCCCCAGAACGGCATTCCGCCCGCCTTCGGCATGCCAGAACGCCGTTCGTCGGCCGGGACCCGCTCCCGCATAATCCCCGCCCATGATGCCCGCCCGCCCCGACTTCGCCGCCCATTCCTGCGCCGGCCCGACCGCGATCCGGTCGGCCCGCTGATGGACGACCGTCACCTGCTCCAGCGACTGATCGCCGGCCCGGTGTCGGGCGACGCCTTGGCGCGCGAGGCCGGGCAGACCCGCGCCGCCGTGTGGAAGCGCATCGAGGCCCTGCGCGAGGCAGGCGTGCCGATCGAAGCGCGGGCGGGGCGCGGATACGCGCTTGCGACCCCCATGGACCTGCTCGACGCCGAAGGGATCCGCGCGGGCTTGCCCTCGACGGTGCAGGGATCGCTGGCGTCGCTCGATGCCGCGTGGTCCATCGATTCGACCAATACGGAACTGCTCCGCCGGCCGTCGCCCGAGCGTGGTGCGCAGGTGCTGCTGGCCGAGCGCCAGACCGGCGGCCGCGGCCGTCGTGGGCGCCAGTGGGCGTCGCCGCTGGCCGCGCACCTGTACCTGTCGGTATCGCGCCAGTTCGGCGGGGGGCTCGCGAGGCTGGGCGGGCTGAGCCTGGTCGCCGGCGTCGCCGCGGCCGAGGCGCTGCGCTCCGAGGGATTCGCCGTGCAACTGAAGTGGCCGAACGACCTCGTCGTGCCCGCCGCCGACGGCACGCTGCGCAAGCTGGGCGGAATCCTCGTCGAGGGCGGCGGCGAACACGCCGGGCCCGTGCGCGCGGTGATCGGCATGGGCATCAACGTGCGCATGCCGGCCGCTGTCGCCGCCGGCATCGACCAGCCGTGGTGCGACCTGGCGGGATTGTCCGACGCATCGCCGGATCGCAATCGGGTCGCCGCCGCCGTGCTCGCCGGGTTGCTGCCGGCACTGGACGAATTCGATGCGGACGGCCTCGCGCCCTTCCGCGAGCGCTACGCCGCGCTCGATGCATTGGCCGAACGTCCCGTCACCTTGCACACCGCGACAGGCGAACTGCGCGGCGCCGCGCTCGGCCTTGCCGAAGATGGCGCGCTGCGCGTGCGTCTGGACGACGGCGAAGAACGCAGTTTCCATTCCGGCGAAGTCAGCGTCCGCAGCGGAGCGACGGCATGAGCGCGTGGTTGTTCGATCTCGGCAACACGCGCCTGAAATGCGCGCCGCTGCGTGCGGACGGTTCCATCGGCGACGCGATCGCGCTGCCGCATCGCGAAGAGGATGTGGCCGCCGCGATGGCACAGCACCTGCCCGCGCGCATCGACGTCGCCTATCTCGCGAGCGTCGCGCAACCGACGTTGCGCGTGGCGGTGCTCGATGCGCTGGCGTCGCGTTGCGGCAGGATCTCCATTGCACGCACGCAGCCGCGCTTCGACGAACTGCACATCGCCTATGCCGATCCGCGAAAGCTCGGCGTCGACCGCTTCCTCGCGCTGCTTGGCACCCGCACGCGCGTCCGCGGGCCGGCGCTGGTGTGCGGCATCGGTACGGCGCTGACGATCGACCTGATCGACGCGGACGGGCTCCATCTCGGCGGCCGCATTGCGCCGTCGCCCACGCTGATGCGCGAAGCGCTGCATGCACGCGCGCCGCAGTTGCCGGAGGTGGGCGGCGCGTACGAGGACTTCGCGTCCGATACCGAAGACGCGCTTGCGTCCGGTTGCGAAGGCGCGGGCGTCGCGCTGATCGAGCACAGCATCGCGGCCGCGACGTCCCGCCTCGGCGCCGCGCCGACGGTCCTGTTGCACGGCGGTGGGTCGGAGGCGCTGGCCCGACACCTGCCGAACGCGACCGAGGTCGCAACGCTGGTGCTGGAAGGCCTGGCCCGCTGGGCCTGCGTCGAAACGGCCGCTTAGAATCGCCCCATGCTCGCTCGCGCCCTGGTCGTCCTGCTGCTGGTGCTCAATCTCGGTGTCGCCGCGTGGTGGACGCTGCGCGCGCCGCCGGCGGCCGCGCCCGACTTCGTGCCGCCCGCCGACGTCGCGCGGCTGCAACTGGTGAGCGAAACGAAGAAGGCCACGAGCGCACCCGCGCCCCGCGTCGCGCCCACGACCGCTCCGGCCGCGCCAGCGATCGCGCCGCCTGCCGCGCCTTCGACCCCGGTCGCCAGCCCGGTTCCGACCAGTGCTGCATTGAACGCGCGCTGCTACAGCATCGGTCCCTTCGCCAATAGCGCCGCCGCCTCGAACGCGCGCGAGGTGCTGATGGCCGTGGCGACCCGCGTCGTGCCGCGCGAGCAACGCAGCGGCAGCAGCGCACGCGGCTGGCGCGTGTACCTGCCGCCGATGGCCAGCCTGCCCGAGGCGCAGGCCGCCGCGCAGCGCATCACCGCCGCGGGCTTCAACGACTACTTCATCGTCCGCCAGGGGGCCGAGGCGAACTCCATCGCGCTGGGTCGCTACCGCAACGAGGATTCCGCGCGCCGCCGCGCCGACAGCCTCACCGCCGCCGGTTTCGCCGTGCGCGCCGAGCCGCTGGGCGAGGGCGGGCCGACGACGGTGTGGCTCGACCTGGTCGCCAAACCCGAGTTCGACCCCGCGCGAGCCGAAGCCGCGGTGCAGGTGCCGGCCCGCGAACTCGACTGCGCGCGCATCCGCTGACGCATCGACACCAGCCTGCGCGGCTGCGCAGGCTAGAATGCCCTTCTTCGCCGGCATAGCTCAGTTGGTAGAGCAACCGCCTTGTAAGCGGTAGGTCGTCAGTTCGATTCTGACTGCCGGCACCAGACGAGGACGCCGTTCGATGAGTCGCACCTATCCTCCCGTTTCGCTGATCGGCGCGCCGACGGACGTTGGCGCAGGCCACCGCGGCTCGCGCATGGGCCCCGAAGCGCTGCGCATCGCGGGCCTGGGCGAGGCGCTCATCAAGCGCGGCGTGGACGTGATCGATCGCGGCAATCTCGACGGTCCGCGCAATCCCTGGCAGAAGCCCGTCGAAGGCTACCGCCACTTGCCCGAAGTGGTCGCGTGGAACCGCGCGGTGATGGACGCCGTCGGCGCGGAGCTCGACGAAGGCCGCATGCCGATCCTGCTCGGCGGCGATCACTGCCTGGGGCTGGGGTCGATCACCGCCGTCGCGCGCCATTGCCGCACGACCGGCAAACAGCTGCGCGTGCTGTGGCTGGACGCGCATGCCGACTTCAACACGCACCAGGTCACGCCGTCGGGCAACGTGCACGGCATGCCCGTGGCCTGCCTGTGCGGGCTCGGTCCGGATGCGTTGACCAAACTCGGCGGCGAAGCCCCGGCGGTGCGGCCGGACGAGATCCGCCAGATCGGCATCCGTTCGGTCGACGGAGGGCGAGAAGCGCCTCGTGCAGGAGTACGGCCTGGACGTGTACGACATGCGCTACATCGACGAGATCGGCATGAAGCGCGTGATGGAGGAAGCGCTGGAAGGCGTGGACGACAACACGCACCTGCATGTCAGTTTCGACGTGGATTTCCTCGACCCCAGCATCGCGCCGGGCGTGGGCACCACGGTGCCGGGCGGGCCGAACTACCGCGAGGCGCAGCTGGTGATGGAGATGATCGCCGACACCGGCCGCATGGCCTCGCTGGACATCGTCGAACTCAACCCGATCATCGACAAGCGCAACCGCACCGCGCGACTGGCGGTGGACCTGGTGGAAAGCCTGTTCGGCAAGTCCACGCTGATGCGCGACTGAACCGTCGGCACGCCCGCCGCAGGACGGGCCCGGCCGGTAGGTGCGGCGCCCGCGCGGGCATGCGATCCTTCGGCCCCAATCGATCACGTCTCCCGGAGAGACCATGAAGCGCTCCATCGCCACGCTGTTGCTCGTCGCCCTGTCGCTCGTCCTGCTCAACGGCTGCAACACCATGGAAGGCCTGGGCAAGGATGTCGAAAAGCTTGGCCAGAAGATCGACCAGAAGGCGAGCAACTGATCGGCGCATCGCAGCGCCCGACATCGCGATCGCGACCAAGGCCGGCACCCGCCGGCCTTTGTTTTTCAGGGCGGTCATCGCCCGTTGGGGCGGCATCCACCCCGCTTTCACGGCACCTCGCGTCAGATGCACGCGCACGCTCCAAGCGTGACCATGCAGTCCCAACGAATCGAGGTGAATCCCATGAAGCGTCTGATGGCCCTTTTGCTGCTCGCCCTGTTCTCCGTCGGCACGCTGACCGCGTGCAACACCGTTGCCGGCGCCGGCAAGGATGTGCAGAAGGCGGGCGAGAAGGTCGAAGACGCGGCGAAGTAATCGCCGCGCTCGCACCGAACGCATGGAAGGCCGGGCATCGCCCGGCCTTTCTTTTCGAGAAACGCGAAGCCGTCAGTCTGGCCGAGCGCTGAATGCACGCTGCAGAATCCACTTCGCTTTCACGGTGGCGCGCGTCAGATGGATTCACCGCACGGAACCACGTGCCTGGTTCACGAGTCGAGGAGACTTTCATGAAGCGTTTGATGGCTCTGCTGCTGCTGGCGATGTTCTCGATGAGCTTCCTGAGCGCCTGCAACACCGTCGCCGGCGCCGGCAAGGACGTCCAGAGCGCGGGCGAGAAGGTCGAGGACAAGGCGAAGGATTGCAGCGACGGCAAGTGCTGATCCGCGCGCATTCGATCGAGGGTGCTGAGCGAGGGGCCGGAGCGATCCGGCCCCTTGCTTTTGGGCGTTTGGACGTCGCGGTTTGCGCGCGTTCACCGATATCAAACCGTCTCTAACGCAACGACGACTTCCTGCGAATGAGCTCGCTGCGATCCTGTGCGTGCGGTGCGATGACGCACCCGCCTCCCACGACAAGAGGAATGCAACGGATGAACAAAGACATCATCGCCGGCAAGTGGACCCAGCTGAAGGGCAAGGCGCAGGCGCGCTGGGGCGATCTCACCGACGACGACTTCGACGTCGCCGAAGGCAACGCCGAATACCTCGCCGGCAAGCTGCAGGAGCGCTATGGCTGGGAACGCGATCGCGCCCAGCAGGAAGTCCGCGACTTCGAGAAGTCGCTGAACTGATGCAGTGAACGCGGCGCGCGCGCCGGCACCGGGGCGACCAACGCCACCGGCGCGCGCAACCGAAGAGCGATATCGGAAAGGCGGTCGCGAGAGCGGCCGCCTTTCTCTTGCCTGACCGGGCGACGGACCGTGCGCGACAGCGGCCCGGGGGGGCGTCGCGCGGGGCACGGGTCGGCCCGCCCGGGCAGGTACACTGTCAAGCCGTTTCCCGCAGTCAGCGTTCCATGAGCCCCACGCGCGTCCTCACCGGCATCACCACATCGGGCACCCCGCACCTGGGCAATTACGTCGGCGCGATCCGCCCGGCCGTCGCCGCCAGCCGCGCGCCCGACGTGGAGAGCTTCTACTTCCTCGCCGACTACCACGCCCTGATCAAGGTGCAGGATCCGGCGCGCGTGCAGCGTTCGACGCTGGAAATCGCCGCGACCTGGCTCGCATGCGGGCTGGAGCCGGACAAGGTGTGGTTCTACCGCCAGAGCGACGTGCCGGAAGTCCAGGAGCTGACGTGGTTCCTGACCTGCGTCGCCGGCAAGGGCCTGCTCAATCGCGCGCACGCCTACAAGGCTGCGGTCGACAAGAACCGCGAGGCGGGCGAGGACGACGACGCGGGCGTCAGCGCCGGTCTTTTCATGTACCCGGTGCTGATGGCGGCCGACATCCTGCTGTTCAACGCCAACCAGGTGCCGGTCGGTCGCGACCAGATCCAGCATATCGAGATGGCGCGCGATTTCGGACAGCGTTTCAACCACCTCTACGGCGATCACTTCGTGATGCCCGAGGCGGTAATCGACGAGAACGTGGCGACGCTGCCCGGCCTCGACGGCCGCAAGATGAGCAAGAGCTACGACAACACGATCCCGCTCTTCGCGCCGCGCGAGACGCTGAAGAAGCTGATCTACTCGATCGTCACCGATTCGCGCGCGCCGGGCGAGCCGAAAGACGCGGACAACTCCAACGTCTTCCAGCTGTACCAGGCGTTCGCATCGAACGAGGAAACCGCCGCGATGCGCCGCGCGTTCGCCGACGGCATCGCGTGGGGCGAGGCGAAACAGGCGCTGTTCGAGCGCATCGATCGCGAGATCTCGCCGCTGCGCGAGAAGTACGACGCGCTGATCGCGCAGCCGGCCCATATCGAAACCATCCTTCGCGACGGCGCGCAGCGCCTGCGGGCACGTTACGCGCGGCCCACGCTGGACACGCTGCGCAGCGCGGTCGGCCTTCGCGACCTCTCGCAGGCGCAGGTCGATGGAAAGACAAAGATCACGAAGGCGACGGCGCCGGCGTTCAAGCAGTACCGCGAAGCCGACGGCCGCTTCTACTTCAAGTTCGTCGACGGCGATCGCCTGCTGGCGCAGAGCCGCGCCTTCGATTCCGCGCGCGATGCGGGCACGCTGATTGCGGGCCTCAAGTCCGGTGCGAGCGGCGTGGATGCGCTGTTTGAAGCGTCGACATCCGCCGACGGCGTCACACAGGACGACGTGCGCGAAGCGCTCGCCGCCGTGGTCGAGGCCGAGCAGGAAAAGAGCGCGCAGAAGGCATGAATCCGTTCGTCGAGCTCAACCTCGCGCTGATCCTGTTCCTCCCGTGGTTCGCCATCCTCGGAACGCTATACTGGATGTTCCCGCGGCAGCCGCGGACGGCGCATCGCAAGCTCTTCGACGGCGTCGCGCTGCTGCTGGCGTTCACCGCGTTCCTGCTGAGCCTGTACTGGTCGCATGCGAATGCCGATCCGCTGTACGGAAAGATGTGGCAGCAGATCCTCGCGACCGCTGTCGGATACGGTGTCTTCCTGGCGGTGCTGACGGTGGCGTTCTTCGTGCGCCGTCGCTGGCTGCGTCGCACGCGCTGAGCTAACCGGCGCGGCGTTCCGACCAAAGCCGCATCGTCGCGTCACGTCGCGCGCCCTAGACTGCAGGGACGCCCACGAGGAGCCGCACGGCATGAACGACGCGCACGGCATCGTCACCATCGACACCGGATTCCAGCGGCCCAATTTCGACGCCGCCTACCTCATCGTCGAACACGGACGCGGCGCGTACGTCGATTGCGGCACGCAGCACTCGGTGCCGGCGATGCTCGATGCGCTGTCGTGGCAGGGCCTGCAACCGCAGGACGTCGACTGGCTGATCCTCACGCACGTGCACCTGGACCACGCGGGCGGCGCAGGCGCGCTGATGCGCGCGCTGCCGAACGCGACGCTCGCCGTGCATCCGCGCGGCGCGCCGCACATGATCGATCCCGAACGCCTCGTCGCCGGCGCCACCGCGGTGTACGGCGAGGAGGAGATCGCGCGCAGCTACGGTGAAATCGCCCCTGTCGACGCCCGCGCGCGTGCGCGAAGTGCGTGACGGCGAGACGCTCGACCTGGCCGGTCGTCCGCTGCTGTGCATCGATACGCCCGGGCATGCGCGCCATCACCTGTGCGTGTGGGACGAGCGCAGCCGCAGCTGGTTCACCGGCGATACGTTCGGCCTGTCGTATCGCGAGTTCGACAACGCGCATGGCGAGCCGTTCGTGATTCCGACCACCTCGCCGGTGCAGTTCGAACCCGAGCCGCTGAAGGCGTCGATCCGGACGATGCTCGCGCGCGATCCGGTCGCGATGCACCTGACCCACTACGGGCGCGTCGGCGACGTGGCGCGCCTGGGCAGCGACCTCATCGCGCAGATCGACGCCATGGTCGCGCTCGCCCGTGAGGCCGGCGGCCACGCCGACCGGCACGAACGGCTGGTCGAGGCGCTGGCGGTGCTATATATCGAGCGCGCCCGCGTGCACGGCTCGCCGCTGGCGCCGGAGGAGGTCCGCGCGCTGCTGGCCATCGACATCGGGCTCAACGCGCAGGGGCTGGAAATCTGGCTGGCCCGGGAAAACGCGGCGGCGCGCCCTGTTCAGGTTCGCAGCGGTCCGGCGGGCGGCTGAACGATGCGGCGGCAGCCGCGCAGGTTGTGGGCTCGATCACGGGTCCACAGGCGGGCCGGGAGTAGCCTTAGCGACCTTTTTGGCAATGCGCCATGCCCGCTCCGCGACCCCTTCTTCCACCGCCGTCCGACGAGGCGCGCCGACAGGCCGCGCTGGATGCGTATGCGGTCGTGGGTTCAGTGGCGGAGCAGCCGTACGACGACATCGTCCGGCTGGCGGTCACGCTGTGCGATGTGCCGGCCGCGGCGATCTCGCTGATCGACCACGACCGGCAGTGGTTCAAGGCGCAGATCGGACTGGACGTGCGCGAGACCGCGCGCAGCGAGGCGATCTGCGACCGCGCGATCCGCCAGCCCGACCGCACGCTCGTCGTCGAGGATCTCTACGACCATCCCGACCTGCCGCGCCCGACGATGCGCGTGGATGGCGATCCGCTGCGCTTCTACGCCGGCGTGCCGCTGCTGAGCCCCGACGGCCAGCCGCTCGGCGTGGTGTGCGTGCTCGACAACAAGCCGCGCACGCTCACCGATGCGCAGCGCGAGGGACTGGAAGTGCTCGCGCGACAGACGCAGCACCTGCTGGAGCTTCGCCGCTACGCCATGGAGCAGCGCCGCCTGCTCAGCGAGCGCGAGGCCTTCGCGCAACGGCTGGAAGATGCGCGCGCCGACCTGCAGCGTCGCCACGACCTGCTCGAACATCGCGCGACGCACGATGCGCTCACCGGGCTGCTAAACCGTTCCGCGCTCGCGCAGCTGCGCGACAACGCCGAGGCGATGCGGCTGCTGCAGCAGTCGCCGTACACGCTGATGCTGCTGGACGTGGACCACTTCAAGGACGTCAACGACCGCCACGGACATCTGCTGGGTGATCGCGCACTGCGCGCCGTCGCCGATGCGGTCAACGCGTCGATCCGCGAGGGCGACATCGCCGTGCGTTACGGCGGCGAGGAGTTCCTGATCCTGCTTCCCGACACGCACCTCGCGCAGGCCGCGCAGGTGGCCGAACGGATCCGCCAGCGCATCGCCGTGGCGCCGCTGCCGTTCGCGCTCACCGTGTCGATGGGAATCGCGGCAGGCGAACCGACGCGCGACTGGTCGGAGCAGGTGTTCGACCGCGCCGACCAGGCGCTGTATCGCGCAAAGGCCACGGGCCGCAATCGCGTGGTGGTGGACGATACGCCGCTGCATCATGGGTGAGGCAGGCGTCGTATCCCGTTGGCCGGTGCCTCAACGATCTGCCGTCATCGCGGCTTCCGCCGGGATGACGGCTTCGTTTGCCGCGGCTTGTCGCTGATCGCCAAGCGCCGCTCACGCCCACTCATTCGGCACCGACCGCTTCTCCGGCTCCTTCATCTTCACCACGCAGAAGCGCTGGCCCGTCGGCGCTTCCATCACCCACCAGCGCTTCACGAACGCGACCTTCTTCGCGCCGAGCTTCTCCAGCCGTTCGGCTTCGGCGTCGATGTCGTCGGCTTCGATGTCCAGGTGCACGCGCGAGGGGTGGTCGACTTTCTGCACTTCGATGTACAGATCGCCCGGCGTGTTGCCGAAGTTCTGGTATTCGGCGGTGTCGTCGCCCGCGTGGCGGTCGGCGATGGTCACGCCGAGCGCCTGGCTCCAGAAATCGGCGGCGGCGTCGAGGTCGTCGGTCTTGCAGTCGATGATGAAACCGGCAAGACGGCTGCGGTGCGCCATGGCAGGACTCCCGTTCGGATGATGGGAGCAGGTTGTACCGCAGCTGCTGACAACCTCCTGTCAGCAGCTTGTCCAGCGAGGTGAATCCGGGCGCAGCGGCTTCTCCGCCTTGCCCGGACTACGGGTGCGTTTACTGGGGCAGGGCCATGTCGTCCAGCAGCGCCTTGAGGAAGCGCGCCGCTTCGCCGCCGGTGCAGGCGCGGTGGTCGAAGGTCAGCGAGATCGGCATGCGGCGGTGCACTTCGATGCCGCCCATCACGGCGACCACGTCATGGCTGAGCTTACCGGCGCCGATGATCGCCACGCACGGCGGCACGACGACCGGCGTCGCGTAGCGGCCGGCGAACATGCCGAAGTTCGACAGCGAGATCGTGTAGCCGCTCAGTTCGGTCGCGGGGATCGTGCGGTCCTCGACCTGCGCGCGCAGGCGCTGGATCGCGCCGCGCACGCCGGTGCCGTCGAGCATGTCGGCGTTGCGCAGCGCCGGCACGAACAGGCCGTCCTCGGTGTCCACGGCAATGCCGATGTCGACATGCGGATGCAGCGTGCGCGTCAGCGTCTCGCCGTCGAACCATGCGTTGAGCGCCGGCACCGTCTTGCAGGCGGCGACGATCGCGCGCACCAGGCGCGCGGTGATGTCCTGCTTGCCGAGCCACGCGTGCAGGTCGGCGTCGTCGCACAGCGTGGTCGGCACGACCTTCGCGTGCGCGTCGGCCATCACGCGTGCCATGTTGCGGCGCACGCCCTTGAGCTGTTCCGGCTGGCCGCTGGCGGCTACGCCCGGCGGCTGCGTGCGCATCGGCTTGCCGCCCTGCGACAGCGTGCTGCGCGCCGGCGCCGTCATCGACGGTGCCGCTTGCGGGGCAGGGCTGGGGTGCGGGCGGGATGCGGGCAGTTCGGCACCGCCGGTGCCTTTCACCCGGGCGGACGGCGCGATGCCCGATGCCGAACCGTCGGCGGCCGCGCGCTTCACGTCATCCATCGTCACCACGCCATCGGCGCCGGACGCGCGAACGCGTGCGATGTCGACGCCGAGCTTGCGTGCCATCGCGCGCACGGCAGGCATCGCCTTCACGCCGCCCACCGCGACGGCCTGTTCGCTGCGAACCGCATCGGAGCTCTGCATCGCGCCGACGACCGTGCCCGAATCCGCACGTGCCTCACCTTTCGGCGCTTCCTCGCCCGCGTCGCTGATCACGCCGCCTTCGTCGGACGCGACGACCTTGTCGCCGTCTTCCGGCGCGTGGCTGCCGGCGCCGTGGTGGTGGCCGGTGTCCTGTCCTTCGGCGCGCTGCGGCATCGACGGATCGATCTCGAATTCGGCCAGCATCTTGCCGGTGACGATCACGTCGCCCGCCGCACCGGCGAGCCGCACGACCTTGCCCGAAACGGGCGAAGGCACGTCGACGACGGCCTTGGCCGTTTCCATCGACACCAGGTTGTCGTCGAGGCGGATCGTGTCGCCTTCCTTCACGTACCACTCGACGATCGTCGCGTCGGGCAGGCCCTCGCCGAGGTCGGGGAGCAGGAAGGTCTTCTTCGTGTTGGCCATACGGTCGTTGTCTCGTTGGAGTGCGGTGGTGCCCTCGCGCGGTGCGCGGCGGGCGGGTATTCAATGCCGGAACGTGGAAACCGACGGCGACGCGGTCACGCGTCCTCGCCGTCGTTGTCGTCGAGCAGTTCGAGCGAACGCGCCGGGATCCAGCCCTGGTGGCCGAGCGCGTTGCGCGCCCACCACCAGCCGGCGAGTTCGTACTGCAGCGTCACCACTTCGTCGGCCTGCGTGTCGAGCTCGCGCGTGTCGTAATCGTCGAGCGCGGTGGCCGGGCCCTGTTCGCGATCGAACAGCTTCGCCGGCACCCAGCCCGCATGGCCTTCGGCGATCGTGGTCCACACGAACTCGGGCCAGTCGGTGTCGCGATCGCCCAGTTGCACGGCGTCGCCGCGCGCGAGCCGGATCGGCGGGCGATCCGGCGCGTTGTGCGAGACGACGACGCGTGCGTGGCGCATGGCTCAGCTCGCCGCCAGCGTGCGCTTGGCGGCCGCGACGATGCGGTCGACGCTCGGCAGGTACTTCATTTCCAGGCGGAACAGCGGGATGTGCGTGTCGTAGCCGGTCACGCGTTCCACCGGTGCGAGCAGGTCGAACATCGATTCCTCGGCCAGGCGCGCGGCGATTTCCGCGCCGAAACCGGCGGTCTTCGGCGCTTCGTGCACGATCACGCAACGGCCGGTGCGGCTGACCGATTCGGCAATGGTGTCGAAGTCGAGCGGACGCAGCGTGGCGACGTCGATGACCTCGGCGCTGATGCCTTCGCCGGCGAGTTTTTCGGCCGCTTCCAGCGCTTCCTTGACCTGCGCGCCCCACGTCACCAGCGTCACGTCGGTGCCGTCGCGCAGCACGTAGCACACGTCCAGAGGCAGCGCTTCGCCGTCGTCGGGCACGACTTCCTTGTACTGGCGGTAGATGCGCTTGGGTTCCATGAAGATCACCGGATCCGGATCGCGGATCGCGGCGAGCAGCAGGCCGTAGGCGCGCGCGGGCGAGGACGGCATCACCACGCGCAGGCCCGGCACGTTGGTGAAGATGGCTTCGTTCGCTTCGCTGTGGTGTTCCGGTGCGCGGATGCCGCCGCCCCACGGCACGCGAAGCACCATCGGGCAGCTGAGGCGACCGCGCGTGCGGTAACGGAAACGCGCGGCGTGGCAGATGATGTGGTCCACCATCGGGTACACGAAGCCGTCGAACTGCGATTCGGCGACCGGCTTCATGCCCTGCGACGCGAGGCCAACGGTGAGGCCGGCGATGGTGGTTTCGTCCAGCGGCGTGTCGAGCACGCGCTCCGGGCCGAACTGCTGCTGCAGGCCGGCGGTGGCGCGGAACACGCCACCGTTCACGCCGACGTCCTCGCCGAGCACGAGCACCTTGTCGTCGGCGCGCATTTCATACGCGAGCGCCTGCGTAATCGCCTCGATCAGCGTGATCGCCGCCGGCGCGCCGAC
Source organism: Lysobacter sp. OAE881 (assembly GCF_040546665.1). Lineage (NCBI taxonomy): Bacteria > Pseudomonadati > Pseudomonadota > Gammaproteobacteria > Lysobacterales > Lysobacteraceae > Lysobacter > Lysobacter sp. OAE881. The sequence goes on from NZ_JBEPOG010000001.1 coordinate 877,294, forward strand.
GGACTTGGCCGATTCGATCTTCTTCTTGTCTTCGGCGTTCATCAGCGGCCCTCCTGTGCGAGCGCGAAGGCGCGTTGCGCCAGCAGGTCCGGCGGCGGATCGGCGTAGAGGTAATCGAACATCGCCTCGACCGGCTGCACCGGCGTTTCGAGGTAGGCGTTGATCTCGACGTCGACCTTCTTGCCGCATTCCTCGCCCCAGGCCTTCTCTTCGTCCTCGCTCCACACGCCCTGCGCGGTGAGGTAGGCACGCAGGCGCGCGATCGGTTCGCGCGTCCAGGCGTCCTTCACTTCGCTTTCGTCGCGATAACGGCGTGCGTCGTCGGCGGTGGTGTGGTCGTGCAGGCGATAGGTCATGAACTCGATCACGCTGCCACCCTCGCCGCTACGCGCGCGTTCGCTCGCGCGGCGCATGCCTTCGAGCACGGCGATGAGGTCGTTGCCGTCCACCTGCAGGCAATGCAGGCCGCCGGCCAGGCCCTTCTGCGCGAGCGTCTTCGCGCCGGTCTGCGCCGAACGCGGGACGGAGATCGCCCAGCCGTTGTTCACCACGCACAGGATCAGCGGCAGCTGGTACGCGCCGGCCGAATTGAGCGCGGCGTAGAAGTCGGTCTTCGACGAACCGCCGTCGCCGCAGCACGCCACGGCGAGCTGCTTCTGCTTCATCAGCTTGAACTTCAGCGCGGCCCCGGCGGCGTGCAGGCACTGCGTGGAAATCGGCACGCACCAGGCGTAATCCTGTTTCGGGCCGGAGAAGTCGTTGCCGCGTTCGTCGCCACCCCAGTACAGCAGCACTTCGCGCGGCAGCACGCCGCGCATGAACTGCGCACCGTATTCGCGATAGCTCGGGGCGAACACGTCGTCGGGCTGCATCGACGCGCCGATGCCCACGTGCGTGGCCTCGTGGCCGAGGCAGCTGGCGTACGTGCCGAGCTTGCCGGTGCGTTGCAGCGCGATGGCCTTCGCGTCGAACGTGCGCACGAACAGCATCCGCTTGAACAACGGCAGCAGCGCCTTGGGATCGCGGAACGCGGCGGGGAGCTCGGCGACGGGCTTGCCGTCGGCGCCGAGGTATTGCAAATATTCGATTTCGAAGGTCGCGGCGACCGTCATCGCGGGAGTCCTGACTGGGTGTCGGTGACAGGGAGCCGAAGCGGCCGCGTCCCGGATCCAGTGCCGGCGCAGGACCGTTCGGAGGGCTGGGCCGGGGCATGCCCGACCTGGCTCCGAGGCGCGCCGGCGGCCTTGGAAAAACCGGGCCGTAGCGACGCGCTGTAGCCCGGGATGATACCCAAGGGCGCGTAAAGGCCCGTTGCGCGGTGCGGCATGCAACTTTGCGGAAAAGACGCTAGACGGCGCCGGACGCGGCGGTATGGAACGCAGCTGAATGCGCGGTTCGGAAACGGAAAGGGCGCGGGATCGCCGCGCCCTTCCGTGTGGTCACCTGTCGTCGATCAGCGGCGGATCGCCACCGTCAGCGTGTCGGTGTTGTCGGACGCGTCAGGATCGGGCGTGGCCGATTCGACACGGGCGTTGAACTCCAGCTGCGTGCCGGTGCGCGGGCGCTCCGGCACGACGATCGCGAAGGCGAACCACTGCACGTTCGTGCCGAGCGAAGCGTTCCGCGTGCACTGCGCGCGGAAGCCCGAGGTCGTCGCGACGCGCGCGCAACTCCAGCCGGACGGCGCCGCCACCGCCGCGGCCGACACCGCGACGTTGCCGTCGATCGTCAGCGTCGGTTGCACCGCGGCGTCCGGACCGGCGTTGCGCACCGGCACCAGGAACGTCGCGATCGCGCCCTTGCGCACCGGCAGCGCGCCGCCTTCGATGCGCACCGACAGGTCGGCGGCAGTGACCACCGTGACCTGCGCGACGGCGTCGTTGTCGGCGTTGGACGGATCGCGCGTCTGCGAGCGCGCGGCCACCGCCATGCGCACCACGCTGCCGTTCGCCAGCGCCGGCATCGTCGTGCGCAGCGTGAACGTCGCGTTCTGTTGCGATGCGAGCGCGGCGAGCGTGCAGGCGACGGTCGTCGCGCCGGCGTCATGCACGGGCGCGTCGCACATCCAGCCGGCGGGCACGTCGATGGCCGGCGTCACGTCCGCATCGAACGCGAACGCCACCGCGGCGCCATCGGCGGCGTCGGGGCCGGCGTTGTGCACGGTTGCGGTCCACGTCGCCACTTCACCGGCGCGCAGCGTCGCGGGCGACGCCGAAGCGGTGGCCGACAGGTTCGCACTGCGGAACTGCGGCACGCGGATCGCCACCCGCACCGGATCGTGGTCGGACACGCGCAGCGGCACCGAGGTGTCGCCGAAGTGGTCCACCGCGAAGCCGGCGTTGATGCGCGCGTGTTCGACGGTGACGGTCGACGCGCCCATCACCACCGCTTCGTTCACCAGCACGTGGTCGAGCGTCTGCGCGTTGCCGGCGAAGACGTACGAGTAACGCTCGGCGGGATCGGCGATCAGTTCCGAGCCGTCGATCAGCGGCGTCGTCACCGGGCTGTCGACGTAGGTGAGCACCTGGTCTTCCGCGGCTTCGGCGCCCTTGATGACGCCGAGCACGTCGACGTAGCCGTCGTTGAATTCGAACGCGTTGAAGTCGCCGACCAGCACGATCTTCTCGTCCGGATTCGCGGTCTGCATCTGCTGCACCAGGCCGGCAAGGTACGCCGCCTGCGCGCCGCGCTTGGCCCGCACGCGCGCGCCGTCGGTGCTCCAGCCGTTGCTGCCGGGCGCGGTCGAATCGATGTCGCCGAGCGAACGCAGGTGGTTCACCACGACCGTCACCGGATACGTCGCGCCGTTGTCGTGGTGCACGGTGGCGCGCAGCAGCAGCGGCGGGCGGTCGTTGAGCAGGCTGGTGCTGCCGTCGGGATTGGCGAGCGTCGCGTCCTTGCCGAACTGCACGACTTCACGGACCTCCACGCGCGAGACGCCTGCGCCAACGCTGCGCGTGGCCACGAGGAAGCCGACGTTGATGCCGCCCACGTCGTTGCCCTGCGACAGGTACGGCACGTACTGCGGCGCGCTCGCGCAGCTGGCGTTGATGCGGTCGGCGAGCATGCCGAGCACGCGCAGGTTCTCCACTTCGACCACGCCGAGGATGTCGGGCGTCTTGAGGTAATCGCAGATGACGCCCGCGGTCTTCGTCAGGCGCTTGTCGAGCGCCTCGGACTTGATCGTCGGCGCGCCGTTGTTGTCGTCCACCTCGTCGAAGAAGCGCAGCAGATTGAAGCCGCCGACGGTGACCTCGTCGCGCTGTGCGTCGTTCACGGCCTGTGGCAGGCGGCCGGCGGTGACGGTCGGCGGCGTTGCCGTGTCGGGCAGCAGTGCCCACGTTCCGCCGAAGTAGTCGAGCACGCCAAGCAGCCCGGCCGCCTGCGCGCCGGCATCGGCCGACAGTGCGAACGCGCCGACCTGGCCGCGGCTGCGGACCATCAGGCGCTCGGGGTTGGTGTCGAACAGCGGCGGGTTCTTGCTCGGCGGCAGCGTCGCCAGCGCGGCGTCCATCACGCCGATGCCGGGTTCGCGGAACGGCGTCGGCACGTCGGGCAACGTCACGTAGAACACGCCGTCGCTGCTGGCGGTGGCGTCATCCTCGTCGATGCGGCCTTCCGACGGGCCGACCACGACCGCGCTCGCCACGCTGACGCGCATACCTTCGAGGCGTTCGAGCGTGGCCGGCGTGGCCGCGGGCGACAACTCTGCGGCGGTGAGTTCGACCGGTGCTGGCAGCGCGACGCCGGTCTCGAGCAGTTCCACCGTCGGCCCGGTGATCTCGGTGATCGTGAGCTGGTTGACGTTGGACGCCGGGACGAATTCCTCGACCTTGCCCGTCACGCGCACACGGTTGCCCACCGCGGCCGAGGCCGGCGGCGCTGCGCTGGTAAAAACGAACACGCCGTCGGACGTCAACGGATCGCCGTCGTCGTTCGCGGCCTGCAGGAAGAAGCCGTTGTTGAACTTCAGCGCGGTGACGATGCCTTCGGTCACCACGCGCTCGCCTTCCTCCGGCGAACGCAGCCCGCTGCCCTGGATCTGCGCGATGGTGCGCGGCGTCGCGGGCTCCGGCTCCGTCGGCGTCGAGCCGCTGTTGCGCGGCGCCGGCGTACCTGCGGTGAAGTCGGCATTGTTGTTGTCGGTGTCGCTCGCGCCGTTACTGTTTCGCAGCGCGGCCGTGGCGGCGCTGAGCGTCGGCGCGGCGCCGGCACCTTCGAAGAAGTTGGCGTTGCCATAGCCGACGAGGTCGGCGATCAGCGCGCGCTGTTCGGCCGAACACGGCGTGCTTGCGCCGTTGCAGGCCAGCGCGGCGGCCTGCCGGATGAGTGCGACCTTGCCGGCGCCGGCGGCCATCGCCGCGGGGCCGGTGGCGTCGGGCGTCGGCAGCGGCGCGCCGGCCGTGCCGCCGCTCATCGCGACCAGGAAGTACTTGCCCGGCTGCACGGTCGCGGCGGGCAACACGGCGACGCCGCTGAAGTTGCCGGTGCCGGTCGCGCTGGCGTACTGCACCGACATGCCGGCCAGCGACACCGGCGTGGTGCCGCGGTTGTAGAGCTCCACGAAGTCGTTCGCGAAGACGGCCGTGCCACCGCCGCCGCCGCCGTAGACCTGGCTGATGACCACCTGCGCCTGCGCGCCGCCGGCCAGCGCCAGCAGCGATGCGAAGGAGAACAACGCGGCCGCGACGCGGCCCCTGACCCTGTCCATAAGTCTTTCCCCGTTGGTGGGCGGGCCCGTCGGGCCGCCCGAGTGAGCGTTCCTCGCTTGCCCACGCCCCTGTTCGCGGACCGGCCGAGTCTGCCGCATCGTCCGTCGCGGGTATTTCACGCGGGTGACCGTCCGTCCGGGCGAACGGCACCGATGCGCTACCCTTTTCATCCCCCTGGCCGGAACCTTCCGGCGTCACCCGAGCCTGCAATGACGGTCGAGAAGAACGAGCGCGAACTGGAATCGAGCATCCACACCGATTTCGAAGGGCGGATGAGCTATTCCGGTTACCTGCAGCTCGACACGCTGCTGTCGGCGCAGCAGCGGCTGTCCAACCCGCCGCAGCACGACGAACTGCTGTTCATCGTGCAGCACCAGGTCGCCGAGCTGTGGATGAAGCTGATGATCCACGAGCTGAAGGCCGCGATCGCGAACCTGCGCGAGGATCGCCTGGGCGAATGCCAGAAGATCTTCGCGCGCTGCAAGAACATCCTGCGCCAGCTGACCGAGATGTGGTCGGTGCTGGAGACGATGACGCCGTCGGACTACATGAAGTTCCGCGAGATCCTCGGCCCGTCGTCGGGCTTCCAGTCGCTGCAGTACCGCACGATCGAATTCCTGCTGGGCAACAAGAACGCGTCGATGCTGAAGGTGTTCGCGCACGACGCGAAGGCCGAAGGCGCGCTGCGCGAAGTGCTCGAGTCGCCCAGCCTCTACGACGAGGCGCTGCGTTACCTCGCGCGCCATGGCCATGACGTTCCGGCGCGCCACGTCGAGCGCGACTGGTCGCAGTCGCACGTAGCCGATCCGGCGCTGCTGCCGGTGTTCGAACGCATCTACGAGAACGTCGACGCGCACTGGGCCGCGTACCACCTGTGCGAGGACCTGGTCGACCTGGAAAGCCAGTTCCAGCTGTGGCGCTTCCGCCACATGCGCACGGTGATGCGCATCATCGGTTTCAAGCGGGGCACCGGTGGATCGAGCGGCGTCGGCTTCCTGCGGCAGGCGCTGGACCTGACCTTCTTCCCCGAGCTGTTCGACGTGCGCACGATGATCGGCGGCGGCCCGGCGTACCACTCGCCACCGGCGGAGTAAGGGTCGATGGCGCGCCGCGTGCACGACTGTGTCGGCGCGCTGCTGGTGCGCGATGGGCACGTGCTGCTCGGCCGGCGACGCGATGATTGCGACTGGCTCGCCGGTGCGTGGGACGTGTTCGGCGGCCACGTCGAAGCGGGCGAGAGCGGCGAGCAGGCGATCGCGCGGGAACTGGCGGAGGAACTCGGGCTCGTCGTCGAGGCGCGCGACTTGTTCTATCTGGGCGACCTCGAAGGTGCCGCGCCCGAGCCGTGGCGCCTGCGGCTGTACCGCGTCGCCAACTGGACCGGCGAGCCGGCGAACCTCGCCGAGCATTCCGAACTGCGCTGGTGCGCGCTGGAAGATGCGCAGGCGAAGCTGCGCGACGCGCATCCGGACTTCCCGCGTTTGCTCGCATTGGCGGTCGAAGCCGCGGCCGCCGCCGGCCGGCCCTGATCGTCCCTGTTCAGCCGGATGCTGCGCCGCAGCACGGCTTTTCCGCCTTCACGTGTGTTTGACGGAAGGGGCGCGGCCCGGTAATCCTCCCCGGTCCCGTGCCGCCCGGCGTGGGTTTTCCTTTGTCAGTACTTGATCCACCACGGGGGACACCGCATGAGCGGAACCGCTACACCGACGCCCGGCCAGGCCGCGCCTCTTCCCGCATTCCCGCAGACCATGGGCCATCCGCGCCCGCTGTGGATGCTCTTCATGACGGAGTTCTGGGAGCGCTTCGCGTTCTACGGCATCCGCTGGGCGCTGGTGCTCTACATCGTCGCCCAGTTCTACGACGGCAGCGGCACGGGCGAGACGCCCGCCAACCAGCTCTACGGCGCCTACCTGGCACTGGTGTACGCCGCGGCGATCTTCGGCGGTTACGTGGCCGACCGCGTGATCGGCTACCAGCGCTCCATCCTGCTCGGCGCGACGATCATGGCCGCGGGCCTGTTCATGATCGCGATGCCGAACCATGAGGTCTTCAAGCTCGGCCTGGCGACGATCATCGCCGGCAACGGCCTGTTCAAGCCGAACATCTCCACGATGGTCGGCAAGCTCTACGCCGTCGGCGACGAGCGCCGCGACTCGGGTTTCACCCTGTTCTACATGGGCATCAACCTGGGCGCGATGGTCTCGCCGCTGATCACCGGCTGGTTCGCCGAGAACGTGTTCGGTTCGCCCGACATGCCGGCCTACAAGGTGGTGTTCATCACCTCCGGCATCGGCATGCTGATCAGCCTGGTCTGGTTCTGGATCGGCCGCGGCCAGCTGCAGGGCATCGGCCTGCCGCCGGTCGGCAGCGAGAGCCGCAAGCGCCTGGCGATCACCGCGCTGTGCGCGATCATCGCGATCCCCGGTATCTACTTCCTGCTGAGCATGGGCGCCGACTCGCTGCAGTGGGTGCTCACGGCGATGTTCGTCGCGCTGGCGATCCTGCTGCTGGTGGAGGGCATCCGCGAAGGCCCGCGCCAGCGCGACATGGTGATCGCGATGCTGATCATCTTCGCGTTCAACGTGCTGTTCTGGTGCTTCTTCGAACAGGCCGGCAGCTCCTTCAGCTTCCTCGCCGAGAAGATCGTCAACCGCGACTTCGGCGGCTGGACGTTCCCGGTGGGCTGGTTCCAGTCGGTGAACTCGGTGGCGATCATCACGCTGGCGCCGATCATCGCGTGGATCTGGGTGAAGATGGGCCGCCACAACCCGTCGATCCCGCGCAAGTTCAGCCTGGGCCTGATCTTCAACGGCCTGGCCTTCCTGCTGCTGATGTTCGCGCTGTCGACGCTGGTCGATCCGCAGACGCTGAAGATCCCGTTCTGGACGCTGTTCGCGGTGTACTGGATCCAGTCCATCGGCGAGCTGTGCCTGTCGCCGATCGGCCTGTCGATGGTGACCAAGCTGGCGCCGGTCCGCCTGGTCGGCTTCGGCATGGGCGGCTGGTTCCTGTCGACCGGCATCGGCAACAACCTGTCGGGCATCTTCGCCAGCCACGTGTCGGGCGAGACCGGCATGAACGTGCAGTCGGCGCTGTCGGGCTACACCTTCGGCTTCTGGGCGCTGGTGATCCCGGGCGTGCTGCTGTTCCTCATCGCGCCGCTCGTGCAGCGACTGATGCATGGCGTGAAGTGACGCATCGGCCGGCTCGCGCGTTACGCGCGAGCCGCTTTGCCGATGCGTCATCCCGGCGAAAGCCGGGATCCAGGCCGGTAGCGCTTCAAATCGCAGTGCTTCAAAAGAACAACGGCGACCTTCGGGTCGCCGTTGTGCTTTTCTCCATTCGCTTGCAGAGAGGCCGCACCAGCAAAGGCCTACGAAACCCCTTCCGCCTCGGCCCGCAGTTCCAGCTCGTCCAGCTTGTCGAGCAGGCGGAACAGCACGGCGCGCTCCTGGTCGTCGATGCCGTCGAGCAGGCGTCGCTCGAACGCCAACGCCAGCGGCGCCACTTCGTCATAGATGCGGTAGCCGCCCTCGGACAGTTTCAGCACCGAACGACGCCGGTCGTCGCCGTGGATCTCGCGATCCAGACGCCCCGCATCGAGCAGGCGCGCGACGGCGCGACTCACGGCGACCTTGTCCATCGCGGTGCGCTGGGCGACCTCGTTGGCCGACAGCCCCGGATAGCGCCCGAGCACCGCCATCACCCGCCATTCGGTGATGCTGAGCTGGAATCGCTCGGTGTAGATGCGCGCGATCGTGCCGCTCACGCGGTTGCTCAGCACCGAGAGCCGGTACGGCAGGAAATGCTCCAGGTCGAGCTGGGCGTGGCCGGGCAGGGGCCCGAGCGGGCCCTGGTTGAGCTTGGGAATTCCGGGGTCGCGCGCATTCATGATGCGATGTGCCTTGATTATGGTTTCAGGTGAAACTATAACGGTCGTTTCCGAATGGCCCGGCCGGAAGTCCGTCCCCACAGCCGGGCCGCTATCTGAGAACAATGCCATGAATGCGCAGCCCAACCTCGGCATGCAGGTCACCACGTTCGAGAACCCGCTCGGCATCGACGGCTTCGAGTTCGTCGAATTCGCCGCCCCGGCCGGCCAGGGCGAGGCCCTCCACGATTATTTCCGCAAGCTGGGCTTCACGGCCGTACTGCGCCACAAGACGCGCGCGATCACCGTGTATCGCCAGGGCGACGTGAACTTCCTCGTCAACGAGGACCCGGACAGCTTCGCCGCCGACTTCGCCGCCAAGCACGGCCCGAGCGCGTGCGGCTTCGCGATCCGCTTCAAGGAAACCTCGCAGAAGGTGTTCGACACCGTCGTCGGCAACGGCGGCGAGGCCATCACCGACAAGGCCGAGACGCGCGCCGTCGCCGCACCGGTGGTGAAGGGCATCGGCGACTGCATGCTGTACCTGGTCGACCGCTACGGCGCCGCCGGTTCGATCTACGACGGCGACTACCTGCCGGTGCAGGGCGCCGAAGCCGCGCCGAAGGGTTTCGGCCTGACCTTCATCGACCACCTCACGCACAACCTCTACTTCGGCAACATGCAGAAGTGGTCGGACTATTACGAGCGACTGTTCAACTTCCGCGAGATCCGCTACTTCGACATCAAGGGCGCCAAGACCGGCCTGGTGTCCAAGGCGATGACCGCGCCGGACGGCATCGTGCGCATCCCGCTGAACGAGTCCAACGATCCCAAGTCGCAGATCAACGAATACCTCGACGCCTACAAGGGCGAGGGCATCCAGCACATCGCCTGCTTCACCGACGACATCTACGAGACCGTCGAGGCGATGCGCGCGCAGGGCGTGGAGTTCCTCGACACGCCGGACACGTATTTCGAAGTGATCGACCAGCGCGTGCCGGGCCACAACGAGGACGTCGAGCGCCTGCGGAAGAACAAGATCCTGATCGACGCCGACCGCGAGACGCACCAGCGCAAGCTGCTGCAGATCTTCACGCAGAACGCGATCGGCCCGATCTTCTTCGAGATCATCCAGCGCAAGGGCAACGAAGGCTTCGGCGAAGGCAACTTCCAGGCGTTGTTCGAAAGCATCGAGCGCGATCAGATGCGGCGCGGGGTGTTGTAAGGGACAGACGGCGCGTCTGCGTCGCGATCTGCCGAGCCCCAGCAGGAGTACCAGATTTGCGGCGCGGTAAGCCCCTCTCCCGGCGGGAGAGGGGTTGGGGTGAGGGTAGGGAAGCCCATGTCGTCCAAGCCGCCATTGCCGACACGAACCCACGCGCATGCGAAGCGGTTGCGTGATGGCATGACGGACTCGGAGCGCGTGCTGTGGCAACGGTTGCGTGCGAGCCAGCTCGGCGGCTTCAAGTTTCGTCGCCAACACCCAGTGCCCCCGTACATCGTGGACTTCTACTGCGAGCGTGCGCGGCTGGCGGTAGAGGTGGATGGCTCGCAGCACACGGCCATATCGGATGCGGCGCGGGACGCCTTCCTCCACTCGCGCGGAATTGCGATCCTCCGCTTCGCAAGCAATGAAGTTCTTCAGCAACTGGACGCGGTGATCGAGGCGATCTGGAACCATCTGGACACCCCGACCCTCACCCCAACCCCTCTCCCGGAGGGAGAGGGGCTACAAGCAAAGGCGGACCCGTCATGACCATCACCAGCAACGGCTACCAATCCGGTTTCGGCAACGAGTTCGCGACGGAGGCGGTGGCCGGCGCGCTGCCGGTCGGGCGCAACTCGCCGCAGCGCGTCGCGCACGGGCTGTATGCCGAACAGATTTCCGGTACGGCGTTCACCGCGCCGCGCCACGCGAACCGTCGCAGCTGGCTGTACCGCATCCGCCCGGCGGCGATGCACGGCGGGTTCTCGCCATACGCACATCCGAAGGCGTCGTTCCACAACGACTTCGACGACGCGCCGATCTCGCCCGACCAACTGCGCTGGAGCCCGTTGCCGATGCCCGAAGGCGGCGTCGATTTCGTCGACGCGCTGTTCACCATGGCCGGCAACGGCTCGCCCGCCGCGCAGAGCGGCGTCGCGATCCACGTCTACGCCGCCAATCGCGACATGCAGGGCCGCTGGTTTTACGACGCCGACGGCGAGCTGCTGATTGTGCCGCAGCAGGGACGGCTTCATATCGAAACCGAACTCGGCGTGCTCGACGTCGAGCCGCAGGAAATCGCCGTGATCCCGCGCGGCATCCGCTTCGCGGTGACGCTGCCCGATGGCGAGGCGCGCGGCTATGTCTGCGAGAACTTCGGCGCGATGCTGCGGCTGCCGGACCTCGGCCCTATCGGCAGCAACGGCCTGGCGAACCCGCGCGATTTCCTCGCACCGAACGCCGCGTACGAGGACGTCGATGGCGACTTCGAACTCGTCGCGAAATTCCAGGGGCACCTGTGGCGTGCCGACATCGGCCACTCGCCGATCGACGTCGTCGCATGGCACGGCAACTACGCGCCGTACAAGTACGACCTGCGCCTGTTCAACACGATCGGTTCGATCTCCTTCGACCATCCCGATCCGTCGATCTTCCTGGTGCTGCATTCGCCCAGCGACACGCCGGGCACCAGCAACATGGATTTCGTGATCTTCCCGCCGCGCTGGCTCGTCGCGCAGGACACGTTCCGTCCGCCGTGGTTCCACCGCAACATCGCCAGCGAGTTCATGGGTCTGGTGCACGGCGCCTACGACGCGAAGGCCGAGGGCTTCGTGCCCGGTGGCGCGTCGCTGCACAACTCGATGACGGGCCACGGCCCGGATGCGGCCACCTTCGAGAAGGCGAGCGCGGCCGATCTGTCGAAGCCCGACGTCATCCGCGACACGATGGCCTTCATGTTCGAAACGCGCGCCGTGATCCGCCCGACGAAGCAGGCGATCGACGCCGCGCATCGCCAGCGCGATTACCAGGCGTGCTGGGCCGGGCTGCAGAAGCACTTCGACGCCGGGCGTTGACGCATGCGCCCGGCGCATTTGCGCGCCGTTGACGTCGCCCCGGAGTAGGCTGCCCGCCAGTCGTTCACGAGGGCGCGGTGCGATGAGGATGGCGATGGCGACGGTGCTGCTGCTGGCATTGTCGGCCTGCGGCGAACGCGGGCCGGCGCAGCCGACCCCATCGGCGCCAGCATCGGCAAAGACGGAAGCCGCGCCCGACAGCCCGGCGTCGCCGACACCGCCGTCGGCGCCTGTCGCACAACCCGCCGGCGTGATGCCCGCCCCCGGAGCGATCGGTTACGCCGGCTTCGGCCCCGCGCCGTTCGGCGCCACCGAGGAGCAGGTGCGCATGGCGTGGGGCAAGGATCTCACCGGCCCGAAGCCCGACACGCCCGCGGGTTGCTACTACCTCATGCCGCAGCCGCGTCCGCAGGTCGGCTATCGCATCGGTTTCATGTTCGAGGATTCGCGCTTCGTGCGCATCGACGTGGACACGCCCGACATCGAGGCGCCGGGCGGCGGCCGCATCGGCATGACCACGCAGGACATCCAGCGCCTGTACGCGGGCCACGTGCAGATGCAGAACCACAAGTACGTCGAAGGCGGCCATTACCTGCGCATTCCGAACCCCGGCGGCGGTTCGGGCGTGGTGCTGTTCGAGACCGATGCGGATGGGCGCGTGACCGCGTGGCGCATCGGCGAGCCGCCACAGGTCGATTACGTGGAAGGCTGTTCCTGAGACCCGTGTCGTGTACGCCGCACGTCGCCTCGGGCATAGAATCCAGGGATTGAGGACGTGGAGGGGGACACGATGCTCGAGGCCATAGGCTGGTTCGTACTGGGGCTGGTGCTGCTCGCACTGGGCGGCGATTCGATCGTGAAGGGCGCTTCTGGCCTCGCGCAGCGGCTGGGCGCGTCTCCCTTCGTTGCCGGCCTGGTGCTGGTGGCCTTCGGCACGTCGCTGCCGGAACTCGCGGTCAACTGGCAGGCAGTCGCCCGCCACCAGCCGCTGCTGGCGCTTGGCAACGCGGTCGGCAGCAATGTCGCCAACGTGGGACTGACGCTCGGCGCGGCGGCGTTGATCGCCCCAATGACCGTGCGCTGGCGCGCGCTGTCGCCGCTGCTGCTGGCGCTGCTGCTCGGCACGTTGCTGACGATGCTGCTCGGCTCCGACGGCACGCTGACGCGCGTGGAGGGTTTCGTGCTGCTGGTCGTGTTCGTCGCGGTCGTGACGTACGCCGCGATCCGCACGCGCCGCGAAGCGCCCGAACTGCAGGACGCGATCGCCGCGTTCGCGCGCACCAGCACGGACCTGTGGCTCAACCTCATCCGCTTCGGCATCGCCGCGGTGCTGCTGTACTTCGGCTCGCGCATGGTCGTGCGCAGCGCGCCGACCATCGGCGAAGGCATCGGCATGGCGCCGCTGCTCACCGGCCTGATTCCGGTGGCCATCGGTACGGCGCTGCCGGAAATGGCCGCGGCGATCTCCGCCGCACGCAAGGGCCACGGCGACATCGTTGTGGGTCACGTCATCGGTTCCAGCCTGTTCAACGTGCTGGTGGTGATCGGCGGCATGGCGGCGATCGGCGGCTCGGTCGCGTTCCCCGAATCGTTCGTGATGTTCGAACTGCCGGCGGCATGCGTGTTCGCGCTGATGCTCTATCCGATGCTGCGCGGCGACCTGCACATCAGCAAGGGCGAAGGCGCGGGTCTGGTGATCGCGTTCCTCGCGTGGGTCGCCTTCGAACTGCTCACGATGCATTGAACGCGCGCGTGCGACGCGCACGTCCGGTGCGCGCCGCAGGGGCCGATATACTTCCGGGATGACGCAATCCCCGATGCACGCCACGAACCGGCCCTCTCCGCGCGCACTGCGTGGGCTGGCCGAGTTCTTCCGCCTGGAGGCCGCCGGCGGGATCGTGCTGATCGCCGCCGCCGTGCTTGCGATGGTCGCGGCGAACTCGCCGCTGGTGTCGTACTACGAAGGCTTCCGCGCGCTGCCCGTGCAGGTGCGCGTGGGCGCGTTCGAGATCGCCAAGCCGCTGCTGCTGTGGATCAACGACGGCCTGATGGCCGTGTTCTTCCTGCTGGTCGCATTGGAGATCAAGCGCGAGGCGCTGAGCGGCCAGCTCGCGACGCGTGCGCAACTCGTGCTGCCGATGGTGTGCGCCGCCGCAGGTGTCGCGGTGCCGGCGCTGCTGTTCGTCGCGCTGAACCACTCTGACGCGCAGGCGATGCGCGGATGGGCGGTGCCGACGGCGACCGACATCGCCTTCGCGCTCGGCGTGCTCGCGCTGCTGGGGTCGCGCGTGCCGGCGGGCATGAAGCTGCTGCTGTCGACGATCGCGGTGGTCGACGACCTCATCGCGGTGCTGATCATCGCGTTCTTCTATTCGCACGGATTGTCGGTGACGGCGCTGGTGTGGGCCGCGGTCGCCGTCGCCGGCATGTGGCTGCTCAACCGGCGCGGCGTGATGCGCCTGGCACCGTACCTGCTGCTGGGCGTGGTGCTGTGGGTGTGCGTGCTGAAGTCCGGCGTGCATGCGACGCTCGCCGGCGTGGTGACGGGGCTGATGATTCCGCACGGCCGTGGCACTGAAGATCCCGCCGACACGCATGTGCATTCGCCGCTGGAATCGCTGGAGCACGCGCTGCATCCGTGGGTCGCGTACGCGATCCTGCCGGTGTTCGCCTTCGCCAACGCCGGCCGCGTGCTCGGCGGCATGCGGCTCGACGATCTGCTCGCGCCGCTGCCGATGGGGGTCGTGCTCGGGCTGGTGGTCGGCAAGCCGATCGGCATCGTCGGCGCCGCGGTGCTGATGCGCGCGCTCGGCTGGGCGCGTTTCCCCGACGGGATGGACCTGCGCGCGATGATCGGACTCGGGCTGATGTGCGGCATCGGCTTCACGATGAGCCTGTTCATCGCATCGCTCGCGTACCACGACACCGACGCCTACGGCTCGGCGGTGCTCGGCGTACTGATGGCCTCGCTGCTGTCGGCGGTGGGCGGCTGGCTGTGGTTGCGCGCGACGTTGCCGCGCACGACGAGGATGGACTGAAGGCATGCGGCACGCACTGGTGTTCGGCGCGACCGGACAGATCGGTTTTCCCCTTCTCGGGCTGCTGCGAAGTGACGGCTGGCGCATCACGGCGCTGTCGCGTGCGGAACAGTCCGACGAACCTGGCCTGCAATGGCTGCGCGGCGAACTTCCCGGCGCGCAAGGCCTGCCCGCGCGCGTGGACGCGATCTTCAGTTGCGGTCCGCTGGACGGGTTCGCGAACTGGTATGCGACCTCGCAGATCCAGGCCGCGCGCGTGATCGCCTTCGGTTCGACCAGCGTCGAGGTGAAGCGCGGTTCGGCCGATGCGGAAGAACGCGATGTCGCGCGGCGCCTGCGCGAAGGCGAGGAGCGGGTGTTCAAGACCGCCGGCGAACGCGGCGCCACCGCCACGCTGCTGCGTCCGACGTTGATCTACGGCGCCGGACGCGACGCGACGCTCACGCGCATCGCGCAGCTCGCCAGCCGCTGGGGGCGCTTCCCGCTGCCGCGCGGCGCGAACGGGCTGCGCCAGCCGGTACACACCCGACGACCTCGCCGCCGCGGCGTTCGCCTGCGCGAACTCGCCTGCGACGCAGGGCCAGACGTATGCCTTGCCCGGTGGCGAAACGCTCACCTATCGCGACATGGTCGCGCGCGTACTCGCATCGTTGAATCCGCCGCCCACGCTCGTCGAACTGCCGTCGCCGATGTTCAACGCCGCGCTGTTCGTGGCGCAGCTTACCGGCCGCGCGACCGGCCTCGGCGAAGCCGCCGTGCGCCGCATGCGCAGCGACCTCACCTTCGACATGAGTCCGGCGCAGCGCGATTTCGGTTACGCGCCGCGCACTTTCCGTCCGCGTGCGCAGATGTTCCAGCCGCGCAGCAGCGACGAAGGCTGAGTCAGATTTCCTCGGCGCGCGGGGCCGGACGCTGCCGGCTCAGGGCGCGCAGCGCGATCAGCAGCACGCCGCCCAGGACCATCGCGCCCCCGATGAGCAAACGCGGGCCGGGGCGGTCGCCCCAGAACGCGATGCCCAGCCCCATCGCCAGCACGGGCACCAGCAGCAGCCACGGCATCACGCGCGCGACCGGGTGCCGCTGCACCAGCACGTAATACAGCCCGTGCCCGAGCAGCGAGGACACGAACGCCGCATACAGCGCGCCGGCCCACGCCACCCAGCTCCACTGCGGCAGCGTGGCGAGCGCGCCCGGCTCCAGCATGGCGCTGATCGCCAGCAGCGGCAGCACGGCGAAGATCGCCGTCCAGCCCTGCTGGCTGTAGACGTCCATGCCGCGCAGGCCCTTCATCAGCACGGTGCCGATGGCGAGGAACGCCGCCGACACCAGCATCAGCACGAGGGACATCGGGTGGTCCATCACGGTCGGATCGAGTCCGAGCACGAGCACGCCGGCGAAGCTGATCCCGATCGCCAGCCCCGTGCGCCACGCGAAACGCTCGCCGAGCCACCACCACGCCAGCAGCGTCGTCATCGGCACGTAGCTCTGCATGACGATGGCGGGCGAGGACAGATCGCCGGCGAGCTTCAGCGCGGTGAAGCTCAAGCCGAAATGCAGCACGCCGATGCACAGGCACACCGCGAGCAGGCGCGGCCACTGGCCGGGCGCGGGCCGCTTCACCAGCCACGCCAGCGGCAGCGCGAGCAGCGCGAAGCGCAGCGCGGTGAAAAGGAACGGCGGGATTTCGCGCATCGCCAGCGCGGACGTCAGGAAGTTCACGGCCCAGGCCGCGACGACCACCAGGACCAGCATCAGATCGCGCGGGGACATGGCACTCCACGGACGCGGGGAGGGGAGTCGTCCGGTGTTGCCATTGTCGTCGTTTCGCCGCGGGCGCGGCCAGACGTCGTGCGCATCGGCGGCCTTCGCGCGGCTTGATCCGGCTCAAGCGCGCAGACCGCCCGTTTTTCTACAGTCGCCCGCTCGTGCAAAGGGGGAGGACCCATGGCGACGATCCTGTTCGAGCAGCCCGGCCATCGCTGCATCGCCTTCAGCGACCTGGTGCGCGGCGACGACGGCGTGCAGGCGAACCAGTTCCTGATCCAGCATGGCGACGCGAGCGCGCTGCTCGATCCGGGGGGTGCGCTGCTCTACAACCCGCTGATCCTCGCGATCGGCGAGTTCGTCGCGCCGACCGACGTGACCTGGCTGCTGTGCTCGCATCAGGATCCGGACATCATCGGCTCGGTCGACAAGTGGCTGCTGTACACCAACACCACGGTGGTGTGTTCGAAGCTGTGGGGCCGCTTCGTGCCGCACGTCGTGCCGGGCTATCTGCGCAATGCGGGAAGCGATCGCTACCACCTGCTGCCAGACGAAGGCGGCCACATTCCGATGGGCGACAGTTCCGTTCGCGCGCTGCCGGCGCATTTCATGCATTCGGTGGGGAATTTCAGCTTCTACGATCCCGTCAGCCGGATCCTGTTCTCCGGCGACGTCGGCGCGTCGATGGTGCCCAGCCGCACGCCGTACGCGTTCGTCGACGACTTCGACGTGCACGTGTCGCGCATGGAAGGCTTCCATCGACGCTACATGGCATCCAACCGCGCCACGCGATTGTGGGCGCGCATGGTGCGCCAGCTCGCGCCGTCGATGATCGTCCCGCAGCACGGATTGCCGATGCGCGGCGAGACGATGGAGCGCTTCCTGGACTGGATCGAACGGCTGGAGTGCGGCGTGGACCTGATCGGGCCGGAGCACTACCGACTGTGAGAAGCCGGCTGTGAGGCGTCAGTAGCGCAGGCCGATCTTCCGGTACAGCTTCGACAGCACCCACGCCGGGCCGATCAGCAGGTAGGTCAGGTCGGTGAGGAAGCTCGGGCGCTTGTTTTCGTAACGCGCGCTGTGGCCGATGAACTGGCCGATCCACGCGACGACGAACACGCCGACCGCCAGCCACAGCAGCGTCGAGGTGCCGTAGGTGTCGTGGATCCACTTGGTCAGCAGGCCCATCAGCACGTACATCGCCAGCATGCCCAGGCCGAGCAGGCGCGAGGCGCGGTAGTAGAACAGGACGGTGGCGAGCATCGCCACGCCGGCCCAGAAACCATCGTTCATCCACGACGCCGGCGTCGGGATGCACCACAGCAGCGCGATGACGCTCCACAGGATCGCCGGCACGCAGATCACGTGGATGCGCTGGTTGGTCTGGTTGCGATGGTCGGCGGAGTAGTGCGCGAACCAGCGGTCGATCGGGCGCTGCGTGGCGTGCTGCGAAGATTCGGCGGCGGTGTTCATGTCGACCCCTCCCAAGGCGCATGACGGTCCGCGCCCGCGCGCGGATGGGAGGAGGATAGCGGGATCGGGACGCAGGCGCCCGATCCCGCGGTACCGCCCGGCGGTCAGTCGACCGAGATGCCGGCCAGCTTCATCAGCGCCTCGGCGTACTTCGCGCGGGTGCGTTCGATGACCTCGGCCGGCAGGTTCGGGCCCGGGGCCGTCTTGTTCCAGTCGAGCGTTTCCAGGTAGTCGCGCACGAACTGCTTGTCGTAGCTCGGCGGGCTGGTGCCGACCTCGTATTCGTCCGCCGGCCAGTAGCGCGACGAATCGGGCGTCAGCATCTCGTCCATCACGTACAGATGGCCGTCGGCGTCCAGTCCGAACTCGAACTTCGTGTCGGCCAGGATGATGCCGCGCTGCGCCGCGTAGTCGCGGGCGTACTTGTACAGCCGCAGCGTCGCGTCGCGGACCTGTTCGGCCAGATCCGCGCCCACGGTGCGCACGGCGGTGTCGAAGTCGATGTTCTCGTCGTGATCGCCCACGGCGGCTTTCGTCGACGGGGTGAAGATCGGTTCGGCCAGCTGTTCGGCCTGGCGCAGACCGTCGGGCAGGGCGATGCCGCTGACGCGGCCGGTGCGCTGGTAATCCTTCCAGCCGCTGCCGATGAGGTAGCCGCGGGCGATGCATTCCACCGGCACGGGCTTGAGCTTCTTGGTCACCACCGCGCGCTTGCCGTACAGCGCCGCGTCGACGCCCTCGGGCAGTACCGAGGCGACATCGATCCCGGTGAGGTGGTTGCGGATGATGTGGTCGGTCTTGCCGAACCAGAAATTGCTGATCTGGCAGAGCATCTCGCCCTTGCCCGGGATCGGATCGGGCAGCACCACGTCGAAGGCCGAAAGGCGATCGGTCGCGACCATCAGCAAACAGTCGCCGGCGCCGGCGGGCAGGCGATCGGCAGGAAGGTCGAAGACGTCGCGGACCTTGCCGCGATGGCGAAGGTGGAGGCCGGGAAGGTCGGACTGGAGCAGGGTCGTGGACAACGCAGGAATCCCCGATGGGTGCGATGGAGCCCCCGCCCGACGCTCGCCTTGCCTCGCGCGCGTGCGCGACAGGGCCGGCCAGTGTACGCCGGCCGGCGGCGACGTGCAGGTACACTGTCGACGGACCTAAACGGGCGACCGCGGACCGCGGGGAGGACGATGAAACGCTGGTACGGCAAGCTCCTGGGCTTCTTCGCGGGGGCCGCGTTGTTCCGCACCAACCCGCTGTTCGGGGCCCTGATCGGGCTGCTGGTGGGCCACGCCTTCGACACCGACTGGTTCAAGCTGCGCCGGGACAACCCGTATGCCGCGCTGGGCCTGACGTCCGACGCGACCGATGCCGAAGTCGACCAGGCCTACCGTCGCCTGATGTCCCAGTACCACCCCGACCGCGTCGCCGGCGCCGCGTCCGAGCTGCGCGAGCAGGCCGAAATCCGCGCCCGCGAGATCAACCAGGCTTACGACCGCATCAAGACGTTGCGTCGGAAGCGCTGACCCCAACCACGAACGCCGCCGAGCCCCCCATGCAATCCACCGTCATCGCCCCGTCCATCCTCTCGGCCAACTTCGCCAAACTAGGCGAGGAAGTCGACAACGTGCTCAAGGCCGGCGCCGACTGGGTGCACTTCGACGTGATGGACAACCACTACGTCCCGAACCTCACCATCGGCCCGATGGTCTGCGAGGCGCTGCGCAAGCATGGCGTCACCGCGCCGATCGACGTGCATCTGATGGTCGAGCCGGTGGACCGCATCGTCCCCGACTTCGCGAAGGCCGGTGCCACGCTGATCAGCTTCCATCCCGAGGCCAGCGCGCACGTGCACCGCACGATCCAGCTGATCAAGTCGCACGGCTGCCAGGCGGGCCTGGTGCTCAATCCCGCCACGCCGGTCGACGCGCTGGAGTGGGTGCTCGAAGAGGTCGACATGGTGCTGCTGATGTCGGTCAATCCCGGCTTCGGCGGGCAGGGCTTCATTCCCTCGGCGCTGGAGAAACTGCGCCGCGTGCGCAAGATGATCGACGCCACGGGCAAGCCGATCCGCCTGGAAATCGATGGCGGCGTGAAGGCCGACAACATCGCCGAGATCGCCGCCGCCGGCGCGGACACCTTCGTTGCCGGCTCGGCGATCTTCAACGCCACCGACTACGCGGACGTGATCGGCCGCATGAAGGACGCCGTGTCGAAGGTGCGCGGATGAAAACCTGCGACCTGTGCGATCTGCACGACGCGCAGGTGCGCGTGGTCGAGCTGCCGTTGCAGGACTTCGGCGGCCGCATCGCGTTCAACGGAATCGTCAGCACGGTGCGCGCCGACGAGGACAACTCGCGCGTGCGCGAAGCGGTGGAAGAAGCTGGGCAGGGCCGTGTGCTGGTGGTCGACGGCGGCGGTTCGATGCGACGCGCCATGCTCGGCGACCTGCTCGCGGCGAAGGCCGCGGAGAACGGCTGGGCGGGCGTGATCGTGTTCGGCGCGATCCGCGACAGCGATGCGATCTCGACCATCGCGCTGGGCGTGAAGGCGCTGGGCACCTGCCCGCGCAAGACCGACAAGCTCGGCGCGGGCGAGCGCGATGTCGAAGTGGAATTCGGCGGCGTGCGCATCCGCCCCGGCGACTGGCTGTGCGCGGACGAGGACGGCGTGGTCGTGGCCGACACCGACCTGCGCTGAAGCAGGCACGAGCATTCCAACGAACGAAAACGAAAGCGGCAGGCCATCGCTGGCCCGCCGCCGGGAATGCCTGGAGGCAATCCAGCCTCCGTCCGTCGTCCTTGAGAATGGACTCTGATTCTCCGCACGTTCGATGACGGACGTGTGACGCATCGGCTGGCGCCGACGCGCTTTTTGCCCGTTCACGATCACTCGCGCCCGCGCCGTTTAGCCTGCACGCGGGTTCCCCACGCAGAACGACCATGGCGACGCACTGGCGCCTGATCCTCAACGGAAAATCCGCGGGAAACGACGCCGTGCGCGACGCCGTCCAGGCGATGCGCGCCGGCGGCGCGACGCTCGACGTGCGCGTGACGTGGGAACACGGCGATGCGGCACGCTATGTCGACGAGGCCATCGACGACGGCGTGCATTGCGTGATCGCCGGCGGCGGCGACGGTTCGCTGGGCGAAGTCGCCGCGGCGCTGGCCGAACGCCATGAGGACGCCACAACGCTGCCTGCTCTTGCGGCGATGCCGCTGGGCACGGCGAACGATTTCGCCACCGCCGCCACGATCCCGCTCGATCCGCACGACGCCCTGCGCCTGGTCGCCGACACGCCGGCGCACGCCATCGACATGCTGCGCGTGGAGGCCGACGGCGTGCGGCACTGGTGCATCAACCTGGCCAGTGGCGGATTCGGCACGGAAGTCACGGTGGAAACCGACGAC
Organism: Lysobacter sp. OAE881; assembly: GCF_040546665.1. NCBI lineage: Bacteria > Pseudomonadati > Pseudomonadota > Gammaproteobacteria > Lysobacterales > Lysobacteraceae > Lysobacter > Lysobacter sp. OAE881. Next base: position 898,616 of record NZ_JBEPOG010000001.1, read on the forward strand.
GGCCTGAAGAAACTGCTCGGCGGTCTGGCCTATCTGGTCACGGGTATCGCGAAGATGGGCCGCATCGAGCCGGTCGCCGCACACGTGCACGGCGAGGGGCTCGACTGGCGCGGCGCGCTGATCGCGTTGGGCGTCGGCAACGGCCGGCAGGCGGGCGGCGGGCAGCTGCTGTGTCCGGACGCGCGCATCGACGACGGCCTGCTCGACGTCACCGTGATTCCCGAACTCGAAGGCGAACTGGCCACCACCGCGGCCACGCTGGTGCGCGAAGGACGCGGCGCCGCGCTCGAACGCGTCGGCGAACGTGCCCGCATGCGCGCGGTGGCCATCGAAGCGGAGGACGGCGAGATCGCGCTCAACCTCGACGGCGAACCCGTGCAGGCGCGGCGGTTCGCCATCGCCTGCGTGCCCGCGCGCCTGCGCATGCACCTGCCGGAACACTGTCCGCTCCTTGCGCCGGCTCGCCTCGCGCTGCGCTGACCCGGTACAGTACGCGCGATGAGCCGCGTGCCCCACCTTCCTTCGACTGCTCTGTTCATGAGTGCCCCGCATTTCCGCCTCGGTGCGGAGGGGCGATGGCGACCGTGCGTCGCCTGCCCACTCCCTTCGAATCCAAAGGAAATGCCGCGTGACCTCCGATTCCCCGTCTTCGCAACACGCTGATACCCACACCCTCGTTCCTGTCGTCCGCGAAGTCCTGAGCGACCTCGACACGCCGCTGTCGGTCTACCTCAAGCTCGCCGACGGCCCGCACACCTACCTCTTCGAATCGGTCGAAGGCGGCGAGCGTTTCGGCCGCTATTCGATCATCGGCCTGCCCGCGCGCCGCGTGTACGCGTTCGCCGGGCACACGCTGTTCGTGACCGAGGATGGCGAGTTGGTCGAAAGCCGCGTCGTGGACGATCCGTTCGCCGAAGTCGAGCGCCTGCGCGCGATGCACAGCGTGCCGACGATTCCCGACCTCCCCGGCTTCACCGGCGGGCTGGTGGGCTGGTTCGGCTTCGAGTCGATCCAGTACATCGAGCCGCGCTTCGCCGGCGGCGAAAAGGAAGACGAACTCGGCACGCCCGACATCCTGCTGATGCAGAGCGACGAGCTGGCGGTGTTCGACAACCTCAAGGGCCGGCTGTACCTGATCGTGCATGCCGATCCGTCCGAGCCGCGCGCGATGGCGCGCGCGAACCGCCGGCTGGACGAACTCGTGCATCGCCTGCGCCAGGGCGGGCCGGGGTATCCGGAAACGCTGGAAGGCCGGTTGCTGGACGAAGGCGATTTCGTGTCCGGCTTCACGCGCGAAGGCTTCATCGAGGCGGTGGAGAAGTCGAAGGAATACATCCGCGCCGGCGACATCTTCCAGGTCGTGCTGAGCCAGCGGCTGTCGGTGCCGTTCAAGGCGCGCCCGGTGGACGTGTACCGCGCGCTGCGTGCGCTCAATCCGTCGCCGTACATGTACTACCTTGATGTCGGCGGCACGCAGGTCGTCGGTTCGTCACCGGAAATCCTCGTGCGCCTACAGGACGGCAAGGTCACCGTGCGACCGATCGCCGGCACGCGCCCGCGTGGCGACACGCCCGAGCGCGACGCGGAACTGGAAGCCGAACTGCTGGCCGATCCGAAGGAACGCGCCGAGCACCTGATGCTGATCGACCTCGGCCGCAACGACGTCGGCCGCGTCTCGGAGGCGGGCACGGTCGAGGTCGGCGAGCAGTTCGTGATCGAGCGCTACAGCCATGTCATGCACATCGTCAGCGAAGTCACCGGCACGCTGAAGCCGGGCCTGAGCTACGCCGACGTGCTGCGCGCGACGTTCCCCGCCGGCACCGTCAGCGGCGCGCCGAAGATCCGTGCGCTCGAAGTGATCCGCGAACTCGAACCGATCAAGCGCAACGTCTACGCCGGTTCCATCGGTTATCTCGGTTGGGGCGAGCCCGGCCGCAGCGGCGACGCCGATACGGCGATCGCGATCCGCACCGCCGTCATCCAGGACGGTCGCCTGTACGTGCAGGCCGGCGCGGGCATCGTCTATGACTCCGATCCGGCGATGGAATGGGAGGAGACGATGAACAAGGGACGCGCGTTGTTCCGCGCCGTTGCGCAGGCCGCGCGCGGTTTGTGATCGGCACGCATCGCGGCGTTCGTCCGTCGTGATGCGTTACCCCGGTGGTTCTCACGCGGCGTTCACTGCGTGCTACCTCGCGGCCGGAAGTCCGCGTCCGCAACGTTAATTTCACAAACGGCGCGCTTCACTGCCGGGCACGGTGTCATCGACATCGACAACGCGGGAAGGAGGCGGCCATGCAGCTCGTCCACGATGCTCTCGTCCAGTCGCGTTTCTCGAACACGTTCCCCCGCACCGTCGAAATACTCTGCCCGCACTGCCTGAAGCAATCGGTCTTCGAGGCCCGTCCATGGCAGGAGCACGGCCGGCAACTGGCGGCCAGCGAACTGGAATGCACGCGTTGCGAGCGCACGGTGCTGTTCGTGCAGCTGCTCGACGCCGACGGCACGAACCAGGCGAACGGGTTGTTCTGCCATCCTGGCTCCGGCGGACGCGAGCCGATGGCGGGCGTCGAACACCTGCATGCGATGTCGGCACCGCTCGCACGCAGCTACGAATCCGCGTTGAAGCTGTACAACCACGCCGAATGGGGTGCGAGTTCGCTGATCGTGCGACATCTGCTCGGCGGATTGACGGCGCGCATGCTTGCCGACGACAAGGCCGAGCTGTCGCTGACGCGCAAGCTCGAAGCACTGCCGCACGACGTGGACCTGTCGCGACCGTTGCAGGACATCGCGCAGCTGCTCGCGCCCAGCGGCACGTTCGGGCGTCAGTTCGAGGACGAGACGACGATCGACAAGGCCAACGCCGAACTGCTGCTGGAACTGGCCGAACAGCTGATCAATTACCTCGTCGTGCTGCCGGGGACGATGGCGGATCTGAAGGCGCGCATCGCGACTGCACCGGTGCCGCTGCGGCGGGGGAGCGGGGTGGCTTGAAGTCCGTCATCCCGGCGAAAGCTGGACCCAGGCTGTCACGTCATCCGAAGGAAGCCGGCACCTCGACGGAACCTGTCGGGCTTGGGCCCCCGCGTTCGCCCGCATGAAGGGGCCGCAATCGGCGCGCCGAGGCGCTCGAAACATTACCGATAGTTAATCCCCCGGAAATCCTCCGGTGAGCCGCGCGGGCGCAGTCTGATCCTGCGGTCGGGAAGACAGTTCCCGACCGAACGAAGATCCCTCGTCCGAGTCACCCGCGTCTTACCAAGGAGTCACCCCATGAACCTGCGCAAGTCCCTGTTCGCCGTCGCCCTGACCGCACTGGCCGGTTCCGCCCTGGCCGCCCCGCCGAGCACCGCGCCGGCCGCCCCGGCCGCGTCGACCGCCCCGGCCAAGGGCACGGTCTCCAAGCACAAGCACGCCAGCAAGAAGGCCGCCGCTCCCGCCACCAAGAGCGACGCCAAGAAGGGCTGATCCCCATCGTCCCCGGAGCCCGTGCAACGCGGGCGGATACCCCGACGGTGCGCACCGCCGGGGTATCCTTTTTTGCATTCCGGAGTCCTCATGCGCGTCCTGCTGATCGAAGACGATCCCCACACCGCGGCCTTCATCGGCAAGGGCCTGCGCGAGGACGGGCATACGGTCGAACACGCCGGCGACGGCAAGCAGGGCTTGTTCCTGGCGACGACCGAGAGCTTCGACGCGATCGTGCTCGATCGCATGCTGCCCGCGCTCGACGGTCTCGTGCTGCTGCAGACCTTGCGCGGCGCCGGCAACCGCACGCCGCTGCTGCTGCTCACCGCGCTGGGCGAGGTCGACCATCGCGTCGAGGGCCTGCGCGCCGGCGCCGACGATTACCTCGTCAAACCTTTCGCCTATTCCGAACTGAGCGCGCGCCTTGACAGCATCGTGCGTCGCGAGCGCGAACAGGCGCAGCGCGAGCCCACGCGGCTTTCGGTCGGCGATCTCGAACTCGACCTGCTCGGCCGCGATGCGCGGCGTGCCGGCAAGCGCATCGAGTTGCAGCCGCGCGAATTCCGCCTGCTCGAATACCTGATGCGCCAGGCCGGGCGCGTCGTCACGCGCACGATGCTGCTCGAAGCGGTGTGGGACTACCACTTCGATCCGCAGACCAACGTCATCGACGTGCACATCAGCCGGTTGCGGCAGAAGATCGACCATGGCTTCGAGCGCCCGCTGCTGCACACCGTGCGCGGCGCCGGCTACCGGCTGGGCGAATGACGGGCCCGCTGCGCTCCACCAGCACGCGCCTGGCGCTCGCCGTGATGGGCGCGTTCCTGCTCGCCTTCGTGCTGCTGGGCGCGGGCGTCTACGTCGCGGTGTCCACCTTGCTGCTGCAGGATGCGCGCGAGTTGGTGCGCACCGATTCGGCGGGACTGATGCAGCTGCAACGCGACGGTGGTCGCGCCGCGCTCGTGCAGGAGCTGCGCGATCGCCTCGACGCGCCGGACGATCCCGACGCGGTGTACGCGTTGATCGGCGCGGATGGACGCGTCGAGTTGGGCGAGATTCCCGCGCTGCATGCCGGTCGCGGCGTGCGATGGACGACATTCGAGCTCGCCGGCGATGCGGTGCCCGGCGACGGCACGCAGTCGCGCCGCGTGCTCGCACAGCTGCAACCGTTGCCGAACGGCGAAACCTTGCTGACCGGGCTGCGGTTGCAGTCGCAGGATCGCTTCCTCGCGTTGATGCTGCGCACCGCGCTGGTGGCGCTGGCGGTCGCGGCGACGCTGGGCGCGCTCGCCGGCTGGCTGACCTCGCGCTGGGTGTCGCACCGGCTGGGTCATCTGGATCGCACGGCCGCGCGCGTGGGTGGCGGCGAACTGGGGCTGCGCGTGCCGCTGGACGGCAGCGGCGACGCATTCGATCGTCTCGGCCGGCGCTTCAACGCGATGCTCGACCGCATCGAGGAACTGCTTGGCGGCGTGCGCCACGCGACCGACCACATCGCGCACGACCTGCGGACGCCGCTGACGCGGCTGCGCAACCGCCTGGAGGACCTGCGCCATCGCAGCGGGGCGACGCCGGCCGAACGCGCGGCGCTCGACGGCGCCGTGCAGGAAACCGACCACCTGCTCACCACGTTCGGCGCGCTGCTGCGGCTGGCGCGCATCGAAGCGCAGCCGCCGGCGGGCGAGGGACCGGAGCTGGACCTCTCGGCGCTGGCCGCCGACGCCGCCGAGCTGTACACGCCCATCGGCGCCGAGCGATCGGTGCGCCTGGTGCTGTCGCTGGAGCCGGCGCTCGTGCGCGGCGATCGCGACCAGTTGTTCCAGATGCTGGTGAACCTGCTCGACAACGCGCTCAAGTACGCGCCCGAAGGTAGCGAGGTCGGGCTGTCGCTGCATGCGGGCGAGGCCGCCGTGCTGCGCGTGGACGATGGCGGCCCGGGCATTCCCGAAGCCGACCGCGAACGCGTGTTCGACCGGTTCCAGCGGCTGGAATCCCATCGCGGCACGCCGGGAAGCGGTCTGGGGCTGAGCCTGGTGCGGGCGATCGTGCATCGCCACGGCGGCCGGATCGAGCTGATCGACCGCGCGCCGGGTCTGCGCGTGCAGGTGACGCTGCCCTTGGCGGGCGCGCCGGGTCGCATCGCGCCGGCCGAGCCGCTAGAGTAGGGCCATGATCGTGCGTTCCTCCCCGCAGTTCCGAAAAGCCGACCTGGGTTGGCGATGGTGGCCGTTGGCTGCCGTCCGCCCCTCGTTGTCGTCCAAGGAACTGCCGAGTGTTTCCCGCCCCACGCACTGACTCCACGCCGGCCGCATCGGCCGCGTCCCACCCCGAACCCAAGCACCGACCCCGCCGGCCGGCCGCCGCGCGGGATAATCGCGTTGCGTCCAACCCCATGCCGAGCCCGCGCCGATGCTGTTGATGATCGACAACTACGACAGCTTTACCTACAACCTCGTGCAGTACCTGCAGGCGCTGGGCGCCGAGGTGAAGGTGATCCGCAACGACGAGCTGTCCGTCGCGCAGATCGAAGCTTTGTCCCCCGAGCGCATCGTCGTCTCGCCCGGCCCGTGCACGCCGAACGAGGCGGGCGTGTCGGTGGACGTGATCCGCGAGCTCGGCCCGCACATCCCGGTGTTCGGCGTGTGCCTGGGTCACCAGAGCCTGGGGCAGGCCTACGGCGGCGACGTCGTGCGCGCCAAGCGGATCATGCACGGCAAGACCTCGCGCATCCGCCACGAAGGCCGCGGCGTGTTCGCCGGGCTGCCCGACGGCTACGAGGCCACGCGCTACCACTCGCTGGTCGTGTCGCGCGAAACGCTGCCCGATTGCCTGGAAATCACCGCCTGGACCGAGGTCGACGGCGAGGACGGCGCGCCCGCCTTCGACGAGATCATGGGCCTGCGCCACCGCGAGCATCCGGTGGAAGGCGTGCAGTTCCACCCCGAGTCGATCCTCACCGAACACGGCCACGCGCTGCTGAAGAATTTCCTCGAGCGATGACCGCCACGCGCACCAGGCGCCCGTTGCGAAACGCCACGGCGTCGGCGCGACAGCTGCTATCGTTTCGGTTTCCCCGGCCCTGAGGCCCGCTCCGTCCCGCCACGCCCCGATCGCCACGCCCATGCCCATTACCCCGCAAGAAGCCCTGCAACGCACCATCGAGCATCGTGAGATCTTCCACGACGAGATGGTCGAGCTGATGCGCATGATCATGCGCGGCGAAGTCTCGCCGGCGATGACGGCGGCGATCCTCACTGGCCTGCGGGTGAAGAAGGAAACCGTCGGCGAGATCGCCGGCGCGGCGACGGTGCTGCGCGAGTTCGCGCGGCCGGTGGAGGTCGCCGATCGCGAGAACCTCGTCGACATCGTCGGCACCGGCGGCGATGGCGCCAACACGTTCAACATCTCCACCGCGAGCATGTTCGTGGTCGCCGCCGCGGGCGCGAAGGTCGCCAAGCACGGCAACCGCAGCGTGTCGTCGAAGTCCGGCAGCGCCGATGCGCTCGAAGCGCTGGGCGCATCGATCGAACTGCAACCCGGACAGGTCGCGCGCTGCATCGAACGCTGCGGCATCGGCTTCATGTTCGCGCCGATCCACCATCCGGCGATGAAGGTCGTCGCGCCTGTGCGCCGCGAAATGGGCGTGCGCACGATGTTCAACATCCTCGGCCCGCTGACCAATCCCGCCGGCGCGCCGAGCATCCTCATGGGCGTGTTCCATCCCGACCTCGTCGGCATCCAGGTACGCGTGCTGCAGGAACTGGGCGCGAAACGGGCGCTGGTGGTGTGGGGCCGCGACGGCATGGACGAGCTCTCGCTCGGTGCCGGCAGTCTCGTCGGCGAACTGCGCGACGGCACGGTGCGCGAGTACGAGGTGCATCCGGAGGACTTCGGCATCGCGATGGCCGCCAGCCGCAACCTGCGCGTGAACGACGCGGCCGAATCGAAAATCCTGCTGATGCAGGCGCTGAACGACGAAGCCGGCCTGCCGCGCGAAATCGTCGCGCTCAATGCGGGCGCCGCGATCTACGCCGCCGGCGTCGCCGACAGCATTGCCGAGGGCATAGAGCGCGCGCGTGCGGCGCTGGCCTCCGGCGCGGCGAAGCACAAGCTGGAGGAGTTCGTCGCGACCACGCGCGAACTCGCCGGCGAACCGGTGGGCGCGTGATGGACGACGCGTTCGCCCGCCTGCCCGCGCCGCCGTATTACGCGGTGATCTTCTCCTCGCGCCGCAACGCGCACGATGACGCCGGTTACGGCGAAGCGGCCGAACGCATGGTCGAACTGGCGTCGTCGCAGCCGGGATTCCTCGGCGTGGAATCGACGCGCGGCGCGGACGGATTCGGCATTACCGTTTCCTACTGGGACAGTGAAGCCGCCATCGCGGCGTGGCGGCAGCACGCCGAACACGCCGCCACGCGCGCGCACGGCCGCGTGCACTGGTACGAACACTACGAACTGCGCGTGGCCAAGGTCGAACGCGCTTACGGCAAGCCCGCAATGCACTCCAAGCCTTCCGAATGAGCGACATCCTCAACACGATCCTGGCCCGCAAGGTCGAGGAGATCCAGCAGCGCAGCCGTGTGCGGCCGCTCGAAGACATGCGGGCCCGTGCGCTGCAGCAGCCGCCCACGCGCGGTTTCGTCGACGCGATCCGCCGCAAGCACGCGGCGGGCGAGGCGGCGGTGATCGCCGAAGTGAAGAAGGCGAGCCCGTCGAAGGGGCTGATCCGCAAGGACTTCCATCCGGCGCAGATCGCGCGCAGCTACGAGGCCGGCGGTGCGGCGTGCCTGTCGGTGCTGACGGATGTCGACTTCTTCCAGGGCAGCAACCTGTACCTGGGCGAGGCGCGCGCCGCGTGCTCGCTGCCGGTGCTGCGCAAGGATTTCACCATCGATCCGTACCAGGTCTACGAAGCGCGCGTGATCGGCGCCGACGCGATCCTGCTGATCGTCGCCGCGCTGGAAGACGGCCAGATGGTCGAGATGGCCAACCTCGCCATGGAGCTCGGCATGGACGTGCTGGTGGAAGTGCACGACATCGACGAGCTCGAGCGCGCGCTGCAGACCGACTGCGAGCTCATCGGCGTGAACAACCGCAACCTGCGCACGTTCGAGGTGTCGCTCGACACGACGCTCGAACTGCAGAACGCCGTCCCGCGCGACCGCACGCTGGTGACCGAAAGCGGCATCGCCACGCAGGCCGACGTCGCGAAGATGCGCGCGGCCGGCGTGCAGACCTTCCTGGTCGGCGAATCCTTCATGCGCGAAGCCGAACCCGGCGCCGCGCTGCAGCGGCTGTTCGCCGCATGAGCACGACCGGACGGGTGCCCGAAGGCGTCGACCACCTGCCGGGTGCGGCCGCCGTCGCGACGACGGGCGAGTCCGCCACCGGCAAGCGCCCGTACGCGCCGCTGGTGGTGTTCGACTTCGACCACACGCTGTACGACGGCGACTCCGGCAGCCATCTCGTGCTTTGGCTGATCAAGCGCGACTGGGCGCGCGTCGTCGCCGCGATCGCGCTGTCGCCGCTGCTGCTGCCGCTGATCGCGTGGCTGCCGACGCGCCGACATGCGATCTCCGTCTACCTGTGGATCGCGACCTTCGGCACGCACCGTCGCCACGACATGGACCGGTTGATCGATCTCTACGTGCGCAAGCACGCGAAGGAGATCCGCGCGCGCCTGCTGCCGATCGCGCTGAAGGTGCTGCAGAAGCATCGCGATGCCGGCGATCGCGTGATCATCGCCACCGGCGCCGCGCCGGAACTGGCGCGCGCGATCCTCGACTTCGTGGCGCACGAGGACCTGCCGGTGATCGGCAGCATCGGCGGGCCGTTCCTCGGCGGCATGATCACCGTCGAGCACTGCCACCACGAGAACAAGATGCGGATGATCTGGGACGCCGGCTACGACCAGATCGCGGTCGCGTACTCGGACAGCAGCGCCGATCTGCCCCTGCTCAAGGCTGCGCGCAAGCCGGTGGTGGTCAATCCCAAGCGCCGTCGCGTGGCGATGTTCCGGCGCGTGTTGCCGCCCGGCACGCCGATCCTCAACTGGGGATGCAAGGAGCGTGGCGGCGACCCCGTGCAGGGCTGATCGCCGCGCGCTTCACACGCGCTCGGGCGCGTCCAGGTCCAGGAAGAAATCGCGCAGCGTGTGCTCGGCGTAGTCGCGGAACTCGCCGGCGTCGTAGAAGCGCCCGAAGCAGTTGCTGCAGCTTTCGAACCAGATGTGCGGCTGCTGCGCATCGACCATGCGCACCAGCTGGCGGTCGAAGCAGACCGGGCACTTGATGCGGTCGATGTGGTTGTAGTGCTCGCCGACCTGCGCGTCGCCGATGTCCACGCGTTCGGCTTCGGCCTTGAGCAGGCGGTTCTCGCCCATCGTCAGCCACATGCCCTTGCACTGCGTGCAACGCTGCGACAGCGAGGAGAGGAGCTCGATGGGCTCCATCGGCGAATTGCACTTCGGGCACTGCATGTGGATCCCCCTGATGGTCTGGTCGGCCGTCTGATCAGTCGCCAAGCGACTTCACGAAACGCATCGACCCGTCCAGATAGCCGCATTGCCGGTAGAAGGCGTGCGCGTCGGTGCGGCTGGCATTGCTGGTGACTTCGATGCGCCGCACGCCGTAACGGCGGCAGATCGATTCGACTTCGCGCAGCAGGCGCTTGCCGACGCCTTTCCCCTGTTCTTCCGGCAGCACGACCAGGCCGGTGATGCGCGCCAGCTCGTAGCCGTGGACGACCGAATAGAGCGTGTAGAGCGAGATCAGGCCGCTGGCGTCCCCGTCGATCTCGGCCAGCAGCAGGTGCTGGCGCGGGTCGTGCCGGACGACGGCGATGCGTTCGGCGGCTTCGTCCCGGGTGCAGGGATAGCCGAGTTCCCCCAGCAGGCGGGCGACGTCGCTCGCGTCGCCCAGTTCGGCCTGGCGCACCCGGGCCGTCACGGCTTCATCGGGTGCGTTGGCCCGACCCACGCGTCAGCGCGTTCCGTAGAGGACGACCGTCTTGCCGCGCGCGTGCAGCTTGCCGTCGGCCTGGAGCTTCTTGAGCACGCGGCCGGCCATTTCGCGCGAGCAGCCCACCAGACGCGAGAGCTCCTGGCGCGAGACGCGGATCTGGGTGCCCTGCGGGTGGCTCATGGCCTCCGGCTCCTTGGCCAGGTCGTGCAGGGCGCGGACGATGCGGTCGGTCACGTCGAGGAAGGCCAGGCGGCCGGCTTTCCTGCTGGTGTCCAGTAAACGACGGGAAATCTGCGCGCCGATGGCGTACAGCAGCTTCGGCGCATCGAGCGACAGGCGGGTCAGCAGCAGGTCGTAGAGGCGCTCGTGGCCGATTTCGGCCAGCTCGCAGGTGCTGCGGGTGCGCAGGATCACTTCCCGCTGGTCGCTGGCGATGAACAGGCCCAGCTCGCCGACGAATTCGCCGGGGCCGAAGTAGCCCAGGACCAGCTCGCGGCCGTCTTCCTCTTCCGTGATGATGCTCACGGAACCGGACACGATGTAGTAAAGCGTGCTCGCCGGGTCGCCCGGGCGGAACACATCGGTCCGCGACGGGTAGCGGCGGCGATGGCAGTGGGCGAGGAAGCGTTCGATCGTTGCACCGTCCGGCAGCAGCGGGCTGTTGGTGCGACGCATGGCAGGTGTGTTTGCAGCCGGGTTTGCGGACATGGTCGTGAAGGTCTTGTGATCGGTCGAGCTTAGGGTGAAGTAACGCATTGGGCAAATATCCGCCCCAGTACGTCACTACCGTGGACTCTAACCTGTGACGGCAAGCAGATTCGGCCGCGTCTTCACGCCGGCCGGCTGAATCGGGCCCCCTGGCGCGCCTCCCGGGGCCACGCGTTCCCCCGTAACGGTTTGTGCCGCATAATCGCGACCCTCCGCCGCCCTCCCGGGATCTCACTGCCGTGGTCAAGCCGTTGCCTCGCCTGAGGTTGCAAGGTTTCAACAACCTCACCAAGGCCCTCTCGTTCAATATTTACGACGTCTGCTTCGCGGCGTCGGAGGACGAGCGTCGTCGTTACATCGAATACATCGACGAGGCGTACAACGCCGACCGTTTGACCCAAATACTGACGGATGTCGCCGAGATCATCGGCGCCAACATCCTCAACATCGCCCGCCAGGACTACGACCCGCAGGGCGCGTCGGTGACCATCCTCATTTCCGAGGAGCCGGTGATCGACAAGAAGGACGCCGGCAAGGAGATCATCTCCGACGCCGTCGTGGCGCACATGGACAAGTCGCACATCACGGTGCACACGTATCCGGAAACGCATCCGGACAACGGCATCGCGACCTTCCGCGCCGACATCGACGTGGCGACCTGCGGCGTGATCTCGCCGCTGAAGGCGCTGAACTACCTGATCGAAAGCCTGGAATCCGACATCGTCATCATGGATTACCGGGTGCGCGGCTTCACCCGCGACATCAAGGGCAAGAAGCACTTCATCGACCACAAGATCAATTCGATCCAGGACTACCTGGCGAAGAACATCAAGTCGCGCTACGAGATGATCGACGTGAACGTCTACCAGGAAAACATCTTCCACACGAAGATGCACCTGAAGGAGTTCGACCTCGACACCTACCTGTTCGAGGAAAAGGCCAAGAACCTCTCGTTCAAGGAGCGCATGAAGATCGAGGCGCGCCTGAAGCGCGAGATCGAAGAGCTCTACCACGGGCGCAACCTGGCCGACTGAGGCCGAGTTCTTTCGCCGTGATGCAAGAAGGCCCGCGTTCGCGGGCCTTTTTCATTGCGACAGCGGCTACGTGTCGGGCGTCAGATCCGGTACGCGACCGCCTTCATCACCTTCGATGCCGCGGCCATCAGCGTCGGCACTGGCTGCGGCAGCACGCGTGCTCCGGCGGCTTCGGCGTGGTCGGCGTGGCGGGCTTCGTCGGCCTTCATCACTTGCAGGATCGCGCGGCTGCGCGCGTCGGCGGGCGGCAGCGAATCCAGGTGTTCGTCGATGTGCGCTTCGACCTGGCGCTCGGTCTCCACGACGAAGCCGAGGTTCCATCCGTCGCCGCGCAGGCCGGCGAGCGCGCCGATCGCGAAGCTACCCGCGTACCAGACCGGGTTGAGCAGGCTGGGGCGGCTGTCGAGTTCACGCAGGCGGTCGGCGCACCACGCGAGGTGGTCGGTCTCTTCCTGCGCGGCGGCGAGCAGGTGCGCACGCGTGGCCTCGTCGCGCGCCACCGCCGCCTGCCCGCAGTACAGCGCCTGCGCGCAAATCTCGCCGACGTGGTTGATGCGCATCAGGCCGCTCGCGTGGCGGCGTTCGGTGTCGTCCAGTTCGATCTGGGCGACGTCCCGGGATGGATTCGGTCGTTGCGCGCCGGGCGCACCGAAGACGGTGTCGAGCGCGCGCTGGGTGTCGTTGAGGAAACGGTCGAGGGGCGTGAGCTGGCGGGTCGTGTCCATGCCGGCAGTTTACGCGGAGGGGGAAACGGCCTGCGGTGAAGGCGCGGCCTCGACGCACTCGGCCAGGAATTCGAGCGGGTGTTGCACCGGCACCGACGTCCCGTTGGCCAGGTGCAGGCGGCAGCCGAGGTTCGCGCTCAGCAGCCGCGTCGCGCCACTTTCCTGCAACTGGCGCAGCAGCGGTGCGCGGAACGTCGAGGCGCGGGCGGGATCCTCCAGCATCTGCGCGCCCGAGGCGCCGCAGCAACCGGAGGCGTCGAGTTCCACGATTTCAATACCCGGCATCGATGACAGCAGCGCACGAAGCGTGCCCGCCGAGCGCACGACGTTGCGTTGCGTGCAGGGCAGGTGCAGCGCGATGCGTTCCGGGCGAGCGCGCCATTGCCAGCGTTCGGCGTGCGTCTGCAGCCTGCGCGCAAGGAATTCGATCGCATCGACCGTTCGCGTCGTGCCGCCGTCCAGCGCCTGCGCAACGGCCTCATGGCAGCCGCTCGCGAACGTGAGGACAGTGCCTGTCGACTCGAACGCGCCTCGGTTCCGCGCGGCCAGGCGCTGTGCGCCTTCGATGTCGCCGGCGTGCGCGTGCACGCTGCCGCAGCAGGTCTGTCCGGACGGGGTTTCGACGCGAACACCAAGCATCGCAAGGCATCGCGCGATCGACTCGCGAAGACCGGCTTCGTAGGCGCTCGCCGCGCAGCCGACGAACATCGCGACGCTCTCCTCCGCTGGCGCAAATCCGGTCGCGGCCGGCGGGGCGATGGCAGGCGGGGCGATGGCAGGCGGGGCGATGGCAGGCGGGGCGATGGCAGGCGGCGGCAGGAGGCGCCATTGCGCAGGCAGCCATGCGTGGACGCGCCTGTAGGCATGCAGCAGGGCGCCGAGCAACGCTGGGCGGGCGACGAGGGCTTCGATCGATTTCTGGCGCCAGCCGGCAGACCGGCGCTCCCGCTGGCGCGACCTCGCCTGGACGAGCAGGGCGCCGTATTGCACCCCGGCGGGGCAGACGGCCTCGCAGCTGCGGCAGCCAAGGCACTGGTCCAGATGTGTCTCGCCCGCCGGGGTAGGCGGGATGGTCTCCAGCGCCCAGGCGCGGGCAAGGGCGATCCGGCCGCGGGGGGATTCGGCCTCGAGCCGGGATTCGGCGTAGGTCGGGCAGGCCGGCAGGCACAATCCGCACTGCACGCAGCGGTCGGCCAGCGCCACCAGAGGATCGTGCGTCGGGCGTGGCGAGGGGGCGGCGGGCGGCATGGCGCGATTCTAGACGGCCCGGAAGGGGCTGAACCCCGCGACTTGCAGCGCCCGGCACAGCCGGCTATCATTCCGCCTCTTCGTTTTACCCCCTCGACAACGCGTGGCGAAGTTCCGCCGGTCCGGCCTTGCCGGAAACGAGTACGGAACCAGCCCGACCGGAACACCATCAAAGACCAGTCATGAAGACTTTTACCGCCAAGAACGAGACCGTCCAGCGTGACTGGTACGTCGTAGACGCCGAAGGCAAGACCCTCGGCCGCCTCGCTTCCGAGCTCGCCCGCCGTCTGCGCGGCAAGCACAAGCCGGTGTTCACCCCGCACGTGGATACGGGCGACTACCTCATCGTGATCAATGCCGAGAAGGTGGCCGTCACCGGCAAGAAGCTGCAGGACAAGCAGTACCACCGCTTCACCGGCTACATCGGCAACCTCAAGACCGAGACGCTTGCCCAGGCGCTGGAGCGCCATCCGGAGCGCGTCATCGAGATCGCCGTGAAGGGCATGCTGCCGAAGAATCCGCTTGGCCGCGCCATGTACCGCAAGCTCAAGGTCTACAAGGGCTCCGAGCACCCGCACGCCGCCCAGCAGCCGCAGCCGCTGGACTTCTGATCCGGACCCTTTCCTAGAGACATCCCATGGCACTCCAGCAGAATTACGGCACCGGCCGCCGCAAGTCCTCCACCGCCCGCGTTTTCCTGCGCAAGGGCGCTGGCAACATCACCGTCAACCAGCGTCCGCTGGATGAGTTCTTCGGTCGCGAAACCGCGCGCATGATCGTGCGCCAGCCGCTCGAACTCACCCAGTCGACCGACAAGTTCGACGTCGTCGTCACCGTCGCTGGCGGCGGCATCACCGGCCAGGCCGGTGCGATCCGCCTGGGCATCGCCCGCGCGCTGGTCGAGTACGACGAAACCCTGAAGACCGAGCTGCGCAAGGCCGGCTTCATGACCCGCGACGCGCGTGAAGTCGAGCGTAAGAAGGTCGGTCTGCACAAGGCCCGCCGCGCTACGCAGTTCTCGAAGCGCTAATCGTTTTTGGGTTACAATTTGTTTCATAGCCCCGTCGCCAAGCGGTAAGGCACCTGACTCTGACTCAGGCATTCGGTGGTTCGAATCCATCCGGGGCTGCCAGACAAAACAAGAAACCCGCCGAAAGGCGGGTTTTTTGTTGCCTGCAGTTTTTCCATGCCGTGGATCGGGTGTGCCATGCGTCGATCGCCGCGGCAGCAGGCGTGCTGTCAGAATCCGGCATCGATTTGCGTTCTGTTCGATGTCTCGCCACGCTGCGCGCAGTCGTTACAATTGAAACCATCGCGCGGCAGCGCTGGAAATCCGGGAGTTTCGATGAAGCTTGGTTCTCTGAAGGAAGGCGGTCGCGACGGCACGTTGATCGTGGTCTCGCGCGATCTTTCGCGCGGCGTGCGTGCCAGCGGCATCGCCGACACGTTGCAGCGCGCGCTGGAAGACTGGTCGAACATCGCGCCGCGCCTCAACGCGCTGTACGACGCGCTCAATGAGGGCAACGCCGAGGGTGCATTCGATCTCGACATGGCGGCGCTCGCCGCACCGTTGCCGCGTGCGTACGAATTCGTCGACGGATCCGCGTATCTCCCGCACGTCGAACGCGTGCGTCGCGCGCGCGGCGCCGAAGTGCCGGAAAGCTTCTACACCGATCCGCTGATGTACCAGGCGGTGAGCGCGGGCTTCTACGGTCCGCGCGATCCGGTGCGCGTGCCGAGCGAGGACTACGGCATCGACCTGGAAGCCGAAGTCGTCGTAGTCACCGACGACGTGCCGATGGCCGCGACGCCCGAACAGGCCGCCTCGCACATCCAGCTCGTCGGCCTGGTGAACGATGTCTCGCTGCGCAACCTCATTCCGAACGAACTCGCCAAGGGCTTCGGTTTCCTGCAGTCCAAGCCGCGCTCGGCGCTGAGCCCGGTGTTCGTCACGCCGGACGAACTCGGTGACGCATGGCAGGGCAGCAAGGTGCATCTGCCGCTGACCACGCATATCAACGGCGAATGGTTCGGCGCGCCGGAAGCGGGCGTCGACATGCAGTTCGACTTCGCGCAGCTCGTCGCGCATGCAGCGAAGACGCGCCCGCTGTCGGCCGGCACCATCGTGGGCTCGGGCACGGTCGCCAACGAGGACACGTCGCTGGGCGCGTCGTGTTTTGCCGAGAAGCGCACCGTCGAGACGCTGGAAACCGGCAAGCCGATCACGCCGTTCATGAGTTTCGGCGATACGGTCCGCATCGAAATGCTGTCGCGTGACGGCGAGAGCGTCTTCGGCGCGATCGAGCAGCGCATCGAGAAGGGCGGCAACGCCTGACGCACCACCCGTGCACGGCCGCCCGCCGTGCACGGAATCCACCACGTGTTCGCGGGGAACGGCATGGCGGCTGAGCATCTGCGGTTGTACTCGTACTGGCGTTCGAGCGCGGCGTATCGCGTGCGCATCGGGCTCAACCTGAAGTCGCTGCCCTACGAAACGGTGCCGGTGCACCTGATCCGCGACGGCGGCGAGCAGCATTCGGCCGCGTTCAAGCAGGTCAATCCGCAGGAACTCGTGCCCGTGCTGCAGCACGGCGACCGCGTGATGCGGCAGTCGGTCGCCATCCTCGAATACCTCGACGAAACCTGGCCGGAGCCGCCGCTGCTTCCGGCTGCCGCGCGCGACCGCCAGCGCGTCCGCGCGCTGGCGCAGACCATCGCCTGCGACATCCATCCGCTCAACAACCTGCGGGTGCTGCAGCATTTCGACCGCAACTGGCACGTGCCGCAGCCCGAACGCGACGCGTGGGTACAGCATTGGGTACAGGAAGGTTTCACCGCGCTGGAAGCGATGCTCGCCGACCATCCGTCGACCGGCACCTTCTGCGAAGGCAATTCGCCGACGCTCGCCGACTGTTGCCTGGTTCCGCAGGTCTACAACGCGCGACGCTTCGCAGTGGATCTGTCGAAGTACCCGACGATCACGCGCATCGAGAAGGCGTGTCTGGCGCTGCCGGCCTTCGATGCGGCGCGACCGGAGAAACAGCCGGATGCGCCGGTCGCGTAGTTAGGACTGAGGCAGCTCCGTTCGACGGGGCTGCCGGACAGGCAACGCCATCATTCCAGCGATGCTGGAATCTATGTGCTTTCACGCTTTGAAGAAGGCACCGGCGGATCGCCGGCGCTGCGCAACCCCTCTCCGGGCGAGAGAGGGGTCGAGACATCGGCGCGTTACTGCGTCGCCGTGTCGTAGATTTCCGCGTACGGATCGTGTTCGCCGCTCGAGCCTTCCGAGAGGCGGAACTTGAGCGAGAGGCCTTCGCGGGAGTCGGCGGCCTTGAGCGCCTCTTCCATGTCGATGCGGCCTTCCTTGTAGAGGCGGAACAGGCACTGGTCGAAGGACTCCATGCCTTCCTCCAGCGACTCCTCCATCGCCTGCTTGATCTCGTGCACCTGGCCGCGGCGCATGAGGTCGCGGATGTGCGGCGTGTTGATCAGCACTTCCGCCGCCGGCACGCGGCGGCCATCGGTGCCGACGACCAGGCGCTGGCTGACCACCGCGCGCAGGTTGAGCGCGAGGTTCATCAGCACGTTCTTGTGCGCGGCTTCCGGGAAGAAGTTGAGGATGCGTTCCAGCGTCTGGTCGGCGTTGTTGGAGTGCAGCGTCGCCAGGCACAGGTGGCCGGTTTCGGCGAAGGCGATCGCCGCTTCCATCGTCGTGGCATCGAGGATTTCGCCGATGAGGATGACGTCCGGCGCCTCGCGCATCGCGTTCTTCAACGCGTTGTGGAAGGCGTGCGTATCCAGGCCGACCTCGCGCTGGTTCACGATCGACTTCTTGTGCTTGTGCAGGTACTCGATCGGATCCTCGATGGTGAGGATATGGCCCGAGATGTTGCTGTTGCGGTAGTCGATCATCGACGCGAGCGTGGTCGACTTGCCCGAACCGGTGGAGCCGACGATCAGCACCAGGCCGCGCGGGGCCATGATGATGTCCTTCAGCACCTGCGGCAGCTGCAGTTCCTCGATCGACGGAATCACGCTGCGGATGGCGCGGATCACCATGCCGACTTCGCCGCGCTGCTTGAAAACGTTGATGCGGAAGCGGCCGGCTTCGGGCAGGGCGAGCGCCATGTTCAGCTCGAGGTCACGCTCGAAAAGCGGAACCTGGCCCTCGTCCATCAGCGAATAGGCGATCTTCTTGACCATACCCGGAGGCAGGCCGGTATTGCCGAGGGGGTAGAGCTTGCCTTCGACCTTGATATAAACCGGTGCGCCGGTCGTCAGGAACATGTCCGACGCATTCTTTTCCGTCATCAGCTTCAGGAAATAGCCGATGTCCATGCAAGCAACCCCTATTCTTGCGCCCTCACGCCCGGAACCCATCCCGTTGCAAGCGCGGCGGCGGCTTTACGACAATGGCCGGGCACCAATCACAGGCACGGCCTCCCCAATGCGTCCAAGCTTCGCACAAATCCGATTTCCGCTGCTGGCTGCAGTTCTCGCTTCCGCACTCTGCTCGTGCGCGTCGCTGCCCCCGCCGACCGGTGAGCTGGCTTCGGCCCGGCAGGCCGTGACCCGCGCCGAGGACGCCGACGCCGACCAGTACGCGCCGCAGGAGCTGGGCACCGCCCGCACCGAGCTGTCGCAGGCCCAGGCCGCGATGAGCGGTGGCGACCAGGACGAGGCGCGCCGCCTCTCGCTGTCCGCGGCCGCCGACGCCGACCTTGCCTATGCCAGGAGCCGCGAGGCGCTGGCGACGGCCGAACTCAACCAGCGTCGCGCGGAAGTCGAAGAGCTGCGCCGCCGTCTCCAGGAGGCCCAGCCGTGAACCTTCGTCCGATGATCCTCACGGCCGCGCTGGCCGCGTGCTTCGCCGCCGCGCCCGCCGTTGCCGCCGACAACCCAGACGCCGCCCGGCTGTCGCAGCGCCTGACCGCACTCGACGCCGATTCCACGCTCAACACCTTCGCCGCCTACGAGCGACTCCAGGCGCGCCAGGCCGTGAGCACGCTCGATCAGGCCGCCAAACGCGACCGCCCCGGCGCGCTGTACGTGGCCGAGCGCCGCGTCGCCATCGCCGAGTCGGCCGCGCGCACCCAGGCGATGCAGCGCCAGGTCGACCAGCTCGATCGCGAGCGGGCCGAACTGCTGGTCGAAGCGAGCCAGCGCGATGCCGCCCGCGCTCGTGCGGAGAACGAACGCCTGCGCCTGCAGGCCCAGATGCAGGCCGAGGAGGCCGAGCGCCTGCGCCAGCAGAGCGAGGCCGACGCGGTGGCGATGCAGGACGTCGAAAGCGCGCTGAAGGGCGTTGCCGGTGCCCAGACGGCGCGCCTCAACGCGGCGCGCGATCGCCAGGCCAAGCTGGCCCGCGAGGAGGCCGAACTGGTGACCGGCGGCAAGCTGCCGACTGCCAAACGCGACAGCCGCGGCGAGGTCTTCGCCCTGGACAAGGGCAGCTTCGGCTCCGGTAAGGCGACCCTTGGCAGCGGTGCGCAGACCACGGTCAAGACGGTTGCGGCCTACGCGCAGGCCTCGTCTTCGCCCGGCGTGCGGGTCGATGTCACCGCCGCCGACGCCAAGCTGGCGCAGCGTCGGGCTGAGGCCGTCCGCGATGCACTCGTCGCCGGCGGCTGGCCGCAGGGCCAGGTGCAGGTGAACGGCAAGGCAGGCAAGGCCGATCGCACCGAGCTGGTCGTTCAGTCCAAGTAAATCAAGTTGAATCAACAACTTGCGTGAAACCCGCGGAAGCGCGGCCCCGGCCGCCTTCCGCTCGTCGCGACCTTCACGACGCAGCTCACATCCCGTCCCCGACACCCTTGCCGACCCCGGTTGGGAAGAGTAGGGTCGGTACTCCAAGCGGCCTGTTTTCCGCTTGGCGATGAGCCTGGTCGATGACGTCAACGCCCCTTTCGAAGGACCCCGCAGCCCCACGTCAGTACGGGGCCGGTCCTTGTGAGGCCGCCGACCCCGACCTGCTCTTCCATGACCCCGCACGACGCCCTGGTCCTTCGAGGACCGGGGCGTTTTCGTCTGCGGGGCCTTCCGCACGGGCCTCGGCCATGCGCCGGGGCTTCCTTACCCGCTGAAGGAGGCTCTACATGTTCGAAGAACGACCGCAGCCGGAGATCGAGGCGCTGATGAAGGCCAACCCGGAATTCAAGCAGCTCTATCAACGCCACAAGGATCTCGACAAGAGAGTGATGGACGCCGAACTGGGCGTGCTACCGATCGACGACATCACCCTGGCGCAGATGAAGCGCGAAAAACTGGCTGCGAAGGACCGCCTGGTCCGCATGTACGACCTGCAACGCCACTGACGACGACCTCTTTCCTCGCCGCGGGCGGCGACTTCCTCGTCGGTCTCTCCGCCCGCGTCTCCTGAGAACCGGGGCGGCTGCGCCCAGCAGCCGCCCCGGTGCGAAGGATCCTCCCTCCCCGAAGGCGCCCGCATGGCCGGGTGCCCCTTCGTGCGCGCCGATCCGTCGTCCTGCGGCCAATGGAGGCGCACCGCACTTTCCGCGCTTCACGCCGGGCTCTTACACTGCCCGCATGAGCATCCATCAATCCGTACTCGAACTGATCGGCGACACGCCGATCATCAAGGCGCAGCGCCTGGACACCGGCGTCTGCGAGCTCTACCTCAAGCTCGAATCGCAGAACCCGGGCGGCTCCATCAAGGACCGCATCGGCCTGTCGATGATCGAAGCGGCCGAGAAGGCCGGGAAGATCCGTCCCGGGGACACTCTCGTCGAAGGCACCGCCGGCAACACCGGCATCGGCCTCGCGCTGGTGGCGCAGCAGAAGGGCTACAAACTCATCCTCGTCGTGCCCGACAAGATGAGCCGCGAGAAGATCTTCAACCTCAAGGCGATGGGCGCGCAGGTCGTGCTCACGCGTTCGGATGTCGCCAAGGGCCATCCCGACTACTACCAGGACCTTGCCGAGCGCCTCGCGCGCGAAACGCCGGGCGCCTACTTCATCAACCAGTTCGGCAACCCCGACAACCCGGCCGCGCACGAGTTCGGCACGGGCCCGGAAATCCTGCGCCAGATGGCCGACGTCGGCGGGCTCGACGCGATCGTCTTCGGCTGCGGCAGCTCCGGCACGATGACCGGCCTGTCGCGCTGCTTCGCGAAGGAGTCGCCAGGGACCGAACTGATCCTCGCCGATCCGGTCGGCTCGATCCTCGAGGAATACATCAACCGCGGCACGCTGTCGGACAAGTCGGCCAGCTGGATGGTCGAAGGCATCGGCGAGGATTTCCTGCCGCCGATTTCCGACTTCACCCGGGTGAAGAAGGCCTATGCGATCAGCGACAAGGAAAGCTTCCTCACCGCGCGCGAACTGCTGGAAAAAGAGGGCATTCTGGGTGGTTCGTCGACCGGCACGCTGCTCGCCGCGGCGCTGAAGTACTGCCGCGAGCAGACCACGCCGAAGAAGGTGCTGGTCTTCGTCTGCGACACCGGCAACAAGTACCTGTCGAAGATGTACAACGACTACTGGATGCTGGACAACGGCTTCCTCGCGCGCCAGTCGTCGGGCGACCTGCGCGACCTGATCCTGCGTCCGTTCTCGCAACGCGACACGGTCGTCGTCGGTCCGAACGATCTGCTGGTCACCGCCTATCAGCGCATGAAGCTGTACGACGTCTCGCAGCTGCCGGTGATGGACGGCGACAACATCGTCGGCATCGTCGACGAGAGCGACGTGCTGCTGCACGTGTATGGAGACGAGTCGCGCTTCCGCGATCCGGTGTCGACCGCGATGGTGAGCAAGCTCGACAAGATCGACGTGCGTTCGCCGATCGAATCGCTGCTGCCGGTGTTCGATCGCGGCCATGTCGCGATCGTCGTCGACGGCGAGAAGTTCATCGGCCTGATCACGCGCATCGACCTGCTCAACTACCTGCGCAGGCGCGTGCAGTGATGAACGCCGCGGCGTCCGCGCACTGGTTGCCGGGCGACCGCCTGCCGGACGTCCGCCTGCGCGCGGACGACGGCACCAGCCGCACGCTGCACGCCGAATTCGCCGGCCGGCCGTTATGGATCGCGACGCCTGTCGACGCGGCGTCGGCGGCGCGACTTCCGCGTCCACCCGACGGCGCGATCGCGCTTTGCGTCGGCCCCGCCGTGCCAGAAGGTGCCGCGTCGGGCTGGCAATCGGCCGCCGCAGATCCGCGCTGGTGCGCGGGTCTCGGCATCGGCCTGTTCTGGCAGGCCGATGCGAACCTGCGATTGCAGACGTCGCAGCCGCTGCCGATCAACGAAGCGCCAAAGGTGGCCGCGGACGTGGACGCGCTGCGCGGCGAACAGACGATCGCGATCGCGCCAGTGCTGCAGATTCCAGACGTATTCGAGCCGGACCTGTGCGCGGCGTTGATCCGCCATCTCGAAGTGGACTGCGCCGGCGGCGACGTGTCCGCGGTGCTGGTGATGCAGGACGGCGAACAGCGGCTGCAGGTCGATCCCGACATCAAGCAGCGTCGTGAGGTGATTCCGCGCGACGCGCAGCTCGAAGCGCGCATGCACGAGCGCCTGATGCGGCGCGCGCTCCCCGAGATCGTGCGCGTGTTCAATTTCGAGGTGCGCCGACGCGATCCGTTCAAACTGCTCGCGTATCCGGAGAACGCGGGGTACTTCCGCGCACATCGTGACAACGAGACGCCGGATGTCGCGCATCGTCGCTTCGCGTTGTCGGTGAACCTCAACCAGGGCGATTACACCGGCGGCGAGTTCCGGTATCCCGAATTTGGGCCGCACCTGTTTTCACCACCAACGGGCGCCGCGTTGGTGTTCTCGTGTTCGATGCTGCACGAAGTGCGGCCGGTCGAGCGCGGCACGCGTTACGCGATGACCACGTTCCTGGCCTGATCAGCCGCGCGGCTGCAGGCGAGGGGCGAAGTAGGCCTCATCGCCGATGCCTTCCAACGTCGCCTCCGCCCACCGCATGCCTTCGGCGATACCGTCGGCGTGCTTTTCCGCGGCAGCGCTGAGTTCGCGCCGCCGCGCGTTCGAATCGAAATGCGCGTCCCCGTCCTTGGCGTAGCGGCTGAGCAGTTGCGAGGCCTTGATGCGTTGCGCCCAGTCCTCAGGCACGTGCAGGCCGTAGTGCATGGCGAGGCGCGCGACGGCCGGGGCGGGGTCGCGCAGTACGTCCGCGAAGTCGAGGTCGATGAGCCGCCCGGTCAGCGCCGGATCGGCCGCCAGCGTGCGCCAGCGCAATTGTTCGATCAGCCAGGCGCGGGCCAGGCGCGCGCCGTCGGTGTCGGCAGACGGAAGATCGGGCTGGCGCGCCAGCCGCAACGGTTCGGTGGAAAGCGGGCCGTCGATGAGGCGCGGGTCGCGGAGCATCGTCGCAAGCCAGGTGTGCAGGTCCACCCACAGCAGGCAGCCGCGGCCGGTGTCGGGCAGGAGGCGGTCAGCGATCGTCGTAACCACGCTCGTGGGCTTGACGATGACGGCCCGGCTGTCGGCGAAGCCGCGGGCGAGCGATGCCAGCACTGGCGCTTCCCACGTCGCGGCCGCCGGCTTGTCGCGCTCGTGGGAGAGGGTGAGCAGCGGCAGGGGCTCGCGCAGCCCGAGTACGCCCGGGACCAGGTCCAGCAGACGGCTCACCAGCGATGAACCGCAGTGCCCGATGTGGAAAAGCCAGTGCACGTCGCGCAGCGGCGGGCTCGGGTCGAGCGCGGCGACGAGTTCGGCCCGGTCGATGACCCAGCCGGAGACGTCGTGGCGGTTCAGGGCGCGCTGGTCGAGGAAGCTGGCGCGCCGGTAATCCTCGGCGTCGAAATGCAGCACCCAGGCACGGTCCTGCGCCGTGTCGAACGCGAACAGCGGATAGGCGGCACTGCGACTGAAATCCGGCGGCAAACGCCTGGGGCGGTTCATGGGCGGTGCTAGAATCGGCGACCGCCCATGCTAGCGGGAATGCCGGGAAGAACGGAACCGCGCGATGGCGGAGCACTCGCCGATGCGCCCGCCACTGTGCCGGCTTGCACTTCCACTTCCGGACATGCACGTCATGAGTGATCGGGTTCTCGTCACCGGCGGCGCCGGTTTCATCGGCTCGCACACCTGCGTGGCGTTGGCCGAGGCCGGCATCCCGTTCGCGATCCTGGACAACTTCAGCAACGCCCATCGCGGGGTGATCGACCGGCTGGAGCGGATCATCGGTTTTCGCCCGTCCGTCATCGACGGCGACATTCGCGACCGAGCGCTGCTGGACCAGACGTTTGCAGACGGCGGCTTCGGTTCGGTCATCCACTTCGCCGGGCTCAAGGCTGTGGGCGAATCGGTCGAGAAGCCGGTCGAGTACTACGACACCAATTTTGTCGGGACGCTGAGGCTGGTCCAAGCGATGCGTGCATCGTCCTGCCGCACGCTGGTGTTCTCCTCCTCGGCCACCGTCTACCGTGCAAGCGCGATCATGCCGTTGCACGAGGACAGCGCGCTCTCCGCCACCAGTCCGTATGGCCGGTCAAAGCTGATGGTTGAAGAAATGCTGCGCGACGTGAGCGCGGCGGATCCGCAGTGGCGCATTGCGCTGCTGCGCTATTTCAATCCGGTCGGCGCGCATTCGAGCGGGCTCATTGGCGAGGATCCCCGCGGAATCCCGAACAACCTGATGCCCTACATCGGGCAGGTCGCGACCGGGCGCCTGCCGCGGCTGAAGGTATTCGGCGGCGATTACCCCACCATCGACGGCACCGGCGTGCGGGACTACATCCATGTGGTCGATCTCGCCGAGGGGCATCTGGCGGCAATGGAGCGCCTGAAAGGGCGGCCGGGCTGCCTGACGCTCAACCTGGGGACGGGGAGGGGAACCTCTGTCTTGCAAATGATCCACGCGTTCGAAGCGGCCAGCGGCCGGGCCATTCCCTACGAGATAGTCGATCGCCGGCCAGGCGATCTGGCGGAATACTGGGCCGACCCATCCCTGGCGTTCGAGGAGCTCGGGTGGCGGGCGCGGCGCTCCCTCCACGACATGTGTGCCGACGCGTGGCGTTGGCAGGTGGAGCAGGGCGGCGGCTAGGCGGTCGCCCGCCCCTGCGGGTACCCGGGATGCTGCGTGGGAGCCTCCGCGCGACCGCTCCGGCACGGCTCTGAAGCTGCGCGGAACGAGCCGCTGGCGTGGGTCGTCGGCGCCTGCGGACAGGACGGTCCGGACGGTGGCCGATGCTAGAATCGGCGGCCGCCCATGTAGCGGAACTGGAAGGACGTAATGACTGAACGACATGCCGACGGCGGGGCCGGGAAGCCCGGTCTTGGTACCCTCGCGATCCACGCGGGGCAGGCGCCGGACCCGAGCACCGGCGCGGTGATGACGCCGATCTACGCGACCTCGACCTACGCCCAGAGCAGCCCGGGCGTGCACCAGGGTTTCGAATATTCGCGCAGCCACAATCCGACCCGCTTCGCGTACGAACGCTGTGTCGC
Organism: Lysobacter sp. OAE881; assembly: GCF_040546665.1. Classification (NCBI taxonomy): domain Bacteria; kingdom Pseudomonadati; phylum Pseudomonadota; class Gammaproteobacteria; order Lysobacterales; family Lysobacteraceae; genus Lysobacter; species Lysobacter sp. OAE881. The sequence goes on from NZ_JBEPOG010000001.1 coordinate 924,202, forward strand.
CGCGCTCGAAGGCGGCACGCGAGGCTTCGCGTTCGCCTCGGGCCTGGCCGCGACCTCGACGATCCTGGAACTGCTCGACTCCGGCAGCCATGTCATCGCGATGGACGACGTCTACGGCGGCACCTACCGGCTGTTCGAGCGCGTGCGTCGCCGCTCCGCCGGCCTGGATTTCAGCTGGGTCGACCTGAGCGACGTGGCTGCCTTCGAGGCCGCGATCCGGCCCGAGACGAAGATGGTCTGGATCGAAACCCCGACCAACCCGCTGCTGAAGCTGGTGGACATCGCGCAGATCGCGGAGATCGCCCGCAAGCGCGGCCTGATCGTCGTGGTCGACAACACGTTCTGCTCGCCGATCCTGCAGCGCCCGCTCGAATTGGGCGCGCACATCGTCATGCATTCGGCGACGAAGTACCTCAACGGCCACTCCGACATCGTCGGCGGCATGGCGGTCGTCGGCGACGATGCCGAGATCGCCGACCGCATGGCGTTCTTGCAGAACGCCATCGGCGGCGTGCAAGGCCCGTTCGACAGCTTCCTGGCGCTGCGCGGCTTGAAGACCCTGCACCTGCGCATGAAGGCGCATTGCGATAACGCGCAGGCACTGGCTGAATGGCTGGAAACCCATCCGCAGGTCGAAAAGGTCATCTACCCGGGCCTGAAGTCGCATCCGCAACACGAGCTGGCGAAGCGCCAGATGCACGGTTTCGGCGGCATGGTCAGCATCTACGTCAAGGGCGGCGAAGCCGCGGCCCGCCGCATGATGGAGCGTTGCGAGCTGTTTGCTGTTGCCGAATCGCTCGGCGGCGTGGAAAGCCTGATCAACCATCCGGCGATCATGACGCACGCATCCGTGCCGGCCGATCGTCGTGCGGCGCTGGGGATCGCGGATAACCTCGTCCGGTTGAGCGTGGGTGTGGAAGATGTGGAAGACCTGCGCGAGGAGCTTGCGGCTACCCTTCGATGAAGACGATCGAACGACCCGTCGATGCGCGTCCTGCGCTCCATCCTGTCGCCCCATTTCAGAGCCTCACGCGGCACAGCCGGTTGATCTTCGAGTTGTGCAAGCGTGACATTTCCGGGCGCTACCGGGGGTCGATGGGCGGCGTCTTCTGGTCGTTCGTCATTCCACTGCTTATGCTTGCGATCTACTCGTTCGTGTTCGGATATATCTTCCGTTCGCGTTGGCAGGTCGCTGATCAGCCGGCGACCCACTTCACGATCGTATTGTTCGTCGGCCTGATCATCAGCAATTTCTTCTCGGAGTGCGCGAATCGGGCGCCTACCCTAGTCACGTCGAATCCCAATTACGTCAAGAAGGTCATTTTCCCGCTCGAGACGCTGACCTGGGTGGCCGTGGGCAGTGCTCTATTCCACGCGGCCATCTCAACCATCGCGCTGTTGGTTGCCATGTGGCTGACGTCCACTCCCCTTGCCTGGACCGCAGCGGGTTTCCCGCTCCTGATGCTGCTTTTCCTCCCGATGGTCGCCGGGATAACATGGCTGCTGTCCGCCGTGGGAGTTTACTTCCGGGACGCACAGCAGATCGTTGGCGTGGTGACCATGGCGCTGGTGTTCCTTTCGCCGATCTTCTACTCGCGTGAAGCATTGCCGGAGCAGTATCGGTGGATGCTCTCCATCAACCCACTGACGTTCGTCGTGGAGTCGGCGCGAGGGATGATTCTGTGGGCGCAGGTGCCCACGCTGCAGTCCATTCTAAGTTACGCCTCGGTCTCTTTGTCTGTCGCGTGGCTGGGATGGCTGGCATTCCAGACGACGCGGAAGGGATTCGCCGATGTCCTCTGAGTTCGAAAACGTCATCCAGGTCGAGGGCGTCAGCAAGCGTTATGAGATTTATGCGAAGCCTCACGATCGCCTCAAACAGATGGTGATGACGGGCGTACGCGGGCTGGTCGGGATGGATCACGCGAAGTACTTCAAGGAGTTCTGGGCTCTCCAGAACGTTTCCTTTCACGTCAGCAAAGGCGAATGTGTCGGATTGATCGGCCGGAATGGTTCAGGCAAGTCCACCATCCTGCAGATCATTGCGGGCACCGTCGCGCCGACCTCAGGCCATGCTCAGGTGCGCGGCCGGGTCGCCGCACTCCTTGAGCTGGGTTCGGGATTCAATCCCGAATTCACGGGCTTGGAAAACATCTATCTCAATGCTTCGTTGCTTGGCCTGAGCCGGGGTGAGGTTGATAACAAGCTGGACGACATTCTCGGCTTTGCGGATATCGGCGAGTTCGTCGAACAGCCGGTGAAAACCTACTCGAGCGGCATGGCGGTGCGCTTGGCGTTCGCAGTCCAGGCTCAGATCGATCCCGAGGTGCTTATCGTGGATGAGGCTCTGGCCGTGGGAGACGCCAGGTTTCAGGCCAAGTGTTTCGCGAGACTCAAGGCCCTGCGTGACCAAGGGACTTCGATCCTTCTGGTCACTCACTCGACGGAGCAGGTCGTCACCCACTGCGACCGAGCAATTCTGCTGGATCGAGGCACGAAGCTCGACGACGGCCCGCCTCGACCGGTCGTCAACAAGTATCTCGACCTGCTCTATGGCCGCTCGAAGCATTCGGGAAAAGACAGCGAGAACAAGGCTGCCGGCATCGCCGAGGCGCCCACTCGTGTCGACAAGCGCCTAATGGAGTGGGACCCGGGATTCGCTAGGCGCGAGGAATCACTCTTTGAGGCCCGCCCTGCGTACAACCCCTACGAGCATCGCTGGGGCGACGGGCGTGCACGATTCATTGACTTTGCAATCTTCAGCGGAACCACGTCCTTTCCGGCGTCCGTTGAGGTCGGGGGCGAAATCAGCCTTTATGTACGCTACCGGTACTGCGCCGACGTCGTCCGGCCCATCCTTGGCTTCACCCTCAAGACCAAGGAAGGCCTCACCGTGTATGGCACGAATACCGAGATTGCACCGCAACTCGACAACGTGCCCGACGGCGCGGCAGGACGCGAAGGGATCGCATGCTTCACAGTCCGGTTGAACTGCGCAGCTGGCGATTACTTCCTGTCGATTGGCATCGCGAGCCGGGAAGTGAGCGGCGATGTTGTTCCACATGATCGGCGCTATGACGCGATTCACGTCAACGTCTCCGCCGACCGGAATTTTTTTGGGATCACCGATCTACAGGCGAAGCTCGAAGTACTATGAATGAGCAATCCGGCAACCCCGCGTTAGGCTTTTACGTAAGGGACCACGAAACCGGCATTTGGCTCAGGCCAGGCCAAGAGCGTAGCTGGGCATATTCGGACGGCAACGCGGTCGAGTCGCGCCTGCTAGAACTTGTCAGTCAGGTGCGCGACCGCAGTGTGCTTTCCAGTGAACTGGCTCGCGCCATCGATGACTGGCCGACGCGCTACTACTTCAGCGCTCAACGTGCGAACCTGCTCCGTCCGTTCGCAGGATTGCTGAGTGGCAATGTCCTGGAGATCGGTGCCGGATGCGGCGCCATCACTCGTTACCTCGGCGAAGTGTCGAGCGAGGTCGTGGCGCTCGAGCCATCCATCCCGAGGTCCCGAGTCGCAGCGAAGCGCTGCGAGGACCTCGCTCACGTGAACGTGGTCGTTGACGACCTGGAGAGCTTCCAGACCGAGCAGCGCTTCGACGTGGTGACATTGATCGGCGTGCTTGAGTACGCCCACCGCTTCTCGGACCATCCTGACGCCGCGCGCATCTGGCTTGAGAAGGCGAGGTCCCTGCTGAAGCCTAGCGGCTGTCTGATTGTCGCGATCGAGAACAAGTTGGGCCTCAAATACATGGCGGGGGCTCCGGAGGACCATCTCGGTCGTCCGATGCTCGGCATTTCCGATCTGTACGAGGCGAATGGCCCGCGCACGTATGGACGGGAAGAGCTCGACCAATTGATTCGAAGTGCAGGCTACGCCGACGTCGGATTCGGCCTGCCGTTCCCTGACTACAAACTTCCCTCGTCTGTTCTCCTCGCAAAGGAGGACGGCGTGATGCCGCACTTTGACAAGGGGGCGGCGCTTGCCGCAGGTGCGGTTGATCCGCAACTTGGTCGCCCTCCCCTGTTTCCTGTGGACAGGGTATGGCGTGTTGTTGCAGAGAACGGCCTCATCAAAGACCTGGCGAACTCGTTCGTTGTCATCGCGCACAACGGCACGACAACAGATGTCTTCGGTGAGCAAAACCGCTTGGTGGAAGGCTTCCACTATTCAACCGAGCGCAGGAGCGTTTTCGCCAAGGAAGCGAAATTCGAAGTAGTCGGCGGAAAGGCGGTTGTCGCGCGTAGGATGCTTGGGCGTTCGGGGGGCGAGGGCCTTGGCTACAGCTGCCAGCCGGCCTCTGAGAACTACCTCGCGGGTAGGAAATGGGATGCCGAGCTCTACCGGATGATGTTGCGCGACGGCTGGCATCTGGATGCCGTTGTGGCATGGGCGAAAACATGGCTTGGCGAAGTAAGGACCTTCCTTGGGCTCGACGCTGCTGCGCGTCGGATTCCTGGCAATGGCTTGGACCTTCTGCCGCAAAACCTGGTCTGCCACGACGGCCTCTTCAGCTTCATCGATGTGGAATGGAGCTCCGACGAAGAGCTGAGCCTTGGTTACCTGCTCTTCCGTGCACTCCTTGTAACGTTGGGAGGGTGCCAAGGTGTGGCTCGTCCGCACGACGACCGTTATCTCGCGCATCACGAACTGATCCGCCATGTCGTCGAACGTCTGGATCCCCATGCGGATTTCGCGCAGGAGCTAGCGGGGTACGTCCACCTCGAACAGGCCTTCCAACGTGCCGCCACGGGGCGTTGCTCCACTGTGGCAATGGATGATTTCCTGCATGCGACATTGCCAATCTACGCCGCCTTGCAGGTTGAGGGCGCTTTTGGCGCGGCGCTCGATAGTGCTGTGTCGTTGCAACCGCAGTACATGGATCTCAAGGAACATTACGATCGCTTGAGCGTCGAGTTCGAGGAGCGCACGCAATGGGCGTTGAAGCTGGATGCCCAGCTTAGCGCCACGAGCGAACAACTCGGCGCGACGACTCAGCAGCTGATCCAGCAGCGCGACGAAAGCCAGAGGCTTCAGGGCAAGAACGACCAGCTCCGCCTTGAGCGTGATGAGCTCGCGGCAAAACTTGCGACTCATGAGGCTGAAATCCGACAGGCGCGTGCCCAAAAGAGCACTTACGACGCGCTCCGTGATCAGGTGCGAACACAACAAGTCTATGCAGCCGAACTGCGCGACCAGCTAGAGCGCGTCCTGCAGTCGAGTTCGTGGAGGGCGACCGCGGGTATTCGCAAGGCTGTCTCGGCGTTGCGGGGGCGCGAATACCACGAACTGCAGCCGCCGCAAGCACCGGGGCGTATCTCACCGGTCGAATCACCGTTCTCGATCTCGGACCTGTACTTCACGACCGAGATGAACCCGGACGTGTCGATTGTGGTGCCTACTTATGGGCAGCTTCAATACACTGCCAAATGCCTTCGCTCAATTCAGCTGGCAGGCGCGGCATGCACGTATGAAGTGATCATTCTGGAGGACGCTTCCGGGGAGGCAGGCATGGAGTACCTGGCCGATGTCCCAGGCCTGCGCTACCACTCGAACGAGAAGAACTTAGGATTTCTGCTTTCATGCAATCAGGCGCTCGACCTCGCGCGTGGCCGGTATATCTGCTTCCTGAACAATGACACCGAAGTCACCCCGGGCTGGCTGGATGCCCTGCTGAGTGTCTTTGCTTTGATTCCGGACGCCGGCGTGGTCGGATCAAAGCTCGTGTATGGGGATGGCCGGCTGCAGGAAGCGGGCGGAATTGTGTGGCGCGATGCGTCGGCATGGAATTACGGGCGACTTCAGGATCCTTCCGCATCAGAATTTAACTATGTCCGTCCTGTGGATTACTGCTCCGGTGCGAGCATCCTGGTGGACGCACCGTTGTTTCGTGCGCTGGGTGGCTTCGATCCCTACTTCGCGCCCGCGTACTGTGAAGACTCCGATCTCGCATTCCGAGTACGAGCCGCTGGGCGAGGTGTCTACTACACGCCGTTCTCCGAGGTCGTACATCATGAAGGCGTGTCGCATGGCACCGACACCGGAAGTGGCATCAAGGCCTACCAGACGATAAATCAGGAGAAGCTCCGGGGCCGCTGGCGCGATGAACTCGCGGGCCACTATGAGAACGGGAGTCATGTCATGCGCGCGCGCGATCGCGCGTTTGGGAAGCCGGTCGTGCTGGTGATTGATCACTACGTCCCCCAGCCGGATCGTGACGCTGGCTCACGCACGATGCTGGCTTTCATCGAGCGCCTCCTCGAGGCTGGATGCGTGGTCAAGTTCTGGCCGGACAACCTGCATTTCGATCCGAACTACACCCCAGCGCTGCAGAAGATGGGCGTTGAGGTCATTTACGGCAGCCGTTGGGATGGCAGGTTCCAGGAGTACCTTGAGCAGAACGGTAGAGAGTTCCAGGCCGTACTGCTGTCGCGCCCGCATGTTTCGGAGAAGTATCTAAAGGATATCCGCGAGTTCACCGGCGCGAGGGTTGTTTATTACGGGCACGATCTCCACTTCCGCCGGGCAGAGTTGGAGAGCAAGGTTCTCGGTGTAAGTGCCGATGCGACAGAACTGGAGCGGCAGGAGCGCGCAATCTGGCGTGAAGTGGATGTGGTGCTTTATCCGTCACAGGACGAAGCCCTGGACGTGAAGTCTCTGGAACACGAAGTGGACGTGCGCGCTGTACCCCCATATGCCTTCGGCCATGTCGTGCGAACTTCGCATCCGTCTGGCCGCCAAGGGCTGCTATTCGTCGCGGGGTTTGCGCATACGCCAAACGTCGATGCCGCGAAATGGCTGGTCTCCGAGGTGATGCCGCTGATATGGGCGCGCATTCCCGATATGACTCTTGCGTTGGTGGGCTCGAATCCTTCGCCCGAAGTGCGGGCGCTAGCGTCGGATCTTGTCGAGGTCACTGGGTACGTGGACGACGCGGAGCTTGAACGCCGGTACGCCAATGCTCGAGTGGGAATCGTTCCGTTGCGTTATGGCGCCGGCATCAAGAATAAAGTGGTCGAAGCGCTTCAGCAGGGCCTGCCACTCGTGACAACGAGCGTCGGAGCGCAAGGGCTGCCAGGCATCGGGGGAGTCTGCGACGTCGCTGACAGTGCGGAGGCGCTGGCTGCTTTCGTGCTTGACCTGCTTCAGGATGACGACCTCTGGCTTCGACGCGCGCATGATGGAGCAAACTTCGTGTCGAGCATGTTTTCCCCCTCCGCGATGTCACACGCGCTCCTTCATGCCTTGAATCTTGCAAACGGAGAAAGAGCATGATCGTTCGGGCGCGGGCGCCGTTGCGGCTCGGGTTGGCCGGGGGGGGGACCGATGTTTCCCCGTTCTGTGACCAGCATGGCGGCTACGTCATGAATGTCACGATCGACAAGTACGCATACGCAACGATTGATGCGTCAACGAGCGGTCTGGTCGAGTTCATCGCCCAAGACGCCAGCGCACGCGAGCAATTGCCGCCGGACGAGGTCGATCTTGGTCCGGGGCCTCTTCAGCTGATGAAGGGGGTGTATTGCCGCATCGTGCGCGACTATCTGGGGGGAAAGGCGCCAGCAATACGGGTGCGCGCCAACTCCGATGCACCGCCCGGATCCGGCCTGGGCTCGTCCTCGACGATGGTGGTGGCGCTTGTCACGGCATTCGCGGAGTACTTCCGGTTGGCAATGGGTGAGTACGAAATCGCCCATCTCGCTTACTCCATCGAACGCAACGACCTTGGCCTTTCAGGCGGTAAGCAGGATCAGTACGCGGCGGCATTTGGGGGCTTCAATTTCATGGAGTTCTACGGTAGCGATCGGGTGATTGTGAATCCGCTGCGTATCAAGGAATGGATCTGGAACGAACTTGAGTCGAGCCTAGTTCTCTATTTCACGGGCGTGTCACGGGCCTCGGCCAAGATCATCGACGAGCAGTCAAGAAATATCAGAGAAGGCCGCAGTGATTCGCTCGATGCAATGCACCGGCTCAAGCAGGAAGCCACGCAGATGAAGGAAGCGCTGCTGCGGGGCGACTTCTTTCGTCTTGCGACGGTCATGCAGTCGGGCTGGCACGCCAAAAAGCAGAGCGCGTCCAGTATCACTAATCCCATGATCGATACCATCGAATCGCTCGCTTCCGGTCACGGTGCCAGGGCAACGAAGGTTTCCGGTGCTGGCGGGGGGGGGTTCATGATGTTTCTCTGCGATCCTGCGGATCGGGTAGGCCTCGTCAGGGCGCTTGCTGGCGCGGGCGGTACGGTTTACGACACTCACTTCACGCACCAAGGAGCTAGCGCGTGGGAAGATCGGATGAACAATTACATCAAGGCTGAGTACGACAAAGCCTTGGCGAATTTCAATGCGATGGCCGCCGACGAAGGCCTGCGGAGTCGGATCGTCGATGCGGTTAAGCTCTGCGTCGCTGCGCTACGAGAGGGCGGCAAGATCATGTTCGCCGGTAACGGCGGGAGTGCAGCCGATGCCCAGCACTGGGCGGGTGAACTTGTTTCGCGCTTCTATTACGACCGACCGGGACTGCCGGCGATTGCCCTTACGACTGATACATCCATTCTGACGGCGATCGGCAACGATTACGGATATGACTACACTTTCGCACGTCAGGTCGAGGCTCTGGGCCGTTCGGGGGACGTGCTGGTCGCTATTTCCACTTCGGGTCGCTCGCGAAACATCCTGCGCGCTTTGGATGCTGCGGAAGAGCGAGGCGTGCGAGTCATCGGCTTCACGGGGCAGAGCGGTGGCGACATGGCCGCCCGATGCGACGTGTGCTTCCAGGTACCCTCCACCGAGACGCCCCGTATCCAAGAGGGACACGAGTTCATCGGGCACTTGCTTTGTGCGCTGATTGAATCCGAGGTCTTCCCGAAGTGAGCTCTGAAGTCATACTGCTGGTAGGCGGTATGGGTACGCGCTTGCGTTCGGTCGTTGCGGACGTTCCCAAGCCGCTTGCACCGATCGGTGCGCGGCCATTCCTGGCGTATCAACTCGACGCATTCGCCGCTGCCGGAATGCAGAGGGTAATTCTGGCCACCGGTTATCGCGCCGAGCAAATCCATTCGGCCATTGGCGTGCGCTGGGCCGGGATGGATGTCGTTTATTCGCATGAGGACGAACCGCTAGGGACGGGCGGCGCGATTCGCCGGGCAGCAGGGTTGGCGACCGGCAACGGCGTCCATCTCGCCAATGGCGACACGTTCCTCCGCTATTCGCCTGCAAGTCTCGAATCGGCGGTGCGTGAACGTGGAGCCCGCATGGGGATAGCACTCGCGCATGTGCCCGACGTTGGGCGGTACGGGGCCGTTGAGGTCCACGACGGTCGTGTTCGGGCCTTCTATGAAAAGGGCGGACATGGCGAAGGCCTGATCAACGCTGGAAGCTACTTCATCACGGCCGAGGGGTTGTCGAAGCTACCCACGGAGTCGTCGTACTCATTCGAAGAGCGCGTCCTTCTCCCTTGGACGATGGAAGGTCAGGTCGCCGCGTTTGCCGAAACGAGTGATTTTGTCGACATCGGCATACCTGAAGATTACGCGCGAGCATCTCAGTTCCTCACCCCATGCCCGTGACGCTCCCTTCCTGTGGCGTGTACGAAAGGCCGGAAGATGCCCACCGGCTGTTCGAGGGCTATGACCCACGGCGTGCGCTGTTCCTCGATCGCGACGGCGTCATCAACGCCGATCATGGTTATGTGCACCGGCCGGAGGACACGGAATGGATCCCGGGTGTCTTCAACCTCTGCCGCGTGGCGATCGATGTGGGCGCATTGATTATTGTGGTGACGAATCAGGCAGGTATTGCAAGGGGCTATTACAGCGAGCAACAGTTCCTGGACTACACCGGTTGGGTGCATGGCCAGTTTGCGTCACATGAAATCGTCCTTCAGGCAACCTGTTACTGTCCGCATCATCCGGACGCGCCGGATCCTGCGCTCCGGCTGTGCAGTTGTCGGAAGCCACTGCCGGGGATGATCCTTGAAGCGGCGCGGCGGTATCGCATCGATCTTGGAGCATCGGCACTACTCGGGGACAAGCCCTGGGACGTTCAGGCGGGGCAGGCTGCGGGCGTCGGGCTGAACCTACGCTTCGATCCGAATGCAATGGCAGAGCCCGGCGTAGTGCGGACTATGCAGGAAGCGGGACAGGTCCTTCACAGATTTTTTGAGTAACGCATGGAGCCGAACCATGTTCATGTTCCGCAAAAGGGTGGCGAGGCAAGACTCAGCGGCGTGTCCGCTTTGTGAGCACGACGCGGACGAGCATGTGATCGTTCAGGGCGTCAGCTATTTCGATTGTGAGACGTGCGACTTCATATTCGCCGACCCCGCGCTATTACGGAGGATTGACGACGGCGAATCGCTTCGGGTTTATGACGCCGACTACTGGCGAAATGAACTCACCTCAGCGCGGGAGCGCTCATATGGTTCGTCGCTCGCCCGTGCCGCCGAAGCGGTCCTCTACTGCCGCATACCGGTGCGGCGGTTCATCGACATAGGGACTGGGCCCGGTTACCTGCTCGATGCGTTGTCAGCCTATCTCCCTTCCCATCGCGATTGCTTCTATGGGGTCGAGAGATTCCCTCCCAACGAGGCCGACTGCACCACGCATGCCAACTTCCTGCGCTCAGATCTGGGGCAACTCGGAATGCAATTCGAGTGTGGCGTCTGCATCGAGGTCATTGAGCACCTCACTCCACGTATGGCAGGCGCTCTGGCCTCGGCGCTAGCCGCCTCCTCTGTTCCAGGCTCATTGTTCCTGTTCAACACCGGATTGACCGAGTACGTCCGTAAGGAGGACCCGGGCTATCTCGACCCTTACGGCCGTGGACACATCACTTCCTGGTCGGTCTCGTCGGCGCGCAAGATATTCGAAAGGGAAGGGTTCGTCGTGCATGCTATTTCCGGCAAAACTTGGGCTTTCGTTGTCGAACGCCCTGGTCCCTCTTCGGCAACAGATGATGTGCGCAATCGGATATGGAGTGCACCGGTCGAAAACCGTAGATTCCTTTCCGATCCGGGCATGGGCGAAGTGATGTACATACTTGGCCGGGAGAGCGCGCGCGCCTACTGACCCCGGCGCCCGATCTCGGTCAGGCGTGCGATCCGTCTGACAATTGGAAGCGATGCGACGGCTCGGTTTATCCAGGCCGGAGTTCTATGCAGGTGGCTGATAGAATCGCAGGGTTCCCGGCACCAGTCAGACGCGATCCAGGGCCGGCGCGAGCAGGCGCGGCAGCGTGCGTTGAGGCGTCCCATTACTCAGGCACGCGTTCGTGTTTAGCGTGGGCTATCAGTTGGATGAATCGAGGGTTCCATTTGTGAAGTTCATGACCCAAAGGCTGCTGCCCATGGCATTCCCTTTGACGGTGCTGCTGTGCTTCGCGGCGCTGCACCAGGTGTTCGTATGGCGTTCGCATCCAGATGCTGTCTACATGGACACCTTACGCTTGGTCGCCCAATTGAAGGATTGGCACGAAGGGACGATGTCCCTGTTCGATTTCTGGTCGCAGGGGTCATCGCATCGCGGCTTAATCAACCAAACCTTTCTGTTTCTGAACGTCGAGCTCTTCTCACTAGACGTGATGCTCGCCAATCGGCTTACGGGCGTTGCCCTCTTCGCAGTCGCCTCGATCATCGTCTTTGCGTTCTGGAGCGCCACGTCAAAGCCGGCCACTACTCCGCTCAGGTTCGCTGTGCGCTGCTTGGTCAGCGTGCTCGTGGCGGCACTTTGCTTCAGCTGGGCCGGCGTGGAACTGTTGACGCTGGATCTCGGCCTTCCCCTCTGGGTGAAGAACCTCTTCTTCGTCGCGTATTTCCTGTGGCATGCAACGTTCCTCGCGGAACAGGGCAAGGATGGCTGGAACGCGGCGACAGGTCTGTCGCTGCTCGGCATGTTCATCATCCTGCTCGTCGGCATGGGATGGTCGTACGCGTTCGTAGGCGCGGTGCTCGGCGTCCACGCGCTGCTGTTCGTGTCGAGCACGGTCCGACGCGGCGGAAAGCTGCCGGGCGGCAAGCTCATCCCCGCGACGGCTCTACTCGTGGCCCTGGCCATCTACGTCGCGGCCGGAAGGACCGCGGACGACGGCGCAGCATCCAACCTGCTTGGATCACTTCCGCGTACGCTCGATCTCTCCGTGTACGCCTTGGGCTCGCCGTGGATCGGCGTCGAAGCCACCAATGCCCGGCAGTTGCCGTTGTCCACCGCATATGTGGCCGGATTGCTCGGCCTGCTTGCCGCGGCGTGGGTCGTCTGGCGCAAATTTCGCCGCGGCCTGCTGACCGGATCCCTGTTTCCCTTGTATCTGATCGGCTATGGCCTGCTGACAGCACTCTCCGTCGCAGCAGCGCGAGGTAGCGACGGCCCGGCCGGAGTCATCGCTTCGCGTTATTACATGGACATCGTGCTGTTCAGTGTCGGCACGCTCTGGGCCTGGGGCGAGGAAATCGTCAATGCAGACACTCCGCCGAAGATCAATCTGACGGCTTTTGCATGCTTCGTTGGTGCGCTCGGTCTTGGTCAGGCCGTCGCATACCGCACGGAGTGGAACATCACGCCGTACCGCGCCGCGATCTTTCCGATGATGAACGAGGCCATTGCCAAGGGCGTTCCCGACGAGGAAGCCGCCGACCTTCTGCAGGCTCCTCTCGCGCACGCAAGGGCGGGAGCGCAGGTCCTACGCGAACAGCATCTGGCGAATTTCGTCGGGGTGGCGGACGAGGCTTGCAGCAGCAAAGCGATCGGCTACGACAAGGGCTGGTACGAGAAGGAGCCGGGTGGGGTCTGGATGACGGGCGAAGCACGAATCAGCGTGCCGGCCTGCTCCTGCAGTTTGACCAGCCAAGTCTACCTTCCGCCCGACTTCAAGCCCCGCGTGATCTCAGTGCAGGACGCGACATCGAACGCGCGCATCAAGGACGTCACGCTGACGCCGGGGGCGATGACTGAAATCCAGTTGCCGTCCGGCGACACGCGACGATCCTTCATCGTGAGATCGTCTTTCGTGACCATTCCGGGCGAGAACGGAAGCGGCGACATGCGGCAGTTGGCTGCATTCTGGGGTGGCGCAGCGTATGTCTGCCACTGAGATGTCGCCTCGTCCTGCAACGCGCGATGTAACTCATGTCTGACAAGCCCGGCAACGTGCAAGATCTTTTTGCCGGGCGCGCGCCCGGCCCGCTGCAGGCACTGATCCGGGACCAGCGGGTCTTGTTCCTGCTCGTGGGTGGCGCGAACACCGCCTTCAGCACCGCGCTCTACATCGCACTGGTGCTGTTGCTGGGCCCCCGCGCGCCGGCTGTGGTGAGCCTGGTGATCGCGTGGTTCGTGTCACTGGTGCTGGTGTTCTTCGTCTATCGCAGATTGGTTTTCCGCGTGACTGGTAATCTGCTGCTCGACCTGGCGCGCTTCGCATCGGTGAACTTCCTGTCCCTCTTGCTGAACTCGATCGCGCTGGTCGTGCTGACCGAGTACGCGAATCTGCCGCCGATTCCGTGCCAGATCCTCATCACCGTGGTCGTGGTGGTCTTCAACTACTTCGGCCACAAGCACTTTTCCTTCCGCAGATGACGACATCAACCACCAGCACTGGATCGACCGCCAAGCCACCCCGTGTGTCCGTGGTTGTGCCCGCCTACAACAACGCCGAGTTCATCGCGGCCACGCTCGAGTCCATCCTTGCGCAGGACTACGACGACTTCGAAGTCGTCGTGGCCGACCATTCGTCGACCGACGAAACGGCACAGGTGATTGCCCGCTTTGCGCATGACTCCCGCCTGCGGATACTGGCACCCACTCCGCGCGGTGGCGGCGCGAAGGCGAACTGGACGCGTGTGACTGCGAATGCGCGAGGCGACCTCGTGAAGCTGGTATGCGGCGACGACCTGATCGAGCCGACCGCACTGTCCGAGCAGGTCGCCGCGTTCGATGCGAATCCGGACGCCGTGCTGGTGGCGTGCAAGCGCAGGCTGATCGATGCCAACGGCGAAGTCGTTCTGGAGTCGCGCGGCCTGCAGGGGATCAATGGTGTCCTCCCGGGGCGCCGTGCCGTTCGCGCCACCGTGCTGGCAGGCACCAATATCTTCGGCGAACCCGCGTGCGTGCTGATGAAGCGCGACGTCCTCGAGCAGGTTGGCGGCTGGGACAGCGAGTTTCCGTACCTCATCGATCAGATGAGCTACTCGAAGGTCATGCTGCAGGGAAGCATGGTCGCGTTAGACCGGACGCTGGCGAGCTTTCGCATCAGTGCGACGCAGTGGAGCGTGCGCCTGGTGCGGGAGCAGGCAAGCCAGGCCGCTGGCTACCACCGCGCCTTGCAAGCGCGTAATCCCGGCTTGCTGAGCGCCACCGATGTCATGATCGGCAACGCCAGGGCGCACGCGACTGCGTATCTGCGCCGCCTGGCCTACATCTGGTTGCGGCGGCGCATGTAACTGACTGGCTTGGTCGCGCTTAGCGCTCTATCGAACCGCGCTCTTCTAGGTTGACGGTCTTTCCGATCACGTACTGCGGGCGACGATTGATGTTCAGCAGGATGCGCCCGGTGTACTCGCCGATGGCGCCAAGGGCAAGCAATTGGAGTCCGCCGAAGAAAAGCAGGGTGATGATCAGCGAGGGCCAGCCGACCGCCATATCTGGCGTACGGAGCTTCTGGTAGAGAACGACGCCGGCAAGCAGGAACGCGAGTGCCGAGGCGATGACGCCGGCAAACGAGACCATGCGGAGCGGTGCAATCGAAAAGCTGGTGGCCATCTGCAGCCACAGCGAAATCGACTTTCGCAAGCTGTAGCCAGATCGCCCGTCGCTACGCGCGTGGTGCTTGGCCACGATCGTTTCTATGTTATTCGTGCTCTGGAGGAGCAACCCGTCCAGGTAAACAAACGGGCCCTCGTAGCGGAGCGCTTCTCTAGCGACGTCCCGCACCATTCCGCGAAACGGGGAAAGGTATAGCCCCTTGGGCTTGCGCAGCAGGCGTCTGGCGACGAAGTCGTTGAACCAGCTACCGAAGCGCTTCCACAGCGCATGCTGCCTGGACTCAAATTGCACGTAACAAAGGTCGGTTCCGTTTTTAAGGACGCCGAGAACACGCGGAACGTCCGACGGCGCATGCTGCAGATCGTCATCCATCGTGACGATGAACTTCCCCCTAGAAACATGCAGGCCAGCCATGATTGCGTTGTGCTGTCCCGCGTTCTTGCGCAGTTCGACTCCGCGCAGCCATGGGCGCGACGCCGAAAGCGACTCGATCACGCTCCATGCATTATCCGGCCCGCAGTCATGCACGAGGACTACTTCATAGCGTCCCGCTCCGACGTGGCAGTCGAGCGTGCTGTCTAGCTGTTCGATCAACGCTGGGATGATCGAAGCGCTGCCGTATACCGGAATTACGACCGATAGTTCGAGGGCGGCGTCAGTCTGCGAGGCCATAGTATTTCCTTATCACTTTTCGCGCGTAGTCAGCGCCGAGATCAATACCGATTTCATTGGCCACCGCTAGGGCTCTCACCGAATCGATGGCCAAGGGCGTTCCCCTGTCGATCAGGGAAAAATTGGCCTTTACGCCTAGAACCTCTTCGAACATCGAGACAAGCTCCGGCATACGGATCGAGTGACGCGAAGCGATCGATAACGACTCCCCCTCATGTCGCTCAATCAGGACTTCCGCGATGCGAACGATGTCCTCGACATCCATGAGATTGCGCTCGGCATTGCGCCAGATGCTGAAGTGCTTGCCCGTGAGCAGGCAGTCGCGAATGAAGCTTCCAAGCGTGTTGGGATTCCCGCTTCGGCCGACCACCTGAGGAAGGCGCAGCACGAGCCCGTGCCCCGATTCCAAGACCGTCTTCTCCATCTCGCGTTTGTGCAACAGGTACGGAGAAAGCTCCTCATCGATATTGCAGACGGCGCAACTTCCGAAGTAGACGAGCTTGGCATCCGTGTCGGCCAATGCACCCCGGAGTAGATTCCGCTCGCGCTCGAATGCCTCAGGACGGGATTCAAGCGAGTTGGATACACCCGAGGCAAAAATGACGACATGGCTGTCGTCTTGATAACGCGGAGCGAAGTTCCTCGCCAACAAGCCCGATCCGATGATCACTGAAATTCAGTCCTTTGATGGCTGCAAAAGATGAGGCAAGCGGATGTAACGACGATATCCGCCAGCATCCGGAAGGCATGTGGTGTTCGTGCCGCCACAAGGTGTCAGAGCTGTGCGCTCAGCTCCGGCAACAGCGTAAACAGATCCCCCACCAGACCGATGTCCGCGATCTCGAAGATCGGCGCGTCGCCGTCCTTGTTGATAGCCACGATCGTGCCGGCGTCCTTGATGCCGGTCAGATGCTGGATCGCGCCGGAGATGCCGACGGCGACGTAGAGCTCGGGGGCGATGATCTTGCCGGTCTGGCCGACCTGCAGTTCGTTGGGCACGTAACCCGCGTCGACCGCGGCGCGCGAGGCGCCCACTGCGGCGCCGAGCTTGTCGGCCAGCGCGTAGATCACCTTGAAGTTCTCCGCCGAACCGACGCCGCGGCCACCGGAGACCACGCGCTTGGCGCTCTGCAGGTCCGGGCGATCCGACTTGCCGGCCGCAAGGCCGACGAAGCGGGTGTGCGAGGGCAGGGCGGCCTCGACGGAGACCGACTCGACCGCCGCGCTGCCACCCTTGGCGGCCTCGGCCCACGACGCAGTGCGCACGGTGGCGACGACGGTCTGACCGGACGGTGCTTCAACGGTGATGATTGCGTTGCCGGCGTAGATCGGGCGCTTGAAGGTGTGGCTGCCTTCCACCGCCATCACGTCCGACACCTGCGACACGCCCAGCAGCGCGGCGACGCACGGCATCAGGTCCTTGCCGAAGGTGGTGCTCGGGCCGAAGACGTGGCTGTAACCGGCGGCGAGCTTGGCCACCTGCGGCGCCAGCACCTGCGCGATCGCGTTTGCGTTGGCGTCGTTGGCAACCGTCAGGACCTTGCCGACGCCGGCGATCTGCGCCGCCTCGGCTGCGATGGTGGCCGGATCGGCAGCCAGTACGACGATGTCGATGGTGTCGGGCTTCAGCGCCTGCGCGGCGGAAACGCACTTGGCGGTGGAGGCGTTGAGCTTGCCGTCCAGGTGTTCGGCGACGATGAGTACCTTGCTCATTACAGCAGCCCCTTCTGCTTGAGTGCGGCGACCAGTTCGGCCGCGTCCTTCACCATCACGCCCTTGCTGCGCTTGCCCGGCGCGGCGTAGTGCGTGGTCTTCAGGCCTTCGCCGGCGTCGACGCCGAGATCGGCGAAGGGCACGGTTTCCAGCGGCTTGCTCTTGGCCTTCATGATGTCCGGCAGCTTGATGAAGCGCGGCTCGTTCAGGCGCAGGTCGGTGGTGACCACCGCCGGCAGGTCGACTTCGAGCGTCTCCAGGCCGGCGTCCACTTCGCGCGTCACCGTGGCCTTGCCATCGGCGACCTCGAGCTTCGAGGCGAACGTGGCCTGCGGGCGGCCCCACAGCGTGGCGAGCATCTGGCCGGTCTGATTGGCGTCGTCGTCGATGGCCTGCTTGCCCAGGATCACCAGGTCAGGCTGCTCCTTCTCGATCAACTTGAGCAGCGTGCGGGCGGCGGTCAGCGGCTGGATCGGCTGGTCGGACACGACGTGGATCGCGCGGTTGGCGCCCATGGCCAGGCCGTTGCGCAGGTGGGCCTGGGCGTCGGCCGGGGCGATCGTGGCGACCACGACCTCGGTCGCGATGCCCTTGTCGCGCAGGCGCAGGGCCTCTTCCAGGGCGATTTCGTCGAACGGGTTGGCCGACAGCTTGACGCCGTCGGTGACCACGCCGGAGCCGTCCGGCTTGACCTGGATGCGGACGTTGTAGTCCACCACGCGCTTGTAGCCGACGAGGATCTTCATCGTGCGGGGATTCCTATGGTTGCGCGGCCGGAAGCAGGCCGAGAACCGCCGATTCTAGCCGAGGAGGCGCTCCCTACGCAGGCGGATGGTCTCGAACCAGGGGCCCTCGCGGACGGTGCGGGGGCCGCAATTCGTTCATCTGGAGATACCGGTCGAGGGGGCAGTTCGGCCGGGCACCCCGATCCGTTACCCTTCAGCGCGCTCGTTCCCCCAAAGGCGGAGTCCCAATGCTTCATCCGGTCATTCTCAGCGGCGGCAGCGGCACGCGCCTGTGGCCCCTGTCGCGGCAGAACCAGCCCAAGCAGTTCCTGGCGCTGGTGGGCGACCACTCGCTGTACCAGGAGACCGTGCTGCGGGCGAGCAAGCTGCCCGGCGCGCAGCCGCCGATCACCGTGTGTGCCGACGACCACCGCTTCATGGTCGGCGAGCAGCTGCAGGCCGTGGGCATCGCCAGCGGCGGGATCCTGCTCGAGCCGGCGGCGCGCAGCACTGCGCCGGCCATCGCGATCGCCGCGCTGCATGCGCTCGCACGCGACGCCGACGCCACGCTGCTGGTGATGCCGGCCGACCACCTGATCGAGGACGAGGCCGCCTTCCGCGCCGCGGTCGAGGCCGCAACGGGGCTCGCCCACGGTGGCTGGCTGGTCACCTTCGGCATCCGGCCCGATTATGCCGAAACCGGCTACGGCTACATCCTGCGCGGCGATGCGCTGGGGGAGGGCGGGTTCCGTGTCGAGCGCTTCGTCGAGAAGCCCGACAAGGCCACCGCCGAGCGCTACGTCGCCGAAGGCACCTACGCATGGAACTCGGGCATGTTCCTGTTCGGCGCGCAGCGTTATCTCGATGAGCTGGCGCGTCACGCGCCGGCCATCCTCGATGCCGCGCGTGCGGCGATGGCGGCTGCGAAGGCCGACCTCGATTTCACCCGCGTCGATCGCGACGCCTTCGCCGCGAGCCCCAGCGATTCGATCGACTACGCCGTGATGGAAAAGACCGACCGCGCGGCCGTGGTTCCGGTGAGTTGCGGCTGGAGCGACATCGGTTCGTGGTCGTCGCTGTGGTCGGTCGCGCAGCGGGACGGCGAGGGCAATCGCTACGAAGGCGACGTGATCGCGGTCGACACGCGCGACAGCCTCGTGCGCGCATCGGAACGCCGCATGATCGCGACGATCGGCGTGGAGGATCTGGTCATCGTCGACACGCCCGACGCCACATTGGTCGCGCGCAAGGACCGCGTGCAGGACGTGAAGGCGGTCGTCGACAAGCTGAAGTCGGCGGGGCGGCAGGAGCACCTGTTCCACCGCAAGGTCTACCGCCCGTGGGGCAGTTACGACTCCATCGGCGTGGGCGAACGTTTCCAGGTCAAGCGCATCGTCGTGAAGCCCGGCGCCGCCCTGAGCCTGCAGAAGCATTCGCATCGCGCCGAGCACTGGGTCGTGGTGTCCGGCGTCGCGGAGGTCACCTGCGACGACCGCGTGTTCGACCTGCACGAGAACGAAAGCACCTACATCCCGCTGGGCAGCGTGCATCGACTGCGCAACCGCGGCACCGAGCCGGTGGAGCTGATCGAAGTGCAGTCGGGCAGTTATCTGGGCGAAGACGACATCGTCCGGCTCGAGGACGTGTACGGGCGCTCCTGATCGAGAGTCGCTGGATTGAAACGCCCCCGCTCACCGGGGGCGTTTTCATTTGCAGCGGTCAGAGACGTACGCGTTCGAGCGTCTTCGCGAGCAATACCGCGAACCGGTCCGCGCTGCCCGGCGCATGCGCGAAGAACAGCGACGGCTCGCACAGCTCCAGTTCGAGCAGGCACGGCCCGCCAGCGTCGTCGCGGATGAGGTCCACGCGTGCATACAGCGGCGGCTCGTCGAGCTGCAACGCCTCGCGCGCGGCCGCCATCACGCGATCGGCGAGCGCGAGTTCGTCCTGCGACGGCAGACGCGGCGCGATGGATTCGGCGGCGAAGAGATGGTTCGTCGGGCCTTCGTCGGGTCGCAGCAGCGGGCCCTTGCGGATCGCGTGGCTGAACTCCCCGGCGAAGAACATCAACGCGGTTTCGCCGTGTTCGTCCACCGACGAAAGATACGGCTGGAGCATCGCACTGCGATCGGCATCGAGCAGGCGCGCGAGGTGGTTGGCGGCCGCGAATTCCTGTGAACGCGCGTAACGCTGCGCGTCCTTCGATCCCGCGCCCACGCTCGGCTTCACCACGAACTCCGCCGCGTGCGGATGCGCGGCGAGAAACGCCTGCAGCGTCGGCAGAGGCTCCATGTCGGGTTCGACGAACGCCGTCGGCACGATCGGCACGCCGCGCGCTGCGAGCCCGGCGAGGTAGTGCTTGTCGGTGTTCCATCGCACGACGGGTAGCGGGTTGATCAGGCGCGTCTGCGCCGACACGCGCTCGCTCCAGTCCAGGAACTCGCGCAGGCGCGGCACGTAGTCCCATGGAGAACGCAGGATCGCCGCGTCGAAGCGGCTCCAGCCCACCGTCGGGTCGTCCCATGCACGTACCTGCACGGCCATTCCGGCGCGTGCGCAGGCGTCGAGCAGGGGCGTCAGGTCGTCGTCGACACCAGCGGCGGCGATAGCGGTCACGAGGGCGATCCGGGTCATGGCCGGAGTCTAGACGCTGGCGCCCCGGCGCCGCGATGTCCCAGCCGGACGGACGTCGCCGTTTCGCGCCTCCGACCTGTCCGAACGTACGGTGGGGGACGTGCCCGCGGCCACGGTAAACTGCGGGGCATTGCGCAGAACCGAACGGAGTCCGACGTGGCCGCGACGCAGAACGGCAAGAACAAGGTTTTCCCGAGCGCGAAGGCGGCGCTTGACGGCATCGTCGCCGATGGGCAGACGCTCGCCGTTGGCGGCTTCGGCCTGTGCGGCATTCCCGAAGCGCTGATCGGCGCGCTGCGCGACAGCGGCGTGAAGGGCCTGACGGCGATTTCCAACAACGCCGGCGTCGACGGCTTCGGCCTGGGCCTGCTGCTGGAAACGCGGCAGATCCGGAAGATGATTTCGTCCTACGTCGGCGAGAACAAGGAATTCGAGCGCCAGTTCCTCTCCGGCGAACTCGAGCTCGAATTCAATCCCCAGGGCACGCTCGCCGAGCGCCTGCGCGCGGGAGGTGCGGGCATCCCGGCGTTCTTCACGCGTACCGGCTACGGCACGGTCGTGGCCGAAGGCAAGGAAACGCGCGAGTTCGACGGCCACCACTACGTGATGGAAACCGCGCTGAAGGCCAATGTGTCGCTCGTGAAGGCGTGGAAGGCCGACAAGGCCGGCAACCTCGTCTTCCGTAAGACCGCGCGCAACTTCAACCCGGCGTGCGCGATGGCGGGTGCCGTTTGCATCGTCGAAGTGGAGGAGCTGGTCGAGATCGGCCAGATCGATCCCGACCACGTGCACCTTCCGGGCATCTACGTCGACCGCATCGTCGTCAATGCGACGCCCGAGAAGCGCATCGAACAGCGCACCGTGCGCGCCTGACCCACACGCATACAGGACATCGAACCATGGCTTGGACCCGCGACCAGATGGCGCAGCGCGCCGCGCAGGAACTCACCGACGGCGCCTACGTCAACCTCGGCATCGGCTTGCCCACGCTGGTGGCCAACTTCATTCCGGACGGCGTGGACGTGTGGCTGCAGAGCGAGAACGGCCTGCTCGGCATCGGCCCGTTCCCGACCGAGGCCGAAGTCGACGCCGACCTCATCAACGCCGGCAAGCAGACCGTCACCGCACGCCCCGGCGCCAGCTATTTCGGCAGCCATGATTCGTTCGCGATGATCCGCGGCGGCCACATCGACCTGGCGATCCTGGGTGCGATGCAGGTCACCGAGAAGGGCGACCTGGCCAACTGGATGGTGCCCGGCAAGATGGTCAAAGGCATGGGCGGCGCGATGGACCTGGTCGCCGGCGTGAAGCGCGTGGTCGTGCTGATGGAGCACACCGCGAAGAACGGCGAGCACAAGATCCTGCCCGAATGCACGCTGCCGCTGACGGGCGTGGGCGTGGTGAACCGCATCATCACCGACCTCGCGGTGCTCGATGTCGCCGCCGACGGCCTGAAGCTGGTCGAACTCGCGCCGGACGTCACCGAGGATGAGCTGCGCGAGAAGACCGGCGTGGCGTTCTCGCGGGCTGGCTGAGACCTGGAGCGTCAGCCGCGCCTGGCGAACGGGTACGGCTGCGACGCCGGAGGTTCAGGCTCGCCGCAGACGGAAGCGGCGGTACGCACGCCGTAACCCGCGTCGCGCGCGGCGAGCGCGAAAACGCGCTCGATCGCGTGCGCGAACGTGCCATCCACCTGGCCTGCCTCCGCTTCGAACTCCCAGTCGTCCAGGTGCGCGTCGAGCACCGGGCGCAATGCTTCCAGGCGCGCCCAGAACATGCTTCCGGAAACGAAGTCATCCGACTCCACCCGTGGCGCGCCGATGCCGAGGCGGGCGGTCAGGTAGCGCACGTTGCTTTCGTTGGCGCCCCAGTAATAGCCAAGAGGCTGCACATGACCTTCGGGCGCAACCACGCCAAGGCTTGGATCATCGTGATAGGCGCGAACGATTCCGTCGACGCGCGGCGGTGAGAGCAGGTGCCCGATCAGCTGGTTTCGCCAGGCGTCGCCGTCCTGTCGATGGGGCGACTTCTTGGTGTGCAGCTTCAGCACGAGCTCCGTGCCCTCGTCGAGCAGGCGGTTGGCGACACGCAGGAAGGGCAGAATGTCGCGACCGCGGTTCTCGTGCGCCTCGATTTCCGCGTCGATGCCTCGCTTGTCCAGGATGGCGCGGATCTGCGCGACCTTGTCCGGTGGCGTGGTGATGATGACGCGGAAGCGATGACCGTCTGAGACGAGTACTTCCAGGATTTCCTCCAGCACGTCCGGGTACCAGGCATGGATCACCAGGCAGGGACGCGTGGACACAATGGCAGACCCAGGCGCGGCCGAGAGCATCAACGCATCGTGCGTGGCCTGCAGCCAGGCATGTCCGAGGCGCGCATCGGGTTCGAGTACGGCGCCTTCGGCCCACTCGTTCCACGCGTTGACGAACACCAGCCGATCCGATGCCGCGCGGTCCGCGAGGCGGCGCTCGATCGTGTCGCGCAACCAGTCGCGGTATCGACGCGGCGCGGCGTGCAGGTAGGTGCGTCCGGCACCCGAGCGACGCGCCTCGTTGTCCCAGCCGCAGTTGACGCCGGGGAACAGACGGTATTCCGGTAGCGGGCGCCGGCGGTAATCGTCGGCCAGTTCGCGCCAGTCCAGGACCTGGCCGCGGTAACCGGGATTCACCAGCGACTGGTCGGCAGTAACGTTGGTCGGCGTGGCCAGGTTCGGCGGGAATTCGACGGCGGCGTCGAAGCCGTAGTCCGCCGGATCGGCGCGATCGAAACTCTGCGTGTAGGCGATGTGGATCTCGCCGATGCCGTTCTCGCGGCACCACGTCCGCCAGCGCGCCGCGGTGGCGCGCGGCTCGGGAAGCAGGCCTGGGCGATACACCAGCAGCAGCGGCCGACCATCGACGCGCAGGTAGCGGCGATCGCGCAGGTACGGTGCGACGTGCGCGATGAACGCGAGGTCGTCTTCGGCGCTGTGCTGCTGGCCGACGAGGATGTCGTCCGCGCGGCCGTCCCAGCGGCGCGACCAGTTCTCGTTGGCCCAGCACAGGCAGAACGGAAGATCGATCGACTCATCGCCCAGCCACTGCTGGAGCGGCGCTTCCAGCAGGGTCTTGCCGCCGAACCAGTAGTAGTAGAAGCAGAACGCGCCGATGCCGTACTCGCGGGCGAGCGTTGCCTGGTCGCGCATCACCTGCGGGTTGCGCAGGTCGTAGAAGCCGAGGTCGCCGGGCAGTCGTGGCTGCACGTGACCTTCGAACTGCGGAAGCGCGCGCGACACGTTGCGCCACTCGGTGAAGCCCGCTCCCCACCACGCATCGTTCTCGGGGATCGCGTGGAACTGCGGCAGGTAGAACGCCACGAGCGTGGCCGGCAACGGCGAGGGCAGGGCAGCCGGTCGGCGAGGCAGCCAGCCGATCGCCGGAACATCGGCGCGCACCCGTGCGCGCCGTTCGCCTGTCGCGTCGCCCTGCTTCCCGCGAGGGCCCTGCGGCAGCGTGTCCGCGAAACGCTCCAGGTACGACTGCCGCAGGCGGTCGCGCACGCGTTCGGGCATGGGCGTGATGCGGAACGCGGCACGCAGGCTGTTGAACAGCAAGGTGCGCAGGCCCTCGTTCAGGCGCGACGTCATGCGGCGGTCACAGGTTCTGGTAATTCGGCCCCGAGCCGCCTTCCGGCGTCACCCAGTCGATGATCTCGTAGGGATCCTTGATGTCGCAGGTCTTGCAGTGCACGCAGTTGGCGGCGTTGATCTGCAGGCGCTTGCCAGCCTCGTCCTGCACGATCTCGTACACCGCCGCCGGGCAGAAGCGCGTGCACGGATTGTCGTACTCCTCGGCGCAGCGCGTGACGCAGATGGACGTGTCGCGCACCTTCAGGTGCACGGGCTGGTCCTCGTCGTGTTCGGTCGCGGCGTAATAGACGCCCTGCAGGCGGTCGCGCGGCGCGAGCTTGCGTTCGATGTAGTCGCGCTTCGGACTTTCGTGCTCGCCGACCTTGTCCAGCGAACACCAGTCGGCCTTGTTTTTCAGCGTCCACGGCGAGAGGCCGCCGGTGACGGTTTCCCACGCCGAATTGAGGATGCCGAACCACAGGCCGCGCTTGAAGCCCGGCTTGAAGTTACGCACCTTCTTCAGCTCGGCCATGATGTTGGAATCGCGCAGCCTCGCGTCGAAACCCTGCGGCGACAGCTGCGAAGCGACCAGATGTTCGGCCGCGAGCATGCCCGAACGGATCGCCTGGTGCGTGCCCTTGATCTTCGGCACGTTGAGCAGGCCGGCGGTGTCGCCGATCAGCAGCGCGCCCGGCATTTCCAGCTTCGGCAGCGACTGGTAACCACCGGTGACGATCGCGCGCGCGCCGGCCGACAGGATGGTGCCGCCTTCCAGCAGCGGCTCGAACAGTGGGTGGTTCTTCCATTGCTGGAAGGCTTCCCACGGCTTGTATTCCGGATCCTTGTAATCCAGGCCGCTGACGTAACCCAGCGCGATGCGGCCCTTGTCCAGGTGGTACAGGAAACCGCCGCCGTAGACCTCGTTGTCCGCCGGCCAGCCGAAGCTGTGCACGATCTTGCCGGGCGTGACGCGGTCTTCCGGCACCTGCCACAGTTCCTTGATGCCGATCGAATAGCCCTGCGGATCGCTGTCGGCATCGAGCTTGAACTGTTTGATCAAGCGCTTGGTCAGATGGCCGCGCGCGCCCTCGGCGAGCACGGTGACCTTCGCGCGGATGTCGATGCCCGGCGTGTAGCCCGGCTTGTGCGATCCATCCTTCGCGATGCCCATGTCGCCGATGCGCACGCCGACCACGGCACCGCTTTCGTCATGCAGCGTCTCGGCCGCGGCGAAGCCGGGATAGATCTCCACGCCCAGCGCTTCGGCCTGCGGCGCGAGCCACGCGCACATCGCGCCGAGGCTGACGATGAAGTTGCCTTCGTTGTGCATGCCGGGCGGAATCGGCAGCCGGCGGTGGCCCTTGTGCGTCAGCAGCCAGAATTCGTCGTGTTTGGCCGGCACGCAGATCGGCGGCGGGTTGTCGCGCCAGTTCGGCAGCAGGGCGTCCAGCGGTTCGGGTTCGATCACCGCACCGGACAGGATGTGCGCACCGATGGTCGAAGCCTTTTCGATCACGCACACCGACAGCTCCGGGTTGAGCTGCTTGAGGCGGATGGCGAACGACAGCCCGGCCGGACCGGCGCCGACGGTGACGACGTCGTACTCCATCACGTCGCGTTCGACGGCGTTCGGATCGGGTTGGTTCATGGGGCACTCCAAGACGGGCTGGCGTACAGCGGCTGGCGGATTGCGGGGACAGCAGAGGGTGGATTGTCGCGGGTTTGCACGGTCGGGCCAAGTTTCACCGGGAAAACCCGGCGGCGGACGCGATACGCCGTGCTAGCGTTGGGTATGGTCCTCGACGTGATCCCGCTGCCCGACGCGCAGCTGCAGTTCGATCCGCACTGGCTCGGCCCGCTGGAGGCCGATGCGTTGCTGGGCGGGCTACACCGCGATGTCCCCTGGGAAACGCACCGCATCCGCATTTTCGGCCGCGAGGTCGATTCGCCGCGGCTGAGCTGCTGGATCGGCGATCCCGACGCGCGTTACCGCTATTCCGGCACGCTGTTCGAGCCCCATCCCTGGCCTGATGCACTGGTTCCGGTGCGCGAACGCCTGGAGCGCACGCTCGGCGTTGCGTTCAACAGCGTGCTGGCGAACCTCTACCGCGACGGCACCGACGCGATGGGCTGGCACAGCGATGCCGAGCCCGAACTCGGCCCGGCGCCGGTCATCGCCTCCATCAGCCTGGGCGCCACGCGCCGCTTCGCGCTGAAGCATCGCGACGATCCTGCGCGCAAGCTCACGCTGGAACTTCCGCACGGCAGCCTGCTGGTGATGTCCGGCGCGACGCAGCGCCACCATCGCCACGCATTGCCGCGCACGACGCGGCCGATCGGTCCGCGCATCAACCTTACATTCCGCCGGATCGTCACGCCGTCGCGTTGACGACGCGCGCAACAGTTACCGCGTCGCAGGCAGCGTACGGCGATAGGCCTCGCCGCTGGTGAGCGTCCAGCCCGCGATGTCGCCACCGATCTTCGACAGCGACTGCTCGAACGCACGCGCGACGTCGGGCACCGCCGCGCTCGCGGCCGGCGTCGCCTGCAGGAACACGCGCGACGCGGCGACCTTCTGCTGCGGCACGTGAAGCAGCTTGGCACTGACTTCGATCGTCGCCGACGGGACGGCTCCGCCTGCGTAGTCCGACTCGAAGCGGCGCACTTCGAAGAAGAGCTTGTATTCGCCCGCCACGCCGGTGCCTTGGCGCGCGACGCCGCCGATGCGGCCGGAGTCTTCAAGTGCGCGCAGCACCGTGTCGACGAGCATGTCCGACGGCGGGCGCGCCCATTGCGCGCCGCGGTAGACCTGAAGTTCGCCGGGCGTCGGCCGCACCGCGATGCGCAGGCTGTCGACGATGCGCGCCGCTGCCGGCGGGGCGATCACCAGCTGCCAGTCGACCTTCGGCCACGAGGCGCCCGCCTTCACTGCGGGTTCCGGCGCGAAGATCGTGGTGGGATCCTTGGGCTTGTCGCTCAGGATCGAGCAGCCGGCCAGTGCCAACAGCAGGCCGGATGCGAGCGCGATGCGCGCGTGGCGGGCGAGGGTCGAAGCGATCGTCGTCATGTCGGCGCGCGTGGTCATTCGGGTTTGAATTCCGCGGGGTCGAACTGCTTGGGACCGTCGCGACCGAGGAGGTAGCGCGTCGGGTTGCCGTCGAGGCGGTCGCTGATGCGGCGCAGGTCGCGCACCAGCCCGCGCAACTCGGCCAGCGTCGGGCCGAGCTGCGCAAGGCCGTCGTTCGCGAAGCTGTTGATCGCGGCGCGGTTGTCGGTGAGCAGGCCGTTGGCGTTGTTGGCCGCCGAGTCCAGCCGCGTCAGCGTGCTGTCGAGCTTGGCGATCAGGCCCGGCAGCTTCGCCACCAGTTCGCGATCCACGCTCTGCACCGCGCGGTTGGTGTTGTCGAGCGTGGACGACAACTGCTCGCTGGACTTGCGCGCGTTGATGATCAGCGCGCGCAAGTCCTCGCGCTGGTCGGCGATGGAAGCGGTCATCGATTCGATGTTCGACAACGTGTTCGACACGCGCCGGACGTTCTCGTCGCTCAGCACCTGGTCCATGCGCGCGACCAGGCGGTTGGCCGTATCGGCGATGTTCTGCAGCGCCGAGGCCTCGGTCTGGATCACCGGCACTTCGCGGTGGTCGGTGTCGGCCAGCAGCGGGCTGCGCGGATCGCCGCCGGTGAGCTGGATGAAGGGGCTGCCGGTGATGCCCTGGATCGACAGCTTCGCGCGCGTGTCGGTCTTGATCGGCGCGTTCGCCTGCAGGCGCAGGATCGCGATCACGCGACGCGGGTCGTCCGGCGCCAGGCTCAGGTTCTGCACGGTGCCAACCGAAATGCCGTTGTATTGCACCGAGCTGCCTTCGGTCAGGCCCGTCACCGGCTCGGTGAACAGCACCGCGTAGGTGCGCCATTCCTTCTCGGACGAATACTTCGCCGCCCACAGTGCGAACAGCAGCAACAGCAACGTCACCAGGATGGTGAAGGCGCCGATGAGGACGTAATTGGCCCGGGTTTCCATGACTTCAGCTCGTCGCTTCGCGGGTGTTCTGTGCGGCGCGCGCACGCGGTCCGTGGAAGTACTCCTGCACCCACGGATGGTCGAATCGTTCCACTTCGTGTATCGGCGCGCAGACGACGACCTTGCGATCGGCGAGCACGGCGACGCGATCGCAGATAGCGTAAAGCGTGTCGAGATCGTGTGTGATCAGGAACACCGTCAGCCCCAGCGCCTGCTGCAGCGTGCGGATCAGGCGGTCGAACGCCGCCGCGCCGATCGGATCCAGGCCGGCGGTGGGCTCGTCTAGGAACAGCAGCGGCGGATCCAGCGCCAGCGCACGCGCCAGGCCCGCGCGCTTGCGCATGCCGCCCGACAGCTGCGACGGCAGCTTGTTCAGCGCATCGGCCGGCAGGCCGGCGAGCTTCACCTTCAGCAGCGCCAGTTCGTAGCGCAGCGAATCGGGCAGGTCGCCGTGGTACTCCTTCAGCGGGACCTGCACGTTCTCGCCCACGGTGAGCGAGGAGAACAGCGCGCCGTCCTGGAACAGTACGCCGGTGTTGCGCTCGATCGCGCGCCGCTGCGTCGCGTCGTCGGTCCGTGCGTTGAGGCCGAGCACTTCGATCTCGCCTTCCTGCGGTTCGCGCAGGCCGAGGATCGCGCGCATAAGCACCGACTTGCCCGTACCCGAACCGCCGACGATGCCGATGATCTCGCCCGGCCAGACGTCGAGGTCGAGGCCCTCGTGCACGACCTGTTCGCCGAAGCGGTTCACCAGCCCACGCACGCGCACGATCGGCTGGCCGCTTCCGCGCCTGGGGCACAGCGGGTGCAGCGCATCCGGCACCGCGTTCGGCGAACCCGGAATCCTGCGCGACATGCGCCCGGTCATCTTCGACATGCGGTTCATACGCCCATCTCCATGAACCAGATGGCGAAGAACGCGTCGAGGATGATCACCATCGAGATCGACTGCACCACGCTGGACGTCGTACGTTCGCCCACCGACTGCGCGGTGCCTTCGACCTGCAGGCCTTCCAGGCAGCCGATCAGGCTGATGAGCAGCGCGAACACCGGCGCCTTGGCGAGGCCGACGAGGAAGTGCCGCAGCTCGATCGTCTCGTGCATGCGCGTGAGGTACTGCTGCGGCGGGATGTCCAGGCTGTATGCGCCGACGGTGAGGCCGCCGAGCAGGCCGAAGATCATCGCGATGAAGGTGAGCATCGGCAGCATCACCAGCAGCGCGAGCATGCGCGGGATCACCAGCAGGTCGATCGGGTCCATGCCTAGGGTACGGATCGCGTCGACTTCCTCGCGGCTGACCATCGCGCCGATCTGCGCGGTGAACGCACTCGCCGTGCGGCCGGCCAGCACGATGGCCGTGAGCAGCACCGCGAACTCGCGCAGGAACGAGATGTTCACCAGTTCGACGACGAAGATCTCCGCGCCGAAGTCGCGCAGGATGTTCGCGCCAAGGAAGGCCACCACCGCGCCGACGAGGAAGCACAGCAGCGCGACCAGCGGCACGGCGTCCAGGCCGACCTGTTCCATGTGGTGCACGGTCGCGGTCGGGCGGAACCGGCTCGGTTCCTTGAACATCCGCAGCAACTTGATCTGTGTTTCGCCGAGGAAGCCGACCAGCGCCAACGCCTCGTGCCAGTTGTTGTGCACGGCGCGGCCCAGACGTTCGAGCGCGGCGCTCACGCCGTACTCGCGCTTCTTGCGCGGACGGTCGTCGGCGACGTCCTCGATCGCTGACACCAGCGCCTGATGCGACTCGTGGAAGGTGAGGACGTCGAAGTCCAGGTTGTTCCGGCGGGCGAAGCGCAGCAGCTGCAGTACGCCGACCGAGTCCAGGCGCTCCACGCCGCTGGCGTCGATGGTCGCCACGCCTGCGGGCGCATCGCCCAGCGCGGTGCCGATCTGCCCGGCGTAGTCGAGCGTCCAGGAACCGGACAGCCGCAGGCGCGACGGGGTCGAGCCGTCGGCGTCGATCTGCGGCGGGTGCGCGGTCGTGTCCGTCATCGGGTGGGCCGGGGCAATGTCGCGGAGGATAGCAGCCTGCGTATCGCGGCCGCCGCGAACGTGGCGCGAAGGCGCCGCAGTCGCGTGGTCCGTGCGCGCGTTCGCTGCCAGCCGGTGCAGTCGCGTGCGATGCTTCGCGCATGTCGAATCCGCCCCCCCTGAGCGCCGCCAGTTACGCCGCACGCATCGACTTCGTGATCGAGCTGGCCGAACGCCTGCATGCCTACGGCACCACGGCGCAGCGCCTGGAGGGCGCGATCAGCGCGGTCGCGCATCGCCTGCGGCTGGAGTGCGAGCCCTGGTCGAACCCGACCGGGTTGATCCTCACCTTCTCCGACCCGCAGCGCGGACCCGGCGAAAGCGACACCACGCGCGTGATCCGCTTGCCGCCCGGCGACACCGATTTGCATCGTCTGGCCGAAACCGACCGCATCGCCGAGGAAGTACTCGCCGGCCGGCTCGGCCTGGTCGACGCGCACGCGCAAATGAGCGCACTCGACACGCCGCCGACGCGGCGCTCCCGCGCGATGCAGGTGCTGGCCTACGGACTGGCTGCCATCGGCATCGGCGGCGTACTGCGCCTGCCGTGGCTCGACATCGGCGTGGCGGGCGTCAACGGGCTGATGATCGGCCTGCTCGTGCAGTGGTCGGAACTGCATCCGCGCTTCAAGGAAGCCCTGGAAGCGGTGACGGCGATGTTCGCCGCCATCGTGACGCTGCTGGTGGCCACCTATGTCGCGCCGCTCAACCAGAACACGGTGATCATCGCCTCGCTCATCGTGCTGCTGCCCGGCATGGCGCTGACCAACGCGGTGAACGAGCTGACCAGCCAGCATCTGGTCTCGGGCACGGCGCGTTTCGCCGGCGCGGTGACGACGGTGCTGAAGCTGGCGATCGGCACGATCATCGCGCTGTACCTGGCCGACGTGGTCGGCCTGCACGCGCAGGTCCGCGCATCGCGCCCGCAGCCGGTATGGGTGGAGTGGGGCGCACTGGCGGCGGCGGCATTCGCCTTCGCCGTGCTGTTCCGCGCGCAGTGGCGCGACTACCCGAAGGTGATGGCCGCCGCGGCCGGCGGCTATCTCATCTCGCGCTTCGGCGGGCAGGCGTTCGGAAGTCCGGCCGGCATCTTCCTCGCTGCGCTGGTGCTCACCGCGGCGGGCAATGCGTACGCGCGCTGGTGGAACCGCCCCGGCGCGATCCTGCGCGTGCCCGGCATCATCATGCTGGTGCCCGGGAGCGTGAGCCTGCGCGGGCTGCTCACGCTCATCCAGCAGCAGGACATCGACGCGGGCCAGACGGCGGTGCTGGCGGTGCTCAACATCCTGCTGGCGCTGATCGCGGGACTGCTGTTCGGCAACCTGCTGCTGCCTGCGCGGCGGAATCTTTGATTCTTGGTCGTGGTTCGGGATTCGTGATTCGGGATTCGGGATTAGCGTCCGCCGAAGCCGTCATCCCGGCGAAAGCCGGGATCCAGGCCCGTAATACGCGGGCACTCCCGCGCCGACAAACCACCGTGCAACGAAAGCTGGAATCCATGTCGATCCTGGCCGCCCCGCTCGCAGAAACAGAAACGCCGGCACAAGGCCGGCGCTCCGAAACAAGAACGATCCGAACGGATCAGCGGATCAGAAAATCCTCGAGCTTCTTCCCCGCACTCGTCTGCGCCGCCAGCCAGCGCGGCTGCTTGCCCCGGCCGGCCCAGGTTTCGGACGGATTGGCCGGGTTACGGTACTTCGGCGCGACGGACTTGCCGGCGTTCTTCGATACCTTGCGTGCCGGCGCCTTCGCCGCGCGCGCCGGAGCTACCGGTGCCACACCGCCGAACAGTTCGCCGATGCTGTAACCCTCGGCCTTCGCCAGCTGCGTGAGTTTCTTGCGCACCACGGCGATCGGCTTGCGCTTGCTGAGCGTGGTCTTGCGCTTCTTCGCCTGGCTGATCAGCGCGTCGAGTTCCTTCGCGGAGAGGGAATCGAGATTGATCGACATAAAACCTCCGGAGCGTGCGGGATATCGGGGGAATGATCGCGGCCGTCGATGCGGCGGACTCCCGATGATAGTCGCCGGCATCCGGCGGCGTAAACGCGAAGGTCTTCGCCCGGATTCCACCCTGCTCAGCCCTCTCCCGCGGGCGGGAGAGGGCCATGCAGCGTGGTCGTATGCCGCGCTTACTTTCCGAATTTCGCGAACACGCCCGTGCGATCGAGGTTTTCCGACTCGCTCGCCTGGCGATGGCGGTACTCGAACGTGCCGGCGGCCAGGCCGCGTTCGGACACCACGATGCGGTGCGGGATGCCGATCAACTCGATGTCGGCGAACATCGCGCCCGGACGCAGGCCGCGATCGTCGAGCGCGGCTTCGACACCGGCGGCGTTGAGGTCGCGATACAGCGCCTGCGCCGCTTCGGCCACGGCCGCGTCGTTCTTCGGATTGATCACGCACACCACGGCCTGCCACGGCGCCATGGGCTCGGGCCAGACGATGCCGTTCTCGTCGAAGTTCTGCTCGATCGCCGCCGCGACGATGCGCGACACGCCAATGCCGTAGCAGCCCATCACCGGCGTGGTGGCCTTGCCGTTGGCGTCGAGCACGGTGAGCTTGAGCGCCTTGGCGTACTTGTCGCCCAGCTGGAAGACGTGTCCGACCTCGATGCCACGCGCGATCTGCAGCGTGCCCTTTCCGTCGGGCGAAGGATCGCCTTCGACGACGTTGCGGATATCGGCGACTTCATCGGGCTCGGGCACGTCACGGCCCCAGTTCACGCCGGCGAGGTGGAAGCCCTTTTCGTTGGCGCCGACGACGAAATCGGACATGGCCGCGACACTGCGGTCGGCGACGATGCGGATCGCCTTCGCAGGCTTCACCGGGCCGAGGAAGCCCGGTTCGCTGCCTAGGTGCCCGGCGATTTCCGCTTCCGTCGCCAGGCGATAGCCCGCAAGGCCAGCGAGCTTGCCGAGCTTCACTTCGTTCACGGCGTGGTCGCCGCGCACCAGCGCGAGGACGAACTGCGGGTTGCCTTCGGCATCGGTGCCCATGACGGCGACCGACTTCACCGTGCGATCGAGCGTGATGCCCATCAGCGCGGCGACGTCCTCGCAGGTCTTCTGGTGCGGCGTGTCGACCTTGCGCATCGCTTCGGTCGCGGCGCCGCGCGGACCGGGCGAGATTGCTTCGGCCAGTTCGACGTTCGCGGCGTAGTCGGAGCCGTCGGAGAAGAAGATCGCGTCCTCGCCCGACTCGGCCAGCACCTGGAATTCGTGCGACACCGCACCGCCGATCGCGCCGCTGTCGGCCGACACCGCGCGGAATTTCAGCCCAAGGCGCGTGAAGATGCGGCCGTAGGTGTCGTACATGCTGCGGTATTCGCGATTCAGGTCCTCGTCGCTGACGTGGAAGGAGTAGCTGTCCTTCATCAGGAACTCGCGCGCGCGCATCACGCCGAAACGCGGGCGGATCTCGTCGCGGAACTTGGTCTGGATCTGGTAGAAGTTCACCGGCAGTTGCTTGTAGCTGGACAGCTCGTTGCGCGCGAAGTCGGTGATGACTTCCTCGTGCGTGGGGCCGTAGCAGTACCAGGCGTCCTTGCGGTCCTTCATCTTCAGAAGCTGCCCGCCGAACTTCTCCCAGCGGCCCGTCTCCTCCCACAGCTCCTTCGGCTGGACGGCCGGCATCAGCACTTCGATGGCGCCGGCGGCGTTCATCTCCTCGCGCACGGCGCGCTCGACCTTGCGCAGCACCCGCAGCCCCAGCGGCGACCAGGTGTACAGGCCGGCGGCGAGCTTGCGGATCATGCCGGCCTTGAGCATCAGCTTGTGGCTGACGATCTCGGCCTCGGCGGGGGTTTCCTTGCTGGTGTGGAGGTGGAACTGCGACAGACGCATCGGCGTGGGGCTTTCGAACGTAAGGAAGCGGCCATTCTGCCATGCGTTCCCGGAGCTGCCGGCTGGGCGAGCCCCCAGAAACGACGAAGCCGGCCCATTGGCCGGCTTCGATGCATTGCGTTGGCAGCGGGCTGTCGCGCGATCAGGCTCCGCTGGCGGCCGCCGGGCCATCGCAGTAGGTCTTGATCTGTGCTTCCGCCAGTGCGGTGCGGTTGGCGCGTTCGGTCTGGTTGAGGCTGCGGTCGGGCTTGCCGTCCTTGTCCTCGTCGACCCCGACGTCGCCCGCGCCCTGGAGCACGGACAGGTTGCTGCGCGCATTGGTGCAGTTGGCATTGGCGACGGGCTTGGCCGCCGGTTGCTGGGCCTGCGCCTGCGTGCCGCCCTTGTCGGCGACGTTGCGACCCTTGATGTTCTGGTCCGGCGGCGGGGCATCGGAGTAATGGGTGATGCCCTTGGCGTCCTTCCACTGGTACACCTTCGCGGCGAAGGCCGGGGTGGCCAGGAGCAGGCTCAGGCCGGCGACGAGGCCGGGCAGCAGGCGGACGAGCTTGGACATGCGGGGCTCCGGGCACGGAAGGGCGGGGGATTGCCGCGATTGCAGCACCGCGCCCGGCCGCAGGCAAGCGCCGCGTGACGGGACCGTCGACATATGTGGAGCCGGTCTCGTTGTCGGCGCGACAGGCCCGGCGGTACGGGAATGCCGGTGGGCGGGCCGATGGACTTACACTTTCCTGTCGCGGTCCGCCGCTTCCCCGATACGACATGCCGACTGCCCCCCACATGGACGAAACGCAATCGACCCCGCGCCCACGCAACCGCGGGATCTACCTGCTGCCCAACCTGTTCACCACCGGCGGCCTGTTCGCCGGGTTCTACGCGATCATCGCCGCCACCCAGGGCCGCTTCGACGACGCCTGCATCGCGGTGTTCGTCGCGGGGATCCTGGACGGACTGGACGGTCGCGTCGCCCGCCTGACCAACACGCAGAGCGAATTCGGCGTGCAGTACGACTCGCTGGCCGACCTGGTCAGCTTCGGCCTCGCCCCGGCGCTGGTGATGTACCACTGGGCGCTGCAGGAAATGCGGCTGGACGGTCCGATCCCCGGCAAGATCGGCTGGGTCGCGGCGTTCGTCTACGCCGCCTGCGCCGCGCTGCGGCTGGCGCGCTTCAACTCGCAGGTGGGCACGGTCGACAAGCGCTGGTTCATCGGCCTGGCGAGCCCGGCCGCCGCGGGGCTGGTCGCCAGCTTCGTATGGACCTGCCACGACCTTGGCTACACCGGCGAGCAGTTGCGGTATTTCGCTCTCGGCGTGACGGTCACGGCGGGCCTGCTGATGGTCAGCCGACTGCGCTATTTCAGCTTCAAGGGCGGCGGCCCGCGCCACGATCGCGTGCCGTTCCTGGCCATCGTCGTCGTGCTTGCGGTGCTGGTCGGCATCGCCATCGATCCGCCGCGCGTGCTGCTGGCGATCGGCGCGCTCTACGCGCTGTCGGGGCCGGCCTACGCCGCGTTCCGCCGTGTGCGTCGTGCGCCGGTGTCCGAGGCCGCGCCATGAGCGAGCCGTGGACCGCCGAGCAGCGCGAGTGGCTGCAGGCCATGGGCCACACGGTGTGGTCCATCGCCCCGGCGGAGGCGCTCGCTGCCGAACGGCAGCCAGAATCGAACGAAGATCGCGGCCGCGACGATGCAGCGCCGTCGTCCGGCCCGCGCGGCGCCATGCGCGAAGCGGCGGCGCTGCTGGCACGCGACGAGCGCCCGGCGCGTGCGGCACCTGCCCGTCCGCACGGCGATCGCCTCCTGCACTCGCTGCTTCGCGCGGCGGGGGGCGCGGACGAAGCGAGCGTCATGCAGCTCGCCGGCGACATCGCAGCGCTGCGCGGCAACGCATCGGCAAAACGCGCGCTTTGGCCGCGTCTTCGCGCACTGCGCCGGACGTCGCGCGGATGAACGCGCTGGCCTTCGACGCCGGCCAGCATCCGCTGCACGGCGCGCTGCGCCCGATGCGGGAGGACGATCTCGATGCCGTTCACGCGGTGGAGATCCGCGCGTACGAATTCCCGTGGACGGTGGGCATTTTCCGCGACTGCCTGCGCGCCGATTACCCGGCATGGGTGATGCAGCACGAAGGCCGCATCATCGGCTACTTCCTGATGAGCATCGCCGCCGACGAAGCGCACGTGCTCAACATCTGCATCGATCCGAACTTCCAGGGCCAGGGGCTGGGCCGGCAGTTGCTGCGGGCGCTGGTGCGCGTCGCGCGCGGCCGCAAGGCCGAACGCGTGTTCCTGGAAGTGCGCCCGTCCAATGCGGGTGCGATCGCGCTTTACCATTCGGAAGGTTTCAACGAGATCGGCCGGCGCCCGCGCTATTACCCGGCGCGCGACGGTCGCGAGGATGCGCTGGTCATGGCGATCGAGCTGTTGCCGCCGGAAGATTGAGCGCGATTCGACGGACGTTCCACCGGACTGCAGGAGGCGGCGATGGGGAAGGGCGGGGCGTTGGGATGGGGATTGTGGTTCGCGCTGGCACCGCTGCATGCGGCCGGGCCGGCGCTGCCGGTGCCGGTCATCTGGGATTCGCCGGCGTGCGCGCATGAGCGCATCGCGGCGGTGGAGATCGACCTGGGCGAACGCCCGAGCGAGATCACGCGCGACGACAAGGTCCCGACCGTCGACTATGGCCGCGCGATGCGGCGCCTGGCCGAGGCCGCCGCGGCGCAGGGCGGCAACGCGGTCGTGCTGCGGGAGCACCAGGGCGTGTACTTCACCCTCAACGGCAAGCGCAGCCGTGCGCCGGTGTACGTGAAGCTGCGAGGCGCGGCGATCCGGCTGCCGGACGAGGCGTCGCAATGCACGCTGCGTGCGGTCGACGTGGCCGACCTGGAAGCGCTCTCGCGTAACGGCAAGCCGCAGAATGTGAGTTCGCGAGAGGCGTACGGCGAAAAGTGACGGCCTGAGGACGAAAGGCGCCGGTAACGGCGCCTTTCGTGACCTTTACGCGAGCTTGGCGCGCTGTTCGGCCAGCGCCTCGCGCTGCAGGTTCCAGTCGGCCAGGCGCTTGCGCTCCTGCTCGACGACCGCCGGCGGTGCGTTGGCGACGAAGGTTTCGCTCGCCAGCTTGTTGTGGCACTTGGCGATCTCGCCTTCGACGCGCTTGAGTTCCTTGTCCAGTCGCGCGCGTTCGGCGCCGAGGTCGACCAGGCCTTCCAGCGGCACGAACAGCTTCAACTCGCCGACCAGCGCGGTGGCCGAAGCCGGTGCGGCGTTCGCGTCGTCGAGCACCGTGATGCCGTCCAGGCGCGTCAGGAAGCGCAGCTGCGAGTCGAAACGCGCGACGCGTTCGCGATCGCTCGCGCTGCAATCGGCTACGAGCAGCGGCACGGTCTTCGACGGCGCGACGTTGAGCTCGCTGCGGATCTTGCGCAGCGAGGTGACCATCGCCTTGAGCCATTCGACGTCGCCTTCGGCCGCGGCGTAGTCCTGCCCGGCGAAGTCCGATGCCTGCGGGTACGGGCGCAGCATGATCGTCTTTTCGCCGACGCCGAGCTTCGGCGCGACCTGCTGCCACAGCTCCTCGGTCACGAACGGGATCAGCGGATGCAGCAGCGACAGCAGGCGTTCGAGCACGAACAGCAGCGTGTGGCGCGTGCTGTTGGCGGCGATGGCGTCCTCGCCCTGCAGCGCGGGCTTGGCCAGTTCGACGAACCAGTCGCAGAACTCGTTCCACGCGAACTCGTACAGCGCCTGCGACAGCAGGTCGAAGCGGTAGCCGGCGAAATGCTGCTCGGCCTCGGCGGCGACCTTCGCCAGGCGCGAGAGGATCCAGCGTTCGGCATCGGTCTTCGGGTCCGGGACGCCGATGAAGTTCGCGCCTTCGGTGTTCATCAGCACGAAGCGCGTGGCGTTCCACAGCTTGTTGCAGAAATTCTTGTAGCCCTCGGCGCGGCCGAGGTCGAACTTGATGTCGCGACCGTGCGTGGCCAGCGCGGCGATGGTGAAGCGCAGCGCGTCGGCGCCGAAGGCGGGAATGCCGTCCGGGAATTCCTTGCGCGTCGCCTTCTCGATCTTCTCGGCCATCTTCGGCTGCATGAGGCCGCCGGTGCGCTTGGCGACCAGGTCGTCCAGCGAGATGCCGTCGATCAGGTCCAGCGGATCGAGCACGTTGCCCTTGGACTTGGACATCTTCTGGCCGTGCGAATCGCGGATCAGGCCGGTGACGTAGACGTCGCGGAACGGCACGCGGCCGGTGAACTGGTCGGTCGCCATGATCATGCGCGCGACCCAGAAGAAGATGATGTCGAACCCGGTGACCAGCACGCTCGACGGCACGTAGCGGTCGAAGCCGCGCTCGGCCATGGCCTGCTCGTCCGGCCAGCCCATCGTCGAGAACGGCCACAGCTGCGAGGAGAACCACGTCTCCAGCACGTCGCTGTCCTGCGAAAGCGTCACGTTCGAGCCGAGGCCCTGCTTTGCGCGCACTTCCTCCTCGGTGCGGCCGACGTAGATCTTCCCGTCGTCGTCGTACCAGGCCGGGATGCGGTGGCCCCACCACAGCTGGCGGCTGATGCACCAGTCCTGGATGTTTTCCATCCAGTGGCGGTAGGTGTTGATCCAGTTCGCCGGGACGAACTTCACGTCGCCCTTCTCGACCAGTTCAAGCCCGCGCGCGGCAAGCCCGTCCATCTTCACGAACCACTGGTCGGTGAGGTACGGCTCGATCACCTGGCCGGTGCGATCGCCGCGCGGCACCTGCAGCTTGTGCGGTTTGGTTTCGACCAGGCGGCCTTCGGCTTCCAGGTCGGCGAGCACGACCTTGCGCGCTTCATAGCGGTCCAGGCCGCGGTACTTCTCCGGCGCGTTCTCGTTCACCGCCGCGGTCGGGGTGAAGATGTTGATCAGCTCGAGGTTGTGGCGCTGGCCGACGGCGTAGTCGTTGAAATCGTGCGCGGGCGTGACCTTCACCACGCCGGTGCCGAATTCGCGATCGACGTAATCGTCGGCGATGACCGGGATTTCGCGGCCGGTGAGCGGCAGCGTGACGGTCCTGCCGATGAGGTGCGTGTAGCGCTCGTCCTGCGGATGCACCATCACGGCGACGTCGCCGAGCATCGTTTCCGGGCGCGTCGTGGCGACGGTGAGTTCGCCGCTGCCGTCGGTCAGCGGATAGCTGATCGACCACAGGAAGCCGTCTTCCTCCTCGTTGACGACTTCGAGGTCGGAGATCGCGGTCTTCAGCACCGGATCCCAGTTGACCAGGCGCTGGCCGCGATAGATCAGGCCGTCCTCGTACAGGCGCACGAAGGCTTCGATGACCGCGTTGGCAGCCATCGGATCCATGGTGAAGACGCTGCGCGACCAGTCGCCCGACGCGCCGATGCGGCGCATCTGCTTCTCGATGGTGTCGCCGGACTGCTGCTTCCACTCCCAGACCTTGGAGATGAAGCCGTCGCGACCTAGCGAATCGCGCGTCTCGCCCGCGCCTTCGGCGGCGAGGTTGCGCGAGACCACCATTTCCGTCGCGATGCCCGCGTGGTCGGTGCCCATCTGCCACAGCGTGTCGTAGCCGCGCATGCGGTGGTAGCGGATCAGCGCGTCCATCAGCGTGTGCTGGAACGCGTGGCCCATGTGCAGCGTGCCGGTGACGTTCGGCGGCGGCAGCAGGATCGAATACGGCTCGCCTTCGCCGCGCGGCTGGAATACGCCGCTGGACTCCCACTCCTGGTAGAGGCGGGTCTCGAACTGCTTGGGATCGTAGGAGGAGGCGAGGGTGTGGGTCATGACGTCTTGATCGAGTGGTTACCCCTCTCCCGCTTGCGGAAGAGGGTCGGGGTGAGGGCGGCAGCGGCGGCTGCCCTCATCCGCCCTTCGGGCACCTTCTCCCGCAAGCGGGAGAAGGGAATCACATGTCGTACTTCTTCAGTTCCAGCCCGCGCGACTGGTACTGCTTCCAGCGCTCGCGCAGCGGGCCGCGCGCGCTGTCGTCGGCCGGTACCACTTCCAGTACGCGGTCGAACGTCCCGTTGACCGGTTCGTCGCGCAGGTTGATCACCAGCGCGCGCATCGGCGTGTCGGCCTCCGGCGTGGCGATGAGGACTGGCGTGAGCTCGTCCTCCTCGTCGCCGGCGAGCTGGTGCGGGATGTACGCGTCGGCGTCGAACTCCCACAGCAGTTCGTCCAGGCGCTGCGCCTGTTCGTCATCGCGCGCCAGCACCAGGGTCCACAGATTGGCGTCGTACGCCTTGCGCGCCAGTTCGCACACCAGAAGGAGCGGTTCCTCGCGGAACCGGTCCTTCTGGATCAGGTAGAAATCGGCGCGTGCCACGCGGTCAGGCCGCGCGGTCCAGCAGCCACTGGCTCAGCAGGCCGACCGGGCGGCCGGTCGCCATGCCGCGCTTGCCTTCGTCCGACGCCGAGCCGGCGATGTCCAGGTGCGCCCAGCGCTGGCCTTCGGCGAAGCGCGCCAGGAAGCAGCCGGCGGTGATCGCGCCGGCCCAGCGGCCGCCGATGTTGTAGACGTCGGCGAAGCTCGATTCCAGCAGCGTCTGGTACTCGTCCCAAAGCGGCAGGCGCCATGCGCGGTCGAACACGTTCTCGCCGGCGTCCAGCAGTTCGTTCGCCAGGTCGTCGTGCTTGCTCATCAGGCCCGAGGCGAACTTGCCCAGCGCGACCATGCAGGCGCCGGTCAGCGTGGCCACGTCGACCAGTGCCTGCGGCTCGAAGCGCTGCGCGTAGGTCAGCGCGTCGCACAGGATCAGGCGGCCCTCGGCGTCTGTGTTGCCCACTTCGATCGTCTTGCCGGACATGCTGGTGAGCACGTCGGACGGGCGATACGCATCGGCGTCGGGCATGTTTTCCACGGCCGGCACGACCACGACGAGGTTGATCGGCAGCTGCATGCCCACCGCGGCGACGAAGGTGCCCATGACGGTGGCGCCACCGCACATGTCGTACTTCATCTCCTCGATGCCGCCCTGCGTCTTCAGGTTGATGCCGCCGGTATCGAAGGTGATGCCCTTGCCGACGAGCACGTAGGGCTTGGCATCGCCGGCGCCCGTGTACTTGAGCACGATGAGCTTGGGCGGGTTGGCCGAGCCGCGGCCGACGGCCAGCAGCGACCCCATGCCCAGTTCCTGCATCTGCGCGACGTCGAGCACCTCGCAGGAGGCGGTCGGGAAGCGGCCGGCGAATTCCTGCGCCTGCTGCGCGAGGTAAGCCGGGTTGCATATGTTCGGCGGCAGGTTGCCCAGCTCGCGCGAGAACTGCACGCCGGCGGCGATCGCCTGGCCCTGCGCCAGCGCGACGGCGTCGTCGCCCAGCACCGACAGCGCGCGAAGGCCCGGTTCGTCCTTCTTGCGCGAGGTGCCCAGCGTGGCGGTATAGCGGTAGCAGGCGTGGTCGGCGGCGATGATCGCCTGGCGGATGTTCCA
Source organism: Lysobacter sp. OAE881 (assembly GCF_040546665.1). Lineage (NCBI taxonomy): Bacteria > Pseudomonadati > Pseudomonadota > Gammaproteobacteria > Lysobacterales > Lysobacteraceae > Lysobacter > Lysobacter sp. OAE881. The sequence continues at coordinate 965,656 of NZ_JBEPOG010000001.1, forward strand.
GGCCTTGTCGCGGCCGGCGACGTCGAGTTCGGACAGGGTGAACAGCGCCGTGGACACCGGACCGCTCTTCAGCGTGCGGGCGGCATCGCCGACGGCCTTGAGGTACTGCGGCACGCCGAACTTGCCGGCCTCGCCCAGGCCGATCACCAGCACGCGCGGGGCGGCCACGCCCGGCAGGTCGTGCAGCAGCGCGGTCTTGCCGGTCTTGCCGCTGGCATCGCCGCGCTCGAGCAGCGCGCGGATGCGTCCGTTGCTGGCGTCATCCAGGGCCTTGGCGGCGGGCGTCAGGCTGTTGTCGGCGAAGGCGCCAACGACGATGCAATCGGTGTGGGCGGCGGCGGGCGCGTCGCGGTTCAGGTCGAATTCGAGGGCCATCCAACAGATTCCGGGCAGATAAGAAGAGGCAACTTCGTACGGGAGTTCCGTACGGAGTACGACAGTTCCGTACAATTGGGCGGTGAGGGGGATCCGATCCCGGGCCGCGCATCGCGCTGCCGCCTCACGCCCTCGGACGAACCTCCGATTCTAGCAGGCCGGCCACACCCGGCCCGCGGAACGGGAGCCGGTGGCGACGGTCGAAGCGGCGATGACGGATGCGGCGGGCGCCAGGGCCCACGCGCGACGTCCACGCGCCACGAGCGTCCGCCGCTGTTTCACGCAGGTCCGTCCACACTGGCCCGTCCTTCCCCGAAACGCCCAGGTCCCACCGACACGATGCCCAAGCTGGACCGCTACCTCATCAGCGAATTCGCGCTGGCCATCCTCGCCACGCTGATCGTCCTGCTGATCGTCACCGTCGGCGGCGCCTTCACCGACGTCCTGCAGGACATCGCCCGCGGCCGAGTACCGGCGGGGCTGATGCTGGCCCAGTTGGGGCTGGTGCTGCTGAAATGGCTTCCGCTGATCCTGCCGCTCGCGCTGATGCTGGGCCTGATGATGGCCGTAGGCCGGCTGTACCGCGACTCGGAAATGCCGGTGATCGCCTCGATCGGCGTCGGCCCGCGCCGGATGCTCAGGCCGCTGCTGCTGGTCGTGGGTCCGCTGGTGGCGGTCGTCGCCGCCTGCTCGCTCTGGCTGGGGCCGTGGGCCGACCGCGTCTCCAAGCAGATGATCAACGATGCCAACCGCAGCCTGGTCATGGCCGGATTGGAACCGGGCTCCTTCACCGGCATCCCGGGCAGCACCGGGGTGATCTACGTCTCGAACATGTCGAAGGACGGCAGCGGCCTGGAAAAAATCTTCGTCTATCGCGACGACGGCAACGGGTTGATGGACGTGGTCACGGCCAACGACGGCAAGCTCACCGTCGATGAAGCCGGCCATCGTTACCTCACGCTCAACAAGGGGTTCCAGATCGAAGGCCGCACAAACGGTGCCAAGGATTTCCGCCTCATGCGCTATGCGCGCAACGAGATCCTGTTGCCGGCGAACGACGAGCGTTTCGACCCCGACGCGCCGGAAATGCAATCCACCCTGGCGCTGCTAGGCGACGACAGCCGCGAGGCGCGCGCGCAACTGCACTACCGCATCGCGCCGCCGCTGCTGGCGCTGGCGTTCGGGCTGATGGCCGTGCCGCTGGCGCGGAGCATGCCGCGACAGGCGCGCTACGGCCGCATCCTGGTCGGTTTCCTCGCCTACCTGATCGGTCAGAACCTGATGACCGCCGGCCGCGGCTGGCTCGAGGACGGCAAGATCGCCACCGGGCTCGGCCTGTGGTGGCTGATCGTGCCGATCATGGCGATCGCGCTGTGGCTGTACTTCACCGACGGCCGGCTCGGCAGGCGCAAGGCGAAGGCCGCCAACGGAGCGCGCGCATGAAGCCGTTCCCGAAGATCCATGACATCTATGTCGGCCGCATCGTGCTCGGCACCGTGGCGTTGACCTGGGCGGTGCTCGCCGGCCTGGACGTGATGCTCGGGCTGGTCAGCGAATTCGGCGATATCGGCAAAGGCAAGTACGGCATCTCGGAAGCGTTCGTCTACATGGCGCTCAGCATCCCGCGACGCCTGTACTACCTGTTTCCCTATGCAGCGGTGATCGGTTCGCTGATGGCGCTGGGCCAGCTCGCGGCGACGTCCGAACTGACCGCGCTGCGCGCGCTTGGCCTTTCGCGCCGACGCCTCGGCCTGGCGGTCGCCGGCGCGCTGACACTGATGACGGCGTTGATGGTCGTCAACGGCGAGAGCGTCGCGCCGTGGACGCAACAGCGCGCCGATGCGCTGAAGTCGAGCGCCAAGTCGGGCAATACGGTCGTGGCGCAATACACCGGCCTGTGGGCGCGCGAGGGCGAGACCATCCTGAGCGCGAGCGGCGGGCAGGAGCGCGAGCGCGATGGCGAGCGCTTCCTCGAGCTCAATGGCGTCAACCTGTTCGAGTTCGCGCCCGACGGTCGCCTGAAATCGCTCGCGCATGCGCGCGTCGCCGAGCACCGCCCAGGCGGCTGGTTGCTGCGGGACGTGACGCGAAACCATTTCGAGGAACGCTCGGTCCGGCAGGAGAAGGTGGCCGAAGAGCGCTGGAAATCGCAGCTCGACGCAGCCGCACTGTCGTCCGGGACCGAACGGCCGCGCTACCTGTCCGCGGCGGATCTTCGCAGCGCGATCGAGTACCGCAAGCGCAACGATCTGGACGCGGCGGAATTCGAGGAGCACTACTGGGGCCGCTGGTTCTACCCGATCAACGTGCTCGCGCTGTGCCTGGCGGCGGTGCCGTTCGCCTTCGGCACGCTGCGCAGCGGCGGCATGGGCAAGCGGCTGTTCATCGGCATCGTCTTCGCGCTGGGCTTCTGGTTGTTGCAGACGCAGTTCGTGAAGCTCGCGACGGTGTACAAGTTCGACTACCGCATCGCCTACCTGCTCCCGACGATGATCATGCTGGGCGTATCCAGCTTCCTCTTCAGGAGGAGGAGTGGGTGAGCGGCCGCGCTTGCGCGCCACTGGCGCGCGCGGCCGCGAACGCCCGGCCATGGAATGGTCGGGCAGGGGTAACCGAAGCGATTGCGTGACGCCATGGATGGCAGCGGCGACCTGATAGAAGCCGCGCTTTTGCCGTTGCTTCTGCTTCTGCCGCCGTTGCCTTCGACGCTGCAGTAGCCAAGCCCCGCCGACCACCTACCGCCTGGCCAACCGCACCATCCGGGTCCCACTCGCCCGGTCGTGCCACGTAAGCCGTTCGCGATCCACCCACGCCCACCAGAATCCGAATCCGCCGAGCAATAGCGACACGCTGCCCACCGCGAACCGGATCACCAGCGCACGAAGCACCGGCGCGGAAACGCCATCGTCGGCAACGACCTTCAACCGCCAAGGGCGCATGCCCAGCGTCTGCCCGCCGCGTCGCCAGCTCAGCAGCGCATACGCGCCTGTGATCAGCCAGCACACCAGCCACAGCACCCACTGCAACGCGCTGAAGGGCGCGATGTTCTCGCGACTCGCGTGCCCGCTCATCGTGAAGCCGACGGTGAACACGAGCGAGGCCACCATCCACATCGCGATCACCGGCCACATGTCGTAGACGAGGGCGAGCACGCGCCAGCCGATGAGCGCGGAAGGACGGGACGATGCGGGTGTCGATGCCATCGCATCAGGATAGCCGCTAAGCTGCGGCGATGACCGCACCCACGCCCGCGCAACGCCGTTCCATCGCCATGGCGTTGCCGCCTCTGCCCGATGCGGACGCCGCGCTGATCGGCCGCTTCCTCGACGCGATCTGGGCGGAAAACGGCCTCGCGCAACCCACGCTCGACAGCTATCGTCGCGACCTCGAGCTGCTCGCGCGGTATCGCAGCGATCGCAAGGCCGGCCTGGCGAATGCCGATCGCGCCGCGTTGTTCGATTACCTGGCCTGGCGCTCGCAACAGGGGTATTCGCCGCGAAGCAACGCGCGCCTGCTGTCGGCATTGCGCGCGTTCTACGCCTGGCTGGTGCGACGTGGCGAACGCACGGACGATCCGACCGCGTTGCTCGATCCGCCGAAGCTGCCGCGTTCGTTGCCCAAGGCGCTCGCCGAAAGCCAGATCGAGGCATTGCTCTCCGCGCCGGACATCGCCACGCCGCTCGGCCTTCGCGATCGCGCGATGCTCGAACTGATGTACGCCGCCGGCCTCCGCGTGAGCGAACTGGTCAACCTGCCTGCCACCGCCGTGAACCTGCGACAGGGCGCGCTGCGCGTGATGGGCAAGGGCAGCAAGGAGCGCCTGGTGCCGCTGGGCGAGGAAGCGCAGCACTGGCTGGAACGGTATCTCGCGCAGTCGCGCCCGCAGCTCGCCGGAAAGCGCGCGCTCGCGCCGCTGTTCCTGTCCGCCAATGGCGAAGCGCCGACGCGCCAGCAGTTCTGGCAACTGGTGAAGAAATACGCCGCAGTCGCCGGCATCGATCCCGACCGGATCAGCCCGCACGGCCTGCGCCACAGCTTCGCGACGCACCTGCTCAACCACGGCGCCGACCTGCGCGCCCTGCAGATGCTGCTGGGCCACAGCTCGCTGTCGACCACGCAGATCTACACGCTGGTGGCGCGCGAGCAGCTGAAGCAACTCCACGCAAAACACCATCCACGAGGGTGAGGCAGGCCGCTTACGCGGCACTGCCGCGTGGCCTGCCGAGCGCCCTGCCAGGATGGCCGGGCAGGGCGATCCGAAGCCCGCGACGTGCCGCCATGGATGGCGTCCGCAGACCCACCGAGTTCCGTGCTTACGCGGCACTGCCGCGTGGCCTGCCGAACGCCCGGCCATGGATGGCCGGGCAGGGCGATCCGAAGCCCGCGACGTGCCGCCATGGATGGCGTCCGCAGACCCACCGAGTTCCGTGCTTACGCGGCACTGCCGCGCGGCCTGCCGAACGCCCGGCCATGGATGGCCGGGCAGGGCGATCCGGAGCCCGGAACGTGCCGCCATGGAAGGCCGTTGTTCTTCTTGCCGGATCGGATGCGCGCGGCATGCCCCGTGGCCTGCCGAACGCCGGGCCACGGATGGCCTGCCGCCGAAGGCCGGCAGGGCGCGACTTGAAGCCCGCTACGGGCCGCGATGGATGGCATTCGTCCAATAACCGAATCCCAGCAAAACCCGCGACGTGAACGCACCGCCCAGCCGGATCCCGCACCGGGACCAACGACACTCGCCGCTCCGGAGCCCCGTGCCACAATCGGCCATTCCCCCTCGCGGCCCCGGCCGCCCGACAGGATTCCGAATGAAGCGACTCGCCCTTGCCGTGCTCGGCGCCATCAGCCTTTCCGCCTGTGCCCAGGCGCCAGGTGGCAACGCGGACCCGGTCCCGTCGGCGACGACCGCCACCGCCGCCAAGCCGGCCGCTGCCCCCAAGCCCGCCGCCGGTACGCCCGAGGCCCGCGCGATCGAAGCCGTCCGCGCGCTGAACCCCCAAGTCGAGGTCGAGCGCGTCGCACCGGCGGCCATGCCCGGCTTCCGCGAGGCCATCGTCGCCGGCCAGGTCGTGTACGTCAGCGACGACGGCCGCTACCTGTTCCTCCCCGGGTCCGGCGGCGCGCTGTTCGACGTGGCCGCGAAGAAGAACCTCAGCGAAGACGCGATGGCCGGCCTGCGCAAGCAGCTGATCGCCACCATCCCGGCCAGCGAGCGCATCGTGTTCTCGCCGGCCAAGCCGAAGTACACCGTCACCGTCTTCACCGACGTGGAATGCGGCTACTGCCGCAAGCTCCACAGCCAGATCGCCGAGTACAACCGCGAAGGCATCGCCATCGAGTACCTCGCCTTCCCGCGCATGGGCCTGGGCAGCGACGACTACCGCAAGATGGTCGCCGTCTGGTGCGCGCCGGACCGCCGCAAGGCGCTGACCGCCGCCAAGAGCGACCACGGCCCGACCAAGGCCGACTGCAAGACCAGCGTCAACCAGCAGTACGACGTCGGGCAGCGCGTCGGCCTGACCGGCACGCCGATGATCGTGACGGCCGAAGGCGTCCAGGTCGGCGGCTACGTCCCGCCGGCCGCGCTGCGCGAGACGCTCGACAAGCTGGCCGCCGAACACGCCCGCACCGCCTCGACGGCACCGGCCAAGCCGGGCACCTGAGTCGCCCGACCCGTCGCTCCGACGCCGCCTGATGGGCGGCGTCGGCATTTTGGGGCCTCGAGTAGGTCGGTCCTGGCGGGCGGGCCGGGGAGCGCTTGGGTACAATGTCGGGCCCGACGTTGCACGGTTCCCCGGACATGATCGTCCTCGAGGGCGCTTCCGCCCTGTCGCCGTTCCGACTGGAACGGCTCCAAGCCCGACTGCAAGCCCTCCATCCGTCCGTCCGCCTCCTTGGCGCGTGGCCCGTCTACTGGGTCGAACCGGACGCCGGCGCAAACCCCGATGCCGATGCGCTGCGCCGCATCCTCCAGGCCGAACCCGACGCCGCGCCGCGCGCTGCCGACGCGGTATCGCGCTACGTCACGCCGCGCCTGGGCACGCTGTCGCCCTGGGCCAGCAAGGCGACCGAACTGCTCCACGGCGCGTCCCTGCCGGTCAAGCGCGTGGAGCGCGGCACGCGATACGACCTGGCCGGCTGGCCGTCGGACGCCCCGACGCAGGGCGCGCTGGCGAAGGTGCTGCACGACCCGATGACGCAGTCGCTGCTGGAAGCCCGTGAGGACGCCGTGGCGCTGTTCTCCGTACCGGTGCGCGGCGACCTCGAACGCATCCCGCTCGCGGACCTGGAGCAGGCGAACACGCGCCTGGGCCTCGCGCTTGCCGACGACGAAATCGCCTACCTGCGCGAGCGTTACGCCGCGCTGGGCCGCGAGCCGTCGGACGTCGAGCTGATGATGTTCGCGCAGGCCAATTCCGAGCACTGCCGCCACAAGATCTTCAATGCATCGTGGACCATCGACGGCGTCGAGCAGACGACGTCGCTGTTCAAGATGATCAAGCACACGCACGCGACCACGCCCGGGCACACGCTCTCGGCGTACAGCGACAACGCGGCGGTGGTGGAAGGCTATGCGAGCCGTCGCTTCCGCCCCGACCCGCAGACGCATGCGTACCGCGAGGAAGCGCAGGTCGATTCGGCCTTCGCGATCAAGGTCGAAACGCACAACCATCCCACCGCCATCGCGCCGTTCCCCGGTGCGTCCACCGGAGCCGGCGGCGAAATCCGCGACGAAGGCGCGACCGGTCGCGGCGGCCGTCCGAAGGCCGGCCTGTGCGGTTTCAGCGTGTCGCACCTGCGCATCCCCACGCTGCCGCAGCCATGGGAGCGCGAGCGTGCGCTCAACCCGCGCATGGCGTCCGCGCTGGAAATCATGATCGAAGGCCCCATCGGCGCGGCCGCGTTCAACAACGAATTCGGCCGGCCGAACCTCAGCGGATACTTCCGCAGCTTCGAACTGGACGAAGGTACGTCTGTTGGCGGGCCTGTTGCCCGTGCGTACGACAAGCCGATCATGCTCGCCGGCGGCCTGGGCGCGATCGATCGCGTGCAGGTGAAGAAGCTCGGCCTGCAGCCGGGCGACGCGGTGATCGTGCTTGGCGGCCCGGCCATGCTGATCGGCCTCGGCGGCGGTGCCGCGAGTTCGGTCGCCTCGGGTGAAAGCCACGAGGAACTCGATTTCGCCAGCGTGCAGCGCGACAACCCCGAGATGGAACGCCGCTGCCAGGAGGTCATCGACCGCTGCGTGGCGCGCGGCGAAGACAACCCCATCGCGACCGCGCACGACGTCGGTGCAGGCGGTTTGTCGAACGCGATTCCCGAACTGCTCCACGACTCGGGCCTGGGCGGCATCATCGACCTGGCGAAGGTACCCAGCGACGATCCGTCGCTCTCGCCGATGCAACTGTGGTGCAACGAATCGCAGGAGCGTTACGTGCTCGGCATTCCGGCCGACCGCGTGGCGGAATTCGCGGCGATCTGCGAACGCGAGCGTTGCCCGTTCGCCGCCGTCGGTTTTGCCACCGCGGAAGAACGCCTGGTCGTCGGCTACGGCGCCACCCGCGAAACCGCGCGCGAAGCCGGTCGCGACTGGCCGATCGACATCCCGATGGACGTGCTGTTCGGCAAGGCGCCGAAGATGCATCGCGACACGCGTCGTCCGCAGGCCGCGCCGTGGCCCGCGCTGCGCTGGGACGGCCTGGAACTGCGCGACGCCGCGCTGCGCGTCATGGCGCATCCGTCCGTCGCCTCGAAGAACTTCCTGGTCACCATCGGCGACCGCACCGTCGGCGGCCTCACCGCGCGCGACCAGATGATCGGCCCGTGGCAGCTGCCGCTGGCGGACTGCGCGATCACGTTCTCCGGCTTCGACGGTTTCGTCGGCGAGGCGATGGCGATCGGCGAGCGCACGCCGCTGGCGCTGATCGATGCCGCCGCCGCCGCACGCATGGCCGTGGGCGAGGCGATCACCAATCTCTGCGCCGCGCCGGTGGAATCGCTCAACCGCGTCAAGCTGTCCGCCAACTGGATGGCCGCGGCCGGCCACGACGGCGAAGACGCGCGACTGTTCGATGCGGTGAAGGCGGTCGGACTCGAGCTGTGCCCGGAGCTCGACCTGAGCATCCCGGTCGGCAAGGACTCGCTGTCGATGCAGGCGCAGTGGCATGCCGATGGACAGGCACACAAGTCGGTTTCGCCGGTGTCGCTGATCGTGAGCGCGTTCGCGCCGGTCGTCGACGTGCGCGCGCAGCTGACGCCGCTGCTCGCGCGCGACGAGGACTCGGAGCTGTGGCTGATCGGCCTGGGTGCCGGCAAGCAGCGCCTTGGCGGTTCGGTGCTGGCGCAGTGCCATCCCGACGCCGCGGACGGCCAGGGTTCGCTGCCCGCGTTCGCCGGCCCGCTCGGCGTGCCGGACCTCGACAATCCGCAGCGCCTGCGCGACTTCTTCGAACTCATCCGCGACGCACGCGAGGCCGGCCTCGTCCGCGCGTACCACGACCGTTCCGACGGCGGCGCGTTCGCGGCGCTGTGCGAAATGGCGTTCTGCTCGCGCGTGGGCCTGGACATCACGCTGGACGGCTGGGGCGACGATCCGTTCCGCACGCTGTTCAACGAAGAGCTGGGCGCGATCGTGCAGGTGTCGCTCGAGGACCGCGCGGAATTCGCCGATCTCGTCGCACGCCACGGCCTCATCGATTGCGCCCAGCGCATCGCCCGCCCGACCACGGCGCCAGCGATCCGCGTGCGCGACGACGGCAAGACGCTGGTGGAGTGGCGCTGGGACGAACTCTTCGATGCGTGGTGGTCCACCAGTCACGCGATCCAGAAGCTGCGCGACAACCCGGAAGGCGCCGACGAGGAACGCACCGTCGCGCGCGACTTCAACGCGCCGGGCCTGAAGCCGAAGCTCACGTTCGACCCGGCCGACGACGTCGCCGCGCCGTTCGTCAACACCGGCGTGCGCCCGAAGGTCGCGGTCCTGCGCGAGCAGGGCGTCAACGGCCAGATCGAAATGGCGCTGGGCTTCACGCGCGCCGGCTTCGAGGCCGTCGACGTGCACATGAGCGACCTCATCGCCGGGCGCGTCGATCTGGCGCAGTTCAAGGGCATCGCCGCGTGCGGTGGTTTCAGCTACGGCGACGTGCTCGGTGCCGGACGCGGCTGGGCGACGTCCGTGCTGGAACGCAGCGCGCTGCGCGAGGCCTTCGCGGCGTTCTTCGCGCGCGAGGACAGCTTCTCGCTGGGCGTGTGCAACGGCTGCCAGATGCTCTCGCAGCTCAAGCCGATCATCCCTGGCGCCGAACACTGGCCGACGTTCCTGCGCAACCGCAGCGAGCAGTTCGAGGCGCGCCTGGGTTTGCTGGAAGTCGTCGAGTCGCCGTCGCTGTTCTTCCGTGGCATGGCGGGGTCCCGCATCCCGGTGGCGGTCGCGCACGGTGAAGGTCGCGCCGAGTTCGAAAGCTCGCTGGACCAGTCGGCCGCGCACGTCTCGCTGCGTTATATCGACGGCAACGGCAACACGGCCACGCGTTATCCGCTCAACCCGAACGGTTCGCCCGACGGCATCACCGGCCTCACCAGCCGCGATGGCCGCGCGACGATCCTGATGCCGCATCCGGAACGCACGTTGCGCACGGCGAACCTGAGCTGGGCACCGGCCGAGTGGGGCGATGATTCGCCGTGGATGCGCATGTTCCGCAACGCGCGGGTCTGGGTCGGATAAGTCGTCCGACTCGCTGCATGAGAAAAAGGCCCGCTTCGTGCGGGCCTTCTTTTTTCCGCTATGTGCGCACGAAGATCACTTCGCGCCGACAAATTCGCAGGGAAGTTATCTGAGTCGGGAAACATAGTTCAGCTCCTTTTCAAGCGTAAGGAGCTGCCCCATGTATCGCACGAGTGGTCCTGTCCGCGGCGTCAGGCGCCTCTGCGCCGGTGTCGCGATCGCGCTCTCTGCCATCGCCTGCCTGCCGTTGCATGCGCAGCAGATCATCGAGCTGGGCGACAACGCGGACGCAGCCGATGCGAACAGCGTCGCCGTCGGCAACGACAGCGTCGCCACCGGCGACCGGTCGTCCACGTTCGGCACCGGGGCGCAGGCGACCAACGGATACACGACCGCCGTCGGCTTCGGCGCGTATGCCTACGGCTACGAAAGCACCGCCGTCGGCGCGCTGTCGGAAGCGCGCGGCGACTACTCGGCGGCCTTCGGGTCCGCGCTGGCCTACGGTCGCGGGACCACTGCGGTTGGCACCTGGGCCTTCGCGGGTGGCGATTTCACCTGGAGCGCGGTCGATGGCCGGCCCGAAAACATCGTCGAAGTCGTCGACGCCACCGCGATCGGCTTCTCGTCGTCGGCATCGGCCAACGGCGCGACGGCGGTGGGCGCATCGGCAAAGGCACGGGGCGTCGACAGCGTCGCGATCGGCCACAACGCACAGGTGACCTCGACCGTGGCGGGTGCCGACCTCGCCAACAGCATCGCGATCGGCAACGAAAGCACCGTCACAAACTTCAACGGCGTGGCGATCGGATACAGGAACCGCATTGAGGGCCAGTCGTCCACCGCGATCGGCCAGCAGAACGCCATCACCGCGACCGCGAAGACGGACGCCGTGCAGGTGCTTGGCAACAAGAACAAGGTCGATTCGGCCAGCAGCGTGAACGTGCAGGGCACCTTCAACCAGGTGCGCGAATCGTATTGGGTGAATGCGCAGGGCTTCTCGAACAAGGTGTCGAATACCGGCGCGGCGAATGTCACCGGCGTCGGCAACACCATCGCGTCCGCGTCGGCGTACGACAACAGCAACACGAATGTCTGGTCGCCGTCGGCGTGGTCGTCGCTCAATGTCGCGGGCAACGGCAATGCGGTGACGAACGTCACGCACACGACGGTCTTCGGCGATCTCAACACGGTGACCGGCGGCAGCCGTAATTTCCTGTTTGGTGACGGTTACGCGCTGAACAACGGCGTCGGAAATTTCGCCGCTGGCTACGGCAACACGATCGGCGATGGCGTCCGCAATGTCGTGCTGATCGGCACCGACGCGACGGTCGACGCGGTCGACAACGCCATCGCGCTGGGCACGGGGACGTCGGTGTCCGCGGGCAACGCCATCGCCATTGGCGCGAACGCATCGGCGTCGGTCAACGACAGCGTCGCGCTGGGCAGCGGCGCGGTAACCAGCGCGGCTGTCGCGACGACCGATGTCACGATCAACGGCGTCAGCTACGCCTTCGCCGGTGGGGCGCCGCTGGGCACGGTGAGTGTGGGTGCCGCCGGTTTCGAACGCACGCTCACGAACGTGGCGGCCGGCCGGCTGGGCGCCGACAGCACGGATGCAGTGAACGGATCGCAGCTGTTCGCGACCAACCAGGCGATCGAGGCCATCGGCCAGCAGCTTGCCGGCCTGCAACCGGGCGCTACCGGCAGCGCGCTCGCCGGGTACACGCACGGCACCTACGGGTCGCCGCTGTACGGCGACGGCGGCAGCGGCAGCACGGCGCTTGGCATCGAGGCGAGTGCGACCGGTGTCGAAGATGCCGTCGCACTCGGCGAACATGCGCTGGTCAGCGCCGAAGGCGGTACCGCGGTCGGGCAGGGCGCTTCCGTGTCCGCGGCCGGCTCGGTGGCGTTGGGCCAAGGGTCGGTCGCCGACCGCGCCGACACGGTTTCGGTGGGCAGCGTGGGCAACGAGCGCCAGGTGACCAACGTCGCCGCCGGCACGCAGGCTACGGATGCGGTGAACAAGGGGCAGCTCGATCGAGGTGTCGCGTCCGCCAACAGCTACACCGATGCGCGCGCGCAGGCGCTGTCGGATCGCATCGACCTGCTGCAGGGCGGCATCGACGACCGCTTCAGCCGCCAGGACGACCGCATCGACCGCCAGGGCGCAATGGGCGCGGCGATGTTGAACATGGCGGTCAGCGCGGCCGGCGTGCGCACGCCCAACCGCATCGGCGTCGGCATGGGCTTCCAGGGCGGCGAGTCGGCGCTGTCGGTCGGCTACCAGCGGGCAATCAGCGACCGGGCGACCGTGACCGTCGGCGGTGCATTCAGCGACGGCGAATCGTCCATCGGCCTTGGCGCAGGCTTCGGCTGGTAACGCGCGTCTTCATGCGGTGGTGAATCGCGGGCCCGGCACCGTTCGGGCCCGCGTTGTTTCCGGCCTCGTTATTCCTGCGGGCGAACGTTGAGGTACGCGCCGGCGATGTGCAGCGTCGACCACAGGTCCTCCGGCTCGATCGCCACCGAGCGGTCGAACATCTGCTCGGCGTTCGCGCGGTCGCCGTTCATCAGGTACAGCGCGCCGACTTCGGCATAGCCGGTGCCGTCGTCGTCGGTGCCCTTGAAGTAGCGGTCGAACATCGGCCTGGCCTTGTCCCACTCGCCAGCCTCGCTGTAGACGCGCGCGATGCGGAACACGTCGCTGTCCTCGTGCTTGCCGGCGAGGATGGCGTCGAAGATCCTCTGCCCTTCGGCCTTGAAGCCGCCGAGGTAGTACACGCGGCCGACCGCGATCTGCTCCCAGCTGCCCTTGCCGGCCTGGAGCTTCGCCACCGCGAGCAGTTCCTTCGCCGCCTCCGGGTTGGCCTTCGCGTGGTACATCGCTGTCGTGGTTTTCTGTTGCTTCTGCGCCGTGTAGCCGACGCCCGCACCCGCGACGAACACCGCGGCCGCGATGGCGACGGAAAGACTGGTCTTCATGAATGGTTCCCCCTGTGGAAGCGGCAGCTTACGGAGCCCCGCGGGCGCGAGGCAACGTCGTGACGGTCCGGGGCGAACGCCTTTGCCGAATTGGGAACCCCGCGGATCGCGACCTGCACGGGCCTGCTGCTAAAGTCGGCGGAGGCTCCGAAGGTGAAAGCATGGATCAGGTCGCCACCCGCACCGGGACGGACGAAGAGCGCATCGTCGATGCGCTGCTCGCCAGGGGCAGGCTCAAGGAAGCGGACCTCGCCCGCGCGCGTCGTCTGCAGGAGGAAACCGGCGGCAGCCTGCTCGCGCTCCTCGCGCGGCTGGGCCTGGTGTCCGAGCGCGACCACGCCGAGACCTGCGCCGAAGTCCTGAACCTGCCGCTGGTCGCCATCAAGGACGCGCCCGAACTGCCGCCCGAAGGCGTGTCGCTGTCGACGCGATTCATGAAGCAGTTCGCGGTGTGCCCGGTCGCGGAGAACGACGCCGCCGTCGACGTGCTGATGGCCGACCCGCAGGATGCCTACACGCTCGATGCGCTGCGGCTGGCGACCGGCCGCGACATCCGCCCAGCCGTGGCGCTGCGATCGGAAATCGGCGACCTCGTCGAACGCTGGTACGGCCAGGGTCGCAGTGCGATGGGCGCCATCGTCGAGACGGCCGAAGGCGAGGGCGCCGGCGGTGATCTGGACGACGTCGAGCACCTTCGCGATCTCGCGTCCGAAGCGCCGGTCATCCGGCTGGTCAACCTCGTCATCCAGCGCGCCGTCGAACTGCGCGCATCCGACATCCACATCGAACCGTTCGAGAACCGCCTGAAGGTGCGTTATCGCATCGACGGCGTGCTGAGCGAAGGCGAAAGCCCCCCGGCCAACCTCACCGCCGCCGTGATCAGCCGCATCAAGATCATGGCCAAGCTCAACATCGCCGAGCGCCGGCTGCCGCAGGACGGCCGCATCATGCTGCGCGTGCAGGGCAAGGAACTCGACCTGCGCGTGAGCACCGTGCCGACCGCGCATGGCGAAAGCGTAGTGATGCGACTGCTCGACCGCGAAACGGTGGTGTTCGATTTCAAGCGGCTGGGCTTCACCGACGCGTTCCTGCCGCAGTTCCAGAAGGTGCTGGACCAGCCGCACGGCATCCTGCTGGTCACCGGCCCCACGGGCTCCGGCAAGACGACCACGCTGTACACGGCGCTGAGCAAGCTCAACACGCCGGACGTCAAGATCATCACGGTCGAGGATCCGGTCGAGTACCAGATCGAAGGCATCAACCAGATCCAGGCCAAGCCGCAGATCGGGCTGGATTTCGCCCATGCGCTGCGCAGCATCGTGCGACAGGACCCCGACATCATCATGATCGGCGAAATGCGCGACCTGGAGACGTGCCGCATCGCGATCCAGTCCGCGCTCACCGGCCACCTCGTGCTGTCGACGTTGCACACCAACAACGCAGCCGGCGGCATCACGCGCCTGCTCGACATGGGTGTTGAGGATTACCTGCTCACGTCCACGATCAACGGCATCCTCGCGCAGCGCCTGGTGCGCCGGCTGGAAATCACGCATGCGCGCCGGTATCCCGCATCGCCGGAGGAAATCGAGCGCTTCGACCTGCGCCGCTACCAGCCCGAAGGCGAGATCTTCCTGTACCACCCGATGCCGTCGCCGATCGCGCCGACCGGTTACTTGGGCCGCACGACGATCATGGAATTCCTCGTCATGAACGACGAACTGCGCCGCGCGGTGATGCGCCACGCGGGCATGGGCGAAGTGGAGCAGATTGCCCGGCAGCACGGCATGCGCACGATGTACGAGGACGGCATCGCCAAGGCGCTGCGCGGCGAGACGACGATCGAGGAAGTGCTGCGCGTTACGGAGGATGCGTAGGGGCGGCATAGGCTCCTCGCGTTTTGCTCGTCATTCCCGCGAAGGCGGGAATCCATGGACGTAGCTTTTTCAGGGAAGGGAATGGAACGAATCCCCTGCGTGTATCTGTTGGCCAGCAATCGCAATGGAACCTTGTACCTCGGAGTGACCAGCGATCCGATCAAGCGCATCTGGCAGCATCGCGAGCACGTCGTGGACGGATTCAGTGATCGCTACGATGTTACCCGACTGGTGTGGTTCGAGGTTCATGACACGATGGAGTCGGCGATCATGCGCGAGAAGCGCATCAAGAAATGGAATCGTGATTGGAAGATCAGGCTGATTGACGAGATGAATCCTTCATGGCGCGACTTGTGGCCTGAACTCGTCGGTATGAAACCGACAAGCAACGTCCATGGATTCCCGCCTTCGCGGGAATGACGAGCAAAGGCGAATACGCTTAATCCGAATCCCGAATCCCGAATCCCGAATCCCGAATCCCGAATCCCGAATCCCGAATCCCGAATGCCCCTCTACCACTACAAAGCCCTCAACCCGCGCGGCGAGCTGCTCGACGGCCAGATGGAAGCCGGCAGCAGTGCGGAAGTCGTCGCGCGACTGCAGGAGCAGGGCCATCTGCCGGTCGAGGCGAAGCTGGCGAGCGAGGCGTCGGGTGCGTCGGTGTGGAAGGGGCTGTTCAAGCCAAAGCCGTTCGCCGGTGCGCGGCTGGTGCAGTTCACGCAGCAACTGGCGACGCTGCTCGGTGCCGGGCAGCCGCTGGATCGCGCGCTGACCATCCTGCTCGAACTGCCGGAAGACGATGCCGCGCGTCGCACCATCGGCGACGTGCGCGATGCGGTGCGTGGCGGCAGTTCGCTGTCGACGGCACTGGAACGCCAGCACGGTACGTTCTCGCGCCTGTACGTGAACATGGTGCGTGCGGGCGAGGCCGGCGGCAGCCTGCAGGAAACCCTCGCGCGGCTGGCCGACTACCTGGAACGCACGCGCGCGCTGCAGGGCCGCGTCGTCAATGCGCTGATCTATCCGGCGATCCTGCTGGTGATGGTCGGTGGCAGCCTGCTGTTCCTGTTCGGCTACGTCGTGCCGCAATTCGGCGCGATGTACGAAAGCCTCGACGCTGAACTCCCGTTATTCACGAAGATCGTGCTGGGCATCGGCCTGTTCGTGCGCGACTGGTGGATCGTGCTGCTCGCGGTGCCGGCACTGGGCCTGTGGTGGTTCGATCGCAAACGACGCGACCCGGTGTTCCGCGAAGCCTTCGATGCGTGGCTGCTGCAGCGACGTTTCGTCGGCGGCCTCGTCGCGAAGGCCGAGACCGCGCGTCTGGCTCGCACGCTGGGCACGCTGGTGCGCAACGGCGTCCCGCTGATCACCGCGCTGGGCATCGGTCGCAACGTGCTCGGCAACCGCGTGCTGGCGGCGGATGTCGACGCGGCCGCGCAGGAGGTGAAGAACGGCGTCGCGCTCTCCACGGCGTTGGGTCGCGGCAAGCGGTATCCCCGCCTGGCGCTGCAGATGATCCAGGTCGGCGAGGAGTCCGGCGCGCTGGACGCCATGCTGGTGAAGACCGCCGAAACCTTCGAGCAGGAAACCTCCATCGCGCTGGACCGCATGCTCGCCGCGCTGGTGCCGGTGGTGACGATCGTCCTGGCGGCGGTGGTCGGCGTGGTCGTCCTGGCGGTGCTGATGCCGCTGTACGGGCTGACCAACGCGATTGGGTGAGCCCGCGCGTTTGCGAGCCACTGGCTCGCGCGCGGGCGAACGCCCGGCCAGGATTGGCCGGGCCGGGCGATCCGGAGACGGGGCGTGGCGCCATGGACGGCTGCACTGAACGAATTGAAGTCGATGCGAAGCGGCACTGCCGCGTGGCCTGCCGAACGACCGGGCATGGATGCCCGGGCAGGGCGATCGGAAGACGGAAACGTAGCGCCATGGATGGCCGTGGTCGAGCAATCGGAGCCTGCACCCAAAACACCCCAATTCACACCCGCGTCGCAGGAACTGAACATCGACCCCCGCAGTCAGACCACTGGCAACGATTTTCGGGTAAACATCCCCTTCTTCCTGACGCACCTTTCCAAGGAACCCCCATGCGCAACCGCCGTTCACTGACCCGTTCGCCGTCGGCCGCCCGCCAGCGCGGCATGAGCCTGATCGAGATCATCATCGTGATCGTGCTGATCGGCGCGGTGCTGGCCTTCGTCGGCAGCCGCGTGCTCGGCGGCAAGGATCGCGGCGACTACAACATCGCCAAGGCGCAGGTGCAGACGATGGCCGGCAAGATCGAATCCTTCCAGATGGACACCGGCCGCCTGCCGACCTCGCTGGAGGAGCTGGTCACCCAGCCCAGCGACGTGAACGGTTGGCTTGGTCCGTACGCGAAGGCGACGGAACTGAAGGATCCGTGGGGCCATCCGCTCGAGTACCGCGCGCCGGGCGAAGGCGGCCCGTTCGATCTGGTGAGCCTGGGCAAGGACGGCAAGCCCGGCGGCACCAGCGTCGATGGCGACATCAAGTACGAGTAAGCGACCCGTCGGAGCCGACATGCATCGCGCACGCGGCGTTTCCCTGCTGGAGATGCTGCTGGTGATCGCGTTGATCGCCGCCATCAGCGTGCTCGCGCTGGCGGCGATGAGCGGCGGGCGCGAAGGCATGCAACTGCGATCCAGCACGAAGCAGGTCGCCTCCGCGCTGCGTTTCACCCGCACGCATGCCATCGCGACGGGGCAACCGCAGCGCTTCACGCTCGATCCGGTCAAGCGCACCTGGACCGCGCCGATGGGTCGCAATGGCGACATTCCGCCGAACCTGAGCATCACCTTCACCGGCGCGCGCGAAGTGCAGCCCAGGCGCGGCGAGGGCGCGATCATGTTCTTCCCCGATGGCGCCAGTACCGGCGGCCGCGTGCAGCTCGGCGCGCGCAAGGCCGCCTGGAACATCGACGTCGCCTGGCTCACGGGCGAGGTGAAGATGAAGCGCGCGCAGGTGGGGGGATGAAGAGTGCGTTCGTCGAAGTGAGGAGTGAGCGGGGCGATCGCCCGGCGCCGTTGCGCCGTCGCGCTCCTGCTCACTCTTCACTCCTCTCCACTCGCTCCTCGCTTCAAGCCGGCTACACGCTGCTGGAAGTCATCGTCGCCTTCGCGTTGCTGGCGATGGCGCTGACGTTGCTGCTCGGCATCCTGTCCGGTTCGGCGCGGCAGGTGCGCCAGTCCGCCGACGCCGGACGCGCGGCCCTGTACGCGCAGTCGGTGATGGATCAGGTCGGCGTCGGCCAGCGCCTGGCGGCAAGCGAGCGCGACGGCGATTTCGAACAGGGCCGCTATCGCTGGCGCCTGCGCGTGGCGCCGTGGCGGGATCCAGCAGTCGCCGCGAGTGGCCAGCCGATGACACTGGGCGGGCCGGAGCTGTTCGAGGTCACGCTGGCGATGCAATGGGGCGACGGCCCCGGACAGCGGCTGCAACTGCGCACGCTGCGCATCGCCGCGGCCGGTAGCGGAGGCACGCTGCCATGACGCATGCACGTCCGTCGAATTCCCGTGCCTCGCGCGGCTTCACGTTGATCGAAGTGCTGATCGCGATGGTGCTGCTCGTCGCCGGTCTCGCGCTCGCGTTCGCGACGCTGGGCGCCGCCACGCGCACCGCCGCGCGCGGCGAAGCGATGGCCGATCGCAGCGAGCGCATGCGCGCGGTCGAAGGTTTCATGCGCACGCGCCTCACCGGCGCGCGGCCGATCGCGTTCGACATCGACCAGACACGCGCGATCGCGGTGCGCTTCATCGGCGAGCGCGAGCGCATGCGCTTCGTCGCCGACATTCCCGATTACCTCGGCCGCGGTGGCCCGTACCTGCACGATTTCAGGATCGAGGACGCCGGCGACGGCGCGCGCGTGACGCTGGCGCTCAGCATGGTGCAGGCCGGCAAGACGGTGGAGGAACGCGATCCGCGCCCGCCGGAGATGCTGGTCGACGGGCTGCGCGAGGTGCGTTTCCGTTATCGCGCACTCGATGAGGACGGCCGCCTGGGCGACTGGCTGGACGAATGGAAGGCGACCGAGCAACTGCCGTTGCTGGTCGAAGTGACGATGATCGATCGCGACGGCGCCGCGTGGCCGCCGCTGGTGGTATCGCTGCCGCTGGCGCCGGCTTTCAGCGCCTTCTCGCTGCCGGTGCAGACGCAATGACGCGCGCGCATCGCCACGCGTCGACATCGCCCCAGCGCGGCGCGGCACTGATCCTGGTGCTGTGGCTGATCGTGCTGCTGACGGCGTTGATCGGCGGCTTCGCGCTGGCGGCACGCGTGGAATCGCTGCAGGGCCGCGTGCTGGTTCGGGGACTCGTCGCATCGAACGCGGCGCGCGCGGGGCTCGAGTATTCGCTGACACGCGTCTCGTTGCCGGATGCACGCCTGCAATGGAAGCCCGACGGCACCGCGCATCGCTGGCGCTTTGGCGACGCGCGGGTCGAGGTGAAGATCGTCGACGAGAACGGCAAGCTCGACATCAACCAGGCGCCGCATCCCCTGCTGGCGGCGCTGATCCAGCGCAAGGGCGTGGAGCCGTCGGAAGCCGGGCGCATCGCCGGGGCGATCGTCGACTGGCGCGACGCCGACCTGCTGACCCAGCCCGGCGGCGGCGCCGAGGACGGCGACTACGAAGCGGCCGGCCGCCCCTATGGCGCCAAGGACGCGGAGTTCGAAAGCATCGCCGAGCTGCTGCAGGTGCTGGGCATGACGCCGGCGCTGTACGCGAAGCTCGAACCGGACCTGACGGTCTACAGCGGCCGCGCCCAGCCGGATCCGGCGTATGCCTCGGCGGAACTGCTCGATGCGATGGGGTTGAACGGTGCCGACCTGGTCGCCCAGCGCGGCCGGCCCGCCAGCGCGCTGCCGGTGGACGGCGCCCTGCCGGGCGCAAGCATGGTCGGCGCCGGCAGCGGCACCTATAGTATCGACAGCCGCGCGCGGCTTCCCGACGGTCGACAGTCGCTGCTGCGAGCGGTGGTTCGCACGGGCGGAGGGGGCTTGCCTGGCATGGCGTACGTGCCGTTGCGCTGGGAGGAGGGAGCATCACCGCGATGAACGCAAGGAGCGAAAGCCGGCCACCAACCCGGCCTGCCGCCGACTGGGCGCAGGACCGGCTGCGTCGCCTGGGTGCGCGTCTGGCGCCCGGCGCGGGCGGCTTCGCCCATTGGTGGGCGCACAACCTCGCGGCATGGCTGCCGGCGCGCGTCCGCCGCGTGCTCGGTTTCGACCGCGGCCGCCTGCTGATGCAGGTACAGGGCGACGCGGTGCAGGTGCGGTTGCAGCAAGGCGGCGATCTTCGCGACCTCGGCGCCGTGCCGCAGCTCGCGCTGCCGGGCGAGGACGCCATCGTCGCGCCGGTCGATCCGCTGGCGACGCTGCTTCCGCCGCGCCTGGCCGATCTGCCGCGCTGGCTCCTGCTCCCCGCCGCTGCCGGCCTTCGCCGGCCCCTGACCCTGCCGGGCGCTGCGGGCGACCGGCTTCGCGACGTCGTCGGTTTCGAGATCGACCGGCAGACGCCCTTTACCGCCGACAACGTCGCCTTCGACGCACGCGTGCTGGGCCGTCGCGATGCGGACGGCCTGATCGAGGCCGAACTCGTCGTCGTGCCGCGCCAGCGCCTCGACGCGCCGCTGTCGTCGTTAGGCCCGATGGCCGATTCGCTCGCCGGCATCGACCTGTGCGCCGAGAACGGCCAGCCGCTCGGCGTGAACCTGCTCGATCCGGCGCTGCGCCGTCGCCATGGCGACGCCTTCCGCTACTGGAACCTCGCGCTCGCCGCGGTGGCGGTGATCGCCGTCGCCGCGACGATGTGGCAGCTGCTCGCCAACCGCCGCGCCGCTGCCGATGAACTGGAAGCGCGCATCGCGAGCCAGGCGACCGCCGCGCGCAGCGCCGCCGCCGAACGGCAGGCGTTGATCGACCTGATCGAAGGCCAGGCCTTCCTCGACCGCGAACGCGCGCAGCGTCCGACCACGGTGGAAGTGCTCGACGAACTCACCCAGCGCCTGCCCGACAGCACGTACTTGGAAAAGCTGGCGATCGAGGACAACAACCTGCTGATGATCGGCCTCAGCCGCGAAGCCCCATCGCTGGTGCAGCGCCTGCAAGGTTCGAAGCTGTGGCGCGCGCCGTCGCTCACCGGCGCGCTGATGCCCGACCCGGTGAGCGGGCGCGATCGCTTCACCCTGACGGCCGAACTCGGCACGCCCGCATCGGCCGCACAGCGCGCGCCGGCGCCCTCGCAGCCGCAGCCGGAGGACGCCGATGGCGGTTGACCCGACGCACGCCCGTCCGCAGGTGCAGGCCGCCACGGCGACGCCGCGCATCGGTCGCGACCAGTGGCTCGCGCTCGGCCTGCTGCTGGCCGCGTTGCTGCTGGGTTATCTGATCCTCGTGCATCCGTGGTTCACCGCGCCGATGCTGGAAGCCAACGAGCGCGTCGAAAGCCTGCAACAGCGCGAACTTCGCCAGCGCATGCAGCTGCAGCAGGCGCCGCAGGTGCAGCAGCGCCTCGCGCAGGTGCGCGCGCAGCAGGCGCGTTCGCCGGGATTCCTGCCCGAAAGCAGCGCGGAGCTCGCGACGGCCGGCCTCGTGCAACGACTGGAACGCGTCGTCGCCGAAGCCAGTCCCGGCAATCGCAGTTGCGCGATCAGTAATCGCTCTCCGCTCAGCGAACCGCGTCGCGACCGCTATCCGCGCGTCATCGTGCAGGTGCGCCTGCGTTGCGGGACGCCGGAACTCATGAGCGTGCTCTACGCGCTGGAAGCCGGCTCGCCGCGGCTGTTCGTCGGCAATCTCAACCTGCTGTCCTCGCGCGGCTATTTCCTGCCGGGCGCGAACCAGCCCAGCGGCGATGGCGGCCTGGACGTGAGCTTCGATCTCTACGGCTACCTGCGTCCGTCGCCGAATGTCGCGGAGGTGTCCCGTGCGCCTCGATGACGCTGGCCCGCGCACCTGGTTGCTGGCGACCGTCGCCGGCTGGGCGGTGCTTGCGTGGCTGCTTGCGGTGTTCGGCATGGGTCGCCACGCGCAGGCGCTGGAGGCCGACCCTGGCCTGCTTCGCCCGCTGCCGAATGCGCGTCCGCCGGCGCCGCAGCGGCTCGGTCCGCTGTCGCAGTACGCGGCCATCGCGCAGCGTCCGCTGTTCTCGCAGGATCGCCTGCCCAAGCCCTTCTTCCTGCAGGGCGAAGGAGAGGGCGAGGGCCAGCAGACCGCGTTCGATTACGTGCTGACCAGCGTGCTGATCACGCCGACGCTCAAGATGGCGATCCTGCAACCGGCGGACGGCAGCGAATCGGTGCGCGTGAAGCTCGGTGAGGTGCCCGAATCGCATCCGGCCTGGCGGCTGACCTCGCTCGACGCGCGCAGCGCCGTTTTCGAAGGTCCCGAAGGTCGGCGCGAAATGACCTTGCGCGTGTTCGATGGAAACGGCGGCCAGCCTCCGACCGCGGTCGCCACGGCACCGGGCACGAACCGGCAGCAGCCGGTGGGCGTTCCGGTGCCGCCAGCCGCGGCGAACGCAGCCGCTGCGAACGCCGCGCGTCCGGGCAACGCCAGCGCGAACGCGCGTCCCGCGGGCAACGGCACCGCGTCGAACCGCAACGCAAACAACACCCAGACGCCGGCCCCGCCGCCGGCGCCCGAGCCCAGCGAAAACACGCCAATGACGCCGGAGGCGCAGATGGAAGCCATCCGCAAGCGGATCGAAGCACGTCGTGCACAGATGCGGCAGCAGCAATCCGAGCAACCCCCGGCCCAGACGCCTTGAGAGACCGCATGAATTCCCGTCCGATGAAGCTCCGCCCCGGCATCGCCGCACAGGCGATCGCCACCGCGACCATCGCCAGCCTGCTGGCCTCGTGCGCGACCGCCCCGGTGCCGAACATCCGGCGCGCTGACACGACCGCCGCGCAGCCCGGCGCTGCCGACGGCGCGCGCGGTGCAACGACGCAGGAACCCTTGCCCGAGTCGACCGATGCCGGCGATGCGCGTCCGCAGATCCGTCGCGGCACCGGCCAGGTCATCAACCGCAGCGCCGCGAGCGCACCGCCCCCGGGCCTGGGCGGCACGACCGGCTCGGCCACGTTCAATTTCGAAGGCGAATCGCTGCACGCGGTGGTGAAGGCGATCCTCGGCGACATGCTCGGCCAGAACTACGTGATCGCGCCGGGCGTGCAGGGCACCGTGACGCTCGCCACGCCCAAGCCGGTGAGCCCGGCCGAAGCGCTCAACCTGCTGGAAATGGTGCTGGGCTGGAACAACGCGCGCCTGGTCTACAGCGGCGGCCGCTACAACATCGTCCCGGGTGACCAGGCGCTTCCGGGCAACGTCGCCGCGCGCACCGGCGAGGCCAGCACCGCGCGCGGCTTCGAAGTGCGCACGGTGCCGCTGAAGTACGTCTCCGCGACGGAGATGGAGAAGATCCTCAAGCCGTACGCGCGCCCGAACGCGATCGTCAACGTCGACAACTCGCGCAACGTCATCACCGTGGGTGGCAGCCGCTCCGAACTCGAGAACTACCTGCGCACGATCGAGGTGTTCGACGTCGACTGGTTGTCGGGCATGTCGGTGGGCGTGTTCCCGCTGCAGTCGGGCAAGGCGACGCGCGTCGTGGCCGACCTGGAGAAGGTGTTCGGCGAGCAGAGCAAGTCGCCGGTCGCCGGCATGTTCCGCTTCATGCCGCTGGAAGGCGCGAACGCGGTGCTGGTCATCACCTCGCAGCCCAATTACCTCGACGACATCCAGCAATGGCTGGAGCGCATCGACAGCGCCGGCGGCACCGTGCAGCTGTATTCGTACGAACTGAAGTACATCAAGGCCAAGGACCTCGCGGACCGACTGGCCGACGTGTTCGGTTCCGGCCGCGGGCGGGCAGTCGGGCGAAAGTGGCGGTCCGCCGTCGCTGATGCCGGGCCTGGAATCGGTCGAACTGAAGGACAACAGCGACGCCAGCGGCAGCACGGCGACGCTCGGCAGCGACACCGGCAGCAGCAGCGGCACCGGAACGGGCGGCAACGGCACGCTCTCGCTGAGCCAGCAGCAGAGCGGCAACGCGAGCCTCACGCTCGACGTCAACGGCGATCGCGTCGGCGTGTCGGCGGTGGAGGAAACCAATTCGATCATCGTGCGCAGCAGCCCGTCTGCGTGGAAGTCGATCCGCGACGTGATCGAACGCCTCGACGTCATGCCGATGCAGGTGCACATCGAGGCGCAGGTCGTCGAAGTGCAGCTCAAGGGCGACCTGAAGTACGGCGTGAACTGGTACTTCGAACGCGCCGTCACCGACGCCGGCCTGCCCGATGCCGTCGGCCGCACGACGTGGAGCACGCTGGCCGGCAGCATCCAGCCGGCCACCGGCAACCCGGCAGGCTTGGCGTGGACCTTTCTCGGCCGCAACGCCGCCGCGGTGATCAGTGCGCTGGACCAGGTCACCGACCTGCAACTGTTGCAGACGCCGTCGGTGGTCGTGCGCAACAACGCCGAGGCGACGCTCAACGTCGGCAGCAAGATCCCGATCTCGTCGGTGACGTTCAATCCGACCACCGGCAGCGACAACACCTACAGCCAGGTGCAGTACCTGGACACCGGCACGATCCTGAAAGTGCGCCCGCGCGTGGCAAAGGACGGCGTCGTGTTCCTGGACATCGTGCAGGAAGTCAGCTCGCCCGGCGCGCAGGACACGGCCGACCGCAACGGCAACGTGCGCATCGACACGCGCAAGCTCAAGACCGAAGCGGCCGTGCAGAGCGGCGACACGGTCATGCTCGCCGGCCTGATCAGCGACGGCGTGGAGCGCGGCGCGTCCGGCTTCCCGGGCCTGAGTCGCATCCCGGTGATCGGCGGCCTGTTCGGCCAGCAGCGTTCGAGCAAGACGCGCAATGAAGTCATCGTGCTGCTGACGCCCACCATCGTGCGCAACCCGCAGGAAGCGCGCGACATGACCGACGAATACACCCGCCGCTTCCGCGCGATGGAACCGCTGCAGAAGACGCCGCGCCGGCCAGGCCAGCAACAGTGACCAAGGCGGCCGCCGCTCCGGCGGTCGTCGGGCCCATCGTGATCGTCCCGGTCGGAACGGACGACGACGCGCTCGACGCCTGCCTGGCCGCACTCGATGCCGCCACCGCGCCGGGCACGCCGGTGTGGCTGGCCGACGACGCGCAGGCGGGCCCGCGCGGCTACGCGATCATCGAACGCTGGATCGCGCGCACCGCATTGAAGGCCGACTACACACGCCGCCAGCGCAGCGTGGGAGAAGTCGCGCACCTGGACGAAGTGCTCGCCGCGTGTGGCGATGCCGATGTCGCGGTGCTCGCGAGCGATGCCTTGCCGGCGCCGGGGTGGTTGTCGCGCCTGTCGTCGGCCCTCGCCAGCGATGGCGCGATCGCTACCGCCACGCCCTGGAGCAACGCGGGCGAAGCGGCTTCGTGGCCGCGCATTGGCGAGATCGATCCGGTGCCCGACGACCTCGAACGCATCGCGCGCGGGGCAAAGGCGATGCCCGCGCTGCACCCGGAACTGCCCGCCGCCGTGAGCCACGCCGTGCTGCTCCGCGGCGCGGCCCGACGTCGCGCCGGCGGCCTGGACTCGACCAGCTACGCATCGTGGTACGCCGCGCTGATCGACCTGTCGTTGCGACTGGCCGGGCTGGGCTGGCGCAACGCGCTGTGCGATACCGCGTTCGTCGCCCGTCGCGGCGAAGGCGGCCCCTTCGACGGCGACATGGACGCGCTCGCCGCGCGCTGGCCCGACTGGCACGCGCGACTGGCCAATTACCTGATGCAGGATCCGCTGCGTGCCTCGCGCGTGCAGCTGGCGTCGCTGCTCGAACACCTCGGACCCCCGGAACCGCAACGTGATCTCTTCGTCTGACGCCAGCGCCGGCATCGCCGCGGTGGTGGTGACCTACCGCAGCGCCGAAACCATCGACGATTGCCTCGCGCGCCTGCGCGCGGCCGACGGCGTGGCGGCCATCCGCGTGGTCGACAACAACTCCGACGACGGCACGCTGGAAATCGTCCAGCGCCACGCCAGCAGCGACGCGCGCGTGCGCTTCATCGCCAATCCCGACAACCCCGGCTTCGGCGTCGCCTGCAACCAAGGCGCGGGCGATGCGGGCGAAGGCGTGCAATGGCTGGCCTTCGTCAACCCCGACTGCATGGTCGAACACGACACGCTCTCTCGCCTGCGCGCATTGGCCGCACCGCAGGGCGAAGCGCTGCTGGGTGCCGACCTGGTCGATGACGACGGCGTGCGCGACGGGGCGGCGCGTCGTCGCGATCCCGACTTCGCCGCGATGCTCTCTGCCGCGCTCGGCGGCACGCCCGCGCCGAAACTCGAACTTCCCGTCGACGACACGCGCGCGCTGCAAGCGGTCGAAGCCGTCTCGGGCGCGTTGATGCTGATGCCGCGCGCGCTGTTCGATCGCCTGCACGGCTTCGACGAAGGCTATCGCCTGCACGCCGAAGACCTGGACCTTTCGCGTCGCGCGCGCGAGTCCGGCGCGCTCGTCGCCGTCGCCAACCACGTGCGCGTGTTGCACGTGCGCGGCGTGTCGAGCCGCTCACGTCCGTTCTTCGTCGAATGGCACAAGCATCGCGGCCTGTGGCGCTATTACCGCAAGTTCGAGGCGCCGCGCCGCAGTGCCGGCATGAGCGCGGCGGTGTTCGCGGCGATCTGGCTGCGGTTCCCGCTCGCCTACCTGAAGGCGAAGGCGCGCTGATCGCTACTCCAGCGCGAACCGCACCACGAACAACGCCGCCACCAGCCACACCGCCGCGTGCACTTCGCGCGCGCGGCCGGTGAAGAGCTTGAGCACCGCGTAGGCGATGAATCCGAACGCGAGGCCATTGGCGATCGAATAGGTGAACGGCATCGCGAGCGTGCACAGCGCGGCGGGGATCGCTTCGGTGAGGTCATCCCAGTGCACGTCGCCGAGTTCGCGCAGCATCAACCCGGCGACGAAGAGCAGCGCGGGCGCGGTCGCGTACGGCGGCACCATGCCGGCCAGCGGCGAGAACAGCAGCGCCAGCAGGAACAGCGCGGCGACGACCAGCGCGGTAAGCCCGGTGCGTCCGCCGGCCTGCACGCCGGACGCGCTTTCGATGTACGCCGTCGTGCTGCTGGTGCCGAGCACGGAACCGGCGAGGATCGCCGTGCTGTCGGCGAACAACGCACGGCCGAAGCGCTTCTGCTGCGCGGCGGAGGCGTCGTCGGGCGGAAGCAGGCCCGCGCGACGCGCGACGCCCATCAGCGTGCCGGTCGCATCGAACACTTCCACCAGCACGAACACGATCACCACGTGGAGCATCGCGGCGATGGAGAACCCGTCGCCGCCGCCCAGTGCGCCGCGGATGTCCAGCTGCATGAACGTGGCCGCGAGGCTCGGCGGAAGATCGACGATGCCATGGTACTGCACGCGTCCGAACACCAGCGCGGTGGCGGTGACGGCGAGGATCCCGATGAGGATCGCGCCACGCACGCGCCATGCTTCCAGGACGGCGATAAGCAGGAAACCCGCGACGGCGAGCAGCGGTTCGGGTTCGCGCAGATCGCCGAGTGCGACGAGTGTGTCGGGGTCGCCGACGATCAGCTCGGATTTCTGCAGCGCGATGATCGCAAGGAACAGGCCGATGCCGGCGGTGATCGCGCTGCGCAGCGAGTGAGGGATGCCGGCGATCAGCCATGCACGCGCGCCGGTGATGCTGAGCAGCAGGAACACCACGCCCGAGACGAACACCGCACCGAGCGCCTGCTGCCACGTGTAGCCCATCGCGCCGACGACCGTGAAGGCGAAGAACGCGTTGAGGCCCATCCCCGGCGCCATGCCGACCGGGTAATTGGCGGCGAAGGCCATCACGAGCGAGCCGATCGCCGCCGCCAGGCACGTGGCGACGAACACCGCGCCGGTGTCCATGCCCGTGTTGCCGAGCACGCTCGGGTTGACGAAGACGATGTAGGACATCGTAAGGAACGTGGTCAGGCCGGCGACCAGTTCGGTGCGCACGTCGGTACCGTGCTGGCGCAGCCTGAACAGCGAATCCAGCGCGCGGGGGGCGGGGCGGGCCATCGGGAATCCTGGGGGAGCATGCGGGGGCATGCGGGATGATCGGAGAGGGTAGCCCGCGCCGACGACCCGAAGCATCGGGAAATGGTCGCCCGCGCGGCGTGACGTTTCCGACCGGCCCGGTGGCCGGTTTGTGTCGCTCGATGCCGTCGTTTTCACGCGTTGCACACATTGGATGCAAAACCTGCGGACGCCGTCACGTTCAGCATTTTCAAAAGGCGACGGAGCGCCGGTTGTGACGGGCCGGCGGGCGCTACCGTGCGCACCGCTCGCCGCGTGCTCGCGGCCGACAGGGGAAAACGAATGGACATCAGGCAGGGTGCGCGGGCCGGCATGCTCGCGCTTGCGCTGTGCACGCTCGCCGCGTGCGGCGGGGGCGGTGGCGGCGATGACGGCGGTGGTACCTACGTTCCGCCGGCCAGCGGTGGCGGCGGTGGCGGAACGCCGTCGACGCCCGAACCGCCGGCGCCGTATCCGGACCTCCCGGCGACCGACGCCGACGCCGCCCGTTTCCTGACGCAGGCCACCTTCGGCCCGACCGCGACCGAAATCGCGCGGGTGCGCCAGATCGGCTACAAGCGCTGGATCGACGACCAGCTCGCGCAGACGCCGACGCTGATCCTGCCGCATCTGCAGCAGCTGGTAACCAACGGCGTGGCCACGCCGACGCCGCAGAATCGCCGCAACTACTGGCTGTGGCAGACGGCGAACGCACCCGACCAGCTGCGCATGCGCATGGCGTTCGCGCTCAGCGAGATCATGGTGGTGTCCGACCGCGAAGTTGCCGACGGCAACGCCACGGTGTTCCGCATCGCCGACTACCAGGACACGCTCGCACGCGGCGCGTTCGGCAGCTACCGCACGCTGCTGGAGAAGGTGTCCGTGCATCCGGCGATGGGGTACTTCCTCAGCCACGTCGGCAATCGCAAGGCCGATCCGCGCCGCAACATCACGCCCGACGAGAACTACGGCCGCGAAGTGATGCAGCTGTTTTCCATCGGCCTGGTGAAGCGCAACAAGGACTTCAGCCCGGTGCTGGACGCCAACGGCCAGACCATCCCGACCTACGACGAGCAGGTCGTCAGCGCGATGGCGCGCGTGTTCACCGGCTGGACCTACGCGGGCCAGACCGATGCGCAGTTCGGCCGCGGCGACAACACCAGCTACGCGCCGATGGAATGCCATCCCGCATTCCATGACGACCAGCCCAAGCAGATCTTCGACGGCATCGTGGTCAGCGAAGGCAACAACTGCACGGCGAGCATGACCAAGACGGTGCAGGCGCTCGCAGACCACAGCAACACCGCGCCGTTCATCAGCCGCCAGCTCATCCAGCGCTTCGTCACCAGCAATCCGACGCCGCAGTACGTCGAGCGTGTCGCCAAGGTGTGGGACACGAGCAAGGGCGACCTCGGCCAGGTGATCCGCGCGATCCTGCTCGACACCGAAGCGCGCCTGCCGCCGCCCAACGGCTCCTTCGGCAAGCCGCGCGAGCCGCTGGTGAAGCTCGCCACGCTGTGGCGCGCGTTCAACGCGCAGTACGTGCCCAACGCCATGGGCGAGGTGCGGTTCGCGTTCTCGAACGCGGGCGACCTGGCCAACTCGCTGCAACAGGATTCGCAGCGCGCGCCGTCGGTGTTCAACTTCTTCGAACCCGATTACCGACTGCCCGCGGCCGACGGCGTGCAGGGCATGTTCGCGCCGGAGTTCCAGATCCTCACCGAGGCGACGTACCTGAGCATGCTCAACCAGCACGATTCGCTGGTGTGGAACAACGCCGCGACGCCGCCCACGACCACGCCGAACGCGCCGTACCTCGACCTCACCAAGCTCACCACGATGGCCGAAGGAAACGACCATGCCGGCATGGTGGCGCAGGTGAACCTGCTGCTGTTCCACGGCGCGCTGAGCAGTGCCAACGCGCAGGCGATGGTGGGGATGCTCGACCGCCTCGGCGCCGCCAAAGAAACCGCCGCCAATCGCGCCAAATCGCTGGTGCTGCTGGCGATGGCCACTCCCGAATTCGCGATCCAGCGCTAGGAGCCCGTCATGTCCCGTCCCATTCGCGAAGACCGCCGCGCGTTCCTGCGTCGCGTGCAGGCCGTGATCGCCGGCGGCGCCGCGTACGCGCTGATGCCGCAGCTGGAGCTGGTCGGCCGCGCGTTTGCCGCCGAGCCGCTGCCCGGCAACGACTACAAGGCGCTCGTTTGCATCTTCCTGTTCGGCGGCAGCGATTCGTTCAACATGCTGATCCCGCATGACTCGGCCGAGCATGCGACGTACCTCACCAGTCGTGGTGGCGTGTTCGAAGCGACCTCGAACCCGTTCGGCCTGGGTTACGCGCGCGACACGCTGGTGCAGGTCGCCGACACCAACGGCAAGACCTGGGGCCTGAATCCCTCGTGCGCGGCGATGAAGCCGCTGTTCGATGCGGGCGAACTGTCGTTCCTGGCGAACGTCGGTTCGCTGACCGTGCCGCTGACGAAGGAAGACGTCACCAAGCGTTTGAAGACGTTGCCGCCGTACCTGTATTCGCACAACGACCAGCAGAAGCAGTGGATGCGCGGGCACACCAACCGTGCCGGCGTCACCGGCTGGGGTGGCCTGCTCGGCGATCGCGCGGAAGCGTCGAACCTCGGGCTGCAATCGCTGCCGCCGTCGATCTCCATCGCCGGCAGCAACCTGTTCCAGTTCGGCCGCACGACGCTGCCGTTCGCGATGGGCTCGGGCGGCGCGACGACGGTCAACCGTGTCCGCAACAACGGCAGCGCCGCCGACCGCGTCCGCTACGAGTCGCTGCGCGCGATCATCGAGTCCCAGCACAACCCGATCCTGCAGGACCAGTACGCGGTGATCGGCGAAAGCGCGATCAACCTCAACGACACGCTGCGCGTCACGCTGGATCCGGCCAACGGCGGCGACATCGCCACGGTGTTCCCGACCGGCAGTGGCGTCGCGTCGCAGCTGCGCATGGTCGCGCGCATGATCAAGGCCGCGCGTACCTCGGCGATCAACCATCGTCGCCAGATCTACTTCGTGAGCCTGGGCGGCTTCGACACGCACCAGAACCAGATGGCCGCCAACGGCCACGGCCGCCTGCTGCAGCAACTGGCCGAAGGCCTCGCGGCCTTCCGCACGGCGTTGTCGGAGATCAACGCGCTCAACGACACGGTGACCTTCACCATGAGCGACTTCGCGCGCACGCTCAACAGCAACGGCAACGGTACCGACCACGGTTGGGGCGGCGTGCAGCTGGTGATGGGCGGCTCATCCACCAACGGCGGCGCGCTGCGCGGCAAGCAGGTGTGGGGCAGTTACCCGATCCTGGAACTGGACGGCGCGCAGGCCGTGGGTCGCGGCCGCATGGTGCCGACGATGTCGGTCAGCCAGATGGGCTCGACGCTGGCGCAGTGGTTCGGTTTGCCGGCAGGCGAGGTGGGGACGATCTTCCCGGGGATCGAGAACTTCGATCCGAAGATCGGGTTCCTGGGGTGAGGCTCGGTCGCCGACGACCGCGGCGACGGATCCGTTTCAAGCCCCTCTCCCAGCGGGAGAGGGGTTGGGTGAGGGGTAACGGAGCGACAGCGGTGAACGATCGCTCCCGCACAGCGCTGCGCTGTGGCTTCCCGCCTCGATCGTCAAATCAGAATGGGTTCCAGCTTTCGCGGGAACAACGCTGAACGTTGTTCGCCGGAGGCGAGGGCCGAAGGTCGCCAACCTGGGTCCCGGCATTCACCGGGATGACGATGGACGCGCGTCGGCAACTGACGACTTCGTGCGCTGCCAGGGCAGCGCACCACCTCAACGAAACCGGTTGATCTGATCCCGCAACTCGCGCGCCGCATTCGCCGCGGCTTCGGCGTAGTCGTCGCCCTTGGACGCGTACAGGATCGCGCGCGAACTGCTCACCATCAGGCCCGTGCCCGCGGCGTTCTTCGCGTTGGTGACGACCGCTTCGACATCGCCGCCCTGCGCGCCGACGCCCGGCACCAGGAACGGCACGTCGTCGCCGACGATCGCGCGAACTTCCTTCAGCTGCGCCGGCCAGGTTGCACCCACCACGAGCAAGCAGTTGCCGTTCGTGTTCCACTCGCGCGCTACTTTCTCCGCGACGTGCTGGTACAGCGGACGTCCGTCGATGACGAGGTCCTGCAGGTCGCCCGCACCGGGATTCGACGTGCGGCACAGGATCACCACGCCGCGATCGGCGCGATCGAGGAACGGCTGCACCGAATCGCGGCCGAGATACGGGTTGGCCGTCACCGCGTCGGCGGCGTAGCGATCGAAGGCCTCGGCGGCGTAATGCTGCGCCGTGCTGCCGATGTCGCCGCGCTTGCTGTCGAGGATGACCGGCACGCCGGGATGCGTGGCGTGGATGTGCGCGATGAGTCGCGCGAGTGCGTCTTCGGCGCCGAGCGCGGCGAAGTGCGCGATCTGCGGCTTGAACGCGCAGGCGTATTGCGCGGTCGCGTCGGCGATGTCGCGGCAGAAGGAGAACACGGCATCGGCGTCGTTGGCGAACCGGGCCGGGAATTTCGCCGGTTCCGGATCGAGGCCCACGCAGACCAGCGAGTCGGCGTCGTTCCAGCGCTGTTTCAGGGATGACGTGAAGGTCATGCTGGCCTCGGCATTCGATGGATCTTGTTGACGGGCGTCGATCCTGCGCCCGCAGGACCGACGCGTAACCGCAACGACACTGGATCCCGGCTTTCGCCGGGATGACGAACCGCCAAAGGCGCCCGCGCTACGCGCGGACGCGCCGCTTCGTCACTTCAGCGCCTTGAAACGCAGGCGGTGCGGCTGGGCGCCTTCCGCGCCGAGGCGACGCTTCTTGTCTTCCTCGTATTCGCGGTAATTGCCCTGGAAGAACTCCACGTGCGAGTCGCCTTCGAAGGCGAGGATGTGCGTGGCGATGCGGTCCAGGAACCAGCGATCGTGCGAGATGACGAACGCATTGCCCGGGAACTCGAGCAGCGCGTCTTCCAGCGCGCGCAGCGTTTCGATGTCCAGGTCGTTGGACGGTTCGTCGAGCAGCAGCACGTTGCCGCCCTGCAGCAGCGTCTTGGCCATGTGGAGGCGGCCGCGTTCACCGCCGGACAGCGAACCGACCATTTTCTGCTGGTCCTGGCCCTTGAAGTTGAAGCGGCCGATGTAGGCGCGCGACTGGATCTCGATGCCGTTGATGTTGAGGATGTCCAGGCCGCCGGAGACTTCCTGGAACACGTTGTGGTTGCCGGTCAGCGCATCGCGGCTCTGGTCGACGTACGCGAGCTTCACGGTCGAGCCCATGTCGATCTCGCCCGAATCCGGCTTCTCCTGGCCCGTGATCATCTTGAACAGCGTCGACTTGCCGGCGCCGTTGGGGCCGATGATGCCGACGATCGCGCCCGGCGGAACCGAGAACGACAGGTTGTCGATCAGCAGGCGATCGCCGAACTTCTTGCTGACGTTCTTGAACTCGACGACCTTGTTGCCCAGGCGCTCGCCCGGCGGAATGAAGATCTCGTTGGTTTCCTGGCGGCGCTGGTAATCGACCGACTGCAGTTCTTCCATGCGCGCAAGGCGCGCCTTGCCCTTGGAACGGCCGCCCTTCGCATTCTGGCGCGACCACTCCAGTTCCTTCTGGATGGCCTTCTGGCGGGCCTTTTCCTGGTTCTCTTCCTGCTTCAGGCGCTCGTCCTTCTGGACCAGCCATTCGGTGTAGTTGCCCTTCCACGGAATGCCGCGGCCGCGGTCGAGTTCGAGGATCCACTCGGCGGCGTTGTCGAGGAAGTAGCGATCGTGCGTGACGGCCACGACGGTGCCGGTGTAGCGCGCGAGGAACTGCTCCAGCCATTCGACCGATTCGGCGTCGAGGTGGTTGGTCGGTTCGTCGAGCAGCAGCATGTCCGGCTTCTGCAGCAGCAGGCGGCACAGCGCGACGCGGCGCTTCTCGCCGCCCGACAGGTTGCCGATCTTGGCGTCCCACGGCGGCAGGCGCAGCGCGTCGGCGGCGACTTCCAGCTGGTTTTCCAGCGTGTGCGCATCGCCGGCAGCGAGGATGGCTTCCAGGCGTTCCTGTTCCTTGGCGAGCGCGTCGAAGTCGGCGCCTTCCTCCGCGTAGGCGGCGTAGACCGCTTCCAGCGCGGCCTGGGCGTTGATGACCTCGCCCACGCCTTCCTCGACGGCTTGGCGCACCGTCATCTCGGGATCGAGCTGCGGTTCCTGCGGCAGGTAGCCGACCTTGATGCCCGGCTGCGGACGCGCTTCGCCGACGAAGTCGGTGTCCACGCCGGCCATGATCTTCAGCACGGTGGACTTGCCGGCGCCGTTGAGGCCGAGCAGGCCGATCTTCGCGCCCGGGAAGAAGGACAGCGAGATGTCCTTGATGATCTGACGCTTCGGCGGCACGACCTTGCTGACGCCGTTCATGGTGTAGATGTATTGCATGCGCTCTCCGGAACCGGGACGCGCCCATGCCGGCCGGGTTGGCCTGGTCGGGCGGATGGAAGCGGCGATTATCCCGCACGCGGCGCGGGTTTCCCAGTCTGATCGGCCGGTGCGCTTCAGTTTGGCGGCTCCCTTCTCCGCCTCGCGGGAGAAGGTGCCCGGCAGGGCGGATGAGGGCAGGGCGGCCTGCCCTCACCCCAACCCCTCTCCCGCTTGCGGGAGAGGGGTTCAAGGCTCAGATCCAGACGATGAAAACCACCGCGAGCGCCACGGCGGCGTATTTCAGCCCGTAATACAGCGACTTGTTGCGCTCGCGCAGGCCCTTGGCCTTCAGGCGCAGGGCGTAGAAGTACTTGAACAGCCGGTTGAAACCGCCGGTCTTGTCGCCTTCCTGGTTCGGCGAGGCGCCGGCGGCGATCAGGTTCCGCGCGACGAAACGGTTGAAGGCGCGGGCCGGGGCGGTGTGCAGCGGGCGCTCCACGTCGCAGAACAGGATGATCCGGTTGCCCTGCGTCTCGTTGCGGGCGCTGTGGATGTAGGTCTCGTCGAACATCGTCCACTCGCCGTCGCGCCAGCTGTAGCGCTGGCCGTCGACCTCGATGAAGCAGCCGTCGTCGTTGGGCGTTTCCAGCCCCAGGTGCAGGCGCAGCGAGCCGGCGTAGGGGTCGCGGTGCGGGCGCAGCTCGCTGCCCGGCGGCAGCTCGGTGAACATCGCCGCCTTCACGCTCGGAATCTGCTTCAGCAGTGCAGTCGTCTGCGGGCACAACTCGGCGGCCGAAGGGTGCGCGTCGTCGTACCACTTCAGGTAGAAGCGCTTCCAGCCGCGGCGGAAGAACGAATTGAAGCCCACGTCCGTGTAGCCGTCGGCGGCCTTGATGTGCTGCAGTTCGCGCAGGCGCAGGGCCTCGGCGCGGATCGCCTGCCAGTTCTGGCGGAGCGACTCCAGCTCGGGGAAGTGGCGGCCCGGATCGGCGATGAACGGCGTGGTCGGCACGCGCGAGAACGCGTACATCAGCACGTTGATAGGGGCCATGAAGGTGGAGTGGTCCAGCAATTGCCGGCCCAGGCGGTGCCGAACCCGGCCGCGGTAGTGCACGTACACCGCGCTGGCGAGGAACAGCAGGACGAAGACCCATTTCACGGTCGGAGGTTTCCCTGTGGGGTGGGGGGCGGAACGCTCGCATTGACGGCCGACCGGCCGGGTGCTCGCTGGCCGCATTTTAAGCCCTGGGCTACCATCTTCGCCCCGGCCAAGGCCGCTTTTCCGGGCCCCCGCCGGCCCCCGCCCATCCACGCCCGAGGTTGCCGAATGTTCCCCAGCTCCGCCCGCATCGCCGGTTACGACGATGAACTCGCCCAGGCCATCGCCAACGAGGCGCGCCGCCAGGAGGACCATGTCGAGCTGATCGCCTCGGAGAACTACGCCTCGCCGCGCGTGATGGAGGCCCAGGGCAGCGTGCTGACCAACAAGTACGCCGAGGGCTATCCGGGCAAGCGCTATTACGGCGGCTGCGAGTACGTGGACGTCGCCGAGCAGCTCGCCATCGAGCGCCTGAAGCAGCTCTTCGGCGCGGGCTCCACGGAAGATATGTACGCCAACGTCCAGCCGCATTCGGGCTCGCAGGCCAACCAGGCCGTGTACCTGGCGCTGCTGAACCCGGGCGACACGATCCTGGGCATGTCGCTGGCGCACGGCGGCCACCTGACCCACGGCGCCAAGGTCAACGTCAGCGGCAAGCTGTTCAACGCGATCCAGTACGGCGTGAACGACCAGGGCCTGATCGACTACGACGAAGTCGAGAAGCTCGCGCTGGAGCACAAGCCGAAGATGGTCGTCGCCGGTTTCTCGGCGTACTCGCAGCAGATCGACTGGGCGCGCTTCCGCGCCATCGCCGACAAGGTCGGCGCGTACCTGTTCGTCGACATGGCGCACGTGGCCGGCCTGGTCGCCGCCGGCGTCTACCCGAACCCGCTGCCGCACGCGCACGTGGTTACCTCGACCACGCACAAGACGCTGCGCGGCCCGCGCGGCGGCATCATCGTCGCGAAGGGCGCCGGCGAGGAAATCGAGAAGAAGCTGCAGTCGATCGTCTTCCCGGGCATCCAGGGCGGTCCGCTGATGCACGTCATCGCCGCCAAGGCCGTGGCCTTCAAGGAAGCGCTGGAGCCGGAATTCACCGCCTACCAGCAGCAGGTCGTGAAGAACGCGCAGGCGATGGCGAAGACGATCATCTCGCGCGGCTACAAGATCGTGTCCGGCGGCACGCAGAACCATCTGATGCTGATCGACATGATCGGCAAGGGCGTGACGGGCAAGGACGCCGAAGCCGCACTGGGCAAGGCGCACATCACGGTCAACAAGAACGCGGTGCCGAACGACCCGCAAAAGCCGTTCGTCACCTCCGGCCTGCGCATCGGTACACCGGCGGTCACCACGCGCGGTTACGGCGAGGCCGACTGCATCGAACTTGCCAACTGGATCTGCGACGTGCTCGACGCGCCGAAGGACGACAACGTCATCGCCGCCGTGCGCGAGAAGGTGACGGCGCAGTGCGCGAAGTTCCCGGTGTACGGCTGAAAGGCGGGGATTCGGGATGAAGGGATTCGGGATTCGCAATCGACGTTACGCGCTTTCGCTTTTCCGAATCACGAATCCCGAATCACGAATCCCGGCCTGATATGCACTGCCCTTTCTGCCAGCACCCCGACACGCGCGTGATCGATTCGCGCGTGTCCGACGACGGCGCGACGATCCGCCGTCGTCGCGTCTGCGAAGCCTGCGGCGAGCGTTTCTCGACGCAGGAAACCATCGAACTCAAGCTGCCGCTGATCATCAAGAGCGACGGCCGCCGCGAGGCGTTCGACGCGCGCAAGCTGCGCGCGAGTTTCGATCGCGCGCTGCAGAAGCGCCCTGTCTCCGAAGAACAGATCGAATCGTCCGTTCGCGCGGTCGTGCATCACCTGCGCATGACGGCCGAACGCGAACTGCCGTCGCGCCGCGTAGGCGATTTCGTCATGACCGAGCTGCGCAAGCTCGACCACGTCGCGTACGTGCGCTTCGCCTCGGTGTACCGCGCGTTCCAGGACGTGGCGGATTTCCGCGAGGAACTCGATCGCCTCGAAAGCGACAGCTCCGCCGAAGGCCAGTTGCCGCTGCTCGACGAGGAAGCAGAGCCGTCGCCGCGCAAGGGCAAGCGCTGATGGCCTTCACGGCGACCGACCACGCGATGATGGCGCGCGCGCTGCGCCTGGCCAAGCGCGGCGCGTACACGACCAAGCCCAATCCGATGGTCGGCAGCGTGATCGCGCACGGCGAGGAAATCGTCGGCGAAGGCTGGCACGAGCGCGCCGGCGAGCCGCACGCGGAAGTGCATGCGCTGCGCGCCGCGGGCGAACGCGCGAAAGGCGCGACTGCCTACGTCACGCTGGAACCGTGCGCGCACACCGGGCGCACCGGTCCGTGCGCCGATGCGCTGATCGCCGCCGGCGTTTCGCGCGTGATCGCGGCGATGCGCGATCCGTTTCCGCAGGTTGACGGCGCGGGTTTCGACAAGCTCCGTGCCGCTGGAATCGAGGTTGCCTCGGGCCTGATGGAAGCGCAGGCGCGCGCGCTCAATCGCGGATTCCTTTCGCGCGTGGAGCGAGGTCGTCCGTGGCTGCGCGTCAAACTCGCGACCAGCCTGGATGGGCGCAGCGCGCTCGCCAATGGCGAATCGAAGTGGATCAGCGGCGAGGCTTCGCGCCTGGACGTGCAGCACTGGCGCGCGCGTAGCGGCGCGATCGTCACCGGCGCAGGCACCGTACTCGCCGACGATCCTGCCCTCACGGTGCGCATGGGCGACGACACGCCGTTCGTGCCGCCGCTGCGCGTGGTGCTCGATCCCGGCTTGGCGACCGTCGCGCGCGGTCGCGTGCGCGAAGGCGACGCGCCGACGCTGTACCTGCACGCGCCCGACGCGAAGCCGCCACGCGGCCTGCTTGCGCAGCACGCGGCCGTGCCGCTGCGCGATGGCCGGTTCGACCTGCATGCGGTGCTTGCGCTGCTCGCCGGGCGCGGCGTCAACGAAATCCAGCTCGAAGCCGGCGCGACGCTGGCCGGCGCGTTCCTCGGCGCGGGCCTGGTCGACGAAGTGCTGTTGTACGTCGCGCCCGTGCTGCTCGGCGAACGCGCGCGGCCGATGTTCGACGGCCTCGCGATCGACACGATGACGCAGAAGCTGAAGATGGCGATCGTGGAATCGCGCTATATCGGGCAGGACATCCGACTGCTGCTGCGGCCCGAATCGACAGTCTGATAGGACCACCGCGGAGGCGCAGATGAGCGGCTTCAAGGACCATTTCTCCGGCATCGCCGATGCGTACGCGCAAGCGCGTCCGGAGTATCCCGACGAATTGTTCGACACGATCGCCGCCGTCGTTCCGCGCGACGCACGCGTGTGGGAACCCGGCTGCGGCAGCGGGCAGGCGACGCGCGGACTCGCCGCGCGCTTCGCGCACGTGCACGCGACCGAGCCGAGCGCGAAGCAGCTCGCGCAGCACTGGGCGCAGCCGGGCACGGACAAGGTGAGCCTCGCGGTGGAGCCGGGCGAGCGCACCGCGCTGCCGGACGCGAGCGTCGAGTTGATTGCGGTCGCGCAGGCGCTGCACTGGTTCGACCGGGCGAAGTTCTTCGCCGAATGCGAACGCGTGCTCGCGCCCGGCGGCGTGCTGGCGGCGTGGGGTTACGCGGATTTCATCGCGCCGGAAGGCATGCTCGACGAGGTCGAGGCGTTCCGCAGTCGCATCGACCCGTACTGGCCGCCGGAACGCGAACAGATCGACGCGCACTACGCCGGCTACGACTGGCCGTTCCCGGCGCTGCCCGCGCCATCGCTGTGGCTGGAGATGGACTGGTCGCTCGCGCATTTCCTGCGTTACCTGTCGAGCATGTCGGCCGTGGCGCGCTGCACTGCGGCCACCGGCGAGGATCCCGTCGCCCGACACGGCCCGTCGCTGGCCGCGGCGTGGGGCGATCCGGACGAGACGCGGACGATCCGCTGGCCGCTGTTCCTGCACCTTCGCCGCAAGGGCTGACGGGCCGGCGTCATCGGCGGAACACTCCATCCGGCGGGCCTTCCGGGACCGGATGCTAGAATCCGCTGGCCGGCTCGCCGGCAACCACAACACGTAACGTCTTCAGGGCGGGGTGCAATTCCCCACCGGCGGTAGGTGCGGTGGCGCTGTCGAAGGCGCCGTTCGCACGAGCCCGCGAGCGCTTCGACATCGTTGCGGATCCCGTGCGGATTCCACGACGCGAAGGTCAGCAGATCCGGTCCGATGCCGGAGCCGACGGTCGGAAAGCGCGAGCTTTCCGGAAAGTCCGGATGAAAGAAGACAGCCGCACACGGCCTCGCGCCGTGCGCCTGCCTCATGCCTTGAGGCGTTTTTCGCTCATTCTTGAACGGGAAACGTTTCATATGCAGGTCCGTCTGCCAAAGCCCGCACATCCATGTGCGGGAATCTCAAACAAGGCACAGCTCCGCTCTCGCGTCTTCGTGCGTTCAATGGAGGCGCGCTGATGTTCACCGGCATTATCGAAGGCGTCGGCCGTCTCGCCGCGCTTGAACACCGCGGCGGCGACGTCCGCCTCACCGTCGACGTCGGCTCGCTGCCGTTCGACGCCGTGCAACTGGGCGAGAGCATCGCCGTCAACGGCGTGTGCCTGACGGTGATCGAGTTCGACGCCCGCAGTTTCGCCGCCGACGCCTCCAACGAAACGCTCGCGCTCACCACGCTGGGCGCGCTTGCGGTCGGCGACGCGGTGAACCTGGAGCGCGCGATGCGTCCGACCGATCGCCTCGGCGGACATCTGGTCAGCGGGCACGTCGATGGCCTCGGCCGCGTCGAGCGCATCGAACCCGACGCGCGCGCGCAACGCTGGCGTTTTTCCGCGCCGGCGCCGCTGCTACGCTACATCGCGAAGAAGGGCTCGATCTGCGTCGATGGCGTCAGCCTCACGGTGAACGAAGTCGACGGTGCGGGCTTCGACGTCGCGCTGATTCCGCACACCGTCGCGCACACTCGTTTCGCGCACACGCAGGTGGGCGACGCGGTGAACCTGGAAATCGACCTGGTCGCGCGCTACGTCGAGCGCCTGCTCGCCGGCCGCGCGGGGGAATAACGCCATGCCTTTCAGCCCGATCCCCGAACTGCTCGAGGAAATCCGCAACGGCCGCATGGTCGTTATCGTGGACGACGAAGACCGCGAGAACGAAGGCGACCTGATCATGGCCGCCGAACTCGTGCGGCCGCAGGACATCAACTTCATGGTCACGCATGCGCGCGGCCTGGTGTGTTTGTCGCTCACGCGCGAGCGCTGCCGCCAGCTCGGCCTGCCGCCGATGGTGCGCGACAACACCTCGCCGCACCACACCAACTTCACCGTCAGCATCGAAGCGGCCGAAGGCGTGACCACGGGCATCAGCGCCTACGATCGCGCGCATACCGTGCGCACGGCGGTGCGGCCGGACGCGTCGGCAAGCGATCTCTCGCAGCCCGGCCACATCTTCCCGCTGCAGGCGCAGCCGGGCGGCGTGCTCAACCGCGCGGGACACACCGAAGCGGCGAGCGACCTGGCGCTGCTCGCGGGCCTTGAACCTGCCGGCGTGCTGGTGGAGATCCTCAACCCCGACGGCAGCATGGCGCGCCGGCCGGAACTGGAAGCCTTCGCCGCCGAGCACGGGCTGAAGATCGGCTCGATCGAGGAGCTGATCCGCTACCGCCTCGAGACCGAGCACACCATCGAGCGCGTGGATGCGCGCGAGATCGAGACCGAGCACGGCCCGTTCGAACTGTTCACCTACCGCGACCGCCTGAGCCACGCGCTGCATTTCGCGCTGCGCCGCGGCGAGCCGGACGTCGCCACGCCGACGCTGGTGCGCGTGCACGTGCAGAACCCGCTGGCCGACGCATTGCACTGGCGGCGCCCGGACTTCGGCCCGGCGGTGGGCGACGTGCTGAAGGCGATCGCCGCCGAAGGCCGCGGCGCGCTGGTGCTGCTGGCCGACCACGCCGACGCCGACGCGCTGCTGGCGCGTATTCGCGCCCCCCAGCATGCCGACGAGGCCGGCGCGGGCCGCGGCCACGCGCTCGCCGAATGGCGGCGCAACGGCGCCGGCGGCCAGATCCTCGCCGACCTCGGCCTCGGCAA
This sequence comes from Lysobacter sp. OAE881, assembly GCF_040546665.1. Taxonomy (NCBI): domain Bacteria; kingdom Pseudomonadati; phylum Pseudomonadota; class Gammaproteobacteria; order Lysobacterales; family Lysobacteraceae; genus Lysobacter; species Lysobacter sp. OAE881. The sequence continues at coordinate 1,007,316 of NZ_JBEPOG010000001.1, forward strand.
GCTCCGCGTGCTGGGCACGCCGCGCAAGCAGATCGGCCTGGCGGGGTTCGGGCTGGAGGTCGTCGAGTACGTCGAGATCTCGCACTGACCCCGCCGTCGGCCCGCGCCCGCCCCCCTTACCCGGGCTGGCGGGCCGGTCGGGTAAACTTCCCGCCCTTCACGAAGAACGCCCCATGACCCACTACGAAGGCGACCTGCGCAGCCCCCCGGGCGCGCGTTTCGCGATCATCGCCAGCCGCTGGAACCCGCGCATCACCGATACGCTGGTCGCCGGCGCGCGCAAGACCTTCGCCGAGAACGGCGTGGACGAGTCGGCGGTCGATGTCATCCGCGTGCCCGGCGCGTGGGAAATCCCGGTCGTCGCCACGCGGCTGGCCAAGGCGGGGCAGCATGCTGCGGTCGTCGCGCTGGGCTGCGTCGTGCGTGGCGACACGCGTCATTATGAGCAGGTCGCCGACGGTTGTTCCGACGGCCTGATGCGCGTGCAGCTGGATTACGGCCTGCCGGTCGCCAACGGCGTGCTGGCGGTGGAGCGCCACGAGGATGCCGAGGCCCGCGCCGGCGGCACGCACGGCAACAAGGGCGAGGAAGCGGCGCTGGCCGCACTTGAAATGAGTCACCTGCTGGGGCAACTGCCATGAACCGTCGTCGTCCGGATGGAATCGATCCCGTTGCCCGTTCGCGTGCGCGTCGTCGCGCGCTGCAGGCCGTCTATGCGTGGCAGATGTCCGGTTCGAGCGCGCGCGACGTGATCGGGCAGTTCGCGCACGAACAGGCCAAGGAGCAGGCGGACCTGGAGTATTTCGAAGACCTCGTGCGCGGCGTCGAAGCGAACGTCGAGTCGTTGGACGACGCGCTCAAGCCGTTCCTGGATCGCGACATCGAGCAGGTCGATGCCATCGAACGCGCCGCGCTGCGCATCGCCGCGTACGAACTGCGCATGCGTCCGGACGTGCCGTATCGCGTGGTCATCAACGAGGCCATCGAAAGCGTGAAGCGCTTCGGCGCCGAGCACGGCCACACCTACGTCAACGGCGTGCTCGACCACGCCGCCGCCGACTGGCGCGCGGTCGAAGTGAAGGCGCCGCGGCCGCGGTGACGCCGCCCGGCCGCGACGCTGGCAACGCATCGCGGCCGCAACGTTCCACCGCGTTGCATCGGAGCATGTCGTGACACAGCCGCATTCCGATGCCCACGAATTCGACCTGATCGAACGCATCCGTCGCCGCGTGCATTCGCGCGAAGATGTCGTGCTCGGCATTGGCGACGACAGCGCGCTGCTGAAGGTCCCGGCAGGGCAGCTACTCGTCGTCGCCATGGACACGCTCAATGCCGGCGTGCATTTCCCCGACGACACCGCAGCCGCCGACGTCGGCTGGAAATCGCTCGCGGTGAACCTGTCCGACCTCGCCGCAATGGGCGCCGACCCGGCGTGGTGCACGCTGTCGCTTTCGCTGCCCGATGGCGACACGCGCTGGGTGGATGGTTTCCTCGACGGCTTCCTCGAACTCGCCCACGCGCAAGACGTCGCGCTGGTGGGCGGCGACACCACGCGCGGCCCGCTGTCGATCAGCGTGACGGTGCACGGATTCGTCGCGCCGGGACGCGCGCTTCGTCGCGATGCGGCACGTGTCGACGATGACGTCTGGGTCAGCGGCACGCCCGGCGATGCGGCCGGTGCGCTCGTGCAATGGCGCGAACGCACGGTGCGCGATGCCTTCCTGCGTTCACGCCTGGATCGCCCGACGCCGCGCCTGACGCTTGGCGCCGCGTTGGCGGATGTCGCGAACGCCTGCATCGACGTATCGGACGGCCTGCTCGCCGACCTCGCGCACGTATGTCGCGCGAGCAAGGTCGGCGCGCGCATCGAACTCGACCGGCTGCCGATGTCCGACGCGCTGCGTGCCGCGTTCGACGAAGCCCATCGCCACGCGCTGCAGGCGACCGGTGGCGACGATTACGAACTGTGTTTCACCGCGTCGCCCGAACAGCGCAACGAGATTGAACGCATCGCGCGCGGGACCGGCACGCCGGTTACGCGGATCGGACGCATCGAGGCGGGCGAGGGCATGCGCGCCTTCGACGCGCGTGGGCGGCTGTGGCAACCCGGGCGCGCCGGCTACCAGCACTTCGCGTGACTGCGGCGTAAGATCGGCCCACCGGCCGCCGGACGCCTCATCGCCGGTCCCGCCTTTCGCCAAGGAGGTCCCGCGTGGAAACGAGGTTCCTGATCGGCATGCTGTTCTTCATCGTGCCGACCGTGCTGCTGGCCATCGGTTTCTGGGTGCAGCGCAGGCGCGGGAAGACCGGCAGCAACTGGGGCGCGGTGCTGCTCGTCATCCTGTGCTGGGTGGTCGGCATGATGCTGGTGATGCGCAAGCTCGACCAGTTCCTCTGACGCGCGTCGCGGTCAGTCGGGCAGCAGCTTGCCCGGATTGAGGATGCCGTCCGGATCGAACGCCGCCTTCACCGCGCGCATCATCGCCAGCGTCGGCGCGTCGATCGCCTGCGGCATGAATTCGCGCTTGGCCAGGCCGATGCCGTGCTCGCCCGACAGCGTGCCGCCCAGCGAGAGCGTCAACGCGAACACGCGCGCCATCGCCGCATGCGCGCGTGCGCTCTGCGCGTCGTCGTCGGGGTGATACAGCAGGTTGACATGCAGGTTGCCGTTGCCCGCATGGCCGAAGCAGACGATGGGCAGGTCGAATTCGCGCGAGAGCGCATGCACGCCGTCGACGAGTTGCGGAATGCGCGAGACCGGCACCACGACGTCTTCGTTGATCTTGCCGGGCGCGAGCGTGCGCAGCGACGGCGAAAGCGCCTTGCGCGCGGCCCAGAGCTTTTCGCGCGTGGCTTCGTCGGCGGCGTCGTCCAGCGAGACCAGGCCCTCGCCGTCGGCGGCGCGCATCAATGCCTCGATGTCGTGCGGCAGCGTCTGCGAGTCGCCATCGGCTTCGATCATCAGCAGCGCGCCTGCGTCGCGTGGAAGATCGGCGCCACCGACATCGCGCGCCAGCCGCACCGCATCGGCATCCATGAATTCCAGCATCGACGGCGTCACGGGCTGCGCCATGAGTCGCGCGACGGCCTGCGCGGCGGATGACACATCGCGATAGATCGCCCGCAGTGCGCGTCGCGATTGTGGCGACGGCGTGAGGCGCAGGCTGGCCTCGACGATCAGCGCCAGCGTGCCCTCGCTGCCGACGAGCAGGCGCTGCAGGTCGTAACCGGTCGCACCCTTCGTCGTCGCGGTGCCGCAATGGATGAGGTCGCCCGTTCCGGTGACGGCGGTCAGCGCGAGCACGTTGTCGCGCGTGGCGCCGTACTTCACCGCGCGCGGACCGCCGGCGTTGCAGGCGAGATTGCCCCCGACACTGCTGTAGCCGGCGCTGGTCGGATCCGGTGGCCAGAACAGGCCGTGCGGTTTCAACGCGGCCTGCAGGTCGCCGTTGAGCACACCCGGTTCGACGACCGCGCAGCGATCGCCGGGCCGGATGTCGAGGATGCGGTTCATGCGTTCGAACGAGACCACCACACCGCCCGCGACGGGCACTGCGGCGCCGGTCGTGTTGGTGCCACGACCGCGCGCGATCACCGGCACGCGCGCCGCGCGGCAGGCCCGCACCAGACCGACGACCTGCTCGCGCGTGGTCGGCAGCGCCACCGCATCGGGCAGCGCCTGTCGCCGCGAGTTGTCGAAGGCGTAGGTGAGGCGCTCGCTCTCGTCGGTGAGCCAGCCGTCGCCGAGCAGGGATCGAAGTTCGGAATCGAGCGTGGTCGGCAACGGCGTCATGGACGCGAGGATACCGCCCGTCGCAGCGCGAGGCCCGCCCCAGCGAGCGCCGCGCAAGGCAGCCATACCCAGCGCGCTTCCGAGGCCATCACGGCTGCACCGCGGGCGCTGAAGAAGCCGCTTCCGATGGGCGACACGGCGATGGGCTGCCACGGCGCGAACACGCGCGCGTCCGACCACGGCCACCACAGCGCAACGCCGAGACCGCCGTTGGTGAGCGAATCGAGCAGCGGATGCGAGGCCGTGCATGCGAACAGCCACAACGCGGCGATCCAGGGCCGCGTCTGTAGCGGCCGGTGCAACCACGCGCCCAGCGCGGCCACCACGCCCGCGAACGACAGCGAATGGCTCGCACCGCGATGGCCGAAGTCGTCCGCATAGGCGATGCCAAGCTTGAAGGCGACGACATCGGCATCGGGCAGCATTGCGGCGAGCATACCCGCCGCGATCAACCTTGGCGGCAGCCGTCGCGTGCCGCACGCGATCCCCATCGCCAGCGGCACCACGGCATGCGTGAAGATCGTCGGCACGTCAGCGCCCGCGCCGGCGCCACGCGCGGATGCCGAATACCGCGAGTGCTGCGGCCAGCCACAACGGCCACAGGTAGGCGATGCCGACGATGAGATCGAGCCCTAGTCGTCCGCCGTCGCCTAACGCCTCCCACACGCGCGCGAAAAAGCCAGGTCCTTCGCGGCGCATCGCGACGTCCAGATCGGGCCGCTCGGTTCGACGAAGCTGCGGCGGCTGGTGCACCGCCAGCCCGATCCGCGCGAACGCGATCCGGTCTTCAAGCTCCGCGCGGGCAACGGTCGCTTCATCGCGCTGCGCCTGCGCATCGGCGCGTGCGCCGAGAGCATCGGCCTTCTCGCCGGTCTTTCCCGGCGCGCTGGCGACCTGCGCCAGCGCCGCCTGCGCGTCCTGATGTCGCGCGAAGGCCAGTTGCTGGCGCAACAGGTCGAACTGCGCGTCGGTCGCCTCGAACTTGCGTTCGTCGAGGAACTCGATCTGTCCAGCGAGGGCGCGCAGGAATTCCTGCGTGCGCTCGCTGGGGACGCGCACGATCAACGAACCTCGCAAGGTATACGTCGACAGTTCCACGCGCATGCCGTCGCGGCTGGCATGGGTGCGCGAGCCGTTCGTCTCGGACCAGATGTTGTTGCGTTCGACGAATCCGCCGTAGTTCGCGGCCAGGTCCTCGATCGACAGCGCCGCGCGATACACATCGCGCACGCTGAAGGAGGCGCTGCCGACGCGGATGAAGCGACGCCCCGGCGAGTCCTGCGTGTTCGCAGCCGATTGCAGCTGCGTCTGCATGTCGGGCGGCGAGAGCGCCTTCGCCGGCGCGGGTGCGGCTGCACCGCCTGCTGCGGGCCTCGACAGATTGGCGTGCGGTACGTCCATCGCTGCGGCATCCGCCGCCGCCTCCGCCTCCTCCTTGCGGGAGCACCCCGCCAGCACCAACGCCCATGCGCAGGCCAGTACGGCCGTACGGATCACCGTTCGCATCATCGTCCCCTGATTGCGTCGTGGAATTGCGCGACCCGATGCCGCGCCTCATGACGAACGCGCGTGCGCGCGGAGCGGGGTTGGCGGATCTTGGCCTAGACGTCGTCCGCGCGGAAGGCGTCCCTCACCCAGGTGAGGCGCGGCGATGCCGGATCGCCGTCGGCCTCGACCACATCGAAGCGACAGGGGGCGTTTGCGTGCTTCGGGTGGTGCGCGAGGAAGGCGCTCGCGGCCTGCACGAGCTTGCGGCGTTTATGCACGTCGACCGAGGCTGCGCCGCCGCCGAAGCGGGCGCCGCGCCGGTAGCGCACCTCGACGAACACCAGCGAGCTGCCGTCGAGCATGACCAGGTCGAGTTCGCCGAAGCGGTAGTTCGCATTGGCCGCTACGTCGCGGAGTCCGGCGCGGCTCAGGTACGCGCGCGCGGCGGCCTCGACCGCCGCGCCGCGGGAACGGCGATCAGCGGTTGGACGCATCCGCGAGCGCGGTCGGTAGTCCCGAACTGAAGGTCGACCACGACGGCGTGCGCTGCACGTTGCCGAAGCCGTCCAGGCGCAGCGTGCCGGTCGCGCCGTCGATGTGGCCGTCGGCGGTGGTCGCAAGCCGCTGCAGGTAGGCGGTGATCTGCCAGGCGTCGAAACCGAACGCGAACAGGCGCGCGGCGGGACCCTTGGCGTTGTTGAGCTGCGAACCGGCAATCGCCGCCGGCGGCAGGCCCGGAACGCCGCGCGTGGTCCAGGTTTCGGTCGGGAACGCGATGCCGTCGAGCACGCGGTCTTCGTCCGCCTTGCCGGTACCCGACAGCAGTTGCGAGGTCGCCACGCGCGGCTTGCCGGCCAGGCCCGCGAGGGCGAGCTTCGGCATCAGCAGGCGCGCGCTGCTGCCCTTCACCGCGAGGAACACGGCGTCCACGCCGCCTTCCTTCTGCGCGAAGGGAATGAAATCGGACGTGCCTTCGCCCGCGACGTCGGTCACCGTCGCACCGCGTGCCACCAGCCGTTCGCGCAGGCTTGCGACAGCGCGCTGCTGCGTGTCGTCGACGCCCGCCACCACGAGCACGCGCTTGGCACCCAGCGCCAGCAGGCGTTCGGCGGCCGCGTTGCCTTCGTCTTCCGGCGACAGCGAGAAGCTCGCATTGCCCGCCGGCGGTTCGCCGTCGCCGCGATTGAGCGCGAGCACCGGCACCTGCAGCGCGCCCTTGGCGAACAGCGCGTTGACCTCGTCGCGGCCGAGCGGGCCGACGACGAAATCGTTGCCTTCCAGCGCGGCGCGGTCGTACGCGGCGAGCGCGCCACCCGGCGTGCCGGCGGTGTCGTAGAAGCTCACGTCGGGGCGACGGCGCGGTTCGCCGTAGTAGCCGGCGAGGAAACCGTCGCGCACCGGCGCCGCGGCGACGGCGAGGTTGCCCGACATCGGCAGCAGCACCGCGAGCTTCACCGGCGGGCGATAGCCATCGTGCTCGGCGGCGGGTCGGCCGGCCGCATCGAAGTTCCAGCCGGTGCGGTCGAACGCGCGCGGCAGCGGCAGGCCGCGACGCAGCAGCGCCTGGGCGGCGTGGTTGTACAGCGGATCGCCCGCGGCCAGCGACGCGGCTTCGCGCGAGAGTGTGGCGTTGTCGAGCGCGGACAGCAGGCGTTCGATCTCGCGATCGTTCGCGCTGCGCGCCGCGCCGGTGAGGGCGGCGCCGTTGCGCGCGAGCTCGCCGGCCTGCGCGACCGTCGGATTGCGGCTCTGCTGGGAATTCGTGGTGCCGGTCGTGGCTACGGTCGCGCAACCGCCGAGCAGCATGGCGCCCAGCGCCGCCGCACACATCCACGTCATCGTCCAGCGGTTGGAAGCTCGGATCATCTGCATGCAATGCCGCGACGCGGCGTTCCTGAGGGACGCGGTTAGGATTCTACCCGGCCCCACCGCAGACGCACGATGCACACGTCCCAGCCCGCCACAGGCGGCTCGAAATCTCCCGGCACGCTTCACGTGGTCGCCACGCCCATCGGCAACCTGGGCGATCTTTCTGCCCGCGCGCTGGAAACGCTGAAGACGGTCGACGCGATCTGCGCCGAAGACACGCGTCACACGCGCCAGCTGCTCTCGCACTTCGGCCTGGAGCGCCCGCTGATCGCGCTGCACGAACACAACGAGGACGCGCAGGCGGCGCAGCTGGTCGCGCGCCTGCAATCGGGAGAAAGCTTCGCGCTGGTGTCCGACGCCGGCACGCCGCTGGTAAGTGATCCGGGCTTCCGCCTCGTTCGTGCCGCGCGCGCGGCGGGATTGCGCGTGTCTCCCGTGCCGGGCGCCTGCGCGGCGATCGCGGCGTTGAGCGTCGCGGGCATGCCGAGCGACCGGTTCGTGTTCGAAGGATTCCTGCCGGCGAAGGCGTCTGCGCGTCGCGAGCGGCTCTCCCGCCTGACGGGCGAGGTGCGCACGCTGATCTTCTACGAGTCCGCGCACCGCATCGAGGAATCGCTGGACGACCTCGTCGCCGCCTTTGGCGAAAGACGCCGCGGCACCATCGCGCGCGAACTGACGAAGCTGTTCGAAACCGTCCTCGACGGAACCCTGGCCGACCTGCGCCAGCGCGTCGGTGCCGATGCCAACCAGCGCAAGGGCGAGTTCGTCCTGATCGTCGAAGGTGCCGGCGAAGACGCCGATGCCGCCGTCGCCGAAGGCAAGCGCCTGTACGCCAAGCTCACCGAATACCTCAAGCCCTCGCAGGCGGCCAAGCTCGCCGCCGAGCTGAGCGGCGCGCCGCGGAAGGCGTTGTACGGCGCGGAGGAGTAAGGCGGGAAGAGGTACTCCCAACGGTGATGGGGCGGACGCATGGATTCCCGCCTTCGCGGGAATGACAGCAAACGAGTGTGACCCCTCGTGCAGCCATCGGAGCGTTAGCCCCCTTTAGTAAAGGGGGCGCGCCGGCAGGCGCGGGGAATTGGAGGTCGTGAGCCGGGGCCCGAAGTTTTGCTTCAGCAAAACTTTGGGGGCAATTCGCTGCGAAGCAGTAGAATGCCGGCGCGGAGTCGGCCAGGCAGTCGCGTCATCCGGAAGGATGCCGAGGAAAGTCCGGGCTCCACAGGGCACGGTGCCAGGTAACGCCTGGGCGGCGAGAGCCGACGGAAAGTGCAACAGAGAGCAGACCGCCGAACGGCGTCGCAAGACGTGCGTGGTAAGGGTGAAACGGTGCGGTAAGAGCGCACCGCGAGTCCGGCAACGGACCGGCACGGCAAACCCCACCGGGAGCAAAACCAAATAGGGAGACTATGCCGCGGCCCGCGGTGTCTCCGGGTAGGTTGCTTGAGCGTCGCGGTGACGCGGCGCCTAGAGGAATGACTGTCCACGACAGAACCCGGCTTATCGGCCGACTTCGCTCCTTTTCTTCCCAGGCTGGCCTGGGAAGAACCCCAAAGTTTGCGACGGCAAACTTTGGGCCCCGAGGCATCGCCTCCAAATCCCGGCGCCTGCCGGCGCGCCCCCTTTACTAAAGGGGGCTGGCTTCTCAGCTTTGGAAGCGAGGGGGCTTTGGGGTCTTAGGTCTGGGACATCGATCGGCGGATCTCGATCGTGGGCGCAAATGGACGGCCGGTGCTGCGGCGCAGCATCGGCCTTTCGCTTTTGCGGTCTTGGGTCGCGCAAGTGGGCGGCATACGTGTCCAGTCTCAAAATTTGAGACGAAACAATGGGTAGTGGATAAGTCTTGAACAAACCTGTGAAGTTCTTCGCAAGTCATTGACGGGACAGGTGAATTTGCCTCCCGAAACTTGTTGACAACCCTGTGGGGCGTGCCTAAGGTGGGCATCTGAGGGAAAACCGGGTTTTTTGTGGTTTTCCAGGATCAAGCCGCCCGCCTAGAGGCGGCCCCAACAGGTGAGCAATGTTCCAGGGCGAGACCGCCATCACGATCGACGACAAGGGCCGGTTGGCGGTACCCACCGTCTACCGCGATGCCGTCGCGCGCGAGTGCGATAACCGCCTGGTCATCACCTACAACCCCTTCGAGTCCGGCTCGCTGTACCTCTACCCGCATGCCGCGTGGGAGCGGCTGCGCGACCAGGTCAATGCGCTGCCCAAGGCCAAGGCGGTCAACCGCAGCATGCAGCTCAAGCTCGTCGGCGCCGCGGCGTTCGTCGAGCTCGACGGCAACGGACGCATCAGCATCCCGGCCAGCCACCGCAGCGCGGTGGGCATCGAGAAGAAGGCCGTGCTGCTGGGCATGGGCGACAAGTTCGAACTGTGGAGCGAGCAGGCGCACCACGCGCAGATCCGTCAGACGATTTCTGACGCGGATCTGAGCGAGGAGCTGCTCGACCTTCAGCTGTGACGGTGGGTGGCATGGAGCGCGGCGCGCTATCCGGCCACCTTCCCGTGATGTACGCGCAGGTGCTCGACGGCCTGGACGTGCGCGGGAGTGGAACGTACCTGGACGGCACGTTCGGGCGTGGTGGTCACGCGCGCGGCGTGCTGGAACGACTCGGCCCCGGAGGCCGCCTGCTGCTCATGGACAAGGACCCCGAAGCGATTGCGGTGGCGATGCGCGAATTCGCGCAGGACGCCCGCGTCGCGGTCTTCCGTGGCAGCTTCGCCGAACTTTCGAACTGGGACGAAACCGCCGCCGGCCTGGACGGCGTGCTGTTCGACCTGGGCGTGTCGTCGCCGCAGCTGGACGTCGCCGAGCGCGGTTTCAGCTTCGGCAAGGACGGCCCGCTGGACATGCGCATGGACCCCGACAGCGGCGAGAGCGCGGCGCAGTGGCTCGCGCGTGCCGATGACCGCGAGATCGCCGACGTCCTGTGGACCTACGGCGAGGAGCGCATGAGCCGCAAGATCGCGCGCGCCATCGTCGCCCGACGCGATGCGCAGCCGCTGGAGCGCACCGCACAGCTGGCCGACCTCATCGCGTCGGTCGTGCCGCGCGGCGACCAGAAGATCCATCCGGCCACGCGCAGCTTCCAGGCCATCCGCATCTTCATCAACCGCGAACTGGTCGACCTGGAAACGGGCCTCGACGCCGCGCTGGCGCGCCTGAAGCCCGGTGGGCGCCTGGCCGTGATCAGCTTCCACTCGCTGGAAGACCGCATCGTCAAGCAGTTCATTGCGCGCCACAGCAAGGCGCCGCCGGCCAACCGCCGCATGCCGGTGGAAGTGGCCTTCACGCCCGTGCTGCGCGCCATCGGCGGCGCGCAGAAGGCGACGGACGAAGAAACCTCGGCGAATCCGCGTGCCCGCAGTGCGGTGCTGCGCGTGGCGGAGAAGCTGGGAATCGGGAACGAGGAAGGCGAGAGCGCATCGGACGGCGTCTCCGACACGGCACAGCCGGCAACGGGCCGTGGAGACCGGCGGAACGCGATGGCGCCCGGCGAGCCGGCACTCCAGCGACCGCGTCTTTCCCGTACCCGATTCCCGGCTGGTGCTGTGGAACTGCATGCGGAGGTGCGCGCGTGAGCGTCCTTCGCCTGCTGCTGAGCGTGCTCGTGGTGGCCAACGTCGTCTCGGCGCTGGCCGTCGTGCAGGCGCGCCATGAACACCGCCAGTTGTTCGTCCAGCTCAGCCGCCTGGAGCGCGCGCGCGACGAGCTCAACATCGAATTCGGTCGCCTGCAGCTCGAACAGGCGACGTGGTCGGAAAGCAATCGCATCGACCAGGTCGCGCGCGACCGGCTGGGCATGAAGTTCCCCGAAGGCGCCGAGACCGTGGTGATCCGCCCATGAACGGCGCATCGCGCAATCCTCGAAACGCAAGCCAGCGCAGCGGCCGAAGCGGGCCGCTCGACGCCGTGCTCGCGCTGCGCGACAAGTTCGGCGGTGGCAACGATCGCGTCGCCGGCAAGGGCCGCGGCCGCGCCTCGTTCAACCTGCGCAACCGGCTGCTCCTGGTGGGCGGTGCGCTCGGCCTGTGCTCGATCGCGCTGGTCGGCCGCGCGCTGGACCTGCAGGTCATCAGCAACGATTTCTACCGCCAGCAGGGCGATGCGCGCTCGCTGCGCGAGATCCCGATCCCGACCTCGCGCGGCATGATCACCGACCGCAATGGCGAGCCGCTGGCGGTGTCCACGCCGGTGGAATCGGTGTGGGCGAACCCGCAGGAACTGCTCAAGAATCCGGCGCGCATTCCGCAGCTGGCCAAGGCGCTGGGCGTGTCGCCCGACGCGCTGACGCGCAAGCTCAGCCAGCGCGCCGGCAAGGAATTCGTCTACCTCAAGCGCCGCATCAATCCGGACGAAGCCAGGCGCATCCTCGCCGCGAAGATCCCCGGCGTGTTCTCGCAGCGCGAATTCCGCCGCTTCTACCCGCAGGGTGAAGCGATGGCGCACATCCTGGGCTTCACCAACATCGACGACCTGGGCCAGGAAGGCCTGGAGCTCGCGTTCGACGACTGGCTTCGCGGCAAGCCGGGCGCCAAGCGCGTGATCCGCGACGGCGCCGGCCGCATCGTCGAAAGCGTGGACCTGGTGAAGGCCGCCGAACCGGGCCGCGACCTCACGCTCACCATCGACCGCCGCATCCAATTCCTGGCGATGCGCGAACTGCGCAGCGCGCTGGAGCGCACTGGCGCCAGCAGCGGCTCGACCGTCGTGCTCGACATCGCCACCGGCGAAGTGCTCGCGATGGCGAACCTGCCGACCTACAACCCCAATGCGCTCTCCGTTGGCAATCCGGACACGCACCGCAACCGCGCCGTGACCGACGTGATCGAGCCCGGCTCGACGATGAAGCCGCTGACCGTCGCCTCCGCGCTGGAAGCGGGCGTCATCACGCCACACACGAAGTTCGACACGAATCCGGGCTGGATGCCGAACGGCAAGTACCGCACGACCGACCACCACAATTACGGCGTGCTCGACACCACGGGCGTGATCACCAAGAGCTCCAACGTCGGCGCGGCGAAGATCGTCGCCAAGGTGCCGAACCAGGAGTACTACGAGTTCCTCAAGCGCTTCGGTTACGGCCACAAGACCAACAGCGGCTTCCCCGGTGAGTCGTCGGGCGTGCTCGCGCCGCCGTCGCGCTGGAGCGGCACGACCAAGCAGACGATGTCGTATGGCTACGGCCTGTCGGCCACGCCGCTACAGATCGCGCAGGCGTACGCCGCGCTGGGCAACGGCGGAAAGCTGATCGCGCCGACGTTCGTGAAGGGCGAGCGCCACGAACCGGTGCAGGTGCTCGACCCCGCCATCGCCGGAACGATCATGCGCATGATGCAGACCGTGACCGAGCCCGGCGGCACCGCCACGCAGGCGGCGATCCTGGGTTACCACGTCGCCGGCAAGACCGGCACGGCGCGCAAGTTCAACGAGTTCGGCGGCTACTCGCGCCGCTACGTCTCGTTCTTCGCCGGCGTCGTGCCGGTGAACAATCCGCGCTTCTCGATGGTGGTGGTGATCAACGATCCGGATCCGGCGAAGGGCTACTTCGGCGGTTTCGTTTCCGGCCCGGTGTTCAAGAGCGTGATGGAAGGTTCGCTGCGACTGATGGACGTGGCGCCGGACGACATCGACACCTGGATGGCCGCGCAGGCCGCCGCCGAAGCCAAGCGCGCGAAGGCCAACGGCGGCAAGCCGACCGGCACCGTGCTGCCGGCACCGACGCATGCCTCGGCCGCGCTGCCCGCGCCGGTCGGGCTGGTGACGCCGCCTGGAGGTGCGCGATGAGCCGCCTCATGCCGCTGGCCGAACTGCTGCCGGACGTCGCCGGCATTCCGCCGGAACTCACGATCACCGGCCTGGTGCTCGACAGCCGCGCCGTCCGCCCGGGCAACGCGTTCGTCGCGATCGCCGGCTTCGGTGCGCACGGGCTGCGCTTCGTCGACCAGGCGCGCGCGGCCGGCGCCTCGGCCATCCTGTTCGAGCCGCCCGCGCCCGACGACCTGCCAGCGCCGCACGACGCGATCGCCGTGCCGGGCCTGCGCTCGCGCCTGGGCGAAATGGGCGATCGTTTCCACGGCCGCGCCACCGAGGCGATGACCGTCGTCGGCGTCACCGGAACCAACGGCAAGACCTCGACCGTGCAGCTGCTCACGCAGGCGTGGCACGCGCGCGGGATCGTCAGCGGCAGCGTCGGCACGCTCGGCGCGGGCCTGTACGGGCATGTCGTGCCGACCGGGTTCACCACGCCGCTGGTGCTGCAGACGCACGAACTGCTCGCGACGATGCACGACGACGGCGCGCAGGCCATCGCGATGGAAGCGAGCTCGCACGCGCTCGACCAGGGCCGCGTCGATGGCGTGCACTTCGACGTTGCGGTGTTCACCAACCTCACGCGCGACCACCTCGATTACCACGGCGACATGGCGACCTACGGGGCCGCCAAGGCGCGCCTGTTCGCGTGGAAGGGCCTGAAGGCGGCCGTCATCAACCTCGACGACGCGTTCGGTCGCGAGCTCATCGCCACGCTGCCGCACGACGTGCGCGCGATCGGGGTGAGTTCGCGCGGCGATGCGTCGGCCACGCTGCAGGCGCGCAACCTGCGCTTCGACAACGCAGGCATCGGCTTCGACCTGGTCGTGGATGGGCAGTCGCATGCGGTGCAGTCGCCGCTGCTCGGCCGCTTCAACGTCGACAACCTGCTCGCGGTCGCCGGCGTGCTCATCGCGCTGGGCGACGCCCCGGCCCAGGTCGCGGGAACGCTCGCGACGCTGCAGCCGATCCACGGCCGCATGAATCGCCTCGGTGGCGATGGCCGCGTGCCGCTGGTGGTCGTCGATTACGCACACACGCCCGATGCGCTGGAGCAGGCGTTGTCGTCGTTGCGCGCGCATGTGCAGGCGAAGCTGATCTGCGTGTTCGGCTGCGGCGGCGATCGCGACCGCGGCAAGCGCCCGCAGATGGCGGCGATCGCGGAACAGCACGCCGACGTCGTCATCGTGACCGACGACAACCCGCGTTTCGAGAACGGCGACGTCATCGTGGCCGACATCATGGCCGGCTTCGCGCATCCCGAGCGCGTCACCGTGCAGCGCGACCGCGCCGCGGCGATCGCGCACGCGGTGGGCACGGCCGGTCCGAACGACATCGTGCTGATCGCAGGCAAGGGCCACGAGCCCTACCAGGACGTGCAGGGCGTGCAGCATCCCTTCGACGACACGCAGGTGGCGCGTTCCGCGCTGGAGGCTCGCCAGTGAAAGCGCGCAAGCTCTCCGACATCGCCCGCATGACCCGCGGCCGCCTCATCGGCGAGGACCGCATGGTCGACGCGATCGCCACCGACACGCGCGCGCTGCCGCACGGCGGCGCTGCGCTGTTCGTCGCGCTGAAGGGCGAGCGTTTCGACGGCCACGACCACGTCGCGAAGGCCGCGCAGGCGGGTGTTGCCGCCGCGCTCGTGTCGCGCGAAGTCGATGCTTCCGTGGCCCAGATCGTCGTCGCCGACACCGAACGCGCGCTGGCCGACTTCGCCGCCGCCGTGCATCGCGAACGCATCGAAGCCAATGCGCAGAAGGTCGTCGCGATCACCGGCAGCAATGGCAAGACCAGCGTGAAGGCGCTGACGCTGGCGATCCTCGAGCGCGTCGGCAAGACCTTCGCAACGCCGGGCAACCGCAACAACGAGATCGGCCTGCCGCTGGCGGTGATCGACGGTCCGGACGACGCCGTCTTCGCCATCTACGAAATGGGCGCCGGAAAGCCAGGCGACATCGCGTACCTCACCGACATCGTGCGTCCCGACGTGTCGATCGTGAACAACATCGCGCCCGGTCACCTGGAGCGCATGGGCAGCCTGCTCGGCGTGGCCGACACGAAGGCGGCGATCTACGACGCGCTGCCGGGCGAGGGCGTGGCAGTGATCAACGCCGACGACGCGTTCGCGCCGTACTTCGCCGAACGCGCGCACGGCCGTCGCCTGCTGCGCTTCGGCCTCGAATCCAGTGCGGATCTCACCGCAAAGAATATCGAGGCGCTGCCGGACGGCTCGCGCTTCACGCTTGTCGCGCCGCAGGGCGAGGCCGCGGTGTCGCTCGCGTTGCCGGGTCGTCACAACGTGAGCAACGCACTCGCCGCTGCGGCGCTTTCGCTCAGCGTCGGCGCGACGCTGCAGCAGGTCGCCGAAGGCCTCAACGCCGCGCGTCCGGTCGCTGGACGGCTGATCACGCATCGCCTCGCCAACGGCGCGGTGCTGATCGACGACAGCTATAACGCAAACCCCGGATCGCTCGCTGCGGCCATCGACACGCTCGCGGCCGGCGGCGGCGAAGCGTGGCTCGTGCTGGGCGACATGCGCGAACTGGGCGCCGACGCCGAAGCGATGCACGCCGAAGCCGGACGTCGCGCGAAAAGCGCCGGCATCCGCCGCCTGCTCACGTTGGGGCCGTACAGCGCGGCGGCCTCGCGCACGTTCGGCGAAGGCGCGACGCACTTCGAAACGCATGACGCGCTGGCCGATGTGCTGAAGAACGAATTGCGCGAAGGCGTCCGGGTACTGGTGAAAGGCTCGCGCGGAAGCGCGATGGACAGGATCGTGGCCGCGCTCGTGGGCCCGCAAGAAGGGGACACCCATGCTGCTTGAACTCACGCGTTGGCTCGAACAACTGCAGAGCCTGTTCGGCCTGTTCGGCTACCTCACCTTCCGCGGCATCCTGAGCGCGCTCACCGCGCTCGCGCTGTCGCTCTGGTGGGGCCCGGCGGTGATTCGCAAGCTCGGCCAGCTCAAGGGCGGCCAGCCGATCCGCAAGGACGGCCCGCAGTCGCACTTCTCCAAGGCCGGTACGCCGACGATGGGCGGCGCGCTGATCCTGTTCACGGTAATGGCCTCGGTGCTGCTGTGGGGCGACCTGCGCAACAAGTACGTGTGGGTCGTGCTGCTGGTGATGCTCGCCTTCGGCGCGATCGGCTGGTACGACGACTGGATCAAGATCGTCAGGCGCGACCCCAATGGCCTGAAGTCGCGCTGGAAGTACCTTGCGCAGTCGGTGTTCGGCCTCGGTGCCGGCCTGTACCTGTGGTACTTCGCCGACGTTCCGGCGGCGACGAACTTCTACGTGCCGTTCTTCAAGTCGATCGCGCTGCCGCTGGCGGGCGTGGGCTTCGTGGCGATCGCATACTTCTGGATCGTCGGTTTCTCCAACGCGGTGAACCTCACCGACGGCCTGGACGGCCTCGCGATCATGCCGACGGTGCTGGTCGCGTGCGCGCTGGGCATCTTCGCGTACGCGTCGGGCCACGCGGAATTCTCGAAGTACCTGCAGATTCCCGCCGTACCCGGAGCGGGTGAGCTGGTGATCATCTGCGCGGCGATCGCCGGCGCGGGCCTGGGCTTCCTGTGGTTCAACACCTATCCGGCGATGGTGTTCATGGGCGACATCGGTGCGCTCGCGCTCGGCGCCGTGCTCGGCACCATCGCGGTGATCGTGCGCCAGGAACTGGTGCTGGTGATCATGGGCGGCATCTTCGTCATCGAAACGCTGTCGGTGATGATCCAGGTCGCCTCGTTCAAGCTCACCGGCAAGCGCGTGTTCCGCATGGCGCCGATCCACCATCACTTCGAGCTGAAGGGCTGGCCGGAGCCGCGCGTGATCGTGCGCTTCTGGATCATCTCCGTCGTGCTCGTCCTCGTCGGCCTGGCCACGCTGAAGGTACGTTGATGAGCGACTCCGCGCGCCAGGCAACACGACTCGACGCGATCGGCGGCCACTTCGACCCGTGGCTGCTCGGGATCTCGTGCGCGCTCGCGTGCCTGGGCGTGGTGATGGTCGGCTCGGCTTCTATTGGCGTCGCCGATGGCCACGACGTCGGCGCGTTCTACTTTCTCACGCGCCACGTCGTGTTCCTCGCCATCGGTCTGGTCGGCGCGGTGTGGGTCATGCGCACGGAACTGAAGACCATCGAGCAGCACAACCAGTGGCTGCTGCTGGTGTGCTTCGTGCTGCTCATCGCGGTGTTCGTGCCCGGCATCGGCCGCAGCGTCAACGGCGCGCGTCGCTGGCTGAACCTCGGGTTCTCGAATTTCCAGGCCGTCGAAGCGGTCAAGCTGCTCTACATCGTCTGGCTCGCCAGCTACCTCAAGCGCTACAGCGAGGAAGTGACGGCGACCTGGGGCGCGATGCTCAAGCCGATCGGCGTCGCCGTCGCGCTGGTGATGATGCTGCTGCTGCAGCCGGACTTCGGTTCGTCCTCGCTTCTGCTGGCGATCACCGCCGGCATGCTGGTGCTCGGCGGCGTGAACATGCCGCGCATGTTCGGCCCGGTGCTGATCGGCCTGCCGGTGCTGGCGGTGGTGGCGATCGCCGAACCGTATCGCGTCGTGCGCCTGACCTCGTTCCTCGACCCGTGGCAGGACCCGTTCAAGACCGGTTACCAGCTGACCAACGCGCTGATGGCGGTGGGTCGCGGCGAATGGCTCGGCGTGGGGCTCGGCGCATCGGTGCAGAAGCTCTCGTACCTGCCCGAAGCGCACACCGACTTCATCATGGCGGTGATCGCGGAGGAGTTCGGATTCCTCGGCGTGTGCCTTGTCGTCGGTCTGTACGCGGGCCTCGCCGGCCGCGCGTTCTGGCTCGGCCTGAAGTGCGTGGAGATGCGCCGTCATTTCGCCGGCTACTGCGCGTTCGGCATCGCGCTGTGGATGAGCCTGCAGAGCTTCGTCTCGATCGGCGTGAACCTCGGCCTGCTGCCCACCAAGGGCCTGACGCTGCCGATGATTTCCTATGGTGGTTCGAGCGTGATCATGACCTGCGCCGCGCTCGGTCTGCTGCTGCGCGTGTCGTACGAACTCGATCGCGCGCAGCGCCAGGTGGCGCGGGTGCGCAACGAGACCGCGCCGCCGTCGGCCGCGAACGATCCGGCCGCGCCGTCGCCGACGGCCGCGCCGATGCCTTCGCGCAAGCCCGCGCCGGTTGCGTCGGCGACGACGTCGCGCGGCACCAGCCGCCTGCAGCAGCGCGTCGAGCCGACGCTGGGGAGGATCGCGTGATGCACGCCGCGACCGATTCCGACCTGCATCCGGTGATGATCCTCGCCGGCGGCACCGGCGGGCATATCTTCCCGGGCCTCGCCGTGGCCAAGGCGCTGAACGAGCGCAACGTCCCGGTGCTGTGGCTCGGCGCGGAAGGCGGCATGGAGACACGCCTGGTCCCGCAGCACGGCATCGCCATCGACACCATCGCCGTGCGCGGCATGCGCGGCAAGGGCGTCGCGACGCTGCTGGCCACGCCGTTCCGCCTCATCGGCGCCGTGCGCGCCGCGATGCAGACGCTGCGCGAGCGCCAGCCGCGCGCGGTGATCAGCTTCGGCGGTTATGCGGCCGGCCCGGGTGGCCTGGCGGCGAAGCTCGCCGGCATTCCGCTGATCGTGCACGAACAGAACCGCGCGCCGGGCCTGACCAACCGCGTGCTCGCGCGTTTCGCGCGCCACGTGCTGACCGGCTTCCCGGACACGTTCCCGAACGAGGAAGTCGTCGGCAATCCCGTACGCGCCGAGATCGCCGAGGTCGCGCCGCCGGCGCAGCGTTTTGCCGGACGCACCGGCGCGCTGCGCGTACTCGTGCTCGGCGGCAGCCAGGGCGCGCGTGCGTTGAACACCGCCGTGCCGAAGGCCGTCGCCGGCCTGCGTGGCCGCATCCAGTGCGAAGTGCGCCACCAGTGCGGCGAGAAGCTGCGCGAGGAAGCCGAGCGCGCGTACGCCGAGGCGGGCGTGCAGGCGTCGGTGGAACCTTTCATCGCCGACATGGCGTCCGCCTACGCGTGGGCCGACATCGTCGTATGCCGCGCCGGCGCGCTGACGCTCGCGGAGCTGTGCGCGGTCGGCGTTGGCAGCGTGCTGGTGCCGTTCCCGCAGGCGGTGGACGACCACCAGACCAAGAACGCGCAATACCTCGTCGACCGCGGCGCCGCGCACCTCGTGCCGCAGGGCACGGCGGGCGACCTGGCGCAGCGTCTGTCGGCCACCCTCGAAATCCTCGGCGAACGCGGCGCCCTGCTGCAGATGGCGCAGGCTGCGCGCGCGATCGCCAAACCCGACGCAGCCGAACGCGTCGCACAACTGGTTCTGGAGCAAGTCGAATGAGTACGGCCCTGCGTCGCCGCCTGCAGCACACCGGCGACCTCGCCAAAGCCTTCCCGCGCGTCCACTTCGTGGGCGTCGGCGGCGTGGGCATGAGCGGCCTGGCCGAAGTGATGTGCACGCTCGGCTACCAGGTGTCGGGTTCGGACAACGCCGACAATGCGGTGACGCGTCGTCTCGCCTCGCTGGGCGTCACCGTGAACAAGGGTCACGCTGCCGCGAACGTGCTCGGCACCGATTGCGTCGTGGTGTCCAGCGCGATCAAGCCCGACAACCCGGAGCTGATGGAAGCGCGCGCGCAGCGCATCCCGGTCGTGCCGCGCGCGGAAATGCTTGCCGAGCTGATGCGCTTCAAGCGCGGCATCGCGGTGGCCGGCACGCACGGCAAGACCACGACGACGTCGCTCGCGGCCAGCGTGCTCGCCGAAGGCGGCATCGATCCCACGTTCGTGATCGGCGGCCAGCTGCTCGCAGCCGGCGCGAACGCGCGCCTGGGCACGGGCGAATGGCTCGTGGCCGAAGCCGACGAAAGCGACGGCAGCTTCCTGCGCCTGAATCCGCAGATCGCCATCGTCACCAACATCGACGCCGATCACCTGGAGAACTACGGCGGCGATTTCGCCCGCGTGCAGGCGGCGTTCGAGGAGTTCATGCATCGCCTGCCGTTCTACGGGCTGGCGGTGCTGTGCATCGACGATGCGGAAGTCGCCGCGCTCGCGAAGAAGACGCCGCGCCACGTGATGACGTACGGCTTCAGCATCGAAGCCGACGTGCGCGCCGAAGACGTGCAGCAGGACGGCCCGAACATGCGCTTCACGCTGTGCCTGCCCGATGCGACACGCACGCCGATCACGCTCGCGCTGCCGGGCCGCCACAACGTGCTCAACGCGCTGGCCGCCGCTTCGGTGGCGTGGCAGCTGGGCGTCGCGGCCGATGCGATCGCGCGTGCGTTGCAGAACTTCGCCGGCGTCGGGCGCCGCTTCAACCTGCTTGCGAGCCCGACCACGTCGAAGGGCGCGACGGTGCAGCTGGTCGACGACTACGGCCATCACCCCAAGGAACTGGACGCGGTGTTCGCCGCTGCACGCGGTGGCTGGCCAGACAAGCGGCTGGTCGTCGCGTTCCAGCCGCATCGCTACAGCCGCACGCGCGATCTGTTCGACGAGTTCGCCGCGGTGCTGTCGACCGTCGACGTGCTCGTGCTGACCGAGGTGTATCCGGCCGGCGAAGCGCCGATCGCCGGTGCGGACGCGAAGTCGCTGGCACGCGCGATCCGCGCGCGCGGCCGCATCGATCCCGTGGTCGTGAGCGGCGCGGCAGATCTGTCGAGCGTGCTGCCTGACGTCCTCAACGATGGCGACCTGCTGCTGATGATGGGCGCGGGCGACATCGGCTACGCCGCGCAGCAGATCGCTGCGAACGGCTTCAACGCATCCAACGGAGAGAAGAAGTGAGCGCGCAGTCCGCAGCGGCGAAACTCGGTCCGACCCGCATCACCGATCCGGCCGCGTTCGGTCGCGTCGCCGTGCTGATGGGCGGCACCAGCGCCGAACGCGAGGTCTCGCTGGACTCGGGCCGCAACGTGCTCGAAGCGCTGCGCTCGCGCGGCGTCGATGCGTTCGCGGTCGATGGCATCCCGGCACTGATCGACGCGATCCGCGCCGGCAGCGTCGATCGCGTCTTCAACATCCTCCACGGCAACAAGGGCGGCGGCGAAGACGGCGTGCTGCAGGGCCTGTGCGAAGCGCTTGGCGTTCCGTACACCGGTTCGGACGTGCTGGGTTCGGCGCTGACGATGGACAAGATCCGCACCAAGCAGGTGTGGCTCAGCATTGGCCTGCCGACGCCGCGCTACGTGCGCCTGGCGAAGGGTGGTGACGTGCACGCCGCCGCGCGCGAACTGGGTCTGCCGGTGTTCATCAAGCCGTCGAGTGAAGGCTCCAGCGTCGGCGTGTCGCGCGTGCTCAGCGATGCCGATCTCGATGCCGCCGTCGAACTCGCCGCGAACTATCCGGGCGAGATGCTGATGGAGCAGCTGATCGTCGGCGAGGAACTCACGGTGCCGGTGCTCAACGACATCGCGCTGCCGTCGATCCGCATCGTCCCGAAGGGCGAGTGGTACGACTACCACGCCAAGTACATTTCCGACGACACGCAGTACCTGTGCCCCGGCCTGGAAGGCGCGGCGGAAGCGGAGATCGGCCGCATCGCGGCGGAGGCCTTCGTCGCCGCCGGTTGCCGCGGCTGGGGTCGCGTGGACTTCATGCGCGATCGCGCGACCGGCCAGCTGTATCTGCTCGAAGTGAACACCGCGCCGGGCATGACCAGCCATTCGCTGGTGCCCAAGGCCGCGCGCCAGATCGGCATCGAGTTCGATGAACTGTGCTGGCGCGTGCTCGAGTCGAGCCTCGCGAACGCGGGAGGTGCGGCGGCGTGAACGCCATGCTTCGCCTCGTCGGATGGATCCTCGCGCTGGCGCTGGTCGCGCTGCCGGTCGTCGCCGTGCTCAACGGCTGGATCGGTGCCGCGCACTGGCCGCTGACGAAGCTGCGTGCGACGGGCCAGTTCGAGCGCGTCGATGGCGTGCTGCTGCAGAAGACGCTGCTGCCGTATGCGCAGCGCGGCTTCTTCGCGGTGGATCTGGCGGGCGCGCAGGACGCGGTGTCGAAGCTGCCGTGGGTCGAGCGCGCCGAAGTGCGCAAGCGCTGGCCCGACGTGCTGGAAGTGACGGTGTTCGAACATCGCCCGTTCGCGCGCTGGAGTGGCGACCTGCTGCTGTCCGAGCAGGGCAGGCTGTTCCCGGCGAAGGGCATCGACGTGCCGAAGGGCCTGCCGCTGCTCGGCGGTCCGGAAGCGCGCGTCAGCGAAGTCGTCGAGCTCTACAACGAGTCGCGCGCGATGTTCGCGCCGATCGGTCTTGAAGTGCGCGAAGTCGGCCTCGATCCGCGCGGCAGCTGGACGCTCGGCCTGGACAACGGTGCGCGCATCGTCGTCGGCCGCAGCGAAGCGCGTGCACGCCTGTCGCGTTTCGTGCGCCTGCTGCCGCAGCTGCTCACGCAGCAGGCGCAGGTGCTCAAGCTCGCCGACCTTCGTTACACCAATGGTTTTGCATTGACGTGGGCGCCCGTGCCGGCGCCGGCGGCAGAACCGCAGCAGCAGGGACAATCATGAATCGCAAGGGTGACAAGTCGCTGATCGTCGGCCTCGACATCGGCACCTCGAAGGTGGTGGCGCTGGTGGGTGAATACTCGCCGGGCAACCCGATCGAGGTGATCGGTATCGGCTCGCACGAATCTCGCGGCCTCAAGCGCGGCGTCGTGGTGGACATCGAGTCCACCGTGCAGTCGATCCAGCGCGCCATCGAGGAAGCCGAGCTGATGGCCGGCTGCGAGATCCGTTCGGTGTACGCGTCGATCTCCGGCAACCACGTGCAGTGCCGCAACTCGCAGGGCATCGCACCGATCCGCGACGGCGAAGTGACCTACGGCGACCTGGACCGCGTGCTCGAAGCGGCCAAGGCCGTGGCGATCCCGGCCGACCAGAAGATCCTGCACGCGATCCCGCGCGACTACGTGCTCGACGATTCGCAGGAAGGCATCCGCAATCCCGTCGGCATGACCGGCGTGCGCCTGGAAGTGCATGCGCACCTGGTCGTGTGCGCGCAGTCGGCGGCAGCAAACATCAGCAAGTGCGTGCAGCGCTGCGGCCTGCAGGTGGACGACCTGATCCTCAGCGTGCTCGCCTCCAGCCAGGCCGTGCTCACCAGCGATGAGCGCGAACTCGGCGTGGTGCTGGTCGACATCGGCGCAGGCACGACCGACATCGCGGTGTTCGTCGGCGGCGCGATCGCGCACAGCGCAAGCCTGCCGATCGCCGGCGACAAGGTGACCGAGGACATCGCGCACATGCTGCGCACGCCCACGCCGGAAGCCGAGCAGATCAAGGTGCGTTACGCGTGCGCGCTGGCGCAGATGGCGACGGCGGAAGAGTCCATCCAGGTTCCGAGCGTCGGCGATCGCCCGCCGCGCCGCATGCCGCGCGCGTCGCTCGCGCAGGCCGTGCAGGCGCGTTACGAGGAGATCTTCGAAATGATCCAGGCGGAGCTTCGCCGCAGCGGCTTCGAGCAGCACGTGCGCGCCGGCATGGTGCTCACCGGCGGCGCCGCGAAGATGGAAGGCGTGGTCGAACTCGCCGAGGAAATGCTGCAGATGCCGGTGCGCGTGGGCATTCCGCAGCACGTGACCGGTCTTGGCGAAGTGGTGGGCAACCCGGTGCACGCCACCGGCGTGGGCCTGCTGCTGATGGGAAGCCAGATCGAGAACCCGCGCCGCCCGGTGATTCCGACCGGCCGCGCGGGAAGCTTCTTCAACAAGATCAAGAACTGGTATCGCGGCGAGTTCTGACGACGCGGCGACCAGGGGTTTTCAAGGAATCGACGCGGCATGGGCCGACGCCGGTTCCCGATCCGGGCAGGGCCTGGATCGAGCGGGCAGGCGAGGCGATGACGGCAGTACTTGCGGTTCCGGCACTACGACGATTCGAAAGCACAGCAAATAACTAGCACTACATAACGA
Organism: Lysobacter sp. OAE881; assembly: GCF_040546665.1. NCBI lineage: Bacteria > Pseudomonadati > Pseudomonadota > Gammaproteobacteria > Lysobacterales > Lysobacteraceae > Lysobacter > Lysobacter sp. OAE881. The sequence goes on from NZ_JBEPOG010000001.1 coordinate 1,031,173, forward strand.
GGACGACGACATGGCACATTTCGAACTGGTTGAAAAAATGGCCCCGAACGCGGTCATCAAGGTGGTCGGCGTGGGCGGCGGCGGCGGCAACGCCGTGGCGCACATGGTCAGCGGCAACGTCGATGGCGTGGAGTTCATCACCGCCAACACCGACGCGCAGGCCATCAAGAACTGCGGCGCGAAGCTGCAGCTGCAGCTGGGCAGCAACGTCACCAAGGGCCTGGGCGCAGGCGCGAATCCGGAAGTCGGCCGCCAGGCTGCGCTGGAAGACCGCGAACGCATCATGGACGCGCTGACCGGCGCCGACATGGTGTTCATCACCGCCGGCAATGGGCGGCGGCACGGGCACCGGCGCCGCGCCGGTCGTGGCGCAGCTGGCCAAGGAGATGGGCATCCTGACGGTGGCCGTGGTCACCAAGCCGTTCCCGTTCGAAGGCCGTCGCCGCATGCAGGTCGCGCTGAAGGGCATCGAGGAGCTGAGCCACCACTGCGACTCGCTGATCACCATCCCGAACGAGAAGCTGATCACCGTGCTGGGTCGCAACGCGACGATGATTCAGGCGTTCCGCGCCGCCAACGACGTGCTGCTCGGCGCCGTGCAGGGCATCGCCGACCTGATCGTGCGTCCGGGCCTGATCAACGTCGACTTCGCCGACGTGCGCACCGTGATGAGCGAGATGGGCCTGGCGATGATGGGCACGGGCGCCGCCCGCGGCGACGATCGTGCACAGGCCGCGGCGGAAGCGGCGATCCAGAACCCGCTGCTGGACGACGTGAACCTGTCCGGCGCCAACGGCATCCTGGTCAACATCACCGCCGGTCCGGACTTCACGATGGCCGAGTTCGACGAAGTGGGCCGCACCATCGAGAACTTCGCCTCCGAGGACGCGACCGTCGTCATCGGCACCGTGCTGGATCCGGACATGCAGGACGAGGTGAAGGTCACCGTGGTCGCCACGGGCCTGAACCGCGCCGTCGCCCGCCAGTCGGTTCGCGGCAACGAGCGCGAGGCGCAGCGCGCCCCGATCTCGCTGGTCCGCAACGCCACGACCGGCCAGCCGGAGTTCTCGGCGATGGACGAAATGCCGACCGCGCGTCCGAGCTTCGGCAACAGTCTGCGCGGCAGCGCCGGCAGCCGCAGCGTGGAACCGTCGTCGGCTCCGGCCGTCGCCGATTTCGGCAGCGACAGCAGCTATCTGGACATCCCGGCGTTCCTCCGCCGCCAGGCCGACTGATGCAGTCGGCCCGCCGTCGGCCCGGTCCGGGCTGACGGCAGGCCCGGGTTCCAACCGGTCCTCCCTCGCCACGGGGAGGACCGGGGTGTCGTCGTCCTTCTGGCCCCCGATGGGGCAGGGGTCGGCCGGTCCGCTACGGCGGGTCCGGCCGGCCGTCTTCCCTTCACGGGATCGTGACTTGTTTCCGTCATGGTTCAGCGTGCGCGGTGCTATTCTTGCCGGCCGTTCAGGCGAGAACCATTTGCACCTGCCTGCGGTCGCACACACGTAACGAAGAAGCACGCCGCCCCCCAAGGTCGCCCCCATGCTGCGTCAGCGCACCCTCAAGAACGTGATCCGCGCCACCGGCGTGGGCCTGCACAGTGGAGAAAAGGTCTTTCTCACGCTGCGCCCGGCGCCGGTCGATACCGGCATCGTGTTCCGTCGCGTCGACCTGGACCCGGTGGTGGAAGTGCCGGCCAGCGCCGAGCTGGTGACCGAGACGACGCTGTGCACCGGCCTGACCTGTGGTCCGGCCAAGATCCAGACCGTCGAACACCTGCTGTCCGCGCTCGCGGGGCTGGGCGTCGACAATCTATATGTGGAACTGTCCGCGGCCGAAGTGCCGATCATGGACGGCTCCTCCGGTCCGTTCGTGTTCCTGCTGCAGTCGGCAGGCATCTACGAGCAGGACGCGCCGAAGCGTTTCATCCGCATCCGCCAGCCGGTGGAAGTGCGCGAGGGCGACAAGATCGCGCGGTTCGAGCCGTACGACGGCTTCCGCCTCGACTTCACCGTGCAGTTCGACCACCCGGCCATCCCGGCGTCGCAGTCGCGCGCCGTTGTCGAGTTCTCCACGGCCAACTACATCCAGGAAGTCAGCCGTGCGCGCACGTTCGGCTTCATGCGCGACCTGGAATACATGCGCGAACGCAACCTCGGCCTCGGCGGCTCGATGGACAACGCGATCGTGCTGGACGAGTTCCGCGTCCTCAACGACGACGGCCTGCGTTACGCCGACGAGTTCGTGCGGCACAAAATCCTGGATGCCGTCGGCGACCTGTATCTCGCGGGTCGTCCGATCATCGGCGCCTACGTCGGCTTCAAGTCCGGCCACGCGCTAAACAACAAGCTGGTGCGCGCCCTCCTGGCCGAGCGTTCGGCCTGGGACGAGGTGAGTTTCACCGAGTCGGACGTGCACGAAGCGCCCGTGACATACGGGATTCCGGCAACCGCCTGAGCGGTTCGCGCAACGCGGCTGGGCACACGCCGCAAGCGTTTTCATGAATTGGGCGGACGTCACAGACGTGAACTCTGCGTGACGCCTTAACTTTTATTTAACGATATTCTTCCGAAAGGTTTCTAACCTCTTAACAAATTCAAGGGGTTAGGCCTTTAGCATGCCCCGAACCCTGGCGTATCGACGTGGCGGCAACAAACCTGCCAACACGACGAAAACTTCAGGTGGAGTCACTGGAGCCGGTGGAACCGGGCTCCTTCAGCGACTCCAGCGCTGCCTGCAAGGCTTGTAGTGCGGTAGCGGAGATGGGTTTGGCTTTCCGGTCCGATTGCGGGGAGGCGATCACCGGCGTTGTCGTTTTGACGATGAGTTCAGCCGCATCCAGCCCGATGGAACGGGCCGCGTCGAGCAGTTCAGGGGCAGCGAGCCGCATCTTGGCTCGCCACACCGGGGCATCGACGACAAACACGAGCCTGCCGCGTTCGTAGTTGGCCAGTCGCGCATGCGCGGCCAGCGACGGCGGCAGGAGCGGGCGAAACCGTTGGTCCAGCTCGTCGAGCCACAAGGCACGACGCACCGGACCGCCAGCGGGCTCGGCGAGCAGCGCATCCAGCGCGGCGCGTGGAGTCGATGGGCCGCCTTTGCGCGACCTGGGCTTGGAATCAGAACTGGACATGACTTATTCAACCATCGTAAACAAAACCCGCGTGCAGCTTTCGTCGATGCTGCAGCGTGCGGGCTACTGGGGCGCACAGCGCCCGGCGCTGGCGATGGCGCTGCTGCTGGGTACCGGCACCGCGCTCGGCGCGGGCGTCACCCTCGCCGACAACGCCATGCTGCGCAGCAAGGCCGACCGGCAGGAGGCGCTGATCGCAGCGACCCGCCGCGACGCCCAACGCGAAATCAATGCCCTGGCCGCCCGCATGGGCGAGCTGCAGGCCGAGGCCAACCGCCTCAACGCTCTCGGCGAACGCCTGACCCGGATCGGCCAGCTGCAGGACGGCGAGTTCGACTTCGACAAGCCGGTCGGCGTCGGTGGTGTCGGCCCGGTGCGCGACATGACCAAGCCCGAGCTGGACGAGGGCATGGCCACGCTCGGTGCGCAGTTCAAGGCGTCCGGTGAGCAGCTCTCGGTGCTTGAGTCGCTGCTGTTCAACCGCCAGCTCGACATGAACTCCGTGCCGGGCCGCGAGCCGATCGCCAACAGTTACATCACCTCCGGCTTCGGCGGCCGCGCCGATCCGTTCAGCGGTGGCCATGCCAACCACAAGGGCATCGACTTCAAGGCCAATGTCGGCGATCCGGTGCTGGCCGTGGCCGACGGCGTCGTCAGCTACTCGGGCGTGCGCTCGGGCTACGGCAACGTCATCGAGGTCGACCACGGCAACGGCTACGTCACCCGCTACGCCCACAACTCACGCCTGACCCGCAAGGTCGGCGAGCTGGTGCGCGCCGGGCAGGAAATCGCGAAGGCCGGCTCGACGGGCCGCTCGACCGGTGCCCACGTGCACTTCGAGGTGTGGGAGAACAACCGCGTCGTGAACCCGCGCAAGTTCCTCAGCCAGCAGTCGCCGCTGAAGATGGAGATCAAGGGCTGAGGCAGGGAGCGGGGCTCCTGCGGGTGGCATAGGCCGCCTCCAGGGATCCCTGGCCTCCGCGGCACGCTCCGGGCGCTCGCCCGATGCAAGGCGGTGCCTTGCAAGCATCGGTCCTCGCCCACACGCTACAATCGGCGCGGCCACAGTTCAGGCTCGATACTTTCGGGGCGCGCGGCGCCCCGATTTCATTTGAGCCGGCCAGAGCCTTCCTTCGGGGAACTCGCCGGTGGACACGGACTCTGAATGCGTCCGGCCCGCCGGTATCCCTGTTCCGCTACAACGGACCCAGTCGCACTCCATGCTCAACAGCCTGCTTACCCGCGTTTTCGGCAGCCGTAACGATCGCCTGCTGCGCCAACTGCAACGCTCCGTCGCCAAGATCAACGCGCTTGAGCCGGAGATGCAGAAGCTCTCCGATGAGCAACTGCAGGCCAAGACGGCGGAGTTCCAGAAGCGCATCGCCGATGGCGAGTCGCTCGACAAGATCCTGCCCGAGGCATTCGCCGTCTGTCGCGAGGCGTCCAAGCGCGTGCTCGGCATGCGCCATTACGACGTCCAGCTGATCGGCGGCATGGTCCTGCACCTGGGCAAGATCGCCGAGATGCGCACCGGCGAGGGCAAGACCCTGGTCGCGACGCTGCCGGTCTACCTCAACGCGCTGGAAGGCAAGGGCGTCCACGTCGTCACCGTGAACGACTACCTGGCCCGCCGCGACTCGGCCTGGATGGGCCGCCTGTACAACTGGCTGGGCCTGTCGGTCGGCGTGGTCTACCCGGGCATGCCGCACAGCGACAAGCACGCCGCGTACGCCGCCGACATCACCTACGGCACCAACAACGAGTTCGGCTTCGACTACCTGCGCGACAACATGGCGCTGTCGAAGGAAGACCGTTTCCAGCGCAGCCTGCATTACGCGATCGTCGACGAGGTCGACTCGATCCTGATCGACGAGGCGCGCACGCCGCTCATCATCTCCGGCCCGGCCGACGAGTCGCCGGAGCTGTACATCAAGGTCAACCGCATCGTCCCGCAGCTGTCGCGCCAGGCGACGGAAGAAAGCGAAGGCGACTACTGGGTCGACGAGAAGGGCAAGCAGGTGCACCTGTCCGAAGCCGGCCAGGAACGCGCCGAACACCTGCTGCGCCAGGCCGGCATCCTGCAGGGCGAGGACGACACGCTCTACGGCGCGCAGAACCTCAGCGTCGTGCACCACCTCAACGCCGCCATGCGCGCGCACGCCATCTACCAGCGCGACGTGGACTACATCGTGCGCGATGGCGAAGTGGTGATCGTCGACGAGTTCACCGGCCGCACGCTGGCTGGCCGTCGCTGGTCGGACGGCCTGCACCAGGCGGTCGAGGCGAAGGAAGGCGTGCCGGTCCAGCGCGAGAACCAGACGCTGGCGAGCATCACCTTCCAGAACCTGTTCCGCATGTACAAGAAGCTGTCCGGCATGACCGGCACGGCCGACACCGAGGCGTACGAATTCCAGAGCATCTACGGCCTGGAAGTCATCGTCATCCCGACCCACAAGCCGGTGCAGCGAAAGGACCACCCCGACGCGGTGTTCCTCAACCGGAACGGCAAGTACCGCGCGGTGCTCAACGAGATCAAGGACGCCAACGCCCGCAAGCAGCCGGTACTGGTCGGCACGACCTCGATCGAAGTGTCGGAAATGCTGAGCCAGCAGCTGCGCGACGCCGGCATCCACCACGAAGTCCTCAATGCCAAGCAGCACGAGCGCGAAGCGCAGATCGTCGCGCAGGCGGGCCGCCCGGGCGCGATCACCATCGCCACCAACATGGCCGGCCGCGGTACCGACATCGTGCTGGGCGGATCGCTCGAGAACGAAATCGCCGAGCTGGAAGCCAAGACCGGCGCGCCGATCGACGAGGTCACCAAGGCCCGCCTGAAGTCCGAATGGCTGGCGCGCCATGAAGCGGTGAAGGCCGCCGGCGGCCTGCACATCGTGGGCACCGAGCGCCACGAAAGCCGCCGCATCGACAACCAGCTGCGCGGCCGCGCCGGTCGCCAGGGCGACCCGGGTTCCTCGCGCTTCTACCTGTCGCTCGAAGACAACCTGATGCGCATCTTCGCGGCCGACTGGGTGCAGCGCGTGATGGCGCGCATGGGCCTGAAGGAAGACGACATCATCGAAAGCGCGCTGGTGACCAAGCAGATCGCCAACGCGCAGCGCAAGGTCGAGGCCCACAATTTCGACATCCGCAAGAACCTGCTGGACTTCGACGACGTCAACAACGACCAGCGCAAGGTGATCTACAGCCAGCGCGACGAGCTGCTGGAAGCCGAGAGCGTCAACGAGAACGTCGAAGGCATCCGTGGCGACGTCGTGGCCGACATCGTGGCGCGCTTCGTGCCGCCGAATTCGGTCGACGACCAGTGGGACCTGCCGGGCCTGGAAGCGACGCTCGCGTCCGAGTTCGGAGTGCAGATGTCGTTGCGCGAGTTCGTCGGCAAGAGCGAGGAAGTCGACGCCGAGACGATCGAGCGCCTGGTGCAGGAGGCCGTCGAAGGCCACTTCGCCCAGCGCGAGGAGCAGCTCGGCAGCGAGACGATGCGCCTGCTCGAGAAGCACATCATGCTCAACGTGCTCGACCAGAACTGGAAGGAGCACCTCGCGCGCATGGATTACCTGCGCCAGGGCATCCATCTGCGCGGCTACGCGCAGAAGCAGCCGAAGCAGGAATACAAGAAGGAAGCGTTCGAGCTGTTCTCCGAGATGCTGGAGAAGGTGAAGCGCGAAGTCGTCACGCTGCTGGCGCGCGTGCGCATCCGCAGCGAGGACGAAGTCGCCGCGCTCGAAGCGCAGGAGCGTGCCGCCGCCGAAGCGCAGGCACGCCAGATGCAGTTCCAGCACGCCTCGGCCGGCGGTTTCGGTGCCGACGAGGAAGCCGCGCAGGCGCAGGCCGCCGCCGGTGGCGACGTGTTCGCCAATGTCGGCCGCAACGATCCCTGCCCCTGCGGCAGCGGCAAGAAGTACAAGCACTGCCATGGGCAGATCGCCTGACGGCAGCGGCTCCAGACGCCCTCTCCCGCAAACGGGGGAGGGCGGTGCCCGGGACGCCTTCCACGTTCCGGTAAGCAGGTGAGCACCACTTCCACTCCCGATGTCTCGCGCGCGGTCGATCCGGGCGCGGTTGAGGGTGCACTGCGCCATGTCGAAGTGGTCGCGGGCGTCATCCGCGATGCGCGCGGCCGCGTGCTGCTCGCGCGTCGCACCGAAGGGCGCGACCTCGCCGGACTGTGGGAATTCCCGGGCGGCAAGCACGAACCCGGCGAATCCGCCGAAGCGGCGCTGGCGCGCGAGCTGCACGAGGAGCTAGGCATCGAGGTCGACATCGGCGCGCCGCTGATCAACGTTCCCCAGCGCTATCCCGACAAACGCTTGCGCCTCGATGTGCGCAGCATCGCCGCGTGGCGCGGCCATGCGCGCGGCCTGGAAGGGCAGGCGCTCGTCTGGGTACCGCCGCAGAAGCTCGCCAGCTACGCGATGCCGCCGGCCGATCGGCCCGTTGTCGCGGCCTTGCTGCAGCCAGCGCACTACCTCGTGACGCCGTCGCCTGCGGGGGAGGACGCCGTCTGGCTCGCGCGTCTCGAACATGCGTTGGCCAACGGCGTCAGGCGCGTGCAGCTGCGCGCGCCGGAGCTGGACGCGGGACGATGGCGCGCGCTGGTCGCCCAGGCCGCGCGCCTGTGCCGCCAGGCCGGCGCGGAAACGCTGGTGAATGGCGATGTCGCGCTGGCGATCGAGTTCGGGCTCGGCCTGCATCTGCCTTCGCGCCTGTTGCATGGCCTGTCGGAGCGTCCGATCCCGTCTGGCCTTCCATTGGCGGCCTCCTGCCACGAGGTGGACGACCTGCTCGCGGCAGAATCACTCGGGTGCGATTTCGCCGTCCTCGGCACGCTGAAACCGACGCCGAGCCACCCAGGCGTCGAAGGCATCGGTTGGGACGGCTTCGCGGCGATGCGCGAACGCGTGTCGCTGCCGATCTACGCCATCGGCGGCCTCGCTCCGGCGGATGTGGATGAGGCGCGGTCGCACGGCGCCCAAGGCATCGCCGCGATCCGCGGCCTCTGGCCGTCGGCCTGACAGGTCCGGCGCTTACGCGTGCGCGCCAGCCAGGGCGCGGTAGCGGCGATCCAGCGCCGCGACGTGGGAAACAAGCAGCTCGACGGGGCCGTCGTTGACGATGACATCGTCCGCGATCGCCAGCCGCTGGTCGCGCGTGGCCTGCGCGGCGATCATCCGCTGCGCCAGCTCGGCGTCCACGCGGTCGCGCTCCATCACGCGCGCGCGCTGCACGTCGACCGGCACGTCGACCACGAGGATGCGAGACAGCCACGGGTAGGCCTCGCGTCCGCCGCCTTCGGCGAGCAGCGGAATGGCCGCGATGGCGTAGGGCCAGGACGCGGCCTCGCACGCAGCACGAAGGTTCGCCCGCACGCGGGGATGGATGATGGCTTCAAGTCGCCGGCGTGCGGCGTCGTCGCCGAACACGTGGCGACGCATCGCGGCGCGATCGAGGCTTCCGTCCGGCGCGAGGACATCCGCGCCGAAGCTTGCGACGACCTCGGCCAGTCCGTCCGAGCCCGGCTCGACCGCGGTGCGGGCCGCGACGTCGGCGTCCGCGACGGGAACGCCCAGCGCCTCGAAGCGACGCGTGACTTCGCTCTTGCCGGAGGCCACGCCTCCGGTGACGCCGACGATGAACTCGCTCATGGGCCTGTACGCCGCTTCAGAGCGGGTAGGGTAAACCGGCGGGACCTTACTTCAGGCCGGCGAACTGCATGTAGGCGCCGACCATCTGCTCGCCCCAGAAGAAGGTGATCCAGCCGGCGATGGCGAGGTACGGGCCGAACGGAATGGGCGTCGCCCGATCACGGCCCTTCATGGCGAGCCAGATCGAGCCAACCACTGCGCCGACCACGGAGGACAGCAGGATCGTCGGCAGGATGCCCTTCAGGCCCGTCCAGGCGCCGATGGCCGCCAGCAACTTGAAGTCGCCGTGCCCCATGCCTTCCTTCCCGGTGAGCTGCTTGAACAGCCACCACACGATCCAGAGGCTCAGGTAGCCCGCCACCGCGCCCAGCAGTGCCGGTTTGGCGGGGAAGTAGAGATTGTCGGAGGCGGCGATCAGACCCAGCCACATCAGCGGCAACGTCAGCTGGTCGGGCAGCAACTGCGTGCGCAGGTCGATGCCCGACAGCACGATCAGGAAGCACGTGAAGACGATCGCGCCGAAGCCCTGCCAGCCGAAGCCGAAGCGCCACACGCTTGCGACCACCAGAAGCATCGTCAGCAGCTCGACCAGAGGGTACTGCGGTGAGATCGGCGCCTTGCAGTTGCGGCACTTCCCGCCCAGCACCACGTAGCTGAACACCGGAATGTTCTCGTACCACGACAGCTGGTGCTTGCAGTGCGGGCAGTGCGAGCGCTCGACCACGATGCCAGGTGGCGGCGGATCGTAGGTGTCGGGCTCGCCGAGCACCTCGCGGCTGTCGCGGCGCCACTGCCACTCCAGCCGCTTGGGCAGGCGCAGGATCACCACGTTGAGAAAGCTGCCGACCAGCAGGCCGAGTCCGGCCGCCAGCGGAAATCCGATGGCGGGGTTTTGATCGAGGAATGCCATGCGCGGGATTGTGCCCGAAGTTCAGAACGGGGTGATCGGGGCCGCTTAGCCCACGACCGCGCCGAGCTTGAAGATGGGCAGGTACATCGCGATGACCATGCCGCCGACGATCACGCCCAGGAACACCATGATCAGCGGTTCCAGCAGGCTGGAAAGCGCGTCGACGGCGTTGTTGACTTCCTGTTCGTAGAACTCGGCGACCTTGAAGAGCATGGTGTCGAGCGCGCCCGCCTCTTCGCCGATGGCGGTCATCTGCACCACCATGTGCGGGAAGATGTTGACCTGCTTCATCGCCATGTTGACCGAGTAGCCGACCGACACGTCGTCGCGGATGTTGCGCACGGCATCTTCGTACAGACTGTTGCCCGTGGCGCCGGCGACGATGTCCAGCGCTTCCACCAGCGGCACGCCTGCGCGGAAGGTGACGCCCAGCGTGCGCGAGAACCGCGCGATCGCCGAGTTGTGCATGATCTGCCCGATCACCGGCAGCTTGAGGATGGCGCGGTCCAGGAAGCGCGAGAACGCGAGCGAGCGCTTCTTCGCCATGATGAAGGCTACGCCGGCGCCGACGACGGCGAACAGCACCATCCACCAGTAGGCGACCATGAAATCGCTCATGCGGATGATCAGCTTGGTGAACGCCGGTAGGTCGGCGCCGAAGCTCTGGAAGACGGTCTCGAACTGCGGCACCACGAACACCAGCAGGATCGCGCTGACGATGAGCGCCACCGCGACGACCATCGCGGGATAGAACATCGCCTTCTTGATCTTGCCCTTCAGGGCTTCGATGTTTTCCTTGTACGTCGCGATCGTATCGAGCACGGTCTCGAGCACACCGGCCGTCTCGCCCGCCTTGACCAGGTTGCGGTACAACTCGTCGAACTGGACGGGGTGCTTGCTCAGCGCCTCGTAAAGCGAAGAACCGCTCTCGATGTCGGAGCGGATCGTGTTGAGCATCTTCGCCATGCGCTGGTTCTTGTGGCCGTTCGCCACGATTTCCAGCGAGCTGACGATGGGCACGCCCGACTTCATCATCGTAGCGAGCTGGCGACTGAACACCGCGATCTCGAGCGGCGTGATCGTCTTGCCTGCCCCGCCGAACAGGGGTTTGCCCTTGGCTTTCACCACGCGCGGCGTGATGCCCTGGCGTCGCAGCTCGGCGCGAAGCGCATTGGCGTTCTTCGCTTCCTGCTCGCCCTTCATCACCTTGCCGCGCTTGTCCGTGCCGTTCCAGACGAACGTGCTCATCGGGTTGGGGCGGCGGGCGGCAGCGGCCGGCTTGACTGCACTACGGGTCGCGGACATGGGTTAGTCCTTGGTTACGCGGTTGATTTCGGCGAGGCTTGTCACGCCGTTCTTTACTTTCAGCAATGCCGACTGACGCAGGTCACGCACGCCGGATTGCTTGGAGGCTTCGGCGATATCCAGGGCGTTGCCGCCCTGCAGGACGATCGCCTGGATCTTCTCGCTCATCGGCATCACCTGATAGATGCCGGTTCGACCCTTGTAGCCTTCGGTGCAATCGGGGCAGCCGACCGCTTCGTAGATCTTCAATCCGGCCGCCACTTCCTGGTGGGTGAACCCCTCGGCGAGCAACGCATGCTCGGGCAGCGCCACTTCGCGCTTGCAGTCGTGCAGGCGACGGGCAAGTCGCTGCGCGATGATCAGCGTCACCGACGAGGTGATGTTGTAGGGCGCGATGCCCATGTTCATCAGTCGCGACACGGTTTGCGGCGCGTCGTTGGTGTGCAGCGTGGAAAGCACCAGGTGGCCCGTCTGCGCCGCCTTCACTGCGATCTCCGCGGTCTCCAGGTCGCGGATTTCGCCGACCATCACGACGTCCGGGTCCTGTCGCAGGAAGCTGCGCAGCGCGGCGGCGAAGGTCATGCCGCGCTTGACGTTCATCTGCACCTGGTTGATGCCCGGCACGCGGATTTCGACCGGATCCTCAACCGTGGAGATGTTGCGTTCCTCTTCGTTGAGGATGTTCAGGCCGGTGTAGAGCGACACCGTCTTGCCCGAGCCCGTTGGACCGGTGACCAGCACCATTCCGTACGGCTTGGCCAACGCGGCTTCGTACAGCGCACGCTGGTCGTCTTCGTAACCGAGCTTGTCGATGCCGAGCTTGGCGGCACTGCCGTCGAGGATACGCAGCACGACCTTTTCGCCGAACAGCGTCGGCAACGTGCTCACGCGGAAGTCGACCTGCTTGGTCTTGGAGATGTTGAGCTTGATGCGGCCGTCCTGCGGCACGCGCTTTTCGGCGATATCCAGCTGCGCCATCACCTTCAGGCGCGCGGCGATGCGGGCCGAGAGGTTCGGAGGCACCTTGCTGACCTGCTTGAGCAGGCCGTCGATGCGCAGGCGCACCCGATAGTCCGTTTCGTAAGGCTCGAAGTGGATGTCCGAGGCGCCGCGACGGATGGCATCGACCAGTACCTTGTTGACGAACTTCACGACCGGGGTGTCGTCGGTCTTGACGTCGACACCGCTCTCGTTGGCGGCATCTTCCCCGCCGGAGACATCCAGCGTCTCCAGGCCTTCATCGCCACCAACGGTATCGGCGAGCGAATCGCTGGCCTCCAGCCACAGGTCGATGGTGCGCTGCAGACGCTCGGCATCGAGCAGGATCGGTTCGATCGCCAGGTTCGTCTGGAACTTGACCTCGTCCAGTGCCTGCGTGTTGGTCGGGTCGCTGATGCCGATGAAAAGTCGGTTGCCGCGTCGGTACAGCGGCAGGATCTGGTGCTTGCGGACCAGGGTTTCGTTGACGAGTTTGATCGCGGACTGGCCGGGATCGAACGCGCCCACATCGAACAGCGGAACGCCGAACTCAACCGAGTTCGCCGCCGCCAACTGCGTCGATGAAACCAGCCGCTTCTCGGCCAGGTACGCGCCAAGAGGCTGCTTGGCGGCGGTAGCGGCCGTCTGCGCTTGGCGCGCCACGCCGTCCTCGAGTGCCCCGTCGAGCACCAGGCGGCGGGCGATGCCAGTGATTCCCACCAGATTGGCGGTAGCCACGGTATTCATGCTTTCCCCTAGATCGAACTTCTGCTTCCCCGCCTCAAATGTAACGCAATCCTGCCGGGTGCGCGTGGGCGGCGGTCACTGTTCGACGCGCGCTGCGGGCAATGCCGGCGCGGCTTCCCGGCGCGTCGTCACGAGTTGCGCTCGCAGTGCCGCCAGCGCCTTCTGGGCCGCCAGTTCATCTTTGTCGATGCGGGAATCCAGTTCGGCCAGCAGGCGGCTCGCCTCCGACTGTCTTCCCGTCTCAATCAGGGTCTGGACCAGGAAAGCGCCGGCACGCTTGTCGCCGCCACCGCGCCAGGCGAGATCCACCTGCTCCCGGGCCTGCGGCCACAAACCGGCACTCGCGTAGATCTGCGACACGACGTAGCGCGTGACCCCCTTTGGTTGCGATTGTTCAGGCTGTAGCGTCGCTGCGTCGATGATCTCTCGCAGGCCGTCCGCCAGTCCCACTTGGGTCAGATCGCCACACCCCTTGTCGCGGATGGCAGTGGACAAGCGGTGAAACGCATACGTCTCCAACACGGTAATTCGAGGGAGCCGTTCGGCCGCGGCCAATCGCAACAACTCCTGGTTGCCGCCGGTGCCGCTGAGGCAGTTGGCGTAGATCAGGTCCAATCGAGCCATTTCGCGGTTGCGCGGATCGGGCCCGGCCACCAGGCGAGTCATCAGTTGCCGGTGCACATCAAACTGACCGTGTTTGATCGCGCGATCACCGGCGTGGAAGTTCACACGCAAGGATTGGGGATGGAAGCGCAGCCCCTGTTCGATGATCGTGTTCTCGTCCTTCCAGATCAGGACGCGCCCGAACGTTGCCACGCAGAGCACCAACGCGAACCCGCCGCCAGCCAGGGCACCGAGCTGCGTACGCCCGAGCACGTTGGTGGGCAGGTCGCGAGGAACCAGCGCCCATAGGCCCACCAGTGCCATCAGCAGGCCTACCGACGGCAAGTAGTTCCGGTGTTCGTAGTACATCTCGATCGGCAGGAACGTGGACTCCACGGCGTGTGCTGCGAGGAAGAAGAACCAGCCCGCGAAAAAGGTGGGAGCACGCCGGCGCACGAGGCAGGCCGTGATGCTGATGGCCAGCAGCGCTGCGATACAAACCGCCGTCGTCGCCGGCGAAAACAGGCCCGTCGACACCGCAAAGTCGTCGGTGTAGAGACCCATGCGCGGACCGCGAGGGATCAGCAGCATGCCCACGTAGTCCATCAGGGCGCGGGCCTGGGTGAGCAGTCGCTGGCCCAGCGTGAAGTCCCAATCGTCGTAACCACCCAGCAGTCGCATGGGCGCGAACGTCAGCAGGGCAGCGGCGCCCAGAGCAGGAAGCCCGAGGAACAGCGCGAAGAACCCCGTGACCGGACGAGGCATGCGCCCGCGGGCGAAGTAGGCCAGTTCCAGCACCAGGCACAAGAGGGGCGCGACAGCCGCATTCTGTTTGCTCAGCAGGCCGGCGACCACCATCAACGGCAAGGTGACAAACAGGTGAGCGCATGCGCGGCGGATTCGGCCCGCTTCCAGTTGCTCGCGCGCGATCAGGTAGGTCAATACGGCGAGTAAAGCGAACAGCGTGCTGAGCTGCGCCATGCGCTGCACGGCATACAACACGGTGCTGACGTGGAGCGGATGCAGGAGCCACAGGGTTGCCGCCAGGGCTGCGAGCGTGGGTGCAACGGTCCTCAGCTCACGGTCGTGCGAGATGGCCCGTCGCGCGATGCACCACACGAGGTAGCCACATGCGACGTGCAGGACGAGGTTCCCGAGCTTGAACGGGAAACTGGTGACGCTGTCGCCGAGCCACGTGGTGAGCAGGAAACTCGCCATGGGAATCGGGCGCGCGAACAGCAGGGAGGCGTCGCCGAACACGGCCTCACGCCAGGAGGCGGTCCCCTCGTGCCAGGCGCGAACGATGTCCAGCCCCTGCGCATCGTCGAAGATGAACGGGCCGTTGAGGCCAGTCCAGTAAATGCCGAATGTCGCCAGCATCGCTGCGAACAGGAACAAACGTGACGTGTTGACGGACATCGGGTTCTCGAGTCTTGGCCCCAAAAAAACAAACCCCGGCAGCGCCGGGGTCTGTTGGGCTGTTACGCGGCGCTTACGGGCGGCACTCGGCCGGCAGGTACTTCGCGTCGATGGCGGTCGAGCGGCACACCCACGTCAGCTGCGCGGAGGAGCCCACGGCCGTGGGGGTCAGCGTGATGGCGCCCGAGGCATTCGGCACGGTCGAGGTGACGGTCACGACACCGGTGGTGCCGGTGATCTGGATGCCGCTGACGTACTTGGTCGAGCCCGGGAACGTGTAGCCAGCGTTGCTGGCGGTCACCAGACCCAGCGAGCCCAGCGAGGAGGACGTCTCGGCCACGGCGAGCTTGGCCGGAGCGGCCATCACCAGCGCTTCGGAGATCTTGGCGCGGGTGGTGTAGTCCTGGTAAGCCGGCAGCGCGATGGCGGCCAGGATGGCGATGATCGCGACGACGATCATCAGTTCGATCAGCGTAAAGCCCTGCTGCTTCTTCATACATTTCCCCTAGGAGTGATATTTACTTTCACGTGCCGCAGGTCCGGCGTACCGGGTCCTTGGGCTTGCCGTGCGAGCTGCACGTGCAGTGGAGAATACGCACATCGCGTGCCAACTCCAGTTTCCCGGGGGGCGAATCTTCAAATTGGAAGTGGGGTCACTGAATCGGCGCCAACTGGAGCCAGTGAAAGTGACGCTCTTTGTCACTCCTGCCGCGCCTGTGACCAGTTGCGTCACTTTTGGCGGCGCGATCCTTCCGGGTCCGGATGCCCGTTCGGCGGCAACCGACGAAATGAGGTGTCCTGCGCAATCTGGCGAAGCTGCGCGTACACGAGGCTTTTTCGTACTACTCTCCGCGGGCGCGCCTGCACTGAGACCGTTCCGGATGTTCCGCGAAATCCTGCTGATCCTTTTTGTCACGTGTTCCACGCTGGGCGGGCAATTCCTGATCAAGCACGGTGTCACCCGCATCGCCGAGCAGTCGCCGGGTGTGTCCGGACTGCCCTGGCTGTTCGCGGCGATCACCTCGCCGGCGGTCATGGCCGCCGTCGCGATCCAGGGCATCGGCTTCCTCGTGTGGGTGGTGGTGATAAGTCGCGTCAAGCTCGGTGTCGCCTTCGGCATTTCCGGCGCGTTCCTTTACGTGCTGATGTCGATCGTCGGCTGGTGCTTCTACGGCGAGAGGTTGACGACGATGCAATGGTGCGGGCTGGCCATGATTTCGTGCGGCGTCCTCCTGTTGACGCTGTTCGAACGGACGGCAGGTTGACGATGGAAGCGTCCCGGCTGCAACCGCATGCGTTCGTCGTGCCCGCGTATGGACGATCGCCCCACCTTGAACAGTGCCTTCGCTCGCTCGCCGACCAGACGCGGCACTCGAGCATCGTGGTCGCGACTTCCTCGCCGTTCGAGGGGATGCGCGCGCTTGTCGAAGCGCACGGCGGTACGTTGCACGTGCACGATCGAGGTGGCTCGATCGGTCGCGACTGGAACGCTGCACTCGCCGCGGCGAACGCGCAGTGGGTGACGCTGGCGCACCAGGACGATGTGTACCTGCCCACATTCGTGCAGTCCACGCTCGAGGCCGTGCGACGACATCCGAATGCATCGCTGGTCTTCACCGGTTACCGGGAGATGTCCGGCAATGGGCGTCGGCCGGTCTCGCTCATGCTGCGAATCAAGCGCGTATTGCTCGAACTGGGTTTTCTCGGCCGTGGCGCGATATACGGGAAAGCGGCAAAGCGGCGGGCACTGGCGTTCGGATGCCCCGTCCCGTGTCCATCCGTCACCTTGCCCGGAGCGACACCCTTCCGCTTCCGCGAGGACCTGAAGGTCAACCTCGATTGGGACGCATGGATGCGCATCGCGCAGCAGGAAGGGGCATTCGTGTACGTACGCCAGGCGCTGATGCTGCATCGCCTTCACGAGGGCAGCGAAACCGAATCGGGCATACGCGACGGCGTGCGTGCCGCGGAAGACCGCATGATGTTCGGCCGCGTCTGGCCTGCCCCGATCGCGAGCGTCCTGGCGCGTCTTTACTCGCTGTCCTACTCCAATGGCACCTGAGATGAGCCAGACGATGCCGACCGACATCGCCCCGGCCGCGGATGGAGTGGCCGCTCCCGCTCCGGCGAGGTGCCGGGTCGCCGTGGTCGTGCCCAGCCATCGCGTCCGTGCGCACATATTGAAAGTGCTGGCCGGAATTCCCGGTTTCGTGGAGCGGATCTACGTCGTCGACGACTGCTGCCCGGAAGCGTCCGGCCGTTTCGTCGAGGAGGAGTGCCGGGACCCCCGTGTGGCGGTCGTGCGCAACGAGCGCAACCTCGGGGTCGGCGGGGCGGTCATGGCGGGATATGCACGCGCGGTTGCCGACGGAATGGACATCGTGGTCAAGATGGACGGCGACGATCAGATGGATAGCGGTGCCATGGCGCAGCTGATCGGGCCGATTGTCCGCGGCGAGGCCGACTACACCAAGGGCAACCGCTTCTACGACCTGACCCAGGTTGGACGGATGCCCCCGCTGCGCATCTTCGGCAATGCAGTGCTGTCGTTCATGACCAAGCTGTCCTCGGGGTACTGGGACATCTTCGATCCAACCAACGGATACACCGCGATCCACGCCAAGGTGATCGCGCGGCTGCCATTGAGGAAGATCAGCAGGCGTTTCTTCTTCGAGACCGACATGCTGTTCCGGCTGAACACGATCCGCGCCGTCGTCATCGACGTGCCGATGGACGCGCGTTATGGCGACGAGACCAGCAACCTACGGATCGCCAGCGTGGTGGTGGACTTCCTGGCCAAGCATGTGCGCAACACCGGCAAGCGCATCTTCTACAACTACTTCCTTCGCGACCTGTCCCTGGCCTCCGTCGAGCTCGCCCTGGGGTTGCTGTTCGTATCCGGCGGCGCGCTGCTGGGTCTCGGGTTCTGGTTCAATTCGTTCCGCACGGGCGTCATGACCGGCGCCGGCAGCGTGATGCTGGTGGCATTGCCGATCATCATCGGCATCCAGCTGCTCCTGGGTTTCCTGGCGTATGACATCGCGTCGGTGCCGCGCCGCACGGTCCATCCCCTGTTGCGCGATGGTTGAGGTGACGATGCAGGAACTGGCATACACCGCGCTCGAGCCGGTGCGTGTACCGCGCCCGGGCGATCGCATGGAACTCATCCTGGCCCATGCCCGCGGTCGCAAGGTTTTCGACCTCGGGGCGCTGGATGAAACAGCGTTCGAGTCCAAGCGCGACAACGGTCGATGGTTGCATGCGCGCCTGTGCGAGGTCGCCAGCGAGGTGATCGGCGTGGACAATTCCCCGCTGGTACCAGCCGGTGGGCTTTCGACGCGCCACAACGGACGCATCGTCAATGCGGACATCTTCGACCTGGGCGCTCTGGTCAGCGCCTACGGGCGCCCCGACGTCGTGGTCGCCGGCGAGCTCATCGAGCACTTGCCAGACACGATGCACTTCCTTCGAAGCATGAAATCGTGCCCGGAACTGGCTGGCGTCGAATTCGTTTTCTCCACGCCCAATGCGTGCAGCTGGCATAACGTCCTGGTAGGGATGGGCGGCCGGGAATCGATGCATCGCGATCACCTGCAGGTCTACTCGTACAAGACCCTGCGCACGATGTTCGAACGGGCAGGGACAACGCTGCATTCGCTCGAGCCATACCACGTGCGCTTCGACGAGATGCGTGAGCAGTCCACTGGCCTCGCACGCGCGGCGGTGGGCGGCTTCCAGCGTGTGGTCAACATGCTGGAATTGGTCGCGCCGATGTTGAGCGGCGGCTGGGTGGGCGTGGCGCGTCTGTAACGGCCGACCCGGCACCGTCAATCGATGCCGAGCTTCTTCAGCTTGTAGCGCAGCGCGCGGAAGGTAATGCCCAGCGCTGCCGCGGTCCGCGTCTTGTTGTAGCGGTTCTCCTGCAGCGCCTGCTGGATCGCGGCGCGTTCGATTTCCTCGATGTACGAGGGCAGGGGGCTGCTGGCCGTATCGCGCGGGTTGAGCGTACGCGGATCGATCGCCTGCGCCGGCTGGCCTGGCACCATCAGCGGCGGTGCTGCGGAATTCGCGGGCGCAGTCGCCGACGTCGCACCCGTAGCCGCAATCGGCGTCGCGGTGGGCACCGTGTTCGCGGCCTTCGGCAAACGCAAGTCCTCGGCCGTCAGGCTGTCGCCCTCGGCGAGTGCAAGCGCGCGTTCGAGGATGTTCTCCAGTTCGCGCACGTTGCCCGGGAAAGCATAGGCGCGCAGCGTGTCGAGCGCGTCGGCCGACAGCGTTGGCGGGAACACGCGGCCCTGCGCGAGCGAAAGGCGCTGCAGCACCTTCTCGGCGAGACCGGGCAGGTCGTCCTGGCGTTCGCGCAGCGGCGGCACGCGCAGTTCGATCACGTTGATGCGGTAGTACAGGTCCTGGCGGAAGCGGCCGTCGGCGACGAGCGCCGCCAGATCCTTGTGCGTGGCCGACAGGATGCGCACGTCCACCGGCACTTCGGCGTTCGCGCCCACCGGGCGGATCGATTTTTCCTGGATCGCGCGCAGCAGCTTGACCTGCATCGCCAGCGGAAGCTCGGCGATTTCGTCCAGGAACAGCGTGCCGCCGTCGGCGCTCTGGAATAGGCCCGGCTTGTCGGCATGCGCGCCGGTGAAGCTGCCCTTCTTGTGGCCGAAGAACTCGCTTTCCATCAGTTCGGCCGGGATCGCGCCGCAGTTCACCGGCACGAACGGTCCGGTCGAACGCGCGCCTTCGGCGTGGATCGTGCGGGCGACCAGTTCCTTGCCCACGCCCGACTCGCCGACGATGTACACCGGCGCCTGGCTGCGGGCGACCTTGGCGATCGTGCCCCGCAGGGTAGCCATCGCCGGCGATTGGCCGTACAGGCGCGCGGCGACGATGTCGGCCGGCGGCGCGCTCTTGCGGCGTTCGTTGAGGTCCAGCGCGTGGCGGACCAGGTCGCGCAGCACGGCCAGGTCCACGGGCTTGGCGACGAAGTCGAACGCGCCGGCCTTCAAGGCCTCGACCGCGGCTTCGACGTTGCCGAAGGCGGTGATCATCGCGACCGGCGTTTCGGGATGCTTCTGGCTGATCTCGGCGACCAGGTCCATGCCCGAGCCGTCCGGCAGGCGCATGTCCGTCAGGCACAGGTCATAGCGATTGCGCGCGAGCTGGCCGCGGGCTTCGCCGAGCGTGGAGGCGGTGTCGCATCGAAGGCCCATGCGGCCCAGGGTCATGACGAGCAGTTCGCGGATGTCGCGTTCGTCGTCGACCACCAATGCACTACGTGTTTCAGCCATTTTCCCTCCGGCCTTCACGATAACTTAAGGTCGTGTGGGGCGCCAAGCACGCGCAGAGCATTCTGCCCTGTTCAGGTTCCGCTTCAGGACGAGAGCAGCGTGTGGCTGCCGATCAGGCGCACCCGGAAGCATCCGCCGCCGCCCGGCATGGCGACGTAGTCGAGCGTGGCCTGGTTGGCTCGACACAACTCGCGCGCGATGTAGAGCCCAAGCCCGGTGCCGTGGCTGGAGGTCGTGAAGAACGGGCGGAACAGCCGCGACGCCACCGATTCGGGAATGCCCGGTCCGCGATCGAGCACGTCGATGCACGGAAGTCCCGCATCGTCCGGATACACGCTCACCGTCACCCGCGCCGGCTCGCCCGGCATGCGGCCATAGCTCAGTGCATTCGACACGAGCACCGTGAGCACCTGGTGCAGGTGGCGCGGATCGATCAGCACCGGCAGGCGCGGGATCTGCGAGGTGCTGCGCAACGTGTCGAGGTCCAGCGGGTGGCTCGCGAGGTACTCGTCGACGAAAAGCTTCGCGAAGGCGACCAGTTCCACGTGCTCGGGTTTGGCCGGTTCGCGCCGCGCCATGCCCAGCACGTTCTCGACGATGCCGTTCATGCGGATGCCCTGTTGGCGGATGATCTCCAGCAGACGCCGCTCGGCGGTGGGGATGTCGTCGGATTCTTCCAGCAGCTGCACGGCGTAGTTGATCGCAGCGAGCGGGTTGCGGATCTCGTGCGCGAGGCTCGCCGAAAAACGGCCGAGCGTCGCCAGCGTCATCGATTCGGCGTGGCGTGAGAGCAGCGAGGTGTCGTCGAGGAAGATCAGTACCTGCTCGCTGCCGGCGAGCAGCCGGGTGAAGCGCGGCACCACTTCCGGAAGATCCGGCGCCAGCTGCAGCGGGCTGTCGTTGTGTGTGCCGTCCTGGCGCCAGCGTTCGAGCCGGCGCGCCAGTTCCGGCGCGGCGACCGCCAGGCTGCGCTGGCCGTGCAGGTCGGTGCTTTCGCCGGCATCGCCGAGCAGCAGCATGGCCGCCTCGTTCGCCAGGCGGATGCGGTCGCCACGGTCGACGAGCAGCACGCCCGTGCGCAGGCGGCGGATGATCAGCTCGTTGATCTCGCCCAGGTGCGCGGCCTCGGCGCCGCGGCGTTCGGCCAGGTCGTAGCTCTCGCGCATCTGCCGGCCGAGGATGCTGGTCAGCGTGGCGATCGCCATGTAACCGACCGCGAACATCATCGGCTCGGCGATGGTGCGGGTGCCGGTCTCCGTGTCGAACCGGCTCCAGATGAACTCACCGAACAGGCCCAGCACCGCCACCACTGCCGCGCCCAGGCCGTACCGCGCCGGCAGCAGCAGCGAGGCCGCGCCCACGTTGAACAGCAGCATCAGCGCGATGCCGGTGCCGGCGGCGGGCATCGCATGCATCGCCAGCAAACCGAAGAACAGGTCGGCGGCGATGCCCGTCAGCGTCTGCGCGCGCAGCTCGCCACGTCGGCCGAACACGAACAGCAGCGCGGCGATGAAGAGGTAGGACAGGGCGATCGAGCGCGCGCCCAGCGCGTTGCGCAGCGGTTCGACCAGCCCGGTGGCGGGTCCGAACAGGAAGAACACCAGCAGCGCCGCCTCGAACAGGCGGTAGAGCGTGAAGAAGTACAGCTCGCGGCGAAGCGCGCTGTCGGCGTCGGCGGCGATGGGCGGCCGGGCGGAGGCGATCGACAAGCGGCGTTCCTTCCGTGCGAAAACGATGTGCCGAGTATGGCTGGCGGCGCCGGCGAACCGCTACCGCCGGCGCGGGGCCGCCGGGCGGTTTTGCCCGGGCCGCGTGGATGGGCGACAATACCGCCCCCTCGCGCTCGACGTCACGGCGGTCCCGGGTTTCCCGGACCTCGGAGCGAAGCCGGCCGCGGGGATTCTTTTCACTCCCCTCGGTGACGCATGAATTTTCACGAATATCAGGCAAAGCAGCTGTTTGCCGACTACGGCATCGCGGTGCCGACCGGGCGCGTCGCGCGCACTCCGGACGAAGCCGTCGCGGCCGCCAAGGCCATCCCGGGCGACCTGTGGGTCGTCAAGGCGCAGATCCACGCGGGCGGCCGCGGCAAGGCCGGCGGCGTCAAGCTGGCCAAGTCGTACGACGAGGTGAAGCAGTACGCCGCCGCGATGCTCGGCACGAAGATGGCGACCTACCAGACGGCGGGTGTCGAGCTGCCGATCGATGCGGTCCTGATCTCCGAAGGCACCGACATCGCCAAGGAGCTGTACCTGTCGGTGCTGGTCGACCGCTCGACCAAGTCGGTCACCTTCATCGCCTCGGCCGAGGGCGGCATGGACATCGAACAGGTGGCCGCCGAGAAGCCGGAAGCCATCCACGCGCTGCACGTGAACTACGTGCAGGGCCTGCAGCCCTACGAGTGCCGCGACCTCGGCTTCGCGATGGGCCTGAACGCCAAGCAGGTCAACCAGCTGACCAAGATCATGCTGGGCCTGTACAAGCTGTTCAACGAGAAGGACCTGGCGCTGGTCGAACTGAACCCGCTGGCCATCCTCACCAACGGCGACCTCGCCGTGCTCGACGGCAAGGTCGACTCCGACGACAACGCCTCGTTCCGTCATCCGGAACTGGTCGCCATGCGCGACATCCGCCAGGAAGACGAGACCGAAGTGCTGGCCAGCCAGCACGACCTCAACTACGTCACGATGGACGGCAACATCGGCTGCATGGTCAACGGCGCAGGCCTGGCCATGGCGACGATGGACGTCATCAAGCTCAACGGCGGCGAGCCGGCGAACTTCCTGGACGTCGGCGGCGGCGCCACCAAGGAGCGCGTGACCGAGGCCTTCAAGCTGATCCTGTCGTCCGACAAGGTGAAGGCGATCTTCGTGAACATCTTCGGCGGCATCGTCCGCTGCGACATGATCGCCGAGGGCATCATCGCCGCGGTGAAGGAAGTCGACGTCAAGGTCCCGGTGATCGTCCGCCTCGAAGGCACGAACGTCGAAGCCGGCAAGGAACTGCTGAAGAACTCGGGTCTGGCCATTACCCCGGCCGACGACATCAACGATGGCGCGAAGAAGGCCGTTGCGGCCGTCGCTGGCAAGTAAGGGGCTGATGACATGTCCGTTTTGATCAACAAGAACACGAAGGTCATCGTCCAGGGCTTCACCGGCTCGCAGGGCACCTTCCACGCGCAGCAGATGCTGGAATACGGCACCCAGGTTGTCGGCGGCGTCACGCCGGGCAAGGGCGGCACGCAGCACCTCGGCCTGCCGGTCTTCAACACCGTCGCCGAAGCCGTGAAGACCACCGGCGCCGACGCGTCCGTCATCTACGTCCCGCCGCCGTTCGCGGCCGACGCGATCATGGAAGCGGCCGCGGCCGGCATCAAGGTCATCGTGTGCATCACCGAGGGCATCCCGGTGCTGGACATGCTGCGTGCGAAGAACGCGCTGAAGGGCTACCCGGACACCGTGCTGGTCGGCCCGAACTGCCCGGGCGTGATCACGCCGGGCGAGTGCAAGATCGGCATCATGCCGGGCCACATCCACATGCCGGGCAAGATCGGCATCGTGTCGCGCTCGGGCACGCTTACTTACGAAGCCGTGAAGCAGACCACCGACGTCGGCCTCGGCCAGTCGACCTGCATCGGCATCGGCGGCGACCCGATCAACGGCACCAACTTCATCGACGCGCTGAAGCTGTTCCAGGAAGACCCGCAGACCGAAGGCATCATCATGGTCGGCGAGATCGGCGGTTCGGCCGAGGAAGAAGCGGCCGAGTTCATCGCCAAGCACGTGACCAAGCCTGTCGTGGGCTTCATCGCCGGCGCCTCGGCCCCGAAGGGCAAGCGCATGGGCCACGCGGGCGCGATCGCCTCGGGCGGCTCGGGCACGGCAGAAGGCAAGTTCGCCGCGATGGAAAAGGCGGGCGTGACCACGGTGAAGTCGCCCGGCGACCTCGGCGCGGCGATCGCCAAGCGTCTGGCGAAGTAAGCGTTTCGCAGACGATGCAGAAAGAGGCCGCCTTCGGGCGGCCTTTTTCTTTCAGGACTTCGGGTCGGAATGTCGCAGCCGCTTGCCCTCACCCCAACCCTCTCCCGTAAACGGGAGAGGGGCTTTGCACCTCCGGGCGTCGGACGCCTCTGACAGGCTGTAGCCCCTCTCCCGCATGCGGGAGAGGGGTTGGGGTGAGGGCAAGCGAGGCATCGCCCGATACGACGTCGAAAGCAAGGTCGGCATGTTGTTTCCTTTCGGGGAAGCACATGCGCCCAGGTCAAAAATGCAACTTCGCGCGCCATCTGCGAAGGGAAATGACCGACGCCGAGCGCCATCTCTGGTTCTTCCTGCGCAATCGAACACTCGTGGGCCACAAGTTTCGTCGCCAGCTTCCGATCGGGCACTACATCGTCGACTTCGCGTGCATCCAGGCAAGGCTGATCGTCGAACTGGACGGCGGCCAGCACGTCAGTGCAGGTGTCGCCGACGCGACGAGGACGGCCCATTTACAAAGCCGGGGCTACCGTGTCCTCAGATTCTGGAACAATGACGTTCTGACGCGGACCGACGCGGTGATGATGGCGATCCATTCAGCCCTCGCCGACGGCCCTCACCCCAACCCCTCTCCCGCAGGCGGGAGAGGGGCTTAGTGCGAATCGAACCCCTCACATGCCGAACCCCCTCCGCATCGCCCTCGCGCAGTTCGACTTTCCCGTCGGTGCCGTCCAGCGCAACGCCGAGCGCATCGCCGCGATGATCGAACAGGCGCGCGACGAATACGGCGCCGACATCGTGCTGTTCCCCGAACTCGCGCTCAGCGGTTATCCGCCCGAAGACCTGCTGCTGCGGCCGTCCTTCCTGGCCGACTGCCAGGCCGAACTCGAACGCATCGCCACGAACGTGCGCGACATCGTCGCCGTGGTCGGCTGGCCGCAGGCGGCGGGCAGCGTCGTCTACAACGCGGCGAGCGTGCTGCGCGACGGCCACGTCTCGCACACCTATCGCAAGCGCGAGCTGCCCAACTACGCCGTCTTCGACGAACGCCGCTATTTCGACGTCGATCCCGATCGCGACGACTGCGTCTTCGACGTCGACGGCGTGCAGGTCGGCCTGCTGGTCTGCGAGGACCTGTGGTTTCCCGAGCCGCTCGCCAGCACGGTGGCGAAGGGCGCCGAGCTCGTGCTCGTTCCGAACGCCTCGCCGTTCGAGCGCGACAAGCATGCCGATCGCGATGCACTGCTGGCCCAGCGCGTGCAGGAAACCGGCGTCGGGCTGGTCTACGTCAACACCGTCGGCGGCCAGGACGCGGTGGTGTTCGATGGTGGCTCGGTCGTAGCCGACGGCGACGGCACCGTGCATCCGGCCGCTGCGGCATTCACCGACCAGTGGCTCGTGGTGGACTTCGATTCCGACTCGCGCCGCTTCTCGCCGGTGCAATGGATGGAAGACGGCGACGAAAGTCGCGATGCGCTCGCATGGCGCGCGGTCGTGCGCGGCACGCGCGACTACTTCGCGAAGAACGGCTTCAAGCATGCGTGGCTGGGATTGTCCGGCGGCATCGATTCCTCGCTCGTGCTGGCGATCGCCGTCGATGCGCTCGGTGCCGAGAACGTCACCGCCGTGCGCATGCCCTCGCGCTACACGGCGGGCATGTCGAACGACCTCGCCGAGGAGCAGTGCCGCATGCAGGGCGTGCGATTGATGACGGTGCCGATCGAAAAGCCGTTCCAGGGCTTCCTCGATGCGCTCTCGGAGACCTTCGCCGGCCGGCCGGTCGACACCACGGAGGAGAACCTGCAGTCGCGCATCCGCGGCGCGCTGCTGATGGCGATGAGCAACAAGTTCGGCGGCCTGCTGCTTACCACCGGCAACAAGAGCGAGTACGCGGTCGGCTACGCGACGATCTACGGCGACATGGCCGGCGGTTACGCGCCGCTGAAGGACATCTACAAGACCGAGGTCTTCGCGCTCGCGCGCTGGCGCAACACCGTCGGCGACCGCGTGATCCCGCAGGCGGTGATCGACCGGCCGCCGTCGGCCGAGCTGCGCGAAAACCAGAAGGACCAGGATTCGCTGCCGCCGTACGACGTGCTCGACGCGATCCTGCTTCGCTACGTCGACCAGGAGCAGTCGCGCGAGGACATCATCTCCGCCGGGTTTGATCAGGCCACCGTGGACCGCGTGCTGCGGCTGGTGCGCATCAGCGAATGGAAGCGCCACCAAGCCGCGCCGGGGCCAAAGGTGTCGCGGCGCGCGTTCGGGCGCGAGCGGCGGTATCCGATCACCAACGGGTACGGACACTGATCGATGCTGTCATTCCCGCGAAGGCGGGAATCCATCGTGAAGGCACATCACCGTAGGGTGAACTTGATGGATCGCGTGGATGGGTCCCCGCCTCCGCGGGAATGAAAGGTTAGAAGCTCGGCGCGTCGCATTGGCCAAACAAAAACGCCGCCCGAGGGCGGCGTTTTCATTTGCGTGTCGATCGAGCCGGGATCAGTCGTTGTCGAGCGCCGACTTCTCGCCCGCGAACGGGTTGAGCTTGCGCCAGTTGCTCGGGTAATCCGGCCACTTGCCGGCGAGGAACGGGTGGCTCGGGTCGTTGAGCTGCAGCACGCGGCGGGCGTCGGCGGCGAGCACTTCATTGCCCAGGCCCTCGTAGGCGGCGGCCAGCGTGGCCACGGCGTCGTTCTGGTACGAGCTCTGCGGGTAGGTTTCCAGCAGGAACTTGGCGCGCTCGGCCGCGGCGACGTACGCGGTGCGGCGCAGGTAATAGAGCGCCGTGTCGAGCTCGTGGCGGGCGAACATGTCGCGCAGGCCGGCCATGCGGATGCGGGCATCGGGGGCGTAGCGGCTGTTCGGGTAGCGGTCGGCGACGATCGAGAAATCGTTGAACGCCTGCAGCGGCGTCGCCAGGTCGCGGCGGCTGGCGTCCAGCGTCCACACCTTCTGCAGGAACACCGTGTCGCGGCTGGAGTTCGACAGGCCGCGCAGGTAGTACATGTACGCGATGTTCTTGTGCGTCGGGTAGGTGCGGATGAAGCGGTCGATGCTGCTGATCGCGTCGTCGTGCTTGCCGGCCTTGTACTGCGCGTAGGCGGTCTCGACCAGCGCCTGCTCGGTGTACGGACCGTACGGGTACTGCGCGACCAGGCGCTTGAAGGTGGTCTCGGCGGCCGCCCAGTTGCCGTTGGTCATCGACTTGTGGGCCTTTTCGTACAGCGTCTCGACCGGGACGCCCTCGTCCGCATCCTTGTCTTTGAATTTGCTGCAGCCCACGCCGGCGAAGGCAACGATCAGCAGCAGGGCCAGCAGGCGCGAAGGGGCGGAACGTAGGCTCATGGGATCTCGACGGGCGCCGAAGGTACGAAGACCGGATAATAGCAGTCCACACCTGCCCGCCCTGAATCCTGCCCGTCCGATGACCGACCCATCCCCCGCGCCCGCCGCCCCCATGCAGGCGACCGTTCCGGACGCCGCCGCCGGCCGTCGATTCGACGCGGTCCTGGCCGAGCTGTTCCCGGATTTCTCCCGTTCCCGCCTGGCCGCCTGGATCAAGTCCGGCGACGCCCGCCTCGACGGCCGCGAAGTGCGCCCGCGCGATCCGGTGCGCGGCGGCGAGACGGTCACGCTGCACGCGCAGCTCGACGTCCAGACGCATTCGGAGCCCGAGGACATCGCGCTCGACGTCCTCCACGAGGACGAGCACGTCATCGTGATCAACAAGCCCGCCGGGCTGGTCGTGCATCCGGGCGCGGGCAATCCGGCCGGCACGCTGGTCAACGCGCTGCTGCATCGCGACCCGTCGCTCAATGTCCTGCCGCGCGCGGGCATCGTGCACCGGCTGGACAAGGACACCTCCGGCGTCATGGTCGTCGCGCGTACGCTGCCGGCGCACACGGCGCTGATCGAGCAGCTGTCCTCGCGCGAAGTCCACCGCCAGTACCTCGCCGTCGTGGTCGGTTCACTGGTATCGGGTGGCACGGCGAACGCGCCGATCGACCGCCATCCGCGCGACCGCATCCGCATGGCGGTGCGCGAGGACGGCCGCGACGCCGTCACGCACTTCCGCCTGCGCGAGCGCTTCCGCGCGCACACGCTGCTGGAATGCCGCCTCGAAACCGGCCGCACGCACCAGATCCGCGTGCACATGGCGCACCTGAAGCATCCGATCGTCGGCGACCCGCTGTACGGCGGCCCGCTGAAACTGCCGCGCGGTGCGACGGAAGACCTCGTCGCGACGCTGCGCGGTTTCAAGCGGCAGGCGCTGCATGCCGAGACGCTGGAGTTTGCACATCCGGTGACCGGCGAGCCCGTGCGCTGCACCGCGCCGGTGCCGGAGGACCTGACTCACCTGGTCCGCGTGCTGCGCGACGACACGGCCGCTGCGGCCGAGAAGGAACGCTGACGCGATGGCCGCCTGGATCGACGCGCAGTGGCCCGCGCCGGCGAACGTGCGCGGCCTGACCACGCTGCGGCACGGCCTGGGTGTATCCAGGCCGCCGTTCGACGACTTCAACCTCGGCCTGCGCGCCGGTGACGAAGCCGACGCGGTTCAGGCCAACCGCGCGTTGCTGGTCGAACACGCGCATTTGCCGTCCGCACCGTGCTGGCTGCGTCAGGTCCACGGTACGCAGGTGCACCGGTTCGATGCGCCTTCGACGGAAGAAGTCGAAGCCGATGCCTCGGTGACATCCGAAGCTGGCATCGTGCTCGCGATCCTCACCGCCGACTGCCTGCCAGTGCTGTTCTGCGCCGACGATGGCAGCGAGGTCGGCGGCGCACACGCGGGTTGGCGCGGTCTCGCGGGCGGCGTGCTCGAAAACACGCTGGCTGCGATGCGCACCGAACCGGATCGCGTGCAGGCGTGGCTCGGCCCTGCCGCCGGGCCGCAGGCATATGAAATCGGGCGCGAAGTCTTCGACGCGTTCGTCGCGAACGATGCCGGGGCGGAAAGCGCCTTCGTCGCCACGCGGCCGGATCACTGGCGCGTGGATCTCTACGTACTCGCGCGACGTCGCCTGCAGGCCGCCGGCATGCGCGCCGATCGCATCCACGGCGGCGGCCTGTGCACGATTTCTGATCCGCAGTGCTTCTTCTCGCACCGGCGCGACCAGCGCGGCGGACGCATGGCCTCGCTGGTCTGGATCGAACCGCGCGGATGAGGAGTTCCGGTGCCATGAAGCACGTCGGCCTCCTCGTTGCCACGATGTTGCTCGCCTCCACTTCGGCGGGCTGCGCGAGCACCGCACCCACAACCGCGTCGATGCACGGCGATGCGTCCCGGCCCGCGCAATCGTCGGGCTGGATCCGCAGCGAGCTGTACTTCGCCGTCGGCAACGAGGACGGCACCGGTGTGATCGACGATGCGCGGTGGCGCGCGTTCCTCGATGCCGAAGTGACGCCGCGCTTTCCCGACGGGCTGACGGTCCTGGATGGGTACGGCCAGTGGCGCTTCGAGCAGGACGGACGCCTGGTGCGGCAACGCGCCAAGGTGCTCGTCGTGCTGCACGAGGACGGCGCCAGGCGGCGGGAGGACATCGAGGCCATCCGGCTCGCGTGGAAGCGCATGACCGGGCACGAGTCGGTGCTGTGGGCCCGCTCGGCGGTCGAGGTGTCGTTCTAGCGCTTCTCTCCCCTCTCCCGCTTGCGGGAGAGGGCTGGGGTGAGGGCAGATGGCCCACGCAGCCCCTTCGCCCTCACCCCAACCCCTCTCCCGCCGGCGGGAGAGGGGCTTGAACCAGTACGATCCGCCCATCCCACGCCGCGAGCCCTCCATGCCGCCCATCACCCAACGCCGCTGGTTCGTCCCCGGCGACCTCAACGGATTCTTCGGACTGGTCGTCGACAACCTGTCGATCCTGGGCTTCATCTCCGCCGCGTTGATCGGCATCTTCGGCTTCCCGGCCGACGTCGTGTTCACGCGCATGTTCCCCGGCACGGCATTCGGCGTGCTGATCGGCAACCTGATATACACGTGGATGGCGCATCGCCTCGCGCGCGAGAGCGGACGCAGCGACGTTACCGCGATGCCGCTCGGCCTCGATGCGCCGACCAGCATCGGCATGGCGTTGCTGGTACTCGGCCCGGCGTTCGTCGCGTTCAAGCAGCAGGGCATGGACGAAGCGGCGGCGGCCAACGCCACCTGGCAGCTCGGCATGGCGTCGCTGGTCGTGATGGGGCTGCTCAAGCTCGTGCTGTCGTTCTTCGGCGATGCCATCACGCGGGCGGTGCCGCGCGCGGCGTTGCTGGGCTCCATCGGCGGCGCGGCGCTTGCGCTGCTGGGCTTCCTGCCGCTGATCGAAACGCTGCGCTCGCCGGTCGTGGGCCTCGTCACTTTCGGCCTGCTGATGTACGTGCTGGTGGCGAAGGGCAAGCTGCCGATCCGCATGCCCGGGGTGCTGTTCGCCTTCATCGTCGGCACGGTGCTGTATTACGGGCTCGGCATCGCCGGCCTTGGCACGCCGGGCTTCAAGCTGCCCGACGCCGCGCCGCTGCGCTTCACGCTGCCGCTGCCGACGCTGCAGTTCCTCGACGGTTTGCCGTACACCGTGCCGTACCTTCCGCTGCTGCTCCCGTTCGGCCTGCTGATGGTGGTCGGCGGGATCAACGTGAGCGAAAGCGCGCGCGCTGCCGGCGACGATTACCGCACGCGCGATGTGCTGCTCGCCGAAGCCGTGGCGACGCTGGTCGCGGGCTTCTGCGGCGGCGTAGCGCAGACCACGCCCTACATCGGCCAGCCCGCGTACAAGCACATGGGCGCGCGCATGGGCTACACGCTGCTGACGGGTCTTTTCATCGGCCTCGGCGGCATTTTCGGTTACGTGTCCGGGCTGGTGCAGTGGCTGCCGATCGCCGTGCTTGCGCCGATCATCGTCTACGTCGGCATGGACATCACCGTACAGGCATTCCACGACAGCCCGCGTCGGCACGCGCTCGCGGTCGCGCTGGCATTCCTGCCGTCGGTCGCCTACCTGCTGGTGATCAAGCTGGGCAATCCGGCCTGGATCGCGCCGGATCGTTTCGCCGCGCTGTACGAAGGCGTCGACGGTCACGGCCTGCCGGACCTCGCGACCATCGTGACGCTCGGCAACGGCTTCATCATCACCGCGATGATCTGGTCCACCGCGCTGGTGGCGATGATCGACCACCGCTTCCGCCGCGCCGCCGTGGTGCTGCTGATCGGCGCCGTGCTGACGCTGTTCGGCTTCATCCACTCGGTGGATCCGCGCGGCAGCATCTACTGGCCGTGGATGCTCGACGGCCTGCGTCGCGCCATCGCGTGGCAGTTCGCCGGCGCGTACGTCGCGCTGGCGGTGCTGCTGGGGCTGCTGTCGTTGCAGCGGCAGTCGCCGCCGGAGCACCTGGAATCGGCCGACCGCGCACATTGATCGCGCGGCCTTCCGGCCTTATCTCGTTATCCCGATCCCCCACGAAGAACCGATCCATGTCCCTGCAGGAACAACTCAACGCCACCCCGGGCGTCGCCGCGCGCGATGCGGCCACGCACGGTTTCGTCTTCAACCACACGATGCTGCGCGTGAAGGACATCGCGAAGTCGCTGGACTTCTACACGCGCGTGCTCGGTTTCACGCTGGTGCGCCGGCGCGATTTCGATGAGGCGAAGTTCAGCCTCTACTTCCTGGTGCTGGTCGACGATCCGTCGCAGATTCCCGCCGAAGAACCCGCGCGCGGCCAGTGGCTGTTGAGCCAGCGCGGCGTGCTCGAACTCACGCACAACCACGGCACCGAGTCCGATGCGGAATTCCGCTACCACGACGGCAACGCCGAGCCGCGCGGCTTCGGTCATATCTGCGTGTCGGTGCCGGACGTGGAAGCGGCATGCGCGCGCTTCGAACAGCTTGGCGTCGCGTTCCAGAAGCGCCTGACCGACGGCCGCATGAAGGACATCGCCTTCATCAAGGATCCGGACGGTTACTGGGTCGAGATACTGCAGCCGACGGCGCGCGTGTAAAGGGCGGCACCATCCCCACCCCGGCCCTCCCCTTGAAGGGGAGGGAGAAAGACGGCGCAGCCGAGGGGCGTCAGATCGGCTCCCGCAACGCCGCCAGGTACTTCCGGCGCCAGGCCGTGATGTCGTTCTCGCGCAGCACGGCCATCATCGTTTCGTAGCGCTCGCGGCGTTCTTCCAGCGGCATTTCCATCGCGGTGGCGAGCGCGTCGGCAACGCCGTCCATGTCGTAGGGATTGACCAGCAGCGCCGCGCCGAGCTCGCGCGCGGCGCCTGCGAAGGTCGACAGCACGAGCACGCCGGGATCCTTCGGGTCCTGCGCGGCCACATACTCCTTCGCCACCAGGTTCATGCCGTCGCGCAGCGGCGTCACCAGCCCCACGCGCGAAAGCCGGTAGAAGCCGGTCAACGTCGGATGCGGGTAGTTGCGGTTGACGTAACGCACCGGCGTCCAGTCGGGCTCGGCATGCGCGCCGTTGATGTGGCCCGACAACTGCTCCAGTTCGCTGCGCAGCTTCTGGTATTCGAGCACCTCGCCGCGCGAGACCGGCGCGATCTGCAGGAACGTCAGCTTGCCGCGGTGTTCGGGATGGCGCTTCAGGAATCGCCCGAAGGAACGGAAGCGTTCCGGCAGTCCCTTCGAATAATCCAGCCGGTCCACGCCGATCGCGAGCTCGCGCCCCGACAGGCTCGTCGCCAGCCGCTTCACGCCGACCTTGCTTGCGGCCGCGCGCGCCTGTTCCTCGATCTGCGCGGTGTCGATGCTGATCGGGAACGCGCCCGCGCGCAGGCGCTTGCCCTTGTGCGTTTCGAGCACGCCGTGCGAGATCACGCGACCGCGTCCGAACAGGCGCACGTAGTCCTGGAAGCGCTCCAGATCGCGCTCGGTCTGGAAGCCGATGAGGTCGTACGACGACAGGCCTTCGAACAGCCGCTCGTGCTGCGGCAACGCGGCGAGCAGGTCCGACGAAGGCATCGGCACGTGCAGGAAGAAGCCGAGCCGGCACTTCACGCCGAGCTCTCGCAGCAGCTTCGCCATCGGGATCAGGTGGTAGTCATGAATCCAGACGATGTCGTCGTCGCGCAGCAAGGGCGCGAGCTTCTCGGCGAACAGCGCGTTGACGCGGCGATACGCGGCGTAGGTGATGCGGCTGTAGTCGACCAGGTCCACGCGGAAATGCAGCAGCGGCCACAGCGTGCGGTTGGCGAAGCCGTTGTAGTAGTCGTCGTGGTCGCGCTTGGACAGATCGACGGTGACGTAACGGATGTTGCCGGCGTCGTGTTCGTGCACCTGCCCGGAATCGCTCGGGTCGATGCGGCCGCTCCAGCCGAACCACATGCCGCCGGTTTCCTCCAGCGCGGCCTGCAAGGCCACCGCCAATCCGCCGGCACTGCTGACTCCAGGGACCGCAACGCGATTCGAAACGACGACCAGACGACTCATGCCGCATCCTGCCAGGGCCGCGACAGGCGCATGGCGGCGTTGATGAGACCGACGTGCGAATACGTCTGCGGGAAATTGCCCCACGCTTCGCCGCCGTCGAATTCCAGGTCTTCCGACAGCAGGCCGAGGTGGTTGCGCCGCGCGAGGATCCGCTCGAACAGCGACCTCGCTTCCTCGTGCCTGCCGATCGACGCGAGCGCGTCGATGTACCAGAAGGTGCAGATGGTGAAGCTCGTTTCCGGCGCGCCGAAATCGTCGGGCATGACGTAGCGGAACAGCGCGTCGCCGCGCTTGAGGCCCTTGCCGATCGCCTCGACGGTGCGGACGAAACGCGGGTCGTCCGGTTTGACGAAGCCGAGATCGGCGAGCAGCAGCAACGAGGCATCGAGGCGATTGCCGTCGAGCGATTCGACGAAATACCCGAGTTCCTCGTTGTACGCATGCGCGACGATGCGCGCGTGCATCTCGTCCGCGCGCTGGCGCCACAACTGAACTTGCGGTGCGAGCTTCAGGTGCACGGCAATGCGCGCGAGCCGGTCGCACGCGGCCCAGCACATCACGCTGGAATACGTATGCACTTCCTCGCGGCCGCGGAACTCCCACAGCCCCGCGTCGGGCTTGTCGTGCAGCGCGTAGGCGGCTTCGCCCACGGGCTCGAGTCGGACGAAGATCGAGGCGTCGCCCACGCGCGCCAGTCGCGTATCGAAGAACAACTGCGTGGAGGCAAGCACCACGCTGCCGTACACGTCGTGCTGCTTCTGCAGCCACGCCAGGTTGCCGCGCCGCACCGGGCCCATGCCGCGATAACCGGCGAGCGATTCGACTTCCGATTCGGCCAGCTGCCGTTCGTAGCCGATGCCGTAGAGCGGTTGAAGCTCGCCATCGTCGGAGGCGATGTTGGCGAGGTAACGCAGGTACTCCTCCATCGTGCGCGTCGCACCGAGGCGGTTGAGCGCACGCACGACGAAGGCCGAATCGCGCAGCCAGCAGAAGCGGTAGTCCCAGTTGCGCACGGTGTTCGCCGCTTCGGGGATCGAGGTCGTCATCGCGGCGACGATGGCGCCGGTCTCGTCGTACTGGCACAGCTTGAGCGTGATCGCGCTGCGGATCACCGCCTCCTGCCATTCCAGTGGAATGGACAGATTGCGCACCCAGCTGCGCCAGTAATTGAGCGTCTGCTCTTCGGCCATGCGCACGAAGCCCGACACCGACTGCGTCAGCGTTTCGTCCGGGCCGAGCACGAAATGCGCATCGCGATCGAGCACGAACGGCAGCGAATCGCGTACCAGGCGTACGGGAACGTCGCTGGTCATGCGCAGCGTGAATTCGGGAATGAGGTAGCGGATGTGGTTGCTGCCCCACGTCGTTTCCGGCTTCACCGAGCCGTACTCGGCGAGCGGGCGCAGGTGCACGCGGATGCGCGGCGTGCCCGACAGCGGACGCAGGCGGCGCATCAGCATGACCGGCCGGTAGAAGCGGTCGTTCTGGTGCCAGCGCGGGGCGAAGTCGACGATTTCCACGGCGCCGCCGTTCGCGTCGCGCAACACGGTGCGCAGCATCGCGGTGTTGGGGATGTAGGACTGCTCGGCCGACACGAAGCCTTCCAGTTCGATCGACCAGTCGCCGCCTTCGTGTTCGCGCGGCGAGAGCAGGCCGCAGAAGACCGGGTCGCCGTCGAACGCCGGCACGCAGCCCCACACGATGCGCGCGTGCTGGTCGACGAGCGCGGCGATGCTGCAGTTGCCGATCAGGCCAAGCTCGAGGCTCGAGGGAAGGGCGGTCGGGCTCATCCGTTCTCCAGGTCTGTAATCGCGTTGCGTGATGCGGCGGTCATGCGAGGTCGAGGCCTTCCTCCAGCCACGCGCGCACCGCGGCCGGATCGTGCAGCGCGTAGCGCGCCGCGCTCGGTTGGCGCGATCCCACGAGCACGCCGAAGCCCGCATGGCTGCAGACCGCCTGGAACGCGTGTTCGTCGGTCAGGTCGTCGCCCACGAACACCGGACGTCGGCCGTGGAACGGCGGATGCGCGAGCAGGTCGACCACCGCGCTGCCCTTGTGCGCGCCATCGGGACGCAGTTCCACGACCATGTTCCCGTGCTGCAGGTGATAGCCGGGCAGCTCGATCAGGATCGAGTCGGCGTACTGGCGCAGCAGGTCTTCCGCGTCGGGCGCGGCACGCCAGTGCAGCGCGATCGTGGTGCCCTTGTCCTCGACGCGCGCGCCCGGATACCGCTGCGCAAGCGCCCGGCCCCAGGCCACGGCCTGGTCGAGTGCCACCGGGCGCGGATGGCGTTCCTGGTGCCCGTCCTCGCGCCGCTCCAGCCCGTGCAGGCCCACGGCGGGCAGTTTCAGCGGGGCGAACAGCTCGTCCAGCTGCGCCAGTCGCCGGCCGCTCACCAGCGCGAGTGCGCCGTCCAGGCGCCCGTGCAGCACGGCGAGCACATCGATGAGGCCCGGGTCCACCGCCACGTCGCCCGGAACATCGGCGAAATCCAGCAGCGTGCCGTCGACATCGAGGAACAGCGCCCATTCGGAGGACACCGCGGGCGGGGCGGGCAGGGAGAGGGTCGGCGTGGACATGCACGCATTGTGAACACGGGCATGTCAGCATGAAGTGGACGCGTCGTAATGACGGCAATCCGCGGGCCCGGGCGTTGAATCGGGCAAGGCGAGCCCGCATCTGGTGCACATTCGCGGTCGCGTATTGCCGGCCGCCACCAAGTGACAAGGGAATCCTCCATGCGAATGGACAAACTCACCTCGCGCTTCCAGCAGGCACTGCAGGACGCGCAGTCGCTGGCGCTCGGCCGCGACCACACCATCATCGAACCCGTGCACCTGATGACGGCGCTGCTCGACCAGAACGGCGGCAGCACGCGCCCCCTGCTTGCGCAGGCCGGCGTCAACGTGCCGCTGCTGCGCGAACGCCTGGGCGAAGCGCTGGAAAAGCTGCCGAAAGTGACGGGACAAGCCGGGCAGATCAGCGTCGGCAACGACCTGTCGCGCCTGCTCAATGTCACCGACAAGCTCGCGCAGCAGCGCGGCGATGCGTTCATCGCCAGCGAGCTGTTCGTGCTGGCCGCGCTGGACGACAACGGCGACGTCGGCCGCGCATTGAAGGCCGCCGGCGCCAGCAAGGACAAACTCGAAGCGGCCATCGCCAAGGTCCGCGGAGGCGAAAGCGTGCAGTCCGAAAATGCCGAAGACCAGCGCCAGGCGCTGGAGAAGTACACCATCGACCTCACCGCGCGCGCGGAGAACGGAAAGCTCGATCCGGTCATCGGTCGCGATGAGGAGATCCGTCGCACCATCCAGGTGCTGCAGCGTCGCACCAAGAACAATCCGGTGCTGATCGGCGAACCCGGCGTGGGCAAGACGGCGATCGTCGAAGGCCTCGCGCAGCGCATCATCAATGGCGAAGTGCCCGAAGGCCTGCGCGGAAAGCGCGTGCTCTCGCTGGACATGGGCGCGCTGATCGCAGGCGCGAAGTTCCGCGGCGAGTTCGAGGAGCGCCTGAAGGCCGTGCTCAACGACCTGGCGAAGAACGAAGGCCAGATCATCCTGTTCATCGACGAACTGCACACGATGGTCGGCGCCGGCAAGGCCGAAGGCGCGATGGACGCCGGCAACATGCTCAAGCCCGCGCTCGCGCGTGGCGAGCTGCACTGCATCGGTGCCACGACGCTGGACGAATACCGCCAGTACATCGAGAAGGACGCCGCACTCGAACGCCGCTTCCAGAAGGTGTTCGTCGGCGAGCCGAGCGTGGAAGACACCATCGCGATCCTGCGCGGCCTGAAGGAGAAGTACGCCGTGCACCACGGCGTGGAGATCACCGATCCGGCGATCGTCGCCGCGGCCACGCTCTCCAACCGCTACATCAGCGATCGCCAGCTGCCCGACAAGGCCATCGACCTGATGGACGAGGCGGCATCGCGCATCCGCATGGAGATCGACTCCAAGCCGGAGGAGCTCGATCGCAAGGAACGTCGCCTCATCCAGCTCAAGATCCAGCGCGAGGCGCTGAAGAAGGAGAAGGACGCCGAATCCCGTCAGCGCCTGGCCGACCTGGAAGACGAGATCGCGCGCCTGGAGCGCGAGTTCAACGATCTGGAAGAAGTGTGGAAGGCCGAGAAGGCCACGCTGCAGGGCGCCACGAAGATCAAGGAACAGATCGAGCAGGCCAAGCTCGAACTCGAAGCGGCGCAGCGCCGGCAGGACTTCGCGAAGATGAGCGAGATCCAGTACGGCACGCTGCCCGAACTCGAGAAGCAGCTGCGTGCCGCGCAGGAAGCCGAAACCAAGGGCTTCACGCTGCTGCAGGACAAAGTGACCGCGGAGGAAATCGCCGAGGTCGTCGCGCGCTGGACCGGCATTCCGGTCAGCAAGATGCTCGAAGGCGAGCGCGAGAAACTGCTACGCATGGAAGAGCAGCTGCACACGCGCGTGGTCGGTCAGGAAGAGGCGATCAAGGTCGTGTCCGACGCGGTGCGTCGTTCGCGCGCGGGGTTGTCGGATCCGAACCGGCCGTCGGGCTCGTTCCTGTTCCTCGGCCCGACCGGCGTGGGCAAGACGGAACTGTGCAAGGCGCTGGCCGAATTCCTGTTCGACTCCTCCGATGCGATGGTGCGCATCGACATGAGCGAGTTCATGGAGAAGCATTCGGTGAGCCGCCTCGTCGGCGCGCCCCCGGGCTACGTCGGCTATGAAGAGGGCGGTTACCTCACCGAAGCGGTGCGTCGTCGTCCGTACAGCGTGATCCTGCTCGACGAAGTCGAGAAGGCGCATCCGGACGTGTTCAACATCCTGCTGCAGGTGCTGGACGATGGCCGCCTTACCGACGGCCAGGGTCGCACCGTGGATTTCCGCAACACGGTCATCGTGATGACGAGCAACCTCGGCAGCCAGATGATCCAGGAGATGTCTGGCGACGACACGCCGCAGGCCTACCTGCAGATGAAGAGCGCGGTGATGGGCGTGGTGCAGTCGCACTTCCGCCCGGAGTTCATCAATCGCCTCGACGACATCGTCGTCTTCCATCCGCTGGACAAGCAGCAGATCCGCCAGATCGCGCGCATCCAGCTCAACGGACTGGAAAAGCGCCTCGCCGAGCGCGGCCTGAAGCTGGTGCTGTCGGACGATGCGCTCAACCTGCTGGGCAACGTCGGCTTCGATCCGGTGTATGGCGCGCGTCCGTTGAAGCGGGCGATCCAGCAGCAACTGGAGAATCCGCTCGCATCGAAGATCCTCGCCGGCGAGTTCACCAGCGGCGACACCGTGCATGTCGAAGCGCAGGGCGGGCAGCTGGTATTCCGCAAGGACTGACACGCGCCGGCATCGACGAGCGCCGCCAACGAAAGCCCCGCAGCCTCTGCGGGGCTTTTCTTTTTGCGGGCGGCCACGCGGGTTGCCGGAGGGCCCGATGCTGTTACCATGCCCGCGCCCAAGGTGACCGCCGGCTTGTCCGGTGGTTGAAACGGGAATCCGGTGCGCCCTTCGTGGCAATTCCGGAGCTGCCCCCGCAACGGTAGGCGAGACAAGGTTCCGCACACAGCCACTGTGCTCACGCATGGGAAGGCGCGGACCGGAAGCGCAGGAATTCCTGCCTTCGCTCGCGAGCCCGGAGACCGGCCCTGGTGCGACGTGACATGCGGTGGGCGAATGTCATGCGGCCATGGTCTCTCCGTGTGCCGTCATCACGCCGTCCTTCCGCCTGTCCTTTCCAACGTTCCCGCGCGGGCAGGCGCGGTCAAGGAGTGTGCTCGTGCATCCGCATCACCGGTTGTTCCGCCGCCGCGCGCTGGCGGTTTCGCTGTTGTCGTGTGTTTTTTCCGCATCGCCCGCATGGGCCGACGCCGCCACCGACCTGGACCAGGTCGTCGTCACCGCCACCCGCACCGCGCAGACGCAGGACCAGGCCCTCGCCGCGGTCACCGTCATCGCGCGCGAGGAGATCGAACGCCTGCAGCCGGCCTCGCTGCCCGACCTGCTGACCGGTCGCGCGGGCATTTCGATGGCCAACAACGGCGGCCCGGGCAAATCGACGTCGGTGTTCCTGCGCGGTACCGAATCCGACCACGTGCTGGTGCTCGTCGATGGCGTGAAGATCGGGTCGGCCACCAGCGGCGGCGCATCGCTGCAGGACATTCCGGTCGAACAGATCGAACGGGTGGAGATCGTCCGCGGGCCCTTCTCCAGTCTCTATGGGTCCGAAGCGATCGGCGGCGTGATCCAGATCTTCACCCGTCGCCCGCAAGGCGCGTTCACGCCGAGTGCCAGCGCGGCCGTGGGCAGCGAAAACACGCAGCGATTCACTGCCGGCCTGAGCGGAACGTCGCAGGATGAAGCACGCGGCGGCTGGTACGTCGTCAATGCCGCGCATGAAAACACCGACGGCATCAACGCGTATCGCGGCACGCGCAACTTCGATCCCGACAAGGACGGCTATCGCAACAGTTCGCTGACGCTGCAGGGCGGCATGCGGTTCTCCGAACGCTGGGACGCCGACCTGCGCGCCTTCCGCGCGGAAGGCCACAACGAGTACGACGGCAGCGTCAACAACGAAGCCGACACGGTGCAGCAGGTCGTCGGCGGTCGCGTCCGCTACGTGCCGAGCGAACGCGCGAAGTTCACCGCGAGCGTCGGCACCAGTGCGGACCTGAGCGAGAACTTCCTCGACGGCGTGTATTCGTCGACGTTCGACACGCGACGTGAACTGGGTTCGTTGCAGTCCGATGTCGACGTTGCGTCCGGGCTGCTCACGCTCGGCTTCGACTGGCTTGGCGATGAAGTGGACAGCAACACCGACTACGATCGCGATCGCCGGATCAACCGCGGCGTGTTCGGCCAATGGCAGCAGGCCTTCGGCACGCAGTCGCTGCAGGCCAGCGTGCGCCGCGACGACGACAGCCAGTTCGGCGGAAAGACCACCGGCAGCGTGCTGTGGGGCTGGGACTTCACCGACGAACTGCGCCTGGGCGCGAGCTACGGCACCGCGTTCAAGGCGCCGACGTTCAACGAACTGTACTTCCCCGGCTACGGCAATCCAGAGCTCGGTCCCGAGAACTCGCGCAGCGTCGAACTCAGCCTGCGCGGCGAGCACGGCTGGGGCACGTGGTCGCTCAATGCGTTCGAGACGAAGATCGACGACCTGATCGCCTTCGATGCCTCGCTGGGCGACATGGGCGGGCCGAACAACATCGATCGCGCGCGCATCCGCGGCGTCGAAGCGGTGGCAGGCGTCACGTGGTGGGACTGGAACCTGCGCACGAGCCTGACGTGGCTGGATCCGGTCAACGACGGCGACAACGCCAGCCACGGCAACGTGCTGCCGCGTCGCGCGAAGCAGTCCGGCCGCATCGATGCCGACCGGCGTTTCGGGCGGTTCAGTGCGGGCGCGAGCGTCACCGGCGCGGGCGAGCGCTACGACAACCTGACCAACACCACGCGCCTGGCCGGTTATGGGCTGGCCGACTTCCGCGCCGGGTTCGCGATCACCGATGAGTGGAGCGTGCAGGCCACGCTGCG
This sequence comes from Lysobacter sp. OAE881, assembly GCF_040546665.1. Classification (NCBI taxonomy): domain Bacteria; kingdom Pseudomonadati; phylum Pseudomonadota; class Gammaproteobacteria; order Lysobacterales; family Lysobacteraceae; genus Lysobacter; species Lysobacter sp. OAE881. Next base: position 1,072,145 of record NZ_JBEPOG010000001.1, read on the forward strand.
AAACGCGTTCGACAAGCGCTACGAAACCGCCGCGCTCTACAACCAGCCCGGTCGCACCTGGCTGCTGACCGTCCGCTATCAACCCGTCGTCCGCTGATCGGACGACATCACCTGCGAGGTCGTCGATGAAACCCCTGCCACGCAACGTCAACCTGACACTGTTCGCCGCGTTCGCGACGTTCATGGTCGCCACGCGCTTCCATCACTTCGGCGACGTGCTGCACCTGCCGGATGCGTCGATGGCGCTGTTCTTCCTCGGCGGGCTGTACCTGCGAAAGCACTGGCGGTTCGCGGCGTTCATCGCACTGGCGGTGGTCATCGACTGGATCGCGATCGAACACGCCGGCGTCAGCGATTTCTGCGTGACGCCGGCGTACTCGTTCCTGCTCCCGGCGTACGGCGTGCTCTGGTACGCCGGGCGGCTCTACGCAAGCCGCTTCGACACGCGATGGCGTTCGCTGCTGGGAACGACGGCCGTGGCGCTCGTCGCGTCGTCGCTGTCGTTCGCGATCTCCAACGGCGCGTTCTACTGGCTGGGCGGACGCTACGCGGATCCGCATTTCGCCGAGTACGTGGCCCGCGCGTGGCAATGGGGCCCGCTGTTCGTGCGCACGACGATGACCTACGTCGTCGTTGCCTTGGCAGTGCATGCGATCGCGGCGTCCGCGCTCGCCTTCCGTGCCGAACGCACGGCCGACCGCTGAACGGAGACGATCATGTCCGAGCTTCCTACTGCTTCCGCGAGCCCACTTCCGATTGCCTCGACACGGACGCAGATCCTCGTCGGTGGTGCGCTCGCCGCGCTGATGATCGCCACGCGCGGCCAGCACTTCGCCAGCGTGGATGCGCTGCCGAGTGCATCGTGGGCCGTGTTCTTCCTTGCCGGCGCGTTGTTGCGGCCGATGTGGGCGCTGCCGACGTTCTTCGTGTTGTCGTCGGTTCTGGATTTCGCCAGCCTCGCGACCGGCACGATCACCGACTGGTGCCTGTCGCCCGCGTACTGGGCCGTGGCGCTGGCGTACGCGTCGCTGTGGTTCGGCGGCACGTTCTACGCACACCTGCACCGCGATCGCTGGAGCACGATCCCGCGGCTGGCGCTGGCGCTCGTCGTGACGGCGAGCATCGCGTACCTGATCTCGAAGGGTGGATTCTGGTTCTTCTCGGGCCGCTATCCGGAGCCCACGCTCAGCGGCTTCCTGGCGCGCATCCCGCAGTACTACCCGCGCGCGCTCGGCACGCTCGCCGGGTATGTGGGCGTCGCCTTCGCCGTGCGCGCGGTGATCGTCAGGTCGATCTCGCTGCGCGCGGCGAGGGGCGCGCCCGCATGAGCGCGGGCGCCGACCGTCGCGGTCTCACGCCCGACGAACACCATCGCGAACGCGCGCAGCGCAAGAAGGAACTGGTGGACCGCCGCATCGCGCGCGCCACGATCGATCGCGGCGTCGTCGTGGTGAATACCGGCAATGGCAAGGGCAAGAGTTCGTCCGGCTTCGGCATGCTCGCGAGGTCGCTCGGTCACGGTTTCCGCTGCGGCGTGGTGCAGTTCATCAAGGGCAGCTTTTCGACGGGCGAAGAGGCGTTCTTCCGGCGATTCGACGATCTGGTCGACTACCACGTGATGGGCGAGGGCTACACCTGGGAGACGCAGGACCGCACGCGCGATGTCGCTGCCGCAGGCGCGGCGTGGGACGTCGCGGCGCGCATGCTCGCCGATCCGGCGTACGACTTCGTGCTGCTGGACGAGTTGAACATCGCGCTGACCAAGCAGTACGTCGACCTCGACGCCGTGCTTGCCGCGCTCGCATCGCGGCCGTCGCGACAGCATGTCGTGATCACCGGTCGCGGCGCGCCGGATGCGCTGGTCGATGCCGCCGACACCGTGACCGAGATGCGCGTCGTCAAGCACGCGTTCAAGGCCGGCATCAAGGCGCAGCACGGCATCGAGCTGTGAGTGCGCACCTTCGCCACTGCCCGGCGTTGCTGGTCTCGGCGCCTGCGTCCGGGCAGGGCAAGACGAGCGTGACCGCGGCCCTCGCGCGCTGGCACACGCGCCAGGGGCGTCGCGTTCGCGTGTTCAAGACCGGGCCGGATTTCCTCGACCCGATGATCCTCGAACGTGCCAGCGGCGCTCCGGCCTACCAGCTCGACCTGTGGATGAACGGCGAAGCGGACGTGCGCGCGCGTCTCCATGCTGCGGCCGGCGGGGCCGACCTCATCCTCGTCGAAGGCGTGATGGGCCTGTTCGACGGCGCGCCATCGAGCGCGGACCTCGCGCAGGCCTTCGGCTTGCCCGTGCTCGCGGTGATCGACGGCTCGGCGATGGCGCAGACCTTCGGCGCGCTGGCGACGGGCCTGGCGCGATATCGCGACGGTCTCGTCGTGCACGGCATCGCGGCGAACCGCGTGGGCAGCGCGCACCATGCACGCCTGCTGCGCGAAAGCCTTCCCGCCGACCTTCATTGGCTGGGTGCGTTGCCGCGCGATCCCGTTCTGGCACTGCCCGAACGCCATCTCGGCCTCGTGTCGGCCGGCGAGTTGCACGACATCGACGCGCGGCTGGATGCGCTGGCCGACGCCTGGGAGCAACACGCGACGACCGCATTGCCGCCACGCGTGGCGTTCGATTCGAACGAAGGGTTGCGCGCGCCGGAGAGCCTGCGCGGCGTGCGCATCGCCATCGCGCGCGATGCGGCGTTCTGCTTCCTCTATCCGGCCAATCTCGATCTGTTGCGCGAAGCCGGCGCCGACCTGCGCTTCTTCTCGCCGCTGGCGGGCGATGCGCTGCCCGAATGCGATGCCGTCTGGTTGCCGGGCGGTTACCCCGAACTGCACCTGCATGCGTTGTCGCAGCGCATCGATCTGCACGTCGCGTTGCGTGCCCACCGCGCGGCGGCAAAGCCGTTGCTCGCAGAATGCGGCGGCTTGCTGTTCGCGCTGGATTCGCTGGCCGATCGCGACGGGAATCGCGCACCCATGGCGGGGTTGCTGCGCGGTACGGCCGCGATGCAGCCACGGCTCGCGGCGCTCGGCCTGCAGTCGGTCGTCTTGCCTGGGGGCACGCTGCGCGGCCACACGTTCCATTACGCGAAGGCGACGGTCGATGCCGCACCCATCGCGTTCGCGACGAATCCGAACAAGGGGCCGAGTGCGGAAGCCGTGTACCGCGAAGGGCGGATGACGGCGAGCTTCGTGCACTTCTACTTCCCGTCCGATCCGCTTGCGGCGACGAGGTTGTTCGCGCCATGAGCATCGCGTTCGCCATGCTCGCCGCCGTCGCGCTCGACGCACTGCTCGGCGAGCCGCGGCGTGCGCATCCCCTCGTGATGTTCGGGCGGATCGCATCGCTGATCGAACACAGGCTCCACGCCGACAGCCGCGTCGTCGGCGCGCTGGCATGGTGGTTGGCCGTCGCGCCGCCGGTGCTCGCGGTGGCATGGCTGACGCACGCGTTGGCGTCGTGGATGTCCTGGATCATCGCGGCCTTCGTGCTGTATCTCGCCATCGGCCATCGCAGTCTCGCCGAACACGCGCGAGCGGTGGAATCCGCATTGCGTGCGGGAGACCTGGAGACGGCGCGTACGGCGGTCGCGCGCATGGTCAGTCGCGACACCGACGCGCTGGATGCGTCGCAGGTCGCCGCAGCGGCCACCGAATCGGTGCTCGAGAACGGCAGCGATGCGGTGTTCGGCGCGTTGTTCTGGTTTGCGCTGCTCGGCGCACCGGGCGCGCTGCTGTATCGGCTGGCGAACACGCTCGACGCGATGTGGGGCTATCGGACGCCGCGCTTTGAGCGGTTCGGCTGGGCATCGGCGCGCATCGACGACGTGATGAACTTCCTGCCCGCGCGGCTCACGGCATTGACGTACGCCTTGCTCGGTGACCGCGCGAGCGCGTGGCGCAGCTGGCGCGCGCAGGCGCCGTCATGGGACAGCCCGAATGCGGGCCCCGTGATGGCTGCCGGCGCTGGCGCGTTGCGCGTGCGCCTGGGCGGGGCCGCGCCCTATCACGGCCGGTGGGAAGCGCGCCCCGCGCTCGGCGAAGGTTCGGCACCCGATGCGGATTCGATCGCGGCGGCGCTGCGACTGGTGCGGCGCGGTGTCTGGCTCTGGCTGGCGCTGATCGTCGCTGCATCGGTGCTCGTGGGAGGTTTCGATGCTTGAACATGGAGGCCGCCTGCTGCGCGCCGCGCGCACGTACGGGATCCCGCCGGAACACTGGCTGGACCTGTCCACTGGCATCAGCCCGTTCGCGTGGCCGGTGCCGCCGATTCCTGCGGCCGCGTGGCACCGCCTGCCGGAAGACGACGACGGACTGCTGGCGGTCGCAAAGGACTACTACCGCGCTTTGGCGTTGCTTCCCGTCGCGGGATCGCAGGCCGCGATTCAGACGCTTCCGCGCTTGCGCGCGCGATCGCGCGTTGGCGTGATCGCGCCCGGCTACGCAGAGCACGCGCACGCGTGGCGCGCCGCCGGCCATGACGTCGAATGCCTTCCGGCGGCCGCGTTGCTGGCGGAACACGCGCGCTTCGATGTGATCGTGCTGATCCATCCGAACAATCCCGGTGGCGAACGTTTTGAACGCGCGCAGCTGCTCGCGCTGCATTCGACGCTGGCACGACGCGGAGGGTGGCTCGTCGTCGACGAGGCGTTCATGGATGCGACGCCGCAGGACAGCCTCTGCGACGTTAGCGATCGCGACGGATTGATCGTGCTGCGTTCGGTCGGGAAGTTCTTCGGCCTTGCGGGGGCGCGCGCAGGCTTCGTGTGCGCGGCACCGTCGATACTCGCTGCCTTGAACGAAGTCCTGGGGCCGTGGACGATCCCGGGCCCGAGCCGCCACGTGCTGCGCGTGGCGCTGGCAGACACGGCATGGCATGCAATGCAGCGCGAACGACTCTCCGCGTACGGCTCGCGATTGCGCACGACGCTTGAAAGCACCGGCTTCCTGCCGGACGCCGGCTGCGCCTTCTTCCAATGGAAGCGCGATCCGCGCGCCGCTGCGTTGCACGACGCGCTGGCGCGACGCGGCATCCTGACGCGGCTGTTCGATACACCGTCGAGCCTGCGGTTCGGCCTGCCGCCGGACGATGCGGGATTCCGCCGGCTCGACGAGGGCCTGCGCTCGGCGTTGCAGGAGGTCGGACCGTGAGCGCGCGCGTGCTGATGGTGCAGGGTTGCACGTCGGATGCAGGCAAGAGCACGCTCGTCGCCGCGTTGTGCCGGTGGCTGCGTCGCCGTGGTGTCGCCGTGGCGCCGTTCAAACCGCAGAACATGGCGCTGAATTCGGCCGTGACCGAGGACGGCGGCGAGATCGGCCGGGCGCAGGCCGTGCAGGCGCAGGCGTGCGGCCTTGCACCGCACACCGACTTCAATCCCGTCCTGCTCAAACCGAGTAGCGACACCGGCGCGCAGGTCATCGTGCACGGCCGCGCGGTCGCGCAGCTGGATGCGCGCGCGTACCACGACTACAAACGCATCGCGCGCGACGCGGTGCTCGCCTCGCATGCACGCCTGTGCGAGCGGTTCGAAGCCGTCATCGTCGAAGGCGCCGGCAGTCCCGCGGAGATCAACCTGCGCGCGAACGACATCGCCAACATGGGCTACGCCGAAGCGGTGGATTGCCCGGTGATCCTGGTCGCCGACATCGACCGCGGCGGCGTATTCGCGCATCTGGTCGGCACGCTGGCGCTGCTCACCGCCAGCGAGCGTGCGCGCGTACGGGGCTTCGTCATCAACCGCTTCCGCGGCGACATCGCGCTCCTGCAGCCCGGCCTTGAATGGCTGGAGCGTGAGACAGGCAAGCCCGTGCTCGGCGTGCTGCCGCACCTGCCGGGCCTGCACCTGGAAGCGGAGGATGCATTGCCGAAGTCCAGCGACAAACATGGCGCATCACTGCGCGTCGTCGTACCGGTGCTCCCGCGTATCAGCAACCACACCGATCTTGACGCGCTGCGCGCGCATCCGCAGGCCGAGGTGATCTTCGTCGGGCCGAACGAAACACCGTCGCCTTGCGACCTGATCGTGTTGCCAGGCAGCAAGGCAACCCGCGCCGACCTCGCATGGTTGCGCGCGAACGGCTGGGAGGAGGCGATCTCGCGCCACCTGCGTTACGGCGGAAAGCTGTTGGGCATCTGCGGCGGCCTGCAGATGCTCGGGCGCGCCGTGCACGATCCGCACGGCATCGAGGGCGAGTCGGGCAGTAGCGCGGGTTTCGCGTTGCTCGATCTGGAAACGACGCTCGAACCGGAGAAGCAGCTGCGCAACGTGACGGGCCACCTGTTGCTCGACGACGCGCCCCTGCGTGGGTATGAGATCCACTGCGGCACGAGCGTCGGCGCCGCATTGTCGGCTCCCTCGAGTCGGCTCGACGACGGGCGCGTCGATGGTGCGATGTCCGATGATCGACAGATCATCGGCACCTATGTCCACGGCATCTTCGATCACCCCGATGCGCTGGCGGCGCTGCTGCGATGGGCGGGGCTGCGTGACGCGCAGCGCATCGACATCCACGCATTGCGCGAGGCGTCGATCGAGCGCATCGCCGATGCGGTCGACGCGCACCTGGACTGCGGTGCGCTGCTCAGGATCCTCGACCGGGAGGACGCATGCGAAGCCTGATCCTCGGCGGCGCACGCTCGGGAAAGAGCGCGCTGGCCGAACGAATCGCGACCGAGTCCGGCCGCGAGGTGGTCTACATCGCAACCGCGCAGGGCGGCGACGGCGAGATGCGCGAGCGCATCGCGCATCACCGTTCGCAGCGGCCCTCGCACTGGCGATGCGTCGAGGAACCGGTGGCGCTGGCGACGACATTGCGCGAGCACGCGGACGACGGGCGTTGCGTGCTGGTCGACTGCCTCACGCTGTGGCTCACCAACCTGCTCGCGGATCCGGATGACGCGCGCTTCGAGCATGAGCGCGTCGCGCTGCTCGACGTGCTGCCGGACCTGCGCGGCGACATCGTGCTGGTGAGCAACGAGGTCGGCCTCGGCGTCGTGCCGATGGGCGCGCTGACGCGGCGCTTCGTCGACGAGGCCGGTCGCCTGCACCAGGCGCTCGCACGCCGCTGCGATCGCGTGCTGTTCGTCGCGGCGGGATTGCCGCTCGCATTGAAGGGAACATACGAATGAACGATGCATGGTGGTCGCGCCCGTGCGCCGCGGCGGACGCCGACGCCGCGTGCGCCGCGCTCGCGCGACAGGGCAGGTTGACGAAGCCGCCGGGGTCGCTCGGCAGGCTCGAAGACATCGCGGTGTGGTGGGCGGCGCGGCAGGGCACGGAGCGCCCCGGCGTGGAACGCGTCTGGATCAGCGTGTTCGCCGCGGATCATGGCGTCGCGGCGGAGGGCGTGTCCGCGTTTCCGCAAGCCGTGACGGGCGAAATGCTCCGGAACTTCGCGACCGGCGGCGCGGCTATCGCGGTGCTTGCGCGTCATCTAGGGGCGCGGCTGGACGTGGTGAACCTCGGCACCGTCAACGATCCGGGCGAACTGCCCGACGTGCATCGCGCGCTAATCGCCCCCAGCACGGCGAACTTCTGCGACGCGCCGGCGATGACGCGCGAGCAGCTGCGCGAGGCGATGCAGGTCGGCGCCGATCGCGTCGCGCTCGCGCTCGACAACGACGCCGATCTGTTCGTCGGTGGCGAAATGGGCATCGGCAATACGACGGCCGCGACTGCGCTGTCATGCGCGCTGCTCGGCGACGCCCCCGAAGCACTGGCCGGCAGCGGAACGGGGCTCGATGACGCCGGCATCGCACGCAAGTGCGGCGTGGTGCGGCGTGCGCTCGCGCGTCACGCCGATGCAGACGGCGCACTGGACTGCCTGCAGCGCCTGGGCGGCTTCGAGATCGCCGCGCTCGCCGGAGCCTACATCGCGGCAGCGCAAGCGCGACTGCCGGTGCTGGTCGATGGTTTCATCACGACGGCGGCAGCGCTCACGGCCGTGCGCCTGAACGAAGGCGTGCGCGAGTGGCTCTGCTTCTCGCATCGCTCGCACGAACGCGGCCATCAACGCCTGCTGGACGCGCTTCACGCGCAGCCGCTGCTCGACCTGGACATGCGTCTGGGCGAAGCCAGCGGCGCGGCCGTGGCTGTCCCGTTGTTGCGCATGGCATGTGCGCTGCATCGCGAGATGGCGACATTCGAACAGGCGGGTGTCTCACGCGCATGAATTTGCCAGGAAACATCGAACTGCTGCGCCACGGCGACACGGGCCAGCGCAGCTATCGCGGCCAGCTGGATGACGCGCTGATCGAACTGGGTTGGTCGCAATTGCGGGAGGCAGTGATCGGGCGCGAGTGGACGCACATCGTGTCCTCGACGCTGCAGCGCTGCGCGCGATTCGCGCGCGAACTGGGGGACGCGCGCGGTTTGCCCCTGCATCTGGATGCGCGGCTGGCGGAATACCATTTCGGCCAGTGGCAAGGCGTTCCGATCGAGACGCTTGCGCAGGAGCAGGGCGACGCACTTGGACGCTTCTGGGCCGATCCCGTGGCGAACCCGCCGCCGGGCGGCGAGACGTTCGCGCAGTTCCGTGCGCGCCTTTCGGCGGCGATGGACGACATCGCTGCGATGGCCCCGCACGGTCGCGTGCTCGTGATCACGCACGGCGGGGCGATCCGTCTGCTGCGCTGCGTAGCCGAGCGACGCGACTTCGGCGACATGGCCGGCATCGACGTGCCGCATGCGTCGCTGCATCCGATCGTATGGCCGCCGGCGTGATGCGCGGTCTGCTGGTCGCGATCGGTTTCCTCACGCGCATCCCGGTTCCGGCACGCGTGTTCGACGATGCTTCGGCGAGGTCGCAATCCCTCGCGTGGTACCCGCTGGTCGGCGTGCTCATCGGCACGTTGTTGTGCGCGCTCGTTTGGGCCTTGCCTGACGCGAAGCCGCTGCTCGTTGCGGCCATCGTGCTGCTTGCGTGGGTCGCGATCACCGGCGCCTTGCACCTGGACGGGCTGGCCGACAGCGCCGACGCGTGGATCGGCGGCATGGGCGGCACGTGGGACCAGCGGCGCACCCGCACGCTCGACATCATGAAGGATCCGCGCTGCGGACCGGCGGGCGTGACCGCGCTCGTTCTCGTGCTGCTGATGAAGTTCGCGGCACTGGCGAGCCTGCCGGCCGATGCGTGGACATGGCTGTGGCTCGCGCCGTTGCTCGCGCGGATGGCCGCGACGATCGCATTCGTGACCACGCCTTACGTGCGAAGCGGCGGCCTGGGGAGCGGTCTCACGAATGCGCCGCGCGCCGGATGCGCGGTCGCGCTGTTGCTGGGCGCCGCGGCATGCGCGAGCGCGGGCATGCGGGGCGCGCTTGCGCTCGCCCTCGCGACCATCGTTTTCCTGCTGTGGCGACGCGCGTGCGTGCGTCGGCTCGGTGGCATTACCGGCGATACGACGGGCGCGCTGGTGGAGATGATCGAAGCACTCGTGCTGCTCGGCATCGCGCTGATGCCGGACGTGTGACGCTCAGCCCGCGTCGCGTGCGGATTCGAGCGCGCTCAACCGTGCTTCCAGTTCCGCCACGCGTTGCTCCAGTTCCGCCACGCGTTCAGCCATCGGCGAAGACGGCACGCCTGCGCCGCTCGGCGCAGACGACATCACGCCCGGATCCGGCTCGCCGCTGAGCAGGTGCGCGAAGCGCTCGCCACGCTGGCCCGACTGCCGCGGCAGCGCAACGACGAGCGCGGGCGAGCGGCGCGACAGGCGTTCGAGCGCGTGCTGCACGTCCTCGATGTTCTCGAAACGCGCGAGGCGATCGGTGCGCGACATCAACTCGTACGCGGTCTGCGGGCCGCGCAGCATGAGCAGGGCGAGCAGCGCCGTCTGCGGACGCGTCAGGCTGAGCACGGCTTCGAGGCGATGCGAATAGCGTTCCGCACGCGCCGTGTGTTGCGATTTCACCCAGCCGCGCGTTTCCAGTCGGCGCAGTGCGTTGCCGACTTCGCCCGGTTCGAGCTCCATCACCGGCTCGCGAGCGGTCTTCTGGTTGCACGCGAGCACGATCGCGTTGAGCGTGAGCGGATAGGCGTCGGGCGTCGTCGCCTCCTTCTCGAACAACGACGCGAGGATGCGCGCGTCGATCGGCGACAACTGCGGTGCGGCTTCGTCAGTCATGCGTGTTTCCTCAGGCGGTTGCCGGCGGCAGGTGCCTTGATCCGCGGTAGTGCGGCGTGGCCATCACCATCTCAGCGAGGCTGTGCGCGAGTTCGCGTTCGGCCATCACCGCACCGTCGGCGCCGTGCTGCAGCAGGTGCTTCACTTCCGCATCGCTGTGCGCGCGCGCGACGATGGTCAGCGCCGGATTGATTTCGCGGAGCCGCGCGATGATCTCGCCGGCCTCCAGTGCATTGGGAATGGCGACCATCACGGTGTTCGCGCGCTCCGGCGCGGCCTCGCGCAGCACGCGTTCGTTGGCCGCATTGCCGCGGATCGCGGGAATGCCCGCGGCACGTGCGCGCGCGACGAGGTCTTCCTCCCCGTCGATCACGACCAGCCCGACGCCACGTTCGGTAAGGAGTCGGCCCAGTTCGCTGCCGACGCGGCCGTAGCCGATCTGGATCACGTGGTCGCGCAGGTCCGGCGCGATCGGCGGGTACATGTGCTCTTCGACGACGTCTTCGCGCAGCGCTTCCTCGCGCGCCTCGCGGCGGTCGAGCCACGCGAACAGGATCGGGTTGACGATGATCGACAGCAGCGCGCCGGCGAGGATCAGGTCCTGGCCTTCCTTGGGCAGCACTTCCAGCTGCAGGCCGAGGCCGGCGAGGATGAAGGAGAACTCGCCGATCTGCGCCAGGCTGGTGGAGATCAGCAACGCCGTGTTGCGCGGCTTGCCGAACGCACGGACGATCGCGTACGCCGCGATCGACTTGCCCACCACGATGATCAGGAACGTCGCCAGCACCTGCAGCGGGCGTTCGATCAGGATCATCGGATCGAACAGCATGCCGACCGAGACGAAGAACAGCACCGCGAACGCATCGCGCAGCGGCAGCGTTTCGTTCGCCGCCTGATGGCTGAATTCGGATTCGTTGAGCACCATGCCGGCGAAGAATGCGCCCAGCGCGAACGACACGCCGAACAGCCCGGCCGAACCGAACGCGACGCCCAGCGCGATGGCGAGCACGCACAGCGTGAACAGCTCGCGCGAACCGGTACCGGCCACGCGCTCCAGGATCCAGGGGATCACGCGGCGCCCGACGATGAGCATCACCGCGACGAAACCGCCGACCTTCGCCAGCGTCTTGAACAGCGCTTCCCACACGGCCACGGCACTGGTGTCGCCGCCCTTGAGCAGGCCGGCCAGCGCCGGCAGCAGCACCAGCGCGAGCACCATCGCGAGGTCCTCGACGATCAGCCAGCCCACCGCGATGCGGCCGCGGCCGGTTTCCACCAGACGTCGCTCCTCCAGCGCGCGCAGCAGCACGACGGTGCTGGCGACCGAAAGCGACAGGCCGAACACCAGTCCCGCGCCGTGCGACCAGCCCAGCAGCAACGCCATGCCCCAGCCGAGCGCGGTGGCAAGCGCGATCTGCGCCAGCGCGCCGGGCAGGGCGATCGCCTTCACGTCGAGCAGGTCGCGCAGCGAGAAATGCAGTCCCACGCCGAACATCAGCAGGATCACGCCGATCTCCGCCAGCTGCGGCGCGAGGGTCTGGTCGCCCACGAAGCCGGGCGTGAACGGGCCGGCGACCACGCCGGCGAGCAGGTAACCCACCAGGGGCGACAGGCGCAGTTTCTGCGCCATCGCGCCGAAGACGAACGCCAGCACGAAGCCGGCCACGAGGATCGCGATGAGGGACGTGTGGTGCATCGGCTCTCCGATGAGGGATCCTGTTCAGGATGTGGGCCGGACCGGATCCATGCAACCCGCAAGTCCGCACGCCGCTGCCGAGGCAGCAGATTGCGTCAAGGCGCGTCAATCGCGGGTCAGTGGCGACCGCGGCGCCCGTGCAGCGGGCCGAGCCTTTAGACTACGCGGCCCGGATTGCATCCGATCTGCGCGACCCGTCCCGTGATTTCCTTCCGCAATTTCGCCCTTCGCCGGGGCGAGCGCCTGCTGTTGTCCAACGTCGACCTGTCCCTGCATGCGGGCTGGCGCGTGGGCGTGATCGGCCGCAACGGCACCGGCAAGTCGTCGTTGTTCGCCGCGCTGCAGGGCGAGGTCGAAGCCGACCAGGGCGACATCGACATCCCCGCGCGCGTGCGCATCGCCAGCGTCGCGCAGGAAACGCCGGCACTGGACGATCCGGCGCTGGATTTCGTGCTCTCCGGCGACGCCGCCGTGTACGCGGCCATCGCCATGGAGCGCGACGCGATGGCGCGCGAGGACTGGGAAGCGGTCGCCGAGGCGCACCACAAGCTGGAAGAACTGGGCGGTTACGACGCCACCGCGCGCGCCGGCAAGCTGCTGCACGGCCTGGGCTTCACGCCCGATACGCACGAACGCGCGGTGAAGGAATTCTCCGGCGGCTGGCGCGTCCGCCTGAACCTCGCGCGTGCGCTGATGACGCCGTCGGACCTGCTGCTGCTCGACGAACCGACCAACCACCTCGATCTGGACGCGGTGCTGTGGCTGGAGCAGTGGCTGCTGAAATATCCGGGCACGCTGCTGCTGATCTCGCACGATCGCGAGTTCCTCGACGAGGTCACCACGCACACGCTCCATCTGCACGACGGCAAGGGCAAGCTCTACACGGGCGACTACACCGCGTTCGAACGCCAGCGCGCCGAGCACCTGCGCCTGCAGCAGATCACGCACGAAAAGGTGCAGGCCGAGCGCGCGCACCTGCAGAGCTTCATCGACCGCTTCAGCGCCAGCGCCGCGAAGGCCAAGCAGGCGCAGTCGCGCGTCAAGCGCCTGGCCAAGATGCAGAACACCGAAGCGGTGCGCGTGGAGCGCGCGCTGCGCATCGAATTCCCCGCGCCGGCGAAACTGCCGCACGCGCTGTTGCGCATCTCCGATGCCGATTGCGGTTACGGCAACCACGTCGTGCTCGACAACATCCGCTTCGTGCTCGAAGCCGGCGATCGTGTCGCGCTGCTGGGCCCGAACGGCGCCGGCAAGTCGACGCTGGTGAAGTCGCTGGTGGGCGAGATCCCGCTGCTGTCGGGCGAGCGCGGCGGCCATCCGGACCTGCGCATCGGCTACTTCGCGCAGCACACGGTGGAATCGCTGAAGGAAGGCACCAGCCCGATCGATCACCTTGGCGAAATCGCGCCGGGCGTGGCGACGCAGCAGCTGCGCGACTTCCTGGGCAAGTGGAATTTCCCGGGCGATCGCGCGTTCGAATCGGTCGACGGATTCTCCGGCGGCGAGCGCGCGCGACTGGCGCTGGCGCTGATCGCGTGGCGCAAGCCGAACGTGCTGCTGCTCGACGAGCCGACCAACCACCTCGACCTCGACATGCGCGAAGCATTGGCCGAAGCGCTGGCGAGTTTCGACGGCGCCATCGTGATGGTGTCGCACGATCGCCATCTCATCGGCCTGGTGTGCGAGACGTTCTGGCGCGTGGCTGACGGCGTCGCGCAGCCGTTCGACGGCGACCTTGATGCGTACGCGGTGTGGCTGCGCACGCGCGATTCCGCCGCGGAAAAGCCGAAGGCGCCGGTCGCCGCCGCGCCCGCGCCGAAGACCGCATCGAAGGGCCCCAAGGTCAACGCGCACAAGCTCGCGCAGGCCGAGGCGCGTGTGGCGGAGCTGGAATCGAAGCTGCACACGCTGGACCTCGACCTCGCCGACCCGGACAAGTACACCGGCGGCGGCACCGACGCGGCGGCGTTATCGAAGCAGCGCGACCAGGTCGCCGCCGAACTGGCGAAGGCGGAAGAAGCGTTGCTGGGGTTGTACGACGCGTAATCGCTGTCACGCGTGCGATCAGCTGAAACTCTTTGCTGTCATTCCCGCGAAGGCGGGAATCCATCCGTCCGACGCGTCACGCTGATGGGGCCAGTCTGTTTGTAGCTGTCATTCCCGCGAAGGCGGGAATCCATCCATCCCACGCGTCATGCTGATGGGGCCAGTCTGTTTGTAGCTGTCATTCCCGCGAAGGCGGGAATCCATCCATACGGCGCATCACGTCTAATGGATCGTGCAGCGCGAGATCAGGATGGGTTCCAGCGTTCGCTGGACCTACAAGTGCGGACGCGGACGGGAGATGGCATGACGCCTTGGGTCCCGGCGTTCGCCGGGATGACGGTGGAAAGGCGTCGACGGAACGGCGACTACTCCGTGCTCAGCGTTCGATCATCTCCCCCAACACCGCACGGCCCTCGATCGCCACCGCGATCGGCTCGCCGTCCCGGACGGTCACGGCGACGTCCATGAAACCACCGCGCCCCGCGCCATTGCGCTGACGGGCGCGGAAACGCGCCTCGCCATCGTGCGTCGGCAGCAGCCCGTGCTTCACCAGCCATGCGCCCATCGGGCCGTTCGCGTTGCCTGTCACCGGGTCTTCCTCGATGCCGATGCCCGGCGCGAACATGCGCCCGTGCGTCAGCGCGTCGTCGTCGGGCGCGACATCGAGCGTGAAAACGAAATAGCCGCGCGTGCCGGTGCGCTCGTCCAGTGCCGCCAGCCTTGCGAGGTCGGGGCGCAGCGTGCGCAGCCGCTCGCGACTGCGGATCGGCACCATCAGCTTGCCGTGGCCGGTGCTCACGAACTGCACCGGGCCGCGTGGACCGAGTTCGTCGAAGGACAGGCCCAGCGCGTCGGCGAGTTCGCGCACCAGCGCATCCGACAAGGGCTCGTCGAAGGTCGGCGGGTTCTGGCGGATGCGGATGGCGATGCCGTCGGCGTCCTCGCGCGTTTCCACCTGCTGGACGCCGGCGCCGGTGAGTTGCCGGCGCACGCCGCGCGTGCCGCCTTCCAGTGCGAGCGCGAAGTGCGCGCCGACCGTGGCGTGTCCGCACACCGGCACTTCGGTGGTCGGCGAAAAGAAACGCACGTGGACTTCATGGTCGTCGCCTTGCGGAGGCAGGACGAAGGCGGTCTCGGAGTGGCCCAGTTCGGCGGCGATCGCCTGCATCTGCGCGTCGTCGAGGCCGCGGGCGTCGGCGACCACGCCGGCGGGGTTGCCTTCGCCGCGTGCGGTGGTGAAGGCGTCGATCCGGTAGATGCGCAGCGGGGCCATTCCATGTTCCTGCACTTGGGGGAGGGCGCAGTCTAGGGTGCCCGTCCGGCGCGCAGGCGGCGTGGGACGCTGGGTTGCGGGATTGTCGCGGTCGCCGATCAGGCTCGCGGGACCGCCCGCGGGCGGGCTCGCGGCCCCGGGAAACGCCCGGGAGCTTGAAAACCCCGCATTCGCCGCCAGAATGCCCGCCTGACTTCGCAACGCCCGTCGTGCCATGCCGATCTATGCCTTCGAATGCGCCGCCTGCGGCCACTCCTTCGACCGCCTGCAGAAGATGTCCGACGCCGACCCGGTCGACTGCCCGTCCTGCGGAGCACCGCAGGTGCGCCGGCAGCTGACCGCCCCGCAGTTCCGCCTTGCCGGCGGCGGCTGGTACGAGACCGACTTCAAGAAGGACGGCGACAGGAAGCGCAACCTGGCCGGCGACGGCGGTTCGGCGCCGAAGTCCGAGTCCAGGCCCGCCGAGAGCAAACCGGCGGAGAAGAAGGCGGACACGCCGGCCTCCAAGCCCTCCACCTGAGGCTCCGGGGCGAGCACCGGCGCGAAGCTCGCTCCGGTGCCCGCGGCTGCCGCTAAAATGCGCAGTTCTCCGGCCACGCGGCCGGATCGCGAAACCTGGAGCCCCCATGCGTACCCATTTCTGCGGCCTCGTCGATGAGGCCCTGATCGGCCAGACCGTCACTCTGTGCGGCTGGGCCGACGTCGCCCGCAACCTCGGCGGCCTTTGCTTCATCGACCTGCGCGACCACGAGGGCATCGTGCAGATCGTGGCCGAGCCGACGACGGATGCGGCGCTGGGCGCAGGCGAGGCAAATGCGGCCGTGATCGCCACCGCCGCGAACGTCGGTTACGAGGACTGCCTGCGCGTGACCGGCGTCGTGCGCAAGCGCGAATCGGTGAACGCGAAGATCCGCACCGGCCAGGTCGAAGTCGTCGCGACCAAGATCGAAGTCCTCAACAAGGCCGAGCCGCTGCCGTTCCACGCGCACGAGAACCCGGGCGAGGACATCCGCCTGAAGTACCGCTATCTCGACATGCGCCGCCCCGAGATGCAGAAGATGATGCGCACGCGCATCAAGCTGGTGCAGGCGCTGCGCCGCTACCTCGACGAGCGCGGTTTCCAGGACATCGAGACGCCGATCCTGACCAAGGCCACGCCGGAAGGCGCGCGCGACTTCCTCGTGCCGGCGCGCATGCATCCGGGCGAGTTCTACGCGCTGCCGCAGTCGCCGCAGCTGTTCAAGCAGATCCTGATGATGGCGGGCTTCGACCGTTACTACCAGATCGCGCGCTGCTTCCGCGACGAGGCGCTGCGCGCCGATCGCCAGCTCGAATTCACGCAGCTCGACATGGAGTTCGCGTGGGTCTCCGAGCGCGATGTGCAGGACACGGTCGAGGAGATGATCCGCGTCGTGTTCCGCGACGTGATGGGCGTCGAGCTCGCGGCGCAATTCCCGCGCATGACCTACGCCGAGGCGATGCGCCGCTACGGTTCGGACAAGCCGGACCTGCGCATCGCGCTGGAATTCACCGACATCGCGCAGCTGGTGAAGTCGTGCGAGTTCAAGGTCTTCACCGACTGGGCTAACCATGAGGACGGCCGCGTCGTCGCGCTGCGCGTGCCGGGCGCCTCGACGCTGAGCCGCAAGCAGATCGACGATTACGCCGCCTACGCCGGCAAGTTCGGCGCGAAGGGCCTGGCGTGGATGAAGGTCGAAGACGCGTCGAAGGGCCGCGAAGGCATCAACTCGCCGATCGCGAAGTTCCTCGACGACGCGACGCTCGCCGCGATCGTGCAGGCCACCGGCGCGACCACCGGCGATGCGATCTTCTTCGG
The DNA here is from genome assembly GCF_040546665.1 of Lysobacter sp. OAE881. Taxonomy (NCBI): domain Bacteria; kingdom Pseudomonadati; phylum Pseudomonadota; class Gammaproteobacteria; order Lysobacterales; family Lysobacteraceae; genus Lysobacter; species Lysobacter sp. OAE881. The sequence goes on from NZ_JBEPOG010000001.1 coordinate 1,089,114, forward strand.
CGCGGCCACGTACAAGTCGGCGTCGGACTTCATGGGCGCGCTGCGTCTGAAGGTCGCGAAAGACCTCGGCCTCGTGGCGGAAGGCTGGGCGCCGCTGTGGGTCACCGATTTCCCGATGTTCGAGTGGGACGACGAGGAGAACCGCTACGTCGCCCTGCATCACCCGTTCACCGCACCGGCCGTGGATTCGATCGACGACCTGCGCGCCAATGCGAAGACGGCGGTGTCGCGTGGCTACGACATGGTGCTCAACGGCAACGAGATTGGCGGTGGTTCGATCCGCATCCACAACTCGCAGATGCAGAGCGCGGTGTTCGACCTGCTGGGCATCGGCGCGGAAGAAGCCGAGGGCAAGTTCGGCTTCCTGCTCGACGCGCTGAAGTTCGGCGCGCCGCCGCACGGCGGCATCGCGTTCGGCATCGACCGCATCGCCGCGCTGATGGCGGGCACCGAGTCGATCCGCGACGTGATCGCGTTCCCCAAGACCACCACCGCGCAATGCCTGATGACCGGCGCTCCGTCGCCGGTGCCGGACAAGCAGCTGGCGGAAGTGCACATCCAGATCCGTGAAAAGCAGGAAGGGAAGTAACGATGAGCGAAGTTCCGTTTGACCTGGAGTGGGAAGCCCTCGGCGAAGCCGGTTCGGCCGCTGGCGCGGGCCTGGTGACCGAGCGCGCGCAGGTGTTCGGCGGCTGGCTGGTGCGCACGCGCGTCGCCGGCGTGGTGTCGCTGGCGTTCGTGCCGGACGACCAGTTCCGCTGGGACGGTGAGGATTTCGGCGACGAGTACGAAGAAGAGGACGAAGACGCCGAAGAGGACGAGGAAGACGAAGAGTCCGACGAGGACGAGGAAGAGGACGACCAGTAAGGATGGAGCTGCGTCGCGCGACGGTTCCGGATGCGCAGGCGCTGTCGGCGCTTTCGTCGACGTGCTTCACCCAGACCTTCGGCCATCTGTACCCGCCGCAGGACCTGTCGCATTTCCTCGACGAGGCCTACGCCCCCGCGGCGTGGGCCTCGTTGCTTTCCGATCCCGCGTACGCGACGTGGCTGCTGGAAAGCGACGGTGTCGCGATCGGCTACGCCACGGCGGGCGCTTGTTCGCTGCCGCATGCGGACGTCGCGCCTGGCGACGGCGAGCTGAAACGCCTCTACGTGCTGCAGGAACACCAGGGTGGCGGCCGCGGTTCGCGCCTGTTCGATGCCGCCATCGCGTGGTTGCTGCGCGACGGCCCGCGCACGCTGTGGATCGGTGTCTGGAGCGAGAACCACGGTGCGCAGCGGTTCTATGCGCGGCACGGCTTCGAGCGCGTGGGCGATTACGACTTCGTCGTCGGCAATACGCGCGACCATGAGTTCATCCTGCGGCGCGGGGCCTGACGCTCGCCAGACGGGCCGTTGATTCCGGCCCCGGCGCCCACACCCCGACTTTCATGACCGACCACGCCGAACCCCGCCGGGTCCTGCTGATCCACGGCCTCTGGATGCCGCGGCTGTCCATGCACTGGCTGTCGCGGCGGCTGCGGGAGGCGGGTTTCGCGACCGAACTGTTCGGCTACCCGACCATCGCCGGCGGGCCGGAGGCGGCGCTGCCGATGCTGGCCCAGCGCCTTCGCAAGCGGCCGGCGCACGTGCTGGCGCACAGCCTCGGCGGGTTGGTGACGCTCACCGCGCTGGAATCCGAGCCGGATCTGCCGGTGCGGCGCGTCGTCTGCCTCGGCTCGCCCCTGCGCGGCAGCGCGGCGGCGCAGACGCTGGCGGGGCAGGCGTGGAGCAAGCCGTACCTGGGGCGCAGCGCCCGCCTGCTGCGCAGCGGCTGCCGGCCGTGGCACGGGCAGGCCGCGGTCGGGATGGTCGCGGGCCGCACGCCGCTGGGCCTGGGCCGCTACTTCGGCCGCTTCGACGGCGACAACGACGGCACCGTCGCGGTCGAGGAAACCCGCCTGGAGGGGCTCGCCGACCACGTGGTGATCCCCACCAGCCACACCGGCCTGCTGTTCTCGCCGGATGCGCTGCAGCTGGCGGTCGGTTTCTTCCGCGACGGCCGCTTCCCGGCGCGCGGCAGCGACGGCGGTATCGAGTAAAATTCCCCGCTTCGAACGATTGAAGCTGGACGGTTCCATGGGCAGAGGTCCCTCCATCGAGGCGCGCAAGAATGCGGTCGACGCGCAGCGCGGCAAGATCTTCACCAAAGTGATCCGCGAGATCGGCGTGGCCGCGCGCAGCGGCGGCGGCGATCCGGCGGGCAATCCGCGCCTTCGCGCGGCGATCGACAAGGGCCTGTCGGTCAACATGTCCAAGGACGTGATCGAGCGCGCCATCAAGAAGGCCACCGGCGAGCTGGAAGGCGTGGTCTACGAGGAAATCCGCTACGAGGGCTACGCCCCGGGCGGCGTGGCCGTGATCGTGGACTGCCTGACCGACAACAAGGTCCGCACCGTGGCCGACGTGCGCCATGCGTTCGGCAAGTTCGGCGGCAACCTCGGCACCGACGGCTCGGTGTCCTTCATGTTCAAGAAGCTCGGCGTGCTGTCCTTCGCCGCGGGCGCGAACGAAGAGAAGATCACCGAGCTGGCCATCGAGGCCGGTGCCGACGACGTGGTCGTCTACGACGACGGTGCCATCGACGTGGTGACCGCGCCCGACGCCTTCGCCGGCGTGAAGTCGGCCATGGAAGCGGCCGGCCTGACGGCGGATTTCGCCGAAGTGACGATGCGCGCCGACAACGACGTCGCCGTGGCCGGCGAAACCGCACAGCAGGTCGTGAAGCTGCTGCGCTGGCTGGAAGACATGGACGACGTGCAGAACGTCTATTCCAACGCCGATCTCGACGAGGGCGCCTACGCCTGACCTGAGGGTCGGACGCAGGCAAACCACGTGATGACCCGCATCCTGGGCATCGATCCCGGCTCGCAGCGCACGGGCGTCGGCGTCATCGACGTCGCGCCCGACGGCCGCTGCACCTACGTGCACGCGCAGGCGCTGGTGCTGCTGGAGGCCGAGGATTTCCCGTCGCGCCTGGGCCTGCTGTGTGACGGGCTCGAAGCGCTGCTGGATGAGTGGCAGCCACAGCAGGTCGCGATCGAGACCGTCTTCATGGCGAAGTCGGCGACTTCGGCATTGAAACTCGGCCACGCGCGCGGCGCCGCGCTGGCGACGGTCGTTCGCCGCCGGCTTCCGGTCAACGAATACGCGCCGCGCGTGATCAAGCAGTCCCTGGTCGGCCGCGGCGCCGCCGACAAGGAGCAGGTCCAGCACATGGTGCGCCTCCTGCTGAACCTGCCCGGCATGAAACTGCAGGCCGACGCCGCCGACGCGCTGGCGATCGCGCTCACCCACGCCCACATGAGCGCCACCGCGGCGCGCACGGGCGTGGCGACCCATCTGTTGCGGAGACGCGGGGCATGATCGGAAGGTTGAAAGGCACGCTCGTGATGAAGCAGCCGCCGTGGGCGAAGCGACGCGCTTGCGAGCCACTGGCTCGCGCGTCGCTGAGCGCCCGGCCATGGATGGTCGGGCAGGGCTTGCCGAAGCCTGTCGCGCATCGCCAAGGATGGCAGCCGTCGGAGGCTTCACCATGATCGGTCGCCTCAAAGGCGTTCTCGTCATGAAACAGCCGCCTTGGCTGGTTGTCGACGTCAACGGCGTCGGCTACGAGCTGGAAGCACCGATGAGCACGTTCTACGACCTGCCGGACCTGGGCCGCGAAGTCTCGCTGTTCACGCATTACGCGCAGAAGGAAGACAGCGTGTCGCTGTACGGCTTCCTGCGCGAAGGCGAGAGGCGGCTGTTCCGCGACGTGCAGAAGGTCTCCGGCATCGGCGCGAAGATCGCGCTGGCGGTGCTGTCGGGCGTGTCGGTCGACGAATTCGCCCGCCTGGTGCAGGCCGGCGACATCACCGCGCTGACGCGCATCCCGGGCATCGGCAAGAAGACCGCCGAACGCATGGTCGTGGAACTGCGCGATCGCGCGGCCGATCTTGCCGGCGTCGGCGCGACGCTGAACGTGCCGGGCGCTGCCGGCGACGCGCAGAGCGAGGCGGTGATCGCCCTGCAGCAGCTGGGCTACAAGCCCGCCGAGGCCGTGCGCATGGCGCGCGAGGCCACCGAGGCCGGCGACGACGCTGCCGCCATCATCCGCAAAGCGCTAAAGTCCGCGCTTCGCTGACACCCACACCAGATCTGCGGCGTTCCGGCGTCGCCCCTGTCGATCCCATCCCATGTCCCTTCCCGCATCCGATTCGCGCAGCCATGGCCACGATCACGGCCAGGGCAAGGGGCTGGCCGGCCTCATCGTTGGCGCGATCGGTGTCGTCTTCGGCGACATCGGCACCAGCCCGCTGTACACGCTGAAGGAAGCCTTCTCGCCGCACTTCGCCGAGCGTCTGGGCATGGTGGTGAACGAGGCGACGGTGCTGGGCATGCTGTCGCTGGTGTTCTGGGCGCTGATGATCGTGGTGACGGCCAAGTACGTCACCATCATCATGCGCGCCGACAACCAAGGCGAGGGCGGCATCATGGCGCTGATGGCGCTGGCCCAGCGCACGCTGCCGAAAGGTTCGCGATCGGCATACGTGGTCGGCATCCTCGGCATCTTCGGCGCGTCGCTGTTCTTCGGCGACAGCGTGATCACGCCGGCGATCACCGTGCTGGGCGCCGTGGAAGGCCTGGAAATCGCCGCGCCCGGGCTGCACCGCTTCATCGTGCCGCTGTCGGTGGTGATCCTGGTGCTGGTGTTCCTGGCACAGCGCTTCGGCACCGAGAAGGTCGGTCGCGTGTTCGGCCCGGTGATGCTGGTGTGGTTCCTGTCGCTCGCGGCGATCGGCATCTACAACATCGCCAAGGCGCCGGCCGTGGTGGCCGCGCTCAATCCGATGTGGGGCATGCGCTTCTTCATGGAGCACGGCAGCCTGTCGGTGATGATCCTGGGCGTGGTGGTGCTGGCCGTCACCGGTGGCGAGGCGCTCTACGCCGACATGGGCCACTTCGGCGCGCGTCCGATCCGGCACGGCTGGTATTTCATGGTGCTGCCGTGCCTGACGCTGAACTACCTGGGGCAGGGCGCGTTCGTGCTCGCGCACCCCGAAGCGGTGAAGAACCCGTTCTTCGAAGCGGTGCCACCGTGGGCGCTGTATCCGATGATCATCCTGGCGACGATGGCGGCGGTCATCGCCTCGCAGGCCGTGATCACCGGCGCGTATTCGGTGGCCAGGCAGGCGATGCAGCTGGGCTTCCTGCCGCGCATGCAGATCAAGCACACCTCGCGCGAAACCATCGGCCAGATCTACGTGCCGGGCATCAACTGGCTGCTGATGATCGCGGTGCTGGCGGTGGTGCTGGCGTTCCGCAGCTCCACCGCGCTGGCGACGGCGTACGGCATCTCGGTGTCGGCGACGATGCTGATCGACACGCTGCTGCTGGCGCTGGTCGCGCGCGCGCTGTGGCCGCGCTGGCGCACCTGGGTGCTGCCGTTGTGCCTGGTGTTCTTCGTCGTCGACGTGGGCTTCGTCTTCGCCAACGGCGCGAAGTTCTTCGACGGCGCGTGGTTCCCGCTGCTGCTGGGCGTGGTCGTGTTCACGCTGCTGCGCACCTGGCGTCGCGGTCGCGAGCTCCTGCACGACGAAGTCCGCAAGGAAGGCATCGGGCTGGACACCTTCCTTCCCGGCCTGATGCTCGCGCCGCCCGTGCGCGTGCCGGGCACGGCGATCTTCATGACCGCCGACAAGGGCGTGGTGCCGCACGCGCTGCTGCACAACCTCAAGCACAACAAGGTGCTGCACGAGCGCAACGTGTTCCTGACGGTGGAAACGCTGAACATTCCGTACGCGCCGAAGGAAAAGCGCCTGAAGATAGAGTCGATCGCCGGCGAGGACTTCTACCGCGTGCTGATCCGGTTCGGCTTCATGGAAGTGCCCGACGTGCCGCTCGCACTGATGCGCTCCTGCGACGCCGGCGGCACCTATTTCGATCCGATGGACACGACGTATTTCGCCAGCCGCGAAACCGTGGTCGCCAGCCGCCACCGCGGCATGCCAATCTGGCGCGACCGCCTGTTCGCCTTCATGCACCGCAACGCGGCGCCGGCGACGGGTTTCTTCCGGATTCCGGGCAACCGGCTGGTGGAGCTGGGCGCGCAGGTCGAGATCTGACCGGCAGGGAGCGTGCCAGCGGCCTCGTGAGGCCTGCCGTTGTGAGGCATGTCCCTGTGCCGCATGCGCCACGCGTGCGAACATAACCGGATGAACGATTCCCGCATCATCGCCGCCGGCGCCACGCGCGAGGACGAGGCCATCGAGGCCTCGATCCGCCCCAAGCGCCTGGACGAGTACCTCGGCCAGCAGCCGGTGCGCGAGCAGATGAAGATCTACATCGAGGCGGCCAAGGCGCGCGGCGAGGCGCTGGACCACGTGCTGATCTTCGGGCCGCCGGGCCTGGGCAAGACCACGCTGAGCCACGTCATCGCCAACGAACTCGGCGTCAACCTGCGCCAGACCTCGGGCCCGGTGATCGAAAAGGCGGGCGATCTGGCGGCGCTGCTGACCAACCTGCAGCCGCACGACGTGCTGTTCGTGGACGAGATCCACCGCCTCTCGCCGGCGATCGAGGAAGTGCTCTATCCAGCGATGGAGGACTACCAGATCGACATCATGATCGGCGAGGGCCCGGCCGCCCGTTCGATCAAGCTCGACCTGCCGCCGTTCACCCTGATCGGCGCGACCACGCGCGCGGGCCTGCTGACCGCGCCGCTGCGCGACCGCTTCGGCATCGTGCAGCGGCTGGAGTTCTACAACGCCGAGGAACTCACGCGCATCGTGCGGCGCTCGGCGCACATCCTCGGGATTTCGTGCGAGCCCGAAGGCGCGGCGGAAATCGCCCGCCGTTCGCGCGGCACGCCGCGCATCGCCAACCGCCTGCTGCGCCGCGTCCGCGATTACGCGCAGGTGCGCGCGGGCGGGGCGATCACGCGCGAAGTGGCCGACGCGGCCATGGCGATGCTCAAGGTCGATCCGGAAGGCTTCGACGACATCGACCGCCGCCTGCTGCACACCATCGTCGATTCCTTCGACGGCGGACCGGTCGGCGTGGAATCGCTGGCCGCGGCGCTGAGCGAGGAGCGCGGGACGATCGAGGACGTCATCGAGCCGTACCTGATCCAGCAGGGTTTCCTGATCCGTACCGCCCGCGGCCGCATGGCTACGCCGAAGGCGTACCGGCACATCGGCCTCAAGCCCAAGCCCGGCACGGGCGGACTCTTCGAGGAGGCCTGACGTGTCGGAAGAAGCGGCGATTGGGGCGACGTTCAGTTGGCCGACACGCGTCTATTGGGAAGATACCGACGCGGGTGGGGTGGTCTATCACGCGCAGTACCTGGCCTTCATGGAGCGCGCCCGCACCGAGTGGATGCGCGCCCACGGCTACGGCCAGGAACTGCTGCGGCGCGAACACGACCTGGTGTTCGCGGTGCGTGCGATGCAGATCGATTTCCTGAAGCCGGCGCGACTGGACGATGCGCTGGACGTAGAGGTCGAGCTCATCGAATGCCGGCGCGCGAGCGCGGTATTCGCGCAGACGATCCGCCGCGGCGACGAGGTGCTGCTGACCGCGCAGGTGCGCGTGGCGGCGCTCGATGCCGCCGGTTTCCGCCCGCGCGGGATTCCCTCGCCGCTGCTGGACGAGCTCAAGTCGCTCGAACGGCCGCGTTGAGCGGCTCCGGGCATTCACCCCGAAACGACAGTCGTCCGTTAAAGACATTCGTTGCAATCAGTCCCGCACGACGGGCACGGAGAACCAAGCATGACGCCACTGCTGACCGCGCTGCAGGCCACGACGGTCGAGGCCCTTCCGGAAGACGCCGCCAACACCGCTGCCGGTGCCGCGCAGGCCGTGACCGCCGGTGCCGCCGGCGACAACAGCCTCAACCTGCTCACCCTGGTGCTGCACGCCAGTATCCCGGTGCAGCTGGTGATGTTGCTGCTGCTGTTCGGTTCGATCGCCTCGTGGGTGATCATTTTCCGCAAGAAGCGCGTGCTCGACCGCGCCGCGCGCGAGGCCGACCAGTTCGAGGAGCGCTTCTGGTCCGGCGCCGAACTGTCGAAGCTTTACGCCGGTTCGACCGAGCGCAATCGCGACATCTCCGGCCTGGAAGCGATCTTCGAAGCCGGCTTCCGCGAGTTCAGCCGCCTGCGCCAGCGCCGCGGGGCCGACAGCCGCATGCAGCTGGAAGGCGCGCAGCGCGCCATGCGGGCCACGGGTTCGCGCGAGATCGACGGCCTCGAACACAACCTCGAGTTCCTCGCCAACGTCGGTTCGATCAGCCCGTACGTCGGCCTGTTCGGCACGGTGTGGGGCATCATGATTTCGTTCCAGGGCCTGGCGAACATGAAGGAGGCGACGATCGCCACCGTCGCGCCGGGCATCTCCGAAGCGCTGGTCGCCACCGCGATGGGCCTGTTCGCCGCAATCCCGGCGGTGTGGGCCTACAACCGCTTCGCGACCAAGGTCGAGCGCATCGCTGTTCGCTACGACGCGTTCTCCGAAGAGTTCTCCTCGATCCTGCAGCGCCAGGTCGACGAGGTTTGATGCGAGTCCCTCGCAAAAGCCCGCACGCCGTCGTGCGGACTCTTCAACTGCCGCCCTGGTCGCTGACGCGCCGGGCCACCTGAGGAAGCCATGGCCGGAATCAACGCGCGCCGCCATCGCAAGCGCAAGCTCAAGGCCGAGATCAACGTCGTGCCGTACATCGACGTCATGCTCGTGCTGCTCATCATCTTCATGGTCACCGCGCCCTTGCTGAACCTGGGCGTGGACATCGACCTGCCGCAATCCAACGCCAAGTCGATCCAGGAAAAGAAGGACCCGGTGATCGTCAGCGTCGACGCGTCGGGCAACTACTTCCTGACCGTCAAGGCCGGCAGCAATGAAGCCGTAACCGCCGATACGCTCACGGCGAAGGTGCGCGGCATCGTGTCGCAGAATCCGGACGTGGCGGTCTTCGTCGCCGGCGACGCCAAGGCCAACTACCAGAAGGTGATGGACGCGCTGGTGCTGCTGCAAGGTGCCAACGTCAAGAAGGTCGGCCTGATGAGCCAGCCCGATCAGGCCACGCAAGGCCAGGCCAACCAGGGCCGTCGCTGATGCGGGAAACGCGCGCCGACACCACGCAGGCGATCGTCGCGGCGCTGCTGCTGCACGTGCTGCTGTTCGGGCTGATGTTCATCGGCCTGTTCTGGACGCGTTCCAGTGCACCGGTGTCCGTGGCCGGCTCGCCGGTCGCGGCCGAACTGATCGACGCCAATGCGCTGTCGCCGGCGATGCAGCGCACGCTGCGTGATCGTCCCAAGCCGGTGGAAGAAGAAATTCCGCCGCCGCCGGAGCCCGAGGACGTCGCGCCGTTGCCGCAGCCGCTGCCCGAGCCGGTGCCGCAGGACGCCGTCGCGCCGCCGCAGCAGGCGCCGCAGGATTTCATTCCGGTGCCCGACACCGAGAACCAGGAAGCGGTCGTCGAAACGCCCACGCCGACGCCGGCCGAAGAAAAGAAGGCGCAGGAGCTCAAGCGCAAGCAGGAGCAAGTGGACCTGACCGAGCAGAAGCGCCAGCAGGAAGTCGAGCAGCAGCGTCGCCTGGCCGCACAGCAGGAACAGGAACGCCAGCAGAAGCTCGCCGAGATCCGCAAGAAGCGCGAGCAGGCCGCACGCGAGGCGAACCTCGCCGAACAGCGCCTGCGTCAGATCGCCGATGTACGCGCGCGCCAGTCGTCCGAAACCTCGCCGAGCAGCGGCAGCGATGCCGCCAGCCCGCCGCCGGGCAACAACGGCGTCGATACCGGATTGAAGGCGCGCTACGCCGCGGCGCTGCAGGAAGCGATCCTCGCCAAATGGACTCGCCCGGGAAACGGTGCCGGTCGGCGCGCGTTGCACGCTGCTGATCCGCCAGCTCCCGGGCGGGCAGGTGATGAGCGCGGAAGTGTCATCGCCCTGCGCCTACGATGAGCAGGGCCGGCGCTCGATCGAGGCCGCCGTCCTAAAGGCCCAGCCGCTGCCGTACGCCGGCTTCGAATCGGTGTTCTCCCGCAACCTGACGCTGAACTTCACCGCGCAGGACCGCTGAGGCCGCTCGGGCGGCCTCGCGGCGGCAGGGCGGGGCGCTCGGCGCGCCGTCGCGGGGTTCAGCTTTGAGGCGGCGTTCACCTGCCGGCGTTAACAATTACAAAGCTGAACGGATTGCCTCGCGCGGTCCGCCGACCGGAACGGATTGAAGACTGGAGTGCCGATGAAACGATCCCTCGCCTGGCTGGCTTCCTTGCTCGCCCTGTTGCTGCCCCTGTCCGCCATGGCCCAGCAAGGGCTCGAGATCGACATCGTCGGCGGCAACGCCGCGGCCATGCCGATCGCCGTCGTGCCGATGCCCTACCAGGGCAGCGCGACCGCACCGCAGACGGACGTCTCCGAAGTGGTGGCCGCGGACCTGGCGCGCTCGGGCCAGTTCCGTCCCTTGCCGGCAGCCGACATCACCGAAAAGCCCACGCGCGGCGGGGAGATCAACTACCCGACCTGGCGCGCGCTCAACCAGGACTACATCGTCGTCGGCCGCGTGCTCGATGCCGGTGCCGGCAGTTTCCGCGTCGAGTACGAACTGTTCGACGTGGCCAAGCAGCAGCGCCTGCTCGGCTTCGCGCTGACCGCACGCGCCAATGCGATGCGCGATGTCGCGCACCAGATCGCCGACGCCGTGTACGAGAAGATCACCGGCGTGCGCGGCGCGTTCTTCACCCGCATCGCCTACGTCACGGCCACCGGCACCGGTCGCGCCGCGCAGTACGCGCTGATGGTCGCCGACTCGGACGGCTTCAATCCGCAGACCGTCGTGCGTTCGCCCGAGCCGCTGCTGTCGCCGTCGTGGAGCCCGGACGGCAACCGCCTCGCCTACGTCAGCTTCGAAGGCGGGAACTCGTCGATCTACATCCAGAACATCTCCACCGGGGCGCGCGAACTGGTCGCCAAGTACCGCGGCATCAACGGTGCGCCGTCGTTCTCGCCCGATGGCCGTCGCCTCGCGCTGACGCTGTCGCGTACGGGTAATCCCGAGATCTACGTGATGGACCTGGGCAGCAAGAACCTGACCCAGCTGACCAACCACTTCGCCATCGACACCGAACCGACCTGGAGCGCCGACGGCGGCACGATCTACTTCACCTCCGACCGCGGCGGCCGTCCGCAGATCTATTCGGTCCCGTCCAGTGGCGGCAGCGCCACGCGCGTGACCTTCCAGGGCAGCTACAACGCCAGTGCCAGCGTGTCGTTCGACGGCAAGAAGATCGCCACCGCGCAGGGCAATGGCAACAACTACCGCATCGCGCTGATGGACAGCAGCCTTGGCGCTGCGCGTTGGAGCACACTTTCGCCCGGCTCGCTGGACGAGTCGCCGAGCTTTGCCCCCAATGGCGCGATGATCCTTTATGCTGCGCGCGAGGGCCGCCGGGGCGTGCTCTACGCCGTATCGTCCGACGGCCGGGTGCGCCAGCGCCTGGTGCTGGCGGATGGGGACGTGCGTGAGCCGGCCTGGGGGCCGTTCCGTTTGCCGCGTTGATATACGAAAGCGGTGTATTTACTTAGCAATTTGCCCCGATCTGACCCACGCCCGTTTTGACGAGGAATAACCATGAATAACACCACTCGCGTCCTGCTCGCCGCCGTGCTCTGCACCGCGGCCGTGGCCTGCTCCAAGAAGGTCAAGGAAACCCCGGTTGCCGAAACCACCCCGCCGCCGGCCCAGACCGAGCAGCCCGCCACCTCGGGCGTGTACGGCCCGGCCGACCTCGACACGGACGCCTGCCTGCGCCAGCGCGTCGTGTACTTCGATTTCGACCAGGACACCCTGCGTCCGGAGTTCCAGGCCATCGTCGGTTGCCATGCCAAGTACCTGCGTGACCGTCCGTCCTCGCGCATGACGCTGGAAGGCCACGCCGACGAGCGCGGCAGCCGCGAGTACAACCTGGGTCTGGGCGAGCGCCGCGGCAATGCCGTGTCGTCGGCCATCCAGGCCAACGGTGGCTCGGGCAGCCAGATCACCGTGACCAGCTACGGCGAAGAGCGTCCGGTCTGCACCGACTCGAACGAGGATTGCTGGGCCAAGAATCGTCGCGTCGAGATCGTCTACACCGCCAAGTAAGCGTTGATGATCCGCAAGACCGTACTCGCCATGGCATTCGCAGCGGCCCTCGTGGCCGCTGCGCCTGCCGTTGCGCAGCGCGCCAGCCTGGCCGACCGCGTGACTGTTCTCGAACAGCAGGCGGCCAACAACCAGGGCAACGTCGACCTGCTCAACCAGGTCACCCAGCTGCGCAACGAGATCCAGGCCCTGCGTTCCCAGGTCGAGGAACTGCAACAGCAGAACCAGCAGCTGATGCAGAGCTCCAAGGCCCAGTACCTGGACCTGGACGGTCGTATCAATCGCCTGGAGAGTGGCGCGGTCGTCCCGCCCGCTCCCGGTGCGACGCCGGCGCCGGCGGGCAGCAAGCCCGCCGCGCCGTCGGCATCGGCCAAGGACCGCCCTCCGGCGGTCTACGGCGACAAGGGCGCGATCGCCAAGAGCGGCGATGAACGAGTTGCCTACGACGCCGCGTTCAACGCGCTCAAGGGCGGCGACTACGTCGAGTCGGCCCGTCTGTTCCAGGCCTTCATCGAAACCCACCCGGAAGGCGCCTACACGCCCAACGCGCTCTATTGGCTGGGCGAAAGCTACTACGTCACCCAGAACTACCAGATGGCCCAGCTGCAGTTCCAGTCGCTGCTGGACCGCTACCCGACCCACGACAAGGCCCCCGGCGCGATGCTCAAGATCGGCCTGTCGCAGTTCAACCAGAAGCAGGTCGAGGCCGCCGAGCGCACGCTCGCCGACGTGTCGACCAAATACCCCGGCACCGACGCCGCCCGCACCGCCAGCGACCGCCTCAACGCGATCCAGCTCGGCCGGCTGCGCTGATCCGCTAAAATGGCGGGATGAACGCCGTCCCCCCCGATGCGGCCGTCGCATCGTCCGACCGGCTGCGCATCACCGAAATCTTCCTGTCCCTGCAGGGCGAAGCACGCGCGATCGGCTGGCCGACCGTCTTCGTCCGCCTGACCGGCTGTCCGCTGCGCTGCCAATACTGCGACACCGCCTATGCCTTCCATGGAGGCGAGTGGTGGCAGATCGACGACATCCTGGCCGAGGTCGCCCGCCACGGCGCGCGGCACGTCTGCGTGACCGGCGGCGAGCCGCTGTCGCAGAAGCGCTGCATCAGCCTGCTCAAGCGCCTTTGCGACGAGGGCTACGATGTCTCGCTGGAAACCTCCGGCGCGATCGACATCGCCGACGTCGACCCACGCGTGTCGCGCGTGCTCGACATCAAGACGCCGGGTTCGATGGAGGTGCACCGCAACCTCTGGTCGAACCTGCCGCTGCTGACGCCGCATGACCAGGTGAAGTTCGTGATCTGCTCGCGCGAGGACTTCGACTGGGCGAAGGACGTCGTCGCGCAGCATCGCCTGACGGACGTCTGCGACGTTCTGTTCTCGCCGAGTTTCGCCCAGATCAAGCCGAGCGACCTGGCCGACTGGATCGTCGCCGAGCGCCTGCCGGTGCGATTCCAGCTGCAACTGCACAAGATTCTGTGGAACGACGAGCCCGGCCGCTGAGCCGGTTCGTTTTCGAGGAAACGCCATGAAGAAAGCCGTCGTCCTGGTTTCGGGCGGGATGGACTCCGCCGTCGTCGTCGCCATCGCCCGCGCGCAGGGCTTCGACGTGCACGCGCTCAGTGTCCGCTATGGACAGCGCCACACGTCCGAACTCGATGCCGCGCAGCGCGTCGCCGATTCGCTCGGCGCCGTCGCGCACAAGACGGTCAACGTCGACCTGCGCAGCATCGGCGGGTCCGCGCTGACCGACGAAACCATCACCGTGCCGACCGACGCCGATGGTCACGCCGTCGGACAGGACGCGCCGAAGGACGCGATTCCGGTGACCTACGTGCCGGCACGCAACACGATCATGCTGTCGGTCGCGCTGGGCTGGGCCGAAGTGCTGGGCGCGAACGACCTCTTCTGCGGCGTCAACGCCGTGGACTACTCGGGCTATCCCGATTGCCGACCTGAATTCGTCGAGGCGTTCGAGAAGCTCGCCAATCTCGCCACCAAGGCGGGCGTGGAAGGCGCGGGCATCCGCGTGCATGCGCCGCTGCAGTTCATGAGCAAGGCCGACATCGTGCGCGAAGGCGTGCGCCTGGGCGTGGATTTCGCGCAGACCGTGTCGTGCTACCAGGCCGACGACGAGGGCCGCGCCTGCGGGCATTGCGACGCGTGCCGCCTGCGTGCCGAAGGTTTCGCCGCGGCCGGTGTCGCCGATCCCACGCGTTACGTCTGAACGAGGCCTCGCACGCGACGGGCACGCGTCACCTGCACCGTCACGGCGCCCTGCGCTAGAATGCACGCCCCGGCGCAACGTCGGGAATGCGCTCCGCACCGCGGACGCTGATCTTCAAGTGGGCCGTTAGCTCAGTCGGTAGAGCATCGGACTTTTAATCCGCTGGTCGATGGTTCGAATCCATCACGGCCCACCAATTTCGACAGACGCGACGAACACCGCACCGCTTGGTCATAGTTCGGTGCGGCGACCTGGACCTGTCACTCGACTCCGCTCGTTTGCCGTCGTAGCACCCGGCCAACCACGCGCGTTATGCGGCGTGCGCGCGGTGAATATCGCGACGAGTCGGGATGGCTGCCGATGGTGCCGAATGCGCAGGTCGGAGCAATCTCGACGCGCCGGAATCACCAATACCGCGCAAAACACGACACGCGATCCAACCGCGAAACTCCAGCAAACAACGCGCGTGTTCGCCACGTGCGTCATCCACCGGCAACGAAGCGAAGTCGCCGACGCTCAGTCTGCCGAAAGCAAACGTACGTCGTCCGGGTGCACGCGATACAGATGGGCCGGGCAGGAGAAAGCCGGTTCGCGATCGGTCGGCAGCGTGTCCCAGCGTCCCTGCGCGGAATTGCGGGCGCTCTCGTCCAGGTGCCACGCCTGGATGCGTGCGCCCACGGCGAAAGCTGCGCGAAGCGCGGCATGGTCATCGATGCGGTTCATTGGGGGCCTCGTACTGCGAAGTCGATGCGAGAGCATCGGAGCGCATACGTTGGACCCGGCGCGTCCCAGGCGTTAAGACGCCGGCGCAGCGGTTTTACATGGGTTCATGCGCGATGGAGCGACCACATCGGCGAACCATGAATGGACGATGCATGCGGCGGCAGCCGCCGCATGCATCGCGAAGGGCGCTTACTTCAGCGCGTCCTTGAGGGCCTTGCCCGGCTTGAACGCCGGCACGATGGTGGCCGGGATCACGATGTCCTCGCCGGTCTTCGGGTTGCGGCCGGTGCGGCCGGCGCGGTTGCGCGCCTCGAAGGTGCCAAAGCCCACCAGGGTCACGGCTTCGCCGTTCTTCAGCGTGGCGGTGACGGACTCGACCAGCGCATTGAGCGCCGCCTCGGCCTGGGACTTGGTGAGCTGCGAACGCTCGGCGATGGACTCGACCAGCTGTGCCTTGTTCATGCGGATTCCTGATTGGAAGGGCCGCGTAGCATACAGGCTAGCCGCCGATGTCTCATGTCCGGAGCCCGCCGGACCGGCTCAGGGCGGGAATTTCCAGCCAATGGCGAGCACCTGGTGGCGGTCCTCGAAGACGGGTCGGGTTGATTGGGCTTGGGTGGCGATCCGGTACCAGAACTCCAGCGTGGACTCGGTCACGCGCAGGCGATGGGCGTAGGCGCCGATGTAGACGGGCAGGTGGCCGACGTAAATCGCACCGTCGACGACGTCCTTCTGCGCCATGAAACGCGGCCGGCGCGGACGTCGCCCTGACGGAACCGGTTCTTCCATCGATGCGAAGCGCTCGGCGTACATCCGCTCCATGATCCGCGCGACCGTGGCGTAGCTGTTGTGGGCCGGCAACAGGGAGAGCAGCCGTCTTGGCTCCTCCCGATTGCCGTAGTCCTCGTAGATCACCCAGCCCGCGCTCTGGTCCATTGCGTCGACTCCCCGTACGTCCCGGCAGGTCGCGCGTCCGTCCGACGGGGCGCGCACGGTGTCGCTTCGTAAGGGCGATTCTTCATCCACGGGCGAATGCGCGGGCGCGGAAGGGCGCGTTTGCCGACGAAGCGCGTGCCTCATGCCATTGCCTCCGGTGTCATCGCATCAGACACCCGGTACGGGGAGGCGCAACATGCGGCACTCGAAGATGGGGCCGGGCGTTCCGCGATCGGTGGCGATGCGGTACCAGAACTCCAGTACGCCGGCGTGCGAAATGATCCGCTGCGCATAGACGCCGACGAATCGCGGCGACTGGCCGACGTAAATGCCGCCGTGGCGCGGATCGGTCTTGGCGGCGAAGCGGGAATCCTGCGGCCGGCGCTTGTAGGCGAAGCGCTCGTCCAGCGATGCGTAGCGATCGACATACACCTGCTCGGCGTAGCGCGCGATTGACGCGACGCTGCGATGGGCCGGCAGCAACGACAGCAACCGGCATGGCGACCCGAACGACGCGTCGTCCTCATACACGACCCAGCCGGCTCCGCGATTGATGGTCGTTGGCATGATCAAAGCACCTGCCAAGCGCGACGCGAGCCGCGTAGCGCACGGCATGGGCAGGAACAGTTGCGGCTTCTCATTTCTTGACCCCATGTCGTTTCGATCAGGGGCTAAGCATTTTTCGCCGCCGTGCAAACCATCAATGCGAAGTTTTCTTTGAGTCGAGAATGCCGGCGCACACGGGCCTGCGTTTCTAGCGCGCAAAGCGCTGAATCCCGGAAGAAAGTGCGGCATCCGCGGATCCGGATGCGACACGATCGAATGCGGTTCAAACGACTGCCGGCTTTACACAGGATTCAGAAAATTGCCGCATCACCCGTGCGGCAAAGAGCAATGGCACGAGCGGCAAACAGTCGAAGCTTTCGCTCAACCGTACCGTGGCGTCTTCAGATAAGTCTCAAGTTGGGCGAGCAAACGCCACAGATCTTTTCGCCTTGACCCGAAGGCGAATCGATTCAGTCGTCCCCTGTGGCCTGACTTGCCACCGCCGTACTGCTCCGCGAAAAGCGCGGCAACGTGTCGCGGGTGTCGAACCACGCGATGCGCGAACGTGTCCAGACGTGGTCGTCGATACGCACTCGATCCGGCTCATCGAGGCTTCCCACGCAGACCTGCACGCGGTCGGCGAGCACAGCTTCGCGCATCCCGAGCGTGCTTCCGCAGCGGGCGCAGAAGCCGCGCTCGGCGTTCGCCGAAGAGCGGAACCACGTCGGCTCCATCCCCGACCACGTGAAGGCAGTCGCCGGGAAATGCACGAACGCCAGCGCCGGTGCGCCCGAATGACGCCGGCACATCCCGCAATGGCAGATCACACCGCGCAGCGGTTCGGCCGTCGCGCGGTAGCGGATCGCGCCGCACAGGCAGCCGCCTTCAAAGATCGTTTCATCCGACATTCCATTGCTCCCGATCACGCCCGCGGCGATGACGCGAGCAATCAGCCCGTGCTGGTCCGCGGGTAATGCCGCATCGCCTCGTTGGCGCGCTCCCACGGCAGTTTGTGTTCGATCCAGATTTCCTTCGTCGGCGGGAACTGCTCGGGCGCGTCGAGCGTGGCCGTGGTGATGTCAATGCTGTCCACGTCGTCGTCGTGCCGGTAGCTCAGTTGCGTACCGCACACGCCGCAGAAGGTGCGCGTCACGTCCGGCGAGGAGCGGTATCGCACCGGCATGCCGTGGCTGAAGACGAGGCTGTTGACGTGGAAGGTCGACCACGCGACCGACGGGGCGCCGCTGGCTCGCCGACAACTCCGACAGTGGCAGATGCTGCGCGACACCGGCGGCGCCGTGGCGCTGTAGCGGACGGCCCCGCACAGGCAGCCGCCTTCGATGGTCATGCCCATGTTGGCCTCCACGACCCTGACGTGGCGGAAAGTCAGGCTATCCGGGGCGATGTGTGGGGAGCGCGAGGAAGCCGGCCGTAGGGCGCGCGGGCGACGCCCGGCGCGTCAGGCCGCGTCGAACAGCTGCTGCAGCACCGCCTCGCCGTAGCGATCGAGCTTGCTCGCGCCGATGCCCGGCACGCGGGAGAGCTCGTCCAGGTCGTCCGGAGCCGCCTGGGCGATCGCGCGCAGCGTGCTGTCGTGGAAGATCACGTACGCCGGCACGTTCTGCTCGCGCGCCATGTTGCTGCGCCATTCCCGCAGTGCATCGAAACGCAGCTGCGATTCGGGATCCAGGTCGATGGCGACCGCCGTAGCGGCTCCGCCGCGGGTACGGCGTCCGCGCGCCGGCTTCTCGGGTTCGTGGCGGAAACGCAGTTCGACTTCGCCCTTCAGCACCGGCCCGCTGAGCGCGGTGAGGCGCAACGCGCCGTGGTGCTCGATGTCGGCTTCCAGCAGGCCGCCGGCGACGAGCTGGCGGAACACGCCACGCCACTGGCGCTCGTCCAGGTCGCTGCCGATCGCCCACGTGCTCAGGGTTTCGTGGTTCCACTGCTTGACCTTGTCGGTCGCCACGCCACGGAGCACGTCGATGACGTGACCCGCGCCGAAGCGCTGGCCGGTGCGGTACACGCACGACAGCGCCTTGCGCGCGGCCTGCGTGCCGTCCCAACTGCGCGGCGGATCCAGGCAGTTGTCGCAGTTGCCGCACGCGCCGCCATGCGCTTCGCCGAACCAGCCCAGCAGCGATTGCCTCCGGCATTGCGTGGACTCGCAATACCCCAGCAGCGCGTCGAGCTTGCGCAGTTCCAGGCGCTTGCGTTCCTCGCCGGCCTCGCCCTGCTGGATCAGCTGCCGCAGGTTCACCACGTCGCCCAGCCCGTAGCTGAGCCAGACCTCGGCCGCTTCACCATCGCGGCCGGCGCGGCCGGTTTCCTGGTAGTAGCCTTCGATCGACTTGGGCAGGTCGACATGCGCGACGAATCGCACGTCCGGTTTGTCGATGCCCATGCCGAACGCGATCGTCGCCACCATCACGATGCCGTCCTGCTGCAGGAAACGCCGCTGGTTCTGTGCACGCAGCGACGCGTCCATGCCGGCGTGGTAGGGCAGGGCGTTGATGCCGGCGGCCTGAAGCTGGTCGGCGACGGTTTCCACGCGCTTGCGGGAGAAGGCGTAGACGATGCCGCTTTCGCCGCGATGGGCGTCGAGGAAGTCCAGCAGCTGCCGCACGCCGCCGCCGTCCTTGTGGACGATGCGGTAACGCAGGTTCGGGCGGTCGAACGAGCTGACGAACTGACGCGCATCCTCCAGTGCGAGCCGCTCTGCGATCTCGCGCCGCGTCGGCGCGTCGGCGGTCGCGGTCAGCGCGATGCGCGGAACGTCCGGCCAGCGCTCGTGCAGCACCGTCAGCTGGCGGTACTCCGGTCGGAAATCGTGGCCCCACTGCGAGACACAGTGCGCCTCGTCGATGGCGAACAGCGCGATGCGCGCGCGATCGAGCAGCGAGAGGAACCGGTTTGTCAGCAGCCGCTCGGGCGCGACGTAGAGCAGGTCCAGTTCGCCCGCCAGCAGCTGGCGTTCGACGTCGGCCGCGGCGTTCGCATCGAGCGTGGAGTTCAGGAAGGCCGCACGCACGCCGAGCTGGCGCAGCGCCTCGACCTGATCCTGCATCAGCGCGATCAGCGGCGATACCACCAGCGCGCACCCATCACGCAGCAGCGCGGGCAGCTGGTAGCACAGCGACTTGCCGCCGCCGGTGGGCATGAGGACGAGGGCGTCGCCACCGCCGGCGACGTGGTCGACGATCTGCCGTTGTTCGCCGCGGAAGCCGGGATGGCCGAACACGCGGCGGAGCAGATCGAGTGCAGGGTCTGACATCGGCCTAGTTTAACGAAGCCCGGCGATGGCGGGCCTTCGGAAAACGGCGGAAAACCGGGTCGGATCCGTCCGCAGCAGCGCCAGAAAGCAGAAACCCCTCTCCCTGCGCGGGAGAGGGGTTCGGCGAACCTTGAATCAGCGGGCCTGCGCCGCCATCACTCCAGCAGGGAGCGCAGCATCCACGCGTACTTCTCGTGGGTCTGCAGTCGCTGGGTCATCAGGTCGACGGTCGGATCGTCGCC
Organism: Lysobacter sp. OAE881; assembly: GCF_040546665.1. Classification (NCBI taxonomy): domain Bacteria; kingdom Pseudomonadati; phylum Pseudomonadota; class Gammaproteobacteria; order Lysobacterales; family Lysobacteraceae; genus Lysobacter; species Lysobacter sp. OAE881. The sequence continues at coordinate 1,109,234 of NZ_JBEPOG010000001.1, forward strand.
GGCATCGTCGGCGGTCTTGAGGACCTTGCGCGCGGTGCGGGCCACGGCCTCGTTGCCGGCCACCAGCTGGCGGACCATTTCCTTCCAGTCCGGCGCTTCGGTCAGGCCGGGTTCCTCGGGAATCGAGCTCAGGCGGATGAATTCGGCGTACGAACCCGGTGCGTTGAAACCCAGCGCACGGATGCGTTCGGCGGTTTCGTCCAGCGCGGTCCACTGCTCGGTGTACTGGGTTTCGAACATCACGTGCAGGCTGTTGAACATCGGCCCGGTGATGTTCCAGTGGAAGTTGTGGGTCTTCAGGTACAGCGTGAAGCTGTCGGACAGGAAGCGCGACAGTCCCTCGGCGATCTTCTGGCGGTCGCCGCCGCTGATGCCGATGTCGATGGCCTGGCTGCTCGCCGTAGGCGTCAGCTGGGTCTGCGACTTGTCGGACTTCTGGGGCTTGGCGGGCTTGTCGTTCTTGGCTTTGGCCATTGCGGTTCTCCCTTCGATCATGGCATTGCGGCGACAATGGGCCATGCCGTCCGCGATGTGGGGGTGGTTACTTTTCAGGCAGCACGATGAAGTCTATGGATCCGGCGGAGTCTAGTCACGCCAGTGTCAGCAATGCGTTACGCCAGGCCCGGCGCGCCATCGATGGTGCGCTGAGTCGCGACCGTGGCCGGCTGCATGGATTGTGGTCGCGATGGAGCGGAAAGCCCGGCGACGAACGCGCACGCGATGCCTTCGCGACGGCGCTGGCGGCGTCCGTGGCCCAGCGCGAAGCCCGAACCGCCGCGCTGCCCGCGGCACCCGTCGACCCCAGCCTGCCCATCGCCGCCAAGGCCGACGAGATCGTCGAACTGATCCGCGCCCATCCGGTCGTGGTCATCGCCGGCGAAACCGGTTCGGGCAAGACCACGCAGCTGCCGAAACTGTGCCTGGCCGCGGGCCGGGGCGCCGCGGGCATGATCGGCTGCACGCAGCCGCGCCGCATCGCCGCGCGCGCCGTGGCGCGCCGCGTGGCGGAGGAACTGCAGACGCAGCTCGGCGGCGCGGTCGGCTACCAGGTGCGCTTCACCGAGAACGTCGGCGAGCAGACCGCGGTGAAGTTCATGACCGACGGCATCCTGCTGGCCGAGATCCAGTCCGACCGCTGGCTGTCGCAGTACGACACCATCCTCATCGACGAGGCGCACGAACGCAGCCTCAACATCGACTTCCTGCTCGGCTACCTCAAGCAGCTGTTGCAGAAGCGAAAGGACCTGAAGGTCATCGTGACCTCGGCGACGATCGACACCGAACGCTTCGCGGCGCATTTCGGAGATGCGCCGGTGGTGAACGTGGAAGGCCGCAGCTATCCGGTGTCGGTGCGCTATCGCCCGCTGGAAGGCGAGGGCGAGGACGACGGCGATCGCACCACCAACGACGGCATCGTGGCCGCGTGCGACGAGATCACGCGCGAGGATCCGCGCGGCGACGTGCTGATCTTCCTGCCCGGCGAGCGCGAGATCCGCGACGCGCACCTGTCGCTGGAACGTCGAAAATACCGCGAAACCGAAGTGCTGCCGCTGTACGCGCGCCTGTCGGTGCGCGACCAGGACCGCGTGTTCAATCCCGGTCCGAAGCGCCGCATCGTGCTGGCGACGAACGTCGCCGAAACCTCGCTGACGGTGCCGCGCATCCGCTACGTCGTCGATCCGGGCCTGGCGCGCGTGAAGCGTTACAGCCCGCGCGGCAAGCTCGATCGCCTGCACATCGAGCCGGTCAGTCAGGCCAGCGCCGACCAGCGCAAGGGTCGTTGCGGACGCATCAGCGAAGGCACGTGCTATCGCCTGTATTCCGAAGCCGATTTCGAATCGCGGCCGCGCTACACCGATCCGGAAATCCGTCGCGCCGCGCTGGCCGGCGTGATCCTGCGCATGCTGTCGCTCGGGCTGGGACGCATCGAGGAGTTCCCGTTCCTCGAACCGCCCGATCCGCGCGCGATCGCCGACGGCTGGCAGCAGCTCGCCGAACTCGGCGCGGTGGACGAACAGCGTCGCCTGACGCCGATCGGCAAGCTCATGTCGCGCCTGCCGGTGGACGTGAAGCTCGCGCGCATGCTCGTGGCCGCGAACGAACATGGCGTCCTGCGCGAAATGCTGGTCATCGCGTCGTTCCTCGGTATCCAGGATCCACGCGAACGCCCCGCCGACCAGCGCGCCGCGGCCGACAACGCGCACGCGCAGTTCGCCGATCCGAAGTCGGAGTTCGTGGGCATCATCAAGTTGTGGAACGCCTACAACACCGCGCACGAGGAACTGACACAGTCGAAGCTGCGCGGCTGGTGCGAGAAGAACTTCCTCGGCTTCCTGCGCATGCGCGAGTGGCGCGAGCTGCATCGCCAGCTCAAGCTGATGGCCGAAGAACTCCAGTGGAAGGAATCGCGCGCGGCGCTCAACGAGCATGGCACGCTGGATCAGTCCGCATACGCCACGCTGCACAAGGCGCTGCTCGCCGGCTTGCCGACGCAGATCGGCACGCGCAGCGACAAGGGCTTCGACGGACCGCGCGGCCGCAAATTCCAGCTGTTCCCCGGCTCATCGCTGGCGAAGAAACCACCGCCGTGGGTGCTGTCGGCGACGCTGCTCGACACCGAACGCGTCTGGGCGCTGACCAACGCCGCGATCGAACCGGACTGGGCGATCGCCGAACTGTCGCATCTGCTGTCGCGCCGCCAGCACGATCCGCGCTGGTCGCGTTCGCAGGGCCGCGTGATCGGCAGCGAGCAGATCAGCCTGTTCGGGCTGGTGCTCGCGCCCAAGCGCCCCGTGCATTACGGCGCGCTGTTTCCCGAGGAAAGCCGGGCGATCTTCGCGCGCGATGCGCTGGTGACGGGCGAGATCAACACGCGCAGCCAGTTCCTGCCGCGCAACCTCGCCACGCTCGCGAAGGCGCGCGACGAGGAAGCCAAACAGCGTCGCAGCGGCCTGGTCGTCGACGAGGAATGGATGGCGCAGTGGTACCTCGATCGCCTGCCTGCGCACGTGCACAACGCGCAGGCGCTGGACGCGTGGTACGCCAAGCTGCCGCAGCCCGAGAAGGCCGCGCTGGAATGGTCGCTGGCCGACCTGATGATCGGCGACGAAAGCGACGCGGTGCGCTTCCCGCCGTATCTCGCGCTGGGCAATGTACGTCTCGAAGTGAAGTACCGCTTCGAGCCGGGCGCGACCGACGACGGCATGACGCTCGCCGTTCCGCTGCACCTGCTCATCGCGCTGGATGCGGTGCGCCTGACGTGGCTTGCGCCGGGCTTCGTGCAGGACAAGGCGGCAGCCCTGATCAAGACGCTGCCCAAGACGCTCCGCCGCAACTTCGTGCCGGCGCCGGACTTCGCGCGCGCGTTCCATGAAGCGCACCAGCAGCCGTCCGCGGACAGGATCACCGGCGAGCTTGCGCGTTTCCTGCACCGGCTCGGCGGCGTGGCGGTGGCCGCGACCGACTTCGACGAATCCGCGCTGGAACCGCACCTGCGCATGAACCTGCGGTTGTTCGATCGCGACGGCAAGACCGTGCTGGCCGAATCGCGCGACCTGGACGACCTGCGTGCGCGCTTCGGCGAGCGCGCGGCAGCGGCGTTCGCGGCGAAGGCGGCCGACGGCCTGGCGCAGCGTGGACTGACGACGTTTCCCGACGCACCGATCCCCGCGTCGGTGCCTGGCGCCGGCGGAGTGCCTGCGTACCCTGCATTGCACGACGATGGCGATAGCGCATCGCTGCGCGTGCACGCCGAACGCGACGTCGCGCTGCGCGAGCACCCGCGCGGCGTCCGCCACCTGCTGGCGATCGCGTTGGCCGACAAGCTCAAGCAGGCGCGCAAACAACTGCCCGTGACGCCGAAGATGGGGTTGCTCTACGCCTCGATCGAAGCCGCCGCGCCGCGCGTGGACGGGTTGAAGGAAGGCGATCGCCTGCGCGCGGACCTGGTCGATGGTGCATTCGCATCGATGACGGACGACGCTGCCGTCGGCGATGTTCGCGATGCCGCGACCTTCGCCGCGCGCCGCGACGCCATCGGCAAGCAGGTCTTTGGCGATGCGATGGAGCGGCTCCGGCAGGCGGAGACGATCCTCGCGGCCGTTGCCGAAGCGCGTGCCAAGCTCGAATCGCCGCTGATGGGCTGGGCGAGCGGCAACCTCGACGACATGCGCGCGCATCTTGCAACGCTGACGCCGCCGGGGTTCCTGCGAAGCGTGCCGGCCGACGCGTTGCGCGAGTACCCGCGTTACCTGAAGGCGCTGGCCTTGCGCGGCGAACGCGCGCTGCGCGATCCGGTACGCGACCAGGCGCGCATGCTCGAACTCAAGCCGTTCGCCGATGCGCTGGCCGAAGCCGTGCGAAGCGGCGAGGCCGATGCGCCCGACTGGCAGGCGCTACGCTGGGATCTGGAAGAACTGCGCGTGTCGCTGTTCGCGCAGGAGCTGGGCACGCGTGGCGGCGTATCGCCGAAGAAACTGGCGCAGCGGCTCGCGCAGCTGCGCCGCTGAGGCGCGTCAGTCGACGCGCTGCACCTTGATCGGCGGCGTGCCGTCGTCCATGCGCAGGTACCACGCACCGAGCATGCCGGGCGCGATGGTCACCTTCGCATCGGTGATCGGACGCGGGAAATTCACGCCCGAATCGACCACGCGCCAGCGCTGGCCGTTGTCGAGCAGCAGCGTCTGGCCCTGCGTCCACGCGCGCGAGGATCCGGGCACGACGGCAACGACCGTCTGCGCCGGCGTCCGCTTGGGACGCATGCCGGCCTCATCCTGCGTGCGCTGCACGTCGGCGGCGCGAAGATCCGCCGCGCGGTCCTCGCTGAGCAGCGTGTTCAGCAGCGCCAGCTGTTCGGCCGAAAGCGAGTCGAGGCCCGTCGCGCGCAGCTGCTCCGCGCTCAGGCGCTTTTCGATGGGAACCCACGTGCGTTCGCCGGCCGATGCCGGCAGGGCAAGCAGCACCACGATGGCGAGGAGCAGGCAACGACGCATCGGTTCATCTCATGGCGGGTGGGCAGGCAGCGCGCCAGTCCGGCGCGCGAGGACGTTGCGGTTTACTTGACGCGCTGCACCTTCGCGCGGGTGTTGTAGCCGTCGACCGCGAGGTACCACGCGCCGCCGATCAGGCTCGGGGTGATGCGGACCTTCGGGTTGTCGAGCTTCGCGCTCAGCGAGGCCTCGTCGATCTGCTGCCACACCTGCCCGTTGTCGAGCGTGAACTGGCGGCCCTTGCCGAAGCCGGTGAACCCACCGGTGATGGCGGCGGCGACCGGATCGCGCGACTCGCGTTCCGTGAGGCCGCGGCGATCGTCGCCCGATTCCTGTCGTGCACCCTCGACGGCCTTGGCGGTCTCGACTTCGAGCTTGCCTTCCAGCCACGCATTGAGGTTCGCCAGTTCGCCCGCGGACAGCTTGTCGAGCCCGGATGCCTTGAACTGCTCGTAGGACATCTGCTGTTCGATCTTCTGCTGCGCCAGGGCCGAGGTGGCCAGCGGCAGCAACGCGGCGAGCGCGAGAAGGCGGGCGGGGGCGATGCGGGTCATGCGCTGTTCCTCCAGTCGGTTGCGGGCTAGTGTAGACCGTCCCTGCGACATCGAACCCCCACGCCCCCCCGTTCCCCGCGCCATGGCAACACCGTCTCCCACGCCACATCCGGCGCTGGCGCATCCCGCCAGCGCGGGCATTCCCGCGCCGCTGCACCGCGCGATGCAGCAGGCTGCGGCGACGGCGGGCACGGACGGCGGCGATCCGCCGGATGTCGTCGAGAGCATGCTCGACGCGCTGGCGCTGCTCGGCGCCGATGGCGACTCCGCGGCGGCGGCAATCCTTCACGCCTATCCGGCCTGGGAACATGCACTGCGGCCGCGCATCGAGCGCGATTTCCCCGGCATCGCGCCGCTGCTGGAAGGCCAGCGCGCCGCCGGGCAGGTGTGGGAGCTGCACGCCCAGCGCCACGGGCAGGCGGGCAACGAAGGCCTGCGCCGGCTGCTGCTGGCGATCGTGCGCGACCTGCGCGTGGTGCCCATCTTGCTGGCGCGCCAGCTGGCACGCATGCGCCACGCCGAGCGCCTGCCCGAAGAGGAACGCCGTGAACTGGCGATGCTCACGCGCGACATCCACGCGCCGCTCGCCAACCGGCTGGGCATCTGGCAGTTGAAGTGGGAGCTGGAAGACCTGGCATTCCGCTACCTGGAGCCGGCGACCTACCAGCAGATCGCGCGGCTGCTCGACGAGAAGCGTGCCGATCGCGAGCGCTACATCGAGCAGGTCAAGCGCACGCTGCGCGAGGCGATGGCCGCGCAGGGGCTGGCGGCGGACATCGCCGGGCGCCCGAAGCACATCTACAGCATCTGGAAGAAGATGCAGCGCAAGAACGCGCCGATCGGCGAGCTGTACGACCTTCGCGCCGTGCGCGTATTGGTCGACAGCTTGGCTGACTGCTACGCCGCGCTCGGCGTCGTGCACGCGACGTGGACGCCGATCCCGAGCGAGTTCGACGACTACATCGCGCGTCCCAAGCGCAACGACTACCGTTCGCTGCACACGGCGGTGATCGGCCCGGAAGGCAAGACGCTGGAAGTGCAGATCCGCACGCACGAAATGCACCGGCAGGCCGAACTCGGCGTCGCGGCACACTGGAAGTACAAGGAAGTCGGCAGCCACAGCGCCGATGCGGCGTTCGATCGCAAGATCGCGTGGATGCGCCGCCTGCTGGAAAGCGGCGGCGAAGCGGGACGCGATGAAGCGTCGCTCTCGGGCGAATTCGACACCGAACTGGTCGAGGACCGCATCTACGTGCTCACGCCGAAGGGCGAGGTGATCGACCTGCCCACCGGCGCCACGCCGCTGGATTTCGCGTACCACGTGCACACCGAAGTCGGGCATCGCTGCCGCGGCGCGAAGGTGGACGGGCGCATCGTGCCGCTGGACCACAAGTTGCGCACCGGCGACCGCGTGGAAATCCTCACCGCCAAGACGGGCGAGCCGCGCCGCGACTGGCTCGTCGCTGCGAACGGGTTCCTCGCGAGCGGACGGTCGCGCGACAAGGTGCGCGCGTGGTTCCACAAGCTCGACCGCGCGCGCAACGAAACCGCCGGCAAGGAGCTGCTCGACAAGGAACTGCGGCGCCTCGGTCTGCTGGGTGCGGACCTCGCGCCTGCGCGGGAGAAGTTCAACCTCGCCACCGACGGCGAGGTGTACGTGCAGGTCGCGCTGGGCGATATCGGTCCGCACCAGGTCGGTCGCGCGCTGCTGGAGCACGAACGCGCCCGCGAAGCCGCACAGGCCGCCGCTACCGCGCCTCCGACGACCACACACATCACCACGCCGCCGCCGCCGCGGCACACGCCGCGACGGAGCACCGATTTCACGGTCGAAGGCGTGGGCAACCTGCTGGTTCAGCTGGCGCGTTGCTGCCAGCCGCTGCCGGGCGAGCCGATCGTCGGCTATCTCACCCGCGGCCGCGGCGTGAGCGTGCATCGCCCCGATTGCACCGCCTTCGAGCGCCTGGCTGCCGCCCAGCCGCAGCGCGTGTTGCCGGTGGAATGGGGCCGCGCCGGCAGCGGATACGAGGTCGACGTCGAAGTGCTCGCGCTGGACCGCAAGTGGCTGCTGAAGGAAGTGACCAACCTCATCGCGCAGGGCAACGCGCACGTGGTCAGCATCCGCAGCGACAGCGAGCGCAACGGTGCACGTGTCCGCCTGCGGCTTCGCCTTCGCGTAGGTGACTACGGGCAGCTGTCGACGCTGCTGGGCAAGCTGTCTGCGCTTCCGGGCGTGGAGCACGCGCAGCGCCGCTGAACGCGCGTACAGGACGCGACGGGCCGACGACCGCACGGGCGTTATCCTTGCGCCGTGAGTTCCAATACGCCCCGTGACCCCAACCCGGACCCCTGGCACGGCCCGCTCGGCGACGATGCGGCGCCGGCGCGTGGGCGCATCGAGCCGACGATGGGCGCCGAACCGCGCGAGGAAATGGGCGGCTGGGAAGTCGACGATTTCCGCGCGGGTCCCGGTCGTCGTCGTCCGATCACCGAACCGCCGAAGCCGTCGCGCCCATGGTCCTGGGTCGTCGCGATGCTCGCGCTCGCGGCGTTGGGCGCGGGCCTGTTCGTGCTGCGCCAGCCGCTGTCGGACATGCTCTGGCCCGAAACGCGCGTGCAGCAGCTCCAGGCCGACGCCGCACGCGCATTGGCGGAAGGGCGCCTGACGTCAGCGGACGGTCGCGGCGCCCGCGAGTTGTACGCTGCGGCACTTGCGCGTGATCCCGATCGCGCCGAAGCGCGCGAGGGCCTGGCGAAAGTCGGCGAAGCCGCGCTTGTCCGCGCCGACAAGGCGATGGCGGCGCGGCAGTACAAGCAGGCGCATTCGTTCGTCGCGCTTGCGCGCGACATGGCCGTGCCGCGCGCGAAGGTCGACGCCCTCGAAAAACGCCTGCGTGCACGCGAAGCCGCGGAAGCCGGCGTCGACACGTTGCTCGCGCAGGCCGCAGCCGCGCGCCTGGCCGGGCAGCTCGACGGAAACGAACACGCGGCGCTGCCGCTGTACCAGCAAGTGCTCGCACTGCAGCCCTCGCGCGTGGAAGCGCTGGAAGGGCGCGAGGACACATTGGCCGACCTGCTCCAGCTGGCGCGAACGTCGCTTTCGCGCGGCGAACTGGCGGAGGCGTCGTCGCGCATTCGCCGCGTGCAGGCGGCCGATCCCGGCCACGTCGATTTGCCCGACGCGCTCGCGCAACTGGCACGCGCCGGCGAAGAACAGCGCAACCGCGCCGACCAGGCGCTCCGGCGCGGGCGCCTTGACGACGCGTTGCACGGCTATCTCGCCGCGCTGGCGGCCATGCCCGAAGACACGGCGGCCGAGCGCGGCCTCATGCACGTGGCGAACACCTACGCGGAGCGCAGCGAGCGCTACGCGGCCGACTTCCGGTTCGACGACGCCGAAGCCGCGTTGCGCGACGCGCGCGCGATCGCGATGGCCGCGCCGGGCATCGCGCAGGCCGAGCAGCGCCTCCTGCAGGCGCGACAGACGCAGCAGCGTTACGGCCAACGCGAGCCGACCGCACAGCGTACGCGCCGCATCGACCAGTTGCTCGCCGATGCCTCTCAGGCCGAAGCGCGCGGGGACCTGCTCACGCCGCCGGGCGAAAGCGCCTACGACAAACTGCGCGCGGCACAGGCGCTCGCACCGCAGGATCCGCGCGTGCGCGGCGCGATGGCGCGGCTGCTTCCCGCCGCACGTCAGTGTTTCGAAGACGAATTGCGCGGCAATCGCCTGCGTCGTGCGCGCGAATGCCTGGATGCGCGCGCCGCGCTGGAAGGCGAGAGCGCCGTGCTTCGCGATGCACGCAGGCGACTGGCGCAGCGCTGGATCGCGGTGGGCGACGAGCGCCTCGGCGCAGGCGAACTCGGCGCGGCGCAGGCCGCACTCATCGCCGCTCGGGAACTCGATCCGCAGGCGATCGGACTGGGCGAATTCGCCGACCGCCTGCGCGCGGCGTCGGCGGCGAACTGAAACGCGCTACCTGCGTTCGAGCAACACGCGCCGCACGACCTCGCGTGCCGCGTCCAGCGAGAAATGCCGCTCGACGTTGGCGATGCCATTGTGCGACAGCCTTTCCCAGAGCGCCTCGTCCGTATAAACGCGCACGACGGCATCGGCGAAGGATTGCGGCGTGTCGCCGACCAGCACGTCCTCGCCGTCGCGCAGGTGCATGCCTTCGACCGCGGTCCCCGTCGCGACCACGGGCTGGCCGTGCGCCATGCTCAGGTTGACCTTGCCCTTCACGCCCGCGCCGTAGCGCAGCGGCGCGATCGCGATGCGCGCGCCGTCCATGTACGGGTCGATGTCGGGAACATGTCCATGCACGATCACGCCGGGCTGTGCGGCGAGCGCTGCGATCTCAGGCGGTGCATCGCTGCCTATGCAGTGGAACTGGACGTCCGGCAGTCGCGCGCGGATCAGCGGAAACACCTCGCCGACGAACCATTGCACCGCATCGACGTTGGGCGGATGGCGGAAACCGCCGACGAACACCAGGTCGTGTCGCTCGTCGAACGGCAGGCCGCGACCGTGCACGTGGTGCAGGTTCGACACGATGTCGACGTGCGCGCCGGGTGCGTCCTGCGCCAACAGCGTGCGCTCGACATCGCTCACCACCAGCGTGGCGTCGCTGCGCGCGATCATCTCCAGCTCCAGCGCCTTCGTGCGCTCGGACGCGCGCTTCAGCGCGGCGTCGTTGGCCAGTTCGGCGCCGCGACGTTCGCGCAGGTAGTGCAGGTCGACGGTATCGAACACCAGCTTCGCCTGCGGCGCGAAACGCCGCACCAGCGGCAGCCATTCGCGCAGGACGTAGTGGCGGCAGACCACAACGGTGTCGAACGAGGCGCCATGACGGGCCATCCACTGCGCCGGCGTCGCCGCGAACGGCGCGTACCAGGTCTCGACGCCGAGTTGCTGCAGGCGTTGCGTCGCGCTGCCTGCGTGGTTGCCGTCGGCGGGATAGAACGCAACGTGCGTCCGCTCCTGTCGCAGCAGCCGCATCAGGTTCACCAGGCGCAGCGAGGCCGAATCGCGATCGGGCAGCGGCGTCGCGCTGTCGACGATCAGGACGCGTCGCTGCGAACGCGCGCTGGCCGCAAGGTGCGGCGTCGTCTGCGGCGATGGCTGCTGTTCCAGCATTTGCTGCCACTTTTCCGCGAACACGTGGCGATTGCGCACCTGGTACGCCTTCACGCCCTTGCTTACGTCCACGCCCGCGGTGACGCCTTCCATGTGCACCACGCGCGACTGCGGCTGGTACACGACACGTTCGCCGGCGGCGCGAACCGCGAAACCCAGGTCGGTGTCCTCGAAGTACGCCGGCGCGTATCGGCGATCGAAACCGCCCACGCGCTCGAACAGCGGGCGCCGGATCGCAAGGGCGGCGCCGGAGCAGTAGTCGGCATCGCGAACGTATCCGTAGCGCGGATCGTTCGGGCTTTCGAAGCGGCCGTAGTTGTGCGCCGAACCATCGGAAAACACGATGCCGCCGGCTTCCTGGAGCCGGCCGTCCGGATAGACCAGCTGCGCGCTGACGAGGCCAGCGCCGGGCTCGTCGTCGAACGTCGCCAGCAGTGCATCGAGCCAGCCCGGTTGCGGGATGGTGTCGTTGTTGAGGAAGACGAGGAACTCGCCGCGCGCCTGAGCCGCGCCATCGTTGCAGGCGGCGATGAAGCCGCCGTTCTGCGCCCGACGGTAGTAGCGCACGCCATCGACCTGCGCGAGCGCGGATTCGGTTTCGTCCGAGGAGCCATCGTCGGACACGATGATCTCGATGCCCGCCGACGGCGGATGCGCCGCAATCGCGCGCAGGCAGGCCAGCGTGTGCGCGAACTGGTTGTAGACGGGGATGATGATGCTCGCAACCGGCAGGTCGGAATGCGGCACGTCGAACGGGGCGAACGGCTCGGACTGCGGCAGGTACAGCGACGGACGGTGCTCCATGGGCACGGTATGGAACTGCCTGACGACGCGTTCCCACGAGGCACGGATCCCGCGGGTACGCAGGCTCGCGAGCCCCCGGCGAAGAAGGCCGGTTCCCCGGTCGTAGAAGAACCGCACCTCGGTCCAGCTCAGGCCCATCGGATCATCGTCATTGCTGAAGGAACTCCCTAACGCGAACTGCGCCCTGCTTCCCGTCTTCGCGGGCCGGCGGGCGGGCTGCGCTAGACTCGCGGGCACGAGGGCGCAGCCCCGCCATTGTCCCATGCCGTGGCCCGAATCCAGTACGACGAAGACGACAACGACGACATCGACCAGCCCGAGACCCCGCAGTGGCGTCGGCGTCTGGTCATCTGGGTGCTGGCGGCGGTCGGCCTCGGGCTGGGTTTCCTGATTCCGTACACCCTCTACCTGAACCATGAAGTCGGCGAGCGCTTCGGCCAGCTGAAATGGCAGATCCCGACGCGCGTCTACGCACGTCCGCTGGAACTGGCGCCGGGGCGCACGCTCGACGCGGCCACGCTGAAGACCGAACTGGATGCGGCCGCCTATCACGAGGGAGACGGGACGCGTCCGGGCACTTACGCGCGCAACGGCGGACGCTGGACGATCTCCAGTCGGGGCTTCCAGGATGTCGACGGCCAGGTGCCCGCGCGGCGCATCGAGGTCGCGCTGTCCGGCAGCAAGGTCGCCTCGGTGCGCGACGCCTCGGCCAAACGCGCGCTGAAGTCCGTCCGCCTCGACCCGGCGCGCATCGCCACGCTCTACGGCCAGAAGAACGAGGAACGCCGCCTCGTGCGCCTGCGCGAGGTGCCGGAACTGCTGGTCACCGGCCTGCAGGCCGTGGAAGACCGCGACTTCAACAGCCACCACGGCATCGACGTCAGCGGCATGGTCCGCGCCGCGTTCAAGACCGCGACAGGCAGCACGCAGGGCGCCAGCACGCTGACCCAGCAGCTCGCGCGCAGCGGCCTGCTCGGCATCGGCCGCGAGCGCACGATCAGTCGAAAGGGCAAGGAGATCCTGTACGCCCTGCTGATCGAAGCGCGCTACGACAAGGGCACGATTCTCGAGGCCTACTTCAACCAGGTCTACCTCGGCCAGCGCGGCGCGCAGGCCATCCACGGCGTCGCGGCCGGTTCGGAGTTCTGGTTCGGACGCGACCTGTCGGACCTCAGCACCGAACAGATCGCGCTGCTGATCGGCATCGTGCGCGGCCCGTCGTACTACGACCCGCGCCGCAATCCCGAACGCGCGCTGGAACGCCGCAATTTCGTGCTCGGCGAGATGCACGAAACGAAACTGATCAGCGATGCCGAATACGAGCGCGCGCTGAAGGCGCCGCTGGGGGTCACCACCGATCCGGGCAGCATCGCGGCGAATCGCTTCCCCGCGTACATCGACCTGATCCGACGCCAGCTGGCGCGCGATTACCCCGCCGATGCGCTCGCCGGCGCCGGCCTGAGCGTGATGAGCGGCATGTCGCCGTCGGCGCAAGCGATGGCAGAAGGCGCGGTCGCGCGCACGCTCAAGGGCCTGGACAACAAGCGCCGTCCGCAGCTGCAGGCCGGGCTGGTGGTGACCGACGTGCATAACGGCAACGTCGTCGCCGTCGTCGGCAGCCGCAGCGTCGCCGAGCACGGCTTCAATCGCGCGGTCGAAGCGCAGCGTCCCGTCGGTTCGCTGCTCAAGCCGTTCGTGTACCTGCTGGCGCTTGCGCAGCCGGGCAAGTATTCGCTGGCCAGCTGGGTCGACGATTCGCCGGTGACCGTCGCGCTGGGCAAGAACAAGAACTGGAATCCGGGCAACTCCGACGGCCGCAGCCACGGCACGGTACGCCTCATCGATGCGCTGGCGATGTCCTACAACCAGGCGACGGTCCGCGTCGGCATGCAGGTCGATCCGGAGCGCATCGCCGGCCTGATCCGCACCCTCGCCGGCATCGAGGCCGCGCCGAATCCGGCGCTGATCCTCGGCGCGGTCGACCAGAGCCCGTACGCGATGGCGCAGCTGTACCAGTTCCTCGCGTCGGGTGGCGAAATCCAGCCGCTGCATGCCGTGCGCGGCGTCCTCGACGCGAACGGCAAGGCGCTCAATCGCTACGACAAGGAACCCGCGCCCGCGCAGGAAGGCGACGCTATCGCGGCGCGGCTGATCACCATCGCGCTGCAGCAGGCCGTGTCGAACGGCACCGGCACGCAGCTCTTGCGCGACGGCCTGGGTCGTCTGTCGCCGGCAGGCAAGACCGGTACGTCGAACGACGGCCGCGACAGCTGGTTCGCGGGCTGGACGGGTGACCACCTTGCGGTGATCTGGGTCGGCAACGACCAGAACAAGGAAACCGGCCTGTACGGCGCGACCGGCGCGATGCGCGTGTGGTCGGCGATCTTCTCGCGCCTGCCCACCGCGCCGCTGGAGGTGGGCAACAAGGGCATCGACTGGCAGTGGACGATCGGCTCCAACACGACCGACCCCGATTGCCCCGGCGCGCGTCGTTTCGCGTATGTGTCCGGTTTCGCGCCGGCGTACGCGCCGTGTCCGCAGCCGGAGCCGGTGGAAGAGGAAAGCGGCGGCTGGCGCGACTGGTTCGGCATCGGCAAGAAGGAAGAGGAGGCCCCGCGCGAGCAGGCGCCGCCGCAAGAGACCCCGTAATGACGTATTCGTACCTCCCCCGCATCGCTTTCACCACGCTGGCGCTGGCCGTCCTGGCCGCCTGCACGAGCACGCCGCCGGCCCCGCCGGCGCCGAGCATCGATGGCGTCGCGGCCGTCACCGCGGTCCGCGCCGCCGGCGGCGCGGCCAGCACCGAGCTCGACGTGCAGCCGATCCGCGATCCGCAGGTCGACGACCTGCGCGAGGACGCGGAACGCCTGGAAAAGGCCGGCCAGTACGCGCAGGCCATCGAGGCGCTCGACCAGGCGCTGCAACTCAACCCGGACGATCCGGCGCTGCTGCAGGAACGCGCCGAAGCCGCGCTGCTGGTGAAGGATCTCGCGGGCGCCGAGCGCTACGCGAAACTCGGCATCGAGCGCGGTTCGAAGGTCGGCCCGCTGTGCCGTCGCCACTGGGAGACCATCGCGCAGGTGCGGCAGGTGCGTCCGGTTCCGGTGGAAGTCCCCGGCGAAACCGTCGCCGACGCGCGTCGCGAGCGCGACGCCTGCACCGTCGCGGCGCCGGCGCGCTTCTGAGCCTCGCCCTCCCGGCGAGTCCACCCGCCGCCGGCTAGAATAGGTCCGTGCCGCGGCGTCGCCGCGGATTCCCGTGATCGGCAGGTGTCGTGAGTGGGGCGGCCACGTGGGATGGCCGGATGCGCGGACCTCGCGCGCGCCACCACAGGAACCCGTCGAGATCATGCAAGCCCCGGCGCCATCGCCAACCGAACCCCGCCTCGACGACGTGTCTTCCGACGCAGGCTCCGTCGAGGCGCGCTCCGTCGACGCGCGCGTGCCGAGCCGGCTGGCGCAGGCGAGCCGCGAGGCGTTGTCGGAAGGCGGCGAACTGGCGAAGAACATCCCGTCGTTTTCCTCGCGCCCGGCGCAGCTGGACCTGGCCGCGGCCGTCGCCGACGCCATGGATCGACGCGGCACGCTGCTCGCCGAAGCGGGCACCGGCACCGGCAAGACGTTCGCGTACCTCGTGCCGGCGCTGCTGTCGGGCAAGAAGACCATCGTCTCCACCGGCACGCGCGCGTTGCAGGACCAGCTCTACCATCGCGACCTGCCGCGCGTTCGCGACGCGCTTGGCGTCGGCCTGAAGACGGCGCTGCTCAAAGGTCGCGCGAATTACCTGTGCCACTACCGCATGCGACAGGCGCAGGGCGAGCCGCGCTTCACGTCGCGCGACATGGCCGCGCAGTTCCAGCGCATCGTCGCGTGGTCCGGCCGCACGCGCATGGGCGACATGGCCGAACTCGACGCGCTGCCGGAAGACTCCCCGCTGCTGCCGATGGTCACCAGCACCGCGGAGAACTGCCTCGGCAGCGAGTGCCCCTTCTTCAACGACTGCTTCGTCGTGCAGGCGCGCCAGCGTGCGCAGGCCGCCGACCTGGTCGTCGTCAACCACCACCTCCTGCTGGCCGATCTCGCGCTGAAGCAGGAAGGGTTCGGCGAGATCCTGCCGGGCGCGCAGACGTTCGTCGTCGACGAGGCACACCAGCTGCCGGAACTCGCCGCGCAGTTCTTCGGCGAAGCGCTCAGCGCACGGCCGCTGGTGGAACTCGCGCGCGATGCGCTGACCGAATGCAAGCAGGTGCCGTCCGCGCTGGCCGCCGTGCAGGAACCGGCGCGCGCGCTGGAGCAGGGCGTGCGTGCGGTGCGTGCTGCGATGGACGAGTTGCCCGTGCGTGGCACGCGACGTCGCGCGGCCGAGGACGCCAATGTCGAAGCCGCGTTCGATGCGCTCGATGCCGCGTTGCGCGCGTTCCATGCGGCCGTCGTGCCGTATGCGTCTGCATCGCCGGGTTTCGATGCGTGCGCGGCGCGTGCGGTGGAATTCGAAGGTCGCCTGAAGCGTTGGCGCGATGGCGAGGACGTCCCGGTCGACGAGGACGAGGAAAACGCTGATTCGGTCGAAACGACGGAGGCGGCTGACAGCGATGCCAAGCCGTCGCGCAAGCACGCCGACGAAAGCGTGCTCTGGTACGAGCTCACCGCGCGCGGCTTCCGCCTGAGCCGCACGCCGCTGGATGTCGCCGGCCCGCTGGCGCAACATCGCGCGCGTTCGCAGGCGGCGTGGATCTTCACCTCCGCCACGCTCGCCGTTGGCGGGCGCTTCGAACACTTCGCGATCAAACTGGGCCTGTATCTCAAGGGCGAGGATCCGCCGCACACACTGCTGGTGCCCAGTCCGTTCGATTGGGAAACGCAGGCGCTGTGCTACCTGCCGCGCGGACTGCCCGAGCCGATCGTGCGGCACTACAACGAGAGCATGATCGACAAGGTCCGGCCGGTGCTCGAAGCATCGAACGGCCGCGCGTTCGTGCTGTTCGCCTCGCATCGCGCGCTGCGCGAGGCGGCCGAGTTGCTGAAGGATGGCCCGTGGCCGCTGTTCGTGCAGGGCGAAGCGCCGCGTGCGGTGCTGCTCGAACGCTTCCGCGCGTCGGGCAACGGCGTGCTGCTGGGCGCGGCGAGTTTCCGCGAAGGCGTGGACGTCGCCGGCGATGCGCTCAGCGTGGTGGTGATCGACAAGCTGCCTTTCGCCGCGCCGGACGACCCGGTGTTCGAGGCGCGCCTGGATGCGATCCGCCGCAACGGCGGCAATCCGTTCCGCGACGAACAGCTGCCGCAGGCGGTGATCGCGCTGAAACAGGGCGCAGGCCGCCTGATCCGCAACGAGAATGATCGCGGCGTGCTGGTTCTGTGCGATCCGCGTTTGACCAGCAAGACCTACGGCAGCGTCTTCCTCAACTCGCTGCCGCCGCTGCCGAAGACGCGGCGCGTGGAGGATGTGGCGGCGTTTTTCGAAGACGGCACGCAGCCCACGGGCACATGACGCCGTAGTCCCGGCCTCGGCTTTCGCGGGCATCCGGGCCAAAAGCGGTACGCTCCTCCAATCGCGAATCCCATCCGAACCCCATGAAGCTCCTCGCCTTCGAAACCTCCACCGAAGCCCTTTCCGTCGCGCTGTCCATCGACGGCGACGTGCGTGAGCGGTTCGAACTGGCGCCTCGCCGGCACGCGGAACTTTCGTTGCCCTGGGCCGAGGAACTGCTCGCCGAGGCAGGCGTTAAGCGATCGCAGCTCGATGCGATCGCCGTCGGCCGTGGTCCGGGCGCCTTTACGGGTGTGCGGTTGGGCATCGCGTTGGCGCAGGGGATCGCGCTCGCGCTCGATCGGCCTGTCGTTCCGGTGTCGACGCTCGCTGCGCTGGCGATGCGTGCAGACACCGCGAGCGAGGGCGCATCGCATGTGTTCGCCGCGATCGACGCACGCATGGGCGAGGTGTATTCGGCGGCCTTTGAAGTGCAGGGCGGCGACGCACGTGCGTTGAGTGAGGAGCGCGTCAGCGCGCCCGCCGATGTCGTGGTGCCGGGCGAGGAGGGGGGGTGGCTCGGCGTTGGCACCGGATTCGACGCTGCCGAAAACGCCTTGTCGCAGCGGCTCGCGGCGCGTTTCCTATCGGTCGATGCGTCGCAGCTGCCGCATGCCGCGGACGTCGCGCGTCTTGCGGCGAAGGCGTTCGCCCGTGGCGAAGCGGTCGCCGCCGAACGCATCGAGCCTGCCTATCTCCGAAACAACGTCGCGCTGACGCTGCGCGAACAGCAGGCGCTGCGGGAATCGAAGCGCTGATCGGCGCGTCAAGTAGCGGGGTTTCGATCCCATCATCCCGGCGCGGCCGGGATCACTCGTCGACCAGCGTGCCGCCCGGCAGGAAGTTCCACGTACGCGTGACGTGCAGGATGTCCGGGTTTTCGTCGGTGCGCGGCAGCGGCGGATAGGGTTCGGCGAGCTTCGCGATGCGCAGCGCCGAGGCATCCAGCAGCGGAATGCCGCTGGTGCGCACGATGTCGGCGCGTTCGACCGAGCCATCGCGACGGACCGCGACGCTGATCACCACCTGCCCGGCAAGCCGGCGGCGCCGCGCTTCATCGGGATAGTTGAGGTTGCCCACGCGTTCGACGCGATCGACCCAGTCGCGCAGGTAGCCGGCCCACGCGTATTCCTGCGTGCTGGCCGACACGAACTTGCGCGACGGCCGCTTCGCGTAGCGCTCCGAACGCATGTGGATTTCGGCCGCCAGGCGCGCCATCTGCATGTCGCGCTCGATCTTTTCCTCGCCACGCGGCAGCGGGCGTTCGCTCGGCGACGGCGTGCTGCGCGGCGGTGGCGTCGCGGTTTCGCCGCGCGTGCTGGCGACCACGCGCGCCTGCGGCGCCGGCTGCGGCGCGGGCGACTGCGCGCGCAACGTGCGCGGCGCGATGCCCGTCGTCGCCTGCGGCAACGGACCGGACTGCGCTTCGCGCGGACGCGTGCTCTTGTCGTGTTCGCCGCCGCCCTGGTTGTTCGCCTGCGCGAGGAAATCGGCCTGCTTGGGCGTGAGCGCGCTCGTGGTCTGCGTGAGGATCACGTCCAGCGTGGGCATCACCGGTGCCGCCGTCTCCAGCGTCCAGCCCACGCCCAGCAGCACGATGCCGTGCACCAGCAGCGACAGCACGAACGTCGCACTGACGCGCCCGTTTCCGGTGGATTCGTAGGGAGTGGCGACTGCGGCGTTCATGCCTTCGAAGCGTACGCGTTCTGTGCGATGGCCGGATCGGATCGGCGTCGGGATTTCACGCGCCCGCCCTGCGTTCGATCGCGTCGAACAGCAGTCCGGCGATGTTGATGCCGAACTGCGCGTCGAGCTCGCGGATGCACGTCGGGCTGGTGACGTTGACCTCGGTGAGGTAGTCGCCGATCGCGTCCAGGCCGACGAACAGCATGCCGCGACGCTTCATTTCCGGGCCGACCTGCGCGGCGATCCAGCGGTCGCGCTCGCTCAGCGGACGGCCTTCGCCGCGGCCGCCGGCAGCGAGATTGCCGCGGAATTCGTCGCCCTGTGGAATGCGCGCCAGGCAGTAATCCACCGGCTCGCCATCGACCAGCAGGATGCGCTTGTCGCCGTCGGTGATCTCCGGCAGGTAGCGCTGCGCCATGGCGAGGCTGTAGCCGCCCTGCGTCAGGGTTTCCAGGATCACGTTGAGGTTCGGCTCGCCGGCATGCGCGCGGAAGATCGAACGCCCGCCCATGCCGTCCAGCGGCTTGAGCACCGCGTCGGTGTGTTCGTTGACGAAAGCCTTCAGCGCCGCGGGATCGCGGCTCACCAGCGTCGGCGGGCAGCACTGCGGGAACAGCAGCGCGGCGAGCTTCTCGTTGTAGTCGCGCAGGCCCTGCGGGTCGTTGACGATCAGCGCGCCGGCATCCTGGGCGAGGCCGAGGATCTGCGTGTCGTGGATGTATTCGCTGTCGACCGGCGGGTCCTTGCGCATCAGCACGACCTGGCCGCGGCCGAAGTGCAGCGGCGCGAAGTCGCCCAGTTCGTACCAGCCGTTCTTGTCGTCGCGCACCTGCAGCGGGGCGACGATCGCCTGCGCCTTGCCGTCGCGGACGGACAGCCCGCCGGGGCGGACGTAATGCAGCCGGTGCCCGCGGCGCTGGGCTTCCAGGAGCATGGCGAAGGTGGAGTCCTTGGCGATCTTGATCGACCCGATGGGGTCCATCACGACGACGATGTCGAGCGGCATGGCGTTGGCGGGGGCGAGGGTCGGGCGATGGTAGCAGGGGGCGGGAGCACGGCGGTGCGCTGGCCTTCCCGTGCAAAAAACGGTTCGTCCGGCGTCGTCGACCGCGCGCCCGACTACTGAGACCCGTGTCCCGGCTTGAAGCCCGGGTGCTCGGAAACGTCACTTCTTTCCGGTATATGCAATGCGCGTGCCCAACATCGTCGCGTGACCGCCCCCGGCGGTCCCACCAGCACGATCCGGATGCGGACCGGCCCGGCCGGCTCCGCGGCGCATTCAGCTTGCCCGCAGAAAACGCTGCTTGACAGCTTCCGCGCGGCTTGGAATAAAGGCGACTGGCGAAGTGCACGCACACGGCGGCATTCGCATGGGGGAATTCGAAAATGCTAGACGAGGTCCGCAACGGCAGCCTCGGCGGTCTGAAGGTCATGGTCATCGATGACTCGAAGACGATCCGCCGAACCGCCGAGACGTTGCTCAAGCGCGAGGGCTGCGAGGTGGTGACCGCCACCGACGGCTTCGAGGCGCTGGCGAAGATCGCCGATCAACAGCCGCAGATCATCTTCGTGGACATCATGATGCCGCGGCTGGATGGTTACCAAACCTGCGCGTTGATCAAGAACAACCACCTGTTCAAAGGCACTCCGGTCATCATGCTGTCGTCCAAGGACGGCCTGTTCGACAAGGCACGCGGTCGCATCGTCGGCTCCGAGCAGTACCTCACCAAACCATTCACACGCGAAGAACTGCTCGACGCGATCCGCACGCACGTAAACGCCTGACCGGGGGGTAGGGCACAAATGGCACGTATTCTTCTGATCGAGGACTCGCCGACCGACACGGCGGTCCTGACCCAGCTCCTGGAGCGCAACGGACATCAGGTCCTGGCCTCGGGCAATGCCGAGGACGGCATCGAGACCTGCAAGCGCGAGAAGCCGGACCTGGTGATGATGGACGTCGTGCTTCCGGGCATGAACGGCTTCCAGGCGACCCGCGCGCTGTCGCGCGACGCCGACACCAGCACCATCCCGGTGCTGATCGTCAGCACCAAGGGCATGGACACCGACAAGGCCTGGGGCATGCGCCAGGGCGCGCGCGACTACATCGTCAAGCCGCCGCGCGAGGACGAACTGATCGCCCGCATCAACGCCCTGCTGGGCGCCTGAGGCGGGACCGCGATGCTGCAGTCGCCCTTCGACGTGCTGGTGGACTACGAGCGCCGCAGCCTGGCGCACGTGGTCGGCCTGCCCGAACAGCTCGACGCCCCCGGCCTCTGGCGCGGCGTGGGCTATCGCATCGGCGCCCGCCGCCTCGCGTCGGGGTTCGGCGAGGTGCTGGAAATCCTGCCGCTTCCGCAGGTCACCCAGGTGCCGGGCGCGCAGCCCTGGCTGCTGGGTCTGGCCAACGTGCGCGGCAACCTGCTCCCCATCGTCGACCTCAAGCAGTTCCTTGAAGGCGAGCGCACCGTCCTGCACGAGAGCCAGCGCATCCTGCTCGTCCGCCAGCCCGGCGGCGACGTGGCGGTGCTGATCGACGAGCTCTACGGCCAGCGCAGCTTCCACGAGCAGCACCGCATCGAACTTTCGCCCGAGCAGGCCGACGACGAAGCCGTCGTCGCGCTGACGCAGGGCCGTTACGCGAACTTCGTCGAGCGCGGTTACCGCCTCGACGCACACACGTGGGGCATCTTCAGCCTGGACAGGCTTGCCCGCACTCCCGAATTCCGCCAGGCGGCGTCCGACATGCCGCACCGCATCAGCAACGTTGAGGTTCAACCATGAGCACTGTTATGGATAGCGCTGCCGGCAAGGGCCGCAATCTTGGCGTCAACACCTGGCTGATCGTGCTGGGCGTCTCGGTGCTCATCTTCGGTTTGAATACCGGCTACGCCACCTGGAAGGCCGCGCGCCTGGGTGGTGCGAGCTCCTCGGCTTCCGACTTGCAGGTGAACTCGCAGAAGCTCGCCGTGCAGGGCCAGGAAGCGGTGAGCGGTGACGCCGCCGCGTTCGCCGCGTTCAAGGAAACGCGTTCGGCGATCGTGCAGGACGTCGAGCAGCTCAACGCCAACTTCGGCGGCACCGCCGGCGTGTCCGGCCCGATCCAGACCGTCACCAGCACCTGGGCGCCGCTGGGCAAGAGCGCCGACCAGGTGGTCGCGTCCGAAAAGGCCGTGCTGGCGCTGGCCGGCAACGCCGACAGCTTCTCCAGCCGCGTGCCGCAGCTGCAGGCGAGACTGGACGAGCTGGTCCGCGCGATGTCGGCGTCCGGCTCGCCGTCCTCGCAGGTCTACATCGCCCTTCGCCAGGTCGTGCTGTCGGGCAAGATGGCCGAACGCATCACGCAGATCCGCGCCGGCGGCAGCGGCGCCGCCCTCGCCGGTGAAGCGCTGGGTCGTGACGCCGCGGTGTTCGGCAACGTGCTGACCGGCCTGCGCAAGGGCGACGCCGCGTTCGGCGTTACCCCGCTGGGCAACGCCAACGCCATCGCCGCCCTCGGCCAGGCCGAGACGCTGTGGCTGGAAATGAAGAAGGACCTGGACGCGATCCTGTCCTCCTCGCAGAACCTGTTCGCCGCGCAGGCCGCGGCCGAGTCGATCACCGGCGGCTCCAACAAGCTGCTGACCGACAGCCAGGCGCTGTTCCGCGCCTTCACCTCCTTCGGCTCGGTGCGCAGCACCAACCCGATCGGCCACATCCTGGTGTCGATCGTTTCCGGCCTCATCGCGCTGTTCGCGATCGTGTTCCTGGTCGTCTCGCTGAACAGCCAGCAGAAGAAGCGCTACCTGACCACGAAGGAACTCAACGACCGCAACCAGGAGGCGATCATGCGCCTGCTGGACGAAATGGGTTCGCTCGCAGAAGGCGACCTGACCGTAAAGGCGACCGTGACCGAGGACATGACCGGCGCGATCGCGGACTCGATCAACTTCGCCGTCGAACAGCTGCGCAGCCTGGTGCAGACGATTACCGACACCTCGGTGCAGGTCGCCGCCAGCGCGCAGGAAACGCAGGCCACCGCCATGCACCTGGCCGAGGCCGCCGAACACCAGGCGCAGGAAATCAACTCCGCCTCCAGCCGTATCAGCGAAATCGCGGCGTCGATCAACCAGGTGTCGCGCAACTCGGCCGAATCGGCGGACGTGGCGCAGCGCTCGGTGCAGATCGCGACCAAGGGCGCGGGCGTGGTGCGCCAGACGATCGCGGGCATGGACAGCATTCGCGACCAGATCCAGGAAACCTCGAAGCGAATCAAGCGACTGGGTGAGTCGTCGCAGGAAATCGGCTCGATCGTGGAACTGATCAACGACATCTCGGAACAGACGAACATCCTCGCGCTGAACGCCGCAATCCAGGCGGCCTCGGCGGGTGAAGCGGGCCGCGGCTTCGCGGTGGTGGCCGACGAAGTGCAGCGACTCGCAGAACGCGCATCGAACGCGACCAAGCGAATCGAAACGCTGGTCCAGACGATTCAGTCCGACACCAACGAAGCGGTGTCCTCGATGGAACAGACGACGTCCGAAGTGGTCGCCGGTGCGCGACTGGCCGAAGACGCGGGTACGGCGCTGGGCGAGATCGAAAAGGTCTCGAGCGACCTGTCCAACCTCATTCAGGGCATCTCGAGCGCGGCGCAGCAGCAGTCCAGCGCGGCATCGAACATCACCGCCACGATGAACACCATCCAGTCGATTACCGCGCAGACGTCGCAGGGTGCGAACCAGACCGCCGCGTCGATTGGAAACCTGGCGCAACTGGCCGCCGACCTGCGCCGCTCGGTCGCCGACTTCAAGCTGCCGGCCTGACGGGCGGATCGGAACAAGGTCGGTCACGATGAACAGCTTCAGCCCCGGATGGCGCCTCGGCCGCAGGTCGCGCCACCTTGCATCCATGCGAGGTGAGCGATGACCGTGATGCGCGAAGCCATCGACACCACCACGCTCGGCTGGATCAAGCCCGAGCTGGACGAAACCCTGCGCCAGGCCCAGCAGGAAATCGAGGCGTACGCCGAGAACCCGGCCGACGCCAGCCGCATGCGCCAGTGCGCCGAACAGCTGCACCAGGTGCACGGCACGCTGCGCATGGTCGAGCTGTACGCCCCGGCGATGGTGGCCGAGGAAATGGAGCGCCTGGCGCTCGCGCTGCAGCAGGGCAAGGTCGCCGACCGCGACGACGCCTGCGCGGCGCTGATGCGCGGCGTGGTCCTGCTGCCCGACTACCTGGAACGCCTGCAAGGCGGCCATCGCGACATTCCGATCGTGCTGCTGCCGCTGCTCAACGAACTGCGCGCCACGCGCGGCGAGGCGGGCCTCAACGAAAGCGTCCTGTTCGCGCCGGACCTCGACCGTCCGCTGCCGGCGAACCTGCCGAGCGCGCTGCCGGCGGCCGCACCCGTTCGCGGTGCGACCTCACCGCACCTGGCCGCCCTGCGCGATGCGCTGGCGAACTGGCCGGAAGACGGCAACCCGTCGCAGCCCGAAAAGCTGTCGACCGCGATCGACGGCCTGCTCGGCGAAGTCGTGCTCGAACCCGTGCGCCGCATGCTGTGGGTCGCTTCCAGCGTCGCCGGCGCCCTGCGCGACGGCGCGCTGCCGGCCACGCGCGCGCTGCGCCAGGCCTTCGGTGGCGTGGAGCGCGAAGCACGCCTGATGCTCGCCGACGACGGCTTCGGTGCACATCGCTCGGAACCCGCCGCCGAACCGACCCGCCAGCTGCTGTACCACGTCGCCCACAGCGACGGTCGCCATCCGGCGCTGGACGATCTGCGCCACACCTTCGAACTCGCCGCGCACCTGCCCAGCGAGTCCGAACTCGAACACGCCCGCGGTTCGCTGTCCGGCCGCAACCGCGCGCTGCTGGACACCGTCGCCGCGGCGATCAAGGAAGACCTGCTGCGCGTCAAGGACGCGCTCGACCTGCACCTGCGCACCGGCCAGACCGACGTCGCCGAACTCAAGCCGCAGGTGGAAGCGCTCGGCCGCGTGAGCGACACGCTCGGCATGATGGGACTGGGCGTCGCCCGCACCGTCGTGCTGCAGCAGCGAGATGCGATGCACGACATCGTCTCGGGCAAGCGTCCGGCCGACGAAGGCGCGCTGCTCGACGTCGCCGGTGCACTGCTTTACGTCGACGCCTCGCTGGACGACCAGGTCTCGCGCCTGGGCCTGCCCGACGCCGGCGCCGAGGACGACCTCCTCGCCGGCGAGGCGCGCAAGGTGCTCGACGTGCTCGTGCGCGAAGCCATCGCCAACTTCGGCGATGCGCGCCAGGCCTTCGTCGCGTTCGTCGAAACCAACTGGGATCACGCGGAACTGGCCGAAGTCCCGCGCGTGCTGGACGAAGTCGCCGGCGCGCTGCGCATGCTCGAGCTGCCGCAGCCGGCCGACTACCTCAGCGGCGTGAAGCGCTACACCGAGGTCGAGCTGATCGGCCGCAAGCGCGTGCCCAACGGCCAGCAGCTGGATACGCTCGCCGACGCGCTAGCGAGCCTGGAGTACTACCTCGAAGCGCTGCGCGAGCAGCGCCCGAACCGCAACCACATCCTCGACATCACGCGCCAGAGCCTGGAAACGCTGCGCTACTGGCCGCTGCCGGAATTCGACATCGCCGCCACGATGGCGCCGAGCTCGCCGATCAGCCGCGAGGAGCTGGCGCGCGTTCCGGACTTCGAACTGACCGACGAAATCACGCTCGGCACCCCGACCGCACCGGCGTTCGACGCCAATGCGCTGGCGCCGTCGCCGACGCTAGCCGCCGAAGTGCCGGTCGCGCAGGTGGCCGCCGCGGCGCCGACCGCGCCGACTCCGGTGCCGGCTCCCGCGCCGGTCGCGAGCACGCCGCAGCAGATCGCCGCCGGCGGCTTCGAACACAGCGACGACATCGACGACGAAATCCGCGAAGTCTTCCTCGAGGAACTCGACGAGGAAATCCGCCATCTCGGCGACCTGCTGCCCGAATGGCACGCGCTGCCGGAAGACAGCGAGCGCCTGCGCCCGATCCGCCGCGTGTTCCACACGCTGAAGGGGTCCGGCCGCCTGGTCGGCGCCAAGACGCTTGGCGAATTCAGCTGGAAGATCGAGAACCTGCTCAACCGCGTGCTCGACGGCACGCGTCCGGCGAGCCCGGCGGTCATCGGCCTGGTCGGCCATGCCTACGCCACGCTGCCGCAGCTGCACGCCGCACTGCGCAACGAAGGCGCCATCACCGCCGACCTGCCTGCGATGGAAGCCCACGCCGACCGTCTGGCCGAAGGTGACGAAACGCCGTACACGCCCGCGCCGCCCAAGGCCGAAGCGGTCGTGGAACCGGTGGTCGAGCCGATCGAGCCTGTCGTCGAGCCGGTCTTCGAGCCGCTGGCGGAAGAAATCACGCTCGAAGCGGTCAGCTTCGACGGCCTGGACAGCGCCATCGAAGTCGAGGAAATCAGCTTCGACGACGTGCCCGCGCCGGAGCTGGCGGCCGAAGACATCGCACCGGTGCTGGAGCCCGAACCAGGCGTGCCGGCGTCGGTCGACTCGGTGCTGCTGGAGATCCTGGACGCCGAAGTCAGCGGCCACCTCGCCACGATCGAGCAGTGGCTGGCGGCCTCGCAGCCGCAGCCGCAGCCGGCCGACGATGGCCTGCAGCGCGCGTTCCACACGCTCAACGGTGCCTTCGCGATGACCGAAGTGCCGGTGATCACCGAGATCACCGGTCCGACCGAGGTGTACGTGAAGCGCCTGCTGGCCTCCGGCCAGCCCGCCAGCGCCGAGGGTGTGGCCGCGATGGGCGAGGTCGCCGACGCGATCCGCCGCACGCTGGCGACGCTGAAGACGCCGGCGCCGCGCATTCCGGTGTTCGCCGGCCTTGCCGATCGCATGCGCGCCCTGCGCGACAGCCTGCCGGACGCGCGCCAGCCGATGCCGCAGGAAGCGGTCGAGGCCGAGCACGCGTTCACCGCGATCGACCTGAGCGAGTTCACCGACCTGGCCGCCGATGTCGGCCCGGACTACCTGTCCGATCCGGCGCACGCCGAGCGCATCGAGACCGAGCTGGCCGAAGCCCGCCGCATCGAGGCCGAGCGCGAGGCGATCGAGCGCGCCAACGCCGAGCGCATCGAAGTCGAACGCCTGGAAGCGGAGCGTTTTGCGCTGGAAGAACAGCAGCGCGAAGCCGAACGCCTGGCACTGCTCAAGCGCGAGGAAGATGCGCGCGCCGAAGCGGAGCGTCGCGAAGCCGAACTGCTCGCTGCCGAGGCCGCCGAAGCCGAGCGCATCGCCGCGGAGCTGGCCGAAGCCGCACGTGCGGACGCCGAGCGTGCCGCGGCGGAAGAAGCCGCGCGCATCGAAGCCGAGCGTCTCGCCGCCGAACACGCCGCTGCCGAAGAAGCAGCACGCGCCGAAGCGGAGCGCGTCGAGTCCGAGCGCATCCAGGCCGAACGTCTTGCCGCCGAGCAGGCCGAAGCCGAACGTCTCGCCGAAGAGCGCGCAGCCGAAGAACGCGCCGAGCGCCTCGCCGCCGAAGCCGCGCATCAGGCGGCCGTCGAGGCCGCCATGGCCGAGCGCCAGGCCGCCGCCGCGCTTGCCGAACAGCAGCGTATCGAAGCGCAGCTGCTGGAAGCCGAACGCATCGCCACCGAGCGCCTCGAAGCCGAGCGCCTGGAAGCGGCGCGCATCGCCGACGAGGAAGCCGAGTACGCGCGCCTGGAGGCCGAATACGCCGAAGCCGATCGCGTCGCGAGCGAACAGCATGCGGCGATCGAAGCCGCTTCGCTGGAAGCGGCAGCCGTCGGCCACGCCTTCGTCGACGCGCCCGCGATCGGCGACATGCGCGACGAGCTGCCCGAGGCGCAGGAACTCACGCAGGACGCGCTGGCCGAGCTGCCTTCCGACGCACCGGCGCACGACTTCGCATCCATTCCGTCCATCGAGGCGCAGGAGCCGGCCGTGGCCGCGCTCATCGCGCAGGCGCTGGCCGGTGCCGACGATCCGGACGAAGCGCTGGACCTGAGCGAGCTCGACCCGGAACTGGTCGACATCTTCGTCGAGGAAGCCAGCGACCTGCTGGACCACTCCGACGGCCTGCTCGCGCAGCTGCGCGAGGCGCCGACCGAGCGCGAATCGCTGGTCGGCCTGCAGCGCGACCTGCACACCATCAAGGGTGGCGCGCGCATGGCCGGCATCATGGCCGTGGGCGAACTCGGCCACGCCATGGAATCGCTGCTCGAAGGCGTGGTGGAAAACCGCTGCGAACTCGGCCGCGACGGCGTGCCGCTGCTCGAGCGCGGATTCGACCGCCTGCATGCGATGGTCACCCGCGTCGGCGACCGCCGCGCGATTGCGATGCCCGAAGCGCTCATCGCCGAGTTCGACGCGCGTTCGCGCGGCGAGACGACGCTGGGCGACCTGGCCGCTGCCGCGCAGGCCGCCGCTCCGGTCGTCGCGACGGCGAAGCCCGCCGCGCCGGTCGTCGAGGCCGCGCACGACGAGCCGCATCACGTCGACCTCAAGCCGCTGTCGGCGCCGATCAGCGACCAGCCGCTGACCGACGACGACGACATCGGCGTGCGCGCCCCGCAGGAACAGGTGCGTATCCGCGCCGACCTGCTGGACCGCCTCGTCAACTACGCCGGTGAGGTCGCGATCTACCGCGCCCGCCTGGAGCAGCAGCTCGGTGCATTCCGTGGCGCCATCGCCGAAATGGCGGCGACGAACACGCGTATGCGCGACCAGCTGCGTCGCCTGGAAATCGAAACCGAAGCGCAGATCGTCGCGCGCTACCAGCGCGAGGGCGACGACGGCGAGCAGGCATTCGATCCGCTTGAACTCGACCGCTTCTCGACGCTGCAGCAGCTGTCCCGCGCGCTCGCCGAATCGGCGGCCGACCAGGTCAGCCTGCAGACCACGCTCGACGACCTGACGCGCCAGTACGAAACGCTGCTGCTGCAGCAGTCGCGCGTGAGCTCGGACCTGCAGGAAGGCCTCATGCGCACGCGCATGGTGCCGTTCGACGGGCTGCTGCCGCGCCTGCGCCGCGTCGTGCGCCAGGCGTCGGGCGAACTGGGCAAGCATGTCGCGCTCAAGCTCGACGGCACCCAGGGCGAACTCGACCGCAACGTGCTCGAGCGCATGACCGCGCCGCTGGAGCACATGCTCCGCAACGCCGTCGCGCATGGCCTGGAAACGCCGGACAAGCGCAAAAAGGCCGGCAAGCCGGACGAAGGCACGATCCGCATCGCGGTGCGCCGCGAAGGTTCGGAAGTCGTGCTTGAAGTCGGCGACGATGGCGCCGGCCTCAATCGCGAGGCGATCCTGCGCCGCGGCCACGAGCGTGGCCTGGTGCCGGAAGGCGCCACGCTGTCCGACGCCGCGATCGACGCGCTGATCCTGGAACCGGGCTTCTCCACCGCCGAATCGGTCAGCCGCCTAGCCGGCCGCGGCGTGGGCATGGACGTCGTCGCCAGCGAAGTCCGCCAGCTCGGCGGCACGCTGGACATCGCGTCCGTCCCCGGCAAGGGCGTTACCTTCACGCTGCGCCTGCCGCAGACGCTGGCTGTCACGCAGGCGGTGTTCGTGCGCATCGGCGAGACCACCTTCGCCGTGCCGATCGCGTCGGTCCGCGGCGTGGGCCGCATAGCCCGCGATCGCCTGGACATGGTCGACGCGACCTACCGCTACGGCGGCGAGGACTACGCGGTGCACGACCTCGGCACGCTGGTCGGCCATGGCACCGCCAAGGCCGAAGGCGCGCTGCAGATGCCGCTGCTGCTGATCCGTTCGGGCGACCTGCGCGCCGCGGTGTGCGTCGACCAGGTCGTCGGCAACCGCGAAATCGTGGTGAAGCCGGTCGGTCCGCAGGTGGCGTCGGTGCCGGGCATCTTCGGCGCGACCATCATGGGCGACGGCCGCGTGGTGGTGATCCTCGACGTCGCACCGCTGGTGCGCCGCCAGGCGCTGCTGCCGCGCGACCATGTCGTCGCGCCGGTCGCGACGGTCGAAACGCGCCGCGTTCCGCTGGTCATGGTGGTCGACGACTCGGTCACGATGCGCAAGGTCACCGGCCGCGTGCTCGAACGCCACAACCTCGAGGTCCTCACCGCGAAGGACGGCATCGACGCGCTGGAGCGCATGGTCGAGCGCGTTCCCGACCTGATGCTGCTGGACATCGAAATGCCGCGCATGGACGGCTACGAGCTCGCCACCGCGATGAAGGGCGACGCGCGCCTGCGCGGCGTGCCGATCGTGATGATCACTTCGCGTACCGGCGACAAGCATCGCCAGCGCGCGTTCGAGATCGGCGTGGAGCGCTACCTGGGCAAGCCGTACCAGGAGCCGGAACTGATGCGCAACGTGTACGACCTGCTGGGCATCGATGCGGGGGCGACGCGGAATGAGTGAGTCCTCCCGTCGCGCGGTCCTTCTGGCGCGACCGGGCGCAGCCTGCGAACGACTGCGTTCGGCCTTGTCCGACGCAGGCGCGCACGTCGTCCTGGAAGCCGATCCGACCACGCTGCAACTCGAAGCGCTGGGGCAGGTTGCGCCGCAGGTGATCGTCGTCGCGCTGGATCCGGTCACCGAAGACGTGATCGAGAAGTTCGATCCGGTGCTCGCCGATCCGTCGGTCGAAGTGATCTACGAGGAAGCCGCGCTGGCGGCCACGCGCGAGGGCTGGGACCTGGCGCGTTGGGCGCGTCATCTCGGCGCGAAACTGCACGGCCATGGCGACGTCCTGCCGCCGGGCCATGAACCCGAAGGCATGGAACCGCCGGAGCCGATCGTGCAGCGTCCGGCCGAGGCCGTCGCTCCGGTCCCGCCCGTCGAAGCGCCGCGCGCCGTCGCGCCGGTTCAAGCGCCTGCCATCGCGCCGGCGCCCGTCGAGGCCGCTCCGTTTGCGGCGCTCTCGCTTGCTCCGGTCGAAGAGACGCCCGTGGTGCAGGCCGCCATGGCGCTCGATGCCGTGGAGCACGTGGCAGTCGCCGAATCCACACTGGAACTGGCCGCGGACGAACCGCAGGTCCAGTACACGCACGAAGCCAGCTACAGCCCCTTCGACCCCGTCGCCGCCGAAGCGGGCTTCGACGCCGAGCCGGTCGAACTGGCACCGGTGCTGACCGACATCGAACTGACGTTCGCGTCCGACGCGCCGATGGTTGCGGCCGACGCCATCGACGTATCCGCCGAACTGGTGGTGCAGCCGTTCGAATCGAGCTTCGACTACGAAGTGGCTGAAACCACGACGCCCGTGTTCGAATCGCCCGTCTTCGACGCCCCGACGCTGGAAGCCTCGCTTCCCGAGGTCATCGAAACGCCCGTGTTCGACGCGCCGGCTGCGGCCGCCGCTCCGGTGCTGATGTTCGAGGCCAGTCGCGATGGTGCGTCCGCGCCGGCTGCGCCAAAGCCGGAAACGCCGGCCGCGCCCGACTGGTCGTTCACCGACGACACCACCGACGCCGCCGCGTCCGTCGCGCGCGACGCCGACCCGAACCACAAATTCCAGCGCGACCTGGGCGACATCGAGCGCCGCATTTCCTCGCTCGAACTGGTCGAGGACCGCGTGGTGGCGCAGTTGGGCGGCGCGATCCTGGTGCTCGCCGGCATCGGCGGTCCGGATGCGGTGCGCCAGCTGCTTGGCGGCCTGCCAGAAGAATTCCCGCGCCCGGTGCTCGTGCAGCAGCGCCTCGATGGCGGCCGTTACGACCGACTCGTCGCGCAGATGCAGCGCGCCACGCCGTTGCAGGTGCGCCTGGCCGAGCCGGGCCTCATCGCCATGGCCGGCACGATCTACATCCTCCCGGCCGACATCGGCATCACGGTGAGCGAGTCGGGCATGCGCTTCGTCGAAGGCGGTGGCGACGTGCTCGCCATGCTGCCGCCGGGCGACTCCGCGGTGCTGATGCTCAGCGGCGCCGATCCGGCGCAGGTCGATGCGGCAATGAAGCTGTCCGGCAGCGGCGCGCTCGTCGCTGGCCAGGCGGCGGACGGCTGCTACGACGCGGCCGCGGCATCGGCACTCATCGCGCGCGGCGCGCAATCGGGCCAGCCTGCCGACCTGTCGGCACGCTTGGCCGAACGCTGGCGCTGAGCGACAAGGAACACGACATGGCCACCGAACACGTCCAAGCTTCCGGCGCTACCGAAAACGACATCCGGGGCGTCCTCATCCAGGTCGCCGGCGGGCGCCTGCTGCTTCCCAACGCGACCATCGCCGAGGTGCTGTCCTACGCCGAACCGGACGCCGTCGCCGGCGCACCGGACTGGCTGCTGGGCCGCATCCGCTGGCGCGGCTGGCAGCTGCCGCTGATCGCCTTCGGCCGCTTTTCGGGCCTGGCGAACGAGCGCGGTGGCCTGGGCAGCAAGGTGCTGGTGCTGCGCGCGCTGGGCGGAAACACGCCGATCGAAGGCCGCCGCACTCCGTACTTCGCACTGCTGACGCAGGGCTTCCCGCGCCTGGTCACCGTGGCCCGCGACACGCTGATGGTCGTCGACGACCACAATGCACTGCCCAACGGCGTGCAGGCGCGCGTGCTGCTGAACGAAGACGCGGCGTTCCTGCCCGATCTCGGCACGATCGAAGACCAGATCGGAATCGCGCTCGCGCAGGCGCAGGCCGCTTGAGCCGAACCCCGGTGCCGGGGCTCGACACGAAGCTCGAACCTGCACCGCGCGCCGACGCGAACGCCGTCGGCGTGCAGCGTCGAAGTGCTGCGCGTTACGCCTCTGTCGATGCGCTGCGCGGCCTGACCGTCGCGGCGATGCTGCTGGTGAATAACCCCGGCGACTGGGGACATGTCTACGCGCCGCTCGAGCACGCCGCTTGGCACGGCTTCACGCCGACCGATCTGATCTTCCCGATGTTCCTCTTCATCGTCGGCGTGTCGATCGCGCTCGCGCTGATGCCGCGCGTCGAGCGCGGCGATGACCGCCGCGCGCTCACGAAGACCGTGCTCGTCCGCGGCGCACGCATCCTCGGCCTCGGGTTGCTGCTGCACCTGTGCGCGCTGTGGGCGTTCGACCTGGCGCACTACCGCGTGCCGGGCGTACTGCAGCGCATCGGCCTGTGTTTCGCAGCCGTCGGCGTGCTTGCGCTGCACACGCGGCCACGCACGCAATGGGTGGCCTTCGCCGCGCTTCTGCTGGCGTACGGCGCGCTGCTCGCGGCAGGCGGCACGCTGGAGCCGTTCGTGAACATCGCCAGCCGCATCGACCACGCACTGCTCGGCGTTCACGTCTACCAGCTCGATCCGGCGACCGGTCGCGGCCACGATCCCGAAGGGCTCGTCAGCACGCTCGGGGCATTGGCGACGACGCTGTTCGGCCTGCGCGCAGGCGACTGGCTGCGTCGCGGCGACCGCCGCACGCTGGTGATGGCAGGTGCACTCGCGATCGCAGCGGGCCTCGCGTGGTCGCTATGGCAGCCGCTCAACAAGAACCTGTGGACGCCGTCGTACGTGCTGTGGACCGGTGGCCTCGCGTGCTGGATCCTCGCGCTGTTCCACTCGCTCATCGACCTGCGCGGCTGGCCGCCGCTCGGCCGCGCCTTCGGCGTGAATGCGATCGCCGCCTACGCCGGCTCGGCGTTCATGCTCTACGCGCTGGTCGCCTTCGGCTGGCTCGATCCGCTATACCAGCATGCGTTCGCCGGCTGGATCACGCCGCGCTTCGGCCCACACGTGGCGTCGTTGGCGTACGCCGTCGCCTTCGTGCTGGTGTGGTGGATCGTCGTGCGGGTGCTGGATGCGCGGAAGGTCTACTTCAAGATATAGATGCACGCATCAGATTGGAGAGAAGGCTTGCTATACGACTATCTATACGTCGATCTCCCGAAAGTGATCTCCCTCTACAGTCAACTCACGGGTGGAGTTATCGAATCGAGGGAAACTACGAACGAGCGAGCTCAAAGCTCCGACAACAAGCGCTCGTATGATTTTCGAGTGTTTCGGCACGATGCGGGTGGCACCGCTGATGAGAGAAGCGGAATCAAGGAAGTCATCAAGCCACATCACTCAATTCTGCGCGAACTCGAGGAAGGGCTGAGTTCTCAGGGCCACCTTCTCGATCTGGACTCGCTGCGGCCGCCATCATCTTTGCGCAATCCAGAAGTGCGTGAGCTATTGAAAACAGCGCTTTGCGTGAAAGTGACCGGCCGGGCCGTGGTCGAGGATTACGAGCGAATCAAAAGTGTTGCTGCTGATTTTCCGGCGATCACCAAGGTGGTCAACACTAGCATTCAAGCCGGTGTTCGACGTGCGCCGGCCTTCATGGATCTTGAATCCCGCATTGAGTCCATTGCTCACAGCGCGAAACAGGAGAAGGATCGAAACCGGCGAGCGGCCGCGGAAGCAGAGGTACGGAAGCTCCGTGCGGAGATTACTGACGCGCTCGCAGAAGTGAAAACCATCGACGGAGTCGATCAATGGATCCTCGATGGGTTGAGAACATGGATTGATACCTTCCTCCCGGGGATCATCAATCTTCGCGTCTATCCATCGCTTGAGCGGGCAGACGAGCACGTTTTTGGGCACCTCAAGCGAGAATGCTTTGAAGATACCGACGCCGGTTCCTTTCACTTCACTTATGGGTCCGTCCCGACAGAGCCGCTCTCGATGATCGGTGTGATTACGTCGGTTCCCACTGAACTCGTCGATACGTTCAATCCCCTTGCGGAGTTTGCAGATGGCGAGAGTGGCAGCGCCGAAACTGTTGAGAACGGATTTAGAGGGCTATTCAGGGGATTCGATGGATTCGAGCAGATGATACGCACATGCCGCTTTCCTCGTGTGCTTGTGCAACCACTGATCGTCTATCGCAGCGTGTCCGCGAATGCATCTCTGCGTAAGCAGAGGTGATCCTCCGAGTCGCTTCCTGGTCGCGCTAGCTAAGATCCCCGAACTTCGCCTGCAACGCCGCAATCGCCGCCAGCCCGGCGGTTTCGGTGCGAAGGATGCGCGGCCCCAGCTTCAGGCCGCGGAACCCTGCGGCGCGCAGTTGCGTTCGGTCGAGATCGGACCAGCCGCCTTCCGGGCCGATCGCCACGTACACCGGTTGCGCGACATCCAGGTCGAGCGTGCCGAACGAGAATTCGCCATCGGGATCGAGGATCAGGCGCAGTCCACCCGCCGGAAGCGCGGCCAGCGCGGCCGAAAGCGACACCGGCGCGACGACCTCCGGCACGAACGCACGGCCGCTCTGCTCGCACGCCGACGATACGACGCTGCGCCAATGCGCCAGCCGCTTCTCCGCGCGCGCCTCGTCGAGCTTCACCTCGCTGCGCTGCGACCACAGCGGATGAAACGCGGTCGCGCCCAGTTCGGTGGCCTTCTGCAGGATCAGGTCCATCTTCTCGCCGCGCGCCACGCCCTGCAGCAGCACGAGCTTCAGCGGCGATTCGCGCGACACCGCCTCGGACGATTCGATCGCCACGCGCAGTTCGCGCTTGGTCGAGGACACGATGCGCGCGGCGTAATCGTGGCCGTCGCCGTTGAACAGTACGCAGGCATCGCCGACGCCCAGACGCAACACGCGCACGAGATGCGCCGCCGCGCTTTCCGGCAGAGCGACTTCGCGGCCGACGCTGAGCGATTCGTCGACGTGGACGCGGGTCAGGCGCATGCGGCCTCCTCGGTGGCGTGGTCGATCGCCGCACGCGTTGTGTCGGCAAGCAGTTGCAGCGCGTCGTCGTCGACGCAATACGGCGGCATCCAGTACAGGACGTCGCCGAGCGGGCGCAGCAGCACGCCACGTTCGAGCGCGGCGCGATACGCGCGAAGACCGATGCGCGCGCCTGCATCGAACGGCGTGCGCTTGTCGCCACCGCGCGTGAGTTCGAAGGCGACGATCATGCCGGCCTGGCGTACGTCGGCGACATGCGGATGGTCCGCGAACGGCGCAGCGAGCGTCGCCAAACGTTGCGACGTATCGCGATTGCGCAGGATCACGTCGTCCTGCTCGAGGATCGCCATCGACGCCAGCGCCGCTGCGCACGCGAGCGGATTGCCGGTGTAGCTGTGCGAATGCAGAAAGGCCTTCTCGCGCGATTCGTCGAGGAAGCCGTCGTAGATCGACTGCGTCGCCAGCACCGCCGCCAGCGGCAACGCGCCGCCAGTCAGGCCTTTCGACAGGCACAGCAGGTCGGGCTGCACGCCGGATTGTTCGGACGCGAACAGCGTGCCGGTGCGGCCGAAACCGACGGCGATCTCGTCGCAGATCAGGAACACGCCGTGCGCGTCGCACAGTTCGCGCGCACGCTTGAGGTACGCCGGATCGTGCATGCGCATGCCGCCGGCGCATTGCACGCGCGGTTCGAGGATCAGCGCGCAGACTTCGCCCGCGTGGCGTTCGAGCAGCTCCGCCAGCGCGTCCGCCGCGCGATGCGCGCGCTGCGCCGGCGTTTCGCCTTCCTCGCACAGATATGCGTCCGGCGAGGGAGCGAACATCGCCTCGGCCAGCAGCGGCGCGTAGACGCGGCGATACAGCGGGATGTCGCCGACCGCCAGTGCGCCCAGCGTTTCGCCGTGGTAGCCGTTGTCCAGCGCGATGAACTTCGTGCGCCCGTCGATGCCGCGATTGCGGAACCAGTGGAAGGCCATCTTCAGCGCGACTTCGACCCCGGCCGAGCCGTTGTCGGCATAGAACACCTTCGCCAGCGGGTCGCGGCCGACCTCGCGCGGCGCGATGGACAGCAGCTTCTCGGCGAGTTCGACCGCCGGCGCGTGCGAGACGCCGGCGAGGATCACGTGCTCCAGCGTCGTCGCCTGGCGCGCGATCGCCGCGGCGATGCGCGGCTCGGCGTGGCCGAAGAGGTTGGTCCACCAGCTGCTGATCGCGTCGAGGTAACGCCGCCCGTCGCGGCCGATCAGCCACGCGCCTTCGCCGCGTTCGACGGGCAACAGGGGCAGGGTGCCGGCGGGATCGAGGTGTTCGCGCATCTGCGTGCACGGGTGCCATAGCACCGCCAGGTCGCGCTCGCGCCAGGCGGCCGCTGTGTCGTCGCGCGCTATGATGTGGTCCATTCGCTGCATCCCGCCATTCTAGCCGCGCGACCGGCCGGGACCTTCCACGCCCGACGCACGCGCCCGCTCGGATGGCATTCCGGAGCCCGCATGTCGCGTCGTCTGCCCACCATCCACCGCATCACCGAACACGACGCCGGCCCGTACCGGCTCGAACGCCTCGACCTGGAATTCGCCAACGGCGAGCGCCGCCACTACGAACGCCTGCACGGGCGCGGGCACGGCGCGGTGGTCGTGGTGCCGATGATCGACGAGGACACCGTGCTGCTCGTGCGCGAGTACGCGGCCGGCGTGCATCGCTACGAGCTGGGACTGGTGAAGGGCCGCATCGACGCCGGCGAGACGCCCGAGCAGGCGGCCGACCGCGAACTGAAGGAAGAAGCCGGCTACGGCGCGCGCGACGTGCGCGT
This sequence comes from Lysobacter sp. OAE881, assembly GCF_040546665.1. Taxonomy (NCBI): domain Bacteria; kingdom Pseudomonadati; phylum Pseudomonadota; class Gammaproteobacteria; order Lysobacterales; family Lysobacteraceae; genus Lysobacter; species Lysobacter sp. OAE881. The sequence goes on from NZ_JBEPOG010000001.1 coordinate 1,146,322, forward strand.
GCTGCGCGCGCTGACGCTCGCGCCGACGTACATGAGCCATCAGGCGCACCTGGTGATCGCGCGCGACCTGTATCCCGAGCGCCTGCCCGGCGACGAGCCGGAAGAACTCGAAGTCGTGCCGTGGAAGCTCGACGCGCTGCACGAACTGATCCTGCGCGAGGACTTCTCCGAAGGCCGCAGCATCGCCGCCCTGTTCATCGCCCGCGAGTGGCTGAGGATGCAATCCCGATGACGTCACCTGTACACCTCGATGCCGCGATCCGCGAGGATGTGATCGCACTGGCGCACGATGCCGCGTCCGCGATCCTGGGCATCTACGACAGCGAATTCGCCGTGCAGCACAAGGACGACGATTCGCCGCTCACCGCCGCCGATCTCGCCGCGCATCGCTGCATCGTCGACGGGTTGGCGCGGATCACGCCCGAGATTCCCGTGCTGTCGGAGGAATCCGCGCACGAGGTTCCGACCGCGACGCGGCGGCAATGGCAGCGCTTGTGGCTGGTCGACCCGCTCGACGGCACGCGCGAGTTCGTCAAGCGCAACGGCGAGTTCACGGTGAACATCGCGTTGATCGTCGATGGCGTGGCCGTGTGGGGCGTCGTGCAGGCGCCGGTGACGGGCGAGCTGTGGCATGGCGGTGCGAACATTGGCGCGTTCCGTCGGCTGGGTTCGGGCGAAACCGCGATCCGCGTGCGCGCGCCGGCCACCGCGCCGCTGCGTGTGGCGGCGAGCCGTTCGCATCGCGACAGCCGCACGCAGGCGTTCATCGACCGCATGGGCGAGACCGAGCCGGTCGGGCTCGGCTCGTCGCTGAAGTTCTGCAAGCTCGCCGAAGGCACGCTCGACGTGTATCCGCGTTTCGGCCCGACCAGCGAATGGGACACGGCCGCCGGCCAGTGCGTGCTCGAAGGCGCGGGCGGCGCGGTGCTCGATCCGCAGGGACGCCCGTTCCGCTACAACCAGCGCGAGCGGATCCTCAACGGCGACTTCATCGGGCTGGGCGATGTGGCGCTGCCATGGCGGGAATGGATGGCGCCGTAGTTCCCGGACGGCATGATCCCCCGGGATGCATGGATTCCCGCCTTCGCGGGAATGACAGCCGAAACACGCAGCAACGCTCAGCGGAGCGAACACGTGCACAACCCCGACGACATCCAATCCCTGCTCCACATCATGTCCCGCCTTCGCGATCCGGTAGGCGGTTGCCCGTGGGATCTGGAACAGGACTTCGCCACGATCGCGCCGTACACGATCGAGGAAGCGTATGAGGTCGCCGACGCGATCGATCGTGGCGACCTGGCGGACCTGAAGGACGAACTCGGCGACCTGCTGCTGCAGGTGGTCTTCCATGCGCAGATGGCGTCGGAGCAGGGCGCGTTCTCGTTCGGCGACGTCGTCGCGGCGATCTGCGACAAGATGGTGCGCCGGCATCCGCACGTGTTCGGCGATGCGTCGGTGGAAGACGCCGACGCGCAGACCGTCGCTTGGGAAGAACAGAAGCGTCGCGAGCGCGAGGCGAACGGTACCGAAGACCGTTCCGCGCTCGCCGGCATCGCGCGCGGCTTGCCCGAATGGCAGCGCGCGACGAAGCTCCAGAAGCGCGCCGCGCGCGTGGGATTCGACTGGCCCGACGTGACGCCGGTGTTCGCCAAGCTTCACGAGGAAATCGACGAGGTGCGCGCCGAATTCGCCGCACTCGACGCGAATCCCGACGATGCCGCCGCACGCGACCGGCTGGAAGACGAGATCGGCGACGTGCTGTTCGTCTGCGCGAACCTCGCACGGCACGCGAACGTCGACGTGGGTGCCGCGATGCGTCGCGCGAACCTCAAGTTCGAGCGGCGTTTCCGCGCGATGGAAGCGCTGGCGCAGGCGGACGGAACATCGCTTGCCGACCTGCCGCTGCAGGCGCAGGATCGCCTCTGGAATCGCGCCAAGGCCGACGAAAAGGCCTGAGTGCCGCCCGCAGCGCAATGTCACGAGAGGACCGCATGTCGCGCTTTTCGAGCTTCCGCGAGTTCTACCCGTTCTACCTGAGCGAACACAGCCATCGCACCAGCCGGCGGCTGCATTTCATCGGCAGCTGCGGCGTGCTGGCGCTGGTCGCGCTGGCGATCGTGCGGGGCAACGCGTGGTGGCTGCTGGCCGCGCTGCTGTGCGGCTACGGCTTCGCATGGGTCGGGCATTTCTTCTTCGAGAAGAACCGGCCGGCGACGTTCAAGCACCCGTTCTATTCGTTCGTCGGCGACTGGGTGATGTTCAAGGACATCCTGAGCGGGAAGATCCGGTTCTAGGACGCGCCGCCCGGGCTCCACTCAATCCAGGAAGATCAACCAGGCCGCCACGACGATCATCGCGAAGCCCGCCCAGTGGTTCCATTTCAGCGGCTGGCCGAGATACCACGTCGAGAAGCCGGCGAAGACCAGCAGCGTGATGACCTCCTGCATGCCCTTGAGCTGGGGCGCCGAGTAGACTGCGCTGCCCATCCGGTTGGCCGGCACCATCAGGCAGTACTCGAAGAAGGCGATGCCCCAGCTGGCGAAGATCGCCACCGCCAGCGGCGCGGACTTGTACTTCAGGTGCCCGTACCAGGCGAAGGTCATGAAGACGTTCGAGCCCAGCAGCAGGGCGATGGGAAGGATGCGTTCCAGGGGCATGGTAAGGATTCGCTAGGGTTTCGTTCAGTTTGTGTGGGGGGCCTTCACGGCCTCTCCACTCGCGGCCCGGCAGCCTTCACAAAGCTGAAGCGTCGGGAGGTTTTGCATGCAGGGTACCGGAACACGAGATGGCGGCCTGGTCCTCATTGTCGAGGACAACCGGAACATCTCCGAGATGGTCGGTGAATACCTCGAAGGCCGTGGATTCGAGGTCGATTACGCGAGCGACGGCCTCGACGGCTATCGGCTGGCGACGGAAAACAACTACGACGTCATCGTGCTGGACCTGATGCTTCCGCGCATGGACGGCGTGGAGCTGTGCAAGAAGCTGCGCGAGGAAGCGCGCAAGTCGACGCCGGTGCTCATGCTCACCGCGCGCGATACGCTCGACGAAAAGCTCACCGGCCTGGGCGCCGGCGCCGACGATTACCTCACCAAGCCGTTCGCGATCCAGGAACTCGAAGCGCGCCTGCGCGCGCTGATCCGCCGCGAACGTCGCCAGGTGGGCGGCGAGGTGCTGAAGGTCGCTGACCTCGTGCTCGATCCGGCCAGCCTGCGCGTCACGCGCGGCGGCAGCGAGCTGCAGCTCTCGCCGATCGGCCTGCGCCTGCTGACGATCCTCATGCGCGAATCGCCGCGCGTGGTGAGCCGGCAGGAAATCGAGCGCGAGATCTGGGGCAACGGCTTGCCGGATTCGGACACGCTGCGCAGCCATCTGTACAACCTGCGCAAGACCATCGACAAGCCCTTCGACAAGCAGCTGCTGCACACCGTGCAGAGTGCGGGCTATCGCGTGGCCGACATCTCCCAGCCGCCCGAGTAATCGCACCACATGGCGCACGGACTTCCGCGCAGGATCAAACTCGCGTTCATCACGCAGGCGTTGATCGGCAGCATCGTGATCACGGTGGGCATCCTGCTCACCGGCGTCATCGTGCGCCAGAAGGTCGTGGAAAAACGCGTGGAGCAGGAGGCGGAGGCCTTCTGGCAGGCCTACGCGCAGGATCCCTCGCACCGCCTGCCGGGCAGCTCGACGATGTCGAGCTACCTGGTGGTGCCGGGCAACCTGCAGGCGCCGCTTCCGGCCGAACTGCGCAGCGTCACCGGCAGCGGCGTGCAGCGCCTGCCCGACAGCGGACGCCTGGTCTACGTCGATCGTCGCCCGCAGGGCACGCTGTACATCATCTTTTCCGCATGGCTCGCCGATCAGTCGGTGCTGCTGACCGGACTGGTGTCGTTGATCCTGTCGCTGGTGACCAGCGGCGTGCTGATCTGGATGACCTACCGCACGTCCAAGCGCATGGTCACGCCGGTGAGTTGGCTGGCGAACCAGGTCGCGCACTGGGATCCGCGCGATCCCGACGCGAGCGCGATCGCCTCTGCGCATCTGCCGGCCGAAGCGGGCGACGAAGTGCGCAAGTTGTCGCGTGCGCTGACCGGCCTGTCGCAGCGCGTGGGCGATTTCGTCCAGCGCGAGCGCAACTTCACCCGCGATGCGAGCCACGAGCTGCGCACGCCGCTCACCGTGATCCGCGTCGCGACCGACCTGATGCTGGCCGATACGGAGAACAGCTCGCGCACGCGGCGTTCGCTGTCGCGCATCCAGCAGGCCGGGCGCGACATGGAGGCGGTGATCGAGGCGTTCCTGATCCTCGCGCGCGAAGCGGACGTCGCGCCGCAGAGCGAAGAGTTCGAGGTGCGCGAGATCGTCACCGCCGAGGTCGAGCGCATTCGTCCGCTGCTGGGCGACCGTCCCGTCACCGTGACCCTGCACGACGAAGGCGCGCCGCGCCTGGTCGCGCCGCCGCACGTGCTGCGGGTGATGGTCGGCAACCTGCTGGGCAACGCCGCGCGCTTTACGGAATCGGGCGAGATCGAGGTCCGCCTGATGCCCGACCGCGTGGTGATCCGCGACAGCGGCATCGGCATGTCGCCGGAAATCCTCGCCAAGGCGTTCGATCCGTTCTTCCGCGCCGATTCGGCCGACAGCGACGGCAAGGGCATGGGGCTGTCGATCGTGCGCCGGCTCGGCGAACGCTTCGGCTGGCCGGTGAGCCTGGCCAGCGCGCCGGGGCAGGGCACGACGGCGGTGATCCGGTTCACGCGGTAATGCGCGCCAGCGCTCGGTAATCTTCGGCGTCAGCCCGGCATCCGCCGGATGACGCCGGGCTCGGCTGAACGATTCCGCCGACCCGCTGTCAACGCACTGGCCGCTGGTGCGTTCGCGCCGGCATAACCCTTCGATCGAGCCCCATGAGCGCAGCCCGCCCGTCGTCCCGCAATGCCCGCAAGCCCACGCCCTGGATCCGCCACGGCATCGCCGCCGCGGTGGTGGTCGCCCTGATCGCAGGCGGCGTGTACTTCTACAAAAAGCGCGGTGGCGATGCGGCCGAAGGCGCGTTCCGCACCGTGCAGGTCGAGCGCGGCGACATCCGCGTGGCGATTTCCTCCACCGGCACGCTCAGCGCGATTTCCACCGTCACCGTCGGCAGCCAGGTGTCCGGCCAGGTGACCGACGTGCTGGTCGACTTCAACGATCCGGTGACCAAGGGCCAGGTCATCGCGCGCATCGACCCGAAGACGTACGAGGCGCAGATCGCGCAAGGCAACGCGCAGGTCGCCAGTGCGCGCGCGTCGCTCAGCCAGGCGCAGGCGACGCTGCTCAACGCCGAACTCGATTACAAGCGCAAGGCCGATCTCGGCGCGCGCCAGCTCGTCGCGCGCAGCGACGTGGATCTTGCGAAGGCCGCGCTCGATCAGGCGCGCGCGCAGGTCAACGCGGCGCAGGCGTCGATCCGCCAGCAGGCGGCGTCCACGCAGACGACGCAGGTCAACCTGGATCGCACCGTGATCCGCTCGCCGGTGGACGGCGTGGTGCTCACGCGCAGCATCGAGCCCGGCCAGACCGTGGCCGCGAGCCTGCAGGCGCCGGAGCTGTTCACCATCGCCGAGGACCTGGCGAAGATGAAGATCGAACTGGCCGTCGATGAAGCCGACATCGGCCAGGTGCGTACCGGCCAGAACGTGTCGTTTACCGTCGATGCGTTCCCGGACCGCCAGTTCCGCGGCACCGTCGAGCAGGTGCGGTTGTCGGCGACAACCACCAACAACGTCGTGACGTATCCGGTCGTCGTCACCGTCGACAACAGCGACGGCACGCTGCTGCCGGGCCTCACGGTCAATGCGGAAATCGAGGTCAGCAAGCGCGAGGACGTGCTCAAGGTGTCCAACGCCGCGCTGCGCTTCAAGCCGTCCGACGATCAATCGGCGACGCCCGCGGCGCCGGGCGCGGGTGGTCCGCGCGGCGGTTCGGGCATGCTCGACGACCTGTCGCGCACCGCGGCGTCGATGAACTTGAACGCGAACCAGCAGGCGGCGTTCGACACCGCGGCCGAAGCCGTGCGCGCACGACAGGCCGCGCGACAGGCGCAGGCGTCGCAGCAGGGCGGCGGCGGTGGCAATCGATTGTTCGGCGGCGGTGGCCGCGGTGGCCCGGGCGGTGCCGGTGGTCCGGTGATGATCGGCGGCCCCGGTGCCGGCAACATGCAGGCGCAGATGCGCCAGCGCATGGCCGACCGCTTCAAGGAAGACTTCGCCACCTTCCGCGCGACGCTCGACGACGCGCAGAAGAAGCAGTGGGACGCCGCCATCTCGAACCTCGTCAACGCCAAGCGCGTGCAGATCTACAAGCTGGTCGACGGCGCGCCGCAGGGCGTGATGGTGCGCCTGGGCGCGAGCGACGGCACCGACACGGAAATCTCAGGCGGCGGCCTCAAGGCCGGCGATCCCATCGTCACCGGCGAACGGGCCGCGCGCGAATGAGTGGCGCCTCACAGGGAAGCGATGCACGCGATGCCGCAGGCGTACCGGTGATCCTCACCCGCGCGCTGAGCAAGACTTACGCCGCGCATACCGAAGCCGAGGTGCAGGCGCTGCGCGGTGTCGACCTGCGCATCGATCGCGGCGAATTCGTCGCGATCATGGGCCCGTCGGGTTCGGGCAAGTCGACGCTGATGAACCTCATCGGCTGCCTCGACACGCCCACCTCCGGCGTCTACGAATGCGACGGCGTCGACGTCTCCACGCTCGATGCGGAGGAACTCGCCGCATTGCGCCGGGACAAGATCGGTTTCGTCTTCCAGGGCTTCAACCTGCTGCCGCGCATGAGCGCGCTGGACAACGTCGCGATGCCGCTCGGCTACGCGCGCGTGCCGCCGCACGAACGTACCGAACGCGCCCGCGAGGCGCTGGTGTCGGTCGGCCTGGGCGAACGCGTCGGCCATCGGCCGAGCGAACTGTCCGGTGGCCAGCAGCAGCGCGTGGCGATCGCGCGCGCGCTGATCAACCGGCCGCCGATCCTGCTGGCCGACGAACCGACCGGCGCGCTGGACAGCAAGACGGGCGAAGAGATCCTCGCGCTGTTCAAGCGCTTGCGCGACGACGACCACACCGTCGTGCTCATCACGCACGACGCGGACGTCGCCGCGCACGCCGATCGCGTGTATGTGATGCGCGATGGCGAACTGCATCCGGAGGGCGCGGCATGAACTTCTCCGACATCCTGCGCACCGCGATCTACGCGCTGCGCGGCAACTGGATGCGCAGCGCGCTGACGTCGCTGGGCGTGATCATCGGCATCGCGGCGGTGATCGTGATGGTGTCCGTCGGCCAGGGCACGCAGCAGGAAATCGACAAGATGGTGTCGGGCCTGGGTTCGCAGCGGCTGGACATCAGCCCGGGCGCGGGCCGGGGTCCCGGCGGTGGCGGCGTGCGCATGAGTTCGTCGAGTTTCTTCACCCTCAACGAGGGCGACGTCGACGCGATCCGCAACGAGATCCCCGAAGTGCAGTACGTCGCCGGTGCCCTGCGCGGCAACACGCAGGTCGTCTACGCGGAGAACAACGCGTCCACGAGCTGGCAGGGCGTGCAGGCCGATTTCTTCGACATCAACGGCTGGACGATTGCGAACGGTTCGGGCTTCGACACGCAGGATTACACCAGCGCGGGCAAGTCCGTGATCATCGGCGAGACCGTGCGGCGCACGTTGTTCGGCGATGAAACCGGCGTCGGCCAGACGATCCGCCTGGGCCGCGTGCCGTTTACCGTGGTCGGCACGCTCAATCCGAAGGGGCAGGGCGGTTTTGGCCAGGACCAGGACGACGTGGTGATGGTGCCGCTGGAAACCGCGCGTCGTCGCCTGATGGGTGCGATGGGCCTGCCGTCCGGTGCCGTGATGCAGATCGCGCTGACCGTGGCCGATGCGAAGGACCTGTCGTACACGCAGGGCGAAGTCGAAGCGCTGCTGCGCCAGCGCCATCGCATCAAGCCGGGCGAGGAAGACGACTTCAACGTGCGCAACATCTCCGAGATCGTCGCAACGCGAACGGCGACGACGCGGCTGATGTCGCTGCTGCTGGGTGCGGTGGCGACGATCTCGCTGATCGTCGGCGGCATCGGAATCATGAACATCATGCTGGTGTCGGTGACCGAACGGATCCGCGAGATCGGCTTGCGCATGGCGGTGGGCGCCGGGCCGTCCGACGTGCGGCGGCAGTTCCTCGCCGAAGCGATGCTGCTGTCGCTCGGCGGCGGCGTGCTGGGCATCGTGATCGGCGTCGTCGGTGCGCTGGCGGTCGGCCGCTTCAGCGACCTGCCGGTAGCGCTGAACGGACAGGTCATCGCGCTGGCGGCGACGTTCTCGATCATGACCGGCCTGTTCTTCGGCTATTACCCGGCGCGCAAGGCCTCGCAGCTCGACCCGATCGAGGCGCTGCGCCAGCAGTGAGGACGCGGGATGTCGTAAGACATCCCGGCCGAGGTTCGCCAGATTGCGACTCTGTCGCATGGGAAAAAGTCGCTATGCTCGGCCGGAGTTCCCATCCGGCCCTGCCATGCGCCTTTCGCTCCCGCTTGCCGTCCTGTTCGCCATGTCCTTCAACCTCTCTGCGGCCGAAGCGCCGGCCACCGGCAAGACGGCACTGGTCATCCATGGCGGCGCCGGCTTCGTGCCGATGCAGTCGATCACGCCGAGCGAGCGCAAGGCGTACCACGAAGCGCTGAACCGCGCGCTCGACGCCGGCAACGCCGTGCTCAGCCGCGGCGGCACCGCGCTGGATGCGGTGACCGCCGCCGTGGTCGTGCTCGAGGACGCGCCGCAGTTCAACGCCGGCAAGGGGGCGGTGTTCAACGCGAAGGGCGGGCACGAACTCGACGCGGCGATCATGGAGGGTCACACGCGTCGCGCCGGCGCGATCGCGGGCGTCACCACGATCAGGAACCCGATCAAGCTCGCGCGCACCGTGATGGAAAAGAGCCCGCACGTGATGCTCGCCGGCGAAGGCGCCGAGGCGTTCGCCGACGAACATCCCGAGATCCAGCGCGTGCCCAACAGCTACTTCGATACCGACAAGCGCCTGGAGCAGCTCAAGCGCGCGCAGGCGAAGGAAGCCAAGGAAGCCGCCGACGGCAAGCGCCAGGCCTTCGACGGCACGCTCGATCCGCCGACGTATCTGGGCACGGTCGGCGCGGTCGCGCTGGATTCGCAGGGGCACATCGCCGCGGCGACCAGCACCGGGGGCATGACGAACAAGAAGTGGGGCCGCGTCGGCGACGCGCCGATCATCGGCGCCGGCACCTGGGCCGACGACCGCTGCGGCGTCTCGGGCACGGGCTGGGGCGAGTTCTACATCCGCAACGCCGTCGCGCACGACATCTGCGCGCGCGTGGCCTATCGCGGCGATTCGCTGGAAGACGCGGCGAACGAGGTGGTCAACAGGATCGTGACCAAGGCCGGGGGCGACGGCGGCGCGATCGCGCTCGACCGCGACGGCAACATCGCGATGCCGTTCAACAGCGGCAGCATGTTCCGCGGCTGGATCAAGCCCGACGGCAGCCGTGGGACGGCGATTCACGAAGGGGAGTGAGGAGACAGGCAGAGGTTGCCCTCGAGGACCTCGTCATCCCGGCGAAAGCCGGGTCCCAGGCTGATCCTCTCTTCGTAGGATGGCGTTGCGATTCGGTAGCGAGGCACTCCGACGACCCTCACCCCAACCCCTCTCCCGCGAACGGGAGAGGGGCTAAAGCAGCGCGACGATCGCGAGATGGCGCGAGGTAGTGCTACGCCGTCAATCCCGCCTGCTGCTGCGCCCACTCGTCCATGCGGCGCTTGAGTTCGTCCGGGTCCACGTCCTCGACGTGCGTCGCCAGGCTCCACTTGTGGCCGAACGGGTCGATCACGGTGCCCATGCGGTCGCCCCAGGCCTGGTTCTCCAGCGGGCGGTCGACCTTCGCGCCGGCCTTCACCGCGCGATCGAACGACGCATCCACGTCCGGCACGTAGATCACGAACGTCGCCGTCGCGCCGCCGCGGCGCTTCGGACCGTAGGCGTCCATGTCGGGCCATTCGTCGGACAGCATCAGCATCGAATCGCCGATGCGGATCTCGGCATGCCCGATCTTGTCGCCCATCGGCAGGCGGAACACCTCCTGCGCGCCGAGTGCATCGCGATAGAAATCGAGCGCGGCGACGGCGTCGTCGACGATCAGGTAGGGCGTGACGCTGTGGTAACCCTCGGGAGTGGTGGGGACACTCATTTCGACCTCCATGGACGTGGGCGGCGCGGGCGCGCCAGTGGGGAAACTCCGAAGGCGAACGCGATTGGCCGCTCAATGCGGCAGCTTGCTCGCCAGCAGGTCGACGCGGTCGATCTGCGGCGGCGAGGCGAGCAGGTCGCCGGCGCGCTCCATGAGGGCGGCGGCGATGGGGCCGTCCAGGTGCGCCTGGCGGCCGGCCTCGGTATCGAAGGTGTCGTAGATGCCGAAGGAGGTCGGCCCGAAGCGCAGCGCGAACCAGGTCCGCGTGCCGGGTTCGGCTTCGGCCAGCGGCAGGGCGCCGCGCAGGAAGCGCTCGACTTCCTCTTCCTTGCCCGGTTTGGCCTCCAGGCGGGCCAGCAACGCGCAGCGGGACATGGGCGCACCTCCGGGCGGGTCGGTCAGGCTACGGCCGGCGCCGCTAACGGGACGCGAAAAACCTGCTACCGCCCCATGACACGGGCGACCCCAACCAACGGCCCGGGTCGGTTCAGGGGTTTGTGGCAAAATCGGCCCCCTGCCGCGGCCCGTCCGCGACCTTTCCGTCCACGACCGCCTCCCATGCCGATCGCCGATCCGCTCCACGCCGTGTGCGCGCCCGCCGGGATCCCCGGCCGCGTGGCCGCCGTGCGCGGCCTCGTTCGCGCCGGGCAGGCGGCCTGAGTCCAACGCATGGCCGACGAATTCGGACACCTTCCGCGCGGCCCCGCGCGGATCGCCAAAGCCACCCAATGGTCGATGCAGGGCCTGCGCGCCGCATGGCTGCACGAATCGTCCTTCCGGCTGGAGGTGTACCTGTTCGTCATCCTGGCCCCGCTGGGCTGGTGGCTCGGGCAGACGCCGGTCGAACGCGTGCTGCTCATCGGCTCGATGATGCTGGTGCTCAGCGTCGAGCTGCTCAACTCGGCCGTGGAAGCGGTGATCGAACGCTACGGCCCGGAATTCCACGAACTGGCCGGCCGCGCCAAGGACATGGGCTCGGCCGCGGTGTTCGTGGTGATGATGAACGTCTTGCTGACCTGGGGGGCGATCGTGCTGCCCCGTCTGCTCTGATCAGGTAGGAACCGAAAGTGATCGAACTGCTGACCGACCCGCATGTGTGGCTGACCCTGGTGACCCTGAGCGCGATCGAGATCGTGCTGGGCATCGACAACCTCGTCTTCATCTCCATCGCGGTCAGCAAGCTGCCGTACGCGCAGCGCGAGAAGGCGCGCAAGTTCGGCATTGCGGTGGCGTGCATCACGCGTATCGCGCTGCTGCTCACGCTCGCCTGGCTCGCCGGCCTGACCAACGACCTGTTCAACGTGCTGGGGCAGGGCATTTCGGTGCGCGACCTGGTGCTGATCCTCGGCGGCGCGTTCCTGCTGGTGAAGGGCACGATGGAGATCCGCGACCTCATCGTCGGCGAGGGCGAGGAAGAGGACATCCACACCAAGCCCAAGGCGTCGTTCATGGGCGTGATCGCGCAGATCGCGGTGATCGACATCGTCTTCTCGCTCGACTCGGTGATCGCCGCCGTCGGCATGGCCAACCACACGCCGGTGATGGTTGCCGCCATCCTGCTCGCCGTGGCCGTGATGCTGCTGGCGTCCAAGCCGCTGGGCCAGTTCATCGACCACAACCCGACGATCAAGATGCTGGCGCTGGCCTTCATCGTGCTGGTCGGTGTTTACCTGGTCGCCGACGGGTTCGAGATGCACATCCCGAAGGGCTACATCTACGGCGCGATGGGCTTCTCGGCGCTGGTGGAGTGCTTGAACCTGTGGGCCAAGCGCCGCGCGCAGCGTCGCCTGCAGCCCGAGTAACGGTCGCGGCCAACGCGGTTGCCTTCGAACGGCCTTCCTCGCGGAAGGCCGTTTTTCGTTTTCGACGCCGGCCGCTTCATGCAAGCCGGACGCCTTGGCCGTAACGCCTTCGTAACGGGTCGTCCAAGACCCTCATTGCTTCATGACCGCCCCGGTGCTGGAATGCCGGCCAATCGTCACGTCAGGAGTCCCCCATGGTCCGTCTGGTGCAAGCGTTCGTGCTGCTGGTGATGGTCGCCACGCTCAGCGGCTGCGGCTACAACACCATCCAGGAGAAGGACGAGGCGGCCAACGCCGCCTGGTCGGAAGTGCTCAACAACTACAAGCGCCGCGCCGACCTGGTGCCCAACCTGGTCGCCACGGTGAAGGGCTACGCCAGCCACGAGCAGCAGGTGCTGACGCAGGTGACCGAAGCGCGCTCGCGCGTGGGCAGCATCAACGTCAACGCGAACGATCCGGCCTCGCTCGCGCAGTTCCAGCAGGCGCAGGGCGAACTGCAGAGCGCCATCAGCCGACTGCTGGTGGTCAGCGAGAACTACCCGCAGCTCAAGGCCGACCAGAACTTCCTGCAACTGCAGGCGCAGCTGGAAGGCACGGAGAACCGCATCACCGTGGCGCGCCAGCGCTTCATCCGCGCGGTGCAGGACTACAACACCACGATTCGCCGCTTCCCGGTGAACCTCACGGCGATGATGTTCGGCCACAAGACGCGTCCGAACTTCACGGTCGAGAACGAAGCGCAGATCCAGGAAGCGCCGAAGGTCGATTTCGGCGCGCCCGCGCAGCCGCAGCAACAGACCCCGCAAACGCCGCAGACCCCGCAGCCGCCGCAGCAGCAGCCGGCGCCGTCGAACGGTTGATAAGGCGGATACGGACCGGTCGCGATGTCGATGTCGCAACGTCTGTCGTCATTCCCGCACGTGCGCGGGAATGACGCGTCCGCACGCGCCACGCCGAGCGCATGGCGGCGCCTGTTCGTGCTGATCGTGTTGATGTTGTGCTGCGCGATCGCAAACGCGCAGGACCTTGCGGCGGTGCCGCCGCTCACTTCGCCGGTGGTCGACACGACCGGAACGCTCGACGCGGCGGCGAAGCAGCGCCTGGAAGCGCAGGCGCTCGCGCTGCAACAGCGCAAGGGCAGCCAGTTGCAGGTGCTGATGGTGCCGACCACGGAGCCGGAAGACATCGCCGAATACGCGGTGCGTGCGTTCGAGCAGTGGAAGATCGGCCGCAAGGGCGTCGACGACGGCGTGCTGCTGGTGGTCGCCAAGAACGACCGGCGCGTGCGCATCGAAGTGGGCTACGGGCTGGAAGGCGCGATTCCCGATGCGACATCGGCGCGCGTGATCCAGGAATACCTCGTGCCGAAGTTCCGCAACGGCGACTTCGCTGGCGGCATCACCGACGCGACCGCCGCGCTGGTCAAGCTGATCGATGGCGAACCTTTGCCTGCGCCGATGGCCGACCACCGCGCCGAACGCAGCCAGGGCGGCGGTAGCGGCTGGCTGGTCGCGCTGTTCGTGGCGTTCATCGTAGCGCAGGTCGTGCGCGGGATTTTCGGCCGCGCGCCGTCGATCGTGCGCGGCGTGCTCGGCGGCGCCGCGGCCGGCGGCGTGGCGTGGCTGATTTCGTCGCTGCTGGTGGTGGGCGGCATCGGCGCCTTCATCGGCTTCTTCTTCGGGCTGGCCTCGATGCCGACCGGCCGGTACGCGCGCGATCGCGGGTTCGGCGGTTGGGGTGGCGGCGGCTGGGGCGGCGGTGGATTCGGTGGAGGCGGGGGCTTCGGCGGCGGTGGCGGCTGGGGCGGTGGCGGTGGCATGAGCGGAGGCGGCGGCGCCTCCGGCAGCTGGTGAGGCGCACGCGATGAGGCTCTTCAAGCACCTGTTCGCGCCCTCGGCCAAGCGCCTGTTTCCGGGCGACAGCCTCAAGTGCATCACCGACGCGATCGCCGAGAGCGAGCGTCACCACACCGGCGAGATCTGCTTCGCCGTCGAACCCGCGCTGCATCCGCGCGCGGTGATCTCCGGTGCGCAGGCGCGCGACCGCGCCCACGAGGCGTTCGCCCAGCTGCGCGTGTGGGACACGCACGCCAACAACGGCGTCCTGCTGTACCTGTTGCTGGCCGATCACCGCATCGAGATCGTGGCCGACCGCGGCTTCCTCGGCCGGGTCAGCGACGAGCAGTGGCGCGGCGTCTGCCAGCTGATCGAGGAACGCCTGCGTGCCGGGGAGGCCGAGGCGGGCGTGCTGGCTGGCGTGTCGGCACTGACGGACATCCTGGTCGAGCACTTCCCGCGCGAGGAAGGCACGCACGACGTCAACGAGCTGCCGGACCTGCCGTACGTGCTCTGATCCGCGAGGCCCTGGCCCCTTCACGGGCAAGCCGCATGCGACCGGCCTGCGGCACAATACGACGACGCCTTCCCGAGCCGCCGCATGACCGTCCTGCACCAGATCGACCCGATCGCCTTCCACCTCGGCCCGCTGCAGGTGCACTGGTACGGGATCATGTACCTGCTGGGCTTCGGCACGGCGTGGTGGCTGGGCCGGATGCGCGTGCGCGCCGGGCGCCTCCCGGGCGTCAACGAGCAGTCCTACGGCGACCTGCTGTTCTACGCGATGCTGGGCGTGGTGCTCGGCGGGCGCCTTGGCTACGTCTTCTTCTATTCCTTCTCCGACCTGCTGCGCGACCCGCTGATGCTGTTCCGCATCTGGGAAGGCGGCATGAGTTTCCACGGCGGCCTGCTCGGCGTCGTCGCCGCGGCGTGGTGGTGGTCGTGGAAGCACAAGCTGCACCTGATGGACACCGTCGATTTCCTCGCACCGCTGGTGCCGCCGGGCCTGGGCTTCGGACGACTGGGGAACTACATCGGCGGCGAACTCTGGGGCAAGTACACCCAGGCCGGCTGGGGCGTGGTATTCCCGCGGGCGGAAGCCGAACTGGCCGGCATGAACCTGCAGCAGTTGCAGGCGCAGTTCGCGACGGGCGCACTGGACCGTTTCGCGCGCCATCCCTCGCAGCTTTACCAGGCTGCGTTGGAAGGCCTGACGATGTTCGTGCTGCTGTGGTGGTTCTCCAGCAAGCCGCGCCCGCGTTACGCGGTGTCGGGCCTGTTCGCGCTGCTGTACGGCTGCTTCCGCTTCCTCGTCGAGTTCGTCCGCGTGCCCGATGCGCAGATCGGTTATCTCGCCTTCGGCTGGCTGACGATGGGCCAAGTGCTGAGCCTGCCGCTGATCGCGCTGGGCCTGTTCTGGCTGTTCGTGTGGTCGCGCCGCCAGCCGACGCTGGAGCCGCAGCCGTTCGTGCCCGCGAAGTAACGAAAGGACATCCGCGATGAAGCAGTACCTCGACCTGCTGCGCCACGTGCTGGAACACGGCGCCGACAAGTCCGACCGCACCGGCACCGGGACGCGTAGCGTGTTCGGCTGGCAGATGCGTTTCGACCTGTCCGAAGGTTTCCCGCTGGTCACCACCAAGAAGCTGCACCTGCGCTCGATCGTGCATGAGCTGCTGTGGTTCCTGCAGGGCGAGACCAACATCGCCTACCTGAAGGACAACAAGGTCTCGATCTGGGACGAATGGGCCGACGCGGATGGCGAGCTCGGCCCGGTGTACGGCAAGCAGTGGCGCAGCTGGGCGGGCGCCGACGGCGTGGAGATCGACCAGATCCGCTGGGTCGTCGACGAGATCAAGCGCAATCCCGATTCGCGCCGGCTGATCGTCAGTGCGTGGAATGTCGCCGACCTGCCGCGCATGGCGCTAATGCCGTGCCACACGATGTTCCAGTTCTACGTCGCCAACGGAAAGCTCAGCTGCCAGCTCTACCAGCGCAGCGGCGACATCTTCCTCGGCGTGCCGTTCAACATCGCCAGCTACGCGCTGCTGACGCACATGGTGGCGCAGGTATGCGGGCTGGGCGTGGGCGACTTCGTGCACACGCTGGGCGATGCGCACCTGTATTCGAACCACTTCGACCAGGCGCGCGAGCAGCTGTCGCGCTCGCCGCGCGCGCTGCCGCAGCTGCGACTGAATCCCGAGGTGACGGACATCTTCGGCTTCACCTTCGACGACATCGCCATCGAGAACTACGACCCGCTGCCGGCCATCAAGGCGCCGGTGGCGGTGTGTGACGATGAAGGTGAGCCTCATCGCCGCGCTCGATCGCCATAACGCGATCGGCCGCGACAACGATCTGCCGTGGCGGCTGCCGGACGACCTCAAGCGCTTCAAGGCGCTCACGCTGGGCAAGCCGGTGCTGATGGGCCGCAAGACCGCGCAATCGCTGGGCCGCGCGCTGCCGGGGCGGCGCAATCTGGTACTGACGCGGTCGGGCGTTGTGCCGTTCGAGGGGATGACCGCGGTTTCGTCCATCGACGAAGTCGTGCGCATCGCGCAAGCCGACGGTGCCGACGAGCTGTGCGTGATCGGCGGCGGCGAGGTGTATGCGCTGACGCTGCCGATTGCGACGCATCTGCTCCTGACGCATGTCGACACGCAGGTCGATGGCGCCCACGCGTTCTTCCCGGACTTCGATGCGGCGCAGTGGCGTGTGGTCTCGCGCGAACGGCACGAGGCCGATGCGAAGCATGCGTTCGCGTTCGAGTCCGTGGATTACGTGCGGGCTTGATCGTTCGCGCCTCAGCTTGCAAGCGGCGCACGTAATACCGACACCATCATCCCGGCGAAGGGCGGGACCCAGGCCAGTAACGCGGGCACGCTCGTTTCGGTGATCCACAGCATCGTCATTCCGGCGAAAGCTGGAATCCAGCTTGCTTCTGCGGCTTCTGAGGTGCGAAGCAACAACGCAGCGCTGTGCTGCAACGTTCGTTCACCGGTACGGCTTCGTTGCCCCACCCCAACCCCTCTCCCGTGGGGAGAGGGGTTAAGCGCACGCGCTCAGTCGCGATCCTGCTCCGCAGTCGCCTTCGGCGCAGCGGCCTGCGCTTCGTTGCGCGGTCCCTGCTGACCGTTCGGGTGCGGCGGCCGCGCGTGGTGGCGACGCTGCTGTCCGTTGTGGTTCGGACGCGGACGTTGCGGGCGATTGTCGCCGCCGTGATGCGGCGGACGCGGACGTGGCGGTTGCGCGGGGACGTCGCGGCCCGGTGCCTGCACGATGCGCAGTTCGTCGGTGTCCAGCTGCAGCGCGGTGAGCTTTCCGCCCCAGACCGCGCCGGTGTCGATGGCGTGCACGCCGTGACCGATGAACAGGCCCAGCGTCGACCAGTGGCCGCACACGATCTTCAGGTCGCGCTCCACGCGCCCCGGGACCTCGTACCACGGGTACAGGCCGACCGGCTGCGTGCCCGGCGCGCCCTTGTCCTCGAACGAGATGCGTCCGCGCGGCGTGCAGTAACGCATGCGCGTGAACACGTTGATGATCGCGCGGTGGCGGTCGATGCCGGCTAGCTTCGGGTGCCACGCCGGCTTGTCGCCGTACATGTTCTTCAGCAGGCGGCGGAACTGGTCGCCGTGCAGGCGCTCCTCGATCTCGCGCGCGAAGCGCTCGGCCATCTGCGTGGTCCACTGCGGCGCGAGCGCGGCGTGCACCATCATCCAGCCGAGCGAGCGGTCCACGTGCACCAGCTTCTGCATGCGCAGCCAGTCGAGCAGCACGTCGCGGTCCTCGGCGAGCACGATGCGCTGCAGGTCGGGGTTGACCTTGCGCTGCTCGTCCTCGCGACGCTCGCCGATCGCCAGCAGCGACAGGTCGTGGTTGCCCAGCACGACGGTGCTGTGATCGCGCAGCGAATGCACCAGCCGCAGCGTCTCCAGCGACTGGCCGCCGCGATTGACCAGGTCGCCGCAGAACCAGAGGCGGTCGCGCGCCGGATCGAAGTTGATGCGTTCGAGCAATCGCTGCGTCGCGTCGTAACAGCCCTGCAGGTCGCCGATGGCCCAGATGCTCATGGCGTGCCCGTCAGTGCAGCGTGCGGGGCACGGACAGCGTGAAGGCGGGAATCGGCGTCTCGAACGGCGTGCCGTCGTCTCCGACCATCGTGTAGGTGCCTTCCATCATGCCGTGCGTGGTTTCGAGCACGGCGCCGGAGGTGTATTCGAAATCGTCGCCCGGACGCAGCCACGGCTGTTCGCCGACGACGCCTTCGCCCTCGACTTCCTGCACCTTGCCGTTGCCGTCGGTGATCAGCCAGTGGCGGCGCGTGAGGCGCGCGGCCTCGCTGCCGCTGTTGCGGATGCTGATGGTGTAGGCGAAGACGTAACGGTCCTGGCCCGGCTCGGACTGGCTGTCGAGGTAACGGGTCGCCACGGTGATGTCGAAGGAATAGTCGGTACTGCGGTTCATGCGGACAGTGTAGGGGCTGCGATGCGCGATAGGTCAACGCGCCGTGGAGAACGCGTTGCCGCGGGCGTCACGCGTTGCGTTGGCGCGCGAGCGAATTGGCCAGCCGCACGAAATCGGCGACCTCGATCTGTTCGGCGCGCGCGTCCGGGCGCACGCCGGCAGCCTCGATCGCGGCGGCATCGCACTGGTTCGACAGCGCGTTTCGCAGCGTCTTGCGACGCTGGCCGAAGGCGTCGCGCACCACGGCCGAATACAGCGCGTGATCGTCGATGCCGATCGACTCGGATGCACGCGGCACCAGTCGCACCACGGCCGAGTCCACCTTCGGCGGCGGACGGAACGCGCCCGGCGGCACGTCGAAGAGCGGCGTGACGTGGCAGTACGCCTGAAGCATCACGCCCAGTCGCCCGTACACCTTGCTGCCCGGGCCGGCGGCCATGCGATCGACGACTTCCTTCTGCAGCATGAAGTGCATGTCGCGAATCGCCGTTGCATGTTCGAGCGCATGGAACAGGATCGGCGAGGACAGGTTGTAGGGCAGGTTGCCGACCAGGCGGATCTGCCCGCCCTCGTCGCCGGCGTTGCGCGCCAGCGCGGTGAAATCGACGGTGAGCACGTCGCGATGGATCACTTCCAGCGTGCCGTGCGCACGCGCGGCTTCGGTCAGCGGGAAGATGAGGTCACGGTCGAACTCGATGACCGTCAGTTCCTTGTGGCGATCGAGCAGCGGGAAGGTGATGGCGCCCTGGCCGGGGCCGATCTCGACGAGGCGATCGCCGGGCCGGGGATCCACGGCGAGCACGATGCTGTCGATGATCCCGCGATCGGTCAGGAAGTGCTGGCCGAGGTGCTTCTTGGCGGGCTCGGTGAAATGGGGGCTGCGCGTGCTCATGCGGGCATCATGCCGGGATCTGGCGGGCGTCGATTCGGGTGCGTGCGATGCGGGCGCAGGTATCGGCCGCGGCGAACAGGCTGGACGGGTCGGCGGTGCCGTGTCCGGCCAGTTCCAGCGCGGTCCCGTGGTCGACCGCGACGCGCGGGTAGGGCAGGCCCAGGGTGAGGTTCACCGCGCGCTCGAAGCCGCTGAACTTGAGCACCGGCAGGCCCTGGTCGTGGTACATCGCGACCACGGCATCGAAGCCGCGCAGTTTGGCCGGCAGGAACGCGGTATCGGCCGGCAGCGGGCCGACCAGCCGCATGCCGCCCTCGCGCAACGTCGCAAGCAACGGCTCGATGACCTCGATCTCCTCGCGCCCCAGATGCCCGGCTTCCCCCGCGTGCGGGTTGAGGCCGAGCACGGCGATGACCGGATCGGCGATGCCGAAGTCGTGGCGAAGTGCGTCGTGCGTGATGCGCAGCGTGCGTTCCAGCACGGGCGCGGTGATCGCATCGGCGACCTCGCGCAAAGGCAGGTGCGTGGTAGCCAGCGCGACGCGCACGACGTCGTTGGCCAGCATCATCACGACCTCGCGGCCGGCCTGGTCGGCGAGCAGCTCGGTCGTGCCGGTGTAGGCGATGCCGCCCTCGTTGATCACCGCCTTGTGCACGGGGCCGGTGACCACGCCGGCGAAGCGACCGTCGAGGCAACCCTGCGCGGCGTCGCGAAGCGCGCCGATCACGGCGGCGGCGTTGCGCGGGTCGGGCCGGCCGAAGGCCGGAACGACGGCGTTGGGAACATCGACCAGAGCCAGTTCGCCTGGCTGCGTCGCGGGCTCGTCCGGGCCGAGCAGGCGCAAGGGGAGCGAAAGCGCCTCAGCCGCCGCGTGCAGCGTGCGCGCGTCGGCGAAGGCCGTCAGGGAGTAGTCGCGGGAGCGCTGCGCCAGTCGGACGCAGAGCTCGGGACCGACACCCGCCGGCTCGCCCGGCACCAGCGCGAGCCGAACAGGGGTCATGTCCGGCTCGCTCAGCCGTTGCTGGCCGGAGCGGCGGGGGTAGCTTCGGCGTCGGCGGTCTTGCCGACGCGCACGTCGACGAAGGCTTCGCCTCGCATTTCGCGCAGGAAGCGGTTCCACTCGTCTTCCAGCTTGCGGCGGCCGATCGTTTCCTGGACCTGCGCGCGGCGGTTGCGCTCGCCGACGTCGGCCTCGCGCGTCGCTTCCAGCTTAATCAGGTGGTAACCGGCCTGGGTGCGGATCGGCTGCGACACCTGGTTCGGCTGGAGGCCGGCGACGGCGTTGCCGAATTCGGGACCGAATTCGTCGCGCGTGAACCAGCCCAGTTCGCCGCCCTTCGGCGCGGAGCTCTGGTCCTGCGAGTTCTCCTGCGCGAGCAGGGCGAAGTCGGCGCCGCCCATCAGGCGGGCCTGCAGGGTTTGCGCCTGCGCCTTGGCCTTGGCGTCGTCGACCGAATCGCTGGTGCGGATCAGGATGTGGCGCGCCTGGTACTGCGTGACCATGTTCGGGCCGGCCTGCGAGGCGTCGCGCACCTCGACGAGCTTGAGCAGCTGGAAGCCGCTCGGGCCACGGATCGGATCGGTCACCTGGCCGGGCGACATGTTGCGCATCAGCGAGGCGAACGCGTTCGGGATTTCATCGACGCTGCGCCAGCCCAGGTCGCCGCCTTCCAGCGCGTTCGGGCTGTCGGAATAGCGCACCGCCGCGGCGGAGAAGTCCATCTCGCCCTTGTCGATCAGCGCCTTGACGCCTTCGACCTTCTTCTGGGCAGTCGCGATCTGCTCGGCCGTCGCGCCTTCCGGCAGCGCCACGAGGATGTGCGCGAGGTGGTACTGCGCGCCCTGGTTCGCCTGCGCGGCCATGGCGGCATCGACCTCGGCCTCGCTGACCGACACGCGGCTCTGCGCGAAACGCTGGCGCAGGCGCTGGATCAGCAGTTCGTCGCGGATCGAGTTGCGGAAATCGGTGTACGGGGTGCCTTCGCGCGCCAACTGCTGGCGGAGCTGCTCGGGCGAGACGCGGTTCTGCTGGGCGATGCCGGCGATGGCCTGCTCGACTTCCTGGTCGGTCACGCGCACGCCGGTGCCCTGGGCGCGGGCGACCTGCAGCTTCACCAGGACCAGGCGCTCGAGCACCTGGCGCTGGAGCACGTCGCGCGGCGGCAGCTGGTTCTCGCGTCCTGCGTACTGGGCCAGGATGTTGTTCACCGCGCGATCCAGCTCGGTCTTGAGGATCACGTCCTCGTCGACGATGGCGGCGATGCCATCGATCGGCTCGACGGAGGCCGCGGTCTGGGCCAGGGCGGTCGCGCCGGGCAGGACGGCGCCGGAGAGCACCGCGACGGCGAGGGCGGACGCGAGTAGTTTCTTCATAGGGTCGGGTCGGGGGTGGATTCGACTTGGCCGCTGCCGCTGTTCAGGCGTTGCGTGGACGTGGGCGGCACGAGATAGAGGTCGTCGCGGTCGTAGCCGAGGATACCACGGCGCAGGACCCGCTCCGTGTTCTGGCCCGCGGAGCCCAGGCCCTTCAGCTCGAATTCGAACATGATGCGAGTGTCCAGTTCACCGTCGCGATTACGCAGGTATCGGCGGCCGACCAGGCGCGCCGCCAGGCAGCAGCTTTCCCATTGGACACCGGCGATGGTCTCCAGTTCCTTCTTGTCCAGGATCGAGTAGTAGTAGCGTCCGACGACGCTCCAGGTCTCGTTGATCGGATAGAGGAAGGAGAAGTCGGCCTGCTCCAGCTGGTCGCGCAGCTCCGGCGGATCGATGTCCTGGCGGAAGGCGGCGTTGCGGCGGTAGCGGTAGCCGAGGTTCACGACGCCGCCGCGTTCGAACAGGTAACGCACGCGGGCGGAGACGAAGTCCTCGCCCCGGTACTTCGGGTTCCAGATGTAGGTCGCGCCGAGGTTCCAGCGGTCGTTCGGCGAGACGCTGGCGTCGGCGACCCACGCCGACTTGCCCGATTCGATCGTGGTCTGGTTCGGCAGCGTGACGCGGCTGTCGTCGAAGTACTGGATCTGGCCGATGCTGGCGGCCAGACGCTCGCGACCGTCTTCCTCGCTGATGAAGCGCGTGGTCAGGGCAGCGGTCAGCTGGTTGGCGTCCATCTGCCGGTCCGCGCCGGTATAGCGGTTGTCGCGGAACAGCTGGCCCCAGCTGAAGGTCATCGGGCCGGTATCGAAGACCGGGAAGTTGTCCTGGTTCCGGTACGGGACGTTGAGGTAGTACAGGCGCGGTTCGAGCGTGTGCAGGTAGCTCGTGCCACGGAAGGTGGTGTTGCGGTCGAAGTACAGACCGGCGTCGACCGACGTGATCGGCAGGCTGCGCGTTAGGTTGCTGTCCTGGAACCGCGTGGGGTCCACCGGGCCGCCATTGCGCTGCGCGAACTCTTCGGCGCGGCTCTGCGCATTGCCGTCCAACTGGTACGCCGTGTAGCGCCACGCGAGCTTCGGTCGGATGAACCAGCTCGCGCCTTCCAGCGGCATCGTCACGAACGGCTTCACGTCGATGCGCGTGCCGCCGAGGAATTCCTGGTGCTCGAAGCGCGCGCCTTCGGCATCCACGCCGGCCTGGAGCCACGGCATGAATGGCTGCGCCCAGCTCACGTAGGCGCGCGGCAGGCGGTCGAACGGGAGGTTGGTTTCGTTGAGCGTGTAATCAGCCAGCTGGTAGTGGTCGGCCATGACGCCGCCGGACCAGTAGCGGCCGCGGCCGTACACGCCTGCATCGCTGCGGATCGAATACTGCGAGATGCCGTACAGGCTGCTGCTGAAATCCTCGAAGTAGTGGGTGTCGCTCACCCAGCCGAGGTTGGTGTTGGCGTACCAGGCGCTGTTGATGTTGTGCGTTGCAGACAACGCGAACTGGCCGCGGTTCTTTTCCGGCAGGCTCGACACCGGGAAGCCGACTTCTGGATTGAGGTAGCGGTCGGGCTCATCGCCAGGCAGCTTGTCGCTCGGCATCCAGTTTCCGTAGACCTCGCCCTTGCCGCGCTCGTACAACCAGCGGAACTCGGCGCCGAGCAGTCCGCCGCGATCGGCCATGATGCGCGGGTAGAGCGTGGCGTCGTAATTCGGCGCGAGGTTGAGATAGATCGGCTGCTTGTAGTCGAAGCCGTTGCGGCCGGACAACGAGAGCTGCGGGTAGAGCAGACCGGTGCGCCGCTGGTCGTCGACCGGGAACATGAACCACGGCACGTAGAGGACCGGCACGCTGCCGATGCGCACGGTGGCATTGCGTGCCACGCCCATGCCCTTGGCGGTGTCGATCTCGATGCGGCTTGCACGCAGTTCCCACGCACGCTGGTTCGGCGCGCAGGTGGAGTAGGTCGAGCCTACGAGCCGACCGCGCGCGCCTTCCAGTTCGATGCGCTCGGCGCCGCCGTTGCCGCGACGCTGGGTGAGCTGGTACTGCACGTCCTCGATGCGGTGGCGGTCGGCGTTCTGGTCGCCTTCGGCGCGCTCGGCGAGGATGCGCATCCCGCTGTCCTGGTAACGCACGTTGCCCACCGCGCTGTAGCGACCGGTTTCGGCGTTGTAGGTGAGCTTGTCCGTGCCCAAGAACTGGTCGCCGCGATTCAGGCGCACGTTGTCCTGCACGACGATGTCTTCGGCGGTACCCGCGCGTTCGAGCTGTCCGCCGTCGATGTCGGTCGGTTCGCTGCCGCGGTTCTCGATGCCGCCCACCGGTGCGGGTGCATCCTCGAACACGGGGACCACGTCGATGATCGGGCACAGGCCCCAGTTGTCCTCATCGCCGTCGGCAGCGTACGCCGGCAGGGCCAGCGCGATGCACAGCGACAACGGGAGCAGTCGGAGGGGTCGGTGCACTCGGGATCCGTGATCGTCGGCGTTCAGGAAAACGGGGTCGCTAGCTTGCCGTATCCCTTGCAAGGGGGCAACGCGAGCACCATCTTGCTCCCGGCACTGTTCATTTCCGCGTCAAGACAGGAGTGGCCCATGTCCCAGCAGCCTTCCACCGATACCGCGCCGGTCTGCCGGACCGACGACGAATGGCGTGAGCGCCTCAGCCCGGAACAGTTCGCGGTATGCCGCTGTTCGGCGACCGAACGCGCCTTCACCGGTCGCTTCTGGAACCACAAGGAAGCCGGCACCTACACCTGCGTCGCGTGCGGCACGCCGCTGTTCTCGTCCAAGGCGAAGTACGACTCCGGCAGCGGCTGGCCCAGCTACTGGGAGCCGGTGTCGAAGGACGCCGTCACCGAGCACGTGGACGAAAGCCACGGCATGCGCCGCGTGGAGATCAAGTGCGCGCGCTGCGATTCGCACCTGGGCCACGTGTTCCCCGACGGCCCGCCGCCGACCGGCCTGCGCTACTGCATCAACTCGGCATCGCTGGAGTTCACGCCCGACGAGTGACCGTCGGGAGCAGGCTCAGTCGAGCAACGCACCCACGTGCGCGACGCTGGCTTCACGCAGCGCCGCCAGGTCGTAGCCCCCTTCCAGCATCGATACGACGCGACCGTCGCCATGCCGTTTCGCGATGGCGACGAGCTCGCGCGTGATCCACTCGTAATCGCCGCTCTCCAGTTCGACCTGCGCGAGCGGGTCGCGCTTGTGCGCGTCGAATCCGGCGGAGATGAAGAGCAACTGCGGACGGAAGGAATCGAGCGTCGGCAGCAGGCGTTCGCGCCAGATACGGCGGAAGCCGTCGCTGTCGCAACCCGGCGGCAGCGGAGCGTTGACGATGTTGCCGACGCCGCGTTCGTTCGCGTAACCCGTGTCCGGATACAGCGGCATCTGGTGTGACGACAGGTACATCACGCGAGCATCGGTATCGAAGATCGCCTGCGTGCCGTTGCCGTGGTGCACGTCGAAATCGACGACCGCCACGCGCGACAGGCCGTGCTTGTCGCAGGCGTGCGCCGCGGCGACGGCGATGTTGTTGAACAGGCAGAAGCCCATCGCGGCCGACGGGGTTGCGTGGTGGCCGGGCGGACGCACCGCACAGAACACGCGGCGTACTTCGCCGTGCATCACCGCATCCACCGCGGCGATGCCGGCGCCGGCCGCGCGCAAAGCCGCTTCGGCCGAACCAGGGGCGAGCACGGTATCTGGATCCAGCGCCATCGGGCCGTCGACCGGCGTGTCGAGCACCAGCGCGAGCAGCGCATCGTCGTGCACGCGCAGCAGTTGCCCGCGGCTCGCACGCGGCGCTTCTTCCCAGTGGAGCGCGTCCGGAAAGGCCTCGCGCAGTGCTTCGGTTACGGCGACCAGCCGCAACGGACGCTCCGCATGGCCTGGGCCGGGATCGTGGCGCGTGCACGCCGGGTGGGTGTAGATGCGCATGGCGCGCGGCGCGTCAGGCCTTGCGCCGCTCGTGGTTCCACAGCACTTCGCCGTGGCCGCTGGCACGCGCGAGCACGCGGGCCAGCACGAACAGCAGGTCGGACAGGCGGTTGAGGTAGCGCACCGCTTCCGGGCGTACCTCCTCGATGCGCGAGAGCGACACCGCCTCGCGTTCCGCACGACGCACGACGGTGCGTGCGACGTGGCAGCGCGCCGCCGCTTCGCCGCCGCCGGGCAGGATGAAATCCTTCAGCGGCGGAAGCGGTTCGTTGAAGGCGTCGAGCTGCTGCTCCAGGCGTTCGATGTCGGCATCGAAGATCGCCGCATGCCCCGGGATGCACAGTTCACCGCCGAGGTCGAACAGCTGGTGCTGCACGGTGGTGAGCAGGGCGCGGACGTCCTCCGGGACATCCGCGGCGAGCACCAGGCCGATGCAGGAATTGGCTTCGTCCACCGTGCCGTAGGCGGCGACGCGGTCGGAGTCCTTGGCGACGCGGCTGCCGTCGCCGAGGCCGGTCGTACCGTCGTCGCCGGTGCGGGTGTAGATCTTCGAGAGGCGGTTGCCCACGCGGCGAGGCCGCTTACACCGTCTGCGCGCGCAGCGCCGGGACGCGGCGGCGCAGCAGCGCAAAGCCGCCGAACAGCAGCGCGGCGTAGAACAGCGTGCCCAGCAGCGTCCACTGGAAGAACGGGAGCGCCGCGGCGTAGCACGGTGCCAGGCCGATCATGCACGACGGGTGCGCGGTCATCGGCGTGGCGGTTGCCCACACGGCGAAGTTGGTCACCACGAAGAACAGCACCGATCCCATCAGCGAGTAGCCCAGCACGCGCGCGCCGTTGACGCGGCCGCGCAGGCCGAAGCCCAGCACGGCCGACAGCGCGATGCAGGCGTAGACCGACAGCCACGTCGCCAGGTAGGCCGGGCTGGTGAAGTGTTCGAAATACGTTCCGCCCAGCGTGAGGCCGAGGATCAGGTCCGACACCAGCATCGCCACCAGCGGCACGGCGACGGCCATCGCGCGTGAGGCGAAGTAGGCGCCACCGAACAGCGCGACCGCTTCGACCGGCGAGAAATTCGGCGGATGCGGCAGCAGGCGCGTGAGCGCGGCGACCACGATCATGCCGATGAGCACCAGCGGGCCGGGCGCGAACAGGCTGGAAGCGGACGGGCCGGAGGTGGCAGGCGAGGCGGAAACGGGACGGTTCATCGTGTTCGGGTCTTGAGAAGGTCACGGCCTTCAGGAACCGCTAGCATAGCGCAATGCCTGTCGCGGCCCCCTCAAATCCGCCCTCCGGCGCGCCCGGAGACTCCCCCGCCCAAGGTTCGACCCGAGACGTCCACGATGTCCTCATCGTCGGCGGTGGCCTGGTCGGTGCCAGCCTGGCGATCGCGCTGGAGCGCCTCGGCCTTCACGTGGGCCTGGTCGAAGCCACGCCGCCCGGCGCGCTGCCGCCGGTGTTCGACGAGCGCAACCTCAGCTTCGCCGAAGCCACCATCAATGCGCTGACCGCGCTCGGCGTGATGCAGAAACTGCGTGCGCCCACGGGTCCTATCTCGCGCATCCACATCAGCCGGCGCGGCGATTTCGGCCGCGGCCTGCTCGAGGCCTCGCGCTATGGACGCACCGAGTTCGGTCGCGTCGTGGTCGCCCGCGATTTCGGCGATGCGCTCGAAGCGCGGCTTGCAGAGGCCACTCGCCTGGTGCGGCATCGCCCGGTGCGTTTCCTCGGGTTCGCCGAAAGCGACGACGACGTGCGCGCCATCCGCGTGGCCGACGCCGACGGCGAACGCCTGCTGCACGCGTGGCTCGTCGTCGCGGCCGACGGCACGCGCAGCGGCGTGCGTGACGCGCTGGGCATCGGCGTGGACGAGCACGACTACGGACAGATGCTGTTCGTCACGCGCGTGCGCGGCTCGCGCGCGCCGGACGGCACCGCGTACGAACGCCTCACACGTGACGGTCCGACGGCATTACTGCCGCGCGGCGATCGCCATTACGGCCTGATCCACGCCGTCGCCCGCGAAGAGGCCGGCGACGTGGCGGCACTCGACGACGCGGGCTTCCTCGCGCGTGCGCAGGAGGTGTTCGGCTGGCGCGCGGGGCGCTTTCTTTCATGCGGGCCGCGCAGCTCGCATCCGGCGATCCGCGTCGTCGCGCAGCGCACCGTCGCACCCCGTGCGGTGCTGGTCGGCAACGCCGCCCAGACGATCCATCCGATCGGCGCGCAGGGCTTCAACCTCGGCCTGCGTGACGCGCTCACGCTGGCCGAACTCATCGCCGATGCACGCGCGCAGGACTCGCACGCCGACTGCGGAAGCGACGCGCTGCTGCAGCGCTACGCCGAGCGTCGTCGCGAAGACCGCGAGCGCACCATCGGCTTCTCCGATGGCCTCGCGCGACTCACCGCCAACGACGCGCCGCTGCTTCGTCCGTTGCGCAGCCTGGGGCTGTTCGCGGTGGATCGCGTCGCTTCGGCGCAATCCTTCCTGGTCGGTGGCGCGATGGGCTATCGCGGCGACGTGCCGGCGCTGTGCCGCGAGGTGCGCGCATGAGCCGCCGCGGACCCGGGCTCGACGTGATCGTCGTCGGTGCCGGCGTGGTCGGCGCAGCGGCGGCGCTTGCGTTCGCGCGCGACGGCTTGCAGGTCGCGCTGGTCGAAACGCGCCAGCCGCCCGCATGGCAGAAGCTGCCTACCGATTCCGACCGCATCGACCTGCGCGTCTATGCATTCGCACCGGACAACGCGGCGCTGCTCGATAACCTGGGCGTGTGGCGCGATGTCGCCGACGCGCGCCTGCAGCCGTACCGCGCGATGCGCGTGTGGGACGCCGCCGGCGGTGGCGAGCTCAGTTTCGATGCCGACGCCTTCGGGCGCCGCGAACTGGGCTGGATCGTCGAACACGCGCTGCTCGTCGATCGCCTGTGGCACGCACTGCCCGGCGCCGGCGTGCAACTGCATTGCCCCGACAGCGTCGTCGCGCTGGAGCAGGACGACGCCGGCGCGACGGTCGTGTTCGAAAGCGGGATTTCGCTGCGCTCGAAGATCGTGGTTGCCGCCGACGGCGCGGAGTCGAATCTGCGCTCGCTCGCGGGCATCGAAGCGCCACGCCACGACTATGGCCAGCGCGGGTTGGTGGCGTTCGTCGAAAGCGGGAAGCCGCACCGGTCGACGTGCTGGCAGCGCTTCCTGTCGACGGGGCCGCTCGCCTTCCTTCCGTTCGACGATGGCCATGTCAGTTCGATCGTGTGGACGCTGCCGGATGCCGAAGCGCAGCGTCTGCTCGACGTGGACGACGCCACGTTCCTGCGCGAGCTGGACAACGCGTTCGCCGGAACGCTCGGCGTGTCCAGGCGCGTGTCGCGCCGCGCGGCGTTCCCGCTGCGGCTGCAGCTGGCGCAATCGCTCGCGTCCGGTCGCGTCGCGGTGATCGGCGATGCCGCGCATGCGGTGCATCCGCTCGCGGGGCAGGGCGTGAACCTCGGCTTGCGCGATGTCGCGACGCTGCGGCGCATCCTCGCCGATGCACGCTCGCGCGGGCTGGACCTCGCGGCGCGACTGCCGCGCTGGGCGCGTGCGCAGCGCAGCGAGAATGCGCTGTCGGCGCATGCGTTCGACGGCATCAATCGCCTGTTCTCGAACGATTCGGTAGCCGCGACGCTGTTGCGCGGGCCGCTGCTGGGTCTGGCCGGCAAGTTGCCGCCGCTGACGCACGCGTTCTGGCGCCACGCCGCCGGCCAATAAAGCGAACCCCTCCCGGCCCGGGAGGGGTTCGCCGTCGCCCGCGGTTTCGATGGATCACTTACCGCCGGCAAGCTCCGCCTTGGTGATGCGACCGTCGTGGTTCGCGTCGATCTTGTTGAAGTCGGTCGAGATCGTCGTCTCGCTGCTGACCTCCGTCTTGCTCAGCGAGCCATCGCGGTTCGCATCGAGCGCTTCGAAGTTCACCTTGTTGGCCAGGGTCGAGTTCGGCGGGCTGGAAGTCGCATGGACTTCCTGCTTCGGCTGCGCGCCGGTATAGGCCGGCGCCCGCGCCGGAGCTGGCTGCGGATAGGCCTGCTGCACCGCGCTGTCGGCCGAGGCCTGCGCCTGCAGGCTCGCGCTCGTGGCGGCACTGGCCGCCTCGCGCGCTTCAGCCGCGCCCTGCTTCGGATTGGCCGAGCTCTGAGCGGCGGACTGCGCGCTGCGCGCGTCGTGCGCCGCGTTGACCGCCTGATTGGCGGCCTTATTCGCCGCATCGGCCTGCTGGTTGATCGTGGTGTAGACGCCGCCGCTGACGCTGGTCGCCTGGCGTGCGGTCTCTGCGCTGGCGCGCGCCGCTTCGGCCTGATCGGAAGCGACCTCGGCGGCTGCCTCGGCCTGCACCTTCGACTTGGCCGGCTCGCCCTGCGTGCGTTGTGCCGCGGCGGGACCGGCGACGCCGAGCACGGCGACGAGCGCGATCGCGAGCAGCGTGGGACTGGAGTGATGCGTGGACTTCATGTCATTGGACCTCGCTGGTGGGACGGGCCGACGCTAGTCCCGCCCGGATCAACCGCAGGTCAAATCCGGTCGCGCGCATGAAAGCGCGACACCGGACGTTCATCCACGTGAGTGCAGCGTCATCGCGCGGTCGAAGGCGGCGTCGCGAACACGGTGATCTCTTCGCGGTCGTGGTACAGCTGGCGCGCGCGCACGAGCAGCGGTTTGCCGGCGCCTTCCTCGAACAGCGATAGGCACAGGCGCGTCTCGTCCCAGCGCTTCTTCATCGGCAGCTTCAGGTTGAAGATCGCGTGCCTGCACCAGCCTTCGCGGAACCAGGTGCCCATGCGTTCGGCGACGCGACGCGGCTGTTCGACCATGTCGCACACCATCCAGTCCAGCGGCGCGCGCGGCTGCCAGTGGAAGCCGTCCTCGCGCAGGTGCTCGACGCGGCCGCTTTCGAGCAGGTGCTCGCGCAACGGCCCGTTGTCGACCGAGATCATCTTCAGACCCTGGCGCACCATCACCCAGGTCCAGCCGCCGGGGGCCGCGCCGAGATCCGCGCCGCGCATGCCTTCACGAAACAGGCGCTCGCGCTCCTTCTCGGTCATCAGCACCATCAGCGCTTCTTCCAGCTTCAGCGCAGAACGGCTGGGCGCGTCGGCGTGCATACGCAGACGCGGGATGCCGAGCGGCCACGGCGCGCTGTCGCCGGCTTCGCCGACCGCGAGCAGCACGTGGTCGCCGGCGAGGAAGACGACATGCAGCCGTGCGCGCCGCGAATCGTCGAACTGCTTGAGCCAGCCGTTCTTCCGCAGCACCGGACGCAGCGCGTTGCCGAACGCGCGCGCGAGACCCGCAAGCGGCTTGGCTTCGTCGGAATCGGGATGCTCGACCCACAGCTCGCCGAAGGTGTGCGCGTTGCCCAGCGTGGTCTCGAGCGCGCGCAGGATCGGCGTGATGCGGTCCTTCGGGTCGAGATCGCGCAATTCGGCGATCCGCGTGAGCTTCTGCCGCGCGAAGATCAGGGACTGGAACGGAAGCGCCTGGCTCAGCGCGCCGGCGTCGGCGCCAAGGAACTCGACGTAGCCGCTGTTGCGATCGGTGCGCGCATAGCCCGGATGGCCGGCGAGCGCGGCGCGCTCGTTGAGTTCGGCCGCGAGTTCGGGCTCGAAGCCGGGGCGGCAGTAGCAGAGCAGGGCGTCGCCTGGCGTAGTCATGTGGGTGCGTGCGTCAGTAGCGCTCGCCGCCGGACTCGCCGTACGCGCGAAGCACGTCGCGTGCGAGGTCGCGATGCACGTCGCGCACGACTTCGATCCCGCGGCGTTCGAGTTCGCCGATCCAGTCGGCCGGCAGCGGGCCTTCGTCGAATTCGGTGAGCGTTTCGACGTCCTCGCTGCGCGCGCCGATGACCAGGCGATCGACGCCGGCCCAGATCGTCGCGCCATAGCATTGGCAGCACGGCTGCGACGAGGTCGCCAACGTGATGGGGCCGAGGCGCTCGCCGATCGCGTCCTCGTTCAGGCGTGCGCGCTGCGTGCGCTGCTGGGCGAGCATGTACGCCATCGTTTCGGCGTGCGCGAGCGAGCACGTGTGCGGCAGCACGCGGTTCACGCCGACGGAGATGATGTGCTCGTCCGGTCCGAACACCGCCGCGCCGAACGGCCCGCCGCTTCCGGCCTCGATGTTCATGCGCGACAGCGCGATGGCGAGTTCGACCTTGGCGGCATCGCCGACGTACAGGCGCTGCGTATCGACCGACTCGTGCACCCATGCCGGCAGCGTGAGATGAACCTGCGCGTAGAGCATCAGTGCACCGCTTCCGCTTCGGCGATCTTGTCCTTGCACTGGCCCTGCTCGCACGTGCAGCCCTCGATGGCCTTGAAGCCGCACATCGCCATCATCCCCTTGCGCGCGCACTCGGCCTTGACGCCTTCCGGATCGGTCGGGCTGTTCGCGTTGACGCATGCGGGCTTGGCGCCGCAGCAGTTGCCGACGTTCTTCACCGCGCAATCGGCGTCGGTCTTGCAGCTGAAATCGAGCTTGACGGGCGTGCCGGCCGGCTCGGCCTGGCGCTTCTTCGGCGCGGGCTCGGGGGCACGTGCGCGCGTTGGCTGGGGCGCGGCGGACTGCGCCGCATCCGCTGCAGGCGTGGCAGCGATCGCGTTCTCCGAATGCGGCGCGCACGCGGCGAGCGCGAGCAGGGACGAAACCAGCAGTGCGGTCAGCAGGCGGCGCATGGCGTGCTCCTTGTCGATCAGCCCTTCGTGGTCCAGGTGTCGCGCAGCGTGACGCTGCGGTTGAACACCGGCGCGTCGCTGCGGTGATCGAAGCGGTCGGCCACGAAGTAGCCGATGCGCTCGAACTGGAACGACTGCTCCGGGTTCGCGTTCGCCGCCGCCGGTTCGACGTAGCCGGTGACGGTGCGACGCGAGTCGGGGTTCAGGTAATCCTTGTACGTCTTGCCGCCTTCGTCGTTGTCCGGATCGGGCACGAGGAACAGGCGGTCGTACAGGCGCACTTCGGCCTTCACCGCGTGCTTCGCGCTCACCCAGTGGATCGTGCCCTTGATCTTGCGATCTGCGCCGGCCATGCCGGGGCGCGATTCGGGATCGAGTTCGCCGCGGATCTCCACGACCGTATCGCCGTCCTTGATCACTTCATCGCAGCGGAAGATGCCGGCGCCGCGCAGGCGCACTTCGCCGCCCGGGATCAGGCGCTTGAAGCCCTTCGGCGGCACTTCCTCGAAGTCCTCGCGTTCGATCCACAACTCGTTGGAGAACGGAACGCTGCGCGTGCCGGCGCTCTCGTCCTTGGGATGGTTCGGGAACGTCAGCGATTCCTCGTGCGTCGCCGGCAGGTTGGTGATGACCAGCTTCAGCGGATCGATCACTGTCATGCGGCGCTGCGCCGCGGCGTCGAGGTCGTCGCGCAGCGCGCCTTCCAGGATGGAGATGTCGAGCAGCGAGTTCTGCTTGCTGATGCCGACGCGGTCGACCATCAGGCGCAGCGCGCTCGGCGTGTAGCCGCGGCGGCGGATGCCCTGCAGCGTCGGCATGCGCGGATCGTCCCAGCCATCGACCAGACCTTCGTTCACCAGCGCCAGCAGCTTGCGCTTGCTCATCACCAGGTAGTTGAAGTTCAGGCGCGAGAACTCGATCTGGCGCGGCTTGCTGGCTTCCTTCGGGTAGCCCTTCGACAGCACCGGTTCGAGCAGGTCCGGCGAATTCGCCAGGTCCACCTTGTCCACGCACCAGTCGTACAGCGGGCGATGGTCCTCGAATTCCAGCGTGCACAGCGAATGCGTGATGCCTTCGACCGCGTCGCTGAGCGAGTGCGCGAAGTCGTACATCGGGTAGATCGGCCACTCGCGGCCGGTGTTCTGGTGCTCTACGTGCTTGATGCGGTACAGCGCGGGATCGCGCAGGTTCATGTTGCCGCTGGCCATGTCGATCTTCGCCCGCAGCGTGCGCGTGCCGTCCGGGAACTCGCCGGCGCGCATGCGGCGGAAAAGATCAAGGTTTTCCTCGACGCTGCGGTTGCGGAACGGCGACTCGCGCCCCGGCTCGGTCAGGGTGCCGCGGTATTCACGCACCTGTTCCGGCGTGAGGTCGCACACGAACGCGTCGCCCTGGCGGATCAGCTTCTCGCCGGCGAGGTAGAGGACGCCGAAGTAGTCCGAGGCGTGGCGCAGGTCGTGCCACTCGAAGCCGAGCCAGCGCACGTCGTCCTGGATCGCGCGGACGTACTCGGGGTCTTCCTTCACCGGGTTCGTGTCGTCCAGGCGCAGGTTGCAGTCTCCGCCGAACTCCGCCGCGATGCCGAAGTCCAGGCAGATCGCCTTGGCATGACCGATGTGCAGGTAGCCGTTGGGCTCGGGCGGGAAACGCGTGCGGATCGCCTGGTGCTTGCCGCTGGCCAGGTCCTCGCGAACGATCTGCCGGATGAAGTCCTGCTTCGCGGGTGCGGCGGACTCGGGGGCGGACGGATTGGCGGGAGCGGCGTGGTGGGGCGTAGCGGACATGCTTGAAGCCAGGCGGGGAAGACCGGCAAGTTTAGCCGGTGCGGCCGGTCCCCGCCGTCATCCCCGTTGTGGCGCGCGGCCACCGCTTCGGCGTGTTCAGGCCGGGCGTATGCTGTCGGCGAGCCTCTACGAAGGCCGCTGCCGGGAGCATCGCCATGAAAATCGTCTACCAAGCCGCGAACCTGATCGACGCGCACCTGGTGCGGCACGCGCTGGAAGCCGAGGAAATCCCCGTCTTCCTGCAGGGCGAGGCGCTGACCGGCGGGATGGGCGAGCTGCCGCTGTTCGGGACCATCCTGGTCTGCGTGCCCGACGTCGTCTGGCCGCAGGCGAAGGACATCGTCGACACGCTCCCGCTGAACCAGCCGGTCGAAGCGCTTCCGGACGACGACGAAGCCCCGGACGCGTCACAGGGCTGGCTTCCGGCCTGAACGGCGCTTTCCGGTATCGTGACCGGCCGTTTCATGGGCCCCGCGCCATGTCCTTCGATTTCGATTCGCTCATCCGCGCCGTCGCCGACTTCCCAAAGCCCGGCGTGACCTTCCGCGACGTCACCCCGCTGCTGGCCGACGCCGGCGGTTTCGCGCGCTGCATCGACGCGATGGCCGAGCCGTGGCAGGGCAGCGAAGTGCAGGCGGTGTGCGGGATCGAGTCGCGCGGTTTCATCTTCGGCGCGGCGCTTGCGCAGAAGCTGCATGCCGGCTTCGTACCGCTGCGCAAGCCGGGCAAGCTCCCGCCGCCGCTGGTCGAGGTGGATTACGCGCTGGAATACGGCACCGACCGGCTGCAGGCGCGCAACGACGCGCTGCGCCCGGGCGAGCGCACGCTGATCGTGGACGACGTGCTCGCCACCGGCGGCACGCTGGCGGCCGCGCGCGAGCTGGTCGGCAAGCTCGGCGCGAACCTCGTCGGCGCGAGCGTGTTGATCGAACTGGACGCGCTGGGCGGCCGTTCGCGCTGGCCGCAGGGCGTGCCGCTGCAGTCGCTGCTGCACTACTGATCCTTCGCGGCGCGCCGGCATCGCGCGCCACGACATGCCAGTCCACCTTGCGAGGTCGGGCCGATGGACGCTTTCAATTACCTGTCGGTGATGGTGTCCATGGTGCTCGGACTGGGCCTGACGCAGCTGTTCGCGGGCATCGGCAACATGGTGCAGGTGCGCTGTCGCGTGAAGTTCTACTGGCTGCACGCGATCTGGCTGGTGCTGATGATCGGCCTGCACATCCAGATGTGGTGGTCGTTCTGGATGATGCGCGGCGTCGCCGAATGGACCTACACCGGCTTCGCGTTCGTGCTGCTCGGCCCGGCCACGCTGGTGATCGCCAGCCACGTGCTGCTGCCGGAACTCGTCGACGGCACCATCGACGTGGAACGCCACTACTACGACACGCGCACCGTCTTCTTCGGCCTGCTGGCAGCAGCCGGCGCGTGGGCGCTGGTGCTGGAATCGGCGATGGGTCTGCGCTCGCTGATCGTGCCGTTCCGCCTCGTGCAGGTGCTCGGCATCGGCCTGATGATCTGGTGCGCGTGGACGACGAACCGGCGCGTCCACGCCGGATGCACGTTGCTGGTCATCGTCATGCTGGTGAGCACGACGCTGCTCACGCGTTACCGGCTGGGGCAGACGCAGATGGAGTGATCAGGCGTGGCTGATCAGAGCCGGCTGTCCTGCGACGGCGCCGGTTGAGGCGGGCGCAGCAGTTGCTCGGGCAACTTGCGGAATTCGGCGGCCAGCTGCATCAGGAAGTCGCCCATGGCCGAGCTGCGGCGCCACACCATCGCGATCTGCCGGTGCGGCGGCTGGCCGCGGAAACGCAGCAGGTGGATGTCGGGGGAGGACGGCACCGGAGGCTGCACCGCGAGCACCGGCAGCAGCGTGATGCCGACGCCGGCGGCGACCATTTGCCGCAGCGTTTCCAGGCTGGTCGCGCGGAAGCCGTCGCGTTCGTCGGCGCCCGCCATGTGGCAGACGTCCAGCGCCTGGTCGCGCAGGCAGTGGCCTTCCTCGAGCAGCAGCAGGTGCTGGTGGTCGAGGTCGCCCAGTTCGAGCGAATCGTGTTCGGCCATCGAGTGCTGTTGCGGCACCGCCAGCACGAAGGGCTCGTCGAACAGCACTTCCACGTGCAGCTGGTCGTCGTGGATCGGCAAGGCGAGCAGGCCCGCGTCGAGCCGCCCGTCGCGCAGGCGCTGCAGGATCTGGTCGGTCTTCTCTTCGATCAGCAGCAGTTCCAGGCGCGGGAAACGCTGGCGCAGCCGCGGCACGACGTGCGGCAGCAGGTAGGGACCGAGCGTGGGGAACAGGCCCAGGCGAACAGTGCCCGCTTCGGGATCCTGGCTGCGGCGCGCGATCTCCGCCATCTGCTCCACGTCGGCGATGACCTTGCGCGCGCGTTCGGCGACTTCGCGCCCGACCGGCGTGAGCATCACGCGACGCGGTGCGCGTTCGACGAGTGCGACGCCGAGTTCGTCCTCGAGCTTCTTGATCTGGGTCGACAGCGTCGGCTGGCTGACGAAGCTGGCCGCGGCGGCGCGACCGAAATGCTTGTGGTCGGCCAGGGCCACCAGGTACTTGAGATCGCGCAGGTTCAAGGCGGGTCCCTCGCGTCGGAGACTGCGTGGATGCTGCGTGGTAGGCGAAGCATCGGCCTCGCGCCGCTCCCCCGCAAGCAGGGGAGCGGCGCGGCCGGTTCCTTATGCCGCGGCGGCGGTGGCCTGCGCCGGTGCGCTGGTGCGGATCAGGTGGTCGAAGGCGCTCAGCGCGGCCTTCGAGCCTTCACCCATCGCGATGACGATCTGCTTGAACGGCGTGGTCGTGGCGTCGCCGGCGGCGAACACGCCCGGCACCGACGTGCGGCCGTGCGAATCGACCTCGATTTCGCCGCGCGGCGACAGCGCCACGGCGCCCTTCAGCCATTCGGTGTTCGGCAACAGGCCGATCTGCACGAAGATGCCTTCCAGGTCGACCTGGATCGGGTCGCCCGAAACGCGGTCCTTGTAAATCAGGCCGGTCACCTTCTGGCCGTCGCCGAGCACTTCGGTCGTCTGCCCGTTGGTGATGACCGTGACGTTCGCCAGCGAACGCAGCTTGCGCTGCAGCACCTCGTCGGCGCGCAGCTGGCCGTCGAACTCGATCAGCGTGACGTGCGAAACGATGCCCGCCAGGTCGATCGCGGCCTCGACGCCCGAGTTGCCGCCGCCGATCACCGCCACGCGCTTGCCCTTGAACAGCGGGCCGTCGCAGTGCGGGCAGTACGCCACGCCCTTGTTGCGGTATTCCTGCTCGCCCGGCACGTTCATCTGGCGCCAGCGCGCACCGGTCGACAGCACCACGCTGCGCGACTTCAGCGACGCACCGTTCTCCAGCTGCACTTCGATCAGGCCGCCCGGCTCGCTCGCCGGAATCAGCTTGCTCGCGCGCTGCAGGTTCATGATGTCGACGTCGTACTCGCGCACGTGCTGTTCGAGCGCGGACGCGAGCTTGGGACCTTCGGTGTAGGTGACGGAGATGAAGTTCTCGATCGCCATCGTGTCCAGCACCTGGCCGCCGAAGCGCTCGGCCGCCACGCCCGTGCGGATGCCCTTGCGCGCGGCGTAGATCGCCGCCGCGGCGCCGGCCGGACCGCCGCCGATCACGAGCACGTCGAACGCGTCCTTGGCCTTGATCTTCTCGGCATCGCGCGTCGATGCGCCGGTGTCGAGCTTGGCCATGATCTGTTCGATCGTCATGCGGCCCTGGTCGAACGGCTGGCCGTTGAGCAGCACCGTCGGCACCGACATGATCTGGCGCTGCTCGACCTCGTCCTGGAACAGCGCGCCGTCGATGGCGACGTGGTGGATGTTGGGGTTGATCACGCTCATGAGATTCAGCGCCTGCACGGTGTCCGGGCAGTTCTGGCACGAGAGCGAGAAATAGGTTTCGAAGTGGTATTCGCCTTCCAGGTCGCGCACCTGCTCCAGCAGCTCCGGCGCGGCCTTGGACGGATGCCCGCCGACCTGCAGCAGGGCGAGCACGAGCGAGGTGAACTCGTGGCCCATCGGAATGCCGGCAAAGCTCACGCCCACGTCCGTGCCGGCGCGGTTGATCGCGAAGGACGGGCGGCGCGCATCGTCGTCGCGGCGCGAATAGGAAATCCTGTCCGAGAGTGCGGCGATGTCCCGCAGCAGGCCTTCCAGCTCGCGCGACTTGTCGCCGTCATCGAGCGAGGCGACGAGCTCGATCGGCTGCGTGACCTTTTCGAGGTAGGCCTTCAACTGGGTCTTGAGATCGGCGTCCAA
Source organism: Lysobacter sp. OAE881 (assembly GCF_040546665.1). NCBI lineage: Bacteria > Pseudomonadati > Pseudomonadota > Gammaproteobacteria > Lysobacterales > Lysobacteraceae > Lysobacter > Lysobacter sp. OAE881. The sequence continues at coordinate 1,184,639 of NZ_JBEPOG010000001.1, forward strand.
CATGCGATGACTCCAATGTGTTTCGTGGGGATGAACGCCGCGAGCGCCCGGGTGGAGGGAGGGAGAGAACCCGGGCGTCGCGACATTCGAAAAGAGAGAGGTCGCCTGGCGACCGGCGCGCCTCCGTGCGGGAGGCGGTGGAGCAGGGCGGGGCCGGTTGCGGCCCGCCCCGTCCGTGCCGCGCCCTGCGATCAGGGCGCGGCGTGGGTCGTCAGATCTTGCCGACCAGGTCCAGCGACGGCTTCAGGGTCTGCTCGCCTTCCTTCCACTTGGCCGGGCAGACCTCGCCCGGATGCGCGGCGACGTACTGGGCGGCCTTGACCTTGCGCAGCAGCTCGCCCGCGTCGCGGCCGATGCCACCGGCGTTGATCTCGACCAGCTGGATCTTGCCTTCCGGATCGATCACGAACGTGCCGCGATCGGCCAGGCCGGCTTCTTCGATCATCACGCCGAAGTTGCGGGTGATGACGCCCGTCGGGTCGCCGACCAGCGGGTACTGGATCTTCTTGATCGTGTCGGAGGTGTCGTGCCACGCCTTGTGGGTGAAGTGGGTGTCGGTCGACACGCCGTAAATCTCGACGCCCAGCTTCTGGAAGTCGGCGTAGTTGTCGGCGAGGTCGCCCAGCTCGGTCGGGCAGACGAAGGTGAAGTCGGCCGGGTAGAAGAACACGACGGACCACTTGCCCTTCAGGTCGGCATTGGTGACTTCAATGAACTCACCGGCCTTATAGGCGGTGGCCTTGAACGGCAGGACTTCGGTGTTGATCAGCGACATAGGAGGTTCCTTTGGCTGGGTGGGTGAGGGGTAAAAACCAGTGCGGACAGGGTAAGCAGACCAATCCAATCCATCAAGTTGATTGATGAAATTGATTCAATAGGCATTGACTATTGAATTGGTTCAACGATAGAAGCCGCTCCTATTCGACATGCGGGGCGCCGCCGGCCGTCGCAAGGCTCCCCGGCGGGCGCGGCGGCACGCGAAAATGGCCAGATGCATGAATCCCCTCCAACAGGCGTCGAGCCTCCCCGGATGACGGTCGGCCGGCTGCTGGCCGAGGCCGCCGCCCGCTTGCCCGGCGACGAAGCCCTCCCCGAAGCCGAACGCCTGCTCGCCCACGTGCTCGGCGTCGGGCCGACGTGGCTGTACACGCATCGCGACGACGCCCCTTCAGCTGCCCATGTCGCCGAATTCAACCGCCTGATCGACCGCCGGCTGGCCGGTGAGCCGGTCGCGTACCTGATCGGCCACCGCGGCTTCTGGCGCTTCGACCTGGCGGTGACCCCGGCGACGCTGATCCCGCGGCCGGAAACCGAGCGCCTGGTCGAACTCGCCCTCGACCGACTGCCGGAAGGCGTGCCGCTGCGCGTGGCCGACCTCGGCACGGGTACCGGCGCCATCGCCCTGGCGATCGCGTTCGACCGTCCGCTGGCGCAGGTCGTGGCGACCGACGCCAGCGCGGAGGCGCTCGTCGTCGCAAGGGCCAATGCGCAGGCGCTGGGGCTGTCGCGCGTGGACTTTCGCGAAGGCGACTGGCTCGCGCCGCTGGCGGGCGAGCGCTTCGACCTGATCGCAAGCAACCCGCCGTACATCGCCAACGACGACGTGCATCTGGGGCAGGGCGATCTTCGCTTCGAACCGGCGAGCGCGTTGGCTTCGGGTGCGGACGGGCTCGACGACATCCGGCGCATCGCTGCGGCAGCGCCGACGCATCTGCTGGAAGGCGGCTGGTTGCTGGTGGAGCACGGGTGGGATCAGGGCAACGCCGTTCGCGAGGTGTTCGCGCGCGCAGGCTTGGAGGCAGTCGAGACGGTGCAGGACTGGGAACATCGCGATCGCGTCACGCTCGGGCGACGTCGCTGACGACGCCAACGAGAAAGCCCGCCGGAGCGGGCTTGGTCGTACCGATCGCGAAGGCGATCAGAAGCTGGCGCGAACGCCGATGTTGTACGTATCGCTGCCGTCGGCCAGCGTCAGGCTGCTGTGCAGGCCCCAGGTCGAGTTGAAGGCATAGACCACGCCGAAGTCGGCGAAGTAGTTGCCTTCGTAGCCGTGATCGTAGTCCTCGTAGCCCAGGTAGGCGTTTGCGGTGAGCTGGTCGGTCACGCGCCCCATGATGCCGGTGCTGATCTTGCCACCCTTGTAGTTCACGCTTGCGTTGCAGTCCGGGCACACGTCGTGGTGCACGCGGGCGCTGATGTCGTTGTCGACGTAGGCGATCTGCGACACCCAGTCGGCGCGCGAGCCGATGGCGGTGTTCATGCCGACGCCCAGCGACCAGGCTTCCGACTTGACGTGCACGCGCGCGTCGGAGAACCAGTCGTTGTATGCGTCGGTGACCTTGCCGTAGCTGGCCGTGCCGAACACGTTGTCGTTGAACGAGTACGAGCCGCTCAGCGTGCCGCCGTTGAGATACGGACCGCTTGCATCCTGGTAGGTGTAGTCGAGCTGGGCGTAGTCGTAGCCGATGCCGTTGGATTCGCTGGCGTTGGCGAGGAAGGGAGCGGCGGCGAGCGCCACGGCGAGGAGGGACTTCTTCACGGGTGTTTCCTTGTGGGGGCTTCCCGGCGGTCGCCGGGGCGCGCAGTAAACCCGCGGCGTTTCGCAGTCCACATCGGACGGTTCTTAAAAATTCGTTCGCCGAGAAAAGGTCGTCGGCTCGTGCGCGCTAGAATTTCGCCACTCATTTGGCGAGACCCCGCGATGCGCACGCTTTACCCCGAGATCGAACCCTTCGACACCGGCACGCTCAAGGTCGACGACCGGCACATGCTGTACTACGAGCAGTGCGGCAATCCCGACGGCAAGCCCGTCGTGCTGCTGCACGGCGGTCCGGGCGCGGGCTGCAGCGCGAAGATGCGGCGTTTCCACGATCCGGCGCGCTACCGCATCGTGCTGTTCGACCAGCGCGGCAGCGGGCGCTCGACGCCGCACGCCGACCTGGTCGACAACACCACGTGGGACCTGGTCGCCGACATCGAACGCCTGCGCGGCAAGCTCGGCATCGACACGTGGCAGGTGTTCGGCGGGTCGTGGGGCTCCACGCTCGCGCTCGCCTACGCGCAGGCGCATCCGCAGCGCGTGACCGAACTGGTGCTGCGCGGCATCTTCATGCTGCGTCGCTGGGAACTGGAGTGGTTCTACCAGGAAGGCGCCTCGCGCCTGTTCCCCGATGCCTGGGAGCACTACCTGTCGGCGATTCCGGTCGTCGAGCGCCACGATCTCATCAGCGCGTTCCATCGCCGCCTGACCTCTCCGGACGAAGCCACGCGACTGGCCGCCGCCAAGGCATGGAGCGTGTGGGAAGGCGCGACGAGCTTCCTGCACGTCGATCCGGATTTCGCGGCGAGCCATGAGGATCCGCAGTTCGCGCTCGCGTTCGCGCGTATCGAAAACCACTACTTCGTCAACAGCGGATTTTTCGAAGTCGACGATCAGTTGCTCCGCGACGCGCATCGCATCGCGGACATCCCGGGCGTGATCGTGCATGGCCGCTACGACGTCGTGTGCCCGGTCGCCAACGCTTGGGACCTGAAAAAAGCGTGGCCGAAAGCGGACCTGGAGATCACTCCGGCATCCGGGCACTCCGCGTTCGAAGCGGAAAACGTCGATGCCCTGGTGCGCGCCACCGACCGCTTCGCCCGCTGACTTTTTCTGAAAGCCCGGGGCCGGAACGCCCGGCCCCGGCGACTGCATACGTATTCAAGCCTTCCGCTGCGCGCGCGGCCACGCACAATCGGCCGCGCACGGCGCCCATCGTGGGCGCTCCGGAGAGACGATGGATACGACGATGCAAGCGCAGCAGCACGCCACTTCGCGCGTGGTGCTGGTTTCCCTGGCCGCTGCGATGGGCGGCTTTTTGTTCGGCTTCGATTCGGCGGTGATCAACGGCGCGGTCGATGCGGTCCGCGGCGGCTTCGCGCTGGACGCGGCGCGCATCGGTTTCGCGGTGTCGTGCGCGTTGCTCGGCGCGGCGCTGGGCGCGTGGTACGCCGGGCCCGTCGCCGACCGCTGGGGCCGCGTGCGCACGATGCAGGTGGCGGCGGTGTTGCTGTTCGCCAGCGCGCTGGGCTCGGGGCTGGTCGTCGGGTTGTGGGACCTCATCGCGTGGCGTTTCGTCGGCGGCGTCGGCATCGGCGTGGCGTCGGTGATCGCGCCGGCGTACATCGCCGAAGTCTCGCCGGCGCACGTGCGCGGGCGACTGGGTTCGCTGCAGCAGCTGGCGATCGTGCTCGGCATCTTCGCGGCGCTGCTCAGCGATGCCTGGATCGCCGGCGTGGCCGGCGGCGCGTCCAAGCCCGCGTGGCTGGGTATGGAAGCGTGGCGCTGGATGTTCCTGGTCGCCACGGTGCCGGCGCTGATCTACGGCACGCTGGTGCTCGGCGTTCCCGAATCCCCACGTCACCTGGTCGCGAAGGGTCGCATCGACGAAGCGCGCGACGTGCTGCGCCAGATGCTGGCGCTGCCGAACGGCCCGGCGCTCGAGGCCAAGCTGCACGACATCCAGCGCAGCCTCGCCAGCGAAGTGCGCCCGCGTCTGCGTGATCTGCGCGGCCAGCGCCTGGGCCTGCTGCCCATCGTGTGGGTCGGCATCGCGCTGTCGGTGTTCCAGCAGGCAGTCGGCATCAACGTGATCTTCTACTACAGCTCCACGCTGTGGCATTCGGTCGGTTTCAGCGAATCCGATGCCTTCACCATCACCGTCGTGACCTCGGTCGTGAACGTGCTGGTGACGCTGCTGGCCATCGCGCTGGTCGACAAGGTCGGCCGCAAACCGCTGCTGGTCGTCGGTTCGGTCGGCATGACGGTGACGCTGGGCCTGATGGCGCTGTGCTTCGCGCAGGCCAGCGGCGACGGCGCGTCGCTGTCGTTGCCGCAGCCCTGGAACATGGTCGCGCTGGTGTCGGCGAACGCCTACGTCGTGTTCTTCGGCCTGAGCTGGGGACCGATGGTGTGGGTGCTGCTCGGCGAGATGTTCCCCAACCGCATCCGCGCGATCGCGCTCGCGGTGGCGGCATCGGCGCAATGGCTGGCGAATTTCGCCATCACGGTGAGCTTCCCGAAGCTGGCGGAAATCGGCCTGAGTTTCGCCTACGGTCTGTACGCGACGTTCGCGCTGCTCTCGCTGGTGTTCGTGCTGAAGGCCGTGCGCGAAACGCGCGGCGTCGAACTGGAAGACATGCAGGGCTGAGCGCCATGCATCGCTCCCTCTCCCCCGACGGGAGAGGGAGGGTTCCGGGTCAGTCGGCCGGCGTGCCGTCCGGGTTGTGTTCGAGCATCCACAGCCCGGCCCAGAGCTTGAGGTCCAGTTCGTAGCCTTCGCGCCGTTTCTGCATGAGCCACGCCGGCGCCTGCGCGCGCGGCACTTCATGGACGGTGATGTTCTCGTTGTCCACGCCGCCGCCCGCGCCGACACGCGTCAATCCGCGCGCACGCACGAAGGCGATGCGCTCGCTGCTCATGCCGGCGGAGGTCGGGCCGACCAGCAGCACTTCCAGCCGCTGCGCCGACCAGCCGGTTTCCTCGATGAGCTCGCGACCGGCGGCGGCTTCCAGCGTATCGGTGTCGTGGTTGTCGCCGACCAGGCCCGCGGGCATCTCGATCGTCGGCGCGCCCAGCGGGACGCGGAACTGTTCGACGAACAGCAGCTTGTCGTCCGGGGTGACGGCGATGACGATCACCGCCATGCCTTCGCCGGTGGTGCGTTCGACGTACTCCCAGCGACCGCGCCGCAGCATGCGCAGCCATGGGCCTTCGTACAGGGTTTCCACGGGGGCGTCGTCGTGTCCGGTGGGCTTTGCGTTCATGCGGTGCGGGTGCTCGTTGCGATTGCGTCCGATCCTATTACGAGGCCTGTGACGGGGCGAAGTCGAGGCCGGCGGACTGGTAGAGGCGGCGACGCGTCATCGGGCCGAAGCGCAGCGAATCGCACAGCGAACCCAGGATCGCCGCGTCCGCACTGCCACGCGTGAAGTGCAGCGAGGTTTCGCCCAGCGGCGCATCCAGCGCGATCGTCGTCAGCTGACGACACAACAGTGCCTGTTCGCGATGCAGACGCAGCTTCGCCGCGGTGGACGCCGCGCCGCGCAGGCGCAGGAACGGCACTTCCTCCACGCGCTCCAGCAGGGCATCGAGCGAGCCGAAATGCCCCAGCAGCGCCGCCGCGGTCTTCGACCCGATGCCGGGCACGCCGGGGATGTTGTCGACCGCGTCTCCGGTGAGCGCCAGGTAGTCGGCGATCTGATGCGCGAGCACGCCATGGCGCTCGGGCACGCCGGCCGCACCCCAGCGCTGGCCCTTCGCGAAATCCCACTGCTCGTCGTGGTCGCCCAGCAGCTGCGAGAGGTCCTTGTCGGCCGAGACGATGACAGAACGGAACCCGTGCGCACGCGAGGCCGCGACGGCGCTGCCGATCAGGTCGTCGGCCTCGTACTCGCCGTGTGCGAGCACCGCCAGGCCCAGCGCCGCGCACAGCGTGCGGCAGTGGACGAACTGGCGTCGCAGCTCTTCCGGCGCCGATTCGCGGTTGGCCTTGTAGGCGGGATAGATCGCGTTGCGGAAACACGAATCCAGCGCCTCGTCGAACGCGATGGCGATGTGCTGCGGCCGCGCGCGGTCGAGCAGTTCCAGCAGGAAGCGCGCGAAGCCGTGCACGGCGTTGGTCGGCCAGCCGTCGGTGTCGTGGAACTCGTTGGGCATCGAGTGCCAGGCGCGGAACACGTACATGCTCGCATCGACCAGGTACAGCGTCCCGCTGGCCGCCGTGGCGGACGGAGCGACGGGCGCGCTCACGACGGCGTCCATTCGGTCAGCAGGTCGCGCGGATCGGGGCGCTCGCGCTCGGGCGCGTCGAGCTTCGGCGTGCCGATGTGGATGTAGCCGACCACGCGCTCGTGTTCACCCAGGCCCAGCCACCGGTCGACCTGCTCGTCGTAGGCGAGCCAGCCGGTCAGCCAGATCCCGCCAAAGCCCAGCGCCTGGGCGGCCTGGAGGAGGGCGAAGCAGACGCACGAGGCGGTCGAGAACCGCTCGGATTCAGGAATCTTTTCGTCCGGACCGAACTGCCCGATCACCGCCACGACCAGCGGCGCGTGCGAGAATCGGCTGCGGTCCTTCTCGAACACCGCCTCGCTGGCCCCCGGGTCGCGCTCGCGGCTGCGGGCGGCCAGGCGCTCGCCGAACGCGTGCCGGGCTTCGCCCCGGAAGCTCAGGAACCGGAAGGGCACCCGCTTGCCGTGGTCGGGCACGCGGACGGCCGACTGGAGCATGCGCAGGAGGGTGTCGGGATCGGGGGCGGGCTCGCCGAGCTGCTTCGGCGGGACCGACCGGCGGGCATCCAGCCCGGCCAGGGCCAGGTCGATTTTTTTTTTTTTTTTTTTTGCCGAGGGTCAGAAGTGTTTAGCGACATCAGTCACAATTATCTAATGTGGGCCTGCAAGACGGTGTCGTATCTTGCCACTATGCGCCGGGGAACTGCCGGGAATCGGCAGATTCGGCCCACGTTCCGCTTCATGTAACAGGGGACATCGAAGTGTCCGGCTACCCGCACGGCGTCGCTCAAGCCACGCGTACCGATCCCTTGCGCGTGCTCGAGGAGATCAAGCGTTTGTCCCTGGAGGTCCTCGGCGGCCTGCCGGGCACGCTGTATGGCCCGGTGGAAGATGCCCTGAAGGTCGCCTCGCTCAAGGGCGACGGCAAGTCCAATCATTACGAGGAACAGGCGGCGTTGTGGGTGCTGCGCCAGCACCAGGCATCGCACGTCATGAAGTACCGCCAGCAGATCGCGCAGGCCTTCGACGATTTCCGCGCCCTGCGCATCCGCAGCGGCGGCGACGTCACGCTGCGGCTGCTCGACGAACAGCAACTGGAATACGAACTGGCCAGCGGCCGGCTCAACGAATCGCTGGTCGCCCGTTTCGCCCGTCCGCTGGATACGTTGCAGAGCCGCCTGCAGGCGCTCTCCGAATCCCTGCGCGTGCCGGCCGGGCTGAACCCGATCGGTCCGGAGCGCCTGGTCACGGCGTTCTCGCAGACGCTGCAGGACGCGCAGGTGCCCGACACGCTGCGCGGTCGCCTGTTCCGCCATTACGAGACCGAGCTGATCCGCCTGCTCGGCGATCTGTATGCGCGCGTCAACGCGCTGCTGGGCAGCTCGGGTTACGGCGCGCCGGTCGCGCCGCGTCCGCCGGAAGAGTTGCGTCGCGGTGGCGATGCTGGCGCGCCCGCCGGTGGCTACGGCGGTTACGGTGCGCAGGACGGTTTCGGCGCGGGCGGTGGCGGTTACGGCGCCGGCCCGGGCATGGTCGGCGAGCCGACCGGCCGCTCGTCCGGCCCGCCGATGTCGCAGCAGGACATTGCCGCGATGGCGCAGGAACTCGCGCAGCTGCGCAGCCAGCTGCACGCGTGGCGCGATTCGATCTCGCGCGGCGACGTCGCCACCGGCGGCGGCCACGCGCCCGAGCGTCCCGTCATGCAGCGTCGCGAGATGCGCGTGGACGAAATCCTCAACGTCGCATCGCTCCTCCAGGCCGAGCCGCCGGACGCGTTCGCACGCGCGCTGGCCGTGACCGGTCGCCTGGGCGAAACCATCCGCGACCATCTGCAGGACGGCGCGCGCCGCCTCGGCCTCAACCCCGACCAGGCCTGCTTCAGTCCGGAAGAGGAAGATGCGATCGACCTGGTCGCGATGCTCTTCGACTCGCTGTTCCGCCACAACGCGCTGCAGGACCGTGCGCGCCGCCTGTATGCGCGCCTGGTGCTGCCGTACGTGAAGGTCGCGCTGACCGACAACGCCGTGTTCGTGAAGCGCGAACACCCCGCGCGCCGGCTGCTCGACGCGATCACCGAGGCCTGCGAGGGCAACGACGGCGAAACGCCGCAGGATCGCGAGCTGCTCGACCGCGCCACCGAGATTTCGCAGCGTATCGTCGCCGACTACAACGAAGACCTCGCGGTATTCGAACTGGCGCACGCCGAACTCGATGCCGTGCTGGCGCAGCAGCGCCGCCGCTTCGAGCTGCAGGAACAGCGCGCCGCCAAGGCCACCTACGGCCGTGAGCGCCTTGGCGCTGCGCGCGCGCAGGCCGAGTCGACCCTGACGCAGGCGGTGGCGGATTTCCTTGCCATGCCGTGGCGCCACCACGTCGTGCAGACGTTGTTGCGCGAGAACTCCGACCAGCGCCGCCACGCCGAGGCCATCGCGCTCGGCGACGCGCTGGTGATGGCCGACCGCCTCGCCGGCGAGGGCCGCGGCCGCGAACTGGCCGACCAGTTGCTCGCGCTGCAGCCGGCGATCATCGATTGCCTGGCCAGCTCCGGCCTCGACGACAGCGCCGCCCAGCACGGCATGGCCGGCCTGGTGCGCGCACTGGCGACGCCGGATACGCCGCGCCGCCACGTGCCGGTATCGCCGGAGTCCATGCCCGAGGACGACGCGGGCGAAGCCGAGCGTCGCCTGTGGCTGGTCGGTGATGCCGACGGCGTGCGCCACGACCCGTTGCTGGCCGAGCGCATGAGCACGCTGGAAGTGGGCGACTGGTTGCGCCTGACCAACGTCGAAGGCGAGAGCACGGCGGTGAAGGTCGCCTGGCTGAGCCCGCTCACCTCACGCTACCTGCTGGTGAACCGCCGCGGCCTGCGCGTGCTGGTCGCCTCGGCCGAGGAACTGGCCGCACTGGCCGGTGCCGGTCGCCTTACGATCGGCGCGGAGCGCACGGCGTTCGACGAGGCGATGCGACAGGTGAAGCGCCATCTGGACAGGGCGTCGGCGACGCGCTGAGTTCGCCGGCTTCCGGCGAGCGGTTTGCTCGGCCGATCGCCGTCATCGTCTTCCGGCGAACGCCGACCCAAGCCCGTCGAGAATGGGCACTCCATCGCGGTGAGCCGCACTACCGTCATCCCGGCGAAGGCCGGGACCCAGGCCGTACGGCCGGGCACTCCGGCAGCGGTGAGCCACATCACCGTAATCCCGGCGAAAGCCGGGACCCAGGCCCGTAACGTCGGGCACTCCGACGGCGGTGAACCACTTCACCGTCATCCCGGCGAAAGCCGGGATCCAGGCCCGTAGCGAATGGGCACTCCGAGGACGGCGAACCACGTCACCGTCACTCCAGCGAAAGCTGGAATCCATTTTGCCGTTGCCGTTGCTCATTACCGCGAAGGCGGGCCGTTTGTGGGCCGCCGAATGGCGGCACCATCCATGGGCTTACCACGCTTTCTCGGTAGTCAGGCAAAGCAAAGAAGAATCACCAGCAAGCTTCCGATCGCCTGCGGCGCTCGGGTCACTTTTCTTTGCTCGCACAAAGAAAAGTAACCCAAAGAAAGTGCGTACAAGTCCAACCCAGTCCTACGACCGGAAAGCAAAAAGGGCGCGTTCGCGATTCGCCATCCATGGCTCAGCGCTCACCGCCGCACATCCTGTGCGGCGCCCTTCGGGGCTCGCAACGAACAGGCTGTTCGACAGCAACAGCAACAGCAACAGCAACAGCAACAACGGCAGCGAAACAGCGAGATAGCGAGTCGGCGAAGCAGCAAGAACAGCGACGCACCTCGGTCTAGGCGGCGCCGCCAGATCGGTGATGTTTCGATTCGGCGCCGAACGCGACGGTTCGACGCAGCGCTCCTACGTAGCCGCAGCCGCAGCCGCCACCGGTGCTACGACCCGCTCCGGCCATACCGTTTTCGCCAGCAATTCGTCGTCCCAATCGAAGGCAAGCCGTCCTTCGCGCGATGCCTCTTCGGTGACGAACAGGCTTACGAAATTGAGGACGTTGCGTGCATACATTTCGCTGGCGTGCACGGCGCCCATGCTGGCGAGGTTGAGCGGACCTGCGATGGTGACGCCGCCGCTGTCGACGGTTTCGCCGGGACGGGTGAGTTCGCAGTTGCCGCCGGTTTCGGCGGCGAGGTCGACGATCACGCTCCCCGGACGCATGCCGGCGACCATCGCGGCGGTGATGATCTTCGGCGCCGGGCGGCCCGGGACCGCGGCGGTGCAGACGATGACGTCGACGTTCTTGAGGTGTTCGGCCAGGCGACGCTGCTGTTCGGCGCGCTCCTCGTCGGTGAGCGCGCGCGCGTAGCCGCCTTCGCCCGCCGCGCTGACGCCGAGATCCAGGAAGCGGCCACCCAGCGATTCGATCTGCTCGCGCGTTTCCGGGCGCACGTCGAAGCCTTCGACCTGCGCGCCAAGGCGCTTGGCGGTGGCGATCGCCTGCAAGCCGGCGACGCCCGCACCGACGATCAGCACCTTCGACGGCCGGATCGTGCCCGCCGCGGTGGTGAGCATCGGGAAGAAACGCGGCGCGAGCTGCGCGGCGATCAGCACCGCCTTGTAACCGGCCATGCCGGCCTGCGAACTGAGCACGTCCATCGCCTGCGCGCGCGTCGTGCGCGGGAGGCGTTCGAGCGGAAAGGCGAGCAGGTGGCGTGCGTTGATCGCTTCGCCCCGCGCGGCATCGGCTTGCGGCGCGAGCAGGCCGACGAGTGCGGCGCCATCGCGCAGGCCCATCAACGTCGCCGATGACGGCGGCTGCACGCACAGCACCAGGTCGACATCCCGCAGTGCGGTATCGGCATCGTCGACGAGTTCTGCGCCCGCATCGGCGTATGCATCATCGGTAAAGGCGGCCTGCCGGCCTGCGCCGCGCTGCACGCGCACCTTCGCGCCGCGGCCGACAAGTTTCTTGCAGGTTTCGGGCGTCAGCGCGACGCGGCGCTCGCCGCTTGCGGTTTCGCTTGCCACGCCAATGGTGATGCCCGCCATCGCTGCTCCCCGTCCCGGTTGTTTCCGCATCGTAGCGGAAGGCCCGGCGGGGCGGGGAAGGCTGGGCTGTCAGATGGATCGCAGGCGGTGCGGGCCTGGGTCCCGGCTTTCGCCGGGATGACATCGGTTCGGAAGGCAGCGCGGCCGGATCAATCGCGATCGCGCGGCGGCGGGCCGGGCGGCATGTCGGCCGGGGCGGGGTTGGCCTGCACCCACGCCTTGCGTTCCTCGGGGGACATCGCGCGCCACTTCGCCTTGAGGTCCCGACGCTGCGCGTCGTCGAGCGTGCGCATCTTCGCGAACAGCGCACGCGTCTGCTCACGCTGCTCGGGGCTCATGCTTTCCCAGCGCTGCATGCCGTGGCGCGCGCGCTTGCGCTGCTCGGGCGTCATCTGTTGCCAGCGCTGGGCGCGTTCGAGCATGCGCGCGCGTTCGTCGGGCTGCGTGTTCCAGCGGTCGCGGATCGGCGCCATCAACGTCTCGCGCTGCGCCGGCGTCAGCTGTTCCCACGCCGGCAGCGGCTTGGCGGGAGTGGTCGGCGGATCGGCCGCGAGCACCGGCGCGCTGGCGATCAGCAGTGCGAAGGCGAGGGAAGTCAGGGCGTTGCGCATGTCACGGCTCCAGGGAAGGTACGGCGTCGTCGTTCGACGCCAGCCAGAGGTAGAGATCGGGGTTCTCGTCGAGCGCGGCGAGGGCCGTGTCGGCGTCGAAGGACGTGGCATTGGCCGGCGTGCCGGTCGTCGCCACCAGCGGCGGCGCCGATGCCGTGGGCGTGGGTGCCTGCGCCGGACGCAACTGCAGGCCGATCGCGACGGCGAACACCGCCGCCAGGCCGCTGCCCAGTACCCAGGTGAAGCCGCGTCGCGGCTCGCGTTCGCCCGTCGGGCGCGCGGCCGCGTGGCGCGCCACGCGCAGGCGTGCGCGCGTCGCGGAAGACACCTGCGAGACCGCCTGCGCGTGCAGGTCGCGCATGGCGTTGTCGAAGCGGTCGTCGGAAGTGTTCATCGTGTCGTCTCGCGGGATGTCATCGCCAATCCTCCAATTGCCGCTGCAGCGCTTCGCGCGCACGCGACAGATGGGTCTTCACCGCGCCTTCGCTGCAACCCATCGCCCGCGCGGTCGTGGCGACGTCGAGTTCTTCCAGCACGCGCAGCGTGAACGCCTCGCGCTGCCGGGCCGGCAAGGTCGCCAACGCATCGGCGAGCTTGCCGTAGGCCTCGCGGCCCTCATGCGCACGCGAGGGATCGGGCGCGTCGTCGGCCCAGTCGATCGCACTTTCCTCGCGCTCCGGCGCCGGCATCAGCCAGCGCAGGCGGAACGTGCGGCGACGCTGCACGTCGATGATGCGGCTGCGCAGGATGCTCCAGAACAGCGGCGTCCATTCCGCCGCCGGGCGCTCGCGGTAGGCGAGCATCTTCATCATCGCGTCCTGCACCGCATCGAGCGCGTCATCGCGATTGCGCAGGCCGAGTTCGGCGAAGCGGAACGCCCGCGTGCCGATGCCGGCGAGGAATTCCTCCAGCGACGCGGGCAGCCGCACCGGGGCCGCTTCGTCTTCGGACGAAACGGCTTCGGCGGCGCCACGGGCGTGCGCGTCGGCCGCCGACAGCGGCGGCAGGTCGTCTTCGATCTCGCGATTCACGCGTCGGAGCATACGGGGTCGGCGTCAATGGCCGTGCCAACGGTCCCAGCGGCGCTCGACGCGATCGCCGCGACGATCCCATCGCGCGTCGGCCAGGTCACCGCGGCGGTCCAGGCGTTGATCGATCCGGTCGCCCTTGCGGTCCAGGCGCACGGCGTTGTTCCCGTGCCCGAGTGCGGCCTGGCGATCGGCGCGCAGATCGAGGCGATGGTCGATGCGGTCGCCCTTTCGGTCCAGGCGCGCGTCGATGCGATCGCCATGCCGGTCGAACCGGCGATCGGCGCGATCGCCGAAGTCCCCGGCGCTAGCCGCCGACACGGCGCCCAGCGCGCACACGCCCAATACCGCCATCAGCACACGACTGCGCAATGCGTGGTTCATGGGTTTCCTCCGGTGGGCCCGGTCGGGCCTTGCGGAGGGGGAAACGCCCCGGATCCGGCCCGGTTGACACGACTGGCGCCGCATTCATCCGCCGGTTATGATGCGGAAGACAACTCGATGGGGATGATCGATGGGCGACGGGTTCGTGGCTTTGTACATCTTCATGCTGGCGGCCATCGCCGGCCACGTGATCATCTCGCGCGTGCCGGTCATCCTGCACACGCCGCTGATGTCGGGTTCCAACTTCATCCACGGCATCGTGCTGATCGGCGCGATGGTGGTGCTCGGGCACGCCGACACCACGCTGGAGAAGGTCATCGGCTTCGTCGCGGTACTGCTGGGCGCCGGCAACGCGGCTGGCGGTTACGTCGTCACCGAGCGGATGCTCGACATGTTCAAGACCAGCCGGAAGCCGGCCGGCACGTCCGGGGACAAGGCATGAGCGCGCTCGCCTGGGTCGCGTCCGCCAGCTACTTCGTCGCCGCCACGCTCTTCCTGCTGGGCCTGCAGCGCATGGCGTCGCCGGTGACCGCGCGCAGCGGCATCCGGTGGGCGGGGCTGGGCATGGTGATCGCCACCGTCGCCACCTTCCTGCTGCCGGGGCTGCACAACCTGCCGCTGATCGTGACCGCGCTGGTGATCGGCACGGCGGCCGCGTGGATCTCCGGCAAGAAGGTCGCCATCACGGACATGCCGCAGATGGTCGCGCTCTACAACGGCATGGGCGGCGGCTCGGCGGCGGCGATCGGCGCGGTCGAGCTGCTGCGGTTTTCCGCGCTCGGTCAGGCGCCGTCGAGGACGGCACTGGTGCTGGCCGTCATCGGCGCGGCGATCGGCGCGATCTCGCTGTCGGGTTCGATCATCGCGTGGGCCAAGCTCGACGGACGGCTCGACAAGCGCGTGGTGTTCCCGGGGCAGCAGCTGTTCAACCTCGCGGTGTTCGTCGCGATGCTCGTGCTCGGCGGCATCGTCGTGCAGTCGCTGAGTGTGCCGGCGATCATCGGTTTCTTCGTCCTCGCGCTCGCGCTGGGCGTGCTGATGACGTTGCCCATCGGCGGCGCCGACATGCCGGTGGTGATCTCGCTCTACAACGCGCTCACCGGCCTCGCGGTGGCGTTCGAAGGCTACGTGCTGGGCAACGAGGCGCTCATCATCGCCGGCACCATGGTCGGCGCGGCCGGTACGCTGCTCACGCAGCTGATGGCCAAGGCGATGAACCGTCCGATCCGCAACGTGCTGTTCGGCAGCTTCGGCGGTGGCGGGCAGGCACAGGACATCAGCGGTTCGCAGAAGCCCATCGAAGCCGGCGACGTCGCCGCGATGATGGCCTACGCCGAGCGCGTGGTGATCGTGCCCGGCTACGGCATGGCCGTGGCGCAGGCGCAGCACAAGATCTGGGAACTCACGCAGAAGCTGATGGAGCGCGGGGTGAAGGTGAAGTTCGCCATCCATCCCGTCGCCGGCCGCATGCCGGGCCACATGAACGTGCTGCTCGCCGAAGCCGGCGTGCCGTACGACCTCATCGCCGACATGGACGACATCAACCCCGAGTTCCCCAATACCGACGTGTCGCTGGTGATCGGCGCGAACGACGTGGTGAACCCGGTGGCCAAGACCGATCCGGCCTCACCGATCTACGGCATGCCGATCCTGGACGTCGCCAATTCGAAGAACACCATCGTGATCAAGCGCGGCAAGGGCACGGGTTTCGCGGGCATCGAGAACGCGCTGTTCTACCAGGACAACACGCGCATGCTCTACGGCGACGGCGCGGAAATGGCCAGCGCGCTGGTGAGCGAGTTGAAGGCGCTGGATGGGGGCGGGCACTGAGGTGCAGGACGGGCGGCGATCCTTCGCTCGTCATTCCCGCGAAGGCGGGCTCGCGCTCCACTTCGGCGAAGCCGAACATCCATGGACTTTTCACGCTTCACCGGTGAGCGTCGAAAGCACGAACGCGCGCGCCGGAAGCCGAATGCCGTCGGCAAAACATGTAACGTCCCTGGATTCCCGCCTTCGCGGGAATGACGAGCAGGAGCAAACGCTCCCGCTCGCCATGTACGTATCGGCACCCGCAGCGCAACGCGTCACCGCGCCCCGCAGATCTCCCCGTTGACGAACGTCTCCACCGTTCCGCCGGTCTTGTGCCCGCTGACGAAGAAATGGCCCGTCGCGCCGGCGAAGTCGCCGGTGCCCGACACGATCTGCTGGTACGCCGTCACCACGCCTTCGCTGCCGCGGGTGGTCACGCCGGTTTCGCGAGCCGTGATGTTGCCGCGGCCGGTGCGGTATTCGAACGGGCCGCTGTAGATGAGGAAGTTCGGCGAGGTCGACGGGCTCGTCGACACCGCGCTGTCGGCGGCGAAATGCGTGGTGCCGCGCAGGCCGTGGTTGCCGTCGACCTCGCCGAGGAAGCAGCTGGTCAGACCGGGATTGCAGCCTTGGGACGACTGGATCTCGTCGAGGTCGGCGTGGATCTTCTTGCATCCATCGCCGCCGGCGAGAACCGGCGTGGTGGCGAGCACAAGCGAAACGGCGAGGACGAGCAGGGCAGGCTTCACAACGTTCATGTCGAAACTCCATGCGTGTGCGGGCCGCAGCGCGCAGTGCGGCGCCGCGCGTGCTCCCTGCGGGCGCGCGAGCGAAGGTGGAGCGCGATTGGGTGCGTCAGATCGCCGGCCCGGCGAATACCGGCGAAGGCGATGTTCGCGACGATCGCCAGCGGCCATCCCAGCCGCGGCGCGCGAACCACGCGCATGGCCAGCCCACGAGCACGACGTGCGCGATCACGCTGCACACCGTCCACGACATCGGCAGCGCACCGCCGCGCGGCGATGCCGAAAGCGGCACGACGACGAAATTCATGAAGGCGTACAGCACCAGGCCGTACAGCGCGCCGTAACGCCACGGGCGATCGCGCAGCGGTGGGACGTCGCGCGCGGCGAACGCGTACGCCACGCCCATCGCGGCGGCGATCAGGTAATGCAGCGACAGTCCGAGCATCGCCGTCGGCCAGCCGCCGGTGAAGGCCGCACGTCCCAGCGCGCCCGCGGCGATGCTCTGGAAGATGCGCTGCGCCGGCACGTCGCGCAGTGCCCAGAAGCTGGTGGCGTAGAGGATGTCGAGCGTCCCGGCGAGCAGCCCGCCCAGCACGCCCCACGCGAGCGCGCGTGCCGTCATGCCGCGCATGCGTCGGCCTCCCGGCGCGCCTGCGTCGCGGTCATGCCGAAGGCGTGCTTGAACGCGCGGCAGAACGCGCTCTGGCTTTCGAAGCCGAGCCGGTGCGTGATCGTCGCCACCGGCATGTCGGTTTCGCGCACCAGCTCCCACGCGCGTGCTTGGCGAAGCCGCGTGAAGTAATCGCTCGGCGTTTCGCCGAACACCGCGCGATGCAGCCGGATCAGGTGGCCCGGCGAGTAATGCGCGCGCGAGGCGAGCCACGGCACGTCGATGCTCGCGTCATCGTCGGCTTCGACATGGCACTGCATGAGGTGCCGAAGATTGAGCAAGCGCAGCAGCGCCTGGCGGCGATGCGCGAGCGTGCGTCCGCGACAGCGCGGCAGGCATGCGGCGACGTCGCGCTGGCGGGCGATCAACGCGGAGACCAGCAGCGCGAGCGCATCGTCGTCGCGCGCGAGGGCTTCCGTTGCCTCGTGCATGCCGTCGCCCGGATTGCCGCGCCACGGCAGCGGCTCTTCGTCGTGGGCCGAGCTGGCGAACGCGGCGTTCCACACGGTCGGCGCGGCGACGAGCGCGAGCCAGCGCGATTCGTGCGAGGCCTGCACGTTCAGCGCGCCCGCGCGCCACAGCTGGCCTTCGCCGCCGAAAAGCGTCCAGTGCGCGTCCTGCGCCTGCATCGAAAGTCGACCGCGCATCGGAAGCCACAGCGACGGCCAATGCGCCGGAAGTTGCAGCGTGGCCGCACCGCGTCCGGCGATGACATGCCAGCTATCGGCGGTGAGCGCATCGCCATGCGGCGGAAGCGAGAACGGCGGGACGTAGCGATGCAGCGTCATGTCGTCATTCCGGTCGGCGCATCGCGCCATTGGCTCCACGCTAGTCGCGCGTGCGATGCGTTTGGAGAACCAATCCACCACGGGGCGAAGGAGCCATTCGCGCGGTCGACGCATAACGAAGCCGCCGGCCCCGCAGCCGGTGAATGCGTGGATCCAGCTCGTGTCGCGCTCTTTAGCTCGGGTAAGGCCGAGGGCTGCACCCGGGAAGAGGTATCCGCAAGCAGCAGGCGAACCCGGATGCGCTTCGCTTATCCGGGATACAAACGCATCGCGTTGCGAGGCGCTTTAGCGCATCCCGTACCAGCGGCGCGACATCCACGCGGCGGGAATGCCGATCAGCACCATGTGCGCCAGCAGGCAGGCGAGGTACCAATCGGGGATGAAGCGCTTGGGCGGTGCCGCCGAGAACAGCGGCACGACGATCAGGTGAAGCAGCACGAACCACGCCGCGCCATACAGGGCGCCGAGCAGGATCGGGCGTTCGCGCAGCACGCGGTGCTCGCGCGCGGCGGCGTGGTAGATCGCAACGATCGCCGACATCAGCACGAAGTAGAGCGCCGCACCGGCGAAGGCGGTCGCGGCTCCGCCGCCGAAAGCCGCCTCGCGGCCGACGATCCATGCCCAGACCGACTGCAGGATGCGCGCCGGCGGGGTGTCGGACTGCGCCCACCAGGCCATCGCGAACAGCATGTCCGCGCTGCCGACAGCCAGGCCGCCCAGGGCAATCCAGGCCCACAGGGCCGGACGCGAGGACGCCGCGCGGACGCGGGACGGGGCGAACGGGCGGGCACTGGCTTTCATCGACGCACTCCGGCGGGCGAATGGCCCTATGAGGCCGCGCGCAAGTGGCACTGGCAAGGGCCAATTCAGGGGGGTTGAATGGGGCCATTCGACCGACGCCACATTCATCCGGAGAGTCCGCCATGCACCTGCAGCTCGACGGCCGCGGCCCGCTCCACGCACAACTGACGCGGGCGCTGAAGAGCGCCGTCTTCGCCGGGCGCGTCAGCGAGGGCGCGCGTTTGCCGGCAACGCGCCAGCTCGCGCGCGAACTCGGCCTGTCGCGCAACACCGTGCTCGCCGCGTACGAACAGCTGCGGGCGGAAGGCTTCGTCGATGGCCGCGTCGGTTCCGGCAGCTACGTGACGCCGCCGCTGCAGGATGCCCGACCGCTCCACGCGGTGGATTCACCGCTGCCGGCGCAGTCGCAGTTCGCCCGACGCGCGCGCATCGTGCACGACCACCTGCGCATTCCGGGCCGCGCGATTCCCGGCGTGCGCTACGCCTTCCAGTACGGCGTGCCCCTGACCAACCCCGCGCTCACGAGCGCGTGGGCGCGCGAACTCGCGCATGCGGCCGCGTACACCTCGACGAACTATCCCGCCTCCCAGGGCGTGCCCGCTCTGCGCGAGGCCGTATGCGACTACCTCGCCCGGCGGCGCGGCATCCAGGCCGAACCGCAGGACGTGGTAATCGTCGCCGGCACGCAGCAGGCCGTCGCGCTGACCGCGCGCGTGCTGCTCGACCAGAACGACGAGGTGTTGCTGGAGGAGCCGCACTACTCGGCGATGCGCGAGGCGCTGCAGATCCACGGCGCGAAGGTGAGCACGCTCGACGTCGACGAACACGGCCTGAAGGTCGACGAGCTGCCGTCCACGCCGCCCAAGCTGATCTGCGTGACGCCATCGCACCAGTTCCCGACCGGCGCCGTGCTCTCGCTGCCTCGCCGGCTGCAGTTGCTCGACTACGCGCGACAGAACGGCAGCTGGATCCTCGAGGACGATTACGACGGCGAGTTCCGCTACGACGCGCGCCCGCTCGCCGCGCTGCGATCGCTGGACGATGCCGACCGCGTCATCTACGTCGGCACGTTCTCCAAGGCGATGTTTCCGTCGCTGCGGCTGGCCTACCTCGTGGTGCCGGCGGGCCTGCGCGGCGATTACGTCAACGCCAAGTGGCAGGACGATTTCGGTTCCTGCGGCATCGAACAGGCAGCGCTGGCGCGATTCATCGTGGACGGCGGTTTCGAACGCCACCTGCGCCGCGCGTGGAAGACGCTGAAGGAACGGCGCGACGCGCTGCTCGACGGGCTGCATCGCTGCAGCCGAGGGCGGCTGACGATCAACGATTCGCATGCGGGCATGCATCTGGTCGTGTGGCTGACCGATCGCACCGCGGCCGACGGCGAAGCCTTCATCGCCCGCGCGCGCAGCCTGGGCCTGGGGCTGTATCCGATCGCGCCGTACTACCTCGCGCCGCCCGACCGCGCCGGCCTCTTGTTGGGCTACTGCGGGCTGTCGGTGGCGGAGATCGAGCAGGCCGTGGCCGTGTTCGAGACGTGCCTGGACGAGTTCGATGCCGTGAACTAGCCCCTCTCCCGCTTGCGGGAGAGGGGTTGGGGTGAGGGCCGGAAGCTGCCCTCATCCGCCCTACCGGGCACCTTCTCCCGCACGCGGGAGAAGGGCTGATCCTCTGGTCGCAAGAATGGAGGCCTCAGCGCGACAGCCAGGCCGCGACGAGCAGCCCCACCGCGATCCACACCGCGTCCATCGCGTGGTTCGCCAGCGTCACCAGGATCCAGGCGTGGTGCCAGCCCAGGCGCATTGCCGAGTCCCACGGATCCAGTCCGAGCATCCCGCCCAGCTGCGTGGCGGTGATGAACCAGTTCGAGGCGATCACGATGGCGGCCGTCGCGCCGACGCCGGCGAGCATGCGTCCCCACCCGCGCTGCCAGCCGCCCAGGCGCAGCATCCAGGCGATGTCGAGCGCGCCGAGCACCGCCATCCAGCCGAGCTGGCGGCCCGTGTAGAGGCTCGCGAGGACCCAGACCGCCGCGAAACCGAAAGCGCCCAGCAGCAACAGCAGCCACGAGAACCAGGTGGCGCGGCGGGCGGGCGGGGCAACTGCGGTCATCGAACGCTCTGGCGGCGGGAGGCCGCACAGCATAGCCGGCAAGCCCGCAGCGCACGGCAGGAACCGACGGAAACCGCATCCGGCACGCTGCGTCGCGCTGGCGGGCGGTCGTGGCGCGGGTGCTGCCGGTAGAATGCGCGCTCTTGTGCCGCCACCGCGCACCCCAATCTTCCCGGCATGTATTCCCGCAGCAGCGAACCCGTCCGATTCGAGCGCGATTGCGCCGTTGTCATGGTGCCCCAGGGCGAGCAGGTGACCCTGCCGGCCGGCAGCGTTGGTTACATCACGCAGGGCCTGGGCGGCAGCTACACCGTCTTTGTCGAAGGCAACCTGTTCCGCGTGGCCGGGCGCGATGCCGACGCCATCGGCAAGGAACCACCTGAACCGCTTGAGCTGCCCGAAGGCGCCGACGACGAGGCCGTCGAGCAGATGGTGTGGCGCCAGCTGCGCACCTGCTTCGATCCGGAAATCCCGATCAACGTCGTGGACCTGGGCCTGGTGTACGAGGCGCGCATCCTTCCGCATCCGGAAAACCCCGGCCAGCGCCGCGTCGAAGTGCGCATGACGCTGACCGCGCCGGCCTGCGGCATGGGCGACATCCTCGTCGCCGACGTGCGCGACAAGCTGGAGATGATCCCGACCGTCGCCGAAGCCGACGTCGACCTGGTGTTCGACCCGCCGTGGAATCGGACGATGATGTCCGAGGCGGCGCGGCTCGAAACCGGCATGTTCTAGCCCGATTCCCGATCCGTTCGACGGCCTGCCTTCACGCCGCCGTCATGCTGCAACGCAGAGCGCCCCGCACCGCGGGGCGTTCGCGTTTGTGATGTCCACCGGGCGCAATCTTCACATCCCGACCGCTGAACAGTGACGCCGTCCGCAGTTGGCGACTTTGCGTTAACAGTTGCTTCGATGAACGGTGGGGCGTCGGGTACATGTCGCGTTGTGTTGAAACGCCCTCCGGTTCCGGCCGGGGGCGGACCCCATCCGGTACCGGGCCGGAGAAGGGTGAAGTCCCGGCAACTGCGCAGGCAGGGTCGCGGAACAGGGGGCGGGAAACCGCCGAGACCCCGGATTGCGTGATGCCGGGCTGTCGCAGTCTCTGCGGCACCGGGGGTGTCAGCTGGAAGAACGGTCGACCGCCTCGATGCGGCGCCCGTACACAAGGCCGGCCGCACGGCGCGCTCGCGCGCCGGTAGGCGGGCCTTCCATCACGCAGTCCAACTTCGGGGGTTCCACCAGATGTCTTCGAATGACCGTCGTCGTAACCGTGGTCTCCGCGCGCACGCGCTTTCGATCGCCACCGCCATCGCCCTGTCGTCCGCGCTGGCGGCGCCGGCGCTTGCGCAGCAGGCCCGCGTCAACCTGTCCGGGCTGGATGCCCAGGCCGGGAGCGACCGCTTCATCGTGAAGTACAAGGACGGCAGCGCCGAACGCGCCAACGTCTCCACGCTGCAGAGCGCCCTCAGCTCCGCCGCCCGCACCGCCGGTGCCGGCAAGGCGCTGGGCGTGCGCCACGTCCGACGCATCGCCACCGGCGCCGACGTCGTGCGTGCCGACCGCAAGCTGGACCGCGTCGAGGCCGAAAGCCTGATGCGCCAGATCGCCGCGGACCCCAACGTCGAATACGTCGAGGTCGACAAGCTCAACAAGCCGTACCTCACGCCCAACGACACGCGCTATTCCGAGCAGTGGGGCTATTCGGGCACCTACGGCATCAAGGCCAACCAGGCCTGGGACGTGACCAACGGCGCGGGCTCCGTCGTCGCCGTGCTCGATACCGGCATCACCAGCCACAGCGACCTGTCGGCGAACGTGCTGCCGGGCTACGACTTCATCATCGACACCACCGTCTCCAACGACGGCAACGGCCGCGACAGCGACCCGAGCGATCCGGGCGACTGGGTCAGCGCGAACCAGTGCGGCGGCTCGCACGCCGCGCAACCGTCGAGCTGGCACGGCACGCACGTGGCGGGCACGATCGCCGCGGTGACCAACAACGCCAAGGGCGTGGCCGGCGTGGCATACGGCGCGAAGATCGTGCCGGTGCGCGTGCTGGGCACCTGCGGCGGTTACGACTCCGACATCGCCGACGCCATCATCTGGGCCTCCGGCGGCACCGTCAGCGGCGTCCCGGCGAACGCGAACCCGGCCGAGGTCATCAACCTCAGCCTCGGCGGCAGCGGTGCCTGCGGCACCACCACGCAGACCGCGATCAACGGCGCCGTCTCGCGCGGCACCACGCTGGTGATCGCCGCCGGCAACGACAACACCAACGTGTCCAATGCCTCGCCGGCGAACTGCAACAACGTCATCGCGGTGGCGTCGATCACCAGCACCGGTGCGCGTTCGAGCTTCTCCAACTACGGCTCGCTGATCGACATCGCAGCGCCCGGCTCGAACATCCTGTCCACGCTCAACAGCGGTTCGACGACGCCGGGCGCGGAAACCTACGCGTCCTACAACGGCACCTCGATGGCGACGCCGCATGTCGCGGGCGTGGTCGCGCTGCTGCAGGCCGCGGCGACGACGCCGAAGACGCCGGCGCAGGTGGAGTCGATCATCAAGGCGAACGTCACCCCGTTCCCGTCCACGCCGTCGCAGTCGATCGGTCCGGGCATCCTCAACGCGAAGGCCGTGGTCGATGCCGCCAACGGCACCACGCCGCCGCCGACCGGCACGCTCACCAACGGCACGCCGGTGACCGGGCTGTCGGGCAGTGCGGGTACCGAACTTCGCTACACGCTGGCCGTGCCGGCCGGCGCCACCGGGCTGAAGTTCGTCACCTCCGGCGGCAGCGGCGATGCGGACCTGTTCGTGAAGTTCGGCAGCGCACCGACCACGACCAGCTACGACTGCAAGTCCGAAGGCAGCACCAACGCCGAGACCTGCAACATCGCCACGGCCCAGGCCGGCACGTACCACGTGCTGGTGCGCGGCTACTCGACGTTCTCCGGCCTGAGCCTCACCGGCAGCTACACCGCCGGCGGTGGCGGCGGCACGCAGACCTACAGCAACGCCACGGACTACACGATCAGCGACAACGCCACGGTCGACAGCCCGATCACGGTCTCCGGCCGCACCGGCAACGCGCCGACCAACGCGTCGGTGACCGTCGCCATCGTGCACACCTACCAGGGCGACCTGAAGGTGGACCTCGTCGCGCCGGACGGCAGCCTCTACAACGTGCACAACCGCAGCGGCGGCAGCGCGGACAACGTCAACAAGACGGTGACGTTCAACCTGTCCACCGAGCCGCTCAACGGCACGTGGAAGCTGCGCGTGAACGACAACGCGGCCGGCGACACCGGCTACATCAACAGCTGGTCGGTGACGTTCTGATCGACCGATAGATGCCAGTGCGACACCCGCTCCCGGAATTCCGGGAGCGGTCTCTCTGCCGCAGCGCTTGTTGGTTTGCTTGAACCCCTCTCCCTCCGGGAGAGGGGTTGGGGTGAGGGTCGGCGTAGCGTCGACGCCCGCACTCGAGCGAAGCCTTGGAAGCGCCGCGGGAAAGGACATCCCATCCCAGCAGGAGAACGCATCCATGAACCGCAACGCTTCGCTTCGCGCACGGCTGGCGATCGCCGCCGGCGCCTTCCTCGTATCCGGCGCGGCCTTCGCCGCCCAACCGCTGTTCCTCGGCCCCGCGCAGGTGCAGGCCGAATCGGCGCGCGCCGCCGGCGCGCTCGCCGCGCGACCGGCGTCCACGTCGGTGCGCGCGCTGCGTGCCGATCCGAATGCCGTCGCCGCGCAGAACAGCGAGATCGGCCTGGACCTCGGCCTGAAGAACGTCACCGCCGTGCTCGAGAAAGCCACGGCCAATCCCGACGGCAGCCTCACCTGGATCGGCCACGTGCGCGAGACCAGCCAGGCCCGCAACATGACCGCGCGCGAAGTGCGCCATGACGAGAACAACTCGGTGATCCTCGTCCGCCACGGGCAGGGCGTCACCGGCAACGTGCGCGTGAACGGCCAGCTGTACCGCATCCGCCCGCTGCCCGACGGCAACCACGCGGTGATCGAAGTCAACGAACGCGCGATGCCGCCGGATCACCCGGCCGCGTTCCGCGACCTGCCGCAGATCAACATGGCCGCGCCGTCGGGCATGGTCGGCGCGCTCGCCATCGATCCCGGCGCCACCGCGACCATCCGCGTGCTCGTCGTCGCGACGAACGCCGCGGTGTCCGCCTACGGCGGCGACATGCAGGCACTCGCGCAGCTGGCCGTGGCCGAATCGAACCAGGGCTACGTGAACTCCAACGTCGGCATCAACATGGAACTGGCCGGCTATACCGCCGTGACCTACAGCGAAGTGGGCATGAGCACCGACCTGTCGCGTTTCCGCGGCACGTCGGACGGCTACATGGACAACATCCACGCATTGCGCGACAGCACCGGTGCGGACGTTGCCGTGCTGATCGGCAACGACGGTTCCGCGTGCGGCCTCGCGTCGGGCATTGGTTCAACCGCGACGACGGCGTTCGCCACCGCGTACTGGGATTGCGCGACGGGCTATTACTCCTTCGCGCATGAAGTCGGCCACCTGCAGTCGGCCCGCCACGATCCGGCAACCGATCCGAGCACGTCGCCGTACGCGTACGGCCACGGCTATCGCGCGCCGAACAACGCCTGGCGCACGATCATGGCCTACGACTGCACCGGCGGGCTGCCCGCGCCTGAACTACTGGTCGAATCCCGACGTCACCTACGGTGGCGTCGCGATGGGCACGGCGGCTACCAGCCACAACCAGCGCGTGCTGGTGAACACCAAGGCGACCATCGCCGCGTTCCGTGGCGGCAGCACCGGTGGCGGCACGCAGACCTACAGCAATGCCGCCGACTACACGATCAGCGACAACGCCACCGTCGACAGCCCGATCACCGTGTCCGGCCGCACCGGCAACGCGTCGGCGACCTCGTCGATCAACGTCAACATCGTCCACACGTATCGGGGCGACCTGAAGGTGGACCTCGTCGCGCCGGACGGCACGCTCTACAACATCCACAACCGCACCGGCGGCAGCGCCGACAACCTCACCGGCTCGTATTCGAAGAACCTGTCGAGCGAGGCGCTCAACGGTACGTGGAAGCTGCGCGTGAACGACAACGCGGCCGGCGACACCGGCTACATCAACAACTGGTCGATCACGTTCTGAGGAAGACGCTCAAAGCGCGCCTGCACACGCCATCCTCCCGGCCGCGATCTCCGCGCGGCATTCAGCCCCGGCAACCGCCGGGGCTTTTCTTGTCGGGCGATCGGACGATCAGGCGTTCGGTTCGAAGCGGTTCGCTTCGACATTCTTGCGGACCTTGGTCGGGTCCCAGATGCGGCCGTTCATGGCGATGTACACGCCCGGCGGCAGCGACTGCACCGCGCCGACGGCGCAGCCGACGTTGAACTCGGCATCCGAGCCGCGGAAGCGCGCCGGGCTCAACGCGCCGGTCAGCACGATGGTCTTGTCGGTGAGGCTCGACAGCACCTTCGCGGTTTCGACCATCGTGTCGGTGCCGTGCGTCAGCAGCACGTGCTTGGCCGGCTGGGCGGCGATGGTCGCGCGGATGAGCTCGCGATCCTCGGCGGTGATATGCAGCGAATCCTTGCGCAGGATCGGGATCACGTTGAAGCGGAACGCCACGCCCAGCTCGCGCAGGATGCCGCCGATCTGCGGCTCGCCGATCTGGTAGTCCGACTTGTCGTCGAAGTAGATCTTGTCGATCGTGCCGCCGGTGGTGACGATGCAGAGCTGGTCCATCGAAGTGCGCGCGCTGTGGATTGCGCGCAATTGTACAGGCGCTACGCCTTCTTCTTCGCGAACCGCGCCCGCAGCCCGGGCAGGCTCGCGGCGAAGATGACCACCAGCGCCAGCAGGACTTCGGCCAGCGCGAAGCCGCGTTCGGCGGGGCGCGACCAGGCGACCATCACGCCATGGCTGAACCACGCCAGCCCCAGCACGCCGGCCCAGAACGGCGCCGTCCGCCTGCGGCGCAGCACGCCCATCGCCAGCGCCAGCGGCGGGAAGGCGAAGACCAGCAGTTCGGCGACGGGCGAGGGGTGTGGCCCGAACCAGGCGATGAACAGCGCCGCCAGCGCGAGCAGCCCGATCACCAGCACGTGGCGGGCGTTCACGACGACACCTTCGCGACCAGCGTCGCCAGCCGGCGACCGAGCGCGCGTGCGAGCTGCGCTTCCTCGTCGGTGGGTTGCGGATCGTCGGAATTGCCGGCCACGTGCGACGCGCCATAGGGCGTGCCGCCGCTGCGCGTGGTGCTCAGCGCCGGCTCGGTGTAGGGAATGCCCATCAGCACGCAGCCGTGGTGCAGCAGCGGGACCATCATCGTCAGCAGCGTGGATTCCTGGCCGCCATGCATCGTCGCGGTGGAGGTGAACACCGCCGCGGGCTTGCCGACCAGCGTGCCGCTGGTCCATTCGCCGACCAGGCCATCGAGCCAGTACTTCACCGGCGCGGCCATGTTGCCGAAGCGCGTCGGGCTGCCCAGCGCCAGGCCGGCGCATTCGACCAGGTCGCGCGGCTCGACGTAGGGCGCGCCGTCTTCGGGCACCGGCGGCGCGGCCGACTGGGTCACCGCCGACACCGGGGGCACGGTGCGGATGCGCGCGGACATGCCGTCGACCTCGCCGATGCCGCGCGCGATCTGCCGCGCCAACCGCGCCACCGAACCGCCGCGGCTGTAATAGAGCACCAGGATCTCGGGCATTGCGTCCTCCTAATCGTGACGGGAAGGATAGAGGGAGCGGGGAGCGGTGTGGAAACCAGAGCGTTGCGAGCGCATGGGGACGTCGATGC
The DNA here is from genome assembly GCF_040546665.1 of Lysobacter sp. OAE881. Classification (NCBI taxonomy): domain Bacteria; kingdom Pseudomonadati; phylum Pseudomonadota; class Gammaproteobacteria; order Lysobacterales; family Lysobacteraceae; genus Lysobacter; species Lysobacter sp. OAE881. The sequence goes on from NZ_JBEPOG010000001.1 coordinate 1,212,159, forward strand.
CGTCTCTTCGTCGCCCCTCACCCCACCCCCTTTCCAATGGAAGAGGGGCTGGACGCTGACTCCGCAGCGCAGTCCCATCGGTTACCCTCCGCCGAATGGAGCCACTGGATTCCCTGTATCGCTGGAGCGAACGCGCGCGCGACCGCGCCCGCGTGGGCACGTTCTTCCGTTTCCTCGCGCGCCGCTTCCTCGAGGACAACCTGTTCCAGGCCGCCGGCGCGCTGGCCTACACGACGGTGTTCGCGCTGGTGCCGCTGTCGATGGTGGTCTTCGGCGTGCTGTCGGCGTTCCCGGTGTTCGGCGAGTGGAGCGACCGGCTGAGCGATTACATCTTCTCGAACTTCGTGCCGAGCGCGGCGCGGTCGGTCGAGGCCTATCTGAAGCAGTTCTCGGCCAATGCCGGCCAGCTCACGGCAGCCGGCGTGATCGCGCTGGTGGTATCGCTGCTGATCACGCTCAACGGCGTGGAGTCGGCGTTCAACCGCATCTGGCGCGTGGAGTCCGCGCGGCCGCGCATCGGGCGCTTCCTCGTCTACTGGACGGTGCTGACGCTGGGCGCGCTGATGGCCGCCGCGAGCCTGGCGCTGTCGGCGAAGTTCTTTGCGATGTCGATGTTCGAGACCGACGCCGGCCGCACGCTGCAGACGCTGATGCTGCGGCTGTCGCCGATGACGCTGGAGTGGCTGGCGTTCGCGGCGATCTACCGCGTCGTGCCGCATCGCACGATCCACTGGCGCCACGCGTTCGCCGGTGCGGCGCTGGCGGCGGTGTTGTTCGAGATCGTGAAGTGGGGCATCGGCCTGTACCTGGGCAACTTCAATTCGTATTCGAAGATCTACGGCACGCTCGCCTTCGTGCCGATCTTCCTGCTGTGGATCTACCTGAGCTGGGTCGCGATCCTGCTTGGCGCGTCGCTGGCCTCGTCGATGTCGGAGTTCCGCTACCAGCCGGTCGGCATGCGCCTGCCGCTGGGCTTCGAGATCTACGGCCTGCTGCGCCTGCTCGCGCGCTTCAACGACAGCCGCAAGCAGGGGCGCGGCCTGCACAGCGACGAGATCGAGGAAATGGAGCCGATGCTCACCGATGCGCTGGTGCAGCAGATGCTCGCGCAACTGAACACCATCAACGTCGTGCGCCGCGCCGAAACCGGCGAGTGGCTGCTCACGCGCAACCTGGACGAACTCTCGCTGGCCGAGTTGTACGAAGCCTGCCAGCTGCGCATCCCGGTGACCGAGGCGGTGCTGCCGTGCCGCGACGATGCGCTGGGACGCTCCGCGATCGCCGCGCTCGACGAACTGCGCCTTCCCCTGCGCGAGCTGCTCAAGCGGCGCGCGTCATCCATCCAATCCGACGAGGTCTGACATGCACAGCCGCGCGAACCCGCGTTCCTTTCTTGCCGCTGCCGTCGTCTCGGCCGCGCTGCTGGCCGGCTGCCAGAAGGACAAACCCGCCGACACCGACCTCGCCGCGCCGCAGACCCCGTCCGATACCGGCGCCCTGACGCTGCCGCAGACGGCCGATCATCCGCTCAGCGAAGGCGGCGTGGAGGTGCCCAAGCTCGTCATCGCCACCGTCGACGGCAAGCAGTACGACCTCGCAACGCGCCGCGGCAAGTGGGTCGTGGTGAACTTCTGGGCGACGTGGTGCAAGCCGTGCCTCAAGGAAATGCCCGAGCTCTCGGCGCTGGATGCGATGCGCGAACACGTCGAGGTGCTCGGCCTCGCGTACGAGGACATCAGCGCCGACGACATGAAGGTGTTCCTCAAGCTGCACCCGGTGGTGTATCCGATCGCGGTCGTCGACACGTTCAATCCGCCGGCCGATTTCGCCACGCCGCGCGGCTTGCCGATGACCTACCTGATCGCGCCCGATGGCCGCGTCGCCGACAAGTTCCTCGGCCCGGTCACCGCGAAGGACATCGAAGCGGCGATCGCGAAAGCAGGCGGCCCGCAGGCGGCCGGCCAGTCATGAGCGCCGCGCGCTTCGTCGTGAGCGGCAAGGTGCAGGGCGTGTTCTTCCGCGCGTCCGCCCGCGATCGCGCGCAGGCGCTGGGGCTGCGCGGTTTCGCGAAGAACCTGCCCGATGGCCGCGTCGAAGTGCTCGCCGCCGGCGATGGCGCGGCGATCGATGAACTCGCCGCCTGGCTGCGCGAAGGCCCGCCGATGGCGCGCGTGGACGACCTGCAACGCATGCCGGCGCGCGACGACGAAGCAGGCGAGGGCTTCGTCACCGGCTGAGCCCGGTTCGGTTTTGTGAGGCCCGGTTTCACCGAACCTGCCGGACACTGACTGCGCGACGACCACGCCGGTCGCCACGGATCGAGGGATCGCTCCATGGAACAGGCCTACAGGACGCGCGGCCGCGCGCAATGGAAGCATCGCCATCGTCTGGCTCGCGAAATCGGAATCGTCCTCGCGTCCGCCCGACTGAGCCGCGTCTGGTTGCCGGGCTCGCTGCTGCTGGCGTGCGCGCCCTCGGCATTGGCGGTCGGACCCGGCGCCGTCACCGGGCCGGTGAACGTCACCAGCGGCACGGTGCAGGTCGTGGCCGACACCGTGGTCACATCGAGCGGATCGAACCCCGGCGCGAACGTCACCGGCGGCACGCTCGACATCGACTCCAATGCCGGCGGCGCGCCCGGCCTGATCCGTTTCATCACCGCCAGCGGTAACGCGTTCCAGGCCAGTGGCACGGGTGTCATCAACGCGCGCAGCAACTTCGCGATCACGACCACCAGCGGGCATGCCGTCCTCGCAAGCAGCGGCGGTTCGATCTTCCTGACGGGCGGCAACCTGGTGGGCAGCGGCCTCGGCGGCGGGCTGATCGCGCTTGGAGGCCGCATCGACGCGGGCAGCGTGGCGTACCTCAACAACACCACCAGCGCATCGAACGGGCAGGGCGCCATCGCCGATAGCGGCGGCACCATCAACCTGCTCGGCAATGTCAGCCTCGATACGGCGGGCAACCAGGCCGTCGGACTCGGCGCGGGAGCGAACAGCGCGATCAACGTCACCGGGCCCGTGATCGTCACGCTGCGCGGCACGAATGCGATGGGCATTTACCTGCACGACGGCGGGCAGGTGAACCTGCCGACCGGCACGACGATCAACCACTACGGCACGGGCAACGTCGGCGTCATCGTCGACAACACGACGGCTTCGCTCGCGAGCGGACTCAGGCTGAACTTCAACACGCTGCCTGCGTCGGTGAGCACGGGTGCCAACTCGAGTCTCGGCGTCCTCGCAGCGAACAACGCCAACACCACGTTCGAGAACCTGACCGTGGCAGGGCCGGGCGTCGGCGGCGGCGTGTGGGCGCTGTCGGGTGCGGCGGCCACCGGCGTCGCGACTACGGCGGACGCGAGGGTCACGCTCAACGGTGCCAGCGTCATCACGCTCGGCGAGGTGTACGTCAGCAACACGGAAACGCATGTTCCGGCGTGGCGCCTGCTGATCAGTCCAACGCTGGCCAATGCGAGCCCGTCACTGGCGATTTCCTTCAGCAACAGCTTCGGAACCCCGCATGCGGCATTGCGCGCCAGCGCCACCGGAGCCGGCAGCGCCGACGCGCAGGCGCTCATCACCAGCAATGGCACGACGATCAACGTGCCCACCATCAACGGCATCGCCGCCTACGCGGGCCAGAACAACCCCGGCGACAGCCGCATCGTGCTGAACAACAACAACGTCACCACGACCGGTTCCCAGTCGCGCGGCCTGATGGTGGTTTCCAACGGCACGATCGATGCCACCGGCACCACGGTGAACACCTCCGGCGGCAGCGCGGCGCTGCGACTGGAAACCTTCACCGCGCCGGGCGTCATCAACCTGACGAACAGCACCGTGCGCGCGACGGGCGCGAACACGCGCGGCATCTCGTCCACGGGCCTGGGCGCTGCGAACGTCAATCGCGTCACGATGAGCGGCGGCACGCTGTCGAGCCAGTCGGGCGTGACCATGGTGGCCGACGGGCTTTTCAACATGGCGATGTCGAACGGTGCGAGCGTGAGCACCGACGCCACGTACGTGCTGTATTCGGCGGCGCGCACGTCGGGTACGCAGACGCTGGTCAACCTCGGACTCACCGGCAACAGTCGCCTGCGCGGCGACGCCTACGCCGATGTCGGCGCAGAGACGAATATCTCGCTGGCCGACCGGTCGCAATGGAACGGCGCGGCGTATCGCGTCACCGACGTGACCGTCGATGCGAGCAGCCAGTGGACCGTCACCGCCGATTCGCTGCTCACCGGCGACCTGACCAACACCGGCGTGGTGGCGTTCGCACCGCCGGTGAACGGCAATTTCAAGCGGCTCGCCACGCACAACTACTTCGCCGGCAGCGGCACGCTCGCGGTGAACACGTTCCTCGACACGGACGGCTCGCCATCGGACGTGCTGATCATCGACGGCGGTGAGGCGACGACCGGGACCGCGAGCGTGATGGTCGCCAACGCCGGCGGCGCCGGCGCGCTGACGTCGGGCGACGGCATCCTGGTGATCGATGCCGTCAACGGCGGCATCACCGGTACCAACGCGTTCACGCTCGGCTCGCTCGTGCTCGCCGGCGCGTACGAGTACACCTTGCAGCGCGGCAGTCGCGACGGTTCCAGCCCGTCGAACTGGTACCTGCGCTCCACGCTGGACTGCACACTCGATCCCTCAGCCCCGGGCTGCGACATCCCGCCCGATCCGCCGCCGCCCGATCCCGATCCGCCGGATCCGGACCCGCCGGACCCGCCGCCGACGCCCCCGGATCCACCCGAGCCGCCGACACCGCCCACGCCGCCGGATCCCCCGGTGCCGCCGACGCCGACGCCGCCGGATCCGCCCACGCCGTTCCCGCCGGTGCCGAACTATCGCGCCGAAGTGTCGCTGTACGCCGCGTTGCCGGCGATGGCGCTGCGCTTCGGCTGGACGACGCTGGGCAACCTGCACGAGCGCGTCGGCGAGGAAGAACAACTACGCGACCGCGACGACCTGCAATCGCGCACGTCGTTCAACGGCGCGTGGGTGCGCGTGATCGCCGAGGACGGCGACGTCGAAGGCGACCGTCGCGGCATCCTCGGCACCGGACCGAAGTACGACTTCGACGTGCTTGCACTGCAGGTCGGCACCGACGTGTGGCGCGAACAGCACGACGACGACCATCGCGACCACGCAGGCCTCTACGTCGGACAGGGGCGCATCAAGAGCGAAGTGACGCACTACAACCGCCTGCGCGTGGGCAAGGACAAGGTCGAAGGCACGTCGCTCGGCGGCTACTGGACGCATTTCTGGCCGTGCGGCAGCTACGTCGACACCGTCCTGCAGGGCACCTGGAGCGACATGGAATCGCATTCGGTGCGCGGCCTGCGCCTGAAGTCCGACAGCTTCGGCTGGGCGGCGTCGGTCGAAGGCGGCATGCGGCTGAAGTGTGAACGCGCCGAGGAGGAATCGCGCTTCGAACCGCAGGCGCAGATCGTCTACCAGCGCGTGGACGATTTCGAAGGCGACGACGCCGTCGCGCAGGTGCGCTTCCGCGACGCCGAATCGCTCGCCGCACGCCTGGGCGTGCGCTGGACGCGCGACTGGCGGCTGGAGCCGGCCAGCGACGGCGCACCACGCCTGATGAGCGGCTGGCTGCGCGCGAACGTGTGGCACGAGTTCAAGGGCGAGCCGTTGACGCTGTTCTCCTCCGGCAACGGCGACCTGCCGTTCCAGGCCGACATTTCCGGCACGTGGTGGCAGTTGAACGCCGGCATGACGCGGGAGCTCGGTCGCACCACGTCGCTCTACGCGAACATCGGCTACCAGCGCAGTTTCGGCGGCAACCGCTTCGACGCGTGGGACGGCAAGCTCGGGATGCGCTGGAACTGGTGACCGCTCACTCGGCGTCGTCGTCGTCCGGGACGATCGGCTTGATCACCGAGTAGCGTTCCTTCTTCGGCTTGCCTTCCAGCGGCGGGAACTCGATGCAGTGTTCCGGCGTGCGCTTGTCCGGGACGCGCGAGAGCAGGTCGCGGATCAGCGCGAGCCGGCCGCGACGCTGGTCGTTGAAATCCACCAGCGTCCACGGCGCGTGCTCGGTGTGCGTGGCCTTGAGCATCGCCTCGCGCGCCTTGGTGTAGTCGTCGTAGTGCTCGCGCGAGGCGGCATCGATAGGCGATAGCTTCCAGCGCTTGAGCGGATCCTGCAGCCGTTCGGCGAAGCGTTCCTCCTGCTTGGCCTGGTCGCAGCACAGCCAGTACTTGAACAGCAGCACGCCGTCGTCGACGAGCAGTTGTTCGAACACCGGCGTCTGGCGCAGGAAGGTACGCACCTGTTCGGCGTCGGCGTAGCCCATGACGCGCTCGACGCCGGCGCGGTTGTACCAGCTGCGGTCGAACAGCGCGATCTCGCCACCCGCCGGCAGGTGCGGCACGTAGCGCTGGAAGTACCACTGCGTCTGTTCGCGGTCGGTGGGCTTGGGCAGCGCGACGATGCGGCACTGGCGCGGGTTGAGGTGTTCGGCGATGGCCTCGATCGCGCCGCCCTTGCCGGCGGTGTCGCGGCCTTCGAACAGCACCACCAGCCGCTTGCCGGTGTCGCTCAGCCAGCGCGCCATCTCGACCAGTTCGATCTGCAGCGGCTCCAGTGCCGCTTCGTATTCCTTGCGCTTGAGCTTGGCCATCACGTCGTGCTCCGGCGGGTGCGGGCGCGCGACGTGCCGCCTGCGTTGGACTTCGGCGTACTGCGGCGACGCGTGCCCGCCATGCTGCGTGCGACTTCCAGCAGCGCACCCTGCTGGCGCGTGTCGAGCGCGCGATACGCGGCGAGCAGATCGTGTTCGCCCTGCGTGCGCGCCGGATCCAGCGTGCTCGCCAGTTCCGAGAGCAGCGCGCCGGCCGGCACGCCGAACGCGCGCGCCAGCGCGTCGAGCTGTTCGCGGCCGGGAAGCTTCTCGCCGCGAAGCCAGGCGCTCACCGTCGCGACGCCGGCGCGCGGGATCGCGGTGGCGATGTCGGCGGCGCTCATGCCGCTGGCCTTGGCGAGCAAACGCAGGGTGGTGTCCAGCGACATGTCTCACTCCGGCTTGATGTGAATCCAACAACGACGACGGTGACGCCGCGCCGGTGACGCGCGCGTCAGCGCTCGCGCAGGCGCGGACGCAGCGTTGCCAGGTTGCAGGGTTTCGTTCGCGAATCCAGCTGCGCGCGGATGATCTTCTCCCACGCGGTGCGGCAGGCCGACGTCGAGCCCGGCAGTGCGAACACGAATGTGCCGTTCGCCAGCCCGGCGAACGCGCGCGACTGCAGCGTCGAGGTGCCGATCTCGTCGAAGCTCACCGCGCGGAACAGTTCGCCGAAGCCATCCATCTGCTTGTCGAGCAGCGGAAGCAGCGCCTCGGGCGTGGAATCGCGGCCGGTGAAACCGGTGCCGCCGGTGACGAGCACGCCGTCGACGTTCTCGTCGGCAATCCAGCGCGATACCACGGCGCGCAGCTGGTAACGATCGTCCTTGAGCAGGGCGCGTTCGGCCAGGCGATGTCCGGCTTCCGCGAGCGACTGCACGAGGTAATCGCCCGAACTGTCCTCGGCCAGCGTCCTCGTGTCGGACACGGTGAGCACGCACAGGTTGAGCGGAATGAGGTCGGCGGTGGCGGTCATGGGGATCCGGTGGCGACAGCGATAGGCGACAGCGTACCGCCAGAGCGGTGCCCGCCGCACGCGCACGGATACGGGCCGGTCAAGGCGAAATGTCTCATTCGGGGCGCGGCGTCCGGGCCTATTCAAAGTTGCGCTTTTAGGATTTGCGCCCCCCGACATGGACTGTCGCGCCTCCCCCCACTCCGCAACTGCCAACGCAGTACCAACGCCATGCCTCGCATCAAGACCGCCCTCGCCATCGGGGCCCATCCCGACGACCTCGAACTCGGGTGCGGCGCCACGCTCGCCAAGCTCGTGGCCAGTGGCGCACACGTTCGCGCACTGGTTCTGACGGACGGCGAACGTGGCGGCGGCGATCTGCACGATCGCTGCGCCGAGACGCGCTCGGCGCTGCAGCTGCTGGGCGTGACCGACGTCGTGCAGGCGCGGCTGCCCGATACGTCGCTGTCGAGCGAGCTGCCGGCGCTCATCGCGCTGATCGAGGCGCAGTGCGCCGAACTCCTGCCGGACCGCGTGTTCACGATGTTCCGCGACGACCGGCACCAGGACCATCGCGCCGTCTACGAAGCGTCGATCGTCGCGTGCCGGTCGGTGCGGCAGGTCTTCGGTTACGAGACGCCGAGTTCGTCGCCGCATTTCGCCCCGGTCATCTTCGAGGACGTGGCGCCTTACATCGATACCAAGGTCGAAGCGCTGCGCCTGCATTCCAGCCAGCGGCATCGCGCGTACATGCAGGAGGACCAGATCCGCTGCAACGCGCAGTTCCGCGGCCACCAGGTCGGCCTGAACGCGAGCGAAGGCTTCATTCCCTACAAGCTGGTGCTGTGACGCCATGGAACTCCTGTTTGCCCTCATGTGCGTGGTCGCACTCGGCTACTTCGTCCTCGGACTGCGCCACAAGCCCAGCAGCAACCTCGCTTCGGTGGACGCGATCATCCCGGCCTACAACGAAGCGCCGTGCCTGGAAGCGTCGCTCGTCCAGCTGCTGCGCAATCCGTACATCCGACGTGTCATCTGCGTGAACGACGGTTCCACCGACGACACCGCGGGCGTGCTCGCACGCATGGCGCGGACGTGGCCCGACCGCCTCGTCGCGATCAACCAGGCGAACACGGGCAAGGGCGGGGCGCTGATGAACGGCCTGCGCCACGCGACCGCCCACCAGGTCTTCCTGACCGACGCGGACACCCGTGTGCCGCACGACCGCAACGGCCTGGGGTACATGCTGGCCGAGATCGAGCGCGGTGCGGACGCCGTCGGCGGCATTCCGTCGACCAACCTCGATGGCGCGCGCCTGCTTCCGTACATCCGTGCGACGGTGAAGCTGCCGATGATCGCGATCAAGCGGACGTTCCAGCAGATCGTCGGCGGCGCGCCCTTCATCATTTCCGGCGCCTGCGGGATGTTCAGGACCGACGTGCTGCTGAAGCACGGCTTCTCCGACCGCACCAAGGTCGAGGACCTGGACCTGACCTGGACGCTCGTCGCGCACGGCTACAAGGTGCGGCAGGCCAACCGCTGCATCGTGTATCCGCAGGAGTGCAACACGCTGCGCGAGGAATGGCGTCGTTGGCGTCGCTGGATCGCCGGTTTCGCCGTGTGCATGCGACTTCACCGTCGCCTGCTGCTGAGCCGGTTCGGCCTGGTGAGCATGACGCCGATGTTCGGCCTGGTCGTGCTGGGCATCGCCGTCTACGCCGCGACCTGGATTCGTGCGTACCTCGAACACGGCGGCGTCGGCATCGCGATGGCGGTCTTTCCGCTGGCGTGGGTCGCCGTGGTGAGCGTGCTGGGGGCGATCAGCGCCTGGCACCACCGCAAGCTCCGACTGGTTCCGATGGCGTCGCTGGCCGTCTTCTATGTCTTCCTGGCGTACGCCATCTGGATCGTGCACGGCCTGGCCGCGTTCTTCACCGGACGCGAGCCGACGCGCGACAAGCCGACGCGGTATGCCCATGTGGTGGAATGAGATCGCGTCGCAGGCGACGAGCCTGTCCGACCTGCGTCCCTACATCGACGCCAATGCGCTGGTCGCGCCGACCGCGATGCTGGTGGGGAACGTGTCGATCGGCGCCGGCACGCGCATCTGCCACGGCGCGTATATCAAAGGCCCGGTCGAGATCGGTCGCGACTGCCTCATCGGCAACAACGCGATGATCCGCGGCGCCACCAGCATCGGCGATGGCGTGCGCATCGGCTTCGCCGCCGAGCTGAAGAACGCGATCGTGGAAGACGGCGTGGCGATCGGCCCGCAGTGCTTCGTCGCCGACAGCAAGGTCGAGCGCGGTTGCTACCTCGGCGCGCAGGTCCGCACCAGCAACCATCGCCTCGACGGGCGGACGGTGTGCGTCCGCATCGGCGATACGAGCCTCGACACCGGCATGGAAAAGCTCGGCTGCCTCATCGGCGCGCGCTCGTCGCTTGGCGTGCAGGTCATCGTGCTGCCGGGCCGCGTGATCGCGCCGGATTCGCTCTTCGCACCGCGCGTCATCGTCGAAAGAAACCTGCCGGGCGGGCGCTACCGCATCCGGCAGGCATTGGAATCGTTCTAGACCAGGAGTCGTTGTTTCATGATCCGCAAAGCCCTTGCTTCCCTGTCGCTGTGCACGGCGTGCGTCGCCCATGCCGGCGACCACAAGATGACCGTGACCGGCAGTTACGCCGATTACACCGAAGGTGCGGGCAGCCGCGCCCTGCTGGGCGTGGAGTCGTCCACGCGCTTCGGCGACAACACACTGCTGGTGAACCTCGCCGGCGGCTCGCGCAGCTTCGGCAACGGGGATTCGTTCGACGGTGACAGCCTGGGCGTCACGTTCTACCGCGACTGGAGCGACAAGATTTCGACGCGAACCAGCGCGAGCGTCTCGAGCGACGACCCGGTCTTCGTGAACCGGCTGTTCGACCAGGACCTCACGTGGCGCGGGCTGAAGAACGCCACGTTCACCGGCGGCGCGCGGTACGCCGAGTACGACGACGGCCATCACTCGACCGCGCTGTATGCCGGCGCCGCGTACTACCTCAAGCGCCTGACCATCCGCTACCGCTACACGCACTACGATCTGTCCGACGTCGGCGACGGCCACGCCAACCTGCTGTCGCTGCGTTTCATGGACGCAGCCGGGCGCGGCCACACGCAGTTGTGGTTCGGCGAAGGCACGTCGATCCAGGACTACGACTGGGCGCCAGTCGCGCTGCCGGGCGAGTTCCAGTCGGTGGCATTGCGTCGCGTGCAGCCGCTGGGCGAGGCGTGGGACGTGAACCTCGGGCTGGAGCGCTCCTGGCACCAGCTGCCCACTTACGACTACCAGGGCACGACGGTCACGCTGGGCCTCGCGCGGAACTGGTAAGCCCGCAGCATCTACGCCGACGCCATGCGTTGCACGGCGTCGGTGAAATCCCGCGCGAAGCCAGCCATGTCGAACAGGCCGCTCTCGCGACGACGCTGCGCGAGCTGCGCACGCAGGGCCTGCAACGACGCCGGATCGCGGCCGAGCGCGACGGCCCGCGCGATGAAGGCCTCGTCGCTGTCGACGTTCATCGCGTCCAGGCCGAGATGGTGGTTCAGGCTTCCGGCGACGCGCGCGGCGAACGTCGCGCCCGGCCGCGTCAGCACCGGGCAGCCGGCCCACAGTGCATCGGATGCGGTGGTGTGCGCGTTGTACGGTTCGGTGTCGAGGAACAGGTCCGCGTGCTGCAGACGCGCCATGTACGCGGCGTGCGGCTGCTTCGGCATGAACACCAGGCGCTGCGGATCCACGCCGCTGGACTGGGCGGCCGCACGCAGGCGCACATCCGCGTTTCCCGGACCCGACAGCAGCCACAGCACGCTGCCGGGTACCTCGCGCAACACGGCGAACGCACGCGACATGCTGCGGGGATTGAGCTTGTAGCTGTTGTTGAAGCAGCAGAACACGACCGCGTCCTCGGGCAGCCCGCACTCGGCTCGCGTGGGCGGCGGCAGGATGGCGCGCGTCGTGTCCGACGGCTGGAAGCAGCGCGGCAGTCGCACGACGCGTTCGCTGAAATCGCGCTCGATGCCGTCCGGCAGCACGAATGCATCGGCCAGCACGAAGTCGATCCACGGCGCGCCGGACGTGCCGGGATAGGCGAGCCAGTTCGCCTGCACGCGCGCCGGACGCATCGCGAGCACTTCCGGCGTGCCGCCGCCACCCCAGCCGCGCAGGTCGAACAGCACGTCGATGCCGGCGTCGCGTACGCGCTGAGCCACCCGCGCATGCGCCTGCTGCGCGACGTCGTGCAGCGCGTGCGCTGCGGCCTGCAGGCGCGCGCGGATCGGGCTGCCATCGTCGGCATTCAGTGCGAACAGGTGAACGTCCAGTTCGTCGAGTTCGCGCAGCTGCTCGAACAGCGCGGCGGTCAGCAGTCCGGTGGGATGCGCGCCGAATCCGTTCGATAGGAAACCCACGCGAAGGCGCTCGTGCGTGCGCGGCGGCACGGGCGGCATCGGGCGTATCTGGCGGGCGAGCATGCCGGCGCGAAGGCGCGCGCAACGCAGTTGTTCGGCGGCGCTGGCGTCCTCGCTCAGGAAGGCGAACGGCTCGACCGACGCCGTGCCGTCATTCACCGCGGCACGCACCTGCGCGGTCAGCGCGTCGAGATCGCGCCAGTCGCACAGCTTGCGCCGCCACGCCAGCAGGTACGCGGCAATCTGCGGCTCCTGCGGCGCAAGCGCATGCGCGCGGGCATACGCGTCGGACGCGGCTTCGGCTTCGCCGACGTCCTCCAGCACATGGCCGAGCCACACCGCGATGCCGGGATGGTCGGGCGCATTCGCCGCGGCGGCGCGTAGGCTTTCGGCAGCGTCGCTCTTGCGACCGAGCATCCACTGCGCGCGGCCGAGGCGCGCAAGCGCTTCCGGATGCCCGGGACGCAGCGTGAGCGCGCGTCGCGCCGCGGCTTCGCCGGCCGCCGCGTCGCCACGATCGAGTTCGTGTTCGGCCAGCACGATCCACGCGAAGCCGTCGCCCGGATTGCGCTCCAGTGCGCGGCGCAGCTCGATGCGCGGATCGACGGCGTGGTTCATGCGTTCGAATGCGCCGTGAAGGACAGCGAGTACCACTGCGTGTCCGCTTCCTCCCAGCCCGCGCCGCGGTAGAGCGAACGGGCGGTGGCGTTGTCGCGCGTGGTTTCCAGCGCGATGCCGACCGCGCCGTCGTTTCGGGCGAACGAGGCCGCGGTGTCGAGCAGGGCGCGGCCCGCGCCGCTGCGACGCGCGCCGGCATCGACGTAGAGATCGTTGAGGATCCACAGTCGCCCAGTTCGCACGGACGAGAACATCGGATAGAGCTGCGTGAAGCCGACCGCGCGGCCTTCGTCGGTGGCGAGCAGGATCACCGACTCGTCCGCGCGAAGTCGTGCTTCGAGGAACCCGCGACCACGCGCTTCATCGGACGGCTGTTCGTAGAAACGACGGTAGGCGTCGAACAGCGGTACGACGGCGTCCAGGTCGTCCAGCGTGGCGCGCGTGATCGCGAGGGGCATGGGGCGGGTCCGTGCTCGGGGGTTTCGCGATTGTAGTCAACGCGTGAGGGTGCGCCTGGCGTCGATCGTATCGGTGCACGGTTTCGGGTTTGCCCTCACCCCAACCGTCTCCCGCAGGCGGGAGAGAGGCTGAAGCAGGATCAGCTTTCCTGCGTCAGCCGCGCCAGTTCGTCTGCCTGGTGCTCGTGCTGGAGGCGCGCGACGAGTTCGTCCAGGTCGCCCTGGATCACGTTGGGCAGGTCGTACAGCGTCAGGCCTTCGACGCGATGGTCGGTGATGCGGCCCTGCGGGAAGTTGTAGGTGCGGATGCGCTGGCTGCGGTCACCACTGCCGACCTGCAGCTTGCGCATCGAGGCCTGCGCCGCCGCGGCCTTCGCCGCCTGCGCTTCGGCCAGGATCGCGGTCAGGCGCTTCATCGCCTTGTCGCGGTTGGCGTGCTGGCTGCGTTCGGTCTGGCTTTCGACCACGACACCGCTGGGCACGTGCGTGATGCGGATCGCCGATTCGGTCTTGTTGACGTGCTGGCCGCCCGCGCCGCTCGAGCGGAACGTGTCGACCTTGAGGTCGGCGGGATTGACCTCGATCGGCTCGCCTTCGGGTTCCAGCGGGATGATCGCCACCGTGGCGGCCGAGGTGTGGATGCGGCCCTGCGATTCGGTTTCCGGCACGCGCTGCACGCGATGCGTGCCCGATTCGAATTTCAGCTTCGAATACGCGCCGCGGCCTTCCACGCGCGCGATGACTTCCTTGAAGCCGCCGTGTTCGCCCGGGCTGCCCGACTCGATCTCGACCTTCCAGCCCTGCCGTTCCGCATAGCGCGCGTACATGCGGAACAGGTCGCCGGCGAAGATCGCCGCTTCGTCGCCGCCGGTGCCGGCGCGCACTTCCAGGTACAGGTCGCCTTCGTCTCGCGGGTCCTTCGGGATCAGGTGCGCAAGCAGTTCGGCGTCGAGGCGCTCAAGGCGTTCCTGCGCCGCGGCGATTTCGTCCTGCGCGAGTTCGGCGAGCTCCGGGTCGTCGCGCATTGCCTGCGCAGCGGCCAGGTCGTCCTTCGCCTGTGCTTCGGCCTTCAGCGCGTTCGCCACCGGTTCGAGCTGGGCGAACTCGCGCGAGAAGCGGCGGAAGCGGTCCGCATCGCCGATGACGCCGGGATCGGACAGCAGGCGTTCGAGTTCGTCGCGGCGTTCGGCGAGGGCTTCTAGTTTGCGGCGCAGGCTGGGTGTCATGGGTGAAGACCGGTGCGAGGAACGAGAGGCGGGCGAAGCGGACGCGGTTGTGCGTCGCTAGGCCTCGCGCTTGTCGTGTCCTTCGACCGGACTTTCGTTGCGCGCGATGTCGCCCTCGGCGAAGAGCTTTTCCGCCGCGCGCGCCAGTTCCGCGTTGCCGGTGAGCGCCGCCTCGCGCAGGGCGATCGTCGGCGCGTGCAGCAGGCGGTTGGTCAGCGTGTGCGCGAGGTAGTTCAGCACTTCGGCCGGATCCTGGCCGGCGGCGAGCTGCTGCTGTGCGCGCGAGAGCACGTCGGCCTTCGCCGCCTCGCCGTGCGCGCGCAGGCGCTTGAGCGGCTCGGTGCGCGTGCTGGCGACCATCGTTTCGGTGAAGCGCGCAACCTGCAACTCGACGATCGCCTCGGCTTCCGTCGCGGCTTCGCGGCGGCTGCGGCGGTTGTCCTCGATGGCGCGTTCCAGGTCGTCGACCGTGTAGAGGAACACGTCTTTCAGCTCGGCCACGTCGGGCGCGATATCGCGCGGCACGGCGAGGTCGAGCAGCAGCATCGGCCGGTGCTTGCGCGTGGCGAGCGCGGCGGCGACGTGCGGACGCTGCAGGATCGGGTCGCGGCTGGCGGTGGCGGAAATCACCACGTCGGCCTCGCCCAGGTGTTTGTCGATCTCGCTCAGCGGCAGCGCGAAACCGCCGTGGCGGCTGGCCAGTTCCTGCGCGTGGGCGAGGGTGCGGTTGGCGACGAGCAGCCGCTTGGCGCGCGCCTGCACGAGGTGGCGCGCGGCCAGCTCGATGGTCTCGCCGGCGCCGATCATCAGCACCGTGGAGTCTTCCAGCCGGGCGAAGGATTCCTGCGCCAGGCGCACCGCCGCGGAAGCGACCGACACCGGATTGGCGCCGATGCGCGTGTCGGTGCGCGCGCGCTTGGCGGTGGTGAAGGCGTGCTGGAACAGGCGGTCGAGCTGGCTACCCAGTGTCCCGGCGTGGCGCGCGGTCGCCCAGGCGTCCTTCACCTGGCCGAGGATCTGCGGCTCGCCCAGGACCAGCGAATCGAGCCCGGTCGCGACGCGGAACAGATGCCGCACCGCATCGGCGTCGCGATGCCGGTAGAGGTAGGCGTGCAGATCGCCGATGTCGTCCGGATGCGTGGCGAGCCAGTCGGCCAGCGCCTGGCCGTCGTCGTTCGAAACAGCGTAAAGCTCGGTCCGGTTGCAGGTGGAGAGCAGGGCGACTTCCTGCACCTGCGGGAGCGTCTTCAGGGCATCCAGCGCGGCCGGCACCGTCTCGGCCGAAAACGCCACGCGCTCGCGCAGGCTGACCGGCGCGGTCTGGTGATTGATGCCTAGTACGAACAAACTCATTGACGCCGGACCTTCGTTCAGGTGCTTGCGATAAGCTGCTGGCTACCCGGAGGCCGATATTCTACCGGCCCCGTTCCGTCCCGGCTTCCATCAGGCCCGTTCGAATGCCCGCTGCCTCGCGCACGCTCTGTTTCGCCCTTGTCGCCGCCCTCGTCTTCACGCCGCTGCTCGCGGCCGAGAAGGCGTCACCCACCTCTCCGGACGATCCCACCAGCGCCTCGCTCGAAGCCCTGCTGGCGGGCGAGTTCGCGCTGCAGTCCGGCCGCCTGGACGACGCGGCGCAGGCCTACCTGGACGCCGCGCGGCAGGCCGACGATGTGGCCCTGGCCGAGCGCGCGACCCGCATCGCATTGCTCGCCAAGGACGACAAGCGCGCCGCGCAGGCGCTGGACCTGTGGCGCAAGCAGGGCGGGGAAGGGTTGAACCTGGCCGCCGCCGAAGCCGTGTTGGCCATCCGCCGCGGCAACGAGCGCGAGGCCCGCAAGCACCTCACCGAACTGCTGCAGACCCCGGGCGACGCCGGCTGGCGGCAGGCGCTGGGCGTGCTGTCCGGTGGTGCGCGCGATCCGAAGCAGGCGGCGCGCCTGCTCGACAAGCTCGTCGACAGCGGCCGCATCCCGAACAAGCTGCAGGCGTGGCTGGCGTTCGGTGGCCTCGCGCAGGCGCTGGAGCAGCCGGAGCTCGTGGAGCGCATCGTGGCCGAGGTCGTGGAGCGCTTCCCGGGCGAGGCGCGCGTGGGCCTGCTTCGTGCGAGCCAGCTGCGCGAGAACGGCAAGACCGACGAGGCCCGCAAGCTGCTCGAGTCGCTTGCCGCACAGGCCGGCGACGACGCCGAGCTGCGTCGTGCGATCGCCGACGAATACCACCGCATGGCCGATTACGCCGCCGCCGAGGCCGTGCTGGCGAAGGGCCCGCAGGACGACCAGAGCTACTCGCTGCGCGCGGCGCTGCTCGCCCAGGCCGAAGACAAGACCTCGCTCGCGCGTCTGTACGACGAACTGCGTGCGCGCTCAAGCGATCCGGATCCGCAGCGCCGTCTGTTGCTCGGCCAGATCGCCGAATTCCTCGAGCGTTACGACGAGGCGCTGGCGTGGTATCGCGGAGTTCCCGGCGGCGGCCAGCGCTGGTCCGCACGCTTGCGCGCGGCGAACGTGCTTCACGAACTCAAGCGCGGCGACGAAGCCTACAAGTCGCTGCGCGAACTGCAGTCCGATGCTTCGGCCGACGACGAAGCGCGCCGCGACGCCTATCTGCTGGAAGCCTCGCTGCGCTCCAAGGACGACGATGCTACCGGCGAAATGGAAGCCTTCGCGCGCGGGTTGGCGGCGTTCCCGGACGATCCGGAAATCCTCTACGCGCGCGGCCTGAGCTGGGAGCGGCGCGACGACATCCCGCGCGCCGAGGCCGACCTTCGCAAGATCCTCGTCGCCGAGCCCGACAACGTCGCCGCGCTCAACGCGCTGGGTTACACGCTGGCCGATCGCACGACGCGCTACCAGGAAGCGCTGCAGCTGATCGAGCGCGCGCGCACCGCCGAACCGGACAACGCCGCGATCATCGACAGCTACGGCTGGGTGCTCTACCGCATGGGCCGCAAGGAAGAGGCGCTGGTCGAACTGCGTCGCGCGCTGACCTTGCAGAAGGATGCGGAAATCGCCTCGCACGTGGGCGAGGTGCTGTGGTCGCTGGGTCGCAAGGACGAGGCGCGCAAGTACTTCGAACAAGCCCGCAAGATCGATCCCGACAACCGCTCGCTCAAGCGCGCGCTGGAGAAGACCGGCGCATGAGGCTTCGCAACCTTTTCGCGCCGCTGGTGGCGGCGGTGCTGCTCGCCGGTTGCGTCTCGCAGCCGACCCGTGTGCCGTCCGTGCCCGTCGACGAGGCTCAGGCGCGCGCGCAGGACGAGCGTCGTGCGGCGCTCACCGAGTGGTCGCTGTCGGGGCGCATTGCGGTGTCGAACGGAAAGCAGGGCGGGAGCGGGCGCATCGACTGGCAGCAGTCGGGCGATCGCTACGCCGTGTCGCTCAGCGCGCCGGTTACCCGCCAGAGCTGGCGCCTGAGCGGCGACGACAGCGGCGGCCGACTGGAGGGCATCGAGGGTGGTCCGCGCGAAGGCGCCGACATCGAGGCGCTGCTTCGCGAGACCACCGGCTGGAACATCCCCGTGCGTGCGCTGGCCGACTGGGTTCGCGGCGTGGGCGCCGACCCGAGCCGTTTCGGCGAAGCCCGGATCGTCTACGGCGAAGGCAATCGTCCGGTCCGGCTGGCGCAGGCCGGCTGGGTCATCGACTACGCGCAGTGGCAGCCGGATGCGGCTGCCGCGCCGGGGCCGGTCCTCCCGGCCCGCCTGACCGCGACGCAGGGCGACGCCAAGGTTCGGCTGATCGTCGACGAGTGGAAGCCGGGCGCCTCGCCATGAGCGACGCCGATCAGGCGGCAGCGTGGACCTCCTGGCCCGCGCCCGCCAAGCTGAACCTGTTCCTGCGGATCACCGGCCGCCGCGACGACGGCTACCACCTGCTCCAGACGGTGTTCCGCATCCTGGAGTGGGGCGATTCGGTTCGACTTCGCATGCGGGACGACGGGCAAATCCGGCGGCATGGGCCTTCAGTGCCCGGCGTCGATCAGGCCGACGATTTGACGGTCCGTGCAGCGAAGATGCTGCAATCGGCGTCCAAGTGCGCGCAAGGAGCCGACATCATCGTCGATAAGCGTATTCCGGCCGGCGGCGGCTTCGGCGGCGGCTCGTCGGACGCGGCGACCGTGCTGGTGGGCCTGAACGCGCTCTGGCGCACGGGCTTGGATGTAGATCGACTCGCCGAGCTCGGCCTGAGGCTGGGCGCCGACGTGCCAGTCTTCGTGCGCGGTGAGAATGCGTGGGCTGAGGGGGTGGGGGAGGAGCTTTCTCCGGTCGACCTGCCGCCCGCGTGGTACCTGCTCGCGAACCCAGGCGTCCATGCGCCCACGGCGACTTTGTTCAAATCCCCTGAATTGACGCGTGATGCCCCGCCCGCGACAATGTCGGACTTCGTTTCGGGTGTGCCGCTCGGGAATGCGTTCGAGCCGGTGTTGCGCGCGCGCGAACCAGCCGTCGAGGCTGTTTTCGCTGCGCTGTCGCAGGTCGGTTCGCCGCGCCTGACTGGTTCCGGCAGTGGGTGTTTCGTCGAATTCGCAACGCGCGAGTCCGCCGAGGCGGCGCTGGCCGCATTGCCGACCGGGCTTCGCGCCTGGGTGGCGGACGGGGCGCAAGCCTCGCCGCTGCACCGTGCACTGGCGGACTGGACGAAGCAGGCAATACCGGCGCCCTGACGGGCTCCACTGCAGGGGCGTCGCCAAGTGGCCCAAGGCACCGGGTTTTGATCCCGGCATTCGTAGGTTCGAATCCTACCGCCCCTGCCAACTCCATCGAAGAACATCCAGCTTGAGGATCGGGCATTCGGGATTGGGGATTCGCTTCACACGGCCGAATCCCCAATCCCGAATCCTTGATCCCCGACCGGCCAGACCATGCAGAACGACCGCAACCTGCTGATTTTCAGCGGCAACGCCAACCGCCCGCTCGCCGATTCGGTGTGCAAGGAGCTCGGTATCCGTCTGGGCAAGGCGCTGGTCGGCCGTTTCTCCGACGGCGAAGTGCAGGTGGAGATCGAGGAGAACGTGCGTCGCCAGGAAGTGTTCGTCATCCAGCCGACGAACGCCCCGACGGCGGAGAATTTCATGGAGCTGCTGGTGCTGGTGGACGCGCTCAAGCGCGCCTCGGCCGCCAGCGTGACCGCGGTGGTGCCGTACTTCGGCTACGCCCGCCAGGATCGCCGCCCGCGTTCCTCGCGCGTGCCGATCACGGCCAAGGTCGCGGCGAAGATGTTCAGCGCGGTCGGAACCGACCGTGTGCTGACCGTGGATCTGCATGCCGACCAGATCCAGGGCTTCTTCGACATCCCGGTCGACAACGTGTACGCCTCGCCGCTGCTGCTCGCCGACATCTGGCGCGCGCACGGTACGGAGAACATGGTGGTGGTCTCGCCCGACGTCGGCGGCGTGGTGCGCGCGCGAGCGATCGCCAAGCGCCTGGACGACGCGGACCTGGCGATCATCGACAAGCGCCGTCCGCGCGCCAACGTCGCCACGGTGATGAACATCATCGGTGACGTCGCCGGCAAGACCTGCGTGCTCGTCGACGACATCGTCGACACCGCCGGCACGCTGTGCGCCGCGGCGAACGCGCTCAAGGCGCAGGGCGCGACGAAGGTGGTTGCGTACTGCACGCACCCGGTGCTGTCGGGTGCGGCGATGGACAACGTGACCAGGTCGCAGCTCGACGAGCTGGTGGTCACCGACACCATCAAGCTGTCCGACGCGGCGCGGGCCTGCGGCAAGATCCGCCAGCTCAGCGTCGCCGAGCTGCTGGCCGAGACGATCCGACGCGTCGCGTTCGGCGAGTCGGTCAGTTCGCTGTACGTGGATTGAAGTTTTCCGGGGACGGTTTCCGGCCCTGGTCCAAGGCTCTTCTGGTCGCGGAAGAGTCACATCGCCGCCGCGAGGCGGCATAACGCAGTAGAAGTGAGTAAACGAAAATGTCCGAACATACCCTCAAGGCCACTGGCCGCAAGGTTGAAGGGAAGGGTGCGAGCCGCCGCCTTCGCCACGCCGCCAGCATCCCGGCCATCGTCTACGGCGGCAAGTCCGAGCCGAAGGCGATCCAGCTCGATCACGAGAAGATCTGGCTGGCCCAGCAGAACGAGTGGTTCTACTCGTCGATCCTGAACCTCGACATCGACGGCACCACCGAAGCCGTGCTCCTGCGCGACATCCAGCGCCATCCGTTCAAGCAGATCATCATGCACCTGGACTTCCAGCGCGTTGATCTGAACGCCGCGCTGAAGGCGTCGGTGCCGCTGCACTTCATCGGCCAGGAAGGTTCGCCGGCCGGCAAGTCGGCCGACGTGGTCATCACGCACGAGCTCAACGAAGTCACCGTCAGCTGCCTGCCGCGCGACCTGCCGGAGTTCATCGAGATCGACCTGTCGAACCTGAAGGTCGGCGACATCGTCCACCTGTCGGACGTCAAGCTGCCGAAGGGTGTCGAGCTGCCGGAACTGAAGCTGGGCAAGGAACACGACGTCGCCGTCGTGATCGCCAAGCACGGTCGCGTCGAGGCGGAAGAGACCGCCGAGGCTCCGTCGGCCGAAGTGCCGGCGACCAAGGCCGCCAAGAAGGACGAGAAGTAATCGCGTCCCGACGACCTGCCCGCGCGAGCGGGCAGGTTGCGGCGTGACTTCACGATGGACGGTTTGCGCCTCATCGTCGGCCTGGGAAATCCCGGTGCCGAACATCTCCGGACCCGGCACAACGCCGGGTTCTGGTTTGTGGACGCCCTCGCGCTGCGCCAGGGTGTCCGCTTCGGGCTCGAATCCAAACTGTTCGGCGAGACGGCGAAGATCGACGTCGCCGGTCGCCCGGTCTGGCTGCTGAAGCCGGCCACCTTCATGAACCTTTCCGGCAAGTCGGTCACGGCCGCGCTGCGGTACTGGAAGATCGAGCCGGAGCAGATGCTGGTCGTCCACGACGAACTGGACCTCGCGCCCGGTACCGCGCGCCTGAAGTTCGACGGCGGCCACGGCGGCCAGAACGGCCTGCGCGACATCACCAAGCTGCTCGGACACGGCAAGTACCACCGCCTGCGCATCGGCATTGGTCATCCGGGCCACAAGGACCGCGTGACGTCGTGGGTGCTGGGCAAGCCGGGCGCTGACGACGAGGCATCGATCCTGCGCGCCATCAGCGACGCCGACGACGTGCTTCCGCTCGCCGTTTCCGGCGACTTCAACGAAGCGATGAAGCGGCTGCACACCAGCCGATGATCCGCGATTGGTGATTGTCGATTCGCAGCCGGCCGCGAGTCGCCAATCACGAATCCCGAATCACGGAATACCGCCATGGGCATCAAATGCGGCATCGTCGGCCTGCCGAACGTCGGCAAGTCGACCCTCTTCAACGCCCTGACCAAGGCCGGCATCGCCGCGGCCAACTTCCCGTTCTGCACGATCGAGCCGAACGTCGGCGTCGTGCCGGTGCCGGATCCGCGCCTCAATGCGCTGTCGGAGATCGTCAAGCCGCAGAAGGTCATTCCGACCGCGGTGGAGTTCGTCGACATCGCCGGCCTCGTTGCCGGTGCCGCGAGCGGCGAAGGCCTGGGCAACAAGTTCCTCGCGCACATCCGCGAAGTCGATGCGATCACGCATGTCGTGCGCTGCTTCGAGAACGACGACGTCATCCACGTCAGCAACCGTATCGATCCGATTTCCGACATCGACACGATCGACACCGAGCTTGCGCTCGCCGACCTGGAGTCGGTGGAGAAGGCGCTGCAGCGCGCCGAGCGTTCGGCCAAGACCGGCGACAAGGACGCGAAGCTCCGCGTGGAAGTGCTTGGCCGCGTCCGCGCTGGCCTCGACGACGGCAGGCCCGCGCGCGCGCTGGGCCTCTCGGACGACGACAAGCTCGTCCTGCGCGATCTTTTCCTGCTCACTCTGAAGCCGGTGATGTACGTCGCCAACGTGCTCGAGGACGGCTTCGAGAACAACCCGCATCTGGACGCCGTGCGCGCCCGCGCGGTGACCGAGGGCGCCGAAGTCGTGCCGGTGTGCGCGGCGATCGAGGAAGAACTGAGCCAGCTCGACGACGCCGACCGCGATGCGTTCCTGACCGACCTCGGCCTGGACGAGCCGGGACTGAACCGGGTGATCCGCGCCGCCTACAAGCTGCTGGGCCTGCAGACGTACTTCACCGCCGGTGTGAAGGAAGTCCGCGCCTGGACCGTGAAGGCCGGTTCGACCGCGCCGCAGGCCGCTGCGGTGATCCATACCGATTTCGAGAAGGGCTTCATCCGCGCCGAAACCATCGCCTACGACGATTTCATCAAGTACAAGGGCGAATCCGGCGCGCGCGATGCTGGCCGCCTGCGCCTGGAAGGCAAGGAATACCGCGTCCAGGAAGGCGACGTGCTGCATTTCCGCTTCAACGTGTAAGCCGCCTGTCCGCCTTCCATCGGCGGGCGAGGGCGGTGTGGGAAACGGCGCAGGACGCCCCGCGTGAAAATTGATGTGTGAAACGCGTTGACAACCTCGCCGGCCAGTCCCAAAATTGCGGGCTCTTTGGAGGGATACCCAAGCGGCCAACGGGGGCAGACTGTAAATCTGCTGGCTTACGCCTTCGGTGGTTCGAATCCACCTCCCTCCACCAGTTCCAACCCGGTCGCAAGGTCTGGTGGATGCAATACCCGGTGACTTACCACCACCGGCGCAGTACCCAAGCAGGTTTGTCCGGCGCGGGAGTAGTTCAATGGTAGAACCTCAGCCTTCCAAGCTGATGGTGCGGGTTCGATTCCCGTCTCCCGCTCCATTGATGCCGCGACAGACAGACTGCTGGAACAACTTGCTCACGTAGCTCAGTCGGTAGAGCACCTCCTTGGTAAGGAGGAGGTCGAAGGTTCGATTCCTTTCGTGAGCACCATCTTTTCCGTACCACCCGTATACCGTCCTAAAGCGAGAGTCGACTGTCATGGCCAAGGGTAAGTTTGAGCGCACCAAGCCGCACGTGAACGTGGGCACGATCGGTCACGTCGACCACGGCAAGACCACGCTGACGGCGGCACTGACGAAGGTGGGTGCGGAGCGTTTCGGCGGCGAGTTCAAGGCGTACGACGCGATCGACGCGGCGCCGGAAGAGAAGGCGCGCGGCATCACGATCTCGACGGCGCACGTCGAGTACGAAAGCCCGACGCGCCACTACGCGCACGTGGACTGCCCGGGCCACGCCGACTACGTGAAGAACATGATCACGGGTGCGGCGCAGATGGACGGCGCGATCCTGGTGTGCTCGGCCGCTGACGGCCCGATGCCGCAGACGCGCGAGCACATCCTGCTGTCGCGCCAGGTCGGCGTGCCGTACATCGTCGTGTTCCTGAACAAGGCCGACATGGTGGACGACGCCGAGCTGCTGGAGCTCGTCGAGATGGAAGTGCGCGAGCTGCTGAGCAAGTACGAGTTCCCGGGCGACGATACCCCGATCATCCACGGTTCGGCCCGTCTGGCGCTGGAAGGCGACCAGTCGGAGATCGGCGTGCCGGCGATCCTGAAGCTGGTGGAAGCGCTGGACACGTTCATCCCGGAACCGCAGCGTGACGTCGACAAGCCGTTCCTGATGCCGGTGGAAGACGTGTTCTCGATCTCGGGCCGCGGCACCGTGGTGACCGGCCGTATCGAGCGCGGCATCATCAAGGTCGGCGACGAAATCGAAATCGTCGGCATCCGCCCGACGCAGAAGACCACGGTCACCGGCGTCGAGATGTTCCGCAAGCTGCTCGACCAGGGCCAGGCGGGCGACAACGCCGGTCTGCTGCTGCGCGGCACCAAGCGTGACGACGTCGAGCGCGGCCAGGTGCTGGCCAAGCCGGGTTCGATCACGCCGCACACCACGTTCGAAGCCGAGGTGTACGTGCTGTCGAAGGACGAAGGCGGCCGTCACACGCCGTTCTTCAAGGGCTACCGCCCGCAGTTCTACTTCCGCACCACCGACATCACCGGTGCGGTCGAACTGCCGGAAGGCGTCGAGATGGTCATGCCGGGCGACAACATCAAGATGGTTGTCACGCTGATCAACCCGGTCGCGATGGACGAAGGCCTGCGCTTCGCGATCCGCGAAGGTGGCCGCACCGTCGGCGCCGGCGTCGTGGCGAAGATCCTGAAGTAATGAAACCGGCCCCGTGCGCCTCAGGCGCGCGGGGCACTCCCGCTTCAGCGGGATCCGACGACCCGGACGCGCCCTGCGGCCGGGCGACGCCGGAAAGGCAGCAGGGCGGACTTCGGTCCGCCTTTGCCGTCTGAGAAAGCCCTACACTAGTTCCATACGCCAGTAGCTCAATTGGCAGAGCAGCGGTCTCCAAAACCGCAGGTTGGGGGTTCGAGTCCCTCCTGGCGTGCCACCCATGCGGGTCCTCCGCAGAAGTCCGGTCAGACGTGGTCGGTCTTTACCCACAATAGACGCGGCCTGGCTGCCGCGCGATGGATCGGATGAACAGCAAGGTCGAACAACCCGGATCCGCCTCCGCCGGCGATATCGTCAAGTACGCACTCGCCGTGCTGCTCGTCGCCGCTGGCGTTGCCGCGTACATCTATTTCGACCAGTGGGCGGGCCCGCTCCGCGCGCTGGCCGTTGCTGCCGGCCTGGTCCTCGCCGCCGTCGTGTTCCTGACCAGCGGCAAGGGTCTGCAGACCCGCGAGTTCCTCTCCGAGTCGCGCTTCGAGCTGCGTAAGGTGGTCTGGCCGACGCGCCAGGAAGCCATGCGCACGACGTGGGTGGTGATCATTGCCGTGGCAGTGCTCAGCCTGATCCTCGCCGCCATGGACCTGTTCATCCAGTTCCTGGTCAAGTTGATTCTGGGGCAGTAAACAAATGACCGAAGTGCACAAGCGCTGGTACGTGGTCCACGCCTATTCGGGCTTCGAGAAGTCCGTGGCCCAGACGCTGCGCGACCGCATCGTCCGCGACGGCATGCAGGACAAGTTCGGCGAAGTGCTCGTCCCGACCGAGGAAGTGGTCGAGATGCGCTCCGGCCAGAAGCGCCGCTCCGAGCGCAAGTTCTTCCCGGGCTACGTCCTGGTCCAGATCGCTACCCATGACGAAGCGGGTATCCCGCGCATGGACAACGAGAGCTGGCACCTGGTCAAGGAAACCCCGAAGGTGATGGGCTTCATCGGCGGCACCGCCGATCGCCCGCTCCCGATCGCCGACCGTGAGGCCGACGCCATCCTGCAGCGTGTTCAGGAAGGCGTGGAGAAGCCGAAGCCGAAGGTCCTGTTCGAGCCGGGCGAGATGGTCCGCGTTATCGACGGCCCGTTCAACGATTTCAACGGCGTCGTCGAGGAAATCAATTACGAGAAGAGCCGCCTGCGCGTCGCAGTGCTGATCTTCGGCCGCTCGACGCCGGTCGAGCTGGAATTCGGTCAGGTCGAAAAGGCCTAAAACCCTGCTATACTTGCCGGCTCGCTGCCTTGGGCGCGGGCCGGAACGCCGGCCGCCTTGAGGCGGCCGTTGCCGTGTCAGCGGCATATCCAGATCGAACGTGATGTCGGGACACGTGATTTTCCCGGCGCGATGGGGAGCCTGACGTCCAGGCGCTTGCACCCGGAGAGAGAGCAATGGCTAAGAAAGTAGTTGGTTACATCAAGCTGCAGGTGAAGGCCGGTCAGGCCAACCCCTCGCCGCCGGTCGGCCCGGCCCTGGGCCAGCGCGGCCTGAACATCATGGAGTTCTGCAAGGCCTTCAACGCCGCGACCTCCAAGCTTGAGCCGGGTCTTCCGACCCCGGTCATCATTACCGCGTACTCCGACCGTACGTTCACCTTCGTCACCAAGTCGACCCCGGCTTCGGTGCTGCTGAAGAAGGCCGTGGGCATCACCTCCGGCTCCAAGCGCCCGAACACCGAGAAGGTGGGCAAGGTCACCCGCGCCCAGCTGGAAGCCATCGCCAAGCAGAAGGAAGCCGACCTGACGGCGGCCGACCTGGATGCAGCGGTGAAGACGATTGCGGGTTCGGCCCGCAGCATGGGCCTGGTGGTGGAGGGTTAAGACATGGCAATGACCAAGCGCGAAAAGGCCATCAAGGCCGCCGTCGTTCCGGGCAAGGCGTACGCCTTCGACGAAGCGATCAAGATCATCAAGTCCGCCACCAAGGCCAAGTTCGTCGAGTCCGTCGACGTTGCCGTGCGCCTGGGCGTGGACGCGAAGAAGTCCGACCAGCAGGTCCGCGGTTCGACCGTGCTGCCGGCCGGTACCGGCAAGTCGGTGCGCGTGGCGGTGTTCGCCCCGGCCGGTGCGAAGGCTGACGAAGCCCTGGCCGCTGGTGCCGAAGCCGTCGGTATGGACGACCTGGCCGAGAAGATGATGGCCGGCGACCTGAACTACGACGTCGTCATCGCCACGCCGGACGCCATGCGCGTCGTCGGCAAGCTGGGCCAGGTGCTCGGCCCGCGCGGCCTGATGCCGAACCCGAAGGTCGGTACCGTCTCGCCGAACCCGGCCGAAGCGGTCAAGAACGCCAAGGGCGGCCAGGTGCGTTACCGCACCGACAAGGCCGGCATCATCCACTGCACCATCGGTAAGGCCTCGTTCGAAGACGCCTCGCTGAAGGACAACCTGCACGCCCTGCTGCTCGACCTGATCAAGGCCAAGCCGGCGACCGCGAAGGGTCAGTACCTGCAGAAGATCTCGATCAGCTCGACCATGGGCCCCGGCGTGACCGTGGACCAGGCTTCGCTGACGCTGAAGTGATGTAGCGACGTCCTCGCGTCTCGCGCGAGGGCGTCCAATGAATCAAACGTCCCGATCCGCGCGTCGGATCGACGGACGAAACTTTTGAGGGCGTCGCAAGGACTCCGGTCCGCGCGGCAGCCGTCAAAGACCGCAGGTGCGGTCAGCGCCTACCGGCGACGGGCACGGATGCTCGACATGGCAGGGAATCGCCGTCGGTGGAAGCGGGGCTGCTTAATCCGGACCTTTCCGGGTCGGCCTGCGTAGATGGTGCCTTCTGGAAATCTTTCTGGATTGGCCACCACCGGGATGCTTCGACATCCCCGGCGCCAAGGATCCGGTGCCGCCCAGGACCGCAAGCGGCTGGAGCCGTGAGCGGAGTTCATTTGGAGGAGTGCAATGGCTCTCAATCTGTCCCAGAAGCAAGAAGTAGTCGCCGAACTGGCGGAAGTCGCTTCGAAGGCGCACTCCTTGGTCGCTGCCGAGTACGCAGGCACCACGGTCAGCCAGATGACCGCGATGCGCAAGAAGGCTCGCGAAACTGGTGTGTTCTTGAAGGTTGCTAAGAACACGCTGGCCGCGCGCGCCGTCGAAGGTACCGACTTCGAGTGCACGAAGGATGCACTGGTCGGTCCGCTGCTGTATGCGTTCTCGTCGGAAGACCCCGGTGCTGCCGGGCGTCTGATCAAGGAATTCGCCAAGACCAACGACAAGCTGCAGGCGAAGGTCGTTTCCATCGACGGCAAGCTCTTTCCGGGCGAGCACGTCGAGTTCCTCGCTGCCCTGCCGACCCGCGAACAGGCCCTGGCCATGCTGGCCCGCGTCCTGGCCGAGCCGGTCACCATGTTTGGCCGTGCCGTCAAGGCCGTGGCCGACAAGCAGGGTGGTGGCGAAGAAGCAACTGCCGAGGCCGCAGCCGAGCCGGCATAAGCCGCTCGTCGATGCGACTGAACCGATTCGTACGTTCAAATATTTCCAGAGGTTAACAACATGTCCCTTACCAACGAACAGATCGTCGACGCCGTTGCCGGCATGACCATCAGCCAGGTCATGGACCTGGTCAAGGCGATCGAAGACAAGTTCGGCGTCTCCGCCGCTGCCCCGGTCATGATGGCCGCTGGCCCGGCCGCTGCCGGCCCGGCCGTCGAAGAGCAGACCGAGTTCAACGTCATCCTGAAGGATGCCGGTGCGAAGAAGGTCGACGTCATCAAGGCCGTCCGCGCCATCACGGGCCTGGGCCTGAAGGAAGCGAAGGACCTGACCGAAGCCGGCGGCGTCGTGAAGGAAGGCGCTTCGAAGGAAGAAGCCGACAAGTTCAAGAAGGAACTCGAGGCCGCTGGCGCGACCGTCGAGCTGAAGTAAGCAGTACCCGCGTCGCCAGCTCTTGACCGAGAGCGCAGTACCGGCGACCACCTGAAGGCTGGGGACGAAAGTCCCCGGCCTTTGGCCGTTCCAGAGGGAATGCGGAATTTCGCGCTCCCCGCAACAAAGAAAAACCCAACCGAGTTGGTAGTTGGAAGCAGCACTAGAGGGCGTGCGGGTGCCGGCAATACCCGCGGCTTCCAACTGACAGTTCATTCCCCTGAGGGGTCGAGTTTCGAGCCAAACGGAAACGCCGCAAGCGCAGCACGTCAGTCCGACCGGAATGACATCGCCCGCAAGCCCCGCGAATCCGCCCTCGATCCGATTCTTCGATCCAGAGAAAACCGAGGCGGCAGCTCATCATGACCACGGCTTCCACGACGAATTATTCGTTCACCGAAAAGAAGCGCATCCGCAAGGACTTCGGCAAGCGCAAGTCGATCCTTGAAGTGCCCTTCCTGCTGGCCATCCAGGTCGATTCCTACCGCGAGTTCCTGCAGGAACACACCGATCCGGCCAAGCGTGCCGATCGCGGCCTCCATGCCGCGCTGAAGTCGGTGTTCCCGATCGTCAGCTACAGCGGCAACGCTGCGCTGGAATATGTCGGCTACAAGCTCGGCGAACCCCCGTTCGACGAGCGCGAGTGCCGCAACCGCGGCCTCTCCTACGGCGCGCCGCTGCGCGTGACCGTGCGCCTGGTGATCTACGACCGCGAGTCGTCGACCAAGGCCATCAAGTACGTGAAGGAGCAGGAGGTCTACATGGGCGAGATCCCGCTCATGACCGAGAACGGCACCTTCATCGTCAACGGCACCGAGCGCGTCATCGTCTCGCAGCTGCACCGCTCGCCGGGCGTGTTCTTCGACCACGACCGTGGCAAGACGCACAGCTCGGGCAAGCTGCTGTACAGCGCCCGCATCATCCCCTACCGCGGTTCGTGGCTGGACTTCGAGTTCGACCCGAAGGACGCGCTGTTCACCCGTATCGACCGTCGCCGCAAGTTGCCGGTGACCGTGCTGCTGCGTGCGCTCGGTTACAACAACGAGGAAATGCTGCGCGAGTTCTTCGAGGTCAACACGTTCCACATCGATCCGAACGAAGGCGTGCAGCTGGAGCTCGTGCCGGAGCGCCTGCGTGGCGAAACGCTGAACTTCGACCTCGCCGACGGCGAGAAGGTCATCGTCGAAGCCGGCCGCCGCATCACCGCGCGCCACGTCAAGCAGCTTGAGCAGGCCGGCGTGGCCGCGCTCGCCGTGCCCGACGAATACCTGGTCGGCCGCATCCTGTCGCATGACGTCGTCGACACGAAGTCCGGCGAACTGCTGGCCACGGCCAACGACGAGATCACCGAAGACCATCTGGTCGCCTTCCGCAAGGCGGGCATCGAAACCGTCGGCACGTTGTGGGTGAACGACCTCGATCGCGGTGCGTACCTCTCGCACACCCTGCGCATCGACGCGACCAAGACGCAGCTGGAAGCGCTGGTCGAGATCTACCGCATGATGCGTCCGGGCGAGCCGCCGACCAAGGACGCCGCTCAGAACCTGTTCCACAACCTGTTCTTCACCTTCGAGCGCTACGACCTGTCGGCCGTGGGCCGCATGAAGTTCAACCGTCGCCTCGGCCGCAAGGAAACCGAGGGCGCGTCGGTGCTGTACGACGCCAAGTACTTCGCCGAGCGCAAGGATGAAGAGTCCGTGCGCCTGCGTGGCGAGTGCGGCAACACGTCGGACATCCTCGACGTCATCCGCGTGCTGACCGAGATCCGCAACGGTCGCGGCACCGTCGACGACATCGACCACCTGGGCAACCGTCGCGTGCGTTCGGTTGGCGAAATGGCCGAGAACGTGTTCCGCGTCGGCCTGGTCCGCGTCGAGCGCGCCGTGAAGGAGCGCCTGTCGATGGCCGAGTCCGAAGGCCTGACG
The DNA here is from genome assembly GCF_040546665.1 of Lysobacter sp. OAE881. Lineage (NCBI taxonomy): Bacteria > Pseudomonadati > Pseudomonadota > Gammaproteobacteria > Lysobacterales > Lysobacteraceae > Lysobacter > Lysobacter sp. OAE881. Next base: position 1,242,460 of record NZ_JBEPOG010000001.1, read on the forward strand.
CCGCAGGAACTCATCAACGCCAAGCCGGTGGCCGCCGCGATCAAGGAGTTCTTCGGCTCCTCGCAGCTGTCGCAGTTCATGGACCAGAACAACCCGCTGTCGGAAGTCACGCACAAGCGTCGCGTGTCGGCCCTCGGCCCGGGCGGCCTGACCCGCGAGCGCGCCGGCTTCGAGGTGCGCGACGTGCACCCGACCCATTACGGCCGCGTCTGCACCATCGAGACGCCGGAAGGCCCGAACATCGGCCTGATCAACTCGCTGGCCGTGTTCGCACGCACCAACAAGTACGGCTTCCTCGAAACGCCGTACCGCAAGGTCGTGGACGGTCGCGTGACCGACGACGTCGAGTACCTGTCGGCGATCGAAGAGAACGAGTACGTCATCGCACAGGCCAACGCGCCGCAGGACGAGAAGGGCACGATCACCGCCCAGTTCGTCGCGTGCCGTTACCAGGGCGAGTCGATGCTGCGTCCGCCGAACGAGATCCACTTCATGGACGTCTCGCCGATGCAGACCGTGTCGGTCGCGGCGGCGCTGGTTCCGTTCCTCGAGCACGACGACGCCAACCGCGCATTGATGGGCGCGAACATGCAGCGCCAGGCCGTGCCGACGCTGCGTGCGCAGAAGCCGCTGGTCGGCACCGGCATCGAGCGCGCCGTGGCGCGCGACTCGGGCGTGACGGTGAACGCGCGTCGCGGTGGCGTGATCGAGCAGATCGACGCGGGCCGCATCGTGGTTAAGGTGAACGAGTCGGAGATCGTCGGTGAGACCGACGCCGGCGTCGACATCTACACGCTGATCAAGTACACGCGTTCGAACCAGAACACCTGCATCAACCAGCGTCCGCTGGTGAACGTGGGCGACGTGGTCGCGCGCGGCGACGTGCTGGCCGACGGTCCGTCGACGGACATCGGCGAACTCGCGCTGGGCCAGAACATGCTGGTCGCGTTCATGCCGTGGAACGGCTACAACTTCGAAGACTCGATCCTGCTCTCCGAGCGCGTGGTCGAGCAGGATCGTTACACCACGATCCACATCGAAGAGCTGACCTGCGTCGCGCGCGACACCAAGCTGGGTCCGGAGGAAATCTCCGCTGACATCCCGAACGTCTCCGAGCAGGCGCTGAACCGCCTCGACGAGTCGGGCGTGGTGTACATCGGCGCCGAAGTGCGCGCGGGCGACATCCTCGTCGGCAAGGTCACGCCGAAGGGCGAGAGCCAGCTGACGCCGGAAGAGAAGCTGCTGCGTGCGATCTTCGGCGAGAAGGCGTCCGACGTTAAGGACAGCTCGCTGCGCGTGCCGCCGGGCATGGACGGCACCGTCATCGACGTGCAGGTCTTCACCCGCGATGGCATCGAGAAGGACAAGCGCGCCCGCCAGATCGAGGAATCGGAAATCCGTCGCGTCAAGAAGGACTTCGACGACCAGTTCCGCATCCTCGAAGCGGCGATCTACGACCGCCTGAAGTCGCAGCTCGTGGGCCGCATCGCCAACGGCGGCGGTGGCCTGAAGAAGGGCGACACCGTCACCTCGCTGGTGCTCGATGGCCTGTCGCGCAAGGACTGGTTCACGCTGCGCATGAAGGACGACGAAGCCGTCGAGGCGATCGAGCGCGCGCAGAAGCAGATCGAAGTGCACAAGGCGGAGTTCGAGAAGCGCTTCGCCGACAAGCGCGGCAAGATCACCCAGGGCGACGACCTCGCTCCGGGCGTGCTGAAGATGGTGAAGGTGTTCCTCGCGGTGAAGCGCCGCATCCAGCCGGGCGACAAGATGGCCGGCCGTCACGGCAACAAGGGTGTCGTGTCGACCATCGTGCCGGTGCAGGACATGCCGTACGCGGCCGATGGCCAGACCGTCGACATCGTCCTGAACCCGCTGGGCGTGCCGTCGCGTATGAACATCGGCCAGATCCTCGAAGTGCATCTGGGCTGGGCCGCCAAGGGCCTGGGCCAGAAGATCCAGCGCATGCTGGAAGCACAGCAGGCGATCGGCGAGCTGCGCAAGTTCCTCAACGACATCTACAACCACGACAACTCGGTGGTGGGTGAGCGCGTCGACCTGACGCAGTTCACCGACGAGGAACTGCTGCGTCTGGCGAAGAACCTCACCGATGGCGTGCCGATGGCGACGCCGGTGTTCGACGGTGCGGCCGAGTCGGAGATCAAGCGCATGCTGGAACTGGCGGATCTTCCGTCCAGCGGCCAGACCGAACTGTTCGACGGTCGCACCGGCGAAGCGTTCGAGCGCAAGGTCACCGTCGGCTACATGCACATGCTGAAGCTGAACCACCTGGTCGACGACAAGATGCACGCGCGTTCGACCGGTCCGTACTCGCTCGTCACCCAGCAGCCGCTGGGCGGCAAGGCGCAGTTCGGCGGCCAGCGTTTCGGCGAAATGGAAGTCTGGGCGCTGGAAGCCTACGGCGCGGCCTACACCCTGCAGGAAATGCTGACGGTGAAGTCCGACGACGTGCAGGGCCGCAACCAGATGTACAAGAACATCGTCGACGGCGAGTACGAGATGGTGGCCGGCATGCCGGAGTCCTTCAACGTCCTGGTGAAGGAAATCCGCTCGCTCGCGATCAACATGGAGCTGGAAGAAAACTGATCGGCTGGCGGGAAGCGCCGCGGAACGCGCGCTTCCCGCTGCATTGATCCAGCGATCTACAGCCCATCGACGAATTCCTCCGATTGGAGAAAGACATGAAAGATTTGCTCAACCTCTTCAACCAGCAGCGCACGGCGATCGACTTCGACGCCATCAAGATCGCGCTGGCTTCGCCGGACCTGATCCGTTCGTGGTCCTACGGCGAAGTGAAGAAGCCGGAAACCATCAACTACCGCACCTTCAAGCCCGAGCGCGACGGCCTGTTCTGCGCCGCGATCTTCGGTCCGATCAAGGACTACGAGTGCCTGTGCGGCAAGTACAAGCGCATGAAGCACCGCGGTGTGGTGTGCGAGAAGTGCGGCACGGAAGTGACGCTGGCCAAGGTGCGTCGCGAGCGCATGGGCCACATCGACCTGGCCTCGCCGGTCGCGCACATCTGGTTCCTGAAGTCGCTTCCGTCCCGCATCGGCCTGATGCTGGACATGACGCTGCGCGACATCGAACGCATCCTGTACTTCGAAGCCTACGTGGTGACGGAGCCGGGCCTGACCGCGCTCGAGCGCGGCACGCTGCTCACCGAAGAGCAGTTCCTGCAGGCGCGCCAGGAGCACGGCGATGACTTCGAGGCCGCGATGGGCGCCGAAGCCGTCTACGAGCTGCTGCGCACGATCGACCTGCAGTCGGAAATGGTCACGCTGAAGGAAGAGATCGCCGCGACCAACAGCGAGACCAAGCTCAAGCGCCTCACCAAGCGCATCAAGCTGGTCGAAGCCTTCCTCGAATCCGGCAACCGTCCGGAGTGGATGGTCATGACCGTGCTGCCGGTGCTGCCGCCGGACCTGCGCCCGCTGGTTCCGCTGGACGGCGGCCGCTTCGCGACCTCCGACCTGAACGACCTGTACCGCCGCGTCATCAACCGCAACAACCGCCTGCGTCGCCTGCTCGAACTCAACGCGCCCGACATCATCGTGCGCAACGAGAAGCGCATGCTGCAGGAATCGGTCGACGCGCTGATGGACAACGGCCGTCGCGGTCGTGCCATCACCGGCACCAACAAGCGCCCGCTCAAGTCGCTCGCCGACATGATCAAGGGCAAGCAGGGTCGCTTCCGTCAGAACCTGCTCGGCAAGCGCGTGGACTACTCGGGCCGTTCGGTCATCGTGGTCGGTCCGACCCTGCGCCTGCACGAGTGCGGCCTGCCGAAGAAGATGGCGCTGGAGCTGTTCAAGCCCTTCATCTTCGCCAAGCTGCAGCGCCGTGGCCTGGCCACGACGATCAAGGCCGCCAAGAAGCTCGTCGAGCGCGAAGAGGCCGAGGTGTGGGACATCCTCGAAGAGGTGATCCGCGAGCATCCGGTCCTGCTGAACCGCGCGCCGACGCTGCACCGCCTGGGCATCCAGGCGTTCGAGCCGGTGCTGATCGAAGGCAAGGCGATCCAGCTGCATCCGCTGGTCTGCACCGCGTTCAACGCGGACTTCGACGGTGACCAGATGGCCGTCCACGTGCCGCTCTCGCTGGAAGCCCAGCTGGAAGCGCGTGCGCTGATGATGGCGTCGAACAACATCCTGTCGCCGGCGAACGGCGAGCCGATCATCGTGCCGTCGCAGGACGTCGTGCTCGGCCTGTACTACATGACCCGCGCCCTGGAGAACAAGGCGGGCGAGGGCATGGCGTTCGCCAACGTCGCCGAAGTCAAGCGCGCCTACGACAACCGCGTCGTGCAGCTGCACGCCAAGTGCAAGGTGCGTATCACCGAGACGGTGAAGAACGAGGACGGCACCACCGAGCAGAAGACCTCGATCGTCGACACGACCGTGGGTCGCGCCCTGCTGCGTGAAATCCTGCCGGAAGGCCTGCCGTTCGCGCTGGCCAACGTCGAGCTGACCAAGAAGAACATCAGCCGCCTGATCAACTCGTGCTACCGCATGCTCGGCCTGAAGGACACGGTCGTGTTCGCCGACAAGCTGATGTACACCGGCTTCGGCTACGCCACGCGTGCCGGCGTGTCGATCGGCATCGACGACATGCTCATCCCGGTCGAGAAGAAGGGCATCCTGGACGAGGCCGAAGCCGAAGTCCTGGAAATCCAGGAGCAGTACCAGTCGGGCCTGGTCACCGCCGGCGAGCGCTACAACAAGGTCGTCGACATCTGGTCGCGCACGAACGAGCGCGTGGCCAAGGCGATGATGGACGCGATCGGCACCGAGAAGGTGCAGAACGCGAAGGGCGAGACCATCGACCAGAAGTCGATGAACTCGATCTACATCATGGCCGACTCCGGCGCGCGTGGTTCGCAGGCGCAGATCCGCCAGCTGGCCGGTATGCGCGGCCTGATGGCCAAGCCCGACGGCTCGATCATCGAGACGCCGATCACCGCGAACTTCCGCGAAGGCCTGAACGTCCTCCAGTACTTCATCTCGACCCACGGTGCCCGTAAGGGTCTGGCCGATACCGCGCTGAAGACGGCGAACTCGGGTTACCTGACCCGTCGCCTCGTCGACGTGGCGCAGGACGTGGTGATCACCGAGACCGATTGCGGCACGTTCGAAGGTCTGACGATGACCCCGATCGTCGAAGGCGGCGACGTGGTCGAACCGCTGCGCGACCGCGTGCTGGGTCGCGTCGTGGCCGAGGACGTGTTCCTGCCGGGCAACGACGACGAGCCGATCGTGACGCGCAACACCCTGCTCGACGAAGCCTGGGTGCAGAAGCTCGAGGACGCCAGCGTCCAGTCGATCAAGGTGCGCTCGACGATCACCTGCTCCAGCTCGTTCGGCGTGTGCGCGCACTGCTACGGTCGCGACCTGGGTCGCGGTCACCTGGTCAACCACGGCGAAGCGGTCGGCGTCGTCGCCGCGCAGTCGATCGGCGAGCCGGGGACGCAGCTGACGATGCGTACGTTCCACATCGGTGGTGCGGCGTCGCGTGCGGCGGCCATCGACAACGTCACGGTCAAGACCACCGGTACGATCAAGTTCAACAACCTCAAGCACGTCGAGCACGCCACGGGCAACCTGGTGGCAGTCTCGCGTTCGGGCGAACTGTCGGTGCTCGACGGCCACGGCCGCGAGCGCGAGCGCTACAAGCTGCCGTACGGTGCGACCGTCAACGTGAAGGACGGCGCGGACATCAAGGCTGGCCAGACGGTCGCCAACTGGGATCCGCATAACCACCCGATCGTGTCGGAAGTGGCGGGCTTCGTGCGCTTCATCGACTTCGTCGACGGCGTCACCGTCATCGAGAAGACCGACGAACTGACCGGCCTGGCCTCGCGCGAGATCACCGATCCGAAGCGTCGCGGCTCGCAGGGCAAGGACCTGCGTCCGATCGTCCGCATCGTCGACAAGAACGGCAAGGACCTGTCCATCCCGGGTACCGACCTGCCGGCGCAGTACCTGCTGCCGCCGCGCTCGATCGTCAACCTGCAGGACGGCGCGCCGGTGGGCGTGGGCGACGTGGTCGCAAAGATCCCGCAGGAAGCGTCGAAGACCCGCGACATCACGGGTGGTCTTCCGCGCGTGGCCGACCTGTTCGAAGCCCGCAAGCCGAAGGACCCGGCCGTGCTGGCCGAGCGTTCGGGCATCGTGTCGTTCGGCAAGGACACCAAGGGCAAGCAGCGCCTGATCATCAAGGACACCGACGGCAACGAGCACGAAGAGCTCATCCCGAAGTACCGCCAGATCATCGTGTTCGAAGGCGAGCACGTGGAGAAGGGCGAGACCGTGGTGGACGGCGAGCCGAGCCCGCAGGACATCCTGCGCCTGCTGGGTGTCGAGCCGCTGGCCGTGTACCTGACGAAGGAAATCCAGGACGTCTACCGCCTGCAGGGCGTGAAGATCAACGACAAGCACATCGAGGTGATCGTTCGCCAGATGCTGCGCAAGGTCGAGATCACCGACCAGGGCGACAGCAAGTTCCTCAACGGCGAGCAGATCGAGCGTCAGCGCCTCATCGAGGAGAACGCACGCCTGGCCGCCCGCGGCGAGATCGTGGCTGGCTTCGAGCCTGTCCTGCTGGGCATCACCAAGGCCTCGCTGGCGACCGAGTCGTTCATCTCGGCGGCTTCCTTCCAGGAAACCACCCGCGTGCTGACCGAGGCCGCCGTGCGCGGTACGCGCGATGGCCTGCGTGGCCTGAAGGAGAACGTGATCGTGGGTCGCCTGATCCCGGCGGGTACGGGTCTGGCCTACCACACCCAGCGCCGCCGCGGCGCCACGGGCCTGACGGAGTCGGAACTGGAGGCGCTTGCCACCCCGGTGACGACCGCCGCCGAGCCTGCGGCCGAAACGGCCGACGTGCAGGGCGAGGAGTCCAGCGCTTCGTAAGGAGTGCATGCCGGGCGGGTTCCCACCCGCCCGGTTTGCCGGTACAATTCCGGCGCTTTCGCGGACCCTCGTGGTCCGCCCAGATCACGAAATGAGGTCGCAACGGATGCGCCTCGTGTTCGGCCCAGGAAGGGCGGGATCGCAGTGAAGTCCATGCGTTGTGCCGCCATTGCGGCCGGGCAGGGCATCCGGTTTAGTCCGCGTTGACGGTAACGTCAGGCGCGGGCTATACTTTTTCGTCTCGGTATGCCGGGTTGTTCCGGCGTGCCGTTTGTGTTTTTCCACGGGCCGTACGGCCTTCCTCAAAGAGTTCCAGATGGCGACGATCAATCAGCTGGTCCGCAAGCCGCGGCAGGCGACCACCTACAAGAGCGCCTCGCCGGCGCTCGCGAACTGCCCGCAGCGTCGTGGCGTTTGCACCCGCGTGTACACCACCACCCCGAAGAAGCCGAACTCGGCGCTGCGCAAGGTGGCCAAGGTTCGTCTCACCAACGGTTACGAGGTCATCTCGTACATCGGCGGCGAAGGCCACAACCTGCAGGAGCACTCGGTCGTGCTGATCCGCGGCGGCCGCGTCAAGGACCTGCCGGGTGTGCGTTACCACACCGTGCGCGGTTCGCTCGATGCCGCCGGCGTGACCAAGCGTCGGCAGAGCCGCTCCAAGTACGGCGCCAAGCGTCCGAAGTCCTAATCCGGTCGGTCGCTACAACGGCCCTTCGTACAAGAATCACAGAATAGGTACGCACCATGTCGCGTAAAGGTTCCACCCCCCAGCGTTCGGTCCTGCCGGACCCCAAGCACGGCAGCGAGACCATCGCCCGTTTCATCAACATGGTCATGCAGAGCGGCAAGAAGTCGGTCGCCGAGAAGATCGTCTACGGCGCGATGGATGTCATCGGCGAGAAGAACCCGAACGCCCTCGAGCTCGTCGAGAAGGCGCTCGGCAACGTGTCTCCGGCCGTGGAAGTGAAGTCGCGTCGCGTCGGCGGCGCCACCTACCAGGTGCCGGTCGAAGTGCGCTCCTCGCGCCGCATGGCGCTCGCGATGCGCTGGCTGATCGAGTCGGCCCGCAAGCGCGGTGAAAACACCATGCCGCGCAAGCTCGCGGCGGAACTGCTGGACGCCTCGGAAAACCGCGGCGGCGCCATCAAGAAGCGCGAAGAAACCCACCGCATGGCGGAAGCGAACAAGGCGTTCGCTCACTACCGCTGGTGATCTGAGCGAGGCGGCCCCATATCGGGGTCGCCGGCCCCGGCAGCCTACTGAGCTGCCGCGGCGGCAAAAGAGCCGCCATGCGAACCGGACGCCGGCCCAGTGCCGGCATCTGGCCATCTGGAATTCCAAAATTTACGAGAGGGTCCCGTGGCTCGCACCACTCCCATCGAGCGTTACCGCAACTTCGGCATCATGGCCCACATCGATGCCGGCAAGACCACCACGTCCGAACGCATCCTGTTCTACACCGGTGTCAGCCACAAGATCGGCGAAGTGCACGAAGGTGCCGCGACGATGGACTGGATGGAGCAGGAGCAGGAGCGCGGCATCACGATCACGTCGGCCGCGACGACCGCGTTCTGGAAGGGCATGGACAAGTCCCTGCCGGAGCACCGCTTCAACATCATCGATACCCCCGGGCACGTCGACTTCACCATCGAAGTCGAGCGTTCGCTGCGCGTGCTCGACGGCGCGGTGTTCGTGCTGTGCGCCGTCGGTGGCGTGCAGCCGCAGTCCGAGACCGTGTGGCGCCAGGCCAACAAGTACTCGGTGCCGCGCATGGCGTTCGTCAACAAGATGGACCGCACCGGTGCCAACTTCGACAAGGTCGTTGAGCAGCTGAAGGCCCGCTTGGGTGCGTACGCCGTGCCGATGCAGGTGCCGATCGGCGCCGAAGACGGCTTCGAAGGCGTGATCGACCTGCTCAAGATGAAGGCCATCCATTGGGATGTCGCCTCGCAGGGCACGAAGTTCGAGTACCGCGACATCCCGGCCGAGCTCCAGGCGAAGTCCGAGGCTGCGCGCAGCTTCATGGTCGAAGCCGCTGCCGAAGCGAACGAAGCGCTGATGGACAAGTACCTGTCCGAAGGCGAGCTGACGGAGGCCGAGATCATCGCCGGCCTGCGCGAGCGCACCCTGCGCGTTGAAATCGTGCCGGTGTTCTGCGGCTCGGCGTTCAAGAACAAGGGCGTGCAGGCCATGCTCGACGGCGTGATCAACCTGCTGCCGTCGCCGGCCGATCGTCCGCCGGTCCAAGGCATCGACGAGAACGAGAAGGAAGACAGCCGCAAGGCGTCGGATTCCGAGCCGTTCTCCGCGCTCGCGTTCAAGATCATGACCGACCCGTTCGTCGGCGCGCTTACGTTCTTCCGCGTCTACTCGGGCGTGCTGAATTCGGGCGACCAGGTGTTCAACCCGGTCAAGTCGAAGAAGGAACGCATCGGCCGCATCCTGCAGATGCACGCCAACCAGCGCGACGAAATCAAGGAAGTCCGCGCGGGCGACATCGCCGCCGCCGTGGGCCTGAAGGACGTGACGACCGGCGACACGCTGTGCTCGGGCGATCACATCATCACCCTTGAGCGCATGACGTTCCCGGAGCCCGTCATCTCGATGGCGGTCGAGCCGAAGACGAAGTCGGACCAGGAAAAGATGGGTATGGCCCTGTCGCGTCTCGCGCAGGAAGATCCCTCGTTCCGCGTCCGTACCGACGAGGAATCGGGTCAGACCATCATCGCCGGCATGGGCGAGCTGCACCTGGACATCATCGTCGACCGCATGCGTCGCGAGTTCAACGTGGAAGCGAACGTCGGCAAGCCGCAGGTGGCCTACCGCGAAACGATCCGCAAGTCGGACGTCAAGTCGGACTACAAGCACGCCAAGCAGTCGGGTGGTAAGGGTCAGTACGGTCACGTCGTGATCGAGCTGTCGCCGATGACCGAAGCCGATCGCGCCAATCCGGACGTCGAGAACGATTTCCTGTTCGTCAACGACATCACCGGCGGCGTGATCCCGAAGGAATTCATCCCGGCGGTCGAGAAGGGCCTGCGCGAAACCATCACCAGCGGTCCGCTGGCTGGCTTCCCGGTCGTGAACGTCAAGGTCAAGCTCGTCTTCGGTTCGTACCATGACGTCGACTCGTCCGAAATGGCGTTCAAGCTCGCTTCGTCGATGGCCTTCAAGGAAGGCTTCCGCAAGGCCGATCCGGTCCTGCTGGAGCCGATGATGAAGGTCGAGATCGTGACGCCGGAAGACTATGTCGGCGACGTCATGGGCGACGTGAGCCGCCGTCGTGGCCTGCTGTCCGGTCAGGACGACAGCCCGTCGGGCAAGGTCATCAACGCGATGGTGCCGCTGGGCGAAATGTTCGGCTATGCGACCTCGCTGCGTTCGATGTCGCAGGGCCGCGCCACGTTCACGATGGAATTCGACCACTACGCCGAAGCGCCGACCAACATCGCCGACGCGGTGATGAAGAAGGGCGGCTGATAGCCGGATCCCGGATGCCGGCCCCCGCCGGCATCCGTTACGCCAGATCAACTAGCAACAACTTTTTAAAGAGAGATAGCCATGGCCAAGGGTAAGTTTGAGCGCACCAAGCCGCACGTGAACGTGGGCACGATCGGTCACGTCGACCACGGCAAGACCACGCTGACGGCGGCACTGACGAAGGTGGGTGCGGAGCGTTTCGGCGGCGAGTTCAAGGCGTACGACGCGATCGACGCCGCGCCGGAAGAGAAGGCGCGCGGCATCACGATCTCGACGGCGCACGTCGAGTACGAAAGCCCGACGCGTCACTACGCGCACGTGGACTGCCCGGGCCACGCCGACTACGTGAAGAACATGATCACGGGTGCGGCGCAGATGGACGGCGCGATCCTGGTGTGCTCGGCCGCTGACGGCCCGATGCCGCAGACGCGCGAGCACATCCTGCTGTCGCGCCAGGTCGGCGTGCCGTACATCGTCGTGTTCCTGAACAAGGCCGACATGGTGGACGACGCCGAGCTGCTGGAGCTCGTCGAGATGGAAGTGCGCGAGCTGCTGAGCAAGTACGAGTTCCCGGGCGACGATACCCCGATCATCCACGGTTCGGCCCGTCTGGCGCTGGAAGGCGACCAGTCGGAGATCGGCGTGCCGGCGATCCTGAAGCTGGTGGAAGCGCTGGACACGTTCATCCCGGAACCGCAGCGTGACGTCGACAAGCCGTTCCTGATGCCGGTGGAAGACGTGTTCTCGATCTCGGGCCGCGGCACCGTGGTGACCGGCCGTATCGAGCGCGGCATCATCAAGGTCGGCGACGAAATCGAAATCGTCGGCATCCGCCCGACGCAGAAGACCACGGTCACCGGCGTCGAGATGTTCCGCAAGCTGCTCGACCAGGGTCAGGCGGGCGACAACGCCGGTCTGCTGCTGCGCGGCACCAAGCGTGACGACGTCGAGCGCGGCCAGGTGCTGGCCAAGCCGGGTTCGATCACGCCGCACACCACGTTCGAAGCCGAGGTGTACGTGCTGTCGAAGGACGAAGGCGGCCGTCACACGCCGTTCTTCAAGGGCTACCGCCCGCAGTTCTACTTCCGCACCACCGACATCACCGGTGCGGTCGAGCTGCCGGAAGGCGTCGAGATGGTCATGCCGGGCGACAACATCAAGATGGTTGTCACGCTGATCAACCCGGTCGCGATGGACGAAGGCCTGCGCTTCGCGATCCGCGAAGGCGGCCGCACCGTCGGCGCCGGCGTCGTGGCGAAGATCCTGAAGTAATGAACGAAGCCCGGCGCCTCGCGCGCCGGGCTTTGTCTTGTCGGACCCGGCGCTTGCACAGGCTGTGGATATCCGGTTAGAATGCACGACCACTGCGGCGCTTTCCTTCGGGAAAGGGCCGCAACCAGCGAAATGAGGTGCAGGAAGCGCCTCGTGTTCGCCAGACAGGGACATGTCGCACGGCGCGCTCCGTACGTTCCGGGCCTTCGGGCTTCCAAGGAACGCTAAACGGGGCTCTTCGTGCGTTCTACTCCGTCTGGGCGGGCCGGGTGACCGGTCTGCCTTGTTTTTTGAGGCATGGAAGCTCCGGGGCGAGGGTGCAGCTCCGGGGTATTTGCATTTTTCAGGGGTACGGCACACCCAGAGGCCGGCCCGTCGCTCTTTTAACCAAGGAATTCCGTCATGGCGGACCAAAAGATCCGAATCCGGCTCAAAGCGTACGATCATCGCCTGATCGACCGCTCGGCCAGCGAGATCGTCGAGACGGCTAAGCGCACCGGTGCCCAGGTCAAGGGCCCGATTCCGCTGCCGACCAAGATCGAGCGCTACACCATTCTCGTTTCGCCGCACGCCGACAAGGACGCGCGCGACCAGTACGAGACCCGCACGCACAAGCGCGTGCTCGACATCGTCGATCCGAACGACAAGACCGTGGACGCGCTGATGAAGCTCGAACTCGCGGCTGGCGTCGACGTCCAGATCAAGCTGACCTGAGGCTCCCACCATGACCGCGAAGAAGTATTCGTTGGGCATCGTCGGTCGCAAGGCCGGCATGAGCCGTTTCTTCACTGAAGACGGCAAGTCGGTTCCGGTGACGCTGATCGAAGCGACCCCGAACCGCATCACCCAGATCAAGACCGACGACACCGACGGCTACAGCGCCGTGCAGGTCACCGTCGGCGTGCGCCGCGCCGCGCTCGTCAACAAGCCGGAAGCCGGTCACCTCGCCAAGGCGAAGGTCGAAGCCGGTCGTGGCCTGTGGGAGCTGCGCGTGGAAGCCGACCAGATCGGTGGCTTTGAAGTGGGCGGCGAGATCAAGGCCGACATCTTCAGCGCCGGCCAGCTGGTCGACGTCCAGGGCGTGACGAAGGGCAAGGGCTTCCAGGGCACGATCAAGCGCTGGAACTTCACGATGGGCGACGCGACGCACGGTAACTCGCTGTCGCACCGTTCGCCGGGCTCCATCGGTCAGCGCCAGACGCCGGGCCGTGTGTTCCCGGGTAAGAAGATGTCCGGCCACATGGGCGACGAAACCCAGACCACGCAGCGCCTGGAAGTGGTGAAGGTCGACGCCGAGCGCGGCCTGATCGCCATCAAGGGTGCCGTGCCGGGTGCGCCGGGTGGCGACGTCATCGTGCGTCCCTCGAGCAAGGCATAAGGAGAGATGACGATGGAACTCGCCATCACCAACAGCAGCAAGACTGTGTCGGTTTCCGACGCGATCTTCGGCCGCGAATTCAGCGAAGACCTGGTCCACCAGGTTGTCGTTGCGTATCGCAACGCCGGTCGCGCCGGCACCAAGGCGCAGAAGACCCGTTCTGAAGTCAATGGTACGACCAAGAAGTCGAAGAAGCAGAAGGGCGGCGGTGCGCGTCATGGCGCGCTGACGGCTCCGATCTTCGTCGGCGGCGGCGTGACCTTCGCGGCCAAGCCGCGCAGCTTCGCGCAGAAGGTCAACCGCAAGATGTACCGCGCCGCGATGGCCGCGATCCTGTCCGAGCTGAACCGCCAGGGCCGCATCAAGGTTGTCGAGTCGTTCGATCTGGACGCTCCGAAGACCTCGGGCCTGATCTCCAAGCTGAAGGGCCTGGAAGTCGGTCGTCGTCCGCTGATCGTCACCGAAGACGCCACCGAGAACCTGTACCTCTCGGCGCGCAACCTGCCGTACGTCGAAGTGCGTGACGTCCAGGGCCTGGATCCGGTTTCCCTCGTGGGCGCCGACTCGGTCGTGGTCACCGCCGACGCGGTCAAGAAGATCGAGGAGTGGCTGGCATGAACGAGGCCAAGCTCTACAACATCATCCGTGCGCCGCGCGTGTCCGAAAAGACCGCTCGTCTGCAGGAAGTTTCCAACCAGTACGTCTTCGAAGTCGCGACGGACGCCACCAAGGCCGACATCAAGGTCGCCGTGGAAAAGCTGTTCGAAGTGAAGGTTGAAGCGGTCAACGTCGTGAACGTCAAGGGCAAGAACAAGTCCTTCCGTTTTCGCGCCGGTAGCCGCGGCAGCTGGCGCAAGGCGTACGTGACGCTGGCCGAAGGCCAGTCGATCGACGTGATGGCCAAGGCCTGAGGAAAGACCCATGGCATTGATGACTTTCAAGCCCACCTCCGCCGGCCGCCGCAGCGCGGTTCGCGTGGTGACCCCGGGCCTGCACAAGGGCGCGCCGCACGCGGCGCTCGTCGAGAAGCAGGGCAAGACCGGCGGTCGTAACCACCACGGCCGTATCACCACCCGTCACATCGGTGGTGGTCACAAGCAGCACTACCGCATCATCGACTTCAAGCGCGACAAGGAGGGCATCCCCGCCCGTGTCGAACGCATTGAATACGATCCGAACCGCACCGCGCACATCGCGCTGCTGTGCTACGTCGACGGTGAGCGCCGTTACATCATCGCCCCGAAGGGCCTGAAGGATGGCGACCAGGTGATCGCGGGCCGTGACGCTCCGATCCGCGTGGGCAACACGCTCCCGCTGACCAACGTTCCGGTCGGTACGACGGTGTGCTGCGTCGAAATGAAGCCGGGCAAGGGCGCCCAGCTGGCCCGCGCGGCCGGCGCCAGCGCCTACCTGGTCGCTCGCGAGCAGGGGTACGCCACGCTGCGTCTTCGCTCCGGCGAAATGCGCAAGGTGCCGGCCGAGTGCCGCGCCACCATCGGCGAAGTCGGCAACGACGAGCACAACCTCGAGAAGCTGGGCAAGGCCGGTGCGGCGCGTTGGCGCGGCATCAAGCCGACCGTCCGCGGTGCGGCCATGAACCCGGTCGACCACCCGCACGGCGGTGGTGAGGCCAAGGCCGGCCAGGGTAACCCGCATCCGGTCACCCCGTGGGGTGTGCCGACCAAGGGTTACAAGACCCGCAAGAACAAGCGCACCCAGCAGTTCATCGTGCGCGATCGCAGGAGCTAATCGGCCATGGCACGTTCACTGAAGAAAGGCCCGTTCGTCGACCACCACCTGATGAAGAAGGTGGAGACCGCGGGCAACAACAAGAAGCCGATCAAGACCTGGTCGCGTCGCTCGATGGTGCTGCCGGAGATGGTGGGTTTCACCATCGCGGTGCACAACGGCAAGAACCACATCCCGGTGCTGGTCAACGAAAACATGGTTGGCCACAAGCTTGGCGAGTTCGCCCTGACCCGTACGTTCAAGGGTCACGGCGGCGACAAGAAGTCGGGCAAGTAAGGAGATGACCATGGAAGCGAAAGCCATCCTGCGCACCGCGCGCATCTCCCCGCAGAAGGCCCGCCTGGTCGCTGACCAGGTGCGTGGTCTGTCGGCCGAGCGCGCCGTCAACCTGCTGAAGTTCTCGGACAAGAAGGCTGCCCACCTGATCAAGAAGGTGGTGGAGTCCGCGATTGCCAACGCCGAGAACAACCAGGGCGCCGACATCGACGAGCTCAAGGTCAAGACCATCATGGTGGACGAGGGTCCCGCACTGAAGCGCTTCATGGCGCGTGCGAAGGGCCGCGGCACCCGCATCCTCAAGCGCACCAGCCACATCACTGTGGTTGTGGGCGCGGGCAAGTAAGGCGGAGTCAGACAATGGGTCACAAAGTACATCCCACCGGCATCCGCCTGGGCATCGCCAAGGACTGGAACTCCAAGTGGTTTGCCAACAAGAAGCAGTACGCCGGTTTCCTGGCGGCGGACCTGAAGGTCCGTGATCTGCTGCGCAAGAAGCTGGCTCAGGCCGGCATCTCGAAGATCTTCATCGAGCGTCCGGCGAACAACGCCCGCGTGACGATCCACACCGCCCGTCCGGGCGTGGTGATCGGCAAGCGCGGCGAGGACATCGAGAAGCTGCGCAAGGAAGTGAGCGACGTGATGGGCGTTCCGGCGCACATCAACGTCACCGAGGTCCGCAAGCCGGAACTCGACGCGCAGCTGGTCGCCGAGTCGATCGCGCAGCAGCTCGAGCGCCGCATCATGTTCCGTCGCGCGATGAAGCGCGCCGTGGGCAATGCGATGCGCCTGGGCGCCCTGGGCATCAAGGTCAACGTGGGTGGTCGTCTGAACGGTGCGGAAATCGCGCGTTCGGAGTGGTACCGCGAAGGTCGCGTGCCGCTGCACACGCTGCGTGCCGACATCGACTACGGCTTCGCTGAAGCCAAGACGACCTACGGCATCATCGGCATCAAGGTCTGGATCTACAAGGGCGAGGTGTTCGACTTCTCGCAGGTGGGCCAGGAGAAGCAGGAAGAAGCGCCGCGTGCAGAGCGCAGCGAGCGTCCGGCCCGTCCGGCGCGCGCCAACCGCGAGGCGAGGGACTAAGCCATGTTGCAACCCAAGCGAACCAAGTACCGCAAGGTACACAAGGGCCGCAATGAAGGCCTGAGCTGGAACGGCAACGCCGTCAGCTTCGGCGAGTACGGCCTGAAGGCGACGGCGCATGGTCAGCTGACCGCGCGCCAGATCGAGGCCGCGCGTCGTTCCATCAGCCGCTACGTCAAGCGCGGCGGCAAGATGTGGATCCGCGTGTTCCCCGACAAGCCGATCACCAAGAAGCCGATCGAAGTCCGAATGGGCTCCGGTAAGGGCAACGTCGAGTACTGGGTCGCCCAGATCCAGCCCGGTCGCATGATTTACGAGATCGAAGGCGTGGCAGAGGACGTGGCGCGTGAAGCGTTCCGTCTGGCCGCCGCCAAGCTCTCGGTGACCACCACTTTCGTTACCCGGACGGTGCGCTAATGGAACTCAAGCAACTGCGCGAGAAGTCGGCCGACGAACTGAAGGCCCACCTGGCCGAGCTGCACAAGGAGAGCTTCGCCCTCCGCATGCAGAAGGCCACGGGCCAGCTCGCCAAGACCCATGAGTCCCGCCGCGTGCGCCGCGAGATCGCTCGCGTGAACATGCTGCTCGGCGAGAAGAAGTAAGGACCCTGTCATGACCGACAACAATACAGAGAAGGCTGTCCGCACGGTTGAAGGCCGGGTCGTCAGCAACAAGATGGACAAGACCGTCACCGTGCTCGTCGAGCGCCAGGTCAAGCACGCGCTGTACGGCAAGTACATCCGCCGCTCGACCAAGCTTCACGCCCACGACGCCGACAACGCCTGCAAGGAAGGCGATGTCGTGCGGGTGAAGGAAATTGCGCCGATGTCGAAGACCAAGAACTGGAGCGTGGTTGAGATCGTCAGCCGCGCGGCCGAATAAGAGGAGGCTGAGTCATGATCCAGATGCAGAGCTACCTCGATGTGGCTGACAACTCCGGTGCCAAGGAAGTGATGTGCATCAAGGTGCTGGGCGGCTCGAAGCGCCGTTACGCCGGCATCGGCGACATCATCAAGGTCACCGTCAAGGACGCGATCCCGCGTGGCAAGGTCAAGAAGGGCGACGTCTACGACGCCGTCGTCGTGCGCACCCGCAAGGGCGTGCGTCGTCCGGACGGTTCGCTGATCCGCTTCGACGGCAACGCCGCCGTGCTCCTGAACAACAAGCAGGAACCGATCGGTACCCGCATCTTCGGGCCTGTGACCCGCGAGCTGCGTACCGAGAAGTTCATGAAGATCGTCTCGCTCGCTCCTGAAGTGCTCTGAGCGGAGGAATTATATGAACCGTATCCGCAAGGGCGATCAGGTGATCGTCACCACCGGCAAGGACAAGGGCAAGAAGGGCGAAGTGGTGCGCGTGCTCGGCGAGAAGGTCGTCGTGTCGAACCTCAACGTCGTCAAGCGCCACACCAAGCCGAACCCCCAGGCTGGCCAGCCGGGCGGCGTGGTCGAGCGCGAAGCGCCGATCCACATTTCCAACGTGATGCTCTTCAACCCGGCTACCGGCAAGGGTGAGCGCATTGCTTTCAAGGTGCTGGAGGATGGACGCAAACTGCGTGTGTTCCGCTCCAGCGGTGAGGCGGTTGACGCCTGAGGAATGCTGAAATGACCACCCGTCTCGAAAAGTTCTACAAGGACGAAGTCGTCCCGGCCCTGACCAAGAAGTTCGGTTACACGAACCCGATGGAAGTGCCGCGCCTGACCAAGATCACGATCAACATGGGCGTCGGCGAAGCCGCGACGAACAAGAAGATCCTGGAGAACGCGGTCGCCGACCTGACGAAGATTGCCGGCCAGAAGCCGATCGTGACCAAGTCCCGCGTGTCGGTGGCTTCGTTCAAGATCCGCGACGGCTGGCCGATCGGCTGCAAGGTGACGCTGCGTCGCGCCCACATGTTCGAGTTCCTCGACCGTCTGATCAACATCTCGCTGCCGCGCGTGCGTGACTTCCGCGGCGTGTCGGGTCGTTCGTTCGATGGCCGTGGCAACTACAACATGGGCGTCAAGGAACAGATCATCTTCCCGGAAATCGACTTCGACGCCGTCGACGCGATCCGCGGCATGGACATCGCGATCACCACGACCGCGAAGACCGACGCCGAAGCCAAGGCGCTGCTGGAAGCCTTCCGCTTCCCGTTCCGCAACTAACTCGAGGATTGAACAATGGCTAAGACCTCCATGGTCAACCGCGAGATCAAGCGGGCGAAGCTGGCCAAGCAGCACGGTGCCAAGCGCGAAGCGCTGAAGAAGATCATCTCCAGCCAGACCGCTTCGTACGAAGAGAAGCTGGACGCGGTCACCAAGCTGCAGAAGCTGCCGCGCGACTCCTCGCCGAGCCGCCAGCGCAACCGCTGCGAGCTGTCGGGCCGCCCGCGTGGCGTCTATCGCAAGTTCGGCCTCGGCCGCAACATGCTGCGCAAGGCGACCATGAACGGCGACGTTCCGGGTCTGCGCAAGGCCAGCTGGTAACACCGGACGCCGGCAAGTCTGCTAGACTTGCCGGCTCGCTCGCGTCAGGCCCCGGCCGGCAGGGCGGGGCGCCTGAAGGGAACTTCCACGTTCCCGCCAGGCACTACAACTGAATTCGCAATCCCGCGGATATCGGTGCTACTCATAGGTGCATTAATTCATGAGCATGACTGATCCCATTGCCGACATGCTGGTCCGCATCAAGAATGCGGCGGCTGTCCGGAAGCAGACGGTGAAGATGCCGTCTTCGAAGATCAAGGTGGCCATCGCCAAGGTTCTGCAGGACGAGGGCTACATCCTGGATTCCCGCGTGACCGATGTCGGCGCCGGCAAGTCCGAACTCGAAATCTCGCTGAAGTACTACGAAGGTAAGCCGGTGATCGAGCGCCTCGAGCGCTACTCCCGTTCGGGCCTGCGCCAGTACCGCGGCAAGGCCAAGCTGCCGAAGGTCCTGGGCGGCCTCGGCATCGCCATCATCTCCACCTCGAAGGGCATCATGACCGACGCGCAGGCGCGCCAGCAGGGCGTCGGCGGTGAAGTCCTGTGCTTCGTGGCCTAAGGGAGGAATAGACATGTCCCGAGTTGCCAAGAAGCCGGTCGCCCTCCCGAAGGGCGTCGAACTCAACATCCAGGCCGATTCGATCAGCGCCAAGGGCCCGAAGGGCACCCTGAGCGTCGCGAAGCCGGCTGGTATCAACGTCAACGTCGACAACGGTACCGCCACGTTCTCCTCCGAGGATGCGGCGCTGATCCCGCTGGCCGGCACGCTGCGCGCGATCCTGGCCAACATGGTCAAGGGCGTCTCCGAAGGCTTCGAGCGCAAGCTCGAGCTCGTCGGCGTCGGTTACCGCGCCTCGATGCAGGGCAAGGACCTGAACTTGGCGCTGGGTTTCTCGCACCCCGTCGTGCTGGCGGCTCCGGCCGGCATCACGATCGCCACGCCGACGCAGACCGAAATCGTCATCGCCGGTGCCGACAAGCAGGCGGTGGGTGAGTTCGCAGCCAAGATCCGCGCTGTCCGTCCGCCGGAGCCCTACAAGGGCAAGGGCGTGAAGTACGCCGGCGAAGTCATCATCCGCAAGGAAGCCAAGAAGGCCTAATCGGCGCTTCAGCTTTCGGAGATACGCAAATGAACAAGAACACCGCCCGCCTGCGCCGCGCCAAGTCGACCCGCGCGCACATCCGCGAACTCGGCGTGCCGCGCCTGTCGGTGCTGCGCACCGGCCAGCACCTGTACGCCCAGGTCTTCACCTCCGACGGTTCCAAGGTCCTGGCTTCGGCTTCGACCGTGCAGTCCGACGTGATGGAAGGCCTGAAGAACGGCAAGAACGCCGACGCCGCCGCCAAGGTCGGTCGCATGATCGCCGAGAAGGCGAAGGCTGCCGGCATCGAGAAGGTCGCGTTCGACCGCTCGGGCTACCGTTACCACGGCCGCATCAAGGCCCTGGCTGACGCCGCCCGCGAAGGTGGCCTGCAGTTCTGATGTCTTGAAGGCGTGGGGATCCGTCCCCACGCCTGGATTTCTGCCCGCCGGCATGGGGAATGCCGGGCGCGACCATGGATTCCCATGTTCGCGAAACATCCGCAGCACCTCACAACGATAAGCGGCCACGCCGCAAATCCTTTAACTACCGAGCAATCGAAATGGCAGAAGAACAACGTGCACCGCGGGGTCGTGATCGCGACCGCAACCGCGAAGAGATCGACGACGGCATGATCGAGAAGCTGATCGCGGTCAACCGCGTCAGCAAGACCGTCAAGGGCGGTCGCCAGTTCACCTTCACCGCGCTGACGGTGGTGGGCGACGGCAACGGCAAGGTCGGCTTCGGTTACGGCAAGGCGCGCGAAGTGCCGGTCGCGATCCAGAAGTCGATGGAGTACGCCCGCAAGTCGATGGCGAACGTCGACCTGAACAACGGCACCCTGTGGCACTCGGTCAAGGCCGGTCACGGCGCTGCCCGCGTGTTCATGCAGCCCGCCTCCGAAGGTACCGGCGTGATCGCCGGTGGCGCGATGCGCGCCGTCCTGGAAGCTGTCGGCGTGAAGAACGTGCTGGCCAAGGCCGTCGGTTCGCGTAACCCGATCAACCTGGTTCGCGCCACGCTGAAGGGCCTGTCCGACATGCATTCGCCGGCGAAGATCGCTGCGAAGCGTGGCAAGAAGGTGGAGGACCTGATCAATGGCTAAGAACGATGCAGTCGCCGGCGGCACCGTGAAGGTGCGCCTGGTCAAGGGTCTTCGTGGCACCCAGTCGCGTCACCGCCTGTCGGTGCGTGCGCTGGGCCTGAACAAGCTCAACGACGTGCGTGAACTGAAGGACAGCCCGCAGGTTCGCGGCCTGATCAATCAGCTCCATTACCTCGTCCGAGTCGAGGAGTAATCAAGATGCGTCTCAACACTCTGCAGCCTGCCGAGGGCGCCCGCACCGAGCGCACCCGCGTCGGTCGCGGTATCGGTTCCGGCCTGGGCAAGACCGCGGGTCGCGGCCACAAGGGCTCGTTCGCGCGCTCGGGCAAGGGCAAGATCAAGGCCGGCTTCGAAGGCGGCCAGATGCCGATGCAGCGCCGTCTGCCGAAGATCGGTTTCCGTTCGAAGCTGTCCAAGGACACGGCCGAAGTGCTGCTGTACCAGCTGGACAAGCTGCCGGCCGGCGACGTCGATTTCGCCGCGCTGAAGGCTGCCAAGCTGGTGCCGAGCACCGCGAAGCAGGCCAAGATCGTGGTGAAGGGCGAACTGACCAAGAAGTTTGTGCTGAAGGGCGTGGCCGCCACGGCCGGCGCCAAGGCCGCGATCGAAGCGGCCGGCGGCAAGGTCGAGGAGTAATCGACGGATGGCGCGCAGCGGTAGCAACGCGGTAGCCGGCCTCGGTGGCGGACTCGGTAAGTTCACCGAGCTCCGCCAGCGCCTGCTGTTCGTGGTCGGTGCCCTGATCGTCTACCGCATCGGCTGCTACATCCCGGTGCCGGGCGTCAATCCGGAAGCAATGCTCCGGCTGATGGAAACCCAGAAGGGCACCATCGTGGACATGTTCAACATGTTCTCCGGTGGCGCCCTCCATCGCTTCAGCCTGTTCGCGCTGAACGTGATGCCGTACATCTCGGCTTCGATCATCGTGCAGCTGCTGGTGCAGATCGTGCCTAGCCTGAAGGCCATCCAGAAGGAAGGCGAGTCGGGTCGGCGCAAGATCAACCAGTGGTCGCGCATGGGTGCGATCCCGCTGGCCGTGTTCCAGGCCTGGGGTATCGCGACCGCGCTTCAGGCCGGTGGCGCAAGCCAGGGCATCGCGGTGGTCTACAACCCGGGTCCGGGCTTCATCCTGACCGCGGTGATCGCCCTGACGGCGGGCACCATGTTCCTGATGTGGCTGGGCGAGCAGGTGACGGAGCGCGGTATCGGCAACGGTGTTTCGCTGATCATCTTCGCAGGCATCGTGGCGGGTCTTCCGGCAGCGGTGTTCGGCATGTTCGAGCAGATCCGCAACGGCGACATGAGCGCGCTGGTAGCCATCGTGGTGGTGGCGATCGTGCTGGGCTTCACGTACTTCGTGGTGTTCGTCGAGCGCGGTCAGCGTCGCATTACGGTCAACTACGCCCGTCGGCAGGGTGGCCGTAGCGCGTACATGAACCAGTCGTCGTTCCTGCCGCTGAAGCTCAACATGGCGGGCGTGATCCCGGCGATCTTTGCCTCGAGCATCGTGATGTTCCCGGCGACGGCGGCCAACTGGTTCAGCCAGGGCAATTCGGGGTCGACCCTCCACCGTGTCAGCCAGTGGCTGAACCCGGGCGAGCCGCTCCACATGATCCTGTACGCAGGTCTGATCATCGGTTTCGCGTTCTTCTACACGGCGCTGGTGTTCAACTCGCAGGAAACGGCCGATAATCTGAAGAAGTCGGGCGCGCTGATTCCGGGCATCCGTCCGGGCAAGGCGACCGCCGACTATATCGATGGCGTCCTCACCCGTCTGACGGCGGCCGGCGCGATCTACCTGGTGCTGGTGTGCCTCCTTCCGGAGGTCATGCGCACCGAACTGGGCACCTCGTTCTACTTCGGCGGCACCTCGCTGCTGATCGTGGTCGTGGTGGTCATGGATTTCATCGCCCAGATCCAGGCTCATCTGATGTCTCATCAGTACGAGAGCCTGCTGAAGAAGGCGAACTTGAAGGGCGGCTCGCGCGGCGGTCTCGCGCGCGGGTGATCCCGGACCTTACGCGCGCCAGAGTAGCGCGCGGGGTCGGGCAGGGCGGTTCGCCGCGATGTCCGACCAGTCCGGTTTCGTCGCCGGAGCATGGGCACACTCCCCATGCCGGGCACTGCCGCGTCCTCCGGGATGCGGCAGGGCTTCCTATTAACCCGAGACCTTGTTAAACTTTCCAGTTCACTCCGCCGGGATTAATCCGTCCTGGCCGCCAATCAGTTTGGAGATCGCCGTTATGGCGCGTATTGCGGGCGTCAATCTGCCTGCCCAGAAGCATGTCTGGGTCGGCCTGCAAAGCATTTACGGCATTGGCCGTACCCGTTCGAAGAAGGTCTGTGTGGCCGCCGGCGTTACGTCGACGACCAAGATCCGTGATCTGTCCGAGCCCGAAGTCGAGCGCCTGCGCGCCGAAGTCGGCAAGTACGTGGTTGAGGGTGACCTCCGCCGCGAAGTCGGTATCGCGATCAAGCGCCTGATGGACCTGGCCTGCTATCGCGGCCTGCGTCACCGCCGCGGCCTGCCGCTGCGTGGCCAGCGCACCCGTACCAATGCTCGTACCCGCAAGGGTCCGCGCAAGGCCATCAAGAAGTAAGGACTTAGACCATGGCTAAGCCGGCTGCTACCAAGACCAAGAAGAAGATCAAGCGTGTCGTCACCGACGGCATCGCCCACGTCCACGCTTCTTTCAACAACACCATCGTCACGATCACCGACCGCCAGGGCAATGCGCTGTCGTGGGCGACCTCGGGCGGCGCGGGTTTCCGCGGCTCGCGCAAGTCGACCCCGTTCGCAGCTCAGGTCGCCGCCGAGAAGGCGGGTCGTGCCGCGCTGGACTACGGCGTGAAGTCGCTGGAAGTCCGCATCAAGGGCCCGGGTCCGGGCCGTGAATCCGCCGTTCGTTCGCTGAACAACGTCGGGTACAAGATCATCAACATCATCGACGTGACGCCTATCCCGCACAACGGGTGCCGTCCGCCGAAGAAGCGTCGCGTCTGAGGAGCTGAAAGAACATGGCTCGTTATATCGGTCCCACCTGTAAGCTCGCCCGTCGCGAAGGCGCTGACCTTGGCCTTAAGTCGTCGGCTCGCGCCCTCGATTCCAAGTGCAAGCTCGAGCAGAAGCCCGGCCAGCACGGCCCGACCGCCCGCAAGGGCAAGCTGTCGGACTACGCCACCCAGCTGCGCGAGAAGCAGAAGGTCAAGCGTATCTACGGTCTGCTGGAGCGTCAGTTCCGCAACTACTACAAGAAGGCCTCGACCAAGAAGGGCAACACGGGTGAAAACCTGCTGCAGCTCCTCGAGACCCGCCTGGACAACGTCGTCTACCGCATGGGCTTTGCGGTGACCCGTCCGGCCGCCCGCCAGCTGGTTTCGCACCGCGGCGTCACGGTCAACGGCAAGCCGGTCAATCTGCCGTCGTACCAGGTCAAGGCTGGCGACGCGATCGCGCTGGCCGAGCGCGCCCAGAAGCAGCTGCGCGTGCAGGAATCCCTGACCGTCGCATCGCAGATGGACCTCTCGCCGTCGTGGGTTGAAGTCGACAGCAAGAAGTTCTCTGGCGTGTTCAAGGCCGTTCCGGAT
The DNA here is from genome assembly GCF_040546665.1 of Lysobacter sp. OAE881. NCBI lineage: Bacteria > Pseudomonadati > Pseudomonadota > Gammaproteobacteria > Lysobacterales > Lysobacteraceae > Lysobacter > Lysobacter sp. OAE881. Next base: position 1,266,882 of record NZ_JBEPOG010000001.1, read on the forward strand.
CGTGCCGACCTGCCGGCCGACATCAACGAAGCGCTGATCGTCGAGCTGTACTCGAAGTAATCCCAGGAGACGCCAACACATGACGGTTACCGCAAACCAGGTGCTGCGCCCGCGCGGCCCCCAGATCGAGCGCCTTACGGGCAACCGTGCCAAGGTCGTGATCGAACCGCTGGAGCGTGGCTACGGCCATACGCTCGGCAATGCGCTGCGCCGTGTGCTGCTGTCGTCGATTCCGGGCTTCGCAATCACGGAAGTCGAGATCGATGGCGTGCTGCACGAGTACACCACGGTCGAAGGCCTGCAGGAAGACGTGCTTGAGGTTCTGCTGAACCTCAAGGACGTGGCGATCCGCATGCACACCGGCGAGTCGGCGACGCTGTCGCTGGCGAAGCAGGGCCCGGGCATCGTGACCGCCGGCGACATCAAGACGGACCACAACGTCGAGATCCTCAACACCGAGCACGTGATCGCGCACCTGACGAAGGACACCGCGCTCAACATGCGTCTGAAGATCGAGCGCGGTTTCGGCTACCAGCCGGCTGCCGCGCGTCGTCGTCCGGATGAGGAAACCCGTGCCATCGGCCGCCTGATGCTGGATGCCAGCTTCTCGCCGGTCCGCCGCGTCGCGTATGCCGTGGAAGCGGCTCGTGTCGAGCAGCGCACCGACCTGGACAAGCTGGTCCTGGACATCGAGACCAACGGCACGATCGACGCCGAGGAAGCCGTCCGCACTGCGGCCGACATCCTCACCGACCAGCTCTCGGTGTTCGGCGACTTCACCCACCGCGATCGCGGTGCGGCGAAGCCGGCGACCAGCGGCATCGACCCGATCCTGCTGCGTCCGATCGACGACCTCGAGCTGACCGTGCGTTCGGCCAACTGCCTCAAGGCCGAGAGCATCTACTACGTCGGCGATCTGATCCAGAAGACTGAAGTCGAACTGCTCAAGACGCCGAACCTCGGCAAGAAGTCGCTCACCGAGATCAAGGAAGTCCTCGCCCAGCGTGGTCTTTCGCTCGGCATGAAGCTCGAGAACTGGCCGCCGGCAGGCATCGCCTCCCACGGCATGATGGGGTAAGCATCGGCGCCTGCGCGGCACTGCCGCGCGCCGATGCGAACGCCCGGGCAGGAAGCCCGGGCCAGGCTCTCCGAAGCCGCCCCCGTAGCGCCATGGATGGCAGCAGCGAAGCAATAAGCGCGGCGCTTCTGAGAAGAAGCGTCGCGTTTTCGCCGACAGGGCCCAAGCCCCGCGGCATAGCCGGCAACGGAGCGCCGGTTCGGACCATCCGCAGTCCAGGTAACAACGCCGGGATGGCGACAGCGAACCTCAACGTTTCAACATTCCACAGGAATCACCGTCATGCGCCACCAGAAAGCCGGCCGAAAGTTCAGCCGTACCAGCGCCCATCGCGATGCGATGTTCACCAACATGGCCGCGTCGCTGATCAAGCACGGCATCATCCGCACCACGCTGCCCAAGGCGAAGGAACTTCGTCGCGTTGCCGAGCCGCTCATCACGCTCGCCAAGGTCGACGGCGTCGCCAACCGCCGCCTCGCCTTCTCGCGCCTGCGCGACAAGGAAGCCGTGGGCACGCTGTTCACCACGCTCGGCCCGCGTTACCAGGCGCGTCCGGGTGGCTACCTGCGCATCCTCAAGTGCGGTTTCCGCGCTGGCGACAACGCGCCGATGGCCTATGTCGAACTCGTCGACCGTCCGGAAGCCGCTGCGGAGTAAATCCGCCGGCGTGAGCGGCCCAGGCCGCGCACGGACGATCCAGCAGGACCCCGGCTTCGGCCGGGGTTTTGTTTTTTGCGTCCCTGATGGCAGTGGCACACGCATGACGATGCGTGCGTATGCGCCGAAGCGTGTGCCGTATGCGGGCAGCCGAATGGCTGTCGTGCACTTGAGCGGGAAGGGCGGTTAAGCTCTCCCGCCATGACGACCCAACTCCTGCGCGGCTCGTTCCGCCTCCAGTTCTTCCTCGGCTTCCTCGCGTGTGCGGGACTGCTGGCGTACGCGATCTACCTGCAACTGCACGACGGACTGGAGCCCTGTAATCTCTGCATCTTCCAGCGCGTCGCATTCGCGGCGCTGGGCATCGTGTTCCTGATCGGTGCGCTGCATGGGCCGAAGCGTCGCGGTGCACGCACGGCGTACGGCGTGGGTGCGCTCATCGCATCGATTGCCGGCATCGCGATCGCCGGTCGCCACGTGTGGGCGCAGATGCAGCCGGCGGGCGAGGTCTCGTGCGGTGCGCCCCTGTCGTTCATGCGCGAAACCATGTCGACGTGGGATGTCGTGCGTAAGGTGATGACCGCGACGGGCAACTGCGGCGACGTCGACTGGACCTTCCTTGGCCTGTCCATGCCGTGGTGGAGCCTGATCTGGTTCGTGCTGCTCGCCCTTTGGGCCGGCTACGCGGCCTTTCGTCGCGCCTGAGCGCGTTCTATCCGGTATCCCGGACCCGTGAAGGGCGTTCCGGCTCGGTTGCCGCTGTAACGGTTGCAGCGCGCCGGGCGAGCGCCCATAGTGGTTCGCCGCATTGCAGCATCGTGTCATGCCTACGCCAGACCGCACCCTCCGCGCCGTGAACCTGCCCGCCGACTGGTCGCCCGAGTCCTGGCGCACCCGCACCGCGATGCAGTTGCCGCAGTATCCCGACGCGCGGGCGCTGGAGGAGGCCCTCGCCGAGCTGCGCACGCTGCCGCCGCTGGTTACGTCCTGGGAAATCCTGTCGCTGAAGCAGCAGCTCGCCGACGCGCAGGAAGGCAAGCGCTTCCTGCTGCAGGGCGGCGATTGTGCCGAGACCTTCGACGGCTGCCGTTCCGATGTCATCTCGAACCGGCTCAAGGTGCTGCTGCAGATGAGCCTGGTGCTCGTGCACGGCCTTCGCAAGCCGGTCGTGCGCGTTGGTCGTTTCGCCGGCCAGTACGCGAAGCCGCGTTCGGCCGACACCGAGACCATCGGCGAGGTGACGCTGCCCAGCTATCGTGGCGACATGGTCAACGCGCCGGACTTCACGCCCGAGTCGCGCACGCCCGATCCCCGCCGCATGATCAAGGCGCATGCGCGCTCGGCGATGACGATGAATTTCGTCCGGGCGCTGATCGATGGTGGATTCGCCGACCTGCACCACCCCGAATACTGGAACCTCAGCTGGGTCGGCCATTCGCCGCTCGCCGACGAATACCGCCGCATGGTCACCGCGATCGGCGATGCGGTCCGCTTCATGGAGACGCTCTCGGGCAGCGAGGTCCACAACCTCAACCGCGTCGACTTCTACACCTCGCACGAAGCGCTGCTGCTGCCGTACGAGGAGTCGCTGACGCGCCAGGTGCCGCGCCACTGGGGCTGGTTCAACCTGAGCACCCATTACCCGTGGATCGGCATGCGCACGGCGCAGGTCGACGGCGCGCATGCGGAGTACTTCCGCGGCATCCGTAACCCAATCGCGCTGAAGGTGGGCCCGTCGGTCACGCCGGACCAGCTGCTGCGCACGATCGACCTGCTCAATCCGGAAGACGAGCCAGGCCGCCTGACCTTCATCCACCGCATGGGTGCGACCGGCATCGCCGAGAAGCTGCCGCCGCTGCTCGACGCCGTGCGTCGCGATGGGCGTCGCGTGCTGTGGGTCTGCGATCCGATGCACGGCAACACCGAAAGCACGAGCAACGGCTACAAGACGCGCCGCTTCCGCAATATCCGCAGCGAGCTGGAACAGGCATTCGAGCTGCATGCCGCGGCCGGCACGCGCCTGGGCGGCGCGCACCTGGAGCTCACCGGCGAGGACGTGACCGAGTGCCTCGGCGGCGCACGCGAACTCACCGAGAGCGATCTCGAACGCGCCTACAAGTCCACGGTCGATCCGCGCCTGAACTACGAGCAGGCGCTGGAAATCGCAATGCTGATCGTGCGCAAGCAGGCGCAGATCGCCGCGCCGGCGTAAGCGGTGTAACGCGTTGGATCCGGACGGCCTCTCCGCACGCGGGGAGGCCGTTTTCGTTACGGCGCGGGCCTCAGCCCTTCGTCGTGCCCAGCGGCACGGTCGCCAGGAACTGCGGCGCCTTGCGCGCCTTGGTCTTCTGCTCGAATGCGTAGGCCAGTTCGATCAGGCGCGGTTCGCTCCACGCGGCGCCCATGAAGACGATGCCCATCGGCAATCCGAAGTAATCACCCATCGGCACGGTGATGCTCGGCGTGCCGGCGACTGCGGCGGCGCCATAGCCTTCACCAAGGAAATGGTCGCCGTTGACCGGATCGATCAGCCACGCCGGCGCCGTCGCAGGAGCGACGATCGCGTCGAGCGAGGACGCAGATAGCACCGCTTCAAGCCCTTCCGCACCGGCCAGTCGCCGCGCCTTGCTGCGCGCGTCGATGTAGGCCATCTCGTCCAGCGTGCCCTTCGCCTGCGCGCGCTCGAACAGTTCCTGCGCGAAGAACGGCATTTCGGTCTTCGCGTTGCGGCGGTTGTATTCGATCAGCGCAGCCAGCGAATTCACCGGCGCGCCGCTGCGCGACAGGTAGCCGTCCAGGCCGTGCTTGAACTCGTACAGCAGCACGTCCATTTCCGCGTCGTTCCACTGGCCAGCGGTGGGGAGCTCGACGTCAACGATTTCCGCGCCCGCCTGGCGCATCGCGTCGAGGCTGCGCTCCAGCGCCGCGTCGGCCGCGGGATGGAAGCCCATCGACTTGCGCAGCACGCCGATGCGGGCGCCGCGCAGGCCGTCGCGGTTGAGACGGGCGTGATAGTCGAAGATCGCGCGCCCCGTGCTTTCGGAGGTCGCCGGGTCGGTATCGTCGCGGCCGACCATGGCCGACAGCAGGATGGCTGCATCGGCGACGCTGCGCGCCATGGGACCCGCTGTGTCCTGGCTGTGCGAGATCGGGATGATGCCGCTGCGGCTCACCAGGCCGACCGTCGGCTTGATGCCGACCAGGCCCGCGACCGACGACGGGCACACGATGCTGCCGTCGGTTTCGGTGCCGATCGCTGCGGCCGCGAGGTTCGCGGCGACGGCGGCGCCGCTGCCGGAACTGGAGCCGCAGGGCGAGCGGTCGAGCGCATACGGATTGCGCGTCTGCCCGCCACGCGCGCTCCAGCCGGAGCTCGAGCGCGAGGAGCGGAAGTTCGCCCACTCGCTGAGGTTCGTCTTGCCCAGGATCACCGCGCCCGCTTCGCGCAGGCGTGCGACGACGAAGGCGTCGGTACGCGGATGGTGCGAGGCGAGGGCGAGCGAGCCGGCGGAGTTCGCCATCGGCGTCGCATCGATGTTGTCCTTCAGCAGGACCGGCACGCCGTGCAGCGGGCCGCGCACGCGGCCGGCCTTGCGCTCCGCATCGAGCGCGTCGGCTTCCTTCAGCGCGGCGGGATTGAGTTCGATGACGGCGTTGAGCGTCGGGCCGGCGTCGTCGATGGCGGCGATGCGATCGAGGTAAGCCTGCGTCAGCGCGTGGCTGGTGAGTTCGCCGCGACCCATCCGGGCCTGCAGTTCGTCGATGCCCACTTCGGCGAAGGCGAACCCGTCGCGTGGCGCCGCAGCGGCGGCAGCCGGCTTGGCGGTAGTCGTGACGCCCGCGCGGGCGGTGCCGGGCGCGTCGGCGCGCTGGCAGGCAGGCAGCAAGGCGAGCAGCGTCGCCAGCGGCAACGTCTTGACGATCAAAGAGCGCATTGCGATTCCCCGGTCGCAGGTGGCTGACCGGAGGATACGCCATTCAGGTTCGCGCGCGAGGCTTAGCGGCCGCGCTTGAAGATGTCGCGTGCCAGCACTGCGACGACGATCAAATTGACCACCAGGACGGCGACGGACATCCAGCCCGGATGCCGGAAGAGGGCGTAGACGTCGAGCGGCAGGTAGATCGCGGCGCTGATACAGCCCAGCCAGGACGCCCAGACCTTCACTCGCCACAGGCCCCAGGCTTCGATCATGCGCAGCACGCCGTAGGCGAAGATCAGCGCGGCGGCAAGGTGCACGCTGTCGGGATTGATGGCGTTGGACAGCCACGCCAGCGCACCGTGGTCGGTGCTGATCTGGAATCGCAGCGTCAGTTCGCGCAGCCAGCGCAGCAGCGGCGCCGGGCCGAGCAGTTCCAGCCCGAAGGCCGCCGCAAAGGCCAGCAGGCCCTTGCCGGCCTCGAATATCGCGATGAGATGCAGACCCGGATGCGCGTGCGGATCCGGGTTGTAGTGGGCGTCGGTCATGGCCTCGTCAGACATGGCGACGCCCCGTTGGTTCACGCAGCACGCGACGCGCGCTTGCGTTCGCTTTCCGTCAGCTGCTTCTTGCGCAGGCGGATTTCCTTCGGGGTGACTTCGACCAGCTCGTCGTCCTCGATGAAGTCCAGCGCCTGTTCCAGCGAGTACTTGATCGCCGGCGTCAGCTTGATCGCGTCGTCCTTGCCCGAAGCGCGCATGTTGGTCAGCGGCTTGGTCTTGATCGCGTTGACGGTCAGGTCGTTGTCCTTCGAATGGATGCCGACCAGCTGGCCTTCGTACACGTTGTCGCCTTCGGCCGCGAACAGGCGGCCGCGCTCTTCCAGCGGGCCCAGCGCGTAGGCGGGGGTGACGCCGGCGGCGTTGGCGATCATCACGCCGTTGAGGCGCTTGGCGATCGCGCCGGTTTCCTTCGGACCGTAATGGTCGAAGACGTGGAACAGCAGGCCCGAGCCCTGAGTCAGGGTGCGGAATTCGTTCTGGAAGCCGATCAGGCCACGCGCCGGGATCATGTAATCAAGGCGCACGCGGCCCTTGCCGTCCGGCTCCATGTTCTTCAGCTGGCCCTTGCGGATGCCGAGCTTTTCCATGACGCCGCCCTGGTGCTGCTCCTCGATGTCGACGACGAGCTGCTCGATCGGCTCCATCAGCTGGCCGTCGATTTCCTTGATGATCACTTCCGGGCGCGACACGGCCAGCTCGAAGCCTTCGCGGCGCATGTTCTCGATCAGCACCGACAGGTGCAGCTCGCCGCGACCGGAGACCAGGAACTTGTCCGGATCCGAACCTTCCTCGACCTTCAGCGCGACGTTGTGCAGCATCTCGCGCTCCAGGCGCTCGCGCAGCTGGCGGCTGGTGAGGAACTTGCCGCCGCTGTAATCCTTGTGGCCGGCGAACGGCGAGTTGTTCACCTGGAAGGTCATGCTGATCGTCGGCTCGTCGACCGTCAGCGCCGGCAGCGCTTCGGGCGCGTCGAGCGCGCACACGGTGTCGGAGATCGACAGGTCGGTGATGCCCGCGATCGCGACGATGTCGCCCGCGCTGGCCTCTTCGGTCTCGATGCGCTCAAGGCCCATGAAGCCGAGCACCTGCACGATCTTGCCCTGGCGCTTCTTGCCGTCGCGGCCGACCACGCTCACCGGCATGTTCTTCTTCACCTTGCCGCGCTGGATGCGGCCGATGCCGATCAGGCCGACGAAGTTGCTGTAGTCCAGCTGGCTGATGCGCATCTGGAACGGGCCTTCTTCGTCCACCTGCGGCGGCGCGACGTGCTTCATGATCGCTTCGTACAGCGGGGTCATGTCGCCCGAACGCGCGGCGTCGTCGAGGCTGGCGTAGCCGTGCAGCGCCGAGGCGTAGACGATCGGGAAGTCGAGCTGCTCGTTGGTGGCGCCAAGCTTGTCGAACAGGTCGAACACCTGGTCGATGACCCAGTCCGGACGCGCGCCCGGACGGTCGATCTTGTTGACCACGACGATCGGCTTGAAGCCCATCGCGAAGGCCTTCTGCGTCACGAAGCGCGTCTGCGGCATCGGGCCGTCCATCGCGTCGACCAGGATCAGCACCGAGTCGACCATCGACAGCACGCGCTCGACCTCGCCGCCGAAGTCGGCGTGTCCGGGGGTGTCGACGATGTTGATGCGGTTGCCCTGCCAGGTGATGGCCGTGTTCTTGGCGAGGATCGTGATGCCACGTTCCTTTTCCTGGTCGTTGCTGTCCATCGCGCGCTCGGCAAGCACCGTGCGCTCGGACAGGGTGCCGGACTGCTTCAGGAGGCAGTCGACGAGGGTGGTCTTGCCATGGTCGACGTGGGCGACGATGGCGATATTGCGCAGGCGTTCGATGGACATGCGGACAGGCCGGCAGACCGGCGCTCGAGCGAGGGGTAGCCGAATATTATACCTGTCAAACATGGCGGTTGCTTGTTCAGCCAACCGGTCGGCGGAGCAGGCGCGAGGGCCCTTGTGAAGGGTCGCCGCCGCCGCCATCTGAACGGCGAAGCCTTTCCCCATCCTTGCCCCGCATTACTTCCCCGAACGTCCAGGAGACGGATTCATGAGCGTCATTGCCACCTTCGATACCGACCGCGGCCCGATCCGCGTGGAACTGGCCGCCGACAAGGCGCCCCTCACCGTCGCCAACTTCGTGAACCTGGCCCAGCGCGGCTTCTACGACGGCCTGAGCTTCCACCGCGTCATCAACGATTTCATGATCCAGGGCGGCTGCCCGCTGGGCACCGGCACCGGCGGCCCGGGCTACCGTTTCGAAGATGAAACGCGCAACGGCCTGAGCCACGAGCGCGGCGTGCTCTCGATGGCCAACGCCGGCCCGGGCACCAACGGCAGCCAGTTCTTCATCACGCACGTCCCGTGCCCGTGGCTGGACGGCAAGCACACGGTGTTCGGCAAGGTGCTCGAGGGCCAGGAAATCGTCGACAGCGTGAAGCAGGGCGACACGATCAAGTCGGTGAAGATCGAAGGCGACACCGCCGGCGTGCTGGCAGCGAAGGCCGACCGCGTCGCCGAGTGGAACAAGACCTTGGACGCGCGATAACCGGCGTTGCCGGTTTCCCCCAAAGTTTGCTGCGCAAACTTCGGGCCACGCGACAGGTCCTCCAGGTCCCCGCGCTGCCGCGCAGCCCCTTTACCGAAGGGCTTGTGGCGACCGGCAAAGCTCCTTGATCCAGACGCCCGCTCCGGCTTGCCTGAGCGGGCGTTTCTTTGCGCGCAGCCGAGCCGTGCGGGCGCTGCGTGTTAACATTCTGGGGCTCGATCGCCGGCGGTTTTCGAGGCTCGGGCACACCCCACATCCGACTCCCACGAGGTTCCGCGATGCCCCAGCTTGCCCGGCGCATCGGTCGCGCCAAGCCCAGCGCGATCATGCAGGTTGCCGAGAAGGCCAAGCGGCTCAAGGCCGAAGGCCGCGACATCATCAGCTTCTCGATTGGTGTTCCCAACTTCCTGCCCGGCGAGCACGTCTACGCCGCCGCACGCGAGGCGCTGTCGAAAGACAGCGGCCAGTACGGCAGCAACCGCGGCCCCGACGCGCTGCTCGACGCCTTCGTCGAGCACATGGCGAAAATCGGCCTGACCGGCTACGGGCGCGTCAACTGCGCCACCGGCATCGGCGCCAAGCACGTCATCTACAACCTCGCCGAAGCGCTGCTCGATGAAGGCGACACGATCGCGTTCCCGACGCCGTACTGGACCAGCTACCTCGACATCGCCGAGATCGTCGGCGCGAAGATCGACCTGCTGCCGTGCCCGCCGGAACAGGACTACAAGCTCAAGCCCGCGCAGCTCGATGCCGCCCTCGCGAAGAAGCCGAAGGTCTTCCTGTTCAACAACCCGTCCAACCCGACGGGCATGGTGTACACGAAGGAAGAAATCGACGCGCTGGCCGACGTCGTGGCGAAGTATCCGGACACCTGGATCATCACCGACGACATCTACAACCGCATGGTGTTCGACGGCATCGGCTACCACAACTTCGTGCATTCGCGCCCGGAGCTGAAGGACCGCGTGATCTTCCTCGATTCGCTATCCAAGACCTACGGCATGCCGGGTTGGCGCGTGGGTTTCATGGCCGGTCCGGAAGTCGTGGCGCAGGCGCTGGTGACGATGAATTCCAACCACATCACCAACGTGCCGGAAGTCGTCTGCGCCGCCGCGATCGCCGCGTTCAACGGTCCGCAGGACGTTCCGACGCAGAAGTGCGCCGAGTTCCAGGCCAAGCGCGACCAGGTGATGGACGTGATGAACTCGATCCCGGGCGTCGTCTGCCCGCGTCCGCAGGGCGCGTTCTACGTTTTCCCGGACATCAGCGTCGCCTTCGGCAAGACGCACAAGCCCAGCGGCATCAAGATCGGCAACGACGTCGATGTCTGCAACGCGCTGCTGGAAACCAAGGGCGTGGCCTGCGTGCCGGGCTCGGCGTTCGGTGAGCCGCGCGCGCTGCGCATCAGCTACACCTGCCCGACGCCGCAGCTCGCCCCGGGCCTGCAGCGTTTCCAGGAATTCTTCGCTGAATTGCAGTGATTCGTGATGGGTGATTCGTGATTCGCGAAAGCGGGTCACGAACGCCGTCCTCACTGCTCTTACGAATCACCAATCCCGAATCACGAATCACGGAGTCACCCATGAAAACCCCCGTCCGCGTTGCCGTCACCGGTGCTGCCGGCCAGATCGGTTACTCGCTGCTGTTCCGTATCGCGTCCGGCGAAATGCTCGGCAAGGACCAGCCCGTCATCCTGCAGATGCTCGAGCTGCCGATGGAGAAGGCCCAGGCCGCGCTCAAGGGCGTGATGATGGAGCTGGAAGACTGCGCGTTCCCGCTGCTGGCCGGCATGGTCGGCACCGATGATGCGGAAGTCGCGTTCAAGGACGCCGACATCGCACTGCTCGTCGGCGCGCGTCCGCGCGGCCCGGGCATGGAGCGCAAGGACCTGCTGCTGGAGAACGCGAAGATCTTCACCGCCCAGGGCGCCGCGCTGAACAAGGTCGCCTCGCGCAACGTGAAGGTGCTCGTCGTCGGTAACCCGGCCAACACCAACGCCTACATCGCCATGAAGTCGGCGCCGGACCTGCCGGCGAAGAACTTCACCGCGATGCTGCGCCTGGACCACAACCGCGCGCTGTCGCAGCTGGCGGGCAAGGCCGGCGTGCCGGTGGGCGACATCGAGAAGCTCGTCGTGTGGGGCAACCACAGCCCGACGATGTACCCGGACTACCGCTTCGCCACCGTCAATGGCCAGTCGCTGAAGGACAAGATCAACGACGCCGACTGGAACGCGAACGAGTTCATCCCGAAGGTCGGCAAGCGCGGCGCGGCGATCATCGAAGCGCGCGGCCTGTCGTCGGCCGCCTCGGCCGCCAACGCCGCCATCGACCACGTGCGCGACTGGGTGCTGGGCAGCAACGGCAAGTGGGTGACGATGGGCATTCCGTCCGATGGCAGCTACGGCATCCCGAAGGACGTGATGTTCGGTTTCGCCGTCACCACCGAAAACGGCGAGTACACGATGGTGCGCGACCTGCCGATCGACGATTTCAGCCGGAAGGCGATCGACAAGACGCTGGCCGAGCTGGAAGAAGAGCGTTCGGGCGTCGCCCACCTGCTCTGATCCATCGCGATCGTGTTGCACCGCGGGGCGGCCACTGGCCGCCCCGTTGCGTTTTGGGAGCCGTGTCGAAGCCGTGCGCTTCGACCAAGGTCGTAACGCGTTCCTTCCCCGCGCGGCGCTAGCCTCGACACATCGTCGTCGGAGGCATCGCCATGCAGTACGAAGACTTCTACCGCCGCTCGATCGAGCAACCCGAGGAGTTCTGGGGCGAGCAGGCGAGGGCGATCCACTGGCACAAGGCGCCGGAGCAGATCCTCGACTACTCCAATCCGCCGTTCCGTCGGTGGTTCTGTGGCGGCGAAACGAACCTGTGCTTCAACGCGATCGATCGTCACCTGCACGAACGCGCAGACCAGCTGGCGCTCGTCGCCATTTCCAGCGAAACCGGCATCACGCGCGAGATCACGTATCGCCAGCTGCATCGCGAAGTGAACACCTTCGCCGCCGTCATCCGCGCGCTCGGCGTCGGGCGTGGCGATCGCGTGGTGATCTACATGCCGAACATGGCCGAAGCGGTGTTTGCGATGCTCGCCTGCGCGCGCATCGGTGCGGTGCATTCGGTCGTGTTCGGCGGTTTCGCCGCGCACAACCTCGCACTGCGCATCGACGATGCGACGCCGAAACTGCTCATCTGTGCCGACGCCGGCATGCGCGGCGGCAAGGTGATTCCGTACAAGCCGCTGGTCGATGCGGCATGCGACGCTGCGAAGACGCCACCGCCCAAAGTGCTCATCGTCCAACGCGGGCTGGATCCGGACCACGCGGTCATCGAAGGCCGCGACGAACACTACGCGCCGCTGCGCCAGCAATACGACGGCGCCGAAGTCGACGTCGAATGGCTCGAGTCGAACGAGCCGAGCTACTTGCTCTACACCTCCGGCACGACGGGGAAACCCAAGGGCGTGCAGCGCGACGTCGGTGGCTACGCGGTGGCCCTCGCGCTGTCGATGTGGTCGATCTACGACGTGCGCCCGGGACAGGTGATGTTCTCCACGTCCGACGTCGGCTGGGCGGTCGGCCATTCGTACAACGTGTACGGCCCGCTGATCGCCGGCGCGACGTCGGTGCTGTACGAAGGTTTGCCGACGAATCCGGACCCCGGCATCTGGTGGAAGATCTGCGAGCAGTACGGCGTGCGCACGATGTTCTCCTCGCCCACCGGCATCCGCGTGCTGAAGAAGCAGGACGCGGCGTTCCTGAAGAAGCACGACCTGTCGAAGCTGCAGTGGCTGTTCCTCGCCGGCGAACCGCTGGACGAACCGACCGCGCAGTGGATCACCGACGGCATCGGCAAGACCATCATCGACAACTACTGGCAGACCGAAACCGGCTGGCCGGTGTTGTCGCTGATGCCGGGGCTGGAGCTGAAACCGGTGAAGTTCGGCTCCCCGGGCCTGCCGACGCCCGGCTACAGGCTGCGCGTGATCGACGATGTCACCGGCGATGACGTGCCGGCCGGAACGAAGGGCGTGCTGGTGATCGAGCCGCCACTGCCGCCCGGGTGTCTCACGACCGTGTGGAACGACGATGCACGCTTCCTGTCGAGCTACTTCAGTCATTTCAGGCAACTCGTCTACAGCTCGCTCGACTGGGCGATCCGCGACGAGGACGGCTACACGTTCATCCTCGGCCGCACGGACGACGTCATCAACGTCGCCGGACATCGACTCGGCACGCGCGAGATCGAGGAGTCGTGCTCGACCCATCCCAGCGTCGCCGAAGCGGCGGTGATCGGCGTGCACGACGAACTGAAAGGGCAGGTGCCGGTGGTGTTCGCCACGCTCAAGCGGCAGGACGAATCGGCATCGGACGCGGCGACCGGCATGCAGCAGCGCGTGGTCGAGCAACTGGGCGGCGTCGCGAAGCCGGCACGCGTGTACGTGGTGAACGCGCTGCCGAAGACGCGCTCGGGCAAGCTGCTGCGCCGCTCGTTGCAGGCGCTGGCCGAAAGCCGCGACCCCGGCGACCTGTCCACGCTGGACGACCCGGCCGCGCTGGAGGAAGTGAAGCGCGCGCTGGAGCGCGGGGCGGACGCGGGCGGGTGAATGGGTGGGGCTTCATCCCGGAGGCCACGCGTCCTGCGGCGCAAACCCCTCGAAATCCCCCGTCGGCTAAAATGTCCGTCTCACCAGGAGACGCCATGAATCCCTCGAACTCCGCCGGCGCCCGCTTCCGCGCCGCGCTCTCCGAAGAAACCCCGCTGCAGGTGATGGGCGCCATCACCGCCTACGCCGGCCTGATGGCCAAGCGCACCGGCTACAAGGCGCTGTACCTGTCCGGCGGCGGCGTCGCCGCGAACTCGCTGGGCATGCCGGACCTGGGCATCAGCACGATGGAGGACGTCCTCACCGACGCCCGCCGCATCGTCGATGCCACTCAGATGCCGCTGCTGGTCGACATCGACACGGGCTGGGGCGGCGCGTTCAACATCGCGCGCACCATCCGCTCCTTCATCAACGTCGGCGTCGCCGCCGTGCACATGGAAGACCAGGTCGGACAGAAGCGTTGCGGTCACCGTCCGGGCAAGGAAGTCGTGCCGAAGGACGAGATGGTCGATCGCGTGAAGGCCGCCGTGGACGCGCGCACCGACGCAGGCTTCGTGATCATGGCGCGCACCGACGCCGCCGCCACCGAAGGCGTGGACGCCGCCATCGAGCGCGCCGTCGCCTACGTCGAAGCCGGCGCCGACATGATCTTCCCGGAAGCGATGAATTCGCTCGACGACTACCGCAGGTTCAAGGCCGCGGTGAAGGTGCCGATCCTGGCGAACCTGACCGAGTTCGGCTCCACGCCGTTCTTCACCACCGACGAATTGCGCGATGCGAACGTCGACATCGCGCTGTACTGCTGCGGCGCGTATCGCGCGATGAACAAGGCGGCGCTGAACTTCTACGAGACGGTGCGCCGCGAAGGCACGCAGAAGAACATCGTCGACACGTTGCAGACGCGCGCGCAGCTCTACGACTTCCTGGGCTACCACGCCTACGAGGACAAGCTCGATTCGCTGTTCGCGAGCGGCAAGAAGTAAGGCCCGGCGGAAAAGGTCGGCCGACGGAGCGTACAGGGCCTTCGACGTGAGTCCCCCTGTCCCCATCTCCGCCGGCGCGTCCGTCGCCCTGCGACCGTGGCGGGCGCGATCCGGCCCACCACGGTCGGCTGCGACCCGTTCGTCGCAGGCTGGCTTTGTTCGAATGACCCCACTGTTACCCCTTCAGTCCTGACAACGTCGCACCCCGGCCCGACCGGTCACCACCGGCCCGGCCACGCACGAGGAGAACCCCGATGACCGATACGCCCCAGGGTCCTGCCCAAGGCCAAGAAATCCGTCGCGCTCAGCGGCACCGCCGCGGGCAACACCGCGCTGTGCACCGTCGGCCGCAGCGGCAACGACCTGCATTACCGCGGCTACGACATCCACGACCTGGCGACCAAGTCGGCCTTCGAGGAAGTCGCCCACCTGCTCGTGCACGGCGCGCTGCCCACGTCCTCGCAGCTGAAGCAATACAAGGCCAAGCTCAAGCGCCTGCGCGGCCTGCCGGCGATCGTGTCCGAAGCGCTGGAACTGGTTCCCGCCAACGCGCACCCGATGGACGTGCTGCGCACCGGTTGCTCGGTGCTGGGCACGGTGCTGCCCGAGCGCGAAGGCCATCCTGCGTCCGAAGCGCGCGACATCGCCGACAAGCTCATCGCTAGCTTCGGTTCGATGCTGCTGTACTGGTGGCACTTCACGCGCAACGGCCGTCGCATCGACGTGGAGACCGACGACGACTCCGTCGCCGCGCACTTCCTGCACCTGCTGCATGGCGAAGAGCCGTCGAAGCTGCACGCCGATTCGCTCGACAAGTCGCTGATCCTCTACGCCGAGCACGAGTTCAACGCGTCGACCTTCACCGCGCGCGTGATCGCCGGTACCGGTTCGGACCTGCATTCGTGCATCACCGGTGCGATCGGCGCGTTGCGCGGCCCGAAGCACGGCGGCGCCAATGAAGTCGCGATGGACATCATCGCCCGCTACGGCACGGCCGACGAAGCCGAGGCCGACATCCGCGCGCGCATGGAGAAGAAGGAAATCATCATCGGCTTCGGCCACCCGGTGTACACCATCGGCGATCCGCGCAATCCGATCATCAAGGAACTCTCGCGCAAGCTGTGCGCCGACGGCGGCAACCAGACGCTGTTCGACGTGTCCGAGCGCATCGAGAACCTGATGATGGACACCAAGAAGATGTTCCCGAACCTCGACTGGTACAGCGCGTCGGCCTATCACATGATGGGGATCCCGACGCCGATGTTCACGCCGCTGTTCGTCATCGCGCGCACCACCGGCTGGAGCGCGCACGTGATCGAGCAGCGCGAGGACGGCAAGATCATCCGCCCGAGCGCGAACTACGTGGGTCCCGAAGACCGCGAGTACGTGGCGATCGACAAGCGCTGATTGCTCGCAACAGGCACCACGGAGAAGGCCGCGCATTACGCGGCCTTTTCCTTTTCAGCCTATCGATCGCGTAACGCGTCAGAACCTGTAGTCGAAACCCACCGTGACGTAGCGTCCGCGCAGGTCGTACTGCGTGATCTCGTACGGCACGCGCAGCCCGGCGAAGCCGGCCGGATCGTACGGCGGTTCCTCGTCGAACACGTTCTGCACCTTGGCGAACAGCGTCCAGCCTTCGAAGCCCTTGTAGCCGAAGTACAGATCGAACTGGTTGCCCGCATCCACGCGCCGGGGAACGTTCGCGGCGGTGACGGTGCGCTGGTCGTAGCCGCCGGTGTAGTACCAGGTGAGGCTCGTGCTCACGTCGCCGATGTCCCAACCCAGCGTCGTCGTGGCCTTGTTGCGCGGCAATGCCGGGCCGAGGTTGCTGCCGGCGTAATCCACGCTCGGGCCGCCGACGGTCGCAGGACGCTTGTATTCCAGCACGTGCGTGTACACGCTCGACAGGTTGAAATCGCCCGCGCTCGCCGTGGGCCAGCGCTGGCTCAGTTCGACGTCGAAGCCGCTGGTTTCCAGCTCGCTGAGGTTCTGGTAGCGGTTGTAGATCGCGACGAGCTTGCCGTCGGCATCGCGGATCACGTCGGCCGGATCGTTGCGGTTGACGATGGCGGTGGTGTTGTTCGTGCCGATGAGGTTGTCGAGCTTGATGCGGTAGTAATCGACGCTCACGCTCGTGTCGGCCAGCGGCGACAGCACGAAACCGAGGTTGTAGCTGCGCGTGCGTTCCGGATCCAGGTCGCTGTTGCCGACGGTGAAGAAGGTCGGGCGCTGCGTGGAGTTCGGCAGGTCGGGATCGAAGGGATCGACCACCGCGCCGTAGGAGATGTTGGTGCTGTTGGCGTTCTCCGACAGCGACGGCGCGCGGAAGCCGCGCGACGCCGCGGCGCGCAGGAGCAGCCAGTCCAGCGGCTGCCAGCGCAGGCTCGCCTTGGGCGAGAACGCGCTGCCGAAATCGCTGTAGTAGTCGCCGCGCCCGGCGAGTTGCAGCTCGAGTCCGGTGGCCACCGGTACGTTGAACTCGGCGTACAGCGCGCTCACGTCGCGCTTGCCGTCGACTTCGGCGATGGCCGGGCGGACCTGCAGGCCGGCGTCGATCTGCCACGGGTTCGTCGACTGCAGCTTTTCCTGTCGCCACTCCGCGCCCGCGGCGAAGCCGACGCTGCCGGCGGGCAGGTCGAACAGGTTGCCGCTGAACTTGAAGTCCACGCCGTTGAGTTCCGATTCGGCTGGACGCACCGTGCGCAGGTTGATCGAATCGAGCACCGACTGCGGCGTGGCCGAAGGATCGAGCAGGTTGTAGGTGCCATCGGCCAGCGCGGCCGCCAGGCCGTAACGGTTGGCGAAGCCGGCAGTGACCGTTTCGCGCTCGGTGCTGCGCGAGGTGAACACGCCGGTTTCCCAATCCCAGCGTTCGGTGCGGCCGCGCACGCCGCCGAGCACGCGATAAAAGCGCGAGGTATTGATCTTCTGCGACTGGCCGAGGTTGAAGAACGTGTACTCGATCGGCGTGTCGACGCCAAACGGGTTGTACGGATTGTTCGCCGGCAACACGGCGGGAACGGGCTCGGCGAGGCCGGTGGCGGCGTTGAGCGCGAAACGGCCGCTTTCGAGCGTGAAGTACGGGCTGGAACCGAAGATCGAGTCGCCGCGGATGTAGCTGTAGAGCGCTTCGCCGAACGCCTCGACGTTGTCGGTGATGCGGTAAGTGCCCGCGACGTACGCCTGGTAGCGCTCGGTGCCGGGAATCAGCGTCGTGTACGGCGCCAGGTTGAACGCGCAGGTGTTGCCGGCGCGGCCATCGATCGGCGCGCTCGCCGTCAGCACCGTGCCTTCGGGGCAGTTGCCGTTCGCGTCGAGCAGCGGAATCGACGCACCGTTCGCGCCGAGCAGTCGCGCGCCCTTCGCCGACCAGCCGTTCCAGCGGCCGCCCGGCAGGTCGGTGTAGATGCCGGACTTCGTGAGGTCGCGTTCGTCCTGGTCGAGGCGGTCGCGCTTGAAGTACTCGAAGCTGTACAGCACGTTGTAGCGGTCGGTATCCAGATCGCCCGTGCCGCCCACCAGCGTGAAGTGATGCTGGTCGGCACCGCCTTCGGTGGAGGTGCCGACGTCGGCGCCGATCTCCAGCCCGCTCGCGTTCTGGCGCGTGATGATGTTCACCACGCCAGCCACCGCATCGGAGCCGTACACGGCCGACGCGCCGTCCTTCAGCACTTCGATGCGCTCCACCGCGACCAGCGGCAGCGCGTTGAGGTTGACGAAGGTGTCCGACAGGCCGCCCTGCGGGAAGCCGTAGTTCGCCAGGCGCCGGCCGTTGAGCAGCACCAGCGTGTTCTTCTGCGACAGCCCGCGCAGGCCGATGCCCGCCGCGCCCGACGCCCAGCCGTTGTTGTACGTCTCGTTGTAGGCGTTGCCGGTGTTGGCCGAGATCGAGCGCAGCACGTCGGCGACGGTCTGCTTGCCGGATTGTTCGAGCTGCACGCGATCGATCACCTGCACCGGGCTTGGGCCTTCGGCGTCGGTGCGCTTGATGTTGGAACCAGTCACGACGACGGCGTCGAGCGTCTTGCCGTCATCGGTGGTCTGCGCGAAGAGGATTCCTGGAGCGAGTGCCACGGCGATCGCCATGGCCAGAGGTGCGACGTTGCGCATGCGGAAGCGTGTGGGTGAGGGCGGCACAGTAGGGCACGCACCTTTCGTCGCCCGAAATGAAGGAACGGAATGGCGACAGTCGGATCGGAAAGAGCACGAGGCATGTCACGCGCATCGACGTCGAAGCGTGTTGCGCGACAGCGCGTGATTTGCAGTGCGTCGCGAGCGAAGTCGCGATGCTTGCGGCGTTCGTCGGCGCGCCGGAATCGTCAGGCGCCGCTGGCCGCGCCTCGTGATAACGACAGACTCGGCAAAGTCCCGCCTGTTCAGCCACTTGACCGCCGTCCGTACACGCGGTCGCCAACCGTGGCATAGTCGGGCGGCTTTCGCAGCCAATGGTCCGGGGGGAACCATGCGCGACGACGAAGTGCCGAACAAGACCGATGCCGGGCGCGATGAAATCACCAGTCGCGCGCTGAAGCTGCCCAACGGGCTCCGGTCGATCCTGCTGATGGTGGACGGCCAACGCACCGTGGCGCAGCTGCGCGGCGTCATGGCGGGGCTGAAATCGCCGGACGATGCGCTCCAGCAGCTCGAAGCGCTGAAGCTGATCGCCGTGCCGCAGAGCCTGGCCGCAGCCGCCGCGGCGACGATCCGCGATGCCGCGCGTCCACCGACGCCCGCAGCGCCGGCGCCGGACTACAACGCGCCCGCCGTCGCCGTACCGGCCGCAACGCCTTCGGCCGGAGCCTCGGGTTACTCCGCGCTCTACACGCTGATGTCCGACACGGTGCGCGAGCACCTCGGCCTGCGCGGCTACTTCCTTCAGCTGAAGGTCGAACGCTGCACCGATGTCGGCGAACTGATGGCGCTGTTGCCGGACTTCAGCACCGCGCTGGGCAAGGCGCGCGATTCCGCGTTCGCGGCCGAAATGGAAAGCCGCTTCCGGATGCTCGCGCAGGCCTGAGTTTCGCCGGGCCCTAAACGCATGAAGGCGGCCTGGGCCGCCTTCATGCGCATCACGGTTTGGGGTTTACGCCAGGCCTTCGATCTTCAGCGCCTTCTGGACGGCCGGATCGGCTTCCATGCGTGCCTTGAACGCGGCCAGGTGGTCCAGGCCCGACAGGTCGATGGAAAGGCCCTGCGCCCAGCGCAGCGTGATGTAGAGGTAGGGGTCCGCGTAGCTGCGGAAGCCCGCCAGCCACTGCTTGCCGGCCAGCTGGCGGTCGGCCGATTCGAACAGCGAGCGCAGGCGCTTGCGGGCGGCCAGCTTCACGGCCTCGTGCTGGCTCTCGTCGCCGATGAAGGCCGCCGGCCCGAACAGCGGCTTGAAGGCCGGATGCAGGTCGGAATTGACGAAGGCGAGCCAGCGGGCCGCCTCGGCGCGCTGGCGCGGGCTGCCGTCGCCGGCGAGGCCGGCTTCGGGGAAGGAATCGGCGATGTAGCCCATGATCGCGGCGTTCTGCGTCAGCACGAAATCGCCGTCGACGATCGCCGGCACCGCGCCGGCCGGATTGATCGCGAGGAAGGCGGGCGCCTTCATCGATTCCTTGTCCAGGATCTCGAGCTGGAACGGCTGGCCCGTCCACTGCAGCGCGATGTGATCGGCGGTCGAGCACGCGCCGGGCTTGGTGTAGAGCTTCATTGCGGGGATCCCTTCAAGGAAAGCGAATCCCGACACTATGGCCGACGCGCGGGGCGCGGCTCAACGTCGCGGCATGCAACGGACCATTGCCATCGACGCACCCGGACGACGCGCGTCCGGGTTCGAGAAGCCGCGCTTACGAACGACGCGGCTTGAGCGATTGCACCTTATAGAAGGTGTGATCGCCGATCGTCGCCACTTGGTACGCGGTGCGCCACGACGGGCTGGCGATCGCGTGGGCGGCGAAGTGGCTCGCGCCGGGCACGATTTCCTTGCGCTCGCCGGGCGGCAGCGCCCAGTTGCGTTCGGCGTCGAGGGCGATGGTGACGGCCTCGGCCCAGGCATCGGTGTTGCTCAGGCGCGTGCCCGGCGACACGAGAGTGGGGGCGAACTGCTTGCGCGCGGTCACCACGTCGCAGACGGTGTTGCCCCACAGCCCGCTGTCGCGGCGACGCAGGGCGACCTCGGCGACCGCCTTCTGGCCACGGACCGACTGGTCGCGCGCTTCCAGGTAGACGGTGGTGCTCAGGCACAGCGAGTCGGCGGTTTGTGGCGGAAGCACCGAGGCCAGCCACAGGATCCAAGCCAGTTTCATCTAATCGGACTCCTTGCTCCGTTGCGCCGGTCCGCTTCGTGGCCGCTTCCCGGAAGGGGAGGCGGGCCACGGCACGTGCCGGCATGGCGTACTGGGGAGGGCAGCGCACTCTGCGGCGCGCTTTTGCCCATTCACCAAATCCGCGCGCAGGTCGTTGGATGCGCGGGCGGTGAGGGTCGCCACCAAGAGGGGTGGCCGAAAAAGTTGGCGCAAGGTAGCGGCGCCAAGATAAACACGGGGTGAATACCGGGGGCTTGACCGGGCCTCCGGGATCCGGCTGGATTTTTCTCCCGCCGAATGCAACTTGTTGTCTGTAAACGGAATTCAGGTCAGCGATCCGGCCATCCAAAACCCGAACGCCCATTCAGGAAAGCCCGGCCCGGCCGGGTACCAGCGTGAAAGCGGGCTCCTCCGTCGAGCCCGCAACACCCCTGCAGCCCTTGCCCAGCAAGGGCTGCGCAATTCGCTACAGCATGGAAGCGACGCGGCTCCCTTGGGCAATGGCGCGCTTGGCGTCGAGCTCCGCGGCGACATCCGCGCCGCCGATGACGTGCACCGTCGCGCCGTTCGCAGCCAGCTCGTCGGCCAGCGGCTTGAAGGGTTCCTGGCCGGCGCAGATCACCACGTGATCGACCGGCAGCACCTGTTCGCTGCCGTCCACGCGCACGTGGAAGCCTTCGTCGTCCACGCCGAGGTATTCGACGCCGCCGAGCATCCGCACCTTCTTCGCCTTGAGCGTGGCGCGATGGATCCAGCCCGTCGTCTTGCCCAGGCGGGCGCCGGGTCGGCCGGAGCTGCGCTGCAGCAGCCAGACCTCGCGTGCGGGCGCCTCGGGCTTCGGCGCGGCGAGACCGCCCCGGTTGCCGTCGTACCCCAGGTCGACGCCCCACTCGGCGCGCCAGCGGGCGGCATCGAGCGCGGCGCTGGGGCCGTGTTCGACCAGGAACTCCGCCACGTCGAAGCCGATGCCGCCGGCGCCGACGACCGCCACCCTGCGGCCCGGCACGGCGCGGCCGGTCAGCACATCGAGATAGCTGACGACCTTGGCGTGGTCGGCGCCCGGGAAGTCCACTTCGCGCGGGCGGATGCCCGAGGCCAGCACGACTGCGTCGAAGCCGGCCAGCATCGCGGCATCGGCGTAGGTGCCCAGCCGGACGTCCACGCCGGTCTGTTCGAGCTTGCGGCCGAAGTAGCGGAGCGTCTCGTGGAACTCCTCCTTGCCGGGGATGCGCTTGGCGAGGTTGAACTGGCCGCCGATCTCGCCTGTCGCTTCGAACAGCGTGACCTGGTGACCGCGCTCGGCCGCGACCGTCGCCGCCGCGAGCCCGGCGGGACCGGCACCGACCACGGCGATGCGCTTGGGGTTCTTCGTCGGCAGGTAGTTCAGTTCGGTCTCGGCGCAGGCGCGCGGGTTGACCAGGCAGCTGGCGGTCTTGTTCTCGAACACGTGGTCCAGGCACGCCTGGTTGCAGGCGATACATGTATTGATGTCGAGCGCGCGCCGCTCGCGCGCCTTGTTCACCCACTGCGGGTCGGCCAGCAGCGGTCGCGCCATCGACACCATGTCGGCCTCGCCGCGGGCGAGCACGCCCTCGGCGACCTCGGGCATGTTGATGCGGTTGGTCGTCACCAGCGGCACGCCGACGTGCGGTTTCAGGCGCGCGGTGATCCCGGTGAACGCCGCACGCGGCACCGACGTGGCGATCGTCGGTACCCGCGCCTCGTGCCAGCCGATGCCGGTGTTGATCAGCGTCGCGCCGGCCGCTTCGATCGCCTTCGCCTGCTGCACGACCTCGTCCCACGCCAGCCCGTCGTCAACCAGGTCCAGCATCGAAAGGCGATAGACGATGATGAAGTCCGGCCCGCAGGCCTCGCGGATGCGGCGGACGATCTCCACCGCGAAGCGCATGCGCCTGGCGGCATCGCCGCCCCACGCGTCGTGACGTTTATTGGTGCGCGGTGCGGTGAACTGGTTGAGCAAGTAGCCCTCCGAGCCCATGACCTCGACGCCGTCGTAGCCGGCCTCGCGCGCCATCGTCGCGCTGCGCACGAAGGCCCGGATCTGCCGCTCGACGCCGCCGGCCGAGAGCGCGCGCGGGGTAAAGGGATTGATCGGCGCCTTGAGCCGGCTCGGCGCGACCTGCAGCGGGCTGTAGCCATAGCGGCCGGCGTGCAGGATCTGCAGGCAGATGCGCCCGCCGTGCGCGTGCACCGCGCCGGTGACCTGCCGGTGCCGGCGCACTTCCCACGGGAAGCGCATCGTCCCGCCGAAGGGCTTGAGCCAGCCGGCGAGGTTCGGCGAGAACCCGCCGGTGACGATCAGCCCCACGCCGCCGGCTGCGCGCTCGGCGAAGTAGGCGGCGAGCTTCGGGAAGTCGGCCGCCTTGTCCTCCAGCCCCGTGTGCATCGATCCCATCAGCACGCGGTTGGGCAGGGTGCAGAAGCCCAGGTCCAGCGGCGCGAACAGATGGGGATAGAGCGGATGCGGCTCCGCTTCGTCGAAGTGGAGCGGCCCGGCCGGGTTGGCGATCGTCATGTTGAATACGCTGGCGTACGGAAGCCGGCACGATGCCGCGAATGGCGGCGGCGTTCAAGCGCGTTCGTCGGGTTGCGGGGCGACGGCGCGCGCGGCCGGGCTTGGAGCCCGGAACGCCGGGCGTTTTGCTCCACGCGCCGAGCTCGGAGCTCGGGACGCCGAGTGTTTTGCTCCACGCGCCGAGTTCGGAGCTCGGGAGGTCGAGTGTTTTGCTCCACGCGCCGAGCTCGGAGCTCGGCACTCCGAGCGTTTTGCTCCGCGCGCCGAGTTCGGAGCTCGGGACGCCGGGCGTTTTGCTCCACCCGCCGAGCTCGGAGCTCGGGACGCCGAGTGTTTTGCTCCACCCGCCGAGCCCGGAGCTCGACGAAGCCCCTCTCCCGCCTGCGGGAGAGGGGTTGGGATGAGGGGAGGCGCCTGTACCGCCGAATCGCTCGCCTCCGCCTGTCGCATGCGTGGCTGTCGTCTGTGACTCAAACGTCCCCGTGCCGTCGCCCTCACCCCAACCCTCTCCCGCGCGCGGGAGAGGGGCTTCAAAGCGCAGGCAGGGAAGAAGACCGCGGTCTACTGCCCCGCGCCCTCCGGCATCGGCAAACACTCCATCACCTCCACCGCGTCGCCGGGGAAGATCGAGAAATGCGGATGGCCTTCGAACATCCGGGCCGCCTCCTCGTGGGACTCGGCATCGACGACCGTCCAGGCGGCCAGCTCGTTGCGGACGTCCGAGATGCCCTTGGCGGCGATGCGCTTCGTCTTCCCCAGCGGGCTGCCGTGGTCGACGATCGCCTTCTCATGCTTCTTCACCCAGTCGCCCCAGGCAGCCATGCCGTCCTGCTCGCGGCGGTTGCGTTCGTCCTCGGGCAGGGCCTTCCAGGCGTCGAGGGAGGCCGGGGTGCCCAGGAAAACGGCAAGGAATCGCTTCATCGGTGGCTCCTGATCAGTGGGGCGGCGGGTCGCCGGCCCTCCTGGTACGACGAATTGCGCCTCCCCGGATCGACATCGCCGGGCCTTCCGACGGACGTCGCCGCCACTGCCTAAAAAAGGCCTCAGCGCAAGAGTTGTCTCGCGCCCGGCGCTCACCCACCATGGCTCACCCGTAGTTTCCGGTCCTGTATGGACGACGCTTCCGCACCCCTGCAGGACTATCTCCGCGCCGGCATCGTCGCGGCCGACCTGCCCGACCTGCATCCGCTCCTGTCCGCCCGCGACCTCCTGCGCGCCTTCTCGACCCTGTTCCACGGTGGCGAGGAGAGCGTGATGGTGCGCCTGCTGGTGCTGCGCGCCATCGGCGAGCGCGGCGCCGCGCCGGACTGGAGCCCGCAGGAGTTGCGCGACCACTTCGCCTACCTGGACCCGGTGAAGTTCGACACCGTGCTGGGCCGCCTGCGCGAGAACGACCTGCTGCGCTGGGACAACGACACGCAGCGGTATCGCATCAGCCCGGTCGGCAGACAGGCGCTGTCGTCGATCGGCCTGCTGCTGCAGTTCAACCGCGAGGGCGACGAGCTGGCCTACGTCACCGCGCAACTCGCCGCCGGCCAGGCCGTGGGGCGCGTGCGCGGCGACGACCTGCAGCACCTGCTGTCGCGCCTCAACGAATACCGCGAGGATTTCGACCAGGCCGTGCTCAGCGGCTCCGAGCACCGCATCCAGCGCGCCGCCGGCACGCTGCAGCAGGTGTGGCAGTGGGTCGAGAAGGGCACGGCGATCGTCAAGGAGATCGCCGCCGACGAGGAACTCGACGCCGCCACGCACCGCGTCGCGCAGCAGATCGGCCGCGCGCAGAGTTCGATGCTGCGGCAGGCGTCGGTGTTCCAGCGTGCGCTGAACCAGCTCGACCGCCATCGCGTGCATATCGGCGCGAGCGGTCTGTCGTCCACCGACGTCAACCGGTTCCTGCGCGGCATGGACACCGACGCGCTCGCCGCGCTGGCGGACGATGCGCTCGCGCGCGTGGTCGCGCCGGCCTTCATGCTGGCGCCCATCGCATTGGACATCGCCGAATACGAACTGGTCGAACGCGAGCGCGAGGCGCAGGAAGACGCGTCGCTGCCGCCCGCGCAGGACGCGCCCGACGACACGCAGGCACCGGTGGCCGAGAACGACTACGCGCACGCCGAGCAATGGCTGTCGCAGCTGGCCTCGCTCGAACGCGATGCCGACACGGCGCTGTCCGACTGGGTGCCGCAGGACGGCTTCGCGGTCAGCGCGTACCGGTTGTCGCTGCTGGGCTTGATCGGCGACCCCGGCGCGGAAAACCGCAACGGCGTCAGCGCATCGATCGCCCAGCTGCCGCTGCGCTGGAAGGTCGGCACGCAGTTCGAGCAGGTCAACCGCGCGGGCGTGGCGTACATGAGCCGGGCGTGGCTGACGGGGAAGGCGGAGGGTGCGGACGTCGAAGCCATCGTGACGAGCGACGGAGCCGAGGCGACCGACGTCGAAAACGAGCACTCTCCCGAAGCCCACGACGCGGCCGCCCCCTCTGCGTCATCCCCGCGAAGGCGGGGATCCAGCGACTTGAGGCCTGCAAGCTCGCCGAAGGCGAAGACACTGGATTCCCGCGTTCGCGGGAATGACGAGCCGAAGCAGAAACCAAAGCGGAAGAAAAAATCCGCCGCAACAACGGAAACCCCATGAGCGATCCCACCGCCACCCTCATCGCCCGCCTGCTCGCCGAGCGCTGGCTGCCGCGCGACGACCACGCGGTGCGCCAGGTCCTGGTCGACGCCGAACTGCGCGATGAACTCGATCGCCGCCTCGCCGGTGCCGGCCTGCGGCTGCTCGAACATCCCTTCGCCGCGCACGTCGCCGTCGGCGTGGCGCGCGCACAGGAAAACGACGTCTTCGGCAGTGCGCGCGCGTGGGCCGCGAGCAACCTGCAACTCGACCGCGACGCGCTCGCGCTGCTGGTCGTGCTGTGGTCGCTGCTGGTGCTGCCCAAGCGCCAGCGCCAGATCGCGCGGCAGGAAAGCGAACGCCAGCAGGACCAGGAGCAGATGTTCGCCGAACTCAAACCGGTGCCCGTCGGGCAGGACATGGTCGAACCGATCAACGAACGCACGCTCGTGGCCGACTTCGGCGACAAGCTCGGCGGCAAGTTCCGCATCAATCTTTCACTCGGCGCATTGCAGCGACACGGCTTCATCGTGCGCCGCAAGGAACGCATTGCCGAAGGCCCGCTGCTGGATCTCGCCTTCGATTACGAACGCATCGCCAGCCGCGTGATGAATGGCGCGCTGTCGTTTGTCGTCGAACAGGCCCGCGCGACGCAGGCGGCCAACGCCGACAGTCTCGACGACGATGCGTACGACGCACCGCTCGACGACGACCTCCACGAAAGCAGCGACACCACTGAAGAGGCGCAGGCCGATGTTTGAGTTCCGCAGCCTGGAAGTCGTGCACTGGGATTACTGGCAGCGTTTCCAGCTGCCGCTCGATGCCTCGGTCATCACCGTGGTCGGCCCGAACGGTTCGGGCAAGACGACGCTGCTCGACGCGCTGCGCACGCTGCTCGCCATCGAGGATCGCGAAACCGCGCGCGACTACAAGACCTACCTGCGCCACAACGGCAAGGGCCAGGCGTGGCTGCGCGCGGTGGTGAGCAATCGTCCGGATCGCCGCGGCGGTCGTCCGTTCTTCCCGATCAAGGACGAGACCGTCACGCTCGCATGCCGCAT
Organism: Lysobacter sp. OAE881; assembly: GCF_040546665.1. NCBI lineage: Bacteria > Pseudomonadati > Pseudomonadota > Gammaproteobacteria > Lysobacterales > Lysobacteraceae > Lysobacter > Lysobacter sp. OAE881. The sequence goes on from NZ_JBEPOG010000001.1 coordinate 1,293,747, forward strand.
CCGCAAGCGCGGCGGCGACTGGTCGCGCGATTACCAGATCCTCGCCGGCGACGTGCCGGTCGAACAGATCGAAACCGGCGGCGAATGGCTCGGCGTGCGCGACTACCGCGTGCGGCTTGCCGGCGCCGGACTCACGCGCGCGATCTGCCGCGTGCTCACGCTGGAGCAGGGCGCCACCGACAAGCTCTGCCAGCTTTCGCCGCGCGAACTGCTGCAGCTGGTGTTCGACGTGTTCGAGGACAAGGCGGTGCTGGACGACTACCAGCGCGCCAAGAGCGAACAGCTCGACGTCGAGAAGGAAATCGAACAACTGCGCCACGGCCTGGGCGAGCTGCATTTCAAGCTCGAGTCGGCGCGCGTGGACGTGCGTTCGTTCGAGGAAGGCCAGGCGCTGCGCAACCAGCGCCAGCGACTGCAGGCCGAAATCGCGCCGAAGATCGAGCTGGCCGACCTGCGCGCCACGCTGGAAGGCGCACGTCCGCGCCTGACCGGCCTGCGCCGCGCGCTGCGCGAACGCGAACGCGTGTTCGACAACCTCCGCACGCGTGAAGCCAACGCCGTCGGTCAACGTGACGAACTGCGCGCGGCGATCGAACGCGCCCGCGCCGACGTGCGTGCCTGCGAAACCGAATTCACCGCCGCGCGCGATCACGCGCGCGATGCCGAGATGCTGGTGCGCCGTCGCGACGAACTCGCGCGCGTGCAGGCGCAGCGCGGCGCGGTGGACGTCGAAGCGCTCAGCCGTCGCGTGGAAGAAGGCCGCCGCCGTCAGGCCGAACTGAAGCTGGAAGCCGAACGCGATCGCCAGCGCACCGGCGAAATCGCCGCGCAGGTCGCGGCGCTCAGCGGTGGCGGACGCATCGTCGAGCCGTTCGAGCGCGATTTCCGCACCGCGCTCGACAACGCGGGCATCGAACACCGCGTGCTCACCGAACTGGTCGACATTGTCGATCCGAAGTGGTCGGTCGCGGTGGAAGCCGTGCTGGCGCCGTATCGCCACCTCATCGTGCTGGAGAATCCGCGCGACGAAGGTGCGGCGTGGAAGCTGGGCGAGAAGATGCAGTATCGCCACTTCGTGGTGTCCACGCGCACGCCGGTGGAGAAGGCGACGAAGGGCTCGCTGCTGGAAGTGGTGAAGTTCTCCGCCGAGCCGCCGTCGTGGCTGCCCAAGCAACTGGACAAGATCCAGCGCGTGGAGGACATCGAGGACGGCCGTCGCCTGCCGAAGGGGCAGGACTGGATCACGCTGAAGGGCTACCTGCGCGAACATCGCGGCGGTCGCCACATCGGCGGCGGCGCACCGCATTTCGGCAGCGGCGCGCGGCAGGCGCGACTGGACGAACTGCGCGCCGAGCAGATCGACATCCAGCAGCGTGCGCATGCGCGCGAGGACGAACTGAGCGAGCTGGGCAAGCGCGTCGATGCAGAGCAGGCGCGACTGCTCGGCCTCGACGCCGGTCAGGAACTGGTCACGCGTGCAGCGGAATTCGCCGACGCCGCCGAACGACTTCCCGCGATGGCCGAAGCCGCGCAGCAGGCGGCGGTGGCGCTGTCGGAGGCGCGTTCCCGCCTTGATGGGCTTGAAGCGGAAGACAAGGCCGAAAGCATCGCCGATGCCACACGCGCGGGCGAGATCCGTTCGCTCGACAACGAAGTGCGCGAGCGCGCGCAGCAGATCGCGCAGGAACGCCAGCAGCTGGTGCAGCGCATCGTCGAGTTCCGCCGCAAGCGCGCGCTGATGCCGCACGCGTGGCGCAGCGCCGACGCCTTGCGCCAGGCGCGCGAGGAATACGAAAGCGCGGGCGCCGTGCGGCGCGAGCTGGAACGCATCGACGAGCGCCTGCAGCGCGGCGGGTACATCGAGGACGAAGGCTGCATCGCGCTGCGCGACAAGTTCGCCGCCGACCACGACGGGCTGGAATCGACCATCGGCAAGCGCGAGGCGCACCTGCATCGCGCGCGCCGTATCACCGAGGAAGCGCGCGGCGCGTACATCAACGTGTTGCGCGCCACGGTGCGCCGTTACAAGAAGAACCTCGCGGCGCTGGGCGAACTCGCCGGCATCGGCGTCGATGTCGAAATGCCCGAGCTGGTGAACGAGGATGTCGCGCTCGCGCAGGCGGGGCTCACGGTGAAGTTCGACTTCGACCGCAAGGGCTGGATCGGGCTGGACGACGGCGAAGCGTCGGGCGGCCAGCAGGTAATGAAGTCGCTGCTGCTGCTCGTCGGGCTGCTGCGCGACGAGGACCAGCCGGGCGGCTTCGTCTTCATCGACGAACCGTTCGCGCACCTGGACGTGTTCAACATCGAAAAGGTCGGCCGCTTCCTGCGTTCGACCGACGCGCAGTACATCCTGACCACGCCGATCACGCACAACCTCAACGTGTTCGAGCCGTCCGACCTGGTGCTGGCGACGAGCAAGCGTCGCGGCGGCAATGCATGGGCGGAACCCGTCGCGGTGCTCAAGCGCGACCGTCGCGACGACGCGCAGGCGGCGTGAGGCGACGCGCGTGACGAACGGCCGTCAGCAGATCCAGCACACGACGTACCGCAACCTTGCGGTCGTCGTGAAGCGCTGGCCCGGCGCACCAGCGGAGTTCTTCACCGCCGAAGCGACGGGCCTGGCGACGCTGGCCGGCGCAGGTGCGATGCGCGTGCCTCGCGTGCTCGCGCTGGAACCGGAACGGCTGGTGCTGGAAGACCTCGGCGAAGGTACGCCGAAGGAAAAGTTCTGGACGCTCGCCGGCGAAGGCCTCGCCGCGCAGCACGCGTTGCGCAATGCGCGGTTCGGTTTCAAGCGCGATGGCTTCTGCGGCCCGACGCCGCAGGCCAATCCGTGGACGGACGATGGGTGGACGTTCTTCGCCGAGCACCGTCTGCGTCCGCAGGCGCGTCGCGCTCTGGAGGGCGGGCATCTCACTGCCGAAGGCATGGACGCGGTCGAACGTGTGTGCTCGCGACTTCGTGAGCTGATTCCCCAGCAGCCGGCATCGTTGCTGCACGGCGATCTATGGCTCGGCAACCTGCATTGCTGCGCCGACGGCACGCCAGCGTTGATCGACGCGGGCGCGGTGCACTTCGGCTGGGCCGAGTCGGAGCTGGCGATGCTCACGCTGTTCGGTTCGCCGCCGGATGCGTTCTGGCGTGCGTACGACGCTGCTGCGAAACCTGCGCCAGATTGGCGTGAGCGCGCGCCGGTCTACAACCTGTACCACCTGCTCAACCACCTGAATCTGTTTGGTGGGAGCTATCTGGGTGGTGTGCGGGATGTGTTGCAGCGGTTCGGGTGATCTTCGCTGCGCGGCAGCTGCCGGCAGTATTCAGTCACACGGACACCGTCATCCCGGCGAAAGCCGTGACCCAGGCCCTAACAGCCGGGCACTCCGGCAGCGGTAAGCCACATCATCGTCATCCCGGCGAAAGCCGGGACCCAGGCCCTTAACATCCGGGCACTCGGGCAGCGGTGAACCACATCACCGTGATCCCGGCGAAAGCCGGGATCCAGGCCCGTAACGCGCGGGTACTTCGACGGCGGTGAACCACATCACCGTCATGGTGGTCCCGGACGTGGAGTGCGGCTGTTGTGGCCCGGGTGAGCGAAGCGCACCCGGGGCAACGTCGCGGTGAGGTCTGATCCAAGTGCGCTGCTCACTTGTGCGGTAGGGAGCGACGTCAGCGTCACGACATCGCGCGCCCCGACCCTCACGTAAACCCCTCAGCTCTGGACTCCCTTCAGTCGCCGAGGGCAGAGGGGTAACGCTTCACCAACCCGCGAGCACCAGCTTCCCGATTGTCGTTCCCGACTCCAGCCGATGATGCGCCTCGCGCAGGTTTTCGGCGTTGATCGGCGAGAGCGTGTCGCGATGCGTGCCACGCAGTTCGCCTGCGTCGATCAGCTCGGCGACGCGCGCGAGGATGCGGCCCTGTTCGTCCATGTCCGGCGTCTGGTAGCGCGGGCGGCCGAACATCATTTCCCAATGGATGCCAATGCACTTGAACTTGTACGGGTCGCCCAGGCGCACCGGTTCCTTCGGTTCGACGATCAGGCCGACGTGGCCCTGCGGCGCGAGGATCTCGCCGAGCTCTTCCCAGTACCGATTGGTGTCGTAGAGATTCAGCGCGGCATCGACGGTTTCGAAACCCAACGCCTTCAGCTGCGGGTGCAGCGGCTTGCGATGGTCGATGACGTGCTGCGCGCCGAGTTCGCGACACCACGCGATGGTGTCTTCGCGCGACGCGGTGGCGATGACGGTGAAACCCGCGCGACGTGCGAGCTGGATCGCGATCGAACCCACGCCGCCCGCGCCGGCGATGATCAGCAGCGACTTGCCCTTGCCGCCGTGCTCGGAATCGAACGGCATGCGCTGGAACAGCAGTTCCCACGCGGTGAGCGCGGTGAGCGGCAAGGCCGCGGCCTGCGCCGCATCGAGCGTCTTGGGTGCGATCGCGACGATGCGCGAATCCACCAGCTGCAGCTGCGCGTTGCTGCCCGGCCGCGTGATGTCTCCGGCGTAGTACACGCGATCGCCGGGCTTGAAGCCGGTGACCTTGTCGCCGACGGCTTCGACGACACCGGCCGCGTCATAACCGAGCACCTTCGGGTGGGCTTCGACTTGCGGCTTGGGCGAACGCACCTTTGTGTCGACGGGATTCACCGACACCGCTTCGACGCGCACGAGCAGATCGAAGCCGGTGGGCGCGGCGGGATCGGGAAGTTCGACGTCGACGAGCGACTGCGGATCGTCGATGGGGAGATAGCGGGTGAGGGCGACGGCTTTCATGGGGTTTCCTGAGGGACAGAAAGAAGTGGGCGCATCACACCGGCGACGGATTGCGCTCGAACGTGCGCTGGTGCCAGTACGGATAGGCCGGCGTTATGGCGCTGGCTTCGTCGAGCACGGCCACCTGTTCGGGTGTGAGGTTCCAGCCCACCGCGCCGAGGTTCTGCTTCAGCTGCTCCTCGTTGCGCGCGCCGATCACGATCGTCGACACGGTCGGACGCTGCAGCAGCCAGTTGAGCGCGATCTGCGGCACGGTCTTGCCCGTCTCCTCCGCAATCCTGTCGAGCGCATCGACGACGCGATACAGGCGCTCCTCGTCCACCGGCGGACCGAAGTCCGAGCTGCCCGGCAGTCGGCTCACTTCCGGGCGCGGCTGGCCGCGACGGATCTTGCCGGTGAGGCGGCCCCAGCCGAGCGGGCTCCAGATCACGCCGCCGACGCCCTGGTCGAGGCCGAGCGGCATCTGCTCCCACTCGTAATCGCGTCCGATCAGCGAGTAGTACGCCTGGTTGGCGACGTAGCGCGTCCAGCCGTAACGGTCGGCGACGGCGAGCGATTTCATCAGGTGCCAGCCGGAGAAGTTCGACACGCCGAGATAGCGGATCTTGCCCGCGCGCACGAGATCGTCGAGCGTGCGCAGCGTTTCCTCCACCGGCGTCTTCGCATCGAAGCCGTGCAGCTGGAACAGGTCGATGTAGTCGGTGCCCAGGCGCTTGAGCTGCGCGTCGATCGTGCGCAGCAGGTGGAAGCGCGACGACCCGACGCCGTTGGGATCGTTCTCGTCGAAGCGGAACGTCGCTTTGGTCGAGATCAGCACCTTGTCGCGGCGGCCCTTGATCGCTTCGCCGAGGATGCTTTCGGCCATGCCGCCGGAGTACACGTCGGCGCTGTCGAACAGGTTGAGGCCGGCATCCAAGCAGATGTCGATCAGCCGCGAGGCCTCGGCGACATCAGTATTGCCCCACGAACCGAACAGCTGCCCCTTGCCGCCGAACGTGCCGGTGCCGAAGCTCAGTGCGGGAACGCGAAGGCCGGAATTGCCGAGGTAACGGGTTTCCATCGATGGATCCTCTTGTTTTTTCATGTCCCTCTTCCGCATGGGAGAGGGTGGAAAGGGCGAGGGCCAGCCGCGTGATCGTCGAGCCTGACAGGCGAGGCGCTTACGCGGCGTGCACTCGTTGTTTCAGTCCATGCGAGCGGTGGGCGTCACGCCGCTTCCGCCGCGCAGTCGCGGGGAAGGTCGTCGACGCGCGCGGCGCGCCGCTCGATCCGCACGCTCCACAGTGCGACGAGCAGTCCGGCCACGGTCACCAGCGAGGCGACCCACGTGATCGTGGCAAGGCCCGGGCCATGTTCGATCACGGTGCCGCCGAGCCACGCGCCGATCGCATTGCCGAGGTTGAACGCGGCGATGTTGAAGCTCGACGCCAGGTTCTGGCCCGCGCCTTCGGCGAAACCGAGCACGCGCAATTGCAACGGCGACACGGTGGCGAACGCGGCGACGCCGAGCAGGCCGACGAAGGCGACCATCAGCACCGGGCTGTGGAGCACGAAGCTCATCAGCGCCAGCACCGCGGCGAGCGCGAACAGCGTGCCGAGCAGCGCGGGCGTCGCCCGGCGATCAGCGAGGCGCCCGCCGAGCAGGTTGCCCGCGACCATGCCACCGCCGAACACCAGCAGGATCGGCGACACGGCCGCATCGGAAAAACCGGTGAGCTTCGTCAGCAACGGCTGCACGTAGGTGATCACGACGAACACGCCGGCGAAGCCGAGCATCGTCATAAGCAGGCCGAGCAACACCTGCGGACGCGCGATCGTCGCCAGTTCCTCGCGCAGCGGTGCGGGTTCGCTCGTGTCCCGGCTACGCGGCACCAGCAGCGCGATCACGGCGAGCGAGACGAGGCCGACGAGGCTCATCGCCCAGAACGTCGAGCGCCAGCCGAAATGCAACCCGAGCCACGCGCCGGCGGGCATGCCGAGCAGCGTCGCGAGCGTCAGGCCGGAGAACATGATCGAAATGGCGGACGCCTTGCGTTCGGCCGGCACCAGACCCGTCGCGACGACCGCACCGACGCCGAAGAACGTGCCGTGCGTGAGCGAGGTGACCACGCGGGCGATCATCAGCGTCGTGTAGTCCGGCGCGAGCGCGCAGGCGAGGTTGCCGACGGTGTAGATGCCCATCAGCGCGAGCAGCACGGCCTTGCGCGGCATGCGGCGCGTCAGCAGCGTCAGGATCGGCGCGCCGGCGAACACGCCCAGCGCGTAGCCCGACACGAGCATGCCGGCGGCGGCGATCGACACATGGAGGTCCGCGGCGACCTGCAGCAGCAGGCCCATGATCACGAACTCGGCGCAGCCGATGCCGAACGAGCCGGCCGTCAGCGCGTACAGCGCCAGCGGCAGGCGGCCAGCCGGGGCGGCGGAGGAAGCGGGAAGGGGAGTAGCGGCCAAGGCGGCAGGTCCGGGAGGAAAGGACGGCAGGCTAGGCGCTTGCATCTTCTGCGAGAACCGGCAGGATGACTAATCAGTTTCAACCGATCGTTGATAATCGACGAAGGAGCCCGCCGTGGACCGCATCGGCGACATCGCCCTGTTCCTGCGCGTGCTCGATCTGGGCTCGATCAGCGCCGCCGCCCGCAGCCTGGACCTGTCGGTCGCCGTGGCCAGCCAGCGCCTGAAGCGGCTGGAGCGCGACCTCGGCGTGCGCCTGCTGCACCGGACCACGCGGCGCCTTCATGCCACGCCCGAAGGCGCGGCGCTGGCCGAGCAGGGCCGCCCGCTGGTCGAGGACCTGGAGGCGCTCACCGGCGGCCTGCGCCAGGCCGGCGTGGACGTCAGCGGCACCTTGCGCGTCACCGCGTCGGCGTCCTTCGGTCGGCAGTACCTGTCGCCGCTGCTGCCCGAGTTCCTCGCGCTGCATCGGCGCGTGAAGCTCAGCATCCACCTCACCGACCAGATGGTCGACCTGGTGAGTTCCGGGTTCGACCTGGCGATCCGCATCGGCGCGCTCGACGATTCCACGCTCGTCGCGCGCAAGCTCGCGGTGAACCATCGCGTGCTGTGCGCGTCGCCCGAGTACCTGCGCAGGCACGGCACGCCGCGCACGCCGCAGGAGCTGGCCGATCACGAATGCGTGCTGCTCGTCGGCAGCCAGGGGCGGCAGGACGTGTGGCGTTTCGGCGATGGCGCGGGCGGCGAGATCGTCGTGCGCGTGCGCGGACGCATGGAAACCAACTACGGCGAGATCGTGCGCGATGCCGTCGTCGCGGGCATGGGCATCGCGATCCACTCGAGCTGGCACGTCGTGCGCGATCTGCGCGAAGGCCGTCTGGTGCAGGTGCTGGCGGACTATCCAATCGTGGACAGCGGCATCTACGCGGTCATGCCGCAGCGGCGACTCGTGCCGCCGCGTGTGAGGGCATTCGTGGATTTCCTGGCGGGGAAGTTCGTGGATCCGCCTTGGGGTGAGTAGGCGCTTGCGAGGCATTGCCTCGCGCGCCTGCTAGCCCACCTGCCATGGATGGCCGGGCCGGGGTCTCAGCATTCTGCAACGTTGCGCGATGGATGGCCGCGATGCAGGCGTTCGCCAAGCCACGCAAGAGGGCCGCCTGAGCAGCCACGCTCACTCAAACGCAAACGCATCCAGCGCGAGCGATCCGAACTCATGCGAACGATGCAGCGTCCGCACGCCCGCATCCTCGCCACCCGCGCCGAGCGCGACGAACAGCGGCATCAGGTGCTCCACCGTCGGATGCGCGCGTCGTGCGTGCGGCGCCTGCGACTGCCAGTCGATCAATGCATCGACATCGCGCGCTTCGAGCTTCGCGCGCATCCACTGCGCGAACTCGTCCGCCCACGGCGTGAGCGGCGCATCGGCGTGGCGCCAGTCCAGTTCGCCCAGGTTGTGCACGAAACCACCGGAACCGATCACGAGCACGCCTTCGTCGCGCAGCGGTGCGAGCGCGCGTCCAAGCGCGACGTGTTGCGCGGCATCGCCATGCGGCATCACCGACAGCGGCACCACCGGAATATCGGCCTGCGGGTACATGCGTCGCAGCGGCACCCACACGCCATGGTCGAGTCCGTGGTTCTCGCGAACACGCGCGGGAAGTCCGGCATCGGCCAGGCGCTGGGCGATCGATGCCGCAAGATCGGGCGCGCCGGGTGCCGGATAGCGCAGTTCGTACAGCTCGGGCGGGAAACCGCCGAAGTCGTGCACGGTGTCCGGCCGGACTGCAGCGCCGACCATCGGCTGGGCCGTCGTGAAATGCGCCGAGGCCACGACGATCGCCTTTGGCCATGGCAACGACGTGCCGAGGCCGTCGAGGAAGCGGCCGGCGGGCGAATCCTGCACGGCGAGCATCGGCGAACCGTGGGAGAGGAACAGGCTGGGCAGGCGAATGGAAGCGTCCATACCCACAACTTGAGCCCGATCCAGCCGATTTCCAAGCACGCGCGGCGGCCCGGTCCGTTTCGCGCACGGACTGTTCACGGCGGGCGCGCGCGGAGTGGACGACGATGGGCGCCTTCGTCGTGGTCGTCGCATGGAGCCGCGCATGAGCCTCGCCCAAGTCCGTTCCGCCGTCCGTCCGCCGCCTGACGAGGCGATGACGCAAGTGGCCGATTACGTGGTGCGATCCGACGTGGGTTCGCGCGAGGCCTACGAGACCGCGCGCTTCATGCTGCTCGATTCGCTCGCGTGCGCCGCGCTGGCGATGGATCACGAGCAATGCGTCAACCATCTCGGGCCGCTCGTGCCCGGCGCGGAACTTCGCGACGGCGCGCGCGTGCCGTACACCGCGTTCGAACTCGATCCCGCGCAGGCCGCCTACAACATCGGCACGCAGATCCGCTGGCTGGATTTCAACGACACCTGGCTCGCCGCCGAATGGGGCCATCCGTCCGACAACCTCGGCGCGATCCTCGCCGTCGCCGATTACCTCGGCCAGCAGGCGATCGCGCAGGGCAGGGCGCCGATGACGGTGCGCGACGTGCTCGGCTGGGCGATCAAGGCGCACGAGATCCAGGGCTGCTACGCGCTGAAGAATGCGTTCAACCGCGTCGGGCTCGACCATGTGATCCTCGTGCGGCTGGCGTCCACCGCCGTGGCGACGGCGATGTTGGGCGGCAGTCGCGACCAGATCGTCACCGCGATCTCGCAGAGCTGGATCGACAACGGCGCGCTGCGCACGTACCGGCATGCGCCCAACACCGGGCCGCGCAAGAGCTGGGCCGCCGGCGACGCGTGTCGGCGCGCGGTAATCCATGCGCTCAATGCGATGAAGGGCGTCGTCGGTTATCCGAGTGCGCTCACCGCGCCCACGTGGGGGTTCTACGACGTCGCCTTCGGCGGAAAGCCCTTCGAGTTCGAACGCGACTTCGGCAGCTACGTCATGGAGAACGTGCTGTTCAAGATCAGCTATCCCGCCGAATTCCATGCGCAGACCGCGGTGGAATGCGCGATGCAGCTGCATCCGCTGGTCGCCCCGAGGATCGGGCGCGACGGGGGCGAATCGGTCGAGCGGATCGTCATCGAAACCCAGCAGGCCGCGCTTCGCATCATCGACAAGACCGGGCCGCTGGCGAACTACGCCGACCGCGACCACTGCATCCAGTACATGGTGGCCGTGCCGCTGCTGTTTGGCCGTTTGACCGCGCAGGACTACACCGACGCCGTGGCCGCCGATCCGCGCATCGACCTGCTGCGCGGGCGCACCGTGGTGATGGAAAACCCCCGGTTTACCCAGGAGTACTTCGATCCCGACAAACGGTATATCGGCAATAGCGTCCAGGTGCATTTCAAGGACGGCGCATCGACACCGAAGGTTTCGATCGACTATCCGATCGGCCATCGCCGTCGACGCGACGAGGGGATGGCTGTCCTGATGAAGAAGTTCGAAAGCGCGATCGCGTCGAAACTCCCTGAAATACAAGCGCGAACGTTGATGACGCTGGCTTCCTCGCCGGGCGGATTCGACGCGATGCCGATCACGCAGTTCATGTCGTTGTTCAAGAAGTGAACCATCGCGTAGCGCAAAAAATGCGTGCGGGAACTTGTGCGTTTGTTAGTTCACCGTTAACACCGCTTTCACATAGGCAAACTTAACCTCCGCGTCGATGGCGTCGTTAGGGCGGCCGTCCTCCATGGAATGCAGGGGGACCACGCAGACGCTGTTCCCGATTTCTCAGATCAAGGAGCTGGATACATGAATAAGAAACTCCTCTGCGCCGCCCTGATGGGTGGTCTGAGCCTGGCCCAGGTCGCCAACGCCCAGGTCGCCGATGATCGCTGGTACCTCACCGGCTCGGCCGGCATGAATATCCAGGACAACGATCGCGGCACCCGCAACGCGCCGTTCGGTGCGCTCGGCGTCGGCAAGTTCCTCAACGACAACTGGTCGCTCGACGGTGAACTGAACTATCAGAACCCGAATTTCGACGACAACCAGGATCTCAACTGGTCGCAGTACGGCATCTCGTTCGATGCGCGTCGTTATTTCAATGCCGAAGGCCGCAACTGGGCGCCGTACATCCTGATGGGCCTGGGCTACCAGGAGTCGGAAGAGGAGTTCGACCGCTTCCCGGATCCGAACTCGCCGGGCGAGCGCAAGGAAGGCAACGTCGCCGCGAAGGTCGGCGTGGGCATCCAGAGCGCCCTGGCCGGCAAGCGCGCCGCCATCCGCACCGAGCTGGCGTACCGCGCCGACTTCGACGACGGCACCCCGGACGCAGGCCCGGGCGCGCTGCGCGATGAAAGCTGGTACGGCGACCTGCTCGCCTCGGTCGGCGTCGTGATCCCGCTGGGTGCTCCGGTCGTCGCCGCTCCGCCGGCCCCGGCCGCGCCGAGCTGCGCGGACCTCGACGACGATGGCGACGGCGTCAACAACTGCGACGACAAGTGCCCGGATTCGCAGGCTGGCCAGACCATCGGTCCGGACGGCTGCCCGGTGCCGGTGTCGATCGACCTGAAGGGCGTGAACTTCGACTTCGACAAGTCGAACCTGCGTCCGGACGCGATCTCGATCCTGTCGGAAGCGACCGAGATCCTGAAGCGTTATCCGGAGCTGCGCGTTGAAGTCGCCGGCCACACCGACCAGTGCGGCAAGGACGACTACAACCAGAAGCTGTCCGAGCGTCGCGCGACGGCCGTGTACGACTACCTGACCAGCAACGGCGTGGATGCCTCGCGCTTGCAGGGTCCGATCGGCTACGGCGAGAGCCGTCCGCTGGAAGACAAGGGCCAGGCGTTCCCGGGCTGCAAGAGCGAGATCAACCGCCGTACCGAGCTGAACGTCCAGAACTAAGGACCGGCCGGTACGCGGGAAGGCTCCCGCGGTACCAAGACGAAGCCCGGCAGTCGCCGGGCTTCGTTTATTTACCGGTCATTCTTAGCAAATAACGTTAACTAGTATTAACAATCATTTTGACAGGTGTATCATTTCCGAGTCAGTGACCCGCGGCCTGACCCTCTCTGGTCCCCGTTCAGGTCCTGCGAGGGTGTGTGCCGCCTGCAGTAAATGACGTGTTCCCCCCCAAACCGTTTCCTTACTGATCCAAGGAGTGACAGATGAAGATCCGTTTGTTGAGCACCGCACTGCTGGCAGGCCTGGCGTTCGCCCAGGTTGCCGGTGCACAGGAATTCGATGACCGTTGGTACCTGACCGGCTCGGCCGGCATGAACATCCAGGACAACGATCGCGGCACCCGCAACGCGCCGTTCGGTGCGCTGGGCGTCGGCAAGTTCCTCAACCAGAACTGGTCGCTCGATGGCGAGCTGAACTACCAGAACCCGAACAACGACGCGAACCAGGACCTCAACTGGAGCCAGTACGGCGTTTCGCTCGACCTGCGTCGCCACTTCACCGCCGAGGGCCGCAACTGGGCGCCGTACCTGCTGATGGGCCTGGGTTACCAGCGCTCGGAAGAAGAGTTCGACGCGTTCCCGAACGTGAACTCGCCGGGCCAGCGTGAGGAAGGCAACCTGGCCGCGAAGGTCGGCGTGGGCATCCAGAGCGCCCTGGCCGGCAAGCGCGCCGCCATCCGCACCGAACTCGCCTACCGCGCCGACTTCGACGACGGCTCCATCGCCGCTCCGAGCGAAGACTGGTTCGGCGACGTGTTGGCTTCGGTCGGCGTCGTGATCCCGCTGGGCGCTCCGGTCGTCGCCGCTCCGCCGGCCCCGGCCGCGCCGAGCTGCGCTGATCTGGACGACGACGGCGATGGCGTCAACAACTGCGACGACAAGTGCCCGGACTCGCAGGCTGGCCAGACCATCGGTCCGGACGGCTGCCCGGTGCCGGTCTCGATCGACCTGAAGGGCGTGAACTTCGACTTCGACAAGGCGACGCTGCGTCCTGATGCGATCTCGATCCTGTCGGAAGCGACCGAGATCCTGAAGCGTTATCCGGAACTGCGCGTCGAAGTCGCCGGTCACACCGACCAGTGCGGCAAGGATGCGTACAACCAGAAGCTGTCCGAGCGCCGTGCGACGGCCGTGTACGACTACCTGACCAGCAACGGCGTGGATGCCTCGCGTCTGCAGGGTCCGATCGGCTACGGCGAGAGCCGTCCGCTGGAAGACAAGGGCCAGGCGTTCCCGGGCTGCAAGAGCGAGATCAACCGCCGTACCGAGCTGAACGTCCAGAACTAAGGACCACGCACGGTTACGCGGATCTCCGCGGTACCACGAAGCCCGGCCTCGCGCCGGGCTTCGTTTTTTGCGTGACGTGTCGGTGCCGTTTGCGAATATCGAGCGAGAACCTTTCGCGGATACGTTCGGCTAACGACTTCTTATCATTCCTGCGCTTTGTGAATGCGCCCTCGCGCTTTCAGAAGATCCGCTGCTTTTCATTCTGCGCAAGGAGTGACCCTTGAAGATGCATCTACTCGGCACGGCCGTCGTGGCCGGCCTGACGTTCGCCCAGGTGGCGAACGCCCACGTTTCCGACGATCGCTGGTACCTCACCGGCTCGGCCGGCATGAACATCCAGGACAACGATCGCGGCACGCGCAATGCGCCGTTCGGCACGCTGGGCGTCGGCAAGTTCCTCAACGACAACTGGTCGCTGGACGGTGAACTGAACTACCAGAACCCGAACAACGACAACAACCAGAACCTCAACTGGTCGCAGTACGGCGCGTCGATCGATGCGCGTCGCTACTTCAACGCCGAAGGCCGCGACTGGGCGCCGTATGTGTTGATGGGCCTGGGCTACCAGCGTTCCGAAGAAGAGTTCGATGCGTCCCCGAGCGTGAACTCGCCGGCCCAGCGCGAAGAAGGCAACCTCGCCGCCAAAATCGGCGTGGGCATCCAGAGCGCCCTGGCCGGCAAGCGCGCCGCCATCCGCACCGAGCTGGCCTATCGCGCCGACTTCGACGACGGCAGCGTCCACGCACCGCGCGAAGACTGGTTCGGTGACGTGCTCGCATCGGTCGGCGTCGTGATTCCGCTGGGTGCACCGGCCGTCGCCGCAATTCCGGCGCCGCTGGCGGTTGCGCCGAACTGCGCGGACCTCGACGACGACGGCGACGGCGTCAACAACTGCGAAGACAAGTGCCCGACCTCGCAGGCCGGCCAGACCATCGGTCCGGATGGCTGCGCCGTTGCGGTGTCGATCGACCTGCGTGGCGTGAACTTCGACTTCGACAAGGCGACGCTGCGTTCGGACGCGGTCTCGATCCTCGCCGAAGCCGCCGAGATCCTGAAGCGCCATCCGGAGCTCCGCGTCGAAGTCGCCGGCCACACCGACCAGTGCGGCAACGACGGCTACAACCAGAAGCTGTCGGAGCGCCGCGCGCGCACCGTGTACGACTACCTGATCAAGAACGGCGTCGCCGCTTCGCGTCTGGCCGGTCCGATCGGCTACGGCGAGAGCCGTCCGCTGGAAGACCGCGGCCAGAAGTTCCCGGCGTGCAAGAGCGAAACCAACCGCCGTACCGAACTGAACGTGCAGAACTGATCGGGCAGAACTGATCGGCATACGATCCATCTCGCCTGAACCTTCGAAGCCCGGCCTCGCGCCGGGCTTCGTCGTCTCCGGCGCACGCAGCGCGTCCGTCGGACCGCGCATTCACGGCCGCTCGAACGTGCCCCGGCGTACACTGCGCACGCCCCGCGAATCGAGGAACCGCCATGCGCGCACTGATCGGTCTGTCCTGCCTGCTGCTTGCCGGCGTTGCCCAGGCGCAGAGCGCGCAATGCGGTTCGATGGCCGCGCCTAAGGCGCTGCCGATCCGGCCGACGGTCGTCGCGCCGATCGCGCCCGAACTCGTCGTCCCGAGTCATCAGCTCGGTGCGCCCACCGGTGTGCTGTCGCAGGCGTTCGACGAATCGCTCGCGGTCGACCAGGTGCTGTTCCGGCTGCGTGCCGAGGGTTGCCAGGTAGCCAATGCGCTGCCTGCGAAGGGTGGGGCGATCCCGAATCCCGACGATCCGGCCGCGTACAAGCCCAAGACGCAGTTCGACAACACGCCGTGGCGCTTCAACATGAACCAGAACGGCAAGCGCATGACCGCCGAGGAATTCGATGCATGGATGAAGGCCAAGGGCGTGCGCGTGGTGAAGGGCAAGACGGTCGCGACGCCGCCGCCCGCCGCCGAGGTGCCGAAGACCGAACCCGAAAAGAAGTGAAGCCGCGCGCGCCTCGCGCGCCGGCGAAAGGCGGACCTCGCAACAGACCAGCGAACGCTCCGAACGCGCCGCGACACGGCCTTGCGCGCGTGTTGTCGAAACAGGGCCTGTGCTCGCGCACCGAGGCCGCGCGCTGGATCCAGGACGGCCGCGTCGAAGTGGACGGCCGCATCGTTCGCGATCCCGAATTCCCGATCCGCAGCGACGGCGCGCAGCGCATCCTCGTCGATGGACGCGCGATCGACGCCGCACCGCGTCTGTATCTGATGCTCAACAAGCCGCGCGGACTGGTCACCAGCACGCAGGACGAGCGCGGTCGCGACACCGTTTACCGATGCTTCGATGGCGCGGGATTGCCGTGGCTCGCCCCGGTGGGGCGACTGGACAAGGCGAGCGAAGGCCTGCTGTTGTTCAGCAACGATCCCGCGTGGGCCGCCGGCATCACCGATCCGGACACGGGGCCGCTGAAGACCTACCACGTGCAGATCGACACCGTGCCCGACGAGCGCGTGCTGACAACGCTGGTCGACGGCGTGGACGTCGAAGGCGAACGTCTTCGTGCCGCATCGGTGCGAATGCTGCGCAGTGGGGAGCGAAACGCGTGGCTGGAGATCGTGCTCGACGAAGGCCGCAACCGTCAGATCCGCCGCTTGCTCGCCGCTATCGACATCGCGGTGCTGCGGCTCGTGCGCGTGGCGATCGGTGAGCTCGTGCTCGGCGAATTGTCGAAAGGGCAGTGGCGATTGCTTGAGCTCGCCGAAGCGCAGGCGCTATTCAGCAATGTGCACGTGCACGATTCGTGAAGCGCCGTACGGGATCAATGCAGGAATGTGGGGGAAATCACTGTTTTCCGGACGATTCTGCTTGCGCTCACCCCCATGTCGGAGCCTACACTTCCGCGAACTTCGTCGTGGGGGATAACCAGAAATGAACAAGATGATGATGGCGGTGTCGTTGCTTCTCGTGTCCGCCGCGGCGTCGGCGAACAGTGGTACGCAGGTGAAGGTGGAAGGCGCGCGCTCGCCGGTGTCGGAGCATTCGCTGGTGCGTTTCGATGCGGCGCAGAACGTCGCGTTCGCGGGCAAGAAGAAGCCGGCCGCGAAGGCCGAGGAACCCAAGGCTGCGGAGCCGGCGAAGGAAGAGACCGCCAACCTCGATCCGAACACCTACAAGCCGAAGACCCAGTTCGACAACACGCCGTACCGCTTCAACATGCACCAGAACGGCAAGAAGATGACGGCCGACGAATTCGACGCCTGGATGAAGTCGCGCGGTTTCCGCGTCGCGAAGGGCAACGGCGGCGGCGCTGCGCCGGCGGCCGGTGCCGCTCCGGCGGGCAAGGAAGTCGCTGCGGAAGCCAAGGCGAAGTAAGCCGCCCGGTTTCACCGTTACGCGCAAAGAAAAGGCCGGTCATCGACCGGCCTTTTTTGTTGCCAGCAATTCCGCGAACTCAACCCTTGAGCACGCCCAGCTCGCGACCGATCTTCACGAACGCCGCGATCGCACGATCCAGATGCTCGCGCGTGTGCGCCGCCGACATCTGCGTGCGGATGCGCGCCTGTCCCTGCGGCACGACCGGGAAGAAGAAACCGATCGCGTAGATGCCTTCTTCGAGCAGCCGCGCGGCGAATTTCTGCGCCAGAGGCGCGTCGTACAGCATCACCGGCGCGATCGGATGCACGCCCGGCTTGATGTCGAAACCGGCCTTCGTCATCTGCTCACGGAAATACGCAGTGTTCTCCGCCAGCCGCTCGCGCAGCTCGCCCGCGGACGAGAGCATCGCGAAGGCCTTGATGCCCGCGGCCACGACGTGCGGCGGCAGCGAGTTGGAGAACAGGTACGGACGCGAACGCTGGCGCAGCAGTTCGATCACTTCGCGCTTTGCCGTCGTGAAACCGCCGAGTGCGCCGCCCATCGCCTTGCCGAGCGTGCCGGTGAAGATGTCGATCTTCTCCATCACGCCCTTCACTTCGGCGGAGCCGCGGCCGTTCGCGCCGAGGAAACCGGTCGCGTGGCATTCGTCGATGTGCACCAGCGCGCCGTACTGCTTCGCCAGACGCGTGATTTCGTCGAGCGGCGCGATGAAGCCGTCCATCGAGAACACGCCATCGGTCGTGATCATGATCGTGCGCGCGCCGTCGGCCTTGGCCTGCTGGAGCTGCTTTTCCAGATCGGCCATGTCGCAGTTGGCGTAGCGGTAGCGCTTGGCCTTGCACAGGCGCACGCCGTCGATGATCGAAGCGTGGTTGAGCGCGTCGGAGATGATCGCGTCCTTCTCGTCCAGCAGCGGCTCGAACAGGCCGCCATTGGCGTCGAAACAGGCGGCGTAGAGGATGGTGTCCTCCGTGCCGAAGAAGTCGGCGATCGTCTTCTCCAGCTGCTTGTGCAGGTCCTGCGTGCCGCAGATGAAGCGCACCGACGCCATGCCGAAGCCGTGCGTGTCCAGCGCGTCCTTCGCGGCGGCGATGACGTCCGGATGATCGGCGAGGCCCAGATAGTTGTTGGCGCAGAAGTTCAGCACCGTGCGGCCGTCGGCGAGCGTGATCTCAGCCGACTGCGGCGAGGTGATGATGCGCTCGGACTTGAACAGGCCGGCGTCGCGGATTTCCTCGAGCGTGCGCTCGTAGCGTTCGGTCAGGCTCATGTGCGCTCCGGTCAGTTCCAGCTCAGCACGACCTTGCCGGCCTTGCCCGCTTCCATCAGGTCGAAGCCCTTCTGGAAATCCTCGACGGGAAGCTGGTGGGTGAGCACCTTGCCGAGCGGGAAACCGCTGAGCACCAGCTGCGTCATCTTGTACCAGGTCTCGTACATCTTCCGGCCGTAGATGCCGTGGATGGTGAGGCCCTTGAAGATGATCTTGTCCCAGTCGGCGCCCGCGCCCTTGGGCATGATGCCGAGCATCGCGATCTTGCCGCCGTGGTACATGCAGTCGAGCATGTCGTTGAACGCGCGCGGATTGCCGCTCATTTCAAGGCCCACGTCGAAGCCTTCCATGTGCAGGTCGGCCATCACGTCCTTCAGCGACGTATTGGCGACATTCACCACACGCGTGGCGCCCATGTCGGCGGCGAGCTTCAGGCGGAAGTCGTTGACGTCGGTGACCACTACGTTGCGCGCACCGATGTGCTTGCAGATGCCCGCGGCGATGATGCCGATGGGGCCGGCGCCGGTGATGAGCACGTCCTCGCCGACGACGTCGAATTCCAGCGCGCAATGCGCGGCGTTGCCGTAGGGATCGAAGAACGCGGCGAGCTCGGACGGAATCTGGTCCGGAATCGGCCACAGGTTGCTGGCCGGCATCACGATGTATTCGGCGAACGCGCCGTTGCGGTTCACGCCGATGCCCGTCGTGTTGGGGCACAGATGCTGGCGACCCGCGCGGCAGTTGCGGCAGTGGCCGCAGACGATGTGGCCTTCGGCCGAGACGCGCTGGCCGATGGTGTAGCCCGTCACGCCGGCGCCGACTTCGACCACGCGGCCGACGAACTCATGGCCGATCACCAGGCCCGGCTTGATCGTGCGCTGGCTCCACTCGTCCCACAGGTAGATGTGCAGGTCGGTGCCGCAGATCGCGGTCTTCTCCAGCTTGATCAGCACCTCGTTCGGGCCGGGCGTGGGGACGGGCACTTCTTCCATCCAGATGCCCTTGCCGGCTTCGCGCTTCACCAGCGCTTTCATCGTTTGCGTCATGTGGGATTCGTCCGCGGACTGGCGGTAAAGAGGGGCGAATTATACGCGGCGACCGGACCTTGACCGGGCCCGCGGGTTTGCCGCAGGCCGGCGGCTTCGCCTATCGTCGCCGCCTCCCCGAGCCGCGAAGAACCCGATCCCACCATGCGCCGCCGTCTGTTGAGCCTGTCCGTTTCGATCCCGCTGGCCCTGGGCCTGAACAGCGCCGCCCAGGCCGACGAAGGCATGTGGATGCCCTCGCAGCTGCCCGACATCGCCGGCCAGCTCAAGGCCGCCGGCTTCCGCGGCAACGCCCGCGACCTGGCGGAACTGGCGAAACCGCCGATGAACGCGGTGGTGAAGGTGGGCGGGGCGAGCGGCGCGTTCGTCTCGAAGGACGGCCTGGTGCTGACCAACCACCACGTCGCGTTCGGCGTGATCCAGTACAACTCCAAGCCGGGCCGCGACCTGATCCAGGACGGCTACATCGCCGCCGATCGCGCCGCGGAGCTTCCGGCCAATCCCGACTATCGCGTGCTGGTGACGACCGGTTTCGACCGCATCACCGATCGCATCCTCGCCGGCGCGGCGGGCAAGCAGGGCCGTGCGTACTTCGACGCCGTCGACGCGGCGACCAAGTCCGTCGTCGCCGAATGCGAACGCGAGCCCGGCACGCGCTGCAGCGTCGCCAACATGTACTACGGCACCGACTTCTACCTCGTGCGCCAGCTCGAGCTGCGCGACGTGCGCCTCGTCTACGCGCCGCCCAACGCCATCGGCAATTACGGCGGCGAGGTCGACAACTTCGTCTGGCCGCGCCACGCCGGCGATTTCACGCTGCTGCGCGCCTATGTCGGCAAGGACGGAAAGCCGGCCGACTATTCGCCCGACAACGTGCCGTACGTGCCGCCGGCGCATCTGCAGGTGTCCACGCGCAACGTGAAGGAAGGCGATTTCGCGATGCTCGCCGGTTATCCCGGCGTGACGTTCCGCCATCGCATGGCGTCGGAGTTCGCGAACCAGATCGACTGGCAGCTGCCTTCGCGCGTGGCGCTGTTCCAGAAGATGATCGACGTGATCGAAGGCACTGCGGAGAAGGACGAAGCCGCGCGCGTCGCCTACGCCTCGCAAGTGCGGAGCCTGAAGAACAACCTCAAGCGCGCGCAGGGCGAACTCGACGGCCTGCGTCGCAGCGACGCCACGCGCGTGCGCCGCGAGGATGAAACGTCGATGTTCGCGTGGCTCGACAAGCAGCCCGATGCCGCCGCGACGCGCGCCGACATCGCCGCCGCGCAGGCGGTGCTCGACGCGGGTGTCGGCACGCGCGAACGCGACCAGCTGATCGGCGTGATCCAGTCGCAGACGCAGCTGCTGCGCGCCGCGATCACCGTGCAGCGCCTGGCGAACGAGCGCACCAAGCCCGATGCGCAGCGCGAAACCGGGTACCAGCAGCGCGATGAAGTGCTGATCACCGGCCAGTTGAAGCAGGCGCAGCGTCGCTACGCGCCGCAGGTCGAGAAGGCGCTGCTCGCCGAACTCCTGACGCAATACCAGGCGTTGCCTGCCGCGCAGCAGTTGCCGGAATTCGACGCCGTGTTCGGCACCACGCCGGCGCAGCTGAAGCAGAAGCTCGACGCGATGTACGCCGGCACGCAGCTGGGTACGGAAGCCAATCGCCTTGCCGCGATGCAGGCCGATCGCGCCGCGCTCGCCGCATCGAACGACACGCTGCTGCAGGCCGCTGCGTCGCTCATGCCGGCGTTGTTGCGCCTCGACGACGAAGCCAAGGCCAGCGCCGGCGAACTGCTGCGCCTGCGCCCGGCGTACATGCGTGCGCTCATCGCGTATCGCCAGTCGCAAGGGCGCGCCGTGTATCCCGACGCGAACTCGACGCTGCGCGTGAGCTACGGCCGCATCAGCGCGATGGATCCGCGCGACGGCGTGCATTACCGCCCGCTCACCACCGTGCAGGGCATCGTCGAGAAGCACACCGGCGAGGAGCCGTTCGATGCACCGAAGCCGCTGCTTGACGCGATCGCGAAGGGCGATTTCGGCACCACCGCCGAACCGAGCCTCGACACGCAGACGGTCGACATCCTCACCAACCTCGACACGACCGGCGGCAATTCCGGCTCGCCGGTGCTCGATGCGCAGGGCAAGCTCATCGCCCTGAACTTCGACAGCAACTGGGAAGCGGTGAGCGCCAGCTGGATGTTCGATCCGCGCTTCAAGCGCGCGATCCACGTCGACATGCGCTACATGCGCTGGCTGATGGCCAAGGTGTATCCGGCGCCGCACCTGTTGAAGGAAATGAACCTGCCGGCGGAGTGACGCACGGAGTTTGCCGATGCGGGCGGCTCGATCAGGCATGAATGGGCTTCATGCACGGGCCGCCAAGTCGCGCCGCACCGCAGCATGGTGCGGTTTCGCATGCGCGGGCTAGACTCGGCCTTCGATCATCGAAGGAGTGGCGCATGCGTCTTGCGGGGCTGGCGGTTGCGATCGGAAGCGGGTTGGGCGCGATGCTCGCGGCGAATGTCGCGCAGGCCGTCGAAGGCATGTGGGTGCCGCAGCAGTTGCCGGAGATCGCCGGCCCGCTGAAGAAGGCCGGGCTGAAGCTCAATCCCTCGCAGCTGGCCAACCTGACCGGCGATCCGATGGCCGCCGTGGTCTCGCTCGGTGGCTGCACGGCGAGCTTCGTGTCGCCGCAAGGCCTGGTCGTCACGAACCACCACTGTGCGTACGGCGCGATCCAGCTCAATTCCACGCCCGAGAAGAACCTGATGCGCGACGGCTTCAACGCCGCCACGCCAGCGCAGGAAGTCTCCGCCGGTCCGAACGCGCGCATCTATGCGCTGGACACGATCCAGGACGTGACCAAACAGGTGCGCGCGGCGATCGATCTCGCGCCCGACGCGCTGGGCCGCACACAGGCGCTGGAGAAGATCGAGAAGCAGCTGGTCGCCTCGTGCGAACGCGAGCCGGGTTTCCGCTGCCGGCTTTACAGCTTCTCCGGCGGCAACAGCTACCGGCTGTTCCGCAATCTCGAAATCAAGGATGTGCGCCTGGTTTACGCGCCGCCGGGCAGCATCGGCAACTACGGTGGCGAAGTGGACAACTGGATGTGGCCGCGCCACACCGGCGACTTCGCGTTCTATCGGGCGTACGTCGGCAAGGACGGCAAGCCCGCGGCGTTCTCGCCCGACAACGTGCCGTACCAGCCGAAGCATCACCTGAAAATCGCCGACAAGCCGCTGGGCGAACGCGATTTCGTCATGGTCGCCGGCTACCCCGGCCGTACCGCGCGTTATGCGCTGGCCGAGGAATTCGACGAGACGGCGACCTGGACGTATCCCACGATCGGCGAGCATTACAAGCGGCTGGTCGCGCTCGTGCAGCGCGAAGGCGGCAAGAATCCCGACATCGCCGTGCGTTACGCCAGCACGATCCGCGGCTGGCAGAACGTGATGAAGAACTACGACGGCCAGCTGGAAGGCTTCAAGCGCATTGGCGCTGCGGAGAAGAAGCAGGCCGAGGAAACGGCGGTACTCGACTGGCTGCGCAAGCAGGGCGCGCAGGGCGAAGCGGCCATCGCCGCCCACGGAAAACTCGTCGCGCTGGATGAGGCCGCGCGCACGCATCGCGAACGCGACCTCGTCTTCGGCCAGCTACGCAGCACCGGCACGCTCGGTGCGGCGACGCAGCTGTACCGGTTCGCGCTGGAGCGCGCCAAGCCCGACGCCGATCGCGAACAGGGTTACCAGGAACGCGACCGCCCGACCATCGAGGGCGCGATGCGCCAGATGGAACGCCGCTACGTCGCGGCGATGGATCGCGAACTGCAGGCGTACTGGCTGCGCGAATACCTCAAGCTGCCCGATTCGCAGCGCGTGCCCGCGTTGGACAAGTGGCTGGGCGGCAGCGACGAGAAGGCCATCCAGGCCGCGCTCGACAAGCTCGCCAAGACCAAGCTCGGCAGCACGCAGCAGCGCATCACGCTGATGGACGCCGACAAGGCGTCGTTCGAGAAGAGCAAGGATCCGGCGGTGCAGTTCGCCGTCGCGATCATGCCGACCGTCCTGCAGCTGGAGCAGGAAGGCAAGGCGCGCGCCGGCGATGCGCTCGTCGCGCGACCGGTGTATCTGCAGGCCGTCGCCGACTACAAGAAGAGCAAGGGTCAGTCGGTGTATCCGGATGCCAATTCGTCGCTGCGCATCACCTTCGGCAACGTGACTGGCTACACGAAGACCGATGGCACGAAGCAGGTGCCGTTCACGCGCCTGGAGGAAGTCGCGGCGAAGGCCACAGGCAAGGAGCCGTTCGATGCGCCGCAGGTGCTGCTCGATGCGATCGCCGCGAAGAACTACGGCGGCCTGGCCGATCGCAAGCTCAAGACGGTTCCGGTGAATTTCCTCTCGGACCTAGACATCACCGGTGGCAATTCCGGCTCGCCCGTGCTCGATGCGCAGGGCAAGCTCGTCGGCCTCGCGTTCGACGGCAACTGGGAGTCGGTGAGCAGCAACTGGGTCTTCGATCCGACGATGACGCGCATGATCGCGGTCGATCAGCGTTACATGCGCTGGATCATGCAGGAGGTCTTTCCGGCGCCGCAGCTGCTGGCCGAGATGGGCGTGCCGGAGAAGGCGGGGAAGTAGGCTTCGCACACGGCGCAAGCCAGTGGAATGTCGATGAGAAGCCGTCATCCCGGCGAACGCCGGGACCCAGGCTGTCTTGTCTTCAGGAGGAAAGACGTCATTCCAGCGAAAGCTGGAATCCATCTGGCTCTGCTCCGGTTACGTGAGCCTGGGCCCCGGCCTTGGCCGGGATGACGGTGTAGTGGGAAGGCCGGTCTGACGAAAGCGGAATCACCCTTCGGCAATCTCGTAATCGAACGTGTAGTAGTGCTTGCCTTCGACGATGTCGATCTGCATCCGTCCGCGCAGGCCTTCCAACTCGCCTGTGGCCGAGTCCGGCACCACCGTCAGCGACAGGGTCGGTACGCCGCGATCGAGCGTGCCGTTGTGCTGGGTGAGGAACGCGCCGCGAAGGCCGTCCAGCGAACCATCGATGCGCTCCACCGCCACGTAGGCCGCCGAGCCATCGACCTGCGTGCCGACCGCGAGCATGTGCACGATGCCGGTCGCATCCAGCGCGCCATGAAACTGCTTGTCGAAGCGGAAGTGGCCGGCCACCGCGCCCCCGCCCAGATCGAACCCGCCTTCCGGGTTGCGCTTCACGTCGAACTCGCCCTTGACCTGTGCCATTGCCGTCGCTCCATGAGTAGAACGCGCATCGTCCCGCAGGCGCGCGGCGGTTGCCAGTGCAACCGTTGTGCGCCTCGGCGCTTTTGCTAGGCTGCCGCATTCGGCGCGACGCCTCCGTCGGCCGCCCTCACGGATCCGAACTCATGCGCATTCTGCTCGCACGTCACGGCGAAACGCCCTGGAACGCCGAAGGCCGCTACCAGGGACAGGAAGACATTCCGCTGTCCGACGTCGGCATCGGGCAGGCGCGCGCGCTGGGCGAGCGCTTGCGCGACGTGCAGATCACGCGTGCCGTGGCCTCGCCGCTGGGCCGTGCGCGGCAGACGGCGGAATTCGCGCTCGGCGATCGCGATCTCCCGCTCACGCTCGATCCTGGCCTGATGGAAATCGCGCACGGCACGTGGGAAGGCCTGCTCGCCACCGAGATCCGCGAACGCGATCCCGAGCGCCTGCAGGCATGGCGCGACACGCCGCACGAAGTGCTGATGCCCGAAGGCGAATCGCTCCAGCACGTGTTCGACCGTGCGTGGCCCGCCTTCGCGCGTGCCGCCGAGGGCCTTGGCCCGAGCGACACGCTGCTGGTCGTCGCGCACGACGCAGTGAACCGCGTGCTGCTGTGCCACGTCCTCGGCATTCCGTTCGCGAAGCTGTGGACGTTCCGACAGGCGCCGACGACGATCAACCTGCTTGAGGGCCCGGATGTCGACCACCTCGACGTGGTGCGCCTGAACGATTGCAGCCACCACACGGCGTTCTTCGGCGAAGCGGTGCACCGGGCGCTTTGAGGCCGCGGGCCCCGTCACGGGCGCCACCGGCGATAATGCGCGGATGACCCGCACGCTTGCCGACTGGCTCCAGTACATCGAACGCATCCACCCCCGCTCCATCGATATGGGGCTCGACCGCATCCGCGTGGTCGCGCAGTCGCTGGGGCTGGGCAAGCCCGGCAGGGCGGTGATCACGGTAGGCGGCACGAACGGCAAGGGGTCGACGGTCGCCTTCATCGAGTCGATCGCGCGCGCGGCCGGCTGGAAGGTCGGCGCGTACACGTCGCCGCACCTGCTGGCCTACAACGAGCGCGTCCGCATCGACGGCGTCGACGTGTCCGACGACGCGCTGATCGAGGCTTTCGAGGCGATCGAAGCTGCGCGCGGCGACACGCAGCTGACGTACTTCGAGTACGGCACGCTCGCCGCGCTGTGGTTGTTCGAGCGCGCGGGGCTCGACCTGGCGATCCTGGAAGTCGGCCTGGGCGGGCGCCTCGACGCAACCAACCTCATCGACGCCGACGTCGCGATCATCACCACGGTGGACCTGGACCACCAGGATTACCTCGGCGACGACCGCGAGCAGATCGGCGCGGAAAAGGTCGGCATCGCGCGCGCGTGGAAGCCGCTGGTGCTGGGCGACGACGATCCGCCCTCGAGCGTGCTCGGTCACGCCTACCGCATCGGCGCGCCGACATGGCGCATCTCGAACGATTTCTTCTTCAAGGCTCTCCCGTCGTCGCTGGACGCCGACGGCAACGCGTTGCCCGCGCGCTGGCAATGGCGCGAGATCGGCAAGCGCCTGGAACTGCCCGCGCCGCAGCTGGCCGCGCCGGTGCAGCTGCGCAACGCGGCGGTCGCCATCGCTGCGCTGCGGGCGCTGAAGGAACTGCCCAGACCGCTGCCGCGGCAAGCGTACTCGGAAGGCATCGCAAACGCGCGTGTCGGCGGCCGGTTGCAGCGGTTCGAACGCGATGGCGTGGAGATCGTCGTCGACGTCGGCCACAACCCGCAGGCGGCGCGTGCGCTCGCCGACTGGATTCGCACCTTCCCCGCGCGTGGGCGCGTGATCGCCGTCTACGCCGCGCTGTCCGACAAGGACGCCGTCGGCGTGGTCGAGGCGATGGCGGCGGTGGTCGATCGCTGGCATCTGGCCGGGCTGCTCGAGGCCGGCCCGCGCGGCGGGGACGTGGATGCGCTCGCGGCGCGTCTGTCCGGCACCGCGGCGGCGGACGGCACGCGGCACGCGGACGTCGCACAGGCGCTGCAGGCCGCCCGTGCGGAAGCGAAGGCGGGCGACCGCGTGCTGGTGTTCGGCTCGTTCCACACCGCGGCGAGCGCGCTGGAGTCGCTCGCCCGCGACTGAACGTGACCGGCATCGAACCGGCCATGACGGATCGCGAGGGTATAATTCGCGCGGCGATCCGCCTGCGGTAAACGAGAACCGATGGAACCTGCCCTGAAACAGCGCGTCATCGGTGCGGTCGTGTTGATCGCACTGGCGGTGATCTTCCTGCCGATGCTGATCAAGGGGCCGGCCCCCGAAAGCGGGGCGTCCAATGTCCCGCTCGAACTCCCCAAGGCGCCGGAAGGCGACTTCGAAACCCGCGAACTCCCCCTCGTGAGCCCCGGCCAGGCGCCCAGCGGCGGCGCGGTCGGCATGAACGCCGGCCCCGCGTCCGGCGGCGACGCCGACACGCTTCCGACCGTCGACACCACCGCGACCACGCCCACGGCACCCGTACAGAGCCCGATGCCGGCCGCGACCGGCGGCGGCAACTTCGCCGTCAGCTTCGGCAGCTACGCGAGCACCGCCGACGCCGAGCGCGTCGTGAAGGCGCTGCAGGGCGCGCAGCTGATCGCCTACCAGGAACCTGTGCCGGGCAACGGCCGCACGCTGCACCGCGTGCGCATCGGCCCGTTCGCCACACAGGCCGAGGCCGAGGCCGCACGCCTCCAGTCCGCACGCGTGCGCAGCGACGTCGGCGCGAAGGTCGTCGTGCTCGACGCCGAATCGGCCGAGCCCGTCGCCAGTGCCTCGCAGCCGGCCCCGACGCCGGGCTCGTCCGTCTCGGCCCCGGTGCCGCTGGCCGAATCGCGCCCTCCTCAGACGACCGCCGCGCCGGTCCCGCCGGAACCGGCCAAGCCGGCCGCGGCGAAGCCTGCCGCCCCGGTCGAGAAGCCGGTGGCCAAGGTCGAAAAGCCCGTCGAGAAGCCCGCGACCCCCGCACCGCAGCCTGCGACCCGCACCAGCGCCCCGGCCGCGTCCGGCACGGGCTTCGCGGTGCAGCTGGGCGCCTTTGGCAGCGCGGCCGAGGCCGACAAGCTGCGCGATCGCGCGCGCGGCGCCGGCTTCAGCGCCTTCGTCGAACAGGTCCGCACGGACAAGGGCGTCCTGAACCGCGTTCGCGTCGGCCCGGTCGCCAGCCGCGACCAGGCTGATCAGCTGAAGGCGCAGGTCGCATCGAAACTCGGCGTGAGCGGCATTGTCCGCCCGCATCCCTGACCCCATCTGGGCCTTGGATTAGCGCATGGGCGCGATCGACTGGGTCCTGCTGGCGGTGGTCGCGGTGTCGGCGCTGTTCGGGCTGATGCGCGGCTTCGTCGGCGTGCTGGCTTCGCTGGTCGCCTGGCTGCTGGCCGGATGGGCGGCGTTCCACTTCGGCGGCGACGTCGGCCTGCTGCTCTCCGGCGACGGTGAGATCGGCGCCGGCGAGCTCTTCGGTGGCTACGCGCTGTGCTTCATCGGCGTGCTGGTGGTGGTCGGCCTGGTCGGCTGGCTGGTGCGCAAGCTGGTGCAGTCGGTCGGCCTGTCCGGGCTCGATCGCATGCTCGGGCTGGTGCTCGGCGTCGCGCGCGGTGCGTTCGTCGCCTGCGTGCTGGTGCTGCTGGCCGGATTGACGGCGATGCCACGCGAGCCGGAATGGCAGCGCTCGCAGGTGGTGCCGGTGTTCGTGCCGGGCGCGCAGTGGATGCGCGCATGGTTGCCCGAGTGGGCCGCCGAGCACGTCGACCTCGACGGTCGCGTGCCGACGGAACATCCGGAACTTCCGCCGGCGTCGCCGGACGCCACGCCGGCGCTGCCGGCACCGGTGAGCGAGGCCTGACGGCATCGCGATCAGGCGGGCCTCGCGCCCGCGGCAACACACAACTTCACAGCAGGACTCATCACCATGTGCGGCATTCTCGGTATCGTCGGCCACAACGACGTCGCGGCGCAGCTCTACGACGGCCTGACGGTGCTGCAGCATCGCGGCCAGGACGCGGCCGGCATCGCCACGGCGAACGGCAGCAAGCTGCGCGTGCACAAGGGCAACGGCCTGGTCAGCGACGTCTTCGACGAAGGCGCGATGTCGCTGCTGGAAGGCCGCGTCGGCATCGCGCATTGCCGCTACCCCACCGCGGGCAGCGAAGGCTCCGACGAAGCGCAGCCGTTCTACGTGAACTCGCCGTTCGGCATCGCGCTCGCGCACAACGGCAACCTGATCAACACCGACGCGCTTCGCAACGAGGTGTTCGAACAGGATCGCCGCAACGTCAACACCGAATCCGATTCGGAAGTGCTGCTCAATGTCTTCGCGCATGAGCTCGACACGCAGAAGGCACTGACCCCCGACGCCGCGTTCCGCGCGATCGAGGGCGTGAACCGCCGCTGCGTCGGCGGATTCGCCGTGGTGGCGACGGTGCTGGGCCTGGGGCTGGTGGCCTTCCGCGATCCCAACGGCATCCGCCCGCTGGTGCTGGGCAAGCGCAACAGCGGTGGGCAGGACGAATACGCGGTCGCGTCCGAATCCGTCGCGCTGGATCTGCTCGGCTTCGAACGCGTGCGCGATGTGCGGCCGGGCGAAGGCATCGTCGTCACGCCGCGCGGCGAGCTGTTCACGCGCCAGTGCGCCGAGCCGCGCCAGCACACGCCGTGCATCTTCGAATACGTCTACTTCGCTCGCCCGGACTCGATGATGGACGAGGTCTCGGTGCACAAGGCGCGCATGCGCATGGGCCAGAAGCTCGGCGAGAAGATCCTGCGCCTGCGTCCGGACCACGACATCGACACCGTCATTCCGATTCCCGATACCTCGCGCGATGCGGCGCTGGAAATCGCGAACGTCATCGGCGTGAAGTATCGCGAGGGGTTCATCAAGAACCGCTACGTCGGCCGCACCTTCATCATGCCGGGGCAGGGGGAGCGCGCGAAGTCGGTGCGCCGCAAGCTCAATCCGATCCCGCTGGAATTCCGCAACCGCGTCGTCCTGCTGGTCGACGACTCCATCGTGCGCGGCACGACGTCGAAGCAGATCGTGCAGATGGCGCGCGATGCCGGTGCGCGCAAGGTGTATCTCGCCTCCGCCGCGCCCGCCGTGCGCTATCCGAACGTGTACGGCATCGACATGCCGTCGGCCGAGGAGCTCGTCGCGCACGGCCGCACGGACGAGGAAGTCGAGAAGCTCCTCGGCGCCGACTGGCTGATCTACCAGGACCTGTCGGACCTGGAGGAGGCCGTGTCGGGCCCGAAGCAGCGCATCAACGACTTCGATTCGTCGTGCTTCAACGGCGAATACGTCACCGGCATCGAGCCGGGCTACTTCGAACGCATCCAGCAGCTGCGTTCGGACGAAGCGAAGAAGACGCGGAGGGCGTGACGTGCGCGAACTGCAGCGGGCGATGATTCCCGACGACGAGAACGGCGACGTGCTGCGTCGCATGCTCGACGACGGCGACGACCTGACGCTCGCGCGGCCCATCGACTTCTTCCACGTTTTCGCGGAAGAGTCGGACGCGCAGGACTTCTTCGCCGCCGCGGCGGCGCGACCGGAGCTCGCGGTCGAAGGCCCGGATTTCGACGACGACGACGGCATCTGGGAAGTCACGGCCACGCGCGTGATGGCGCCGCAGCACAAGGTGATCACCGCGCTGGAAGCCGAACTGACCGAACTGGCGGCGCAATATCGCGGCTATCCGGACGGCTGGGGCTGCGATCCGGCCACGACCGCGCACTGACGTGTCCGCTTCGCTGTTCGACGCCGCGCGTGCCTGCCTCGACGCGGCCACGCCGGAGGCGAAGATCGCGGCCACCTTCGCCGCCGCCGAAGCGTTTTCGCGCGGCGAACTGAAGATTCCCGACGACGCGCCGGCACCCGAGCCGATCCGCATGCCGGGACGTCCGGAACGTCCGCTGCTCGTGCATCCACGCGACCTGCCGCGACGCGGCTTCGGCAGCAACGAGGGACGCGCCGCGTTCATCCACGCGATCGCGCACATCGAGTTCAATGCGATCGATCTTGCGTGGGACGCCGCGTACCGGTTTCGCGGGATGCCGCGCGAGTTCTATGCCGACTGGGTGGGCGTCGCGAACGATGAGGCGCGGCACTTCAACCTGCTGCGCGCGCGCCTGCGCGAGTTCGGCCATGACTACGGCGATTTCGACGCGCACAACGGCCTGTGGGAAATGGCCGAGAAGACCGCGCACGACGGCCTCGAGCGCATGGCGCTGGTGCCGCGCGTGCTGGAAGCGCGCGGGCTCGATGTCACGCCGGGGATGATCGTGAAGCTGCGCGCGATGGGCGATGAAGCGACGGTCGCGATCCTGGAGACCATCCTGCGCGAGGAAGTGGCGCACGTCGCCGCCGGTTCGCGCTGGTATCGCTGGTATTGCGAGCGTGCCGGCGTCGATCCCGTGCCGCGTTTCCGCGAACTGCTGGCCGAGTACGCACGCGCCGTGCTGTACGGCCCGTTCAACCACGAGGCGCGCAGCGCGGCGGGATTCGGGCCGGAGGAGCTGGAGGCGCTGGAAAAGCTGGCGGGTTAAGCAGCCGCTGACTCACCAACCCGTCATCCCGGCGAAAGCCGGGACCCAGGCCGTCAAACCTTCAGACGCGCGTCATTCCAGAGCGAAAGCTGGAATCCATTGCTGCACGAACATCGCAGTGCTGTGCAGCAATGCCAGCTCGATGCTCCCGCTTCGTTGCCCCTCACCCCAACCCCTCTCCCGCAGGGAGAGGGGCCTCACGGCATCGACAACCCGCACAACTCGAACCCCTTGCGCGTCACGCGCAGCACCGAGCCGTGGTCGTACCAGTCGCCGAGCACGATGCGCTCGCACGGGCGGCCTTCGACCATGAGTTCATGCACGGCCGGGCGATGCGTGTGGCCGTGGACGATGCGCTCCACGCCGTAGCGGCCGAACGTGCTGTCCACCGTCTGCGGCGACACGTCGGTGATCGTTTCCATCGTGCCCTGCTGCTTCAGACCGCTCTGGTGCGCACGGCTCGCCGCGCGGGCCTGCTGCGCGAACGCGATGCGCGCCGGCAGCGGCTGGGCGAGGAACTGCGCCTGCCACTTCGGATCGCGCGTCTGCGCGCGGAACTGCTGGTAGGCCAGATCGTCGGTGCACAGCGTGTCGCCATGCATGATCAGCGTGGGTTCGCCGTAGAGCATCACGACCGACGGATCGGGCAGGATGCGCATGCCGGCGCGACGGGCGAAGTCCTCTCCGACCAGGAAATCGCGGTTGCCGCGGATGAAGTACACCGGCACGCCCGAAGCCTGCAGCGCGTGCAGCTCGCTCGCCACGAACGCGCCCGTTTCGGACGGATCGTCGTCGCCCACCCACGCTTCGAACAGGTCGCCCAGGATGTACAGCGCGTCCGCGTGGCGCGCCTCGGCGCGGATGAACTGGCCGAACAGTTCGGTGATCCGGGGACGCTCGGCGTCGAGATGGAGGTCGGAGATGAAAAGGGTTGCCATGGGGGGATTCTAGGGCCTTGCGCGCCGGATCCGGCCGCATCGCGCCCGCTCCGGTAAAATCGCCCGTTTCCGCCGTTCCGAGTCGCCCGCATGAGCTGCCGCACCCGTTTCGCCCCCAGTCCCACCGGCTACCTGCACATCGGCGGCGCCCGCACGGCGCTGTACTGCTGGCTGGAGGCGCGCCGTCGCGGCGGCGAGTTCGTCCTGCGCATCGAGGACACCGATCGCGAACGCAGCACGCAGGCGGCCATCGACGCGATCCTGCAGGCGATGGAGTGGCTGGGCCTGTCCTACGACGAAGGCCCGATCTACCAGACGCAGCGCCTGGAGCGTTACCGCGCGGTCGCCGAGCAGATGGTCGCCGCCGGCACCGCGTACTACGCCTACGAGACGAAGGAAGAACTCGAAGC
The DNA here is from genome assembly GCF_040546665.1 of Lysobacter sp. OAE881. NCBI lineage: Bacteria > Pseudomonadati > Pseudomonadota > Gammaproteobacteria > Lysobacterales > Lysobacteraceae > Lysobacter > Lysobacter sp. OAE881. The sequence goes on from NZ_JBEPOG010000001.1 coordinate 1,326,012, forward strand.
CATGCGCGAGAAGGCCATGGCCGCCGGCGACAAGCCGCGCTACAACGGCGCGTATCGCGATCGCAACGAGGGCTTCCGCGACGATCCGAACCGCGTGATCCGTTTCAAGAACCCCGTCGACGGCGTGGTGAGCTGGGACGACAAGGTCAAGGGCACGATCGAGTTCGCCAACAGCGAGCTGGACGACCTGGTGATCTTCCGCTCCGACAGTTACCCGACCTACAACTTCGCCGTGGTCGTCGACGACCTGGACATGGGCATCACCGACGTCGTGCGCGGCGACGACCACGTCAACAACACGCCGCGGCAGATCAACATCTACCGTGCGCTCGGCGCCACCGTGCCGCATTTCGCGCACCTGCCGATGATCCTGGACCCCGAAGGCGCCAAGCTGTCCAAGCGCACCGGCGCGGCCGACGTCATGCAGTACCGCGAGATGGGTTACCTGCCGCACGCGCTGCTGAACTACCTCGTGCGCCTGGGCTGGTCGCATGGCGACCAGGAAGATCTTCTCCATCGCGCAGATGACCGAGCTGTTCGACCTGAAGGACGTGAACGCCAAGGCCTCGCGCATGGATCCGGCGAAGCTCGGCTGGCTCAACCAGCAATACCTGAAGAACGACGATCCGAACGACGTCGCCAAGCACCTGGAATGGCACCTGCACGCGCAGGGGCTCGACACTGCGAAGGGCCCCGCGCCGGCCGACATCGTGATCGCGCTGCGCGATCGCGTGCAGACGCTGAAGGAAATGGCCGAGCGCGCGGCCGTCTGGTTTGGCCCGCTCACGCAGTACGACGACGCGGCGGTCGCCAAGCACCTGACTGCCGCCGCCCGTGCGCCGCTGGCCGATGCGCGCGAGCGCCTGGCCGCGCTGCCGCAGTGGAGCGCCGATGCGGTCTCGCAGGCGCTGCACGCCTCCGCCGAGGCGCTGGGCATCGGCATGGGCAAGGTGGCGCAGCCGATGCGCGTGGCGATCACCGGCACGCAGGTGTCGCCGGACATCTCGCACACCGTGTACCTGGCGGGGCAGGCCGAGGCGCTGGCGCGCATCGACGCGGCCCTTGCAAAAGTGCCGGCCGGCGCCTAAATCCTGAGTATCCCGACACGGGCCGCGCCATGAGCCACGACCACGCCTGCACCGACCCGACGCACCACGTGCACGATGGCGACGCCTTCGTGCTCGAGGTCGAGCGTGCGTGCGAAGCGCGCGGCCTGCGCCTGACGCCGATCCGTGCCCACGCGCTGCGCCTGATCGCCGACGCCGGCCGCCCGGTGAAGGCGTACGAACTGCTCGACCAGATGAAGGCCACGCACGATGCCGCGGCGCCGCCGACGGTGTATCGCGCGCTGGATTTCCTGCTCGAACACGGCTTCATCCACAAGCTTGCGTCGATCAACGCCTTCGTCGGCTGCCATCACCCGGGCTCCGCGCAGCACGCCGTGCCGTTCCTCATCTGCGACCGCTGCCAGTCCGCGACGGAACTGGAAGACGAGCGCATCGTCGACACGCTCGATCGCCGCGCGCGCGAGCTCGGATTCACCCCGCAGGCGCAGACGCTGGAAGTGCACGGCGTCTGCGCGGCCTGCGCCAGGGCCGACGCGGCCTGATGCTCTGCGCCGCGACGGCCTGGCCGCGGCGCTTCGAACCTAGAGATACGTGCGCGTGAACAGTTTCAGTTCGCGCGCCTCGATTCCGGCTTCGCGTCGCGTGGCAACGAAGTAGTCCAGCAGCTCCGCGTGCGTGGACGCGGGAATGTCGAGCGTCTGCTCCGTCGAGGTGCGCGGTGCTTCATTTCCTGCTGCGACCCGGGAGCCCGGCGGCGGACTGCCGGTGGAGCCGACGAGTGCGCCCTTGAACCGCAGGACGCCCGTGCTCGATTGCGCATGCGCGGACTGGCCCGCGGCCAGTAACGTCGCGGCGATGGAAAGGGAAATGACGGCTCTCATCTTCGAATCCCCTGAAGCGCGGCACAGCGCCGCAGCCGCATTCTGCGAAAAAGTCTCAGCCAGCAGCAGATAAAACGACTGAGAAAAAATCGCATTGCTTGAGGTATTCGCGAGTGATAGGCGGCGCACCGCTCAGATCACCCGACGCTGCGCCGCGGTCGTCGCATCGCCGGTATTCGGCGTCCCGGTGGGCTCGATCAGCATCAGGTGCGCCTCGTCGATCGCCACCGGGCGATGCTCCTCGCCGCGCGGAACGACGAACAGCTCGCCCGGGCCGAGTTCGACGGCGCCGTCGCGCAGTTCGATGCGGATGCGCCCGTGCAGCACGAGGAACAGGTCGTCGCTGTCCGCGTGCGAATGCCAGACGAATTCGCCCTTCACCTTCACCACCATGATGTCGTGGCCGTTGAAGGTGGCCACGGTGCGCGGCTGCCAGTGCTCGTCGAACGTGGCGAGTTTCGCGGCCAGGTTGATCGGAACGTGCGTTGTCATGTCGGCTGCGCCTGCGTTTGTGCGCGAATCGGCGCCGACGCGGATTCGCGGATGGGGAGGTTGGCGGCGGCGGCGATGAGCGCGAGCGCCATGTCGGCGTACCACATCCAGCTGTAGTCGCCGAAGCGCTCCAGCACCAGGCCGCCGACCCACGCGCCAAAGAAGCCGCCGAGCTGGTGCGAGAGCAGGGTGAGGCCGAACAGCGTGCCGAGATAGCGCGGCCCGAACAGCTTGCCGACTAGGCCGGCCGTCGGCGGCACCGTCGCGAGCCAGGTCAGGCCCAGCGCTGCGGAGAACAGGAAGAACGTCAACGGCGTGGGCGGCGAGATGAGATAGATCGCGATCAGCACCGCGCGGCTCGCGTACATCGCCGCAAGCAGGTACTTCATGCGGAAGCGCTGCCCGAGCCAGCCGGCGCCCAGGCTGCCGGCGACGTTGAACAGGCCGATCAGCGCCAGCGACACGGCCGACACGCTGGCGGGCAATCCGCACAGCGCGATCTCGCCCGGCAGGTGCGTCACGAGGAACGCGATGTGCACACCGCAGGTGAAAAAGCCCAGGTGCAGCATCCAGTAGCTGCGATCGCGCACGGCGATGCGCAGTTGCTCACGCAGGCCGATGCCGGGTGTCGGCGTCGCATTCGCAGCCGTCTGCGGGGTGCTGGCCGCACGTCGACGCAGCGGCCAGGCGAGCGGCAGCGTCGCCAGCGCAGAGGCGGCGAGGGTGAACATCGCGACGCCCCATCCGGCGACGCTGATCACCGCCTGCACCAGCGGCGCGAACAGGAACTGGCCGAACGATCCGCCCGCGTTGATCACGCCCGCGGCCATCGAGCGCTTTTCGGCCGGCATGTGCTGCGCGGTGGCGCCGATGAGGATCGAAAAACTCCCGGCGCCGGCGCCTGCCGCGCTCAGCACGCCGAGCGTCAGCAGCAGGCCCCATTCGGACGCAAGCGCAGGCGCCAGCGCCATGCCGGCCGCGAGCAGCAGTCCGCCGAAGACGAGCACGCGTCCGGGCCCCCGCTGGTCGGCAATCGCGCCGAACACCGGCTGCACGGCCCCCCAGACGAACTGCCCGATCGCCAGGGCGAAGCTGATCTGCGCGACGGTGAGGCCGGTGCTCTGGCCGATCGGCGCGACGAACAGGCCCATCGACTGGCGTACGCCCATGGTGATCATCAGCATCGCCGTGGCGGCGAGCACCAGCGGCCAGTAGCGCGTCGCGGGGTGGGGCGCGTCGGCGGAAAGCGGGGTGGTCATTCCAGTTCCATCCGCGCCATCGCGCGATCGAGGTGGGTGTGCAGCGCATTCACGCCGGCGGCGCCGAGTCGCGCGTCGATCTCGTCCTGCGCCTTGCGCCACAGCGGCTGCGCGCGTTCGAGCACGCGCTTGCCCGCGGGTTTGACGCGCACGAGCTTCGCGCGTGCGTCGTCCTCGCTGCTGGCCAGTTCGATCCAGCCCGCGGCAGCGAGGGGCTTGAGATCGCGGCTGAGCGTCGTGCGGTCCATGCCGATTTCGCGCGCCAGGGCCCCGACCGTCTGCGGCGTGCGCGCGGCGCGACGCAGGATCGAATACTGGTTGAGGTTGAGGCCTGCCGCGGCGAGTTCGCGGTCGTAGCGCTGCGTGACCAGGCGCGAAAGCTTGCGCAACCGGAAGCAGGTGCAAAGGCTGGCGGGGAGGGCGGTGTCGGACATAAGTGTGTATATACACCTATTTCCGGAAAAGAAAAGCGCCGCGGGTGAGGCGGCGCTTTCCAGTGGCCCGGAGCCGATTCAGCGTGTCAGAAGAACGCGCGCACCCCGAAGGCCACGCCGCGGCCCGGCAACGGTGCGACGTCCTTGAGGAAGGACGTGTGCACGCGCGCTTCTTCGTCCAGCAGGTTGCTGCCGTCGAGGAACACTTCCCACGCGTTGCCGTGTGCCGTGTCCTGGTGCCATGCGACGTGCCCGTCGACCAGCGTGTAACCCGGCGTCGGGGTTTCGTACGTGGCGACGTCGTCCTGCTTCGCGTAGCGCGTCGCACCGAGCGAGGCGCGCCAGTTGCCCAGTTCCCAGCTCACTTCGCCACCGACGCGGTGCGGCGCGATGCGCGGCAGGTTGCCGCCGCGGGCGAGTTCTGCCGTGTAGTCGTGCGAGTGATCGCCATGCGGCACCGCGAAGGCGACTTCGCGCGTACCGCTGCCGGTAAGTTCGGCGCGCACCATGTCGCCGAACACGCGCAGGTTCCACAGGCCGCTGTCGTTGTCGGCGAAGTTCCAGTTCACTTCCGCCTCGGCGCCGTTGAAGCGCGCGTCGTCCTGCGTCCACAGGCGCACGGGATTTCCGTCCTCGACCACGCCGGTGTCGGCCAGGTAGATGAAGTCGTCGTACTTCACGTGGTAGATCGACGCGCTCGCCTTGAACGGACCGCCGTGCCAGTGCAGGCCGATTTCCGCACGATTGGCGGTTTCCTCGTCCATCAGCGGCGAGCCGAGTTCGACGCTGCTGGTCGCCACGTGCACGCCGTTGGAATACAGCTCTTCGGCGGTAGGCGCGCGCTGTGCGCGGTCCAGGCCGAAGGAGAGGTGGTAGGCCTCGTTGATATCCCACTTGAATGCCGCCGACAGGCTGGTGGTGTGGAAATCGCGATCCGGACCAATCGCTTCGGCTTCGTTGACGTCGATCTTGTTGCGATCGACGCGCGCGCCGACTTCGGTCTTCACCGGGCCGAAGTCGCGCTGCCCCAGCCAGAAGAGGCCGGCGTCATTACCCTTCGAGGCCGGCACGAAGGCCTCCTCGCCGATCGCCTCGAAATCGCGCTTGCCCCATTGCACGCCGACCGCGCCGTCCCAGCCGAACAGCGGCTTGTGCACGAGTTCCACGCGTGCCTCGGTGCTGGTGTTGTCGAAGACGGTGCCGGTTTCCTCACCCTCGTATTCGGTGTGCGTGTATTCGGTGCGCGCGACCTTCGCACGCAGCGACTTGAACGCGCCGAAATCGTCGAGCCCGCCGCGCACCTCGTAGCGATGCTGCGTCATGCCGATGGTGACGGGGCCTTCTTCTTCGTGCGCTTCTTCTTCCTCGCCTTCGTGCGCGTGGTCGTCGCCGTGCTCGTGCGCGCCGGCGGGCACGCCGTAGCGCGTGTCGAACAGGCTCGCGCCCACGCCGAGGAAGCCGCGATCGCCGATCCAGCTCACGCCCAGTGCGCCGCTGTCGGTGCGCACGAAGCTGTTGGGCAGCGTCCCTTTGGTGGCCGGATCCGGCGTTTCGCCTTCCTCTTCCATCAGGCGACGACTTTCGGGATAGCCGGGGATGTCGTAGTCGCCGGTCTCGCGATGCAGCGCGTCAGCGTGGAAGACGAAGTTGCCCGACGCGGACGTACCGTCCATGCGGAACATGCCGGTGCGCTCGTCGTTGACCGTGTTGCCGCGCAGTTCGGCGCGACCCTGCAGGGGTTCGTCGGTGACCGCTTCGGGGATGCGGCCGTCGATGACGTTCACCGCGCCGCCGATCGCGCCGCTGCCGTAGAGCAGGGTGGCCGGGCCCTTGAGGACTTCGATCTGGTCGGCCAGGAACGGCTCGATGCTGACCGCGTGGTCCACGCTGACGGTGGAGACGTCGCCCGAACCCAGGCCGTCGCTCAGCACCTGCACGCGCGCGCCGTCGAAACCGCGGACGATCGGTCGGCCGACGCCGGGACCGAAGTAGGACGACTGCACGCCGGGAAGTTTCCCGACGGTCTCGCCGAGGGAGTTCGACTTGACCCGATCGAGCTTCTCGCCGGCCAGGACGTCGACCGGACGGACAAGGTCCTCGGCGGTGCCGACCAGCGGGGTCGCCTTCACTTCGACGCCGCTCAGGTCCTTGGGCTGGTGGTCATGGCCCTGGTCGTCGGCCTGCGCGGCCAGGGGAAGGGCCGCGGCGAGGGCGAGGACGAGCGGGAGGCGGCGATTCAGCAGGCGCTTTGACATCGGTGGGGGTAAAGTAGGTGGCTGAAGTTGCGTAATGTTATATTATAACGAAGTCGCATCGACCACCCTCCCGAAAGTCATGCCCCCCATTCGTCCCCGCAGCCTGCTCGATCGCATCGGTGCCACCGGCTCGCTGCTGTGCGCGATCCACTGCGCGCTGCTTCCGCTGGTGATCGCCGTGCTGCCCTCGCTGGGCGTCGCCGCGTGGCTGGGCTCGGGCTTCGAAGAGGGCTTCGTGCTCTTCGCCACCGCGCTCGGGTTGTTCAGCGTGGCCTGGGGCTACCGGCGCCACCACGCGGTGCAGGCGCTTTCGCTGATGGTTCCGGGCCTGGCCATCCTGTGGTTCGGCGTGCTGTACCAGCCGCTGCACCAGAGCGTGATCCCGCATGCGGTCGCGATGACCTTCGGCGGCACGCTGGTCGGGCTGGCGCACCTGGCGAACCTGCGGCTGAACCATCTGCACGTGCACGACGCCTCCTGCGCGCATTAGCGCGTCGACCGGATGCTGCGCATCCGATCGATCCCGAAACTTGCTGCGCAAGTTTGCGGGCCAGAGGCGACCCGGTCTTCCGATCCCCGCCCTGCCGGGCACCCCCTTACCAGGGGGCTTGAGCTCAGAAGGCTAGAGGGCCCGGCGCCCGTGCTAGACTTCGCGACCTCGCGCGAACGCGATCTACGTAACCCCGCACCCCGGTGCGGATCTGAACAGTTTCAGGAGCACATCATGGGCAAGGGCGACCGCAAGACTGCCAAGGGCAAGCGTTACAACTCCAGCTACGGCAACGCCCGCAGCAAGGCCACGACCAAGGCCGCCGGCACCGCCGCCGCCCCGGTCGCGAAGAAGGCGACCAAGACCGTGGCCAAGGCCCCGGCCGCCAAGAAGGTCGCGGTGAAGAAGGCCGCTTCCAAGGAGTAAGCGCCCCGGCGCCCGCTCCGGACCTCGGGTCCGAAAGCAGAAAGCCCCGCCTTGGCGGGGCTTTTGTTTTTCTGCGGAATGAAGAAGGGCATCAGCGCCTGGCCGCCTTCTCCACTTCGCCCCAGACGCGCAGCAGGTTGCCGCCCAGGATCTTGCGGATGTCCGCGTCCGAATGCCCCCGCTTCTGCAGGCCTTCCACCAGGTTCGGATAGTCGGCCACCGAACGCAGCTCCACCGGCAGGTTGCCGCTCACGCCATCGAAGTCCGACCCGATGCCGACGTGGTCCACGCCGAGCAGCTTCACCGCGTAGTCGATCTGGTCCAGCACCGCGTCGATGTGCACCACCGGCACCGGATGCGCGTCCTTCCACGCCTTCTCGAATTCGTCCTTCGACTTCTGCGGCTTGCCGGCGCCGGCGAGCTTCGCGTTCTCCTCCTCGAGCGCGGCCTCCGCGGCGAAGAAGGCCTGCATGTCGGACGCGGCCTTCGCGCTGACGAAGCCCGTGCCGAACACCAGCTGCACCACGCCGCCTTCCTTCGCCACCGCCAGCGCCAGCTCGTCGCTGATGTTGCGTTCGAAGCCCGGCGTGAAATGGCGCATGCCCGAATGGCTGGCGATCACCGGCACGTCGGTGATGCGCAGCACGTCGCGGATGGCGTCGTCGGAGATATGCGACACGTCGACCATGATGCCCAGACGGTTCATTTCAGCAACGACCTGCTCGCCGAACGGGCTCAGGCCGCCCCACTTCTTCTTCTGCGCGTAGGAAGAATCGGCGATGCGGTTGTTCGCGCTGTGGGCGAGGGTGATGTAGCGCACGCCGCGCGCGTGGAAACCCGCGAGCTTCGACAGGTCGTCGCCGATCGGCGCGCCGTTCTCCATGCCCGGCGTCAGCAGCACGCGGCCACCCTTGCGCAGCTTCTCGACGTCGCCGGGCGAACGCAGGATCGCGAACTTGTCCGGATGGCGGCCGACCATCGCTTCGACCGCGTCGATCTGCGTGTTCGCCGTCTGCCACGCGGTGCCGGCGGCGTCCTCTTCGGGCGAGGTGTAGATCGACATGAAGGCGACGCCCAGGCCGCCTTCACGCGCGCGCGGGTAGTCGAACTCCTTCGTCGGCGCGGACACGCCCAGGTCGTCCCAGTGCGAAAGCAGTTCGCTGGGCGCGTCGATGTGCGTGTCGACGACAATCGCGTCCTGCGCGAGTTTGCGCGCCGCGTCGGTCGCGGCGGATGCGGAGGTGGCGCCCATCGACAGCGACAGGCCCAGAACGGCGTAACGCAAGCGCATGTTTTCTCCCCGGTTGTATTCGTCGAATCGGATCAGGTGACGCGATGGCCGCCGGCATGCACGGCCTGCGCGAGGCGGCCGCCGAGCCAGTAACAAAGTTCGGCCGGATGCTGGATGTTCCACAACACGAAGTCGGCGCGCGCCCCTACGCGCAACACGCCGCGATCGTGCAGGCCCAGTGCGCGTGCGGCGTTCACCGTCGCACCGCGCAGCGCTTCTTCGGGCGAGAGCCGGAAATGCGTGCACGCCAGCTGCATCGCATGGCGCAGCGATTGCAGCGGCGAGGTGCCGGGATTGCAGTCGGTCGCCACCGCCATCGGCACGCCGTGCGAGCGGAACGCCTCCAGCGGCGGCAACGCGGTTTCGCGCAGCACGTGGAAGGCGCCCGGCAACAGCACCGCGACGGTGCCGGCCTGCGCCATCGCGCGCACGCTGTCCTCGCTGGTGTGTTCGACATGGTCGGCCGACAGTCCGTCGAAGGCCGCCGCGAGCGCGCCGCCGCCGAGGTCGCTGAGCTGATCGGCGTGCAGCTTCACCGGCAGGCCGAGCGCACGCGCGGCTTCGAACATGCGTCGCGTCTGGTCCGGCGTGAAGCCGATGCCTTCGCAGAACGCGTCGACCGCATCGACGAGCCCTTCGGCATGCAGCTTCGGCAACCATTCGATCGCCGCATCGATGTAGTCGTCGGCGCGGCCGGCGTATTCCGGCGGCAGCGCGTGCGCGGCGAGGTAGGTCGTGCGCACGCCGACGCCGAGCTGTTCCAGCCGGCGCGCGACGCGCAGCATCTTGCGTTCGTTATCGAAGTCCAGGCCGTAGCCGGACTTGATCTCCACCGTGGTCGCGCCGTCGCTGATCAGCGCGTGCGCACGCGGCAGCGACTGGCGCAGCAGTTCGCCTTCGTCCGCGGCGCGCGTGGCGCGCACGGTCGACAGGATGCCGCCGCCGGAACGCGCGATGTCCTCGTAGCTGGCGCCGAGCAGGCGCAGCTCGAACTCGCGCGCGCGATCGCCGGCGAAGACCAGGTGCGTGTGGCAGTCGACCAGGCCGGGCGTGATCCAGCCCTTGGCCTCGATCACTTCGCGCGCCAGGCGCTGGGGGGCGTCGGGCAGGCCCGAGCGTGGACCGACGTAGGCCAGCGTTCCGTCCTTCCACGCCAGCGCGCCGTCGAGGATGTCCGCGTAACCGGCGGGCGCATCGAGCGTGGCGAGCGAAGCGCCGAGGATCAGTCCGTCCCAGGCCGTATGCGCGTTGGAGGTCATGGGGGTCGATTCTAGCGGCCTGTACCGTCCCTGCGGGGCCATCGCCACGACCGTCCATGCGGGCGACAATGCCGGCATGAAGACCCTCGACGCCGAGATGCTCTGGACTCCCGACGGCTGGCATTCCGACGCCGGCTTCGACATCGACGACCACGGGCGCATCCGCGCGCGGGTGGCCGCCGAGCCGACCGCCAGCGCCAGCTGGATCGTGCCGGGCGTGGCGAACCTGCATTCGCACGCGTTCCAGCGCGCCATGGCCGGGCTGGCGGAACGCCAGACCAACCCGTCGGACTCCTTCTGGACCTGGCGCGAAACGATGTACCGCTTCGCCGCGCGCTTCACGCCCGACCTGCTGCGGGCCGTGGCGACGCAGCTCTACACGGAGATGCTCGAAGCCGGCTACACGACGGTGTGCGAGTTCCATTACCTGCATCACGCGCCCGATGGCCGCCCGTACGACGATCCGGCGGCGATGTCGCGCGCGCTGATCGCCGCCGCGCGCGACGCCGGCATCCGCCTCACGCTGCTGCCGGTGCTGTACATGACCGGCGGTTTCGACGGACGCGCGCTGGGCGAACGCCAGCGCCGCTTCGGCCACGACGTCGATGCCTACCTGCGCCTGATCGACACGCTCTGCGAGGACGCCGATCCGACGCTGCACGTCGGCTGCGCGCTGCACAGCCTGCGCGCCGTGCCGCCGGACGCAATGCGCGCCGTGCTCGATGCGCTGCCGCCGTCGATGCCGGTGCACATCCACATCGCCGAGCAGGTCGGCGAAGTGCAGGACAGCCTCGCGCTGCGCAACGCGCGCCCGGTGGAGTGGCTGCTCGACCACGCGAGCGTCGACGCGCGCTGGACGCTGGTGCACGCCACGCACCTGACGCCCGCTGAAACGCAGGGGATCGCGCGCAGCGGCGCGACGGTGGCGATCTGTCCGACGACCGAAGCCAACCTCGGCGACGGCCTGTTCCCGCTGCGCGAATACCTCGACGCCGGCGGCCGTTGGGGCATTGGTTCGGATTCGCACATCTCCGTGTCGCCGGTGGAGGAACTGCGCTGGCTCGAATACGGCCAGCGGTTGTTCACGCGCCATCGCAACATCGCCGTGCGGCCGCACTCGCCGAGCGTCGGCGAAACGCTGCTGCACGACGTTGCGCAGAGCGCGCGTTTCTCCAGCGGGCACGCGATCGGCACGTTCGCGACAGGCGAATACGCCGATGCCGTGGTGCTCGACACGGATGCGCCGACGCTGTTCGGCCTGACGCAAGACGATGCGATCGATCGCTGGATCTTCAGCGGGAACCGGCCGCTGGTGCGCGACGTGTACGTCGGCGGGCGGCGCGTGGTGGAGAACGGCCACCATCTGCAACGCACCGCGATCTCGCAGCGTTATCGCGAGGCGATGGTCGCGCTGATGCGCGAATAGCGCACAGTCATTCTCAGCCGAACAGATCCACCGCGCCAGGCAACGCGCCTTCCATCCGCAGCAGGAATTCCTTCGTCGGCAGTCCGCCGCCGAAGCCGGTCAGGCTGCCGTCGCTGCCGATCACGCGATGACACGGCAACACGATGGGCAGCGGATTGCGGCCATTCGCCGCCCCGACCGCACGCATCGCCGACGGCTTGCCGACGCGTTGCGCCAGCTGCGCGTAGCTGATCGTCTCGCCGTATCGAATCGATGCCAGCGTGTGCCACACGCCAAGCTGGAATTCCGTGCCGCGCGGTGCGAGCGGCAGATCGAAATCGCGTCGTTTGCCATCGAAGTATTCGCCCAGCTGAGCTGCCGTCATGCGGATGACGGCGCACTCGCGCGCCTCCCACGCATCGCACTGCGACATGGGATGGCGCGGGTTCTGGAATTCGATCAGGTGCAAACCTTCGTCGCTCGCGGCGATCAGCAGTTGCCCGACGGGGCTCGGCACCGTGGCGTAACGGATCATGCGGTGGCGTCCGCGCCGCTTGTGCGCGCGATTCCGCGCCTGGAGCTCGTCGGCTTCGCGTCCTTTGCGACGGGCACCGGCACCGAATCGCGCCACAGGTGGATCACCGCGTAGCCGCGCCACGGTCGCCATGCCTCGGCGCGCGCCGCGAGCGCTTTCGGCGCCATACGCGTGCCGTCGGCCGGAAGCGCTTTCTGCAGCACGAGATCTTCGACGGGAAACGCATCGGGATGCCCGAGCGCGCGCAGCGCGATGTACTGCGCCGTCCACGGCCCTATGCCGGGCAACGCGACCCAGCGCGACACGAAGTCGTCCAGCGTGCGTTCCGGCCGGAAATCGACGCGGCCATCGAGCAGCGCCTGTGCGACGCCACGCACGGTCTGCGCGCGCGAGCGGATCAGGCCGATGGATTCCAGGTCTGCATCGACAAGTTTTTCAGGCGTCGGGAACAGATGCGCGAGCGCGTCCGCGACCCGCGCGTCCGCGAACGGCTGCGGCAGCGGCTGTCCGTACTTCTGCGCGAGGCGCGACGCGAGCGTGCGCGCGGCGGCGACGCTGACCTGCTGGCCGATGATCGCGCGCACCGCGATCTCGAAGCCGTCCCACCCGCTCGGCAGGCGCAGGCCCGGGCGTTGCGCGAGCAGCGGCTTGAAGCGCGCGTCCTTCGACAACGTATCGGCGATGGCCCGCGGATCGGCGTCCAGGTCGAACATGCGGCGCAGGCGCTGCACGATGTCCAGCAGGTTCGACGAGGCGGCGCCGTGCAGTTCGAGCTTCAGCGCGTGCGCGCCGGCGTTCCTGTCGTCCGGCCATGCGCTGACGCGCAACCAGCCGGGGCGATCGATGGGGCCGATCACGCGCGTGTAGCTGTGATCGTCGACGAATTCGACGCCGGGCAGGGCGCGGCCGCGCAGGAAATCGAGCATCGCCATGAAGTCGTACGGCGGGCGATAGCCCAGTCGCAGCGTGAGGACGTCACCGGCCTCGCGTGCCTCGCTTCGGCCCTTGCGAAGATCGCGTGGCGCCATGCGATACGCCGTGCGGAATGCATCGTTGAAACGGCGAAGACTGGCGAAGCCCGAGGCGAGCGCGATCTGCGTGATCGGCAGGTCGGTTTCGGTCAGCAGCTGCTTGGCGAACAGCAGCCGGCGCGTGCCGTGCACGCCCATCGGCGCAACGCCGACGCGTTCGACGAACAGGCGTCGCAGCTGTCGTTCGCCGATGCCGACGCGCTCGGCCAGCGCGGCCAGCGGTTGCTCGGCCAGCGCGCCGTCGTCGATCAGCTTCAACGCGCGCGCGATGGCCGCGTCGCCGCGCCGCCAGCTGCCGTCGTCGGGCGACAGCTCCGGCCGGCAGCGCAGGCACGGCCGGTAACCCGCGGCTTCGGCCGCCGCGGCGTGGCGGAAATACACCACGCGCCTGGCCGTCACCGCCGGGCACACCGGGCGGCAATAGATGCGCGTGCTGAGCACCGCCGTGAAGAACAGGCCGTCGAAGCGCGGATCGCGCGTGCGACGGGCCTGCTCGCACACGTGGAAGGCGGGCAGGGTGTCGGCATGGACGTGGGCAGGCTCGGACATGGCCGCAGGCTAGCACCGCGCGATCGCGAGGACTGGCCGGATTCGGACATGAACGTGGAGCGCTTCCGAGAGCCGCTCCGGCCGCACGAACGCGCGTGATCAATGCTCCGGGGCAGCGTTCCCAGTCGAAGCAGGCCCACGCAGCGCCGGCAGCAGGGGCGCGATGTCGCCGTCGTTCGGCGCGGCGTCGATCCCGAGCAGCCGCGCCAGCAGCGGATATACGTCGACGTTGTCGAACGCCGGCAGTGTCGCGCCCGGCACGAACGACGGGCCGCGCGCGACGAACAGCGCCCGCATCGACGGCAGCGCGGGATCGAACCCGTGCGAGCCGCGAGTGACGTTCGGCTTGGTCGCCAGTTTCTTCGGATACAGCGCGTCCCAGCCTTCGTGCGTCTGGCACACGATCGGCGGCACGCGCGGGTTGGTGCCGTAGTGCCACCGCGCCGGGAGATCCTCGCGCCGATAGCAGTCGTATTGCGCGCGGGGGCCGAGCAGGCGCGCTTCGGCTTCGCGCTCGAAGCCGGGCAACGGTTGCACGCCGATGGACTGGCCGTCGGAAACCACGGTCGCGATCGACGGCGCGATCATCTGCTCCACGCTGATGGTGTGGTTCGGCGCAACCGTCGCCATGCCGTGGTCGGACACCACGATCAGGTCGGTCGAATCCAGCATGCCGCGCGCGGCAAGCCCGTCGTGCAGGCGGCCGATCACCGCGTCGAGTTCGCGCAGCGTGCTTCGCACCTGCGGCGACTCCGGGCCGTGGTCGTGGCCGGCCTTGTCGAGCTGTTCGAAATACACCGCGACCAGGCGCGGGCGTTGCGACTGCGGCGCGTCCAGCCACGACAGCACGTCGTCGATGCGGCGCGCGGGCGGCACGGATTCGTCGTAGGCGACCCAGCGGCTGGGGCGCACGCCGCCGATCGCGGCGCTGCTTCCGGGCCACGCCCAACTCGCGCTGCGCACGCCCTGCTTTTCGGCGGTGACCCAGATCGGTTCGCCGCCCCACCAGCGCGTGTCGGCCACGGCCTTGCGGTCCGCGACGGCGAAGTCGCCGATTCCGGAATCGCTCATGCGGTTGTGGATCACGCCGTGGTGGTCGGGACGAAGCCCCGTCGCGAGCGTGTAGTGGTTCGGGAACGTAAGCGACGGGTACGACGGGTTCATCCACGCCGCATGCGTGCCTTCGCGGGCGATGCGGGCGAGGTTGGGCGTCGCGTCGTTGGACAGGTAATCGGCGCGGAACGCATCGATGGACACCAGCACCACGGTCCGCGCCGCCGGTTCGGCGGGGCGCGGCGTGCGGGCGCTGCAGGCGGACAGGACGAGGCAGGCGGCGAGTGCCGCGAGGCGAAGGTGGGGCATCGGCCGATCATAACGAGCGTGTGTTGCGGCATGACTTTAGTCGCTGGCGGCATCGCGGAGCCTTGCCAATAGTGGCCACACACCCGGCGGCGCCCGCCGGCATCGGAGCCGCCGTGATGCGTATCGCCGTGAGTCTTTCTGCCGTTGTCCTGCTGGGCATGTCCGCCGTCGCGGCCGGGCAGAGTGCGCCCAAACCGACGCCGAAACCGGAGCCGGCGCGCATGACGTCGGCCGAATGCGAGGTCTGGGCGCGGGAGCTCAGCTTCGCGCAATCGGTGGCCGACCACGACGCGAAGGCCTTCGCCTCGCACGTCGAAACGGACGCGGCCTTCGGCGCCAGCCAGCCGCAGCCCACGCGCGGCCGCGAGGAGATCGCCCGGCGCTGGGCCGGCATCGTCGAGGGCAAGCGCTTGAAGCTCAGCTGGTACCCGACCCGGACGACGATCGGCGCGGGCAGCGCGAAGGATGTGGCCTGGTCGAGCGGGCCGTCGCTGTTCGAGGACCTGGACCCGAAATCGACCCAGCGCTACCGCATCGGCGCCTTCCACTCGGTGTGGCACCGCGGGGCGGACGGCACCTGGCGGGTGCTGTTCGACGACGGCGTCGACCCGCGGCCGGCCACGGAGGCCGAAGCCACGGCCTTCCGAGAGGGCCGCCAGGCCACGTGTCCACAAGCCTGACGACCGCCTGAAGGCGGCGGCTGCGCTCACGACCGGGTAAAGCACCGGGGCGTATGGTGGCGGTACGGCAACGTTGCCGTCCCACGCCAGGTGACGCCATGGATTCCCGCAATCGCAATCGCAGTCTCGCTACCGCGTTCGCAGTTGTCGTGTTGGGCATGTCCTTCGGTGCGTTCGCGCAGACGGCGACAACCGATGCGCAGGCGCAGGTGCAGGTGGCTTCCACGCAGGCGGACGCGGTGGTGGCCGCCGACGCGCAGGTCGCGGCCAATACCGATGCCGCAAACGCGAAGCGCACCTCGAACGTCGGTTGCGTCAAGGACACCGGCACCAACATCCGCCCGCGCGATCCGAAGACCGGCAAGGCGCTGTGCATCGGCCCGGGCCGCAGCTACAGCCGCGAGCAGATCGACCGCACCGGCCAGACCGATCTCGCCGACGCGCTGCGTCGACTCGACCCGTCGGTGCGCTGATCGGGTGAACGTCGTGACGCGCATGTGGCCCGTCGCGCTGGCGCTGGCCTTGCAGCCGGCGCTGGCGTTCGCGCAGCAGCCCAACACGCTGGCGCCGCCGCCACGCGTGGCGCCGATTTCGCCTGCGTCGCAGCCATCGTTGCCGCGCGGGGTGGACACCTCGCGCGACAACTCGTTGCAGACGCTCAATCGCCAGCTCGACGCGTCGAGTCGTCGCGTTTCCGCCGACACGCTGCGCAGCCAGGTCGACCAGCAGGACCGGCTGATGGACGCCGACCGCGCGCGTACCGACGCACGCCGTGCCGCGGCCACCACGCCCGCGGAATCCGAACGCCTTCGCCAGGATTTCGAAGCGCGCCGCGCGACGCATGAAGCCTGGCGCGCCGGCAAGGAAGCGCAGGTGCATCGCCTTGAAACGATCGACCTTCCGCCGCCTCCGCCGGTGAACGAGGTAAAGTCGGCGATCGAGCCACGCCGCTAGGTCAGCAACCCCCGCAACAACCGCTGCAGCGAGGCGTCGTAGTAGCGCCGGAACGCGGCTTCGTCGAAATTGAACCGGTCCGCGCGATACAGCGCGATCAGGCCGTGCGTGTGCGCCCACAGCGTCACCGCGACGTCCCACACGTCGTCCTCGCGCAGCACGCCGGCGCGCATCGCATCCTCCACCGCATCGGCCACGACGTTGAGCGTGGGCGAACGGCGCGCGCGGAAATCCTCCGGAAATCGCCGTGCATCGGTACGCGCGGTCGAGAACGCGTGGTCGAACAGATGCGGATGCGCGAGCGCATAGTCGAGATAGATGCGCTGCACCGCGATCAGGCGTTCGAGCACGTCGCCGCCGCGACCGCGCGCGTCCCAGTGGCGGGCGATGGCGTCGAAGCTGTCGTCGCCGATGCGCTTGAGCAACGCCTCGCGATTGGGGAAGTGGCGGTAGATCGCCATCGGCGTGAGGCCGACCGCCGCTGCGACGCGCCGCATGCTCACGCCGGCCGCGCCCTCGCGTTCGAACAGCGTCCGCGCCGCGCGCAGGATGCGGTCGGCGGTGCGGTTCGTGCGGGGTTCGATGCGGCTCATGTGTACAGCGTATACAAATGACGCGCCGCGGGCGCGAAATCGCACCAAACCGGCGCCGCGACGGCGTCGGCGGCGCGTCCGCCCGCGTGGGGCAGCGCGATAATTCCCGACGCCTGTTCCGCGCGTCGCAATCGCGGCGCCCAGCCGACGGAGTCTGTCCGATGTCGACCCGCAAAGATCCTTCCCGCGTCATCCGTGCCCCGCGCGGCGCCGAGAAAAGCTGCAAGTCGTGGCTCACCGAGGCCGCGTACCGGATGATCCAGAACAACCTCGACGCCGAAGTGGCCGAAAGCCCGACCGAACTGGTCGTCTACGGCGGCATCGGCCGCGCGGCGCGCGACTGGGAAAGCTTCGACGCGATCCTGAAGTCGCTGCGCGAACTGGACGACAACGAAACGCTGCTGGTGCAGTCCGGCAAGCCCGTCGGCATCTTCCCCACGCACGCCGATGCGCCTCGCGTGCTGCTGGCCAACTCCAACCTCGTGCCGCACTGGGCGACGTGGGAGCACTTCAACGAGCTCGATAGAAAGGGCCTGATGATGTACGGCCAGATGACGGCCGGTTCGTGGATCTACATCGGCTCGCAGGGCATCGTGCAGGGCACGTACGAGACCTTCGTCGAGATGGGCCGCCAGCACTACGGCGGCAACCTCACCGGCAAGTGGATCCTCACCGCGGGCCTGGGCGGCATGGGCGGCGCGCAGCCGCTGGCTGCGTCGCTAGCGGGCGCGTGCTCGCTCAACATCGAATGCCAGCAGAGCCGCATCGACATGCGCCTGCGCACGCGCTACGTCGACGAACAGGCGACCGATCTCGACGACGCGCTCGCGCGCATCGAGAAGTACACGCAGGCCGGCGAGGCGAAGTCGATCGCGCTGCTCGGGAATGCCGCGGAAATCCTGCCCGAACTCGTGCGTCGTGGCGTGCGTCCGGATGCGGTGACCGACCAGACCTCCGCGCACGATCCGGTGCACGGTTATCTCCCGATCGGCTGGACGGTGGAGCAGTGGCAGCGCATGCAGTCCGAAGACCCGGCGCGCGTGCGCGACGCCGCGAAGAAGTCGATGCGCGTGCACGTGGAGGCGATGCTCGCCTTCGAGGACATGGGCATCCCCGTGTTCGACTACGGCAACAACATCCGCCAGATGGCGAAGGACGAAGGTTGCCAGAACGCGTTCGACTTCCCGGGCTTCGTGCCGGCGTACGTGCGTCCGCTGTTCTGCCGTGGCGTCGGCCCGTTCCGCTGGGTCGCGCTGAGCGGCGATCCGGAAGACATCTACAAGACCGACGCGAAGGTGAAGGAACTCATCCCGGACGACGCGCACCTGCACCGCTGGCTCGACATGGCGCGCGAGCGCATCAGCTTCCAGGGCCTGCCTGCGCGCATCTGCTGGGTGGGCCTCGGCCTGCGCCACAAGCTGGGCCTGGCGTTCAACGAGATGGTGCGCAATGGCGAACTGAAGGCGCCGGTCGTGATCGGCCGCGACCACCTGGACAGCGGCAGCGTCGCCTCGCCGAATCGCGAAACCGAAGCGATGCGCGATGGTTCCGATGCCGTTTCCGACTGGCCGCTGCTCAACGCGATGCTCAACGTCGCCGGCGGCGCGACGTGGGTGTCGTTGCATCACGGCGGCGGCGTCGGCATGGGTTACTCGCAGCATTCAGGCGTGGTGATCGTGTGCGACGGCAGCGAGGAAGCCGACAAACGCATTGCGCGCGTGTTGTGGAACGATCCCGGCACCGGCGTCATGCGCCATGCCGACGCGGGCTACGACATCGCGAAGCAGTGCGCGAGGGAGCAGGGGCTGAAGCTGCCGATGGCGTGATCGACGGCTCTTCGCTCGAAGCTCCAGACGGCCCGGGAAACCGGGCCGTTTCGCTTTTGGCCGCGACGGTCCAGCGGATGTGCAGAAACGAGCTTCGCGTCAGGCGAGCGGATGTCGATCCGGGAAGCCCCCGTTCGTCGTTTAGTATCTTCCGCAAACAGCGAACGGACGCCCTGATGAGCACCGAACCGCAATCCCCCGTGGCGCAGGCCGGCGCCGACGCATCGCATTCCCTCTGGTCCGAACTCCGCGACGCCATTCGCGGCACCAACGCCGATTACACGAAGATCCCCTTGCGCCGGGCGGTGTTCCTGCTCGCGGTGCCGATGGTGCTGGAACTGGTGCTCGAATCGACCTTCGCCGTGGTCGACATCTGGTTCGTCGCCAAGCTCGGGCCGTCGGCGGTGGCCACTGTCGGGCTGACGGAAACCTATCTCTTCCTCATCTATTCCATCGCGATGGGCCTGGCGATGTCGGTCACGGCCGTCGTCGCGCGGCGCATCGGCGAGAACCGGCGCGAGGACGCGGCCATCAGCGCCGTGCAGGCGATCTTCATCGCGCTGCTGGTGTCGGTGCCTTTCGCGGTCATCGGCATCGTGTGGGCGAAGGATCTGCTGCGCCTGATGGGCGCCGACGCGTGGAGCATCGAACACGGTTACCGCTACACGCAATGGATGCTCGGCGGCAACGCGATCATCATGCTGCTGTTCGTGATCAACGCGATCTTCCGCGGCGCCGGCGATGCGGCGATCGCGATGCGCGTGCTGTGGCTGGCGAACGGCCTGAACATCGTCCTGTGTCCGCTGCTGATCTTCGGCTTCGGGCCGGTGCCGGCGCTGGGCATCGAAGGCGCGGCGATCGCGACCAACATCGGCCGCGGCGCGGGTGTCGCGCTGCAGCTGTACGTGCTGTTCCATGGCGGCAAGCACATCCGGGTGGCGTGGTCGCAGCTGGCCGTGCACGGCGCGGTGTTGTGGAACATCGTGCGCACCTCGCTCGGCGGCATCGGGCAGATGATCGTGTCGATGACCTCGTGGATCTTCCTGATGCGCATCCTGTCCAGCATCGGCAGCGAAGCCGTGGCCGGCGCCACGATCGCCATCCGCATCATGATGTTCACGCTGATGCCGGCGTGGGGCATGTCGAACGCGGCGGCGACGCTGGTCGGACAGAACCTGGGCGCGCAGCAGCCCGAACGCGCCGAGGCCGCGGTGTGGCACATCGGCTGGTACAACATGGCCTTCACGATGGCGATCTCGGTGGTGTTCTTCTTCTTCCATCACGATCTGATCGCGCTGTTCACCAATGACGCGAAGGTGATTGACGTCGGCGGCGAATGGCTGCAGATCCTGTCGTATTCGTACTTCGTCTACGGCTGGTGGATGGTGTCGGTGCAGGCGTTCAATGGCGCGGGCGACACGATGACGCCGACGAAGATCAACGTGGTGTTCTTCTGGCTGATCCAGATTCCGCTGGCGTACGTGCTGGCGGTGTCGATGGGCTGGCAGCAGCTGGGCGTGTTCTGGGCGGTGTTCGTCTCCGAAACGTCGGTGGGCCTGTTCACGCTGTGGCTGTTCTCGCGCGGCAAGTGGAAGACGATGAAGGTGTGAGATGACTGGACACGTACTCGACAACCCCATCTGGGAAGCGCTGCAAAGCCGGCATCGCGACATCGCGCTCGCACGCGGCGACGTGGCGCGGTATCCGGCGCAGATCGCGCCGTTCCTCGGCGTTCCGTCCGAAGGCGCGGACGCAGCCGATGCACTGGCGGCGCTGATCGAACCCGGCGAGACCGTGCTGCTGCTCGATCGCATGCCGCAGGTGCCGCCGGGTTTCGAAGGCAGGAAGCTCGCGATGCTCGCGCAGATGGTGTGCACGCAGCCGGTGGAAGAAACGGACGGGCCGGAAGTCATCCAGCTCGACGAACGCCATCGCGAGGACGTGCTCGCGCTCACCGCGCTGGTGTATCCACACTACTTCCGCCCGCACACGATGCGGCTGGGCCGTTATTTCGGCATCTACCAGGACGGACGCCTGGCCGCGATCATCGGCGAGCGCATGGGCATGGACGAGTGGCAGGAAATCAGCGCGGTGTGCACGCATCCGGATTTCCTCGGACGCGGCTACGCCCGCCACCTGCTGACGATGCTGAGCAACGACGTGCTCGCGCAAGGCCGCACGCCGTACCTGCACGTGGCGAACGAGAACGCGCGGGCGAAGGACCTGTACCTGCGCAGCGGCTACACGGTGCGACGCGACATCCCGTTCTTCTCGCTGCGCCGGACGGGCTGAACGCGACGCTGTCACCGGGCTGTCACGAAATTGCAGCATCGTGGCGCGGTCGAAGTCCGAGGCCGTGCCGATGAAGTGTTCGCTCCTGTCCCTCGCGCTGATGCTGTCGCTGGCCACGCTGTCGTCGCATGCGGGCGCGCAGGCGCCTTACATCAGCATCGAGGAGCGCCTCACGCCGGAGCAGCTGCGGTCGGTCGGGCTCACGGACGAACAGCTCGACACGCTCAATCGCATGCTGCATGAAGTGCAGGACGGGCAGGGCGTGGCGGTGGCCGCGCCTGCCGCGCCGCCGATGTCGAACAATGCGCCTGCGGCGAACCGTGACGAACGCGGACGCGACGAAGGTTCGCTGATCGGTTTCAACGACAAGCCGATCCAGAGCCGCCTGAAGGGCCCGATCAGCGGCTGGGAACCCGGCACCGTGCTCGAGCTGGAGAACGGCCAGCAGTGGAAGGTGCTCAAGGGCGCGCTGAAGCTACCGAAGAAGCTCGACGCGCCGGAAATCGTCGTCGTTCCCGGCGTGGCCGGCCGCTGGTTCCTGCAGGTCGTCGAAGGCATGCCGAAGGCGCGCGTCTACCGCATCGATTGAGCGGCTACGACCGCGTCTTTCCGTCCACCGGCGGCAGCGAACGCAGGTACGTCCACACCGCGCGCAGCTCGACGTCCTGCATCGCGCTGTAGGACTTCCACGGCATCATCCGATGCAACTGGCGGCCGTCGGGGCGCTGGCCGGTGCGCATGAGGTGCAGGAAGTCGCTTTCCTTCCATGCCTGCAATCCACTCGCGTGCGGCGTGAGGTTGGCCGACGGCGGCGTACCCGGTTCGAGCACGAAGCCGCCGGCGAAGTTCGAGCCGTGGCAACCGGTGCACACCTGAGCGACGTACTTGCCGTACGCCACGCTCACCGTCGCCGGCGGCGCGATGCGTTCGCGCGGCGTGTGGTCCACGCGCTCGGCCGGCACCAGCGGGAACTTGTCGAACAGGT
Source organism: Lysobacter sp. OAE881 (assembly GCF_040546665.1). Taxonomy (NCBI): domain Bacteria; kingdom Pseudomonadati; phylum Pseudomonadota; class Gammaproteobacteria; order Lysobacterales; family Lysobacteraceae; genus Lysobacter; species Lysobacter sp. OAE881. The sequence goes on from NZ_JBEPOG010000001.1 coordinate 1,348,078, forward strand.
ACAGCACGCGCGCGAGCGGGCGCACCTGCGTGCGGCCCCGATTGGTATCGACCGCCGGCAACGTGCGCAGGTACGCCACGATCGACGCGACGTCGTGATCGTCCATGTCGGTGTAGTCGCCAGTCGGCATGATGACCAGTCCCGTGCCGTCGGGACGCACGCCGTGGCGGATCGCCGCGGCGAGGCGGTCGTCGGTCCACGCCGCATCGCGCACGGTGCGGGTGAGATTGCTCGGCACGATGCGGATGACATTCGGCGCGTCGACCAGCAGTTTTCCTGCGCCGTCAGGGCCATGGCAGTCGGCGCAGCCGCGCGTGGCGAACAGGTGCTTGCCGTGGTCGAGGGACGCGCTGGCCATCGCATCGGCCAGCGGGGGATCGGCCACCGTCCAGGTACGGGACAACGCGCGTTCGCTTGAGAACCATGCGATGCCGAGGACGCCCGCCACCAGTACCGCCACCACGACCACGCTCCAGCCCAGCCACTTCAATAGACGCCGCATTGCCCTTCACTCCGGTGATGTGAAAACCGGATACGGGAAGTGCGGGCGGGGGAGGACACGGACGGCTGTTCGTGCCGGGTGAACAGGCGTTTCGAGGGCCTGGAGGGGCTTCGTCGTAATGCCGGCACCACGCTCACGTCATTCCCGCGAAGGCGGGAATCCAGGGACTTTTCATGCTTGCCTGGGACATCCACGGCCCTATGGCCGACGCCTTTCGCCGGAGGGGCATCAACAAAGTGTGGAACGTCCGTGGATTCCCGCCTTCGCGGGAATGACGAGCAAGGGCAAAAGTCGCTGGATTCCCGCTTTCGCGGGAATGACGGGCCGAGGGCGAAGGTCAATGGATGGTGCCGCCATTCGGCGGCCCAGAAGCGGCCCGCGTTCGCGGGAATGACGAGACCAAGCGCAGCTATCGCGCCGCTTCTTTCGCTTCTTTCGCCTCGCTCGCCAGCTGCCGGCACAGCGCCGCCGTCGCGTCGTCCACGGGGAAGCAGCATTCGATGCGCAATTCCTCCAGCGTCACGTCGTGCGGCGTGCCGAAGGTGGTGATGGTCGAGAAGAAGCGCAGGCGGTGTTCGTCGCGGCGCAGCACCGTGGTGAGCAGCGGCGTCGGGGCCGATTCGACATCGCGCAGTTGCCAGCGCGCCGGCACGCCGGGATACGCGAGGACTTCGTCGAGCAGTTCGCGCGCCGCGGTGTCGGAAGGTGCGGCCGCGACTTCGCCGTGCAGGTGGCGGATCAGGTCGCCCGCCACTTCCTCCCAGTTGTCCACGGCGCCCCGCAGATCGGCAGGGTCGAAGATCTGCCGGATCATGTTCGTGTGCGCGCTTGCACGGCCGTTCATCACGAACGCGTTGACGCGCAGCGCCGCGTCGTTGGCCATCAGCACGTCCCAGTGGCGGTTGAGCACGAACGCGGGGTACGGTTCCTGCTGCGCGAGGATGAATTCGATCGCGCGCCGCACCTGCGACAGTTCCGGCGTCGCCAGCGCGGTCTCGGGATAGCGCGGCGCGAAGCCGGCGGCGACCAGCAGCGCATTGCGCTCGCGCAGCGGCATGTCCAAGGCGTCGGCCAGGCGCGCGACCATCTCGCGGCTGGGCTGCGCCTTGCCGGTTTCCACGCAGCTCAGGTGGCGCGGCGACACGCCGGCGTCCAGCGCGAGGTCCATCTGGCTCAGGCGACGGGCCGCGCGCCATTCGCGCAGCAGGGCGCCCAGTCGGACATCGCGGAGTGGCGTGGCGGCTCGGTTCACGCGGCGAGCATACGGGGCGTTCCGCGGCCGCACCATGACCTGCCAGGTCATGGCGGCATGACCTGCGGCTTCGTTGAACCCTTGACCTGCGGCGCGAATCATTCCATGGACGCCGGAGCGTTCCGGCGATGGAGTTCGATCATGAAGCGCAGGTACTTCCTTGGAATCGCCGCCGGCACGCTGGCTACCGCCACGCTCACCGGCGCGATGTTCGACCGCAGTGCATTCGCCGCATCCCCGGTCGCGAGTACCACCGACGCCGAGGATGCCGCCGCTTTCCTCAAGGCGCGCCGCTTCGTGTCCACGTCCGCCGGGGAGATCGCCTACGTCGAACGCGGGCGTGGCGCGGCGGCGTTGTTCCTGCACGGCTTCCCGCTCAACGGTTACCAGTGGCGTGGCGCGCTCGCGCGGTTGTCGCCGTACCGGCGCTGCATCGCGCCGGACTTTCTCGGATTGGGCTACACGCGCGTCGCGAAGGGCCAGAGCCTGGCGCCCGATGCGCAGGTGCGCATGCTCGCCGAACTGCTCGACAAGCTCGGCGTGGATCGCGTGGACGTCGTCGCGAACGACAGCGGCGGGCAGGCCGCGCAGCTGTTCCTGGCGACGTACCCGCATCGCGTCCGCACGCTCCTGCTGACCAACTGCGATTCGGAAATCGAATGCCCGCCTCCCGCATTGCAGCCGGTGATCGCGCTGGCGAAGCAGGACCAGTTCGCGCAGCAGTGGCTTGCGCCGTGGCTGGCCGACAAGGCGCTGGCGCGCTCGCCGCAAGGGCTGGGCGGGCAGACGTTCACCCATGCGTCGAACCCGAGCGACGAGGCCATCGACGTCTACCTCGGTCCGCTGGTGCGCGATGCGTCGCGGACGAATGCGTTCGCCGTGGCGCTCGATCGCAACTGGCTCGGCGGCATCGGCCCGGCGCTGAAGGCCTCGCGCGCGCCGACGCGCATCGTGTGGGGCACGGCCGATCCGATCTTCACCGAAGCGGGCGCGACCCATCTGGACGGTGCGTTCGGCGACTCGCGCGGCGTGCGGCGGATCGAGGGCGCGAAGCTGTTCTTCCCGGAGGAATTCCCCGACGTGATCGCCGAGGAAGCGCGCCGCCTCTGGGGCGTGTGAGCGGGCGCCGCGGTGGCGCCGACGGACGGAGCCGCCGCGCCGATGCGCGCGACGTGAAGCGAGCCGGCCTTCACGGATCGCCACGGCGGCCTCTGACACGCTGGCGGCCGCCCGCAGGCGCGCCGCACCGGCGCGCCGCTCAAGGCCCGGGAGCGAGCGCATGCAGCAGGCACGACTGGCAGTGATCGTCATGGTGGCCGCGATGTTGGCGGCCTGCGGCGGCGGTGGGGGCGGCGACAACAACACCCAGATTCCCGGCGCGCCGGTCGACCGGCCGCCGAGCTTCACCTCGGCGCCTGCGGCGACGGTGCCGGAAGGCACCGCAGGCGTGTTCTACACCGCCACCGCCACCGACCCCGAAGGCAAGCCGGTGTCCTTCACGCTGTCCGGCGGCGCCGACCAGGCGCGCTTCCTGCTCAGCGCCGCCGGGGCGCTGCAGTTCATCACGCCGCCGGATTTCGAGGCACCGACCGACGCCAACGCCGACAACGTGTACCTGGTGTCGATCACCGCCAGCGATGGCACGCAGACCGCCACGCTGCCGCTGTCGGTCACCGTCACCGACGTCACCGGCGCGCCGCTGCGGGTGCGTCGCGTCGTGAGCGGAATGAATTTCCCGATCTTCCTCGCGCCGGTGCCCGATGCCACCGGTCGTGTGTTCGTGGTCGAGCGCGCCGGACGCATCCGGCTGCTGTCGCCGTCCAACGGGGCGATCGCGGCGACCCCATTCCTCGATGTGACCGGGCAGGTGTCCACCGATGGCGAGCGCGGCCTGCTCGGTTTCGCGACCGCGCCGGATTTCGCGACCAGCGGCCGCTTCTACGTGTATCTCACCGTGCCCGACGGCACGATCGAACTGCGTCGTTACCAGACGCTGGCGAACAACCGCGACCAGGCCGACCCGGCCAGCGGGGACGCGATCCTGCGCATCGCGCATCCGCGCAACAACCACAACGGCGGCTGGATCGGCTTCGGTCCGGACGGAATGCTGTACGTCGCCGTCGGCGATGGCGGCGGCACCGGCGATCCGGACAACAACGGGCAGAACCGCGCGACGCTGCTGGGCAAGATCCTGCGCATCGATCCGTCGAGCGACGGGTTCCCCAGCGATCCCGACCGGGATTACGCGATTCCCGCCGGCAATCCGTTCACCTCGCCCAACGCGCCGGAAGTCTGGGCGTTCGGCCTGCGCAATCCGTTCCGCAACAGCTTCGATCCGCTCACGGGCAATCTCTACATCGGCGATGTGGGGCAGGGCGCGGTGGAAGAGATCGACCTCGCGCGCCCCAACGAAGCCGGGCTGAATTTCGGCTGGCCGATCATGGAAGGCACGCAGCCGTATCGCGGTGGTTCCACCGCCGGCCTGACGCCGCCCATCGCCGAATACAGCCACGGCAGCGGTGCGCGCGAAGGCAGTTCGGTCACCGGCGGCGTGGTGTATCGCGGGCCGCTGGAATCGCTGCGCGGCGAGTACCTGTTCGGCGATTTCGTGCAGCCGAACCTGTGGTCGATCCAGACCAGCGTGATCCTGCAGGGCACGACGATCCCGTCCTCGCGCTTCCAGCTGCGCAATGCCGACTTCACGCCGACGGCGGGGACGATCAACAACATCGTCGCTTTCGGTACCGACACCGCCAACAACGTCTACATCGTCGATTTCGACGGCGAGATCTTCGTGATCGAACCCGTGCCGGGCACGGGCGGCGCGTTCTCCGCTTCGGCGCTGGCTGCGCCGCAGCCGCTGTCGCAGGACGCGGCCTCGAAGGAAGAATCGGCGCGACTGGTGCGCCAGTTCATCCGCGAGAGCCTGATGGGCCGTCGATAGGGGAGGGAACCGAACCGGCGGCACATCCGCGTGCCGCCGCTAGCTACTACCATCGCACGACCACACAAGGCAGGAGCCGGGTCATGCGAAGTGCAGTGGGTTGGAGCGGTACGATCGTGTTGGGCGTGGCGATGACGGCATCGCCGGCATTCGCGGCGGACAGCGGCAGCGAACCGAAGCAGGTGATGGCGATCGCCGACGAGATGGTCGCGCTGTCGCTCGAATACGACCCGACGCCTGCGTACTACGAAGTCCTGCCGCTCAAGCGCCACGATTACCTGCCGCGCAATTCGGCCGCCGACAACGCGCGACTCGACGCACGCGAGGATGCGTTGTGGTCGCGCCTGCAGAAGGTCGATCGCGCGAAGATCGACAAGGATCCCGCCGCACGGCTCGCCTACGCGCAGCTGCGCGAGATGCTCGAAACCAACCGCGCGCTGCGCGTCTGCCACGCCGAGCAGTGGAACGTGAACCACATGTTCGGCTGGCACACGGCGTTCACCGATCTCGCCGACCGCCAGCCCGTCGCCACCGCGGACGAGCGCACGCAGGCGCTCGCGCGCTGGCGCACGCTGCCGGCTTACGTCGACAACGAGATCGCGAACCTGCGCGCCGGCATCAAGGCCGGCTACACCGCGCCGAAGGCGGTGGTGGCGCGCGTGATCAAGCAGCTCGACGGCATGGTCGATCTGGAAGCGCGCAAATCGCCGTACTTCGCGCCGGGCGAGAAGTCGAAGGACGCGGCGTTCGCGAAGGAGTTCGAAAGCGTCGTGGCGCAGCAGGTCCAGCCGGCGCTGCGCCGTTATCGCGATTTCCTGGCTAGCGAATACCAGGGCGCGGCTCGCGAGTCGATCGCGTTGTCCGCGCTGCCCGATGGCGCGCAGTGCTACCAGGCGATGCTGCGCTCCTACACCACGCTCGATCGCACGCCGAAGGCGGTGTACGACCTCGGCCAGCGCACCGTCGCGACGAACCTGGCGACCGTGCAGGCGCTGGGCAAAACGATGTTCGACTCCACGGATCTGGCGACGATCGTCAAGCGCGTCGACGAGGCGAAGGACAACCGCTTCGCATCGGCGGACGAGCAGCTGCAGTTCTCGCGCGGCCTGCTGGAGTCGGCGCGCGAGAAGAGTTCGGCGTACTTCGCCACGATGCCCGTGCAGCCGGCGGTGGTCGAACCGTTGAAGCCGGAACAGCGAAACACCGGCGTGAGTTCGCATTACGAACCCGATCCGGACGACCGCAAGCCGGGCGTGTATCGCATCAACCTCGATCATCCCGACGCCGATCGTCGCGGCGCGGCGGAAATCACGCTCGTGCACGAAACCTGGCCCGGCCATCACCTGCAGCTCGCACTCGCGCGCGGTGTCGGCAAGCGCCATCCGCTGTCGGCGCTGGCGTTCAATTCGGCCTATGTCGAAGGCTGGGCACGCTATTCCGAAGCGCTGAGCGAGGAGGCGGGCATCTACACCACGCCGTACGCGCAGATCAGCCGCCGCCTGTGGCCGGCGCGCGGCATGGTGGTGGATCCGGGCATCCACATGTTCGGCTGGACGCGCGAGCAGGCGGTGCAGTTCATGGCCGAAAGCGGGCGGTTCTCGCCGGAGACCTCGGCCGAGATGGTCGATCGCATCGCCGCGATGCCGGGCCAGCTCACCGCGTACGACTCCGGCGGTCTGGAGATCGTCGCGCTGCGTCGCGAAGCCGAAGCGGCGCTGGGCGATCGCTTCGACCTGAAGCAGTTCCACCAGCGCGTGCTGGGCGACGGCGTGGTGCCGCTGGCGTTCCTGCGCGAGCGCGTGCAAGCGTGGATCGCGGAGGAACAGGCGGCCGTGGCCGCACGCTGATCGCGCCGGGAGCGGCGAAAGAAACGTGAACCGGGCCTGGTGCCGCACGCTGTGCGCAGAGTCAGGCCCCACGCCGTAAGCTGTGGCTTCACGTTTTCCGCGCGCCCCGTTCAGGGGCGCGTCCGCTCCCGAGTCCGTTGCCGCATGCCGATCCGTGCCGTCGCCCTGCTGTTGTCCTGCCTTGTCATCGCCGCCTGCCAGCGTCCCGAAGCGGAGACGACGCAGGGCCTGGTGATCGAGGAGGTCGCCGCGCCGCAGGACGGCGGCGCGATCAGCACCGCGCCGGTGAAGGTCGCGCCGGTCAAGCCGGAAGGCACGCGCCAGGCGCGCACGTCGATCCGTGAGATCGCGCGCCCCGAACCCGCTCCCGAACCGCACAAGCCGTGGGCGGCGCCGCTGGAACTCACGGCGGGTGCGGCGTCGATCAGCTGCGACCTCGACTACGTGGAGAAGGGCGACGGCGAGGTGCTGACGACGTTCGACCGCGACGGCCTCAAGGCCGCGCTCGAACCGTGCGAAGCCGGCGGCGTGGCGCGGCTGCGTTACAAGGGCAAGGTCACGGCGGAATTCGGCACGCTGGTCGAGCGCGTCACCGAAGTCGCGGACTCGATGGACATCGGCAAGCGCGTGCTCGACATCGACTCGGCCGGCGGCCAGGTCGAGGATGCGATCCAGGCCGGCGACTACATCGCCGAATCGCGCTGGACGATCTGGGTGCGCGAGGGCGCGATCTGCCACAGCGCGTGCGTTTTCATCCTGAGCGCGGGCGACACGCGGATGATCGCCGGGCAGGTCGGCATCCACCGCATCATCCGCATGAGTTCGACCGCCACCACGCGCGCGCAGCTCAACGCCGAGCTGCGCGTGGTGTACGAACGCGTGCGCGACTACCTGGAGCGCAACGGCGCGGCCACCGCCGTGGCCGACCTGATGATGGCCGTGCCCAACCGCAGCCTGCGCCTGCTCACGACGGAAGAACTCGAGTTGTACGGGCTGGACGGCGTGAACCCGGCGCAGGACGACCTCGACCGTCTGCGCCTGATGCGCAAGTGCGGCGAGGATTTCGTGAGCCGCCGCGACTCGTTCGTTCGTGCCTTCGACAAGCGCTGCAAATCGCCGGACACCGACCTCGACGCGCTCAACGCGTGCGGCCTGAAGCTGCGCACGGATTTCGGCTTCCCCGACCAGACCTGTCCGTCGGAGAGCCCGCTGTCCGAGTTCGACCGCGACACGGCGACGCTGGAGCCGCCGAAGGGCGATGGCGCGCAGAGCGTGTCGAAGGCGGCTCCGCAGAAGCGGCGGAGTGATAGCTGACGACGTTGCGCACGCGGGTGTGACGGCGCGTGCAACCGATGCGGCATCTGGGAGATCGCTTCCTCTTGGGAAGCAAGATCAAGAGCTTCCGCTCGCAAGCGAGCGGGTCACTTTTGTCTTGGCAAAAGTAACCAAAACCGTTCGCTCCTGACGCGAGCCGCCGCTGCGCGGCGGTGCCCTGCGCTCCTCGCCGGAAAAGGGACGTCGCCCGAACTCGCTGCGCTGCGCTCCGCTCAGACAGCGGGCGACTCTTCGCCCTTTTCCGGCTCCGGTGCTCGGCTCGCTTTAAGTCGCTGGGAGGTCAATCGACAGCAACAGCAACAGCAACAGCAACAGAAAAGCCGGGTAGACGTGACGGCTCGCCGCCACGTCTACCTTAAAAACCCTTACCGCCGGAACTTCCCCGGCTCCGGCAACGTCACCGGCACGCCATTCCCGTCGCAATCGCCCGCCTTGCAGAGTTCGGAGCGCAGCGCCGGCATCGACTGCAACAGGAAATGGAAGATCGTGTTCTGCTCGACGCTGCCGCGCACCGCTTCGCTGCCCGGGCCGCGCGCCCAGATGCCCACGTCGTCGCCGCCGTGCGATTCGCTCGCCGTCGGCACCAGCGCTTCCTGCAGGTAATCCGGGTCCTGCGTGTCGACGTTGCGCAGGTCCGGGCGACCCTTCTTCGGGATCTGCACGCCGCTGACGGTGTGCTGGAAGCGCTTCGGGCCTTCGGGCTGCTGCGCGCTCGCGCCGACGTAGCCCGGTCCGTTGCTGTAGTTGAGCGTCGTGTACGGCAGGCCGAGCTGGTCGAGCGCGTAATCGGCGATGCCGTCGTCCTCGCCGCTGCTGCCGCGCACCTTGTCCAGGATCGGATTGCCGCGCTTGGGATAGCCCACGAAGCTCAGCGTGTGCGAATGGTCGGCCGTGACCAGGATCAGCGTGTCCTGCGCGCTCGTCGCATCGACCGCGGCCTGCACGGCCTCGCTCAGCGCGATGGTGTCGGTGAGCGCGCGATACGCGTTGCCGTAATGGTGGGCGTGGTCGATGCGGCCGCCTTCGACCAGCAGCACGAAGCCCTTGTCGTTCTGCTTCAGGCGCGCGATGGCGGTGCGCGTCATTTCCGCGAGCGTCGGCTCGCCGGCACCGTCCTGCGGGCGGTCGGCGGAGAACTGCATGTGGTCGGGTTCGAACAACGCCAGCAGCGGGCCGCGGGCCGGCGCGTCGCTGAGCTGTTGCGCGTTCCACACGTACGTCCCGTCCGGATGGCGCTGCTTCCATTGCGCGATGAGGTCGCGACCGTCGAGGCGTTCGCCCACCTTGTCGTCGTATTCCGGATCGCGCTCGGACACCGGCATGAAGTTCTTGCGGCCGCCGCCCATCAGTACGTCGGGGCCGTTGCCGAAGGGCATTTCCACCAGCTGGCGGGCGATGTCGATGCAGCCGGCGGCGCGTGCTTCATCGGTGAGCTCCGTGTCGTTCTCCCAGTTGCGCTCGGGCACGTGGGTGAACGTTGCGCCCGGCGTCGCGTGCGTGACGCGCGTGGTGGTCACCACGCCGGTGGCGAAGCCGCGGCTGGCGGCCAGTTCCCACAGCGTCAGCATCGGCACCGCCTGCGCGCCGGCGCAGTCGCGGCGCATCGGCTGCTGGCCGATGCTCAGCACGCCCGCGCGCGTCTTCACGCCCGTGGCCATCGCGCTCATCGTGCCGGCCGAATCGGGCGTCTGCGAATCGACGTTGTAGGTCTTGCTCAGCGCCGTGGCCGGGAAGCGCTCCCAGCTCAGCCGGTTGTCCTCGCCCGGGCCGCCCTTGCGCTGGCCGTCGAGGATGCGCGCGGCGGCGACCGTCGTCAGGCTCATGCCGTCGCCGACGAAGAGGATCACGTTCTTCGCGTGGCCGCCCATCGCGCCGCGTTCGGCGGCCTGCGCGGCGCCGTCGCGGAACCACCACTGCGGCGTTTCGCCGGACGGGTGACGGATCGTCGGGACGTCGACCTCGAATGCGGCGGGCTTTGCCGAGTCGGTCGCATGAACGCTCCCGCCGCCGGTGGCGCAGGCGGAGACGAGCAGGGTCGTGGCGAAGGCGAGCGTGGCGTGGCTCAAACGAGAGTGGCTCGGGCGGGTCGCGCGGGGTCGGGACATTCGGGAGGCTTGTCGAAGGCAAAGCGCGATTATGGGCTGCGTTATTGCAGCCACGGGACACCGGCGTTGCATTCGCGGGGTCGTCACCCCCTTCGGTGTGGGCTATCGTGCCAAGCCGACAATTTCGGTAAAGAGGTACGGATGAAGCTGGTGTCTGCCTGGTTGCGGATCCCGTTCTGGCAGCGCGTGCTGGCGGGCTTCGTGTTGGGCGCGCTGGCCGGCTGGGCCTTCGGGCATTCGGCGGAAGTCTGGTTCGCGCCGCTGGGCACCATCTACGTCACGCTGATCAAGATGATCGCCGTGCCGCTGGTGTTCTTCGCGGTGATGAACGCCATCGGCAGCCTGCACGGGCAGAAGTCCGTCGCTGCACTGGGCGGCCGGACGTTCGTCTGGTTCGCGATCACCGCCGCGCTGGCGGTCGGCGTCGGCCTGCTGATCGGCTGGCTGCTCCAGCCCGGCCACGGCCTGAGCGGCCTGACCATCGCACCCGACTACACCGTCCGCGTGGTGCCCTCGCCGAAGGACGTGCTGCTCGACGTCATCCCGACCAATCCGTTCAAGGCACTCAGCGAAGGCAAGATCCTGCAGGTGATCGTGTTCGCCGGGCTGGTCGGCTTCGCGCTGGTGAAGCTGGGCGAACGCGTCGCCGGCCTGCGCAAGCTGGTGGGCGAAGCCAGCGACACGATGGTGCAGGTCACGCGCTTCGTGCTCGAAATGACGCCGCTGGGCACGTTCGGCCTGATCGCCTCGCTGGTCGGCGCGTACGGCTTCGAAAAGCTGCTGCCGCTGGGCACCTTCGTGTTCGCGCTGTACCTCGCGTGCGCGATCCACATCGTGTTCGTCTACGGCAGCCTGATCGCGCTGCACGGCTTGAATCCGCTTAAGTTCTTCCGCGGCGCCGCACCGGGCATGCAGGTGGCATTCGTGGCGTCGTCGAGTTTCGCGGCGATGCCGGCGGCGATCCGCTCGGTCACGCATAACCTCGGCGTCGACAAGGACTACGCGGCGTTCGCCGTGCCGCTGGGCGCGAGCATCAAGATGGACGGTTGCGGCGCGATCTATCCCGCGCTGACGTCGATGTTCGTCGCGCAGTATTTCGGCCTGCACCTGGAGCCGGGGCAGTACGCGACGATCCTGATCGCCTCGGTGCTGGGCAGCTTCGGCACCGCCGGCGTGCCGGGCACGGCGATCGTGATGGTGACGCTGGTGCTCTCCGCGGCGGGTTTGCCGCTGGAAGGCATTGGCTACCTGGTCGCCATCGACCGCGTGCTCGACATGATGCGCACGATGACCAACGTCACCGGCCAGATGGCGGTGCCGGTGATCGTCGCGAAGGAGTCGGGCCTGCTCGATCGCGACGTGTACGAAGCCGCTTCGAGCAACCTCGGCGTCGCCGCCGGCGAGAAAGCCGAGGTGCGTGCGACGAGGGAAGCCGGCTGATGGACGCCGCGCAGGTGGAACTGGTCGAACGGTTCCCCGGTGCGGACGACTACTGCCGCCTGCGCGCGGATGCCGGCATGGCTCCGCGCACGATCGACGCCGCGCAGCGCGGACTTCCGAACACGCTCTACGGCGTGAGCCTGCTGCTCGACGGCGAGGTCGTCGGCATGGGCCGCGTCATCGGCGACGGCGGCTGTTTCTTCGTCGTGGTGGACATCGCCGTGGCGCCCGCGCTGCAGGGGCAGGGGCTCGGCAAGCGCATCATGGCCGCGCTTGACGACTGGCTCCGCGCGAACGCGCCACCGTCGGCGGTGGTGTCGCTCGCCGCCGATGGCGACGCGAAGCATCTCTACGCGAAGTTCGGGTTCGTCGAAACGACGCCGCTTTCGGTGAACATGGAGTACCAGGTCGACTAGCCGGCCGCGACTGCGGGCGACGCGGCGTGAAGTTCGCGCGCTAGCCGTCAACAGCCCTTCTCCCGCATGCGGGAGAAGGTGCCGGCAGGCGGATGAGGGCGAGGTGTCGGCGCCTCACACGCGCGAGTACGACCACGACTGCATGCGCCCGTTGCGATACGGCATCACGCCGTGGAACGCGCGCGGGTCGTCGTCGAACACCAGCGGCAGGAAATTGCGGTCGCCTTCCCACATCGGCAGTTCGTCGAGCTTTTCGATCGGCACCCATTCCAGCGTGCCTTCGGGATTGCTCGCGTGCGGCGTGCCGCGGAAGGACGTGATGACGAACACGAAGCCGAGCCAGTCCTCGCCGTGCTTGCCGAAGCCGGGCCAGCTGATCGTGCCGCGCAACTGCATCGCGTCGCACTCGATGCCGGCTTCCTCGAGGATTTCGCGCCGCATGCCGGCCACGACGTCCTCGTCGCGTTCTATCTTCCCGCCCAGACCGTTGTACTTGCCGAGCTGGTGGTCGTCCGGTCGCGCATTGCGATGGACCATCAACACTTGCCGGCCGTCGGGCGACAGCACGTAGCCGAGCGTGGCGACGATGGGCGTGTAGGGCATCAGCGCGTGCCCCTCGAAGCCGCCTGTTGTTCCTTCAGCGTCTTGTCGAACGCGCGTTCGGCGCGGTCGGCGTAGGCGCGGCAGGTGAGCGTCGTGGGCGTGGTCGATTCGCCAAGCTTCCAGCCCGACGCATCCGGATGCGGCGTCAGCAGCAGGTCGCACGGCAGCGTGCGGACTTCGGCGAACGCGCGGCGGTAATCGTCGACGATGCGCGGCTGGCGGGGATTGCCGACGAGCTTGTAGCCAGGTGCGCTCAGGCTGTCGACGTAGGCGATGCGCAGCGGCTTGCCGGCCTTCGCGTCGGTCCAGGTCCAGCTCAGGCTTCCCGGCGTGTGCCCGGGCGTGAAGTGCGCGGTGAACGCGACGCCGCCGAGCTCGACGACTTCGCCGTCCATCACGATGCGGTCGGCATGCGCCGGCGGGAACACCATGCCATCGCCAAAGTGCAGGTCGTCGAAGCCGCCGCGTTCGAGCAGCACTGCCGATTCGGCATTGGTCACCACTCGCGCGCCGGTCGCGCGCTTGATCGCGGCGATGGGCCCGGCGTGGTCGATGTGCGCATGGCTGTGGAGGATCAGCTTCAGATCGGACGGCGCGACGCCGAGCGTGCGCATGTGCGCGAGCAGCATGTCCGCCGCCTGCGGCAGGCCACCGTCGATCAGCACGGCACCGGCGTCGGTCTTCACCAGCACGGCGCTCAGGCCCGCGGTGCCGATGTACCAGCTGCGATCGGCGAGCGCGAACGGCGCGATCGGCTGGCGCCATGCGTCGGAAGATTCGTAGGCCTGCGCCTGCGGGAGCAGCGGTTCGGCGGCGTGAAGGGGCAGGGCGGAGAGCGCGGTCAGCGAGACACAAAGCGCGGCGTGGAGGCGCATGGCGACGTCGAAGCGTGGGAAGCGCACAGTGTAATCGCGCACGCACGGCGCGCGATTCACGCCGATGCGGTGCGCGGTATCAGGGCACGCGCGGCAACGTCGCCCGCCGGTACACCAGCCGTACGGCCAACAGGGACACCGGAATCGGCAGCAGCAATCCCGCGACCGACAGCCACGTCGGATGCGGCACCTTCATGATCATCCCCACCACGCCCGAGAGCACCACCAGCGCGACGAGCAGCGCCGCGGCGGTCTGGTGGCGCGCAAGCTTTGCCGCGGCGAGTGCGCCAATGAACGTGCCCAGCACCCACGCGACGAGCACGAGCAGCTTCGCGGCGAAGGGCATGTTCGCGATGAAGGCGGCGAAGGCGGCCTCGTTGGCCGGATCGGTCGGATCCAGCCCCGCCGGCGGCGGCCAGAAGCGATGGCCCAGTGTTTCCACTGCGGCGATCACCGCGATCGCGACGACCACGCCGACCAGCATGCCCAGTATCGTGCGTCCCATCGGCGGTTCTCCTCCATCGCAAGTGCCGCGAGCATCGCGCGCGGACGTTGCCGCCGCAAGCGCGCGAGGCCGCGCATAATCGATGCCCTCCCGACGACGCCCCGACACGGAGCCCGCAATGCCCGATCCAACGCCCGGGGTGCCAGCGCCCCGTCTGCTCGCCTTCGCCGGCAGCTTGCGCCAGGGCTCGTACAACCGCCGCCTCATCCACGTGCTGGCCGAAGGCGCGCGTGCCGCCGGCGCGCAGGTCACGCTGATCGAACTGCGCGACTTCGCGTTGCCGATCTACGACGGCGACATCGAAGCCGACGGCATGCCCGGGAACGCGCGCCGCCTGCAGGCGCTGATGGCCGAACACGACGGCCTGCTCGTCAGCACGCCCGAGTACAACGGCTCGATGCCGGCTTTGGTGAAGAACACGCTGGACTGGATCTCGCGGCCGCTCGAATCCGGCCGCTCGGGCGTGACGCTCTTCCAGGACAAGGTGGCTGGCATCGTGTCCGCCTCGCCCGGTCCGCTCGGCGGACTGCGTTCACTGCTGGTGCTGCGCGACGCGCTGGCCAAGCTCGGCCTGCTCGTGGTGCCGCAGCAGGTCGCGGTCGGGCAGGCGGCCGACAAGCTTACCGATTACGGCGTCCTCAACGACGACCGCCTGCGCACCGGCGTGCACGGTGTCGGCGCGGCAGTGGTGCGGCATGCGGGCGTGATGAATTCAACGGTCGATCGAAAAGGAGCGACGGCATGAGCGGACGTCAGCGCGAACTCAACCTGCGGTTCCTCGCCGAACCCACCGACGTGAACTACGGCGGCAAGGTCCACGGCGGCATGGTGATGAAGTGGATCGACCAGGCCGGCTATGCCGCCGCGGTCGGCTGGAGCGGCACCTACAGCGTGACGGTGGCCGTCGGCGGCATCCGGTTCGTCGCGCCGATCCGCATCTCCGATCTGGTCACGGTCCATACGAAGCTGGTCCACACCGGCACAACGAGCATGCATTTCGCCGTCGACGTGAAGGCGCGCGACCCGATGGAGGGGCCCGAGCAGGAGCGGCTGTGCACGCACTGCATCATCGTCTTCGTCGCGCTGGACGCCGTCGAAGGCAAGCCGACCGCGGTGCCGCCGTGGACGCCCGTCAACGACGACGACAAGCGCCTGGCCGAATACGCGCTCAAGGTGATGGAGCTGAGCAAGGGCATCGAGCAGACGGTCGAGCGGCTGGCGGCGGTGAACGAGGGATAAGGCGGACCGCCCACGCGGCATTGCTGCGTGGCCCGCCGCACGCCGGGCCGTGGATGGCCCGGCCGGACGTTCCGAAGCGTCGGGACTTCGCCATGGACGGCGACGGCAGCGCGATCGAGGTGCCGCGGGTGCCTCGGATCGCACCCAAACAAGTGCGCCCAAACAAAAAGGCCGCCTTTCGGCGGCCCTCCGGCTGAAGCGCTGCGAAGGTCAGATCCCTTCGACGCGGCGCGCTTCGATGAACTTCTGGCCCCAGTAGCCGCCGTTGAGCTCCGACACCTGCACGTCCTTGCCGCGGCTGGGCGCATGGACGAAGCGGCCTTCGCCGACGTAGATGCCGACGTGGTCGACGCGGCCGCGGCGACCGAAGAACACCAGGTCGCCGGCATTGAGCTTGGCGCGGTCGTTGATGAGTTCGCCGGTCTTGGCCATCTCGCGCGAGACGCGCGGCAGTTCGATGCCCAGGGCGTTGCGGAAGACGTAGCCAACCAGGCCCGAGCAGTCGAAGCCCTTGTTCGGGTCGCTGCCGCCCCAGCGGTACGGGGTGCCCAGCAGGGCCATCGCGCGCTGGAGGACGGTCTTGATCTTGCCCTGCTCCTCGGCCGGGAGCTGGGTCATCGGCTCGCCCGCCGCCGCGGCGGGGACGAGGTAGCGGTTCATGTCCGTCGCCAGCAGGAGGGCGCGGTCGGACAGGCTCATCGCTTCCGGAAGGGTGTGGTGCGCCACCGGGGCGGGTGCGTCGGCCGAATCGCCGGCCAGGGAGGACGAAGGCATCTGCTGAGCGAAGGCCGGAACGACCATCAGGGCCAGCGCGGCGGCAATCGCGAACCGGGTCTTGATCCGGTGTCGGAAGGTCGGGGCGGCAAGGGCGCCTGGGGTCGTATAGGGCATCACGCAGAGTTCACGGCAACACAGTCGCCGGGGATGATGCCTGCGTGAACGACGAATGTCGTTCGTATTTCGTAAAAAGTTCGTTAAGTGAATTCGGGCGGCGTCACAAATCGTGCCAAGGGCTTCACTTGGACTTCACCGGAGCACCCGCTTGGCGCCGGTGTAGTGGTCCCGCCAGTAGCTGCCATCGAGGTGGTCCAGTCGCACGGTGCCCCCCGTACTGGGCGCGTGGACGAAGCGTCCTTCACCTACGTAAATACCGACGTGGCTGACGTTACCGCTCTGGCCGAAGAACACCAGATCGCCAGCCGCGAGGCGATCCGGAACGATCTTGGGGCCCTGGAAGGCCGCGAGGTCGCGGGAGGTCCGGGGCAGGCTCAGCGACAGCATGTCGCGATACACGTAATTGACCAGCCCGCTGCAGTCGAAGCCGCCTTCCGGCGTGTTTCCGCCGTAGCGATACGGCGTGCCGACCAGGCTGATCGCCCGCATCAGGACCGCGTTGGCCGCGACCGGGTCCGAGGGCTCCACCACCGGCCACACGCGCTGCTGCGGGGGCGCACCTCGGCGCACCGTCTCGCGACCGCCACCGCAGCCGGCCATCGCGGCGACGAGTACGCCAAGAAGAAAGAGGTGAAGGCCGCGCGCTGGCGCGGGAATGAGCTTGCCGGGATAATGCCGAGCTTTCGTCACGGCCGGTACTTTGGCCGTTCATGTCGTCGACGGCAAGCCTGCCGCCGCACCCGGGCCGCCGCCGTCGTGGCCACCAGCCGAGTTCCAGTCCAATGAAGATCGAGAAAGACCGCGTCGTCCGTTTCCATTACACCGTCTCCGAAGTCGGCCAGGAGCCGCTGGAAACCTCCGAAGGCCGCGAGCCGCTCGCGATCCTCATCGGCCACGGCAACATCATCCCGGGCCTGGAAACGGCGATGGACGGACGCGAAGCCGGCGACAAGTTCGAAGTCGACGTGACCGCCGCCGAGGCCTACGGCGAGCGTCGTGAAGGCCTGACCCAGCGCGTGCCGAAGAAGCACTTCAAGGGCGCCCGCCTGGAGCCGGGCATGCAGGCCGTGCTGCCGACCAACTTCGGTCCGCGCGCCGTGACGATCCAGAAGGTCGGCATGAGCGTGGTCGACGTCGACCTGAACCACCCGATGGCCGGCAAGGACCTGCACTTCGCCATCGAGATCGTCGAAGTGCGCGAAGCGTCGGCCGAAGAAATCGAGCACGGCCACGTGCACGGCGACGGCGGTCACCACCACTGATCGACGTTCGACGTTGCTGCGATACCGACGGCCCGCGAAAGCGGGCCGTTCTGTTTCCGGCGCTGCCGTCGTTCCAAGCCACCGCACGCGGGTAACCCCGACTGCCGGTCGCGCGGTTTTCCGAACGCAGAAGTCCGATGCGGCGCAGGCCCCTCGATCGGCTGCGTGCTCTAATCGTTCCACGGCGAACGGGGGTGGTGGCTGATGCAGGGAATGGCGCGGTGGTGACCACGCAGGTATCGAGCACGCGATCGCGCGAACATGCGTCGGCCGCGGTCCCTGTCGCGGCGGGCGAGCGCGTGGTGTCGCTCGATGTGCTGCGCGGATTCGCGCTGCTCGGCATCGGTTTGATGAACGTGGAATATTTCAGCCGCCCGCTGCGCGACATGGGGCAGGGGCTGGACCCGTCGCTGCCTCCGGTGGACTACGCGCTGGCCTGGCTGGTCTACGTCTTCGTGCAGGGCAAGTTCTGGATCCTGTTCTCGCTGCTGTTCGGGATGGGCTTCGCGGTGCTGGACGAGCGCGCGCGTGTCGCCGGCATCGACTTCCGCACGCTGTACCTGCGCCGCGCGGCCGGCCTGATGCTCATCGGGCTGGTGCACGCGCTGCTTATCTGGGCGGGCGACATCCTCGTCACCTATGCGCTCGGCGCCGTCGTAATGCTGTGGTTCCGGGATGCCGAACCGGCGCGCCAGGGCCGGTGGGGCGCGGCGCTGTACGGGGTGCCCGCGTTGGCGCTGCTGCTGATGGCGGGGATGATGTGGGTCTCGCCGGAGCCGGCGCAGGCCGACCAATCCGCTTCGGAAGCCGCGCGACTCGCGCTCGAGGAAGCGCGTCGTGCCGAGGAAGTCGTCGCCTATTCGGGCGGCTCATGGTGGGACGCGGTGCTCGTGCGCGGCCGCTTCTTCATCGACAACCTCGACGAGACGCTCGTGTTCGAGGTCTTCGCGCTGGGCATCTTCCTGATGGGCGCCTGGCTTCTGCGCAGTGGCGCCATCACCGATCCCGGGGCGCATCTTCGCCTGCATCGCGTGCTGCGGTTCGTCGCGTTGCCGGCCGGCGTCGGGCTCGCGCTTGCGAGCGTGTTGGTGGCGACGCGCTTCGATTGGGAGACCGACGGCGCCCGAGCCTTGCTGGCCATGTCGCTCATGCTGCTGGCCTCGCCGCTGATGAGCTTGGGTTACCTGTCATGGACGCTGCGCGCGCTGCAGACACGGGTCGGCCGCATGCTCGGCGCGCTCGCGCCGGCAGGGCGCATGGCGCTCACGAATTACCTGTTGCAGTCGCTCGTCGGCACCCTGGTGTTCTATGGCTATGGCCTGGGCCTGTGGGGCCGCGTGCCGCGTAGATGGGAACTGCTGGGCGTCGTGGTGCTGTTCGCGATACAGGTCGCGGCCAGTCGCCTGTGGCTTTCGCATTTCCGTTTTGGCCCGGTGGAATGGCTCTGGCGGGCGTGCACGTATGGTCGTTTCCCGCCGATGCGGGCCACGTCCGCCCTGACCCCCTAAACTGATGCCCATGGAACAGCGCGAAGATGTGGTGATCGTCGGGGCCGGGGTGATCGGACTGGCCAGCGCCCTGGCTCTTCTGGAAAGCGGACGAAGCGTCCGCGTGATCGACGCCGGCCGTGTCGGCGGCGGCAGTTCGCACGGCAATTGCGGCACGATCACGCCCAGCCACGCACCGCCGCTCGCCGCGCCTGGCGTCGTCCTGCGCGCATTGCGCTGGATGCTCACGCCGGACGCGCCGCTCTATGTCGCGCCACGTTTCGATCCGGCCTTGTGGTCGTGGCTGCTGCGCTTTGCCGTGCGCTGCAATGACCGCGACTGGCGCAGCAGTGCGCGTGCGAAGTCCGCGATCCTCAACGACTCGCGCGAGCGGCTCGCAGATTGGGTGCGCGATTACGACCTCGCCTGCGAATTCGCCCATTCCGGCGAGGATTACGTCTTCCGCGATCCGCACGAGTTCGAGCACTTCCAGGACGAAGTCGGTTTCCTTCGCGAACTGGGCGTGCGCGTGGACGTGGTGGATGGCCGCACGTACGAGTTGATGGAGCCCGCGCTCAAGCCGGGCGTCGCCGGCGCGATCCGTTTCGATGGCGACGCCGTGCTGCGGCCGGACCGCTACGTCGGCGAACTCGCGCGCGTGGTGCGCGCCCGCGGCGGCACCATCGTCGAGCATTGCGCCTTCACCGGCCTTCGCGACGACGGCGACGGCCGTGCGTGTATCGACCGCGCAGGGCGACATCGCCGCGCGCGAGATGGTGATGGCGCTCGGCGCATGGTCGCCCAAACTCGCCGAAGCCATCGGCGCGCCGGCACTCAAAAGTGCGATCCAGCCGGGCAAGGGGTACTCCATCACGTACTCGACGCCGTCGCGCGTGCCGCGCCGTCCGCTGGTGCTGCGTGAGCGCCAGGTCTGCGTGACCTCTTGGGAAAGTGGCTTCCGTCTCGGCAGCACGATGGAGTTCAGTGGCTACGACGACACGCTCAACCCGCGCCGGCTCGCCGCGCTCGAACGCGGCGCGAGCGAATACCTGCACGAGCCGTACGGCGCCCTGAAGCAGGAACAATGGTTCGGCTGGCGTCCGATGAGCTGCGACGACGTGCCGATCATCGGACGCGTGCCCGGCAACGAACGCGTCATCGTCGCGACGGGCCACGGGATGATGGGCGTGAGCATGAGCGCCGCCACCGGCCAGCTCGTCGCCGATCTCGTCGTCGGGCGTCGCCCCGACGTCGATCCCGCGCCGTACGGCATCGAGCGTTTCTCGTGATCGGGTGCGAAACGAACATGCCCGGACGTGCACGTCGCGATGACCGTGTCTGCATGAGCATGCGCGCATGAGCCTGGAAGCCGGCTTCGACCTGATCGTCATCGGCGGCGGCTCCGGCGGCCTCGCCGGTGCATTCCGCGCGGCCGAACACGGCGCGCGCGTCGCGATGCTGGAACCGCACCTGCTCGGCGGCACGTGCGTGAACGTCGGCTGCGTTCCGAAGAAGGCGATGTGGCTCGCGGCGGATGTCGCCGGCCGGCTGCGCCTCGCGCAGACGCTCGGATTCGACGTCCCGCCGGCGACGCTGGACTGGCCGGAATTCATCGTCCACCGCGAGCGCTACATCGCCAACATCCACGCCAGTTACCGCCGCCGGCTCGATGCGGCGGGGATCATGGTGGTGCCGAGCTTCGGCCGCTTCGTCGATGCGCGGACGGTCGAATGCGAGAACGGCACGCTGCTGCGCGCCCGACGCATCCTCATCGCGACGGGCGGGCGGCCGCATCGGCCGGAGATCCCCGGCGCCGAATGGGGCTGCGTGTCGGACGATTTCTTCCAGTGGCGCGCAGCGCCCGAACGCGTCGCGATCGTCGGTGGCGGTTACATCGCCGTCGAACTGGCCGGCCTGCTGCAGGCGCTTGGCAGCCGCGTGGACCTGTTCGTGCGTGGCGATCGCCTGCTCAACGGGTTCGATCACGAACTGGCCATGCAGCTCGGCGAGGATTACCGGCAGTCCGGCATCCGCCTGAATTTCGGTCATTCGATCGCCGCGCTGGAAGACAAGGGCAGGCGCGTGCGTTGCGAGGACGGCGAGCTGAGCGATCCGTTCGATGCCGTGCTGTTCGCCACAGGTCGCAAGCCCAACAGCGAACGTCTTGAACTGGAGCGTGCCGGCGTCGCCACCGATGTCGGCGGCCACGTCGCTGTCGACGAACGCCATGCGACGAATGTCGACGGCATCTTCGCGATCGGCGACATCACGCCGAATCCGCCGCTCACGCCGGTCGCCATCGCCGCGGCGCGGCGCCTGATGGATCGCGTGTACGGCGGCGCGACCGCGCTGCTGGATGCGCGCGACATTCCCACCGTGGTGTTCTCGCATCCGCCGATCGGGCAGGTGGGCCTCACCGAGCGCGAGGCGCGTGAAATCCATGGCGATGCCGTGCATGTGTATCGCGCCGGATTCCGGCCGATGCTCTCGGCGCTTGCCGACGTCCCGCAGCGCAGCCTGTTCAAGCTGGTGTGCCTGGGCGACGAAAAGCGCGTGATCGGAATCCATCTGTTGGGCGAAGCGGCGGACGAGATCCTCCAGGGCTTCGCCGTCGCGCTGAAGCGTGGCATCACCTTGAACGACCTGCGCGACACGGTCGCCATCCATCCGACCAGCGCCGAGGAAGTGGTGCTGATGCGCTGAACGCGCGACGAGACCTGCACGATGAACGCGCCCACGACACCGACATCTTCACCCTGCATCGCGGCACCGCGCCGCTGCTGGTGAGCCTGCCGCACGACGGCAGCCACATTCCCGAGGAACTCGCAGCGCGCATGGTGCCGGCCGCGCGCCGTGCGCCCGATACCGACTGGCACGTGTCGGTGCTATACGACTTCGCGCGCGAGATGGGCGCGTCGATCATCGTGCCGCGTCATTCGCGCTACGTCGTCGACCTGAACCGTCCGCCTGACGACACCTCGCTGTATCCGGGCCAGAACACCACGGGCCTGTGTCCGGCCGTGCAGTTCACCGGCGAGCCCGTGTACCTCGAAGGCCAGGCGCCCGACGAGGCCGAAGTCGCGAGGCGTGTGGAGCGTTACTGGCGTCCGTACCACGACGCGCTCATGGGCGAAATCGAGCGCCTGCGCGCGCAACACGGTCGAGTGGTGCTGTGGGAGGGCCATTCGATCCGCGGCAGCAACCTGCCGTTCCTGTTCGAAGGCCGGCTGCCGGATCTCAACTTGGGCACGGCCGGTGGCGCGAGCTGTTCGCCGGCATTGCAGCAGCGCCTGGAAGCGGTGCTGGACGGTCAGATCGACTACGACCATGTCGTCAACGGCCGTTTCAAGGGCGGCTACATCACGCGCCATTACGCCGACCTCGCACGAGGCGTGGAGACGGTGCAGCTGGAAGTCAGCCAGCGTAATTACATGGACGAGGACAGATTCGCTTACGACGCCGGGAAGGCGGCGACGCTACAGGCGGTGGTCCGCAACCTGCTACGGGCGACGCTGGGGTAGGCGCGCGAATGGTGCGGTCTTCCACCGTTACATGCCGATTTGCCACCATCGGTTCGATGGTGGCAAATCGGCGGAAGGGGCATGGCAGCGTCCGAATGCCCCGATCCGACACCCGCAGGTTATTGCACCCGCATGGCGCGGATGTGGTCGAGGTTGGAGCCGTTCTCTGACACGACGTACACCGTACGACTGCCGGAGATCACCACGTAGCCGCCGTTGTCCTGGCGCCACAACGTCTGGCCGGTCTTCGCATCGATCCCCCAGAGGAAACCTCGGCCCGAGGTCGAGTTCTCCGTACTGACGAACACCACGTTGTTCGTGGCCACCACGTTGTTTATGAAACGCGTCTGCTGTTCAGTTCCCGGCGCGACCCACGTCCAAAGGATCCGCGAGGTCTTCTCGTCCATCGCTTCCAGCGTGGGCGGCAGCTGTCCGGCCCGCTGGGCATAGACGGCGCTGTTGCCCACCGCGAAGAACGAGTTGTACGAGTACTGCGTGATCCAGTTCTTCGCGCCGCCAATGACATTGAAGCTGGAAAGCCGGGCGCCGCGCGCGGGCGTGAAGGAGTGGCCGATCAGATCCGCGTGCGGCCCGTACGCCATGGTGACCGTGCCGGGGAGCAACATCCCGTCCGAGTCGTAGTCGAAGAAAGGAGCGCTGTAGCCGCTTCCCCGACGGTCGACGACATCGATCGTCGCACCCGAACGAAAGTAAAGGTGCCCGCCGTCATCGAGCGTCGGCGTGGTCAGCTGCAACTCGTATCGGGGCAGCGTCCACAGCGGTGAGCCATTCCGCGCATCGATGGCGTGCAGTTCGTTCCCGTCTGGACCGGCGAAAAAGAACAGTTGCCCGCGATCTTCGGTCGGCGCGACGATGGCGGCCGTCGGCGACGTCGTCTGAGCGTAGGTAAACGCGACCTTGCCTGTCTTGCCGTCGAGAGCGGTGATCAGGGTGTCGTTACCGACCGTCACCAGGTAAGCCAGTTCGCCGTTACTGGCTGGGGCCACCGCCCTGATCCCATCGGCGACGCGACGGTTCCAACGGAGGCTGCCGTCCAACTCGTTGAGCGAAATCATCGTGTTGCGCTGGCTACCATCGGCCATCGTTGCGCCGGCTACCAGGATGAGCGAACCCTGCGTCGTCGCGGGTCGGCCAACGTACAGTTCGGCCGCCCCGGGAACCGCCGGCGCATCCCATTCCCACGCGACCTGCAGGCGCGTGGGATCGATGTTCGTGGGAACGAAGCTGGTGTGGGTAGCGTCGCGGTTTATCGTTTGCCATTCGCCGAGCGTCGCGACCGCGACCCGGAAGTCGACACGCACCGCATTGCCCCACGTCTGCGCGCACGCGGCATCGCGGCAGGCGGTGATTTCAATCTGGCCCGTGTGGTCGCCGCTCAGCACCGGATCCTTCGCGGCGAGGTCGTACCGGAAGGTGCCGTTGCCTGGCGCGGCTTGGACGGCGGGGTTCGCGAACGTGCCCGACGGGTCGTTGACCCTTAGGT
Source organism: Lysobacter sp. OAE881 (assembly GCF_040546665.1). Taxonomy (NCBI): domain Bacteria; kingdom Pseudomonadati; phylum Pseudomonadota; class Gammaproteobacteria; order Lysobacterales; family Lysobacteraceae; genus Lysobacter; species Lysobacter sp. OAE881. The sequence goes on from NZ_JBEPOG010000001.1 coordinate 1,371,809, forward strand.
AGACCACGCCGCTGGCAGGAAGGTTGGTTGCCTGCCACGTGCCTTCGAGCACCGCCGCGACCGGCTCGCCGGCCGCGACTGAAGCCGTTACCGGGCCCTTCGGCGGCGCCGTCCGAACCGCCGCCACCACCGCCACCCCCACCACAACCGGCAGCCAACAGCGCGACGACGACTGCCGCCGCGAATCCTGAATTCCTTGAGTTCACAACTCCCCCTGTCTTTCCATGAGTTCTTTGCGCCGCTTCATGCGGACGCCGATGTCGCTTGAGGATCCGGTCGACGCAGGATCCGGGTGGGGCTCCCCAGCCCCGTTCGTAGCTACCTCAGACTTCGAGCGTCGCCAGGTCGCCCTTGGTTTCCAGCCACTGCTTGCGGTCGCCTGCGCGCTTCTTCGCGAGCAGCATGTCCATCAGCGAATGCGTTTGCGTGTCGTCGTCGACGGTGAGCTGCACAAGGCGGCGCGTGTCGGGATGGATCGTCGATTCGCGCAGCTGCGAGGGGTTCATCTCGCCCAGGCCCTTGAAGCGGGTGACGTTGACCTGCCCGCTGAAGCCCTTCTTGCGATCGCCCTTCTCGCGTTCGATCTTCTCCAGCAGGATGCGCTTTTCCTCTTCGTCCAGCGCGTAGAACACCTGCTTGCCCACGTCGACGCGGAACAGCGGCGGCATCGCGACGAACACGTGGCCGGCCGCGACCAGCGACGGGAAATGCTTGAGGAACAGCGCGCTGAGCAGCGTCGCGATGTGGAGGCCGTCGGAGTCGGCGTCGGCGAGAATCACCACCTTGCCGTAGCGCAGGCCCGACAGGTCGTCCTTGCCCGGATCGCAACCGATGGCGACGGCGAGGTCGTGCACTTCCTGCGAAGCGAGGACGCTGCCAGACGCGACTTCCCAGGTGTTCAGGATCTTGCCGCGCAGGGGCAGGATCGCCTGGAAATCCTTGTCGCGGGCCTGGCGCGCGCTGCCGCCGGCGGAGTCGCCTTCGACGAGGAACAGTTCCGTGCGCGACAGGTCCTGGCTCGAGCAGTCGGCCAGCTTGCCCGGCAGCGCAGGACCCTGCGTGACCTTCTTGCGGACGACCTGCTTCTCGGTCTTCAGGCGCGCGGCGGCGCGTTCGATCGCCAGCTGCGCGATCTTCTCGCCCAGTTCGACGTGCTGGTTGAGCCACAGCGAGAACGCATCGTGCGCGGCGCCTTCCACGAAGGCCGCGGCCTGGCGCGACGACAGGCGTTCCTTGGTCTGACCGCTGAACTGCGGGTCGGTCATCTTGATGCTGAGCACGAAGGCAACGCGGTCCCACACGTCTTCCGGCGCGAGCTTCACGCCGCGCGGCAACAGATTGCGGAAGTCGCAGAACTCGCGCAGCGCGTCGGTGAAGCCGGTGCGCAGGCCGTTGACGTGCGTGCCGTGCTGCGCGGTCGGGATCAGGTTGACGTAGCTTTCCTGCACCAGCTCGCCTTCCACGACCCACGCGACGGCCCAGTCGGCGGTCTCGGTGTCCTTGGTGAGCTTGCCGACGAACAGCTCCGGCGGCAGCAGCTCACGCTCGGCAAGTTCGCCGCGCAGGTAATCGCGCAGGCCGTCCTCGTAGTACCACTCGTTGCGCTCGTCGGTCGCTTCGTCGAACAGCTTCACCGTCAGGCCCGGGCACAGCACGGCCTTGGCGCGCAGCAGGTGCCGCAGGGCGCGCACGTTGAACTTGGGCGTGTCGAAGTACTTCGCGTCGGGCCAGAAATGCACGCGCGTGCCGGTGTTCTTCTTGCCGACGGTGCCGACGACTTCCAGCGGCGTCGCGCGGTCGCCGTCCTTGAAGGTCATGCGGTATTCGTTGCCGTCGCGCTTGATCCTGACCTCGACGTGCCTGGACAGCGCGTTGACCACGCTGACGCCCACGCCGTGCAGGCCGCCGGAGAAGGTGTAGTTCTTGTTGCTGAACTTGCCGCCCGCGTGCAGGCGCGTGAGGATCAGTTCGACGCCGGGGATCTTCTCTTCTGGGTGGATGTCCACCGGCATGCCGCGGCCGTCGTCGGACACCGAGCAACTGCCGTCGTTGTGCAGCGTCACCTCGATGGTGCGCGCGTGGCCGGCGAGGGCCTCGTCGACGGCGTTGTCGATGACTTCCTGCGCCAGGTGGTTCGGGCGCGCGGTGTCGGTGTACATGCCGGGGCGGCGCTTGACGGGGTCAAGGCCGGAAAGGACTTCGATGTCTGCGGCGTTGTAACGGGAACTCATTCTTCGACGACTTCTTCGAGGACGTACGAGGCGGAGCGGGGATGGTCGGTGGCCCGGGCCGGAAATACAACACGCGGGTGATGTCGGTCCGGTCGGGAAGCATCGGGGCCACCTGTCACCCAGGTTGAGACGCGCCCGCGACCCTTGTGTCGGGCCGGCGACCGCCCCACATCGGCCCAGGCGCCCCGTTCAGTGCAGGCTTGGCGCCGCGAGGGTAGGGTGCCGCCAGCGTCGCGGCCCGCCCGCAGCGCCGCCCGCTTCAGGGCGTGTTCTCTCCACTGGAGGTCGTATCCGATGAACATCCGCAAGCTCGTCCTTCCCGCCGTGATCGCCGCTACGCTGGCGACGCCCGCCTTCGCCCAGCAGCAGCCCGCGCCGCAGGCCGACGCGGCGAAGAACGCGCAGTCGCAGCCGTCGCGCGACAAGGCCGGCCCGAAGGCCGACGCGCCGAAGGCCGACACCGGCAAGACCGGCAAGAAGGACAAGGCCGACCCGACCCGCGAGCCGGAGGAAGAGGACGAGCGCTGAGCCTCGCCGCCGCCGCGGTCCGCGATTCCGACGCCCCGCAGCCGCGGGGCGTTTTCGTTTCCGGCGTGAAGCGGCGCGATTGTGGGGCGCAGGTGCCAAGCCGGCGCCGCGGAACGCATCGATGCGCCCCCATGAACGCGACTCGGCTCGCCCTCAACCGGCCGAGCCGGTAAACTACGGCTTTCCAGCGGCAGTAAAACCATGACTCCCCTGATTTTCGTCACCGGCGGCGTGGTGTCCTCGCTTGGCAAGGGCATTGCAGCAGCCTCGCTGGCGGCCGTCCTCGAAGCGCGCGGCCTGCGCGTGACGATGATGAAGCTCGACCCCTATATCAACGTCGACCCCGGCACCATGAGCCCGTTCCAGCACGGCGAGGTGTACGTCACCGACGACGGCGCCGAGACCGACCTGGATCTGGGCCATTACGAGCGCTACCTGCGCACGCGCCTGTCCCGCAAGAATTCCATCACCACCGGCCGGATCTACGACAACGTGATCCGCAAGGAACGCCGCGGCGATTACCTCGGCGGCACGGTGCAGGTGATCCCGCACATCACCGACGAGATCAAGCGCTGCATCGTGGAGGCCACCGACGGCTTCGACGTGGGCCTGGTCGAGATCGGCGGCACGGTGGGCGACATCGAGTCGCTGCCGTTCCTGGAGGCCATCCGCCAGATCCGCTCCGAGCGCGGTCCGGAGGGGGCCATCTTCATGCACCTCACCCTGGTGCCGTGGATCGCCGCGGCCGGCGAACTGAAGACCAAGCCGACGCAGCACTCGGTCAAGGAACTGCGCTCGATCGGTATCCAGCCCGACATCCTGCTGTGCCGCAGCGAGCAGCCGCTGCCCGACAGCGAGCGCCGCAAGATCGCGCTGTTCACCAACGTCCCCGAGCGTGCGGTCATTTCGGCCGTCGATCTGGACAACATCTACAAGATGCCGCGCCGCTTCCAGGAAGAAGGCCTGGACGCGATCGTGCTCGACCGCCTGCGCATCACCGCCGGTCCGGCCGACCTGTCGGAATGGGACGAGGTCGTCGATGCCAGCGAGCATCCGGTCGACAACGTGACCATCGCGGTCGTCGGCAAGTACGTCGACCACCAGGACGCCTACAAGTCCGTCGCCGAGGCGCTCAAGCACGGCGGCCTGCGCCAGCGCACGCGCGTGAAGCTGAAGTGGCTGGAGTCGTCCGACATCGAACAGCAGGGTGTGGACGCGCTGAACGACGTCGACGGCATCCTGGTGCCGGGCGGCTTCGGCGATCGCGGCTTCGAGGGCAAGGTGCTCACCGCGAAGTTCGCGCGCGAGACCGGCCTTCCGTACTTCGGCATCTGCTACGGCATGCAGGCGGCGGTGGTCGATTACGCGCGCCACGTCGCGGGCCTGTCGGGCGCCAACAGCACCGAGAACGACAAGGCCAGCCCGCATCCGGTGATCGGCCTGATCACCGAATGGCGCACGTCCTCGGGCGAGATCGAACGCCGCAGCGAGGAAAGCGACCTGGGCGGCACGATGCGCCTGGGCCTGCAGGAGCAGCGCCTGAAGCCGGGCACGCTGTCGCGCGAGATGTACGGCAAGGACGTCGTCGCCGAGCGCCATCGCCATCGCTACGAATTCAACAACCGCTACCGCACGCAGCTGGAAGACGCCGGCCTGACCATCAGCGCCAAGTCGATGGACGACCTGCTGGTGGAGATGGTGGAGCTGCCGCGCGATGCGCATCCGTGGTTCCTGGCCTGCCAGGCGCACCCGGAGTTCCTGTCGACCCCGCGCGACGGCCATCCGTTGTTCGTCGGTTTCATCCGCGCCGCGCGCGAGCGCAAGGCGCAGGCGGGTGGTCGGTTGCTGAAGGAAGCGACGGCCTGACGCTGTTCTCCCTCCCCTTCAAGGGGAGGGCCGGGGAGGGGATGGTGTCCCTTGCCGGATGCGGTACACCACGCCACACCATCCCCACCCAACCCTCCCCTTGAAGGGGAGGGCTCAAAAGCGAAGAAGCGAATGAACCTCTGCGGATTCGAAGTCGGCCTGGACCAACCTTTCTTCCTGATCGCCGGCCCCTGCGTGATCGAGTCGATGCAGCTCCAGCTCGACACCGCCGGCAAGCTCAAGGAAATCACCTCCGAGCTCGGCATCAACTTCATCTTCAAGTCGAGCTTCGACAAGGCCAACCGCACCTCCGCCACCAGCTTCCGCGGCCCGGGCCTGGAGGAAGGCCTGAAGGTGCTGGCCGAGGTGAAGAAGCAGATCGGCGTGCCGGTGCTGACCGACGTGCACGAATACACGCCGATGGACGAGGTCGCGGCCGTCGTCGACGTGCTGCAGACGCCGGCGTTCCTCTGCCGCCAGACGAACTTCATCCAGAACGTCGCCCGCGCCGGCAAGCCGGTGAACATCAAGAAGGGCCAGTTCCTCTCCCCGTGGGAGATGAAGCACGTCACCGACAAGGCCAAGGCCACCGGCAACACGCAGATCATGGCGTGCGAGCGCGGCGTGTCGTTCGGCTACAACAACCTGGTCAGCGACATGCGCTCGCTGAGCGTGATGCGCGACACCGGCTGCCCGGTGGTTTTCGACGCCACGCATTCGGTGCAGCTGCCTGGCGGTGCCGGCGGCAAGAGCGGCGGCCAGCGCGAATTCGTGCCGGTGCTGTCGCGCGCGGCGATGGCGGTCGGCATCGACGGCATCTTCATGGAAACCCATCCGGTGCCGGACGAAGCGCTGTCCGACGGCCCGAACGCGTGGCCGCTGCCGAAGATGCGCGCGCTGCTGGAAACGCTGCTGGAAATCGACCGGATCACCAAGAAGAACGGTTTCCTCGAATCCACGGTCTGAACCTTGCCGGACGAGGCGTGCGGTGACGGCGCTGCCGTAACGCGCCGTGCCGCCCTTGTCCGGTTCTGCTTTAATCCGTGTCCAAATCCGCTTTCGCCCCTACGACGAAACCCATGACGACCATCGCCAAAGTCCACGCCCGCGAAATCCTCGACAGCCGCGGTAATCCGACCCTCGAAGCCGAAGTCACGCTGGCCGACGGCAGCTTCGGCCGCGCCGCGGTGCCCTCGGGCGCGTCGACCGGCACCAAGGAAGCCGTGGAGCTGCGCGACGGCGACAAGACGCGCTACCTCGGCAAGGGCGTGCGCAAGGCGGTGGAGAACGTGAACACCACGATCGCCAAAGCGTTGGAAGGCTTCGACGCCGACGACCAGGCTGGCCTGGATCGCCGCATGATCGACCTGGACGGCACCGAGAATAAGGGCCGCCTCGGCGCGAACGCGCTGCTGGGCGTGTCGCTCGCCAACGCCCACGCCGTGGCGGCGTCGAAAAAGCTGCCGCTGTGGAAGTACCTCGCCGGCAACCGCGAGGCCGCGCTGCCGGTGCCGATGATGAACATCATCAACGGCGGCGCGCACGCCGATAACAACGTGGACCTGCAGGAATTCATGATCCTGCCAGTCGGCGTGGACAGCTTCGCCGAGGCGCTGCGCGCCGGCACCGAGGTGTTCCACGCGCTCAAGTCCGTGCTCAAGGGCCGCGGCCTGAGCACCGCCGTCGGCGACGAAGGCGGCTTCGCGCCGGACCTGCGTTCGAACGAGGAAGCGCTGGAAACCATCCTGGAAGCCATCGGCAAGGCCGGCTACAAGGCGGGCGAGGACATCCTGCTCGGCCTGGACGTCGCCTCCAGCGAGTTCTACGAGAACGGCAAGTACAACCTCACCGGCGAAGGCAAGCGCCTGACCAGCGAGCAGTTCGTCGACTTCCTCGCCAACTGGGCCGCGCAGTACCCGATCGTCACCATCGAGGACGGCATGGCCGAGCACGACTGGGCCGGCTGGAAGCAGCTCACCGACAAGATCGGCAAGAAGGTGCAGCTGGTCGGCGACGACCTGTTCGTGACCAACCCGAAGATCTTCAAGGAAGGCATCGACCAGGGCGTGGCGAACGCCATCCTGATCAAGGTCAACCAGATCGGCACGCTGACCGAGACGCTGGAAGCCATCGCGATGGCCGACGCGAACCGCTACGCGGCGATCGTCTCGCACCGTTCGGGCGAGACCGAGGACACGACGATTTCCGATATCGCCGTGGCCACCACCGCCACGCAGATCAAGACCGGCTCGCTGTGCCGCAGCGACCGTGTCGCCAAGTACAACCAGCTGCTGCGCATCGAGGAAGCGCTCGGTTCGGCCGCGAAGTACGCCGGCCGCGACGCCTTCGTTTCCCTCAAGCGCTAAGGCACGGGGCACGCGCGCATGCGCTGGTTGCGACTGCTGCTGGTGCTGCTCGCCGGATTGCTGGCGTTCCTGCAGTACCGCCTCTGGGTGGGCGAGGGCGGCAGCCGCTCCGTCGCCCGCCTGGACCGGCAGGTGCAGCAGCAGACGCGCGAAAACGCGGGTCTGCAGCAGCGCAACGACGCGCTCGCGGCCGAAGTCGAGGACCTCAAGTCCGGCGAAGCGGCCGTCGAGGAGCGCGCGCGCAGCGAGCTGGGCATGATCAAGCCCGGCGAGACGTTCTATCGCGTGGTCGAGCCGGAAGGTTCAACCACGCCCGCCACCGACACGCCGCCTGCCGACGACGCGCAGGCTCCGGCGCCGTGACACCGCGCATCTGGGCGGTGTTGCCCGCCGCCGGCCGTGGCACACGCTTCGGCGGCGAGGTTCCCAAGCAATACCTCGAAGTGGCCGGCAAGCCGCTGATCGCGCACGCGCTCGACGCGCTGCTTTCGCACCTGCGCATCGACGGTGCGATGGTCGCGCTGGCCGCGGACGACGCACGGTGGCCAGGCTGGAGCTCGCGCCATGGCAAGCCGCTACTGCGCTGCCACGGCGGCGGCGAACGCGCCGATTCGGTCCTCGCGGCGCTGCGCGCGCTCCCATCGGATGTCGGCGACGACGCGTTGATCCTCGTGCACGACGCCGCTCGCCCCAACCTGCACGCAGGCGACATCGATCGACTCATCGACGTGGCAACGACGCACGCCGATGGCGCCATCCTCGGCGCACCCGTGCGCGACACGCTCAAGCGTGCCGACGCGGCCGCGCACATCGTCGCGACCGAGCCGCGTTCGGCGCTGTGGCGCGCGTTCACGCCGCAGGCTTTCCGCCGCGGCGCACTCACGGCCGCCCTGGAACGCGCCCGTGCCGACGGCGTCGTCGTCACCGACGAAGCCATGGCGATGGAACGCATGGGCGCGCATCCGGCGCTGGTGGAAGGGCGCGAGGACAACCTCAAGGTGACCACGCCATCCGACCTCACGTTGATGGAATGGCTGTTCCAATCCAGACCGGATCAAGGGGGATCCGAATGAAGGCACTGTTCGCAACGCTTGTCCTGGCCACTGGCCTGTGGGGTACTCCGGCGCATGCCGGCGAGGCGGGGGCCGCGTTGTCCGAGTGCCTCAAGCGCTCTGCGACGCCGGACGATCGCCGCATCCTCGTGCAGTGGATCTTTTCCGCCATCGCGATCCATCCGGACCTGCAGGCACTGTCCGCGATCGACGACGGGCAGCGCGCGAAGATCGAGAAGGACGCGGCGGCGACGTTCGAACGCCTCGTCGCCGTGGATTGCACCGTACCGGCACGCCAGACCATCGTGGCCGAGGGAACCGAAGGCTTCGGCAACGCATTCAAGACGCTGGGCGAGCTCGCGATGGGCGGCGTGGTGGAGAACCGCGACGTGCAGGTCGGGATGTCGCGCCTGGGTGAACTGGTCGATTCGCAACGCATGCTCAAGGCATTGATCTCGAAATGAACATCCGCATCGGCCAGGGCTACGACGTGCACGCGTTCGGCGATGGCGACCATGTCGTGCTCGGCGGCGTACGCGTGCCGCACGATCGCGGCGTACTCGCGCATTCGGACGGCGACGTCGTGATCCACGCGCTGTGCGACGCGATCCTCGGAGCGCTGGCGCTGGGCGACATCGGCAAGCACTTCCCGCCGAGCGATCCGCAGTGGAAGGGCGCCGACAGTCGCGCGTTCCTGCGCCACTGCGATGCGCTGGCACGCGAGCGCGGCTGGCGGCTGGGCAATGCCGACGTGACCGTCGTGTGCGAGCGGCCGAAAGTCGGTCCGCACGCAGCGGCGATGCGCGAGGTGCTCGCGCAGGAACTCGCCGTCGAAGTCGACGCGATCAGCATCAAGGCGACCACCAGCGAGAAGCTCGGTTTCACCGGGCGCGGCGAGGGCATCGCCGCGATGGCCGTGTGCCTGCTGGTGAAGTCGTGAGCGAGCCCGCGCTGCCGCGTGCGCACGGCGAGGCCGTGCTGTCGGCCAACATGCGCTCGACGCCGGAGGATTTCGTCGTCGAGGAACTGCCGGGATTCGAGCCTTCCGGTGCCGGTGAACACCTGCTGCTCACCGTCGAGAAGCGGGGCATGAACACCGGCTTCGCGGCGAAGCACATCGCGCAGTGGGCCGGCGTGGGTGAGGTCGCCATCGGCTACGCAGGCCTGAAGGATCGCCACGCCATCACGCGGCAACGCTTCAGCGTGCACCTGCCGAAGAAGGTCGCACCGGATTTGTCGACGCTGGATTTCGCGCAGGGCGAAGAACGCCTCACCGTTGTCGAACACACCTGGCACGCCAAGAAGCTGCCGCGAGGCGCGCTGGCGGGTAACCGTTTCGTGCTCACGCTGCGCGGCGTGTCCGGCGAGCGCGCGGCGATCGAACAGCGCCTGCGATCCATCGCCGAACGCGGCGTGCCCAACTATTTCGGCGAACAGCGCTTCGGCCGCGACGGTGACAACGTCGCCAATGCACGTGCGATGTTCGCCGGGCGCCGCGTGCGTCGCGAGCAGCGCACGCTGCTGATGTCCGCCGCACGTTCGGAGCTGTTCAACCGCGTGCTCGCGCAACGCGTGCAGCGCGGGAGTTGGGACACGCCGCTCGACGGCGAGGTCTGGATGCTCGACGGAAGCCGCAGCGTGTTCGGCCCCGAGCCGTTCGACGACGCGCTCGCGCAGCGCCTCGCCTCATTCGACATCCACCCGACCGGCCCGCTGTGGGGACGCGGCGAACTGCGTTCGACGGGCGACGCCGCGCGGGTGGAAACCGAAGCGCTGTCCGGCGAGGAGGCGCTCGCACTGCGCGCCGGCCTGGAAGCCGAAGGCCTGAAGCAGGAGCGTCGCGCGCTGCGCCTGAAGCCGGCGGAACTGACGTGGTCGTGGCGTGAGGACGACGTGCTGGAAGTCGCCTTCGCCTTGCCGCCGGGTGCATATGCCACGGTCGTGCTCGCCGAATTGGGCGACGTACGCGCGGTGGGGCGCGCGGGCTAGGCACGCTTCACGCCGCATCCGCGACCGTTCGTCGGAAAGGATCGGGCGGCACTGGCTCCGTCCGACGGCCGGCGTATACCGGAATTGCAGCGTCGCAACGCGCTGCCGCCGCGCCACGGGGCCCCGGCGAACCGTCATGGAGATGTCGTCATGAACGCATCGCTCCGCATGGCCGTGTTGCTGTCGCTCGTCGGACTGTCGGCCTGTGCCGGCATGGAATCCAAGTCCACCTATGTGCCCGAACCGCGCGCGCCGTCGATCAACGACGCCGACGACGAATACGTCGCCTACGTCGAGCGCATCGCGCGTCGCCGCGGACTGGAAGTGGTCTGGGTGAACGTGCCGCACAAGACGGCCGACCAGGTCGCGCAGGCGACTGGCGAACCGAAGTAAACCTGCCCGTCGCCCTCCGGCTTCCGTTCAGGGCGGATCGTCACGAACGGAGGCGGCGGGGCGCGAGCAGCACCAGTACCGCACCGGTGCCGCCCTGCGCCGGCGGCGCGGAGTGGAACGCGAGCACGTCGGCGCGATGCCGCAGCATGCGGTCCACGAGGTTCTTCAGCACGGGCTGGCCGCCGGACGCGATCGACGCGGCGCCGTGCAATCCCTTTCCGTGCACGATCCGCACGCAGCCCACGCCGTGCTGGCGGGCATCGTGCAGGAAGGCGCGCACCAGCTGCTCGGCCTCGCGGGTGTCGGCGCCATGCAGGTCGAGCTCCTCCTGCACCGAGATCTCGCCGCGCTTGAGCTTCTGCAACAGCCGCGGCGACACCTCGTCGCGGCGGTAACTCAGCGCGTCGCCGGCTTCCAGCAGGCTGTCTTCGAGCGCATGACGGAACTGCTCGCGCGCCTGCGCCTCGTCGCGCTCGGCCATGCGTGCGCGCGGGCGCGGCCGGGGCGCGGATGGCGGCGGCGCGGTCTCGCGCATCGGCCGCACCGGACCGATCGCCGAGCGGAACAGCTCGGCGTCGTCTTCGTCATCGTCGCGTCGTTCGGACATGCCACCAGCCTAGCGTTGCGGGCCGATACCGCAAACCGTTGACGCGATGTTGCCGGGACGTGCACGCCGTCGCCGGGCGCGCGGGCAGCTTCGGCTATCATGGCCCTTCACGTGGCGCGGCCCGTCCCGCGCCGGCGTCAGGTTCCGGCAAGCGTTGTCTGCAAGCGAATACACAGAGGGAGTCCATGCGAGTACTGGTGAGCAACGACGACGGCGTCGACGCGCCCGGCATCCGCGTCCTGGCCGAAGGCCTGCGCGCGGCGGGGCACGAGGTCCTGGTGGTGGCGCCCGACCGGGACCGCTCCGGTGCCAGCAACTCGCTCACCCTGGATGCGCCGGTGCGCGTCCAGCAACTCGACGGCTCGACCTGGCGCGTGTTCGGCACGCCGACCGACTGCGTGCACGTGGCCATCACGGGCATGCTCGAGGTCGAACCCGACATCGTGGTCTCCGGCATCAACAACACCGCAAACCTGGGCGACGACGTCATCTATTCAGGCACCGTCGCCGCCGCGATGGAAGGCCGGTTCCTCGGCCTGCCCGCGGTGGCGATGTCTCTGCAGACGGTCGACCACACCGGCAAGCATTACGAAACCGCGGCGCGCGCGGCGGCGGAAATCATCGCCCGCCTACGCGTGGACCCGCTGCCGGCCGACACGATCCTCAACGTGAACGTGCCGGACATCCCGTGGGATGAAGTGCGCGGGTTCGAAGTGACGCGACTGGGCAACCGTCATCGCGCCGAGGCGTGCATCCCGCAGCAGGATCCGCGGGGTCGCCAGTGGTGGTGGATCGGCCCGGCCGGCGCCGAGCAGGACGCCGGCCCCGGCACGGATTTCCATGCCGTGCGCACCGGCCACATCTCGATCACGCCGATCCAGGTCGACCTCACGCGTTACCACGCGCTCGAGCAGGTCGCCAGCTGGGTCGACGGCCTGGCCACCTCGCTCGGCCATCCGGCATCCCGCAAGCCGGAGCGTGCGGCATGACGCTGCGCATGCGCCTGCAGCCGGAGGCGATCGGTTCCGGCATGACCTCGCAGCGCGTGCGCGACCGCCTCGTCGATCGCCTGCGCGGCAACGGCATCCGCGACGAACGCGTGCTCAACGCGATCCGCACCGTGCCGCGCCACCTGTTCGTCGACGAGGCGCTCGCCACGCGCGCCTATGAGGACACCGCGCTGCCGATCGGCCACGGACAGACGATCTCGCAGCCGTGGGTGGTCGCGAAGATGACCGAGGCGCTGCTCGAGTCCGAACCGAAAAAGGTGCTGGAGATCGGCACGGGTTCGGGCTACCAGGCGGCGGTGCTCGCGGCGCTGGGGCTGGAAGTCCACACCGTCGAGCGCATCGGCGAACTGCTGCGCACCGCGCGCAAGCGTTTCCGCCAGCTCGGCATGAACGTGCGCAGCAAGCACGACGACGGCCGCATCGGCTGGCCCGAGAACGGCCCGTTCGACGCCATCATCGTCACCGCTGCCGCGCCGGCCCTTGTCGATGCGCTGACCGGGCAGCTGGCCGCGAACGGCACGCTGATCGCCCCCGTCGGTGGCGCCGGATCCCAATCGCTGCTGAAGCTGTCGAAGGATGCCGACGGCAATGTCACCCAGCAGACGCTCGCACCGGTAGTCTTCGTGCCGCTGCTGTCGGGCATGGTCGACTGACCCACCCGATCCACCGTGCTCCGCACCGGCAGCGCGCTGACCACCGCAGACCGACGACACCACTGAAACACAGGGGCGCCGCTTGAAGATTTTTGGACCGTTGTACGAACGGGCGCTGGTGTGGGCCCGCCATCGCCACGCACCGGCCTACCTGGTCGGGCTGAGTTTCATCGAGGCGATCATCTTCCCGATCATGCCCGAGGTGATGCTGGCGCCGATGTGCGTCGCGCAGCCGCGGCGCGGATTCTGGTTCGCGACGATCAGCCTGGCCGGTTCGATGGTGGGCGCGCTGGTCGGCTACGCACTGGGGCATTACGCCTTCGAGGCGGTCAAGCCGCTGTTCGCCGCGCTGGGCATGCTGGGCGGCATCGAGTCGGGCATCGCCACCGTGCAGGCCAAGATGGCCGAGTCGCCATGGGCGGTGTTCTGGCTGCTCGTGCTGGGCGGCTTCGCGCCGATCCCGATGAAGGTCTTCACATGGGCCTCGGGTATCGTCGGCGTGCCCATGCCGCAGTACGTGCTGAGCATGCTGATCGGGCGCGGCAAGCGCGTCTACCTGATCGCGCTGGTGATCCGCATCGGCGGCGTCCGCGCCGAAGCCGCGCTGCGCAGGTACATCGAGCCGATCGGCTGGATCGCGCTGGCGTTGCTCATCGCGGCGATCTGCTTTCTGGTCTGGAAGACGCAGTTGGGATGAGAGGAAGCATGACCGGAACATCGCGAAACGTTGCCGTCCGATCTCTCGCTGCCGCCTCGCTCGTGGCGTTCGCCGCGCTGCTTGGCGGTTGCTGGACCACGAAGGTCTATCGCGAACCGGGCGCCTCCTCGGAAGCGCCCTCGAAGCCGCGGCCCGGCGTGACCACCACGGTGCGTCGCGGCGACACGCTCTTCTCGATCGCCTCGCGCAACGGCGTGCGCCAGCAGGACCTGGCGGCATGGAACGGGATCGCTGCGCCGTACACCATCTACCCCGGCCAGAAGCTGCGCCTGTATCCGGCGGGGAAGGGCGGCAGCACGGCCGCGACGCGTCCTTCCACCACGACGACCACGACGACCAAGCCCGCTGCAACGACACCAGCCGCGCCCGCGCCCGCGCCGAAGCCCGCCGCGCCGGCCGCAAGCGACATCAGGTGGCGCTGGCCGGCCGACGGTGAACTCATCGGCCGTTACGTCGCGGGCGAGCCGACCAAGCAGGGCGTCGACATCGCGGGCGCCAGCGGTGCGCCCGTGCGCGCGGCGGCGGATGGTGTGGTGGTGTATTCCGGTTCCGGCCTGGTCGGCTACGGCGAATTGATCATCATCAAGCACAACGAGCAGTGGCTCTCCGCGTACGGCCACAACCGCAACCGCCTGGTGAACGAAGGCCAGCTGGTGCGCTCGGGACAACAGATCGCCGAGATGGGCCGCAGCGGCGCGCCGCGCGAGATGCTGCACTTCGAAGTGCGCTACAACGGCAAGCCGGTCGATCCGCTGATCTACCTTCCGAAGCGGTGAACGTCGCGTCCGCGCAATGCGGACGCAGTGGCCGCCATGCGGATTTCGTGCGGCGCCTGTGGCTCTGGGTAATGGCGATGATGCTGGCGATGCTCGCCGGCTGCGCATCGATGGCGACGGTGCGTGACGATGCGCCTACGCTGGACATCGTCACGCTCAACCTCTGGCACGATCGCGAGGACTGGCCGCATCGCGCCGCGATGATCGAAGCCGAACTGCGCCGTCTTTCGCCCGACGCGATCCTGCTGCAGGAAGTGCTGCAGGACGAAACGCTGCCGAACCAGGCGATCGGGCTCGCGCAGCGGCTTGGCTACGACGCCTTCTTCGTCTCGGTCGATCCGGTCGATCGTGCGCGTCGCTACGGCAACGCGATCCTGACGCGCGAGCCCGCCACCTTGCGCGGCTTCCGTCGCCTGCAGCCGGACAACGCCTATCGCATCGCCGGCTGGGTGCGCACGACGGTGCGCGGACACGCGGTGAATCTCTACGTCGTGCACCTGGATTTCGAGGATCGAAGTGGCGCCACGCGCGCGCGACAGGTCGCAGACCTGATGTCCTTCGTCGATGCCACGCGCGGCGATGAGGCGGTGGTCATCGGCGGCGACTTCAACGTCACGGCGGATGCCGCGGAGCTGGCGCCGCTGCGCGCACGTTTCGTCGATGCGTACGCGCTCCCGCATGCAGGCGTAACGGTCGACGAGCTCGCGCATGCGACGCTCAATCCACGGTTCAATCCGCCGGCGCGCATCGATCGCGTGTACGCGGAACAAGGCAGCTTCGGGATGCCGGAGGCGCGGCGCATCCTCGACACGCCCGACGCGGAGGGTCGCTGGGCGTCGGATCATTACGGCGTGTGGGTGCGGCTGCCGTTCGCGCCGCACGAAGACGGGCGTTAGCCGGGAAGGACGAACGCCACGACGACGCGGCGGCCTTCACCGGCCAGCACGTTGAACGTGCGCGCGGCGGCGGCGTTGGTCATCGTCTCCATGCCGACGCCGCGGCGCAGGCATTGGGCGAGTACGGCGGCCGGCGGGAACACCTGCGTGGCGCCGCTGCCGAGGAGGATCACTTCCGGCTCCAGCGCCAGGACGGCGTCGAGGTCCTGCGGCGCCATCGCCTTCACATCACGAACGGGCCAGCCCTCGACCAGGCGGTCGGGCGAGAGCACGAAACTGGCCGTCAGGCGGCGTTCGTTCACCCGCACGGACTCGCCATCGGCGGCGCGCAGGAGGAACTCGTGGTCCGGGTGTTCGAGATTGAGCTGCATGAGGACGAAGTGGGGGCGGGGAAGCGGGACGAAACCCTGTCTTCGCGCCGGTCCGCGCGGACGTCAGGCGCGCGGCAGGACGATCTGGCGGCGGTCCTTGCTCGGGCGGTACAGCACCGCCGTGTGGCCGATGCGCTGGACCAGCGCGGCGCCGGTTCGCTGCGCGATCTCGTCGATCATCGCGTCGCGGGCGTCGCGGTCTTCCGCGCCGACCTTCACCTTGATCAGCTCGTGGTGCTCCAGGGCGAGGTCGATCTCGGCCACCAGCGAGTCGGTGATGCCCTTGCCGCCGACCTGCAGCATCGCCTTGAGATCGTGGGCCTGGCCGCGCAGGAAGCGGGTCTGGGCGGCGGTCAGGACGGTCTGCATCGGGAGTCGGAAAACCTCTGGGGGGCGCGCAGGGTATCATGACCGCCCCCACGCTCACCCCGACGCCGCGCCGATGGCGAGCCGCAGCAAGTCCAGCCAGCGCTGGCTGAAAGAACACTTTTCCGACCCCTTCGTGAAGAAGGCCAAGGCCGAAGGCCTGCGCTCGCGCGCGGCCTACAAGCTGGAGGAACTGGTCGAACGCGACCGGCTGCTCAAGCCCGGCATGGTGGTGGTCGACCTGGGCGCCGCCCCCGGCGGCTGGTCCCAGTGGGTGCGGCAGGAGCTCGACCGCCTCGATGCGGCCCGCCCGGGCCGCGTGATCGCCCTGGACATCCTCGAGATGCCGTCGCTGGCGGGCGTCGAATTCCTTCATGGCGATTTCAGGGAGGATGCGGTCCTATCCCAGCTGGTGGGCGCCCTGAACGGTCAGCCGGTGGACCTTGTCCTGTCCGACATGGCCCCCAATAAGAGTGGCGTGGACGCGGTCGACATGCCCCGGGCGATGTATCTGTCGGAGCTGGCGATGGACTTCGCCGACCGGCACCTGCGCACCGGGGGCAACTTCCTGATCAAGTTGTTCCAGGGGGTCGGCTTCGACGAGTACGTGAAGGAGCTGCGCCGGCGCTACGACCGGGTCGTGATCCGCAAGCCGGAGGCCTCGCGCAAGCGGTCCCCGGAGGTCTACGCGCTGGCACAGGGCAAGCGCGCGGTAATGAAGTAAGGTTTGATCGAGCTGCACGGCGCATGGGCGCCGCCCCCGCTGCAACGCGCCGCAGGCGCCAGGTAGGAACTGAATGAACGATTTGGCCAAGAATCTGCTGCTCTGGGTGATCGTCGCCGTCGTGTTGATGGTGGTCTTCCAGGCATTCGGGCCGCGTGGCGCTGCCGGGAGCCAGGAGCTGGCGTACGACCAGTTCGTCCATCAGGTCCAGCAGGACAAGGTGAAGGAAGTGAAGATCGCCGACGACGGCGCCACCATCACCGGTGTGCGCAGCGACGGCTCGAAGTTCACGACCTACAAGCCCAAGGACGACAAGGACCTGATCAACGACCTGATCAACCACCGCGTCGCCATCGACCAGCAGCCGCCGCAAAGCGGCCCGTCGATCCTCTACATCATCATCAACGTGCTCCCCTGGCTGCTGTTCATCGGCATCTGGGTGTATTTCATGCGCCAGATGCAGCAGGGCGGAAGCAAGGGCGCGATGAGCTTCGGCCGTTCGCGCGCCAAGCTGCAGGGCGAGGACCAGGTCAAGGTCACGCTGGCCGACGTCGCCGGCTGCGACGAGGCGAAGGAAGAAGTCGGCGAACTCGTCGAATTCCTGCGCGATCCCTCCAAGTTCCAGAAGCTGGGCGGCAAGATCCCGCGCGGCGTGCTGATGGTCGGCCCGCCGGGCACCGGCAAGACGCTGCTGGCGCGCGCGATCGCCGGCGAGGCGAAGGTGCCGTTCTTCAGCATCTCCGGTTCGGACTTCGTCGAGATGTTCGTGGGCGTCGGCGCGAGCCGCGTGCGCGACATGTTCGACCAGGCCAAGAAGCACGCGCCCTGCATCATCTTCATCGACGAGATCGACGCGGTCGGCCGCCATCGCGGCGCGGGCCTGGGCGGTGGTCACGACGAGCGCGAGCAGACGCTCAACCAGCTGCTGGTCGAGATGGACGGCTTCGAGGGCGGCGAAGGCGTGATCGTCATCGCCGCGACCAACCGTCCGGACGTGCTCGACCCGGCGCTGCTGCGTCCGGGCCGTTTCGACCGCCAGGTCGTGGTCGGCCTGCCGGACGTGAAGGGCCGCGAGCAGATCCTGCGCGTGCACATGCGCAAGCTGCCGCTGCACGACGACGTCGATCCGATGACGATCGCGCGCGGCACGCCGGGCTTCTCCGGCGCGGACCTGGCGAACCTGTGCAACGAGGCGGCGCTGTTCGCCGCGCGCGAGAACGCCAAGGACGTGCGCATGGAGCACTTCGACCGTGCGCGCGACAAGATCCTGATGGGCGCCGAGCGTCGTTCGATGGCGATGAGCGAGGACGAGAAGCGCAACACCGCCTATCACGAGGCGGGTCACGCGATCGTCGGCCGCATCGTTCCGGAGCACGATCCGGTCTACAAGGTCACGATCATTCCGCGCGGCCGCGCGCTGGGCGTGACGATGTACCTGCCGGAGGGCGACAAGTATTCGCTCAACCGCGTCGCCATCGAATCGCAGCTGTGCTCGCTGTATGGCGGCCGCGTCGCCGAGGAACTGATCTTCGGCGCCGACAAGGTCACCACCGGCGCGTCCAACGACATCGAGCGCGCCACCAAGATGGCCCGCAACATGGTCACCAAGTGGGGCCTGTCGGAACTGGGCCCGATCACCTTCGGCGAGGAAGAGGACGAGGTGTTCCTCGGCCGTTCGGTGACGCAGCACAAGAACGTGTCGAACGAGACCGCGCGCAAGATCGACGAGGTCGTGCGCGATATCCTCGACAAGGCGTACGGCCGCACCACGCAGATCCTCAAGGACAACCTCGACAAGCTACACGTGATGGCCGATGCGCTGCTGCAGTACGAGACCATCGACGCGCACCAGATCGACGACATCATGGCCGGCCGCAAGCCGGGCCCGCCGGCGGACTGGTCGAAGTCCGGCAAGACGCCGAAGGATGACGGCGAGCGTCCCGGCACGATCGGCGGTCCTGCGGCGCAGACCTGATCGATCGCGTTACCTGAGCTGCATCGAAGAGCCGGCCTGGTGCCGGCTCTTTGCTTTTGGCGGCGCGGATGTCGACGCCGGCCTTCCCGTCATCCCGGCACGCACCGAAGCCGTAAGATCGCGCTTTCCCTCGCGATCACGGCCGCCATGTTCGACATCACGCCCATCCTCGACTGCAACGGCCGTCCGCTCGCGCTCGATCGCCCGCGCGTGATGGGCATCGTCAACGTCACGCCGGATTCGTTTTCCGACGGTGGCGCGCACGACACGCTCGATGCCGCCGTGGCGCACGGGCTGGCGCTGGCGGAGGAGGGCGCCGACGTGCTCGACATCGGCGGCGAATCCACGCGGCCCGGCGCGGCCGACGTGTCGGTCGAGGAAGAACTGCGCCGCACGATTCCCGTGATCGAACGCCTCGCGCGCGAGACCTCGCTGCCGATCAGCATCGACACCTCCAAGCCCGAGGTCATGCGCGCGGCCGTGCAGGCCGGCGCGGGCATGATCAACGATGTCTACGCGCTGCGTCGCGAAGGTGCGCTCGGTACTGCCGCCGAACTCGGCGTGCCCGTGGTGCTGATGCACATGCAGGGCGAACCGCGTTCGATGCAGGACGCGCCGCATTACGACGATGTGGTCGCCGATGTTCACCGCTTCCTCGCCGAACGGATCTTCGCCGCGGAGATGGCCGGCATCGCGAAGAAGAAGATCGTGGTCGATCCGGGTTTCGGTTTCGGCAAGAACACGCAGCACAACCTCGCCTTGCTCGCGCAACTCGAACGCCTTGCCGAACTGGGTGTTCCGCTGCTCGCCGGACTGTCGCGCAAGCGCACGATCGGAGAGATTACCGGCCGCGATGCACCGCGCGAACGCGCGTCGGGCTCCGTGGCCGCGCACCTCATCGCCGCGCAGCGTGGCGCGAAGCTGTTGCGCGTGCACGATGTCGCCGCCACCGTGGATGCACTGAAGGTGTGGAACGCCGTCGCCTCGCAGGCGATGCCGCGCGCGAAAAGCGCGCCGTCGATGCCGAAGTGGCCCGACGAGGAATGACGCATCGCCTGGCGATATTTTGACCAATCCCTGCGAGGCCTTGCTGCACAAGGCTTGCAGCGCGATGCGCACAACGTTGTCCGCGTGCTTGTCCACAGGCCGTGTGGATAGCGCACGTGTACACGCCGAAATCGGCGCGTACGTCAGTGATTTAGGTGGTCAGCTTCTGACCAAACTTGCTGCGAAGCTTGTGTGGCAAGGCGCTCGGCACGATTCCCACATCGCTGTCCGCAGGCTTGTCCACAAGCTGTGTGGATAGCCGCGCTGATCACGGCCAGAAACGCACGCACGCAATGCGTAATCGGCGCCGCAAGTCAAACGTTTTCTGTGGCCAGTTTCTGTCCAAACTCCTTGCGACGCTTGCAGCGCAAGGCGTGCAGCATGGAATCCACATCGCTGTCCGCAGGCTTGTCCACAGGCAGTGTGGATAGCCGCGTTCGTCGCGTCGCAGCGCGTCGTCGTCATGGATGTCGGCGATGCCGAAACCGTCGCATCCGTCAAGCAGAATGTGTGGTGATTTTTTAGCCAGACTTGCGGGGAGGCCCGTGGTTGCGACGTATGCGGCCACTGCCCACATCGCTGTCCGCAGGCTTGTCCACAGGCGATGTGGATAGCGCACGCGCGCTGGCCAAAATTTCGCCAATCACCCGGAAGGCCTTGCGGCGCCTGGGCTGCGATGTCTTATCAACAGCCTTGCCCCAGTGGTTCTCCACACGTTGTGTGGAAAGCCGGGGCGGCCGACGTTCTCCCTGCGACCCGGCTGTGCGAGGCTACGCCCCCGACCCGCCGCCTTCGACATGCCCGCCGATCCGCGCCCGCTCGCGATTGCCCTCATGGGCCCGACCGCTTCGGGCAAGACCGCGCTCGCGCTGGACTGGGCCGAACGCTTCGGCGGCGAGATCGTCAGCGTCGATTCGGCGCTGGTGTACCGGCGGCTTGATATTGGATCGGCCAAGCCGACGCCGGACGAACTGGCGCGCGTGCCGCATCACCTGATCGATCTGCGCGAGCCGTGGCAGCCGTACTCGGCGGCGGAGTTCGCCGTCGATGCGCGGCGCGCGGTCGAGGACATCGTGGCCCGTGGGCGGTTGCCCATCCTCGCCGGCGGCACCGGCCTGTACTTCCACGCACTGCTGCATGGGCTTTCGCCGATGCCGGAAGCCGACGCCGACATGCGCGCGCAACTGGAAGCCGAAGCGCAGCGGCGCGGCTGGGCCGCGATGCATGCCGATCTGGCGGTGATCGACCCGGAAGCCGCCGCCCGCATCCACGCCACCGACGCCCAGCGTATCCAGCGGGCACTGGAAGTCTTCCGCCTCTCCGGCCGGACGATCAGCGACTGGCGTCGCGAGCACCGGCCACCGCGGTTGCCGGTGCGCGTGCTCAAGCTGGTGCTCGCGCCGGCGGATCGGGCGGTGCTCCATGAGCGCATCGGCCGGCGCTTCGACCTGATGCTCGAAGCCGGCTTTCTCGACGAAGTGCGCACGCTGCGAGCCTTGCCGGAACTGCGCAACCATCCGGCACCGCTCGACCTGCCGGCGTTGCGTGCCGTCGGCTACCGGCAGGCCTGGGAGCACCTCGATGGCGCGACCACGGCATCGGAATTCCGTGATCGCGGCGTGTACGCGACCCGCCAGCTGGCCAAGCGCCAGCTCACCTGGCTCCGCGGCGAATTGGATGCCCTGTGGTTCGATCCGCAGCGCCAGCGCGACCAGCTCGAGGCCGTCCGGGCGGCGTTTCTCGACGGCCTTGGCGGACCGGCCAAGGGTTGAATCGGGTGCGCGTGCACTCGCGCGGGTTTGCGCTACCATCGGGCCGTCGCCGCTCGTGGGGACGGGCCGGCGATCGCGGCTCGTCGGCCGTGCGGCTGCAACACCACTGATAACTAGAACGAGTTGGGGAACAACGCATGTCCAAGGGACAGTCTTTGCAGGATCCTTTCCTGAACGCGCTTCGACGCGAACGCGTGCCGGTTTCGGTCTATCTGGTCAACGGCATCAAGCTGCAGGGCACGATCGAGTCCTTCGACCAGTTCGTCGTGCTGCTGCGCAATACCGTCAGCCAGATGGTCTACAAGCACGCGATTTCCACCGTGGTGCCGGCGCGCAACGTGCGCGTGGGACCGGGCGGCGGTTACGTCCAGTCGTCCGAATCCGGCGGCGAGGAAAGCGAAGAAACCGAATAAGCGCCGCATCGACGGCCTGATGGGCCCGCGCGCCGGCCGGCAACGGTCCGATCGGCGGCGTGATGACCTGCGGCCCTTGTGCGGCCGCGGGTCGGTGCCCATCTTCTCTTCCTGCCCCCGTACAGGTTGAGCCCCGGTTTGTTCGAACGATCCCGCAAAGGCGAGCACGCCCTCCTGATCCAACCCCATGCCGGCGGTCCGCCGGACGAGGGATTGCTGGAGGAATTCGCCGATCTCGCCCGCTCCGCGGGCGCCACGGTCGCCGCGGTGCTCACCGCTCGCATCGACCGTCCCAATGCCGCCATGCTCATCGGCAGCGGCAAGCTCGAAGAAGTGAAGGCCGCCGCGGAAGCCACCGGCGCCGACCTCATCCTCGTCAACCATCCGCTATCGCCCGGGCAGGAGCGCAACCTCGAACGCGCACTGCAGCGCCGCGTGGTCGATCGCACCGGGCTCATCCTCGACATCTTCGCGCAGCGTGCGCACAGCCACGACGGCAAGCTCCAGGTCGAGCTTGCGCAGCTCAAGCACATGGCCACGCGACTCGTGCGCGGCTGGACCCACCTTGAGCGACAGCGCGGCGGTTCCATCGGCCTGCGCGGCCCCGGCGAAACGCAGCTGGAAACCGACCGTCGCCTCCTGCAGAAGCGACTGGAGCAGTTGCAGCGACGCCTGGAGAAGGTCGAAGTCCAGCGCACGCAGATGCGCCGCGCCCGCGTGCGCAGCGAGCTGCCGCGCGTGGCGCTGGTCGGTTACACCAACGCGGGCAAGTCGACGCTGTTCAACGCGATGACCGGCGCCGAGGCGTACGCGGCCGACCAGCTCTTCGCGACGCTGGATCCGACGGTGCGCCGCATCGAACTCTCCGGCGGCGGCGTGGTGCTGGCCGACACGGTCGGCTTCGTCCGCGACCTGCCGCACGAACTGGTCGCCGCGTTCCGTTCGACGCTGTCGGAGGCCCGCGAGGCCGACCTGCTGCTGCACGTGGTCGACGCCGCCGATCCGCTGCGCGACGAGCGCATCGCGCAGGTCGATGAAGTCCTCAAGGACATCGGCGCGGGCGACCTGCCGCAGGTGCTGGTGTTCAACAAGATCGACCGGCTCGGCGCCGACGGCGAGACCGTCGCGCCCCGCATCGACCGTCCGGCGGAAGGGCGCGTGCGCGTCTGGCTGTCCGCGCGAGACGAGCTCGGTCTGGACCTGCTGCGCCAGGCGCTGGCCGAAGCGCTGGAACTGCGCCATGTCGTCGGCGAAGTCCGCCTGCCGCCGCAGGCGGCCAAACTGCGCGCGCGCCTGCACGACCTGGGCGCGGTGCGTGGCGAGGACCACGACGAGCACGGCTGGCGGATCCGCGTGGACCTGCCGCTGGCCGACGCGCAGCGCCTGTTCGCGCAGGCCCATGGCGAGGCGCTGCGCCATCTTTTGCCCGAGCAGGACGACGAGGATGCGGCCTGAGCGCGTTCGCGGCGTGGCCAGGCGCATTGCTTGAGGCACATCGCACCCCCACCTAGAATCGACGCACGTGCGCGCCGCTGAATGCGGGCGGACATCCCCTGATTGGAGCAGGCATGGCCTGGAACACCCCTGGCAGTGACAATTCCGGCGGTCCGAACGGACGAAATCCCCGCCGCCGGCCCGGCGGCCGTGGCCTGGACGCCCTGATCGATCCACTGCGCGGGCTGTTCGGCGGCGGTGCCGGAGGCGGCGGGAGCATCCTGCGCTGGGTCGGCATCGTGTTCGCCCTGTGGCTGGTGTTCAACTGCTTCGTCCTGGTGACCGAGCAGGAACGCGGCGTCGTGCTGCGCTTCGGCCAGTTCGCCCGCGTGCTCGATCCCGGCCCGCACTTCAAGGCGCCGTGGCCGATCGAGCGCGTGACCAAGGTCAATGCCACGCAGAGCAACGCCTACAGCGACACCGTTCCCGTGTTCACGCGCGATGCGAACATGGTGAATGTCGAGATCAACGTGCAATACCGCATCGGTGATCCGCAGATGTACCTGTTCGGTTCGCGCGACGCCGACCGTGTGCTGAAGGAAGCCGCGCAGAGCGCCGTGCGCGAGCAGGTCGGCCGTTCGGACCTGGATACCGTGCTCAACGCGCGCTCCGAACTCACCACGACGGTGCGCCAGCAGCTGCAGGCTTCGCTGCAGACCTATCGCACCGGCCTGTTCGTCACCGAGCTCAACCTGCCCAACGCCCGTCCGCCGGATGAGGTGAAGGACGCGTTCGACGAAGTGCAGCGCGCTGCATCGGACAAGACGACGCAGATCAACCAGGCGCAGGCCTACGCCAAGCAGGTCGTGCCCGAAGCGCGCGGCCAGGCCGCCCAGGTGCGCGCCGCGGCGGAAGGCTACAAGACCGCCTCGATCGCGCGCGCCGAAGGTGACGCGTCGCGCTTCTCGCAGATGGTCGAGGAATACAAGAACGCGCCGGAAGTCACGCGCAAGCGCCTGTGGCTGGACACGGTGCAGGACGTGCTGTCCGACAACCGCACCATCGTCGGTGGCGACGGTCGCAACGTGATCTACGTGCCGATGGGCGAGCGCCGCGCGCCGACGCCCACGCCGAATTCTCCGCTGCTCACGCCGGACCTGCTGGCGCCGCCGACCACCACCGAATCGTCCGATTCGGCCCGCCCGACACGCTCGCCCCGGCCCTCCGGTCGCGAGGAGGTGACGCGATGAAGTTCTCCCTCTGGATCGCCCTGGTCGTCGCGGCGCTGTTCGCGCTGCTCGGTTCGGTGTTCGTGGTCAGCGAAGGCCACAGCGCCATCGTGCTGAACCTCGGCCGCGTGGTGCGCACCGACATCGGCCCCGGCCTGCATTTCAAGTGGCCGCTGGTGGAATCGGCGCGCGTGTTCGACCGCCGACTGCAGGTGCTCGATGCCGAACCCGAGCGCTACCTGACCTTCGACAAGCAGAACGTCAGCGTCGACTTCTTCGCGCTGGGTCGCATCAACGATATGCGCGCGTTCTATCGCGCGACCGGCGGCGATGAAACGACCGCGGTCGCGCGCCTGGCGCCGATCATCCGCGATTCGCTGCGCAACGAGATCAACTCGCGCACGCTGCAGCAGGTGGTGTCGGGCGATCGCACGGCGGTCATCGGCCGCCAGCTGGAGGCGATCAACCAGGGCGCCGAAACGCTGGGCGTGAAGATCGTCGACATCCGCATCAAGCGCATCGACCTGCCGCAGGACAGCAATGTCGTCGGCTCGGTCTACAACCAGATGCGCAGCCAGCGCCTGCAGGTCGCGAGCCAGCTGCGCGCCGAAGGCCTGGAGCAGGCACAGGCGATCCGCGCGAAGGCCGATCGCGACAAGCAGGTGATCGTTGCCGAGGCCGAGCGCGATGCGCAGAAGCTGCGAGGCGAGGGCGATGCCGAAGCTACGCGCCTGTACGCGCAGGCGGCGAACCGCGATCCGGCATTCTTCGCCTTCCAGCGCAGTCTGGATGCGTACCGCAAGTCGTTCGCCAATGGCGACGGCGTGATCGTGCTGAGCAAGGACGACCCGTTCCTGCAGTACCTGCGTTCGGACCGTTGAACGATCGAGCATGGCGCTGGAACTGATTTCGGCCCTGTGCCTGGTCGCGGTGCTGGAGGGACTGTTCCTGTTCGTCGCGCCACGCGGCTGGAAGCGGGCCGCCGAGCAGCTCCACGGCTTGCCGGACCGGCACCTGCGGGTCGTCGGGGCGGTCGTGGTGGGGCTCGGCCTGCTGTCGCTGTGGCTCGTGCGCGCCGCCTGAGGCGGCTCGCGACGACCATCTTCCGGTGGCTGACCTGATCGAATCGGTCGGTTCGCCATGTGAAGGCCGATCGGCGCGCGAATCGGCGACCGATCATCGTGGCGGGGTGGTCCCGCCCACCCAAAACCCGGATAATGCACAAAAGCCGGACGGGGCCCAGCGCCCCGCCGGCTTTCTTGCTGTTTGCGGGGCGCGCACTGCGTGCCCCCAGGCGGCCCGGCCGCGCGGCCATCCAATGCAATGGAGTCAGGAGCTTCGAAATGGGTCAGTCAGTCGTCGTTCTCGGTGCCCAGTGGGGCGATGAAGGCAAGGGCAAGATCGTCGATCTGCTCACGCAGGACATCGGGGCGGTGGTGCGTTTCCAGGGCGGCCACAATGCCGGCCACACGCTGGTCATCGGCGGCAAGAAGACCGTCCTGCACCTGATTCCCTCCGGCATCCTGCGCGAAGGCGCGCTGTGCCTGATCGGCAACGGCGTCGTGCTGTCGCCGGCGGCGCTGAAGAAGGAAATCGCCGAACTGGAAGCCAACGGCGTGGACGTGCGTTCGCGCCTGAAGATCAGCCCGGCGACGCCGCTGATCATGCCGTACCACATCGCGCTGGATCAGGCCCGCGAGAAGGCCGCCGGCGGCAAGGCCATCGGCACCACCGGCCGCGGCATCGGCCCGGCGTACGAGGACAAGGTCGCGCGTCGCGGCATCCGCGTGGCGGACCTGCACTACCCGCAGCAGCTCGCCGAGAAGCTGCGCACCACGATGGACTACCACAACTTCGTGCTCACCAAGTACCTGGGCGTGGAGGCGGTGGACTTCCAGCAGACGCTCGACGAAGCGCTCGCGTTCGGC
This sequence comes from Lysobacter sp. OAE881, assembly GCF_040546665.1. Lineage (NCBI taxonomy): Bacteria > Pseudomonadati > Pseudomonadota > Gammaproteobacteria > Lysobacterales > Lysobacteraceae > Lysobacter > Lysobacter sp. OAE881. The sequence goes on from NZ_JBEPOG010000001.1 coordinate 1,398,153, forward strand.
GAGTACGTCGAGCCGATGAAGTCCGACGTCGCCGGCATCCTCCACGATCTGCGCAAGCAGGGCCGCAAGGTGCTGTTCGAAGGCGCACAGGGTTCGCTGCTCGACATCGACCACGGCACGTATCCGTACGTCACGTCGTCCAACACCACCGTGGGCGGCGCGTATGCCGGTACCGGCGTGGGCGCGGACGCGATCGACTACGTGCTCGGCATCGCCAAGGCCTACGCCACGCGCGTCGGCGGCGGTCCGTTCCCGACCGAACTGGACGACGAAGTGGGCCAGGGCCTGCGCGATCGCGGTGCGGAGTACGGCGCGACCACCGGTCGTCCCCGTCGCTGCGGCTGGATGGACATCGTCGCGCTGCGCCGCGCGGTGGCCGTCAACGGCATCACCGGCCTGTGCATCACCAAGCTCGACGTGCTCGACGGCATGGAGAAGCTGAAGATCTGCATCGCCTACGAATACCGCGGCAAGCGCACCGAGTACGCGCCGCTGGACGCGGCGGGCTGGGAAGAATGCACGCCGGTGTACCTGGAGTTCCCGGGCTGGGAAGAGAACACCCACGGCATCACCGAGTGGGACAAGCTGCCGCCGGCCGCACGTGCCTACCTGCGCGCGCTGGAGGAACTGGCCGGCTGCCCGATCGCCATCGTCAGCACCGGCCCCGACCGCGACGCCACGATGGTGCTGCAGGATCCGTTCGCCTGATCCGCGGTTCCATCGCGTAACGAAAAGGCCCCGCATTGCGGGGCCTTTTTTTACGTCGCCCGAAGGTGCCGAAGCGCTCGCTTCGGCACGTCACGCACTCGCGAATGCTCAGAAGAGCATGTCGATCCAGCCTGCAGCCGCCGTGGCGAGGCTTCCGGACAGCACGCCGAACACCGCGATGGCGATGACGCCCGCAGCCCATGCCACCGCCATCAGCCAGCCATCGCGTTCGAGCAGCGCGAAAGCGAACAGCAGCAGCAACGCGCCGAACAGGTAGTTCGTGAACGGAATCGGCAGCGAGAGCAGCAGCCCGAGCAACACCAGCAGCACGCCGGTGAAGAAGTCGGCGACGCGGTGGTCGAGCAGTACCGGCAGGCGCGGCTTCACGACTTTCTCCAGCCGCGTGAGCCAGGGCGCGAGGAGATCCCGGAAACGCGCCATCGCATGGCGGTGCGGGCCGCGCCGCGCGAGGAACTTCGGCAGCCACGGCTGGCGCAGGCCGATCAGCAGCTGCAGTCCGATCAGGATCACCAGCGGGCCGCTGATCGCGCCGCCGACGCCCGGGATCGGGATGAACGCCGGGATCGTCGAGACGAACAGCAGCATGCCAAAGGACCGGTCGCCCAGGCCGTGCAGCACGTCACCCATGCGCAGCTGTTCGTCAGGATTCCCCGCCGCGAATACGTCCAGCAGTGCGCGCGTGCCGGCTTCGCGGTATTCGTGGCGGTCCTGGTCAGCCGGAGGCGTCATCCGTCACCGGCTCCGGTTCGGGACGCCTGGACAGCAGCAGCTTGTCGATGCGCGGACCGTCCAGGTCCACGACCTCGATGCGCCACTGCGCCCAGTCGAAATATTCGCCCACGTAGGGAATGCGGCCGAAATGCGCGATCACCATGCCGGCAGCGGTATGGAAATCGTGTTCGTCCTCGTCGGGCAGGCGGCCGCTGCCGATGAGCTCGCGCAGGTCTTCGACCGGCAGCGAACCGTCGATCAGGAACGAGCCGTCGGCGCGTTCCACCACCGGCGCGTGACTGTCGTCCTCGTCCTCTCCCATGGCGCCGCCGATCGCGTGCACGCGGCCGACGATGGCGTCCATCAGGTCGGCGACGGTGACCATGCCGGTGACGTCGCCGTATTCGTCGACGACGAGCGCGAGCGACTGCTGCTCCTCGCGGAAGATTTCCAGCAGCTTCATCGCATGCGTGGACTCGGACACGAACAGCGGTTCGCGCAGTTCCTTGAACAGGTCCGGCGCCTTCTCGTCGAGGCGATCGAGCAGCGACTTCACCTCGAGGATGCCGAGCACCTCGCTGTCGTTCTCGCGATACACCGGATAGCGCGAGAACGGCGTCTCGCGCATGGTGGCGAGGTTCTCGGCGAAATCGGCAGCCGCGTCGAGCCAGGTGATGCGCGTGCGCGGCGTCATCAGGCTTTCGGCGGTGCGATCGCCCAGGCCCAGCACGCGGTTCATCATCTTGCGTTCGTCGGCGTCGATCACGCCCTGTTCGTGGCCTTCGGTTACCAGCAGCCGGATTTCCTCTTCGCTGATGGCACTGCGTGCGTCGTCCTTGATGCCGAGCAGGCGCAGTACCAAGCGATTGATCGCGCCCAGTCCGGCGACGATCGGACGAGCGGCGCGCGAGAGCCAGTACAGCGGAATCGCCACCGCGCACGCGATGCGCTCCGAATTGGTGAGCGCCAGTCGTTTGGGAATCAGCTCGCCAAAGATGACGGACGCGGCAGTGATCAGCGTGACCGCCGTGCCGATGCCGATGGCACGCGCGTACTGGGCCGCATCGGGCCACATGCCCTGCAGCCAGCCCGCGATGGCCAGGCCTATCGATTCGCCGCCGAAGGTACCGGTTAGGACGCCGATGCCGGTGATGCCGACCTGCACGGTGGAGAGCAGGTTGTCGGGATGCTCGGCCAGCTCGTACGCGACCTGCGCGCCGCGGCTGGTTTCGGCCATCTGCTTGAGTTTGATCTTGCGCGAGGTCATCAGCGCCATCTCCGACATCGCGAAGAAGGCGTTGAGGACGATCAGGGCAATGACGATCAGCAGTTCCAGCATGCGGTCCGTCCGTCAGGATGTTGGCAGGCTGGGGTGCAGGCGCCGTGAGGGTGGCGCAGGCGCGCGCAGGCGGGGGCGGGCGGCCGTTCTGGGTCGTCGTCCATTGCGTAATGGCAGGGTGAAAAGGGGGATGAGCGTTCTGGATGGTAGCAGGACGGCCGAAATCAACCCGTATGGGTGGCACCCAGGCGCGCGCCGGTGTCCCCAAACCGTCATAATTCGCCCCGCAGACCCACCGCGCCGGCCATTCCGGCACCACGAGGCCCCCTCCGCATGTTCTCCCTGCAAACGATCTTCGGCCAAGGCAACCAGTTCTACACGCTGCTGGAAGAGGCCGCCGTCGCCGCCCACGACAGCACCAAGGCGCTCCACGCGATGCTCAAGGCCGCCGATCGCCAGCCGGCGCTGGACGCCTTCAAGCTGGCCCGCCAGCGCGAACGCGAAGCGTCCGACAAGATCAGCTTCGAACTGGTCAACAGCTTCATCACGCCGATCGAGCGCGAGGACATCGAAGCCCTGGCCTCGGCGCTGTACAAGATCCCGAAGCAGGTCGAGAAGTTCGCCGACCGCTACTCGCTGGCCACCCGCCACCTGGAGCACATCGACTTCGCCCCGCGCGCGGCGATGCTCGAGCAGGCGTCGGCCGTGGTGGTGAAGATGGTGCACGAGCTGCGCAACCTGAAGCTCGAGCCGATGAAGGCGCTCAACGACCAGCTGCGCTCCATCGAGAACGAAGCCGACCGCCTGATGCTGGAGCTCTACCGCGACATCTACTCCGGCCGCCTGGACAACCTGCAGATGTTCCTGCTCAAGGAGTTCTTCGAGATCCTGGAGAAGGCCATCGACCGTTGCCGCGAGGCCGGCGTGGTCGCCTACGAAATCGTGTTGAAGAATTCCTAAGGGGTCGGTCCGATGCTGACCCTGGTCCTGGTCGTGGTATTCGCGGCGCTCGCCTTCGAATACATCAACGGCTTCCATGACACCGCCAACTCCATCGCCACCGTCGTGGCGACCAAGGTGCTGTCGCCGATACAGGCCGTGATGCTGGCCGCGAGCACCAACCTGCTGGGCGCGCTGTGGGGCACGGCGGTGGCCAAGACCATCGCGTCGGGGCTGCTGGACACCGGCGTGGTGGAAGTCACCTCGCAGCTGATCCTGTGCGCGCTGCTGGGCGCGATCGTGTGGAACCTGATCACGTGGTGGAAGGGTCTGCCGTCCTCGTCCTCGCACGCGCTCATCGGCGGCCTGTGTGGCGCGGCGGTCGCCGCGGCCAGCAACAACTTCCATTCGGTGATCTGGTCGCATCCCGCCGACCCCTGGTACAAGAGCGCCGGCGTGCTGTGGAAGGTGGTCGTGCCGATGTTCTCGTCGCCGCTGCTGGGCTTCGCTGCCGGCTTCGTGGTGATGGGCGTGCTGTTCGCGATCATCTCCTTCATGGCCAGCAGCGGTGGCGTGCTGGCGCGCATGGCGCGCCCGCGCTGGGTGAACGCGTTCTTCGGCAAGGCGCAGCTGGTGTCGGCGGCCGGCATGGGCTTCGCGCACGGCATGAACGATGCGCAGAAGACGATGGGCATCATTGCGCTGGCGCTGGTCGGCGCGCAGGCGGCGGGCACGCTGGACAACCTGCCGTCGTGGCTGGCGTTCCTGCACCCGTCGCAGGCGGCGCTCGAAAACAACGACATCGACCTGTGGATCAAGCTCACCTGCGCCGTGGTGATGGCCGCCGGTACTGCCGCTGGCGGCTGGCGCATCATCAAGACGCTCGGCCACAAGCTCGTGAAGCTGCATCCGATCAACGGCTTCGCAGCCGAAACCAGCGCGGCGGCGGTAATCATGGCGGCGTCCTCGCTCGGTATTCCGGTCTCGACCACGCACAACATCTCCTCGGCGATCATGGGCGTGGGCACGGCCAAGCGCTTCAACGCGATCAAGTGGACGGTCGTGGAGAAGATGATCTGGGCGTGGATCCTCACGATCCCGGCGGCCGGCGGCATCGCCTACGCGTTCTTCGAGCTGTTCCGGTTCTTTGGCTGGGCTTGAGGCCTTGCCACGAACATGAAAAAGGCCCGCGATGCGGGCCTTTTCTTCAGGTGCTTGCGGCCGACCTCAGAACAGGTCGCCGCCTGCCGACAGCATGCGTTCCATGCGATCGCCCAGGCCACCGATCTCGAGCACGAGGCGGTCGATTTCCGCCGGGTCCAGGCCGTCATAGGGGCGGTTCTCGCACAGTTGCAGGTGCGGGACGCCGTCGAGGTCGCCGATGGCGAGGTAACCCACGCGGCTTTCCCAGTTGAAGATGAGCGCGCGCTTGGCGTCCAGGCCGGTGATCGGCGCGACGGCCGTGCTCACGCGCAGGTACGGACGGCCGTCGTCGTCGTCCAGCTCGGACAGGAAGATCGCCTGGTGGCGGGTGCCGTGTTCGAGCGACAGTTCGATGCACAGCACGTCGACGTCGTGGTCGGTCAGGCGGAATTTCGCGGCCTGGAGGTGGCTGCGGATCGAATCGAAGTTGCGCACGGAGAGCGGCTCCTGCCGGGGGAGACCGGTATGCTACCGCGATGGGCAAGCCCGCTGCCGACGACGTACATGGACGGATTCTTGCCGCGATCCGCGCGATCCCGGCGGGCGAGGTCGCTGGCTACGGCGAGGTGGCCCGCCGCGCGGGCCTGCCCGGTCGCGCACGGCTCGTGGCGCGCCTGCTCGGCCAGAACGAGGATCCGGCGCTGCCGTGGCATCGCGTCCTGCGTTCGGACGGACGCATCGCGTTCCCGGACGGTTCGAAGGGATTCCGCGAACAGAGCCAGCGCCTGCGCGCCGAAGGCGTGCGCGTGGAATCGGGCAAGGTGAAGGGCCAGCGCGCCGCGGCGACGCTGGACGAGCAGATGTGGGGCATGCCCATGTCTCCGTCCGCCGCGCGCAAACGCAGCAGCACCACGACGAAGCCCGCCCGGGCCGCTCGGAAGGCGTCCACCCCGGCCACGACCCGACGCGCCACGCGCGGCTGACGGCCGCCTCGCCCGACCGTGTATCGCGCGCGAACGCAACCGGCCTTCGCGACGGCTACCATGTAGCGCACTCGAAGGAGCCGCGATGTTTTCCAACCTTCCCCCCGTCACCAAGGCCCTGCTGATCGCGAACGGACTGGTGTTCGTGCTGCAGCTGATCATCGGCGACGTCGCACTGGCGCAGTTCATGCTCTGGCCGCCGCACAGCGATGCCGACCTGTACGGCGTCGGTTTCATGCCGTGGCAGGTCGTCACCTACGGTTTCATGCACGGCGGTTTCGCCCACCTGTTGTTCAACATGCTCGCGCTGGCGATGTTCGGTGCGCCGCTGGAACACGTGTGGGGCGATCGTCGCTATCTCACGTACTACATGGTCTGCATCGTTGGCGCGGCGCTGTGCCAGCTGGCGGTGGGCATGTGGACGGTATCGCAGGGCGAACCGGCGTATCCGACGGTGGGCGCCTCCGGCGGCATCTTCGGCCTGCTGCTCGCGTACGGCATGCTGTTCCCGAACCAGCGGGTGATGCTGCTGATTCCGCCGATCCCGATGAAGGCACGCACGCTGGTGATCGTCTACGGCGCGATCGAGCTGCTGCTTGGGATCACCAACACGATGCCGGGCGTGGCGCATTTCGCGCACCTGGGCGGCATGCTGTTCGGCTGGCTGCTGATCCGTTACTGGCGCGGGCAGCCACCGTTCGGCCGCAAGGGGCCACCGAAGATGCGGGTGGTGAGATAGCGCTTCTCCGTCATCCCGGCGGAAGCCGGGATCTAGGCCCGTTGCGTCCGGCACTCCATCGACGGTTCCTGACCCTCACCGTCATTCCAGCGAAAGCTGGAATCCATCGTGATCTTGGAGCCGCTGCTGCTCGTCGTTCCCGCGAAGGCGGGCCGCTTCTGGGCCGCCGAATGGCGGCACCATCCATGGACTTTCCACGCTTTACCCGTGGCGTCGAAGAGCAAAGAAAAATCACCCGCCAAGCTTCCGATCGCCTGCGGCGCTCGGGTCACTTTTCTTTGCTTGCCCAAAGAAAAGTAACCAAAAGAAAGGGCCTTCCATTTGCCCAAATCAATCCTGCGAGCGGAAAGCAAAAGGGCGCGTTCGCGATTCGCCATCCATGGCTCAGCGCTCACCGCCGCACATCCTGTGCGGCGCCCGTGGGAGCTAGTGACGGATCGGCTGTTTGACAGCAACAGCAACAGCAGCGGCAATAGCAGCGGCAGCCGCGACCCCGAACACTAGGCGCCGCAGCTCTACTCACGGGAACAACCGGATCTGCTGGTCTGCCGCCAGCTGCATCGCGTTGCCGGCCTTGCACGCATTCGCCTCGCCGAACGACGGCTGGTTGCGCAGCGGGCCGTTCGTGCGCCACTGCCCCGGTGCGTGCACGCTGGTGGCGGCGCGCTGGCGTGCGATTTCCTCGGTCATCCGCTGCGGCCACAGCGACGCCCAGCCCTTGTAGAACGACTGCTGCGCCGGCTTCGCGGCCGACGGTTCGGCACTGCCGAACGCCGACCACGCCAGCTCGACGCCCGCCAGGTCGGCAATGTTCTCGTCGGCGGTCTGCGCGCCGTTGACCTTCACGCCTTTCAGTTCGGGATAGTCGAAGCCCGAGTACTGCGCGGCGATGCGCTTGCTCAAGCCATCCCACGCGCTGGTTTCGGTCGGCGTCCACCAGTCGCGCAGTTCCTGTTTCGAATCGACGTAGCGGCCGCGGTTGTCGAAGCCGTGGCTCAGTTCGTGGCCGACCAGCGCGCCGTACGAACCGTACAGCCAGGCCGCGTCCTTCGTCGTGTCGAACACTGGCGGCTGCAGCATCGCGGCGGTGACGATCAGGCGGTTCTGCGTGATGTCGTAGGCGAGCGAAGGATCCTGCGGCAGCACGTCCCAGCGGCGATCGGCGTTGCCGCGGCCGATGCGCTTCATCTCCTCGCGATGCCGCCACGTGGAGGCGATCAGCATGTTGCTGCCGAAGCTGCCGCGGCCCATCGGCTGCACGGTGTAATCCAGATCGCGATTGGGCGTCCCGACCTCGATCTTCAGCCTGTCGAGCTTCGCCTTCGCCTCGGCCTTCGCCGCCGCGCTGAAACGCGTGTCGCGATCGAGCGCCTGCCCGAGCGCCTCGCGCACCTGTTTTGCGATGTCCTCGGCACGTTTGTCGGTGGCGGGCGAGTAGTAGCGCGCTGCGTACTCGTGGCCGACCATCGGGCCGGCCGCGAGCGTGATCGCATCCAGCACCTGCTGCGGACGTGACTGGGGCGCGGCGAGCCCACGCAGCACGCGGCCGCGGAATTCGAACTCCGCATCGCGGAACGACTTCGCCAGGTACGGCGCCATCGCATCGCCCACGCGCCAGCGCAGGTAGGCCTTCCACTGCGCCGGCTTCAGGCTGCCGACCAGCGTGTCGAGCTGCGTGAACAACTGCGGGTTCGCCATCGACACGCGATCGTCGGTGACGCCCTGCGCCTTGAGGAAATCGCCCAGCTGCAGGCGCTTGTACTGCTTGGCGAGCGTTTTCGTATCGACCGGCGCGAAGTTCGCGCGCGGATCGCGCAGATCGATCAGCGACTTCGACGCGGTCGCGATGCGCGTTTCCAGGTCGAGCACCGTCTGCGCATCGGTCTTGATCTGCGCTTCCGGCGTGCCGGTCAACGCGAGGATCTTCTCGACGTAGTTGCGGTAACGGCCCATCAGCGCCTGCGTCTCGGCGTCGTTGCGCGTGTAGTACGCCGGGTCGGGCAGGCCGAGGCCGCCCTGCGCGAAGTAGCCGATGTGGCGTTCGAGATCCTGCAGGTCGACGTCGGCGCCGAAGTTGAACACCACCGGGATGCCGACCTGGTGCAGCGCGGCGATCGAGGGTGGGATGTCCTTGGCATTCTTGACGGCATCGATGCGCGCGATCAGCGGTGCGATCGGCTGCGCGCCGTCGCGCTCGACGGCCGCTTCGTCCAGGCCGCTGGCCCAGAAATCGCCGAGCAGCTTCTGCACGTTGTTCTGCGGCGACTTCGACGCGGCATCCAGCAGGTCCAGCTGCTGCTGCCGCGAACGCGCGGCCAGCTGTTCCAGCGCGGACGTGGAGCCGGAGGCGGGCGGTGTCGTGTTGCTGCGCAGCCAGTCGGCATTGGCGCTGGCGTAGAAGTCGCTGCAGGCGGTGGGCGCGGCCGGGGCCTTCGGCTTGGCCGCGCGCTTCTTCTGCGCGTCGGCGTGGGGCATGGCGATGAGGCAGGCGATCAGCGCGCAGGCGAGCGGACGAACGTTCATGGCGGCTCCGTACCTGGGGGAGGGCAGGGTGGCCGGAGTCTAGCAACGGCGATGTGAGCGTCCGTCCTCACGCGCACGGCGCCTTCGACGCAAAAAAGAAGGCCCGGGGAAACCCGGGCCTTCGCGCGGCCGACGACGAGTGCGGCCGTGTCTTACGGTGTGGTTCGCGCGATTACCAGATCACGACCTGCTTGTCGCCTTCGCGCACCATCGGCTGGCCCGGCTTGCACTCGAACGCGGCGGCGAATGCCGGCAGGTTCGACGGCGCGCCGATCGCGCGGAAGTTGGCCGGCGCGTGCGGGTCGGTCTTCAGGCGGACCTGCAGTTCTTCCGGCTTGAAGTTGCGACGCCACACGGTGCCCCAGTTGAGGAAGAAGCGCTGGTCGCGCGTCAGGCCGTCGGTCTTCGGGTCTTCCTTGCCTTCGGTCGCCTTCTTCATCGCGTCGTAGGCCGTCGCCAGGCCGCCGAGGTCGGCGATGTTCTCGCCCAGCGTCAGCTTGCCGTTGACGTGCGCGCCCTTGGCGGCTTCGTAACCGTTGAACTGCTGCACGAGCTTGTCGGTGCGGCCGGTGAAGCCCTTCGCGTCGGCGTCGGTCCACCAGTTCTCGAAATTGCCCGAAGCACCGAAGCGGCTGCCCTGGTCATCGTAGCCGTGCGTCATCTCGTGGCCGATCACCGCACCGATGCCGCCGTAGTTGGTGGCGTCGTCGGCGTTGGGATCGAAGAACGGCGGCTGCAGGATGGCGGCCGGGAAGACGATCTCGTTCTGCAGCGGGTTGTAGTAGGCGTTCACCATCTGCGGCGGCATGCCCCATTCGGTGCGGTCGACCGGCTTGCCGATCTTGCCCAGGTTCCACTTGTAGTTGAACTCGTTGGCAGCCAGCACGTTGCCGATGTAGCTGTCGCGGCTCGTCTCAAGACCGGTCCAGTCGCGCCACTTGTCCGGGTAGCCGATCTTCGGCGTGAAGGCGGCCCACTTCTCCTCGGCCTTCTTCTTGGTCTCGTCGGACATCCAGGCCAGGCCTTCGATGCGCGTCTTCAGCGAGGCGGAGAGGTTCTTCACCAGCTCCTCCATGCGTGCCTTCGATTCGGCCGGGAAGGCCACCTTCACGTACATCTGGCCCATCGCTTCGCCGGCTTCGTTCTCGATCGTGTCGAGCACGCGCTTGCCGCGTTCCTTCAGCTCGGCCTGGCCGCGCAGGGTCTTGTTGTAGAAGTTGAAGTTTTCCTGCACGAAGTTGTCCGACAGGAACGGCGAGGCGCTGTCGACGGTGTGGAAGCGCAGGTAGCTCTGCCACTGCTGCGCCGGCACGTCGGCCAGCATCTTGCTCACTTCGGCGTGGAACGCCGGCACCGACAGCGAGAACATCTTGGGCTGCGCGACGCCCTGCGAATCGAAGAACTTCGTCCACGGGAAGTTCGGCGCCAGCTTGTCGGCGTCGGCCAGGCTCACCGGGTTGTAGTACAGCGAGACGTCGCGCGAAAGTTCCTCGCTCGACTTGGACACCTTCGCCAGGCGCGTTTCGAACGCGATGACGTCCTGCGCCTGCTTGGCGGCGTCGGCGGCCGGCACGCCGGACAGTTCGAGCACCTTGGCGATGTGCGCCTGGTAGGCGTCGAGCTTCTCCTTGTTCTCCGGCTTGGTGTAGTACTCCTTGTCCGGCAGGCCCAGGCCGCCCTGCGAGGCGTAGGCGATGTTGTTCTTGGAGTCCTTGAAGTCCGCTTCGGCGCCGAAGCCGAACAGGTAGTTCTCACCCTTGGCGGCGCTGGTGCGGATGTAGTCGGCGATCTTCTCCGGGGTGTCGAGCGCGGCGATCGCGTCGAGCTTGCCCTGGATCGGCTTGATGCCCTGTTCGTTGATCTTCGCCGCGTCCATGCCGGTGGCCCAGAAGTCGCCGACGATCTTCTCGACGCCCTTGGCGTTCTTGTCGGCGCCGGCCTGCTCGGCCAGCTGGCGCTGCACGGCGGTGGAGCGCTCGTCCAGCATTTCGAACGCGCCCCACGAGGTGCGGTCGCCCGGGATGGCGTTGGCGGCGAGCCACTTGCCGTTGACGTAACCGCCGAAGTCTTCGCACGCGTTCTTGGAGGTATCCAGGTCCGCGACGGTGAAGCGGTTCACGCCCGGCAGCTTGCTCTCGTCGAGCGTGTAGGCGACGGGCGCGTCGGCCGGCTTGGCGGCGTCGGCGGCCGGGGCGGCGGCTTCGTCCTTCTTCCCGCACGCGGTCAGCGCGGCGGCGACGGCGAGGGACAGGACGAGGACTTGGGGTTTGTTGAGGCTCACGAAGGGCTCCGGCCGGCAGGCATAAGGGAGTTGGGACAGGCCCCGGGACGGGGCGTTGGGCGACATTAGACCCGATTGTCCCAAGCCGAGGGTGTCGAAGGTCACGTTGACGGGGCGGCCGGGAACAGGCGGCTCGGGGCGTCGGACGCCCGGATCGGCAAAGCCGGCGTCGCCGGCCGCGGATGGCCGGCTTGCGAAGAGACAAGGCCTGTATCGCAACGGCTCGCGCGCTGAACGTATCCCTTGTGCCAGGGCGGCAGCGATTCCTAAGCTCCGCCGATCCGGAAAGGGGACATTCATGAGGAAAGTCGTATTCGCCCGCCTTTTTGCCGCGTTCGCGATGGTCGCCAGCGCCTTCGCCGCGAACGCACAGGCCTGCAAGGACACCGCGGCCTACGAGCCCGCGCGGAAGATCATTGCGGATCTGGGCCGCATCGAAACGCCCAACGGCGTGCAGGAGTCCTACAAGACCCGCATCAACGGCATCGACCAGTGGGTGAACGTACGCGGGCAGGATCGCGACAACCCCATCGTCCTGTTCGTTCACGGCGGGCCGGCCTCGCCGCTGACGCCGACGCTGTGGCAGTTCCAGCGTCCGCTGGAGGAGTACTTCACGATGGTGACGTACGACCAGCGCGGCGCCGGCAAGACCTTCGTGGCCAATGACGAAGCGAAGGTCGCCGGCACCATCCACATTCCGAACTTCGTCGACGACGTCGTCGCCATGGCCGAGGACGTCCGCGCGCGTTACGGCAAGCGCAAGCTGATCCTGATGGGGCACAGCTGGGGCACGATCATCGCGATGCAGGCGGCGCTGAAGCGTCCCGACCTGTTCCATGCGTACATCGGCGTCGGCCAGGTGATCAACGTGCGCGAGAACGAGCGCATCAGCTTCGACTACGCGATGGCCACGGCGAAGGCGAAGGGCAACGCCGAGGCGGTGCGCGAGATGGAAGCCATCGCGCCGTATCCCGGCAACACGCCGATCACGCGCGAACGCATCATCGCCGCGCGCAAGTGGGCGCAGTATTACGGCGGCCTCACGGCGTACCGCGACGAATCGACGTACTTCTATCGCGCGCCGCTGCTCTCGCCCGAATACACCGACGCCGAGCGTTGCGCCGTCGATGCCGGCAACGTGTTCACGCTCGGGCGCATCCTGCCGGAGTTCCTCGCGGTGGACATGTCGGGCGTGCGCGAATTCCCGATCCCGGTGCTGATGTTCATGGGGCGCCACGACTACACCACCCCGTCGGAGCCGACCGATGCGTGGCTGAAGCAGGTGAAGGCGCCGTACAAGCAGGGCGTGTGGTTCGAGCACGCCTCGCACATGGTGCCGTGGGAAGAACCGGGCAAGCTGCTGGTGAGCCTCGTGCAGTACGTGCGGCCGCTCGCCGACGACACGCCCGGCGTCACGAAGAAGTAACGCCGCATCGCGTCTGCTTCGCATCGATGGGATACGTCCGCACCTACACCGACGACGAACCCGCCCGCGCCGATGTCGACGCGTGGGCGGGCATCTCCGTGCTCGAATTCGGCACGAACTGGTGCGGCTACTGCACTGGTGCGCAGCCGGCGATTGAATCAGTGCTGGCGCCGCTGGACGACGTACGGCACGTCAAGGTCGAAGACGGCCCGGGGCGTCCGCTCGGCCGCTCCTATCGCGTGAAGTTGTGGCCAACGCTCGTCGTGCTGCGTGACGGTGAAGAGATCGCGCGCGTCGTGCGGCCTTCGACGGCGGAAGAAATCCGGCAGGCGCTGGCAGCGGTCGGCTGAGCCAATCGCACGTGCTTTTGACGCGTCGTAGCCGCCACGCGCCCGAAGATGGCGCATGGCCCGCCAGACTCCAAACAAACGTCCCGCCTCCCGCCGCACGAAAGCCGGCGGCCCGCACGGCGTGTCTCGCCTGCCGGGATTGACGATCGACAGCTACAACCTCGCGATCCCCGATCCCGAAGGAAAGGGGTTTCTCGGCGATCGCGCGAGCCAGACCGCGTTCCGCCAGGTGCTCGACACCGTGCGCAAGGTGCACGCCACCGGGAAAGATCCGTTCGGGCGCACGCGCAGCGATGAATTGTCGAAGAAGGACATCGACCTGGTGCTGCTCGGCGGCGATGCCGACGCCTCGCACGTGACGCACCTGGCGGTCGAGGAATACGCGCGCAGGCTGGTGCATGTGGTGCAGCGCTTTCGCGAGCAGCCCTCGTGGGGCGGCGTGAAGCGGATCGTGATCGGCGGCGGCATGCCGGAGAGCCAGTTCGGCCAGCTCGCGATCCGCCGCGCGCAACGCATGCTCCGAAGCGCACGCAGTGGCGTGACGCTGCACGTCCTGTCGCACGATCCCGACGAAGGCGGACTGCTCGGCTGGACCCAATTGTTGCCGGCGAGTTATCGGCGCTCCGATGCGTTTCTCGCCGTGGACGTCGGCGGCACCAACATCCGCTGCGGCATCGTCGAACCGCGCCTGTCGAAATCGGCGGACGGCGCGAAGGCGCGCGTGATCGAAAGCATGCAGTGGCGACATGCCGACGACGACCCCGGACGCGGCGAAGCGATCGAGCGGCTCGCGGCGATGCTCAACGGTTTGTCGGCCTTCTCTCGCACGATCGGGTTGCGGCTGGCGCCGTTCGTCGGCATCGCATGCCCGGGGCAGATCGAGCCCGACGGCCGCATTCCGCAGGGGGCGCAGAACCTGCCGGGCGACTGGGAAGCGCCGTTCCACCTGCCGGGCGAGCTCGGGCGCAGGCTCGACCGCATTGGCGGCCGCGTGCCGGTCGTCGCGATGCACAACGACGCCGTCGTGCAGGGATTGAGCGAACGTCCGCGGATGCGCGGCGCGAAACGGTGGGGCGTGCTCACGATCGGCACGGGACTCGGAAACGCGAGCTTCACCAACCTGCGCGCGTGACGCATTCGTCACGCGCGAATCACGCGAAGCTCCACGTCGGAATCACGCATCGTCGCGAAGACTCCAGCACGTCACCCACCACGGAGCGCACGATGGACAGCACCGTCGCCAACGCCGCCTACGGCGCCAATTCGTTTCTCTTCCTCTGCATCTTCGCCTTCGGCCTGATCCTTGCGATCCTGTGGATCCTCGTGCCGTTCGCCGTGTTCGGCATCAAGGGCCTGCTGCGTCGCATCGCGCGCAGCCTGGAGGTGATCGAGAAGCAGAACGTCGATCTGCTCGCCGCATGGCGCGATACGCCGCGCGATTACGGTCGCCCGGCCGAAAGCGTCGTCTATCGCGATGTGCGCGCCGACGGCACGGTGGTGCGCGAGGAGCGCATCGTCCCGCCGCCGCGCTGACGCGATCGCCGGCGCGCGCCGTGGTAGCGTGCGCGCAACAGGAGGAATCCGATGCGCGTGCATTTCCACGGTGCGGCCGGCGAAGTCACCGGTTCGCTGCATGAAGTCGAAGCGGCCGGGCGGCGCGTGCTGCTCGACTGCGGCATGATCCAGGGTAGTCCCGAAGCCGAGCGTCGCAACGCCGAAGCGTTTCCCTTCGAACCTGCAGCGCTCGACGCGCTGGTCATCAGCCACGCGCACATCGACCACATCGGCCGCGTGCCCTTGCTGGTTCGACGTGGTTTCCGCGCGCCGATCTACGCGCAGCAGGCCACCGCCGAACTGATGCCGATCATGCTGATGGACGCGGCATCGATCTCCGAAGGCGATGCCGAGCGCCACAATCGTTACCGCCGCGCGGGCGAGCCCGAAGCGCAACCGCTGTTCACGCGCGAAGACGTGACCGGTGCGATGGAGCTGGTGCGGCCCCTTCCGTACGACACGCGCACCACGGTCCTGCCCGGCGTCGACATCGCGTTCCGCGAAGCGGGGCACATCCTCGGCTCGTCCAGCGTCGAATTTTGGGCAGACGAGCGGAAACTCGTGTTTTCGGGCGACCTCGGCCCGAAGGGCACGCCGATCCTGCGCGATCCGGCGGACATCGATCGCGCGGACCTGGTGCTGATGGAATCCACGTACGGCGATCGCCTGCATCGCGATCGGGCCGAGACCATCCGCGAACTTGGCGACATCCTCGACACCGCGTGGCGCGAGGGCGGCAATGTGCTGATCCCCGCATTCGCCGTGGGTCGAAGCCAGGAGCTGCTGTACTGGTTCGCGCGGCATTGGGACGAATGGCAGCTGTCGCGCTGGCACATCTTCCTCGACAGCCCGATGGCGGCGAAGGTCGTGTCCATCTACGACCGCCATGCCGACCTGTTCGACGAGGACGCACAGCGCGTGTGGCGCGAGAAACCCAATCCGTTCCGCCTGCCGAACCTGCATTTCACGCAGTCGCGCGAGGAATCGATGGCGATCAACCGCGTCGAGCGCGGCGCGATCGTGATCGCGGGCTCGGGCATGGCGAACGCCGGTCGCATCCTGCATCACTTCCGCCATCGGCTTGATCGCCGGCAGACGCACGTGGTGTTCGTCGGTTACCAGGCCGAAGGCACGCTCGGTCGCCGCCTCGTCGATGGCGCGAAGTGGGTGCGCATCCACGGCCACGACGTGCGCGTGAATGCGCAGCGGCACACGGTCGGCGGGCTGTCGGCGCACACCGACCAGCGCGGCCTGATGGCGTGGTACGGCGCGATCGCCGGTGGCGATGGCACGGGGCATCCGCCACTTGCCCTGGTGCATGGCGAGGATCGCGCGCGCGAAGCGTTGGCCGGCGAGATCGGCGACACCTACGGCGTGCAGGCGACCCTCGCGCGGCCGGGCGTGGTGCTCGACGTCTGACGTGGCCGGGAGCGGCATCCGCTCCCGTGTCGGTTACTCGCGACTTCCCTGCGTTGCTTCCGCGGTCTCGGCTGTCAGCGGCGTGGCGGCCGTGCGCGGTCGCGTGAAGGGGGTCGGCGTCGGGCCCGGCGCAACGTTGCCGATCATCAGGCGCGTGCCGGCCATGACGCCTTCGGCCAGCTCCAGCTGCACGCGTTCGGCATCGCGGCGGCGAACCTCGTCGACGATCTCCAGCGCCTCGTCCTTCGGCACGCCGAGCTGGCACAGCGCGTGGTGGCCGAATCGGATCGCCGACTCGAACGTCTCGCGCACCTGCACGTCGACGCCGGCGTTGATCAGCTCCAGCGAATGTTCGCGATCGAACGAGCGCACGAGCAGCTTCGCCTGCGAGAACTCGGCCTTCGCCAGCTCGACGATGCGGTTGGCGGCGTCCTTCTTGTCGACGCACACCGCGATGACCTGCGCCTTGTCGGCGCCGGATGCGCGCAGCACGTCCAGGCGCGTGCCATCGCCGTAGTAGATCTTGAAGCCGAACGTGCCGGCGCTGCGGATCATTTCGACGTCGGTGTCGATGATGGTGACGTCCACGCCGCGCGCGAGCAGCGACTGGCTGACGACCTGGCCAAAGCGGCCGAAGCCGATCATCAGCACGCTGCCGGACAGACCCTCGGCGACGTCGAGATCGTCGATCTTCTCTTCCTTGTGCTTGAGCCACGGGCGCACTGCGAGTACGACCAGCGGCGTCAGCGCCATCGACAGCACGACGATCGCGGTGAGATTCGCGTTCTGCGACGCCGCAATCACGCCGCTCGCGGCCGCGGTGGAATACAGCACGAAGGCGAACTCGCCGCCCTGCGCCATCAGCGTGGCGCGGTCGAGCGCTTCGTGATGGCTGGAATCCATCAGGCGCGCGACGGCGTAGATGCACAGCGCCTTGACGAGCATCATCGCGAGCACGGCGCCGAGGATCGGCATCCAGTTCTCGCGCACCACCGACAGATCCAGCGCCATGCCCACGCCGAGAAAGAACAGGCCGAGCAGCAGGCCGCGGAATGGCTCGACGTCGGCTTCCAGCTGGTGGCGGAACGTGGATTCGGACAGCAGCACGCCGGCGAGGAACGCGCCCATCGCCATGGACAATCCACCCAGCTGCATCAGCAGCGCCGAACCGAGCACGACCAGCAGCGCAGCGGCGGTCATCACCTCGCGCGCGCGCGCCGCGGCGAGCAGGCGGAACAGCGGATTGAGCAGCCAGATTCCGGCGGCCAGCAGCGCGAGGAGCACGCCGGTAGCGATGCCGATCGACGCCCAGCGCGAGGCATCGCTGCTGGGCTCGCCGGGCGCCAGCAGTGCCACCAGCACCAGCAGCGGCACGATCAGCAGGTCTTCGAACAGCAGCACCGACACGATCTTCTGGCCGTGGGGCAGGGCGATATCGCCGCGTTCGGCGAGCAACTGCATGACGATCGCGGTGGAAGTCAGCACGAAGCCCATCGCGCCGATGAACGCGACGACCGGCTCGTAGCCGAACAGCAGCCCGACGCCGGTGAGCGCAGCGGTGCAGGCGGCGATCTGCAGCGTGCCCAGCCCGAAGATCTGGCGCCGCAGGCTCCACAGGTGCGAGGGACGCATTTCCAGGCCGATGACGAACAGGAACATCACCACGCCCAGCTCGGCGACGTGCAGGATCGCCTGCGGATCGGAGAACCAGCCCAGGCCGAACGGGCCGATCACCAGTCCCGCGGCGAGGTACCCCAGCACCGAGCCCAGGCCCAGCCGCCTGAACACGGGCACGGCGACCACGGTCACGCCGAGCAGCGCAACCACCTTCCCCAGATCGATCGATGCCGCATCCGCCATCTGTTTCCCCAAATCATGTGAACCGTACCGGCCCGTGAAGCCTACACGGGTGGCAAGACCGGGCGCTTTCGCGTAGAGTCCGCCCTGTTCAGCGCACGGCTGCCTCCCCGCAAGGGTACGTTTCCCAGGTATGCCCGCCGTGGACCGCGATCGCGGTCCGAGCAAACGGCTTCTATCCCGCACGTCTTTCGTAGCGCAGACACGGCCCGGATCGTCCGGACGCCGTCCAATCAGATCGCCGCCGGCGCGGTTCAGGGAACGCCGGGGCCATCACGCGACGTAACTTCGTCGCCGCCGTTGTTCACGGCGGTGCGACGCGATGGCGCGCGACAAGGAGCAACACCCGCATGACGTTCGAAACGATCGGGCTTTCGCCCGCGCTGCTGCGCGCCCTCGCAGAGCAGAACTACACCACCCCGACCCCCATCCAGGCCCAGGCGATCCCGCTCGCGCTCGCCGGCCACGACCTGCTGGGCGGGGCCCAGACCGGCACCGGCAAGACCGCCGCGTTCGGCCTGCCGCTGCTGCACCGCCTGTCCAAGCAGACCGCGCCGAATGGCTTCCGTCGCCCGCGCGCGCTGGTGCTGGTGCCCACGCGTGAGCTGGCGGTGCAGGTCAACGACAACCTGCGCGGTTTCGCCAAGCACCTGCGCATGAACATCAGCGCGATCTTCGGCGGTGCCGGCATGGGTCCGCAGGTCGAGATGTTCCGCCGCGGCGTCGACGTGCTCGTCGCCACGCCGGGCCGCCTGATCGACCACCTCGACCGCGGCACCGTCAAGCTCGATTCCATCGAACTGCTGGTGCTGGACGAAGCCGACCGCATGCTCGACATGGGCTTCCTCCCGGCGATGAAGCGCATCCTCGGCAAGCTGCCGCGCGAGCGCCAGACGATGATGTTCTCGGCCACCTTCGAAGCGCAGCTCAAGGCGCTGGCCGTGGAATTCATGCGCACGCCCAAGCAGGTGCAGGTGGCCGCGCAGAACACCATCGCGCAGACCATCAGCCATCGCGTGCACGTCGTGGACGCCGGCCGCAAGCGCGACCTGCTGGTCAGCGTGCTGAGCTCGCGCCACACCGACCAGGCCATCGTGTTCGGTCGCACCAAGCACGGCTGCAACCGCCTCGCCGAACAGCTGGAAGAAGCCGGCCTGGCCGCGGTCGCGATCCACGGCAACAAGAGCCAGGCGCAGCGACAGAAGGCGCTCAACGCGTTCAAGGCCGGCAAGGCCCGCGTGCTGGTCGCCACCGACGTCGCCGCGCGCGGCCTCGACATCCCGAACCTGCCGCTGGTTATCAATTTCGAACTGCCGATGGTCGCCGAGGATTACGTGCACCGCATCGGCCGCACGGGCCGTAACGGCGCCAGCGGTGAAGCGCTGTCGCTGGTCGCGCCGGAAGAGGGCGGCCTGCTCCGTCAGGTGCAGAACATGCTGAAGACCGAGGTGGAGCTGGTCGAAGTCGAAGGCTTCGCGCCGAGCCGCCCGATCCAGATGAACGCCCCGCTGCCGAACCCGCGCCAGAAGGCGCCGGCACAGCGTCGTCCGGCGAACCGTCCGCACGGCAAGCCGGCGCAGCGCCATGCGCATGCCGGTCCGAAGCAGCACCGCAGCGGCGGCCAGGGCCGCGGTTCGCGTAGCGGCGTCGCGAACGGCTGATCACCTGCCTCGTCAACGTGTTCGATGGAAGCGAAGCCCCGGCCAGTGCCGGGGCTTCGTCGTTTCAGGACTGATTTTCAAGCCCGTTTCTTTCAGGCCGGGCGCTGCAGGATCGCCTTCAGTGACGTGTGCTCGATCGGCGCCGACGTGTGTTCGTGCACCACTCTCCAGACGCCGTCGCGTCGCTGCAGCACGGCGGTCATGCGGTTCGACAGCGAACGCAGTTTGCTTCCGTCGATCGCGAGCGCCGTGTAGGTCACGGTGGCATGCCCGCACACCATGTCGTCGGCGACGAATGAAGCCACGTCGTCGAACTCGACCTGCACGCGTTCGTCGCCAAGCGATCCGAACCACGTCTGCGCCATGCGGCGCCACGACGCGAGGCCCTGCATCGACCAGTCGTTCCACATGTCGAACACGTGCACGTCGTCGGCGTACGGCGCCACGAAGGCCTCGACGTCCTTCGCGAGCGCGGCGTCGCGGTAGCCATCGAGGAATTGGCGGAAGACATCGTTTGCGAGGTTCATGGGGTCTCCGAAGGTGTCAGCTTTGCGGCGGATCGGAATCGAGCACCTGCACCGGCGCGCCGCCGGTCGTCTCCGGTCGCACGTTCGCGTCGGTCACCAGCATCACCACGCCGGGCGTGAGCAGCGGCAGCACGGCGGCGACGAAGTCGTGCGGGATCACGACGCGATCGATCGTCTCCGGCCCGAGCAGGCGGCCCGCATCCGGCCCGCTGCCCGGAATGCCGATGGTGCTCCAGTTGGGCATGCGCGTGCCGGGCAGCAGCGGATTGTCGCCGGCGATGAAGCCGTCCTTGACGATGTAGGCGCGCGTGCCGAGCGGCTGGTCGGGCGTGCGGATCAGCACGCGCGAGCGGCCGATCTCGATGCCGTTGCGGAACACGATGACCTCGCCGTCGGCGGCGCTGAGCAGGATGGACACCGGGCCTTCGGTCGAAAGCTCGGGATGCCAGCGGTATTTCTGCCCGGCCTCCAGCGGTGGAATGTCCGCTTCGGCGCCCGTGTTCGGATTGATCGGAATCAGCGCGCCCGGATGCGTGACGTCCTCCGGCGAGCGTCCTTCCTGCGATACCACCACCACCATGCCCATGTTCGATGCGTCGAACAGCAAGCGTGCGAATTCCGACGGAAGGTGCACGCAGCCGTGCGATTCGGGATAACCGGGCAGGCCGCCCGCGTGCAGCGCCACGCCGTCCCAGGTCAGCCGCTGCATGTAGGGCATCGGCGCGGCGTTGTAGACGCTGGAGCGGTGGTCCTTGTCCTTCTGCAGGATCGTGAAGACGCCGGTCGGCGTCTCGTAGCCCTTCCGGCCGGTGCTGACCGTCGTGACGCCGATGGGCAGGCCGTTGCGATACACGACGGCGCGCTGCTCGGTCAGGCTCACCACCACGGCCAAGGGCCCTGCGCGGTTGTCGCCGCCCCAGATCCATTCGCCGGGCTTGAGCTGCGTCACCGGCGTATTCGCCGGACTCGATTGACGTGCGCCCCAGACGGGAACCGCGGACAACGCGGTGCCGCAGAGCAACGACAGCGACAGTGCCAACAGGAGACGGGCCATGGCGGAATCCATTCACGAAAGACGGGTCGAGCCTAGCCTGAAGAGAAGGTTTCCCGCCATCGGGGCATGAGGTTTTTTCAGACGGTTCTCATTCTGCCGGGCGACGCCGGCCGCCAAGATTCCACCCCATGACGCAGGGCTCGCGGGCCCTGCCATCCAGTGGCTTTCCATCGAGGCGCACCACCATGAACAACCTGCACAGTCCCGCCGAAGCGGTCCCGCAATTGTGGAAGACGCGCTACGGCGTCATGAATTCCGTGCCCGGCCGTTGCCCCGCATCGCGCTCGCTCGCGCAGTACGGCGAGTGGATCGAGCAGGAGCTCGACCAGTTGAGCGAGATCGTCGCCGACGACCAGCACGTGCTCGAGTTCGGCAGCGAGTACGGCGCGCACGCGCTGTGGTTCGCGCGTGCCGTGGGCGATCGTGGAAAGGTCCACGTCATCGAGCCGCGCCGCATGGTGATGCAGCAGCTGTGCGCGAACGTCGCGCTCAATGGCCTGCAGAACGTGCACACCCATCCGATGTGGCTGGGCCGCAACAGCGGTACGGCGGAACTGGGCTCGATCCTGTCCGATGTCGAAGGCACCGAGCGGAAGGAACGCGTGCCCGTCCGCACGCTCGACGAGCTCGACCTCGACGCGCTGCACCTGATCAAGATCAACTACGCCGGCGAACTGCTCGCGGTGCTGGAAGGCGCGGGCGGCACGATCCGCCGCCTGCGTCCCAACCTGTACTTCCGCATGGGCGAGCAGGATCTCGCCGAAGAGGAGGTCCGTCGGGTTAA
Organism: Lysobacter sp. OAE881; assembly: GCF_040546665.1. Lineage (NCBI taxonomy): Bacteria > Pseudomonadati > Pseudomonadota > Gammaproteobacteria > Lysobacterales > Lysobacteraceae > Lysobacter > Lysobacter sp. OAE881. The sequence goes on from NZ_JBEPOG010000001.1 coordinate 1,420,112, forward strand.
GGACCTCGGCTATCGCGTGTGGTCGCACCTGCCGTACCTGTATTCGCGCAACAACCAGGTCGGCAACACCGTCAACATCTTCCCGGGCCGCGTGTACCAGAACGTGATCGCGACGCCGCAGGAAGGTGGAGTCGCCTTCGAGCGCCTGATCGAACTCTGATCGGGCGACATCGGGGCGGCGGCGATCATGGACCGGATCGGCGGAAGGCGCACGACGCACGCCGAGCGCATGCGGGCGGTGCGCTGGCGATTCGGCGCGGCGACCGTGCTGCTGCTCGCCGCCTGCGCGCGCTGGCCGCTTTCCGCGGTTTCCAACAAGGATGCGCCGCAACCGGTTCCAGATGCGGCGCATGGTGGTTCGGAGTTGCCGAGGGGCGCCATGGCGGCGCGCGCGGACCGCAGCGACGTACTGCGCACGCGGGCAGCCGCGTCGCGCGACCCGGGCGCTTCACATCGCGTGGCGCCTCGGGCTTCGATCGGGGCTTCGCGTCGCCACGCGGTTCCACGAGTGGGCGCGGGGCGGGGGCCCGAAGTGACGGTGCAACGTTCCGCGAGCGACGTTGATTCCGAAACTTCTGCGCTGACGCGAGGCAATCGCGAGCTGTCGCCGGAGATCGTGGGCGGCAGCGTTTTGACTGAAGTTGCGCCCGATGCGGTGGCGCCGCCAGCGGAAAAGGCGGTGCCGGCTGCGGCGGGTACCGAAATTCGTAACACCGCGCTTCATCCCGTCGGCGCCGCGGTCATCGCCGATCCCCGTGATGAAGCCGGCGCGTTCCAGGAGAACAACCAGCAGGTGTGGCGATGGTTGGCGGCAATGCCCGCGACCGTGCTGCTGCTTTTGATCGCAAGACGACGCATGCGCCCTCGGAGGGTCAGGAAGATGAACACGCAACGAGCTGAACTGACCGGGCCGCGTCCCTCGATGCCGGCCCCAACGTCACGCGAGGCCGAGAAGGCGCGCGTGCGCATGTTCTCCGCGCGCGAGATCTACGCGCCGACGCATGAGTCGCATCGCGGTCCCTGGGAGGCGCCCGTCACGACGGAGCGCGGCTTCGCTCATCGCTATGAAGTGGGCGCTCAGGTCGGCGACGGACTGCTGTTCGTGCCCGGATTCGAAGCGCATCCGTTCGATGCGCAGGTGCCCTCACGAGCAGGGGAGGCCGTGGCCGACTCCGCGGCGCTCATCGCTCCCATGACGACCCGGCCGGCGACCATGAACGCGGAAGACGCGCGCGCATCCGTGCTGCCCGACGCCGTGCTGCCACTGGTCTTTGCCGTCGTTGCGGAACCGCCTGCCGAAGCCGCCCGTCAGAACGATGCATCCTTCGACAGGCACGTCTCCCGCACTACGCCTGACTTACGCAATATGGGGCAGGTACCGGCGCCGACGCGGGCACCGGCAATGCCCTTGCCTGAAGCGATGGTGCCGTCCGCAGCAAGGATCGCCGAGCAGGGCCCCGTGAGTGATGCGCCAGTCGCGTCGGCGACGACGACTCCCGCGTCGGCGAGGCGTGCGGAAAAGGACGCACAGATGGCGTCCTCGCGGCGACAGGAAACAGCCAGGTCGGGCGGCACGACAGTGCTCGACCCTGCCGAGTTCTTCTCGAATGTCGCACGAGTGCCTGTTGCCAATGTTTCGGATTTGGCGCCCGCGGTAACGAAAGAACCGTACGCACAGCCCACGGTGACGCAACGGCCGACTGCCGCACACCACGATCCCATCGGCGAAGCGCGCAGGCTTGTCGAAGCAGGCGACCATCTCGCTGCACTTAAGCACCTGGAAGTCGCGATGCAGTCCGCGCATCCGCAGGATGACGTGTGGATGCTCGCCGCGTTGTGCTGGTGGCAGGTCGCGCGTGCCGATGGCAGTCCGAAGGCGTACGCCAACGCGGCGGACGCCATGGACCGCCTGCTCGAACGCGATCCGTCCCAGGCTGAACTCTGGTACCGCACCGGAAGCTGCCGTTTGCTCCAGGCCTCCGGTGAGCGCGGCGCTGCGCAACGCGCGACGCTGGATCTCGCTGTCGCCGCACTGCAACGTGCGGCGATGGAAGGCGGCCGTGTCGATCCGCTTCGCACAGAGACCCTCGGCGACGCTTTGTTCGAGCGCGCCGTCGCCGCGACGGACGAGCACCTGGTCGGACGGGCGCAGCGCATGGGCGAAGCCGTGCAGGTCCTGCGCGACGCAGCGCGAAGCCTGCGAGCCCCGGCGTCCCCGGCGGCCTGGAAGCTCCAGCAGGCGCTCCAGGCGCAGGCGAGCCTCTTGTCGGGCACCGAAGCGTCCCGTCTGCGACTGGAGGCCGACGCCGTGCTCGCCGCAGGTGCCGAGGGCGCGACTGCGCAGGAGCGCGTCGCATGGGTTGCGGCAAAGGCCGAGAACGAACTCGCACACGCGGAACTCGCCGAAGGCGCAACACGCACGCTGCATCTGCGCGCCTTCCGCGAGAACTATCGCGCTCTGCTGACTGGTCCGGATGCCTCCCCGCAGCTGCTGCTGAGCTGGCTCGAACTGCTGGCATTGGAGACCGCGCATTTGCGCGGCGATGCGGCGCGTTCCCGTTTCGACGAAGGCGAGGCCATCCTGAAGCGTCTGGACGACCTCTTGCCGAATGACGCGAATGTGGCGCTCGCGCGCGCACGGCTGCTGCATCGTCGCGCCGCGCAATCCAGCGGTAGTGTGCGGCACGCCGTGCTGTCCGACGCGATAGCGGGACTGATGCCGATGGTCGAACGCGGCGATGCGCCGCACTTCCAGATCGAGGTCGCCGAACTCCTGCTTGATCGCGCTGCCGGTGCCTCAACGACGCAGGCGGCGGGGGAGTACGCCGGTGCCGAGACGATGGCGTCGGGACTGCTCGATCATCCTGTCTTCGCGATGGCGGCAGCGCGTTGCGTACTGCAGGCGCGACTTGGCCAGTCGTCCGGCACTGTCGAGCCGCGGCTGTGTCAGCAGCTCGAGGCACTGGCAGGCGACGACGTCCGTGCGCGCTGGTTGCTTGCGCAGGCCGCGGTTCGCAACGGCGCTCCGCGCGAAGCTTGCGGACACTGCGAGGCGGCCGCGCGATCCGGTGTGCGTCTGGATCAGGCGTTCATGCAGTTGTGGGATCAGGCCAGTCGCCAGTGGAGTGCCACGCTGCACAACCCGAAGGACCCGGCGTGGATGTCAAACCGGCAGCGTCTGCGCTCGGCGACGTGATCGGCCAATCGCTGGGGTTTGCGGGAATTCGCGAGCCGGCGGGTCCGCGGCATGGTTGCTTCGTGCCGGCGCGCCGGGCAGCGCGCCGGCACGCGAAGTCTTAGATCGACAGCGCGTTCATCCCGACGTGGACGCCGCCGTCCCGAGGCTGCGAGCGAGCGTCTTGCGCGCCGCCGGGCACTTGAGCAACGCCGAGCGCGTCAGCCAAGCCTGGTCGGGGTAATACGAAAAGACGAACTGGCCGTCCTTCAACAGGTCGATCATCGGCTTCGCAACGGCGCTGCGCACCGCGGGACATCCCCAACTGCGGCCCAGTCGTCCCATGCGCTGGCCCTGGGTCGGATCGACGTACGGCGCGCCATGCATGACGATCGCGCGCGCCATCGCCGCGTCGTTCACGCCGGGTTCCAGCCCTCGCATGCGCAGCGAATAGCCGTTCTTGCCGGTGTAGGTATCGGCCGTTACGAACAGGCCGAGGCTCGACTGATGGCTGCCGTCGAGGTTGGAAAAACGCGTCGCCATGTTCTCGCCCGAACCCTGGCCGTGCGCAACGACTTCCTCGTAGAGCAGGCGGCCGGCCGCAAGGTCGAACACCCATAGCCGCGGCTTCAGCGACGGACGGCTGTAATCGATGACGGCGAGGCGGCGCGCGTCCGCGCCGACGCCGCTCGCCTGTGCGCATTGCATCGCCGAAACGGCGAGTTCGAGCACTTTCGGGTTTGCAGCGGGCGCGAGCCGCGAAAGCCACACGCCTCCAGGCTGAAGACCGGGTTGCACCGTCGGTGCCGATGCGATGGTCGTTTCCGATGACGCATGGCGGCCAGCCCCCGCGGCGAAAGGCGCGGACAACAGGATGGCGGTAACGGCGAGAAGGCGCGGCAGGACGGGCATGGCAGATCACGGGTGCGAGGCCGGCGCGTCGTCCGGCGGGGCACCCGGAGCAGCAGCGGCCCAGGCGCAGGAATGTCGAAATATAAGGGGCGAGGGCGGGTTCACAACCCGGGCCGCGGCTGTGCGTCCCTCTCGTTCAGGTCGGCGACGAACCGCTGCCAGCGATGGAACGATGGCGGGGTGCGGCGATGGACCAGGCGGCATGCATATGCAATGCGACGTGGCGCCGCGATCGCGCACGGTGCCGCCCCGCGCCTGACGGAGAGCGCGCGTCGCCGCCGATCGTGCGACTGCGCTGTCCGGTCCGTTCATGACGGCGCTCCGTGGCACGCCGGCGCATGCGCGGAACATGACGCTGTAAGACGTGCGGGCGTATCGAACAAGCAAGTCACTGGATTCCCGCCTGCGCGGGAATGACGAGCAAAAGAAGCTCGCTTCGCGCTTGCCAACGGGTCATGTGCGCGTGCCTACCCCCCCGCACGCAGAGTTCACCCACAAGCACAAACAGAAAGGCCGAACCCGAGGGCCCGGCCTTTCCAGTTTGGTACTCGCGATGTTCGAACTCGCGATCGGCCGGAAATCAGCCCTTCTTGCTCGCGATCCAGCGATCGATCTTCTGCTCCAGCACGGCCAGCGGCACGGCGCCATCCTTGAGCACTTCGTTGTGGAACTCGCGAACGTCGAACTTGGCGCCCAGTTCCTTCTCGGCCTTCGCGCGCAGTTCCTTGATCTTGAGCTCGCCGATCTTGTACGCCAGCGCCTGGCCCGGCCATGCGATGTAGCGCTCGGCTTCGGCGATGGCGGTGGTGTCGCTGACCGCGGAGTTCTCCTTCATGTACGAAATGACCTGGTCGCGCGTCCAGCCCTTGCTGTGCAGGCCGGTGTCGGTGACCAGGCGGATCGCACGCCACAGCTCGTTCTGCAGGTAACCGAAGTAGCTGTACGGATCGGTGTACACGCCCAGGTCCTTGCCCAGCGATTCGGCGTACAGGCCCCAGCCTTCGGCGAACGCGCTCTGGATGCTCCAGCGACGGAACGCCGGCATGTCCTTCAGTTCGATCTGCGTGGCGATCTGGAAGTGGTGGCCCGGGATCGCCTCATGCAGGTACAGGTCTTCGGCGTCCCAGATCTTGCGCGAGGGCAGGTCGTAGGTGTTGACGTAGAAGATGCCCGGACGCGTGCCGTCCTCGCTCGGCGGGTAGTACTGGCCGCCGGCCGCGGACTTCTCGCGGAACGGCTCGACCGGACGGATCTCGAACGGCGACTTCGGGATCACCGAGAACTGCGTCGGCACCTTCTCGTTGATCTTCGCTTCCAGGCCGCGGTAGTACTTCAGCAGTTCGTCCTGGCTCTTGAACTCGAACTTCTTGTCCGTCTGCACGTACTTGAAGAAGTCCTGCAGCGAGCCCTTGAAGCCCACTTCCGTCATCACCTTCTGCATCTCGCCGTGAATGCGCGCGACTTCGTCCAGGCCGATCTGGTGGATCTGCGCCGGCGTCAGGTCGGTGGTGGTGCTCTGCTTGGCGTTGAAGGCGTACCACGCCTGACCGTTGGGCAGCTTGTCCAGACCGAAGGTATCGCGCGTCTTGGGCAGGTATTCGTCGTTCACGAACGCGCGCAGCTTCTTGTACGCCGGCATCAGCTGCTCGGCGATCATCTTGCGGTAGGCGTCCGTCAGGCGCGTCTTGTCGGCGTCGCTGAATTCCTTGGGCATGTTGGTGATCGGACCCCAGAAGAGCGTGTCTTCCGGCTTGTCCTTGATCAGCGCATCCAGCTGCGGGACGACCTTCTCCATCAGCACCTTCGGCTGCACGACGCCGGCGGCGATGCCCTGCTTCATGTTGGCGATCTCGGTGTCGAACAGCACCGGGATGCGCGCGCCACGGGCGAGCCAGTTGTCGTAGTCCTGCACGGTCTTGAACGGCTGCGCGCCGCCGCCCGAACCGAACTGCACGGCCAGGCTGGCGGTGCTGTCCATCTGGTTGACGGGCGTCATCCATGCGGGGAACTGGAAGGAGTCGATCTGGTCCTTCGCGTCCTTGGTGAAGATCTCGTAGTTCAGCAGGTCCTGGCCGGTGAGGCCTTCCGAGCCCACGCCTTCGACCTTCGCCAGCCAGTCCTGCAGGAACTTCTTGGATTCATCGCGATACTGCTGCGAACCGAAGTCCGGCAGTTCGGCGTTGTAGCGCGTGTCGCCGGTGAAGGTCGCCAGCACCGGGTTGCGCTTGAGGTACGCGTCCCAGAACTCGACGTAGAGCTTGTTGAGCTGGTCGGCGCGGGCCTGCGCGGTCTGCGCGGTTTGCGCAGCGGCGGGCTTGTCGGTCGCGGCGGTGTCGGGGGCGGGCTTGGAGCAGCCGGCGATCGCGGCGGTGACGGAGAGGGCGAGCAACAGCGGGCGGAGCTTCATGCGTTTCTCCTGGTGGATGGTGTGCGTCGGGCCGGTTCAGGGCGGGCACCGTGCGGAGCGTAAGGCGGTCGGGCTACGGGAGCAAAGTTCGCGTTGCGGTTTTGCTCGACTGGCGTTTGTAGCCCGGCTGAGCGGAGCCGGGCTACGAAGTCGTTCGGCGTCAGCCCTTCTTCGCCTCGATCCAGCGATCGATCTTGCCTTCGAGGATCTCCAGCGGCACCGAGCCGTCCCTCAGCACTTCGGCGTGGAATTCGCGAACGTCGAACTTGTCGCCCAGCGCCTTCTCGGCCTTCGCGCGGACCTGCTTGATCTTCAGCTCGCCCATCTTGTACGCCAGCGCCTGGCCGGGGATGGCCATGTAACGTTCGGCTTCGGCGGTGGACTGCGTTTCGCTCTCGGCGGAGTTGTCGAGCATGTACTTGATCACCTGCTCGCGCGTCCAGCCCTTGCTGTGCAGGCCGGTATCGACGACCAGGCGGATCGCGCGCCACAGCTCGTTCTGCAGGTAACCGAAGTACGAGTACGGGTCGGTGTAGACGCCCAGGTCCTTGCCGAGCGATTCGGCGTACAGGCCCCAGCCTTCGCTGAAGGCGATCTCGCTGCCGAAGCGGCGGAACTTCGGCAGGCCCGTCAGCTCCTGCTGCAGCGCGAGCTGGAAGTGATGGCCCGGGATCGCTTCGTGCAGGTACAGGTCTTCGGCGTCCCACGTCTTGCGCGTCGGCAGGTCGTAGGTGTTGACGTAGAACACGCCCGGACGCGAACCGTCCTGGCTCGGGCGCATGTACGAACCGCCGGCCGCGGACTGCGCGCGGAACGGCTCGACCGGGCGGATCTCGAACGCCGCCTTCGGAATCAGCGAGAACTGCTCGGGAATCTTCTGGTTGATCTTGTCTTCCAGCCCGCGGTAATACGCCAGCAGCGCCGGCTCATCGGCGAAGGTGAAACGCGGGTCGTCCTGCATGAACCTGAAGAAGTCCTGCATCGAGCCCTTGAAGCCGACCTGCTTCATCACGGCCTCGATCTGGCCGTGGATGCGCTTCACCTCATCCAGTCCGATCTGGTGGATCTGCGCCGGCGTGAGGTCGGTCGTCGTCGAGTTGCGCGCGTTGAACGCGTACCACGCCGCGCCGCCCGGCAGCGCGTCCAGGCCCGAGGTCGCGCGCGTCTTCGGCAGGTATTCGTCGGCGACGAACGTGCGCAGTTCGCGATACGCCGGCATCAGCTGCGTTTCGATGAGCTGCTTGTACTGCGCGGTGAGGCGCTTCTTGTCTGCGTCGCTGAAGTCGGCGGGGAAGTTCTTGATCGGGCCCCAGAACAGCGTGTCCTCGGCCTTGTCCTTGATCAGCGCGTCCAGCTGCGGAATCACCTTCACCATCAGCGCGCGCGGCTGCACGACGCCGTTCTTCACGCCTTCGCGCGAGTTGGCGATCGCCTGGTCGAACAGCACCGGCGCCTGCGCGGCGCGCTTGAGCCAGTTGTCGTAATCCTTGACCGTCTTGAACGGCTGCGCGCCGGTACCGGAGCCCAGCTGCACGAACGTCGCGGCGAAGTTGTAGAACTGGTTGATCGGCTGCTGCCAGGTCGGGAACTTCTCCGCTTCGAGCGAATCCTCGCGATCGCGCACGAAGATCTCGTAGCTCAGCAGGTCCTGTCCGCTCAGGCCGTCGCTGCCGACGTCCTTCACCTGCTTGAGCCAGCGAGTGTTGAACTCGTGCTGCTGCTGGCGGTACTGCGCCGACATCGTGTTCGGCAACTGGTCGTTGTAACGGTTGTCGCCCTGGAACGTGGCCTGCAGCGGGTTGGCGCGCAGCAGCTCTTCCCAGTACTGCTCGTACATCGCGTTGAGGCGCGTGGCCTTGGCGTTCTGGGTCGTGGTCGCCGTGGCGGGCGCCTGCGCGAACGCGGCGGAGGGCAGGGCGACGGCGGTGCCCAGGATCAGGGCGATGGCGAGCGGCAGGCGGAACGACGGGCGCGCAGGATGCGGCATGGGAACAAATCCGGGTTGACGGCGACCTCGAAGGCTCGCCCGCCGGCTCGGGGGCGGCATGGGCCGAAGGTCATGCGGACGCGGCGTCCGTCGCGTTTTGCGGAGCGCTCGCGCAGCGGTGTCGACCAGCGCGCCCGAAGAAAAGCCGTCATTCCCGCGCAGGCGGGAATCCAGCGTGCAGGCGTATCACGCTTGCCGAAAGCGTGGTGGTTCGGAAGGTTGGATCCCCGCCTTCGCGGGGATGACGGCAAGCGGGTATGCCGGGCCCTAGGCCGCCGCCTGCTCGCGCAGTTCGTGCGCGCGCTTCTCGCCGAGGTAACGGATGATCCCCGCGCGCACCACGTAGATCAGCGGGATCAGTGCCACGGCGGCCAGCATCTTGTACGCGTAGTTCACCGTGCTCACCGCGAGGAACAGCGACGTCGGCCACTTCTGCGGGCCCAGCACGAAGGCGATGTAGAGCACGACGAAGCTGTCGACCAGTTGCGACACCGCGGTCGAGCCCGTCGCGCGCAGCCACACGTGCTTCTCGCCGGTGACGCTGCGGATGCGGTGGAACACCGCCACGTCGATCAGCTGGCCGATGATGAAGGCGACCAGCGAGCCGGCGATCGTCCACATCCCCTGGCCGAACACCGCCGCGAACGCCGCCTGGTAATCGGACACGCCCTGCGCCTGCGCGGCCTTCACCCACCAGTCGGCGGGTGCGAGCGCGATCGCCGCGAAGGCGAAGAGGAAGCCGTACACGATCAGCCCGGCGGCGAGGTACGAAATCATCCGCACGCCGCGACGGCCGAAGAACTCGTTGATGACGTCGGTCATCAGGAACACCACCGGCCAGAGCAGAGTGCCCGCGGTGAAGCTCAGCGAGCCCGACTGACCGAACAGGTTCCACTGCAGCGGCTCGATACCCAGCGTGTCTTCCAGAGCGAAGATCTTCACGCCGATGAACTCGGCCAGCACGGCGTTCACGCAGAAGAACGCGGCGAGGATGATGAACAACCGCACCGCGCGATCGTCGAGCGTGCGCGCGACGGCCATGGGCGGAACGGATGCAGGCACGGATTGGCTCACTGCGCTTTCCCCTTGGCGCGGTTTACGTGGTCTGCCGGCTTACGGCGATTTTTCCACCGCAGAGGGCGGCGAGAACGGAATCGTGTCCGGCGCGACGGCGCCGCCGGAAATGATGAAGCTCATCGCCTGGTCCACGCTCCAGTCGGTCGGCGTGATCTTCTCCACCGGCACGATCTCGAGGTAGCCCGACGTCGGATTCGGCGTGGTCGGAACGTACACCGCGGCCAGTTCGCGCCCGGTGCCGTGCTCGCGGATAACGCGCGTGACGAAACCAATCGACTTCATTTCCTTGTGCGGGAAATCCACCAGCACCACGCGCTGCGTGCCGTCGGGCTTGGTCTGCAGGATGTCCAGCAGCTGGCGCGCGCTCGAATACACGATGCTCGCCAGCGGAATGCGCTGGATCAGCGCCTCGAACCAGCGCAGCAGGCGCTGGCCGATCACGCGACGCGCCATCACGCCGGCGAACAGGATCACCGCGAGCGTCGCCAGCAGCGCGAGCACCGTGCGGACCCACGGCTCGTCGAGCCACGCCAGCTGGCGGTTCGTGTTGGCGAGGTTCTCCAGCACCGGGCCGATCAGCGGCGCGCTGATGTCCGACAGCATCACGAACACGAACTTGACCACGACCCACGTCAGCCAGATCGGCAGCAGGGTCAACAGGCCCGTGAGGAAGAGCTTCTGCAGGCTCGGCTTGGGCGCCGCGGGCCGGATCGGCGCGGCGGCGGGGGAGTCGGGGGAGTTCGGCATGGCGCGGATTGTAAGACCGAACGGGCGGGCCTTCGCGGGCCATTCGTTGCGCCGCGTGGCGGCACCACCTGCGCGGGCTCTCAGCGCTCGCGGACGAGCCGGAAGCCGACGTCGTCGTAGCCGCGCGACGCGGGAAGCGTGCGTTCTTCCTGGCGGCTGCGCCACGAATTGCCCGCCACCTGGCGCTGCTGGCAGTTCTGGCCGCAGTCGCGCAGCCACAGCGAGACCGCCCGGCCGTCCATGTCAGCCGGCGTCTGCGTGATTTCCTCTGCGCTGGGCAAACGGTAGCGTCGACCAGTCTGTGCGCTGTACCACTGCGCATACGCCTGCGCATCTTCCAGCGAGATGCACACCACCGGATCGTTTTCGCCCTGCTTGAAGCCCGGCTGCTGCCAGTCGCGCGGATCGAGCATGCGCAGCAGCGACGCGCGTTCGCGGCACAGCGCCGGTTCGCGCCCGTTGGCGGCGGCGAAGCGCGCGTACTCGCGGCGGCTCACCGGCCGCGGCGTGAGCGCGACGCTCACCTTCGCGCTGCTTTGCGAGGCGGTATCGAGTGTCGCACCGCGCGCCAGGCCCTTCGGCAGCGCCTTGGCCTGCGCGAGCAGGCGCGCGTCGAACTTGCGCGGCAGTGCCATCTTGTCTGCCAGCGCGGTGAGGCGCTGCACGTCGGCGCCGTCGCGACGCTTCACCGACTGCTGCAGGCGCGCTTCGAGTGCGGCTCCGGTGGCGTCGCGCAGCTTCTGCTGCGCCGGCGAGTTCGCCGTGCCGGTCTGCTGGCCCAGCGCGATGGCGCGCGAATGCAGGTCGAGCGCGCGCTCGTCCTTGCCGTCCTTCACCGCGCGCACGATGTGTTCGGAGAAGGCGCCGGTGAGCTGCTCGATGGCGGCGGCGACATCGGGATGCGTGCTGTCGGTGTGCCAGGCGAGCAGCACGCTGTCGAACGCATTGGCGTCCTGCGGCTCGGTCAGGCGGCCGCGCGCGATCTGCTGGCGGGCGTCTTCGAGTGCGTGCTGAAGCGGCGCCTCGGGCAGCGGTTGCAGCATCGCCGCGGTCGGATCGGCCGACGGCGTTGCGTTCGGAGCGGTGGCGATCGGCGCGACGGGCGTCGCCGGCGGCGTTTCGTCGCCACGGTCGAAACTGAAGGCGAGCACGACCAGCGTCACCGCCGTCACGCCGACGGTCGCCCACACCGGCATCGCCCAGCGCTGCGTCGGACGCAGGCGTCGGAATGTTTCCAGCGCCGGCGTCCACGGCTTGCGCTGCTGCACGGCGCGGACGGCGTCGGCCATCTGCGCGGCGTCCTGGAAACGGCTTGCCGCCTGCTTCGCGAGGCCGCGGTTCATGAAGCGCTGCCAGTGGCGCAGGTGATGCGGCAGTTTCGGGATCGGATCCTGCGCGTGCATCACCGCCATCGACAGCGCATCGGCCGCTTCGAACGGAAGACGTCCGGTGAGCATTTCCCACAGCAGCACCGCCATGCTGTACAGGTCGGCGCGGCCGTCCACGTCCTCGCCGCGCGCCTGTTCCGGTGCCATGTACGCGGTGCTGCCGACGGCGAGGCCGGCGGTGGTCACGCGCGGTCCGAACCCGCGGCGCAGCGCGATGCCGAAGTCGGCCAGCAGCACGCGCTCGCTTTCGTCGAACAGGACGTTCTCGGCCTTCACGTCGCGATGCACGACGCCGCGGGAGTGCGCGTAATCCAGCGCCGACAGCAACGTCAGTGCGATGTCGATCGCACGCGGTTCGTTCTTGCTCAGGTCGCGCTGGCCGAGGTGGCCGCGCGGGAGGTAGGGCATCGCGTAGTAGGGCAGGCCGTCGTAGGTGCGGCCGACTTCGAAGATGCCGACGATGTTGGGATGTTCCAGCCGCGCGATCGTGCGCACTTCGTTCTCGAAGCGGCGACGGCTGACTTCGTCCGCGAGTGCGACAGGCAGCATGACCTTGATCGCCACCTCGCGTTGCAGCGCGAGCTGGTGACCCAGGTATACGGTCGACATGCCACCGTGGTTGATCACCTTGTGCAGGCGATAACCGGCGATTTCCGGCAATGGCGATGCGTTGTCGTTGTTGCCTGCAGAACCGGACATCGCGGCCCCCTGTCGCGAAGCAGGAGCATACGCCGAGAGAGGGGAAAGCTCACGACGTGCGCATCACAACCACCATGTGCGCAAGGTCGTTGCCGCGGCGTGATGACGCGCAGCGTCAGTTTTTGCCGAACAGCCCTGTTTTTACGGCCATTTTGGGGCGTTTTGTGCCGCGGTCACTCTGCGTCGCCGTTCTCGCGGTGCGCCGGTTTGCGCCGGACGTAGAGCTGTTTGCGCACGCGCGCGACGACGTCGCCGCTGGCGTCGGTGATATCGGTGTCAAACCATCGCAGCGCTTTTTCACCGTTCGCGGTGGCCGCGCGCAGTTCGTCGAGGACGTCGTCGCGCAGGCGGAAATCCGCGTGCACCGTGCCGCGGCCGGGCTTCACGAATTCGATCTCGCCGGCCTTGTCCCAGACCCAGTATTCGCGTCCCAGCGACTGCATGGTGAGCAGCATCCAGAACGGGTCGGTCATCGCGAACAGGCTGCCGCCGAAGTGCGTGCCGACGTAGTTCCGGTTCCAGGGACGCATGCGCAGCTCGACATGCGCATGGCGGTAATCGGCGGTAATGGCGGTGACGTGGATGCCGCTGAAGAGGAACGGTGGCCAGAGGTTCAGGCCGCGACGCAGGACGCTGGCTTTCATTCGACGGGCTGTGCGTAGGGGACGCACAGCCTGCCATACGGATGCGTATTGATCCAGCCGCAAGGCGGCTTACCCGCTCAGAACAGCAGCGAGGACATCTTGCGGCGGTACTGGCCGACGAGGTCTTCGTCCTCGACGACCCGGAAGGCGTCGATCAGCGCCTTGCGGGGCAGGCCGTCCTCGTAGGCCTTGTCGCGGCGGAGCATTTCGAGGAACTGCTCCAGACCCGCCTGCGCGTCGCCGTCGACGATCTTCAGCGCGCCGAGCAGGTGGCGGGCGCGCAGGTCGTCCGGATTGCTGGCGATGGCCGCTTCGAGCACCTCCGCCGGCGGCGCGTCCTTCAGCAGGGCGGCGAAGCCCAGCCGCGAGCGGGCGCGGATGGTCCGGTCGTCGGTGGCGAGGTTCGCCGGCAGGGCGTCAAGCAGCTGCTCGGCTTCCTGCGCGGCGCCGGTGCGAAGCAGGGCGAGGGCGAGGTCGAGCTTGAGTTCGGCGTTGTCCGGCGCGGCGTCGGATTCGTGGCGAAGACGCACGACTTCGGCGTGCGGGTCGACGGGTGCGGCCCCGGTCTCCGGCGCCGCGGCATCGTCGGCGGCCGGATCGGCCGGCTGGATGCCGTGGTGGGTCAGGAACTCGCGCAGCTGGCCCTCGGGCAGCGCGCCCGGGAAACCGTCGACCAGCTGGCCGTCCTTCACGAGGAACACGGTCGGGATCGAGCGGACCTGAAACGCCCCGGCGAGCTGCTGTTCCTTGTCGACGTCCACCTTCGCCAGGCGGAAGGCGCCGTGGTAGTCGGCGGCCAGCTTCTCCAGGATCGGTCCGAGCGTCTTGCACGGCCCGCACCATTCGGCCCAGAAATCCACCAGGACCGGCACCTGCATCGATTTCTGCAGGACTTCGGCCTCGAAATTGTCGGCGGTGGCGTCGAAGACGTGGGCGTTGGCGGTAGCGTCGGAAATCGTCATTCGGAAGGCTCGCGGGGCTCGTTCGGCGATGCTGGGGAAATGGGGGCGGCGCCTGCGTCTGCCAAGCAGGCGCGGAGCGGGTCGTCACGCTAGCATGCCGACATGAACCGTCCGACCGTCCCGTCCCCGGCTTCGTTCGACCGCCACGCCGGCTGGCTCGCGGCCGCATGCTGCGCGATCGCGGTGGCGGGCTTCGCGGCCACGCACGCCGCGTTCTCGCATGCGCAGCACCCGCTGGGGTTGCTCGGCGCGGCCGACGTCCCCGGCGCTTCGGCGTTCAACCTGCTGGGCTTCATCGCCCCGGGGCTGCTGGCCGCGTGGGTATTCGTTCGACTGCGGGCGCGATTGCCGGTCGGTGCCGGGCGCTGGGCGGGCATCGGCTGCTGGATGCTGGCGCTGTCGGCGCTGGCGTTCGCCGCGCAGGGCGTGTGGCGGCTGGATCCGGCCGACCTCGACGGTCCCATCAGCCAGCGTCACGCGACGATGTGGCTGCTGTGGTGGCTTGCGTTCGCCGCGGGCGCGCTCGTGCTGGGCGCCGGCCTGCTCCGCGATCGCATCTGGCGCGGCGTGTCGATCGCGTTCGTCATCGCGGGCACGGTCGTGGTGCTGCTCAACGCGTTTCCGGTGTTCGCCGGGCCGATCGCGCAGCGCGTCGTGCTGCTCGCGTGGCTGGTGTGCGTCGTCGTGGCGTCGCGAAGCGGCGGCGTGATCCGCATCGCCTGACGCCGCGGCCCTCCCCGGCACGAGCCGGAGAGGGCGCGAGGATCAGGCTTCCGGCGTGCGGAACACCGCGCCGTCCTTCATCACGAAGTCGACCTTCATCACCTGCTGGATGTCTTCCAGCGGATTGCCCGGCACGGCGACGATGTCGGCGCGCTTGCCGACTTCGATCACGCCCTGGTCGTCGACGCCGAGCACTTCGGCGGCGCGGATCGTGGCGGCCTGGAACGCCACCGGCGCCGGGATTCCCGCTTCGACCATGTAGATGAACTCGCGCGCGTTGTCGCCGTGCGGCCCCACGCCCATGTCCGTGCCGAAGGCGATCTTCACGCCGTTCTTGTAGGCGTTGGCGGCGGTCTGCTGGATCAGCGCGCCGATGCGCTGCGCCTTCGGGCGCACGACGTCGGGGAAGTAGCCGTCGATCTTCGCCTTGTCGGCGACGAAACGGCCGGCGTAGATCGTCGGCACGTACCAGGTGCCGTGCTGCTTCATGAGCTTCATCACGTCGTCGCTCATGTAGGTGCCGTGCTCGATCGACGTCACGCCGCCGAGCACCGCGCGCTTCATGCCTTCCTCGCCGTGCGCGTGCGCGGCGACGCGGTAGCCGTAGTCCTTCGCGGTGTCGACGATCGCCTTGACTTCCTCGACGGTGAACTGCGGCGCGTCGCCGGACTTCGCGTACGACAGCACGCCGCCGGTCGCGGTGATCTTGATGACGTCGCTGCCTTCCTTGTAGCGCTGGCGCACGGCCTGGCGCGCGTCGTCGATGGAGTTGATGACGCCTTCGGTCGGACCCGGCGGGCCGATCAGGTGCGAGAGCGCGTCGTTGTAGCCGTTGGTGGGATCGGCGTGGCCGCCGGTGGTCGCGATCGACTTGCCCGCCGCCCAGATGCGCGGGCCGGACACCAGGCCCTGGTTGATCGCATCGCGCAGGTGCGGACTCACTTCCCCGCCGAGGTCGCGCACGCTGGTGAAGCCCGCCATCAACGTCTTCTTCGCGTAGTCGACCGAACGGAAGGCATAATCGACATCGTCGAGGCGGAAGCCTTCGGAATAGCTCTGCGGGCTCGACTGGCTGCCCAGGTGCACGTGCAGGTCGGTCCAGCCGGGCATGCAGGTGTGGCCGCTCAGGTCCACGCGCGTGGCGCCGGCGACGTCCGCACTGGCGCCGCCGATCACCTGTTCGATCTTGCCGTTGCGCACCAGCAGCGTCTGCGGCCCGGTGAGTTTGCCGGAACGGGCGTCGAAGACCTGGCCGCACTGGAGCGCCTGTGCGGCGTCCTTCGCGGGCGCGGCGGTCTGGGCCTCTGCGTGGGCTGGAATGCTGGCGATGGCGACAAGCAAGGCAAGGCTGAGCGGCTTGAGCACGTACGACTCCCCGTGTGGTTTCGATCCCCTGGAACCGTCGATTGAAGCACACGGGCGCGGGCGCGAAGGAGACCTGCGGCGCAGCTTCCGGCGCCGATCGCAGGCCGCGCCGGCCTCGCGTGGCGGGCCTTGCTGCGCTGCGGTAGGCTTGGCGGTTCTTTCCCCCGCCTTCCGAACGCCGTGTCCGCCGAAGCCGCAAACGAAACCCGCCCCTACGACCCGCAGGCCATCGAGGGCGATGCGCAACGCTTCTGGGAGGGCACGCGCGCCTTCGAGGTGAACGAGGCGTCGGACAAGCCCAAGTACTACTGCCTCTCGATGCTGCCGTATCCGTCGGGCGCGCTGCACATGGGCCACGTGCGCAACTACACCATCGGCGACGTCATCAGCCGCTACAAGCGCATGACCGGCCACAACGTCCTGCAGCCGATGGGCTGGGACGCCTTCGGCCTCCCGGCCGAGAACGCCGCGATCAAGAACAGGACCGCGCCGGCGAAGTGGACCTACGCCAACATCGCGCACATGAAGGCGCAGCTGCAGCAGATGGGCTACGCCATCGACTGGTCGCGCGAGTTCGCCACCTGCCAGCCGTCGTACTACGTGCATGAGCAGCGCATGTTCGTGCGCCTGATGAAGCAGGGCCTGGCGTACCGCAAGAATTCGGTCGTGAACTGGGACCCGGTCGACCAGACCGTGCTGGCCAACGAACAGGTGATCGACGGCCGCGGCTGGCGCACCGGCGCGCTGGTGGAAAAGCGCGAGATCCCGCAGTGGTTCCTCAAGATCACCGACTACGCGCAGGAGCTGCTCGACGGCCTGGACGCGCTGCCCGGCTGGCCGGATGCGGTCAAGACGATGCAGCGCAACTGGATCGGCCGCAGCGAAGGCCTGGAAATCCGCTTCGACGTGGTCGACGGCGACGGCAACGCGTTTGATCCGCTGCACGTGTTCACCACGCGCCCGGACACGCTGATGGGCGTGACGTTCGTGTCGATCGCCGGCGAGCATCCGCTCGCGCGCCTGGCCGCAGAAAAGGATGCCGAACTCGCCGCGTTCCTCGACGACCTGAAGAAAGGCGGCGTCACCGAAGCCGAGCTGGAAACGCAGGAAAAGCGCGGCCGCTACACCGGCCTGAGCGCGATCCACCCGATTACCGGCGAGAAGATGCCGGTCTACGTCGCCAACTTCGTGCTGATGAACTACGGCACCGGCGCGGTGATGGCGGTGCCGGGCCACGACGAGCGCGACTGGGAATTCGCGCGCAAGTATTCGCTGCCGGTGCGCATGGTGATCGTGCCGCCGGAAGTGCGCGACGCGGTGAACGAGATCGCCGGCGACCTCGCCAAGCACGAGGACGCGATGAGCAGTGCGCTCGGCGAAGGCGCATCGGCCGACGTGTACGGCACGACGGCCGCGGTGCAGGTCGTCAAGGAATTCGAACGCCGCATCCAGGAAGAGGGCGCGTACACCGAACGCGGCTGGCTGGTGAATTCGGGCGAATTCGACGGCATGGATTTCCAGCAGGCGCTGGACGCGTTCGCCACGCGTTTCGAAGCCGACGGTCGCGGCCAGCGTCGCGTGAACTACCGCCTGCGCGACTGGGGCGTGAGCCGCCAGCGTTACTGGGGTTGCCCGATCCCCGTCATCCTGTGCGCCAAGTGCGGCGACGTCCCCGTGCCGGAAGACCAGCTGCCGGTCGTGCTGCCGGAAGACGTCGCGTTCTCCGGCGTCACCTCGCCGATCAAGTCCGACCCCGAATGGCGCAAGACCACCTGCCCGCAGTGCGGCGGCGCGGCCGAGCGCGAAACCGACACCTTCGACACCTTCATGGAGTCGAGCTGGTACTACGCGCGTTACACCTCGCCAGGCGCGCAGCAGCAGGTCGACGAACGCGCGAAGTACTGGACGCCGGTCGACCAGTACATCGGCGGCATCGAGCACGCGATCCTGCACCTGCTGTATTTCCGCTTCTACCACAAGCTCATGCGCGACCAGGGCCTGGTCAACAGCGACGAGCCGGCGACGAACCTGCTGACGCAGGGCATGGTCATCGCCGAAACCTTCTATCGCGATCACGAAGACGGCTCGAAGGACTGGATCAACCCCGCCGATGTCGAGGTCATCCGCGACGAGCGCGGCCGCATCACTGGCGCGACGCTGAAGGCAGACGGCAAGCCCGTCGTCATCGGCGGCACGGAAAAGATGTCGAAGTCGAAGAACAACGGCGTCGATCCGCAGCTGATGGTCGGCAAGTACGGCGCCGACACGGTGCGCCTGTTCTCGATGTTCGCCGCACCGCCGGAGCAGTCGCTGGAGTGGAACGAAGCCGGCGTCGAAGGCATGGCGCGTTTCCTGCGCCGCTTCTGGCGCGAAGTGGTGACGCACGTGTCGCAGCCGGATCATCCCGATGTCGCAACGCTGCTCGCCACCGGCGCGCAGCTCGATGCCGCGCAGAAGACGTTGCGTCGCCAGCTGCACGAGACGATCCAGAAGGTCGGCGACGACTACGGCCGCCGCCACAGCTTCAACACCGCGATCGCCGCGCTGATGGAGTTGCTCAACCACGTGTCGAAGTTCGACGACATGAGCGATGCCGGTCGCGCCGTGCGCCACGAAGCGCTGCAGGCGATGGTGCTGCTGCTCAATCCGGTGACGCCTCACGTCTGCCACGCGCTGTGGCAGGCGCTGGGTCACGCGGAAACGCTGCTGGAGGACGTGCCGTTCCCGGTCGCCGATTCCGCCGCGCTCACGCGCGACGCGGTGACGCTGGCGGTGCAGGTCAACGGCAAGCTGCGCGGCACGATCGAGGTGCCGGTGAACCTGGACAAGGCGGAGGTCGAACGCCTCGCGCTGGCCGAACCGAACGTCGCCAAGTTCATGGAAGGCCTGACGGTGCGCAAGGTGATCGTGGTGCCGGGGAAGATCGTCAACGTGGTCGCGGGGTAGCCGCCTTCGGCGGCTTCCTGGCCGAATCTGGTGCGCAGGTAGCGGCTGCACCCGCGCACATCGTCATCCCGGCGAAAGCCGGGACCCAGGCCAGGAGCGGTGCACTTAGCGCGGCCCCCGGCCTGCGCCGTGATGGCGGGAACGTGACGGCGGAATCAGCAACGACGCCGAATTCCCCCTGCGCCGTGGACACTGCGCGCCTACGCGTGATGAATGAACCCGTCGCTCCGCGGCTTGCCCGCGCTGGCAGCCTCCTCCAGACTTCGCCCATGACCCTTCGTTCCCTGCTCAAGCGCGCCATCCCCGTCGCCCTCGCGTTGACCCTGACGGCCTGCGGCTTCCATCTGCGCAGCGCGCTGGTGCTGCCGCCGGATCTCGGTCCGGTCCGCGTCGTGTCCGTGGACCGCTACAGCCCGCTGGCCGAATCGCTCGCGCAGGCGCTCACGCGTGCCGGCGCCGTTCCCGCCACCGAGCGCACCACCGATGCCACCGTGCTCGACCTGATGGCCGAACAGTGGGGCGATCGCCCGATCAGCCTGGACGAACTCGGTCGCGCGCAGGAGTACTCGCTGCGCTACGCGGTCACGTTCGAACTGCGTCGCCCCGATGGCACGGCCATCGTCCCGCGCCAGACGATCGAGCTGGCGCGCGATTACGTGTCCAACCCCGTGCAGGCCATCGGTACCGAAGGCGAGCGAGAGATCCTGCAGGGCGAAATGCGTCGCGAAATGGTCGCCTCCGTGCTGCGCCGCCTCGACGCGGTGGCGCGCCACGCCACGGCTGCGGCCGCCGCCGCGCCGACCGAAGTCACGCCGCCGCCGACCTCGGACACGACCACGCCCTGATGGAACTGCGACCGGAGCAGCTCGTCGCGCAGCTTGGCCTCGACCGGCCCGAGCCCGCCGCGCTGCATCCGGCGTACCTGATCGCCGGCCCCGAGCCGCTGCGCGTCCTCGAAGCCGCCGACGCGGTGCGCACCGCCGCGCGCCGGGCCGGCATCGCCGAGCGCGAGGTGTTCGAGGCCGAAGGCAACCAGCGCGAACCCGACTGGAACGCGTTGTCGGCGACGTTCCGTGCGCCGAGCCTGTTCGCCAGCCGCCGCCTCGTCGAACTGCGCCTGCCCAGCGGCAAGCCGGGCAAGGAAGGCGCGGAAGTCATCGCCGATTTCTGCGCCGATCCGCCGCAGGACGTCACGCTGCTGATCACCGCCGGCGAGTGGAGCAAGCAGCACGGCGGCAAGTGGAGCGAGGCGATCGGGCGTATCGGCCAGGTCGCCATCGCGTGGCAGGTCAAGCCGCACGAGCTGACCGACTGGATCGAGAAGCGCCTGCGCGCGCGCGGCCTGCGCGCCGAACACGATGCCGTGCAGAGCCTTGCCGAGCGCGTCGAAGGCAACCTGCTCGCGGCCGCACAGGAGATCGACAAACTCGCGCTGCTGTCCGACGGACAGACGCTGGATCGCGAACGCATGGCGCAGCTCGTCGCCGATGCGGCGCGCTACGACGTGTTCCGCCTCGTCGATGCGGCGATGAACGGGCAGGGCGCGCAGGTGTCGCGCATGCTCGCTGGACTTCGCGCCGAAGGCGAAGCCGTGCCCGGTCTGCTCGGCATGATCGTGATGGAACTGCAGCGCGCCGCGGCGCTCGCCCGAGTGCAGGCACGCGGCGGCAATCTCGCCTCGGAATTCAAGGCGCAGCGCATCTGGGATTCAAAGCAGCCGATGTACAAGCGTGCGCTGGCGCGTCATGCCTCGCCGCGCTGGGACGCGTTCGTCGCCGAAGCCGGCCGCGTCGACCGCATCGCCAAGGGCCGTCCGCGTTACGGCGAGGAACCCGTCGATGCATGGCTGGCGCTGGAGCGCCTGCTGCTCGCCGTCGCCGAACCGCGCGCGGCGCGCCTGCTGGTCGGCTGACGCCACGGCGCATGGGCCTGCGCGTCTACTACGGCGGAACCTTCGATCCGGTGCATGCGGGCCATCTTTCGGTCGCCTGTGAAGTGCGCGACGCGCTGGGCGCACAGGTTTTCCTCGTGCCTGCCGCCGATCCGCCGCACAAAGACGCCACGCACGCCGACGCCGATGCGCGTGCGCGCATGCTCGACCTGGCCATCGCCGGCGAGCCGGGTCTGAAAGTCGACCGGCGTGAACTTCATCGCGACGGACCGTCGTACACCGTCGACACGCTGCGCGGGCTCCGCGCGGAACTCGGCCCGGAAATGCCGCTGGTATGGATGATCGGCGGCGATTCGATGCTGCAACTGAACACCTGGCACCGCTGGCGCGAGCTGTTCGACCTGGCCCATGTGCTGGTGGTCGCGCGGCCGGGATCGCACCTGGAGCCGGTCGCCGTCGCCGCGGCAGCGCCGGAGATCGAAGCCGAGATCGGGCCGCGTCGCCGCCCCGCCGAAAGCCTGAATGGCGCGCCGGCTGGCGGACTGGCCGTTTTCCCGCTGCATCGTGAACGCCCGGAGTCGTCCACCGAGCTCCGCCGTCGCATGGCCGCCGGCGAGCCGTGGGAGGCGGGCGTCCGGCCGGCCGTGGCCGAATACATCCGCCGCCATGGGCTGTACGGCGTCCGGGGCGTCACGCCGGCTTCGTTATAATCCCCGGGCACTGCAATCCCCCAAGAGAGCCATCGCCCCTTGAGTACCGAAGCGCAAGTCATCAAGACCCGCCTGCCCAACCCGCCGCCGCCGGTGGATGTCCTGCTGAAGACCGTGCATGCGGCCGTGGAGGAACTCAAGGCGCGCGATGTCACCGAAATCGACGTGCGCGGCAAGAGCAGCGTTACCGACTACATGGTCATCGCTTCGGGCACCTCGACCCGGCACGTGAAGTCCATCGCCGACGAAGTCGTCAAGTTCGCCAAGAACCTCGACGTCCAGCCGCTGGGCGTCGAAGGCGAGCGCGAGGCCGAATGGGTGCTCGTCGACCTGGGCGACGTCGTGGTGCACGTGATGCTGCCGCGCGTGCGCGAGTTCTACGCCCTCGAGCGCCTGTGGACGGTCGGCGACCAGCCGCCGGAAGCGGAAGAGGACGAAGTCGAGACGGACGCCGAAGGGCGTTTCTGACGACTCGCGTCCGTCACGCTTGAACGAGAACGGCGCCGCGAGGCGCCGTTCTCGTCTTCTGCATGCTCCGCACGTTCCGCGCGATGCGGCGTTCGGCTCACAGATGCCCGCGTTCCCACGGCCCGGTGATCGCGAAGGTAATGCCCGGCGTCTGGATGTTCACGAACATCGTGCGGCTCCAGGGATCCCAGCAGGCGCCGCAGAACTCGCTGTCGCGATAATCGCCTTCGGCGATCGTCTTGCCGGCGTTGCCGATCTGCGTGGACGTCAGCTCGATGTTGTTCTTGCAGAAGTAGAACGACTCGCCCTGGCGCGTGAGGCCGATGAGGCGCGCGCCGGGGCCGTATTCGTCCGGGCTCTCGCCGCCGTCCTCGCACAGCAGCACGCCGCCGCGCGCGCTGACGGTGATGTTGTCGGGATTGTGCGCGGCGAGCTGGTTGCCGCTGACGAAGAGTGCGCGGATGCGCTGCGTCACCAGATCGAGCACCCACACCGAACCGTTGCCGCGACCGCGGCGTCCCTGATCGTCCACGCCGGTGCTGGTGTCGACGATGAACATCTTCCCGTAGCTGTGCCAGATGCCTTCGCCGCGGCTCATGCGCAGCGCGCCGTCGGCCCAGGCCTGCGCGAACGGACCGCTGAGCGTTTCGCCCGCAGAGATATCGGGGAACCCCGCCGGCGCGACGATGCTGTCCAGGTCCGGATCGGCGATGTCGACCCACTCCAGGGCGTACTCGTCGCCGATCTTCGCCACCGTCAGGTCGGCATTGCGTTTGCCGCGCACACGCGCGGCCTGCAGGCGGCCGCCGTGTTCGAGCGAGCCGTAGCGGCCGGCGCGATCGTTCGGGATGAAGCGGTACAGGCCCGCCTTGTTCCGGTCGTCCTCGGTGAGATAGACGATGCCGGTGCGCGGATCGACCGCAACCGCTTCGTGGCTGAAACGCCCCAGGCCGACGAGCGGGCGACCGCTGGTGCGTTCGGCGTCGGCATGCACTTCGAACACATAACCGTGCTTGCGGCCGGTGCTGGATGCAGCGTCCGTCTTGATCTCCTCGCAGCTCAGCCACGTGCCCCACGGCGTCGGACCGCCGGCGCAGTTGACCAGCGTGCCGCCGAGGCTCGCCTCGATGCCGTGCCATTCGCCGTTGCGATGCGTGAGCGTGGTCGTGCCACCGCCCGCGCGCTGGCCGCCGCCGATATCGCCAGTGTCGTACATGCCCGGCGCGTTGATCGGCGTGGCGCCGCCGCGTTCGTGGTTGCGGATCAGGACCAGCTCGTGGCCGTGTCCGTGACCATTACCGCGGCCATCGCGATCGAAGCGACCGCGACCGGGTTTGCGCACCGCGACGACCGCCATGCCGTCGTGGCGATCGGGGCAGGGTTGGCCATCGCTCATCACGTCGCCCGACCAGCCGAAGGAGCGGTAGCTGAAACCGCGCGGCAACTGCAGCAGCGGCAGCCCCGTGCTGCGATCGGCGACGGGGGCGAGCGGACCGTAGCGGCTCGGAATCGGCGACAGGCGGGTCGGATCGCCGCCGGCGAGCGCCTGGCGCGTGTACAACGCGCCGAGCGTACCGATGGCACCGACCGCCATCGCGGCGGCGCTGCCTTTGAGAACCTGGCGGCGGGAGGAACCGAATGCGTCCATCTGCATCTCCTGCGGGGCTGGGGGAAGCCCGAATGCTGGGAGCGCGGGATGGCGTTTCGATGACACGCGCGCGTCAACGCGGCGGATCGTGACGCAGCGCGGTTACCATCTCACCGATGGACGCGAAACCATGAAAGCCAAGTTGATCGCCGTCGGCGAACGCGCGCCGCGCTGGGTCGCCGAGGGCTTCGGCGAATACCAGAAGCGGTTGTCGCACTGGTTGCCGCTGGAGCTGGTGGAAGTGGAGCCCGGCCTGCGCGGCAAGGGTCGCGATGCCGTGCGCGCGATGCAGGACGAAGGTGCGCGCGTGATCGCCGCATTGCCGAAGAATGCACTGGTGGTGACGCTGGATGGACGCGGCAAGCCGTGGTCCTCGGAACAGCTCGCGCAGCGGCTCGAACACTGGCGTGCACAGGGACGCGATCTCGCCTTCCTGATCGGCGGCCCCGAAGGCCACGCGGCGGACGTCATCGCACGCGGCGACGAATCGTGGTCGCTGGGTCCGCTCACGTTGCCGCACATGCTGGTGCGCCTGGTCGCCGCAGAACAGCTGTATCGCGCGGCGGCGTTGCTGGCGAACCATCCGTACCATCGGGCGTAACGCCATCGCGCGAACGCGTCGCGCATCGGCAAGAAGCCACCCCGATCGCTCGGGGTGGCTTCGATGTCGCTTCAGCAGTGGACGGTTACCAGCGGTAGTTCAGGCCGAGCTGACCGGTCACGTCCCGATAGTCGCGCGCGCCATACACCAGGCCCAGGTTGCCCCAGCCCATCCAGCCGCCGCCCAGCTGCGCCTGCAGGCCCAGCTTGGTCTCGTAGCGATCGCGCGGCCATTGCAGTTCGAGCGTGGTGTCATTGAACGACATCGCATTGCGGTCGTTGTCGTGCCACCAGTTCAGCGTGACGAACGGCTGCACGACGTTCTGCTGCGTGTTTGCCGCATGGCCGTAGAAGCGCACGCCAACACGCGTGGTCAGGCCGCCGGCTTCCACGTCGTCGACCCGCGTGCCATTGCTTTCGCGATGCTGCGATGCCGAATAATCGGTGAAGATCGCCTGCGCCTGCGGTTCGATGAAGAAACGCGTGTTGCCGCCGTCGTTGAGCGCGAAGGCATAGCCCGCTTCCATCGACGCCGCCCAGGTCGACGCGTTGTAGCGCTCTTCGGCCAGGTAATCGCCCTGCACCTTGTTGTCGTATCGGCCGTATTGCAGCCAGCCGTCCAGGTAAAGGCCACTAGCCGCGGTAGCGTCGGCGAACCAGGTGCCATACACGCCCAGGTTGTAGCCGATCACCTTGCCCTTGCTGCGCCAGTCGAGCAGGGACGAGGCCACGTCGGTATCCGCGCGTCCGGTACCGCCCATCACGCCGACGTGGAAGCGGCTGTCGTCGTTCCAGCGGGCGATCTCGCCGCCGATCTGCAGCACCGACACGTCGGTGCCGGCGTCCAGCTGGCCTTCGCCCGTCGTGCCGTCCATCTGGTTGCGCACGACGCGTACCCACGCCGCCGAGGTGCGATCGTCATCGCCGCGCTGGCCGAGGTTCGCTTCGCCCATGCGATCGTGCATGGAGTGCTCGAACATGCCGACCGACGCGGCCTGGTTGGCCAGGTATGCGGCGGGCTCGGGGCGGTAAAGCGGTGCGGACGGTTGCGGAGCGACCGGCGAGATCGGCGTCGGATCCGGCGCCACCGGCGTTGGGTCGGTCGGCGCAATCGGATCGGCCGGGGTTACAGGATCCACCGGTACCACCGCAGCTGCCGAACGCAGATACCAGTCGCCGTCGGCAGGCGTTGCCACCCCGCCCTTGTAGAGCAGGTATTCGTACGCGCCGGCGCTCGCGCGACCGGCAAGCGCGAAGGTGCCGTTCGACGCCCCGTCGACCTGGACGACCTGGATGCCGTTGACGGTCTGCGCACCGGTGCCACCGGCATTGGTGACGGTGACGTCGGTCCAACCAGCGGTATCGCCGTGGACGACGAGCTTGTCCGTAGCCGAAAAATCGCCGCCAAGCGCAGTGTTCAGCGTGAGGCGACCGGCGTCGCCGGTGTAGTTGCCGTTGACCACAAGCTGCTTGAACGCGCCGCCGGCCGGCGCGGTGAATGCGACGGTTCCGCCGTTGTGCATCGAGGCGACGACCGAATTGCCGGTCAGCGTCCAGAGGCTCGTGGCGTCGAGGGTCGCATTGTTGGCGTTGAAGGCCGTTCCGGTAAGGATCGATCCATTACGCAGATTGAAGTCGAGAATGCCCCCAGGCAGCGCGGCGAGATCGCCTCCCGTCTGCACGTCGTCGAGATTCAGCGACAGTGCGGAGTTCGGATTGACCCGCGCCAGTACCCCGTTGTCGCTGGCGATCTGTACGCCGCTGGCCAGCGTCACGGTTCCCTTGCCGGAGACCGCGCCGACCGTGGCATCGGCGGAATGCAACGCACCGCCCGTCACCACGACGGTCGCCTCGGCATCCAGCGGCGACGGCGCGGCTTCGAAGCCGATCGCGTTCCGGCCCGCTTCGACCGTGGTGTTCGTCAGGGTTGCAGACGCTCCGCCGCTGAGTGCGACACCCGCTCCGTGCGCGCTGACGAGGGTGGAGTCCGTTGCCTCGAATGCGGCGCCAGGTTGGTTGGCATCGAGCGTGGCCGCGACCGCGGCGTGGTTGTATGGCGACGTACCCTGGTTCTCGATCCGCGAGCCGTTGGCGACGCGAACGATGCCGCCCGATAGGGCGGCGGCACCCGCCGCGTCGCCGCCGCCGGTGACCACGACCTGCACGTGATCGCCTTCAACCACGCTGTCCTGCCCCCAGGCCACGAGGCCATCCGCGCCATCGCCGTGCGTCGCGATATTCGTGTCCGCGATCGTGATCCTGCCTGCCGGCCCTGCGAGCACGCCACGCGCCCCGGCGCCATCGGTGGTCACGCTGCCGCCAGCGACATCGATGCGGCTGTCCGTACCCGAGGCCGAGACGCCGATCGCGCCTTCGCCTATTGTTGAAATGCGCACGTCCCGTGCCGTCACGTTGCCACCTTGGTACGCGTCGATTGCGCTGGCGCGTTCACCTGTCGTGGCAACACTTCCACCCGTCACCTCGATGCGGCTGCCGGGATCGATGGCCGAAACGCCGAAGGCCAGCTTGCCCCGGGTGCTCACGGCGGCGTCCACAAGGCGCGCGGATCCGCCCTCGTACGTCAAAACGCCATAGGCATCCTCGCCGGACGTGGCAATGGTCGCGCCCTGAGCCGCAATCGTCGCGCTGGTCGCGGCGACGACAGCGTCAGCGAGATAGCCGGACGTCGTTACTTCGGAGCCATCGGTGAAAACACGCGCCGCATCGTCGGCCACGATGCCGTTCGCGCGATCGCCGCTTGTCGTGATGGTGGAGTTGCCGACGACGGCAGTGCTGCCGGTTCCGGTGGCGAATACACCCAGGCCGGATTCGCCGGAGGTGCGGATCGTGGTGTTTTCGGCTTCGACCGTGGCACCGCTGCCGATGCCGATCGCGTTCGCGCTGAATCCTTCCGTTTCGATGGCGGCGTCGCGGATCGCGACCTTCGCGTTACCGACCGCGAGCACGCCCAAGGCGGTGGCACCGGCCGTGGAAATCTCGGTGCCGGAGATCTGCACGAGCGTGTCCGCATCCTGCGCCCACACGCCGTGCGCGTAATTGCCCAGCGTGCTCACCGAGCCCCCAACGAGGTTGAGACGACCGCCGTTCTGGACGATCGCACCCGCGATCGGCGCGT
The DNA here is from genome assembly GCF_040546665.1 of Lysobacter sp. OAE881. Classification (NCBI taxonomy): domain Bacteria; kingdom Pseudomonadati; phylum Pseudomonadota; class Gammaproteobacteria; order Lysobacterales; family Lysobacteraceae; genus Lysobacter; species Lysobacter sp. OAE881. Next base: position 1,447,597 of record NZ_JBEPOG010000001.1, read on the forward strand.
CGTTCGTGCCCGTCCCGCTCGCCAGGATGGCAACGTCGCTGGCCTCGATCGTCCCCGCGTCCGCCATCAATCCCGCGGCGAATGCGGCGCCCGTGCTCGTGACGCTGCCGCCGGAAAGACGGACAAGGCCGCCGTCCGCGGCGGCGACGGCGATGCTGCCGTTTCCGCTGGCACGCACCTTCGAGTTGCTCAGGTCGATCGTGCCGCCGGTGTACGCGAGCGTCGTCATCGTCTGGTCGCCCGCGGAACGGGCGTTCACGCCACTGCCGGTGATGCTTCCGGTCGTGACGGTACCGGGTGCGAGCTCACCGGCCGTCGCAAGCATCGCGATGCCGTCGATGCCGCTTTGCACGCCGGTGTCGAAGGTCTGGTTGTTGGCTTGCAGGTCTTCGCCAATGGCAACCAGCGAGGTCGCCTGGGAACTGACCGGTGCGGCGACGGTGATGGCGAGATACAGCGCGAGCACGAGCGGGCGCTGCTTCGGTGAATGGAACTTCATTGACACTTCCTGGTGGAGTCGGAACGGAGGGACACGTCCGCACCGGAAGTGGTCAGACGTGCCGGCGGTCGTCGTGTCCGGCGACCGGCCGCGCAGTCTGGAAGTCAATGTCGCGACGCGAAATGCGAAAAATCGCTAAGAGTTTTCCGACACTACGCCGCGCGGTTTCCTACAGCTTGAACTCGATCGGAAGCCGACCCAGCGCCTCCACCGCGCGTCCATCGCGCATCGCCGGGACGAAGGTCCACTTCGACAACACCGTGCGGCGCGCGGCTTGGTCGAGCACGCGATGGCCGCTGCTGCGCACGATACGGACGTCGAGTGCACGGCCGTCAGTGCCGACGAGGATTTCGAGTTCGACCGTGCCGCTCAGGCCGGCGCGCATCGCTTCGGCGGGGTAGGTCGGCGGCGGTGCACGCAGCGCCTGGAGTTGCGCGATGGAGGACGACGTGGCGGGTTCGACCGTCGTGGTGCCTTCGTCGACCGCGATGTCCGCCGCGTCGATCGCGATGTCGCCAGGTTGCGCATCGGCCACCGGCTGCTCGATCTGCGCGACGACAGGGTGCGTCTGCGGCGATGGCCTTGTTGTGGGCATCGGCGGCTTGCGCGTGATCTCCACGGGCTCGACCACCACCGGCGGAGGAATCGGCATGAGTTTCGGCAACTGGACGATGGTGATCGCGTCGTCCTCGGGCCTGGGCGCGTCGAGCACGCGTTGCGAGATTGGGACCAGCAGTGCGAGCAGCAGGGCGCCGTTGATCAGCAACGTGCCGGTGCTGGCGGCGATGCGGCCGCCGTCGAGGGACTCGTGCGCCTTTGCAGGAAAGTGGATCGCGTGTGCCATGGCCGAACCTCCTGGGGTGTGCCATGGCTCGAACGTGCGGAGGCGTTCGATGGGGTTCGTTCGTCAAGAAAAATTGCAACGCGAATGCGCATCCAGCGCGACGCTCCCCGGTCGGGCAAAAGAAACGGGCCCGCAATGCGGGCCCGTCGGGTACAGATGCTGCCGATCAGCGCTTCGGTTCGTCCGGTTCCGGTCCGGTTTCCGCCTCGCGGTCCAGCCCGCCCTCGTCGGGGTTGGGCTTGTCGCGTCGCTTGGGGTAATGCGCGTCGCCGTGATCGCGCGGCTCGGTCTCGGCATAGCCGGGATTGCGGCCGGGCTTGGGGTCGGCGGCGGGCGGAGCGGATTTTCCGGACTGGGGCATGTCAGTTTCCGAGTTCGAACACGACATCCAGATTGACCGACAGGACGTTTTCGCCCGGTGAGATCGGCGTGGATTCGGCGCGATCCATGGCCTTCATCGCCATCATCGGCATCGGGCGCGGCGGGGCGAAGCTGCCGCCTTCGCTGATGCTCACGATGCGGCGCACTTTCTTGCCCAGCGTCTTGGCGTACATCTCGGCGCGGGCCTGTGCCTTCTCGACCGCCGCACGACGGGCCTCGTCGTAGGCGGCTTCCTTCTTAGCATCGTCCAGGTCGAAGGTCGGGCCGTTGATCTGGTTGGCGCCGGTGGCGACCAGCGCGTCCATGATCTTCCCGAGCTTGGCGATGTCGCGCACGGTGATGTTGACGTTGTTGATCGCCTGGTAGCCGGTGACCTTCGGCGGCTGGTTCTCGCCGTACTGGTACTGCGGGTTGAGGTTCACGCCGCTGGTCTGCACGTCGCGCTCGGCGATGCCGGCGGCCTTGATGGCCGCGACGACCTTCGCCATCTGCTCGGCATTGGCACGCATGGCGGCGTTGGCGTCGGCCGCCTGCGTCACCACGCCGGTGGACAGCGTGGCGATGTCCGGCGCGCGGCGCGCCTCGGCCTGCGCCGACACGTTGAGCAGCGTGCCTTCGGTGGCGACGTAGGGCGTGGTCTGGGCGGGGCTCACGGCAGGCAGGGTTCCGAAGGCGAGGGCGGCGGCAAGGACGAGCGGGCGCAGCGCGAAACGCGGGGACTTCTGGGGCATGACAACTCCTTGGGTGGGAAGGGCCGTCTGCGACGACCCTCAGGTTCTTGGTGATCCGGTGAACGATCCGTGAGCCCGGTCAGGGTTGAGGATGATGCCGCGACTCTGTGGCCCAGTCAGCGCGGGTTATGCTTCCCGACATGCTGTATCTCGCCTCCAAATCACCACGTCGTCGCGAATTGCTGGGCCGGCTCCTGTCGGGCCGGCCGGGTTCGGAATTCGGCCTTCTCGACATCGACATCCCCGAACACCCGCAGCCCGGCGAACCCGCCGAGGACTACGTGCGCCGCGTCGCGCGCGAGAAAGCCGGCGCCGGCCTGCTGCACGTGGTCGGCAACCCGTCGGCCATCGTGCTGGGGTCCGATACCGAAGTCGTCCTGGACGGCGAGGTCTTCGGAAAGCCCGCCGATGATGCAGATGCCGCGTCGATGCTGCGTCGATTGGCCGGCCGCACGCACCAGGTCATCTCGGCCGTGTACCTCGTTTCGGCGGGGCGCGAGCTGCATGCCGTGTCGAAGTCCGACGTCACCTTCGCCGAGCTGACGTCCGCGCAGATCGACGCCTACGTGGCCAGCGGCGAGCCGCACGGCCGCGCCGGGGCGTACGCGATCCAGGGGCTGGCCGAGGCCTTCACCGTGCGGCTGTCGGGCAGCTACTCCGGCGTGATGGGGTTGCCGCTGTACGAAACCGCCACGTTGCTGCGCGAGTTCGGCCTGCTCGACGACGGCGTTCCCGAACCGGAAACCGCGGATGCCAGCCGATGACGGACGACGTTGCGATGCCGCGCCAACGCCGTCCGGAACCCTTGAACCACACCCGCATTTCCACCGACATGGCCGAATCGATCCGCGTTTGTCCGTCTTCCTTCGTGCCATGGAACAACGACCGGGGAGCTGCCGCATGAGCGAAGAGATCCTCGTAAATGTCACCCCGCGCGAAACGCGCGTCGCCGTCGTCGAGAACGGCATGCTGCAGGAGCTGCACATCGAACGCGGCTGGCGTCGCGGCGTGGTGGGCAACATCTACAAGGGCCGAGTGCAGCGCGTGATGCCCGGCATGCAGGCGGCGTTCGTCGACATCGGGCTGGAGCGCGCGGCGTTCCTGCACGCGGCCGACATCGTCAAGCCCACGCCGGTCGCCGAAGGCGACGGCGCCGGCGAGGACGCGCCGCTCCCGCCCACGCCGACGCGGCCCATCGCCGAACTGCTGCGCGAAGGGCAGGAAATCGTCGTACAGGTCGTGAAGGATCCCATCGGCAGCAAGGGCGCGCGACTCACCACGCAGCTGAGCATCCCCTCGCGCTATCTCGTGCTGTTGCCGCGCACGCGCGTGGTCGGCGTGTCGGCGCGCATCGAGGACGAAGGCGAACGCGCGCGCCTGAAGACGCACATCACCTCGCTGTCGCCGTCGGGCGACGGCCACGGCTACATCGTGCGCACCAACGCCGAGGGCCAGCCGGAAGAGCAGCTCGCCGAGGACGTCGCCTACCTCGGCCGCGTGTGGGGGCTGATCGAGGAACGCGCCCGCAATGCGCGCGTCGGCGAACGCGTGTACGAAGATCTGAACCTGCCGCTGCGCGCCGTACGCGACCTGATGCGCAAGGATGTGGAAAAGGTGCGCGTGGATTCGCGCGAGACCTGCGAGCGCCTGCGTGTGTTCGCCGCGCAGTACATGCCCGGGCTCGACGAGAAGATCGAGCACTACACCGGTGCGCGTCCGATCTTCGACCTGTACGGCGTCGAGGACGAAATCCAGCGTGCCCTCGACAAGGAAGTGCCGTTGAAGTCCGGCGGCTACCTGGTGATCGACCAGACCGAGGCGATGACGACGGTGGACATCAACACCGGTTCCTTCCTCGGCCAGCGCAACCTCGAGGAGACGGTGTACCGCACCAACCTCGAAGCCGCGCAGTCCGTCGCGCGCCAGCTGCGCCTTCGCAACCTCGGCGGCATCATCATCATCGACTTCATCGACATGACCGACGCCGAGCACAAGCGGCAGGTGTTGCGTCAGCTGGAGAAGTCGCTCGCGCGCGACCACGCCAAGACCACGGTGTACGAGTTCTCGCCGCTGGGCCTGGTGGAAATGACGCGCAAGCGCACCACCGAGAGCCTGGAGCGCCAGCTCTGCGAGCCCTGCCACGAATGCGGCGGCCGCGGCACGCTGAAGACGCCGGAAACGGTGACCTACGAGATCTTCCGCGACATCGTCCGCCAGGTGCGCCAGTTCGACGCGCCGCGGCTGATGGTGATCGCCTCGTCGAAGGTCGTGGCCCGCATTACCGACGAGGAATCGGCGGCGGTGGCGGAACTGGAGGAATTCCTGGGCAAGTCGATCCGCTTCCAGGCGGACGACCAGTACGCGCAGGAGCAGTTCGATGTCGTCCTGCTGTGAGTTCCACGGCGGGGCAGGGGCAGGGGAGAGGTCGGTAACGCTGTGTTGGCGGAACGGGTTGGACAATGGCGTCCGCCGTGTGCCTGCCCGTGCCCGCGCGTCCGCCCTGGCGGATCGCGCGGCTGAACCGTTTTCCCGTTTCCGTTCATCCCGCCTGGACCGTAGCTGACCGCCATGCCCACCCCGTTGCGCCGCCGCATGCGCATCGCCCGTCGCGGACTGGGCTATCTAGTCGCGCTCTCGCTGGTGCTGATCGCGCTGGTGCTGGCCGTGGCGAGCCAGGTGCTGCCACTGGCGGAGAGCAATCCGCAGCGCGTCGCCGCGTGGCTGAGCGAGCGTGCCGGGCGACCGGTGACGTTCGATCGCGTGGAAACCGCCTGGACGCGCCGCGGCCCGCTGCTGCGACTGGACAACCTGCGCATCGGCGCGGGCAAGCAGGCGTTCACGGTGGGCGACACGGAAATGCTGGTGTCTGTGTATGCCGGCCTGCTGCCGGGTCACGCGTTTTCCGAATTGCGCCTGCGCGGGCTCGACCTGACGCTCGAACGCGCCGCCGACGGCCGCTGGCAGGTGCGCGGCCTCCCGGGACAGGAGCAGCCGCAGCAGAATGATCCATTCGCCGCGCTCGAAGGCCTCGGCGAGCTGCAGGTCATCGACGGCAAGATCACGGTCATCGCGCCGAACCTCGGCATCGACGCGCACGTGCCGCGCATCAACCTGCGCCTGCGCGTGGACGGCCCGCGCGTACGTGCCGGCGTCCGTGCGTGGCCGAGCGTGAACGTCGCCGGTGCGGCGTCTTCTCCGCTGGACACGGTGCTCGACTTCGATCGCGTGAAAGGCGACGGCCGCGCGTACATCGGCGCGCGTCGTGCCGACCTGTCCGCCTGGGCGCCGCTGCTGCAGGTAGCCGGCGTCGGCAGCGAATCCGGTGAAGGTCGCGCCGAAGCGTGGGCCGAACTGCGCGACCACCGCATCACGCAGGTGACCGCCGACGTCGCACTTGATCGCGTCGGCCTGCGCGGTGCGCCGCTCGCCGGCGGCGCGATCCCGCGTGTCCAGTTCGCGCGCGTCGCGGCGCTGGCGCGCTGGCGTGTCATCGACGGCGGCTGGCGCGCCGACGCGAAGACGCTGCGCATCCAGACCGGCAACGATGCGCAGACACTCGATGGCCTCGTCGTCGCCGGCGGCGCGCGCTATGCGCTGCTCGCCAATCGCATCGATGCCGGCCCGCTGCTCACCGCGGCCTCGCTCAGCGATCGCCTCGATCCCGGCCTGCGCACGTGGCTGCACAACACGCGTCCGCGCGCGTCGCTGCAGGACGTCGAAGTGACCGGCGTGCGCGGCGGCGCGCTGCGCGCGCAGGCGCGCATCGGCGCGTTCGGTTTCGACGCGGTCGGCAATGCGCCGGGCCTGAGCGGCCTGGCTGGCCAGTTCCTCGGCGATGCCGATGGCTTCTCGTTGCAGTTCGATCCAGCATCGCCGATGCGTTTCGACTGGCCGCGCGGCTTCGGCGTCGTGCACACCGTCTCGCTGCAGGGTTCGATCGGCGGCTGGCGCGAAGGTGCGGGCTGGCGCATCGGCACGCCGGATCTCCACGTGAAGGGGCAGGGCTTCGGTGTGCGCGCACGCGGTGGCTTGTGGTGGCAGGGCGACGGTTCGCGTCCGCGCATCGATCTGGCCGCCGACATCGACGAAGCGCAGGTGCCGGTCGCGAAGGGCTTCTGGATCCGCCATCTCATGGCGCCCAAGGTCGTCTCGTGGCTCGATTCGGCGCTTGTCGGCGGTCGCCTGCACGACGGGCACGCGGTCGTCTCGGGCGACCTGGACGACTGGCCGTTCCGCGATCGCAATGGCCTGTTCGAAGCGACGGCGAAACTCGAAGGCGCCATCGTGAAGTTCCAGCCCGACTGGCCGGCCGTGGAGGGCCTCGACGCGGACGTCGCGTTCATCGCCGACGGTTTCACGGTGCAGGGACACGGCCGCATCGGGGATGTCGCGATCCCCCAGATCCGCGCGGCCATCGACCACTACCGGGACGGCGACCTCACCGTGCAGGCGCAGGGCAATGCCGACGCCGCGGCACTGGTGAACCTGCTGCGGCACAGTCCGCTGCAGAAGGAAAACGCCGACACGCTGAAGAACATCGTCGCCAGCGGCCCGGCCCGCGTCGGCTTCGACATGGACATGCCGCTGCGTCCGAACCAGCAGACGGCGATCAAGGGCACGGTGCAGCTGGACAAGGCGAAGCTCGCCGACCCGCGCTGGAAGCTCGCCTTCGAACAGGTCAGCGGCAAGGCCGAATACGCGCGTGGCGGCTTCCGCGCCGACGGTCTGAAGGTGCTGCACGAAGGCCAGCCCGGCGCGCTCTCGCTGCGCGCCGGCAACGACTTCGTACGCGACAAGACCAACGTGTTCGAAGCGGGCCTGGACGCGCAGATGTCGGCGAAGGAACTGCTCGATCGCGCGCCGGAACTGGCCTGGCTGAAACCGCACGTCGATGGGCGTTCGGCATGGACCGTCGGCATCGCCATTCCCAAGGCCGCGCCCGGCAAGACCGCGCCGACGTTGCTGCAATTGCAGACCAACCTCGTCGGCACCGCGCTCACGCTTCCGGAGCCATTGAAGAAGGCCGCGAGCGAATCGCTCGCCACGTCGGTGGAAACGCCCTTGCCGATGGGCAGCGGCGACATCCGCGTGAACCTCGGCAACGTCATCGCGGTGCGCGCGCGCAGCGTCACCGACGCGGCCGGCAAGAGCCAGACCGGCGTACGTCTCGCGCTGGGCACCAACCGCGTCGACGACGTGCCGCCCGCGCGCGGTCTCGTCGCGACGGGACGTGCGGCGGAACTCGACGCGATCGACTGGATCGCGCTGCTGGAAGGCGGCAGCGGTGGCGATGGCCTCGCGCTGCAACGCATCGACGTCACCGCGCAGAAATTGAACCTGCTGGGCGGCGTGTTCCCGGAAACACACCTGGTCGTCGTTCCTGCCGCGAACGGCGCGACCGCCGTGCAGGCCGAAGGCGCCGCGCTGGAGGGTGCGGTGCTGATTCCCGCCGGCGATGGCGCGACGATCGCCGGCCGTTTCGACCGCATGTACTGGCGCGCGCCGAAGCGCCCGGCGCCGCCGGCCGGTTTGCCGACGCCGCCACCGTCCGCGCCGACCGCCGACGACGATTTCAACCCCGCGAAGATCCCGCCGCTGACGATCGACATCGCCGACCTGCGTGTGTCCGACGCACGCCTGGGCGATGCGAAGCTGCGCACGCAGCCGACCGCGACCGGCATGCGCATCGAGCAGGTGCAGACGCGCACCGACAAGCAGCGCATCGACGCCAGCGGCGACTGGGACGGCCGCGGCGCGAGCGCACGCACGCAGCTGGACGTGAAGATCGACAGCCAGGACCTGGGCAACCTGCTCGCCGGCTTCGGCATGGGCCAGCAGCTCGGTGGTGGCGTCGGCACGATGCACTTCGCGGCCGGCTGGGCGGGAAGCCCGGCGGCGTTCAACGTCGCCACGCTCGACGGCAGCCTGGAAGCCGAGATCCGCGACGGCCGCCTGCTGGAAGTCGAACCCGGCGCCGGCCGCGTGCTCGGCCTGTTGAGCCTCGCGCAGCTTCCGCGTCGCCTGATGCTGGATTTCCGCGACTTCTTCAACAAGGGCTTCGCCTTCAACCGTGCCGGCGGCAAGGTGAACTTCACCGGCGGCATGGCGCGCAGCGACAACCTGTCGATCGACGGCCCGGCGGCGTCGATCGGGATCCGCGGCGAGGCGAACCTGCGCGCGCAGACCTTCGACCAGGCCATCGAAGTGCGCCCGAAGGCCGCCAATCTCCTGACCGTGGCCGGTGCTATCGCGGCCGGTCCAGTGGGCGCGGCGATCGGCGCGGCCGCCAACGCGGTCCTGCAGAAGCCCCTCGGCGAGATGGCCTCGCGCACGTACCGCGTCACCGGCCCGTGGAAGGAGCCGAAGGTGGAAGTGGTCAGCGGGCAGTCGGGGCAGGCGAAAGCCGCGGAACCACCGCCCGAGGGGTGAGGCGACGCTGCTCGCGAACTACTGGTTCGCGCGTCGCCGAACGCCCGAACGCCGTGCGTTCGGGCCGGGGAGTCCGCCGCGGCAGCGTCCGGGTAGGCGACGCCGGCATTCCCCCCACCTCCACCTCGACCCCGTCATCCCGGCGAACGCCGGCACCCCGGCCTCCAAGCCTTCAGTCCCCTGCAACCCTGAATTCCCGCATGCCGGCGCCCGGCCTCGTCCGTGAACCCGTTGCGTTGGCTCGTTGTGCCACCATCTCCTTCCTGACCTCCCGCCGCCGCCGCCCGGGGCTTTCCCCGGCTGAAAACGCGCACCGTGCGCCCGCGGCCGCCCCCGTTCCGCTTCCAGAGATCCCGCATGACCCTTCCCATCCAGATCGCCGAAAACCGCCTGCTGCTGCCCGCCGGGCTCGACGCGGGCGGCCTCGAACGCACCTTCGGCACGCTGCTCGGCCCGGGCGTGGATTTCGGCGACCTGTATTTCCAGCACGCCCGTCGCGAGAGCTGGACCGTCGAGGACGGCATCGTCAAGGACGGTGCGCATTCGATCGAGCAGGGCGTTGGCGTGCGCGCGATCAGCGGCGAGAAGACGGGCTTCTCCTACTCCGACGAAATCAACACCCAGGCGCTGCTGACCGCGGCGAAGTCGGCGCGCGCCATCGCACGCGACGGTTCGGTGCAGGCGCCGCACGCGCTGGTGCGCGGCGGCGGGCGCGAACTGTACGTGCCGGAAGATCCGATCGACGGCTACGCGAACGAAGCCAAGGTCGAAGCGCTGCGTCGCATCGACCGCATGCTGCGCGCGGCCGATCCGCGCGTTCGGCAGGTGATGGTGTCGCTGTCGGGCGGCGTCGACACGATCCTCGTCGCGCGCAGCGACGGCCTGCTCGCCGCCGACGTCCGCCCGCTGGTGCGCCTGAACGTGCAGGTCATCGTCGAACACAACGGCCGTCGCGAGAGCGGCTATGCCGGCGGCGGCGGTCGTTACAGCTATTCCGAACTGCTCGATGGCGACAAGCCCGAGACGCTCGCGCGCGAAGCGCTGCGCGTGGCGCTGGTGAACCTGGAAGCCGTCGACGCGCCGGCCGGCGTGATGCCGGTGGTGCTCGGCAACGGCTGGACCGGCGTGCTGCTGCATGAAGCGGTCGGCCACGGCCTGGAAGGCGATTTCAACCGCAAGGGCACGTCGACGTACGCCGGCCGCCTCGGCCAGCGCGTCGCCTCGCCGGGCGTGACCATCGTCGACGACGGCACGCTGCCGGGACGTCGCGGTTCGCTCAACGTCGACGACGAAGGCACCTCGACCAACTGCACGACGCTCATCGAGGACGGCGTGCTCGTGGGCTACATGCAGGACACGCTCAACGCGCGCCTGATGGGCATGGCGCCCACGGGCAACGGCCGTCGCGAGTCCTTCGCGCACCTGCCCATGCCGCGCATGACCAACACCTACATGCTCGCCGGCAAGGACGACCCGGAAGACATGATCCGATCGGTGAAGAAGGGCCTGTACGCGGTGAATTTCGGCGGCGGGCAGGTGGACATCACCAACGGCAAGTACGTGTTCTCGGCCACCGAGGCGTACCTGATCGAAGACGGAAAGATCACCGCGCCGGTGAAGGGCGCCACGCTGATCGGCAACGGTCCTGAAACCATGCAGCGCGTGAAGATGATCGGCCACGACCTCGCGCTCGACGAAGGCGTGGGCGTGTGCGGCAAGGACGGCCAGAGCGTGCCCGTGGGCGTGGGCCAGCCGTCGCTGCTGATCGACCAACTGACGGTGGGCGGTACGCAGGCGTGATTCTGGAGCGACAACCGGACACCGTTGCAGCCCGGGCAGGCGCAGCGCACCCGGGCTTCAGGATTTCAGCGCTCCTCGTCCTCGAACGACTCGTCCGCATCCTCGACGTCGTCATCGCCCGTCGTGCCACCCACGATCAACTCGCGCAGCGCCCGGTACAACTCGCGGAACGCGCGCGGCGGCTTGTTCTTGCGGCGTTCGTCCAGCGCGCTGCGCACGAGCGCGCGCAGGTGCTGGCGGTCGGCGGTCGGGTATTCGTCGAGCAGCTGCGCCAGCGCGGCGTCGCCGTCGGCGAGCAGGCGCTCGCGCCAGGCTTCCACGCGGTGCATCGCCGCGACTTCGCGCCGCGCGGCCTCGCCGTCCTCGTCGAGCGCGTCGCGGATCGCCTCCAGCACCTCGTCGTCCTCGCGGCGCATCTGCTTGGCCAGGAACGCCAGCTGGCGCTTGTGCGCGATGTGCGCGGTGATTCGCTTGGCTTCGCGGATGTGCGGCAGCAGCGAGTCCGGCACCGGGAGCTTGGCCAGCTGGGCCTCGGTCAGGGCGACCAGCTTTTCGCCCAGCGCCAGCACCTCGAGCGCCTCGCGCCGGTTCTGGCTGCGACTGGGGCTGAAGAATTCCCCGGTTTCCTCGTCTCTACCGCGCATGGCGCACCTGCTGCAAAAAGAACTGTCGGACGCGGATTTTCGCGGATGACCACGGATAAAGCACACATCGCGCGAAATCCGCGTTCAGCCGCCCCCCTTCCGCGCCGGATCGCCTTCGACAAGGATCACCACTTGAGCCAGATCGTTTCCCAGAATTTGCCCGCCTACGCCGCCTCGCTCGGCGACAGCCACGCGCGCCTGGACGCGCTCGCCGGGCTGTCCCAGCGCCTGCTGGACAGCGCCCGCGCGCGCGGCGCCACGCAGGCGGAGGTGTCGTGCTCGGAGGAATCCGGCCTCAACGTCAACGTCCGCATGGGCGAGGTCGAGACCGTCGAGTCCACGCGCGACCGCGGCATCTCCGTCACTGTCTACTTCGGCCAGCGCAAGGGCAGCGCCAGCACTGCCGACCTGCGCGAGGAAAGCCTCGACGCGACGGTCGAGCAGGCCTGCGCGATCGCGCGGCACACCGAAGACGACGCGGCCGCTGGCCTGGCCGACGCTTCGCTGATGGCGACGGACCTGCGCGAGTTCGATTCCTGGCATCCGTGGATCATCGACGCCGACCGCGCGCTGGACCTCGCGCTCGCCTGCGAACAGGCCGGCCGCGACTCGGATCGCCGCATCGAGAATTCCGACGGCGCCTCTGTCGGCACCGGCGAGAGCATCAGCGTGTACGCGAACTCGCACGGCTTCGTCGGGCGCGAGCGCAGCACGCAGCACAGCATCGGCTGCGCGCTGATCGCCGGCCGCGGCGACGGGATGCAGCGCGATGGCTGGTACAGCATCGGCCTGTCGGCGGACGACCTGGAACCGGCCGCGTCCATCGGACGCAAGGCCGCAGAACGCGCGGCGTCGCGCCTCGCCCCGCGCCAGGTGCCGACCGGCGAGTATCCGGTGCTGTATTCGGCGGAGATGGCGCGTTCGCTGATCGGCCACCTGCTCGGCGCGGTGTCCGGCGGCGCGCTGTACCGCCGCGCGAGCTTCCTCGTCGACAGCGCCGGCCAGCAGCTGTTCCCCGACTGGTTCGGCATCGAGGAACTCCCGTTCCTGCCGCGCGGTTTCCGTTCCGCGTCGTTCGATGCCGAAGGCGTGGCCACGCGCGAAGCGCCGCTGGTCACCGCCGGCGTGCTGCAGCGTTACATCCTCGGCAGCTATTCCGCGCGCAAGCTCGGCCTGCAGACCACCGCCAACGCCGGCGGCGTGCACAACCTGCAGGTCGCCGCGAATTCGGGCGACCAGGAATCGCTGCTGCGCGGAATGGGCCGCGGCCTGCTCGTCACCGAACTCATGGGGCAGGGCGTGAACAACGTCACCGGCGATTATTCGCGCGGCGCGGGCGGCTACTGGGTCGAGAACGGGCAGATCCAGTACCCGGTCGACGGCATCACCGTCGCCGGCAACCTGAAGTCGATGTTCGCGGCGATCGAAGCCGTCGGCACCGACGTGGATCCGCGTTCGCACGTGCGCACCGGCTCGATCCTGATCGGCCGCATGACGGTGGCGGGCGAGTCCGACGCCAGCGAGTAATCGGACGCTTCCAGGCGGCTTTGCTTGACCTGCCCGGCATCGCGAAGGAAAGTGGTTCAGGTCCCCTTTAGGAAATCCGGAGCAAGCGATGAGCGAGAACCCGATCGACCCCGGCCAGACCTCCACGCCACCGCCGCCGCCGTCGGCCGAACATCCCAGTGGCGTGTCGTCCGACCAGCGTCAGTGGGCGATGTTCGCGCACCTGTCGGCGATCGCCGGCGCGGTGCTGACCTCCGGCGTCGGCGGCTGGGGCACGTTCCTCGGCCCGCTGATCATCTGGCTGGTGAAGAAGGACACCATGCCCTTCGTCGATGACCAGGCGAAGGAAGCGCTCAACTTCAACATCACCGTGGCGATCGTCTTCTTCGCGCTGGCGGTGCTGGTGTTCGTGACACTGGGCATCGGCCTGCTGATCGCGATCCCGGCGTGGTTCGTCATCGGCATCGCATGGCTGGTATTCGCGATCATCGCGGCGATCAAGGCCAACGATGGAGTGACGTACCGTTATCCCTTCACGCTGCGGCTGGTGAAGTAACGACGCTCGTCGTTTCGTAATCCCGAACGCACAACGCGAAACGCCCCGCTTCGACGAAGCGGGCGTTTTGTTTGCGCTTCGTTGGAGCGCATCGCACTTGAAGTTGATCGTCATCCCGGCGAAAGCCGGGACCCAGGCCCGTAACTTTCGGGGCAATCCGACGAGGGGTGAACCACACTACCGTCATTCCAGCGAAAGCTGGAATCCACTTTGATCTTGCCGCTGCCGCTGCCGCTGCGATTGCTCTTGATCGTCATTCCCGCGAAGGCGGGAATCCAGGGACGTTCCATGCTTTACCCGTAGCCCGGCAAAGCAAAGAAGAATCACGAGCCAAGCTTCCGATCGCCTGCGGCGCTCGGGTCACTTTTCTTTGCTCGCACAAAGAAAAGTAACCCAAAGGAAGTGCGTACAAGTCCAACCCAGTCCCACGACCGGAGGGAGAAAGGGCGCGTTCGCGATTCGCCATCCATGGCTCAGCGCTCACCGCCGCACATCCTGTGCGGCGCCCTCCGGGGCCAGCGACGAACAGGCTGTTCGACAGCAACAGCAAGAGCCGATGGCTTTTCGGTTTTTGCTTGCCTTTGCCTTTGCCTTTGCTTGTGCTTTTGCCCTTCCAGCGACTTAAAGCGAGCCGAGCACCGGAGTCGGAAAAGGGCGAAGAGTCGCCCGCTGTCTGAGCGAAGCGCAGCGTAGCGACAAATCGTCTGGAACGATTTGGACCGCCGCAGGCGCCTGCGCAAAGGCGCAGGCTCGCCACATGGATGTGGCGAGGTCCGTTCGGGCGACGTCCCTTTTCCGGCGAGGAGCGCAGGGCACCGCCGCGTAGCGGCGGCTCGCGTCAGGAGCGGATGGTTTTGGTTACTTTTGCCAAAACAAAAGTAACCCGCTCGTTCACGAGCGGAAGCTGTTGATCTTGCTGTTCAGACAGCGCGAACTCGGCGGCATCTCACACGACAAAAGCGCCGCAAACAAGCAACACAACAAACGGCTCAGCGATCCCGTTCGATCGCCATCCGCCCCAGCGCCGCCAGCGCATTCGCACGCTCGCCGAGCGGCGACAGCGCGTCATCCATCGCACGGCGCAACTCGTCCAGGCGTGCGCGCGACGCATCCAGTCCGATCAACGCAGGGAACGTCGCCTTGTCCTGCGCCACGTCCTTGCCGGCGGTCTTGCCGAGCGTCGCGCTGTCGCCTTCGATGTCGAGGATGTCGTCGCGTACCTGGAACGCAAGGCCAAGCGCGGCGGCATAACGATCCAGCGCGGCGAGTTCTTCGGCCGAGGCGCCGCCGCACAGCGCGCCCATGCGTACCGCGGCGCGGATCAGCGCGCCGGTCTTGAGCGAATGCAGTTCTTCCAGCGCATGCACCGACAGCGAGCTGCCATTGCCCGTCGCCGCGAGGTCCAGCGCCTGGCCGCCGCACATGCCGGCGGCCCCGGACGCGCGTGCGAGGGTGCGCAGCAGGTCCACGCGCGTCGTCGCGCCGACGTCGGCATCGGCCAGCACTTCGAAAGCGAGCGACTGTAGCGCATCGCCCGCGAGCACCGCCGTGGCTTCGTCGAAGGCGACGTGCACCGTCGGCTGGCCGCGGCGCAGCGCGTCGTCATCCATGGCGGGCAGGTCGTCGTGGACGAGGGAATAGGCGTGGATCAGCTCAACCGCGACGGCCGGCGCGTCCAGCGTGTCCACTGAGACGCCGAAGGCCGAACCGGCCGCGTACACCAGCAGCGGCCGCATGCGCTTGCCGCCCAGCAGTACGGCGTGCCGCATCGCCGCGTGCAGGCGTTGCGGCGGCGAATGCGGGTCGGGCAGGGCACGTTGCAGCGCGGCGTCGGCGCGTTCGCGCCAGCGCGCGAGGTCAGACATCGCCGCGGTTCGACGAGCCGGCGTCCTGCGCGGAGAAGGGCTCGCCGGAGGCGGGATTCTGCGGGTCGCTGAGCAGGCGCACGCGCAGTTCGGCCTCTTCCAGCGCGCTCTGGCAGCGGCGGTACAGGCCGACGCCGCGCTCGTACGCGGCCAGCGAGTCTTCCAGGCTCATCTCGCCGTGTTCCATCTTCTCGACCAGCTGCTCGAGCGCGTCCAGGGACTGCTCGAAATCGCTCACCGGCGAGGTGGAAGGCGCGTCGTCTTGGGCGGGTGTACGGGGCATGCGGGAAGTTTGCGACCCGCCCCGGCGGGGGTCAATTGCCGTCGCGGGCGGTTGCGGCGTGCATCTCGCCTTGGCGACGCCAGGCCAGGCGCGCACCACGCCCGCGGAGCCAGGCATCGAAGCCGGCCGAATGGACGAGGTCGCCTGCCGCGAGGAGCTCGCCGTCGCCGCCGCTGAGCAGCGGCAGGCGCTCGCGCTCCCACGGCGGGACGCCAAGTTCCTGCAGCACCTGCTTGAGCGCATGCGAATGCGAGCGGCCCGCACGCATGAGGCGTTCGCCGCCCTGGCGCGCATGCACGCGCAGCGGTGTGTCGAAGCCATCGGTGCCGTCGAGGGCCAGCACGTCGCCACCGGGAAGCGCCAGCGGCGCGCGGCCGTCCCATTCGGCATGCCAGTCGGCCGGCAGCGGCGCTCTCGCCACGTCGGCGAAGAGCAGGTCGCGCCACGCGCGGACGACGGCGCCGTGCCACTGGAAGGCCGGTTCGGCGTCATCGCGCGCGTCGAGAATCTCGTGCTCGATCCGCTCGATGCCGTTCGCCGGCAGCGCAGGCAAACCCAGCGCATCGATCCACCGCCGCAGCACGCGCGCGCGTCGCGATTCCGGCAGCGCAAGCAGGCCCATGCGCGAGAGGCAACGCGGATCGCTCAGGCCGACGTTCGCGAATGTCAGCGCGTCCTCGTCGTCGAGCAGCGCGTCGGCCTGGTCGCACAACGCCGCCGACCGCGCCAGCGCCTCCGACACGTGCGGCCAGCGTTCGCGCAGTAGCGGCATCACCCGCGTGCGCAGGAAATTGCGGTCGAAGGCGGTATCGGCATTGCTGGGGTCGTCGATCCAGGCGAGCCCGTGCGCGTGGGCATAAGCGAGCAGCGCATCGCGATCGATGTCGAGCAGCGGCCGCCACAGCCGGCCGCGTCCGAACGTGCGCCAGCGACGCATCGCCGCGAGGCCGTCGGGGCCGGACGCACGCAGGGCGCGTAGCAGGAAAGTCTCCGCCTGGTCGTCGCGATGGTGCGCGAGTGCGAGCACTTCATCGCTTGCGAGTGCGGAGGCGAACGCTGCATGGCGCGCGTCGCGCGCAGCCGCCTCGGGGCCGGCACCTGTCGCGGCGACCTTCACGCGGATGACCGTCAGCTCAACGCCGAGCGCGGCGCAGGCGGCTTCGCAATGCGTGCTCCAGCGGTCCGCGTCGGGGTGAAGCCCGTGGTGGATGTGGATCGCACGCAGGCCATGCGCGGGGCGCGAGCTCGCCAGCAGGTGCACCAGCACCGTGGAATCGAGACCGCCGCTGTAGCCCACGCACAGCGGCGCCGCCGGGAGGTCGTGCAGGGCGGTGGCGGGCGCGGCGGGCATCGCGCGATGGTGCCATGGTCGTGGAATGCAGCAACCCATCGATGGGGCTGCATCGCGCGCCACGCCGTCGCACCATGCCTCCATCCCCCGTTTCGCTTTGCAGGAGTCCGTCGTGTCCCGGCTTTTCACCCCGTTCGAACAACGCGCGCTCACCTTGCGCAATCGCCTCGTGGTGGCGCCGATGTGCCAGTACTCCGCGGTCGACGGCGTGCCCAACGACTGGCACCTGGTGCACCTGGGCAGCCGCGCGGTGGGCGGCGCGGGCGCGATCATCGCCGAGGCCAGCGCGGTGTCGGCCGAAGGCCGCATTTCGCCCGCCGACACCGGACTGTGGAACGACCACCAGGCCGAAGCGTGGTCGCGCATCACGCGCTTCGTCGCGGCGCAGGGCACGGTGCCGGGCATCCAGCTCGCACATGCCGGTCGCAAGGCCAGCACCGCGCCGCCGTGGCTGGGCGGCATCGCCGTGACGCCCGACGATGGCGGCTGGACACCGGTCGCGCCGAGCGCCGTGGCCTTCAGCGAAACCTCGCTGGTCCCGCGCGCGCTCAATGCGGGCGAGCTACGCAACGTCGTCGACGATTTCGCCTGCGCCGCGTGGCGCGCGAAGGCGGCGGGATTCCAGATCGCCGAGATCCACGCGGCGCACGGCTACCTGCTGCACCAGTTCCTGTCGCCGCTGTCGAACCACCGCAGCGACGAGTACGGCGGTTCGTTCGACAACCGCATCCGCCTGCTGCTGGAAGTGATCGACGCGGTGCGCAAGGTGTGGCCGGAGCGCCTGCCGCTATGGCTGCGCGTGTCGGCGACGGACTGGATCGAAGGCGGCTGGGACATCGAGGAAAGCGTCGAGCTGGCGCGCATCGTGAAGGATCGCGGCATCGATCTGATCGACGTGTCCACCGGCGGCCTCGCGCCCGGCGCGAAGATCCCGCTGCACGCCGGCTACCAGGTGCCGTTCGCCACGCGCATCCGCAAGGAAGCGGGCATCGCGACCGGCGCGGTGGGGCTGATCACGAAATCCGACCACGCCGAGACGATCGTCGAGGAAGGCGATGCGGACGTGGTGCTCATCGCGCGCGAACTGCTGCGCGATCCGTATTTCCCGCGCCGTGCGGCGAAGGAACTGTCCGGCGAACTGCACGGGCCGGAGCAGTATTTGCGGGCGTGGTGAGTGGGCTTTGAGGTAACGAGTGTTGCGGACGAGCGAGCATCGACTCGAATGAACGTCATCCCGGCGAAAGCCGGGATCCAGGCCCGTAAGTCAAGGGCACTCTCGTGACGGTGAATCAACTCACCGTCATTCCAGCGGACGCTGGAATCCATTGTGATCTTCCGGCATCAAGAAGCAGCGATCGAGTGCACTGCGAGCGCCAGCGCGTCGCACGTCCCGACCCTCACCCCAACCCCTCTCCCGCAGGGAGAGGGGCTCAAAACCGCGGGCAATCAGCGGGCTTACGCCGCCTCGTACGCCCCATAGCTGCGCAGGCGCTGGTAGCGGCGCTCGAGCAGATCCTCGACCGGCAACGACTCGAGCATGTCGAGTTCGTTCATCAGCACGGCCTTCAGGCGCGTGGCCATCTGCTTCGGATTGCGATGCGCGCCGCCGATGGGCTCGCGCACGATCTTGTCGACCAGGCCCAGGCCGAGCAGGCGCTTGGCGGTGAGGCCGAGCTGTTCGGCGGCGTCCTTCGCCTTGGCGGCGTCCTTCCACAGGATCGACGCGCAGCCTTCCGGCGAGATCACCGAGTACGTGCTGTATTCCAGCATCAGCGTGCGATCGCCGACGCCGATGGCGAGCGCGCCACCGGAGCCGCCTTCGCCGATCACGGTGCAGATCACCGGGACCTTCAGCTCGCTCATTTCCAGCAGGTTGCGGGCGATGGCTTCGGACTGGCCGCGCTCTTCCGCGCCCACGCCCGGGTAGGCGCCGGGGGTGTCGATGAAGGTGAGGATCGGCAGGCGGAAACGTTCGGCCAGCTTCATCAGCCGCAGCGCCTTGCGGTAGCCCTCCGGGCGCGGCATGCCGAAATTGCGCTTGATCTTGCTCTTGGTGTCGCGGCCCTTCTGGTGGCCGATGATCACCACGCTGCGGCCATTGATGCGGCCGAGGCCACCGACGATGGCGGCGTCGTCGGCAAACGCGCGATCGCCCGCGAGTTCCTGGAACTCGTCGCACATCACGCGGATGTAGTCGTTGGTGTACGGGCGCGCGGGGTGGCGGGCCAGCTGCGAGACCTGCCAAGGCGAGAGGTCGCGGAAGATCTGGGCAGTGCGGATGCGCAGCTTGTCCTGCAGCGCATGCACTTCGGCGTCCACGTCCACCGCCGGGGCGTTGCTGGCGTGGCGCAGTTCCTGGATCTTGGCTTCCAGGTCGGCGATGGGCTGCTCGAAGTCGAGGTAGTTCGGATTCATGCTCGGGCCGGTGGCCGGAAAGTGGGACAGTCTAGCCGAGGCCGGGTGACCGTACCGAGAGGTGTGTTGCCAGTATGGAACCCGGGCGAAAACCGCCCTGCGGCCATTGAAAACGTCTTCATCGGGCCGCCCCGCGACCCGCGTGCTTGAATCCGGGCTCGGGTTCGAGGGGAGACACGGATGAAGGCGATGTCCTGGGCGCTGGCAGTCGCGCTCGTGTTCGCGGTGGCGGGACCGGCCCATGCCGGCGGTTGGCGTCAC
This sequence comes from Lysobacter sp. OAE881, assembly GCF_040546665.1. Taxonomy (NCBI): domain Bacteria; kingdom Pseudomonadati; phylum Pseudomonadota; class Gammaproteobacteria; order Lysobacterales; family Lysobacteraceae; genus Lysobacter; species Lysobacter sp. OAE881. The sequence goes on from NZ_JBEPOG010000001.1 coordinate 1,467,162, forward strand.
CTGGGCGATGCCGGCCGCATCGAACGCCGCGCCGACGGCATCGTCGTGCATAGCGGTCCAGCGCGCCTGCAGGTCAGCGTCCACGCGGACGGCGTGTTCCGTGTCCGCCTAGCACCGGATGGAAAGGCCGACGGCGATGCCTCCTGGGCCGTGGTGCAGGCCGCCGAACCGGCGAAGGTGACGATCGATGAAACCCGCGACGCCGTTCGCGTGCGGGCCGATGGCGTCGTCGCCGTCGTCCATCGCTCGCCGTTGCGCGTGGATTTCGTCGATGACACCGGCCGCGCGCTGCTTGCCGACGACGCGTCGCTGCCGATGGCGTGGCTGCCCGGCGAGCACGGCACGCGCGTGCGCGTGTGGAAGTCGATGCCGGCCGACGAGCATTACTACGGCCTCGGCGACAAGGCCGGACCGCTGGATCGCCGCGGTCGCGCGTTCGCGATGTGGAACAGCGAATCGTACGGATGGCAGGGCACGACCGATCCGCTGTACAAGTCGATCCCGTTCTTCATCGGCCTGCGCGGCGGCGTCGCGTACGGCGTGTTCTTCGACAACGTGCATCGCAGCAGCTTCGATTTCGGCAAGGAATCGGATGGCACGCTGTCCTTCGGCGCCGAAGACGGGCCGCTGGATTACTACTTCATCGCCGGCCCGCAGCCCGCGCAGGTCATCGAGCGCTACACCGCGCTGACCGGTCGCACGCCGCTGCCGCCGCTGTGGACGCTGGGATTCCAGCAGTCGCGCTATACCTATCACCCCGAATCGAAGGTGCGCGAGATCGCGAAGCAGCTTCGCGACCATCGCATCCCCAGCGATGCGATCTATCTCGACATCGACTACCAGAAGGGCTACGCGCCGTTCACCGTCGACCGCGCGCAATTCCCGACCTTCGAGAAGATGATCGACGACCTGCGCAAGGACGGGCTGCGCACGGTGCTCATCACCGACCTGCACATCAAGCACGATCCCGACAACGGCTACGCGGCGTTCGATTCGGGCATGCGGAGCGACGCGTTCATCCGCAATCCGGACGGCTCGCTCTACATCGGCGAAGTGTGGCCGGGCGATTCGGTGTTCCCGGATTTCACGCTGACGCGCGTGCGCGACTGGTGGGGCGGGCTCTATCGCGATTTCGCCGCGATGGGCGCCGCCGGTTACTGGAACGACATGAACGAGCCGTCGGTCTTCAACGTGCCCGGCAACACGATGTCGCTCGATGCCGTGCACCGCATGGACGATGGCACCACGCGCGACCACCGCGCGATCCACAACGTCTACGGCATGCTCAATGCGCGCGCGACCTACGAGGGCCTATTGAAGCTGCAGCCGACGCAGCGCCCGTTCGTGCTCACGCGCGCGGCATACGCGGGCGCGCAGCGTTACGCGGCAACGTGGACCGGCGACAACACCGCGAGCTGGTTCCACCTCGCGCAGAGCACGCCGAACCTGTTGAGCCTGGGGCTGTCGGGCATGGCGATGTCGGGCGACGACATCGGCGGTTTCATCGGCTCGCCGCCGCCGGACCTGCTGACGCGCTGGTTCCAGCTGGGCGCGTTCAATCCCGTGTTCCGCAACCACGCCGCGACCGACACGCGCCCGCATGAAGCATGGGTGGACGGGCCGAAACACGAAGCGCTGCGCCGGGACGCCATCGAACTGCGCTATCGCCTGATGCCGTACCTGTACACAGCGGCGGAAGAGAACGCGCGCACGGGCATGCCGATCATGCGACCGGTGTTCCTGCGTTGGCCCGACGCCGAAGCGTTCTACGGCAACGACCGCGATTTCCTTTTTGGCGGCGATCTGTTCGTCGCGCCGGTGGTGGACGAACGGCTGGATGCGCATCCGGTGTCGCTGCCGCCGGGTGGGTGGTACGCGTTCGGTACATCGCAGCGCTACGTGGCTGCGAAGACGCCGATGAAGCTCGATCCTCGTCCGTCGGGAACGCCGCTGTACGCGCGGGCGGGCGCGATCGTGCCGATGCAGGCGCTGGTGCAGCACACGGGCGAAACGCCGAAGGGCCCGCTGGAGCTACAGGTGTATCTGCCGGATGCGGGTTCGTCCGAATGTCGCGGTTCGCTTTATCAGGATGACGGCGAGAGCTTTGCGTATCGCGAAGGGAAGTTCCTCCGCGTGGGGTATGCATGCGAGGTTGCTAAGTCATCGACGACGTTGAGCGCGCATGTGGAGCACAGCGGGTTCGCGCCGTGGTGGAAGGCGGTGCGCGTGACGATGTTCGGCGTGGCGCAGCGGCCTGCTTCGGTGCGGGTGAATGGTGTTGCAGTGGCTGGCTGGAAGTACGACGCCGCCGCAAAGACGCTGACGTTGGACGTTGTCGACGCGGTTCGTGACTGGAAGGTGGAAGTGGTGCGTTGACGTCTTCGTACGCGCTTCCTTTCAACCGTCATCCCGGCGAAAGCCGGGATCCAGGCCGATAGCGGATCAGCGCACTTGCATCGTCAACGCGCAATCGCGCCGGGTAGACGAAACAGCGCAGCGTTTCACTGCAACGACGGTTCAACGCCGCAGCTCCGTTGCCCCTCACCCCAACCCCTCTCCCGATGGGAGAGGGGCTCTACTGCGTCAGCCCCCCGATCCCGTCATCCCGGCGAAAGCCGGGATCCAGGCCGATAGGCGATCCGCGCACTTGCATCGTCATTCCAGCGGAAGCTGGAATCCATCTTGATCTGCGCGACATGAGTCAGCAGAGCGACACCGTAGCGCTTCACTGCAACGACGACTCAACGCCGACGCTCCGTTGCCCCTCACCCCAGCCCCTCTCCCGCAGGGAGAGGGGCTAATGCACCGCATCTCCCGTAGAAGGTGGGCTCAGAAGCGAAAGGCTTCGATCAATTCGCCCAGGGCTTCGACAGCGCGAGCTTCACCGCGCGTACGCCCGGCGTGGCGCGCAGGCGTGCGGCGAGTTCGGCGTCGGCGCGGATCGACTGCGTGCCGTTGAGGTCGAGCGAGCCGGCGGCGCCGCGGCGCACCAGCAGGTCCATGCGGATCGGGGTGGAACCGGGGCGGAACGACGACAGCAGCGCGTCCACGCGCTGCATCGTGCCCGGCTCGCGGAGGTCCAGGCGCAGCATCAGGCGCTGTGCGTGCTTCTCGCAGATCTGTTCGAAACTCCAGCAACGCGAGGCACGCAGCGCGAAGCCGCCACTGAAGCTGTCCTCGCGCAGGCCGCCCTGTATCACCAGCAGGCGGTCGCGCACCAGAAGCTGGGCGAACTCGCTATAGCTCTCGTTGAAGAACGCGCATTCCAGGCGGCCGCGACCGTCCTCGATCTGCACGAACATCTGGCTGTCGCCCTTCTTGCGCAGGCCCACGACGAGGCCGGCGACGATCGTCTCGACTTCCTGGCGCCAGCTGCCGCGCTGTTCCGGACGGTTTTCCCAGATCTTCTCCAGGCCGCTGAGGTCGTTGCCGATCAGGCCGCGGACCTCGTCGCGATACGGATCGAACGGATGGCCACTGAGGTAATGGCCGAGCGTTTCGCGCTCGCCGTGCAGGATCTGCGTCAGCGGCCACTCGTCGGTTTCGGGCAGGTCCAGATGCAGCGCCGGCGCCGCCGTTTCGAAGCCGCCGAACAACGACACCTGGCCCGCTTCGCGCTCCTTCGCCAGCTGGTCGGTGGCCTTGAGCACTTCCGGCAACTGCAGCATGAGGCTCGCGCGGTTCTTGCCGAGCTTGTCGAGCGCGCCGGCGTACGTCAGCGCTTCGAGCGCGCGGCGGTTGAGCTTGCCGCTGTCCACGCGCTTGCAGAAATCCAGCAGGTCGGCGAACTCGCCCGCACGTCGCGCTTCGACGATCGCCTCGCACGCGCCGCGGCCGACGCCCTTCACCGCGCCCAGGCCGTAGCGGATCGTGGTCGCATCCTTCGCCTCGAACATGTACGCCGACGCGTCCACGTCCGGCGGCAGCACCGTCAGGCCCATCACGCGGCATTCGTCGAGGAAGCTGGTGACCTTCTCGGTGTTGTCCATGTCCGAGGAGAGCACCGCGGCCATGAATTCGGCCGGGTAGTGCACCTTCAGCCACGCGGTCTGGTAGGCCACCAGCGCGTACGCCGCCGAGTGCGATTTGTTGAAGCCGTACTCGGCGAACTTCTCCATCAGGTCGAAGATCGGCGTGGCGGTCTTCGGCGGGATGCCGCGCTCGGCGCAACCGGCTTCGAACTTGGCGCGTTCCTTCGCCATCTCCTCGGGCTTCTTCTTGCCCATCGCGCGACGCAGCATGTCGGCGCCGCCGAGCGTGTAGCCCGCCAGCACCTGCGCGATCTGCATCACCTGTTCCTGGTACACGATGACGCCGTAGGTCGGCGACAGCACCGGCTCCAGCGATTCGTGCGGGTAGGTGACCTCGGTGTTTCCGTGCTTGCGATCGACCCATTCGCGATCCATCCCCGAGCCCAGCGGGCCGGGACGGAACAGCGCGGCGAGCGCGATGATGTCTTCGAACGTGTCGGGCCTGGCGCGCTTGAGCAGCTCGCGCATGCCGCGGGATTCGAACTGGAACACCGCGACCGTGTCGCCACGTGCGAACAGCTCGTAGCTGAGCTTGTCGTCCAGCGGCAGCGACGTGATGTCGAACTGCGGCGTGGGCGCGTCCTTGAATGTGTAGTGCATCGCCGGGCCGGCATCGATGCCCTTGGCCGCGGCGTCGGCCAGGCGCTTGTTGATCGCCTTCACCGCCCAGTCGATGATCGTCAGCGTGCGCAGGCCGAGGAAGTCGAACTTCACCAGGCCGACCGCTTCGACGTCGTCCTTGTCGAACTGCGTGACCGGATTGCGCCCGCGGCCCTCGCCGTCGTGTTCGGCGAACAGCGGGCAGAAGTCGGACAACGGGCTCGGCGCGATCACCACGCCGCCGGCGTGCTTGCCGGCGTTACGCGTGAGGTCTTCCAGGCTGCGCGCCAGGTCCATCAGGTCGCGCACGTCCTCCTCGGCGTGGTACCGCTGGATGAGGTCGGAGGAGGCGAGCGTCGGATCCTGCTTCGACGCCTCCGACTCGCCCATCGCATCGTCCAGGCCGATGCCGAGCGTGTTCGGGATGAGCTTCGCGATGCCGTCGACGAAGCCGTACGGATGGCCGAGCACGCGACCGGTGTCGCGCACCACGGCCTTCGCGGCCATGGTGCCGTAGGTGATGATCTGCGAGACGCGGTCGCGCCCGTACTTGCGCGCGACGTAGTCGATGACCTCGTCGCGGCGGTCCATGCAGAAGTCGATGTCGAAGTCGGGCATCGACACGCGTTCGGGGTTGAGGAACCGCTCGAACAGCAGGTCGTACGGCAGCGGGTCCAGGTCGGTGATGCCCAGCGCCCACGCGACCAGCGAACCGGCACCCGAACCGCGGCCCGGGCCGACGGGGATGTCGTGGTCCTTCGCCCAGTTGATGAAGTCCGCCACGATCAGGAAGTAGCCGGGGAACCCCATCTTGATGATGACGTCCAGCTCGACGTCCAGGCGCGCTTCGTAGTCCTCGCGCGTCTTGCCCGGCGCGAGCGGATTCTTCTGCAGCCGCTTGTCCAAGCCCTCCCGCGCGGTGCCGCGCAGCCAGCTTTCGATGGTGTGTTCGCTCGGCACCGGAAAGGCCGGCAGCGCGTACTCGCCGAGCTTCATCTCGACGTTGCAGCGCGTGGCGAGCGCGAACGCATTGTCGATCGCATCGGGGACGTCGGCGAACAGCGCCTGCATCTCCTCCGACGATTTCAGGAACTGCTCGGCGCTGTAGTCCTTCGGGCGCTTGGGATCGTCCAGCACGCGGCCGGAGGCGATGCACACGCGCGCTTCGTGCGCGTCGAAGCCTTCGGCGTCGATAAAGCGCACGTCGTTGCTGGCGATCACCGGCAGCGAACGCTTGCTGGACGCATGCAGCGCAAACGCGTTGAACGCGTCCTCGCCTTCGCGCCCGGTACGGGTGAGTTCCAGGTGCAGCCGCTCGCCGAACACGCCGCGCCAGTCCATCAGCCAGGCTTCGGCGAGTTCATGGCGGTTGCTCGTCGCCAACCGGCCGGCGAGGCTCTGGCGGCCGGCGAGCGCGAACAGGCCGCCGTTGTCCTCGCGCAGCCATTCGGGGCGAAGCGCGACGCCGTCGGTGCGATGGCCTTCCATCCACGCGCGCGTCAGCAGGCGCGAGAGCGTGAGGTAGCCGGCGCGATCGCGGCACAGCAACGTCATGCGCGAGGCGATCTCGTTGCCGTCGGCCAGGCCGACGTCGGCGCCGATGATCGGCTTGAGGCCCGCACCTTCGGCGGCCTTGTAGAACTTGACCGCGGCGAAGAGGTTGTCGAGGTCCGTCAGCGCGACCGCGGGCTGCGAAAGCGCGACGCAGCGCTTGACCAGCTCGCCGATCCGGATCGTCGAGTCGGCGAGCGAGTATTCGCTGTGGAGATGGAGATGGACGAAAGGGACTGCAGGCATGCTGGCGGCAGGTTAGCAGCCCCGGCGCGCGCTGCGCAGACTTGAAATCGCGCGGGAGCCGGTCCCGGCGGCCGGGACCCCGGACGATGCAAAAACCGCGCGCTGTGGGGGCTTGCGAGGGCCGGCACGGGTCGGCCCCATCGCCGTCGGTCAGGCCACCCGGAACAACCCGCGCGGCAGATTCCACGGCGCGTAATGCTGCTCGCGCACCCACATCGCGTGCTGCCACAGCGCCACCTCGTCGAGGCGCTCGCGCACCCACGCCGCGCGGCGTTCGTCGGCGGCGCCGTCGGGATGGTTCACGTCGCGATAGGCGATGAAATCGCGGTAGTCCTCGGCTTCATCGGCGAAGGCTGGCCACGCCAGCTCGATCAGCAGCACGTCGTCGAGTTGGCCCAGCACGGGGATGCGGTCGGCGATCAGGTCGTCCTCGCGATCGATGTACGACAGCAGCTTGCCGATGCGCGCATGCGTGGCTTCGTCGGCGTCCCAGTCCTCGTCGTCGAGGAGCGCGCGCAGTTCGCGCACGCGTTCCAGGCGGCTTTCGATGACCTCGCGCGCCTGCTGCGTCGGCAGTTTCAGCAGCCACGCAGCGAGCTGCTCCAGCCGGTCGGTGTCCACGCGCGGTGCATCGGCGTGGATCTCATGGAGAAGCTGGTCGAACTGGACGACCGCCGCGTCGTTGAGCTCGATCGCGGCGGCGGTCTCGCGCGCACCCATGCCGCTGTACATGTGGTCGAAGGGCAGCGGCTGCGCGGTGGGGGTGGGATGGAACATGCGCATGGCACACCTCGCTCGCCGGCCGAGCCGGACCCGCGCCGCGGCCGGCGACGTCGCGCGGGCCGTCCCGCCTTGGGCGGGATGCGCCTCGATGATGCGCCGGAGCGGACAGGCTGTCAGTGCGGACGTCCGCGGATTTCGCACGCGGGCGCATTCAGCCGACGAAGCGCGGGGGAGGCCGCCTTGCGGCGGCCTCCGGCGTGGCCCGCGGTTCCCGGTCAGTGCACGCGGAAGATCGGGGAGCTCTCGGGCAGGAAGCTGCTTTCGCGGATCTGCTTCTCGTACTGGGCCAGGACGGCTTCCTCGTAGCGCACTTCCTCCCAGTCGGCCCGCGAGAAGGCGTAGCCGGCCGGGCTGCGGTCGCGCTGGTGCGCTTCGCGGCTGCGGACGCGCACGTAGTCGAGGTAGTCGTCGACCTCGCCGGCCAGCTTCGGCCAGGCGGTCTCGACGACGATCGCGTCGTCCAGCCGGCCGACCTGCGGCATCCAGTCCGGGATGAGGTCGTCGCGGCTGCGGGCGTAGTCGACGATCGCCGCGGCGGTCTCGACCGCATCGTTCGCCGGCTGCCACTGGCGGTCGGCCAGGAGCTGCTCGACGGCGGCGATCCAGCGCAGGCGCTGGCGGATGCACGGCGGCGCGGCGTCGGTCGGGCCGGGGCGGCTGAGTTCGCGACCGGCGGACGCGAGCTGGTCGGTCTCCAGCGCGTGGCCACCGACGCGGGCCAGCAGGACGTTGAAGCGGTCCACTTCGGCCGAGTTGAGCTGGAAGCCGTTGATGCAGCGGCGGCGGGTCGGGCCGGCGAACGGGGTCAGCAGGATCTGCGGAAGCGGGTTGGCGATGGAGAACAGGACGTTCATGGCGGGACTCCGGGGGAGGGTGGCACCGAACTTTCCGGCGCCGGGTCAGGCTCCACCGACGCCCGCCATGAGTCATGATGGCCGGGCGCGCCTTTCCACATCGTCCGCTCCGGATGATGAGGGAACCATGAGGTTTTCCCGATGACCCCCCACGGGAGTGCAGGCCAAGGCGGGCCGAACGGCGAACGGTATCGATTCGGCGACATCGTCGTCGATGCGGCCGCGCACACCCTGTCGCGCGGCGGGACCGAGCAGACGGTCGAGCCGAAGGCGTTTTCGGTGCTGCTGATCCTGCTCCGCCATGCGGGCGAACTGGTCGGCCGCGACGATCTGCTCGACCAGGTCTGGGGCCATCGCCATGTCACGCCGGGCGTGTTGACCCGGGTGATCGCCCAATTGCGCCACGCCCTGGCCGACGACTCCCAGCATCCGCGCTACATCCAGACCCAGCACGCGCTGGGCTACCGGTTCATCGGGCAGCTTCATGGGGCCGACGCGCCGCTGTCGGCGACGGACGAGCCGCGGCACGAGGACGAAGTGGCCGTGTTCCGCCACACCGTGCCCGAGGCGCTGGCCGTCGCGGCGAACGAGGCCGTCGCGCCCATTCCCGAGCCGGCACCGTTCGCCGCCCCCGTGCCGCACAACGACGGCGGCTTCGCGACGCGCCGCAAGGCGAGCGACCAGCGGCGCTGGTGGCTCGCCATCGCCGCGCTCCTGGCGATCGCTGCCGGCGGCTACTGGTTCGGACAGCGCGACCCGGCGACGCCGGCGCCCAGCGCCGCGTCGGTGGCCGTGCTGCCGTTCACCAGCCTCAGCGAGGCGCGCGACGAGGACTATTTCGCCGAAGGACTCGGCGTCGAGATGGTCGATGCGCTGGCGGGCGTCCCCGGCCTGAAGGTCGTCGCGGCACCGAATTCGGCCAGTCGGGGCGAGGCCGACGTGAAGCGGCTGGGCGCCCAGCTCGGCGTGGCGAGCGTCCTGGGTGCCAGCGTCCGCCGCGAGGGTTCGCGCGTGCGGGTGAGCGCGCGGCTGGCCGATGCGCGCACGGGTTTCACGTTGTGGGCCATAGCTACGATCGGGAAACCGGCGACGTGTTTGCGTTGCAGAGCGACATCGCGGGCGAAGTGGTGCAGGCGCTCATCGACGTGCTGCCGTCGGGCGAGATCGAAGCCGCGCGCCAGACGTTGGCACGGCGTTTGACGCCGACCCGCAGCGTCGCCGCGTACGACGCCTATCTGAAGGGCGAACAGCGCATGCGCGAACAGGCCGGCGGCGACGAGCGCGGCGCGGCCAGCGCGATCAACTTCTATCGCGGCGCGCTGGCGATCGACCCGAGCTTCGCGCGCGCGCAGGCGGGCATCTGCCAGGCGGAGATCACCCGCTTCGAGGATGCGCGCGACAGCGCCGCCTTCGCGCGCGCGCAATCGGCATGCGAACAGGCGATGAAGATGGATCCCTCGTTGCGCGAAGTGAGCCTCGCGATGGGCGACCTCCATCGCACGCAGGGCAACGCGAAGGAGGCTAACGCCTACTACGAGCGCGCGGTGACCGATCCGGCGCTGCGCGTGCCGGGCTACCTGGGTCTGGCGGAAGTCGCGAGCACGCAGGGGCAGGGCAAGGTCGCGATGGAGTACTTTGAACGCGCCCGCCAGGTTGCGCCGCGCAATCCGCGCATCGCGCAGAAGCGCGGCTATCACCTGCTGGTCAACGGCGACGTGCCGGGCGCGATCGCCTCCTATCGCGAAGCACTGGAATACGCGCCCGACGACGCGGATCTCTGGTCGAGCCTGGGTGGCCTGTACGCGATCAGCGGCGACGCGGCGCAGGCGAGCGATGCCTACGAGCGCTCGCTGCAGATCAAGCCGACGTACGAAGCGCTGAGCAACCTGGGTTCGATGAAGTTCGAGGAAGGCGCCTACGAACAGGCGGCGGCGTTATATCGCCATGCGAGCGAGATCGACCCCGGCGATTTCCGCGTGTGGGGAAACCTCGGCGACGCGCTCGCCGCCGGTGGCGCCACGCCGGACCAGACGCGTGCTCAGTACGAACAGGCTGCCACGCTGGGCCGACGCTATCTCGAACTGAAGTCCGACGACGCGCAGGGTCTTGCGCTGGTGGCGTGGTACAGCGCGAACCTCGATCGCGCCGATGAAGCACGCGCGTTGCAGGCCAAGGCCGAAGCGCTCGGCACCGAACGCGGCGAGGTCGCGCTGCTCGGCGCGCAGACGATGGCGCGCCTGGACGACTCGCCGGCTGCACGCCGGCACATGGATTTCGCACGGAAGCACGGCATTCCGCAGCAGCGCATCGATGCGCTTCCGCTGTTGCGTTCGTTGACCGCGAAGGTCGACACGCAATCCACACGCGAATCCGGTACGGCGCAGTAGCCGTCCGTCATCCCCGCCCGCTCCCCCCGGGCGCCATTCCAAGGAGAAGAACAATGAATGCCACGCCCCTTGCGGCGGCCACGCTCGTGGTCGCGACGCTATTTCTTTCCGCGGGTTGCCGTGCACAGCAGCCGTTGCTGTGCGGCGACACCAAGCCGTCCAGCGGCCCGGTTTACATCGAAATCGATGCGAGTACCCCAACGCCCACGGTGACGCCGAAAACATGCCACGTGATGCAGGGCGCCTCGATTACCTGGATTTCGAACACGAAGGCATTCTCGCTGAGGTTCGCCGACAGGGGGAATCCGGGAGGGAGGGGGCTCCCGAAGGACCCGTCGTCAACACCTTCTTCCAACGGGAAGCAGCAGTACAACGTCAATGCGCGAGGCGACGAAGGCACGTACGACTACGAAGTCATCGTCGCAGGCAAGAGCATGGACCCGGCGATCATCATCAAGAAATAGCGGCAAGCGGCAGTTCGTCGACCACCGGTGGCTCGGCCTCGCCGCGGCACGCCGCCTGCACCGGCGCGAAGCTGCGCCGGTGTTCCGGACACGGGCCGTGTTCCCGCAGCGCCGACAGGTGTACCGGCGTGCTGTAGCCCTTGTGCTGGTCGAAGCGGTAGAGCGGGAAGCGCTCGTGCAGGGATTGCATGTAGCGGTCGCGCGATACCTTCGCGAGGATGGAGGCGGCCATGATCGAACGATCGCGCGCGTCGCCGTTCACCCAGGCTTCCGCCGCGCACGGCAGGCCGCGCGGCAGCGCGTTGCCGTCGATGCGCACCACGTCCACGCGATGGTGGAGGCACGCGATCGAACGGCTCATGCCGGCCATCGTCGCGTGGTAGATGTTGAGACGGTCGATTTCCTCGTGCGTCACGAACTCGATGTGCCACGCGAGCGCGCGTTCGATGATGCGCTCGTACAACACTTCGCGACGTTGCGCGGTGAGTTGCTTCGAATCGTCCAGCCCATTGATCGGCGTGCGACCCGGCGCGAACACGACGGCCGCGACGACGACGGGACCGGCCAGCGGACCACGCCCGGCCTCGTCCACGCCGGCCACGCGCGGCGGTGCGCCGCCGTCGCGTGCGGCAAGTCCCAGTGCGAGCTGCGAGCCGTCAGGCGACATGGCGGGCTCCGATCAGTTCGGCCACCGCGTCGGCGGCGCGCGCGGACGCGTCCTGCCGCAATTGCAGGTGGAGTTCGCGGAAACGCGGTTCGAGCGCCGCGCTTGCCGACGGATCGCGCAGGAACGGCGCGACCGCAGCGGCGAGGTTGTCGGGCGTGCAGTCCTGCTGCATCAGTTCCGGCACGACCGGCTCACCGGCGAGCACGTTCGGCAGCGAGTAGTGCGCGACCTTCAACAGGCCGAGGCCTTTCACCAGCGTGTAGGTGAGCGGCGCGACCTTGTAGGCGACGACCATCGGGCGTTTGGCGAGCATGGCTTCCAGCGTCGCGGTGCCCGAGGCGAGCAGGATCGCGTCGCTGGCGATCATCAGCGTGCGCGCCTGCCCGTTGAGCACGCGCAGCGCTGCGCTCAGCGCGACGCTGTCCGGATGCGCGGCGAGCACGCGCTGGAACGCCGCGCGCGCGTGTTCGTTCGCCATGGGCACGACGACCTGCAACGTCGGATCCTGCGCGAGCAGCTTCGACGCGGCGGAAAGAAAATCCGGGCCGAGGCGCTCGATCTCGCCCACGCGCGAACCCGGCAACAGTGCGAGCACAGGACGCGTCGCGTCGAGACCGAGCCGGCGACGCGCGGTGTCGCGGTCCGGTTCCAGCGGCATCTCGTCGGCGAGCGGATGGCCGACGAAGCGCGCGTCGATGCCGTGGCGCGCGTAGATCGGCGGTTCCATCGGGAACAGGCACAGCACGCGATCGGCGCTGCGGCCGATCTTCTCCGCACGCTTCTCGCGCCAGGCCCACACCGATGGGCTCACGTAATGCACGGTGCGCATTCCGCGCTCGCGAAGCCAGCGCTCGACGCCGAGGTTGAAGTCGGGCGCATCGATGCCGATGAAGACGTCGGGCTTCCACGCGAGCAGGCGTTCGCGGAATTCGCGACGAAGACGTAGCAGGCGCGGGAGGTGGCGAAGCACTTCGGCCAAGCCCATCACCGCCAGTTCCGAGGCGTCGAACCAGCTGTCCAACCCGGCCGCGCGCATCTGGTCGCCACCGATGCCGGCGAATTCCGCGTTCGGAAAGCGCTTGCGCAGTTCAACGACGAGCCCGGCGCCGAGCAGGTCGCCCGAGGCTTCGCCCGCGCAAAGTGCGATGCGCAGGGGGCGGTCGGCGGGGGCGGGGAATTCGGAGCGGTTCAAGGCAGGCGGTGTTCGGCGGGCGCGCCCGAATGATAGCCCGGGGGCGTCGCGGCGTCCGGCGAGGTGGCGCGTTCAGCGGCAAGCGGTGGAGCGGCGTGCCCCACCGCTCCGGAATCGCGGATCAACGCAGCAGCGGCCGCTCGCTGCTTTCGATGAACGCCAGGAAGGCGCGTGCATCCTCGCTGTCGGCCGCCAGTTCCGCGAGCTTCGCGCGCGCGTCTTCCAGCGAGCCACCGGACATGTACACGGCCCGGTAGGCGCGCTTGATCGCGCTGATGCGGTCGGCGTCGAACCCGCGACGCTTCAGTCCTTCGCTGTTGATGCCGCGCGGCCGGCCGTAGCCGTCCTGCGCGATCATCAAGAACGGCGGGACGTCGCCATTCACCAGCGCGCCCATGCCGATGAACGCATGCGCACCAATGCGGCAGAACTGATGCACGCCGGCGAAGCCCGACATGATCACGTGGTCGCCGATGGTCACGTGGCCGGCGAGCGTGGCGTTGTTCGAGAACACGCAGCTGTTGCCGATCATGCAGTCGTGCGCGACGTGCGTGTAGGCGAGGAACCAGTTGTCGTGACCGATGCGCGTGATGCCGCCGCCTGTGCCGGTGCCGCGGTTGATCGTGGTGAATTCGCGGAAGAGGTTGCGGTCGCCGATTTCGAGTTCGACGCGCTCGCCGTGGTACTTCTTGTCCTGCGGCTCGCCGCCGATGGCGCAGTGGCCGATGAAACGATTCTCGCGGCCGATGCGCGTGGGACCGTGCACGCTGCAGTGCGGGCCGAAGGTCGTGCCGTCGCCGACTTCGACCTCGGCGCCGATGTAGCAGAACGCGCCGACTTCCACGCCGTCGCCCAGTCGGGCACCGGCTTCGACGACGGCACTGGGATGGATGCGCGGCGCGGTCATGGCCTCAACCCTTGGCTTCGGCGCAGACGACTTCGGCGCAGGCGACCTGCTCGCCGTTGACGCTGGCGATGCCGGTGTAGATCGCGACGTTGCGGATCACGCGCTTGAGCGAGACTTCCAGGTCGAGGCGATCGCCCGGCACGACCATCTTCGAGAACTTCGCATTGTCGATCTTCACCAGGTAGAACAGGCGGCCGTCGGCCGTGCTGCCGTTGGACAGCTGCGTGAGCACGCCGCCGGCCTGCGCGAGCGCTTCGACCACCAGCACGCCCGGCATCACCGGATGGCCCGGGAAATGGCCCTGGAAGAAGGGCTCGTTGGCGGTGACGTTCTTGTACGCCAGCACGCGCTTGTTCGGCTCGAATTCGACCACGCGATCGACCAGCAGGAACGGATAGCGGTGCGGCAGCAGCTTCTGGATCTCGACGACGTCGAGCGGGAGTTGCACGTTGTGGCTCATGGTGATCCTTGACAGCGCATCCCGCGCATCGATGGCCGCGCCTCGTGCGCGACGTTTCCGGTGCCGGCCGTGCCGGCTTTTCGTGAGGGCCGAATCGTACCGCGACTGGTGCGCGGACGCCCGGACGGACGGGTACGGCGCGTGGCGAGCGGTCAGTCGGCCGTGCCGCGGCCGCCGATGCGGCGGGCGAGGGCGTCCAGCTGCTTGAAGCGCGCGGCGTTCTTGCGCCAGCTGCGGTTGTCCATCAGCGGCGTGCCGGAGGAGTACTCGCCCGGCTCGCGGATCGAACTGGTGACCAGGCTCATCGCCGTGACGACGACCTTGTCGCAGATTTCCAGGTGACCCACCACGCCCGCGGCGCCGCCAATCAGGCAGTAGCGGCCGATGCGCGCGCTGCCGGCCACCGCGGCGCAGCCGGCAATGGCGGTATGCGCGCCGATGACGACGTTGTGGCCGATCTGGATCAGGTTATCCAGGCGCACGTCTTCTTCCAGCACCGTGTCCTCGATCGCGCCGCGATCGATGCAGGTGTTGGCGCCGATCTCGCAGTCGTCTCCGACGGTCACGCCGCCGAGCTGCGGCACGTTGAGCCAGCGGCCGGCTTCCATCGCGAGGCCAAAGCCCGCCGCGCCGAGCACGGCGCCGGGATGGATCGTGACGCGCTGGCCCAGTCGTACGCGCGCGACGAGCGTGACGCGTGCGACGAGTTCGCTGCCGGCGCCGACGACGCAGTCCTCGCCGATCACGCAGCCCGGGCCGATGATCGCGCCGGCTTCCACGCGGCTGCGCGCTCCGATGCTGACGAACGGGCCGACGTGCGCGGACGGATCGACGCTCGCCGACGGATCGACCACGGCCGACGCATGCACGCCGGCATCGCGCACGGGGCGCGGTTCGAACAGGGCGGAGATCTTCGCGAATGCGGCGTAGGGATCGCGCGCGATCAGCGCGGTGCGGTCGTAGCCGACGGCGTCATCCTCGCGCATGACGACGATGCCAGCCTGGCTCTGCGCCAACTGGCCGCGGTACTTCGGATTGGCGAGGAACGCCAGCTGCGAGGCGCCGGCGCGCGCGAGCGTGCCGACGCCATCCACGCGCACGGCGCCATCGCCGTGGAGGCGCAGGCCGAAGCGCTGCGCCAGTTCATCGGCCGTGTACGCGACGGACGCCATCGGCGGTGCCGTCAGAACGTACCGCCGAAGGTGAACTGCAGGCGCTCGAGCTCGTCGCCCTCGGTGACGATATTGCCGTTGGCGTCGTACACGGTGTCCTGCTTCTTGATCGGGAACGCGTAGCTGATCGAGATCGGACCCATCGGCGAGCGCCACATCAGCGCGATACCCGTCGACATGCGCAGGTCGCCCGCATCGAAGGCGTCGTAGTCCTTGTAGACGTTGCCGACGTCGAAGAACGCCGAGACGCGCGCGGCCGGCGTGTCGAGCAGGGTCGGGAAGTACATTTCCAGCGAGCCCACCGTCTTGAACGCGCCACCGATCGGCTGCAGGTAGTTCGGGTTGCCGGCCGGAGCGTCGCGCGGACCCAGCGTGTTGTCGGTGAAGCCGCGCACCGAGCGCACGCCACCGGCGTAGAAGTTCTCGAAGAACGGCAATCCGCTGGCCGTGATGGTGCGGATGAAGTCGTCATCTCCCTCCACGCAGCTGTAGTTGCCCGCGGTGCGGCACAGGTTGCGCGTCTTGTCGTTGCCGTAGCTGTCGCCGTAACCGAGTTCGGCGCGCGTGTTGAGCACGAAGTGGCGCGACAGCGGCCAGAACTTGGAGATGTTGTAGTTGAGCTTGTAGTACTCGGCGGTCGAGCCGGGCAGCGTGGTTTCCAGCCACACGCGCTGCTGCATGCCGCGCGTCGGGGTCAGGAAGCTGTCCAGCGAATTGCGGCCCCAGCCCACTTCCGCGCGCCAGGCGTGGAAGGTCTGGCGATCCATCGCGAGCACGTAGTCCACGATGCTCGCCGGCGTGGAGCCCGGGAAGACGAGGATCTCGTTCGTGTCGACGCCCAGCATCGCCGTGACCGTGTCGGTCTCGGTGATCGGCAGGCCGAACACCGCCTGCGCGGCGCCGGAATTGGTCGAGTACTGCGCGGTGTTGAAGTCGGAGTAGTCGAGCTCGCGCCACCACAGGTTGTAGCCCAGCGACAGACCGTTGTCGGTGAAGTACGGATTGCGGAACGAGAAGTCGTAGCGCTGCATGTAGTCGTTGCGCTGCGCCTGCACCGACACCTGGTTGCCGCTGCCCAGGAAGTTGGTCTGCGACAGCTGCACCTGCGCGGTCAGGCCCGACAGCTGCGAGAAGCCCAGGCCGAACACGAAGCTGCCCGACGTGGTTTCCTTGAGGTTGTAGACCACGTCGACCTGGTCGTTGGTGCCCGGCACCGGCACGGTCTCCACGTCGACGGTCTCGAAGTAGCCCAGCTGCTGCAGGCGGATCTTCGAGCGGTCGATCGCGGCCTGCGAATACCAGGAACCTTCGAACTGGCGCATCTCGCGACGGATCACTTCGTCGCTGGTGCGGCTGTTGCCCTTGTAGGTGATGCGGCGCACGTTGACGCGCGGGCCCGGCACCACCTGCATGTTGATGCCGACGGTCTTGTTCTCGCGGTTCACGTCCGGGATCGGATTGACCTGCGCGAACGCGTAGCCGACGTTGCTGAGCGTGTTGACGATCGCGTCGGAGCTGATTTCCAGCAGGCGGCGCGAAAAGATCTGGTCGGGCTTGACCAGCACCAGGCGCTCGATCTGCTCCTTCGGCAGGATCGTGTCGCCCGTGACCTGCACGCTGGCGACCTTGTACTGCTCGCCCTCGGTGATGCCGGCGGTGAGGAACATGTCCTGGCGGTCGGGGCTGATCGAGACCTGCGTGGAGTCCACGCTGAAGTCCACGTAGCCGCGGTCCAGGTACCAGGAGTTGAGCTTCTCGAGGTCGCCGGAGAGCTTCTCGCGCGAGTACTGGTCGTCGCGGCGGTACCAGCTCAGCCAGTTGTGCTCCTTCGACTCCCAGCTGTCGAGGATGTCCTTCTCTTCGAACTTCTCGTTGCCGATCAGGTTGACGTGGCGGATCTTGGCCGCCTTGCCTTCCTTGACGGTGATCGTGATGTCGACGCGATTGCGGTCCAGGCGCGAGACCGTCGGATTGATCTCGACGTTGTACTTGCCGCGGTTGTTGTACTGGCGCGTCAGTTCCTGCGTCACGCGATCGAGCGCGAGGCGGTCGAAGGTGTCACCCTCGGAAAGACCGGCTTCCTTGAGGCCCTTGAGCAGGTCCTCGGACTTGATGTCCTTGTTGCCCGTCAGCGTGAGCTTGTTGATCGCGGGGCGCTCGGTCACGGTGACCACGAGGATGTCGCCCTGGCGGCCGACGTTGACGTCCTCGAAGAAGCCGGTCTTGTAGAGCGAGCGGATCGCTTCGCCGACGCGCGAGGCGTCGATGGTGTCGCCGCGCTCGATCGGCAGGTAGGTGAACACCGTACCGGCGGAGATGCGCTGCAGACCGTCGATGCGGATGTCGCTGACGGTGAACGTACCGACGGACGCGGTCGACTGCGGCGAGCCTGCCAGGGCGAACGGATCGGCCGACTGTGCCAGGGCAGGCAGGGCGGTCGAACCCATCGCCGCGATCAGGGCGAGGGCGAGCAGGCGGCGGGGCGGCGTTGGCGTCATTGATACGTCCGGTTGAGGGTCGTGTTGGCCCGGGGCCGGGCGTCGGTTCGAGGCGAAAGCGGATCGGCGCAGGCAGGTGTCCGGCATCAGCGCACCAGGTTGTTCATGATGTCGTTGTAGAACGCCAGGCCCATCAGGCCGGCGATCAGCGCCAAGCCCACGTACTGTCCGGCGGCCATCGCCCGTTCGCTGACCGGGCTGCCCTTGACCAGCTCGATAAGGTAATACAGCAGGTGACCGCCGTCCAAGATCGGGATCGGCAGCAGGTTCAGGATGCCCAGGCTGAGCGAAAGCATCGCCAGCATCTGCAGGAACCACGCCGCACCGTTCTGGGCGGACATGTTCGCGGCGCGCGCGATGGTGATCGGGCCTGCGACGGTGTTCTGCACCGATACGCGGCCGGTGAAGGCGCGGCCGATCATCGCGAACAATTCCTGCGTCTGGTGGACGCTCTCGCGGAACGCGGCGGGGATGGCGGCGATGGGGCCGTAGCGCAGCACGGAATCCTTTGCCGGTTCGGGTGGCATCGCCGCGGCGACACCCAGTCCCCAGTATTCCTGACCCGTCTGCGCGTGCTTCATGCGCGCGGGCGCGATCTCCAGCGCGAGGCGATCGCCCTTGCGCTCGACTTCGATCATCGCCGGACCGCCATGCTCGCCGAGCGCCTGCACCCGCGGGCCGATGTCGTCCCATGCCGTGACGGGCTGACCGTCGATCGCGGTGATGCGGTCGCCTTCGGCGAGCACGCCCCACGCGGGCGTGTCCGGCGCGACACGGCCCACCAGCGGCGGCACCAGCATGTAGCGCGGCGTCAGGCCCATTACCTCGACCGCGCGGCGTTCGTCGAACGTCGCGGGCAGGTTGGACAGATGCAGTTCGCGCGTGGCTTCGCTGCCCGAGTCCGTGCGCACGCGCACCGTCGTGTCGGCGTGGTCGAGCGCGGCCGGAATCAGCGCCATCACCGCCTCGCTCCACGTCGGTGTCTGGCGGTCGCCCACGGCGAGGATCGTGTCGCCCTGGCGCAGGCCGGCCGACGCCGCGATGCCGGTGGCGTGACCGACGACCGGCGCGTAGTCGGCGCGGCCGACCACGAACATCGCCCAGAACAAGGCCACGCACAGGATGAGGTTGGCGATCGGGCCAGCGGCCACGATGGCGATGCGCTTCCACACCGGCTGCCGGTTGAACGCCTGCGGCTGCAGCGCGGGCGGCACGGTGAACTCGCGCTCGTCGAGCATCTTGACGTAGCCGCCGAGCGGGATCGCCGCGATCACGTATTCGGTGCCGTCCTTGCCACGACGCATCCACAGCGGCTTGCCGAAGCCGACCGAGAAGCGCAGCACCTTGACGCCGCTGCGTCGCGCGATCCAGTAGTGCCCGAACTCGTGAAAGGTCACGAGCACGCCGATCGCGACGATCAACCACCAGATGGAGCCGAGGAACTCACTCATGGCGATGCGGGCTCAGGCCGGAGGTGGTCATGCGCAGGCGGCGACGGCCTGTGCGGCATGGCGTCGTGCCTGTGCATCGGCATCGCGCAGGGCCGCCAGCGACGTCGCCGGGGTGGAGGGGAGCGCGGCGAGGGTGTCCTCGACCATCGCGGGTATCGCTAGGAAACCGATGCGGCGCTGAAGAAATGCTGAAACGGCCACTTCGTTGGCGGCATTCAGGACGGCCGGCGCGGTGCCGCCCGCCAGCAGCGCCTCGAACGCCAGACGAAGACAAGGGAAGGCGTCCAGGTCCGGCGGCTCGAAGTCGAGCCGGCCGTGCGCGAGCATGTCCAGGCCCGACACGCCCGACTCGATTCGTTCGGGCCAGCCGAACCCGACCGCCAAGGCGGTACGCATGTCCGGCAGGCCAAGCTGGGCGAGCGTGGAACCGTCGACGAATTCCACCAGCGAATGCACCAGGCTCTGCGGGTGCACCAGCACCTGGATGCGGTCGCCGTCGACGCCGAACAGGTGGTGCGCCTCGATGACCTCCAGCCCCTTGTTCATCAGGGTGGCGGAGTCGACCGAGATCTTCGGGCCCATCGACCATTTGGGATGGGCCACGGCCTGCTCGGGCGTGACCTCGCCGAGGTCCTTGCGACGACGGCCGCGGAACGGGCCGCCCGACGCGGTCAACAGGATGCGGCGCAGCCCGGCATGCGCATGCGCGTCGGGCAGGCACTGGAAGATCGCGTTGTGTTCGCTGTCCACCGGAACGATCGTCGCGCCACCTGCGTGCGCAACCTGCATCAGCAGTTCGCCCGCGAGCACGAGCGATTCCTTGTTCGCCAGCAGGATGCGCTTGCCCGCGCGCGCGGCGGAGAGCGTCGACGGGAGCCCGGCGGCGCCGACGATGGCCGCAACGACGGTGTCGCATTTGTCGCTCGCGACCAGGTGTTCCAGCGCGTCGTCGCCGCAATGGGCCTGGGTCGACAGCCCGGCGTCGCGCAAGCCGTCGCGCAATGTCGCGAAGGCGGCCTCGTCGGCGATGACGGCGTGATCGGGGCGATGGCGGCGGCACAGCTCGACGAGCGCGGCGGCATTGCTGCCGGCCCGCGAGCACGCACGCGCGCAGGCGCTCGGGATGGCGCGCGATCACGTCCAACGCGGACGTGCCGATCGAACCGGTGGCACCCAGGACGGCGACGTGGCGCATGTCAGTGCACGCCCATCGGAAGATCGCGATCGTCGGAAGCGGCAACCATCGGATCAGAAACCAAGGAACGCCTTGCCGACGGCGAAGACCGGCAACGCGGCGAGCACGCCGTCGATGCGGTCGAGGATGCCGCCATGGCCGGGAATCAGGTGGCCGGAATCCTTCACGCCCGCGTGCCGCTTGAGCAGGCTTTCGAACAGGTCGCCCACGACGGAGAACAGCACGGCCACCAGCGCCACCAGCGCGACGGCCGGCAGCTGATTCGGCGTCGCGCCGGCCAGCAGCGCGAACGCGATGCCGACCACGATGCCGGCGAGCACGCCGCCCATCAGGCCTTCGATCGTCTTGTTCGGACTGATGCGCGGCGCGAGCTTGCGCGGCCCGAACAGCTTGCCGCCCAGCTTGCGGCCGGCGAAGTAGGCGCCGCTGTCGGCCGCCCAGACGATGGCGAGCGCCGTGAGCAGCCAGCGGTGGCCATTGGGCTGGCCCGCATGGATCCAGGCCAGCGCGCACCACGCCGGAATGACGCTCAGCGCGCCGGCCGCGAGCTTGAAGACACGCGCGTAGGTTTCGTGATCGCTGGCGAATTCGTACCGTCTAAGCCACACGAGTGCCAGCAGCCACCACACCACGCCGATGACGCAGGCGAGCTGGAACAGCACCATGCTGTAGCCCGTGGACGAACGCGACGCCCACACGATGGCGACCATCACCGCGAGGTGGGCGACCAGCAGCACGGTGCGGGCGAGGGTGTCTTCTATCTCGGCGAGGTCGAACCACTCCCACAGTCCCGCCAGGAACAGCACCGCCGCGACCGCGACCATCCAGGGCGTGGGCAGCAGCAGGATCGCGGCGATCGCGACCGGCGCCATCACCAGTGCGGCGAGCAGGCGGGTTCGGGTCATTCGGAAATCTCGTTGGTCGGGGCCGGCGCGACCTGCGCGCCGGTGAGGCCGAAGCGGCGCTGGCGGCCGGAATAGTCGTCCAGGGCGCGCTGCAGTGTGGCGGCATCCAATTCGGGCCACAACAGCTCGGTGAACCACAACTCGGTGTACGCCAGCTGCCACAGCAGGAAGTTGCTGATGCGCGTTTCGCCGCCGGTGCGGATGAACAGGTCCGGCGGAGGCAGCTCGGCCAGCGACATGCGCGAGGCGAGTGCGCGTTCGTCGATCTCGTCCGGATCCAGGTGGCCCGCGGCGACGTCGTGGGCGAGCGAGCGTGCCGCCTGCGCGATGTCCCATCGTCCGCCGTAGCTGGCGGCGATGGTCAGGTGCAGGCGCGTGTTGGCGCGGGTGCGGTCCTCGGCGGCGGACATCTGCCGGCCGATCGCCTCGCTGAAGCGCTCGCGCTCGCCGATGAAGCGCACGCGCACGCCGCGGCGGTCGAGTTCGTCGACCTCGCGCTCCAGCGCGCCGAGGAACAGCTTCATCAGCGCGCCCACCTCATCCTCGGGGCGGCCCCAGTTCTCGCTGGAAAACGCGAACAGGGTGAGCGCCTCGATGCCGCGCTCGAGGCAGAAGTCGATGCACACGTTGACCGCGCGCGCGCCGGCGCGATGGCCGATCGCGCGCGGGCGACGACGACGCTCCGCCCAGCGCCCGTTGCCGTCCATGATGACGGCGAGGTGGCGCGGAATGCGGACGACTGCGGTGGCAGGGTCGGACGACATGACGGGGCTCTGACCCGTCAGACCGCCATGAGTTCCTGTTCCTTCGCCTTGACCACTTCGTCGACGTCCTTGATCGCCGCGTCGGTGATCTTCTGGATCTCGGTTTCGGCGCGCGCCACGTCGTCCTCGGTGACCTGCTTGTCCTTCAGCAGCTCCTTGACCTGGTGGTTGGCGTCGCGACGGATGTTGCGGATCGCCACCTTGGCGTTCTCGCTCTCCGAGTGCACGAGCTTGGACAGCTCCTTGCGGCGCTCCTCGGTCAGCGCGGGGAGATTGAGGCGGATCACGGTGCCGGCGGTGTTCGGGGTGAGGCCGAGGTCGGAGGCGAGGATCGCCTTCTCGACCGCGCCGACCATCTGCTTCTCCCACGGGGTGATCGTCAGCGAGCGCGCATCGGAGATGGCGACGGTAGCGACCTGCGAGAGCGGCATGTCGGAGCCGTAGTAGTTCACTTTCAGGTGATCGACCAGCGCGGTGGTCGCGCGCCCGGTGCGGATCTTGATCAGGTCGTGGCGAAACGCGTCGACGCTCTTGGCCATGCGGGTCTGTGCGTCTTTCTTGATGTCGTTGAGCATCGCCGGCTCCGGTCCTGTTGCGGTAATCGCGGGATTATATAGGCACGCAGCGCATCCCCGCCCGCGGGGCGCGGCCGGCACGTGGACGGAGCGTGATCCCGGGCGGCCCCTCAGTGGGCGTGGTCGTGCCCGTGCGGGTGGCGGTGCTCGTGGGCCCCGTGCGGGGCGCGATCGTGACGATCGTGTTCGCACGCGCGACCCAACTCGACCTGGAGGGTCGGGTGGTTGATGCCGAAACGCTGGTCGAGCTCGCGGTTCAGCCGGTCGATGAAGGCGTCGTGTTCGCCCAGGTCGGTCCCCGCCATGGGGCGCACGAGGTGCGCCGTCATCGCGATTTCGCCCGCCCCGAGCGACCAGATGTGCAGGTGGTGCACGGCCTGCACGCCGGGCTGGGACGCAAGGAAGTCCTGCACCTCGGTCTGGCGGATGCTTGGTGGTACCGCGTCCATCGCGGCGTTGAAGGCGTCGCGCAGCAGCCCGAAGGCGCCCACCGCGACGACGACGCTCACCAGCAGCGCGATCGCCGGGTCGAGCCATTCCCAGCCCAGCCACCAGATGCCGGCGCCTGCGATGACGGCGGCGAGCGAGACGGCGGCATCGGCGATCAGGTGCAGGAACGCGCCGCGACGGTTGAGGTCCTGCTCATGGCCTTCGCGCACCAGCCAGGCGGCGCCGAGGTTCACCGCGATGCCGATCGCCGCGACGATCATCACCGGCAGCGCCGGGATCTGCGGCGGCGCGTTGAAACGGCGCATGGCTTCCCACGCCAGTGCGCCGGAGAAGCCGACCAGCAGCACGGCGTTCGCTAGCGGCGAAAGCAGCGTGGCGCGGCGCCAGCCGTAGGTGTGGCGGTCGGTGGGCGCGCGTCGTGCCAGCGCCGCCGCGCCCCAGGCCAGGCCGAGGCCCAGCACGTCGCCGAAGTTGTGCAGCGCGTCCGACAGCAGCGCGAGCGAGTTGGTGGCGAAACCGTAGCCCGCTTCGAGCGCGGTGTAGGCGAGGTTGATCAGCGTGACGGCGGCGAATGCGCGCGTCGAGCTGATCGCGGTGTGGTCGTGATGGTGTCCGTGGCCCATGCGGCGGATGGTGGCATGGGCATCGGCGCGGACTCTATTACAGCGATCCAGCTGTCGAGGCGGCCTTTTCAGACGTCATCGCGGCGAACGCCGGGATCGATTTTCGCTTTCCGGCATGGGGAGGCATGCACCGCAAACACGGAGGCTGGCCCTCACCGACCCTCACCCCAACCCCTCTCCCGGTGGGAAAGGGGCCCAAGCACGGGCCCTCAGTTGTTGCGGCCCTGCACCAGCGTGCCGATATGTTCGCCGTTGAGGATCTTCAGCAGCTGCCCCGGCTGGCCCATATCGAAGATGCGCAGGGGCAGGTCGCTGTCGCGGCAGAGGGCGAAGGCGGCGGTGTCCATCACCTGCAGGTCGCGGGCGATGACCTCGTCGTAGCTGAGCTTTTCGAAACGCACCGCGTCGGTGTGCTTCTTCGGATCCTTGTCGTACACGCCGTCGACCTTGGTCGCCTTCAGCAGCAGGTCCGCGCCGATCTCGATCGCGCGCAGCGCCGCGCCCGAATCGGTGGTGAAGAACGGATTGCCCGTGCCGGCGGCGAAGATCGCGATCCGGCCCTTTTCCAGGTGGCGGATCGCGCGGCGGCGGATGTAGTCCTCGCACACGTCGTTGATCTTGATCGCGCTCATCACGCGGCAGCGGGCGCCGAGCTTTTCCAGCGCGTCCTGCATCGCCAGCGCGTTGATGACGGTGGCGAGCATGCCCATCTGGTCGCCGGTCACCCGGTCCATGCCGCCTGCAGCCAGGCCCGCGCCGCGGAAGATGTTGCCGCCGCCGATCACCAGCGCGACTTCGGCCCCGGCCTGCTGCGCCTCGATCACCTCGCGGGCGAGGCGGCCGATCATCTTCGGGTCGATCCCGTAATCCTCGTCCCCCATCAGCGCCTCGCCGGAAAGTTTGAGCAGGACACGGCGATAGGCGAGCTGGGACATGGGGGCCTCGGTGGTGGGTGGGCAAACGGCGGAATTGTACGGGATCGGGCGTCTTGGCCGCGGGATGCCGCCAAGGGTCGCCGGGAGTGCCCCCTGCCGCGGCGCACCACGTAGCTAGAGCAATCGCAACGTACGGGCAAGCGCCGTTTTGTCCGGAAAGCCACTTTGGGCTTTGCCGATGTTGTCGCCAAAACTTTCTGAATCCGCCTGTTATGGCTTGATTAAGACTATTTCACGTCGCGTGCATTGAAGCGCCGGGATGCCGAAAGTCATATTCGGCTCGCCTTCGGGGGGAAGGCACACCCATCACTTAGGGGATCCAAAACGTGGCAAGAACAACGATGAATCGTGCGCTGCGACGCAGCGCGCTGACGGTAGCGCTTGGCCTTTGTTTTGCGAGTAACGTCCACGCCCAGTCGAATACGGCCGGCGCCGTCTTCGGCCAGGCGCAGGCGGGCGACACCGTGCTGGTCGAGAATCCGTCGACCGGTTTCAAACGCGAGATCCGCGTCGGCAGCGACGGCTCGTACCGCGCGTCCGCACTGCCGACCGGCAACTATCGCGTCACCCTGCAACGCGCCGATGGCACCACCTCGACGCGCGAGAACGTCACCGTCAACGTAGGTACCGGTACGTCGGTGAATTTCGCCGCAGCCGCTGCCAGCGGCGCGACGACGCTGGACGCGGTGCAGGTCACCGCGATGGCGATGGTCAACCCCATCGACGTCTCGTCGGTGGAATCGACCACCATCCTCACCGCCGAGCAGATCGCGAAGATCCCGGTGCCGCGTGACGTCACCAGCGTCGCGCTGCTGGCGCCGGGCACGGTGAAGGGCGATGCGGCCTTCGGCAACCTCGCCTCGTTCGGCGGTGCGTCGGTGGCAGAGAACGCCTACTTCGTCAACGGCTTCAACATCACCAACTCGTTCAAGGGCTTGAACTTCGCCAACATCCCGTTCGAGGCGATCGGCGAGCAGCAGATCAAGACCGGCGGCTACGGCGCCGAGTTCGGCCGCGCGCTGGGCGGCGTGGTCAACCTGATCACCAAGCGCGGCACCAACGAGTTCCACGCGGGGGGCAACATCTTCTACACGCCCGAAAGCCTGCGCGGGGACGGCAAGAGCCGCTATTCGCCCAGCGGCCTGCTCGTCGAAGACAACTCGCGCGACAAGCTCGGCGACGAGACCATCGCGTCGGTGTGGGCCAGCGGCGCGCTGGTGAAGGACACGCTGTTCGGCTACGCGCTGGTGCAGTACGGCCGGGAAAGCGGCATCCGCAACTTCGGCGACAACATCAGCGTCGCCAACGACAGCGAAACCGCGAAGAACCCGAACTGGGTCGTCAAGCTGGACTGGAACATCAACGACGCCAACCTGCTGGAGTTCACCGGCTTCTCCGACAAGAAGGAAAGCGAGCGCGACGTCTTCTCCAATCCGCAGGGCCAGAGCGTCCGCCAGAACTACCTGGGCACGGTGCACGACGAGAACGGCGGCGAAAACTACGTCCTGAAGTACACGGGCTATTTCACCGACACCTTCACGCTGAGCGCGCTGTACGGCACGGGCGAATACAAGCGCAACAACTACGCGGTGAACGCCGCCGGCCAGCGCCTGGTCTACGACGGCAACGTAAGCCCCGACAACGCCACCGGCATCGTCGGCGCGCAGGGTTGCCCGCTGGTGACCGATGGCCGCCCCGACGCGGTCGCCGGGCTCATTCCGGCCTACACCAGTTCGTGCGCGTTCCTGACTGGCGCAGATACCACCGCGCACAACCTCGGCCTGCAGGACGCGCGCGACAAGCGCGAGCAGTTCCGCATCGACGCCGAATGGCAGCTGGGCGCACACCTGCTGCGTTTCGGCTACGACACCGACACGTTCAAGTCGCGCGACGGCGAGGCGAGCGAGGGCGGCGCCGCATGGCGTTACGTGGTCCGCCGCGACGAGGAGATGGTGCGTCGTCGCGTCTTCCAGACCGGCGCGAACGTCGAGGTCGATTCGCGCGCGTTCTACGTCGAGGACAACTGGAGCATCACCGACAACTTCATCGCCTACGTCGGCCTGCGCTGGGACAGCTTCGAGAACAAGAACGGCGAAGGCCAGACCTACGTCAAGCAGGACAACCAGTTCGGTCCACGCCTGGGCTTCTCGTGGGACGTCAACGGCGATTCGACGTTCAAGATCTTCGGTAACGCCGGTCGCTACGCGTTGCCGATCGCCTCGAACGTGGCCATCCGCGGTTCGAGCCCCTCGCTGTACAGCCAGGAGTACCTGTACTACGACGGCGTCGATCCCGTCACCGGCGCGCCGATCAACCCGCACGCGACGGGCGATGCGCGCGACGCGCTGTCCTACCTCAACAACGAGTTCGGCACCGGCAAGGATCCGCGCACGGTGACGTCCAGGAACCTCGATCCGCAGTACCAGGACGAGTACATCCTCGGCTTCCAGGCGGCGATCACGGACAACTTCTCCGGCGGCGTGCGCGCGATCTACCGCGACCTCAAGCGCGGCATCGACGACCAGTGCGATTACCGCATCCTGGCCGAGTGGGCCGACGAGAACGGCTACGCCATCGACTCGTACAACCCGGCGTTCGCGTTCTGCCACATCTACAACCCCGGCAGCGACCTGGACATCCAGATCGACATCGACGCCGACGGCACGCTGGAAGACGTGTACATCCCGGCCGACCGCATCGGTCCGAAGGCCAAGCGCACCTACCAGGCGCTGGAATTCTTCGCCGAAGGCCAGCTGACCGACAGGTTCTTCCTGCAGGGTTCGTACACCTGGGCGAAGAACAAGGGCAACGCCGAAGGTGGCGTGAAGTCCGACATCGGCCAGGACGACACCGGCGTGACGCAGGACTTCGACTATCCGGAGCTGATGATCGGTTCGGAAGGCTACCTGCCCAACGACCGTCGCCACACGCTGAAGCTGTTCGGCAACTACGAGTTCACCGACCAGTGGTCGGCCGGCGCGAACTTCCTCTACCAGAGCGGGCGCCCGGTCAACTGCTTCGGCGTGAATCCGGTGGATGACGACATCGGTTACGGCAACAGCTACTTCTACTGCGACGGCGCCGTGGTGCCGCGTGGTACGGCCGGCCGTACGTCCGACATCTACAACCTGGACCTCAACGTGGCATATCGCCCGTCCTTCGCCGAAGGACGACTGGCGCTGAAGGTGGACGTGTTCAACGTCTTCAACCGCCAGGACGCGCTCGCGGTGGACGAGTCCGGCGAGGACAGCACCGGCAACTCGCTGCGCGACATCACGTACCTGACGCCGACCGTGTACCAGGCGCCGCGTGCGGTGCGTTTCATGGTGCAGTACAACTGGTAACCCGCAGTGCGCCGCGGCCGCCTCGTGCACATGCACGGGGCGGCCGCGGCTTTTTTCGAGAGAGATGAGCCAGGACATCGATTCCCTGCTGGAACGCGCCGAGCGGATGGCCGCGCAGCGCGATTTCGCCCAGGCGCGCCAGGCGCTGCACGCCGCGCAGACGCTCGCGCCTGACGATGCGCGCGCGCCGTTGCAGTTGTCGTACGTCGAATCCCTCGACGGCCATTACCGCGCCGCGCGCGAGGCCGCATTGCGCGCGCACGCGCTCAAGCCACGGAACGAGGCGTCGCTGCAGGAACTCGTGCGTCGGCTACGTACGTTCAACGAAGCCGGCGCGATCCGCGACATCCTCCAGCGCCTGCCACCGCTGCGCGAGGTAGGCATTCCGCTGCTGCTGACCATGGCCGCGCAGTTGAGTTACCTCAACCGGCAGGAAGAAGCGCTCACGCTGCTGGACGAAGCCAGGCGTGGCGATCCCGATTACCCGCCGACGCTGGTGTCGCGAGGACAGGTGCTCACCTACCTGGGCCGTTTCGACGAAGCCGAAGCCGACCTGTTGCGCTGCGTGCGACGCGCGCCGGAACTCGCATCGGCATGGTGGGCCTTATCCCGCCTGCGCAGGCAGACGTCGGAGTCGAACCACGTCGACGCGATCCGCGCGCAACTGGCGCGCCCGGGCCGTCGCGCGGACGACGTCGCGCTGCTCGCGTTCGCGTTGCACAAGGAATACGACGACCTCGGCGATGTCGCCGCGGCCTGGCAGGCGCTGGAACTGGGCTGCCGCGCCAAGCGCTCGACGTTGCGCTACTCGGCGTCGGAAACCGCTGCGCTGGTGGACGCGCTCATCGCGGCGCCGACCTCGCCGGCGTCGCATTCCGTTTCCGCCGGCGACGCCACGCCGATCTTCATCGTCGGCATGCACCGCTCGGGCACGACGCTGCTCGAACAGCTGCTCGCGGCGCATCCGGCTGTCGCCGCGCTGGGCGAGCTATACGACTTTACTTCGCGCATGCGCGAAGCCACCGATCGGCATTGCCGCGGCGTGATCGACACGGCCGTCGTGGAGCGTGCGCGCGACGTCGATTTCGCCGAGGTCGGGTGCGGTTACCTCGACGGGGTCGCCTGGCGACTCGACGGCGCGACCGCGTTCATCGACAAGCTGCCGACCAATTTCTTCCACATCGGCCACATCTGCCGAGCGCTGCCCAACGCGAAGATCCTCCACATGCGGCGCGATCCGATGGAGACGTGTTTCTCCAACCTGCGCGAGCTGTTTTCCGACGCGAACCTGCATTCCTACGGGCAGCACGAACTGGCCGACTACCACGCGCAGTACCAGCGCCTGATGGCGCACTGGCAGGCGCGCTTTCCGGGGCGCGTGCTCGACGTCGACTACGCGGCCCTGACCGCCGACCCCGAGCCGGTGATGCGCCAGGTCGCCGCCTTCTGCGGGTTGGACTTCATGCCGGCCATGCTCGACCCGCGTGGCGAAGGCCGCGGCGTCGCTACGGCCAGCGCCGTGCAGGTTCGTGAAGGCGTGCTCAGCCGCGCGGAGCCCAAATGGCGCCGCTATTCCCGATGGCTCGAGCCAATGAGAACCGCGTTGCAGAGCTGAACGGACACGGCCATGGGCGGTGGGGTAGGGGCGGCAGCCTGCGTTGATCTGGCATGGACGGACGCGCGCACCACCCACTCATGACGGATCCGGATGCCTCGACGGCGGCCGAGGCCTCCGCATGGGCGGCGCGCGCATGCTACAAATTCGCCTTGAGCGAAGTGCTGTCCGGTGATGAGGGCCTGCTTTCCGATGTGGAAGCGGGCTGGAAGTGGGGCGATCCGGACCGCGCCGAACCCGTCCCCGCTGGAGCCGCCGGTCCCTACCATGCGTTCGAATCGTTCTCGGCCTTCGGGCTGGCCCTGCCGCACGGCAAGGCGATCGGCATGACCCCGTCGGGCGCGATGCGATCCAGCCAGGACGAGGACGCCCACGCCGCGACCGGCGCGGGTGGGGACGGCTTCGACCAGTTCCTGCGCGAACACCGTCCGATGCTGGTCGCGTGGCTGAGTCGCCGCATCGGCGACGACGATGCCCAGGACGTCGCGCAGGAAGCGCTGGTGCGCCTCATGCGTTACCGCGCGCAGCCGGTCGAACAGCTGCGTCCGCTGATGTACCGCATCGCCATCAACGTGATCCACGACCGCGGTCGCCGCGATTCGACGCGGCAGGTCTTCGCGCACGTGAGCCTGGACCAGGATTTCGTCGGCCTGCCGTCGCTGGAACCCACCCACGAGACGCGCATCGGGCACGAACAGGAACTGGCGCTGGTACGCGCGGCGATCCTGCAACTGCCGGAGCGCTGCCGGCAGGTGTACCTGCTCAACCGCATCGATGGCCTCAGTTACAGCCAGATCGCGCAGCACTGCGGGATCTCGGTGAAGGCCGTCGAGAAGCACATCGGAAAGGCGCTGTCGCTGCTGCGTACGAAGCTGCGCAGCGAAGGCGCCGATCGCGAGGAACGCACATGAACACACGGACGTGGCAGCCGGCCGACGGCGAGGCCGAAGCGTGGATGGCGCGCCTGATGGCGCCCGACTGCACGCCGGCCGACCGGGCGGCCTTCGAGGACTGGCTGGCGCAATCGCCGCGAAACATCGAAGCGTGGCTGGAAATGGAGCGCGTGCAGGCGCTGTCGGCGCAACTGCGCTCCGACGAAATGCTGCGCGCGACCACGCGCGCCATCCGCCGCACGCCCGCGCGCCCGTTCAACGCTTGGCTCCCGGCCGCTGCTGCCGCGGTGCTGGTGGTCGCCGTGGCGGCGATCTGGTGGCGCTACGAGCCGGAAACCGCCGCGACCTCGCACCGCTACGCCACCACGACGGGCGAGCAGAGCGAAGTGACGCTCGCCGACGGCACCGTCGTACTCCTCGACACCGGCACGCAGCTGACGGCCACGTTCGATTCGCGCGAACGCGTCGTCGAACTCGAACGCGGCCGTGCGCAGTTCGTCGTCGGCGTCGATGCGGAGCGGCCGTTCCTGGTGAAGGCCGGCCCGAGCGTCGTGCGCGACGTCGGCACGACCTTCCAGGTCGCTCGGCGCGAGGGCGCGGTGGACGTAGGGCTGCTCGAAGGCCGCGTCGATGTAAGCACGACGGGCGACCGCGCCGTCGCGCGCCTGGCGCCTGGCGAGGCGGTGAGCGTGGATGCCGCTGGCCGCATCGGTCCGAAGGCGCCGCTGGACGTGGCGAGCGCGCGCGCCTGGCCGCAGGGCGACCTGGTGTTCAAGCAGCGCCGCCTGGACGAACTGCTGGCGGAGATGAACAAGTATTCGAAGCAGCAGGTGCGGCTGGCCGATCCGGCGCTCGGCGGGCTGACCGTGAGTGGCGTCTTCCACGCCGGCGACCAGGATGCGCTGGTGGCGGTGCTGGAGCGCGGCTGGTCGCTGCGTGCCGAACGTCGCGGAGCGGACGAGATCGTGCTGCATCGTCGCGACAACTGACGCGGACGACGCTCCCGCCGACGGCGGTCGAATCGATCGGCGACATTGCTCGCCAGCTGGATCGTTAAACAAACGTTGCGCGGCGAAGCCGCGCTCTCGTATCGTGTGAGCAACTTTCACGTTGACTCGCGCAATCGCCAATGGCCAGGAAGTTCCGACTCGCCCTCGCCATTGCCGGAGCCCTCTCGATGGCATGCGCGGCGGCGCCGGTGTGCGCCGCGGAGTCGACGTCGCCCGCGTCGGTGCGTTTCGTCATCCCGGCCGGCAGCCTCGACCACGCATTGCAGACGCTCGCCACGCAGGGCCGCGTGCAGTTGATGTACGCGCCCGCACTGGTCGGCGAACGCCGCTCGTCCGGCCTGCAGGCCGACCTGCCGGCGGCGCGCGCACTCGACGTGCTGTTGCAAGGCAGCGATCTGCATGCCGTACAGGTCACGCCGAACACGTTCCTGATCGAGCGCGCGCCGACGCCTGAGGTTGCGGCCCCAGTGCCCGCGCCCGTGCGCGAACCGGTCGAACTGGCGACGGTGGAAGTGACCGGCACGCACATCCCGCGCGCGTCGATCGACGTCGTCACGCCCGCGCCGCTCACGCGCATCAGCCGCGCGCAGATCGAGGCGAGCGGCTACCAGACGGTGTTCGAACTGCTGAGCTACCAGCCCGGCATGATCAGCCACCACCCGGTGGACGTGGCGACCGACGGCAGCTTCAACTCGCAGCAGCCCTTCGCCGCCGCGGCGACGACGAGCCTGTACGGCCTGGGCCCGCGCGCGACGCTGATCCTGGTCGACGGACGGCGCGTAGCGAACTACGGCCTTGCGTCCGCCGACCTCGGCGGCCTGACCGACCTCAACGGCATCCCGCTCACGATGGTCGACCGCATCGAGGTGATGCGCGGCGGCGCGTCGGCGATCTACGGCGCCGACGCGATGGCCGGCGTCATCAACATCATCCTGAAGAAGGAACAGCAGGGTGGCGAAGTCACCGCGCGCTACGGCTTGTCCGAGCGCGGCGACGCCGAGCAGCGACGCCTGTCGCTGAGCTATGGCGAAGCAACAAAGCGCGGCGGCAACTTCTTCCTCGGTGCCGATTACTTCCACCGCGACGCCCTGGAGGGCGATGCGCGCTCGTGGCGTACCGCCGACCTGAGCCGCCATGGTCTCGCCGACCGACGCATTCCGCTGGGCTATTTCAGCCTGTTCGACCTGGAAATCATCCAGCCTGCGTGCCCGGACGATGTGCGTGCCGCGAACGGCGGCTGCTTCCTCGACGTGCCGCGTTACCTGACGCTGCAGCCGGAACTGGAAAGCGGAGCGGTCTACGCGCGCCTGCGCCAGCCGCTCGGCGACACGCTGGAGTTCGACGGCTCGCTTCGCCTCGGGCAGGTGCGCCAGAGCCTGCAGGCGGCGCCGCTGCACGGCGCGATCCCGATGCCGGATGGACATCCGGACAACCTGTTTCCCGATATTCCCACGCAGCTGGACTACGCCTTCTTCGACGTCGGCCCGATCCGCAGTCGCAGCGAGTCGCGCACGGTCGACCTCGACCTGGGGCTGTCGGGCCTGTGGCGCGACTGGGAATGGCGCGCGGGCGTGTCGCACCATCAAAGCCGTGTCGACAACCAAATCGACGGGCTGATCAGCAACGCCGCGCTGTCGCAGGCGCTGGTCGACTACAGCTACCGCTTCAACTCGCCCGACAACCCGCCCGACGTGCTGCGCGCGCTGTCGCCGCGGGTGGAAGTGGAAGGCGAGGCGCGCTTCGACCAGTTCACCTTCGCGGTGAATGGCTCATGGTTCTCGCTGCCCGGCGGCGAGGCGCAGACCGCGCTCGGCGTGGAATGGATGCGCGATGCGCTGCGCAACGAACCCGACCAGCGCATGCTCGACGGCGACGTCGCGCTCGGCGCGCAGAAGAGCCGGCTCGACGACAGCCAGACCAGTTCGGCGTTCTATGCCGAGATGAGCCTGCCGGTCGCGACGTGGCTGCACGCCGACCTCGCATGGCGCATCGACAGCCGCCAGGGGTACGGCAGCGAAACCTCGCCGATGTTCGGGCTGAAATGGATGCCGATGGAGACGCTCACCGTGCGCGCGACGTCGGCGACCGGGTATCGCGCGCCATCGCTGTTCGAACTGCGCCGGCCGAGCATCGCCGGCGGCACGTTCGAAGTCGTCGAAGCGACGCCGGCGATGGCGCCCTGCGCGATTCCGACGAACTTCATGGGCGTGGACTACTGCATCGTCACGCACGGGGCGATCGAGAATCCCGACCTCGCGCCGGAGACCTCCCGCAGCCAGGCGCTGGGCCTGGTGTGGGCGCCGACGCAGGCGTTCGACGTGAGCCTGGACCGCTTCCGCATCCGTCGTCGCAACGAGATCGTGACGACCGATGCGTTGTCGGATCCGGAAGCGTTCCCGCTGTCGCACGAACGCAACGAGCAGGGGCAACTCGTCGCGATCAACGACTACTTCACCAACGTCGGCCGCACGCAGGTGGACGGCTGGGAACTGCAATCGGAGTACCGCCTCGACACCGCATCGGCCGGGCGCTTCACCTTCCGCCTCGCGGCGAGCTACCTCGAATCGCTGACGCGGCAGGCGAGCCCGGACGCACCGGAACTCGATTACGCCGGACACGGTTCGCCGAAGCGCTCGGTGCTGGCAGGAGCGGAGTGGATGTTCGGCGACTGGATCACGACGCTCAACGTGCACCAGCTCGGTCCGGTGGACATCGCATCGCCTTCGGGCACGTGCCCGACGCTCAACACGCAGGCGGGGCGTTGCCGCACGCCGTCGTCGACCACGGCCGACCTGTATCTGGCGTACATCGGGTTCGACAGCTGGAGGTTGTCGCTGAACATCGACAACCTCACCGATCGCGAGCCGCGCAACTACGATCCGGCGAAGGGCGGTTACGACATCGCCTACGACGACCCACGCGGTCGTTATTACCTGGTGAGCGCGACTTACCGGTTCTGAGATGACGGCTTGAGGCGCGTTTGTCGCTGCTGGCGACAGCGTCAGCCTGGCTAGCGCCAAGCCTGCTGTAGCTGGCACTCCCACACTCGAACCCACTTCATCGTCATTCCCGCGAAGGCGGGAATCCATGGACTTTCCACGCTCTCACGACACGGTCAAAGCGCCGGGGTGCCCGTCATAGGGGCCCACACGGAAAGCCTGGAACGTCCCTGGATCCCCGCCTTCGCGGGAATGACGAGCAGGAGCGGGGAACCTGCGGCGCTAGAACCAAGGCCTGCCGCGTCCCCACGTCGCATTCAGCCGGCGACCTCAAAAAAATGTCGGAACGGGGTAGGGGGGATGCAATCGGCGCGCGTTATGGAGAACGAAGAGGAATCAGGACGACGGATACGGATGTCTCCGCGCCACGGACGGCGCACTTCTTCGGCGGTCCATCTTGGGCGGCCACGACTCATGCGTACCAGGAGGGTGCGTACTGGCGGGAACCACGGGACTCGCCACCGGATCGAAGCGGACCCTGCCGCCTAGATCCCTTCTGGAGAGGCCCCGGACGGCTTCTCCAGACCTTCCCCCGGCGGCGCCGCCTCTCCCCCGCGCCGCAGCAAACGGAAAAGGCCGCGATCGCTCGCGGCCTTTTCTCTGTCCGAAGGGACCGGAGGCTTACGCCAGGCCGGCCTGCTTCATGACTTCGGCGGCGTAGTCTTCCACCACCTTCTCGATGCCTTCGCCCACGGCCAGGCGCTGCATGCTGACCACTTCGGCGCCGGCGGCCTTCAGGACCTGCTCGACGGTCTGGTTGGTGTCCAGCACGTACGGCTGGCCGTACAGCGTGACCTCGTTGACGATCTTGGCGATCTTGCCGCTGATGATCTTCTCGAGGATGTCGGCCGGCTTGGCCTTGTCCTTGTCGGACATCTTGGCCAGCTCGATTTCCTTTTCCTTCGCGACGAAGTCGGCCGGGACGTCCGACGCCTTGATGTGCGGCGGGTTCATCGCGGCGACGTGCATCGCCAGGCCACGGGCCAGGTCGGCGTCGCCGCCCTTGACCTCGACCAGCACGCCGATCTTGCCGCCGTGCACGTAGGCCGCGACGTTGTTGTTGCCGTCGACCAGCGCGATGCGACGCACCTGGATGTTCTCGCCGAGCTTGGCGATCGCGGCGGCGCGGGCTTCCTCGACCGTCTCGCCCGAGGCGAGCTTGGCGGCCTTGACGCCTTCGACATTCGTGGCACCGGAGGTCAGCGCGGCGTTGGCGACGGCGTTGGCGAAGGCGAGGAAGTTCTCGTCCTTGGCGACGAAGTCGGTCTCGGAGTTGATCTCGACCAGCACGGCCTTGCCGCCGTTCTGCGCGACGGCGATGCGGCCTTCGGCAGCGACGCGGTCGGCCTTCTTGTCGGCCTTGGCCAGGCCCGACTTGCGCAGCCACTCGGCCGCGGCGTCGATGTCGCCGTTGTTCTCGGTGAGCGCCTTCTTGCACTCCATCATGCCGGCGCCGGTGCGCTCGCGCAGTTCCTTGACCAGGGAAGCGGTGATTTCTGCCATGGGGGTACCTCTGAATGGTGAAGGGCGGGCAGCGCCCGCCTTTGCGATTTCGATACGTGGGCGGGATCGACCCGCCGACGCGAAAACGTGGATGTGGCCGCGACGACAGCGTCGCGCGGCCACATGACGCGGTCCTTACTCGGCCGCTTCGGCCTTCTTGCCGGCAGCCTTCTTGGCCGGGGCGCGGCGCGGAGCCTTGCCTTCCTCGCCCTCGGCGGCTTCGGCGAAGTCTTCCTCGCGGACCGACGCGGCCTGCGGAGCGGCGGCCTTGCCTTCCAGCACGGCGTCGGCGGCGGCACGGGCGTACAGCTGCACG
Organism: Lysobacter sp. OAE881; assembly: GCF_040546665.1. Classification (NCBI taxonomy): domain Bacteria; kingdom Pseudomonadati; phylum Pseudomonadota; class Gammaproteobacteria; order Lysobacterales; family Lysobacteraceae; genus Lysobacter; species Lysobacter sp. OAE881. Next base: position 1,503,552 of record NZ_JBEPOG010000001.1, read on the forward strand.
GCGCGGATGGCGTCGTCATTACCCGGGATGGCGTAGTCGACCAGGGCCGGATCGTAGTTGGTGTCGACGACGGCGATGACCGGGATGCCGAGCTTCTTGGCTTCCTTGATCGCGATGTCTTCGTGGCCGATGTCGATCACGAACAGCGCGTCGGGCAGGCGGTTCATGTCCTTGATGCCGCCCAGCGAGGCTTCCAGCTTGTCGCGCTCACGGCGCAGGCCCAGCACTTCGTGCTTGACCAGCTTCTGGAACGTGCCGTCGGTTTCGGCCGCTTCCAGCTCCTTCAGGCGCTGGACCGACTGCTTCACGGTGCGGAAGTTGGTCAGCGTGCCGCCCAGCCAACGCTGGTTCATGTACGGCATGCCGCAACGCTCGGCCTCTTCCTTGATCGCCTCGCGCGCGCTGCGCTTGGTGCCCAGGAACAGGATCATGCCGCGCTTCTGGGCGATGCCCGAGATGAAGTTCATCGCGTCGTTGAACAGCGGAACCGTCTTCTCGAGGTTGATGATGTGGATCTTGCCGCGGGCGCCGAAGATGTACGGGCCCATCTTCGGGTTCCAGTAACGGGTCTGGTGGCCGAAGTGGACGCCGGCTTCGAGCATCTGGCGCATGGTGATCTGGGGCATTGCTTGTAACTCCAGGCAGTGGAACCGGCCGCCAGCGTGAACAGAGCACGGTGTGATGGCGGTGCCGCCGGCAGGGCCGGGGGCGAGGGTTCCGGGGTTGGGCCTCCCCGCAGCGTTCGTGGCCGAACCAGGCGTCCTGGTGGACGTCCGGCACCCCGGCACGACGTGTGGCTGCGGGTGTGTATTCGCCTGCGTCCGGACGGGTCCGGTGCGCTTTCGCCCTGGCGTGGGCGTCAGGATCGGCGCAAGGCCGGTCGCTGAGCCGCGGAAGTGTAGCCGGAACAGGCTGTTACGGCAACTTCGGACCACCGAAAGAGCCTGAACGGACTGCGGATGGGCCATAATGGCGCCATGCCCATCACCATCAAGACCCCCGAAGAGATCGAGAAGATGCGCGTCGCCGGCCGCCTGGCCGCCGAGGTGCTCCAGATCGTCGCGCCGCACGTAAAGGCGGGCGTGACCACCGAGGAACTGGACCGCATCTGCCACGATCACATCGTCAACGTGCAGAAGGCGATCCCGGCCAACGTCGGCTACAAGGGATTCCCCAAGACCGTCTGCACCTCGGTCAACAACGTCATCTGCCACGGCATCCCCAGCGGCGCCAAGGTCCTGAAGGACGGCGACATCGTCAACATCGACGTCACCGTCATCAAGGACGGCTGGCACGGCGACACCAGCCGGATGTACGTCGTCGGCAATCCCTCCGTCATGGCCCGGCGCCTGGTCGACGTGACCCGCGAGGCGATGTTCCGCGGCATCCGCACCGTCAAGCCGGGCGCGACCCTGGGCGACATCGGCGCGGCGATCCAGCAGTACGCCGAATCCGAGCGTTTCAGCGTCGTGCGCGAGTACTGCGGGCACGGCATCGGCAAGATCTACCACGAGGATCCGCAGGTCCTGCATTACGGCCGCAATGGCGAAGGCCTGGTGCTGAAGCCCGGCATGACCTTCACCATCGAACCGATGATCAACGAGGGCACGCGCTACACCAAGCTCCTGCCCGACGGCTGGACCGTAGTGACCAAGGACCGCAAGTTGTCCGCGCAGTGGGAGCACACCGTCGCCGTGACCGAGGACGGCGTGGAAATCCTCACCCGCGTGCCGGGTGACGACAACGATCTATGAGCGAGCCTTCCGCCGTCGATGAACCCTCGGCGGCGCAGGGCAGTGCCGATCCGGCCGCGTCCATCCGCGCGGCCATCGCCACGGTAGACGCCGGCCTCGCAAAGGCCTTCGACGCCGACCCGAACGCCGACATCGACCGCCTGCTCGCCGCGCGCGCAGGTGCGATGGACGCGCAGGTGCGCGCGGCGTGGAACGCGTGCATTCCCGCTGACGCTCCGCTGGCCCTGTTCGCCATCGGCGGCTACGGCCGGGCCGAACTGTTCCCGCAGTCCGACGTCGACCTGCTGGTGCTGGCCGAGCCCGATGCGCAGGCCGCACACGCTGATGCGCTGTCGCGGTTCGTCGCGTTGCTGTGGGACGGCGGCGTGCCCGTCGGCCACGCCGTGCGCTCGCCCGCGCAGTGCACCGAAGCGGCGGCTGACATCACCGTGCTCACGTCGATGCTGGAAGCGCGCCCGCTGATCGCGCAGGTCGAGCACCTGCATGCGTTGCAGGCGGCCATCGCGCCCAGCCTCGTCTGGCCGGCGCGCGAGTTCTTCGCCGCAAAGCGCGAGGAACTGCGCCTGCGCCACGCGCGCTACGAAGACACTGCCGACAACCTCGAGCCCAACCTCAAGGAAGGCCCGGGCGGCCTGCGCGACGTGCAGACGCTGCGCTGGATGGCGCTGCGCATCGTCGGTACGGGCGACCTGGAATCGCTGGTCGCCATCGGCCAGTTCGGCGCGGACGAACTGTCCACGCTCGAACGCGAACGTCGCGCGCTCTCGCGCCTGCGCTTCGGCCTGCACCTGGTGGCCGGCAAGCGCGAGGAACGCCTGCGTTTCGATTACCAGAAGGTGCTCGCGCAGCGGCTGGGCCATGTCGACAACGCCGACAACCTCGCCGTCGAGCAGATGATGCAGGGCTTCTATCGCAGCGCCGCGCTGGTGCTGCGCATCGGCGAGCGCCTGCTGCAGCGGTTCGAGGAACAGATCGAAGGCGAAAGCACGCCGATCGAGATCGACCACGCCTTCGAACTGCGCCGCGATTACCTCTGCGCGCGCGATCCGCACTGGCCGCGCGATGCCTACGACGTGTTCGCGCTGTTCGCTGTGTGGGCCTCGCATGATGCGGTGCGCGGCCTGCATTCGCGCACGGCGCGCGCGCTGGCCGAATCGCTGTCGCGCGTGCCGGCGTTCCAGCAGGCCGAGCCCGCGCTGCGCGAGCGTTTCATCGCGCTGCTGCGCGGCCCGCATCCGGTGCACGCGCTCGAGCGCATGGCGCGGCTGGGTGTGCTCGGGCGTTGGATTCCCGCGTTCGCGAAAGTCTCCGGCCGCATGCAGTTCGACCTGTTCCACGTATTCACGGTCGATCAGCACACGCTCGCCGTGCTGCGCAATCTCGCGCGTTTCGCATCGGGCATCGCGGATGAGCGCTTCAGCATCGCGCACGAAGTCTGGCCGCGCCTGCGCAAGCCGGAACTGCTGCTGCTCGCCGGTCTGTTCCACGACATCGGCAAGGGCCGCGGCGGCGATCATTCCGAACTCGGCGCGGAAGATGCGCGCATCTTCTGCAGCACGATGGGCCTGTCGCAGGCCGACGGCGCGCTGGTGGAATGGCTTGTACGCCAGCACCTGCTGATGTCGGTGACCGCGCAGAAGCAGGACATCGCCGATCCCGAGGTGATCCACCGCTTCGCCGGGAAGGTCGCCGATCGCGAACGCCTCGATCTATCTCTACCTGCTGACGTGCGCCGACATCGCAGGCACGTCGCCGAAGCTGTGGAACGCGTGGAAGGACCGGTTGCTGGCCGACCTCTACACCGCCACGCGCCTGGCGTTGCGTCGAGGTCTCGAACACCCGGTCGCGGGCGACGAGCGGGCGAACGAAACGCGTGATGCCGCGCGCGCGATGCTCGCGACGATGGGCGTTCGCGACGAGGAAGTCGACGCGCTGTACGCGCGCATGCCGGACATCGGCTTCCAGCGCGGCCGCCCCGACCAGATCGCGTGGCAGGCGGCGTCGCTGCGTGGTGTTGAAGTCGGCGAGACGCGCGTGCGTGCGCGCGCACTCGGCGAGCACGCCGGTGCGCTGGAAGTTTTCGTGCACTCGCCCGACCGCGATGGCCTGTTCGCCGCGATCGTCGCCACGCTCGACCGCCTTGGCCTCGCGATCCAGCAGGCGCGCGTGCTCGACGGGCCCAACGGCATGGTCTTCGACAGCTTCGAAGTCGTGCCGATCGACCCGCGTTGCCCGCCGACGACGGACGAGGTCGAGCAGCGCCTCGGCACGGCGCTCGGCGGCGACCTCGACCGCATCAGGCCCGCGCGTCGCGCGCAGCCGCGCCACCTCAAGCACTTCCGCATCGCGCCGCAGATCGGCTTCGACACGCTCGAAGGCGAGCAGGGCACGCGCACGATGCTGAGCCTGGTGTGCACCGACCGTCCGGGGCTGCTCGCCGACGTGACGCACGCGATCCGCAGCCAGGGGCTGCGCGTGCACGATGCGCGCATCGCGACCTTCGGCGAGCGCGCCGAGGACGTGTTCCAGATCACCCATCCCCATCACGACGGGCGCGACGGCGCGCTCGACGAAACGCAACGGCAGGCGCTACGCCAGGCCTTGCTCGCCTGCCTCGAAGGAGACTGTTGAATGGCTGTGCAGAAGAAGACCGTCCGCAAGACCGCGCGCAAGAAGAAGGTGGTGCCGGCCGCGCCGGGCGTGGACGAGCTGAAGTTCATGATCGACAGCGCGTTCGAGCGCCGCGCGATGCTGACGCTGGACGAGATCGAAGGCTCGACCCGCCCGACGGTGGAACGCGTGATTTCGGGCCTGGAAACCGGCGAGTTCCGCGTCGCCGAGCCCGATGGCAAGGGCGGCTGGACAGTAAACGAATGGCTGAAGAAGGCCGTGCTGCTGTACTTCCGCGTGAACGACATGCAGGTCGTCGATGGCGCACCCGCGCCGTTCTGGGACAAGGTGCCGGCGCGTTTCGAAGGCTTCGGCGAATCGGACTTCCGCAAGCTCGGCGCGCGCGTCGTGCCGGGCGCGATCGCGCGTCGCGGTGCGCACATCGGCAAGGACGTCGTGCTGATGCCGAGCTTCGTCAACATCGGCGCGCACGTTGGCGAAGGCACGATGGTCGATACCTGGGCGACGGTCGGTTCGTGCGCGCAGGTCGGCAAGCATTGCCATCTCTCCGGCGGCGCGGGAATCGGCGGCGTGCTGGAACCGTTGCAGGCCAGCCCGACGATCATCGAGGACCATTGCTTCATCGGCGCGCGTTCGGAAGTGGTGGAAGGCGTCGTCGTCGGCCACCACAGCGTGATCGGCATGGGCGTGTTCCTCGGCCAGAGCACGCGCATCTACAACCGCGCGACGGGCGAGGTTTCCTACGGCTACGTGCCGCCGTACAGCGTCGTCGTCTCCGGCCAGCTGCCGGCGAAGGACGGCTCGCATTCGCTGTATTGCGCGGTGATCGTGAAGCAGGTCGACGCGAAGACGCGCAGCAAGACAAGCATCAACGACCTGCTGCGCGGGCTGGCGGAGTAACGCCTTGACCACGCTCTACGGACTCAACAACTGCGACACCTGCAAGAAGGCGCGCAAGTGGCTGGAACGCTTCGGCGTCGCGTATTCCTTCGTCGATTACCGCGACCAGCGCCAGGCGCCGGACACGCTGGTGGAGTGGAAGGACAAGCTCGGCGGCTGGGACGCGATGATCAACAAGTCGTCCACGACGTGGCGCACGCTGCCCGACAACCGCAGGACGCCGGGTTCGGACGCGGAATGGAAGCTGCTGCTGAAGGAATACCCGCAGCTGATCCGCCGCCCGCTGGTGGTCGCCGACGACGGCACGATCGCGCAGGGCTTCAGCGACAACGGCTTCAAGAAGCGCTTCGGAGTGGGCTCGCTTGGCTGATCTCGACGTGACCGACGAAGGCGTCCTCGCGCTCACCTGCGACCTGATCGCGCGCGCTTCGGTGACGCCGGACGATGCGGGTTGCCAGGCGCTCATCGCGCGTCGCCTGAGCGCGGCCGGTTTCCGCTGCGAATCGCTGCGATTCGGCGACGTCGACAACCTGTGGGCGGTGCACGGCACCGCTGGCCCGACGCTGGTGCTGCTCGGCCACACCGACGTCGTGCCGCCGGGGCCGCGCGAATCGTGGAGCAGCGATCCGTTCGCGCCCGAGATCCGCGACGGCGTGCTGTATGGACGCGGCGCTGCGGACATGAAGGGCAGCGTGGCGGCGTTCGTCGTCGCGCTGGAGGATTTCGTCGCGGCGCATCCGGATCATTCCGGCCGCGTCGCGCTGCTGCTCACGTCCGACGAGGAAGGCGACGCCGTCGATGGCGTGCGCCAGGTCGCGGAGACCTTCCGCAAGCGCGGCGAACGCATCGACTGGTGCGTCACCGGCGAGCCCTCGTCGATGGCGACGCTGGGCGACCTCCTGCGCGTGGGGCGTCGCGGCACGCTGTCGGCGACGCTCAACGTCATCGGCGTGCAGGGGCACGTGGCGTACCCGGACAAGGCGCGCAACCCGATCCACCAGGCGATGCCGGCGCTGGCCGAACTCGCCGCGCGCCGCTGGGACGACGGCTTCGAAACCTTCCCGCCGACGAGCCTGCAGATCAGCAACATCCACTCGGGCACGGGTGCGAACAACGTGATCCCCGGCGAATTGCAGGCGCTGTTCAACCTGCGCTTCAACCCGAACTGGCGCGCCGAGCAGCTCGAACGCGAATGCGAGGACGTGCTGCGCCGCCATGGGCTGGAATACACGATCCGCTGGCATCGCGGCGGCGAACCGTTCTACACGCCGGAAGGCCCGCTCCGCGCTGCCGCGCGTTCGGTGCTGGGTCGCTACTGCGGCGGCGCGCCGGAGGAAAGCACCGGTGGCGGCACGTCGGACGCGCGCTTCATCGCGCCGCTGGGCGCGCAGTGCATCGAGATCGGACCGGTGAACGCGAGCATCCACAAGGTGGACGAGAACGTATCCGTCGCCGACCTGCAGCGTCTGCCGGGGCTGTATCGCGAACTGATCGAGCGGATGCTGCTGGACTGAGGGGCGGGCCTGCCCCCACCCCAACCCCTCTCCCGTGAACGGGAGAGGGGCTTAGAAGCAGATCGCCGCGGTGATAGCCCCTCTCCCGCTCGCGGGAGAGGGGTTGGGGTGAGGGAAACGCGCCTCAGCCTTTCCCCGGCACCAAGGTCATCGAATACTTCGCCTCGCCCGGCAGGAACGGCGTGGCGCGGCCGTGCACCCAGTCGTCGTGGCCCTTGCCCCAGAACGGCGACATCGGATGGCCGCTCTGGCCGCCGGGCATGTGGATGATGCCGTCGGCCTCGTGCCCCGGCGAGACGACCATGCGCTCTGACGCGCCGAAGTCCGGGCCCTGCACGCGTGGCATGCCGCTGTCGCCGGGGAGCTCGTCGGCCGGCATGCACAACTGCGGCTTCAGGAAACCGGGCAGGGCGCGCGACAGCGGATGGCAGATACGCGCCGTGTTGCGCTCGCCCCACGTGCGCTGCGCGATCGGGCCGTCCTTCGCCAGCTCGTCGCGCACTTCGCGCGCGGCGTCCTCGAACAGCGCATCCCACGACGCGAAGCGGCGCGGCAGCAGGTTCGCCGGACGCTGCGTGACCAGCGGCCATGCGACGCCTTCGAAGTGCGAGAGGTTCGGCATCTCGAACGCCTCGCCCAGCGCGGCGTGCGCCGGTGCGGTGAGGCCGTCGAGCAGCCGGTCGTGCACGGCAAGACGCCACGCGCGCACGATGCGATAGCTCGTCGAATCCGTGCTGGCGCGGCCCTGCCACGTCGATGAGGCGCCGGCGAGTTCGTGCAGCGCAGGCGTCTTCGCCGCGCCATCGCGTTCGCGCAGCAGCGTCCACCAGCGTTGCAGGAACAACGCGCGATCGTCGAGCTGGATCGCAAGCAAGTCGCGTTCGGCGAAGCGGTCCTTCGCGAACAGGTCGTCGCGGATCTGCTTCGCGCGTGCGCCGTTGGCGTAGCCGCCATCGCCGACGCGCGCCAGCAGCACGCCATCGACCACGCGCGAGTTGGCCGTCCACAGGCGCTGCACCGTGCCGACGGGCAGCGCGGTGCCGTGTGCGGTGGTGATCGGCCACGGCGCGCAGGCGTCCGGTTCGACGACCTGCGTCGCATCGCAACCTGCACCGCGCGACGGCATCGGCCCGAGCAGGCGCCAGGTGATGCGGCCCTGCGAATCGCCGATGGCGAGGTTTTGCGCGGGGATCGCCGTGCGATCGGCCGCGGCCAGTGCGTCATCGAGCGACCGCGCATGCAGGAAATCCGCAAGGCCGAGGTTCATCGAGCCGGGCTGGTGCGCGATCCAGCGCAGGGCGAGCGCGCTTCCGTCGGCTTCGCGATGGAGGATCGGGCCCCACGCGGTTTCGTCGATCGGGAATTCGACGTCATCGCTGCCGGCGACGCGAATGGTCTCGACGATGCGCGTCGCGCCGGCGCACGCGTCCTTGCTGCAATCGGCCACGCGCTTCCAGTCGAGCCAGTCGCCATAGCTGTTGGTGAAGCCCCACGCGACGTGGCCGTTGCTGCCGACCACCAGCGCCGGCAGGCCGGGCAGGGTGAAGCCGTTCGCGTCGACGCGGCCGCCTTCGGCGCGTGCGTCGGGGTAGCGCAGTCGCGCACGGAACCAGATGTTCGGCGCGCGCAGGCCCAGGTGCATGTCGTCGGCGACGATCGCGCGACCGTCGGCGGTGAGCTGGCCCGACACGGCGAAGTTGTTGCTGCCGACGTCGGAACGCTCGGGCACGTCGGCCGGCTTCGCGTTCTCGGGCATCGGCAGCTTGCGCAGGTCGACGGTCGCGGCATCGGGCAGCGTCGCATCGCCACGCGGGCGTCCGGCGACCGGCGCGTCCCAGCTCGAGCCGTCGTGCGCGAGCAGCGCGTACAGCGCCGGCGGCAGGTGCGGGCGCAGGCGCCACATCGCCAGTTCGCGCTCGTTCTGCGCGTCCTGCAGGTCGAAGTACATCGCGTAGCCGGTGAGCGCCGAATCGGCGAGCGTCCACGGTTCGGGTTCGGCGCGCAGCAGCAGGTACGGCCACGGGCGCACTTTCAGCGCGGTGCGTCCGGCGTTCACGCCGTCGACGTAGGCCTGCGCCATCTCGCGCTTGTCGCCGAGGATCGCGTCCATGTGCTGCGTCACGCGCGCGCGCATGCGATGCACGCGGTGTTGCTTGTCCACGCCGATCGCGACCGGGCCGAAGAGCGCGGCCAGTTCGCCCGCGGCCGTGCGGCGCAGCAGGTCCATTTCGAAATAGCGTTCCTGTGCGTGGACGTAGCCGAGCGCGCGCATCGCGTCGTTCTCGTTGGCGGCATCGACCGTTACCACGCCGTTGGCGTCGCGCTGCACCGTGACTGGTGCCGACAGGCCGGGCAGGGCGAGTTCGCCGTCCAGGCGCGGCAGGCTGCCGCGCATCAGCCACCAGCCGAGCAGCGCCGCGGCCAGCAGCACCAGCACCAGCGCGACGAGCACGCGTCGGATCCACTTCCTCATGGGCCTGTCGCCTTTGAATTCCCCGGGGCGAGCTTATCCGATGAACGGCGGCGTCGGCGCCCGCCCGCCCCCTTGCAAGCGGCGCGCGCGTCCAGCAGGATCGAACCATGTCTTCCGTCCAGGCCACCGCCTACATCGCCATCGCCGCCCTGCGCGGCGGCGCGCCCATGTCCGGCCTGAACAATAACAACCGCAATAACACCAGCCTCCCGCGGGCCGGTGATTAGCGCGTTGCAACCGCACTAAGCACCCACGAAGCCCGCGCCGAAAAGCGCGGGTTTTTTGTTTCTGGCCCCTTCGACATCCCTCCGCCCTCAAGGAAATCCCGCGATGTGTTCGATCCTCGGAATCTTCGGCCTCCAACCCGGCGACGACGTGCAGGCCCTGCGCCGGCGCGCGCTGGAACTCTCGCAACGCCAGCGCCATCGCGGCCCGGACTGGAGCGGCGTGCATCTGGACGACGGCGCGATCCTCGTCCACGAGCGCCTGGCCATCGTCGACCCGGCCGGCGGTTCGCAGCCGCTGCGCTCGGCCGATGGCGAGCTCGCGCTGGCGGTCAACGGCGAGATCTACAACCATCGCGAGCTGGAGCAGTCGCTCGCGACGGCCTATGCGTTCCAGACCGGCTCGGACTGCGAGGTCATCAACGCGCTGTACCGCGAGCGCGATGACGTCGCGCAGTGGCTCAACGCGCTCAACGGCATCTTCGCGTTCGCGTTGTGGGACCGGGCGAAGGATCGCTTCGTCATCGCGCGCGACGCCATCGGCGTGTGCCCGCTGTACTGGGGCCACGATCGCGACGGACGCCTGTGCGTCGCGTCCGAAATGAAGGCGCTGGCCGATACGTGTGCCGATGTCGCGCAGTTCCCGCCGGGTCATTACTACGACAGCGAGGTCGGCGAACTGGTGCGCTGGTACGAGCGCCCGTGGCGCGAGCACGCCGCGACGCACGGTGTCGAGGTCTCGAAACAGGAGCTGCGCGAAGCGTTCGAACGTGCCGTGCATCGCCAGCTGATGAGCGACGTGCCATACGGCGTGCTGCTGTCGGGCGGGCTGGATTCCTCGCTCGTGGCCGCGGTCGCCGCGCGTTTCGCGCGCAAGCGCATCGAGGACAACGATGCGACGGAGGCCTGGTGGCCGCGACTGCATTCCTTCGCGATCGGGCTCGAAGGTTCCCCCGATCTCGCGGCTGCGGAAGTCGCGGCGAAGGCGCTGGGCACCGTGCACCACGGCTTCACCTACAGCTTCGAGGAAGGCCTGGACGCGCTGCCGGAAGTGATCCGCCACATCGAAACCTACGACGTCACCACGATCCGCGCGTCCACGCCGATGTTCCTGCTCGCGCGTCGCATCAAGGCGATGGGCGTGAAGATGGTGCTGTCGGGCGAGGGCAGCGACGAAGTGTTCGGCGGCTACCTGTATTTCCACAAGGCGCCGGATGCGCGCGAATTCCACGCCGAAACCGTGCGCAAGCTCGACGCGCTGTACAACTACGATTGCCTGCGCGCGAACAAGTCGATGATGGCGTGGGGCGTCGAGCCACGCGTGCCGTTCCTCGACGTGGAGTTCCTCGACATCGCGATGCGCATGGATGCCGCGCACAAGATGGTGAAGCCGGGGCCGAGCGGGCGGCCGATCGAGAAGGCGATCCTGCGCGAAGCGTTCGAGGGCTATCTGCCCGACGAAATCCTGTGGCGGCAGAAGGAGCAGTTCAGCGACGGCGTGGGCTACGGGTGGATCGACGGCCTGAAGGCGCATGCGGAAGCGCAGGTCAGCGATCGCGTGTTCGCCGCCGCGGTCAGCCGCTTCCCGGTGAACCCGCCGCAGACGAAGGAGGCGTACCTGTATCGCCACATCTTCGAGCAGTTCTTTCCGGGCGTGGCCTGCGCGCAGACGGTGCCTGGCGGCAAATCGATCGCCTGTTCGTCGCCGGCGGCAATCGCGTGGGATGCGGCGTTCGCGAAGATGGCCGACCCGTCGGGGCGCGCGGTGGCCGGGGTGCACGAAGCAGCGTTGTGAAGCCTCTGTCGCGACGAGCCGTGAATTCGGCTCGTCGCGAAAGTCAATGCGACTGATTCTGATTAGAACGCGGTCCGCCGCGATCGGGCACCCTATGCGCCTGGCAAGGAGGTTTCCCCCATGAAAGGCCATCCCGACGTCGTCGACTACCTCAAGGTGCTGCTGCGTGGCGAACTCGCCGCGCGCGACCAGTACTTCATCCATTCCCGTCGCTACGAGGACATGGGCCTGATGTCGCTCTACGAGCGCATCAACCACGAGATGCAGGAAGAGACCGAGCACGCCGATGCGCTGCTGCGTCGCATCCTGTTCCTGGAAGGCGATCCGGACATGCGGCCCGACGAGTTCATCGCCGGCTACACGGTCGAGGAAATGCTGCAGCGCGACCTCGAGGTCGAGTACCGCGTGCGTGCGGCGCTGGCCGAGGGCATGGCGCTGTGCGAACGCGTCGGCGACTTCGTGAGTCGCGAGATCCTCCGCGTGCAACTGCAGGACACCGAGGAAGACCACGCGCACTGGCTCGAGCAGCAGCTCGGCCTGATCAAGCGCCTGGGCATCCAGAACTACCTGACGGCACGCCTGGCGCAGAAGCCGTCGCAGGAATGAGGTTTTCGGGCCGGCGCGATGCCGGCCCGTCGCGTTGCGTCACTCACGACGCGACAGGCGGTACACGACCGTGTCGAGCGCCGTGACGCCTTCGTCGATGAAGCGCTGTTGCGTCGACAGGATGTCGCGCCGCTCCAGCGTCTCCACGTGCCAGTCACGCGCATAGAGCGCGTGCACTTCGTCCTCGACCACGCTGAAGGGCGGGCCGGCCTTCTCGTGCTGCGGGTATTCCAGCGAGATCAGCAGGCCGCGGCAGTGCGACGGAAGCCGCGCATAGAGCTTGTGCACGTAACGCTGGCGGAGGTCGGCCGGCAGCGCGATCAACGCCGCGCGGTCGAACACCGCGCCGCAGTCGGCCAGCGCCGCGTCGTCCAGGCCGAAGGCGTCGCCGCAGATCAGTTCGATGTCGCCGGCGCGGTAATGCGTGCCGTACTTCGATTCGCTCACTTCGGGCGTCACGCCGTGGCCATCGAAGAACGCTTCGATGGCGATGCGCGACAACTCGACGCCTAGCACGCGATAGCCCTGCGCGGCGAACCACGCCATGTCCAGCGTCTTGCCCGCCAGCGGCACGAACACGCGCGTGCCGGGTGCGACGCCGAGCGACGGCCAGTGCTTGAGCAGCAGCGGCGTCGGGGTGTCCTGATGGAAGCCGATCTGGTTGTCGGCCCAGCGCTGGTGCCAGAAGTCGTGGTGCATCGCTTGTCCTGAATTTGGATTCCGACAACACCAACGCCGTCATCCCGGCGAACGCCGGGACCCAGGCTGTCACGTCGTCAGAAACGTTGTAGAGGCATCCGCAAAACTTGCGTGCCTAGGTTCCGGCTTTCGCCGGGATGACGCTTCGGAAGCGGTGACTTCGGCTGAAGCGTTATTCGACGCCCAACCCCTCGACCTTCTGCCATCCACGCGGCAGCAATCCGCCGCGCGTGGCACGTGCGCCGAGGTAGGTGTCGAGGTCCTTGAACGATAGCGACATCGTGCGCGCGCCGGATTTCACGACGAGGGTGCCGCCCGGCGCGACGACCGCGACGGCGACCACGCGTTCGGTGCCGAGCTTCGCCTTCGGGATGTCGATGAGCTTGTTGCCCTTACCCTTGTCGAGTTCGGGCAGCTCGCCGACCGGGAACGCCAGCAGGTGGCCGACGTTGGTGACCACGGCGATGCGGTCCTGCTCGACGCTGCTTACCGGCGCCGGCTGCACGACCTTCGCGCCCGGGGTGAGCGAAAGCATCGCCTTGCCCGCCTTGTTGCGGCCGGTGAGGTTCTCGAAGCGGGTGACGAAGCCGTAGCCGTGGCTCGACGCCAGCACGAAGCGGGTGTCGTTGTCGCCGCTGGCAAGCGCCTGGAACGACGCGCCCGGCGCGGGCGAGAAGCGCCCCGTCAGCGGTTCGCCGTTGCCGCGCGCCGACGGCAGCGAATGCACGACTGTCGAATATGCGCGGCCGGTCGAATCGAGGAACGCGACCTGCTGCGTGCTGCGGCTCTTCGCCGAGGCCAGCAGTTCGTCGCCTTCGCGATAGCTGAGCGAGGCGGCGTCGACGTCGTGGCCCTTCGCCGCGCGCACCCAGCCCTTCTCGCTGAGCACGACGGTCATCGGCTCGCTGGCGACCAGCTCGGTCTCGCTCAGCGCCTGCGCGGCACCGCGCGCGACCAGCGGCGAACGGCGCGCATCGCCGAACTTCTTCGCATCGGCGAGCAGTTCGTCCTTCACCAGCTTCTTCAGCTTGGCGCGGCTTTCCAGCGTGGCGATGATGCGCTCGCGCTCGGCCTTCAGCTCGTCTTCCTCGCCGCGGATCTTCATCTCTTCCAGGCGCGCCAGCTGGCGCAGCCTGGTTTCGAGGATGTAGTCGGTCTGCTCCTCGCTGAGCTTGAAGCGCTTCATCAGGACGGGCTTGGGCTCGTCCTCGGTGCGGATGATGCGGATCACCTCGTCGAGGTTGAGGAACGCCACCAGCAAACCTTCCAACAGGTGCAGGCGGCGCTCGACCTTGTCGAGGCGATGCCTGAGGCGGCGCGTCACCGTTTCGGTGCGGAACGCCAGCCATTCGGTCAGCAACGCCTTCAGGCCCTTGACCTGCGGGCGGCCGTCGCGACCGATGATGTTGAAGTTGACGCGGAAGCTCTTTTCCAGGTCCGTCGTCGCGAACAGGTGGCCCATCAGCTGTTCGGCATCGACGCGATTGCTGCGCGGTACGAGGACGATGCGCGTCGGGTTCGCGTGGTCGGATTCGTCGCGGATGTCTTCCAGCCACGGCAGCTTCTTCGCGCGCATCTGCGTGGCGATCTGCTCGATCACCTTGCCGGGTGAGGTCTGGTAAGGCAGGGCGGTGATGACGAGGTTCGCGCCGTCCTTCACGTACACGGCGCGGGCGCGCACGCTGCCCAGGCCCGTTTCGTACATCTGCTGCAGGTCGGCGGCGGGCGTGATGATCTCCGCAGCGGTCGGGTAGTCCGGGCCGCGCACGTGCTCGCACAGATCGCGCGTGGTGGCGTCGGGGTCGTCGAGCAGGCGCACGCAGGCGCTGACGACTTCGTTGAGGTTGTGCGGCGGCACGTCGGTGGCCATGCCGACCGCGATGCCAGTGGTGCCGTTGAGCAGCAGGTGCGGCAGGCGCGCCGGCATCCACGAGGGCTCTTCCAGCGTGCCGTCGAAGTTGGGCGTCCAGTCGACCGTGCCCTGACCGAGTTCGCCCAGCAGCACTTCGGCGATCGGCGTCAGCTTGGCTTCGGTGTAGCGCATGGCGGCGAACGACTTGGGGTCGTCGGTCGAACCGAAGTTGCCCTGGCCTTCGACCAGCGGATAGCGGTACGAGAACGGCTGGGCCATCAGCACCATCGCCTCATAGCAGGCGCTGTCGCCATGCGGGTGGTATTTGCCGATGACGTCGCCGACGGTGCGCGCGGACTTCTTCGGCTTGGACGCCGCGTTCAGTCCCAGCTCGCTCATCGAATAGATGATGCGGCGCTGCACCGGCTTGAGCCCGTCGCCGAGGAACGGGAGGGCGCGGTCGAGCACCACGTACATCGAGTAATCGAGGTAGGCGCGCTCGGCGTATTCGCGCAGCGGGATCTGCTCGAAGCCGTGGAAAGCCGGTCGGACGGTGTCGTTCATTTATACGGTGCGGGCCTGGGTGTGTCGGGATGCGTCGATTTTAACGGCGCGTGCAAGCGGTGCGCGGCGCAAAAGCGGCGCGCCGCACGGTTCAGCGATGCAGCTCGCCGGCGGCTTCGGGCTGGTAGCGGATCGAAAGCACGCGCAGGCGGATCGTGCGGCCGCCGGGCAGGGGCCATTCGATGGCATCGCCCACGTGCAGGCCGAGCAGGGCGCTGCCGACCGGCGCCAGGATCGACACCTTCTCGGCGCTGCCGTCGGCATCGCGCGGGAACACCAGCGTCATCTCGCGCTCCTCGCCGCTGTTCTCGTCGAGGAACCGGGCGGTGGAGTTCATCGTGATGACGTCCGGCGGCATCTGGGCGGGTTCGACGATCGTCGCGCGCTCGATCTCGGCCTCCAGCGCCGAGGTGTCGACGCTCTGCGCGGCGGGGGATTCCAGCAGCGACTCGATGCGCTCCACGTCCAGGCGCGACATCAGCAGCGGGGGCTTGGGGTCGGACATTGCAAATCTCCAAAGCAACGCGGGCGCCGCACCGGGTGCGCCGCCCGCAGAGGAAAATGTCCGGCGACCATAGCCCCGAGCGGTCCGGGCTTTCAAGCCGACAATGCCGGACCGGCGGGTTCGGACAGGTTCCGGCGTCGCCCGCGGGCCGTGGCTGGATCGAAAGTGAAAATTTTCGTGACGAGGCGTTGACAAGGCGCCCCTCGCACCGCAACATACGCGGCCTCGCTCGGCGAAACACCGACGCGATGCCCAGGTGGCGGAATTGGTAGACGCACTAGTTTCAGGTACTAGCGGGTAAAACCGTGGAGGTTCGAGTCCTCTCCTGGGCACCAACGATATAGCAACGCCAAGGGTCTCCGAGAATTTGGCGTAATGAAGGCGAGCTTAGGCTCGCCTTCGTCGTTTCTGGACTCTGTTCGAGTTCCGGTACTCGACCACTTCGCCGGCGCGCCACGTCGCCGGCTTGAACGTCAGCCTCGAGGGGAAGCCGGGGCGGCACGCCACTCTTTGCAGGAAGTGGTCTTTCGACACGCCCCAGAGCTCGGCGCACTCGTCCGCCGTCATCGCGAGCTCGGTCCATGGGATCTTCTCAGCGGCCGACATCTGGCGCCTCCGGGAACGGTTGCCAATGCGTTGGCGTCGGATACCAGATGCCACAGCCGTGGGTCTGCGGCGCCCATCCGTAAAACGGGAACTGGCCCTCGCGATAACAGGTTCCGTACGGACCTGTCATGGGGTTGTATGCGATGAACCAGCGCCCGTCTTTCGGCGCGGTTTCGATAGGCTGCCAATTAGTCATCGATCACCACCAGCTTCACGAGCTTTCCCGCCAATTCGTCGGGCGTTTCTATATCCAGGGCATAGACCACGTTGACCTCGCGAAACTCGCCATCGACCCAGGCCATGTATGAGTCGTTGTACTTACCGACGAGCACCTCCGGCGCCTCAGCAATCATCTTCCGCAGCGCATCCCGCTCCATCTCCGCGACCATGGCCCGCCGAAGCTCTCCAGCCGGGTCGGTGTTGGCGTGTAGGCGCATGATGTAGTCGCGCACAGGGCGAGGCAGCGCATTGATGTTCTCGCTGGTCGGGAGCCAGTTTTCGGGAATGGTGATGGTGGTCATTCTCCCTCCTTCCGCTGGGCGGCGATGGCGGGATATGCGCTGCCGGTCTGGGCTGGCGGGGCGTCAGATCGGCGCTGGATTGCCTGCTTAATGAGACGCACGAATGCATGCTCGGAAAGGCCGTTCTTTTGTTGCTCTGCCGTCAGTCGAACGTAGCGGCCAAGCTCAGCGTCATCGAGGCCGTCATATGGAAGCAGGGCTTCCAATTCTTCCGCGTAGTGCTCGGCATCTTCAGCCGCGTCGATCATGCCTTGCTCGCGGAACCCTTTGGCATCATCTCGCCACCTATCGGCGAGCGCCCACAGCCTGTAAGTATTCATTCATCACCCTCCATCGCGGCGTCAATCGCAGCCCTCGCGGTCGCGAACCTGGCACGCCCATCTACGCTGCTGATCCCGATGTGATATGGCGCGATGACGAACCAGCCGCCGCCCTCCGCCTGGCAATCGTTGCGCAACGATGCCCCATGATGCGCCAGCCAATCCAAGCGTTTGGCGTCAGTTGCGCTGGCGTAGGTAAACGCTTGATACAAGATGTCGAAATGCTCGCCATGCTTGGTTCTAAACCCTCCGCATGGGGCGCCTGCTGACGAATCACTCCCCTCCGGCACGCCGCGTGAGAGGGCGCGGAGTGCGGCCTTGATCGCTGCTTCCATCGCGTCAGGGAAGTATTCGGCCTCGCCGGCCTGCTCCTTCCCTACACGCGCATACTCGTCGCAAGCGGCTTGGATCACAGCGAGCGGTACGTCGCCAGACACTACCGACGCAGCGCGGCACTGCTCGCCGTTGCGGCGGTTCCACTTGGCGATCACGCCGTCCTTGGTGTAGTCCCACAGGTCGGAATGACAGTACGGATTCCCGCAGCGCACGTAGTAGCCGCCACAAGCTCCACCAGCCGGAAAGCAGCCCTCGTCGTCCGTAACGTCCTGCCCACAAAACGGGCACGGCAGCAACCCGCCCGCGTCCTGCTTGTTTGCGTTCATGGGTGGCGCTCCACGTCTCGGACTTCCTTCGGGCCGTTGATCCACGCTTCCTGCATGTCAGGCTGCCCCGGACCGGACAGCCTGAACGCATGCTCTGCCACGTCGGACCAATTCATGTTGTTGGCCGCCCAATCCTCGACCTCGTAGTCGTCCGAATCGAACAGCGGCATCGTGTCTTCGGCCATCGACCGCTCAACGTCGCCATCAAACTCATGGGCGTAATGCGTCGCGCGGCTGCGGGCGATGATCTCGACGGGAACGGCCCAAGTCGTGCCGTTTTCATCCACTACGGTCAGAACTTTCACTTCGCCTCCTTCGCCGGCATGGCGGCTCGGTTGTCCGCGATCTGCTGTTCGACCTCAGCCCGGTCGCGCGGCTCGATGAGCATTGCGACCAGAAGCGAATTTGAGTTCTCCAGCGCTTCACGCATGGCCGCATCCCCGCTGGCGTCCTGGGGGTGGAGGTAGAGCTTGTCGCCGAACTTTAGGCGGCCCCAATCCACGCTGACAAACGTCAATTTGTTGCTAGCAAAACCGTACCCAATCTCAGCAACAGGACGATCCGCCCCGGCTTCGGTTCGGGCGAGGAGGGCGAGAATGTCCGCAACGCGATTGCGAACTTCCCACAAATAGTCCGGCACTTCCGGGCCGCTGCTGTGGTCGTGCGCGAAGTCGTGAAGCTGGCGCAATTCGTCAGCCAGTTGTCCCCTCATCTCACTGCTCATCGGCTGTGTCCCCATAGGCTTCGCGGCGCATTTGATCGTTACGCATGACGACCGCCATGATGCAGTTCGACACTACGTTCAGTACGTCGGCCTGCGTCATTGCCCATGCGTTCTTATCCCGATACGCCTTGTCAATCTCGTGGGAAAGTTCGGTCATGAAGGTTTCTATCAGTTCTTCCGTCTCGCGCTCATTCATTGGCTGAGTCCTTCGGCGGGGCGGGGAGGGGTTGCCAGTGGGTGACATCCTTCACGTACGAGGTCCCGTCGTACTCGTGCCAGTTGTAGGCCCAGCCCTCGCCGTCCCACCAAGCCGTCTCAACGTGTTGGCCTCCTAGCGAGTAGGCGATGATGATCGTCGTCCCATCCTTCGGCGCCGTCTCAATCGGCTGCCACGACTGCCCACGCATCAAGGCGATGGCGGCGCGGAGGGCTTGGATCTCACCATCATCAAACGTTCCGGGATGGGACTCTGTATAGAACAGCGCGCTATAAAGCGCGGCGATATGCTCACTCATCGCTACCGCCCTCCTGGCGCATGGCTGCGTCGATGGCTTCGTCCATTCCAGATCCAGTACGAATCCACCGATACCGCGCCGCATCCCTCGCCTCCGAGGTATGGGCGGGGGAGGTTGCAGGCGTGACGTAGTGAATCGGGTTGTATCCGTCGTACAGCGGTATATCGTGGCCGCTGTTCTCAGCGTCAGCGCCCCATCGGACGGAGGGAGCGCCCATGCCATCAAAGCCCGGCGTGATTCCGTTCCACCATCCGACCAACTTCCCATTGGGAACCGCCCCCACCTCCTGCCCAAGCTCGGCGTATTCGGTTAGCTCCTTGATGAGATCCGCAAGCTCGTCAGCGCACTCATTGGTGGCCTCATCTGCCGCGCTCCAGTTCACGCACCGCGACGGCAGCCCGCCGCGCCAGCTCTGCTCCAACGCGTGCATCTCATCAATGATGTCGGCTAGGTCAGTCACGTCGCTCTCCAGAAAAGGTGGGGCTAGGCGCGGGGGGAACGCTTCGCCCCGTGGGGATCAGAAGGGAATTTCAGGGTCGCTGAAGTCGTCGCTGCCGTGATTGGCGGGCGGAGCTTCCCGGCGCGGTTCGCGCTGCGGACGGCTGGAGCCTCCATCCGACTTGCCGCCCAGCATCTGCATCTCGTCCGCGATGATGTCGGTGGAATACTTCTCCACGCCGTCCGATCCCGTGTACTTGTCGTAACGGATCGAGCCTTCGACATACACCTGCGAACCCTTGCGCAGGTATTCGCCAGCAATCTCGCCCAACTTCCCGAAGAACGTCACGCGATGCCACTGTGTGGACTCCTGAGTGTTGCCGTCCTTGTCCTTGCGCACAGACGTCGTAGCAAGCCGAACCTTCGTGACGGCCATGCCGCCCTGCGAGTACTTGGTTTCCGGATCGTCGCCAAGGTTGCCGACGAGAATGACCTTGTTAATTCCGCGAGCCATGAGATTTAGTCCTTGATGCGGTTGTAGGTTTCTTGCACGAGCGCGAGGAACTGTTCGCGCCGTTCTCTGAGCTGGGCCAGCTCCGTCAAACAATCATTCCGGTTCAGCCGATACACGACCAACTGCTTGTCCTCGGGGAAGTCGGAACAGAAGCTTCCGAAGTCCACCCACTGCCGGCCGGTGCAATCCAGGTGGCCGACCAGCTGCCACTTGTAAGCCGGGTCATACGACCCGCGACGGATCGTTGCGTAATGGACGGGGGCCGTGACCGCCTTGAACTCGGTAACTCCATCCGGCTCAACGCGTCCATCTGGCGAGTCGCCATGCGTCCCGTGACAGAAGAAACCTCCGTTCAGGACATCCACGAAGTTCATCTCCTCGTAGAGCATCCGGGCTAGCGGCTCCTGCGCGTGGCCCCGCTCCATGTGCTTGTTCGTGAAGCTGTGCTCCGCCTTGCGGCCGGTGGCAATCTCCAGCGCGATCTGAAGCGCGTAGTCCTTCGCCGGCTCGCCAAACGCCTTGCCGTAGTTCGCCATGAAGCAGGCGAAGTTGGAGGCGGTCGCCTTGCCAAGGCGCAGCTCGTCCCATTCCGGGGAGTTCTGTTCCACGTCGTAGAACTTCATGAGGCTTCGTCCTCGCGCTCAGGCTCGCACTCGGCGATCAGTTGGCGCTGGTGGTCCTCGCCGATGTCCACGCGTGCCAGCACGGCCTCTAGGTTCCCGTCGCGCTTGTATGCGGCCTTGGCGCTCTCCCACTGAGCCTTCTGGCTTGGGGTGAGCTGCTTCCTGCCGGGCGGCTTCGGGCTGATCCGCAGGCCTTCGACCGACTCGTTGCCGAACCGGACGTTCTTGTCCACGTAGACCGTGATCCGCACGTCGTTCCAGTCGTCAATGAACGCCGAACCAGTCAGCGCCTTCATGGTCTTGGAGTTCGTAGCGTTCAGGATCATCGGCTTGAGCGGTTCGCCGGGCCTGATCTCCTTCTCCACGAAGTAGGCGGTGTTGAACTGCTCCTTGGACTTCTTCGTCTTGTCCTTCTCCAGAGTCACCCGGCGCACCGTGAGCGTGGTCGGCTCAACGATGTCTGCGCTGCTCAGGTACGGCGAGTCGAATGCTTTTCGGTAGTGGGTCTTGCTGGTGTCGTTCACGCTGCTTTCCTCTTGGGTTCGGTCCACACCACGTCGCACTCAGCGCCATAGGCATAGAGCCATTCGATAAAAGCGCGAGCGAGCCGCACACCAAACTGGCGGGACTGCTCGCCAACCACCACGAAGCCGGGGTGGTTGAGGGCCGGCAGCAATTCAGCACTGCCAAACTTGGCCCAAAGAGGGGCTAGATCCGGATCGTTCAGCGTGTCGTGCTTGAACGCGTCGATCAGGAGTCGTTTCCAGGATTCGGCCGGCAGCTTCTTTCCGTACAGCGTCGTCTGCGCGGCTATATCGTTTATCTGTGCGTGGTAGTGCTGTTCCTGCTCGCGTGACTTGATCGGATCAGTCACGACGATCTGCACCTTCTGTCCAGCCTCCCGGATGAAGTCGCAGAGGAACGCAAGCACGTCCTCGCGCTTCGGGTTGGCCGGGTCGTAGGCAAAGAGCCTGCGCATCAGTAGAAGGCCCGATCCGCCCAGAGCAGAACGCCGCTCGCAATGAGCGTGATCGCCAGAACGAAGATCGTTCCGCCCAATCCGCTGCGCTTACGGCTGCGCGGCGTCGCTGCGTCGATCGTGTGCCAGAGGAGGCGGTTGGAGGCGTTCATGCGGCACTCCTTCGGCCGTTCTGCCACCATGAGCGCCACTCGTCCTCAGTTTTGTCGAGCGCGAACAGCCACCAGCCAAGGCTCTGCTCGGCCGGAGTTAGGCTTGCGCTCACTACGTTCCACGCCTCGTTCCATGCTGGGTGCGTTTGTCGGCCGTAAGGCGCGAAAGGCTCTACTCCATCGTTAAACCTCGGAAGCGGGACCGGAAAGTCTTCTGGGCTTCCCCATCTGTTCATTTCTGCATACCAGCGCTGCCGGGTTTCGAGCGGGTATCCGCTAACCATCGCTTGAAGATCCATCACGCAGCGCTCCCAAATGGCCCAAAGAACGGCTCACGCGGCCCGCGGACGATCCGGTGCGCGGCTTCGTATGCGCTGACTCCGGTCATCTGCATCCAGCGAACCGTGTCGCGCTGCAATGCCTGCGTGGCGTGCAGTCCGTAGCCGTTCTTCTGGCACAGCTGCGCGGCGATCTGGGCGGCGCGCTTTGCGCCGGGGAACTGGATAACCTGGTTCACTTTTCGGACTCCTTCTCGGGAGCAACGGGCTTTGGGATGTCGTTCGGGAACACGGACTGAAACGCTTCTTCAATCGTGTTCTGCCAATCAGGCGACACGCCGGGGATGTCGAAACGGGCGGGGCGGGTGAGGGTCATGCGGTCACCTCGCGCATGTGTACGGCTGTGCGCTTGATTGGATATGGATCAGCTTCGGCAGCACTGATCGCACTCGAATGCCGTGAGTGGATGATTCGCCGGCCGTCTTCGTAGAAGTTCACCCAAAACTCAGCGGGCTGCTCCTTTCGGCGGTACTTGAAACCAAGCCGCCATTCCGGGTTGCCATACAGCGGCTCCCAGACCGGTTGCCAGTTGGAATCAAGTTCTCCGCGGCAGATTTCCCAGAGAACCCACGGGTTCGTCATTTCGGCCGCATCTTTCGCATACTCGGCCATGTGTTCGGCGTGAGGATGAGCGTTCATGCCGCCATCCTCGCCATGTCGGCCGTATGCGAGAGCCGGTCACACTCACGAGCGATGCGGATTTCCGGCCAGCGCTGATCGAACGCCCAGCCCTTGAAGGTGTCGTGTCCGTCGCGGGTGAACGTCGCGCCAGCCTTGACCGTCTCCAGCCACGCAAACATCAGCTGGCCGAACTTCAGTTCATCCATTTCCTGGAACCACGCGTCGAAGTCGTCGTAGTCCTGATCTGCGTCGAAGTTCTTCACTTGTCACCTCGGATAAGACAGTTCGGAATGCGGGAGAGGATCGGGATCAGCGCTAGGTAAAGGCGGCCGTCCTTGGCCTTCGGGGGAGGGGTGTTCATGGCGCCCTCATCAGGTCGCGCCTGTAGAAGTGGTGGGTGAAAGCTCTGCGTCGTCCCTTTGCAGGAAAGTCCACGATGTATGCGTTGTCGGATCGGATGAACCGCACAACCCCCTCCCGATTCCTTACCTTCCCAGCAACGTGCGACTGAAAGAAATCTGGATCGCGAACCAACACCCGATCACCAGACAAGATCTGATCGCTCACGTCTAAAGCTTCACAGAGTGGGAAAGAGCCGCCGCGCCCCACAGCACAGACCGAAGCTCGCGCTCCGTCTCGCGAATGCGGGCGTTCGCTTCAATGCGATCACTGCGGCGGCGAGAACGAAGCTGCGGCTCTGCGTGGCGGGCCTTCGCGCACAGGCGGGAGGCGAGCTGGATCGGAGATTGGAAGCGCACGGAATGCATGGCTCAGCCCTCCAGCCTGAAAGCGCCATCAACCATCTTCTTGAAGCGATCGCGCTGGGCGTCCCTCGCGGCGTCCCTCGCGGCGGCCCACGCGGCGGCCCACGCGGCGTCCCTCGCGGCGGCCCACGCGGCGGCCCACGCGGCGTCCCTCGCGGCGGCCCACGCGGCGGCCCTCGCGGCGTCCCTCGCGGCGTCCCTCGCGGCGGCCCACGCGGCGGCCCACGCGGCGTCCCTCGCGGCGGCCCACGCGGCGGCCCACGCGGCGTCCCTCGCGGCGGCCCACGCGGCGGCCCTCGCGGCGTCCCTCGCGGCGTCCCTCGCGGCGGCCCTGAGGCTTTCGTCGCCTGTCGTGAGGTACTGACGCACAACCTCCGGTGCATCCCAAAGCTCGATCACCTGGAGCGCACACCAGCGCGAGAACTCACGCATCAGCGGTTCGGCGTCGATGCGCTTGACGATGCGGCGGCGCTTCGCAACGAGCTTGTCTTCCTGTCGCGTTACGACGCCTTCAACCTCAACGAGGCAAAGCGTCTTGCCGGGCGCGTACTGCAGCGCGTCGAACGGATGCGAGCTGGCGTGCAGCCCGGACTTGCAGATCACGACTTCGCCGTCGTGCTCAAGCCACTCGCCATCCGCCAGAATCGGAGAGCCATCGCGCAGCGTGTCGGCAACAAAGTGGTAGGCGAGTTCCATGTCACGCTCCGATATAGGCAAGGGCCGTAAACGGGCACTTGCGCGAAAGGCGCAGCATCCAGTCGAGGAACGACGGCCAGCTCTGGTCGCCGCGCATGTGGTCCTGCTGCTCAGGCGTCGCGTTCAACAGCAACGACTGCACACGGCAGCGCGCTTCGCGGCGGGCGGGGGATTCGTGGGTCGGGCTCATCTGCTTGGCCTCCAGGTCGGCGGCGTGCCGGCTTGGAGTCACGATAGCAAACCGCTAGCCGAATGCAAGCAAAAAGTATGCGTCGCCGACGGACGGTAGCAGGATGCTATTCAGCCTGCCGACAGGCGGGCACAAAAAACCCCGCACGGAGCGGGGTTTAATCGGCCTTTCATTGTTTTTCAGTCCTCTTGCGTCGCCTTCCGCGCTATGGGGCACAGCGCCTTCACTGACGCGAACTCCTTGAGCATCTGCCGGAGCTGCTGAACTTCCAAGTCCGACAGGGGCTGAATCGCCTCACGCAAAGCAACGGTGGGGAAGATCAGGACGTTCCCCTCACTTACTCCCGTGCCTGCGGGCGGCACTCCGCCCATGTACTCCTTCGCCTCGCTCATTGTCGCCCCCTGTCCGCCTATCTACCGCCTCGTTTAGCTCAAGCATGTATTCGGCCTGGTGTTCCTCCGACAACATGCCTCCGTCTGCCACTATCCGGGCATAGACATCAGCGAGCTTTTGCATGCGGCGCAACGGGGGCCACTTAATCCCGTCTGCCGCCTCAAAAATCATCGCCCAGTGCTCGGCTTGGAGCAGGATGGCAGGGTCGAGTTTCTGAAAGTGAGACGCAAGTGGCGACAGGGGGTTACGTTCACCTGCTGGTGTCAAAGGTGAATCGGGCGTCGCATATGCGGGATAGTCCAGCGACCCCGTAGCGAGCCCAAGGGCGTTCTCAATCTGTCTGGCTGACGAATTGCCGATGTTCCTGGCGCCTGACGCTTCAGGGTCCATCAGCCATTGGCCTACCTGATTCCGGTCTTTCCCGATGAGATTGGCGAAGGCGACCTGACCGCCCGCGTCCTTAACTAGGCGGGCGAGGTTGTCGCGACGGTTTTCGGATACGGGCTTCACGGGGCGCAAGCCTAGCAACCTGTTCTCCGACGGGCGGCAAGCAAAATGCTTGCTCGTGTGCAAGCAATCTGTCAGCATTGGGGTCGTGAGCATGACCCTAGCCGACTTCATTTCTGACCGTGACCGGCGCAAGTCGCTGGCCGAGGCCGTGGACGCCAGCCCCGATTACCTGTGGCAGGTGGCTACCGGCTGGAACGGTCGCAAGCCCAGTCCGAAGCTCGCCCTGCGTATCAGCAAGGCGACGCATGGCCTCGTCACCGTCCAGAGCATGCGCCCCGACGTGTTCGGACCGGCTGCTAACGACTCCTGATTTCTCCACGGCTCGTACCTCTGGTGCGGGCCTTTCTTTTTCCTCCACACCCAACCGTCAACACGAATCGACATGACGCAACGCGAGTTAGCACTGATTGGTCCCGTAGCCGCTGTGACGCGGGTTCCGGCGCATTTGGTGTCCCTGTGCCGCACTTCCGGCGAGGCCGTTTTGCTGGCCATCCGGTACGGCAAGAAGTCGCAGCGGCAAGTGGCGGGGGATATCGGCATGGAGCCGGCGCAGCTTTCCCGAATCGTCGCGGGCAACGCCCACATGCCCGCGGATCTGGCCCTGAACTTCGCTTACGCGGTGAAGAACTGGGGCTGGCAGCAGTGGGTCGCCCACAACTGCGGCATGGACATGGTGCCGCGCATCGAATCCCCCGAAGAAAAGATGGCCCGTCTGGAAGCCCGCGTGGCCGAGCTGGAGGCTGCATGAAGAAGATCGACTCAACCCTTGCTGGCCGCACTGAGGGCGACAACTTCGGCCGTCGCATGCGCCAGGCCCGCGAGCACAGTGGACTCAGCAGGAAGGACGCCGCGGCCGAACTCGGCATCTCTGTGGCCCAGCTTGGTCGAATCGAGCGCGGCTCAGTCGGGATGGTGTCCGACCCGAGCACGCTCGTCCGCGCTTCGCGGGCCTACGGCGTCAGTGACGTGTGGCTGTACGCCGGGAGCATGGCTGGCATGCGCTTCGTGCCCGACTACTACATGCCGGTGGCCGCATGAACCGCCACCTCCGCCAGACCCTCGACGACATCGCCGCAACCGATCCTGCGATTGGCAGTGATCCGAGATTCCTCATGGCAAAGGCCGCGGCCGATGGTCGGCTGCCTCCCATGACGCATGACGAGGTAGTGCACCTCGATTGTCTACGCGCCGCCGAGATGGCCCGAGCCGAGCAGCGGCGTAACCGTCAACCGCAGTTGGAGTTGGGTCATGTCTAACTTTTACGTAGGACAGCGGGTCCGAATTGTTCGGACGTATGTCTATCCGCAACTGCTTGGAGTAGAGGCCGTAATCCGTACTCCGCTGATTCGCGGAAGGCGCAACAGGGACGGCTTTGAGTGGGACGGATATGGACTGAGTGTGGCGGCCGGCCCGTTGCATGTGGAGAACACGCAGATCATTGCCTCTCCGGACCAGCTCGAACCGATCCTCCCCTCCGGCCACCGCTCCGGCGAATACTCCTACACCGAGCTAATGGACCGCCTCAAGGCGGGGGAGGTGGAGTGTGTCTGACTTCTTCTCACGGCTCACTGGCGGACGTCCGATGCGCCGTGATGGCTTCGCCTTCAGGGATGTGGTTAGCGGCAAATCCGTCAACTACTACACCGATCGCCTTGGCCGCCGCTGGATGGCTAACAGCGCGTGGTCTTGGTTCCGCGTGGAGCGCAAGTCTTGATCCCCTGGCAGCCCCCATCCGACGCCGAAACGGAGCGCATCAGGCGCGCTCTGGAGCGGCACCTGTCGGAACGGAACAAGCGGGATCACGAGTACGAAGAGAAGGCCGCAGAGCGAGTTCTGGAGCGGCTTTGTGAGTGGGAACGGAAGTAGAGGGGTAGGGCGATGCGGGACTTCGGCAAGGTTTCACCAATGTTCTGGACCGGGAAAACCGGAAAGGAACTGCGCGGGCATCCAGAGGCGCAGATCGTCGCCATGTACCTGATGACTTGTCCGCACTCGAACATGATCGGGGTCTATCACCTCCCGAAGCTGTACCTCTGCCACGAAACCGGCCTGCCGCTCGAGGGGGCCAACAAGGGGCTCGAGAAGTGCATCGCCGTGGGCTTCTGCCTGTACGACGAGGACACCGAGACCATGTTCGTTATCGAAATGGCCGCCCATCAGATTGGCGAAACCCTGAAGCCTGGTGACCGCCGCGGCGATGGCATTCGCCGACAGGTCACCACCATCGCTAGTCCCTCGATCAGTGCCGCATTTCTCGAGCGCTACGCCGACGCGTACGAACTTGCTAAGCCCCCTTCAAGCCCCCTTGAAGCCCCCTTGCAAGGGGCATTGCAAAGTTCAGAAGGGGGCTTAGAGGGGGCTCCCAAGGGGCTTGCTAGCCCCCTATCTCTATCTCCTTCTCTATCTCCTTCTCTTGGAGCAGAGACGAAGCGTTCGAAAACACGCAAGACGCGTATCCCTGATGGCTTCGGGATCTCTGATCGTGTCCGTCGCTGGGCGGCAGAGAAGGGGCACGGCCAGCTCGAGCAGCGTCTCGAGCACTTCATCGGAGCCGCCAAGGCTCGAGGCTACGAGTACGCCGACTGGGACGAGGCGTTCATGGGCGCCATCCGAGACAACTGGGCAAAGCTCGCTGCGCCTAGTGCTTCTAGCTACGTACCTGGCGGCGGCCGTCCTGAACTTGGGAGCAAGCGCTGATGCATACCCCGACCTTCGCCGAAGAGGCCGTGCTGGGCGGCGTCATGCTGCGCAACGAGGCGTTCCACGAAGTGGCGCCGCTGCTGTCCGAGGACCACTTCACCAGCGCGTTCCGTAAGCGCCTGTGGGCCGCTATCCGCCAGCGCATTGGTGATGGCGAGCCAGCCGACTCGGTGACCATCGCTGAGGCGCTGCCGGACGACGCTGAGGAAATCTGGTCGCTGGTGAACAACACCTTCAGCGCGGCCATGGTTCCGGACTACGCGGGCATCGTTCGCGAGAACTGGCGCCGTCGCGAGGCGGGCACTATCGCCCAGCGTCTCCAGGCTGGCGTGCGCTCGAACGAGGCTGGCGCGGTGGACGAGGCCATCGGCGCGCTACTGGCCCTGAATGCCACCGTGACCGAGTGCGAGTTCACGGGCCGGCAGGCGTTGCAGATCGCGTGGCAGCAGGCCGAGAAGGCGTACCAGAACGGCGGCAAGCTGCCCGGCATCACGACAGGCCTGTTCGCACTGGATGAGATTCTGGGCGGCTGGCACGACTCCGACCTGACGATCATCGGCGCGCGCCCGGCGATGGGTAAGACGGCGCTGATGCTGGGCCTCGCGGAAGCCTGCGCAGCGTCTGGCATCCCGACCGGGATCATCAGCGCGGAGCAGCCGGCGAACCAGCTTGGCATCCGCCGCCTCGCGCTGGCCTCCGCTGTGGGCGCCGCCAGCATCCGCGCCGGGCAGATTGAGGACGATGGCTGGCTGAAGCTCCAGCAAGGCGTAGTTGAGGTTCGTGATCGCCCAATCTGGATCTACGACCGCAGCGCCGTAACGCTGGACGAGCTGGTCGGTGTCGCCCGCAAGTGGCAGCACTCGCACAAGATCGGCGCGCTCTTCATCGACTACGCCCAGCGCATCACGGTGCCCGGTGCTGACCGCATCGAGGAAGTCGCGGCGATCGCCCGGGGCCTCAAGAACCTTGCCCGCTCGCTCCAGGTGCCGGTCATCACGCTGGCGCAGGTGAAGGCTGCCGTAGAGGCGCGCAACGACAAGCGCCCGAATGCAGGCGACCTGGCGAACAGCGACGAACTGACGCGCGAAGCCGACCAGATCCTGATGCTCTACCGGGACGAGGTCTACAACCGCGACTCGCCGGACAAGGGCATCGCCGAAATCTTGATCGAGAAGAACCGCCACGGGCCAACCGGCTTCAAGCGGCTCAAGTTCTTCCCGGAAACCATGCGGTTCTCCGATCTGGCGGAGGACCGGTTCTAAGTGAACTGGCGCCAGATCAACACCAACTGCCTCGAATCAGAGGACAAGCGATGGACCATCGTGAAGTTCAACCGCGGCGAGCTGACGTTGTACTGGCTCGTCCGAATCGGCAAGCCGTCGGAGATCGTGTTGGAGGCGAGTTCGGCGGCGGAGTGCAAAGAGCACACAACGCGTACCACTTTGGGCGGAGGCGGAAGTAAGTGAGCGCTAAGCCGAACAAAACGATAGTCCAGCGTCTAGAGGCCAAATCTGTCCCGGAGCCCAATTCTGGATGCTGGCTATGGATTGGATCCATGTACCGAAACGGATATGGGCAATTTTGGAATGGGCACCGCCCTGAGCAAGCCCACCGCGTCTCTTACCGGCTTCATGTTGGGCCGATTCCAGTCGGGCTGGAGATAGACCATAAGTGTTCAACGCGGTCGTGCATAAACCCTACTCACCTGCGCGCTGTGACGCACAGGCAGAACATCGCCAGAAGCGATGCCGTGATGGGCGTAAACGCCAGAAAGACACACTGCAAGCGCGGCCACTCATTGAGCGGAGAGAACCTCTATATCCACCCAACGGGTTCAAGGCAGTGTCGCGCCTGTCTGCGTATGCACGCCAGGAATTACAGGGTAAAGAAATGACTGCTTACTACAACGAACTGGACCCGCACGCCGCTGCATGGCTGCGCGAACTCATCAAGGCCGGACACATCCCTGCCGGCGACGTGGACGAAAGGAGCATCGAGGATGTCCGACCCGACGACCTTCGCGGGTATCACCAGCATCACTTCTTCGCGGGCATCGGAGGATGGGCTTACGCCCTTCGTCTTGCCGGATGGCCGGACGATCAGCGCGTCTGGACTGGCAGCTGCCCTTGCCAGCCTTTCAGCGCGGCAGGTAAAGGAATTGGGTTTGAGGACGAGCGGCATCTATGGCCCGCCTGGCAGCATCTCATCGCGCAGTGCCGACCTTCAGTCGTCTTTGGAGAGCAGGTTGAAGGAGCGGTTAGGAAAGGCTGGCTCGATCGAGTCGCGAGTGATTTGGAAGGACTCGGTTACGCCTTCGGGGCTGCGGTACTGCAAGCGTCAGCCGTCGACGCTCCCCATAGACGCGACCGGCTCTGGTTCGTTGCCGACGCCGAGTGGGACCAGCAACCACGGCAGGAACCACGTAGCCGGGCGGCTGGACGAGTGGGGCGGATCGAGCAATCCATTCCGTGGAACGCCCCTTGGCCGCGTGCACTCGACTGCTTTCGAGCTGTGGATGATGCGCTACCCCGCTGTGTGGAGGGAACTGATGCCGCCCGCAATGCGATCGTCCCGCAGGTCGCGGCGGAGTTCGTCCAAGCCTTCCTCGAAGCCCGCAGCCTGATCGAAGTTGCGGAGGCTGCCTAATGGGAATCCTCAACTACGGCCAGCGCCGCCCATCGCTGAAGCATCCTGAGTACCTGGATTACGTCAGGGCTCTCCCTTGCTGCGGCTGCGGCGTGCACGGTCAGCAGCAAGCCCATCACCCAATAGGCCAGCGTTTCAGCCAGGCGCGCGTTTCAGATTGCCTCGCAATTCCGCTCTGTGACCCGTGCCACGACAAGCTGCATGAGAACTGGCCGGCATGGGAAGAGAAGCACGGCAGCCAATGGATGCACGCGGCGGACACTTGGGAGCAGGCCGTTCGCGATGGCGTATGGAACCTGGACAAGAAGATTTGCGGGTACTTGAGCAATGGATAACCAAACCTGCCGCGTGTGCGGCATCACGAAGCCGCTGTCCGGCTACTACATCCGCGGGAACGGCCACCCGCGGAGCCTGTGCAGGCAGTGCTTCAACAAGGAGCGCGGAGTGCGCCGGCACAAGCCGTGGACCGTGGCCGAGGACGATCGTATTCGCGAGGCGTATCCGGGCGGAGGCTGGTCCGCGTGTGCACTGGAGGGCCGTACGCGAATGAGCGTGCAGCAGCGCGCCTACAAGCTTGGAGTAGGGCGCGAGACGCACATCGGAAGGCACAAGACCGATAACCGCGAGCGGTTCGGCCTGCCCGTAGACACCCGCCCCGACTCAGACAAGGCGCTGGACTACGTGCTTCGGGATTTCCGGTTGTGTGAGCCGGCGGCGAATTTGGTTGCGAGTCTAGGAGCAGCAGCATGAGCGTTGGAGGCGACATGCGCCGGATTCTGGGCCACTTGTACGAAGCTGAGCGAAACCTTCGCATTGCCACCGCCTTGGCAAACAAGCACGGCTACAGCGGACCAATTTGGCTGCAACTGAAGATGCGCCGGACGTCCGCATCTACAGGGAAGGCTGTTATGCAGGCTATGTCAGCTGCGGACCGCATAAGGGCGTTGTGGATCAGGTTTGGAGGTGACACATGAGCGGCCGCAAGAGCAGGGACAAGGGCGCAAGGGGTGAGCGCGAGATTTGCGCGCTGCTGCGCGACAACCTCGGCGGCGAGTACAACAGGCTACTAAAGCAGTATCAGCAGTCTCAACTGGCGGACATCGAGCAGCTAGTCGGCGGCTACAGCCTGGAAGTGAAAAACTGCGCCACGCTGAACCTGAAAGCCTGGTGGCATCAGGCGGTGGCTGCGGCGGATAAGCGCGGGGCGATTCCGTGCCTTGCGTACAAGATCACGCGGGCCGGGTGGCGGTTCGTGATCCCTATGCCGCAGGCGTGGGCGTCTGGACATCAGTGGAGTCGCGATCTCCAGTACACACAGACCCTCTACCCCGAGGGCTTCTTCTTGGTTGTGCGTGAACACATCGGGTGATCTATGAGCTACGCACGCGTGGACGAGATTGTGCGGAAGGCGATTGAGGATCTAGTTGACGCAGGAGCGTGCCGGGCTGACTTGGAGCCGCACATCCAGCCGCTGGAGATGGCCGCCATCAACAGCATCGCGGACGGCAAGCGCGATCAACTGCTGCTGAACTTGGAAATCAAGACTGGCGACCTCGCTCGTCGATTCGGCAAGAGCAAGCGCACGATCCGCAACTGGAGAAAAGCGGCAATAAATCGGAAGTTTGT
Organism: Lysobacter sp. OAE881; assembly: GCF_040546665.1. NCBI lineage: Bacteria > Pseudomonadati > Pseudomonadota > Gammaproteobacteria > Lysobacterales > Lysobacteraceae > Lysobacter > Lysobacter sp. OAE881. The sequence goes on from NZ_JBEPOG010000001.1 coordinate 1,535,607, forward strand.
TGCCGCCACCTCTTCCGCTTAAGCGCGGAAGATGCAAGCCCAGATCAAAGGGAATCTGGGCAGTGAACGAGTCTCCAACCAAGTATGAGTTCACGGTAGTTCGTGTCGCTAATGGCTTCTTCGTCAGGCCCGGAACGCGAGCCGGCGACTATCAGCCGCCTGCCGACACCTATGTCTTCAGCACGATGGCCGATCTTGCCGCGTGGCTCCTTGCTGAGGAGGCCAAGCTGTGAGCATCCTCCCCATCGACGCAGCCGAACGCAAAGCCGCGCCCGTGTTCTCGGGCGTGCTGATGTACTTCCCGAAGACGATGGTCGCGCTGGCACGGCTGAGCCTTGCTGGGAATATCCAGCACTACGGCCCCGGTACGCCGCTGCACTGGAACCGTGAGGTTTCGGCCGATCACCAGGACTGCATGGTCCGCCACGCGATGCAGTCGGGCACTGAGGACACAGACGGCATCCTGCACGACGTGAAGGCGGCTTGGCGTGCGCTGGCGCAGTGCGAGGTAGTGCTGGATCGGTTGGCTATCAACTCGGCCCGAGAGAGCGAGCTTATGACGGCGCTGGCAGCTGTGCATGAGGTGGTATCCGAACGCATCGGAGGCACAGTTACGGCACATGTCCCGCCATTCGTACAGCGTGACGCTGACGACGATCTCGGCCTCAAGGCAGGCGAGGCGATCAGCTACGGCGGGACGGCGGAATGAGTCAGCCACGCCGGCACTACGTGATCCCGGACGTACAGGTGCGGCCCGGTGACGTTGTCGATCACTTGGACTGGATCGCGCAGGACATCGTGCGCCGCAAACCGGACGTGATCGTCTGCATTGGCGATTTCTGGGACTTCCCAAGCCTGTCGTCCTATTCGCCCGCAGGAGGCATCGAGAAGGAAGGCGCGCGCATTAAGGCTGACATTGAGGCGGGGGAAGCTGCTATGGCTCGTCTCGTCGGGCCGATTCATGCGGAGACGGCACGGCTAGAGAAGAACAAGAAGCGCGCTTGGAAGCCTCGGATGATCTTCTGCGAGGGCAACCACGAAGCTCGCATTGCACGCCTGCCGAAAGAGGACGCAAGGTTTCTCGGGGTTGTCGGCACACACCTTTGCAAGGTGGAAGAGTTTGGGTGGGAGCGGGTGCCGTTCGAGCAGCCAATAGAGGTCGATTCTGTCTGGTACTGCCACTACTGGAAGACCGCGCACAGTCCGCGGCCGATCGGCGGGACGATCGACAACCGCCTGAACAAGCTCGGCTTTAGCTTTGTGGCCGGGCACGAACAGGGCAGAAAGTACGGCAATCGCGACCTGCCAAATGGCCGGACCATTCACGGGATCGTCGCCGGCAGTTGTTACTTGGGTACGGAGGGATACCGTGGCCCGCAAGGCAAGGCCGAGTGGCGCGGAGTGGTCGTGCTGAACGATGTCCGAAATGGCGGCGACTTCGAGGACATGTTCCTGACGCTGCGTTACATGAGCCGCACCTATGGCGGCGAAGAACTTTCCGCATACATGACGAGCCGGTATCCGGATCGGGACTGGAGCCATCTCGCATGACCGTCGCTGAAGCCATCGAAGTTACGGCCGATTACGCCATCAAGGGCAGCGACCTGCGCAGCTACTACGCCGGCTTCACTCGCCGCGCATTGCCCGAGGGCGCCCTGTGGCGCCTGTCGCTAGCTACCTCCTGCCTGCCTGACGGACACCCAGGCTACAAGGTCTGGCTGACGATGGTCAGCGGCACGGAGCGCTTCGTCGTGGAGCTTCAGGACTGGGCGATTGGACTGGCCGAGACGATCGCCAGGATGAAGCCGCGGCTGCGGAAGAGGGCGCGCGAATACGTGCCGAGTTATGACAGCGCGTGGGGCAAGCAGGCGGCGCTGGACGGGCTGTGCATGGCGATCTTTGGCGCTGAGAAGGTGCCGGCCGTCGCTGCCCGGGCGGATGAACTGAACTGTGACCGGGACGCGTACAAGCGCATCCGGGACTTCGTTGCAGGCGCGCTGCTGCTGGCCCAGTGGCAGTACGAGGATTCCCTGCGCTGGGCGCATCGCATTGCGAGGGATTCATGATCAACTTTCTCCGCGGTCTCTTGCCGCCTTACTGGATCATGATTGATCCGTATTCAAAGGGCCTGGACCGCTTCGTAAACAACAGCCTCGATCAGGGGTGTCTGCCTCAGCGCCTGAACCCATACGAGGCGACCTTGAATGGGAGGGAGTTCTGGGTGGGGAACTGGCCTTACAGCTACGCCACGACACAGGGGGTTCGCCCCTCGCGCGCGACGATCATCCGTTTTCGTGCGGCTCTCGATTCAGCGGACTTTCCCCTTACGAGCGCAGCGCCTTCCGAACCTGTGTCATAAGGATAGTGACGGGGAAGATTTTGCCCCGGCCCGGATGACCCGCTAGAGGGCGCCGGGTTCTCTATAGAGGACGCCATGGCCTTCACCCCCAAAGTCATAGATGGAGGGGGTAAGCCCGAGCCTGACGCGCGCATCATCGAGGCGCTAGAGGCGGCGCTGGCTAAGGCCAAGGCCGGCGAGGCTGAAGGCGTGTTCATCCTGATGGATGGCGAAGATCACGAGATCTGGTGCGCCGGGAATGCGCTGGCGCTCGGCTGCCTGGCTGAGATCTACGCTCAGGAGATCAAGGCCGCGGCGCTGGGGTTCGGCGACGAATGACCACGATCGCGTTTGACCCTCGCACGGGTGAGATGGCGGGCGACACGCAGGCGACATGGGGCGGAAACAAGACCCGCTGCCACAAGCTCTGGCGCCTGCCTTGTGGCGGCGTGATGGGCGGCTGCGGCACGGCCAACGAGATCACGAAGGCCGCGGACTGGATCATCAAGGGGATGAAGGGCAAGCCGCCCAAGATCCCGAACAGTTCGCTGCTGATCGCTTGGGGCGACGGCCGTGTGGTCACGGTGTCGGACAAGCACTGGACGATGGTTGAAGAGCTGGGGCCGGTCGCGATCGGTTCCGGCATGCAGGCTGCCATCTGCGCTATGCGCCACTTCCAGGCGAGCGCGGAGGAGGCGGTACACGCGGCGGCTTCGGTCTGCACGTACACCTCCGCCCCGGTGGATGTGATGCGCGTGGAGCCGAGGGCGAAGCGTCGTAAGAAGTGACAGAGTTTGCTGCCGAGTACCGCGGCCACCATCCGGCCTCCCGCGAAACAGCAGCCTCGAAGACCCGGTAATCGCGAAAGCGCGCCGGACATCCCGGGGTGATCGCCGGGACCTATTTGGAAGTGTGGCCGAGAGGCCGAAGGCGGCGGCTTGCTAAGCCGTAGTTCCGAAAGGGGCCGCAGGTTCGAATCCTGCCACTTCCGCCAAAACTGGAAGGTTCCGCTGCGTTGGGCTGGCGAGCGGTCTTGAAAACCGTGGTGCGGGAAACCGCAGGGGTTCGACTCCTCAACCTTCCGCCAGACACGGACGCACTGCGTCAACCAGGGGAAGGACGAAGTGCGAAGCGATGCTGCATTGGAAGCGGTGAAGACGATCCCGCCTGCTGGCTACTTGGCCGGCGTAGTTGCTGGGGTGGACTGGGGCACGGTGGCGTCAATTCTGGCGTGTGCCTATACCGCGTGGTTGCTGGGCGAGAAGATTTGGAAGGCCTACAAGGGCTTTAGGGCGAAGCGGGCGTGAGCAAGAAGGCGGTAGGCGCAGGGTTAGCAGCCGTGCTGGCTCTCGCTGCGTCCGTCGTCATGAAGTGGGAAGGGTTGAAGTACGAAACGTACCTCGACCCGGTGGGCATCCCGACCGTCTGCTACGGCCACACTGGGCCGGAAGTGAAGATGGGGCAGAAGTACACGAAGGCGCAGTGCGACGCGTTCCTCGACGAGGACATGCGCGAGGCGAACTACTACGTGAACAAGTGCATCCCGGGCGTTAAGCCGCTGGGTGCCGAGGCTGCGCTCACGAGCGCCGTGTTCAATATTGGCCCGAAGGTCGTGTGTGGTTCGACGCTACAGGGCTACGCGCTGGCCCACAACTGGCCTGCCGCATGTGCCGAGCTGAGCAAGTGGAAGTATTCAAAGGGCAGGGTCTTCAAGGGCCTTGTCCTCCGTCGTGCTGACGAACGCGCTCTGTGCGAGCGAGGGCTGTGATGGACAAGACCAAAGCCAAGGTAATCGCGCTGGTGGCCTTGATCGGCGGCGCGCTGGTCTGGGGTGGCTATGCCACTTGGCAGGACTGGAGCGGCTTCCTGATGATGATGTTCGGGGCGCGGTGATGCGTTGCCCTATGGTAGGCGAGGGGGTGGCGCTGGTCGCGGAGCTGTATTTCCGTGCAAAGCGAGATTCCAATGAGCGGCGCAAGGAAGTCGCGGCCGCACGTTCAGCGTGCACCTGCAATTCCACAGATGACCCATGCCCAGAGCACCCGTCCGGGGTCGCTGTATTTCCGCGGCCTGCGTGGCATATCCGCCAGATCGAGAGACATGAGGCGCTGGTGCGAGAGGTGTTCGGGGCCAGGCATGACATCCCCTGCGGCTGGGACGAGCGCGACGCGAAGGTGTAAGAGATGAAGACTTGGGCGCTACTGATCCTCCTTCTCGTAGGAGGGTGCAGTTGCGCCTCCCTGCCGGACTACAGCGAGGCCAAGGCCTACGTGGTCCGCATCGACTTCCCGAGCGGAAGCGTGTGCAGCGGTACGGCGATCAGCAAGGCAGCCATTCTGGGCGCTGCGCATTGCTTCAAGACTGAGGCGGGCGAGGCCAGGTTCAACGACCGCCCTGTGAAGTGGAAGGTGGTTGCCAATGACGGCGCCGACCATGTGCTGGTGACGATCGACAAGACGTTCACTACGTGGGCCCGGCTAAGCGCCAGGAAGCCCGGGCAGGGCGACGTGGTGTTCGTGCATGGCAACCCGAACGGCCTGAAGGATCTGCTGCGCGTTGGCCGCGTGGCTGGCTGGAATGGCGACGTAATGGCGCTGGACCTGCTCGGCTGGTTCGGCGATAGCGGCGCGGCGGTGTGGAACGAGGACGGCCGCATTGTGGGCGTGGTGAGCGCGATGTATCCGGGCGATCAGCCCTATTGGCGCCTCACTGGCTGCTACGCGATCAAATTTACCGCGGCGGACTGGAAGGCGGCCGGTGTCTGACATGACGAAAGCTGAGTTGGCAGAGAAGCACGGCACTCCGGCGCAGTTTGAGAGCGCTGTGTGGGCGGCTTGGGCCCAGTTGTTCATTGAGACGGATGAGGCACACGCCGCCATCGAGAAGTACAACGCCGAGTGGGAGCGCGCTGCTTGATGCTCTTCTGGCTGCTCGTGGGCCATGCGCTCGCGGACTACCCGCTTCAGGGCGACTTCCTCGCGAAGGCGAAGAATCGCTCGGCTCCGATTCCGGGCATCCCGTGGTGGCAAGCGCTAGGCGCTCACGCAATGATTCACGGCGGCTTCGTTGCCCTTATTACAGGGAGCGTGTGGCTGGGCCTTGCCGAGGTCGTATGCCACTTCCTGATTGATGATTTCAAGTGCTTGGGCAGGATCGAGTTCAATACCGATCAGGGCCTGCACGTTGCCTGCAAAGCTCTTTGGGCGATCCTGGCGAGTGTCTGATGGGTATCCGCGAAGCGATTGCGCTGGTGTTGGCGGCTGTGCTGTTTGCCAGCGGCTGGTATATGGGCGCGCTTTCGGGCCGACTGGGCAAGGCGAACGCCGAGCAGCGGATCGCGGCTCAGAAGCTGGACGAAGTGCTGACGGCGCAGCAGGACGACAAGAAGCGCGCCGAGAAATTGCAGAAGACGCTGGACAGGCTTCCGAAGAGCGAGGGGAAGGTGCGTGAGATCGTTCGCGAGAACCCTTCTAAGTGCGATCGCCCTGTCGTGGTTGCTGAGCGGGTGCGGGAAGCAGCTCGTGAGGCCAACCGCGCCCGAGAGATGCCCAGCGATTTCTGATCCTGGCACGACTTACGACGAGCTGGAGATCTGGGCTGGTCGGATGATCGACGACTACACCCGCTGCGCTGCCAAGATCGACGCCCTCCATGACTGACGTACGCGCCGAGGCTGATGGCGCTGCGGTCGATCTGCTGCACCTGTACGACGCGCTGGACGTCCCCGCGGTGATCCTGACGCTAGTGGACGGCGTAGTGGTAGCCCGCTGCCACGGCGCTGCGGACGTGCTGTGGTTCTGCAAGAAGATCCTGAAGGCGCACGAGGTTCCGGAAGAGAGGACGGTTAACTGATGTTCGGTATCGCCGAAGCGGCAATTGCCATGAAGCATTACGCCGATATCCATAGGGCGCAGGAGCAGGCTGAGCGAGAGGCCATTGAGGCGCTTCCGGTCGAGATGCAGGCGGCCGCATGGGAAGCAAAGCGTGTCCGCGACGAGAAGCGTCGCGTTGAGGCCATAGCTGAGCGTCGTCACCAAGAGATGGTCAGCGCGGTCCGATATGGCAGCAGCGGCTCCACTGCTGGTGGCTTCGGGATTGGCTTCATCCTGGGACTGGGCATCGGCTCGTGAGCGGCAAAGGCTCAGCCCCGCGCCCCTTCTCGGTGAGCGCGGACACGTACACGTCCAACTGGGACGCAATCTTTAACCGCAAGGACGCGGGGGCCAAGGATGGCCCGACTTCTTTAGAGGCAGCTGATGCAGCTCAAGACGATCATATCGACCTGCGGCGAGACCAGGCTGGTGAAGAACCAGTGGGCCGCTGAGGCTGAATCTCGCGGCGCGACCGTGAGCGATTCGACTTGGGAAGTGTGTGGCGGCCTGACGCTCGGATCGCAGTACCTGGCGGGCACGTTGGCCTCTGCGCTGGTGAACATCAACGGCTGCGGCACGATCACGAACACTGTGACGCTGAGCAACGGCGAGGTGCTTGTTGGCGCTCGCGACGTATCCATACCTGATGCCTATGACTGGCGTCTTAGCGATTGAGAACAAGGATTAACAGTGGCTTTCCAGAAGGGACAATCCGGCAATCCGGGCGGTCGCCCTAAGGAAGATGCCGAGATCAAGGCGCTTGCCCGTGCGGCTGGCCCCGAGGCAATCGACAAGCTGCTTGAACTGCTTCGCGGAGACGATCGGCGCACTGCGCTCGCTGCGGCCCAGGCGCTGCTTGACCGCGGCTTCGGTAAGCCCGCTCAGGCCATCACTGGCGACGAAGGCGGCCCCATCGAGTTCGCGGTGACGTGGCTGAAGTAATCACGATCGACTATAGGCCGCGGCCACAGTCCATCGCCTACCACGAACGCACGCAGCGCTGGTCATGTTCGGTGGCGCATCGCCGCTTTGGCAAGACGGTTCGCGAGATCAACGAGCTTGTGAAAGCTGCCGTCACGTGTAGCAAGCCCAATCCTCGCTTCGCCTACCTCGCGCCTTACTACGCGCAGGCCAAGGCGATTGCATGGGACTACCTGAAACAGTACAGCCGTCCGATTCAGGCGAAACCTCCGATGGAGTCTGAGCTTTCGGTTGAGCTGGTGAATGGCGCGCGGATTCGCCTGTTCGGCGCGGACAACCCTGACGCATTGCGCGGCCTGTACCTCGATGGCGTGGTGCTGGACGAATACGGCGACATGCGGCCTACGGTGTGGGGCGAGATCATCCGCCCCCTGCTTGCCGACAGGCGGGGTTGGGCCAGCTTCATTGGCACGCCCAAGGGTAAGAACCATTTCCATGCGCTTGCGCAGATGGCGAAGGACTCGCCGGATTGGTTCTACCAGGAGCTACGGGCGTCCGAGACGGGGATCATCCTGCAGTCCGAGCTGGACGACGCGCGCCGGCAGATGACGCCTGAGCAGTACGCGCAGGAGTTTGAGTGCGCGTTCGACGTGCCCGCGCTTGGCGCCATCTACGCGGCTGAGATCGCGCAGGTTAAGGCGGACGGGCGCATCGCCGCCGTGCCGTACGACCGCGCCGCGCTGGTGCATACCGCGTGGGACTTGGGCGTCGGCGACGACACCTGCATCTGGTTCTGGCAGCTGGTGGGCCGTGAGGTCCATCTGATCGACTACTACGCGAATCGCGGGCAGCCGGTCACGCATTACCTGAGCGTGCTGGGCCAGCGCGGCTACGACTACGGCCGGCACTTCGTTCCGCATGACGCGGAGGCGCGTGAGCGTTGGTCAGCGGTGACCATGACGCAGGTGGCCGAAGAGCAGGGCTACCGCATGGAGGTCTTGCCCCGCGAGGACGTGGAGCAGGGCATCAACGCGGTCCGCATGATGTTCAGCCGCTGCTGGTTCGACGAGAAGAAGTGCGCGGACGGTCTGGACGCACTGATGAATTACCGGCGCGAGTACGCCGAAAAGCTTGGTCAGTTCAAACCCACACCTCTACATGACTGGGCGAGCCACGGCGCAGACGCATTCCGCTATCTAGCGATGGCGTTGGAGAAGGCCACGGATAGGCCTGCCGTGAAGTTCGACACATCCTCTTTCGCTTCGGAGTTCGCGTGAAGGAACAACGCAAGAAGGGCAAGGATGCCCAGAACTCCGACCCTATGGCGGAGATGCGGCAGCGGTACGACCGCGCTGTAGAGGCAGACCGCACGAACCGTGATAACGCGCTGGATGACCTTCGCTTCGTCACCGTGCCCGGCTATCAGTGGGACGAGCAGCAGCGCAAGGCGCGCAAGGGTCGCGCGTGCTACGAGTTCCCGATCCTGCGCAGCCATTGGCGCCAGGTGGTCAATGACCAGAAGAAGGCGCGCCCTGGGATCAAGGTCCGTGCCGTCGAGGACGGTGACGCGAAGGGCGCTGAGCTTCGTCAGGGGCTGATCCGGAACATTGAGTCGTCCAGCAACGCAGAGCGCGCATACGACGGTGCGTTTGAGCTGGTGACCGCTGGCGGCATGGGTTCGTGGCGCGTGGTCACGCAGTACAGCAGCGACGACGCGTGGGAGCAGGATCTGCGCATCAAGCCGATCCCCGATCCGCTTACGTCGGTGTGGCACGACCCTGACGCCAAGGAGCCGGACCTTCGCGACCAGCGCTATTGCTTCGTGGAAGAGTCGATCCCGCGCGACGAGTTCAAGGCGCGCTACCCCAAGGCCGAGTGCGTCGATTTCGACTCAGCCAAGCGCTACGGGGATTGGTTCCAGCAGGATCACGTCCGGATCGCCGAATACTGGCGCCTGGTGCCGGTCACCAAGACGATCCTGTTGCTGTCTGATGGCCGATCGGTTGACCAGGCAGACATCACGCCGGAGGCCGCGCAGAAGATGGCGGCTGAAGGCATCTCGGTAGTCCGAGAGCGCCAGTGCAAGGGCCACAAGGTGGTCATGTCGATCGTGTCGGGTGCTGAGGAGTTGGAAGGCCCGCACGACACGGTGTTCGACCGCATTCCAGTCGTCTCGATCTTCGCCAACCGCTTCTTCATCGAGGGTAAGTGGCACTGGTGCGGCATGGTCCGCTTCAGTCGCGATCCCCAGAAGCTGCTGAACTACAACCTGACGACGGCTCAGGAGGTCGTCAGCAAGCAGCCTAAGGCGCCGTATCTCGTCACTCCCAAGATGCTGGAAGGCGACGGGGTCAAGGCAATGTGGGATCGCGCCAACGCGATCGATGCCCCCTATCTGCCGTACACGCCTGATCCGCAGGCGCCGCAGGCCCGTCCGGTTCGTGAAGCGCCGCCCGACATGCCCGCGGCCTTCACCATGCTCACGCAGATCAGCGTGGACATGCTCAAGGCCTCCGACGGCATCTATGACGCGTCGGTTGGCGCCAAGTCGAACGAGACCAGCGGCAAGGCCATCATTGCCAGGCAGCGTGAGGGCGATACCGCTACGTACGACTATCAGGACTCGCTGGCGTTCGGCATTCAGGCGACGGGCGAGATCATCCTGGCTGCGCTGCCCAAGGTGTACGACACGCCGCGCACGATCCGCGTACTCGGCAAGGATGGCGCCGAGGACATCGTGGAGATCAACAAGGGAGATGGCGTTACCGACCTGAGCGCCGGCAAGTACGACGTTACGGTCACCACCGGCCCAAGCTACGACACGCAGCGCATGGAGTTCATCGATGCGCTGACGGCCCTTGGACAGGGCAACCCTGCCATTGCCGCGGGCGTGCCGGACCTGATTGTGGGCGCGATGGATTTCCCGAAGGCTGAAGAGGCTGCGGAACGCCTCAAGCTGCTCCTGCCTCCGCCTGTGCAGGCCGCAATGGCGCAGGGTAAGGACATGCCGCCCGAGATCATTCAGGCGCGCCAGCAGGTTGAGCAGGGCATGGCCGAGGTGCAGCAGCGCATGGCGGCGCTGGACGAGGTGCACGCTGAGCTGATGCAGGACAAGGCGAAGGTGGATAGCGCCAAGTCTGGATTGGATGCGCAGGTCGCCGAGATCCACAACCAGCGCGAACTCCTTGCCGCTGCGATCAAGCAGGGCAAGACCGAAATGGAAGTCATGCACCTCCGCTGGGAGTTGCAGCAGACACGCGCCCAAGCGGCGCAATCGGGCCAAGGAAGCGTCTGAGGACGCCTCCGAAGCTGCGTAAGGACCGCACCGGCCGGTAGCCGGGCTAATCGTCAAGGACTGACGCCTACCATGAGTGATGTTGAGAACGCCCAGACGGGCGCGACGGCCGACTCTGCGCCCGTAGAAAGCGCGCAGGAAACCCAGCAGACCCCGGCCCCTGTTGAAACCGATGCGCAGCAGCAGGAAGAGCAGGCCCGCGACGAAAAGGGCCGATTCGTCCAGAAGCGCATCAATGAGCTGACTCGCGAGAAGTACGAAGCGCGACGGCAGGCTGAGGCATTCCAGCGGGAGCTTGAACAGCTCCGTGCAGAGGTCCAGCAGAGCCGTCAACCAGCGCCGGACCCGCAGCAGGACCCGCAAGCTTTCATTGCTCACCTCGCACGCGAGGAAGCGCGGAAGCTGATCGAGTCCGAACGCTCGGTATCGGCACAGCAGCAAGAGCAAGCGCGGTTCCAGAGCTTGGCCCAGCAGCATCAGGGCCCGGGCGGCGGTGTATGCCGCTGAACACCCGGATTATCCGGAGGCAGAAGACAGCGTCGTCAGCATCCTCGGTAACGATCCGATGTTGGCGGAAGTACTGATGTCTTCCGAGCACGGCCCACAGGTCGTGCATCACCTGGGTACGCATCTGGACGAAGTGGTGCAGCTGGCTTCCATGCCACCGCATCTGCGCATTGCTCATGTGGCCCGCCTCGAAGCTCGCCTGTCCGCTCCGAAACCCAAACCCGTCACCAATGCTCCGGCCCCGGTTCCGACCGTTGGCGGTGGAGCAGCCGCGTCCAAAGATCCAGAACGCATGAGCGTCGAGGACTGGATGGCGTGGCGTAACTCTCAACGTTGATTCACGTAGGCGGCATGGAGGCCGCTAGCAATGCCCAATAGCATTCTTACCCCCAGTGCAGTGACCCGCGAGGCGCTGCGCATCCTGCACCAGAAGCTGAACTTCGTCGGCAACATCACCCGCGACTATGACGACTCGTTCGCGAAGTCGGGCGCCAAGATCGGCGATTCCCTGAAGGTTCGTCTGCCGAATCAGTACACGGTTCGCACGGGCGCCAACCTGTCCACGCAGGACACCACCGAGCAGAGCACCACGCTCACCGTCTCCACCCAGAAGGGTGTGGACGTGACGTTCAGCTCGGCGGAGCTGACCATGTCGCTGGACGACTTCAGCAAGCGCATTCTTGATCCGGCCATGGCGGTTCTGGCGGCCAACATCGAGGCCGACGCCCTGAACATGTACAAGGACGTTGCGCAGTCCGTGTGGAACGGCGGTTCGGCGGCCACGTACAACAAGGCGCTGGACACTCGCGTCATCCTTCAGCGTGCCCTGGCTCCGGCCGGCAATCGCACCATGCTGCTCGATCCGGCTGCGATGGCTGACGTGGTCAAGGACACCAAGACGCTGTTCCAGGATGACGCGTCGATCGCCAAGCAGTACCGCGAAGGCATGGTGGGCCGTGCGGCTGGTTTCGACTGGGGCGAGAACACGCTCCTGCCGTCGCACACCCGCGGTGCCGCGGACGGTGCCTACGTCGTCAACACCTCGACTGGCATTACCTCGGGATCGAACCTGATCGCGGTCACGACCGGTACGGGCGCGGCCAACGTTGGCGACGTGTTCACGATCGCTGGCGTGTTCGCGGTCCACCCGGAGACGAAGGTCAGCACCGGCCAGTTGCAGCAGTTCGTGGTCACCGCTGCGTTCGCTGGCGGTGCCGGCAACATCACCGTCTCGCCCACCCCGGTCACCTCGGGCGCCCTCCAGAACATCACCATCGTTGGTGCTGGCGCTGGCAAGGCGGTTGTCTGGGGCGGCACGGCTTCGACCGCGGTGCAGACCGGCCTGGCGTTCCAGAAGGGCGCGTTCGCGTTCGCTACGGCGGATCTGGTGATGCCGGACGGCGTGGACTTCGCTGCTCGTGAGGTCTACGACGGCATCTCCATGCGCATCGTGCGTGCGTACGACATCAACACGGACAAGTTCCCGTGCCGCATCGATGTCCTGTACGGCTACAAGACGCTCCGCGCGCAGCTGGCCTGCCGTTACCACAACAACTAAGCAGCACCCCATTGGGCGGGGGCTTTCGGGCTCCCGCCCTTTCTTTTTCTGAGGGCCAAGGATGGCAACCGCACTGATTCTGGTTCGGCGCGCCTTGCGCCTCGCGACGATCATCGCTGCCAGCGAAACGCCGGACGCGGCGACGATCCAGGACGCGCTAAGCGTCCTCAACTCGATCCTTGCCGAGATGCACGACGCCGGCATCGGAATCCCCGACTACTCCGTCGCCAATGAGGCATCCACGCTCACGATGGGCGACGGCGATGTCGAAGCGGTGGCCTACCAGCTTGCGGCGCGCATCATGCCCGAGTACGGCATGGAGATTCCGCCAACGGTAGCCGCGGGCGCCGCTGATTCCATGAGCCGTTTGCGCGCGAAGTATTTCCAGCCGGGTAAGAGCGATTTGGGCGAGCTTCCGGTCGCTACCGGCTGGGGATACGGCTGGAACGTTGAATCGGGCAGCTACTAATGCGCTCCAACTTCCTCGGCGGAGCCTACACGCTCCGCTCGCATCCGCTTGCCGCGCAAACGTGCATCAACCTGTACGTCGAGCCGAACGAATCGGGAAGCGGCGAGCCTGGCGCGTTCTACGGCACGCCCGGGCTGACTCGCCTGTCCACGCTTACCCAGCACGGTTGCCGCGCGATGCACGTCGCAGGCGGCTACCTGTGGGCCGTGTACGGCAACTCCCTGTACCGCTTTGGCGACACATGGGCGGGCGTGCTGGTCGGAACGATCCCGAGCTTCTTTGGCCCGGTCGAGATGGCCGACAACGGCACGAGCCTGGTGGTGGCGCATCCGGACGGCTGGCATTCGGCCAACCTCAGCACCGGGGCGATGGCGGCTATTACCGATAGCCCGCAAATGAGCGATGTCACGTTCATCGACAACTACCTGCTCGGTGCGAATACCAACGGCACCTATCAGTGGGCCAACCTCAATTCGACCACGATCGATGCGCTGAACTTCGCGTCCGCCGAGGGCAGCCCCGACAAGACGATCCGCACGCTGTGTGACCACCGCGAGCTGTGGCTGTTCGGTACGAACTCCATCGAAGTGGCGGTTGTGTCGGGCGACCCGGATCTCCCGTTCACCCGGACCACCTTCATCGAGCAGGGCATTCTGGCCCCGCACTCGGCGGCCAAGGAAGACAACAGCGTCTTCTGGCTAGGCGCCAACGACAGCGGGCATGGCGTGGTGTATGTGGCAGAGGGGTACACGCCGCGCCGCATCAGCACGTTTGCGATCGAACAGGCGATTGCGGGATACGCCAATCCCGAAGACGCGACGGCCTACACGTATCAGCAAGACGGCCATCACTTCTACGTCCTGAACTTCGCCGAGGCCACCTGGGCCTACGACATCAATAGTGGCGTCTGGGCGCAGCGCGCATGGCGTGAGCCTGGGACGGGCGAACTGTTGCGCCACCGTGGCAACGCCCACGCCTTCCACCGCGGCACGCATGTGCTGGGGGACTTCGAGGACGGGCGTCTCTACAAGCTCGATATCGAGGCGTACACGGACGACGGCGATCCGATCTATCGCGAGCGCACATGGCCGCAGGTGGATACGGAGAACAAGTGGTCCAAGTACCACTTCGGCGAGCTGATTGCCGATATGGGCGTGGGCAACGGCGGGCGCGTCAGCTTCACCGATCCGTTGCTCGATGAGGACGGCGATTTCCTTCTGGACGAGGGCGGCGAGCAGCTGCTGGCGGACATCGTGTCCGAGCCCGGCGCCGATCCGAAGGTGTGGCTGCAATGGTCTGACGACGGTGGACAGAACTGGAGTTCTGCGCATGAGCGTCCGCTTGGGCAGATCGGCCAATTCAGAAATCGGGCGATCTGGCGCCGGATGGGCCAAGCGCGCACGCGCTACTACCGCCTATGGACCGCTGAGCCCGTCCGTATTGCCTGGCGCGGCTTCAACTTGAACAACACGGACGTTGCGAATGGCTAAGACCGGTTTCTACCCCACCGCGAGCACGCCGCTTACGGGCTCCGAGCTGCTTACCGCGGTACAGGACAACAACACCGTCAAGCTGCCCATCGCGTCCATCTGGGCCAATACGGTCACGGGCGTGACGGCGGTCGGTTCGACGGGCCTGACGTTCACCACCAGCGCGGCAGAGGGCGACATCACGCTCACGGCCACGCTCGACACCGACTTGCAGGCTTGGAGTGCGATTGCGCCTTCGAGCAAGCAGGACACGGACGCAACGCTTACTGCGCTGGCTGGCCAGAACTGGGCGGCGAACTCGCTTCCGGTTGGCTCTGGAGCCGACACGGTCGCGCAGGTGACCTTCGCAGCCAATACGTTCCCGGCGCGATCCAGCGCGGGGAATCTGGTTGCAAAGCCGATTACCGACTTCGCGCTGACGATCCTCGATGACGCGGACGCCGCCACGGCCCGCACGACGCTTGGCCTCGCCTCTGGCACCTACACGCCGACGATCACCGGCACGGTCAACGTGTCCAGTTCCAGCCCGTTACAGCTCCAGTACCTGCGTGTTGGAAACGTGGTGACGGTGTCAGGCAACTGCACGATCACAGCCACGGCCGCGGGCGACACGCAGTTCCGCATGAGCCTGCCGATCGCTTCGAACTTTACGGCTACCGGCAACCTTGGTGGCGCCGGGGTTGATCGAAGCGGCACGTACCCGGCAGTGGGCATTTCAGCCGTTATCGCTACCGATGACGCCTTGTTCCAATTTACTGCCAGCGGCGCAGGTGCACGGGCAGTGCAGTTCTCCTTTACTTATCAGGTCATCTGATGAGCCTGACCACGATTGCGCGCAATCAGGCGCTAGATGCGATCGGCCTGGACAGCATGAGCCTGCACAGCGCGTTTCCTGGCGCTACGGGGGCGAATGAGATCTCTGGCGGCGGATACACCCGGCAGGCGTGCACGTTCAATGCGTCTTCTGGTGGCGTTCGTACCGTCTCCGCGGTCACGAACTTCTCGGTCGGAGCGGGCACGGTGCGCTGGGCCGGTCTGTGGGGCGGCGGTGTCTTCAAGGGCTACTCGCCTAACGGCGGCAGTCCGAAGGAGTTCCAGGTCGACCCTGCCACGGATGTCATCAGCGTCCCCTCGCACGGCTATTCGGACGGCGAGACGGTGGTGTTCTACGGCGGCGTCATCCCGACCGGTCTTGTTGAGGGCACGATCTACTACGCGCGTGACGTAACGACCAACACCTTCAAGGTTGCCGCGACCCTCGGCGGCCTGCCGGTGGACATCACGGCGGTAGCGGCTCCCGACTGCGTTGTTTCACGCATTGTTGAGAGTACGTATGGCGGGGCAGATACCCACACGATCAACACGTGGTCGGTGGGCCTGGTGTTCTGATGGCAGCCGTCGATTGCAGTACTCGCGTCGGCTTTGCATCGGCCGCAGCCCCTACCGCGTGGTCTGGTGGGGTTTCTGGCCGCAGCGTTACCGACTGGCTGCCTCCGTACGACTCGCCTGTGCTAGACCCAAAGACGGGCAAGTTCACGAAGGCCTGGTATCGCTTCTTTCGCGAGCTGGGAAACCGCGTCGGCGGTGCCGCGGGGCCGTCCATCACGCAAGTGGTGACCACGGTCGCCGAGACGCAGCAGCAGGTGGCGAACAACACCGTATTCACCGCGCAGGCCGTGGATTACGCGGCTTCGGTGGCCGCCACCGCAGAAGCAACCGCACAGGTTGCGCAGAACAACGGACTGTCTGGCGCGGGGTCGATTCCGCCGACCGGAAACCGGCCCAACTATCAGGTTCAGTAAGGACGCTCATGGATGAGTTTTCCCCCGTCACGTTTGTTGACGTGACGTATGACCTTGCGCCGGAGCCGGCGCCAACGAGAGAGAAGATCCAGCAGTTCCAAGAAGCGCTCGCCCAGCTACCGCAGATCGAAACGGGCCTTGAGCACTACTTTGCCGATGGCATGTATGGCAGGCGCTGCTTCATCCCGGCCAATGCGGTCGTGGTCGGAAAGATCCACCGCCACGAGCACTTCGTCCTGCTTATCAAGGGTTCCGCTCGGATCAACACGGACCGCGGCATGGAGACGATTACGGCGCCGCGAGTGTGGGTGTCGCCACCGGGCGCAAAGCGCGCGCTCGTGGCCTTGGAAGACTGCGAGTTCTTTACCGTCCATCTCAACCACGACAACGAACGCGACCTTGATCTGATCGAGGCGCAGGTGATCGAGCCGGAGGGGCTGCTTACGCACGCGCCCGAGGTTTCGGAGTTCACGGACGAACTTCAGAGGATGTACGCATGAGCTGGGTTGCCGTTGCGGTAGGCGGAGCGTCGCTGGTTGGCGGCTACATGAGTTCCAAGGGCGCAAAGGATGCTGCCAAGGCGTCAGCGCAGGGAGCGGACCGATCGGCCGACGTGCAGTTGGAGATGTTCAACAATGCGCGGGCGGACAATGAACTGTTCCGCCAGGCCGGCATCAGCGGGACGAACGAATACCTGCAAATGCTGGGCCTTGCGCCCATCAATCCGCAGATCGCGCCGAGTGGTATGCCGGCAGACGAGGCGTATTTGCGCGCGAACCCCGACGTTGCCGCCAGCGGCATGGGCGCTTGGGATCACTACAACCGTTATGGCCGCAAGGAAGGCCGGCAGTGGGGAACGCCGACTCAGGCTGCGACCACTGGCACCGGCTACAGCGCGCAGCAGATCAGCGACAAGCTCCGCGCGACTCCGGGCTATCAGTTTGCGTTCGGTGAAGGACAGCGAGCGCTTGAAAGCTCTGCCGCTGCCTCTGGCGGCCTGTTCTCGGGCAAGACTGGCAAGGCGCTGACCCAGTACGGGCAGAACTTCGCGGACCAGCAGTACGGCACGCATCTGAATCGCTTGGCTGCACTGGCCGGCATTGGGCAGACCGCGCAGGGCCAGAACAACCAGATGAGCATGCAGACCGCCGGCAACGTGGGTCAGGCCTACCAGAACGCTGGCAATGCTCGCGCCTCGGGCATTCAGGGTAGCGCGAACGCGTGGGGTAACACGCTCAACGGGCTGGCCGGCGCCGCTGGCTATGCATACGGCAATCGCGGCAGCTGGGGATGGGGTGGCATCTAATGGCAAATGACATCCTCAGTTCCTTCCTTGGCGGTCAGCAGGCCGGCCAGCAGCAGCGCACGCGTCGCACCCTTGCCGATTTCCTCCAGCCTGCCCTGAGCGGAGACCAGAGCGCGCTCTCTCGCGTCTACGCTGCCGACGCCGATACCGGACTTCAGGTGCAGGGCATGGTGCAGAAGCAGCAGGCGGCCGACCAGGAGCAGAAGCTCGGCCAGCTGGAGCTTGCCGCGCGAGCTTGGCGCGCTGCCGATCCGACTATGCGTCAGCAGCTCTATCCGTCGATCGCCGAGCTGACCGAAAGCGTCCTCCCGCAGTTCGCCGGCAAGATCCCGCGCGAGTACAACCCGCAGTACGAGGCGAACATCGATAAGTTCCTGTCCGGTTTTGCGCCGGTTGAGGACAACACGCCGGCCGCTATTCGCGAATTGCAGATGTTGCGTGACAACCCGGAGTTGGCCGCGCTGGACATGAAGCGTCGCACGACCATGCAGTACGTCGGCGTGCCCACTGGCGATGGCGGCGAGCAGAAGATGCTCTACGATCCCCGCTCCGGCAAGTTCTCGATGCCCAACTACGACGACATGGGGCCGGCTATTGGCGCTCCGTCCAGCAATCATCAGGACAACTACGCGGACATTGCCGCGCGCCATGGGTCAGTGGTTACCAGCGGAGTTCGACCTGTGCTGCCTGGCGTCGGCGCTGGGGCGAACAGCCAGCACCCGAAGGGGACGGCCGCTGATTTCCGTACGAATGGATTGAGGCCCGAGCAAATTCATGGCCTCATGAACGATTTGCGAAGTGCGGGCTATGAAGTAATCGATGAGCGTGACAATCGTAATGGTCGCGGCCCACACATTCACGCAGAGCTTTCTCCTACACAGCTTGGCCGCACTCCGCCGAAGTCCCGATCCTTCAGCCAACTGACTCCGCAGGAAGCGGCTGCGGCTGGGCTGCCTCCGGGAACCGTCGCTCAGCGCAACGATGAAACCGGGCAAATTTCCGTCTTGTCGAAGCCTGATGCGCGTGCCGGCACTGGCGTTGTGCCGCTGTCCGCTGGCGAGGCGGCAAAGGTCCGCCGTGACTTCAAAGAGACGAAGGATGCGCTCAGCACGTTCAAGGCGTTCGATCAGGCGCTAGGCGAAATCCCGGAAGGCCTGAACCTCGTAACTGACGGCGCGGCAAAGGGCCGACTCGGCACTTCGTACAACAACGCGCGTGCTGCGCTCCGAATCCTTTACAACACCGGCGTCCTCCAGCCCGGCGAGCTGCCGATGCTGGAAAGCGCCCTCCGTGATCCGACTTCGTTGACGGCCATCATGGACCCACGCACGCGCCCGCAAATCCAGGGGCAGCTTGACGAGCTGTATCGCACGATTACCCGCGGCATCGAAAACCAAGTTGCGAGCTACCCGCAGATCTTCAATCAGCAGAAGTTTGATGCGGCTCGCGAGCAGAAGGCCAGTTCGCAAGGCCCCGCGGTGGGCCAGGTTGAGTCTGGTTATCGATTCAAAGGCGGCGATCCGTCGAACCCGAATAGCTGGGAGAAGGTGTAAATGGCCGGTCCGTGGGAGAAGTATCAGCAGGCGGAAGCGCCTGCGGATGGCCCGTGGGCGAAATACGGACAGAAGCCCGCTCCGGCTAAGGTTGTGGAACGCTCGACCAGCGAAAAGATCAAGCGCGACCTTGGCCTGAGCGCACGCAACGTCGTTGAGGGCGCTGGCGATCTTGTGGGCCTGTTTACTGACCCGCTGATTCACGGCTGGAATGCGGTAACTGGCGACAACCAGATGACCACGCGGCAGGCTTGGGGGTCTCTGCTTGACAGGGCCGGGACGCCGCGGCCTGAGACTGCCTCAGAACGCGTGCAGGCTGATGCTGGGCGCGCCCTCACTGGCGTTGGCTTGACCCTAGGCCTGGGCTCAGCAGCCACCAACCTGCCACGGCTTCAGCAGTTCCTTACCGCTGCGCCGAAGACACAGGTTGCGGGCGCTGCGACTGGCGCAGCCGCGGCGGGTGGCGCGCGGGAGGCAGGGCTTCCTGTCCCGGTCCAAGTTGGTGCGGGCATCGTTGGCGGACTATCTCCGGCCGCTGGCTCCAGCATCGCGTCGCTTGCCACTGGCGCTGGCCGTCAGGTTGTCCGCAGCACGGTTAGCCCCTTCACTGGCAAGGGCGTCGATCAAGCGGTGGGCACAGTGCTTCGCGGGTCTGCATTACACCCGGAGCGCCTCAGTGTTCCCGGCCCGTCTGCCGTTCCTGGCGTGTCGCGCACTCTCGCCGAAGAAACTTTGGACCCTGGCATCGCACAGCTGCAACGGACGGTGGCTGGCAGGCGCGGCGCTGAGTTCGACCAGATGCGCCGCCTGAACAATGCGGCTCGCGCTGAAGCAGTCGGGGGCATCGCTGGTGACCGCTTAGCCATGGAGGCGGCAGAGCGAGCGCGCGACACTGCGGCAAACCCACTTCGCGCCGCAGCTATGCGCGGCCCTGACGTTGATACCTCGCGCCTGTCCTCACAGATCAAGCGTCTTGAAGCGGGGCAGGAAGGGCGGCCGGCTGTTCAGCGCGCACTGAGTGACGTGCGAAAGCTTATAACGCCGGAGACTAAAGCCCTTGATTCATTGCTCTTCAACGCTGGGTCGAAGATGCCAGTGCGTCAACTAGATAAGGTTCGCAGAACCATCGGCGACATGCTCAGCGGCAAGTACGGCGGCGATTCCGCCGCGGCGCTCGCCGGCTCTCGCGAATTGATGGCCGTTAAGAACCAGCTCGACCGCGTTCTAGCCAAACAGGCGCCGGCATATGGCCAGTACATTGAGGCCTATAAACAAGGGTCCAAACCAATCAATCGCATGCAGCTTGGGGAGACCCTTCTCGATTCCGGGACTGGGCCGACGCTTGATCCAGTTACGGGGGCGTATCAGATCCAGCCAGGCGCGTTTGGTCGTCAAGTCAAAGACCTCGATCGCGCTGCGCAGAAGGCAACTGGGTTCAACAAGGCCAAGGCAAGCGACATTCTTGGCGAGCAGGACTTTGCAACGATTGGCGCGGTAAATGACGACCTGTCCCGGCAGGTGTTTGCGGATACCGCCGCACGCGGGGCAGGGGCGGACTCGTTCCAGAAATTCATGACTCAGGGCGACATTCTCGGTGCGGTTCAGGAGCTTGGGTTCTCTGTTCCGGGTTCCGGGTTGCTGCGGATGCTTGGCAAGGCTGGCGCGGACAGGGTTAATGCACGTCTGGCGGAAGCTCTCGCCAATCCTGCTGAAGCCCGTCGAATCTTGGACCAGGCCACTCCGGTTGAGCGTCGCGTCATCGAAGAAGCGTTGATGAAGCTACAGGGCGCCCCCGGCGCTGTTGTGCCTGCCTATTCCAGCTCGAAGGATTGAGCGGAACAACGCGAAACCTACCACGCCCCCCGGACCTCCGGGGGTTTTGACTTTCAGGAGACGGCAAGGATGCCGGCAATTCTCTCGCCCTCGGCGAAGCAGCAGTTCTTCACCAACGGTAGCACTGTCGCCGCGGGTTACCTGCTCTACACCTACCAGGCCAATTCCAACGACCTGGAGCCGACCTACACCGACCGCGCCGGGACCGTCCCGAACACCAACCCGATCGTGCTGGACGCTCGGGGCGAGGCGACGATCTACCTGACGCCCGGCGTGGTCTACGACTATGTGCTCCGGACCGATCAGGGAACGGATGTCTGGACCCGCGAAGGGGTCAGCGCAGAGGCAGGCTCCGCGGATGCTGTTTCCTTCACCCAGACGGGCACAGGGGCAGTTTCGCGCTCCATCGAAAGCCGGCTGCGTGAAACCCTTTTCGCCACGGACTTCGGCGTCGTGGCGGACAACGTGACGGACAACTCTGCGGCGCTGGCGGCGGTGATCGCGGAAGCTATTGCTCGCGAGGGCGCGGAGATCATCCTTCCGCCTGGCGACATCCGGCACTCCCAGCCCCTCGTCATCGACGAGTCGGACATTTTCATCAGCGGCGCCGGCAAGAATATGCCTCACGACGGCGGCGCTGGCCCGTCTCCTGGCACGGCGCTGATCTACACGGGGACGGGCGATGGCGTGACCTTCACCTCCACGGCCGGCTCCAACGAACAGAAGAAGTCTGGCGGCGGCCTCCGTAATGTGTGGCTGTACACGCCGGGCGGGGCGGCAGCACGAGGGTTGGTGGTCCGCAGCTATAACAGCGGCACCTTCCAGAACATTTGGTGCGTTGGCTACAACACGGTCTGCGTGCAGGTGGATGTGCTGTCGGGGAACCTGGCAGAGGCGAAGGACTCCCAGCGCAACAAGTTCATCGACGTACAGTGCGAGCCGACTGCGGCTGGCTCTGGGTTTTACCTCGAGGGCGACGCTACTGCCAACGCGAGTTTTAACTACTTCCACCACTGTGGCGGCCGGCACCAGAACGGCTATATGTGGATTCTGGGCAACTGCGATAACAACGTCTTTATCTCCTGCGGCGGCTTCCGGGCTGGCGGCACCGGCCTGACGGTGGAGTTCCGCGGCGCCAACCCTGGCAACTCTCACGCCCGGTCCAACACGTTCATTCATGTCTCGGGCAACGGTGGATTCACGGCCCGCGGCACGCCGACTTACACCACGCCATCGTCCCGCAATCAGCTGCTTTTCATCGACAAGGACAACGGCTCACCGGACCCGACGATCGAGACGGGGGCTCAACTGTCGTGGTCTACGGATGAGGGCATGCAGGCGCTGGCCGCCCTGAACTGCGTGGGCATTGGCGCCTCTCCGGCGTCGGCCGTGGCGGCGCGCGACCAAGTCACGACGGAGAGCCTGCGAATCATCAACGGCTCTGACAACCATGTGCGGATCACAGACGGCACTCGCGAATGGGCCATGCGGATCGTGGCGCTTAACGGCGATCTTGAGTTCACCCGCATCTCTGGCGGCGGCTCCGTTCGCCTCGGTACGGCCGTACGGCTCGGTGCATTCACCGGCAGTGGCGACGCCGCTGTGAATGGCTACGTGACTGTGATGGATGACGCGGGTAACGTCCGAAAGCTGGCAACGATCGCTTGAATCGTCAGTCCTGCTGAGGCAGTCTGGCGGCTCCTATGGAGGGGTCGCCAGATGGATGCAAGCACGCTCAAATTCGACAACCTGGAGAGAATCCCAGTGTCGCGGCCGGTGGACAGGCTGAGCTACATCGCAAACGCATGTACTGGGCGCGTGGTGCTGGATATCGGCTGCCTCGATGAGACGGCGCTGATAAAGCGGGAAACCGAGCACTGGCTACACGGGCGCATTGCCGCCACCGCGACGCGCGTAATCGGGATCGACAGCTCCGACAAGATTCCTGACGGCGGCATTGCCACCGGCATGAACAGTCGCATCACCCGCATGGACGTTACCGACGCGAACCTTGCGACCCTCGCTGACCAGGCGGTCGACGTGATCGTGGCTGGCGAGCTGATCGAGCACCTCGAACACCCCCTGGATTTCCTCCGCAAGCTCCGCGCCGCCTTCCCAGGCAGGGAACTGATCCTGTCCACGCCCAACGGCGTCACGCTGGCGAATACGGTTCTAGGCACGATCGGCTGCGAAGTCCAGCACCCCGATCACCTGCACAACTACACCTTCAAGACGCTTCACACGACCTGCATCCGTGCGGGGTTCGAGGAGTGGGAGATCATCCCTTATCGGTTCTACGCAACCGAGATGATCCTGAACTCCCGCGGGGCCAAACGTCTGGCCGCACAAGTGGTTCAGGGCTGCATCCGCGCAGTCTCCTATGTGTTCCCGTTGATGGCCTTCGGATACATCGTCCGCGCCAAGCTGTGAGCTTGCGTCATGTTCCAGTGGACTCACGCCTACATCGGCGAGGAAGGCCCCAAGACCAGCTACCGGCTGGACGGGGTGGAGATTGCCCGACTGACGCGCCGAGTCGATTCGGACGCCTGGATCGCCCTGCTGAAGCAGCACCGGGTGGCCGAGCCGCGGATTACGCGGCAGTGCTCCAGTTTCGAAACGGGCAAGCGCGGAGTGGAACTCTGGGCCGAGCGCCACCGTGAGCGGCTACAGGCGGACGTGGACAAGATCAACGCGCTGAGGCGGCAGAAGCAGGCGCGGATTGGGGGTCGTTAGAGCCTGTCCGCGAGCTCGTCCGCGCTGGTCTCGTAGTAGATCATCAGCGACTTGATGTCCCGGTGTCCGATCACCCGGGCGAGCTCGAGCACGTCGAACTTCTTGGACAGGCGCCAGATGGCCTCAGCCCGGCTGTCGTGGAAGTGAAGGTCTCCGAGCTCCGCGGCATCTCGAGCTCTGCGCCATAGAACGTCCCGGGTCGCCGGGTCTAGGTCGAAACAGGTCGGTCGGTCTCGGGGCAGGGCCGCCATGATCGCTCGAGCTCGAGGGGACAGCGGGACCTCGCGCTGGTCCCCGTTCTTTGTGCGCGGCAGGACGACCGCCTTCGGCCGCACCTTGTCCCACGTCAGGCCCAGGATCTCTCCGGCCCGCATCGCGGTCTCGAGCGCCAAAAGGAAGGCAAGGCCGACCCGCTGGCTGGCGGTCTCGGACTCGAGTTCTGTCACCCCACAGGCAAGCACCGCCCGATCGATCTCGTCCTGTGTGATGCGCCTCTTACGGCTTGGCGGTGACGGCGGCTTCTTCACGTCTCGAGCCGGGTTGACGTGTAGCCACCCCCACTCCCGACGCGCCTCCTCGAGCACCTGCATCAGCAGGGTCATTTCACGCCGCACAGACGCGGGTGAGACCTTCTCCAGGCGCCGCCGCTTCCAGTCCGATACGTGTTCCTTCCGTAGGACTGGGAGCCTCACCTTGGCGAGCTCGTCTCGCTCCATCATGCCCAGTCTGGCGATCTCCCACTGCTCCCCCTTGTGCGTTGGCGATACCTCTCGAGCGTAGCGCCGCAACGCTTCCTTGACGGTATGCTCCGGTAGCCGTTCGCCCCCGAGCTCGGCTTCGCGCTGGGTTGCCCAAGCCGCGGCCTGCTGTTTGGTCGGAAAGGTTTGGGACTCGCGCTGACCGTCCCGGTAGACTTCGGCACGCCAAGAGGTGCCGCGCTTTCTGATGGATGCCATGCCCAAATCATGGCGGAATTTTTGGCGTAATGGGGTGCAGTTTTGGCTTGGTGAAGGCCGGCTATTGTCGGGATGGCTCGAGCTCTACACCCCTTATCTGACGGGCTTTTGCTGGCGAAAGTGAGGCATGGCGGGCATCTGCTAAGACACGCCCAGCTTCCTCTCCTGGGCACCAAATGATTCACGCTGAATGGCCTCCGGGCCCGGCACAAGAAACCCGCGCATGGCGCGGGTTTTTTGTTTTCCGCCGATCCGATTCGGGCGGTGCGCTGACCTCGCCGCGACCAGCCCCTCCGTCATTCCCGCGAAAGCAGGAACCCAGCGACTTTGCTGTCCGACGTTCCTCGCGAGGGCCGGCTCTCTTGCCCGTCTCTGACACACGGCAGCGAATCCCAGCCGCGCAACAGGAACGCGCCGCGGGAGCTCCGTGCTTCCTCGTCTTCTTCCTCTTCTTCTTCCACGACGCGGACAGGGCGAGCCCGCGCGCACCTCGCATCGCAGCTTCTTCTTCATCATCAACCGCGCGCCGTGGGCGTGAACGTCTCTGAACGTTCGTTTCACGGTGACATACCTGCGCGCTCGCAAAGTGAAGTCGTCCCCGAAGAACGGCTTGCCTCATGCGCACTGGAATCGATTCGCCCGACGGCCGCCTCGGCATCCTGATGCCCGGACTGGGTGCGGTGGCCACCACGTTCATCGCGGGCGTCGAAGCTATTCGCACGCACGACGCGCAACCGGTCGGTTCGCTCACGCAGATGGGCAACATCCGGCTCGGCAAGCGCACCGAGAACCGCTGCCCGCGCATCCGTGATTTCGTGCCGCTCGCGCCGCTGGACGACATCGTGTTCGGCGGCTGGGACGTCTACCAGGACAGCGTGTACGAATCGGCACGCAACGCGCGCGTGCTCGATCCCGCATTGCTCGATTCGGTGAAGCAGCCCCTCGACGCAATCAGGCCCATGCCTGCGGTCTTCGATCCGGCCTTCGTGCCGAATCTGGACGGCCGCCATGTGAAGCCCGAAACGCACGCAATGGCGCGCGTCGAAGCGCTGGTCGAGGACATGCGCCGTTTCCGCGAAGAACACCGATGCTCCCGGCTTGTGGTCGTGTGGTGCGCATCCACGGAGAAGTACCTCGAAGCCCAGGACGTGCACGCCACGCTCGATGCGTTCGAGCAGGGCCTTCGCGACAACCATCCTGCGATCGCGCCTTCGATGCTTTACGCGTACGCGGCGATCTCGCAGGGGATTGCGTTCGTCAACGGTGCGCCGAACCTCACCTGCGACATCCCGGCGCTGGTGGAGCTCGCGCTGAAAACCGGCACGCCGATCGGCGGAAAGGACTTCAAGACCGGTCAGACGTTGATGAAAACGATCCTCGCGCCCGGGCTGCAGGCGCGCGCGCTCGGCATCCGCGGCTGGTTCTCGTCGAACATTCTCGGAAACCGCGATGGGCTTGTGCTCGATCACCCGGATAACTTCCGGACCAAGGAAGTTTCCAAGCTTGGCGTGCTGGAGGACATCCTGCGCCCGGAACTGAGCCCCGAACTCTACGGCGAGCTCTACCACAAGGTGCGCATCAACTATTACCCGCCGCACGGCGACAACAAGGAAAGCTGGGACAACATCGACATCTTCGGTTGGCTCGGCTATCCGATGCAGATCAAGATCAATTTCCTGTGCCGCGATTCGATCCTCGCCGCGCCGATCGTGCTGGACCTCGCGCTTTTCATCGACCTGGCAAAGCGTGCGGGCATGTCGGGCACGCAGGAGTGGCTGTCGTTCTACTTCAAGTCGCCGCAGACCGCGCCGGGACTGCGGCCCGAACACGACATCTTCCGCCAGCTCATCAAGCTCCAGAACACGCTTCGCCACCTCATGGGCGAAGACCTCATCACGCACCTGGGCCTGGACTATTACCAGGAACTGGTCGAAGCGCTTTGACGAGGATGGAAGCGCAACCATGATCGAAGCGGTCAAGTTCTGGAACGAGCCCAACAACAAATCGCACTGGGATCTGGAACTCGATCCCGAGTGGCGCCTCTACGCGCAGATGGTGCGAACCGCCGCGCAGGCGGTGAAGGTCGAACGGCCGGACGTGCTGCGCGTGCTCGGAGGGATCTCGCCGATCGATCCTGCCTTCATGATCCGCGTGCAGGAACTGGAGGCGACCGCCGACCTGGACGCCGTCGCCGTCCACGGTTTTCCACTCGACTGGAACCTCTGGTCGATCCACGACTGGCGCGAGAAGATCGCGGAAATCGAGGCCGTGACACGCCTGCCGGTGTGGGTCACGGAAGTGGGCGTATCGAGCTTCGGTGCGGAGGAAGTGCAGGAATTCGGGCTGCGCCGCTCGGCCGAACTCCTGTGCGGCCGCGTCGATCGCATCCACTGGTACAGCCTGTACGACCTCCCGCGCGCGTGGGAGGCGACCACGCGACATCGCGAAGCGGAAGGCTCGTCGTACTACCGCCACTTCCACATGGGTCTGCTTCGCGAAGATGGAACGCCCAAGCGCGCGCTCGAACAGTTCGGCCAGTACACGCCTGAACTCGGCATCTGCCAGTGGTTCCATTTCGAGGATCCCCGCCTCGATGAGGCCGTGGGCTGGCTCAAGCGACTGGGCGTGCGACGTCTGCGCACGGGATTGAGCTGGGCCGATCACCTCCGCCCCGACGCGGAGGCCTGGTTCGACCGGATGATGTCGGCGCTGGATGGCTTCGACCTGACGATCACCTTCTGCTTCACGCCCGAGTCGAAGGGATTGCGGCCGCACCACACGAGCCCACCGCAGGATCCACGCGAGTTCGCCGACTTCTGTGCGGCGATGATGCGGCGTTACGCCTGAGCGCGACGGCTGCCGCGGCCATGACGTCGGATGCGTGGCTCGACCTCATGCGCGCCGGCCGCTGGGAGGAGGCCTGGTGCATCAAGGATGCGCAGATGGCCGCTCGTCGCGGCGAATCGTGCTGGCACTGGCCGCGCCACGAACAGTACGCGTGGAACGGCGACGCCATCGACGGTAAGCGTGTGCTCATTCGCTGTTATCACGGTCTCGGCGACACGCTGCAGTTCATCCGCTACATGCCGATGCTGCGTGGGCGCGCGCGCGAAGTGATCGTGTGGGTGCAAGCGAAGCTCACTCCGCTACTGGCGCGCGTGGACGGGATCGACCGCCTGCTGCCGTTGCACGACGGTACGCCTCAAGCCGAATTCGACATCGATATCGAAATCATGGAACTGCCGCATCTGTTCCGTACGACGGTCGACTCGGTGCCGTCCCGGATTCCGTACCTTCACGCGTCGCCGCTGCCGATGCCGCGCGATCGCAGCCGACCGGCCGTCGGCCTCGTATGGCAGGCGGGCGGGTGGGATGCCCGCCGATCGATCCCATACGCGGTCGCAAGACGCCTGCTCGCGTTGCACGGCATCGACTGGTTCATCCTGCAACCCGACGCGCACCGTGCGGGGTGGCCTGGTGATGTCGGGCAGTGGCCGGGCGAGCTCAACCTGACCGATTACGCGCGTGCCCTGCGCGCGATGGACCTGGTGATCACCATCGATTCGATGCCGGCGCACATGGCAGGCGCACTGGGTGTGCCGACGTGGACGCTGCTCACGGACGATCCGGACTGGCGGTGGATGCTCGATCGCGACGACAGTCCGTGGTATCCGACGATGCGCCTGTTCCGGCAGCGCAAATCGGGCGACTGGGGTGACGTGGTCGAGCGCGTTGCGAACGCACTGACGCCATTCATCCAAGCCCGAGCCGACTGACGAACGCGCCAAGGCGGCCGCGTCGATACGCAAACGCGTGGTAGACGGTGAGGGCGGCGCGCGCCCACAGCAGGTAGATCGCGCGCAAGCGGGTCACGCGAGCCAGCGCGAACATGCGATGGCTCCATCGCGAATTCGCCGCACGCAGCGCGTAGATGCGGCGTCGCGGCGGCGGGGCGGCGCGCGCATCGGACCGCACGCGCTTCGGCGGTGCGTCGGCGATGCGCGACAACCGGTACGACAGCCCCTCACGACGTTGCCGCAAACCTGCCGCCTGCGTCGCCGCCACGACCCCGGCGTCGACCGGCTCCAGTGCGATCCGGCCCGCATCGTGCGCTTGCCGCAGCATCGCGTCGAGATCATGCGTTCGCACCACGACGACGTTATGTCCGCGCCAGTCCGACGAATACGGCTCCACCCATGCGTCGCCGAACGAGATGTCCGCGGTTTCGGCCATCACGTCGTCGCACAGGTTGCAGGCGGCATCCATGAAGAAGCCCGCGCCCCAGTCGCCATCCACCAGCGGCCACCAGTCGCGACCGAGCGTGCGGCCATCGCGCAGTACGATCTCGGCGTGGTACTGGTTTGCCGCGCGTTCGGGATGCTTGCGTCGGAAATCAACGTGCCGCACCTCGTCCGCCTCCGCGCCCATCTGCCACGCGAGGCTGTCGGCGAAGCGCGCGCTTTTCATGTGTCCGCAGAACAGGCCCATCGTGTGGACGATCCGCTCGCGCAACCGCGGATGTCGGCATCGCATCAGCTGCACGGCCTTGACGAAACACGGGATGCCGACCACCGCATAGCGACCCGGCTCGTCGAGCATCGTCCGCAGCACGCCGGACATTTCCACCGGGTAATAGCGGGAGCCCGAACCGCCGGCTACGTCGGCCTCGCTGCGCGAGAGCCGGTACTCGAACAATCGACCGCTCTCACTTGGGTCTTCGCAGGCATGGACGTGCGCGACCGCATCCACGCGACCGGTGCGAAGCAACTCGCAGGCGAACCAGCTGACGAGCCCGCCGGAGCTTCCGCGGTCGCGATAGTCCAGTTCGGCGGCATTCCCCACATACGCCGCGACGTAGCGACCCGTTGCGGCGTCGTGCGATGGAGCATCCGGAAAGAGATCGGCCGCGAGCGTGTCCTCGTTAGCGACGCCGGACGCGAACGGGCAGGTTTGCGCAACGACGTCCGCCGCGGAGACGTTCCAGCTTCGCGAGCCCACCGGCCTCAGCTGCCCGTAACGGTCGAACTGCATGGCCGCTTGGCCGACTGGCGTCTGCGCGACGCACCCGCCGCAGCCGATGCAGCGGCCTTCATGTGCCATCGCGTGCGGGCCCGGCGCAGTCACGCGACCGCTTCCGGGGCGCGCAGCGCTTCGCGTAGGAAGCGCCGTGAGGACTGTTGAAGCGCCACGATGCGCGCCTCGGTAGCCTCGGACAGAGGCGCGCCAAGCAGCCGCTCCACGTCCTCATCCAATGCCCCGGGCCCATCGACCAGGCGCCGTTCTGCACCGACCTGATGCATCAGGCATCGCAGCTTCGTGCCGCGATACCAAGAGGCCTCGCAGACGAACGGGCGCCCGAAGCGCAATGCGAAGACGCAGCCGTGGAAGAAGGTGGTCGCCACGGCGCCGGCGTTGGCCATGAAGGCGGCGAACTCGTGCGGGCCGGCGTCGATCCATTGCCGATCGGCCCACTCGCTGCGGTATCCGATGCTGATGACCGGCCAGCCGCGACATCGCGCCCAGTCGCGCACCGAATGTCCGAACGCAGGCGAGAAGTCGTGGCCGTACAGGGCGACGTATCGCTCTCCGTCGCCTGAGGCCGGTGCGTCCGCGAGAACCGGTGGGAACGCGAGGCAAGGATCCAGCACGATCGGAACCTCCGCAGCGAGTGGGCCGGCGACGATCGACCGCGACGCGTCATCGCGCACCGAAATCGCATCGAAGTCGTGCAGCCGCCGTGCCCACGCGCGGTCGAGGCCGTCGGGTTCGACGTGATGAACCGAAGCTGGCCGCATAGGCGAACTTCCGCGGCGCGCGCAGTCCATCGCCAAAGAACAGCGGGACCCGTCCGTACCAGGGATGCGAGAGGTTCCACACCTCGTCGCTGCCGACCACGATCGCATCGTAAGCGGGCATCTGCCCTGGCTCGTCGAGCGGAAACCGCGGCGAGAGCGGAAGCGATGCGAAGGCCTCGAAGAAGCGCTGCATCTTGCGTCGGTAAGCGGGCCGATCCGCGCGCGCATCCGGAATCGGGCGCAACGCGCACTTCCATTCGGCGCGATCGATGCGCCGACTGGCGTGATCGAGCAACACCGCATCGTGACCAAGCGAGCCCAACCCATGCACGAGACAGCGCGCCTGCCAGTAGCTGCCGTAATTGATGCAGCGATGGAAGGTAAGTACGCCGATCTTCACGGACCCGTCCCCGCTATGTGTCGAAGCTGCAGCGGTCGCGCCCGCTATATACGCCATGACCCGCCTGCTGCTCGTACGCCATGCCAATACCGATGCCAACGGCAAACGCCTTGCCGGTCGAAGCGAGGGGATCGCTTTGAACGAGGAAGGACGGGTGCAGGCGCAGTGGCTTGCGGCGCGTCTGGCCGTTCTCCCCGTGTCGGCGATCTACAGCAGTCCGCTGCAACGTGCGATGGAAACCGCTGAAGCGATTGCCACGTTAGTGGGCCGCGACGTCGAACCTCGTGAAGAATTTCTCGAAATCGAGTTCGGCGAATGGACCGGGCTCGACTTCGATGCGCTGTCGCGCGACGCGCGCTTCGAGCGTTTCAATCGTTTCCGTAGCAGCGCGGATGTGCCTGGAGGGGAAAGCATGCTGCAGGCGCAGGTGCGGATGATCGACGGACTGTCGCGCGTTCGTGCGCGTCATCGGCACGATTGCGTCGTCGTGGTGAGTCATGGCGATCTCATCCGTGCGGCGATCGCGTACTACGCAGCCATCCCACTCGATCTCATGCAACGCATCGAAGTTTCCACCGGCTCTTTGAGCGAAATCGAACTCGACGACGATCATGTGCGCATCGTGCGCATCAACGAAACGGACGCCAGAGTGTGAAAGTCGTGTAGCTCGAGCCCATCCGTTTTCTTCTCGCCGGTTTAAAACCCTGCATGGGAGACTGGGTTTGTACCTGATGGGGCGATCCCTGGAGTCACCAAGCGGAACCGATGACGTGGCAACGTACCGGTCGCCCATCCACTCAGGCAATGGAGGTGGACACCGGCTACACATCAGCACGGCATCGAATCCCGTAATCAAGACGGTTCGTGCGCAGGCGTTGCGCCCTGCAGAAAACTTCCACGCGGTGTCGACGAACTCATCCGCGACGAAGAACGATCCGTCGCCTCGTATTGGACGAGGCCGGTGTTGAGCGTCCGTCGGGCATGCCCGGCGACGACAAGAACGCTACAGCCGCCCGTTACCCGCTGCGCGCAGGACGTGTCATTCCCGTCCGCACCTGGCGGGTCAGACAGCCCGACGAAGTCGGCCGCGCAGGCGGCACGGGCTTCGTTCGGCTCCCGGAACACCGGGCCCGCGCGCAGCGATGCGCGCGGCATCCCGAAGCACATAGGGAACGGATATGGACGGCGTAGATCGGAACAAGAACGTGCGTCGCAGGGCGCTGGTCGCCGGCGGCGCGGGATTCCTCGGGGCGCACCTTTGCCGGCGACTCGTGCAGGACGGGTATGACGTGACGGCGGTGGACAGTCTCGTGACAGGACGCCTGAGCAACCTCGCCGACATGCTGGACGGCACAACGGGCGAGGGTCGAGTCCGCTTCGTGAGACATGACGTAACCGAGCCATTCGACGCGCACTTCGACGCTTCGGCGGACATCGTCTTCAACCTGGCGTGTTGCGCATCGCCCATCCACTACCAGGCCCAGCCGGTGCATACGTTGAAGACGTGCCTGGAGGGTGCGTTGAACCTGCTCCAGCTTGCGCATCGCAACGGCGCGCGCATCTTCCAGGCCTCGACCAGCGAGGTCTACGGCGAGCCCGAAACGCATCCGCAGAAGGAAGCGTATCGCGGTGCCGTCAGCACCACGGGCCCCCGCGCGTGCTACGACGAAGGCAAGCGCTGCGCCGAGACGTTGTTCTTCGACTATCGCCGCCAGCACGGCGTGCAGATCAAGGTCGCACGCATCTTCAACACCTACGGTCCGTTCATGCGCGAGGACGACGGCCGCGTCGTGTCGAACCTGATCGTGCAGGCGCTGCGCAACGAACCGCTGACCATCTACGGCGAAGGCCTGCAGACGCGCTCGTTCTGCTACGTCGACGACCTCGTGCAGGGCATCATGCGCTTGATGGCCACGCCGCCGGGCTTTACCGGGCCGGTCAACCTCGGCAATCCGGTGGAAGTCACCGTCCTGGAGCTCGCCGAGCGGATCATCTCGCTCACGGGCTCGCACTCGCGGCTGGTACGAAAGCCGATGCCCACCGACGATCCGACACGGCGCTGCCCCGACATCTCGCTCGCGCGCGAGCACCTGGGCTGGGAGCCGCGCGTCGCGCTCGATGAGGGACTGCGCCGCACCATCGCATGGTTCGCTTCGCAGGAAGCGTCGCGTGACGTGCGCGCCCGGGAGGTGGATCGTGACTGCGCATGAGGGCGGGAACGGCGGCACCGGATCGCGCGGGCGCGTACTCATCACCGGCGGCGCGGGGTTCGTCGGCTCGCACGTCGCCGACGAACTGCTCGCGCATGGCTACCAGGTGCGCGTGCTGGATGCGCTCGCCGCGCAGGTGCATGGCGACGACGCGCAATGGCCGGCCTATCTGTCGGACGAAGTCGAGTGCATGCAGGGCGATGTCCGCGACGCCGATGCGGTCCGCGCGGCGCTGGAAGGCGTCGATCGCGTGTTCCATCTCGCTGCGGCGGTCGGCGTCGGTCAGAGCATGTACGAGATCGAGCACTACACCGACGTCAACAATCGCGGTACGGCCGTATTGCTGGAAGCGCTGTCGCGCTCGCCGGTGAAGAAGCTGGTCGTCGCCTCGAGCATGAGCGTGTATGGCGAAGGGCTGTATGCCGATGCGTCTGGCCGTGCCGTCGCTCCACCGGAGCGCGATCCCGAATCGCTCCGACGCGGCGACTGGGAACTGCGCGCGCACGGCGAACCGCTCACGCCGGTGCCGACGCACGAAGAAAAGCCGCCGATGCCGACGTCGGTCTACGCGCTGTCCAAGCTCGACCAGGAACGCTTGTGCCTGATCGTCGGGCAGGCGTACGGCATCCCGGCCACGGCACTGCGGTTCTTCAATATCTACGGAACGCGGCAGGCGTTGTCGAATCCCTACACCGGGGTGCTCGCGATCTTCGCGTCGCGGTACATGAACGGCAAACCGCCGCGGATCTTCGAGGACGGAAACCAGCGCCGCGATTTCGTCCACGTGAGCGACATCGCGCGCGCATGCCGGCTCGCGTTGGAGTCGGATGCCGCGACCGGTCGCGCGATCAACGTCGGCAGCGGCGTGTCGGTGTCGATTGCCGAGGTCGCGCACGCGATGGCCAACGCGCTGGAGGTCGACGGCCTGCCGCCGGAAATCACGGGCCAGTTCCGTGTCGGCGATATCCGGCACTGCTTTGCCGACATCACGCTGGCCCGCGAGCTGCTCGGCTACGCGCCGCGCGTGACGCTGGAGCAGGGCCTGGCCGAACTTGTCGAATGGATGCAGGACCAGCAGGCGGTGGACCGCGTCGACGTGGCCGCGGCGGAGCTGGCGAGCCGGGGGTTGCAGCGATGAACGCTCGAACGCACCTGCACGAGCCCACGAACGAAGGCCCGGTGCTGATCACCGGCGGCGCCGGCTTCATCGGCACGAACCTGGCGACACGACTGCTGGAATCGGGGCGGCGCGTCGTCGTCCTCGACAACCTGTCGCGGCCCGGCGTGGAGGCGAATGCGCACTGGCTGTGGCACCGCTTCGGAGATCGCGTCGCCATCGAGATCGGCGACGTGCGCGATGCGGGGCGTGTGCGTGGCCTCGTGGCGAACGCGTCGCAGGTCTTCCACTTCGCCGCGCAAGTCGCGGTGACGTCGAGCCTGGTCGATCCACGCGACGATTTCGAGACCAACCTGGGCGGCACGCTCAATGTCCTCGAAGCGATGCGCGCGACGGAAACGCCGCCGTCGCTGGTCTTCACCTCCACCAACAAGGTCTACGGCGCGCTGGACGACATCGCGCTGGATCGTCGGGGCGACCGTTACGCGCCACATGACGAGACGCTGTGCAGCGCCGGCGTGAGCGAAGCGCGACCGCTGGATTTCCACAGTCCCTACGGCTGTTCGAAGGGCGGCGCGGACCAGTACGTGCTCGATTACGCGCGGAGTTTCGGACTGCCCGCGGCCTTGTTCCGAATGAGCTGCATCTACGGGCCGCACCAGTGCGGCAACGAGGACCAGGGCTGGGTCGCGCATTTCCTGCGCTGTGCGCTCCGACGCGAGCCCATCACCGTCTATGGCGACGGTCGGCAGGTGCGCGACATCCTGTTCGTGACGGACCTCGCCGACGCGTTCGTGCGATGCCAGGCGCGCATGCACGAACTCGCCGGGCGCGCGTTCAACATGGGCGGCGGTCCTTCGAATGCGCTGAGCCTGCGCGAGGTGCTCGGCACCATTGCCTCGCTCACCGGCCGCGCGCCGCAGATCGAATACGGACCGTGGCGCGTAGGCGACCAGCGCTGGTACGTGTCCGATACGCAGGCATTCCGGCGCGCAACGGGATGGGCACCGGCGGTGGACGCGCAGGAGGGCATCGCGCGGCTGCACGAGTGGCTGGTCGAGACGACGATGCCGTCGCAGGCGCGGGTGCCGGCGACGTCGCGGACGCACGCCGCATGAGCACGATGCGCTCGGCGGTATTCGACGGCGATGGACGCGTCCGCGTCGCCCGGACGTCGCGACCGGAACCGGCGAAGGGCGAGGTGCGCGTGCGCCTGCACGGCTGCGGCGTGTGTGCCTCGAACCTGCCCGTGTGGGCCGGACGACCGTGGTTCGAGTACCCGTTCGATCCGGGCGCGCCCGGGCACGAGGGCTGGGGCGAGATCGACGCGGTTGGCGAGAACGTGCACGAGTGGCGTCCCGGTGATCGCGTCGCGCTACTTTCCGGCCGCGCCTACGCCGAGTACGACATCGCACGGCCCGAATCCCTGGCGCGCCTGCCGTCCATCGCAGCGTCGCGCGCATTGCCGGGCGAACCGCTCGCCTGTGCGATGAACATCTGGCGACGCAGCGACATCCGCTCGGGCCAGATGGTGGCGATCGTCGGCGTGGGCTTCATCGGCGCGTTGCTGGTCCAGCTTGCGACGCATGCGGGCGCACGCGTCGTCGCCTTGTCGCGACGTCCGTTCGCGCGCGACGTGGCACGCAGTTGCGGCGCCGGCGACGTGTTCGACACCGCCAACGTGCATGCCGCCATCGGTGCGGTCAACGAACTCAGCGGCGGCGGGGGATGCGCGCGCGTGATCGAAGCGGCAGGCGAGCAGGCGACGCTCGACATCGCCAGCGGAATCAGCGCCGAAGGCGGGCGGCTGATGATCGCCGGCTATCACCAGGACGGCCCGCGACAAGTCGACATGCAGCAGTGGAACTGGCGCGGCCTCGACGTGATCAACGCACACGAGCGCGATCCCGCCGTCGCGGCGCGCGGTCTGCGCGAGGCAATGGAGGCGGTGGAGGAGGGGCGTCTGGATCCATTTCCCCTGATCACCCACCGCTTCGCGCTCGACCGCATCGGCGACGCGTTCCACACCTTGTCGACGCGGCCGGACGGATTCCTCAAAGCGGCGGTGATCGCATGAACGCACGACTTCGCCCTGCGATGCAGGCGCCGCGCATGGGTTTCCTCGGGCTGGGGTGGATCGGCTGCCAGCGCATGCAGGTACTGGCCGACAGCGGCACCGCAACCATCGGCGCCATCGCAGACAGCAATCCCGAGTGCCTCGCCCGCGCGGTGCTGCACGCGCCCGACGCGAGGCGTTGTCGCACCATCGACGAGCTGCTCGTGATGGACGATCTGGACGGCATCGTGATCGCGACGCCCAGCGGCGCGCACGCGGTGCAGGCGATCGCCGCGCTCGATCGCGGGCTTGCGGTGTTCTGCCAGAAGCCGCTCACGCGGACTGCGCTGGAAGCCCGGCAGGTCGTCGAGGCGGCGCGTCGTGCAGATCGCCTGCTCGCGGTCGATTTCAGCTACCGCCATCTTGAAGGCGTCGCCGATCTTCGCGAACGCATGCAGCGCGGCGACTTCGGCGACATCCACGCGGTCGATCTCCAGTTCCATAACGCCTACGGGCCCGACAAGCCGTGGTTCTACGAGCTCTCGCAGTCCGGCGGCGGATGCGTGATGGACCTGGGCATCCATCTCATCGATCTTGCGCAATGGCTGTGCGACACGACGGGGCACTCGCAGCTGGCCGCGATGCTGCACGCCGGCGGGCGGCCGTCGGGCGCGCCGCTGCGCGAGGTCGAGGATTACGCGACCGCGCAGTGGCAGCTCGACAACAACGCGAGCGTGCGGATGGCCTGTTCGTGGCGGTTGCCTGCCGGACGCGATGCGGTGATCGAAGCGGCCTTCTACGGCACGCGCGGTGGCGCGGCGATCCGCAATGTCGCGGGTTCCTTCTACGACTTCACCGTCGACCTGTTCGAGGGGACGCGCTCGACCCGCATCGCCTCTCCGCCCGACGCGTGGGGCGGACGGGCGCTGATCGAATGGACGCGCCGCGTGCAGGCCGGCGAAGGATTCGATCCGCAATGCCGCACGCTGGTCGATGTCGCGCAGACGGTGGATGCGATCTATGGTCGCTGAACGCCTGCGCGTGATGATGACCGCCGACACCATCGGCGGCGTGTGGACGTTCGCGATGGAACTGTGCGAACAGCTCTGCGCGCACGGCGATCGCGTGCTCCTCGCTGCGACCGGCCGCGAGCCCGATGCCGCGCAACGTGCGCAGGCGGCGAGCATCGCCGGACTCACGTTGCGCGCCTTGCCGTACAAGCTGGTCTGGATGCCGGATCCATGGCGCGATCTGCTCGCCGCCGAGGAGTGGCTCCGGGCGCTGGCGCGCGAGTTCCGACCCGACGTCGTGCATCTGAACGATCTGTCGCAGGCCGATGTGGCTTGGCACTGCCCGGTGGTCGTCACGGCGCATTCGTGCGTGTGCTCGTGGTGGCGCGCCGTGCACGGCGAAGCCGCGCCCGCATCGTGGGACCGCTACCGGCAGCACGTCGCGTCGACCTTGCATGCGGCCGACCACGTCGTCGCGCCCTCGCACGCGATGAGCCATGCGCTCGTGCGCGAGCACGGACCTCTGGCATCGACGCAGGTCATCCATAACGGGCGGACCGCGTGCGCTGGGCAGGCGGGCAAGGAGCCGTTCGTCTTCGCGGCAGGGCGCCTGTGGGACGAAGCGAAGAACCTGCAGACATTGGCGAGGATCGCGCCGGGCCTGCCGTGGCCGGTCTGCATTGCCGGCGATGCGCGCCATCCCGGTGACGGAAGCACGGCCACGTTCGGAAACGTGCGCGCGTTGGGATCGCTGGAAGAAGACGCCGTTCGCGCCTACATGGCCCGCGCCGCGGTCTATGCATTGCCTGCACGTTACGAGCCGTTCGGTTTGTCGGTGCTCGAAGCGGCGCAGGCGGGGTGCGCGCTGGTGCTCGGCGATATCCCGAGCCTGCGGGAAGTGTGGGGCGATGCCGCGTCGTTCGTGGCGCCCGGGGACGCCGACGGTCTCCGGGATGCGCTGCTTCGCCTCATTGACGACGTACCGCTGCGCCATGCGCTGTCGCGCAAGGCGCGCCGCCGTGCCGCGCGCTACACGCCGCGTGCGATGGCCGTGCAGTACCGCGAAGCCTATGTCGAACTGCTGGAGCGCCGCAGCGCGCCAGAGAACCGCAACTACGCCGTGGTCGCCAGCGCAGGAGCGCATCCATGAAGTTCGTCCTGTTCTATCACTCGCTCGTGTCCGACTGGAACCATGGCAATGCGCATTTCCTGCGCGGCGTCGTGGCCGAACTGCAAGCGCGCGGGCACCAGGTCGAGGTGTACGAACCCGAGGATGCGTGGAGCGTCGCGCAGCTCGTCGCCGACCACGGCGAGGACGCCATCGCGCAATGGCAGGCGCGCTATCCGCAGCTTCGCAGCCGTCGGTACCCGCGCGACCGGTTTGACGTGGATGAAGCGCTGGATGGCGCGGACGTCGCGCTCGTGCACGAATGGAACGAGGCGTCGCTGGTGGCCGACATCGGAAACCGCGCGCCGACATCGTGCCGCGTCTTCTTCCACGATACGCACCATCGCAGCGTCAGCGCGCCCGATGACATGGCGCGCTACGACCTGCGTGGCTACGACGGCGTGCTGGCGTTTGGCGAGGCCGTGCGGCAGCGCTATCTCGACAACGCCTGGTGCGAACGTGCCTTCACGTGGCACGAAGCGGCCGACCCGCGGGTGTTCCATCCGCTGGAGAAGCCGGATGAACCCGATGGCGATCTGGTGTGGATCGGCAACTGGGGCGACGACGAACGCGAGGCCGAGCTGCGCGAATACCTCGTCGAGCCGGTCCGCGAACTGGGCCTGCGCGCGCGCCTGCATGGCGTTCGCTATCCGGCGCATGCGCTGGCGATGCTGCGTGAAGCCGACATCGAGTACCGCGGCTGGTTGCCGAACTGGCGCGCTCCGGAGGTATTCGCGCGCTACACCGCAACAGTCCACGTGCCGCGGCGACCTTACGCGCGGCTGCTGCCGGGCATTCCGACCATCCGCGTGTTCGAGGCGCTCGCCAGCGGCATTCCCCTCGTGAGCGCGCCGTGGGATGACGTCGAACACCTGTTCGCGCCGGGTCGCGATTTCCTCGTCGCACGCGACGGCGCGCAGATGCGCGAGCACCTGCGCATGCTCGTGGCCGATCCATCCGCGGCGAGCGAACTCGCCGCACACGGGCTCGCCACCGTGCTCGCGCGACACACCTGTGCGCACCGCGTCGACGAACTGCTTTCCATTGTGTCGTCGCTCGCCGCATCCGCCGACACACCCGATCGTTCCACGTCCCGGAGCCTGTCCCATGCCTAGCCCCCTTCGCATCGCCTTCTTCGGCTCCAGCCTCGTGTCGTCGTACTGGAACGGCGCGGCCACCTATTACCGCGGCATCGTGCGGGCGCTGCACCAGCGCGGCCATCGCGTGACGTTCTTCGAACCCGACGCGTTCGAGCGGCAACAGCATCGCGACATGGACGATCCCGAGTGGGCGGACGTCGTCGTGTACCCGGCCAACGGCGAGGACGATGCCGCGCGCGCGCTCGAACAGGCGCGCGGCGCGGACCTGGTGGTGAAGGCCAGCGGCGTCGGCGTGTTCGACGAGTTCGTCGAACGCGAGGTGCTGGCGCTGCGCTCGCCGTCGACGTGGGTCGCGTTCTGGGACGTGGACGCGCCCGCGACGCTGGAGCGCATGCTGTCGAACCCGCAGGACCCGCTGCGTGCGCACGTTCCGCGATACGATCTCGTGCTGACCTACGGCGGCGGACGGCGCGTGATCGACGCCTACCTGGGCCTCGATGCGCGCGAATGCGTGCCGATCTACAACGCGCTCGATCCCGATACGCACCACCCGGTGCCGATGGACCATCGCTTCGCCGCGGACCTGGGTTTCCTCGGCAACCGCCTTCCCGATCGCGAGCAGCGCGTGCACCGCTTCTTCTTCGACGCCGCGCGGAAGGCGCCGGAGTTCGACTACCTGCTCGGCGGAAGCGGATGGGACGACGTGGATCTTCCCAGCAACGTCACGCGTCTGGGCCACGTGCCCACGCGCGATCACAACGCGTTCAACTGCAGCGCGCACATGGTGCTCAACATCAACCGCGACAGCATGGCGAGGTTCGGTTTCTCGCCGCCCACGCGGGTGTTCGAGGCGGCCGGGGCAGGCGCGTGCCTGATGACCGATGCGTGGGACGGCATCGAGATGTTCCTCGAGCCCGGCCGTGAAGTGCTGATCGCCGACAGCGCCGAGCAGGTCAACCAGCACCTTCGTGCCATCGGCCCCGTGCTCGCGCGCCAGATCGGCGAGCGCGCGCGGGCACGCATGCTGCGCGAGCACACGTATGCGCATCGCGCCGTGCAGCTGGAATCGCTGCTGGAGGCGCGCCTGCGCGCGGCGGCATGAAGGGCGCGCCGCTGGACATCGTCGTGATCGGCCTCAGCCTGCGTTCGGCGTGGGGCAATGGCCATGCCACGACGTATCGCGCGTTGCTCGGCGCGCTGGAGGCGCGCGGCGATCGCGTGCTGTTCCTCGAACGCGACGTGCCGTGGTACGCGCAGAACCAGGACGCGGCAGACGAACTGCCCGGGCGGCTTTCGCTGTACGCGGACCTCGACGCGCTGCAGGACCGCCACGCCGACGACGTCGCCAATGCCGATCTTGTGATCGTGGGGTCCTACGTGCCGCAGGGCATCGAGGTGGGCCGGTGGGCGCAGCGCACCGCGCGCGGCGTCGTCGCGTTCTACGACATCGACACGCCGGTCACGCTCGCCGCGCTCGCACAAGGGCGCTGCGCCTATGTGGATGCGGAGACGGTCGCCGGCTACGACCTCTATCTGTCGTTCAGCGGCGGCCCGGCGCTGGACACGCTCCAGCAGCGCTATGGCGCACGCATGGCGGTGCCGCTGTACTGCTCGGCCGATCCGGAGCGCTATTTCCCCGAGGAGCGGGAGGTGGAGTACGACCTCGGTTACATGGGCACCTACAGCGACGATCGCCAACCCGTGCTGGATCGCCTGCTGCTGCAGCCGGCGCGTACGTGGGACGAAGGCCGCTTCGTCGTGGCCGGCCCGCAGTATCCGGACACCGTGCAATGGCCGCGCAATGTCGAACGCATCGAACATCTGCCGCCGTCGGGCCATCGCGGCTTCTACAACCTCCAGCGCTTCACGCTCAACGTGACGCGCGCGGACATGGTGGCGATGGGGCATTCGCCGAGCGTGCGCCTGTTCGAGGCCGCCGCATGCGGAACGCCCATCGTGTCCGACCCATGGACCGGCCTGGACGCCCTGTTCGCGCCGGGGAAGGAGATCCTGATCGCGCAGTCCGGCGCGCAGGCACTGCACTGGGTGCAGGGGGTGCCCGACGCGATGCGACGCCGCATTGGCCTGGCCGCGCGCGCGCGTTTCCTCGCCGAGCACACCCCCCCGCATCGCGCGCAATCGCTGCACACGTATTTCGAACGCGCGGCGGCGCGGCGTTCGCGCGCCACGTCGCCACGCCTTTCCGGCAACAGGAGGACATCGCATGAGCAAGCATTCGTCCCATCAGACCACCGACCACAATGAGATCCGTCGCTGGACGGAGGCGCGCGATGGCTTTCCCGCGACCGTGCGCGGCACCGCGGAGCGCGGCGAGGAAGCCGGGCTGCTGCGCATCATGTTCCGCGACGACGAGGACCTGGAGCAGATCGAGTGGGAGGACTTCTTCGAGAAGTTCGACGAGGAGAAGCTCGCCTTCCTCTACCAGGAGAAGACGGCCGACGGCGAGGTGAGCCGTTTCTTCAAGTTCGTGCAGCGGGAGTGAACATGCACGCGCACGCATCGGGCAGCGTCGAGTCGGCGATCCGCGAGCTCGGCCCGTGGTTCCACAACCTGCATCTTCCCGGCGGCGTGCAGACGGCGCCGCATCACGAGTACGGCGATTTCCCGGCGTTCAAATGGCGGCAGATCGCGCCGCACATTCCCGAAGACCTGCATGGCGCGACGGTGCTCGACATCGGATGCAATGCGGGCTTCTACAGTTTCGAACTGGCCCGGCGGGGCGCGCGGGTGACGGCGATCGACATCGATCCCCACTATCTCGACCAGGCCCGCTGGGCGGCGGCGCAGTACGGCCTGCAGGACCGCATCGAGTTCCGGCGAATGCAGGTCTACGAGGTGGCCGACCTGCCGGGCCGGTTCGACTGGGTGTGGCTGATGGGCGTGCTCTACCACCTGCGCCATCCGCTGCTCGCGCTGGACCTGGTGCGACGCAAGGCGGCCGACCGCATGGTGCTGCAGACGATGACCATGCCAGAGACCGAGCAGGTCCATGCACCGCCCGACGTGGGTCTCGACGAGCGCGACCTGCTGCGCGCGCAAGGCTGGCCGCGGATGGCCTTCATCGAGCATCGCCTTGCCGGCGATCCGACCAACTGGTGGGCGCCCAACGATGCGTGCGTGCTCGCGATGCTGCGCAGTTCGGGCTTCTCGATCGAACGCCAGCTCACGCACGAAACCTGGATCTGTCGCGCGACCGGCGAGCCGGACACGTTCGTGCAACGTGAACTGGAGGCGATCCTGGCGCGGCGCTGACACCGAACCGCCAAGACGCCGCATTCATGCGGATGTGCGACCATGCGCGGCATGAAGAAAAAAGCCTCCGGCTCATCGAAATCCGGCTCGAAATCGGGCTCTCCCAAGTCAGGCCCCCGCAGCGGGAAGAACGCGTCCGGCAAGCCCGGCGCAGGCAAGGCCCAGTCGGCGAAGTCCGGCAAGTTCG
Organism: Lysobacter sp. OAE881; assembly: GCF_040546665.1. Classification (NCBI taxonomy): domain Bacteria; kingdom Pseudomonadati; phylum Pseudomonadota; class Gammaproteobacteria; order Lysobacterales; family Lysobacteraceae; genus Lysobacter; species Lysobacter sp. OAE881. Next base: position 1,578,556 of record NZ_JBEPOG010000001.1, read on the forward strand.
CCGGCGCTTCGGGCGGCGGCCGCAAGGCGCCGCTGGCGCGGCCGGGCTGGATGCCCGAACCGCTTCCGCCGGCGCAGCGTGGTCGCGGCGGTGCCGGTTCGGGTTTCCACGATCCGTATGCCGCACGTGAAGCCGCGCGCTACGAGCAGCCCATCGCCAGTCGCGAGATGATCCTGCAACTGCTCGCGCAGGCCGACGGCCCGCTGTCCGCCGACGAGATCGCGCAGCGCCTGTCGCTGACCGAAGAGAGCCGCTTCGACGCGCTGGGCAAGCGCCTGGCCGCGATGGTGCGCGACGGGCAACTGCTGCGAAACCGCATGGGCGAATTCCTGCCGGCGCAGCAGCTGGACCTGATTCCCGGCGTGGTCATCGCAAATCCCGACGGATTCGGTTTCCTGCGCCCCGAGTCGGGCGGTGGCGATGATCTCTTCCTGCCGCCGATGGAAATGCGCAAGGCCATGCACGGCGATCGCGTGCTCGCGCGCGTCACCGGCGTGGACCGTCGTGGCCGTCGCGAAGGCGCGATCCTGCGCGTGCTCGAACGTCGTCTCAACCGGCTGATCGGCCGCTTCTGCCTGGAAGCCGGCATCAGCTACGTCGTGCCTGACGACCGCCGCATCCAGCGCAACGTGCAGGTGCCGCCGGACGAGCGCATGAATGCGCAGAACGGCCAGCTGGTCGTGGTCGAACTGATCGAGTCGCCCGACGAACACGGCCCGCAGCGCACGCCGATCGGGCGCGTGCTGGCGGTGCTGGGCGATCGCCTCACCGCGTCGCTCGCCGTGCAGGCGGCGATCCACGGGCACGAGATCCCGCACGAATTCCCGCAGGCCGTGCTCGACGAAGCCTCCGACGTGCCGCTCACCGTGCCCGAGGAAATCGCCGCGGAGCGCGTGGACCTGCGCGAACTGCCGCTGGTGACCATCGACGGCGAGGACGCGAAGGATTTCGACGACGCGGTGTATTGCGAACCCAACCGCAACGGTTTCCGCCTGGTCGTCGCCATCGCCGATGTCTCCCATTACGTGCGCCCCGGCACGCCGCTCGACGACGAAGCGCAGAAGCGCGCAACGTCGGTGTATTTCCCCGGGTTCGTCGTGCCGATGCTGCCGGAGACGCTGTCCAACGGCATCTGCTCGCTCAATCCGAAGGTCGACCGCCTGTGCTTTGTCTGCGACATGCAGATCGATCGCGAAGGCGAGGTCACCCGGTCGAAGTTCTTTGAGGCGGTGATGAACTCGCACGCGCGCCTGACCTACACGCAGGTGTGGAACGCCGTCGGCGAGGACGTGCGCGAGGAAGACAGGCAGGACGCCATCGAACGCATCGGCTCGCTGCTGCCCAACGTGCAGCGCCTGCACCAGCTGTACCAGATCCTCGCCAAGGCCCGCGAACGCCGCGGCGCGATCGAGTTCGAATCCAGCGAAGTGCGCTTCGTGCTCGGTCCGAAGGGCGAGGTCGTGCAGGCCGGCATGCTCCAGCGCAACGACGCGCATAAGCTGATCGAGGAATGCATGATCGCCGCGAACGTGGAGGCGGCGAAGTACCTGATGGCCAGCCACGTGCCGTCGCCGTTCCGCATCCACGAACGTCCGCCGGAGCAGAAGTACGCCGACCTGCTGGAATTCCTGAAGGAGTTCAAGCTGCGCATGCCGCCGTGGAACCGCGTCGAACCGCGCGATTTCACCGCGCTGCTCAAGAAGATCCGCGAGCGTCCCGATGCCGCGCTGATCGAATCGGTACTGTTGCGCAGCCAGTCGCTTGCAGTGTATTCGCCGGAAAATGTCGGCCACTTCGGCCTGGCGCTGGAGGCGTACACGCACTTCACCTCGCCGATCCGCCGCTATCCCGATCTGCTGGTTCATCGCGCGATCAAGTACGCGCTCACCGGCGGCAGGCCGGAAAAGTACCGCTATTCGCCCAGTGAAATGGCGGCGCTCACGCTGCAGTGTTCCGAGCGCGAACGCCGCGCCGATGAAGCCGAGCGAGAGGTCGACGAGCGTTACCGCGCCGCGTGGATGGAGCAGCACGTCGGCGGCGAATTCGATGGCGTCATCAGCGGCGTCACCAGCTTCGGGCTCTTCGTCGAGCTGGTGGAATCGAAGGTCACCGGCATGGTCCACGTCACGCAGCTGCCGCACGACTATTACCAATTCGACCCGATCCGCAAGACGTTGTCTGGCGAACGCGCGGGGCGGCAGTTCCGCCTGGGCGATCGCGTGCGCATCGTGGTGATGAAGGCGAGCGTCGAGGACCGGAAGATCGACTTCAAGCTCGTCGAGGACCGCGGCATGAAGCCGCTGCCCCCGCGCGGGCAGCCGGCGAAGCGGGTGAAGCAGAAGTACTGACGCCTGCTTTTGCAGCCCGGGTGAGCGAAGCTCGCCCAGGCTAGCGCTGAAGGCAACCGCCGCTCGCACAGCCCCGCGCCCTGCGCCTTGCCTGATCGGGCGAAACCCGTTCAGAAAGGGCCGATCCGCGACCTGCCGCACAAAACACTGGACCTGTGCCCGCGCGCGCACGACGATAACGGCTTTCGGGCGCCTATTGCGCCCCGTTCCCTGGAATTCCCATGAGCCAGAAACAATGGATCGCCGGCATCAACGCCGTGTCGGCGGCGCTCGAACACGATGCCGAACACGTGCGCGAGGTGCTGATCGAGGCCGGCGCGAAGAACCCGCGCATCACCGAGATCGAGAGCAATGCGCGCCGCCTCGACATCGACGTGCGCCGCGTCGCGACGCAGGCACTCGACGGCGTGGTCGGCAACCTGCGCCACCAGGGCGTGGTCGCGCGCTACGCGGCGGCGAAGACGTGGAACGAGAACGAACTGGAAAGCCTCGTCGAAGGTGCCGAAGGCCGCGCACTGCTGTTGATCCTCGACGGCGTGCAGGACCCGCACAACCTCGGCGCGTGCCTGCGCAGCGCGGCCGCGGCCGGCGCGACGGCGGTGATCATCCCGAAGGACAAGTCGGTGCAGGTCAACGCGACCGTGCGCAAGACCTCGGCCGGTGCGGCCGACAGCGTCGCCGTCATTCCGGTGACCAACCTGGCCCGCACGATGCGCGACCTGCAGAAGCTCGGCGTGTGGCTGTACGGCCTGGCCGGCGAGGCGGACACCTCGCTGTATGCGCTGGACCTGAAGGGGAACGTCGGGCTGGTGCTCGGCGGCGAGGCCGACGGCCTGCGCCGCCTCACGCGCGAGAACTGCGACCAGCTGGTGCGCATTCCGATGCCCGGCGGCGACAGCGTCGAAAGCCTCAACGTGTCGGTGGCCGCCGGCGTGACGCTGTTCGAAGCGGTGCGCCAGCGGGGTTGAGCGTGGGCGAACGGGGCCGATAACGCCTGCGGGTACGGGATTCGGGGTCGCGATGGGGGCTACGCAAACACGGGGAGGGCGCCGCGGCTGGCGGCGATGGCTCGCCTTTTGCGCGTCGTGGCTGCCGGCCGTGGCGATGGCGTTCGCGCCGCCGTCGCCGGGCACGTCCTCGGCACTCGGACCACCGCCGCTGCGCGATTACGTGGTCGATGCATGGACCACGCGCAACGGCCTGCCGCACAACTCGCTGCGCGACATCGCGCAGACGCCCGAAGGGCACCTGTGGTTCGCCACCTGGGAAGGCGCGGTCCGCTACAACGGCATCGACTTCACCGTGATCGGTCGCGGCACCACGCCGGCCCTTCGCGACAACGGCATCGGTGCGCTCTACGTCGACCCGGCGGGCCGGCTGTGGCTCAGCGACTCGCGCGGCAACCTCGGGCGGCTGCAGCCCGACGGCCAGTGGCGTTTCTGGGAACGCACCGCCGACTGGCCGCAGGCGCTCATCCACGACATGGCGATGGACGATCGCGGCCGCCTGTGGCTGCTGTTCGAGAACCACGGCATGGGACGCCTGGATCGCGACGATCGGTTCGAATACTTTCCGCCGCCGGCGGGGATTCCGCTGCCTGCGAGCTTCCCGCGCATCGCCATCGATGCCGAGGAACGCATCTGGGTCGGCACGATGGACGGGCTGGTGATCCGCCAGCCCGATGGCCGCTGGGAACGCGCACCGGCGCGCTGGAAGCTGCCGCCCGGGCTGGCCTGGCCGTATCGCGCCGCCGACGGCTCGATGTGGCTGGTGGCAGGTGACGGCGTCTACCGGCTGCTCGGCAAGGACGTGGCGCTGGTGAAGCAGGTGCCGGGCCTCGGTCATTTCACCGCGATGCTGCGCGACCGCAACGGCGACCTGTGGCTGGGCACCGAGAACCATGGCCTGGTGCGCATCGGCTCGCACGGCGTGGAGCGGCTGCCGGCCGGCGACGTGCTGCCGAACGGCCGCATCGCCAGCCTGCTGGAAGATGCCGAAGGCAACATCTGGATCGGCGCGAACGGCGGCCTGTTCCGCTTGCGCGAAACGCCCTTCAGCGCGATCACCCGTCGTGATGGCGTGTCGGGCGAATACGTCCGCGCGATCCTCGAGGACCGCGACGGCGACCTGTGGATCGGCGGCGGTGGCGGCCTCGACCGGATGGGCGCCGACGGCCGCATCCACCACGTCGATATCGTCCATGCGGAAAGCGGCAGCGACGCGCCGTCGGTGCTGAGCATCGCGCAGGGCGCCGATGGCGACCTGTGGGTCGGCACCTATGCCGATGGCGTGTACCGCATGCGCGACGGCCGCCTGCAGCGGCGTTACGCGCAGGACGAAGGCGTCCCGAGCGGGCACGTCCGCGCAATCGCCGTCGACGACGCCGGCGGGGTGTGGGCGGGCACGCGACGCGGCGTGGTGAAGCTGGACGCGGACGGCGCGCACGCGCCCACGGCGGCGGGCCTGCCGCAGGGCCTCATCACGTCGCTGGCCAGCATCGATGGCGCGTTGTGGATCGGCTCGGTCGAAGGCGCGCACGTGCTGCGCGGCGACAAGGTCGAGCGCATCGACCTCAGCGCCAGCGGGGCGCGCTCGGTGTTCGGCTTCCGCAGCGTCCACGGCGACGTGTGGATCGCGACCGACCGCGGCCTGTACCGCTATCGCGATGGTCGGCTCGCGCGTGTCGGACTCGAACAGGGCCTGCCCGTCGACGCGGTATTCCAGTTCGTGCCCGATCGCGTCGGCAACGTCTGGGTGACCAGCAACCGCGGCGTGCTGCGCATCCGCAAGGACGCGCTCGATACCGCGGCCGACGGCAGCGCCACGCCGCTGCCGAGCGAGCGCTACACCGAAGCCGACGGCCTGCCGAGCGCGCAGGCCAACGGCAGTTCGTCGCCATCGGCGATCCTGCGTCGCGACGGGAGCGTGTGGATCGCCACTGCGGCGGGCGTCGCGTCGGTGGATCCCGTGCGGCTGCAACGCTATGTCGATCGCCGCCCGCCGCCGACGGTGATCGAGCGCGTCGCACTCGACGGCCGCGACGTGCCGTTCGATTCGCGCGCCTCGCTGCCGGGCGGCAAGCGCATCGGCGTGTCGTACGTCGGCCTCAGTTACGTGATGTCCGATCGCATCCGCTATCGCACGCGGCTGATCGGCCTCGACCACGACTGGGTCGAGCGCGATCGCCAGCGCACCGTCGAATACATGGGCCTGCCGCCGGGCGATTACGTGCTGCAGGTCGCCGCCGCGCATCCGGGCGGCCCCTGGACCACCGACACGGCCACGTGGTCGTTCACGATCAAGCCGATGTGGTGGCAGCGTACCGACATGCGTGCCGCCGCCGCGTTGCTGTTGCTGCTGGTCCTGTGGGCGCTGTATCGCTACCTGGTGCATCGCTATCGCACCAAGAACGTTCGCCTCGCGCGCCTGGTCAACGAGCGCACGCGCGATCTGCAGGCGCAGGCCGAGCGTCTGCTCGCGGCCGATCGCGAACGCGCGCAGCTGCTCGAACGCGTGCGCAGGCAGGCCGTCGCGTACGAGCGACAGGCGCGCGAGGACGCGCTCACCGGTCTGCCGAACCGCCGCCGTTTCGACGAGATCCTCAAGCGCGACATGGCCGTGGCGCAGCGCGCCGGCCATCCGCTGTGCCTGGCGCTGATCGACCTGGATCACTTCAAGCGCATTAACGACACGCACTCGCACGCCGTCGGCGATGCCGTGCTGCGCGAGGCGGCGCTGGTGTTCGCGGCCGGCAGCCGCGCGGCGGACCTGCTCGCGCGACTGGGCGGCGAGGAGTTCGCGCTGCTGTTGCCGGATACCTCGCTCGAGGAGGCGATCGCCATCTGCGAACGCATGCAGCACGCGTTCGAGACGCACGCGTCGTGGGCGGGCGTCGACGGCCTGCGCGTCACCTTCAGCGTCGGCATCGCGCAGTGCCGTTTCGACGACACGCCCGCCCGCCTGCTCGAACGCGCGGACGCGGCGATGTACCGCGCGAAGAACCAGGGCCGCAACATCATCTGCGTGGACGCCAATCCGCCGGAAGCGCGGCTGTAATCGCGTACGCGCATGCGGCAACGCGCACGTGTAACCCTGCTGTAAACGCGCGCCGCCGCGTGAGGGCCGCGCGCGAAGCCCTGTGGAATAATTCCGGTCCAGGAAGCGGGGACGACCCCGCCGCCATTCGCACCCGGGGACGGCCCCATTCGACTGGAGACTGTCATGCCCTGGATCATCCTCGTTCTCGCCGGCCTGTTCGAAGTGGGCTGGGCGATCGGCCTCAAATACACCGACGGTTTCACGAAGCTTTGGCCGACCGTCGGCACCGTCGCCGCGATGGCGATCAGCCTCGGCCTGCTCGGCATCGCGATGAAGTCGTTGCCGGTGGGCACCGCCTATGCGATCTGGGTGGGCGTCGGCGCCGTCGGCACCGTGATCCTTGGCATCGTGCTGTTCAACGAGCCAGTCAATGCGCTGCGCCTGGTCAGCGTGGGCCTGATCATCGCGGGGCTGGTGGGGTTGAAGCTGGCTTCGCCGTAACCTCATCCCCACATTGCGCGCGGACGACGGCAGGGATCAGAACGCCCGGCTGATCGTGAAGCTTCCGAACACCGGGGTTTCCTGTTGCCCGTCGAACTCGCGCGTGCCGTGGTAGCGCGCAAGCGCGAACTTCCAGCGATTGAACATCACCGCCACGCCGTAGCCGACATTGGCCACGGCGTGGCGCTTGTCGACGCTGTGGCTGTCGCGGAAGGCGTTGCCGTCCAGCGTGATGTCCCACAGGACCCAGCGCGTGTCCATCGTGAGGAACAGGTGCGCGCCGGGCGTGTACTGGCTCTGCGGTTCGCGCGTGGGCGCGGTGTTCTCGCCGGCCGGGCGCAGCGGCGTGCTGCCGAAATCGTCGGGCAGGTTGCGGCCAAAACGCAGTTCGGCGCCCGCGTTCGCGTACGTCGCGAGGTTGCCGAAGCTGCCGCCGTAATGCGCGATCGCATCCCAGCCCCAGCCGCGCGCGCCGTCGTTTGGCGAGAACCGGCGCATGCGCTCGTGCACGATGCGGAAGACCGGTTCGTTCTCCAGCTGGTTGTCCCAGCCGCGGAATTTCTCGCTGCCGGTGATGCCGTGGACGGCGTCCTGTGCTTCCTGGCCCAGCGCCGCGGGGCCCACCACGCCGAACTGCAGCTGGGTCGTGCGCAGCGCATCGCCTTCGCGCGCGTTGTAGCCCAGGCCGACGAGCAGCGCGGCCGCATACGGGCGATCGTCCTCGATCAAATCGGCGCGGCTGAAATCGGTCGGCGTGAAGATGCCCTGCGAGAACGTCGCGATCATGTTCTGCTGCTCGAACGTCTCCGGTTGCAGCGCTTCCAGATGGCGATTCACCCAGCGGGCGAGGCGCGGGATGCACGGATCGTCGGTGTAGTCGCGCAGGTTCGGCGACACCAGCGTGAGCTGCACGCCGTTGCTGTAGCCCTGGTCCTGCCCACCGAGCAGGTCGTTGTCGACTCGCAGGTTGACGATCGGCGGCAGCCGCGTGGGGCCGCTGGTGCAATCGGCGCGGCCGCTCGCGTGCGCGGCGCTCGCGAAGGCGGACAGCAGGAAGGCCGGCAACAGCCATCCGGAACGGTTCATGGGGGGCATCCAGGCTGGCGACGGCCCGTGCGGTCGTGGACACGCGACGGGACGCCGGAAAGGTGCGGAAGGATCGCATCGACGCGCGCGTGGCCGCGATGCGCCGGCTGCGATGGAGCATTCCAGCAGCGCTTCTTTAAAACGGTTTTAAGCGCCGGTCAGACCGACGCTTGCCGATGCCGTGCGACGGCGAAGGGGATTGTCGGCATCTGCGCGCACGGCGGGAACATCCCGGCGCGTCCACAGCGCGTTGCATTGAACGGGACAATGCGGCGATCCGCCCGGACCGCGCGCCCGCTATCGGACGGCAGCGTCCTTCGAAACGATGCGCGCCGGATTGCCCGCCACCGTCGCGCCCGCCGGCACGTCGCGCGTGACCACGCTGCCCGCGCCGATCAGCGCGTCGTCGCCGATGGTCACGCCGGGCAGCACGATCGCGCCGCCGCCGATCCACACGTTGCGGCCGATGCGCACGGGCTTGCCGAATTCCCAGCCTTCGCGGCGCTGCGAAGGATCGCGCGGGTGGTCCGCCGTGTAGATCTGCACCGCGGGACCGATCTGCGTGGCGTCGCCGATCTCCACACGCACCACGTCGAGGATCACGCAGTCGAAATTGAGGAACACGCCGCGACCCAGATGCACGTTGAAGCCGTAGTCGCAGTGGAAGGGCGGGCGGATCTCGCTGCCTTCGCCCGCGGCGCCCAGTCGCTCGGCGAGCAAGGCGTGGCGTTGCGCCGGCGTCATGCCCAGCGCGGCGTTGTAGCGAACGAGCCATTCGCGCGTGGCGGCCTGCGCCGCCTGGATCTCCGCATCGTCGGCGCGGTACAGCTCGCCGGCGAGCATGCGCTGCATCGGCGTGCGCGTGTCGCTCACGGCGCCACCACCGGCGGCACGGGCGAAGGCCACGCGTTGACGATGCGGCAGAACAACTGTGCCGTGCGTTCGGTGTCGTACACGGCCGAATGCTGCTCCTCGCTGTTCCACGACAATCCGGCGGCCTGCACCGCACGCGCGAGCACCGTCTGCCCATACGCGACGCCGGCCAGGCTCACCGTGTCGAACACGCTGAAGGGATGGAACGGATTGCGCTTGTGGCCGCTGCGCGCGACCGCCGCGTTGAGGAAGTTCAGGTCGAAATGCGCGTTGTGGCCGACGAGGATCGCGCGCTGGCAGCCGTGCTTCTTCAGCGCGGCGCGCACCGGCGCAAAGACCGTTTCCAGCGCGACGCGCTCGGTCTTCGCGTCGCGGAACGGATGGTCGATGTCGATGCCGGTGACTTCCAGCGACTTCGGATCGATGTCCAGTCCGGGCGCCGGCACGACGTGGCTGCTGGTGATCTCGCCGACGACGAGCAGCCCGTTCTCGTCCAGGTCGATCGGCGCGACTGCGATCTCGAGCAGCGCATGGCGGTTCCAGTCGAAGCCGCCGGTTTCCACGTCCACCACCACTGGCAGGAAGCCGCGGAAACGGGTGCAAAGTCGGGCGGGCGGGGCGGGTGCGTCGGCGTTCTGCATGGCCGAAAGGTTAGCAGACGGGTCAAATGTGGCTGGGTGGCGGGCTCGGCGTTTGCGGCGCTGTCGTCTTTGCTGTCATTCCCGCGAAGGCGGGAATCCAACTGCGCATGCATCACGCTCGACGGAAGGGTGATGCGGCGGGCTGCTGGATCCCCGCCTTCGCGGGGATGACAGCTACGGAAGCGTTCCCGGGACGACCCCGACGCTGCGCATCTGCTCGAACAACGCACGGCCCTGCGCCACGAAGGCGTCCACATCCGCATGCCCAGCCTCGACCGCCAACGCCTCCAGCTGCGCACGCCCCGTCAGCGACGGCGACTCGTCCAGCCGCTGCAGCAGCCGGAACGCCAGCGGGCTCAGCTGCGAGAACCGGACCTCGCCGTCAGGCCCGCGGCGCACCAGCAGCAAGGTCGGTTCGGCCGGCGGCGTGTCAGGACGATGATCGGGGCCGATCTGGTGCACCGGCCACGCGTACGCCAGCGGCCATGCCAGGGGCGACAGCACCGGGACACCGTCGAGCAGATCGCCGTTCGCATCGAATGCGGGCAGCTCCGCGTCGCTGATCTGCAGCGCCAGTTCGACCCATTCGTAATGCGCGAGTGCGCCGGCGAACGGCGGCAGCGTCGGCGATGCGTCGCCGCGTGCGTCGAGGAAGCGCAGGAATTCTCGGCCGAGTTCGGGGAACAGCGGCGTCTGCGCGCGATGCGCGCGAAAGAAATCGCGCACGAGCGCGCGCCAGTCGGCATCGCCGAGCACCTGCTTCAGCACCGGGAAATTGCCGGCAAGCAGGCTTTCGACATTGTTGAACACCAGGTCGCGGTAGATCGCGATGCGCCGGTCTTCCACGCCATCGGGCGCGGCCGTGGCTTGCGGATCGCGCAGGTGGCGGGTGAGGGCGAGTTGCTGCGCGCGCAGGCGCGGCGGTGCGTCAGGCGTGGGCATGCGCGTTCGGTGCGGCCGCGTGTTCGCGCATGACGCGACGCACGGTGTCCAGTTCGCCGCGCAGTTCGGCGTAGGGCGGAATATTGAAGTCGCGCTCAAGCAGCGTCGGGCGCGCGCCGAAACGTCGGTACGCCTCGCCGAGCAGCGACCACACGGCGTCCTTCACCGCGGCGCCGTGCGTATCGACCTTGAGGTCGTCGGCTTCATCGAAGTGGCCGGCGACGTGACAGCAGGCGATGCGATGCGCGGGCATCGCGTCGAGGAAGGCGAGGGGATCGTAGCGATGGTTGATCGCGTTGACGTAGACGTTGTTGACGTCGAGCAGCAGGTCGCAATCGGCCTCGTCCAATACCGCGTTGATGAAGGCGGCTTCGTCGAGCGCGTGCTGGTCGCCATCGACCGGCATGGTCGCGTAGTAGGACACGTTCTCCACCGCGATGCGTCGGCCGACGATGTCCTGCGTCTGGCGAATGCGTGCGGCGACGTGGCGCACGGCCTCGTCGGTGAACGGCATCGGCAGCAGGTCGTAGAGCTGGCCGTCGTCGGCGCAGTAGCTCAGGTGTTCGCTGTAGAGCGCGACGTGGTGGCGATCGAGAAAGCGGCGCACGCGCGCGAGAAAGGTTTCGTCCAGCGGCGCGAAACCGCCGAGCGAGAGCGAGAGGCCGTGGCACGTCAGCGTGTGGCGGGCGCTGAGTTCCTCGAGCGCTTCGCCGAGTTTTCCGCCGACGCCGATCCAGTTCTCGGGCGCGCATTCGAGGAAATCGAAATCGCCCGAGGCGGCGTTCCGCAGCGGGCCCAGCAGGGCCCGCCGCAGTCCGAGTCCGACTGAAGTGTCAGCCAGGCTGGTCATTGGCTATGAATGCGCGACGCATCTCTTGAAGAGTCCGCACAGGGATGTGCGGGCTTTTGCGAAGGGACTCGCGTCAAGCCATGCCACCGCACTTGCCTTCGCCGCACTTGCCCTCCATCTTGTCGCCCTTCTTCGCCTTCAGTTCGTCGGCGGAGAGGAAGCCGTCCTTGTTCGCGTCGTGCGTGGCGAACTTGCTGGTGTCGCCGTTGTGCGCCGCGCCGAACTCGGCCTGCGACACCTTGCCGTCCTTGTCGGTGTCCATCTTCTCGACGCCGCACTTGCCTTCGCCGGCCTTCGCGCCTTCGCCGGCGCTGACCATGTAGCCGGACGCCAGGTCGGTCATGGCGAACGCCGAACCCGAAAGGGCAATACCACCGGCCAGGGCGGCGCCGGCGACGAGGACGACGGTCTTGCTGGTCTTGCTGGACATGGGAGAACTCCTGTGCGCGATGCGGGGAAGACCCGCGGAGATGGCCCGGTTTTCAGGCCTGGGAACGATGACAGGGCGTTAGCTAGCGTGCGGTGAACAGCGTCGCGCTTGATGCGGCGCAGCATGCGCGAAACCGTTTTCCGGAGCGGATGCTATCGAAGACGCAACTTTGCGCAATCGAAGGTGCCGGCGCATAGGCCATGAGTCGTGGGCGCGGCGGCGCAATGGCGGAGGAGGCAATGAAATCGGCGAAGCGAGCGATGCGTGCGGCGAGTGGATCGCGCGGATGCGCAGTCCGGCAACCGGAGCCGTCATCCCGGCGGAGGCCGGGATCCAGGCTGTGATGTCGGCCGATTCACCCTGTGCCAGTCAGGCCGCCTTATCGCGCGGAACAGCGAAGGGTCGGTGGATTCCAGCTTTCGCTGGAATAACGAGGTGACGGTGGTTCCGCACGTCGGTGCGCCCGTGCGTTACGGGCCTGGGTCCCGGCTTTCGCCGGGATGACGGCTTCGGGAAGCGCTTTCCCGAATCACCAATCACCAATCACCAATCACGAATCACGAATCACGAATCACGAAGGCTCAAGGCGCCGCCGTCGTCGAGCTGCCGTCGCGCTTCTCGCGCGGCGGCAGGGCTTCCTCGCCGCGCACGAGGAACCACACGTTCTCGGCGATGTTGGTGGCGTGGTCGCCGATGCGCTCGATGTTCTTCGCCATGAACAGCAGATGCGTGCACGGCGTGATGCTGCGCGCGTCTTCCATCATGTAGGTGAGCAGTTCGCGGAACAGCGCGGTGTAGGCGACGTCGAGGTCGGCGTCGCGGGCGCGCACGCGCTGGGCGAGTTCGACGTTGTTGTCGCGATAGGCCACCAGCACGTCGCGCACCTGCTGCACCGCCAGCGTGCCGATCGCGTGCAGGCCGCTCACGTGCGGCAGCGGCGGCGACAGGTTGAGCGCGAGCGAGCGCTTGGCCACGTTGGCCGCGTAATCGCCGACACGTTCGATGTCGGACGCGATGCGGATCGCCGCGAGGATCTCGCGCAGGTCGCGCGCCATCGGCCCGCGCAGCGCGAGCTTCATGACGTCGTGGCTGACCTCGGCTTCGAGGGCGTCGATCGCCTCGTCGTTGGCGATGATGCGTTCGGCGGCCTTGTCGTCGCGACGCTGGACCACGTCGAGCGCGGCCTCCAGCTGCGAGGCGGCCATCTCGCCCATGCGCAGGGTTTCGTTGAGCAGCCGGCGCTGCTCGTCGTCGTAGCTCTTGACGATGTGGTCGTGCATCTGGGTGCTCATGAAGTGTGGTGTCCTGTTCTGTCCCTTCTCCCGCGAGCGGGAGAAGGTGCCCGGAGGGCGGATGAGGGTGCTCTTGCCCTCACCCCAACCCCTCTCCCGCACGCGGGAGAGGGGCGCTCATCACCCAAACCGTCCAGTGATGTAATCCTCGGTCTGCTGCTTCGTAGGATTGGAGAAGATCGTGTCCGTCGTGCCGTGTTCGATCAGGTCGCCCAGGTACATGAAGGCGGTGAAGTCGGACACGCGCGCGGCCTGCTGCATGTTGTGGGTCACGATGACGATCGTGTAGTCCTTCTTCAGCTCTTCGACCAGCTGCTCGATGCGGCTGGTGGAGATCGGGTCCAGCGCCGACGTCGGCTCGTCGAGGAGCAGCACGTCCGGGCGCAGCGCGACGGCGCGTGCGATGCACAGACGCTGCTGCTGTCCGCCCGAGAGGCCGAGCGCGCTCGCGCCCAGCTTGTCCTTCACCTCGTCCCACAGCGCGCCCTGGCGCAGCGCGTGTTCGACGCGCGAATCCATCTCGGCCTTGGACAGCTTCTCGTGGTGGCGGATGCCGTAGGCGACGTTCTCGTAGATCGTCATCGGGAACGGCACCGGCTTCTGGAACACCATGCCGACCTTGCTGCGCAGGCGGTTCATCGGATAGCGCGAATCCAGGATGTTCTCGCCGTCCAGGATCACCTCGCCGCGCGCTTCCAGCTTCGGATACAGCGCATAGATGCGATTGAAGATGCGCAGCAGCGTGGACTTGCCGCAACCGGAGGGGCCGATCAGCGCGGTGACGCGCTTTTCCGGCATCTCCAGGTTGATGTCCTTCAGCGCATGGAACTTGTCGTAGTAGAAGTTCAGGCCGCGTGCGGCGAGCTTCACTGGCGCGGCGGCAGCGGCGCTCTTGCGCTCGGGCGTGGCGAGGGCGATGCGGGCGTCGTTCATGGCGGTGTTCCGGCCCGAAAGGCCCGAGAGGTTGGAGAGGTCAGTCATGGCTGATCCGGTTGCGCAGCACGATGGCGCGCGCGATGAGGCTGATGAGGAGGACGAAGACGGTGAGCACCAGCGCGCCGGCCCAGGCCAGCACCTGCCACGATTCGTACGGACTGCCGGCGAACTGGTTCATCACCACCGGCACGGACGCCATCGGTTGCAGCACGTTGGTCGACCAGTACTGGTTGCCGAAGGCGGTGAACAGCAGCGGCGCGGTTTCGCCGGAGATGCGGGCCAGCGCGAGCAGCACGCCGGTGACGATGCCCGCCGAGGCGCTGCGGTAGAGCACCTGCATGATGACCTTCCACTGCGGCACGCCCAGCGATAGCGCGGCTTCGCGCATCTGCGCCGGCACCAGTCGCAGCATCTCGTCGGTCGTACGCACCACCACCGGCAGCACGATGAAGGCGAGCGCGATCGCACCGGCCAGCGCCGAGAAGTTGCCGCCGGTCTGCATCACCACCAGCGTGTACACGAACAGGCCCAGCACGATCGACGGCGCCGACAGCAGGATGTCGTTGACGAAGCGCACCACCGTGCCGAACTTGCGCGCGTGGCCGTATTCGGCGAGCCACGTGCCCGCGGCGATGCCCAGCGGCGTGCCGATCAGGATCGCGATGACGCACATCACGGCGCTGCCGAAGAAGGCGTTGAGCAGGCCGCCTTCCTGCATCGGCGGCGGCGTGTTCTGCGTGAACAGCGCCCAGTTGATGCCGCCGATGCCCTTGGCGATCAGCGTCCACAGGATCCAGCCCAGGAAGAACAGGCCGAACAAGGCGGCCGCGCAGGCCAGCACCAGCGAGACGACGTTGATGACACGGCGGCGGCGATAGAGCGCGTCGGCGACCTTGAAGTCGTGCGCGGTCTTCACCGAAACGGTGGGAGCGCTCATCAGTTGCCCTCCTTGCGGGCGAGCTTGAGCAGCATGAAGCGCGCGATCGCGAGCACCACGAAGGTCACGATGAACAGCACGAAGCCCAGCAGCAGCAGCGCGGAGCGGTAGGTTTCGGTCGCCTCGCCGAAATCGTTGGCGATCAGCGCGGCAATGGTCGTGCCCGGCTCGAGCAGCGAGGCGGAGAAGTTCACGCTGTTGCCGATCACGAAGGCCACCGCCATCGTTTCGCCGAGCGCGCGGCCAAGGCCCAGGAAGATCCCGCCGATCACCGCCGACCGCGTGTACGGCAGCACGATGTCCCAGCTCACTTCCCACTTGGTCGAACCCAGCGCGTAGGCCGATTCCTTCAGGCGCGTGGGCACGGTGAGGAAGACCTCGCGCATCACCGAGGAGATGAACGGGATCACCATGATCGCCAGCACGATGCCGGCGGTCAGCATGCCGATGCCCAGCGGCGGGCCCTGGAAGAGGGCGCCGATCACCGGCAGCGTGCCGACATGGTCGTTGAGCCACGGCGTGACGTATTCGGTCATCACCGGCACGAGCACGAACAGGCCCCACATGCCGTAGATGATCGAGGGAATGCCGGCGAGCAGTTCGATCGCCGTCCCGATGGGGCCGCGCGCCCAGCGCGGCGCGACTTCGGTGAGGAAGAACGCGATGCCGAAGCTCACCGGCACCGCGATCAGCATCGCGATGAGCGCCGTGACGACGGTGCCGTAGATCGGCACCAGAGCGCCGTAGCGGTTCTCGACGGGGTTCCATTCGGTGCTGAAGAAGAAGCGCAGTCCTTCGGCTTCGAGCACGTGGCGTCCGCCCCAGAGCATCGACAGCGCCGCGCTGGCGAGCGCGACGAGCACGAAGATCACGGTGCCGGTGAGGACGTACCGGAACAGCCGGTCGTTGCGCGCGTCCTTGTGGTCGCGCGACTTGGGAACTTCAACGGCGGGGAGGGAAGTGGCATTCATCCGAGGGGTTCGTGTGGCCGTTCCGGGTTCTGGGCCGTCATTCCCGCGAAGGCGGGAGACCATGGACGCGATTGCCGTATCGCAGGGAGAGAGAGGGAGTGCGACCCGGTGCTGCGTTCATGGCGTCTCCGCGTTCGCGGGATGACGTGGTGCGCGTTGCGTGTTGCGGTGTTTCTTGCCGTCATTCCCGCGGAGGCGGAATCGACGTTTTGGCCTTGTTTTTTGCGGTCATTCCCGCGGAGACGGGACCCGACGTTTTGGCCTTTGCTTTTTTGCCGTCATTCCCGCGGAGGCGGGAATCCATCTTTCAGTTTCAGCACGCTATCCGGAGAGCGGAATGAGTCCGGACACTTGGATCCCCGCCTTCGCGGGGATGACGATCCGGCAAAGGCCTGCGCGCAAAGCGCGCAGGCGCCGGATCGTCACTTGAACTCGGCCGCCCAGTACGCCTCGACCTGCTGCACCAGCGCCGGCGGCAGCGGGACGTAGTCCAGCGCCTGCGCCTGCGACTGGCCCTGTTCGAAGGCCCACTTGAAGAACTCGCGCGTGTCCGCCGAACGCTTCGCGTCCTTCGGCGTCTTGTACATGAGGATGAAATTGGTCGCGGTGATCGGCCAGGCCTGCTCGCCCGACGCGTTGGTGATCACCAGGTTGAAGTCCTTCGCGCTGGCCCAGTCGGCGCCGGCGGCGGCGGCCTGGAAGCTCTCGGCGCTCGGCAGCACCCAGTTGCCGGCGGCGTTCTGCAACGACGCGAACGCCATCTTGTTCTGCAGCGCGTACGCGAGTTCGACGTAACCGATCGAACCCTTGATCTGCTTCACGTAGGACGCGACGCCTTCGTTGCCCTTGCCGCCCACGCCGCCCGGCCACTGCACCGACGTGCCTTCGCCGACCTTCGACTTCCAGTCCGGCGAGACCTTCGAGAGGTAGTTGGTGAAGTTGAACGTGGTGCCCGAACCGTCGGAGCGGTGGACGATGTTGATCTTCGTCGACGGCAGCGTCAGGCCCGGGTTCACCGCGGCGATCGCCGGATCGTTCCAGGTCGCGACCTTGCCGCTGAAGATGTCGGCCAGCAGCGGGCCGGTGAGGCGCAGCTTGCCCGGCTCGATGCCTTCGATGTTCACCACCGGCACCACGCCGCCGATGGCGGACGGGAACTGGCCGAGGCCCGCGGCAGCGAGTTCGTCGGACGGCAGCGGCTTGTCGGAGGAACCGAAGTCCACCGTGCCGGCCTTGATCTGCGCGATGCCGCCACCGGAACCGATGGACTGGTAGTTGACCTTCGCGCCGGTGGCCTTGTTGTAGTCGTCCGACCACTTCGAGATCAGCGGGTAGATGAAGGTCGCGCCGGCGCCGGTGATCTGCGCGGCGACCTTGTCGCCGGCCGGAGCGTTCGCAGCGGAAGCGCCGGTGTCCGCGCCGGTGGCCGGTGCGTTGGTGTCGCCGGCGGGCTTGCAGGCCGCGACGGTCAGGGCGATGGCGAAGGCGAGGGCGGCAATGCGGGCCGACGACGGGTTCATGCGCAACTCCAAGGGGAAGGATCCGGCCTGCTGGCCGGGCTGCGCCATTTGATGATTCTTTTGTTACAGCCCAATGACATCCAGCGGTCACATTTCTGCAATGCCGGCCTGGCGGGGTTGCGGGATCGTCCGTCGCACGGACGCACGGACGGAGAAGCCCTTCTCCCGCGGGCGGGAGAAGGTGCCGGCAGGCGGATGAGGGCGAGCCCGCGGCCCTCCGACCTCTTGCCCTCACCCCAACCCCTCTCCCGCAAGCGGGAGAGGGGCTACAAAAGAAAGGCGGGCCGAAGCCCGCCTTTCCGTATCGCTGAACCCGGAAGGGATCAGTAGTTCATCGAGGTCGACCAGTAGGTCTCGATCTGCTTCACCAGCGCGTCCGGCAGCGGGACGTAGTCCAGCGCCTTGGCCTGCTGGTCGCCGTTGGCGTAGACCCAGCGGAAGAATTCCTTGGCGTTCTTCGCGCCGGCGGCATTCTTGGGCTGCTTGTACATCAGGATGAAGTTGGTGGCGGTGATCGGCCAGGCGTTCGCGCCCGGGGCGTTGGTCATCACCAGGTAGAAGTCCTTCGCGTTCGCCCAGTCGGCGCTGGCGGCGGCGGCCGAGAAGCTCTCGTCCGACGGCAGCACGAAGTTGCCGGCGGCGTTCTTCAGACGCGAGTACGACATCTTGTTCTGCAGCGCGTACGACAGCTCGACGTAGCCGATGCCGCCGACGATCTGCTTCACGTACGCGGCGACGCCTTCGTTGCCCTTGCCGCCGATGCCCACCGGCCACTTCACCGACGTGCCTTCACCGACCTTCGACTTCCAGTCCGGCGACACCTTCGAGAGGTAGTTGACGAAGTTGAACGTGGTGCCCGAACCGTCCGAGCGGTGCACGACGGTGATCTTGCGGTCGGGCAGCTGCACGCCGCCGTTGAGCGCGGCGATCGCCGGGTCGTTCCACTTGGTGATCTTGCCCAGGAAGATGTTGGCGAGCGTCTCGCCGTCGAGCTTCAGCGCGCCGGAGGCGATGCCCGGCACGTTGACGACCGGCACCACGCCGCCGATGACCGACGGGAACTGCGCCAGGCCGGCCTGCGCCAGTTCTTCCGGCTTCAGCGGTGCGTCGGAGGAACCGAAGTCGACCGTCGCGGCCTTGATCTGCGCGATGCCGCCGCCGGAGCCGATGGACTGGTAGTTGACCTTCTTGCCGGCGGCCTTGTTGTAGTCGGCCGACCACTTCGACATGACCGGGTAGACGAACGACGCGCCGGCGCCGGTGACGTCGGCCGCCTGCGCGCCCATGGCGACGGTGCTGGCCAGCGCGAGCGCGGCGAAGCGGAACTGGATGGACTTGAACACGATGCTCTCCTGGAGTGACGACGGGCCGTGCCCGTTCGTGGCGCATTTGATAACCGTTGGATGACAGCGCCGGGTCGGGTGTGTGACACGCGTGTTACGGCGCAAGCTTCCTGCTGTCATCCCCGCGAAGGCGGGGAACCATCTGCCCGACGTCGAGCTGTCGGATAGCGGGATCGCGTCTGGACGCTGGATTCCCGCCTTCGCGGGAACGACGGCATGGGCGAAAAAAAGGGCGCGGCCAAACGACCGCGCCCGGAGGTTCACAAAGGGAGGGAGCTGGAACCTTTGAAGCGTCGATTACCAGTAGAACTGCATGCGGGCTTCGAAGATGTTCGGGTTGTCGTCGACCTTGCGGTTGACGAGCTGGTTCTGGTCGGCCGGGTTGACCAGGCCGGTGGTCGGAGTGCGCGCCATGAACTTCGAGCTGTCGACCATCACGTAGTTCAGCATGAACTTGAAGTTCGAACGCCAGTACCAGTTCACGCCGACGGTCCACGTGTCCATCTGGCCACCCAGCACGCCGTCGACGGCCGCGGCGGCGGTCGGCGAGGTCGGCGCGATGACGATGCCGTCGTCCAGGTCGATCGAATCAAAGCGCGCGCCGACCTGCCACATGCCGCTGGCGGGTTCGTCGGGCAGCGGGGTGGTCGGCGTGCCTTCCTTGTAGCCCCAGGTCTCGCCGGTGATGTTCCACAGGCCGCTGACGTACCAGCTGTTGCCGTCGAAGTTGTGCGACTGGCGCGGATTGCCGTTGTTGTAGCGCTCCACCTTCGTCTGCATGTACTCGCCCTGCAGCTTGACCGGGCCGGTGACGTACATCGCTTCGGCGCCGACGGTCTTCTGGCGGTCGGTGTTGGTCATGTTGCCGGTGTCGACCAGGCGCGTGCCGGCGAGGTCGGCGCCCGGACGGGCGCGCAGGCGGACCGTGTCCTGGAAGGTGTCGTAGTCAACGTACGACAGGCCCAGGTGGAAGATGTTGCCCTTCTCGTTGATCGGCGCCCAGTTGCCGCGCAGGCCGTAGCCCGGGCCGTGCGGCGTCGGAGCCGGATGCTCGGTGAGCTCGCGCGTGAAGTAGCTGGCGGTCACGCCCCAGTCGTTGGCGCCGTAGCGGTACTGGCCGCCGAGACGACGGGCGACGCCGAAGGTGTTGGTGACCAGCGCCTTGGCGATGAAGTCGTTGTTCTTGGTCGAGGACAGCTCTTCCATGCTGTTGGGCTGCTTGAACTGGCCCAGCTGGAAGTAGTGGTTCGAATCGCCGCGGATCTTGTACTTGGCGTTGACGTCCAGCCACTTGTCGGCCTTGGCGTCGTAACCGACCACCCACTCGAAGTTGCCCGGGCCCTTGCCCTTGAGCACCAGCTCGGCGCGGCGCAGTTCGTTGTCGCTGTCGCGGCCGTCGAGGCCGTCGCCACCGGCGTTGAGGTCGGCGAAGTCGCTGTCGAAGTAGTTGTAGTCGGCCTGGACCAGGCCTTCGAAGGAGACTTCGGAGTTGCCGATCACGTCGAGCGCGATTTCGGCATGCGCGGCCGGCGCGACGAGGGCGGCGAGCAGCGCGACGGACAGGGTGCTGCGGGACAGTTTCATGGACGTAGCCCTTGGGGCGTAGTGAGAAGACGCTGCGCAGGCTAGGTCGTGAAAGTTGCGTAAATGTGACAGCGCTGACTTATTTCGCTGCGATGACGCGGGGATGACGCGAGGCGCGAGCTGGCGCAGGTGGGACAGCGCGGGCGAGGCGGTGGGGAGTGGCGGCTCCGCCATGTGCGCGTGCAACTACACACCGTCATCCCGGCGAAGGCCGGGACCCAGGCCGTCACGCGATCACATCCCTCGACGTCATTCCCGCGAAGGCGGGAATCCAACTTCCCGATATGTCATGTCCTTCGAAGGCCGTGTCGTTCCGAAGGCATGGATCCCCGCCTCGCGGTGATGACGGCCGATTCGCGATCGTGGCGGCGCTCACGTGGCGATCGCGTCCGGCTCGCCCGGCGTCTTGTCCGGGTAGCGGCAGATGTCGCGGATCGCGCAATGCGGGCAATCGGGCCGGCGCGCCTTGCACACGTAGCGGCCGTGCAGGATCAGCCAGTGGTGGGCATCGTGCAGGTACTCGGGCGGAACGACCTTCAGCAGGCCATCCTCGACTGCGCGCACGGTCTTGCCCGGCGCAAGGCCGGTGCGGTTGGCGACGCGGAAGATGTGCGTGTCCACCGCCATCGTCGGCTCGCCGAACGCGGTGTTGAGGACGACGTTCGCCGTCTTGCGCCCAACGCCGGGTAGCGCTTCGAGCGCGTCGCGGTCGCGCGGCACCTCGCCTCCGTGGTGTTCGATCAACTGCTGCGCCATCGCGACGACATTGGCGGCCTTGGTGTTGTACAGGCCGATCGTCGAGATGTACGGCTTGAGTCCTTCGACGCCGAGCTTCGCGATCTTCTGCGGCGTGTTGGCGACCGGGAACAACTTGCGCGTGGCCTTGTTGACGCCGACGTCGGTCGCTTGCGCCGACAGCGTCACCGCTACCAGCAGTTCGTACGGCGTCGCGTATTCGAGTTCGGTTTTCGGCGCCGGATTGAGCGCCTTCAACCGCGCGAACATCGTCTCGATTTCCTCAGCGGACAGGCGGCTGCCGCGCCGGGCGCGCTTGGTCACGACTTTCTTCGGCGCGGCCTTCTTCGTGGCGGTTTTCTTCTTCGATGCGACAGGCGTCATGGCTTGTGGCGTTGCGCGGCCTTCTCGCGCGCACGTGCGAGCGCGGCGGCGGCGGCCGAGGGCAGGGCAGAGGGCGTGGGCGTCACCACCGCGGTGACCGACGGCGACACGCGCTTCTCCGCGCGTTCGCGTGCACGGCGTTCAAGTCGTGCAGCGCGTGCGCGATAGCGTTCGCGCGCGGCCAGCGCATCAACACGTGCAGCACGCGCTTCGTGCAGGCGCGCGCGGCATTGGTCGCTGCAGTGCGTGCATTCGACCTCGCGATCGAGCAGGCCCGCCTCGATCGCGCGGTCCACGTCGTCGACGCGCAACGCGGCGTTGACCGCGTGCGCCGCGGCGCCGCGCGGATCATCGCAACCGCACACGCAGGCGTTCGACGCGTCGTGCATTACTGGCCGCTGAAGTTCGGCTTGCGGCGTTCGAGGAACGCGGTCGTGCCTTCGCGCATGTCCTGCGTGGCGAACATCAGCCCGAACTGCGCCGTCTCGTATTCCAGGCCTTCCTCGATGCCGCATTCGCCGCCGACGTTGACGCAGTCGAGCACGCCACGCAGCGCGAGCGGGGCGGAGTTCGCGATCTGCTCGGCGAGCTTCATCGTCTCGGCCTCCAGCTCAGCGGCCGGCACGACGCGGTTGACGATGCCGAGCTCGCGCGCACGGGCGGCGTCGATCGGCGCGCCGACGAGGCACAGTTCCAGCGTCGCCGCACGGCCGGCCAGGCGCAGCAGGCGCTGCGTGCCGCCGAAGCCGGGGATCAGCCCGAGGTTGATCTCCGGCTGGCCGACCTTGGCCGTGTCGGCCGCGATGCGCAGGTGGCAGCCCATCGCCAGTTCCAGCCCGCCACCGAGGGCGAAGCCGTTGATCATGCCGATCACCGGCTTGGGCATTTTTTCCACCCGGCGCATCAGCTTCTGGCCGCGCAGCGAGAAGTCGCGGCCCTGGACCGCGGTCAGCCCGTTCATCTCCGCGATATCCGCCCCGGCGACGAAGGCCTTGGGGCCGGCGCCGGTCAGGACGACGCAGCGGACCGACGGATCGGCCGCGGCGGCCTCGAACGCCGCCAGCAGGGCGTCCAGCGTGGCGGCGTTGAGCGCATTCAGCTTGTCGGGGCGGTTGACGGTGACGACGCGGACGGCGCCGCGGTCGGCGGTGAGGACGGGCGTTTCGGACATGGAGGCGGCGGGTCCAGGAGGCTGCGAAAGTGGCGGGAATCGCGCTGCATCGGGCCCGGAACTTCGCCCGGGAGACGCTGTCTGAGCCGTTCGGCGTCAGTGGCGATTAAGTACTGGCGCCGGTATCCTAGCGCGTCCATCCGGGTCCATTCGACCGGTGCGGGCCTTATCACTAAGGAGCGGTAGTCCCGCCCCGATCCATTACGGAGATTCATTCGAATGAAGTTGCGTTTGATCGCTGCCGCCGTCGCGGCCCTGGCCCTGACCGGCACTGCCGCCGCGCAGAACACTTCGACCGAGCAGGGCAAGCTGAGCTACGCGCTCGGTTACGACCTGGGCCGCAACGCCATCGAAAGCGGCGAGCAGGTCGACGTCAACACCATCATCAAGGGCCTGCAGGACGGCTACGGCAAGAAGCAGCCGTCGGTGCCGGTCGACCAGCTGCGCACCGCCGTGCAGAACATGCAGCAGCGCCAGCAGACCAAGGCGAAGGCCGCGTGGGACAAGGCCGCCGCCGAGAACAAGACCAAGAGCGACCAGTTCATCGCCGCCAACAAGTCCAAGGCCGGCGTGAAGTCGCTGCCGAGCGGCGTGCAGTATCGCGAGATCGAGAAGGGCTCGGGCGCCAAGCCGACGCAGGCCAGCACCGTGCAGCTGGAAGTCGCCGGTCCGTACGCCTGGGGCGAGCGTCCGCAGCAGGCCCGTCCGGCGCAGCAGATCCCGTCGATCAAGGTCAGCGACATCGAGATGCCGGCCATGCGCGAAGCGCTGCTGCAGATGCCGGCCGGTTCGAAGTGGGAAATCACGCTGCCGTCGGACAAGGCCTATGGCGCCGACCCGCGTACGCCGTTCCCGCCGAACGTCGCCGTGCAGTTCGAAGTCAAGCTCGTCAGCGTGAAGTGACGTTTCGGCCCGCTCGCGCATAGCGCGAGCGGCTTTGCCGAACCGTCATCTCCGCGAAAGTGGGGATCCAGCGCTTCGCGACGCGAAGCGCAAAGCAACACACACGTCGAGCCGGCCCCGCCGGCTCGACGTTTTTATGAGCACCCAAAATCCGGCGCCAGCGCACCACGACGCGTTTACGACGCCCGCGCCGGTTGAATCCCAGGCACGTCCGCCTTACGTTGGTCGATCCATGAATACCTTTTTCCGCGCCGTGCTCAGCCCCTGCATCGGCATCTGCTCGCTCGACGACGATGGCCTGTGCACCGGTTGCCATCGCACCACCGCGGAAATCGCACGCTGGTCGCAGATGAACGACGACGAGCGCCTGCGCCTGATGGAAACCGTTCTGCCCGAACGCGAGACGCGCCGCCGGTGAACCGGATGGCCGCCACGTCCGCATTGACCGACTGGCCCGACCTCGCCTCGGCGCTGCATCCACTCACAGATCCGCCGCCCGGTCCGGGCTGGAACCTCGCCGAGCTGCACGACCTCGTACCGAACGATGCGGTGAGCATCGAAGCCGCGGTGCTGGTCGGCCTGGTTCCGCGCGAGGAAGGCACGCACGTGCTGCTCACGCGTCGCACCGATGCGCTGCGCCAGCACGCGGGGCAGGTGAGTTTCCCCGGCGGTCGCATCGAACCGGACGACAGCGACGCCGTCGCCGCCGCATTGCGCGAGACGCACGAGGAAATCGGCGTCGGCGCGCGGCAGATCCATCCGCTGGGCTTCCTCGATCCGCTGGCCACGATCACCGGTTACCGCGTGCAGCCGGTCGTCGCGGTGCTCGCCAGCGATTACGTCGCGCATCCCGATCCGAACGAAGTGGCCGACGTGTTCGAAGTGCCGCTCGCGTTCCTGCTCGATCCGGCCAACCTGGCCACGCACACGCTCGATTTCCGCGGCCGTCCGCGCGAGGTGTTCGAGTACCGCTATCCCGCGCAGCGCATCTGGGGCGCGACCGCCTCGATGCTCTACAACCTGCGCCAACGCCTGGAGGCGATCCGATGAGCGATGCGACCCCGAACTGGACCACGCTGGTGTCGGCCGAAGAACTGGCTGCCGCGCTGGGTCGCGACGACGTCATCGTCTTCGACACGCGGCACAGCCTCGCCGAACCCGAAGCGGGCGAAGCGGCGCATCGTGCCGCGCACATCCCGGGCGCGTTCTATGCGCATCTGGATCGCGACCTGTCCGATCACCGCAAGCAGCACGCCGGTCGCCATCCGTGGCCCAAGCTGCAGGATTTCACCGCCGCGCTCGGCCGTTGGGGCGTGACGGCGCAGCATCAGGTCGTCGTGTACGACGCGGCCGATGGCGCGCTCGCGGCCGCACGCATGTGGTTCCTGCTGCGCGCGCTGGGGCACCGGCGCGTCGCCGTGCTCGACGGCGGGCTCCAGCGCTGGCAATCGCTCGGATTGCCGGTCGAAGCAGACATGCCCGTCGCCACGGCGGCGCCGCCGTATCCGGCGACGTTCGATGAAAGCCGGCTGCTCGATTCGACGCAGGTGCAGGCGCATCTCGATGCTGGTGGCGTGCTGCTCGACGCGCGTGCGGCCGAGCGCTTCCGTGGCGAGGTCGAACCCATCGACCGCGTCGCCGGCCATGTGCCCGGTGCGCGCAACCGTCCGTATGCGCAGACGATGCGCGACGGGCGCTTCCGTCCGGCGCAGGAACTCGCACGCGAATTCGCCGAACTGTTGCAGGGCCGCGATGCGCGCGATGTCGTGGCGATGTGCGGTTCGGGCGTCACGGCCTGCCACCTGCTGCTCGCGCTGGAACATGCGGGGTTCGAGGGCGCGCGCCTGTCCACCGGTTCGTGGAGCGGCTGGATCGACGATCCTTCGCGGCCGGTCGCGCGCGGCGCCTGATATACCCGAACCGTCCGTTCGCACCACGCGTTTCAGAAGTGCGTAACACGTAATCTGCGCGTCACACGCATCCCGGATCCTTGCGCGATTTCGCACAGGGGGCGTGCGCCATGTCACGCATCGCGGGTTGGTTGGTTGCAATGGTGTTGTCGGTCGCAGCGTCGGCCGCGCACGCACAGGTGGACGCGGAACGCGTCCGCATCCATGGATCGCAGACGATGGCCGCGCGGCTGGTGCCGGCGGTGGCGGAGTCGTGGCTGCACGACATCGGCTACCAGGACATCCGGCGCACGCAGTCGAGTCCGACGCTGACCGAGATCCACGCCCAGCGCGACGGCATGCCGCTGATCGTGGAGATCCAGGCGAGCAGTTCCGCGCAGGGTTTCCAGGACGTCGTCGACGGCAATGCGCACATCGCGATGATGACGCGCCGGCCGAACGCGGAGGAACTCGACGCGGGCTGGCAGCTTGGCGATCTGGCTTCGCACGACCAGGAATTCGCGATGGCGCTGGACGGCGCGGCCGTCGTCGTGCATCGCGACAACCCGCTGGCGCAGCTCGGGTTCGCGCAGCTGCGTCGCGTATTGACGGGGCAGGCGCGCGACTGGCGCGAATTCGGCGGCCGCGGCGCGATCCACCTGCACATGGTCGCCGGCGCGAACTCCGCGCGTGATCTCATCGACGAACGCGTGATGCAGGGCTCGCCGTATGCGCCCGCATCGTTGCATGGCGATGGCGAATCGCTGGTGCGTTCCATCGCGAAGGATCCCGGCGCGATCGGTTTCGTCACGCTGCGCCAGCCGTGGGGCGCGAGCGTGCGTCCGCTTGCGTTGTCCGATGGAGGCCGCGCGGTCGCTCCGACGCGGCTGGCCGTGCAGAGCGAGGACTATCCGCTCGCGCGTCGTTTCTATCTCTACGGCAGCCAGATGATGGGCGCGCTCAGCCGCAGTTTCGCGCTGTACACGATGGGCCCGCGCGGACAGGACGCGGTCGCGCGCGCCGGGCATTTCGCGGTGACGCTGCGTCCGGGCTATGCGCCGCCGACGCTGGTCGGGCCGAAGGATTACCGCGACCTCGTCGGCAAGGCCACGCGATTGCCGCTGAGCCTGCGCTTCAACCTCACCGGCAACAACGAAAGCGGCGTGGCGGCGAGCGTGTACGACAGCCGCGCCGTGCGCGACATCGACCGCATCGTCGCCTTCATGCAGCTGCCGGTGAATCGCGGCCGCCGATTGCTGGTGGTGGGATTCGCCGACACGGCCGGCAGTTCGGTTGCCGCGACGATGACCAGCAACGATCGCGCCGACCTCGTCGCGCACGAGTTGATGGCGCGCGGCCTGCCAGTGCTGCACGCGCGCGGCGTCGGCGCACAGGTGCCGCTGGCGGCGGCCGGAGCCCCGGGCGCGCGTTATCGCAACGAGCGGGTGGAAATCTGGATGCTGTGACGTCGCAGGCCGTCGGCGAAGCTGCGGCGGCTACTTGCCAAGCTTCGCCACGAGCGCCTTCAGCGCGGCCTGCGTCGAAGGATCGCTCCACGCCGCGATGAACTTCGGCAGCTGGATCTGTTCCGGCTGCATCGCGGCGACCAGATCCGCGCGCGCGATCGCACGGGTCTGGCGCATCACCGGCTGCGGCAGCTTCAGCAGCTGCGCAAGCCATTCGCGTGCACGGGCGTTCACCTGGTCGAGCGGCACGAGTTCGTCGACCAGACCAATGCGTTCGGCGCGCTCGGCTTCGACCATGTCGCCCGCGACGACCAGGCGCTCGGCGCGATGCGTGCCCACCACGCGCTGCATCAGCTTCAGGATGCCGACCGGCACGACCAGCCCGACCTGCGTTTCGTTGAGGCCGATGCGGAAGGGCTTCGCGGGATCTTCGCTGCGCGCCATGACGCGGTAGTCGCAGCACAGCGCGAGCACGCAGCCGCCGGCGGGCGCGTGGCCGCCGATCGCCGCGACGACCGGCACCGGGCATTCGGCGAGGGCGCGTGCGGCGAGGAAGAAGGTCTCCCACGCGGCCATCAGCGCCTCGCGATCGTCGCCGAGCGAGAGCAGGTGCGGCACGTCAAGACCCGCGGAAAACACCTTCGCGCCGCCGCCGAGCACGATGCCCTGCGCGCCGTCGTCCACCGCCTTTGCCAGCGCGTCGACCAGGTCGTTGCACAGCTGCGGATTGAGCGCGTTGACCGGCGAGCGCGCCAGGCGGAGTTCGACGATGCCGTCGGCGGAATGTGTTTCGACTAGGCTCATTGCGTGCGTATTCCTGGCGGTGGCGCTGTCGATGCAGCGCTGCGTGAACGGCGCCGGGCGGCGTCAAAACCGCGCGGAGGGTCGCGGGTATCATAGGCCCATGAACGCGACCACGATTCGACTCGGCCTCCTGGCCCTAATGATGGCGGCATCGTCCGCCGCTTCCGCTGCGGATTGCACCCTGAAGGTCGTCGACGGCTGGGTGCGCCTGCCGCCGGCCGCGATGCCGATGATGGCCGGCTTCGGCCGCATCGAGAATCCGTGCGCGAAGCCGCTCACGATCACCGGCGCGAGCAGCGCGGCGTTCGGTGAGGTCGAGATGCACGAGACGCGCGTGGTCGATGGCGTGAGCCGCATGCGTGCCGTGCCGGAACTGCGCCTGGCGCCGGGCGAGTCGGCGACGTTCAAGCCCGGCGGCCTGCACCTGATGCTGATGGAGCCGGGTGCGTCGCTGAAGCCGGGCAGCAAGGTCGCCATCGAGTTCACGCTCAAGGACGGCGGGAACGCGCTGGGCGAATTCACGGCGAAGAAGGCGGGCGAGTAGGGCGCGCGGCACCACTCAAAAAAAAACAGCGCTTGGGGCGCTGTTTTTTTTAGCTGTCATTCCCGCGAAGGCGGAAATCCACGCCGGCGTGCATCACTACATCCGTCAGCCGTGAAGCGTCTGATCGATGGATTCCCGCCTACGCGGGAATGACGGCAGCAAGACGCGGCCGGCCGTCGATCGCGATGCCTCAAGAGCACGCCTCGCGCACCGCCACCGGCAGCTCCGCCGCACGTCCCGTGCCGCGATCGATCCACACCATCACGATGTTGCCATCGCAATAGAGCACCGTGTCGTCCTTCGCATCGACGATGCGGTGGCCGATGCTGACGCTCGTGTTGCCCAGCCGTTCCACGAACAGTTCGACGTCCACTTCCGCCGGCCATTCGATCGGGCGGCGATAGTTGAGATGGGCGGCGGCGACGACGGGCGCGACATGATCGTCCAGCCCCTGTCCCGGCACGCCGAGCATCCAGCGCAGGCGCGCTTCCTCGAGGTAGCTCAGGTACTTCGAGTTGTTGACGTGGTTGAACGCGTCCAGGTCGCGCCAGCGTACCGACAGCGGGACGCGGATCAGCGCGACGGGCGTATGGCTTGCTTCGATGGCTTGCGATTCGGCCGCGGCGACGGGCGCCGCGCTTTCGGTGGTCTTCTTCGCCGCCGGCTTGCGCCGGCGGGCAGGCGTCTTGCGGGCCTTCGGTGTTGCGGCGTCGCTCATGCGGCGGACTTCTTCTTCGTGTTGTTCTTCTTGTCGGCGGCCGTCCTGGTCGCCGCGGTCTTCGCCGTTGCCGTCTTCGAAGCGGCCTTGCCGCCGGCCTTGGCTGCGGCCGGCTTGGCCTTGCGCGCGGACGCCTCCGGCTTGGCCTGCAGCAGCGGCGCGAGGAAGCGGCCGGTGTGCGAATGCGGCAGGGCGGCGATTTCTTCCGGCGTACCGCAGGCCAGGATCGTGCCGCCGCGATGGCCGCCTTCCGGACCCAGGTCGATCACCCAGTCCGCCGTCTTGATGACGTCGAGGTTGTGCTCGATCACCACCACCGTGTTGCCGTCGTCGCGCAGGCGATGCAGCACGGTCAGCAGGTGTTCGATGTCGTGGAAGTGCAGGCCCGTGGTCGGCTCGTCGAGGATGTACAGCGTGCGGCCGGTGTCGCGCCGCGAGAGTTCCTTCGACAGCTTTACGCGCTGCGCCTCGCCGCCGGACAGCGTCGTCGCACTCTGGCCCAGCTTGATGTAGCTCAGGCCCACGTCCATCAGCGTTTCGAGCTTGCGCGAGATCGCCGGGATGTTCTCGAACAGGTTCAGCGCATCCTCGACGGTCATTTCCAGCACGTCGTTGATGTTGTAACCCTTGTAGAGGATCTCCAGCGTCTCGCGGTTGTAGCGCTTGCCGCCGCAGACGTCGCACGGCACGTACACGTCGGGCAGGAAGTGCATCTCCACCTTGATCAGGCCATCGCCCTGGCAGGCCTCGCAGCGGCCGCCGCGCACGTTGAAGCTGAAGCGGCCCGGCGAATAGCCGCGCGCGCGCGCTTCGGGCACCTGCGCGTACAGCTCGCGCAGCGGCGTGAACAGGCCGGTGTAGGTCGCCGGATTCGAACGCGGCGTGCGGCCGATCGGTGACTGGTCGATGTCGACAACCTTGTCCCACAGCTCGATGTTCTCGTACTCGCGATACGGCGCCGCCGTGTGCGAGGCGCCATTGAGCTCGTTGGCGGTGATCGCGAACAGCGTGTCGTTGATCAGCGTCGACTTGCCCGAGCCGGACACGCCGGTGATCGCCGTGAACAGCCCCGACGGGATCGCCAGGTCGACGTCCTTGAGGTTGTTGCCGGTGGCGCCGCGCAGGTGGAAGGTGGTCTTCGCGTCGGGCTTGTGGCGACGCGTCGGCACTTCGATGCCGCGCTTGCCGGACAGGTACTGGCCGGTGAGCGAACGCGGCGACTTGAGCAGGTCGTCCAGCGTGCCGTGCGCGATCACTTCGCCGCCGTGCACGCCGGCGCCGGGACCGATGTCGACGACGTAATCGGCCAGGCGGATCGCGTCCTCGTCGTGTTCGACCACGATGACGGTGTTGCCGAGGTCGCGCAGTCGCGTGAGCGTGCCGAGCAGGCGTTCGTTGTCGCGCTGGTGCAGGCCGATGGACGGCTCGTCGAGCACGTACATCACGCCGACCAGGCCGGCGCCGATCTGCGACGCCAGGCGGATGCGCTGGGCTTCGCCGCCCGAGAGCGAATCGGCTTTGCGTTCCAGCGTGAGGTAGTCGAGGCCGACATCGACGAGGAAGCGCAGGCGGTCGGCGATTTCCTTGACGATCTTGACGGCGATCTCGCCGCGCCAGCCGGGCAGGTTGAGCGCCTTGAAGAACGCCAGCGCCTCGTCCACGGGCATCACGACGATGTCCGGCAGCGGACGCTCGTCGACGAACACGCTGCGCGCGGCGCGGTTCAGTCGCGCGCCGCCGCAATCGGTGCAGGCGCGTTCGCTGATGTACTTGGCCAGCTCCTCGCGAACGGCGGCCGATTCGGTCTCGCGGTAGCGACGTTCCAGGTTCGGCACGATGCCTTCGAAGCGATGCTTGCGCTGGCTGCGGCCACCGGCTTCGGTGAGGTAGGTGAAGCTGATGGTTTCATCGCCGCTGCCGAACAGCACCGCGTCGCGTGCCTTCTTCGGCAACGACTGCCACGGCGCATCGACGTCGAACTTGTAGTGGCGCGCCAGCGACTGGATCAGCTGGAAGTAGTAGGCATTGCGACGGTCCCAGCCACGCACGGCGCCGGGCCGAGAGCGACAGCTCCGGATGCACGACCACGCGCGAGGGATCGAAGAACTGCGCCACGCCCAGGCCGTCGCACGTCGGGCATGCGCCGACCGGCGAGTTGAACGAGAACAGCCGCGGTTCCAGCTCCGGCAGCGAGTATTCGCACACCGGGCAGCTGTACTTGGACGAGAACAGCAGCGGCGCCGCGTCGGCGTCGTCGAGCGACATGACCTGCGCCATGCCGTCGCCGAGCTTCAGCGCGGTCTCGAAGGATTCGGCCAGTCGCTGCTTGATGTCGTCGCGCGGCTTGAAACGGTCCACCACCGCTTCGATGGTGTGCTTCACGCGCAGCGCGAGCGGCGGCACGGCATCGATCTCGTGCAGCACGCCGTCCACGCGCACGCGCACGAAGCCCTGCGCGCGCAACTGTTCGAATACCTGCGCGTGCTCGCCCTTGCGCTCGCGGATCACCGGCGCCAGCAGCATGTAGCGTTGTTCGCGGCCGGCTTCGGTTTCGCCGAGCGCGACGACCTGGTCGACCATCTGGCTGACCGTCTGCGCTTCCAGCGGGTAACCGTGGTCCGGGCAGCGCGGCGTGCCCACGCGTGCGTAGAGCAGGCGCAGGTAGTCGTAGATCTCGGTGATCGTGCCGACGGTGGATCGCGGGTTGTGCGAGGTCGACTTCTGCTCGATCGAGATCGCCGGCGAGAGACCTTCGATGTGGTCGACGTCCGGCTTCTCCATCACGGAGAGGAACTGGCGCGCGTAGGCCGACAGCGACTCGACGTAGCGTCGCTGGCCTTCGGCGTAGATCGTGTCGAACGCGAGCGAGGACTTGCCCGATCCCGACAGCCCCGTGATCACGATGAGCTTGTCGCGGGGGAGGTCGAGGTCGATGTTCTTGAGGTTGTGCGTCCGCGCGCCGCGGATGCGGATGTAATCCAGCGCCATCGGTTGCCTGTATGGGGAGGGTCGCCGTCGCGGAGCGCGGGGCGAACAGGGGAGCGTATCGACAGGCGAAGATGGGGGCAAATGCCCGGAACCAAAGGCGCGCGAAATGCCGCGTGGAGCACGGTTCAGCGGGTTCCACGCGGCATTCCTGAACCTGCCGTCTCACTGGCTGAGACGGCGATTCCTCCACTGCGCGGCAGTGGAGGTGGCACGAGCGAATCAGGTGCGGTCGCGGCCGCTTAGAGCAACCGGAACGCCGCGGCTTCGCCGTTGCCGGCCTGCGCGGTGGTTTCCAGCGCGGCGGGGCTGACGCCGTTGACGATCAGCTGGACCTTGATCGCCTCGGCGCGCTGCTGCGCGAGCGACGGATCGTCGGCGGCGGGGCCGGCAATCTGCAGCCGCGTGGCGTCGCCGGACGCCTGGATCACCTGCGCGGCCTTGCTGAGCAACGCCAGGCTGTCGGGCGCCACGCGCGCGCTGCCGGGCTCGAAGCGGATCGGCGTCTGCGTCACGGCCTCGTTGAGCGCCTTCACCAGCGGCGCGCCCGACGTTCCGGGCTTCACGGCCGCGAGTACGGCGGAAACCGCTTCGCCCTGCGCGCCATCGCCCACCCCTTGGAACAGGCCCGTGTAGGCGTAGCCGGGATAGAGCAGCTCGGCGCGCGCGAGCAGGGCCTTGCGGTCGTCCTCGCTGGCGTGGCCGTGGAGCTCGATGCGACGGCCTTCGAACGAGACGGCGGCGCCCGGCTGGTTGAAGGTCTTCAGGAATTCCGGCAGGCCGTCCCGCCAGGGCGCGGGCCGTGCGCCGGGATCGACCTTGAGGTCGCCGGAGACGCGGCCGTAGGCGCCACGAAGCGCGGTTTCGACGGACTGGCGCGCGGCATCGGTACCGACGATGCCGTCGTAGCGGATGGTGCCGTTGTTGTTCACCACATTGAGCGTGGCGTCGAACTGCGCCACTGGCGCGGCAGCCGTCGGCGGCGGCGCCTGGGTGGTCGGCGTATCGCGACTGCAGGCGGACAGCGCGGCGACGCCGGCGATCAGCACGACGGGGAGGAACACGACAGGAAAAGCACGGGCTGGCTTCATGGGCACTCCATCGCGGGGAGGGAAGGAGGGGCCCGGCGGACCGGGCCCTTCCTGCTTGCTGCATCGGTCGAACGCGATCGCTTACTTGTGCGAGGCGTAGTCGATCTCGACCGGGTCGGCGCATTCCTGCGTGCCGTTATTGCACAGCTTGTAGCTCATCGTGCCGCTACCGATGATGCGGAACGTATCCGTCGCCGTGCCCTTGTTCTTCACGGTCTTGAGGATCGCGCCGTTGCGGTAGATGTCGATGTTCTTCTTGCCGTGCGTCCAGGTGAGCGTGACCTGCGTGCGATGGTTCGCCAGCCCGATCGCCTCGGCTTCCACCGAACGCGGCCAGTTCGCATCGACGAAACTCGGATACAGCGACACGCCGGTGGCCTTGCTGAAGCCGCGGATCGTCACGTACCAGGTGCCGCCCTGCGGGGCCGGGAAGAAGCAGTTCTCGTTGTTGCCCGCGGTGTACGGACGGCAGTCGTACGCGGTGGTCGTCGGCTCTGCCGCGCGGCGCACGTACATGTCGGCATCGCCCGTGCCGCCGTACATCGCGAACAGCAGGTTCGAAGCGCCGTTGGGCACCAGCAGCTGGTAGCGCACGGTGTCGTTGGCGAGCACTTCGATGCCGGTGACGGTGACGCCGTTCTGCAGTTCGGTGGCCGGCGGCGGTTCCGGAGCCGGCGGGACGTCCGGCGGCAGCGGTTCGTCGCCCTTGGCGACGGCGACCGCGTAGCGCGCGTCGATGATGCCGGCGCCGCACCACAGGTTGTAGCTGCAGCCGCCGGCGAATCCACCCGACGCGTACGCCGTGTTTTCCAGGATCTTCTTGATCTGGTCCGGCGTCTTCGGCGTGGCCGCCGCCGACTGCATCAGCGCGATGGTGCCCGCCACGTGCGGGGCGGACATCGAGGTGCCTGCATACCACGCGTAGCCTTCGGCGCCCTGGCCCTGCGCGCCGAGGTTGAGCGTCGACAGGATGTTGTCTTCGGCCGGCACGACGCCCGAACCGCCCGGCGCCGCTACGTCGACGACGCTGCCGTAGTTGGAGAATTCCGAAAGCTCGCCGGTCGGACCGACGGACGCTACGGTGATGACGTCGTTGCAGCTCGCGGGCGAATAACCCGCCGCATCGGCCGAGGAGTTGCCGGCCGAGACCACGACCGTCGTGCCGCGCGCCTTCGCCGCGGTGTAGGCCGCCTGCTCGGCGACCGAGCACGCGCCGCTGCCGCCGAGGCTCAGGTTGATGACTTCGGCCGGCGTCGCATTGGCCGGAACGCCCGCCACCGTGCCGCCGGACGCCCAGGTCACCGCGTCGATGATGTCGGACTCGTAGCCGCCGCACTTGCCCAGCACGCGTACCGGCTGCACCTTCGCGCCGAACGCCACGCCGGCCACGCCTGCGTTGTTGTTCGTCGCCGCCGCGACCGTGCCGGCCACGTGCGTGCCGTGCCAGCTGCTGTCTTCGGGGATGCCGAAGATGTTGCATTCGCCGTCGTGCCAGTCGCCCGGATCGTTCGGATCCGCATCGCGGCCGTCGCCGTCCACGCTCACTTCGGTATCGATGATGAAGTCGTAGCCCGGAACGGTCTGGCTATTGAGTTCCGAATGCGGCGTGATGCCGGTATCGAGCACCGCGACCACGACGCCGTCGCCGGTCGACAGGTCCCACGCCGGTTCGGCGTTGATGCCGCCGGGGCCGTTCTTGTAGTGCCACTGCTGCGCGTAGAGCGGATCGTTGGGCACCATCAGCGGCTTGCGCAGGCGATCGGGTTCGACCGCGAGCACGTTCGGATCCTTCATCAGCTCCAGCATCAGCTGCTTGGTGGCGAGGCTGTCGAGCTTGCGGTCGGTGCGGATCAGCGAGCTGCCGGTGGCCAGCGTGCGCATCGGCGCGATGCCGACGTTGAGGTTCTTCGCGGCGGTGGCGAACTGCGTGGTGGTAGCGGCGGCGCTCAGGCGCCTGGCGCCCTCACGGTAGGTGACGATGAAGCGGTCGTACTTCTGCGGCTGTTCCTTCGCCGCCTTGGCGGCGGCCGGCGACAGCGTGGACACCTTGACCTTGTTGGCGACGGGCAACTTGCCGCCGGAGTAGGCCGCGGGGGCGGCGATGAGCGCGGTGGCGACGGCGAGGGCGGTCCACTTGAGGGTGCGGGCTTTGCGAGTCATGACAACGTCCTTTGTTGGCTGCTGCTGCAGGAACCTCCGGCGCCTCCCCCTGAGCGACGCCGGTGCGAGTGCGCGACGGCGCTAACCGGAGCGCGACTGGGTGGAGGCTCGCGTCGAAACGCCGTCCGGCGTCGTGCGCGTGCCCGCATGTGGGTGGGCGGAGCTGAAGCGAGGCTGCGTACGCACGCTCACGGCGTCGGAGCGCGCGTCCGGATGCGTGCGACGTGTGGCGGCGATCGGGGATGCGGAAGCCCGGGCGGGATCGCCCGTTGCTGTGGACGCGGTGGCGTCCTCGGAAGACATCAGGGCCTGCGACTGCACAGCGACTGTCCCCCCGGCCTGCGTGAACGCTGGCCCATCGAGTGTTGGCTGGGACATGGACGGGCCCTGAACCGCCATGTCGAAGCGACGTTAAGGGATGCCTGCACCGCGTGCAAGTGGTTGATAATGCTCACAAAATAAACACGATACTGAATGCGGGCAGGAATGTGCCGTGCGTCGTGTTTCAGGCGTCTCCAGCCGCAGGAGGAGGGGATGGGTCACGCGTATGCCCCCCGCACCGTGGTCTTGGGCCCCGAGTCGGGCCGACTTGCTCCAACTCGCTGAAAGCCCTAGAATTCCGCTTCTGTCCGCCCGTCACGGGTGCCGACAGCGACCAAAATAACTACAGAGGAATCTGGTCATGTACGCAGTTGTAGTCACCGGCGGTAAGCAATACCGCGTGATGCAGGGCGAAACCCTGCGCGTCGAGCTGCTCGATGTCGAAGTCGGCAGCGAGATCAAGCTGGACAACGTCCTGATGCTGGGCGGCAGCGATGGCGTGAAGGTTGGCGATGCCCTGAAGGGCGCGTCGGTCTCCGCCAAGGTCGTCGGCCACGGCCGCGCCGACAAGGTGCGCATCGTGAAGTTCCGTCGCCGCAAGCACCACCGCAAGCAGATGGGCCACCGTCAGCATTACACCGAAATCGAAATCACCGGCATTGCCGGCTAAGTAAGGAGAAGCAGCCATGGCACACAAAAAGGGCGTAGGTTCCACCCGTAACGGCCGCGACTCCAACCCGAAGTACCTGGGCGTGAAGATCTACGGCGGCCAGGCCATCGAGGCCGGCAACATCATCGTTCGCCAGCGCGGCACCCAGTTCCATCCGGGCGCCGGCGTCGGCCTGGGTCGCGACCACACGCTGTTCGCGCTGGTCGACGGCAAGGTCGAGTTCTCGACCAAGGGTCCGAAGAAGCGTCGCACCGTCAGCGTCGTCGAGTAATTCCTCGTCATACGCGAGTCCCTTCGCAAGAGCCCGCACATCCGTGTGCGGACTTTTCAAAAGGACAACGAGGAGCCCCGCTTCGGCGGGGCTTTTCGTTTTCAATGACGTGATTCGTGAGCTGGGATTCGTGATTCGCGCAGGCGAACGGATCTTCGGCGCCTGCCAGCGTTCCGCATTCCTTTAGACTGCAACGCGGCCGCGTTCCCACGAATCACCAACTCCGAATCACGAATCACGGCACTCCAATGAAACTCGTCGACGAAGCCGAAATCCAGGTCAGCGCAGGCAACGGCGGCAACGGCTGCGTCGGTTTCCGTCGCGAGAAGTTCATCCCGCTCGGCGGCCCCGATGGCGGCGACGGCGGCGACGGCGGCAGCGTCTGGCTGCTGGCCGACGAAAACCTCAACACGCTCGTCGACTTCCGGCACCAGCGCCAGTTCCGCGCCAAGCGCGGCGAGAACGGCATGGGCCGCCAGATGTACGGCAAGGCCGGCGACGACCTGGTCATCACCGTGCCGGTCGGCACCGTGGTGATGAACGTCGAGACCGATGAAGTCATCGGCGACCTCACGCGCCACGGCGAACGCCTGCTGGTCGCGAAGGGCGGCAAGGGCGGCCTGGGCAACATGCACTTCAAGAGCTCGGTGAACCGCTCGCCGCGCAAGGCGCTGCCGGGCCTGCCGGGCGAGGAGCGCGTGCTCAAGCTCGAGCTCAAGCTGCTTGCCGACGTCGGCCTGCTGGGCTTCCCGAATGCCGGCAAGAGCACGCTGATCCGCGCGGTTTCCGCGGCAACGCCGAAGGTGGCGGACTATCCGTTCACCACGCTTTATCCGAACCTCGGCGTGGTCAGCGTCGAGCCGCACCGCAGCTTCGTCATCGCCGACATTCCCGGGCTGATTGAAGGCGCCGCGGAAGGCGCGGGGCTCGGCACGCAGTTCCTCAAGCATCTGCAGCGCACGCGCCTGCTGCTGCACCTGGTCGACATCGCGCCTGCGGGCGGCGTGTACGACGAAGGCGCGGAGGAGGGCGTAAGCCCGGCCGACCAGGTGCGCGCGATCGAGCGCGAACTGGGAAAGCACGATCCCGAGCTGCTCAACAAACCGCGCTGGCTCGTGCTCAACAAGGCCGACCTGCTGCTGGAGGAAGAGCAGCAGGCCGCGGTGAAGTCGATCATCGAGGAGCTGGGCTGGAAGGATCGCCACTACCTCGTCTCCGCCATCGGCCGGGAGGGCACGTGGCCGATCATGCTCGACGTCATGACCTTCTTCGATCGCCAGCGCGAAGCGGCGCTGGAAGCCGAGCGCGCAGGCGAGGGGCATGCGGCACCCTGAGGCCTTCGCGCGGGCAACAAAAAACCCGGCATCGGCCGGGTTTTTGTTTGCTGCCTGGAGCCCGTCGGGCGAAGCCGCGGACTCCCGTCCCCGTTCCGCCGTATCAGGCGGCCTTGAGCGCCTTGATGCGGGCGTTCAGGCGGGCCTTGTGGCGGGCAGCCTTGTTCTTGTGGATCAGGCCACGCGAGCTGAAGCGATCGAGGATCGGCTGCGCGACGGCGAAGGCGGACTCGGCGCCGGCGGCGTCGTTCTCGCCCAGGGCCTTGAGCACCTTCTTGACGGCGGTACGCAGCATCGAACGCTGGCTGGCGTTGCGGGCATTGCGGACCACGGTCTGCTTGGCGCGCTTCTTGGCGGACTTGATGTTGGCCACGGCGAATTCCTGGAAACTGGTAGTGAAAAGGGTCTGGGGACAATCAGACCGGAAAGTATGGAGGATTCAGTGGGTTGCGTCAACAACAACGCCGGCGGCCGCCGGACTCGGGGAGGGCGGGCTTGAGCGCGCCGAAGATGCTGAAAGGGCTGCTGTCGTTCAGCAGCATGACCATGGTCTCGCGCGTGCTGGGCCTGGTCCGCGACATCGCGATCAACCAGGCCTTCGGCGCCAATGCGGGCACCGACGCGTTCTGGGTCGCGTTCCGGATCCCGAACTTCATGCGGCGCCTGTTCGCCGAAGGCTCGTTCTCGACGGCGTTCGTGCCGGTCTTCACCGAGATCAAGGAAACCCGACCGCACGCGGACCTGAAGGAACTCGTCGCCCGCGTGTCCGGCACGCTGGGGGGGATCCTGATGGTGCTGACCGCGCTGGGGCTGATCTTCACCCCGCAGATCGCGGCCGTCTTCAGCCCGGGCTCGCTCGACAACGCGCCGAAGTTCGGCCTGACCGTCGACCTGCTGCGCCTGACGTTCCCCTTCATCCTGTTCGTCTCGCTCACCGCGCTGGCGGGCGGGGCGCTCAACAGCTTCCACCGGTTCGGGCTGCCGGCCTTCACGCCGGTGATCCTCAACCTTTTCATGATCGCCGGCGCGCTGTGGCTCGCGCCGCACCTGGAAGT
Organism: Lysobacter sp. OAE881; assembly: GCF_040546665.1. Classification (NCBI taxonomy): domain Bacteria; kingdom Pseudomonadati; phylum Pseudomonadota; class Gammaproteobacteria; order Lysobacterales; family Lysobacteraceae; genus Lysobacter; species Lysobacter sp. OAE881. The sequence goes on from NZ_JBEPOG010000001.1 coordinate 1,617,349, forward strand.
GCCGATCCTCGCGCTGGGCTGGGCCGTGCTGGCGGGCGGCATCGCGCAGCTCGTGTTCCAGCTGCCGGCGCTGCGCAAACTGGACCTGCTCACGCTGCCGAAGTGGGGCTGGAGGCATCCCGACGTGCGCAAGGTGATGCGCCTGATGGTGCCGACGCTGTTCGGCTCGTCGGTGGCGCAGATCAACCTGCTGCTGGATACGGTGATCGCCTCGTTGCTGTTCGTCGGTTCGCAGACGTGGCTCTCGCAGGCCGACCGTTTCCTCGAACTGCCGCTGGGCGTGTTCGGCGTCGCGCTGGGCACGGTGATCCTGCCGGCGCTGTCGCGGCACCACGTCAAGACCGATACCGAAGGGTTTTCGAAGGCGCTGGACTGGGGCCTGCGGACCACGCTGCTGATCGCGATGCCGGCGATGCTCGGGCTTATGTTCCTGGCCGAACCGCTGGTGGCGACGCTGTTCCAGCGCGGCAAGTTCACTGCGTTCGACACGCAGATGGCGGCGATGTCGGTGTTCGGCCTGAGCTTCGGCCTGCCGGCCTTCGCGCTGGTGAAGATCGTGCTGCCGGCGTTCTATGCGCGGCAGGACACGCGGACGCCGGTTCGCGCCGGCATCGCCTCGCTGATCGCGAACATGGTGCTCAACGTGCTGTTCCTGTGGGTGCTGTACCTGCTGTGGACCACGCCGGAGGTGCGCGCCAAGGGCGTGTTCGCCGCGCTCGAACAGACGCCGGGCCTGCACCTGGCGCTGGGCTTCGCGAGCGCCGCGGCGAGCTACCTCAATCTCGCGCTGCTGTGGCACTGGCTGCGCAAGACGGGCGTGTACGAACGCCAGCCCGGCTGGTTGCGTTACCTGATGCGCCTGCTCGTCGCGTGCGTGGCGATGTCCGCCGCGCTGTGGGTGGGGCTGCAATGGGCGCCGGCATTCACGCAGATCGGCCAGCTGGCGCGCGTCGGGTATCTCGCCGTGCTGGTCGGCGGTGGCGGGATGGTCTATCTCGTGGCGCTGCTGGCGCTGGGCTTCCGCCCGCGCGACCTGCGCGAACACTGAGTGGACCGTACGGTGAGCCTTGGAGATGGACCTGGCCGGCTATACTTCGAACCGATGAGCAGGCTGTTTCGTGACGTCGAAGGCGGGCCCCGATGCCCGCACGGCAGTGTGGTCTGCATCGGCGCATTCGACGGCCTGCACCTGGGCCACCAGGCGCTGGTGCGCCACGCGCTCGCCCGCGCGCGCGCGCTCGACGTGCCCTGCGTGGTGCTGAGTTTCGAGCCGCTGCCGCGTGAGTTCTTCGCGCCCAACGATCCGCCGCCGCGCCTGATGCTGCCGCGGACCAAGGCCGGGCGCCTGTTCGAAATGGGCGTCGACCAGCTCGGTTTGCTGCGTTTCGATCGCCGGCTGTGTTCCCTCAGCGCCGAGGAATTCGCGGAACAGGTGCTGGTGCACCGCTTGAATGCGCGCGAGGTCTGGGTCGGTCCGGAATTCCGTTTCGGCAAGGCGCGTGGCGGCGACATCGGCGTGCTGAAGGCGGTGGGGCAGGCGCACGGGTTCGTCGCCGGCGAGATCGAGCCGGTGCAGGTCGATGGCGAGCGGGTCTCTGCCACGCGCATCCGCCAGGCGCTGCGCGAGGGCGATTTCGCGACGGCCGAACGCTTCCTCGGCCGGCCGTACGCCATTGCCGGCCACGTCGTGCAGGGCAAGCAGCTCGGCCGCACGCTGGGCTTTCCGACGGCGAACCTCCGCTTCGGCGGCCGCACGCCGGCGTTGTCGGGCATCTACGCCACGTGGGTGCACGGCGTGGGCGATGCACCGCGCGCGTCGGTGTCGAGCCTGGGCACGCGGCCGACGGTGGACGGCGTGGAGCCGCTGCTGGAGGCGCACCTTTTCGATTTCGATGGCGACCTGTACGGGCGCCGCATCGAAGTCGAGTTCGTCGCGAAGCTGCGCGATGAACTGAAGTTTTCCGATCTGCCGGCCTTGACCGCGCAGATGCATCGCGATGCTGCGGAAGCACGCGAGATCCTTTCGAAAGAACAACACCACGCCTTCGCCTGAGCGCCGCTTGTGACCGCCCAAGATCCCAACCAGTACAAAGCCACCCTGCACCTGCCCGCGACGGAATTCCCGATGCGCGGCGACCTGCCCAAGCGCGAGCCCGAAACCCTGGCGCGCTGGGAGGCCGATGGCCTGTACGCGCAGATTCGCGAGAAGGTCGGCAAGCGCGAGCGCAGCTTCGTGCTGCACGACGGCCCGCCGTACGCCAACGGCGCGATCCACATTGGCCACGCGGTCAACAAGGTCCTCAAGGACCTGGTGGTGAAGTCCAAGCTGATGGCCGGCTATGACGCGCCGTACGTGCCGGGCTGGGATTGCCACGGCCTGCCCATCGAACACCAGGTCGAGAAGAAGTTCGGCAAGGTCGGCGAGAAGCTCGACGCCGCGCAGTTCCGCCAGAAGTGCCGCGAATACGCGAGCGAGCAGATTGACCTGCAGCGCCGCGACTTCAAGCGGCTGGGCGTGATCGGCGACTGGGAAAACCCGTACCGCACGATGGATTTCCGCTACGAGGCCGACATCGTCCGCTCGCTGGCGAAGATCGTCGAGCGCGGTCACCTTGTGCGCGGCGCGAAGCCGGTGCACTGGTGCTTCGATTGCGGCTCGGCGCTGGCCGAAGCCGAGATCGAATACGCCGACAAGCAGTCCTGGGCGATCGACGTCGCCTACGACGCGCGCGATCCGCAGGTCGTGGCGCGCCTGTTCGGCGCCAGCGTCGACGACGGCGTGCGCGTCGCGATGCCGATCTGGACCACCACGCCGTGGACGCTGCCGGCGAGCCTGGCGATCAGCGTCGGTCCGGAACTCGACTACGTGCTGGTCGAAGGCCCGCGCCTGCCCGACGGCGGCCGTCGTCTGCTCGTGCTCGCCGAAGCGCTCGCCGGCAAGGCGCTGTCGCGCTATGGCGTCGAGGAGATCACGATCCTTGGCCGCGCGCTGGGCCGCGACCTCGAAGGCGCGCTCATGCAGCATCCGTTCTATGCCGAGCGCGACATCCCGGTGCTCGTCGGCGACCACGTGTCGGCCGAGGACGGCACCGGCATGGTCCACACCGCCCCGGGCCACGGCCCGGACGACTACACGATCGGCCTGAAGTACGGCCTGACCGACAAGTACACCGCCGCGCAGATCAACCCGGTCGACGCGAAGGGCCTGTACCTGCCGACCACGCCGCCGGCCGACGGCGTCGTGCTCGCCGGCCTGCACCTGTGGAAGGCGAACGACATCCTGGTCGACGTCGTCCGCGCCAGCGGCCACCTGCTGGCCGCGCACAAGCTCACGCACAGTTACCCGCATTGCTGGCGTCACAAGACGCCGGTGATCTTCCGCGCCACGCCGCAGTGGTTCATCTCGATGGAGCAGGCCAACCTGCGCCGCGATGCGCTGAGCGAGATCGGCAAGGTCGCGTGGGTGCCCGAGTGGGGCGAGGCGCGCATCTACAACATGATCGAAGGCCGCCCGGACTGGACGATCTCGCGCCAGCGCTACTGGGGCGTGCCGATCGCGCTGTTCTTCCATCGCGAGACCGGCGAGATCCATCCGCGTTCGCCCGAGCTGATGCGCAAGGTCGCCGAGAAGGTCGAGCAGGCCGGCGCCGATGCGTGGTACTCGATGACCGCCGAGGAACTGCTGGGCGACGAAGCCTCGCAGTACGAGAAGGTCACCGACATCCTCGACGTCTGGTTCGACTCCGGCGTGAGCCACGAATGCGTGCTCGCGCAGCGTCCGCAGGACGGCCTGTACAAGCCGGCGGATCTGTACCTGGAAGGGTCCGACCAGCATCGCGGCTGGTTCCATTCCTCGCTGCTCACCGGCGTGGCGATGGACGGCGTCGCGCCGTACCGCCAGGTGCTGACGCACGGTTTCACCGTGGACGAGCAGGGCAAGAAGATGTCCAAGTCGCTCGGCAACACCGTCGAGCCGCAGAAGGTCATCAACGCGATGGGCGCCGACGTGCTGCGCCTGTGGATCGCCTCCACCGACTACCGCAACGAGATGTCGGTGTCGGACAACATCCTCAAGCGCACCTCCGACGTCTATCGCCGCATCCGCAACACAGCGCGCTTCCTGCTGGCGAACCTCAACGGTTTCGAGCCGGCGACGCACCTGCGTCCGCTGGAGGACATGGTCGCGCTCGACCGCTGGATCGTGCATCGCGCCGCCGAACTGCAGGACCGCATCGCCAGCGCGTACGAGCGCTACGACTTCGCCGAGATCGTGCAGGCGCTGTCGAACTTCTGCTCGGTCGACCTGGGATCGCTGTACCTCGACGTCACGAAGGACCGCCTCTACACGATGCCGGAGGACTCGCGCGGCCGCCGTTCGGCGCAGAGCGCGATGTACCGCATCGCCGAGGCGTTCGTGCGCTGGATCGCGCCGATCCTGGCGTTCACCGCCGACGAGATGTGGCGCCATCTGCCGGCCGTCACCGAGCACGGCCCGCGCGAGGACAACGTCCTGTTCGTCACCTGGTACGACGGACTGGCGCTGCTGCCGGAAGATGCGGCGCTGTCGGCCGAGGATTTCGACCGCCTGCTCGCGCTGCGCGAGGAAGTCAGCAAGACGCTTGAGCCGATGCGCGCCGCCGGCGAGATCGGCGCGGCGCTGGAGGCCGAAATCAGCCTGAAGGCAGGCGTCGCCGACCAGAACTGGCTGGCGCCGTTCGCCGACGAGCTGCGTTTCCTGTTCATCAGCGGTGACGTGGAAATCGTCGCCGACGACGGCATCAAGGACATCGCCGTGCTCGCAACGCCGACGACCAAGACCAAGTGCGTGCGTTGCTGGCAGTACCGGGCCGACATCGGCACCGACCAGGCGCATCCGCAGCTGTGCGGCCGCTGCGTGACCAACCTCGCCGGCGACGGCGAACACCGGGAGTGGTTCTGATGGCGCCGGTTCGTCCCAATGCGCTGCCGTGGCTGGCTCTCTCGGTCGCGGTCATCGTGCTAGACCAGCTCACCAAGATGTGGGTCCTGAGTTCGCTGCCGGAGTACACGGCGATCCCGGTGATCGACGGCTTCTGGAACTGGTACCGCACCTACAACACGGGCGCGGCCTTCAGTTTCCTCAGCGACGCCGGCGGCTGGCAGAAGTACTTCTTCGTCGTGCTGGCGGTGGCGATCAGCGGCCTGCTGGCGTGGTGGCTGGCCCGCACGCCGCGCCGCGACTGGAAGAGCGCGCTGCCGTACGCGCTGGTGATCGGCGGTGCGCTGGGCAACGTGATCGACCGCCTGATGCACGGGCACGTCGTGGACTTCATCCAGTGGTACTGGCGCGACCACTACTGGCCGGCGTTCAACGTCGCCGACTCGGCGATCGTCGCAGGCGCCATCGGCATCGCGCTGTTCGGGCTGTTCAGCAAGCCCGCGGCGACCGTCGCCCAGCGCCGGTAGAATAAGTCTCATGGACGTCCTGCTCGCCAATCCCCGCGGTTTCTGTGCCGGTGTCGACCGCGCCATCGAGATCGTCAAGCGCGCCATCGAGACCCTCGGTGCGCCGATCTACGTGCGCCACGAAGTGGTGCACAACCGCTTCGTGGTGGACGACCTGAAGCATCGCGGCGCGATCTTCGTCGAGGAGCTCGACGAGGTGCCCGACAACGCGACGGTGATCTTCAGCGCGCACGGCGTCGCCCGTGCGGTGCGGGTGGAAGCCGAGCGTCGGGGGCTGAAGGTGTTCGACGCGACCTGTCCGCTGGTGACCAAGGTGCACCTGGAAGTTGCCCGCCAGTGCCGCGCCGGTCGCGACGTGATCCTGATCGGCCACGAAGGCCATCCGGAAGTGGAGGGCACGATGGGCCAGTGGCGCCGCGAGGCCGGCGCCGGTCGCATCTATCTGGTCGAGGACAGCGAGGACGTCGCCGCACTGACGATCGACCAGCCGGAGAACGTGGCCTACACCACGCAGACGACGCTGTCGGTGGACGACACCCGCACCGTCATCGAAGCCCTGCGCGCGAAGTTCCCGGCCATCCAGGGCCCGAAGAACGACGACATCTGCTACGCCACGCAGAACCGCCAGGACGCCGTGCGCGAACTGGCCGCGCGCTGCGACCTGGTGCTGGTGGTCGGCTCGATCAACAGCTCCAATTCCAACCGCCTGCGCGAGCTGGCCGAGCGCGAAGGCGTGGAGGCCTACCTCATCGACGGCGCGATCGAGATCGATCCAAAGTGGGTGGCCGGTCGCCAGCGCATCGGCGTCACGGCCGGAGCGTCCGCGCCGGAGGTGCTCGTGCGCGGCGTGATCGACCGCCTGCGCGAACTGGGCGCAGAGCACGTGTCGGACCTGGAGGGCGAGCCGGAGAACATGGTCTTCGCGCTGCCCAAGGAACTGCGCCTGCAACTGGTCGACTGACCGACCGTATCGGCAGCCCCGGCTTCACCCGGCAATTGACCCGGAACCGGGGCAGCGCCTAGAATTCCCGTCTTCGCGGAGAGCGCTCCGCGGCACGGCCCGAGCGGCCCGCCCACGCGCTTCGCAGCACCATCCGCCGGAATAGCTCAGTTGGTAGAGCGGCGCATTCGTAATGCGTAGGTCGTAGGTTCGATTCCTATTTCCGGCACCAGTTTATTTTTTGAGCCCCGCTTCGGCGGGGCTTCTTTTTTGGCGCATGCTCGATGGCGGCGCGTGCCCCTTCACACCTGCTCTGCGCCGACGGTGGAACAGTCGCCACTTTCCTTGCGGAGTGGAACGATGGCCGGCATCGACAGGAACGTGAAGCGCATCGGCGAGCTGCTGAAGAAGATCGACATCGCCATGCTGACGACGACGGGTGCGGGCGGCTTCCTGATGAGCCGGCCGCTGTCCACGCAGGACGCGCGGTTCGACGGTCGGCGCGTGTGGTTCTTCACCGAAACCGACAGCCCGAAGGTGGCGGAGATCCGCCGCAATCCGAAGGTCAATCTCGCCTACGCGAGCAAGGGCAAGAACGTCTACATCTCGATGACCGGCACCGCGCGCGTGAACCGCGACCGCGAGATGATCGAGGAGCTGTGGAACGACGCGATGAAGGCGTTCTTCCCCAAGGGCAAGAACGATCCGAACCTCACGCTGCTCGAAGTGGACGTGCACTCGGTCGAATACTGGGACGGCCCGGGTTCCTGGATCGGCAAGGCGGTGAGTTTCATCATCGCGCGCGTGACGAAGAAGGAAGAGGTGATGGGCGAGAACCGCATCGTCGACCTCAGCGAGAAGCGTCCGCGCAAGCGTCTGCCGCCGTCGCATGCGAACGCGCGCACCGGTGCGAAATCGGCAGCCGCGAAGGCGCCGAAGAAAGCCGCGAAGAAGGCCACCACCAAGCGCGCAAGCACCGCGAAGAAGGCGACCGTCAAGCGCGCCGGCGCGACCGGCAAGACGGCGAAACGCACCCGCGCGGCGAGTTGAGGGGTCGTCAAGTTCCCCGCGCGCGCCTGCCGATCGCGGCGCGCGTCGGTGATGCACAACGCACCTGAATTTCCTTTCACGTCCGTTCGATGAACGATTCATCTACCGGCAATCTGATGTTCACCGTTCTTTAGCGCGCGCATCGCCAACATGCCGCCAGTTTTTCGACAGGGGCATGAAAGGTGTCGAACATGCAGGTCAATGTCTTCGTGGTAGGACAGAACGAAGGATTCGTGGTCGCGCCGTGTGGCGCACCACTTCCCGGCGACGAGATGGACGCGCTGGGCGAAGTAAGGTTCGGATGGTCGGTGGACAGCGACCACGTCGTGCCGAAGCTGGACTGGATGGGGATCGTCAAGGACATCGACGCGCGCGGCTACAGCATCGTGCCGCACGGCGACGTCGGCGGGCTGCTCGGCCTGCCGCAGCACGAACTGAACGCCGTCTACCCGGAGCGTCACATCCGCTACGCCGCGTAAGCCGCAACCGCCCGCGTCTCGCCTTGCGCGACGCGGGCCGGGTAGAGTGCCGGCAGTCCCATCGCCGCGCCCGCCCATGTCGAAAGTCGCCAAATCCTCCAAGGCCCGCACCGCCTACGTGTGTTCCGAATGCGGTGCCGACCACAACAAGTGGCAAGGGCAGTGCGGGGAATGCGGCGGCTGGAACACGCTGAGCGAATTCGTCGTCGAGCCCGCCGCCAAGGCGGGCGCGAGCGTCGCCGCGAGCCGTCGCGGCAGCTGGGCGGGCAGGGCCGACGCGCCCGCCGTCACCGCGCTGGCCGACGTGCGCCACACCGAGGAAGACCGCGTCAGCACCGGCATCGGTGAGTTCGACCGCGTGCTCGGCGGCGGCCTGGTGCATGGCTCGGTGGTGCTGGTGGGCGGCGATCCGGGCATCGGCAAGTCCACGCTGCTGCTGCAGGCGATCAGCAAGATGGCTGGCACCTTGCCGGGCCTGTACGTCACCGGCGAGGAATCGCTGGCGCAGGTCGCTGGTCGCGCTTCACGCCTGGGCGTGCCGGTCGATGGCGTCCATGCGCTGGCCGAAACCGGCGTCGAGCGCGTGCTCGAACACGCGGCAAAGATGCGTCCGGGCCTGATCGTCGCCGACTCGGTGCAAACGCTGTGGACGGAAGAACTCAGCGCCGCGCCCGGCTCGGTGAGCCAGGTGCGCGAAAGCGCCGCGCGCCTGGTGCGCTACGCGAAGGAAACCGGCACCGCGGTGTTCCTCGTCGGCCACGTCACCAAGGAAGGCGGCATCGCCGGGCCGCGCGTGCTCGAACACATGGTCGACGCGGTGCTGTATTTCGAAGGCGAAAGCGGCAGCCGTTTCCGCGTGCTGCGCGCGTTCAAGAACCGCTTCGGTGCGGTGAACGAACTGGGCGTGTTCGCGATGGGCGAGAAGGGCCTGCGCGAAGTGCCCAATCCGTCGGCGATCTTCCTCTCGGGCAGCGAGCGCCCGCAGCCGGGCAGCTGCGTGATGGTCACGCGCGAGGGCACGCGGCCGCTGCTGGTGGAAGTGCAGGCGCTGGTCGACGCCTCGCCGCTGTCGAATCCGCGCCGCGTCGCCGTCGGCATGGAAGGCAACCGCCTCGCGATGCTGCTGGCGGTGCTGCATCGCCACGGCGGTATCGGCGTGGGCGACCAGGACGTGTTCGTGAATGTCGTGGGCGGCATCCGCGTGCAGGAAACGGCGGCAGACCTTCCCGTGCTGCTGGCCGTGCTCTCCTCGCTGCGCGATCGGCCGCTGTCGGAGCAGACGATCGCGTTCGGCGAAGTCGGCCTGTCGGGCGAGATCCGCCCGGTCCCCAACGGCGAGGAGCGCCTCAAGGAAGCGGCCACGCACGGCTTCAAGCGCGCGATCGTGCCGAAGTCGAACGCGCCGCGCAGCGGGCGCATCGGCGAGATGGAAGTGATCGCGGTGGAACGGCTGGCGGACGCGCTGGAGCGGGCGTGACCTATTGCCCGCGGTCGGCGCTCCCGGAACGCTTGCGTTTCCACAACCAGACCACGCAGGCGACGTAAAGCACCACCACGCTCAGGACCGCAAGTTGCAGCGTCGTGATGCCGGCGAGGCGATCCCCGGCTTCGTGCAGGAATTCGATCGTCTGGTCCGGCGTGCAGGATCTGCCCCTGTCCGGCGCGCTGCGTCCGCACAGGCGCATCAGCGCCAGCGTGCCCAGCAAGGGCACGACAAGCAGGCACGCAAGCACATACATCGCGACCTTCTTCATCGCGCCTCCCACGCAATGCACCTCGCTAGTGTACGGGTCCGCGGGACGCGGGCGGGCTAGGCTTCGATCGCCCCGCCGAACGCCAGCATCTGCGCCCGCGTATCGTCGCTGATGGCGGCGCGCATCCGCGCCTCATCGATGCATCGCACGGCCCATCGCGGGGCGACGCCGGCGGTGCGCGCATCGAGCGTGCAGACGGCGAGGAAGTAACTCGGCCCCGGACCGGCCGCGTACCAGAGCGAATCCCAATGCGCCGGCCCGGCGCGGGAACGCATGTCCGGATCGTCCTCGTCGAGCTGGTAGGCGATCTTCACCACGGTGAGCGCTTCGCCCGGGAGCGGGCCGGCGGGCGTGGGGAACGACAGCGCGTCGAAGGCTGCCTGCAGGCGCATCGCTTCGCGCTGCACGGTGAGGCGATGCCAGAGCACGAGCCAGCCCACGAGAACCGTCGACATCACGACGGTTCCCAGCCAGATCACGATGATCCATCGCGCCGCGCCCATGGCCGCACCTTACGCGCGGGATGTGTGCGCGTGGCGAACACGCATTCAGTTCACACCGCGAACACCACCGTGCGATGGCCGTTGAGCAGGATGCGGTCGTCGAGCCAGTAACGCAGCGCCTGCGCGAGCACGCGGCGTTCGATATCGCGGCCGATGCGGATGAGGTCGTCGGGCGTGTCGTGATGGCTCACACGTTGCGTGTCCTGTTCGATGATCGGGCCTTCGTCGAGGTCGGCGGTGACGAAGTGTGCCGTCGCGCCGATCAGCTTCACCCCGCGCGCGTGCGCCTGGTGGTACGGCCGCGCGCCCTTGAAGCCCGGCAGGAACGAGTGGTGGATGTTGATGCAGCGCCCGGCGAGCGTGCGCGCCAGCTCCGCCGACAGCACCTGCATGTAGCGCGCGAGCACCACCAACTCGGTACCGGATTCCTCGATCAATGCGGCGAGCGCGGCCTCCTGCTCGTGCTTGCGGCCCTTCTCGACGGGCAGGTGATGAAAGGGGATGCCGTCGAAGTCCAGATGCCGGTAGGTTTCGCGCGGGTGGTTGGCGACGACGGCGGTAATCGCCATCGGCAACTCGCCGATGCGCCAGCGGTAGAGCACGTCGGCGAGGCAGTGGTCGAACCTGGATGCCAGCAGCATCACGCGACGCGGCTCGCCGCGATCGCGCAGCGACCATTCCATGCGGAACGCGCGCGCGAGCGTGTCGAAGCCGGCGAGTACCTGCGTCAGCGATTCCGGCGCGAGCGCGAACACGGTGCGCATGAAGAAGCGGTCGGTTTCGCGATCGTTGTACTGCTGCGCTTCGAGGATGTTGCCCTCGTACCGCAGCAGGTGCCCGGTGACCGCGTTGACGATGCCCGGACGATCCGGGCAGGAGAGGGTAAGGACGTAGTGGGGCATCGGGGCATCGGCGCGATCCGTTGCCGGTTAGAACGCAGTGCACGCGTGCAGGCGGCCCCGGAAAGGGAGGGCCGGTTTCCCGGCCCCCTTCCTGCTTGCATGCATTCGGCGCAGCGTGCCGTCAGTGACCGCCCGCCGCCGCGCCGCCGCCCATCTTTGCCGTGAACGGCGGCTTGGCGAACCAGACGAACACGATCACCACCAGGAACAGGATGCCCAGCAGGTGGAAGATCTCGTTGAAGCCGATCTGCACCGCCTGCTGCGAGATCATCTGGTTGAGCACCAGCGCGCCGCGCTGCACGTCGCCCTGGCCCAGCGAGGTCACCGTCTGCTGCATCGCCGGATCGTAGGCGCTGATGTTCTCGGTCAGTCGCGCGTGGTGGATCGTGCTGCGCTGGTTCCAGGCCCACGTGGTCAGCGAGGCCGCGAAACTGCCGCCCAGCGTGCGCACGAAGGTCGCAAGACCGGAACCCGCGGCGATCTCGTGCGGCTCCAGGTCCGACAGCAATATCGTCAGCACCGGCATGAAGAACAGCGCCACGCCCAGGCCTTGCCACAGCTGCACTTCGGCCACGCGCGCGAAGTCCACGTCGAGTGTGAATCCGGAGCGGTAGAAACTCGTGGCCGCCATCACCACGAAGGCGAACGTCGCCAGCATGCGAAGGTCGAACTTCGATGCGTACTTGCCTACCAGCGGCGTGAGCAGCACGGGCAGGATGCCGATGGGCGCGCTCGCGAAACCCGCCCAGATCGACGTGTAGCCGAGGTTGCGCTGCAACCACAGCGGAACGAGCAGGCCGACGCTGAAGAACGCCGAGTACGCCATCACCATCGCCGCGGTGCCGCTGGCGAAGTTGCGGTGGCGGAACAGGCGCAGGTTGACGATCGGATCCTTCTCGGTGAGTTCCCAGATGACGAACACCGCAAGCGCGGCCACCGCGATGACCGTCAGCCACACGATCTTGGTCGAGTTGAACCAGTCTTCGTCGTTGCCCAGGTCGAGCATGATCTGCAGCGCGCCCACGCCCAGCACCAGCGTGGCCAGGCCGATGTAATCCATCTTCGGACGTTCAAGGCGTTCCGGACGGCCCTTCAGCTGCCGTCCGACGACGATGCTGGCGAAGATGCCGATGGGAACGTTGATGAAGAAGATCCACTCCCAGCTGTAGTTGTCGGTGATCCAGCCGCCGAGGATCGGGCCCGCGATGGGCGCCACGACCGTCACCATCGCCAGCAGCGCGATCGCCTGCCCGCGTTTCTGCGGTGGATAGATCGAGATCAGCAGCGCCTGCGTGACCGGATACATCGGGCCGGCGACGAAGCCCTGCAGCGCACGCGCGGCGACCAGCAGGCCCATCGAGTTGGCCAGGCCGCACAGCAGCGAGGCGATCACGAAGGCGAGCGTCGCCCACGTGAACAGCTTGCGTTCGCCGAAGCGGCGCGTGAGGAAGCCCGTGAGCGGCAGCGCGATGGCGTTGCTCACCGCAAAGGACGTTATGACCCACGTCGCCTGGTTCGCGCTCGCGCCGAGGTTGCCGGAGATGGTCGGCAGCGAGACGTTGGCGATGGTGGTGTCGAGCACCTGCATGAACGACGCCAGCGCCAGGCCGACGGTCGTCAACGCGATGTTGGGCGGACGGAAGGCGGACCTGGGCGGCTCCGGCGTGACCGGCAGGCCCATTTCCTCTTCCTGTTGCGCGATGGTGGACATGGCGTCGTCCGAGGTGTGCGACGCGACATTGAGGTCGCGTCGTGGGAAGAAGGGCCGTCATTCCCGCGATGGCGGGAATCCTGCGACGTTCGGGGGAGGGATCGGTCTACAGGCCCCCGCATTCGCGGGGATGACGGCAAAGACGTGGAGCGTGGAGCGGTGTCGCGTTGCGTCGAAGCGTTCGCTCCGACGCGTTCGTTACAGGCGGTACGCGCGCATCAACCGTGGCGCGTGCCCGGCAGGTTCTCGCGGATGACCTTGTCGATCAGCGCGTTCGCATCGTTGAGCTGCTTCTCGTACGCGGCCGTGGTGAACAGCGGCTTGTCATCCTTGCGCGGCGCGGCGAGCACCGGGCCGTCCTGGTCGCGCACGGTGACGTCCACCGCCATGCTCAGGCCCAGGCGCAGCGGATGTTCGGCCAGCTGCTTGGGTTCGACTTCGATGCGCACCGGCACGCGCTGCACGATCTTGATCCAGTTGCCGCTGGCGTTCTGCGCCGGCAACAGCGAGAACGCGCTGCCCGTGCCCATGCCGAGCGCGGCGATCCGGCCGTCGTATTCGACGTCGCCGCCGTACAGGTCGGCGTGCACCTTCACCGGCTGGCCGATGCGCATCTTCGCCAGCTGCGTTTCCTTGAAGTTCGCCTCGACCCACAGCTGTTCCAGCGGGACGATGGTCATCAGGTTCACGCCCGGCTGCACGCGCTGGCCGAGCTGCACCTGGCGCTTGGCGACGTAACCCGACACCGGCGCGACGATCGCCGTGCGCTGCAGGTTGAGGTACGCCTGGCGCAGCTGCGACGCGGCGGCGGCGACCTGCGGCTGAGTGCCGACGTCGGTCGCATCGACCAGCGCGCGGTTGCGCGACAGGTTGCCGCTGGATGCACGCAGGCCGGCTTCGAGCACGGCCAGTTCGTTGCGCGCGTGGGCGAGTTCTTCGGCCGACACCGCACCGTTGCCGACGAGGCCTTCGCGACGCTTCAGGTCGGCGCGCGCACGTGCGACCTGCGCCTGCCGCGCGGCGAGATCGGCGGCGCCGGCATCGACCGCGCTGTACAGGCCGCGCACCTGGCGCACCGTGTTGGCAAGATTGGCGACGGCCTGGTCATAGGCGACCTGCGCATCGTTCGGATCCAGGTGCACGAGCGGCTGGCCGGCTTCGACCTTCATGCCGTCGTCGGCGTCGATGCTCACCACCGTGCCCTGCGTCTGCGGGACGATGCTGACCACGTTGCCCTGCACGTAGGCGTCGTCGGTGTCTTCATGGAAGCGCGCGACGGTGAGGTAGTACGTCGTCCAGCCGATGCCGGCCAGCACCGCCACGGCGGCGAGGATCGTCAGCGCCTTCCTGCGCTTGCCGTTGGACTGCGGCGCGGGCGTCGCCGCGGCCTTCGCGTTCGGATTGGGTTCGGTGGTCATGGCGTGGAGGCCTTGGCGATGTCGGATTCGGAAGTCGTCGGGGAAGTCAGGACCAGGCCGCCGCCGAGCGCGCGGTCGAGGTCGATGGAAGCGGCCAGCCGCTGCGCGCGAAGCACGGTGAGCTGGCGATCGCTGTCGAGCAGCGGACGCTGCGCGGCCAGTACGTCGAGCTGCGTGCCCAGGCCCGCCTTGTAGCGCTGCGTGGCGATGTCCCACGCACTGCGCGCGGCATCGCGCGCCTGCGTCGCCGAGGCGATCTGCGCATCGAGCGAGCGCGCCGAATGCACGGCGTCGGCGACTTCACGCAGCGCGGCGACCAGCGACTGGTTGTAGGTGGCGACCGCGAGGTCGTAGCTCGCATCGCTGCTGGCGAGGTTGTTGCGCAGGCGGCCGCCGTCGAAGATCGGCAGGTTCAGCGCCGCGCCACCGAGCAACTGCAGTGCATCGCCGCTGAAGATGTCGCCCAGGTCGCCGGCGCCGACGGCCAGCGCGGGCAAGGCGACGAGGTTGATGCTCGGATAGAACGCGGCCTTGCTCGCCTTGATGCCGTGCTGCGCGGCTTCCACGCGCCACCGTGCGGCGACGACGTCGGGACGATGGCCGAGCAGTTCGCTGGGCAGTACCGAGGGCACGCTCGGCGTGGAGGCCTGCAGGATCGTCGGGCGCGCGATATCGCGGCCGCGGTCCGGGCCCTTGCCCAGCAGTGCGGCCAGCGCGTTGCGCGAGACTTCGATCTCGTGTTCGCTCGCCTGGATTTGCTGCTGCGCGCTCGCTACTGCGCTTTCGGCGTTGTGGATCTGCAACTGGTTGTCGAGGCCGGCGGCGACGCGCTGGCGGCCCAGGTCGAGCAGTCCGCTGGCGCGCTGGAAGTCGGCCTTCGCCACGTCGTTCGCATCGAACGCCTGCGCGAGCGAGACGTAGGCGCGCGCGATGTTCGACGACAGCGTCAGCCGGGCGGCCTGCGCTTCGACTTCCGCCGCGTGCGTCTGCCCGACGGCCGCCAGCCACTTGGCTTTCTCGCCACCCCACAGGTCGAACGTGTAGTTGAACGTCAGGCCCAGCATGGCGATGTCCGTGTAGGACCCGCCGAGCGGCGGTGCCGCGAGGGTTTCGGGGAGCTGCACGCCGACGTATTGCGCGCTGCCGCTGAGCGTGGGCTTGCGCGCCGCATCGGCCAGGCCCGCCTGCGCGACGGCCTGGCGAACGCGCGCATCGGCGGCGGCGAGGCTCGGCGTGCCCTGCAGGGCTTCGGCGATCAGCGAATCGAGCTGCGCATCGCCGAGCGAGGTCCACCAGTCCTGCGTGGGAAACGCCGCCGGAGACACGGTCGCATCGGACAGCGAACGCTGCGTCTGCAGGCTGTTCGCATCGAGCAACTGGCCCTCCGGCGCGAGGCCGCGCGAACTCGCGCAGCCGGCCAGAACCAGCACGCTCGCCAGCGCGACCGCCAGCGTTGACGTCGCCTGCAGGGACACGGGCTTCAGCCCGCGGAGCGGGCGAGGGAAGGAATGGGCCATGGTCAGGTGTCGGAAAGGGAAAGGTTGTCGCGGACCTGTTCGAGCATCCGCGTGAGCTGTTCGCGTTCGGCGTCGCTCATGCCGTGCATTGCGCGCTCGCGCACGCGCTGGCCGCACTGGTTCACGTCGAGCCACATCGCGCGGCCGGCTTCGGTGAGCTGGATGTTCACCGCGCGACGATCGGCCGGATCGGCTTCGCGCGCGAGCAGCCCGCGGGCTTCGAGCTTGTCGAGCAGGCGGGTCATCGCGCCGGGATTGAGCTCGGCGGCGCGGGCGAGGTCGGTGACGCCGTGCGGCCCGTCGGACAGCTTCTTCAGCGCGATGTACTGGCTGAAGGTGAGCTCGTGGCCGGCGGCGGCCAGTTCGTGCTCCATGCGCGACCACATGGCGTCGCGGACCTGCCGGAAAAGCAGGCCGAGCGTCGAGCCGCTGCAAGGAGCGAGGGAACGGGATGCGGACATGGGTGCGCATCTTCTTCGCCCGGGCAATATTTGTCAATGCAAATATTGTTTCAGCAATGGAAACCGGCCGGCTTGCTACGGATCGCTGGGAGCGACCGCCAATGGTGTCCCTCGCGTGGAACGTAGGCGATCCACGAAGCGCTTTCCCAACCGGATACCTGGCTTCTCCACAAACCTGAACGAGACCCCCGCGAGCGGAAGTGTCCCGGCAAGCGTCAACGCGGCGCAGGCCAGGTACGAGATGGAGGCGCTCCCGATCGCCTCCTCGACGCGGCGAAATACCGGGATCAGGGCTGCCACTACGATCGGGTGACCCAGGTACACCGAGTAGCTGATCGTTCCGAGGTAGCGCGTCGCGCGGTTCACCAGGACCCGCCATGGAGCCATCGCGAGGGCCAGCAGGAGCATCGCGTAGATCGCCCCCATCGCGATCCAGGTTTCCATCGATCCCACGAACCCGCTTCGCAGGGCCAACGCCAGGCAGGCTCCCGCGATGGCGCTTGCGCCCACGAAGGCCAGGGCCGCAAGCGCCTTGCCCCTCTCCGCCAGATGCTTCAGCGGGCCATACAGGTGGTACGAAAGGATCCCTAACGCAAACACGGGCAGGTGCCGCAGCAGGCCGAACGGCCCGATCAGGCGTTCCTGGAGCTCTCCGGTGAGTCCGTGCTGCACGGCCAGCGCGAGCGCGGTGGATGCGACGCACAGGACGAGCGCACTGAACGCGTTTCGTATGGACGCGAAGAACAGCGGAAATACCGCGTAGAAGATCATCTCGACGCCGACCGCCCAACTGGCCCAGACGATGCCTTCCTGCCACCCGTCGAACAGGTTGAAGGTGAACGCGAGGTTGGCGGCGGTCTCTCCGATGCCGTGGCCGGCATTCGCGCCTCGGCCGTCGCGCCACAGCGAGAACGCGAGCAGGACGAAGAACAGCGGAGCGATGCGAAACACGCGATGCGTGTAGAACGAGACGAGCGGCAGCCCCGAGTTCTGGTGGCGCGGCATCGTGTAGCACAGGGAGAACGCGCTGATCACGAAGAAGAGCGCCACGCCCGAACCACCCAGGGAGACCATCGGACCAAGGATCGGACCGGCATGCAGCGGTGGGGCGGGCATCGCGAGGACGTGGTACAGCACCACGTAAATCGCGGCGAGCCCACGAAGCGAATCGAGGAACGTGAGGCGATCGGGAGTCACGCGGGCTTGCTTGTCCATAAGCGGCGATGGCTTGTCGTTGGGATGCGACGCATGTGTCCTGGCGTCGACAGGAGGGCCTTATGCCGGGCGGCGGAGGACGAGTTCGAGGACGAACTTGCTGCCGAAGAAGGCGAGGATCAGCAGCGCCATCGCCGTGAGCGTCCAGCGAACGGCGACCGCCCCGCGCCAGCCGTAGCGCCACCGACCGGCCAGCAGGCCGCCGAACAGCAACCACGACAGGACGCTGAGCACGGTCTTGTGCACCAGGTGCTGGGCGAAGAGGTTTTCCACGAACAGCAGGCCAGTCAGCAAGGTCGCGGTGAGCAGCGCGAATCCGACCGCGATGGTCCGGAACAGCAGGGTTTCCAGTTCGACCAGCGGGGGCAGGGCGCGCAGCCAGCGGTGGAATTCGCGCCGACGCAGTGCGCGCTCCTGCGCCCACAGCATCACCGCCAGCAGGGCGGCGATCGCCAGCGTCGCGTAGGCGAGCAGCGCCATCCACGCGTGGAGTTGCAGGCGCCAGTCCAAGTGCTCGCCCAGCACGTGCCCGTGGTGGTGGTAACCGAACAGCGCCAGCGCCGCGATCGGGAACACGATCACGCCCAGCGCCGCCATCCGCCCGCCCGCGCCGACCAGCGCGGTGAGCGCGGCCATGCCCAGGGCGACCAGCGAGAGCGCCGCGTAGAAGTGCATGTCCGCGCCGCCGCTGGCGTGCCAGGCGAGCAGGTGCGCCAGCGCGTGCAGCGCCACGCCGCCCACCGCCGGCAGCAGCCACAGGCGTGACGGCCGCGTCGGTTCCTGCCGCACGCCGCCGATGAGCAGGGCGGTCGCGACCAGGTACATGGCGATGGCGATGAGAACGATTGTCATCGAGGCAGTGTCGCACAGCGGCGAGACGAACCGCATGGGGCCGGTTGCGCACCGGGTCGCAGTTGTCGAAAGGCTATACTTCGCGCCCCGTTTTCTGCTTTCGTCCAGGTCGCGTCCGCATGTTCGAATCCCTGACCCAGCGCCTTTCCGGCACCATCGAGCGCCTGCGCGGCCGCGGCCGCCTGACCGAGGAGAACATCCGCGAGTCGCTGCGCGAGGTGCGCATCGCCCTGCTGGAGGCCGACGTCGCGCTGCCGGTGGTGCAGGCGCTGATCGAGCGCATCAAGGTGCGTGCGGTCGGCCAGGAAGTGCTGAAATCCCTCACGCCGGGCCAGGCGCTGATCAAGGTCGTGCGCGACGAAATGACGGCCGTCATGGGTTCGCAGGCCGCCGACCTGAACCTCAACGTGCCGGCGCCGGCGGTCATCCTGATGGCCGGCCTGCAGGGCGCGGGCAAGACGACCACCGTCGGCAAGCTTGCCAAGCATCTGAAGGAAAAGCGCAAGAAGAAGGTGATGGTGGTGTCCGCCGACGTGTATCGCCCCGCGGCGATCGAGCAGCTCAAGACGCTCGCGCAGCAGGTCGACGTGCTGTTCTTCCCGTCGAGCGCGGACCAGAAGCCCGAAGCGATCGTGAAGGCCGCCATCGACGACGCGAAGAAGTCCTTCGTCGACGTCCTGCTGGTCGACACCGCCGGCCGCACCAGCATCGACGAAGCGATGATGGCCGAGATCAAGGCGCTGCACGCCGCGGTCAATCCGGTCGAAACGCTGTTCGTCGTCGACTCGATGACCGGTCAGGACGCGGCCGTCACCGCCAAGCATTTCGGCGAGGCGCTGCCGCTGACCGGCGTGGTGCTCACCAAGACCGACGGCGACGCTCGCGGTGGCGCGGCGCTGAGCGTGCGCTACATCACCCAGCGCCCGATCAAGTTCATCGGCGTGGGCGAGAAGCCCGACGGCTTGGACGTGTTCCACCCGGACCGCATCGCCAGCCGCATCCTCGACATGGGCGACGTGCTGTCGCTGGTCGAGCAGGTCGAATCGCAGGTCGACAAGGACAAGGCGCAGAAGCTCGCCGAGAAGGTCGCCAAGGGCAAGAAGTTCGACCTGAACGACATGAAGGACCAGCTCGAGCAGATGCAGAACATGGGCGGCATCCACGGCCTGATGGACAAGCTGCCGGGCATGGGCCAGATCCCGGACTCCGTGAAGAACCAGGTCACCGGCAAGGAAGTGCCGCGCATGGTCGCGATCATCAATTCGATGACCAAGAAGGAGCGTCGCAACCCGGGCCTGCTGAACGGCTCGCGCCGCGCCCGCATCGCCAAGGGCGCCGGCCTGACCCCGGCCGACGTCAACAAGCTGATGAAGCAGTACCAGCAGATGGAAAAGATGATGTCCAAGCTGGCCGGCGGCGGCATGAAAGGCCTGATGCGCGGCATGAAGGGCATGATGGGCGCCCGCGGCGGGATGCCGTTCCGGTAAGTTCCGGGCCTCGCCCGTAACTCCCCAGGGTTTGCCTGGCAAACCCTGGGCCCCAACCAGTGCGCCTCCATACCCCGCCCATCCGCACCTCCGGTGCGGACCGCCCCCTAACTTAGGGGGGCTTGGGGAGGGCTGTATTGATGGGGTTTCCCCATCCCGATCAATGCCTTATACTTGCGGGCTTACCCTGCCATTCCGGCAGCTGGGCAACACAGGAACTACCGAACCATGGTCAAGATTCGTCTCGCTCGCGGCGGCGCCAAGAAGCGTCCCTTCTACCACGTCATCGTCACCGACAGCCGCAACGCCCGTGACGGCCGCAACATCGAGCGCGTGGGCTTCTACAACCCGGTCGCCCAAGGCGCCGAGAAGCGCGTGGAGCTCAACGTCGAGCGCGTGCAGCACTGGATCAAGAACGGCGCGCAGCTGACCGACAAGGTCGCCGTGCTGTACAAGGAAGCGGCCAAGGCCGCGACCGCCGCCTGATCCGCGGGCCGCGCTTCGTGCGCGGCCAGATCGATATGACGGGCGCCTCCTCGGAGCGCACCGGATCCCAAGAGCGCCGGATCCTGTTAGGCAGGATTTCCGGCGCTTTTGGCATCAGGGGCGAAGCAAAACTGGAATCCTGGACGGAACCGCGCGACGCGATCTTCCGCTACCAGCCCTGGATCCTGCGCGACGCGCAGGGCAACGAGACCGAAGTGCGTGGCGTGCGCGGCAAGCAGAGCGGCAAGTTCACCGTCGCCAGCTTCCCGCACGTCACCGATCGCGACGCCATCGAGGCGATGCGCGGCACCGAAATCTACGTGCCGCGGTCGGCGCTCCCGCCGCCGAGCGAGGGCGAGTACTACTGGGTCGACCTCGAAGGCCTGCGCGTGGTCACGATCGAAGGCGTCGCGCTCGGCACCATCTCGCACCTGTTTTCCACGGGTGCCAACGACGTGCTGGTCGCGCGCGACGACGAGCGCGAACGCATGATTCCCTTCGTCCAGCCGCAGTACGTCACGTCGGTGGATTTCGACGCCGGCGTGGTGACGGTGGACTGGGATCCGGACTTCTGAAAGCCGCCATGCGCATCGACATCGTCAGCCTGTTTCCGGATTTCGTCGCGCAATGCGCGGCGTTCGGCGTGGTCGGGCGAGCGGTCGAGCGCGGGCTGCTGTCGGTGCACGGCTTCAATCCACGCGATTACGCGGAAGGGAATTACCGCCGCGTCGACGATCGCCCCTTCGGTGGCGGTCCCGGCATGGTGATGCTGGTCGATCCGCTCCGCGCGAGCCTGCGCGCCGCGCGCGAAGCCGACCCGGCGCCGGCGAAGGTCCTCTACATGAGCCCGCAGGGCACGCCGCTGACGCAGGCCAAGTTGCGTGAACTCGCCGGCCGCGAGCGCCTCATCCTGCTGTGCGGACGCTACGAAGGCATCGACGAGCGGCTGATCCGGGCCGAGGTCGACGAGGAAATCTCCATCGGCGACTACGTGCTGTCCGGTGGCGAGCTTGCCGCGGCGGTGATCGTGGACGCCGTCGCCCGGTTGCGCGAGGGCGTGCTGGGCGACGCCGAGTCCGCGGTGCAGGACAGCTTCGAGGACGGACTGCTGGACTGCCCGCACTACACGCGACCGGTCGAGCATGAGTTCGGCACGGTTCCCGAGGTGCTGATGTCGGGCAACCACGCCGAAATCGCCAAGTGGCGCCGGATGCAGTCGCTGGGCCGGACCTGGCAGCGCCGACCGGACCTGCTGGACGAGGCGGCGCTGTCGAAGGCCGATCGCAAGCTCCTGGCCGCCTACCGGGCCGCGCTGGAGGCCGAAGGGGCCGGGCAGGCGTCCCAAGACCCCGCCCGGGACGGCCCCGGGACGCCGTAAGCCCTAGCCACGCAAGAAAAAAAGCCGCTATAATCCGCGGCTTCCATTCGCTCCACCCATGCCAGACGCGGGTCCACGTGCACTCGCGCTACAACGACTCCAACAGGCCAAAGCCATGAACAAGCCCTCCATCCACACGCTCCTCCAGACCTTCGAAGCCGAGCAGATCCAGCGCCAGCTTCCTTCCTTCAGCCAGGGCGACACGGTCGTCGTCAACGTGAAGGTCAAGGAAGGCAATCGCGAGCGCGTCCAGGCCTATGAAGGCGTGGTCATCGGCATCAAGAACGCCGGCCTGAACTCGTCGTTCACCGTGCGCAAGATCTCGCACGGCTACGGCGTCGAGCGCGTGTTCCAGACCCACAGCGCCACCATCGCCTCGGTCGACGTGAAGCGTCGCGGCAAGGTGCGCGCGGGCAAGCTGTACTACCTGCGTGGTCTGCAGGGCAAGAAGGCGCGCATCAAGGAAGACCTGGCCGCCTACGCCAAGACCGACGCCAAGTCCGCCGAGTAATCCTCGCGCGACGGGCCCAGCGCCCGCGCCGATCCAACGGCCGCCTCCGGGCGGCCGTTGTCGTTTCGGGCCTTCGGAATCGGGCGCAACGCTTCTTCCCGCGATGCCCACGCGCGGCGGCGTAGCGTTCGCGATGCGATCGCGTGATCGCGCGACGGATGCCGACGTGGCCAGCCTGCTTCATCGCAGTCCGCAATCGACGTGCGAGTTCCGCTTCTACGAGGAGCTCGGCGATTTCCTCGCGCCCGCGCGGCGCAAGCGCAGTTTCCTGCATGCCTTCGACGGCACGCCGTCGGTGAAGGACCGCATCGAATCGCTCGGCGTGCCGCATACCGAAGTCGACCTGATCCTGGTCGATGGCGAACCCGTGCCGTTCTCGCATCGTCTTACCGGCGGCGAACGCGTGGCGGTGTATCCGATGTTCGAGCGCTTCGAGCTGGGCGAAGCCAACCGCCTGCGTCCAGCGCCGCTGCGCGAGCCGCGGTTCGTGCTCGACGTGCACCTGGGGCGCCTGGCGTCGTACCTGCGACTGCTCGGCTTCGATGCGCTGTATCGCAACGATTACGGGGACGACGAACTCGAGCGCATTTCGCGCGCGCAGCATCGCATCCTGCTCAGCCGCGATACCGGGCTGCTCAAACGTTCGGCCGTCACGCACGGTGCGTTCCTGCACGCGACCGATCCGCGCCGCCAATTGCGCGAAGTGCTCGACCGTTTCCAGCTCGACTCACGCGTCGCGCCGTTCACGCGTTGCGCGCGCTGCAACGGGAAGGTGGAAGCGCTGGACATGTCGATGGCGCAACCTGACGAACACGGTCCCGATCGCGACCACCCCGACGAACGCGAGCCGCCGCCGGGTGAGCCCGAGCGCCGCGATCCCGATCCGGGCGAACCGGAGCGCCGCGATCCCGGACGCACGCCGCCGACGGGCGATCCGGATTCACCGCCGGATATTCGCGATCCCACGCCTCCGAAGACCGAAAAACAAGGGCGCAACGACGTGCCAGCGAACGTGCTTTCCGGCCACGGCGCCACGCTCAGCCGATGCGGCGACTGTGGACAGATCTACTGGCCTGGCAGCCACCTCACGCGACTTCGCCAGCGTCTGGACGAAGTCGGCGTGTCGATCTGACGAATCAACGCGCCAGCGCGTCGTCCGGTTCCGCGCTCGGATCGGCGACGGGCGAGGGCGGAGTTGCCGGCACTTCCGCCGGCACCGCGACTTCGTGGCGATCCGGCACCAGCATCCGCGCCTTGCGCCATCCGCCGAAGCGGTAGTACGCGAGCGCCATCACCATCGAGCACAGGGCGCTGATCGGGAAACTCCACCAGATCGCATCCACGCCGATGCGCGGCTGCATGAAATCGGCGAACGGCACGCGGATGCCCCACAGCGCGATCACCAGGATGATCAGCGGCGGCACCACCGCGCCGGTCGAACGCACCACGCCCGACACCACGAACGTCACGCCGAAGAAGAGGAACGACCACACCGCGATATGGTTGAGATGGCGCGCGACCTCGAGCGCGTCGCTGCCATCGGGCAGGAACAGCGACAGCGTCCAGCGATCGAACACGATCAGCGGCACGATGAGGGCGCCGGTCATCAGGAAGTTCATCAGCACGCCCGCGCGTGCGGTCGCCGACACGCGATCCCATCGATGCGCACCGACGTTCTGCGCCGCCATCGACGAGCACGCCGCGCCCACCGCCATCGCCGGCATCTGCACGTAGGTCCAAAGCTGCAACGCGGCGCCATACGCGGCGGTGGTCTGCGTGCCGTGCTGGTTGACCATCGTCATCATCGCGATCATCGCCAGCGAGATCAGCACCATCTGCAGGCCCATCGGCACGCCCTTGACGATGAGCGATCGCAGGATCGTACGGTCGATGATGAAGTAGCGCGCGTCCTGGCGACCGAGCCACAGCACGTGGCGCTTGTGGCGCAGGTAGAAGAGCAGGGCGATGAGCGTGGTGGTCTGCGCGACGAGCGTTGCCCATGCCGAGCCGGCGATGCCGAGCTTCGGGAACGGCCCCATGCCGAAGATCAGCACCGGATTGAGCACGATGTCGAGCAGCACCGCGACCAGCAGGAAGCGGAACGGTGTGCGCGCATCACCCGCGCCGCGCAAGGCGGCCGACAGGAACGCGAACGCGTACAGCGCCGGCATCGCGAGGAAGATCACGCGCAGGTAATCCTCGGCCAAATGCAGCGAGGCTTCGGGCGTTCCCATCGCCGCGAGCAGGTGCCGCGAGAACCATTGGCCGCCCGCCGCGATGACGATCGACAGGCCGATGAAGAACGTCGCGCTGGTGCCCATCACGCGCCGCGCTTGCGTCAGGTCGCGCGCGCCCATCGCCTGCGCGATCAGGATCGTCGCCGCCATGCCGATGCCGAACACCGAACCGATCAGGAAGAACATGATGTTGTTGGCGTTCGCCGTCGCCGTCAGAGCTTCCTCGCCGAGGAAGCGGCCGACCCAGACCGCGTTCACCGAGCCGTTCAGCGACTGGGCGATGTTGCCGGCGAGGATCGGCAGGGCGAAGGCGAACAGGTTGCGGCCGATGGGGCCTTCGGTGAGGTTGTGCGAGGTGGGCGCCATGCGAGGGTGGGCTTCCGCGACGTGAAGAGGCGGCACGGTAGCACCGTCGATGAGAACGGCGCGCCATGTCCGACGACACGCGCGGCGATGACACCGACCCTGCGATAATTGCTTACAGCCCGGGACACCTTTGCCGGGCATTCACCGGACCGAGCAGTGAACGACGTACCCGATTCTTCCGCGCCTTCCGTGCGCCTGGACCTGTGGTTGTGGGCGGCACGCTTCTTCAAGACGCGATCGCTGGCCAAGCACGCGATCGACACCGGCAAGATCGAGATCGGCGGCCAGCGCGCCAAGCCGTCGCGCGCCGTGCGCGTGAACGATGCGCTGCGCATCGTGCGCGGCGAGGAAATCTTCGAAGTCGACGTGCGCGGCCTGAGCGACACGCGCGGGCCGGCGAGTGTCGCGCAGACGCTGTATGCGGAAACCGAGGCCTCGCGCCAGGCGCGCGAAGCGGCGCACGCGCTGCGCGTCGCCGAGCGCACGGGCTACCGTGCGCCGGAGACGAAGCCGGACAAGCGTGCGCGCCGGCTCATCCGCGCGTTGGGTGACATCGACGCGATGTAAGTCGCTAGGCGTTTCTTGGCGCGACGTTCAGCGCCGTCCGCCGCCGAGGAACGATCCGGCCAGTCCGATCAGATCGGAAAAGTCCGTATCGCCATCGCCATCGCGATCGAGCACGGCGCCCATCAGCGAACCGCCGACGCCGCCCTGCTGCGCGATGGACTGGCGCTCCTGGCCGAGCACGTCGCCCAGTTGTTGCGGCGATGCAGCCAGACCGGAGCCGCCCGCGTTGCCGGCGAACATGCGCCTGGCGAGGTACGCCATCACCAGCGGTGCGAGCATCTGCAGCAGCGAACTCGCCTGGCCCTGGCCGAGGCCCGTCGCGGCGCCCAGTCCCTGCGCGGCGTTCTGCTGGCGACCGCCGAGCACGTGACCGAGGATCGAACCGCCCTGGCCACCACCGCCGAGTACCGAGCCCAGGACGCTGCCGATATCGAGCCCGGCGTGATCGCGCTGCAACGCGCCGAACAGCGCTTCGGCACCCTGCGGTTGGCTCGCGTTGCGGCCAAGTGCGCCCAGCAGCAGCGGCAAGGCCGCCGACACGGCGTTCTCCGTCTGCGAAGGCGACAGTCCGAGCTGGTTGCTGATGTAGGCCAGCGGTTGTCCCTGCAGTTGGCCGAGCAGGTCGTTGGTCAGCGGCGTGTTCATGGCGATGACTCGATGTGGGGGCGTTGATGCTAGCGCCGCGACGTTCAATCGTCGTGATGGCGTGAAACGAAAAAAGCCCGGCGGAATTCCGCCGGGCTTTGCTCTCCATCGCGATGGACGTCAGGCTGCCAGATCGTAGCGGTCGAGGTTCATCACCTTCGTCCACGCGGCGACGAAATCGTCGACGAACTTGCGGCCACAGCCCTTCGTCGCATACACCTCACCGTAGGCGCGCAGCTGCGAGTGCGAGCCGAAGATGAGATCAACGCGGGTGCCGGTCCACTTCTTCTCGCCGGTCTTGCGATCGAAGCCCTGGAACACGGCCTCGTTGTCCGTCGTCGACTTCCACTCCGTGTCCATGCTCAACAGGTTCACGAAGAAGTCGTTGGACAGCGTGCCGGGGCGATCGGTGAACACGCCGTGCGGCGTCTGGCCGAAGTTGGTGTCGAGCGCGCGCAGGCCACCCACGAGCACCGTCATTTCCGGTCCGGTCAGCGTGAGCAGCTGCGCCTTGTCGATGAGCTGCGATTCGGCCAGCACGCCGGTCTTGTACTTGAGGTAATTGCGGAAGCCATCGGCGTGCGGTTCGAGCACGGCGAAGGAGGCCACGTCGGTCTGTTCCTGCGTCGCATCCGTGCGGCCCGGCGCGAACGGCACGGTGACGTCATGACCGGCAGCCTTCGCGCCCTTTTCAACGCCGGCGTTGCCGGCCAGCACGATGAGGTCGGCCAGCGACACCTTCTTGCCGCCGCTGTTGAACTCGGACTGGATGCCTTCGAGCACGTTCAGCACCTTGGCCAGGCGCTCGGGCTGGTTGACCTCCCAGTCCTTCTGCGGCGCCAGGCGGATTCGCGCGCCGTTCGCGCCGCCGCGCTTGTCGGAGCCGCGGAACGTGGACGCCGACGCCCACGCGGTGGACACCAGCTCCGGCACGGTGAGACCCGAGGCGAGGATCTTCTGCTTCAGCGCCTGCGCGTCCGCTTCGTCGATCAGTGGATGCTCGGCGGCCGGCACCGGGTCCTGCCAGATCAGTTCCTCGGCCGGCACTTCCGGACCGAGGTAGCGCGAACGCGGCCCCATGTCGCGATGCGTGAGCTTGAACCACGCGCGTGCGAAGGCGTCGGCGAATTCGTCCGGACGTTCCAGGAAACGTCGCGAGATCTTCTCGTACGCCGGATCCTCGCGCAGCGCGATGTCCGTGGTCAGCATCGCTGGAGCGCGGCGCTTGTTCGGATCGTGCGCGTCCGGAACGGTGTTCGCGCCCGCGCCTCCCTTGGGCTGCCACTGGTGCGCGCCGCCGGGGCTCTTGGTGAGCTCCCACTCGTAGCCGAACAGATTCCACAGGAAATTGCTGCTCCAGCGCGTCGGCGAACTGGTCCAGGTCACTTCCAGGCCGCTGGTGATCGCATCGCCCGCGATGCCGGTGCCGTGCGTGCTGTGCCAGCCCAGGCCCTGCGCGACGATGTCATCGCCTTCCGGATCGACGCCGACGCTCTTGGGATCACCCGCGCCGTGCGTCTTGCCGAAGGTGTGTCCACCTGCGATGAGCGCGACGGTCTCCTCGTCGTTCATCGCCATGCGCGCGAAGGTCTCGCGGATGTCGTGCGCGGCGGCCTTCGGATCGGGATTGCCGTTGGGACCTTCGGGATTGACGTAGATCAGGCCCATCTGCACCGCGCCCAGCGGGTTGTCGAGCTGGCGTTCGCCCGAGTAGCGGCGATCGCCGAGCCACTCTTCCTCCTCGCCCCAGAACACGTCCAGGTCGGGTTCCCACACGTCCTCGCGACCGCCGGCGAAACCGAAGGTCTTGAAGCCCATCGTTTCCAGCGCGACGTTGCCGGTAAGGATCATCAGGTCGGCCCACGAGATCTGCTGGCCGTACTTCTGCTTGATCGGCCACAGCAGGCGACGCGCCTTGTCCAGGCTCACGTTGTCCGGCCAGCTGTTCAACGGTGCGAAGCGCTGCTGGCCGCGACCGCCGCCGCCACGGCCGTCGAAGATGCGATAGGTGCCCGCGCTGTGCCAGGCCATGCGGATGAAGAGCGGGCCGTAGTGGCCGAAGTCCGCCGGCCACCACGGCTGCGAGTCGGTCATCAGGTCGGCGAGATCCTTCTTCAGGCCCTCGTAGTCGAGCTTCTTGAATTCTTCGGCGTAGTTGAAGTCCTTGCCCATCGGGTCGGACTTGGAAGAGTGGTAGTGGAGCAGGTCGACGCGGAGCTGGTTCGGCCACCAGTCCCGATTGGTGCGGCCGCCGCCGACGGTGTGTTTGAAAGGACACTTGGTTTCGAGGGACATCTGCTCTCTCCTGGGTTCGGGCCTGGGGTCGTGCGTCAAACGGCGAAGGTTCAACGATGGCTGGGGCGAGCGCGTGCCGAAGCCTTCCCGCATTGCAACGCGGGTGCGTGACGTGCAACCCCTCGGCGACACCTTAGTGAGGTTGCGTGAGCAGATGAAATCGAATGAATCGAACGATCCGATACGCGCCGGCTATTGCGACGAGTGCGGAAAAACAAAAACGTAATGACGCGCGGCGGGCGGACGTCGACGTCGCGTTCGAGCAGGGCACAAAGTTACACGGCGCCTTCCGGCGCCGCGTGGGTAGAGAGCAGTGCGCCGACGGACGGCGGGCGTTGTGCGCTCGCGATCAGCCCAGCGCCTTGAGGCGGTACAGCGCTTCCAGCGCCTGCTTCGGCGTGAGGTCGTCCGGATCGATCGAAGCCAGTGCGTCCAGCGCGGCGGAGGAGGGCGCGAACAGGCCGAATTGCTGCGGTGCATCCAACGCCACCGGTGCGAGCGACGGCGTGGGCGCATCGCGGCTCTGCTGTTCCAGTTCCGCAAGGCGACCGCGCGCCTGCTGCACGACCGCCTTCGGCAAACCGGCCAACGCGGCGACCTGCAGGCCGAAGCTGCGATCGGCCGGGCCGTCCTTCACCGCGTGCATGAAGACGAGTTGGTCGCCGTGTTCGACGGCATCCAGGTGCACGTTCGCGATGCCACTGCCCGGTTCGGCCAGGCGCGTGAGTTCGAAGTAGTGCGTGGCGAACAGCGTGTAGGCGCGATTGTGGTGCGCGAGATGACGCGCGCACGCATCGGCCAGCGCAAGGCCGTCGTACGTCGACGTTCCGCGGCCGATCTCGTCCATCAGCACCAGCGACTGGCTGGTCGCGTGATGCAGGATGTAGCTGGTCTCGCTCATTTCGACCATGAAGGTGGATTGACCGCGCGCGAGGTCATCGCCCGCGCCGATGCGCGTGAGGATGCGGTCGATCGGGCCGATCACCGCGCGCGCGGCCGGCACGAAACTGCCGATGTGCGCGAGCAGCACGATCAGCGCGTTCTGCCTCATGTAGGTGGACTTACCGCCCATGTTCGGGCCGGTGATCACCAGCATCCGGCGGCTTTCGTCGAGCACCAGGTCGTTGGGTTCGAAGGGATCGTTGCGCACGGCCTCGACGACCGGATGGCGCCCGCGTTCGATGCAGATGCCCGGCTCATCGACCAGTTGCGGCTGCGACCAGTCCAGCGACTGCGCGCGTTCGGCGAAGCAGGCGAGCACGTCCAGTTCGGCCAATGCCGCGGCGCAGCGCTTGAGCGGCTGCAGGCGCTCGTTCAGCGCATCGAGCAGCTGTTCGTACAGCAGGCGTTCGCGCGCGAGCGAACGTTCGCGCGCGGAGAGCACCTTGTCCTCGAACTGCTTCAGTTCCTCGGTGATGTAGCGCTCGGCGCCGGTCAGCGTCTGGCGCCGCGTGTAATGCGTCGGCGCCTTGTCGGACTGGCCCTTGCTGATCTCGATGTAGTAACCGTGGACACGGTTGTAGCCGACCTTCAGCGTCGCGATGCCCGTGGCGGCCTTCTCGCGCGCTTCCAGGTCGATGAGGAACTGGTCGGCGTTGGTCGACAGCGTACGAAGCTCGTCGAGTTCCGCGTCATAGCCTTCGGCGAAGATGCCGCCGTCGCGCGCCAGCACCGGCGGCTGCGGCACGATCGCCGATTTCAGCAGGTGCGCGTGGTCGTCGTGTTCGCCCAGTTCCGCGGCGAGCTCGGCCAGGCACGGCGAATCCAGCGGCGCGAGCAGCGTGCGGACGTCGGGCAGCATGTTGAGGCCATCGCGCAGCGTCGACAGATCACGTGGGCGCGCGCTGCGCAGTGCGATGCGCGAGAGAATGCGTTCCAGGTCGCCGAGCGCGCGGAAGCTTTCGCGCAACGTATCGCCACAGCGCGATTCGATCAGCGTCGCGACGGCCTGCTGGCGATGGCGCAGCACGCTGCGGTCGCGCAGCGGACGATGCAGCCATCGGCGAAGCAGGCGGCCACCCATCGGCGTGATCGTCGAATCCAGGATCCCGAGCAGCGTGTGGCGCGTGTCGCCGTCGACACGCGTGTCGAGCTCAAGATGACGACGCGTGGCGGCGTTCATCGCGATGGCGCCGTCGCCGGATTCCACCGCGATCGACGTCAGGTGCGGCAACCGCTGCTTCTGCGTTTCCTCGACATAACCCAGCAGCGCGGCCGCGGCGGCGGTGGACAGCGGCTTGTCTTCGAGCCCGAAGCCCGACAGGTCGTGCAGGTTGAAGAAGCGCAGCAACTGGCGACGTCCGCTGTCGGCATCGAACAGCCACGGCGCGCGGCGACGCACGCCGGTGCGTTCGGCGATCCACGGCTGCCAGCCGTCTTCGTCCGCGATGAGCGTTTCAGCCGGTTCCAGGCGGGCGATTTCGGCTTCCAGCGCGTCTTCATTCGCCACTTCGTTGACGAGGAAGCGGCCGCCGGCCAGGTCCGCCCACGCGATGCCATAACCGTTCTTGCCGCGCGCGACGGCGAGCAGCAGCGTGTCGCGACGTTCGTTGAGCAGCGCTTCGTCGGTCACCGTGCCCGGCGTGACGATGCGCACCACCTTGCGTTCGACGATGCCCTTGGCAAGCGCGGGATCGCCGATCTGTTCGCAGATCGCCACCGATTCGCCCAGCGCCACCAGCCGTGCGAGATAGCCCTCGGCCGAATGGTGCGGCACGCCGGCCATCGGGATCGGCTGGCCTGCCGACTGGCCGCGCTGGGTGAGCGTGATGTCCAGCAGCCGCGCGGCCTTGCGCGCGTCGTCGAAGAACAGCTCGTAGAAATCGCCCATGCGGAAGAACAGCAGCACGTCCGGGTGCTCCGCCTTCGCGGCGAAGAACTGCTTCATCAGGGGCGTGTGTTCCTGCGGCCGCTCGGCTTGGCTCATGGATCGGAAATCTGCTGAGTTGGACGGCGCCGGCGGCCCGGCGAGGGGGCACTAGGCTAGCAGCCGCGGGCGTCGTTGGTGGCCGCTGCATCCGTGGCGATGCGGTCAAGGGAGCGGCAAGTCGGAGCGGCTATCATCGACGCCATGAAAAACGACGTCACCGATGCCTCCCTGCTGCGCTTGGCCGAACAGGTCGCCGAAGCCGCCCGCGCCCATCGCCAGACCCTGGTCACCGCCGAAAGCTGCACGGGCGGTTGGATCGCCAAGATGCTGACCGACATTCCCGGTTCGTCCGGCTGGTTCGAATGCGGCATGGCGGCCTACAGCTACGAGGCCAAGCAGGCGCTGCTGGGCGTGCGCCCGCAGACGCTGGAAACGCACGGCGCCGTGAGCCGCGAGACGGTGATCGAAATGGTGTCGGGCGCGCTCGTGCATTCGGGCGCGACGCTGGCCGTGGCAGTCACGGGCATCGCCGGCCCGGGCGGCGGCACCGAGGACAAGCCGGTCGGCACAGTCTGGATCGCCTGGAAGCGCCGTGGCGGCTACCCGACGGCGGTGACCTTCCATTTCGACGGCGACCGCGACGCGGTGCGTCGCCAGACCGTCGCCGCGGCGCTGCACGGCCTGGCCGAATTGATGGCCTGACCCGCGGCCGGCGGGCCGGGTCGGCGCGGCTGTTGACTTCGCCATTTCCGTTAGTAGTATTGCTACTAATGGACCTCACCGACACCCAGCGCGCCATCCTCGCCCTCATCGCCGAGCGCATCGAGGCCGAGGGCGTTCCGCCGTCGCAGACCGAGATCGCCCGCGCCATGGGCTTCAGCAGCGTCCGCGCGGCGCAGTACCACCTGGAAGCGCTGGAACAGGCCGGTGCCATCCAGCGCATGCCGGGACGCGCCCGCGCGATCCGGCTGTGCGCCGCGGTCGAGCCGGTGTCCGACTCGCTGACGGTCCGGCACGTCGACGCTGGCGAAGCCGCGAACGACGCGCTGCGTCTTCCCGTGCTGGGGCAGGTCGCCGCAGGCCGGCCGATCGGCGCCGACATCGGCTCTGACGATTTCGTCCTGCTCGACCGCGTCTTCTTCTCGCCCACGCCCGATTACCTGCTCAAGGTGAAGGGCGACTCGATGCGCGACGAAGGCATCTTCAGCGGCGACCTGATCGGCGTGCATCGCACGAACGACGCGCGCTCGGGCCAGATCGTGGTCGCGCGCATCGACGACGAGATCACCGTGAAGCTGTTGAAGATCGGCAAGGACCGCATCCGCCTGCTGCCGCGCAATCCCGACTACGCACCCATCGAAGTCGAGCCGGGCCAGG
Organism: Lysobacter sp. OAE881; assembly: GCF_040546665.1. NCBI lineage: Bacteria > Pseudomonadati > Pseudomonadota > Gammaproteobacteria > Lysobacterales > Lysobacteraceae > Lysobacter > Lysobacter sp. OAE881. Next base: position 1,649,814 of record NZ_JBEPOG010000001.1, read on the forward strand.
ACTTCGCGATCGAAGGCCTGTACTGCGGCCTGGTAAGGCCGAATCGGTGAAGCCGAACGGGTCAGCGATGACCGATGAATTTCCGGGCGAATTCCGGACCGACGTCAGTGGCGTTCCGGGGCAGGGTGCGGGGTTTTCCCACACCCTGTCCCGGACACCCCTCATGGCCGGCCGGCGATCGCCCACGCAATCTGGACATGGCCGCGGGCGCGTCTCAGCCCGTGCGATACGCGGCCGCTAGATTGCATCCCGAGCAACGACTTCCGCCACTGACACTGAAGGAAACACCACGATGGACGACAACAAGAAGCGCGCGCTCTCAGCCGCACTGGGCCAGATCGAAAAGCAGTTCGGCAAGGGCTCGGTGATGCGCATGGGCGATCGCACGATCGAAGCGACGGAAGTCATCGGTACCGGCTCGCTGATGCTCGACATCGCGCTGGGCATCGGCGGCCTGCCGAAGGGCCGCGTCGTCGAGATCTACGGCCCGGAATCCTCGGGCAAGACCACCCTCACGCTGCAGGCCATCGCCCAGTGCCAGAAGGCCGGCGGCACCTGCGCCTTCATCGACGCCGAGCACGCGCTCGACCCGATCTACGCCGCCAAGCTCGGCGTCAACGTCGACGACCTGCTGGTCAGCCAGCCGGACACGGGCGAGCAGGCGCTGGAAATCGCCGACATGCTCGTGCGTTCGGCGGCGGTCGACATGGTCGTGGTCGACTCCGTCGCCGCACTGACGCCGAAGGCCGAAATCGAAGGCGAGATGGGCGACCAGCTGCCGGGCCTGCAGGCGCGACTGATGAGCCAGGCGCTGCGCAAGCTCACCGGCAACATCAAGCGCTCCAACTGCCTGGTGATCTTCATCAACCAGCTGCGCATGAAGATCGGCGTGATGATGCCGGGCCAGAGCCCGGAAACCACCACCGGCGGCAACGCGCTGAAGTTCTACGCCTCGGTGCGCCTGGACATCCGTCGCATCGGTTCGATCAAGAAGGGCGACGAGATCATTGGCAACCAGACCCGCATCAAGGTCGTGAAGAACAAACTGGCCCCGCCGTTCAAGCAGGTCGTCACCGAAATCCTCTATGGCGAAGGCATCTCGCGCGAAGGCGAGCTGATCGACATGGGTGTGGAGGCCAAGCTGGTCGAGAAGTCTGGCGCCTGGTACAGCGCGTACGACGAGCGCATCGGACAGGGCAAGGAAAACGCCCGCCAGTACCTGAAGGAAAATCCGCATGTCGCCGAGCGCCTGGAAACGGCCCTGCGCGAAAAGTTCGTGCCGGCCGAAGCCAACCGCAGCGAGGAAGACGACGCTCAGGACGACTGATCGTCCCGGCGGAATGGCATGAAGGCAGGTTCGCGCCATGCATGACGATCCGAACGATGGCAGCACCGGGGCCGACGGTCCCGGTCGCCGCCGCCGGATCCGTGAGCAGACCCCGGTGCAACGGGCGCTGGGGCTGCTCGCGCGGCGCGAGCATTCGCGCAAGGAGCTGAACCGGAAGCTGACCTCGCGCGGCCTGGACGCCGGGGAGGTCGAGGCCGCGGTCGACCGGCTGGCGGGCGAGGGCTGGCAGGACGACAGCCGTTTCGCCGAAAGCCTCGTGCGCAGCCGCGCGGCGAGTGGCTACGGGCCCCTGCGGATTCGTGCCGAGCTCTCCACCCACGGCCTGGATGGCGAGGCTATCGCCGTGGCCATGGGGACCTTCGACGGTGACTGGAAGGAAAACGCCCGCGATCTGGTCCGTCGCCGGTTCGGAAAGGCCCTGGACGAGCTGCCGGTTCGCCGGAAGGCGGCCGATTTCCTGATCCGTCGCGGCTTCGACGGCGACAGCGTGCGTGCCGCGACCCGGCTGGATCTGGACGACTGATCCAGCGGGAAGGGCGCAGGTCGTTGCCCCGGAGTTTCAACGGAAGGATCACCCGAGACGTGTGTCGCGACTTCCCTCGGGGGCGACCGTTGTCGGCTCTAGAGGGCGCAGGCAACCGGCCGCGCCCCAACGCCCGATCCACTGCATTCAGCCTCCGGATCTTCCACCAGCGCGTGTCACCACTGCCAAGCGCGGCGCGGGCCGTCCTGCTACGCTAGCCGGCTTTCGGGTTCGGGTTGCCTGCTCCTGTCGACGTCCCCACTAGATGAGGACACGGGACGGTCCGGGTGGTCCGGCCCTGTCCCCGAACTTCGCGCGCCAGGCATGAAAACCACTACCGAAATCCGCAGCGATTTCCTCGAATTCTTCCGTGGAAAGGCCCACACCATCGTTCCGTCCGCACCGCTGGTGCCGGCGAACGACCCGACGTTGCTCTTCACCAACTCGGGCATGGTCCAGTTCAAGAACGTGTTTCTCGGCAGCGAGAAGCCCGGCTACGTGCGCGCGGCCGACGTGCAGCGCTGCCTGCGCGCCGGCGGCAAGCACAACGACCTGGACCAGGTCGGCTACACCGCGCGCCACCACACGTTCTTCGAGATGCTGGGCAACTGGTCGTTCGGCGACTACTTCAAGGAAGACGCCATCACCTGGGCCTGGGAACTGCTGACCAAGGTCTGGGGCCTGCCGGCCGAACGCCTCACCGTCACCGTGTATCACACGGACGATGAGGCCTACGCCATCTGGAACAAGAAGATCGGCGTTCCGGCCGAGCGCATCGTCCGCATCGGCGACAACAAGGGCGCGCCGTTCGCCTCGGACAACTTCTGGCAGATGGCCGACACCGGCCCCTGCGGTCCGTGCACCGAAATTTTCTATGACCATGGCGCGCACATCGCCGGCGGCCCGCCGGGTTCGCCCGACGAGGACGGCGATCGTTTCATCGAGATCTGGAACCTGGTGTTCATGCAGTTCGATCGCCAGCCCGATGGCACGCTCGAACCGCTGCCGGCGCCGTGCGTGGACACCGGCATGGGCCTGGAGCGCCTCGCTGCCGTGCTGCAGGGCGTGCACGGAAACTACGAGATCGACCTGTTCCGCCACCTGATTGCCAAGGCCGCGGAGTTCACCTCCACGACGGACCTCGACAACAAGTCGCTGCGCGTGATCGCCGATCACATCCGCGCCTGCGCGTTCCTTATCGTCGATGGCGTGCTGCCGAGCAACGAAGGCCGGGGCTACGTCCTGCGCCGCATCATCCGTCGCGCGTTGCGCCACGGCTGGATGCTCGGTCAGAAGGGCCCGTTCTTCCACCGCATGGTCGCGCCGCTGGTCGAAGTGATGGGCGACGCGTATCCCGAACTCACCGCCAAGCGTGAGTTCGTCGAACGCGCGCTGCTGGCCGAGGAAGAGCGCTTCGCCGAAACGCTCGACGCCGGCATGCGCATCTTCGACGAGGTCGCCGCGCGCTCGAACACCACGATCCCCGGCGTCGACGCGTTCCGCCTGTACGACACCTACGGTTTCCCGGTCGACCTGACCGCCGACATCGCGCGCGAGCGCGGCCTGTCGGTGGACATGGCCGGCTTCGAAGCCGCCATGGAGCAGCAGCGCGAAACCGCGCGCGCCGCAGGCAAGTTCGGTAACACCGCGACGATGCCGGCCGAGCTCGCAGCCCAGCTGGCACCGACGCAGTTCCTCGGTTACGAACAGCTGTCGGACGAAGGCCTGGAGATCGTCGCGCTGCTGAAGAACGGCCGTGCCGTCGATCGCATCGAAGCCGGCGAGGAAGCGGCTGTGATCCTCGATCGCACGCCGTTCTACGCTGAAAGCGGCGGTCAGGTCGGCGACACCGGCGACCTGGAAGCCGGCGACGCGCGCTTCGCGGTGCGCGACACGGTGAAGTTCGCGGGCCAGTTCCACGGTCACGTCGGCACGCTCGCCAGCGGCTCGCTGAAGCGTGGCGATCGCGTTCGTGCCACGGTCGACACGGTGCGCCGCGCGGCCACCGTCCTGAACCATTCGGCCACGCACCTGCTGCATTCGGCACTGCGTTCGGTGCTTGGCGATCACGTCGTGCAGAAGGGTTCGCTGGTCGCGCCCGATCGCCTGCGTTTCGACTTCTCGCACTTCGCGCCGGTGAGCGCGGGCGAGCTGGCCGAGATCGAGCGTCGCGTCAACGCGGAAATCCGCCGCAACCACGCCGCTGAAGTGCACCACATGGGCATGCAGGAGGCGCTGGATTTCGGCGCGATGGCGCTGTTCGGCGAGAAGTACGGCGACAACGTGCGTGTGTTGCGCATGGGCGACACCTCGACCGAACTCTGCGGCGGCACGCACGTTTCGCGTACTGGCGACATCGGCCTGTTCAAGATCGTGTCCGAAGGTGGCGTGTCCGCCGGTGTGCGCCGTATCGAGGCGCTGACGGGGCAGGGCGCGCTGGACTTCGTGGCCGAGGAAGAGCACCGACTCGACGAAGCCGCGCGCCTGCTGGGCGGCAACGCGGCCGACGTCTCCGACAAGCTGCGCAGCCTGCTCGATCGCCAGAAGAAGCTCGAGCGTGAACTCGAGTCGCTGAAGGCCAAGGCCGCCTCGGGCGCGACGGCGGACCTGGCGTCATCGGCCGCGCAGGTCGCTGGCGTCAAGGTCGTCGCCACGCGGCTGGAGGGTTTCGACGCCAAGGCGTTGCGCGACGCGGTCGATCGCCTCAAGCAGCAGATGGGCGATGCGGTGATCGTCCTGGCCGGTGCGAGCGAGGGCAAGGCCGCGCTCGTGGCCGGTGTGAATGGAAGCGCGGCCGGCAAGGTGAAGGCGGGGGAACTCCTCGCACACGTCGCCAGTCGGATCAATGGCAAGGGCGGTGGTCGCCCGGACATGGCGCAGGGCGGTGGCGACGACGGCCCGGCCCTGGTCCAGGTCCTCGCCGAGGTTCCGGCCTGGGTCGAGAGCAAGCTTGGCTGAATGGTGAACGCTGGCCACTTGCGGTTGCGAGGGCGTTTGGCCCGCCGCTAAGATGGTTCACGTTTGTGTTTCGAAAACGGGGAGCTCCCGGAGCTCCCACATGCCGGCCTGGAAAGGCGGCCATAGGAGATGTTAGATGCTGATCCTGACGCGTCGCGTCGGTGAGACCTTGATGATCGGCGACTCGGTGACCGTCACCGTGCTCGGCGTCAAGGGAAACCAGGTGCGTATTGGTATTACCGCGCCGAAAGATGTTGCAGTCCATCGCGAAGAGATCTACCAGCGTATCCAGCGTGGCGAGGAGCCTGCGGACAACGATTCGGGCAAGCACAACGCCGGCTGAGAAATCGTTTGCCGTCGGCGGAGCGAGCCGCTATCCTTTGCGCCCGCACCGTTCTTGATGTTTCCGCGGAGACTTGCCCGAGAGGCCGAAGGGGCTCCCCTGCTAAGGGAGTATGGGGTCAAAAGCTCCATCGAGGGTTCGAATCCCTCAGTCTCCGCCAGTTCCATCGACCGGCCGGATCGGCCGCCAGGATGCAACGCATGCTGGCCTTGCACGACGCGATCAGCGACGTGCATGCGATCCAAGCGGTCGCACGTATCCGCGCGGTACGTGCACTGTTGAAGCGCCTCCAACGGCTTCGACAGAAATGTTCGAAAAATGTTTGACGAATCGGCAACGATCCTTCATAATTTTTCAACTCAGCGCCCGTAGCTCAGCTGGATAGAGCACCAGGCTACGAACTTGGTGGTCGGGAGTTCGAATCTCTCCGGGCGCGCCATACAAGACAAAAAGGCCGATGCGAAAGCATCGGCCTTTTTGTCTTCGTTTCGAGCGCGCGTTGGTGCGCGACGCATTGCAATCGTTGACTCACACCGCGACGGCCGCCGGCGCGTCGCGCGTGTCGCACACACCGTAGTACTCGCGATACCACGCGACGAACCGCGCCACGCCATCCTCGACCGTCACGCTCGGCGCGTAGCCCATGTCGCGTGCGAGATCCGTGCAGTCCGCTTCGGTCGCCGGCACGTCGCCGGCCTGCAGCGGCAACATGCGTAGCGTCGCCTTGCGTCCCATGCACTGCTCCAGCACCTCGATGTAGCGCAGCAGTTCGACGCTCTGCGCGCTGCCGATGTTGTAGAGCCGGTACGGCGCGACACCGCTGCTCGACGGATCGGGTGTCGTGCCATTCCACGCGTCATCTACGCCTGGCACGCGATCGAGCGCGCGCACCACGCCGGCGACGATGTCGTCGATGTAGGTGAAGCTGCGCTTGTGGCGTCCGTGGTTGAACACCGGAATGGGCTCGCCCGCGAGGATCGCGCGCGTAAACAGGAACAGCGCCATGTCCGGCCGACCCCACGGGCCGTAGACGGTGAAGAACCGCAGGCCCGTGCACGGCACGCCGTAGAGGTGCGCATAGCTATGCGCCATCGCCTCGTTCGCCTTCTTGGTGGCGGCGTAGAGCGTGAGCGGGTGTTCGGTCGACTGGTGTTCGGAGAACGGCATCGCGGTGTTCGCGCCATAGACCGAACTGGTCGATGCATACACCAGATGCTCGACGCCATGACGGCGCGCACCTTCAAGCACATGCAGGAAGCCGGTCACGTTGCTCGCCACGTACACGTGCGGATTCTCCGCCGCGTAGCGCACGCCGGCCTGTGCAGCGAGGTTCACCACGCGCTGCGGGCGATGTTCGCGGAACAGCGCTTCAACGGCATCCCGATCGGCCAAGTCGCCGTGCACATGCGTGTACGCGGGATGTTCCGCGAAGCGCGCCAGTCGCGCGCGCTTGAGCGTGACGTCGTAGTAATCGTTGAGGTTGTCGAAGCCGATCACCTCATCGCCGCGCGCGAGCAGCGCCTGCGCGACGTGCGATCCGATGAACCCCGCGGTTCCGGTGACGAGGACTTTCATCGTCACAGGCGTCCGTCCACCGCGTCGCGGGGCAGCACGTATTTCACGTCGTAGACGATCGACGTCGGCTTGCCGTACGCCCGCACGCCGTCGGCGCCGAGTTGCGCGAACTCGCGGTGCGCGACCGCGACGATCACCGCGTCGTATGACCCGTGTTCCGGCGCGCCGTTCATCGCCAGTCCGTACTCGTGCGATGCATCGTGCGCGTTCACCCAGGGATCGTGCACGTCGACCTGTGCGTTGTAGCCGCGCAGCGCGTGGACGATGTCGACCACGCGCGTGTTGCGCAGGTCCGGGCAGTTCTCCTTGAACGCGAGGCCGAGCACGAGGATGCGCGCCTGCACGGGATTGATGCCACGGCGCACCATCAGCCGCACGACTTCGCTGGCGATGTACGCGCCCATGCCGTCGTTGGTGCGGCGGCCGGCGAGGATCACATCCGGGTGGTGGCCGATCTCCTGCGCCTTGTGGGTCAGGTAATACGGGTCCACGCCGATGCAGTGGCCGCCGACCAGCCCCGGCCGGAAGGGGAGGAAATTCCACTTCGTGCCCGCCGCCTGCAGCACTTCCAGCGTGTCGATGCCGAGCTTGTTGAACAGGATCGCCAGGTCGTTGACCAGCGCGATGTTGAGATCGCGCTGCGTGTTCTCGATGACTTTGGCCGCCTCGGCGACCTTGATCGAACTGGCCTTGTGCGTGCCGGCCTCGATGATCGAACCGTACAGCGCATCGACGAAATCCGCCGCGCGCGGCGTCGAGCCCGACGTGATCTTCAGGATGCGCGTGAGTCGATGTTCCTTGTCGCCTGGGTTGATGCGCTCCGGGCTGTAGCCGGCAAAGAAGTCGCGGTTGAACACCAGGCCGGACGCGCGCTCCAGGATCGGCACGCAGACCTCCTCGGTGCAGCCCGGATACACGGTGGATTCGTACACCACGACGTCGCCGCGCTTGAGTACCTGGCCCAGCGCCTCGCTTGCGCGCACCAGCGGGCCGAGGTCCGGGCGCTTGGCGGCGTCGATGGGCGTGGGCACGGTGACGATGTAGACGTTGCACCGCTGCAACATGCCCAGGTCGCTGCTGCAGCGCAGCCGCTTCGCCTGCGCCAGTTCGTCCGCATCGACTTCCAGCGTGCTGTCGCGCCCTTCGCGCAGTTCGACCACCCTCTGCGCGTTGATGTCGAAACCGACCGTGTCGAAGCGGCGGCCAAAGGCCACGGCCAGCGGCAATCCGACGTACCCCAGTCCGACGACGCCCAGGCGCACCGTGTCCAGCGTGGGCAAGGCGGCCACGCCGGGTTCGTCGTGCATGGCGATGTCGGCGCGGGCGGCCCCGTCTGCCCGGTGCGATTCCAGGATGGCCCGCTGGACCAGCCGTTCCCCGATCTCGGTCGTGTCCATTCGTTCACTCGTTCGTTGACGTGACGGCCGCCGGCTTGGCCTGCGGTCGCCTTGATGCACCTAACGCACTCGCGGGCCGCGACAGGACGCGGACGCGGCCGTGTCCGCCTTCCAGCGATGGCTGCGTTCGTGTTCGTTGAATCCGGATCGTCGATTCGGAGCAGGCACCGGCAGGACCGGACAGGGGGCGAGGTGGCGGTCGCATGGCGACAGGCAACATCGGCGTGCTCGTTGCGCGACGCGTTCGCGTGCGGGCCGATGGCGCCCGGCGCCTGTGCGACCGCCGTCATCGCGTTGCGCCCGTGGCATCCCTGGCGCGACGAGACGTGGTCGCTGCTGGACGCGTCCGAACGCGACCGCGCAGGCCAGCGGCGTTTCGCCGACGACCGCGAAGCGCTCGCGCTCACCTATGCGCTGCACCGGCTGTTCGTGGCCGCGTCGCTGGGCGTCGCGCCGGAATCGATCACGATCGCCCGCGATGCCGAAGGCGCGCCGTATCTGCCCGGCATCACGCTGCACGGCCGGGCCGTGCACACCAGCCTGAGTCATGCCGACGGTGTCGCCGCGTTCGCGCTGTGCGCGCTCGGACCGGTCGGCATCGACATCGAAGCCGCGTTCCGCGCGTCCGAATTGCCCGGCATCGCGACTAGCGTGTGCCATCCGTCGGAACTCCAATCGCTGGCGAACCTGCCCGAGCCGGCGCGCAGTCGTGCGCTGCTTGCGCTGTGGGTTCGCAAGGAGGCGCTGCTCAAGGCCGAGGGCATTGGGCTGGCGCGCGAAATGTGCAGTTTCCACGCCGCCGCCGGCGGGGAATTCATCCTGGCCGGGAGCGCGCGGGAACTTCCTGCGGCGTGCAGCGTGCGCCTGGCCATGCTCGATGTAGGCGAGCGATGGACCGCGGCCGTAGCGGCGCCGCGCGAGGCCGCGGTCGAATGCCTGCAATTGCATCCCCACGATCCACCCGCTGGCCGGAGTGCCGGCGGAAGGTCGTTGTCCTTGTCGTGACTGCGTCGCACAGGGGACGTCATGACCATGACGCGCGACGCCCGGCCCCGGCCGGCACTTCTCCGGAACCTTCCAACGGCTGTCTGTCGGACGTGCGTGCGCGATGGCGCGCGCACCGCGTAGGAGTGCGGTCCCATGATGTTCGGAAAGGCGAGTCTGAAGAACCGGGCGTTGCTGCTTCTGTGGCTGCTCGAAGTGCTCCTGGTGATGGCGGCGGTGATGGGCGCGGCGTGGCTGCGCTTCATGAACGACCCCGAAGGCCACGAGATCTTCTCCGAGAACCTCACCGTGCGCGCGTTGCTGGTGGCGGCGTTCGTCACCACCGCGATGGCGGCGCTGGGCCTGTACCAGGTGCACGTGCGGCTCAATCGCTTCGAGTTCGCGCTGCGGCTGCTGGTGTCCTTCGCCATCGGCGGCATCGGGCTGATGGTGCTGTATTACCTGATCCCGAACGCCTACATCGGTCGCGGCGTCATCGTGATTGCGATGGTCCTTGGCCTGATCGGCATGGCGGCGCTGCGGTTCTGCGTGATGCACGTGTTCCGCGGCGACCTGTTCAAGCGCCGCGTGCTGGTGCTTGGCGCGGGACACAACGCGGACCTGATCAACACGCGCATGCGCCGCGGCAGCGATCGGCGCGCGTTCTCGCTGATCGGCTTCGTGCCGATCGAAGGACAGGAAGCCTGCGTGCCCGATTCGATGCGCGTTGCCGCGCCCGATGGCTTGGCCGACATCGTGCATCGCTTGCAGATCAGCGAAGTCGTGGTCGCGCCGGACGAACGTCGCGGCGGCTTGCCGATGGAGGAGATGCTGACCTGCGTGCAGCGCGGCGTGGCGATGACCGACCTGTCCACGTTCTTCGAACGCGAAGCAGGCCTGGTCACCACGAACCTGTGCGATCCGTCGTGGCTGGTGTTCTCCGGCGGTTTCGATCATTCGACGTCGCGCTGCATGAACAAGCGGCTGTTCGACGTGCTCGCGGCGTCGGCGCTGCTGCTGATCGCGTGGCCCTTCATGGTGCTGGTGGCGGCGCTGATCCGCCTGGAATCCAGCGGTCCGATCCTCTACCAGCAGACGCGCATCGGCGAAGGCGGGCGGCCGTTCGAGCTGATCAAGTTCCGCAGCATGCGCGTGGATGCCGAAGGCGACGGCGTGGCGCGGTGGGCGCAACGCGGCGACGACCGCACCACGCGCGTGGGCAAGTTCATCCGCCTGACGCGACTGGATGAATTGCCGCAACTGTTCAACATCCTGCGCGGCGAGATGAGCATCGTCGGCCCGCGCCCGGAACGTCCGCAGTTCGTCGACATGCTCAGCCGCGAGATCCGCTATTACGCCGTGCGTCATTGCGTGAAGCCGGGCCTGACGGGCTGGGCGCAATTGAGGTACCCGTACGGCGCGTCCGTGCGTGACGCGGAAGAGAAGCTGAAATTCGACCTGTTCTACGTCAAGAACCACGGCCTGGTGTTCGACCTGATCATCCTGTTGCAGACGGTCGAAGTGGTGTTGTTCCAGCGCGGGTCCAGGTAACCAGACGCGGACGAGGATCCAGCGCGTCGGTGCCGAGGCCAGGCCGGAGTCGGACCCGCCCGGCGATCACTCCCCCTCTCCCGCGTGCGGGAGAGGGCAAGGGGTGAGGGCAGGCGGCCTGTAGCGCCTTCTGGTTCATTGGCGGATTTGCCCTCACCCCAACCCTCTCCCGCAAGCGGGAGAGGGGGCAAAGTCAAAAGCCAACGTCGTAAGCCAAAGCCAAAAACGTCACGGCCCGAACGCCTCTTCCTCGCCGTTCTCGTCCTCCTTGACCGGCCGCGGCGTCAGCGTCATCAGCCGGTTTGGCGGCACGCTGGCCCAGTCGACCACGTGGCCGTCTTCGAAGCGCACCCACGAGGAACCATAGTTCCACACGTCGTCCTGCACGCGTTCGGGCGCGCCCTGGATCGCGACGACGGCCGCTTCCTCCATGCCCAGTTCCAGCCTCGGCGTGTTGGGGTCGACGGCGGCGGCCACGGCGTCGCCGTTGTCCGCATGCGGCGCGACCTGCGCGGTTTCCGACCAGTGCAGCACCACCATCACCACCACCAGCACCAGCACGCTGAGCACCGCGATGCGCGGCGTCATGCTCTGCGTGGCGCGATCGCTTTCGCGCGGTGCGGCGCGCAAGGCCGTCGTCGTGAAGTGCGCGGGCTCCGGTGCGGCACGCGAAGCCACTGCCGGTCCGCGTGGCGTGGAGCCCGGAAGACGCCCGTGTATGCGGTGGAAACGGATGGCGCCCGAGTACAGCGCGGTGAGTTCGGTGAGCGCCGCGTTGGCGTCGTCGGAGGCGGGACGGTCCAGGTGCCGGTCCGGATGCAGTTCGCCCACGCGGATGCGATACGCGCGCTTGAGGTCTTCGAGGCTGCAGTCCGGATGCAGTCCAAGCTGCATGTACAGAAGCGCGAAGTCCTGGCTCATGGGGCCCCCTTGTCGGGGCCAATCCTAGCGCGGCTTCACGCGCCTTGCATCGCTTGGCCGATGCGCCGCGGACGTGGCCGTTCGCACGCGTGGGACGCGTTTGATTCGACGAGAGGGGCAGGGAAGACGCGAATGCCGTGGTCGGCATCGGTCGTGCCGCATGTGGGGTGAGCGATGTCGTTGGGTTCCGGCACACAACCAGTTCGCAGGCCCGAGGCGGCCCGCGTCGTGGTGCCGGGCGCGGGGTGCGTGGCAGCGGTCCGGCCGCACCCGATCGCGACGACACGCCAACCTTTGGCCGCGCAACGCATCCGGGCGCAATGACGCAGCGGAGCCGGCGCGACAACCGGTCTTGACGAAATCCGCCGGCCGATCGACGCCGGTTTGGACGTGATCGTTGCCGACGGCGCACGTCGCCGGCAGGTGGAGAAGGAGCAGGCGCATGGGTACGCGGGCAGTGGCGGCACGGGAAGACACCGGCAATCCGATGCCGGCCATCGATTCGCCGCTGCTGGATGTACTTCCGCAGCATTCCGCTGCAGGCGATGACGCCGCGCAGTCGCTCGCGTTCGTGCTGCCGTCGGATGTTGCAGCCGCGTTGCGCGGCGATGACCGCGCGCGTGACGCGCTGGTCGCGGCGCTGGTGTCGGTCGAGTCGTGGCTGTCGGGCGCCGATGACGTCCTCGCAACGGTGCGACGCGACGATGCCTGGCATCAGGCACGCGTGGCGAGCTCCACAAACCGCGCGGGCCTGGCCGGCGCCATCGATGCCGCCGGTCCGATCGCGGCCCCGCAGCCGTCCGCGTGGGCGGTTTCGGACGAGCGCGGCGACATTCCCGACTTCGCCGCATCGACCTGGCGCATCGACGCCGATCGCCTCTGCGTCGACTTCCGCGCGCCGCTTTCGCGCGAAGCCGCGGCGCTGCTCGGCGAGGCCGTGGTCCGCAGCCTGCGCATGCTCTCCGCCGACGCCCACCTGCCGCTCTCGAACATCGACGCGCTGGATCCGGCCGATCGCGCGCGCCAGATCGATGAGTGGGCCATCGCGCCGCCCGCACGCAATGAATTCGACACCGTCCACGCCTGTTTCGCGCAGACGCTGGCCGGGTTCGCCGAGAAGACTGCGGTCGTGCATGGCGATGCCGCCATCACCTATGCCGAACTGGATCGTCGCGCCGCTTCGCTCGCCACGCGCCTGCGCACTGCGGGCGTGAAGGCCGGCGACATCGTCGGCGTCGCGCTGCCGCGCTCGCTCGACGCGGTCGTCGCGCTGCTCGGCGTCATCAAGGCCGGTGGTGCCTATCTGCCGATCGATCTCGCGCTGCCGGCCGAACGCGTCGCCTTCATGGTCGACAACGCGCGCGTTCGCGCCATCGTCGTCGATCTCGCGCTGCATGCGCCGGCGCTGCCGCGCGACGCGCTGCGCGTGAACGTGCACGGCCACGATGCGCCACTGGCCGACGAGCCCGGCACCGATGGCGACTCGCTCGCGTACGTGCTCTTCACCTCCGGCTCCACCGGCGTGCCGAAGGGCGTGGAAATCCGCCACCGTTCGCTCGTGCGTCGCCTGCGCGGCGTCGACTACGTCACGCTCGACGCCGACACGCGCATGCTGCACCAGGCGCCGCTCGGCTTCGATATTTCCGGGCTTGAGCTGTGGGGGCCGCTGTTCAACGGCGGCACGATCGTCGTGCACGACGAAGTGGCGCCCACCGCCGCGCGCCTGCGCGACACGATTGCGCGCCACGGTGCCAACGCCGGGATCATGGCCGCGGCGCTGTTCAACGCCGTCGTGGACGAGGACGCGACGATCTTCGCGAACATGCGCGACCTCATCGCCGGCGGCGAAACGCTCTCGGTCGACCACATCCGCCGCATGCAGGCCATCGCGCCGCAGCTGCAGCTGCACAACGGTTACGGTCCGACGGAATGCACGATCATGTGCACGTCCTACGCGATCCCGCGCGACCTGCCCGCGGATGCGGCGTCGATCCCGATCGGCCGCGCCATGCAGGACACCACCGCCTACGTGCTGAACCGTCGCCTCAAGCCGCTGCCTGCCGGCGTGATCGGCGAGCTGTGCGTGGGCGGCGCGGGCGTTGCGCGCGGCTATCTCGCACGTCCGGAACTCAACGCGGAGCGCTTCGTGCCCAATCCCTTCCTCGACGGCGACGTGCTCTATCGCACCGGCGACCAGGTGCGGTTGCGCGAGGATGGCCTGATCGAATTCGTCGGCCGCACCGACGCGCAGGTGAAGATCCGCGGCCATCGCATCGAACTGACCGAGATCGAGTCCGTGCTCGCGCGTCATCCCGCGATCGCCTCGTGCGTGGTCGTCGCGCGTGCCGATTTCCCCGGCGAGAAGCGCCTGGTCGCGTACTACGTCGATACCGGCTTGGAAGCGCACGCACCGCAGCTGCGCGCGCATCTCGCCGCGGCGCTGCCGCCGTACATGGTGCCTACGCGCTACGTGCGGATGGACGAACTTCCGCTGACGACCAACGGCAAGATCGACCGTCGCGCCTTGCCCGCACCGGATCGCCGCCGGCCCGAACTCACTTCCGACTTCGCCGCGCCGATCAGCGCACTCGAAACGAAGTTGTGCAGCGCGTTCGGCACGCTGCTCGACATCGACGGCGTCGGTCGCGACGACAACTTCTTCGAACTCGGCGGCAGTTCGCTGCTGGCCGTGCGCCTGGCCGAGCAGATCCGCGTGGAAGGCTGGCAAGCCGACGCCGCCGGCCCGCGCGTGGCCGCGCCGACGATCTTCCAGAACCCGACGCCCGCGCGTCTGGCGGCGGTGCTGGAAGGCGTACAGGTTGCGCACGCAGCGACACGCCGTGCGGTAGATGCGCGCGAGCCGATCGCCATCGTCGCCATGGCCGGGCGTTTCCCCGGCGCGGACGACGTGGAAGGCTTCTGGAACAACCTGTGCGAAGGCCGCGATTCGATCACCCAGTTCCGCATCGACGAACTCGATCCGGCGGTGAGCGCGGCCGACCGCAACGATCCCGGCTACGTCGCCGCGCGCGGCGTGATCGACAACGTCGAACTGTTCGACGCGGCGTTCTTCGGCATCGGCCCGCGCGAAGCGGAGCTGATGGACCCGCAGCAGCGCATCTTCCTGGAGCTGTGCTGGGAGTGCCTGGAACGCGGCGGCCACGCGCCCGACGCGACCGGTTCGACGGTCACCGGCATCTTCGCCGGCATGAACAACGCGACGTACTTCCAGCGCCACGTGTCCGCGCATCCGGAACTGGTGAACCGCGTCGGCGCGCTGCAGGTGATGCTCGGCAACGAGAAGGACTACATCGCCACGCGCGTGGCGCACAAGCTCAACCTCACCGGGCCCGCGGTCAGCGTGCATACGGCGTGCTCGACCTCGCTGGTCGCCATTGCACAGGCGGTGGAAAGCCTGCAGTCCGGCCTGTGCGACATGGCGCTGGCCGGCGGCATCGCGGTGACGTGCCCGCCGCGCAGCGGTTACCTCTACCAGGAAGGTTCGATGTTGTCGCCCGACGGCCACACGCGCACCTTCGACGCGAATGCGAAGGGCACGGTGTTCGGCGATGGCGCG
The DNA here is from genome assembly GCF_040546665.1 of Lysobacter sp. OAE881. NCBI lineage: Bacteria > Pseudomonadati > Pseudomonadota > Gammaproteobacteria > Lysobacterales > Lysobacteraceae > Lysobacter > Lysobacter sp. OAE881. Next base: position 1,664,991 of record NZ_JBEPOG010000001.1, read on the forward strand.
GCGGTGGTGCTGCTCAAGCGGCTGTCGGACGCGATCGCCGACGGCAATCCCGTCTATGCGGTGATCCGCGGCAGCGCGCTCAACAACGACGGCGCCAATCGCGCCAGTTTCACCGCGCCCAGCAGCGAAGGGCAGGCGGCGGTCATCGCGCTGGCGCACGACAAGGCGGGCGTGGACGCGCGCAGCATCACGTATGTGGAAGCGCACGGAACCGCGACGCCGCTAGGCGATCCCATCGAAATCGAAGGCCTGACGCGCGCATTCCGCCGTTCCACCGGCGATGCCGGCTTCTGCCGCATCGGTTCGCTGAAGAGCAACGTCGGCCACATGGTGACGGCGGCCGGCGCGGCGGGCGTGATCAAGACCGCGCTGTCGCTGCACGAGAAGCGCATTCCCGCGAGCATCCATTTCGAATCGCCGAACCCGACGATCGACTTCGCCAGCACGCCGTTCGTGGTGAATGCGCGCATGAGCGCGTGGGAGCGCGAGGGCGACGCGCCGCGCCGCGCGGGCGTCAGTTCCTTTGGCCTCGGCGGCACGAACGCGCATGCCGTGCTCGAAGAAGCGCCGCTGCTGCCCGGATCCGACGCGGCGCGCGGGCCGCAGCTGCTCGTGCTGTCGGCGCGCACGCCGGCGGCCCTGGGCGCAGCGACGGCGCGACTGGCCGATCACCTCGACGCGAATCGTGACGTGAACCTCGCCGATGTCGCATGGACGCTCGCGGTTGGGCGCAAGGCCTTCGCGCACCGCATCGCGATTGCGGCGGACGACGTGGCGACCGCAATCGAAACGCTGCGTGCACCCGACACGCAGGCCGATGCACTGCGCAGCCGTCCAGCACGCGCGGCCGAAGTCGTCTTCATGTTCCCGGGGCAGGGCGCCACGTATCCCGGCATGGGCCGCAGCCTGTACGAGGCCGAGCCCGTATTCCGCGATGCGCTGGACGAATGCGCCGAGCTGCTGCGCGACGACCTCGGCTTCAGTCTTCGCGAACGCCTGTTCGCCGACGACGCCGAAGCGCTGCTGCCGACCTCGATCATGCAGCCGGCGACGTTCGCCATCGAATACGCGCTGGCGAAGTGGTGGATGAGCCGCGGCATCGCGCCGGCGATGATGATCGGCCACAGCATCGGCGAGTTCGTCGCCGCGACGCTGGCCGGCGTGTTCGAACTGCGCGACGCCTTGCACCTCATCGCGCGTCGCGGTGCGCTGATGCAGGCGCAGCCGGCCGGCTCGATGCTGTCGATCCGGCTTCCCGCCGATGCGGTACGCGACCGGTTGCCGGCGACGCTGTCGCTCGCTGCCGAAAACTCGCCGCTCGCCTGCGTGGTCGCGGGCGAATCCGATGCCGCCGCCGCGTTCCAGGCGCAGCTGGAAGCCGAGGGCATCGCCTGCCGGGCGCTGAGGACCTCGCACGCGTTCCACTCGGCGATGATGGAACCGGTGGTCGCGCCCTTCCGCGACGCCGTCGCCGCGGTGCGCCTGAACGCGCCGACGCGGCCGATCGTATCCACCGTCACCGGTGCGGTGCTGACGGCGGACGAAGCCACTTCCCCCGACTACTGGGCGCGCCACCTGCGCGAGCCGGTGCGCTTCTCCAGCGCGCTGCAGGCGCTGCTGGGCGACGCCGATGCCGCCTCGCGCGTGCTGCTGGAAGTCGGTCCGCGCGGCACGCTGAACGCGCTCGCGCGGCAGCAGCCGGTCGTGCAGAAGCAGCGCATCGCGACCGTCGCCAGCCTCGCCGACCACCCGTCGAGCGAGCGCCGCGACCTGCTGGCCGCCGCCGGGAAGCTCTGGAGCCAGGGCGCGGCGGTCGATCCGTCGACCTTCGACACGCGTGCGATCCGCCATCGCGTGCGGCTGCCGACCTATCCGTTCGAGAGACAACGTTATTGGGTGGAGGCGGTTGCTGCGAGCCCGGGCAACGTGATCCCCCATCCGGCCGTCGCGGCCGCCGCTCGAACCAACCCCGTACTGGAGACCGTCATGCCGCAGTCCGCCCCCGCCGCCGCCACCGTCCCCGCCCGCGCCCGCTCCCGGCCGTCGCGAACGCCTGGTCGGGCAACTGCGCGGCCTGTTCGAGAACGTCGCCGGTTTCGACATGAGCGACGCCGACGCGGATACCAACTTCATCGAGCTCGGCCTGGACAGCCTGATGCTGACGCAGGTCGCCGTGCAGCTGCAGAAGACGTTCGAGGTGCCGGTGAACTTCCGCCAGCTCATGGGCGATTGCAGTAGCCTGGATCGCCTCGCGGGCATGCTCGACGCGACGCTGCCGGCCGAAGCCGCGCCGGCGCCCGCGCCCGTGGCGGCCGTGGCCGTAGCGCCGGTCGCCGCCGCACCGGTGGTGGCGATGGCGCCCGTCGCGCTGCCCGCGCTGGACGGCGGCAACGACTTCACGCGCCAGGTCATCGCGCAGCAGATGCAGCTGATGGCGCAGCAGTTGGCGCTGCTCTCCGGCGGCGTAGCAGCGCCGGCGGCTGTTCCGGTTGCTGCTGCGCCGGTCGCCGCCGCTCCCGCGCCGGCCGCCGCCGCGCCTGCGCCGCAGCCCGTCGCGCCGCCGAAGCCCGCCGAAGGCGAGGAAGACACCGGCGCCGTGCAGCAGAAGTACGACGTGAAGAAGGCCTTCGGTGCCATCGCGCGCATCGAGAGCCAGGTCGACACCGACCTGTCGCCGCAGCAGAAGGCCAAGCTCGACGCCTTCATGGATCGCTACGTCGCCCGCACGCGCAAGTCGAAGGAGTACACGCAGGCCCATCGGGCGCAGCTGGCCGATCCGCGCGTGGTCAACGGCTTCCGTCCGCTGACGAAGGAGATCGTCTACCAGATCGTCGTCGAGCGTTCGAAGGGTTCGCGCGTGTTCGACATCGACGGCAACGAGTACGTCGATGCGCTCAACGGCTTCGGCATGAGCCTGTTCGGCTGGCAGCCGGACTTCGTGCTCGATGCGGTGCGGCACCAGCTCGACAAGGGCTACGAGATCGGCCCGCAGCATCCGGTCGCCGGCGACGTCGCGCAGCTCGTGTGCGAACTCACCGGCCACGATCGCGCCGCGCTGTGCAACACCGGTTCGGAAGCCGTGCTCGGCGCGTTGCGCATCGCGCGCACCATCACCGCACGCAGCACGGTGGTGCTGTTCACCGGCTCCTACCACGGCATCGTCGATGAAGTGATCGTGCGCGGCACCAAGTCGCTGCGCGCCGTGCCGGCCGCGCCGGGCATCCTGCGCAACACCGCCGAGAACGTGCTGGTGCTCGATTACGGCACGCCGGAGGCGATGGAGATCATCAAGTCGCGCATCCACGAGATCGCCGCGGTGCTCGTCGAACCCGTGCAGAGCCGCCGCCTGGACTTCCGTCCGGTCGACTTCCTCAAGGAACTGCGCCAGCTCACGCAGGACAACGGCGCGCTGCTGATCTTCGACGAAGTGGTCACCGGCTTCCGCTCGAACCCGGGCGGCGTGCAGGCGATCTTCGGCATCAAGGCCGACATCGCGACCTACGGCAAGGTCGTCGGCGGCGGCTTCCCCATCGGCGTGATCGCCGGCAAGCGCGAGTACATGGACGCGCTGGACGGCGGCCACTGGCAGTACGGCGACGATTCGGTGCCCACCGTCGGCGTGACGTACTTCGCCGGCACGTTCGTGCGCCATCCGCTCGCGCTGGTGGCGGCGAAGGCGGTGCTCGAGCACTTCAAGGCCGATGGCGGCGAACTGCAGAAGCGCCTCAACGCGAAGGCCGAAGCGCTGGCCGCGGACATCAACGCCTATTGCGCCGACGTCGGTGCGCCGGTGTCGGTGAAGCAGTACGCGTCGGTGTGGAAGACGCACTGGCACGAGGCGCATCCGCTGCAGGACCTGCTGTTCGCGTCGATGCGCATGCGCGGCATCCACATCCTCGACAATTTCCCGTGCTTCATCACCACCGCGCACAGCGACGAGGACATCGCGCGAATCGCCGCCGCCTTCAAGGATGCGGTGGCCGAACTGCAGGACATGGAACTGCTTCCGCGTCGTGCCGCGACGCCGAAGACGGTAATGGACGCCAGCAAGCCCGTCGTGCCCGGCGCGCGACTTGGCCGCGAACCGGATGGCACGCCCGCGTGGTTCGTGCCGAACCCGGAGCAGCCGGGCAAGTACATGAAGGTGAGCGCATGAATGCAGCCGCATCGGACAAAGGCCTGTTTCCCGGCGCCGTGCCCGAGGACCCGACGGTCGACTACGATCCGTTCGCCGAAGGCACGCTGTCGCGCGTAGCGCCCACCACCGAACCGCAGCGCGAAGTCTGGCTCGCCGACCAGCTCGGCGTGGATGCATCGCTGGCGTACAACGAATCGATCTCGCTGGATTTCCGCGGCGAGCTCGACGCCGACGCGCTGCGCGATGCGTTGCGTGGTCTGGTCGCGCGCCACGACATCCTGCGCGCGAACTTCGGACCGGACGGCCGCACGCTGTGCGTCAACGACGAGCGCGAAATCGACCTCGCGTTGATCGACCTGGCGTTGCTGGACGATGCCGAGCGCAACGCGCGCGTGGTCGCGCACGCGCGCGAGGTCGTGGAAACGCCGTTCGATCTGGACCACGGCGCGCTGTTCCGCGCCGACCTGCTGCGCCTCGCAGAAGGTCATCATCATCTCGTGCTCATCGCGCACCACATCGTGTGCGATGGCTGGTCGTGGTGGGTGATCGTGCGCGAACTGGCCACGCTCTACTCGCAGGCGGTAGGCCATGCGGCGCAGGCGCTTCCGCCCGCCGAATCCTTCGCCGACTACGCGCTGGCCGAAGCCGAACATCCGCAGGGCGCAACGTATCGCAGCGATGAAGCGTACTGGCTGTCGCGCTTCGCCGATGGCGGGCCGATCCTCGATCTTCCGACCGACCGCGCGCGTCCAACCCGCCGCACGTTCCCGTCGATCCGCGAGGATCATCTCCTCGACAACGATCTCGTCGCCGCCGTGCGCCGCCTCGGCGCGCGCCAGGGCGCGAGCCTGTTCGCGACGCTGCTCGCCGGTTTCGCCGGGCTGCTGTCGCGCCTGACCTCGCAGAACGACGTGGTCATCGGCATTCCCGCCGCCGGGCAGTCGGTGGATGGCCACGACCACCTCGTCGGCCATTGCGTGAACCTGCTGCCGCTCCGCTTTGAACTCGACCACGCGCAGCCTTTCGAGCAGGCGCTCGGCGGCGCGCAGTCCACGCTGCTGGACGCCATCGAACACCAGCGCTACACCTTCGGCACGCTGCTGAAGAAGCTGTCGCTGCAGCGCGATCCCGCGCGGCTGCCGCTGTGCAGCGTGATGTTCAACATCGACCAGGCGATGGATCAGGAAAGCACCGGCTTCCACGGCCTGGGCATGCGCCTGATCACCAACCCGCGCAGTTACGAGAACTTCGAACTGTTCGTCAACGCCGTGCAGGTGCAGGGCGGCATGCGGCTGGAATGCCAGTACAACACCGACCTGTTCGACAACGCGACGATCCGCCGCTGGATGGCCGCGTACGAAACGCTGCTGCGCGAGGCCGTCGCGCGCCCGGACCTGCCGTTCGGCCGGTTGTCCGTGGTGTCGGAAAATGCGCGTGCGGAGCTGCAGGCGTTGCAGCCAGCGCCAGTGCCGTTCGATCGCGAATGCCGCATGCACGATGTGTTCGAACGCCAGTGCGACCGCACGCCTGACCGCATCGCCGTCGAATTCAACGACGAGCACGTGCGCTATGACGAACTCGAAGCGCGCGCCAATCGCATCGCGCACCTGCTTCGTGCGCGTGGCGTGCATCGCGGTTCGCTGGTCGGCCTCGTGCTCGATCGCGGCGTGGACATGCTCGCAGGGCTGCTCGGCGTGCTGAAGGCCGGCGCCGGTTACGTGCCGCTCGACCCTAATTTCCCGGCCGAACGCCTCTCGTACATGGCCAGCGACGCGGGCCTGGCCGCGTTGCTGACGACGACCAAGTACGCCGACCACTTCGATCTGCGCGGCCGCCCGGTGCTTGCGCTCGACACGTTGCAGGAGGAACTCGCATCGCTGCCGACCTCGCGCATCGGTCGCGACGACGGCGCGGCGCAGCCGGAATCGGTCGCCTACGTCATCTACACCTCCGGTTCGACTGGTCGCCCGAAAGGCGTGCAGGTGCCGCACCGCGCGGTCAGCAATTTCCTGTCGAGCATGGCGAAGGAACCGGGCCTTGGCGCGGACGACCGCCTCGTTGCGGTGACGACGCTGTCGTTCGACATCGCCGTGCTCGAACTGCTGCTGCCGCTGAGCGTGGGCGCGCGTGTCGTGCTCGCCGATCGTGTCACCGCCGCCGACGGCGTCGCGCTCAAGGCGCTGATCGCCAGCAGCGGCGCGACCGTGATGCAGGCGACGCCGGCCTCGTGGCGGCTTCTGCTCGACGCGGAATGGAAGGGTGATTCGACGTTCAAGATCCTGTGCGGCGGTGAAGCGTTGCCGCCGGACCTCGCATCGCAATTGCTCACGCGCTGCGGCTCGCTGTGGAACGTGTACGGTCCGACCGAAACGACGGTGTGGTCGACGTGCTCGCGCGTGACGTCGGCGTCCGACATCCACATCGGTCGTCCGATCGACAACACGCAGGTGTGGATCCTCGATCCGCGCGGCGAGCTGTGCCCGCTTGGCGTGCCGGGCGAGATCTGGATCGGCGGCGATGGCGTGACGCTCGGTTATCTCGATCGCGCGGAACTGACGGCCGAGCGCTTCGTGGCCGATCCCTTCGCGATGTCGAAGGACGCGCTGCTGTATCGCACGGGCGATCGCGGCCGCTGGCGTGCGGACGGCGTGCTCGAACACCAGGGACGCCTGGATTTCCAGGTGAAGGTGCGCGGTTACCGAATCGAACTGGGCGAGATCGAAGCACTGCTCGCGGCGCATGCGCAGGTCGCGCGCGCGGTCGTGGTCGCGCGAGAGGATCGCCCCGGCGACGTGCGTCTGGTGGCGTACGTGGTGGGCGAGGGCGGTGCACTCGACGAAGCGGCGCTCGTGTCGTACCTCAAGGGGTCGCTGCCCGATTACATGATCCCGCAGCACATCCTGTTCCTCGATGCGATCCCGCTGCTGCCCAACGGCAAGATCGACCGCAAATCGCTGCCTGCGCCCGACCTGACCGTGAAGCTGGCCGGCGAACGCGTCGCGCCGCGCAATGCGCTGGAACGCACGATCGCCGATGCCATGGCGAAAGTCCTTGGCGTCGCGGAAGTCGGCGTCGACGATGATTTCTTCTCGCTAGGCGGGCATTCGCTGCTCGCCGCGCAGCTGACTTCGCGCATCAACAAGGAACTGGGCATCACGCTGTCGCTGCGTGCGCTGTTCGACGGCCCGACCGTCGCCAAGCTTGCGCGGATGGTGCAGGGCATGGACGGCGAGGCGCTGCCTGCGCGCGAGCCGATCAAGCCGCTCGCCGATCGCACGCGCGGGCCGATGTCGGTCATGCAGGAACGGCTGTACCTGCTCGAACAGTTCAACCCCGGCCAGATCACCTACAACACGCCCAGCGCGCATCGCCTGCGCGGGCCGCTGCAGCTGGAGGCCTTCCAGGCGGCGCTGAACGCGATGATCCAGCGCCAGAGCGTGCTGCGCACGACGATCGGGCTCATCGACGGCGAGCCCATGCAGATCGTGCACGACGTGGTCGATGTCGACATCACCGACGTCGTCGACGTGAGCCATCTCCCCAAGGACGAACGCGAGGCGGAAGTCTCCCGCCGCATGGACGCGCTCATCCAGACGCCGTTCGAACTCGACCGCGCACCGCTGATCCGCTCGCGCCTGTTCCGCCTCGGGCCGGAAGAGCACGTGTGGTTCTTCATGACACATCACCTGATCTGGGACGGCTGGTCGTTCGACCTGATGTACACCGACATGGCCGAGCTCTACGCCGCGGAGCTGGAGAAGCGCGAGCCGAAGCTGCCGGAACTGACGGTGACGTACGCGGATTTCTCCGCGTGGCACCGCGACTGGCTCCAGGGGCCGGAATACGCGAAGCAGCTGGCGTTCTGGCGCGAGCGGCTGGGCGGCGTCGGGCACGCGATCGAAGCGCTCCCGACCGACCTGCCGCGTCGTCCGGGCATGTCGGGGCGCGGCGTCACGCATCGCATCACGGTGGCCAACGACGTGACCGCGGCGCTGCACGAGACCGCGCGCAAGGTCGACGCGACGCTGTACATGGTGCTGCTCACCGCGTACTTCGCGCTGATCAGCCGCACGTCGAACCTGCGTGAGCTGATCGTCGGCACGCCCGTGCGCGGGCGCAATACGGCCGAAGTCGAGAACCTGATGGGGTACTTCACCAGCCTGCTGCCGCTTCGCATGGAGATCGATCCGTCGATGACCTTCGCGCAGGCCGTGAAGCAGGTGAAGGACGTCGTGCTCGACAGCTTCGTGCATCCGGACATCCGCCTGGAAGACCTGGTGCGCGAGCTCAGCGTGCGCAGCCGCGAAGGCGGCGCAGTGCTGTATCACGCGCTGTTCTCGTTCCAGGACATCCGCCAGCGCATGTGCGAATGGGGGCCGCTCACGCACGAGCGCTATCCGGTGTTCCAGACCGCATCCACGCAGGATCTGGGCCTGTGGTTCGTCGAACAGGACACGGGCCTGTCCGGCGGCTTCATCTACAACGCCGACATCTTCCTGGACGAAACCGCCGCGCTGCTGCGCGATCGCTACGTCGCGGTGCTGAAGGCGCTCGGCCGAGATCCGTCGCTCACGCTGGAGCAGATCACGCAGTTCGACGACGGCCAGGCGTTGCGCTTCGGTCGCACGCTTGAAACAGCGGTAGACGCGCCAGCGGAGCCCGCGACCGCGACGGCCGAACAGATCGACGAGCCGCTGGACGAACTCGGCCTGCAACTGCTCGAGATCTGGCGCGACCTGCTGCGCAAGCCGGACATCGGCGCGGACGATGACTTCTTCTCGCTCGGCGGGCATTCGCTGCAGGCCGTGCAGATGTTCCATCGATTCAACAAGCAGACCGGCGTCAACCTGCCGCTGGCGACGCTGCTTACCGCGCGCACAGTGCGTGCGTTGGCACGCGAGTACCAGCGCGTGAGCAACGACATCCACGCGCATGGCGACGACGCACGTCCCGATCCATGGGCGCCGCTGGTGCCGATCCGCCCGCACGGCGAAGGCGCACCGCTGTTCCTCGTGCATGCGGTGGGCGGCAACGTGCTGAACTACCGTCCGCTCGCCGAGGCGATGCCGGCTGGCATTCCGGTGTACGGCCTGCAGGCGCTCGGTCTGGACGGGCGCACCGCACCGCTGGACAGCGTCGAGAAGATGGCCGAACGCTACGTGCGCGAGATCCGCAGCGTGCAGCCGCACGGCCCGTATCATCTGGCCGGCGGTTCGATGGGGGGCATCATCGCCTTTGAGATGGCGCAGCAGCTGATGGCCGCCGGCGAAACCGTCGGCATGCTCGGCCTGGTCGATACCTCGGCGGAGTTCGGCATCCGCTATCGCGCGCAGGCGCAGAGCGGCCTCTCCGGTCGCGTGCGGCGGCTGCATCGCCGCATGCAGGGGCAGACGCTGGGCGAGCGCATCGCGACGCTCGGCGGCGTCGTCGGCGGGCGCCTGCAGGCGTCGAAGCTTCGCCAGCAGGCGCAGCAGGCACGCGACGCGGGTGAGGAACTGCCGCACAACGTGCGCTACGCCGAGCTCGAAGCCACGCACATGCGTGCGTACGTGAAGTACTTCGTCAAGCCGTATGCCGGCGGCATCGTGCTGTTCCGCGCCGACAACCAGCCGCCGGAGCTCAGCGCCAAGCCGAAGCTTGGCTGGGAAGCGATGTGCGGGAACGTGCATGTCGTGCCGATTCCGGGCGATCACCAGGGCATGATCGAATCGCCGGCGCTGGTGGCGAAGCTCGCCGCGGCAATCCTGAGCGCGCAGGGGCGCGGCGAACCCGCGCCTTCGGTGGAGAAGGCGGATGCGCCGGAGAACGATGCCGTCGCCGACCACGACCCGCGCGCGACCTACCTGCGCGAGTTGTGGAAGGAGCTGCTCGGCGTCGACGTCCGCGCGCAGGACAACTTCTTCGACCTCGGCGGCAACTCGATGCTCGCCGTGCAGATGTCCAGCCGCGTGGCGAAGGACACCGGCGTGCGCATCCAGCTGATGCGGCTGGCGGCGACGAACCTGGCGCAGATCGCCGCGGACCTGCCGATGAACATTGCGCGCGAGGAGCGCAGCGGCATGGGGTCGCGCATGGCACGCACGATGAAGCGCCTGCTGCGCACGCCGGGGACGGTCGAATGAGCGCGCCGTTCTTTTTCGGTGCGCCCGGACGCAACCTGTTCGGCCTGTTGCACGGGCGCGAGGACGCGAACGCCGAATCGAACCAGGCGCTGCTGCTGTGCGCGCCACTGCTGCAGGATGGCATCCGCAGCCATCGTTCGCTGTGGTCGCTCGCGCAGACGGTGGGGCAGTACGGCATTCCCGCGCTGACGTTCGACTGGTACGGAACGGGTGATTCGGGCGGCCAGGACATCGAGCTCAGCCTGCCGGGCATGCTCGACGACCTGGAACGTGCATCGACCGAACTGCTGCGTCGGGGTGAAGTGGACAGCGTGCAGTTCCTCGCGCTGCGAAGCGCGGCGTTGCCGCTGCTCGCCGCGCTGGAACGCCGCGTCGATCCGGTCGACGTCGTGCTGTGGGATCCGCAACTGGTCGGCGCGACGCTCGTGGCCTCGTGGAGAGAGCAACATCGTCAGCAACTGCATGGCAGCGGCCGCTACGTGAACGTCACGCACGACTCCGACGACAGTGAACTGCTGGGTTTCGGCGTCACCGACGCGTTGCTCGACGCATTGTCCGCACTCGATGCCGCGCACTTGAAGCTGCCGCGCGGCAGCCGCGTGCGCATGGCGGTGTGGGAAATGGACGAGGAAATCGATCGCTTCGCGCGCGAGCAACGCGCCGGCGGCGTGTCGGTGGAAGCGGTGCTGCTCGACGAAGGCGAGCGTCCCGAATGGAACGTGCCGTCGCGTTTCGGCGGCCAGGTATTCCCGCGTCGCGCGGTCGCCCAGCTCGCGCAGCGCATGACCGCACAGGTGCCGTGGTGAACCTGCAACTCGACGAGAAGGCGCTGGAAGGCCGCACGGAGGTCGCACGCGCGCATACTCACGCGGCGACGCACGCGCGTGATGCGTTCACCGAGACCGCGCATGGATTCGGCGACGGCCTCGTCGGCGTGGTCACGCGGCCGCACGGCGACGTGTCGAAGGTCGGCGTGCTGCTGCTCAATGCAGGGCTGACACGCCACACCGGTCCGTTCCGCATGCACGTCGAACTAGCGCGCATGCTCGCGGCGCTGGGCTTCGCGGTATTGCGTTTCGACCAGTCCGGCCTCGGCGACAGCGCGCTGCCGGGCAAGGCCGCGGGCGAGCGTCGCCAGCGCGAGATCGACGCCGCGATGCGCGTGCTCACGCACGAAACCGGTGCGGAGCGGTTCGTCCTGTGCGGCCTGTGCTCGGGCGCCGACGACGCGTTCCATGTCGGCGCCGTCGATGCGCGCGTGGCCGGCGCGATCCTGCTGGACGGTGTGGCGTATCCGACGCCGGGCTTCTGGGTTCGGCATGTCGTGCCGCGATTGTTCGACGTCGGAAAGGTGCTGCGTTTCCTGATGTCGCGCCGCAATCCCGCACCGTCGCTGTCGGATTTCCGCGACTGGCCCGAACGCGCGCAGGCACGCGGCATGCTCTCGGAAATGGTCGCGCGCGACGTTCGCCTGCTGTTCGTCTTCACCGGTGGCGCGTACCACTATTTCAACCATCGCGCGCAGCTGGCCGCGAGCCTCGGGCGCGCCGCGCAGGAGAAGCAGGTGAGCCTGGAGTTCTGGCGCGAATACGACCACACCTTCTTCCTTCGCAAGCATCGCGGCGTGCTGTTCAAGCGCATCGCCGCGTGGATGCAGGCCGAATTCGGCGCGCGGACGCCCTGAAATGAGCAACGGCACCCCCGGTCTGGCCCGGCATTACCTGCGCTACTCCACCGCCAACCTGCTGGTGATGATGGCGGGGCGTGGTGTCGTTCCCGCTGCTCACGCGGCTGCTGGACAACACGCAGTACGGCATCCTCGGCTATTACGAAACCTGGGTACTGATGGCGGTGGCCGTCGCCAAGCTCGGCGCGCAGCATTCGATCCAGCGCTTCTATCCGCACGGTGGCGACGAGGAGCGCATGCGTTCGTTCGCCACGAACCTGTTCTACCTGCCGATGATCGGATCGCTCGCGTTGTGGGCGTTCGTCGGTGCGGTGGTAATAGTGCACGGCTACGTGACCGGCGATGGTCATTCGCCCGTGTTCTGGATGGCGCTGGTGATGACGCCGATGCTGGTGTATTCCAGCCTCGTCGAAACCGTACTGCGTGTGACGGAACAGTCGCGCACGGTGATGCTCACGCGCGTTGCCTGGCGCTGGCTGCAACTGGCCCTGATGCTCGGCGCGGTGCTGGCGGTGCAGCACACCGCGGCGGCGGCGTATGGCGGAAAGCTGCTCGCCGTGGTGGTGGGCATGGCGTTCTACTTCGGCTGGGCGCGCCGCAACCTGCATTTCGCGCGCAGCCGCATGGATGCGGCCGAACTGCGCCAGTCGTTCGCCTACGGCATGCCGCTGGTGGCGACGGAGATCCTCGCCGTGGCGTTGGTGTCGGTCGACCGCATCATGCTCAAGAACCTGTCGGGCGACTTCGCGGTGGTGGGCATCTACAGCGTCGGCGCGGCGCTGGCGATGCAGGTGCACATGTTCATGAACCTCACCGTGTTCGAGTCGTTCACGCCCGCCGCGAACCGCGTGTTCACCACCGACGGCGCCGCAGCCGTGCGCGCGCTCAAGCGCACGATGCTGATGCCGATGACCTACGCCGCGATCGGCGTCGCCATCCTGCTGTGGACGCTGGGCACGGACCTGATCATCGCGCTCAGCGGCGCGGGAAAGGCGCAATCGGGCCCGGTGTTCGAACTGATGGGGGCGATGAACGCGATCCTGCCGGTCATGCTGGTGTGCGGCTTCGGCCTCGTGTTGGAGCGACGTACGAAAACGGTGCTAGCACTGATGTGCCTCGCGGTGGCGGTCAACGCAGCGCTGAACTGGTTCTGGATCCCGGCGTACGGCGTGATGGGCGCGGCGTACGCGACGTTGGTGAGCTCGGCGGTGTCGAGCCTGGCGGCGTGCGTGATGGTGGATCGTTCACTGCGACAGTTCCCGGATGCGAAGACGCTGACCACGGTCGTTTTCGCCGCCATCGCCGCGCTGCTCGGCGAATGGGTCACGGTGCAGCTGTCGCTGCGTCCGGGATGGCAGCGGATGCTCGTCGGGGGAATGCTGATCGGCACGCCGTATCTGGTGGTGCTGCTGGCGCTCGATGGACGCCTGCGGGCGATGCTGTATCCGAAGCTGCGTGCGGTTGAGCGGCGGATTGGCGAAGGGGCGGTGGGGTAGGCGCCGCGGGTTGCCTGGGCTTTCGGCATTCCCTCGCCGGAAAAACGCTTCAACCGTCATCCCGGCGAAAGCCGGGACCCAGGCCCGTAATGTTCGGGCACTCTCGTCCCAAGTGGCGGTGTCGGGCTCGCGCTTTTGATTTCGCCTTACGCCTTTGATCTCCCAGCGACTTAAAGCGAGCCGAGCACCGGAGCCGGAAAAGGGCGAAGAGTCGCCCGCTGTTTGAGCGCAGCGAGTTCGGGCGACGTCCCTTTTCCGGTGAGGAGCGCAGGGCACCGCCGCGTAGCGGCGGCTCGCGTCAGGAGCGAATGGTTTTGGTTACTTTTGCCAAGACAAAAGTAACCCGCTCGTTCACGAGCGGAAGCTGTTGATCTTGCTTTCGCTTCGATCGCCCAGATCCCGCTTCGCGGGAGTAACCGTTCACCGCGGAGACAAAAATGGATTCCAGCTTTCGCTGGAATGACGACGGGTGTTGTTCACCGCTCCGGGGTGCCCCGACGCTGCGGGCCTGGGTCCCGGCCATCGCCGGGATGACGGTGATGTGGGTCGTCGCGCCCGAAGAGCCCGGCGTGGCGAGCTTGCGCGTCGGCCGCCGTCGAGATTGACGGCGTTGAATTGCAGATGCGTGGACGACGAATCGACGAGAGGGTCAACCCTCACCCCACCTTCCGCCCCCGATGCTTCCGCATCGCCGCCGCCACGCCGGCGGTGAGCAGCGACGCCACCGCGATCGTCCCGATCATCCAGCCCGAAGACTGCGTCGGCGTCACGGCACCAGACGACGTACCGTCGATGGCCGGTCCATCGCCAGCATCCGACGAGGCGGCCTTCGACGCCTCGGGCGTCGCGCCCGCAGCAGGCGCGGCAGCCGCAGTTCCGCCCTGGTACTCGACTGCGCCGATGTCGGCCGCCGCACCCATCGGTCGTGACTGGCGCAGGAAGTCCGACGTCACGCTCGTGTTCTGCGTTGCATGGTCGATCAGCGGGCTGCCAGCCAGCGGCGCGGGATCGAACGTCGCCATGTCGCTGCTGGCGATCTTCGGTTCGCGTCCGCACACGTTGCCGGGCGGGCACATATCGTCCTTGACGTCCCAGAACGCGTTGCCCGCGAAGCTCACCACCGCCGTGCTGTCGTCGGCGTAATGACCGCAGCTGCGCATGTCGCCGTCGCTGGCGGTGACGTCCTTCTGGCCGATCAGCGCGTTGTTGTAGATGTCCACGCGCGAGGTCGCGTTGCCGCCGGCGGTGAGGATCAGGCAGTCGCCTTCGCCGGTGATGGTGTTGTGGCGCACCGTCGCGGTCTGCTTCGGGCCCACGCCGATCGAGAGCGCGTTGCCGTATGCGCGGCACATGTCGCCGTCGCTCATGTCGTATTTCTTGTGGAAGTACGCGCACTGGCCGACGATCACCGAGTTCTCGATCAGCGCGTTGCCTGCGGTCTTCACCTGGTTGCCGGCGTTCGCCGCGGCATAGACACGACGCACGACGACCGTCGCCGTCTTCGATTCGTCGGTGTACAGCAGGTCGAGGCCGTCGGACGTGTTGTGGTGGATGCGCGAGTCCTCCACCAGCCAGTGGCCGTCGGTCTTGCCGGTGCCCAGGCCGTCGCCGTAGCCGCCTTCCTCCTGCGCCCAGCACGCGTAGGGCTCGCCGGTCTGCCAGCGTTCGGCGCAGCCGTTCCACGCGATTTCCACGTTGCGGAACACGATGTCGCCGTCGTTCGAGCTCTCGCCTTCGCCGACGTCGCCGTCCCAGCCCGCCCAGCCGTTGGCGTGGATGCGCACGCGTTCGATGGTCCAGTCGCGTAGCCCGCCGGCCATCACGCCGCGGCCCGACAGGCCGTGGATGTTCAGGTCATGCAGCCAGACGTTCTTCGAGCGTTTCGCGCCGATGCCGATCGATGCCCATTGCCCGAACGGCGGCGCGTCGCGCTCGCAGCGCACGTCGTCGTTCGCGTGGAATTCCACGCAGTCGCTCTTGTCGGTGATCTCCAGGCAGCCGACTTCGACGTTGTCGGCGTCCTGCAGGTTGAACACCAGGTCCACGCGGTTGGTGCCCCACAACTTCGGCGGCGCCTTGCAGCCGGTGTCATGGCCGGCGCCGAGGATGCGCGTGCGTTGCTGCGGCGTGCCGCTCGGCGGCGAGGCGGGGTAGCAGTCGTACGGCGAGGAGCGGTCGCAGCGCGTGCTCTTGGTCGAGAGCCCCGGCGACTCCCAGCCGATCATGTATTCGCCCGGTCCGATGATCAGCGTGTCGCCGCCGTCGATGCGCGGGCGATCGTTGGTGGGCAGCGCGTAGTTCGGATGGCTCCACGCGCAATCGACGCTGTTGCCGCTGCCGGGATACGCGGCGTCGGTGCGGCCGTTGCATTGCTCGTCGGTACCGCCGTCGGTGCGTACGTAGTACGTCGTTGCCGAAGCGGTCGACGGCATCGCCCATGGCGCGATCGCGCAGGAAAGCAGCAGGACGAAAGGAAGGCGAAGCCGCAGGATGGCCATGACGTGTTCCGGCGCGGGGAAGGGGACGGGCGCGCGTGCCCGCTACCGTGAAGAACGCGTTGCGCGGCTGCGTGCGGCCTTCTCGCGCGCGTGGCCTGTTCATGCAAGACTGCGGCGCCATGAGCCACCTCCTGCTCTCGCCGATGACCTGGGCCCTGCTGTGGATGGCCGCGGCGTGGCTGACATGGCAGCGCGCACGTGCGTGGTGGCGCGTGGTGTTGATCGTGGCGGGGCTGACCATCGTGGTGCTGTGCACGCCACTCGGCGCGAACCTGCTGATCCGCGCAGTCGAGACCCGCGTGCCCGCATCCGCACGTTGCGGCGCGAACGATGCGGCCGCGCCCATCGTGGTCCTGGCCGGCGGCCTGGAGGACGAGCCCCGCGCGCAGGACGACTACATCGCGCTGACGCCATCGAGCTGGCGCCGCCTGCGCGCCGGCGTCGAACTGTGGCGACGCGGCGCGCCGGTGCCGATGACGATCGCCGGCGGCGGTCCGTTCGCGATCAGCGAGGCCGCGGTGCTCGGGCGGCTCGCGCAGGACTGGGGCGTTCCCGCGCAGCGGTTGCACGAGGAGACGCAGTCGGCCAACACGTGGGAAAGCGCGATGGCGCTGCGCGGATCCCTGCCACCGCGGGTGCGCGTGGTGAGTTCGGCGACGCACCTGCCGCGCGCGCTCGTGGCGTTCGAGGCAGCGGGCTTCACGCCGTGCATGGTCGCGAGCGATTCGCTGTATGTCCCGATGGGGAGCGTCGGCTACTTCCTGCCGCAGCTGTCGGCGATGCAGAAGACGCAGATCGCGTTGTACGAGCTGCTGGGCGAGGCGAGTTACCGGTGGCGGGCGCGTCGAGAGCCCACGACTACGCCTCGATAGCCCCCAGATCCGCCAACGCCGCGCGCACCGGCCGCACGTTGCCATTGAGCAGCGGCTCGTACGCACGCAGCAGGCGTGCGCCGATGGCCTCCCAGCCGTATTCGTCCTCGGCCAGGCGTCGCGCCTCGATGCCCAGTTCCGCCACGCGTACGGGCGAATCCAGCAACGACAGCACGGCGTCGGCGAACGCCTGCGCATCGTCGGCATACAGCGCACTCCGATCGTGTCGAAGCGCGATGCCTTCGCTGCCGATGCTCGTGGTGACGATCGCCTTGCCCAGCGCCATCGCCTCCAGCACCTTCAGGCGCGTGCCGCTGCCCGCGCGCAACGGCACGACATAGACCGACGCGTCGTGCACGTGCGGACGCAGATCGTCGACGAAACCGGCGAGGTCCACGTTCGCGCGCACCGCTTCAGGTATCTCGAAACCGTCGGCCTTGCCGACCAGCGCGAAACGCGTGCCGGGCCGGCGCGCGAGGATGCGGGGGAAAACATCGCGCAGGAACCAATCCACGCCGTCGCGATTCGGGAACCAGCCCATCTGGCCGACGAACACCAGCCGGTCCGGATCCGGCGCGTGCGCGGCAGGGTGGTTGGTTTCCAGATCGACGCCGTTGGCGACCACGTGCACGGTGCAGTCGGGCACCAGCTCGCGCAGGCCCTGCGCATCGACATCGGAACACGCCAGCACCGCATCGGCGCGTTCGCAGGCGCGGCGCTCGAAGGCTTCAAGCTTGCCGACCTGGCTGCCGAGGAAACGCCGCGCCCATCCGCGCGTCTCGATACGTGCGCGTGTGGCGAGCAGGCGGTGTTCGACGTTGTGCGCGTTGAGCGTGACGGGCACGCCTTCGGGCACGCAGTCCGCGTGCGCGATCAGGGGCAGCATGTCGAAGTGGACGAGGTCGGCATCGCGCGCGAGTGCGCGCAGGCGCTCCCGCAGCGCAGTCGAGTCGTACTTGGCGACGAGGAAAGGTGTCGGCGTCAGCGTGCCGCGCAGGAGGGCGCGTGCGAGCGCGCCGCGCGAACGTTCGGCCGGAATGCGGAAGGTTTCCACGCGCGTCATCGCCGCATGCAGCGGTGCGGCTTCGGCGGGAAGGTCGTCGTTGCGCTGGAAGCTCAGCAGCGTGACCTCGTGCTTCGACGCGAGCGCGCGCAGCACGTGCCAGGCGCGCAGCTGGTGGCCCTCGCGCGGCGGGAAGGGGAGGCGGCTGGTCAGTGCGAGGATGCGGGCCATCAGTGCTTCTTCCACAACCGCGACGGGTCCATCGCCAGCGAAGCGGGCAACGACAGCAGCGCGGCGAAGTTCAACATCACGAAACTGCTGGCCGCCGGCAGCAGTGGCAGGCGCGCGGCGATGCGCGGCACCAACAGTCCGCCGAGCGCGCCGGCGTAGGCGAGCAATTGCAGGCCGAACAACGTGCGATAGAGCGCGCCACCCGCGAACGCACTCGCCGCCAGCGCGACCAGCAGCGCCCACGGCACCAGCAGGCGCAGGACCTTGTGCGAGAACCACGCGAAGAACACGGGATTGGCGAACGGATTGGCCAGCCACGGCAGCCGCTTGATCAGCTGCCAGTTCCCGGCGAGCGTGCGCAGCTTGCGCTGGAATTCCTCGTCGACGCTGTGGCTCGCGCGATCGAACGCGAGCGCCTCCCGCGCCATCCACACGCGATGACCGGATCGCAGCACCTGCAGCGGCATCCACATGTCGTCGAGCACGGTGCCGGCGGGAATCGCCACGAACAACGCGCGGCGCAGCGCGTGGATCGAGCCGCTGACGCCGTGCAGCCAGCCCAGGCGCGCTTCATCCGAACGCAGGCGCTTTTCCATGCGCCAGTACAGACCGACGCCTTCGCCGGTGCCGTGGTCGGCGGCGGCGATCACCAGCTCGCCGCTCACCGCGCCGACCGATGGATCGGCAAACGGCGCGCACAACGCACGCAGCGCGCCGGGCGAGAAGCGTTGGCGCACGTCGGTAAACGCCACCAGCGGTGTGTCGGCCTGGCGCATCGCGATGGTGAGTGCCGCGGCCTTGCCGACGTTGTGCGGAAGATCGAGAACGCGCACGCGTTCATCGTCGACGGCCGCCGCGGCGCGGGCGGTGCCGTCGCGACTGCCGTCGCTGACGACCAGCACCTGCAGGCGATCGGCCGGGTAGTCCTGTTCGAGGATGTCGCGCACACGCGCGGCGATACGCGCTTCCTCGTCGAAGGCTGCGACGACGACGGTGACGTGTTCGCAGTCCGCGTCATCCTGGAACGGCGCATGCCCGTAGCGCCGCGCGAGCACTGCTGCCAGCAGCGGATAGCCCGCGTACGCCCACGCGACCAGCGCGATGCACAGCCAGAAGAGCACCGCGGCGCTCACAGCAGGCGCTCGCGCAGGCGCTGGTAGCCGTCGTTGCCGAGCACGCGCTTGGGTAGCGCGAGCGCGGCATGCCGCGCCTGCATCCAGCGTGCGGGCAACCCGCGCCAGTGCACCAGCGCGGCGAAATCGTCGAGCGAGAGGTTGCGCGTGACGGGCAACCGCTGCAGCCACGTATCGGCGCGGCGGCGCTTGTTCGGACCCGGAACCGAACCGAGCAGATGCCGGTAACCCAGCTGTTGCGCGGCCAGCAGCTCGCGTTCGCC
Source organism: Lysobacter sp. OAE881 (assembly GCF_040546665.1). NCBI lineage: Bacteria > Pseudomonadati > Pseudomonadota > Gammaproteobacteria > Lysobacterales > Lysobacteraceae > Lysobacter > Lysobacter sp. OAE881. The sequence continues at coordinate 1,684,434 of NZ_JBEPOG010000001.1, forward strand.
GCCGCGCCCGCCGGGCAGTGCGAGCGAGTCGATCGGCCGGCCGCAGATCTGTTGCAGCCGGCACCGGCTGTCGTCGAGTTCCGCCGTGAGGTCGGCAAGATCGAGATCGGACAGGAACGAATGCGTGCGCCCGTGCGAGCCGATGCCCATGCCGTTGGCGGCGAGGCGACGGATGTCGTCGGGCGCGAGCATGCCGCACTGGCCGATGAAATCGGTGGTGACGAAGAACTCCGCGCGCAGGCCGCGCTCGAGCAGCAGCGGCATCGCGATCTCGACGTTTGACACATCGCCATCGTCGAAGGTGATGATCACGTCGCGCGTGTTGCTTCCCGAGAGCGCGTCTTCGAGCAGCGGCGCGCGGTGGCCCTGCTGCACCAGCCAGTCGAGCTGCCGCGCGAACATCTCCGGATGCACGCTGTAGACGGGATCGAAGCGGCCGCGCGAGGATTCCTCGCGATGCAGGCCGTGGTACATCAGGATCGGCAGCGTTCCCATGACGGTGCCCTCACGATTGCGATGTCATGCCGCGCGCAGCCCGCGCAACCAGCCGAGCATCCCGCTCGTTTCGCTGAAGAACAGCGCCTTCGACAGGCGCCCCGACGGCGACTGGAAGCGTTCTTCGTGCACGTTGAAGCGGAGCAGGCGGTACGGATCGGCGCCGGGGCGGTTCACGCCCTCGATCGACGTCGTCGCCGTCGCGAAGCCCGCGTCGCGCACCAGGCGCACGTCGCGGTCGCTGAAATCGCCGCGGCCGCCGTTCGGATAGGCGAAGTGGCGTGGCGCGTGGCCGAGTTCGGCGGCGATGCTCGCGCTGGAAAGGCCGATCTCCTCGCTCGCCGCGGCATCGTCCAGGCGGCTCAGGATCGCGTGGCTGCAGGTGTGGCCGCCGATTTCGACGCCGCCATCGGCCAGTCGCCGGACGTCGCCCCAGTCGAGCATTTCGCGGTCTTCATGCGGCAGCGGGCGAGGGCGCGCCTGTTCGCAGACGTGGTCGATCCAGGCTTCCAGTTCGGCCGGCTCGAGCGTCTTCAGGCGCGGCGGAAGCAACTGGTACAGGCGATTGCGGTCGTCGCGCAGCGACAGGTCGAAATGGCCGAGCCCCAGGCCGCCCAGGTCGATCTGGTCGCGGCTGCGCGATTCCACCGCGTGCACGAGGCGATAGGCCCAGATCGGCTCGCCGCCGATATGGCCGGTCGCGACGTACACCACCGCCGGCACCGGGCCGTCGAGGTTCGCGTCGATCAGGCCGAGGTTGTCGCGATACCCGTCGTCGAAGGTGAGCGCGTAATGGATCTTCTGCGCGCGCTCGGGCGAAAGCGCGCGCAGGCCGTCGTCGAGCCCGACCAGTGCGCCGCTCGACCGCAGCCACGCCAGCATCTGCCGTAGTTGCCGGCGCGAGACGCTGAGCGGGAACGGGTCGTGGTCGTCGCGCAGGCGATGCAGCATCAGGATGACCAGCCCCGCACCGCTGAGGCGGCGGTACAGGCCGTCCAGCCCGCTGTAATGGCTGCACAGCGCGAGCGAGTAGCGCAGCCAGGCGCGAAACAGGGCGGTCATCGTGCGGAATCCTCTGGCGGCAGGTGGCGCGCCTTCATGACCAGGCCCATGTAGGCCCAGAAATAGGCGATTACCGGGTAATACGTGAAACGGTCGCCAAACAGGTTGGCGATGACCATCGACACCCACGCGCCCATCATTCCCAGTGCCAGGGCGTATCGCCAGGTGCCGGTCCGCGCCTCCCGGACCTCGCGCATCGCCGTTCGCAGCACCGCCAGCAGGATGCCCAGCAGCGTGATCGCGCCGAACACGCCGCCTTCGCTGAGCGTGCGGATGTAGAGGTTGTGCGTGTCGCGGCCGTAGGGGTTGATCTCGCGATGGTGGAAGGTGTGGTAGCCCGTTCCGACGACGGGATTGCGCAGGAAGTTGGCCCACGCGATCTTCCAGTATTCGATGCGCAGCTCGGTGCTCTCGTCGCGCTTGCCTTCTTCCACCGTCGTGCTGTCGAAGCGCTCGACCACCGACTTGGGCAGCACTGCCGGCGCGATCACCACCGCAAGGCAGAGCGGCAGGATCAGCTTCAGCCGGCCGCGCCAGACCATGATCACCACCACCATGCCCATGATCAGGCTGATGTAGGCGGTGCGCGAATACGCGTAGAGCACGCCGAGGATCATGCAGGCGATGCCGCCCATCAGCACGATCTTCCACTTGCGCGACAACCGGCACGCGAGCAGCAAGGCGAACAGCACCACGGCGACCGTCACGCAGAACGCGGCGAATTCGTTGGCGCCCAGGAGTGCGAAGGTTCCGCTGATGCGCAGGTCGTCGGTGTAGTGCGTGCTGGCGACGCTGCGGTGCTGGTTCCACACGACTTTCGCGATGTACGGCAACGGCAGCAGCGTGGCGAACACGACCATGCGCACGCCGTTCCAGTCGCGCACGCTCATCTGCACGACGTACACCACGAACAGCCCGACCATGTGGTCCTTGAGCTGGTTGAAGTGGTTGGTCGGGTCGTCCACGAAGTGGAAGCCGACCAGCAGCGACAGCGTCATGTAGACCGCGTACACCGTCGTCCACGTGTTGACGGGCTCGTTCGGCGCGAGCTTGCCGCCCTGCGCCATCGCCGTGAACAGCGAGATCAGGAACATCACGTTGAGGAAGTTGAAACCACCGCCGATGTTGGGCAGGTAACCGGCGGTTATGTTCTGCAGCGGCAGCAGGATCAGGAACAGGTAGAGCGCCCAGTTGCGCGGCGCACGCGTGGTCGCGCGTGCGGTCGGCTGCGCCGCAGCGGCCGAACCCGGCACCACGGGAAGCCGCGTGCGCGTGGCCGCCGGCATCGCGCCGCGCAGCGCCTTGGCTGCGAGCGGGAAGCGCGAACCGCCCGCGTCAGGATGCGCGCCGCGCATGGCGTGCCTCCAGCAGTTCGCGATAGAGCGTGACGTACGCGGCGGCCATCGCCTGCGCGCTGTGGCGTTCGCGCACGAAGTCGCGAGCGGCGATGTCGCGCGCGCGGGGCGTGGTGACGGCGGCTTCCAGTGCGGACTCCAATGCCACCGCATCGCCGGGCGGTACCGTGCGTCCGTGCGCGCTGCGTTCGAGCAGGCGCGGAATGTCGCCGACGGCGCTGGCGATCACCGGCACCTCGCAGGCCATCGCTTCGAGCACGACCAGCGGCATGCCTTCGGTAAGCGACGGCAGCACGAGGTGGTCGGTCAGCGTGTAGATCGCGGGCATGTCGTGGCGCATGCCGAGGAAGCGGACGCGCCCGTTCAGGGCGAGCTCGCCGGCGAGCGTTTCGAGCGCTTCGCGCTCCGGACCGTCACCGACAATCAGCAGCACCGCATGCGGATGACGCGACGCCACCGGCGCGAACGCGCGCAGCAGCATCGCGAGGTTTTTCTCGCTCGAAAGGCGCGCGACGGCGGAAAACACATGCGCGTCCGGCGCGATGCGCAGTTGCGCGCGCAGGGCCGACGCGGCGACCTCGTCGCGCACCGGGCATTCGATGCCGTTGTCGACGTGGCGGATGCGCGAACGCGGCACGCCGGCGCGTGCGAGACGGTCGATCTGCTCGGAAGCGACCACGACGAGCGCGTCGAAACGGCGGAGCAGGGCGAGTTCCAGCCGCGTGTAGAGGCGCAGCGCGGTCGAGCCCTCGACCCAGCCGTGCAGCGTCGCGACCAGGGGGGCGGGCTGTCCGGAATGATGTTCGCGACGCGTCGCCAGCCAGGCGTAGAACGCGCTCTTGTAATCGTGTACGTGCACGACCGGCGGCGTGCCGGTGCGGCCGCGCGCGGCGCCGATCTGGGCCGACAGCGCGCCGATCGTCGCGGCATCCACGCGCCCGCGGCAGGGCAGCAGCACGGCGTCCTGCCCGCTCGACGAGGCGACGTCGTGCAACGCCTGTTCGTGCATGCGGTAGTTGTTGATGCTCAGCAGGCGACCGCGCGCGCCGCCGCGATCGAGCGCGCGATTGAGCGCAAGCACGACGCGATCGGCGCCGTACAGCCCCGCGCTGGAGCGCACCTGCAACGCGAACGGGCGCGACTGGCTCATGGCGCGCTCACTCGCGCCCCAGCAGGCGGTGATAGAGGCGGTCGAACGCGAGCACCATCGAATCCAGCGAAAACTCGCGTTCGATGCGTGAGCGCGCCGCGAGCCCCATGCGACGTCGCGCGTGAGGCGACTGCGCCAGCCATTGCAGCGATGCGGCCAGCGAGATCGGATCCAGCGGCGGCACCAGCAGGCCGGTCTGTTCGTGCTGCACCAGGTGCAGGTTCCCGCCGACGGCGGTCGCGACCACCGGCAGTCCGCACGCCATCGCTTCGAGGATGGCGTTGGACATGCCTTCGCTCGACGAACACAGCACCAACGCGTCCATTGCAGGCAGCAGGTCGGCGACGTCGTCGCGGAAACTGAGCAGGAGCACCTCGTCGCCAAGGCCCAGTTCGGCGATCTTCGCCTGGATTTCCGGCAGGCCCGGGCCATCGCCGACCAGCAGCAGCCGAGCCTGCGGCACGTGGCGACGCATGCTGGCGAACGCCTCCAGCAGGTCGACGTGACGCTTCACCGGCGTGATGCGCGCGACGCAACCAAACACGATGGCGTCGGCGTCCAGTCCAAGCACGGCGCGCGCATCGAGCCGGCGCCGCAACGTAGCCGGTGCGTAGTGGCGCGTGTCCACGCCGTTGGGAATCCACGTCATGCGCAGCGGATCGAGGCGCTCGCATTGCGCCAGCCCCGACAGGATCTGCCGCGCCGGCGCGACCACGGTGTCGAACCGCGGATTGAGCCAGCGGAACGCGTGCTGCAGCTTGGGGCTCTTCTTGAAGCCCATGTCGCGCCGGTTCGAGATGTACACCGTACCGGGCAGGCGCGGCAGCAGCGCGTTGAGCACGTCGGCTTTCTCGTGCTGCGACTGCACCACGTCGAAGCGCTCCCGGCGCAGCATCGACGACAGTTCGCGATACGCACGCAATCCCGAGCGGTCGTACACGGCGTGCACCGGCAGCGACATCATGCGCAGGTGGGGCTGCGTCAGCAGGTGGCGGCCGTGGTTGCCCGGCATGTCCTGCTCGTGCAGCTGCACCAGCGTGATGCGGTATGCATCGGCGGGCAGGCGCGTGGCGAGGTTCTGCAGGAAACGTTCGCTGCCGCCCGGCGCGAGCACGGGCGTGTCGGTCACCAGCAGCAGCCGGATCCGCCGGTCCGCGACGCGCGCGGTGGCGGTCGGCTCAGCGGGTATAGCGAACGCTGAAGATGGCGGCATTCTCGTCATAGCTGGCTTCGTTGGCGTTGCTGTCGCGTTCCTGGTGGCGCAGGTCGAAGCCCATGCTCCAGTGCCGGGTGAGGATCTTGGTCAGGCCGATGTAGACGGAGAAGTCGTCGTCGTCGCGGTCGAAACTGTCGAAGCTGCGCACGCCGGCCGACATCGATCCGGTGAGGAACAGCGACGGCGTGATCGACCAGCTCATGCCCACGCCGATGCCGTAGTTGCCTTCGCTCTGCGCGGTGGGGTCGATGTAGTCGTTGTCCTCGTAGTACGGACGGATCGTCGCGTCGAAGCGCTCGCCGTTGTAGCGATAGCCGATGTCGATGCGGCGCTGGCGGTACAGGTCCGGGCCGATCGTGACATCGCTCGGGTCGGGCGAGGGCGCGCCGCCGGGCGCCGGGTTGGCCGGCACGCCGGTGGGATCGGTGACGTCGGTCATCAGTTCCTGCGCGGCGTCGGAGAACTGGTAGTACACGCCCATGTCCAACGTGCTGCGCGAGGTCGGGCGCCACGTCAGCACCGTGCGGAACAGCGGCGCGTCGTCCTTGGTGTTGTAGTCGGTCAGCTCGACCCAGGAGTAGCCGGCGCGGATTTCCAGATCGATGTTGGCGAGGTTGCGATTCCAGGTGAGATAGCTGTCCAGACGCCGGTAGTCGGCGCCGAGCGTGTCCAGGCTGACCTGGTCGTACTGCACCTCGCTGCCTTCGACGGTGAAGCCGATGCGTGTGGTCGAACTGGGCTCCTGCCACAGCGTGAACGCGGCGTTGTAGCGGTCGCCGTTGAAGTCGTCGTTCTCTTCGGCCCAGTAGTTGTTGTAGCGAAGGTCCAGCCGCACGCGCGTGGCGTCGCCCGGGCGCAGGTTGAACTGCGTGCCGGCGACGAAGACGTTCACCTGCTGCTGGTTGCCCGGCGCATCCGGCGACAGCACGTCGATGGGCTCGTAGTTGGCGTAGTCCTCGATGATCACCTTCATGCGGTCCTGCCAGGTGTTCCAGTTGAACTGGCCCACCAGCGAGGCGCGCACGTCGTCGTCGAACAGGCCGCCCGTGTAGTAGAGGTACTCCACGCCGCCGTTGGCGACGAAGGTGGTGTTTCGGCCGGTCTGGGTGACGTCGAAGGCGACGTCGGTGGCCAGCGTGCTTTCCTCCATCGGGTTGGTCTGCGTCAGCGCGATGTTGTCGCTGTGCTCGACGCGCCCGCCGATGGAGTAGTTGATCTGCGCCGCGCGCGCGACCGGCACCGCCGCCGGCAACGTGGCCAGCAGGGCGATGCAGAGCGCGGATCGACGGGACGGGCCCGCGACCGGTTGGAGTCTTCCGCTGGCCATTGAATCTCCCCTGGGCGAACGTTCGGTCGGGATGTGCGGGCGAAGCCGCGCTCAGACGCCTTCGTTGAAGACCACGCCGGCGAACTTGGCCGGATCGAAGTTCGCCGCGGCCTGCGCGATCGTCGCCGCCGTGTCGCGGCCGTAGCCGGCGACGAGGATCACCACGTCGGCGATGTCGGCCAGGATGCGTGCGTCCGGCGTGCCGCGAACCGGCGGCCCGTCGAGGAACACGTAGCAGTTCGGATGGCGGCTGCGGATCGAATCCAGCAGCAGGCGCATGCGCACCGACGAGAAGTACTCCGCGCCGATCTCGCGCGTCGTGCCGGCGGGAATCAGGCGAAGTCCGTTCACGCCGGTCTCGTAGATCACGTCCGACAGGTCGGCGTCGGCGTCTTCCAGGTATTCGACCAGGCCGCCGTTTTCCGTCTCGATCTTCATCGTGCGCGCCTGCGAGGGATGGCGCACGTCGCAGTCGACTAACAGCGCGCTCTTGGTTTCATCGAACGCCATGGCCGTGGCGAGGTTGCGCGCCACGAAGCTGCCGCCGCTTCCGCTGCTGACCGGCGCGACCAGCGCGACGAAGCTGCCTTCGACGGCGGCGAGCAGGCGCGTGCGCAGTTCGCGGAACGCATCCACTTCCGGGCGCGACACGCCGCCGCGATGGATGATCGCGCGGTCTTCCAGCTGCGTCGGCGTCAGCAGCTCGACGCCGGCGGTGCGCGTGATCGCGGGACGCAGGTCGGGTTCGGGCGCGGTGTCGCGCTCGGCGTCGGTGCGTTCGGATTCGGTTTCCAGGACGGCTTCGGACGGAAGAGTCATTGCAGGTTCACCATTTTCAGGGCGAGGACCACGCCGTACACGAGCGGCACCACCAGGAAGATCATCGCGGCGATCACGAACCGGCGCGTGCCCAGCCGGCGCGACGGCGCGGTCTGGTAGCGCGGGACGCTGCCGAGCACCGGCAGCGCCGATGCGGTTTCGATCTGGTAGGGCGAACGCACGCGCGGGTCGAGGCGCACGAAGCCGAACAGCAACAGGAGCGGTGCGAGCGCGGCGGCACCGAGGCCGGCGCTGGCGACGTGGACCAGCCGCAGGCCGACGCCGCGCAGCGGGTAGCTCGCCGGTTCCTGCACGCGGAAGCTCAGGCCGCGCTGCTCAGCGTCCAGGCTCATCGACACCCGCGCGTTTTCGCGACGCTTGAGCAGGTCCTGGTAGAGGTCGCGGTTGACTTCGTAGTCGCGCGAGAGCTCGGCCATCGTGCTTTCGGACGCGGCGATGTGGCGGCTGCGCGCGAGTTCCTGGTCGAGCAGCGCCTGGCTGGTGTTGATGCGCGACTGCACCGCGGCGGCCTGGCGGCGGTTCTCGGCCGTCTTGCTCTTGAGCTCGCCGTACAGCGGGTTGAACGACGCGACGCCGCCGAGCGCGGTACCACCGAGCGTGCCGGGCTGCGCGGGCGAGGGCGGCGCGCTCTTCAGCGCTCCGCCTGGCGCGCGTCCTCGCGGCGCACTTCCTCTTCCAGGTCGCGGATCTGGTGCTGCACGCGGACCACGTCCGGATGCTGCTCGGTGTAGTTCATCAGCAGCTTGTCGTGTTCGGCTTCCAGTTCGGCCATGCGTGCGAGCAGCTGGCCCGAACGCGTCTGCACGAGGTTCACCTCGTTCTCGCCGTTGAGCTGGCCCTGCAGCGCGTTGCCCTGCGATTGCAGGTCCATCAGCTCCATGCGCGAGGTGTCGACCATGCGGCGCAGCTCGGCGATGCGCGAGTTCACGTCGCCGTCGATGCCCGGGCGCGCGTCCGGATTGGACTTGCGGTAGGCCTCCAGTTTCGACTCCGCGTCGATGAGCTTCTTGTGGTACGCGCGCACCTGCGAATCGATGAAGTCGTACGCGTCGCGGCTCTCGCGCTCCTTCGTCGCCAGGCTTTCCTGGATGATCAGCTCGGCGAAGCGCTTGGTCACGGCGTGCGCGCGCGCCGGATCGGTGTCGGTGTACGACACGCGGATCAGGTTGTCGCGCGGGTTGGAGATGATCGTGCGGCCGGTGATCAGCTCGATGATCTGGTCCTGCTGCAGCGGCGTGGGGTTCTTCGCCATCCAGCCGCCGGTCCTGAGGATGTCCTCCATCGTCTTGCGGCTGAAGGCGACCTCTCGCGTGATGGCCGCGCGGCTCACCACGCTGGTCGGCACGGCGCGGCCTTCCATCAGCGGCTTGATGATGTTGCTTTCCTCGACCAGGATCGTCGTCTGCGAGTTGTATTTCTTCGGCAGCAACATGCCGAAGACCAGCGCGGCCAGCGCGATGGCGGTGAACACGCCCGCCAGCAGCACGGGACGGCGACGCCATTCCTCGAACGCCACCGGCACCATCGCCGCGATCGCGGACGGACGGGCCTCCGGGATCGTCAGTTCCGTCGACGCGCCGTTCACAGCGTGCGTTCCGGAACGGTGATGACGTCGCCCGGCGCCACCTTGAAGTTGGTCGTCAGGTCGCCGTCTTCCAGGATGTGGTCCAGCCGCACGGCGTAGCTGCGCGTGCTGTCGCCGGACTTACGGTAGAGGTCGGACTTCGCCGGTGCGGCGAACTCGGTGACGCCGCCCGCGGCGAGCACGGCGTCGAGCACCGTCATGCCTTGCCGGAAGGGAATCGAGATCGGCTGCCGCACCGCGCCGGTGACGCGGACGCGGGAGAGGTATTCATGGCTGCGCAGGTCGGTGAGGATCACCGCCACCTGCGGATCGCGCACGAACGCGCCCAGGCGTTCCTGGATCTCCTTGGCGACCTCGTTCGGCGTGCGGCCGCCCGCGGACACGTCGCCCACCAGCGGGACGGAAATCTTGCCGTCCGGGCGGACCGGCACGGTGATGCCCAGTTCCGGATTGCGCCAGACGGAGACCTGCACGATGTCGTCGATGCCGATCTGGTAGGCATCCACCAGGTTCTCGGATTCGGCCGGCGGCGGCGCGATGGCGCCACGGCCGGAAGACGCACAGGCGGAGAGGAAGAGCATTGCGCCGAAGACGGCGGCGACGGCGGCGACGGCGGTGAAGCGGAACGTGCGCATACGGACAACCCCCTTGCATTCGTCATGAGCGAACGGTGCGGGGCCGGATTTCCGGCCAGCGACCTCGGGTCGGCATGTCTTCGCTGCATCACGCCGGGACGGTTTGCCCGCGGCCGGACACGGCTGCCGGAATGGGGCGCGCATTGCGTTGGATTCGATCAGGACGGCCGAGGATCGGCGTCCGGGGGGCCGCCGGATCGCAGGCGGCGTGTGCGCTGCGGCCCGCTTGCGACCGCGGCGCGTCGTCCTGTGAAGGCGTTCGTTCCGGAGTCTGCATCTTCATGCGAATCCTCGTCTGCGGAGGCGCCGGCTACATCGGCAGCCACACGTGCCTGAGCCTCATCGATCGCGGCCACCAGGTCGTGATCGCCGACAGCGGCGTGAACTCCTCGCCGCGCGTGGTGCCGCGCCTGCGTCGACTCGCCGGCGTGCCGGTACCCGTGCATCGCGTGGACATGCGCGATCGCGTCGCGCTGACGGCGCTGTTCGCGACGTACCGTTTCGATGCGGTGCTGCACTTCGCCGCGTTGAAGGCGGTGGGCGATTCGTGCCGGCGCCCGCTGGAATACTTCGACAACAACATCAGCGGCACCATCGTGCTGTTGCAGGCGATGCAGGACGCGGGCGTGCGGCGGCTGGTGTTCAGTTCATCGGCCACCGTGTACGGCGAACCGGCGCAGGTGCCGGTGCGCGAGGACGCGGCGCTGTCGGTGATGAACCCGTACGGCCGCACCAAGCTGGTCGCCGAGCAACTGATCGGAGACCTGTGCACGGCCGATCCCGCGTTCCGCGCCGCGAACCTGCGGTACTTCAACCCGGTGGGCGCACATGCGTCGGGCATGATCGGCGAGGATCCCTGCGGCGAACCGACCAACCTGATGCCCTACATCTGCCAGGTCGCGGTCGGCGTGCGCGAGAAGCTGCGCGTGTTCGGTGGCGATTACCCGACGCCCGACGGCACCGGCGTCCGCGATTACATCCACGTCGTCGACCTCGCGCGTGCGCACGTGGATGCGCTGGAAACCATGGCCCGCACGGACCGCAGCCTCACCGTCAACCTCGGCACCGGCCGCGGCGTGAGCGTGCTTGAACTCGTGCATGCGTTCGAGCGCGCGAGCGGCCGGCGCATCGCCTACGACATCGTCGAGCGCCGCCCGGGCGATGCGGCGTCCGTCTACGCCGATCCGTCGCTCGCGCACGAAGTGCTCGGCTGGCGCGCGGAACACGACGTCGACGCGATGTGCCGCGATGCGTGGCGCTGGCAGTCGATGAATCCGGATGGCTATCGGACGATCACGCGGCGCGAATCGGCGACGCGCGGACGCAGGCCGCGCATCGCGGCGGCGCGGGCGGTGGATGCGGTTTGAGGTGGCGAAATCGCCAAGGTCTTCAGCCGTCGTTCCCGCGTAGGCGGGAATCCATCTGCGCGACGTATCAAGCCTCCCGAATAGCCGCCACCTTGAGCTGTCATTCCCGCGTAGGCGGGAATCCATCTCTCTCAGGCGCATCACGCCGTTCGGAAGTGGTGAGGTCGCCACGCATGGATCCCCGCCTTCGCGGGGATGACCGCAAAAGCTGGGGTGACAGCTACGGCGCTCCGCTCGCCGCCCCCGAATCCTCGCTCGACGCGTGCCGGTCATCCGCCAGCACGCGCTGCAGCCCATCGCGCAGCTGCGTCGTGCGGCCGATGGAATTCCACACCGGTTCGCGGCCAAAGCGCACGAAATAGGTGGAAAGGAAACGCGTGTTGTCTTCGGGCAGCGTGCCGAGCAGGTCCGCTTCGAAGTTCGCGCCCGCGGCCGGCGGGCCGTAGCCCATCAGGGCAAGCAGCGTCGGGTACACGTTGAAGGCGCTGCCGCGGTCGTGGTTGCGGCGCGCGGCGTCGCGCAGCAGCGGCGAGAGTTCGGCGTTGCGCGTGATCGTCGCCAGCGGAATGCGCCCTTCGCCGGGGGATGCGGTGCCGATCGTGCAATGCGTCTGCTCGCCCGGGCTGCCGTCTTCGTGGAAATTCTGGCCGTGGTCGGCGGTGTAGACGATCAGCGTGTCGCTCAGGTCCACGTTCGCCAGCGCCTCGCGGAAGAAACCGCGCGTGTTCCAGGCCAGGCAGTTGCGGTAGCTGTTCACCTGTCGCCAGCGTTGTTCGGCGTTCTCGGCCTGCCGGTAACCGGAACCGTCATCGGTTTCCTTCGACACGAATGCGCGCGACATCGTCGGCGAATACAGCGTGTTCGCGGTCGGGTACTTTCCTTCGTACGGAAAGTGGCAGCCCATCTTGTTGACGTAGGTGAAGCTCGGGCGGTCGCGCAGCAGCACGCGGTTGAGCAGCCGGCCGGCCTCGATGTCCTTCGCGTCCGGCGCGAACGCAGTACCGACCTGCACGAACTCGTCGATCTCGCCGACTTCGCGCGGATCCATGAAGTTCTGCAGCTTGCCGTCGTGGCGCTGCGCATCGATGTAGACCGTGCGGTAGCCGGCGCGAGCCGCGTAACGCCAGAACGACGGATTGAGTTGCAGGTCCTTCAGGTAGCTGTCGCGCGTGACGCCATAGCGCACGCTGGCGTTCGACGTCGCGGAGCAATTGGCCGTCGATGCGGCGATGCCGAAGTTCGCCAGCGCGGTGCCGAGCGGGCGCAGTCCGGTTTCCACGCCGTCCTCGACGTTGAGGTCGACGTAATCGCCGCGCACGCTTTCGTCCATCACCAGCACGATGTGGCGGAACGGCCGCTGGCCCAGGTGTGGCAGCGCGATGTCCTCGCGTTCCGGCGCGGGCGGTGCAAGCACTTTCTCCGCGCCGAGCACGCCGGCGAACGCGGCCGTCGTGTACTGCCCCGGAAATCCGTTGGAGCCTTCGCCACCGCGCAGGTAGAGGATCGCCCCGATCGCCACCACCGGCAGCAGCTGCAGCAGACCGGGATTGCGCTGCGGCCAGCGCAGCAGCGACGGCGAGTTCGGCGGTGCGAGCCACGGCGGCAGGTTGATCGCGATGACGCCCAATGCGGACCACGCGACCGCCTGCAGGATCTGCGCGTCGTGGAAGCCCTTGAGGTTGTGCGCGAAGCCGATGAGGCCCAGCAGCTGCTCGAATTCGATCAGGCCCAGGTGGCGCGAGACGATCAGCGCGTGGGACAGCGTGAAGGTGCTGCCGAGGAAGAAGATCGCGCTCCACACGACACGCGCGGGCGTGCGCGCATGGAACGCGAGTACCAGCATTGTCACGATGCACAACAGCCAGACCGCGGCGAACACCGCCAGGCCGGGTTGCAGCCCGATGTGGGCCACGCGCTCGGCAAGCAGGCGGTTGGTGCCCAGCAGATAGGCGCCGATCAGCACCAGTTTCACCGCGATCCATGCGGCCGGTGCCCTGGAAACCCATCCGCCCATGCGATCTCGCCCCCCGTTGTGCCGCCTTCCGGCGGAACCGCGTGTCGTTCCCGGCGCACGGCCGGGTTCCGGCCGCCTCCTCTCGGCAGGGGAGGGGCCTCACTCCGGTTAACGGAAGGTCGGGGTCGCTTCGGTCGCGGGCCGGACGAACGGTCAGCGCAGCAGGGCGTCGACCACCGCGGCGGGCTGCTTCATCCAGGCGTAGTGGTCGGCGCGCGTGCCCAGCGCGGCAGCATCGAGCACGTCGATGCGCGGTTCGACGCGTCGCAGTTTCGACAGCAGGAAGCGCAGCGACGACACGGGCCCGAGCCAGTCCCGCGCCAGCGCGACGGCATGCGCGTCCAGCGTGAGCGCGGCCATTGCCGCTTCGAGGTCGAGATCCACGCCGGCGGCGGCGTAACGGCCGGATAGGCCACTGCGGCTCCAGTCGCGGATCACGCCGCGCGCTTCCTGTCCGCCGAAGCCGATGCGACGGCCGGGCAGCACGCCGTGGAAATCGGCGAGCCATGGAAGGAACCGGTAGACCATCGGCAACCACCACGCGGTGCGCGCCGGGAACGCGCGCCAGTACGGCGCGCCGCTGCCGACCAGCCACAGGCGCTGCGCGCTTTCCGGCGACAGGCCGAGCCGGCAGCAGGCCAACTGCCCGCCGAGGCTGTGGCCACCCACGATGCGTGGCACCTCGGCCACGTGCTGGGCGATCACCGCTTCGCTGGCAGGAATGTCGAGCGTGAGCAGTTCGCGATAGCCCCAGTCGGTGTCGCGGCTCGCGCGCACGCTGCTCGATCCGGCGCCGCGCCATTCGTGAAGGAACACCGCGATGCCGCGCCGCGCGAGCGCGTCGGCGAACGGCACGTAGTGCTTCGCGCCGATGCCCATCGCCGGCAGCCACAGCAGACTCGCGCGCGGTGCGGCGGGAATGCGTGCGATCAGCTCGTAGCGGTGACCGTCGTCGGCCTGCGCGTCCAGTTCGCACGCGCGGATATCGTGCGGCGTTGCGTCATCCATTCGGCGCGGCTCCGAAATGATCGAGCACCAGCACGTCGCCACGGCCCGGGCGATAGCCCCGAAGCAGCGCGACGTGCACGTAATCGGTGGCGGCGATGCTCGCGTCGCGCAGGTCGCGGCCAAGGCACAGGTTCGCCGCGACCGCCGAGGCCAGCGTGCACCCCGTGCCATGCGCGTCGATCTTCAGCCGCGCATGCGTCATCGCATGCACGCCGTCGCCGTCGGCGAACAGGTCGACGACCTCATCGCGTGCGGCGTCCACCGGCAGATGGCCGCCCTTCAGCAGCACCGCCTTCGTGCCGAGTGCGTGCAATGCGTCGATCGCGCCGTGCATGGCGTCCACGTCCTCGATGCGCTCGCCGATCAGCAGTTCGGCTTCCGGCAGGTTCGGCGTCACCAGCGTCGCCATCGGCAGCAGGCGCGTACGCAATGCATCGAGCGCGCCGGGTTCGAGCAAGCGCGCGCCGGAGGTCGAGACCATCACCGGATCGAGCACGACATGCTTCGGTTTGTGGTGTTCGAGCGCATCGGCGACGGCGAGGATCACCTCGGCATTGGCGAGCATGCCGAGCTTCACCGCGCCGATGGTGAAATCGTCGAAGCAGGCGTCGATCTGCGCGCGCAGGAACGCGACATCGGGCACGTGCACGGCAGTAACGGCGCGCGTGTGCTGCGCGGTAAGTGCGGCGATCGCGCTGAGCCCGTGCACGCGATGCGCGGCGAAGGTCTTCAGGTCGGCCTGGATACCCGCGCCGCCGCCGGAATCGGAGCCGGCGATGGTGAGGGCACAGGGGGGCAGGGCGGTGTCGTTCATGGCGACAGTGTGCCTGCTGGGCCGCGACGCAGGCGATAGGCGACGTAGGCGACGCCGACCGTCCCTGTCAGCGCGGCGGGGATGTAAAGCGTCCTGTACGACAGGTGCGGGAACACGAGCGCGCCCGCGACGCCACCGAGGAGGAATCCACCGATGATCGCCAGGCACAACCAGAGCCGTCGCGGGTCGGCAGGCAGGCCGCGCAGGCGATGGCCGAGGAATACGCCGAGGTCGGTGAACATTCCGGTGAGGTGCGAGGTGCGCACCAGCGTGCCACTGTACGTCGCGGTCATCGCGTTCTGCAGTCCGCAGGCCATCGCGGCGAGTACCGCACCGGCGATCTGCTGGCGTTCGAACAGCGGCACCGAAACCACGAGGAGCGCCGCCTCCAGCGCCAGCGCTACGCCGTAGCGGCGGCCCAGTTGCAGCGTGCTGTCCTGGATCATGGCACCGCTCAGCACCGCGCCACCGACGAAGCCGAGCACGACCAGCGCCAGGTGCGCGCTCGCACGTGCATCGCCGTGCGCGAACGACGCGCCGAGCAGCGTGGTGGTGCCGGTGAGGTGGGTGATGGCCTGGTGTTCGAACCCGAGATAGCCGACGACATTCACCATGCCGGCGACCATCGCCAGCGACGCGGCGCCGAGCCAGACCCAGGCGGGAAGACGGGTGATCATGGAATTACGCGTCCTCGGACGGATGCGCCGGATTGTGCCGTCAGGGCACTTCGCGAATGCGAGCGTAGTCGCACGCTCCAACCCGCGCCCCAACCCCTCTCCCGGCAGGAGAGGGGCTGAGCGTAGCGCGGCCGGAAAGCCTTACAGCACTTCCGACGCGTAATCGGCCAGGCGCGAGCGCTCGCCGCGGCGCAGCGTGATGTGCGCGCTGTGGTCCCAGTTCTTGAAGCGGTCGACCGCGTAGGTCAGGCCCGACGTGGTTTCGGTGAGGTACGGCGTGTCGATCTGTTCGACGTTGCCCAGGCACACGATCTTCGTGCCGGGGCCGGCGCGCGTGATCAGTGTCTTCATCTGCTTGGGCGTGAGGTTCTGCGCTTCGTCCAGGATCAGCCAGCGGCTGAGGAACGTGCGGCCGCGCATGAAGTTCATCGAGCGGATCTTGATGCGGCTGGCGAGCAGGTCGTTGGTCGCCGCGCGGCCCCAGCTGCCGCCTTCCTGGTTGTGCGTGAGCACTTCCAGGTTGTCGGTCAGCGCGCCCATCCACGGCGTCATCTTTTCCTCCTCCGTGCCCGGCAGGAAGCCGATGTCCTCGCCGACGCTCACCGTCGCGCGGGTCATGATGATTTCGCGATAGCGCTGCTGGTCCATCGTCTGCGCCAGGCCCGCGGCGAGCGCGAGCAGCGTCTTGCCGGTGCCGGCGGTGCCGAGCAGCGTGACGAAGTCGATCTCCGGATCCATCAGCGCGTTGAGCGCAAAGTTCTGTTCGCGGTTGCGCGCGGCGATGCCCCACACGGCGTGCTGGTGGTGGCGGTAGTCGTCGACGATCTGCAGCACCACCTTCTCGTCGTTGACGCGCGCGACCTTCAGTTCCGATTCCTCGTCGCCCGGCAGGTACAGGAACTGGTTCGGATGGAAGTCGTCCTCGTCACGGCGGTGGATTTCATAGAACGTGCGGCCCTTTTCGGTCCAGGACTTCAGGTCCTTGCCGTAGCGCTGCCAGAAATCCGGCAGCGCGGTCGCGCCGGTGTACAGCAGGCTGAAGTCGTCGAGCGCGCGATCGTTCTCGTAATCCTCCGACACGATGCCGGCGATCGACGCCTTGATGCGCAGGTTGACGTCTTTCGAAATGAAGACCACCGGCACGCCGGGCTCGGCTTCCTTCAGCGCGAGGATCGAACCCAGGATGTGATTGTCGGGGATCACGGCGCCGAAGCGCTTGCCCGAATCGAAATCGCGCGTCTGGAAGCGCAGCCGGCCGATGCTCTGCGCGCCGCGCAGCTGCAGGCCCTGCGGACGGTTGAGCGGGATGCCTTCGGAGATCTTGTCGGAACCGCCGGCTTCGATCAGTTCGTTGAGGAAGCGGCTGACCTGTCGCGCGTTGCGGCTGGCTTCGGAGGTGCCTTTCTTGGCGTTGTCGAGTTCCTCGATGACCTGCATGGGCAGGAAGACATCGTGTTCCTCGAATTTGAACAGCGCGGTCGGGTCGTGCATGAGGACGTTGGTGTCGAGCACGTAGATCCGCTTGCTTCTGGTCATCGAACACTCCGGAGCGGGTGGGACTGCCTGGAAAACGGGAGTCTGTTGCGTGGTGTACTGCTTCGCGCGGCGGGAAACCTGACTGCGCGACCGCATGCAAGTTGCGCGCCTTTCGCGCACGGCGACGCTGCCGTGGCCCGCGATGCGGGACGGCGGCGTTGCGTGTGCACGAAGGGGGTCACTGCGTTGCGTGTTCCTTGAGCGCGTCGAGGACGGCCTGCGCATGGCCCGGCACTTTCACCGGCCGCCATGACTGGGCGATGACGCCCTTGGGATCGATGAGGAACGTACTGCGCTCGACGCCGACGTATTCGCGGCCGTAGAGCTTCTTGGGCTTGATCACGTCGAAGGCGTTGCAGAGCGCTTCGTCGCCGTCGCTCACCAGGTCGAACTTGAATCCCTGCTTCGCGCAGAAGTTCTGGTGCGACTTGATCGAATCGCGCGACACACCCAGCACGGTCGCGCCGAGCTTGGTGAACTTCGGCAGCAGCGCATTGAAGTCGATGCCTTCGGTCGTGCAGCCGGGCGTGCTGTCCTTCGGATAGAAGTACAGGACCAGCCAGCCGCCTTCATAGTCCTTCAGATGCGCGGTCTCGCCGCTGGACAGCGCCAGGGGCAGGGTGGAGACGTTCTTCGGAATTCGGTCGCCGGTGTCGAGGGGCATCGTCTTTTGCAGGTTCCGTTCGCGCTGGCGATCAGAACTTCATCGGGTCCATGATCGCGTCGAGGTTGAGGTGGTCGCAGAACTCGAGGAAGTCGTCGCGCAGCGCGGCGATGTGCATGCTCGAGGGCACGCCGATGGTGATCTGGGCCGAGAACATCTCGGCGCCGGTCTGCATCGCGCGGTAACGCGACGAATGCAGGCTTTCGATGGTGATGCCCTGGCGGTCGAAGAAATCGGCCAGCTGGAACAGGATGCCCGGCTTGTCGGCGGCAACCACTTCCACCACGTACGGCAGCAGGCTCGACTGCACCTGCTTGGCGCCGGTGCGATACCACACCAGCTTCAGGCCTTCCTCGCGCTCCAGGCGCGTGAGCATGGCTTCGAGCTTGGCGACCGAATCCCAGGAACCCACCGCGAGCGTCGTCACCGACACGTCGCGACCAACGGTGGCCAGGCGCGCGTCGACGAGATTGCACCCCGAATCGGCGATACGACGCGTCACCGACAGCAGCGGCGACTCCGGATGCGTCGTGTAGGCGTTGATCAGGAGGTGGTTTTCGTTCGGCGACGGCCGGGAAGCGGAATCGGTCAAGGCGGCGCCTGTCCTGGTGAGCCTGGGCTCGGATACTGAATGGTGGCCCGTGAGGGGCCCGTGCTTGGCGGGAGCATACTTGCCCACGCTTTCACGCCGCAAGTAACATCTGGAAGCGCTGCGCGCGCGCTCGACGCCGTTCGAACCGCGCCGAGACGATGTCATCCAACCCCCGCGCAGCCCGCGCGGATTCCTGCAAACGCGGCCCCTCGGAACCGAAGACCTTGCGACTTTCCGGCAGCATCACCGCGCTGGCGACGCCTTTCACCGCGTCCGGCGAAATCGACCTCGACGCCTGGAACCGACTGCTCGACGGGCAACTCGCCGCAGGCACCCAGGGCGTCGTCGTCGCCGGCTCCACCGGCGAAGCGGCGGCACTGTTCGACGCCGAGTACGACACGCTGCTGCGCACCGCGGTCGAACGCGTGGCAGGACGCATCCCGGTGCTGGCCGGCACCGGCCTGTCGAATACCGCCAAGACCATCGAACTCACCCGTCGCGTCGCCGCTCTCGGCGCCGACGCGGCGCTCGTCGTGACCCCACCTTACGTGCGTCCGACGCAGGCCGGCCTCATCGCGCATTACCGCGCCATCGCCGACGACGGCGCGCTGCCGGTCGTGCTCTACAACGTGCCCGGCCGCACCGGTGGCGACCTGCTGCCGGAAACGGTAGCCGAACTGGTGTCGCATCCGCGCATCGTCGGCATCAAGGAAGCGCGCAGCGAGCCCGAGCGCATGGCCGCGCTGCTCGAACTGCGCAGCGAGGAATTCGCGATCCTGAGCGGCGACGATCCGACCGCGTGCCGCGCGATGTTCGCCGGTGCCGATGGCGTGATTTCCGTCGCCTCGAACGTCGTGCCGCGTGCGTTCCGACGCCTTGCCGACCTGGCGCGCGCGGGCCAGCGCGATGCGGCGCTCGCACTCGATGCGCGCCTGCAGACGACGTACGACTTCCTCGGCGTCGAGCCCAACCCGATCCCCGTCAAGGCGCTGCTGGCGCGACAGGGCATCGGCCACGGGCTCCGACTGCCGCTGCTGCCGCTCTCGGCCGCACATGCCGGTACCGCCGCGACGATTGCCGCGCTGGTCGCCGAACTCGAACTGGAAAGCCACGAATCGCTCGTGGCCTGAACCCTGCAGGAGACTTACATGCGTCCCAACGTTTCGATCGCCCGCGCCGCCGTGGCCGGCCTGTTGCTGGTAGGTGTCGCGCTCGGCTCCGGCTGCAGCTGGTTCCGCAAGGGCAGCGACCTCTACGCGCAGAGCCCGGAAACGCGCCCGCTGGAAGTCCCGCCGGACCTCGACCTGCCGCGCACCGACACCGCCGTGAACGTCCCGTCGGCCGCGGCGCGCCAGTCGGTGGAATCGGGCCAGGCGTCAGGCGGTTTCGGCCTGGCGACCGGTCGCGAGGAAGCCTTCGCGAAGGTCGGCGAAGCGCTGGCCGCGGTGCAGGGCGTGACGATCACCAGCCGCGCCGAAGCGCTGGGCGTGTACGACGTCAGCTACGAGGGCGCCAACTTCCTCGTTCGCGTGGCGGGTGCGTCGACCGGCTCGTACGTGTCGGCGGTCGACCCGCGCGGCCTGCCGGCCACTGGCGCGGCGCCGAAGAAGCTCATCGACACGCTGCGCACCGCCCTCGGCGCTCAGTAAGGCGCCAGTCGCCGGAACGAAAAACGGGCGCTTCGGCGCCCGTTTTCTTTTCCGCTCGCAGCCAGTCCGGTGGACCGGCCCGGACCGCGGGCTTTCAGCGCTCCAGCAGGTCCAGCTTGCCTGGCTTGCCTTCCCACTCCTTGGCGTCCGGCAGCGGGTCCTTGCGCGTCGTGATCACCGGCCAGGCCTTCGAAAGCTCGGCATTGAGCGCGACGTAGCCCTCCTGGCCGGCCGGGACGTCGTCCTCGGGGTAGATCGCATTGATCGGGCATTCGGGCTCGCAGAGGGTGCAGTCAATGCACTCGTCCGGATCGATCACCAGGAAGTTCGGGCCTTCGTGGAAGCAGTCGACCGGGCACACCTCCACGCAGTCGGTGTACTTGCACTTGATGCAGTTCTCGGTGACGACGAAGGGCATGGCTCGGGGCTTCCGTGAAAGTGGCGCCGTGGAAAAGGGGCGCCGTGAAGGCGCGCCGGGGCATCGTAATAGTCTAGCGATTCGGGGTGACGAGCCCCAAGCGGGGCTTGGCGGATGGGCCCGGCGAGGCCAAACAAAAAGCCCGCGCATCGCTGCGCGGGCTTCGGAATTGGTACTCCCAACGGGATTCGAACCCGTGTTACTGCCTTGAGAGGGCGGTGTCCTAGGCCTCTAGACGATGGGAGCATGTGGAGCGGTGAACCCCGCGCAGGCTCTCAACGTTACGCGGCTTGCTAGTATATGCGCCGCTGTTGCCGGCGGCAACGGCCATCTTTCCAAGGATCCGCGGCACGCCCGCCTGATGCAACCTCATATCCGAACCCAATTGCAGATCATCCCGCGCGACCAGCACAACGTCTCGCGGCGCGACATCAGCCCTAATGCCCTGCGCGTGCTTTATCGCCTGCGTGAAGGCGGTTTCGAGGCCTACCTCGTCGGCGGCGCCGTGCGGGACCTGCTCATCGGCGGCCATCCGAAGGACTTCGACGTCGCCACCAACGCGACGCCGGAAGAGGTCAAGGGCCTGTTCCGCAACTGCCGCCTCATCGGCCGCCGCTTCCGCCTGGCGCACGTCGTCTACGGCCGCGAGATCATCGAAGTCGCGACGTTCCGAGCCAACAGCGACGACGGCAGCGGCGACCGCGAACTGCACGAAGGCGGCCGCGTCCTGCGCGACAACGTGTATGGTTCGATCGAGGACGACGCGGTCCGTCGCGACTTCACCGCCAACGCGCTGTACTACGCGATCGAGGATTTCTCGGTGCGCGATTACACCGGCGGTTTCGATGATGTGCGCAACCGTTTGATGCGCCTTATCGGCGATCCAGAAACGCGTTATCGCGAAGATCCGGTCCGCATGCTGCGCGCAGTGCGCCTGGCGGCGAAGCTCGATTTCGAGATCGAGACGGAAACGGCCAAGCCGATCGCGCAACTGGCGCCACTGCTGCGCGAAGCCGCGCCGGCGCGCCTGTTCGAGGAATGCCTGAAGCTGTTCCTCTCCGGGCATGCGGTGAAGAGTTTCCTCGGACTGGAGCGCCACGGCCTGCTGCCGGCGCTGCTGCCGGAAACCGCTGCCGCGCTGAAGTCCAATCGCAGCGGTGCGCTGCGCCGCATGCTGCTGGAGGGCCTGAAAGGCACGGACACGCGTGTGGCGAACGACGAGCCGGTGTCGCCGGCGTTCCTGTTCGCACTGCTGCTGTGGCCTGCGTATTGCCGCGCGCTGATCACGCTGCAGGCGCAGGGCGTGCACGCAGCCGAAGCGCAGCGTCGCGCGGCCGATCGCGTCACCGTGCACCAGCTGGAAACCATCGCGCTACCGCGGCGCTTCTCGCTGCCGATGCAGGAAATCTGGCTGCTGCAGTCGCGCTTCTCGCAGCGCCAGCGCAAGCGCGTGTTCCGCACGCTGGCGCATCCGCGCTTCCGTGCAGCGTTCGATTTCCTCAACCTGCGCATGGCGGCTTCCGAGGAGCACGCCGACGACGTGGCGTTCTGGCGCGAGGCGCAGACCGACCCGGCGCACGCGTTGGCCGCGGCAGACGCGCATCGCGACGTCGAGTCGAACGAAGAAGGCGATGCGCCGCGCAAGCGCCGCCGTCGTCGTCGCAAGACCGCCCACGGCGGCGAATGAGCGAAACGCCTGAAAACCGGGCCTTCATCGGCCTGGGCAGCAATCTGGGCGACAGCATCGCCACGTTGAAGGCTGCGTTGCGCTCGCTCGATGCGCTGCCCGACACGCGTGTGGCGATCGCGTCGAAGCTGTATCGCACCGCCGCGTGGGGCGTGACCGACCAGCCGGATTTCATCAACGCCGTCGCGCTGCTGCATACGCGCCGCGCGCCGCGGCAGTTGCTGGACGATCTGCTGGAGATCGAACGCCATGCCGGCCGCCATCGGCTGGAAGACGGCAGCGATCGCTGGGGCCCGCGGACGCTGGACCTCGACCTGCTGCTGTACGGGCACGAACGAATCGACGAACCCGGCCTGCACGTGCCGCATCCACGCCTTCACGAGCGCGCCTTCGTGCTGGTGCCGCTGGCCGAGATCGCGCCGGACGTGGACATCCCCGGCGTCGGCACCGCCGCGCAGGCGCTGGCGAGGATGGCACCGGCGCAGGTCGAGGGGGTAACGTATGCGGACCCCCTCGATCCCGCCTGAGCGTTCGCGCCGGCGATAGAAGCTGCCCATGTACAGCGGAACTCCGAACGAGTCGTCCCGTGCCGCCGAGAAGGCGTGGACCGTGCCCGCGCTCGCGCAGGCCAAGCGCGACGGCCGCAAGCTGGTCATGCTGACCTGCTACGACGCGGGCTTCGCGCGCACGATGGAGGACGTCGGCATCGACCTGGTGCTGGTCGGCGATTCGCTCGGCATGGTGATGCAGGGCCACGACAGCACGATCCCGGTGACCACCGCCGACGTCGCGTACCACACGGCCTGCGTCGCGCGCGGACTGGACAAGACGCTGCTGATCGCCGACCTGCCGTTCGGTGCCGATGCCACGCCGGAGCGCGCGCTCGACGCGTCGATCCGCCTGCTGCAGGCCGGCGCGGCGATGGTCAAGCTCGAGGGCGCCGCGCACAAGCTCGAGGTCATCCGGTTCCTCGTCGATCGCGAGATCCCGGTCTGCGCGCACCTGGGCCTCACGCCGCAATCGGTGCTGCGCCTGGGCGGCTACAAGGTGCAGGGTCGCGATGAGGTCGCCGCCAGGCGCCTTCGCGAAGACGCCCGCGCCGTGCAGGACGCTGGCGCCACGCTGCTGGTGCTCGAATGCGTGCCCACGCCGGTCGCCGCATCGATCACCGCCGATCTCGACATTCCCACCATCGGCATCGGTGCCGGCCCGCAATGCGACGGCCAGGTGCTGGTGCTGCACGACCTGCTCGGCGTGAACTCGGGCCATCGCCGGCCGCGCTTCGTGAAGGATTTCCTCGCCGAAGGCGGCTCGGTTGCCGGTGCATTCGCCGCCTACGCAAAGGCGGTGCGCGACGGTTCGTTCCCCGACGCCGAACATTCGTACGCCTGATCCGCTCCGTTTCCTGATCTGAACACGATGATCGACACCTTCACCGAACTCGACGCGCTGCGCGAGCGCGTGCGCAGCTGGAAGCGCGATGGCCTGCGCGTCGCTTTCGTGCCGACGATGGGCAACCTGCATGACGGCCATTTCTCGCTGGTGAAACTCGCGCGCACGCATGCCGATCGCGTGGTCGCCAGCGTCTTCGTCAATCCGACGCAGTTCGGTCCGAACGAGGATTTCGCCCGGTATCCACGCACGCCCGACGCCGACGCGCGCGGCCTGGAAGCGGCCGGCTGCGACGCGCTCTGGCTGCCGTCGGTGGAGGCGATGTACCCGTACGGAGTCGAGGCGACCGTACGCGTGCAGGTGCCGAACGTCACCTCGACGCTCGAAGGGGCCTCGCGTCCCGGCCATTTCGATGGCGTCGCGACGGTCGTGTCGCGGCTGTTCAACCAGGTGCAGCCGGACGTCGCGGTGTTCGGCCGCAAGGATTACCAGCAGCTCGCCGTCGTGCGCTACATGGTCCGCGACCTCGCATTCCCGATCGAGATCGTCGGCGCCGACATCATCCGCGAAGCCAACGGCCTGGCGATGAGCTCGCGCAACCAGTACCTCTCGGTCGACGAGCGCGCGCAGGCGGCGCAGATCAGCCGCTGCCTGGCGGCGATGGCCGATGCCGTCCGCGCCGGCGAGCGGCGGGAAGCCGTTGAGGCCGCTGCGTCGCAGCGCCTGGTCGAGGCCGGTTTCGAACCCGACTACGCCGTCCTGCGCCGGCCCGACCTGACGGTGCCCGCGGCCGGTGAAACCGGTTCCATGGTCGCGCTGATCGCTGCGCGGCTCGGGCGCACGCGCCTGATCGACAACCTCGAATTCACCGCCTGAACGCGCGACCGCGTGCACGATCCGGAGCGTTCCAGCGCCGCCGCCAATCCGACGGGCCGGATGATGTTGCACCGCGCCATGCGCTGCTAGACTTGCCCAAATCCCTTGCACGCCGAGCGCGTCCGCGTTGCGGCCGGAGCCGAAATCCATGCAACTGAACATCCTCAAGGCCAAGATCCACCGCGCGACGGTGACCCACGCCGAGCTGCATTACGAAGGCTCGTGCGCGATCGACGGTCGCCTGCTCGACATTTCCGGCATCCGCGAATACGAGCAGATCCACATCTACAACGTGAACAACGGCCAGCGCTTCGTCACCTACGCCATCCGCGGCGAAGAGGGCAGCGGCGTGATCTCGGTGAACGGCGCCGCCGCGCACTGCGCGCAGCCGGGCGACCTGGTCATCATCTGCGCCTATGGCGTGTGCGAGGAGGCCGAGGCCGCCAAGTACAAGCCGACGCTGGTGTACGTGGATCGCGACAACGCGCTGACGCATACCAACCGTTCGATGCCGGCACAGGCGGCCTGACCGCCCATGGATGCCGCTTCCCGTCTGAGCCAACTGCGCGCCCAGGCCGGGCGCATCCAGCAAACCCCGCTGGCGAAGCTGATCGCCGACGACGCGGCACGCGCGCAGGATTTCGCCCTGCGCGTGGGTCCGATCTACGCGAACTTCGCCCGCCAGCACTACGACCGTGAAGCGCTGGCCGCGCTGTTCGCGCTCGCCCAATCGGTCGATGCGCCGGCGCGCCTGAAGGCGCTGTTCGACGGCGAGAAGATCAACCTCACCGAAGGCCGCAGCGTGCTGCACACGTCGCTGCGCAGCGATCTGTCCGACGCGCCGGTCGCCAAGGCCGCGCACGCGCAGGCACTGGACGCGCGCAAGCAGATGCGCGCGCTGGTCGATTCGCTCGCCAAGAGTGAGATCACCGACATCGTGAGCGTCGGCATCGGCGGCTCCGACCTCGGCCCGCGCCTGGCCGTGGATGCGCTGAGCGGCCCGAAGCCCGGACGTTTCCGCGTGCATTTCCTCAGCAACGTCGATGGCCACGCCGCGCAGCGCGTGCTGGCCGGACTCGATCCCGCGCGCACGGCCGCGGTGCTGATCTCCAAGACCTTCGGCACGCAGGAGACGCTGCTCAACGGCGCGATCCTGCGCGACTGGCTGGGCAGCGCCGAGCGCCTTTACGCCGTGTCGGCGAACGTCGAGCGCGCGGCGCAGGCGTTCTCGATTCCCGCCGAACGCATCCTGCCGATGTGGGACTGGGTCGGTGGCCGGTATTCGTTGTGGTCGGCGGTCGGTTTCCCGATCGCGCTGGCCATCGGCATGGACGCGTTCGAGCAGATGCTCGACGGCGCCGCCGAGATGGACGCGCACGTCCTGAAGACGCCGGTCGAAACGAATCTTGCGGTGTGGCACGCGCTCACCAACGTGTGGAACCGCAACGGGCTGGGTTACTCGACGCAGGCGGTGCTGCCGTACGACGAACGCCTGAAGCTGCTGTCGAATTACCTGCAGCAGCTGGTGATGGAGAGCCTCGGCAAATCCGTGCGCACCGACGGTTCGCCCGTGGGCGTGGAGACCGTGCCCGTGTGGTGGGGCGGCGCCGGTACCGACACCCAGCACAGCTTCTTCCAGGCGCTGCACCAGGGCACGTCGATCGTGCCGGCCGATTTCATCGGGGTGGTGCGTGCCGACGCGCCGTATCCGCAGAACCATCGTGCGCTTCACGCGAACCTGCTCGCGCAGACCGAGGCGTTCGCCAACGGCCAGTGGAGCGACGATCCGCATCGCGCCTACGCCGGTGGCCGTCCGACGACGACGCTGCTGCTAGATGCGCTGACGCCGTATTCCTTCGGCGCGCTGCTCGCGCTGTACGAACACAGCGTGTACCTGCAGTCGCTGGTGTGGGGCATCAACGCCTTCGACCAGTTCGGCGTGGAACTCGGCAAGCAGGTCGCGAGCCGTCTGCTTCCGGCGCTGGAAGGCAAGGCGCAGGCCGACGATCCGGTGACGCGCGCTCTGCTCGAACAGTTGCGCGGGTGAATCAACGCGACGCAGCGTGCATCACGCTGCGTCGTCTGCTCCATGCCGGCGAAGTGCCCACTCGATGTGCTCGCGCACCATCGGGCTCTCAGACTCGCGGCGCGCACGCAGCGCGCCGATCACGTCCGGCGTCGAACGCGCATTGCCCAGCGCGACGGCGATGTTGCGCAGCCAGCGCTCGTGGCCGCTGCGCCGGATCGCGGAGCCCTCGGTGCGCTGGAGGAATTCCTCCTCGCTCCACGCGAAAAGATCGACCAGCGTCGCCTTGTCCAGGTCGTTGCGAACGCGGAAATCCGGCTCGTCCGTGCGTTGGGCGAACTTGTTCCAGGGGCAGATCAGCTGGCAGTCGTCGCATCCGAAGATGCGGTTGCCGATCGGTGCGCGCAGGTCTTCGGGAATCGCGCCTTCGTGTTCGATCGTGAGATACGCGATGCAGCGCCGCGCATCGAGCCGATAAGGCGCGACGATGGCCTGCGTCGGGCACACGTCGATGCAGCGCCGGCAGGTGCCGCAATGCGCGCTCGCCGGGACATCTACAGGCAGCGGCAGATCGACATAGATCTCGCCGAGGAAGAACAACGAGCCGCCATCCTTGTCGATCAGGCAGGTGTGCTTGCCGATCCAGCCCAGTCCCGCGTTTCGGGCGAGCGCGCGTTCGAGCACCGGCGCCGAATCGACGAACACGCGATGCCCGAACGGACCGACGACCTCGGCGATGCGGTCAGCGAGGCGTTGCAGGCGCTGGCGCATCAGCTTGTGGTAGTCGCGGCCCAGCGCGTAGCGCGCGACGTAGGCGCGTTCGCTGTCGTCCAGCGTCGCCCAGGCTTCGTCGCGGTCGCGTCCGTAATCCAGGCCGACGGAAATCACGCGCACCGTGCCGGGATGCAGTTCGTCCGGGCGCGCGCGCAGCTCGCCGTGTCGTGCCATCCAGTCCATCGATCCGTAGAGCCCTTGCGCGAGCCAGTCGCGCAGATACGCTTCGTCCTCGCCGAGTTCCACGCCCGTGATGCCGCAGCGCTGGAAACCGAACTCGCGCGCCAGTTCGCGCACGCGCGCGGCGAGCGCGCCGTAGTCGGGCGCGGACGCGGGCAGGGGGGCGGGGGATACGGAGGGGTTCACGGCATCGCAAGTATAGAATCGCGCGATGCCCCATGACGCCGCTCCGTTCGTTCACGCGCTCTACGACGCCGCGGCGCTGCGGCAGCTGGAGTCGCGCGCGGCGCAGCGGCTGGGCGACGGCTTCGAATTGATGCGACGCGCCGGCGCGGCCGCGTGGCGCGACGTGCTGGCGCGCTGGCCGCAGGCGATGCGGATCGTGGTCGTGTGCGGGCCGGGCAACAACGGCGGCGACGGCTACGTGCTCGCGCGCCACGCAAAAGACGCAGGTCGCGACGTGCGCGTCTTGCATCTGCCTGAACACGCGCCGCGCGCCGGGCTCGCGCGTCGCGCTGCGGACGAGTTCGCCGTCGTGGGCGGCTCGATCGTCGAGTTCGACCAGCGCCTGCCGCCATGCGATCTGATCGTCGATGCGCTTTTCGGCATCGGCTTCTCGCGCGAACCGGATGCGGCCACGCGGGCAGTCATCGCCGCGATCAATGCGCACGGTGCGCCGATATTCGCGCTCGACGTGCCCAGCGGTGTCGACGCAGACAGTGGTTCTGTTCCGGGGCCGGCGGTAATCGCGACGCACACGATCGAGTTCATCGCGTCGAAGGCGGGGCTGCGCACGGGCGCCGCGCTCGATCATGCCGGCGCGTTGTCGCTCGCCTCGCTTGAACTCGACGCCGTCGATTTCGACGGCGTCGTCGCCATCGCCGAACGCCTGGCTGCGACCGAACTCGCGCATTGGCTCGCGCCGCGGCCGCGCGACAGCCACAAGGGTCGCAACGGTCGCGTGCTGTGCATCGGCGGCGACCACGGCAGCGGCGGCGCGATCATGCTGTGCGCCGAAGCCGCGCTGCGCAGCGGTGCGGGGCTGGTCGAAGTCGCCACGCGCGAGCGCCATGTCGCGCCCTTGCTCGCACGCCTGCCCGAAGCGATGGTGCATGAGGTCGGCGACATCGAGGCGCTGCACGCAGCACTCGATCGCGCCGATGCGGTGGCGCTCGGTCCGGGCCTCGGTCGTGGCGACTGGGGCCTTCCGTTGTACGAACGCGCGATCGCCAGCGGAAAGCCGCTGCTGCTCGACGCCGATGCATTGAATCTGCTGGCAACGCGTCCGTTCGCGTTGCCGGCCGATGCGGTGATCACGCCGCATCCGGGCGAAGCGGCGCGGCTGCTCGACACCACCACCGCGGATATTCAACGCAACCGTTTCGCCGCGGCGCGCGCGTTGTGCGAGCGCTATGCGTGCGTGGTCGTGCTCAAGGGCGCGGGCACGATCGTGATGTCCGCGCACGAGACGCCTCGCGTCATCGCCGCCGGCAATCCCGGCATGGCGGTGGGCGGCATGGGCGACGTGCTCAGCGGCGTCATCGCCGCGTTGCGCGCGCAGGGCATGAAGGCATTCGACGCCGCGGCATGCGGCGCGCTGCTGCATTCGTCGGCCGGCGATGCAGCCGCGCACGATGGTGGTGAGCGCGGGCTGTTGCCCAGCGACCTGATGCCGTGGCTGCGCCATTTCTCGAATCAGGAAGCGAAGCAATGACCGAACTGTGGTTGCCCGATGTCGACGCCACCGATGCGCTCGGCGCGCGACTGGCGATGACGCGTCCCGCGCAGGCCGTCGTGCATCTGCATGGCGATCTTGGCGCGGGCAAGTCGACGATCGCGCGCGCTCTGCTGCGCGCGCTCGGCGTGCAGGGCGCGATCCGCAGCCCGACGTACACGCTGGTCGAGCGATACCCGCTCGCCGATGGCGAAGCCTGGCACCTAGACCTGTATCGCATCGCCGATCCGGGCGAACTCGAGTTCCTCGGCCTGGACAGTGCGGACGTGCGGCTGTGGCTCGTCGAATGGCCGGAGCGGGGCGCCGGCGCGCTGCCGGTCCCCGACCTCACCATCGAGATGTCGATGCGCGGGCCGGGGCGGATCGCCCGGCTTCGGTCGGGCTCGCCGGTCGGCGACGCGTGGGTCGGGCGGGTGTCGACCGGGCACGAGGTTGCGTCCGACTCCTGAACGGATTTGCAGAAAAGACCGGCAGGTCCCGGATTCGTAAGGGAAAAGTGCTTGCAAAATTAATTTTGCGGTGCTTGACTACGGCTCATGCGCGTAACCGCCGCCACCGTCCAGAAATGTCTGCTCGGCCTTGCGCTGCTCGCGGCGGTTGCCTGGAATCTGGCTCACGCCAGTGAAATCAAGGGCTTGGAGCTGCGCGACGGTGCCACCGGCACCCGCGCCGAAATCGCCCTGGATCGCGCCGCCGACTTCAAGGTCATCAGCCTCAAGGGGCCCGACCGTCTCGTCATCGACCTTCCTGCCTCGTCGCTGGCGCGCGGTTTCCGCCTGCCGTCGGCCAGCGGCGTGGTGAAGTCGGTCCGTACCGGCGAACCGTCCCCCGGCACCGCCCGCATCGTGTTCGACCTGGCCCAGCCGGTCGCCGTGCTCAAGCCGCGCATCGAGCAGGCCGGCGACGGTCCGCGCCTGGTGCTCGAATGGCCGGGCGACGGGTCGACGCCCACATCGGCCGCGCCCGCCGTGGCGACAACTGCGCCCGCCTCGCCGGCCGCCCCGACCACCGACCCCGTCGCGGCCGCCACGCCGATGGCGCAGAAGTTCGATCCGGCCGCGTCCTCGGCCGCGACGACGCGCCTGATCTCCGAGATCGTCGCGCGCAACGAAACCACCCCGGCTGCGCCCGCGACGACTGCGCCGTCCGCACCCGCGCCCGCCGCAAACGTAGCTGCTGCGACCGTGCCGCCCTCGGCGATGCCGAGCGTCACGCCGATGCTGCCGGCGTCGACGCCGGAGGCCACTTCGACGGCGTCGGCTCCGAGCGCTCCCGCTGCGGTCGCCGCGAAACCGCCGGTTGCGACGACGATCGCCACCGGTGTTCCGACCCGCATCGCCACCGGCGTGCCGACGCCGATGCCCGGTTCGACCGCCGCGACCTCCGCCAGCGCCGGAGCGCCCGCAGCGCAGGCACCGGTCAAGACGATGAAGGACGTGATGCGCGGTCGCGGCATGCGTCCGCTGGTGATCGCCATCGACGCCGGTCACGGCGGCCAGGATCCGGGTGCCATCGGGCCGTCGGGCAAGCGCGAGAAGGACGCGACGCTCGCCATCGCCCGCGAGCTCGCCCGCCAGGTCAACGCGACGCCGGGCCTGAAGGCCTATCTCACCCGCGACACCGACGTGTTCATCCCGCTGCCGCGTCGCGCGCAGCTGGCACGGGCGGCGAAGGCGGACATGTTCATCTCCATCCACGCCGACGCCGCCGAAAACCGCGCCGCGCGGGGTTCGTCGGTCTATGTGCTCTCGCTGAAGGGCGCGTCGTCGCAGCGCGCCCGCTGGCTGGCCGACAAGGAAAACGCCTCCGACCTGATCGGCGGCGTGCGCCTTGAGCAGACGAGCAACACGCTCGCGTCGGTGCTGCTCGACCTCACCCAGAGCGGCCACATGAAGGCGTCCGAAGATGCCGCGGGGCAGGTGCTGGACGGCCTGAAGCGCGTCGGCGCGAACCACAAGCCGAACATCGAGCGCGCCAACTTCGCGGTGCTGCGCACCTCCGACATGCCGGCGATGCTGGTCGAGACGGCCTTCATCTCGAACCCGGAAGAGGAAAAGCGCCTCAACGACCCCGCGCACCAGAGCAAGCTCGCGCGTGCGGTGCTGGACGGTGTCAACACCTACTTCACCCGCCAGCCGCCCCCGGGCACCCTCTACGCGGCGCGCGCGGATGCGCAGTACGCGACCGGCGGCGAGGCGAGCGGCGGCAGCCTCTGATCGCCCTGCAACTCTCGAGACGGCGCCCGGGTGTCCCCGGGCGTTTTCGTTTGCGCGATTGTTTGCTCGATCGGCCAGACCGGCCACCGCGTCGGCTATGATGAACGCGATTCCCTCGACGATGCCGGGCCGCATCGCCAAGCCGTGACGATCCGCCAGCTCCCCGACACCCTCATCAACCAGATCGCCGCCGGCGAGGTCATCGAGCGTCCCGCTTCGGTGGTGAAGGAGCTCGTCGAAAACGCGCTCGACGCCGGCGCTCGGCGCATCGACATCGACCTGGAAGAAGGCGGCGTCCGCCTGATCCGCATCCGGGACGACGGCAAGGGCATCGAGCCCGACCAACTCCCCCTGGCGGTGTCGCGCCACGCGACCAGCAAGATCGCCTCGCTCGACGACCTGGAAGGCGTGGCGACGCTCGGTTTCCGCGGTGAAGCGCTGCCTTCGATCGCCTCGGTCAGCCGCTTCGCGCTTACCTCGCGCCGCGACGGCAGCGATCGCGCGGCGACGCTGGAAATCGACGGCGGCCGGCTCGGCGAGGTCATGCCGAAGTCGCATCCGCAAGGCACGACCGTCGAAGTGCGCGACCTGTTCTTCAACGTGCCGGCGCGGCGCAAATTCCTGAAGGCCGAACGCACCGAGCTTGGCCACATCGAGGAATGGCTGCGCCAGCTCGCGCTCGCGCGTCCCGATGTCGAACTGCGCGTCTCGCACAACGGCAAGCCGTCGCGACGCTGGAAAGGCGAGGGCGACCTGCTGTCTGAAGTGCGCCTGCACGAAGCGCTCGGCGAGGAATTCGCGCGCAACGCGCTACGCATCGAACACGCCGGCGCCGGCCTGCGGCTGCACGGCTGGATCGCGCAGCCGGCGTACAACCGCGCCAGCGCCGATCAACAGTACCTCTACGTCAACGGCCGCGCGGTGCGCGACCGCAGCATCGCGCACGCGATCAAGCAGGCGTATGCCGACGTGCTCTTCCACGGCCGCCAGCCGGCGTACGTGCTGTTCCTCGAACTCGATCCGCGGCGCGTCGACGTCAACGTGCATCCGGCCAAGCACGAAGTGCGGTTCCGCGACGCGCGCCTGATCCACGACTTCGTCTACCGCACGCTGCAGAACGCGCTCGCGGAAACGCGCGCCGGCACGGTCGCGGGCGTGGCGGGCATGCCCGCGAACGATGCGCCAGCGGCGCCTGCGTTCGGCGGCTACGGCAGCCCGGGCGCGCCTGCCTACACGTATCTCGATCGCGCCTCGCAATCGCCGCTTCCGATGCAGGTGGCGGAGACGCGCGCGGGTTACGCGGCGCTCTACGGCGGTGGCGGAGCGGCCACCGCGGTTGCGCCGTCGTTCGCGCAGAACACTCAACCCGCCACATTGCCGCACAGCGACGACGCCACGCTGCCGCCGCTGGGCTATGCCATCGCGCAGCTGCACGGCATCTACATCCTGGCCGAAAGCGCCGAAGGGCTGATCGTCGTCGATATGCACGCCGCGCACGAGCGCATCGGCTACGAGAAGCTCAAGACCGCGCACGACGGCGAAGGCCTGCGCACGCAGCCGCTGCTGGTGCCGGCGACGCTGGCGGTGTCCGAACGCGAAGCCGAGGTCGCCGAGCGCGAGGCGCAGACGCTGGCCGAGCTCGGTTTCGAAGTCACACGCAGCGGTCCGCAGTCGCTGACGTTGCGCTCCGTGCCGGCGCTGCTCGCGCACGGCGACGTCGAAGCGTTGCTGCGCGACGTGTTGGCCGACCTGCGCGAGCACGGCGAATCGCTGCGCGTCGCCGCGGCGCGCGACGCGCTGCTCGCGACCATGGCCTGCCACGGCGCCGTCCGCGCCAACCGCCGTCTCACGCTGCCGGAAATGAACGCCCTGCTGCGCGAGATGGAAATCACCGAACGCTCCGGCCAGTGCAATCATGGCCGTCCCACCTGGGCGCGTTTCACGCTGCCCGACATCGACCGCTGGTTCCTGCGAGGACGTTGAATGGCTTCAGTCGCGAAAGGGGCACTGATCTTGATGATGCTGGGTGCCATCACGGCCTGCGGGCCGAAGCAGGACGACGCCGCGAGCGCCGAGCAGGCGAAGGCCGAGCGCGCCGCGTTCCAGCAGGAACTCGACATGGTGCGCCAGCTGCGCGTCACCGAACTCACCAAGCCCGACGGCTGGACCAGCCTGGTCGGCCTGCACTGGATCGATCCGGGTTCGCATTACATCGGCTCCTCGGCCGGCAACGGCATCAAGCTCGCGGTCGGACCGGCGCACCTGGGCATGATCGACGTGAGCCAGAACCGCGTTCGCTTCGTGCCCGAGAAGGGCGCGGCGATCACGCTCGACGGCCAGCCGTTCACCAGTGAAGCCATCCTGCGCGCCGACGACGCACCGACCGGTCCCAGCGTCATCGGTTTCGACGACGGCAAGGGGCTGGCGACCGTGATCAAGCGCGGCGACCGCTACCTGTTGCGCGTGAAGCACGCCGACGCACCGACGCGCACCGGTTTCCGCGGCGTCGAATACTGGCCGACCA
Source organism: Lysobacter sp. OAE881 (assembly GCF_040546665.1). Lineage (NCBI taxonomy): Bacteria > Pseudomonadati > Pseudomonadota > Gammaproteobacteria > Lysobacterales > Lysobacteraceae > Lysobacter > Lysobacter sp. OAE881. Next base: position 1,718,248 of record NZ_JBEPOG010000001.1, read on the forward strand.
GCGCCGACTGGCGCGTGGAAGGCCGCTTCGTGCCGCACCCGGCGGGCAAGACGCTGGAGATCGCCAACATCATCGGCACTACCGATGCGGTACCGAACCCGGGCGCGATCGAGTTCGAGCGCGAAGGCAAGACGTTCCGCATCGAAGCCCTGGACGAAGGCGAGGAAACGCTGTTCCTGGTCTTCGCCGACCGCACCAGCGGGCACGGCAGCTATCCGGCCGGACGTTTCCTCGATGTCGCCAAGCCGGGTGTCGGCGGCAAGGTGGTGCTCGACTTCAACCAGTCGCGCAATCCGCCGTGCGCCTTCACGCCCTTCGCGACCTGCCCGCTGCCGCCGCCGGAAAACCGGCTGGACGTGGCGATCCAGGCCGGCGAAAAGACCTACGCCCACTCCGCCAACTGATCCGGACCTCCGCCCCGATGCGTCGTCGCTTCAAGCTGCTGTGCCTTTCGCTCGCCGCCGCCGTCGGCCTGATGTCGGTGGCGCTCGCCGTCGAGCAGGCGCGTTCGCCGGCGCAGGCCGCGCCCTCGCAAGCTACGCCGCAGACCGCGAGTGCGCCGACTGCCGCAACGCGCCCGCCGCCGCTGCCGCTGCTGTGGAAGGTGTCCGATCGCGACAACTCGGTCTACCTGCTCGGTTCGTTCCACCTGCTGAAGGCCGACGACTACCCGATTTCGGGGGACATCGACCAGGCCTTCGCCGGCGCCGACAGGATCGTCTTTGAAGTGCCGCCGGAGCAGATGCTCGATCCGGCGATGGGGCAGAAATTCCTCGCCGCCGCCGGCTACGCCGATGGCCGCACGCTGAGCCAGGTGCTGCCGCCGGCAATGCGCGAGAAGTTCAACCGCATCCTCGCCCAGCGCGGCGCCTCCATCGCCCAGTTCGACGCGTACGAGCCGTGGTTCGTGAACCTGTCGCTGATGCTCGGCGTGTCTCAGCAGATGGGTTTCCGCCCCGACAAGGGCCTGGACCAGGTCCTGATGCAGCAGGCCATCGCCGGCCACAAGGCGACGGGCGGGCTGGAATCGATCGACCTGCAACTGGGCGTGCTCGATTCCACGCCGATGGACGAGCAGGTGAAGTCGCTGAAGGAGTTCCTCGACAAGCCCACCGAAATGCCGGGCATGCTCAGCGACCTGCACAACGCCTGGCGCGACGGCGACCTCGCGAAGCTGGACACGCTCACGCGCGAGGAAATGCGCGAGAAGACCCCCGAGACTTATCGCATCGTCAACGTCGAACGCAACGACGCCTGGGTGCCGCAGATCCAGCAGATGCTCGACGGCCAGAAGAAGGGCGACACGATGGTCGTCGTCGGCGCGCTGCACCTGCTGGGCGAGGATGGTCTGGTCGAGAAGCTGCGCGCGAAGGGCTACACGGTGGAGCGCGTGTGTTCGGTGTGTGCGCCGGAGGCTCATGCGCCGGGCAACACGTCGGCGAACTCGTCGGTGAACTCTTCGACGAAGTAAGCGCTGTTTGCTGTCATTCCCGCGCAGGCGGGAATCCATCTTCCAGCGATGTTCCGTTATCCGACGGCCACTGCATCGCCGTCGTGCGTCGGGCCACGTCGAACATGACGCGTCTGATGCATGGATTCCCGCCTGCGCGGGAATGACGGCAAAAGAAGCCGTCGCGGGAATGACAGCAAGAAAGCGGTCGCGGGAATGACGCAAAGAAGCGGCAACCCCGACGGGGTGATGCGCGGTTACGCCGCCACCACCACGATGCAGTCCACCGGGCACGCCGGCACGCACAGTTCGCAGCCGGTGCAGAGCGGGTCGATGACGGTGTGCATGTGCTTCGAGCCGCCGACGATGGCGTCGACCGGGCACGCCTGGATGCATTTGGTGCAGCCGATGCAGTCGGCTTCGACGATCAGCGCGACCTGTGGCGGCTTGTGCTCGCCGCGCGTGCGGTCGAACGGTTTGGCCGGAACATCCAGCAGGTGCGCGAGCGCACGCGCCCCCTCGTCGCCGCCGGGCGGGCAGTGGTCGACATCGGCTTCGCCGCGCGCCATCGCCTCCGCGTACGGCCGGCAGCCCGCGTAACCGCACTGCCCGCATTGCGTTTGCGGGAGCAGGCGGTCGAGGCGTTCGACGAGGTCGGGGATCATGATGTTTCCTCCTTCCCTCTGCGAAAGAAGGTGGCGCAGCCCAGGCCCTCTCTTTTTGGAAGAGGGCTCAAGACCGCTCAGCGAACCGGTGCGCCCGGCTGCACGCCGGCGTCGGCGTCGAGCAGGTGAAGCGAGCCGCCGTCGAAGCCGGCCGACAGGATCATGCCTTCGCTGATGCCGAAGCGCATCTTGCGCGGCGCGAGGTTGGCGATGAACACCACGCTGCGGCCGACGAGCTTTTCCGGTTCGCCATAGGAGCCGCGGATGCCCGAGAAGATCTGGCGCGTGCCCAGTTCGCCGGCGTCGAGTTCGAAACGCAGCAGCTTGTCGGAGCCGTCGACGAATTCGCACGCAACGACCTTGCCCACGCGCAGGTCGAGCTTCGCGAAGTCGTCGATGCCGATGGTGGCGGTCTCGCCGGCGGATGGCGCGGGCGCCGCGGCCGGCTTGGCGGGCTTGGCTTCGGCCTTGGTTTCGGACTCGTTCTTCGGAGCGGACTGCAGCGAGTCCTTGGAGGCTTCGATCATGGCGTCGATCTGTTTCGGGTCGATTCGGGTGAAAAGCGGTGCGTAGGCGTTGATGCGGTGGGCGAGCAGCGGCGCGGCGAGTTCGCTCCAGTTCGCGACCTTTGCCGCGAGGAAGTCCTCGGCCTGCGCGGTGACGCGCGGCAGCACGGGCTTGAGCGCGGTGTTCAGCACGCGGAACAGGTTCAGGCCCTGCGTGCAGACGGCCTGCAGCTGCGCGTCGGCGCCGTCCTGCTTGGCCAGCACCCACGGCTTGTGCTCGTCGATGTATTTGTTGGCTTCGTCGGCCAGCGCCATCGTCAGGCGCAGCGCCGTGGCGGCCTCGTTGCGCGCGTAGGCCTGGGCGATGGGTTCGAGCTGTTCGACGAAGCGCACGTACTGCGCGGCATCGGGCAGCGCATCCGCGAGGCGGCCGTCGAAGCGCTTCTCGATGAAACCGGCGCAGCGGCTGGCGAGGTTCACGAACTTGCCGACCAGGTCTGCGTTCACGCGCGCGACGAAATCGGCGAGGTTGAGGTCGAGGTCGTCGACGCCGCCGGTGGTCTTGGTCGCGTAGTAGTAACGCAGCGCTTCCGGGTGAAGCCCCGCGTCGAGGTAGGTGCGCGCCATGACGAAGGTGCCGCGCGACTTCGACATCTTGGCGCCGTCGACGGTCAGGTACCCGTTGACGTGCAGGCGCGTCGGCGCGCGGAAACCCGCGCCGTGCAGCACCGCCGGCCAGAACAGGCCGTGGAAGTTGACGATGTCCTTGCCGATGAAGTGGTGCAGCTCGGCCGGGCTGTCGCGGCGCAGGTAGGACCAGAAGTCCAGGCCCTCACGCTCGCACAGCGCCTGGAAGCTCGACAGGTAGCCGATCGGCGCGTCCAGCCAGACGTACAGGTACTTGCCCGGATGGCCCGGGATCTGGAAGCCGAAATACGGCGCGTCGCGCGAGATGTCCCACGCACGCAGGCCGCCTTCGGCGTCGAGCCATTCCTGCAACTTGGCCTTCACGCCGGGCAGGGCGACGTCGCCGGCCAGCCATTGCCGCAGGAAGCCTTCGAACTGGCCGACCTCGAAGAAGAAATGCTCCGACTCGCGCAGCTCCGGCGTCGCGCCGCTGACGACCGAACGCGGTTCCTTCAGTTCCGTCGGCGAATACGTGGCGCCGCAGTTCTCGCAGTTGTCGCCGTACTGGTCCGGCGTGCCGCAGTTGGGGCAGATGCCCTTCACGTAGCGGTCGGGCAGGAACATGCCCTTCACCGGATCGAACAACTGCGCGACCGAACGGCGCGAGATGTGGCCGTTGTTGTCGAGCTTGGCGTAGATCGCCTCGGTCAGGACGCGGTTGCGCTCGGAGTTGGTCGAATCGTAATGGTCGAAGGCGACGCCGAAATCGGCGAAGTCGCGCTCGTGGCTCTGCTGGATCCCGGCGATGAAGGCTTCCGGCGACTGCCCGGCTTTCTCGGCGGCGAGCATGATCGGCGTGCCGTGGGTGTCGTCGGCGCACACGTACCAGGCCTTGTGGCCGGCCATGCGTTGGGCGCGGCACCAGATGTCGGCCTGGGTGTAGCCGACCAGATGGCCCAGGTGCAGCTGCCCGTTGGCGTAGGGCAGGGCGCAGGAAACGACGAACTCGCGGGACATGGCGAACCGGAAAGCGAAGTGAGCCGGAGATTATCGCATGGGCTCCGCGAAGCCCCGCGGCCTAGCGGCTTCGTGGCCGTCGCAGGCCGGGCCAGCGAAGCGCACGCGGGTAAACGTGAAGGATGGGCCGTGCCCAGGCCCCAAAAGCAGAACGCCCCGGAGGTCCGGGGCGTCCTGATCAAGCCCTGGCGGAAGGGCTCAGCGACGATTCCACGTCTGCGTGCGGCCCAGCAGCGAGAAGCCCATGAAACCGCGGACTTCCAGCTTCTTGCCGTTCTCCACCGGCGTGACCTTCACCGAGTAGATCTTGCCGCTGGCCGGATCGAGGATCTGGCCGCCTTCCCAGGTCTCGCCCTTCTGCTTGATGCCCCACAGGATCACCATGCCCTTGACCGGCTTGCCCTTGCGGTCGCCGGAGCACTTGTCGCAGACCGGGTTCGGGCCGCGGTCGGACTGCAGGATCTCCGTCACGCGGCCGGCGAGGCTGCCGTCCTTCGCTTCGTAGATCTCCACGACAGACTTGGGCTTCTGCGTCTTGTCGTCGATGGTGGTCCAGTGACCGACCGGCGAGCTTTGGGTGGACGCGTTCTGGGCGAAGGCGCCCAGCGGCAGGGCCAGCAACAGAAGAGCGAGCAGCTTGGTACGCATGTGTCCCCTCCCAGGGATCGAATTCCGAGCAGTTATACCGCATCCGATGGCGTACGGAAGCGGCGGCGCGCACGCCTTTCCATGAGCCGGCCGGCCCCGCGGCGTGGCGGGGCCGGGGCTCGCGAGGGGAATGCGCTACTGGCCGAAGCGGTAGCGCATTTCCAGGTACATCGAACGACCGTAGGGGTTGTACAGCCCGCTGTTGTACGGAGTCGCCGTCGTGCCCGGATAGCTGGCGGCCTGCGCGTCGGGCATCTTGTCCAGCACGTTGTTCACCAGCAGCGACAGCCGCAGGAAGTCCGTCGCGTCGTAGTTGAAGCTCAGGTTCCAGGTCGTGTACGGCGCCCACCGGCCGGCGTGCTGGCCATTGGTCTGGTAGTCCCACGAATCGGAGGTGTAGGCCAGGTAGTTGGGCGTGCTGCCGATCCGGTTGGCGTACGCCGTCGTCGTCCAGCGTCCCAGGCTCCACGCCAGCGACGCATCGGCGCGGGTTTTCGCGTACGCGTCGTACAGCCACATCGCGTAGGGATCGCGCAACAGGTCCACCGGCTCGTCGCCCGGCAACGGCGTCACGGTGTGCTCGAGGTTGTTCGTGTAGTTGCCGGCGAACGCGAGCGAGCCCCAGCGCGCAAGGTCGAGCACGTAGTTCAGGCTGACGGTAAGCGCCTCCAGCTTCTGCTGCGACACGTTGACCTTGGGCGTGTACAGGCGCGTGATTTCGTCGTTCGGCCCGCGCGTCACCCACGCCAGCGCGTTGTCGCAACCGGCCGACGCCGTATTGGCCTGGCCGGTGCGGCAGAAGTATTCGGCCAGCAGCAACTGATCGGCGCTGAGCTGGTCGACCTCGTCGCGGATGTCCCAGCGGAAATAGTCGACCGACAGCGAGAAGTTGCTGGCCGGCGCGTACACGACGCCGGCGTTCCACACGTCGGCCTCGATCGGTCGCAGTTCCGGATTGCCCGACTGCTGGCCGAAGTACCGCGTGTTGTCGTACGCGCAGTCGGTGGTGTTTCCGGGCACGTAACCGTCGAGCGAGCAACGGTAGTAGTCGGTGTTCGAACCGTAGAAGCCGCTGAGGCCCTGGAACACGTCCGACAGCGTCGGCGCACGGAACGCCGTGCCGTATTTGCCGCGCAGCAGGATGCTTTCGACCGGTCGATACTCGATGCCGAGGCTGTAGGTCGGCTTGTCGATCGTCTGCCCGCCGACATCGAAGGCGTCGTAGCGTCCCGACAACGTCAACGTCAGCGGATTCCACAAGGGCAGGCGCAGTTCGCCCGTCAGCGCGTAGCGGTCGCGGTCGCCCGAGCCGCTGACCGACGTCTGCCCCCAGACGCCGGACTTGAGCGTCACCGGGTCCTGCAACAGGCGCGCATCGGGTGTGTAGTCCCAGCCCTGCTTTCCGCCTTCGCCCACGACCGCCAGTCCCGCTTCGCCGCCCGGTAGCGGGAACAGCGAGGCATTCGTGAACTGCGCCCGCAGCGTGTCGTCCTTCGTCTCGCTGCGCGTGTCGACATAGCCAGTGAAGCTCGCGAAATCCGACGGCGACATGGGCGAATAGAACGCCGCGTAGTTCGGCCGGAACACGGGATAGCCGCGATTGACGCCCAGCTGCGGCCCGAGCACGTGCGAGACGAAATACGCGTCGATCGCGTCGGCGAAGCGTGCAAACCGGTGTTCGGTCAGCTCGTACCGCGTCGAGGTGACGCCGACATCCCAGTCCCACGCGCTCGCGCCGAAGCGCCCCTGCGCGCCCAGCGTGAGCTGCCAGGAACGGTTGCGATCGGTATTCATGATGTCGGCGAAACCGAGCCCGCCGATGTCTTCCGGCGAGAACGCGCGCTGCAGGTTCAGCAACGCCTTGCGGTCCGGATCGTAGAAGTAGCCGTATTTAGCGCTGGTGCCCCACCACGTGTAGCTGGAGCCGGTCGCGTAATCGACGTCCTCGTGGCTGGCGAGCAGGTCGCCGTAGAGCTGCACGTTGTCGTTCACGTCGAAGGTCGCGTGCGCATAGCCCTGCAAGGCGTCCTTGCCGTTGCGGATCGTGCGGTAGCCCGGCGTCAGGAACGAACCGCAATATTGGCCGAGACCGGCTCGCGAGCTCAGCTGCTCGCTTCCGTCGAATTGGCCCCCGACGTTCTCGCACCGCGACGGATCGGCGAACACGTACGTATTGCGCGCGGAACCATTGGTGATCAGGTAATCGCGGCTGGCGGTCTGCGCGGTGTAGCCGGCGTCGTTGAATTCGCGCGTCAGTGCGCGCTGATGGCCCCAGATCGGATCGCGCGTTTCGTACTGCAGGCCCGCGACGAGGTTGAAACGTCCGTCGGCGCTGCCGAAGCCGTCGGACGCGGTCACGTGCAGGCTGTCGCCGCCGCCCTCGCTGAACATGCCGCCGCGCACGTTGAGCGACAGACCGTCGGCATGCTTCTTCAGGATCACGTTCACCACGCCGGCGATGGCATCGGAGCCGTACAGCGACGACTGGCCGCCGGGCAGGATCTCGATCCGATCCACCAGATCGACGGGGATGCCGCTGATGTTGTTGAAGGTGTCCGAGCCGTTGTACAGCGCCGGATAATTCGCCATCGGGCGGCCGTTGATCAGGTACTTCGTGTAGCCCGGATCCAGACCGAACATGCCGGCGGCCTCCGCGCCCTGCGTGAACGAGGCGGACGTCTGCCCGCCCTGGAGCCCGCCGGTCTGCAAGGAGGACTGCTGCAACACGTCGGCGACGCTGGTGAAGCCGCGCGCCTGGATGTCTTCCGCGGAAACGACGGTGACCGGCGTGAAGTTCTCCAGCTGCGTCTGCGGAATGAGCGATCCGGTAACGGTGACCGCGTCGAGGTCGGTGGCGGTCGAAGCGGACTCCTGGGCGGCCGCGCCCCGGGCGGCCGGGGCGTTCTGGACGACGGACGAGGCAAAAACGAGGCACAAGGCGGCACTCAGCCGGCTGCGGCGCAGCCGATTGTTGGATACTGGCATCGGGTGGATCCCCTGAACGGACTTGAAGTGGATCGAAAAGGACGCGTCCGGCGTACCGGCCAGACGAGCACGTCTGGCGAGGTGACGGGACCGTACCATGCGATTCGCGCCACTACGGTCGGGTTTTTCCGCGCAGTCGCATCAGTCGAAACTGAAAGGTTGTTACGTGATCGAAGAACTTCTGCAGCAGCGCATCGGTGCGCTTTCCATTCCCGACGTGGACGTCACGCTTCTTGACGCAAACGTGCGCGTGCGCGTCGTCGTCGCCGAAGGCCGCGCGGTGGTGGAAATTCTCTCGGGCTTTCCGTGCGCGTCATTGCGTCCGTGGCTCGACGAACAGGTGCAACGCGTGCTCGCAGATGAAGGCCTCGCGCTGACGCGGCTGGACCTGCATCCGCGCATCGTCTCGCATGCGGTGCAGCCCAACGTCTCGCCGCTGCCGAACGTTCGCAACCTCATCGCGGTCGGTTCGGGCAAGGGTGGCGTGGGCAAGTCGACGACCGCGGTGAACCTCGCGCTCGCACTTGCGGGCGAGGGCGCGCGCGTGGGCGTGCTCGATGCCGACATCTACGGCCCGAGCATCCCGACGATGCTCGGCCTGTCGGGCCGCCCCGACAGCCCCGACGGCAAGACGATCGAGCCGATGCAGGCGCACGGTGTGGAAGCGATGTCGATCGGTCTGCTGGTCGACCAGGACACGCCGATGATCTGGCGCGGCCCGATGGCGACCTCCGCGCTGACGCAGCTGCTGGGCGAAACGCGCTGGGGCCACGCGCTCAGCGGCGACCTGGACTACCTCATCGTCGACCTGCCGCCGGGCACCGGCGACATCCAGCTCACGCTGGCGCAGAAGATCCCCGTCGCCGGCGCGGTCATCGTGACGACGCCGCAGGACGTCGCCACGCTCGACGCCCGCAAGGCGCTGAAGATGTTCGAGAAGGTCAGCGTCCCCGTGCTGGGCCTGGTCGAGAACATGGCCGTGCACGTGTGCTCGAATTGCGGCCACGCCGAGCACGTCTTCGGCGAGGGTGGCGGCAAGCGCATGGCCGAGCAGTACGGCGTGCCGCTGCTGGGCAGCCTGCCGCTGGAAATCGCGATCCGCGAGCAGGGCGACGCCGGTGCCCCGGTGGTCGCCTCCGCCCCGGCCAGCACCGCCGCCGCGGCGTACCGCGCCACCGCGCTGCGCATGGCCATCGAACTGGCCCGCCGCCCGCGCGTGGCCACGCCGCTGTCGGCCTCGCTGGTCTGACCTCCCGCGGGCCGCAGGGCGGGGCCTCTGGCCCCGGCCGGGCCCGGCTGACACAATCCCCCCTCCCACGCACGAGCCGCCCGCACCGCATGAGCATCAAGTCCGACCGCTGGATCCGCCGCATGTCCGAGCAGCCCGGCGGCATGATCGAGCCCTTCGAGCCCGGCCAGGTCAAGACCGCGGCGGACGGCCACCGTATCGTCAGCTACGGCACCTCCAGCTACGGCTACGACGTGCGCTGCTCGCGCGAGTTCAAGGTGTTCACCAACATCAACTCCACGATCGTCGACCCGAAGCATTTCGATTCGGGCAGCTTCGTGGACATCGAAAGCGACGTCTGCATCATCCCGCCGAATTCCTTCGCGCTGGCGCGCACGGTCGAGTACTTCCGCATCCCGCGCGACGTGCTCGTCGTGTGCCTGGGCAAGAGCACCTACGCGCGCTGCGGCATCATCGTGAACGTGACGCCGCTTGAGCCGGAATGGGAAGGCCACGTCACGCTCGAATTCAGCAACACCACGCCGCTGCCGGCGCGCATCTACGCCAACGAGGGCGTCGCGCAGATGCTGTTCTTCCAGTCGGACGAAGTCTGCGACACCTCGTACAAGGATCGCGGCGGCAAGTACCAGGGCCAGACCGGCGTCACGCTGCCGCGCACCTGATCCGCGCGTCGGACGCCACATCGAACGAAGGCCCGCCACGCGGGCCTTTTTCATGCGGCATTCGGATTCTTCCGATGGGGCGTACCGACGACGCTATCGACAATGCATGACGCGCGATTCCCGCGCGCTGGAGACATGGCATGACACGCGACATGAAACGATTCGTCCTCACGATGGCCGGCGCGATGTGCCTGGCCGGTAGCGCACACGCGGGCAAGCTGTCCGACCTGCTCGGAAGCCAGGGTCTGAAGGACGCGGGAAACACCGCGATCACCGGCCTCGCGCTCACCGATGCGCAGGTCGTCGAGCTCGGCGCGAAATCCGTCGCGCAGATGGACCAGGAAAACCCCTTCGCGCCCGCCGACAACGCCTACGCGAAGCGCCTGGCGAAGCTCGCCCAGAACATGACGCGTGAGGACGGGCTGTCGCTCAACTTCAAGGTGTACCTGGTGAAGGACGTCAACGCCTTCGCCGTGCCCGACGGCTCGGTGCGCGTGTTCGCCGGCCTCATGGACCTGATGCCCGACGATGCCGAACTGATGTCCGTCATCGGCCACGAAATCGGCCACGTGAAGTACGGCCACAGCAAGGAGCATTACCGCGCCGCGTACCTGTCCAGCGCCGCGCGCAAGGGCGTGGCCGCAATTGGTGGCACGGTCGGCAAGCTCGCCGCGTCCGACATCGGCGCGATCGGCGAGGCCGCGGTCAACGCGAAGTTCAGCCGCGCCAACGAGACGCAGGCCGACGAATACGGCGTTGATTTCCTCCGCCGCCACGGCATGGACCCGAACGCCTCGGTGCGCGGCATGCAGAAGCTGGCGTCGCAGGACGGCAAGGCGAAGACGTCCTTCCTGGACGACCATCCGGCATCGCAGGAACGCGTGTCGCATCTGCAGAAGTACATTGCCAGGAAGCGGTGATGGGCCGTCGAGCGCATCGCGGAGCGGTTCCGGCTTTTGCTGTCATTCCCGCGAAGGCGGGAATCCATGGAGCCGTCGCCGCAAGCTTTCTGCGAGCTTGATGCGGCGGAACGCTGGATCCCCGCCTTCGCGGGGATGACAGCGATGGTGCGCGCAGGGGCGACGACCGTACCGCTCGCACTTCAATGCGTCGCCCCGCCCCCCATTCGCACATCGTGCTCCACCGTGAGCGCGATCCCCACCGCCAGCCGCAACGCCTGCGTGACCACCGCCGACGGCAGGCTCGGCGCCCCGGCATGCAGCGCGGCCTGCGCGGGCGAGTAGGGGATGTGCACGAAGCCGCCGCGGACGCCGGGCAGCCCGCGCAGCGCGTGCATCAATGCGTAGAACACGTGGTTGCACACGTACGTGCCCGCGGTCTGCGAGATCTCCGCGGGAAAACCCGCGTTGCGCAGCGCCGCCAGCATCGCCTTGATCGGAAGGCTCGTGAAATACGCCGCCGGGCCATCCGCCGCGACGGGTTCGTCGATCGGCTGCGCGCCGGCGTTGTCGGGGATGCGTGCGTCGATGAGGTTGATCGCCACGCGCTCCAGCGACATCTGCGCGCGGCCGCCGGCCTGTCCGACGCAGATCACCAGCGACGGCACGAGTTCGTCCAGCGCGTGCTGCAGCGCGTGCAGCGATGCGTCGAACGCCACCGGCAGGCAGCGCGCGACGATGCGGTGCCCGGCGACGACTTCGCCCTCCAGCGCCTGCACGGCTTCCCAGCTCGGGTTCGTGGACTCGCCGCCGAACGGCGCGAAGCCGGTCAACAGCACATGTGGCATCGGGGTGGCATTCATCGGAAGGCGAGCCAGTACATCAGCGCGAGGTTCACCAGCAGCAGCGGGATCGCCGTCGGCAGCTGCGCGCGGATCACCGCGTTTGGGTCGTCGAGTTCCAGCAACGCAGCCGGGACGAGGTTGAAATTGGCGGCCATCGGCGTCATCAGCGTGCCGCAGTAGCCGGTGAGCATGCCGATCGAGCCGAGGATCGCCGGTGCCGCACCGTGCTGCTCGATCAGCAACGGCAGGCCGATCCCGGCCGTCATCACCGGGAACGCCGCAAACGCGTTGCCCATGATCACGGTGAACAGCACCATCCCGAGGCCGTACGCGAGCACGCAGGCGAGCCGGCTGTCGGCCGGGATCAGCATCGACACGATGGACGCCACCGCGTCGCCGACGCCGCTGGCCGCGAACACGCCGCCCAGCGTCGCCAGCACGATCGGCAGCAGCGCCGCCCAGCCCATCGTGTCGAGCAGGCGCCGTCCTTCGCCGAGCGCGGCGGTGGGGCGCTCGCGCGTGATGTGGATCGCTGCGAACGTCGCGACCACGCACGCCAGCGCCAGGCCGATCAGCGTGATGCTGCCTTCGCCGAAGACAGGCGTCCCGCCGATCGCCAGCTTCGCGCCGAACAGCACGATCAGCACGGTGACGACGGGAATGATCAGCGCCGGCACGAAGAGCTTGTGCCCCAGTCGCATCGCCGACGCAAGTCGCTGCGCCGCCGGCGCTTCGTCGATGTGTTCGCGCCGCATCCGCGTGGCGAGCAGCGCGAGTGCAATCACCGCGGCGCCCGCAAGCTGTGCGGGAACCTTGTCGCCGGTCTTCGCTGCATCGAGCACGAACTTTCCACCGGCGAACAGCACGGCGATCACGATCCAGAACGCCGCGTGCGTGAACCGCTTCTCGCGCAGGTTGCGCACTCCCGCGTACAGCAGGAACAGCGCCAGCAGCAGGTAGAAGTGCTCAATCGAGAGCATCGGATCCGGCCGTGGTTTGTGCGGCGGCGGTGCGTCGATCGAGCCCGCGCTGGAAGAACACGATGCGGATCGCGTGGATCACGAACGCGGCGATCGCGGTCGGGATCGCCCACAGCGCGATCTGCAGCGGCTCCAGGTGGATGCCGTGTTCGGCGTAAAAGCCCTGGATCAGCAGCACCGCGCCGAAGGCGAGGAAGACGTCTTCGCCGAAGAAGCGGCCGACGTTGTCGGTGGCGGCGGCGAGCGCGTACACCTTCTGCGTGTCTTCGCGCGACGTCGGCCCGTTCGGCTTCGATGCCGCCGATTCCGCCATCGGCGCCAGCAGCGGCCGCACGGTCTGCGCGTGGCCGGCGATGTCGATCAGCCCGATCATGCTCAGGCCCTGCCGGGCGGCGAGGTAACCCGCCAGCAGGCGCGTCAGGGTCAGTCCGCGCCAGCGTTCGATCCAGCGCAGCGCGTGTTCGCGCAGGCCGGCGCGCTCGAGCAGGCCGATGGTCGGCAGCGTCATCGCGAACATCAGCAGCGCGCGGTTCGACACGAAGCTCTCGCCGAGCAGCGCGAGCAGTTCGCCCATCGATTTGCCGGCGAGCAGGCCGCTCACCAAGCCCGCGCTGACCACCACGATCACCGGATTGGCGCGCAGCACGAAGCCGACGACCACCCATGCGACGCCGATCAGCGGCCAATAGTTGATGGCCTCGTTCATGCGCTGGCTCCGAACGGGCGGACGGCGACGCCGTCGGCTTCCAGCGCCCCGCGCACCGCGCGGGCGAACTCCGTGGCGTCGGGCCGGTCGCCGTGCAGGCACAGCGTGTCGGCATGGATCGCGACGACGCGGCCGTCGTCGGCCACGACTTCGCCCCGCAATGCCAGGCGCCGCACCTGCACGATCGATTCTTCGAGCGATTCAATCACCGCGCCCGGCGTGCCACGCGGTCGCAATCGGCCGCGCGCGTCGTAGCCGCGTTCGGCGAAGACTTCGTGCGCCACGCGCAGGCCGTGTTCGACACCGGCGCGCGCGAGCTCGGAACCGGACAGCGCGTAAAGCGCGAGCGTCGGATCGATGTCGGCAACCGTCGCGGCAATCGCATCGGCCACCGCGCGATCGTCCGCGGCGACGTTGTACAGCGCGCCGTGCGGCTTGACGTGCGCGAGCATCACGCCTTCCTCGCGCGCTATGGCGCGTATCCGTTCGATCTGCGCACGCGCCATGCGTGCGACGTCAGCCGGCGCGACGTCGAGCACGCGACGGCCGAAGTGTTCGCGATCCACGTAGGAGGGATGCGCGCCGGCCGCCACACCGTGCCGTCGGCACAGGCGAAGCGTCTCGCGCATCGTCGCCTCGTCGCCCGCATGGCCACCGCAGGCGATGCTCGCTGACGTCACGTGCGGGAGGATCGCGGCGTCGTTGCCGCAGCCTTCGCCCAGGTCGCAGTTGAAGTCCATGCGCGCGCCCACGATGCGGCCGAGCGGCCTCAGCCGCGCTTGAACAGCATGCCGAGGCCGACGACGATCAGGATCGCCGGCCACCAGGTCATCAGCAGCCGGCCGAGGCTCATGTCGGTGAAGCCGAGGTTGTTGAGCAGGAACAGGGTGCCGATCACGACCAGCACCAGCGCGCCGACGATGTTGGATTTCATTGGGTTCGCCAGAAGAAGTGGAAGGTTCAGATCGCGGGCAGGCGCGCGTCGATCATCACGCCGATTCTGGCGATGCGTGCACGTGCCGCGCAAGCCAGCCGATGGGCGGTCGCGGCATCGACGGGCGCGAAGTGCAGCGGCTGTCCCGGAACGCATTGCGCCAGGCGCGGCAGGTCGGCGGCGATCACGTGCCCGAGTTTTGCGTAGCCGCCGACGGTCTGCGCGTCGGCGAGCAGCACGATGGGGCAGCCGTCGGCCGGTAACTGGATCGTGCCGGGTGCGACCGGTTCGGACACGCCATCGCCGCCGGCCGCCGGCAGCGCATCGCCCTGCAGGCGCAACCCCTGCCGGTTGCTGCTGGCGCTGATGGTCCAGCTTCGGCGGGCGAGGGCGGATGCGGACGGATGCGCGCTGGGGCGATAGCGGATCGGCAGGTGCGTGTCGTGCGCGGGGTCGATCCACCACGTCGGCGCTTGCGGCCTATCGAGCTGTCGCGCGCTGCCCATGCCGAGCGGCAGTACGTCGCCCTCACGCAGCGCACGCCCGTCGAGCCCGCCGAATCCGCCACGCAGGTCGGTGCTGCGGCTGCCGAGCACCGGCTCGACGTCGATGCCGCCGTCGATCGCCAACCACGCGCGCGCGCCACCGCGCAGCGCGCCGAGTTCGAGCGTGCCCGCGGGTAGTTCGACGGGCCGCCCGGCGTGCACGGTTTCGCCTTCGAATCGCGCGATGGGCGACGCGCCGACGATCGCGATGCGCGATGGCGCGTCGAAGCGCAGCGTCGGTCCGCGCAGGGTGAATTCCAGCACGGCCGCGTCGCCGTCGTTGCCGACCAGGCGGTTCGCGATGCGCGCGGCGTCGACGTCGAGCGCGCCCGCATGCGCAACGCCGAGATGACGCCAGCCACTGCGGCCGCGGTCCTGGACGGTGGTCAGCAGGCCGGGCGCGAGGACGTGGAGCTGGCGCGTCACGACGACGCGTCCTGTCGCGATGCAAGCCGTGCGAATTCCTCCGCGTCGATCGCGCGGAAACGGACGCGATCGCCCGGCTGCAGTCGCGTGGGCGGTTCGCGTCGCGGATCGAACAGCGTCCACGGCGTGCGTCCGAGCAAGCGCCATCCGCCGGGGCTTTCGCGCGGGTAGATGCCGGTCTGCGCCCCGCCGATCGCGACGCTGCCTGAGGCGACGCGCGCGCGTGGCGTCGCAAGGCGCGGCAACGCGAGCGCGGGATCGAGGCCGGAAAGGTAGGGAAAGCCCGGCGCGAACCCGATCATCGCGACCGTGTAATCGCCGGCGCTGTGGCGTTCGACCAGTTCGCGCGGCGACAGGCCGAATTCGGCGGCGGACGATTCCAGGTCGGGGCCGTGTTCGCCGCCGTAGAGCACGGGGATTTCGATGACGCCGTCGCGTGGTCGCAAGGGCAGCGCCGATGCGCCGCCGTCCTCGACCAGCGCCTGCAACGCCGCGTGCACCTGCGCCGGATCTTCGGCTTCATCGAAGAACACCGCCAGGCTCGCGAACGCCGGCACCACGTCGCGCAGCCAAGGCGGATCGAGCGCGCGCAGACGCGCGGCCATCGCATGCACCGCGGCATTGAGTTCCGGGTCGATGCGGTCGCCGAAGCGCAGCAGCCACGCATCGTCGGCCAGCGCTTCGAGGTCGCAGGCCGCGCGCGAGGTCACTGCTTCAGTGCGCCCTGCAACTGCTGGATGCGCGCGACCAGCGCTTCGGGCGTGTACGGCTGCGCGGTCGCCGTGCCCCACACCGGGCGCGGCCAGGCGATGTCGTCCGGAAAACGCGCGATCACGTGCACGTGCAGCTGCGAGACGACGTTGCCCAGCGCCGCGACGTTGAGCTTGTGCGGTTTGAACAGCGCACGCAGCGCATGGCTGGCAAGGTTGATCTCCGCCAGCAGCGCGGCCTGATGCGTCGCGTCGAGGTCGATGAGTTCCACCGCGCCCGCGACGCGCGGCACGAGGATCAGCCAGGGATGGTTCGCATCGTCCATGAGGCGCAGTTCGCTCAGGCTGAGGTGCGCGACCGGGTGCGTGTCCTGCGCGAGCTGCGCGTGCAGCTGCCAGCCGCCGTGGTGGCCCGTGCGGTTCATCGCAGGTTCTCCTGCAGGAAATCGAGCGTCCGGCGCCACGCGACGTCGGCGGCGTGCGGGTCGAACACGTGGTTGTCGACGTCGCGATTGAACGCGTGGCCGGCGCCGTCGTAGACGTGGATCGTCGCCGCGGGCTGCTTCTGCCGGTGCTGCGCGACGGCGTCTTCGGGAATGCTGTGATCGGCCGAGCCGAAGTGGAACATCATCGGCGCGCGCAGCGGCTCGTCGAGGAAGGGCAGGGTGCGCGCGCCGTAGTACGACACCGCGGGCAGGCCCAGCCGCGTGTTCGCGAGGAACGCGACGCTGCCGCCCCAGCAGAAGCCGACCGCGCCCGCGCGCAGGCCCTCGGCGTGGAGCGTCTCGGCGGCCACGGCGACGATGTCGATGGCGCGGTCGAAGCCCAGCTCGTTGCGCAGCGCCACGCCACGCGCGGTGCCGGCTTCGTCGTAGGGAAGTTCGATCCCCGGCGCGACGGGGTCGTACAACGCCGGCGCCAGGGCGACGAAGCCCGCTGCGGCGAAGCGCCCCGCGACCTCGCGGACGTGAGCGTTCAGCCCGAAGATCTCCTGCAGCACGATCACCGCGCCGTGCGACGGGCCGCCCGGTTCGTCGCGCCAGGCGCGCACGGGGCCGTGCGGCGTGTCCAGTTCGGTCCAGTGGGCCATGTCTGTTCAGCTTGAACGGGGGAAAGGAGCCCGGCCGATTCTAGCGCGGGGCTATAATCCGCAGCCCTCCCGCCGCCGCCTGCCGTCCATCCGGATGGCCGCCGTGCCTGTCCCATCGTCGCCGGTCCGCTCCATGTCCCTTGCCAATCCTAAAGTCGGTTTCGTCAGCCTCGGTTGCCCTAAGGCGCTCGTCGATTCCGAACGCATCCTCACCCAGCTGCGCGTGGAGGGCTACGACATCGTCCAGACCTACGACGACGCAGATGTCGTGGTGGTCAACACCTGCGGTTTCATCGATTCGGCGGTGGCCGAATCGCTGGACGCGATCGGCGAGGCCATCGCGGAAAACGGCAAGGTCATCGTGACCGGGTGCCTGGGCAAGAAGCCCGAGCAGATCCGCGAAGCGCATCCGGGCGTGCTGTCGATCAGCGGCCCGCAGGACTACGGCAGCGTGATGACCGCCGTGCACGCGGCCCTGCCGCCGAAGCACGACCCGTTCCTGGACCTCGTCCCGGACACGGGCATCAAGCTCACGCCCAAGCACTACGCGTACCTCAAGATTTCCGAAGGCTGCAATCACCGTTGCAGCTTCTGCATCATCCCGTCGATGCGCGGCGACCTGGTGAGCCGACCGGTCGACCAGGTGCTGCGGGAAGCCGAAAAGCTCGCGATGGGCGGCGTGAAGGAACTGCTGGTCATCTCGCAGGACACCTCCGCCTACGGCGTCGACGTGAAGTACGCCGAGCGCGAATGGCGCGGCAAGTCGTACCAGACGCGCATGAAGGCGCTGTGCGAAGGGCTGTCCGAACTCGGCATCTGGACGCGCCTGCACTACGTCTACCCGTATCCGCACGTCGACGACATCATTCCGCTGATGGCAGACGGCAAGCTGCTGCCGTACCTCGACATCCCGTTCCAGCACGCCAGCCCGCGCGTGCTCAAGCTGATGAAGCGCCCGGGCGCGGTCGACAAGACGCTCGAACGCATCCAGCGCTGGCGCTCCATCGCGCCGGACATCGCGATCCGCTCGACCTTCATCGTCGGTTTTCCGGGCGAGACCGAAGCCGAGTTCGAGGAGCTGCTGGATTTCCTCGACGAAGCGCAGCTCGACCGCGTCGGCGCGTTCGCCTATTCGCCGGTGGAAGGCGCCACCGCTAACGCGCTGCCCGACGCGATTCCCGAGGACGTGAAGCAGGAGCGCCTCGCGCGCTTCATGGAAAAGCAGGCGGAGATTTCGGCGGCAAAGCTGGAAGCGAAAGTCGGCACGACGCAGCGCTGCATCGTCGATGCGCTGGACGGCGAACTTGCCATCGCACGTACGATGTACGACGCGCCGGAAATCGACGGCCTGGTGCAGATCCAGAACGGCTTCATGGCCGGCGTGAAGCCGGGCGAGTTCGTCGACGTCGAGATCATGGGCAGCGACGAACACGACCTGTTCGGTGAGGTCGCGTTCGACGATTGATCGCTGGGCGCGTCGGACACGTGCACGCGCGTCGGTCGCGTTGAACGCCTTGCGTCGCTTTTGCTCGTCATTCCCGCGTAGGCGGGAGTCCATGCGTCAGCTCTCCTCAGCCCATCCGGCGAGCGTGGATGTATCGGACAGACGGATCTCCGCCTTCGCGGGGATGGCGGCTTTAAGGCTGCGTGCTCCTTCAGGCCGATGCGATCACCACACCCGTCACCGCCGCACACGCGACAGCCATTCCGATCAAGCCGCCGCCGACGATAAAGCCGTAGCGCCGATTCCCGCTGGCGAAGGCGAGCGCGGTCTTCGCGATCGCGCTGGACGCCAACAGACCCGCGACGCCCCATTGCGCGTGCGTCATCGTCAGGTTCCCCGCCGACGACAGCTGCGCGATGCTCGCCGCCGCCGCGTGCAACTCCGCTACCGCAACCAGCACCGCGGTCGCAAGCGCGCCCATGTCGCCGAACACGCTGCGCAGCCATGCCGACAGCACCAGCACCACGGCGATCACCAGCGCCAGCAGCAGGCCGTGACTCAGCTTGAACGCGCGGGCTTGCGGCTCGTTCGGAAGCGATGGAGCGTCGGCCTGACGCTGCAGGCCGAACCCGGCGGCGATCGCGAGCACGCCCGCCGCGGCCGCGAGCGGCCACGCACTGGCGCGCAGCAGCGACGGTGCGGCGGTCGCGAGGATGCCCATCACCAGCAGCAGCGACGCAAGGTTCGCGAGCAATGCTGCCGACGCTGCGCCTGCCGTGAGCGACGCGTCGGCGCGCGTGCGCTGGCCGAAGCCGGCCACGGCGGCCGTCGACGACGCGAACCCCGCGAAGAAGCCCGCGACCGGCAGGCCCCAGCGCGCACCGACGGCACGCAGCGCGATGTGGCCGAGCATCCCGACCGTCATCACCAGCACGACGAGCTTCCACAACTGCGACGGCACCAGCACGCCCCACGGGTCGACCGGCTCGTCGGGCAGCAGCGGCAGGACGACCAGCGCGGAGGCGGCCAGCAGGAGGGCGTCCTGCACTTCGCGCTCGCTGACGATGTCGCGCGCGAACCGGTGCAGCGGCTGCTTGGCGAACAGCAGCGTCGCCGCGACGACCGCGAGCGCGGCCGCCACCGTGGTCTGCGTCTGCGCGAGCGCGGCGAGCAATGTCGTCACCAGGAGTGCGACTTCGCCGGTCAGTCCCGGATCGTGTTCGCGCGTGCGCAGGTAGGACACGACCGCCAGTGCTCCGACGGCGAGCACCGTCGCCACCAGCGCCGGCAGGCCGATCTGCGCCGCCACGCCGGCGGCGATCGCCACCATCGCATGCGTGCGCAGGCCCGCCGCCGGTGCGCCGGGGTGCGGCGCATCGGACTGGAGCGGGTGCCGCTCGCGCACGACGCCGATCAGCAGGCCGATGGCGATGGCGGTGAGCAGGCCGCGGAGTTCGTCGGGATCCATTCGGCGCAGGTCGGGCGGAGAGAGCTACACGCTACCGCAGCTGCGGGCGGGCGACGGGTTCCTGCCGCTCAACGGCGCGTCCAACGCATCGGGACGAAGCGCAGGCCGCTTTCGTGCAGTTCCGGTCCGGTGGCCACGAAGCCGAGGCGGCGATAGGTCTCCTGCGCATGACGGGCCGCATTGACGGTGATGGGCGCGGCCGGGTCGGCGGCTGCGGTCACCGCGTTGCACAATGCCCGCGCCAGCCCGCGCCGCTGCATGTCGTCGGCGACGAACAGGTGGTACAGGTGCGAGGGCAGGCGCAGCACGGCGACACCGACGATGCGGCCCTCGCATTCGGCGACGACGTTGCGGTGGCCTTCGTCGATGCGCCGCTGCACCTGTTCTGGCGTCATCAGCGCGAGCAGCGACGCGATGCCGTCCTCATCGCAATCCGGCGCGATCCTGCGTTGCGTCAGCGCGCTCACCAGCGCGCTGATCGCCGCCGCGTCCGCAGGCGTGGCATCGCGCAGGACGATCGCGTCAGTCGGCGCCATCGTCGTAGGCGACCTCGACGATCACGAAGCGCGTCGCGCCGCCGGGCAGCATGGCCTCGAACTCGTCGTCCAGGCGCTTTTTCAGCATCGCGCGTGCGAGCGGCGAATCGATGCTGATCGCGCCTGTCTTCGCATCGGTCTCGTCCGGGCCGACGATGCGATAGCGCTGCGTTTCGCCGCTCGCGACGTTCTCGATCTCCACGCGTGCGCCGAAGAACACCGCCTCCGGATCGCTCGGCACGGTGTCCACCACGCGCAGCGCCGGCACGCGCTTGGACAGGTAGCGCACGCGGCGATCGATCTCGCCGAGCTGCTTCTTTCGATACGTGTACTCGGCGTTCTCCGAACGATCGCCTTCCGCCGCGGCGGCGGCGAGCGCCTTCACGACTTCCGGGCGTTTCACGCGCCACAGCTCGTCAAGCTCGGCCTTGAGGCGGTCGTGGCCCGCGCGGGTGATCAGCGCGGTGCTCTTTTCTGCGGGCGGACGCCAGCGGCCCATGGGTACTCCGGTGGAACGCGCGGCGCGCGACGGGGGATTCTAATGGTGGCGCAACATTGATGACGCCGTTTCGGCAAGCCGCCGTGGACTTACCTAAGGCCGTCACCCCGCCGAAGGCCGGGATCCAGGCCGTCATGCTCGACGAAGAGCGATGCTCGGCCCCTGCGGATACGTTGCGGGCCTGGGTCCCGGCTTTCGCCGGGATGACGGTAGTGAGGCGTGCATGCCCTTACTGCGCCGCCCGCTTCAGGTTGTACGGAAGCGCGCTCTCGATCGGCTTGCCTTCCATGTCCAGCTGGCGGATCTCGTCCTGCGACAGGATCGCGAACAGGCGGTCGTTATCGGACTTGCTGTTCGGGTCAAGGCGCAGGCGCTGGTTGTTTTCTTCCACCGTCCACGTGCCGTCGCCCGTGAGCGCGGGCGCCGAGCGTTCCCTGTAGGTCTCGCTGATCGTGTACGTGCCGTCGGCGGCGAGCACCAGGCGCGTGTCGATGCCGGGACAGTCGGCGCAGGGCAGGGTCCCGTCGAACGTACCGGCGAAGGCCTTCACGTCGAACGGCGCGCCTTGTGCGGAGGGGCGCGCGTCGGCCGCAGGCGCCGCCGGAGCCGCGGCGGCTTCGGGCTGCGCGGGCGGTGCGGCGGTTTCGGCCGGCGCCTGCGGCTTGCAGGCCGACAGCGCGGCGAGCGCGACCGCGGCGAACAGGGCGGTGCGTGCGTTCGTGATGGATCTGGACATCGCGTGCTCCTTGCGTTGGGGGACGGGCATGGAAACGAGGCAACTGGCCGGTCAGCGCTTCGATCCGCCGAAGATGCTGCCAAGCAGGCCGCGAACGATCTGTTGACCGATGCGGCTGCCCACCGTGCGCGCCGTCTGCTTGGCCATGGTTTCCACCATGCCCTGGCGGCGTTTCGTGCCGAACACGGCGTCCTTCACCGCCTGGCCGAAGCCGCTGTCCTCGGCCTCGTCCTGTTCGCGCGAGCGGGCCGGCGGCGCCTTGGTCTTCTGCGTCGCGGTCTCGGCGCGGGCGGCGAGCATTTCCGATGCGGACTCGCGATCCACGCGTTCGTCGTACTTGTGGCCGACCGGGCTGGTGTTGCGCACCTGCTGGCGTTCGGCCTCGGTGATCGCGCCCATGCGGCAGCGCGGCGGCGCGATCAGCGTCTTTTCCACGGGCATTGGCACGCCCTTGTCCTGCAGCGTGGACACCAGCGCTTCGCCGGTGCCCAGTTGCGAGATCGTCTTCGCCACGTCCAGCGCGGGATTGGGCACGAAGGTCTCGGCCGCGGTCTTCACCGCCTTCTGGTCGCGCGGCGTGAACGCGCGCAGCGCGTGCTGCACGCGATTACCGAGCTGGCCGAGGATGTCGTCGGGCACGTCGTCTGGGAACTGCGAGCAGAAGTACACGCCCACTCCCTTGGAACGGATCAGCCGCACGACCTGCTCCACGCGCTGCTGCAACGCCGGCGGCGCGTCGTCGAACAGCAGGTGCGCCTCGTCGAAGACGAACACGAGCTTGGGTTTGTCCAGATCGCCGACTTCAGGCAGCGTCTCGAACAGTTCCGACAGCAGCCAGAGCAGGAAGCTCGAATACAGGCGCGGCTTGAGCACCAGTTGCTCGGACGCGAGGATGTTCACCACGCCGCGGCCATCAGGCGTGGTGCGCATCAGGTCGGACAGTTCCAGCGCCGGCTCGCCGAAGAACAGCTCGCCGCCCTCCTGTTCCAGTCGCAGCAGCGAGCGCTGGATCGCGCCGATCGACTGCGCGCTCACCAGGCCGTAGCTGGTGGAGATGTCCTTGCGTTCCTCCGCGACCAGGCCGAGCAGGGCGCGCAGGTCTTCGAGGTCGAGCAGCAGCAGGCCGCGGTCGTCGGCCAGCTTGAAGACGATGTCGAGCACGCCGGACTGCGTGTCGTTGAGTTCGAGCACGCGCGACAGCAGCGTCGGGCCCATCTCGCTGACGGTCGTGCGCACGGGATGGCCGAGCTTTCCGAACAGGTCCCAGAACACGACCGGGTTGGCTTCGTTGGTGTAGTCGGACAGGCCGATCTCGGCCACGCGCGATTGCAGTTTCTCGTTTGCCGCGCCGGCGACGGCGAGCCCCGCCACGTCGCCCTTCACGTCGGCCAGGAACACCGGGACGCCGAGGCGCGAGAAGCCCTCGGCCAGCGTCATCAGCGTGACGGTCTTGCCGGTGCCGGTGGCGCCGGCGACCAGGCCGTGGCGGTTGCCGAACTTCGGTTGCAGGAACACGTGCCCCTGCGTGTCGGGCAGCGATTGCGGCGTGGTGACGGCCTTGCCAAGCAGGATCGGGTCCATGGGGATCTCGGGGGAGTGCGCGGACGGAGTTGCGGCGATTCTAGGCGCGGCCGCGGCCGCCCGTGTTCATCCTGGGAATCTTCCGGAAGTCGCATGGGCGGGCCCGTTCATCCGGACGTGCACCGCGAATCGGACGTTTCCGGCTTGTCGCGCTCGCACGCGGGCGGATACCCTGCGATGCCCCCCGCTTCCACGCTCCTGCGCTGTCAATGCACGTGATCGCCCGTTCTTCCGCCGCGCTGCTCGCGCTGGCTCTCCTCGCCGCGATGCCGCAGGCGCATGCGCTCTCCAAACGCGACCAGGCCGCGGTGGATGCGCTCAACACGCGCATGCAGGCGGCCGAGGCGCGTTATCGCGCCGGGCTGGTGAAGATCGGCAATGCCGATCCGGCCGGTCGCACCGAAGTCGATGCCTCGCTGGAGGACATGGAAGACATCATGGCCGCCTGCGTGAAGCAGAAGGGCTGCTCGCCCACGACCATGCTCGCTGCCTACAAGCGCCTGCTGAAGCAGAACGCCGACCTGGCCTCGGGCGATGAAGTGCCGGAGGACAACGACGAGGGGGAAGGGCTGGCCGGCAGCATCACCGCCGACGTTCCCGAAGCCGCGCGCGCCGCGGCGCTGCTCAGCGCCGACGGCCAGCAGTTCGTGAAGATGGTCCAGTACAACCCGGCCGTGCAGGCGGGCATCCGCCGCTGGCTGACCGACATGCGGCCGTCGCTGATCGACACCTTCGAGAACTACCAGTACCTGCGCCAGACGATGTGGCCGCAGTTCCAGCGCGCCGGCCTGCCCGAAGCGCTGCTGTTCGGCGTGATGGCGAAGGAATCCAACGGCCGCGTGCATTCGACCTCGCGCGCGGGCGCGGCCGGGCCGATGCAGTTCATGTACGCCACCGGCCGCCGCTTCGGCCTGGGCGACGACGGCACCGGTTTCGACACGCGCTACGACGCGCGCGCCTCGGCGGCCGCGGCGGCGGAGTACTTCAACGAGCGGCTGGGCACGCTCAACCGCAGCATCGAGCTGTCGCTGGCCGCCTACAACGGCGGCGAAGGCCGCGCGCAGCGCGTGTACAACACCTCAGGCGGCGGCAACTTCTGGGACGAATCGGTCTACAACCAGTTCCCGGCCGAAACCCGCGACTACGTGCCGATGGTGATCGCGGCGGCATGGCTGTTCCTGCATCCGAAGGAATACGGCCTGACGCTGCCGCGCGTGGATGCGCGCCCCGCGGCGCTGCGCCTCGCCAAGCCCAGCTCGATCTACGAGCTCACCATCTGCCTGGGCAACGGCGGCACGCGCGAGGGCTTCATGCGCGCGCTGCGCAACCTCAATCCGCGCTACCAGGCCGACCAGTACCTGCCGACCGGCACCGTGCTCAGCGCCACGACCAAGATCGTGGGCCTTTACGGCCGCCACTGCACGCAGGGCCAGCGCGCCGAACTGGCGCACACGCTGGTGATGAGCGATGCCTCCACGGCCATCGTGCGCACCGGCCCGGTCACGCCGGTGCAGGCCGAGGATGCGGTGTACGAGGCTGAAAGTGCGGGCGTCGGCAGCGCAGTCGCCAGCGCCGCGCCGGCTCGCAGCAAGCCGGCCAAGCCGTCCAAGCCCTCGACCTACACGGTCAAGCGCGGCGAGACGCTCACGGCCATCGCGCAGAAGTTCCAGTGCGACACCGGCGACTTGGCGAAGGCGAACAAGCTCAAGGCGCCGCGTTTCGCGATCAAGCCGGGCCAGAAGCTCAAGCTCGACGCCTGCGAAGGTTGAGTCCGGCCGCCGGACCCTCCATGCTGCGTCCCACCACAGGGACGCAGGGGGTGGGGCATGGTCTGGCGGAAGATCGTGGGACTGTTCCGGAAGGATGAGGCGCGACCGGCACACGGTGCGCCTTCGCTGGAAGAACAACTGGACGAACTGCGCGGCTACATCGCGCGCGATCTGCGCGGCGGGTACGTCGACGCCGATTCCATCATCGACAACGCGCTGGAAGTGCTGGAGCTCCAGCCGCACGGCGAGGACGTGCTGCGCACGCACGCACGCCGCATCCTCGAAGACGAGACCGCGGCCTATCACCACGAAGCGGCCGGCTGGCCCGCGCTGACCGACCACGACCGCCTCGAGCAGGCGTTCGCCGCGCTCGAAACGCAGGGCGTGGTGTGCCGGCAGAACTTCACCTGCTGCGGCACCTGCGGCGTGGCGGAGATCGGCGACGAGATCGATACCGCGCGCGAACGCGGCGACAACGTGCACGGCTACACCTTCTTCCACATGCAGGACACCGAGCGCGCCGTCGAAGGCGGCGGGCTGTGGCTCAACTACGGCGCGACCGAGAGCGGCGAAGCGCCGGCACTCGCCATCGGCCAGCGCATCGTCGACGCCCTGCGCCTGACGGGCCTGACCGTCGACTGGGACGGCAACTGGACCAAACGCATCCACGTGCCGCTGCAATGGCAACGCCGGCTCGCGCTGTGACGCGCGCGGCGACGGGCACGCTGGCGGTCGTTGTTGGCGCCAGCGCAGCATTGGCGATTGCCGGCGCGTACTGGCCGGCGATGCCGTGGCTGCACTGGCTGTTCAAGCCGCTGACGACGCTGCTGATCGCGTGGTCGGTGTGGCGCACGCCGTCGGCGTTGCCGCGTTATCGCGCGTGGTTGCTGGTCGGGCTTGTGCTCTCGACGGCGGGCGACGTCTTCCTGATGCTGCCTGTCGATGCGTTCGTCGCGGGGCTGGCGAGTTTCCTGCTCGCGCACCTGGCGTACCTGATCGCGCTGAAACAGCGCGAAAGATGGTTCGCGGCGATGTGGCCGTTCGCGCTGTACGCGGTCGTCGCCGGGCTCGTGCTGTCGCAGTTGTGGCCGGGGTTGCCCGGCGAGCTGCGCGTGCCGGTGGTCGTCTACGTCGTCGTGCTCGCGGCGATGGCCGCGCAGGCGCTGGCGGTGTGGTGGCGCCGGCGCGATGGCGCCGCGCTGTGCGGCGCATGGGGTGGCGCGTGTTTCGTGCTGTCGGACGCGTTGCTGGCGTGGGATCGCTTCGTCGCGCCGTTCGCGGCCGCGTCGTTCGCGGTGCTGGCGAGCTACTGGCTCGCGCAGTGGGGACTGGCGCGGTCGGTGCCGCGCCAGTCGTGAACGTCAGGTCGTGCGCGTCGCCAGCTTCTGGCCCAGGCGCACCGGCGATTCGGCGTGCAGCGACGGATCCAGCGTCGCCACGCCGCGCGGCAGCAGCACGATCACGGTCGAGCCGTAGTTGAAGCGCGCCATCTCGGCGAAGCGGTCCAGCGTGATGTTCTCCGCGCGCCAGTCCTTCCGGTTGATGCGGTCGCCGTAGGCGGGGATTTCCTCGCCACTCCACACGGTCTCGACGCCCGACACCAGCAGCGCGCCCACCATCACCATCGCCATCGGGCCGAAATCGGTGTCGAAGTGGCACACCAGGCGCTCGTTGCGCGCGAACAGGCGCGGCACGTGCGCCACCGCGGCGGTGCCCACGCTGAACAGACGGCCCGGCACGTGCACGGTTTCGCGCAGCCGGCCGGTCCACGGCATGTGCACGCGGTGGTAGTCGCGCGGCGACAGGTACACCGTGGCGAACAGACCGTCGTTGAAGGGCGTGGCGTCAGCCTCGTCGCCGAGCAGCTCGGCCGCCGTGAACGACTGGCCCTTGGCCTGGAAGATGCGGCCGTTCTCGATCGGGCCGCACTGGCTCACGTGGCCGTCGGCAGGCATCAGCAGCGAACGCGGATCGGGATCGGGCACGCGCGCGCCCGGCTTCAGCGCACGCGTGAAGAAGGCATTGAACGTCGGGTACTTCGTCGGATCCGGCTGCGCGGCCTCGGCGAGGTTCACGCCGAACCGGCGCGTCACCGTGTCGATCAGCCACTGCTTCAGGCGCGGGTTGTCCGAATACGCGAGCGCGCGCGCCATCGACGACAGCAGCCGATGCGGAAGGACGTAGGTGAGGGCGGTGACGAGGCTCATGGAGTGCTTACGATGGCGTGCAGGCGTGATGGGGTCGTGCAGGGCACGGGGGAAGGCGCGGAGCGGGCGGTTTCTTCATCCGCCCGTCGCGGCGTCACTCGCGCTTCGGAGACGCGGCAGCGAAACTCGCCTGCGTCAGTGCCGTCATGTCGGCGGCGATCGCGGCCGGGTCGAACGGCGGCTGCACGATGCCGGCCATGCGGCCCTGCGGATCGAGCACCGCCATCGACGCGCTGTGGTCGACGCTGTACTGGTCGGCGCGCACGCCTTCCGGCGCCGGCACCTTCGCGAAGACCATGCTCAGCGACTTGGCGAACTGTTCCAGCGCCGGGATGTCGGCGGTAGCTGCGATCGTGTCGCGGTGGAAGGCGTGCGCGTATTCGCCGATGCGGTCGGGCGTGTCGCGCTCGGGATCGACCGACACGAACAGCACGCGCGGGCGCGTGGTTTCCGGCAGCGCGGCCCACTGCTTCTGTGCCTTGGCCATCTCGGCCAGCGTCGTCGGGCAGACGTCGGGGCAGTGCGTGAAGCCGAGGAACACCAGCGTCCAGTGGCCCTTCAGTTCGCCCGGCACCAGCGGCGTGCCGTCCGACTGGCGCAGCGTGAAGGCGGGTAGCGTGCGGGCCGGTTCGAACAGGCGCACGGCGCGGGTCTGCGGCAGCGAGGAGCCCGCCGAAGGCGCGAAGAAGTGCTGCGCGGCCCACAGGCCGAGGGCGGCGGCGACGGCCGCGATGAGGATGTAGACCGTGGTGCGGTTGAACATGGCGGCTTCGAATCGCGCCCGGCACTGGGCGCGGGCATGATACCGGGCCGGGCCCCGTATAATCGTCGCCCCCTTCGAAAGGCCCCGCCATGAACGGCTCCGCGACCCCAAATCCCGTCACGTTCGAACAGGTTTCGATCATCGACCTGATCCGTTATGGCGGCAGCCGCTTCAACGAGGCCGGCCTCACCTTCGGCCACAGCTACGACAACGCGCTGGACGAAGCGACGCAGCTGGTCCTGCACGCGCTGCACCTGCCGCACGACCTGAGCCCGATCTACGGCGCCTCGCGCGTGACGGCGGCCGAGCAGGCGAAGGTGCTGGACCTGTTCCAGCGCCGCATCGACGAACGCGTTCCCGCCGCCTACCTGACCGGCGAGGCCTGGTTCGCTGGCCTGAGCTTCAAGAGCGACCGCCGCGCGCTGGTGCCGCGTTCGCCGATCGCCGAACTGATCCCGCACGGCTACGAGCCGTGGCTGGGCGGGCGCGAGGTCGAGCGCGTGCTCGACCTGTGCACCGGTTCGGGCTGCATCGCGATCGCCACCGCGCACTACCATCCGCACTGGCAGGTGGACGGCGTGGACATCAACGACGACGCGCTCTCGCTCGCGAAGGAGAACAAGGAACGCCTGCACGCCGACAACGTCACGCTGCGCAAGTCGGACCTGTTCAACCAGCTGCAGGGCCAGGTGTACGACCTGATCGTCACCAACCCGCCGTACGTCACCAACGACGAAACCGACGCGCTGCCGAAGGAATACTCCTACGAGCCCGAACTGGGCCTGCGCGCCGGCGACGACGGCCTGGACCTCGCGCTGAAGATCCTGCGCGACGCACCGGATCATCTGACCGAGAACGGCCTTCTGATCTGCGAAGTCGGCGAAGCCGAGCGCGCGCTGGTCGAACTGCTGCCGGAACTGCCGATGGCGTGGGTGGAGTTCAAGGTTGGCCAGATGGGCATCTTCGTGGTCGAACGCGCGGATCTGGTCGAGCACCACGCGAAGATCAAGGCGCTGGCGGACGCGCGCTGATCGACCGTCATCCCGGCGAACGCCGGGTCCCAGGCTGGCGACGCTTCCGTTCCTTTGGCGTCATCCCCGCGTAGGCGGGGATCCAACTGTGAGCGCATCACCTCATCCGTCAGCCGTGACGCGTCCGCGGCTGATTCCCGCCTTCGCGGGAATGACACCGTGTATTGATGCTTGTGTGCCTGGGGCCCGGCGTTCGCCGGGATGACGGCACCTTCCGGCGGTCTTGGCTATCCGCCCGCAGTTCCAGCAGCAACCAATCCACGTTGCTAAAGTGAATGCCTGCACCCCGGCGGGCTTCCACGTGTCCAGCAACAGCTTCGGCAAACTCCTCACCGTCACCACCTTCGGCGAAAGCCATGGCCCGGCCATCGGCTGCGTCGTCGACGGTTGCCCTCCGGGCATCGCCATGGCGCCGGAGGACTTCCGCCATGATCTCGAACGCCGCGCCACCGGCCGCACGCGCCATACCTCGCAACGTCACGAGGCCGACGAGGTCGAGATCCTCAGCGGCGTGTACGAAGGTGTCACGACCGGCACGCCGATCGCGCTTCTGATCCGCAACACCGACCAGCGCAGCAAGGATTACGCGAAGATCGCCGACCAGTTCCGCCCCGGGCACGCGGATTACACCTACTGGCAGAAGTACGGCATCCGCGATCCGCGCGGCGGCGGGCGTTCGTCCGCGCGCGAGACGACGATGCGCGTGGCCGCGGGCGTCATCGCCAAGAAGTGGCTCGCCGACCGTCATGGCGTGCAGGTGCAGGGCTGGCTGTCGCAGATCGGCGAGATCGTGCCGCACGGCTTCGATCTGTCGGCCGTGGAGAACAACCCGTTCTTCTGGCCCGACACGCGCCAGGTGACGGAGCTGGAGCTCTACATGGACGCGTTGCGCAAGTCCGGCGATTCGGTCGGCGCGCGCGTGGACGTCGTGGCGACGAACGTGCCGCCCGGCTGGGGCGAGCCGATCTACGGCAAGCTCGACGGCGAACTCGCCGCTGCGCTGATGAGCATCAACGCGGTGAAGGGCGTGGAGATTGGCGACGGCTTCGGCGTCGTCGCGCAGAAGGGCAGCGCGCACCGCGACCAGATGACGCCGCAGGGTTTCGCCAGCAACCACGCCGGCGGCATCCTCGGCGGCATCAGCACGGGGCAGCCGCTGCGTTGCTCGGTCGCGTTCAAGCCGACCTCCAGCCTGCGCCTGCCGATCGACAGCCTCGACACGCACGGCAACGTCGCCGAAGTCGTCACCACCGGCCGCCACGATCCCTGCGTCGGCATCCGCGCGACGCCGATCTGCGAGGCGATGGTGGCGCTGGTGCTGATGGACCAGGCGCTGCGCCACCGCGCGCAGTGCGGCGACGTGGGCGAGGTGACGCCGCGGATTCCCGGGAACCTCGGTGGCTGACACGCGTCCCCGCGTCTGGGTCTCGCAACCGCTGTTCGGCGACATCGTCGGGCGGCTGCGCGAACATTTCGACGTGATCGAAACCGCCGCGGTCGGCAAGCATTTGCAGGACGAAATCGCCGCAATGCTCGCCTCCTGCGACGGCGCGCTGGTCACGCTCAACGACCGCATCGGCGCGGCGGAAGTCGCGCACGCGCCGCGCCTTCGCGCGATCGCGAACGTCGGCGTCGGCTACAACAACCTCGACGTGCCCGCGCTCACGCAGGCCGGCATCGTGGTGACGAACACGCCGGACGTATTGACCGAAACCTCGGCCGATTTCGGCTTCGCGCTGATGATGGCCGCCGCGCGCCGCATCACCGAGGCCGAACGCTGGCTGCGCGATGGCCAATGGCGGCAGTGGAGCTTCGAGACGATGCTCGGCGGCGACGTGCACGGCACCACGCTGGGCATCCTCGGCATGGGGCGGATCGGACAGGGCATCGCCCGTCGCGCATCGGGCTTCCGCATGCGCGTGCTGTACCACAACCGTTCGCGCCTTCCGGCCGACATCGAGCGCGACTGCAACGCCGCCTACGTCGACTTCGACACGCTGCTCGCGCAGGCCGACCACATGGTGCTCGTGCTGCCGTATTCGCCCGCGGTGCATCACATCGTCGACGCCGCCGCCATCGCGAAGATGAAGCCGACCGCGACGCTGACCAACATCGCGCGTGGCGGCATCGTCGATGAGGACGCGCTGGCCGACGCTCTGGAAAGCGGCCGCCTCGCCGCCGCGGGGCTCGACGTCTACGAAGGCGAGCCGGCGATCAACCCGCGCCTGCTCGCGCTGCGCAACGTGGTTCTCACACCGCACATCGCCAGCGGCAGCCTCGCCACGCGCCGCGCGATGGTGTCGCTGGCCGTGGACAACCTCATCGCCGCGCTGGATTTCGGCCCGCGGGCGGGCGATCCGCCAACGCCGGTGAATGCAACCGAATTGAGCCCCTCTCCCAACGGGAGAGGGGTTGGGGTGAGGGGCGACGAAGCCGGAGCGAAACCGGTCGCGGCCTCGGTGCAAGGCCGAAAACCCGGCATATCGAAATAACGCGAACGCACAGCGTCCGCCGCCGCGTTGCGAGATCATCCGCGACGCGCCTTTCGAAGCAGACCAAGCCCGCCGGAACCGTCGCCATGTCGCACAGCCAGCGCCTGATCCAGATCCGCACCTACCAGCTCGCGCCCGACGCACGCGACGCGTTCCATCGCGCGTTCGTCGACGAGGCCGTGCCGATGCTGCGCCGCTGGCAGCACGAGATCGTGGCGTTCGGTCCATCGCCGCATGCCGGCGACGCGTACTTCCTGATCCGTGCCTACGACGACCTCGACGATCTGAACGCGCGGCAGGACGCCTTCTACGGTTCGCCGGAATGGCGGCAGGGCCCGCGCGAACGCGTGCTGGCGATGATCCGTCACTACCAGGATGCGGTACTGTGGGCATCTCCCGAGACGCTTAACGACCTGCGCCGCCGCAATCCCGGCGACGCGGCGCCCACGGGCTGAGCCGCATCACGCTTCGCAACACCCGCCGGAATGGTTCCGGCCGGGCTTCAACGCTGTACCCCACTAACCCGAAAGAAGGAACCAATGAACGCCAAGAACTCCTGCAACGTGGCCATCGTCGGTGCGACCGGCGCCGTGGGCGAGACGATGCTGCGCATCCTCGTCGAACGGAAATTCCCCATTGGCAACTTGCACCTGCTGGCCAGCGAGCGTTCGGCCGGCGAGAAAATCGAGTTCGGCGCGAAAA
The DNA here is from genome assembly GCF_040546665.1 of Lysobacter sp. OAE881. NCBI lineage: Bacteria > Pseudomonadati > Pseudomonadota > Gammaproteobacteria > Lysobacterales > Lysobacteraceae > Lysobacter > Lysobacter sp. OAE881. Next base: position 1,750,420 of record NZ_JBEPOG010000001.1, read on the forward strand.
AAATCACGGTGGAGGACCTGGCGACGTTCGATCCGAGCGGCATCGACATCGCGCTGTTCTCCGCAGGCGGCAGCGTGTCGAAGGAATACGCGCCGAAGTTCGCCGCGGCCGGCGCGGTGGTGATCGACAACTCCTCGGCGTTCCGTTACGACGACGACGTGCCGCTGGTCGTGTCGGAGGTGAACCCGGAGGCTGCGACGAACCGCCCGCGCGGCATCATCGCCAACCCGAACTGCTCGACCATGCAGATGCTGGTCGCGCTGGCGCCTATCCACCGCAAGGTCGGCATCGAGCGCATCAACGTGGCGACGTACCAGTCGGTGTCGGGCGCGGGCCGATCGGCGCTGGAAGAACTCGGCCGGCAGACCGCCGCGCTGCTGGGCTTCCAGGAGCCGAACCCGGAGCGCTTCCCGGTGCAGATCGCGTTCAACCTGATTCCGCACATCGACGAGTTCCAGGACAACGGCTACACCAAGGAAGAAATGAAGCTGGTGTGGGAGACCCGGAAAATCCTCGGCGACGACAGCATCCAGGTGAACCCCACCGCGGTGCGCGTGCCGGTGTTCTATGGCCACTCCGAGGCGGTGAACATCGAGACGCGCGAGAAGATCTCCGCAAGCGAGGTTCGCAAGCTGCTGGAAACCGCGCCGGGCGTGGAAATCGTCGACGAGCCGAAGGCGGGCGGCTACCCGACGCCGGTGACGCATGCGTCGGGCAACGATCCGGTGTACGTCGGCCGCATCCGCGACGACTTCTCGCACCCGCGCGCGGTGAACCTGTGGATCGTCTCGGACAACATCCGCAAGGGCGCCGCATTGAACGCGGTGCAGTTGGCCGAGCTGGTGCTGGCCGAACGCGGCTGAGTCCGGGACGCGCCAGTGGTTGAGCCTCGAACGCCAGTCTCAAAGACTGGCGTTCGAGTTTCCGGACCCGGCGCGCGAGTGGAAAACACTGGCGATCGAGGCTTCGGGACTGGCGTGCCAGTAGAAAAGACTGGCGCACGAGTTCCCGAGGCTGGTGCTCCGGGCAAAAACACTGGCGCTCCAGTGTCCGGAACTGGCGCGTCAGTCGAAAAGACTCGCGTACCAGACTCCGGGACTGGCGCGCCAGGCAAAAACACTGGCAAGCGAGATTCCGGGACTCGACGCAGACGGGCAGGGCGCGCCCCCGCGTCCTCACGCGAGTGGCGCGACAATGCCCATTCCGCCGCGCCAGTCGCAGTCGACGGCGGTTTTCGTTGCCGCGCCCCCCGGCGAGGGCTTAGAGTCGCGCCGGGGAAGGGCAGGGATCCGAAGTGAAACAACAAGTTGCCAAACAAAGCTCCGCCAGACGCTACGTGCGCACCGCGCTCGGGCTGGCGCTGGCCCTGGCCAGCGGCGCCGCGTCGGCGCTGGGCCTTGGGCAGATCGAGGTCAAATCGCGGATCGGGCAGCCGTTCCTGGCCGAGATCCCGATCATTTCCAGCGATCCGGCGGAACTGGAGAACCTCCAGGCCGAGCTCGCTTCGCCGCTCGTCTTCGCCCGCGTCGGCCTGCAGCCGCCGATGGGCGTGGTCGCCGAACTGCAGTTCACCTCGGCGCTGGACTCGGCCGGCCGGCCGGTCATCCGCGTCACCACCACGCAGCCAGTCAACGAGCCGCTGCTGACCTTCCTGGTGTCGGTCGACTGGGGCCAGGGCCGACTGGTGCGCGAATACGCGGCGCTGGTCGATGCGCCGCGCACGGTCTCGGCGCCGATGCAGCCGGCGATCGAGGAGACCGTCGTCTCCGAACCCAACACGATCGAACGCGAGCCCGAAGCCGCTAACCCGGCCACCACCGCCGAGGCCCCGCCCGCGACGACGCCGGAAGAGGAAGTCGAACAGGCGATCGCGCGCGAGGAAAACGCCGCGGCCGACAACGAGATCCCCGCCGCGCCGCAGCCCGAACCGCAGCCGCAGGTCGCCTCCGTCACCCCGCCGCGCGAACCGGTGCCGCAGGCCTCGCGCGAGCTGTCGGGCGACTACACCGTGCGACGCGGCGACACGCTGTCGGAGATCGCCGGCCGCATGGAAGGCCAGGCGAGCCTCGACCAGGCGATGATCGCGCTGCTGCGCGCCAATCCCGACGCCTTCATCGACGGCAACATCAACCTGCTCAAGGCCGGCGCGGTGCTCGACGTGCCGTCGGGCGACGAGCTCGCCAGCGTCGAGTCCGGCGAAGCGCGGCGTCTGGTCGCCCAGCACGTGCAGCAGTGGCGCGATGCGCGTCGCGCCGTGCCGCAGCCGGCGCTGGAAGGCGCGGCCGCGTCCGCAGCGGCGACGCCCGTCGGCGGCGCGCCGGGCAACACCACCACGGCGGGTGGAACGGCGACGGCCGATGCCCGCCTCGAAATCGTTCCGCCCGAGGCCGCGCGTGCCGCCCAGGCGGGCACCCAGTCCGGCATCCAGGCCGGCGGCGAGGGCCAGATGCTGCGACAGGAACTGCAACAGACCCAGGAAACCGTCGCCGCACGCGACGCCGAGGTCCAGGAACTCAAGAGCCGCGTCGCCGAGCTGGAGCAACTGCAGAAGCAGCAGCAACAGCTCATCGCGATGAAGGACAGCGAACTGGCCGCCGCGCAGCAGCGCGTGGCCAAGACCAACGAGCAGGCCGCGACACAGGGCGGCTCGCCGCTGCCGTGGATCCTCGGCGGTGGCGCGATCCTGCTGGCGCTGCTCGGCGGCTGGTGGTTCGGGCGTCGTCCGAACAAGCCGGCGTTCCGAGCGCCGTCCGATGCGGCTGTCGTCACCGCGCCGTCGATCGCCGACGCGTTCGCGGCCGGCCCGGACATCGAAGCGCGCCAGGAACCGGAGACGATCGTCGACCCGCCCGCCCCGGAGTACGTGCAGGAGCCGGTGCGGCAGGAAGAGCCCGCGTTCGAACTGACGCCGGAACCGCCGGCGCCGGTGCGTCCGTCTCCGGCCGCGGCGCCCGCCGCGCCGATTGCCCCGGCCTGGCACATCGCCGCGAACGGCAACGGCCGCCGCGGGCACGTCGAACCGACGCTTGCCACGCAGCCGGGCCAGGAACGCCTGGAACTCGCCCGCGCCTACATCGACCTGGGCGACCGCGAAAGCGCCCGCCAGCTGCTGAGCGAAGTCGTCATCAACGGCGACCTCGCCGCGCGCCAGGCGGCGTCGCGGATGCTGCAGGACCTGGGCTGATCGATCAGCGCGTGGCGTAGTGCGGCGAATCGATCAGCACCTGAAGTAGTGCGGCGAACCTTGGCTTGAAGCCCTCTCCCTTCGGGAGAGGGGTTGGGGTGAGGGGCAACGAAGCGATCGCCCCACACGTTGTCGCAACCGCACAGCGCTGCGGTGGCAGAGCCGCCGTTGCGCTGGCCCACCCACCCCAAGCACGATGCCCCAATCCCCACGATTCCGGCCCCACCGGAACTCACGCCGCACCCCGTGAACACGCCCGCCGAATCCTCCCCGCCCGACACCGCCCCGACGCGCCGCTTCGCCCTCGGTATCGAATACGACGGCAACGGCTTCTGTGGTTGGCAGCGCCTGAGCAAGCACGGCGAGCCGGAGCGCGAAGGCGAGGAAACCCTGCAGGCCGCGCTGGAGTTCGCGATCTCCTTCGTCGCCGGCCACCCGGTCGAGACGATCTGCGCCGGGCGCACCGACGCCGGCGTGCATGCCGAATGCCAGGTCGTCCATTTCGACAGCCACGCCGTGCGCGATCCGCGCAGCTGGATGCTCGGCGTCACCAGCCGCCTGCCGCCGTCCATCGCGGTGCGCTGGTGCCGGCCGGTGCCGAACGACTTCCACGCGCGTTTCTCCGCGCGTGCGCGCCGCTATCGCTACCGCATCCTCAACCGCCCCGTGCGCGCGGCGCTGGGCCGGCAGTACCTGAGCTGGGAACGCCGCCCGCTGGACGCCGACGCCATGCACCGCGCCGCGCAGGCCTTGCTGGGCGAAAACGACTTCTCCTCCTTCCGCACCGTGCACTGCCAGTCGCCGCACGCGTGGCGCGAGTTGCAGGACATCCGCGTCACGCGCGCAGGCGACGTCGTCGAAGTGGAAGTGCAGGCGAACGCCTTCCTGCATCACATGGTGCGCAACATCGTCGGCAGCCTGCTGATGGTCGGCAGCGGTGAGAAACCCGAGCGTTGGATCGCCGAATTGCTCGAAACGCGCGACCGCACCGTCGCAGGTCCGACCGCGCCGCCCACCGGACTGGTGTTCCTCGGGCCGCGTTATCCGGCGCAGTGGAACCTTCCCGCCGAGGTGACGCTATGAACGCGTCGGCGCACACGCGCATCAAGTTCTGCGGCATGACGCGCGCGGACGACATCGCGCTGGCGTGCGAACTGGGCGTGGATGCGATCGGCCTGGTGTTTGCACAGCGCAGTTCGCGCAGGCTCGACATCGAACATGCGCGCGCGCTGCGTGACGTGGTTGCGGATGGCATCGACGTCGTTGCGCTCTTCATGGACAACGAGGCCGCGTACGTGCAGCGCGTGATCGACGAAGTGCGCCCGACGCTGCTGCAGTTCCACGGCAGCGAGGACGAAGCCTTCAGCGAGGCGTTCGGCGTGCCCTACCTCAAGGCGGTCGCGATGGGCGGCGACGTCGCATCGGATGCGTTGTCGCGCCATGCACGTGCTGTCGCGTTGCTGCTCGACAGCCACGCCGCCGGCGGCGCGGGCGGCACGGGGCATCGGTTCGACTGGTCGCGCATTCCGCACGATTCCGGGCGCGCGTTCCTGCTCGCCGGCGGGCTGCATCCGGACAACGTCTTCGAGGCGGTGAACACCGTGCACCCGTGGGGCGTGGACGTCTCCAGCGGCATCGAGTCGGCGCCCGGGGAGAAGGACGCCGCGAGAATGCGGCGCTTCGTCGAGGAAGTGCGTCGCGCGGATTCGTTGCCGCGCTGATCCGCGCGATCAGCCCGCCAGTTCGGTGCGCAGCCACGCCACCAGCAGCGCGACGCGCGGATCGTTCGTCCTGCGTCGCGTGACCAGCACCCAACGTGCCTGCGTCTCGACGAAACCCCACGGGGCGACAAGCCTGCCCGCGGCCAGATCCTCCGCCACCAGCGGTTGGGGCGCGATGGCCACGCCCAGCCCCGCATTCGCCGCTTCCAGCAGGTAGTACAGGTGCGGGAACGCGGTGCCCATGTGCAGCGCGTCGGCGTCGAGCCCACTCCCCGCCGCCCAGTCCGACCACGCCTGCGGGCGCGATTGGGTGTGCAGCAACGATTCGTGTGCCAGCGCATCGGGCGACGCGTCGCGCAGGCGATCGAAACCGGCGAAGCGAGGGCTCACCACCGGGCCGAGGCGTTCGGGCGCCAGTTCGTGCACCTGCCAGTCGGCGGGCCAGGGCGCGCGGTCGATCAACAGCGCGGCGTCGAGCCCGGTCAGCGCCACGTCCGGCGTGCGCTCGCTGGCTGCGAGGTGGAGGGTGAGGTCCGGGCGCTCGCGGGCGAGGCGGTCCAGCCGCGGGATCATCCATCGCGCCAGCACGCTACCCGGACAGCCGAGCACCAGCGGAGCCTGCTGCGGGCGCCGGCGCAGGTCGCTCCAGCTTTGGCGGAGCAGGGCGAAGGCGCCGTCGGCGGCCTCGTGCAGCCGCCGTCCGGCCGGCGTCAGGGCAAGGCCGCGGCCTTCGCGGACGAACAGCGCCGTCCCCAGCGCCTCTTCCAGCGCCTTCAGGTGACGACTTACGGCGCCGTGGGTGACGTGCAGCTCCTCGGCCGCGCGGCTGACGCTGTCCAGCCGGGCGACGGCTTCAAAGGCGCGCAAGGCGTTGAGCGGGGGTAGGTCTCGGCTCATTCAAACCTGTGAGGTTTTCTGACAGGACAATCCGATTTTATGCATGTTCCCGGCGGATGTCGTTCGCTAAAGTCACGGCATGTCCCGCCCCGACTTCCATGCCTTCCCCGACGCCGCCGGCCACTTCGGCCGCTACGGCGGTCGTTTCGTCGCCGAGACCCTGATCGGGCCGCTGGAGGAACTGGCCGCCGCCTACGACGCGGCGCGGGTCGATCCCGCCTTCAACGCGGCCTTCGACGCCGACCTGGCGCACTACGTCGGCCGCCCCAGTCCGATCTACTTCGCCGAGCGGCTCAGCCGCGAGGTCGGCGGCGCGCGCATCCTGCTCAAGCGCGAGGACCTGAACCACACCGGCGCGCACAAGATCAACAACACCATCGGCCAGGCGCTGCTCGCCAGCCGCATGGGCAAGACGCGGATCATCGCCGAGACCGGCGCCGGCCAGCACGGCGTTGCCAGCGCCACCGTCGCGGCGCGGCTCGGGCTGGAATGCGTGGTCTACATGGGCGCCACCGACATCGAGCGCCAGAAGATCAACGTCTACCGCATGAAACTGCTCGGCGCGACCGTCGTGCCGGTGACCAGCGGTTCGGCGACGCTGAAGGACGCGCTCAACGAGGCGATGCGCGACTGGGTCACGAACGTGCGCGACACGTTCTACATCATCGGCACGGTCGCTGGCCCCGATCCGTATCCGCGCATGGTGCGCGACTTCAACGCGGTCGTCGGTCGCGAGGCGCGCGCGCAGATGCTAGCCGAGTACGGTCGCTTGCCGGACGCGGTCACCGCGTGCGTCGGCGGCGGCAGCAACGCCATCGGCATCTTCCACGCCTTCCTCAACGATGCCGACGTGCGACTGGTCGGCGCCGAAGCGGCGGGCGAGGGCATGGAAACCGGGCATCACGCTGCATCGCTTGCCGCGGGTCGCCCGGGCGTGTTGCACGGCAATCGCACCTACGTGCTGTGCGACGACGATGGCCAGATCATCGAAACGCATTCGGTGTCGGCGGGCCTGGACTACCCGGGCGTCGGTCCCGAGCACGCCTTCCTGAAGGACAGCGGACGCGCGGATTACGTCGGCGTGACCGATGCGGAAGCGCTGTCGGCGTTCCATCAGCTCTCGCGCACCGAGGGCATCCTGCCCGCGCTGGAATCCAGCCACGCGATCGCGCAGGCGATCAAGCTCGCGCGTGGACTGCCGAAGGACGCAATCGTGCTGTGCAACCTTTCCGGGCGCGGCGACAAGGACGTGCACACCATCGCCGCACGCGAAGGCATTTCGCTCTAGCACCGCGCCTGCGTTCCGGTACGCAGGCAACGTTTGCGGCTTCTCAAGGGGAAGGTCGGGAACGCGGCGGGATCTCCCTCCCTCCCATCCCACGCCTTCCGGGCCTTCCCCTTGAGAGGCTGCGCTCCCCGACACGGCATCGCCATGAACCGAATCGACCGACGCTTCACCCAGTTGCGCACCGATCGCCGCAAGGCGCTGATCCCGTTCGTCACCGCGGGCGATCCTTCGCTGGAGGCGACGGTGCCGGTGATGCACGCGCTGGTCGAGGCGGGCGCGGACGTGATCGAACTCGGCGTGCCGTTCTCCGATCCGATGGCGGACGGCCCCACCATCCAGCGCAGCTCGGAGCGCGCGCTGTCGCGCGGCGCGGGCCTGTCCTTCGTGTTCGAAAGCGTGCGCAAATTTCGTGAACGCGACGCCGACACGCCCGTGGTGTTGATGGGCTACCTCAACCCCGTCGAAATCCGTGGCGCCGAGCGGTTCGCGCGCGATGCAACCGATGCGGGCGTGGACGGTGTGCTGCTGGTGGACCTGCCGCCGGAAGAGTCGAGCGAGTTCCGTGCCGCGTTCGCCGCACATGACCTCGCGCTGATCCTGCTGGCCTCGCCGACGACGACGGACGAGCGCCTGCAACTCCTCTGCGACGCCGCGCAGGGCTACCTCTACTACGTCAGCTTCGCCGGTGTGACCGGCGCTGCGGACCGGCTCGACACCGGGGCGGCGGGCGAGCGCCTGCACGCGATCCACCAGCGAAGTCGCGTGCCCGTGGTCGCGGGATTCGGCATCAAGGACGCCACCAGCGCGGCGGCCATGGCACGCGAGGCCGAAGGGGTCGTGGTCGGCAGCGCGCTGGTGGCGGCGCTGGCCGACGCGACCGAGCCCGCCATACAGGCCCGCACGTTCCTGGCGCCGCTCCGCGCCGCGCTGGACGGCATTCCGGCCATCGCGGAATCGGCGTAGCGGAGCGCCGGGCGCCGACGCCCGCTGCGCTACACTGCCCCGCTTCCGCCGGGGCCCGCTCCGGCATTCTTCACGCCTGAACGGGAATACTCTCAACGCATGTCCTGGCTCAAGAAACTCATGCCCTCGGGCATCCGCACCGAAACCGGCGCCGCCAAGCGCCGCAGCGTGCCCGAAGGCCTGTGGGAAAAGTGCGACCGATGCGGCGCGGTGCTGTACCGCCCCGAGCTCGAGGAAAACCTCGAGGTCTGCCCGAAGTGCAACTACCACATGGCCATCCGCGCGCGCGTCCGGCTGACCGCGCTGCTGGATGAAGGCAGCACGCGCGAGATCGCTGCCGAACTCGGCCCGACCGACGTGCTCAAGTTCAAGGACCAGAAGCGGTACGCCGACCGCATCAAGGCCGCGCAGAAGTCCACCGGCGAGCGCGATGCGCTGATCGCGATGGAAGGCACGCTGAAGCAGCGGCCGCTGGTCGCCGCCGCGTTCGACTTCGCCTTCATGGGCGGCTCGATGGGTTCCGTCGTCGGCGAACGCTTCACCCGCGCAGCCGAACGTGCCGTCGAACTCGGCTGTCCGATGGTCTGCTTCACCGCCACCGGCGGCGCGCGCATGCAGGAAAGCCTGTTCTCGCTGATGCAGATGGCCAAGACCTCGGCGGCGCTCGCGCGCATGCGCGCCCGCGGGCTGCCTTTCATCTCGGTGATGACGCATCCGACCACCGGCGGCGTGTCGGCCTCGTTCGCGATGCTGGGCGATCTCAACCTCGCCGAGCCCGAGGCGCTGATCGGCTTCGCCGGCCCGCGCGTGATCGAGCAGACCGTGCGCGAAACACTTCCGGAAGGCTTCCAGCGTTCGGAATTCCTGCTGGAACACGGCGCGCTTGACCAGATCTGCGATCGCCGCGAACTCCGTGATCGCCTCGCAACCTTGCTCGCGCTGATGATGAAGCAGCCGCAGCCGCCGGCAGAAGAGGCGGCTGCATGAGTCGCCGGTACTTCGGCACCGACGGCATTCGTGGACGCGTGGGCGAGGGGCCGATCTCGGCCGACTTCGTCCTGCGCCTGGGCAATGCCTACGGCCACGCGCTGCCGCGTCGCGACTGGCGCAATCCGGTGGTGATCATCGGCAAGGACACGCGCATCTCGAACTACATGTTCGAGGCGGCGCTGGAAGCCGGGCTGGTCGCGGCCGGCGTCGACGTGCAGCTGATGGGCCCGATGCCCACGCCGGCCGTCGCGCACCTGACGCACTCGATGCGCGCCGACGGCGGCATCGTGATTTCCGCCTCGCACAACCCGCACCACGACAACGGCATCAAGTTCTTCTCCGCCGAAGGCGAGAAACTTGACGACGCCACCGAGCTGGCGATCGAAGCCGCGCTGGAACACCCGTTCCGCACCGTGCCGTCCGAGCAGCTCGGCAAGGCCGTGCGCACGCGCGACGCGCTGGGACGTTACATCGAGCACTGCAAGAGCTCCGTGCCGAAGGGCTTCGACCTGGGCGGCCTGCGTATCGCGATGGACTGCGCGAACGGCGCGACCTACCAGCTCGGGCCGCTCGTGTTGCGCGAACTCGGCGCTCGCGTGGATGCCATCGGCATCGACCCCAACGGCATCAACATCAACGACGGCGTGGGTTCGACCCACCCGGACACGCTCGTCCAGCACGTGCGCGCGACCGGCGCCGACATCGGCATCGCGTTCGACGGCGACGGCGATCGCGTGCTGTTCGTCGACGGCAACGGCGTGATCTGCGATGGCGACGACCTGCTGTACGTGATGGCGACCGACTGGCAGCAGACCGGTCGCCTGCGCGGCCCCGTCGTCGGCACGCTGATGACCAACTACGCGCTGGAGCGTGCCTTCGCCGAACAGGGCATCGGCTTCATCCGCGCGAAGGTGGGCGACCGCTACGTGCACCAGCAACTGGTCGCCAACGGCGGCGTTCTGGGCGGCGAGACCTCGGGCCACATGCTGTGCCTGGATCGCGCCAACACCGGCGACGGCATCGTCAGCGCGTTGCAGGTGCTGGAAGTGCTCAAGCGCCGCGGCGTCTCGCTGCGCGAGGCGCTGGGCGATTTCCGCAAGGTGCCGCAGAAGACGGTGAACGTGCGCTTCGCTGCGGGCTCGAAGCCGGCCGAAGCCGATTCGGTGAAAGCCGCGCTGGCGGAGGCCGAAAAGGCCGTCGCCGGCCGTGGTCGTGCCTTCCTGCGTCCCTCCGGCACCGAGCCGGTCGTGCGCGTCACGGTGGAAGCCGACGACGCCACGCTCATGCAGGACACGCTCGACAAGCTCGCTGCTGCCGTCACTGCGGCAGCTTGAGGGTTTAAGGCCCTCTCCCGTCACCCGGGAGAGGGCAGGTTCACGCTAGCGCTTCTGGAAGCGCGTCAGCATTTCCCACGACTCGCGCACCGCATCGGCCGAGACGTCCGCGTCCGGGATCGCGTCGTAGTTGCGATCCACCACGCTGGCCGAGCCGAAGTTGTCGAACAGGTAGATCAGCGCGCCGTCACGGATGCCGCGCTGCGACCAGCTTTCCACCAGCAGCGGCCGCTTGCGCGGGAGCTCGCCGAACAGGTCCATGCCGGTCGAGTAATCCGCGCTGTCGCTTTCGCAGCCGAGCGCGTGGCGCATCACGGTGGGGACGAAATCCTCGTGCGACGTCGCCGCGTCCACGCGACGCGCCGGACGGCCGGGCCAGTGCAGCACGAACGGCGTACGCAGCTGGTAGTCCGAGAAATTACCGTTGTGGCCCCAGTAGTTCTTGCGCATGTCGTTGAACTCCTCGCCGTGGTCGCCGGTGATGAGCACGACGGTGTTCTTCGCAAGTCCGCTTTGTTCGAGCGTGTGCAGCAGTTCGCCGATCAGCGCATCGCTGTAATGCACGGCTGCCCGGTAGCGATTGAATTCGGGCGTCGGGTCGTGGTCCGGGCCGAGGTTGAGGAAGTTCACGTCCTGCGCCATCGGCTGGAACGGCGAGCGGTATCCATCCGGCAGGTGGTACGGCGCGTGGGGCGAGTCCAGGAAGACGAAGCCGAAGAACGGCTGGCCTTTCGGATGGTTGCGGATGTCGGCCTGCATGCGCGAGACCACGAAGCGGTCGCGTTCGGCGCTTTTGGCCTTCGGCGGCCCGATGACGATGCGGTCGCGCACCTTCGAAAACACCGTGCGGTCGAACTCGGGGCTGTAGAGCGGCGCGCTGCCGTAGATGTGCATCGCATAGCGGTCGGCGAGCATGCGGTCGATCATCACCGGCCCGCGCTGCTGCGCCAGCATCGCCTGCCAATAGCCGCCGGGCAGCCCGTACATCAGCCCGAACAGGCCGAAGCGCGTCGCATTGCCCGTGCTGTAGTGGTTCCGGAACCACTGCGCGTCCTGCGCGTAACGCCAGGTGTTGGGCATCACGGCAGGATCGAGCATGTCGTGGCGCAGCGACTCCACCAGTACCAAGAGCACGTTGAGCGATGGCGAGGCCGCGCATTGCGGCGCGCTTCGCGGATACCCGAGGCGATCGCCTGCATCGGGCAGTTCATGGGCCTGCGCGGTCTGCACGCCGAAGCGGTGCAGCGCGTTCTTCAGTGTGATCGGCTGCGCCCACGGGATGTAGGTCAGCTGCGACATCACCGCGCGATCGCCGCGCGCGTCCGAGTACGCCGCCATGCCCTGGCTCACCAGGAACAGCGAGACGGCGATCCACCACGCCTTGCGGATGTGGAGCAGGACCGGGCGGCGGCGCAGCGCCTGCCACCACAGCCGCGCGCCCAGGACCTGGAGCGCGAGCAGCGTGGCCGCGCCAAGCGCGATCAGCGCCCACATCTTCGCCGAGAAGGCGACCTGGTCCTGCAGCGCGCCGCCGAAGATCATGTTCGCCACCATCGCATTGAGGTGGAAGCGATACAGCGCGAAGACCTTCGCGTCGGCGAGCAGCAGGAGCAGCCACCCCGTCTGCATCAGCACGGCTAGCGCGATCATCCAGCGCGGATTGCGGACGACGCGGCCGAGCACGTACGCCGGCAGCGCGACAATCGCGCCGAAGAAGATGAAATGCCCCGGCAGGGCCAGCAGCAGGAACAGCGTCGAATGCCAGGCGCTGCCGGCGTCGGTCAGGGGAATGTTGCTGAGCGTGATGAGGCAGGCCAGGACGGCGTTGCCCAGGATCAGGCCGGTCAGCCAGGCGTTCGCGCGCTGGCGCAGGGGAGGGGCGACGTCTTCCATTCGTCCGGGCGGGGTAGGAGGGGCGGGAAAAAAGCCCACCATTATCCGGCAATGCCGTCGCGCGGAGCCCATGCGGAAAGACATCCCGCCTGAACGGCCCGCCGGCGTCCCCGCGAGCCCGGCCTGCCGGCTGCGGGCGGTATCATGTGCGGCTCCTCCAGACCCGCAGCAACAGGAATCGACGTGAACCGCATCCCGACCCTCGACATCCGCCGCTTCAGCGATCCTGCCAGCCCGGCCGATCGCGAGGCCTTCGTGGCCGAACTCGGCGCGGCGTACCGCGAGTGGGGCTTCTGCGGCATCCGCGGCCACGAGATCTCCGACGCGCAGATCGACACCGCCTACGACGTCTTCAAGCGCTTCTTCGCGCTGCCGGACGAGGTGAAGCGCAAGTACAACGTCCCCGGCAGCGGCGGCGCGCGCGGCTATACGCCTTTCGGTGTGGAGACGGCCAAGGATTCCAAGCACTTCGACCTGAAGGAGTTCTGGCACGTCGGCCGCGAGATCCCGCGCGATTCGAAGTACGCCGACGTGATGCCGCCGAACCTGTGGCCGGAGGAAATCCCGGAATTCCGCGACGTCGCCTATGGCCTGTACACGTCGCTGGACCAGCTGGGTTCGCGCGTGCTGAGCGCTCTAGCGCTGCACATCGGCCTGCCGGAGAGCTACTTCGCCGACAAGACCGACTCGGGCAACTCGATCCTGCGCCCGATCCACTACCCGCCGATCACCACCGACGACGTCCCCAACGTCCGCGCCGGTGCGCACGAGGACATCAACCTGATCACGCTGCTGGTCGGCGCCAGCGCAGAAGGCCTGGAAGTACTGTCGCGCAAGGGCGAGTGGGTGCCGTTCACGGCGGACGCCGACACCATCGTGGTCAACATCGGCGACATGCTGCAGCGCCTGACCAACCACGTGTATCCGTCGACGACGCATCGCGTGGTCAACCCGAAGGGCGAGAAGGCACGCCAGCCGCGCTATTCCACGCCGTTCTTCCTGCATCCGAACCCGGATTTCCTGATCGACGTGCTGCCTTCGTGCGTCACGGCCGAAAACCCGAGCCGTTATCCGGAAGCGATCACCGCGCACGGTTACCTGGAAGAGCGCCTGCGCGAGATCAAGCTGAAGTAATCGCAGCAACGGTCAATCGGATTTGACGACTCCGGCCGCCTGCAGCGCTTCGCGCCAGGCGGCCAGTTTTTTGGCGAAGGCGACCGCCGCGTTCGCCGGGCTCGTGGAGGGCAGGCGGAATGCGAGCAGGCCGAATGCCTTCAGCGGCGGGCCGAAACGACGATACGCGGCTTCCGCCTTGGCCCCGTTGAACAGCACCGTCCTCAACTTCGCGTGCTGCTTGAAGAACTCGGCGAAGTCGTTCGCCTGCGCCGTCGCATCGACGATCGCCGAGTCCAGGCTGCCTTCGCGCTCGCAACGATCGAGCACATCCCACAGCGCGATGCCGGCGGATTTCAAGCGTGCGAGTCGCTGCGCGTAGGGCAGCGCGGGATCGGCCCCGACGAGTTCGCCCATGATCGGCCAGAAGGCGTTGCGCGGGTGCGCGTAGTAGCGCTCGGCCTGCAGCGACGCGACGCCCGGCATGCTGCCCAACACGAGCACGCGCGCATCGCGCGTGGCGACGGGCGGAAAACCCTGCAGCAATGACGAATCCGCGCGCGATGGCGTGTCCATGGGGGGATTCTCGCCGACGTGGAGTAAACTTGCCGCCGCTCGCGGCCGGTCGTGCCGCCGCAATCCCGAAAGACGCAGAGGAGTGGTCATGCGCCGCAAGATCGTTGCCGGAAACTGGAAGCTGCATGGCGATCGCGATTTCGCGCTGGCGCTGCTGGACGCGCTCGTCGCGATGCCGGCGCCGCAGGGCGTCGAACGCCTGATCCTGCCGCCGCTGCCGTACCTGGCCGGCCTGGTCGTGCGCTACGGCGAGAAGGGCCTGACCTTCGGCGCGCAGGACGTCAGCGAGAACCAGAAGGGCGCCTACACCGGCGAAGTGTCCGCGACGATGCTCAAGGACGTTGGCGCGCGCTACGGCCTGGTCGGGCATTCGGAACGTCGCCAGTTCCATGGCGAGACCAACGAGCTGGTCGCCCGCAAGTTCCTCGCCTGCAAGGCTGCCGGCCTGACGCCGATCCTCTGCGTCGGCGAAAGTCTGGCCGAGCGCGAGGACGACAAGACGCAGTGGCGCATCGAGAAGCAGCTCGCCCCGCTGTTCGAGCTGGGCGGCGAGGGCGTGTTCGAAGGCGCGATCGTCGCGTACGAGCCCGTCTGGGCCATCGGCACCGGCCGGACCGCGACCCCGGAGCAGGCCCAGGAGGTCCATGCATTCATCCGTAGCGAAATCGCTGCGCGCGATGCTAGAATCGCTGGCTCGCTACCGATCCTGTACGGCGGAAGCGTAAAGGCCGACAATGCCGCCGCGCTGTTCGCGCAGCCGGACGTCGATGGCGGCCTGGTCGGAGGCGCCTCGCTGGTGGCCGAAGACTTCCACGCCATCGCTGTCGCGGCGGCACCCTGACGTACTCGAAACCACTTTCGTAGAACCCCACGATGCTGTTGCTGCTCAACGTCATCTATGTGCTGATCGCGATCGCGATGGTTGCGCTGATCCTGATGCAGCGCGGCGCAGGCGCCCAGGCCGGTTCCGGCTTCGGTGGCGGCGCGTCGGCCACCGTCTTCGGTGCGCGCGGTTCGGCGAACTTCCTGTCCAAGGCGACGAAGTGGCTCGCCATCGCGTTCTTCGCGATCAGCCTCTTCATGGCTTGGCAGGCCACCCGCAAGGCCACGGGCGACACCGGCGCCGCGCCGAGCGGTGTCATGGCCGAAGTCCCGGCGGTTCCGAGCGCACCGGCGCCGGCCACCGGCAACGCCGCGGTTCCGGCTGCGCCTTCGGCCGCTCCGGCCCCGGCCAGCGCCGCTCCGGCCAGCACGGTGCCGCAGGCGCCGGCGGCGCAGGAAGCGGTCCCGGCTGCTCCGGCACCTGCGCAGCAGGCGCCCGCGACGCAATCGCCGGAACCGGCAAAGCCGCAACCCCCTGCGGGCGGCTGAGTTAACGCGGTAAACTTTGTTTTCATCGGCCCGGCACGGATTGCCGGGTACGGTCAGCGATGACCGGAGCGATCAACGCCCACAGGGCACCGATCGCGTCAGGAAGACGACATGCCAGCGATGGCGTGGGTTTGATTGCCCAGGTGGCGGAATTGGTAGACGCACTACCTTGAGGTGGTAGCGACGTAAGTCGTGGGGGTTCGAGTCCCCCCTTGGGCACCACACCGAACAACCCTGCTGTCAGTGAATTGCAGCAAACGCACCACAAGCACCACCGACCGAGGTGCGGCACGCACGGCGGGCCGAGTCTCGCGCGGGGATCACCCAGGCGGCTGCCGCCGAGCCAGGTCGCGGTAACGCGATCGAGCTAAACGAAGCGAGAGAACACCGAGTGCTGGCCGAATACCTGCCGACCCTGCTGTTCCTGATCGTCGCCGGAGGTATCGGCGTCGCCCTGCTGGTGGTGGGCAAGGTGCTCGGCCCCCAGCGTCCGTCCATCGAGAAGCTCTCGCCTTACGAGTGCGGCTTCGAGGCGTTCGAGGACGCGCGCATGCAGTTCGACGTGCGCTACTACCTCATCGCGATCCAGTTCATCATCTTCGATCTGGAAATCATCTTCATCGTGCCCTGGGCCACCGTGTTCCGAGAACTCGGCGTGGTCGGTCTCGTGGAAATGGGCATCTTCGCCGGCATGCTGCTGCTCGGCTTTATCTACGTCTGGAAGAAGGGAGCACTCGAATGGGAGTGATCCAGAGCGTCTCTGACCTCATGCACAACCCGCTGCCCGAGGGGCGGCTGGACGACATCCTGCGCCCTGAAGGCGACAACCCGCTGCTGCAGAACGGCTTCGTCACCACGAGCATGGACGCGCTGTGGAACTGGGCGCGCACCGGCTCGATGTGGCCGATGACGTTCGGCCTGGCCTGCTGCGCGGTCGAGATGATGCACGCCGGCGCCGCGCGCCTGGACCTGGACCGCTACGGCGTGGTGTTCCGCCCGTCGCCGCGCCAATCCGACGTGATGATCGTGGCCGGTACGCTGGTCAACAAGATGGCCCCGGCGCTGCGCAAGGTCTACGACCAGATGCCGGATCCGAAGTGGGTCATCTCGATGGGCAGCTGCGCCAACGGCGGCGGCTACTACCACTATTCGTACTCGGTGGTGCGTGGTTGCGATCGCGTCGTCCCGGTGGACGTCTACGTCCCGGGCTGCCCGCCGACGGCCGAAGCGCTGGTGTACGGCATCCTGCAGCTGCAGAAGAAGATCCGCCGCGGCACCAACTTCGGCGAAAACATGCAGGGCGTGCGCTGACATGGCCCAGCCCTACGATTTCATGGATGCCCAGGCGCTCTCCGGGCGCCTGACCGCGCGTTTCCCCGAAGCGATGGTCGTCATCGCGCCGGGCCGCAACGAAGTGACGATCGACGTCGCCGCCCCGCAGTGGCTCGCCACCGCGATCGCGCTGCGCGACGAGTTCGGCTTCGAGCTGTGCGTCGACGTCAGCGGCGTCGATTACCTCAGCTACGGCAGTGACGAGTGGGACACCGACGTGTCCTCCGAAGGCTTCTCGCGCGGTGTCGAAGGCAAGAGCGCCGGCCGTTTCGTGTGGGGCGAGCAGCCCAACGGCGCCGCTGCCGCGCCGGAGCGCCGCTTCGCCGCGGTCGCGCACCTGCTGTCGTGCCAGCACAACGAGCGCGTCCGCCTGCGCACGTTCGCCGACAACGACGACCTGCCGGTGGTGGATTCGCTGACCTCCGTGTGGCCGGGCGTGAACTGGTTCGAGCGCGAGGCGTTCGACCTGTACGGAATCGTGTTCGAAGGCCACCCGGACCTGCGCCGCATCCTGACCGACTACGGTTTCGTCGGCCATCCGTTCCGCAAGGACTTCCCGCTGATCGGCAACGTCGAAGTGCGCTACGACGCCGACAAGAAGCGCGTGGTGTACGAGCCGGTGTCGATCGAGCCGCGCGTGCTCGTCCCGCGCGTGATCCGCGACGACGCCCGTTACGAGACCGCGCAGGGTGAGGCTGCACAGCGCGGCGAGGTGAAGAAGTGAGCGCCCAGCTTTCCAACGGAACCGTGAGCAACACGTCCGGTCTCGGCAGCGGTGCCGAGATCCGCAACTACACGCTGAACTTCGGTCCGCAGCATCCGGCCGCGCACGGCGTGCTGCGCCTGATCCTGGAGATGGACGGCGAAGTCGTGCATCGCGCCGACCCGCACGTGGGCCTGCTGCATCGCGCGACGGAAAAGCTCGCCGAATCCAAGCCGTTCAACCAGTCGATCGGCTACATGGATCGCCTGGATTACGTGTCGATGATGTGCAACGAGCACGCCTACGTGCGCGCGATCGAGACCCTGCTGGGCATCGAGGCGCCGGAGCGTGCGCAGTACATCCGCACGATGTTCGACGAGATCACCCGCATCCTGAACCACCTGATGTGGGTCGGTTCCAACGCGCTCGACCTGGGCGCGATGGCCGTGTTCCTGTACGCCTTCCGCGAACGCGAAGAGCTGATGGACTGCTACGAGGCGGTCTCCGGCGCGCGCATGCACGCGACGTACTACCGCCCCGGCGGCGTCTACCGCGACCTGCCGGAGCGGATGCCGAAGTACAAGGAATCGCCGTGGCGCAAGGGCGCCAAGCTCAAGCGCTTCAACGAATGGCGCGAAGGCTCGCTGCTGGATTACCTGGAGGCGTTCACCGACGACTTCCCCAAGCGCGTCGACGAGTACGAGACGCTGCTCACCGACAACCGCATCTGGAAGCAGCGCACCGTCGGCATCGGCGTCGTGTCGCCCGACCAGGCGCTGGCCTGGGGCATGACCGGCGCGATGCTGCGCGGCTCGGGCATCGCCTGGGATCTGCGCAAAAAGCAGCCGTACGCGAAGTACGCGGAGATGGACTTCGACATCCCGGTTGGCGTCAATGGCGACTGCTACGACCGTTACCTGGTGCGCGTCGAGGAGATGCGCCAGTCGAACCGGATCATCAAGCAGTGCGTGAAGTGGCTGAAGGCCAACCCGGGCCCGGTCATCGTCGACAACTTCAAGGTCGCTCCGCCCAAGCGCGAGGACATGAAGGACGACATGGAAGCCTTGATCCACCACTTCAAGCTGTTCTCCGAAGGCTACTGCGTGCCGGCCGGCGAGACCTACGCGGCGGTCGAAGCGCCCAAGGGCGAGTTCGCCTGCTACCTGGTCTCCGACGGCGCCAACAAGCCCTTCCGCGTGAAGCTTCGCGCGCCGGGCTTCGCGCACCTGTCGTCGATGGACGCCATCGTTCGCGGCCACATGCTGGCCGACGTCGTGGCGATGATCGGCACCTACGATCTCGTGTTCGGCGAGGTCGACCGCTAAGCGCGGCGGCCCGTTTAGGAATCTGGACAAATGAAGGCGACCGGAAATTTCGAAGCCTGTCAGCACGTCGACCCGATGGTCGCGCTGTCTGACAAGACGCGTGCGCACATCGACCACTGGCTGGCGAAGTTCCCGCCGGACCGCAAGCGCTCGGCCGTGCTGCAGGGCCTGCACGCCGCGCAGGAGCAGAACGACGGCTGGCTGAGCGACGAGCTCATCGCCGCCGTGGCCAAGTACCTCGACCTGCCGCCGGTGTGGGCGTACGAAGTGGCCAGCTTCTACTCGATGTTCGAGACCGAGCAGGTCGGCCGCAACAACGTCGCCTTCTGCACGAACATCAGCTGCTGGCTCAATGGCGCCGAAGACCTCGTGCGTCATGCCGAGAAGAAGCTTGGCTGCAAGCTGGGCGAATCCACTTCCGACGGCCGCGTCTACCTCAAGCGCGAGGAAGAGTGCCTGGCCGCGTGCTGCGGCGCCCCGGTGGTGGTCATCAACGGTCATTACCACGAGAAGCTCGACGCCGCGAAGGTGGACGAGCTGCTCGACGGACTGAAGTGAGGCCCGGCTGAGATGGCGCACGATCATCACGATTATTCCCAGGGCTACGGTCCGGTCGGCCCGGCTCCGCAGGAGCACAGCGTCGTCTACACGACGCTGCACTACGACACGCCGTGGTCGTACGAGAACTACCTCAAGACCGGCGGTTACGCCGCGCTGCGCAAGATCCTGACCGAGAAGATGGATCCGGCTGCCATCGTCGATCTGGTGAAGGCCTCGGGCCTGCGCGGTCGCGGCGGCGCAGGCTTCCCGACCGGCCTGAAGTGGTCCTTCATGCCCAAGGGCAGCGGCACGCAGAAGTACATCCTGTGCAACTCGGACGAATCCGAGCCCGGCACGGCGAAGGATCGCGACATCCTGCGGTACAACCCGCATTCGGTCGTCGAAGGCATGGCGATCGCCTGCTATGCCACCGGTTCGACCGTGGCCTACAACTACCTGCGCGGCGAGTTCCACCACGAGCCCTTCGAGCACTTCGAGCAGGCACTGAAGGAAGCGTACGAACACGGGTGGCTGGGCAAGAACGTGCTCGGCAGCGGCGTGGACATCGACATCTACGGTGCGCTGGGCGCCGGTGCGTACATCTGCGGCGAAGAAACCGCGCTGATGGAATCGCTGGAAGGCAAGAAGGGCCAGCCGCGCTACAAGCCGCCGTTCCCGGCGAACTTCGGCCTCTTCGGCAAGCCGACGACCATCAACAACACCGAGACCTACGCCTCGGTGCCGGCGATCATCCGCAACGGCGCGGAGTGGTTCCTCAATCTGGGCAAGCCGAACAACGGCGGTCCGAAGATCTTCTCGGTCTCCGGTCACGTCGCGAAGCCGGGCAACTACGAGATCCGCCTGGGCACGCCGTTCTCCGAGCTGCTCCAGCTCGCCGGCGGCATGCGCAACGGCAAGAAGATCAAGGCCGTGATTCCGGGTGGTTCGTCGATGCCGGTGCTGCCCGGCGAGACGATGATGTCGCTCACGATGGACTACGACGCCATCCAGAAGGCCGGTTCGGGCCTCGGTTCGGGCGCGGTCATCGTGATGGACGAGGACACCTGCATGGTGCGCGCCTGCCAGCGCATCGCGCGTTTCTACTTCAAGGAAAGCTGCGGCCAGTGCACGCCGTGCCGCGAAGGCACCGGCTGGATGTACCGCATGCTGACCCGCATCGTCGACAAGCAGGCGACGCTGGAAGACCTGCAGATGCTGCGCGCCGCCGCCGGCCAGATCGAAGGCCACACCATCTGCGCGTTCGGCGAAGCCGCCGCGTGGCCGGTGCAGGGCTTCCTGCGTCACTACTGGGATGAATTCGAGTACGCGATCGTGAACAAGCGTTTCCTGGTCGACGACCAGCGCGCCGGCACGGTGGTGGAGAAGGTCGCCGCATGAGCGCACAGCCCGTAAATCCGAACCTGCCGCCGGACCACGTCACCGTCTTCATCGACGGCGTCGAGATGGCCGCGCCGAAGGGTTCCATGATCATCCATGCCGCCGACAAGGCCGGCATTCCGATCCCGCGTTTCTGCTACCACGACAAGCTGGCCGTCGCGGCGAACTGCCGTATGTGCCTGGTCGAGGTGGAAAAGATGCCCAAGCCGGCGCCGGCCTGTGCCACGCCGGTCATGGACGGGATGAAGGTCGCCACGCGTAGCGACAAGGCGCTCAAGTCGCAGCGCAACGTGATGGAGTTCCTGCTGATCAACCACCCGCTCGACTGCCCGATCTGCGACCAGGGCGGCGAGTGCGAGCTGCAGGACCTGTCGCTGGGTTACGGCCGTTCCGTCAGCCGTTTCGCCGAGCGCAAGCGCGTGGTGCCGGACGAGGATATCGGTCCGCTGGTCGCCACCGAGATGACCCGCTGCATCCAATGCACGCGCTGCGTGCGCTTCACCGCGGAGATCGCCGGCACGTATGAACTCGGCGGCATGTACCGCGGCGAGAACCTGCAGATCGGCACCTACGACGGCAAGCCGCTGACGACCGAGCTGTCGGGCAACGTCATCGACGTGTGCCCGGTCGGCGCGCTGACCAACAAGGTGTTCCAGTTCAAGGCGCGCCCGTGGGAACTCATCGCGCGAGAATCGGTGGGCTACCACGACGCGCTGGGCAGCAACCTGTTCCTGCACGTGCGTCGCGGCGAAGTGCTGCGCACCGTGCCGCGCGACAACGAAGCGGTCAACGAATGCTGGCTGTCGGACCGCGACCGTTATTCGCACCAGGGCCTGTACGCGGAAGACCGCGCGACCGTGCCGATGGTGAAGGAGAACGGCGAATGGCGTGAAGCCTCGTGGGAAGAAGCGCTGGCCAAGGCCGCGAAGATCCTGCGCGACAACGCCGCCGATCAGCTCGGCATCCTCGCCGGCCCCGCGACGTCGAATGAGGAGGGCGCGCTGCTGGCACGCCTCGCCGAAGCGCTGGGCACGGGCAACCTCGACCACCGCATCGGCCAGCATGACCTGAGCGACGCCGCGCACGCGACGACGTTCGCCGCGCCGGTGGCCGACATCAACCACGCCGACGTCATCGTCATCGTGGGCTCCAATCTGCGCCACGAACTCCCTCTGGTGAACCAGCGCGTGCGCAAGGCCTGGACCCGCGGCGCGAAGGTGTACGTGGTCAACCCGGTCGATTTCGACTTCACCTACGACGTCGCGCAGAAGGCGATCGTCGCACCGTCGCAGATCGCTGCGACGCTGGGCGACGACGGCCTGGTCGACATTGCGAAGAACGCGACGCGTGCGGTCGTGATCGTAGGTGCGCTGGCCGAGAACGGCCCGTACGCCGCGCAGATCCGCAAGGCCGCGGCCGATTTCGCCGCCGCCACTGGCGCCTCGCTCAACCGCATCCCGCAGGGCGCGAACGCCGTCGGCCTGTCCGACTACGGCGTGCTTCCGACCGCGCGCGACGCGCAGTCGATGCTGGCCGATGCACGTTCGGCCTACGTTCTGTACGGCATCGAGCCGGGCATGGACTTCGCCGACACCGCGACCGCGCTGAAGGCGCTCAATGCGGCGCAGGTCGTGGCGTTCAGCACCTTCGCGTGCCGTTCGACGCGCGCGGTCGCCGACGTGATCCTGCCGATCGGCCTGCTGCCGGAAATCGACGCGACGCTTACCAACCTCGACGGCCGCCAGCAGGCGACCGTCGCCGGCGGCAAGCTGCCGGGCCAGGCGCGTGCCGGCTGGCGCGTGCTTCGCGCCCTCGGCGGCGAGCTGCAGGCGAAGGGCTTCGATTTCATCGACCTGGCTGGCCTGCGTGCCGGCATGCAGATGCGCGATGTCGACGTTGCGGCCGGCAAAGCGCCGAACGTCTCGGGCGACGGCCTGGAAGTGGCCGCAAGCATGGCGATCTACCGCAGCGACGCGGTCGTGCGCCGCGCGCCGGCGCTGCAGTCGCATCCGCTCAACGTCGAGCCGAAGGCGGTGATCAATCCGAAGGACGCCGCCGCGCTCGGTTTCGCCGATGGCATGGTCGGCAAGTTCAACACCGCCGCGGGCACCGCGACGCTGCCGGTCTCGGTCAGCGACAAGGTCGCGCCGGGCACGGTGTGGGTGGAATCCGGTCACGGCGCCACCGCACCGATGTCGGGCCGCGTGCAGGCGGGGAGGGCATAAGCAATGTTTGATCCGTTCCGCGACTGGCTGCTGTCGCTCGGCAACATCGGCGCGATCCTCTGGATCGTGCTGAAGGTCCTCGCCATCGCCATGCCGGTGATCATCACCGTGGCGTTCTACGTGGTCTGGGAGCGCAAGCTCATCGGCTGGATGCACGTACGCCACGGACCGATGTACGTCGGCATGGGCATCCTTCAGGCGTTCGCCGACGTCTTCAAGCTGCTCTTCAAGGAAGTCATCCAGCCCACGCGGGCGGAGAACTTCCTGTTCAAGCTCGCGCCGCTGCTCGCGCTTGCGCCGGCGTTCGCCGCCTGGGCGGTGGTGCCGTTCGACTACCAGGTCGTGCTGTCGAATGCGAACGCGGGCCTGCTGTACCTGCTCGCGATGACCTCGCTGGGCGTATACGGCATCATCCTCGCCGGCTGGGCGTCGAACTCTAAGTACGCATTCCTCGGCGCCATGCGTGCCGCGGCGCAGGTGGTTTCGTACGAAATCGCGATGGGCTTCGCGATGGTCGGCGTGATGGTCGGCGCCGGCAGCCTGAACCTTACCGACATCGTGATGGCGCAGTCGGGCAACTCCGGTTTCCTGGAGTGGTTCTGGGTGCCGATGCTGCCGCTGTTCGTCGTCTACTTTATCTCCGGCGTGGCCGAAACCAACCGCGCGCCGTTCGACGTGGTGGAAGGCGAGTCGGAAATCGTGGCCGGCCACATGGTCGAGTATTCGGGTTCGGCGTTCGCGCTGTTCTTCCTGGCCGAATACGCCAACATGATCCTGATCAGCTTCCTGACCTCGATCTTCTTCGTCGGCGGCTGGCTGAGCCCGTTCCACGGGTGGGGCATCCCTCTGCTGTCGGTCGACGGCTGGTGGTGGCTGCTCGCCAAGGTGTTCTTCTTCGCCAGCTGCTTCATCTGGTTCCGCGCGTCGTTCCCGCGCTATCGCTACGACCAGATCATGCGACTGGGCTGGAAGGTGTTCATTCCGATCACCATCGCCTGGATCTGTGTGGTCGCGGTCATGGCGTACTTCAAAATCTTCGAGCCCGGGGTGTAAGGGGCAGGCATGAATCGCATCGTTTCCTACTTCAAGAGCCTGCTGCTCATCGAGCTGTCGCAGGGACTCGCCCTCACGGCGAAGTACCTGTTCAAGCCGAAGTACACGCTGATGTACCCGATGGAAAAGACCCCGCAGTCGCCGCGCTTCCGCGGCGTGCATGCGCTGCGTCGCTATCCCAACGGCGAAGAGCGCTGCATCGCATGCAAGCTGTGCGAGGCCGTGTGCCCGGCGCTGGCGATCACCATCGATTCGACCAAGCGCGAGGACGGCACCCGCCGCACCACGCGTTACGACATCGACCTGTTCAAGTGCATCTTCTGCGGATTCTGCGAGGAGTCCTGCCCGGTCGATTCGATCGTGGAGACGCACGTGCACGAGTACCACTTCGACCGGCGCGGCCAGAACATCGTGACCAAGCCGCAGTTGCTGGCCATCGGCGACCGCCTCGAGGCGGAAATCGCCGAGCGTCGCGCGGCCGATGCACCTTTCCGCTGAGGGCCTGACGAACATGGATCTCGCCCAGATTGCCTTCCTCGTCTTCGCCGCCGTCGCCACGATGGCCGCGGTCGGCGTCATCAGCGTCAAGAACCCGGTGCACGCGGTCCTGCTGCTGGTGCTGACGTTCTTCTCCGTCGCCTGCACCTGGATCATCGCCGGTGCCGAGTTCCTCGGCGTCGCGCTCATCCTGGGTCTACGTCGGCGCGGTGATGGTGCTGCTGCTGTTCGTGGTGATGATGCTCGACATCGACGTCGCGCCGCTGCGCGAAGGCTACGTGCGCTACCTGCCGCTCGGCTTGGTCGTCGCCGTGATCATGCTGGTGGAAATGCTGACGCTGATCGGCGTCAAGGCCAGCGTCGCGACCGGGTTCCCGGCCGATCCGTCCGCAGCGGGCAACACGCAGTGGCTGGCGCGTGCGCTGTTCACGCAGTTCCTGCTGCCGTTCGAGGTCGCCGCGGTCATCCTGACCGTCGCCGTGATCGCAGCGGTGACGCTGACGCTGCGCCGTCGTGTCGGTGCGCGCCACCAGAGTCCGTCGGCCCAGGCACGCGTGCGCGCCGCCGACCGCGTCCGCGTCGTGAAGATGGATGCCGTCAAGCCGGTCGTCCCGGCGGAAACCCCGGCAGAGGAGGGCAAGCCGTGAGCGAATTCTTCGGCGCCGGGCTTGCGCTCGGCCATTACCTCGCGCTCGGCGCGGTGCTGTTCTGCATCAGCGTCGCGGGCATCTTCCTCAACCGCAAGAACGTGATCATGTTGCTGATGTCGCTGGAGCTGATGCTCCTGTCGGTCAACATCAACTTCGTGGCGTTCTCGCGCCAGCTGAGCGATCCGGCCGGCCAGGTGTTCGTGTTCTTCATCCTGACGGTGGCCGCGGCGGAAGCCGCCATCGGCCTGGCGATCCTGGTGACGCTGTTCCGCAACCGCCGCACGATCAACGTGGCCGAAATCGATTCGATGAAGGGGTGAGCCGCCGCGCTTGCGAGCCACTGGCTCGCGCGGCGGCGAACGCCCGGCCATGGATGGTCGGGCAGGGCGACCCGAAGCCCGAAGCGTTCCGCCATGGATGGCATGGCCAACGGATAGAGATCTGGTGCAGTACGACGACGCAATGGAAATGAGCCGTGATATCTAAAAACCTTCTACTGCTGATCGTCCTCGCGCCACTTTTCGGCGCGATCGTCGCCGGCCTGTTCCGCCGCCAGGTGGGCCGCGCCGGTGCGCACTGGGTGACCATCCTCGGCGTGGCGGTCAGCTGCGCGCTGTCGATGTACACGCTGTGGCAGCTGCTGCAGGGCGCCTCGCCGTTCAACGAGAACGTCTATACCTGGTTCCAGGTCGGCGGCATCGAAGCGCACGTCGGCTTCATGGTCGACAAGCTCACCGCGATGATGATGGTGGTCGTCACCTTCGTCTCGCTGCTGGTGCACATCTACACCATCGGCTACATGGCCGAGGACGACGGCTACCAGCGCTTCTTCAGCTACATCTCGCTGTTCACCTTCTCGATGTTGATGCTCGTGATGAGCAACAACTTCCTGCAGCTGTTCTTCGGCTGGGAAGCAGTGGGCCTGGTGTCGTACCTGCTGATCGGCTTCTGGTTCAAGCGCCCGACCGCCGTGTTCGCGAACCTCAAGGCGTTCCTGGTCAACCGCGTGGGCGACTTCGGCTTCCTGCTCGGCATCGCCGGCGTGCTGTACACCTTCAACACGCTGGACTACGGCACGGTGTTCGCGCGTGCCGGCGAGCCCGCACTGGCCGCCGCACAGATGCAGAACGCGTGGCCCGCGCTGGCCGAGGCCGGCAGCTGGCTGGCGCCGGTCGGCGGCTGGTCGCTGATGACCTTCATCTGCATCTGCCTGTTCATCGGTGCGATGGGCAAGTCGGCGCAGGTGCCGCTGCACGTGTGGCTGCCGGACTCGATGGAAGGCCCGACGCCGATCTCCGCGCTGATCCACGCCGCGACGATGGTGACCGCCGGCATCTTCATGGTCGCGCGCATGTCGCCGCTGTTCGAGCTGTCGCAGACCGCGCTGTACTTCGTGCTCTTCATCGGCGCCACCACGGCGTTCTGGACGGGCCTGATCGGCATCGTGCAGAACGACATCAAGCGCGTGGTCGCGTACTCGACGCTGTCGCAGCTTGGCTACATGACCGTCGCGCTGGGCGTGTCGGCGTACAGCGCCGGCGTGTACCACCTGATGACGCACGCCTTCTTCAAGGCGCTGCTGTTCCTGGGCGCCGGCTCGGTGATCATCGGGATGCACCACGAGCAGGACATGCGTCGCATGGGCGGCCTGAAGAAGTACATGCCCATCACGTACTGGACGATGCTCATCGGCACGCTGGCGCTGATCGGCACGCCGTTCTTCAGCGGCTTCTACTCGAAGGACACCATCATCGAGGCCGCCGCCGAGCACGCGCATGAAGCGCACAACTGGATTGCGACGTACGCGTACTGGGCGGTGCTGCTGGGCGCGTTCGTGACCTCGTTCTACAGCTTCCGCCTGCTGTACCTGACCTTCCACGGCAAGGAACGCTTCCACGATCCGGTGCCCGACCACTATGTCGCGCCGGAAGCGGACTCGACCGAGCACGAGTCGCAGCTCGCCGAGCAGCACGGCCACGACGCGCACCGCGCGCCGGTCGCGCACGTCACGCACGATGCGCACGCGAAGCACGGCGACAGCCATGGCCATGACGACCACCATGCGCACACGCCGCACGAGTCGCCGTGGGTGGTGACGCTGCCGTTGATCCTGCTGGCGATCCCGTCGGTGCTGATCGGCTTCTTCACCGTCGGGCCGATGCTGTTCGGCACGGACGTCTTCGGCCATCACAAGCAGCTGCCGTTCTTCCTCGGCGCCATCGACGTGGGCGCCGCGCGCGACACTGTCGCCAGGGTGGGCGAGGAGGTCTGGCACGGTCCGGTCGCCTACGCGCTGCACGGCTTCAAGGCGCCTGCGTTCTGGCTGACCCTGGCCGGCTTCGTGCTCGCGACCGTCATGTACTGGTGGAAGCCGGAACTGCCCGCCAAGGCGCGCCGCATCTTCGCCTGGCCGGTGCGCGTGCTCGAGGAAAAGTACGGCTTCGACAAGCTCTGGATCGGCGGTTTCGCCGGCGGCGGCCTGGGTCTGGGCAAGGCATCGCGCGCCATCGACTCGCACGTCATCGACGGTGCGGTGGTCAACGGCAGCGCCCGCGTCGTCGACCTCGTCGCCAACCTGACCCGCCGCATCCAGTCGGGTTATCTCTACCACTATGCGTTCGCGATGATCATCGGCCTGATTGTTCTGCTGGCCGCACTGATCCGCCACTGGCACTAACTAGGACAAGGACCCGACGTGAACCCCGAGCCCTTGCAGAGCACTTCCTTCCTGCTCAGCCTGCTGATCTGGCTGCCGATCATCGGCGGCCTGGCCACGATGGCATTCGGCAACGAGCGCGCCGGCGCGGCGCGCTGGTTCGCCACCGGCATCGCGTTCCTCGCGCTGCTGGCGAGCATTCCGCTGCTCACCGGTTTCGACATGACGACGCCGGCGATGCAGTTCGTCGAGAACCGTAACTGGATCCCGGCCTACGACATCCGCTACCACCTTGGCGTCGACGGCATTTCCGTCGCGCTGATCGCCCTGACCACGCTGACCACGCTGCTGGCGATGATTGGCGCGTGGACTTCGATCGACAAGCGCGTGGCGCAGTACTACGCCGCGTTCCTGATCCTCGAAGGCCTGATGGTCGGCGTGTTCGCCGCGCTCGACGCGATGCTGTTCTACGTGTTCTTCGAAGGCATGCTCATCCCGATGTTCATCATCATCGGCGTGTGGGGCGGCCCGCGTCGCGTGTATGCGTCGATCAAGTTCTTCCTGTACACGTTCCTCGGCTCGCTGTTCATGCTGCTGGGCCTGATCTACCTGTACCTGAAGGGCGGCAGCTGGCAGCTCGCCGACATGTACGCGCTGCCGCTGACGGCGACCGAGCAGATGTGGCTGTTCTTCGGATTCCTCATTGCCTTCGCGGTGAAGGTGCCGATGTTCCCGGTGCACACCTGGTTGCCGGATGCGCACGTGGAAGCGCCGACCGCTGGCTCAGTGATCCTGGCCGCGATCATGCTGAAGATCGGTGGCTACGGCTTCATCCGCTTCGTGCTGCCGATCGTCCCGGACGCCGGCGCCGAGTGGGCGTGGCTGGTGATCGCGCTGAGCCTGATCGCCGTGGTCTACGTCGGCCTGGTCGCCCTGGCGCAGGACGACATGAAGAAGCTGATCGCGTACTCGTCCGTCTCGCACATGGGCTTCGTCACGCTCGGCACGTTCATAGCCTTCGCGCTGGTGCGCGAGGCCGGCAACACCGACGGTGCGCGCCTGGGCCTGCAGGGCGCGATGGTGCAGATGATCAGCCACGGCTTCGTGTCGGGCGCGATGTTCTCCTGCGTCGGCGTGCTGTACGACCGCATGCACACACGCATGATCAAGGATTACGGCGGCGTCGCGAACGTGATGCCGTGGTTCGCCGCGTTCGTCGTGCTGTTCGCGATGGCCAACTCGGGCCTGCCGGGCACCTCGGGCTTCGTCGGCGAGTTCATGGTGATCCTGGCCAGCTTCCAGCAGCACCCGCTGATCGGCTTCGTCGCGGCAACCACGCTGATCATCGGCGCGGCCTACACGCTGTGGCTGGTCAAGCGCACGATGTGGGGCGAAGTGGGCAACGCGCATGTCGCCGAGCTCGAGGACATCAATGCACGCGAAGCCTTCGTGCTGGGTGTGTTCGCCGCCGGCGTGCTGATCCTGGGCCTGTGGCCCAAGCCCCTGACCGACCTGATGGAACCCGCCATCGCGAACCTGGCGACCCAGATCGCCGCGTCGAAGCTCTGAGGTTGTAGCGAATGAACATGCCTGTCCGCTCCGCCGCCGACCTGCTGCCGCTCCTGCCGGAGCTGGTGGTGATCCTCGGCGCGTTCGCTCTGCTGATGCTCGACCTGTTCGTCGACGAGCGCCGCCGCGTCGTCAGCCACCTGTTCGCCATCGCGGTCCTGGCCGTGGCCACCTTCATGGTCGCCACTGGCGTGGGCGGCCACGGCACGGTGCTCAACGGCATGTTCGTGCGCGATACCGCTGCCGACGTGATGAAGGTGACCATCGGCGTCGTCGGCATCCTGTCGATGATCTACACCTGGCCGTACCTGCGCGCCCGCGACCTGTACAAGGGCGAGGTCTCGGTACTGATGCTGTTCGCCATCGCCGGCATGATGCTGCTGGTGTCGTCCGGCAGCCTGGTGATGGTGTACCTCGGCCTGGAAATGTTGGCGCTGTGCTCCTATGCGCTGGTCGCGGTGGATCGCGACAGCCCGCTCGCGTCGGAAGCGGCGATCAAGTACTTCGTGCTCGGCGCGCTGGCGTCCGGCCTGCTGTTGTACGGCCTGTCGCTGGTGTACGGCGCCACCGGTTCGCTGCAGTTGGACCAGATCGCGACCGCCACGCAGCAGCGCATCGCCGAAGGCAACACGCTGATGCTGATCACCGCGGTGGTGTTCATCGTCGCCGGCATCGCGTTCAAGTTCGGCGCCGCGCCGTTCCACATGTGGCTGCCGGACGTGTACCACGGTGCGCCGACGCCGATCACGCTGTTCATCGGCTCCGCGCCGAAGCTGGCCGCGTTCGGCATGACGTACCGTCTGCTTGAAATTGGTGCGCCGGCGTTCGAGGAACAGTGGCGCCTGATGCTCGCGATCCTCGCGGTGCTGTCGCTGGCCATCGGCAACCTCAGCGCGATGGTGCAGACCAACTTCAAGCGACTGCTCGCCTATTCGACGATCTCGCACGTGGGCTTCCTCTTCGTTGGCCTGGCCGGCGGGGGGCGCGAAGGCTTCGCGGCGGCGCTGTTCTATGCGATCAGCTACGCGATCATGTCGGCCGCGGCCTTCGGCGCGATCGTCGTGCTCTCGCGTCGTGGGTTCGAAGCGGACCGCATCGAGGACTACAAGGGCCTCAATGCGCGCAATCCGTGGATGGCCGGTCTGGTGCTGTGCGTGATGGCCTCGCTGGCCGGCGTGCCGCCGTTCCTCGGCTTCTGGTCGAAGCTGGCCGTGCTGCGCGCCGCGCTGCAGGGCGACATGCTGTGGCTGACGCTGGTCGGCGTCGTCTTCGCGGTGATCGGCGCGTTCTACTACCTGCGCGTGATCAAGGCGATGTACTTCGACGAGCCGGAAGGGCAGGGCATCGAAGCCACCGACAATCGCCCCCTGCGCATCACCTTCGGGGTGAATGCACTGGCGCTGCTCGCGCTGGGCCTCGCGTGGAATCCGATCATGGCGTGGTGCCAGCGGGCGTTCGCGGGATAGTTTTTTCGCGCAAATCCGATTTGATTCATGAATCGGGGTTGCGCATGTTTTAGTCGGCCGTTATGATGGTCGGCCTGATGCGGGGTGGAGCAGTCTGGCAGCTCGTCGGGCTCATAACCCGAAGGTCGCAGGTTCAAATCCTGCCCCCGCTACCAGCTTCGGCAGGCGTAGTCTTCAGGACTCACGCCGGCGGAAGGTCCGGAATCCGGACCTTCCCAGGCCAAAGGCTCGGGCTTGGTGGTCGCGCACTGCTCACGCGACCACACCGAAATCCAGCTGTACGGACAAGGGGCCCGCAAGGGCCCTTTGTCGTTTTCGCGCTTGTGGGCTCGCGATCCGGAAGTAACTGCTTTGGAATGCGTGCTTCGGAAGAACGTGTGCGCAGAGGCGTTTTGCTGGGTATTGCATTGCATCGAGGCACCGCGGCGTCAACACGGTGCCGGTTTCATGGGAGTCAGTTCGCGTGGCCGATAAAGCTGTCGAAATCGCCAACCTGCTCGCCCCGACCGTCGCGTCGCTGGGCGTCGAGCTGCTGGGTGCGGAGTACCTGCCGTCTCCCGGCAGCGCCGTGCTGCGCCTGTACATCGACGTGCCGGCCGATGAAGCCGTGGGCGAGGACGGGCAGCCGCGTTCGGTGACCATCGAGGATTGCGAAGCGGTCAGCCGCGAGGTTTCGGCGCAGCTCGACGTCGAGGATCCGATCAGCGGCATGTACACGCTGGAAGTGTCCTCCCCGGGAATCGACCGTCCGCTGTTCACGCTGGCGCACTACGCGCGCTTCGCGGGCGAGACCGCCAAGGTCGGCCTGAAGCTGCCGCAGGACGGCCGCCGCCGCCTTCAGGGCCGCATCGTGCGGGTGCAGGGCAACGACGTGGTGTTCGACGTGGACGGCAACGAGTTCGTCACCGCATTCGGAAATATCGACAAGGCGCGCCTGGTCCCGGACTGGGCCGCGCTGGGAATGGCCCCGGTCAAGCCGGGCAAGGACAAGCCGGCGAAGGGCGCGCCCAAGGGCGGCGCTTCGAAGGCGAAGAAGTAATCACCAAATCACCATCAAAGCCGGCGGCGCGAGTCGCCGACCGTGCGGAGTCAGAGAGATGAGCAAGGAACTGTTGCTGGTCGTGGATGCAGTCGCCAACGAGAAGGGCGTGCCCCGCGAGGTCATCTTCGAGGCCATCGAGGCCGCGTTGGCCTCGGCTGCGAAGAAGCGCTACCACGACGAGGACGTGCTGGTGCGCGTCACCATCGACCAGAAGGACGGCAGCTACGAGACCTTCCGCCGCATGGAAGTCGTGGCCGACGACGTCGTCATGGAATCGCCGGACCGCCAGGTTCGCCTGATGGACGCCATCGACGAAGTCGAGGGCGTGGAAGTCGGCGACTACATCGAAGAGCAGATCGAAAACCCGGAATTCGGCCGCATCGCCGCCCAGGCCGCCAAGCAGGTCATCGTCCAGCGCGTGCGCGAAGCCGAGCGCCAGCAGGTCGTGGACGCGTGGAAGGATCGCGTGGGTGAGCTGGTCACCGGCGTGGTCAAGCGCGTGGAGCGCGGCAACATCTACGTCGACCTGGGCGGCAACGCCGAGGCGATCATCCCGAAGGACAAGGGCATCCCGCGCGACGTGCTGCGTACCGGCGACCGCGTGCGCGGCTACCTGTTCGACGTGCGCAGCGAGCCCCGCGGCCCGCAGCTGTTCATCAGCCGCGCGGCGCCGGAATTCATGATGGAGCTGTTCAAGCTCGAGGTGCCGGAAGTCGGCCAGGGCCTGGTGTCGATCAAGGCCTGCGCGCGCGATCCGGGCGACCGCGCCAAGATCGCCGTGGTCGCGCACGACAACCGCACCGACCCCATCGGTGCCTGCATCGGCATGCGCGGTTCGCGCGTGCAGGCCGTGAGCAACGAGCTCAACGGCGAGCGCGTGGACATCGTGCTGTGGTCGGACAATCCGGCCCAGTTCGTCATCAACGCGATGGCGCCGGCCGAAGTGCAGTCGATCATCGTCGACGAAGAGAAGCACTCGATGGACCTGGCCGTGGCGGAAGACCGCCTGGCGCAGGCGATCGGCAAGGGCGGCCAGAACGTGCGCCTGGCCAGCCGCCTGTCGGGTTGGCAGCTGAACGTGATGACGCAGGACCAGGTCACGGCGAAGTCGGAGGCCGAACAGGCCTCGGCCCGCCAGCTGTTCCAGGACAAGCTGGAAGTCGACGAGGAAATCGCCGGCATCCTGGTGTCGGAAGGCTTCAGCACGGTCGAGGAAATCGCCTACGTGCCGGTCGGCGAGCTGCTGGCGGTCGAGGGCTTCGACGAGGACATCGTCGAGGAACTGCGCTCGCGCGCCCGCGACGCCCTGCTCAACGAGGCCCTGGCGGCCGAGGAAGAGCTGGACGAGCACCAGCCGGCGGCCGACCTGCTCGAGCTGGACGGCATGGACGAGGCCACCGCCTATGCGCTGGCCGCCCGTGGCGTGGTCACCCGCGACGACCTGGCCGACATGGCCACCGACGAGCTGACCGATGTCGAAGGCATCGACGAGGCCCGTGCCGCCGCGCTGATCATGGAAGCGCGCAAGCACTGGTTCGAATGAATACCGCGTCGGCTCGCCTGGCACCCCCGGGCTAGAATGACGCCAACACGCGCGGGACCCGTCCCGCGCCACGAGGACACCGAATCCGAATGTCGCAGCAAACCACCATCCGCAAGCTGGCCGAACTGGTGAACACGCCGGTCGAGAAGTTGCTGGAGCAGCTGGCCGAGGCCGGCATGACCTTCAGCGGCCCCGACCAGGTCGTCACCAGCATCGAGAAAGTCAAGCTGCTCGGCTTCCTCAAGCGTGCCCATGGCAAGGCCGAGGACAAGGCCGAGCCGGGCGACGCGGCGAAGAAGATCACGCTCAACCGCAGCCGGAAGCAGGAAATCACCGTCGGCGGCGGCAAGAACAAGACGACCGTCGACGTCGTGGTGCGCAAGAAGGTCACGCTGGTGAAGCCGACCGACTCGCAGCCGATGTCCGAGAGCGACGAGCGCGCCGACATCCTGCGCAAGCTGGAGGAATCCAAGCAGCGCAACCTCGCCGAGCAGCAGCGCCTGGCCGCCGACGACAAGCGTCGCGCCGACGAGCTCGATGCCGCGCGTCGCGAGGCCGAGGAAGCCGCGCGCCAGAAGGCCGAGGAAGAAGAGCGCGCCCGCCTGGCCGATGCCAGCGCCGCAGCCGGCGATGCCGACGAGCCGGTGCGCAAGCCCGCTGCCAGCGGTCATGGCCACGGCCACGGCCATCCGAAGCCGGCCGCCCCGGCCCGTGCACCCGAAGCCGCCCGCGGCGCCCCGGCGCACAAGACGCGCGGTTCGCACGCGATGGTCGCGACCGTCGAGGACGACGACCGCACCAACCGTTTCGCCGGCCAGATGCACCTGAGCGCGACCGATCGCGCGCGCCGTTCGAGCAACACGCGCGGCAAGTCCAAGCCGACGCGCCGTCACGCCGAGCAGGCCCGTTCGGGCAGCGGCTTCATGCGCCCGACCGCGCCCATCGTCCGTGAAGTGGCGATCGGCGAGACCATCACCGTCGCCGACCTGGCGCAGAAGATGGCGCTCAAGGGCGGCGACGTGGTGAAGGCGCTGTTCAAGATGGGCGTCATGGCGACCATCAACCAGTCGATCGACCACGACACCGCCGCGCTGGTGACCGAGGAACTCGGCCACGTCGTGGTCAAGGCCGACGCCGCGACCGCCGAGGACGCGCTGCTGGCCCACGTCGAGGAAACGCAGGGCGAGAAGGCGCCGCGTCCCCCGGTCGTCACCATCATGGGCCACGTCGACCACGGCAAGACCTCGCTGCTGGACTACATCCGCCGCACGAAGGTGGCCTCCGGCGAAGCCGGCGGCATCACCCAGCACATCGGCGCGTACCACGTGGAAACCGACAAGGGCGTCATCAGCTTCCTCGACACCCCGGGCCACGCCGCGTTCACCTCGATGCGCGCCCGCGGCGCCAAGCTGACCGACATCGTGGTGCTGGTCGTGGCCGCCGACGACGGCGTGATGCCGCAGACGCGCGAAGCCATCCAGCACGCGAAGGCGGCCGGCGTGCCGCTGATCGTGGCGATCAACAAGATCGACAAGTCCGACGCCGACCCGAGCCGCGTCAAGAACGACCTGCTCGCCGAAGACGTGGTCGCCGAGGACTTCGGCGGCGACACGCAGATGGTGGAGCTGTCGGCCAAGACCGGCCTCGGCGTGGACGACCTGCTCGACGCCATCAGCCTGCAGGCCGAAGTGCTCGACCTCCAGGCCATGCCGACCGGCCGCGCCAACGGTACGGTGATCGAATCCGCGCTCGACAAGGGCCGCGGTCCGGTCGCCACCGTGCTGGTGCAGCAGGGCGAGCTCAGGAAGGGCGATTACCTCGTGTGCGGCGTGCAGTACGGCCGCGTGCGCGCCCTGTTCGACGAGAACGGCAAGCAGGTCGAGAAGGCCGGCCCGTCGATCCCGGTGCAGGTGCTGGGCCTGTCGGGCGTACCCGACGCCGGCGACGACTTCGTGGTCGTCGACGACGAACGCCTGGCCAAGGACGTGGCGCAGCAGCGCGACGCCAAGCGCCGCGAATCGCGCCTGGTCGCCGCCGCCGGCAACCGCATGGAAGACATCATGGCCCAGATGGGCAAGGGCGAGGGCCAGTTGAGCCTCAACCTTGTCGTCAAGGCCGACGTGCAGGGTTCCGTCGAAGCGCTGCGCCAGGCACTGGTCGCGCTGTCGAACGACCAGATTCGCATCAACGTCATCAGCTCCGGCGTGGGCGGCATCACCGAGTCCGACGCCAACGCCGCGCTCACCGCGAAGGCCACGATCATCGGCTTCAACGTGCGTGCCGACGCTTCGGCCCGCAAGGTGATCGAAGCCAACGGCCTGGACCTGCGCTACTTCTCGATCATCTATGACGTGATCGACCAGGTGAAGCAGGTGGCCTCGGGCATCCTGGGCGTGGAGATCCGCGAAGAAATCATCGGCACCGCCGAGGTTCGCGACGTCTTCCGCAGCTCGAAGTTCGGCGCCGTGGCCGGCTGCATGGTCGTGGAGGGCGTGGTCAAGCGGAACAAGCCGATCCGCGTGCTGCGCGACAACGCGGTCATCTTCGAAGGCGAACTGGAGTCGCTGCGTCGCTTCAAGGAAAACGTCGACGAAGTCCGCAACGGCACCGAATGCGGTATCGGCGTGAAGGCGTACAACGACGTCAAGCCGGGCGACCAGATCGAGTGCTTCGAGCGCATCGAAGTCCAGCGCACGCTGTAAGACAGGAACGGGCGGGTTCATCCCCGCCCGTTTCTCGTTCCACCCAATCAGCAATTGGATTTATGCCTAAAACGTTCCACCGCACCGATCGCGTTTCCGCCCAGCTCCGTCGCGAACTGGGCACGCTGGTGCACGAAGCCGTGCGCGAGCACGGCCTGCCGTCCGTCAGTGTCTCCGACGTGGAAGTCACGCGCGACCTCGCGCACGCGAAGGTGTTCGTCACCGCGTTGCAGCAGGAGCGTTCGCGGGAGGCCGTAAAGGCTCTCAAGGAACTGGCTCCGCAGATCCGCTACCAGCTCGGCCGCGCGGTGAAGATGCGCCACGTGCCGGAGCTGCATTTCCACTACGACGACTCGGTCGATCGTGGCGAGCGCATCGGCAACCTGTTGCGCGACAACCCGGCCGTGTCCGAAGACGCTAGCGGCGACACGGGCGACGCGGACAAGTAAGTAAGTCCGCCATGTGCGCCTGCTGACGCAGGTTTTGCCGTTCGTCAGCCCGACCTCCATCCGATTCATCGACTTGTTGCCCTGACCCCGGGGATCCACGCAGGATTCGCCACGGGAGCCTGGGCCTCGTCCCGCCTTTCGGCGGACGAACTCGACCCCGCTGCGACCTGCGGACCTTCTGCGGACGATCCATGACGAAAGCCAAGACGCGCTTCCGCCCGCTCGACGGCATCCTGCTGCTCGACAAACCGCAGGGGCTGAGCTCCAACCAGGCCCTGCAGCAGGCGCGCCACCTGTTCCGCGCCGAGAAGGGCGGCCACACGGGTAGCCTGGATCCGCTGGCGACCGGACTATTGCCGCTGTGCTTC
Organism: Lysobacter sp. OAE881; assembly: GCF_040546665.1. Lineage (NCBI taxonomy): Bacteria > Pseudomonadati > Pseudomonadota > Gammaproteobacteria > Lysobacterales > Lysobacteraceae > Lysobacter > Lysobacter sp. OAE881. Next base: position 1,787,269 of record NZ_JBEPOG010000001.1, read on the forward strand.
GGCGAGGCGACGAAGATCGCCGGCCTTCTGCTCGGTTCGGCCAAGGCCTACGAGACCACGGCGGTGCTCGGTCTCACGACCGACAGCGATGACGCCGACGGCGCGCCGCTGCTCGAACGCCCCGTCCCCGCGTTGGACGATGCCGCCATCGAAGCCGCACTGGCCCCGCTGCGCGGCCCGATCCGCCAGCGTGCCCCGATCTATTCGGCGCTGAAACAGGGCGGCGAGCCGCTCTATGCCAAGGCCCGCCGTGGCGAAGCCATCGAGGCGCCGGAGCGTGACGTCGTCGTGCATCGTTTCGAGCTGATCGAGCGCGACGGGCCGCGCCTGCGCCTTCACGTCGAATGCGGTTCGGGCACCTACGTGCGCAGCCTGGTCCGCGACCTCGGCGAGGCGCTCGGATGCGGCGCGCACGTCGCCACGCTCCGCCGGCTCTGGGTCGATCCGTTCCATGCCCCACGCATGATTACGCTCGACGCGTTGCGTGCGATGCGCGAATCCGACGGCGAAGCAGCGATCGAGGACTTGCTGTTGCCGATCGAGGCCGGGCTGTCGCAGTTCCCGCGCGTCGATGTCGACGCCTCCGCCGCGCGCCGGCTCGGGCAAGGGCAGGGCGTTGATTGCGCGCAAGCGGCCGATGGACTGGTCGCCATCTTTGGTCCGGAGGGTCGCTGCCTGGGCCTCGGCCAGCGCACGGGCACGCGCCTGGCGCCGCAGCGGCTGTTCCGATGGGCGGCCCAGAGCGGGGCTGAACAGGCGGCCTCGTCCGCCGTGTGAACGGGCTCCCGTATCGGCGCGCCCGATCTTCACGCATCACGGCGGTCGCATTCGCGTAGGGCTGCTGTTACAATTTCGCCGCTTTTCAAGCACCTAATCAGTACCCCTTCGCAACATTCCACCAGCAAACGGCGGGCCAGGCGGTGCGTCGGCGCGGTTCATTCCGGTCGATTCGCTTTCTGCAGGCCACGCATCTACGAGGCAACAACCCGATGTCCATCGACACCAGCAAGATCATCGAAGACAACAAGCGCGGCGCCAACGACACCGGCTCGCCGGAAGTCCAGGTCGCCCTGCTCACCGCTCGCATCGAGCAGCTGACCGGCCACTTCAAGGTCCACAAGCAGGACCACCACAGCCGTCGCGGCCTGCTGCAGATGGTCAACCGCCGCCGCAGCCTGCTCGACTACCTGAAGCGCAAGGACAACGAGCGCTACAAGGCCCTGATCGAGAAACTCGGTCTGCGCCGCTAAACGCACTACCGACCGCGGCGCAGCGATGCGCCGCGGTTCGTTTTTGAGGTGCACTCGCCTCTTCGCAGTACCGGTGGACCCGCGCAACGCGCACACGGTCTCCACCGCGCACCACCCGGACGCGCCCGGCGCATCCACGCAAGACCATCCGAACACGCACCGCCCAGGGCGGTCGACCGGAGCGGGGCAGGGGCCTCGACCGGAACGCATCAGAAACGATAGGAACCCAACGTGGCAAAAATCACCAAGACCTTCCAGTACGGCGATCACCAGGTGACGCTGGAGACCGGCGAAATCGCTCGCCAGGCTAGCGGCGCCGTCATCGTCAAGATGGACGACACCGTCGTGCTGGTGTCTGCCGTCGCCGCCAAGAGCGCGCGCGAAGGGCAGGACTTCTTCCCGCTCACGGTGGACTACCAGGAGAAGTTCTACGCCGGTGGCCGCATCCCGGGTGGCTTCTTCAAGCGCGAAGGCCGTCCGACCGAGAAGGAAACGCTGATCTCGCGTCTCATCGACCGCCCGATCCGCCCGCTGTTCCCCGAGGAATACAAGAACGAAGTCCAGATCATCGCGACGGTGATGTCGCTGAATCCGGAAATCGACGGCGACATTCCGGCGCTGATCGGCGCCTCGGCCGCGCTGGCGCTGGCCGGCACGCCGTTCCAGGGCCCGATCGGTGCCGCGAAGGTCGGTTACAAGAACGGCCAGTACATCCTCAACCCGACCGCCACGCAGCTGGCCGACTCCGATCTGGAGCTGGTCGTCGCCGGTACGTCCAACGCCGTGCTGATGGTCGAATCCGAAGCGAAGATGCTGTCGGAAGACGTGATGCTCGGCGCGGTGATGTTCGGCCATCGCGAGATGCAGAAGGTCATCAACGCCATCAACGAGCTGACCGTGGAAGCCGGCACCAAGCCGTCGACCTGGGTCGCCCCGGCGAAGAACGACGCGCTGATCGCCGCCATCGTCGAATCGGCCGGCGCTTCGCTGAAGCAGGCCTACCAGATCCGCAACAAGGCCGAGCGCCGCGACGCCATCTCGGCCATCCGCAAGGACACCTGGGAACAGCTGTCGGGCCGCGCCGAAGCTTCGGGCTGGTCGGCTGGCGAGTACGCCAAGGAGTTCGGCGATCTCGAATACCGCACCATGCGCGACTCGGTGCTCGACACCAAGATCCGCATCGACGGTCGCGACCTGACCACCGTGCGTCCGATCGAATGCAAGACCGGCGTGCTGCCGCGTACCCACGGCTCGGCGCTGTTCACCCGCGGCGAGACGCAGGCCATCGTGGTCACCACGCTGGGCACCGCGCGCGACGGCCAGATCATCGATGCCGTGTCGGGCGAGTACAAGGAAAACTTCCTGTTCCATTACAACTTCCCGCCGTACTCGGTGGGCGAGACCGGCCGCTTCGGCGCGCCGAAGCGTCGCGAGATCGGCCACGGCCGCCTCGCCAAGCGCGGTGTGCTCGCCACGATGCCGACGCTGGAAGAGTTCCCGTACACGATCCGCGTCGTGTCGGAAATCACCGAGTCGAACGGTTCCTCGTCGATGGCCTCGGTTTGCGGTTCCTCGCTCGCGCTGATGGACGCCGGCGTGCCGGTGAAGTCGCCGGTCGCGGGCATCGCGATGGGCCTGGTGAAGGAAGACGACCGCTTCGTCGTGCTGTCGGACATCCTGGGTGACGAAGACCACCTGGGCGACATGGACTTCAAGGTGGCCGGTTCGCAGGAAGGCATCAGCGCCCTGCAGATGGACATCAAGATCCAGGGCATCACCGAGGAGATCATGAAGGTCGCCCTCGCCCAGGCGAAGGAAGGCCGCCTGCACATCCTCGGCGAGATGGCGAAGGCCATCACCGCGCCGCGCAGCGAGCTGAGCGAGTACGCGCCGCGCCTGCTGACGATGAAGATCCACCCGGACAAGATCCGCGAAGTGATCGGCAAGGGCGGTTCGACCATCCAGGCGATCACCAAGGAAACCGGTACGCAGATCGACATCCAGGACGACGGCACCATCGTCATCGCGTCGGTGAATGCCGCCGCTGCGCAGGCCGCCAAGGCGCGCATCGAGCAGATCACCTCCGACGTCGAGCCGGGCCGCATCTACGAAGGCAAGGTCGCCAAGATCATGGACTTCGGTGCGTTCGTGACGATCCTGCCGGGTAAGGATGGCCTGGTGCACGTCTCGCAGATCTCGAGCGAGCGCGTGGAGAAGGTCTCCGACAAGCTGAAGGAAGGCGACACGGTCAAGGTGAAGGTGCTGGAAGTCGACAAGCAGGGCCGCATCCGCCTGTCGATGAAGGCCGTCGAGGAAGGCGAGGGCGTTCCGGCCGAGTAAGCCGGGCGTTCGATCCTTCGGCGATTTCGCCGGACGTACGAAAAAGCGGGCTTCGGCCCGCTTTTTCTTTGCGCGGCTTTCGTGGTGCGGCACGGTGCCGGGCTTGCGATTCCGGATGCGGATCGACGCCTGCTAGGCTGCCCGCATCCAACGGGAGGGAACCGCATGGCGTCGGGATCGCAGGAACTGGAGCGTTTCGTCCACGAAGCGCTCTTGCATGGGGAGTCGAAGGCGTCGATCGCAAAGGCGCTGTCCGACGCGGGATGGCGCGACGAGCAGACGCGCGGCGTCATCGATGCGTATGCCGACGTGCCCTTCGCCGTGCCTGTTCCGCGACCGCGTGCGTCGCTGTCGGCGCGCGAGGCGTTCCTGTACCTGGTGATGTTCGCGTCGCTGTACTTCGCGACCTGGCATCTGGGCAGCCTGCTGTTCGACCTGATCAACATCGCCTGGCCCGACGCGGCCGACCCGAACTACGCGTGGCGCAGCTTCGACAGCTCGCTTCGCTGGTCGTGCGCGGCGCTGATCATCGCGTTTCCGGTGTTCGCGTTCGTGTCGTGGTTCGTCGGACGCGACGTCGCGCGCGATCCGATCAAGCGCCTGTCGCCGGTGCGGCGCTGGCTCACCTATCTGACCCTGTTCGTCGCTGCAGCGGTGCTCATAGGCGACCTCACCACGCTCGTGTTCAACCTGCTCGGCGGCGAGCTGACAACGCGCTTCGTGCTGAAGGTCGTCGTGGTCGGCGTGCTCGCCGGCAGCGTCTTCGGCTACTACCTGCAGGACCTGCGACGCGAGGAAGGCGCCGGCCCCGGCCGCATGTGGTCGGGACGGGGCTGGTTGATCGGCGCGGGCGTCGCGGTGCTGGCGGCGCTGGTGGCTGCGTTCTTCGTGATGCGCACGCCGATGGAAGCCCGCCAGGCGCGGCAGGACCAGCGACGCATCGAGGACCTCACCGCATTGAAGGCGGAAATCGAGGGCTGGACCCGCAGGACGGGCGAGCTGCCCTCGACGCTGTTCGAGCTGTCGCAGCAGCCCGGCGCGCGGGTGAACCTGGCGGACCCGTTCGACGCGCAGCCGTACGAGTACCAGGTCGTCAATGCGCGGCGATACCAGCTGTGCGCAAACTTCGTGACCGACAGCGCCGCCATTGCGGACGCCGCCGTGTACGCGGAGCGCCAGTGGCGCCATCCACGTGGCCGCCACTGCTTCGTGCTCACCGTCCCCGAACAGAAGGACGACTGAACCCGAAGTGTCACGAACCTGCCTGCCCGCCCGTCCTGGGAGCAGGCACCGTTCGAGACCTTCCCATGTGCACCGCAGTGAACAGCGATTTCGAAACCCATCGTCCGCGCCTGATGGCGCTGGCCTATCGATTGCTTGGCAGTCGCAGCGACGCCGAGGAGGTCGTGCAGGACGCCTGGTTGCGCTTGCACCAGGCCGATCGCGCGACGATCCGCGACCTCGAAGGCTGGTTGGTGACCACCACCACGCGCCTGGGCATCGACCGCCTGCGCTTGGCGCGCAACGAGCGCGAGGTGTACCCGGGCCCGTGGCTGCCGGAGCCGCTGACCGCCGACGATTCGCCCGGCCCCGAGCAGCAGGCGGACGTGGCGGGGCAGGTGTCGCTGGCGTTCCTCGCGGTGCTGGAAAAGCTCGGGCCCGAAGAACGTGCCGCGTTCCTGCTGAAGGACGTCTTCGATTACGACTACGCGCAGATCGCCGAACTGCTGGGCCATACCGAAGCCAACTGCCGCCAGATGGTGAGCCGCGCCCGCACGCGCGTGCAGCGCGATCACCCGCGATTCGCCGTCGAGCCCGACACGCACCGTCGCCTGCTGGAGCGCTTCATGCACGCGATGCAGCGCGGCGATCGCGATTCGATCATGGCGTTGCTGGCGGCCGATGCACGCCTCATCTCCGACGGCGGCGGCAAGGTCACGGCGGTGATCCGTCCGCTGGAAGGCGCACAGCGCATCGCCGACCTCTACTGGGCCGTTGCGCGCCGCACGACTGGCGCAAAGGAAGTCCGGATCGGCCACGTCAACGGCGAGCCCGCGCTGTTGCGCTTCCACGAAGGAAAGCTGCATTCGATCAGCACGATCGGCGTCGACGAGAACGGCCGCATCGCACAGGTGCTATCGGTGCTCAATCCCGACAAGCTGCGCGGCCTGATGGCGTGAGATCGCGCGAGCGAACCTCTCCCGCGAGCGGGAGAGGTTCCGCGGAGCTGTGACGCTTCACGCTTCCGGCAGCGGCTTGCGCAGGCCGACGTTGAGCACGTTCCAGGCGCGGATCGCCGCGACTGCGAAGGTCAGCTCGGCAACCTCGCGCTCGTCGAACTGCTCGCGGACCTGCTCGAGCGCATCGTGCGGCACCTGTGCCGTGCCGAGGGCGTTGAGCGTTTCGGTCCACGCCAGCGCCGCGCGCTCGCGGGCGTCGAACAGCGGGCTTTCGCGCCAGGCGGCGAGGGTATCGAGCTTGCGCTGGCTTTCGCCGGCCTTGCGCAGCATCGTCGAATGCATGTCCAGGCAGAACACGCAGCCATTGATCTGCGAGACGCGCAGCGACACCCATTCGACCAGCTTCGCGCCGAGCGGGCCCTTGTGCAGGCCGGTGCTGAGCTGGAGCAGGTGCTGGAAGGCGCTGGGCGCGAGGGCGGTGTAATCGAGTTCGGTGGCAGCGTTCATGTCGTTGTCTCTCATGTTGGCGGCCGCGGTGGCCGCTTCATGTACAAGGACGGACGAGAGGCATGCGCTGTGACAGGCCGGCCGGGCTATCCGGGGACGCGCCCGCGACTCACCGTTCCCGTGGCGAAACGCCGACCTGCGGCCACACGACGAGCACGAGCCGCTGCAGAACCGCGAGCGCCAGCGACGCGACCGTTGCGATCGCCACGGCCGCGCTCCACGCGATCCATGCATCGCCGCGCGCGCCGGAAAACACCAGCGCGAGGTTGCCGGCCATCGCAACCGACACCGGCAGCCACGCCAGCGCCACCAGCAGCGCGAGGAGCGAAAGCCTGCGCACCAGGCCTCGACGCGCGATCGACGCGCCACACGCCGCGATCGCGCACAGCCCGAACGCGGCCAGCGCATTACCGAGCGGCAGACCGCCCGGGAGCGCTGTTTCGAGATACGGCGCGCCGACGACGAGCGAGCCCAGCGCGAAGGCGGCGAGCGCAAGGAGTGCGGCGATCTTCCAGCCCGAGTGCATGTCGCGCGGTTCCGATGGCGAACGCCGAGCCTACGCAGCCCCGCTGCGCGCGACAAGGCGCGCGGCTCAGCTCGCCATGCGCAGCGTGGTCGTGGTTCCGCGGCCTTCGTCGGACGCGAAGTCCAGTCGCCATCCCAAGTGTTCGCACAGCCGCGAGATGAGATCGAGCCCGATGCCGCCGCCATCGCGTCCGCCACCGCGGGCGACGCGCGCGTAGATCTGGGCGATCTCTTCCGGCGTCATGCCGTGGCCGGGATCTTCGATGATCACCGTCGCCGGTGCTTCGAGCCGGATCGTGATGCGCCCGCGATCGCTGTGCTCGATCGCATTGCGCAGGAGGTTGCCGATGGCGACCTGGACGATGGGCAACGGCGCGACGATCTCGCACGGCCTCAGCCCGACGATGTCGAGCTGCAGGTCCTTGTCGCGCGTGAGGTGGCGATGATCCTCGACGATGCCCGGAATCAGCTCGTCGAGCGCAACGTGGTCGCTGGAACGTGCCAGGCGCGCCGGGTCCTTCGCCAGCACGAGAAGCAGCGACACGAGTTCTTCCACGCCGCGTGCCGTGCGCTGGATGCGCAGCAGCTGCCCGCGCGCAGGTTCGGGCAGATGCGGCTGCTGCAGCGCGATCTCGCTCGCACCCGCGATCACGGCCACCGGTGTGCGCAGCTCGTGGCTCGCGCTGTCGATGAACACGCGTTCCCGCTCGACGAAGCGGTCGTTGCGTTGCAGGTAATCGTTGAGGGCATCGGCGATGACCACCAGTTCGGCACTCGCCGTATCGGGCGTCGCGATGCGCTGGCCCGCCTGGTCGGGTCGAAGTGCCGCGATCGACTGGGCCATGTCGCGAAGCGGCTTGACGAGCCGGTTGACGCTCCACGCGATCGCGATGCACAGCAGCCCGACCAGCGTCACCGCCGAGCCGATCACCGTCAGGCCCATGTCGAACTCGCGTTCTTCCAGGTCGGTGATATCCAAAGCCAGCGCGAGCGGGCGGCCATCGACTTCGCGCACCAGCGCGACGCGCTCCACGCCGTCGATCATGATCTCGTCGTAGACGCCCGGCGGAACGCCGCGCAGCGGCGGCGGCATGTCTTCCGGAATGTGGCCATCGTAGAACGCGAGGCTTTCGGTGTTCGTCCAGGGGAAGGTGGGATCGCGCTCGTGAAGTTCGAGCAGGTGATCCATTTCCGAATCGAGCAGCGTCTGCCATACGAGGCTTTCGGCATGCTCGTTCACGATGAAGCCGTGCATGACCACGGCAATGGTCAGCACCACGACGTAGCCGAGCAGACCGAGCAGGATGCGCCGACGAAGTCCGGAACGCTTGGCGCTCACTCGATGGCCTCGCTCGCGATCGTTGCGACATCGCCGGCGACGATGCGATAGCCCACGCGCGGCAGCGTCTGGATCAGCTTCGTCGCGAATGGCCCATCCACGCTGCGGCGCAGTTCGTAGATGTGCGAACGGAGCATGTCGCCGTCGGGTGGATCATCGCCCCACAGCGCATGTTCCAGGCGGTCGCGCGTGACGGCGGCGGGGCTGGCCTGCATCAGCACTTCGAGCAGCTTCCGGCAGGCGGGGTACAGGTGCAGCGCATGGCCTGCACGAGTGGCTTCCAGCGTGCCCATGTCGAGCTTGAGGTCGCCCACCTGCAGCACCTTGTGGCGGCCGCGCCCGCGTGCGCGGGCGACCAGCGCTTCGAGCCGCACTTCGAGCTCGGGCAGGTGGAAGGGTTTGGTGAGGTAATCGTCGGCCCCGGCGCGAAATCCGGCGATCTTGTCGGGCAGTTCATCGCGCGCGGTGAGCATCAGCACGGGTGTGTCGCGGCCGGCATCGCGCAGGCGGCTGAGCACTTCGCGGCCGTCCATGCGCGGGAGCATCCAGTCGAGAACGATGGCGTCGAACTCCGTCGTGATCGCCAGATGCAGGCCGGTCGGTCCGTCGGGCGCCGCGTCGAGCGTATAGCCGCGCGCGTCGAAATATTCGAACAGGTTGGCGACCAGGTTGTGGTTGTCCTCGACGACCAGCACGCGCATGTCGGTCTCTGCCTCTTCTGGCGGCGCGCACGCGCCTGTGCCCATTGTGCGCCTGCCGGCATCGGAATGCCGTCGGAATCGCGGCCGGATCGCCTCGGCGAAATGCCCGATGAACGCCATCGCGCGGAGGGCGCCGATCCGACCGCATTCCGACACCCGCGTCGCGAGCATGCGCAGCGTTCCGATCACCGAATGCCTTCCGCTCCGTCATGCGCAGTGCGACCTCCACGTCCGTCATCCCGATGCACGCACGTCCCCGAATCCAGAACCTTCCGATGGACGTCCTGCCGCATGGCGGCGTGCGCTTCGCGATCACGCACGTGCTCCTGCCGCTGCTGGGCTTCGCATTGGCGCTGCTGGCGATGCGCTGGTCCGGTGGCGACCAGTGGCTGGCCGATCGCCTGTACGCGCTGCAGGGCGGACAGTGGGCGCTGCGCGACGCGTTCGTGACGCAGACGCTCATCCACCGGTTCGGGCGCTATGTCGGCATCGCGCTGTGGATCGGCGTGGTGGTGGCGTGGCTCGTCGCGCGACGTCGCGTCGAGTGGGCGCCGCTTCGCGCGCCACTGGCGTACCTCGCCCTCGCCGTCGCGCTTTCGGTGCTGTGCGTGGCGTGGGTGAAGTCCTGGTCGAACATGGACTGCCCGTGGGACCTCACGCGTTACGGCGGGCTGCGGCCCTTCGTCGGCCTGTGGGACGTGCGACCGCTGGGCCTGCAGCGCGGTGCGTGTTTCCCCGCCGGGCACGCGGGGGGCGGCTACGCGTGGCTCTCGCTGTACTTCTTCCTCGGCGCGGTGCGGCCGCGCTGGCGGTGGGCGGGGTTGGCCACCGGCATTGGCCTGGGCCTGCTCTTCGGCATCGCGCAGCAATTGCGCGGCGCGCATTTCGCCTCGCACGACCTCGCCTCGGCGGCGATCTGCTGGACCGTCGCCGTGGCGACGTGGCAGGTGTTCCGGCCGGCCATGGTGCGTTCGCGCCGACTCGCAGCGGGCACGCGCGCGCAGGGAACGCAGGCATGAGCTCGATCGTTTCGCGTCGCCCGTTCGACGAAGCGCAGCGCCGGTTCCGCCAGCTCCTCGCGATCCGCCCCGAAATGACGGTAGAACGCCTCGCGTTCTACGCCGCCGTCTTCTTCACCGTGTTCTGCAATGGCGCCTTCTTCCGTGCCGTCGGCGGCACGGGCGCGTTCGAGGGCGCGTCGGGATGGGGCGTCGCACTCAGCCTGGTACTGATGATCGGCGCGCTCAACATGCTGCTGCTGTGCCTGTTGCTCAATCGCTGGACGGTGCGTCCCGTGCTGACGGTGCTGATCCCCGTCACCGCGATGGCCGCGCACTTCATGAGCCGCTACACGGTGTATCTCGATGCGGACATGCTGCGCAACATCCTGCACACCGATGGCAAGAGAGTCGGGCGAACTGCTGTCGATCGGCATGCTGCCGGCGTTGTTGTCGCTCGGCGTGCTGCCCACGCTGATGGTGTGGCGCGTTCGCCTGAAGAAGCGCCCGATTGGCCGTGCGGTGCTTGTGCGGCTGGGCGCCATCGCGCTGTCGCTGCTCGTGGCGGGCGGCGCGATGATGGCCTCGTTCCAGGACCTGTCCGCGCTGATGCGCAACCACAAGGAAATCCGGCACCTCATCACGCCGGGCAATTACATCGTCTCGCTCGTGCGCGTGGCGCAGCACGATGGCGCGCAGCACCGTCCGAAGACGCCCATCGGCGTGAACGCGCACATCGTCGGTCGTGATCCCAGCGCCAAGCCGCGCTTGCTCGTCATCGTCGTGGGCGAAACCGTGCGCGCGCAGAACTGGGGCCTTAATGGATACGCACGCCAGACCACGCCGCAGCTGCGCGATATCGGGCCGATCAACTTCACCGACATGACCTCCTGCGGTTCGGCGACGGAAGTGTCGGTGCCGTGCATGTTCTCGCCGTTCGGTCGCGCGCATTACGACGAGGACCGCATCGCGCACACGCAGTCGCTGCTGAACGTGCTCGATCACGCGGGCATCGGCGTGCTGTGGCGCGACAACCAGACCGGTTGCAAGGGCGTGTGCGAAGGGCTGTCGTTCGAGTCGTTCGAACATGCGCGCGATCCGCAGGCGTGCACGGCCGAAGGTTGCCTGGACGAAGTGATGCTGCACGGGCTTGCGGGCGAGATCGCGCGCCGCCCCGGCGACCAGGTCGTCGTGCTCCACCAGCTCGGCAGCCACGGACCCAGCTATGCGAAGCGCTATCCCGAGCGGCTCCGCCGCTTCACGCCCACGTGCGAGACGGGCGACCTGGGCGACTGCACGCGCGACCAGATCGTCAACGCCTACGACAACTCGGTGCTGGCGACGGACGACTTCCTCGCGCGCACGATCCGTTTCCTCGCCGAGCAGTCCTCGCGCGACACGGCGATGATCTACCTGTCCGACCACGGCGAATCGCTCGGCGAGAACGGCCTGTACCTGCACGGCGTGCCGTACGCGATCGCCCCCGACACGCAGACGCACGTTCCGATGGTGATGTGGTTCTCGCCGGGTTTCGCGGCCGATCGCAAGCTCGACATCGATTGCATGAAGCAGGAAAGCCATGCGCCGGCGAGCCAGGACAACCTGTTCCACTCGGTCCTCGGCCTGATGCAGGTGAACACGCCGGAATACGACCGCAAGCTGGACCTGTTCGACCGCTGCATCGCGCCGGCGTAAGTCCGCCGGACCGCAGCACTCCGTTGCACCGGCGGGCAAGTGCCGGCGGTGGGCGGCCGCATGGCAGGCGTGCTGCGGTGCACACCGGGCTCATCCTGTGCCTTCGCGCCGGTGGCCCTGCCGGCACCGGAGCCGGCGATGTCGAAATCCTTCCTGTGGACTGCCCTGTTCACACTGGCCACGCTGGCGGCGCCTGTCGCGGCCGCAGAACTGGGCGTGCTCGCGCCCGTGCTCGCGAATGGCCAGCCGCAAACCCGACCGGATCCGACCGGGCATGCCGCACCGGTCGTCACGCGCGTGACCTCGGGCGCGCTGTACGCGCAGATCCAGCGGGAGGCGCGCGAGGGTTTCCTCGGCACCGTGCTCGCGCTGGACGAGAGCGCGCAACGCATTGCCGGCGCGAAAAGCACGACGCCGACGTGGCTGTACCTGTCGGCCGAAGATGGCGGCTTCGCGCGACGTGGATTCTGGCTGGAAGAGAGCGGTCGCCAGCGCTTCGTCGACGAACTCTTCGTCGATCTCGTCGTCGATGCCGACATCATCGACGACGGCGGTTTCGAGGAAATCTTCACGCACGAGATGGGGCACGTGTTCCTGCGCCGGCTCATGCCGGGCCTGCCGTACGGCTGGTCGCGCACGCCGCACAGCAGCATGAGCGTGACCGACTACCCGACCGCGTTCGACGAAGGCTTCGCCACGCATTTCCAGAGCCTGGTGCGCCGCCATTCGCACAATCCGAAACTGGAAGACCTCACGCTTGGCCTGGGCGCCAAGCCCTTCGTGCCGCTCTGGTTGAGCAATCTCGACCGCGCCGGGCGCATCGACGGCGTGCGCCGGAACCTGTTCGTGCAGCAGCAGCTCGTCCCGCCGGGCAGCGACGCAGATGCGTGGTCGCGCGCCAACGAAAGCACCGCCTTCGACATGGCGCGGCTGCGCAACGGCCAGCAGATGCTGTCGTCCGAAGGCGTCATCGCCACGCTGTTCCATCGCTGGCTCGTGCCGGGCGAAGGCTCGCGCGAGGCGATCGTGTCGCGCTATTCGCAGCTGTTCCGCACGATGGCCGCGGCCACCGCGCGCGGGTGGACGATGAAGGCGGACACGCCGATGTTCCTGGACCTGGTCGATCGCTACTGCGCAGACGTGCCGGTCGATTGCACGCGCATCCGCAACCTCGTGCTCGACACGACCTACGGCGCGACCGCGGGCGCCACGCTACCGCGCACGACCGAGGCGATGGCCGAACGCGGACGCATCGGCGACATGGCCGGGTTCGTCGCGGGCCTGAAGCAGGCGCGTGCGCAGATGACGCAATTGCAGGCCGCCGTGGCGCAGGATCCAAAGCGGATGCGCGCGATGCTGGGCCCGGACATCTGGCTGCTTGGCCACACGCCGATCAAGCCGCCGGGCCTGCCGTCGAACGAAGTCGCGGTGAACCTCAATACGGCCGAAGTGGAACAGCTGCGCACGTTGCCCGGCATCGATGCGGCCACTGCCGAACGCGCGTTGCGAAGTCGACGCGAGAACGGCGCGTTCGTCGACATTGCCGATTTCGCACAACGCAGCGGGCTGGATGCCGCGGCGTCGTCATCGCTGCAGGCGGCGGCTTCGGCCCTGCAGAAGACGGGTTTGAACGAGCGGCGCTGAACTCCAGCTTCAGTGCAGGCTCACCCGTCCGTATCGCGCTCGAACAGGTCGCTCTGTGCGATCGGCACGTCCTCGCGGTCGATGAAACCTGACAGGCCGACGCCCACCAGCCGATAGCGCGTGTCCGCCGGCAGCGGCACGCGGGCACGCAGGTCGCAGGCGATACGTGTCAGCTGTTCCAGGCTCGCCGGGCGCTCCGTCGGCGTGAGGCTGCGCGTGAGGATGCGGAAGTCGGCAGTCTTCAGCTTCAGCACGATGGTGCGCGCAACGCGTTCGGGATCGCGCTCGAGTTCGCGGCCGTATCCTTCCCAGGTCTTCTCGGCGAGCCGGTGGATGTGCGGCTCCAGCTCGTACAGCGGCAGGTCGCGTTCGAAGGTGTCTTCGGACGAAATCTGCAGGGTGGGACGCTCGGGTTCGACCGGGTTGTGGTCGATGCCCAGCGACAATTCGTGCAGCCGGCGACCCCAGCGGCCGAAGCGCAGTTCCAGTTCGGCCGCGCCCAGTTCGCGAAGATGCGCCACGGTTTCGATGCCGAGCTCCTGGAGCTTTGCTTCCATCACCTTGCCGACGCCCGGCAGCCGGCCGACGGGCAAAGGCGCCAGAAACGCCTCCACCTGGTGCGGCCGGACGACGAAGAGCCCGTCAGGCTTGCGCCAGTCGGAGGCGATCTTCGCCAGGAACTTGTTCGGCGCGACGCCGGCGGAGGCGGTGAGCTGCGTTTCCTCGCGGATCGCCTCGCGGATCGCCTGTGCGGTGGCGGTCGCGGTCGGCAGACCCGTCTTGGTCTGGCTGACGTCGAGGTAGGCCTCGTCCAGCGAGAGCGGCTCGATGAGGTCGGTGTGCCGCGCGAAGATCTCGCGCACCTGCCGCGACACCGCCTTGTAGCGCGTGAAATCCGGCGGGACGAAAACGGCCTGCGGGCATAGGCGCTCGGCGCGGATCGCCGGCATGGCCGAGCGCACGCCGAAGGTGCGCGCCTCGTAGCTCGCCGCGCACACCACCGAGCGCGCACCGCGCCAGGCGACGACCACCGGCCGCCCGCGCAGGGACGGGTCGTCGCGCTGTTCGACGGACGCGTAGAAGGCGTCCATGTCGACATGGAGGATCTTGCGGGGCGGTGCGGACACGGGCGTGGTGCGGCCGGGCGGCGTTTGTTAGTCAAAATGCTAACAAGTGCGGACGGCGCGGTCACGTGCCGTGTCCAGCGCATGGCTTACGCCTGAAGTGCCTTCATCCCGGCGAAGGCCGGGACCCAAGCTGGCATGGCCTCCGTCCGAGGTGACCGAAGGTCTTCCCGGGCGCTCGACGGGGCGATGGCGCTGCAACGCAGAGGGCCTGGGTCCCGGCTTCCGCCGGGATGACGGGTCAAGGGCGTTCGCCGCGCCTACGCCGCATCCTCATCGCGCGAAAGCACCGCCCGCTTCCCACCGTCGCGCACGGTGCGCACGTGTTCCGACACCTGTCGCTGCATCGCGTCGAACGCATCTCGCACGGCGATATAGGCGTCCTCGTGCGAATGATCCTTCGTCGGCGTGCGGCCGGATTCGAACGTCGCGCCGGGCATCACCGCGTGCACGTGGACGAGGTAGCGGTTGCCGTGCTGATGGCGGTGTTCGGCATGGCGGACGGCGACATCGCACGACTGAAGCTGCGGTGCGACCTGCCACAGCTTGTGCGCGTGGCGCAGGATGTCCGCGCGCAGTGCATCGGACACGGGCAGGCCTTCGAAGCGGATCGTGACGTCATGTTGGATGGGGGCTCCGTTACGGTGGACACGCCTCCATTTGCGGTGCCGCCCGATGCGATGTCAGCTTGAAACTTGCACGTGGCCGCGTGCATGGTGGTGTCGCATGATGTCGGACTGGCAACGCGCCCGATGAGCACCTATTCCCTCCCATCGCTGTTCTCGCCCGCATCCGTTGCCGTGATCGGCGGCAGCCCGCGCGAGCGCTCGATCGGTCGCGCGGTGCTGCGCAACCTGCAAGCCGGCGGCTTCGCCGGCAGCATCGGCCTGGTGAATCCGCGGCATCGCGAGATCGAGGGCGTCGCGTCCGTCGCGCGCGTGGCCGACCTGTCCTTCGTGCCCGAACTGGTGCTGATCGCCACACCGGCCGCGATGGTCCCCAAATACGCGAAGGCCGCCGCTGAGCACGGCGCTTCCGCCGCGGTCGTGCTGAGCACCGGGCTGGGGCAGGGCGAAGGGTCGTTCGCAGCCGAGTTGCAGGACATCGCGCGCACGCACGGCATGCGCCTGGCCGGGCCCAACAGCCTGGGCGTGATCGCGCCGCATGCGCGGCTCAACGCGAGCTTCGCCGCGCACACGCCGCTGCCGGGCGACATCGCGCTGGTGTCGCAATCGGCCGCGATCGCCGCCGCGCTCGTCGAATGGGGCGTAAGCCGCGAGATCGGCTTCTCCGCCATCGCCACGCTGGGCGACGCACTGGACGTCGATTTCGCCGATCTTCTCGATTACTTCGCGCGCGACCGGCATTCGCGCGCGATCCTGCTGTACGTCGAATCTATCCGCGACGCGCGCAAGTTCATGTCGGCCGCGCGCGCGGCCGCACGGTTGAAGCCGGTGGTGGTCGTGAAGTCCGGCCGGCATGCGCCGCGCGCCATCGCGCCGCACACGCACGCGGCCGCGCTCGCTTCGCCCGACGCGGTGTACGCGGCCGCGTTCCATCGCGCCGGCATGCTGCGCGTGCGTGCGTTGAACGAGCTGTTTTCCGCGGCCGAAGCGCTGAGTCGCGTCGAATCCTTGCCCGGACGACGACTGGCGATCTTCGCCAATGGCCGCGGCACGGGCGCGCTCGCCGCCGATCGCCTGCTCGACATGGGCGGCACGCTGGCGTCGATCTCCGACGAGGCGCGCGCGCACCTGCAGCCGATCGCATCGAACGCGTGGCCGGGCACGAATCCGGTGGATTTCTACGGCGACGTCGATCATGCGTCGTACGCCGACGCGTTCCGCGCGCTGGCGACGGACGATGCGAACGATGCGCTGCTCGTGCTCAACACGCCGACTGCGCTGATGGACGCGCACAGTCGTGCCGACGCGCTTGCACGGGCGCGCGAGTCGCTGCCGTGGCAGGCGCGGAAGAAGCCGGTGTTCGCCGTGTGGCTGGGCGCGGACGAGGCCGCGGCCGACCGGCTCAATGCCGCGCGCATTCCCAACTATCCAACCGAAGCCGACGCCGTGCGCGGCTTCATGTACCTGGTGCGCCATCGCGAAGCGAAGCTGACGCTGATGGAAACGCCGCCGAGCCTGCCCGACGATTTCGTCGTCGATACGGAAACGGCGCGCGGCATCGTCGAGGGCGCGATCAAGGCCGGCCGCCGCTGGCTCGATCCCATCGAAGTCACGCGCGTGCTCGGTGCGTATGGCATTCCGATCACGCCGGTGGCGCGTGCGCGCGACGCGGATGAAGCCGCGCGTGTCGCCGCGCAATGGCTCGCCGAAGGACTGCAAGTCGCGGTGAAGGTCCTGTCGCCCGACATCGAGCACAAGTCCGACGTCGATGGCGTCCGGCTGAACCTGCCCAGCGGGCAGGCCGTGCGCGATGCGACCGCGTCGATCCTGCAACGCGCGCGCGATGCGCGGTCGGACGCGCGCATCGAAGGCGTGACGGTGCATCCGATGATCGTGCGTACCAAGGCGCGCGAGCTGATCGCCGGCGTCGCGGACGACGAAACCTTCGGTCCCGTCATCGTGTTCGGCCGCGGCGGCACGGCGGTGGAAGTCATCGACGACAAGGTACTGGCGCTGCCGCCGCTCGACCTGCGCCTCGCACACGAGATGATCGGCCGCACGCGCGTGTCGCGCATCCTAAAGGCGTATCGCGACGTACCCGCCGCCGACGAGCGCGCCGTCGCGCTGGTGCTGGTGAAGCTCGCGCAGCTGGTCGTCGACGTGCCGGACATCCGCGAGGTCGACATCAACCCGCTGCTGGCCGACAAGGACGGCCTGATCGCGGTGGATGCGCGCATCGGCGTGTCGCGTTCGCGCCGGCTCCACAAGGGGCGCGGGCATCCGCGCCTGGCGATCCGTCCGTATCCGAAGGAATGGGAACGCAACATCGTGCTGTCGGACGGCGCGACCGCCTTCGTGCGGCCAGTGCGGCCGGAAGACGATGCGATGTTCCGCGAGTTCTTCGGGCGCGTGTCGGACGAAGACCTGCGCATGCGCTTCTTCCAGACGGTGAAGCATTTCAGCCACGAGTTCATCGCGCAGCTCACGCAGCTGGACTACGCGCGCTCGATCGCGCTGGTCGCCATCGATCCGCCGACCGGCGAAATGCTCGGCGCCGTGCGTCTGCATGCCGATGCGAATTACGACCGCGGCGAGTACGGCATCCTGGTGCGCTCGGACCTGAAGGGCCACGGCCTGGGCTGGCGGCTGATGCAGATCATGATCGAGTACGCGCGATGGCTCGGCCTGCGTTCGGTCGAGGGCGAGGTGCTGCAGGAAAACCGCACGATGATCGAGATGTGTCGTGCGCTGGGCTTTTCGGTCGTCACCAATCCCGACGATGCAAGCCTGGTGACGGTGTCGCTGCGGATCGGGGACATGCCGACGTAAGTACGGCGCGACGCCCGTAAACGCCCAGGCGAGGCCGGGCAGGGCACATGGCTCTCGCTTTCCCCGCCGCGCCCCGCGTTTCAGCGGCTCATGCCGATGGAAAAAGCGCCGCGCGAGTCACTTGAAGTGCCGGCGCCGACAAAAAAACCGTCACGCATGCCGCTTCAAGTGCATGCGATGGCGAACAAAGTGCTTCGCGCGCCACCTTTTTCATTGCCCCGTGGCGAAAAAAGCGCCGTCGATGGCACTCAAAGTGTCGCCCGTGCCGCTTCAAGTGCCGACGCTGGCGAAAGAGGCGTCACGCGTGGCGCTTTTCTCATTGCTCCCGAGTCAGAAAAGCGCCATCGCCGGCACTTCAAGCGCCGACGTGGTCGCTCAAAGTGCCAACGCTGGCACTTCAAGCGTCATGCTTGCCGCCTTTTTCGCCACGCGAAGCACTTTCCGCGAAAGCTGGAACCCACCTTGCTTTCGCTTGCATTCGTCATCCCGGGCTGCACCCTGCGCATCGCTTCTGATCCGTCATCCCGGCGAACGCCGGGACCCAGGCCCGCAACGCATGGACCCTCCCACAAAACCATCACCCGGCCCGCCACGCATGGAAAACCCGCCTCGACCGTGGCCCCAACCTGTCCACGGGACACCAGAACACCCCCTCCGTCGACCCTTCATTTTCCGTGCGCCCTGTCGCTAAACTCGGGTGGGGACAATAGGGGATGGGTATGGATACTCGCGTGGCATGGCGGGCGCTGTGTGCGGCCGCTGCACTTTTCTTCGGACTGGCGCGGGCGGCGGAGCCGGCTCCCGAGCTTCCAGGCGCGCAATCGGCAATGGCCATCGCCAAGGTCGAAGAGGCCACCCAACTCGCCTATGACGAAGCGCTCGCCGCGCTGGATGCCGCCATCCAGCAGGCGCCCGGCGACATCGAACTCGCCATCGCGCGATGCCGCTTCCTGCAGTTCTATGGCGACTCGGAAGGTGTCCGCTGGATTCCCGGCGCGGAGGACACCTTCGCACCCTGCATCAAGGACCTGCGCGAGCGCTGGCCGACCGCGCCGCAGGTGGCGCTGTTCGAAATGGAATCCCTCTTCGGCGAGGAAGCCGTCACGCGCGGCGAAGCCCTCCTGAAGACCGCCGACCAGTGGCCGGAGGAGTCCCGTCGCGAGCTGCTGGTCCAGACGTCGGTGGGCCACGAGTTCAGTGGCAGCGGCAACCCGGAACGGGCCGGCGAACTGGCCCTGATGGCCGTCCAGTTGGGGGACACGTCCCGTACCGGCGCCGCGGCACTGTACCTGACGAACCAGAAGAAGCTGGACGAGGCGGCCGCCCTGCTGGCGAAGGCCGCGCCGTCGGAAGATCCGATGGATGTGGCCGCGCGCGTCAAGGCCGCCGTCGCATTCCCTGACCCGAAGGCCGGCGTGGCGGAACTGCGCCGCCAGCCGAAGTTGATGGAGTTCGTCGACCGTGAAGCGACTGCGCGCGCCTACATGCGAGCCGGCGATTTCGCCTCGGCGCAGCGCGTGCTCAAGGACGTCTGCATCAAGTGCGAAGCGACCCGTTCGCTCAAGTTCGAGGCCGCCATGGGCGCCCGCGACTACGCCGGCGCGGCCAAGCTGGTGGACCTGACCGATCGCCCGAACTTCGCCGGCCACCTCTCGCGCTTCACCACGCTGGCGATGGCCGCGCCGCTCACGCTGGTCAACCCGAGCATGCTGCCGGGTGTGGCGATCTGCCTCGCGTGGCTGTTGGTCCTGCTGCTGGCGCCAGGCGTGGTGCTGGTGCCAGCGCACTACCGCGGGCTGGCGCGGCGCTTGAAGGGCAAGGCCAGCGAACCGTTGTTCCCGGCCATCGGACTGAAGCGCGCGTGGTATGGCGCGGCCGTCGCGTTGATCGTCCCGATGCTTGTGCTGATGCTGGTGCGACCGGCTGCGTTGGCCGAGCTGTTCAACGGCAACGCGGCGACATCGGCGCAGATGTTCCGTGCCTTCCTCATCGCGGAAGGCACGGCGTTGCTGATACTCGCGCCGGCGCTGGTCGGCATCACACGGCGCCAGTTCCTCGGCGACCGCACCGCACTGCGCACGTGGTGGATCGTGCTGCTGATGTGGGGCGCGCTGATCGCCATCGGCTGGGTGCTGACCGTCGTGCAGACCCGGCTGGGCGTGAACCTGGAAACGACCCAGACGCGCATGGTCGCCGCGATGGTCGAAGGCGGCGCGCAGCTTGGCGGCCCGATGCTGTCGCTGCTGATCCTGGCGCTGATCGGCCCGGTCTTTGAAGAGTTCGTGTTCCGCGGCCTGATCCTGGGCGGCCTGTCGCGCCACATCAGCTTCGGCTGGGCGAACACGCTGCAGGCACTCGGCTTCGCCGCCATGCACGACGACCCGCCGCGCTTCCTCTATTACTTCGCCATGGGCCTGTTCGGCGGGTGGCTGGTGAAGCGCACCGGCTCACTGGCGCCGACGATTGCGCTGCATGTGCTGAACAATGCGGTGGCGGTGGGGGTGCTGTTGTGGGTGAGGTAACAGCCGAATGCCATCGATGAACCGAACTTGCGCTAGACCAGACAGCGGCTGGCGTGTATCTCCCGCAAAGAATCGACGAAGTGCAATGCCAAGCTTGCCGCTGCTGGGACAGCAACCTAAAGGATCATAGAAATGAAGATCAATCGGATGAGCGTGCTGCTTAGTTTTATGCAAGAGCGACTTGGCTCACTGAATGCACGAGCCAGAAGCGCATCGCTATCCTACTGGCATCTTCGAAAATGGTTTCAGGTGGATGGGACTGAGGTCGCTGACAAGGAGCTTCGCGGGTTATTAGACGCCGCCCGCAAGTCGCCAACAGGTTACTCGCGCCCAAGCAAGGATCGTCGCGTACTTTTCTGGATTCAAAAGTTCGAGGCCGTCGCAATTGTTGAGTTTGACAGCGCCATATACGCGCCAGCCCAAGGCGTCGCAAAGCGAGCTCTAGATCGAATTGTTGATGATTCAATCAATGAGTATCGAGCCACGCACGACACACACACGGGGCTAAAGAATCGTGTTGCATTCGATCAGGCTCTCTTAGATGAGATCGGTCGTATGCCGAGTAACAGTGCGACTACTGTTGCGCAGGACGCCTCGCAGTCCGCCCCAGAGCATTCAGTGGTACTGGCGTCTCTGGATATTGATCACTTCAAGACGATAAACGATCGGTTTGGACATGGGTACGGAGACATGGTGCTCGCTGCACTCGCCGCCCGTATGGAGGCCGTCGGTATTGAGGTCGTGAGTGAGTCGGGCGGCAAGGTGTCCGTTGAGGTTTTTCGTCTTGGCGGGGAGGAGTTTCAGGTTCTCATCAGTGGTCCCGTGAGCGAACAAGAAGGTGGCGAGGTTGCGAACCGAATCTCACAGGCGATCAGGGGCGACCTTCTTCCCAACAAAAAGGAGTATGAGTGGCTCAGTCGGACCGAATTTGCAGACGGTACCCCTCTCCCGCATGACTCAGATCGAAAGGTCACCGTAAGTGTCGGCGTGGCAACTGCTTTGGTAACTCGTGATAAACCGAGTGAGGTTGCGAAGAGACTTAAGCGGCAAGCTGACTTGGCACTTTACTCGGCAAAGATTGGAGGCCGAGACCGTGTCCGCCACTTCCTTCAGATCTTAGACAGTGGCGGCCGCGTTAGCTTCATTGATCAGAATAATGGAATCCTTTCGATTGACATCGGGCGTGAGGTGGGCGTCAAGAAGGGGCAGGAGTTCTTCTTGTATCCGCCTAAGTACGCCGGTAATACCGACTTCTTCCTGGGCGAAGGCCGCTCGCGGAAGCGGATGGGAATGTATCCTAAGTTTCGGGCTGCTCGTGTCGCTGCCTTTGACGTTCAGAACGATGTCTCGTTCTGCAGAGTGGTAGAGCGCGAGCGCGGTGTACGAGAGATCGAAGAGGGGTCCACGCTCGAAGCGATACCGTTGGGTTCGATCTCACATCTCATAGGGGAATTGGACGGTGTTTCAAAGTTCGAGGCTCAGGAGGCTTTTCGGCAGGATGTCGCGACAATGGCGACCAAAGGCGGTGTCGCAGTAATCGCGGTATCGCTGAACGATATAGAGCGAATCTCCGAAGAGAAGGGCTTAGACAAGGCCAACGAGTGTTTAGGGCGTGTAGGGCAGCACGTGCTCGCTTCTTTGAAGTCGAAGGGTAAGTTCGGACAAGCAAGCTTGGGCGGGTTTCTGGCTGCGATCAACGCCTCCAGTCCTAAGGAAGTAGGTCAGCTCGCCAAGTCGCTCTTTGACGGCCTCTCAGCTCAGGTTGATGGGGTTTCATTCGGCGTCGGCTGGGCCTTTCAGGCTCAGCCAGAGGTCGTGAAGGAGGGCGAAGAGGATGGAGAGGAAGGTGAGAGCGGCGGGAATGATAAGAATTTGCTGAACGATGTCCGTGGCTTGGTTGATGCTGCACTCTTGGCAGCGATTGAGAGCGCGGAGCGGAAGGCAGCTGCTCGCTTCACCGTCGCGCTGTGGGCAACCGCGCTGGCGCGGGTACGTAAGGCAGGTGAATACAACCGTCTGATGGCTGACTTCGAACTCTTCTCCGGATTGGGGCTCTCGTCTCCTTACGCAGAGACTCAGATGGCGTTCCTGTACTCGTCGGGCCCAAAGCGGAACGCCGAGCTTGCGGAGTCCATGTTTCGTCAGGCAGCTTCGAGGCCGGA
Source organism: Lysobacter sp. OAE881 (assembly GCF_040546665.1). NCBI lineage: Bacteria > Pseudomonadati > Pseudomonadota > Gammaproteobacteria > Lysobacterales > Lysobacteraceae > Lysobacter > Lysobacter sp. OAE881. The sequence goes on from NZ_JBEPOG010000001.1 coordinate 1,809,711, forward strand.
AATCCCACTTATTCGCGCGAACTTGGGTTGTTATCTGATAGCGGCCGGAAAGATTGAGGAAGGATTCGATATCGTCCGGGATATGGAGATGCCGGAAAGTTACATGGCTACGTTGTTCTATGGCGCGCTTCGTGCCTTGAATGCTGAAGGGTTTGCCGCTTTTGTTGAAAGCAAGCGCGCATTCGTTCCTAGGGCTATGGAAGGTGAGCGAGTTTGGCTTAGCAATAAGGAGCTAAATGAAATTTCGGAGGCTCTGAAGGTTCATCTGTCGGAGCGCGTGGCCGCAGAAACGCAGTAACGCACAAAGAGTTGTGCGCATGAGCATCAAATCACTCGGGTACGGAATTGCCGCTTTCCTCGCCGCCTATGCATTGATGGCGTTCTTTGCAAACGCTTTGGTGGAAGCCGGCGTGTACGCGTCGGGCGGCGTGGTGATCCAAATCATGGGCTACCTGGTGCCCGTGTTCGCAGGCTACGTGGCGGCGAGTAAGGCGCCACGTTGGCGTATCGCGCACGGAATCGTCGGTGGCTCCATCGGCATCATGCTGGCTATGCTGGCTCCAATGCTAATAGACCCCGAGTACACACCGAGTGGAACGCTCGTGATCCTTGTCTGGTTTGCCGTGCTTGCCGCGCTGGGTGCCGTTTTCGGCGATCACGTAGCAAAGAAGAGGGCAGCTTGATCTCTTCGTCGCGGCCGACGGCGACTCATCTCGCGCGCACCGCCCGAGGTCAGCGCGGCTTGAAGCACCACTGCGACAAAGGCTGATTGCTCGCCGCTCACCGTCATCAGCACACTCGCTCTCAAGGAGTGTAGAAGCTCCGCAAGTAGCGGTAACCCGCCACCGATCACAGGCGGGTTTCTTATGTCCGATTCTTGGGCATGTGTCCGACGCGAAAGCAGTCCGCGTCGGGAGGGCGGCTAATACAACACCTCGCAAGAGGAAATACGCCCGCCGACTACTTGCGGCTTCTAACCTCCCGACACCCTTGCGCCGAATCCCCGGCGCAAGCCCGGCTGGTTTGCTGGAGACCCCCGCATGAGCAAGGACACGCGTTCCATCCCCGCCGCATTTCGCGGCTACCTGCTGCCCCGTTCCGCCCACGACTCGCTGGTCCAGACGCGCGATCAGTTGCGGCTGCTGGCTCAATTCACCGAAGCCCGCACGGAGCCGACCGAGTATGTCGTCCTCTCGCTGGACGCGCTGTCCGAACTCTTCGAACGCACGGCGGGGTATGTAGACGATGCGTTGTCGCTCGTCATTCAGCACGGTCCGGAGCCTGAGCCGGGTTGATGATGTCGGCCGAAAGCGGAACCGTAGCGTTGTGCGGGGAGCGCGAGATTTCAGCGCTGTCGCTCCGTTGCCCCTCACCCCAACCCCTCTCCCGCAGGGAGAGGGGCTAAAGCGGGCTCACGCTCGACTCCTCTCAGCTCTGCACTCCCTTCGGTGGCCGCAGGGAGAGGGGCTAAAGCGGGCTTATGAGCGTGACAGCTCCCTGGGTGCGCTTCGCTTATCCGCGTTACAAGAGCTAGAACCGTAGCGTTGTGCGGCGACGCGAGGTTTCTGCGCTGCCGCTCCGTTGCCCCTCACCCAAACCCCTCTCCCGGTGGGAGAGGGGCTAACCACACTCACACCCAGCCCGTCGCGTAGAACACGCCGATCACGACGAACACCGCGATCGTCTTGATCACCGTGATCGCGAAGATGTCCTTGTAGGCCTGGCGATGCGTGAGGCCGGTGACCGCCAGCAAGGTGATCACGGCGCCGTTGTGGGGCAGGGTGTCCATGCCGCCGGAGGCCATCGAGGCGACGCGATGCAATACTTCCATCGGAATGCCGGCGGCGTTGGCGTTCGCGATGAAGGTCTCCGCCATCGCCGCCAGCGCGATGCTCATGCCGCCCGATGCCGAGCCGGTGATGCCGGCGAGCGCCGTCACGGTGACGGCCTGGTTGACCAGCGGATTCGGGATCGCGCCCAGCGCATTCGCCACGACGAGGAACCCCGGCAACGCCGCGATCACGGCGCCGAAGCCGTACTCGGACGCGGTATTCATCGCCGCGAGCAATGCGCCGCCGATGGCCGACTTGGTGCCTTCTGCGAAGCTGGTCATCACCGGCTTCCACGCGAAAACCAACACGGTGGCGATGCCTATCAGCAGCGCGCCCAGGACGGCCCAGATCGCGGCGAACTTCGCGACCTCCTGCACCACCGGCGCCGCGCTGCCGATGACCGCCGGATCGAAGCTGTGGCTCTCGCCGTAGAAGCGTGGAATGACCGACGTGAGCACCTTGTTCGCCACGCCCACGAGCACCAGCGGCGCGATCGCGATGAGCGGATGCGCGAGCGTCTGGCCGGAGAACGCCGCCGGTTCGTTCACCAGCGACGTGCCGTAGCCTTCGCCGTTCGCGCGAGCGGTGCGGCGGCGCCAGTCCAGGTACGCCAGGCCGACGACGAGGATGAAGATGCCGCCGATCGTGCCCAGCACCGGCGCGGCCCAGGTGTTCGTGCCGAAGAACGTGGTGGGAATGATGTTCTGGATCTGCGGCGTGCCCGGCAGCGCGTCCATGGTGAAGGTGAACGCACCGAGCGCGATGGTGCCCGGAATCAGGCGCTTGGGGATGTCGCTCTGGCGGAACAGCTCCGCCGCGAACGGATACACCGCGAACACCACCACGAACAGCGAGACGCCGCCGTAGGTCAGCAGCGCGCAGACCACGACGATCGACAGCATCGCGCGTTGCGCGCCGAACAGGCCGATCGTGGCGGTGACTATCGACTTCGAAAAACCCGACAGCTCGATGAGCTTGCCGAAGATCGCACCGAGCAGGAACACCGGAAAATACAGCTTCAGGAAGCCGACCATCTTGTCCATGAACAGGCCGGTGAACATCGGCGCGACCAGCGACGGATCGGTCAGCAGCACCGCGCCCAGCGCCGCCACCGGCGCGAACAGGATCACGCTGTAGCCGCGATACGCGACGAACATCAGAAAGCACAGCGCGGCCAGCACGATCAGAAATGCCATCGAAATCCCCGGGATCATTCAGTCCAGACCGCAACCCGTGCCGTCATCCCCGCGCAGGCGGGGATCCATGTGTCCGGTGCGTCACGCCATTCGAAGGCGGTGATGGAGGGGACAGTTGGATTCCCGCCTTCGCGGGAATGACGAACCAGGGCGATGGGGCAAGTCTCGGCGCGGCGGGGGGTGGCCGGCATTGTCCGAAGGTACAGGAGCGGTCTTTGTACCTTGCGCTCTAGGCTTGCCTCCATGACGGGGAGGGCCGTCGTCCATTTCGTCCGCCGGCAATACGCGGTGGGCGTCCTTGAACGAGTTGGGGGAGGAGCGTCGACATGAAGCACAGCAGCAACCGCAACGGATTGAGCATCGCCATCGGCATGGCCATCACCGCCGCGCTGCTGGCCCCGGCCGCGCAGGCGCAGGACACCACGGCCACCGCGCAGGGCGAGGAAACGACCACGCTGAGCGGCGTCACCGTCACCGCGCGAAAGCGCGAGGAGACGCTGCAGGAAGTGCCGGTCGCGGTCACGGCGTTCACCGCCGACGCGCTCGACCAGCTCAACGTCGAGGACCTCAGCGACCTCGATGCGCAGGTTCCTAACCTGACGATCTACGCCGCGCGCGGCTCGTCCAGCACGATCACCGCCTACATCCGCGGCGTCGGCCAGTCCGATCCGCTGTGGGGCGTGGACCCCGGCGTGGGCATCTACATGGACGATGTCTACATCGCCCGTCCGCAGGGCGCGCTGCTCGACGTGTTCGATGTGGAGCGCGTGGAAGTGCTGCGCGGCCCGCAGGGCACGCTGTACGGCAAGAACACCATCGGCGGCGCGATCAAGTACATCTCGCGCGGCCTGAGCGTCGACCCGGACGGCCAGGCGTCGGTCACCGTCGGCAACTACAACCAGCTCGACGTGCGCGCCGCGGCCAGCGGTTCGGTTGGCGATGGCGCACTGCGTGGCCGCCTGGCCGTGGCCAGCCTCAACCGTGACGGCTATGGCGAGAACCTCACCAACGGACAGCCGGTCAGCGACAAGGAAATCCTCGCCGCGCGCGGCCAGCTGGGTGCGTACGTCAGCGACAACCTCGACATCCAGTTCGCCTTCGACTGGATGGACGACCAGTCCGGCGTGCGCGGCGCGAAGATGCTCGCGCCGAACCGCTTCGCGCCGGGTTTCGCGCCGCTGGACGACCGATACGACATCCGCAGCGGCATGCCCAACGTCAACGACACCGAGATGAAGGGCGCATCGGCCACCGTCAACTGGCGCGTGAACGACGACTGGGCGGTGAAGTACATCCTCGCCAAGCGCGAGTCGGACACCGAGACGAACATCGACTTCGACACGCTGCCCAACAAGATCGCGGACGTGAAGGCGTTCTACAGCGACGAGCAGGTCACCAACGAACTGCAGGTGAACTACGACGCCGGCGGCCGCAGCCGCGGCGTGGTCGGCCTGTATTTCTTCGACGGCTGGGCCGGCGGCCAGGTGCTGAACAACTTCTTCAACGCGTCCTTCGGCGATACGCAGGGCACGGTCTACACCGACCAGTGGGCGCTGTACGCGGACTGGACGTTCGACCTCACCGAGAAGCTCAAGCTTGATGTCGGCGCGCGTTACACCGACGAGCGCAAGCACGCGGTCGTGCTCAACCGCTGCTACACCGATGCGACCTTCAGCACGCTGGCCGTGCGCTGCGCCGCGAACAACCCGACGCCGATCGCCGCCAACTTCGACAAGCGCATCGGCTTCCAGAACACCTCGCCGAAGGTGTCGCTGGATTACCAGGTCACGCCGGACATCATGGTCTATGGCCTGGCATCGCGCGGCTTCAAGTCGGGCGGTTACAACATCCGCGCGCAGGCCACCGCGGTGCCGCGTTCGGCCGAGCCGTTCGACGACGAGTCGGTCGACAGCTATGAAATCGGCACGAAGATGGGCTTCCTGGACCAGACGCTGTTCCTTAACCTCGCTGCGTTCCACAACAAGTACAAGGACATCCAGCTGTCGGTGTTCACCGCCTACGACAGCAACGGCGACGGCACGAACGATGCGTTCTTCGGCGATTTCACCAACGCCGGTTCCGGCACGGTGGAAGGCGTGGAAGTGGAATACCAGTGGCTGCCGACGAAGCACTGGCTGATCAGCGGCAACTTCGCGTGGCTGGATGCGAAGTACGACGAGTTCATGTACGCCGGCGTCAACATCGCCGACGAGCAGGAATTCACCAATGCACCGGAGTTCTCCGGTGCGCTGAACGTCGAATGGCGCACGCCCTTGTCGAACGGCGGCGATATCTCCGCACGCGTCGGCTACAGCTATCAGAGCGACGTGGTGGCGACGACGGAAATCGTGCGCACCGGTGCGCAGCCGATCACGCAGGACGGCTACGGCCTGGTGAACGCGGGCGTGATCTGGCGCCTGGACGAGAACTGGTCGTTCTCGCTGCAGGGCACGAACCTCGCCGACAAGGAATACCGCACCACCGGCTACAACCTCAACGCGGCGCTGGGCGTGCTCACCGGGTTCTATGGCGCGCCGCGCCAGTACAGCCTGGCGGTGCGGTACGACTTCTGATGCGGGATTCCGGGTGCGCCTTGCGTACTCGGACCGCAGCAATTCTTCCTTCTCCCTTCGGGAGAAGGTGCCCGAAGGGCGGATGAGGGGTAACGGAGGGTCATGGTTCGACCTGTCAGTGCAGTGCTGCACTGCGCGTTGGACGGTGACGCTCCGTTGCCCCTCACCCCCAATCCCTCTCGGTCTGCACTCCCTTCGGTCGCCGGAGGAAGAGGGGCTCTGCGTTGCGACGGCTGTGATCTCGTCGGCTCACCTTTCCAGCGTCATCCCGGCGAAGGCCGGGACCCAGGCTGTCATGCCTCCCGCATCCTCGCCGTCATTCCAGCGAGAGCTGGAACCCATTTGACTCTCGGAGCTTCCCTTCGCGTTGGCAACAGCGCAGCGCTGTACCGCAACGGTGGGTTACCCCTTCCGCTCCGTTGCCCCTCACCCCAACCCCTCTCCCGGTGGGAGAGGGGCTAACGCTATCCTCAGCCCATGAGCCCCGCCGCATGCCCATGCTGAGCTTCACCACCGTCGCCGTCGCCAGCCTGGCGTGGCTGGCGCTGATGTTCGGCACGGCGCTGTATGCCGAACGGCGGCCGACGGTGCTCGCGCGGCAGTGGCGGCACGTCTATGCGCTTTCGCTCGCGGTGCACTGCACCTCGTGGACGTTCTACGGCACCGTGACGCAGGCGGCGCGCTACGGCTGGCCGCTGCCGCCGACGTTCCTCGGCGCGATCCTGCTGTATGGCCTGGCGATCGCGTTCATGGTGAAACTCGTGCGGCTCTCGCGCGAGACCAACGCGACCTCGCTCGCTGACCTCATCGCGACGCGCCTGGGCAAGGACGCGTGGCTCGCCGCGACGGTCACGCTGATCGCCGCGCTCGGCCTGATTCCGTACATCGCGCTGCAGTTGAAGGCGGTGGCGATGAGTTTCGCGATGCTCACCACGCGCAGCTCGCACGGCGCCGCCGGGCCGGCGTGGCAGGACAGCGCGTTGTACGTCGCGCTGGCGATGGCGCTCTTCGCGATGCTGTTCGGTACGCGCCGTGCGAGCGCCGCCGAACACAACCGCGGCCTCGTGCTGGCGATGGCGTTCGAATCGGTGTTCAAGCTAGCGGCGATGCTCGCGCTCGGCGCGTTCGTCTGGTTCGGACTGGGCGATCTGCCGCAGGCCGCCGCGGCGCCGCCGCCGCCGCGCGGCGCCGATGGCTTCGCGCCGCTGGTGCTGCTGGGCGCACTGGCGATGTTCGTGCTGCCGCACCAGTTCCACGTCGGCGTGGTCGAATGCCGCGACGAGCGCGACGTGCGCACCGCCCGCTGGCAGTTCCCGTTGTACCTGGTGCTGATCGCGCTGCCGGTGCTTCCGCTCGCGACGGCCGGGCAATCGTTGCTCGCAGGCACCGGCGTGCCGTCGGACCTGTTCGTGCTCGCGCTGCCGCTGTCGCACGGGCAGGAAGGGCTCGCGCTGTTCGCGTTCCTCGGCGGTTTGAGCGCCGCCACCGGCATGGTCGTGGTGAGCACGCTCACGCTCAGCCTGATGATCGGCAACCACTGGTTCGCGCCGGGCCTGTTGCGCGGCGCGTGGTCGCGCAACGACGGCAGCGACCTGCGCGGCAGCGTGATCGCGCTTCGCCGCAGCGGCATCGTCGCGATCATGCTGTTGGCGTGGGCGTACAGCCGGCTGCTCGCGGGCAGCGACGCGCTGGCCGACGTCGGAGCGGTGTCGTTCTCGGCGCTGGCGACGCTCGCACCGGCGCTGTTCTTCGCGGTATGGCGCCCGCAGACGCCGCCGCGCGCGGCGGTGGCCGGCATCGTCGCGGGATTCGCGGCCTGGGCGTGGGTGCTGCTGTTGCCGCTGACGTTCGAAGCCCGTGGCGCGATGCCGGCGTGGATCGTGGCCGGGCCGTTCGACCTGGGCTGGCTCGCGCCGGACGGTCTGTTCGGCCTCACGGGCTGGAGCCGCCTTGGCCGTGCGGTCGGCGCCAGCCTCTTCGTCGGCACGATGACGACGGTCGTGGTGGCGTTGTGGCGACGCGAGGCGCCGCGGCGCGCGCAACGCGGTCTGGACCTTCGCACGCTGCGCGACGCCGGCTTGCGCTTCCTTCCGCGCGAACGCGTCGAGCAGCTGCTGCACGGCGTGCCCGCCGTCGGCGCGGTGCCGGCGGCGGTGGAAGCCGGCATCGAACGCGAACTCGCGGCCGTGCTCGGTTCGGCTTCGGCGCGCGTGCTGCTCGATGCGGCTCGACGCGCGGGCAGCCAGGAACTCGACACCGTCGCGGCCATCGTCGGCGAAGCCTCCGCCGACCTGCGCTTCAACCAGCGCGTGCTCGAAGCGGCGCTGCACAACATGAGCCAGGGCATCAGCGTGGTCGATGCCGAACTGCGCCTGGTCGCGTGGAATCGCCGCTACGCCGAGCTGTTCGGTTTTCCCGACGAACTGCTCACGGTCGGGCGGCCGATCGCCGAACTCTCGCGCTGGGCGCTGCAACGCCTGCCGTCGCGCGGCTGGAGCGGACGCGATCTCGAGCGCGCGCTCGAACGCCGGCTGGCCTTCATGCGTGCCGGCACGCCGCACCTGTCAGAGCGCGTGCTGCCCGACGGCAGCATCGTGGAAATCCGCGGCAATCCGATGCCCGGCGGCGGTTTCGTCGCTACCTTCACCGACGTCACCGCGTTCCGTCGCGCAGAAGCCGGGCTGATCATGGCGAACGAAACGCTGGAGCTGCGTGTCGCCGAGCGCACCGCGGACCTGGAAGTCGCCAAGCGCGAGGCCGAGCGCGCGAACGAAGCCAAGAGCCGCTTCCTCGCCGCGATCGGCCACGACCTGATGCAACCGCTGCATGCAGCGCAACTGTTCGCCGATGCGCTCGCGCAGCAGCCGCTCGATGGGCGCCAGCGCGAAACGGTGGCGCAGATCGGCGGCGCGCTGGATTCGACCAATGACCTGCTTACCGGCCTGCTCGACATGTCGCGGCTGGAGGCCGGCGGGCTGGAGCCGCAGCCGCGCGCCTTCCCTCTGGGGGACGTGCTCGAGCCGCTCGCGTCGGAGTTCCGCGCGATCGCCGCCGCGCACGGCCTGCGCTTCCGCTTCGTCGGCACGCGCGCGTGGACGCACAGCGACCCGCAACTGCTGCGCCGCGTGCTGCAGAACTTCCTCGCCAACGCCGTTCGCTATACGCCGCGGGGCAGCGTGCTCTTCGGCGTGCGTCGCGACGGCGACGGGCTGCGCATCGAAGTGCACGACACCGGACCGGGCATCGCGCCCGCGCAGCAGGCGGCGATCTTCGAGGAATTCCGCCGCGGCGAGGATGCACCGGGGCAGGGACTCGGGCTGGGATTGTCCATCGCCGAGCGCATCGCGCAGTTGCTCGGCGCCCCGCTGGCGCTGCGAAGCGAACTCGGCGCCGGCACGGTATTTTCGGTGCGCGTGCCGCTGGCGCCGCGTCCGACGGCGACGCCGCACGCCGTCGCGCACGACGGCGGGCCGCTGCGCGTGCTGCTGGTCGACAACGATCCGCTGGCGATGGACGCGCTCGCCGGCGTGCTGCAGCGGTGGGGCTACGAGGTCGTGTGTGCCGTCGACGGCGTCGAGGCCGAAGCCGCGTTGCGCACCGCGCCGGCGGCGTTGTGGCTGTTCGACTACCACCTGGACGAGGGCGACACCGGCGTGCGGCTGGCAGGACGGTTGGCGGACGCATTCGGCGCGCGGCCGACGCTGATCCTCAGCGCCGATCGCGGCGAAGAGGTGCGCCGCGCCGTGCACGAGGCCGGCCTGTCGTTGCTGGCCAAGCCGGTGAAGCCGCTGGCGTTGAAGTCCATGCTCGACCGGGCGCTGGCCGCGCGCGAAGTCGCGATGTCGTGAAATTTCTGCACGCCTGAGGCCGGTTCTGCATCCGCGGAAAGGATGTCCGCGCCTTCGTCACATGCCGCACAGCCTGCGCCGCCGCACCTGTCGGCGCCCCATGCCGCACGCATCAGCTTTGTTCCCTGAAGCAATTTCATCCGGCCTTGAGCCGCGCGGCGCCATCGGCCGCTTGCGCGTCATGGCATGGAAATTGCGCCTTTCCTCGGTGCAGGCGGGTTCCGGGGCCTGCGCCCACCCCACACGAGAGGACGCAACCATGGCCAACGACCACGCACAGGTAAACCGACAGGGCAAGAGCGAGCGCGGGTTCGCATCGATGGATGCCGGCCGCCAGCGCGAGATCGCCAGCAAGGGCGGCAAGGCCGCGCACGAGAGCGGGCGCGCGCACGAATTCAGTTCGGACGAGGCGCGCGTCGCCGGGCGCAAGGGCGGCGAAGCGGTCAGCCGCGACCGCGAACACATGTCGGCCATCGGTCGCAAGGGCGGCGAGGCGAGCGGCAGCAACCGCGCCGCGCGCGATGGCCGCGACGGAGGTGGCAACGGTCGCAATGGCGGGAACGGCGCCTGATTCGTCCTGCGCGGACTACGACGCGAGCTGTCGCGCCGGGTCGGCCAGTTCGAGTTCGCGCAGCACCACGCTCGCCTGCGTGCGATTGCGCACGCGCAGGCGTTCGAATATCGCCGACAGGTGCGCCTTGACCGTGCGTTCCTGCACGTCGAGGCGATCGGCAATCTGCTTGTTGAGCAGGCCTTCGGCCACCAGCGTCAGTACGCGGAACTGCTGAGGCGACAGGCTGGCCAGTCGCGCGGCGAGGTCGGCGTCGCTGCTGTCGCTCTGCGTGCGCGCCACGGCCGCACGCAGCGAACCGGGCAGCCACTGTTCGCACGCGAGCACGGCGCGGATGGCATCGCGCAGTTCGTCCAGGCCGGCGCTCTTGGGGAGGTAACCCGCCGCGCCGTGATCGAGCGCGCGGCGCACCACGCGCGGATCGTCGTTCGCCGACACCACGACCACCGCGACACCCGGGTATTGCGCGCGGATCGCCGCCAGCCCCGCCAGCCCGTGGTTGCCCGGCATGTGCAGATCGAGGAGGACCAGGTCGATGCCGGCGTCGGCTTCCAGCGCGGCGAGCACGGCGTCGAGGCTGCCGGCTTCGCGGATTTCGGCATCGGCAACGGCCTCCATCGCCGCCTGGCGCAAGGCGGCGCGGAACAGCGGATGGTCGTCGGCGACAAGCAGGCTCGGCATCGGGCAAGCCTAGCAAGCGGCCGCGCGTCCGGCGCGGCGGTGGTACGAAAGTACGATGGGCGACGCGGATGGGATTGCTAGGCTCGCCGCATGAACCTGACACCCGTCCGCATCGCCGTCGCAGGGGCCGCGCTCGCGCTGGCCGCCTGCGCCACCTCACCGCGCTCCGCGAAGGAGGCCGCACCGGTGTTCTCGCAACCGCGCACGACCGACCACCGCGGCGACGACGACCTGCTCAGCGGCGGTCTCGGCCTTGCCGGATTGCGCGCGATCACGCCGCCGGCCTTCGCCGATGCCGGGCATCCGACGCCGGCGGAACTGCGCCGGCGCGCGCTCTGGAGCAACTGGCGCGGCATCGCCGATCTCGCGCCGGGCGGCGGCTATGGCGAGCTGTACGGGACCATCGCGCCGATCCCCGGCCGGGAATTCAGCGCCTTCGCCACGGTGGCCGGCGCGAGCCAGCCGCACCGCGTGCTGGTGCAGGTGCCCGATGCGTTCGATACGGGCAAGCGTTGCGTCGTCGTCACCGCCTCGTCGGGTTCGCGCGGCATCTACGGCTCGATCGCCGTCGCGGGCGCGTGGGGGCTGCCGGAAGGCTGCGCCGTCGCCTACACCGATAAGGGCGCGGGCACGGACTACTTCGATCTCGACGCAGGGCAGGGCGTGCGCGCGGACGGCACGGTTGGTGCACGCGGCGAGGCGCTCGCATTCGATCCCGCGACGACCGCGACATCCGGCGTGGCCTTCAAGCATGCGCACTCGAAGGACAACCCGGAGGCCGACTGGGGCCGCCACGTGAAGCAGGCGGCGCAGTTCGCGCTCCAGTCGCTGGACGCGGCATTCCCCGGTGCGGCGCCTTTCACCTTCGACAACACGCGGGTGATCGCGGTCGGCATCTCCAACGGTGGCGGTGCCGTGCTGCGTGCGGCGGAACTGGATGGCGACTGGCTGGACGCGGTCGTCGCGGGCGAACCGAACGTCTACGTCGAAGGCGCGCGACCGCTGTACGACTACACCACGCAGGCGGCGCTGCTGATGCCGTGCGCGCTGCTGCACCTGCAGAACCTGCCGCAGCCGCCGCTCACCGCGCAGTCGGTGCCGCTGTGGACGCAGCGCTGCGCCGCGCTCAAGGCCGCCGGCCTCATCGAGGGCGACGACACCGCGGCGCAGGCGCGCTCGGCGTACCAGGCGATGAAGGCGTCCGGCTGGACCGACCAGGCGCTGCGTGCCGGCGCGTTGTCGGTGGGCTTCGACCTGTGGCGCGCGGTCGCAGTCACCTACGCCTCGGCGTACGGGCGCTATGGCTTCGGCGACATGCCGTGCGGCAATCGGTACGCCGCGCTGGGAGCGGACTTCGCGCCGCGTGCCGCCACCGCCGCCGAACGCGCGGCGTGGTGGTCGGACGCGAGCGGCATCCCGCCGGGCGCGGGCGTCCACGTCGTCGAACAGAACCCGACCGCGCCGCTCACCACGCTGCAGTGCCTGCGCGCGATGTGGACCGGCAACGACGCCGATGCCGGACGCGTGCAGCAGGGCGTCGCCGAAACGCGCGCCGACCTGCCACGCGAGGGGCTGCCGGTGGTGGTGATCCACGGAACGGACGACGGGCTGATCCCGCCGGCCTTCAGCAGTGCGCCGTACGTGCGACAGGCGAAGGCCGCAGGTCGCGACGTGCGCTACTGGCAGGTGCGCAACGCGCAGCATTTCGATGCGTTCCTCGGCCTGCCGGACTACGGCGCGCGCTACCTGCCGCTGCTGCCGTATGTGTACGAGGCGCTGGACCGGGTGGATGCGCACCTGGACGGCGCGGGCTCGCTCCCGACGGATGCGGTGATCGAAACGACACCGCGCGGGGTGGGGAAGGCGCTGCGGGCATCGGATCTGGCGATGCCGCGCTGAAGATCGCGTCTGTCGTGAGGTCATGACCCTTCTCCCGCGTGCGGGAGAAGGTGCCGGCAGGCGGATGAGGGCAGCGCTCGCGATCTGTAGCGACGGCGGCCGAGTGCACCGCGTGCCCTCACCCCAACCCCTCTCCCGCTCGCGGGAGAGGGGCAATGTCCCCGCTGTTTCTTCAGCGTTCGGGCAGGGCTTCGGATCTACCGCCTCTTGCTGGCTTCACGCCCGATTTGGCACGCTGGCGGTCTCACCGATCACGGAGCGCCGCATGCCGCGCCGCCATTTCTCGATGTTGCGCGAGTTCCATCTCGCCGACTGGTTCACGCTGGGCAACGCCTTCTGCGGCACCGGCGCGATCTTCGCGGCGATGCGCTTCCTCCAGGACGGCGTGGTGAACGACCTGCTCATCGGCATGGCGCTGATCCCGCTGGCCTTCATCTTCGACGCGCTCGACGGCCGCGTCGCGCGCTGGCGCAAGTCGGCGTCCACGCTCGGGCGCGAACTGGATTCGCTGGCCGACGTGATCTCCTTTGGCGTCGCGCCGGCCGCGCTGGCCTACGCGTGCGGCCTGCAGGGCGGCTGGGACTGGATCGTGCTGAGCTACTTCGTCGTCTGCGGCGTGAGCCGACTGGCGCGCTACAACGTCACCGCCGAAGCGCTCTCGGGCGAGGACGACAAGGTGAAGTACTTCGAGGGCACGCCGATCCCGACCAGCCTGCTGCTGGTGATCGTGCTGGCCGTGGCGGCCTCGCAGGGCGCCATCGGCGAGAACCTGTGGCTGGGCATGGTGCAGCTGGGGCCGTGGCAGTTCCATCCGCTGGTGCTGATGTTCGCGCTCTCCGGCTCGCTGATGATCAGCAAGACGCTGCGCATCCCCAAGCCCTGACCGGGGCGCCGTCGCGGCGGCGAAACACGGCGTTGGTACCATGACCGCCTTCCCCGATGGCGGTGATGGCGATGCAGGGCGTTGACGATTTCGAAGCGTGGAACCGGCGGTACTGGAACGCCTGGGGCGACGCGCTGCGTGCGACGCAGCCGGCCGCGACGCCGACCATGCCCGGATGGAACGAGGCCGTGGACTGGTGGTCGCAGTTCGCCCGTGGCGGGCTGCCGCAGGCCGACGAGGCCGTGTCGCGCTTTAACGCGCAGGCCCAGGGCTGGTTCGGGCAGATGCAGCAGCTGGCGGCGCAGTTCGCCGGGCGCAGCGCCAACGCGGGCGACATCGCCTCCGCCTGGAAACAGGCGCTCGGCGGCGACGGTGCCAATCCGTTCGCGCAGGTGTTCGCGAACATGCCGGGCAGCGCGCAGACCGATCCGTCCAGGTGGTTCGAAGCCTTCGCGCCGATGCTGCAATCGATGCAGCACGGCGCACAACCGTGGGACGGGCGCGCATGGCTGTCGTTGCCGGCCTTCGGCTTCGCGCGCGAGCACCAGGAACGCTGGCAGCAGCTGGCGCAGGCGCAGGTTGAACTGCAACAGCAGAGCCAGGCCTACCAGGCGCTACTCGCCGAAGCCGGGCAGGACGCCTTCGCGCGATTCGAGCGCAAGCTGGAGGAGCGCAGCGCGCCGGGCAAGCAGCTCGACTCGGTGCGCGCGCTGTTCGATCTGTGGATCGACGCGGCCGAGGAGGCGTATGCCGACATCGCGCTGTCGCCGCGCTTCCGCGATGCCTACGCCGCGCTGGTCAACGCGCAGATGACGCTGCGCGGGCGCATGCAGAAGGAAGTCGAGCAGCTGGGTTCGCAACTGGGCATGCCGACGCGGACCGAAGTGGACTCGGCGCATCGCAAGATCGTCGAACTGGAGCGCGAACTGCGACGCCTTCGCGATGCGATCGAAGCCTTGTCGCGGCAGTCGCGGCCCGAGGCGCGCAGCGCGCCGGCGGAGGAAACCCGATCGTCTGCCGCACCGAAGAAAGTCGCGCCAGCAAAACCTGCTGCGAAGAAGGCGCCGGCCAACGCGACGAAAGCCGGCAAGCCGGCGGGCAAGCGCGGGAGGACGCGCTAATGGACGCCTTCGGCCCGTTGGGATTCACGCCCGATTCGCTGGCGCAGGAATCGCTGCGCTTCCAGGCCAAGCTCCGCGCCGGCCTGGACACGCTGCACCAGGTGCACGACATCGATTACGGCGCGACGGCGCGCGAAGAAGTCTGGCGCGACGGAAAGGTCGTGCTGTACCGCTTCCGCGGCAACACGCTTCCCAACGGACGGGCACCGACCGCGCGCGTGCCGCTGCTGATCGTCTACGCGCTGGTGAACCGGCCGTACATGGTGGACCTGCAGGACGACAAGTCGATCGTGCGCGGCCTGCTGGAACGCGGCGAGGACGTGTACGTGCTCGACTGGGGCTATCCCGACCGTTCCGACCGCTACCTCGAACTGGACGACTACATCCAGCGCTACATCGGCGGGGCGGTGGAACACCTGCGCGGCGAATACCGCATGGACGGCATCAACGTGCTCGGCATCTGCCAGGGCGGCGCGTTCTCGCTGTGCTTCACCGCGCTCAATCCGCACAAGGTGCGCAACCTCATCACCATGGTGACGCCGGTGGATTTCCACACCAGCGACAACATGCTGGGCAACTGGACCCGCGGCCTGGACGTGGACCTGTTCGTCGACACGCTGGGCAACGTGCCGGCCGATGTCATGAACTGGTGCTACCTCACGCTCAAGCCGTGGCGGTTGTTCGTGCAGAAGTACGTGGGCATGGTGGACGTGCTCGACGATCCGAAGGCGCTGGAGGATTTCCTGCGCATGGAGAAGTGGATCTTCGACTCGCCCGACCAGGCCGGCGAGGCGTTCCGCCAGTTCGTGAAGCAGTTCTACCAGGGCAACGGCTTCATCAAGGGCGGCATCGACATCGGCGGGCGCGCGGTGGACCTGCGCAGCATCGAGGTGCCGATCCTCAACATCTACGCCGAACAGGACCATCTGGTTCCGCCGGCGTCGTCGAAGGCGCTGGCGGGGCTGACCGGAAGCGACGACTACAGCGAGCTCTCGTTCCGCGGCGGCCACATCGGCATCTACGTCTCCAGCCGCGCGCAGCGCGAAGTGCCGCAGGCCATCCACGACTGGCTCGGGCAGCGGGCGCGGTAATCGCCCGATCCGCCCGTAGCGCGTGACGAAGGTCCGCATACGCGCATGCGAACGCGCGGCGGCGACGTCGCGCGTGCGAAACTGCGGCGATCCAGAAGGACGCATACCGTGATCCGAATCCTCCTCGTCGCCTGCCTCGCGCTGCTCGGCGCCTGCGTTGCGCATCCCGCCACGACCACCGCGCCCCCCGCGGCCGTCAGCGACTCGGCCCAGTGGGAACCGGACATCGCCGCGTTCGAACAGGCCGACAGCGTCGTGCGCCGCCGGCCGGGTGGCGTGGTCTTCGTCGGTTCGTCCTCGATCCGGCTGTGGGACTCGATTCCCGACGATTTTCCCGGCGTGCCGATCATCAACCGCGGGTTTGGCGGCTCGCGCGTTCGCGATTCGACGTACTACGCCGATCGCATCGTCACGCCGTACTCGCCCAGCGCGATCGTGTTCTACGCCGGCGACAACGATCTGTACGAAGGGCGCACGCCGAAGCAGGTTCGCGACGACTTCGCCGCGTTCGTCGACAAGGTGCGCAAGGAGCTGCCGCGCACGCGCATCGCGTTCGTGTCGATCAAGCCCAGTCCGTCGCGTGCCGCGCTGCTGCCGCAGATCCGCGAAGCCAACGCGCTCGTGCGCGAGTTCGCGCAGCAATCCGAAGGCGTGGATTACCTCGACGTCTTCCTGCCGATGCTCGATGCGCAGGGCCAGCCGCGCGAGGAACTGTTCGTCGCCGATCGCCTGCACATGAATGCGAGCGGATATGCGATCTGGGCGGGCGTCGTGCGGCCGTGGCTGGCGGCGCAGCCCACGCCGTGAGCATTCCGCGCGCCATTGCGACGCTGCTCGCCGGCGCGCTGCTGGCGCTGCTGGCGGCGTCGGTGGCCGCCGCACCGCCGCCGCAGGCGCAGCGCGAGATCGAACGGCTGATCGACGCGCTCGGCCGCTCCGGGTGCGAGTTCCAGCGCAACGGTTCCTGGTATCCGGCCACCGAGGCGCAGGCGCACCTTCGCCGCAAGTACGACTACCTGCGAAAGCGCGACCTCGTCGCCACCGCCGAGCAGTTCATCGAGCGCGCGGGCACGCAGAGCAGCATGAGCGGCAAGGCCTACGCCGTGCGATGCCCGGGGCAGGGAGCGGTACCGTCGGCGCAATGGCTCGGCGCGAAGCTCTCGCAATTCCGTCACGCGACGCCCTGACGGCCGGCGCTAGACTCGCGCGCGTCGGCCGGCCTGGCCTTGCGAGCACGCGCCATGAACGTCACCCGCACGCTTACCCGCTCCCGCCACGATCGCATGATCGCCGGCGTCCTCGGCGGCATCGCCCGAAGATTCGGCTGGAATTCGACGCTCACGCGCGTGTTGTTCGTGCTGGTGTCGATCGCCTCGGCGGCGTTTCCGGGCGCGCTGGTCTACCTGATCCTCTGGCTTCTGATTCCCGAAGGCGATTGAGCCGCACCGGTCAGGGAGCGCGGCGAACCTTCACTGTCTCTTGCGATGCGACGGCCTTCCAGCCTTGCTCACTGCGGACCCACACGTCGGTATACGCGACCTCGACCGGCATCGCGCCGGGACGGGGTGTGAACACATTGATGCCCGTGATGACCGCAGTGTCGCCGGTGATCGTGATCGACATATCGCGCAGGCGCTGAGAGGCTCCCTCCGGCAGCGGCGCAGCTGCAAGCACTTGCGAGCGGTCGCGGCGTACGCCGTCCACGGTCGTGTTGACGAAGGTCGGGGCGAGGATACGTCCGATCGCGTCCTTGTCGTTGCGGCTTCCCGCGTCGAGCCAGGCCTGCTCCAGCCGGGCAAGTTCCGTCCGGTCCTCGGCCTCCCCCGCGAAGGCGGGCGCAGGTGGCAAGAGGAAGGCAACGAGCAGTCCTGCGGTTGCGAGA
Source organism: Lysobacter sp. OAE881 (assembly GCF_040546665.1). Lineage (NCBI taxonomy): Bacteria > Pseudomonadati > Pseudomonadota > Gammaproteobacteria > Lysobacterales > Lysobacteraceae > Lysobacter > Lysobacter sp. OAE881. The sequence continues at coordinate 1,827,288 of NZ_JBEPOG010000001.1, forward strand.
CGAGCGTTCATGGTGATGCCCTCATCGGCAATCGGGGGAATTGCCGGTAGGCTGGATTGTATGCACCGCGTACCGCTACGCACATTGATACTTCTGGGCGCGCTGTGGACTCTGCCCAATACGCTGCTCGGCCTGCTGCTGGGCGTGGCCGGGCTCGCCTTCGGTTCGCACGCGCACTGGCGCCGACGCGAACTGGCGCTCGTCTTCCACCGCTGGCCGTGGGGACCCGGCGGGGCCATCACGTTCGGCAACGTGATCCTGCATACCGGCGACGATCTGGACTCGCCGTGCGTCACCTATGCCCATCGCGCCGGTCACGGTGAGGAAGCGCCAATCGTCCTGGCCGACCACGAACGCGCGCATGTGTATCAATACCTCGCGCTCGGGCCGCTGTTCCTGCCGCTGTATCTGCTGTCGGGCGGAATCAGCGTGCGCAACCGGTTCGAACGTGCGGCCGATCGCTATGCGAGCACGGGGCGCGGCTGGTGGCCGTGGTCGGCCTCGTAGCGACCCCGCCTCATTCGAACGAAATCAGCTGGCCCTCGCTCTTCCACGCCGCGAAACCGCCGGCGAGCGGGCGCACGCGCTTGAAGCCGCGCTTGTTGAGCGCGCGCGCCAGCACGGCGGCGGACGCTTCGTTCGGGCAATCGCAGTAGACGATCACTTCCTCGCGCGGCATCAGCGGCGCTTCAGCGACGGTCTGCACGAAGACCGAGCCCGGAATCCAGCCGGTTTGCGCGCGCTGCGGTTCCGATCGCACATCGAGGATGAGCGGCGGCGATTCGCCGTCCATCAGCGCACGCAGCTCGGCCGGCGTGATCCGAGCCATGCGCAACTGGCGCTGGAACATGCGGCGGCGCCACAGTTTCCACAGCACGAAGGCGGCGATCAGCGCGAGCACGACCGGAATCGTCATGCGCCCCAGCGTTTCCAGGCGATCGAGCACGTCATTGACGGCTTCGTGGAAGATCGCGCCCAGCGCCACGGCGACACCGGCCCACAACACGGCGCCGATGCCGTCGTACAGCAGGAAGCGGCCTGCGCGCGTGCCGGTTTCGCCGGCCAGTGTCGTCGCCACGGCCGCGAAGCCGGGGATGAACTTGGCGACGATCAGCGACGGCGGACCCCATCGCCCGTAGATGCCGCGCGTCATCAGCACGCACGAATCCGGCGAGAGCGACAGCCGGCACATCAGCCGCAGTAGTTTGGCGCCGAGCCGGCGTCCACCCACATACCAGAGCCAGTCCGCGAGGACGGCCGCGAGGGCGGCCACGGCGACGATCGGCCACACGCTGCGGCCTTGGTCGGTCGCGAGCGCCGCGGTGAGGATGATCGGCGGATACGCCGGCACGGGAATGCCGCCCTGGTCCAGCAGCACGCTGACGAAGACGACGAGCAGGCCGTAGACGGCGATGAGGTGGAGGAGGGTGTCCATGCGGCCGCGGGGGCCCTGGCGCGCGGGGGCGATGTCGCAATGGTAGGCCGGTGGCCGGGCAGCGGGTAGCGCATTCCGTGCATTGCTGCGTGTCGCCGGTGCGGCCTTGCGCCGGCGGTCCGAGTGGGGACGTCAGCCGATGTGGAAGCTCGCCCGGGTGCGACCCAAGCGCAGCCCGTTCGGGCCGAAGCTCTGTTCGACGAACGTCACGCGTGCTTCCTCGATCAACACGATGGAACTGCAGCGCGTGCCGTAGCGCTCGCCGCGCACGAACGGCGGCGACAGCAGGCGTTCCAGCGGCAGGCCGACGCCGGTGTCGGGCAGGGTGTCGTCGGGGGCCGGCGTGGTGTCGGCCAAGGCATCGAACAGCGGCGCAAGGGCCTCGTCGCCGGTCTGGCCATCGACGGCGGCGGCGCTCGCGAGCCAGCGCTCCAGGGCCCGCGTCGCATGGCCGGTCTTGGGCCAGGGCGCATCGAAATCCCCGTTCGACATGGCGTGAAGGCCGGGCGTCACGTCGTACGTCCGGAACTGCGGGTAATTGCTGGCGAACGCGAGTCGGCCACCATCGAAGGCCAGCATGTTGAACCGGCCGAACCCGGCCGCTTCGGGAGCGAGGCCGGCCAACGCATCGACACTGCCGTCGTCACCCACGAATTCCCGCACGAGCGCGCCACGCGAGCGGGGCATGGGGCCCTCGGCGGCGCCCGCGCGAACGTTCGTGACGGCGGCAAGCCGGCCGCGGGTGGACGCCATCAGCCAACTCCCGCCGGCGAGCAGATCGCGCCCGCCATAGAGCGCCGGATCGACCGGATCCACGCCGGCGGGCGCGGCCGGCCGGTCGTGCGCTTCGTCGCGATTGGCGATCAGCGCCAGCCGGTAGCGGGGATGCTGCTTCCACGAAAGGGCAATCAGGCACATGCGTGTATGTCGGCAGGAGGAATGGAAGTTGCGTTCAGCTGGGGCGGCGGGACCGTTGTAGGGATAGTCCTACAAAGCAGCGCAGCCCTCGCTGACTGTGGCGCCGCGAAAACCTTGGCAGCCTATGAACCCTGTCCCCGCACGTCCATTCCGGACGCCCCCGTCGGGAGGAGCCCTCCGATGTACCGCGTCGAACTATCGCGCCATGACGGCGGCGTCCTGCAGCAGCAGATCGCCGAAGCCAGCGCCGATTACGCCAGTGCCGAAGCCGCGCTGGCCGCGGTGCTGCCCAAGGCAAAACGTTGCGCGGAGCGGAGCAGCCAGGCGCTGTGGCTGCGCATCTACGACGAGCGTTCCCGCGTGGTGTTCGGTACGCTCCTGCCCTGAGCAGCGGCGCCTTTTTGCGTCGCCCACCGTCTCCCTCGGAGCACGACATGGGCAAGAAGGAGTTCGAAGCCTCCATCGCCAGCGGCGGCCACCACCGCCTCGCGCAGATGATCGGCGAATGGGAAGGCACGTTCCGGCTCTGGTTCCAGCCTGACCACGTCGCCTGCGAAGCGCCGCAACGCGGCACGATCCGCGGCATCCTCGACGGCCGCTTCCTGCTGCACGAGTATCGCAGCCGTTTCGGCGACGAGCCGATCGAAGGCGTCGCCATCTACGGCCTGCACCTGGACGACAACGCCTACGAATCGGCGTGGGTCGAAAGCTTCGGTACCGGCACCAGCATCATGTTCTCGGCGGGACCGGCCGCATCGGAGCACTTCAACGTGCTCGGCAGCTACGGCGACGGCCAGGGCGGCCCGCGCTGGGACTGGCGGACGGAAATCGAACAGCCCGATCCCGACCAGCTCGTCATCACGATGACGAACATCTCGCCGCAGGGTGAGGCGGCGAGGGCGGTCGAAGTGCGGTATCGGCGCGTGGCGAACACCGGGCTGTAATCGAGAGATTTCAGGCGACGGCGGGCCGCAACTTCAGCGCCAGCCCATTCGCGGCGATCGCGAACGAGTCCGCATCGATGCGATCGACCGCCGCGCCGTCGCTCAGATGATACGAACGCAACCCTTCCACCACGCGACGCTCTCCCGCGCCGCGCGTTTCGATCAGCGTGCGACGCACATGGATCGTGTAGCGGTTGCCGGCTTCGTCGTACGCGCTGAAGGTGTCGTTGGGCATCATCCACTCCCGGTTGTGGTGCGGCGCATACGATCGGCGTTGGTTGTCTCCTGGCGTGAGACTGGGGCGATCACCTCGCACACGAAGGCGGCGCTGGCGCGACAAACAAAAAACCCGCGATCGCTCGCGGGTTTCTGTCTGGTGCCGGAAGTGGGACCCGAAACTATAAAAAACAACTATAAAAGAGGGCCTTGACGGCCAATCATTTGCCGTGCCCCCTCCCGTGCCCCCAGTCTCATTTGCTCGCTTGATTCGATGCCCGGCGGGCGCTGATTCGCCTTGATTGAGGCTGCAGAATCGCCTCGGCGGGCGCCGTGTTGGCGCCGCTTGCGCCAAAGTGCGCGGGCAGGCGAGGGGGCGCCGCCGGTCGGTTTTGCCGATCCTAGATTCGCCCGCATGCGCGTCCGCCAGATCAACCCCGCCGCGTTGATCCGCCGGTGTGAGTTGGCCGGCATGACGCGCGCCGATGTGGCGCGGGCAGCCGGCGTCGCGCGCTCCACGATTACGCACCTTGCCAGCGGCGAGCGCGCCAGTGCCCGAGTTGGGCCGCCATGGATGGGCTACAGCGCGCGCTCGACGTGGCCACAAGGGCCGCGAATGACCGGGCGAAGCGATGCCCGGCGACGATGCGTAGCGCATGATGCGAAGGCCTTCGCTTCAAGGACCATGGTGGGCCACCAGCGCCAATCTCGGACGAGACGGCATCCGGCTCAGCACCTGCGACGACTGCGAACTACCGTATAGCGATGCCGCTGCCGCCGTTACCCCCTGACTGCATTTGGTACGCCGACAGCGCGCGTGGCGACGCCTTCGACTTGATGGTACGTGACAATGTGGTCGCCATCGCTCGTCGCCGGAAGGACGGCCTATGGCTCACGCGTGTCGCGGTGCTGTGGGCCGAGTCGTTGCAGCGCGAGGCCATCGCCGGGAGCGAACGGCAGGCGAAGCGCTGGTGCGAAGGCTGGGCGCGAGCGGCGATGTCTCAGATAAACCTGACGCGCCCGGTGGTCCCTTTTACGAACGCGTGGGTGGCTGAGCAGAACGGTGCCAAACGCGCGTCACCCGGCTGAGTCAGCTTCGGACACTGCATTCGAACTCAATGGCTTTCGTCCAAATATTCCGCGAAGGGCAATCCGCCTTCGAGCACTCGTTCGGCCAATCCGGCGACACAAGCAATGGTAGTGCAGGCTCTCAATGAGGGACTTTGCGAGCGGTGCTGCGAATTCCCAATGCGGTACCGTCTTGATGCCCGTACGTATGTAGCGGAACTCGTGGGTCTTGTAGTGCAGGTTCAAAGTTCTCAGAACGTCGTCGGCCAACATGCCCAGCGCGAAAAGGCGGTCAACCCGCCGCTGCTTCGCCGCCTTCCAAAGTTCCTCCAGGTCGTGACCGTACGGAAACTTACGAAGTTCCTCCACCGTCATGCCGCGCGAAAGCAGAAATGCCTTGAGGGCGAGTTCGAAGGACATCCCAAGCAGGGTATGGGCCGGCATTATCAGCTCATCGCGCGAATGCACAAGTTCTGCGGCCATGCGGTACTCCTCCGCATAGCGCAGCATGCCAAACGGTGTCGTCAGGCCATGCGCGTTTTCGTCAGGATAGGTCCCCATCCTCGAAAAATACCACGGGCCGCTTCGGGCGGGCGAGGATTCGGCGGCGCCTTCGTCTGCCCCAAACCAGTCTCATTTGGTGAGACGATCATCGACCATGGTCCTTGGGTCTGCCGATACGCTGCCGGAGGTTGTCCGTGTGTTATTCCGCCCAGGTCCGTGCGAACTACCAAAAGCTGGTCCGCCAGTACGGCGCGATCATGTCGATAGAAGAGTTCGCCAAGTTGTACTCCTTCGATCCCGCCAAGGCGCGCCCGAAGACCCCGAAGGGCATGGACGATGCGTTCGCCAAGGGCGACACGCCAGCGGAGCGCGAAGTCTGGGAGGCCATTTCCGCATGGAACACGGAAGCAGCCACGAAGTGGGAGAAGGAACTGTTCCAGCAGACAACGCGTCTGAACAACGCGCAGCGCGCGCTGGAATCGAAGCCGACCAAGAAGGCGCAGGAGGACGCTCGAATCGCGGCTAATAAGATCGCCATCGCCCGCGAGAAGCTTTCCGACCTAAGGCGCACAGAGCCGTTGCCGCGTGACGAACGGATATTTCCCGGCGTCTATGCCCCGGTGATGGTCATGGAAAATGACCGGCGTGTCATAAAGCCAATGCGTTATCAGTGCCGTTTGCCGGGATGGAACGAGGCAACCGAGCGCCAATATCCCGGAACGTACAACGCCCGACGGGACAAGCTCGAGAAGTCATGGCGCGAGTTGTTCGGTTATCAGCACGGCCTGATCGTGGCGGACGTGTTCTTCGAGAACGTCGAAGACGCTGAGGGCAAGAACCAAATCCTTGCATTTACTCCGCGATCCGGCGAGCCGATGCTGATCGCCTGCCTATGGTCGCGTTCGCCCGGTAAGGATGGTCAGCCGGACCTGTTGTCATTTGCAGCTATCACCGACGACCCAGAGCCAGAAGTGGCAGATGCGGGGCACGACCGAACAGTCATCAATATCAAGCCAGAGCACATCGATGCTTGGCTGAATCCGGACCCAAGTAACTTAGGTGCGCTGCATGCCATTTTTGACGACAAGCGGCACCCGTATTACGAGCACCGGATCGCTGCCTAACCAAACATGGACGGAGGACCTATGGACGAGTTCGCGGCGCCTGAAGGTGAACTATCCGGGCTAAGTGACGCGCAGAAGCGAAGCTGGCGTCACTACGAGTCGATAGTGAATTACCTCGATATGGACCCACGGTACGTGCTGAGGAGGATTCAACACGAGACCTCCTTCGGCCATACAGATCCTTTTTTTACAGATATGACCTCCGACCAGTTGGTGCGAGGTCATATCGTGTACGAGTTCACAATGATTGACTATCTCTTAGAGCTGCGAATATGCGAGCACGTCCTTGGACCCGACAGCGGAGGCGACGCACGTCGGCCCATCCTATTGAAGCTGATGGATGGCATGAGTCTTATCCGTAAGGCTGAAACGGTGCTGCAGTTTTACCCCGCGCTGAAATCCTGCATGAGCCTTATTCATCAGGTCAACGGCCTGCGTAATCTCGTTGCCCATACTTTCGATGCGCAGGGCCGTGACCCGAAGAGGTGCGAGTACAAGGGCGAAGATATATTCAGTGTTGGGGGTCTCGAGAAGTTGAATGCCGATATCGTTGTCATTCATCGCGCCCTTAACGAGGACCACCCGCTGTGACGAGCCAGTCGATCACGCAAGTTTCTTTTTACAAGTACCTCTCTGTCTCGAGTGCCACTGCAGTCTTAACCAATCAAACGCTGCGATGGGCGACGCCACAGACGTTCAATGACCCTGCTGACATGCAAATGGATTTCGGTGTCTCTTATGACCGCGACTCAGTCGTAGAGCGCACACTTGATCTGATATGTGCTCGATGCGCCGGCACCGCTCCTCCCGCGGCCAATGCGGTCGGTCACGTCATGGACCAGTTTCGAGAGTACTTCCAATCTCGTGGGGAGGAGTTCATTCGAGCCGAGATGCGACCTGGAATCGAGGCCTCCCTTGCAAAGCTGGCTCCTTCGGTCGCCAGAATGTCGGCTGATCTTCGTAAGGGATTGGCAACAACCAAGGTCATTTGCTTCAGCGTTCGTCGCGACAGCACGTTGATGTGGTCGCATTATGCGGAAAGCCACGCTGGGATCGTCCTTGAGTTCCGCAATGCCGCAAATCGCGATAGCCCGTACAAGATCGCGAGGCCCGTGATGTACAGCAACCGAATACCGCAGTTCTATGACGACGAGACCATCGCGAGAATATTGGCTGGGGATGCCAAGGTGGAAATGGACGTGGTGGACCGATTGATCTATACGAAGTCCGACGACTGGGCATACGAGCACGAGTGGCGAATAGACACAGGCGACGGAAGGCTGCCGAACGCGCCGGTCGAGTACGTGGAGTTCTTTACTGAAGAACTCCACGCCGTATATTTTGGCTGCCGTGCCACTGACGCAACAAGGTCTGCGTTAATCCCTATCATCTCGATGAAGTACCCGCATGCTGAAATTTGGCAAGTACGGCGAGCAACGAACACCTACGCCCTTGACTTTGATAGAGTCAGTTGATTGCCAGCTATGGCTCGCGCATCTTGGGATTCCAGAAGTGCGTCGACACCGGCGACAAACTGGGCGGCAAGCTTCTGCTGAATCTGTCTGCGCACGACGTAAGAGGTAAGGTCACTGACTGGTAGGTCGGCTCGCAACAGACCTTCTGGAATTTGGTCGCAGCGACGTTCTGCCAGTTCGCGGCGACTGTCTGCCAACTCGCGCAGAAGACTCAACATTTCGGCGACGACCTCGGGTCGCTCTCTTCGTCCTACAGCTTTAACAACAGCCTGCATGGTCACGCTTGCCGAGTACTCAAGCGAGGCGATGGACTCGGCGAGGTATCCCATTTCCCGCTCAAGCAGGAGCGCGCTTCGGTCGCTGTCAGTCACGGCGGCCTCCGTTTCGACTTTGGCATTGGAACTACTGTCGCGGCGACCGGGAACAGAGCGCGCCAGTCGTGCGAGCCGGGCGCAGGCGGGTCAAATGCGCTGCCATCTGTTTGGGCACGACCGGTCGCCAGGACGCCCGCGCGCTTCGGGCTTTGCCGTGAGTGCGGAAGCAAGCGCAGCGCGCGGCGCGCCGATTGCGCTAGCGCCATACACGCGCGCCAGTGCCCGCACATGTCACGGCTTCGATTCGCCACCATCGCCAGGTTCGCCTCGCCGGCTTCGTGGACCAGTCGGCATAGGTCCACCATCGCCGCCAGATCGGACTGCACGAAGTGGCCGGCGGGGACGTGGGCGAATTCCGTCGCCCAGATCGCCCGCAGGTGCGCGGGCAAGTCCTCGGGCGGCAGGACGCGGTTCTGCGGGTGATATTCGGCAGGTTTTCTGCTCATACGTGCCTCGGGTTTCCGATTCGTGGACTTTTATTCACGCGACGGGTCGGCGTCCGGTACTCATGGGGGCGGTGGGATTTGCCACCTTCCCCCCCGCCGGGCTTCCCCGCGCCGCGAGCGCTTCCGCGACACGGCGACGGATGCCCGCATCGACGCCGCTGAAGTGCGCGTCCTTGCTGAGCCACGCAATGACACCATCGAGCACGGCCTCGGCGTCCAACGTCGGCTCGCTCTGTGGACTACTCGGCATTGGCTTCACCGTTCGCGGCGCCCTCGTCAATGACGGCGAGGTTAGGAATGGCAGCGAACAGCGCATTGCCCGCAGTCATAAGGCTGGCACCGGCTTTGACCAGATCGCGCGCGGCGCGCTCCAAAGACGACGCCGGGATCGCCGGGCGCGGCGGAATGAAGATGGGCTCGTTCGCCTTCGCCTGTACGCGTTCGGCTTCCTGTCGATTAAGTCGTTCCATCTCTTCCTGTAGCAGCGCGCGACCTTCCGGGCCGTATCGCAGCCAGATTGCTTCATCAACAACGGCGCGGCCGTTCTCAAGCCAAACGGCGGGGCGTTCCGGCGGATCGGCATGGATGCCTTCGCCGGGGTTGGGGTGCATGAAATATCCGGGCATGACGTGCTCCTTATCGGTTACGGCTAGGGCGGGGACGGAACGGCGTGACGCGGCGCACCTGCATACGCGTGTCGTCGGATACGCCGTTAAGGCTTTCGAGTCGATCAATGCGAAACAGCAGGTCGGCGACGATCTCGCGCAGGGCTGTGTCGGCTTCCATCCGGGCCGATAGGCGCCGGTCGATCACGACGGATACGGCGCGGCCCAGCGCGCGGCGCTCATGCTCTGGGAAGGATGGCGGGGCGTTCGTGTGCTTCATGGGGTGTCCTCGGTTGGATGGTCGAGCGCGGCAAGGTCGAGCGCGTCGCGTTCCAGTTCGCGCAGGCGCGTGCGCTGGTCGGAGAACCGTTGGCGTAACGGCGGCCGCAGTTCGGCAGGGAGTCGTTGCAAGGTTTCGACAAGCTCGTCCAGTCGCCTGAGGTCCGGGGCGGAGTCGATGGCGTCGGCTAGGTCAGCCGCGAGCGCGTCGGCGTGAACGTCTGGCCCGCGTGGCTTCGACCTGGACTTCTCGTTGCGCGGGAATGTGCCGCGATGCTTAGGCGCCGGCGGTTCGCTTGCGCCGTTGCCGTCGTCGTCCTCGGGCGCAACGGACACCAACGCCATGAGGCAGTAGCGCCTCGCGTAGGTGGTCGCGCTTCCGTATCCCTGCGGGTCCGGCTTCGTGGGCAGGATCGGATACTCCGCCGCGATCCATTCGCCGGACGTGTGCAGCAGCAGTGTGCGCAGCATCACGACGCCTTCGGCGACGTGGGTCTGTTGGACGATGCATAGCCCCGCCGCGTTCAGCGCGGGCAGGATCGCGTCGAGCGCGGCGGCCAACGTCGTGTAGCTGGAACCGAAGTGCGAGTTCCGCGCGTCCTTCGTCGCTGGCCCGAACGCGGCCTGCGCCGCGACCAACGCCGGCAGCAAGTTCGTCAGGGTCGGGCTGCTGAGGCCGGTCACAGGTCACCGTCCTTGCCTGCGCGACAGCCGGCCCCGTTCGCTTTGTCCATGCCGCCCGATGGCGTCCGAAACGGCGCACTGCCGCTTTCGGACGCCGAAGCCGGGCGTCCGAACGTCCGAACGTCCGAACCCCTATAAGGGGGTTCGGACGTTTCGGACGGCGCCGGCACGTCCGAAACGTGATTTTTCGGACGCGTTTCGGACGTTTCGGACAGGGTGACGAGCCCATTTTCCATCGTGACCAAACCGGATAGGGCAAGGCTGCGGCTGGCTTCCCAAAACCGGCGCCGATCCATGCCGCCGGCTTCGCACCGCAAGCGCCAGTCGTCCACCATGACGCGCGCGACACCGGCATCGCGTCCACTGGCGACGACGTGAGCGCGGTTCCTCTCGTACATGTCCCGTAGCGTTTCCAGCGCGCGCCGCTGGTTCTTTCCAGTGCCGGCCGACGTCGGCTTGCTGGGCTCTTCGTGGTCGGTTGGTACCAGAACCGCCGACGTGATCGGCTCGCCCTCGTCGTCGGTCAAGCCCAGGTCGACGGAATCGAAACGAAAGGACATGGGCGCCGGGAAGGGCGCGTCCTTCATCTTCGTGGGCGTCAGCTTTATGACAGCGCCGTCGCGCACCAACAGAAACTCGGCGTCAGCAGCCGCGCGCAGCACGGTCGATCCACGCCCACGCCCCTTATCTGCGTGGCTGCTGTGATGGGCAATCAGCACGGTCGCGCCCGTAGCGCGGCGGATCGCGTCGCACGCGAGCACCGCGAGGTTCATGTCGTGCGTATCGTTCTCGTCGCCGCCACCGAAGTTCCGCGCCAGCGTGTCGAGCACGACGAGGACCGGATGGCCGTACTGGACGACGAAGCTCTCGATCTCCCTGAGAAGCCACGATTGTGCGTCTTTGTCTGTTAGGCGCGTTGCGACCGTCGAGACAAACAGTGGTGCATCGCGCAAGCTGAGGCCGTGCGCCCTTTCCCATGCCTTGCACCGCCGCGCAAGGCCGCTCTGACCTTCGCCTGCGATGTAGAGCACCGGACCGGCTTTGACGCGGTGCCCGTACCATGACGCGCCCGTGGCGATGCACGCGGCAAGGTCGAGGGCGCAAAAGCTCTTGCCCGTGCCGGGGTCGCCGATCAGCAGCGCGAGCGCGTCGGCTTCGATGAAGCCGCGCACCAGCCAGTCGGGCTGGCGGACTTCAAGTTCGCCCATGCGGCGGAACTTCAACGCGTTCGTGGGCTGCTTCGCGTCGCGTGCAGCGCGCGCGATGTGCAACGGCGTCACCGATGCGAAGCGCTCGGCGATCTCGTCGGGCGTGCGGTCGTCGTGGTCCGTCATGGGCGCACCGCCCACCGCGCTGAGGTTTGCGCGGCAACGTCACGCGCCAGTCGCGCGGCGTGGTCGTGGTCGAGTCGCAGCGCGCGCCTGAGCACCGGCTTCAGCGCGCGCGCGAGGCTGTTGCGGAACGCGCGCCGATCTTTCGGCAGCTCAATCGGGCGACGGTGCAGTGGGTCGCACTCGTCGCACCAGCACGCGGGGGAATGTTGCGGCCGCACCCCTCGGTCGCTTAGGGGGCGAACGGCCATGGGTCACCGGGTTCCGTTCCGCCATCCGCCTGAAGGTGCGCGGCGATCAGCGCCCGATGCAACCTCGGAATCGCGTTGCGCAACTCGCGCGCGTACCCAGTCGCGAACTTCTGACTCCAGCCAACCGACTGCACACGAGGCGAGCCGCACGCGCGGCGGAAAATCCCCTTGCGCTTCGAGGCGATCAATCGTGGTGCGGGAAAGGCCCGTCAAGGCGCCCACCTCGCCGTGTCGAAGGATTTGCCCGCTCATTCGCTGCGCTCCTCTCAGTTGGCCCATGGGCACCATGGGCGTCATGTGCGAGAGGATGGGGTGGGCTGGGGGGCGAAATCAAAAAAAGCAAGAAAAACCGTACTTTAAAGTCCCGCTTTGTCCCTGCGTGTCCCTGTGCGAAGCCTTGGCGAGACCCTCTTATGCGCTAGGAGCTAAGCGGGGTGCGGGTTGCGCACTTTTCGCATGCTATTTGCTGCGCTTTTTCTTGGCCGCCTTGATGGCAACCACCGTGCCGCCCTCGCGTAATTGATCGAGGTAGTCGGCCCATGACTGCATCATCTTGCGGCGTTCGGCCATGTACTGCGCCCGGTTGTAAACGGCGCGCACTTTGTTGCGCTCGGCATGCGCAAGCTGGCGTTCGATCACGTCAGGCGCCCAACCCAGTTCGTTCAGCAGCGAAGATGCCATCGCGCGGAAGCCGTGGCCTGTCATCGTGTCCTTATCAAAGCCGAGACGTCGCAGGGCGACGTTCACGGTATTTTCCGACATGGGGCGATCATCGGTGAGCAGGGAAGGAAAGCAGTAGCGGCCGCGACCGGTCAAACGCTTCAGTTCACGCAGAAGGACAAGCGCCTGTTTCGCCAGTGGGACAACGTGCGCCTCCCGCATCTTCATTTTGCCGGCGGGGATTCGCCATTCTGCGGCGTCGAAGTCCAACTCGCTCCATTCCATTGCACGCAGGTTGCCAGGTCGGACGAACAGTAAAGGCGCGAGCTTCAAGGCTGCCACGGTCGTGGGTTGCCCTTCGTAGGCATGCAGCGCGCGCAGCAGGTCGCCCACTGGCTTCGGGTCAATGACAGCCGCGTGGCTCCGGACTTTGACGGCTTGAAGTACGCCCCGAAGGTCGCGCGTGGGGTCGCTTTCAGCGCGACCGGTGGCAAGCGCATAGCGGAACACTTGGCTGATCCGTTGCTTGACCCTGTGTGCGGTTTCGTTCCTTCCGTCCGCTTCGACTTTCCGCAGCACGCCCAGCACCATGGGGGCCGTAATCTGCGAGGCAGGCACGTCGTCCAGAGCCGACGCTTGCGCGAATAACCAGCGCGCCTTCGTCAACGTGGTAAGGCTCAGGGCCGATTCTTGCAACTTCAGCCATTCATCGCGAAGGACGGAGAAGGTAAGGGCGTCGGCCTGTTGCTGCTGACGTTTAGCCTTTCGCTCGGCCGCAGGATCGGTGCCACCACTTAGTTGGTTCCGCGCGGCGCCGGCGCGGGCGCGGGCGTCGGCCAGTGAGACGTCGGGGAATGCGCCAAAGGTCAGGCGGTTTTCTTTGCCCCCATGACGGTACTTCATGCGCCAGCGTCGCGCCCCTGTCGGTGCGACTTCAAGGTAAAGGCCTCGGCCGTCGAAATGCTTACCGGCGGGCAAGGTGGCCAGCGCGCGCGCTTTGAGCTTCATTCGGTCGTGCCCCCAAGGAGGCGCGATGTGCCCCCGTGCCCCTCATCTTGCCCCCAGAGGGCGACCGATTCAATTTACCCACGGGACCCCAACCGCCCCGAAGGCCCTTTAAAACTGGGCTTTATGTCCATGGGCGGGTTAATTGGTGCCCCCTGAAAGGGGATCTTGGTGCCGGAAGTGGGACTCGAACCCACACGCTTTTAAGGGCGGCGGATTTTGAGTCCGCTGCGTCTACCGATTCCGCCATTCCGGCGCGGCCGTGCAGTATAGCCGAGGGGCCGGCTCGCGGTGCAGCGTTACAGGCTCAGGCCGCCGTAGCGGGCCATCGCGGCAGCCAGGACGAAGATCGCCGCCAGCAGGATGAGTTCGAAGCGGACGATCGTACGCATGCGGGCGGTCTCGGCGGCATCGGGCAGGAAGATCGGGTTGGCGGCCAGCGCCTTGCGCCAGCGCAGGAAACGCACCGTCGGCAGGATCGAGAGCAGCCCGACGAGCACGAACGCGCCCATCTTCGCGTGGAACCACGGGTTGTGCAGGTAGAAGTCATGGCCCTTGATGCCGAAGGCGACACGCGCGATGCCCACCGCGATCAGCGCCATGGCGGTCATTCCGTAGCCCATGTCGATACCGGCCAGGCGCTGGAGCGACACGCGGTCCAGCGTGCCGCGGAGCAGGACCGATTCGGCGACCAGCATCGAAACCAGGCCGAAGACGAGCAGGTGGTGGAGCGAAGCGAGTACGAAGTCGATCAGCACGTGGCGCGCTCCTGGCGATGAATGCGGCCCACGCTAGTGCCGCCGCGGGACGGCGGCTAGATGCCGAAGGTCAGAATGTGATGGCCCGCGTCTGCCGGGCGCATGGTTCACGCGGCTTCGTCGGTGCGCAGCGTCTTGGCGACGCGCGAGAACCACTCGCCCTGGACCGGGACGAACGTCGCGCAGGATTCCATCGCCGCCTTGTAGATGTGCAACGACACCGCGACAGCGTCCGGGCTGACGTTCCGGATCGTGTGGTACTCATGCGGCGGAATCAGGCTGCCCGCGCTGCCCGGACCGGCATGCATGCCACCCGCGGCGCGGAAGCGGTAACGATCGCCTTCGCGTTCGAGCAGCTCGTACTGCGTGATCTCCAGTTCGCCGTCCCACACGCCTTCCACGCACCACAAGCCGCAGTGGTCGTGCACCGGCGTGCCCTGGCCCGGGCCCCACGTCATCGCGACGACGCTGTAGCCAAGCTCCGGGCTGCGGTAGAGCTCGCGGCGCGCGTAGTGGTCGGCGATGGGCTCGTGGACGCAGGCCGGCAGCTGCACGTCGCGGTCGCGGATCATGCCGCACAGCGTGCTGCGCAGCGCGGATGTCACCGCATGCTCGTCGCCGCTCGACACCGCGGCATCGATGGCGGCGACCAGCTTTTCGTGGCCGGGAAAGTGCAGGTCGGGCAGCGCGTCGTGGGCGTTCATGGCACCGATTCTACCGCGCGGCGCGCTGGGCCTTTCTTGCGCTGCGTCAATCCGCGCGGGGTTACCAGACGAAAGCAGGGCGCTTGAGCCGGCCTAGAGGGCGTTCAGGAAGCCTTCGACCGCCGGTCCGAAACGCGCGATATCCACCAGGAACGCGTCATGGCCCTGCGGCGACGGCAGCGGCAGGAAGGTGGCCTCGGCACCGCCGGCGCGCAGGCCTTCGGCGATTTCCTCCTGCTGCTGCAGCGGGAAGAGGATGTCGGTGTGCACGCCGATCGCCAGCGCCTTCCCGATGCGGATGCTCGCCAGACCCGCGCGCGTGTCGGCTTCGCCGTTCTGGCGTGTCGCGGAGTATTCCCCGATGTCGAACCAGTCCATCGACCGGCTGAGGTACAGGTAGCAATTGGGATCGAACCGTCGCACGAAACGTCGCGCGTGGCCTTCCAGGTAGCTTTCGACTTCGAACTCAAGACCGAAGGGATCTTCGTCGGCGCGGTCGGAATCCAGCCTCACGCGACCGAAGCGGCCGTCCCATTCCAGCGCGGACCGGTAAGTGATCACGCCCAGCTTGCGCGCCATGCGCATGCCCGATTCGGGATAGTGCGCATCGTCGTACTGACCGTGGTTCCAGTTCGGATCCAGGCGGATCGCCTCGCGCTGCAGCGAACGGATTGCGATCGAGAAGGGCAACGCCTTCGCCGCGCCGGAGATGTTGATGTGATGTTGCGCCAAGCCGGGATGACGAAGCAGGAACGCCAGCGCCGTCATACCGCCCATCGAGTTGCCGATGAGGCACGCGATGCGATCCAGGCCCAGTCCGCGCACGAGATGCGCTGCGGCATCGGCGCCGTCTTCGACCGAAAGATCCGGGAAATCCAGGCGATACAGCGCGCCCGTCAGCGGGTTGATCGACGCCGGGCCGGTGGAACCCTTGCAGCTTCCGAGCGAGTTCACGCAGATCACGAACCAGCGGTTCGTGTCGATGGGCTTGCCCGGGCCGAGCATCGCTTCCCACCAGCCCGGTTCCGGGTTGGCTTCGTTACTCGCCGCGTGCGCATCGGGCGAGAGGCCGGTGACGATCAGCACCGCATTGTCGCGCGCGGCGTTGAGCGTGCCCCAGGTTTCGTATGCGACGCGGGCGCCGTGCAGTTCGCCGCCGCGTTTCATCGGGAACGGGGAGGGAAGGTCGAACCAACGCGTGCCGGGCGGGATGAATTCGGTCATGGCGCAAGCTTAATCGCCCTGGTGGCGATAGGGCATCACGGTTGCGATTGCGGACATGCCGGAACGTACGGCTACGTGCTGTCGTCCATGCGTCCGCGGCCCCTTAGGGCCGAACGGAATCGATCACCAGTTCGATCGCGCCGGACGTCTTCGACGGCTTCGCCTTCGCTTCCAGATCGCCCGATCTCGGCATCGCATCGCCGCTGGCGGAGATGCGCGCGAGCACGTCGACGGCATCCAGCTGCGAAAGCTTCAACGTCGGCATCGGGCTGTCGCCGTCGTCGAGCACGACCTCACGCGGGAAGCCGGCGGCGGGGAGCTTCTCGACCGCCACCGGCATCGGCGGGCCACCGGCCTGGCGTGCGATGACGAACAGCGTCGCCTTCGGCGGGATCTTCGCGGCGAGTTCCGGCGCGACCGACACCTTCACCTTCAACCCGCCCTGTGCAGGCGTTTGGGCTGCAGCCGTGGCCGCTGGCAGCGGCGACAGCCCGGCTTCGGCACGTGCTGCGTCGATCTGCGCGCGCAGCGGCGCCGCCGCTGCGGCGTCGACGACGGAAAGCAGCGGCTCCCACGTACGCGCCGCTTCAGCCGGCTGCGATGCCTGCCGCTGCGCGATGCCGAGGAACCAGCGCGCGCGCTGGTGCATCGGCTGGAGTTCGATCGCGTGGCGCAACATCGCGACGCCTTCGGCATCGAAGCGGCGCTCCGGCGCGGCGAGGGCGCGCATTTCGGCGCCTTCGGCCAGCAGGTCCGGATCGTCCGGCGCGAGCTTGAGCGCATGGGCCAGCGCGTCGGACGCCTTCGCGGCATTGCCCTGCGCGATGTAGGCGCGGGCGAGCAGGCGCCAGCCTTCGACCTGGTTGGGATCGCGCTGCAGTTCGCCTTCGAGCTTGACGATGGCGTCTTCCAGCGTGCGCGGCATCTCGCGCTGCGCCGGGTCAAGCGCGGCCGGCGTGCCGATCGCGAAGTAGGTCATCGCCGTGGCGAGCGTCAGCCCGGCGATCACGGCAATGCCGGCGACGCGGCGCGTGCGCCACAACGGTCGCAGCACGTACGCCAGCGTCAGCACGGCCAGCACGAGGCCGGCGATCACGAAACCCCACATCGCACCGCCCATCACCACTCCTGCTCTTCGTTGCGATCAGCCGTGCGTTCGTTGTCGGCCTGTGCGGACGGACGCGAGCGGCGCCGTACCGCGCCGACCACGATGATGCCGCCGGCCAGCAGCACCAGCGCGGGGCCAAACCACAGCAGCCACGTCTTGCTCTCGACCTGCGGGCGGTACAGCACGAACTCGCCGTAGCGCGCCACGAGGAAGTCCTTGACCTCCTCGTCGCTCTTGCCCTTGCGCATCAGTTCGAGCACTTCGCGGCGAAGGTCGACCGCGATCTGCGCATTGGAATCGGCCAGCGACTGGTTCTGGCACATCACGCAGCGCAGCTCGCTCACCAGTGCATGGAAGCGCGTTTCCTCAGCGGTGTCGGCGAAGCGCAGCGGCGTTGCATCGGTGGCGACCTGCGCGAACGCCGGGGCGCCCGACAGCATCATCACGAAGGCCAGCAGCAGTGCGCGCATCACAGCGGCTTGCCCTGTCCGACTTGCGCGTCGATCTGCGCAAGCTTGGGCAGCAGTTCGTTCGCGATCACCTCGTCGGTGAGCGGGCCGACGTACTTCCAGCGGATGATGCCGCCGCCATCGACGAGGAAGGTTTCAGGCGCCCCGTAGATGCCCCAGTCGATCGCGGCCTTGCCGTCGTAGTCGGTGAGGACCATCAGGTACGGATTGCCGAACTGTTCGAGCCAGCGCAAGGCGTCGGCGTGTTCGTCCTTCCAGTTGAAGCCGATCACGCGCAGGCGCTTGGTTTCGGCGAAGCGCGTGAGCACGGGATGTTCGTCGCGACATGCCGGGCACCAGCTGCCCCACACGTTCAGCAGGTACGGTGCGCCGCGCAGGTCCTTGTCGGTGACCAGGCGCCCGGCTTCGTGTAGCACCGGCAGGCGGAAGGCGGGCGCAGGCTTGCCGATCAGCGGCGAGGGCAGGGCGTCGCGATTGGGATTGCGGCTGAGCAGCACGCCGGCGAAGAGCAGCACGCCGAGTGCGGCGACGATCGCCAGCGGAATCCAGCGCATTGTGGATTTGCGCGGTGCGCTGTCGGGCGTATCGCTCATCGTGCGGGCTCCGGAGTGGGTTCGGTCGCGGTGATGGTCGGGGTGCGCGCTTCGGCCACGCGGCGGAAACGCCGATCCGTCGCCGTCACGAACCCGCCCAGCATCATCAGCAGCGCGCCGGCCCAGATCCACCGCACGAACGGCTTGATGTGCACGCGCAGCGCCCACGCATCGTTGCCGAGCGGTTCGCCCAGCGCGACGTAGAGGTCACGCGTGACGCCGCGCGCGATCGCGGCTTCGGTCATCACCTGGCCGCCGCTCGCGTAGGCGCGCTTTTCGGGATGCATGACGGTAAGCGGTCGGCCGTTCTCGAAGACGGTGACGGTGCCGCGGTCGGCTTCGTAGTTCGGTCCCTGCGAATGCGTTGCGCCGTCGAAGCGGAACGAATAACGGCCCAGTTCGACCGTCTGCCCCGGGGCGACGGCGAGCTCGCGCTGCGTCGTCAGGCCTTCGGTCAGCAGCGCGCCGACGAGGAACACCGCGACGCCGAAATGCGCGAGCGTCATGCCGAGCATTTCGGCGGTGAAGCGCTGGCCGGTGGTCTGGCTGCGCACGCGCGTCCACACGAAGCGCGCCGTGCCGAACAACACCCACGCCGCGCCGAGCACGCCGGCGGCGACCTTCAACGGCCCCTGCGACGCCATGAAATACGCGATCGCAGCGAGCACGACCGCCAAGGCCGCCCACGGCATCAGAATCGCCAGCGGCTTGGACGGCTGTTCGCGCTGCCAGCGCGTAATCGGGCCGAACGGCAGCAGCAGCACCAGCGGCGCCATCAGCAGCACGAACATCAGCGCGAAGTAGGGCGGGCCGACGGAGATCTTGCCCAGTTCGAGCGCATCGGCGAGCAGCGGATAGAGCGTGCCGAGCAGCACCATCGCGCAGGCGGTCGACAGCAGCAGGTTGTTGGCCAGCAGCAGCGTTTCGCGCGAGAACAATTCGAACGGCTTGCCGGCATCGTCCGACGAAGGCGCCTTCAGCGCGTACAGCAGGAGCGATCCGCCCACGACGATGCCGAGGAAGATCAGGATGAACAATCCGCGCGCCGGGTCGGCCGCGAACGCGTGCACGCTGGTCAGCACGCCCGAACGCACCAGGAACGTGCCCAGCAGCGAGAGCGAGAACGTGGCGATCGCCAGCAGCAGCGTCCACCCGCGGAAGCTGCCGCGCTTTTCGGTCACCGCCTGCGAATGCAGCAGCGCCGCGCCGGCGAGCCACGGCATGAAGCTCGCGTTCTCGACTGGATCCCAGAACCACCAGCCGCCCCAGCCGAGTTCGTAATACGCCCACCACGAACCCAGTGCGATGCCGAGCGTCAGGAAGGCCCAGGCGACGTTCGTCCACGGACGCGTCCAGCGCAGCCAGCGCGCATCGACCTTGCCGTCGAGCAATGCGGCGATGGCGAATGCGAACGGCACCGCGAAGCCCACGTAGCCCAGGTACAGCATCGGCGGATGGATGATCATCCCCGGATCCTGCAGCAGCGGGTTGAGGTCGCGGCCTTCCGCCGCCGCGGGCAGCAGCCGCAGGAACGGATTGCTGGTGAAGATCAGGAACGCGAGAAAGCCCGCGCTCACCAGGCCCATGACGCCCAGCACGCGTGCGATGACGGTCTCAGGCAGGTTGCGCGAGAAGCGCGCCACCGCGCCGGTCCACGCGGCCAGGATCAGCGCCCACAGCAGCAGCGAGCCTTCGTGCGCGCCCCACACCGCGGTGTAGCGATACATCAGCGGCAGCAGCGAATTGCTGTTCTCGGCGACGTACTGCAGCGAGAAATCCTGCGTCACGAAACCGTGCGTGAGGATGACGAATGCGAAGGCCACCAGCGCCAGCTGCGCGTAGGCCGCCGGACGCGCGACGGCCATCCACGGTGCGACGCCGCGCTGCGCGCCGGCCAGCGGCAGTGCCGCCTGCAGCACCGACACCAGCAGCGCGAGGATCAGCGCGACCTGCCCGATCTCGCCCAGCACTTACTTGGCTTCCTGCGCCGCGCCGGCGGCGGGCGCGTTGACGTCGTGCTTCCTGTGCGCCATGCCCATCTTGTCGGCGACCTCCTTGGGCATGTAGTTCTCGTCGTGCTTGGCCAGGATTTCCTCGGCGACGAACACGTCGCCCTGCATGCGGCCGGTGGCGACGACCGCCTGCTTCTCGCGGAACAGGTCGGGAAGGATGCCGGTGTACCTCACCGGCATCTGCGCGTCGCCGTCGGTGACGCGGAAGGTGGCATCGAGCGAGCCCGGCGCGCGCTTGAACGAATCGGCCGCGACCATGCCGCCGAGGCGGAAACGCGCCTGTTCGCCGGCTTCGCCGCGCAGCACTTCGCTGGGCGTGTAGAGGTAGGCGATGTTGCGCTGCAGGGCCATCGCGACGAGCGTGGTGGCGATGCCGGCGGCCACGACCAGGGCGATGACCCAGAGCAGGCGGCGGCGACGGACGGGATTCATGCGGAAAGCACTCTCGAGCGGAATACGGCTAGCGGGTCAGTTCGGCGTCGCGGCCCGGGCGCGCGGCGTCGCGCGCGGCACGCAGGCGTGCGCCGCGCAACTCGCGACGGATCTGCAGTTTCGTGCTGACGAAGTCCCAGCCCAGCACGATCACGAACACCGCGTAGGCGGCGATCACGTAGTTCTGATAGCTCATGCGCGGCGACCTCCGGCCAGGTCGGCGACCCATGCCTTGCCGCTTTCGCGACGCAGGTTGTCGGCGCGCGCGCGCGACAGCAGCGCGCCGGCGAACCACAGCTTGGTGCCGATGACCATCCAGATGAGCGGGCCGTACATCGACGGATCCATCTTCGATTCGCCGAAGATCTGGATCGTCTGGCCCTGGTGCAGCGAGTTCCACCACACCACCGAATAGCGGATGACCGGCAGCAGCGCGACGCCGACGATCGCCAGCAGTCCCGCGGCGCGCGCGGCGGCGCGGCGGTCGTCGATCGCGTTGTACAGGCCGATCACGCCCAGGTAGAGGAACAGCAGGATCAGTTCCGTCGTCAGGCGCGGGTCCCAGTCCCACCACGTGCCCCACATCGGCTTGCCCCAGATCGAGCCGGTGAGCAGGGTGATGAGGGTGAAGGCGGCGCCGATCGGCGCGCAGGCCATGGCGAGGATCTCGCACAGCTTGATGCGCCAGACCAGCGCGATGGCCGCGTAGAGGGCCATCAGGCCGAAGACGGCCATGCTCATCCAGGCGCTCGGCACGTGGATGTAGAGGATGCGGAAGCTGTCGCCCTGCTGGTAGTCGGCCGGCACCTGGAACAGCGCGCCGTACAGGCCCCATGCCATCACCAGCAGGCCCAGCCCGTAGCCCCAGGGCGCCCAGCGAGCGGCGAAGCGATCGAAGTACGGCGGCGATCCGAGTTTGTGGAACCAGCGGATGATCGGATTCATCAGTTTCTCAGCCGGTCCGGTGGTGCGACCGGACGGTGGCGGTTGCGGCGGATTGTCGCGTCGGCCGGGACGTCGGCCCTTGATCTGGCTCAAAGCTCCGTGCGCCGTCCATCGTCCGTCGAACTCAACTCAGTGCGATGCGGATCGCGGCGGCCGCGGCCAGCGGGGCCACGACCAGCGCCACCGCCAGCCCGGCTCCGAGCAGCAGCAGCGCCCCGGTCGGATCCAGCCCCTGCGCCGAGGCAGCCACGCTGCCCGCGCCGAACACCAGCACCGGCACGTACAACGGCAGCGCCAGCAAGGCCACGAGTATACCGGAGCGCCGCATCCCGACCGTCAGGGCCGCGACCACCGCGCCGATGAGGCTCAGCAGCGGCGTGCCTAGCGCGAGCGAAATCATGAGCACCGGCAACTGCTCGCGCGGCAGGTACAGCAGTTCGCCCAGGAACGGCGCGGCGACGAGCAGCGGCAACGCGGTCGTCGCCCAGTGGATGAACGTGCGCACGCCGACCAGCCACGCCAGCGGCACCGGCGCCAGCATCCACTGTTCCAGCGAGCCGTCCTCGGCATCGCCGCGGAACAGCGTGTCCAGCGACAGCAGGCCGGCCAGCAGCATCGACACCCACAGCACGGCGGACGCGACCTTCGACAGCGCCGCCTTCTCCGCGCCCAGCGCCAGGGCGAACAGCGTGACCACGAGCAGCGCGAACAGGGCAGGCTGCAGCGCATCGCCGCGACGGCGCCACAGCAGGCGGGCGTCGCGGGCGAGCAGGGCGCGCGCGGCGCCGACGAGGCTGGGTGATGTGGAGGGCGTCATGCGGCGGCCGCCTTGTTCAGCACCAGCATGCGCGTGCGCACCGGCGGGGCGGCATACGCGCCGTGGGTGGTGACCAGCGCCGCACCACCATCACGGAGGTGCGCCTGGACCATGCGGTTGACCAGTTCGATGCCTTCCAGGTCGAGGTTCGCGTAGGGCTCGTCGAGCAGCCACAGCGGCGCCGGCGACATCCACAGCCGGGCGAGCGACAGACGCTTCTTCTGCCCGGCCGACAGCTGGCGGGCGAGGGCGTCCTCGTACCCGGCCAATCCGACGATCCCCAGGGCGTTCTCCGGCAGCTGCGCGCGACGCCGGCCCTGCAGGCCGCACAGGAAATCGAGGTTCTCCATCGCCGTCAGGTCGGCCTTCAGGCCCGGCAGATGGCTGAGATAGGCGATGGCCCGGGCGCGGCGGGCGTGCCCGGCAGGTTCGCCGTCCAGGTCGATCTCGCCCCCGTCCGAGCGCAGCAGCCCGGCGAGCACGCGCAGCAACGTCGTCTTGCCGGCGCCGTTGTCGCCCTGCACGAGCAGCGCTTCGCCGGCATCGACGCTGAAATCCAGCGGGCCGAACACCGGTTCGTCGTTGCGCGCGAAGCGCAGGCCGCGGGCGGCCAGCAGCGGCGGGGCGGGGCGGTCGTGGGGCGTCATCGGGAAAGCCGGGGCGGGCGGCGCCGCGAGGGCGGCCATTCTATTCGGTTCGCGAAAGCCGCCGCTTGCCGGCGTCGGGCGGCGGCGCGGCCCTCGCGTTCGCGGTCAGGCCGGCAACCAGTCGGTGTGGGCGACCGCGGCCCCGGCCGGGGGCGACGCGAGCATCCGCAGGCGCACCGGCTCGCCGGCGGCCCAGTCCAGCACGCCCGCCTGGCCGAATTCCTCCGCGAGCCTCAGCACCGTGCTCGCGTCCAGGTCGGCGACGAGCCAGCCCGGTTCGCGCCAGCGGCCCGCGACGTCCTGCGCCCAGGCCGGATGCCGCGTGGCGCCCAGCGTCTCCAGCTGCGCGACCAGCAGCGCGTCGGCGGCCTCGTTGGCCGTGTCCGAACGCGGCTGCGACGCCGGATTCCACGCGGTGATGAAGGTATAGCGCGACGCCGGGGCGTACGCCTCAAGGTCGAGCGCCGGCTCGCCCACGCGCAGCGGGAAGGCGTCGCCGTCGAGCGCCACCACGTACTCCGCGGCGGCGTAGGCGCTGGCTAGCTCGGCGGCGTCGACGATCTGCAGTTCACGCATGGGGCAAGTGTCCACACCGCACATGACCGGTGCAATCGACGGGCGATGACGCCGGGCACGGCCGGGCGATGCGCAGATGAGCGTTCGTCATGACGCCGCCGTGCCCGCGTCCTTACACTTGGCGGTCCGCAACCCCACGTCGAGCTTCCCCCGCGATGACCCTGCAAACCAAGCTGCCGAAGGTCGGCACGACCATCTTCACCGTCATGTCGCAGCTCGCGATGGAGCGCGACGCGGTCAACCTCGGCCAGGGCTTCCCGGACTTCAACGTACCGGAGCGCCTGATCGAAGCGCTCGACCGCGCGATGCGCGACGGGAAGAACCAGTACGCGCCGATGACCGGCGTGCCGGCGCTGCGGCAGGCCATCGCCGCCAAGACCGAGCGCTGCTACGGCCATCGCCCGGATGCGGACTCGGAAGTCACCGTCGTTTCGGGCGCGAGCGAGGCGATCTTCGACGCCGTCGCCGCCGTGGTGCGCCCGGGCGAGGAGGTCATCGTGCTCGATCCCTGCTACGACTCCTACGAGCCGGCGATCGACCTGGCCGGCGGTCGCGCGGTGCACGTGCCGCTGGATCCTGCGACCTTCGCGCCGGACTGGCAGGCGATCCGCGCCGCGGTGACGCCGAAGACGCGCCTGCTGATGATCAACTCGCCGCACAACCCGTCGGGCGCGATGTTCACCGCGGACGACATCGCGCAGCTCACGGCGCTGCTTCGCGATACGAACATCTGGCTGCTCTCGGACGAGGTGTACGAGCACATCGTGTTCGACGGTCGCCACCACGAGTCCGTGCTGCGCTATCCGGAACTGCGCGAGCGCGCGTTCGTCGTGTCCAGCTTCGGCAAGACGTACCACTGCACGGGCTGGAAGGTCGGTTACTGCATCGCGCCGCCGCTGCTGTCGGCCGAGCTGCGCAAGGTCCACCAGTACAACACCTTCTGCACCTTCGCCCCGGCGCAGTGGGCGTTCGCGGAGATGATCGAAGCCGAACCCGAACACTACGAGCAGCTCGGCGCGTTCTACCAGTCCAAGCGCGACCGCTTCCGCGAGCAACTGCTCACCACGCGCCTCAAGCCGCTGCCGGTGCCGGGCGGGTATTTCCAGCTCGTGGATTATTCCGACGTGAGCGATCTGGACGATGCCGCCTTCTGCCGCTGGCTGACGACGGAGAAGGGCGTCGCCGCGATCCCGTTGTCGCCGTTCTACGAATCGCCGCCGTCCGGCCAGCGCCTGGCGCGGTTGTGCTTCGCGAAGAACGAGGCGACGCTGGACAAGGCGATCGAGCGCTTGCAGAGGCTCTGACCTTCTGAAGCTGTTCAAGCTGTCATTCCCGCGAAGGCGGGAATCCATCTGTCCGGTGCATCACGTCCTCGGTAAAACGTGACGCGGCGGGACGTTGGATCCCCGCCTTCGCGGGGATGACAGGGAAAACGAAACCAGACACGACTTCGCGAGATCCACATGAACGACCTACGCGTCACCCTCGTACAAGGCGACACCCGCTGGCACGATCCGGCCGGCAATCGCGATTACTACGGTGGACTGATCGCGCCGCTGCGCGGCGCAACGGACCTGGTGATCCTGCCGGAAACCTTCACCAGCGGGTTCTCGAACGACGCCATCGGCAACGCCGAAACGATGGCCGGCGCCACGGTCGAATGGGTCCGCGAGCAGGCCGCGCGACTGGACGCGGCGGTGACCGGCAGCGTGCAGTTGCGCGACGGTGAAGGCGTCTACAACCGCTTGCTGTTCGCCACGCCCGACGGTGCGTTGAGCACGTACGACAAGCGCCACCTGTTCCGTTACGCGCGCGAACACGAACGCTACGCGGCCGGTCGCGATCGCCTCACGCTCGACTGGCGCGGCTGGCGCATCTGTCCGCTGGTCTGCTACGACCTGCGTTTCCCGGTGTTCTCGCGCAACCGCTTCGACGTGGAACGCGCCGGCCAGCTCGATTTCGACCTGATGATCTTCGTCGCGAACTGGCCGTCTGCGCGCGCGTACCCGTGGAAGACGCTGCTGCGCGCGCGGGCGATCGAAAACCTGTGCTACGTCGCCGCGGTGAACCGCGTCGGCACCGACGGCAACGGCCTGCATTACGCCGGCGACAGCGCGGTGATCGACTACGTCGGCCAGCCGGTGACCGAGTGCGCCGACGTAGAAACCGTGGTCACCGTGACGCTGTCGGCGGCCGAACTGGCGGCGCATCGCGAGCGTTTCCCCGCGATGCTGGATGCGGATGCGTTCGAGTTGTTGTGAGCCGTGATTCGGGGTTCGTGATCCGGATTCGGGATTCGGGATTCGGGATTCGGGATTCGGGATTCGGGATTCGGGATTCGGAAAGCGGCGTCCGGGCGCGTGAAGATGCGAAGCCCGCCAGCCGTCGGGCTTCTGCGGCTGCGAATCACGAATCCCGAATCACCAATCACGGCTTTTCGCTGCAACGGGCGTACACTGGCCGGGCCGCGCCTCGCGTCACGCGTGAAGCCGCCTTCGCGGCCTGCGGCAGTTCTGAAACCATCGACAACGACCGAGCCCCGCGCCGCCCCGTGCGCCGCGTCGCGCCCGGCCTCCGTAGAAGGAGCCCGTGCCATGTCGTCCGAAACCCTGTCCCCGCGCCTCCAGGAATTCCTCAGTTCCAATCGCGTCCACTACGACACGATGACGCACCCGCATGCGTTCACCGCACGCGACACCGCGGCCAGCGCCCACATCGACAGCCACGAGATGCTGAAGACCGTCATGGTGCGGCTCGACGGAAAGCTTGCGATGGCCGTGCTTCCGTCGGACGAATGGCTCGACCTCGCGCAGCTGCGCAAGGCCAGTGGCGCACGCGAGGTCGCATTGGCGACCGAAGCCGATTTCAAGGATCGTTTCCCCGAATGCGAAGTCGGCGCGATGCCGCCGTTTGGCAACCTCTACGCGATGGACGTGTACGCCGCGGCGAGCCTGGCCGATGACGACGACATCGCCTTCAACGCGGGCACGCATCGCGAGCTGATGCGCATGGGCTGGCACGACTTCGAACGCCTCGTGCATCCGCGCATGGTCGAGCTGGCGCGCCACTAACCGCATCGCGCGTGCAATGCACGGTGCAAAGTTCCCGCCGGGCGGAGGTCCGGCGGACGCACTGCGCGGTTAACCTGCCGCGCCCAAATCGTGCATCCGGAGGCGTGGCTCAATGGAACTGAACGCCGTCTCGCGCTCGTGGCAGCGCATCCCGGTGTCCGCGCGAACGTGGAGCCGGCGCATCGCCTTCGCGCTGGTCGGCGTGTACGCGTTCTACCTGCTCGCGGGCAACGTGTTCATCAACACGCCGATCGGCGAATGGACGGCGAACCGCAAGCCGGAGAAGTTCCAGATCGAATGGGGCCCGGGCTACACCGTGTGGCCAGGCCGCGTGCACGTATGGGACGTGCGGATGAAAGGCCACGCCGGGCGCGCGACGTGGGCGGTGAATGCAGCGCGCGCGAATGGGCGCATCGCGATCCTGCCGCTGCTGCGCAAGACGGTGCGCGTGCCCGAGGTGATCGCGGTTGACGTGACAGGTGCGGTCGACATCGGCGGCGCGCGCAAGCCGCCGTTGCCTGCGCGCCCCGGCGGCTGGGTGCTGCAGTTCGATCGGATCCACAGCGACTCGATCCGCAACGGGCGTCTGGGCGACCTCGTGCTCGAAGGCCTGGGCAGCGCCGACGTCGGCTTCTACAAACAACTGCGCGGCGGCGCGCTGGAGCTGATGCCGTCCCGTGCGCATTTCGAGAACGTGCAGCTGCGCTACGGCAAGGAGGCACTGCTGCGCGACGGCCGCATTGACGCCGACTTCGCCATTGCGCGGCACACGCGCGAGCAAGCGCGCGGCATCGCGAAGCTGCTGTTGACCGACGCGAAGCTGAAGCTCGATGGCAAGGCGCCGACGCTGCGCGTCGAGGTCGATCCGCAGGGCCGCATCGCGCTGGCGAACGTCGCCGGCGATGGTCGCGCGCAGATCGACCTTGGCTTCGCGCGTGGTTCGCTGACGCCGGGCAGCCGGCTGCGCTGGCACACGCCGGTCACCGGTCACGACGGTCGCGGCGCGGCGTTCGACGATGCGCTGGACATCGCGCTCAACGTGGATCGCGATATGCACCTCGTCGCCCGCGCGCCTGCGCATGCCGAAGGCCGGCTGTCGCTCGATGCCGACCTCACCGTACGCGGCACGCAGGTGCCGCTGAAGGATCCACGCAGCCTGTTGCCGCGCAGCTCCGGACACGTGGTCGGGCGCTGGCACTTCGCATCGCTGCGCTGGCTTGGCAATTTCTTCGATGCGCCATGGCTGTCGCTCGACGGCGCCGGCGTGGTCGACGCCGACGTGCGCGTGGTCGATGGCCGCGTCGCGGGTGGCAGTCGCGTCGGCGTGCCCGACGTGCAGGCGGTCGCGCACGTGATGGGCAACCGCATCGCCGGTCGCGCGAAGGCCGACGGGCGACTGGATGCAGGCCCGAACGACGAAGTCCTGCCGCGCCTGGAGTTGCTGATGGAGCGCTTCGACATCGCCGCCGACGATGCGCCAGCCAAGCCCTTCGTGCAGGGACAGAACCTGCGGCTGCTGCTGGAAAGCGTGTCCGGCGTGGAACGGCAGGCGCTGCGCCAGCCCGGCGCGATGAAGCAGGTCGGGCAGGCGATGCGCGCGCACCTCATCTTTACCGACGCGCAGGTGCCGGACCTGCGGGCGTACAACCGCTACCTGCCCAATGAACACCTGCGTTTCGACGGCGGCGCCGGCACGCTGTCGGGCGACCTGACGCTCGATGGCGCGGGCGCGATCGGGCAGGGCATGCTCGGAGTGGACGCGCGTGCGGCCCGCATGCACCTGGCGGGTATCGCGCTTCGTACCGACGTCGACATCGACACCAAGCTGCGCCGCGCCGACCTGAAGCGCCACACGTTCAGTATCGACGGCACGCGCCTGGCGCTGCAGAACGTCAGCTTCACCGAACCCGGCGGCGAATCGCGCAGCGGATGGTGGACGCGCATCGACCTGCAGCGAGCGCGCATGGACTGGGACCGTCCGGTGAGCATCGACGGACGCGCGCAGATCGCGATGAAGGATGTCGGTTTTTTGCTTGCGCTGTTCTCGCGGAAGAAGGACTACCCGAAGTGGATGGGCAAGCTGATCGACTCCGGCCAGGCGCAGGCGAACGGCAACGTGCGCCTCGCCGGAAAGACGCTGCTGCTCAACGACGTGCACGCGAGCAACCAGCGCTATGACGTGATGGCCCGCTTGCGCCTGCACGGCAGGCAGCGCGACGGCAGCCTGTACGCGAAGTGGGGCGTCCTGAGTTGCGCGGTGGCCGTCGACAACGGGCAGCGCGACTTCCACCTGATAAAGGCACGCGAGTGGTACGACGCGCAGCCGCGTCTTTCTCCCTGAATCACCGGCGCACTTCTCGACGCGGACGGGCGGTCAGAACGTCACCGTCACCGTGATCGTATCGGCGTAGCTGCCCGGCGGCGGCGACGTCTGCATGGGCAGCGTCGCGTAGACGGTGCTGGTCTGCGCCGCGCCGGTCCCCGACCCGGACACGGTGCCGGAGCCTCCGCTGCCATCGCCCCAGATCTGCGTCCGCCCGCTGTCGCGATAGAGCGCGTAGCCCAGCGTCTCGCTGCCGCCGGAGCGCGTCATGCGCCGTTCCGCGAACGTGGCGCCGGTGCCCGAGCCGGCGTTGAGCGCGATCGTGTAATTCGCGCCCTTCGTGCAGGTCGTCGAGACGACGCCGGTGCTTGTCGTCGCCGCCCGGATGACGCCCTGCTGGCCGAAGTCGATGTTGGTCGCCGACACCGTGCAGTTGGAAATCACGGTGGCCCGTGTCGTGAACGAGAACGCGTTCTGCGGGCCGGAGCTCGTGGTGCACGACGGCGGCGTGCCCGAGGTGTAGCCCACCGTGTTGTAGCCGGTATAGCCGGCACCGAGGAAACCTTGCGAGTACGCTCCCGCCGTAAGCTGCGACTGGCCGCCGAAGATGCGCACGTAGACCGGCACCGTCACGCTGCCGCTGCCGGACGCGATCGGTATTTCGCCAGTCAGCACGTTGCTGGCGGTGGCCTCCCAGAGACTGCCCCAAGGCCGGGTGCGGGCCGAGTCGATGTAAAGGTCGTATGCCAGCTTGGCGCCGCCGGGGCCGGTCATCCCGCGTGAGCCCAGGCTCGCACACGCATGGATATACGGCGTCGACGCACCGGTGCAGGTGAAGGTTGCCTGCGCCAGCAGGTCGACCGCCTCGGTGGCGAACGCATCGACGTTGCCGAAGTCCACATTGCTCATCGTGAAGGTGCACGTCTGCGCGCGGACCGGCGTGAAGCACACCATCACCGCCATTGCGGCGAGCAGGCCCAGGCGAATTGCGGCCCCGCGATACGCGGCGTTCATGGCGCGCCACCCGCGGTGCAGACGAACGGACCCAGCGTGGTCATCGTCGCGGACGCATCGAACGTGAAGCGGACGCGACACGGGTTCCCTGCGGGTTCGGCGGAAAGTTCGTTGTCTTCCTGCAATTGCGGCAGGAAGACCTGGCCGTCGTAGCCCACCGCGGTAGCCTCGCCCGTGGCCACCAGCGTGACGACCGTGCCGAGCGGCAGCGGTTGGCCGCTTTCGTCCACGAGCACGACAAGGGCGCCGCGGAAACGCGTCACGGGGAACGACACGAGCACGCCCGACATCGCGCGCGGCGCGACCTGCATCGACTCGACGTCGAGGTTGGCGTCGAGCGGCAGTGCAAGGGTGTCGATCGCGAGCCGGTTCCCCTGCCATGACAGCAGGTCCGGAATCAGCAGATGGCCTTGCGCGTTCGTCGTGCCTGCACGGCGGTTCTCGCGCAGGACGGGCACGTTGGCCATGCCGTCAGTGTCGACCAGCGCGAAGGCGTCGTAGACCGAACGCGTGGCCATCAGGTCGCCATCCATCCACACCAGCGCGCCGGTGGCGAACAGCGAGGCGTTGTCGTAGCTGAAGTCGTCGCGCGTGGCGTGTTCCAGCATCAGCGAGGCGTCGCCATAGCGGCCGCGGTAGTCGAGCCGGCCCGAGCCGTGGCGATACCCGTCGTTGCCGCCATCCAGCAGCGCGTTCCACGCGAAGCCGCCGGCGTCGTAGTCCATCGAGCGGTTCGCGGCGATCGTCGCCGTGCGCGCCTCACCGTAGCGGCTCACGCTGGACGACACGCTGATGCGGCGATCCAGCGACAGCGAGGCGCCGATGTAGAGGCCTGCGGAGTCGTCCACGTCGACGTCGCGGAATGCATTGGCGAACACGCTGAGTCGCTGCCCGAACGTGCCGCTGTAGCCCATCGACACGATGCGCGAACCGCCGAGGTCGGACGCCTCCTGGCGCGTGTAGGTGAAGGTGATCGAGTGCCGCTGTCCGAGCGGGATGCCGAGCGAGGCATGCGCCTGCCGCTGCGGCACGGTCACGCCCTTCACCGTGCCGAGGTCGCGAAAGCCGCCGTCGGCGCGCAGCGCCTGCAGGTCGACGTTGAATCGCGGCGACTGGTACTGGTAGCCGAGGCCCCATTGCATGCCGTGCTGGCCGTCGCCGCCGCTGCCGGTCGCCGATGCGTTGAGCACGCCCGCGCCGCGCAGTTCGAACAACGCGCCGACGCCAAGGTTGGTCAGGCCTCGCGTGAGTTCGGTATGCGCTTCGAGCGTGAACCGGTCGTTGATCCCGTGGCGCAGCGACGCGT
Organism: Lysobacter sp. OAE881; assembly: GCF_040546665.1. Lineage (NCBI taxonomy): Bacteria > Pseudomonadati > Pseudomonadota > Gammaproteobacteria > Lysobacterales > Lysobacteraceae > Lysobacter > Lysobacter sp. OAE881. The sequence continues at coordinate 1,858,607 of NZ_JBEPOG010000001.1, forward strand.
TGGCCGCCGGATCGTCGGCGTAATCGAACGAACGACTACCGTAGTTGCGTCGCGGATAGCCCACTTCCACCGAGTAATCGGTCAGTCCGTCGCCGAGCAGGCGCGTGTCCAGGTAGAGCGGCTGGCTCAGCGTCACCTGCCGGCCCTGCGCGTCCTGGAACACGACGGTGGCCACGCCCGCGCCGGTGAGGGCCGGCGGTGCGGCGATCACGAACGGGCCGCCGGTCGCGTTACCGGTGAACTGGCGTAGGCCGTTGACGTAGAGGTCCACCATCGTCGGCACGACGGCATCACCGCCAAGTGCGGGAATCGGAAAAGTGATCAGGTCCGGCCGCACGTCGAAATTGCGCGACAGGCTCGCGCCGCCCATGTGGATCGCGCGCGACCACGTCAGCGACGAGGACACCAGGTCGCCGACCGTCCACGTGCGCAGCGCGTCGGGATTCGTGTAGGTCCAGTACGTGTCCTGGCGCACGTAGTCGTACTCGCCGTTCTCGACCGTCGCGTAGCCGGTGTTGACGAACACCCCGGCTGGCGAGAAGAAACGCAGTTCGGTGTTCAGCGCGAAGGTGCGGTTGCGACGGTCGTACTGCGCTTCGAATTCCTCCTCGCCCAGCACCGGCAAGCGACCGTAGCGCGCCGATCCCAGCAGCGGTGCGTGCAGGCGGCGCCCAAGGCGCTTCTCGTCGAAATCGACGCGCGAGTTCTGCAGGCGCGCGGTGTAATTGAGCAGCAGTCCGGTGCCGGAGCGGCTCGGCGGCGGAGGAGGCGGCGCCTCGCCCAGGCGCTGCGCGACCAGCATCGTCTCGGGCAACGTGAAGTCGATGCGCTGCGCATCCTCGATGTAGTCGAACGACAAACCCTGGATGGCGTCGAGCATCACCTGTCGGTCCGCATCGAGCGGCAACGCGTCCTCGCGCAGGCCGATCTGCGTCAGTTCGTCGGCGGGCATCCGGAACGCCCCGCGCACGCGGTCCACCTGCACGACCAGCCCGGTCGCGCGACCGTTCACCGTCGCCTCCAGGTAGTAGGACGCCGGCGCCTCATCGGCCGGCTGCGCCATGGCGGGCGCGAGCGCAGCTAGGCGCACCAGCGCGGCGACGGCGCAGATCGTCACGGTCGTCCGCATGCGCGCGCGCATCGGCTGCCTCTCCCGCACATCGCCGCAGGGACGACGGAGCCATGGCCGCGCGGCCTCCCCGCCGGGCGATTACAGGTCGACCGCGATCGGCTGGCCGTTGAACATCGCGACCACGCGCGTGGGTCGACCCTTGGCCGCCGCGTTCGCCGGAATCGGCACGCTCCAGCGCATGCTTCTCCCTGGCAGCACGTAACCGAGCAGTCCACCGACGACGGGCGTCGACGTGCCGCCGGCGTGTTCGATCGCCACTTCGGATGCCTGCATGTGCGCGTCGCTCTTGTTCTGCGCGTCGAGCGTGAGCGTGCTGCCCGCGATCTGCGCCGCGAAGGTGACCGCGCCCGGCGGCATCGTCGCCTTGGGCAGCACGAACACCGGCACCGAATAGCGCATCTGCACCGACACGCCGACGTTCGGCGCGCGCGTGGCGTCGGGGATTTCGTCGACGATCAGGCGGTAGGTTTCCTCGGCCGCGATCGCCGACTTGTCCACGCGCACGATGCGGATCGACTGCGTCTGTTTCGGCGCGAGCGTCGCCATCGGCGGGCTGGCGACGACCTTCTGCGTTGGCGTCAGGCGATCCTCGTTGTCCTTCTGGTCCCAGGCGAACACGCGCACCTGCGTCCTGATGGGCGCATCGCCTTCGTTGGTGATGGTCATCACCGCCGTCGCCTTGCCGGGACCGAGCGTGATCGTGGTCGGCATCACGTGGATCGAGCCCGCCATCGCGGTACCGATGGCGAGCGCGAAGGCCAGTGCGAGCGCGGGAAGAACGCGGTTGAGCCTCATGTCGGATCTCCTTGCCCGACGGGGAGCGCGCACGCCCTGACGACGCGGATCGCGCGCTCGGATGGGATGTGGTGGCGTTGCGGGGCGGCCTCAGTAGTTGACGGTGACCGTGACGGTGCTGGCGTACGCGCCCGGGGCGGGCGCCGGCTGCTCCGGAACCCGCGCGAAGATCACGTGGGCGATGTTCCCGCCGTTGCCGGTGCCGCCGACCGTGTCGGTGCCGACGGTGTTGCCCCAGTTCTGCGTGCGCATGCTGTCGCGGAACAACTGGTACTTCAGCGCGTTTCCGCCGGCGCTGGCCATGCGCCGGTCGGTGATGGTGGAGCCCGTTCCCGTGCCCGCATCCAGCGCCACCGAGTACGGCGTGCCCGGCGTGCAGGCGATGATCAGCGTGCTGGTGCTGTCGACGTTTGCGGTCATCACGCCGACCGTGCCGAAGTCGATGTTCGGCGCGCTGATGATGGTGCAGTCGCTGACCATCGTGGCCAGCACCTGGAAGGTCGCGGTCTTCGTGGCGGCGGGCGACGCGAGCGGCGCCGTCGTCAGGGCCGCAATGGCGGCCAGCATTGGAAGGCGGGAAGCGGGCAGGGTACGCATCGAAAACCTCCTGGCAGCGATGGGCGCCGGATCGCAGGGATCCGGTTCAGTACGTGACAAGGACGAGGAGCCGCCGCGGCGTCGGGGGCGCCGCGTGCATCGGGCATGGCCTGGAAAGCGACGGCGTATGGCGCGCGCGAAGTGCAGAGGATGCGGATCGCCGCCGTTGTGGCGACGAGGGATGGCGCGTCGATGCGGCAGGACGAAGCGACCGTCGCGGTCACCCGGAAGGCAGACATGCGCGTCGCCGCGGATGCGGCGCTCGCGAACAGAAGGGCACACGAGCACGCGCCTGCCCATACCGTGTCCAGCATCGCCACGGTGCGATCTCCCGGCTTGTCGTCCGGCGTGCGGCCGCGATGCGGGGCGGGCATCGGCCGCCGGATGCCCGCGCTACATGCTTGGCCCTCGTTCGTTCGCTGAGGGTGAAATCGCGTGCCGTACGTCGCCTTGTTCGCACAAACGAAAACGGGGCGCTGTGAGCGCCCCGTTTCGAGTCGTGCTGCTTGCGCGATCAGCCGCGCGGACCGCGACCGCCGCCCGGACGTCCACCGCCGCGCGGACCACCCGGACGCGGACCGCCCGCCGGACGATTGCCGCCCGGACGGTTGCCGCCGGGGTTGCCGCCCGGACGACCGCCAGCCGGCTTCGGGCCGCCCGGGCGACCGCCCGGACGCGGCGCGCGCGGCTTGTCGCCGTACGGGTTGAAGCTGCCCGGGTTGGCGTGGTCGGACGGGAAGCTCGGCGCGTTGCCCGGATGACCGTAGGGACGCGAGGCGCGCTGGCCCTGACCCTGACCGCCACGCGGACCCTGGCCGCTGCGCTGGCCACCGCCCCCGCTGCGTTCGCCGCCAAAGCCGCCGCCGAAACCGCCACCGCCGCTGCGTTCACCGCCAAAGCCGCCGCCACGCTCGCCACCGAAACCGCCACCGGCGCGACCGCCACCGCCGCCCGGGCGCGGGCCCTTGCCGGCGTTCGGCTTGCGCGGACCGCGCGCGCCGTCGGGGTTGCGATGGCCGCTCGGACCGGTGGTCACGCCGTCCGGCACGTACCAGGTGCGGAACGCGGCCGGATTGCCTTCCGGCAACGGCTTGGGACCCTTTTCCTTGCGCTGCTTGAACGGCTTGTTGCCGGCCTTCGCGGCGGCTTCGCCGCTGACGGTCAGGCCGCCGTGCTTGCGCGGACCACCGCGGCCACGGCCGCGATCCTCGCGCACGTGGTCGAAGCGGCGCAGTTCGCGGCCTTCGTCGGCCGTGTTGTGGCCGCCCACGTAACCGTGCGAACGCGCCTTGCCGGTCAGGTCGATCGTCGCCTTGGTCGCCTTGCGCTGGCCGATCACCGGCTGCAGCGTCAGCGCCGACGGCGCGCCGCCATCTTCCAGGCCCAGCTTGCCGCGAAGCGCTTCGACGGCTTCGGACGTCAGCTCGCGCGACTGGCCGCGCAGCAGTTCGCGCGGCAGCGCGACGTCGCCGTAGCGGATGCGCTTGAGGCGGCTCACCTGGCAGCCCTGCGATTCCCAGAGGCGGCGCACTTCGCGGTTGCGGCCTTCCTTCACCACGACGCGGAACCAGTCGTGCGAATCGGTGCCGCCGATGCGTTCGATCTCGTCGAACTTCGCCGGGCCGTCTTCCAGCGCGACGCCACGCGAGAGGCGGTCGACGATGTTGTCCGGCACGACGTCCTCGCCTTCGGGCGCACGCACGCGGCAGACGTATTCGCGTTCGACTTCGAACGAGGGATGCATCAGTGCATTGGCCAGCTCGCCGTCGGTGGACAGCAGCAGCAGGCCGGTGGTGTTGATGTCCAGGCGGCCGATGGCGATCCAGCGCGCGCCCTTCAGCGCGGGCAGTGCCTCGAACACCGTCGGGCGGCCTTCGGGGTCTTCGCGCGTGGTCACTTCGCCTTCGGGCTTGTTGTACATCAGCACGCGCGAGGGATCGGTGAGCGCGCTGGCGACGAACTGGCGTCCGTCGAGCTCGATGCGGTCGCCGCTCTTGACGCTCACGCCGACCTGCGCGGTCTCGCCGTTTACCTTCACCAGGCCGTCGGCGATGCGTTGCTCCAGCGCGCGGCGCGAGCCGAGGCCGGCCTGCGCGAGCACCTTGTGCAGGCGTTCTTCGAGTTTCGGCGCCTCGGTGGCGGCCGCATCGGGCGCGCGTTTGAGGGTGAGCTTGCGGCTCTTTTCTTCAGTCATTTTTGTGTTGCTCCGACTCGGCCAGTTCGGCTTCGTCATCGGTGGGAACGGTCGTCGTCTCGACGGCGTTGTCTTGCTCGTGATCGTTCTCGTCCGCCGCGCGCTCGCCCGGCGCGGCTTCGGGGTCGCCCTGCAGGGCGTATTCGTTTTCGTCGATGTCGAGGTCGACGACCTCGTCGTCGATGGTTTCGGCTTCGGCTTCGTTTTCGTTTTCGGTCGCCTCGTCGGCGGCCGCGTCCGGTGTTTCGTTCTCGTCGGTGTCGGCGGTATCGCCGGCCGCGGCTTCATCGCCGATGTCGTCGCCTGCTTCGGCGCCGGTTTCATCCGCATCCGATGCGGTGGCAGCGGCGGTGTCGTCCGTGTCCGCCTCGTTCGCCGGCTCGTCCGACGCATCGGCGGCTTCGGCGTTGGACGCCGCGGCTTCGTCGGCCACGCCCGCCGCGATGGGCGCCGGCGTGCCTTCGAACTGCAACTGCGGTTCGAGTTCGCCGATGTCCTTCAGCTCCGACAACGGCGGCAGTTCGTCCAGGCGCTTGAGGCCGAAGTAGTCCAGGAACACCTTCGTCGTGCCGAACAGCGCCGGCTTGCCCGGTACGTCACGGTGGCCGACGACGCGGATCCACTCGCGCTCTTCCAGCGCCTTGATGATGTTGCTGTTGACCGCCACGCCGCGGACCTGCTCGATCTCGCCGCGCGTGATCGGCTGGCGGTAGGCGATCAGCGCCAGGGTTTCCAGCGTGGCGCGGGTGTAACGGGTCTGGCGCTCGGTCCACAGGCGCGCGACCCACGGGTGCACGTCGGCCTTGACCTGGAAGCGGAAGCCCGAGGACACCTCGACCAGTTCGACGCCGCGGTCCTCGCAGCCGGCGCGCAGGGCTTCCAGCGCCTGTTCGACGCTGTCCGGCGGGGCCGGCTGGTCTTCGGGGAACAGCGCGTGCAGCTGCGCCAGCGTCAGCGGCTGGTTCGCGGCCAGCAACGCGGCCTCGACGATGCGGGTGATCAGTGGTTGGTCCATGAAGGGATCTTTGCCCTGCGTCTGCGTTTGCTCGTCATTCCCGCGTCAGCGGGAAGCCAAGGACGTTGCGGTTGTTGCGGTGTAGCGGGAGCGTGCGGTCCGGAACTCAGCCATCGTTGGCCGCCGGCTCGTCGAACTCGCTGCTCAGTTCGATCTCTTCCCCGTCCTTGAGCAGCGCGAGCGACTTGACGTAGATCGGTGCGAACGGTGCCTCCTGCACGATCTCCACCAGCTGTTCCTTGGCCAGCGTGAGCATGCCCAGGAACGTGACCACGATGCCGAGCTTGCCTTCCTCGGCAGTGAACAGCGTTTCGAAGCGCTGGAACGTGCCGTCCTTCAGCCGTTCCAGCAGCTCGCCCATGCGCTGGCGGACGCTGAGCGCATCGCGCTTGATCGCGTGCTGGGTGAACAGCTCGGCGCGCTTGAGCACGTCGTGCAGCGCCAGCAGCATTTCCTTCAGCTCCACCGGCGGCGGCAGCCGCACCGACGCGCGGTCCGGGACGAAGGCCTGCACCGGCGCGGTATCGCGATCCAGCCGGGGCAGGCTGTCGATGTCCTCGGCGGCCTTCTTGAAACGCTCGTATTCCTGCAGGCGGCGGACCAGCTCGGCGCGCGGATCCTCTTCCTCGCCGACCTCGTTCACCGCGCGCGGCAGCAGCATGCGCGACTTGATCTCGGCCAGCATCGCGGCCATGACCAGGTAGTCGGCGGCCAGCTCGAAGCGCATCTCGTGCATGGCCTGGATGTAGTCGACGTACTGGCGGGTGATGTCCGCCACCGGGATGTCGAGGATGTCCAGGTTCTGCCGGCGGATCAGGTACAGCAGCAGGTCGAGCGGGCCTTCGAACGCCTCGAGGATGACCTCCAGCGCGTCCGGCGGGATGTAGAGGTCCTGCGGGATCTGCAGCACGGGCTGGCCATGCACCACCGCCAGCGGCATTTCCTGCTGCTGTGGCGCGGTGGAGGCCGGGGCGGCCACGGGTTGCGGATCGCTCGCGTCGGCTGCGCGTTCTTCGGTCATTCGGAGCCGGCCCCTCCGGGCCGTGGGCACTGCTATCGCTCAGGCTGGCGGTCGACGGACCACCGTGGATGCAACGGACTTGCTGGGTCGAACCCTGCCGGACAGATGCTGGTCCGGTCGGAACTCCCGTCAGGAAACCTTTCCTATATGTCGAACCTCAGGCCCTTACCGGACGACCAACGCCGGTGCGTCACGCGGGGGCGTGGCGGGCGATGGAGTTCGGGCTCGAGGCCGTCGGGGGCAGCGACGCACCGGGTGCGTGCGAGGCGACGGTGTGGGGATCCGGTCGCGTCGGGCCGCTGCAGCCGGCCTTGTGAAGGCAAGGGTACGGCCTCGTCCGGGCCGTGTCCAGCCGCGGGGCGACTACAATTCAGGTCGGTTCCCAATGGTTCGGAAGGACGCGCGACGGCATGTGGTACGTGATCGAAGGTTATGACGGCAACGATGTACTGGCCCAGCGGCTGGCGGCCCGCCCCGACCACCTGGCGCGCCTGACCGCGCTGCGCGATGCCGGGCGTCTGCTGCTCGCCGGCCCGTGCCCGGCAATCGATGCCGAGGATCCGGGCCCGGCCGGTTTCAGCGGCAGCGTCGTCATCGCCGAGTTCGAATCGCTCGATGCCGCCCGCGCCTGGGCCGACGCCGATCCCTACGTCGCCGCCGGCGTCTACCAGCGCGTGGAGGTCCGGCCATTCCGCAAGGTGCTGCCGTGAGCCTGCCGCGCGAGCAGCGGGTCGGCGCCATCCGCGCCGCGCTCGAGGCCGCACTCGCGCCGCTGTCGCTCGAGATCGAGGACGAAAGCCACCGCCACGCCGGCCATGCCGGGGCGGCCGACGGGCGAGGGCACTTTCGCGTCGACGTGGTGAGCGAGGCCTTCGCCGGCCTCGGGCCGATCGCCCGTCACCGGGCGGTCTACGCCGCCCTGGGCGACTTGATGACGACCGACATCCATGCGCTTTCCATCCGGGCGCGGACCCCGGCCGAGGCAAACTGAGTCCGGATCCGAATTCCAGCGACAGTGCCGCGCTGCAACATCCGGCGGTCGATTTGCCTGCAAGAACGCCGACGAAGCCGACGTTTGCGGTGGTCGCGTAACACCAGCTTTACACTTGAAATTGGAAACGTTTACAGTCCGCGCGCATTGTCCGCACAGGCCCTGACAGCGTGCCGAGCGTAACCATCAAAGACGTCGCCCGCGTCGCGCAGGTCTCCGTGGCCACCGTCTCGCGAGCCCTCAACGGCCATGGGAACGTCGCCGAAGACGTCCGCAATCGCGTCTTCGCGGCGGCGCAGGAACTGCGCTACACCCCGCACGCCGCCGCACGCAGCCTCAGCAGCCGCCGCACGCAGACGCTCGGCGTAGTGTTGCCCGACCTGCACGGCGAGTTCTTTTCCGAGCTGATGCGCGGCATCGACCAGGTCGCCCGCGCCAAGCGGCTGCACCTGCTGGTATCGAGCTACCACGGCAATCCGGACGAGCAGGGCGCCGCACTGCGCGCGATGCGCGGCCGCGTCGATGGGCTGCTGGTCCTGTCGCCGTTCGCCGAAACGCCGACGTTGCTGGGCGAACACCTCGATCCCTCGCTGCCGACGGTGCTGATCAACAGCCAGTCGGGGCTCGACGGCGCGGCCGTCCTGCGCGTGGACAACCACGGCGGCGCGGTGGCGATGGTCGAACATCTCGTCGCGTCGGGGCATCGCAGCATCGCCTTCATCGCAGGTCCCGCCGACAACTTCGATGCGCACGAGCGTCTTCGCGGTTATCGCGATGCGCTCGCGCGCCTGCTGCCCGGCACGCCCGAATGGGTGTTGCAGGGCGACTTCGACGAAGCGTCCGGCCATCGCGCCGGACGTGAGCTGATCGACGCGTCGAGGCGCCCCGATGCCGTGTTCGCCGCCAACGACATGATGGCGCTCGGCTGCCTGTTCGCGTTCGCGCACGATGGCCTGCGCGTGCCGGACGACATCGCCGTGGCCGGCTTCGACGACATCCCGCTTGCACGCTACGTGCACCCGGCCCTCACGACCATTCGCGTCAACATCGCCGAACTCGGCGCGCGCGCTGCGCGATTGCTCATCGCGCAGATCGCCGGAGAAGCGGCCGACGAAGCGCCCGCGTCTTCCAGCGAGCTGCTGGAAACCGGGCTCATCGTGCGCGAATCGAGCGGTTCCCGCCCACCTCCGCGTTCTCCGTGACGGCCTGTGCCCCGGGACGTCACGGTTCCTTGTGTCTGTTCGCTGTAAACGATTCCACGTGGTTCGACATGCTTTTGGAGAGAGGAAGCATATGAATTCGAGGTTCCCCCGACATCCGACGCGCCGGCTGCTCGCCTGCGCCCTTGCCAGCTGCCTGGTCGTCGCCGCCCCCGCGGTGATGGCGCAAAGCACCTCGGCGACCATCCGCGGCCAGATCACGGTCGATTCGGCGCCTGCGACCGAAGCCCAGATCACCGCGACCAACACCGCCACCGGCCTCACCCGAAAAGTGCAGGCGGCGAACGGCACCTACAACCTTGGTGGCCTGCCGCCGGGTACGTACCGCATCGACGCGGTCGCCAACGGGCAGACGACGACGAGGACCGTGACGCTGCAGGTCGGCCAGACGGCGACGATCAACCTGTCCGCCGGCGGACTTCCCGAAACCGCGCCGGCCGGTGATGCGACCACCGTCGACGCCGTCACCGTGACCAGCGAAGTGGTCGCGGAAACCAAGACGTCGGAAATCGCCACCTACGTCACCAACAAGCAGATCGAATCGCTGCCGCAGGGCACGCGCAACTTCCTCGCCTTCGCCGACCTCGCGCCGGGCGTGGCGTTCGAAACCGGCAATGAAGGCTCCACGCGCATCAAGTCCGGCGCGCAGAACGCCAACGGCATCAACGTCTACATCGACGGCGTCGGCCAGAAGGATTACGTGCTGCGCGGCGGCATCAGCGGCCAGGATTCCAGCCGCGGCAATCCGTTCCCGCAGTCGGCCATCGGCGAGTACAAGGTCATCACGCAGAACTACAAGGCCGAGTACGACCAGCTGAGCAGTGCGGCGATCGTCGCCACCACGCGCTCGGGCACGAACAATTTCGAAGGCAGCTTCTTCTGGGACTACACCTCCACCGACTGGCGCACGCCGACGGTGTTCGAAGAGCGCGCCGACGACAAGGTGCAGACCAAGGAAGAGCAGTACGGCGCGACCTTCGGCGGCCCGATCCTGCGCGATCGCGCGCATTTCTTCCTGTCGTACGAAGCCAAGGAATACGAGTCGCCCCGCACGCTCACGCCGGGCCGCGGCTACTCCATCGACCAGTTGCCGGACTTCCTGCAGGCCGAAGCCGGCACGGGCCTGTTCAACGCACCGTTCAAGGAAGACCTGTACTTCGGCAAGGTCGACTGGCTGATCGGCGAGAACCACTACTTCGAGCTGACCGGCAAGTACCGCGACGAGGAAGAGCTGACCAACACCGGCGGCCAGAACCTGCCCAGCTACGCCACCAACAAGCTCAACGAGGAAACGCGCGCGGACCTGCGCTACCAGTACACCAACGGTCCGTGGCTCAACGATTTCCACCTGACGTACGAGGACTCGACGTTCAACCCGAGCCCGTATACCAGCGGCATCGCGTACATCCTCAGCAACCGCAGCGACAACGGAAACGCCGATTTCAACAACGTCATCGTGCGCAGCGGCGGCGGTTCTGACTTCCAGGACAAGGGGCAGAAGGGTTACGGCATCCAGAACGACCTGACCTTCACCGGCTTCCAGGGCCACACGCTGAAGATGGGCGTGAAGTTCAAGGACGTCGATGTCGACGCCACCGAGCGCCAGCCGTACTACCCGCAGTTCACCTATGACGTCGGCACGAGCCTGACGCAGCCGATCCACGTCAAGTTCGGCACCGCGCTTCCGGGCGTGGGCGACGGCTCGGCGTCGTCGTCGAACAAGCAGTACGGCATCTATTTCCAGGACGACTGGGAGGTCAACGACAAGCTGATCCTCAACCTCGGCCTGCGCTACGACTACGAGAAGAGCCCGACGTACCTGGATTACGTCACGCCGGCCGACGTCGCCGCCGCGCTGCGCAACTCCACCGCGATCAACAACCCGAACTCGGGCATCAACGTCGAGCGTTACATCAGCAACGGCAGCAACCGGAAGTCCTTCAAGGACGGCTGGCAGCCGCGCCTTGGCTTCTCGTACGACCTGTTCGCCAACCAGGAACACGTGATCTACGGCGGCGCCGGCCGCGCGTACGACCGCAACCTGTTCGACTGGCTGCAGCTGGAGATCACCAAGTCGACGTTCCCGACGACCGACATCGATTTCCGTCTCGCCGACGGCTCGTGCCCGCGTCCTTTGCCGTCGCCGGGCACGCCGTGCATCGACTGGAGCGACGCGTACTTCGATCCGGCGGTGCTGTCGACGCTCGCGTCTCAGACGGGCCTTGGGCGCGAAGTCTTCATGCTCGACAACAACCTCAAGACGCCGTACTCCGACCAGTTCAGCCTCGGCATGCGCAACCAGGTCGGCGACTGGCTGACCGACGTGACGATCTCGCGCGTGGAGAGCAAGGACGGCTTCGTGTTCCTGCTCGGCAACCGCCAGGCGGACGGCTCGTTCTTCCGCCCGGGCTTCAGCTGGGGTCCGCCGTGGGGGCAGGGTTTCGCGCCCTTCGGCAACCTGATCCTGGGCACCAACGGGCTTGAGACCAAGACCAACGCGCTGTACCTGAAGGCCGAAAAGCCGTACACGGCCGAATCCGGCTGGAGCGTGACGGTCGCCTACACCTACCTCGACGCGCGCGAGCAGCGCGAATCGCCGGAGGTGTTCTCGCTCGATTACCCGACGGTGGCCGCACTGGGCTGGCATGACGCCGAGGTGCCGGAGCATCGCCTGGTCGCCACCGGCATCTACGACGGCCCGTGGAACACGACGCTATCGGCCAAGCTGACGTTGACCTCGCAGCCGCCGCGCTACTTCGTGAACTGCGTGAACGTCGACCAGCCGGACAACTGCTTCATCGACCAGTACAAGCCGGATGGCACGTATGGCAGCAAGCAGTTCGACATCGCGGCCATGAAGGAATTCGACACGGGAGCAGGATTCAAGATGTGGGCCCGCGCCGACATCCTGAACGTATTCGACTGGGCGAACTACAACAGTTACCAGGATTACCCCGGTGGCTTCAATTCGCCCAACCCCGAATTCGGCATCCCGCTTGCACAGGCCCTGCCAACCCGTACCTTCAAGCTCTCGCTAGGCTTCAACTTCTGACCCGGGCCGCCGGCCGCCTTCTCGTCGGGGCGGTCGGCGGTTTCGTGGTACGGCCTTCGCCCGGATGGGCAAGGCACGGCGACTTCCATTCGACAAGATGGCGTGGTGATGTTCGATTCGATACGACGCAGCGTGGGGACTGCATCGCTGGTGGCGGTGCTCGTGTTCATTTCCGGATGCAAGCAGGAAGGGCCGGCGTCCAAGGCGTTCCCGATCGCGTCCGCGCCGCCTGTCGAGGTGGAGCCGTTGAAGCCGACCAAGCTCGAACTGCCGCCGCTGTTCCGCGACGTCGAAAAGCGCACGTTCCAGTTCTTCTGGGACACCACCAACGAAGTGAACGGGCTCACGCCCGACCGCTATCCCTCGCGCCCGTTCGCGTCGATCGCCTCGGTCGGCTTCGCGCTGACCGCGTATCCGATCGGCATCGAGAACGGCTGGGTCAGCCGCCGCCAGGCGGTGGATCGCACGCTCACCACGCTGAAGTTCTTCCGCGACATTCCGTCGGGTCCGCAGGCGGAAGGGAAGGGCGCCTACAACGGCTTCTACTACCACTTCCTCGACATGGACACTGGCGCCCGCTACCAGAGCTGGGTCGAGCTTTCGAGCGTCGACACCGCGCTGCTGATGATGGGCGTGCTGTTCGCGCAGAGTTACTACGATCGCGACGATCCGCGCGAGAAGGAAATCCGCGACCTCGCCGACACGCTCTACAAGCGCGTGGACTGGCCGTGGCTGCAGCGCAACGCGCCGCTGATCTCGATGGGCTGGTTCCCCGAAAGCGGCTTCATCCAGCACGACTGGACCGGCTACAACGAAGCGATGATGCTCTACATCCTCGCGATGGGATCGCCGACGCATCCGGTGGCGCCGGAGTCGTGGTCGGTGTGGACGCGCACGTACAACGATTCGTGGGGCGTCTACCAGGGCGAGGAATACCTGTCGTTCGGCCCGTTGTTCGGCCATCAGTACAGCCACGTCTGGATCGATTTCCGCGGCATCCAGGACGACTACATGCGCGAGCGCGGCATCGACTATTTCGAGAACAGCCGCCGCGCGGCGTACGCGCAGCGCGCCTACGCCATCGCCAATCCCATGAAGTGGAAGGACTACGGCCCGGAAGTGTGGGGCCTGACCGCCAGCGACGGTCCGCAGCAGACGTTGCAGGAATTCCGCGGCGAGCAGCGACAGTTCCGCCACTACTCCGCGCGCGGCGCCGGCCTGCGCGACACGTTCGACGACGGCACCATCGCGCCGACCGCGGCGATCGCGTCGCTGCCGTTCGCTCCGGAAATCGTCATTCCTTCGACCGTCGCGATGCACGAGCGCTACGGCGAATACCTGTATTCCAGCTACGGCTTCCTGGATTCGTTCAACCGCAGCTTCGACTTCGACATTCCGCTGAAGACCGGCCGCCTCGTGCCGGGCGAAGGCTGGGTCGCCAGCGACTACATCGGCATCGACCAGGGGCCGATCCTGGCGATGATCAGCAACTACCGCAACGAGTTCGTCTGGAACGTGATGAAGCGGAACAAGTACATCCGCGATGGATTGCAGAAGGCGGGCTTCAAGGGCGGCTGGCTGGAACCGGCGAAGGAAGGCGAAGCCGCGCCGACGCAGCCCAAGCCGCAGACGCAGGCGGAAAAGGACGCCGCGACGGCGCGCGCGCTGGGTGAAGCCGAGTCGCGCGTGAACCGTGCCTCGCAGACGCCGCAGCCGGCACCGGCGCCGGAACCGAAGACGAAGTGAGCGGGCGAACGCCACGGCGGATCACGGCGCGTGCGTTCATCGCGTCGATCGTGCTGTGCGCGCTCGTCGCACTCGTCGGATGCAAAAGCGAACGTGACGACCGCACCGTCGTGCGCTTCTGGGCCATGGGATTCGAAGGCGAGATGGTCCGCCAGCTCATCCCCGATTTCGAACGCGCCAACCCCGGCATCCGCGTCGAAGTGCAGCAACTGCCGGTCACCGCCGCGCACGAGAAGCTGCTGACCGCGTTCGCCGGCGACGGCCTGCCGGACGTGTGCGGCCTCGGCAACACGTGGCTGGCGGAATTCGTGGAACTGCGCGCCGTCGCGCCGCTGGAGCCGTTCCTCGCGCGCACGCCGACGATGCCGGCGAACGACTACTTCAGCGGCTCGTGGGATACGGGCCTCATCGGCGGCCATGTCTATGCGGTGCCGTGGTACGTCGAGACCCGCCTGCCGTTCTATCGCAAGGACATCCTCGAAGCCTCCGGCGTGAAGCAGGTGCCGCGCACGTGGGCCGAATGGAACGACGCGATGGCCGCGGTGAAGCGACACGTCGGGCCCGATCGCTACGCGATCCACCTTCCGCTGAACGAATACGAGCCGCTGCTCAATCTGGCGATCCAGCAGCCAGATCCGCTGCTGCGCGACGACGGACGCTACGGCAATTTCCGCAGCGCCGGCTTCAAGCGCGCGCTGACGTTCTACAACGACATCTTCGCGCGCAAGTGGGCGCCGGCCTTCGCCAACACGCAGATCGCCAACGTCTGGAACGAGTTCGGCCGCGGCTTCTTCACCTTCTACGTCAACGGCCCCTGGAACATCGCCGAGTTCCGCAAGCGTCTGCCGCCGGAACTGGAAGGCAAGTGGGGCACGATGCCGCTCCCCGGTCCGGACGGGCCCGGCGCGTCGGTCGCGGGCGGCGCGAGTTTCGTCGTGTTCGAACAGTCCAAGCACAAGGACGCGGCGTGGAAGCTCGTCGCGTATCTGTCCGATCCGCAGGTGCAGGTGCGTTTCCACTCGCTCACCGGCAACCTGCCGCCGCGGCGAAGCGCATGGGCCGGTAGCGAAGCGCTGGCGGCGGACCCGTTCACGCTGCCTTTCCGCGAGCAGCTCGAACGCGCCAGGCCCGCGCCGAAGGTGCCCGAGTGGGAGCGCATCGCGCAGGAGCTGCGGATCGTCGGCGAGCAGATGGTCGCCGGGCGGTATACCGTGGACGAAGCGGCAGCCGAGCTCGATCGCCGTGCCGATGCGATCCTCGAAAAGCGCCGCTGGATGCTCGAACAGCACGCCGCCGGAGGTGCGCGATGAACGCCATGCCACGCGTCAGCGCGTCCACCGCGGGCTGGGTGTTCGCCGCGCCCGCGCTGACGGTGATCGGCGTGTTCTTCGGCCTGCCGGTGCTCGCCGCGTTCGCGCTGAGCCTGACCGATTTCGACATCTACTCGCTTGCGGACCTGTCGAACCTGCGCTTCGTTGGCCTCCACAACTACGCGACGCTGCTGCAGGATCCGCTGTTCTGGAAGGCGCTTGGCAACACGATGTACTTCGTCGTGGTCGGCGTGCCGCTGTCGATCGCGGTGTCGCTCGGCGCGGCGCTGCTGCTGCACGCGAAGAGCGCGCGCTTCAAGCCGTTCTTCCGCACTGCGTACTTCGCGCCGGTGGTGACGACGGTCGTCGCGGTCGCGGTGATCTGGCGTTATCTGTTCCACACGCGCTATGGCCTGGTGAACTGGGGCCTGACGTCGATCGGCCTGGATCCCATCGACTGGCTCGGCGATCCAACGTGGGCGATGCCGACGATCATCCTGTTCGCCGTGTGGAAGAACTTCGGCTACAACATGATCATCTTCCTCGCGGGCCTGCAGTCGATCCCGGAGGACCTCTACGAAGCCGCGCGCATCGATGGCGCCACGCCCGCGCAGCAGTTCTGGAACGTGACGCTGCCGCAGCTGGGCCCGGTGCTGCTGATGGTGAGCATCCTGACGTTGTCGGGCTACTTCCAGCTGTTCGCCGAGCCTTACGTCATCACGCAGGGCGGGCCGCTGGAGAGCACGGTCAGCGTGCTGTATCTGATGTACGAACAGGGCTTCAAGTGGTGGAACCTCGGCAACGCGTCGGCGGTGGCGTTCCTGCTGTTCGCGCTGATGTCGGTGGCGACCAGCGGCCTGCTCTGGTTCGCTCGGCGCAAGGGAGCAGAAGCATGAGCCCGCGTCTGGCGAAGGCAATCGTCAACGGGCTGATGATCGCGCTCGCGGTGATCAGTCTTGCGCCGCTGCTGTGGATGCTGTCGGTGTCGTTCATGCAGCCGGGCGAAGCGGCGCATTTCCCGCCGCCGCTGCTGCCCGCCGCGCCGACGCTGCACAACTACCACGAGCTGTTCGCGCGTGCGGGCATGGGGCGTTACCTGCTCAACAGCGCGATGATCGCCACCGCGGCCACGCTGATCGCGCTGCTGCTCAACACGATGGCCGGCTATGCGTTCGCCAAGCTGAAGTTCGCCGGGCGCGAGCGCGTGTTCCGCCTGCTGCTGGCCGCGCTGATCATCCCGGCGCAGGTCACGATGATGCCGCTGTTCCTGATGCTCAAGCAGATGGGGCTGGTGAACACGTACGCCGGCGCGATCGTGCCGCTGATGGCGAGCGTGTTCGGCATCTTCCTGGTGCGCCAGTACGCGCGCTCCATTCCCGACGAACTGCTCGAAGCGGCCCGCATCGACGGCGCGAGCGAGACGCGCATCTTCTTCCAGATCGTGCTGCCGGTACTCAAGCCGATCCTCGTCACGCTGGCGATCTTCGTCTTCCTCGGCGCGTGGAACGACTTCATGTGGCCGTTGATCGTGCTGAGCGACGCGGGGCATTTCACCCTGCCGGTCGCGCTGGCGTCGCTGTCGCGCGAGCACGTGCAGGACAACGAGATGATGATGGCCGGATCGGTGGTGACGGTGTTGCCGGTGCTGATCCTGTTCCTGGCGCTGCAGCGCTACTACCTGCAGGGCCTGCTGGTCGGCAGCGTGAAGGGGTGAGGATGGCAAGGCGTTTCGCTTGGGCGTTCGCGCTCGTTCCGGTGATGGCGTTCGCGCAGGGGGTTGGCGAGATCCGCGTGTTGGACGATTTCGAATCGACCACGCCGTGGCAGGTCGTCACCTCCGATCAGGTGAGCGGGACGCTGCGCACCGTGCCGGGCGCCGACGGCCAGGCCGTGTGCCTGGACTACGACTTCAACGGCGTGTCCGGTTATGCCGGATTGACGCGTGAAATTCCGATCGATTATCCGGACAACTACGCGTTCTCGTTCCAGTTGCGCGGCGATTCGCCGCCGAACGACCTCCAGTTCAAGGTCGTCGACGAGAGTGGCGACAACGTGTGGTGGGTCAACAAGCCGCGTTACGACTTCCCGAAGACGTGGACGCCGGTCGTCTACAAGCAGCGCCACATCACTCGCGCGTGGGGCCCGGCGCCGGACCCCACGCTGCGGCATAGCCGCAGGATCGAATTCACGATCTACAACAGCGTCGGCGGCAAGGGTTCGGTGTGTTTCGACCAGCTGGCGTTCCGCAAACTCGCGCCGCAGGACAACTCGCCGCTGGCCGGCACCGCAAGCGCGACAGCGGAAACCCGCAACGGACTGGCACGTGCCGCGATCGACGATGCGCCCGACACCGCATGGCGAGCCGACGTAGGCGCGAAGCAGGCGCCGCAGTTCACGCTCGACCTGCGCAAGCCGCGCGAGTTCGGCGGGCTCGTCCTCGACTGGTTGTCGGGCGAACACGCGAGCGATTACCGCATCGAGTTGTCGGACGGCGGCGCGACCTGGCGAACGGCGCGCGAGGTGCGCGGTGCCGACGGCGGGCGCGATCACATCGCGCTGCCCGAATCCGAAGCGCGCTTCGTCCGCCTGACGCTGCTGAAAGCGCCGGCAGGCCGCATCGCGCTTTCGCGCTTGCAGGTGATGCCGCTGGCGTTCGCCGCGACGCCCAACGATTTCGTCCGCTCCGTTGCGAAAGACGCACCGCGTGGCCGCTGGCCGCGGGGCTTCTTCGGCGAACAGCCGTACTGGACGATCCTCGGTCTCGACGGCGGCATCGAGCAGGGCCTGATCGGCGAAGACGGCGCCATCGAAACCGGCAAGGGCGGCTTCAGCATCGAACCGTTCGTGGTGAGCGACGGCACGCTGGTGACGTGGGCCGACGTGAAGACCACGCAGTCGCTGCAGGATAGCTACCTGCCGATCCCGTCGGTGCATTGGCAGCACGCGGACTTCGCGCTCGACACCACCGCCTTCGCGCACGGAACGCGCGATGACTCGCATCTCACCGCGCGCTACGTGCTTCGCAACACGAGCGATCGCCCGCGCCGATACGTCTTCGCGCTGGCGGCGCGGCCGATGCAGGTGAATCCGCCGACGCAGTTCCTCAGCACGGTTGGTGGCGTCAGCGAGATCCGTTCGATCAGCGCGAGCGCCGACACCATCACCGTTGCCGGCCGTTTCCCGGTGCAAGCGGGCAGGGCCGCCGATTCCGCGTTCGTCAGCCGCTTCGACGAAGGTGAAGTGGTGCAGCGGCTCGCGCGCGCGGACTGGGCGTCGTTCTGTTCGAAGGGCTGCGAACGCAAGGCGTTCGGTGCCGTGGAGAACCAGGTCGAGGACGCGACCGGGCTGGCGTCCGGCGCGCTGCTGTATGCGGTCGAGCTCGCGCCCGGACAGTCGCGCGAATTCGACTGGAGCGTGCGCCTCACCGGACGCGATATGGCGACTCCGAAGACCATCGACGCCGCGAAGGCACAGGACGCCACAGCGGCCCTCTGGCGCGGCAAGCTTGACCGCGTGCAGATTCAGGTTCCCGAACAAGGCCAGCACGTCGTCGATACGCTGCGCACCGCGCTCGCGCACATGCTGATCAGCCGCATCGGTCCGCGTCTGCAACCGGGCACACGCTCGTATTCGCGCGCGTGGATCCGCGATGGCGCGATGATCGGCGAAGGCCTGCTGCGCATGGGACGTGAGGACGTCGCGGCCGAATTCCTGCGCTGGTACGCGCCGTACCAGTTCGACAACGGCAAGGTGCCGTGCTGCGTGGACGACCGCGGCAGCGATCCGGTACCGGAAAACGACAGCCACGGCGAGCTCATCTTCACCATCGCCGAGGTGTACCGCTTCAACCGCGATCGCGCGATGCTGCAGGCGATGTGGCCGCACGTGGTCGGCGCGTTCGACTACATGGAGAAGCTCCGACTGTCCGAACGCACCGAGGCCAACCGCGCACGCAACCCGGCGTTCTACGGAATGATGCCGGCGTCGATCAGTCACGAAGGCTATTCGGCCAAGCCGATGCATTCGTACTGGGACAACTTCTGGGCGCTGCGCGGCTACAAGGATGCGGTCGAGATCGCGCAGTGGCTCGGCAAGGACGCCGACGCGAAACGCTTTGCCGCGTCGCGCGATCAATTCCGCGACGACCTGTACGCGTCGCTGCGCAGCGCGACGCAGCAGCACGGCATCGACTTCCTACCGGGCGCGGCGGAACTCGGTGATTTCGATGCGACCTCGACCACGATCGCGCTCGCGCCGGGCGGCGAGCAGGGTCGTCTTCCGCAGGACCTGCTCACCAACACGTTCGAACGCTATTGGCGCGAGTTCGTGGCGCGTCGCGACGGCACGCGCGAATGGAAGGACTACACGCCGTACGAGCTGCGCACGATCGGCACGTTCGTGCGGCTCGGCTGGCGCGATCGCGCGCACGAGGCGCTGGATTTCTTCTTCGCCGACCAGCAGCCGCGTGCATGGAACCAGTGGGCCGAAGTCGTCTCGCGCACGCCGCGCAAGCCGTTCTTCGTCGGCGACCTGCCGCATGCGTGGGTCGGGTCGGATTACGTGCGTTCGGCGCTGGACCTGTTTGCGTATTCGCGCGACCTGGATGACACGCTCGTCGTCGCCGCCGGGATTCCCGCGGACTGGCTGGCGGGCGAGGGCGTCAGCGTGGCGAACCTGCGCACGCAGTACGGCCCGGTGGGCTACAGGCTGCGCGAGTCCGACGGGGCGTTGATGCTCGACATCGCGCCGGACACCCGGCTGCCGCCGGGCGGCATCGTGTTCACCTGGCCGTACGATACCGCGCCCGGCGCGACCACCATCGACGGCAAGCCGGCGCAGTGGCACGACGGCGAACTGCGCATCGGGCGCGCCGGCGCACGCGTGCGGGTGGCGCTGCGCTGAACGGCACGGGCTGGGCGGCGTCGCGTTGACGCCGTCTGGACCTTCGCTGCGGCAACGTTCGAGCCTCCGCAGCATGAAGTGCGGCCCTTGGCCCGGATCCCCCAACGCGTTCTTCCAGCCGACGAGCGTGCGCGCCAGCACGCGCTGGACCGCTACCACGTGGTCGACACCCCCACCGAGACGGTCTACGACGATCTGGTCCGCGCCGCCGCGCACCTGTGCGGCGCACCGATCGCGCTGTTGTCGCTGATCGATCGCGAACGCCAGTGGTTCAAGGCGCGCGTCGGCCTGGCCGAGCACGAAACACCGCGCAACGTCGCGGTCTGCGCGCACGCGATCCTGCAGCCGGGCGAGCTGATGGAAGTGAGCGACCTCGCGCGCGATCCCCGCTTCGCGTTCCTTCCGATCGTGATCGGCGAGGTGCGCGCCCGCTTTTACGCGAGCATGCCGCTCACGACCGCCGACGGGCAGGCGATCGGCACGTTGTGCATCGTCGACCGCCAGCCGCGCACGCTCGACGGAGAACAGCGCGAGTGGCTGCATTCGCTGGGCCGCATCGCGATGGGCCTGCTGGACGGGCATGCGCGCCGCTACCAGGACGAAGTCCGCGCCGCGCTCGACCCGCCGCGCGCGCCGCAGCCGGAGCCGGAAGCGAAGGCGAAGGAGAACTACCGCATCGCCATCCTGGAAGTGCAGCGCTACGCGGCCGCGGTGGAAAGCAGTGGCGAGCGCACCGTCGACAAGGCGTTGGCGGCGCTGGAATCGCGCTTCGAAGCCTGCATGGACCTGGAGGCCGGCGATCGCGTGAACCGCGTGAGCGAAAGCGCGGAGTTCGTCGCCGTACTGATGGGCGATGCGGGCGAAGCGCGTCTGGACGCGCTGCTGGCCGTCGCCGCGGCGGAACCTTCGCAGAGCGGGTTGGCGGTGCTCGTGGGCAGCGCGGTTTCGACGCACGGCGACGAAGCGCTCGGCGCGGTGTTCCTGCGCGCCGAAGCCGACCTGAGCCGCCAGAAGGACGCGGCCGGCGAGTCGCCGGCCTGAACCCGATTACTGCTTCTTCGCCGGCGCCATCGGTTTGGCGTTGACCGCGCTGCCGTCGGTAAGCAGTGCGTTCGGCGCGAGCACGACGGTGTCGTTCGCCGCGACGCCCGACAGCACTTCGATGTCGTTGCCGAGGTTGCGGCCGAGCGTGACGTCGTGGAAGGCGAGCTTGCCGTCCTGCACCGTCGCCACCTGCGCCACCGTGCCGCGCTGCACGACGGTCGACACCGGCACCACGATCGCCGGCACCGCACGCGTGAGGTGCAGCGCGACGCTGCCGACCATGCCGGCGGGGATGCGGCTGTCGGGATTGGGCAGGCGCAACTCGGTGCGCATCACGCCGGCATCGCGCGAGATCGCCTGCGCGCTGCGCACGACCTGCGCCTTGAACGTCTGGCCCGGCAGCTCGGGGAAGGTGACGTCGCCTTCGACGCCCGGCTGGATCTGCAGCGCCACGTTCTGCGGGACGTCGACGACCACGCGCAGCGGATCGAGCGCGTTCACCTCGAACATCGGCTGCGCGCTGGCGACATCGCCCACCACGCGATCGCCGCGTTCGACGTTGCGCGCGACCACCACGCCGGAGAACGGCGCGCGCACGGTCTGGAAACCCTGGCGTTCGCGTGCGGCCGCCAGACGTGCCTCGGCGGCGCCACGCGCGGCCACGGCGACGTCGAAGTTCGCCTTGCGATCGCTGTAGAGCTCCTTCGAGATCGCGCCCGAACCGATCAACACCTGCGCGCGGTCGTAGTTCACCTTCGCCAGTTCCTGGTCCGCTTTCGCCTGCGCGAGCACGGCGGCGGCTTCGCGGACCGCCTGGTCGGATTCCGGCGCGGAGATCACGGCCAGCACCTGGCCGGCGACGACCTTGTCGCCGAGGTCGACGCGGCGTTCGCTGACGAAGCCGGTCGCACGCGGATAGAGCTGCGCCGATTCGCCGGCCAGCGCACGCGCGGGCAGGCGCAGTTCGAACGCGGCGTCGGCGGGCTTGGCTTGCACCGTGAGCACGTCGGGAACCGACTGCGACGGCGTGGGCTCGGCCGAGCTGCGGTTGCAGCCCGACAGCGCGAGCGCGACCCAGAGCGCGGTCAGGGTGAAGGTCGCGCCCCGCGTGGTGATGCGCGCGTGGGAGGGGGCGGTCGTCATGGCGTGGCTCCTGCCTCGGCGTCTGCGGTGCCGGGGGTGTCGTCGGGATGGGCGGCGTGACGCGCGGCGGCCGGCATGCGGCGGCCGAGCACGGCAAGGATGGACGGAACGAGGATCAGCGTGGCGGGCGTGCCGAACAGCAGGCCGCCGATGACGGCGCGGCCGAGCGGCGCGTTCTGTTCGCCGCCTTCGCCCAGGCCCAGCGCCATCGGGATGATGCCCAGCACCATCGCGCTCGCCGTCATCAGAACCGGGCGCAGGCGCACCGCGGCGGATTCGTACGCGGCAAGTTCGGGGTCGTGGCCGTCGGCGACCAGTCCGCGCGCGAAGCTGGTGACCAGCACCGAGTTCGCGGTGGATACGCCGATCACCATCATCACGCCCATCAGCGCCGGGACGCTCAGCGGCGTGCCGGTGACGAACAGGCCGATGGCGGCGCCGGCGATGGCGATCGGCAGGCCCGACATCGCCACCAGCGGCTGGATCCACGACTGGAAGTTCACCACCAGCACGAGGAAGACGAGCGCGGCCGACATCAGCAGGCCCGCGGCGAGTTCGCCGTACGCGCTCTGCATCTCGCCGGCCTGGCCGACGATCTCGATGCGGTTGCCCGGCTTAAGGCGCGATTCCAGCTGCTTGGTGATGCCGGTCAGCGCGTCGTGGACCGAACCGAGGTCCGTGCCTTCCACGTTCGCCAGCACGCTGATCGTCGGCGCGAGCGTGGTGCGCGCAAGGCTCGCCGGAACTTGCCGCGGCGTGACCGTCGCGATGTTCCGCAGCAGCACCGCCTGTCCGTCGCTGCCGATGCGCAGCGGCGCGTTGAGCAGCTCGTCGATGCTGGTCATGTTCACCGGCGGCGCCTGTACCTGCACGGTGTAGGCGAGCGCGTTGACGGTGTCGGTCCAGTACACCGGCGACACCGTGCCGGCCGAGCCGAGCACGGCGAGCACCGCGCGGCTGGCCTGCTGCGCATCAAGGCCGAGCTGCGCCGCGCGCGTGCGGTCGATGTGCACCTGGTATTCGGGCAGGTCGAGCACTTGGCGCAGCGCGACGTCCACCGCGCCCGGCACCCGGTGCAGGCGCTGTTCGATCTCGCGTGCGAGCGCGAGGTTGCCCGCGCTGTCGCGGCCGATGATGCGCACTTCGAACGCCGCGGCGGCCGAGCCCGCCAGCGTGCGGCTGGTCGCGTCCGGGGGGCGCTCGAACATCTTCACGTCGGGGAATTTCTCGGCGATGGCGTGGCGGATCCGCGACAGGTATTCGTGGCTCGGACCGTGCGGCGTCTTCAGCTGCAGCATGATCTCCGCTTCGAACGAACCCACCACGGCGCTGTCGACCAGCGACAGGTTCACCGCGTCGGGCACGCCGATCTGCTCGTAGACCGTCTGCAGTTCGTCCGGCGGCACGATCTTGCGGATCTCACGCTGGATGTCGGTCACGCGCGCGGCGGTCTGCTCCAGTCGCGTGCCGGACGGGAAGCGCACCTGGAAGCGCAACTGGCCCGCGTCGACGTGCGGGAAGTACTCGCGTCCCAGCGACACCGCCGACACGCCACCCAGGGCGATGACGAGCAGCGCGGCGATGGCGAGCACGCCGCCGTGGTGGCCGAGCTTCACCAGCAGCGCGTGGTGCTTGTCGCGCAGCGCATCGAGGCGATGTTCGACCGCGTGGTTGATCTTCAGCAGGGCCTTCTCCGGCGCCCAGCGCGGGTTCGCGCGCGACTGGATGTCGGCCGGCAGCAGCAGGTAGCACAGCACCGGGATCAGCGTTCGCGACAGCAGGAAGGACGCGAGCATCGCGAAGATCACCGCCAGCGCGAGCGGCGTGAACACCCATGCCGACAGGCCCGTCATCAGCAGGATCGGCGTGAGCACGATGCAGATGGCGATGGTCGAGACCATCTCCGGGAACACCACTTCCTTGGCGCTGTCGAGGATCGCGGTGCGCACGTCCTTTCCGAGCGCGATGTTGCGGTTGGTGTTCTCCACGTCCACCACCGCGTTGTCCACCAGGATGCCGATGGCGAGCGCCAGGCCGCCCAGCGTCATCACGTTGAACGTGTAGCCCAGCAGGCTGAGCATCGCGACCGACGCCAGCAGCGCCAGCGGAATGGCCGACAGCACGATCAGGCTCGAGCGCCACGATCCGATGAACACCAGCACGACCAGCGCGACGAGCAGGCCGACCAGCAGCGCCTCGTGGCGGATCGAACCGATGGCGTTGTCGACGAACACCGACTGGTCGAAGATCGGCTGGATGCGCGTGCCCGGCGGCGCGGAGGCTTCGATTTCCGGCAGGCGTTCGCGCACCGAACGCACCAGTTCCACCGCCGAGGCGTTGCCGAGCTTGATCAGCGCCACCGCGACCGCGCTGGAACCGTCCATGCGCGCGACGTTGGTCTGCAGCGCGCCGCCGTCGCGCACGGAGGCGATGTCGCGCACGTACACCAGCGTGCCGTTGCGCGACGCGACGGGGATGTCGAGGAAATCCGCCGCCGTCGCCGGGCTGGAATCGAGCGAGATCTGCATCTCGCGCGCGTTCTCGCGGATGGAACCGGACGGCAGCGTCGGGCTGCCGCGTTCCAGCGCGCCGGTGACATCGGCCGGCGTCAGACCGTAGGTCTGCAGCGCGGCGGGATTGAGGTCGACCATGATCTGCCGCGCCGCGCCGCCGTAGGGCAGCGACATGCGGATGCCGGGGATGGTCTGGATCTGCGAGCGCAGCTGCAGGCGCGCGTAGTCGTACAGCTGCGCCTCGGTGAGCGAGTCCGACGACAGCACCAGCATCAGCACCGGCGTGGACGAGACGTTGTTGCGGATCACCAGCGGCGGCGACGTGCCCGGCGGCATGCGGCGCAGGATCGTCTGCGACACCGACGTGATCTGGCCGAGCGCGCGGTCCAGGCTCACGTTCGGTTGGAAGTCGATGCGCACGATGCTCGCGCCGTTGATCGTGTCGGACCGGACCTCTTTCAGGTCGTCGACGGTGTTCATGATCGCCACCTCGGAGAACGAGGTGAGCTTGGCGGCCATGTCGGCGGCGGGCAGGCCGTTATAGGTCCAGACCAGGTTGACCGACGGGATGCCGACCTCCGGGAGGATGTCGGTCGGCATGCGCCGTGCGGCGAGCGTGCCGAACAGCAGGATCAGGATCGCGAGCACGCCGATGGTGTATCGGCGGCTCAGGGCGTACTGGACAATCCACATCGGGTGGCCGGCCTGTGCTGGGCGAAGCGTCGGGGGAGGGAAGGCCGCACACCCGATGGCCCCGCGGCCGCGCGTAAGCGGGCGTGCAGGGCGGGTCGGCGCGGGGCGTTCCGTGTCCTGCGTACGGTAGTCCCGGGCGGAGGCATGCGATAGTCCATTGCTGCTGGATCATTGCCCGATCCTGCAAATCCGTCGCGAGCCGGCACGATCGGCAAGCTTCGGCATAGCCCGGAAGTCATAATCGGACCGCCTCCCGGAATGGCTGCAACTCCCCGGAACTCCAATGCCTTCCATCGATTCCCCGAACGATCGCCCCGGTTGCGCCGCCTTGCCGGAACTCGCGCAGCGGATTGCCCGATCGACACCGGGCGACGGCGTCCACGCGACCGCGTTCCCGCCGCTCAGCCTGGTCCGCCTGAGCGGTCCCACCGCCTGCACGCCGGTCGTGTACGAGCCGCGGCTGGTGATCGTGGCGCAGGGCAGCAAGACGGCGACGCTCGCCGGCCAGACCTACGTCTACAACCCGCTCAACTACCTGGTCGTGTCGGTGACCCTGCCGGTGACGGGGCAGGTGATCGAGGCCACGCCGGACGAGCCCTACCTGTGCCTTCGCCTGGATATCGACCCGGACGACGTGGCCGCGCTCATCGCGCAGTCCGGGCTGCCGCAGCCCGCGTCGCCCGACGTCGCGCAGGGCCTTGATCTGGGCCTCTACGCGGCGCGCGTCAACGCACCGCTTATGGACGCCGTGCTTCGCCTGATGCGCCTGCTCGATACGCCGGATGACCTGCCGGTGCTCGGCGCGATGGCGCGACGCGAGATCCTCTATCGCGTCCTGACGGGAGAACTCGGCCATCGCCTGCGTGCGCTGGCGACGAAGGACACGCGCTCCAGCCGCATCGCGCGCGCCGTCGCGCGGCTGCGCGAGGACTACCTGCAACCGCTGAGCATCGACGAGCTCGCACGCACCGTGCACATGAGCACGTCCTCGTTCCACCACCAGTTCAAGGCGGTGACGACGATGTCGCCGCTGCAGTTCCAGAAACACTTGCGCCTGCACGAAGCGCGGCGGCTGATGATGGCCGGCGGCATGGAAGCGCTGTCGGCCGCGCGCCACGTCGGCTACGAAAGCCCGTCGCAGTTCAGCCGCGAATACAAGCGCCTGTTCGGCGCGCCCCCGCGATCGGAAGTTGGACGTTCGCGCGGCGTGCCGCAGGTCTAGCCTTCGTCGCGGCGGCGCCGATTAGTCATTCAAATCTGCAAAAACTCGGATCTGCGAACAGCGCTTCCCAATGGGAGCACGGCGGAAGCGCGACCCTTCTCCCGCCTGCGGGAGAAGGTGCCGGCAGGCGGATGAGGGCAGAGCACCGACGTGCCTTGGCACCGCCCCGCACGCCCGGGCTACAGTGGCCGCGTTCCCACCGGACCCGCGCACGCATGGATCGCGATGCCCTCCTGCAGCAACTCGCCCGCACGCGCACGGCATTGATCCGCACCTATGTGCTGCACGTGGTGTGGTTCGCCATCATGTGCACCGCGACCGCATTGCAGTGGCGTCAGGACGGCCTGAAGGCCTCGGTGCTGCTTACGCTGGTGACGGTTCCGCCGGTGCTGTTCTACACCGTGCGCGCACACCGGCTCTGCCGCGCGCTCGATCCGCGCGCACGAACCGTCGGCCTGGTGCCCGTGCTGGTGACGACGGTGATCCTCAGTCCGTTCGAATCCGGACTGGTGCTGCCGCTGAAGAACCTGCTCGTGGCGCGGCGCCTGCTGCGCGATGCGCAAATCAGGTCGAAGGACGCAGTGCATGTGGCCAGCAGCGAAGCGTCGATCGAAGCCCAGGGTTGATCCGAACGCCGAACCTCACGCGCACCAGTGCACGTCGAGCGGCGTGCCGTACGAGCTTTCCAGTGTCGCCAGCACGGGCCAGCGTTGCACGTCGCCGGAGGCGATCGCCTCTTCGAACACCGCGCGCTTTCGCGCACCCTGGATGAGCAGCAACCGGTGCGCGATGCGCTTCATGCCGTGCGGGGTGAGGCTGATGCGGCGCGGCCATCGCTGCGCGCCGGGGCAGCCGTGCGCGTCCACGGCGACGTAGTCGCGCGGGCTGGTTAGGACGCGCTCGGCGTTGGCCATGCCGGGGAACAGCGACGCCGTATGCCCGTCCTCGCCCATGCCGAACACCGCGACGGTCGCTTCGCGGCGCGCGTGCGCGTTGGCGGTCGCGACCGCGCCTTCGAGGTTGCGGCCGGCCTGCGTCATCGGTTCGAAGCGCGCGACGGCGGCGTGGTCGCGCAGGAATTCGTGGTGCACCAGCCACGCGTTGCTGTCGGGGTCGTCGGGCAGCAGCCAGCGCTCGTCGACGAGGCCGACGTCCACGCGCTCCCAGTCCAGCGGCGCCTGCGATAGCGCCCGGTAGACCGGCCCCGGCGTGCCGCCGCCGGAGAGCAGCAGGCGCGCACGTGGCTGGACGATCAGCTCGCGGCGCAGTTCCGCGGCGATCGACACCGCCGCCGCCCAGGTCCACACCTCGCGGTTCGCGTGTGGGCGTGGAACGTGTAGGTCGCGGCGGTTTCGGGCACCGGCTGGGGCGAGCGATCGGCCATTCGCCGGATCCTCGCACAGCCCACTTCAAGGCCACGTGTGGCGCTAGGCGACGTCCTGCGCGAGCGCGGCGGCGCCGAGCAGCCCCGGTTGCGGATGCACCACCGCCAGCGTCGGGATGCGTGCCATCACCGGCGAGAACCGGCCCTTGTACTCGAAGCGCTGGCGGAAGGCCGAATGCGCGATCGATGGCAACAGCTTCGGTACGAGGCCGCCGGTGAGGAACACGCCGTCCCATGCGCCGAGCGTCAGGACCAGGTCGCCCGCGGCCGCGCCGAACACCGCGCAGAACACGTCGATCGTGCGCAGGCTGCGTTCGTCGCCTTCCTTCGCGCGCGCGGTGATGTCCGACGGTTTCAGCGGACCCGGATCCTCGCCGGCGATGTTGCTCAGGGCGCGATGCAGGTTCACCAGGCCCTGGCCGCTGACGAGGCGTTCGTTCGACACGCGGCCGAACTCGGCCGACATCTGCACCAGGATCTCGATTTCCTCCGGCGAGTTCGGCGCGAAGCTGACGTGGCCGCCCTCGGTCTGCAGCGGGAAGTAGCGGCCGCCGCGTCGCAGCAGCCCGCCCACGCCCAGGCCCGTACCGGCACCGATGATGGCGAAGGTGCGGTCCACGGCGTCGTGGCCGCTCCAGCCGATGCCGCCGACCGGCACCACGTCCTGCGGACGCAGCAGCGAGGCGCCCATCGCCTGCGCGGCGAAATCGTTAACCAGGCGCAGCGACCCCAGGCCGAGTTGTTCGCCGGTGCGCACGGCGGAGATCACCCACGGATGGTTGGTGATGCGCGCCTCGTCGCCATCCACGCGGCCGGCCACGGCGAACACGCCGGTCGTCGCGATGGCGCCGGTCGTGTCGAGGTAATGGCGCGCGGCGTCGGCCAGCGAGGGGAAATCGGCGACGGCGAATTCGCGCACGCTGTCCATCAGCAACGGGTCGACCGCATCGCGACGCGCGAGCGCGAAGCGCGCATTGGTGCCGCCGATGTCGGCGAGCAGGGCGTGGCTGTCGGTCTGGAAGGTCTCGCTCAAGGGATCACCGCGGTGGGGTAAACGCAGAAAGGCCGCAGCGTAATGGACCGCCGCGTGCCTGTCTCCGTGGGCGATGTACCGGCGCCGGCCTGTCGCGACTGAATACGAAATCAGACCCCGCCGCGCACGTCGTTCCCAGAAGAGCGGCGGGACCCGCTGCCGTGGGAGGGAAGGGCAGCGGATCCCGTCCGCCAAACCGTGCGCGACCGTCGGGTCCGTGGCCCCATGAAGGCCGCGCGATAGGCATGAAAACGGTTACATGGCAGGATAACGAAGCCCGGCGCCATTTGCATCGCCGGAACCAACAGAATGCGAGCGCCGTCCCGCTCGACCGCAGGGACACACCCGAGGAACTCAATGGCGAAGGTCACGCTGGATCGTCTGCGCAAGGTCTATCCCAACGGCTTCGTCGGCGTGGACGACGCGACCTTCGACATCGGCGACGGCGAACTGCTGGTGCTGGTCGGCCCGTCGGGCTGCGGCAAGTCGACGCTGCTGCGCATGATCGCGGGGCTGGAAACCATCACCGCCGGCGAATTGCGCATCGGCGATCGCGTGGTCAACGACGTGGCGCCGAAGGATCGCGACATCGCGATGGTCTTCCAGAGCTACGCGCTGTATCCGCACATGACCGTGGCCGAGAACCTCGGTTTCGGCTTGAAGCTGCGCGGCGCGTCGAAGGACGACATCGCGCGCCGCGTGACCGAATCGGCGCAGATGCTCGAACTGGAATCGCTGCTGGATCGCAAGCCGGCAGCGCTGTCGGGCGGACAGCGCCAGCGCGTCGCGCTCGGCCGCGCGCTGGTGCGACAGCCGCAGGTGTTCCTGCTCGACGAACCGCTGTCGAATCTTGACGCCAAGCTGCGTGCGTCCACGCGCGTGGAGATCGCGCGCCTGCATCGCAAGCTCGGCACGACGATGATCTACGTCACGCACGACCAGGTCGAAGCGATGACGCTCGGGCAGCGCATCGTCGTGCTGGACAAGGGCCGCATCCAGCAGATCGACACGCCGATGGCGCTGTACAACCGGCCGGCGAACCTGTTCGTGGCGACGTTCCTGGGCAGCCCGAAGATGAACCTGCTCGAAGGCGAGGTCGTGCAGCGCGGAGACGATCTCGCCTTGCGGCTCGCGGACGGCGTCGAACTTCCGCTGCAGCCAGAAGCCGAGCTGCGGGCGGTCCTGCGTGGTTTTGCCGGCAAGCGGCTCACCGTCGGCCTGCGCCCGGAAGATCTCTCGCTCGCCGCACCCGGCGCGGGGCAACTGCAGGCGCGCGTGGAAACCGTCGAACCCATCGGCAACGAAGCCTTCCTCAACCTTGCCTGCGGTGGCGGCGAGCTCGTCGTCCGCCTGCCTCCGCGCAACCTGCCCGGTCCCGGCGACACGGTGTATCTGGGGCACAACCCCGAGCACATGCACTACTTCGATCCGGAGAGTGGACGCAGCCTGCGGGCGTAGGCCTCACTCGGGCTGCGCGGCCGCGCGCGCGACGTCGGCGTCGTTGACGTCTTCCGCACCGGGCGAGGTCGTCTGCTCGCCGATTTCGCGCGGTCCTGCCTGCCGCGATTCCGAATCGCCCGCCGCGCGGATCGCCCGCGCCACGCGCACGCGCGGCAGCGCATAGGGATGCGAGGCGTTGAGGAACTCGATCATCCGTTCGCGCACGGCGCAGCGCAGGTCGAACAGGTCGCCGGAATTGCGCGCGCTCACCAGCAATCGCACCTGCAGCGTCGACTGGTCCGAGTCGGTGATCTGCGCGACGCATACGCGGCCGTCCCAGCGCTCGTCGGTCTCGCAGATGTGCTGCAGCGCCTTGCGTACCTCGGCCATCGGCGTGCGGTAGTCGAGCCAAAGGAAGGCGGTGCCGAGCAGCTGCGAGGTGGTCCGCGTCCAGTTCTCGAACGGGTTCTCGATGAACCATTGCAGCGGCACCACGAGGCGGCGCTCGTCCCAGATGCGCACGACGACATACGTGCTGTCGATTTCCTCGATGCGGCCCCATTCGCCCTGCACGATGACGACGTCGTCCAGGCGGATCGGCTGTGCCACGGCGATCTGCAGCCCGGCGATGAGGTTGCCGAACACCGGCTTGGCGGCGATGCCCGCCACCAGGCCGATGATGCCGGCCGATGCGAGCAGCGTCGTGCCGATCTGGCGGATGGCAGGGAACGTCATCAGCGCGATCGAGACGCCGGCGAGGATCGCCACGCCCTGGGCGATGCGGCTGAGCACGCGCGTCTGGGTCTGGATGCGGCGGGCTTCGAGGTTGTCTGCGACCTCGACGGGGTTCTGGCGCAGGATCCGCCGTTCGATCGCGCCGATCGCCCGGACCACCAGCCACGTGAAGCACAGCAGGGTCCCGACGCCCAGCCAGTGCTGGATCCGGTCCAGCCAGTCTTCGGGAAGCGGCACGGCGCGCACCGCCACGCTCAGGAAGACGAGCGGCAGCGCGACCGCGGCGGGCAGGGCGATGATCTGCGTGATGCGAGCCCGCATCCGGGTGGCGGCGTGGGCGTCGGCCCGGCGCGACAGGGCTAGCAGGGCGCGATGGACCAGCAGGCCCAGCACCAGCGCGATCGTCAACGGCCACGCGATCGCGCCCGCCTGCTCCCAGAAACCTCGATCCATGCCCCAGCCTCGCAGCGGCGCCGTAAATGCCGCGTCGACCTGTCGGCCGTCCCACCGGGGGCGTCCACGGAGCGGCGATCCGGCCCGCAGGGCCGTCCGGCCTCGCTATACTCTTTCGTCATTCGGCATAAACGCCGATGCTTCGCTATACCGATCAAGCAGTTAGCGTAGATACGTCATCCACCTCACGAGGATGCGCGCGCGGTCCGGCGACACGCATCGAGCCCGAGAACACATCGACGCATGCGTCTGTCCACGATCAAGCTGTCCGGCTTCAAATCCTTCGTCGATCCGACCACGCTGCACCTGCCGACCAACATGACCGGCATCGTCGGTCCGAACGGCTGCGGCAAGTCCAACATCATCGACGCCGTGCGCTGGGTGATGGGCGAAAGCTCGGCCAGCCGCCTGCGTGGCGATTCGCTGACCGACGTCATCTTCGCCGGCTCCTCCGCCCGCAAGCCCGTGTCGCAGGCGATGGTCGAGCTGATCTTCGACAACTCCGACCACACCATCACCGGTGAGTACGCGGCGTTCAACGAGATCTCGGTCAAGCGCACCGTCAGCCGCGACGGCAGCAACCAGTACTACCTTAACGGCGCCAAGTGCCGCCGCCGCGACATCACCGACCTGTTCCTCGGCACCGGCCTGGGCCCGCGCAGCTACTCGATCATCGAGCAGGGCATGATCTCGCAGGTCATCGAGGCCAAGCCCGAGGAACTGCGTGTCTACCTGGAGGAAGCCGCCGGCATCTCCAAGTACAAGGAACGCCGCAAGGAAACCGAAACGCGCATCCGCCACACGCGCGAGAACCTGGACCGCCTGAACGACCTGCGCGAGGAAGTCGGCAAGCAGCTCGAACACCTCAAGCGCCAGGCGCGCCAGGCCGAGCAGTACCAGGCGATCCAGGCCGAGCGGAAGATCAAGGACGCCGAGTGGAAGGCGCTGGAACATCGCGCGCTCGATCAGAAGCTGCAGGGCCAGCGCGAGAAGCTCGCCCAGCAGGAAACGCGCCTGCAGCAGCTCATTGCCGAACAGCGCGAGGCCGAGCGAGAGATCGAAACCGGCCGCGTGAAGCGCGAGGAAGCCGCCGAGGCGCTCAACAAGGCGCAGGCCGCCAGCTACGAGGTCAGCGGCACGCTGGCGCGCATCGAACAGCAGATCCAGCACCAGCGCGAGATGGCCAACCGCCTGAACAAGGCGCGCGACGAGGCGATGACCGCGCTGGCCGAGCTGGGCCAGCACATGGGCAGCGACCAGTCCAAGCTCGACGTTTTGCGCGAAGCGGTGGCCGAAGCCGAGCCGCGCCTGGAGCAGCTGCGAGAGGAAGACGTCCTGCGCCAGGATGCGCTGCGCGAAGCCGAAGCCGCGCTGACCGACTGGCAGCAGCGCTGGGAAGCGCACAGCCGCGCGCAGGCCGAAGCCTCGCGTGCCGCCGACGTCGAACGCACGCGCATCGAGCATCTGGACCGTCAGGTCCTGGAAGCCGATCGCCGTCGCGAATCGCTCGGCAACGAACGCTCCGGCCTCGACCTGAGCGCGCTGTCGGATGCGTTCGCCGAGCTGCAGGAAAAGCACGAGACGCAGAAGTTCTCCATCGACAGCCTCACCGAGGAGTTGGAGACCCGCAAAGCCGCGCTGGCCGAACTGCAGGAACAGCAGCGTTCCACGCAGTCCGAACTGGCCGAGGCGCGCAAGCAGGCGCAGGCCGCACGTGGCCGCCTGTCGTCGCTGGAGACCCTGCAGCACGCCGCGCTGGGCCAGGAGCAGGGCGCCGCGCTGGGCTGGCTCAAGGCGCGCGGGCTCGATTCGGCCACGCGCGTGGGCGAGGCGCTCGACGTCGATGCCGGCTGGGAAAACGCGGTGGAAAGCGCGCTCGGCCAGATGATCGAAGGCGTGCTGGTCGAATCGCCGGAAACGCTGGTGGAAGCCATCGGCGAACTGGGCGAAGGCCGCCTGGCGCTGGTCGATCCGCAGAACGACGCCGTGCAGTTCGCACCGACGTCGCTTGCCTCGAAGGTGCGCGGCCCGATCGCGATCCGCCGCATCCTCGCGCGCCTGCATGCCGCCGAGGACCTCACCGCGGCGCGCGCGCTGCTGCCGACCCTGGGCGAGGGCGAATCGGTCATCACGCGCACGGGCGAACGCCTGGGCGCCGGCTGGGTCCGCGTGCTGCGCTCCGGCGCCGCACAGCAGGGCGCGTTGCTGCGCGAACGCGAGATCCAGACGCTGCGCGGCGAGATCGAAACGCTGCTCGCGCGCGAAAAGGAACTCGAATCGCTGCAGGTGCAGCTGCGCGACCGCACGCTCGCCGCCGAGCAGCAGCGCGAGGACGCGCAGCGCACGCTGTACATGGCGCATCGCAGCGTCTCGGAAATCGCCGGCCAGCTGCAGAGCCAGCAGGGCCGCCTCGACAACGCGCGTTCGCGCATCGAGAAGATCGACGCGGAACTGGCGCAGCTTGCGCAAAACCTCGAAGCCGCGCAGGACCAGGCCCGCGAGGCGCGCAACCGCCAGGAAGAGGCGGTGATGCGCATGACCGAGCTGGAAGACGCACGCCAGGCTTTGGAAGGCGAACGCCGTTCGATGACCGACGCGCGCGACCAGGCCCGCAACATCGCCCGCGAAACGCGCGACGCCGCCCACGCGCTGGCGCTCACGCTGGAATCCCAGCGCACGCAGATCGCCGCGCTGGAGCAGGCGGTCTCGCGCATGGTCGGGCAGCGCGGCCAGCTCGACACGCGGCTGGAAGAACTCTCGCTGCAACTGGCGGAGGGCGACGACCCGGTCTCGACGCTGGAAGAACAGCGGCAGGTCGCGCTCGAACAGCGCGTGCTGACCGAGCAGAACCTCACCATCGCGCGGACCACGTTGGACGGCATCGACAACGACCTGCGCCGCTTCGAACAGGTCCGCCACCAGCGCGACGACCAGGCGATCCAGCAGCGCGAGGCCATCGGCCAGCGCCGCCTGGAACAGCAGGCGCTGGTGCTCAAGGCCGAACAGCTCGCCGCGGCCGTGGTCGAGGCGGGCTTCGTGCTGGAGGACGTGGTCAACACGCTCACCGACGACATGAACCCGCAGGTGTGGGAGCGCACGGTGTCCGAACTGGACGGCAAGCTGCGCCGCCTGGAGCCGGTGAACCTCGCCGCCATCGCCGAACATGCCGAGGCCGAACAGCGCAAGGACTACCTCGACGCGCAGAACACCGACCTCACCACCGCGCTGGAAACGCTGGAAGAGGCGATCCGCAAGATCGACCGCGAAACCCGCGGCCGCTTCAAGGACACCTTCGACCGCGTCAATTCCGGCGTGCAGGAGCTGTATCCGCGCCTGTTCGGTGGCGGCCACGCGTACCTCGAACTCACCGGCGAGGACCTGCTCGACACCGGCGTGTCGATCATGGCGCGCCCGCCGGGCAAGCGCGTGTCGAACATCTCGCTGCTGTCCGGCGGCGAGAAGGCGATGACGGCCGTGGCGCTGGTGTTCGCGATCTTCCGCCTCAATCCCGCGCCGTTCTGCCTGCTCGACGAGGTCGACGCGCCGCTGGACGAAGCCAACGTCGGCCGCCTCGCGCAGATGGTCAGCGAGATGAGCGAGGCGGTACAGTTCCTCTTCGTCACCCACAACAAGGCGACGATGGAAGCCGCGCACCAGCTCTCCGGCGTGACCATGCGCGAGCCGGGTGTCAGCCGCCTGGTGTCGGTGGACCTGGCCGAGGCCTCGCGCCTGGCGGGCGTGGCGTAACAAAATCCGTGATTCGTGATTCGTGATTCGGCATTCGTGATTGCCAACCGCAAAAGCCGGCGCCGCGCGCTTT
The DNA here is from genome assembly GCF_040546665.1 of Lysobacter sp. OAE881. Classification (NCBI taxonomy): domain Bacteria; kingdom Pseudomonadati; phylum Pseudomonadota; class Gammaproteobacteria; order Lysobacterales; family Lysobacteraceae; genus Lysobacter; species Lysobacter sp. OAE881. The sequence goes on from NZ_JBEPOG010000001.1 coordinate 1,894,062, forward strand.
CCCGAATCACAATTCACGAATCACGAATCACGGCTTCCTAGGAGCAAACGAATGTCCGACGTGACCCTGCTGCGGATCGGCATCCTGATCGCCGGCCTGATCCTCGTCGCCGCCATCGTCTTCTTCGGCCGGCCGCGAAAGCCGGGGCAGGGCAAGCGCGTACCGCGCGAGGCGGCCGCCTCGTCCGGCGCGCCGCGCCAGGAACCGACGCTGGGCGAGCAGATCGAACGCGACCTCGCGCAGGGCGGATCCGCCGGCGGCTCGACCTCGCAGGCCGAGCTGGAACTGTTCGACCGCGCGCTCGAAGGTGGCGCCAACAGCGAGCTGGGCCGTCGCGTCAGCGAGGAATTCGACAAGATCGTGACCCTGTACCTGGCCGCGCGCGCCGGGCAGAAACTGCATGGCCCGGACATCGTCGTCGCCGCCGAGAAGGCCGGTCTGGTCTACGGCTACATGGGTGTGTTCCACCGCCTGGTCGAGAACCATCCCGATCGCGGCCCGGTGTTCAGCGTCGCCAACATCATGAAGCCCGGCAGCTTCGACATGGCGAACATCCAGTCGATGGAAACGCCGGCCATCGCGTTCTTCCTCACGCTGCCCGCGCCGGTCAACGCGCTCGACGCATGGGAAACCATGCTGCCCACCGCGCAGCGCATGGCCGAACTGCTCGACGGCGTCGTCCTGGACGAACAGCGCAACGCGCTCGGCCGCCAGCGCATCGCCCACATCCGCGACGAACTGCGTGCCTACGACCGCCAGCGCGAAGCGCCGCCGCTGACGAAGCCGGCGCGCTGGTGATTGCGAGCCTCCTCATTGCGTTCAACGCGATGACGACTTGAGCCCCTCTCCTCCGGGAGAGGGGTTGGGGTGAGGGTTGGGGCGTGAGGTGCACTGACGATCGCTCCAGCTGAAGGCCACTACGCGGCAGCGTCTTCGCCGATACGCGAGCCCAGCGATTGCTGCAAGCAAGACAGCCTAGGTCCCGGCTTTCGCCGGGATGACGGTGTCATCGAAGGATCCGCGCACCGCCGAGATGCGCTCTCGAGGCTTCCGTCCTCACATCCTCACCCGCACACTACCTACGCCCCCGCCGTGCAACGGCCGAAGGACTGCACGTGGCCAAGACCCAGACTCCCGCCGATCGCATCGCCGAACTGCGCCAGCGCATCGACGACGCCAACTATCGCTATTACGTGCTCGACGATCCGGCGATTCCCGATGCCGAGTTCGACCAGCTGCTGCGCGAACTGCAATCGCTGGAAGCCGAACATCCGGAGTTGGTGACGCCCGATTCGCCCACGCAGCGCGTCGGCATCGCGCCAAGCGGCACGTTCGCCGAAGTGCGCCATGCGATTCCGATGCTCTCGCTCGGCAATGCCTTCACCGACGAGGAAGTGGCCGATTTCGAGCGTCGCATCGAGGAAAAACTCGGTCGCCGCGCACCGAAGTTCTCGGTCGAACCCAAGCTCGATGGCCTGGCCATCAGCCTGCGTTACGAGAACGGCCGCTTCGTGCAGGGCGCCACGCGCGGCGATGGTGCGACGGGCGAGGACGTCACGGCGAACCTGCGCACGATCAAGGCGATCCCGCTGCAGATGCGCGGTTCCGGTTGGCCGGCCGTGCTGGAAGTGCGCGGCGAGGTCTACATGCCGCTGGAGGCGTTCAGGAAGTACAACGAGCGCGCGGTATCGGCAGGCGGTAAGGTCCTCGCCAACCCGCGCAACGGCGCCGCCGGTTCGCTGCGCCAGCTCGATCCGCGCATCACCGCGCAGCGCCCGCTCGCGTTCTACGCGTACGCCGTGGGCGTCGTCGAAGGTGCGGAACTGCCGCCGACGCATTCGCAGACGCTGGCTAAGCTGCGCGAGTGGGGCTTCCCGGTGAGCGGGCTCAACGACGTCGTGGCCGGCGCCGAAGGTTTGCTCGGCTACTACAGCGCCATCGGCAAGCAGCGCGAATCGCTGCCGTTCGACATCGACGGCGTCGTCTACAAGCTCGACGACTACGAAGGCCAGCGCGAAATGGGCTTCGTCTCGCGCGCGCCGCGCTGGGCCATCGCGCACAAGTTCCCGGCGCAGGAGCAATCGACGGTGCTGGAAGGCATCGACATCCAGATCGGCCGCACCGGCGCCGCGACGCCTGTTGCGCGCCTGAAACCGGTGCAGGTCGCCGGCGTCGTCGTGACCAACGCGACGCTGCACAACGCCGACCAGATCGCGCGACTGGACGTGCGCATCGGCGATACGGTCATCGTGCGTCGCGCCGGCGACGTGATTCCCGAGATCGTGCGTGTCGTGCCCGAATACCGCGATCCGCACGCACCGCAGTGGCAGATGCCCATGCAGTGCCCCGTGTGCGGTTCGGAGATCGTCCGCGAGGAAGGCGAAGCGGTGTGGCGCTGCTCGGGCGAACTCACCTGCGCCGCGCAGCGCAAGGAAGCGATCCGCCACTTCGCGTCGCGTCGCGCGATGGACATTGAAGGCCTGGGCGAGCGCTTCATCGAGGATCTGTCCGACCTCGGCTACCTCCAATCGGTCGCCGACCTGTACAAGCTCGAACTCGACGACTTGCTGGAAATGAAGCGCCGAGCCGACGAGCGCGACGGGACGACGCCGGAGACCGTCAAGTCCGGCAAGGTCGCCACGAAGTGGGCCGAAAACCTCATCGCCGCGATCGACCACAGCCGCACCACCACGCTGGAGCGCTTCCTCTACGCGCTCGGCATCCAGCATGTCGGCGAGAGCACGGCGAAGGCGCTGGCGGCGTGGTTCGGCGACATCGCGCTGATCCGCCGCCTGCCGTGGCCGCTGTTCAAGCGCGTGCCCGACGTCGGCGGCGAAGTGGCCCGCGCGATCGGGCATTTCTTCGACCAGCCCGGCAACCAGCAGGTGATCGACGACCTGCTCGCGCGCGGCGTGACCATCAACGACACGCATGCGCCCAACGCGAAGCTGCGCGACGGCCTGGATGTGGCGACGCTGCTGGTCGACCTGGAAATCCCGAAGATCACGAAGATCCGCGCCGACCAATTGGCGAGCGCGTTCCCGAACGTGCAGGCATTGCTCGACGCGCCACAGCACAACTTCGTCACCGCCGGCCTGCCGAACGACACGGCCATGTCGCTGGCCGAATGGCTGGAAGACGAGGAACACGCGCGACTGCTCGGTCGCGGCGGGGAATCACTGGCGACGCTGTTGTCGCTGACGCCCGAAGGCGAGGTCGCCGCGGCCGGTCCGCTCGACGGCCAGACCGCCGTGCTCACCGGTACCTTGTCGGCCATGAGCCGCGACGAGGCGAAGGCGAAGCTGGAAGCGCTCGGCGCGAAGGTCGCCGGCAGCGTGTCGAAGAAGACCAGTTTCGTCGTCGCGGGCGAGGCGGCCGGTTCCAAGCTCGACAAGGCGACGGAACTGGGCGTGGACATCTGGGACGAAGCGAAGCTGCTGGCGTTCCTCGCGCAGCATGGAGGCTGAGCGCGTGAGCGACTGGCAACCTTCGGCATCGTTCGACGCACTGCGGTTGCGCGCGCGGCTCAACGCGACCGTGCGTGCCTTCTTCGCTGAGCGCGGCGTGGTCGAAGTGGAAACGCCGGTGATGTCGGTGGCCGGCAATACCGACCCGAACATCGCGTCGTTCCACCTGGAATTCAGCGGCCGCACCGACGGCGCGCCGCGCACGCGCTGGCTGCGCACGTCGCCGGAATATCCGTTGAAGCGGTTGCTCGCCGCGGGCTTCGGCGATTGCTACGAACTCGGGCGCGTGTTCCGCGACGGCGAAGCGGGCGGTCGCCACAATCCGGAGTTCACCATGCTGGAGTGGTACCGGCTTGGCTGGGACCACACGCGTCTGGTCGACGAAACCACCGCGTTGGTGCAGGCCGCGCTGGCGCTGGTCGGCCGGACGGCGACGCTCTCGCGCATCGCGTACCACGAGCTGTATCGGCAGCGGCTCGGCATCGACGTTGAGACGGCTGACGACGAACAACTGCGCGCGGCGCTGGGCGAGGTCGTCATCGACCCGACGGGCCTGACGCGCGACGACTGGCTCGACCTGCTGATGACGCACCGGCTGCAGCCGTCGTTCGATCCCGACGAACTTCTGGCCGTATACGACTACCCGGCCTCGCAGTGCGCGCTGGCTCGCATCCGCCCGGGCGAAGTGCCCGTCGCAGAGCGGTTCGAGCTGTACCTTGGGCCGCTCGAGCTTGCCAACGGGTATCACGAACTGGCCGACGGGGCCGAGCAGGGCGCGCGATTCGATCGGGACCGGGAGGTGCGCCGCGGGCGTGGCGACATCGCACCGCCGCGCGACGAACGCCTGCTGGAGGCGCTGTCGGCGGGGTTCCCCGCGTGCGCCGGCGTCGCGCTGGGCATGGACCGCCTGATGATGGCGATGCTCGGCACCGGCCGCATCGCCGATGTGCTGGCCTTCGACTTCGCGCGTGCCTGAGGTCGCACTTCCAGGATCGTCCCCGTCCTTGATGCCCGTTTACGCACGGACCCGATACAGTGGCGTCTGGAAGACAGGGGTGCATGATGCGCAGCTTGGCGGTCTCGACGTTGCTTGCGGCATGTGTGGTGTTCGCGCCTGAGGCGTTCGCGCAGGAAGAGGGCGGACGTTTCTACGGCGACCGCATCCTGCGCTGCGAATCCAAGGACGGCGAGGACAACATCTGCCCGGCCGATGTGCGCGGTGGCGTCCGCCTGCTGCGCACGCTCTCGCGCACCGATTGCGACGAGAACAAGACCTGGGGCGTGAGCGCGGCGGGCGTCTGGGTGAAGGACGGTTGCCGCGCCGATTTCGTGCTCGGCTACGGCGGCACCGTCGGCAGCGGCAGCGGTTCGCGCGTGATGCGCTGCGAATCCAAGGGCAACCGCTGGACGCATTGTCCGGCTGAAACGCGGGCCGGCGTCGAACTGGTGCGCCAGCTTTCGAAGAACCCCTGCATGCGCGGCCAGAACTGGGGCGCCGATGCGCGAGGCGTGTGGGTGTCCGGCGGTTGCCGGGCCGAGTTCCGCATGATGGTCGACGTCGCCAACGAAGCGCCGCGCGAGATCGTGCGCTGCGATTCGGTCGAGAAGCGTCCGCGCCATTGCCCGATCGATACCAAGGGCGGCGTGCGCGTGTTCCGCCAGCTTTCCCGCGCCGCCTGCATCGAAGGCCGCAGCTGGGGCGTGGACGACAACGGCATCTGGGTCGAGGACGGCTGCCGCGCCGAGTTCGAGATCCACCAGAAGCCGCAACCTTCCAACGGCTGAATAACCGCGGGCGGGACCGTTCCGGTGCGGTCCCCGTTAAGCCTCGCTGGTTAGTCTGAGAAAAACTCGCATCGCACGAAGGGGGCTTCGATGTTCGCGCATTCGCTCAAGGTTCTTGGGTTCTTCTCCGTGATCGCCGCCGGCGTGCTGTCGGCGCAGGCCGCGCACGCGCAGGTCGATGCGCAGCGTTACGGTTCCGACCGGGCCGTGCGCTGCGATTCCAACGACAACCGGTTGCAGCGCTGCGCCGCCGATACGCGCGGCGGTGTGCGGCTGCTGCGGCAGGTATCGAAATCGTCCTGCGTCGAAGGCCGCAGCTGGGGCTACGACCGGACGGGAATCTGGGTCAACAACGGGTGCCGCGCCGAGTTCGCGCTCGGCGGCGGCGGTTGGGGTGGTGGTTGGGGTGGCGGCGGTGGTGGCGATGGCCGCACCGTGCGCTGCGATTCCAACGACAACCGATACCAGCAGTGCGCCATCGACGGCCGCGATGCGCGACTGGTCCGTCAGTACTCCAAGTCGGCCTGCGTCGAAGGCCGCAGCTGGGGCGTCGGTCGCGGCTTCGTGTGGGTGAACAACGGCTGCCGCGCCGAGTTCGCCGCCGGCTACGGTGGCGGGCACGGCGGCGGCTGGAATGGCGGTAACGGCGGCGGTCACGGCGGTGGCGGCTGGAACGGTGGCGGCCCCGCGCAGACGCTCTACTGCGGTTCCGACGACAACCGCCAGCGCCGCTGCAACGTCACCATCCGCCGCGACGCGCGCATGGTGCAGCAGAAGTCCAAATCCGCATGCATCGAAGGCCGCAGCTGGGGCTGGGATCGCGACGGCATCTGGGTGAGCAACGGCTGCCGCGCCGACTTCCAGGTGCGGTGAACCCTGCGACGTGGCTGGTGCGGGAAGCGGGCGCGAGGGCCCGTTTCCCGCCCTGAAACCTGCGGCCTGTAAACTCGCCGCATGAATACCACCGCCATCGATTTCGACCTCTACGACCGCATCCGTCCGATCCGCTGGACCGGGCAGGCCCTGGAACTGCTGGACCAGCGCAAGCTGCCGTTCGTGGTCGAGTACGTCACCTGCGCCGACAGCGACGCCGTCGCCGAGGCGATCCATGCGCTCACCGTCCGCGGCGCGCCGGCCATCGGCATCGCCGCAGCGTGGGGCGTGGTGCTCGCATCGCGCACGGTCGAGGCCAATGACGGCCGCGACGCCGCCGCCCGACTCGAACCGGCGCTGCAGCGCCTCAACGCCGCGCGCCCGACCGCGGTGAACCTTGCCTGGGCCTTGGCGCGCATGCGCCGTGCGCTTGCCGCCGCCGGCGCGGACTGGCGCGAGGTCCTCGAACGCGAAGCGCAGGCCATCGCGGACGAAGACCTCGCCGCCAACCGTCGCATGGGCGCGCTCGGTGCCGCGCTGATTCCGCCGGGCAGCGGCGTGCTGACCCACTGCAACACCGGCTCGCTCGCGACCGCCGGCTTCGGCACCGCGCTTGGCGTGATTCGCGCCGGCGTGGCCGAAGGCCGCATCGACAAGGTGTTTGCCGGCGAAACTCGCCCGTGGCTGCAAGGCGCGCGCCTGACGGTGTGGGAACTGCAGCAGGACGGCATCTCGCCGACGCTGATCGCCGACTCCGCCGCCTCGCACCTGATGCGCTCCGGCGACGTGCAGTGGGTGGTCGTCGGCGCCGACCGCATCTGCGCCAACGGCGACACCGCCAACAAGATCGGCACCTACCAGCTCGCGATCGCCGCGCGCCACCACGGCCTGAAGTTCATGGTGGTGGCGCCGTCGTCCACGGTCGACATGGAAACCCCGTCCGGCGATGCGATCCACATCGAGGAACGCGACCCCGGCGAGCTGTTCGCCGTCGGTGGCGTGCGCACGGCGGCCGACGAGATCGGCGCCTGGAACCCGGTGTTCGACGTCACGCCGCACGAACTGATCGACGCCATCGTGACCGAGCGCGGCGTGATCGAGCGGCCGGACGAGGCGTCGATGAAGGCGGCATTCGGCTGACATTGCCGGCTCCGCACCCGCCGGGAAGGAGCCGCAAGGAGCGGTCAACGCGACACCCTCCGCACGGCCGGTCGAGGATTCGGTGCGGCCGTCGCGCCGTGCCTGCATGCCTGTGCTGAACGATCCCGCGCAAATATCGCGGAAAACCCGCCGGATTCCCTCGCAAGTCATTGTTTCTGGCCGGGATTCGGGTGTCTCGAAACCCCGTTTCGTGCTATCATTTCCTGTCGATCCGACACCGCCCGCTGCGGACTGGAACGCCAGCCCGCAAGGGGTGTTTTGCGGCTGAAACATCGCGCTGATGGAACCTCCGGTTCGGGCGCGCGCAAACAAACAGACACGGAAACCCGATGGCCGAACTCGCCAAGGAAATCATCCCGGTAAACCTCGAAGACGAGATGCGCCGCAGCTACCTCGATTACGCGATGAGCGTGATCGTCGGGCGCGCGCTCCCGGACGCGCGCGACGGCCTCAAGCCGGTGCATCGCCGCGTGCTGTACGCGATGAACGAACTGGGCGCGCACAGCAACAAGCCGTACTACAAGTCGGCGCGTATCGTCGGCGACGTCATCGGTAAGTACCACCCGCACGGCGACACGGCCGTGTACGACACGCTGGTGCGCATGGCGCAGCCGTTCTCGCTGCGCTACATGCTGGTGGACGGGCAGGGCAACTTCGGTTCGATCGACGGCGACAACGCCGCGGCCATGCGATACACCGAGGCGCGCATGTCGCGCATCGCGCACGAGCTGATGGCCGACATCGACAAGGAAACCGTCGATTTCCAGCCCAACTACGATGAAAAGGAACTCGAGCCCACCGTCATGCCGACGCGTGTGCCGAACCTGCTGGTCAACGGTTCGGCCGGCATCGCGGTCGGCATGGCGACCAACATCCCGCCGCACAACCTGTCGGAAGTGATCGACGCGACGATCGCGCTGATCGACGAGCCGACCATCGACATCGACGGCCTGCTGCAGTACATCCCGGGTCCGGATTTCCCGACCGCCGGCATCATCAACGGCACCGCGGGCATCACCGCCGCGTACCGCACCGGTCGCGGCCGCGTGCGCATGCGTGCGCGCGCCGAAGTCGAAGTGGCCGACAACGGCCGCGAGGCGATCGTCGTCACCGAGATCCCGTACCAGGTCAACAAGGCCCGCCTGATCGAGAAGATCGCCGAGCTGGTCAAGGAAAAGAAGCTCGAAGGCATCAGCGAGCTGCGCGACGAGTCCGACAAGGACGGCATGCGCATCTACATCGAGGTCAAGCGCGGCGAATCGGCGGAGGTCGTGCTCAACAACCTCTACCAGCAGACGCAGATGGAGTCGGTGTTCGGCATCAACATGGTCGCCATCGTCGATGGCCGGCCGAAGCTGCTGAACCTGAAGGAGCTGCTGGAAGTCTTCGTCAAGCACCGCCGCGAAGTCGTCACCCGCCGCACCATCTTCGAGCTGCGCAAGGCGCGCCAGCGTGCGCACATCCTGGAAGGCCTGACGGTCGCGCTCGCCAACATCGACGAGATGATCGAGCTGATCAAGACCTCGGCGAACCCGAACGAAGCGCGCGAACGCATGCTCGCCCGCACGTGGGAGCCGGGCCTGGTCGGTGCGCTGCTCGCCGCCGCCGGCAGCGATGCGTCGCGTCCGGAAGACCTGCCCAATGGCGTCGGCCTGATCGATGGCCGTTACCAGCTCACCGAGACGCAGGCGCAGCAGATCCTGGAAATGCGCCTGCACCGCCTCACCGGCCTGGAGCAGGACAAACTCACCGACGAATACAAGCAGCTGCTGGAAACCATCCGCGGCCTGATCGAGATCCTCGAGGATCCGTCCGTGCTCCTGGAAGTGATCCGCACCGAGCTGCGCAACGTCAAGGAAGAGTTCGGCGACGCGCGCCGCAGCGAGATCCGCGCGAGCGAGGAAGACCTCGACATCCTCGACCTCATCGCGCCGGAAGACGTGGTGGTGACGCTGTCGCATTCCGGCTACGCCAAGCGCCAGCCGGTCAGCGCGTACCGCGCGCAGAAGCGCGGCGGCAAGGGGCGCAACGCGGCCTCGACGAAGGACGAGGATTTCATCGACCACCTGTGGCTGGTGAACACGCACGACACGCTGCTGACCTTCACCAGCGCCGGTCGCGTGTTCTGGCTGCCGGTACACCAGCTGCCCGACGCCGGCCCGAACGCGCGCGGCCGTCCGATCATCAACTGGATCCCGCTGGAAAACGGCGAGCAGGTGCAGGCCGTGCTGCCGGTGCGCGAGTACGAGGAAGGCCGCTACGTCTTCTTCGCCACGCGCAACGGCACGGTCAAGAAGACGCCGCTCACCGAGTTCGCCTTCCGCCTGCAGCGCGGCAAGATCGCGATCAACCTCGATGAGGGCGATGCGCTGGTCGATGTCGCGATGACCAATGGCGATTGCGACATCATGCTGTTCGCGAGCAACGGCAAGGCCGTCCGCTTCTCCGAGGACGCAGTGCGTTCGATGGGCCGTACCGCCACCGGCGTGCGCGGCATCCGCCTGGCCGAAGGCGAGGAGGGCGAGGAAGGTGACGACAACGGTGGCAGGAACACCAGCGGCGCTTACGTCGTCAGCCTCATCGTCGTCGAAGGCGATGGCGACATCCTCACCGCCAGCGAACGCGGCTACGGCAAGCGCACGGCGCTGGAGGAATACCCGCGCAAGGGCCGCGGCGGCCAGGGCGTGATCGCGCTCAAGACCACCGAGCGCAACGGCAAGCTGATCGGCGCGGTGCAGCTGTCCGACCACCACGACGTGCTGCTGATTTCCGACGGCGGCACGCTGGTGCGCACGCGCGCGGCGGAGATCTCGCAGGTCGGCCGCAATACGCAGGGCGTCACGCTGATGCGCCTGTCGGCGGAGGAAAGCCTGCAGACGATCGAACGCGTGGACGCCTCGCTCGACCAGGACGAGGAGAACGGCGGCGAAGCGTCGATCGATGGCACCTCGGCAGTCGTGGCCGATGCGTCGGCCGAGGCGTCGGGCGAAACGGATTCGCCGGCCGCGACCTGATCGATCCGACTATCGTGTCAACGAAAACGCCGCCTTCGGGCGGCGTTTTTGTTCATGGACTGGCGAGGGGAAGCCGTCAGTCAAAGGCCGTCGCGAGACCGTCGATCACCCCAGCACCCGCACCTCATCCCCGCGACGCACCACGCCCGCCGTGCGCGGAATCAGATGCCGCCCGAACGTCACGCCGGCATCGAATCGCCGGTAGCCCGTGAGCGTCTTCAAAGGCTGGCCGTCGTGCGATCGACGCCCGGTCGCCGGATCGATGTTGACGAAGTTGCAGCGCGTACAGTCCTTCGCGACGTCGAATTCCATCTCGCCGATGGCGATGCGCGTCCACGCATCCTCGGCGTGCGGTGCGTCGACATCGACGACGAAATTCGGCCGGAAGCGCGTCATCGAGACCGGCACGTCGAGCTGCGAATTGAGCCGATCCAGCGAGCCGCGGCCCAGCAGCATGATCGGGAAACTGTCCGCGTAGCCGACGATGTCGCCTTCGCGCGCGAACGCAGGATCGACCTGCCGTTGCACCTTGTCGTCCATGTAGACCAGCCGCGCGGTCGTGCCGAGATAGCGGCTGAACCATTCGCCGGCTTCGGACGACGCGAACGTGGCGGCGACCGGCTTCTTCCAGATCTCGACGACCGAATGCTCCGACGGCACGGGAATCGCGACGTCCAACGTCGGCAATCCCGGTGCGTCGAGTGTCAGGCCGCCATCGACGGGCCGTGCGCGGACGAGCGTGAGTTCGGGAAACTGGCGGCCCGTGATGAAGCGACCGTCGCCGTCGACGATCATCCAGCGGCGGTCGCCGGCCAGTCCGCGTGCTTCGACGTGCGCCTCGTCCAGCGCCAGCGGCGCGCAGGACTTGATCGGGTACAGGTACAGGTCGCTCAGCTTCATGGCGGGTCGGACGCGCGGGGACGCACCCATCGTGACCGCCGTGGCGAACGCGGTAAAGCGTCAGCGCCGCGGCAGGCGCCGCATCACTTCCGCCAGGACCACGTCGACCGGCAGCTGCGCCAGGTCCGGCACCTGCATCGCATCGAAGGCGCGCATGCGGATGCCGGTGCGTTCGACGGCGGTGTGCGAACCGAACAGGGCGAGGCCCGGCACGCCAAGCGCCGCGGCCAGGTGCGTCGGTCCGGTGTCGTTGCCCACCACGAACGACGCGTGCCGCAGCACGCCGGCGAGGGCGAACCAGTCGAGGAAGCCGCTCGGCCCGGTCAGCACATGGCAGCGCAGGCTGCGGGCCAGTTCCAGTTCGTCCGGCCCCGGCACGACCACCACCGCGTGTCCGAGTTCGACCAGGCGCCGGGCGAGTTCGGCGTGCCCTGGCCAGCGCTTGTGCACGTGCCGGGCGGCGCTGCCGGGGATCAGCACGATGTAGTCCGAAGGAACGCCGGCGGCGGCGAGAAGCCCGCTCGCATCGTCGGCCATCCAGACCGGATCGGGCGCGTCCGCGTGGCGCACCCGGATGCCCGCCTGCGCCAGCATCCACGCATAGGCCAGCCGGTCCGGAGTGCCGCTGTCCGCCGGGTTGTGTTTGCGCAGCCAGTGGGAGGGCTCGGGCATCAGGCGCCGGTACAGCGCGGTGCGGTCGCTGCCCTGCAGGTCGTAGACGCGGTCGAAGCCGCGCTCGCGCAGGGTCCGCAGCAGCGCGAGATTGCGCCCGAGCTGGAGCAGCGGCGCGCGTGGATCGGCGATCACCTCGTCCACGTGCGGGCAGCGCGACATCAGCTGCGTGTACGGCGACGAGGCGAGCAGGACGATGCGGCGGTCGCGGTGGTGTTCGCGCAGGTCGCGCAGCGCGCCGTCGGCCTGGAGCAGGTCGCCGAATGCGCCGTGACGGATGACCAGCACCGGGTTGCGGGTCCGGACGTCGCGCTCCGACGCGGCAGCCGGTCTGGCCGGCAGGTCGGGTTCGGCGATGACAGGACGCGGTACGTCGCGCGGCATGCGTCAGGTCGGGTGGGACGATGCGGCCGATGATCGCACACGCCGTGTGACAACCCCGACAGGCGCATCGACCCGTTCGGCACGACGTTCGGCCGCGAAGTTTTCGTGGCCGAAATCTATACTCGGCGCACAACCGGGGAGACCGCATGAAGCGCGCATCGGAAGGATTCGTTCACGCCTGGCCGGGTCACGGCCGCGTGGTTCGTTGGTTCGCATTCGTCGCCATCGCCGCCGCGCTGCTGGGCGGCTGCAAGCGCGACGCGAACGGCCAGCTTCCCGCGCCGAGCGGCGAGGCGATCCAGGCGAAATCGCAGACAGTGCAGGGCTTCGCGCTCGTCGCCGCATACCCGGACCAGAAGGGCGACGAACAGCTCGCCATCGCGCTGGACTTCAGCAAGCCGCTGGTGGGCACGCAGTCCTTCGACGACCTGATCGCGGTGACCGACAAGAACGGCGCGGTCGTGAAAGGCAGCTGGGTGCTGTCCGACGACGCCAGAGTGCTGCGGTTCCCGCACGTGGAGGCGAGCAAGGACTACATCGTCGCGATCAAGGCCGGCCTCACCGCCGCGTCGGGCGATCGCCTCGCGCAACCGCTGCGCAAGGAGGTCTACACCGGGCCGCTGGATCCCGTCGTCGGCTTCGCCTCGCAGGGCAGCGTGCTTCCGGCGCGCGAGAGTCGCGGCCTGCCGGTGGTCTCGGTCAACGTGCCGGAAGTGGACGTCGAGTTCCTGCGCGTGCGCGAGAAGGAACTGCCGAAGTTCTTCGCCGAATACCAGCGCGGCGGTCGTCGCGGCAGCTGGGAACTGGCTAGCGAATACAGCGAGAAGACGCCGCTGGATCGTCTCGCCGAACCGGTCTACGTGAACCGCTTCGTCCTGGGCGGCAAACCCAACGAGCGCGTGCTGACGTACCTGCCGGTGCAGGACATCAAGGAACTGCAGGAGCCCGGCCTGTACTTCGCCGTGATGAAGCGCGCCGGGCAGTTCCAGGATCAGTACGAGACCGCCTTCTTCACCGTCAGCGACCTCGGCCTGCACGTACGCGCGTACAAGGACACGATGTTCGTGCATACCGCGTCGCTGCAGTCGGGCGCGGCGGTGCCGAACGTGGAGTTGCGCATCCTCGACTCGCGCGGAGAACCGGTGCTGAAGGCCGAAACCGACGGCAACGGCAACGCGCTGCTGAAGTACAAGCTCGATGCGGCGTATGTGCTGGTGGCGAGCAAGGGTCGCGACGTCTCGATGCTGCCGTTCAACCAGCCGGCGCTGGACCTGTCCGAGTTCGCGGTGAGCGGCCGCGAGCAGGCGTGGTTCGACGTGTTCGCGTGGTCAGGGCGCGATCTGTACCGGCCGGGCGAAACCGTGCGTTTGTCGGCGCTGCTGCGCGACCAGGATGGCAATCCGGTCGCGGCGAAAGCAGGAAAGACGCCGCAGCCGGTGTTCCTGCGTTATGTGCAGCCCGACGGCAAGACGTTCCTGGAAACGCGCCTGCAACCCGATGCACAAGGCTACGTGCGTCACGCGCAGGTGATTCCGGTAGATGCGGCCACCGGCCGCTGGCGCGTGGAATTCCGCACCGATCCCGGCAGCAAGGACGCCGTGCAGGGCATGACACTGCGCGTGGAGGAGTTCCTTCCCGAACGCCTCAAGCTCGACCTCGATGCGCCGCCCATGCTCAAGCCGGGCGAGCCGCTGCGGCTGCAGGTCGATGGCGCGTATCTGTACGGCGCCCCCGCGTCGGGCAATCGCTTCACGGCGAAGCTGGCCGTGGCGGTCGAGCAGCATCCGCTCGAACAGCTGCCTGGCTGGTTCTTCGGCGATCCCACGCTGTCGCTGCCGAAGGAAGCGGCGGACGTCGTCGACACCGAGCTCGACGAGCAGGGCAAGCTCGAGCAGGACATCGCGCTTCCCGAGGAAGCCAAGCCCACCAGCACCATCGCCGCCATCGTCACCGGCAGCGTGTACGAAACCGGCGGGCGCAGCGTCAATCGCAGCCTCAAGCGCGTGCTGTGGCCGGCCGATGCGATCGTCGGCGTGCGCCCGCTGTTCGACGACAAGGAGGGTGCCGACGCGAACACCACGGTCGGATTCGAGATCGGCCGTTACGGCAGCGACGCACAGCCACGCCCGGCCAAGGCGCTGCGCGTGACGCTGGTGCGCGAGCACCGCGACTATCACTGGAACCACGGCGACGATGGCTGGGATTACGACTTCACCCGCCGTTATGAAGACATCGAGACGAAGACCGTCGACGTGGGCAGCGGATCGGCGCGCGTCGATGTCCCGGTCGAGTGGGGCGACTATCGCCTCGACGTGTTCGACCCGGCAACCAAGCTGACGACGCGTTACCCGTTCACCGCAGGGTGGAGCTGGAACGACGAGAACCGCGGCCTGGATGCACGCCCGGACAAGGTCAAGCTCGCGCTCGACAAGACCTCGTACCGCGCCGGCGACACGCTGAAGGTGACGCTGACGCCGCCGCACGCCGGCAAGGGCCTGCTCATGGTCGAGACCGACCGCATGCTCTACGTGCAGGACATCGATGCCAAGGCCGGCAGCACGTTCGAAATCCCGGTGACGAAGGACTGGGAGCGCCACGACGTCTACGTCACCGCGCTGGTGTTCCGCGGCGGCAGCGCGCCGAGCAAGATCACGCCGGCGCGCGCGGTGGGCGTGGCGTTCGTGCCGATGGATCGTCGCGATCGCAAGGTTGCCGTCGGCCTGTCCGTGCCGAAGCAGATGCAGCCCGAACGCGACCTGCCGGTAACGGTGAGCGCGCCGCAGCTGGCCGGGCAGGACGCGTTCGTGACCGTCTCGGCGGTGGACGTGGGCATCCTCAACATCACGCGCTTCCCGGTGCCCGACGCCGCGGCGCATTTCTTCGCGCAGCGTCGCCTGGGCGTGGACGCGTACGACGTCTACGGCCGCGTGATCGAAAGTTTCGAAGGCAGCATGGCGAAGATCCGCTTCGGCGGCGACATGGCGCTGGCTGCGCTGCCGCAGGCGCGGCGTCCGACGGCGAAGGTCCAGACCGTCGACCTGTTCGCCGGTCCGGTGAAGCTCGACGCGAAGGGCAACGCGCGGGTGCGGCTGCCGGTGCCGGACTTCAACGGCACGCTGCGGGTCTCCGCGCTCGTGTATTCGGCCAGCAAGTACGGCAGCCGTGCGGCGGAGACCATCGTGCGCGCGCCGGTGCTGGCAGAAGCCAGCCTGCCGCGCGTGCTCGCGCCGGGCGACAAGAGCAACGTCACGCTGGACGTGCAGAACTTCACCGGCCGCGCCGGCACGTTCAAGGTGCAGGTGACGGGCGAGGGGCCGATCGCGATCGCCGATGGCACGCGCACCGCGCAGCTCGCGTCCGAGGCGAAGACCACCTACACCTTCCCGCTGCAGGCACGTCCGGGCATGACGGTCGCGCAGGTCCGCGTACGCGTCGACGGTAACGGAGTGAAGGTGGATCGCCGCTACGACCTGCCGGTGCGCCCGGCATGGCCGTCGGTCGTGCGCGCGAGGACGAAGGTGCTCGATTCGCTGGGCCAGATCGCGCTGGACCAGGCGCTTGCCGAAGGCCTGATGCCCGAATCGGTCAACGCACGCCTGACGGTCAGCGCGTTGCCGCCGATCCCGTTCGCCACGGCATTGCAGGGCGCGCTCGAGTATCCCTACGGCTGCGCCGAGCAGACGACCAGCAAGGGTTTCGCCGCGCTCGAACTCGACGATGCGACGGCGAAGATGCTCGGCACGACGGGCCTGGACGCAGCGAAGCGTCGGGCGCGGATGGAAGGCGCGTTCGGGCGTCTGGCCGCGATGCAGATCGGCTCGGGCCACTTCTCGATGTGGGGCGACGGCGACTACGTCAATCCGCTGATCACGCCCTACGTCGTGGAGTTCCTGCTCGACGCGCGCGATGCCGGCTTCGCCGTGCCCGACGCGATGCTGCAGAAGGCGCTGAAGGTACTCAACGAGGACCTGCTCTCCGGCGGCGCGCCGTTCTTCGGCTACGACCGTCGAGAACACCTCAAGTTCGCCTACCAGGCCTATGCCGGCTACGCGCTCGCACGCGTCAACCGCGCGCCGCTGGGCACGCTCCGCGCGTTGTACGACAACGAGCGCAAGCAGAGCCTGACCGGCCTCCCGCTGGTGCATCTGGGCATCGCGTTGTCGCTGCAGGGCGACAAGACGCGCGGTGCGAAGGCGATCGCCGAAGGTTTTGCGCGCGATGCGGCCGATCGTCCGGATTACCTCGGCGACTACGGCAGCCGCCTGCGCGACGATGCGCTGATGATCGCGCTGGTGCACGAGCACAAGCTCGACATGCCGGAGTTCGACGCGCGTTCGGTGGCGCTGGGCAAGGAACTCGACGCGCGCCGCAACAGCGGCTGGCTGTGGCTGAGCACGCAGGAGCAGGTCGCCATCGCGCGCCTGGGCAAGGCGCTGATGGCCGACCAGGGCAAGCAGGTCTCGGGCGAATGGAAGGTCGGCGACGCGACCAGCGAGGCCGGTCCGGCGCGCCTGGTCGGAAAGCTGTTCGACGCCGCGGCCATCGCACGGGGCGTGAGCTTCACGCCGAAGGGCGAGCCGCCGCTGTACGCGAGCTTCGAAGTCGCCGGCGTGCCACGCAGCGCGCCGGCGCCGGACAAATCGGTCATCGACATCGACCGCAAGTACTACTCGACCGACGGACAGCCCTGGACCGGCGGCACGCTGGCCGAAGGCGAAGCGCTGGTCGTGCAGGTGAACGTGCGCGCGAGCAGGCCGATGCCCGACGCGCTGCTCACCGACCTGGTGCCGGCGGGGCTGGAGATCGAGAACTTCAACCTCGGCGACGGCAAGCAGTGGGCAGGCGTGGTGATCGACGGAATCGAGCTGAGCGACCGCGACGACGCGGCCGAAGTCCGCCACGAGGAGTTCCGCGACGACCGCTACGTGGCGGCGCTCAAGCTAGACGTCGGCGATACCGCGCGCGTGTTCTACCTCGTGCGCGCGGTGACGCCGGGCACGTACACGGTGCCGCCGTCGCTCGTGGAGGACATGTACCGGCCGGACCTGCGCGGCGTCGGCAAGGTGGCGCCGTCGGTGATCACGGTGACGCAGCCGGGAGGGAAGTGAGGTTCGACGTGCAGTTGCCGGGCTTTGCCATCGAGTGGAAGAACGTCATCCCGGCGAAAGCCGGGACCCAGACCCGGTGTGTTTCCGTTTGCCGTCGCGTTGCTCCCGTAATGCGTGACAGCCTGGGTCCCGGCCTTCGCCGGGATGACGGCTCTGGGAGATATGACGGCTCTGGAAGGGAACACGGCTCTGGCAGGTGTAACGGCGACGGGCAGGCTGGCGCGTGACTGAGACCCGCATTCCTGCGAAGCATTCGTCGAAGCGCCGCCGCGTCGCGCTGAAGTCGCTCCTCGCCGCGCAGCTGTTGCTCATCGCGGCAATGCTTGCCGACCTCGCGTTCCCGCTGCCGCTCCCCGACGCGCGCGACCGCGGTGCCGTCGTCACCGCCGCCGACGGCACGCCGCTGCGCGCGTTCGCCGACACCGGCGGCATCTGGCGCTATGCGGTCGAGCCGGAGCAGGTGTCGCCGCTGTACGTGCAGGCGCTGCTGACCTACGAGGACCGCTGGTTCTGGCGGCATCCCGGCATCAATCCCGTGGCGATGCTGCGCGCGGCCGGGCAATGGGCGCGCAGCGGGCGCGTCGTGTCGGGCGGCTCGACGCTGACGATGCAGGTCGCGCGCATCCTCGATTCGAGGCAGGACGCGCGCGCGTCGAACCAGCGCACGCCCGGTCGCAAGCTGCGGCAGATGCTGCGCGCGCTGCAGCTGGAAGTGCGTCTGTCCAAGCGCGAGATCCTCTCGCTGTACGTCAACCACGCACCGTTTGGCGGCACCGTGGAAGGTGTGGAAGCGGCGAGCTGGGCGTATCTCGGGAAGCCGTCCTCGCGCCTGTCGCACGCCGAAGCCGCGCTGCTCGCCGTGCTGCCGCAGTCGCCCAGCCGCCTTCGTCCCGACCGCGAACCCGAGCGCGCCCGCGTCGCGCGCGACAAGGTGCTCGCGCGCATGCAGCAGATGCAGGTGTGGACGCCCGCGCAGGTAACGGACGCGCGCGTGGAGCCGGTCGTCGCGCGGTCGCTGCAGCCACCGCGCTACGCGCCGCTGCTGGCGCAGCGCCTTCGCTTCGAACAACCGGACGCGGTGCGCATCGCGTCCACGCTCGACCTCGACCTGCAGCGCACGCTCGAAGACCGCGTCGCGGCGTATTTCTCGCAACTGCCCGAACGCACCTCCGCCGCGCTGCTGGTGGTCGACAACGCCACGTTGGAAGCGCGCGCCTATGTCGGCTCGCTCGCGTTTGCCGACGCCGCGCGCGTCGGTCATGTCGACATGGTGAAGGCGTGGCGTTCGCCGGGCTCGACGCTCAAGCCGTTCCTGTACGGCCTGGCGCTCGACGACGGGCTGATCCATTCCGAAAGCCTGCTGGTCGATGCGCCGCAGGCGTTCGGCGATTACCGGCCGGGCAATTTCGATGCGGCGTTCAATGGTCCCGTCGGTGCTGCGCAGGCGCTGCGCTTGTCGCTCAACGTGCCGGCGGTGGATCTGCTCGACCGCGTCGGCCCGTCGCGTTTTTCCGCGCGGCTCGCGCATGCGGGCATCCGACTGCAGTGGCCGCCCGGTGCGACGCCGAACCTGTCGATGATCCTCGGCGGCACCGGTGCGCGACTGGAGGATCTGGTCGGCGCGTATGCCGCGCTCAATCGCGACGGCGTCGCCGGTCGCGTCCGCTACACGCGCGATGCGCCGCGCGTGGATCGGCGCCTGCTGTCGCCCGGCGCGGCGTGGATCGTGCGCGAGATGCTCGAAGCCAATCCGCGTCCCGGCAGCGCGGCCGACACGTTCGATCCGCGCGGGCGCCCGCGCGTGGCGTGGAAGACCGGCACCAGTTTCGGTTTCCGCGACGCGTGGGCGCTGGGCGGCACGCGGCGTTACACGGTCGGGGTGTGGGTCGGCCGTCCCGACGGCACGCCGCTGCCCGGCCAGTACGGCGCCATCACCGCGCTGCCGCTGATGTTCGAAGTGATCGACAGCCTGCCGCGGCAGCGCGCCGACGCCGCGCCGCGTCCGCCGCCGGCCAGCGTGGGGACGCTCGACATCTGCTGGCCGCTCGGCCTGCCGCTCGATCCCGAGGCACCACAGCTGTGCCGTCAGCGACGCGAGGCCTGGACGCTCGACGGCTCGGTGCCGCCGACCTTCGCCGAACGCGACGCGCGCCTGTGGAGCGCGGGCGTGGAGCGGTTCGATGTCGATGCGCGCACCGGCCTGCGGTTGTCGGCCGATTGCAGCGCGACTCACGTGCGTGAGTCGCGCGAGATCGCCCGCTGGCCGGCGCTCGCCTCGCCATGGCTGTCCAGCGCGGCGCGTGCGGCGGCGCGCCTGCCGCGGCTATCGCCCGACTGTGTCGCCGACGGACGCGATGCAGTGCAGGAGCTGCGCATCGAAGGTCTGAACGATCGTGCGACGCTCGCGCCTGCGCCCGGTGGCGCGCAGGCGGTGCGGTTGTCGCTGCGCGCGCTCGGCGGCGATGCGCGCGTGCGCTGGCTGCTCGACGGTCGGCTCATCGGCGAATCCGTGGGCGAGGGCGCGTTCGTCCACGATTTCGAGCAGCCCGGCGAGCACACGCTGACGGCGCTGGCCGACAGCGGGGCGTGGTCGCGTCTGGGATTCCGCCTGCAGGCGGGAAGCGAGTGAGTCGGGAAGAAGCGCGAGCGCACGCTTCCTCCCGACAGGATTACAGGTGCTTGAGCTGCTCGAGCACGTGCTCGGCGGAGGACACGCGGAACTCGCCCGGCGCTTCGACGTTGAGCAGCTTCACCACGCCGTCGTCGGCATACAGCGCGAAGCGCTTGGCGCGACGGCCCATGCCGTAGGCGCTCGCATCGAGTTCCAGGCCGAGCGCGCGGGCGAAGTCGCCATTGCCGTCGGCCAGCATCATCAGGCCATCGGGCACGTTCTGGCTCTGGCCCCACGCCTGCATCACGAACGGGTCGTTGACCGCCATGCATGCGACTTCGATGCCGCGGCTGCGGAATTCGTCGAAATGCTCCACGAAGCCGGGCAGGTGCTTTTCCGAACAGGTCGGCGTGAACGCGCCGGGCACCGCGAACAGCACGATCCGGCGGCCGTCGAACAGGGCGTTGGTATCGACCGTTTCCACCCCCTCGCGGATGCGTTGCAGCGGGACTTCGGGGATGCGTTCGCCGATCTGGATCGTCATGGCGGTTCCTGTGCGGAGGTGCGGAAGATCGCCCGATTCTAGACCCTGCGCCGGGAAACCCCGCGTCAACGCATGCTTGAAAGCCCGTCCGCGTGCGCCTATTTCAAAGGGTTACCGCCATTCGCGGCTCCGTGGATCCCTCGCGACCTCGGCTTCGCTGCGATTGCGCTAACCTCCCGCCTTCGCGGCCATGCCGCGGGCAGCCTTTACGGGACGGACGATCGATGCAGTTCAAGGATTACTACGAAACCCTGGGCGTTGAGCCCGGTGCGGGCGACGCCGAAATCAAGACGGCGTACCGCCGGCTCGCGCGGAAATACCACCCCGACGTCAGCAAGGAAGCCGGCGCCGAAGAGAAGTTCAAGGCCGTCAACGAAGCCTACGAGGCATTGCGCGATCCGCAGAAGCGCGCGGCCTACGATCAGCTGCGCGCGCGCGGCTATCGTCCGGGCGACGACGTGCAGCCCCCGCCGGGCGGGTTCGGCGGCAACGGCTACGGCAGCCCCGACTTCGAGGAGATCTTCGCCGGCGGTGGCGCGGGCGGCGGATTTTCCGACTTCTTCGAAAGCCTGTTCGGTCGAGGCGGCTTCGGCCAGCAGCGCGGCGCCGGCCCGCAGCCGCGCGGAGATTCGCGCGCCAAGCTCGCCGTGTCGCTGGAGACGGTGTACGAAGGCGGTACGGTGCGCATCTCGGTCAACAACCGCACGCTCGACGTGCGCGTGCCCAAGGGCATCCGGCCGGGGCAGGTGATCCGGCTGGCGGGGCAGGGCGCGCACGGCGACCTCTTGCTGGAGATCGAGTACGCCGCCAATCCGCAGTTCGAGGTGGACGGTCGCAACGTGATCCACGTGCTGCCGATCGCACCGTGGGAAGCGGCGCTGGGCGCGACGGTCAGCGTGCCGACGCTCGGTGGCCCGGTGGAACTCAAGATCCCGGCCAACTCGGAAGCCGGCCGCAAGCTGCGCCTGCGCGGCCGTGGCCTGCCGAACGACCCGACCGGCAGGCAGCCGCCGGGGGACCAGATCGTGGAGCTGGAAGTCCTCGCACCGCGCGCCAACACCGACGCGGAACGCGAGGCCTACGAGCAGCTGCGCGACGCGTTCGGCGACGACTGGCGTCGCGCCTGACGGCACCTCGGGGTAAGGAAACGAGAAAGGCGCCTTTGCGGCGCCTTTGTCGTGTCTGAAGGTTGATCAGGCCGCTTTCGGATTAATCCGATGGAGCGGCGGGAGGTCGTCTGGTGCCATCACGGCATGAACTCCCAACTTCAAACCGGCGCGCGGTGGATGCGCAATGCGATCTGCTTCCTGTGGGGCGTCTGCGGGATCACCGCCTTCGCGATCCTGGTCGAAGCGATCGACCGGCTCTGGTTCTGACGCCTTCGCCGCTCAGCGCTTCATCACCTGGCCGATGACGTCGGACAGGTCGCCCTCGCTGAAGGGCTTGGTGAGGTAGGCCTTCGCGCCCTGGCGCATGCCCCAGACGCGGTCGGTGTCCTGGTCCTTGGTGGTGACCAGGACGACCGGGATGTGCGAGGTCGTCGGGTCGCGGGTGATCGAACGCGTGGCCTGGAAGCCGTTGAGGTTCGGCATCACCACGTCCATCAGGATCATGTCGGGAAGCTCGCGCTTGGCGGCCTCGACGCCCGCGGCGCCGTCTTCGGCGGTGAGGGCCTCATGGCCGAGCTTCTCGACGATGCGCCGGATGCCCATGAGCTGCGACGGCGAGTCGTCGACGATGAGAATGCGCGCCATATGTGTCCCCCTGAACGTTTGGGGATTGTAGCCAGCGTCAGGGCTGTCGCAACAGCGGGCGGCGAACGTTCCGCGCGCCCAATCCGTGCGTCAGATCACGACCAGCGTACGTCCCAGCGACCCGCCGGCCAGCATCGTCGGGAAGACCTCCGGCAATTGCTGCAGACCGACCTCGCGCATGCAGATGCGATCCAGGTGCTGCGGCTTCCAGTCGTCGGCCAGGTGCTGCCACACGCGTTCGCGGATGTCGCGCGCGGTGCCGGCCGAGGCGACACCCAAGAGCGACACGCCGCGGATGATGAAGGGCATGACCGTGGTGTCGAGCTCGGCCGTGGCGGCGAGCCCGGCGCTGGCGACGTTGCCGTAGGGCGCGGTCTGCGCGAGCAGGCTGGCGAGCATGGGGCCGCCGACGTTGTCCAGGCCGCCGCCGAACTGCGCCGATTCCATCGGCCGCGTCGTCGCGAGCGCATCGCGACCGAGCACCTGCGTGGCGCCGATTTCCTTGAGGTAGTCGGCGTGCTCCGGCTTGCCGCTGATGGCGTGCACTTCGAAGCCGGCGCGACTGAAAATGTCCACCGCAAGCGACCCGACGCCGCCGGTCGCGCCGGTCACCGCGAGCGGACCCAGATCGGGCGTCTGCCGGTTTTCGGTCATGCGCAGCAATGCGAGCGCGGCGGTGAAGCCCGCGGTGCCCAGGATCATGCTCTCGCGCAGGCTGAGGCCGCTGGGCAACGGAATCACCCACTTCGATTCGAGCCGCGCGTACTCGCCGTAGCCGCCGTCGCGCGTTTCGCTGAGGCCGCAACCGGTGACCAGCACGGCGTCGCCTTCCTTGAACGTTGCGTCGGTGGACGCGACGACGTGGCCGGCGACGTCAATGCCGCCCACCAGCGGGAACCGGCGCAGGATCTTGCCTTCTCCGGTGCCGGCGAGCGCGTCCTTGAAGTTGACCGACGAGTAGGCCGCCTTGACGACCACTTCGCCGGGCGAGAGGTCGTCGAGCGAGACCTGCTCCAGCCCGCTGCGATAGCCGCTGGCGTCGTTGTGGATGCGGAAGGTGTTGAACGTGGCGGGGATGGTCATGAGGGGCATCCTTGGCGAAACAGGATCAGAGGATATCGGGATACAGGTCGCGCCATCGTGGATTGGTGGATTCGATGAGCTGGAGCTTCCATGCGCGCTTCCATGCCTTGAGCGACTTTTCGCGCCGCATGGCGGAGTCCATGGTTGCGTGCGACTCGTGCCAGACCAGACGATGGACGTGGTGGCGGCGAGTAAAGCCCTCGGCTTCGTTCTCCCTGTGCTGCCAGATCCGCCTGATCAGATCGGACGTCACTCCGATGTAGAGGGTGCCGCGCTCGCCACTGGCCAGCATGTAGACGCAAGGATGCAACTGCCTGCGCATTGAGACTCGTCATTCCAGCGAAAGCTGGAATCCATCTTGCTTCTCTGGCGAGTGACGATGAAAGCGGAAAATGGATTCCAGCTTCCGCTGGAATGACGGATTTACAGGTCGGTGAAAGACTACGCAGCTAAGCGCCCTTGCTGCTCGATCTCACCGCATCGCCCCGCGCCGCTTCTCGTCCATCCACTTGTCCGCCTGCGCGGGCTTGTATGCGTGCATCCACGCGAGCATCGCGTCCATGTCGTCGCCGTGCCACAGGTCGTCGCGCTGGTCCGGGTGCAGGAAGCGTTCGGCGACCATGCGGTCGAGCATGCCCATCAGCGGCGAATAGAAGCCGTCGACGTCGAAGAACGCGCACGGCTTGTCGCCGATGCCGAGCTGGCGCCAGGTGAGCATCTCGAACATCTCGTCGAGCGTGCCGAATCCGCCGGGCAGGGCGACGAAACCGTCGGACAGGTCGAACATGCGCGCCTTGCGCTCGTGCATCGAACCGACGATTTCCAGCCGCGTCAGGCCCTTGTGCGCGACTTCCCAGTTGACCAGCTGTTCGGGGATCACGCCGACCACTTCGCCGCCCGCGGCGAGAACGGAGTCGGCGACCACGCCCATCAGGCCGACGTTGCCGCCGCCGTAGACCAGCGTGATGCCGTCCTTCGCCAGGCGCGTGCCGAGCGCGATCGCGCGTTCGGTGTAGATGGGTTTGGAGCCGGAATTGGAGCCGCAATAGACGCAAAGGGAACGCATGTTTTCAACTCTCGGGAACGGAAGGTGGATCAGGGTGGATTGCATCAGGACGATGCCGGACATGCGTCGCATCTCTCTGCGCTTGCGCGCAGGTTGCAGCGCATCGAGCAGCTTCCACAGCCACATGTTCGGCGGGGACCGTCGAAGACGCAGGGCTTCGTCCCAGGTGGAACGGAACTCCTGCTCGCGCCATCCGAACGGCGCGAAGAATGCCGTGCCTTCGGCCGGGCCGAAGCGGAAAGGCGCGTTGCCGGCCTTCAACTGCGGCTGCCAGCGGCGTTCGAGCATCTTCAGCAATCGCGGCGATGCGAGGTCGGTCAGCCACCAGCGGGCGCGTGCGACGTCGTGCAGGTCGGCGGCCAGTTCGGCGACCTGGGCGGGTTCCAGATAGACCAACAGCCCCTCGGTGATTGCCAGTACCGGCCCGTTCGCGGCAGCGCGGGCGAAGACGTCGCGGCGGACGGACGCATCGCGCAGGTCGGCGCCGATGAACTCAACGGAGCAGCGCGGCGTCTCGCCCGCCATCTGCTGGCGGAAGTCGTCGACCGATTCGGGAAGGTCCACGTGCATCCAGCGCAGCGTGGGCGGCAGGTCGAGGCGGTAGGCGCGGGCGTCCAGACCGGCGGCGAGGTTGAGGACTGTCGTCGCGCCTTCGCGCACGCAGCGCAGGATGATCTCGTCCATCACCGCGGTACGCACGACCATCGGCCAGCTCATCGATGCGCCGCGCGGCAGCGTGCGGACGATGGTTTCTCCGCGTTCGCCGCCGAGCCGCCGGGCGAAGGGATCGTGGAAGAGCGCATCGGGACGCTCGCTCTCCATCGCGCGATAGATCGCGACCCAGGCGGCGGTGTCGGATACGTTGCGGATCGGAGTGCCGGTCACGGGATCTCCCTCAAAGCAAAAGGCCGCCAGCACTGGGAAGTGATGGCGGCCTCGTTGCGGCGCACGCGGGTGTTGGCGCGGCCGGCGGCGATCAGTTCGCCTTGTGGATGGCGCGCTTGGACACTGCCATCGCGGCGTCGTGGATCGCCTCCGACAGCGTCGGATGGGCGTGGCAGATGCGGGCGAGGTCGTCGGCCGAACCCTTGAACTCCATCGCCAGCACGCCTTCGTGCACGAGTTCGGACACGCCGACACCCACCAGGTGCATGCCGAGGATCAAGTCGGTTTCCGCGTGCGCGATGACCTTCACGAAGCCGGCCGGCTCGCCCATGGCGACGGCGCGCGCGATCGCGGCGAACGGGAAGGTGCCGACCTTGTACGGCGTGCCTTCGGCCTTGAGCTGCTGCTCGGTCTTGCCGACCCAGGCGATTTCCGGCTCGGTGTAGATGACCCACGGGATCGTGTCGAGGTTGACGTGGCCCGGCAGGCCGGCGATCAGCTCGGCGACGGCGATGCCTTCCTCGAAGCCCTTGTGCGCCAGCATCGGGCCGCGCACGCAGTCGCCCACGGCCCAGACGCCATCGACGCCGGTGTGGCAATGCGCGTCGACTTCGATCATGCCGCGCTGGTCGAGCTTCACGCCGGTGCCTTCGGCGAGCAGGCCGCGCGTGGCGGCGCGACGGCCGACCGACACCAGCAGCTTGTCGACGGTGAGCGTCTTCTCGCCTTCGGCGTCGGTATAGGTGACGACGACTTCCTTCGTCTTGCCCTTGCCGGAGATTTCGGTGTTGCTGACCTTCGCGCCCAGCTTGATGTCCAGGCCCTGCTTCTTGAATTCCTTCGCGGCGGTCTTGGCGACTTCGGCGTCGGCGGCGGCGAGGAAGTCCGGCAGCGCTTCGAGGATGGTCACCTCGGCGCCCAGTCGCTTCCACACGCTGCCCAGTTCCAGGCCGATCACGCCGGCGCCGATCACGCCCAGGCGCTTGGGCACGGCGGTGAAGTCCAGCGCGCCGACGTTGTCGACGATGTTCTCGCCGTCGAACTTGGCGAACGGCAGTTCGATCGAATCCGAACCAGCGGCCAGGATCACGTTGGTGCCCTTGAGCTCGACGGTGCTGCCGTCGTGCTGCTTGACCGTGACGACGTTGCCCGGCTGCAGCTGGCCGAAGCCGTAGAACGGCGTGATCTTGTTCGCCTTGAACAGCATCGCGATGCCGCCGGTGAACTGCTTCACGATCTTGTCCTTGCGGCCGATCATCGTGGCGACGTCGATCTTCGCGTCCTTCGCCGTGATGCCGTGTTCGCCGAACAGGTGGCCGAGGTTGTAGAACTGGCGCGAGCTGTCCAGCAGCGCCTTCGACGGCACGCAGCCCACGCGCAGGCAGGTCCCGCCCAGCGCCGGCTTGCCGTCCTTGCCGAGCGCGGCGTCGATGCACGCGGTCTTCAGGCCCAGCTGTGCGGCGCGGATGGCCGCGTGGTAACCGGCCGGGCCGGCGCCGATGACGATGACGTCGAAGGTTTGCTGTTCGCTCATTGCGTATGTCCTGTGCCTTGCCCTTCGTTGCGACTGCAGGAAGGTGGCGCGCTGCGCCGGAATGGGGGACGGCGGAGTGGGGCGCGAGCCGGTCGTTCTCGACGGAGGGCCGGCGGTGTCGCTTCGCCGACCCTCACCCCAACCCCTCTCCCGCCGGGAGAGGGGCTCGAAGCGGGATTACATCCCGAGCAGCATGCGGTGCGGGTTCTCGAGCTGGTTCTTGATGTCGACCAGGAACAGCACCGCGTCCTTGCCGTCGATGATGCGGTGGTCGTAGGACAGCGCGATGTACATCATCGGCGCGGCGACGACCTGGCCGTTCTCGACGATCGCGCGCTCCTTGATGGCGTGCATGCCGAGGATCGCACTCTGCGGCGGGTTGACGATCGGCGTGGACATCAGCGAACCGAACGTGCCGCCGTTGGTGATGGTGAAGGTGCCGCCCTGCAGGTCGTCCAGGCCGAGCTTCCCGTCGCGCGCCTTCTTGGCGTACTCGGCGATGCCCTTCTCGATGTCGGCGAAACCCATGCGCTCGACGTTGCGCAGCACCGGCGTGACCAGGCCCTTGTCGGTCGACACGGCGATCGAGATGTCGGCGTAGCCGTGGTAGATGATGTCGTTGCCGTCGACCGAGGCGTTGACCACCGGGTGCTTCTGCAGGGCGTTGGCGGCGGCCTTGGCGAAGAAGCTCATGAAGCCGAGCTTGATGCCGTTGGCCTTCTCGAACTGCTCGCCCAGCTCCTTGCGCATGGCCATGACCTTGCCCAGGTTGACCTCGTTGAACGAGGTGAGCATGGCGATGGAGTTCTTCGACTGCATCAGGCGCTCGGCGATGCGCGCACGGATGCGGGTCATCGGCACGCGCTCTTCCGGACGCGCGCCGCCGGCCACGCCGCCGGTCTTGCCCGAGGCGTAGTTGACCAGGTCTTCCTTGGTCACCGCACCACGACGGCCGGTGCCTTCGACCTGCGACGGATCGATGCCCTGCGTGACGGCGGTGAAGCGCGCGCCCGGCGGCAGCTGGTCGACGCCGCCCGCAGCCTTGGTGGCTTCTGCCGCGGCAGCCTTCGGCGTGACCGGCTGGGCTTCGGCGGTGGTCGCGGCGACGTTCTTGGCGTCGATCGCGGCCTTGTCGGCCTTGGCCTCCGGGGCCGGAGCGGCGGCGGCCGCGCCTTCCTCGACGACGGCGATCAGCTGCTGGCTGGTCACCGTGTCGCCTTCCTTGAACTTGATTTCCTTGATCACGCCGTCGACAGGCGAGGGCACCTCGAGCACGACCTTGTCGGTCTCCAGGTCGACGATGTTCTCGTCGCGCTTGACGGCGTCGCCGACCTTCTTGTGCCAGGTCGCGATGGTGGCGTCGGAGACGGATTCGGGCAGAACGGGGACTTTGATCTCGGTGCTCATGGGGCGCGCATCCTGGATGACGTAAGCGGTGTGTCGTGTGTGGGCGGAGTGTGGTGAGCGGCCGTTATTCGGCCGTGATCTCGCCACGCAGCGGATTCTTCAGTGCATCGGCGACCAGCGCGGTCTGCTCGGCGACGTGGTCGGCGAGATGGCCGGCGGCCGGCGACGGCGAGCGCGCGCGACCGGCGTAGTGCAACGTCTGGCCGGACTGCAGGCAGGCCGCCAGGTGGTGGCGGATCTGGTACCACGCGCCCTGGTTCTGCGGCTCTTCCTGGCACCACACCACGTCGGTGGCGTTCTTGAAGCGCTTCAGTTCGGCCTGCAGCATGGCGCGCGGGAACGGATAGAGCTGTTCGACGCGCAGAATCGCCACGTCGTCCAGGCCCTGCTTCTGCTGTTCTTCCAGCAGGTCGTAGTAGACCTTGCCGCCGCAGACCACGACGCGCTTGACCTTCTTCACGTCCGCCGAGGCGTCCGGGATCAGGTGCTGGAACTCGCCCTTGGCCAGTTCGTCCAGCGTCGAGACGGCGAGCTTGTGGCGCAGCAGCGACTTGGGCGTCATCACCACCAGCGGCTTGCGCGTGGTCATGCGCATCTGGCGGCGGATCATGTGATACGCCTGCGCCGGGGTGGTCGGCGTGCAGACGATCATGTTCTCCAGCGCGCACAACTGCAGGAAGCGTTCGAGGCGTGCGGAGCTGTGCTCCGGGCCCTGGCCTTCGTAGCCGTGCGGCAGGAACAGCGCCAGGCCGCACAGGCGGCCCCACTTGGCCTCGCCCGAGGACAGGAACTGGTCGATCACCACCTGCGCGCCGTTGGCGAAGTCGCCGAACTGCGCTTCCCAGATGTCCAGCGTCATGGGATCGGCGGTCGCGTAGCCGTACTCGAAGCCCATCACCGCTTCCTCGCTCAGCAGCGAGTCGATGATCGTCACGTCGGTCGGGTTCTTCACCAGACGGCGCAGCGGCAGGACGTACTCGTCGTTGGTCTGCTCGTGCAGGATCGCGTGGCGGTGGAAGAACGTGCCGCGGCCGCAGTCCTGGCCGACCAGACGCAGCTTGTAGCCTTCGTCCAGCAGCGTCGCGTAGGCGAGGTTCTCGGCGAAGCCCCAGTCGCCCGGCTGCTCGCCGGCCGCCATCTTGCGGCGGTCCTCGTAGATTTTCGCCACGCGCGGGTGCAGCTTGAGGTCGGCCGGCACGTCGTTGATCGTGACGGCGAGCTTGTCGAGCTTCTTGCGGTCGAACGTGGTGTCGACGGGATCGCTGAGCTTGCCCGACAGGTACTTCGACCAGTCGATGGTGAACTCGTCCGGCTTGACCTCGACCACTTCGGTCGTGACCACGCCGTCGTCGAGCTTCTGGCGATAGCCGTCGACCAGCGCCTGCGCCTCGTCGGCGCTGAGCGTGCCCTCGGCGACCAGCTGCTGCGCGTAGAGCTCGCGCGGCGTCTTGTGCTTGCGGATGACCTGGTACATCACCGGCTGCGTCGCCGCCGGCTCGTCGGCCTCGTTGTGGCCGTGGCGGCGGTAGCAGACCAGGTCGATGACCACGTCCTTGCCGAACGTGTTGCGGAAGTCCAGCGCCAGTTCGGCGCAGAACACGACCGCCTCGGGGTTGTCGCCGTTCACGTGCAGCACCGGCGCGCCGACCATCTTCGCGACGTCGGTGCAGTACAGCGTCGAGCGGGCGTCCTGCACCGCGCTCGTGGTGAAGCCCACCTGGTTGTTGATGACGATGTGCACCGTGCCGCCGACGCGGAAACCGCGCGCCTGCGACATCTGGAACAGCTCCATCACCACGCCCTGGCCGGCGAACGCGGCGTCGCCGTGGATCAGGATCGGCAGCACCTGCTGCGCGCCCTTGTCGCCGCGGCGCGACTGGCGCGAACGCACGGAACCGACGACCACCGGGTCGACGATCTCCAGGTGCGACGGGTTGAACGCGAGCGCGAGATGCACCGGGCCCCCCGGGGTGGCGACGTCGGCCGAGAAGCCCATGTGGTACTTCACGTCGCCCTGGTGGGCGAGGTCGCTGTGGACGTGCTCGAACTTGCCTTCGAACTCGTCGAACAGGTGGCGCGGCGGCTTGCCGAGCGTGTTGATCAGGACGTTGAGGCGGCCGCGGTGGGCCATGCCGATGACGACGTCCTTGGCCCCCTGTTCGCCGGCGCGACGGATGGTGCTGTCCATCAGCGGGATCAGCGCGTCGCCGCCTTCCAGCGAGAAACGCTTCTGGCCGACGTACTTCGTGCCCAGGTAGCGCTCCAGCCCGTCGGCGGCGGTCAGGCGCTCCAGGATGCGCTTCTTGTCCTCGGCGGTGCGGCCGAACTTGCCGCCGGCCTTTTCCAGGCGCTCATACAGCCAGCGACGCTGGTCGGCGTCGGAGATGTGCATGAACTCGGCGCCGATCGGACCGGTGTAGGTGGCCTTGAGCAGGGCGAACAGGTCGCCCAGCTTCATGCGGTCGTGGCCGCCCACGCCGCCGGTGCTGAACTCGGCGTTGAGGTCGTTGCTGGTGAGCTGGTGGAACGCCAGGTCGAGATCGGGCGCGTCGGGCTTCTGCCACAAGCCGAGCGGGTCGATGTCGGCGCCCAGGTGGCCGCGCGACCGGTAGGCCGTGATCAGGCGACCGACGTGGCGCTCGCGCTCATCGCCGGCACCGGCGGCCACGGAGACCACGCCGCGCGCGGCCTGGCGACCGGCTTCCGCGATCTGCTCGATCACCGCCGAATGCGGGATGTCGCCGGCCTCGCGACCCTTGAAGCCGTCGAAATACGCCTTCCATTTGGGATCGACACTGTCGGGAGCAACCAGGTACTGCTCGTACAGGTCTTCGACGAAAGCGGCGTTGGCGCCGAGCTGGGAGGACTGGGAGAACTGCTTCAGGAGACTGTCCACGATGGCGATCGGGAAACTCGGTGGGGAAAGGCGGAGTGAGCCTGGATGCGCGCGAGCGCGGCTATTCAGGCGCCAAGATTCGGAATTATAGCCCTTGACCGCCGACAAACGGCTAACACCAACGTCGAAGTGCGCATGCCGGCGGATGACGAAAAGCGGGCGTCGGCGCGCGGACGGCTTCGGCCCGTGAATAGCGTTTGGGCGCGGCGTGCGGGTTCAAGGCCGGAGCAAAGGCCGGACGGGACGGGGGATTCGTTCAGATCCCCAGCGCCCGGTATTCGGTGCACGGGCGGGCGCGCTCCCAGACCGGCGTGAAATGGGCCCGCAGCTGGCGGGCGCGGGCTTCGTCGTCCAGTCGGGTTTCGCCGTCGAAGCGGTGCCCCAGCGTCCGGAAGTACCAGCCGCCGCCATCGTTGGCCACGTAGGCGGAAGCGTAGTCGCGGTCGACCGGCTCCTCGATCGCGCGGAACGTGAAGGCGCTCGGCAACCGCTGCGACAGGCCGATCAGCGGGGCGAGCGCCCGCCGGGGTGCGTCGGGATCGTGCAGCAGCACGCGCACCTCGCCGCCGCCGACCGCGAACCGCCGCAGGGCGGCCATCGCCTCGGCGGTATCGAGCAGGCCCGGGTCGAGATCGCGGCTATAGACGAGCAACTGGCGGCGCGCGCCCTCGATGACTCCCAGCAGCGCCGCCAGCCCAGCGTCGCGCCGCATTACTGGGTTGACCCCGCCCAGCACGAGCCGCATCGACTGGTGTTCCAGCCCCGCCTCGACGAACCGGTCGCCGTACGGGAGGAAGCCCTGTCGCGCGTAGAACGCCAGCGCGGCGACCTGCGCGTGCAGCGTGATCTCGTTCCAGCCGAACGTGCGGGCCTCGACCAGCAACGCCTTGAGCAGCGCCTCCCCGACGCGGCGGTTGCGCCATTCCGGGATCACCGCCATGCGACCGATGCGGCGATCCGGCGTGAGCCGGCCCGTGCCGATGGCCCGGCCCTGCGCGTCGCGGGCGATCACGTGCCGGCTCAACGGATCGAGCGCGTCGCGCTCGATTTCCACCGGTACGCCCTGTTCCTGCACGAAGACCACGTCGCGCACGGCACGCAGTTCGGCCGCGGCCTGCTCGAAGGCGACCGCCTGGACGGTGAACACGGCGTCCGGGCGGCTCATTCCTCTTCGTCCGGCAGCGCGAGGTTGAAGTGGCCGGACTGGATCAGCTCCTGCACGAGATCGCGGCCGGCGTCGGACAGCGACGCGTAACCGGCGCCGTCGAGCTGCGCGGCGTCGGCGATCAGCGCGGCGTCGTCGGCGGGCAGGGGATAGTCGTGTCCGCTGACGTACAGTCGCGCCGGCTCGCCCTTTCGATGCGCGCGCCGCCACGCCATGCGCGAATACGGGTGCCGGAACAGGCTGGCGCCGTGTTGCAGGTCCCATTCGATCTCGATGCGCGAGCGCGCCTGGCCGCCGCTTTGCACCTCGCCGCCCGCGCGGTACACGGTGATGAAACGGCCGAACCAGTCGCCCAGGCGATCCGGATCGTTCATGCGCAGCAGGTTCAGCGCCTCGACCACGCGGTTCATCGCGGCGGTGTCGATCTCGTTCGGATCGGCGGACGGCGCGAGGTCGGGGTCGGTGTAGCGCAGCGCATCGTCCGCATCGCTTGCGAGCGTGTCCACGAAATCGCCCAGCAGCTCCGCCGCCGACGGCGCGCGCATGCCGACGGAGAAGGTGAGGCACGCGTCTTCCGCGACGCCGTTGTGCGGCACGCCGGGCGGCAGGTACAGCATGTCGCCCGGTCCCAGCACCCAGTCGTGCGTCGGGTTGAATTCGCGCAGCAGCTTCAGTTCGACGTCGGGGCGGAAGTCGAGCGGCGGATTCGAACCTGCGTCGATCTGCCAGCGGCGATGCCCGTAGGCCTGCAGCAGGAAGACGTCGTACTGGTCCACGTGCGCGCCGACCGAACCGCCCGGCGCGGCGAAGGAAATCATGACGTCGTCGATGCGCCAGCGCGGCAGGAAGCGGAACTGCTCCAGCAACGCGGCGATGTCCGGATCCCACTTGTCGACGTCCTGCACCAGCAGCGTCCAGTCCTGGTGCGGCATGCCCGGGAACTCGTCTTCGTCGAACGGGCCATGGCGCAGCGTCCAGCGATCGTTCGCGCGGTCGTGCATGACGATGCGCGACAGCGCGGTTTCCTCGCACGCGAGGCCGGCGAGGTCTTCCGGCAGGACGGGCGTCTCGAAATCGGGCAACGCATTGCGGATCAGCAGCGGGCGCTTCTGCCAGTAATCGCGCAGGAAGCGTTCGGGCGTCATGCCCAGCGGCGGCAGCGTGCGGGCGTCGATTTCGATGGGCAGTTCGGCGCGCGCCGACTTCGCCGTCTTGGTGGCGGTCGTGCGCACGGGAGCGTTCTTCTTCGGTGCGATCTTTCGGTTCATGGCGTGGCGATTTCGTCGTAGCCGCGGCCAAGGAACTGCAGCAGGCACCAGCCGTGTCCGAACGGATCGGCGATGGTGACGATGCGGCCCCAGTTGGCCTGGCGAATGGGGGAATCCTGCGTCGCGCCGGCGGCAAGCGCACGGGCGAGTGCGGCGTCGAGGTCGTCGACGACCACGTCGCAATGGAGCGGCGTCCAGTGTCGGGCGTAGTCGCGTGCTGCTTCGCCGGCGCCGATGGAGCCGGCGTCCTTGCGCAGCAGGTAGAGCGGCGCTTCGAAGCCGAGCAGTTCCACGCCGTCGTCGCCGAAGCGCCGTGCGGGCGTCAACCCGAACGCGCCGGTGTAGAAGGCTTCCGCTTTGCGTATGTCCGGCACGTCGATGTTGACGAGCAGCTTCATGGCATCGGGATGGCGCGCGTCGTCAGATCTCGCGCGCCAGCTTCTCCGCCAGGCCCACGTAGCTGCCCGGCGTCATGTCGAGCAGGCGCTGCTTGTCGGCGGCGGGGAGCTCCAGCGTGCCGATGAACTCGCGCATCGAGGCTTCGTTGATGCCCTGGCCGCGCGTGAGCGCCTTGAGCTGTTCGTACGGGTTGGGCAGGCCGTGGCGACGCATCACCGTCTGCACGGCTTCGGCCAGCACTTCCCACGCGGCGTCGAGGTCTTCGGCCAGGCGCTGCGGGTTGGCGCTGAGCTTGCCCAGGCCGCGGAGCAGGGCGTCGAAGCCGATCAGCGCGTGGCCGAATGCGGTGCCGAGCGCGCGCAGCACCGTGGAGTCGGTGAGGTCGCGCTGCCAGCGGCTGATCGGCAGCTTGGCGGCGAAATGCTCGAACAGCGCGTTGGCGATGCCGAAGTTGCCTTCGGCGTTCTCGAAGTCGATCGGATTGACCTTGTGCGGCATGGTCGAGGAGCCGACTTCACCGGCCTTCAACGCCTGCTTGAAGTACCCCAGCGAGATGTAGCCCCACACGTCTCGGCAGAGGTCGATTGCGATGGTGTCGATGCGGCGCTGGGCGTCGCAGATTTCGGCGATGCCGTCGTGCGGTTCGATCTGCGTGGTGTACGGCTGCCAGTTCAGGCCGAGCGAATGCACGAAGCGTTCGGAGAAGGCCGGCCAGTCGATGTCGGGATACGAGGCGACGTGCGCGTTGTAGTTGCCGACCGCGCCGTTGATCTTGCCCGGCATGCGCGCGGCGGCGAGCGTTTCGCCCTGGCGCTGCAGGCGCGCGACGACGTTGGCGATTTCCTTGCCGACGGTGGTCGGCGAGGCGGTCTGGCCGTGCGTGCGCGACAGCATCGGCAGCGCGGCGTGTTCGTGCGCCATCGCGCGCAGCTTCTGGATCAGCTCGTCGAGCTTGGGCAGCAGCACGTACTGGCGCGCCTCGTTGAGCATCAGCGCGTAGCTGAGGTTGTTGATGTCCTCGGACGTGCAGGCGAAGTGCACGAATTCCAGCGCCGGGCCGAGCTCGGCGTCGTCCTTCAGGCGCTCCTTGATGAAGTACTCCACCGCCTTGACGTCGTGGTTGGTGGTGCGCTCGATCTCCTTCACGCGCGCGGCATCGGCCGGCGTGAGCGTGTCTACCAGCGCACGCAGGCGCGCGGCGGCGGCATCGGAGAACGGCGCCAGTTCGACGATGCCCGGCTCCGCGGCCAGCGCCAGCAGCCATTCCACTTCCACCTTCACGCGCGCCCTGATCAGGCCGTACTCGGAGAAGATCGGGCGGAGCGCGTCGACCTTGCCGGCGTAGCGGCCATCGAGCGGGGACAGGGCGAGCAGCTGGGCTTCAACGGACATGGCGGGCTTCAGTGGGAGATGGCGAAGGCAAACCGCGATTCTACTACTGCTCCCCGGGGCGACCCTTCGCGACCGGCCGGGCAGGGTGAAACACGCGTAACGCGCCCGGCGTAAGCTCGGCGCATCCGAACCGGAGGACTCCCGATGGCCAAGCAGGCCCGCCGCGACAGCGGCTTCCGCACCGAGAAAGACAGCATGGGCGAGTTGCAGGTGCCCGCGCAGGCCCTGTGGGGCGCGCAGACGCAGCGGGCGGTGCAGAACTTCCCGATCTCCGGCCGCCCCATGCCGCGGGAATTCATCCGCGCGCTGGGCCTCATCAAGGCCGCGGCGGCCGAGGTCAACGGCGGCTTCGGCCTGCTGGGCAAGGGCGCCTCGCAGGCGATCCGTGCCGCCGCGCTGGCCGTCGCGTCGGGCGAACACGACGCGCAGTTCCCCATCGACGTGTTCCAGACCGGCTCGGGTACGTCGAGCAACATGAACGCCAACGAGGTCATCGCGGCGCTGGCCAATGCCGGCGGCAAGGTCGCCAAGGCGATCCATCCGAACGACCACGTCAACCTCGGCCAGAGTTCCAACGACGTGATCCCGACCGCGATCCGCGTCAGCGCGCTGATCGCCACGACCGAACAGCTGCTGCCGTCGCTCAAGCACCTGCGCCGGACGATCGAACGCCAGGGCAAGGCGTTGGGCAAGGTCACCAAGACCGGCCGCACGCACCTGATGGATGCGATGCCGCTGACGTTCGCGCAGGAATTCGGCGCGTGGGCCTCGCAGTTGGCGTCGGCGCAGGCGCGCATCGAGGACGCGCTGGGCCGCGTGCGTCGGCTGCCCATCGGCGGCACGGCGATCGGCACCGGCATCAACGCCGATGCGAGGTCCGGCAAGGCCATGGCAAAGGCGCTTTCGGCGCTGTCCGGCGTCAAATTCGAATCGGCCGACGACAAGTTCGAAGGCATCGCATCGCAGGACGATGCGGTGGAGCTGTCGGGCCAGCTCAACGCGCTGGCGGTAGCGCTGATGAAGATCGCCAACGACCTGCGCTGGATGAATTCAGGCCCGCTGGCCGGGCTGGGCGAGATCGAATTGCCGGCACTGCAGCCGGGCAGTTCGATCATGCCGGGCAAGGTCAATCCGGTGATTCCCGAAGCGACCTGCATGGTCTGCGCGCAGGTGATGGGCCACCACACGGCAATCACCGTGGCGGGGCAGAGCGGCAATTTCCAGCTCAACGTGATGCTGCCGCTGATCGCCTACGACCTGCTCGATTCGATCCAGCTGCTGGGCAACGTGATGCGCCTGCTGGCCGACGACGCCATCGCCGGGCTGAAGCCGCGACCGGATCGGGTGCGCGAGGCCCTGGACCGCAATCCGATCCTGGTCACCGCGCTCAATCCGATCATCGGTTACGAAAAGGCCGCCGCGATCGCGAAGCAGGCCTACAAGGAAGGCCGGCCGGTGCTGGATGTGGCAGCGGAGAGCAGCGGGCTATCGCTGAAGCAGCTGCGCGAACTGCTGGATCCGGCGGCGCTTACGCGTGGCGGGATCCACGAGGGGGGCGGGGGCGGTGGATAACCGGCCGTCGTCTCTGTCCGCTGGCATCCCCGCAGCGGTCATCCCCGTTTCAGCTGTAATCCTCGTTTCAGATGTCATCCTCGCAAAGGCGGGGATCCATGCATCCACGCGGTCACGGCCTTCGTAGGGCGTGATGCGCCTGTCCGATGGATTCCCGCCTTCGCGGGAATGACGGCAAGAGGTGGGCTGCGAGATTGCCCTGGAGCTGTCATCCCCGCGAAGGCGGGGATCCATGCATCCACCCGGTCACGGCCTTCGAAGGTCGTGATGCGTCTGTCCGTTGGATTCCCGCCTGCGCGGGAATGACGGCAACAGCAGGGGCGCCGCGACACGAGCTTGCGCGCCCCCCGGACTTACTGCTTCGTCGGCGCCTCGGCCGCCTTCGCCGCTTCCTCCGCCGCCGAGGCGGCCGAATCGGCCACCTTCTCGCCCCTGTGCTTCGCGTCGCTGCGGCACTCGTCGATGTCGGCCTGCGTCATGTTCGCGTAGGGCTTGAACTCCGGCATCGCCGCGGCGAGGCGGTTCTGCGATTCCATCATCGCCGGCAGCGCGTCGCAGAGCGCCATCGCCGCAGCTTCGACCTTCGACGCCTGTGCCTCGACGTTGCGCTCGATGTCGTCCCCGGAGCCACCGGTGAAGACGCTCTTGATCGACTGCGTCACTGCCTGCGTGGCGAGGTCGGCGCTATGCATGCCGATCGTCACGCCGGCGTTCGCGACATCGATGATGCGGCCGCGATACTCCAGCAGCAGCGTGCGCTGCTGCGGGGTTACCGCCACCGCGTCACCGTCGATCAGCAGATCGCCCTTGGGTGAGATCTCGACGCGCTTGCCGCCGGTGCCACTGTTGTTGACGCTGACGTTGCCTTCGGCGATTTCCTTCTTCGCCTGCGTCAGCGCCTTCTGCACGGCACCGGACACGACGCCGCCGGTCTCGGCCGCCTTCTGCGCGGCCGGTTGCGAGGGCGTATTGGCATCGCACGCGGACAGCAGCGTCGCGCTGGACAGGACCGCGGTGAGGGCGAGAAGACGCAGGTTCATGGCGAACATCCTGGGTGATGTGGATGGATCAGTCGTCGGAGGGCACGCTGACGGTGCCCCTCACGCCGCTGTGGTCGACGCCGCCGCTGCCGACGCGGCGTACGGTGAGGTTGCCGGCGACGTCGTGCGCGTCCAGGCCGCCGGAGCCGATCTTGCCGGCGATGACGTTGCCGCCGACTTTCTGTGCTTCCAGGCCGCCCGAGCCGATGCTTTCGATGCTGACGTTGCCGCCGACATCGCGAAGGTCGATGTCGCCCGAGCCGACGCTGCCGACGTCGACATTCGTCTTGACGCGGCGTGCCGTCAGATCGCCCGAACCAACCGACAGCACGCGAAGCGAACCGATCGTGTCCAGCTCGATGTCGCCGGAATTGACGTCGGCGGTGACCAGGCCGCGGATGTTGCGGGCCTCGACATCGCCGGAGCCGACATCGGCGCTCATTGCGGCCGCGCCGCTGACGCGCGCATCGCCCGAGCCCACGTCCAGCTGCACCAGTACGTTGTCGGGCACGGTCGCGTTGAGCGAGAGGTAGGCGTAGTTCGCGTTGCCGAAACTGATGCTGATGGTGTCCGCGCGCTCGGCCGTGACGATGATCTTGTCGCCCACGCGCTTCTGCGTGAGCGTCAGTTCCTTCAGTCGATCGGGATTGGACGCGCAGGCCTTGCCCTGTACGGCGCCCTTCGCGCCGGGCGATGCGGTGACGGTGAGGTCGTGCGGGCCGATGGCGAACATCACGGTCTTCACGCCGTTGAAGTCGAGCGTGAGGTTGTGCGGTTCGGAGTGCTTGCATTCGTCGGCGAAGGCCTGGCCGGCGAACAGGGCGAGGGGAAGCAGGGCAAAGGCGACGGTGGGCTTGCGCATGGCGGGTCTCTCCGTGATAGGCCCTACTTGGATGCGCCCGAGGTGCGCACGGTTGCATCGCCCAGCAGGAGCGGTCGCAGCGTCGGCCAGGCGTTGTCGAGCACGCGCGGCTGCGCGGCCGCATTCGGGTGGATGCCGTCGTCCTGCAGCAGCGCCGGCGTCGAGGAAATGTCGCCGAGCAGCGACGGCAGCAGCGCAACGTCGGCGCTCTTTGCGATGGTCGCGTAGGCCTCGCGCAGCAGATTCGCCGAGCCGTCCTTGTCGAAGGCCGGCGGTACGACGAAGCCGAGGATCGCCACCTTCGCGCCCTGCGCGCGGGAGAGTTCGATCAGGCGCGAGAGATCGCGTTCGATGGCATCGCGCTTCGCGCCGAGGATCGCGTCGTTGCCGCCGAGTTCGAGCACGACGACGTCGGGATGGTGCTGTTCGAGCAGGGTGGGGAGTTCGCCGAGCGCGTCGGTCAGCGTCTTGCCGCCGCGGCTCGCGTTGACGATGGCGGGCGGGGTTTTCGTTTCGGTGGCGAGGCGCGCCTGCAGCAGCGAGACCCAGCCCTGCGTCGGCTCCATGCGGTGCGCGCTGCTGAGGCTGTCGCCGACTATCAGGACGGTGTCGGGGGACGCGTCGGCGGCGCGATTGGCGGCCAGCGCGGGAAGCGATGCCGTGAACAGTGCGAAGCAGAGCAGGGCGGCGAACTTCGGGCGCATCGGGGGTTCCTTGGGGACGGGGCGGTGTGCTTGGGGTAGCGAGAGCTATCAGTGGACTTCGTTGGAACGTTCGGCGTCGTGCCGCGGCATTCAATTCGGTCCGATTGAGGCCGCCATCCCTGGCGTCACGCTGCGGGCTTCGGATCGCCCGGCCCGGCCATCCATGACCGGGCGTTCGTCGGAGCGCGCGGCAGTGCCGCGCAAGCGCTCCTCCTCACCCATCCATGGCCGGGCGTTCGCGCGGCGCGGACCAGTGGTCCGCGCTCGCGCTCACCCCTCATCCCTCCAGCGGCGGAGGCGGATCGCGCCGAAGATCATCACCGCGCCGGCCAGCGCACCCACCCACAGCTGCGGCGTGGCGAGGACCGAGTACATCGTGCGAAGGCTCAGCACCGAGTGGATCGCCTGGCGGGCCGTCGACGTCGACGTCGCCCAGCTGCGCCGCGTCGAACCACGAACCCGGGGCCACGCTCAGCAGGCTGCGGGCCACGACGTTCTTCCAGAACCAGCCGGTTTCCAGGTCGAACAGCTGCATCAGGTCGAACCAGCTGACGAAGATGCCGGCGAAGATCGGGATCATGATCGCCCACAGGAAAGGCTTGCTCTTGGCCCAGGCCGAGCAGAGCATCAGCCAGCCCACGGTCGGCAGCGCCCACAGTGCGTACACCGGGATCGATGCGAGCAGGTGCATGCTCACCTTGAGCGGACTCGCCGGGCCCCACAGCATCGTGACCGGGTTGCCGCCGTGCAGCAGCACCGCGAAGCTGTAGACCACCATCGAACCGAACACCGTCGCGATGGCCGCGATGGCGGCGATGGCCGGTGCCATCAATGTCGCGCTGGCGACCTTCGACAGCACCGTGTCGCGATCGGAGATCGGCAGCGACTTCCAGAACAGCACGCTGCGGTCGCGACGATCGTCGTACAGGCTGCCCAGGCAGTAGAAGAACACCACGAAGGCCAGCACGATGAATGGCCAGCTCGCTGCCATGTACAGGCTGGCGTCGATCACGCCCCCGAACTCGTGCAGCTCGCTGGGGCTCATCTTCGCGGTGAGCTGCGAAAGATCCAGTCCGTTGACCTGGAAGCTGCCCCCTTCGACGTTGATCGTCGCGCGGTCGGGCACCTTGCGCAGCAGCACTTCGCCCGCGCCAATGCCCATCAGCGTGAGCACCAGCAGGATCGCGCCGGCCACCAGCGGGGCCCACAGGAAACCGCCCTTGTGCTCCCAGAACTCGCGCCTGAGCAGCATCTTGAACGTGTGCGTGGGGTGCGTCGCCGCTACCGCGGCGGAGCGGGGGAATTCCTGGGATTCGTTGATCGCGTTCATGCGTAGGTCCCCTTCATCGTGGCGACGAACAGATCGGCCAGGCCCGGCGTGCGGGTTTCGCCCAGTCCGGCCAGTCGTTCGCGCGGCACGCCGTCGAACAGCATCACCGTCTTGCCGAAGGGCAGGGCGCGTTCGTCGATCGGCTGCAGCGCGCGGGCCTCGCCGGTGCGGTCGCCGTTGACCAACACTTCGGTGAAGCGTTCGCCCAGCGTTTCCATGTCGTTGTTGAGCACGACCTTGCCGTCGCGGATGAACATGACATCAGTAAGGATGTGCTCGATTTCCTCGACCTGGTGCGTGGTGACCAGGATGGTCTTCTCCTCGTCGAAGTAGTCCTCCAGCAGGCGCTGGTAGAACTGCTTGCGGTAGAGGATGTCCAGGCCGAGCGTGGGTTCGTCGAGCACCAGCAGGCGCGCGTCGATGGCCATCACCAGTGCCAGGTGCAGCTGCACGATCATGCCCTTGGACAGTTCGCGCACGCGCATCTGCGGCTTGAGCTGGGTGTGGGCGAGGAAGCGTTCGCACTTGGCGCGATCGAAGCGCGGATGCACGCCGGCGACGAAGTCGATGGCTTCCTTCACCCGGATCCAGCGCGGCAGCACCGCGACGTCGGCGATGAAGCACACATCGCGCATGAGTTCGTCGCGTTCGGTGCGCGGATCGCGACCGAGCACGCGCAGCTCGCCTTCGAACGGAATCAGTCCGAGGATCGCCTTCAGCGCGGTGGTCTTGCCCGCGCCGTTGGGACCGATCAGGCCGACGATGCGGCCGGCGGGGATCTCGAACGCGGTGTCGTCCAGCGCGAGCTTGTTCTTGTAAGCCTTGCGCAGGCCGCGGGCGCTTACGACCGGGGTGGCTGCGGAGACGAGCGAAGCGGAGGCGTTCATGGCGAGCCTGCCTTGGCCGGGGTGAGCAGGTCTTCGGCGGTGAGGCCCAGTCGCAGGATGCGTTCGAGCACCAGCGGCCACTCCTCGCGCAGGAAGCGTTCGCGTTCGTTGAACAGCAGTTTCTTTGCCGCCTCTTCGGTCACGTACATGCCAAGACCCCTGCGTTTCTCGACGAGAGCCT
The DNA here is from genome assembly GCF_040546665.1 of Lysobacter sp. OAE881. Classification (NCBI taxonomy): domain Bacteria; kingdom Pseudomonadati; phylum Pseudomonadota; class Gammaproteobacteria; order Lysobacterales; family Lysobacteraceae; genus Lysobacter; species Lysobacter sp. OAE881. The sequence continues at coordinate 1,936,006 of NZ_JBEPOG010000001.1, forward strand.
CGTCCGCCAGTTCCTGATAGGCGCGCGAGACAGTGATGGGATTGAGCTGGTATTCGGCGGCGACCTGGCGCACGGAGGGCAGAGCGTCCCCCGGCTTCAGAATCCCGTCGAGCATCATCGCGATGACGCGATCCTTCAGCTGGCGATAGATCGGAGCGCCGTCGCTCCATTGGATTGCGGTCATGGTTCAGCCCCGCGGTGCGAATGAGATGTAAGGCATGACGAGGGTTTGCCGGCGATGCCGGGCGGCGGTCCGTGCCTTGTGTTCGGATTCGGTGTCGTTCTCGCCGGCGGTCTTCACCGCCTGGGCCAGGGCCGTGGCGGTGGCGATTTCGGCGGCCAGGGTGGCGGCGTCGGCCAGGGTTTCGACCTTGTCGGCCCGGCGTTCGATGCTCCGGGTCAGCGCGTCGAGATGGTCCTGCTGGCTGCGCGAGGCGTCCGATGGCGTGAAGGTCGCGTCGAGCGGCCCCATCTGCACGGCCATGTGTTCGGCGCGGGCCTCGTGCGGGGCCGGCATCGCGAGCGCCAGGCACAGCGCCAGGGCGGAAGCGGAAGCCAGGAGTGCCGTGAGGGAGTTCTGGAACCTGCGGTTCATGGTGAACGTCCTGCTCGTTAGTAGACCGGTGTTGTAGGCAACTATAACACCAAATTACGACCGGTCAACCGGCTTCTACCCAACTGATGGCATAGCCGACGGGCGGAGGGAGCTGGCCTGTTCAGGCGGGAGGCGTGGGTCAATCCGCAAAGCATCCCTGTCGGACGATCCCCTGTCTTTGCGGTGGATGTCCGCTGGCGCACGTCGGTGTGCGGATCCACGGCGCGCATGCGTCGAACGCTTCACGACCTCGTGCGTGGATCGCGTGTAGACACGGCTGGCGATTGCCGATGAGGGCTGGTGCCGCGACAATGCCGGGCTTGCCCGCGCCTGTTTCGATGAGCGTATGCAAGGCGCCGGCACGTGCCGGACACAACACCCATACGGAGTAGGTTCCCCATGAAGGCATTGATGCGCGGCGCCGCCGTGTTGCTTACCACTGCGGCCACGCTGATCGGCGGGGCGGCCTCTGCTCAGGAAAAGAACGTGCTGACGACCGAACGCGAAAAGACCAGCTACATGGTGGGCACCGACATCGCCCAGTCGATCACGCCGCTGTCGCCCGACATCGACCTGGCCGCGTTCCAGCGCGCGATCCAGAACGCCTTCGACGGCGGCAAGCCGCTGATCACCGAAACCGAAGCGCAGACCGTCGGCCCCGCGCTGATGCAGCGCATCGCCGTGCGTACCGGCCAGGCGCCCGCCGGCACGAAGGCGCCGGACGTGCCAAAGGACAAGGTCGCCTACCTGGTCGGCGCCGACGTCGGCCGCTCGCTCGCGCCGATCAAGGACGAACTCGAACTGCCGGTGGTGATCCAGGCCATCCGCACGTCGTTCGACAAGGGCCAGCCGCTGCTGAGCGACGCCGAACTCGGCGCGATCCGCCAGTCGTTCCAGCAGAAGGTGCAGGCCAAGATGCAGGCGCAGGCCTCGCAGCTGGGCGACAAGAACAAGGCCGAGGGCGCGAAGTTCCTCGCCGAGAACAAGACGCAGAAGGGCGTGATCACGACCGGTTCGGGCCTGCAGTACATGGTGCTGCGCCAGGGTTCGGGCCCGCGTCCGACCGCCACCGACCGCGTGCGCGTCAACTACGAAGGCAAGCTGCTCGACGGCACCGTGTTCGACAGCTCCTATGCGCGCAACCAGCCGGCCGAATTCGCGCTCAACCAGGTCATCGCCGGCTGGACCGAAGGCGTCGGCATGATGCCGGTGGGCAGCAAGTTCCGCTTCTGGATCCCGGGCGATCTCGCCTACGGCGCGAACGGCACGCCGGGCGGCCCGATCGGTCCCAACGCCACGCTGGTGTTCGACGTCGAACTGATGGGCATTCTGTAAGAAGCGTTCCGGCGCGCGTCCACGATGCGCGCCGCTCGCAGTGTGCGTGGATCGACAGGCGTGCCGCGTGCTGCGTGGTACGCCTGACGTTCAGTTCGCCGCTGGCAGTTTGTCAGGCCGCAACGCCGGACGGAGTCCCGTTCCGGCGATCTTTCCTTCCTGGAGCTCCCCGATGAAGTTCACTCCGCGCCACACCGGCCTCGCCCTGGCCGTCGCTTCGCTCGCCGCCTTGACCGCCGCCTGCAACAAGCCGGCCGACAACGCCGAAGCCAAGAAGGACACCGCCACGACCGAAGCCGGCAAGGACGGTGCGAAAGCCATCGCGGGCTTGGCGACGGAGAAGGAACAGGTCAGCTACATGATCGGCATGGACATGGCGCGCTCGCTTGAGCCGGTCAAGGGCGAGATCGACCTGGACACGCTGCACAAGGCGCTCAAGACGTCGCTGGAAGGCGGCAAGCCGCTGCTGGACGAGAAGCAGGCCGGCGAGATCCGCGAAGCCTTCGCGCAGAAGATCCGCGCGCAGCAGATCGCCAAGCTCGAAGCCGACGCGAAGACCAACGCCGAAGCCGGCGCGAAGTTCCTCGCCGAGAACGCGAAGAAGCCGGGCGTGACGACCACTGCCTCGGGCCTGCAGTACCAGGTGATCACCGAGGGCAAGGGTCCCAAGCCGACGCCGACCGACGTGGTCAGCGCGCACTACAAAGGCACGCTGCTGGACGGCAAGACCTTCGACAGTTCGTACGATCGCGGCGAGCCGGCGACGTTCGTGCTCTCCCAGATGGTGCCGGGCTGGCAGGAAGGCCTCACGCTGATGCCGGTGGGCAGCAAGTTCCGTTTCTGGATCCCGAGCAAGCTCGCGTACGGTCCGCAGGGCGCCGGCCCGATCGGCCCGAATCAGACCTTGGTGTTCGAAGTCGAACTGCTCGACATCGGCAAGCCGGGGCAGGGCAAGTAACACACGTGTATCCGGGATGACGTTCACCGGAAGCGAGCAGGCTCTTCACTCGCGACTGGTTACCGTGCACCCCTTGCCACGCTCGGAGTAACTGCATGCGCGTCACCATCTTCGGAACCGGCTACGTAGGCCTGGTCACCGGAACCTGCCTTGCCGACGTCGGCCATGACGTGGTCTGCGTCGATATCGACCAGGCCAAGGTCGAAGGCCTCAATCGCGGTGTGATCCCGATCTACGAGCCCGGCCTGGAGCCGATGGTGAAGGCCAACCACGCGGCAGGCCGGTTGACGTTCACGACCGACGCGGCGACGGCGATCGCGCACGGCGACGTGATTTTCATCGCCGTGGGCACGCCGCCGGACGAAGACGGCAGCGCGGACCTGAAGTACGTGCTGGCGGTGGCGCGCACGATAGGCAAGCACCTCGAGCGCCCTGCGGTGGTGGTGAACAAGTCGACGGTGCCGGTCGGCACCGCCGACAAGGTGCGCGCGGCAATCGCCGATGAGCTGCGTACGCGCGGGACCGACGTGACGTTCGAAGTCGCCTCGAACCCGGAATTCCTCAAGGAAGGCGACGCCGTCAACGACTGCATGCGCCCCGACCGCATCGTGATCGGCTCGTCGAGCACGATGGCAGTGGAGCGCCTGAAGCGCCTGTACGCGCCGTTCAATCGCAACCACGAACGCATCGTGGTGATGGACGTGCGTTCGGCCGAGCTGACGAAGTACGCCGCCAACGCGATGCTGGCGACCAAGATCAGCTTCATGAACGAGATCGCGAACATCGCCGAGCGCGTGGGCGCGGACGTAGAGATGGTCCGCCAGGGCATCGGTTCGGACCCGCGCATCGGCTGGCACTTCATTTATCCCGGCGCGGGTTACGGCGGTTCGTGCTTCCCGAAGGACGTGCAGGCGCTGCATCGCACGGCGCTGCAGCACGGCTACACCGCGCAGTTGCTGGGCGCGGTCGAGGGCGTCAACGAGCAGCAGAAGGGGCATCTGTTCGAACTGATCCAGCGCCACTACGACGGCAACGTCGCGGGCAAGACCTTTGCGGTCTGGGGCCTGGCGTTCAAGCCGAACACCGACGACATGCGCGAAGCCTCGAGCCGTCGCCTGTTGCAGCAGCTGTGGGACGCCGGCGCGAAGGTGCGTGCGTACGACCCGGAAGCGACCGAGGAAGCCCACCGCATCTTCGGCGATCGCGATGACCTGACGCTGTGCGATTCGGCCCGCGCCGCGCTGGCCGATGCGGACGCGCTGGTCGTGGTCACCGAATGGAAGCAGTTCCGCAGCCCCGACTTCGCGCGCCTGAAGCAATCGGTGAACGATGCGGTCATCTTCGACGGCCGCAACCTGTACCACCCGGACGAAGTCGAATCGGCCGGGCTGGCGTATTACGGGATCGGGCGTGGCCGCTCGATCCAGACGCACTGACATGCCCGACCAACGCGATGACCTCGAGCAGCGCCTTGTCGACCTGGAAACGCGCCTCGCGTTCCAGGAGCAGGCGCTGTCCGAACTGAGCGATGCACTCGCCGCCACGCGCGGCGAGGAGGCGCGCAACGCGCTGGCGATGCATCGCGTGCTGGAGGAACTGCGGCATATGCGGGCCGCGCTCGCATCCAACCCGTTCGCCGCGGAGCCCTCGCAGGAACCGCCGCCGCCGCATTACTGAAGCCGGCGCACGGTTCACCGTGGAAAGCCGCGCGCCACGGCCGCCGGCTGCCTATACTTCGGGTCTGCAGTCACCCTCCTTTCGCAGCAGCACATGAGCAACAGCCTCCGCGACCAGTTGATGGGCCTGGGCTTCAAGCCCGCGCCCAAGCCCGAGCGCCCCGCGCACGCCAAGGGCGGCAAGCCGGACAACCGGCAGGGTGGCAAGCCCCAGGGCGCCCAGCATGGTGCGAAGCCGCAGGGCGGAAAGCCGCAGGCGGGCGATCGCCGCCAGGACGGACGCAAACCCGACAACCGCAAGCCGGGCCAGCGGCACGGCGGCAAGCCGCAGTCGCGCGAGGACATCGACCTGGCGAAGGCCTACGCCATCCGCGCCCAGCGCGAGAAGGACGAGCGCATCGCCGCGGAAGCCGCCAAGCAGGAAGAAGCGCGCCAGCGTCGCGAAGCGCGCGCGAAGCTCGCCGAGCTGGTCAAGGACAAGGCGCTCAACGACGCGACTGCCGAGATCGCCCGCCACTTCCCGTACGGCGGGAAGATCAAGCGCATCTACGTCAACGAAGCGCAGCTCAAGCAGCTCAACGCCGGCGAGCTCGGCGTGCTGCAGATGGACGGCCGCTACCTGCTGGTCAACGCCGAACTGCTTGCGCAGGCCGAAGCGATCTTCGCCCCCGCCGTGGCGTTGAAGGTCGACCCGAACGCGCCGGCGAATGAGGATCCTTACGCCGATCCGCAATACCAGGTGCCCGACGACCTGGTGTGGTGATCGTTTCCCGGCGGGACGCGCCGACACTGACACCTGACCGAATCCAACGCATGCCCGTCACGGACGACACGCGCCAGCGTTACTTTCCCTACATCGATGGACTGCGCGCGCTGGCCGTGCTTTCGGTCATCGCCTACCACCTCGACGCCCGACTGCTGCCGGGTGGTTTTACCGGCGTCGATGTGTTCTTCGTGATCTCCGGCTTCGTGGTCAGCGCGTCGATGGCGCACCTGCATAGGCCACGGCTGCCCGATTACCTCGGTTACTTCTATTCCCGGCGCATCCGGCGCATCGCTCCGGCGCTGGTCGTCTGCCTCATGCTCACGGGCATCGCGAGCGCGCTCTTCATCCCGCAGGCCTGGCTGAGCGACACCAGCAACGAGGTCGGCCGCTGGGCGTTCGTCGGCCTGAGCAACTTCGTCCTGTTGCGCACCGACGGCGATTATTTTTCGCCGAAGGTCGAGTTCAATCCGTATACGCATACGTGGTCGCTCGGCGTCGAAGAGCAGTTCTACGTGCTGTTTCCACTCCTGTTCTTCGCGTGGGCGTGGGGGGCGCGCGGCCGGAAGTGGTCGATGGCGCTGTTCGCGGCGGGCTTGGTGGCATCGCTGGGCTACGTGATCCACATCGCCGAGGCGAAGCCGGCGCTCGCGTTCTACATGCTGACCACGCGGTTCTGGCAACTTGCGACAGGCGTGCTGCTGTTCCAGGTGCTTTCGCAGGCGAAGGGCGAATCTGGCGCGACGCGGATTCCGGCTTTCGTCGCCACTGCTGGCGCATTCGTGTCGCTGGCGCTGCTGGCCGTCAGCCTGGCAACGGCGCGTGCGGGACATTCTCCGTGGCCCGATTCGGTGCCGGCGGTGCTCGGCACGCTCGGCCTGCTCGGCTTCCTGTATCGCCCCGACGCAGGCGGGCCGTTGCGCGCGCTGCTGGAGAACGGCGGTGTCCGCTGGGTTGGGCGACTGTCGTATTCCCTGTACCTGTGGCACTGGCCGGTGTTCGTGCTGATGCGCTGGACGGTCGGATTGGAGTCGCTGCCGACGCAGATTGCGGCGCTGCTCGTGACGTTTGGCCTTGCCGCGTTTTCGTATTACTTCGTCGAAACGCCGTTCCGCCGCGCCGCGGTGTTCCGCAACGCACACAAGCTGGTGGTGATCGGCGTCGGCGTGATCGCGATCTTCGCCTTCATGGGCGTGTACCGGAAAGTCGGCCGGATGCAGCCGGACCTCTCGCTGAGCGTCACTGCGCAGCACGCCGACGACTGGTATCCAATGGGCCGCGAAACGCGAGCGGTCTATCCCGATTGCGCCGCGACCGGACATCAGGAGGCCGTCGCCGGCGCCGATCTTCGCATCTACTCCAAGTCCTCCTGCACAACGCCGCCCGCCTCCGGACGGCTGTTCGTCATCGGCGACTCGCACGCCGCCGCTTACATGGGCCTCTACGCGAAGCTGGCGGTGGACGCCGGGCGCGACGTCTACCTGTACACGCGCGCGGGCTGCGCGTTTGCGAGCCTGCAGCCCTCGCGCGACTACAAGGCTCCGCACTGCCGGCAGTTCGGCGATGCGGCGCTCGCCGACGTGCAGTCGCGTGCGAAGCCGGGCGATACGCTGTTCCTGCCCGCGTTGCGCTTGCCGCGCTATGCCGATCAGTGGACGAGCATTGATCCGGAGCAGGTGCGCAATGCCGTGTTCGGCGCGGATGCGGTCGCGGGCCGGCACGAAGCGGAGCAGATCGTGCGCGACATGCTCCAGCCCCTGACCGAACGCGGCGTCGCCATCGTGTTCGAAGCGCCCAAGCCGGTGTTCCGCTCGCCGCCGTACCGTTGCGCCGACTGGTTCAGCCGCGGAAATCCCGCGTGCCGCGACGGTCTGGCGATGCCGCGTGGCGAACTGGAAGCGCTGCGCAAGCCGGTCCTGGACTCCCTGGCCAGAATGACCGCGCAGTTGCCCGGCGCGAGCGTATGGGATCCGTTCCCGATCCTCTGTCCCGACGCGACCTGCTTCGTCGAGGACAACGGCCGTCCGCTGTATTTCGATGCCGACCACATCAGCGGGTACGCGAACCGCAAGCTGTTGCCTGGTTTCATGGCGCATCTTTCGGCGACGCCATCCGCTGGGTCGGGGAACGCGCGTCAGGAATGACGAAGGCCGCGCAGGCGGCCTTCGTGTTGGTGCAGCTGTGAGGACGGGGGGCGACGAAGACGCCCCACCTGTCGTCACTCCGGATCGTAATCCAGGTTCGATGCGAGCCAGCGTTCAGCCTGCGCCAGGCTGACGCCCTTGCGTCGCGCGTAGTCCTCGACCTGTTCCTTCGACACGCGACCGACGACGAAGTACTGGCTGCGCGGATGGCTGAAGTAATAGCCAGACACGGCCGCGGCGGGGTACATCGCGAAGCTTTCCGTCAGGCGCACACCGGCGTTGGTCTCCGCATCGAGCAGGCGGAACAGCGTCGCCTTCTCGCTGTGCTCCGGGCAGGCCGGATAACCCGGCGCCGGGCGGATGCCGACGTAGGCTTCGTCGATCAGCGCGTCGTTGCCCAGCGATTCGCTTGCCGCGTAGCCCCAGAACTCCTTGCGCACGCGCTCGTGCAACCGTTCGGCGAGCGCTTCGGCGAAGCGGTCTGCCAGCGCCTTGAGCAGGATCGCGTTGTAGTCGTCGTGGTCGGCTTCGAATCGCGCGACGTGTTCCTCGATGCCGATGCCCGCCGTCACCGCGAAACCGCCGATCCAGTCCTGCCGACCGCTCTCCTTCGGCGCGATGAAATCAGCGAGGCAGAAGTCCGGCCGATCGACCGGCTTGTCGACCTGCTGGCGCAGGAAGTGCAGGGTGGTGGGCGTGCCGTTCGCATCGACGACGACGTCGTCGCCGGTCGCGTTCGCCGGCCACAGCGCGAAGACCGCCTTCGCGGTCAGCCAGCGCTCGTCGACGATGCGCCTGAGCATCGCCTGCGCATCGCGATACAGCTCGCTTGCCTGCGCACCGACGACCTCGTCGGTCAGGATCGCCGGGTACTTTCCCGCGAGCTCCCACGTGTTGAAGAACGGCGTCCAGTCGATGTACTCGACGAGTTCGGCCAGCGGGTAGTCGTCGAACACATGCAGGCCCGGCTGGTTCGGCGCTGGCGGGACGTAGTCGTTCCAGCCACCGTCGAAGCGCTGCGCGCGCGCCTTCTCCAGCGAAACCAGGCGCTTGCCGTCGCCGCGCTGCCTGTGGCGCTGGCGGATCTCGGCGTAGTCGGTGTCGTTGGCGGCGACGAAGTTGCCGCGCAGATCCGGGCTGATGAGCGATTGCGCGACACCGACCGCACGCGAGGCGTCCTTCACCCATACGGTGGGGGCCTTGTAATGCGGGTCGATCTTCAGCGCCGTGTGCGCGCGCGAGGTCGTCGCGCCGCCGATGAGCAGCGGTACCTCGAAGCCCTGTCGCTGCATTTCGCGCGCGACGTGGCTCATTTCCTCCAGCGATGGCGTGATCAGTCCGGACAAGCCGACCAGGTCGGCGTTCTCGGCTTTCGCGCGATCGAGGATCACCTGCGCCGGCACCATCACGCCCAGGTCGATCACCTCGAAGTTGTTGCACGCAAGCACGACGCCGACGATGTTCTTGCCGATGTCGTGCACGTCGCCCTTGACGGTCGCCATCACGATCTTGCCGTTCGATTTGCCGACGTCACCGGTGCGCAGCTTTTCGGCTTCGATGAACGGCAGCAGGTACGCGACGGCCTTCTTCATCACGCGCGCGGATTTCACCACCTGCGGCAGGAACATCTTGCCGGCGCCGAACAGGTCGCCGACGACGTTCATGCCGTCCATCAGCGCGCCTTCGATCACGTCCAGCGGACGCGTGGCCTGCGCGCGCGCTTCCTCGGTGTCGGCCTCGATGTACTGGTCGATGCCGTGCACCAGCGAATGCGACAGGCGCTCGCGCACGGGCTTCTCGCGCCACGCGAGGTCCTCGACCTTCTTCTCGCCCTTCTTGCCCTTGTAGCGGTCGGCGATTTCCAGCAAGCGCTCGGTTGCGTCGCTGCGGCGATTGAGCACGACGTCTTCCACGCGCTCGCGCAGCTCGGCGTCCAGGTCGTCGTACAGCGGCAAGGCGCCGGCATTGACGATGCCCATGTCCATGCCGGCCTTGATGGCGTGGTACAGGAACACGACGTGGATCGCCTGCCGCACCGGCTCGTTGCCGCGGAAGGAGAACGACACGTTCGACACGCCGCCGGAGATGTGGCTGAACGGGAACCGCCGCTTGAGTTCGCGCGTCGCCTCGATGAACGCGACGGCGTAGTCGTTGTGTTCCTCGATGCCGGTCGCGATGGCGAACACGTTCGGGTCGAAGATGATGTCTTCCGGCGGAAAGCCGATCGTCCCGGTCAGCAGCTTGTACGCGCGCGAGCAGATCTCGACCTTGCGTTCCATCGTGTCGGCCTGGCCGGCTTCGTCGAACGCCATCACCACGACGGCCGCGCCATAACGGCGCACCAGCCGCGCCTGTCGCAGGAACTCGGCTTCGCCTTCCTTCATCGAGATCGAATTGACGATGCCTTTGCCCTGCAGGCAGCGCAGGCCGGCTTCGATCACGCTGAACTTCGAACTGTCGACCATCACCGGCACGCGCGCGATGTCGGGCTCGGCGGCGATCAGGTTGAGGAAGTCGACCATCGCGCGCTCGGAATCGAGCAGGCCTTCGTCCATGTTGACGTCGATCACCTGCGCGCCGTTCTCGACCTGCTGGCGCGCGACCACCACGGCTTCGTCGAGCCGGCCTTCCAGGATCAGCTTCTTGAACTGCGCGCTGCCGGTGACGTTGGTGCGCTCACCAACGTTAATGAAGTTGGATTCCGGCGTGATCTGCAGCGGCTCGAGACCGCTCAGGCGCGTCTGGCGGGGGAGGGACATGGTCATTACAGGCAGGGAATCCGTTCGCGATGCGCGGAAAGTCGAATGAGGCGGGGGGCGATCAGGCCGCGGCGACCAGCGACGGCAGTGCGCGCGGCGCGACGCCTTCGACCACCTTCGCGATCGCCGCGATGTGCGCCGGCGTGGTGCCGCAGCAGCCGCCGACGAGGTTCAGCATGCCGGCACGCGCGAACTCGCCGAGCACGTCGGCCATGTCTTCTGGCGTTTCGTCGTAGCCGCCGAACGCATTGGGCAGGCCCGCGTTCGGGTGCGTGCTCACGTACGCGTCGGCGACCTGCGCGAGCACGTCGACGTGCGGGCGAAGGTCCTTCGCGCCGAGCGCGCAGTTCAGGCCGATCGCCAGCGGCTGCGCGTGGCGCAGCGAGTACCAGAACGCTTCGGCGGTCTGGCCCGAGAGCGTGCGGCCGGAAGCGTCGGTGATCGTGCCCGACACCATCACCGGCAGGCGCACGCCGCGTGCGTCGAACGCTTCCTCGATCGCGAACAGCGCCGCCTTGGCGTTGAGCGTGTCGAACACGGTTTCGACCATCAGCACGTCGGCGCCGCCGTCGATCAGGCCGTCGGCGGCTTCGCGATAGGCCACGCGCAGTTCGTCGAAGGTGATGGCGCGGAATCCGGGACGGTTCACGTCCGGGCTGAGTGACGCCGTGCGGCTGGTCGGGCCGAGCACGCCGATCACGTAGCGCGGGCGCAACGGATCGCGGGCTTCGGCGGCGTCGCAGGCTTCGCGGGCCAGACGCGCGCCGGCTTCGTTGAGCTCGCGCGCCAGGTGCTCCAGGCCGTAGTCGGCGAGCGACACGGTGGTGGAGTTGAAGGTATTGGTTTCGATCAGGTCCGCGCCGGCGTCGAGGTACTGCGCGTGGATGCCCTGGATGATCTGCGGCTGCGTCAGGCTCAGCAGGTCGTTGTTGCCACGCTGGTCGCGCGAGCAGCCGCAGTTGTCGCCGTGCACATGCTCGACGTGGTCGTAGGCGTGGTCGTAACCCTTCGCGAAACGCTCGCCGCGGTACGCGGCTTCGTCCAGCTCGTGCTGCTGGATCATGGTGCCCATCGCGCCGTCGATCACCAGGATGCGTTCGCGCAGCAGTTGCTGCAGCGATTGCGCGCGTTCGGGGTTCAGCCAGGGCAGGGTTTCCATCAGGACTTCCTCGTCTTGCGCGCATCGCCGGGCTTGCGGCCGATCAGCGCGATCACTTCGAAATGCGGGGGGCGGCGCTCGCGCGTGACGGTCTCGCAACTGCCCACGTCCAGGCCGGCCTTGGTGGCGAACTTCAGCAGGTCCTTCTCGCTGAAGCCCAGGTTCACGTGGCCGTAGGCCTCGACCACGTTGCGGTGCTCGTGTCGGGCCAGACTGGTGAGCAGCAGCCGACCGCCCGGGCGCAGCACGCGTGCGGCTTCGACCACCGCCTGCGCCGGATGCTCGGCGTAGGTCAGCGCGTGCATCAGCACCACCAGGTCGAAATGCGCGTCCTCGAAGGGCAGGGCGTGCATGTCGCCCTCGCGCACCTCGACGTTCTTGAGCTTGCGCAGGCGCTCGGACGCGGCGAGCACGACCTTCGTGCTCGAATCCAGGCAGACGTAGCGGTGCGAATGCGGGGCGAGCAGTTCGGCGAGCACGCCGTCGCCGGAGGCCACGTCGAGCACGTCGCCCGGCTCCAGCAGCGGCAGCGCCGAACGGGCCATCGCTTCCCAGGTGCGGCCGGGCGAGTAATGGCGCTCCATGTCGCCGGCCACCGTGTCGGCCCAGTTCTGGTCCGCGGCGCGGGAGGCCAGCACGTCGGCCACGCGCTCGGCGTCCTGGCGCAGCAGCGGGTCGTCGCTGCCCTCACGCAGGGTGGTCCAGAGGGCGCGCTGGGCGCCGTCGAGGGCGGCGTCGTCGAAGCGGTAATACGCCGAGACGCCGGAGCGGCGGTCGCGCACCAGCCCGGCCTCCTTCAGCTTGGCCAGGTGGGTGGAGACGCGCGGCTGGGCCAGGCGAGTGATGCCCGACAGCTCGGCCACGGTCAGCTCCTCGCGCTCCAGCAGCGCCAGCAGGCGCACCCGGGTCGCGTCGGCGAACACCTTGAGCCGTGAAGACCAGCCTTCCAGATCCATGCTTCATCAACCTATCGCGATATAGCGATAAGTTTCGGTCCGCGGGGTACCCAGGGTCAAGCGGCGCGGCACGAAGCGTGGTGATAGCGCTCGCTTTCGCGCTTCGCGTCGGGCCGGTTGTTCGAAAACGGGCGGAATCGCGCCCGTATTGGTGATGCGATGCGCTCGCGCCCCTGCGAATCGCGCACGGGACGGCTACAATTCGCAGTCTGTTTTGCCCATCGAACCAAAGACTCAAGCACGAGGTGTCTCTGTGGATTTCCGCTTCACCGAAGAGCAACTGATGATCCAGGATGTGGCCCGCCGCATCGCCCAGGAAAAGATTGCTCCCAGCGCCGAACACCACGACAAGACGGGCGAGTTCCCGCTGGAGAACATCCGCACCCTCGGCGAGAACGGCCTGATGGGCATCGAAGTGCCGGCCGAATACGGCGGCGCGGGCATGGACCCGATCAGCTACGTGCTCGCGATGATCGAGATCGCTGCAGGCGACGCCGCGCACTCGACCATCATGTCGGTCAACAACTCGCTGTTCTGCAACGGCATCCTGAAGTTCGGCACCGAGGAGCAGAAGCAGAAGTACGTGCGCGCCATCGCCGAAGGCCGCGAGATCGGCGCCTTCGCGCTGACCGAGCCGCAGTCGGGCTCCGACGCCACGGCGATGCGCTGCAAGGCGACCAAGCAGGCCGACGGCACCTACGTCATCCACGGCAAGAAGAGCTGGATCACCTCCGGCCCGGTCGCCAAGTATTTCGTGCTGTTCGCGATGACCGACCCGGACAAGGGCGCGCGCGGCATCACCGCCTTCATGGTCGACGGCGATCGCGCCGGCTTCCATCGCGGCAAGACCGAGCCCAAGCTCGGCATCCGCGCCTCTGCCACGTGCGAGATCGAATTCGACGGTTACGTCGCCCAGCCGGAAGACGTGCTCGGCGAAGTCGGCCACGGCTTCAAGATCGCCATGAGCGTGCTGGACGCCGGCCGCATCGGCATCGCCAGCCAGGCCATCGGCATCGCCCGCGCGGCGTACGAGAAGACGCTGGAATACGTGCGCGAGCGCAAGGCGTTCGGCGCGGCGATCGGCACCTTCCAGATGACGCAGGCGAAGATCGCCGACATGAAGTGCAAGCTCGACGCGGCCACGTTGCTCACCCTGCGTGCGGCCTGGCAGAAGGGCGAATTCGACAAGGGCGGCGCACGCTTCAGCAACGAGGCGGCCATCGCCAAGCTCACCGCGTCGGAAGCGGCGATGTGGATCACGCACCAGGCGGTGCAGATCCACGGCGGCATGGGTTACTCGAAGGAAATGCCGCTGGAGCGTTACTTCCGCGACGCGAAGATCACCGAGATCTACGAAGGCACCAGCGAGATCCAGCGCCTGGTGATCGCCCGCAACGAAACCGGCCTGCGCTGACAGGCCGTTCCGGCGACACAGTTTCGGCAAAACAGAAGACCGCACGAACCCGACATGAAACGTTTCGGATCGTCACGCCCCACCGCCTGTCCTGTCGATCGCGGCCGCGATCGTCGTCCGCGCGACAAGGCCGCCAAAACGGCTTCGCGCCAGATCGTGTCCGCGAACCGCCCGTACTGAACCGTATCCCCCGGCCCACGTGAAAGCGTGGGCCTTCTTTCATTGGAACTTTCGTTGCCATGAGCACCAAACGTAACGCTTCCGCCAAACCCGCCGCCAAGGTCGAGACGGCCAAACGCGCTCCGTCGAAGAAGAGCGCCGCCCGCGACGTCCAGAAGGACGACACCGTTTCGCTCGAGCCCATCGTCGAGGCGATGCGCAAGCAGCTGCCCAAGTCGCGCCATGCCGAAGGAGAAGCGTTCATCAACGCCTTCTACAAGCGCATGAGCAGCGACGAGCTGCCGCAGCACGACGCGCAGGGCTGGGCCGAACTGGCCACCGACTTCCTCGATTTCGCCCGCGCGCGCAAGCCGGGTGCGGCGCTGGTGCGCATGTTCAACCCGACGCTGAAGGGCGAGGGCTGGGAATCGACGCACACCGTCATCCAGATCGCCAATGACGACATGCCGTTCCTCGTCGACTCGGTGACGATGGCGCTGGCCGAGCAGGGCATCGGCGTGCACGTGCTGGGCCATCCGGTGGTGCCGTTCGATCGCGACAAGACCGGCAAGATCCTGTCCGTCGGCGAGGGCCAGCCCGAATCGCTGATGCACCTGGAAATCGACCGCCAGCCGGCCGAGGCGATGCCGAAGATCCAGAAGGCGCTCGAAGCCGTGCTGGCCGACGTACGCGCCTCGGTGCGCGACTGGCCGCAGATGAAGGCGAAGATGCTCGCCGTAGCCGACGAACTCGGCCAGCGGAACCTGCCGGTCGACGAAGCCGGCAAGCGCGAGGCGCAGGAGTTCCTGCGCTGGGCCGCCGACAACCACTTCACCTTCCTCGGTTACCGCGAGTACGAAGTCGTCCAGAAGGGCGGCGAGGAAGTGCTCAGCGCGGTCAAGTCCAGCGGCATGGGCCTGCTGCGCGGAAAGGACGTGGGCAAGCCGCGCCTTCTGACCTCGCTCGCCGCGCACTACATGCCGCAGTCGGGCGCGGTGGACGCGCTGATCCTCACCAAGACCAACTCGCGCGCGACGGTGCATCGTCCGGGCTACATGGATTACATCGGCGTGCTGACCTTCGACGCGAAGGGCAAGCCGATCCGCGAGGAGCGCTTCCTCGGCCTGTACACCTCCAGCGCCTACAACCGCCGCCCGTGGGACATCCCGCTGGTGCGCCAGCGCCACAACTACGTGATGCAGCAGTCGGGCCTGAAGCCCGACAGCCACAGCGGCAAGGCGCTGCGCCACATCCTGGAGTCGCTGCCGCGCGACGAGATGTTCCAGTCGAGCGAAGAGGAACTGCTGCGCACGGCCACCGGCATCCTCGGCCTGCAGGAGCGCGTGCGCAGCAAGCTGTTCCTGCGTCGCGACCGCTACGGCCGTTTCTTCTCGGTGCTGGTCTACATCCCGCGCGACCGCTTCAACACCGACGTCCGCCTGCGCATCGAATCGATGCTCAAGCGCGAACTGCACGGCGAACATGTCGATTCATCGGTCACGCTGGGCGGCGAGTCGCCGCTGGCGCAGGTGCACCTGATCGTGCGTCCGAAGACGGGCGAGGCGATCGAAACCGACAGCGCGAAGATCGAAGCCGAGCTGTCCAAGCTCGTGCGCAACTGGCAGGACGATCTGCGCGAGCGCCTGGTCGTGCGCCACGGCGAACAGCGCGGCCTCACGCTCGCCAGCACCTACGGGCGCGCGCTGCCGGCGGGCTACATCGAGGACGTCAGCGCCGACGTGGCTGCCGACGACGTCGAGCACCTGGCCGCGCTCAGCGGTCCGGACGACCTGCGCCTGAGCCTGTACCGCGCGCACAACGGCGACGGCGGCCTGCGCTTCAAGTTCTATCGCCAGAACGACGACATCCCGCTGTCGGATGCGCTGCCGATGATGGAAAACATGGGCCTGCGGGTGATCTCCGAGCACCCCTACCGCCTCAACGCGAACGGCCAGACGCTGTTCGTGCAGGATTTCGAGGTCGAGACCTCGAACCCGAACCTCGACGTGTCCAGCCTCGACGAGAACTTCGAGGAAGCCTTCGCGCAGATCTGGCGCGGCAATGCCGAGAACGACGGCTTCAACCGACTGATCCTCACCGGCAACCTGTCGTGGCGCCAGGTCGCGATGCTGCGCGGCTACTGCAAGTACCTGCTGCAGGTCGGCGTGCCGTTCTCGCAGAGCTACGTGGAAGAGACGCTCAACCGTTACCCGCTGCTCGCGCGCCTGCTGGTGGAGCTGTTCGAAGCCAAGTTCGATCCGATCACCGGCAGTGAATCCAAGGCGCAGATCAAGGCCGGCGTGGAAGCGTTCCGCGCGCAGCTTTCGGTGCTGGCCGGTGGCGATGAAGCCACGCTCGCTGCGCTGGGGCCGATGCTCGAGGCTCGCGCCGGCAAGCGCGAAGCGCAGATCGAAGCCACGCGCGAAGCGCTGAAGGGCCTGTTCGATCGCGTCGCCAGCCTGGACGAGGACCGCATCCTGCGCAGCTTCATCGGCGTGATCGACGCCACGCTGCGCACCAGCTACTACATCCAGTACAAGGACGGCCTGCGCGCCGACGGCGGCCCGGCCGACTACATCAGCTTCAAGTTCGATTCCTCGAAGGTGCCGGACCTGCCGAAGCCGCGCCCGTACCGCGAGATCTTCGTCTACGGCCCGCGCGTGGAAGGCGTGCACCTGCGCTTCGGCCCGGTGGCGCGTGGCGGCCTGCGCTGGTCGGATCGCCGCGAGGATTTCCGGACCGAAGTGCTCGGCCTGGTGAAGGCGCAGATGGTGAAGAACACCGTCATCGTGCCCGTCGGTTCGAAGGGCGGCTTCATCGCCAAGCAGCTGCCGGATCCGGCCGTGAACCGCGATGCGTGGTTCAACGAAGGCGTGGCCTGCTACAAGCGCTTCATCAACGGCCTGCTGGACATCACCGACAACCTCGCCGGCGGCAAGGTCGTTCCGCCGGAGAACGTCGTGCGCCACGACGGCGACGATCCGTACCTGGTCGTCGCCGCCGACAAGGGCACGGCGACGTTCTCCGACATCGCCAACGGCATCGCGCGCGCGCACGGCTTCTGGCTCGACGACGCGTTCGCCTCGGGCGGCTCGGTCGGCTACGACCACAAGGGCATGGGCATCACCGCGCGCGGCGCGTGGGAGTCGGTCAAGCGCCACTTCCGCGCGATGGGGCGCGACAGCCAGAAGGAAGACTTCACCGTCGTCGGCGTGGGCGACATGTCCGGCGACGTGTTCGGCAACGGCATGCTGCTGAGCAAGCACATCCGCCTGGTCGCCGCGTTCGACCACCGCCACATCTTCATCGACCCGAACCCGGATGCCGCGTCGACGTTCAAGGAACGCGCGCGCATGTTCAAGCTGCCGCGTTCGAGCTGGGACGATTACGACCGTTCGCTGATCAGCAAGGGCGGCGGCATCTACCCGCGTTCGGCCAAGTCGATCCCGCTCACCGCCGAAGCGAAGACGGCGCTGGGCATCGACCCGACCGTCTCGGCGATGAGCCCGGCGGAACTGCTCAGCGCGATCCTCAAGGCGCCGGTCGACCTGCTGTGGAACGGCGGCATCGGCACCTACGTGAAGGCGACGAGCGAGACCAATGCCGACGTCGGCGACCGCGCCAACAACGCGCTGCGCGTCAACGGTCGCGAGCTGCGCTGCAAGGTGGTGGGCGAGGGCGGCAACCTCGGCATGACCCAGCTGGGCCGCATCGAGGCCGCGCAGCATGGCGTGCTGCTCAACACCGACTTCATCGACAACTCCGCCGGCGTGGACACCTCCGACCATGAGGTGAACATCAAGATCCTGCTCAACGGCGAGGTGCAGAAGAAGAAGCTGATGCTGCCCGAGCGCAACAAGCTGCTCGCGCAGATGACCGACGAGGTCGCGCAGCTGGTGCTCACCGACAACTACCGCCAGAACCAGGCGCTGAGCCTGATGGAGCGGATGAGCGTGCACCGCCTGGGCTCCAAGCAGCACTTCATCCGCACGCTGGAATCGCAGGGCCTGCTCGATCGCCAGATCGAATTCCTGCCGTCCGATGCCGAGATCGCCGAGCGCAAGTCGCGTGGCCAAGGCCTGACGCGTCCGGAACTGGCGGTGCTGCTGTCGTACAGCAAGATCGTGCTGTTCCAGCAGTTGCTGGACTCCGACGTGCCGGAAGACCCGTACCTGTCGAAGGAACTGGTGCGCTACTTCCCGCAGCCGCTGCAGGCCAAGTACGCCAAGGCGATGGAAGGCCATCGCCTGAAGCGCGAGATCATCGCCACGGCGGTGACCAACTCGATGGTCAACCGCATGGGCGCGACCTTCACCCTGCGCATGACCGAGGACACCGGCCGCACGCCGGCCGAGGTCGCCGAGGCCTACACCATCGCCCGCGAGGCGGTGGACGCGCGCGACCTGTGGGCGCAGATCGACGCGCTCGACGGCAAGGTGCCGGAGTCGGTGCAGGTCGATGCACTGCAGGTCATCTGGCACCTGCTCCGCTCGATGTCGCGCTGGCTGCTGTCGCGTCCGGGCAAGATGCCGGAGATCACCGCCGCGATGGCGCGCTACAGCGATGGCCTCAACGCCGTCCGCGCGTCGCTGCCGACGGTGCTGTCGGGCATGCGCCGCGACGCGTTTGAGGCGCGCATGAACGACTGGAAGGGCAAGGGCGTGCCGGCGAAGCTCGCCGAACAACTCGCCGCGCTGCCGCTGCTGGAGTTCGGCTGCGACATCGTGGAGATCTCGCTCGCCCGCAAGATCTCGCCGGTGGAAGTGGCGAAGGCGTACTTCTCGCTGGGCCAGGCGCTGAGCCTGCCGTGGCTGTACGAGCAGGTCGAACAGCTGCCGGTCGACGGCCGCTGGCAGGCGCTCGCCCGCGGCGCGCTGCGCGACGAACTGGCCACGCAGGCCCGTTCGCTGGTCTCGCAGATCCTTGCCGACGGGGGCAAGAAGCCGGTCGAGCAGAAGGTCGACGCGTGGCTCAAGCGCGACGACTCGTCGCTGCGCTTCACGCTGGCGATGTTCGCCGACCTGCATAACCAGAAGGCGCTGGACTACCCGACGCTGTCGGTGGCGGTGCGTCGTTTGGCGCAGGTCGCTGCGGCCGGGGCGTAAGCCTTCGCGGTTCGCGTGTTGAGGAAAAGCCCGGCTTCGGCCGGGCTTTTTTTCTTTGTTGCTAGGCGCGGCGCCACACCGGATCGGCACGCCCGAACCGCTCCCTCACGTCATTCCCGCGAAGGCGGGAATCCAGCGACTCTTCCCGCTTGACCAGCGGCCTCGCCGGTCGCAGCGCTCATCCGGGGTCGGGGACATCAACGTCCCTGCAACGAAGCGGCCCAACCTGCCAGCGCGACGACCACGCGCCACCGGTTATGCTGCCTCCCTCGACCCCGGAGCCGCCGATGACCGCGACGCCCCGCATCGCCTTCCTCGCCAGCCACGCCGATGGCGCCCAGCGCGCCCTCGAAACCCTCACCGCCATGCACGGCCAGCACGCGCCGGAAGACGCGGACATCCTCGTCCCGCTGGGCGGCGACGGCTTCATGCTCGCCACGCTGCATCGCTATGGCGGCCTGGGCAAACCGGTGTACGGGATGAAGCTGGGGACCGTCGGCTTCCTCATGAATCAGCACGACGGCGACGGCCTGCTCGGACGCCTGCACGCCGCCGAGCCCGCGGTGCTGCGGCCGCTGGAGATGGTCGCCCAGACCGAATCCGGTGCGACGGTCGGCTCGCTGGCCTACAACGAGGTCTCGCTGCTGCGCCAGACGCGACAGGCCGCGCACCTGCGCATCGACCTCAACGGTCAGACCCGGCTGGACGAACTCATCTGCGACGGCGTGATGGTCGCCACGCCCGCCGGCAGCACCGCCTACAACTTCTCCGCGCACGGGCCGATCCTGCCGCTGGGCGCGAACGTCGTCGCGCTAACGCCCATCGCCGCGTTCCGCCCGCGCCGCTGGCGTGGCGCCGTACTCAAGGCCGATACCGAAGTGCGCTTCCACGTGCTCGATCCCTACAAGCGCCCGGTCAGCGCCACGGCCGATTCGCACGAAGTCCGCGACGTGGTGGAAGTCACGATCCGCGAATCGCACGACCGGACCGTCACGCTGCTGTTCGATCCCGAGCACAACCTGGAAGAGCGCATGCTGGCGGAGCAGTTCGTCGCCTAGCGGACAGCGCGCAGGAAGGGCCGCGTCGGTCGCAATCCGCGCGACGGCGCTGCGGCATAATCGCCCCATGCCCGACCGTGATGCCGATCCGCTGATCGTCGCGATTTCCTCGCGAACCCTGTTCGACATGGAAGAGAGCCACGCGCTGTTCGAGCGCGAGGGCATCGACGCCTATGCCGATTTCCAGCGTTCGCACGAGGACGACCTGCTCACGCCCGGCATCGCCTTCCCGCTGGTGCGCAAGCTGCTCGCGCTCAACGACGGTGCGCCGCCGGAAGCGCCACGCGTCGAGGTGATCCTGATCTCGCGCAATTCGGCCGACAGCGGGCTGCGCATCTTCAACTCGATCGCGCATTACGGGCTGGCGATCAAGCGCGCCGCCTTCAGCAACGGCGCGCCGCCGTATCCGTACATCCGCCCGTTCAACGCCGACCTGTTCCTGTCGGCCAACGCCGAGGACGTACGCAGCGCGCTGGCCGCCGGCGTGGCCGCGGCGACGCTGCTGCCGGCCCGCGCGCCGCAGCAACGCCACGACCAGCTGCGCATCGCGTTCGACGGCGACGCGGTGATCTTCGACGACGAAGGCGAGCGCGTCTCGCGCGAGGGCGGCCTGGCCGCGTTCACCGAACACGAGCGCAGCCATGCCGCACAGGCGCTGTCGGGCGGGCCGTTCCGCGGGTTCCTCGATGCGCTGCATCGGCTGCAGCAGGCGTTCCCGACCGGGCAGGCCTCGCCGATCCGCACCGCGCTGGTCACCGCGCGTTCGATCCCCGCGCACGAACGCGTGATCCGCACGCTGCGCGAGTGGGACATCCGGCTGGACGAGGCGCTGTTCCTTGGCGGCCGCTCGAAGGGGCCGTTCCTGGAGGCGTTCGGCGCAGACATCTTCTTCGACGATTCCGAGCACAACATCCTGTCGGCCCGCGACCACGTCGCCGCCGGGCACGTGCCGCACGGCGTGGCCAATCCGCTGGTCGTGAAGTAACGCTAGGGCCCGATCAGCGCCTGCAACGGCAGCTGGATGTCCGTCAGCGTCCACTTGAACCCCTCGCGCGTAAGCACGAACACCACCGGATCCCCGTCCGCATTGCGCACGGTGGCGCTGAAGCGCGACGGCGATTCGAAGCGGTAGCTCGCATCGCGCAGGGGATCGGGTGGCGGGACATGGGCGAGCCCGTCGTTGGGATCGACACCGCCGCCGCTCAGCCGATGCAGCAGGCCGCGCCCCTGCAGAACCGCGCCGATGCCGGCCGGCGTGGCGAGCGCATCGACGATCCCGCCCGCGGCCTGGTTCGCCAATCCCAACGCAAACGCGCCCAGCGGGTTGTTCTGCGCGTCGACGCCCGCCTTGCGCGCGAGCGTGTCCTCGACCTGCGCCCGAAGGCTGCGCCGCACCGCGACGAAATCGACGTGCTTTGCCAGCGCGGCGGTGTCTTCCTCGGCGACAGCCTCGCGGATCGCGTTGATGGTCAGGAACGGGCCGGCGGCGATCCAGCCGGCCAGCGCCAGCAGGACGAGGACGAGGAGGGCGATCCACTTTTTCATCGGCGACGAACCGGTCGGAGGAACGGCGATGGTAGGGCGCCCGGGTCGCCGGCGCGATGAAGGCGGATGCCGTGCCGCATCGGGCGGCCGGCGCGCAAGCTGCAGTGCACATCGCATCCGGCGGGGCGATGGCTCAGTATGTGCGCCTTCACAGCCCGCTCGAACGAGGTTTTCCATGCAGTCATGGCTCCGGCGCAAGGACATCGACAAGCTCACCGTCCATGAGGAAGGGCGGCGGCTGGTGCCCACCCTGGGCTGGCCGCACCTGGTCGCGCTGGGCATCGGCGCGATCGTCGGCACCGGCATCTACACGCTGATCGGCGTGGGCGCCGACAAGGCGGGCCCTGCGGTGCTGCTGTCCTTCATCGTCGCCGGCGTGGTCTGCGCCTGCGCGGCGCTGGCGTACGCCGAGATGTCCACGATGATGCCGGCCGCCGGCAGCGCCTACACCTACAGCTACACCGTGCTGGGCGAGGCGATCGCGTGGATCGTCGGCTGGAGCCTGATCCTCGAATACTCGCTGGTGGTGAGCACGGTCGCGGTGGGCTGGTCCGGCTATTTCGCCGGCTTCCTGCAATGGGTGCACACGCAGACAGGGTGGAACGTCATGCTGCCCACGGCGCTCATGGCCGGCCCGCACGCCGGCGGCGTGATCAACCTGCCGGCGATCGTCATCACCTTCCTCGTCGCCGGCATGCTCATCGCCGGCACGCGCGAGAGTGCGACGCTCAACGCGATCCTGGTGGTGTTCAAGCTGATCGCACTCGCCGTGTTCATCGTCGTCGCGCTGCCGGCGTTCGATTCGGCCAACCTCACGCCGTTCATGCCGTACGGCTTCCCGAAGTCGATCGATGCCGAAGGCGTGGAGCGCGGCGTCATGGCCGCGGCGGCGATCATCTTCTTCGCCTTCTACGGCTTCGATGCGATTTCCACAGCCGCCGAAGAGACCAAGAACCCGGGCCGCGATTTGTCGATCGGCATCATCGGTTCGATGGTCGGCTGCACGCTGATCTACGTGCTGGTCGCGCTCGCCGCGGTGGGTGCGATGAGCTTCACCGTGTTCGGCAAGAGCGCCGAGCCGCTGGCGCTGATCATGCGCGAGCTGGGTCATCCGCAGGCCGCGCTGGTGATCGGCATCGTGGCGGTGATCGCGCTGCCGACGGTGCTGCTGGCGTTCTTCTACGGCCAGAGCCGCATCTTCTTCGTGATGTCGCGCGACGGCCTGCTGCCGCGCAGCCTGTCGAAGGTGAACCCGCGCACCGGCACGCCGGTGGCGATCACGCTGTTCACCGCGGTGCTGGTCGCCGCGCTGGCGGGCGTGGCACGGCTGGACGAAATCGCCGCGCTGGCCAACGCCGGCACGCTGGTGGCGTTCATCGCGGTGTCGGTGTGCATGCTGGTGCTGCGCAAGCGCGATCCGAACCGCCCGCGCGTGTTCCGCACGCCGATGGCATGGGTCGTCGGCCCGCTGGCGATCTTCGGCTGCCTGTACCTGTTCTGGAGCCTGCCGCACACCACGCAGAAGTGGTTCCTGGTGTGGAACGTGGTGGGCGTGATCGTGTACGTGCTCTACAGCCGGCGTGCGAGCCTGCTGGCGAAGGGGCAGAACGTCTGAGGACGTTCCCTCCTGTTGACGAAGAAAAGGCGCCGCAGGGCGCCTTTTCTTTTCAAGCGTCATTCCCGTTGTTTTTCAGCTGTCATTCCCGCGAAGGCGGGAATCCATCCGTCAGCGGCATCAACTCATCCGGAAAACGTGGGACGTCGGAACCATGGATTCCCGCCTACGCGGGAATGACATCAAAAACCGGGAAACGCGGGCGGCGCCCGACTACCCCAGCGCCGCCGAAAGCACCGCCCCGGCTTCCTCTTCGATCTTCAACGCCGCCAGCTCGTCCGCGCGCGTGCGCCCGCGGTTGAGGATCGCCAGCGGAATGCCGGTCTCGTGCGCCATCCGCGCGAAGCGGAAGCCCGAATAGACCATCAGCGACGAACCCACGACGAGCATCGCGTCGGACGCCTTAAGCGCCTCGCCGGCGCGCACCGCGCGATCCTTCGGCACGTTCTCGCCGAAGAACACCACGTCGGGTTTGAGCATCCCGCCGCAGGCCTCGCAGGCCGGCACGGTGAAGCGGGTGAAATCGTGTCCGTCGAGGTCCGCGTCGCCGTCCGGCGCGGTGGTCGCATCGAGATGGACCCAATCGGGATTCGCCTCGGCGAGCCGCGCCTGCAATGCCGCGCGGGGCGATTCGGTCCGGCATTGCAGGCAGACGACGCCGTCGAGCCGGCCGTGCAGGTCGATCACGTGGCGGCTGCCGGCGCGCTGGTGCAGGCCATCGACGTTCTGCGTCAGCAGCATCGAGACGCCGCTGCGCGATTCCCAGTCGGCCAGCGCGAGATGCACGCCGTTGGGCTTGGCGTCGTCGATGCGCGGCCAGCCGATGAAACTCCGCGCCCAGTAGCGGGCGTTCACGCGCGCATCGCCCGTGAAGGCCTGATAGGTGACGGGCGGGGTGCGCTTCCACTGGCCGTCCGCGTCGCGGTAGTCGGGGATGCCGGAGTTCGTGCTGCAGCCGGCGCCGGTCAGCACGAAGACGCGCCGGAACGGGGCGAGCCATTCGCGCAGCGCTTCGGCCGGCGAGTCGGTGGGGTTGGGCAGGGCGGACATGCCTCCATCTTATGGGCGAGGGGAGAAGGCCCAAGCCCCGCGAGCCTGAACGCGCTCGTTCCTGCCGTCCCAAGGCCGGTCGACCTGAACCTCTGGCCGATCGTCGTCTCACAACCTGAGACACGCCTCCCGCACCATCGATCCCATGCCCCTGAGCGCCTTCCATCCCGCCGTCGCCGCCTGGTTCGCCAAGGCCTTCCCCGCGCCCACGCCGGCCCAGATGCAGGCGTGGCCGGCGATTCGCAGCGGCCGCGACACCCTCGTCGCCGCGCCCACGGGTTCGGGCAAGACGCTGACGGCGTTTATGACCGCCATCGACATGCTGGTCCGCCGTGGGCTGGAGCATGCGAACAACGGAACCCTGTTCGACGAGGCGGCCGCGCTGCCCGACGAAACCTTCGTCGTCTACATCTCGCCGCTGAAAGCGCTCTCCAACGACATCCGCATCAACCTCGAGGCGCCGCTCGCTGGCATCCGCGAGGAACTGGCGGCGATGGGCCTGCCCGACGTCGAGATCCGCACCGCCGTGCGCACCGGCGACACGCCGCAGGCCGAGCGCGCGGCGAACCGTCGCAAGCCGCCGCACATTCTCGTCACCACGCCCGAATCGCTCTACGTGCTGCTCGGCTCGGAATCCGGTCGCGCCATGTTGTCGACGGTGCGTTCGGTGATCGTCGACGAAATCCACGCCGTGGCTGCGAGCAAGCGGGGTAGCCATCTCGCGCTCTCGCTGGAGCGCATGGAAGCGCTGTGCGGTCATCGCCTCACGCGCGTCGGCCTGTCGGCCACGCAGAAGCCGATCGAGGAAGTCGCGCGTTTCCTCGTCGGCTCGGCCAACGTCGCGCCCGACGGCACGCCGGACTGCGAGATCGTCGACATCGGTTACACGCGCCAGCGCGACCTGTCGCTCGAACTGCCGCCGACGCCGCTCAGCGCGGTGATGTCGTCCGACCAGTGGGAGCAGGTCTACACGCGCGTGTGCGAACTGGTCGAACAGCACCGCACCACGCTCGTCTTCGTCAACACGCGCCGCATGGCCGAGCGGGCCGCGCACCATCTGGGCGAAAAGCTCGGCAAGGACGCGGTGGCCGCGCATCACGGTTCGCTGTCGAAGGAACTGCGCCTGGACGCCGAGCAACGCCTCAAGCGCGGCGAACTGCGCGTGCTGGTGGCGACGGCATCGCTGGAACTGGGCATCGACATCGGCGACGTGGACCTGGCTCTGCCAACTCGGTTCGCCGCGTTCGATCGCGGCGTTCCTGCAGCGCGTGGGTCGCTCCGGCCACTACGTGGGCGGCACGCCGAAGGGACGGCTGTTCCCGCAGACGCGCGATGAACTGGTCGAATGCGCGGCGCTGCTCGACGGCGTGCGGCGCGGCGAACTCGACGCATTGATCATGCCCGAGGCGCCGCTGGACGTGCTGGCGCAGCAGATCGTCGCCGAAGCGGCATGCCAGGAATGGAGCGAGGACGCGCTGTTCGACTGGGTGCGTCGCGCGTGGCCGTACGCGCAGCTCAAGCGCGAGGATTTCAACGCGATCGTGCGCATGCTCGCCGACGGCTTCACCACGCGTCGCGGCATCCGCGCCGGTTACCTGCATCGCGATGCGGTGAACCGCGTCGTGCGCGGCCGCAAGGGCGGGCGCACCACTGCGCTGATGTCGGGCGGCACGATTCCCGACACCGGCGATTACTCGGTGATCATGGAGCCCGAGTCGGTCTTCATCGGCACGGTCAACGAAGACTTCGCCATCGAAAGCATGGCCGGCGACATCTTCCAGCTGGGCAATGCGAGCTATCGCATCCTGCGCGTAGAGCCGGGCAAGGTCCGCGTGGAAGACGCGCAGGGCCAGCCGCCGAGCATTCCCTTCTGGCTGGGCGAGGCGCCGGGGCGTACGGATGAACTCTCCGTGGCCGTGTCGCGTCTGCGCGAGGAAGTCGTCGCGCGCCTGACGCCGGTGACTGAGCCCCTCTCCCCCCGGGAGAGGGGTTGGGGTGAGGGTCGAGACGAGGAGGGTAACGATGCGGCCGATGCCGACTCTTTCAGTGCGCACGAAGCGTCCCGACTCGCCGCCCACATCGAATCCACCGCCGCCTTCGCGCACCTCACCGAAGACATCCAGCTTCCCCCCGAAGCCGCGCGCCAGATCATCGAATACCTCGGCAGCACCGCCGCCACGCTGGGCGCGATGCCGACGCAGAACACGCTCGTGCTCGAGCGCTTCTTCGACGAATCCGGCGGCACGCAGCTCATCATCCACACGCCCTACGGCAGCCGCATCAACCGCGCGTGGGGCCTGGCGCTGCGCAAGCGGTTCTGCCGCAAGTTCAATTTCGAACTGCAGGCGGCGGCGACCGAGGACGCGATCATCCTGTCGCTGTCCACCAGCCACAGCTTCCCGCTGATCGAAGTGGCGAGTTACCTGCATTCGGCCTCGGCCGAGCACGTGCTGATCCAGGCGTTGCTCGACGCACCGCTGTTCGGCGTGCGCTGGCGCTGGGTCGCGACCACGGCGCTCGCGCTGCCGCGTTTCGTCGGCGGCAAGAAGGTGCCGCCGCAGTTGCAGCGCATGAAGTCCGAGGACCTGCTCGCGACGGTCTTCCCCGACCAGGTCGCGTGCGCGGAAAACCTCGTCGGCGAGCGCGAAGTGCCCGACCATCCGCTGGTGGCGCAGACGCTGCACGACTGCCTTCGCGAAGCGATGGACATCGACGGCTGGCTCGACGTGCTGCGCGCGATGGAGTCGGGCGAAGTGCAGATCGTCGCGCGCGATCTCAGCGCACCGTCGCCGTTCGCCGCGGAGATCCTCAACGCGCGTCCGTACGCGTTTCTCGACGACGCGCCGCTGGAAGAGCGCCGCACGCAGGCCGTGCAGACGCGCCGCTACACCGATGCCGGCAGTGCCGACGACCTCGGCCGTCTCGATGCGGACGCCATCGACGCCGTGCGCGAGGAATGCTGGCCGCAGGTGCGCAACGCCGACGAGATGCACGAGGCGCTGATGGGCCTGGGCGTCGTCACGGAACGCGAGGTGCGCGAGAACGGCTGGGCCGACTGGCTGCAACGCCTGGTCAAGGCGCATCGCGCGACGAAGCTGGCGCCGCCCGCGCTCGACAAGCCCGTGCACCAGCGCGGCAGCGACGGCAACGGCCTGTGGGTCGCGGCCGAACGCCTGCCGCAGCTTCAGGCGGTGTTCGCGAATGTCCCGATGCATCCGCCGATCGAAGCGCCGGCCGAATACGCCGCGCAGCCGTGGGACCGCGAGGACGCGCTGGTCGAACTGCTGCGTTCGCGCCTGACCGGACTGGGGCCGACGCCATCGCAGGTGATCGCCGACGATCTGTCGTTGTCGAAGTCCGACACCGAGCTGGCGTTGCTGCGTCTGCAGAACGAGGGCTACGTGATGCAGGGGCGCTTCACGCCCGGCATCGGCGTGGACGAGTGGTGCGAAAGGCATCTGCTCGCGCGCGTCCACCGCTATACGCTCAAGCGGCTTCGTCGCGAAATCGAGCCCGTCGCGCCGCGCGATTTCATGCGCTTCCTGTTCGACTGGCAACGCGTCGCGCCAAGCGCGCGCGTCAACGGCCCCGAAGCGCTGGCCGGTATCGTCTCGCAGCTGGAGGGTTTCGAAGCGCCCGCGGCCGCGTGGGAAGCCGAGCTGCTGCCTGCGCGCATCAACGACTATTCGATCTCCTGGCTCGACGACCTGTGTACCGCCGGCCGCACCCTGTGGACGCGTTTGCGCGCCGGCCCGGCCGACACCGGCGCCGCGAAGGGCAGCACGCCGGTCCGCGCGACGCCGGTCGTGCTGTTGCCGCGTCGCGATGCCGCCGTGTGGACGCGACTGGCGCCGCCGCCGGCCGCGGACGAAGCGTTGTCGTCCCGTGCGCAGAAGGTCGTCGATTACCTCGGCGAACACGGTGCCTCGTTCTTCGACGAACTCGTCGGTGGCGCGCACCTGCTGCGCACGGAACTGGAAGACGCGCTGGCCGAACTCGTCGCGCGCGGTCGCGTGCATTGCGACAGCTACGCGGGCCTTCGTGCGCTGCTCGTGCCTGCATCGAAGCGGCCGAGCGCGTCGAATCACGGGCGTCGCCGTCGTGCAGCGTTGTTCGGTGTCGAGGACGCCGGCCGCTGGGCATTGATCCGTCGCACCTCGACGCCGCAGGCGCACACCGCCGAAGACGTCGAGCACGTCGCGCGCACCCTGCTGCGCCGCTACGGCGTGGTGTGTTGGCGCCTGCTCGAACGCGAGGCGCAATGGCTGCCGCCGTGGCGCGAGCTGGTGCGTGTTTACCACCGGCTGGAAGCGCGCGGCGAGATCCGCGGCGGTCGTTTCATCTCGGGCCTGTCGGGCGAGCAGTTCGCGCTGCCCGAGGCCATCGGCCTGATGCGCCAGATCCGCCAGCGCCCGCAGGACGGCGCCATGGTGTGCGTGTCGGCGGTCGATCCGTTGAACCTCGTCGGCACGATCGTCAGCGGCGAGAAGGTCCCGCGCCTGGCCGGTTCACGCGTGCTCTATCGCGATGGCGCGCCGCTCGGAACGCTCGTCTCTGGCGAAGTGAACCTGCTGGCCGAACTGCCGCACGACGAGGAAGCGAAGGTGCGCCGCATGCTGCTGCGCGAGCCGGAGCGATCGATCGCGGGGTTCACCGCGCCGATCTCGCTGCCGTCGCTGGCACCGGTGGTTCGCACGACGCATTGATGCGCGGGCTTTGATCGCGGCGGCGTCGTCTCGCCGTTCATGTCTTCAGGCCGCCTTGACCGGCCCGATTCGAAGATGCGTCCGGATCTGCCACGGACACATCGCACATTGGCCACGCGCAAGTCGCCGTCGAAACGCCTGCCTTCGAAAGCGCCTGCCAAGCGCGTCCGCAAACGGGCGGCCGTGCGGGACGGCGAAGCGCCGGAGCCCGTCGACGACAGCCTCGCCGCGATGCGCGAGGCCGCGATGGGCTGCAAACGGTGCCCGCTGTGGAAGCCCGCGACGCAGACGGTATTTGGCGAAGGGCCCGACGATGCGCGCGTGCTCGTCATCGGCGAACAGCCCGGCGACGCCGAAGACCTGAGCGGGCATCCCTTCGTCGGCCCTGCCGGCAAGCTGTTCGATCGCGCGCTCGCCGAACTCGGGCTGGATCGCGCCAGGTTCTACGTCACCAACGCGGTGAAGCACTTCAAGTACGAAGTGCGCGGCAAGGTGCGCCTGCACCGTAGTCCCAACGGCTCCGAACGCGCGGCCTGTCGCATCTGGCTGGAACGCGAACTCGCCGCGGTGAAGCCGGACGTGATCGTGTGCCTTGGCGCGATCGCGGCGCGCTCGGTGCTGGGAAGCAAGTTCCGGCTGATGGCGGAGCGCGGCAGGTGGCAGGCGCTTGCGGATGGAACGCGCGTGCTGGCGACGGTGCATCCGTCGTTCGTGCTGCGGCAGCGCGGCGACGAGGAGCGCCACGCGGCCTACGCGCAGTTCGTCGCGGACCTGTCGCTGCTCAAGCGCGCGAGGGGCAGGACATGACGGCGAAGCAGGGTAGGGTGCGCATCGGGATTTCCGGCTGGCGTTACGCACCGTGGCGCGGCGTGTTCTATCCGCCGGGGCTGGCGCAGCGACGCGAGCTCGAATACGCCGCGCACTGCTTCCACAGCATCGAGATCAATGGCACGTTCTACTCGCTGCAGCGGCCCGAGAGCTTCCGCCTGTGGCGCGACGAAACGCCGGAGGAGTTGCGTCTTCGCCGTGAAGGGAAGCCGCTTCCTCACGCACATGAAGCGCCTGAAGGACTTCGAGACGCCGCTGGCGTCGTTCTTCGCGCAGGGCGTGCTCGCCCTGGGCCCCAAGCTCGGACCGTTCCTCTGGCAGCTGCCGCCGAACTTCCACTTCGATGCGGAGCGGCTGCGTGCGTTCTTCCAGAAGCTGCCGACGAATACGGCGGAAGCAGCGAAGCTCGCGCGTCGGCGAGAAGTGTCGTTGATGAAAGGACGCAGCGTGCTGAGCGCGTCGGGCGACTACCCGCTGCGCCACGCGCTGGAAGTGCGGCACGAGAGCTTCCTCGTGCCCGAATTCACCGCGCTGCTGCGCGAGTTCAACGTCGCGCTGGTGGTGGCCGACACCGCGCGCAAGTTCCCGTTCGTCGGCGATGTCACCGCCGATTTCGTCTACATCCGCCTGCACGGCGACGAGGAACTCTACGCCAGCGGCTACGGCGAGAAGGCGCTCGACGACTGGGCGCGGCGCATCCGCGCGTGGCGTTCCGGCGGCGTGCCGAACGACGTGCCGCGCATCGAACGCTCGCGGCCCGAGCGCCGCCCGCGCGACGTCTACTGCTACTTCGACAACGATGCGAAGGTGCACGCGCCCTTCGACGCGCGCGGCCTGATGCATCGCCTGGGCGGCTGACGCGGGACGGTCAACGCACCGCAACCTTCGGCCGCGAGGATGGCGCGGCCGGTTGCACGGGGGAGCCGGCGTCCCCTGTCCGCAAGGAGCGAGCCCATGCACGTGTTCACCCACCGGATGTTCCGATTCGCCGCCGTGACGCTGCTGGCGTTCGGCATCGCCACGCCCGCCGCTTTCGCCGATGATGCGGCGATGAGCGCTTCGTCCGATCGCCATCGTCCGTCCGATCCGCCCGGCCGCGAGGGCCTGATCGTCATCGGCCACCGCGGCGCCAGCGGCTATCGGCCGGAGCACACGCTGGAGTCCTATCGCCTCGCGATCCGCCAGGGCGCGGATTTCATCGAGCCCGACCTGGTCGCGACGAAGGACGGCGTGCTCGTCGCGCGCCACGAGAACGAGATTTCCGGCACGACCGACGTTGCCTCGCATCCGGAATTCGCCAACCGCCGCACGACCAAGACGATCGACGGCGTGGCGATGACCGGCTGGTTCACCGAGGACTTCACCCTCGCCGAGCTGAAGACGCTCCGTGCGAAGGAGCGCATTCCGGCGATTCGCCCGAATAACACGCGATTCGACGGGCTGTATCCGATCCCGACGCTGGCGGAGGTCATCGCGCTGGTGAAGCGCGAAAGCCGCAACGGCCGGCGCATCGGCATCTATCCGGAAACCAAGCACCCGACGTACTTCGCGCGGGAAGGCCGGCGTCTGGATGGCACGCCGATCCACACCTCGCTCGGCGCGAAGCTGGTCGAAACGCTGGTCGCCGAGGGGTTCACCGATTCGCGCCGCATCTACGTGCAGAGCTTCGAGTTCGAAAACCTGATCGAGCTGAACAAATCGCTGATGCCGGCTGCCGGCATCGACCTGCCGCTGGTGCAGCTCTACGACGACTTCCACAGCGCCACGCCTTACGACCTCACGTACAACCTGGCGCACGGTGCGAACCTGGCGTCGATCTACGGCGGCCTCGTGCAGGCGGCGGGCGGCATCGACGCGAACACGCGGTACGGCGCGTTCGCGAGCGAGGCGGCGTTGACGTGGATGCGCGCGAACTACGCGAGCGGCGTCGGTCCGTGGAAGGGCAGCCTGCTGCCGCGCACGACGCTGCCCGCGCCGGTCGATGCAAACGGCGATGGCAAGGCGGAACTCGCCGCGCAGAACACCGGCGTCGTGCATCCGATGCTGGCGTGGGCGCTGAAGGCGGGATTGCAGGTGCATCCGTACACGTTGCGTGCGGAGGAGTCCTTCCTCGCGCAGACGCCGGGCGGCGTTCCGCAGTCGGTCGTCGCCGAGGCGCTGCAACTCTATGGCCTGGGCGCGCAGGGGTTCTTCATCGACCAGCCGGACCAGGGCGTGCTGGCGCGGGAGATTTTTCTGGAGATCAACCGCGTGCGGGCGAAATAAGCCGACGAAGGCGCCGCTTTGCTTCTGGCTCGTCATTCCCGCGAAGGCGGGAATCCATGGACTTTTCACGCCTTACCGGTGCAGTTCAGAAGCGAAGCTGCCGTCATGTAAGGGATAGGCATTGCGAAAGCATGGAACGTCCCTGGATTCCCGCCTACGCGGGAATGACGGTGATTCTGGTCGCTGGCGATGGAGTGGCCAAACGCAGACGGCCTGGATCCCGGCTTTCGCCGGGATGACGGCGTCGGGAGGTCAACGCAGTGGACGGCCACAAAAGAAAAACCGCCCGGTTTCCCGGGCGGTTCTTCGTTTCACGCGGGGCTGAAGCGGCTTACTTCTTGGCCGCCTTGCCCGTCGGCTGTGCGGCCGGCGCGGTGGTCAGGCCACGCTTCTCCAGCAGCGGCTCGATCTTCGGATCGTGGCCGGCGAAGTTGCGGAACAACTGCAGCGCGTCGGTGCTGCCACCCTGCGAGAGCAGCGTCTGGCGGAAGTGGTCGCCGTTCTTGCGGCTCAGGCCGCCGTTCTGCTTGAACCAC
This sequence comes from Lysobacter sp. OAE881, assembly GCF_040546665.1. Lineage (NCBI taxonomy): Bacteria > Pseudomonadati > Pseudomonadota > Gammaproteobacteria > Lysobacterales > Lysobacteraceae > Lysobacter > Lysobacter sp. OAE881. The sequence continues at coordinate 1,968,632 of NZ_JBEPOG010000001.1, forward strand.
TGCACCGAGTTGGCGTCCAGCACTTCCGACCAGATGTAGGCGTAGTAGCCGGCCGCGTAGCCGCCCATGATGTGGCTGAAGTACGGCGTCTTGTAACGCGGCGGCACCGCGTAGAAGTCCACGCCGTCCTTCTTCAGCGCCGCGCCTTCGAACGCCATCACGCCCGAGGCCTGCGGCAGCTGGCCTTCGGTGGCCTGGTGCCAGTTCTGGTCGAGCATCGCCGCGCCCAGGTACTCGGTCGTCGCGAAGCCCTGGTTGAACTTCGACGCCGCGATGACCTTGTCGAGCAGCTCCTTCGGCATCGGCGCGCCGGTCTGGTAGTGCTTGGCGTAGTTGGCCAGGATCGACGGCCAGTCGGCCCACATCTCGTTGACCTGCGAGGGGTACTCGACGAAGTCGCGCGGGACGCTGGTGCCGCTGAAGTAGGGGTACTTCACGTCCGAGAACATGCCGTGCAGCGCGTGGCCGAACTCGTGGAACGCGGTGGTCACTTCATCCCAGGTCAGCAGCGTCGGCTTGCCTTCGCTCGGCTTGGGGATGTTGAGGTGGTTGGCGACCACCGGCTTGAAGCCGGTCAGGCCCGACTGGTCGACGTAGGAGTTCATCCACGCACCGCCGCGCTTGGACGAACGCGCATACGGATCCCAGATGAAGATGGCCAGCTGCGAGCCGTCCTCGTTGAACACGTCGTACACCCAGGTATCCGGGTGGTACTTCGGCAGGTCGGTGCGTTGCTTGAACTTCAGGCCGTACAGCTGGCCGGCGGCGTAGAACACGCCGTTCTCCAGCACGTTCTGCATCTCGAAGTACGGCTTGAGCTGCGATTCGTCGAAGCTGTACTTCTGCTGGCGGACCTTCTCGCTGTAGAAGGACCAGTCCCACGGCTCGAGCTTGAACGTCGGCTGGCCCTTGGCCTTCTGCTCGGCGTCGATCATCGCCTGCAGGTCGGCGGCCTCGCGCTTGGCGTTGGCGACGGCGGCCGGGGCGAGCTGGCCCAGCATCGCGTTGACGGCCTGCGGCGTCTTGGCGGTCTCGTCTTCCAGCACGTAGGCGGCGTAGTTCGGATAGCCCATCAGCTTGGCGCGCTCGGCGCGCAGCTTGGTGACGCGCGCGACGATGCCGGTGTTGTCGAACTCGTTGCCGCGGCTGCCGCGGGCGACGGAGGCCTTGTGCAGGCGCTCGCGCAGCGCGCGGTTGGTCAGCTGCGCCTCCGGCGGCTGGCCGGTGGTGTTGAGCAGCGCGATGACGTACTTGCCCGGCAGGTTGCGCGCCTTGGCGGCTTCGGCGGCGGCGGCGATCTGCTCGTCCGACAGGCCGTCGAGTTCTTCCTTCGTGTCGACGGTGATCGCCGAGGCGTTCACTTCGGCCAACACGTTCTGGCTGAACTTGGTGCCAAGGCCCGCGAGTTCGGCGTTGATCTGCTTCAGCTTGGCCTTGTCTGCGTCGGACAGGTTGGCGCCGGCGCGGACGAAATCGGTGTAGTAGCGCTCGACCAGGCGCACGCCCTGCGCGTCCAGGCCCAGCGAGTCGCGCGTGTCGTACAGCGCCTTCACGCGGGCGAACAGCTTGCCGTTGAGGTTGATGGCGTCGCGGTGCGCGGCGAACTTCGGCGCATAGTCGCCCTGGAGCTTTTCGCGCGTCGGGTTGGTGTCGGTGCCGACCAGGTTGAAGAACACGGTCGTGGCGCGGCCCAGCGTGCGGCCCGAGTTCTCCATCGCGATGATGGTGTTCTCGAAGGTCGGCTTCTCGGGGTTGTTCGCGATCGCGTCGATTTCCTTCAGCTGCTGCGCCATGCCGGCGTCGAAGGCGGGCGCGAAATCGCTGTCCTTGATCTTGTCGAACTGCGGGTAGTGCAGCGGCAGCGTGCTGTCGGCGAAGAACGGGTTGGTGCCTTTGGCGGCGTCGGCTTGCGCACTCACGGCGGTACCTTGCTTGGGGGTCTTGGCGTAAGTGGGGGCGGTCGCGGCGATTGCCACGGCCAGCGCCAGCGCGAGAGGGTGCTTCATGGACTTGGAAACCTCGTCAAAGGGAGCCCGAAGCCTACCCGATGGCCCGTAGGCGGACCCATGACGAAAGGCATGGGGGAATGAACGGCCTCCACCGGCACAGGCTGGCTACACTCGCCGAACAGTCGGACCGCCGGTCCGGACAACGGATGGGACGGGAATGGACATGAACACGAAGACTCGGATGGCGCTGGCCCCGCTCGCCCTGGTGCCGCTGGCGCTTGGCCTGCTCGCCTTGGCACCACAGGCACTGGCCGCCGAAACGCTCCGCTACGTGGCCCTGGTGGACGGCGGCAAGCAGGCGGGGCAGCAGGTCGTGACGACCGGCGCCGACGGCACGACGAAGGTCGAGTTCATCTTCAAGGACAACGGACGCGGTCCGGAGCTGAAGGAGGAATACACCCTCGCGCCCGACGGTACGTACCAGACCTACAAGGTGCAGGGCACCTCGACCTTCGGCGCGAAGATCGACGAGAGCTTCCGCCGCGACGGCGATCAGGCACAGTGGAAGTCGACCTCCGACGAGGGCAGCCAGAAGGTGCAGGGCACCGCGCTGTACCAGCCGCTGGGCGGTTCGCCGGCGGGGTATTCGGTGGCGTTCAACGCATTGTCGAAGCGGGCCGACGGCAAGCTGCCCCTCATCCCGAGCGGCACGCTCACCTCGCGCAAGGTCGGCCAGGCGCAGGTGCAGTGCGGCGCGAAAAAGCGCGACGTGCAGTTGGTCGCGGTGACGGGCGTGGGCCTGGTGCCGACGTTCGTGTGGGCGACGACCGACGCGACCCCGCGCCTGTTCGCCTACATCTATCCGGGCTTCGTGCAGCTGGTGGAGGACGGTTGCCAGGCCATCGCCGCCGATCTGGAAAAACAGCAGAAACAGGCCGAAGGCGATGCGCTCGTCGAACTGGCCAAGCGCCTGGGCCATCCGCTGGCCGGCACGACGCTGATCCGCAACGCGCGCGTGTTCGACAGCGAGAAGGCGACGCTCGGCGCAGCGAGCGACGTGCTGGTGAAGGACGGCAGGATCGTGTCGATCACGCCGACCTCGAAGAAGCCCGCCGCCGCCGACCACGAGATCGACGCGAACGGAAAGGTGCTGCTCCCGGGCCTGTTCGACATGCACGGTCACGTCGGCCGCTGGGACGGTGGGCTGAACCTCGCCGCCGGTGTCACCACCGTGCGCGACATGGGCAACGACAACGCGACGCTCCAGCAGATGCTGGGCGAGATCAAGGCCGGCACGCTGATGTCGCCGGACGTTGTGCCAGCCGGTTTCATCGAGGGCGAAAGCAAGTTCTCCGCACGCAACGGCTTCGTGGTGAAGAACCTCGACGACGCGAAGAAGGCGGTGGACTGGTACGCCGAGCACCACTACCCGCAGATCAAGATCTACAACTCGTTCCCGAAGGACATCCTCAAGGACACCGTCGCCTACGCGCATTCCAAGGGGCTGCGCGTGAGCGGCCACGTGCCGGCGTTCCTGCGCGCGCAGGACGTGGTGGACGACGGCTTCGACGAGATCCAGCACATCAACCAGTTGATGCTGAACTTCTTCGTCGACGACAAAACCGACACGCGCACGCTGGCGCGCTTCTACCTGCCGGCCGAGAAGACCGACGGACTGGACCTCGACAGCAAGCCGGTGCAGGACTTCATCCACACGCTGGCCAGCAAGCAGGTGGTGATCGACCCGACGCTGGCGACGTTCGAGTTCCTGCACCAGCGCGAAGGCCAGATGTCGCCGATCGTGGCCGACGTCGCCGACCACCTGCCGCCGGACGTGCAGCGCGGCCGCCGCGCGGCGGAGATGAACATCCCCGACGACGCCACGGCGGCGAAGTACACGCGTTCGTACGCGAAGATGGTCGAGTTCGTCGGACGCGCCTACAAGGCGGGCGTGCCGATGGTCGCCGGCACCGACGAAATGGTCGGCTTCACCCTGCAGCGGGAGCTGGAGCTCTACGTGCAGGCCGGCCTGACGCCGTCGCAGGCGCTGCAGGTCGCGACGTGGAACGGCGCCAAGTACAGCCGGACGCTGGCCGAGCGCGGTTCGGTCACGCCGGGCAAGCGCTCGGACCTGGTGCTGATCGACGGCGATCCGACGAAGAACATCGCCGATATCCGCAAGGTGGCACTGGTCCTGAAGGGCGATACGGCCTACTACCCGGAAGAGATCCACGAAGCCTTGGGGATCAAGCCGTTCGCGCCGGCGGTTCGGGTGATGAATTCGCGGTGAGGCGATGTTTGCCCCTCTCCCGCGAGCGGGAGAGGGGCTGAACGCGGGCGGGTCAGAGGGGAACCAGGCGGCCCCGATACGCGCCGGTACGGGCCTTTAACACTCTGGTAACATTCCCGCGTCATGTCGAGCTGCCAGGGCGCGGGACCGGGTCCGCGCCGAGGCCGTCAAGGGACGGCCCTGAGTAGATTTTTTCGCTCATCGCATCGCCGTAGTGCGCGCCGGAGAGAAGCCGCGCTGCGTCGGCCTTCGAACCCTTGGCGCCTCCACCTTTTCGGCGCCGCTCATCGAGACCGCCCCATGTCCATGCCGCTCGCTCCGCGCAAGCTTCCCCGCCACGCCCTGACCGTCGCCATCGCCCTGATGCTGCCGGCACAGGCCGCCTTCGCGCAGGATGCGCAGACCACGCCGAGCGAAACGACCTCGGCCACCACGCTGGACACCGTGCAGGTGACCGCGCAGCGCAAGGTCGAGAACCTGCAGGACGTGCCGGTCTCGGTCAGCACGATCAACGCGCAGGAACTCGACGTGCTGGGTTCGGGCGGCGGCGACGTGCGTTCGCTGTCGGGCCGCGTGCCCAGCCTCAACATCGAATCCTCCTTCGGCCGCGCGTTCCCGCGCTTCTACATCCGCGGCTACGGCAACACCGACTTCCGCCTCAACACTTCGCAGCCGGTCTCGCTGGTGTACGACGACGTCGTGCAGGAAAACCCGATCCTCAAGGGCTTCCCGATCTTCGACCTGGATCGCGTCGAAGTGCTGCGCGGCCCGCAGGGCTCGCTGTTCGGCCGCAACAGCCCGGCCGGCGTGGTGAAGTTCGAATCGGCCCGTCCGTCGCAGGAGACCAGCGGCTACGGCAAGCTCGGCGTCGGCACCGACAACATGGTGAATTTCGAAGGCGCCGTCGGCGGCGGCCTGACCGAGAACCTGTCGGCACGCGCGTCGGTGCTGTACCAGCGTCGCGACGACTGGGTCACCAACGACTACCCGGGCCCGAACGACGGCTTCGAGGGCTATGACGAATCCGCCGGCCGCGTGCAGTTCCTGTACGAAGGCGGCGGCTGGGACCTGCTGCTGAACGCTCACGCGCGCCACCTCAACGGCACCGCGCGCCTGTTCCGCGCCAACATCATCGAGCCGGGCACGAACGACCTGGTCTCGGGCTTCGACGAAGACCGCGTCTCGCTCAACGGCCTGAACCACTCCGAGCTCGACAGCCAGGGCGCGAGCGCGCGCCTGAGCTGGAACCTCAGCGACACCTACACGCTGTACGCGATCACCGGCTACGAGTCGGTGGAAACCTACAGCCGCGGCGACATCGACGGCGGCACGCCGGACGGCCCGGGCTTCATCCCGTTCCAGTCCGAAACCGCCGACGGCATCCCGCGCCATTCGCAGTGGACGCAGGAATTCCGCATCGAATCGAACACCGGCACGCCGTGGAACTGGCAGGGCGGCGTGTTCTATTTCAACGAAGACTACGACGTCGAAAGCTTCAGCTACGACTCGCTCAACAACGGCCAGCAGGACGGCTATGAGCGCGTTCGCCAGACCAACGACTCGTGGGCGATCTTCGCCGCCGCCACGTGGCAGGCCACCGACGCGCTCGAACTGCGCGCCGGCATGCGCTACACCTGGGACGAGAAGGAACTGAACGTCCTGGATTACTGGAACACCGGCTTCGCGCCGTGCATCGGCCCGACGCTGGGCATCATCCCGGGCCCGGTGCTGTGCACGAAGGAAGACCTGCTCGCGGCCGAAGGCCCGGGCGGCACGCTGTCGGCGGCGCCGGAAGACAAGAAGTTCAGCTGGGACGTGTCGGCCACGTACGAGATCAACGACGACGTGAACCTCTATGGCCGCGTCGCCACCGGCTACCGCGGCAGCTCGATCCAGGCCGCCGGCGCGTTCAACCGCATGTCGGTCGCCGGTCCGGAAACCTCGACCTCGTACGAGGCGGGCGTGAAGGCCGACCTGTGGAACAACCGCGCGCGCATCAACGCCAACGTCTTCTATTACGAAGTGAAGGACCAGCAGCTGACCGCCGTCGGCGGCGCGGCCAACGCGAACATCCTGCTCAACGCCGACAAGTCGGTGGGCCAGGGCTTCGAGATGGACTTCCAGGCGTACCTGACCGACACCCTGCTGGTCACGCTGGGCAGCAGCTACAACGACACCGAGATCAAGGACAGCGACCTCAACGTCGCCGGTTGCGCGGCGTGCACCGTCACCGATGCGCCGGTGCTCGACCCGGTCACGGGCCTGCCGACCGGCAGCTTCTACATCGACGGCAACCGCCTGCCGCAGGCGCCGAAGTGGACGCACAACCTCACCGCGCGCTGGGGTCTGCCGATGGACAACGGCAACGAGTTCTACGTCTACACCGACTGGATGTACCGCGGCGAACTGAACTTCTTCCTGTACGACTCGGTGGAGTTCACCGCCAAGTCGCTGGTCGAAGGCGGCCTGCGCGTGGGCTACAGCTGGAACTACGGCAAGTACGACGTGGCGCTGTTCGGCCGCAACATCACCGACGAAGTGCAGGTGGTCGGCGCGATCGACTTCAACAACCTCACCGGCATGATCAACGAGCCGCGCACCTTCGGTGCGGAGTTCCGCGCCTCGTTCTGATCGAACGTCGACAAGGTTCGAATGCAGCGACGCCGGGCTTGTCCCGGCGTTGTTGTTTTCCGGGTTCGACATGCGACGCCCGAAGTTCCGTCATCCCGGCGAAAGCCGGGACCCAGGCTCGTACCGCTCGTTCTCGCAATGCGTGCCCTTCGGAATGCGTGACAGGGATGACGCTTCGTTGATTGCGCAACGACGTGCGGGCGTGCGGCGCTATCCTTCCTCAACCCCAACCGGAGCGCCCCCATGACCACCGCCTACGACTTCACCGCCACCGATATCGACGGCCAGCCGCGCTCGCTGGGCGAGTTCCAGGGCAAGGCGCTGCTGATCGTCAACGTCGCGTCCAAGTGCGGGTTCACGCCGCAGTACACGGGGCTGGAAAAACTGCAGCGCGATTACGCCGCGCGCGGATTCGACGTGCTGGGCTTCCCGTGCGACCAGTTCGGCCACCAGGAGCCGGGCGACGAGGCGGAGATCAAGAATTTCTGCTCGCTCACCTACGACGTGACCTTCCCGATGTTCGCCAAGGTCGACGTCAACGGCGACGCTGCGCATCCGCTGTGGAAGTGGCTGAAGGACGAGAAGGGCGGCCTGCTCGGCATCGACGCCATCAAGTGGAACTTCACCAAGTTCCTCGTCGGCCGCGACGGCCGCGTGCTGAAGCGTTACGCCCCGACCGACAAGCCCGAGTCGATCGCGAAGGACATCGAGGCCGCGCTGGCCTGATTCGATGTCCGCGGCGTCATGCCGTTGACGTCGCACCGGCGCATTCGCATCGCACGCTGCGACCGCGGCCCCGCGTAGGCGCGCGCGCGGCTGCAACTGGCCGTTGCCCGAAAGCCCCGGCGTTGCCTCGTCTGGAGGTGTCGCATGTTCAGTGGTCGCTGGCCGGGCTGGAGTGCCTGGGCCGCGTCCACCTGCGTCGCGCAGCGTGGACGGGGCGGGGCACGTGAGGCGGGTGCAGGGCGTGGCGTCGCGTTCGTCGTCGCGCTGCTGCTCGCGTTGGCCTGCGCCCCGTCCCCGGCGGTCGGCGCGACGGCGCCACTCGCGTCGGCCCCCGTCGCGAATGACGCCCGGGAGCCGGACGACGCACCAGACGAGGAGCGCTTCGGCGCCTCCAGCTATTTCTCGGCGACGCCGCAACTGAGGCCGTTGCGGCCGCTGGCGCACCTGCCGCCGAACGCGCGGGCGAGGGTGCACGCCGCGGTGGCCACCGCGCCGGATCCGTGGGAAACGCGGCTCGGACGCTCGTTCGACATGGAAATGGCGGCGATGATCACTGCCTTCCAGGCGCGAGGTTACGTGCTCGACGGGTTCGCGCTGGCATGGCATCCGCGCGATGCGGAGGCCGCGAAAGCAGGCAGGAAGTCCGACGCCGACACCGGCCGCGATCTCCATCGCGAGATCCCGGGCGTGATGCTCTTCCGTCGGGATGGATGGCGCAGCGGCGGCGATGTCGAGTATTACGCCGTGTTCCTGGTGGGCGATTCGCAGACCTTCGGCGTGGAGCCGGCCGCGTTCGCCCGGGCCGCGCGTTGCGCGCTGCTGTTCAACGGTATCGGCCCCGACGAACTGCAGGCCGCGCGCCGCGTCGATTGCGACCTGGCCGCCGTGCCGCCGACGACGCGCGAGCGCGGGCTCGACATCATCGGGCCCAGCTTCTCCGGTTCGATGCAGTCCATGGCCGTGGCGCTGGGGAACCTGTGCAACGGCCCGTGCGACGAACGCGTACGCGTGACGATGCTCAGCCCGTCGGCGTCGGTGGGAAGCAATCGGGCGATCGTGGTGCACCCGTTCCTCGCGCGTCGCGATGGCGAAGGTACCGCGCCGGTCGAGTACCACTCGCTTGCCAGGAATCTGGCGACGCAGATAGCCGGCTTGCTGGGCCACCTGTGCCGGGACGAAGGCATTCCCGTGGAGAACGTCACGATCCTCGCGGAGGAATCCACCTTCGGCGGCGAGGCATTGCGGCTGGCCCGCCACGACCCGTCCGCGATCGGCTGCGGCGAGCGCCTGCGCATTTCCGCGCGGCAATTCCCGCCCAACATCGCCTCGATCCGCGCCGAGCATTCCATCCTGCGCGGCGCGCAGCGCGAGCACGCCGAGGCCGCGCTGCCGGCCACGCGACGCCTGCTCGAACTGGACATGGGCGGTGCGGAAGCAGCGTCGGAACGCCCGCCGGTGTACCAGCCCAGCCTGACGTCGCGATCGGACGAGCTGATGCTCTATCGCGGCTTCGACACGATGAAGGTGTATCGCACGCCGAATGTCGTGGTGATCGTGGCCACCGACATCCGCGACCGACTGTTCCTGCTGGGCGAAGTGCGCAAGGCGCTACCTGGCGCGCTGCCGGTGATGGTCGAGCTGGACTTCCTCGCGGTGCATCCCGACTACCGCAAGGCCAGCCGCGGCGCCGTGGTGCTGGCGGCGGGCGAGCCCGTGACGTGCCTGGGCGAACAGGGCGACCTGGTGGCGTGCCGCGCGGTCGTGAAGGACGAGCGCTGCCACGCGCCGCGGCAGGACGATGTCGCGGGTGCCGGCGCGGCAAACGCGCGCGGCAGGACGCAGAAGACGCGTTTCCCGTTCGCCACGGACCACGCCGCCAACACGTTCCGTGCGGTGGTGTTGCTGGACGAGTTCCGCGAGGGCAACGCGCCTTTCGGTCAGTTCATGGCGCGCAAGGAGCGGGCGCTTGCGGAGCCCGGAGAGCCCGTCGCCTACGTCGCCACCATGGCCGGCTTCCAGGGGCTGGGCCGCAAATCCTACGAGCAGCGCAGCCTAGTCGCGGTCGCCGACGTTCGGCTCGCGATGCAGGAGCCGGCGTACCTTGCGCTGATGCTGGGCGGCCTGTTCTTCGTCGTGGCGGCCGTCTGGCTCTGGCTGGGCGAATGCCGCGGCCGCGTGATGCTGCCGTTCCTGCGCGGGCTCGTCTCCGATTTCCGCGCCACGACCGCGACGGCGTGGCGTCGCTGGCGGCATGGGCGTCGCTTCGAAGCGACACCCTGCCAGAACCCCTCCGCCGCGGCTTCGCTGCAGCCGGCCTGTCGAACGGCGTGGCTGGCGGCGATGACAGCGGTAGGCGCCGCCGCACTGGTCATCGCCACGTGCCGGCTTGTCGAGCTGCTGCAGTCCAGCGCCGACGACGCGACGCGCCAGCCGTGCTACTTCATGCTCGCGCACGGCCGCGACCTGCACGCGCTGGCCTGCATCTGGCTGCTTTACGCCGGGCTGTGCATCGTCGCGTACATGCGGCTCAACGTGTCCAATCGCCGCTACGCGTTCTACAACGCCGTGTTCACCCGCAACGCACGCCGCACCGCGAATCGCACGCGGGTGATCACCGGCGTGTCGTGGGCTGTGCCGGTCGTGTGCGGGTTGGCGGCGATGGGGCTGGTGCTGCTCGTGCACGGGCGCGCCGTCAGCATCGACAACAACGACGTGTGGTGGATCGCCGGCATCGTGCTCGCCACGGGGCTGGCGTTCCTGGTGAACCTGTTCTGGCAGGTGCGGCTGCTGGGCAACCTGTCGTTGTCGCTGGCGCGGACCATCGCGCCGGTGCAGGCGCAGCGCGCCATTCCCGACTGGCCCAAGCCCTCGGCGATCCGCGAAGCGCCACAGACGCCCTTTAACCTGTCGCTGCGCGAATACCGGCGCGACATGCCGGCGCTGCTGCGCGCCTCGCCGCGCGCGTGGGCGAAGCGCACGCTGCAGGTGATGCGCGATGCAGGCACCAGCGGCCCGGATGCGATGAATCCCTGGCAGTTCGAGCGCTGGACCGAGCAGCTCGTGGCCGAACTGAAACTGTGCGTCGTCACGATCCGGACGTGCGCATGGTGCGCGATGCTGGCGCCGGTCTCGGTGCTGGTCGCGATGTCGGTCTATCCGCCGGTCTACGAGCGCCTGCTGACGTCCATCGCGATCATGCTGCTGCTGCTCAGCTTCGCCGCCACGATCCTGGTCGTGCTGCGGCTGGAGAAGGATGCGATGCTCGGCCTGATGTTCACCAACGACGGCAACACGCTCACCTTCGGCGGCGCGCTGCGCGCGTTGTGGCCGAAATTCGTGGCGATGGGGCTGATCCTGGTGCCGCTGGCCGCGCCCGACGTGTGGTCGTGGATGTACGGGCTGGTGCGTTCGATCAACTCGTTCGGTTGACCTACTTCTCGACGAACGCCCGCTCGAACACGTACTGCCCCGGCGTGCCGATGCGCGGCGCGGCGGTGAAACCTCGGCGATCGAGGATGTCGCGGAAGTCGGCCAGCATCTGCGGGCTGCCGCAGATCATCGCGCGGTCGTGCTCCGGATCCAGCGCGGGCAGGCCGAGGTGTTCCATCATCCGGCCGCTGTCGAACAGCTCGGTGAGGCGGCCGCGCTGGTCACGACCGTCGAAGTCGAACGCCTCGCGCGTCACTGCCGGGTAGTACTTCAGCTTCGCGGCGATCTGCTCGCCGAGGAACTCGTGTCGCGGCAGTTCGTTGACGAAGTAGTCGCGATACGCGAGGTCCTGCGCGCTGCGGACGCCGTGGGTCAGGATGACGTTGTCGAAACGCTCGTAGGTTTCCGGATCCTTGATCACCGCCAGCCACGGCGCCAGGCCCGTGCCGGTGCCCAGAAGGTAGAGATTGCGGCCCACGTGCAGGTCGTGGATTAAAAGCGTGCCGGTGGGCTTGCGGCCGATCAGCACCTCGTCGCCGGGCTTGATCGACTTCAGGCGCGAGGTCAGCGGGCCGTTGGGCACCTTGATGCTGAAGAACTCCAGCTGCTCTTCCCAGTTCGCGCTCGCGATGGAATACGCGCGCAGCAGCGGCTTGTGCGAGCCGTCGGGCTGTTCGACCTGGAGGCCGATCATCACGAACTGGCCGTTCTCGAAACGGAAGCCGTCGTCGCGCGTGGTGGTGAAGCTGAAGTAATCGTCCGTCCAGTGACGGACATCCAGCACCGTCTCGGTGCCAAAAGCGGAGGACATCGGGGTGTCTGGGGCGAGTGGGGGAAGCGCGGCCATTGTAGCCCAGACGCCTTCACTTGATATTGATTCTCATCTGGGCGACATGGCGCCGACTATGCTCCGGCCCATGCGAACGATCTGGACCGTGGGCCATTCCACGCGCGAATGGCCGCAATTCCTCAGCCTGCTGATGCAGGCGGGTGTCGAGGCGGTGGCCGACGTCCGGCGCTATCCGGCGTCGCGTCGCCATCCGCAGTTCGCCGCCGCGACGATGGCCGGCGGGCTGGCCGAAGCCGGCATCGACTACATCCCGATGGTCGAACTGGGCGGCCGGCGCAATCCGCGCAAGGATTCGCCCAACACCGCGTGGCGCAACGCGTCCTTTCGCGGCTATGCGGATTACATGGCGACCGAGGACTACCGCGAGGCGCGCGATCGGCTCGAGGCGATCGCCGCCACGCGCCGCACCGCCGTGATGTGCGCGGAGGCCTACTGGACGCAGTGCCACCGCAGCCTCATCAGCGACGACCTGAAGTCGCGCGGCTGGACCGTCGTGCACCTGATCGCCCCCAACCGCATGGAAGAACACCCGTACACGAAGGCAGCGCGGATCGTGGATGGACGGCTGGATTACGCCGCGGTCAGCGCGGCGGCGCCGCAGGGCGACCTGTTCTGAGCGTTACTTCGCTTCGGCGATGCGCGAGGAATGCGAGGCGATCATCTTCCACGCGCCATCGCGCTGCACCCACACGCGCGTGAAACGGAAGCGGCCATTCCACGGCACGCCATTGCTGACGCCCGACTGCACGCTGGTGCCGGTGACCACGACCGTGTCGCCGTAGCGGCGCGCGCGGACGTCCTCGTTGCCGATGCCGGAGTTGCGACGCGCGCTGGTGCGCAGTTCGTCCAGGTAATCGGCCTTGTACTGCACGCGGCCGTCGGAGTGGGTGAGCATCCAGTCGTCGGCCAGGATGCGGTCGAGGCCGGCCACGTCCGGCTTCATGCGCAGCTCGTTCCAGGTCGCGTCCATCGCGAGCAGTTCGGTCTCGCTTTCGACGGCGAACGTGGGCGAGGAGACGAGCAGGAGCAGGGTGAGGAGGATCGTCCGGATCATGGGTGTTCTTGGGGAATCATCTGTTTCTGGTCGTCATCCCCGCGAAGGCGGGGATCCATCGTTCCGACGCGTCACGCCTTGGACGGCGTGACGCGTTCACGATTCGACTCCTGCCTTCGCGGGAATGACGACACACGGTTTTGCGATCGCAGTGCCCGCACGTTGCGCGCCCGGGTCCCGGCGTTCGCCGGGATGGCCGTCCCGGCTCAGCCCTTCGGCGGATCCAGTCGCAGCAGCTTGCCGTCCGTTTCGTCGGTCAGCACGTACACCTTGCCGTCGCTGCCCACGCGCACGTCGCGGATGCGCGCGCCCACGTCCTTCAGCAGGCGCTCCTCGCCGGTGATCTTGTCGCCGTCGAGCGACAGGCGGATCAGGCTGCCGTCGGCGAGCGCGCCGAGGAACAGGCTGTCGTTCCACTTCGATGCCGGCTGCGCCGTGAGGAAGGCCATGCCCGACAGGCCGGGCGAGATTTCCCACACGTGGTACGGCTGCTCCATGCCCGGCGCTTCCTTGCCGACGGCTTCGGGGATCTTCAGGCCCGAGTAGTTGATGCCGTGGGTGATGATCGGCCAGCCGTAGTTCTTGCCCGGCTGCGGGATGTTGATTTCGTCGCCGCCCTTCGGGCCGTGCTCGGCTTCCCAGACGGTGCCGGTGCGCGGATCGGTCGCCAGCGACTGCATGTTGCGATGGCCGTAGCTCCAGATCTCCGGACGCGCGTCCTTGCGGCCCACGAACGGGTTGTCGGCCGGCACGCTGCCGTCGAGATTCAGGCGCACGAGCTTGCCCTGCAGCATGTCGAGCTTCTGGGACGTCGGGCGGTCGTTTCGCTCGCCCTGCGTAATGAACACGTGGCCCTTGCCGTCGAAGGCGATGCGCGAACCGAAGTGGTTCGGGCCGACGAGCTTGGGCTCCTGGCGATAGAACAGCTTCACGTCCGACAGCGCGCCGTCGCCGAGCGTCGCGGTCGAGACGGCCGTGCCGGCGCTGCCGTCCGGACCCGGTTCGGCATAGCTGAGGAAGATCTTCTTCGACGTGGCGAAATCCGGCGCGAGCACGACGTCGAGCAGGCCGCCCTGGCCCTCGGCCCAGACCTGCGGGACACCGGTGATCGGCGCCGACACCGCACCGTCCGCCGACACATGGCGCAGGCGGCCCGGGCGTTCGGTGACGAGGAAGCCGCCATCGGGCAGCAGCGCGACGCTCCACGGATGCTCCAGGCCGCTGGCGATCGTGGTGACGGTCACCGGACCGCTCTGGCTCGTCACCGTCTGCGTCGGCAACGCCTCGGGAGCGGCGGTCGCGGCCTTGGCCGGTGCGGCGTCCTCGCCCTGGCGCGCCTGGCAGGCGACGAGGCTCATCGAGAGGGCGAGGGCGAGCGTGGTGCAGTGCAAGGCGTGGCGCATGGGGGCAGGGCTCCTGTCCGGTCGTGCGTGGGGTGTTGCCGGTTGTGGCGTAAGTGCCGGCGCGTCGGGCTCAACGATAACCGGCCGCCTGCAACTCGAACAATTCCGCGTAGCGGCCGCCCTGCGCTAGCAGCTGTTCGTGCGTGCCGCTGGCCTCCAGGCGACCGTCGGCCAGCACGAGGATGCGATCGGCCATCCGCACGCTGCTGAAGCGATGGGAGATCAGCACCGCCGTTTTCCCGTGCGAGAGTTCCTTGAAACGCTGGAACACCTCGAATTCGGCGCGCGCGTCGAGCGCCGCCGTCGGTTCGTCGAGGATCATCACCTGCGCGTCGCGCATGTAGGCGCGGGCGATGGCGAGCTTCTGCCACTGGCCGCCGGATAGGTCCACGCCGGTCTTGAAACGCCGGCCGATCAGCTGGTCGTAGCGGTTGGGCAGGCGCTCGATCATCTCGTCGGCCATGGCGCGACGTGCGGCGTCGCGGATGCGGTCGGCGTCGTCCATCGCGTCGATACGGCCCACGCCGATGTTCTCGCCGGCGGTGAGGTGGTAGCGCACGAAGTCCTGGAAGATCACGCCGACGTTGCCGCGCAGGTCGTCCAGGTCGTAGTCGCGAAGGTCGCGGCCGTCGAGCAGGATGCGGCCCTCGTCGGGGTCGTAGAGCCGCGCGAGCAGCTTCACCAGCGTGGTCTTGCCGGCGCCGTTTTCGCCGACCAGCGCAAGCACTTCGCCGGCGCGCAGTTCGAAGTCGAGCCCACGCAGCGCCCACTTGTCGGCGTCGGGATAACGGAAGCCCACGTTCTCGAAGGTGAAGCCGCGTGCGATCGGCCGCGGGACCGCCGCCGCGTTGGCGGGCGATGCGATTTCCGGCTGGATTTCGAAGAAGGAGAACAGGTCGTCGAGATACAGCGCCTGCCCGGCGACCTGCGAGAAGCCGACGAGCAGACCTTCCAGCAACTGGCGCAGACGCAGGAAGCTGCCGGCGAGGAAGGTGAGGTCGCCGATGCTGAACTCGCCGCGCACGGTGCGCCACGCGATGTAGCCGTAGGCGACGTAGTAGCCGAGCGTGCCGAGCGCGGCCAGAAGCGCGCCCCACATCGCGCGCCGCCGCGCCAGCGCGCGGTTCGCGTGGAACAGCGCGTCGGCCAGTTCGCGATAACGGGCGATCAGGAACCGGTGGAGGTTGAAGATCTTCACCTCCTTCGCGGTGTCCACGCTGGCGCCCATCTGCTTGACGTATTCCAGCTGGCGGCGCTCGGGCGTCCAGGCGAAATTGAGCGAGTAGCCGAGCGCGTTGAAATGCGCCTCGCCGACGAACGCCGGCACCAGGGCGACCGCCAGCAACACGATAAGCCACGGCGCGTACACCAGCAGGCCCGCGGCGAAACTCACCACTGTGATCGCGTCCTGCACCTGGCCGAAGAGCTGGCTCATCAGGTTCATGCGGCCCATCGTCTGGCGGCGCGCGCGGTCGAGCTTGTCCTGCAGGTCGGGGTCTTCGAAATCCTCCAGGTCCAGCGTCGCCGCATGTTCCATCAGGCGCACGCTGGTGGCGTTGGTGAACATCTCCGACAGCAGCGCGTCGCCGTAGCTCACCAGCCGGCCGAGCAGGTCCGAACCGATGGCCAGCGCGAATTCCAGCGCGAGCAGCGAAAGCAACGTATCGAGCTGGCCGCTGTGCCACGCGCTACCGAGCGTGTCGAACCCGTTGCCCGCGGCGACCAGGCGCACGGCTTCGTCGATGATCAGCTTGCCCACGTACAGCGTGGCGACCGGCAGGAGCGCACGCACGACGCGCAGGCCGATGGTCATCAGCGAGAGCAGGGGACTGGTGGACCACACCATCCGCAGGAACGGTGGCAGGTTGCGGAGCGCATCGAAACGCTCGCGAAGGCTGGGACGAGGGGCGGGTGCGGCCGCGTGGGGATCGCTCATGCGGCGATTGTGCACCGGGGGCGTGCAGGGGCGATGTCAGTGCGTTCCAGGGCGCAAGGATTTCGCGGGTTTGAGGTGTCATCCCCGCGAAGGCGGGGATCCATCTCCACGCGACGGCACGCTGGCCGAAGGGTGATGCGTCGGACCGATGGATTCCCGCCTTCGGGGGAATGACGGCATTTCAGGCGCTGGCTTATTCAAGCCCTCGGTGTTTGGGCCCTCAGTGCTCCCGAGGCCGACGCATCGGCGCCCGACGGTTCTCGTCGTGCGCGTCGTCGTTGCTGTCGTCCCAGTTGTCGAATTCGGAACTGGAGAAGCCGCTGCCCTGCTGGTCGTAGCCGCTGCGCACGGCGTGGCCAGGCGGCCCGAACGAACGCGCGCCCTTGTCGACGTGGATGCGGTTGTGGACTTCACGGACGCCCTGCACCTCGGCGGCGAGGTTTTCCGCCAGATGCTTCATGCGACGCTCGGGCACCTCCCCCGTCAGCGTCACCGAGCCGGCCTCGACGGCGACGAGAATCTCGCTCGCATCGATCTCCTCATCGCGCGTGAGGCGTTCGATGAGGTCGTCGGCGATGCGTTCGTCCGAACGCAGGATGTTGCGCGGCCCGCGCCCGCGATGACCGCCCGTCCGCTCCGCATTAGCGCTGCTTTTTGCGTCCGGCCGCGATTCGCCGTAGCCGCCCTGGCCCGGATAGCCGAAGCCGTCGTCCTGCTTTGGCGTGCCCCAGGAGCGGTTCGTCACCGACGGCATGCCGCGGTAGAGCTCCTGTCGATGCTTGTCGTCCGGATGCCTGGCCATGATCGCTCCTGTCGTGTTCGATGGACCGATGCTGCGAAGGAGCGGGTTAGCGCGGCGGCAACGCGTCGTAATCGCTTCGTTTCATCCGGTTGCGCGTCGCGTCCGCTTCGACAGCGGCGTGGCCTTCTTCGTCGCTTTTTTCGCGACCTTCTTCACGGCTTTCTTCGTCGCCTTCTTTGCGGTCTTCTTCGCAGATTTCTTAGTCGACTTGCTGCCGGCCTTCTTCGCCGCTTTCGCCGGCCCCAGTTCGATCCACGTCGGCGCGTGGTCGCTGGGTTTTACCTGGCCACGCACCCAGCGATCCACGCCGGCCGCGCGCAGGCGCGGGAGCAGTTCGGCGTTGAGCAGCAGGTGGTCGATGCGCAGGCCGGCGTTACGTTCCCAGTGCTGGCGGAAGTAGTCCCAGAACGTGTACACGCGCTCCTCGCCGAACACGTGTCGCACCGCGTCGGTCCATCCCTGGTCGAGCAGGCGCTGGTAGCGTTCGCGGCTTTCGGGCTGCAGCAGCGCGTCCTTGCGCCAGGACTTGGGGTTGTAGATGTCCTCGTCGGTGGGCACGACGTTGTAGTCGCCGGCCATCACCACCGGCTGGCCGCTGTCGAACCAGTGCTGCGCGCGCTGGTGGAGGCGGTCCATCCACGCGAGCTTGTAGTCGAACTTCGGTCCTGGCTGCGGATTGCCGTTGGGCAGGTACAGGCAGACCACGACGATGCCGCCGACGGCCGCTTCGATGTAGCGGCTCTGCACGTCGTCCGGATCGCCCGGCAGGCCGCGGCCGATCTCCACCGGTTCGGCGTCGCGCGCGAGGATCGCCACGCCGTTCCAGGACTTCTGCCCGTGCCAGATCGCGCCGTAACCGGCCTCGGCGATGGCCTGCGCGGGGAAGGCCTCCTCGGGCGCCTTCAGTTCCTGCAGGCAGGCGACGTCGGGCTGCTCGCGGCGCAGCCACTCCAGCAGCGCGGGCAAGCGCGTGTTCACGCCGTTTATGTTGAAGGTGGCGATTTTCACGTGCGATGCCGCCGTCGATGAGGACGCGTTGCACGCTAGCCGGCCTGTCGTGAAGGCGCGGTTCCCGGCAGCCCGCATCAAACCTTGGCGGGCGAGGGCGGCTAGACTCGGCCAACGATCTTCCGGGGGATTGCCCATGCTTCGACACGCACTGCTCGCCGCGGCCGTCGCCGCCTGCCTGTCCGCTTCGCCCGTTTTCGCACAGGCGCCATCCACGACGCGCGCCGCGCCGACCGCTTCCGCCCAGTCTCCCGCAGCGAAGGCGCTGCACGCGCTGTTCGACGAGGAGTGGGAGCGCGGCATGCGCGAGAACCCGGAAGAAGCGAGCTGGCGCGGCGACAAGCGCTACAACGACCGGTGGACCGACATGAGCCTGCCGGCGATCGAGCAGCGCATGGAAGGCGATCGCAAGGCGTTACAGCGGCTGAAGGCGATCGACCGCAACGCGCTGGCCGAAGACGACCGCCTCAGCTACGACGTGTTCGCGTGGAGCCTGGAGAAGGCCGTCGAACGCCAGAAGTACCGCGAATACCTGCAGCCGATCGGCCTCAGCGGCGGCGTGCAGACCGCCGAAGGCATCGCCGAGGTACTGCCGTTCGCCACGGTGAAGGACTACCGCGACTGGCTCGCCCGCATGCGTGCGTTGCCGAAGCTGATCGAGCAGAACCAGGCCCTGCTGCGCGAAGGCGCCGCCAGCGGCAACACGCCGCCGCGCGTGCTGATGGAGCGCGTGCCGGCGCAGATCCAGTCGCAGCTGGTCGACGATCCGGCCAAGAGCCCATTCTACAAGCCGTTCGCGAAGTTCCCCGACGCCGTCGCGCCGGCCGATCGCGCCGCATTGCAGGCCGAGGCGAAGCAGGTCATCGCGAAGGACATCGTGCCGGCGTACCGCCAGTTCGCGACGTTCTTCAAGGACGACTATCTGCCCAGGACGCGCACGTCGATCGCCGCGGTCGATCTGCCCGACGGCAAGGCCTATTACGACTTCGTGGCGCGCTACTTCACCACGACGGACCTGTCGGCCGACCAGATCCACCAGATCGGCCTGAAGGAAGTCGCGCGCATCCGCGCGGAGATGGAGAAGATCAAGGCCGAAGTCGGCTTCAAGGGCACGCTGCCGGAGTTCTTCGAACACCTGCGCACCGACCCGAAGTTCTTCTACAAGACGCCGCAGGAGCTGTTCACCGCCTACCAGGCGATCTCCAAGCGCATCGATCCGGAGCTGGTGAAGGTCTTCAAGACCATTCCGCGCCTGCCGTACGGCGTGCGGCCGATCCCGGACAACATCGCGCCCGACACCACCACCGCGTATTACCAGCCCGGCGCCGTCGATGGCACGCGGGCGGGCTTCTACTACGTGAACCTCTACAAGCCGGAAGTGCGGCCGAAGTGGGAAATGATGCCGCTGTCGCTGCACGAGGCCGTGCCGGGGCACCACTTCCAGTTCGCGCGCGGCATGGAACTGCCGGACGTGCCGATGTTCCGCCGCGTCGGGTACTTCGTCGCCTACGGCGAGGGCTGGGGCCTGTACGCGGAGCGTCTGGGCTACGACATGGGGCTGTACGACGACCCGTACGACCGGATGGGCCAGCTCGCCTACGACATGTGGCGCGCCGTGCGGCTGGTCGTGGACACCGGCATGCATAGCAAGGGCTGGAGTCGCGATCAGGCCATCGCCTTCTTCATGGACAACTCGCCCAAGACCCGTCAGGACGTGGTCAACGAGATCGACCGCTACATCGGGTGGCCGGGCCAGGCGCTCGCCTACAAGATCGGCCAGCTGAAGATCTCCGAGCTGCGTGAGAAGGCCTCGAAGCAGCTGGGCCCGAAATTCGACCTGCGCGAGTTCAACGACGCCGTGCTGGAGACGGGCTCGGTCCCGCTGGAGGCGCTGGAGGCGCATATCGACGACTGGATGAGCCGGCGCGCCCGCGAACCGTAGGTTCGCGCGGCTGCGACCGCCCGGCCACGGATGGCGGGGCAGGGCTCTCCGAGGCCCGATGCGTCCCGCCAGGGACGGCGGTAGTGGCCGCCCGGGCAAGTAGCCGCCCGTTTGCCTTCAACCCTTTGATCCGCCATACTTTCCGGCTCCCACGGCCCCGGCCGGCGGGAGACCTTGCTCCACCGCGCCCAGTTCGGGTGCCGGGGGGCTGATCCGGACGTGGGAACGCCCGCGGCCATCATCCACAAGGAATCACACAATGCGTCATTACGAAGTCGTGTTCCTGGTCCATCCGGACCAGAGCGAGCAGGTGCCGGCCATGGTCGAGCGCTACAAGGGCCTGATCGAAGGCGGCGAAGGCAAGATCCACCGTCTGGAAGACTGGGGTCGTCGCCAGCTGGCCTACCCGATCGAGAACCTGGTCAAGGCCCACTACGTGCTGCTCAACATCGAGTGCACCCAGAACGTCCTGAACGAGCTGGTCGACGGTTTCCGTTTCAACGACGCCGTCCTGCGCCACCTGGTGATCAAGCGCGACGAAGCCGACACCGAGCAGTCGCTGATCATGAAGTACAAGGACGAGAAGGGCGACAAGCCCGAGCGTGGCGAGCGTCGCCGCCGTGACGAGGAAGGCGTCGGCACGGCCGACGAGTCTTCCGACGACAACGCCGAAGCCGCCTGATCACGCCCTAGGAGCACACACTCATGTCCAAGTTCTTCCGTCGCCGCAAGTTCTGCAAGTTCACCGCCGAGGGTGTGAAGGAGATCGACTACAAGGATCTCAACACCCTGCGCCAGTACCTCACCGAGACCGGCAAGATCGTGCCGAGCCGCGTGACCGGTACCAAGTCGAAGTACCAGCGCCAGCTGGCAACGGCCGTCAAGCGCGCCCGTTTCCTGGCCCTGATCCCGTACACCGACAACCACAACGCCTAAGGCGACGTCGTTTCCTCCCGCGAGGGAGGAAACACCTTGTCCCCCTCTCCCGCGTGCGGGAGAGGGCAGGGGTGAGGGAAAGACGCCGCGGTCTTCGGACAGCGCAACCCGCTGCGGGCCCCCGGCTCGCTAACGAATACGGAGCAACACCATGCAACTGATCCTCCTGCAGAACGTGCAGAACCTCGGCAAGCTCGGCGACAAGGTCAACGTCAAGCCGGGCTTCGGCCGCAACTACCTGATCCCGTACGGCAAGGCCGCCCCGGCGACCGCCGCCAACCTGGCCGAGTTCGAAGCGCGCCGCGCCGAGTACGAAGCCAAGGCCAAGGCCGCCCTGGAAGGCGCCGAAGGCCGCAAGGCCGCGCTGGAAGGCGTCGAGGTGACCATCACCGCGAACGCCTCGACCGAAGGCAAGCTGTACGGCTCGATCACGCCGCGCGACATCGCCGATGCGCTGACCAAGCACGGCCACAAGGTCGAGAAGTCGGAAGTCGTGCTGGGCGAAGGCCCGCTGCGTCGCACCGGCGAGTACGAAATCGTCGTGCACCTGCACGCCGACATCGAAGCCACCGTCAAGGTCATCGTGGTCGGCGAAGTCGCCTGATCGCGGTCACCGCGCGAGCTTGAAGGAAAGGGCGCCTCCGGGCGCCCTTTCTTTTTGCGTCGAACTTCCGCGTAGGAAGGGTGGCAGGCGTTTTCGGATTAATCCGATAGGGCGTCGGGATAGTGCGTGACACAGTCGCGGCACTTCTCCCGATATCGCCGCCGCCATGGACCAGCGCCTCGACCTTCCCGCGCTCGACCCGTCGCTCGAGCTCACCCTGGCTTCGTTGCAGGACTGCACGCTCCCGTCGGCGCCGCTCTCCTTCGCCGACCTCATCGCCGCCAGCCTTCGCGACGCCTGCGAAGCCGACGCCGACACGGTATTCCCGATCATCGCCCGCCTGATCGACCAGCACATCGCCGGTGCGCTGCAGCCGCGGCGCATCGGCCGCTGGCGAGACGAGGCGCTGGACGACCTGCTGTCGGTCATCTCGCCCGGGATGCGCAGCCGCGCCGGAATTGCGACCGTCGGCTGACGTCGATCCAACCGCCCGTCGCGTGGCGGGCGTCGCACCTGCTGCGACAAGGCCGTGGCTCCATGCCCGGCATGAGTATCCACGCGATATCCACAGACTTATCTGCAACGCCCCGACACGTTCCGCGTCTACGATGCCCGACCCGCGATAACGACACGGCCGGCGCGACGGCGCACGGAAAAGGTGACTGAGGGCATGAGCGCACGACCTGGTTTTCGCAGGGAAAAACGGTTCGAGACGCGCAACGAGCAGCGCATGGACCAGTTGCGCGTGCCGCCCCAGTCGATCGAAGCCGAACAGGCCGTGCTCGGCGGCCTCATGCTCGCGCCTGATTCCTGGGACCGCATCGCCGACCAGCTCAGCGATCAGGATTTCTATCGCCGGGATCACCAGCTGATCTTCCGCGCCATCAGCGAACTGGCCGAGAAGAACCGGCCGTTCGACGCCGTCACGCTCGGCGAATGGTTCGAATCGCAGGGCCTGAGCGAGCAGGTCGCCGGTGGCGCGTACCTGATCGAACTGGCGACCAACACGCCATCCGCCGCCAACATCGCCGCCTACGCCGAGATCGTCCGCGACAAGGCGATCCTGCGCCAGCTCATCGACGTGGGCACCGGCATCGTCAACGACGGCTTCCAGCCGGACGGTCGCGACTCGGCCGAAATCCTCGAGGAAGCCGAGCGCCAGGTGCTGGCGATCGCGCAGGCCAACACCAACGGAAAGACCGACTTCACGCCGGTCACCAAGGCGTTGTCTGAAGCCTTCGACACGCTGCAGACGCGCTACACCAACGGCAGCGGCGTGACCGGCCTGTCGACCGGCTACACCGAGCTGGACATGATGACGGCCGGCCTGCAGAAGACCGACCTGATCATCCTTGCCGCGCGTCCCGCGATGGGCAAGACGACGCTCGCGCTGAACATGGCCGAGACCGCCGCCTTCCGCAGCAAGCTGCCGGTGGCGGTGTTCTCGATGGAAATGTCGGCCTCGCAGCTGGCGATGCGCCTGATCTCCTCGGTCGGCCGCGTCAACGCGCAGCGCCTGCGTACCGGCCAGCTGGAAGACGAGGACTGGAGCCGCGTTACCGGCGCGATCCGCCAGCTGCGCGAAGTGAAGATCTTCATCGACGACGAGCCCGGCCTGTCGCCGGTGAAACTGTCGGCCAAGGCACGCCGCCTCAAGCGCGAACACGGCCTGGGGCTGATCGTCATCGACTACCTGCAGCTGATGTCGGTGCCGGGCAACAGCGAGAACCGCGCGACGGAAATCTCCGAGATCTCGCGTTCGCTCAAGGGCCTGGCGAAGGAACTGCAGGTGCCGGTGATCGCGCTGTCCCAGCTCAACCGCTCGCTGGAAACACGTACCGACAAGCGCCCGGTGATGGCCGACCTTCGCGAATCGGGCGCCATCGAGCAGGACGCGGACATGATCATGTTCATTTACCGCGACGACTACTACAACAAGGAGAATTCGCCGGACAAGGGACTGGCCGAAGTCATCATCGGCAAGCAGCGTTCGGGCCCGACCGGCTCGATCAAGCTCAAGTTCTTCGGCGAGTACACGCGTTTCGACAACCTGTCGCACGATTCGGTCGGCAGCTTCGAATAACTCCTGCCGCGCCGCATCGACGTCGATCTAACGCGCGCAGCGGTAACGTCCGCTGCGATGGAACGGGTACGCGTGGAATCGGAAGCCATGACGAGCGTCGGCTACGACGCCGACCGGCGCGTGCTCGAGGTCGAGTTCACCAGCGGCGAAATCTACCGCTACTTCGACGTTCCGCCGCATCTGCACGCCGGCCTCATGGCCGCCGATTCTCACGGGCAGTTTTTCGCGGAACACATCCGCAACGCGGGCTTCGACTACGAACACGTGGACGAAGATGAAGCCCTGCGAACGCGCAGGCGGTGAACCGGCGCGGATTGACGCCCCCGTAACGGCGTCCGGCGCAGCGTGAATGCGGTCGCCATAGGAGAGCCGTCATGCGTCGTTCCCCTGTCTCCCGCATCCTCATCGCGTCGGTCGCTGCCTTCGCGCTCGCCGGGCCCGCGATGGCATGGCAGTCGGGCAGTTCGTCCACGAAGGGCAAGCACTGCTACGACGTGGAAGTGCAGAAGCCCAAGGAAGTGAAGGACGAGCACAAGATCACCGGCACCGTCGCCGGCGGTCTCGTCGGCGGCCTGCTGGGCAACCAGGTCGGCGGCGGCAGCGGCAAGAAGATCGCCACGGCGGCAGGCGCCGTCGGCGGTGCGTTCGCGGGCCGCAAGATCCAGGACAACCAGCAGAAGAAGACCGAGACGGTGATCGAGCGGCGGTGCGATTGAGGCGCCGTGAATCGAGGCCCGAGCATCATCGTTCCAGCCCTCACCCCAACCCCTCTCCCGCATGCGGGAGAGGGGCTCGAGCCGAGTTGAGCAGCTCCGTCCCTCGCTAGAATGCGAGTCCGAGCCCCCGCACCGGACACGCAGTGCACTCCACGCCTGGCATGCCTCCCGCCGTGAGCGAGCGTCCGACTCGCATCACGGTCGATCTCGATAACCTTTCGCACAACCTCCGCGCCATCCGCGCGCACGTCGGCGTGCCCGTCATGGGCATCGTGAAGGCGAACGCCTACGGCCACGGGCTGGTGCCGGTGGCGTTGCATCTGCAGGCGCAGGGCGTGGAGCAACTGGGCGTCGCGTTCGTCGAGGAAGGCATCGCGCTGCGCCGCGCCGGCATCACCGCGCCGGTGCTGGTGCTCGGCGGCATCTTCGGTCCGCAGGTGGCCCAGTTCATCGCGCACGACCTGGAGATCACCGTGTCCTCGCTCGACAAGCTGCGGCAGGTGGAAGCCGCCGCCGAGGCGATGGGCCGCAACGCCGTGATCCACCTGAAGATCGACACCGGCATGGAGCGCATCGGCGTCCACAGCTATTCGTCGAAATCGTTCGTCGAAGCAGCGGTGGCGTCGAAGTGGTGCGTGCTGAAGGGCATCTATTCGCACCTGGCGTGCTCGGACGACCCGTCGTCGGACATGACGGGCAAGCAGGTCGAGCGCTTCCATGACGCCTGCGCGCACATCGAACGCCTGGGCGCGCCGATGCCGCTGCGGCATCTGGCCAATTCGGGCGGCGTGCTGCATTTCCCGGAGACGTGGTTGGACATGGTCCGCCCCGGCATCGTGCTGTACGGCGTGCTGCCCGATCCCGCCTCGCAACGCACCATCGACGTGAAGCCGGCGATGTCGCTGCGCTCGCAGGTCGTGTACTTCAAGGTGGTGAAGGCGGGCAATCCGGTGAGCTATGGCGCGACGTGGCGGTCCGACCACGACACGCGCGTGGTAACGGTACCGATCGGCTACGGCGACGGCTTCCCGCGTTCGCTGTCGTCGCGCGGCTCGGTGCTGATCCGCGGGCACCGGTATCCCATCGTCGGGCGCGTGTGCATGGACCAGTTCATGGTCGACATCGGCGGCGACAGCGCGTTCAACGAGGACGACGTCGTGCTGATCGGCGAGCAGGGCGGGGACGCGATCCGCGCCGAGGACGTCGCGACGCTCGCCGGCACGATTCCCTACGAGATCCTGGTCGGCCTCAACGACCGCATTCCGCGCGAATACCGCGGCGGCTGACCCAGGCGCATCGACGCGCCGTTGCGCGCCTTGGGCATACTTGCGGAACGATTCCGTTCCATTGTCCCGGGTGGCCGATGTCCGCTGGCGAATCCAACGCGCTTGCGCTGGTGTGGTTCCGCAACGACCTGCGCCTGGACGACAACCCGGCGCTGCAGGCGGCGCTCGACAACGGCTACGTGCCGATCCCGGTCTACATCCACGCGCCCGATGAAGGCGGCGACTGGACGCCAGGTGGGGCCTCGGACGCGTGGCGCCACCGTTCGTTGGCCGCGCTCGACGCCGCGCTGCGCAAGCGCGGCTCGCACCTGCGCCATTTCTTCGGGCCGAGCCTGGCGACGCTGCAGTCGCTGATCGCCACCACCGGTGCCGAAGCGGTCTTCTGGAACCGCCGATACGAGCCGGCCTACGAACGCCGCGACGCGAACATCAAGACCACGCTGCGCCAGCAGGGCGTCCGCGTGGAGAGCTTCAATGCTGCGCTGCTGTTCGAACCTTGGACGGTGCGGAACAAGCAGGGCCTGCCGTTCAAGGTGTTCACGCCGTACTGGAAGACGCTGCTGGCGCAGTGGCAGCTCGGCCTGTGCATCGATGCGCCGCAGCACCTGCCCGACAGCGACGAAGGGCCTGCGGGCGTCCCGCTGGAGGCGCTCAAGCTCGCACCAAAGCTCGGCTGGGATCGCACCTTCTGGGACGAATGGACGCCCGGCGAGGCGGGCGCGTACGCGGCGCTGGACGCCTTCGTCGACGGCGCGCTGCGCGGGTATCGCGACCAGCGCGACCGGCCCGACCGCATCGGCACGTCGCGCCTTTCGCCGCACCTGCATTTCGGCGAGATCGCGCCGTGGCGCGTGGCGTCGGTGCTGGAACGCGAACGCACGGCCGCCAACGGCGCGGACATCGATTCGTTCCTACGGGAACTGGGATGGCGCGAGTTCGCGCATCACCTGCTGCATCACTTCCCGGAAACGCCGGATCGCAATTTCGACGAGCGCTTCAATGACTTCGCGTGGTCGAAGCTGTCGCAGGCGCAGCTGGCCGACTGGCAGCAGGGACGTACCGGCGTGCCGATCGTCGATGCCGGCATGCGCGAGCTATGGCACACCGGGTGGATGCACAACCGCGTGCGCATGATCGTCGCGAGCTTCCTGACCAAGCACCTGCGCTACCACTGGCGCCACGGAGCGCGCTGGTTCTGGGACACGCTGGTCGATGCGGACCTCGCGAACAACACGCTCGGCTGGCAGTGGGTCGCCGGCACGGGGGCGGATGCGGCGCCGTACTTCCGCGTGTTCAATCCCGTGCTGCAGGCGACGAAGTTCGATCCCGACGGGCGCTATATCGCGCGCTGGGTGCCGGAGCTCGCCGGGTTGCCGGTACCGCTGCGCTTCTCGCCCTGGCAGGACCCGCAGGCCCTGCGCCGTGTGGCGCCCGACTATCCGCCGCAGCCGCTGGTCGACATGGGCGCCGGGCGCGATTCGGCGCTGGCGGCGTACCGCAAGCTGCGCGGCTGAGCCGCGTTGACGCTGCTCGCGAGGGCGTGATTCACTCGGCCCGTCACGCACGGGAGAGCCGACGGCCATGGCGACACGGACTGGAGCACGCCGGCGCGGTCGCCGCGAACCGATGTCGCGGGTCGACACGGCGTGGCTGCGCATGGAGCGGCCGACCAACCCGATGATGATCACCGGCGTGCTGATGTTCGCCGAACCGATGTCGCTGGAACGCCTCAAGCGCGTGGTCAAGCAGCGCTTCCTTTCCTATCGGCGATTCCGCCAGAAGGCCGTGGTCATGCCGGCCGGCGCGCAGTGGGAAAACGACCTGAACTTCAACCTCGACTGGCACGTGCAGCACGCCGCCTTGCCCGGTCGAGCCGACAAGCGCGCGCTGGAGCGCTTCGTCAGCCAGCTTGCGTCCTCGCCGCTAAGCCACGATCGACCGCTGTGGCAGTTCCACCTGGTCGAACGTTTCGACGGCGGCGGCTCGGCGCTGGTCGCTCGCATCCACCACAGCTACGCCGATGGCATCGCGCTGGTGCAGGTGCTGTTGTCGCTGACCGACACGCAACCCGACGAGGGAGACGGAAGCGAACTGCCGCGCACCTGGCTCAAGAAGGAGCACGCGGGCGTCGCGCGTCGTGTCGGCGCCGTCGATCGTTACGTGCAGCTGGGCAGCAAGGTCGTGGAGAAGGGACTGGAGATGTACCGCGACCCCTCGCTCGCCGCGGTGCTGGCGAAGGAGGGCGGGGAGATCGCGCGCGAACTGCTGCACGCGTTGTCGCTGTCCGATGACCCGCCGTCGATGCTGCGCGGGCGCCTCGGCACCAGCAAGCGCGTCGCATGGGCCGAACCGCTGGACCTGGAGGAAGTGAAGGCCGTCGGCCGCGCCTGCGACTGCACCGTCAACGACGTGCTGATGGCGACCGCCGCTGGCGCGCTGCGCAGCTACATGATCGAGCGCGGCGACCACGTCGACGGACTCACGCTACGTGCGACGGTACCGGTGAACCTGCGGCCGCTCGAACATGCGCGCAAGCTCGGGAATCACTTCGGCCTGGTGTTCCTCGATCTTCCGGTCGGCGACGACAATCCGATCCGGCGCCTGGAACGCGTCGCCCAGTGCATGGAAGACCTGAAGCGCTCGCGTCAGGCCATCGTCGCCTATGGCTTGCTTGCCGCACTCGGCATGGCGCCCGCGTCGGTGCAGGGATTGGCGCTGGAACTGTTCAGTCGCAAGGCGACCGCCGTGGCGACCAACGTGCCCGGTCCGCAACAGCCGCTGTACCTGGCCGGCTGCATGCTGCGCGAGATGATGTTCTGGGTGCCGCAGACCGGTTCGATCGGCATCGGCATCTCGATCCTCAGCTACAACGGCCGCGTGCACTTCGGATTGATCTCCGATGGTCGCCTGATCCCCGATCCCGATGCGGTGATCCGCCGCTTCGGGGCGGAGTTCGACAAACTGCTGTACCTGGCGCTGATGGGAAACTGGGACGTGCGCCTCGATGCGGATGCGGCACGGGCGCTGATCCCTGCCGCCGACTGAACATCGGACTGGACGATCACTTGCGCGAGACGTGAACGCGGTTAGCTTGTGCGCGTTCATCGATCTCCCGGCTTAAAAGCCAGTCTTCCAGCAAGGACCACTCCATGAAGAATTTCGTCAAGGCCGCGTGTGTGGCCGTCGTCACCACCGCGCTGCTCGCCGGTTGCGCCACCGGCGGCGGCAACTACTACGGCCAGCCGTATCCGCAGCAGCAGCAACCGCAGCAGCAGGGCCAGCAGCAGGGCATGAGCAAGACGGGCAAGGGCGCGATCATCGGCGCGCTGGCCGGCGTCGCCGCGGGCCTGCTCAGTGGCGATGATGCGACCGAACGTCGCCAGCGCGCGCTCGTTGGCGCGGGCGTCGGTGGCCTTGCCGGTGCGGCCATCGGCAACTATCAGGACCGCCAGGAAGCCGCGCTGCGCCAGCAGACCGCCGGCACCGGCGTGGACGTCGTCCGCCAGGGCAACAACATCACGCTCAACATGCCCAGCGGCATCACCTTCGACTTCGACAAGTCGAACCTGAAGCCCGAGTTTTACCCGGTGCTCGACAACGTCGCGCGCACGCTGCAGGAGTACAACCAGACGGTGATCGAAGTCGCCGGCCACACCGACAGCGTCGGCAGCGATGCCTACAACCAGAAGCTGTCCGAGCAACGCGCCAACACCGTGTCGAGCTACCTGCAGAGCCGCGGCCTCAACCGCGAGCGCTTCATCGTCGTCGGCGCCGGCAAGAGCCGTCCGATCGCCAGCAACGACACCGAAGCCGGCCGCGCGCAGAACCGCCGCGTCGAGATCACGCTGGTGCCGATCGAGTCCTGATCGCCACCACGGCATGCACGAAGAAACGGGCCGCCCATGCGGCCCGTTTCTTTTTTCCGGCGACGGATCCAGCTCGGCACGCAATGCAGTTCGACACCGGGCGCGATTCAGACGCAAACAAAAAGGCCCGCTTGCGCGGGCCTTGTCCGTACCGGTCGCGAGGACGCGATCAGTCGTGGTGCATGCCGTGCAGGTCCTGCAGCGAACCCTTGCGCGAACCGAAGTAGGCAGCGAGGTCGGCGATCTGCTGGTCGGTCAGGTCCTTCGCCTGGCTCGACATCAGCGGATGGTCGCGGTCGCCGTCGCGATACGCCTGCAGCGAGTGCGCGATGTAGTCGTAGTACTGGCCGGCGAGCTTCGGGTAGGTCTCGTCGATCGGCGCGTTGCCTTCGGCGCCGTGGCAGTCGAAGCACGACTGGCCCGTGGCCTTGCCCTTGGTCTGCGCCAGCTTCTCGCCCGCGGCGATGTGGCCGGCCGGCAGGCCCGCGGACGACGAGGTGTGGCCTTCGGCGCGATCGGCGGCCGAATGCTCGGCCGGCGTGTCGCCACCGGAGCAGCCGGCGAGCGCGATGGAGGCGAGCAGGGCGATGGCGAGGAACTTGTTGGTCAAGGCCGGGTTCGTCATGGATCTGCTCACTTCACGGTCGAAAGGAAGGCGGCGATGTCGGCGATGTCCTGGTCCGAGAAGCTCTGCGCCTGGGCCTGCATCGTCGGGTGCTTGCGCGTGCCCTTCTTGTATTCGGTCAACGCGTTGGTCAGGTAGACCTCCGACTGCCCGCCGATGCGCGGCACGTGGTAGTTCGGATACGCATTCTTGTAGCCGGTGACGCCGTGGCAGCCCTGGCAGGTGTAGGTGAGCTGTTTGCCGCGGGCGGCATCGCCCTTGAGCTGGGCAGGAGCCGTCGGAGCCGGTGCCGTCGGGGTCGCGGCTGCAGGAGCAGCGGCCGGGGCGGCGGGAGCCTGGGCGTCCTGTGCCGACGCGCTGAATGCGGTGGCGGTCAGCAGGAAGCAGGCGGCGATCATCAGCGGTCGCATCATGTCGTAGTCCGCAATCTCGAATGGCTAGCGAAAGGTTCTAGTGCTGGCTGCGTGGCACCTCCCCATTAAGGCGGCCGCGCAAGAGTCGGCAAGTATAGCCATGGTTCGGATTGCAACGAAGCCGCCCCTTTTTGCATCGATGGTTCTTGCGTACCGGCGTCGCGCTTTTCGAGCGTGTTCGAACGACGTGGCTCCAGTCACCATGACCTTCGGCGGATGGAAGGTGACTGGGGCGGTGATATACCTACATACAACACCGGCACAAGCACCGGTCTCAGCCACCTTGGGGTCCAATTCATGCGTCACTTCACCCGAAATCGCAGCCGTGGTTTTGCCCGCGCCGCTGTCGTCCTGTTGCCGTGCCTGTTGCTGCTGAGCGCCTGCAAGGGCGGGGGCGAGGGCGAGGCCCAGGCCAAGGCCGGGGAAGACAAGAAGGGCCCTGAAGCCGTGCCGGTCGAGGTCGCCAAGGCCTCCCGCCGCGCCGTCGCCGCCAGCTACACCGGCACCGCGCCGCTGGAACCGGTGGCCGAGTCGCAGGTGGTCGCCAAGACCTCGGGCGTCGCGCTCAACGTGATGGTCGAAGAGGGCCAGCCGGTCCGCGCAGGCCAGACGCTGGTCCGCCTTGATTCCGCCCGTTCGCAGCTGCAGGCCGCCCAGACCGGCGCCGCGATGCGCAAGCTGGAGGCGAACTACAACCGCGCCCGGCAGATGGCTGACCAGAAACTGCTCAGCGCCAACGACAACGACCAGCTGCGCTACGACCTGGAAAATGCGCGCGCCGCCAATCGCCTGGCCAATCTCGAGCTTTCGTACGCGAACGTCGAGGCGCCGATTTCCGGCGTGATCGCCTCGCGTTCGATCAAGACCGGCAACTTCGTCCAGATCAACACGCCGATCTTCCGCATCGTCGACACCTCGCGACTTGAAGCCACGCTCAACGTGCCCGAGCGCGAACTGGTGACGCTCAAGGCCGGCCTGCCGGTCGCGCTCGTCGTCGACGCGCTGCCGGGCAAGACGTTCCAGGGCACGGTGGATCGCGTGTCGCCGGTCGTGGACTCGGGCAGCGGCACCTTCCGTGTGGTCTGCGCGTTCAAGGGTGACGGCATCCTGCAGCCGGGCATGTTCGGCCGCATCAAGATCGACTACGACCAGCGCGCCGATGCGCTCGTCGTGCCGCGCGTGGCGTTGCTGGAAGACGACGGCGACCCGGCGGTGTTCGTCGTCACCGGCGACAAGACCAAGCGCGTGCCGGTCAAGCTGGGCTACATGGACGGCTCGTGGGCCGAAGTGCGCGACGGCGTGAAGGAAGGCGAGCAGGTCGTCGTCGCCGGCAAGACCGCGCTGCGTGACGGTTCGGTCGTGCAGGTGCTGGGCCAGCCGCAGGCGAAGAAGGAAGTCGCTTCCGTCGCCAAACCCGAAACCAAGCGTTAATCGCGGAGAACCCACGTGACGCAACACGCGCACACGCCCGGTTTCAACCTGGTGGAGTTCTCCACGCGCCGCCGTGTGACGGTGGCGATGGTGACCCTCACCTTCGTCCTCTTCGGCCTGATCGCGCTGGGCGACCTCAAGGTCAACCTGCTGCCGGATCTGAGCTATCCCACGCTGACGGTCCGCACCGAATACACCGGTGCGGCGCCGTCGGAAATCGAAACCCTGATCAGCGAGCCGGTGGAAGAAGCCGTCGGCGTGGTCAAGGGGCTGCGAAAGCTGAAGTCGGTCTCGCGCACGGGCCAGAGCGATGTCGTGCTCGAATTCGCCTGGGGCACCGACATGGACCAGGCCAGCCTGGAAGTCCGCGACAAGATGGAAGTGCTGCAACTTCCGCTTGAAGCCAAGGCCCCGGTGCTGTTGCGCTTCAATCCGTCGACCGAACCGATCCTCCGCATCGCGCTGTCGCCCAAGACCGACGCGTCGAGCGACACCGAGGCCATGCGCCAGCTCACTGCGCTGCGCCGGTATGCCGACGACGACCTGAAGAAGAAGCTCGAGCCCGTCGAAGGCGTGGCCGCGGTGAAGGTCGGCGGCGGCCTGGAAGACGAAATCCAGGTCGACATCGACCAGCAGAAGATCGCGCAGCTGAACCTGCCGATCGACACCGTCATCCAGCGCCTGCAGCAGGAAAACATCAACATTTCGGGCGGCCGTCTTGAAGAGGGCTCGCAGCGTTACCTCGTGCGCACGGTGAACCAGTTCGCCAGCGTGCCGGAAATGCGCGAGATGCTGGTCACCACGCAGAGCGGCGGCGACAGTGCGGCGGCTTCGGCGGCGGCGCAGATGGCGGCGATCGCGGCGCAGACCGGTTCGGCCGAAGCGATGGCGGCGGCGGCCTCGGTGCAGAGCGCCAACTCCGGTGGCGGCGCGACCGTCGCCGGCGGCATGCCGGTGCGCCTGAAGGACATCGCCGACGTGCGGCAGGGCTTCAAGGAACGCGAGGCGATCATCCGCCTGGCGGGCAAGGAAGCGGTCGAACTGGCGATCTACAAGGAAGGCGACGCGAACACGGTCGCCACGGCCGACGCGATCCAGAAGCGCCTGGACGAACTCAAGCAGCAAGTGCCGCCGGACGTCGAACTGACGACGATCGACGACCAGTCGCAGTTCATCCGCCACGCGATCTCCGACGTCAAGAAGGACGCGGTGATCGGCGGCGCGCTCGCGGTGCTGATCATCTTCCTGTTCCTGCGCGATGGCTGGAGCACGTTCGTCATCAGCCTGTCGCTGCCGGTGTCGATCATCGCGACGTTCTTCTTCATGGGCCAGATGGGCCTGAGCCTCAACGTGATGTCGCTGGGCGGCCTGGCGCTCGCGACCGGCCTGGTGGTGGACGACTCGATCGTCGTGCTGGAAAGCATCGCGAAAGCACGCGAGCGAGGGCTCGGCGTGCTCGAAGCGGCCATCGCCGGCACGCGCGAGGTGAGCATGGCCGTGGTCGCGTCCACGCTGACGACGATCGCCGTGTTCCTGCCGCTGGTGTTCGTGCAGGGCATCGCGGGCCAGCTGTTCCGCGACCAGGCGCTGACCGTGGCGCTCGCCATCGGCATCTCGCTGATCGTCTCGATGACGCTGATCCCGATGTTGAGCGCGCTCAAGGGCCGCCCGCCGATGGCCTTCCCGGAAGAAGCGCCGCATCCGCGCTGGGAGCCGAAGACGAAGCTCGGCATGCCGCTGGCGTACACCAAGCGCGGCATCGGCTGGACCTTGCGCTCGTTCTTCTTCGGCATCGCCTGGCTGATCGTGCGTGCATGGCGTGGCCTGGTCGCCGTGGTCGGTCCGGTCATGCGCAAGCTCAGCGATCTGGCCATGGCGCCCTACGCCCGTGCCGAACGCGGCTACCTGAAGCTGCTGCCGAACGCGTTGAACCGTCCGGTTCTGGTGCTCGGTTCGGCGGCGGTGGCCTTCGCGCTGACGCTGCTCGCCGTGCCGCTGCTGGGTGCTGACCTGATCCCGCAGCTGGCGCAGGACCGCTTCGAGATGACCGTGAAGCTTCCGCCCGGTACGCCGTTGCGCGAGACCGACGCCCTGGTGCGCGAGCTGCAGCTCAAGCACGCGAAGGACGACGGCATCCGCGCGCTGTACGGCGTGAGCGGTAGCGGCACGCGACTGGACGCCAACCCGACCGAGAGCGGCGAGAACATCGGCAAGCTCACCGTCGTGATGGAAAACGGCGGCAGCAAGGAAGTCGAGGCGCGCGAGACCGAAGCCCTGCGCGAAACGATGACGGCGCATCCCGGTGCGCAGGTCGACTTCGCCCGTCCGGAGCTCTTCAGCTTCTCCACGCCGCTGGAAATCGAGCTGCGCGGGCAGGACCTGGAAAGCATCCAGCAGGCCGGCCAGCGCATGGCCAAGCTGCTGCGCGCCAATCCGCACTACGCCGACGTGAAGTCGACGGTGGAAGAGGGCTTCCCGGAAATCCAGATCCGCTTCGACCAGGATCGCGCCGGTGCGCTCGGCCTGACCACTCGCCAGATCGCCGACGTCGTGGTGAAGAAGGTGCGCGGCGACGTCGCCACGCGTTACAGCTTCCGCGATCGCAAGATCGACGTGCTGGTGCGCGCACGCGAAACCGATCGCGCGTCGGTCGACAGCATCCGTCGCCTGATCGTGAACCCGGGCAGCAACCGTCCGGTCACGCTGGACTCGGTCGCCGACGTGGTCGCCACGACCGGTCCGAGCGAGATCCACCGCGCCGACCAGGTGCGCGTGGCGATCGTCTCGGCGAACCTGCGCGACATCGACCTCGGCACGGCCGTTCGCGAAGTGCAGGACATGGTCTCGAAGGAGCCGCTCGGCGCCGGCGTGAGCATGCACATCGGCGGCCAGGGCGAAGAACTCGCCGAATCGGTCAATGCGCTGCTGTTCGCCTTCGGTCTCGCGGTGTTCCTGGTGTACCTGGTGATGGCCTCGCAGTTCGAATCGCTGCTGCATCCGTTCGTCATCCTGTTCACCATCCCGCTGGCGCTGGTCGGTGCGGTGCTCGCGCTGCTGCTCACCAATTCGCCGGTGTCGGTGGTGGTCTTCATCGGCCTGATCCTGCTGGTCGGCCTGGTGGTGAAGAACGCGATCATCCTGGTCGACAAGGTCAACCAGTTGCGCGAGGCGGGTGTCGCCAAGCGCGAGGCGCTGGTGGAAGGCGCGCGTTCGCGACTGCGGCCGATCATCATGACCACGACCTGCACGCTGTTCGGCTTCCTGCCGCTGGCGGTGGCCGTGGGCGAGGGCGCGGAAGTGCGGTCGCCGATGGCGATCACGGTGATCGGCGGCCTGCTGGTCTCCACGCTGCTGACGCTGGTGGTGATCCCGGTGGTGTACGACCTGCTGGATCGTCGCGCGGACGACTACTACGTCAACCGCGCCAAGCGCACGCACGGGGCGGTCGCCGCGGGCGAAGGCGCCGGCGGCCACGCCGAGCCGGTCTGAGGAGCGCGCGCGATGAGTATTGCCGAGCTCAGCATCAAGCGGCCCGTCACGGCGATCATGTTCTTCGTGTCGCTGTTCGTGATCGGCCTCATCGCGGCGATCCGCCTGCCGCTTGAGGCCTTTCCCGAAGTCTCGCCGCCTTTCATCTTCGTGCAGTTGCCCTACACCGGCTCCACCCCCGAGGAGGTGGAGCGCACGCTGCTGCGTCCGGTGGAGGAAGCGCTGTCGACGATGACCGGCATCAAGCGCATGGACGCGAACGCGCGTGCCGACGGCGCCGAGATCTTCATGCAGTTCTCCGACTGGAACCGCGATGTGGCCATCGCGGCGTCGGAGGCGCGCGAACGCATCGACGCGATCCGCGACGACCTGCCCGACGACCTGCAGCGCTTCAACGTCTTCAAGTTCTCCACGACGGACGAGCCCGTCCTGCGCGTGCGACTGGCCAGCAAGAGCGACCTGACCGGCTCGTACGACATGATCGAGCGCGAGTTCAAGCGCCGCATCGAGCGCATCCCGGGCGTGGCGCGCGTGGACGTGACCGGCGCGGCGCCGAACGAGGTGGAGATCGCGATCGATCCCGATCGCCTCACCGCGCACAACCTCAGCCTCAACGATCTCAACGAGCGGCTGAAGGCGGTGAACTTCTCGATCTCCGCCGGCCAGATCGACGACGGCGGCCGCCGGTTGCGCGTGCAGCCGGTGGGCGAGATCGTCGATTTGCAACAGTTGCGCGACCTGGTGATCAACAACACGGGCGTGCGGCTGGGCGACATCGCGCAGGTGCGGCTGAAGCCGCAGCGCATGAACTACGGGCGTCGCCTCGACGGCCGTCCGGCGATCGGCCTGGACATCTTCAAGGAACGCAACGCGAACCTCGTGGATGTCTCCAGCAAGGCGCTGGCGGAAGTGGAGGCGATCCGCAAGCAGCCCGAGCTGTCCGACATCCGCATCATCATCATCGACAACCAGGGCGACAACGTCACCAAGTCGCTGCTCGAACTGGCCGAAGCCGGCGCGATCGGCCTGGTGCTGTCGATCGCGGTGCTGTTCTTCTTCCTGCGCCACTGGCCGTCGACGCTGATGGTGACGCTGGCCATCCCGATCTGTTTCGTGATGACGCTGGGCTTCATGTACTTCGCCGGCGTCACGCTCAACATCCTGTCGATGATGGGTCTGCTGCTGGCGGTCGGCATGCTGGTGGACAACGCGGTCGTGGTGGTGGAGAGCATCTACCAGGAGCGCGAACGCATGCCCGACCAGCCGGTGCTCGCGTCGATCCTGGGCACCAAGCACGTGGCCATCGCGCTGTCGGCGGGCACGCTGTGCCACTGCATCGTGTTCCTGCCGAACCTGTTCGGCGAGCGCAACTTCCTGTCGATCTACCTGTCGCAGATCGCCATCACGATCTCGGTCTCGCTGCTGGCTTCGTGGTTGGTCGCGGTGAGCCTGATCCCGATGATCTCCGCACGCCTGAAGACGCCCCCGGCGGTGCGCTCCGACCGCGGCATCATCCCGCGCATGCAGAAGCGTTACGCCACCTTCCTGCGCTGGACGCTGGAACACCGCGGCAAGGCGGTGCTCGGCATCCTGATGATCATCGCGGTCAGCATCGTGCCGTTCCAGCTCACCAAGAAGAACATGTTCGGCGGCGATGACGGCACCGAGACGAACATCTTCTACCAGTGGAAGGGCGCGTACACGAAGGAGCAGATGTCCGACGAGATCCTCAAGATCGAGAAGTTCCTGGACGCGAACCGCAAGAAGTACAACATCACCCAGATCTACTCGTACTACAGCGAGCAGGGCTGGGGCGGAACGCGCATCACCTTCGACACCAAGAAGATCAGCGAGTCAAAGGGCATCGTCGAACAGCTCCGCAAGGACCTGCCGAAGTCGGCACGCGCCAACATCGGCATCGGCAACCAGGGCGGTGGCGGCGGCGGTGGCGGCGGCCCGGGCCAGAACGTGCAGGTGCAGCTGGTGGGCGATTCGACCGAAACGCTGGTCGAACGGGCCAACGACATCGTGCCCATCCTCGCCAAGCGCAAGGAACTGCGCGACGTGCGCGTGGACATCGGCGACCAGAACAGCGAGCTGTCGGTGCGCGTGGATCGCGAACGTGCGGCATCGTTCGGCTTCAGCGCGCAGGAGGTGGCCAGCTTCGTCGGCCTCGCACTGCGCGGCGCGCCGCTGCGCGAGTTCCGCCGCGGCGACACCGAAGTGCCGGTGTGGGTGCGTTTTGCGGGGGCTGAAGACTTCGGCATGAAGGACGTCGCCAGTTTCACGGTGCGCGCGCCCGACGGCCGCACCGTGCCGCTGCTGGCGATGGTCGACGTGGCGGTGAAGCCGTCCGCGACGCAGATCCAGCGCGCGAACCGGCAGACGACGGTGGCGATCCAGGCCAACCTCGGCGACAAGATCACCGTGCCCGAAGCGCGTACGGCAATGGAGGACGTGCTGAAGGCGGTCGCATTCCCGGCCGGCTACAACTACACCTTCGAGTCGGGCGCGTTCGAGGACGAAGCCGAGGCGAACAAGCAAATGATGTTCAACCTGCTGATCGCGCTGATCATGATCTACGTGGTGATGGCGGCGGTGTTCGAATCGCTGCTGTTCCCCTCGGCGATCATGACCGGCGTGCTGTTCTCGGTCTTCGGCGTGTTCTGGCTGTTCTGGCTGACCGGCACCGAGTTCAACATCATGGCCTTCATCGGCATCCTGGTGCTGATGGGCGTGGTGGTGAACAACGGCATCGTGATGATCGAGCACATCAACAACCTGCGTCGTCGCGGCTTCTCGCGCACCGATGCACTGGTGGAAGGCAGCAAGGAGCGACTGCGCCCGATCCTGATGACGATGGGTACGGCGATCCTGGCGATGGTGCCGATCTCGCTGACGCAGACGCAGATCGGCGGCGACGGCCCGCCGTATTACCCGATGGCCCGCGCGATCGCCGGCGGCCTGGCGTTCTCCACCGTTGTCAGCCTGCTGTTCCTGCCGACCATCTACGCGATGCTCGATGACCTGCGCAACAGCACCTCGCGCATGATCCGCCGGGCACGCGGCAAGCAGGTGGAAGGGCCGATGGGTGGGGCGACGATCACGGCGATCAAGGTCGATTGATCCCGACCTGACGGCGGCGCAACGAAAAAGGCCGGAGCATTCGTGCTCCGGCCTTTTTGTTTCGCGACGTCCGCGGTCGATTTGCCCAACGATCAGTGCAACAGCCGCCCGCCGATGCGGAACAGGCCCGTCCAGGCGCCGATCATCGACCCCAGGTTGGTGAGCAGGAACGTCAGCAACACGCGCGCCACGCGGTTGCGGTACCAGCCGCGGACGGTCTGCACGTCGTCGCGCAGCGACATGAAATCGGCGTAGGTCGGCTTGCGGATGCGCGCTTCGGTCAGCGCGCTGAACGTGCCGGTCGGCACGCCCAGGCGGAACGGCTTGAGCGGTGCGAACATGGCGGCCGTGAGGATGCTCAGCGGATGCGCCGTCGCCAGCGCGCAGCCCAGTGCGGCGAAACCGGCGGTGCACACGACCCATTGCAGCAGCAGGTCCGCGCCCATCGCGAAACCGCCGCGCCAGATGCCGACGCCGATGGCGGCGACGATGAACGCGACGATGGCGATGCCCAGCCATGGCGTCTTGCTCTTCTTGCGAACCGTTTCGAGTTCGGTGCGGATCGCTTCCGGATCGCGCGTTTCCTCGCGCAGGTGACGCGCGAGGCCTTGCAGGTGTCCCGCGCCGACGACGGCCAGCACTTCGCGCGCGTCGCCATGCGTCTCGCGCAGGCGCGCGGCCATGTAGCGATCGCGTTCGGCGATGACGGCTTCGTACAGCTCGGGGCTGTCGCTGGCGAACTCGCTGAAGCTCGATTCGAGCATGTCGCCCTGCTTGAGCTTCTCGATGTCCGCCTCGCCGACTTCCTCGTCCACGAACAGCGCGGTCATCAGCCCGGCGCCGAGCTTGATCCGGCCCCAGAACCCGAGCCCCGCGCTGGCGCGACGGAAGGTCAGGCCGACGTCGCGATCGATGAGGTGCACCGGCAGGTCGCGCTGGCGCGCTTCGAGCACGGCGCGCTTGAGTTCGGCACCGGGCTCGACGTCGAGCTGTTCGGCCAGCCGGCGCTGGTATGCGGCCAGCGCGAGGTTGGCGGCGAACAGGGCCGTCTTGCCCTTGCGGATGACCTCGACCAGGTCCATGCGCGCCATCGCGTCCGGATCGGTCAACGCCGTCAGGCGCTGCGGATCCAGTTCGACCGCGACCGCATCGAACGCGCCACTGCCGACGGCGTCGCGCACCGCTTCCACGCTCGCCTGCGACACGTGCGCCGTGCCGAGCAGCGTGTAGCGCACGCCGTCGCGTTCGACGATCGCGTGCGGCTGGCGTTCGAGCAGGGCCTGCAGCGACTCAGACATCGAGGCGCCCTTCGACGGAAACGGACGGTGCAGCGTGGATCGGCATGGAGCGGGGAGTCCTGCAGCAAGACGGCGCCCGCAGGCGCCGTCGTGGGAAATCGGTTGCAGGAAGCTTAGGGCCTGACCGGGGACGGGGCAATGAACGCCCGTCTCATGCGATGCCGAACGGCAGGTTCGGGGACGACACCGCACGTTCGCCGACGGTTTCGCCGCGCAGGAACCGCATCACCGACGCGATGACCGCCTCGTCGTCGAGCACGCGCCGGTGACCGAGCCCGCGCGTGGTCAGGAGGCGCGAGTCGGGCCAGTAACGCGCGTAACGCTCGCCTTCCGACCACGGCACGTCGCGATCTTCGAGGTCATGCACGATCAGCGCAGGACGGCCGATCACCGGCGCGGTGCGGTGCGCCTGCTGTTCGTCGAAGCTCATGCCGATGCGGCTTTCGAAATACTTGAACATGCGCTGCGTCAGGGTCTGGCCGATCCACAGCAGGTCGGCGAAGCGCTCGGCGGCGGCGACGGGATCGGCCGCAGGCGCGATCAGTACCGCACGCTCGGCCTTGAGGCCACGCGAAAGCGCATTGGCCGTCGCCGCGCCGCCGAGCGAATGCCCGATCACGACCGCCGCCGGGCCGAAGTGTTCGCCCACGGCCATCAGGTGGCGGGTGAAGCAGGGCAGGGTCGCGCGTTCGCCCGGACTGCGGCCATGCGCCGGCTGGTCGAAGGCGACCACGGCATAGCCCGCCGCCCGCACCCGCGGCAACCAGGCCCCGACGCGTGTGCCATGGCTCGACCAGCCGTGCGCGAACAGCACGTAGGGCTGGTGCTTCGGGTCGCCCCAGACGTAGGCGGTGATCGGGTGCCCGTCGACGGCGACGCTCTCCTCGCGCGCATCGAAAGTCGGAGCCGCGAGGGCACGACTGCGGGAAGAGGGCATCGGCGTGCAGAAGATCCGCGCGGCGCGGGCGACCGCACGCCGAGGCGCGACGAGGCCGCCGATCGCGAACCACAGGCGGAGTCCGTAGAGGGCGAAGAGCTTACGAACGGTCGTGCTAATTTTGGCGATGAGCGGGTACACGGTGGATCCCTCCGTGGGGGTGGAGTCAGGCGTCGGGGGCGATGGCGCTGGGCGCGTAGGAACGGAACAGCCGCTCCATCGCGCGTCGGCCGCGATCGGCGGCGGTGTCGAAGCCGAACAGGCCGGCGTCGTGGTGGACGATCAGGGCGAGGGCGTACAGCTCGAAGGCCATCTGGTCCGGATCGGTGTCGCCGGCCAGCTCGCCGGTTTCGACGGCGAGCGTGATGGCGCGGGCGATTTCCTGGCGCCAGCGGAGGTCGTGCGCGACCAGACGATCGCGCAACGGGCCGGGGCGGTCGTCGTACTCGCTGGCGGCGCTCAGCAGCAGGCAGCTGCCTTCGGACTGGCGGACCCAGTCGTACCAGGCTTCCAGGATGGCGCGAAGGCGGGCCAGGCCGCGCGGATGCTTCAGCGCCGGGCGAAGCACGTGATCGACGAACCGCACGCCGGCTTCGTCCAGCACGGCCATCTGAAGGTCTTCGCGCGAGCCGAAATGCGCGAACACGCCACTCTTCGACATTCCTACGGCTTGGGCAAGGGGGCCGATCGACAGGCCTTCCAGACCCGCCGCGCAGGCGATCCCATAAGCCCGGTCGATGATGGCTTCGCGGGTGGCTGCACCCTTGCTGGTGGCGGTCAGAGCGTTCACGGCTGAGAAAATAGCACGGCCGTTCGTTTTATTCGGACCGTTCGTCGGTTTCAGACCGGATCGGACTCGTCGCCCTGTCCGAGCGCCAACTGCATCTGGACCGTGTCCAGCCACCGCCCGTGCTTGCGGCCGAGGCCCTGGAACACGCCGACGGTCCTGAAGCCCAGCTTCTCGTGCAGGGCGATCGAGGCGGTGTTCGTGACGTCCCCGACGACGGCGACCATCTGTCGCAGGCCAAGCGCGGTGCAATCGTCGATCAGTCGCTGCAGCAGCGCGCGTCCGATGCCCTGGCCGACGAAGTCCGGATGCACGTAGACCGTGTCCTCGACGGTCCATCGATACCCCTCGCGCGTGCGGTACGTGCTGGCGTAGGCGTAGCCCGCGAAGCGGCCGCCGCGTTCGGCGACAAGATAGGGATAGCCCTGCGCGACCACTGCCTGCCAGCGGCGGGTCATCTCCGCCTCGTCGGGCTCGTCGTACTCGTAGGTCGCGACGTGATCGCGGACTTCCTGCGCATACAGCGCGGTGATCGCGGAAAGATCGGTGGCGACGGCGCTGCGAAGGTGCAGCGCGGATGGGGTCGCAGCGGGGGCGGTTGGCGTTGGCATGGCCCAAGCGTAACCGCGGCCATGGCTTGCGTCGCTGGTCGCGAACCGGCTTTGACGTCATCCCCGCGAAGGCGGGGATCCAACCCTGCATGCATCACGCCCGACGTAAGACGTGATGCCTCGGACCGATGGATTCCCGCCTGCGCGGGAATGACGGCTCAGCGACGGTGCCCCGGCGCTCGCTAGAACTCAATCCCGATAACGCTTCAGCAGATCGCCGTAAGCATCAATGCGACGGTCACGCAGGAACGGCCAGATGCGGCGCACGTGTTCGCTGCGTTCCATGTCGACTTCGGCCATCAGGATTTCCGGAGCGTCGGTCTTCGCTTCGGCCAGGAATTCGCCTTGCGGCCCCAGCACGTGGCTGCTGCCCCAGAACTGGATGCCCGACGCGCCGAGCGGCGAAGGCTCATGGCCGACGCGATTGCAGCTGAGCACCGGCAGGCCGTTCGCGACGGCATGGCCGCGGTGGCTCAGGATCCACGCGTTGCGCTGGCGGTCCTTCTCGGCCTGCTGGTCGTCCGGGTCCCAGCCGATGGCGGTGGGGTACAGCAGCAGTTCCGCGCCGGCCAGCGCCATCAGGCGCGCACCTTCGGGGTACCACTGGTCCCAGCACACCATCACACCGAGGCGGCCGACGGACGTGTTGATGGGCTCGAAGCCGATGTCGCCCGGCGTGAAGTAGAACTTCTCGTAGAAGCCCGGATCGTCCGGGATGTGCATCTTGCGGTACTTGCCCGCGACGCTGCCGTCGGCTTCGAAGACGACCGCGGTGTTGTGGTACAGGCCGGTCGCGCGCTTTTCGAACAGCGAGCTCACCAGCACGACGCCATGCTTCCTGGCGAGCGGCGCGAGCCGTTCGGTGCTCGGGCCGGGAATGGTTTCGGCGAGGTCGAACTCGCACACGTCCTCGTGCTGGCAGAAGTACGGGCCGTTGTGCAGTTCCTGCAGCAGCACAAGCTTCGCGCCCTGCCGGGCGGCCTCGGCCACGCGCTGTTCGATCACCGCAAGGTTCGCTTCGGCGTCGCCGTGGTTGCGCTCCTGGATCAGCGCGACGGGGAGGGTGGTCTTCTTCATCGTGGTCCGGAATCTGGATGCGCGCGAACAGCGCGGGACGGCCTGCAATTGTAGGCCGCGTGCATGACGCGAATGTCGCGTCGCTGGAACGGTGCGGACGGCGGGGCCGTCCGCGGAG
The DNA here is from genome assembly GCF_040546665.1 of Lysobacter sp. OAE881. NCBI lineage: Bacteria > Pseudomonadati > Pseudomonadota > Gammaproteobacteria > Lysobacterales > Lysobacteraceae > Lysobacter > Lysobacter sp. OAE881. The sequence goes on from NZ_JBEPOG010000001.1 coordinate 2,012,055, forward strand.
TCATCCGGCGCTCAGGCCACGACGCCCTGCGGCAACTGCATCGTGATGCAGTGCAGGCTGCCGTTCTGCCAGATGAGCGACCGGCACGGAACCGGAACGATCTCGCGACCCGGGAAGGCGTCGGCCAGGACGGCCTGCGCCTTCGCGTCGGCGTCGTCGCCATACGCGGGCATCAGCACGGCGCCGTTGACGATCAGGAAGTTGGCGTAGCTCGCGGCGAGGCGACGGCCGTCGTCGAGGATCGGCTGCGCCCACGGCAGCGGGAACAGGCGATACGGCTTGCCATCCTTCGTGCGCAGCGCGGCGATCTCGTCGCCCATCGCCTTGAGCTCGGCGTAGTGAGAATCGGATTCGTCGTCGCAGGCCTGGAAAACGATGGCGTCGCCCGGCGCGAAGCGGGCGAGGGTGTCGACGTGGGCGTCGGTGTCGTCGCCTTCCAGGTAGCCGTGGTCGAGCCACAGCACGCGATCCTGCTTCAGCCAGTCGGCCAGCCTGGTCGTCAGTTCTTGGCGCGAGGCATCGGGATGGCGCTCGTGCAGGCACTGCCAGGTGGTCAGCAGCGTGCCGTCGCCGTCGGTGTCGATGGCGCCGCCTTCCAGAGCGAAATCAATGGATTGGCGCGCACTGTTCGAGAAGATTCCCGCTTCCGTGAGGCGCTCGACTAGGAGGTCGTCCTGGCTGGCGTCGAACTTGCCGCCCCAGCCGGTGAAGCGGAAGTCGAGCAGCCGGAATCCATTGCCGTCACGCAGGGTGATCGGACCGGAATCGCGCAGCCAGGTGTCGTCGTAGGGCGCCTCGATGAAGCGCACCTTCGCCATGTCCACGCGTGCGGACGAAAGCCGCGCACGTGCGTACGCCTCCACGTCCTCGTCCGCCACGCACACGATCGCGTCCTGGAAGCGGGTGATCGCCGCGACGAGCGCGATGTAGGTCTCCTCGACCTCGCCCAGGCGGTCGGCCCAGTCGGTATCGGCGTTGGGCCATGCGATCAGGACGGCCGACTGGGGTTCCCACTCGGCAGGAAAGCGTGCGTGCGTGCTCTGGGCGCGGGTGTTCTGGTTCATAGCCTCATCGGATGGGCGGCTTGGGCCCGACTTCCTCGGCGCTGGCCTTGTTGGCCACCGCGTCGATCACCTTGTTCTTCTCGAAGTAGACGGTGAAGGACGGGTAGACCCAGCGGTTGATGGTCGGCCACTGGCGCTTCTGTCCACCTTCGGCGTCCAGCTTCTGCGCGGGCGCGCCGTAGCTGGCTTCCACCTGCGCCATGGTCTGGCCACGCGCGGGCAGGGTTGCCTGGTTTTCTTCCTGGACGCGCTCGACCAGCAGGGTGTCGGCCGAGGCGACACCGGACAGGGCGAGCGCAGCGAACAGCGGAACGGCTTTAACAAGATGCTTCATGGTCAGTCCCCTTCGAGCCCCCTCGTGGTAGTGCGCGATTGTACGCACAACCCCTGATGGCCCGGCAGCGCGCGGCCGTCACGTTTTGGAGGTTTGCGCTCGCCCGAACGGGCCTCGACGCCGGTTCGACGTAGAGGGAAAGCCACAATGCAGAAGGCCGCCCGGGGGCGGCCTCCATACTCGCGTTACGACCCGGCGTGGGACGCCGGAGCGTGGATCAGCGCTGACGCGCCTTGAAACGCGGGTTCGACTTGCAGATCACGAAGACCTTGCCACGGCGGCGAACGACTTTGCAGTCGCGGTGACGGGCCTTCGCCGACTTCAGGGAGGACAGGACCTTCATGACAGACCTCGGCTACAGGTAAATGGGATAACGAACGAAGCCGGCGATTCTAACGGGTAAATTCCCCGTGGATCAAGTGTTTGCGCGCACGAGGCGAAAATTCGCCTGGCGGCTCATGGGCGAGGGCCTGCCTTAGTGAGGCGAGGTGGATGTTTCGACCGCGTTTTCAGGCCTCCCGGCGCCGAGCACGCATAATGCCCGCATGAACAGCCTACACTCCAGTTCCAGCGTTCCCGTCCTCACCATCGACGGTCCTTCCGGCTCCGGCAAGGGCACCATCAGCCGCCTGGTCGCCGCCCGCCAGGGCTGGCATTACCTCGATTCGGGCGCCCTGTACCGCGCCGTCGGCGTCGCGGCGGGGTGGGCCGACCTGGACCTCGCCGATCCCGCATCCCTCGTGCGATGCACTTTCGACACGCAGATCGATTTCCAAGAAGACCCCGTCTCGCGCGAGCTCCGGATCCTGGTGAACGGCCAGGACGCCACCGACGAATTGCGCACGGAAACGGCGGGCGCCGCCGCTTCGGCCATCGCCGCCATCCCCGAGGTCCGGGCCGCCCTGAAGGACCGCCAGCGCGCGTTCCGCCAGGCACCGGGGCTGGTCGCCGACGGCCGTGACATGGGCACGGTGATCTTCCCGGACGCCCCCTACAAGGTCTTTCTGACCGCCAGTGCCGACGAAAGGGCCGAAAGGCGTTATAAGCAGTTGAAAGACAAGGGGGTTTCCGTTAATTTAGACGGTCTGCTGCGGGAGATCCTTGCCCGTGACGCGCGCGATGCCAATCGCGCGGTGGCTCCGTTGAGGCCGGCCGAAGACGCCGTCCGCATCGATACCACCGGCCTCGGCATCGACGACGTGGTCGAACGCGTGCTGGCCTTGTTGCCTGCGCGCTGAGCGCTTCAAGCGGGCGTGTTTCCACCGTAGCAGATCGTGCCATCGCAATCCCGCGATGGTTCAACCACAACACATGGCGCAGTTGCATCGCGCCACACAACGGGTGGGTCGACCACGCGCTGCTTGATGCCTTCTAACTCAGTTAGGCCCTGACAGCCGGTGCGGCCCGTGTGTTCAACCGAGTATTTTTTCCAATGACCGAATCATTTGCCGAACTGTTTGAACAGAGCCAGACCAACCTGGCCAAGCTGAAGCCGGGCGCTATCGTCACCGGCGTCGTCGTGGAAGTCCGCGGCGACGTGGTGGTGATCAACGCCGGCCTGAAGTCGGAAGGCATCGTGCCGATCGAACAGTTCCGGAACGACGCCGGTGAAATCGACGTGGGCGTGGGCGACGAAGTCAAGGTCGCGCTCGACTCGATCGAGAACGGCTTCGGCGAGACCGTCCTGTCGCGCGAGAAGGCCAAGCGCGCCATGGTGTGGGACGAACTCGAGCAGGCGCTCGAGAAGAACGAGACCATCACCGGCCGCATCAGCGGCAAGGTCAAGGGCGGCTTCACCGTCGACATCAAGGACGTGCGCGGCTTCCTGCCGGGCTCGCTGGTCGACGTGCGCCCGGTGCGCGACTCGGCCTACCTCGAAGGCAAGGAACTCGAGTTCAAGCTCATCAAGCTTGATCGCAAGCGCAACAACATCGTCGTCTCCCGCCGTGCGGTGGTCGAGAGCGAGTACAGCGTCGAGCGCGAGCAGCTGCTCGAGAAGCTGCAGGAAGGCGCGATCCTCAAGGGCGTCGTCAAGAACCTCACCGATTACGGTGCGTTCGTCGACCTCGGCGGCATCGACGGCCTGCTGCACATCACCGACATGGCGTGGAAGCGCGTGCGTCACCCGTCCGAAGTCGTGGAAGTCGGCCAGGAGCTGGACGTCCGCGTGCTCAAGTACGACCGCGAGCGCAACCGCGTCAGCCTCGGCCTGAAGCAGCTGGGCGAGGATCCGTGGGACAACATCGCCCGTCGCTACCCGGCCAACACCCGCGTGTTCGGCAAGGTCTCCAACGTCACCGATTACGGCGCGTTCGTCGAGATCGAGCCGGGCGTGGAAGGCCTGGTGCACGTGTCCGAGATGGACTGGACCAACAAGAACGTCAACCCGTCGAAGATCGTGCAGGTCGGCGACGAGGTTCAGGTCATGGTCCTGGACGTCGACGAGGAGCGTCGCCGCATCTCGCTGGGCATGAAGCAGGTCACCAGCAATCCGTGGGAAACCTTCGCCGCCATCCACAAGAAGGGCGACAAGGTGTCGGGCCAGATCAAGTCGATCACGGACTTCGGCATCTTCATCGGCCTGGACGGCGGTATCGATGGGCTGGTGCACCTGTCCGACCTCAGCTGGAACACCACCGGCGAAGACGTGGTCCGCAACTTCAAGAAGGGCGACACGCTGGAAGCCGTCGTCCTGGCCGTGGACCCGGAACGCGAGCGCATCAGCCTGGGCGTCAAGCAGCTTGAGCAGGACCCGATGGGCCAGTACGTGGCGTCCAACGCCAAGGGCTCGATCGTCCGCGGCAAGGTGAAGGAAGTCGACGCCAAGGGCGCGACCATCGAGCTGGACAATGGCGTGGAGGGCTACATCGCCGCCCGCGACATTGCCAAGGAGCGCGTCGAAGACGCTTCCCAGTACCTGAAGGTCGGCCAGGAAGTCGAAGCCAAGATCATCGGCAACGACCGCAAGGGCCGCTCGATGCAGCTGTCGATCAAGGCGAAGGACGAAGCCGAGCAGCAGGAAGCGCTGGCCGACTACAACCGCGCCTCCTCGGAAGCCTCCAGCGGCACCACCAAGCTGGGCGCGCTGCTGCGCGAGCAGCTGGGCAGCAAGTCCGAGTAACAGCCGCTGTAGCGTAGTACCCGAAGGCGGTCCGGCTCGTCCGGGCCGCCTTCGATATGCAAGACCCCGCAACCGCTGCACGTCTCGTGCGGCGGTTTGCGACAAAGAAGCGTGACAACCGGCGCGCCGCCAACCAGAGCCTGCATGACCAAGTCCGAACTCATCGAGATCCTTTCCCAGCGTCAGGCCCACCTGAAGGGCGAGGACGTGGATCTGGCGGTGAAGGCGCTCCTGGAAATGATGGGCGGGTCGCTCGCCACCGGAGAGCGGATCGAAATCCGCGGCTTCGGCAGTTTTTCGTTGCACTACCGTCCGCCGCGCCTGGGTCGCAACCCGAAGACGGGCGAGTCGGTCGCACTGCCCGGCAAGCACGTTCCGCACTTCAAGCCCGGCAAGGAGTTGCGCGAGCGCGTCAGCGGCGTCGTGCCGCTGGAAGAAGCCGACTGATTGCCGGCGACGCATGCGGCGCTACGCGCGCATCGTTGTTCCACTGGACCTGCGAAGAAGGTCCGTTAAGCTAAAGCAGACCACAGCGGCCGATGGAGGCCGTGATGCGCCTGCTCCGTTTCCTGATCGCGATCGCATGCCTTGCGGCTGGCGCCATCATCGGCGCGTTGAACCGCGCTCCGGTCGTGATCGATCTTGGATTCTCGCGGCTGCCGACCAACCTCGGCGTGTCGCTGCTGGTCGCGCTGCTGCTTGGCGTTCTCATCGGCGGCCTTGCGATCAGCGCCAGCGTAGCCCTTCCCATGCGCCGCCGACTGGCGCGCGCCGAACGCACGGGCGCGACGACCGCACCCACTTCCGGACCTTGATGCATGGCTTTCATCAGTGAGTGGTTCTGGTTCTTCCTCCTCCTGCCGATTGCGGCGGTGAGCGGCTGGATCATCGGCCGTCGCGGCGGCGAGCGTCACAGCGACACGCAGGTCAGCCGGCTGTCGACGACGTACTTCCGCGGCCTGAATTACCTGCTCAACGAACAGCCCGACAAGGCGATCGAGTTGTTCCTGCATATCGCCGAACTCGACAAGGACACGTTCGAGACGCAGGTCGCGCTAGGCCATCTGTTCCGCCGACGTGGCGAAGTGGATCGCGCGATCCGCCTGCACCAGGCGCTAGTGCAGCGGCCCGGGCTCAGCGACCAGCAACGCGTGCAGGCGCTGCTCGCGCTGGGCGAGGACTACATGCGTTCGGGCCTGCTCGATCGCGCGGAGACCGTGTTCTCCGATCTGGTCGCGCTCGACATGCGCGCACCGCTCGCACTTCGTCATCTCATCGGCATCTACCAGTCCGAGCGCGACTGGGACAAGGCCATCGAGAACGCCCGCCGTTACGAGGAAGCCACCGGCGAGCCGATGGGCAAGCTCATCGCGCAGTTTGAGTGCGAGCTGGCCGACCGCCATCGTGCCGCGGGCGATACCGATGCGGCGCGCGCCGCGGTCGCGCGCGCGTATGAAGCCGATGCCAACTCCGTTCGCGCGGGCATGATCGAAGGCCGCCTGGAAGTGGACTCGGGCAACGATGCAGGTGCGATCCGTGCATTCGAACGCGTGGCGCGTGTGGATCCCGACTACCTGCCGGAGATCCTGCCGCTGCTGCTCGACTGCTATGCCCGTGTCGGCGATGCGCCTGGCGCGCGCGCGTTCCTGGCCGAGATGACCGAGCACTATCGCGGCATCGCGCCGGTGCTCGCGCTAACACGCATGGTCGAGAGCGAGGAGGGAGTTCCTTCGGCGCGCGCTTATCTCGCACGCCAGTTGAAGGATCGCCCGTCCGTACGCGGCGAAGCGGCGCTGATCGACCTGACGCTTGCCGAAGGCGCCGACCCGGCCGCTACGTTGCACGACCTCAAGCACATCACCGACCAGTTGCTGGTTCGCAACCCGAGCTACCGCTGCAATCGCTGCGGCTTCGGCGCGCGCAGCCATCACTGGCAATGCCCGAGCTGCAAGGAGTGGGGCACGATCAAGCCGCTGCTGAACTACGCGGTGGTCTGACGGATGCTGGAATGGCTGGTGGTGCACTTCTGCATCGGCATTGCGGGCACCTGGCTCGCGCGTCGCTATGCGCTCATGCGGTCGCTGATCGACCAGCCCGGCGAACGTCGCAGCCATAGCGTGGCGACGCCACGCGGTGGCGGCATCGCGATCGTGATCTCGCTGCTGGTGGCGGCTGTCGCACTTGGCGTGCGTCAACCAGAACAGGCGCCGCTGATGCTGGCGTTCGGCGTCGGGCTGCTGATGGTGGCGGGCATCGGCTGGGTGGACGACCATCGGCCGCTGTCGCCGTGGATTCGCTTAGGCGTGCATGTTCTCGCGTCGGCGCTGTTCGCGATGGCGATCGGCGATCTGTACGACTCGATGTGGCTCGGCCTGGCCGCCTTCGTCTCCACGCTGGTGCTGACCAACGTCTGGAACTTCATGGACGGCATCAACGGCCTGGCTGCGAGCCAGGCCCTGATCGCGGCGGTCGGGCTCGCCTGGATCGCGGGTGGCGCCTGGACACTTCTGGCCCTCGCCCTGGCGGCGGCCTGCCTGGGCTTCCTGCCCTTCAATTTTCCGAAGGCTCGCATCTTCATGGGCGACGTCGGCAGCGGGGCGATCGGCTTCGCGCTGGGGGCGCTCTGCGCGATCGCCGGGGCCCGGTCGGGCGAACGATTCGCCATCGTACTGCTGCCGGTATCGGTGTTCCTCGTGGACGCCACCCTGACCCTGTTGCGCCGCCTGTTGCGCGGCGAACGCTGGTGGACACCCCATACCCAGCATGCGTACCAGGCGTGGTCCCGTGCGGCCGGTCACGGTCGCGTAACGGCCTGCTATGCGGCGGTTTCGGCGGTGGTCATAATTGTCGGCTGGGGGGTTCTGGCGCGTGATGCGTTCTTCATCGCCGGTACTGTAATCGCGTGGTATATGTGCTGCGCTTTTTTTTGGCTGGTGCTGCAGAAGAAGTTTCCGGGCGCAGCTTCCTGATTGAATACTTGGCAGTTCGCAAAGAAATAAAAGGGGCGAAGGATGAGCTCATGGCGTGATCGGTGGAAAAGCGGCCTGCCGCGCCTCGCGGTGGTTGCGCACGATCTCGCGATGGTCTGGATCGTCTGGCAGGCCCTGCATCGCCTGCGTTGGGGCATCGAAGCCAATGCGCCGGCGATTCCGTTGTGGTCCGCGGAAATCGCACTGGTGCTCGCGGCCCAGGGGCTCGTGTTCTGGCAGGTGGGCCTGTATCGCGGGCTGTGGCGTTTCGCCGGCGTCCCGGATCTCTGGAACATCCTGAAGGCGTCGGTGCTCGGCCTGTTCGCCATCGTGCTCGGCCTGTTCCTTTACAACCGCCTCGGCACCGTGCCGCGCACGGTCCTTGTCCTGTACCCACTTGTGTTGATGGGCCTGTTGGGCGCTCCGCGCCTGCTGTACCGCGCGTGGAAGGACAGCCGTGTCGAATCGGCATCCAAATCGTCCGTCCGCATCCTGATCCTCGGTGCCGGCCATGCCGGCGAAGCCCTGGTGCGCGACCTCCGTCGCTCGGGCACCTACCAGCCGGTGGGTTTCCTCGACGACGCCGTCCGTTTGCGCGGCAGCAAGGTGCAGGGCGTTCCGGTGTTGGGACGCGTGCAGGACGTCGCCGAGATTGCGCGCGAGACAGCCGCCAAGCTGCTCGTGATCGCCATGCCGTCCGCAGACGCTAACGCGTTGCAGCGTGTGGTCGTTTCGTGCGAACGGACCGGCCTGCCGTTCCGCATGGTGCCGAAACTGCAGGACGTGCTCGAGGGCCGTTCGCTGCCGGGCGAACTGAAGGAAGTAGCGATCGAAGACCTTCTTGGCCGCAAGCCCGTGCTGCCGGACTGGAAGGCGATCCGCGGCTGGCTGGGCGCGCGCTCGGTGCTGGTGACGGGCGCGGGCGGTTCGATCGGTTCGGAACTCTGCCGCCAATGCGCGCGACACGGTGCCCGACGCATCACCCTGATCGAAGTCGACGAACTTGCGCTCACGACGACCGAAGCGGCGTTGAAGCGCGACTTCCCGGACGTCGAATACATCTCGGTGCTGGGCGATTGCGGCGACCCGGCGGTCATCGCGCACGCGCTCAAGCGCGCCGAGCCGGACGCCGTTTTCCACGCGGCCGCCTACAAGCAGGTGCCACTGCTCGAACTGCAGCTTCGCGAGGCCGTCCGCAACAATTCGCTGGCGACGGAAACTGTCGCGCGCGCGTGCTGCCTCGCGGACGTGGGCACGTTCGTGTTGATTTCCACCGACAAGGCGGTCGATCCCGTCAATGTGCTGGGCGCGACCAAGCGTCTGGCGGAAATGGCGTGCCAGGCACTGGCCGGGCAGTTCGCCACGCGCTTCGTCACGGTCCGCTTTGGCAACGTGCTCGATTCGGCCGGCAGTGTCGTGCCGCTGTTCCGCGAGCAGATCCGCGCCGGCGGTCCGGTCACGGTCACGGATCCGGAAGTCACGCGTTTCTTCATGACCATCCCTGAGGCCTGCCAGCTGATTCTGCAGGCCTCGGCGCTGGGGACGCATGAAGCGATCTACACGCTCGACATGGGCGAGCCCGTACCGATCAGGCTGCTTGCCGAGCAGATGATCCGCCTGGCGGGCAAGCATCCCGGCCGCGACATCGCGATCGTCTACACGGGCTTGCGCCCCGGCGAGAAGCTGCACGAGACGCTCTTCCATGCCGACGAGCGCTACCGCCAGACGACGCACCCGAAGATCCTCCAGGCCGAGCCGCGCGACGTCACCGCCGCCCACCTGGAAAGCGCGATCGGGCAGCTGCGCGAGGCCAGCAGCCGCTACGATCTTGACCTTCTCAACACGTTGTTGCGGATGGCGGTTCCTGAATTCCAGCCCGTGGGTACACATCCGGATTACCAGGAATCGGCGACAGTGGTCGCCTTTCCCGCACGCAACGCCAGGAAGGTTTGATGTCCGCACGAATCCGCAAGGCTGTTTTCCCCGTCGCCGGCCTCGGCACCCGCTTTCTTCCAGCCACCAAGACCGTCCCGAAAGAGATGCTGCCGATCATCGATCGGCCGCTCATCCAGTACGCCGTCGACGAGGCCATCGAGGCCGGTTGCGACACGCTGGTCTTCGTGACGAACCGCTACAAGCACGCGGTCGCCGACTACTTTGACAAGGCTTACGAGCTGGAACAGAAGCTCGAACGCAGCGGCAAGACCGAGCAGCTCGAACTCGTTCGCAACGTGCTGCCCGAAGGCGTGCGTGCGGTGTTCGTCACCCAGGCCGAAGCGTTGGGCCTGGGCCATGCCGTGCTCTGCGCGAAGGCCGTGATCGGCGATGAGCCATTCGCCGTGCTCCTTCCGGACGACCTCATCTGGAACCGCGGTCCGGGTGCGCTGAAGCAGATGGCGGACGCCGCCGAAGCATCGGGCGCGAGCGTGATCGCCGTGCAGGACGTTCCGCGCGAACAGACGGCCAGCTACGGCATTGTCGCGACCGAAAGCTTCGACAAGCGCCAGGGTCGCATCCGCGCCATCGTCGAGAAGCCCAAACCCGAAAACGCGCCGAGCAATCTCGCCGTAGTCGGTCGTTATGTGCTGAACCCGCGCATTTTCTCGCTGCTTGAATCGACCACGCCGGGTGCCGGCGGCGAGATCCAGCTGACGGACGCCATCGCTGCGCTGCTGGAAGAGGAGGCTGTCAATGCCTACCGTTTCCAGGGAACGCGCTTCGACTGCGGTACGCACATCGGGCTGATCGAGGCGACCATCCGGTACGCGCTCGACCACGAGAAGCTGAGCGACTCCGCGCGCCAGCTGATGCAGAACGCGCTGGCCGAACTGGGCGTCGAAGAGCTCAACTGACGTCGGATTGACGCGGGCGCCGCCATGCGGCGCCTGCGCCGCTAGACTCTGCATCTATGCGGCGGCGATCTGTCCGCCGCCGGAGCGTTCGGCGGACATGAGCGGCCTGGATTCCAGTTACTACGTGGCGACCATTCCCGATCGCGAGCTCGGGTTTGGGCCGCTGCGTGGGCCCGTGGATGCCAGCGTCTGCATTGTCGGAGGCGGTTTCGCCGGTCTGAACACCGCGCTCGGTCTAGCCGAGCGTGGCGTCCCCGATGTCGTGCTGCTCGAATCGCAGCGTGTCGGATTCGGCGCCTCCGGGCGTAACGGGGGATTCGTGTTCGGTGGCTTCTCGCGCGGCGAAGAGAGCCTGCTACAGGACTTGGGCCCCGAACGCGCCCGCGACTTGTACTCCGGCACGATCAACGCCGTCGAGCTGATCCGCGCCCGCACCGAGCGTTACGCCATCGAGTGCGACCGCGTCGATGCCGGCGTGCTCTGGACGAACTGGTTCCGCGATCCGCAGGTGCTTCGCGACCGCCAGCAACTGCTCGAACAACGCTACGGCGTGCACTGGCAATGGATGCCGCGCGAGCGCCTGCGTTCGCTGGTCCATACGGAGCGCTATCACGACGGGTTGTTCGAACCCGACGCATTCCATTTCCACCCCCTCAAATACGCGCGCGGCGTCGCGCGTGCCGCCATGGCGCAGGGAGTGGCGATCCATGAAGAGACGCCGGCCATCGCGCTCGAACGCGCGGGTCGCGGCTGGCGCGTGCGTACGCCCGATGGCGTGGTCCAGGCCGAGGAAGTCGTGCTCGCGTGCGGTGGCTATCTCGCCGGCCTGCGCGCCGAAGTCGATGCGGGCGTGTTGCCGATCGCGACGTACGTGATGGTGACCCAGCCGCTGGGCGCGCGCATGGACGAAATCATGAGCACGCGCGCCGCCGTCTACGACACGCGCTTCGCCTTCGACTATTACCGGCCGCTGCCCGACACGCGGTTGTTGTGGGGCGGGCGGATTTCGGTGCTCGACCGGTCCGCCGCGGAAGTCGAAAAACTCCTGTACGGCGACATGCTGAAGGTGTTCCCGCAGCTGGATGGCGTGCGCATCGATCACGCGTGGTCCGGATTGATGAGTTACGCGCGACATCAGATGCCGCAGATCGGCGCGATCGATGACGGACTCTGGCTGGCGCAGGCCTTCGGGGGCCATGGCGTGGCGCCCACCACGTTCGCCGGCGAACTGCTCGCCAGCGCGATCGCACACGGCGACCGGCGGTGGCGCGAACTGAGCGGCTATGGCCTGGTGTCGGCGATCAAGCCGGTGGGCTACGTCGGCGCGCAGCTCAGCTACTGGTGGGCCGAGTTCAAGGACGAATGGAAGGACAGGATGGAAGGGAAAACGAGGACAGGATGAGCGAGACGATCAGCTGGGCGGATTTCGAAAAAGTGATGTTGTGCGCTGGCACGGTGCAGCGCGTCGAGGAATTCCCGGAGGCGCGCAAACCCGCGTGGAAGCTGTGGGTCGACTTCGGGCCGCACGGCGTGCGCAAGACCAGCGCGCAGGTGAAGCACCTCTATGCAGCAGAAGAACTGGTCGGCCGGCAGATCGTCGGCGTGATCAATTTCCCGCCCAAGCAGGTCGGGCCCTTCATCTCGGAATTCCTGCTCACGGGATTCCCGACGGAGGAGGGCGTGGTCATCACCACGATCGAACGGCCGGTGCCGAACGGGACACGCATGGCGTGAGCGCGCTCGGCGCGCGGTAAACAAGAAGGCGGCCTCGAAGCCGCCTTTTTGTCAGTGCCGGCCGCGGCGCTACTTCGCCGGCGTGACGCGCGCGTCTTCTCCGCTGCCCTGGATGAAGACCTTCTGCCCGACGCGCAGATTCGTGGGCTCCTGCGTGACGGACACCAGCACGCCATTGGTCAGGCGCACGATGATGTCGTGCCCCGGGATCGGTTCCTGATTGCGACGCTGCACCGCGTTACCGGTGACCGCACCGCCGATCGTGCCCAGCACCATCGCCACGTCGCGCCCGGTGCCGCCGCCGATCAGGCTGCCGACGCCCAGGCCGAGCGCACCGCCGACTACGGCCCCGAGGCCTCGCGTCTTGGTATTGGAAATCTGCACGTCGGTGATCTGTTCGATCACACCGGAACGCACTTCCACGGCGCCCTGCATCGATCCGGGCGTGGTGGTCTGGCAGGCAGCCAACGACAGCGTGAGCAGCAGGGCCAGCGAAGCGCCGGCGATGGTACGCAGGGACATGAGCGTTCTCCTTGTCGGGGGATCGGACGAACCGGGAACGAACAAGGGCATCGCGTTGCTGTGGACGTGCCGACGCCCCGCGCCGGCCATCGCGAGACGGCGACGCGCTGCGATGCTGTGCTCAGCTGCGCGACAGGGACGTGAAATCGGCGAGAAGGCCGGCCTGCAACGAGAAAGGGCAACCCGGAGGCTGCCCTTTCGATCGAACGACGCGGGTGCTTCAGAGCGCTTCGAAGATGCCCGCCGCGCCCATGCCGGTGCCGATGCACATCGTTACCATGCCGTACTTCTGCTGGCGGCGACGCAGGCCATGGACGATGGTCGCGGTGCGGATCGCACCGGTCGCACCGAGCGGATGGCCCAACGCGATCGCGCCGCCGAGCGGGTTGACCTTCGACGGATCCAGGCCGCTGTCGCGGATGACCGCCAGCGCCTGCGCGGCGAAGGCTTCATTGAGCTCGATCCAGTCCAGCTGGTCCTTGGTCAGGCCGGCCTGCTTCAGCGCCTTCGGGATTGCCGCGATCGGACCGATGCCCATCACTTCCGGGCGGACGCCGGCCACGGAGAAGCTCACGAAGCGCGCCAGCGGCGTCAGGCCGTAGTCCTTGATGGCCTGCTCGGAGGCCAGCAGCACGCCGGCCGCGCCGTCGCTCATCTGCGAGCTGTTGCCCGCGGTGACGCTGCCGCCGAACTGGCCGTTGCGGAACACCGGCTTGAGCTTTGCGAGGCCTTCGATGGACGAATCCGGACGGGGGCCTTCGTCGATCTCGACGATCGACTTCTTCACGCGCACCGCGTTGCCGGCAAGGTCGGGAATGCGCGAGATCACTTCATACGGCGTGATCTCCGACTTGAACTCGCCGGCCTGGATCGCCGCGATGGCCTTCTGGTGCGAGGCCAGCGCGAAGGCGTCCTGTTCCTCGCGCGAGACCTTCCACTCCTCGGCGACCTTCTCGGCGGTGATGCCCATGCCGTAGGCGATGGCGACGTTTTCGTCCTTCGCGAACACCTGCGGGCTCAGCGCCACCTTGTTGCCCATCATCGGCACCATCGACATCGATTCGGTGCCGCCGGCGAGCATCAGGTCCGCGTTGCCCAGGCGGATCTGGTCGGCCGCCATCGCCACGGCCTGCAGGCCCGACGAGCAGAAACGGTTGATCGTCTGCGCAGCGATGGTGTTGGGCAGGCCGGCGAGCAGCGCGCCGATGCGCGCCACGTTCATGCCTTGCTCGCCTTCGGGCATCGCGCAGCCGATGATCGCGTCGTCGATGCGGCCCAGGTCGATACCCGGTGCCTGCGCGACCACGGACTTGAGCACGTGGGCGAGCATTTCGTCGGGACGGGTGTTGCGGAACACGCCGCGCGGCGCGCCTTGCCGACCGGGGTGCGGGTGGCGGCGACGATGTAGGCGTCTTGAACTTGCTTGGTCATGGTTCTGTGTCCTGTGTTCGTCGCTTAGTTACGCAGCGGCTTGCCGGTCTTGAGCATGTGCGCGATGCGTTCCTGCGTCTTGGGCATCTGCGCGAGCGCGACGAAGTGTTCGCGTTCGAGCCTGAGCAGCCATTCCTCGTCGACGATCGCGCCGCGGTCGACTTCACCGCCGCACATCACCGTGGCGATGCGGGTGGCGATCTCGTAGTCGTGCGGCGAAATGAAGCGGCCTTCCAGCATGTTGACCAGCATCATCTTGAAGGTCGCGATGCCGACGTCGCCGGCGACCTGGATGCGGCGCGCGGGCAGGGGCGGGCGGTAGCCGGATTCGGCCAGCGCGCGGGCCTGCGCCTTGGCGACGTGCAGCAGTTCGAACGCATTGAAGACGACGGCGTCGTTCTCGCGCGCGAGCTTGAGCTCCTTCGCCTCCAACGCCGACGCCGACACCTTGCCCATCGCGACGCTTTCGAACGCCGTCTTGAGCTGCGCGAACACGTCGCCGCCCGGGCCGGCGGCTTCGGATGCGCGCACCGCGAATTCCTTCAGGCCGCCGCCGGCCGGCAGCAGGCCGACGCCCGCTTCGACCAGGCCGATGTAGCTTTCCAGCGCGAACACGGCCTTGGCCGAATGCATCTGGAACTCGCAGCCGCCTCCGAGCGCCAGGCCGCGCACGGCCGCGACGACCGGCACCAGCGCGTACTTGATGCGCTGGCTGGTGGCCTGGAAATTGGCGACCATCGCCTCGAAGCCCTTCACGTCGCCGGCCTGCAACAGGCCGAGCGCGCCGGCCAGGTCGGCGCCGGCGGAGAAGGGTTCCTTCGGCTGCCAGATCACCAGGCCGGCGAAGTCGCGCTCGGCGATGGTGATGGCTTCCTGCAGGCCGTTGAGCACGTGGTCGTTGACCGTGTGCATCTTGGTCTTGAACGAGACCACGGCGAGATGTCGTCGCCTTCGTCGGCCCACATGCGGATGCCGTCGTTCTCGAAGACCGTGCGGCCCTGCGAGAACTTCTCGCCCAGCAGCGGGTCGGGGAATCGCTGGCGCGCGTAGACCGGGTTGGACGAGCGGGGCACCTGCGCCTTGCGCGAGGGGCTGAAGCTGCCGTCCTTGTCGTGCACGCCGTCCCGACCGTCGAACACCCAGTCCGGCAGCGGCGCGCTGCTCATCGCCTTGCCACCGACGATGTCCTCGGCGATCCAGTCGGCGACCTGCTTCCAGCCGGCAGACTGCCAGGTCTCGAACGGGCCGAGCGACCAGCCGTAGCCCCAACGCATCGCGAAGTCGATGTCGCGCGCGGTTTCGGCAATGGATTCAAGGTGATACGCGCTGTAGTGGAACGAATCCCGGAAGATCGCCCACAGGAACTGCGCCTGCGGATGCTGGCTGGCACGCAGCGCGGCGAACTTCTTCGCCGGGTCGCGTTCCTTCAGCAGCGCGGCGACCTCGGCGTCCAGCTCGCCGGCCGAGACGCGGTAGTCCTGCGCCTTCAGGTCGAGCACGAGGATGTCCTTGCCGCGCTTGGTGTACACGCCGGCACCGGTCTTCTGGCCGAGCGCGCCCTTCTCGATCAGCGCCGTCAGCCACTTGGGTGCCTTGAAGTACTGATGCCACGGGTCGTCCGGCAGCGTGTCGGCCATCGTCTTGATGACGTGCGCCATCGTGTCCAGGCCGACGACGTCCGCCGTGCGGTAGGTCGCCGACTTCGGGCGGCCGATCGACGGGCCGGTCAGCGCATCGACGGTGTCGAACCCGAGGTCGAACTGCTCGGTGTGGTGCATCGCGGCCAGCATCGAGAACACGCCGATGCGGTTGCCGATGAAGTTCGGGGTGTCCTTGGCGATCACCACGCCCTTGCCGAGCGCGGTGGTCAGGAAGGTTTCCAGCGCCGTCAGCACGTCGGCGTCGGTGGTCTTGGCCGGGATCAGCTCGGCCAGGTGCATGTAGCGCGGCGGGTTGAAGAAGTGCACGCCGCAGAAACGGTGCCGCAGCTGCTCGGGCAGCACTTCGGCCAGCTTGTTGATGCCCAGGCCCGAGGTGTTGCTGGCGAGGATCGCGTGCTCGGACACGAACGGCGCGATCTTCTTGTAGAGATCCTGCTTCCAGTCCATCCGTTCGGCGATGGCCTCGATGATCAGGTCGCAGTCGCGCAACTGCTCCAGGCCGGTTTCGTAATTCGCCGGCGTGATGCGCTCGGCGAGCGACTTGCTGGCGAGCGGGGCGGGGCTGAGCTTGGCCAGGTTGGCGATGGCCTTGCCGACGACGCCGTTGGGGTCGCCTTCCTTGGCCGGAAGGTCGAAAAGGACGGTGTCGACGCCCGCGTTGGTCAGGTGGGCGGCAATCTGCGCACCCATGACGCCGGCGCCCAGCACGGCCACTCGGCGTGCAAGCAGTTTCTTAGGCATGTTTTGCAAATCCTTGTCTGACAAGTAATTTGAAGCGTGGGGTTCAACGAATCAGGATTTGAAGCCGGCCGCGGCGAAGCGGATCAGCTCGCGGGCCGCGCGCTCGCGATGGGCCGCCTCGGTCACACCGGCCGGGCGCTTGATCAGGCCGAAATCGGCCATCGCGTAGGTCAGCGAACCGGCCAGGAAGTCGAGCCGCCAGTACAGCTCTTCCTTGCTCAGCCCCGGCACGCAGCCGGCGATCGCCTTGGCGAACTCGCGCAGCACGTGGCCGTAGTGATCGGACAGGAACTTGCGCAGGCGGTCGTTCTTTTCGGCGTAGGCGCGGGCGACCACGCGTACGAAGGCGCCGCCGCCGTGGCGGTCCTGCGCCATCGCCAGCGCGGGCTGGACGAACGCGGCCAGGATCGGCTCGAGCTCGCCGGGATGCGTTTCCAGCGCGGTTTTGAGGGCGCCGAGGCGCTGGGCGCTCATGTCGTCCATGCGGCGGCGGAAGACCTCGTTGACGAGGTTTTCCTTGCTGCCGAAGTGGTAGTTCACCGCCGCGATGTTGACGTCGGCGCGGCTGGTGACCTGGCGAAGGGAGGTGCCGGTGAAGCCGAACTGCGCGAACAGTTCCTCGGCGGCGCCAAGGATCCGGTCCTTGGTGGAGAAGTGGGCAGTGGTGGCCATGGGTACTGCGTGGGTCCTGCGGCTGCGGTGGCTGAATCAAACGCTTGTTTGATGCTAGTCCGACGCGGCCTGAACCGTCAACGGACATCGCGCAAAACCCGCCGCCAGACCCTGCAAAAATGCCCAACGATCCGCTAGAATTACCGGAGCCTTGTGGGCTAAACCCGCGTCCGTACGCGGGTTTTTCTGTTATCCTCGGGCGCGAACCCTGGTCAAGTCACCACGTTCGGCGGCCCGCCTACCCGGAGAGATTCCATGGCGCTGGAGCGCACCCTTTCGATCATCAAGCCCGACGCCGTCGCCAAGAACGTCATCGGTGAGATCTACACCCGCTTCGAGAAGGCCGGCCTGAAGGTCGTCGCCTCGAAGATGAAGCAGCTGTCGAAGCAGGAAGCCGAAGGCTTCTACGCCGTGCATCGCGAGCGTCCGTTCTTCAACGCGCTGGTCGAGTTCATGATCTCCGGCCCGGTGATGATCCAGGTGCTGGAAGGCGAAGGCGCCGTGCTGAAGAACCGCGACCTGATGGGCGCCACCAATCCGAAGGACGCCGCGCCGGGCACGATCCGCGCCGACTTCGCCGACAGCATCGACGCCAATGCCGTGCACGGTTCGGACAGCCTGGAGAACGCCGCGATCGAAGTCGCGTACTTCTTCCCGGCGACCGACGTGTACGCCCGCTGAGCGACTGAAGAAAAGGCCATGACCACGCAACGCGACCGCATCGACATCCAGCTCGCTGGCGACACGCCCGCGACGGAATCGGCTGCGCGCGTGGAAGCAGGCGTGGCCGCGAAGGGCGCGGGCGAGGGGAAGATGAACCTCTTCGACCTCGACCGCGCTTCGCTCGAGCGTTTCTTCGAAGAGACGCTCGGCGAGAAGAAGTTCCGCGCGCACCAGGTGATGAAGTGGATCCACCACCGGTACGTGACCGACTTCGCCGAGATGACCGACCTGGGCAAGGCGCTGCGCGCCAAGCTCGAGGCGAGCGCCGAAGTGCGCGTGCCGCAGGTCGTGTTCGACAAGGCGTCCACCGACGGCACGCACAAGTGGCTGCTCGGCATGGACCCGAAGAACGCCATCGAGACCGTCTACATCCCCGACAAGGGGCGCGGCACGCTGTGCGTGTCGTCGCAGGTGGGCTGCGCGCTCAACTGCCAGTTCTGTTCGACCGCCACCCAGGGCTTCAACCGCAACCTGTCCACCGCCGAGATCATCGGCCAGGTGTGGGTCGCCGCGCGTCACCTGGGCAACGTGCCGCACCAGCAGCGCCGCCTCACCAACGTGGTGATGATGGGCATGGGCGAGCCGCTGGCGAACTTCGACAACGTCGTGCGCGCGATGAGCATCATGCGCGACGACCTCGGCTATGGCCTGGCGAACAAGCGCGTCACGCTGTCGACCGCCGGCATGGTGCCGATGATCGACCGCCTCGCGCTGGAGAGCGACGTCTCGCTCGCCGTGTCGCTGCATGCACCCAACGACGAGCTGCGCAGCGAGCTGGTGCCGCTCAACAAGAAGTACCCCATCGAACAGCTGATGGACGCCTGCGTGCGCTACGCGCTGCGCAAGCGCGGCACGTCCGTGACCTTCGAGTACACGCTCATGAAGGGCGTGAACGACCAGCCGCAGCACGCGCGCCAGCTGCTGCGCCTGATGCGCCAGTTCGACAACGCCGTGCAGATGAAGGACGCGGCGAAGGTCAACCTCATTCCGTTCAACCCGTTCCCGGGTACGCGCTTTGAGCGTCCGGACGACGCGGCCATCCGCGCGTTCCAGAAGCTGCTCAACGAAGCGGGCATGATCGCCCCGGTGCGGCGCACGCGCGGCGACGACATCGACGCCGCCTGCGGCCAGCTCAAGGGGCAGGTCATGGACCGCACCCGGCGCCAGGCGGAATTCCAGAAACAACTGCAGGCACGCGGCCTCGGCAACGAGGCGGCGTGATGTCAGGAGCCCGCTAGCATGGACGTCCGCGGCCGCCCGCTGAGCCTCACAATCACGACCGTCCTGGCGGTCGCGGTGTTGGCGACCGGCGCGTGCAGCCGCATGACCTTCGTGCGGCAGGACTTCAAGCGCCAGGACTTCGAGCGCACAGCGCCCGAGGTCAACGTCGCCGGCAACGGCCGCAACACGGCCGCCATCGCCGCGAGCAGGCCGCTCGAACTGGCCCGCGCGCGTCTCATGGCCGGCGATTACGCCGCCGCCGAGAAGGAAGCGCTGAAGGCGCTGAAGCTCGATCCCAAGTCCGCCGATGCCGAGACGGTGCTGGCCCTGGTCGCGGCCAGCCGCGGCGATACCGCCGAAACCGGACGCCACTACCTGCGCGCCGCCGAGTTCGCACCGGGCAACGGTGCCGCGCAGAACAACTACGGCGTGTGGCTGTGCCGCGAAGGTCGCGCGGCCGAATCGCTGGGCTGGTTCGAACGCGCGCTGCAGGACCCGAGCTACACGACACCGGCGGTGGCCCTGGCCAATTCCGGCAGCTGCGCCGCCCGTGCCGGCCAGGACGATCGCGCCCGCCGCGAGCTGCGCCGGGCGATCGAACTGGATCCGAACAACGCCACGGCGCTGGGCGCGCTTGCAGAGCTTGAGTTCCGTCAAGGAAATGCCTTCGAAGCGCGCGCATTCTCCGAGCGCCGCCTGGCGGCTGCTCCCGCGGACCCCGGCGCGTTGCAGCTGGCGTCACAAATCGAAGAGAAACTCGGCGACAGGGCAGCCGCCGCAAGATACGTTCAGCGAATGAGGGCGGAGTTCCCGCAGAAGCTGGGCTCCGGCATGGGGGATGACGGAAAGCGATGAACTCGAACCAACTCGCGCCTGAGATGGGCGCCAGCATTGGCGTGCGTCTGAAGCAGGCCCGCGAAGCGGCGGGCCTGTCGCAGGAAGACGTCGCCGCCAGCCTGAAGATTCCGGTCAAGGGAATCCGGCAGCTCGAATCGGGGGACTCGAGCCAGCTGGGTGCACCGGTCTTCGTTCGCGGACAGATGCGCAGCTATGCGCGCCTGCTCGGCGTGCACTTCGACGAGGAACTCGGTCAGGGTGCACGCCCGATCGCGCCGTCGGAGCTGGTCAGCCACACGCATACGCCGCGCTACCGCCGCGTGTTCGAACAGGCCACGCGTCGCGCGATCTACATCGTGCTGACGGCGGCCATCGCGGTGCCGATCTGGATGGCCTCGCGCGAACTCAAGAAGGACGACGCGAAGGTCGAGTCGCTCGACGTGGCGACCGCACCGGCCGCGCCGGCCAGCAACGCCCAGCCGACGGCATCCGAACCCGTGCACCGCACGCCGCTGGTTGCCTCGATGGCGACGCTGCCCGCGCCGGCCGCCACGCAGCCGGCGTTGTCGCTCAACTTCACCGGCAACAGCTGGGTGGAAGTGCGCGGTGCCGACGGCCGCGTCATCGAGAGCGGCGAACTCGGCACGGGGCAGCAGCGCACCTATTCTGCGGGCGAAGTCTCTCGGGTGGTGCTGGGAAATTCGTCCGCCGTTGAAGTCCGCAACGCGGGCAAGGCGGTCGATCTGACGCCGTTCAGCCGCGCGAACGTGGCGCGCTTTACGCTATCCTCTGACGGTTCCCTCACGCCGGGCGATTGACCGGCGGTACGGGAAATCCACACGCACCGGCCCGCAACGCGGGCCGGTGCTCCTATTTCGGATTCCCGCCTCACGGTGGGCCACAGAGCACGGCAGCCGGTACCGATGGCGATTGACGATCTTCTCGACGAACACGAACAAAGCGAACGCGTCCTGCAGTGGCTGCGCAACAACGGTGCGGGCCTGATCGGCGGCATCGCGCTGGGCCTGGCGGCCATCGGTGGATGGAAGTGGTGGGACCAGCGGCACGAGCAGGCGCGCATGGGCATGGCCACGCAGTACCAGGCCGCCATCGACGCCATCGACGCGAAGGACAAGGCGGCCGATGCCAAGGTCAAGGCGCTTGAGGAAGGTTCGAGTTATCGCGCCCTTGCCGCGCTCGAACTGGCCCGTTCGCAGGTGGAAGCCAACCAGAACGACGCCGCGCTCGCGACGCTCCAGGGCATCAAGACCGAAGATCCGGCGATCCGGCAGATCATCCAGCAGCGCACCGCGCGCCTGCTGATCGAGAAGAAGCAGGCCGACGCCGCGCTGAAGCTCGTCGCGGACGCCGACACCGCGGCGGGCATCGAAGTGCGTGGCGACGCGCACCTCGCGCTCGGCCAGAAGGACCAGGCGCGCACCGCCTACGCCGAAGCCATGGCCAAGCTCGATGTGGCATCGCCGCATCGCCGCCTGCTCGAACTCAAGCTCACCGAAGTCGGCGGCACGCCCGCCAAGCCCGAGGCCAAGTCCTGATGAAGCACCGTTCCATGCTGCTGCGTACCTCCGTCGTGCTGCTGTGCGCGGCTTCGCTCGCCGGCTGCTCGACCATCAAGGGCTGGTTCGGTGGCGACAAGAAGAAGGACGACGGCAAGCCGAACGAGCCGGCCGAACTGACCGACATCACCCCGTCGGTAACGGTGCAGAAGATCTGGTCGGCCAACGCCGGCAAGGGCGAAGGCCGCATCGGCGTGCGCCAGGGCCCGGTCGTCGCCGACGGCCGCGTTTTCGCGGCAGCGATCGAAGGCGGCGTGCACGCGTTCGATCTGCAGACCGGCAAGCAGGTCTGGGAATACCGCCCCGACAAGAAGGCCAACATCCGCCTGTCCGGCGGTCCGGGCGTGGGCGAGGGCCTGGTCGTGGTCGGCGGGCTGGATGGTGAAGTCATCGCCCTCGACGCCAGCACCGGCGAAGAGAAGTGGAAGGCCCACGTGCCGAACGAGGTCATCGCGGCGCCGGCCATCGGCATGAACTCCGTGTTCGTGCGTTCCAACGACGGTCGTGTCACCGCGTTCGATGCCGCCAGCGGCGAGCGTCGCTGGTTCTGGGTGCAGGAAGTGCCGATGCTGTCGCTGCGCGGCAACGACGGCCCGGTGCTCGGCCCGGGTTTCGTGTTCATCGGCAATGACGACGGCACGGTGTCGGCGCTGTCGGCGAACGATGGCCGCCCGATGTGGGAACAGCCGATCGCGCAGCCGGAAGGCCGCACCGAGCTGGATCGCATGGCCGACGTCGACGGCACGCCCGTGCTCGAAGGCACCACGCTGTTCGCCACGAGCTTCAAGAAGCAGACCCTGGCGATCGATGCCCCGAGCGGCCGCCCGATGTGGTCGGCGGAGCACGGCGGCGCGGGTCGCATCGGCATGGCGTCCGACCGCCTGGTCGTGACCGATCCGACCGGCTCGGTGTTCGGCCTGGACAAGAACAGCGGCGCGGCCCTCTGGTCGCAGCCGGCGCTGGCACGTCGCAACGTGACGGGCGCGGCAGTGCAGGGCGATTTCGCCGTCGTGGCCGACTTCGACGGCTACGTGCACTGGCTGAAGCTGGACGACGGCGCCTTCGCCGCGCGCGAGCGCGTCGGCGGCAAGGCCGTGAAGGCCGCCCCGGTCGTGGCCGACGGCATCGCGATCGTGCAGAACGTCAACGGCGAGCTGACGGCGTTCCGCCTGCAGTAAGCGCCCGCGCAGGGCAGCACGCGACGAACGGCCCGGGCGAGAGTCCGGGCCGTTTTTCATGTGGATTCCGGGCCCCGGTTTCCCTTTTTTCGCCCGGCCCGTCATCATGCCGTACCCCGATGACCCACGGACCGGGCCCCGGAGCCGGCCGCCGCGCGGCTCTCCGCCGCCCGGCACGGCGCTCCGTTTCCGTTCCCCCATTCCGCACCGGTTCCCAGCATGCTTCCGCTCGTCGCCCTCGTTGGCCGTCCCAACGTTGGAAAATCCACGCTGTTCAACGCGCTGACGCGCACCCGCGACGCCCTGGTCCACGACCAGCCAGGCGTCACGCGCGATCGCAACTACGGCGTGGCGCGGCCGGAGGGCAAGCGCCCGTTCGCCATCGTCGACACCGGCGGCATCGCCGGCGAGGACGAAGGACTGGCCGGCGCCACCGCGCGGCAGGCCCGTTCGGCGGCCGAGGAAGCCGACCTGGTGCTGTTCGTCGTCGATGGCCGCGAAGGCGCTTCGGCGCTGGATGACGACATCCTCGCCTGGCTGCGAAAGACCGCGCGCCCGGCGATGCTGGTGGTCAACAAGACCGACGGCCTCGACGCGCAGGCCGCGATCAACGAGTTCGCCCGCTACGGCATCACCGACGTCATCGCCGTGTCGTCGGCGCACCGCCAGGGCATCGACGAGCTGATCGACGCCGTACTCAAACGCGTGCCGGAAGAGGGCACGGCGACCGAACTGGACACCGATCCGTCGCGCATCCGCGTGGCATTCATCGGCCGCCCGAACGTGGGCAAGTCGACGCTGGTCAACCGCCTGCTCGGCGAGGAGCGGATGATCGCCTCCGAAGTGCCAGGCACCACGCGCGATTCGGTTTCCATCGACATGGAGCGCGACGGCCGCCTGTACCGGCTGGTCGATACCGCCGGCGTACGCCGCAAGGCGCGCGTGGAAGAGGCGGTGGAGAAGTTCTCGATCGTCAAGACGCTGCAGGCGATCGAGCAGTGCCAGGTGGCAGTGGTGATGCTCGACGCGAGCGAAGGCATCACCGACCAGGATGCGACCGTGCTGGGCTTGGCGCTCGACGCCGGACGCGCGCTGGTCGTCGCCGTCAACAAGTGGGACGGCCTGACCGATTACCAGCGCCAGCAGGCCGAAGCGCTGCTCACGCGCAAGCTGGGCTTCGTCGAATGGGCCGAAGCGGTGCGCATCAGCGCGAAGCACGGCTCGGGCCTGCGCGAGCTGTTCCGCGCGATCCATCGTGCGCATGCCTCCGCCACACACGAATTCAGCACCAGCGAAGTCAACAAGGCGCTGGAAGTCGCGTACGAAACCAACCCGCCGCCGACGGTGCGCGGCCACGTCGCCAAGCTGCGCTACGCCCATCCGGCGGCGAACAATCCGCCGACGTTCGTGGTGCACGGCACACGCCTGCGCACGCTGAGCGATACTTACAAGCGCTACCTCGAGAACTTCTTCCGCAAGCGCTTCAAGCTGGTCGGCACGCCGGTGCGCTTCGTCTTCAAGGAAGGCGCCAATCCGTACGAAGGCAAGAAGAACGTGCTCACCGAGCGGCAGGTCGCGAAGAAGCGCCGCATGATCCGCCACGTGAAGAAGGGCAAGTGACGCAACCGCGCGTTGGCGCCAGGCGCCAACGCGCGGTTGCGTCATCCCGGCGAAGGCCGGGATCCAGGCCCGTAACGCTTCCGCGCATGCAGCGCGAATGCCTGTGCCAATCCGTCATCCGGCGAAGGCCCGGGTCCCGCCCCGCAGCATTCCAGGCTGCCGGCCAGCCGGGCCTTAAACTCCCCGAATGCCGCCCATCCTCCCCAGCGACATCACCCTGGGCATCCTCGCCGGCGGCCGCGCAAGCCGGCTCGGCGGTATCGACAAGGCCTGGCTGCAGCGCGACGGCGTCGCGCAGGTCGAGCGCTGGCGGCGACGTTTCGCATCCGAAACCAGCGCCACGCTGATCAGCGCCAACCGTTGCCGCGAACGCTACGAGCGCCTCAACCTTCGTGCCGTGCCCGATCGCCACGACGGCGATCTCGGTCCACTCGCCGGCCTAGACGCATTGGCCGCCGCCTGCGATAAGCCATGGCTGCTGACCTTGCCCGTCGATCTGGTCGGCGTGAACGACTGCCTCGTCCCCAGCCTGAGTGCCTCCGCGAGCGCGCATGGCGCATACGCCGTGGACGACGACGGCCCGCAGCCGCTCGTCGCGCTATGGCCGGCGGCGCCCTTGCGCGAGGCCGCGGCGCGCGCCATCGCCGCGAACGACCTGGCGATCCATTCGCTGCAACGCCATCTGCGCATGGTCGCCGTCCGACTGGACGGCGTACGCTTCGGCAACCTCAACACGCCGCAGGACCTCGCCGCCGCTGGCGCGGTGCCCGGCGAAACTGACTCCCCCGCATGACCGACTTCCCGATCCAGCTCGCCTTCGACGACGCCGTCGCGATCATCCGCGACGTCGCGGCAAAGCACCGCCTCGATACCGAAACCCTTCCGCTCTCGCGCACGCACGGGCGCATCCTCGCCACCGACGTGCATGCGCCCATCGCGCTGCCGCTGTTCGACAACAGCGCGATGGACGGCTTCGCGCTGCGCCATGCCGATCTTCGCGAAGGCGAGACGACGCTGCGCCTCATCGACGAACAGTTCGCCGGCCGCGCTCGCGAGATCCGCGTGGGCGAGGGCGAATGCGTGCGCATCACCACCGGCGCGCCGATGCCGGCCGGTGCCGATACCGTCGTCATCAAGGAAAACACGCGGGTCGACGGCGAGCGTGTGGTAGTCCTGACGTCGCCCGATGCCGGCGCGAACCTGCGTCGCGAAGGCGAGGACGTGCGGGCTGGCGAATGCGTGCTCCAGGCCGGCAAGCGCCTCACGCCTGCGCGCGTATCGCTCGCCGCATCGCTCGGCGTGCCGTCGCTCACGGTGTTTCGCAAGCCGACGGTGGCGGTGTTCAGCAGCGGCGACGAACTCGTCGAACCCGGGCTGTCGCTCGCGCCCGGCGAGATCTACGACAGCAATCGCGAACTGCTGATGGGCCTGCTGCGCGCCGAAGGCCTGGAACCGACCGCGTGGCCGCGACTGCCCGACGATCCGAAACGGGTCGAGATCGCGCTGCGCGATGCCGGCTGCGCGTTCGATCTGATCGTCACCTGCGGCGCCGTTTCGGCGGGCGAGAAGGACCACATCCCGGCCGTCGTCCAGCAGTTCGGCCAGGTGCATTTCTGGAAGGTGCGGATGAAGCCCGGCATGCCGGTGCTGTTCGGCAGTCTCGACCAGGCGCGCGTGCTGGCATTGCCCGGCAATCCGGTGTCGGTGTTCGCGACGTTCCTGGGTTTCGGCCGCACGCTCATCGACGCGTTGCAGGGCCGCACGGAACCGCGCCCGGCCGAGCGCGCGCAGCTCGTCTCGCCGATCGAGAAATCCCACGCTCGCCGCGAATTCCAGCGTGCCACGGTGTTCTGCGACGAACACGGCGTGCTGCGCGCCGATCCGAATCCCGCGGTCGGTTCGCACCGTTTGCGCGCGGTCGGCGAATCCAACGCGCTGATCGTGGTGCCCGATGGACCGCAGCGTTTGGCGGCGGGCACCGTCGTGGAGGTCCTGCGTTACGCGTGAGGGAGGATAATCGGGCCATGAACACTGCCGCCCAGATCGAACTCATCGCTCCCGCCGACGCCCTGCGCCGCCAGCGCGAGGGCGCCGTGATCGTGGACGTGCGCGAGTCGCACGAGCGCGCCACGGGCTTCGCCGAAGGCGCGCTCGGCGTCGCACGCGGCGATCTGGAAGCCGATCCGCAGGCCTCGCTGCCCGACCGCAACGCCGACGTGCTGGTGATCTGCCAATCCGGTGCGCGTTCGATGAAGGCCGCGCAGGCGCTCCACGCCGCCGGCTACACACGCGTGGCATCGGTCGACGGCGGCACGACGCGCTGGATCGCAGAAGGCCTGCCGGTCGCCCGCGACGAACGCGACTTCGATTTCTACGACCGCTACTCGCGCCACCTGCGCCTGCCCGAAGTCGGTGAAGCCGGGCAGCGCAAACTTCAGGCCGCGCGCATCGCGATGGTCGGCGCGGGCGGGCTGGGTTCGCCGGCGGCGTTCTACCTGGCTGCCGCAGGCGTGGGCACGATCGTGCTGGCCGACGACGACATCGTCGATCGCAGCAATCTGCAGCGGCAGATCCTGCATGCCGAAGACCGCATCGGCGTGCCGAAGGTCCAATCGGCGAGGATCGCGCTGGCGGCGCTGAATCCGACGGTCAACATCGAGACGTTCCAGGCGCGCATCACTGCCGCCAACGTCGAGCGGCTGATCGAAGGCGCCGACGTCGTCGTCGATGGCGCCGACAACTTCCCCGTGCGTTACCTGCTCAACGACGCCTGCGTGAAGCTCGGCAAGCCACTGGTCTACGGCGCCGTGCACCGTTTCGAAGGGCAGGTGAGCGTGTTCGATGCCGGGCGCCATCGCGGCCACGCGCCGTGCTATCGCTGCCTGTTTCCCGAGCCGCCGCCGCCGGAAGCCGCGCCCAACTGCGCCGAAGCCGGCGTGCTAGGCGTGCTGCCCGGCGTGATCGGCCTGCTGCAGGCGACGGAGGCGATCAAGCTGATCCTCGGCGTCGGCGAGCCGCTCGCCGGCCGGCTGCTGCACTTCGACGCGATGGGCATGCGGTTCCGCGAAACACGGCTGTCGGCCGATCCGGATTGCCCGGTGTGCGCTGCCGGACGCGACTTCCCGGGCTACATCGACTACGCGAAATTCTGCGCGGCCTGACGCGTCAGCGCAGGAAGTCCGCCAGCGCCTGTTCGAACTCCGGATTGCCGCTGATCGTGTTGTGCCCGGCCTGCGGCAGGTCGACGACTTTCGGCGGCTTGCCCAGCGCGGCGATCAGCCGGTTGGTGTTGGCCGGCGGCACGACGGTGTCGAGCGCGGCACGTATGACCATCACGTCGCCCTCGTAGCCGCGCAGGCGGTCGATCGAATCGAAGCGGTCGCGAAGGATCCAGCGGATCGGCAGGGCCGGGTAGTGCACCCGCGCCACCGCGGCGAGGCTGTCGAACGGGGCGATCAGTACCAGTTGCGACACATCCCGCTGGCTCGCGACGTAACTGGCGACGCCGCTGCCCAAGCTGGAGCCGATCACCGCGATGGGCTGGTTCGGATGGCGTGAGCGCACTTCGTCGAACAGCGCGAGCGCGTCGCCGAGCAGCGCGGCTTCGCTCGGCACGCCGCCGCTCGCGCCATAGCCGCGGTACGACACCAGGTAGACGGGACGATCGGGCAGCAGGCGGTCGAGCATCTCGCGCCGGTGCTGTATGCCTTCGGCATTGCCGCCGAAATAGATCACCGGCCGCGACGCCTGCGGATGCAGCACCCAGCCGTGCAGCTGGACGTCGTCGCGCGCCAGCGTGAAGTCGGTCTGCGCGACGTCGATGCGCGTGCCTTCGGGCAGGTAGATGAGATCGCGCTGCTTGGAGAACAGCCACGCGACCACGCCGGCATAGCCGATCACCGGCAGCGCCGCCCAGCCAAGCCACTGGCGGCGCACGAAGCTCATTGCGCGTGACGGCGTTGCGCCGCCTCGAATGCGGCCACCTGCTCGGGCGTCGCCTCGCGCTGGTGCTGCGCCTTCCACTGCGCGAACGGCATGCCGTAGATCGCCTCACGCGCCTCGTCCTTCGTCATCGTGATGCCGCGCTGCTCGGCGGCCTCGCGGTACCAGTCGGCCAGGCAGTTGCGGCAGAAGCCGGCGTTGATCATCAGGTCGATGTTCTGCACGTCCGGGCGATCCTGGAGCAGGTGCCGGAGCAGGCGCCGGAAGGCGGCGGCCTCGATCTGGGTGGTTTCGAAATCGGGTTCGGTCATGGGGACTGTCTTCGTTCCGGAGCGGGGGAGCCGGGAGCCTGCGGAACGGGCCGGCCTTCCGGGATGGCTTGAGCGATAATGCCCGGCCCGAATGTACTCCAGCCCAAGGCATGACCGTCTCCACGACCCAGGCACCGGCCCGCATTCTCGACGGCAAGCGCATCGCCGAAGACCTGCTCGATACGCTCAAGAGCCGCGTCGACGCGCGCGTCGCCTCCGGCAAGTCGCGCCCGGGGCTCGCGGTCGTGCTGGTCGGCAACGATCCGGCGTCCAGCGTCTATGTGAAGAACAAACGGCGTGCGGCGCAGAAAGTGGGCATCCGCGCGATCGACTACGACCTGCCTGCCGACACCGGCAACCAGGAGCTGCTGGCGCTGATCGACACGCTCAACGCCGATCCGGACGTGCACGGCATCCTGGTGCAGCTGCCGCTGCCGGACCGTCGCGACGCGACCGAGCTGATTCACCGCATCGACCCGCGCAAGGACGTGGACGGCTTCCATCCTGAAAACGTCGGCCATCTCGCGCTGCGCCAGTTCGGCCTGCGTCCGTGCACGCCGCGGGGCATCACGACGCTGCTGGCGTACACCGACCGACCGGTGCGCGGCCAGAGCGCCACGATCGTGGGCGTCTCCAACCACGTCGGCCGGCCGATGGCGCTGGAGCTGCTGATCGCCGGCTGCACCGTCACCAGCTGCCACAAGTTCACGCCGCCCGAGGTCCTCGAAGCCTCCATCCGCAACGCCGACATCCTCGTGGTCGCGGTGGGTCGCCCGGGCCTGATCCCGGGTGAATGGGTGAAGCCGGGCGCGGTGGTGATCGACGTGGGCATCAACCGCCTCGACGACGGCCGCCTGGTGGGCGACGTCGGCTTCGAAGCGGCCGCCCAGCGCGCCAGCTGGATTACGCCGGTCCCGGGCGGCGTAGGCCCGATGACGGTCGCCACGCTGATGCAGAACACGCTGGAAGCGGCAGAGGCCGCGGATTCGGGGCAGGGGTGGCACGCGGTGAAGTAGCCCCGCAGCGCTGCTCGGTTGAGACGACCGGTTACGCTTTCGCTTCGTTGCCCCTCACCCCAACCCCTCTCCCGGTGGGAGAGGGGTTCAAGACGGGGTAACCAGCGCGGTCATCGACGCGGGCTTTTGCCCCAGCCCCTAAGTTAGGGGCGGTCGCGGCAGCGCCGCGAGGGGCGGGTATGGAGCACGTGTGGGACGTGATTTGCGAAGCAAATCCCGTCTTGCGCGGGAGTGGCCCCAGGCCACGAGTGCGATTTGCGGAGCAAATCGCGTCAAGCGCGACCGGCAGCCTCAGTAGAACGACTCGTCCCGGCGCGAAGCAGGCGTGAGGGACGCCAGACACGCTACAATGTCGCGCTTCATCCGCCTCCCGGCCCCCGCCCATGCTGCGCATCCAGGCTGAAGCACTGACCTACGACGACGTTTCGCTCGTCCCGGCCCACTCGACGGTCCTGCCCAAGGACGTCTCGCTCACGACCCGCCTCACCCGCGACCTGAACATCCGGCTGCCGATCCTCTCGGCCGCGATGGACACCGTCAGCGAAGCGCGCCTGGCCATCGCCATGGCCCAGCTCGGCGGCATCAGCATCATCCACAAGAACATGAGCCTGGAAGCCCAGGCCGCGCAGGTCGCGCAGGTCAAGAAGTTCGAGGCCGGCGTGATCAAGGAGCCCTTCACCGTCGGGCCCGACACGACGATCGGCGAAGTCCTCAAGCTCACCCGGGCGCGCAACATCTCCGGCGTGCCGGTGGTGGAAGGCGGCCAGCTGATGGGCATCGTCACCAGTCGCGACATGCGCTTCGAGAAGAAGCTCGACGATCCGGTCCGCCACATCATGA
Organism: Lysobacter sp. OAE881; assembly: GCF_040546665.1. Taxonomy (NCBI): domain Bacteria; kingdom Pseudomonadati; phylum Pseudomonadota; class Gammaproteobacteria; order Lysobacterales; family Lysobacteraceae; genus Lysobacter; species Lysobacter sp. OAE881. Next base: position 2,042,421 of record NZ_JBEPOG010000001.1, read on the forward strand.
CCAAGAAGGACCGCCTGGTGACGGTGCGCGAGGGCGCCACCGACGAGGAAGTCCTGAGCCTGCTGCACAAGCACCGCATCGAGAAGGTGCTGGTGGTCAACGACGGCTTTGAGCTGCGCGGCCTGATCACCGTGAAGGACATCCAGAAGAAGTCCGACAACCCCAACGCGGCCTACGACACCAGCGAACGCCTGCTGGTCGGCGCGGCCGTGGGTGTCGGCGGCGACACCGAGGCGCGCGTGGAAGCGCTCGCCGCGGCCTGCGTGGACGTGGTCGTGGTCGATACCGCGCACGGCCATTCGCAGGGCGTGCTCGATCGCGTCAACTGGGTGAAGAAGAACTTCCCGCAGCTGCAGGTGATCGGCGGCAACATCGTCACCGGCGATGCCGCGCTCGCGCTGATGGACAACGGCGCCGACGCGGTGAAGGTCGGCGTCGGCCCGGGCTCGATCTGCACCACGCGCATCGTCGCGGGCGTCGGCGTGCCGCAGGTCACCGCGGTGGCGATGGTCGCCGAGGCGCTGCAGGACCGCATCCCGCTGATCGCCGACGGCGGCATCCGCTATTCGGGCGACATCGGCAAGGCCATCGTCGCGGGCGCCTCGACGGTGATGATCGGCGGCCTGTTCGCCGGCACCGAGGAAGCGCCGGGCGAAGTCGAACTGTTCCAGGGCCGCAGCTACAAGAGCTACCGCGGCATGGGCTCGCTGGGCGCGATGGAGCAGGGCTCCAAGGACCGCTATTTCCAGGATGCATCGGACGCCGACAAGCTCGTGCCCGAAGGCATCGAAGGCCGCGTCCCGTATCGCGGCCCGCTGCGCAACGTCGTGCACCAGCTTGCCGGCGGCCTGCGCGCCACGATGGGCTACGTGGGCTGCGCGAGCATCGAGGACATGCGCAAGAAGCCCAGCTTCGTGCGCATCACCAACGCTGGTGCTCGCGAGAGCCACGTGCACGACGTGCAGATCACGAAGGAACCGCCGAATTACCGAGCGGGTTGATTGTTCGCAGGAAGGGAGACGCAAGTTTCCCTTTCTTGTTTTTTGCGCTTGCGATTACTGAAGTCCACGGCCCCATGACCAACATCCACAGCGACAAGATCCTCATCCTCGATTTCGGCGCGCAGTACACGCAGCTGATCGCCCGCCGCATCCGCGAGATCGGCGTCTACTGCGAAATCTGGGCGTGGGACCACGATCCGGCGGAAATCGCCGCGTTCGGTGCGAAGGGCATCATCCTGTCGGGCGGTCCCGAATCGACGACGGAGGAAGGTGCGCCGCGCGCCCCGCAGGAGGTCTTCGATTCGAACCTGCCGGTCCTGGGCATCTGCTACGGCATGCAGACGCTCGCCGCGCAGCTGGGCGGCGCGACCGAAGCGGCCGACGCGCGCGAATTCGGCCACGCTGAAGTCGAACTCGTCGCGCACGACGCGCTGCTGGGCGGGCTGACCGACCACGACGGCGAGCCGCGCATCGACGTGTGGATGAGCCACGGCGACCACGTCGCCAAGGCGCCGCCGGGCTGGACCGTCACCGCCGTGACCGACCGCATCCCCGTCGCCGCGATGGCCCGCGAGGACAAGCGCTGGTACGGCGTGCAGTTCCATCCGGAAGTCACGCACACCAAGCAGGGCCAGACGCTGCTGCGCCGCTTCGTCGCCGACATCTGCGGCTGCAAGACGCTGTGGACGGCGGCCAACATCATCGAGGACCAGATCGCCCGCGTGCGCGAGCAGGTCGGCTCGGACGAGGTGATCCTCGGCCTGTCCGGCGGCGTGGATTCCTCCGTCGTCGCCGCGCTGCTGCACAAGGCGATCGGCGAGCAGCTGACCTGCGTGTTCGTCGACACCGGCCTGCTGCGCTGGAACGAAGGCGACCAGGTGATGGCGATGTTCGCCGAGCACATGGGCGTGAAGGTCGTGCGCGTGAACGCCGCCGACCGCTACTTCAAGGCGCTGGCCGGCGTCGAGGATCCCGAGGCCAAGCGCAAGATCATCGGCAACCTGTTCGTCGAGATCTTCGACGAGGAGTCGGCCAAGCTCGCCAACGCCAAGTGGCTGGCGCAGGGCACGATCTACCCGGACGTCATCGAGTCGGCCGGCAGCAAGACCGGCAAGGCGCACGTCATCAAGAGCCACCACAACGTGGGCGGCCTGCCGGAAGACATGAAGCTGCGCCTGGTCGAGCCGCTGCGCGAGCTGTTCAAGGACGAAGTGCGTCGCCTCGGCGTCGAACTCGGCCTGCCGCGCGCGATGGTCTACCGCCATCCATTCCCGGGTCCGGGCCTGGGCGTGCGCATCCTGGGCGAAGTGAAGCGCGAGTACGCCGAACTGCTGGCGCGTGCCGACCACATCTTCATCGACGAACTGCGCAAGGCCGACCTGTACGACCGCACGAGCCAAGCGTTCGCCGTGTTCCTGCCGGTGAAGTCGGTGGGCGTGGTCGGCGATGCGCGTGCCTACGAGTGGGTGATCGCGTTGCGAGCCGTGGAAACCATCGACTTCATGACCGCGCACTGGGCGCACCTGCCGTACGACTTCCTCGGCCGTGTGTCCAACCGCATCATCAACGAACTGCGCGGTGTCTCGCGCGTGGTGTACGACATCAGCGGCAAGCCGCCGGCGACGATCGAGTGGGAGTGATCCCGCTTCGATGAGGCAAATGAAAAGCCCCGCGAAAGCGGGGCTTTTCTTATCCGCATTGGCGCGACGTCAGAACGAATCGCCCGGAACCCGCACCGCGCCTTCCATCAGCACGCGCGCGCTGCGGCTCATGATCGCCTTGGTCACGGTCCACTGGCCGTCCACGAGTCGGGCCTGTGCGCCCACGCGCAGCGTGCCGGATGGATGTCCGAAACGCACCGCCTCGCGTTCGCCGCCGCCCGCGGCGAGGTTAACCAGCGTGCCTGGAATCGACGCCGCAGTGCCGATCGCCACCGCCGCCGTGCCCATCATCGCGTGATGCAGCTTGCCCATCGACAATGCGCGGACGTGCAGGTCGATGTCAGCGGCCGGGATGTGCTTGCCGCTGGAGGCGGTGTAGTCCTGCGCCGGCGCGACGAAGGCGACCTTCGGCGTGTGCTGGCGCGTGGCCGCCTGCTCGATGCGTTCGATCAGCCCCATGCGCACCGCGCCGTGCGCACGGATGGTCTCGAACATCGCCAGCGTCTTCGGGTTGTCGTTGATGGCCGGCTGCAGCTCGGTGCCGGTGAAGCCCAGGTCCGACGCATCGAGGAAGATCGTCGGGATGCCCGCATTGATCAGCGTCGCCTTGAACGTACCCACTCCGGGGACCTCAAGCTCGTCGACGAGCTTGCCGGTCGGGAACATCGCGCCGCCGCTTTCGCCGTCGTCGGACGGATCGAGGAACTCCAGCTCGATCTCGGCTGCCGGGAAGGTCACGCCGTCCAGCTCGAAATCGCCGGTTTCCTGCACTTCGCCGTTGGTGACCGGCACGTGCGCGACGATGGTCTTGCCGATGTTCGCCTGCCAGATGCGCACCGTGACGACGCCGTCGCGCGGAATGCGCGCCGGATCGATGAAGCCGTTGGCGATGGCGAAGGGCCCGACCGCCGAGCTGAGGTTGCCGCAGTTGCCGCTCCAGTCGACGAAGGCGGTGTCGATCGACACCTGGCCGTAGAGGTAATCGACGTCGTGCCCGGGCTGGGACGACGTCGAGATGATCACGCACTTGCTCGTGCTCGACGTCGCGCCGCCCATGCCGTCGGTGTGCTTGCCGTAGGGATCGGGCGAGCCGATCACGCGCATCAGCAGCGCATCGCGCGCCGGGCCGGGCACGCGCGCTCGCTCGGGCAGGTCGTCGAGGCGGAAGAACACCCCCTTGCTGGTGCCGCCGCGCATGTAGGTGGCGGGGATGCGGATCTGGGGGGCGTGGGTCATGGCGTGTTCGTCTTTTCGTGTTTGTTGTCGTCATCCCCGCGCAGGCGGGGATCCAACTCTCCGACGTGTCACGCTCGTCGGAGAGCTTGATTGGTGGACGGCTGGATCCCCGCCTTCGCGGGGATGACAGCGTAGAGCGGTGCCGCTCACGCCCCGTCCGGAATCTCGGGCTCCACCAGCTTCGCCAGCATCTCCAGCGATTCCTGCCAGCCGAGGTAGCAGAACTCCACCGGGATCGCGTCCGGGATGCCTTTCTGCACGATGCTCACTTCGGTGCCGCACACGACGGTCTTCAGCGTCACGTCGACTTCCATCGTGCCGGGCATGTCGGGGTTTTCGAACTGGTCGTCGTAGCGCAGCTTCTCGCCGGGGACCATTTCGCGGTACGTGCCGCCGAAGGAGTGGCTGCCGCCGGTGCCGAAGTTGGTGAACGACATGCGGTAGCTGCCGCCCACGCGCGCGTCCATCGCATGGACTTCGCCGGTGAAGCCGTGCGGCGGGAGCCACTTCACCATCGCCGCCGGCGTGATGAAGGCGCGGTAGATGCGTTCGGCAGGCGCGCGGATCACGCGGTGCAGGGTGACGGTTCCGGGCATTTCGCTACTCCTTGCGTGGTGGAAGAGGTGCGTGTTGCGAAAGGGGAACCGGCGCGGCGATCAGGCCGCGCGTGCCGAGGATTCCAGGAAGTCCTGCGCGAAGCGCTGCAGCACGCCGCCGGCCTCGTAGATCGACACTTCCTCGTCGCTGTCGAGGCGGCAGGTGACCGGCACTTCCACGCGCTCGCCATCGCGGCGATGGATGACCAGCGTGAGGTCTGCGCGCGGCTTGCGCTCGCCGGTGACGTCGAAGGTCTCGGTGCCGTCGATGCGCAGCACGGTGCGGTTGAAGCCCGGCTTGAACTCCAGCGGCAGCACGCCCATGCCGATCAGGTTGGTGCGATGGATGCGCTCGAAACCCTCTGCGACGATGGCTTCGACGCCCGCCAGGCGCACGCCCTTGGCCGCCCAGTCGCGCGAGGAACCCTGCCCGTAATCGGCGCCGGCGATGATGATCAGCGGCTGACGGCGCTCCATGTAAGTCTCGATCGCTTCCCACATGCGCACGACCTGGCCGTCCGGCTCGATGCGCGCCAGCGATCCCTTCTTCACTTCGCCATTGACGACGGCCATTTCGTTCACGAGCGTCGGGTTGGCGAACGTCGCGCGCTGCGCGGTGAGGTGGTCGCCGCGATGCGTCGCGTACGAATTGAAGTCCTCTTCCGGCAGGCCCATCTTGTGCAGGTATTCGCCGGCCGCGCTGTTCATCAGGATCGCGTTGGACGGTGACAGATGGTCGGTCGTGATGTTGTCGCCGAGCACGGCGAGCGGACGCAGGCCGCGCAGCGTGCGCTCGCCGGCCAGCGCGCCTTCCCAGTACGGCGGACGACGGATGTAGGTGCTCTGCGGGCGCCAGTCGTACAGCGGGCTCACGCGTTCGCCGTGTTCGACGCGGATGTTGAACATCGGCTCGTACACGCGGCGGAACTGCTCGGGCTTCACGCTCTGCGCGACGATGGCGTCGATTTCCTCGTCGCTCGGCCAGATGTCCTTCAGCGTGACCGGCTTGCCGTCGGCGTCCAGGCCCAGCGCGTCGCGTTCGATGTCGAACCGCACCGTGCCGGCGATGGCGTAGGCGACCACCAGCGGCGGCGAGGCGAGGAAGGCCTGCTTCGCGTACGGATGGATGCGGCCGTCGAAGTTGCGGTTGCCCGACAGCACGGCCGTCGCATACAGGTCACGATCGATGATTTCCTGCTGGATCGCAGGATCCAGCGCTCCCGACATGCCGTTGCACGTCGTGCAGGCGAAGGCGACGATGCCGAAGCCCAGCTTCTCCAGTTCCGGCAGCAGCTTCGCGTCTTCCAGGTACAGCTGCACGGCCTTGGAACCCGGGGCAAGCGAAGTCTTCACCCACGGCTTGCGCGTCAGCCCGCGCGCGTTCGCATTGCGCGCCAGCAGCGCGGCGGCGATGACGTTGCGCGGGTTGCTGGTGTTCGTGCAGCTGGTGATGGCGGCGATGATCACCGCGCCATCGGGCATCAGGCCTTGCGCTTCCTGCGCGAGCGCCGCGTCGAGGTTCACCGCAATGCCGCGCTCGGCCAGGTCCGACGTCGGCAGGCGCTTGTGCGGATTCGACGGGCCGGCCATGTTGCGCACGACGCTCGACAGATCGAACGTCAGCGTGCGCTCGTACTGCGCGTGCGCGAGATCGTCGGCCCACAGGCCTGCGGTCTTCGCATAGGTTTCCACCAGCTTCACCTGCGCGTCGTCGCGGCCGGTGAGTCGCAGGTACTCCAGCGCCTGGTTGTCGATGAAGAACATCGCCGCGGTCGCGCCGTACTCGGGCGCCATGTTCGAAATCGTCGCGCGATCGCCGAGCGTCAGGCTCGATGCGCCTTCGCCACGGAACTCCAGGTACGCGCCGACGACCTTTTCCTTGCGCAGGAATTCGGTCAGCGCGAGCACGATGTCGGTGGCGGTGATCCCCGGCTGGCGCTTGCCGGTGAGTTCGACGCCGATGATGTCCGGCAGGCGCATCCACGACGCGCGGCCGAGCATCACGTTCTCCGCTTCCAGCCCGCCCACGCCGATCGCGATGACGCCCAGCGCATCCACATGCGGCGTGTGGCTGTCGGTGCCGACGCAGGTGTCGGGGAAGGCCACGCCGCCCTGCGACTGGATGACCGGGGACATCTTCTCCAGATTGATCTGGTGCATGATCCCGTTGCCCGGCGGGATCACGTCGACGTTCTCGAACGCGCGCTTGGTCCACTCGATGAAGTGGAAGCGGTCTTCGTTGCGGCGGTCCTCGATGGCGCGGTTCTTCGCGAAGGCATCGGGGTCGTAACCGCCGCATTCGACGGCGAGCGAATGGTCGACGATCAGCTGCACCGGCACGACCGGGTTCACCTTCGCCGGATCGCCGCCCTGGTCGGCGATGGCGTCGCGCAGGCCGGCCAGGTCCACCAGCGCGGTCTGGCCGAGGATGTCGTGGCACACCACGCGCGCCGGGAACCAGGGGAAGTCGAGGTCGCGGCGGCGTTCGATGAGCTGCTTCAGCGACGCGACCAGCGTGGTCGGATCGCAGCGACGCACCAGGTTCTCGGCCAGCACGCGCGAGGTGTAGGGCAGTCCCGCCCAGGCGCCGGGCTGGATGGCTTCGACCGCTTCGCGCGCGTCGAAATACTCCAGCGACGTGCCGGGAAGCGGTTTGCGGTGTTGGGAGTTCATGGGCGTGGAATTCATGGACGAAGCGCGGTCCTGGAGTGGCGGGCGGCCGTGGCGCGGGGCCGTCGGTGGCTGGCTGTCCGCGCAGGCGCGGGGAACGCCAATTTTAGCGGTTTCAGGCGCGTGAAGGCTGATCGAATACGGCATGACGTGCCCGAAATCCCGATGCGACGTGGCACGGCCGCGCGGCCTCGGGCATCCTGTCGCGATGGTTCAGGAAACGACGAACGCGCAGCCCGTGGACGACACGGACGTGCGCTGGATGCGCCACGCGATGGCGCTGGCCGAACGCGCGCAGCGCGAGGACGACGAGATCCCGGTCGGCGCGGTGCTGGTGTCCGCCGACGGGCAGGTGCTGGGCGAGGGCTGGAATCGCAACATCACGCTGCGCGACCCCACCGCGCACGCCGAAATCGTGGCGATGCGCGAGGCTGGCCAGCGTCTTGGCAACCACCGGCTGCTCGGTTCGACGCTTTACGTGACGCTGGAGCCGTGCGCGATGTGCGCGATGGCGATGGTGCATGCGCGTGTCGCCCGCGTCGTGTACGGCGCGAGCGATCCGAAGACGGGCGCCGCAGGCAGCGTCTTCGACCTGCTCGCCGATCCGCGCCACAACCACCGGGTGCAGGTCACCGGCGGCGTGCTGGGCGAAGAATCGGGGGCCAAGCTGACGGCGTATTTCAGGAGCAAGCGGGGCAAGGGCGCGCCTGCGGCGCCGCAGGAGTAGGGCGCTCGCGCAACCTCACTCCTTCACTTCGAGCCTGTCCTTCGCGAGCTGCTCGTTCAATTCGCGATCCAGCATCCGCAGGCCCAGCGTCGCCTCGTAACCCAGGCACACCGACGCGGCGAACATCAGCAGTACGCCGACGACCGCCAGTCCCGTCGGCACCAGGTCGAGCCGGTAGCCGAAGAACGCGTCCACCGCGATGCCCAAACTCGTGCCGACGAACGCGCTGATCGAGGCGTAGAGCATGCGCACCGCCGCGAGCACCAGGTACGAACGACGCCGGTGGGTCGCGATGCGCGCTTCCTGCTCCACGCGCGCCGGGCCTTGCGGGAGGCCGCGGAGGATCTCGATATCCGCGCGCATCCGGTCGACGACACGCGCGAGTCGGTTGTTCGACGAGATCTGCAGGGAACTGGCGGCGGTGAGGAAGAACGCCGGGGTGATCATCGCCGAGACGACGGCGTAGTGCGTGGGATCGATCGCGACGGGCGAGGGCATGTAGCGTTTCCGTTCCGTGAGCGCGGCGCGAAGCCGCGGGGCGGGCTGGCTGTATGATGCGCCGGTCCTCATTCCAGTGCGAGCGCATGGCGGCCGTCCCTTCTCCGAACGACGAACACCTGATCTGGATCGACCTCGAAATGACGGGTCTGGATACCGATCGCGATTCCATCCTGGAGATCGCCACGGTGGTGACCGACAAGCAGCTCAACGTGCTGGCCGAAGGCCCGGAACTGGCGATCTCGCATCCGCTGTCGCGACTGGAAGCGATGGACGAATGGAACCGCAACCAGCACGGCCGTTCGGGCCTGTGGCAACGCGTGCTCGACAGCCGCGTCGACATCGCCCAGGCGGAGCAGCAGACGCTCGAATTCCTGCAGAACTGGGTCCCGGTGGGCAAGTCGCCGATGTGCGGCAACTCAATCTGCCAGGACCGCCGTTTCCTCCATCGCCTGATGCCGCGGCTGGAAAAGCATTTCCACTACCGCAACCTCGACGTCAGCACGATCAAGGAACTCGCGCGCCGCTGGGCGCCCGACGTGCTGGCCGGCGTCAACAAGGACGCCCGCCACACCGCGTTGAGCGACGTGCGCGACTCCATCGCCGAACTGCGCCACTACCGCGGCTTCATGGGTCGCCTCGGCGGCGACGCGCACGAGTAAGCCTCAGCGCTGGTCCGGCTGCGACTGCTGGTCGGGCGAGGGCGACGGGGTCGGCGATTGCTGGTCGGGCGAGGACTGCGTGGTATCGGTAACGCCGGCCGCGCTGGCTGCCGACGATTGGACCGCCTCGAGCACACGTCGCTGCGCACGGATGTCGCGCTGCGCCTGCTGGATGCTGATGCCGGCGTTGTCGAACGCCTTCTTGATGCGCTCGTTGAGGTCGCACTTGGTCGCGAAGTGGTCGGCGTTGCTCACATGGCAACGCACGCCCAGGCGCACCGCGATGTCGGCCAGTTCATACACGACGACGTCGGGCGCAGGCGTGTCGAGGATGCGCTTGTCGGCCTGCATGATGTCCATGATTGCCGCGCGCGCCACGTCGATGTCGTCCTCGTAGCTGATGCCGATGACCAGTTCGATGCGACGGCGCGTGTCGGGCGTGAGGTTGATGATCGGCGCGGTGGTGATCAGGTTGTTCGGGAGCACGATCGTCTGGTTGTCCGCGCCGCGCAGCTGGGTCTGGAAGATGCGGACCATTTCCACCGTGCCGCTGCTGCCGCCGATCTGCACCACGTCGCCCACGCGGAACGGTTTGAGCGTCACCAGCATCACGCCGGAGGCGACGTTCGACAGCGAATCCTTCAGTGCCAGGCCGATCGCCAGGCCCGCGGCGCCCATGATCGCGATGAACGATGTCGGCGCCACCCCGAAGAAGCCCTGCAGGATCGCCAGCAGCAGCACGATCATCAGCGCGATGTAGAGCACGCGGCCGATGAACTGCGACGAGGTCGGTTCGACATGCGCGCGCGTCAAGGCGCGTCCGGCCGCGCGAACCGCCCACTTCGCCAGGTGCATGCCAATGTAGAACACCAGCAGCGCGCCGCCGAGCTTGATGCCGACGTCCATCGCCCAGCCCCAGAACTGCTCGGCAGTCATCAAGTGGAACGGCACGTCGGGGTCGAACTGACGGGTGAGGTTCGACAGCGAATCCTGCACTTCGGCCTGGGTCTTCGGATCGGCGAGCAAAGCAACCTCCTTGCGAACGCGCATGGATGCGCGATGTGCGTGAACGTCTACAAAATACGACGCCCCGCATAAGCGGGGCGTCGATGGCTCATCGCAGGGTACAGCGGGAGCCGTCAGGCTGCAGCCTTCTTCGCCTTGGCTTTTGCCAGTCGAAGCCACGTGTCGACCACGGTGTCGGGATTGAGCGACACCGATTCGATGCCCTGGTCCATCAGCCATTCGGCCAGATCCGGGTGGTCGCTCGGACCCTGGCCGCAGATACCGACGTACTTGCCCTTCGCACGCGCGGACTTGATCGCCAGCGACAGCAGCTTCTTCACCGCCGGATCGCGCTCGTCGAAGAGCTTGGCGACGATGCCGGAGTCTCGGTCCAGGCCCAGCGTGAGCTGCGTCAGGTCGTTGGAGCCGATCGAGAAGCCGTCGAAGATCTCGAGGAATTCGTCGGCGAGCAGCGCGTTGGACGGCACTTCGCACATCATGATGATCTTCAGCCCGTCCTTGCCCTGTTCGAGGCCATTGGAACGCAGCACCTCGACCACCTTGCGGCCTTCCTCCAGCGTGCGGACGAACGGGATCATCACCCAGCAGTTGGTCAGGCCCATCTGCTCGCGCACCTTCAGCACCGCGCGGCATTCCAGCGCGAACGCCTCGGTGAAGCTCGGATCGACGTAACGGCTGGCGCCGCGGAAGCCGATCATCGGGTTCTCTTCATGCGGCTCGTAGCGCGAGCCGCCGATGAGGTTGGCGTACTCGTTGGACTTGAAGTCCGACAGGCGCACGATCACCGGATACGGCGCGAACGACGCGGTGATCGTCGCGATGCCTTCGGCCAGGCGGTCCACGTAGAAATCGACCGGGCTGGCGTAGCCGGCCATCTTCTCGTCGATCTTCTTCTTCGTCGCGGCATCCTGCTGGTCGTACTCCAGCAGCGCCTTGGGGTGCACGCCGATGTGGCTGGCGATGATCATTTCCAGGCGTGCCAGGCCCACGCCCGCGTGCGGCAGCATCGCGAAGTCGAACGCGCGCTCGGGGTTGGCGACGTTCATCATCACCTTGAGCGGCGCCTCGGGCATCTTGTCGAGGTCGGCCACGTGGCGCTCGAAGGGCAGGGTGCCGGCGTAGATGAAACCGGTATCGCCTTCGGCGCAGCTGACGGTGACTTCCTGGCCGTCCTGGATCGTGTCCAGCGCGTTGCCCGTGCCGACGACCGCGGGTACGCCGAGTTCGCGCGCGATGATCGCCGCGTGGCAGGTGCGGCCGCCGCGGTTGGTGACGATCGCGGCGGAGCGCTTCATCACCGGCTCCCAGTCGGGATCTGTCATGTCGGCCACGAGCACGTCGCCCGGCTGTACGCGGTTCATGTCGGCCAGCGAGCGCACGACGCGCGCGACGCCGGTGCCGATCTTCTGGCCGATGGCGCGGCCCTCGCATACGACTTCGCCGCGCTGGGTGAGCTGGTAGCGCTCGATCTGCGTGGCGTGGCCGCGCGACTTCACCGTCTCCGGACGCGCCTGCACGATGAAGAGCTTGCCGCTCACGCCGTCCTTCGCCCATTCGATGTCCATCGGACGGCCGTAGTGCTTCTCGATCGTCAGCGCCTGGCGCGCGAGTTCGTGCACGTCCTCGTCGCTGATGGAGAACGTGTTGCGAAGATCGGCCGGCGTTTCCTCGGTGCGCACGCGCTCGCCGGGCGTGTCGGAATACACCATGCGCAGCTGCTTGGCACCCATGCCGCGGCGCAGGATGGCCTGCTTGCCCTGCAGCAGCGTCGGCTTGTAGACGTAGAACTCGTCCGGGTTCACCGCGCCCTGCACGACCATCTCGCCCAGGCCATAGCTGGAGGTGATGAAGACGACGTCGCGGAAACCCGATTCGGTGTCAAGCGTGAACAGCACGCCGGAGGAGCCGACGTTCGAGCGCACCATCAGCTGCACGCCGGCCGAGAGGAAAACGTCCTCGTGCTTGAAGCCGTGGTGCACGCGGTAGGCGATCGCCCGGTCGTTGTAGAGCGAAGCGAAGACTTCCTTGACCTTGTGCACGACGTCGTCTGCACCGGTCACGTTGAGGAAGGTCTCCTGCTGGCCAGCGAACGACGCGTCGGGCAGGTCTTCGGCGGTGGCGGAGGAACGAACGGCAACGGCGACGTCGCCGCCGCCGTTTTCGTCGCACAACTGCTTGTAGGCCTTGCGGATGTCGGCATCCAGCTCCGGCTGCAGCGGGGCGTCGATCACCCAGCCGCGGATCTCGGCGCCCGCGGCGGTAAGCGCGTTGACATCTTCGACGTCGAGCGTCGCCAGCTTGTCGTAGATGCGCTGGTGCAGGTCGTTATGCGCGATGAAGTCCTTGAAGGCTTCGGCGGTGGTCGCGTAGCCGCCGGGGACCGACACGCCAAGGTTCGCGAGGTTGCCGATCATCTCGCCGAGCGAGGAATTCTTGCCGCCGACGCGGGCCAGATCGGTGAGGCGCAGCGCGTGCAGCCAGAGGATGTTCTCGTTCAAGCGGGCGATCTCCAGGCAGTTACAGCAGGCAAGGACAGCAAGCGATTCGAAGGAATGGCGGAACAAGGCCGGCGCGCCCAGGCGCGTGACGCGCAGCGATCCGGATATGATCGCCCGGGCGCCGGGGGCAGACAAGCTTGATTCATCGGCGTTTTTTGTATTGTGAACGCCCAGTTCAGGAGAAAACCGATGGCCGGCGTGCGTCCCGTCTTCTACGTATCCGATGGTACCGGTATCACCGCCGAGACCATCGGCCACAGTCTGCTGACCCAGTTCACCCAGACGCGCTTCGTGACCGACCGCATCCCGTTCGTCGACAGCGTCGAGCGCGCGCGTGAAGTGGGCGAGAAGATCCGCGTCGCCGCCGAGTCGTACGGTGTTCGCCCGGTGGTGATCAACTCGTGCATGGACGTCGATGTCAGCCACGCACTGGCCGAAAGCGGCGCGCTGATGCTCGACGTCTTCGCGCCCTTCATCGAACCGCTGGAACGAGAGCTGGAACAGACGCGCGAACGCCGCATCGGCCAGGCGCACGGCATGGTGGATTTCGACACCTACCACCGGCGCATCAACGCGATGAATTTCGCGCTGACGCACGACGACGGGCAGGCCATCAACTACGACGACGCGGACCTTGTGCTGGTCGCGGTTTCACGCGCGGGCAAGACGCCGACCTGCGTGTACCTCGCGCTGCATTACGGCGTGCGCGCGGCGAACTACCCGCTGACCGAGGAAGACCTGGAACACGACCGCCTGCCGCCGCGCCTGCGGCCGTATCGCAACAAGCTCTTCGGTTTGACGATCGATCCCGTCCGGCTGCAGCAGATCCGCCAGGAGCGCCGGCCGAACTCGCGCTACGCCCAGCTGGAAACCTGCAAGCGGGAAGTGGCGGCGGCCGAGGCGATGTTCCGTGCGGAGCGGATTTCGACCCTGAGCACGACCAATACCTCGATCGAGGAGATCTCGAGCAAGGTCCTGACCACGCTTGGGATCCATCGCGAGATGTTCTGAACGGCGCCGTAGCGGGAAAACCCCGGAAAACGCGCTCGCGAGGAATCCTTACCGTATGCCTGCCACCGGCGTGCGTCAACGCTGCCGCGGGGAGGTTGTGCCGTGTAGCATCGACTCCATATCGATGCCCATGCCCATGTCTCTCGCGACCCGCAAAGCACGCATTCCCCGCCTCAGCCGCTTCGGCTGGCTCATGGGGCTGTATGCCGAAAACCATGTCCGCTTCGCGCGCCTGTTTCCGTCGGAGGCGCTGGCGGTCGGCACATACCACTCCAGCGTCGGCGACGGACTGGACCTGCAGCTGGACGTGATCGAACGCCATCCGTACACGACGGAGCTGCGTCTGACGTACGCGATGCGCGATCCGGTCACCGGGGAGCAGGATCCCTCGGCATATCTGCGGCTGTACCACGATGCGCGGCAGTTGGAAGTCACCAACTGCTACGTCGGCCGTCGCTGGCAGGACGTCATCGGGATGTATCCGCCGGCGGCGGAAGTGCTCGACCACCGCACGCGGATGAACACGTTTCTCGGAAAGTGGCTCGAGTATCTAGCGGAGCGGGGACATGGTGTGGCAACATTGCGCCCCGTTGACGCCGGTACCAGCACCGGCGGACGCGACGAAAAAAATCTGGCAGCGAACGCTTGACGACATCGCTGAACGCCCGCTAGAATTTTCGTCTTTCCAGCAGCACGTGGGGCCATAGCTCAGCTGGGAGAGCGCCTGCATGGCATGCAGGAGGTCGCCGGTTCGATCCCGGCTGGCTCCACCATCTCTTCGGAGATGATGCTGAAAAACCAGTTTTGTCCCCATCGTCTAGAGGCCTAGGACATTACCCTTTCACGGTAGCGACCGGGGTTCGAATCCCCGTGGGGACGCCAAATAGTGAAACGCAGCAGGGCTCCGGAAACGGGGCCCTGCTGCGTTGTGGGCGGTCTGGTTTTCCGTATCGCGATTCGTGCGTCGGGATTCGCGGTTCGGGATTTGGGACGAGACGAGACGAGCCGGAGTTCGATCAGCCCAGACCACCGTCGTCATCCCCGCGAAAGCGGGGATCCAGCGCCTTCCTGCGCTCCGTAATGCCTGCAGATACTCCGATTCGGGATTAACGCCCACCCACGCGACGCAGCTGGTTCCCCGCTTCGAACGAAAGCGGCGCATCGTCCGGTTCGTGTCGCGATGGCAAATGCGCATCGCGTGCGTCGGTCGTCTTCGCCAGATCCTCCAGGATCGGACAGTCCGGTCGGTCGTCGCCGTGGCAGCGGCGCGCAAGATCCTGCAGCGTCCGCTGCATGGCCTGCATCTCGGCGATCTTCGTCGCCAGTTCGTCCACGTGCGATTCCGCCAGACGCTTCACTTCGGCGCTCGCGCGGGAGCGGTCGTCCCAGAGCCCCAGCAGTGCCTCGATCTGCTTGATCGAGAACCCCAGTCCGCGCGCGCGACGGATGAAGCCCAGCCGATGCAGGTCGGCATCGTTGTAGAGGCGATACCCGGCGAAGGTGCGATTGGGCGGCGGGATCAGGCCGATGCTTTCGTAGTGCCAGATCATCTTCGCGCTGACGCCGCTGTGCCGCGCGGCTTCGCCGATGTTGTGCAGGCCCTGCTGGCGTGCGTCGGCGAGTTCGGGTCGTGGCATCCGGGGCATGGTCGGCTCCTTGCGATTCAATCGTGCGAGTTCAAAGGGCGATGCGGGCGCCAGCGGCGCAGCAGCAGGGCGTTGGTGACGACGCCGACGGACGAAAACGCCATCGCAGCGCCGGCGATCACCGGGTCGAGCAGTCCGAACGCCGCCAGGGGGATGCCGACGACGTTGTAGATGAAGGCCCAGAAGAGGTTCTGATGGATCTTTCGCGTGGTCCGGCGCGAGATCCCGATGGCGTCGGCGACCAGCGCCGGTTCCGCGCGCATCAGCGTCACGCCGGCAGCGTGCATCGCGACGTCGGTGCCGCTGCCCATCGCGATGCCGACGTCGGCCGCGGCCAGTGCGGGCGCGTCGTTGATGCCGTCGCCGACCATCGCCACCACGCCGTTGCCGCGCAGCCGTTCGATCGTCGCCGCCTTTTCTTCGGGCAGCACGTTGGCGCGCACGTCTTCGATGCCGAGCTGCGCGGCGATCGCACGCGCGGCGCCTTCCTGGTCGCCCGAGATCATCACCGTGCGCAGGCCCAGTGCGTGCAGTCGTGCAATGGCATCGCGCGCACCCGGTCGCGGTGTGTCGCGGAAGGCGAGCAGGCCGAGCAGGCGTGCGGATTGTTTGCGTTCTGCGACCGCGACCCACGACACCGTGTGCCCGCTGGCAAGCAGCGTTTCGGCGCGCGCGGACAGCAGCTCAAGATCGACGGCGGCCTCGCGCATCATCCGCTCGCTGCCGATGAGCACGTCGTGGGTGCCGATTGTTCCGCGCACGCCGCGTCCCGGTACCGCGCGGATGTCGCTCGCGACGAGCAACGGCGCCTCGCCCGCGGCTTGCATCACGGCCGCCGAGAGCGGGTGTTCGCTGCCGCGCTGCACCGCGGCGGCGTGCGCGAGCAGCGACGACGTGTCGCCATCAAGCGCGATCGCTTCGACGAGCGTCGGCTTGCCCTGCGTCAGCGTTCCGGTCTTGTCGAAGGCAACGATGGCGATGCGCTGCGCCGTTTCGAGCGCCTGCGCGTCCTTGATCAGGATGCCGGCGCGCGCGGCGACGCCGGTTCCGGCCATGATGGCCGTGGGCGTCGCGAGCCCGAGCGCGCAAGGGCAGGCGATCACGAGCACCGCGACGGCGTTGAGCAGCGCGCCGCTCCAGTCGCCGGTCGTCAGTCCCCAACCCAGCAGCGTGATGAAGGCGATGGCGATCACCACCGGTACGAACACCGCACTGACGCGATCGACGATGCGCTGGATCGGCGCCTTCTTCGCCTGCGCGTCCTCGACGAGTCGGATGATGCGCGCCAGCGCGCTTTCCGCGCCGATGGCCGTGGTTTCGACCACCACGCGGCCTTCGCCGTTGACCGCGCCGCCGGTGACGCGATCGCCTTCCGAACGCGCGACCGGCAACGACTCGCCCGTCAGCATGGATTCGTCGGCGTGCGTGCGTCCTTCCACGATGCGACCGTCGACGGGAATGCGTTCGCCGGGCCGCACGACGACCTCGTCGCCGACGCGGACCTGCGCGAGCGGCATGTCGGTTTCCAGGCCATCGCGACGGACCCGCGCGGTGGCCGGACGCAGCGCCTGCAAGGCGCGGATCGCGGCCGTCGTCTGGCGGCGCGCGCGCGTTTCCAGCCACTTTCCGAGCAGCACGAGGGCGATCACGACCGCGGACGCTTCGAAATACAGCAGTGCGTGGTGGCCGCCGGCGATCAGGTGCCACACGCTCAATCCGTAGCCGGCGCTCGTGCCGAGCGCGACCAGCAGGTCCATGTTGCCGCTGCGCGCCTTCAGCGCGCCCCAGCCGGCGCGATAGAAGCGCGCGCCCAGCCAGAACTGCACCGGCGTGGCGAGCGCGAACTGCACCCAGCCCGGCAGCGCCAGGTGTGCGCCGAACGGCATCGCGAGCATCGGCAGCGCCAGCGGCAGCGAGAACGCGAGCGCGAGCCAGAGGTGGCGGCGTTCGCGCGCATCTGCCTTGTCCGCTTCGGCGTCACGCGACTCGGTGGACGTCACGTCAGCGATGTCGCCATACGGCGAACTCGCGCGATAGCCCGCGGTCGCGACGGCGGCGATCAGATCGTCGGCCGAAACATCCGGCAACGCGCGCACCTGGGCGCGTTCGGTCGCGAGATTGACGCTGGCGTTGATCACGCCCGGCACCGCGCGCAAGGCCTTCTCGACGCGGCTCGCGCACGAGGCGCAGGTCATGCCGTCGATCGCCAAGTCGAGCGTGCGCTCGGGAACGCGATATCCGCTGCGCGAGACGGCATCGGCGAGGACGGTCGCGCCGACCTTGCCGTCGGTGGCGACGTTGGCGGTCGCCGTCGCGAGGTTCACCTCGGCGCGAAAGACGCCTGGAACGGCGGCGAGCGCGCGTTCGATGCGGCCCGCGCACGAGGCGCAGGTCATCCCGGCGATCGGCAGGCGCAGGTCGGCGGTGGCGGCGGTATTCATGCGGACTCCATTCGACGATTCGATGGAGGCAGCGTGGGCCTTCCCATGGTGGGAAGGTCAACGCACCGCCGCCCGCCGCACCGGGTGCGGGGCAGGGCGAGGCGGCGGTGCGTCGTGTCGCGCATGGTCAGAACCAGAGCCGCACGCCGGCGACGAGGTGCGTGTCCTCGACCGCCTCGCCATCATCGCGACGGTGATCGGCCGTTCCGCCGTACGCACGTTCCCACGCGACGCCGATGTAGGGCGCGAACCGTCGCGTGAACTCGTAGCGAAGGCGCAATCCGGCTTCGACCGTGGAGAGGCCGGAGCCGATGCCACGCGTCGGATCGTCCTTGCCGAACGCTTCCACTTCCACGCGCGGCTGCAGGATCAGGCGGTTCGTCAGCAGCACCTCGTATTCGGCCTCGACGGTCGCTGCCGTCGCGCCGCTTTCGCCGAGGTAGGCCGTCGCGCTCACTTCGAACTTGTACGGCGCCAGTCCCTGCACGCCGAACGCGGCCCAGTCGCGCGAGCGCCCCGGTTTGAAGTCGTGCTTCAGGCCGGCGACGACGTCCCACCACGGCGTGACGCTGCGGCCGTAGAGCACTTCGAGGTCGGCGGCTTCGGTGTGGCCGCGTTCGCGTTCGCCCTCGCTGCGAAGCAACAGGCGGTTGAGGTCGGAACCGATCCACGCCTGCGCTTCCCACGCTTCGCCGCGACCGTGGTCCAGGTCGACCGCTTCCAGCCGATCGAAGATCACGAAGCTGTTGCGCTCCGGCGCGTGGTGCATGCCGTGTGCGAGGTCGGGGAACGCCGCGGCGCGGTCGGCGTCGGTGAGAGTCGGTATCGGCTCGACGGGCGCATCCCGCGTCGGCGTGCCGTGGCCCATCGCGGCGTGATCCACCGCGCCTTGCTGATGCGCGGCGTGGTCCATCGACGCGTGATCGTGCGTGGACGTCGCCTTCGGTTCGGAGGACGGCGGCGCATGGTGGTGCGAATGGTCCTGCGCCCACGCGGGCGCGAGCGCCAGCGACAGCGCGCAGGCGAGCAGGGAACGGACGCCGGTCATGCGCGTTCCTCCACACGCACTTCGCGCATCATCCCGGCTTCCATGTGGTAGAGCAGGTGGCAGTGGTACGCCCAGCGGCCGAGCGCGTCGGCACGCACGCGATAGCTGCGCTTCGTGCCCGGCGGCATGTCGACGGTGTGCTTGCGCAGGTGGAACTCGCCGGTCTCGTCCTCGACGTCGCTCCACATGCCGTGCAGGTGGATCGGGTGCGTCATCATCGTGTCGTTGACCAGCACGATACGCATGCGCTCGCCGTAGTTCAGGCGGAGCGGTTCGGCGTCCATGAACTTCAGGCCGTCGAACGACCAGGCGAACTTCTCCATGTGCCCGGTGAGGTGCAGCTCGACGGTTCGCGAGGGCTCGCGTCCATCCGGATCGTCGAACAGGCTGCGCATCGCGCCGTAGGTGAGCACGGTGCGGCCGTTTTCGCGCAGGCCGATGCCGGGGTCGTCGAGCTTCGGCGTCGGCGACATCGTCTGCATGTCGATGAGCGGATTGCCGCGCTCGCTTGCCGGATGCGACTGCATGCCGCCGCCGTGGTCCATGCCGGCCATGTCGTGGCCCATGTTGGCGCCGCAACCGCCTTCCATGCCCTTCATGCCCATGTTAGCGCCGCAGCCGCCTTCCATGCCTTTGGCGCCGGGCTTCATACCGGAGTGCCCCATGCCGGCGTGGTCCATCGCGCCGTGACCCATGTCGTCCATCGTCAGGATCGGACGCGGGTCCTGCGCGGGCAGCGGCGCTACCAGCCCGTGGCGCACCGCCAGCGTGCCGCGTGCGTAACCGGTGCGGCCCATGTCCTGGGCGAAGATCGCGTAGGCGTCCTGCCCGGAGGGTTCGACGATCACGTCGAAAGTTTCGGCCACCGCGATGCGGAATTCATCGACCGTCACCGGATGGATGTACTGGCCGTCCGCGGCGACGACGGTCATCTTCAGCCCGGGAATGCGCACGTCGAAATAGGTCATGGCCGAGCCGTTGATGAAGCGCAGCAGCACCTTCTCGCCACTGCGGAACAGGCCGGTCCAGTTGCCCGACGGCGCGGTGCCGTTGAGCAGGTAGGTGTAGGTGTTCGCGTTGATGTCGGACAGGTCGGTGGGCGTCATGCGCATGCGCCCCCACTGGCCGCGGTCGCGCAGCGTGGCCGACAGCCCGTCGCGCGAGACGTCGTCGAAGAAGTCGCCGACGGTGCGTTTATGGAAGTTGTCGTAGCCGGCCATCTTCTTCATGCGCCGGAACAGCGCGGCCGGTTCCAGGTCGGTCCAGTCCGACAGCAGCACGACGTGTTCGCGATCGAACGCATACGGCGCCGGTTCGCGCGGGTCGATGACGATCGCGCCGTAAAGGCCGGCCTGTTCCTGGAAAAGCGAATGGCTGTGGTACCAGTACGTGCCGGACTGGCGGATGTCGAAGCGGTAGGTGAAGGTTTCGCCCGGACCGATGCCGTCGAAACTCAGGCCCGGCACGCCGTCCATGTTGGCGGGCAACACCAGGCCGTGCCAGTGGATCGAGCTCTGCACGGGCAGGCGGTTGGCCACGCGCAACGTGACGGTGTCGCCTTCGCGCCAGCGCAGGATCGGCGCCGGCAGCGAGCCGTTGACGGTGACCGCAGGACGCGTGCGGCCGGTGAAGTTGACCGGCGAGGCGTCGATCGACAGGTCGAACTGCGTGCCGGTGAGCATGTTGGGGGAATGCGCCGGTGCGGCGACGGCCGTACCCGGCAGATGCCACAGGCCCGCGCCCGTGGCGACGCCACCAGCCGCCAGGCCGGTGACGAAACGTCGTCGCGACGGCGAAGCCGCGCGACGGCGAAAAACATCGGATGTCATGGACTGCTCCGTGCAGATCATCGGGATGCGGCGCGATGGCGGTCAGGGCGACCGCTCGCGCACGCGTCGGGATCGGCGCGCCAGGGCGCGCCCGGAGTCAGGCGATGGGAGGTCGGAGCAGGTTGGGCAGCGGAGGCGCGATGCGGTTCACGACGCGCGGTTGCGCGATGTCCGCACCCGCGGGCGCATCGGCGGGAACGGCGACCACGGACATGGCCGCCGTGGCGTGCTGGAGGCAATCGCAGTTGCACTGCGAGGACTGGCAGCACGCAGGAACGCCCGGATCGGACGCATCGGCCATCTGCGCGTCGTGCGAATGCGCCATCCCGGCGACCGTTTCGACCGGCGCGGCCTCGTGGCACGGCGGGTTGTTGGCGGCTTCGTACGCCGCGACCGCCATTGCCGCATGCGTCATGTTCATCTGCGTGGCCGCCACGGCGTAGCCCGTCCCGTTCAGGACGAGCATCAGGCACAGGAGCAGGCGGAACGCGATGCGACGCATGGAAACAGTCTAGCCTGATTGGTGAAATGCGGGATCACGATGCCTGAACGGGCGGGTATATACTCCGGCCGGATGCGAGGGCCGGCAGCGGCCGCCACCGGACAACGCCCGCGCGGCGGCCGGAAGTGAAGCTCCGTTGCGATCGAAGCTGAGGTGCCCGCTTGGTTTTCCATATCGTTCTCGCCGATGACCACCCGATCGTGTCCAGTGGCGTGCGTGCGCTGCTGGAACAGAGTCCGGGTTTTCGCGTCGTCGCCGAGGCGACCTCGCCCGACGAACTGCTGCGCGTGCTGGACGGCACCGCCTGCCAGTTGCTGGTCACCGACTTCAACATGCCGGGCGAGCAGGCCGCCGACGGCCTCAGCCTGCTGCAGCTGATCGGGCGTCGCTGGCCCGAGCTCGGCATCGTGGTGCTGACGCAGCTGGCCAACCCCGGCGTGCTCAACAACATTGCGCGCCTGGGCAACGTGCGCGGCGTGGTGAGCAAATCGGATGCGATGAAGGAACTGCCGACGGCGGTGACCGCCGCGACGGCCGGACGCAGCTATCTCAGTGCGACGGTGCGCAAGCAGATCGATTCGGTGCAGGGCGAAAGTCCCGATTCGACGACGGCGCTGTCCAAGCGCGAGGCCGAAGTGATGCGTCTGTTCGCCTTGGGCCACACGGTGTCGGAGATCGCACGCCAGCTCAACCGCAGCGTAAAGACCGTCAGCAGCCAGAAGGTCGAGGCGATGCGCAAGCTTGGGGTGAAAAGCGACCTGGAGTTCTACGCCTACGCGCGCGAGCACGGCCTCGGGGCATGAGCCCGCTTACGCGCACATGAAAAAACGGCCGGATGTTCCGGCCGTTTTTCGTTGCGCGATGGGTGGACTCAATGCCGCTTCAGCATCTCGTCGCGGGCCTGCTCGGCACGTGCGGCACCGATGGCGGTCTCGACCTGCTTGACCTCTTCCGGCGGCGGCAGCACGGCCGGGAACCCGAGCGACTGGATCCACAGCTCACGTGCCCAACCCTTGGTGTGGTAGAGGTGATGGTCCTCGTCCTTCTCGACCGCCTGATAGGCCTGTTTCAGCGCGTCCGCGTATTCGGCCTTCGCCTTCAGCGCGACTTGGCCGATGAGCTCCCAGTTCGAGTGGTCCTTCGTTTCGGCGAGCACCACGCATTCGGCGGCGACGATTTCGGCGGCGGCAGGCTCGGCGTTCTCGATCGCCATCTCGATGGCCGCCACCAGCGACTGACCCTGATGCGCGACGACCATGCGGCCCGGGCTCTGCTCTTCGGTGTCCATGCCCAGCTGCTGGAACACGCGCGTGAGGATTTCCTCGTGCGTCCGCGTTTCTTCCAGGTATTCCTGGAATTCCTTCTTGAGGTCCTCGTTCTGTGCGGCCTTGATCGCCGCGGTGTAGACCTGGATGCCGCCACGTTCGGTCTCCAGTGCCTGCAGCAGCAGTTCGTGGACCTGGGCCTGATCGAAGTTCGACGTACGTGCCATTGGACGGATTCCTGTCGTTGAAAGCGTCCGTCCCTTATAGGAATCGCCGCAGCCAGATTTCGTGAAGAATCGTGCAGCGCATCGTTGGAACGTGCGCTGCGTTCGTGTGTGCCGCGCGCATCGAATTCAGTCTTCTTCAGTCGCGATTGGCACACGTGAAGCCCGCGTGCATGCCGTGAACAGGCGAATTGCTGCGCGCGCCCGGAAGGTTTTTCGCGCCGATGCGCCGTCGAGGCCGGCACGGCGGCTTGCCGCCATGGCATGACACTTGCGGTGACATGGATACAAGCAGCGCGGGCCACGCGTTGCGTTGCGAGGCATCGCGGGAGGACAGCCATGGCCGTCACTCGAATGGTCAGCTACGAGCAGCTGGTCGCCGTCATCGGCGAAGGTGCGCGCGAAATCTACGGCGCCGACTGGACGACGGCCGAACGTGCCGCGTCGGTGCTGTGGAAATCGTACGAGCAGGCCACGGGACTGTCGTGGGAAGAGGTCGAGCCCGACGTGCGCGCTGCGTGGGAGCGCGCCAGCCTGTTCCCGCGCATCGACGGGTCGCTCCGCCTGCATTGATCGCCTCGCTCCCACCTTCTAACAACCACCGACAGGAAATCGACATGAACCATGCATTGAAGCTCTCTATCGCGATCTCGATCGCCATGCTGGCGCTGGCCGGCTGCAAGCGCGACGAGAACGACGCCAATCCGGATTCGACCGCGCTTTCGGGCCCGCAGGCGAACGCGCCCGATCCGACCGAAAAGCCCGCCGACACCACCGGCACCACGGGCGACGCCACCAGCGCGGTGGCGAACGATCCGGCCGCCCCCGCTGCCGGCGCCCCGGCCGCGGGCGCGCTGACGCAGGCCGACGCAGTGGGCCTGGTCGGCGCTGTCGACAAGCATGAAGTCGCCGCCGCCGAACAGGCCAAGAGCAAGAAGGTGACGGGCGAGGTGGCCCAATACGCCGACATGCTGCATCGCGAGCATTCGAAGAACCTCGAAGCCGGCAAGAGGCTCAATCCGAACGAGAGCAGCCCCGAAGTGACGGCCATGGAGCAGAAGGGCCGCTCGGATCTGTCGACGCTCGACCAGAAGTCCGGCAAGGAGTACGAGAAGGCCTATATAGATGCGATGGTGAAGGGCCATCAGGACGCGCTGACGCTCATCGACACGCGCCTGCTGCCGGCCGCCACCGACGACAACGTCCGCGCGTTCCTCACCGCCTCGCGCGAACACGTCGCGATGCACCTGGAGCGCGGCCGGGCACTGCAGGGCAAGCTCGGCGGCGCTGCGCAATAACGGTCGTCGACAACGGCCCTCACTCGCGAGCGGGAACGGTGCCATGCCGTTCCCGCTTCTTCATGGACTCACAGCCACTTTCGCCACCAGGCGAATGCGAATCCCGCCAGCGCCATGCCGGTCATCAGCGCCACGGCGACGACGAAACCGATCAGGCCCGTCTTGAAGAAGGGCGCTTCGAAGTTCATCCCCAGCACGCCCGCGATCACCGCCAGCCCGCCCATCAAGGCCGTCAGGATGGTCAGCACGCGCATGATCGCGTTGGTGCGCAGTGCCGTCTGGTTGCTGAAGAGTTCGAACGAGCCGATCACCACCTCGCGCGCGTTCTCCACCGCTTCCATGGCGCGCTGGAAGTGCATGTCCACGGTCTGGAAGTGCCGGTTCACTTCGCCGTCGGCGTCTGGCCGGAAGTCCGGACGCGCGATCGCGGCGAACACGCCGCGATGTGCCGACAGCATCCGCCGCAATCGCGACGCCGCCTTGCGCAGGCCGCGCAGGCTGTGCAGGCATTCGCCATGGCGATCGTCGAGGATGTCCGTCTCCAGGCGCTCGTCGGCGCTTTCGAAATCGGCCACCGCCTCGAAATAGGAATTGACGTGCCAGTCCAGCAGCGACGCGGTGAAGCTGTCCGCGCCGAGCATGCCCAGGCCGGAATCGTGCGATTCGCGCTCGCGCAGCTTCGTCAGGAAGCCCACCGGCTCCTTGTGCGACGTGATCACGAAATTGCGACCGGCCAGGATCGCCAGGACCGTCCCGTTATAGGTGAGCTCGCCATCGTTGCGCACCGCGACGACGCGCACGAAGAACCAGCCGTTGCGCACGCGCAGTTCGGGCATCGCGCTGCGGTCGAGGAACCAGGCCGCGACCTCATCGTCGATCCCGAGGCGCCCGAGCACATCGGTAATGGTCGGCTCGCTGCCGCCTTCCAGATCGATCCACAGCAGCTGGTCTTCGGTCAGATCGTCCAGGCTTGCCTCGCCCAGTTCGATCGTGTGGACGTTTCCGCTGCTCTCGAAACGACGGATATCCAGCGTGCCGGCGGGTTCCTGCATGGCGGTAACGGAAGTGACGACGCCATGAATCTGCTTCCCGCGACGTCGCTCCGGCGTGACAGCGCCGCGGCCGACCAGCCTGCATTCAGCGTGGCGAGCAGGCGGGGTCGTCGATTTCGTGCGCGCGGCGGTCGATCACGCCGTGGGTGCGGTGGCGCATGCCGGCCCGGCTCTGGTCGTGGGCTAGGGCGCACACGACTTGTCCCGACGTCATGTTCGATCGCAGCCACCAGGTGCTGCTGATTCCGTTGGGCGCGATCAGGCGGAGTCGGCAACGGCCGTCGGCCGTCGGTGGCTCGGCGTAGATACGCCAGCCCTTCGGCAGATCCCCTTCCTGCATGTGTTTTCCCCTGTGCGGTGTGCGTCTCTCGCGAAGCATCACGCAAACGGCATGCCAGTCCTGTGACGGAGGGCGCGCAGACGCGCAACGCGGCGTCCACGCGCGCGGCGCGGACGACGCAAGCACTTCGCCTGAAGAAAGTTCGGGACACCGTGAAAGAAATGGCGAGCCCATGCGCGTGGCCAGCAGGCTCGACCGCCATGACACCGTCATCGCCAACGTGAACGACGACGGTCCGCGCGTTACGCAATGTCGACTTCCATGACGCCAAGCTGCATGCAGGTCAGGGCGCGTCGTGCGTCTTCCTGCCTGCACACACGTCTGCACATCCACAGGAGTTCGTTACATGGCCAGCCGAAAGACGCCAGCGCCGAAGAAGAAGGCGCCCGCACGCACGTCCGCCACGAAGAAGAGCACCGCTGCACGCTCCGCACGTCGCGCTCCCACCGACAGCGGGCCGGCGCGCATGTCCGGCGAAGGCGCTGAAGATCCCGCCGTACGACAGGGACTGGAGGCGCAGGCGCTCGCCGCGGCCTTCGATCACAACCCGACCAAGGCTGCCGAATACGGCCGCGACAACGCGCTTGCGCCGCCCGAAGGCGCGCATGCGACGCCGACGCCGCTGGCGGGCGCGAGCACGCTTACCGAAGCGCAGACGTCGCCCAAGGCCGGCACGCAGGCCGCGCCCGGAACGAACCCGACCGTGGGCCCGCTCGACCGCGTGCGCGTGGATTCGGGCGGGCAGGTCCTCACGACCAACCAGGGCGTGCCGGTCGCGCAGAACCAGGATTCGCTGAAAGCCGGCCTGCGCGGGCCGGCGCTGCTGAAGGACTTCATCCTCCGCGAGAAGATCACGCACTTCGACCACGAGCGCATTCCCGAGCGCATCGTGCACGCGCGCGGTTCCGCCGCGCACGGCTTCTTCGAGTGCTACCGCTCGCTCCGTCGCATCACGCGCGCGGCGCCATTCCAGGAAGACGGCAAGATCACGCCGGTGTTCGTGCGTTTTTCCACCGTGGCCGGCGAGCGCGGCTCGAAGGACACCGCGCGCGACGTGCGCGGTTTCGCCGTCAAGTTCTATACCGACGAAGGCAACTGGGACCTGGTCGGAAACAACATCCCGGTGTTCTTCATCCAGGACGCGATGAAGTTCCCCGACCTCGTGCATGCGCTCAAGCCCGAGCCGCACCACGCGATGCCGCAGGCCGCGTCCGCGCACGACACGTTCTGGGATTTCGTGTCGCTCATGCCCGAATCCACGCACATGCTGCTGTGGGCGATGAGCGACCGCGCCATCCCGCGCAGCTACCGCATGATGCAGGGCTTCGGCGTGCACACGTTCCGCTTCGTCAACGAGGCCGGCGAATCGCGCCTGGTGAAGTTCCACTGGACGCCGCGGCTGGGCACGCATTCGCTGGCGTGGGACGAAGCGGTGAAGATCTCCGGCGCCGATCCGGACTACCACCGCCGCGATCTGTGGGAAGCGATCGAAGCCGGCGAATTCCCCGAGTACGAACTCGGCGTGCAGGTATTCACCGAGGAGCAGGCGAACAAGTTCAGCTTCGACGTGCTCGACGCCACGAAGATCGTGCCAGAGGAACTGGTGCCGGTGGAACCGATCGGTCGCCTCGTGCTCAACCGCAATCCCGACAACTTCTTCGCCGAGACCGAACAGGTGGCGTTCTGCACCGCGCACGTCGTGCCGGGCATCGACTTCACCAACGATCCGCTGCTCGCCGGGCGCATCCATTCGTATGTCGACACGCAGATCTCGCGACTGGGCGGGCCGAACTTCCACGAGATCCCGATCAACGCGCCCGTGGCGCCGGTGCACAACAACCAGCGCGACGGCATGCATCGTCAGGCGATCCATCGCGGGCGTGTTTCGTACGAGCCCAACAGCCTCGGCGGCGGCTGCCCGTTCCAGGCTGGTTCGGCCGGCTTCGTGTCGTTTCCCGAGCCGATCCGTGCCGACGAACTGCGCGGGCGCCCGGAGAAGTTCGCCGAGCACTACAACCAGGCGACGCTGTTCTACGACAGCCAGAGCGATGCGGAAAAGGCGCACATCATTGGCGCGTTCCGCTTCGAGCTGAGCAAGGTCACCGTGCCGGCGATCCGCGAACGCATGGTGGCGAACCTGATGAATGTATCGCGCGAGCTGGCCACGTCTGTCGCCGCAGGGCTGGGCATGGGCCCGGTGGAAGCGTCGCCGCGTGCGATCGAGCGGGTGCCGCGTCCGGAAGTCCGGCAATCGCCGGCGCTGTCGCTGCTCGCGCGTCCGGGCGACGGCAGCATCCGTTCGCGAAAGATCGCGCTGCTGGTCTGCGATGGCGTGGCCGGCGAATCGCTCGCCGCCGCGCAGCAGGCGCTGTTCGAAGCCGGCGCGGTGCCGCGCCTGGTCGGCCAGCGCATCGGTCCGTTCGTCACCGCAGAAGGCGAAACGCTGCAGGCCGATGCCTCGATGGAGAACGAACCGGCGCCGCTGTTCGACGCGCTCGTGCTGCCCGACGGCGAACGTGCGGTGAAGGCGCTGGCGGTGGACGGTCGCGCCGCGGAGTTCGTGAAGGAGCAGTACCGCCACTGCAAGCCGATCCTGGCGCTGGGTGCGTCCAGTTCGCTGCTGGAAGGCGCGGGCGCGTCGAAGATGTTGCCCGATGGCAGCGAGGATCCGGGCGTGATCGCGGGCGAGGAGGACGACGAGCAGGCCATCGCGTCGTTCATCGAGGCCATCGCGCAGCATCGCCACTGGGTGCGCGAGACGGATCCGCCGATGGTGTGATCCAGATTTCGCTCAACGGCGAGAGACCATCAGATGGAGCCCTTCTCCCGCGTGCGGGAGAAGGTGCCGGCAGGCGGATGAGGGGAGGGGCCGCACTGCGTCGCTCCAGCAGCCCTCACCCCAACCCCTCTCCCGCAAGCGGGAGAGGGGCTATCTCATCGCAGCGGAAGTACCTGCGTCACGGCGTCCTTCGCCTCACATCCGATCCGCATCCATCACCGCCTGCGCGAATGCGGCCGGCGCTTCCTGCGGCGGGTTGTGGCCGATGCCGCCGGTGAGCAGGCGATGCTCGTACTTGCCGGTGAACCGCTTCGCGTAGCTCTCCGGCGACGGATGCGGCGCGCCGTTGGCATCGCCTTCGATCGTGATCGTCGGCACCGAAATGGACGGGAACGTCGCGAGCCTGCGCTCGATCGCTTCGTACCTCGACTCGCCCTGCGCGAGGCCCAGGCGCCAGCGGTAGTTGTGGATGACGATGTCGACGTGGTCCTCGTTCTGCAACGCCGCGGCGCTGCGGTCGAAGGTGGCGTCGTCGAAGGCCCACTTCGGCGAGGCGAGTTTCCAGATGAGCTTCGCGAAATCATGCCGGTTGCTATCGTAGCCGGCGCGGCCGCGCTCGGTGGCGAAGTAGAACTGGTACCACCACTGCAGCTCCGCTTCCGGCGCGAGCGGCGCCTGCGCGGCCTGCTGGCTGCCGATGAGGTATCCGCTCACCGCGACCAGCGCCTTGACGCGTTCGGGATGCAGCGCGGCGACGATGTCGGCCGAGCGGCCGCCCCAGTCGTAACCGGCGACCACCGCGCGCGGGATCTTCAGCGCATCCATCAGCTGGATGACGTCGTCGGCCAGCGCGGCCGGCTGGCCGTTGCGCGGCGTGTCGGCGGAGAGGAATCGCGTGGTGCCGTAACCGCGCAGGTGCGGGACGATCACGCGATAGCCCGCCGAGGCGAGCAACGGCACGACCTCGGCATAGCTGTGGATGTCGTACGGCCAGCCGTGCAGCAGCAATACGGGCGCGCCGTCGGCGGGGCCGGCATCGACATAGCCGATGTCGAGCACGCCGGCGCGGATCTGCTTCACCGGCCCGAAGGCGACGTTCGCGCCGCGAGCGGGCGTCGTCGCGCCGGACGCGCGCGGCGTGGCGGCCTGCGCACGCGGGGCGAATCCGAACGATGCGGCGGCGAGGCCCGCGGCGGCGATGCCGAGGAAGCTGCGGCGAAACGGGTCGATGCGGTCGGGGGCGAGCGTGTCCATGTCCGGGCTCCGGTGTGGGTGGGCGGCGACGATTCGCCGACGGAGCACAGGTTCGCGGACGCCCGTATCCCGCTTGTGTTCGCGGTTGCGGGGATTTGTAACGGTTTGTACGGACGCTAGCCGGCGTCGATCCCGTCGGGCGTCACGCGGTCCGGATCCCACCGCAGCCGCCGCTTCGCCCAGGTCTCGGCGGTCTGCGGCTTGACGAACAACGCCGTGACGTCGGGATGCTCGTCCTGCACGGCGCGTTCGATGCGCATCACGCAGGCTTCGATCTGTGGCGTGGTCAGCGCGTCGTGGAAGTCGGCGCTGAGCGCGGCGATGATGCTCTCCGGCCCCAGTTGCTGCGTGAGCACGCCGTTGGCGCAGCGCACGTCCGGGTCGTCGCCGGCGATGCGAAGGATGTCCTGCACGACCTGGCGCTGCGCGAGTTCGCCCAGCAGCAGCCCCTTGGTTTCGCGCGCGAGCAGGATCGCCGTGATCGCCAGCACCACGCCGATGCCGAGCGAGGCGTAGCCGTCGTAGCGCGGATCGCCGGTGACCTGCGTCGCCACGATGCCCGCCAGCGCGATCAGCAGGCCGGCCATCGCCGCGGTGTCCTCGAACAGCACGGTGAACGTGCTGGCGTCCTTGCTGTCGCGGAACGCCCGGATCCAGCCGCGCTTGCCCTTGGCCGCGCGAAACGAGCGCAGCGCGATGAACCACGTCACGCCCTCGAACATCAGCGACGCGCCGAGCACGAGGTAGTTCACCAGCGGATTGGCCATTTCGCGCGGATGGCGCAGGTGCGCCAGGCCTTCATAGAACGAGATGCCCGCACCGAGCGCGAACACCATCAGCGCGACGATGAAGGCCCAGAAGTACAGTTCGCGCCCGTAGCCGAAGGGATGCGATGGATCCGGCGGTCGCGCGGCGCGCCGGATGCCGTAGAGCATCAGCACCTGGTTGGCGGTGTCGACCAGCGAGTGCACGCCCTCGCTGAGCATCGCCGACGAGCCGGTGAAGGCGGCCGCGACGAACTTCGTCGCCGCCACCGCCGCATTGCCCATCAGTGCAGCGACCACGACCATGCGGCCGGATCCGGCCATCGACCTGTCCCTTCGAGTCGTCACGGGTTGCGTCGATGGTCGGCGGAGCGGGGTAAATCCGTCGTGCACGTGGCGTGGGCTGCTCGCGCGTGTGCCACCTCTTCCGTCGAGCATGATGCGTCTGGCAGATGGATCCCCGCCTTCGCGGGGATGACGGCTTGAAGGGGCGGGTGAGGGCGCTTTTTGCTGTCATTCCCGCGCCGGCGGGAATCCACGTTTGACTAGGTCACGCCCTCCGTCGAGCGTGATGCGTCGGGTCGATGGATCCCCGCCTTCGCGGGGATGACGGCTTGCAGGGCAGGCAGGATGATGGCTTAAGGGGCGCGCGGGATCGCGGCGCTTTTTGCTGTCATTCCCGCGCAGGCGGGAATCCACGTGTAAATGCATCACGCCCTCCGTCGAGCGTGAAGCGTCGGGTCGATGGATCCCCGCCTTCGCGGGGATGACGGCTTGAAGGGGCGGAGATGACGCAGCGCTTTTTGCTGTCATTCCCGCGCAGGCGGGAATCCACGCGTGAATGCATCACGCCCTCCGTCGAGCGTGAAGCGTCGGGTCGATGGATCCCCGCCTTCGCGGGGATGACGGCTTGAAAGAGTCTCCAAGAGCGGATGACGCCTCGAGAAGCTCCCGCCTCGCGCTACTGCCCCTGCGCCCGGAACTTGTCCCAGCCGACCTCGCTCGCGCCGGCCGGCGGGGTGAAGACGAAGGTGGAGTCGGGCAGCCTGGCGTTTTCGACCCACGTCAGTTCGGCGGTATACCCGGGCAGCCCGGCATCGCGCGTATCGACGAACGCGAGCTTGCATGGCAGGTGTTTTGCATCGGCGAAGACTTCCCACGCGATGCCGGCCTTCTTGTACGAGTAGTGCGCGCACTTGCGACCGCCCACCAGCGCTTCGCCGGAGAAACTGGCGCGTTCGGCGTTTTCGAGCAAACGCGTCTGGTCGTCCCAGGTGAACAGCTGCGCCAGCGCCATGCGGAAGCCGACGCGCGATTCGACCGTCGACACCAGCGTCGACAGCGTGCCGGGCGCCTCGATGCGCGCGTACTGCTTCTGCGTCGGCGAGAACACGGTGATGGTCCGGCCGTCGTAGACGACGTCGCGATCGAGGCCCACCCCGCGCGTGGACGCGTGCAGGTGGTCCGGCGCGCGCACCTGGTACTTCGCGGTGCCGTCGAAATCGCGGTACTCGCCCGACGCCAGCGGCGCGCGCGTCTTCACCGTGGCGTCCACCGTGTATTCGCGCAGGCTGCGCAGCTTCTCGCCGATCTGCGACAGCGCCTTGATCGCCTTCGGATCCACGGCCGCGGCCTGTTGCGCACGTGCGGGCGACAGAGGGATCAACACCACGGCGAGCGCGAAGGCGAGGGCGGGCATCTTCATCGCGAGTTCCCTGTCGGTCACTTCGAAGTGGCTGCGGTCTGCGCGGCCTTCACTTCGACCCAGCTGCTGTCCGGATCGAATTTCGTCATCGCGCGCGCAATCTGGTCGCCGTCCGGGCCGAGGTCCTTCTCGAAGACCTCGCCTTCGTGGCTGACCATGAAGCTCATCACGCCGCTGTCGCCATAGCGCGCCGGCCACGCGACCAGCGCGAAGCCGCGGCTCATCGCGTCGCCGAGCTTGTAGTCGTACGCACCGCCCGGCGCCGACGGCCCCTGCGCGGTGAGGATGCGATAGCGGTAGCCGTGCCATTCGCCGTCGGGCGTGTCGTCGCCGAACAGCGGGCCAAGCGGGCTTTCCTCGCCGCCGTCGTCGGCCCAGTACAGCCCGTCGTGCTGACCGTCGGTGCTGACGAATTTCTGCGCGTACTCGAGCACGCCGTTGCCATTGCGATCCTCGGCGGCGTAGTCGATCTGCGCGTCGTGGTAGGCGAGCACGGCCTGTTCGGCTTCGCGTTCGTTGCGGCCGATTCGGCGTGCGCGGATTTCCGCCTCGCCGGCCTTCACGTCGAAGGCCCAGCCGCCGCTGCCTTTCACCAGCGGAACCGGCAGCGTCCACGCGTCCTTGCCGACGGCGAGCATCTGGTGCGTCGCATCCTTCTGCACGAACGAATGCTTCTCGCGATAGCGCGCGAGGAACGCATCGACGTCGTCGCGATCGACGCTGCTGCGCGGGACCACCTGTTCCCAGCTCGGGCCGAGGAGCGCGGTGAGTTTGGCTTCGTCGGCGGTCTTCGTGCCGAGCGCGGCGACGAGCGCGTCGGCGGCCGCGTCGGGCGTGGCGAAGGATTGTTGCGCGTGTGCAGGCAACGCCAGCAGCAGCGCGAAGGCGAGCGGGAGCCAGCGGACGGATGCGCTCATGGGGTTCTCCTGCTCAACGACGACGCCCGCCGCCGCCGCGCATCGGCGGCCGCGAGGGACGGCTCATCTGGTGTCCACCGCCGCGCGAAGCGGCCGGACGCTGCGACTGCTGCATGCTGCGCTGGCCGCGGCCGGCATCGCCGCGCGACATCGCGGGATTGCTCGCGCCCTGGAACGCGCTGCTGTTGCCGGGGCGGTTCATGCCGGCGCTGTCGCGCGCACCCTGGCGCGCCTGTGCGTTGCCCTGGCCGCTGCGCTGGAAGTCGCCGCGGTTGGCGCCTGCTGCGCCACCGGAGCGGTCGAAATCGCGCGACGCCTGCCCGGCGCGCTGCTGCGCTTCGCGATTGCTCGCCGCGGGCGCCTCGAAGCCGCGCTGTTCCATCGTCTGGCGCGCGCGGTCGCGATCGGCGGTGCGTGCGGCGTCACGCGACGGATCGCGTCCCCGCGCCCGCATCGCGCTGGCCGGCGCCGTCGAGCTGGCGTCCGTACTGCTCGCGGCTCTTGCTGTCGCGATAGGGCACGCCGTCGCGGTTGGCCGCGTTGTGCTGCCACTTGCCGTCGCGGCTGATCTGGTCGCGGTTGACGTTGCGTTCGGTATTGCGGTTGGTGTTGCGGTTGAACTCGTTGTAGCGGTCCACGTCGATGTCGATATCGCTGTGGCCCCAGTCGAGGTCGCCCCACAACGCACCACCGACGGCCACCCCGATGCCGAAGCTGAAAAGCGCGCCGCCCGGGTAGTAGTACGCCGGCGGCGGGTAGTAGTAGGGCGGATACGACGGATACATCCACGTGCCGTAGACCACGCTCGGGTTGTAGCTGGGCACGTAGACGACGTCGGGTTCGGACGACTCGATCACGATCGTCTGCGTGCCGGCGGGGACGGTCGTCGTCGTGCCGGTCGCGGGAGCGGCGGCCTGCTTGGTGACCTTCTGCTGTTCGTTCGACTTGAGGTTGCCGGCGGCATCGGCCTGGCGGCGCAGGCGCTGCACCGATTCCATCACCGCGTCGGGCTGCGCGAGGAACGCGTCGCCCATGCGCTGCACCCACTTGGGATCCTGGCCGAGCACCGCGAGCAATTGCGGGAACGCCACCAGCGACTGCACGCTCGGGTCCCACGATTCGTTCGCGACCTGCTTCACCGCGTCCTCGCCCTTGGCGTCCTTGTGCGCATTGGACCACGCGACCGCGTCGCTGACATCGCCCGGATACGTGGACGCCATCAGCACCTGCGCGAGCAGCGCGTCCGGATACAGCGCGATGGGCGCCATCATCTGGTCGAGTTCTTCGCGGGTGAACGTGCCGGACGAGGCCGTGTTCGTCGTGGCCGACGGCGCGGACGGCGCCTGTACCGGCGCGGCCGCGACGTCCAGCGTCGCCAGCAGGAGAGCGGCAATCGCCGCCTGTAGCATCAGGATGCGCATGGAACCTCCACTGGCGCGACGGCGGGCGGGGGAGGTGACCCGCCGTCGCGACGCTGCGTTACTTGCCCGCCTGCACGCCCTTGTCGACGATGAGCTTCACCACGACCTTGCGCGCGCCGGCGTTGCTGCCCGCGCCCGCGTCGGTCGCCACGCCCATGCCGTCGCCCGCGCGCACGCGGCCCGGTTGCAGGCCGGCCTGCTGCTGCAGGTAGTTGGCGACCGCGTTCGCGCGACGCATGCTCAGGCGCTGGTTGGCTTCGGCGTTGCCGGTGGAATCGGTGAACCCCTGCAGCACGACCTGGTAATCCTGCGTTTCCTTCGCCTTCGCGGCGAACTGGTCGAGGCTGGATTTGCCGGCGGAGTTGATCGTCGCGCTGCCCGAATCGAACAGCACTTCGGCCGTGGCCAGGGCTTCGTACTTGCCGAAGTCGTTCATGCGCGCGGTGGTCGGCGCGAGGCCGGCCTGCACCTGCTGCGCGGTGCGGAAGTCCTCCGACTTGAACGAAACTTCGGTGGCATCGAAACCGCTGCCGCTGGCGACCGCGTCGATGGTGACCGGCAGGCCGGGCATCAGCGCCGTCTGTTCGGCCTTCTCGTGCACCACGCCGGTGAGGCCCTTGGTGCGCTTGTACTTGGTGCTGGGCGACAACGTGATGGTCTGCTCGACGTTGGCGGCGTCCTTGACCACGATCGTGTTGCCCTGGACGGAGGTGATCAGTCCCTTGATCTTGCTCTTGTCACCGTCGGCGGCGGAGGCGGACGACACCGCCAGCACGGCCGCCATCGCGGCGGTGAGCGACAGCGACTTCATGAGCGTGCGCTTGTTCATCGATGGATCCTCGTGTGGGGCGGCGGGAGTCGGGCCCATGCAGGAGCGTCCCGTCCACCGCCGAGTTCTACGCCGATCCGCAACCGGCTCAATTGGCCCTTGGCCCAAGCTGCAGCGCAGCGTCGCCCGGCAGGATTCGCGCCAACTGGCCGCGCATTCACGCCATGACCATGACCATCACCGTGCCCCAGGTGGTGAGGAACAAGTGCGCCACCGCGACCGCCCCGGTGTAGCCGATCACCGCCACGGGGCTGCCGGATTTCTCCTGCACCGCGGCGAGCGCGGCGGTGAAGGTCTGCGCGCCGGAGATCGCGCCGAGCAGGAGCAGCGGATCGATCTTCAGCACTTTCCGGCCGAACCAGAGGCCCAGCAGCAGCGGGGCCATCGTCACCAGCAGGCCGCCGAAGAACAGGCCGACGCCGGACTGCCGCAGCGCATCCATGAAATGCGGCCCCGCGCCGAGGCCGACCATCGCCACGAACGCCGCCAGTCCGAAGGACTGCATCAGCTTCACCGCCGCATCCGGAACGCGCCCGAACAGTGGCCGCCGCCCGCGGATGTGGCCGACGACCAGGCCCGCCAGCAGCGCGCCGATACTGGTGCCGATCGTCACCGTGATGCCGCCGATGGGCACGGAGGCCACGATACCGAACAGCGCGCCGAGGAAGATCGCGAAGCCCACGACCACGAAGTCGGTGGCGTCGCTCGCGTGCACGACCTCGCCCAGCACGCCGGCCGCGCGCAGCACCGCCGGTTCCGGGCCGACGAGGGTGAGTACGTCGCCGCGTTCGATCGTGGTGCGCGTGCCGATCGGGATCTCCTGGCCGCCACGGCGTATCCGGCGCAGGAACACCGCGCGCACTTCGTCGCGGGCCGCGATGTCCTCGAGCGTTCGGCCGGCCCAGTGCGATTTGCCGACGAAGACCTCGTGCGAGGCCATCGGAATGTCGAGCAGCGCCGCGTCGTCGACTTCCTCGCCGCGTTCGCCGATCACGTCCACCAGCACGTCGCGCCGGCCGCCGACGGCCACGACGTCGCCGGCGTGGATCACGCTGTCGCCGTCGATGTCCAGCAGCGCGCCGTCGCGGCGGATTCGATGCACGAACAGGCGTGCACCGACGATCACGCGTTCGGCGGCCGCGACGGTAAGGCCGACGATGGGCGCGGCGGGGGCGATGCGGTACGCGCGTGTTTCGAACGGCTGCCATGCCGGCACGACACCGTGCCGCTGGCGCTTGATGCCGTAGCGCCGTTCGACCTGCAACGCGTGCGCGGCGAGATCCACGCGCAGCAGCTTCGGCCCGAACACGGTGCAGGTGAGGATCACGCCCAGCGCGCCGGAGACGTAGCACAGCGCGTCGCCGACGCCGATGTGTGCGAGATAGCGCTCGCGCGTGGCGGCATCGAGCGGCAACGCCTGGATCGCCTCGCTGGCCGTGCCCATCGCGGGCGATTCGGTGAGCGCGCCGGACATCATGCCGGCGGCCAGGCCCGGATCGAGCCGCAGGGTCTTCGCCACGACGATCGCGACGATCAATCCGACCACCGGCATGAACACGCCCAGCGCGGCGAAGCGCCAGCCGTCGCCCTTCATCGCACCGAGGAAGCGCGGGCCGACCTCGTAGCCGATGCCGAACAGGAATAGGAGGAACACCAGCGACTTCGCGGTGGCCGCCACCGGCACCGCGAACAGCCAGCCAAGAAGCATGCCGGCGAGCAGCGAGCCGGTGACGCCGCCGAGCGTGAAGCCGCGCACGCGGATCGCGCCGATCCAGTAACCGATGCCAAGCGCCAGATAGACCGCGAGCTCCGGATACCGCGACAACGTCGAGGCGAACCACTGCATGCGTTGCCTCCGCGGCGTGGCGTCAGAGACTCGGCGGGTCGTAGTAGATCATCAGGCGGAAGTCGTCCAGGTCGGTTTCCACCGGGCCCTCTTGCCGCACGTGCGCGTAGCGCATGCGGAACAGCAGGCCTTTCAGGAAGCCATCGGCCACCGCCCACTGGAAATTGACGTCGTATTCGTCCTTCGCGTACTCGGTGGGCGATTGCGGATCGGAGCCGTCGACGTACAGCGCGTACACACTCGCCCCCTTGATGAAGGGGAAGGTGTAACCGGCGCGCAGCATCCACGCCGATTCGCCGTCGCGGTTGAAGTCCTCCACCTGCACGCTGGTGAAACCGGGATAACCACTCCACGGGTTCTGCATGTTCGTGTCGCCGCCGGCGCGCGTGTACGCGGCGGTGAACAGCGCGCCGCCGTGCGCAAGCTCGGCCTTCGCGCCCCACTGGTCGGACGAGAAATCCGTGCCGCGCAGCAGGTCGTCGCCGACGCTGGTCTGGTCGGAATACTGCACCGCGAAACTCAGCTTGGTCTTCTCCGCCAGCGGAATGCCGTACTTACCTTCGGCGTAGAAGATGTTGATGATGTCGTCGCTGTAGTAATTGATCGCGCCCAGCGAGAAGTCGCCGGACTTGTAGTTCGCACCGATCGCGTAGACGCCGCGATCGGTGCCGTCGGGCGCGCCGGCGTCCTGCGACATCGACACGAAATCCTCGGAGTTGCGCTCCTTGATCTTGTCGACGTAGCCGCCGCCCACGCGCCATTCGGGCCGGCCTTCGTCGCCGCCGTACAGGCCCTGGAACAACACGGTCTGGAACGTGTTCGGCGTCATGCGCGCATCGTTGCGGTTGATGTACGGCGTATCGAAACCGCGGCGGCCGAGCGTGAGGCGCGAGTCCTCGTTGATCAGGAATTCGCCGTAGACCTCGCCGAGCACGCTGTAGCCTTCCTGTCCGGGCGCGAGCAGCAGCGTGCCGTCGCGGTCGTCGGGGCCGTAGAGCTTCTGAGAGGTGTAACCCGTCGCGCCGAAGGCGAAGCGGTCGCGGAAATAGCCCGTCTTGAATCCGAGCGAGCCGCCCAGCGCCCAGGCTTCGCTGCCGCTGTCGTCGTACTTCTCGCGATCGAGATAGAACGAGCGCACCTGCAGGTCCCACTTCGTGTCCTTGAACGCCTTGCGCCGCGTGTCGCGGATCCATTGCTGGCGATCGCGCGGCGCGAAGGCTTCGTTCATGCGCGTCTGGCCCTGTTCGGTCGAGCTGGGCGCGGTTTCGATGTAGACGTCGTCCTCTGTTTCCTTCGGCTCCTCGCCTTGCGCAGGCGCGGTGGCCTGCGCCGGCGCAGCGGTCTGCGCCCACGCGGGCATCGCCAGCAGGCAGCCGAGCGAGGCGGCGGCGACCGCCACGCATCCGGCACGGGGGCGCTTCACGTTCATGGCGGCTCTCCCTGCGCGTTACTGCGACAACACCATCGCGAAGTAACCGAACACCGTGTACAGCACGCCGGAAATCGCGTAGCCCACCGGGAAGCCTACCCACGGCACGGTGCTGTTGATCTCCTTCGCCGCTTCGCGCGCCGGGCCCGAGTGCGAGCGCGATCCCGCGACACCGCCCATCAGCACCGCCGGGTTGATCTTGAAGAAGTGGTAGCCCACCGCCCAGGTGATGAACGGCGGGATCGTGCTCGCCACGAAGCCGGCGAGGAAGATCTTCAGCGCGATCGAACCGGTCAGCTGCTCCAGCAGCGTCGCGCCGGCGTTGATGCCGACGATCGCGATGAAGGTGACCAGGCCGAGGTCTTCCAGGATGTTGCGCGCGGCGTTCGGCGTGCTGCCGAAGTAGCGCAGGCGCGAGACGATCGAGGAGACGAAGATGCCCGACAGCAGGAGCCCGCCCGCGTTGCCCAGGCCCACCGAGAAATCGCCCACCGGCACGTTGATCTTGCCGATCAGCAGGCCGATCATCATGCCCGCCGACAGCGTCAGCAGGTCGGTCGAAGTGCTCGGGCGCGCGATCTTGCCCAGCATCCCGGCGGCCTTGTCGACCGCGCTCTTCAGGCCCGTCACGAACAGCACGTCCAGGCGCTTGAGTTCGGTTTCCGCGCCGACGGGAATCGGCTCGCCGGAACGCTCAAGGCGCGTGACCTGCACCTGGCCGGCGAAGTCCTCCGTGGCGAGCGCCTTCAGCGGCTTGCCGACGAAGTCCTTTTCCGTCACCAGGATTTCGGCCTGGTCCAGCGGCACGTTCAGCGCCTTGGGGTCGTCCACTTCGGCACCGAGCAGGCCTAGGTTCTCGGTCAGATCGCCCAGCTTTCCGCCCAGCGCGACCACGTCGCCGTGCAGCAGCACGACATCGGGCGCGGCGCCGAGCGAGTCCTCCCCGCGACGCACGTTGACGATGCGGTACTGCGGGAACTTCGCGCGGAACTGCGCGATGGTCTGGCCGGCGGTGGCCACGTTCTCCAGCCGGTACGCACGCAGGCCGCCGCCGCGATAGCCGGTCAGCGCCGCGTCGTCGACGTTGCGCACGCCATGCTCGCGCTCATAGTCCTGCGCGGCCTTGCGCGCATCCACGCCCCACCAGCGCGGCAGGTACTTGCAGATCAGGATGATGCCGACCGTGCCCCAGATGTAGGTCACGCCGTAGCCGAGCGCGATCATGCCCGACACCTGTTCGGCCGTCGTGCCCGCGGGCACCTTGTACGCGCCTTGCTCCATCGCCATCTCGGCGGTGCCGATGGCGGCGGACATCGTCTGCGAACCGGCCAGGATGCCGCCCGCGGAGCCCGGGGGTAGCGCGAACCACTTCGTCATCAGCACCACCAGCCCGAGGCCGAGGAACGAGCAGATCACGGCGAGGATGGTGAAGGTAATGCCGTCCTTCTTCAGGCTGTTGAAGAACGCGGGCCCGACGCGCAGGCCGACGCCATACATGAACAGGTAGTAGAAGAGCGACTTGGCGAAGTTGTCGAGTTGCAGCTTCACGCCGTAGGTCGAGGCCCAGGTCGCGAGCGCCGCGCCGACGACCACCGCGGCCGCGACCATGCCCAGCCCGTAGCCCTTCACCGCGAACTTGCCGACCAGGACCGCCATGCCCACGGTGAAGAACAGCAGGATGTACGGGTTTTCGGAAAGGAACTGGAAGAAACCTTGCATGACGGCGTGCTCCCGATGGGTGGTTCCGAGTGGTGCTGCCGGAGGTGCGTTCCGTTCGCTACATGGATGACGCGCGACGATTGCCCAGCGCCGAGGGCTTGAGCAGCTTGATGCCCTGCGCGGCGTGGTAGCCGTGGATTTCCTTCACGTCGAGCTTGCGCATGAAGGCGATGGTGTCGGCGGTGATGACCTGGCCCGGCACCATGATCGGGAAGCCCGGCGGGTAGGGGATGACGAAGTTCGCCGAAACCATCTCGGGGCCGTCGCGCAGGCGCTTGTCGACGTCATCGCTGTTCAACTTCACGAACTCGCAGTTGTCTTCTTCGTACGCCATGAAGAACGCGGGCCGCATGTGGCCCTCGTTGCTCGCGCCGTCGGGATGCTCGCGGAAGGCGTCGTGGAAACGGCTGAAATTCGGCAGGTCCGGCACGTCGGTCATCAGCGACTTCACGCGATCGGCGAACACCTGCGCGCCAACCGTGCCTTCCTGCGACAGCCGCGACTCGATCTCGCGCGACAGGTCTGCCAGCGCCTTGATCAGCAGCGCCGCATCGGAATGCGTGTTGTTGATGTTGGTTTGCACCAGCACGCTGTTGCGCGAGGTCTTGTTGATCTGGATGTCGAAGCGCTCGGCGAGCAGGCCCTTGAACTGCGTGCCGTCGAAGCCGGCCGCGCCGCAGATCAGCGTCAGGCGCGTGGGATCGAGCGCGAACTCGTCCTCGTCCAGTGCGTCGATCGCCGCCGACCAGCTCGAATCCGGCGGACCGTAGTCGCGCAGGCCGGACTCGCGGAACTCGGCGGGAATCATGTCCTCGGGGGTGGCGACGCGGAAATACTTCGAGATCAGCGGATGCGTGTTGACCGCGCGACGGATCTTCAGCGCCAGGTCGGTCATGCGCAGCGTCAGGCCGTAGCCTTCCAGCTCCATCTGCCGCCGCGCGAGATCGAGCGACGCGATGAGCTGCAGGTTCGGCGACGTCGAGGTGTGCGCGAAGAACGCTTCCTCGAACGGGCCTTCGACGTGGTGGAAGTCCTCGTCCCACACCAGCATCATCGATCCCTGGCGGAACGCCGACATCGACTTGTGCGTCGAGTTGGTCTGGTAGACGCGGATGCGGACCTTGTCGGGGTCGGGCAGCCAGTGCTCGTCGAGCATCGCCGGATTGCTCGGGTCGATGTCGCCGTGCTTCTCCTTCCACGCATCGTATTCGGCGCGGTACGCCTTGCTGCGGTAGCGCGCGGTGAGCGCCGCGGCCGCGCCCATCGCGGTGCGGCGGCGGTGCATCGGATTGAAGCGCGCAAAGCCGAACCACGCCTCGTCCCACAGGAAGATGAGGTCGGGCTTGATCGCCAGGCATTCCTGCATCACGCGGCGCGGGTTGTACATGTGGCCGTCGAAGGTGCAGTTGGTCATGTCGATGACCTTGACGCGGTCGAGCTTGCCGCCGGCGGCACAGTCGAGCAGCGCCTGCTTGATCGTGCGCAGCGGTACCGCGCCGTACATCGAATACTGCGTGAGCGGGAAGGCTTCGACGTAGTACGGCTGTGCGCCGCTGAGCACGAAGCCGTAGTGGTGCGACTTGTGGCAGTTTCGATCCACGATGACGATGTCGCCCGGCTTGCACACCGCCTGCACGACGATCTTGTTCGACGTGGACGTGCCGTTGGTGCCCAGGTACGCCCGCTTTGCGCCGAACGCGCGCGCGACGGCTTCCTGCGCCTTCTTGATGTTGCCGGTCGGCTCCAGGAGGCTGTCGAGGCCGCCGGTGGTCGCGGAGGATTCGGCGAACAGGATGTTGGTGCCGTAGAAGTGGCCCATGTCGCGGATCCAGTTCGATCCGAAGATCGACTTGCCGCGTGCGATCGGCAGCGCATGGAACGTGCCGATGGGCCGCATCGCGTACTTCTTGAGGTTGTCGAAGTACGGTGTCTCGTAGCGATCCTTCACGCCGTCGATGATCGACAGGTGGATTTCCATCGGTTCTTCGACGTGATGGAACACGCGGCGCAGCGGCGCGGCTTCGTCGCTGCCGGCGAGTTCTTCCGGCGAGCGGTCGGTGAGCAGGTAGAGGTCCAGTTCCGGACGCGAGCCCTTGATCGCGCGCGCAAGGCGCAGCGAGAGCGATCCGGCGCGCGATTCGTCCTCGTCGAGTTCGACGTGACGCGAGACGAAATCCTTGAGGTCGGGGATGTCGTGCTTCGAGTTGAAGCCGAAGCCGTCGACCAGCACCACCGCCTGCAGGTCGTGGTTGACCATCATCGCCAGTGCGGCGTCCTCGAAGCTGGCCACATGCACGGCGGTGTAGTGGAACGGATCCTCGGGGCGACGCATGCGGCGCATCTCGTCCTTCGAGCGCAGCCACTGGCCGGGATCGGCCGGCGTCACCACCATCACTTCGAAGTAGGGCTTGTCCTGCACGCCGAGGATGTCCGGCGGCAGCGCGTCGAGCACGGTGCGGTCGACATCGTCATCGAGTTCCCACGCGTGTTCGTCGCGGCGGTAATCGCCGGAGAGGATCGCGGCCGACACTTTCTGGGCAAGCCGCGCGAACGTCGCGGCATCGCCTTCGCCGAGCGCGTTGCGAAGGGCGGTGAGCAGGCGTTCCCCGGGATACGCCCAGCAGTGCTCCAGACGCAACACGTCGTCGAGGCGCTCCTGGCAATGTTCGCGCTGTTTCGAAGCGTTCGACGGACTGGCGGAGGCCCATGCGCGTGCGCTGGCATTCAGATGCCGCCACTGGTCCGCGCGCAACGACGCGGCGACCAGCACGTTGGACAGCTGCGGACGGCTCTCTGAGACGGTATCTCGGTTCATGGAACACCCCGGGGGCGTGGTGTCGAAGGGGAATCGCCGCACAAGCGACGCCGCGGGCCGGTGGCCCAACGCCCAAACGTTAGGCGCGCAAAGAAGGCGTGAAAATTGGCCCTTGGCCCAAGTCGCGCCGGCTTCTGCGGGGCCACTGGCACGAAGATTTCCGAGGGATGTCAGCGCGCCGGAATGCCTTGCGCGCGTGCTGTGCCAGGCGCCGCCGTTGGATGCGTCTCGCGCATCAGCCTGGCGATGACGAACGCGACGCAGATGCCCAGCAGCAGTGGGCGACCGGCGAACTGCGCCATCTGCAGCGACGAAGGATCCAGCCCCGCTTCGAGGGCGAGCCCGGCCCGCAATCCGGGACGGCTGATCATCAACCCGCCGACGATGAACATCAACCCGTTCACGATGGCCGCGGATGTGCCGATGTGCTCCGGCTCCACGACGTCCGCAGCGGTGCTGAAGGCCAGCATGTGCGCGGAGTTCCCGAAGCCGAAGGCGAAGCACAACAGGAAATCGAGCGCTGCCCCGTGCGGCGGCAGGTACAGCAGCGACGACAGGGCGACGATCTGCAGTGCGATACCGACCAGCACAGGGGGCTTCCGTCGATGCATCCGATCCGAGATCCACGGCGCGACGAAGCAGCCCGCTGCAAGTCCGAGCCACAGCAAGGAGGCTCCGAGGTTCGCCGAGCCCGCATCGAGCCCTCGCACGGCCAGCAGCTTCGGCGCCCACACGACGCCCAGGGCCAGCATCGCGCCGAAACAGAGCGCACCGAACGCGGACGCAATCCACACATGGCGGTGTCGCGCGACGGCGGCGAGCGACCGCAGCACGCCCTGCAGGAACGGACCCTTCGAGGCGGCAGAGACTGGCGCGGGATCACGCAGCCAGAGCGCGGCGATCAGCAGCAGCACCACGCCGGCCCCGCCGACGGCGCCGAACAGCGTGCGCCAGTGCAGCGTGGACAACGCGTGTCCCAGCAGGTTCTGGTTGAACGCGGAGAACAAGGACGCCGCGAACTGCACCAGGCCGAACATGAAGCTGAAACGCGCCCAGCCAAACCAGGTGCCGCCGACGTAGCCCGCGCCGACGAATCCCGTGCAGGCGCCCAGCGCGATGATCAGCTGCGACAGCAGAAGCACCTCGAAACTGCGTGCGAGCGAGAACACGACGATACCCGCCGTCACCAGCGCGATCGCGGGCAAGAGCACGCGGCGTGCGCCCAACCGATCCAGCAGCGGACCACTGAGGAACTGGCATATCGCGAACATCCACGTGTACACCGCGGCGATCAGCCCGACCTGCGCGATGGACAGGCCAACGTCGCGCTGCACGTTCGCGTTGACGATGGAGTAGCCGGTCTGGAAGCTGAAGTAGTAGACGACGAAGGCGACCGCGATCGTCCAGACGAGCCACGCCCTCGGGCCGCCCAGCGCGGGTTCGCGATGCGTGGGCGAGGGCGTCATGGCGCGCTCCGGCTCCTCAGTGATGAGCCGGGTACGTTTCACGCATGATCATCGCCAGGATCAGCGCGAGCACGCAGGCAACGATGACGGGCACGCTCGCGTACTGCGCCAGCTGGAGCGACGCCGGCTGGATGCCATGCTCGATCCCCATGCCGATGCGCACGCCGGGACGGCTGATGAGGATGCCGCCGAAGATGAACATGATGCCGTTGACGATCGCGGCGGAGGTGCCGATCTGGCGCGGCAGCACCACGTCGGCCGCGGTGCTGAAGGCCAGCATGTGCGCGGCATTGGCGAAGCCGAACACGAAGCACAGGATCATCGCCAATCCCGCGCCGAGATCGGGGATGAACAACAGGCCGAGCAGCGCGAGGAGCTGGACCGCAGCGCCCAGGATGATCGGCCGCTTGCGTCGACGGATCATGTCCGACCACAGCGGCACCACCGCGCTGCCTGCAGCAAGACCGAGCCATAACAGCGAGGATCC
The DNA here is from genome assembly GCF_040546665.1 of Lysobacter sp. OAE881. Lineage (NCBI taxonomy): Bacteria > Pseudomonadati > Pseudomonadota > Gammaproteobacteria > Lysobacterales > Lysobacteraceae > Lysobacter > Lysobacter sp. OAE881. Next base: position 2,087,083 of record NZ_JBEPOG010000001.1, read on the forward strand.
CAGTGCAGCGGCACGCTCGCTGATCCCGTGCACCATCAGCAGCTTCGGCGCCCACACCACGCCCAGCGCGAGCATCGCGCCGAACGACAGCGCGCCGCCGAGCGAGGCGATCCAGACGTGGCCGATCTTCGCGACCTCCGCCATGCTGCGCAGGACGGATGCGAAGAAGTTGCCTTCGCCGGGATGGCTGACGACGGGCGTCGGATTGCGGATGTAGAGCAGCCCGAGCACGAACAGCACGATGCCGAACGCCGCCGTCCAGTTGAACAGCGAGCGCCAGGTCATGGCGTCGAGCGCGACGCCGATCAGGTTGACCGAGAACGCCGACGTCAGCGCGGCGACCACCTGCACCAGGCCGAACATGAAGCTGAATTTCGCCATGCCGAACCACTGGCCGCCGATGTAGCCGGCACCGACGAAGCCGGTGCAGGAGCCGATCGCGATCACGATCTGTGACAGCAGCAGCATGCCGTAACTGTTGGCGTTGGCAAACATGAAGATGCCGATCGTCACCAGCGCGATGGAGATCGGCAGCACCTTGCGTGCGCCGAGGCGATCCAGCAGCGCGCCGCCGAAGAACTGCGCGATGGCGAACGCCCACGTGTACACCGCAGCGATGGTGCCGACCTGCGCGATCGAGATGCCGGTGTCCTTCTGGACGCTCGGATTCACGATCGAGTAGCCGGTCTGGAAGCTGAAGAGGTACACCACGAAGGTCACCGCGAGGATCCACACCCACCACGCCATGGCATGGCCCAGCATCGAGGTCCCGGTTTCGCTACGCAGTCCTGCATCGGTGGCAGCCATGGTTGGTTCTCCTGTGAATGCGTGGACTCAGTCGCCATGACGCTCGTGGCGCAGCGTTCCGGCGACGTAGGTGGCCTGCACGGCGCGGTCGTCGCCCAGCGTCATCTGAACGAACAGCGCTTCGTGGATGTCCTCCACGAACTGCATGCGGTAATCGATGATCGGCGTGGATTTCATGTCGAGCACGACGATGTCCGCCTCCATGCCCGGCGCGAGGCTGCCCACCTTGTCGTCGATGTACATTGCATGTGCGGTGCCGCGCGTGGCGAGGTAGTACGCGTGAGCGGCCGTCAGCTTTTTTCCGTTGAGCTGGGCGGCCTTGTACGCCTCGTTGAGCGTCAGCAGGATCGAGAACGATGTGCCGGCGCCAAGGTCGGTGCCGAGTCCGACGCGCGCGGGGCGGCTTGGATCCATCGCGCGGAACACGTCCAGGTAGCCGCTGCCGAGGAAGAAGTTCGACGTCGGGCAATGCGAGATCGCCGAGCCGGTGGAGTGCATGGTGTGCAGTTCTTCATCGGTCAGGTGGATGCCGTGGCCGAACACCGCGCGCGGGCGACAGAGCTTGTGGTGGTCGTAGACGTCCAGGTAGCCCTTCCGGTCGGGGAACAGCGACTTCACCCACGCCACTTCGTCCACGTTCTCCGAGACGTGCGTCTGCATGTAGCAGTCGGGGAACTCGCTCCACAGTTCGCCGGCCGATTGCAGCTGGTCGTCCGTACTGGTCGGTGCGAAGCGCGGCGTGATCGCGTACATGATGCGCCCGCGGCCGTGCCACTTGCGGATCAACGCCTTGGAGTCGTCGTAGCCACTCTGCGTGGTGTCGAGCAGGTAGTCCGGCGCATTGCGGTTCATCAGCACCTTGCCTGCAGCGATGCGCATGCCCAGGCGCTCGGCCTCCTCGAACAGCGCATCGACCGATTGCGGGAACACCGTGCAGTACACGCAGCTGGTGGTGATGCCGTTCTTCAGGCACTCGTCGAGGAACACTCTCGCCACGCTCGAGGCGAAGGCCTTGTCGGCGTACTTGCGCTCGGTGGGGAAGGTGTACTTGTTGAGCCAGTCGAGCAGCTGCTCGCCGAACGCGGCGATCATCGGCGTCTGCGGGAAGTGCACGTGGCTGTCGAGGAAGCCCGCGGAAATCAGCGAATCGGGCCCGTACTCGCGAACCTGCAACCCGGCCGGCAACTCGGACTTCACCTTGTCGGCTGCACCGAAGTGCGTGATCACCCCATCGCCGAAGGCGACGATCGCGTCGGACTCGTAGCGCATGGTCGACTCGATGCCGTCCTTGAAAGGATCGCCGGTGAAAGTGAGCGCCGGGCCGCGGATCGCAGCGGTGGGCGTGGCGTTCGTCTGTGCCATCTCGATGCTCCAGCCGATCTAGAAGTGGTACTTGAACAGCAGGCTCACCGCCTGCTGGTTGGTGTTGAAGGCGGCCGAATCGGGGATCTGGTACTTGTTCCACCACAGGTCGATCTCGACGCCGGCGTAGAACTTCTTCGGCACTTCCCACACCAGGGCGCCGAGGTCGACGGTGAGCTGCGGGTTGAGGTGGTAACTCCACTCTTCCGAACCGAACCCCACGACCCAGTCGAAATAGCCGTCGAGCAGCCAGTCGGCGCGGCCGACCTTGAACGGATAGCTCGCGACCATGGTGACCTGCATGTCGCGGAAGCCATCGCGCGTGCCTTCGGTCATCTCGGCGCGGCCGTAGAAATTCAGCTGCACGTAGTTGAACTTGCCCAGGCCGCCGAGGAAGCCGCTCTCGCGCAGATCCAGGTCGAAGCCGATGCCGACCAGCGCGGCCTCGGCGACGTCGGGGTCTTCGCCGCGCTCGTACTGCGTCGCCAGCAGCACGTCCTTCACCTCGAAGGCGCTCCAGCTGAACAGGTGGAACGAAATCTGCTTGTCGAAGATCTTGTTGACGCTGAAACGCGGGCCGAGTTCGCCGTAGAAGGTTTCGGTATCCGATCCGCTGGGAGCGCCATGGAACTTCGTGAAATCGACGAAGCCGAAGAAGTCGCCGATCTTCGACGCGTGCGCGTGTTCGATGGTAAGCGTCGACTGCTCGCGCGGGTCTACCTCGAAGCCGTAGCCGTACGGGAGCAGCGAGACGCTGGTGTCGGTCCAGATGAAGAAGCCGTCGGGGGGCGCGGGTTCGGAAGCCGCGGGTTCGGTCGACTGCGCCGCGTCCTGCGCATGCAGCGGGGCCGCGCACAGCAACGATGCCACTGCAGCGCAAGCGCCTGCGGCGACATGGCGTTTCAGTGGCCGGTTTTCGGGCACGGCAACTACCTCACCTGCGACTGGCGTGATTACGTTAGGACGCGGTGTGTCCGACCGGAATTGGCCCTTGGCCCAACGCCTGTTCAGGCGGTCGCGTCCTTCCTTCCATCCGTGGGCACGGCGGGGGCCACGAGCCCTTCCCAGTGCACCTTCGGCACGATCTTTGGCGACTCCGGATCGGCTTCGTAGTTGGGCGACATGATCTGGACGCCGGCTTCGTTGAAGGCATCCTGGATGTTGGCGTGCAGCGTGCTGCGCGCGATCAGTCGCTGCTGCACGTCGGCGATGCGCGCACGCAGCACGTATTCGACATAGAAGTCCGACAACGCCGCCTGCGCGACGAACGGCGCGGGCGTCTCCATCACGCCGGGCGTGCGCCGCGCGGCATCGAGCAGGAGGCGATGAACCTGGCGCCAAGGCGCGTCGTAGCCGATGGTGACCTTCGACTCGATCCACATGCCGGGACCGTCGGGATGGCGCGAGTAGTTGTGAAGCATGCCGCCGAGCACGACGTTGTTCGGGAAACTCACCTCCACGCCGAGCGGCGTGCGCAGGCGCGTGGTGAACAGGCCGATCTGCTGCACGGTGCCTTCGGTCTCGCCGATGCGCACCACGTCGCCGGGCGCCATCGTGCGCGAATACAGCAGCGTGAATCCGCCGGCCGCCTGGCCGACGATGCTCGACGCGCCCAGCGACACCATCAGGCCGACGAACACGCTCAGGCCCTTGAAGGCCTCGGTTTCCGCGCCGGGCAGATACGGATAGGCCATCGCCAGCGCGAACAGCCAGATCAGCACGGTGATGATCTTGCGCGTGGGTTCGGCCAGTTGCTGGTCGACGCCGAGGATCTGGAAACGCCCGGATTCCACGCCGTGGAAGGTGATGCGCACCGCCTGCGTCACGAGCCGCGCGAGCAGGAAGATCAGCAGTGCGCTGAACAGGCCGGGCAGGGCGGAGAGGATCGCGCTGCCGAAGCCAGCGGTGCGCGCGCCGATCCACTCCGTCATCGCGGCCGCGTACGGCTGCGTGTACGGGAAGCGGCCGAGCGCGAAGCGCAGCCACTCCTCGAAGGTCAGCAGCACGATCAGCCACATCGCCAGTCGCGCGAGACCGCGCGCGCTCGCGATGAGGCCCGACAGCATCTGTCGCGCCGATTCGCTCTTCAGCTGCGCCAGTCGCCGCACGACCCATGCATCCACCCGATGCCGCACGCGCAGCACGAGCTTGTGCAACAGCCACAGCGCGCCGACGGCCACCACCGTGGCGATCGCCACCCACATCAGGCCCTGCAGCACGCGCTGCGGCATGCGCGCCTGCTCGGCGGCATCCACGGCGACCGACAGGCGCGAAACGGTCTGCGCACGCAGCTGATCCATCGTCTGGCCGCGCAGCGTGTCGCGATCGCCGGGGACCAACACGGTGACGAGCTGGCCGGCCATCAGGATCGCCACGCCCTGCGGCACGTTCTGGTAGGTGACGGTCGCGCCGCCGGGTTCGTCGATGATGCGGGCGATGTTGGCTTCGGCCACGCGTGCGCGACGTTCCGGCGAGTTGCCGAAGAAGGGCACGCGCAGCACCACGATGTCGCGATTGAAGTAGCGCAGCGTGGCGGGCGCGTTCGCCGCCACGGGCGCCGCTGGCGCGGCGGACGTTGCCGTCTGCGCGGCGGAGGTCGCGGGCAGCAGGCTTGCGACAGCGAGTGTCGCGAAAAGGGCGAGGGCGAACATCGATGACGCGATCGCCCGCGTGGCCTGCAACATCGTTGTCCCGCGCGCGCGCATGGGTCGCCTCGCCGTCAGAACCGGTAGGTCACGCCGAGCCGCAGGCCGCTGTCGACGAACTCCAGGTTGCCGATGAAGTCCGACTTCTCGGCGTCGGCGGTGATCCGGCGCCGCGTGTAGTCCAGCGAGATGCCGGTGCGTTCCCACGGAAACCATTCCACGCCGATACGGCCGAAGGTGATGTCCGCGTCGATGTCGTTGACGTTCGCCGAGAAATAACCGACGTCCGCCGAGAACCGCCACTGTTCGGCCGGCGCCCAGCGCCAGCTGCCGCCGATGCTCGGCGCGGGCAGGTCGGCGTCGACGGTCTCGCTGATCGCGCCGTCGATGCGGTTGCCGGCCGAATCGATCTCGACGTCCAGACCAAGCCGCATGCGGTACCAGACCAGGCCGAAGCGCGGACCCAGCGCCCAGCGCTCGTTGTTGGCGGCCCACCAGACGTAATAGAGGTCGTATGCGTCCAGGTCGACGGAGGCGCGCACGGTGCTGTCAGCTTCATACAGCGTCCCGTCGAACTCGATGTCGCGCGAGATGCGTCGCGTCGCGTCCGCATCGTCCTGGTAGTAGGACAGGCCGAACTCGTGGTTGTCCCACGGCCGCCAGGTCACGCCGACGACCGCAACCGTGTTCTTCTTGTCCAGGCCGAAATCGCGCTGCAGGTCCACTTCGGTGCCCGACTGCGTCTCGCCGTCTGCGCGCACCTGCGTGTCGAAGTCGGTGACGTAGCCGCCGATCCGGGCGCTGAAGGTGTCCAGCGGTTCGATCGCGCGGCACTTCATGGACGCGAGCGCGAGGATCGCGGCGACCGACGCGGTCAAAGGCATGGCGATGCGGGTGTTCATGGAAATCTCCTTCGCTTCGAATGCGGCGGTCATCGTGAGTGCGCGGCGGTCTGCAGCCCGACCAGCCGGGCCACCAGGAGCGCGAGGTACAACTGGCCGATCACGGCCTCGAACACCGCCAGCCCGCGCATCGCGGGCGTCGCAGGCACGAGGTCGCCGTAACCGAGCGTGGCGAGCGTGACGAAGCTGAAATAGATGGCGTCGCCCATGCCGATGCCGGCCGGCGGGACCACGCCGCCGGACAGGAGCGAGCCGGGCAGTACGCGTGTCATCGCCGCGTACACCACGCCCCAGCACACGCCGATCAGCAGGTAGGCGCTGAGCGCGGCGTACACGCGCTCGGCGTCGATGCGCACGCTGGACAGCGAGAAGCGCACGGCGTTGTACGCGGCAACCAGCGCGATGACGCCCCAGATCGCGGCGCCGAGGATCGACAGCGCCGGCGCCTGCGGGCCACGGGCAGCGAACCAGCGCAGCACCAGCGCGAGGCCGATCAGCGAGAACAGTGTGCGGCGTTCGGCCTTCAGCACGATGGGGAACACCGCGGCGATGAGGTTCACCGCGAGGAACGCTTCCATCGCGTTGCGGCCGAAGTGCATCGTTTCCAGCAGCGGGCCGATGGCGACGGTGAGCAGCAGCGAGAAGAACAGCAGCGCGTAGCGGTGCCGGTCGACGAAGCGGCGCGGATCGTGCACTGCGCGGGAAGCGGATGCGTTCATTTCGCCCCCGATACGTCGGGCACGTAGAAGAACACCGCCGCCAGGATCAGGTACACCGCGAGCAGCTGCACGCCGCGCAGCCAGTCGGTGCGGCCGTCGCTGGCGATCTGGCCGGTGATCAGCACCGAGAACAGGATCGTGAGCACCAGCCCCGGCCCGAAGACGAGCCCCATCGGATGCGGCCCGATGACGTAGCTGAGCAGCACCAGCAGCGGCGCGACGAGCAGCGCGAGCTGCACGCTGGCGCCCAGGGCAATCGACATCGCCAGGTCCATGCGGTTCTGGCGCGCAGCGACTATCGCCGTGGCCTGTTCGGCCGCGCCACCGATCACCGCGAGCACGAACACGCCGGTGAAGGCGTCCGACAGGCCGAGTTCCTCGCTCGCCGGTTCCACCGCGCCGACGAGGATTTCACTGAGCCAGATGATGCCCAGGCTCACCGCGGCCAGCACGATCAAGGCCTTGCGCGGGCTCCATTGCGGTGCCTGGTGCGCGTGGTGCAGGTCGGCGGCGGTTTCGTCCGTCACCCCGGGCTTGCGCGCGCGGATCGCGCGGCTGGCCATCAGCGTGTAGGCGACGTTCGCCACGTACACCAGCAGCAGCGCGACGGCGATCCACGCGCTGATCGGATCCAGCTGCGGCTGCGCGTCCGGCACGATCGCCCCATACGCGGCGGGCATGATCAGCGCGATCACCGCCAGCGTCAGCATCGTCGCCTGCACGCGTGCGGCGCGGCCGTCGTAGCGCTGTTCGCCGTGCCGCACGCCGCCCAGCACCATGGCGACGCCGAGCACGAACAGGATGTTGCCGATGATCGTGCCGGCGATGGAGGCCTTCACCATGCCGTGCAGGCCTTCGCGCAACGCGGCCAGCGCGATGATGAGTTCGGCGGCGTTGCCGAAGGTCGCGTTGAGCAGGCCGCCGACGCCGGGGCCCAGGCGCACCGCCAGCGAGCCGGTCGCCTGCGCCATGAGCGAGGCCAGCGGCACGATGCCGAGCCCGGCGACGATGAAGATCAGCAGCGCCCGTTGCGGCGCGAAGTGCTCCAGTGCGATCGCCAGCGGCATGAGCAGGAGGAGCCATCGCATCGGGGCGTCCTCAGTGGGCCGCGGGTGCGGCGCCGGCGTCCGGCGCCACCTCCGACGGCGTGCCGAAATTGCCGCCGAGGGCGAGGTGGAGGTCGACGCGACGGCTGAGGCGTTCGCGCTGCACGCTCAGCAGCGCGGTTTCGGCCGCCCATGCGGCGAGCTGGCGCTGGCTTACGGTGCGCAGGTCGGCGCGGCCGATGCGGTAGGCCGATTCCTCCATGCGCACGATGTCGCGATTGGCGTCCACGGCTTCGCGCAGGATGCGTTCGCGATCGGCGAGCACGTGCTCGGCGGTGAGCGCGTCCTCGACTTCGTCCAGCGCGTTGAGCGCGCGGCGCGCGTAATCGGCGACGGCTTCCTTCTGCTCGGCCGTGCGCAGGCGCACCTGCCCGGTGAGCGCGCCGCCGGTGTAGATCGGCACCACCGCCGTGGCGTTGATGGTGTTGGTCGTCTGCTCCAGGTCCTCGCGTGTTTCGACGGCGGCGTTGCTGATGCGCGCGTAGCCGCCGGAGATCGACAGCGTCGGCAGCATCGCGGCCTTCGCTTCGCCCACCAGGTCGAACGCGGCGGCGACGCGGCGTTCGGCGGCGATCATGTCGGGACGCCGGTTGAGCACGTCGATCGGAATGCCCGCCGGCACCGGCGCGGGGAAGGGCGTGAGCGCGCCGGCCACGTCGAGCGTCGCGGCCGGATAGCGCCCCAGCAGCAGCTCCAGCGCACGCAGCGCCTGCCGGTGCGCGAGTTCGATCTGCTGCTGCGCGTCGGCGTACGTCGCCAAGTTCGCCTGCGCGACCATCACGTCCGTCTGCGTGCCGGCGCCGACGCGAAGGCGGTCGCCGGACAGGTCGACCAGTCGCGTGCCGGCATCGGTCATCTGCGCCGCGAGCGCCATCTGCAGGCGCGTCTCGTTGGCGACGAACCACGCGCGGGCGACGCTGGCGGCAAGCGATTGCTGCGCGAAGCGGTATTCGGCGCTGGACGCATCGCGCGCCGCGCGTGCGGCATTGCGCGCGTAGCGCATGCGACCCCACAGGTCGATTTCCCAGCTCAACCGCAGCATCACGCCGCTGAGCAACGGGATGAGGTCGGCGATCGGCTTGGAACCGGCGCGCCCGAGCAGGCCGATCGCGGGCTTCAGCTTGGACTCGGCCAGATCGACCTGCGCATTGGCCTGCTCGACACGCGCGGCGGCCATCAGCAGGTCGGGATTGTGTTCGAGCGCTTCGTGCACCAGGCGCGTGAGCACCGGATCGTTGAAGCTCGCCAGCCATCCTTCGTCGACCTGCGCGGCGCTTGCCTGCGCGGACCAGTTGGGCGGGATGGTCGTGTAGCCCAGCGCCTGGCCGCGCACTTCATCGCCCGTGGGCTCTGGCAGCACGGCGCAGCCCGTCGCGAGGACGAGCAGGAAGGCGCCGGTGAGCGCCTTCATCGCGGATCGGCTCGCGGCGACGTCACGCATCGTGGCCTCAGTGCAGTTTCAACACGAGCCAGTCGAGCTTGGTGCCCACCCGCAGGATTACCTTGCGGATGATGTGCAGCAGCTTGCCGCGCTCGGTGTAGATGGCGCCCTGGCCCTGCGCGCCCATGGCGATGAACGTGTCCACGTCGCGGCCGGCGGGACGCAGGCGCACGGCGATGCGACCGAGCGGCAGCGGCGTCGTGCCGCTGGTCGGCACCATGCCGCTGATCGGCAGCTGTCCGGTCGACGAAGCCCAGACCACCGAGTCGACCGCGCACTTGATGATGCGGTTCGGGTGCGTCTTCAGCGCGATTTCGGCTTCGTTGCCCGGCGCGACGTTGGCCAGCTCGTTCTGCGCGAACATCGCCAGCACGATCTGTTCCTTCTCCACGAAACTCATCACCGGCGTCAGCGGGATCGACGCCGCGTAGGAGCCCTCGCGCAGCTGGAGGTTGATCACGACGCCGTCCGCGGGCGCGTAAACGGTCGTCTGCTCCAGCTGCCAGCGCGCCTGGATGATCTGCGCCTTGAGCTGCTCGACCGCGGCATGGGCCTGCGCGACTTCCGACAGCTGTCCGTCGCGCGTCTTGGCCGACATCTTCTGCTGCACCTGCGCCATCTGCGCCGAGGTGGACGTCAGTTCCGACCGCAGGCTCGCCGCTTCCGTCTGCGCCTGCTCATGGTCGAACTTCGAGCCGGCGCCCGTGCCGGCGAGTTCGGCGGTCTGGCGTTCGCGACGGATCGCGAGGTCGAGGCGCGAGTTCAGTGCATCGCGCGTGGAGCGCGCCGATCGCAGCTCCTCGTTGAGTTCGCGCTGGTAGGCCTGCGCGCTGTCGAGCTTGGCCGACAGCTCCGGCAGCTTGGCTTCCAGCGCGAGCAGTTCCTGCTGGAACGGCACCGGATCGATGCGGAACAGCACGTCGCCCTTGCGCACGGGACGGTTCGGTTCCACCGGCACGGCGATCACGCGCCCGCTGACGCGCGGCACCACCTGCACGACGTAATTGATCACGCGCACGTCGGAAGAAGAGGGCGCCACGACGTTGAGCACCAGGATCATCGCCGTCAGCGCGAAGATCGGCAGCGACACGACGATGATCTGGCTGACGAAGTTCCACGGCAGCCATTTGAACTTGAAGAAGATCAGCCAGACGAAAAAGGAATAGATGAGCAGCAGGATGATTTCCATGGCTTACTCCTCGTCGCCGCCGGGCGTGCGTGCGGGTCGTGCGCCGCCGCGTTCGCCCATCGCCAGCGCCATTTCCAGCGAACGGATGCGGCGGCGCAGTTCATCGACCTCGGCCTGCGTTTCCGCGGCGCGCGGCTGCGTGTCGGCGGCCGCCACCACGACGGGTTCCTCTTCCGGCGCGACGCGCGCGTCGTGCAGCGGCGAGAGCGCGTCGCCCGCATGGCCGTGGTGGTCGGCGGTGTCGGTGCCGTAGGCCATCTTGTGCAGCACCGGCTTGGTGTAGGCCCACAGCCAGGCCAGCGGCCAGAGCAGGCCGCCGAAGACGAGCGATAGCAGGCAGAGCGTCTTGATGGCATCCAGCTGCGGATGCCTGCGCTTCTCGGCGATGCGCTCGGGAAGGATGTGCACGATCCAGAACACGGCGATCAGCACGACCGGCACGATGATCAGCGCGATCCACGCCACGACGTTGGCCATCGTGTCCAGTGCGTCGCCGCTCAGCAGCGAGGCGTGCGCCAGGCACGGTTGCAGCAGGGCCAGCGCCAGGCCGAAGCGGGCGAGGGCGCGCCTTTCGCGGGAATGGGGGATGGAAGTGCTCATGGTCGTCCGCCGTTCGGTCCTCGCGCTCATGCCGCGTTCCCGTGCGGCCCGACCGCATCCAGGATCGCGCCGATCAGGGTTTCGTCGTCCACCGGCTTGCTCAGGAACGCCTTCGCGCCGCCGTCGAGTGCGCGACGGCGGCCCTCGGCCGTGTCGTTGCCGGTCAGCACGACCACGGGCAACGGCAGCGCCCACTCGCGCAACTGGCTCTGCACATCGAAGCCGGTCATCCCCGCCATGTGGAGGTCGAGCACCACGCAGTGCGGCGCGCTTTCGCGTGCGTGGCGCAGGAATTCCGAGCCCGTGGCGTAGACGAGCACCTCGAACCCCGCGGACCGAAGCAGGCGATGCAGCGCGTGGCGGACGTCTTCTTCATCGTCCACGACGGCAATCGTGAGGGGGCGCCGGGGCATGGGGCCACTAGAGGGCACGTCGTAAAAGCGTTCAATTGGCCCTTGGCCCTAGTCGGGCAGGCGTTCGCGCGGCGGCATGCTTCTTGCGAAGCGGCATGGCTGGCGATCAGCGGTCATGCGCGGCACTGGACGAGGCCGCTTCGATGTCCGAATAATCGGCCGCACGGCGTCTGCATCGAGTAGCCCACAGGGAGTGGTCCGATGTCCGCAGTCGTTCACACCGTCGACGATGACTCCGACGTGCTTGTCGCACTCGGACGCATCCTTCGCAGCGAAGGCTTCGAAGTCGCCGCGAGCCGCTCCACGCGCGAATTCCTCGACCGTTTCGATCCGGACGTCCCTGGCTGCATCGTGCTGGACCTGTCGATGCCCGAGATGGACGGCCTGCAGACGCAGGCGCTGCTGGAAAGCCGCGGCATCGCATGCCCGATCATCTTCCTGACCGGTTGCGGCGACGTGCACAGTTCCGTGTGCGCCATGAAGGGCGGCGCGATCGATTTCCTCACCAAGCCGGTGGAGGCCGACGCACTGATCGACGCGGTGTCGCGCGGACTGGAACACGACCGTCGGGCACGCGCGCAGGCGGAGGAACAATGCCGCGTCGAGATGCGATTCGCGGTGCTCACGCCACGCGAGCGCGAGGTGCTGGTGCACGTGCTCGCAGGACGACTCAACAAGCAGATCGCGGCGGACCTCGGCATCGTCGAGAAGACCATCAAGGTCCATCGCTCGCACGTGATGCACAAGCTCGGCGTGCGATCGGTGGCGGAGCTGGTGCGGCTGGCGGAGCGGGCGCACGTGGCGTGAGGCTTTCCGATCCTGTCGTCGCAGGTGGCGTCATGTGTACTGAACCGTCACTCGGCGAAGGCCGGGACCCAGGCCCGTAGCGTGTGGGCACTCTCGTCGCGGCGATCCACCTCACCGTCATTCCGGCGGAAGCTGGAATCCATCTTGATGTAGCTGTCGCTGTCGCTGTTGCTCTTGCTCGTCATTCCCGCGAAGGCGTGAATCCTTGGACTCCACGCCTTCCCTTCAACGCTTAAGAGCAAAGAAGAATCACTAGCCAGGCTTCCGATCGCCTGCGGCGCTCGGGTCACTTTTCTTTGCTTGCCCAAAGAAAAGTAACCAAAAGAAAGGGCAGCTCCCCGACAAATCAATCCGACGACCGGACAGCACAAGGGCGCGTTCGCGATTCGTTTGGCCCGCGCTTGCGGCGCGGGCGTTCGGGCGATGCGCGAGCCAGTGGCTCGCAAGCACGCATCGCCCTCACTCCATGGCTCAGCGCTCACCGCCGCACATCCTGTGCGGCGCCCTACGGGGCTAGTGAACTGATCGGCTATTCGACAGCAGCAGCAACGGCAACCGCAACCGCAACCGGAACCGCAACAGCAACAGCAACAGCACGGATTCCACTCTCAAGGAGTGACGGTGCGTGCGTTCTAGCCCCTCTCCCGCTTGCGGGAGAGGGGTTGGGGTGAGGGCGAGCCGCGCGGTGGCGCGCTGATCTGCTTCCGCTGTTGAGCCACTCTCCCAAGGAGAGGGGCTAGGGTGATAGTCGGAGCGGTGCGCTGATCAGCCTTCGCCGTTGAGCCCCTCTCCCTCCGGGAGAGGGGTTGGGGTGAGGGGCGGGGCGTGCGATCACGTTGGCACTTGCGATGCCCTTCGCCATGACTCGGCAGCAGAGCAAATCGATTCCAGCTTTCGCTGGAATGACGGTGAGTTGGTTCGCCGTTGAGGGCGTACCCCATCGTGATCAGCCTGGATCCCGGCTTTCGCCGGGATGACGGGGGGGCACTGTGTAGAGCGTCCGACCGCCATCAGCCTGGGTCCCGGCCTTCGCCCGAATGACGGTGACGGCGCAGACGGCGACGGCAATGCCATGGCGCGAAACTCGATCGCACCCGACTTCATTCCACCCGCGCCACCGGCAGCTCGATGTGCAGCTGCGCGCCGCCGCCACTTGCGTTCTCGGCCCACAGCCGGCCGCGGTGCGATTCCACGATCGTGCGGCAGATCGCCAGACCGAGGCCCAGGCCGTTGGGCTTGCTGGTCTGGAACGGCTCGAAGATGCGCTCGTGCATGCCCGTATCGATGCCCGGTCCGTCGTCGGCGACGGTCAGGTGCACGTGGTCGCGACGCCCGACCGAACGCAATGTCAGGTGACGGCCGTCCTGCTCGCGCATCGCGTCGCACGCATTGAAGATCAGGTTCACCAGCACCTGCTGGAGCTGCACGGGGTCGCCTTCGATCGGCGGCAGGCCGGGCGCGAGGTCCGTCACGACCACGACGTCCCGGTTGCGCAGGTCGCTGCGCAGCAGGCGCAGGCATTCGCGCACGGTGTCGTTGAGGTCGATCCGCGCGAGGTCCTGCGACCCTTTGCGCAGCAGGGTGCGCAGGCGACGGATGACATCGCCGGCGCGGCGATCGTTCTCGACGATGTCCGACAGGATCTCGCCGATTTCCGACAAATCCTCCGGATTGCGCACCAGCATGCGCTGCGCGGCCTGCGCGTTGCTGAGGATCGCCGCCAGCGGCTGGTTGAGTTCATGCGCGAGCGAACCGGAAAGCTCGCCCAGCATCGTCACGCGCGACAGGTGCGCCACTTCGTCGCGACGCAGCGAGAGTTCGGCGTCCTTGCGGCGGCGTTCGGAAATGTCGCTCACCGCCGCAAGCGTCAGCGTCTGGTCGCCGAACCGCACGGGGTTGAGCCCGACCTCGATCGGGAATTCCGTGCCGTCCTGGCGCAGGCCGTGCAGTTCGTGGCCGTTGCCCATCACGCGCTTGGTCGGGCCGAGGCTGTACATCTGCCGATGGCGCACGTGCGTGGCGCGCATCGATTCGGGCAGCAGGCGTTCGAGGTCGCGGCCCAGCAGTTCTTCGCGCGCATAGCCGAACATGCGTTCGGTCTCGGCGTTGAGCAGGCAGATGCGGCCGGCCTCGTCGACCAGCAGCAGCGCGCTTGGCGCGGCTTCGAGCAGGGCGCGGAAACGTTCGCCGGACAGGCGGCTGTCGGTATCGTCGCGCGCGACGCCGCGCATCGCGAGCGCGCGGCCTTCCTGGTCGAACTCCATCTCGCCGCTCACCGTCAGCCAGCGCTCCGGCTCCGCGTGCGCCAGGCGGAAGGTCGTGGTGAAGGTTCCCGATTCCCAGGCGTCCTCGATCGCGCTGCGCAGTTGCGGGCGATCGTTCGGATGGATGCGGCGCATCACCGACGCGAGGTCGCAATCGCCTTCGTGCCCGCCGAACCACTCGCGCGACTTGGATGAGCCGACGACGCGATCGTCCGGAATGCTCCACGACCACAGGCCGACGCGCGCGCCTTCGGCCGCATGCTGCAGGTCGCGTTCGCCCTGCAGGCGCGCGAGTTCGCTTTCGCGCAGTTTCGCGGCCAGGCGGTTGGATTCGATCAAATTCGAGCCGAGCTGGTAGCTCATCGCCGCGATGACGAAGACGAAACTCGGGGTGCCGATGAAGGGCGCCTTGCCGATGTTGAGCGTCATCACCAGTGCCGAGACCACCATCAGCCCGATGAACAGCAACCAGCCGCCGCAGATGATCGCGGCGTGCCGGCGCACCTGCGGGTCGGCCGCGCGCGCGGTCGAGAACAGCAGCACCACCATGTACGCGGCGAGCAGCAGGTTGCTCAGCTGCGCCACGATCACCCACGGGTTCGGCGCGCCGATCGGGTACGCGACCCAGACGTCGCCCGGCCAGCGCACGCGGCCGACTTCGTGGATCGCCGCGAAATTCAGGTTCGCGCCGCTGGTGAAGTTCGCCACCAGCGCGACCAGCCGCAGCGCCAGCGCGACCGCGCCGAGCGCGAAGTACTTCGGGCCGAAGGAGAGGCGGGCGAAGGCGACCAGCGAGGCGACCAGCAGCGCGACGGGAACGTGCATCCAGCGGATCAGCGTGCCCAGTTCCGCCGGGGTACGCGCGTGCAGCGCGACCATCTCCAGCACCGCCAGCACCGACAGCGATGCCGCGGCGACCGCGAATGCCAGGTGCTGCGGCATCGAACGCTGCCGGATCCAGATCAACACGTGGATCAGCCCCAGCGTCAGGCTGGCGGCAGCGAGCATCGGCCATGCGATCTGCACCCACGTCATGCGGGCCCACCCTCCTCCCCGGGTATGTCCAGAGCATAAACGCGATGGCGGGATCGTGCAGGTCAGGGAGCGGCGGCCGCGCACCCGCGCAGCGCGTGCGCCATGTACCGGTCGAACAGGGTGGTATGCAGGTTGTGCAGCGCCAGCTCGATGCGGAATGGCGTGCGCGGATTGCGGTCGAGCAGGCGGGCGATGTGGAAGCCGACGGGCTTCACGCCCTGGCGGTGCACATAGACACGGAAGCCCCGATAGAACGGATCGGCCAGTTCCGCATCCAGCTGCGCGAGCGTCGTCTGCGCGGCAGGTGGCAGGCTGGCGCGAAGTTCGGCGTCGCGTTCGAACAGGAGCCGCTCGAAGTACCGCTTCGGCCGGTACACGGGCATGGATTTCGCCAGCGCCCAGATGGCCTGGTTGCGCTCGTTGTAGTGCTCGAAGCCGCCGTGTTCGCGCAAGGCCGCGGCGGCATCGGCGTCCACGTCGTAGACGACGAAGTTCTCGGCCTGGTTGTTCAGGTCGTCGAGCTTGCTGCGGTCGAACACATGGAAGATGAAGCCGGGCAGGCCCATGAAGGCCTGTCGTCCCGCGCGGGAGGCCTCGACAGCGAGCCCATCTCGCGTGAACTCGCCCGCGGAGGAGCCCAGCAGGATGCTGCGCGTGTCGTGCAGGCGGTTGAAGGTTCCGATCACGATCTCGTCGGCGTCGAATTCGGCGTCGAAGCCGTCGCGACCGTAGAGTTCGGCCTGCGTCGCGTACTGCGCGACCTGCCGCCCGACGCCGCATTCGGCGCGCACGTGGCCCTGGTAGAAGGCGTCGATCGCGCGCGAGTTCGACGCCAGTGGACGGTAGCCGCGGCCGAACGAGGCGACGGGTTCCCAGCCGTCGCGCCGTGAGCCGGTGGGGCCGAACCCGATCCATCCCATCTGCAGGCCGGAGAACTTGTAACCGGGATTGCCCGCGAGCTTGTCGACGGCGCGCCGCGTCGCATCGCCGAGCTTGAATCCGTACGCGCAGTGCGTGGCGGGGTGGTGGAGCAGTTCGTCGACGAGGCGCGAACGAGCGTCGCGGTCGAGGTCGCGAGGCAAGCGCACGACGAGATCGCCCGCGGCCTGCGCTTGAACCAGATCGGCGCGATCGCACGGCGTTCCGGCTTCGATGGACACCTGCTGCGTGGCCGAGGGGATGAAGCGCCAGCCGAGGGATTCGAGCAGGCGCGTCTTGCAGTCGGGTGCGTCCGCGGCGACGGCGCGCGTGCCGACGAGCAGGGCGAGGGTGGCGATCAAACGCCAGGAGGTTCGCGGACGGACGCGTGGTGCGAGCGGAGCTTGTGCGTCGGGGGATGTTCGCATCGGCGGGCACGCTATCGCCCGCTGCGCGGTTGGTGCGTGAACGCTCTTGGCCCCTCTCCCAGCGGGAGAGGGGTTGGGGTGAGGGGCGGGGCGTGCGATTGCGCCCGCACTCGCATGCTTCGAGCAGCTGCACGCGGAAACACTGCCGTCACACCTCGTTCACCCCCGCCCCAGTACAGCAGGCGCAACAATTCAACGTCGGGATCGCGCGCATGGCCCCGCTCAGGACGATCGTAGTGGCCGCCGTGTTCTGCGTGGCGGCGTGCAGCGGCGACAAGACGCCGCAGCTCACCGCGAAGGACGCCGCGCCCCCTGCGCCCGCCGACGCCGGCGCAAGCGCGCCGCCCGCACAGACCAGCGTGCTGTTCCGCAACGTGCGCATCTTCAACGGCGTGGATCCGACCCTGCAGGCGGCCACCGACGTACTGGTGCGCGGCAATCGCATCGCATCCATCGGCAAGTCCGACGTGAACTTCGCCGAGCCCGGGATGACGATCATCGACGGCGGCGGCCGCACGTTGATGCCCGGCCTGATCGACATGCACTGGCACACGCTGGCGGTGCGACCGAGCATCGCCGTCGCGCTGCAGGCCAGCACGGGCTATCTGAACCTGATGGCGGGCGCCGAGGCATCGGACACGCTGCAGCGCGGCTTCACCACGGTGCGCGACGTGGGCGGCGCATCGTTCGGGCTCAAGCGCGCCATCGACGAAGGCTGGCAGGCCGGCCCGCGCATCTATCCGTCCGGCGCCATCATCAGCGTGACTGGTGGCCATGGCGATTTCCGCAGCCCGGAAGAACTGCCGCGCACGATCGGCTCCGCCGATTCGCGCATGGAAACCATGGGCGACACCGCCATCGCCGACACGCCGGATGAAGTCCGCACGCGCGTGCGCGAACAGCTGATGCGCGGCGCGTCGCAGATCAAGCTCACCGCCGGCGGCGGCGTGTCTTCGCCGCACAGCCCGCTGGACGTGGTCACCTTCACGCCGGAAGAAGTGCGGGCGGCGGTGCAGGGCGCGAACAACTGGGGCACCTACGTCACCGCGCATGCGTACACGCCGGCGGCGATCAAGCAGGCGGTCGAGGCGGGCGTGCAGTGCATCGAGCACGGCAACCTGATGGACGAGGAAACCGCGCAGCTGCTCGCCAATCGTGGCGTGTGGCTCAGCATCCAGCCGCTGCCGGAAGAACTGCTGCGCGCGTTCCCGCCCGATTCCGAGGAATACGCAAAGGGCCGCGAGGTGCTGACCGGCACCGACCGCGCGTATCAACTCGCGAAGAAGTACCACCTGAAGACGGCGTTCGGCACCGACGTGCTGTTCTCCGCCGCGCTCGCACGCCGCCAGGGCGAACTGCTCGCCAGCCTGACGAAGTGGTACACGCCGGCCGAGGCGCTGATCATGGCGACCAGCACGAACGCGCAGCTGCTCGGGCTGTCGGGCAAGCGCAATCCGTATCCGGGGCGGCTGGGCGTCGTCGAGGCGGGCGCCTTCGCCGACCTGCTGCTGGTGGAAGGCGATCCGCTGTCGGACATCCGGATCATCACGCGCCCGCAGGAGAACTTCCGGGTGATCGTCAAGAACGGGCGGATCTACAAGAACACGATCAAGTGATGGTGCGTTGTTCCTGGCACTTTACAGTGCGGTCCAAGCCGTCATCGCCGCGAAGGCGGGATCCATCCATGAGTGCGCCACTTCCGACGAAAACCGGCATGTCTCCAGCGCACCGATTCCCGTTCTTGCGGGACAGCAGCTGCGCGCGCGCCGCTAGCTCGCCCCGCCCGCAGCCGGCTGCGCCAGCCATCCATTCCGCCGATAGATGGCGATGACCGAATCGGCGATGCCGCTGGCGGTGCGCTGTGCAGCCGCGCGGATCGACTCGGGACCGCGTTCCTGCATGACGTTCGATCCGCCCGACACCGCGGCACTCGTCGCGACCGTGCCCGCCGCAGCTGCCGCGCCCAGTGGCACCAGCACGCCGGGCAGGCGGCCACCTTGTGTACTCGCCTCGGCGGTCGCGAGCGAACGCGGTCCGGTCGCGGTGATCTGGAACGCTTCCATCAGCGTGCTGAGTTCGGCGCGGCCCGCGCCGAAACCGATCAGCACGCGTGTCGTGCGGCTGCCGGGACGCACGGACACGAATTCGCCGCGCAGCACGACGTCGCCCAGTTTCGGCACCGGTCCGGCGCCGACCGGATACGCGTCGATGCCTGCTGCGCGAAGTCGCGCCACGACCTGCTGCGCGACCTGGCGACCCAGCTGCCTGCCGGTTTCGACCTCGTCGGCCGTCTGCGGTGCTTCGTTCTGTTCGAAGTAGCCGGTGATCGGCGAATCGGGAGGAAGGTCCCCGCGCGTGCCGGCGAAGTCGTACACCAGGATGCGCCCGGGTCGCTCGATGGCGTGCGCCGTATCGGAACGCTCGAACCGGGGCGAGGGTGTCGTCGCGCATGCGGCGAGAAGCAGCAAACCGAGGCACGATGCGATGCGGAACGACCGCTGCGCGACGTGGTCCTGCAGGCCCATCTCCATGGCGGATCACCCCGGTCGAAGTGCCGCCAATACACGCCTGCCGCCGTTATCCAGCAGTGAAAACGCGCGACCGTCGGTCGCCGCGTGCGATCACCAGATCAGGTCGTCCGGCACCTTGAACTGCGCGTAGTACGCGTCGTCATCGGACGAACCGGCCGCGGGTTCGGCATCGGCCTGCAGGCCGTGATCGAGCACGATCATCGTCGCGTCGCGTTCGCGCACCTTGTCGGCGGCGGCGCGCGGAAGCAGTTCGTAACGCTCGTCGATGCGGGCGATCACCAGCACGCCGGACGACAGCTTCTTCCGGAGGTCGTCGTTGAGCAGCAACGTGCGGATCGCGTTGCCCTCGGTGAATCGGTATTCGCTTTCGCCCGAACGCGGGACCTTGCGGTCCTCGATGATCTGCCGTGCCTGCGCTCGCAGTTCCGCGGCGCGGGCCTGCGCCTTGCGTTCGGCTTCGATCGCGCGGTCGCGCTCGGCCTTCTCGGCGCGCGCGCGTTCGGCTTCCACCTGGATCTCGCTGCGTTCGGCCGGCGCCTTGGCATGGCGGGCCTTGTTCTGCTCGCGCGCGACTTCGGCCACCTTGGATTTCTTGACCAGGCCCGCCTTGAGCAGTTGTTCCTGGAGCGGATTCGCCTTCGCCATGTCGCGGTGTTCTGGTGGTGATTTCGGGCCCATGATACCGCCATGGAACCCTTCAAATACCTCATCGGCTACCCCGAGCACCTGCTCGCGAAGGTGCGGCAGCTGATCGAACAGGACCGGCTCGGCACGATGCTGGCCGACCGGTACGGCGAGCCCAACACGGTGCGCAACGACGCGCAGCTGTACGACTACGTGCAGGCGCTGAAGGACCGCCATCTGCGCAAGGCCGTGCCGCTGGGCAAGGTGCTCTACGACAGCAAGCTTCAGGTGATGAAGCACGCGCTCGGCACGCACACCGCCATCTCGCGCGTGCACGGCGGGCGGCTGAAGGCCAGTCGCGAGATCCGCATCGCCACGGTCTTCCGCGATGCGCCGGCCGATTTCCTGCGGATGATCGTCGTGCACGAGCTCGCGCACATGAGGGAGGCCGACCACAACAAGGCCTTCTACCAGCTGTGCACGCACATGGAGCCGGACTACCACCAGCTGGAGTTCGACCTGCGCCTGTACCTGACGCACATCGAGCTCACGCGCGGCTGAGTGGCGCCGAAGCGGCGCCGTGTCGGTCGTGAAAACAAAACGCCCGCGTAGGCGGGCGTCTCGTCGTATCGCAATGGACGAACCGGAGCGTCAGCTCTTGTAGTTCATCGCGCGGTTGATGCCCAGCGCGACCAGCGTGCCGATGGCGCCGGAGAGCAGGTACGCGCCCAGCCAGGCCAGACCGAATTGCGAGCACAGGCTCAAGGCGACGAGCGGGGCGAAGGCCGCGCCGATGAGCCAGGCGAGGTCGGAGGTGAGCGCCGCGCCGGTGTAGCGGTAGCGGCGGCCGAAGTTGGCCGTCACCGCGCCCGCGGCCTGGCCATACGACAGGCCGAGCAGGGCGAAGCCGATGAGCACGAACGCGCCCTGGCCGACGTTGCCGCTGCCCATCAGCGTAGGCGCGAAGCCGCTGAACATCGCGATCAGCAGCGCCAGGCCGCCCAGCGTGCGCGCGCGGCCCACGCGGTCGGCGATCAGGCCCGAGGCCACGACGCCGCCGCAGGCGATGAACGCACCGATGATCTGGACGATGAGGAACGTGACGATCGACTTGTCCGAATACAGCAGGATCCACGACAGCGGGAAGATCGTGACGATGTGGAACAGCGCGTAGCTGGCCAGCGCGGCGAAGGCGCCGATCACCACGTGGCGACCCTTGGCGCGGAACAGCTCGCGGATCGGCGTCGGCTCCAGCTCCAGCTCGCTCATCTTCTTCTGGTATTCGTCGGCCACCACGATGCGCAGGCGGGCGAACAGCGCCACCACGTTGATCGCGAAGGCGACGAAGAAGGGATAGCGCCAGCCCCACGAGAGCAGGTCGGCCTCGCTCAGGCTCGCATACAGGAATGCGAAGACGCTGGCGGCGACAATGAAGCCCATCGGCGCGGCCAGCTGGCCGAGCATCGAATACCAGCCGCGGCGGCCCTTCGGGGCATTGATCGCCAGCAGCGAGGGCAGGCCGTCCCACGAGCCGCCGAGCGCGACGCCCTGCAGCATGCGCAGCAGCGCCAGCATCACGATCGATGCGACGCCCAGCGTGGCGTAGCCCGGCAAAAACGCGATGCCGGCGGTAGCGCTGCCCAACATGAACAGGGAAATCGTGAGCTTGATGCCGCGGCCCCAGCGCTCCTGGATCGACATGAACAGGATCGTGCCGAGCGGCCGTGTAATGAACGCCAGCGAAAACAGCGCAAATGCCGCCAATGCGCCGTTGAGCCGGTCCAGGAACGGAAAGAAGACGGCGGGGAAGATCAGCGCCGAGGCGATGCCGAAAACAAAGAAGTCGAAGTATTCCGACGCACGGCCGATGACGACGCCTACGGCGATTTCACCAGGCGCGACATCGGTGTCGGCCTTGGTGCCGTGATCGTGCGTGGAAGCGGTGGGGGTGAGGGTTGACATCGCGTTGGACACTCGATGATCCGGCCGATGGAAGGAGGGCCGGTTGGACTTGAGAGGATGCGACGATAGGCTGACAGAGGCAACCAGCTTGTTCGATAGGACAAAACGTCCAATTCTCCCGTCACACGGCCGGGAATACATTGACCATGCTCAATCCGTAAGCCCCCACACACATGTCCATCGCGCGCAGATTCCTGCAGGCCGCCGTGCTGCTCCTCGCCACGGTCGCCCTGTCAGGATGCAACCTGTTGGTTCTCAATCCCGCCGGCGACATCGCGGCCCGCCAGGGCCAGCTGATCGTCGTCGCGACGGTCCTGATGCTGATCGTGATCGTTCCGGTGATCGCGCTCACGCTCCTGTTCGCCTGGCGCTACCGCGCGTCGAACAACGCGACCTACAAGCCCGACTGGGATCATTCGACCCAGCTCGAGCTGGTCATCTGGGGCATCCCGCTGCTGATCATCATCGCGCTGGGCGCGATCACGTGGATCAGCACGCACCTGCTCGATCCGTTCCGTCCGCTCGACCAGCTTTCCGCGGGCCGTCCCGTGCCGGCCGACGTGAAGCCGCTGGAAATCCAGGTCGTCGCGCTCGACTGGAAGTGGCTGTTCGTCTATCCGGAAGAGAACATCGCGACGGTGAACGAGGTCGTCGTGCCGGTCGATCGCCCGGTGCATTTCCGCATCACGGCCTCGTCGGTGATGAACACGTTCTACGTTCCCGCTCTGGCCGGCATGATCTACGGCATGCCGGGCATGGAAAGCGAGCTCAACGCGGTGATCAACGAGGCCGGCGTGTACGACGGCTTCTCGGCGAACTACAGCGGCGCCGGCTTCTCGCACATGCGTTTCAAGTTCCACGGCCGGTCCGACGCCGAGTACCAGCGCTGGGTCAACGACGTGCGCGGCAGCAGCGACGCGCTGACCCGCGCGACGTACCTCGAACTCGAAAAACCCTCCGAACGCGAGCCGGTGCGTCACTTCGCCCGCGTCGACAACGGCCTGTTCGATGCCGTGCTCAACCGCTGCGTCGACACCGACCGGTTGTGCATGAACCAGATGATGGCGATCGACGCCACCGGCGGCCTTGGCCTGGACGGCCTGAAGCCGCTGGCCACGCCGCGCCGCGGCGACCCGCGCCTGGGCGCGTACGTGTCGTCGGAAGTGTGCTCCGTCAACGATGCCGTGCCCCAGTCCCTGTCTGGCTCGATCGTCGGCATGAAGTCGCCCTGAGCGACTCCTGATGCCGACCTGTTTCTTGGCCTGAAAGCCCCGGAATCCCGCGATGTCCCCTGAAAGCAGCACCCTCCCGTCCTCACCGATCTTCGGACGCATGTCATGGGAATCCATTCCCATGTTCCATGAGCCGATCCTGATGGTGACCTTCATCGGCACCGTGCTCGGCGGCCTCGCACTGCTGGCCGTGATCACGAAGCACAAGCTGTGGGGCTACCTCTGGAACGAGTGGTTCACCAGCATCGATCACAAGAAGATCGGCATCATGTACATCGTGCTGGGCCTGGTGATGCTGCTGCGCGGCTTCGCCGACGCGCTGATGATGCGCCTGCAGCAGGCCATCGCCTTCGGCGACAGCACCGGTTACCTGCCGCCCGCGCACTACGACCAGATCTTCACCGCGCACGGCGTGATCATGATCTTCTTCGTGGCCATGCCGCTGGTCACGGGCCTGATGAACTACCTGGTGCCGTTGCAGATCGGCGCGCGCGACGTCGCATTCCCGTTCCTCAACAACTTCAGCTTCTGGATGACCGTCTCCGGCGCCGTGCTGGTGATGATGTCGCTGTTCTTCGGCGAGTTCGCCGCGACCGGCTGGCTCGCGTATCCGCCGCTGTCGGGCATCGCCTTCAGTCCGGGTGTCGGTGTCGACTACTACATATGGGCACTGCAGATAGCAGGCGTCGGCACATTGCTATCGGGCGTGAACCTGCTGGTGACCATCATCAAGATGCGCGCGCCGGGCATGACCATGATGAAGATGCCCGTCTTCACGTGGACCTCGCTGTGCACCAACGTGCTGATCGTGGTGTCGTTCCCGGTGCTGACCGCCGTGCTCGCGCTGCTGGCGCTCGACCGCTACGTCGGCACGAACTTCTTCACCAGCGACCTTGGCGGCAACGCCATGATGTACGTGAACCTGATCTGGATCTGGGGCCACCCGGAGGTCTACATCCTGATCCTGCCGCTGTTCGGCGCGTACTCGGAAATCGTGGCCACGTATTCGGGCAAGCGCCTGTTCGGCTACTCGTCGATGGTCTACGCCACGGTGTGCATCACGGTGCTGTCGTACCTGGTGTGGCTGCACCACTTCTTCACGATGGGGTCGGGCGCGAGCGTCAACTCGTTCTTCGGCATCACCACGATGATCATCTCGATCCCCACGGGCGCGAAGATCTTCAACTGGCTGTTCACCATGTACCGCGGCCGCATCCGCTTCGAAGTGCCGATGCTGTGGACGATCGGCTTCATGATCACCTTCGTGGTGGGCGGCATGACCGGCGTGCTGCTGGCCGTCCCGCCGGCGGACTTCGTGCTGCACAACAGCCTGTTCCTGATCGCGCACTTCCATAACGTGATCATCGGCGGCGTGGTGTTCGGCCTGTTCGCGGCGATGACGCACTGGTTCCCGAAGGCCTTCGGCTTCAAGCTCGACGACTTCTGGGGCAAGGTCTCGTTCTGGTTCTGGCTGGCCGGCTACTGGTTCGCCTTCACGCCGCTGTACGTGCTGGGCCTGATGGGCGTGACGCGTCGCATGAGCCATTTCGACGATCCGTCGCTGCAGATCTGGTTCCTGATCGCCGCC
The DNA here is from genome assembly GCF_040546665.1 of Lysobacter sp. OAE881. Lineage (NCBI taxonomy): Bacteria > Pseudomonadati > Pseudomonadota > Gammaproteobacteria > Lysobacterales > Lysobacteraceae > Lysobacter > Lysobacter sp. OAE881. Next base: position 2,111,656 of record NZ_JBEPOG010000001.1, read on the forward strand.
TTCGGTGCGGTCCTGATCGCGATCGGCATCGCCGCGTTCCTGATCTGCATCTTCGTGAGCTTCCGCAAGCGCGAGCAGCTGCGCGACGTCACCGGCGATCCGTGGGACGGCCGCACGCTGGAGTGGTCGACGTCCTCGCCGCCGCCGGCCTACAACTTCGCCTTCACGCCGGTCGTCCACGACACCGACGCCTGGTGGGACATGAAACAGCGCGGCTTCACGCGCATGCGTTCGGGCTTCCTGGCCGTGCACATGCCGAAGAACACGCCGGCCGGCCTGGTGCTGGCGCTGCTGAGCACGGCGGGCGGGTTCGCGATGATCTGGCACCTGTGGTGGCTGGCGGTGCTGTCGCTGGTCGCCGTGGTGGCCTACGCGATCTGGCACACGTTCAACTACGACCGCGATTACCACATCCCCGCCGACGAGGTGGCTGCCACCGAGCACGCGCGTACCCAGCAGCTGGAGACCTTCCGTGTCTGAGCCCATCGCATTGACCCGTGAAGACGGCGCGCCGGTCTTCCTCGACACGCAAGGCCACCACCATCCGGAAAACGGCACGCTGCTGGGCTTCTGGATCTACCTGCTCAGCGACCTGATGATCTTCGGGTGCCTGTTCGCCACCTTCGGCGTGCTGGGCCGCAGTTTCGCCGCCGGCCCGTCCGGCGCCGACCTGTTCGACCTGAAGCTGGTGGCGGTGAACACCGCGGTGCTGCTGGTGTCGTCGATCACCTACGGCTTCGCGATGATCGCGATGCAGGCGCGCAACAAGCGCGGTCTGATCGCATGGCTCATCGTGACGGGCCTGTTGGGCGCGACGTTCCTGGCGATCGAGCTGTACGAGTTCCACCACTTCATCCACATCGGCGCCGGTCCGCAGCGCAGCGCGTTCCTGTCCTCCTTCTTCGCGCTGGTGGGCACGCACGGCCTGCACGTGTTCTTCGGCGTGATCTGGCTGATCGTGCTGTGCCTGCAGGTGCGAAAGCACGGCCTCACGCGCGCCAACACGCGCCGCGTGGCCTGCCTGTCGATGTTCTGGCACTTCCTCGACGTCGTCTGGATCGGCGTCTTCACCTTCGTCTACCTGATGGGCTCGCTGCGATGAGTGACCACGCACACCACGACCACGACGACGACTTCCTCGAGACCGGCATCCCGCACGTCTCGAAGAAGGAGTACCTGACCGGCTTCGTGCTGTCGGTCATCCTCACCGCCATCCCGTTCGCGCTGGTGATGGGCGGCTCGGCCATCAGCACGCCGTTGCTGGTGCTGATCCTGCTGGCGTTCGCCGCCGTGCAGGTGGTGGTGCACATGGTCTACTTCCTGCACATGAACGCGAAGTCCGAAGGCGGCTGGAACGCCCTCGCGCTCATCTTCACCGTCGTGCTGGTGGTGATCGTGCTCAGCGGCTCGTTGTGGGTCATGCATCATCTCAACACGAACATGATGCCGGGCGCGCACGAGATGCAGGAGATGATCCGGAACACGCCGTAACGTTCCGCTGCGAGCCGTGCCATGACGGAGAACGTCGACGCGCAGCCGATGCCCCGGGGGCGACGCCCCTGGGTGCTGGCGATGTTCGCAGGGCTGCTCGCGGTCGCGTTCGTCGGATTCGTCGCGCTGGGCATCTGGCAGGTCCAGCGGATGGCGTGGAAGCATGACCTCATCGCCCGTGTCGATGCGCGGGTGCACGCCGCGCCGGCTCCCGCGCCAACGCGTGCGCAATGGCCGCGCATTACCGACGAATCCGACGGTTACCGGCACGTCTCCGTCGCCGGGCGCTTCGTGCCCGACTTGGAAAGCCGGACGCAGGCGGTGACCGAGCTGGGTGGCGGCTACTGGTCGCTGGTGCCGCTGCGCACCGATTCGGGCGACTACGTGCTGGTCAATCGCGGTTTCGTGCCGTCCGCCGAACGGAACATCGAGGCGAGCGTCGCGCCGCCGCCGCAGGGCAGGGTGGTCGTGAACGGCCTGCTGCGCATGAGCGAGCCCGGAGGCGGTTTCCTTCGACAGAACGATCCGGCGCAGCAGCGCTGGTACTCGCGCGACGTGGCGGCCATCGCGCAGTCGCACGGGCTTCCCGCAGATCGCGTGGCGCCGTTCTTCATCGATGCCGATCGCGAGGCCGCATCGACCGTGTGGCCGCGCGGTGGGCTCACGGTCGTGAAGTTCCGCGATTCCCATCTCTCGTACGCACTGACCTGGTTCGGAATGGCGCTGCTCACGCTCGTCGCGGGCGGCTTCCTGTTCGCCTCGGAGCGGCGTTTGCGCCATGATCGGCGCCGTTGAAGCGCGCCGCGCGTTTCCCTCGAATCGACCATGGCCTCACGAACGATCCAGGACGCGGTAGCCGCCGACGCCGAAAGCAGGTTGCCCGCACTCACGCGCTGGCGCGGAAGCGCGGGGCTGCGCAACATGCAGCAGCTGATCGAGCTGCGCTGGATCGCGGTGATCGGGCAGGTCGCGACGATCATCGTCGTGCATTACGGCCTGGGAATCGGCCTGCCGCTGAGGCCGATGTTCACGGTCCTCGCGGCGCTCGCTCTGTTCAATGTCGTCAGCCAGCTGTGGTGGCGTCGGCGCGAGCATGCGTCGAGCAACGCCTTGATGGTTTCGCTGCTGGTGGACGTCGCCTCGCTGACGATCCAGCTCTATCTTTCGGGCGGCATCACCAATCCGTTCGTGTTCCTGTACCTGTTGCAGGTCGTGCTCGGCACCGTCGTGCTGCGATCGCCGTGGAGCTGGGTCATCGCGGCGGCGGCGGCGCTCTGCGTCACCGGCCTTACGCTGGTGCGGACGCCGATCGTGCTCGCCGTCGAGCCCGCGCGCGGGCTGGGCGACCATTACGTGCAGGGCCTGTTGATCTGCTTCCTGCTCATCGCCGCGCTGCTGGTGGTCTTCCTCACCCGCATCGGCCGCATCCTGCGCGAGCGCGATGCACGCCTGGCAGAACTGCGCCAGCGCGCCGCGGAAGAAGAACACATCGTGCGAATGGGGTTGCTGGCCTCGGGCGCGGCGCACGAACTGGGCACGCCGCTGTCGACGCTCTCGGTGATCCTCGGCGACTGGCAGCACCTGCCGACCATCGCCTCCGAAGGCGAGCTGCACCGCGATGTCGTCGAGATGCAGCAGCAGGTGGCGCGATGCAAATCGATCGTCACCAACATCCTGCTCGCCGCGGGCGGACCGCGCGCCGAAGCGCCCATCGAGGTGAGCCTGCACGCGATGCTCGACGGCCTCGCGGAAGAATGGCGCCGGGCGCGCAACCCGAGCCAGTTCACCTACACCAACCGCTGCCACCTGGACCCACGCATCGTGTCGGACGCGGGCCTGCGGCAGATGGTGTTCAACGTGCTCGACAACGCGCTGGAAGCGTCGCCCGGCTGGGTCGCGCTGGATGCCCATTGCGATGGCGAGGCACTGATCATCGACGTGAGCGACGCCGGCCCCGGTTTTTCCGGCGAGATCCTCCAGCGGCTGGGCTCGCCGTACAACACGAGCAAGGGCCGGCCGGGCGGCGGGCTGGGCTTGTTCCTCTCGGTGAACGTTGCGCGTACGCTGGGTGGCAGCCTCCGGGCGAAGAACAGGCCGCAGGGTGGCGCAGTGGTGACGATGACGCTGCCGCTGTCCGCGCTGGCCATCGAGGACGAAAGCGACGAGGAGGGCGATGATGCCGAAGACTGAGCGCCGCCTGCTGATCGTCGAGGACGACGAAGCCTTCGCGCGCACCCTCGTGCGTTCATTCGAGCGTCGCGGTTACCAGGTTCGCCATCTCACCGGCGAAGACGGCATGCCCGCGTTGCTGAAGGAGTTCCTGCCGACGCACGCGGTCGTCGACCTGAAGCTCGCCGGCGGTGCCTCCGGGCTGACGAGCGTGAAGCAGTTGCACGCGTTCGACCAGGACCTGGTGATCGTCGTGCTGACCGGCTACGCGAGCATCGCGACGGCCGTGGAGGCGATCAAGCTCGGCGCACGCCACTACCTCGCCAAGCCGTCGAACACCGACGACATCGAGGCCGCGTTCGATCGCGCCGCCGGCGACACCGAAGTGGAACTGACCGAGCGCACCACGTCGATCAAGACGCTGGAGTGGGAGCACATCCACGAAGCGCTTGCGGCCAGCGATTTCAACATCTCCGAAGCCGCACGCCGCCTGGGCCTGCATCGCCGCACGCTCGCGCGCAAGCTGGAGAAGCGGCGGATCAAGTAGCGGCCGGAACGCCGGGCGCCGGTTGCGTTCCCCGCGAAATGTCATCCCGTGCTCACGGCGTGGGGCGCCCGCGATGGTAACGTCCGCGGTTCACGTCCCTGGCTCAAGGAGAACCCGGATGGTCAGCAAGCCGATCCCGAAGAACACCGTTTGCCTGTGGTACGACGGCACCGCGCTCGACGCTGCGACGTTCTACGCCAAAACCTTTCCCAACAGTTCGGTCGATGCGGTGCACCATGCGCCGGGCGATTTCCCGGACGGAAAGAAGGGCGATGTGTTGACCGTCAACTTCACGGTGATGGGCATTCCGTGCATCGGTCTGAACGGCGGGCCGACGTTTAAGCCAGACGAAGCGTTCTCGTTCCAGGTCGCCACCGACGACCAAGCCGAAACCGACCGCCTCTGGAACTCAATCGTCGGCAACGGCGGGCAGGAAAGCGCGTGCGGATGGTGCAAGGACAAGTGGGGCCTGTCGTGGCAGATCACGCCGCGTGCATTGATCGAGGCCATCACCGATCCCGATCCGGCCGCAGCCAAGCGCGCGTTCGACGCGATGATGACCATGCACAAGATCGACATCGCGGCGATCGAGAAGGCGCGGCGGGGCTGACACGGTCGCGGGCATTCCCGCGCAGGCGGGAATCCACCTCTGCGAACATCATGCTCGACGGAAGCCGTGATGCCCGCACGGTTGGATCCCCGCCTTCGCGGGGATGACGGTGGAAAGGGCGGGGATGACCGTGGAAAGGGAGGACGTGCAGGACTTCCGGCACCGGCCCGAGCCCGCGCCGTGGCTATAGTGGCGGCACCCACCCAGACCCAGGGGCGTTGCCGTGGTCCGATCCAGCCTTCCGCTCGTCGCCTTGCTCGCAGCCGCCACCACCGCCTCGGCCGGTGCCGTCCACGGGATCCATCCCGAGGACATCAACCGCAACGGCGATGCCTGCACCGATTTCTTCGACTACGCCAACGGCGCGTGGCGCCAGCAGAACCCGATCCCGAACTACATGGATCGCTGGAGCCGGCGCTGGCAATCCGGCGAAGTGAACAAGGAACACGTCCGCGACATCCTGACCGAGCTGTCGGCGAAGACCGATTGGCCGAAGGGCAGCGCGGGCCAGCTCGCCGGCGATTTCTACGCCGCGTGCATGGACGAGTCGCGCGTGGACGCGCTCGGCAGCAAGCCGGTGCAGCCGTGGCTCAACGAGATCGCGGCGATCGACGACAAGGCCGGCCTGCAGAAGACGATCGGTCGCCTGCACGACGTCGGCGTCGCCGTGCCCTTCCAGGTCTATGCCGGCGAGGACCTGCACGATCCATCGAAGACCATCGCGCACATCTACGCCGGCGGCCTGGGCATGCCGGACCGCGATTACTACCTCAAGCCCGAGCCGCGCTTCGTCGAGGCCCGCGCGAAATACCTCGCGCACGTGGCGAAGATGTTCGAGCTGTCCGGCGTTCCCGCCGCGCAGGCGAAGCAGGACGCCGACACCGTGTTCGCCTTCGAAAAACGCCTGGCCGAGGCGTCGTTCGACAACGTCCAGCTGCGCGATCCGAAGCTGCAGGACAACGCGACCGCGTTCGCCGCCCTGTCGAAGCTCGCGCCGCATTTCGACTGGAACGCGTACTTCGACGCCGCGAAGATGCCGCGCAACGCGTTGAACGTGACGCAGCCGAAGTTCGTGCAGCAGGTCGACAGGGAACTGGCGACCACGCCGCTTCCGCAGTGGAAGACCTACCTGCAATGGCACGTGCTGAACACCGCCGCCGATTCGTTGTCGCAGCCGTTCGTCGAGGAGAACTTCGCCTTCAACGGCAAGTTCCTCACCGGCGCGACCGAGATCAAGCCGCGCTGGAAGCGTTGCGCCGAAGCCACCGACAACCAGCTCGGCGAAGCGCTCGGGCAGAAGTACGTCGAGAAGTACTTCCCGCCGGAAGCCAAGGCGCGCATGCAGGAGATGGTGAAGAACATCCTGCTGGCGATGGACGACACCATCAACGAACTGGACTGGATGGATCCGGCGACGAAGAAGAAGGCGCTGGAAAAACGCGCGACCTTCTTCCCGAAGCTGGGGTATCCGGACAAGTTCAAGACCTACGACGGCGTGGTCGTCTCGCGCGATTCGGCCTGGGACAACGTCGTCGCCGCATCGCGCTGGAACGTCGCCGACAACCGCGGCCAGGTCGGCAAGCCGACTGACCGCAGTCGCTGGGGAATGACGCCTCCGACGTCGAACGCGTACTACAACCCGCTACAGAACGAGATCGTGTTCCCGGCGGGCATCCTGCAGCCGCCGGCGTTCGACGTGAACGCCACCGACGCGGTGAACTACGGCGCCATCGGCGTCGTCATCGGGCATGAAATCAGCCACGGCTTCGATGATCAGGGCGCGCAGTTCGACGCGCAGGGCCGCCTCGCGAACTGGTGGACGCCGGCCGACAACAAGCAGTTCCAGGCGAAGGGCGAGTGCGTGGTGAAGCAGTTCGAGGGCTATTTCATCGAACCGGGCGTGCACCACAACGGCAAGCTGGTGCTGGGCGAATCCATCGGCGATCTCGCCGGCGCGAAGATCGCCTTCCGCGCGTACCAGAAGTCGCGCGAGGGCAAGGGCCCGGAGCCGACGCTCGACGGTTTCACGCCCGAGCAGCAGTTCTTCCTCGCATGGGGCCAGTGGCGCGGCGATGAAACGCGCATGGAAACGCAGCGCACGATGGTGCAGGGCGACCCGCATCCCATCGCGAAGTACCGCGTGAACGGGCCTCTGTCGAACCTGCCGGCGTTCCGCGAAGCGTTCCAGTGCAAGGCCGATGCACCGATGGTGCGGGCGGAGGCGGATCGCTGCGAAGTGTGGTGAACGCGGCGTTGCGCGGTGTGGGCGCGAACGCCTACACCGCGTTGCCGGCAGCGTGGCCCGAGGCCCACGCCCACTGGAAGTTGTAACCGCCCAGCCACCCCGTGACGTCGACGACCTCGCCGATGAAGTACAGGCCCGGCACGCGCCTGGATTGCATCGTGCTCGACGACACTTCGTCGGTGTCCACGCCGCCGAGCGTCACTTCCGCGGTCCGATAGCCCTCGGTGCCGCTGGCGACGAGCGCCCAGTCGGACAGCACGGCGGCGATCTCGCGCAGCTGCGGCGCGTTGTACTGCTTCATCGGTCGGCTGGTCAGCCAGTGCTCGCACAGCCGTTGCGCGAAGCGCTTGGGCATCACCTCGCCGAGCATCGTCTTCAGCTCGGCCGCGGGACGGTCGCGCTGCCATTGCTGCAGGGTTTCCAGCGCATCGTGGCCGGGGAGCAGGTCGAGTCGCAGGTCGTCGCCGGGCTGCCAGAACGACGAGATCTGCAGGATCGATGGCCCGCTGACGCCGCGATGCGTCACCAGCATGAAATTGCTGAAACTCGCGCCGTTGCACCGCGCGGTCACCGGCAACGCGACGCCGGACAGGTCGGCGAGTCGTTCCTGATGCTTGCCGCTCAGCGTCAGCGGGACCAGACCCGCGCGCGTGGGCAGCACCGCATGGCCGAACTGGCGCGCGAGTTCGTAACCGAAGCCGGTCGCGCCCATGCTCGGGATCGACAATCCGCCGCTCGCGACGACCAGCGATGGCGCGGAGAAATTCCCGCGCGTCGTGTGCACGCGGAAGCGCGCCTCGTCGCTGTCGCCGTGCCCCAGTTTCTCGATGCTGCAGCTGGTTTCCACGCGAACGCCGGCCGCGGCGCATTCGTCCAGCAGCATCTTCACGATGAGCTTGGACGACTCGTCGCAGAACAGCTGCCCCAGTTCCTTCTCGTGGTACGCGATGCCGTGGCGTTCGACCATGTCGATGAAATGCCACGGCGTGTAGCGGGCCAGCGCGGATTTGCAGAAATGCGGATTCGCCGACAGGTAATTGGCGGGCGTCGCGCCGGTGTTGGTGAAATTGCAGCGCCCGCCACCGGACATCAGGATCTTCTTGCCGACGCGGTTGGCGTGTTCGATCACCAGCACGCGCCGGCCACGATGGCCCGCGGTCAGCGCGCACATCAAACCCGCGGCGCCACCGCCGACGATGATGACGTCGTAGTGCCCGCCCATGCCGTCAGGCGGCTTGCGCCGCCGGTGCGATGCGGATGCGCGGGCGGAAGGTGATCACGCCGTTCTCGCCCATCAGCTGCAGTTCGCCGTCCTGGATGAGCGCGTTGAACCGCATGCTGCGTTCGATCGCCGCGCCCAGCGCTTCGACCGTGTCGGCGTCGATGTCGATGACGGTGAGGTTGGAAAGGCGCGACAACGCGACTGCGTTCTTCTCCCACCACACGTCGGCGGCGCGGCCGCCGTAGTTCACGACGACCACCTGCCGCGCGCGGCCGCAGGCCTTGCGGATGCGCGATTCGTCGGGTTGGCCCAGATCGATCCATTGCTCGATGTCGCCGGTGTAGTCGCGGCGCCAGAGATCGGGTTCTTCCTCGTTGCTCAGGCCCTTGCCGAATTCCAGCCGTTCGCTGGCGAACAGTGCGAATGCGACCAGGCGCACCATCAGCCGCTCGTCGGTCTCCGACGGATGCTGGGCGAGAGTGAGCGGGTAGGTCGCGTAGTGATGCCGGTCGAGGTCGCTGACTTGCAGCTCGGCCTTGACCACGGTCGCCTTGAGCGCCATGTGCGGTTGCCTTGGGCGAAAAACGGAGCCGGCATTCTAGGCGTTTGTCGCCTCCGCTGCCGGCGTCGCCTCGATCAGCGCCCCAGCCGCGCCGGGCCGCATACGAACGCGGCGATGTCCTCGAAGCGGTACGGCTTCTGGAAGACCGGCATGTCGGCGGGCGCGCGGCATTGCGTCGCGTCGTAGCCGGTCGCCAGCACGATGGGGAATCCGGGACGCATCTGCCGGATCCGGCGCGCGAGTTCCACGCCGTCGATCCCCCCGGGAAGTTCGACGTCGATCACCGCGCAGTCGAAAGGCGTGCGTTCGAACAGATCCAGTGCCGACTTCGCATCGGGCACCGGATGCACGCGCATTCCGACGTCGCCCAGTGCGTCCACGGCCGATTGCGCGAGCAGGTAGTTGTCTTCGACGAACAACATCGAGCACGAGCAACGCATGGCTGGTCACCTCGTCTCGCAGCTCCCCTCCCGCGATCCTAGCGACCGATGTTGTCGGAAATGCGTCGGAAAAATGTGGAGCCCCGGTGATACCGGCCGCGAGTGTGAAGACGCATGGCTGGCTTCACGCGGAACGTGCGTTTGCTCCATTACGTTCTTGCCGACTGCACAGGGAGCAGCGCAACCATGAACCTCACCATCCAGTGCCTTCCGCCAGGTTGGCGCCTCGAAGCATTGCCTCCGTCGCGCGACAGGCGCGAATGCGGCCTCCGATTGACCAGTCCGCACGGACAGGAAATCACTTTCGTCCACAAGCCTTTCCAGTTCGCGTGCGAGATCACGCGCGAGCTGCAGGCCGACCTGTTCGCGGCGCAACACGTGCGCGAGCAGGGCGATCCGACGCTTCGCATCGCACGGCCCGAGCAGATCGCCGAGGACGTGCGCGCGGGCGAAATCCTCAACAACCGGCTGTGAGCCTGGACGGAGATCCAATGGAGTCGACCATGAACGAAGTCCTGCGCACGTTGCCCCCGGACTGGCGAATGGAAGTGCACGGCCCGTCCTGTGGATGGCCGAACTGCACGCTCATCATCACCAGCCCGCAGGGCCTGCAGATCCGGTTCGTGCATCGTCCCGACGAGGGCGCGCGCAAGCTCACCGAACAACTGCAGCAGGCGATGGGCTATCGCCAGGACGTGTCCAGCTGGGGCTGAGCCGCGTCAAGGGCGTACGCGGGCGCCGACGCCGGCCTTCATTTCATCGAAGTCCAGGCCGCCGTCGGCGTTGCGATCGAGCCAGCTGAAGCGCATCTCGAGCGCGCGGCGCAGTTCGGCGTCGTCGAGCTGGCCATCGCGGTCCAGGTCGACCGCGATCATCCGTTCCGGCGCGGTCGGCGCATCGGCCGGCTGCGGCCCGATCGCGGCCCGCAATTCGTCGGCGGACAGCAACTGGTCGCGGTTGCGGTCCGCCGTCTCGAACACGACATCGCTGTCGTACTCGTACTTGCTCAGGACGCCGTCGCGGTTCGCATCGAGGAATTCGAAGCGCGTCCTCGCGAAATCGTCCCTGGCCGCGGTCGCGGTGTCGAGCGGCGCGCAAAGCACCGACCCGGAGAGTCCAACGCCCAGCAGAAGCACGGTCAGCGGCAGGCGACAGGTCATGGCGAATTCCCCCTGGTGAGTTCAGCTGAAGCAACGCAGCGGGGGCGGCGGGCCGGACACCGCAAGCCTGCGCAGAGGGGGGGCAGGCCGTTGGCTCCGTGCTCACATCCCGGTCCATACGCTGGCGACTCCCCCACCGGAGGTACGCCATGAGCGACAGCACGAACACGCGCGGGGAGCCGGACCGCTCCCGCATCAACGTCCACCAGGAACACGAGGTCCGCTACTGGACGCAGGCGCTGGACGTCACCGAGGAAGAGCTCCGCGCCGCGGTCCAGGCGGTGGGACCGGTGGCGGCCAAGGTGCGCGAGTACTTCCAGCGCGGCTGAACGCGGGCACGTGGCCCGCGTTCGACTGCATCAAGCCGCCGCGGCGGACTGCGTCGTGCCGAGCGCTTCGGCGAGCTGCCGGGTGACCTCGCATTCGACCTGGTACGGACGCGCGAGGTACTCGACAACCTCGCCGTTCGGGCTGGTGATGCGGATCGCGCAATCCTCGAAGCGCGTCGAAGTCGGGCTGCGCGCTTCGATGCGCCAGCCGGCGGGAAGGGTCTGAGCGGGAAGATCCATACGCATGGCATTGTGGTTCGGGGGAGCGGTGACGCTAGCCAGCGCGGTGCATTTGCCACGTGATGTGCTGAGCGGAATGTTCAGACAACCGCCGCCGGATCGGTCAAGCTGGCCGCCGTTTCCATGCCCACCACCGATGCGCCGATGAGCGAGTCCGAAATTACGCACCCTCAGGTCTGGGTCGATGCCGATGCGTGCCCCGGCGTGATCAAGGACATCCTGTTCCGTGCGGCCGAGCGCGCGCAGGTCCAGGTCACGCTCGTCGCGAACCAGTGGATCCGCTGCCCGTCGTCTCGGTTCATCCGCTCGTTGCAGGTGCAGGGCGGGTTCGACGTGGCCGACAGCGAGATCGTCGAGCGCATGCAGGCCGGCGACCTGGTGGTGACGCAGGACATCCCGCTGGCGGCGCGCGTGATCGAGAAGGGCGGCGTGGCCGTCAATCCACGCGGCGAACGCTACAGCCCCGAGAACATGGCCGAGCGCCTGTCGATGCGCAATTTCATGGAGGAACTGCGCGGTGCCGGCGTGCAGACCGGTGGCCCGCCGGCGTTCCATGCGCGGGACCGGCAGGCCTTCGCGAACCAGCTGGACCGATGGCTCGCGCAGCGTCCCAAACCCCGCGGCACGGCACCGGGCTGACCGCTCGCACCGCCCGCAGCACGGACGCGACCGCCATCACGACCACGCCCGCGCCTTCACGGTGAATGGGCCGCTGCATGCGATCCTGAGGAACATGAACGACCTCGCGCACGCGTACGATCCCGCCGCCGCATCGGCGAAGCTGCGCCTTTACGAGGCGATCATGCAGGCGACGCCCGACCTGGTCTACGTCTTCGATCTCCATCACCGCTTCATCTACGCCAACGACGCGCTGCTGACGATGTGGGGCCGCAGCTGGGACGACGCGATCGGCAAGACCTGCCTCGAACTGGGCTACGAGCCGTGGCACGCCGCCATGCACGACCGCGAGATCGAACAGGTCATCGCGACGGGCCGGCCGATCCGCGGCGACGTTCCGTTCCCGCATACGACCAAGGGCGTGCGGATCTACGACTACATCTTCACCCCGGTGTTCGATCCCGAAGGACGCGTGGAGGCCATCGCAGGCACCACGCGCGACGTGACCGAGCGGCAGGAACACGAAAAGCACATGCAGCTGATGGTCAACGAGCTCAACCACCGCGTGAAGAACACGCTGGCGATGGTGCAGTCGCTCGTGTTCCAGACGCTCGACGGCGCGCCGGATCCAGACGAAGCGCGGGAGAAGATCGAATCCCGCCTGCTCGCGTTGTCGGATGCGCACAACATCCTCACGCGCGAGAACTGGCAGGGCGCCGACATCGCCGACATCGTCGAAGGCGCCGCCAGCCTGTTCCAGCAGCGTGCGGGCGAACGGTTCGACATCACGGGCCCGACCGCCATCCTCGAACCACGGCGGACCGTGGCGCTGGCGATGGCGCTGCACGAACTCTGCACCAACGCGATCAAGCACGGCGCGTTGTCGGTGCCGGGAGGGCGCGTCGGCATCCATTGGGAGTTCGATGCGACGCGTAGCGCCGTACGGCTGCACTGGAAGGAGACGGGTGGCCCCGAGGTCACGCCCCCAACGCAGTTCGGCTTCGGCTCGACGCTGCTTCGGCGCGGCCTCAAGCACGATCTGGGCGGCGAGGCGACGCTGGCATTCGAACGCGATGGGCTGCGATGCGACATCGTCATTCCCTTCACGAGTCCATAGAGTGCAGGCCGCGATGGAATTGCGCGTACTGATCGTCGAGGACGAGTTCCTCATCGCCTCGATGCTGGAAGCCCACCTGGTGCGGCTGGGCTACGCGGTGCCTCCGATCGCCGCGACGGTGGAGGAGGCGCTGTCCATCCTCGAACAGAACGAGATCCACCTCGCCGTGGTCGACATCAACCTTGCCGGCACGGCCTCGTATCCGGTCGCCGACGCGCTCAAGGCGCGCAGCATCCCGTTCGTGTTCACCACCGGCTACGGCCAATCGGGTCTGCCGGAGCCGTACCGCGCATTTCCGATCGTGCAGAAGCCGTACCGCATATCGAGGCTGGAGCCGATCCTGCGCGGCCTGCTTCCCGAGGTGTCGACGCCGTAACCGTCACCGTGCGTCGGCACGCCTCCGTGTCCAATCCGGTGCATGGCCAGACGCGACCGCGACCCCCACGGCACCGACGCCTTCGTGCGTGTTCGCGGCGCACGCGAACACAACCTGCGCGAGGTGGACGTCGACATACCCCGTGACGCGCTGGTGGTGTTTTCGGGCGTGTCGGGCTCGGGCAAGTCGTCGCTGGCCTTCGGCACGCTGTACGCCGAGGCGCAGCGGCGTTATCTCGAATCGCTGTCGCCGTACGCGCGCCGCCTGATCGACCAGGTCGGCGTGCCCGACGTGGATGCCATCGAAGGCCTGCCACCGGCTGTCGCGCTGCAACAGCAGCGTGGGACCCCGAACGTGCGCTCGACCGTGGGCAGCATCACGACGCTGTCGAGCCTGCTTCGCATGCTGTACTCGCGCGCCGGCACGTATCCGCCGAAGCAGCCGATGCTGTTCGCGGAGGATTTCTCGCCCAACACGCCGCAGGGCGCGTGTCCGAACTGCCACGGCCTGGGCAGCGTGTACGACGTCACCGAGCAGTCGATGGTGCCCGATCCATCGCTCAGCATCCGCGACCGGGCGATCGCGTCGTGGCCGCCGGCGTGGCACGGGCAGAACCTGCGCGACATCCTGGTGACGCTCGGCTACGACGTCGATGTCCCGTGGTCGCAGCTGCCGAAGAAGGACCGCGACTGGATCCTCTTCACCGAGGAAACGCCGACGGTGCCGGTGTATCCCGGCTTCACGCCCGCGCAGACACGCACGGCGCTCAAGCGCAAGACCGAACCGGCGTACATGGGCACCTTCACCGGCGCGCGCCGCTACGTGCTGCACACCTTCGCGACTACGCAGAGCGCGCTGATGAAGAAGCGCGTGTCGCGCTTCATGACTGGCGCGCCGTGCCCGGTGTGCGGCGGGCGACGCCTCAAGCGCGAGGCGCTGTCGGTGACCTTCGCCGGCCTGGACATCGGCACGCTGTCGCAGCTGTCGCTCGATCGCATCGCGCAGACCCTGAAGCCCGCCGCCGAAGGCCACTTCGAGGCGCCGACGAACACGCGCACGCGCACTCGCGCGGCGAGCCGGAAGGATGTCGAAACGCGCGTCGCATCGGGAGGCTCGGCGCATTCCGGAAGCTCCGACGTACGTCGCACGCCCGATCTGTCCGAGGAAAAGCGGATCGCCGCGCAGCGCATCGCGCACGACCTCATCGAACGCATCGGCGCACTGCAGGCACTGGGGCTCGGCTACCTTGCGCTGGATCGACCGACGCCGACGCTGTCGCCCGGCGAACTGCAGCGGCTGCGTCTGGCGACGCAGATCCGCTCGAACCTGTTCGGCGTGGTGTACGTGCTCGACGAACCGTCGGCCGGGCTGCATCCGGCCGACAGCGAGGCGCTGTACGACGCGCTCGACCAGCTCAAGGGCACGGGCAACACGCTGTTCGTCGTCGAACACGACCTCGACCTGATGCAGCGCGCCGACTGGCTGGTCGATGTCGGCCCCGGCGCGGGCCAGCACGGGGGCAAGGTGCTCTATAGCGGTCCGCCGAAGGGGCTCGCGAACGTCGAGCCGTCGATGACGCGTCGCTACCTCTTCGACGCGCGCGCCGTGCGACGCACGCCACGCATGCCCACGCGCTGGCTCGAACTGCGCGGCGTGCATCGCAACAACCTGCACGGCGTGGACGCGCGATTCCCCATCGGTGCGTTCACGTCCGTCACGGGCGTGTCGGGCTCAGGCAAGTCGAGCCTGGTCAGCCAGGCGCTGGTCGAACTGGTCGGCGACCACCTCGGCCACGAACCGGCGGTGGAAGAAGGCGAGGGCGATGCGCCGTCGATGGGCCCGATCGTCCGCACCGTCGGAAGGCTCGGCGCCGGGAGCGATGCGATCCGCCGTCTGGTCAACGTCGACCAGAAACCGATCGGCCGCACACCGCGCTCGAACCTGGCGACCTACACCGGCCTGTTCGACCACGTGCGCAAGCTGTTCGCGGCGACGAAGACCGCGAAGGCCCGGCGCTACAGCGCGGGGCGGTTCTCCTTCAACGTCGCGCAGGGGCGCTGTGAAACCTGCGAGGGCGAAGGCTTCGTGAGCGTCGAACTGCTGTTCATGCCGAGCGTCTATGCGCCGTGCCCAACCTGCCACGGCAGCCGTTACAACGCGAAGACGCTCGAAGTCGAATGGAACGGACGCAACATCGCGCAGGTGCTGGCGATGACGGTCGACGAAGCGCGGACATTCTTCGAGGCCGAGAGCGTCGTCGAACGACCGCTGACCTTGCTGCACGAGATCGGCCTGGGCTACCTGCGATTGGGACAGCCGGCGACGGAGCTGTCGGGCGGCGAGGCGCAGCGCATCAAGCTCGCCTCCGAACTCCAGCGCAGCCAGCGCGGCGACACGCTGTACGTGCTCGACGAGCCGACGACGGGACTGCATGCCGCCGACGTCGACAAGTTGATGGCGCAGCTGCACGGGCTGGTCGATGCGGGCAACACGGTCGTGGTCATCGAGCACGAAATGCGCGTGGTAGCCGACAGCGACTGGGTGATCGACATGGGCCCGGGCGCGGGCGAGGAGGGCGGACGCATCGTCGCCGCCGGCACGCCCGACGAGGTGAGCCGCGCGAAGGACAGCCGCACGGCGCCGTACCTGCGGAAGTCGCTGGGGTAGCGGTTCGGCGCTCAGGGCGCCGGTCGTTCCCCGCTCGCCGACGAGTCGGATGCTCCCAGCGTCGGTGGCGTATCCGCCGTGCCTGCAAGCCGCCGGCGGAACAGCGCCACGCGCGCGAGCAGCAGCGTCGTGACGGGAACGGTGATCGCCAGGAACACCGGGACCAGCAGCGGATGCAGCGCCAGGCGCCCGTCGAGTGCCGAGAAATACAGCACGCCCGCCAGCGCCACGCACCAGCTGCCGATGGTGTACGTCAGTGCCGGCGGATGCATGCGCAGGAAGAAGCCCGGCAGCCGCAGGAACCCCAGCGCGCCGATCACCACGAATACGCCGCTGCAGACCAGCAGCGCAGCAACGACGATCTGGAGCCAGAACGGCACGTCGTTCATTCGATCACCTCTCCGCGCAGGATGAACTTCGCCATGCCCGCCGAGCTGACGAAGCCGAACAGCGCGATCAGCAGCGCGACTTCGAAGTAGAGGTCGCTGTGGTGGAAGATGCCGATCACCAGCACCACCAGCATCGCCTGCATGTACAGCAGGTCCAGCGCGAAGACGCGGTCCTGCGCGCGCGGACCGCGAAGCAGCCGCACCAGCACCATGAGCGATGCCAGCGTGTAGCAGCCCAGCGTGAAGGCGATGGCGTAGAACAGCAGCGTGCTCATTCGAAGATCTCCCGGAGCGGCGCCTCGTAACGCGTCTTGAAG
Organism: Lysobacter sp. OAE881; assembly: GCF_040546665.1. NCBI lineage: Bacteria > Pseudomonadati > Pseudomonadota > Gammaproteobacteria > Lysobacterales > Lysobacteraceae > Lysobacter > Lysobacter sp. OAE881. Next base: position 2,128,155 of record NZ_JBEPOG010000001.1, read on the forward strand.
CGGGCGACGAAGTCTGCCTCGTCCGGCGCGTCCCACACGTGCAGCAGCATCGCGCTGCGATCGACCGCCAGTTCCGACCACACCGTGCCCGGCACGACGGTGGTCACCATCGACAGCACGGCCAGTCCGACCGGGTCGCGCAGGTCCAGCGGGATCACGACGAAACGGTGAGCCGGCCGATGCCAGCGCCACCGCACCACGCCCCACGCGACGACGAGGTTGGAATGCACGACATCGCCGCAGATGAGCAGCGTGTAGCGCAGGATCGCGAACGGATGGCGCGCGCGCGACGGCGGCCAGAAGCTGGACACCAGCACCGGCACGCCGATCGCGACGATCAGCCCGAGCACAATCTGCCCGGCGCTAGCGCTGCGCGCCAGCAGCAGCCAGATCGCGAGCAGCGCGACCGACAGCGCGGGCGAGGGCAGGAGGCGTCGAAGGAAGGTCATGGCGTCTCGACCTGCGGGTATTCCGGCTTGGTCGGGCCCGGGCGCGGCGGCGTGCCGAACACCGCGTCCACGTACGGGCGCGGCGCGTGCAGGTATGTCGCCGTGGCCGTCGTGTAGCGCAGCACCGGATCGGCGAAGACCGTAAGCGCCACGCATGCACCGAGCAGGACCAGCACGGCGCCGCTCTCGACGACCTTCAGCCGGGGCGCGAAGCGGCCGCCGCTCGCCCAGAAGTGGCGGATGCCGGCGCGCACCAGCGAGATCGTCGTGAACAGGCTGGAGCACAGCAGCAGCGTCATCAGGATCCATGTCGAGCTGGAGGCCGGGTGCGCCTGGTCGCCGACGATCGCCGTCAGGATCGCGGCCTTCGACAGGAATCCCGACAACGGCGGCAATCCCGCGACCAGCAGCGAACACGCCATGAAGGCCAGGCCCAGTGCCGCGACGGACACGGGGAATGCGCGCCCGACCAGCGGCAGCTGTTCGTCGTCGAGGTTGTCGTCCTCGTCCGGCATCGCGTCGTAGATCGGGCGCTGCGCATGCCGTTCCGATCGCGTGCGCTGCACGGGTTCGACCATCAGGAACAGCGCGCTCACCGCGAAGGTGGAACTGATGAGGTAGAACAACGCTGCGGCCGCGGCTGCGATCGAACCGGTGGCGAAGGACGCCATCAGCGTTCCGGACGTGACGATCACCGAGAACGCGGCGATGCGGTCCAGACGGATCGACGCGAGGACGCCAATGGCGCCGAACGCCAGCGTCGCAAGCCCCGCCGCCAGCAGCAACGGTCCGCCGAACTGGGTAGCCGCGCCGTCTACCGCGGGGAACAGCAGCATCCACAGCCGCAGCACCGCGTACACGCCGACCTTCGTCATCAGCACGAACAACGCCGCGACCGGCGTGCTCGCCGCCGTGTACGCCGGCACCAGCCACGCGTTGAGCGGCCACACCGCGGCCTTGATCAGGAACGCCATCGCGAGGATCGCCGCGCCCGCGTGCAGCAGGCCGCGGTCGGACAACGGCACCAGCGGCACCTTCGCCGCAACGTCGGCCATCGACAGCGTGCCCATCACGCCGTAGAGGATCGCCAGCCCGATCAGGAACAGCGACGACGCCAGCAGGTTGATCGCGATGTAGTGCATGCCCGAACGCACGCGCTGCCATCCCGAACCGTGCAGCTGCAGGCCGTACGACGCGGCGAGCATCACTTCGAAGAACACGAACAGGTTGAACAGGTCGCCGGTCAGGAACGCGCCGTTGATGCCCATCAGCAGGATCTGGAACAGCGGATGGAAGTACGAGCCCGTGCGCGACCAGCCCGCCGCGGCGTACAGCGACGTGCCCACGCCCACGATGCCGACGACCACGAGCAGCAGCGCCGAAAGCCGGTCGGCGACCAGCGCGATGCCGAACGGCGCCGCCCAGTTCGACGTCAGGTGCACCGCGACCGCGTCCGGCCCCTTCGCGTGGTTCACGTGCCACAGGATCGCCACGGCGGCGGCAAGGCCCGCGCAGCTGGCGAAGATGTTGACGAGCGATCCCCGCAGCCGGCGCGAATCGCGGATCAGCAGGAGCACGGCCGCCGCCATCATCGGCAGGACGACGGGCGCGATGATCAATGCGGCGTTCGGATTCATGGTGCGTCCTGCTCGCCATCGACATGGTCGGTGCCGCTGAAGCCGCGTGCGGCCAGCAGCACGACCAGGAACAGCGCCGTCGTGGCGAACCCGATGACGATGGCCGTCAGCACCAGCGCCTGCGGCATCGGGTCGCTGTAGTTCTGCAGGTCGGCGGGCTGTCCGGGCGTCACGATCGGCGGATGGTCGATCGACAGGCTGCCCATGCTGAAGATGAAGAGGTTCACCGCGTACGACAGCAGTACGAGTCCCATCACGACCTGGAACGTGCGCGGGCGCAACACGAGCCATACGCCGGCACCGCCGAGCACGCCGATCACCAGTGCGAGCAGGATTTCCATCAGGGGCGGCCTCCGGTGGTCGACGGATGCGGCGCGGGCGCCTGTTTCCGGATGGACTGATGCGCCAGCGCGGTGAGGATCAGCAACGTCGATCCGACCACCACGCCCAGCACGGCCAGGTCGAAGAACGCCGCGCTCGGCAGGTGGACTTCGCCCAGCACCGGCAGCGTGACGTGTGCGGTGTGGGTGGTCATGAACGGATAACCGAGCGCCACCGATCCCAGCCCGGTAAGCCCGGCGATCAGCAGGCCGATGGCGATCCACCGCGTAGGACGCACGCGCGTGCGCGCCTCGACCCAGCGCGTGCCGGACACGATGTACTGCATCAGCAGCGCGATCGCGACGATCAGGCCGGCGACGAAGCCGCCGCCGGGTTCGTTGTGTCCGCGCAGGAAGTAGTGCGCGGCGACGACCAGCGCGACCGGCATCAGCAGTCGCGCGATGACTGACGGCACCAGCAGGTAACCGCGCGCGAACGCATCGGAACGGCGCGGCTTCATCAGGTCGGTCGCGCTTTCCTGCGGCACGGCGCGTTGCTGGTCGGGTTGCGCGATGCTTTCGGCAGGCGGGCGGAAACGTCGCAGCAGCGCGTACACGGTGAGCCCCACGGCGCCGAGCACCGTGATCTCGCCCATGGTGTCGAACGCGCGGAAGTCGACCAGCATGACGTTCACCACGTTGGCGCCGCCGCCGCCGGGCAGCGCGTTGCCGAGGAAGAACGGCGAGATGCTCTGCGGCGCCGGCCGCGTGAGGAACGCGAACGACAGCGTCGCCAGGCCGCCGCCGACGACGACCGCCAGTGCCAGGTCGCGCACGCGGCGCGCGCGGTCGCGCAGCGTCGCGCGTTCGCCCGGTTTCTCCATGCGCATCGGCAGCCAGCGCAGGCCGAGCAGGAACAGCATCGTGGTCACCACTTCCACCACGATCTGCGTCAGCGCCAGGTCGGGCGCGGAGAACCACGCGAACGTCAGGCACGTCACGAGCCCCGCGCCGCCCATGAGCGTGATCGCGACGAGGCGGTGGTATTTCGCCGTCGCGGCGGCGCCGACGGCGCAGATCATCCCGATGATCCACAACACGACGAAAGCATACGACGCCGGGACGCGCGGTCGATCGCCCCAGCTCAGCGTGAAGCCGCGCGCCGCGAAGGACGCCAGCACGACGCTGGTTGCGATGACGATGAACAGCTGCGGCTGCAGGTGACGCGTGGTGCAGGCGTTCAGCACGTCGCGGGCGCCGCGCGTGATCGCCAGCATGGTCGATTCGAACAGCTCGCGACCGTTCCAGCGCGAGATGAGCGGCGGAAGCACGAGCCGTCCGCGTTCCTGCATCGCACGCAGCCACACATAGCCGACGATGCCGCCGCCGATGGCGACCAGGCTCATCGCCAGCGGCAGGTTGAAGCCATGCCACAGCGCCAGGCTGTACGCGGGCAGCGTGCCGCCGACGACCGGCAGCGCCGCGGCGTCGAGCACCTTGCCGATGGCGAAGGTTGGTGCGACGCCGACGATCACGCACGCGGTCACGAGGAAGAAGATCGGCATGCGCATCCAGCGCGGTGCTTCTTCGGGCGTGCGCGGAAGGTCGGTCGAGGGCGGGCCGAAAAAGATGTCGTAGCCGAAGCGCAGCGAATACACGACCGCGAACAGCGAGGCGACCGTCGCCAGCACCGGCAACGTCCATTCGATGACGGGCGAGGCGGACAGGAAGACCGTCTCGGAGAAGAACATCTCTTTCGACAGGAAGCCGTTGAGCAGCGGCACGCCGGCCATCGCCGCCGTGGCGATCAGCGCGAGCGCACCGGTGCGCGGCATCGAACGGATCAGGCCGTTGAGCCGGCGGAGATCGCGCGTGCCGGTCTCGTGGTCGACGATGCCCGCGGCCATGAACAGCGATGCCTTGAACGTCGCGTGGTTCATGATGTGGAACACCGCCGCGACCGCGGCCAGCGGGCTGTTGAGGCCGAGCAGCAGCGTGATCAGCCCGAGGTGGCTGATCGTCGAATACGCGAGCAGGCGCTTGAGGTCGTTCTGGAACATCGCCAGGTACGCGCCCAGCAGCAGCGTGATGCCGCCCGCGCCGCCGATCAGCCAGAACCATTCGTCGGTTCCCGACAGCACCGGCCAGAACCGCGCGAGCAGGAACACGCCGGCCTTCACCATCGTCGCCGAATGCAGGTAGGCCGACACCGGCGTGGGCGCCGCCATCGCACGCGGCAGCCAGAAGTGGAACGGGAACTGCGCGCTCTTGGTCAGGGCGCCGATCGCGATCAGCGCCAGCGTCGCGGGATACCACGCGTGCGCCTTGATCCTGTCGCCAGACGCGAGCACGTCGTCGAGCTGAAAGCTGCCCACGATCTGCCCCAGCAGCACGACGCCCGCGAGGAGGCACAACCCGCCGGCGCCGGTCACCACCAGTGCCATGCGCGCGCCGCGCTGCGCATCCGTGCGGTGGTACCAGTAGCCGATGAGCAGGAACGAGGCGAGGCTGGTGAGTTCCCAGAACACCACCAGCTGCAGCAGGTTGCCCGACATCACCACGCCGAGCATCGCGCCCATGAAGGCCAGCAGCATCGCGTAGAAGCGCGCGGCCGGGTCTTCCGGCGACATGTAGTAGCGCGCGTACAGGCAGACCAGCACGCCGATGACCGAGATCATCACCGCGAACATCCACGCGAATCCGTCGAGGCGGAACGCGAGGTCGAGGCCGATCGACGGCATCCAGTGGATCGTCTCGCGGATCACGCCGCCGCCGCGCACCATCGGGAACGAGGTGAGCAGCACGACGGACACGACGGCCGCGATCATCCCGGCGAACGCCGCGATCAGCGTGCGCGAGCGTGTCGGCAGGACGGCGGCAAGCAGGCTGCCGATGAAGGGCAGGGCGACGAGCGCGAGGAGCGACATCGACGTCATCGGCAGTGCGCGGCGCGATCGAACGCACGTGCCGGACCGCCGGAAAGATCGGCGGCCAGCAGGGTGCGGCGCGGAGGCGTCGCACGGAAGAGGGGTTGGATCATGGCAGACCTCGCCGTCGGGTCGTCGCGGATGAACCGCGGAAGGGCCAAGGAGGTGTCAGGTCACTGTAGCCTGCGAACGCAACACCTGCCACCACTTGGTTTGTCGATTGCGCGCGCCGTGGTGCGCTTGCGCGGACATGACGATCGTTGGAAGGTTGCGCTCACGCGAACGGTCCCACGCGATAGATCATGCTGACGACGGTGACGACGCCCAGGGCGAGAAGCAGCAGCGCCGTGATCAGCGTCATCGACGGCGGGAACGGACTCTGCGCATGCAGCACCCCTTCGGCGCGCATCGCATCGCGCTGTCTGCGCAGCGCATACATGAACCACGCGTGGTAGACGATGCCCATCGTCAGCACCAGCGCACCGATGAGCGCGAGCGACAGGCCGAAGTTCCGGCCCGACGCCGCATGCGCGATCATGCCGGTTTCCTTCAGCTGGTCGAACACCTTGTGGATGGTGAAGCCGAAGCTGAGCAGCGACAACGACGTGCGGATCACCGCCATCAGCGTGCGGTCGGCGGCCAGGCGCGTTCGCTGGAACGCCATCCCGGTGCGGCGCGAGGCAAGCTCGTTGGACGTGGACGCAAGCGGCGAGGTGACGGCGGGTTCCTGAGCGGACATCGGTGCCTCCCGTAGTGTCGGAGCGTGGCGCGAACCTATGAAACCGCGGGTGCCGGAACGTGGTGCTCGATGGCCGCGCGCAGTTCGTTGAGGCCGTATGGCTTGCGAAGTATCGAGATGCCCAGCGCCTCGGCCTCGCCGCGCATCGCTTCGGAAAACCCGCTGGTCAGCAGCACCGGCAATGCCGGGCGCCGCTTGCGGATCTGCTTCGCCAGCGCGATGCCGTTGGTGCCACCGGGCATCATGATGTCGGAGAACACCAGGTCCACGCGGCGATCGTCCGCCAGCGCGCCGAGCGCCGCGGTCGCGCTGGTCGCATGGATCACGTCGTAGCCGATGCCGCGCAACATCTGTTCCACCAGCGCCGCCACCTCGACGTCGTCCTCGACCAGCAGCACGCATCGCTCCGGCGTGGACGACACGTCGATGCGGTGATGCGCCTGGATGGCTTCGTGCTCGGCGAGCTCGTGCGAGCGGGGAAGGCAGAGCGTGATCCGCGTTCCTTCGCCGACGACCGAGTCGATCGTCACGGCGCCGCCGCTCTGCTTGGCGAACCCGTACACCTGCGCCAGGCCGAGGCCCGACCCCTTGCCGACGTCCTTCGTGGTGAAGAACGGTTCGAACACGCGCGCCTTCACTTCGTCCGTCATGCCCGAACCGGTGTCGCGCACCGTGAGGTTGACGAAGTCGCCTTCGATGCCCTCGATGACCTGGCGCGCGTTCCTGCCGGTGATCGTGATCACGCCGCTGCCGCTGATCGCGTCGCGTGCGTTCACGGCGAGATTGAGGATGACCAGTTCCAGTTCGCCCGGATCGGCCACGACCGGCCACAGATCCTGCGCGAGTTCGACGTTGACCTTGATGTCGCCGCGCAGGCTGCGGTCGAGCAGTTCTGACATGTTGCCGATGAGCGTCGACAGGTTCACCGTCTCCGGGCGCAGCGCACGGCTGCGCGAGAACGCGAGCAACTGGCGCGTCAGGCCCGCGCCACGCTGCGCGGCCTGCTGCATCGCGCGCACCAGCTTGCCGCGACGTTCCGGATCGTCGTGGAGCTCGAGCATGTCGAGTCCGGCGGTGATCACCATCAGCAGGTTGTTGAAGTCGTGCGCGACGCCGCCGGTGAGCTGCCCGAGCGCCTCGAGTTTCTGCGCGTGCCGCAGCGTTTCCTCGACGCGCGCGCGCTCGACCATTTCGTCGCGAAGCTGGGTATTCACGGCTTGCAGCTGCGCGGTGCGTACGTCGACCAGCGTCTCGAGCTGCGCGGCGGCCGCCTCACGTGCGAGCAGCAGCGCACGGATCTCGAACTGCCGCTTTCGCGCGCGCAACGCCGCCTGCATCACGCTGACCAGCGTGATCGGCTGCACGGGCCGTTCGATCAGCGACACGTTGCCGAGGCGCTCGATCTGCTGCTTGCGCCATGCCGCCACGCGCGGATGGTCGTGGCGGCTGGTAAGCATGACGAAGGGCAGGTCGGACCACGCGGGCTGGCGTTGCACCAGGTCGGCCAGGCGGTCGAGCGCCTGGCCGAACAGGCCTTCCTCGGCGACGAATGCGATGCCGGCGCCTTGTTCGATGTCGGCCAACAGCGCGTCGTAGCTGCCGCAGATGCGCGTGGCGATGCCGGCGCGCTGGAGCAGTTCCGAAGCGGAGGTCGCGTCGCGCCCGGTGGGCGCGAAGATCAGCACGACCTCCTGCAGGGACTCAGTCGGTTCCATGGGCGCCATGCAGCAGCGGCTCGTCGCCGCCCGTATAGGACGGCGTACCCGAGAAAACCCCGTGGAAATCGCGCAGGGGCGGACCCAGCAACAGGCCGCTGCCGCTCAGCTGGAACTCGCGGATCGTGTGCTCGTGATGGCCGCTTCGCTTCTTCACCACCGACAGTGCCCGCCTCACGGTGCCCGCGTATTCGAAGAACCGTAGCATCAACACGGCGTCGCTGAGGTAGCTGATGTCCAGCGGCGTGTCGGCCGGACCGACCATGCCGTGCTGCGCGAGGATCAGGATCGTGAGGATGCCCTGCTGGCCGAGGTAGGTCAGCAGTTCATGCATCTGCAGGATCAGGAACCGTCCGTCCGGCATCGCGTTGAGATAGCCGTTGAGGCTGTCGATCACCACCACGCGCACGCCGTCCTCGTCCACGCGCCTGCGCACGATGGCGGCGAATTCGCCCGGCGACATCTCGGCCGGATCTATCTGCTGGAGGATGATGAGGCCCGAATCGAGGGCCGGCTGCAGCTCCATCCCGAGCGTGCGTGCACGCGCTTCCAGCGTCCCGCGTCCTTCGTCGAAGGCGAAGAACGCCGCGCGTTCGCCGCGCTGCGCGGCCGCGATGGCGTAACTGAGCGCGAGCGAGGATTTGCCGACGCCGGCCGAGCCGATGAGCAGTGCGTTGGTTCCGCGCTCCAGGCCGCCGCCGAGCAGTTTGTCGAGTTCGGCGTTGCCGCTCGGCGTGAATTCGCCGACGAACGAGCTGTGATGCTCGGCCGCGACGAGCCTGGGAAAGATGTCGAGTCCGCCCTTGCGGATCTTCATGTCGTGGAAGCCGCCGCGGAATTCCATGCCGCGCATCTTGATGACGCGCAGGCGGCGGCGTTCGGCGCCGTATTCGATCGCCAGCTGCTCCAGCAGCACGACGCCATGCGAGATCGAATGCAGCTGCAGGTCGTCCTGTGCCGACGACATGTCGTCCAGCAACACCACGGTGCAGCTGCGGCTGGCGAAGAAGTGCTTCAGCGCCAGTACCTGCCGGCGATACCGCAGCGAGCTTTGCGCGAGCAGGCGTAGTTCCGACAGGCTGTCGATCACCACGCGACTCGGGTTGAGTTCGGCCACGCGATCGAGGATCAGCTTCGTGGTTTCGCCGAGTTCCACTTCCACCGGATGCAGGACGGTGAGCTCGTGCGTCGGGTCTAGCGTGGTCTCGGGCGGCACGAGCTCGAAGATCTCCACGCCTTTCAGATCCCAGCCGTGGCGGCTCGCCACGAGCTTGAGTTCGGCTTCGGTTTCGGACAGCGAGATGTAGAGCGCCTTCTCGCCGTTGCGCGCGCCTTCCAGCAGGAATTCCAGCGCGAGCGTGGTCTTGCCGGTGCCGGGCTTGCCTTCGTAGAGATACATCCGATCCGCGTCGAGGCCTCCGCCCAGGATGTCGTCGAGCCCGCTGTTGCCCGAGGAAATCCGCGTACCGGTGCTGCTCTGCGTTTCAGAACGACTCTGCATAGGCCTTCGTCTCCGATTTACTGGGGTGCCACGCGTCCGAACGAGGGGCGCGTCGAGCCGACGTGCAGCCACAGCCAGCCCGTCGACGTCACGACTCCCGTCGTACTGTCGCGTCTGCTTGTACTGTGTACCATCGTGCGTGAAAGCACATTCAGAGGTGTGAAAGGCGCGCGAAGGCAGCGTTGGAAACCCCGTGGGACGGGGCCTTCAGACCGCCGCGGCGTGAGCGAGTCCTGTCACCACGCCGAGCGACGCATTGCCCGCGATCACTTCCGCATCCGGGAAGATCGTCCTGACCAATGCAGGTACGTACGGCGAGCGCGACATGCCACCGGTGAGGTACACCCTCTCCGGCGGATGCTCGAGTTGGTCGCGCGCCCGTTCCATCAACGTGCGCAGCTGATAGAGGAATGGAGACGCTGCGTCGTTGAGTCGCGCGGCGTCGATCGGCGCAGCCAAGCCATCCTCGATGAAGTCGAGATCCACGGTCAGGTCCTGCATGTCGCTCAGCGCGATCTTGGCGCGTTCCACGGCGCGGTTGAGGCGCACGGTGTGGCCGCGCTGCTTTAGCGTCTCCAGGCGCTGGCCGTACGGCGCGTCCACATGCTCGAACGACGTCTCGCGGAATCGCGCCTGGCGTTGCAGGTCCTGCACCGCCGAGGCTTCGTAGAACCGGTGCACCGGCGTGTTGGTCACGCCCTTGCCGAACAGCGGCATCACGCCGCGCATGCTGAGTTCGATATCCACGTCGGTGCCGCCGACCGGCTCGCCCCAGGAGTCGTGCACGATCGGCGCGACCGTCGCGCCGCCGACGTCGGCCAGCGCCATGTCCGTCGTGCCGCCGCCGATGTCGACGATCAGCGTGCGACGCGGTCGTCGTGTCTGCGCGTGGTAGCCGTACGCCGCGGCGGCGGGTTCCTCGAGGAATTCGACCTCGTCGAAACCGGCGGCGTAGGCCGCGTCGGTGAGGATTTCCAGCGCCTGCACGCCACCGGCTTCCTTCATCGAACTGCGGAACCGCACCGGACGCCCGAGTATCGCCGCGCGCACTTCGGTGCCCAGCTGCGCGCTTGCGGTGAGGCGAATGTGCCGCAGCAGCTGCGTCGCGATGCCGAGCAGCGTGTCGCGTGCACGGGCTTCGAGCTTGTAGCCGAGCATGGACTTCGGCGACACGACGAGCTGGCCAGCGCCGCCGTCGATGAAGGCATCGACGGCTTCCTCGCCGTACAGCGCACGCTGCAGGTCCACGCCTTCCAGCATCGCCTTGCGCATTTCCTCGGCGGCCCAGCGGCGCCGCACGAGCGCGCGCGCATCGCGTTCGAATTCCAGGTCCGAACGCATGCGCGGCGAGGGGATCATGCCGAGTTCGGCACTCCGCTGCGGCTCGGGGCGCTTCATCGCTTCCTCGCGACGCGCGCGAAGTTCCGCATGCTGCCGCGCCTGGTCGCGCTTGAATTCCCCGACAAGCCGGCGGACTTCATCGTGCAAGGCGTCGGTCAGCTCGAACTCGGACAGGTCCGGCAGCCGCTGCGGGAAGAACACCGTGGTGCGGAACTGCAGCTCGTTGCCGAAACGGATCAGGTGAAGTTCGCCGTCGATAACGGCGCCGGCGGCCGAATAGCTCGTGCCGAAGTCGATTCCAATGCGCATGTGGTGCCAGATCAGGGATTGCGAACGCGATTCTGCCTTGAACCGCTTGCATCGGGCCATTCGCAGGCATTTCAAAGCACGCCGGTTACCGGCCGGCGGCTGCCTCGCAGAGGCGCTGGATCACGCGGCTGCCATCGCGCGCCGCCTCGTCGTCGACGGGCGCGAATTCGGTCACGGTGAAGCCGACGAGGTCGGCCTCGCGCGCGATGCGGGCGACCAGCGCCACGGCGTCGTCGACGCCCAGCCCGCCTTCGGGATACGCGATGTGCGGAAACTCGCGCGGGTCCAGCACGTCCAGGTCGAAGTGGATGTGCACCGGGCCACGGATCGCCTCCTGCGGATCCAGTTGCCTCAAGGCCAGTTCGCGCTGCAGCGCCCAGTCGCCTTCATCGCCGACGCGGATTCCGACGTAGCGGAATCGCGCGGGATCGATGGGCGGGCCCATCAACTCGCGCATCGGTGCCGGTGCGCGACCAAGGATCGCGCTCACCGGCATGCCGTGGAAGTTGCCGCTGGGCGAGGTCTCGGGTGTGTTCGCGTCGAGATGGGCGTCCATCCAGATCACCTGCAGCCCGGGGTGCACCCCGTGCAGGTGATCGATCACGGCGACGTCCACCGCGCAGTCGCCGCCGGCGGCCAGCACGCGCCTGGCGTTCGACTGGGCGAGCAGGGCTTTCGCGTTGCGGAACTGCGTGAAGATCGCGTCCCAGCGATGCACGCCATGCGCATCTGCCGCGTCGTCGCTAGCGACCGGCACGCGAACCATCGGCGCGAATTGCGCGCACACGGCGGCTGCGGCTGTCGCGCCGCGCGGAAGGTCGGTGTGGCGCCCCGATCCCTGCCATTGCGGGTACGACAGGCTGATGTCGAACGGCATGGCCTGCTCCTCGGATCGCGGACGCCAATGATGCCAGCGAGCGCGGTTTTCCACCGGCCGCGGGGCGGAAAGTCAATGCGAATCTTGCATAATGAGACTTATTCGCATTTAATGATGAACAGGCAGGGGCTCTCCGGACTTGCGCATTGGCCACCGGTGGCCATTCGCGGCGCGACGGTCAGGGCACGACCCGCCACTCCCGTTCGCATCCAGACGACCCCATGCACGCCATCGGTTCCGCCCGCACGACCCGCCACGTTTCCCGCCACGCTCCGGCCGCGACGCCCAACCGGCTCGGCCTCGCCGTCTTCCTCGCGTTGCTCGCCGCCAACGGCACGGCCTTCGCCGCCGATGCCGCCGCAGCCGACAGTGCGACCGATCTCGACGCCGTCCTCGTGGTCGCACAGCGCGCCGAGCGCGTCAGCAACGGCGCGACCAATCTCGACCTGACCATCAAGGAAACGCCGCAGTCCATCAGCGTGATCGACAGCGCGCAGATGCAGGCGTTCCAGACCAACAGCCTCAACGACGCGCTGCGGATGGCCACCGGTATCCAGGTGGACGAGTGGGAAACCAACCGCACCACGTTCACCTCGCGTGGCTTCGACATCGAGAACACGCAGATCGACGGCGTCGGCCTGCCGAACGACTGGGGCATCGTCACCGGCGCGATGGATATGGCCGGCTACGAGAAGCTGGAAGTCATCCGCGGCGCCAACGGCCTGCTCACCGGCGTCGGCAACGCGGCCGGCACGATCAACTACGTGCGCAAGCGGCCGACCAACGATGCGCAGGGCTCGCTCGGCGTGAGCTACGGCTCATGGGACACCGTGCGTGCGGACATCGACTATTCGACGCCGTTCACCGACGACGGCCGCTGGGCCGGGCGCTTCGTCGCCGCCCACCAGGAAGGCGATTCCTGGCTTCGCGACAAGCAGGACCAGCGCGATTTCGTCTACGGCGTCGTCGATGGCCAGATCGGCGAGAACGGCACGCTGACGCTCGGCTATTCGTGGCAGAAGGCGCAGACCGACGGGAACATGTGGGGCGCGCTGGCCTTCATGTACAGCGATGGCACCCAGGCCGAATGGCCGCGCAGCGCGTCGACCACGCAGGACTGGACCTTCTGGGACACGACCAACCAGAACGCGTTCGTCGAGTACGCGCACCAGCTTGGTTCGGACTGGCAGCTGAAGCTGTCCTACGACTACCGCAACACCGAGAACGCCGACAAGCTGTTCTACGCCACCGATTACGCCGCCACCGGCCTGGAGCCGGGCACCAACCTCGGCCTGTATGGCTACGCATGGCGCGGCGACGACGAGATGACCTCGCACCTGGCGACGGCGACCGTCGATGGTCGTTTCGCGCTGTGGGGCCGCGAGCACGAGGCGATGCTCGGCATCGGCTGGGCGAAGAGCGAGGCGGAAAACCGCGAGTTCGACGCCGACATCTACGACAACGGCATGTACGGTTACATCCCGATGCCCGCGTTCCCGTGGGCCGGCAATGCCGTTCCGGAACCGGTGTGGGGTGCGCGCTCGGTCTACAGCGTGCTCGACCAGCGCCTCAAGCGCGCCTTCGGCGCGACGCGTCTGGCGCTCACCGACCGCTTCAAGGCCGTGCTCGGCTTCAACTTCGCCGAATACCACCGCGAAGGCGTGAACTACGGCGTCGTGTTCGACCAGACCGAAAGCCACACCAGCCCGTACGCCGGCCTCACCTACGACTTCAACGAGCACGTGCTCGGCTACGTCAGCTATTCGGACATCTACCATCCGCAGAGCCAGTCCGACGCCGAAGGCCGCTACCTGGATCCGACGAAGGGCACGAACTACGAACTGGGCGTGAAGGCCGACTGGCTCGACAAGCGCCTGCTGACGACGTTCGCGGTGTTCCAGGCCAAGCAGGACAACCTCGCCACCGGCGCCGGTTACAACCAGAACGGCCAGTACTACTACACCGGCGTCAACGTCGAATCCAAGGGCGTGGAGTTCGAAGTCACCGGAAAGGTGTCGGAGAACGTCGACCTCGTCTTCGGTGCGACCGCCCTGAGGCTGACCGGCCAGGACGGCGACGATACGTACCGCTGGGTGCCGCGCCGCACCGCGAACCTGATGGTGATGGCGCGCCTGCCGAGCTACACGGCGCTGTCGTACGGCCTCGGTGGTCGTTGGCAGAGCGACATCTCGAACGTCGAGAGCAACGGCTTCACCGTGCGCCAGGACAGCTACGCGGTGCTCAACGGCTTCGTGGCATGGGACTTCGTGCCCAACGCGACGGTGCGCTTGAACGTCAACAACCTCACCGACGAGAAGTACATCAACACGCTTCGCTACAGCGGCTTCTACGGCGCGCCGGCGAACTACATGCTGAGCCTGAACTGGCGGTTCTGATCGCCATACGCAAACGCGACACAACGAGGACGGAGCCATCGCCATGTCCGGCACGACCGCCGCATCTGCATCTTCCTTCGCGCCCCGGCTGCGCATCGCCTCGCGCGTATGCGCCGCGGTGCTCGGCGGCTACGCCTTCGCGTGGGGTCTGGTGGCGTTGACCACCGCACTGCTGTTCGCGGCGCAGCTGGACTTCCACGATGCCGAGTTCAGCGGTGCCGTCATCGGCCTGGTCGGCTATCTCGTCGTGTTCCTGTGGGCGATCGCGGCGCGCAGGCTCGCGGTGGTGTGGTCGGTGCTGCTGCTCGGCGGCGCGGCGATGGCCGTTGCGGCGTCGCTCGTGCAGTCGATGCTGGTCTGAGGAGGACGCGTCATGCTCAACAGCTTCCGGCAATCGATGGCGTGGCTGCACACCTGGTTCGGGCTGGTGCTCGGCTTCGTGCTGATGGCGGCGTTCTTCTTCGGCGCGTTGTCGGTGTTCGATCGCGAGATCGATCGCTGGTCGAACCCGGCGACGCGCTTCGAGCCGCAGCCCATGCCGTCGTACGACAAGGTGCTCAGGCCCGCGTTCGAGCGCATGCAGCCCACGAAGGACGCCGTGGACGCGATGCGTCCGCGCGTGAACGGCGACATGCCGCAGCGTTTCGACACCGTCGTCAGCTGGAGCGCCTACACGACGCACCGCGATCCGGTGCTGGCGCTGTATGCCGGCTATGAGGTGCCGAACGCGAAGGATCCCGAAGAGGCGATCTGGGCCTACGGCACCATCGATCCGCGCAATGGCCGCGTGCTGTCGAACGACCAGCTGAAGATCGGCAGCGAGTTCTTCTATCCGATGCATTACAGCCTGACGCTGGACTGGAAGAACCTCGGATTCTGGATCGTCGGGTTTTCCGCGCTGGTGATGCTGGCCGCCCTCGTGAGCGGCGTGGTGATGCATCGCAAGATCTTCCGCGAGTTCTTCACCTTCCGCCCCGACAAGGCGCGGCTGCGCAGCGTGCTCGACCTGCACAACCTCACCGGCGTGGTCGCGCTGCCGTTCCATTTCTTCTTCGCGTTCACCGGACTGGTGATCTTCGCCGGCACGTACTACTTCCCGGTCGGGCACACGCAGCTGCACGACCTGCACGAGCTGCACGCGCAGATCGAAGCGAACGAGACCGGGCTGCCGCACGAACGCGCGGGCGTTGCCGCCGGCCTCGCGTCGGTCGACGGCATGGTCGCCGAGGCGCAGCGTCGCTGGCAGGCGAAGGACAAGGCGGGCGACGTCGGCTTCCTCGTGCTGCAGCACGTGGGCGATGCGAACGGCTACGTCAGCGTCTACCGCGCAGGCACCGACCGCATCGCGCTGGTCGGCGACGGCATCCACTTCAAGGCATCCACCGGCGAACTGATTCGCGAAGATCCACCGGCGAGCGCCGTCGGCCGCGTCAGCGAGTTCCTCACCGGCCTGCACCTGCAGCACTTCCGCCACTGGCTGCTGCGCTGGCTGTACGTGCTCGGCGGTTTGGCGGGCGCGGTGTGCATCGCGACCGGCTTCGTTTTCTTCGTCGAGAAGCGCAAGCGCCAGCACGCACAGCAGGGCAGCCAAGGCGCGCGCATCGTCGACGCGCTCGCCGTCACCACGGTCACCGGCATGGTGCTGGCGGCGTTGGGCATCCTCGTCGCGAACCGGTTGCTGCCGGAAACGTTGCCCGGTCGCGGCGACTTCGAACGCTACGCGTTCTGGGGCACGTGGGCGCTCGCCTTCGTGCACGCTGGCCTGCGCAGCGCGCCGGTCGCGCAGGGCAGGGCGAATCCCGCATGGCGCGAACAGTGCTGGGCGATCGCCATGCTTGCAGTGGGTGCGGTCGCGCTGAACTGGATCACTACCGGCGACCATCTGCTGAAGACGCTGACGGCCGGTTACTGGCCGGTGGCGGGCGTGGACCTGTTCCTGCTGTTCGGCGCGACCGTCGCGGCCGTGACGGCGCGCAAGCTGACGAAGAATGCCGCCATCGCGCAGCCGCGCATCGACACGGAGCCAGCGCATGTCTGAGTCGACGCTCTCCGCATGCCTGTTGTCGGCCGCGTTCGCGAGCGCCATCGCCGGCATGGGCTGGCTGGCGCTGTCGATGCCGGTGCACGCGCAGCAGGTCTGGGGCGATGAGCTGTCGCCCCTCAGCGCGCGTGCGCTGCGATGGATGGGCGCGTCGGGATTGCTCGTCGCGTTGGCGCTGTGCCTCGCGGTCGATCACGCATCGATGGCATCGCTGGTCTGGGTGATGACGCTGGCCGCGTCGGCGCTCGCCATCGCGTTCGCGCTTTCGTCCCGACCGGCATGGTTGCGCGGGCTTGCGCCGTGGGTGCGTGTGTCGAAGCCCGGTCCGGCCAGATGACGTAAGCCGGCCGACGCCTCCGGCCCATCGCGAGATGCGCACGGCGGACGACGTCGCCTTCACCTTCGCCGGGTACGATCCGGCCATGGCCGAGCCCGGTGGTACCGAAGTGTTCCGACTATGCGCCGTCGCCGAAGAGAACCGGCGACGTCGCACCGACCTGACCCACACCGTGGCCGCATTGCGGTCCACGATCGCGCAATCGGTCGTCATCGCCTGGCAACTCAACGCGTATGCATCCCACGCGGAACAACACCTTGCGATGGCCGTTGAGCGTGCTGGCCTGGCCAATCCACGCGAATGCGGTGGCGACGAGGCCGAGCCACAGGATGTCGACAGCGTAGCTCCGGCCGAAGGTGCGACCCTCAGGGAGGGGGAAGCTTCGCGTGCATCAGTTCGATCGACTTGAAGGCGTCCACGCCCGCCTGCCGCCGATCCATGGTGCGGCGAAGTTCGTCGATGGACGCGGCCAGTGTCTGCGCCAGCTGCCTGCGCTCGACGATCGCATTGGCGAGTCGTTCATCATCGACAGACGTGTCGTAACTTTCTTCCAGAGCGGAGGAAACAGGGAGATTCATGGTGGCCTTCTCGTGCGGAGCTGCACGGAGGCCCAGGGCTATGCCGCTATGTGATCGGCATGGTGCACGTGCAGCAATACACGCGTGGCAGTTACGGGGATGTGTTTCCGCAGTTGAAGACTGCACGCCTTGACGCCTTCTTCGCATGGCACGCTGGCGACCTGCAGCGAGCGTGCGCTGCACGGATCAGCCAAGGCCTCGCTCGAACGCACTACGCTGCGCGTCGTCGATGCTCACGATCCGGTCGAGTCGGATGAGGCGGTCATCGTCCAGGCGCATGTACTCCACGCCGTCGCGTGCGAACAGGTCGGCGATGCGTGCATCGACGACGCGCCGGTTTCCTTCGTCATCGAGATGGTCGATCGCCACGTTCCGCCGGAGCGTTGCCGCCGCTTCCAGCACGTCGTGGAATTCGCAATCGATGGGGACGTAGGTTCTGGTCATGGTGAGCTCTCCGCGTGGCTGGCCGGGAGCTCCCGGCCAGCGGCCCGCATCGCATCAACGCAGCTTCACGCCGGGGAAATCGACCGGAACGGCGAAGGCGACGTTGACGTAGTTGGTGAACAGGTTCAGCGCGACGTGCGCGAGGATCTCGACGATTTCCTCGTCGTTGAAGCCCGCGGCGCGCAACGCTTCGACGTCGGCCGTTTCGATCTGGCCGCGGCCTTCCACGACGCGGAGCGCGAAGCGCAGCGCGGCGGCCGTCCTCGGATCCTGCGACTGGCCATCCTGCGCGGCGCTCATTTCGTCGCCGCTCGCGCCGGCCTTGCGGCCCAGCGCGGTGTGCGCGGCGAGGCAGTACTCGCAGGCGTTGCGGTTGGCGATGGCGACGGCGATCTGCTCGCCGAGCTTCGGCGGAATCACACCGTCACCGAGTGCGCCGAACGAGCCCCACATGCTCTTGAGGGCGGCGGTGGAGTTGGCGACGGCGCGGAACATGTTCGGCGTGGCGCCGAAGGCGGAGTGGATCTGGCCGAGGATCTGCTGGCGTTCGCCGGTGCTGTCTTTCGGATTGACGAGGGGAATGCGGGACATGGCGGGGTTCCTGGTTGGACCGACCGGAGTGGCCGGTTGACGGGCATACTAGGAACCCGTCCGGGACGATTGGTGGCGATATGTCGCTGAAAGATGGCAATTCGTCCGAGCTTCCCGCGCCGCCCGTGGGCGAAGGCGCCGCGTCCATCGACCGCCTTACGCCGGTGCTCGAGCGCTTTCGCGTGCAGGCCTCGCTCTTCCATTCCGGCCCGCTGTGCGGCCACCAGGTCTTCGATGCGAAGCCCGGTCGCGGTTTCCTGCATGTGCTGCGCCGGGGCGAGATGGAGCTGCTGCACGGGCAGGGGCCGCATAGGGCGCGCACGCATCTGTGCGAGCCGACGCTGCTGCTGTTCCCGCGCGCGGTGCACCACGAATTCGTCAATCCACCCGTCGACGGCTCGGACTTCACCTGCGCGACGCTGGATTTCGACGGCGGGGCGCGCAATCCGATCGTGCAGTCGCTCCCCGACTTCATCGCGCTGCCGCTGGAGAAGATCGACGGACTCGGTGCGACGCTGGACCTGCTGTTCGCCGAATCCGACCAGGTGCGCTGCGGTTCGCGGCTGCTCGTCAATCGCCTGTTCGAGGTGGTGCTGATCCAGGTGCTGCGGTGGATCCTCGATCATCCCGAGGACGCGCACGTGTCGCAGGGCATGATGATGGGACTGTCGGATCCGCGACTCGCGAAGGCGCTCATCGCCGTGCACCAGGCGCCCGATGCCGACTGGACGCTCGAACGCATGGCCGCCAGCGCCGGCATGTCGCGCAGCGCGTTCGCCGCCGCGTTCAAGGCCGCGACCGGAACGACGCCTGCGGCGTATTCGCTCGACTGGAAGCTCAACGTCGCCACCTCGCTGCTGCGCGCGGGGCGATCGGTGAAGCAGGTTGCGCTCGACCTTGGCTTCGCGGACGCGCCATCGCTTTCGCGCGCGTTCCGCAGGCGCACCGGTTCGTCGCCACGCGAATGGCTCACGCTGCACCAGGGCGCGGCAGGCTAGACGTACTCACGATCACGCAACGCAGGAGATGGAACGATGCCGCGATACCTGATCTCGTTCGACGACGGATGGATGACCTTCCCGGAGGAGGACCTGCCGGCTGTGTCCGAGGCCTCGCATGCCGTGGTGCGCGAAGCGAAGGCCGCCGGCGTGTGGATCTTCGGCGGCGGAATCATGAGCCAGCAGGCGTCCGTCGTCGCACCGGATGGTTCGGTTTCCGACGGTGCGTGGCCGGAGACCAAGCCCGTCATCGGCGGGTTCTCGATCCTCGAAGTAGCGTCGCGCGAGGACGCATTGCGATGGGCGGCGAAGATCGCCGAATCGTGTCGTTGCGCGCAGGAAGTGCGCGAGATCATGTTCGATCCCGAGTCGTGAGCCTCAAACAAGGAGCCATGCCATGAAGCCGGTCCACACCCTCGCGCTGTCCATCGCCTTCGCCTTCGGCGCGACATCGGCCGTCGCGGCCGACAAGGTCACGACGGTTCCGGTCAAGTTCGCCAAGGGCGCGAGCAGCGCGACGATGAAAGGCAGCTTCGCGGGCTACGACTCGGTGCACTACACGCTGGATGCGCGCGCGGGCCAGACGATGACGGTAACGCTGGCCGGCAGCAGCAACGCCAACTTCAACGTCTTCGCGCCGGGCGAGGCTCCGGGCGCGGCGACCGCACTGGGCTCCAACGCCGATCGCGGATGGACCGGCAAGCTGCCCAAAACCGGCACGTACACCGTGCAGGTCTACCAGATGCGCGCCTCGGCCCGGCGCGGCGAGAAGGTGCCGTATACGATCACGCTGTCGATCCGCTGAGGCCTCGGCTCGCGTGCCGGTCCGCTAAAGGCCGGCACCCGGTTCGTCGCATCGAGGACATTCGCCGGACACACGGGCCCTCGGCCGTCGCGCCGGTTCCCCGTTCCGTCGGCCTATTCCCCGGTTCGTCGCAGGGCGGTTGCCGACCGGTGGCCCGGGTCGCAGCCTGACGCTCGCCGGATGTCCGGCATCGCTGCGTGAGTCGCCATGAAGACGCTGATCCTCCTGCTGGGCTGGTGCCTGCTGCTGGTGCTCTGCTGGCCGCTCGCGCTGTTGGCGCTGGTGCTGTGGCCGCTGGTGTGGCTGCTCTGCCTGCCGTTCCGGCTCGTGGGCATCACGTTCTCCGCGCTGTTCGCCTTCCTGCATGCGCTGCTGATGCTGCCGGCCCGGCTGCTCGGCTGGCGTCCGCAGGCGGCCGCCGCGTAAGGCAGCGGCAAAGCCGGGCGCGGCGATGGACCCACGCAACCTCAACCGAATCCAGGGAAGCAGCACATGAAGAAGTTCATGTCGGCGGTGGCCGTTCTTGCCGCAATGGCGGGGCCGGGCGCGGCCCTCGCGCAGGACGACCAGTCGCAACAGGCAGCGCTGACGCGCACGGTGGCGGCACTCGATACCGCGGTGTTCGATGCCTTCAACACCTGCAGCAAGCCGGTGCAGCTGGAAAAACATGCCAGCTTCTTCGCGCCGGACGTCGAGTTCTACCACGACGCCGGCGGCGTCACGTGGTCGCGCCGGGAAATGATCGAGAACACGCAGAAGTACGTGTGCGGACACTTCCGCCGCGAACTCGTGCCCGGCACGCTGAGGGTGTTTCCTATCAGCAATTACGGCGCGATCGAGCAGGGCACGCATCGCTTCTGCCAGTTCGACACCGGCAAGTGCGACGGCATCGCCGAGTTCGTCATCGTGTGGGAGAACCGCGACGGCGCCTGGCGGATCACCCGCGTGCTCAGTTACGGACACCGGGCGAACGGCTAGCGCGTCGCGATCAGGCCGGCGCTTGCGGCACGATGCCGCGATCCTGCGACGCCGAATCGTCGGCCGCCTGCAGTATCGCCATGACGCGGATGGCCTCTTCGGGCGGAACCGGATTGGGACCATCGCCCGCGATGGCATCGGCCAGTTCCCCGTAGAAACGCGACTGGTCGCCACGCAGCGCGGGGCGCGTCTGGAGCGCACCGCCGTCGCCTCGCCACTGCAGCGGATCGGGATCGATGCCCCATTGCACATCGCCCGGTCGCACGCCGGCGATCAGCTGCGGCTCCTGCGGGTCGGGTTGCGCCTTCACCAGCGAGCCGCACGTGCCGTGCACGACGAAGCGCGCACCGGGAATCGCCGCCAGCATCCCGACCTGCAACACCGCGCGCGTCGCGCCGAAGGACAGCACCACGTGCGCCCAGTCGTCCGTCGTCGCGCCGTCGCGTTGCCGCGCGAAACTCGCCTGCACGCGGTCGGGCCAACCGAACAGCGACAGCACCTGGTCCACCAGATGCGGCCCGAGGTCCCACCACAAGCCCGTCGCGGGACCGGGGCGCTCGCGCCAGCGATCGCGCACCTGCGGGCGGAAGCGCTCGATGCGCGATTCGAAATGGCGAACGTCGCCCACCAGCCCCTCGTGTATCGCCTGGCGCACGGTGAGGAAGTCGCTGTCCCAGCGCCGATTGTGGAAGACGGACAGCAGGCGTCCTTCGGCCTGCGCGATCCCGAGCAGCTCGATCGCTTCGGGAAGGCTTGGCGTCAGCGGCTTGTCGACCACCACGTGCTTGCCCGCACGCAGCGCCGCCTGCGCGAGCGGAAAGTGCGTGTCGTTCGGCGTGGCGATCACGACGAGGTCGACGTCGGCATCGACGACCGCCCGCATCGGATCGCCTTCCACCGAGACGTCGGGCAGATCAGCCCGCACCTCCTCCGGCCGGCTCGATGCGACCAGAGCCAGCGACAGACGCGGCACAGAGCGGATCAGCGGCGCATGGAACGTGCGCGAGGCGAAGCCATACCCGATCAGCGCGACGCGAATGGGACGGGCGGGATGGTTCGTCTGGCTTGGCATGTCGCTGGTCTCCTGTCGGGATGGTCGTCCACAGCGGTGCGTGCATTGTGCAATGCATCCCGGAGCGATGGCGTGGAGCTCTTCGTGGCGAACCTGATCGCGGCGGCCGGATTCACCGGGACGGCCGTGGATGACACACTTCACGCATGCGCAATCGCCCGCCCAGCATCGACGGACTCGCCGCCAGTACGCTGCAGTTGCCGGCGGGAGCGTGGGCGACGGTGCTCGACTGCCTGTGCGAGCGGTTTCCGTCGATACCGCGCGCGCAATGGCTCGAACGCATGGTGTGCGGGCGCGTCGTCGACGACGCCGGGCGATGGGTGGCGCCGGAAACGCCGTATCGCGTCGGGCTCGAAATCCATTACTACCGCGAAGTGGCCCACGAGCCGCGCATTCCGTTCGACGAAGTCGTGCTGCACGTCGACGACGACCTGCTGGTCGCGGACAAACCTCACTTCCTCCCCGTCGCGCCGGCCGGTGCGCATGTGCACGAAACGCTGCTGGGCCGGTTGATCAGGCGAACGGGGAATGCGGCGCTTGCACCGCTGCATCGCATCGATCGCGAAACCGCCGGGCTGGTGCTGTTCTCCACCAATCCAGACAGTCGTGCGCGCTACCAGGCGCTGTTCCGCGAGCGTCGCATCCAGAAGCAGTACGAGGCGCTCGCGCCGCCGCTGCCGGGTGTCGAATTTCCGTGCATGCGTGCGAGTCGCATCGAGCGTGGCGAGCCATTTTTCCGCATGCGGGAAGTCGACGGGCCGCCAAACAGCGAGACGCACACAGACGTCATCGCCCGCGGTGACGGCCACTGGCGATATGCGCTCACGCCGGTCACCGGGCGGAAACATCAGCTGCGCGTCCACATGGCCGCGCTCGGTGCGCCGATCGCCAACGATCCGGTCTATCCGGCGGTGCGGCACCGCGAGGCCGGCGATTACTCGGCGCCCTTGCAGCTGCTGGCGAAGCGGCTTTCGTTCGTCGACCCGATCAGCGGGGCGGAGCGCAGCTTTTCGAGTTGGCTTGAGCTGGAGAACGGATGCCCGACGCTCAGCCGATGAACCGCAGGCCTACGCCGGGTTCGGTGGCGATCCATCGCGGCGAAGCGGCATTGTCGCCCAGCTTCTGCCGCAGCTTGCCGACGAGGATGCGCAGGTAATGCGTGTCGCCTTCGTGCGTCGGTCCCCATAGTTCCCGAAGGATCTGCGGCTGCGTCACGACGCGGCCGGCGTGCTGCACCAGCAACGCCAGCAGCGCGTATTCCTTGCGTGCGAGTGCCAACGGCTGGCCGCCGAGCGTCACCTCGCGACGGACGAGGTCCACGTGCAGCTGGCCATCGTCGAACACCGGCGGCGTGTCGTTCGCCACCACGCGCGTACGCAGCAAGGCGCGCACGCGTGCCATCAGCTCCTGCGCACCGAAGGGTTTGGTGACGTAATCGTTGGCGCCGCCGTCCAGCCCGGCGACCTTCTCGGCTTCGTGGGAGCGCACCGTCAGCAGGATTACCGGAACGGTCGACCACTGGCGCAGTTCGCGCAGCACCTGCTGGCCGTCGCGATCGGGCAGGCCAAGATCGAGGATCACCAGATCGGCTCCGTGAGTCGCCAGCGCTTCGAGCCCGCCCTGGCCGGTGTCGGCCATGTCCACCACGTAACCTTGCGCACGCAGGCTGATGTCGAGGAACCGGCGGATCTGCGGTTCGTCGTCGATCACCAGGATGCGCGGCGCGTTGGCGGTGGGTTCGGTCATCGGATGTTTAGCGGCTCAGGGCTCCACGCGGGGCAGGGTAATCCGGATGGTGGTGCCGCGACCAATCCGCGCCCGGCAGCGCTTCGACGCTGCCGCCGTGCGCGCCGATCATGCCCTGCGTGATCGCCAATCCCAGGCCGGTGCCTTGCCGCCCGCGATCGCCACGCTCGACGCTGTAGAACATGTCGAAGATGCGGCGGCGTTCGTCCTCCGGGATGCCCGGGCCACGATCGCGCACGTCGATGCGCAGCGCGTTGTCTACGATGCGCGCCTCGATCGTGACGGCATCGCCCGCCGGCGAGAACTTCGCCGCGTTCTCCAGCACGTTGAACAGCGCCTGTTCGACCAGCGCCGGATGCACCCAGATCGGCGAGAGTCCGGGGGCGATCGATACCTCGAAACGCGCGTCCGGCTCGTAGCGCTGCAGGCGCGTGACCGCCGAGCCGATCAGCTCGTCGACGCCGATCCAGTCGCGGTTGAGCGTCAGGCCGCCGTGGCCCAGCCGCGTCATGTCGAGCAGGTTCTGGATGTAGCGGTCGAGGCGTTCGCCTTCGATGCGGATGGTGTCCAGCAGGCTGCGGCGGTCGGGCTCGTCCATCGACTGGCCGTAGTGCTCCAGGCTGCTCGCTGCGCCGATGATGGAGGCCAGCGGCGAGCGCAGGTCGTGCGAGACCGACGACAACAGCGCCGAACGCAGGCGTTCGGTTTCGTTGCCGACGCGCGCGTCTTCCAGATCCGCGACGAGCCGCGCGCGGGCGAGCGCCTGCGCGATGTCCTCGGTCATCGCTTCGGCGAGCCGGCGCTGTTCGGAGCCGATGCGCGCCGCGCCATCGGACAATCGCAGCCCGACCACGCCGGGCTCGCGCTCGCCCAGCACCAGCGGCAGGAACCACCAGCCCGATCCGGCAAGCGTGTCGGTGTAGCGGCCGGACGGCTGGCGATGGCGCATCGCCCAGTCGGCGGCGGCGAGATCCTTTTCGTCCAGCGCTTCGGCGTGGAGCGATTGGCCGCCGGCTTGCAGCATGACGTCGGCATCGAGCGCGCGACGCAGCGCATCGCGACCGGCATGAAGCACCTGACCGACATCGCCAGCGGTCGAGAGCTGCCGCCCCAGCGTCTGCAATGCGGTCGCGTGCGCGTTGGCCGCACGCAACGCGAGCACCTGCATCCGCAGCTTCGACGCGAGCCGCCCGGCGACCAGCGCCGCGACCAGGAACAGCACCACCGTGATCGCGCCCTGCCGCGCGCCGATCATCAGCGTGAAGCGCGGTTCGATGAAGAAGAAGTTGTACGCGAAGAAGCACGACACCGCGGCGATCACCGCCGCCGTCATGCGGGTACGCGCCGCTACCAGCACGACGGCGACGATGAAGATCAGCGACAGGTCGTCCAGTTCGATCCAGCGTTCGGCGATCCACGACAGCGCCGTCGCGCCTGCGGCGGCGGCGAAGGCGAGCGCTGCGTCGCTGCGGCTCAGCAGGGTTCCCGTGTCGCGCCAGGACCGTCGCGCGCGTGCGCGGGCCTCGGGCGTGCTGACGATGGTCAGTTCGTAATGCGCGCCGCGCTGGATCAGCTGCTGCGTCAGCGTGCGGTTGAACATGCGCGCCAGCGGCCGCTCGCGCGTGCGGCCGAGCACGATGGCGCTGGCGCCGGAACGCGAGGCATGGTCGAGCAGCGCATCGACGATGTTGTTCCCGTGCAGCACCAGCGCGTCGCCGCCGAGGCGCCGGGCCAGGGCGAACGCATTGTCGAGTTCGCGCTGGCGTGCGTCGTCGGGCGCATCGCTCGCCTGCACGGTCACCACGGTCCACGGCGCATCGCGGCGTTCGGCGAGGCGTCTCGCCACGCGCACGAGGTACTCCGACGCGCCGCGTCCGTCGATCGCCACCATCACGCCGCGCCGCACCGGCACGCCGGGCAGGCCGCGTGCGGCCTGCGCTTCGCGGAGGTCGCTGTCGACACGGTCGGCCGCCGTCTGCATCGCCAGTTCGCGCAACGCGGTCAGATTGCTCGGCGAAAAGAACGCCTGCAACGCATGCGCGGCCTGTTCGGGCACGTAGACCTTGCCCTGGTGCAGGCGCTCGATGAGCTCGCGCGGCGGCAGGTCGACCAGCACGATGTCGCGCAGCCGGTCGAACACGGCGTCGGGCACGGTCTCGCTCACGCGCACGCCGGTGATGCGGTGCACGACGTCGTTGAGGCTTTCCAGATGCTGGATGTTGATCGTCGTATAGACGTCGATGCCGGCGTCGAGCAGTTCGATCACGTCCTGCCAGCGGCGTTCGTGCCGGCTGTCCGGCATGTTGCGGTGGGCGAGTTCGTCGATCACCGCCAGCGCGGGCTTGCGGGCGAGCAGGGCGTCGAGGTCGAATTCCTCCAGCGTGCGGCTCGCACCGCCGGGAGGCGCGTAGTCGATGCGCCGACGCGGAATGACGTCGAGGCCGTCGATCAGTGCTGCCGTCTCGCTGCGGCCGTGCGTCTCGACGATGCCGATCGCGGCATCGGTGCCGGTGCGCACCAGCTCGCGCACGCGCGTCAGCATCGTGTAGGTCTTGCCGACGCCGGGCGCGGCGCCGAGGAAGATCGTCAGCCGCCCGGCGCCCTGTCGCTGCAATTCGCCGACCAGGGCGTCGGCCTGCCGCTCGCGGCTGGAATCGGTCATGTGGCTATTGTGGCCGAAGCGGGCGTCAGCGTTTCGCGTCGAGCGCGAGGTTCAGTTCGAGCACGTTGACGCGCGGCTCGCCAAGGGCGCCGAACGTCGCCGGTTCGGTGTGTTCGGCGACCAGCGCGGCGACGTCGGCTTCGTTCAACCCGCGGGCTTTCGCAACCCGCGCGATCTGCACCCTCGCGCCGGCTGGCGACAGATGCGGGTCCATGCCGCTGCCGGACATCGTCACCAGTTCGGCGGGAACCTCATCGGGCGAGATGCCATAGCGCTTCGCGACCTGCTGCCGAAGCGCCGCCATGCGCTCGCGCAGGTCGGGATTGCCGCGCGCGAGGTTGCTGCCGGCGGCGGCCATCGGGTCGTAGTTGCCGGCCGACGGGCGCGGCTGGAAGTAGCGCGCATCGGCGAAGGGCTGGGCGACCAGGGCGGAGCCGCGCGGCGTGCCGTCGACCACGACGAGGCTGCCGGTCGCCTGGTACGGGAACAGCACACGTCCGATGCCGGTGCCGGCGAGCGAGTAGAGGAAGCCGAAGCCGAGCAGGATGACGGCGGCGAAGGCGAGGCTGGGGCGGAGGGTGGTGCGGTCGTCCAGCGTGTGGTCGCCACGCGCCGAGGCGTTGAGAGTGATGGAGCTCGCTGTGGTGCTCATTTCGTGTCCTTTTGGAAGATGGCGAATGCGGGCCTGGTGGCTTCTCCGGCCCTCACCCCAACCCCTCTCCCGCTCGCGGGAGAGGGGCTATCAAGCGTGATGTGCAACGTCAGAGACCCAGCGCGACGAGCGCCATGTCGATCAGCTTGATGCCGGCGAACGGCAGCAGCACGCCGCCGACCCCGTACAGCAGCATGTTCCGGCGCAGCAGCACGACGGCGCTCGCGGGTTTGAAGCGCACGCCCTTCAGCGCGAGCGGAATCAGCGCGGGTATCACGATCGCGTTGAAGATCAATGCGGCCAGCACGGCGTTGCGCGGGCTCGACAACGCCATGACGTTCAACGCGGCCATCTGCGGAATGGCGGCGGCGAACAGCGCGGGCAGGATCGCGAAATACTTCGACACGTCGTTGGCAAGCGAGAACGTCGTCAGCGCACCGCGCGTGATCAGCTGCTGCTTGCCGACCTCGACCACCGCGAGCAACTTGGCCGGATCGCTGTCGAGGTCGACCATGTTGCCGGCCTCCTTGGCCGCCTGCGTGCCGGAGTTCATCGCCAGGCCGACGTCGGCCTGCGCGAGTGCGGGCGCATCGTTGGTGCCGTCGCCGACCATCGCGATGAGCCGGCCGCCGGCCTGTTCGGCGCGGATGCGGGCGAGCTTGTCCTCCGGCCGCGCTTCGGCGATGTAGTCGTCGACGCCGGCTTCGGCCGCGATCGCCGCTGCGGTGAGCGGGTTGTCGCCGGTGATCATCACCGTGCGGATGCCCATCGCGCGCAGCCGGGCGAAGCGCTCCTTCACGCCGTGCTTCACCACGTCGCCGAGTTCGATCACGCCGAGCACGTGCCGGCCTTCGCTCACGACCAGCGGCGTGGCGCCGCCGCGCGCGACCTGTTCGATGCGGCCGCGAAGCTCGGCAGGGACGATGCCGCCCATTGCCGCGACATGGCGCTCGATGGCGTCGCCCGCGCCCTTGCGGATCACGCGCGTGTCGTTCGCGCCCGGCAGGTCAACGCCGGACATGCGCGTCTGCGCGGTGAACGCGACGAATCGCGCGTTCGCGGGATCCTGCAGCGCGGTGCCCTGTTCGCGCGCGAGCTTCACGATCGACTTGCCTTCCGGCGTCGGGTCGGCGAGCGAGGACAGCATCGCGGCATCGCGCAGCTGTTCGGCATCCACGCCGGCGACGGGGTGGAACGCGGTCGCCTGGCGGTCGCCGTAGGTGATCGTGCCGGTCTTGTCGAGCAGCAGCACGTCGACGTCGCCGGCCACTTCGACCGCCTTGCCGGATTTCGCCAGGACGTTCGCCGCCAGCGCGCGGTTCATGCCGGCGATGCCGATGGCCGGCAGCAGGCCGCCGATGGTGGTCGGGATCAGGCAAACCAGCAGCGCGATGAGCAGCAGCGGATCGAGCGTCGCGCCGACGAAGCCCGCCAGCGCCGGCAGCGTCGCGACCACGATGAGGAAGGTCAGCGTCATCGCCGCGAGCAGCATCGTGAGTGCGATCTCGTTGGGCGTCTTCTGGCGGTTGGCGCCTTCGACCAGCGCGATCATGCGATCGAGGAAGCTGTGCCCGGCTTCCGCGCTCACCTGCACGAGAATCTCGTCCGACAGCACCTTCGTGCCGCCGATGACGCCGGAGCGGTCAGTGCCGGCCTCACGGAGCACCGGTGCGGACTCGCCGGTGACGGCGGCTTCGTTGATCGTCGCGACGCCTTCGACGATCTCGCCGTCGGCCGGCACGAACTCGCCGGCCGAGACGATCACGTAATCGCCCGGCTTGAGCGCCGCGGCCGCCACGCGCACTTCGCCGCCAGCGCGGGTGCGGCCGTTGAGGCGACGTGCAACGAGATCGCGCCGCGCCGCGCGGAGCGAGGCCGCCTGGCCGCGACCGCGCGCTTCGGCGATGGCTTCGGCGAAGTTCGCGAACAGCACCGTCACGAACAGGATCACCGTCACCGCGATTCCGAATGCAGGATTGCCCGGCGTCGCGATCGTGATCAGCGCCGACAGCAGCGTGCCGAGCAGGACGATCGCGATGATCGGGCTCTTCAGCGCCTGTCGCGGCGCCAGCTTGCGGAACGCGTCGAGCAGCGCGGCGCGCATCGAGGCGCCGTCGAACATCGCCGGGTTGCGGCGAGTGGCGGGCAGGGGTTGGGTCATGTCGTTCATCGTCATGTTCCGTATGGATTACCGCGCCAGCGTCAGATGGTCGGCGATCGGGCCGAGCACCAGCGCGGGCGTGAATTGCAGGATCGTGAGGATCGCCACCACCGCGACCAGCGTCAGCGCGAAGGTTGGCGTTTCCACGTGGAGCGTGCCGCGGCCTTCCGGCGCGACGCGCTTGCGCGCCAGCAGGCCGGCGATGGCGAGCGGGACGAGCAACGCGGGGAAGCGGCCGAGTGCGAGCACCAGCGCGCAGCTCAGGTTCCACCAATAGGTCGCATCGCCTAGGCCTTCGAAACCCGAGCCGTTGTTGGCGAACGCCGAGGTGTACTCGTAGAACACCTGGCTGATGCCGTGGAAGGACGGGTTCGAATTGCCGGTGATCGACGGGAAGGCGAGGGTGACCGCGGTGAAGCCCAGCACGACGAGCGGCTGCAGCAGGATCAGCAGCGCGAGCAGCCTCACTTCGGGCGCTTCGATCTTGCGGCCGAACAACTCCGGGGTGCGGCCTGTCATGAGGCCGGCGAGGAATACGCTGAGCAGCAGGTACACGATGAACTGCTGCAACCCGCAGCCGACACCGCCCCAGATCGCATTCACGAGCATGTTGACCATCGCCACGCCGCCGGTCAGCGGCGCCATGGAGTCGTGCATCGCGTTGACCGAGCCGTTGTTCACCTGCGTGGTCATCGCCGACCACAGCGCCGACGACGACACGCCCAGGCGCACTTCCTTGCCTTCCATGACGGCGGCGTCGCTCGCCGTGGCCGAATGCGCCTCGGACCACATCGACAAACCCGTCGATGCGGCGGACATCAGCAGCATCGTGCCGAATACCATCGCGGTGAGGCGTCGGCGTCCGACCAGCGGGCCGACCATGAAGGTGATCGCGATCGGGATCAGCACGATGCCGAGCATTTCGATCAGGTTCGACAGCGGCGTCGGATTCTCCAGCGCGACAGCGCTGTTCGGCCCGTACCAGCCGCCGCCGTTTGAACCGAGCTGCTTGGCCGCGACCATCGGCGAGACCGGGCCGAGGGGGATCTTCTGTTCTTTCAGCTCCGCGCTTGCATCGATCGGCGCGATCGTGGGGCCGGCATCCAGCGTCGCGGGCACGCCTTGCCACGTCAGCAGCGACGACCACAGCAGGCACAGCGGGAGCATGAAACGCAGCGTGGCGCGCGTGACATCGGCCCAGTAGTTGCCGAGGTCGCGGTCCGCGTCGCCTTTGATGCCCGACGACTGCGGTTCGGCGCGCGACGCGAACAATCCCCTCAACGTGGCCACGGCCACCGCCAGTCCCATCATCGGCGTCACCACCTGCAGGCCGACAATGCCGACCATCTGCGAGAGATAGCTGAGCTGCGCCTGGCCCGAGTAATGCTGCTGGTTGGTGTTGGTGAGGAACGACACCATCGTGTGAAGCGCGGTGTCCCAGCGCAGGTTGGGAATGCCGTCGGGATTGAGCGGCAGCCACGCCTGCGTCATGAACTGCACCCAGACGGCAACGCCGACGACGAGGTTGCTCAGCGCGAAGGCTTTCGCATAACCGCGCCAGCTCATGCCGTGTGACGGATCGGTGCCCAGCACGCGGTACAGCGCACGTTCGACGGGAAGGAAGACCGCGTCCAGCGGTGCGGGACCGCCGCGCATCACGCGCGCGAGGTAAAGGCCGAGCGGCCAACCCAGGCCGACGACGAGCAGGAAGAGAAGGAGGATTTCGGTCATGGGCGTTCACGGCGCGCGTTGCGCGCGCCATGCCTCAGAAGTCTTCAGGGCGAAGGATCACGTAGAGCAGGTACGCGGAAGCGAGAACCACCGCGATGCTGCAGACGAAGGCGAGCCAGGCGGGCATGTGCGTGCTCCTGTCAGAAGGACGCCTGCACGGCGGCCTCGATGCGGCTGCCGGCGGCGTTGTCGCCGAAGATCCGCTTCGCGCCCGAATCGGTGCCGTGCGCGGTCACCCGCAGTTCGACCGGTTGCGAGGCGGCGTTGACGGTCCAGATCGCACTGAGTTGCCCGTGCGCGTAGCGCTCGTCGTAGACATCGTCGAGGAAGTAGTAGCCCGCCGCCGCCTCGACGCGGAAGGCATCGTTGACCGGGAAGCGCGCGCCCAGCTGCGCGTACGTACCGGCGTCATCGCTCCCCAGCGCTTCGGGCGAGTAGCCCAGCGACAGCCAGTAGCGCGCGTCGACCGTCAGCGTGCCGTTGAGTTCCGTCCAGTTGAGGTTGGCGGTCGTCGACGGATAGCGGTAGTGCAGGGCATTGACGTCGAGGGAGAACGTGTCGCCGAGCGCACCGCTCCAGCCCACGGTGAAATCCAGTTCGCTGCTGGCGTGGAGTTCCGGCGCGAATTCGACGTTGGAGCCCCACGCCGAGGCGTACCAGCCGCTGTCGCCGGCCAGCTTGAAGCCGGCCTGCACGGCCGGATCGCCCTGCGTCTGCGTGGTGCCGCGCCAGACGTAATCGCTGGTGAGCGCGGCGTTGCCGCTCAAGGTCGCCGCACGCGCATCGCTGAAACCCGCGAGGACGGCGCAGACGCCGACGGCGGCTGCGCGGAGGAAGATCGGTTGGAAAGTCATGGTTCGCTACGTTCGCGAGGCCATCGTGGCCACGGCGAAAGTCTCGATCAGCACTGCGTAAAGCCTCCATTCCCGGGCCGGACGCGCGCGTAACTTCTTCGTAAACAATGCGTCCGAGGCTCCCGGGCGCGACACGATTCAGTACTGCCGTTCGAAATCCACGACGCCGGTGATGGGCAGGCCGGTCTCCAGGCGTCCGATCTTCTCGGCGACCTCGCGCGCCGCGAGCAGCGGATCGGTCAGCGCGGCGACGTGCGGCGTCATGTGCACGCGAGGATGCCGCCAGTACGGATGGTCGAGCGGGAGCGGTTCCTGCGCGAACACGTCCAGGTGCGCCTCGTCGATATGGTTCGCGTCGAGCAATGCGAGCAGCGCCGCGTCGTCGAGGACTTCCCCGCGCGAGAGGTTCGCGATGGACGCACCCGCGGGCAGCATCCGCAGGCGTTCGGTGTCGAGAATGCCGCGCGTCGCGTCGGTCAGCGGTAGCAGGACCACGGCGAGATCACTGCGCGCGAGCACACGGTCGAGTCCGTCGGGACCGTGCTCGGTCGCGATGCCGGCGATGTCCTTCGGCGTCCGGCTCCAGCCCGTGACGGTGAAGCCGAAATCGGCGAGCGCACGCGCGACCTTCTCGCCGAGCGCGCCCAGGCCGAGCACGCCGACGCGCAGTTCGTGGCGGGAACGCGCGGGACGTGGCGACCATCGCTGCGCTTGCTGGTCGGACTCGTACGCGGTGAACCCGCGAAGCCGTCGCAGCGCCACGTACAGGGCGTATTCGACGAGCTGATCGGCCATGCCGCCGTCTTCCATGCGGACGAGCGGAACGTCGCGGGGCAGGGACGGCATCGCCACCAGCGCGTTCACGCCGGCACCCAGCGAGAAGATGGCCTTCAGTTTCGTCTGTCGTACGAACAGCGCGTGTGGCGGCTTCCAGACGACGGCGTAATCGCACGGTGGCGCCTCGACGCCGGCATGCAGCGTTGCGTCCGGCAGGCACTGCGCCAGCGCGTCGCGCCAGTCGTCCTGGTCCTTGGCGGTGCAGATCAGGACGTGGGGGTTGTCGTGTGTCGTCATGGCGCGGTTCGATGGGAGCCGGACGATGATAAGCCCCGCGCATTGTTGCCGCCCGGGCAACGCGAGGTATCCGTCGACATGCCTACCCGGCCAGGAGGGGCGGGCCTATCGTGCCGCAACGAGGAGCCGGCGCTGCGTGGTCGATGACGGCGATCGACACCTCGTGCGGTGCGCGATGGACTGCGTCGAATGCTTCCTGTCCGCCGTGACGGAGATGACGGATGTCAGCTTGTCGAGGATGCTGTAACGGGGCGTGCACTTTCCATCCGTTCGTGCACGGGACGAACCCATGTCGGCGCGGCGTCTCCGCGGAAACCGATCAGCGACACGGCGAGACGGCGGACAGGAAGCACTTTCGGAGGCGCGCATGTCATCGCTGAAACCGCCGTCGCCCGAGTGGCTCGACCGCTATTACGGACGCGATGAGCAGACGCTGTACACCGGGCGCGTCAGCGTGACAGGTGGCGAAGCCGGACACGGGCGCGCCTCCGGCGTGGTGCGGTCCGACGATGGCGCATTAAAGGTCGACCTGCGTCTTCCCGGCACATTGGGCGGCGAGGGTGGCGGCACCAATCCCGAACAACTGCTCGCCGCGGCGTACGCGTCGTGCTTCCACGGCGCGATGACGCTGCTGGCGATGCGGGCAGGCGTGAAGCTGGTCGATGCACGGCTAGACGTCGCCGTGAACTTCTCGCGAGATCCCGTCGATGGCCTGTTCCTGCTTTCAGCGCGCATCGACGTTCATCTGCCCGGCGTCGATCGCGCGTTCGCGGCCGAACTCATCCGCAATACCGAGCGCATCTGCCCCTACGCGAAGATGTTCCGGCAGGGCATCGAGCACGTCGTCGCGCTTGCGCCCGAGCCCTCGCCATTGCCCGGCGGCGGTTGAAATCGGACGTTCGTTTCGTCCCGCAAGCTCAGCTGCGGAATCCGTTCCGCCGATGCGTGTTGTCGCAGAACGGCTTGTTCGACGAGCCGCCGCAGCGGCACAACCGCGCCGAGGTGACGCGGTTGATCGTGCGGCCGGTGCCGCAGCAGATCTCGACGTTTCCACTCACCACGAGCGGCCCGTTGACTTCCGGATCGATGTTCAACTCACCGTTGCGGACCGGCAGCGGCTGCGATTCCACGCTCGCCGGTTCGCCCGTCGCCTCGAAGTGGATGTCGTTGTGGCTGCCGTCGCAGAAGGGTTTGTGCTTCGAGGCGCCGCAACGGCACAGCACCGCGCGCATGCCGATGGGAACGCCGTCGAGCACGATGCGCGCGCGCACGCCGAGCGGGCCGTTCTCGCGAAGCTGGATCAGGTTGACCGCGGGCGCGGCTTCCTCGTCGCCGCCGTCGTGCCGGCGATAGGCGATGGCGCCCGACGGACACATGTGCGCGACGGTGACCAGCGCTTCGGTTGTCGCCGCGTCGGGATGGATCCACGCGCCCGGCGTATTCGCGCGGAACACGCCAGGCAGGCCGAGCACGCAATGCCGCGCGTGGATGCAGCGCGTGCCGTTGTAGACGATGTCGAGATCGGCGCCCGGGATGAGTTCGGCGCCATCGTCGAGCGCTTGCGGTTGCGGCGCTTCGTCGATGACGGGTGCGGGCACGGGGTCGGGCTGGCTGGCCACGCCGGTGGCGAACATCGCCGCTTCCTCGCGGCGGCATCGATCAGCCTGCGCCATGAGCCGGTTGGCGAGACGCTCGGTGCCGGCCCGCGTGGCGTCGAGCAGCGCCGCCTCGCCGGGGAAGCGCTGCGCGAGGAGCGCGCAGCGGTCGCCGATCTCGCGCAGTCTCTCCACCAGGATGTCGACGCTTCCCGCTTCGCCCATCAATGCCGCCGAGGAGCGAATGGTGGCGAAGCTCAGGCCGGCCGTGGCTTCGGGCAGGCTCGGATTCGCGGGAAGCACGCCGAGCCGTGTCGCCACCGGCGTCAGCAGGTGCATCAGGTCGACGCCGGCCGATACCAGCGCGACCTGCGCGTCGCGGCCGACGTCGCCATAGGCGAGCGACACACAACGAAGGCAGTGGTTGTACAGCGCGTTGCCGAGGTCCAGCAGCGCGGCAGCGGGTTCCTCGCTGACCCACAGCCGGCCTTCGGGCGTCGGCGGCGGGCGCATCACCGGGTTGTGGGCGTTCATCCGCGCCGGGCGGAAGGTGGGACGCGCCGCCAGCAACGCATCGAATTCGCGACCGATTCGCAGGAAGCGCTGGTAATGCGAGTCCTCGCTCCCCGCGTCCGCACCTTCGCCTTGGCGCACGATCGCGTCGATCGCTTCCAGCGCGGTTTTCAGGCAGCGCACGGTCTTCAGGCCCGGCAGCCGCGCGGTGTCGGCGTCCAACTGGTGCTCGGGATTGCCCACGAACAGGCGCCGCTCGCCCATCGCATCGCTCAGCCCGCGCAGGCCGGCCGAGATCGAGCGATACAGCTCGCCCACGGTGTCGTAATCGGTGCAGGCGGTCATCAGGCGGTCCATGCCCAATGCGCGTGAATAGCGCTGCGGCGGCTCGAAGCCTTCACCGTCCTGCACGTCCGCATCGTCGGGCCGTTCCAGGAACACGAAGTGCGCCAGCGTCTGCCGGTTGAACGGCGCCAGCTTCACGACCACGCCGGCGGGGTGATAGCCGGGCGGTATCGGGAAGTTCTGGTGGACCAGATGCGCAGGTGCGCCGAGCGCCGACAGGATGTTGCAGACGATGGCGAGATGGCCCATTTCCTCGACGGAAACGGACAGGATCTCGCGGCGCCAGCGTTCGACGGCGTCGAGTTCGGCGGCCGAGAGGTCTTCGTCGACGCTTTCCTTGAGGCTGAAGGCTGCATAGAGGTAGCAGCACATCAGGTGGTGCTCGATCTCGGCCGCTTCGGCGAGCAGGGCCCACAGTTGTTCGCGGGACGTCGGTACGGCGATCTGCTGTTCCAAGCTCGATCCTCCCCGCCACTGAATCGCAGGCGATCACGGCCGCCCGTGCAGGTTCGAGTCTAGCGCGGATGACGCAGGCGGGCGTGCGTCAGACCCCGAACGGAAGCGGTGCTGCCGGATCGACCAGCCGCGCCTCGCGCAGTTCACGCCAGAACGCCTTCGGCACGGTCTCCTGGAGCGCGGCGCGATCCTCTTCCACGCGCCCCGGTTTGCTCGCGCCGGGAATCACGGCGACGACGGCGGGATTCGCGAGCGCGAACTGCAATCCCGCGGCCTTCATGCTGACGCCGTGCTGGTCGGCGATGGACTTGATCCTCGCCACCTTCTCCAGGATGGCGGGCGTCGCGGGCGCGTATTCGAAGTTCGGACCACCGACCAGCGCGCCGGAACTGTACGGGCCACCGACGACGATGCCGAGCCCGCGCTCGGCCACGCGCGGCATCACGCGCTGCAGCGCCCGCGAGTGATCGAGCAGCGTGTAGCGGCCCGCAAGCAGGAAACCGTCGGGCCGCGGCGTGTCCAGATCGAGCAGCAGTTCGATCGGTTCCACCCGGTTGACGCCCAGACCCCACGCCTTGATGACGCCTTCGTCGCGCAGGCGATCCAGCGCCTTGAACGCGCCCTTTCGCGCGCTTTCGAACACGCCGAGCCATTCGTCGCCGTAGAAGTCCTGCGCCACGTCGTGGACCCACACGACTTCGACGCGATCCGTCTTCAGCCGCTCCAGGCTGCCTTCGATGGAGCGGAGCGTGGCGTCTTCCGAATAGTCGTTGACGATCCGGTTCGGGCGGCCGTACTTGAATACGTCGCCTTTCTCGCCCAGGTCGCGGGCGCTGACGTCTTCGACCTCGTCCAGGATCAGCCGCCCGACTTTGGTGCTGACCACGTACTCCTCGCGCGGCCGATCGCCCAGCGCGTCGCCGAGGCGGATCTCCGCCAGGCCTGCGCCATAGAAGGGCGCCGTATCGAAGTAGCGGATTCCGTCGGCCCATGCCGCTTCGACGGTCGCCCGTGCTTCCTCCTCCGGAATGTCGCGGAACATGTTGCCCAGCGGCGCCGTGCCGAATCCGAGCTTGCCGGGAAGAATGTCCTTCAGTGCCATGGCGCGCTCCGGAAGTGGGTGGGAGCGATGAGGGTAGCGCGGCGGGCGTGGCATGGGCGCCCGCGGTCTTCACGCGGATCCTCAGGCCAGCGACATCCCGCCATCGACGTGGAGTTCGATGCCGTTGACGAAGCTGCTGTCGTCGCTTGCCAGATACAGGGCGGCGCGCGCGAGTTCGTCCGGTTCGCCGAGTCGTCCCGCCGGGATCCGCTCGGCCATCGCGTGAAGGAACGCGGGCCGGTCGGCTTCGGGAATGCCGAGCTTGGCCAGGATCGAGGTATCCACCGGCCCCGGACTCAGCACATTGACGCGAATGCGGCGATCGCGCAGTTCCAGCGCCCAGCTCCGCGCGAACGCGCCGATGGCGGCCTTGGTCCCGGCATACACGGCGTGGCCGTCGAGCACCCTGGTCGCTGCGAGCGAACTGGTCAGGATGATGCTGCCGCCGTCGCGCATGACGGGCGTGATCGACTGCACGCCGAAGAACACGCCGCGCGCGTTGACGTCGAACTGCGCGTCGTATTCCTCGGGCGTCACGGTGGCCGAGTGCGCGATGTTGATGACCCCTGCGTTGGCCATGTAGACGTCGAGCGCGCCAAAACGGTCGCGCACCGCCTGCGCGACCGCCGCGTGATGTTCGATGTCGGCCACGTCGCCCTGTATCCCGATGGCGCCGTCGCCTATCTGGCGCACGGCATCGTCCAGGACGTCCTTGCGTCGTCCCGTCACGATGACCTGCGCGCCCTCGGTCGCGAACCGTTGCGCCGCGGCCAGCCCGATGCCGCTGTTTCCGCCGGTGACCAGCGCGATCTTGCCTTCAAGACGTTTCATTGGATTTCTGTCGTTTGGATGTGGGGGAATCAACGGCCGCTGTCGCCGCCGGCCTGCTCGATCAGCTTCGCGACCGGCTCGGGGTGGGACACCATGACCACGTGCGATGCGCCTGGAACGACGACGGTCTGCCTGGATTTCGCGCGTTCTGCCATGAAACCCAGCGCCTTCGCCGGGATGTTCCTGTCCTGGTCGCCGTAGATGAACCAGGACGGGATGCCCTTCCATGCGGGAGCGCCGGACTTCTCGTTGAGCGCGGCCTCCGTGATGGGGCGCTGCGTTGCGGCCATCAGCGCGGCGTCATCCGCATTCACGTCCGCTGCGAACTGCGCATGGAACTTAGACGGCTGGATGTAGAGGTCGACGCCGCCTCCGGCGAGCTTGACCGGCGGCGCAAGCGTCGGGCCGAGCGTGCTTCCGGGGAACTTGCCCGACAGCGCGGCCGCGGTTTCGCCGGCGTCCGGCGCGAACGCCGCGACGTATACCAGCGCCTTGACGTTGTCGTGCCCGCGCGCGCCTTCGGTGATGACGCTGCCGCCGTAGGAATGGCCCACCAGCACCACCGGCGTCGGGATGCTGGCGAGCAGGTCGGACACGTACGCGCCATCGCCGCTCACGCTGCGCAGCGGATTGGCGACGGAGACGACCGGGTAACCGTCCTGCTCCAGGATCCGGATGACGCCGTTCCAGCTCGTCGAGTCGGCGAATGCGCCGTGCACCAGCACGATCGTCGGCTTCGTCGTCTCCGCGGCGGCATCCGTGCCGCTGAGCACGGCGAGGGCGAGGGCAATTCCGGTGAGAAGGCGCTTCATGTCGGATCTCCGGTCGGGGGAGGGCGGCGTGGTTTGGCGGGCGAAGCAGGTTGCACGTTAGGAACTGACGTGTCGCGGATGAAGCCCCGGCCGTGGGGACGTCGTGTTGCAGGCAGCGCAACAATCGCGGTGATGGCGTCAAGCGCCGGGCGATCCGTGCGAACAGGGAAACATGATGTGTCAGCGCACAACGTAGCCGCGAGGACGCGTCCTGAGCGCACGATGCGGGTGAACCGCCCGAGGAGCCTGCGCCATGGCAATTCCATCCGCCGCCGCAACCGTTTCGTCCACGCGCGTCCTTGCCGGCGTCGAGGTGCCCGACAGCGAACCGGTCGCGCGCGCCATCGAATTCGCGCATTCGCATTCGCAGCCGTGGCTGTTCAATCACGCGATGCGGTCGTGGCTGTTCGCCTGCGTGCTCGCACGCGCCGGCAATACCGCGCACGATCCGGAGGTGCTGGCGATCATCACGCTGCTGCACGATCTGGGGCTTACTTCGTCGTTCCAGGGCGAGCTGCGTTTCGAGGTCGAAGGCGCGAACGCGGCGCGCGCATTCGCGCGGGAACAGGGCCTGGACGAGCGGCGCTGCCAACGGGTGTGGGATGGCGTCGCGCTCAATTCGACTCCGTCGATCTGCCTGCACAAGGAGGCCGAACCGGCGTTGGGCGTGCTCGGCGTCGGGCTCGACTGGGGCGGTTGGGGAATCGAGAAGATCCCTGCGGACATCATGAGCGGCATCCTGGCGTCGTTCCCGCGCCTGCACATGAAGCATGAATTCACCGAGTCCATCTGCATGCTCTGCGCCAGCCGGCCGCAGACGACGTATGACAACTTCGCGCGCGATTTCGGCGTGAGGTTCGTGCCGGGCTACCGGCCGCCCTCGCTGGCCGATGCGCTGATCGACGCGCCGTTCGAGCAATAGCGGCGTCACGTTCTTCCGGCAGCGTCCGGAGCTTGTGGGCCGTCGCCGTGGCGCCGCGGGTGCGGGCGGGCACCGGCGCGCGGTCTGCCGATTTTCATCCGCCCGTGACGCGTGCGGGCCCATCGTCGCCCGTTGCGTCCCATCGACGCTCCACGGGTTGTGTCATGACGACTGATCCGACGAGATCGCGATCGTCCGCATCCGGCGTCGCCAATGCGCGCAGTGGCCCGCAGCCATGAGCACCCCGCAGAAACAGACGCTTTCGTTCGTCGCGCTGATCTCGCTCGTGGTCGGCTCGATGATCGGTTCGGGCATCTTCGCGTTGCCGGCGGCCTTCGCGCGCACGACCGGTGGCGTCGGCGCGATGATCGCGTGGCTCATCGCCGGCACCGGCATGCTGATGCTGGCGCTGGTCTTCCAGAACCTGTCGATGCGGCGGCCGGACCTGGATTCGGGCATCTATGCCTACGCGAAGGCCGGCTTCGGCGATTACGCGGGTTTCGTCTCGGCGGCGGGTTACTGGATCGGCTGCTGCCTGGCGGACGTGGCCTGCCTGGTGCTGATCAAGGCAACGATCGGGCAATTCGTGCCGGCCTTCGGCGATGGCACCACGGCGCTGGCGATCCTGTCCGCATCGCTGCTGCTGTGGGGCGTGCATTTCCTGATCCTGCGCGGCATCCGCGAAGCCGCGGCGATCAATACCATCGCCACCATCGCCAAGCTCGTCCCCATCGCGACGTTCCTCTTCGTCGCCGCCGTCGGAATGAAGCGCGACGTGTTCGCGGCGAACCTGTGGGGCGGGGAACCTGCGAGCCTGTCCAGCGTCGCAGGACAGGTGCGTGCGACGATGCTGGTGACGGTGTTCGTCTTCGTCGGGATCGAAGGCGCCAGCGTGTATTCGCGTTATGCGCGGCGGCGCGAGGATGTGGGCCTGGCGACCGTGCTCGGCTTCCTCGGCGTGCTGTGCCTGCTGGTGATGGTGACGATGTTCTCCTACGGCGTGCTGCTGCGTCCGGAGCTCGCGGCGCTGGCAACGCCGTCAATGGCCGGCGTGATGGAAGCGGTGGTCGGGCCGTGGGGCAAGGTGTTTGTCAGCGTCGGCCTGCTGATCTCGGTGCTCGGGAACTACCTGTCATGGTCGCTGCTCGCAGCAGAAGTCCTGCATTCGGCGGCACGCGACAACACGAT
Organism: Lysobacter sp. OAE881; assembly: GCF_040546665.1. NCBI lineage: Bacteria > Pseudomonadati > Pseudomonadota > Gammaproteobacteria > Lysobacterales > Lysobacteraceae > Lysobacter > Lysobacter sp. OAE881. Next base: position 2,168,854 of record NZ_JBEPOG010000001.1, read on the forward strand.
GCCGTCGGTGCTCGCGAAGGAGAACGCGCGCGGCGTGCCGGCCGCCGCGTTGTGGCTCACCAACGGTCTCATCCAGTTGTTCCTGATGGTGACTTGGTTCGCCGAGTACGCGTTCATCCTGGCGTTGAAGATGACCAGCGCGATGACGCTGGTGCCTTATCTGCTGGTCGCCGCCTACGGCTTCAAACTCGCGTGGCGCGGGGAGGCATATGCCCCCGACGAGGAATCGCGACGCCGGTCGGCACTGGTGTTCGGCGCGATCGCGACGGTGTACGCGGCATCCATGCTCGTCTTCGGCGGTACGAAGTACCTGTTGCTCTCGGCGCTGCTCTATGCGCCGGGCACGATCCTGTTCGTGATGTCGCGGCGCGAACAGCGGCACGCATCGGTGTTCCGGCGAGGCGAGGCGGTGCTTTTCGCGATCCTGGCGATCGCTGCTGTCGTCGCGCTCTTTTCACTCGCGACGGGCCGGCTCGTCATCTGAGTCGCCGCGATCGGCGCTAGCACCGCTCGCGGAAATGACACGCGAAGGCTGCGTGATCGACGTGTGACAAATCAGCGGACACAGCCCGTTAAACAGGCGGATTTGCTCGCACCACCTTCACAAACACGTTACGCAACCTGAAGCATGGTTCGCCGACGCGCGCAAAGGACTGGCACTGACATGTCGACGTCCGACCCGAAGATGTCCCGCATGCAGCTGACCGCGATGGTGGTCGGCGGAATGGTAGGCGCAGGCATCTTCTCGCTGCCGCGAACCTTTGCCGGCGCCACCGGACCACTCGGCGCGATCATCGCCTGGCTCATCGCCGGCACCGGCATGTACATGCTGGCGCGCGTGTTCCAGTTCCTCGCCGAACGCAAGCCGAATCTCGATGCCGGCGTGTTCGCCTATGCGAAGGAAGGCTTCGGCGACTATCCGGGTTTCCTCTCCGCGTTCGGCTACTGGATCGGCAGCTGCATCGGCAACGTGTCGTACTGGGTGCTGATCAAGTCGACGCTCGGCGCATTCTTCCCGGTGTTCGGCGACGGCAACACGGTCGTCGCGATCGTGGTGGCCTCCGTCGGCATCTGGTTGTTCCACTTCATGATCCTGCGCGGCGTGCAGCAGGCCGCCTTCATCAACCAGGTCGTGACGATCGCCAAGATCATCCCGATCCTGGTCTTCATCGTCATCCTCGCGTTCGCGTTCAAGATGGACCTGTTCCAGTTCAACTTCTACGGGGGCGGACTGGAGGGCGGCATCTTCGAGCAGGTGCGCGCGACGATGCTGGTGACGGTCTTCGTGTTCCTAGGCATCGAAGGCGCGAGCGTCTATTCGCGCTACGCCAAGAAGCGCGAGGACGTCGGCGCCGCGACCATCACGGGCTTTATCTCCGTCACCACGCTCATGGTGCTGGTGACGCTGCTGCCATACGCGGTGATTGAACGCGCCGAGGTGGCCGGCATGCGCCAGCCGTCGATGGCGACGGTGCTGGAAGCGGTGGTCGGCCAGTGGGGCGCGATCTTCGTCAGCGTCGGCCTGCTGGTGTCGGTGCTGGGCGCGTACCTGGCGTGGTCGCTGATCTGCGCCGAGGTGATGTTCACCGCTGCAAAGACGCGCGACATGCCGAAGATCTTCGCGCGCGAGAACGCCAACAAGGTGCCGGACGTCGCGCTCTGGGCGACGAGCATCGTCATCCAGGTCATCGTCATCACCACGTACTGGTCGCGCGATGCCTTCAGCCTGATGCTGAACCTGACCAGCGCGATGGCGCTGATTCCGTTCCTGCTGGTGGCGGGCTACGGGCTGATGCTCACGCGTCGCGGCGAAACCTACGAACGCGATCCGAAGGACCGCAGGCGCGACGTCATCATCGCGGCGCTCGCGACCGTCTACACGATATTCCTGCTGTACGCCGGGGGCATGAAGTTCATCGTGCTGTCGGCGGTGCTCTATGCGCCGGGTACGGCGCTGTATGTGTGGGCGCGCCGCGAACAGGGCCTTCCGGTGTTCTCGCGTACTTCGGACTGGATCATCTTCGTCCTCGCGGCGATCGGCGCCGTCGTGGGCATCTGGTGGCTGGTTACCGGCTACATCACCATCTAGCGAGCGGGAGCACGACATGGCGACGGCATCCGACGGCAAGTTTGGCGTCCATTCCGAAGTGGGGACGCTGCGCAAGGTGATGGTGTGCGCGCCGGGCCGCGCGCACCAGCGGCTCACGCCGACCAACTGCGACCGGCTGCTGTTCGACGACGTGCTGTGGGTCGACAACGCCAAGCGCGACCACTTCGACTTCGTCAACAAGATGCGCGATCGCGGCATCGACGTGGTCGAAATGCACAACCTGCTCGCCGAAACCGTCGCCATTCCCGAAGCGAAGAAGTGGATCATCGACAACCAGGTCGTGCCGGACCAGGTCGGCCTCGGGTTGATCAGCGAGATCCGCAGCTACCTCGAAGGCCTCACGCCGCGCGACCTGGCCGAAACGCTGATCGGCGGCCTGTCCACGGAGGAATTCCCCGAGTCCATCGGCGGCGATGCGCTGAAAGTCATCCGCGAGGCGGCGGGCGAGACCGAATACCTGCTGCAGCCGCTGCCCAACACCTTGTACACGCGCGACACGACGTGCTGGATCTACGGCGGCGTGACGCTCAATCCGCTGTACTGGCCGGCGCGCCACGAGGAAACCATCCTCACCACGTCGATCTACAAGTTCCATCCGGATTTCGCCGGCAAGGTGAACGTTTGGTGGGGCGATCCGACGAAGGATCACGGCCTGGCGACGCTGGAAGGCGGCGACGTCATGCCCATCGGCAAGGGCAACGTGCTCATCGGCATGAGCGAGCGCACGTCGCGACAGGCCATCAGCCAGCTTGCGGCGGCGTTGTTCGAGAAGAAGGCCGCCGAACGCGTGATCGTCGCCGTGATTCCCAAGATGCGCACGGCCATGCATCTGGACACCGTGTTCACCTTCGCCGACCGCGACCTGTGCCTGCTCGCGCCGGAGTTCATCAACCAGGTGCGTACGTATTCGTATCGGCCCAGCAGCCATGAAAGCGGCGTCGAACTCCATCGCGAGGAAAAGCCCTTCGTCGATGTCGTCGGCGACGCGCTCGGCCTGAAGAAGCTGCGCGTCGTCGAGACGGGCGGCACCGCGTACCAGCAGGAACGCACGCAGTGGGACAGCGGCGCGAACCTGGTCTGCGCCGCGCCCGGCGTGGTCTACGCCTACGACCGCAACACCTACACGAACACGCTGCTGCGCAAGGAAGGCGTCGAGGTCATCACGATCGTCGGTGCCGAACTTGGACGCGGCCGTGGCGGCGGCCACTGCATGACCTGTCCGATCATCCGCGATCCGGTGGAGTTCTAGGCCGGCCTGCTGGAGCCAATCGCCGTCAGGAGGCGACCGGGTCCGCGTTCGCGAGCGGTGGAACCGACGCGCGCCGGTCCATCGAGAGGGAGTCGACGCCGTGCCTTCCATCCGAGCCTTCCGGCGTTCCCGCAACGGTTGCATGCTGGCCGCAGCACTTGCCGTGCTCGCGCTGGCGGCGTGCGGACGCGGCGATGACGAGGAGGCGCAGGAAGTCCGCCCGGTCCGCGTCATGATCACCGACCAGCGGCTCAGCGGCGACACCGTCACGCTCATCGGCAGCGTGCAGCCGCAGAGCGAGATCAACCTGTCGTTCCGCATTTCCGGCCGCATGACCGATCGCCTGGTCAGCGTGGGCGATCACGTGCGGCGCGGGCAGCTCGTCGCGCGACTGGACACGCAGGACGAGGAGAGCGCACTGCAGTCGGCACGCGCGCAGCAGTCCGGCGCGCAGGCGCAGATGGTGGAAGCGGAGAACAACTTCATCCGGATGCGCGGTCTGGTCGCGCAGGATGCGGTGTCGCGCGCCTTGTTCGACCAGGCGCAGTCCAGCCGAAAGGCCGCGCAGGCGCAGGCCGAATCGGCGCAGGCGCAGGTCAACCTCGCGAACAACCGGCTGAGCTACACGCGACTGAGTTCGGACGTTGCGGGCGTAGTGACGGCGCAGGGCGCGGAACCCGGCGAGGTCGTGGCTGCGGGCCAGATGATCGTGCAGGTGGCGCGCGAAGGCGGGCGCGACGCGGCGTTCGACGTGCCCGCCGCGGTAAAGGAGAGCACGCCGGCCGACACCGACGTGCTCGTCATGTTGACCGCCGACCCGCGCATCACCGCGCGCGGGCGCGTGCGCGAGGTCGCGCCGCGCGCCGACCCCGTCACGAACACGTTCCGCGTGAAGGTGGGACTGATCGACCCGCCGGCCGCGATGCGAATGGGCAGCACCGTCACCGGCCGCATCAAGCTCGACGCGGTGCTCGGCATCGAAGTGCCGGCGGCCGCGGTGATGCGTTCGGGCGGCCGCACGGCGGTGTGGGTGGTGGATCCGAAAGCACACACGGTGTCGATGCGGCAGATCGCGGTGCAGTCGTCGAGCCCGTCCAGCGTGATGGTGGCCTCGGGGCTGGAGCAGGGCGACATCGTGGTGACCGCCGGCGTGCACGCGCTACATCCCGGGCAGAAGGTGCGCTTCGAACAGGCGAAGCCGACGTTCGCGAAGCCCGGTGAGGCGGCGCCCGGCGGGGCGCGGCCGTGATCGGTCCGAACCTGTCGGAATGGGCGCTCGGCAAGCGCTCGCTGGTCGTGTTCCTGATGATCATCGCGCTGGTCGCGGGCGTGATGTCGTTCATGCGGCTGGGGCGCGACGAGGATCCGGCGTTCACGGTCCGGACGATGGTGGTCGGCGCGGGGTGGCCGGGCGCGACCGTCGAGGAGATGCTCCCGCAGGTCACCGAGCGGCTGGAACGCAAGCTCCAGGAAACGCGCCATATCGACAGCGTACGCAGCTACACCACGGCGGGGCAGACGACGATCTTCGTCGAGCTGGAGCAATCGACGACGCCCGAGGAAGTGCCCGACGTGTGGTACCAGGTGCGCAAGAACATCGGCGACATCCGCGGCACGCTGCCGGCAGGCGTGGTCGGCCCGTTCTTCAACGACGATTTCGGCGACACCTTCGGCACGATCTACGCGTTCACCTCCGACGGATTCACGTTCCGGCAGCTACGCGACGAGGTCGAAGCGATCCGCGCGCGCCTGCTCAACCTGCCGGACGTGTCGAAGATCGAGGTGCTCGGCGCGCAGGACGAGCAGATCTACATCGAGTTCTCGACCGAGCGCATGGCCGGCATGCGGCTGGATTTCCGCACGATCATCGCGGCCTTGCAGACGCAGAACATCGTGCGCCCCGCAGGCGTGATCCAGACGCCGCAGGAGCGGCTGTTCCTGCGCGTCAGCGGCGCGTTCGACAACGAGGCCGACATCGAGTCGTTCAACCTCGTCGTCGGCGACCGCATCGTCCGCCTGGGGGATATCGCGCGCGTGCATCGCAGCACGGTGGATCCGCCGCAGCCGATGTTCCGCGTCAACGGAAAGCCCGCGATAGGACTCGCGATCGCGATGCGCGTGGGCGGCGACATCCTGGCGCTGGGCGAGAACATCCGCCGCGAGATGGCCGACATCCGCGCTGACCTTCCCATCGGCATCGAGCCGGTGCTGGTTGCCGACCAGGCCGTGACGGTGGAAGTGTCGATCGACGATTTCATGGCGTCGCTTTGGCAGGCGATCATCATCATCCTGGTCTGCAGCTTCGTGAGCCTGGGCGTGCGGCCGGGCACGGTGGTCGCGCTGTCGATCCCGCTCACGCTGGCGATCGTGTTCACCGTCATGTACATGGCGGACATCGACCTTCACCGCATCTCGCTCGGCGCGTTGATCATCGCGCTGACGTTGCTGGTGGACGACGCGATGACCACCGTGGACGCGATGATGAATCGCCTGGGCATGGGCGACAGCAAGGACGAAGCGGCGACCTACGCGTACCGCACGCTCGCCGCGCCGATGCTGATCGGCACGCTGGTGACGATATCGAGTTTCGTGCCCATCGGATTCGCGCGCAGTTCGGCGGGCGAGTACACGTTCTCGATCTTCGCCGTGGTGGCGATCTCGCTGATCGTCTCGTGGCTGGGCGCGGTGATCTTCGCGCCGCTGCTGGGCAAGGCCATCCTGAAGATTCCGGAGAAGCGCGCCGATCCGAAACCGAGCCGCATCATGGACACCTACGGCAAGCTGCTGCGCGGCGCGATCGCGGCGCGATGGCTGACCATCAGCATCACCGTGGCGGCGTTCGTGCTGGCGTTGTTCCTGCTGCGCTTCGTGCCGCAGCAGTTCTTCCCGGCGTCCGACCGGCCCGAACTCACCGTCGACATGACGCTGCGGCAGAACGCGTCCATCTTCGCGACGGAAACCCAGGCCAAACGGCTGGAAGCGCTGCTCAACGGCAATCCCGACGTCGACCACTACAGCACCTACGTCGGCCGCGGCGCGATCCGCTTCATCCTCACGCTCAACGTGCAGCTGGCTAATCCGTTCTTCGCGCAGTTCGTGATCGTGGCGAAGGACCTGGAGGCACGCGAGCGCCTGCACCAGATGCTGGAGAAGGAACTGGCCGAACAGTTTCCCGACGTCATCGCCCGCGTTTCGCCACTCGAACTCGGCCCGCCCGTCGGATGGCCGCTGCAGTACCGCGTGAGCGGACCCGACGTGGATCAGCTGCGACAGATCTCGCTCGAACTGGCCGGCGTGGTGGGTTCGGACCCGCGCGTGCGCCACGTCAACTACGACTGGATGGAGCCCGCGCGGCAGGTGCGCATCCACGTGGACCAGGACGAGGCGCGCCAGCTCGGCGTGAGTTCGTCCGCGCTCGCGGGCGTGCTCAATGCGGCGATCACCGGCACGCCGATCACGCAGGTGCGCGACGACATCTACCTGGTGAGCGTGGTCGCGCGCGCCGCCGACGACCAGCGCGCTTCGTTCCAGACGCTGTCGGCGCTGCAGGTGCCCACGACGACGGGTCGCATGGTGCCGCTCGCGCAGTTCGCGACGTTCAACGAAGAACAGGAATTCCCGCTGGTCTGGCGCCGCGACCGCGTGCCGACGCTGACGGTGCGCGCCGACGTCAACCGCGACGTGCTGCCCGACGATGTCGTCGAATCGCTCGCGCCGAAGATCGAGGCATTCGACAAACGCCTGCCCAAGCACTACCGCGTGGAAACCGGCGGCCTGTACGAGGAAAGCAACGCGTCCAGCCAGTCGGTGTACGCCGTGGTGCCGGTGATGATCCTGCTGATGCTGGTCAGCATGATGGTGCTGCTGGTCAGCTTCCGGCGACTGGCGATGGTGGTGTGCGTGCTGCCACTGGGCCTGATCGGCGTCGTCGGCGCGCTGCTGCTGTTCAATCGGCCGCTGGGATTCGTGGCGATCCTCGGCATCCTGGCGCTCATCGGCATGATCGCCAAGAACGCGGTGATCCTGATCGTGCAGATCGAGACGGACCGCGCCTCCGGCATGGGCGTGACGGAGGCGGTGTCGAGCGCGGCGACCTCGCGCATGCGGCCGCTGATGCTCACCGCGATCTCCACCGTGCTGGGCCTGATACCGATCGCGCCCACGGTGTTCTGGGGCCCGATGGCGTTCGCGATCATGGGCGGCCTGCTGGTGGCGACGGTGCTGACGCTGATCTTCCTGCCCGTGCTCTACGTGACTGTGTTCGGAAAGGAAGACACGCCGACGCGCGCGCAGGAGGAGGTGTAGCGTGCCGGTCCGCGCCCGCCGCCGTTGGCATGCCGCCGCGATGTCGCGTGCGATCTGCTTCTTCGCGCTATGGATCGTGCTGATGCCGAGCGTTGAGCCGGTCGGTCTGCTGTTCGGTGCGATCGCCACAACCCTGGCGACGATCACAAGCCTGCGGCTGCTGGCGCCGCAGGCCGGGCATCTGCGTTTCGTCGCGCTGTTGTCGCTGGCGCCGCATTTCCTGTGGCAGTCGGTGCTCGCCGGCCTGGACGTGGCGCGTCGGGCGTTCTCTCCGCGCATGCCGATGGCCCCGGGTTTCGTCGAGTGCAAGCTCGACTTTCCGCGCGGCCTGACACGCAACACCTTCGCCGCGATCACCAGCCTGTTGCCCGGCTCGGTGCCCTGTGGCGAGACGCGCGACGGACTGATCTATCACTGCCTCGACGTCCGGCTTCCGAATGTCGAACAACTGAAGCGCGAAGAACATCTGTTTGCCCGCGCCCTGATCCCGGGCGATACGCCCGCGCAGGAGGATCGCGATGGCTGATTTCCTCTTCGCTGCGGCGGCATTCGTGCTGCTGGTCGTCGCCGCCGGCTTGATCCGCATCCTGCGCGGGCCCGGCGATGCCGAACGCATGATGGCGGCGCAGTTGCTCGGCAGCGGCGGCATCGCCGCGTTGCTGCTCAGTGCGTCGAACGGGGCTACCGCGGTCACCGACGTGGCACTGATCCTCGCGCTGCTGGCGGCATTCGCGTCGATCATGTTCGTCAAGGGCGCGCGCCCGGCGAGGCGGCCGTGAGCGCGCTCATCGAACGCGTGCTCGATGCGTGGACCATCGTCGCGGTGAGCGCGGGCGCGCTGTTCTTCCTCGCCGGGACCGTGGGCCTGCTGCGATTCCCGGATTCGCTCACGCGACTGCATGCGCTGACCAAGGCGGACAACCTCGGCCTCGGCCTGGTGGTGCTCGGCCTGGTGGCGCAGGCGGACAGCGTCGTCATGGGCATCAAGCTCGTCCTGATCTGGGGCCTGCTGATGTGGGCGTCGGCGGCGGTCTCGCAGCTCATCGCGCGCACCGTCCACGAGGCGAAGCGACCATGAACGGCGCGCCGACACTGGCGTTGATCGCGCTGATCCTCGGCCTCGCGCTGTGGATCGTGCTTGCGCGCGAGACGTTCGCGGCGGTAGCCGGCTTCATCGCGTACGGCCTGCTGCTGACGCTGGCGTGGGTGGGATTGTCGGCGGTCGATGTGGCGATGACGGAAGCGGCCATCGGTGCGGGATTGACGGGCGCGCTGCTGATCGGCGCAGCATCGCGCCTGCGCGGCGGCGGCTATGCCGAGGTGCGGATGCAGCGTGGATTGGCAGTGCGCGTCCTGGCGATCGCCGCATCGGTCGGCGTCACCGCGGTCCTGATCGTATGCCTGCGCCTGTTGCCCGAACCGTCGCCGACGCTGGCGCCGCTCGTTACCGAGCATCTGACTGCGACTGGCGTCGGCAACCCGATCACCGCCGTGCTGCTGGCGTTCCGCGCGATGGACACGCTGCTGGAGGCGATCGTGCTGCTGTTCGCCTTGATCGCGGTGTGGTCGCTCACGCCGGATGCGGCGTGGGGGCAGCCGCCGGACGTCTCGCACGACGCCGATCCGCAGGGCGTCCTGGCCTATGTCGCGCGCGTGCTGCCGCCCATCGGCATCGTGATCGCCGTGTACATCCTCTGGGTCGGAGCGGACGCACCGGGCAGCAAGTTCCAGGGCGCGACCATCCTGGCATCGATGTGGCTGCTGGTGATGATGGCGGGCCTCACGCGCGCACCCCCGGTCAGCAGCATGGCGCTGCGCGCGTGGCTGGTCGCCGGGCCGCTGGTGTTCGTCGCCATCGGGCTGTATGGCGCGTGGATGGCGGGCGCGTTCCTCGCCTATCCGGATGGTGCGGCGAAACCGTTGATCGTCGTCATCGAGATCGCCTTGATGCCGTCGCTGGCGGTCATCCTCGCGTTGTTGCTGGCCGGTGCGCCGCGTGACGCGGGAGCGGTCCCATGAACGAGATGTGGCTCGGCTACTGTGCCGCGGTGCTCATCGGCATCGGGCTGTACGGTCTGATCGTGAACCCGCAGCCGCTGCACAAGATCCTCGCGTTCAACATCATCGGCACCGGCGTGTTCCTGGTCTGCGCGGTCGTGGCGCGCCGTGGCGCGATGCCGGGCATGGGCGGCGATCCGGTGCCGCAGGCGTTGCTGATCACCGCGATAGTGGTGGCGTTTGCGGCATCGGCGCTGGCGGTCGCGCTGCTGGTGCGCCTGTTCGAAGTCGAAGGTCGTACGACGCTGGATGAAGACGAGGTTCCCCCGCGGACGGATCGCCATGGCCGCGGCGCGTGACATCCACGCGCGTGGAGGAGGACGGCGGTGACGACGTCCGGAGGCCTGTTGCTCGTGCTCGCCGTGCTGGCGCCGTTCGCCGCGGTCATGGCAGGACTGGTGCTGGGCGGACGCAATGCCGAACGCGTCGCACTCGCCACCGTCGGCGCGGGGCTCGTGATCGCGTTCGAGATCGCACGAGTGGTGCTCGCATCGGCCGAACCCGTGGTCTACCTGCTGGGCGGTTGGGCGCCGCCGCTCGGCGTCGCGCTGCGGGCGGACGGGTTGTCGGTGGCGATGATGCTCGCCGTGGGTGTCGTGATCGCCGGCGTCGCGGTCTACGCGCGTGGCGACTTCGGTACGCCGGTCGGCACACGCGAGACGCGCGCATCGCTGACGTTCTGGTCGCTGCTGATGGCGGCGTGGGGCGCGCTGAATCTCGTCTTCGTCAGCGGCGACGTGTTCACGCTGTACGTCGCGCTGGAGCTGCTGACCTTCGCCGGCGTGCCGCTGGTCTGCCTGGACGGTCGCGCCGAAACGCTCCGCGCCGCATTGCGCTACCTCGTGTTCGCGCTGCTCGGTTCGATGGTGTACCTGCTCGGCGTGTTCCTGCTCTATGGCGCGTACGGCACGCTGGACATCGCGATGCTGGGCGAACGCGTCGCCGCGAGCCCACTCACGTGGAGCGCCGCCGCGCTGATGACCGCCGGCCTGCTGGCGAAGACGGCGCTGTTTCCGCTGCACCTTTGGCTTCCGCCGGCGCATGCGGGCGCGCCGGCGGCCGCGAGCGCGGTGTTGTCGGCGCTCGTCATCAAGGGTTCGTGGTTTCTCGTGGTGCGACTATGGCTCGATGTATTTCCGGGCATCGTCACGTGGTCGGCTGCGCAGTGGCTCGCGGGGCTCGGAGTGGCCGCGATCGTCACCGGCAACCTCGTCGCGTTGAAGCAGGCGCGGTTGAAGCTGTTGATCGCCTATTCGACCGTGGCCCAGATCGGCTATCTGTTCCTGATGTTTCCGCTGGCGGCGGGTGCACGCGCGGCGCACATGGACGACACCGCGGCCGTGACGGGCGGCATGCTGCAGGCGATTTCGCACGCCACCGCGAAGGCGGCGATGTTCATGGCGGCCGGGCTGATCTACGCCACGCTCGGGCATGACCGCGTCGCGGAACTGCGCGGCGCCGCGAGCGCCTTGCCGATGACGATCCTCGCCTTCGCGCTCGCGGGCGCGTCGCTCATCGGGCTGCCGCCGTCCGGAGGATTCCTCGCGAAGTGGCTGCTGGTATCGGCGGCGTTCTCGACCGCGCAGTGGTGGTGGGCGCTCGCGATGCTTATCGGCGGGCTGCTGACCAGCATCTACGTCTTCGTCGTGGTGATGCACGCGATGGCGCCGGCGGCTGTTGGCTGGACGCCGAATCGCACGGTGCCGGGCTATCAGCAAGGCGTGGTGCTTGCGCTGGCGTTGTGCTCGTTTCTGCTGGGCGCAGCCGCGTTGCTACCGCCCGATCTGATGCGCGTGGGACGTCCGCACACCGCATGGGTGGCGCCGTGAACGCGTGGATCGCCGCCGCGCTCGCGACGCCATGCCTGCTGCTGCTTGCGTGCGTGTCCTTGCGGTTGCGTTCGCGCATGCCGGCGTTGCTGGCCTTCGCACCGTTGCCTGCATTGCTGGCGGGGTTGCTCGCTTCGTACGACGTGCCGCTGCGCATCGGCTCGGCACGCTTCGCGCTGGTGTTCGCGCTGGATGTACCGGGTGCGATGCTGCTGGGCGCCGCGGCCTTGTTGTGGATCGTCGCCGGCGTGCATGCGCGCGGGCATCTGGTCGGCAGGCCCGACGCTGGCGCGTTCGTCGTCGCCTGGCTGATGACGCTGACCGGATGCGTCGGCGTGTTCCTCGCCGCCGACGTGGTGGGCTTCTACTTCCTGCTGGCCCTGCTCAGCGTCGGCGCGGCCGGGCTGGTGCTGCAAGGGCAGGGCGCGCAGGCACTGCGTGCCGGTGCGATCTACCTCGGCGTTGCGTTGTTCGCCGAAGCGTTCCTCCTTGCGGGCCTGATCCTCGCCGTGCAGGCGTCGCCATCGGGCAGCCTGCTGATCGCCGACGTCGCAGCGACGCTGGCGTCATCTCAATCAAGCGATTTGGCGTTGACCCTCCTCGTCGTGGGACTGGGCATCAAGGCCGGCCTGGTGCCATTCCACTTCTGGATGCCGCTGGCGTACGGCGCCGCGCCGGTGCCTGCCGCCGCCGTACTGAGCGGCGCGGTGGTGAAGGCCAGCCTGCTGGCGATGGTGCGCCTGCTTCCCTTCGACACTGCATTGCCGGAATTCGGCCTGCCGCTCGCATGCGTCGGGATGTTCGGCGCGTTGTACGGCGTCGCGGTCGGCATCACGCGGTCGAACGCGAAGCTCGTCCTCGCGTATTCCAGCGTCAGCCAGATGGGGTTCGTCATGGCGATCGTCGGCATGGGGCTGGCGACTGGCAACGCCGCCACACCGCTGGTCGCCGCGTTCTATGCCGTGCACCACCTGCTGGTGAAGGGCGCGCTGTTCCTCTGCGTCGATGCCGTCCCGGCGACGCGCGCACGTGCCGTGCTCGTGCCGGCGGGCGTCATCGCGCTAGGCCTCGCCGGCCTGCCGCTCGCCGGCGGCTTCGTAGCCAAGTACGCAGCGAAGGACGTCTTCGGCGAGGGCGCGTTCGCGACGCTGGCGGTCGCGTCGTCGGTGGCAACGGCGTGGTTGATGTGCCATCTGCTGCGCAGGCTTGCCGTCGACGCGAATCTCTCCGCACGGTTCTCGTGGACGTGGTTCGCGATGGCGTTCGCCTGCGTGTTCGTGCCGTGGTGGATCTACGTCGCCACGCCGATCGGCACGGCGTCGGCGTTGTTGGCGGCGTCGGTGTTGCGGTCGTCGCTGTGGCCGGTGCTGGCCGGTGGCGCGTTGGCGCTCGCAACTGTACGCACCGGCATCAGGTGGCCAGCGGTTCCTGCTGGCGACGTCGGCGCGATGCTGCGCGGTCTGGAGCGCCTCGCCGGCCGGATCGCGACGGCCTTCCAGCAAGGCGACATCGTCGTGCGGCGCTGGCACGTGGCGAGCGTGGCGCTGTTGCTGATCGCCGCGGCCTTCTACTGGACGCTGCGCGCGCCATGAACGCGATCCGCGCCATCGCAATGCCCCTTGTCCGGCGCGCCGCGGAGGTATCGACATGAGACTCCTCATCACCACGGCACTGCTGGTCTTCGCAGCCGGTTGCACGCTCGGTCCCGATTACGCACGTCCGACGGTCGACGCACCCGACGCCTGGCGCGTGCAGCCCGCAGAAGCGCAGGTCGTCGCGAATACCCGGTGGTGGACGTCGTTCAACGATCCGGTGCTGGACGATCTGATCGCGACCGCGCTCGCCGAAAACCTCGACGTGCGCATCGCCGCGGCGCGCGTCGAGCAGTTCCTCGGTGCGCTCACCGCCACGCGCTCGCGCTTCTTCCCGGCGGTGGGTTACGACGTCGATGCCTCCCGCGCGAAGGCGAGCCGCGTCGGGCAGCCGCCGATTCCGGCGGGCGGCGATCCGTACTTCACGCTCTACCAGGGTTCACTGGGCGCGACGTGGCAGATCGACCTGTTCGGCCGCGTGCGGCGCCTGAACGAAGCGGCGCAGGCGCGTGTGTATGCGAGCGAGCAGGCACGCCGGGGCGTGCTGCTCTCGCTGGTGACCAGCGTCGCGGCGAGCTACATCACGCTGCGGCAACTGGACCGCCAGCTGGAGATCGCGAAAGCGACGGCCCACAACCTCGGCGAGACGGCGCGGATCTTCGACCTGCGGCACAAGGCGGGCGTCGTGTCGCAGACCGAGGTGTCGCAGGTGCAATCGCAGCACGAGCAGGCGCTGGCGACGATCCCCGTACTGGAGCAGCAGATCGCGGCCGTCGAGAACCTCATCTCGATCACGCTGGGCCGCAATCCGGGGCCGATCCGGCGCGGGCTGACCATCGACCAGCTGGTTCCGCCGCGCATTCCCGGCGATCTGCCGTCTTCGTTGCTCGAGCGCAGGCCCGACATCCTGCAGGCCGAGCAGAACCTCGTCGCGGCCAACGCGAACATCGGCGCCACGCGTGCGCTGTACTTCCCGGACCTCACGCTCACCGGCGCGCTGGGCTCGACGAGCACGTCCTTCGGCAACTTCCTCACCGGTCCGGCAAGTGCGTGGCTGGTCGGCGCCAACCTCGCGGGACCGATCTTCACCTTCGGCGCGATCAAGGGGCAGGTGCGTTCCGCGGAGGCGCAGAAGGACGAAGCGGTACTTGTCTACCAGCAGACGATCCTCAACGCGTTCCGCGAAACCGACGACGCGATTACCGGTTCGGTGAAGAAGGAGGAGGAACTGGCGCGGCAGGCGGCGCGCGTGACCGCGCTGCGCGAATCGGCGCGGCTGTCGCGGCTGAAGTTCGAGTACGGCATGGCGGGCTATGTCGAAGTGCTGATCGCCGACAACGAGCTGTTCGCTGCGGAGATCGCGCTCGTGCGCGTGCGCGCCGAACGCAACACGCAGCTCGTGCAGGTCTACCGCGCGATGGGAGGCGGGTGGGTCGATGCGGTCGATCCGTCGCGCGCGGCCGGCACCGCTTCGGACACATCGACGGAGGCGGAGGGCCTGCAGCGGTGACGTCGCGGCCGCCGGCACGCAATGAGCCCGAATGAACCTTGATCCGCTGCCGCCTTGTTTGGTCCTCGCACGTCGCCCGGTTTGCCTGGCGCGTGCCGTGGTTCTCGCCGTGTGCGCCGCATGGCTGGTCGGCTGCGTGACGATCCCGCGCAATCCCGTGCCCGCGGACCAGACGCCGGTCGCGCTGATCCCCGGCATGCCCGACGCGCGCGCCTTCGCCGGGCGGCCCAATGCGTTGATGCAGCGCGATTTTGAACAGTCGATGGAACAGGAATCGCGCGGGGACTTTCCGCCGGATGCCGACGGGGCGGTGCGCTATCCGCATCTCGCACTGTCGGGCGGTGGTGCCAACGGCGCGTTCGGGGCGGGTTTCCTCAACGGGTGGACGCGCACGGGGAAACGGCCGGTATTCAAGATCGTCACCGGGGTCTCCACCGGTGCACTGATGGCGCCGTTCGCGTTCCTGGGGTCGGAGTACGACGAGGCTCTGCATCGGTTCTATACGACCACGACCGCGCCGGATGTCTTTACCGCCGGCTCGCCGCTGATGGCACTGCTGCGCCGCGATTCGCTCGCGAGCACCGCGCCGCTGGAAGCGCTCATCGCGCGCCACATCGACCACGCGCTGCTGCGCGACGTCGCCGCGGCGCATCGTCGCGGGAGGCGTCTGTACGTCGGTACCGTCGACCTCGACTCACGCCGCTTCGTCGTGTGGAACATGGGATTGATCGCCACGTACGGCACGACGGCCGGCGACGATCTGTTCCGCCGCGTGATGCTCGCGTCGGCGGCGATTCCGCTGGTGTTCCCGCCGGTGATGTTCGAGGTCGAAGCGAACGGCAAACGCTACGACGAGATGCACGTCGACGGGTTCATCGGCGCGAATGTGTTCATGAACTCCGGCATCTTCAATCCGACGGAGATCTATCGTCGCGCGGGCCGTTTCAGGGCGTACGAAGACACCTTCCTGATCCACAACGGGCAGCTGCATCCGCGCCCGAAGCCGACGGAGCGCTCCATGCGCGGCATCGCGATGCGGGTCATCGAGACTGCCGGGCGCGCCGGCATGGTCGGCGATCTGTTCCGCGAGTTCGCCATCGCGCAGCGCAACGGCAGCAACTTCCACTGGGTGACGATCCCGGAAGATGTCGAAGTGCCCGATCCCATCCTCTTCGATCCGGCCGGGATGACCGCGTTGTACGACACCGGATACGACGCCGCGCTGACGGGCCCGCAATGGCTGACGAGCCCGCCGGGGATGCTGGTGCCGTCAACGCCCGCCGAGTGAGCGGGCGTTCGGGGCACGCGCTCAATGCATCGCGCGCACCGGCGTCTGCACAGCCTCGTGCGGCAGCGCCTGCACGCCCAGGCGCGAACCGTGCAGGCCGTACCACGCGATGTACGCATAGCAGACCAGCGGCAGGAAGAAGGCGGCCTGGATGCCGATGTGGTCGGCCAGCGCGCCCTGCGCGAGCGGGATCACGGCGCCGCCGACGATCGCCATCACCAGCAGGCTCGAGGCCTTGCCGGTCAGTGGGCCCATGCCCTCGATGGCGGAGGTGAAGATCGTCGGGAACATGATCGAGTTGAACAGGCCGATCGCCAGCACGCTCCACAACGCGATGCTGCCCTTGCTGCCCATCGTGATGGCCAGCAGCACGGCCGCGACGACGGCGAACAGCGCCAGCAGCTTGCGCGCGTCGACCACGGTCATCAGCGCCGCGCCGATGAAGCGCCCGACCATCGCGCCGCCCCAGTACCAGACGAGGTAACGGCTCGCCGTGGCTTCGCTCAGCCCGCCGATGTCCGGCATCGCCATGTAGTTGATCAGGAAGCTGCCGATCGACACTTCGGCGCCGACGTACAGGAAGATCGCCAGCACGCCCCAGCGCAGGTGCGGACGACGCAGCGCTTCGGCGTAGGTGTGATGGCGGCCGTCGGCCGCGTCGGTGGCCTCGCGCAGCGGCGGAATGCGCAGCGCGAACACCAGCACGGCCATCAGCACCAGCCCGGCGGCGAGCAGCACGTAGGGCACCTGCACCGACTGTGCCTGCGCCGTGCGGTAGGTCGCCAGCGCTTCCGGCGTCATCGCGGCCAGCTGCTCGGTGCCGAGCACGGCGCCGGACAGGATCAGCGGGCCGATGAAGAACGGGAACACTGTCGTGCCCAGCGAGTTCAGTGCCTGGGCGAGGTTGAGCCGGCTGTGCGACGTCGCCGGGTTGCCGAGCAGGCTGATATACGGGTTCGCCGCCACCTGCAGCAGCGTGATGCCGCTGGCGAGCACGAACAGCGCGGTGAGGAAGACCCCGTACGAGGGCAGCTTCGCCGCGGGATAGAACAGCAGCGCGCCGACCGCCGCGGTGAGCAGACCGATCACGATGCTGGGCTTGTACCCCAAGCGTGAGACGATCGAGCCCGACGGCAGCGACATCAGGAAATACGCGCCGAAGAACGTGAACTGGATGAGCATCGTCTGCGCGTAGTTCATGGCGAACACGGCCTTCAGATGCGGGATCAGCACGTCGTTGAGGCTGGTCATGCCGCCCCAGGCGAAGAAGATCAGGCTGACGATGGCGATCGCGGCCGGGTAGGACAGGTGGCGCTGCTGGTTCATGCGGGCTCTTCTCGGTCTTGTGCCGCTGCGGAAGGGATGCTCAGGGCGCCGCGGCGGGTGGCCGCTGCTGCCGGACGTACGTCATCACGTTGAGGAAAGTATCGACCCAATAGCGGTCGCGGTGGCGGGCCAGGTAGTCGAGCAGCTCCTCGTGCGCCTGCGCGCTGGTGGTGAGGTAGTCGCCGCCGACGCCATGGAAGGTGAAGTTCACCATCGTGCCACGCCGCCCGGCGTCCTCGACCATCGCGATCAGTTCTTTGCCGGTCAGTCCGGCCGGCGCACCCACGGGGACCGCCGCGGGATCAAACGTCGCCATGTCCGGCGTCACCGCGCCGCCACCGACCTTGATCGCCACGAAGTCGTTCTTCACCAGCGCGGCGTAGTCGCCGTCGCTCGCCTTCGACTCGCCGCAGGGCAGGGTGAGCGTGCGCCGCGGGCCGGCGCCGTCGATGGCGTCCAGCATGGTGTTCGCGAGCCGCACCTGGTCGCGCATCTGCGCGGCAGTGGTGGTGTCGAGGTCGCGCTCCGGTGGCACCCAGTCGCGATCGGCGCCCGCACCGGAGCACTGGTGGAACAGCGTGTGGTTGCCGAGCTCGTGCCCGTTGCGCGCGGCGGCGCGCCAGTCGGCAAGCCGCGTCGCAATCGGCGGATTGGCCAGCGGCACGTAGAACGAGCCCTTGAACCCGTGGCGGTCGAGCGCCGGGATCGCGATGTCCAGCTGCGAATCGAGCGCATCGTCGTAGGCCAGGCTCACGGCCGCGCGTCGGCCTTCCGGCCACCGGAACGGCGGCGCCGCGTGCGCGCCGACGACGGGCAACGCCGCCAGCGCGAAGCAGAGCCACGACATCGCGGCGCGTCCGGGCATCGGCTTACGGCACCTGCGCGCAGTCGATCGCGCCGGCGCTCTTCGCCGCACCCGCGACCACCGCGATGCGCGTGAACGCCGCCGAGAACGGCGCATCGGCCGAGACGCTGAAGGGCATGTCCACGCCGCCGAGGTCCACCTTGCGCGCGACGAAACACTTCAGCGGCACGTTGATCGTGGCCTTCTTGCCGATGCCCGCGCGGGCGATGGCCTGCGTGATGTCGATGCTTCCGCTGCAGGTCTTTCCGCAGCCCATCGTCAGCGTGACGGGCGAAGTCGGTGCGACATCGACGAGGACATCGAACTGCAGCGCGCCGTCGGCCGATGCCATCGCGTTGAGGTTGTTGTTGCCGGCGCTGCGCGAGAACACGCGCGCCGGTGCCAGCCACGTCACGCGCTTGGCGTCCTGCTGGGTGTTGATCTGAGTGGTCGCCACGCGGATGGCCGGCTTGCCCTGCGGGAATTCCAGCGTGTCGTTGAGCGATGCGCCCAGCGCCTGCGTCGCGCCGCCGGCTTCCACGTACATCGCGAAGGGCACCGCGTCGCGCGTGTTGAACACCGGCATCGACGTGGCCGCACCGCACGCATCCTGCTTCGGTTCCGGCAGCTTGCCGACCTTGCCGGGCGCCGCATACGAAAGGCCATGACCGCGCGCGAACAGCGCCGGGCGCTTCGGATCGGGCCGGTTCTCCGGCGCTAGGCAGGGCACGCCCGGCCACGAGAACGACAGCCGACCCTTGAAATCGTGGCGCGGCGTGCCGTCCTGCGAGGCGACGAGGACGTCGGCGATCCCCGCGCCTTCGGAACCCGGCAGCCAGCCGGCCACGAACGCATCGGACAGGTTGATCAGGTCATTCGCGTAAAGCGGGCGCCCAGACAGGAACACCGTCGTCACCGGCTTGCCGTACGCCTTCGCCGCGCGCAGCGCCGCGAGGTCTTCCGGATGGCGACGGCTGTGGGCCATGTTTTCCGAACCGACGATGTCGCCGTTGGTTTCGGCGTACGGCGTTTCGCCGATGACCGCGATGACGGCGTCGAACGCATTCGTGTCCGCGCCCGTGCCGTCTTCGTCGAACACGACGTTCTGCGCGCCCAGCGCTTCGCGAAGGCCGGTCAGCACGGTGTCGGCATTGCCGTAGTCGGCGTTGGTGTTGTCGGTGCCCTGCCAGGTCAACGACCAGCCGCCGGCCTGGTTCGCGAAGCTGTCGGCGCTCTTGCCGATCACCAGCACGCGCTGGCCCGGCTTGAGCGGCAACGCGCCGCGCTCGTTCTTCAACAGCACCAGCGATTCGCGCACCGCCTGGCGGGCGAGGTCGCGGTGCACGGTCGCCGCGGCCTTTCCGGCGAACTGGCCGTCGGACGGTTTGCGATCGAACATCCCGGCGCGCAGCTTCACGCGCAGGATGCGCGTCACGGCGTCGTCGATGCGCGCCATCGGGATCTCGCCGCCTTCGACCTGTTTGATCGTGTTGGCGATGAAGGCCTTCCAGTCGTCGGGCACCATCACCATGTCGATGCCGGCGTTGATCGCCTGCGGGCAGCTTGCGTTCTCGCAGCCGGGCACCTGCGCGATGCCGTTCCAGTCCGACACGACGAAACCGTCGAAGCCCATCCTGTCCTTCAGCGCATCGGTGAGCAGCGCTTTGGAGCCGTGCATCTTGCCGTAGTCGACACCGCCAGCGACGTCGTTCCAGCTGTTGAACGACGCCATCACGGTCTGCACGCCGGCGCCGAGCGCGCCGTAATAGCCCTGGCCGTGGACGTTCACCATTTCCAGCTTCGGGATGATCGCGTTGCCCTGGTCGCGACCCTGGTCGGTCGCGCCATCGCCGATGTAGTGCTTGGCCGTGGCGACGACCGTGCCGTCGGCGCGAAGGTCACCCTGCAGGCCGGCGATGTAGGCACCGGCGTATTCGCGCACGACGGCCGGATCGGACGAGAAGCTCTCGTAGCTGCGGCCCCAGCGCACGTCCTGCGCGACGGCGAGCGTCGGCGCGAACACCCAGTCGATGCCGGTGGCGCGCGTGGCCTGCGCCGTGGCTTCGCCGATGCGCTCGACCAGCGCGGCATCGTGCGCCGCGCCCAGTGCGATGTTGTGCGGGAACAGCGTGGCGCCGAAGACGTTGTTGTGGCCGTGCACGGCGTCGGTGCCCCAGATCACCGGGATCGGGGTGCGCGCTTTCATCGACGCCGCGTGGTAGCGGTCGGCGAGCTTCAGCCAGTCCTGCACCGTCGCGCGCTTGTTCATGCCCGGCCACGAGCCGCCGCCGTTGAGCACCGAGCCGATGTGGTAGCGCTGCACGTCCTCGGGCGTGATCGACTTGATCTCCGGCTGCGTCATCTGGCCGACCTTCTCGGCCAGCGTCATGCCTTTCAGCATCGTCGCGATGCGCGCTTCCAGTGCCTCGTCGCGTTTGACCGCGCTTTCGATGCGCGGCCAGTCCTGCAGTTGCGCCGGCGGTGCGGCGTTCGCGCCGAAGTGCGCCAGGCCCAGTCCCATCACCAACATGCCCGTTCCAACGAAGGCTCTCGCCTGCACGATCTGCTCCCTGGCTGGATACCGCAGTGACGCAGGCCGCGATTCGCGCATTCGACGCGCCGACGGCCGGCGGTTGACAGCGCTGTCAATACAAGGCGAGGCTGGTGAAGTCAATCGTCGTCGACGTGCCGTGGTGCATTCGGCGATCAAGCGCCCATTCCGCCGCGCGTGCCTGCGCAACGGCTGTTGCGACGCAGCACGACGATGCGCACGAAAGTTGTCGATGGCGCGAGTTTGTCGGCGTGGCCATCGGGTTGCAGGACGGTTCTGGCACCATTCGCAGCGGTTGGACGACCAGGGAGCGTGCAATGCGTGTTCGGATCGAGGATGTGGCAGAAGCCGCCGGCGTGTCGATGAAGACCGTCTCGCGCGTGCTCAACAACGAGCCCAACGTGCGCGAGGAAATGCGCGCGCGCGTAATGAAGGCGATGGACAAGCTGCAGTACAAGCCCAATCCGTCGGCGCGCAGCCTTGCGGCGCAGCGTTCGTACAGCGTGGCGCTGGTCTACAACAACCCGTCGCGCAACTACATGATGGAAGTCCAGAACGGCATGCTCGAAGCGTGCCTGGCGAACCACTACAACCTGTTCCTGGCGCCTGTGAGCGTGGGCCGCGAACGCGTGGCCGACATGCAGGGCCTGTTCCGGAACTTCGGTCCCGATGGCGTGGTGCTCATCCCGCCGCTTACCGACGACGCGCAGCTGGTCAGCGTGCTGGAGCAGAAAGGCGTGCCGTTCGCCTGCATCGCACCGAAGAACGCCGCCGGTCGCATCGGCGTGGCGATGGACGAGACATCCGCCGTGCTGGACATGATGGCGCGCCTGATCGACCTGGGGCACACGCGCATCGGCCACATCAAGGGCGCGGCCAAGCACGGCGCCTGCCAGTGGCGTTTCGACGGCTATCGCGAGGCGCTCAAGCGCGCCGGCATCCGGTTCGATCCGGAACTGGTGGTGCAGGGCGCGTTCTCGTACGAATCCGGCTGTGCGGGCGCGCAGCAACTCCTGGAGCTGGCCTCGCCGCCGACGGCGATCTTCGCCGCCAACGACGACATGGCAGCCGGCGTCATTCGCATCGCGGCCGAACGCGGACTGTCGGTGCCGCGCGATCTTTCGGTGTGCGGCTTCGACGACACGCCGATCTCGCGACACATCTATCCCGCGCTGACCACCATCCGGCAGCCCACGTCGGAGATGGGGCGACTGGCGACGCTGGAATTGCTCGCTCGGATCAAATCGCCGGGAGCGGGACGGATGTTGCGCGTCGATCACGCGGTGCTCATGCGCGAGTCGACGCAGGCTCCGCGGCGTCGCTGATTTTCTTTGCGGCAGGAATGTTAGCGCTCTCATTCTGCGCGCCGATGGCGTGAAGTCGCTGCGCTGCAACATCGAAATACGCTGGAAAACAAGACTCCGCGCACACTCGACGGCCGTCTTCACGGTCAAAGTTGACAGCGCTGTCAACCCGAGGTTCCAATCGGCCCGCACTTACTTTGCGGGCCTGTGTGGCGACACGCCTGCATCTTCTACGTCGTGAATTCTGGGAGGAGTTTCGATGAAGCAGTTGCGTGTCGCCCCCAAGCGAACACTGTTGACGTCCGCATTGCTGCTGGCACTGAGCCAGCCGCTTTACGCGCAGACCGCGCCCGCCGCCGAAGCGGGACAACGCACCGCCTCGGCGGACGAGGATGCCCGCACGCTCGACGCCGTCGTCGTGCAGGGCATCCGCGGAAGCCTGACCGGCTCGATGAACCTGAAACGCGACTCGCAGGGCGTCGTGGATGGCATCGTGGCCGAGGAAATCGGCAAGTTCCCCGATACCAACCTCGCCGAATCGCTGCAGCGCATCAGCGGCGTGTCGATCGACCGCACGCTGGGCGAAGGTTCGAAGGTGACGGTGCGCGGCATCGGGCCGGACTACAACATGGTGCTGCTCAACGGCCGGCAGATGCCGACCTCGGGCAACGCCAACGGCGCGGGCGTGTCGAACTCGCGCGCGTTCGACTTCGCCAACCTGGCGTCGGAGGCGATCTCCAGCGTCGAGGTCTACAAGACCAGCCGCGCCGACGTTCCGCCCGGCGGCATCGGCGCGACGATCAACATCCGCACCGCACGGCCGCTCGAATCGGAGCCGGTGATCAACGTGGGCCTGAAGGCGGTGCACGACACCTCCAATGGCAACATCCCCAAGTCGCTGCAGGGCCACGACATCACGCCGGAAATCTCCGGCATCTTCAGCCAGCGCTATGCCGACGGCACGTTCGGCGTCGCGCTGACGGGCAGCTACCAGGAACGCGACTTCGGCTTCAGCCAGGCCGCCGTTCCCAATGGCTGGCGTCCGTTCCGAGGCGACGAGAACAACTGGGGCACGATCCCGCAGCCGGGCACGCCGGGTTCGGAAAACATCACCAACCGCCCGGGCCCGACCGACATCTATTCGGTCCCGCAGAACCTCAACTACAGCGTCAACGGCGTGCAACGCCAGCGCACGAATCGGCCAGCTGACGCTGCAGTGGGCGCCGGCGGACAACATCACCACGACGCTGGATTACACCTACGCCGAAAACAAGATCCAGCAGCAGCGCAACGAGCTGTCGGTGTGGTTCAACTTCGGTCCGTCGGTGACGTCCTGGACCGACGGCCCGGTCGCGGCGCCGATCTACTACTCCGAGATCATCAACCCGGCCACGTCCGACATCTCGATGGGCGGCATGCGCCTGGCGAACGTCAACAAGAACGAATCGCTCGGTTTCAACGTCGACTGGCAGGTGTCCGACGCGCTCGACCTGCAGCTGGACTACCACAGCTCGTCGGCCGAAACGAAGCCGGACAGCCCGTGGGGTTCGGCCGGCGTGCTCGGCGTGGCGGCGTTCGTGCGCGGCACGACGTCGGTGGATTTCAGCGGCGAGTTCCCGGTGGTGAACATCGCCTTGCCGCCGGGCGTGGCGGGCGTGGACCCGTCGCAGGCGCTGGTCACCGGCTCGGTGTTCCAGAACGCGTACTCCAAGTCCGAGATCGACCAGACCCAGCTCAAGGGCCGTTGGGAGTTCGGCGAATACTCCGGCCTGGACTTCGGCGCGTCGTACACCGACGTCGACAACCGCACCGCGTACGGCTTCATGCAGCGCGATACGTGGGGTGGCGTCGGCACGCCGGCCGACTACGACGACGACATCTGGTTCGCCGACAGCATGGGCCAGTACTTCGACCAGTTCGGTGGGCACAACTCGTCGAACTTCACCGATCGCTTCCTGCTGTTCGATTTCGACCGCTTGCGCAACCGGGCGGCCGAACTGACCGGGCGCCCGGACTGGTACCGCGCGCCGGACGAGTTCAGCCGCGACCTGCGCACCAACGAGAAGTCCAGCGGCGCGTACCTGCAGTACACGACGAAGTTCGACTGGGAAATGCCGCTGAACGTGGCCGTCGGCGTGCGCTACGAGAAGACGGAAGTCACCTCGTCGGCGCTGGTGCCGGTGGCGACCGGCATCACCTGGCAGTCGGCGAACGAGCTCAACCTGATCTTCGCCGACCCGGCCTTCGCGACGCTGAAGGGCGATTACGATTACTGGCTGCCCAACCTCGACCTCAACCTGGAGATCACCGACGCGGTGATCCTGCGCGGCAGCTACAGCCAGACCATCGGCCGGCCGGGCTGGGCGGACATCCAGGGCGGACGCACGCTCGACCAGATCGTGCGCGTGGACGGCGGCACCGGCACGCAGGGCGATCCCACGCTCAAGCCGCTGGTGTCGGACAACTTCGACCTGTCGCTGGAGTGGTACTACGGCGAGTCGAGCTACGTGTCGGCCGGCTGGTTCCGCAAGGACATCAAGAACTACATCGGCACCACGCAGATCATCGACGTGGGCGGCAGCGATGGCGCCACGCCGTTCAACCTGCACACGCCGGTGGGTGGCGCGTACTGGAACGCGGCGCTTGCGGGCGGCTGCATCCAGGCCGACGTGACCTGCATCCGCAACTACATCTTCGCCAACTTCAACGGCCAGCCCGGCGTGACGGCGACGGGGCAGGACGCGAACGGCAACTTCACCGGCACGATCAACGGACTCGCCAGCGATCCGCTGGCATCGTTCAAGATCACCTCGCCGGCGAACCGGGAAGACTCGTCGCTGGACGGCTGGGAGTTCAACATCCAGCACATGTTCGGGCAGAGCGGCTTCGGCGTCTCGGCGAACTACACCATCGTCGACAGTCCGGACCTCAGCTACGACAACTACGTCATCGGCGGGCAGTTCGCGCTGGTGGGCCTGAGCGATTCGGCGAACCTGGTGCTGTTCTACGAGAAGGACGCCTGGCAGATCCGCACCGCCTACAACTGGCGCGACCAGTTCCTGTCGGCGGTGTTCGACGGATCGGGCATCCCGAACCCGCAGTACGTGGACGATTACGGGCAGCTGGACATCAGCATCGGCTACAAGATCAACGACCAGATGACGGTGCAGTTCGAAGGCCTGAACCTCACCGACGAAACGATGCGAATCTTCGGTCGCCACGAGAACGAAGTGCTGTACGCGACGCAGTACGGGCCCCGCTACGTGCTGGGTTTCCGCTACAACTTCTGACGTCGCGGTCGGGCAGTGTCGCGCGGCCATCCGGTCGCGCGGCCAGGGAGCGGGCCGCCGCGCCACCGGCGGCCCGCTGTCTGGCCGGATGTGAGGCAGGATGCAACGATGGGCGGGGAGGGCGCAGCGTCGCCGAATCCCGCGAAGTTCGACCAAGAGGACGCAATGCCCAACCACGCAGCGCTCAACAATGTCGAACACCGCGACCTGCGGATCGACACCCGCCGCCTGGCGGCGCTCGGCGACGACGTGATGTGCACGGCGACCTTTCCCGCGGAATTCCGCAACGTGCAGTCGCATTACCCGATCGTGTTCCGCCGCACGGGCGACGGCGCGTCCCAGCCGGTCGCGCTGTTCGGATTCAGCGAAGGCGACAACCTGTTCCTCGACGGCGGCCAATGGGACGCCACGTACATTCCGCTCGCCATCGAACGCCAGCCGTTCCTGATCGGCCGCGACGGCGAAGCGCTGACGGTGCACGTCGACCTCGACCACCCGCGCACGAAGGCGGGGCAGGGCGAAGCGCTGTTCCGCGAACACGGCGGCACCACGGATTACCTCGAGCGCGTCACCTCGGTCCTGTTGGCGTTGCATGATGGCCTCGCGTCGGTGCCGGCCTTCGCCGACGCGCTGCAGAAGCACGGCCTGCTGGAATCGTTCGTGATCGATATCGAGCTGCCCGGCGGTGCCGTCAACCGCTTCGGCGGATTCCACGCGATCCATGAAGAACGCCTGCGTGCGCTCGACGCGTCCGCGCTGGACGAACTGCATCGCGCCGGCTTCCTCGAGCCGATCTACATGGCCATCGCGTCGGTGTCGCAGTTCCGCGCGCTCATCGAGCGGCTCAACCGGCGCCATGCTGCCGGGCGCTAGCCCCATCGCCGAACGTGCGGACGTCGACGTTCGCGCGATCCCGGACGCGCTGCTCCCGTCCGGCGAACCCGTCGTGCTGCGCGGACTGGTCGCGGACTGGCCGATGGTGCGCGCGGCGCGCGACTCGGCCGAAGCGGCCGTCGCCTACCTGCGCACGTTCGAACGGCGCGACGCTCCGCCGGTGGTCGCGACAGTCGGCCCGCCCGACATCGGCGGCCGGTTCTTCTACAACGACGACCTGAGCGGTTTCAATTTCCGCCAGGAGAACGTGCCGCTGGGCGTGGTGCTCAACACGCTGCTGAAGTACGCGACCGAGGAACGCCCGCCCGCGATCTACGTCGCCTCCACGACCATCGACACGTGGCTGCCCGGCTTCCGCGCGCACAACGACATTCCGTTCGGCGCACGCGATCCGCTGGCGAGCGTGTGGATCGGCAATCGCACGCGCATCGCGGCGCATCAGGACGTTCCGGACAATCTGGCCTGCGTCGTCGCGGGGCGTCGCCGCGTCACGCTGTTTCCGCCCGACCAGTTGCCCAATCTGTACGTCGGGCCGCTCGACCACACGCCGGCCGGGCAGCCGATCAGCCTCGTCGATTTCGCCGCACCGGACCTGCAGAAATACCCGCGTTTTGCCGAAGCCTGTCGCCATGCGCGCACCGCGCTGCTGGAGCCGGGCGACGCGGTGCTCATTCCCAGCATGTGGTGGCACCACATGGAAGGCCTGGACGCGTTCAACGTGCTGGTCAACTACTGGTGGCGGCAGTCGCCGGCGTGGATGGACACGCCGATGAACGCGCTGATGCTGGCGATCATGACCGTGCGCGACCTGCCGCCGGAACAGCGCGCGATCTGGGACGACATCTTCCGCCATTACGTCTTCGCGCCCGGCGAGGCCACTGCCGATCACATTCCCGACGACGCCCGGCGCGTGCTCGCGCCGATGGACGAAGCGCGTGCACGCTCGCTGCGCGCCCGCCTGCTGCAACGACTCAACCGCTGAGGATTCCGCATGAGCGAGACCGACATCCGCACCCGTCCCATCCGACGCGTCGTCATCGCCGGCGGCGGCACCGCGGGCTGGATGGCCGCGGCGGCGCTGTCGCGCACGCTCGGCAAGGTGCTCGACATCACACTGGTGGAGTCGGAGGAAATCGGCACCGTGGGCGTGGGGGAGGCGACGATCCCGACGCTGGTGACCTTCCACCGCCTGCTCGATATCAACGAGCAGGAGTACATGTCGGCGGTGAAGGGCACCATCAAGCTCGGCATCTCCTTCGAGAACTGGCTCGACAAGGGCCATCGCTACATCCATTCCTTTGGCGTCAGCGGCAAGGACCACTGGTCGGCGGGCTTCCAGCATTTCTGGCTGCGCGGGCAAAAGCTCGGCATCGCCAGCGGCTACGAGGATTACTGCGTCGAACTGAAGGCGGCGCTGCAGGACAAGTTCGCGCACCTGCCCCGCGGCGGCATCAACTACGCGTACCACATGGACGCGAGCCTGTACGCGCGCTACCTGCGCACGCTCAGCCAGGGCCATGGCGCGCGTCGCGTGGAAGGCAAGATCGTCGAAGTCGTGAAGGACGAAGCATCGGGCTTCGTCACCGCGGTGAAACTGGCCGACGGCTCGATGCTGGAAGGCGATCTGTTCATCGACTGCACGGGCTTCCGCGCCCTGCTCATCGGGCAGGCGCTGGGCGTGGGATTCACCGACTGGTCGCACTGGCTGTTCAACGACAGCGCGCTGGCGACGCAGACCACCGCAGTTCGCGACGCCGTGCCGTACACGCGCGCGATCGCCGGCAGCGCCGGCTGGCAGTGGCGCATACCGCTGCAGCACCGCATGGGCAACGGCATCGTCTATTCCAGCCGTTTCATGAGCGATGACGAGGCGCGGCACGACTTCCTGTCCAGCGTCGAAGGCGAGGTGATCAAGGACCCGTGGCCGATCCGCTTCAAGCCCGGCCAGCGGCAGAAGTCGTGGGAAAAGAACGTCATCGCGCTCGGGCTGGCCGGCAGCTTCATCGAGCCGCTGGAGTCGACCACGATCCACCTCATCCAGCGCGGCATCGTGCACCTGCTGCGGATGTTCCCGCAGGTCATCGCGCAGCCGGATATCGACCAGTACAACGCGCAGCTCGATTCGGAACTGGCGCACGTGCGCGACTTCGTCGTGATGCACTACAAGCTCACCAACCGCCGCGACACGCCGTACTGGCAGGCGGTGCAGGACATGGAGATGCCGGCCACGCTGAAGCACCGCATCGGCCTGTTCCGCGAAACCGGCAAGGTCTTCCGCAGCTCGGAGGAGCTGTTCGCCGAGAATTCGTGGATCCAGGTGATGATGGGGCAGGGCGTGATGCCGCAGCAGTACCACCCCACGGCCGACGTCATGAGTGAGCCGGACCTGCGCCGCTTCCTCGACGACATCCGCGCGCACGTGGACAACACCGTGCGCCAGCTGCCGCCGCACCAGGCCTACATCGACCAGTACTGTCCGGGCGTACGCGCACCGGAGCCGGCCGCCGCGGGCTGAGCACGCATGGGCGCGTTGCGGAAGGCCGGCGCCGTCCCGATCCGTCGCCGTCGTGTCGCGCGCGTTGCGGTGTGGTTGCTGGCGGCCTTCAGCGCGTTCGCGACGACGCCGTCGATGGCGGGCGGTTTCCTTCGCGCCGACGGCACGCGCATCGTCGACGAGCGCGGTGAACCGGTGATCCTGCGTGGCGTCGGCCTCGGTGGCTGGATGCTGCAGGAAGGCTACATGCTGGAGATGCCCGGCGCGGGCACGCAGCGTTCGATCCGCGCGCGCATCGTTGATCTCATCGGCGAAGCGAAGGCCGAGGCGTTCTACCAGGCCTGGCGCGACAACCACGTCAACAAGGCCGACATCGATGCGCTGGCCGCGTGGGGCTTCAACCACGTGCGCCTGCCGATGCATTACGCGCTGTACACCGCGCCCGTGTCGGAAGAACCAATGCCGGGGCAGCAGACGTGGCGCGAGGAAGGCTTCCGCCGCACCGACGAACTGCTGTCGTGGCTGAAGGCCAACGGCATGACCGTCGTGCTCGATCTGCACGCCGCGCCGGGCGGGCAGGGCAACGACGTCAACATCGCCGATCGCGATCCCGCTGCGCCCTCGCTGTGGGACGACGCCGCGAACCGCGACAAGATGGTCGCGCTGTGGCGTCGCCTGGCCGAACGTTACAAGGACGAACCGGCTGTCGCCGCGTACGACATCCTCAACGAGCCGAACTGGGGCTTCCATGACGCGGCCGACCGCAACGGCTGCAAGGAATCCGGCAACGCTCCGCTGCGCGAACTGCTGGAGCGGACCACGCGCGCGATCCGCGAAGTCGACACGCGCCACATCGTCATCATCGAAGGCAACTGCTGGGGCAACAACTACCGCGGCGTGCTCGACGCGGGTCCGTGGGACGACAACCTCGTCGTCAGCTTCCACAAATACTGGAACGGCACGGGGCGCGACAGCATCGCAGAGCTGCTGGCGCTGCGCGATCGCTGGAAGTTGCCGCTGTACCTGGGCGAAACCGGCGAGAACTCGAACGACTGGTACGCGCGAACGGTGGCGCTCGCGGAAGGCGAGGGCATCGGCTGGGCCGCCTGGCCGCTGAAGAAGATCCGCTACAACAATCCGCTGCAGATCGAGCCCAATGCGGGATACGCGCAACTGCTGGCGTACTGGGCCGGCAATGGCAAGCGGCCGACAGCCGACGAGGCGGAGCACGCGCTCATGACGCTGGCCACGCGCGACATCCGCTTCGAACACAACCTTGTCCACCCCGATGTCGTCGATGCCTGGCTGCGTGCGCCGCATGAGGACCGTGCGGTCCCCTTCCGCGACCATCGCATCGCCCACGACGGCGGCATCGTGGCCGCCGTGGATTTCGACATGGGACGTGACGGAGTCGCGTACCACGACACGAATTCCGCGAACGAGAGCGGAAGGCCGCGCGTCGACTGGAATCCCGCCAAGGGCTATCGCAACGATGGCGTCGACCTCGCACGCGACGCGAGCGGCTGGCGCGTCGTCGACATGCAGCCCGGCGAATGGATGCAGTACTCGATCGCGGTCGATCGCGCCGGCACGTACGCGCTGCATCTCGACGGTCGCGGCACCTTGAGGCTCCGTGTCAACAGCACGACGCCGGTCGATCTCCGCGTCGGCGAACCGGCCGACATTCCGCTGCTTGCAGGTCGCAACACGCTCGTCATCGAGGCGCTGGTTCCCGACATGGAGCTTCGCGCCCTGCATTTCTCCGCAGCGTCCAGGTAGGCGCTTACGTTTGCGGATCGCCTGAGACCGGAAAGGGGGGGGGGCATCGGGACCAGATCTCCCGCGAACGTCGCGTCAATGGGACGTATTCGCCGTGTGATAAGGTCTGCGTCCATTTCCCAGGGGGTACCGGATGAACCTGCACGAGCTGTTTCTGACCGAGAAGGACGCGATCCGGTCGGGCTGGATCCAGGAGTTGCAGCGGGTCTCCGGCAACCTTGCCGGCCGGGTCAGCCAGGCCGACCTGATGAAGCGTGCCGACGAGATGAGCGGCCTGCTGGTGCAGGCGCTCCAGTCGTCCGGCGACAACACCGTCGCTACCGTGGACTTCACGATCCTGGACCGCTTCTTCGACGAGTTCGCACGCGATCGCGTGGAGCAGGGCTTCAATTCGGAAGAGACGGCGACGTTCGTCTTCACCCTGAAGCGTCCGTTGTTCGAGCGCATCCAGGCCCGCACGGCGGGTGATGCACAGGCCATGGCGCAGCTGTCGTGGGACGCGACCGAGCTGGTCGACCGCCTCGGCCTGCGCGCGGTGAGCGCGTTCCAGCGCATGCGCGAGGCCGTTATCGAGCGCCAGCAACACGAGCTGCTCGAACTGTCCACGCCCGTGGTGAAGCTGTGGAAGGACGTCCTGGCGCTGCCGATCATCGGCACGCTGGACAGCAACCGCACGCAGATCATGATGGAGACGCTGCTCACGCGCATCGCGGAGACCGAAGCGGCCATCGCGATCATCGACATCACCGGCGTGCCGACCGTGGACACGCTGGTCGCGCAGCACCTCATCAAGACGGTCACCGCGATCCGGCTGATGGGCGCGGACTGCATCATCAGCGGCGTTCGCCCGCAGATCGCGCAGACCATCGTCCACCTGGGCGTGGACCTGGGCGAGGTGACCACCAAGGCGAACCTCGCCGACGCGCTCGCGCTGGCACTGAAGCGCACCGGCGTGCGCGTCGTGTCGGGCGGCGAGGCCGCCTGACATGGAGCGGATCCCGATCCTCCGCATGGGGGACCTGCTGCTCGTGACGATCCAGGTCGATCTCCACGACCAGGTCGCCATGCAGTTGCAGAACGACCTCACCAACGAGATCGAACGCATCAACGCCAAGGGCGTGGTGATCGACATCTCCGCGCTGGAGATGGTGGATTCCTTCATCGGGCGCCTCATCGCCGACACCTCATCGATGGCCCGTGTGCTGGATGCCGAGACCGTCGTGGTCGGCATGCGCCCGGCGGTGGCGATCACGCTGGTCGAGCTGGGCGTGGCGATGCCGGGCGTGCGCACCGCGCTCAATGTCGAGAAGGGCATGGCGTTGCTGATGCAGTCGCGGCGGGAGGACTGATCCGGTGACGTCCGGAACGATGCCGCTCCGCAGCGAACAGGACATCGTGTCCGCGCGCCAGGCCGTGCGGAAATGGTGCGTGGAGCTCGGCTTCTCGCTGGTGGACCAGACCAAGATGGTCACCGCCGCGAGCGAGCTCGCGCGCAACACGCTGATCTACGGCGGTGGCGGCGAGATGCAGTGGTCGCACGGTGCGCAGGCCGCCCGCCGCACCCTGACGCTCACCTTCGCCGACGAAGGCCCGGGCATCCCCGACCTCGACCTCGCGCTGACCGATCGCTGGACCTCCGGAAACGGGCTCGGGCTCGGCCTGTCCGGCGCCAAGCGCCTGGTCCAGGAATTCAACATCGATACCCGACCCGGAGCCGGCACGCGCGTCACCATCAGCCGATGGAAATGATCCGCGACGGCGGCCTCTGGCGTCACACGGAAATCGACGACGCCACGCAGGTCGGGGCCGCGCGCCGGCAGGTGGCGCTCGCGTGCGCCGACGCCGGCGTCGCCGACGAGCTGACCGGCAAGGCGCTGATCGTGGCGGTCGAACTGGCGACGAACCTGCACAAGCACGCGCGCCGCGGCGTGTTGTTCGTCAAGGCGGCGTCTGCGCAGACAATCGACCTGGTGTCGGTCGATCACGGCCCCGGCATGGACCTGCAGCAATGCTTCGTCGACGGGTTCTCGACCAGCCACACCCACGGCACCGGCCTGGGCGCGGTGCGTCGGCTGTCGGCGGCGTTCGACGCGTATACCGATCCTTCGGGCAGCGTCGTGTTCGCGCGCGTGGGCGTCGTCCCGGCGGGGCTGGAATACGGCTCGCTGGCCGTTGCGATCCGCGGCGAATCGGTCAGCGGCGATCAGTGGGCGCTGCGCGCGGACGAGGGCGGCTGGACGCTGGTGATGGCGGACGGCCTCGGCCACGGCCCGCAGGCGCACGAGGCCTCGGCGTTCGTCGGACCGATCGCCGACATCGACACCTCGCCTTCGCTGCAGCTGCAGCGGGCGAACGACCTCAGTCGCGGAACGCGCGGCAGCGCTGCGGCGGCATTGCGTTGTCGCACCGCACAGGCCGCGCTCGAGTACGCGTCGGTCGGCAACCTGCATTGCGTGGTGCAGCGGCGCGAGCAGGCGCAGGTGCTGCCCGGACAGAACGGCACCGTCGGCGGCGCGTTCCCTGCGGTGAAGCAGCAGCAGGTCGCGGTGGAACCGCGGGGACTGGTCGTCGTGCACACTGACGGCCTGAGCGGGCGCTGGTCGCTGGATCGTTACCCCGGCCTTCGCATCCGGCACCCGCAGGTCGTCTGCGGCGTGTTGTTCCGCGACTGCAATCGACACCGCGACGACGCCACGGTCGTCGCCATCCGGAGTTGACCATGGGCGGAACCGAAGAGGAACTGGCCAACGCTCAGCGCGAGATCGCCATGCTGCGCGAGGAGCTGGCCGAGACGAACCAGGGCGTGCTGGCGCTATACGCCGAACTCGACGACAAGGCCGAGGAACTGCGGCAGGTCTCGGACCTGAAGAGCCGGTTCCTTTCCTACATGAGCCACGAATTCCGCACGCCGCTGGTGTCGATCCAGAGCATGGCGCGCCTGCTGCTGGAGCGCTTCGACGGCCCGCTGTCGGAGGAGCAGGAGCGCCAGGTCGCCTTCATCCAGTCCTGCTCGGCCGAGATGAGCGGGATGGTCGACGACCTGCTGGACCTCGCGAAGGTCGAGGCCGGACGCATCACGATCTCGCCGGACTGGTTCGAGCTGATCGACCTGTTCGCGGCGCTGCGCGGCATGTTCAAGCCGATCGCGACCTCCGCCGCCGTGGAGGTGGTGTTCGAGGAACCCGAGGGCGTGCCGGCGCTGTTCTCCGATAACCAGAAGGTCGCGCAGATCCTGCGCAATTTCATATCGAATGCGCTGAAGTTCACCGAGGCGGGAACCATCACCATTTCGGCACGCTCCGAACCCGACAATCACGTCCGTCTCTCCGTCGCCGACACCGGACCCGGGATCGCCGAGCATGACCTTCCCAACCTCTTCGTCGAGTTTTCCCAGGTGCGTTCGCTGAGGACGCCCGCCTGGCGCGGGACCGGGCTCGGGTTG
The DNA here is from genome assembly GCF_040546665.1 of Lysobacter sp. OAE881. Taxonomy (NCBI): domain Bacteria; kingdom Pseudomonadati; phylum Pseudomonadota; class Gammaproteobacteria; order Lysobacterales; family Lysobacteraceae; genus Lysobacter; species Lysobacter sp. OAE881. The sequence goes on from NZ_JBEPOG010000001.1 coordinate 2,202,719, forward strand.
TCGGTCTGCAAGCGGTTCGCCGAACTGCTCGGCGGCCGGGTCGAAGTGGAAAGCCGCCTCGGCGAGGGCTCGGTGTTCTCGGTCGTCCTGCCGGTCAAGGGGCCTGTGGAGGAACTGGCGGAGCCCGCCGAATGATGGCGAACGCGCACCTGCTGGATCGCCCGGTACTGCTCGTCGACGACACCAACGCGACGCGATACGCGACGCGACGCATGCTCACCGCCAATGGAATGGAGGTGATCGAGGCGGTCACCGGCGAGGAAGCGCTGCGGCTCGCATCGGGCTGCGATGCGGTCGTGCTCGACGTGAACCTGCCCGACCTGGATGGGTTCGAAGTGTGCCGCCGGCTGCGTGCCGATCCGGCCACGCAGTCGCTGCCGGTGCTGCACCTCAGCGCGCAGCACATGCAGGACTCCGACAAGGTCGTCGGCCTGGAGGCCGGCGGCGACGCCTACCTGACGCACCCGGTGGGTGCCGGCGTGCTGGTGGCGACGATCAACGCGCTCGTGCGCGCACGCAAGGCCGAACGGGCGCAGATGAGCCTGCGTGCCCAGCTGGCCTCGGTCATCGATAGCGCGCCGGTCGCCATCGCGGTGTTCAACGCCGCGGGCGAACTGACGCTCGGCAACGACGCGTTCCGCGACTACGCCGGTTCGCTCTCGGTCGAGCAGCGAGCGCTGCCGGAATTCCTGTCGGCCTCCTTCCACGCCGTGCGCGGCGGCAGCGGACCGCTGCGCGGCACCGCGACGCTGGAACGACCGGGACGTCCCACGGCGTTCATGGAATGGCGCGTGGGCCTGGTGGACGAGGAAAGCGTCGTCGTGGTGCTGGCCGACCGCACGGTCGAGCACACCCTGGGCCTGGAACGCGAGAGCCTGCTCGCACGCGAGCGCGCGGCACGCTCCGAGGCCGAGACCGCATATCAGACCAAGGACGCCTTCCTCGCGCTGGTCTCGCACGAGCTGCGCAATCCGCTGAACACGATCTCGATGTGGTCCTCGATGCTGCAGCGCCCCGATGCGCGCGTGCACCTGGACCAGGGCCTCACGGCGATCGAGCGCAGCGCGCACCTGCAGGCGCGCCTGCTCGGCGACCTGCTGGACGTCGCGCGTGCCAGTTCCGGCAAGCTGACGGTCACCACGACGCCGACGGATCTCGCCGCGGTGTTGCGCGACGTGGTGGCGTCGGTCGACGAGATGGCGGCGCAGCGCCAGATCGCCATCGAGACGGACATCGACATCCCGTACGCGGTGCTCGGCGACGCCCCGCGCCTGCACCAGATCGCGTGGAACCTGCTGTCCAACGCGATCAAGTTCTCCGAACCGGGCGGCGTGGTGAAAGTCACCCTTGCCGACGAAGACGGTCACGCCGTGCTGTCGGTGCACGACGACGGCGTCGGCTTCGATCCGGACGATGCGACGCTGCTGTTCGAACGGTTCCGCCAGGCCGCGCATTCGCGACCGTCCAGCGCGGGCGGACTGGGCCTGGGGCTGTCGATCGTGCGCGAACTGGTGCTGCTCCACGGCGGCACGGTGACCGCCTGGAGTCCCGGCCTCGGGCAGGGCGCGCGCTTCGACGTGCGCATTCCGCTCACGCACGCGCATGCCGACGAACAGGCGACGGCCAGCCCGGCTGCACTGTCGGCGCGCGACATCCTGGTCATCGAGGATGAGGTCGAAACCCGCCGGCTCATGAAGCTCGCGTTCGAGGAGCACGGCGCGACGGTCCGCGACGTGGGGTCGGCCGAGCTCGCGCTGAACCTGCTCGGCGAGCGGCGCTTCGACCTGATCGTGTCCGACGTCGGCCTGCCGTTCATGGACGGGTTCTCGCTGATGCAGACCTTGCGTCGCACCGAAGGCCCGAACCGGGACGCGCCCGCCATCGCGGTGACCGCCTACGCGCGCGATACCGATGTGGAGCGCAGTCGCGAAGCCGGGTTCGATGCGCACGTCAGCAAGCCGGTCGACATCGCCGGCCTGCTGCGGCGCGTGGCCACGCTGCTTTCCGAACGCGGCGGCGCGTAGGTCAGGGCGGGGGCGACGCGTCGAGCGATGCGATCGCGCGTTCCAGCACCTGCGCGGGCGTTCCGCCGACTTCGACGCGGATGACGTCCGCCTCGCCGACGGGCTCTTCCAACGCTTCGTACTGGCTGGCGAGCAGGGCAGCGGGCATGAAGTGGCCGAGCCGGCTTTCGAGCCGCCCGGCGACCGTGGCAGGCGGCGCATCCAGATAGACGAAGCGCATCGGCACGCCGCAGTCGCGCAGGCGTTGGCGATGGGTCGCGCGCAGCCCGGAAAACGCCAGCACGCTCGACGATCCGCGCGATGCGAGCGCGCGCAGCTGCCGCCCAAGCTCGGCGACCCACGGCTCGCGCTGCGCGTCCATCAACGGCACGCCCGCGGCCATCTGCGCCTTCGCGTCGTCGGCGTGGAAATCGTCCGCGTCGAGGAACACGTACCCGTAATGGCGGGCGAGCCCGAGCGCGACCGTGCTCTTTCCGCTGCCGGCCACGCCGATGACCACGATCGCGTTTGCATGAGGCATTGCGCTTGTCGCTCCCGCGTGGTGGTTGCGCGTAAAGGCCACGTGTCCGACAGGGCCTGCTTCCTTCTCGTCGGCTTACGCGCGAACCGGAATAGTCGGGTGACCCATCAACACGAACCAGACCCATGACCGTACCCGATTATCCGCGTCCTCCGTTCAAACCCCAGCAACAGTCCTTCCCCGGCAAGACCGACAAGATGGATCCGCGCCCCGATCATGGCGAGGACAGCTATGTCGGCCACGGACTGCTTGCCGGCAAGAAGGCGCTGATCACCGGCGGCGACAGCGGCATCGGTGCCGCCGTGGCGATCGCATTCGCGCGCGAAGGCGCGGACGTGGCGATCGTGCATCTTCCGACCGAAGAGAAGGACGCCCAGCGCATTCTTGAACTCGTGAAGAAGGCGGGCGTGGACGGCGTCGCGCTAGCCTGCGACATCAGCGATCCGGAGCTCGCGGCGAAGACCGTCGAGTCGGTCGCCGAGCGCTTCGGTCGGATCGACGTGCTCGTGAACAACGCGGCGTACCAGAAGTATTACGAGTCGATGGAGGAGATCACGCTGGATGAGTGGACGAAGCACTTCAACACCAACGTGCACGCGCCATTCAACCTCGTCCGCCTCGCGCTGCCGCATATGCAGGAAGGCGCTTCCGTGATCAACACCGCGTCGGTGCAGTCGAAGAAGCCGTCGCCGAACATCCTGCCGTACGCCGCGACCAAGGGCGCCATCGCGAACATGACCGTCGGCCTGGCGGGACTGCTCGCCGAGAAGAAGATCCGCGTGAACGCCGTGCTGCCCGGACCGATCTGGACGCCGTTCATTCCCGCCGGCATGGCGCCGGAAGAAGTCGAAACGTTCGGCGAACAGACTCCGTTCAAGCGTCCCGGCCAACCCGTCGAACTGGCGTCGGCCTACGTCATGCTCGCGGCGGACACGTCGAGCTATACGTCGGGCGCGCTGCTGACGGTGTCGGGCGGCGCCGCGACCCTGTAATCGCAATCGCTACTGGCCGGCATGCTCCCGGAGCAGGGCGGGGAGCATCGCCGGCAGATCGCGCGCGAGCAGTCCGACATCGGCGACGTCACGTTCGAACCGGCGTCCTGCGAGTCCGTGCAGGTACACGCCCCACTGCGCGGCGACGAGCGGATCGGCGCCGCGGGCCGCCAGTCCGCCGATGATGCCCGCAAGCACATCGCCCGAACCCGACGTCCCCAGCGCGATGCTGCCGCCGGTGTGCACCCAGGCGCTTTTTCCATTCGCGCTGACATGCGTGGTCGCGCCCTTCAGCACGACGATGCATCCGGTCTGAGCGCTGTAGCGTTGGGCGACCTGCGCCGGTTCCTTCTCGATTTCCTCGATCGGCAGGCCGGTGACGGAGGCCATTTCGCCGGCGTGCGGGGTCACGATGCATCGCGCGGTCGCCCCTTCGATCGCTTCCACCGCGCTCAGCGCGCCGGCGTCGAGCACGAGCGTTCCGCGGGATTCGCGCGCCAGCGCGCCGACGATCTCCAGCCACTGCGGAGTAGGGTCGCAACCCGGCCCCACGATCAAGGCATCCGCTCGCCGCGCCGCTTCGAGCAACGCGTCGCTCGCGATCGCAATGTCGCCGTTCGCCGTTTCTTCCAGCGAGATCACCCGTGCTTCCGGCATCGCGATGCCGAGCTGCCGCGCGACCGACGCCACCGTCGCGAACTGCAGCTTTCCCGCGCCCACGCGCAACGCGGCCATGCCGGCGAGCAGCACGGCGCCGGGAATCTCCGCGGAGCCGCCGATGACCAGAACGCGGCCACGGCCTTCCTTCCCGGCCGTTTCGTCCACCGGCGGCAGCGGGAATTCGGGCTTGTTGGTCACTTCGGCCCCACCGGACGGTCGGGCGCACGCGTGACGGCGGCTTCCTCCACCAGCTCGGGCGCGACGAAATTGGCGCGCTGCAGGCAGAAGCGCGCCTCGTCGCCCGCACCGCTGAGCGCATATTCGGTGACGCCGCAGTTGGGTACGTCGGCCTTCGCGTCGATCGCGAGGATGGTCTGCTCGTCCATGCATTCGAGCAGGTAACGGAAGCAGTTCACGATCACCTGGTGCGCGACGATGATGACGCGATCGCCGACGTGGTCGCGACGCAGCACCTCGACGACGCTGCGCAGGCGGAGGATGACGTCGCACCAGCTCTCGCCGCCGGGCGGACGGAAATAGAACTTGCCCACGCGCCTTCGCTGTTCGGCAAGTTCGGGGAAGGTCTCGATGATGCCGCGCGTGGTGTAGCGGTCGAGTACGCCGAATTCCTTCTCGCGAAGTCGCTCGTCCATGCTGATCTCGTCCGGATCCTTGCCGAGCGCGTTCGCGATCGCGCGGCAGGTATCCATCGAACGTACGAACGGCGAGCTGTAGTAGCAGGTCGGCCGCAGTTCCGGCGGCTGCGACGAGAACCAGTGGGCGAGGGCCTCGGCCTGCTGCTGGCCCAGCTGCGACAGCGGCGTGTCCGCGTCGCGCGTCTGGATGTCGATCAGACCCAGGCCGCGCGCTTCGGCGTCATCGCGCGCGGCGTTGCCGGCGCTCTGGCCATGCCGCACGATCCACAGGCGCTCGGGCCAGTCGGAATGCTTCAGGCTCAAGATCGGCGGCCTCCGCGATCAGAGATCGACCTTCGCCACCTTGTCGTCGTAATCCTGTTTTGGATCGCGACCCATCAGCAGCTTGAGGCCCGCCACGAGGCTGTGCTCGTTCAGCCAGATCTCCGCTTCGGCCGGCGTGAAGCGCAGCAGGATGAGTTTGGGGTCGTCCTTGCCGCCTTCGTACCACGCGGCGATGAACGCGTTCCAGAGGCGATCCACCACGTCGCGGTCGAGGATGGTCTGCACGGTGCCGCCGATCGTCGCGAACAGTTCGTGGCCCTTGGACGCGAACGCGCAGAACGCGGGCGTGGGCGCGGCCGCCCGCTGGGCCAGTTCGTTCTCGGTCGAGGTGAAGAACCAGATCTCGCCCGGCGTCTGCTTGTCGAGCAGCGCGGTCATCGGGCGCGAATGGCCGGCGGGATCGGAGGTGAGCCCGAGCATCACGGTGCGATCGGATTCGATGTGGTCCCACAGCTTTCGCTCGAACTTGCGGTCGTCCATTTCGATGCCTGCCTGAATGAGTTCACGACACGCTACGAAACGGGCGGTGGGAGAGCGGTGAACGCGCGAGAACGCGCCGCTGCTGCACGCGCGACAACCCCGCGACTTCGATCAACGTGGACGATGCGGCCGCACCAAGCTCATCCATAACGTCGATCGCGATCGTCGATCGCGCGTTGTCGTCGAGAAGTCGTGACGATCACAACGTCCACGCGACATCCACCGGCGAATTGCGATGTTGCAGGAACCCACCACATCGGCAGGCGACAAACAATGGCACGAGACATCCTGAAGACCCTCAAGGCCGAGCACGACGAACTGCGCGAGCTCTTCGCCGAACTCAAGGAAACCACCGACCGCGGCGTCAAGAAGCGCGAAGGGCTCCTCGAGAAGATCGAGGCCTCGCTGCTTCCGCACGCGAAGTGGGAGGAGAAGGTGTTCTACCCCGCATTCAAGGAACGCGCCGACCGCGACGGCATCCAGACCTACGCCGAGGCGTTGACCGAGCACCACGCGGTGGAGAACACCGTGATTCCGGAAGTCCACGCGGCAGATCCGGGCACTCCCGAGTTCGCCGGTCGCACCAAGGTGTTCGGCGAGTTCATCGACCACCACGCCAAGGAAGAAGAAAAGACCATGTTCAAGATGGCGCGCGAACTGTTCACGGCGGAAGAGCGCGCCCAGCTCGACGAGGACTACGAGGAATGGAAACAGTCCGACGCCGCGGCCGCGCTGATCGCCGGCGAAAAGGCGAAGGCGGGCGTCAAGGGCGCCGTGAAGTCGATGACCCAGTAAGTCGGGCAGGGACGCTGCCGATGACAGGGACGAACGAGGATTTCGACAAGGTAATGCGCCATCACCGCAAGGCCTGGCGCGTCGAGCGGATCGCGTGGTTCGTCATCGCGCTCACGCTGGCTGCTGCGCTGTTCGGCGCATTCGGCGGTGGCGTGCTCAGCGAGGCGCAGGTCGGCTCCAGGCAGACGGTCACGATCGAGTACGACCACCTGCTGCGTTCGAGCGCTCCGTCGCTGATGCGCTTCCACGTGCACCCATCGCTTCGCCGAGACGGTGCAGTGCGGTTGCGCATCGATCGCTCGATCGTGTCGCGGATGGAGATCGAGTCGATCGTGCCCCAGCCGCTGAGCCAGGCCAGCGGCGCGGACTACACCGAGTTCGTCTTCGACGTGGCGCATGGCGAGTCGCCGGCGATCATCGACCTGCGTTACCGGCCGTCGACCTTCGGCCGGATGCGCGGCGAAGTATCGATCGCCGGCGAACACGCGCTGGTGATCGACCAGTTCGTCTACCCATGAGGAGGCCATCATGGAATCCGTGATCCGCGGCATGACGATCTACATCTTCCTGTGGCTGATCTTCCGCATTTCCGGAAAGCGCACGTTGGCGGAGACGTCGCCGTTCGAGCTGATCCTGCTGCTCATCATCTCGGAAGTGACCAACGAGGCCATGGTCGACAGCGACCACTCGATCACCAACGCCATCCTGCTGATCATGACGCTGACGGGCATGAGCATCGCGCTGTCGGTGGTGAAGCACTACTGGCCGTGGGCGAGCCGCGTGCTGGAAGGCATGCCGCTTCCGCTGGTACGCGATGGCAGGATGCTGAAGGAAAACATGGACAAGTCGCGCGTGGACGAGGAGGAGATCCTGATGGCGGCCCGCCACACGCAGGGCATCGACCGGATGGAAGACATCAAGGACGCGACCGTGGAGAACGACGGAAACATCTCCGTCATTCCCCGTTCGAAACAGGACGGCTGATCGGGGGCGCTGCGTCCTCCGCCATCTGCGTCGATGGCGGAGGACCGTAGCGCGTCAGCGTGGATCGAGCTCCATCGGCGCGAGCGGCTCGCTGGTCGGACCGTTGAGGATCGCGCCGCTCTCGCCGTCGAAGCGCGAGCCGTGGCATGGGCAATCCCAGGATTTCTCCTCGCCGCTCCAGCGCACGACGCAGCCCATGTGCGGGCAGCGCGCGTTGTACGTATGCAGCCGGCCGTCGCCGCTGCGATAGCAGGCGATGCGATGCGCGCCACGACGCAGCACGGCGCCGGTGCCCAGCGGAATCCGCTGCGGATCGTCGACGTCGGCCGGCCGCACCCAGTCGCGGAACTGGAGCGCGGCGTTGGCGTTCTCGCGTATCCATTCGCCCGCGCTGCGCACGGGCTTCCGCGACGGGTCGTAGAGCGCTTCCCACGGGTTGTCGCGCCCCTGCGCGATGTCGGCGATGAGCAGCGCCGCGAGCGTGCCATGCGTCAGGCCGTTGCCCGAGTCGCCGGTCACCAGGTAGACGTTCTCGTGATCGGGATCGCGGCCGATGAAGGCGAGGCCATCGACCGGCTCGATGATCTGGCCCGACCAGCCATGCGTGAAGTGCGTGGCGCCGGGGAAGTGTTCGCGCGTCCACGCCTGCAGTCGGACATAGGCTTCCGGATCGTCGTCCTGACCGGTCTTGTGGTCCTCGCCGCCGACGATGATCTTCGCCACGCCGTCTTCGTCCACGTATTTGCGGATGTAGTGGTACGGGTCGGCGTCGTCCCAGATCAGCGCATCGGGCAGGTCCGCGGGCGCGTCGCCCGACACGACGTACGAACGGTACGCCGCCTGCTTCATGTACGTCGCGCCAGTTTCATGCACCGGTACGTTCGTCGCCGCCACGACCGTCTTCGCCTTCAGTTCGCCATTCCGCAGCGAAATGGTGCAGGGCGAGCCGCCCTTGATGTCGACGATCTCCGCGCGCAGGAAACGACCGCCGGCCTCGCGGACTTCCGCGGCAAGCACCTGGATGTAGCGTCCGACGTCGACGACCGCCTGGCGCTCGAAACGCACCACCGGGCCGAACGAGGCGGGCAAGGCGTCGCTTGCCTGCAGGAGCGTTGCGCTGAGGCCCGCCGCGTTGGCGGCCTCGACTTCCTTCCCCAGGTTCGAGGCATCGCGATCGTGTGCGAACAGATAGCCCGGCACGCGGGCGAAGCCGCAATCCTTGCCGCTGGCCTCGACGACCGCCTCGATCCAGTCGATCGCCGCCGCGTGACTCGCCGCCGCCAGTCGCGCGCCGTCATCACCGTGCTGGCGTACCAGCCGGTAATAGCGGTCGTCGAGCGCGTTGGACAGATGGGCCGACGTGCGCAGCGTTTCACCCGCACCGATGCCTTCCTTGTCGATGACAACGACCTTGCGGCCTTCGCGCAGCAGGCAGAGTGCCGCGCTGAGCCCCGCGATGCCGGCGCCTACGACTACGACATCCAGCGCGTGCGAATCGAGGTCGGTGACGAACCACTTCGACAGGTCGTCAGCGTTCTTCCAGACGGGAATGGTGCGTGCGGTGGTCATCCGGTTCTCCAGTGAACGGTCGTTGCGTCTTACCTCGCCCTCCGGCAAACCGCGGTGAAGCCACCCGCGTGCACGCCGCGTAGACGGCGCGTCAGGTGGTCGCGTCAGGTAAATCGCGACGCCACGTCGTCCAGCGGCGCGAACACATCGCGCCACGTGGTGACGGCCCGGACGACGGAGAGCTTTCCGTCCATCTCGAGGACCTCGAACTGCGTGGTTCCCGCGGCGTCGCGCCAGAACCGCAGCGAGACGCTTGCCGCGCCGACACGGAGGGCGCGCACCGACAGCTCCGGCAGCCACGTGGGCAGATGCGGATCCAGGAGGAGCAACCCGAGCGGCGCGAACGGCTGCATGCCCAGCAGCGTCTGCGTCAGGGTGATCGCCGTGCTGGCCGACCATGCCTGCGGCGAATTCGACTGCGGATACGTGGCCGGAAACGGATGCGCCTTGTCGCGCGCGTGTCCGCTGAAGCATTCGGGCAATCGGTACTGATCGAACGCCGAGGCGATCTCGAACTGCGCGCGTGCGATCTGCTCCACGCGATCGTGCGCGCCGTGGCGCTGGCAGCCCATCGCGAACGGCCCGTGTTCGACCGGCCACACCGTGCCGCGGTGATACGCGTACGGGTTGTAGGCCGGATGATCGCTGGACAGCGTGCGGATGCCCCAACCGCTGAACAGATCGGGCGCGAACGAGCGTTCGAGCAGGCGCGGGATGCGCTCGTCCTCGACGATGCCCGAGCCCACGCAGCGCAGGCCGTTCGAACCTACGGAGCGGACCAGATGGCCGTCGCGCGCCAGCGCCATCGCGAACGAGCCAATGTCGTCCATCCAGAAGGTTGCATCGAAGCGAGCCTTCAAAGCTTGCGCCGCGGCGCGTTGCCGCTTCGCCTCGTCGTCGTGTCCGAAGGACTCCAGGATCTGCGCCATCGCGTGCCGGGCCGCGTGGATGATGCCTTGCTCCTCGCACGTCGCGACCGGATGTTCCGCCGTGCGTCCGTCCTCTTCGACGATGCCTTCGTCCGAGTCCTTCCACGTCTGGTTCTTCAGGCCGTCCTTCGATCGCGTCGCGACGAGATGAAATCCGAGCTTCTCGTCGAACGCATGCGTGTCGAGCCACTCCAGCGCCGCCATCGCGGGTTTGATCATCGGCTCGACGGCGTCGCGATCGCCCGTCCATTGCCACAGATGGCCCAGCGCCGTGCAGAACAGGGCAGGGGCGGTGAGCGTGCCGTAATAGCGGTCCTTGGGCTTGTACTGCAGCATCGACAGCGGGCCGGGATGCGCTTCGTGCAGGATGCGGCCCGGCTGTTCGTCGCGCCATGCGTTGTCCTTGGTGCCTTGCCACTCCGCCATCACCGGAAGCGTGCCGCGCAGGATCTCCGGCCCGAGCATCGCGCTCTGTTGCGCGGTGGTCAGCGTGTCGCGGCCGAACAGCGCGACGTACATCGGCAGGCCCGCCGCGACCGTCCACGCGCGCGGGCCGCGATCGAAGCGTTGCAGGCGCAATGCCGCGAGGTCATGGCGGGCGCGATTGAGCGTGCTGTCGACCACGCCGGCCAGCGTTTCGTGATCCAGCGCCTCGACCTTAGTCGCTTCGCGCAGGAACTCCATGCCGCGCCGCCTGGACTCGATGCCATCGAGCTCGTTGTCGCGGATCGGAAGCGGCAGGATCTCGTCGCCGAAGCGCGCGCACCAGTCCAGGTCGGCATGCCAGCTGGCGCCGGGCGCGAGGTCGATGTCGAACTGGACGCGCCCGGCGCGGTGTTTCGGCGAGCCGGACGACGTCTCGATCCGCAGCGTCATGCCCGCATCGAAACGCAGGTGATGGCGCTTGCCCTCACGACGGACGTCGCGCGTGGCCACGTAATCGAACGTCAGAGCTGCGACGTTTCCGTCTCGTTTCCAGTGTCGCTTTCGCGTTCCTTCCTGTTGCCGTGGCCCGTGCGTCTCCTCGATGTCGGCGAAGTCGGCGTCGATCTCCAGCGTCATCCGAAGCTGCGCCGGCGACTGCGTGAAGTTGGTCAGCACGAAATGCTCGCGCATGCCATCGCCGACCCAGCGCGAGACCTGCAGCTCCACGGCCTGTTGCGCGGCCGCGGCGATCGCATCATCGCCGACGGGTTCGCCGGGCGCGGGCACGATGTAGTAGCCCATCCAGCTGTCCTGCCGCACGTTCGACTTGGTGACCGGATGCGGACGTCGTCGGCCGAGCTGGCAGCGGTAGCGGCTGAGCAGCCGCGTCTGTCGGACGAAAAGACCTTCCTCTCCGCCTTCTATAAAACCGGAAGCTCCGGTCGCCAGTACCGTATCGCCCTTGCTGATGTACGAAGCGTGCTCTCGAACGCGCAGTCGTATCAGGCTGCGCTCAATCGAAAATGCGTCCATGGATCCGATTCTTCCGACGCCTGCGTGACGCTGGTGTCCAGCAACGCCGATCAAGCGCAACGTTGGCGCGGGATCCGTGACGAGCGACGCGGTCAGCCTTGCCCGAAGGCAATCGTGCTCATCAGCGCGTTCTCGGCCTGGCGCGAGTCCAGTCGCGTGTGCTGTACCACGATGGGAACGTCGGACGAGATCACGCTCGCGAACGGCGTCTCCTTCGCGATGGGCTCGGGGTCGTCGAGCTCGTTGAAGCGGAGGTGCCGCGTGCGACCGGCCTTCACCGTCAGCGTGTAGGGGCCGACGGGATCGCGATCCTCGTAATACACGTGGATGCGAACGTGCGCATCGCGGTCAGACGCGTTCAGGATGCAGCACGTCTCGTGGCTTTCCAGTGCGGGCTTGGGCCCGTTGCTCCAGCCCGGTATGTAGCCTTCGGCAATCGCCCAGGTCGTATGACCGATCTTCGTATCCATGGCGACGATCTAGCACGCGCGTCGAAAAGACGGCGTCATCGCGCCGGCTCGTCACGATGTTCACGCGCGATCGGTACGCTCGCCCTATGACCCGCATCGGCTTCCACGCATCGCACGAACAGTTCCCGCCCGGCGAGCTCCTGCGTCTGGCCGCGCACGCCGAGGCCAGCGGTTTCGACGCGGTGATGTGCTCGGATCATTTCCATCCGTGGAGCCGCCGCCAGGGACAGAGCGGCCACGCTTGGACGTGGCTCGGCGCGGCGATGGCGACGACGTCGTGCTCGTATGGCGTGGTGAACGCACCGGTCGGTCGCTATCACCCGGCCGTCATCGCGCAGGCGGCCGCCACGCTCGACGCGATGTTCCCCGGACGTTTCTGGCTGGCGGCGGGCAGCGGCGAGGCATTGAACGAACGCATGGCCGGCCCGTGGCCCGACAAGGAGGAGCGGAACCGACGCCTGCTGGAAGCGGTCGAGGTGATGCGCGCGCTATGGCGCGGCGAGTGCGTCGACCACCAGGGCGCGTTCCGTGTCGACCAGGCCCGTCTGTTCACCCGTCCGGCGAAGCCGCCACTCGTGTTCGTGCCGGCGCTGTCGGAGAAGACGGCGAAGTGGGGCGCGCAATGGGCCGACGGGCTCATCACGGTGAGTCAGCCGCTGGAGAAGCTCCGGCCGATCGTCGAAGCCTTCCGCAACCATGGCGGCGCAGGGAAACCCGTCTACCTGCAGGTGAAGCTGTCGTACGCGGCGGACGACGAGGCCGCGCTGCGCGAGGCGCACGAGCAGTGGGCGACGAACGTGCTCGAGCCGGCGCTGTCGGAGGATGTTGGCACGCCCCAGGCGTACGAGGCGCTCGCGGAGCAGGTCACGCCGCAGCAGGTCGCCAAGGCGGTGCACGTTTCGGCCAGTACGGACCAGCACGTGGAATGGCTGCAGACCTACCTCGACATGGGCTTCGATGCGCTGTACCTGCACAACGTCAGCACGCGGCAGACGGAGTTCATCGATGTGTTCTCGCGGCACGTGTTGCCGCGGCTACGGCGGTGACGACCGAAGAGGTCGCTTGAGGCGGCACCGTGCCCCAGCGTGAAAGCGCCCCCGGCCCGGGTGCAATAATCGAGCGCATTCCGACGCGTCGCGGTGTTCGATGGCCCCTGGCGGCACCCTAGGTTTCCTCGACGCGCCCGGCGAGATGGCGGGCATGATGCGACGCCACGACTGGAGCGGCTCGCCGCTGGGCCCGCCCGACGGCTGGCCGCAGACGTTGCGCAGCGTCGTCGGCCTGCTGCTGCGGTCCCGCTTCCCGATGTTCGTCGCCTGGGGACCCCGCATGGGCTTCCTGTACAACGACGCCTACGTCGAGATCCTGGGCGCCAAGCATCCCTCCGCGCTCGGGCGCGCGTTCGAGGACATCTGGTGGGAGATCTGGGACGACGTGGGCCCGCTCGCGTACCGGGCCTTGCAGGGCGAGGCGACCTACGTCGAGAACTTCCCGCTGATCATGAGCCGCAAGGGCTACGACGAGCCCACGTGGTTCACCTTCTCGTATTCGCCCGTCGCCGATGAGGACGGCACGATCGCCGGCATGTACTGCGTGTGCACCGAGACCACCCGCAGCGTGCTGGCCGAAGCCGCCCGCGACGCGCAGACGCAGCGGCTGAGCACGCTCGCCGAACAGCGGCAGCTCGCGCTGGACGCGGCTGGCCTCGGCTGGTGGCAGTACGACCCGGCGACCGGCATCGTCACGCACGATGAGCGCTACGGGCAGATCTACGGTCTCGACGGCGCGGCCCCGCGCCACGTCGACCAGATCAACCGGCTGCTGCATCCGGACGACGCGCCGCGCCTGTGGGCCGCGGTCGACGCCGCGACCAAGCCCGTCCTGCCGGAGCGTTATGCGGTCGAATACCGGATCCGGCGGCCCGACGGCAACGTGCGCTGGCTCGAAGCCCGCGGCATACCGACCTTCGAAGGCGAGGGCGCGTTGCGCGTCGTGACGAGCTTCGCGGGCACCGTCGCCGACGTGACCGACCGCCGCCTCGCCGAGGAAGTGCTGCGCGAGAACGAAGCGCGCTTCCGCCTGATGGCCGACGCATCGCCCGCGGCGCTCTGGCTCACCGATCCGAGCGGCGTCTGCACGTTCCTCTCCCACCAGTGGTACGAGTTCACCGGCCAGACCGAGGAGGAGGCGCTGGGCCTGGGCTGGACGACGGCAACGCATCCGGACGACGCGGAAGCGGCGCGCGCGGCCTTCATCGAGGCCAACCGCACGCGCAGCGTCCTGAGTATCGAGTACCGCCTGCGCGCGAAGGACGGCACGTACCGCTGGGCGATCGACCTCGGCCGCCCGTGGTATTCGGAGGCAGGCGAATACGCGGGCATGGTCGGCGTGGTGTTCGACATCGACGCGCGCAAGCGTGCCGAGGAGGCGGTGGAGGAGGCGAGCCGGCGCAAGGACCAGTTCCTGGCGACGCTCGCGCACGAACTGCGCAATCCGCTCACGCCCATCTCCAACGCGTTGCAGATCTGGCCGCGCCTGGAAGGCAGGCCCGAGGAAGCCGCCCGCCTGCGCGAGATGATGGGGCGCCAGGTGCGCCAGATGATCCGGCTGATCGACGACCTGCTGGACGTCTCGCGCATCACGCGCGGCAAGATCGAACTGCGCCGGGAGCGGCTCGACCTCGCCGTCGCGATCCGTGGCGCGGTGGAGGCGATGGAGCCGTTCATCGAAAACCATGGCCACGCATTGCGCGTCGTGCTTCCCGCGCAGCCGCTTCATGTCGACGCCGATCTCGGGCGGCTCGTGCAGGTGTTCGGCAACCTGCTGCACAACGCGGCCAAGTTCACGGAACGCGGCGGCCGCATCGAAATCGCGGCCCGTCGCGAATGCGATGCCGCCGTGGTGCGCGTTCGCGACAACGGTTCGGGCATTCCGCGCGAAATGCTCCGCGAGATCTTCGAGATGTTCGCGCAGGCCGACCAGACGCTCGGCCGCCAGCACGGCGGCCTCGGCATCGGCCTGACGCTGGTGGAAACGCTCGTGGCACTGCACGACGGAACCGTCGAAGCGAACAGCGAGGGGCCGGGGCAGGGCAGCGAATTCATAGTGCGCCTCCCGCTTGCCGCCGATGCGGCGACGGGACCATCCGCCATGAGCGGTCGCGACCTGTCGTCGCTGCCATCGCGCCGCGTGCTCGTCGTCGACGACGTGCAGTCCTCGGCCGATACGCTTGCGATGATGCTCTCCTCGATCGGCCAGCAGCCGCTGGCGGTGTACGACGGTGCGGCCGCCCTGCAGCGGTGGAACGACTTCGCGCCCGACGTCGCGTTCGTCGACATCGCGATGCCGGGCATGGACGGCTACGAAGTCGCCCGGCGCGTGCGGGATCTTTTGGGTCCGACGCCGATGCTCGTCGCCCTGACCGGCTTCGGCCAGGACGAGGACCGTCGTCGCGCGCTCGATGCGGGCTTCGACCATCACCTCGTGAAGCCGACGACGATCGACGCGCTGCACGACCTGCTGGCGGCCGGGGCGCCCGCAAGGGACTAAGCGGCGGCGCCTGCCGTCCATGTGCCCGTGATCCGGGCCGTCCGCTCTGGCACGCTTGGCGTCTCCCCACCGGATCCGGCGCCCATGGACCGCATCGAAGCGATGAAGATCTTCATTGCCGCGCTGGACGAGGGCAGCCTCGCCGGCGCGAGCCGCAGGACGGGGCGGTCCGCGGCAGCGGTCAGTCGCGCCGTCGCGTACCTGGAGGCCCACGTCGGCGTCCCGCTATTGCACCGGACTACGCGCTCCATCCGCCTGAGCGAAGCCGGCGAGCGCTACGCGGCCGCGTGCCGGAAGATCCTTGCCGACCTGGACGAAGCCGATCGCCAGGCCGCAGGCGAGCGATCGGTGCCGCGCGGAACGCTGAGCATCAGTTCGACCGTGTTCGTCGGCGTCGAGGTGCTGCGTCCGATCGTCGATGCGTTCATGACCGAATTCCCGACGGTGAACGTGCGCATGTATTTGCTGGAGCGCCCGGTGAACCTGGTCGACGAGGGCATCGACGTGGCGCTTCGCATCACGCACCTGTCCGACTCGACGCTGGTCGCGCAACACATCGGTGAAGCACGGCGCGTCGTCGTCGCGTCGCCGCGCTATCTCGCCACGCATCCGCGTATCGAGGAACCGGGCGATCTATCGCAGCACGCGATCGTCACGATGCAGCACATGGGCCTGGATTCGTGGAGCTTTCCTCCGCCGGAGGGCTCGACGGTGCCGCGTTCGGTCTCGTTCGTACCGAGGCTGGTCGTCAACAACGTGCAGGCGGCGGTGGGTTCGGCCGTGGACGGACACGGCGTGACGCGGCTGCTTTCGTACCACGTCGCGGCACATGTGGAACGCGATGAATTGCGCGTGCTTCTGCCGGAGTTCGAACCGGCCCCGCTTCCCATCAGCCTCGTGTCGCCGTACGGGCGGTTGTCCGTGCCGAAAGTTCGGGCGTTCGTCGACTTCGCCTTGCCGCGGCTGCGGGCGCAGTTCGCCCGCGCCACGCTCGCATCGTAGGAGGCGATTCCACCGTTTCGCGGAAGAATGTCTGCCGGAATGCGTGGATTCGCACGGCCGGGTTGCGTCCCTAGATTGGGCTCCATCGGAAACACGTCGCGTCACGCGGCGGAAACCGATCCCCCCCAATCCGGAGCAACACCATGAGCAGTTCACGCAAGACCGTCATCGTCACCGGCGCCTCGCAGGGCATCGGTGCCGGCCTGGTCCAGGCCTTCCGCGACCGCGATTACCGCGTCATCGCCAACTCCCGTTCGATCAAGCCGTCGTCCGATCCCGACGTGCTCGCCGTCGCCGGCGACATTTCCGACCGCGCCGTCGCGCAGCGCATCGTCGAGGAAGGCCTCGCGCGTTTCGGCCGCATCGACACGCTGGTGAACAACGCCGGCATCTTCACCGCCAAGCCGTTCACGCAGTTCGACGCCGACGATTACGCCAACAACGTGGCGATCAACCTGACCGGCTTCTTCCACATCACGCAGCTGGCCATCGAGCAGATGGAAAAGCAGGGCGCCGGCCACGTGGTCACCATCACCACGAGCCTCACCGACCATGCGATCGACGGCGTGCCGTCGGTGCTCGCATCGCTGACGAAAGGTGGCCTCAATGCGGCCACGAAGTCGTTGGCCATCGAGTACGCCAAGCGCGGCATCCGCGTGAACGCGGTATCGCCGGGCGTGATCCGCACGCCGATGCACGCGCCGGAAACGCACGAATGGCTCGCCGCGCTGCATCCGGTGGCTCGCCTCGGCGAGATCTCCGATGTCACGCAGGCGGTGCTGTTCCTGGAATCGGCGGGCTTCGTCACCGGCGAGATCCTGCACGTCGACGGCGGCCAGAGCGCCGGTCACTGACTTTCACCCGGGGCGGGGAACCCTCGCCCCTTACGACAGGAGCAAGGCAATGCCCATCGTCAACATACAGATCACCCGCGAGGGCTCCGGCCCGGGCCGCGGTGCCGCAACGGCGGAAGAGAAGGCCGCGCTGATCCGCGGCGTCAGCCAGTTGCTGCTCGATGTGCTGGGCAAGCCGCTCGACTCGACGTTTGTCGTGATCGAGGAAGTCCCGCTGGAGAACTGGGGCTGGTACGGCATGCCGGTGCCCGAGCTGCGACGGCGGCGAGCCGAGGAAAAGTGAAGCGCGGGTTCGAGCCCTCTCCCAACGGGAGAGGGTGTCGAATGACGCGCAACGAAGCGGTAACGCTGTCCAACTGTGGGTGACACAGCGCGGTGCTGTTGCTTCAACCTCGAAGGCGAACGCGCCGTTGAAGGTCCGCGCAGTCCAGCCTTCGCCGGAATGACGGACAGCGCAGAGATGGCGTGAGGGTCAAACCCGCCCGCGAGGCGCCTGTATCGCAGGCGCATGCGCCGCCATGAGTTCGACGATCCAGTCGATGAAGACGCGCAGCTTCCGGCTCACGTGGCGGCTCGGCGGAAAGGCGACGTACAGCGGCATCGGATCGAGTTGCCAGTCGTCGAACAATGCAACCAGCTCGCCGCGTTCGAGCGGTGTGCGCGCCATGTACTGCGGAAGCCACAGCACGCCGAGGCCGGCGATTCCCGCCGCGAGGTAGGCGTTTCCGTCGTCCACCGACAGGTCGTGACGTCCCCGCACCTGCAGCGTCTCGTCGCTGCGGCGGATTGAGTGCGCCAGCGGCGCGCCGGTGCGCGAGCTGCGATATCCGATGACCCGATGGTGGCCGTCCTCCAGCTCCCGCGGATGTGTGGGCGTGCCTGCGCGCGCAAGGTAGGCGGGCGCGGCGTAGACGCCCAGGAGCAGGTCGGCCACGTGTCTTGCCCGGAGCGAGGGCTCGGTGATCTCGCCGCCGCGCACGACGCAGTCGACGTTCTCGTCGATGAGATCCACCTTGCGGTCGCTCGCGCCGAGGTCGAGTTGCAGATCGGGAAACCGCGCATGGAAGGCGGGCAGGGCGGGCACCACGATGTGGCTCGCCAGCGGCGCGGGCACGTCGACGCGCAGGCGACCGCGCGGCGCATGCGAAGCCGCCGACAGGCTGGTCTCGGCATCGTCCAGGTCCGCGAGCAGCCGCACGACGCGCTCGTAGTACGCCGCACCGTCGGCGGTGACGTTGACCTTGCGCGTGGTGCGATGGAGCAGCTTCACGCGCAGGTGCGCTTCCAGCTGCTGCACGAGCTGCGTCACGCGCGTCTTGCTGGCCTGCAGCGTTTCCGCGGCCCGGGTGAAGCTGCCCGTCTCGACCACGCGGACGAACGCCTGCATTGCGTCGATACGGTCCAATGCGGGTCTCCAACGGGCCGGGGATTGTTTGGATTCTACAAACAGTGATCGCGGAATCGGCGTGTTTATCGTCAAACGGCCGGTACCTAGAGTGGTCGGCACGCCGGACGACGCTGCGTCGTCCACCACGAACACGGCACAGGAGATCCCCCATGACACCCCGCGACGCTGTTTTCCCCGAAGGTCGGCACGAGCTGTACACGAAACATGCGTATTCCGCGGCGATCAGGTCGGGCAACCTGCTGTTCGTCTCCGGACAGGTGGGAAGCCGCGACGACGGCTCGCCCGAGCCCGAATTCGAAGCGCAGGTCCGGCTGGCATTCGCAAATCTGCAGGCGACACTGAAGGCCGCCGGATGCGGGCTCGATGACATCGTCGACGTTACGAGCTTCCACACCGATCCGCAGCGCCAGTTCGATACGGTGCTTGCCGTGAAGAACGAGGTGTTTCCGAAGGCGCCTTATCCGAACTGGACGGCGCTCGGCGTCAACTGGCTCGCCGGCTTCGACTTCGAGATCAAGGTCATCGCGCGTATTCCGGCCTGATGCGCCGTGGGCGGAGCGCGGCCCATCCGCGCCTCCGCTCCGATAGACTCCTCGCGCGGCTTTGAACCAACTCCGACGCTGGTCCGGCGAGGCGAAACCACCATGTGTCCACGCTCGCGCAGTGCGTTGATGCGGCTTGCCATCGTCGTACTCGCACTTGCGCCCGTGGCATGCCGATCGCCCGCAGTGTCGCGCCCTCATGTCGAGTGCTGCTCCCCGCAGCTTCAGCCGGCGACGGTGGAAGCTCACGAAGACGCCGCGCGGGCGTGGGCGAAGTCCGCTCGCCGCGCGTCCGCGCCGGCAGCCGCCGGACGAGCGTCGTTGCTTTGCGCCGCACACGCGTACGACGCCTTGAAGGGTGGGGCGGCGTCGTCGAACGACATGGCCAACCTCGCAACACGATGCACCGACGACTTCCTGGCCTACGCCCTCACGCAAAACCGGTCGTGGAGCGAAGGACCGCTGCGAGTGGCGGGCACGGAGCTGAGCGTCGAGTTCCGCCAGCTCTCGCCGTACCTGGTGCCGCCGCTCGACGTGACACGAGCGCGCGAGGTGTCGATGGAGGTGTATGGCGGAAAGCGCTTCAGCACGGACGGCTTCGGCGTGCCGCTGGCGCTCCTCGGAAAGCGCTGCGAGGACGCCCCTGTGTGCTCGCTGCTGCCGCCGGAAGGCGTCTTCCGCGGCGCGACCGCGTGGATCGAAACGGATGCGCACGGCGGCCCGGTCCTGGTCCTTTCCGATCCGCTACGAACGCCGCAGGTGACGATCGGCGCGTCGCAGCATTTACTCGCCAGCGACACCTCCGCCGCGTGGGCGCGGGGCGCGCAAACCTCGAAATTGCAGCGTCTCGGGGTCTGGGGTCTGTTCGGCGGGCGTGAGGTCGGACGGCGTGCGGGCGTCTTCCTGCTCGAGGATTACGACCCGGACAAGAAGCCGCTGGTCATGATCCACGGGCTGGGCAGCAGTCCGCTGATGTGGGCGGGGCTGTCGAACGAGATATGGGGCGACGCGGCGCTGCGTTCGCGCTACCAGGTGTGGCATGTCGTCTACCAGACGAACGCGCCGCTGCTCGTGAACCGGCTGCGCGTGCAGGGATACCTCGACGCGGCCTGGAAGGCGCTGGATCCGGAGGGCGACGATTTCGCGCGGTCGAACATGGTGCTGGTCGGCCACAGCCTCGGTGGCGTGGTCGCGCGCATGCTCTGCTCGGACAGCGGCGACGTGCTCTGGAACGCGGCTTTCGTGACCGACGCAGGCCGGATGCACGCCGCGCAGTCCGATCTGGCGATCGTGGATGCGACTTTCCACTTCAAGGCGTATCCCGGCGTCGGCCGGGCGATCTTCCTGGCGGCGCCCCATCGGGGAAGTCCCGCGGCGACGCGCTGGTTCGGCCGCGTGGCCCGGGTGCTCGTCGGTCGGCGCGCGCCTGAAATCCAGTCGCTGCGACGCGTCGCGCAGGCCAATCCCGGGGCGGTCCAGCCCGAATTGCTGGATCGATACCTGCGCGGCTGGGTCAACAGCATCTCGACGTTGCAGAGCGCGCAACCGGTGCGCGCCGCGGGCGAGCGCCTGATGCCGAGGAAAGGGATCGCGTACCACACCATCGCCGGTGCGTTGCCGCGTTACGACTTCGAATCCGATGGCGTCGTGCCCGTCGCGAGCACGCTGCTCGACGGCGCGCAGTCGACGCTGGTGGTGCGTTACGGCCACGACCTGGAAGAAAGCCCCGACGCGCTCGCCGAAATTTCCCGCATTCTCCACGAAGACGTTGCGTGTGGTCCGGGCTGGCCGGGCGATCTGCCATCGAGCACGGCGACGTGCGCGACTCCGTCGTTTTCGCGCGAATAGGGCAGGCGGGCGCAGGAAGTCCGTATGACCTTCGGCGCTCGCCGGCAAAAGGACGTCTCTCGCATCCTCGCTCCATGACCTCACCGGCACATGGACGATGACCCGAACGTTGACCCTCGCAATCGCATTTTCGCTGGCACTGCTAAACGCCTCGCAGGCGCATGCCGCACCGGCCACCACGACGTCCGTCGCAACGCCCGCTTCGCCAAAGTGGGTGGAAAGAAGCAACCAGTACGCGCGGATCCTGCTCGACGCGCAGGCGCCGTTCGCACCGGAGGACATGTCGTTCATGGGCGTGCCGGGGTACGACGGGCTCGTCACCGATCTCAAGCCGGAGTTCGCCGCGCGTTTCCGCGCCGCCACCGCGAGATCGCGCGACGAACTGAAGTCCAGGCTCACCATCGAACGCGACCAGGACGTGCGCCAGGACCTGGAGATCATGATCCGTGCCGCCGACGAGGCCATCGCGACGAGCGAACTCAACGAACGCCTGATGTTGCCGTGGCGCGACGCGCCGCAGATCGTGTTCAACGGCGTGCGCACGCTGCTGTCCGACCAGACGCCGCCCGAGCGCCGCGCGTTGGCGTTGCAACGCCTGAAGAACTACGTCGGCCAGGGACAGGAAACCGTACCGCTGACCGAGCTGGCGAAGGCCCGCTATGCGCAGCGCGCTGGCGATCCGACGCTGCTGCGCCCCACGAAACTGGAAGTCGAGCAGGCGCTGGGGAATGTCGACACCTATATCGCCGGCATCCGCGATCTGTTCACGAAATACCAGGTGACCGGCGCGGACGCCGCGTTGGCCGCGATGGAAACCCAGCTGAAGGACTACGCGCAATGGGGCCGCACGACGGTGCTCCCGCAGGCGCGCATCGACACGCAACTGCCGGCACCGCTGTACGCGAACCAGCTCCGTCAGATCGGCATCGACATCGAACCCCAGCTGCTGGTGCGCCGTGCGCAGGTGGAGTTCATGGAAACCCGCGCGGCGATGGCGCAGCTGGCGCCGCTGGTGGCGAAAGAGCACGGGCTGGAGTTGACCGATCCGCACGACTACGTGGCCGTCGTTCGCGCGCTCAAGAAGAACGCGATCGGCAACGACCAACTCGTGGCGCGTTACCGCACGGTGATCGACGCGATCGATCCGATCATCCGCGACGAACGCGTGGTCGATGTGCCCAACCGGCCGATGATCATGCGACTTGGGACGGAGGCCGAGTCGGCGGTGGTGTCGGCGCCGCACCTCTTGCCCGCGCCATTGGTTGGAAACACGGGCCAGCAGGGGCAGTTCGTCGTGCCGGTTTCGCTCGCGACGGCGGACGGCAAAACACTGGCGTACGACGATTTCAACTTCGATGCGGCGCGATGGACGCTGTCGGCGCACGAAGGCCGTCCGGGCCACGAACTGCAGTTCACCGCGATGATCGAGCGCGGCGTGTCGCTGGCGCGCACGATGTTCGCGTTCAACTCGGTGAACGTGGAAGGCTGGGCGTTGTACGCCGAAGCGGAAATGGTGCCCTACGAACCGCTCGACGGGCAGCTGGTCGCGCTGCAGTTCCGCCTCATGCGTGCCGCGCGCGCGATGCTGGATCCGATGATCAACCTGGGCCAGATCGACCGCGCTGGCGCCGGTCGCATCCTGCGCGAGAAGGTCGGCCTGTCGGAGGCGATGGTCAAGCAGGAACTCGACCGCTACACGTTCAACGCACCCGGCCAGGCGGGCGCGTACTTCTACGGCTACAGCCGCATCCTGGAGCTGCGCATGGAAACGGAAATGGCGCTGGGCGACAAGTTCAACCGGTTGGCGTTCAACAACTTCCTGCTCGACCAGGGCCTGCTGCCGCCCGACCTGCTCGGCAAGGCGCTACGCGAACGGTTCATCCCCGCGGTGCGAAAGGAGTAGAGCAGGCTACCTGCCGTCACGTGCGGGCTTCGCGCGTGGGGGCGTGGCGGCAAGGCGCCGTATCGATCGCGGCCCGGTTGCGGCGCGATCGGCCTGTAACGTCGCCGACGCACTTCCATCCTGATAGGGCTTGGGCTACTTATAGCGGTACGCACACTTCGCGATTCTCGGCCCGCCTGCACTGCAGGCTCCCGTGGGGCGGACATGAACGAAGTCTTCCGGTTCGGACCTTTCAGGCGGGTCCCGGCTGATCGTACGTTGCGCAGGGATGGCGGCGAGGCAGCCACGCATCGTCGCGCCTTCGATTCGGTGGCGCTCCTCGTGGCAGGGGCCACGATGCGCCTCGGCCTGGTCCTCACCGTCTGTTCGGCGATCATCCTGGCCGCGATGTCTGGAGCGGTGCACGCGCAGGAGCGCGATCGGACCATCCGCCAGTTCCACCATACGATCTGGACGGCCCGTGACGGTGCGCCGCCCGAAATCTGGGCCCTGGACCAGGGAGCGGATGGTTTCCTCTGGCTGGGGACGGGGTCCGGCCTGTATCGGTTCGACGGTATGCAGTTCGAGCCGTTTCACCCGGCTTCGGGCGAGCGGCTCGCTTCGGTCGACATCACGGCCATAAAGGTACTGGGGTCGAACGAGGTCTGGATCGGCTACTCCGACGGCGGCATTTCGCGGCTGCGAAGCGGGCACCTCACGACGTATCTGGAGAAGGACGGCATCTGGCCCGGCATGGTGGTGCGCATACTTCAGGGGCGGGATGACACCCTGTGGGCCGCCTCGCATGGCGGCCTGGCCCGGTTCAAGGATGGTCGATGGCAGAGGCTGGGAACGGACTGGGGCATTCCCGCCGACATGGTCGTCGATCTGTTCGTTGCGAGCGATGGCACCGTGTGGGTCAGCACAGCGGGCAGCGTCTATTTCCTGAGGCACGGCGCGCGACGCTTCGAACCCACCGGCCTGGTGACGGAACATGCCACCTTCACCCAGACCCCCGACGGTCGGATCTGGATCGCCGAGGGGCTCCACGGCCTGCGTCCCCTCGCGGACTACCTCGCGGGGGAACGTCGAATCCCATGGACGCTGCAGGCGGCGACGCCCGGCAACGTCCTGTCGGTGCCGGGTTTCGCGATCGACCGGCAGGGCGTCATATGGGCGACCGACCGCCGCAATGGCGGCATCTTCCGTTTCGATCCGCGCAAGGTGGCGCGCGCGCCCCGCAGTGTGTTGCCGTCGGATCTCACGGATGTATTCCGTCGCGCGGATGGCCTCACGGCCGAACGGAGCATTCCCATCCTGCGCGATCGCGAGGGCAACATCTGGGTGGGCACGAATGCGGGACTCAACCGGTTCCGTGCTTCCGAGATCGTGCCGGACACCTCCGTGCCTGCGACCACTGCGTTCGGTTACAGCATCGCGGCCATGAAGGACGCGACCTGGCTCACGGACGGGGTATGGCTTTACCGGGCGTTGCATGGCGACATCGCGCGCCGGTTCGAGCGACTGCATCCGGCAAGCACATTGCTGCTGCGGGCCCGGGATGGTTCGCTGCTGTATGGCAATGGTGGCTTTGTGCATCGCGTAAGCGCAGGCCGACCAACGCGGTTTTCCCCGCCCGCGGGGGTGCGCGACGAGAACATCCGCGCGCTTGCAGAAGATGGATCCGGAACGCTCTGGGTGGCGTTCGAACGATCCGGCGTCTTTCGACTGAAGGACGGAACCTGGAGCAGCAAGGTCGATCTGGGAGGATTGCCGACTCCCGTGGTTGCGGCATCCGATGCCAGCGGCGCCGTCTGGTTCGGATTCCCCGGAAGCCGCGTTTCCCGTCACGACGCAACCGGCATGCGGGTGTTCTCGGTGCCCGATGGCCTTGATGTCGGCCGCATAGGCATCATCGCCGTACACGACGGCGCGTTGTGGGTCGGTGGAGAATTCGGCGTGGCGCGTTTCGACAAGGAGCGCTTCCGCACCGTGACTTCGGAACGGGTGGCTCCGTTCTTCGGCATCTCGGGAATAAGCCGCACCGCCGACGGCGGTTTCCTCTTCAACGGCCTGCTCGGCCTTGTCCAGATGAACGCGCAGGAGCTGGCGAAGGCCTTTTCCGACACTGCCTATGCCCCGTCGTACGATCTTTACGACAGGGGAGACGGACTGCCGGGCGTAGCGCAGCAGGGCTGGCACACGCCGACCCTGGTAAGCGGTGCCGACGGTAGAACCTGGATCATCAGCAATACGGGCGTCGCCTTCCTCGACCCGGGCGGGCGCGAGCGAAACCGTTTGCCGCCGCCCGTCGCGTTGCTTTCCGCCACAGCGGGAGGCGTCACTTACCCCACGACGGATTCACTGGAACTACCCAGCGGAACAACGTCCCTCACGGTGACCTATACGGCTGCAAGCCTGAGCAAGCCAGAGGCGACCCGCTTCCGCTACCGACTGGAAGGCGTGGATGCGGATTGGCTCGACGTGGGCGTACGCAGGGAGGCCGTCTACAACAATCTGGGGCCCGGGCATTATCGCTTCCGCGTCATCGCGGCCAACGAAGACGACGTATGGAACATGGACGGCGCGGCGCTGGATGTCGATATCCCGCCCACATTCTTCCAGAGCGGATTGTTCAAGTTGCTGTGTGCCATTGCGGTCGCTGCGCTGGCGTGGCTGGCCTATTCGATGCGCTTCCGCGCGGTCGCAAACCGCATCCGCATTCGCATGGCCGAGCGCATCGAGGAGCGGGAACGTATCGCACGCGAGCTTCACGACACGCTGCTCCAGTCGGTACAGGCGCTCACGCTTCGCTTCCAGCTCGCGGTGAACGACCTGCCGCCGGAAACGCCTGCCAGGCCGGCGCTGGAGGAAGCTATCGATCTCGCCGGCAAAGTGATCGCCGAAGGGCGTGAGCGTGTCCGCGACCTGCGTTCGCTGCAGAACTGCGCCGTCGAGGAGATCGTTGCCGACATCGCAAGACGCCAGGCGTTCGATCCCGCCGTAGAGGTCGTGGTGACGACTACCGGCATGGTGCGCGTGCTCCACCCGCTGATCCTGGATGAGGTCACCCAGATCGCGAGCGAAGCGATCTTCAACATCTGGCGTCACGCGAACGCCAGCCGGATCCGGATCGATATCGGTTATGGCACGAACTTCAGCCTGCGCTTCGCCGATGATGGAGTGGGTATCGACGCCGGGATCGCCGGAAAGGGAAAAGAAGGGCACTTCGGACTCTTCGGCATGCGCGAGCGCGCAAGGAAGTTGCGCGGCTGGCTTGCCATAAACCGGTTGCAGGACGGCGGAACCGAAGTGCTGCTTACGGTGCCGGGCTCGATCGCGTACAAAGCTGCCGGACGTCGCGGGGACATCGGATGACGTGACCACGCATGCGGCGTGGGGCTTAACGTTCCCGATCGAGGATGCCGCGCTGCAGTGCCGTCATGACGGCCTGGAGCCGGCTGCTCGCGCCGAGTTTCGCGAGGACGCTCTTCATGTGCACCTTGACGGTCTGGTCCGAGACCCCGAGCCGGCTCGCCACCTGCTTGTTGGCGCTGCCGGTCGCCACCTCGCGAAGCACGTCCATTTCCCGCGGTGACAACAGGTCGGGCGGTACCCGCATGGAGAGTTCCCGGGTGATCGCAGGCGCTATGTGTTCAGCACCCGCATGCACTCCACGTATGGCGGCGACGAAGTCCTTGTAGTGGGTGTCCTTCAACAGATAACCGGCGGCGCCCGCCTTGAGTGCGCGCATCGCCTGCACGTCGCCGCGATAGGTCGTCAGCACGAGGATGCGGGCCGAAGGCGCGCGACTGCGTATTTCCGCTATCGCGTCCACGCCGTTCATGCGCGGCATCTGCAGGTCCATCAGCGTGACGTCGGGCCGATGTCGATCGAACAGGGCAACGGCCTCAACCCCGTCACTTGCCTCGGCCACCAGGACCATGTCCGGTTGGCGGGTAATGACCGCCACGATGCCCGCACGGATTACCGGGTGGTCATCTGCCACGAGGAGGCGAATCGGATGTTCGCTAGGTTCCGGCATGGGGAACGGATCGGCGAAGGGCGGCCCAGAGTCGCTTCGGCGACGCTAGCGCCGTCCCGAGGCGACCGTCAAGAAGTCCGCGGCGATGGTTCGTCACAGCGCAGGTCGCCGGGAGCGCGCCGCCACGCCGGTGTGCCGGTCGTCCCCTGCGAGGCGCATCCTTGCCCACCCGGATGGGGAATTGGCCGTAGCCGCCGGATAAGTCAGGATTTCTTCCATGCAGCTGACCGGCGAAGTCGACGATCGCATTCGCGTCCTGGCGGTGGACGACCATCCGATGCTGCGCGAGGGAATAGCGGCGATTCTGAAGCCGCAACCCGACATGGCCCTGATCGCAGAGGCGGAAGACGGCTTGCAGGCCATCGACGCATATCGCCGGCTGCGACCGGACATCACGTTGATGGACCTCCAGATGCCGAGGCTGGGCGGCCTGGAAGCGATCAACCGGATACGCAGCGAGTTCCCATCGGCGCGCATCATCGTGCTCACGACCTATGCGGGCGACGCGCTCGCGCTACGGGCCCTGCGCGCGGGCGCCATGGGCTATGTCCTGAAAGCGGCATTGGGAACGGAGCTTCTTGAGACGATCCGCACCGTCCATGAAGGCCGGCGCCACATCCCGCCGGAGATTGCACAGGAGATCGCGCTGAGGTCGGGAGAAGAGAGCCTCAGCGAACGCGAAATCGGCGTGCTCACGCTCCTGTCGAAGGGGTATTCGAACAAGCAGGTCGCCTCCGCGCTGTCGATCAGTCAGGACACCGTGAAGGGGCATCTGAAAAGCATCTTCGCCAAGCTCGAGGTGCGCGATCGCACGGAAGCGGCGAGGCTTGCGGTGCGCCGCGGCATCATCGATCCGTAGCCCTTCGACGAACGCACGCGCGACACCGTGAAAAGGTGAACGCGCAAGGGTGATGCGCCGGGCGCGATGCACGGATGGCGCGCAGCACCCGGCACGTTTCGTGCCGTTGCGAAGGCGTGCAACGGTGCCTGCAACCACCCCTTTGGGTAAGTGACAGATAGCTGCCGTCCGCGATATAGATTCACTGCGCGTCGCGGAAGGTTGTCGCTGGCATAGCGGCTCGCTTTACCGACGCCGACGGCGGCATGCAACCGGTCCGGCTTCTGCGTGCATCGACGCCATGACGTTGCGAAAGCGCGTTCGATTCCGACGCCCAAGGACCAGTAACGCGGGCACGACGTGGCGAAAGCCCGATGGAGGAGCGTCGCGCCTGCGCACATCCACGTGGACTTGCGATCGAGTTGATTGCGCTGCTGGACAGTCGCGGGATCAACGGCCGGCAGCCGACGGGCCGGATCGCCATCGCAAGCTCACTTCACGAGCCAACGGCCCGCCTGCGTGAGGCAGGCCCTGTGGGGCGAACATGAACGATGTCTTCCGGTTCGGGCGCTTCAGACTGACACCGGCCACCCGCTCGTTGCGCAAGGACGACATCGATGTGGCGCTGGGCAGTCGCGCCTTCGACATTCTCGTGGCGCTGGTGGAAGGAGGCGGCAAGGTGCTGACCCGCCGGGAACTGATGGCCTGCGCGTGGTCCGGACTGGTGGTGGAGGAGTCCAACGTCCGTGTTCAGGTCGCTCATCTGCGCAAGACGCTGGGTTGCGGAGAGCAGGGCGTTCGCTTCATCGCAAGCGTCGCAGGGCGTGGCTACTGTTTCGTCGCCGACGTACTGCGTGAACCGGAGCTCCAGCCCGCCGGGTCCAACGCACCGGCCCATTCGAGCCCGGGCGCTGGACTGCGCGAATCGCGATCGCTCGCGAACGCGCCCGTATCGCAGGACCGGATCGTCGGTTCCGAGGAGGGCGTCGCCGAATTGGCAGCGCAGATTCGCACCTCCCGCCTGGTGACCGTCGTCGGTGCTGCCGGAATGGGGAAGACCACCGTGGCGGTGTTGGCGGCGCGCGCACTCGATTCCTTCGGCGATGCGATCCACTTCGTCGATCTGAGCGTGATCACGAGCGATGCGCAGGTGCTGGAGGCGTTGTCGTCCGACGCGGACTATCGGCCCTCCGGTGCCGTCAGCGTCGCGGGACTGGCGGAGTTCCTCGACCGCCGGCCAACGCTGGTCGTGCTGGACAACTGCGAGCACGTGATCGGCGGCATCGCGTCGCTGATCAGGCAGATTCTCGACCGTACGCATCGCGTGTCGATCCTTTGCACGAGTCGCGAGGCGCTGCGCCTCTCCGACGAGCATGTGTACGTCGTGCGCTCCCTGGCATCGCCGCCCAACACCGGCAGGCTGACGGTCGAACAGGCCATGGCATGGCCTGCGGTGCAACTGTTCGTGGCGCGGGCCGAGGAGGGCGGTGCACACGAGGTTCTCAGCGACGAAAGCGCATCGCTGGTCGCCGCCATCTGCCGGCGGCTGGATGGCAATCCGCTGGCCATCGAGCTGGCGGCCAGCCGGGTAAGCACGTACGGGGTTCAAGGTGTTTCCGAACTGCTGTGCGGCCGATCGACGCTCCACTGGCAGGGCAGGCGGGATGCGGCTCCGCGGCACCAGACCGTCGAAGCCTTGCTGGATTGGACGTACGAACTGCTCTCGCCGCGCGATCGGCTGGCTCTGGGGCGACTTTCCGTTTTTTCCGGGGCGTTCCCCCTGGACGCGGCGATCGGCGTCATCAGCGACGACCGGCTCGACGCGGTCCAGGCTGCGACCGCCATCGCCGACCTGGCCGACAAGTCGCTCGTCGCCGTGCGTTCCAGGGATGGACGCACGCGCCTGCGGCTCCTCGAAACCACACGCATGTACGCCGCGGCGAAGCTTGCGGACGAAGGCGGGCATGCAGTCCTCCGGCGCCATGCATTGCACTACGCGCTGCATCTTCGCGGCTGCCGGACCGCGGCCATCCTCGATCCCGGCGTCACGCCGGAACTGGGCGAGGACGAACTGGGCAACATACGAGCGGCAATGGAGTGGTGCTTCTCGACCGGGGGCGACGCCACGCTTGGCGTGGAACTGAGCGCCCTGGCCGTTCCGTCGCTCCTGCAGCATCGCTCGTTCGACGAGTGCGCCCGCTGCTGCAGGCAGGCGCTCGATCGCATGCCGCCCGAGTTGGGCTCGACGGCCATCGAACTGGTGCTATGGGAGGTCCTGTCCATCGCGAACGCCTCGATGGGCCTTTACGGCGACGACATGCTGCTCGCCATCCAGCGCGGTCTCGTCATCAGCCGCTCGCTGGAGGCGCACCGGGCCACGTTCCATCTCCTGGCCGGCATGCACCTGGCCATGCTGGGCACCAACCGGTACGCCGAATCGCTGGACATCGCGGAGCAGTACGCCGCGCTCGCGAAGGACGTCGGCAGCGCGTCGGAAGAAGTGATAGCACGGTGGATGATCGGTGCGTCGCACCACTACATGGGGTCGCACGCCCTGGCCGAGGAGCAGTTCACTGCAGCGCGAAGGAAGCTTGCTTTGGCCGGCATGCGGAAGCTGGAGTACTTCGATGGCAAGGCGATGCTCAATGCGAACCTCGGCGTGGCACGCACGAAACTCGCGCTCGGGCTTCCCGTCCAGGCCCTGCAGCTGGCCATCAAGGCCATCGACGAGGCAAGGGAATATCCTGATTCGCTGTTCCCGTGCGTCACGCTGTTCTTTCCCATCTTCCTCCTGAACAACCTCGACACGGCAGCCGAAACCCTTCTGCAGACACTGAACGGCATCTCGCCCGAGTACCGCGTGGGATTCCGGTCCAGGCTCATCGGGATGCTCGAAGGCGTGCTGTTGCACCACCGGGGATCGCCCGCGGAGGCCGAAGTCCGATTGCGGCAAAGCCTTCCCGGAATGCGCATGGCGACGGCGCGATGCATCGGTCTCCAGGCGATGGCCGATGTCCTGCGTGAGGTCGGTAAGACGGAAGAAGCCTTCACGGTCATCGAGGAGGCCATCGCGTTGTCTGACAGCAACGGCGGCTTCTTCAGCCGCCCCGACCTGCTGCGCACGAAGGGCGAGATCATGATGGCCTTGCCGCAGTTCGGCCAATCGCAGGCGCGCGAGGTATTGATGGAAGCCATGCGCGATGCGCATCGCGCGGGCGCCCTGGGCTGGGAGATCGCGGCCGCACTGGCGCTGGCGCGACTGGAGATATCGCAGGACCGAACGGATGAAGCCAAGGCGGTGCTGCATCCGGTCTACATGCGCCTTGCGGAAGGGCACGAAACGCCCCTGGTGAGGGAAGCGGCGACGATCCTCGCCGCGCACTAGGCGCCGCGGCGCACGTCGGACTGGAACGTCTCGCGGATGCGCTGGATGATCAGGCCTGCATGCGTTTCCAGCGCGAAGTGCCCGGTGTCGATCAGTTCGACGTGTGCGTCCGGATTGTCGCGCTGGAACGCCCGCGCGCCGGCCGGCGTGAAGAAGGGGTCGTGCTCGCCCCAGATGACGAGCGTCGGCACCAGCCTGTCGCGGAAAAACTGCTGGAATCGAGGATAGAGCGCGAGGTTGTTCCGATAGTCGTAGAACAGGTCGAGCTGGATCTCGTCGACTCCGGGGCGCTGCAGCAGCATGTGGTCCAGCTGCCACGCCTCGGGCGCGATGAGGGTCGTATCGCGAACGCCGTGCTCGTACTGCCAGCGTGTTCCGTCCAGGGTCAGGATGCCCCGGAGCGCATCGCGATGTTCGGGCGTGGGATTTTCCCAGTACTGGCGCGTGGGCCCGAAGGCGTCTCCCAGCCCATCGAGGTAGGCATTGCCGTTCTGGCTGACCAGGCCCGCCACGCGCTCAGGAAGATGGAGCGCGAGGCGCAGACCGACGGGCGCACCGTAGTCGAACACGTAGAGGATGTACCGCGACAGGCCGAGCGCCTCGACGAAGGCGCGAAGCGTCTCGCCGAGCGCGTCGAAGGTATGGACATACCGGCGTTCGTCCGGCACCTGCGTGAATCCGAATCCAGGAAGGTCCGGCGCGACCACGTGGAAGCGGTCTCCCAGTTCCGCCAGCAGGTGCCGATACATGTGCGAGCTCGTCGGGAAGCCGTGGACGAGCAGGAGCGTCGGTGAGTCGGCGTCACCCGACTCGCGGTAGAAGATATCCACGCCATCGGCGCGGACCGTTCGATGATGGACGGAAGGACGAGCCGACATGGATCTCTCCCTGTCTTGAGGGGCGGCGCCGTAACGCCGCCGAATGAAGACTGTCAGTTACACATGCCGGTACTGGACCGGCTTGTCCACGCGGGCGTGCAGCGAATGCGCGGCGTGCCACGGCCAACGCGGCGACTGCACGATCGTCCGGGTCAACGCGACCGCATCGGCATGGCCCTTCACGATCACCGCGTCGACGCGGTCGTAGTCGTGATCGAGACTGTCGGCGATCACCGGAACGTTCACCGCGCGCTTCACCGCGCGGACCACGGCCAGTTCCCTTCGCGACCTCGGCGGCGATTCCGGGACCAGGCCGCCCGCCGTGACATGGAACGCGCTGCATCCGCGGGTTTCCAGGCGCATGGCAAGACCGACCGCCTGTTCGATGCTCCAACCATTTCCCGCGCCATCGAACGCCGGAAGTCGGACCGTCACCGGATGCTGCGCGGGGACGGCATCGCGAACTGCCTCGAACACCTCCAGCGGGAACCGCATCCGGTTCTGCAGCGAGCCTCCATAGGGGTCGCCGCGCCGATTGGACTGCGACGAGAGGAACTGATGAAGCAGGAAGCCCTCGGCAGCCTGTATCTGGATCGAATCGACGCCGGCGCGTACGGCGCGCACCGCGGCACTCGCGAATCCATCGCGGATCTGGCGCAGGTCGGCTCGATCCAGCGTCCTGGGTGCAGCCTGATGCGCGATGTAAGGCACGGGGGAGGGCGCGGTCGTCCGCCATCCGCGGCCACTGCCGGCTGCGAGCAAGCCGCTCCCGTTCCACGGCGCGTCGACCGATCCACGGCGTCCCGCATGGTTCAACTCGATCGCGATGGGCATGTCGGACCATCGTCGTATGCTTTCGATGGTCAGGCTCATCGCGTATTTGCCCTGGTCGTTCCACAGTCCGAGATCGCCTGGGCTGATGCGTCCCTCCGACAGCACGGCGGTCGCCTCTATGAAGAGAAGTCCGGCACCGGAGAGCGCAAGATGCCCCAGGTGGATCAGGTGCCAATCGCTCATGCAGCCGTTGTCGGCGGAGTATTGGCACATCGGACCGATGATGAGCCGATTCACGAGCTCGAGCGCGCCCAGGCGAAGCGGGGCGAACAGCTGGGAGCAGGGCACGGTAGCGTCTCCTTCTCACCGTGTGACAACCCATGGCGGCATCGAGGCCTGGTCGCGGCGCGTCCCGGTCCGGGCGACAGATCCGATCGATCCGTCCGGAAGGAGCGGATGCCCTCGCGAAGGCAGTGTGGTCCGCGCGCGGGCGACCGCGGTAATTAAAGATCGTCAAAGGCGGTGAATTGCCGTGCGTGCCGGCAGGACGGACATCGATGGTGCAGGCGTCGTGCCCGCACGCTTCGCCATCCGGCGCGCGATGTCCGTGTGGCGAACAGCCCGCGCTGCAGGACGACCCTGCAGCGCAGTTGCATGGCATCACGCCCGCTGGAGCGCTTCGGCGATCGCCTTGCCTACGAGCGTGCCGGAGGCGGGATTCTGTCCCGTGATCAGGCGGCCGTCGACTACCAGCTTGGGTTGCCAGGGCGTGACCGAGGAATGTTCCGCACCTTCGTCACGCAATGCGGTTTCCAGATCGAAAGGCACGTCGGCTCGCGCGTATCCGTCTTCTTCCGCGGTGGAGAAGGAAGTGAGCTTGCGGCCGCGCACCAGCGGCGATCCGTCCTCCAGTTCCACGCCGAGGAACGCGCACGGACCGTGGCAAACCGCCGACACGATCTTGCCGGCGTCCCACATCCGGCGTACCGCCTTTTTCACGTCGGGATCGGTGGCGATGTCGGCCATCGGTCCCAATCCGCCGGGAAAGAAAATGGCGTCGTAGTTGAGGACATCGACGTCCTTCAGCCGCCGGCTGTGGCCGAGGCGTCCATAGGCCGCACTCCCGAGGAAGTCGGTCTGCCCCTTGTCCTTTTCGTCGAAGCCGTCTTCCGGCGGCTTCCCGCCCTTGAGCGTCGCGAACTCGACCGCGATGCCCGCTTCGTCCAGCGCCTCGAACGGGTGGGCGATCTCGGGGAAGAAGAAGCCGGTCGGCCGCTTGTTGGGACCGATGTGTGCCGTGTTCGTGGCGACGAACAGGACGTATTTGGTGGCCATGTCATTGCTCCGGAGGAAGTCGGGCGCGATGCCGCGCCACGGATGGTGGAGGACTGCGGCTGCGACGCCGCGCGGATGCTCAGAACTTGAGGACGGCGCGTCCTACCACGTCGTCCTTGCGCAGGCGGTCGATGTAGGTGTTGACCTCATCGAACTTGATCGTGGTGATCGTGTGCTGGATCTTCCCGCGCGCGGCCAGCGCCATCACTTCGCCCAGGTCGATGTTGTTGCCCCAGAACGATCCCTGGATCGTCTGCTCACGCGAGACGCGCGGAAACAGCGGAACGTCGATCCTGTCGCCGACAA
This sequence comes from Lysobacter sp. OAE881, assembly GCF_040546665.1. NCBI lineage: Bacteria > Pseudomonadati > Pseudomonadota > Gammaproteobacteria > Lysobacterales > Lysobacteraceae > Lysobacter > Lysobacter sp. OAE881. The sequence goes on from NZ_JBEPOG010000001.1 coordinate 2,237,226, forward strand.
ACCCGACATCCACGTAGTGCCCGCTGATGGACAGCAGGCCCAGCGCGAGCTGCACCGTCGCCTCCGCGCCGGCGCAATCCAGCGCCGCGTCGAGGTCGCCCTGGCCGGTCGCCTGCTTCAGCTCCCTGCTTACATCGGCCACGCTCTTGTTGCCGATGGCGATGACGTGGTCCGCGCCGTATTTCTTCGCGACGGCGAGCTTCTCCTCGTTGCGCGCGAAGGCGACCACCTGGCAGCCGTTGCCCAGCTGCTTCGCGTACTGCACCGCGTACACGCCCAGGCCGCCGATGCCGAAGATGCCGAGCACGCGATCGGGTCCGAGCGCCCCGCCTTCGCGCAACTTCTTGAGGCCGCGATACGGCGTCAGACCGGCATCGGTGAGAGGTGCGATTTCCTCGGGTTTCATGCGCGGATCGACCTTCACCACGTAACGCGCCGGCACCGGCACGTACTCGGCGAAGCCGCCCCACAGGCCGAAACCGGGCCATCGCACGTTGGGGCAGATCTGCGTGTTGCCTTCCAGGCAGTGACGGCAGACACCGTCGCCCCAGCCCGGTGCGACGACCACGCTGTCGCCTTCCTTCAAGCCGAGGCCGTGGTTGACCTGCGAGCCCATGCGATCGATCACGCCCGCGATCTCGTGCCCGGGAATGATCGGCATCGGCAACGTGCCGTAGTTGAGGAAGAACTTGTCGATGAGCAGCACGTCGCTGCGGCACATGCCGCACGCCTGGACCTTCACCAGCACCTCGTCCGGCTGGATGTCCGGAATCGGGATGTCCTCCAGGACCAACGGCTTGTTGTACTCGTGTATGCGGGCGGCTTTCATCGGTGTTCTCCTGTGGGGATCCGGTCCTTCGCTGGGGGAGGCGATCAATCGTTGGCGACGACCACCATCTTCTGGTTGACGAGCTCCCGGATTCCGAACTCGGACAGCTCGCGCCCGTAGCCGGAACGCTTGATGCCGCCGAAGGGAAACTCGGGCGCGGTGGAGGAGGGCGTGTTGATCCAGATCGAGCCGGTCTCGATCCGCGAGGCGAGGGCCTTTGCACGGTCGATGTCCGCGGTGAAGATCGCGCCGGACAGGCCGAAGTGGGAGTCGTTGGCGAGCGCCACGATGGCGTCGTCGTCCGCGACCACGTAGACCTGCGCGACCGGGCCGAAGAACTCCTCGAAGTACGCCGGGTTGTCGCGCGTGATGTTGGTCAGGATCGTGGGTTCGTAGAACGCGCCATCGCGGTCGATGATCCGGCCGCCGAAATGCAGCGTCGCGCCGGCCGCGACGGCCTTGTCTACCTGCGCTGCGATCTCGTCGCGCGAGGCGGTCGAACACATGGGGCCCATGTCGGTGTTCTCGTCCATCGGGTCGCCCACGCGCACCTGCGCGAACCGCTCCGTGAACTTCGCCAGGAATGCATCGGCTACGGATTCGCTCACCAGGAACCGCTTGGCGGCGTTGCAGGCCTGGCCGGCGACATGCAGGCGCGCGAAGACGCCGTCAGCGACCGCGCGATCGAGGTCGGCATCTTCGAGAACCACGAACACATCGGCGCCGCCGAGTTCGAGGACGGACTTCTTCAGGTGCCTGGCGGCTTGTGACGCCACGATGCTGCCCGCCTTCTCCGATCCGGTCAGTGCGACGCCCTGCACCCGGTCGTCCTCGATCAGGCGGGCGATCTGGTCACTGCAGGCGAACAGGTTGGTCCACGCGCCCGGTGGCGCGCCTGCGGCTGCAACGAGCTCTTCGAACGCCAGCGCGGAACGCGGCACGATGCTCGCGTGCTTGGCGAGCACCGGATTGCCGATCGCGATGTTCGGCGCCGCAACGCGAACGAGCTGGTAATAGGGAAAATTCCATGGCTCGACCGCGACGACGACGCCGATGGGGTGGTATTCGACCCACGCGTCGCCGCGCGACGTTTCCAATGCCCGGTGCGCGAGGAAGGTATCGGCGTTGCGTGCGTAGTACCGGGCGATGTCGGCGGTGATGCCGACTTCCCACCGCGCTTCGGCTATCCGCTTGCCCATCTCCTCGACGAGCAGCCGCGCGAGCGGTTCCGCGCGCTCCTCGACGAGATCGGCGAAACGTGCGAGCACGTCCAGCCTGGGCTGCCGTGCTCCCTTGCTCCAGTCGGATCGGTACAGCGCGTGCGCTCGCGCGAGCGCCGCATCAATTTCTACGTCGGAGTGGTTGGCGAAGGTCGCGACGAGTGCGCCCGTCGCCGGATTCACGCTCTGGTAGGCCATGGTGACGTTCCTCAGCCGACACCCGGGCGCGCGCTTTCGCGTCCCCGCGGGAGCCGTCTCGTTGTGCCTCAGGCGCAGGTTCAGCGCATCGATGGCGGCCTGCGCGACTTCGATGTCCTGTTCGACCGAGCCCGCGCTGGTGCCCACCGCACCCACGATCTCGTCGTCGATGACCACGGGAATTCCGCCACCGAAGATGACCACCTGGCCCGCGTTGCTCTGGCCGATGCCGAACAGCGCCGCGCCCGGCTGCGCCAGATGGGAAAGCAGCTCGGTCGTTTTCGAGAAGATCCGGGCCGTGGTGGCCTTGTGGATCGCCAGGTCTATGCTCCCGATGAGGGCGCCGTCCTGTCGCGTGAACGCGATCAGGTGGCCACCGACATCGACCACGGCCACGTTGTACGGAATGCCGATACGCGTCGCGGCCTGTTCCGCGGCGCCGAGCATGTGCCTGGCGTCATCGAGCGTCAGTGTCCGGAGCGTGCGTGGCATCTTCGTAAACCCGGTGCGGTAAGCCGTCGATTCGACGCGATGTGCAATGCGTCGACACAACGACTTCGTACCATGGGCATCGGCGCCATCGCCCGTAAAACACCGTGAATGCTCGATGGATTGCGTGAAACGGCAGAGGCCGGGCGGCGGGTGCGATCAGTTCTTCGAGCGCGCGGCCACTTCCGCGGCCTGATTCAGTGCCTGGCTTTCGCGGCGCGGCGCCGTGAGTGGCGTGGGGTGGGGACGTTTCGAGAAGCTCATGACGGCGCCGGTGACCCAGTCGCCACCGGCGAGTTCGTAAGCGAAGCGATCGGCATCGCGGCGACGCACTTCCTTCGCGATCTCGCGCGCCTGCGTCGGCGTGAGGCCAAGTTCGCGCAGTGTCATCGTGCCGAAGCGCAGTGCCGACTCGAAGGTTTCCCGGACGTGGCGCGTGATGCCTTCGCCGGCGAGGTGCCAGGCGTGTTCGCGATCGTACGCACGTACGATGAGCGTCGCCTGCGGGAACTGAACCTTGCACAGGTCCACGATTTCGTTGGCCACTTCGCAGCGGTCCACGCAGATCGCGATGATCTTCGCCTCGTCGGCCCCGGCGGCCTGCAGTACGTCGAGCCGCGTGCCGTCGCCGTAGTAGATCTTGAAGCCGAAGTCGCTCGCCGCCTGGATCATCTCGACATCGGTGTCGATGATCGTGACATCCACGTCGCGCACCAGCAGTGGCTGGCTGACCACCTGACCGAAGCGGCCGAAGCCGATCATCAGCACGCTTCCGGAAAGCCCCACCGCTCGATTGACACTCGCAAGCGCCTGTGCCTTGCACGCGGGCACGAAGCGTCGAACCAGCAGGGTCACCAGCGGTGTCAGCGCCATCGAAAGCACCACCATGGTCGTCAGGCGCGCATTCGCCTGGGCGCTGATGACACCCGCCGCGCTTGCCGCGGCGTACAGCACGAACGCGAACTCGCCACCCTGGGCCATCAACGACGCGCGATCGATCGCTTCTCCGTGACCGCTGCGCAACACGCGCGCGACCACGTAGATGCACAGGCCCTTGGTCGCCATCAGGGCGAGGACACCGGTCACGATGATGGCCCAGTCGGCGCGCACCACCGACACGTCCAGCGCCATGCCGACGCCGAGGAAGAACAACCCGAGCAGGATGCCGCGGAAGGGCTCGATGTCGGCTTCGAGCTGATGGCGGAAGCTGGATTCGGCCAACAACACGCCGGCGACGAACGCACCCATCGCCATCGACAATCCTCCGGCCTGCATGAGCAGCGCCGCGCCCAGCACGACCAGCAGCGCCCCGGCCGTCAACACTTCACGCGCCTTGGAGCCCGCCAAAATCCGGAACAGCGGGTTGAGCAGCCAGCGCCCCGCCGCGATCAGGGCCAGCAGCGCCAGGATCCCGATCAGGATCGACAGCCCACGGTGCGATGTCGCCGCGTTGGCATGCGCCGGCGACATCCACGCCACCATCGCCAGCAGCGGCACGATCATCAGGTCCTCCAGCAGGAGGATCGATACGATGCGTTGCCCGTTCGCGCGGGCAAGGTCGCCACGCTCGGACAGCAGTTGCATCACGATGGCGGTCGACGTGAGCACGAAGCCCAGCGCACCGATGAACGCGACCTTGAACGGCCAGCCCATCAGCATCCCGGCCGCGGTGAGCGCGATGGCGCAGGTGACGATCTGCAGCGTCCCGAGCCCGAAGATCTCGCGGCGCAGATCCCACAGGTGCGACGGGCGCATTTCCAGTCCGACGACGAACAGGAACATCACCACGCCAAGCTCGGCGATGTGGAGGATCGCCTCCGGCTCGGTGAACCAGCCGAGTCCGAACGGCCCGACGACGAGCCCGGCGACGAGGTAACCGAGGACCGAGCCCAGGCCCAGTCGCCGGAACAGCGGGACCATGATCACCGCCGCACCGAGCAGGGTGACCGCCTGGATCAGCTGGCTGTTGCCGGACGCTTCGATGGCCATCGTGTCCTCCGCCGCGGTTTCGGAGACGAAGCACCGCTACACGCGCGATGACCGCGCCATCCCGCGCGTGCATCGGTGGCATCGGCGGGTCGTCGATCGACCACTTTCCGGTTGCACGCGCAAGGTACACCCGCCGCGGTGAACTCAGCGCCCGGGTTGTCCACGGGTTCCCGTCCAGATGCGTGCGATGAGGTAGGGCGGCTGCCCGCGATCCTCCGCACCGGTGAAGATGGGGTTGCGGTGCAACTGGTTGATCGCGACATAGAGCCACGAGTCCTGGCCGAAGTGCGCGTTGTCCGCCCACAGGAAGCGCGGATCGCGGACGAGCGGTTGCAGCTTGCCGTCCTTCGTCAGCAGGTCGATGCCGTTGTCCGGTAGGTTGGTGATGAAATGGTTGCCTTCGGCGTCGGTGGCCGCACCATCCGACAGCGGCTTGGATCCGGCCCGCACGATGCCGCGCCCGATCTCCGCGTCGCTCGCACCATCGCGAAAGAGCCTTGCGGGAACGGAATACCAGCTCGTTCCGTTCATCGAGCCGAAGTACAGGGTCTCGCCATCGGCCGACAGGGGTGATCGGATTGATGCCCACGCGTGCAGGTCCCATGCGGCCACCCGGACCGGGGAAGAGCAGGGGCTTGCCTTCGACCACGAGCTCCACGTCTTCGCTCTGGAGCGCGGGATGGCCACGGAAACGACGTGCAACGTTCCTGTTGGTATCCACCACCACAATGGCTGGATCCGGCCCGCAGTCGGCGACGTAGACGAAGCCGCGATCGCTGTCGACGGCCAGATCCTGGAGGATCTGGCCGTCGGGTGCTGCTGTCTTGTCGAAGTCATGACGGGAGGCGAGTCGACGCGAGGCGATGTCGAACGCAAGCAGCTTGGGCGGCTGCGGGTCGGGCAGCCAGTTGCCGTGGTCGATCACCCACAACCGGTCGCGTCCGTCGATCACGACACCGTGCGGCGTATTGAGGACGTCGTTCCCGGACCCCGGTTTCGCGTTCCATGCCGCATCGGGGAAGGGCGCATAGGAGTCGCGCCCCGTGACCTCGATGAGCTGCACCGGTCCACGCCGCATGCCGTGCACGCTGGCGAAGATGCGCCCGTCCTTCGAGACGGTGACATTGCCGGGCGTGATGTCGAGCTCGGCCACGATTTCCACCTGCCCGACCTTGGGTGGCGACTGCGCCGCAGCCGCGGCGTCGGGCGCAAGATCGGCCGCGGTCAGGTCGGACGAGGAAACCTCCGCCTGTCGCGAACAGGCGGCAAGCAGCAGGAGTGCGGCCAGGGTCGTTGCACGATTGCCTTTCCTCGTCTGGTCCTCAATCGATGGTGATTTCATGTCCGCCGAGCCAGCGGGCGAGGAGATCGGCGTTGGAATCCAGCCAGTCCCGCGCGGCTTCCCGGGCGGAGCGGCCGTCGACGTTGACCGCCCAGTCCATGCGGTTCACGTCGTCCAGGCTGAGCTGCACGCGCGCAAGCGCGCGGCGCGTCCGTGCAGGAAGCGCATCGAAACGGATCGAGGGAGCCACGAGCACGGCACGATTCCCGTGGCCCAGGACGCCCAGCGGATCGCCCAACTCGCGCAGCGTGCCCGCGCTGTTCAGGAATTGCGGCGTCCACGTGGGGAAGACGAACCAGTCGCCGCGCGCATGCAGGCGTCGGTACGTTTCCAGCCAGAGCGCGGACGATCCCGGCAGCACGCGGTAGCTGTCGGCCAGCCCGTATCGTTCGAGTGCGGTTTTCGAGGCCGTCGTGATGGCGGCGCCGTCGCCGATCGCCTGGATGTCGCGCGTCATGCGTTCCAGGACCGGCGGCGACGCGAGATCGGCGATCGTGGACACCGCATCGGACGGCACATAGTCGGGCACGGCCCAGAAGAAGCGAGCCCCGTCGTAAAGGCTCGCCACTTCGCATGCCTCGCCTCCGTATCGCGCCCAGTATTGCGCATGGCCTTCAGGTAGCCATGCCGCCACCATCAGGTCGATGGCACCATCCGAGAGCAGGGGAAACATCGACTCGTGCGGCCCCTCGCGCACCTGCACTGCATGTCCGAGGCGTTCCAGGTACCTGCTGCACCACGGCGCCGACCACGGCGTAGAAGCTGAGCGACACCTGGCCCAGCACGACCACGCCGCCGTCATCGCGTGCGCCGGTGGCGCCGGGTGCGGCAAGGCCGGCCACCGCACCGACGATGGACCCGAGCACGACGCGGCGTGAGAGCGACATCTGGAGCATGGGAGCCTCCTGCCATCAACGCTAGCGCTCCACCCGCGGGCGCGCGCGTTAAGCGTCGTAGTCCTTCGGCACACGTCCGCTTACCGCGATTCACGACGATTTACTTTCGTGCCCGACAGGGCGGAGGGACACTGCGGCACGAAGCCAATGCGCCGGCGAAGGCCGGTGCGTCCGCAGGTACCGACCCATGAAGCTCGACGACTGGCTGGAAGGAGCGGACATCGTGAAATCTCGCGCGAAGATCGTGGCTGTCCTCACCGCAAAGCCGGGGAACGAGCCGGCGCTGGAGGCGCTGCTGCGCGGCATGGTCGCCCCGAGCCGCGAGGAACCCGGCAACCTGCGCTGGGATATCTGGCAGGACGCCGCACAACCGGGTCGCTTCGTGCTGGACGAGTTGTACAAGGATGAGTCCGCAGTGGCGGCCCATCGTGCGACACCGCACTTCCAGCATTACCTCGCCGTGGTCGACTCCCTGGCCGAGCGCCAGGCGCATGTCGTACGGCCCGTCGTCGTTGCCGACATCGTGCCTGCCACGAAAGGGCAGTGAGCCGTCGATCGCCCCTTGGAGAGCCCCATGGAAAAACACGAAGATCTCGCCGTCGACATTGCCCGACGAGACCTCCTGCGTACGACCGGAACGGCGATGTTGGCCGGGCTCACCGCGGCGACGATACCCGGAGCGCTACCCGCCGCGCCGCAGGGGCAGGCGCCTGCCGCGACCAGCAAGGCCGCGTCATTGGGCGCGCGGCTGCAGGGTGTCCAGCATTTCGGGCTTACCGTGCAGAACATGGATCGCGCCTTCGAGTTCTACACCGAAGTGCTGGGCGGTACGGAAGTGATGCGCGACGGCGACTTCCAGGGCGAGCGCATCCACAACACGCTGCTCACGGACGAGGACATCATCGCGCGCGAGCGGGGCGTCAATCCGCGAACCCGCGGCATCCCCGACCTTCGGGGTGGCACGCAGCGCCTGGACGTGCGCTTCGTCCAGTTCGACAACGTGGTGATCGAACTGCTGCAGTACCGCGATGCAGGCCAACCGATGGGACGCGGCAACAGCTTCGCCGACCCGCGCGAGTTGATGAGTCCTGCGTTCCCGCGCTCGATGCACATCTGCTTCTACCTCCGCGATGACGTCGACTTCAACGTCTTCATTCGCGATCTCGAGGCCGAATCGGCACGGCGTGGCATGACTCAGGTGAAGGCCAATCGCGTCATCACCGTCGCCACCGAGCAGGAGCGACGCTCGGCGCCCATCGAATCCAACTCGAACCGCATCACGCAGGGAAAGTCCGATGGATGGTCGCTCATCTACTGCAAGGGACCGGAAGGGGAGCAACTGGAGTTCGTGCAGGCCCTGGGGCCGGTGAAACGCACGTTCCAGGAGGCGTTCCAGGCGCGCCAGCGTTCGCTCGCAGGCAGGTGAGGGCAGTCAAGCGGTGCGTGCCATCGCGGTGCATCGAGACCGATGATCTTTCGCGGCTGCATGGACGCGTGATGCGCGCGTCCATGTGTCAGGTGCAGTGCCCCAGCGGCCCGCGAGCCTTCGGCTTGCGGGGCTTCAAAGCCGTGTTAGCGGCCAGCCTCCCGTGCGGCCGTGACGACGACCTCGGCAACCTTCGCCGGCTGCGACAGGAACACCGCGTGGCTGGAGGGGATCTCGACGACCTGGCTACCTGCGCGCTTGGCGAGCCGGCGCTCCAGGTCGGGGCTGATGGTCCGATCGTTCGACGCGACGATCGCCCAGCTCTTCTTGTTGCGCCATGCAGGGTCGCCCACGGGCGTGGAGAACGCGGCTTTGGAGGCGAGGACCTGCGACTTGGCCATGAACGCCGAATCTTCCGCAGGCACGTCGGCAGCGAAATCCCGGCCGAATGCGGCGGGATCGAGGTACAGGAACTTGTCGTCCTTCGTCGCCCTGATCTCGCGACTCGGACCCGGCGTTTCGGTGACGAGCGTGATGAGGCTTTCGCCCTTCGTGGGCTGGTACGCCGCGACATACACAAGGCCGGCCACATTCGGATGATTGCCCGCCTCGGTGATGACGACGCCGCCGTAGCTGTGACCCACCAGGATGCTGGGGCCGTCCTGCATGTCCAGTATGCGATGCGTCGCATCGACATCATCCTGGAGCGACGTGATCGGGTTCTGGACGAGGGACACCTTGAAGCCCTTCTTCTCGAGCAGCTCGGTGACATCGCGCCAACCGGAGCTGTCGGCGAATGCACCGTGCACGATCACGATGTTCTTGATGTCGGCCGCTCCCGCATCCTGCGTAGCGACGGAGGCGAGGGCGGCAAGCGTGAGCGAAAGGAACGTCGGCGTGTTCATGGGCATTTCTCCGTGGGGGAGGGAGACCGCGGAAACGGTTGTTCGACATCGACAGGATTCGGCCCGGCTTCCGCCGGAGACCGGGAACCCACGCTACTACCGCGGCATCGTTACCACGGATCAATTCCGGTGAATCGTCGTGAACGCCACGAGTGCTTCGCGACGTGCGGCAGCGCTGGGGACTGCAATCGCGGACGATCTGGCGTATGACGGTGGCAGACAGCACTGGCGTGACTGACTTGGCTTACATGGAGAGGCTGCCATGCATAAAATCGAATCGCAGCCTTCGCCCTGGCATGACGGTGAACGCGCCATGCAGGCGACGGTTGGAAGTGGGTGACCGCATGGAGGCCGTGGGCAGGCGCGTGATGCGCGACTACATGCTCGATCAGCATCGCGAATTCTTCGAGAAACAATCGAGGCTCATGGTCGGACTGGTGGATGCCGAAGGTTGGCCTTGGGCGACGATCCTCGAAGGTGCCCCCGGTTTCATCCAGGCGTCGAGTCCAAGACGCCTTGCGGTCCAAGCGCTGCCATCGATGAACGATCCAGCGTTCGCCGACTTCCGCGAGGGCGCTTCCATCGGTCTTCTCGGCCTGGAGTTCCACACGCGGCGTCGAAACCGATTGAATGGCCGCATCGAAGAACTCAATGCATCGGGGTTTTCCGTCGAGGTGGTGCAATCGTTTGGAAACTGTCCGCAGTACATTCAGACTCGTACTCCAATCGGGGCGACGCTTGGTGATACGGGCGTTGAGGTCGAATCGTTGGAAGGCCTCGATGAGGAAGCCTCGGACCTGGTGGAAGCTTCCGACACGTTCTTCGTCGCCAGTTACGCGGATCCGGGCGGTGGTGTCGCAAGCCGTCAGGTCGATGTCTCGCATAGAGGCGGCAAACCTGGCTTCGTGCTCGTAGAAGGGAACATCCTCACGATTCCCGACTTTGCCGGGAACATGTTCTTCAACACGTTGGGCAACATCCTGGAGACCGGACGCGCAGGGCCTGCTGTTCGCTGACTTCGTCAACGGACACCTGCTCCAGTTGACCGGCGAAGCGCGCGTGGACCTCGACCCGCGCCGGATCCACGCATTCCGCGGCGCCGAGAGATCGTGGACTGTCCACATCGACCGCGTTGTGCGGCGCCGCCGGGCATTGAACCAGCGACTCACCCTCGACGAGTACTCGACGAACAACCTCATGACCGGCTCGTGGGATTGATCTGAAGCCACCTGGTGACGTCCGCGCTGTCCGACGAAGGAACCCATGGAGCGATGCTGCCTGACGCTGGTCGAAAGCGGACGTGGCGCTGGCGACTTTCTGGCGAGTAACCACTCGTCGGAAGCACATGCTCATTTCATGTGCTGCGTAACTGACTACGCGCGCGCGGGGGCGGCGCGCCTGCGGCTTCACTACGGCAACGGATGGGATGGCGATACTTCCGCCGCGGTTCGTCGCAACGGAAGCGGGCTCGACCGCGTGCATCGGCATTTCGAGGAGTGCGCTCATGTCATGTTCCGCTTCCATGTCGATGATCGCGCTCGTCGCGGCATCGACCTTCGGCGTACTGGTTCCCGTCGGTGAAACGCATGCGGCCACGCGTGTGGTCACGAACTGCAACGACAGCGGCGCGGGCAGCCTTCGCAATGCGATCTCCATCGCCCAGAGCGGCGACAACATCGACCTGCTCGGCCTGACCTGCGATCGCATCGTGCTCACATCGGGCGAACTGGTCGTGCCGCAGGCGTCGTTGACGCTGCTGGGCCTCAGTCGCGACGCGCTCACAATCGATGCGAACGCGCGGGGGCGCGCGATCCGCCACGCCGGCACGGGCACGTTGCGCGTCTACCGCCTGACGATCGTCAATGGACGCGTGACCACCACGTTCGCCGATGGCGGCTGCATCAAGTCGGCGGGAACGGCGGAGGTGATCAACTCGTCGATCCGCCATTGCCAGGTCGTTCCGGGCGATGGCATGGAGCCGTGGAGCGTAGGCGGCGCGATCGCCGCGCAGAACGTGGTGCTAGCGCACAGCCTTGCGTATGCGAACCTGGCCGACGGCGGGTCGGGTGGTTCGATCCACGCGTGGGGACGGGTGACGCTGCATTACAGCCAGGTGGTCGGCAGCGCCGCCACCGGCGGTGGCGGCGGCGTGTCGGGAGGCACCGTCGCCGTAACCTATTCGCTGATCCGCAACAACGTCGCGTCTTACGGCGGCGGGATCGCGTTTGGCAGCAACGCGTTGCCGGTTGGCCCGAGCCTGGTGGTGAACAAGAGCACGCTGGCGGGCAATCGCGCCACCGGCGGAGGCGGAGGTATCGCACAGGCCGGGACCACGAATGGTGCGCAGATCACCGACAGCACTATCTCGGGGAACATCGCCAACTACCACAGTGCCGCTTCGCTTCCGGCCAACACGCGCATCTACAACAGCACCATCACCCGCAACGACGATCGCAACGCCGAATGCGACGGTAGCGTCGGCGCGGTGAGCGATCTGCACCTGGAGAGCACCGTCGTCGCCGGCAACCTGTGCAGCACGGGGCAGGGGGTCGACATCGCCGCGCTGGTCGATGGCGAGGCCGTAACCGGCAGCCACAGTCTGGTGACTCGTTCGCTTGCGCCGCTCCCGGCGGACACCATCCTCATCGACGATCCACGGCTGCTGGCCTTGACCAGCAACGGCGGACCGACGCCAACGCACGTGCCGGAGCGCAACAGCCCGCTGCTCGAGCGCGGCAACAACGCGCTGAGCCTGCAGTACGACCAGCGCGGGCCGGGTTTCCCGCGCGCGCATGGCGCGTTCGTCGACATCGGCGCCATCGACCTGCCCAGCCCGAATCCGTAACCGACCGCGTCGCACCGGCCGGCGATGACCACGCCGTCGGCCGACGAGGAGTCCGCCATGTCCCATCATGTCTTCCTTCCGATCCTTGTCTGCGCGGCGCTGTGCGCCGGCGCCGCCTTGCCGGCACGCGACGTGCACGCCGCCACGCGCATGGTCACCAACTGCAGCGACAGCGGCCCGGGCAGCCTGCGCAACGCGATCACCGGCGCGATCAGTGGCGACGTCATCGACATGCGGTCGCTGTCATGCAGTCGGATCGTCCTGACCAGCGACGAACTGGTGGTGCCGCAATCCACCCTGACGCTTCTGGGGCCCGGGCGCGATGCGTTGACCATCGACGGTCACCAGACCTTCCGCGTGTTCCGCCATACCGGCGACGGCGTGTTGCGCCTCGAGAGCGCCACGGTCGCGTGGGGCTACCACCACGCCACCAGCGAACTCGGCCGCGGCGGTTGCATCAGTTCCAACGGCAGCGTGCAGCTGCATCTGACCCGCGTGCACCATTGCCAGAACCTCGCCGACGGGTGGCTCGAATCGCCAGCCACCGCCGGCGGCGCGATCAGCGCGCTTCGCCACGTCACGCTGACCCACAGCTCGGTGTTCGACAACGTCGCCACGACCAATTCCGAAGGCGGCGGCATCCACGCCGAATGGACAGTCACGTTGCAATACAGCCATGTCTTCAACAACTCGGCATTCGTCGGCGGCGGTGTGTACGCGGGCAGCAGCGCCAACATCGTCTACTCGACGGTCCGCGACAACCGCGGCGGCGCGGAGGGCGGCGGCGTGTACCTGGAGCGCGGGAACCTGCTGGTCAACAAGTCCACCATCTCGAACAATCGACTGCGGCAGGATCCGCCGCGGTCCATCTGGCCCGATGGCGGCGGCATCCGTGCGCGCGGGAACGGCACGCATACCATCGTGGACAGCACGCTGTCCGGGAATCATGCCGCGTTCGGTTCCGCCGCGTACCTGGAAGGCGCGACGACGATCCAGAACAGCACCATCGTCTTCAATGTCGGCCTTTGGGACGACGACCCGCCGACGCCGCCGTGCGAAGACCGCGGCGCGCTGTGGTCCAACGCGCTCACGCTCTACAGCACCATCCTCGCCAGCAACACCTGCACCAACGGCGTTGGGTATGACCTGGGCACCGACGCGCCCGCGATCGTCGGAATGGGCAACCTGATCACCCGCTCGAACGTCGCCGTGCCAGCCGACACCATCACCACCGATCCGCGCCTCGCGCCGCTGGCGTTGAATGGTGGGTCGTCGCGCACGCACATGCTGCTGGTCGACAGTCCGGCCATCGACCGCGGTTACAACGTCAACAACCGCGCCTATGACCAGCGCGGCACCGGATTCCCACGCGTCAAGGGTCCCCGGCCCGACATCGGGGCGGTCGAACGCTGATGATCGGCGCCCATCGAAATCATGCCCAGCATGAACATTTGCACCCAGCGTTCCTCACCTTGAGGCGCGCGGTTTCAGGCGTGAACGGCGGAAGTGGAGAGCGGGTCATCAGTTTCTCCTCGGGAAGTCCGCGGCACGCGCGGCTCGCTGCCCCACTAAAAATTCACGGTGCCGTAGCGAAAAGCCGAGCGTTGCCGTGTCAGCAGTGATGACGACGCGCGATTCACGTCACGTCGAGCACGGTGGCCAACCTGCACATGCAGCAGGTTTGGTCCCTCACTCACAGCATCAGGAGCTGCAACGTGAACGAAAACGACAAGCGCGAAAATCGCGACTTCAACCGTGATCCGATCAGCGGCGCCCCCGGCTCGCATCCCGTCGGCGTCGGCGTCGGTGGCGTGGGCGGCGCCGCGGCAGGCGCGGTGATCGGCGCCATTGGCGGTCCGCTCGGCATGCTCATCGGCGGAGGCATCGGCACGTTGATCGGCGCTGCGGCAGGCAAGGGCGTGGCCGAACGCATCGACCCGACCGGCGAAGCCGAGTACTGGCGCGAAGCGCACACGTCGCGTCCGTATCACGACGCAAGCTTCGACTATGACAACGATTACGCGCCGGCCTACCGGTACGGCGTCGATTCGCGCGCCAACCTCTCGGATCGGTCGTGGGACGATCAACTCGATCGGGATCTGGGTGCCGGCTGGGGCGAGGCGCGCGGCGGATCCAAGCTCGAGTGGGATCACGCGCGAAACGCGGTGCGCGATGCGTGGGATCGCAGCGATCGAACCTACAAGGCTTATGCCGCCAGCGACCGTTACTACGCGGACGCGTTCGAGAAGGTCGATTACCGCGATGCGGATGCGCAGTTCGACGATTACCGCCCGGCTTACCGCTACGGCACCCAGGCACGCGGCCGCTACGGCGACCGCCAGTGGGACGAAGGTCTGGAAAACGAACTGGGTCAGGGCTGGGACAAGGTCAAAGGCACCTCGCGACTGGGCTGGGACAAGGCCAAGCACGCGACGCGCGATGCGTGGCACGGCGTGGAGCGCGCATTGCCCGGTGACGCCGACGGCGATGGCCGATAAAGCGTCCCTCTGAAACCTATGGAACCGGAAGGCACCGCTCGCGGTGCCTTCCGCGTTCATCGGTGTCAGGGCATGACGCGCAACGCCAGCTATTCATGGGGTTCGGGATCTCCGAACGTGGCGCGAGGCCCTGAGGACAAAGCGTAGTCGTCAGTACAGATCGTCCGATGCGACTTGGGCAGCACGAAGTGCTTCGACGAGATCGCCGAAGGCGTTCTTCACCGCTACCGGATTCTCGATCCACGGGAAGTGGCCCGCGTCGGGGATTTTCCGGTCGATTACGTTCCGCGTGCGATAGGTCGAAGCTTTCCAGGCGCTCTGGCTGACGATGCGATCGTCGTCGCCCCACATGCGCAGCACCGGGATGTCCGTCGGCCACCATCGGGCGCGGTACGTGTGATCGAAGTGTCCGTCCGACCATTCCACTGCGGCGGCGTTGTAAGGCATGCGCGCAAGCAGCGCACGGCCTGCATCGAGTCCGCGCGGCGTGAAGTTCCACTCCGCCGAAGCGACTGCCAACTCGGCGAGATTTCCGACGCTTCTGTCGCGCGCGTACAACTCGGCGGCGCGCTCCACGGCGGGGAGCGGATGGCGCTCCGTCATCGCGACATACTGCGCATGCCAGCTGCAGTCGGGAGCGGTGTCGAGCAGTGCGAGGCCGCTGATGCGTCCGCGAAGCTCGGGAGTCGCCAGCAGGTACATTCCGCCGGTGGAGTGACCGACGAAGATACTCCGCGGAAAAGCGTCGGCGGCTTCGGTCAATACGCCCGGCCATCGCGCGAAGGGATCGACGCCCGCGGGCGCCGGATTGGACCCATCACCGGGAAGGTCCACCAGCCAGATGCGTCCGGGAACGCCCATCGCGTCGGCCAGTTCGTGGAGGCTCTCCGAGCCGATGCCCGGGCCGCCCGGTAGCAGCAGCCAGGTGAACTCGTCCGACGTGGCCGAGTGCAGGCGCATGCGCACGCCGGATGGGGTGTATCGCGTTTCCATCGGGATGGTCTTTCCTTTTCGAAGCGGAGATGGATCTCGTGCACCGTGTGGATGCACGTGCGGATAACCAGTGAGCGTCAGGCAGCCGGCACATGGAAGTGCCACAGGCCGGCCCACATCACGAAGAGCAAGAGCGCGAGGCCGACGGCGAATGCGCCGACAACGCCGCGTCTGCCCAAGCGCTTGTCCCTCACGGCGAGCCATGCCACCCACAGGGAAATCGGGTAGTAGAGCAACGCTGCCGTCAGCAGGCCCGGCGAATACACGCGCTGGAACACCGTCGTCAGCAGATGCACCCAGAAGTCCCAGAACAGGTTGCCGCTGGCCCATGCAAGGCACACGAACGCGGAGGTGCGACCCCGACTCATCGCCGCCCACGCGACCACGCCGAGCAGGATCGCCATGAACACCGCGTTGTTGACGGCGAACATCGGAATGCTCATCGCCCCGTGCATCTGAGTACCGACCCAGGCCGGGAAACCGCCGAGGTATTCCTCGGCGATGTGGAGGGTGAAGGCCGCCGGCATCAGCCAGATGGCCCGTTCGAATCGCATCCCGAGTCGCCCGGTCGCCGGGGCGATCGCGCCAGTGGCGGTCATGACGCCGGCTTGTCCGGGAACGTCGCGAACATCTTGTCCACGCCCGCCTGAATCGCCGCGTCGAGTTTCTGCGGCGAATCGGGCACGTTGCCCGACGCGCTGCCGCGCCAGATCGCCTGTTTGGTCTTCGCATCGAACATGTCGAGCACCAGCGTGCCGACGGTGTAGGTATCGACCGTGGTCGTTGCCGTACCGGTGCCCCAGCCGGGTCCGAAGCCCGGGCCGAACGCCATCGGGCCCATGTGCCACGGATTCCGCCAGCCCCAGCCGGCGTAGGTCGGGCCGCTGTAGAAGGTGTCGAGCGACTGCTTCTCGCGGGTGGCGACGTTGGCCACCAGCGAGACCTGACCGTTGGAGGCCTGCGTCCAACCCTGCTGCTGCAACTTGGCGTCGATTGCGGCGACCAGCCGCTGCTGTTGCAAGGGCGGCAGGTCGTTTGGCTTCTTCACCCACGTGTAGGTGCGATACGACGCGAAGTCCGCCGACGGGTCGGCATCGGTCTTCACGACCGGGGACGCCGCGCAACCGGCAAGGAGCAGGCCAAGCAGGGGAACGAACGTCAGTGCGGTTTTCATGGGGGCGCTCCTCGCGCATGGGGGTGGCGAGGACGTTAGAGATGCCCGCGCCGCGCGGGATGACATCCGTCAAGCCGATGCACGATGGCAACCTGCAACGTTCAGCTGGCGTGGCGAACGCGGATGAAGCGACGCGCACGAATCGCGCGAGTCCTTGATGTACGTCAACCGGCGATCGCGCGGGACCGCACACGCTGAGCCGCACCTTCTTCCGCGCGCACGACCGCCATGAACCGCGAGCACCTCGACGAGGACATCTGCGTCCACATCTTCACGACCTCCGCCGCGATGCTCGGCGTGTGCATGACCGTGGTGGGCGTGATCCGCGTAGTCACGGCCGTGCGGCGCGTGAACACCATCGCCGACGAGATGCTCAGCATTAACGCGATCGTTTACCTCTGCGCGGGCCTGTGTGCGTACTGGGCGCTGCGCACCAAGCGCGGGCGCCGGAATCTCGTGCTGGAGCGGGTCGCCGACGCGATCTTCCTCATCGGACTGGTCATGAGCGCGGTCGCGACGGCGTACATCGCGTGGGTGGTGAGCGAGTTCTAGCCGCTCCCTTGCGCCGGCATGACGTCCGTCAAGAGCCCGGGGCTGCGTTGTATCCATGATGTCGGAAAGCCGTTAAGCCGCATCCCCACCGCGCGTGAGATCGACCTCATGGACCCGAACGAAAACCTCGACGACCGCCGCGCCGTCGCCGCGCCGACATGGCTTCGCCATCCCCGCGGCGTGCGCCTGCCGGCCGTGATCGCGCTGGCACTGCTGCTGGCGGCCTGCACGCAAGACTACCGCCCGACCGCTGACCACGAGCCGCTGCGTGCGCCGCCCGAATTCAGCTACGGCCCCGACGGCGTCACGCACGCCGAACTGCGGGCGTCGCAGGCGCACGTGAACATCGGCAACGAGCGCTATGTCTCGCTGGTGTTCAACTCGGACTACGACGCGCCGCTGCTCCGCACGCGGCCCGGTGGCGTCGTCTCGATCCGCCTGGACAACCAGATGGACGAGAAGACGAACCTGCACTTCCACGGCATGACGATCTCGCCGCTGGAAGCGGGCGACAACATCTTCCGCGAGACGCCGCCACACCAGGTCGGCATCTACAACCTCAAGATCCCGCCGGACCACAGCCCGGGTGCGTACTGGTACCACAGCCATTTTCCGGGCGGTTCCGAGCGCCAGGTCGCCGCGGGCATCGCCGGCCCGATCCTTGTCGACGGCATGCTCGATCCGTTCCCGGAACTGGCCGGCATCAAGGAACGCGTGCTCGCGCTGCGCAACTTCCAGAAGACCGCCACCGGAAAGGTCGCCAGCGAGATCATCACGAGCGCCGCGTCGATCCGCACGGTGAACGGGCAATCGCAGCCGGTGATCGAGATCCAGCCCGGCGAGACGCAGCTGTGGCACTTCATGAACATCGCCGCGAACCAGTACTTCCGCATCCGCGTGAAGGGCCAGCCGCTGCAGATCCTCTCGCGCGACGGCAACACGGTGAACCAGAAGGTGATGACCGACGAGCTTCTGATCGGCCCGTCGGCGCGCTTCAGCGTGCTGGTCGTCGGGCCGGAGGCGGGCGATCACGCGATCGAACTCGGCTCGGGCAACACGGGCCCGGCCGGCGACCAGTACAAGGGTGAGACGCTGGCGATCCTGCGTTCCAGCGGCCCGCGCACGGCGACGAAGGCGATCACCAGCGCATATCCGGTGTCTGAGGATTTCAGCAAGGAGCCCATCGCGCACCATCGCGAGTTCTCGTTCGAGGATTCGCCCACCGACGGCAACGCCTTCATGATCAACGGCCGCCGCTTCGATCGCGGGCGCGTGGACACTACAGTGAAGCTCGGCGACGTCGAGGAATGGCGCCTGACCAATCCGTCGCAGGAACTGCACCAGTTCCACATCCACCAGACCGATTTCCAGGTGGTGGCGATCAACGACAAGCCGGTGCCGTTCGACGGCTATCGCGACAACGTGTTCATCCCGGCGACGGGCTCGATCACGCTGCGCATTCCGTTCCGCGATCCGACGATGCTCGGAAAGTTCGTCTACCACTGCCACATCCTCGAACACGAGGACGGCGGGATGATGCAGGTGGTACAGGTCGTCAAGCCGCAGGACTACGAGCAGGCGGTGACGCTGGAACCGCTGGGCGGCATCTACGGCGACAACCAGCTGTGCAGTTACCTCGACAACACCGGCCAGAAACTGGTGGTGCCGAACCCGAGCAACTTCCCGGCGACGGGAGGTGCGCCGTGAACGGGCTGCACAGAAGCGCGCTGACGCTCGCCGTCGTGTCCGCATCGATGGGCGTCGCGCCCCAGGCGCGCGCCGACAACGGCATGTACCCGAACTTCGGCATGGACTACAGCGCCGTGTTGCAGAACGATTTCAGCCGCGTCGACGGGAGCAATCCCGGCGGGCCGCGCGATACCAACGACTTCTATCCGGACGTGACCACGTCGTTCTACCTGCGCTTCACGCAGAACGACCAGCTGCGCCTCACCACCGAGTTCAACCCGATCAATCCGCCGAACCAGGGCGACAAGCGCTTCTTCGAAGACGTCGGCATGGTGGTGAACGAGTTGAACTATTACGGTCTGCGCTCGCGCACGTCGTGGATGATCGGCAAGTTCGAGGTGCCGTTCGGCCGCGCGAAGGACCAGGCGCCCGGGTTGTACACCAACGATTTCGTCGGCGCGTACGACATGCAGGGCATGCTCGGCGCGACGTTCGGGTATCGCATGTTCGGCCAGAAATTCGGCCTGATCGAACCGGACATCAGCCTCTACACCGCCGACACGACGGACCTCGGCAAGCCGTTCTTCCAGGGCGGAAGTCGCCTGAAGCGTTCCGACGGCGGGCCGGCGAACAGCGGCAAGCTGGACTCCTACGCGCTTGCGCTGAACTGGACGGGCATCCCCGCGTTGCCGTTCCTCGAACTGCAGGGCGGCTACATGCGCAACCGGAAAGGCGTGGCCCAGGACGACGGCACGACGCCGGACGACGAGGTGGTGAAGGTGGTTTCGGCGCGCTACATGTTCGCCCGGCCACCGGCGATCAACCTGGACAACACGCTGGCGGGACGCTACTGGGACATCGTGCCCTTCATCGAATACGCCGACATCGACAACGAGGACGCAGTCGCCGGCAACGACACGCGCTACCTCACCACGTCGCTCACGTTCGACTACGGGCCGTGGGCCTTCGGTGCCACACGGACGGACAAGCGTCGTCCCGCCATCGTCGATGCAGGGCGCAACGACTACCTCAACGAACTCAGCGTCACCTACAACGTCACCGGCCGCCTGAGCGTGGGCTTTTCGGCCGGAACGCAGAAGCAGGCGGGGCAGAAGTCCGACCTGATCGGCCTGCAGATGACCTACAACGGAGCCTACTGATGCGCGCCTCGATCCTGCTCTCCGCATTGTTGCTGGTCCCGTCGCTGCTGCTGGCCGAGCCGCGCTCCGACATCGGTGGAAGCTTCAGGCTCACCGACCAGGACGGCAAGGCGGTCACGCAAGCAACGTACGCCGGCAAGCCGGCGCTGATGTATTTCGGTTTCTCGTCGTGCCCGGATGTGTGCCCGACGGACCTGGCCCGCATCGAACGCATCGCGCGCCGCGTGCAGCAGGACAGTGGTGTCGCCGTCACGCCGATCTTCGTCACCATCGACCCTGAGCGCGACACACCGGCGAAGATGAAGACCTATGTCTCCATCTTCGGCAAGGATTTCGTCGGACTCACCGGCACGCCGGCGCAGATCAAGGACATCGCGGCGAAATACCACGTCTACTACAAGAAGGTCCCGTACGGCGACAAGGGCCATTACACGATGGACCACTCGACGTTCCTGTTCCTGCTGGATCGGCAGGGACGTTACGTCGATCACTTCGGGCGCGCGGTGGACGAGAAGGTCGTGGCGCAGCGGATCGCTGCGGATCTGAAGGGCAAGCCCGTCGCGGCGAAGTGAGACGAAGCTTGTGGACGTGAGCCCCTCTCCCGTTCACGGGAGAGGGGTTGGGGTGAGGGCGAGTCCGCAGCCCTCATCCGCCCTCCGCGCGCCTTTCTTCCGCACGCTGGTGAAGGGATGTCGCGAACCGTCGATCACGCCGCGTCGAGCACGATCCCGTTCTTCGCCGCGTCCATCTGTTCATCCGGAATCGGACCGACGCGCGTGAGGTCCACCAGCCCCTGGTTCGCATCCACGAACGGGCGCATGCGCGTCTCGTAGTGGGCGAACGCAGCGGCGAAGTCGTTGCCGGAAGACGCGAGCGATTCGGACAGCACGAACGCGCCGACCAGCGCCAGGCTCGTGCCCTGGCCCGAGAACGGCGACGCGCAGTACGCCGCATCGCCGACCAGGACGACGCGACCGTTGTGCAGGCGCGGCAGGCGTACCTGGGCGATCTCGCCGAACCAGAACTGCGGCGCCGCTTCCAGCGCGTCGAGCATCGTGCGCCAGTCGCCGCCGAGATCGGCGCAATGTTCCACCACCAGAGCCTTCTGGCGGATTTCGTCGCCGCGCAACGCACGCGCATCGGCAGCGAATCCGACGCCCACGCGCAGCTCGCGATTGTCGATCGTCGGATACGCGACCACGCCGCGCGCCTCGTCGCGGTACATCAGCTCCCAATCGGTGAGCGGCTTCGTGTTCGGCGCCGTGAACAACGCGAGCACCGCGCCCAGTTCGACCACGCATTCGTCGGTCGCATCGAAGGCCAGTCGCCGCGTGCGCGAGCGCAGGCCGTCGGCACCGATCACCAGGTCGAAGCGGCGCGTCGTGCCGCTGGCGAAGTGCACGTCGACGCCGGCGCCATCGTCGTGCAGCGCGGTGGCGTAGTCGCCGGCGATGAGTTCGGCCCTCCCGCATCCCTGCATCAGCAGGCGGCACAGGTCGTCGCGGAAGATTTCGACGTCGCCGCTGTCGAAGCGACCGCCGGTCATCGTGCGTTCGAGGTTGCGCGAAAGCTCGCGGCCATCGCGATCGAGCATCGACATGCCTTTGAGGCGCGTGCGGTGCTCGCGCACGGCATCGAGCAGACCCATGCGCGCGACGACGTCGAGCGCCACGCCGCGCACGTCGACGGCCTGGCCGCCGCCGCGGAAGGTCGGCGAACGCTCGACCACCGTGACCGCGTGCCCGGCACGCAGCAGGAAGTGGGCGGTGGACAGGCCGGCAACGCCGGCGCCGCAGATCAGGATCGAGGAGTTCATCGGGTAGTCCTGTGGGGGAGGACGCCACTGTCGCGCTCGACACAGGCGAGCTTCTTGACGGATGTCAGCCCGGCGAAGCAACGCGATCGCGGGGATTCATCGACGCAAAGCGAAACGGGCGACCCGTGGGCCGCCCGTTTCGCTTCCGGTGTTTCCGATGCGCCTCCAGGACGCGTGCACCGGCTGTTCCATCCGGTAACTCCGCCGTGGGGGAGGGCGGCTTACCAGCGTCGTTCGTTGCTGTTGGCCGTATCGGCGGCCTGTCGCAGCTCCTCGCTCGCCTGTGTCAGCAGTTCCTTGGCGCGGCCGGCATGACCGCCAAGCCGCGAGTCGTTGGCCGCCTGCGCGTCGCTGATGGCCTGGAACGCGGCGTCGATGTGTTCCTGCGCATTGCGCAGGTTGCCGTGACGGTCGCCGATGTCGACCGGGGGCGGCGCGGCCTGGGCGGCGACGGTGAACAGGAGGGAGCCGAACAGGACGAGGCCCGGCAGCAGGTTCTTGCGATTCATGGAAAGTCTCCGGTGTGCGATCTGGGGTGGGGCGCGATGCAGGTCATCGCCGCAGGGCACACGCTACGCCGCCCACCCGGGCGCCTCTTGATGTACGTCATGTCGGACGAACGACGCTGTCGGCGGCAGTCAGCTGCCGTTTTCCATCGCCTGCGTCGGCGCTCGCGGCGTGCGCGTGGCGACGAACCATGTCGCTGCCGCGATGATCAGGAGCACCGCCGCGAACGCCGCCAGCGACGGATGCGTGCCGCCGTGATGCAGGAACAATCCCAGCATCACCACGCCGGAACCCGCGAGCGCGATCGCCACGAGCTTCGCCGAGCCGCCTTCGATGGCGCCGGCTTCATCGGGGGACGTGGGGCGATAGTCGGCGAAGCGTTCCTGCACGCGATGCCAGCGCGGCGATTCCTCGCGCGATGTCGCCTGCGCGATGGCGAGCATGACGACCGGCAACACCGCGCCGACCAGCACGTCGGCGACGCGCGGATTCGCCTGCGCCCACCGCGCCATCGGCCAATCCGCAAACGCGGCGCCTTCGGCCATCGCGAAGCGCACGAACATGCCCGCCGCGAAACTTCCCAACACGGTGGCGAACACTGCACGCGTGCCGATCCGTCCGTTCCACAGTCCCCATACCGTGGGCGCCATCAATGGACCGAGCAGCAATCCGGTCACGGTCAGCACGATCTGCTCCGCGCCGCCGATGTGCGGCACGACCGTCGCCATGCCGATCAACGCAAGGCCTATCGCTACTGCGAACATGCGACCTGCACGGATGCGTTCGCGTTCGTCGGCGAACGGACGCAGGAACCGCCCATAGAACTGTTCGGTCAGCACGCCGGCGAACACGTTGATGTGCGCGCTGAGCGAACTCGCCGTCGCCGAGAACATCGCCGCGACCATCAACCCGAGCATCCCGGCGGGAAGCACGCGCTGGCTCGCGAGGATGAAGGCCTGTTCCGGATCAACGCTGTCGTCGAGCCAGCGGAACAGCAGCGTCGGCAGGAGCCACAACGCGGGACTGACGAGGTACAGCGCGCCGAACAGCCACGCACTCCAGCGCGCATCGCGCACGGTCGGCACGCAGATGTAGCGCTGCGCGAAGGCCCATTCGGCGCCGACGAGGAAGAAATGCACGGCCACCCAGCCGGCGAGGAACCACGACGTGTACTGCGCGGACGTCGGCGAAAGGAAACTCGCCGGCACCGCCGCCAATGGCACGCCGCTTCGCACCTGCATCCACAACAGGGCGATCAGGAACAGCACCGAAACCTGCAGCACGATGAACTGCAGCACGTCGGTCATCAGCACGGCCCACAGTCCGCCGGCGGCGGTGTACGTCAGCACCACCGCGCCGAACAGCATCGCGACGAACGCCACCGACAGATGTCCCGTGGCCGGATCGCGCAGCACGTGGCCCGGTTCGAGCGGCACGACTGCGGCGAAGATCACCGACACCGCGTACAGCGCGACGCCGCCCCAGACGAGCCGGATGCCGAGCATCGCCCAGGTGTAGAGCTGCACCGCACCGGGGCCGAAGCGCAGTTCGACGAATTCCGCCGGCGTGGTCACGCCCGTGCGTCGCCAGCGGCCGGCGACGAACGTGCCGACGAGCAGTCCGGACACGCCGATGCAGGTGTTGATCGCAATGGCGACCACGCCTTCGCGATACGCCAGCCCGCCCCAGACGACGAAGGTGCCGGCGGATTTCAGCGTCATGAAGCTGCTCAATCCCGACACCCACCATGGCGATTTGCGGCCTGCGGCGAACATGTCGCGCGTGCGGCGATTGCGCCCGGCGTAGACGAAACCAAGCGCGAGGGTTCCGGCGAGATACGCGGCGAGCACCCAGAAATCCACCGGCGCCATCGATGCTCCTCAGAATTGCATGCGCAGGGAGAGACCGGCGTAGCGGTGGAAATCGCGCGGCAACTGGTGCGCGTAGGCATTCGCGCCGCCGGCCGTTCCCACCGCCATCATGCCGGCCGCGTACGTGCGGTCGAACACGTTCTTCACGAACACGCTCAGATCGTACCGGCCCGCACCGAACAGCAAGCCCGCCGAAAGATCCGCGATGCCGTACGGCCCCTGGCGCAGGTTGGGATTCTGGCTGATGTCGAACACGACCTCGTCCTGCCAGCGCCAGTCACCTTGCACGTATGCGTCCGCGTTCGCGCGAACCGGCCACGTATAGCGCCCCGACATCGTCGTGCGCAGCTTCGGCGCATTCATGAAGGGCTTGCCGTCGAGGTTCTGCACGCCACCGATGCACCCTTGTGCTGGCGTCTGCCCCGTGTAGCAGGGGCCATTGCGCACGTCGTCGAACGCTGCCTCGAGGTAGGTGATTCCGCCCAGGAGCGACAGCCGCTCCGTCGGTTGCGCCACGACTTCGATCTCCAGCCCGTCGATCACCACGCCGCCGGCACTGGTGAGGAGGAACAGCCCGGTCGCCGCATTGAACGTCTGCGCCTGGTAATCGTGGATGCGCATATGGAACGCCGTGGTGTTGAGCGTCAGCGTGTGATCCAGCAGCGTTGTCTTGAAGCCGGCTTCCAGAAGGGACGTCGTCTCCGCCGGCGCCGGCAACTGTTCGAACTGCGCCTGCGTGAGGCCGAGCGTCGCCGCGATGCCTTCGCCCTTGTATCCGGTGCTCCATCCGACATAGCCCATGACGTGCTGGCTGAAGTCGTAGGTGACCGCCAGCTTGCCGACCAGTGCATCGTCGTCGTAACGGCCTTCCACCGGGCCGAACGCGGGATTGGTGGGCGGCTGGTCGGCGCCGTTGAACCGGCCATCGCGCGGGCGTTCGAAAAACAGCCTCTGCGCTTCGTCGATGTAGCGCGCGCCGGTTGTGAGCGTGAGCTTGCGCGTGGGATGCCAGTTCGCCTGGCCGAAGACCGCCGCATTACGGCTGTCCACGCGCGAATGGCCGGCGAGCACGGCCACATCGCCCAGGATGCGCGGCACCAGCAGGCCGTCTTCGAGCACGCGCGTGATCGCGGCGAGGTTGAGGCCGCGACGATCCAGCTCGTTCTCGACCGATCCGTCGAACCAGTACGCGCCGAGAAGGTAATCGAACGTGTCGCCGAGCGGGGACGCAAGGCGCAATTCCTGCGTCGTCGTGCGGCTGGATTCGACGTTGTGGTTGCTCGTGATGAAGCGCCCGGGCGTGTCGTCCAGGTCCACGTCGCTGGTGTTCTCGAAGCGGCGCCACGCCGTGATGCTCGTCAACGTGTGTTCGCCCAGCGCAACGTTCGCCGTGAGCGAAGCGCCGTAGTTGCGCTGGCGCACGAACGGGTCGACGTCGTTGTTCACCTCGTCGTTGTCGTGCCCGACCTCCGTGCGTGTGAGCACGGCGCGCGGGTTGTCGCTGGCGACGACGAGCGGCAGCGCGCAGCAATCCGAATCGAAGCGTGCGTAATCGGCCGACAGGGTCGCATCGGTGCGCGCATCGCGCGAACGCCACGCAAGCTTGGCCCGTGCGCCCCAGGTGTCGGCGTCGCCCAGCGTGCGGCCGTCGTCCAGGTTGACGACGTTGCCGTCGAGCGAGCGATGGAAACCCGCGACGCGGTACGCGAAGCCGTTGCCGATCGGTCCCGACACCGCCCCATCCACGCGGACTTCGTCGTCCTGCGCCACCAGTGCGGACGCCGAGACGTCGCTTCCATCGAAATCGGGCGAGCGCGTGATCACGTTGACCACGCCGGCCGAGGCGTTCTTGCCGAACAGCGTGCCTTGCGGGCCGCGCAGCACTTCGATGCGCTCGATGTCCAGCAGGTCGGCGAACGCCGCGCCGGGGCGTTGCATCACGACGCCGTCGATCACCGTCGAGACGCTCGGCTCGACGCCGGTGGAAAACACATCCGTGCCGACGCCGCGGATGCGGATGGAGTTGTTGCGAAGCTCGTTACCGGCCGAGAACGTCACGCTCGGCACGAGCGTGGCGAGGTCGCGGACGTCGGTCGCGTGGATCGAACGCAGCGCTTCGCCGGCGACCACCGACACGGCCAGCGGGATGCGCTGCACGTTCTCGACGCGGTGCTGGGCGGTCACGGTCACCGTGTCGAGCGACGTCGGCGAAGGATCGCCGGCTGCGGCCGCCTCGTCGTCCGCCGTGTCGCCGGGCACGGACGCGTCGTCCTCACCGGCGGCGGCCGGGCCGTGGAGGAGCAATGCGAGCACGGCCACCAGCAGGCGCTGCATCCGTTCAGTCCCTCCCTGGCCGGAGGCGGCGGGGGCCGCATTGGTCCGGCGTCCATTCGTCATAACCGACGGACAGCGGTGTCACAACGGGCCGCCGGCCTGCGAGCTGCGGAAGAGGTCGCTTACATCAGATTGACCAATTTGCGGAACGCCGTTCTATCGACTAGGCTCGGGACGCCGATCAACCGCGGAGCCGCCATGCCGAGGCCGAAGCAATCGAGAGTCGAACAGGTCGACGTCGAAGAGGACGAGGCCGGCCGGCGGTTCGCCATTCCCGGCGCGCAGGCGTTGTCGAAGGGGCTGAGCCTGCTCACGCTGATCGCAGAGGCGCCGCATCCGCTCCCGTTCAGCGAACTCGGCCGCTACTCCGGGCTGCCCAAGAGCACGCTGCACCGGATCCTGCAGACGCTGATCGACTTCCGCCTGGTCCGGTTCGACGAGCTGAGCCAGACCTACCGCCTCGGCGTGCGCCTGTTCGAGATGGCCCACAAGGTCTGGAGCGAATTCGACCTGCGCAGCGCCGCCGAGCCCGAGTTGCTGCGCCTGCGCGAACTGGCCCACGAAACCACGCGCCTGGGCGTGCTCGAAGGCCAGGACGTGCTGATCATCGACCAGCGTGACCACGTCCAGGCGATGCGCATGGCCAACGGCGTTGGCAGCCGGTTGTCGGTTGGCGCCACGGCCATCGGCAAGGCGCTGATGGCCTACCGGCCGCCGGAGGAACTGCAGCGCTACCTCGATGGCACGTCGCTCAAGCCGCTCACGCCCAACTCCATCCTCAATCCGCGGGAAATGCAGCGCGAATTCGACCTGATCAAGGCGCGCGGCTATGCGGTTTCGATTGAGGAATCCTCGATGGGCGTCAGCGGCGTCGCCGCGCCGATCCTCGACCACCGCGGAGAGGCCATCGGCGCGGTGAGCATCGCCGGTCCTTCGTTCCGGCTGCCGCCGGACCGCCTGCATTCGCTGGGGCGCGACGTGATCGAAGCCGCGCGACGCGTGTCGGGCAACGTCGGCGAAACGTTCATGTCGATCTCCACCTCGGTCACGCCGAGCCACGCCGCCGACCGCGACGTGCGCGTGGCCGTGCCGCACAGCGCCTTCCTCGGCGAAGGTCCGCACTGGATCAAGGCGACGCAGTCGCTGGTGTGGGTGGACATCCTCGGCCCGTCGGTCAACGTCTCGAACCTGGCGACCGGCGACACGCGCACCACGCCGCTGGGCGAACTGGTCGGCGTCGTGGTTCCGCGTCGCCGTGGCGGATTCGTGGCCGCGACGCAAA
Source organism: Lysobacter sp. OAE881 (assembly GCF_040546665.1). Lineage (NCBI taxonomy): Bacteria > Pseudomonadati > Pseudomonadota > Gammaproteobacteria > Lysobacterales > Lysobacteraceae > Lysobacter > Lysobacter sp. OAE881. Next base: position 2,265,241 of record NZ_JBEPOG010000001.1, read on the forward strand.
GTGGCTTCCGCGCGCTGGACTTGCAGACCGGCGAGATGGCGCCGCTAGCGAGTCCGGCCGACACCTACGGCCGCCGCTTCAACGACGGCAAGTGCGACGCCGCCGGCCGCATGTGGGCCGGCACGCTCGCGCTCACCGCGAGCCCGGGGCAGGGCGCGCTGTACCGCCTGGACACGAACGGCGAGCTGCACGAGATCGAAGCAGGCTTCCACATCTGCAACGGCATGGCGTGGAGCCCGGATTCCAGCCGCTATTACCTGGCCGATTCGGGCGCGCGCCGCATCTACGCGTACGACTACGATCTCGCGTCCGGGCGCATCTCGAACAAGCGCGTGCTGATCGAATTCCCGCAGGACGAGGGCATCCCCGACGGCCTGGCGATGGACGCCGAAGGCCACCTCTGGTGCGCGATGTGGGACGGCTGGGCGATCAAGCGCATCTCGCCGGACGGTCGCGTGGTCCAGACCATCGACCTGCCGGTGCCGCGCCCGACCAACTGCGCGTTCGGCGGCGAGAACGGCCGGACGCTCCATGTCACCACCGCCCGCATCCGCCTGTCGGCGATGCAGCTGGCGGCGGCGCCGCTGTCGGGCAGTATTCTCGCCTTCGAGGTGGACGTGGCCGGCGCGCCGGTCGGCGAATACGGAGGCTGACGTGGCGGACTTTCCTTCCCTGCATGGCCAGTTGGTTGTCATCACCGGCGGAGCAGGGGGGATCGGCGCCGCGATGGTGGAGGCGTTCGCCGCGCAGCGGGCCGATGTGCGCTTCCTGGATATCGACGCACCGGCCGCCGAACTTACGGCGCAACGTGTAGCCGACCGGGGCTTCGCCCGACCGCGGTACGGGATCTGCGACCTGCGCGACGTCGAGGCCTCGCTCGCCGCGCTCGATCGCCTGCTCGATGGCCGCGACGCGCACGCGCTCGTCAACAACGCCGCCAACGACCGCGCACAGCCGCTGGGCGAGGTAACGCCGGCCGACTGGGACGACACGGTCGCGGTGAACCTGCGCCACCAGTTCTTCCTCGCGCAGGCGATCGCGCCCGGCATGCGCCGCAACAGGCGCGGGGCGATCGTCAACCTGGGTTCGATCAGCTGGATGATGGGCGCAACCAGCGTGCCGGTGTACGCGGCGATGAAATCAGCGGTGTCCGGCCTGACCAAGACGCTCGCGCGCGAGCTGGGCCCGGACGGCATCCGCGTCAACGCGATCGCTCCGGGCTGGGTGCTGACGGAGCGCCAGCTCGCCAAGGGGCGGGCCGATCCGGCGAAGTTCGACGACTACCTCCGTCGCCAATGCCTCAAGCGCCATCTCGCTCCGGACGACATCGCCCAGTGGGCCCTCTGGCTGTGCGCCGACGAGAGCGCGATGTGCACCGGGCAAACCCTCATCGTGGACGGCGGCGTGATCTGACGCCGGTACCTTCCGCAACCCGCTCCTGATCTCTCGAGTAACCCGCCGCAGCGCCTCGCCCCTCGGCGGACGCGGGCGTGGACGCGCGCTCACAGGCTCCCCAAACGGGGCTGCCGCCTCGAGGCGACCGTTCGTCGGCAAGACCGCTTTTCCATATTGCGGAACCTCGTTCCGAAAAGTACATTGGAACCGTGGTCCATATGATGGATCACAGATGAAAGGGCCCGCCAGACGCGGGCCCGCCGGCCCAGACGACCGGCTCCGCAGTCCAGCAGTGGCAAGACAGCAGTGCCGACCCCCGCGCACCGCGCGGATCCCCAGCAAGGGGTGGGCCCGACCCACCCGCGCACCGGCCCGACTCCGGGCGCCGAATGGCGGACTCCCCCATGGCCAGCAGGTACTACCACCCTGAACAACGCAGCATCGCTTCGTCGTGCGCGAGCTGCCCCTACCTTTCCGTGTGCGTCAGCGAAGGCGTGCTCGACAGCGATCCGGACGAACTGGACGTGCTCGTCGAACACGTCGGTCCGATCCACGCCGGCCAGCACATCGTCCGCCAGGGCGACGCGTTCGACAGCATCGCGCTGGTGCGCGTGGGCACGCTGAAGAGCGTGAGCGTCGATCGCGAAGGTCGCGAACAGACGCAGTCCTTCCACATGCCCGGCGACGTGCTTGGGCTGGCCGCGATCAGCGAAGGCGTGCACCCGTGCAGTGTCATCGCGCTCGACACCGTCATGCTGTGCCGCTTCTCGTTCCCGCGCGTGTCCGAAGCCGCGCTGCGGATGCCGGCGCTGCAGAACAAGCTCTTCCGCCTGATGAGCCGCGACATCGGGCGCACGACCGGCCTCACCGGCAATCGCACCGCGGACGAGCGCCTGGCGGCGTTCCTGCTCGGCATGGCCGATCGCTTCGAGCGCCTGGGCTACTCGCGCGACCACTGGCAGCTCACGATGTCGCGCATGGATATCGCCAGCTATTTGCGCATCGCACCGGAAACGGTGAGCCGCCTGTTCCGCCGCTTCCAGGAAGAAGGCCTGCTGGCGGTAGAAGGGCGCGACGTCGAACTGGTCGAACGCGGCCGCCTCGAAGCGATGGCCTGCAGCGCGATGGCGGCGTAAGCCGCCCCTGCGTCGAACACGTCAACCCATCATCGGGCGATCCAGCACGCGACGGCGGCGACGCGGATACCACTGCGTGAACTTCATCGCCGCTAAGACGGCGGCCACGATCAGGCCGACGCCGATGCGACGATCCGCATGCGTCGTCGCCATCAGCGCATCGGCGATCACCACGACCAGAAGCGCGAGCGCCCACACCTCGCTGATGACGCGATTCGTCACGGCGAATGAGGGCGCATCCCACAACGCCGCATCGCCATGCTCGCGCGCGTAGGGCAGGGTGAACGGCCGACCGATCGCGATGGACCACACCACCAGCAGCAACAGGCCCATGTCGGCGACCAGGCGCACGTTCCACACCGTCCAGGCCGGATGTTCGACCAGCCAGAATGCCGCCATTGCGACAAAGAGAAATGCCGTGCCGGTATCGAGCAGTTTCGGCACGCGGCGCAACACGAGGCCGTCGTACAGCACACGGATCAACGCGACGAAAGCGGCGGCGCCAATCGCGGTGACCGGGCCGACCAGGCGATCGACAAGCGCAAAGGCGATGAAAGGCGCGAAGCCGGCGAGAAGGTTCATCGGACAGTCCTGTAGTCGGGTCAGTGAAGTGGAAACGACGGAAGCTGGCGGAAACTGCGCAGCGACAGCGCGATGCGCCGCGCGCGGGAACCCATCCGCTCGCATGCGAATTCGACGGCGCGCAATCGCCGCGCCACGCGTGTCAGTTCGTCGGCGAGTTGCGGCTGCGTCGAGAGCACGCGTGCGAGCAGCAGCGCGAATGCTTCCGCATCCGGTGCGTGGTGTGCGAATCCAGTGGCGAACAGCAGCCAGTCACGCGCCTGCGCCTGCAGCAGCGGCATCACTTCGCCCGGGTCTTCCTCCAGGTCGATGAAGCCGATGCCGTCCGGACGCACGGTCATGTTCCGCGCCAACGGTTGGCCGACGTAACCGCCGCGTGCGTGCACGCACGCGAGTGCGCGCGCGGCCGCTTCGATCAGCGGCTCGCGCAACGATGCGGGCGCGGAAGAAAGTTCGGCCGCCATCGAACAACCCATGTCGCTCAGCACCAGGAAGCCGTCTCCGTATGTCACGACGTCGGGCACTGAAACGCCGTGCATCGCGAGCTCGCGAAGGCGACGCTTTTCGATGCGGCAGGCCTCGTCGCCGACGCGTCGCCGCGGCGGACGCAGCGCGGGAAGTCGCAGGCCGCGCGCCACGAGTCCGAGTGCCGCCAGACGCACGCGGCGACGCCCGCCATCATGGCGCTTCAGCCACACCGTGCGCCCGTCGAGTTCGATTCGAAGGATCATCTGGCTGCTTCGTCTGAGTGGACGCGCAGGCTAGAAGTCGACGGACTGCGTCGTCATGACGCACGTCAAGCCGGTGGGATGCGAACGGGATCCGGTGTCCACGTGGTGCAGCCGCTGCCCTGAATGCCTACCAACCCGATGCCGGGCATCTGCTACGCGCTTGACGAACGTCAACCGCGCGGGAATTCCGGCTTCGTAACGTTCCTGCAACTCGCGAGCGCACTCGACGCACGGCCACGACGAAACAAGGAGGCAGCAATGTGGGAACTGGTCAGGGTAGTGGGCATGGGGCTGGCGATGATCCTGCCGCTGGCCAACCCGATCTCGACGGTCGCGGTGATGCTCGGACTTTCGAAAGGGATGAGCGAACAGGAGCGGAAGCGACAGGCGCTGCTTTGCTCGTGCTATGTGTTCGTCATCATGGCGGTGGCCTTCTACGCCGGGCAGGCGGTCATGGGAGTGTTCGGGATCACGATCTCGGGCCTGCGCATCGCCGGCGGGCTGATCGTGGCCTTCATCGGCTTCCGCATGCTCTTCCCGGACGAAAGCGCGCAGGATGCGCCCGAAGTCGAGCACCGCAGCGCGGAGCTCGAACGCAACCACAAGCGGGACATCGCATTCATCCCGCTGGCGATGCCGACCACGGCCGGTCCCGGCACGATCGCATTGCTGATCGGAACGGCGGCCGCCATGCACGACGAGCGTCCGTACGCGGAGTGGGTCATGCAGACCGCGCCGATCATCGTCTTCGTACTGGTGAGCCTCATCCTGCTGCTGTGCCTGCGCAGCGCCAATGCGATCATCCGCCTGCTTGGCCAAAGCGGCGTCGAAGCGCTTTCGCGGCTCATGGGCTTCCTGCTCGCCTGCATGGGTGTGCAGTTCGTGATCAACGGCGTCATCGACATCGTGCAGGACTACCCGCTGGTGAACTGATGCTGGGCGCACCAGAGGTACCGGTCGCTTGACGAACGTCAACCGGCGTCGAACCATCGCCGTCGAGAATCCACCTGCCATGCAACCCGCGATCGGCGACGGAGGTGTCCTGTGGTTCGACTCGCGGTGCTGCTCATCGGTGCGCAGGCGGTGCGGCGCCAGTGGCCGTGGTTCGCCTCGCTCGGCGCGCTGTGGATCCTCGTCGGCGCACTGGTGTTCATCGATGCGTCCAGCGGAGCGATCGGCATCGCGACCGACGTGCTGGGCGCCTTGTTCGCCGTCGAAGGCGTCATCGTCCTGGCGAGCGCGTGGGCGAGCACGCCCGGCTCGCGATCGGCAATGGCCTGGCGCGGCATCGCCTTCGTCGTGTTCGGCCTGCTCATCGCCGACGTGCTGGTGGACCACGGACTCTCCGACAGCATCCTGTTCGGGCTCGCGTTCCTCGTGGATGGTGCGCTGCGCATCGCGTCGGCCTACGTCGTGCGGTTCGAGCGATGGGCCATGGCGGTTGCCGGCGCGTGCGTCGAAGTCGTGCTCGCCGGTTTGATCCTGGCGGACTGGCCGTGGCCGTATCGATTCGTCATTCCGTATTGCATGAGCGTGGCGCTGGCGGCGTCGGGGCTTACGCTCATCCGGCTGGGCGTCCAGCTTCGCGCGATCCCGCCGGGTGGCTCGGTCACGGAACTGCCGATGTTCCGCGCACGGCCATGGCACTCGCGCGGTGGCGTTCCAGCCCCGGCGGAGGAGGGCGCAGGCGAAGGCGAAGTGCTGACGCTGCATGTCTGGACACCGACGGGCGCCATCGATTCCCCGATCCCTCGACCGGTGGTGAATCGCTACATCGCCGCAGTCGACCGCTCCGGTGCCGTCTCGACCGGGCACGCGGCGCTGGAGCTTGCTCCGGACGTTTACATCAGCCTGTATCCGGCGATCGACATCGACCACACGCCGGACGATTTCGCCCGCCTGCTTCGCGCCGGCACCGAGAACGACGTCCCCGGACGCTGGAACGAAAGCCACGAGATCGAGGTGCAGCGTTGGAGGCCACCGGACCGCCGCGTGCGCTTCCGTCGATTCAACGCGAACGCCCTGCGGCGTTTCTGGGAGGACTATCGCGAAGACACGACCTACAACCTGACCAGTCGCAGCTGTTCCACCGCGACCTCGCTCGCGCTGGAGTGCGCGCTGGAAGGCAGCCTCGGGCGCAGGCATCCGTGGCGTGCGTTCTTCGCGCTGCTGGTCGACCCCTACGTATGGCTTGCGGCGATGCTGCGGCACCGCGGTGCGACGATGGCCTGGACGCCAGGGCTGGTGCTCGACTACGCGCGCGCCTTGCGGCAGGTGGTGGAGCAGCGACCGTCGCGACGTCGCACGCGTCGACGAGCACCGCTGCGTTCGCGATGGCGACGGAGCGGGGCGGCGCCGTGAGGCCGGGCACGGGGGCAGCCCGGCTCGCGCTGCTGGCCGGTGCCGGCATCTTCGGCGTGACGTATGGCCTGACCTCGCCCCTGATCGCGCTTGAGCTGACGCGGCGCGGCCATGGCGAGTTCGTGATCGGCCTCAATGCGTCGATGCAGGCGCTGGGCGTGCTGACGGTCGCGCTGTGGCTGCCGCGGGCCACGTCGGCCTTCGGCGTGCACCGCGTGTTGTTGCTCGCGTTGCTGGCGGTCGCGGCGGTGCTGTGCGTGTTCCCGATGCTTCCGTGGCTCTGGCTGTGGTTTCCGTTGCGCTACGCGCTGGGCATCGGTTCGGAGAGCGTGATGGTCACCACCGAAACGTGGACGAGCCAGCTGAGCGACGACGCCCGGCGGGCCACGCACATGGCCGCCTACACGGCCACCGTGTCGATCGGCATGGCGCTCGGACCGCTCCTTCTTGCACACGTCGGGTCAGGCGACGCCGTTCCATTCCTGTTCGCGGCGGCACTGACCGCGATCGCGATGGTGACGACCGCGCGTGTGCGCGTCGCGCCGTTGGACGCGACCGAACCGACGTCGCCGATCGGGCTACGCACGCTCATGCGCGACGCGCCGGTCGCGCTGGCGGCCACCGCGCTGAACGCGGCGCTGGAAACTGCGGGCCTGAGTTTCCTGCCGCTCTATGCGATGAAGCTGGGCTGGTCCGAGCGCGGCGCCACATCGTTGATCTCGACGCTGCTGATCGGCGCGATCGTGCTGCAGCTTCCGATCGGCTGGCTCGGCGACCGCGTCGACCGGCGCCGGCTCGTGCTGCTGTTCGGTGCCTTGTCCGCCCTTGGGGCGCTGGTGTGGCCGTTCGCAATCGCAACGCCGTCCGTCGCATATGCGCTGATGTTCGTGTGGGGCGGGGTGTTCGTCGGCATTTACACGCTGATGGTCGCCATCGTCGGCAGCCGCTACCGCGGAAGTGCGCTCGTGGGCGCGTACGCGGGAATGTCGGTGGCCTTCGGCATGGGCGCACTCGCCGGGCCGATGCTCGCGGGGCTCGCGATGGCGGGCATGCTGCACGGGCTGCCGCTCTTCGCGGCTGCCGCCTGCGCGGCATTCACCGTGTTCGCCTGGCGCGTACGCAAGCGCTGGTAGCACGCGCAGCTGGGGTGAAGCGAAAGCTGATGCTTGACGAACGTCAAGCGGCGCGACGTCGCATTCGAGCTGTCTGAATTTCCGGCAACCGGGACATCGCATCCCAAGCGGTTTCACTGCGCATGCTTGACGAGCGTCAATCGACGCGTCGAAGCGGTCACTAACTTCACGACTCCTTCCTCGTGGCGAGTTTGTGCAATGAACACGTCTTACCCGAAGCGCTCCGGCGCGAATGCGCTCTTTCACCGCCGTCCGCTCAATCGGGCGATGCCGCTCTCGTCGGCGATCGCCACCGCGCTCGTTCTTGCCGGAGCCGTCGGCACCGCGTATGCACAGGACAGCGGCGCCAGCTGCAACATGATTGGCCCCGCGTGCGATCTTTCGACGCCGGTCGTAAACGGCAACGACGGCCCCGGCGCCGACTACCACGACAACGGGCATCCAGGGACCACCGGTAATCCGGGCGGGGACATCACCGCCGACCTGGAGGATGCGCGGACGCTGCAGAACACGGGCACCGTTTCGCCCATCAACGTGGTGACGATCGGCGGCAAAGGTGGCAACGGCAGCAACGCCGATCCTGCCGGCGACATCATCATCAACCTCGGCGGTGGGTGGGGTGCGGCAGGGCAGGACGGCGGCAACATCGATCTCACGGTCGGCTCGGCACTGTCCGGGCAGGCGAATTACGTGGCGAGCCAGGGCGCGCAGCAGACCAGCGGCATGACGCTGATTTCGCTTGGGGGTGCGGGTGGCGATGGTGGCATCGCGAGCTTCAACTCCGGCGAGGACTACAACGGCCGGCCGGGCAAGGGCGGGGACGGCGGCACGGTGACGGCGACCATCAACGGCACCTGGACGTCAGAAGCGGGCACCGGTTTGTTCGTGACGTCCAATGGCGGCGCGGGCGGCGGCGGCAGCTCCAGCGACGACGCGAAGGAGGCGGACAAATCGCCGCAGGGCGTGGACGCGTGCGGCGGCAATCCCAACGACCTCACGTGTACCGCCGGTAACGGCAACACGGTCAACGTCACCGTCAACGGCACCGTCTCGGGAGAGAACTACGGCGCATTCATTGCCTCCATCGGTGGCGATGGCGGCACCGGCGGCGCATCCGACGACTGCTGCGATCGCACCGGTGGTGCAGGCGGCAATGCCGGCATGGGCGGCAATGTGAGCGCGACGCTCGGCAGCAGCGGCATCGCGGTGGCCTCGAACAACGGCGCGGCGTTCTACGTCGCCTCACTCGGCGGCGTCGGCGGTACCGGTGGCGTAAGCAACAGCGCCGGCAAAGGCGGCAACGGCGGTGCGGCCGGCACGGTCAACGTCGAGGTGGACGGCAACGTCAACACGTCCGGCACCGCCAACACCTACGGCGTGCTCGCGCAATCGCTCGGGGGCGTGGGCGGCAACGGTGGTCATTCCGGCGCCTGGTTCAACCCGATCAGCGGCTCGGGCAACAACGGCGGCGCGGCCAACACCGTCTCGGTCACCGGTACGGGTGCGCACATCACCACGCAGAGCCTGAGCGGCGCCGGCGACAACTCGTCGGGCGTGCTCGCTCAGTCGATCGGCGGCGGCGGCGGCGTCGGTCCGGATTCCAACGGCTGGTTCGCGGTCGGCGGCGATGGTGGCAATGCGTCCAATGGCGACACCGCCAGCATCAGCCTGACCGACACCAGCGTCGCCACGTTCGGCTTCAACTCGGCGGCGGTAGCCGCGCAATCGATCGGCGGCGGTGGCGGCAAGGGCGGCGATGCCTGCAATTCCAGCAACGACATGTGCAACGGCGCGATCGTCAACATGACCGTGGGCGGCACCGGCGGCGCAGGCGGCAGCGCTTCGGATGCGAACGCCGCGATGCTCGGCAAGAGTTATGTCGCCACCATCAACAAACACTCACCCGCACTTCAGATGCAGAGCATCGGCGGCGGTGGCGGCGACGGCGGCAGCGCCTACGGCAAGGTCAGCTCGCTGTTCTATGGCGCGGCGATCAGCGTTGGTGGCAGCGGCGGTGCCGGCGGCAATGGCGGCACAGTGAATGCCGCGCGTACCGAGAACAACGGCCCGGCCAGCCAGCTGCTTACCTTCGACAGCGACAGCTACGGCATGCTCGGGCAGTCCATCGGCGGCGGTGGCGGCAATGGCGGCGCGGCGATCGCCAAGTCCGTGGTGAAGGGCGGTGACGATTACCCGAGCCAGTCGCTCGCGATGGCCACCGGCGGCTCCGGCGGCGTGGCGGGCTCGGGCAACAACGTGTACCTGCAGAGCTCGGGCCTCATCGCGACCATCGGCGGTGGCTCGTCGGGTATCGTGGCCCAGTCGATCGGTGGCGGTGGCGGCAACGCTGGCGATGCCTCGGCGACTGCAAGCGCGAGCGCGAGCGACATGAGCCTGGCCGTCTCGCTCGCCTTCGGCGGCACCGGCGGCGCAGCGGGTAACGGCGGCAATGCCGAAGCGATGAATCACGGGCTGGTCGTGACCACGGGCGAGTCGGCATCAGGAATGCTGGTGCAGTCGATCGGCGGCGGCGGCGGCAACGGCGGCGCCGGCGATGCGAAATCTGAAAGCAGCGCCAGCGTGAACCAGGGCGACGACTCGGCGACGAACACGCCGGAAGGCAAGAGCGTCGCGTTCTCGCTCGGCAGCTCCGGTTCCGGCGGCGCCGGTGGATCGGGCGCCAATGCCACGGCCACCAACACCGGCGCGATCATCACCGTGGGCGATGCGGCACACGGGATCATGGCGCAGACCATCGGCGGTGGCGGCGGCAATGCCGGCGGCGCGGCGGCCTCGACCAAGGGCGACATCGCCATCGCGCCGCAGATCGGCGGCTCGGGAGGCGCCGGTGGCGACACCTGGTACACCGGGCAGGTGAACGTGACCAACCAGGGCACGATCGCCACGTTCGGTGCCGATGCGAACGCGATCATCGCCCAGTCGATCGGCGGCGGTGGCGGCAGTGGGGGCAAGGCCGCCACGACGCTCGCTGATGCGAAGTCGAACAAGGATGGCTCGAACGGCTCCAGTTCCTCCGTGCAGTCGACGCTCACCGCGATCGAGCAGAACTACGCCAGCAAGGGCGGCGACGCGATCGGCGACTACAACTACATGGGCGGTGCCATTTCGACCATCAACAGCCTGCTGGGCAACACGTCCTCGCTGAGTGCGCTGGCTGACGATGACACTACCGGCGACGACCTGGACGATGTGGCCGAAAGCGGCGGCCAGAGCGACGACGACAACCAGGCCAAGTCGATCAGCCTCAACGTGGCCATCGGCGGAAAGGGTGGCAACGGCGGAGCGGGCGGCTACATCACCGTCAACAACAGCGGCGACCTCGGCACTGTCGGCAAGATGTCCGACGCCATCGTCGCCCAATCGGTGGGCGGTGGCGGCGGCAAGGGCGGTGCGGCGTCCACCGCGACAAGTGCGGACTACTCCGGCTCGCTGGCGATCGGCGGCAGTGGCGGTGGTGGCGGTAACGGCGGCGAGCCAACCGTCACCAACTCCGGCGCGGTCTACACGATGGGCCCGCTGGCGGCCGGCATCGTCGCGCAATCCGTCGGCGGCGGTGGCGGCATCGGCGGCGCGTCGGTCACGACGGTCGGTTCGTCAAGCAGCGGCGTGAGCAATGAACCGGGCGGCAGCGATGAGAGTCTCCCGCTCAGCGTGTCGCTGGGCGGCAACGGCGGCAGCGGCGGCATCGCCGAAGCGGCGATCGTCGAGAGTTCCGGCGCGATCGAAACCCGCGGCCACGACTCGATCGGCATCATCGCGCAGTCGATTGCCGGCGGCGGCGGCATCGTCAAGACGCTCGCCACCAACCTGGACAACGCCGGCGGTTCGGCCACGGCGAGCAGCAGCAAGGACTACGCGATGCAGTTCAAGTTCGGCGGCGCGAACGGCGCGGCCGGCAACAGCGGCGCGGCGCATGTATCGACCACCGCGCCAATCACCACCCGTGGTGCCAACAGTTTCGGAATCCTCGCCCAGTCGATTGGCGGCGGCGGTGGTCTCGCGCTGGGCGGCAAGCCCAATGGCAGCACCGCGGCCGACTTCTTCGGCAGCGGCAGCAAGTCGGGCTCGGTGACCGGCAGCGGCAACCCCAACGACGACGGGGTGGTGAACGTCAACGTCGGCAGCGCGATCACGACCAGCGGGCAGGGCGCGATGGGCGTGGTCGCCCAATCCATCGGCGGTGGTGGTGGCATCGCCGGCGACACCGGCTGGACGCAGCAGTTCGTCGGCATGAGTGGCGCCACGCAACTGCACGGCAGCGGCGGAGCGGTGGACGTCACCGTCGCCAACGGCGGCTCCGTCGCGACCACGGCCAACAACACCCCGGCGATCTGGGCGCAGTCGATCGGCGGCGGCGGCGGTCGCATCACGAACAAGAATGGCGCTTTCATCGGCACGGCGGGCGGGTCGGGGCAGGGTGGTGCAGTCGATGTCCAGATCGACGGCAGCGTTCTGGCAACGGGCAATTCCTCGATTGGCGTCTTTGCGCAAAGCAATGGCGATGGTAGTTCCAACGCACCGATCAACGTCACCGTAGGCAGTACCGGCAAGGTCCAGGTCGGGACATCGTCGGCGCCGGTCAACAACAGCGCCGGCGCTTCGGCATCGGCCGAGATCTACATCGACCACGGCGGCACCGGCGCCGACGACTCCAAGGGCAATCCCGTCTTCAATACGGTGACCAACAACGGCTGGGTGTACGGCTACTCCGAGCCCAACAACGCGATTGCGGTCTACAGCACCGGTGGGGTCACGCACGTGTTCAACAACGCAGGCGCCACCATGGGTGGCGACATCCTGCTGACCAACGGCGGCGGCAGCGGTTGCTTCAGCAACAGCGGCACCTTCAATTCGGGCAACGCGGTCACGGTGGGTACATGCGGCGTCAGCAATGCCGGGACGATCGACATCCAGGGCGCGAAGACCGGTACCACCACGATCAGCGGCAACTACAGCGGCGACGGCAAACTGGTGTTCGATGCCGATTATTCGCACGGCACGGGCGACCGCCTCGTCGTGAACGGGACGGCGAATGTCGCAGGTGCCGTCGAAGTGCGCCCGGCCACGTTGCGCAAGCAGACGCTGCCGCTGATGACCGCGACCGGCGGCCTCACCGTGGACCCGCAACTGGCCGCGGCGAACGACAAGCTGCTGTTCACCACGCGCCTGGACCACGACGCGAACACGCTGTACGCCACGCCGGAAGCGCATTTCAGCGACCAGGCAGCCGGACTGGGCACCACCAGCCGCACCGTCGCCGATCATCTCCAGCACCGGTTCGACCGTGGCGACGCGATGGATGAGGGCTACAACGCCTTCGCGAAGGTCGGGTCCGCCGGCGCGTACGAAACTGCGCTGGAAAGCCTCAGCGGTCGTGCGCTCGGCAGCATCGGGGCATTCCGCTTCCAGAGCAGCCGCGACTTCGTCAGCAACCTGCAACAAGGCTGCGATGCCGATTCCGACCAGGCCAACTGCGCGTGGGGTCGCGTGCAGGCCGGCAGCGCCAGCCAGAAGGAGACGGACGACGCATTGGGCTACAACGCAGACACGCAGACCATCGAGGCCGGCCTGCAGCGCGAACTTCGCGACGGCCTGACGCTGGGCGGCGCAATCGGCTATGAGCACAGCGAGTTCCGCGATGCCGGCCACATGGGCAGCGTGGACGGCGACGGCGTGATCGGCGGCGTCGGCCTTCGTTACGACCGCGGTCCGCTGGAAGTATCGGGCGTGATCGACGGCGGTTACGGCAGCTACGACAGCCAGCGTACCGTTGCGGTCGGCGATCACGTCGACCAGGCGAAAGCCAGCCCGGACGTCTGGAACGCAGGCGTGCACCTGCAGGCCAGCTACGCGTACGGCTTTGGCAACAGCTACCTCAAGCCGTTCGCCGAACTGCGCGGCATCGAAGTTCATGGCAACGGTTACACCGAGCAGGGCGCCTCACCGTTCAACCTCGCCGTGCAGTCGCAAAGCCAGTTCTCGGCCGGTGGCGGACTTGGCGCGGAATGGGGCACCACGCACGCGCTCACCAGTGGCGCGAAACTGGGCTTCTACGTCAACGGCGCGGTGGAAGCAGGCGAAGGCAACGACTGGACCACGCGCGCGCATTTCGCCGACGAAACCGCCGACGACAGCTTCACCGTGCACACGAACGTGCCGAGCACCTACGGTCGTGTCGGCCTGGGCATGAACATGTACAACTGGAAGAACGTCGACCTGAGCGTGAACTACTCGACCGAGTTCGGCGGTGGCTACCACGCCAATGCCGGCATCGCCAGGCTGGCCTGGCACTTCTGAGCGCATGTGCGTTCAACGGAACGGGGGCCGGCAATGCCGGCCCCGACAGGAGCGGCGTGCTCGCCCCTAGCGGACGTGTTGCTATCGCAGTTACGCTGGCGCCATGCGCGCCAAGCCCAATGCCCAGCCAAACCAGAGCCTGATCGATGGCATCGCCACCCTGCAGGCGCTCGCGTCTGCGCCCGAGCCGATTGGATGCCGCGAACTGGCCCGCCAACTCGACGCCAACCCGACGCGCGTCAATCGCCTGCTCAAGACGCTGGCCTACCTCGGGATCGCGCGACAGACTGCCGACCGCAAGTACACGGCAGGGCCGGGCATGCATGTGCTGGCTGCGCAGAGCCTGTTCGCGTCCGGCCTGATCCGCCGTGCGCTGCCCGTGCTCGAAGACCTTCGCCGCTTCGGCCACACCGTCGCGATGGGCGTGCTGTGGAACGACAGCGTCAGCTATCTCTTCCACGCGCCGCCGGGACTGGAAGCCGCGAAAGGCCTGGGCCGCATCGGCCTGCTGCCGGCGACCACCTCCGGCATCGGCATCGTGCTGCTGTCGCAGATGTCCGACGAGGAAGTGCGCGAGCTGTACGAAGGCGTCGAGATCCCGATGTTCCCGGCGGGCGTGGAATCGCTGCTGGCGACGCTCGCGCAGACGCGCGAGCAGGGCTATGCGCGAGTGCACGTCGCCGACGATCGCGATCACCACATCGTCGCCATCGCGATGGGCGATCCGGTGCATGCGGGCATCGCGATGTCGGGCTGGATTCCCGATGCGGCCACATCCGAACTCGTGGCGGCGCTGCGCCAGGCGGCCATCGAGATCGGCTGACGTATCCGGCCACTCCTCCGTTGACGTGTTGCTACATTAGCAATATTGTCCGGACATGAGGGGAGGGCACGGCATGGCGGACGGCGTTGGCGCAGGGCCGGGGAAGGCCCGCTGGGTGTTGCTGGGATTGCTGTTCGTCTCGACGGTCATCAACTACCTCGACCGGCAGGCGCTTTCGATCCTGGCCACCACGATCCAGGTCGACCTGAAGATGAGCGATCTGGAATACGCGCACGTCGTGCAGCTGTTCCTGCTCGCCTACACCGTCGCGTACCTGCTCGCCGGCCGCATCACGGACTGGCTCGGCGCGCGCGTATCGCTGGCGTTGTTCGTGGGCTGGTGGTCGATCGCCAACATCGTTACCGGACTGGTGCGCACGCCGGGCGAACTGGGCGCCGCACGCTTCGCTCTTGGGCTCGGCGAACCGGGCAACTACACCGTCGGCGCGAAAGTCGTGTCGGAACAGTTTCCGCCGCAGGAACGCGGGCTGGCGTACGGCATCTACACGGCCGGCGCGATGGTCGGTGCGACGCTCGCGCCACCGCTGATCGGCGGCATCGCGCTGGTCTACGGCTGGCGCGCGGCGTTCTGGCTCACCGGCGCGGTCGGCCTGGTGTGGATCGTCGGCTGGTGGTTCGCTTATCCGCGCGATGCGAAGGGCGCCGCGCCGGTTGTCGCGCAGCCAGCTTCCATCGAAACCGAACCGCGTCGCGAAGGCGCGCTCTGGCGCGATCTGCTCCGCGACCGTTCGCTGTGGCTGCTCGTCGCCTCGCGCGCAGTAGCCGATCCGGTCTGGTACTTCTACCTGTTCTGGTTTCCCAAATACCTCAACGACGAGCGCGGCATGACGCTGGCCGCCGTGGCATCGATGGCGTGGGTGGTGTATCTCGCCGCCGACTTCGGCAGCGTGGGCGGCGGCGCGATTTCCAGCGCGCTGGTCAGGCGCGGCATGGCGCCGGCGCGCAGCCGCATCGTGGCGATGACGGGTGCGGCGATGCTCGCGCCCGTCGGCCTGGTCATCGCGTTCCATCCGCCGCTGCCGGTGCTGTTCGGCATCGCATCGCTCGTGGCGTTCGCGCACCTGGTGTTCCAGATCAACATCAGCACCTTGATCGTGGACCTCTACCCGAGCCGCGTCGTGGCCACCGTGTTCGGACTGATCGGCGCCGGCAGCGCGTTCGGCGGCATGCTGTCGGCGGAGGTCGTCGGCCGGCTCGTGCAGGGCCACAACTTCGATCGCACCTTCGTGCTGATGGCGATGCTGCATCCGATCGCGCTGGGACTCGGATGGCTGGCGTTCCGCTGGGCCGGCCGGTCGCGGCTGATCGCGCAGGACGCGCAGCCGCAACCGACCTGACTCAGCCGACGAACTCGGCGTATTCCCAGAAGCGCTCATTGGGCGCGGCGCCCAGGCCCGCGCCGGTCGGCAGGACGTACTGGTTGTCCGCGTAGGCCATGTCCGTGTCGAGCATCCGCACCGACCGGCCGAAGATCGAGTGCTGCCATTCGTGCCGCCACACCTCGTCGATCACCGACGACGCATGCAGGCTGGCCGCGAGGAACAGGCCCACCCCGATCGTCGCGTGCGGCGCCACCACCACACCGCGCGCGTTGGCCATGCGTGCGATACGCAGGAACTGCGTGATGCCGGTGTGGCCCATCTCCGGCTGGATGTAGGCGATCGCGTCGCGATCCAGGCGCAGCCGGGCTTCGTATTCGGTGTGCCATTCCTCGCCGGCCGCCAGCGGGATCGCGCTTCCCCGCGCGAGTTCCGCAAGGCCCGACACGTCTTCCGGCTTCAGTGGCGCCTCGATGAACTGCAGATGCAGCGGCGCGAGCTGGCGCGCGATATCCAGCGCCTGCGCCACATCGAACTTCCAGTGCAGGTCGACCATCAGCGCTGCGTCGGGGCCGAGCGCTTCACGCAGCGCAGTGGCTTCCTCGACGATGCCGTCGAAGCTGACGACGGTGTGGATCTTGAACGCATCGTGTCCTTCGGCCTGCAGCTTGCGGGCCATCGCCACGCGTTCGTCGAGCGAGCCCGCAGGAAGCCCGGACAGATAACCGGGAATGCGTTCGCGCCTGCGATCGCCCAGCAACTGCCATAACGGCACGCCACGGCCTTTCGCGCGCAGGTCCCACAGCGCGATGTCGAGCGCGGCGATCGCGTCGACGTTGAAGCCGCCGAAGCAGCCGCGCACACGCATCAGTCCGTACAGGTCGTCCCAGATGCGCTCGACGTCCTCCGGGTCGCGGCCGATGAGCTCCGGTGCCAGCAGGTCGTTGATGATCTCGCACACCGCACGCGGGGCGCAGATGCCGTAGGTCTCGCCCCAGCCGACGGTGCCGTCGTCGGCGGTGACGCGCACGACGACGGAGCGGTCGACGGTCGGATAGATCGTGCCGTTGCCCTTGCGTACCACGTAACCTCGCGAGTTGACGCGCTCGCCGGGGCCAAGCGGCCCCAGGTACGGCGTGTCGCGCGGCACGGTGAAGATGAAGGTTTCGACGTTGGCGACTCGCATGGCGCTCATCTGCGCACGCCGCCGGGCACGCTGTCCAGCGGCAGCAGGTCGACGATGCGGGCGAGCAGGGCATCGAGCTCGCGCTGGTCATGTTCGTCGAGCGCCGGCCCCGGCGCGCGCACGAAATCGCTGCCGATCAGGCCGCGACGCAGCAGCACCGCCTTGGTCAGTCGCCAGCGGAACACCGCCTGCATGCTCAGCAGCGGCAGCGTGCGTTCGAACAGCTCCCGCGCGCCATCGATGTCGCCGCGCGCGTAGCGATCAAGCATCGCCACGTGCACCTCGGTCACTTCGCACGCGGGCATCGTGCCGACGGCGCCGCGCGCGAGTTCGTCGATGACGTAGCGCGCGCCGGCACCGCCGAACACCGCGTCCACGTGCGATGCCGCACGTTCCATCAGCGCGGTGATGCGATGTCCCGAGGGCTGCGTTTCTTCCTTCACGTAACGGATGCCCGCGCAGCGTTGCGCGAGCCACGTCACCTGTTCGACGCCCAGGCCCACGCCCATCGGCGCGGGCGCGTTCTGCAACATGATCGGCAGGCCGCTGGCTTCATGCAGGCGATCGAAGAAGGCCACCATCGCCTCGGGATCCTGCGCGTGGCGATGCGGCGTGAGGACCATCGCCGCAACCGCGCCTGCATTTGCGCCGGCCTGCGCGAACCGCACGGCGAGCGCTTCGTCCGGACTGCTCGCGCCGACGATGAAAGGCACGCGGCCGGCTATCCACTCGCCGAGCTTGCCCGTCATGGCCACACGCTCCTCGGCGTCGAGCAGGTCGTACTCGCTCGCCAGGCCGGGAAAGACGATGCCCGCGGCGCCGGCGGCGAGGATGTACTCGAGCACGTTGCGCGTGCCGTCGAAGTCCAGCGAGCCATCGGCCCGGAAGATGCTGGGCAGGATCGGAAAGACGCCTGTAAGAGCGGCCATGGTGCGGTGTGTCCCCCGGTAGTCAGTTGATGTGTTGCTTATAAAGCACCCTCATGAGGGCGCTGTATGGCGACGCTGGAGCGCGCATGTCGCGGTGCAGCAATGAAATCGCGTTGCTCATGACGCTTGCGCCGGAAAATATATTGCTATATTAGTTACACAATGCCAAGCGAAACGCTGGGCAGCCGCATCGCAAACAAGGGCAGTGGAGGGGCGCCCGTTCCGGGCGATACCGATCCCGTTGGCGCAACGCCGGCGAGGACAGGACACCGGACGACGTCGGCCGCGGCTCAAACCTCGGGGGAGGGCCCGTGTAATGCGCATCATCCGTCGTACCGTTCTGTCTACCGTGCTGGCCCAGGCGCTGCTCGCGTCGCTGTCGGCAAACGCCCAGACGCCACCACCGCCGGCAGCTCCGGCCGAACCCGCCGCACCACAAGGTGAGGCGCGCACGCTCGACCAGGTCACCGTCGTCGGCATCCGCGGAAGCCTGGAAGCCTCGCGCGACGTCAAGCGCGATTCGCCGCAGATCGTCGATGCCATCGTCGCCGACGACATCGGCAAGCTGCCCGACACCAACGTCGCCGAATCGCTTTCGCGCGTCGCCGGCGTGCAGCTCGAACGCGGCATGGGCGAGGGCAGCGACGTGCTCGTGCGCGGCCTGCGCGAGAACGTCATCCTCTACAACGGCCGGCAAATCGTCGATGCGACCGGACGCGGCGGCAACGGCCTGGACCAGCTTGCGACGTCCACGTACGGCCTGCTGTCGCTGGTGCCGTCGGAACTGATCTCGCGCCTGGCCGTCACCAAGCTCGCCGGCAGCGACCAGATCGCCGGCGCGCTCGGCGGCATCATCGACATCGAAACGCGCAAGCCGCTCGCCGGCGATGCCAGCACCAACGTGCTGAGCGTCGCGGCCACCTACGACGAAATGAGCGAGTCCACCGGCGCGCAGGCCTTCACGCTCCTGTCGGGCCGCAATGCGGACAGCAACTTCGGCGGCCTGATCTCGGCCACCTACAGCTCGCGCGATGTGCAGCAACAGGGGCTGGACACTTTCTCCGGCTACAGTCG
The DNA here is from genome assembly GCF_040546665.1 of Lysobacter sp. OAE881. Taxonomy (NCBI): domain Bacteria; kingdom Pseudomonadati; phylum Pseudomonadota; class Gammaproteobacteria; order Lysobacterales; family Lysobacteraceae; genus Lysobacter; species Lysobacter sp. OAE881. Next base: position 2,284,248 of record NZ_JBEPOG010000001.1, read on the forward strand.
CTTCACCGATTCCACCGGCCGCACGCGTTTCGGCAACGCCGACATGCGCGCGCAGGACATCGACGACGAACGCGACAAGGTCGGTGTCAGTGGCGTGCTGCAGTGGCGTCCGTCCGACGGCGTGGAAATCACCGCCGACACGTTCTATTCGCGCCAGAAGGCCGATCGCGACCGCTACTGGATCGCCTTCAATCCCACCGCGGGACTGAGCAACGCCGAGTATTCCGACCATGACATCCTGCTGCGCGGCCGCTCGACCAGTCCGGTGCTGCTGAATACCGAAGTGGCGAACATCGAGTCCGACGTGTGGTCCTCCGCGCTGAAGGCCAGCTTCCGCGTCGGCAACCACCTGGGCGGTTCGGTCGAGACCGACTACGGCAAGTCCACCGCTTACTACAACCAGAACTACATGCGCCTGCAGCCGGTCGCCGGCGTCAACTCGGTTGTCGATTTCGACTTCACCAACGGCGATTTCGGCAGCTTCAACGTTGGCGGCATCGACCTGACCAACCCCGCACAGCTGCGCATGTCGATCCTGTTCGACAACTACTACCGCGCCGAAACCGACACCACCGCGTTGCGCACCGACTGGACGTGGGACTTCGACGACAGCGCGTTCCGCTCGATCGACTTCGGCGCGCGCTACAGCGAGCTGTCGAGCGAACAGAATCCGCTGCGCGCCGACATCCGCCCGGCCGGCGGCATTCCCGCCACGCAGCTGGGAGAATTCCTGCGCGTGCACAGCAACAACGATTTCATGCGCGGCGAGTTCGCCGGCCTGCCGCGCAGCTTCCTGGGTTCGTACCGCAGCGTGTTCACCGGCTGCGAGGCGTTCACCGCGTTCCCGTCGATCTCGCAGAACGCGCAATGCCTGGACGGCGCGAACAACACGCTGGCCTACGCCGGCACGTTCGACATCGACGAGGATTTCACCGAGGCCTACGCGAAGGTCAACTGGGACACTGAAGTCGGCGGCCGCCCGCTGAGCGGCAACATCGGCCTGCGTTACGTCGGGCGTGACCTGGATTCGCGCGGCAACCTCATCGCCGCCAACGGTTCGGCGCAGCCGGCGACCTACACGCGCAGCGACGACGACATCCTGCCGTCGGGCATCGTGCGCCTGGACATCACCGACGACGTGGTGCTTCGCGGCGGTGCGGCACGCGTGGTCGCCTTCCCGAATACGGAAGACCTGAACAACGGTGTTTCGCTCAACAACAACGCGGTCTTCGACGCGAACGGCACGCAGATCTCGCCCGGCACCGGCAGCGGTGGTGCGCCGGGACTGGATCCGTTCAAGGCCGACCAGTTCGACCTCTCGCTGGAGTGGTACTACAGCGATCAGGGTTTGCTGTCGGCGGGCCTGTTCTACAAGGACGTGAAGACCTTCATCGTCCAGCGCCAGAGCGCGGAAACCTACGGTGGCGTCAACTTCCTGATCAACCGCAAGGTCAACGGCGACAGCGCCACCGTGCAGGGCGCCGAGCTGCTGGCGCAGGTGCCGTTCGAAGGCGCGCTCGACGGCTTCGGCGTCGTGGCGACCTACACGTACATCGATTCGGAAACGCCGATCGTCGACGTCACCGGGCAGTCGTTGCCGTTCCCGGGGCTGTCGAAGAACAACGTCAACCTGATCGGCTACTTCGAGCGCGGCCCCTTCAGCGTGCGCCTGGCCTACAACTGGCGCGACGAATACCTGGTCGGCCTGTCAGCCGCGGCGACCGGCATCTGGAACGACAGCTACAAGGACCTGTCGGCCACCATGGGCTACGATTTCAACGAGAACCTCTCGCTGAAGTTCGAGGCCAACAACCTGCTCGACAGCCAGCAGCGCACGTACGACGGCTTCGAGGAAGGGCTGCGTACGAACGTGCTGTTCGGCCGCAACTACAAGGCCACGCTGATCTGGCGCTTCTGAGGCCGGCAAGGGAAACGATTCGCGCATGAACATGGCGGAACTGGAAGGGCGAACCGCGCTGGTCACCGGCGCGGCAAGTGGTATCGGCGCGGCGGTCGCGCGGCGCCTGCGTCAGGCGGGAGCGCGCGTGGCGGCGCTGGATCTGCGCGAGGTCGAAGGCGTCGATGCCTCGGCCGCGGCCGACCTGCGTTCGGCGGGCGATACCGCGGCGGCGTTGCAATCGTTGTCCGAAGCGGTGGGCGGATTCGACATCGCGGTGCACTGCGCCGCCGTGTGTCCGCCGGGATCGGTGATGGACTCGGACGAATCGCAATTCGTCGACACCTACGCCGTCAACGTACTCGGCGCGCTCCGTGTGATCCGCCATTGCATGCCGTCGATGCGGCAACGCGGTGGCGGTTCCATCGTGTTGCTGTCGTCGATCAATGCGCGATTCGCCACGCCGACGCTCGCGGCGTATGCGTCCTCCAAGGCGGCGCTGGAGGAACTGGCGCGTTCGGCGGCACTGGAACTGGCCGGGTCGAACATCCGCGTTAACGCGATCGCGCCCGCGTCGATCGACACGCCGATGCTTCGCGCGTCGTTCGAACGTGCCCCCAACGCCGAGGCAGCGCGTGCGCAGAACATCGAACGGCATCCGCTCGGCCGGCTCGGTACGGCGGAGGACGTCGCGGAACTTGCGCTCTTCCTGGCCTCGCCGCGCAGCAGCTGGATCACCGGCGGCGTGTTCCCCATCGATGGCGGGGCAGGGGTCACGCGTCGATGAAGCAAAGCACGAACGACGGCGACACCATCGTCGGCATCAACTGGGGCAGTTCGAACTTCCGCGCGTTCCACATCCGTGTCGACGGCAATCTGCTGGATTCGATCGAGCAACCGTCGGGCATCGCCTCGCTCACGCGCGACCAGATGGTCGCGCTGGTGGCGGAAGTCGCAACGCGCTGGCCGGAGGCGCAACGCATTTATGCGTGCGGCATGGTCGGTTCGAACATCGGCTGGTCCGATGCGGGCTACGTGATGTGCCCGGTCGCGCCCGACGGGCTCGCCGGCGCCTTGCACGACGTGCGCATCGGCGAGGTCGCGGTACGCATCGTGCCAGGCCTGGCCTGTCGGCGTAGCGCCGACGGCGCACCGGACATCATGCGCGGCGAGGAAATCGAACTGTTCGGTCTGCTCGCATCGAACCGGCTTCCAGCCAGCGGTGTGGTGGCGCTGCCGGGCACGCACACCAAGTGGGTGCGGATGGAACAGGGGCGCGTCGCCGAATTCATGACGGCGATGTCCGGCGAGGTCTTCGATCGCCTCACCGCCGCGGGATTGCTGGCGTCGATCGTCGACGGGCCCGCTGCTGCCGGCGAAGCATTCCGGGATGGCGTGCGCAACGGTTACGGCGGCGCGCTCGGACTGGGCACGCTGCTGTTCGGCGCACGGGCGAAGGTGATACGCGGCGAACTGGCGCGCGTGGACGGCGCATCGTACCTGCGCGGTCTGTTGGTCGGCGCCGAGATCGCCGATGCCATCGCGCTGTTTCCCGAAGCCGCGCACGCCACGGTGCCGCTGGTCGGTTCCGGTCCGGTCTGCGCGTTGTACGCGGAAGCGCTTGCGATCGTCGGACTCGCAGGGCAGGGCATGGATGCGCGCGGCGCATCGGTCGACGGTTTTCATGCCCTGCACGCGAAGGCGCTGGCGTGATGGGCTCACTCGACGAAACCTTCGATGTTCTGAAAGCGCGGCTGCACGAGATGCCGGCCATCGCGATCCTGCGCGGGTTGCCGACCAATGACGCCGTCGATGTCGTGCAGGCGTTGTTCGAGGCTGGCATCCGAGTGGCGGAAGTGCCGCTCAACTCGCCCGATCCGTTCGATACCATCGCATTGCTGGTGCGCACGTTCGGCGATCGCATGTCGATTGGCGCGGGCACCGTGCTGACGGTTGCCGACGTGGAGCGGCTCGCCGCCATCGGCTGTCGGGTGTGCGTGTCCCCGAACACGAACGTCGACGTGATCCGCGCGAGCGTTCGCCACGCCATGGTGCCGTTGCCCGGCTTCGCGACGCCGAGTGAGGCGTTCGCGGCGATCGACGCGGGCGCCCGGATGCTCAAGGCGTTTCCCTCCGGCGATGCGGAACGCCTGTTGCCGGCGTTACGTGCGGTGCTGCCCAAGGATGTGCAAGTTGTCGCAGTGGGCGGCGTCACTCCGATGGCGGCGCCGTCCTTGTTCGCGGCGGGCGCGGATGCATTCGGCATCGGTTCGGATCTCTACAAGCCCGGTCGGTCCGCACAGGACGTCGGCGCACGCGCACGCGAATGGGTGGCGGCGATCGCGCGCGGGCGTCGCGCGGTCGCGCGGCTCTCGTGCAACCCGGAAGCAACGATCGGCGAATCGCCCGTCGTGGCCGACGACGGCGAAGTGCTGTGGGTCGACCCGACCGTGCCGCGCCTGCTGCGGTGGGATGGTCGAGAATGTCGATCGATCGCGTTGCGCGAGCCGGTGTGGTCGCTTGCTCGTGTGCCCGACGGCTCGATCGTCGGCAACGGCGAAACGCACTTGGTCCGCTTCGCGCGCGACATGGCGACGCTGAAAGACGGCGAGGAAGTAGACGTCGGCGCGGGTTGTCGCCTCAACGACATGACGGTCGATTCGCGCGGTGGAATCTGGGCCGGAACGATGCATCGCGGCGTGCTGGGCGGCCGCGGTGCGCTGTTCCATGCACCCGCGTGGGACGCGCCGGTTCGTCGCGTCGCCGAAGGGCTCGGCGCGGCGAACGGCATGGCGTTCTCGCGCGACGAACGCACGCTGTTCGTCATCGACACTCTCGCGCGCACGCTGCTGGCGTATCCCGCCGACGTGGCCGCGGGAACGCTCGGCGAACCGACGATCGTCACCGATTTCCTCGGCCTGCCGGGCAAGCCCGACGGGCTTGCGATCGACGCGCACGGGCGAGTGTGGGTGGCGATGTGGGGCGGCGGCTGCATCGTCCGGCTGGCCGACAACGGGGCCTGCGTCGAAACGATTCCAGTCCCCGCGCCGCACGTGGGCAGCCTGTGCTTCGATGAGGCGGGAACGTGCTTCGTCACAACGGCGCGCGCCCGCCTGTCGCCGCATGCCCTTGTGGCGCACCCGGGCGCCGGCGGCCTGTTCACCATCGAAGCCCTGGGCTGACGATCCCCTTGTCAGCCGGAGTCCTGTCGGAGCTACGCGATCGGCCTGGGTTCTTTCGACGAAGACTTCATCAGAGCAGGTGCGAACGCGTTCGTGATCGACGACGCCGCGCACATCGAAGTCACATGGCAGAGCGGCACGAGCGTAGATACATTCATTGCAGCTTGCGAATGGCAGCTGCGCGGCGCGGCCCAAACGGCCGTCGTTCGACACAGTGGCACTTTGGCGAGTTCCAACGGGCCTGTCACGTCACGCTGCCCGGCGCCCTCAGCAACTACTGGCGAATGACCGATCCTGACGAAAGCGGACAAATTCCTGAGGCCGCGCTCATGCTGCGTCATCAGGGAATGGCCTTTCCGAGTCCGTTCGAATCCGGGCTAGGAATCCGAGCACAAGAGACACGACGGCCTCTTCCAGTTCTTCACGTGGTGGGGGCGCTTCGGCCTGCGAATAGCTCCTCATCACGCCGCCGAACGCGTACGTGAGGACGAATGCCTCCGCGGCGGTCATCGCGCGCGGAGCATTCGCAGCGGCGTCAGAAGGTGGTGCCGTGAGTATCTCCATGAGCCGTGTGTACATGCCCGACAGGTGATGCCCTGGAGGACGGCTCATCGCGTGCTGGATAAGCAGGCGGTGTACGCGACTGCGACCGCCGTACGAGGCGAGTGCAGCGCGAACGGCGTGTCGGGTTCGCTCTTCGGCCGATGCTGCAGCCGCGTTTTCCAGCGGCGCAAGGATGCGCTCCGACATGTTCCCCAACTCTTGCGCGACCACCGCGTCGAGGAGCGCTTCCTTGCTGTCGAAATATTGGTAGAGCGTGCCGATGCTGACGCCCGCCCTGGCGGCGACCGCATTGGTCGAAAGGCTCCGCAGATCCCCTTCGTCGAGCAGCTGCATCGCTGCTTCCAACATGAGCGCTACCTTCTCCTGCGCTCGTCCCTGGACTGGCTTGCGACGCTTAAGTGATTGAGATGACTCGCTTTTATTGGTCATGAACGGTGGCCCTCAACGCGAGTATGCCAATATGAGTGACGCTCATATTCTTTCCGCACCTTCCTCGGAAAGCAAACATGAGCACCGCGCAGAACCACCTCGCAAACTCGACCGCAGCCCGTCCTGACCAGCGGATGGCGCGCAAATTTCGTTTCAACGACACCGACATGGATCTGTTCTTCATGTCGGCGGTAAGTCTCGGACCCACGGGCGGACTCGATGTCGGCCAGGCCGATTACATCGCCTCGCAGATCGTCGATGGCGACGCCGACAGCTGGGTCGACGCTTTCGCCGCCTACGGTGAACACCAGGACGCGCAGGCCGATGCGTGGTCGCAGCGTGGCTGGCGCCGTGCCGCGGGCGAGGCGCGCATGAAGGCGTTCGCCAGCTTCCGTTCCGCGTGGCAGTTCGCACAGGCCGGCGGCGCGCGCTTCCGCGATCTCTACGCGCGCCATCGTGCTGCGTTCGCGAAGGCTTGCGATGAGCTGCGCCTGCCGACGTCGTTGTTCGACGTCCCGTTCGACGGGAAGACGCTGCCGGGGCTGTTCGTGCGCAATGCGAATCCCGACGCACCGGTGGTGCTGGTGATCGGCGGCGCGGACACGTGCCGCGAGGATCTGTTCCTCTCGCTCGGCCGCGGCATCTGGGATCGCGGCTATTCGGTCGCCATGGTCGACCTGCCGGGGCAGGGCATCACCCCGGCCGATGGCATGCGCTGGGAGATCGAACCCGAGCGCCCCATCGCCGCCGTCGTCGACACGCTCGTCGAACGCTTCGGCGCACAACCCGGTCGCATCGCGCTGCTGGGCCTGAGCTTCGGTGGTTACTTCGTCACGCGTGCGGCGCAGTTCGACGGCCGCTTCGCCACGGTGATTGCCAGCACGCCGTTTCCACGCCCGATCGAATTGCTCGAGCGCAGCGTGCACGCGCATGCCGGAAGCGACGCACGCATCACTCCGAGCAGCGCCGCGCTACGCAGCCGGATGATGATGGCGTGGAAAGCCGGCGCGACGTCCGCCGACGACATGCTCGAACGCTGGCGCGATGCAAAGGCCGATGCATCGCGCGTGACGGTGCCGTTCCTGAGCGTGATCGGCGCCGGCGATTCGGCGATCTTCAATCGCCAGGCATTCGACTGGCACGAGCAGATCGCCTCCACGCGCAAGGCGTGCGTGGTGCTCGACGCGGCCACCGGCGCCGACAGCCACTGCCAGGTCAACGCACGCGTGCGCCTGGTGCAGGAAGCCTGCGGCTGGATGGACGACATCTTCGAAACGACCCCTCTTTCCGGCGCGTAACGCGCGCCACTACCCGGACTCTCCCCCATGAAAACCTCTTCGTCGCGGGCCTCGCGCCTGCAAGCCACGCCTGCGCCTCATGCATTGAGCCGCGCCCTCTCGATCGCGCTGATCGCCACCGCCGCCAGTGCATTGCCCGCGGTTGCCTTGGCGCAATCGATTCCTGGCAACAATGGCTCTCCGGTGATCTACAGCAACACGGGCAACACGCCGCCCGACCAGACGCAGGTCGGCCAGCCCGGCGCCGACGGCGGCGAGGGCGAGACCTACACCGTCGATGCGCAGGCCGGCCAGTACATCCGCACGAGCTTGTATCCGGTCTTCTACGGCGTGAGCAGCACCGGCGGCAACGGTGGCGCGGGTGGCATGTCGAACGCGAACTTCAGCGAGGACGGTCCGCTAGGCGGCAGCGGCGGACAGGGTGGCGATATCACCTTCACGATGGACATGCCGGAAACCAGCGGCACGGCATCGCTGCTGGAGAACTACGCGGCCAACGGCAACGTCGTGTCGCTGTCCAGCCAGGGCGGCGATGCGGGCCGCGGCCAGGACAGCGGGAACACCGGCAACGGCGGCGTTGGCGGCACGGGCGGCGACGGCGGCAAGGTGAGCTACGTCATGCCCATGAATCCGCTCCAGGACCAGACGCTGACCTACATGGAAGCGACCGGGTCGGCGGTCAATCTGTATTCCGGCGGCGGACGCGGTGGCGACAGCGGCCAGGGCCAGTCCGACGGCACCACGGAGGTCACTGGCCGCAAGGGCGGCGCGGGCGGCGACGGCGGCGAGATCGACGCTTACTCCAGCGCCAACGTCCTCGGTTACAACGGGGGCTCGGGCATCGTCGCGGTGAGCAAGGGCGGCGATGGCGGCACGGGGGGCGAAGCGACCGCCTACAACTCCAAGGCCACCGGCGCCGACGGCGGCGACGCCGGCATCGGCGGCGACATCAACATCTTCGTCAACGGCGGCACGATCGCCGCGCAGGGGCCCGGGAAGGCAGGCACGGGACCGCAGCAGAACTTCGACAGCACCGGCGACACGACGGTGCCGCTGGATACGTCCGTGACCGCCGGGGCGATCCTCGCCACCAGCCAGGGCGGTGTGGGCGGCGCCGCGGGCACGGTCACCGGCGGTGGCGTGAAAGTGGGCAACGGCGCCAAGGGCGGGATTGGCGGCGACGTCGCCATCAGCCTGCAGGGCATCGCACAACCCAACGCGAACAACGACAACACGCTGATCACCACGACCGGATACAACACGTTCGGTGCGATGGCGCTGTCGGCGGGCGGCAACGGCGGCAACAGCAATTCCGGCAACGGCGTGTACTTCACGCGGGGCGGCAAGGGCGGCAGCGGCGGCGACGGCGGCAGCGCACAGATCCAGCTCTCCAACGACACCACCACGCCCTACGCCAAGGTGCCCACCTCCGGCGACGATTCCGACGCGCTCGTGGCGATGAGCGTCGGCGGTGGCGGTGGGTATTCGGGCGACCTCAACGACAGCAGCGCCGGGCAGGGCGGCATCTTCTCCGTCACCATCGGCGGCGAAGGCGGCAACGGCGGCGACGGCAACAACGCCTATATCGGAAATGGTTACTACGATCCGCCGCCGGTCGACGGTGGCGCGCGTGCGTTCCATCCCGGCGACGTCATTACCACCAGCGGCACGTATTCGCGGGGAATGGTCGCGCAGAGCGTCGGCGGTGGCGGTGGACGCGGCGGCGATGCGATCAACACTGCGCTCGGTTCGGCCGTGACGGTCGGCGGCGCCGGCGGCAGTGGTGGCGAAGGCGGCCTCGCGCAGGCGGTAAATTTCGGCCTGATCGACACCAGCGGCCAGCACTCGACCGGAATCTTCTCGCAGAGCGTCGGCGGCGGTGGCGGTTCGGGCGGTGGCGCGATGTCACGCGCGATCGGCGCGCAGGTGAGCGTGGCGATCGCCGTCGGCGGCAACGGCGGCGCCGGTGGCGACGCGACCGAAGCCGACGCCTACAACCTTGGCCAGTCGCAGACCAGCGGCGACAACGCGCATGCGCTGATGGCGCAGGCCGTCGGCGGCGGTGGCGGCATCGGCGGCACCGCAGCGGCGGAGAACTACAACTCCAGCGTGCCCGACACGCCAAGCCTGTCGTTCACCACCACCGTCGGTGGCAACGGCGGCGTGGGCGGCAACGGCGGCACGATCGAGGCGATGAACGCCGGGCTGCTGCAGACGCAGGGCCAGGATGCTTACGGTGTCTTCGCGCAGAGCGTGGGCGGCGGTGGCGGCGCGGGCGGCGACGCATCGAGCACGTCGATGGCGTACCAGCAGGCGAAAGTCGACGTGACCACCGCCATCGGCGGCGCGGGCAAGGCCGGTGGCGATGGTGGCGAAGTGAACGTCTGGAACAGCGGCCTGATCACCACCGACAAGGCCAAGAGCATCGGCGTGTTCGCGCAGAGCGTGGGCGGCGGTGGTGGCACCGGCGGGGTCGGCACCACCGACGCGGGCGGCCTGTGGTCGGCAGGCGACTACAGCACGCAGCTGTCGGTCGCGGTCGGCGGAAAAGGTGGAGCAGGCGGGAACGGCGGCGACGTGACGGTCGAGAACTTCATCACCGCCGACGGCAGCGATCCGAATCCCTTCTCCGATCCCGGGGTGCTGTCCAACCGTGACGTCGCCGGCAATGGCGGCATCCTGACGCAGGGCGACCTGGCGGCGGGCATCTTCGCGCAGTCGGTCGGCGGCGGTGGCGGCAACGGCGGCGACTCCACCGGGAAGGGCAGCAACGGCCAGCTCAACATCAACGTGGCCGTCGGCGGTACCGGCGGCGCGGGCGGCGATGGCGGGAGCGCGACGGTGCACAACGGCGGCGGTGCTATCGAAACGTACGGCGCGCAGTCGTACGGCGTGTTCGCGCAGAGCGTCGGCGGCGGTGGCGGCACGGGCGGCAACGCGGCGACGGGTTCCGGCGACGATCCAGAATACGCGTACTCGAAGATGGCGCTCACGCTGGCCGCCGACGGCAAGACAAACGACCCCAATGGCTTCACGCAGGTGACCGACAATCTCTGGGACTGGAAGGACAACGTAAAGGGCGCGTGGGACGACAAGAACACGCTGGAAGGCCTCTACCAGTTCACGCAGGAAAACCCGACCAAGCCGATCTACTCCGGCCTTACCGCCGCGAACTTCACGGTCGATGTCGGCGGCGGTTTCGGCGGCGACGGCGGCGCAGCCGGCGATGGCGGCACGGTAACAGTCGATTCGTCCGGCGATATCACCACGCACGGCGCGATGGCGCACGGCATGTTCGGCCAGAGCGTCGGCGGCGGTGGCGGCGTGGGTGGCGCCTCGGCACCGGTGACGGCGAACGACCAGTTGCACGATTCGGTGGTCGAAAGCGTGATCGCCGTGGGCGGCACCGGTGGCAAGGGCGGCAACGGCGGCGACGTCACGTTGACCAACAACACAGGTGGCGACATCGAAACGAGCGGTGACCTCGCCGTCGGCATGTTCGCGCAGTCGGTCGGCGGTGGTGGCGGCGTGGGCGGTGCATCGATGCCGAACGCCGGGCTCGGCAATCCGGTCAACCTGATCTTCGGCTCGCAGTCCACCGACGCGACCAACGCCGTGTCCGGACAGGGCGAAACGGCGACGGTCACGAACGCCGCCACGATCAACACCCTTGGCGACAACGCCATCGGCATGTTTGCGCAGTCGGTGGGGGGCGGCGGTGGTCTGGCGGCGGTGATGGGCCAGAGCCAGGACCAGGATACCGGCCTGTTCAATTCGACGACGCAGTCGCTCGGGCAGGGCGAGGTGAAGCCAACGCTCGGCCAGAACTGGACAGGCAGCAAGAACACCGGCGGCCAGGCGATCGTGAACCTCGACAGCGGCGGCAAGGTGAGCACGAGCGGCGCGAACGCATTCGGCATCCTCGCGCAGTCGGTCGGCGGCGGTGGCGGCCTGGTCGTGGTCGATCCGAACAACCAGGTCACCGTCAACGAGTTCGCGCCCAATCCCGACAACACCGCGCCATCCAACGGCAATCGCGCCGGGGATGTCGATGTCACCACGCAGCAGCAGACGAGCATCACCACCAGCGGCAACGGTGCGGCCGGCATCGTCGCGCAGTCGATCGGCGGTGGCGGCGGAATCGTCAACGGCCTGCAGGGCGTGAACCTGCTCAACGGTTCGGCCCAGGTCTATCAGAACCGCTGGGACATGGGCATGGGCGGCAACGTCACCGTCGACAACAGTGCCGACATCACGACCACCGGTGGCGGCGCATCCGGCATCTTCGCGCAGGCCGCCTCCGGCACCGGCGGCGTGATTGGCCGCACCGACGGCACCGGCACGCTGTTCCGCAGCGGCATGGGCGAGAACATGTACTGCGGCGACAAGACGCCGTGCGGCGGCGCGGTGGCCGTGAACCTCAACGCGGGCACCATCACCGTTTCGGGCCAGAACAGCTGGGGCGTGGCGATGGAGTCGGAGAACGTCAGCTTCCAGACGCAGGAGAACGCGCCGAATATCGACCAGAGCATCGCCACGCTGAACGTCGGCAGCAACGCGCGCGTGCTGGCAACCGGCAATGCAGACGGCGCGGTCCTGCTCAACGCGTCCGGGGGCAATACCGTCGTCAATGCCGGTGTGATCGATGCCCTGGGCAGCTCGGGCCGCATGGCGATCGATTCGGTCGGCAAGTCGTTCCACGTGACCAACCAGACCGGTGGCACCATCGCCGGCAACTTCGGCACCAAATGCAGCGGCGACTGCACGGCATCGGGAGCGATCGGCACGATCGACAACGCCGGCCGCATCGAAGCCGGCGACACGGTCGATCTGGGCGGTGGCGAATTCCGCAACAGCGGCGTGCTGGGCATCGAACGCACCGCGATCGGCACGACCACGCTCACCGGCAACTACAGCGGCACCGGCGCGCTGGAGTTCGATGCCGACTTCTCGCAGGGCAAGGGCGACCGGCTCGTCGTGAACGGCACGGCGGACGTCGCCGGCAGCGTCGAAGTGCGTCCGTCCACGCTGCGCAAGCAGACCCTGCCGCTGATGACGGCCACCGGTGGCCTCACCGTCGAACCGCAGTTAAGGGCAACGAACGAGAAACTTCTGTTTAGCACGCGCCTGGACCACGACGCGAACACGCTCTATGCCACGCCGGAAGCGCATTTCAGCGACCAGGCGGCCGGGCTTGGCGCCACCAGCCGCGCCGTTGCCGATCACCTGCAGCATCGCTTCGACCGCGGCGACGCGATGGACGACGGTTACAACGCCTTTGCGAAGGTGGATTCGGCGGCCGCGTACCAGACCGCGCTCGGCAGCCTCAACGGTCGGGCGCTCGGCAGCATCGGTGCGTTCCGTTTCCAGGGCAGCAGCCGCGACTTCGTGAGCAATCTGGAGCAGGGCTGCGATGCCGATTCCAATCAGGCCGACTGCGCATGGGGTCGCGTGCAGGCCGGCAGCGCGAAGCAGAACGAAACGGCCGACGCACTCGGCTACAACGCCGACACGCAGACGGTAGAAGGCGGTTTCCAGCATGAACTGCACGACGGCCTGACCATCGGCGGCGCCATCGGGTACCAGCACAGCCAGTTCCGCGACGCCGACGGCATGGGCAGCGTTGAAGGCGACGGTGTCGTGGGCGGCGTCGGCCTGCGTTACGACCACGGTCCGCTGGAATTGTCGGGCGTGGTCGACGGCGGTTACGGCAGCTACGACAGCCAGCGCACGATCGTCGTGGGCGATGAAGTCGATCAGGCCAAGGCGAAGCCCGACGTCTGGAATGCCGGCGTTCACCTGCAGGCCAGCTACACGAAGGACTTCGGCAACAGCTACATCAAGCCGTACGCCGAACTGCGCGGCATCGAAGTGCACGGCGACGGATACACCGAACAGGGCAACTCGCCGTTCAACCTCGCGGTGCAGTCGCAGGGCCAGTTCTCTGTTGGCGGCGGGCTGGGCGCCCAGTGGGGCACCACGCATGCGCTTGCCAGCGGTGCGAAGCTGGGCTTTTACGTCGACAGCGCGGTGGAGGCGGGCGATGGCAACGACTGGACAACGCGTGCGCACTTCGCTGACGAACCCGCCGCTGACAGTTTCACCGTGCACACGAACGTGCCGAGCACTTATGGCCGCGTAGGCCTCGGGATGAACCTGTTCAACTGGAAGAACGTCGACCTCAGCGTGAACTATTCAACGGAGTTCGGCGGCGGCTATCACGCGAACGCCGGCATCGCCCGACTGGCTTGGCATTTCTGACGATCGCCGTTCGGAGTCGCCGGGAGTTGGCTCCCGGCGCTTCGGAAACTCACCGCGTTCGTTCGGTACCGCTGCCCGCTCATTGGGTCGATAGCGGTCATCCAGCAGGGTAGCGGAGATTAGGCCTGTTTATCGGGGGTAGGGAGGGAGGAGGGTGGCACTGCCCGACCTTGTGTCGCACCGGCGATGCTAATGTCCGCTTTCGACCCGAAGCGGACATCAGGTTCAGTGTGCGCTGGACTTCGAAAGCAAATTCATCACCAGGACGCCGCTGACGATCAGGGCCATCCCGAGAATTGCCCACGCATCGAGCTTCTGGCCGTAGAGTGCCCAAGCAACAGCGGTGATTAGTACGACGCCGAGCCCCGACCAGACGGCATAAGCGATCCCGACCGGAACCGACTTCAATGTCAGCGACAGGAAGTAGAACGTAACGCCGTAACCGATCACGACTACAACCGACGGAACGAGACGTGTGAAACCCTCGCTGGATTTGAGGGCAGTCGTTGCGACCACTTCCGCAACGATTGCAACCAATAGTGACAGCCAGCTATTCATCACGCACCTCAAGCGAATGACAAGTACGTGGCGATTCTCATGGTTGGCCGGCGCCATGAACAGTCTTGTTGGATCGCTGAATCTGTGAGCAATTCGGCCGCGTGAGAGCCGCCGGCGGCACCTGCGTCCGATCCCTGTCTGCCACGCCGAAGGACCGCTTCTGGCCGAAAGCGGACTTGTATTGGCGACAGGGTTGGCGGTAAGACACGAGCACTGAAACGAAAAGTTCATCTTCCGTCCCTTGTAGGACTAATCCTCACGCTCCCTGCTACAGCAGCGGCGCGGTGGGGCGCAGGGGTGCGGGCACGCAGCAGCTCCGACCATTTACCAGGTGGCCAGGCCTAAAGCATGGTCGTCCGATTTGGGGATATGGCCACCGCGATTGTTCTGGCCCATTCATAGCCTGGACGCGCTGCTCGATCTAGATACTCCTGCTGCTGTGCACCGTTCCCGTTGAGCTGTACGAGGCGGTCGGCTGGGCGCTGGCTCGCGATTCTGTGGGGCGTGGTGTTTCCGCGGGCGCAACGGTGGCGTGGAAGCCAGCGAAAACCTTTTCGACGGCGGCGCCAACGGCGTCCCAGTCTGGCGCATCTGTCAGGATATCCAGATCGACCTGCGCGAGATGCTCGGTGAAGTCGACGTCCCGGCACCGTCGCGCCGGGTCAGCGACATCGCGCTTTGATCGGCCGTATGCGGCGCCGGGGCGGCGTCCCTGAAGCGCCACGCGCTAGCGCTCCCAGGCGACCATCTTGAATCGCTCGTGCTCGATACCAAAGAAATCGCACTTCCACGCACTTTGCGCCGCGAAATCGAGGTCGATCCATTCGTCGCGACAGGCCAGGACGTGTCTTGCGCTGGCGTCCCAGTCGATCGACATGAACATGCGCGTGTAGCGGTCCACGCGCGCCTGGATGTGCTCGCACACGAACGCGTCGTACTCGAAGTGCAGGATCTCGAAGACGTTGCCGTCGCGATCGGCATAGTCGATCGAGAAATCCAGGCCCCATTTCGGCCGCAGCTTCACCAGCTTGTATAGGAGCGGGTTTACGCGCGCCCATCGGCTGAGCTGTTCCAGCGCCTCGCCGGCGAACCCTTTGCGTTCGAATAGCAACGCGTGGTTGAGCACCGCGCCCTCGTTCTTTGTCGGTGGCGACGCGAGCCAGCGGCGGCGGATCGCGTGCCGGTGTTCGCGATGCGTGCAGAAGCGCTGGCCGTTCGCCGCTGCGTAGAGCTTCTCCAGCGGACTAAGGTCATAGCCCGACTGGTCGAACAGTTCGACCAGCTCCGGGCCGGGAACGCGATCGCTGAAGTCGCCGATCCGGTTGCGGTAGAACGGGGTCGGATCGAGTCGCGTGGCAATGGCGGTGAGGTCGTTCACCTGCTAGTCCATGCTGTCGCCGGTCAACTGCAGGTCGCGCAGGATTGCGCCCAGTTCGCTGTTGACCGATTCGAACTCGTCGGGCGACGCGCGCGACACGATAGCGCCTGCCATGTCGGCGAACTTTTCGTAGACGGCGGTCGTGTCGGGGTTCTCCCGCAGCATCTGCTCGACGTTTCCACGCAGCGTATCGAGCTGCGCCTGGAGGTCATGCCATCCCAGTTGCGGCGGCTCCACCGGATGCGGATCTCGAGCGTTCGACATGGCGGAGCCTCGTGGTGGTTGCACGCGGGTACTTGCGCGCAGCCTAGCCCCGCACGCCGGCGACGGGAAGACGCACGCGCATCAACCGATTGATGCCCTGAACGCACAGCGCCCTTCACATTTCTGCACGGGCACGCCGGGGCACGATCGGCGCGCCCGACACTCATTCGCCCGGAATCACCGCGGGCTTGCCGGCGTCCCTCAGGAAGAACTCGGCGAACTTAGTAGGTTCGAATGTACTGGCGTTGCGCCCGACCGTGTGGATGTCCTGCGGCCCTCCGTACAAGCTCTCGTCTGGACGACGGTTCAGCACCGGGCTGCCCTGCGACCACATCGTGGTGGCCAGGGCGAGTGCGAGGGTGGTGCGCATCTGGACGACTCCTGTGTTCGGCGACGGGCCGCGCGTAGTGCGCACGCGCGCAGCCGGAGTAGCGCGTGAATCGGCAACAGCGTGTTGACCGTCGCGGCGCGTGCCTCGCGCAGCACGCCCCGCACGCAACGATAGCCACGCGCAGGCCAAGGGCCATTGTTGCCCGAGCGGCAACGCGCGGTATCCCCGTGCGCAGCTTCCGGTGCGCTGGGCGCGCTCCTATCATGCAAGCAAGAAGGAGGCGCGCTGCTGGTCGAGTGCCGCCGGTTCATCCTCGCGCGGTTCGCAATGGATTGCGTCGAACGCTTCCTGCCCGCCGCGACGGAGATGACGGATGTCAGCTTGTCCAGGACGCCGTAACGGGGCCTGCACTGTCCAGCCGTTTGTGCACGGGACGAGCCCACCTCGGCCGATGTCTCCGCGAAGGCCGATCAGCAACGCGACGAGACAGCGGACAAGAAGCCTCTTGCCCGGTGGCCGATGCACCAATGCGGCGATATCGCACGCCGTCGCGTTCGCGTTCACACCCGCATTGTCGCGCGCCAGCGCCTGAGGAACTGCGGTCATGGCACTCAAGATCATCCGCGTCTACCCAAAGAACCGCGTGCTGGCGTGGATCGAGGATCGCCTGCCGGTGATGTCGTTCCTGTCGGCGCATACGGTGACGTACTACGCGCCGAAGAACTTCAACGTCTGGTACTACTTCGGCGTGCTCGCGTCGGTGGTGCTGGTCAACCAACTGGTGACGGGCATCTTCCTGGCGATGCATTTCAAGCCGTCGGCGGCCGAGGCGTTCTCGTCGGTCGAGTACATTATGCGCGACGTGGAATGGGGCTGGCTCATCCGCTACATGCATTCCACGGGCGCCTCGCTATTCTTCGTGGTGATCTACCTGCACATGTTCCGCGCGCTTTTGTACGGCTCTTTCAAGCGGCCGCGCGAGTTGGTGTGGGTGCTGGGCATGCTGATCTACCTGACGCTGATGGCCGAGGCCTTCATGGGCTACGTGCTGCCATGGGGTCAGATGTCGTTCTGGGGCGCGAAGGTCATCATCTCGCTGTTCGGCGCGATCCCGGTGGTCGGCCACGAGCTGACCGAATGGATCATGGGCGACTACCTGCCGGGCGACGCCACGCTCAACCGCTTCTTCGCGCTGCACGTGATCGCGCTGCCGCTGGTGCTCCTGCTGCTGGTCACGATCCACATCCTCGCGCTGCACGAAGTCGGTTCGAACAATCCCGACGGCGTGGAGATTTCCGGGAAGCCAGACAGCGACGGGCACCCGGTCGACGGCATCCCGTTTCATCCGTACTACACCGTGGAAGACACGCTGAGCACGATTGCCTTCCTGCTGGTCGCTGCGTTCCTGATCTTCTTCACGCCCACCGTGGGCGGGTTGTTCCTGGAACACGACAACTTCGTCGAGGCCGATCCGCTGGTCACGCCGGAGCACATCCGCCCGGTGTGGTACTTCACGCCGTTCTACGCGATGTTGCGCGTGATCCCGCACAAACTCAGCGGCGTGATCGTCATGTTCGCCGCCATCGGCGCGCTGTTCCTGCTGCCGTGGCTAGATCGCGGGAAGGTGCGCTCGATCCGCTACCGTGGCCTCGGCTACCGCGTCGCGCTGTTCGCGTTCGCGACCGCGTTCGTGGTGCTCGGATTCGTGGGCATGGGTGCGACGGCGTCGACGATCGAGGGAATCGTCGCGCCGGGCCACGACGTCAACGCCATCGACAACTGGATCGGCCGCGCAATGGTCGCGGTCTATTTCGGGTTCTTCGCGTTCCTGTGGATCTACACGTACTTCGGGCTGGAGCGCACGCGCCCCGTGCCGGAACGCGTGACCACGAGTGGCTGACGCGCATCGCGTCAGGCGGTCGCGTCGGCGCGCGCTTCCATCCCGACGGGACGCGCGCGCGTGGCGCTGGCGTTGAGTCCCATCATCGTGCAGTCGACGTCCATCGCGCGGATGCGGTCGCTCATGAAGTCGATGAACACGCGGATGCGCTTGGGCAGCTGGTGGCGGCTGAGGTAGCACAGATAGTGGCCGCGATCGTCCGGCGCCAGCGCGTTGAGGCAGGTGACCAGCCTGCCGGCATGCAGTTCCTCGCAGACCTGGTACGCCGCCAACTGGGCGAGTCCCTGTCCATCGAGCACCGCCTGCGTCGCCAGAGAGGGATCGTTGACGACGATGTTGCCGCTCGGCGTCAGGCTCTGGCTCCGTCCGTCGACGCGGAATTCCCAGGGTTGCAGGCGACCGTTGGGAAGGCGCTGGTTGATGCAGGCGTGGTCGTCGAGTTCGTCGACCGTCGTCGGCAAGCCGCGGCGCAGCGCGTAGTCGGGGGACGCGCACACCAGCAGCTGCATCGGGATCAGGCGCTTGGCGACGACCTGGCTGTCTTCGAGCCGGCCATCGCGGAAGGCGACGTCGATGCGTTCGGCGGCGAGGTCAACGGCGCGGTCTTCCAGCGATAGTTCAAGCCCGACGGCCGGATACTCCTTCCTGAAGTCCGCGAGCAGCGGCGCCACGACCTTGCGGCCGAAACCAAGCGACGCGCTGATCTTGAGCATGCCTTGCGGCGGGCCGTCGCGCAGGTCGCGCATGTCTTCCAGCGCCTGCAGCAGTTTTTCCACTCCGGGGCGGCAGTTCTCGTAGAACTGCTCGCCTTCGCGCGTGGTGCTGGTACTTCGCGTGGTTCGCGACAGCAGCCGTGCGCCCAGCTGCGCTTCGAGTTTCTGCACGCTGCGGCTGACGGCGGAACGGCCGATGCCCAGACGCTCGGCGGCCCGCGAGAAGCTGCCTTCGTTGGCGACGGTGAGGAACGCCACGACGCCCGCGTAGCTCGCCGACAGGCTGGTGGCGAGCGAGTCGCGGTGGTCCGACGGGCCGTGGTGCAGCGAGGGGATCGTCATTGCGGTTCTCCCGGACGGTGTGCACGCATGAGCCTGCCAGCCGATCCGCGCCGGCGGCAGCCCCGGACAGGTCAATCGCCGCCCCCTCGATCCGGGGGGCGGGTCGTGAGGTGGATAACGCGGTGGCCATGGCGGCGGGCGTCGATCGAATAGGCACCGGCGCCGAGCAGCGCCATCGCAGCGCAGCCACCGGTATGGCCGATCAGCAGCAGGCGCTCGGGCCCAGTGGAGACGACGAGGGCGAGGAGCACCGCGACGCCCAGCGTGAATGCCGCCACGCGCGTGGCGAATCCGGCCACCAGCAGCAGCGCGAGCATGCCGGCGACGAGCCGCAGCACCATCGCCCCCGCCGTCGTCATGGGCGGAAGCGCGACGATGCCGAAGGCAAGCGGGGCGTAGCAGAGGCGAACGGTCAGCAGGCCAAGGCCCGCAGCGCCATCGGGAAAGCGGCCTACGTAATGACTCATGCGATGACCGTAACGCCGTTCGGGCGCTACGCTAGGCCCGACCGGGGCACTTGGCGATCCCCTGATCGAGGGTAATATCCGAATCGAAAGCCGGCACCCATGGACGATGCCCAACACGGGGACGGCCATGCGGCTACTCGGGATCATCCTGTTCGCCATCGTGGCGGCTGCGTCGCACGCGACGCCTGCCGGGGAGTCCCCCCGCCTCGAACGCTACGTCCACCAGCGCTGGATCGAGGGAAGCGAAGCCCCGGTTCCGGTCATCGCCATGGCGCAGGGGCGTTACGGATTCATCTGGCTGGCGACGGGCGACGGCCTGTTCCGCTTCGACGGATTGCGTTTCGAGGCGATCGTTCCCGACGCGGACGATGGCCGTCACGAGTCGCCGAGCGCGCTGCTCGTCACCGCACGCGGGCACGTCTGGACCAACTTCGAAAGCTCCCGCAGGTTCGCGGTGTACCGCGACGGCGCGCTGCGCATCCTGCCCGGGCCCGCCGCGCCGAGCCGCATCGCGCAGATGGTCGAAGGCGCGGATGGATCGATCTGGGCGCTGACCGCGAACTACAACGCCGAGCTGCTGCGTTACCGCAATGGACGCTGGCAGACCTACGACGCGCGCAACGGCCTGCCGGCGAGCAACGCGGCAAACATGATCGTTGCCGCGGACGGCGCGCTGTGGGTTGCGTGCACCACGGGGATCGCGCGTTTGCCGCCCAATGGCGATCGCTTCGAAACCGTGCGCCCCGCGCTGCGGGCGCGCATCGCACAGGACGAAACCGGCCGCATCTGGCTGTTCGACGCCAACGGGATCGCGCCGATCACCGGCGCCGGAGGGCGCGGCGCACCGCCGCCATCGCGCGCGGTGCATCGCACGCCGGACGAACCGATCCGCGGCACGCCGCTTATCGATCGCGCGGGCAATATCTGGATCGCCACGCGCTACGAAGGCGTGCAGCGCTTCGCCTCGCCGCTGGCCCCGATCGACGGCGCCGTCGTGCAGGAGTCGTTCACCACGCGCGATGGCCTGTCGTCGGACGTGACCAACCAGATCCTTGAAGATCGCGAAGGCAATCTGTGGGTCGGCACAGAAGGCGGCCTCGACCGCTTTCGCCCGGCGACGCTGGTCGCGGAGCCGGCGCTTTCATCGCCCGCGGTCTACGGCGACAAGTTGCTCGCCGCATCCGACGGCAGCGTCTACATCGGCCAGGCGCAGACGCTGTATCGCGTGCGACCGCATGGAACGCCCGAGCCCGTGCTTCGCGATCTGGTGGAGCCCGAAAGCCTGTGCGAAGCCCCCGACGGCGCGATCTGGATCGGAATGCGGTCGCAGATCCTCGTGTGGGCGGACGGTCGCATCCAGCGCAGGATCGACCGGCCGGACCGGCAGGCGAACCACAACATCATCTACGACTGCGCCTTCGATGCACGCGACGACTACTGGATTTCTGCGGCCGGGAGCGGCGTGCACCGGCTTCGCCACGACCAGTGGACGACCGAAGTCGAACCCGGCGGGGAAATCGACTTCTTCCCGACCACGATGGTGCGCACGCCGTCCGGCGGTGTGGTGGTGCAAATCGGCGACAAGCTCGCGTGGCTCGACGATGCCGGACGGAAGGACACGCGCCTGGACGTCGGCGGTGGCGACATCAAGGTGCTCACGCTGTACGTCGACGCGACCCACGTCTACGTGGCCGGTGCGTTCGGCCTGTCGCGGCAGTCCGACGGGAAGGTCGAGACTGCGTGGGTACCGCATGTATCGCCGCACAGCCGCATCAACGGCATCGTGCGGACGCCGCACGGCGACATGTGGTTGGCCTATCCCCGGGCGCTGGTCAGGCTGACGCAGCGCGAACTGGACGCTGCGCTCGCCAAGGGCGAACTGCCCGAGCAGGCGATGACGCTCGGTCCCGGCGACGGACTGGGCAGCCGCGCCCACTCGCATTCGCAGCGCTCGCTCGTGCGCGGTGGTGACGGGCGGCTCTGGCTCGCGACGGAAACCGGGACGCTGTGGATGGACCCGGCGCGGATCGCGTCCAACCGCGTTCCGCCGGGCGTGCTCATCCGCTCGATCGACGTGGACGGCCGCATCGTTCGCGATCCGCGCAACCTGACGTTGCGCACGGGTGCGTCGAAGATCCAGATCGACTTCGCGGTGTTGAGCTTCGCCGACCAGCAGCGCGTGCGTGCGCGCTACAAGCTGGAGGGCTTCGACCGCGAATGGGTCGATCCGGGCCTGCGGCGCCAGGCGTTCTACACCAACCTGCCGCCGGGCCATTACCGGTTCCGCGTCATCGCGGCCAACGACGACGACGTGTGGAACCGCACCGGCGCCACGCTCGATTTCGAGATCCCGCCGACGTTCGTGCAGTCGATCTGGTTCCCGATCCTGTGCGCGGTCCTCGCACTGCTGGTGCTGGTCGCCATGTACCGGTTGCGCATCGCGCAAGTCGCCGCTCGCATCCGCGCCCGGCTCGAGGAGCGCACGGAGGAGCGCGAGCGCATCGCGCGCGAACTGCACGACACGCTGCTGCAGGGCGTGCAGGGATTGATCCTGCGCTTCCAGGCCGTCGCCGACCGGCTCCCGCCGGATGAAGCCTCCAAGTCGCAGCTCGATTCGGCGTTGGCCGCCGCAGACGACGTCGTGGCCGACGCGCGCGATCGCGTTCGCGACCTGCGCGGCAGCAGCGATGCCGGCGATCTGAGCCAGGTGGTCGAGCACCTGGTGGACGACACACCGTTCGATCCGCCGATCCCGGTGCGCATCGTGATCGAGGGGCGGCAGGTGCCGGTGCATCCGCTGATCGTGGTGGAGATCAGCAAGATCCTGCGCGAGGCGCTGATCAACATCTCGCACCACGCGCAGGCATCGTCGGTCGAAATCGCGATTGGCTACGACAGCCGTCACTTGGCCGTGCGCGTGCGCGACGACGGCGTCGGTATTCCCGACCACGTGGTCGCCAATGGCCACAAGCAAGGCCACTACGGCATGCTCGGCATGCGCGAGCGCGCGGAGAAGATCGGCGGCAAGCTCACCGTGTCCAGCGTCCAGCACGGAGGATCGGACGTTACACTCACGCTTCCTGCGCGCCTGGCGTTCGCGAAACGTCCTTCACGAAGGCGAGGGTGGAGGTGGCTGCGCCCATTCGGCAAGAGGTCCGGCGATGTCTGATTTGAAGATCCGCATCCTGGTCGTGGACGATCACCCCGTGCTGCGCGATGGCGTCGCCGCATTGCTGGCCAACCAGACCGACATGACGATGGTGGGCGAGGCGAACAACGGCCGCGAGGCAATCGAGCGCTGGCGGGAACTGCGTCCCGACGTGACGCTGATGGACCTCCAGATGCCCAGCATGAACGGCGTGGACGCCATCGGCGCGATCCACGCCGAACATCCGCAGGCGCGCATCATCGTGCTCACGACCTACGCCGGCGATGTGCAGGCGGTGCGCGCACTGCGTGCGGGCGCGGCGGGCTACCTGCTCAAGAGGAGCCTGCGCACCGAACTGGTCGACGCGATCCGCGACGTGCATCGCGGCCAGCGCCACGTGCATCGCGACGTCGCGGGCGAGATCGCCGTGCACGTCGCCGACGAACCCCTGAGCGAACGCGAAGTCGCGATCCTGCGCCAGGTTTCCATCGGCCAGGCGAACAAGCAGATCGCCTTGCGGCTGGGCTTGTCGGAAGAAACGGTGAAGGGCCACCTCAAGAGCATCTTCGCCAAGCTCGACGTCGCCGATCGCACGCACGCCGTCACCGTCGCCGTGCGGCGCGGGATCATCGAACTCTGAGTTCACGCGTCAGTGCGCGTCGTCGCCCGCGCGTGCTCGCGCAGGATGCGCACGACCTCGGCGACCGCGGCCGGACGCTCGTGCACGCGATGGCCGGATTCAACGACGAACGATGAGACCGCGCCCGGCAGCATGGCGCTCGCGAGCGGCACGATGCCGTCCGATTGCGGATCGCTGCCGCGCTGCACGCCAGCGATCGTGTGGTACGGAAAGCCGGGCGGCGGTAGCAGCGCCTCGGCCGCGCGCCGCACCGGCTGTTCGGAATGCAGCGTGGTGATGCTGTTGATCCAGCCCTGCTCGAAGACCGGCAGAAGTTCCGGCCGAATCGCCTGCGGATTGCGCTGGGCAACGCGACGCAGGGCCTGCACTTCCATCGTGCGCCAGCCAACGAGGTCGCCCGTGAGGCGCCCCAGCAGCGTCGCCGCACTCGGACTTCCGCGATGCGGCGCGGCGAGGAAGACCGCGCGCGCGACACCCGCGTAGGGTCGGAAAAAGAAGATGCGTTCGATGAGCTTCAGGTCGGCCTCGTCCGCATCCAGGGCTTCCTGCGGCACGAGGAAGGCCGCATTCCACAAGGCGTCGCCGCTGTCGGCGCAGAGCAGTCGCGCGACGACGCCACCGAGGCTGTGGCCGATCAGGACCGCGCCCGAACGCGCCCGCGCCGTGCCGTCGGGGTCGAGCTGGCGCCAGGCGTCGTCGAGGTAATCCTGCAGGTGGAGCCGTGCGGCCAGCAGCGGCGCGTCGGTCTGGTGGACGACCTGCCACACCTGGAACCGCGCGCGCAGGTCCGCTTCGCCCCATACGGCGTTGGACACGTGCGACCAGATGAGCGGATTGCTGCCCAGTCCGTGGATCATCACCAGCGGGCACTTGCCGGGATCGTACTCGTCGAGCAGGTAGAGGCCGGCGCGACGACCGATCGCCTTTCCGCCGACCAGGCCCCACAGGCCCAGTCGTTCGAGCTTGGATACCTCCATCGCCCACGCGTAGGCGGCGGACGTATCGCGGGCGGGTTGCAGCCGATGCGCGCCGATCGCCACCGCGTCGAGCTTCAGCGCATCGGCCAGCACGAGGCGAGGCGATGCGTCGCGCGAATCCGCATCGGGTTCGATCCACGCCGTGAGGTTGCCGAACGCGCCCGACTGCGGAAGAAGGCGCGATGCGGGCGGTCCCGCATCGCGCGACGAGAGCGCGGCAATCGCCACCCCGAAACCCGGCGTGCTGTAGCGCTTGCCGTCGAAAGCGTCCATAGGCACGTCGCGCGCGCGGCGCAGGCGCAGGGGAGTGCGCAGCGATGTCGCGATGTCGCGGAACTCCACATCGACGTGCACATCGCCGACTTGCAGCGGGCCAGGCGACCAGTCGGTCGGACGGTAGCGAAGCAGCAGCGCGATCGCCTCGGCCGTCGCGTCGTTCGCGAGCGCAACGGCATCGGGTACGGCATCGTCGCCCGACGTCTCGATGGCCCGGTACGCATCGATGGCGCAGCGGACCCACGCCCGCAGCGGATCGTCGGCCGACGGCGCGCGCCGTGCCCACGCACGCGCGGCGTCGAGGTCGCCGTTGTCGTCGGGCGATGGTGGCGAGTTCGTCATGCCCGGTAACTCCGTGGATGTGGCCTCACAGATGCGGCTCGACCGGCAGCCAGCCGACCATCCGCACGACGGCGCGCGGCCACGGACCCGTTTCGGGTTCGTGCGTCATGACGACGGGCGGCGTTTGGGCAGCGTCGAGCCAGCGCAGCGCGCCGTTGTCGTCCAGGTACACCGACCAGCTCACCGACGGCGACGTCAGGCGCAGGTATTCGGCGCGCAGTTGCCCGGCGAGCACGGGATCGTCGAACAGCACGCCCATTTCGGTGTTGAGATCCTTCGAACGTGGATCGACGTTGAACGAGCCGATGAAGCCGCGCGCGTCGTCGAGCACGAACGCCTTGGTGTGCAGGCTCGCGCCTTCCCGACGCGCGCCGGGCGGCGCGGTCGTCGCGACGTAAGGGCGAAGCTCGTGCAGGCGCACGCCATGTTCGAGCAGTCGCACGCGATACTTCGCGTAGCCGCTGTGGACGGCGGCGACATCGGTGGCCGCGAGCGAGTTGGTGATCACGCCGACGTGCACGCCGCGGCGCGTCAGCCCGGCCAGCAGGCCGGTGCCGTCCTCGCCGGGAATGAAGTACGGCGAAATCACCAGCGCCCGGATTCGCGTGGCCGAGATCACCGGAACCAGGCGGCCGACGAGCCAGTCCTTGCGACTGCCGCCATTCCACTTGAGCGGCGGGTCGGCGACGACCTCGATCCCCGACGTCCAGTGCGGCGCGATCGCGTGCTGGTAGTAGTCGCGGATCAACTGCGACGCAGCGACGCGGTCTAGGTACTGCCGCGCGGAAGGACGATCCGCGTCCTCGCGCACGCGTGCCAGCACGTCGTGCAGCGCCTCCGGCGCGTGCTCGCCAAGCGAGGTGATGGGCACGGCGGCGTCGCTGTTCCAATACGTGTCGAACACGCTGCTGGCCTGCGCCGCCGCCGGGCCGAGCAGCAGCAGGTCGAGGTCGCGGAAGTTGGTTTGCTCGTTCGCCTCGAAGTAGCGGTCGCCGAGATTGCGGCCGCCGACGATCGCGATGCGGCCATCGGCGATCCAGGCCTTGTTGTGCATGCGATGGTTGATGCGGAACAGGCGGCGCAGGAACTCGAATGCGCGCGCCACGCCTTCGCGGTTCCGGAACGGGTTGTAGACGCGCAGCTCGATGCCAGGATGCGCGTCCATCGCCAGCAGGTGCGGGTCCAGGCCGTACGCGTTCATGTCGTCGAGCAGGATGCGCACCCGGACGCCGCGTTCGGCGGCGTCGAGGATTTCGCGCGCGAGCAGGCGTCCGGTGAGATCGTTGTGCCAGATGAAGTATTGAAGATCGAGGCTGCGTCCGGCCCGGCGCGTGCAGATCGCGCGTGCGGCGAACGCGTCGATGCCATGGTTCAGGAACACGGTCCCCGTCTGGCCAGGATGCGCGGCGAGCAGCGGCGCCAGCTCGCGATCGATCTCCGTCTGCGCAGGTTGCAGGGGCATGGCGTACTCGGGAATGCCGGACGGTGACGGAGCAGGGCGGTCGGTCAGAAGCACCAAGCCGCCGAACGCGACAGGAAGCAACAGCAGGCCGACGACGAGCCAGCGGAAACCGCGCCATCGGACGACACGCCGCATCACCACCTCGATGGCCGCAACGGCGGCCGTTGGCTAGACGAACGCGCTGAAGCCCGTAATCGCGCGGCCGACGATCAACGCATTCATCTCGCGGGTGCCCTCGTAGGAATAGAGCGCCTCGGCATCTGCGACAAAGCGGCCGACCTGCTGGTCGAGCAGGATGCCGTTGCCGCCGAGCAGTTCGCGGGCCCAGCCCACGGTCTCGCGCATGCGCACGGTGCAGAGGCCCTTGGCGAGCGCGGCGTGTTCGTCGCGCATCAGGCCCTGGTCCTGCATCTGCGAAAGGCGCACGCACACGGCCTGCGTCGAGGTGATGTTGCAGAGCATCCGGAACAGCAGGTCCTGCACCAGCTGGAAGCTCGCGATGGGCTTGCCGAACTGGATTCGTCGTTGCGCGTAACGAAGCGCGTACTCGTAGGCGCCGCGCGCACAGCCGACCGATTCCCATGCCACGCCGGCACGCGTCGCGGCCAGCACGCGCGCGGTGTCCCGGAACGAGTTGGCGCCCTGCAGGCGATTGGCCTCGGGCACACGGCAGTCGGTCAGCGTGATCAGCCCGTTCTGCACGACGCGCAGCGCCATCTTGTGCAGGATCTTCTCGACGTGGAACCCCGGTGAGCGGTTCTCGACGATGAACCCCTTCACCTGGTTGTCGTCGACATCGCGCGCCCAGACGATCGTCACGTCGCCCCAGGTGGCGTTGCCGATCCACTTCTTCTGGCCGTTGATGATCCACGTGTCGCCCTCGCGTCGCGCGGTCGTGGTCAATCCGCCTGCGGCTCCGGAGCCGACCTCCGGCTCGGTCAGGCCGAAGGAGCCGATCGTCTCCATCCGCGCCATCGGTGGCAGCCACTTCTGCTTCTGTTCCTCCGAGCCGCACAGGTAGATCGAGCCCATCGCCAGCCCGCCGTGCACGCCGAAGAAGGTCGCGATGGACGAATCGACGCGAGCGATCTCCATCGTCACGAAGCCGAGCAGGGTGCTGCTTCCGCCTGTACATCCGTAGCCTTGGAACGGAATGCCGCTGATGCCCAGCGCCCGGAACCCGGGCAGCAGTTCGAACGGAAACTCGTCGCGCTCCCAGTAGTCGGAGATGATCGGCTTCACCTCGCCTTCCATGAACGCGCGGACCTTGAGGCGTATGGCGTTTTCCTCGTCCGACAGTGCGCCGGCGAAATCGTAGAAGTCTCCGTTCGCCTCGGGCAGCGCGGAAGCGAGGGCGGTGTCGTCGTGGCGGTTCATGGGCCTTCCTCGTGCATCTCAGCGGCGGTGGCGGTAGGACGCGGCCTGTTGGGCGATGCTAGGCGCGCGTGAATGGCGGCAGTAGCGGCCGGGCCGTCAACAGCGTGTTTCCCCGCATGATCCAAAGCGGAGCGGTTCGGCCAGGTTCTCACCGGGCGCGGCGCGCGGCGCGGGGCGGCTCGTCTCCCACGCGCGGCGAATGCGCCCGGAGGCCTGCTCCCAGCTGAGGCCGGTACAGCCGACGTAGTCGCCCCAGAGCGCTTCGGCCCAGCCGGCCACCGCGTCCCAGTCGTCGCCGCGTACGATCTCGCGTAAGGATTCGCCGATCTCGCGGATCAGGCTCTGCGCCGTCAGATCGGTTTGCGTGGCCGATTGTGTCTGCACGCCCAAGGGCGGCGCCGATCTGGTCCGGTGCGCACCGTAAAGGAAGACGTCGACGACGCAGGCGACGTGGTCGCGTACCTCGCCGTTCGTGGGCGATTCGCGAAGGCCGAGCGCGACTTCCAGGTGCAGGTGGCCCTTCAACATCGCGACAAACCGCCGCGCGGCCTGCGTGCAATCGTCCACCTCGATCTCGCCGCGAAACTTCGCCGCGACCAGGACCTTGCGCACGCGTTCGATCGCCTGGTCCGGCGCGCCCGAACGATACGCATCGGCCACTTCCCTGTCGCGCACGACTTCGGACACGGCCGCGCGATACAGGCCGATGCCGGATCGCGACGTCATCGTCGTGACGACGCTCGTGCCCAGTTCCAGCAGGACGTCCCGCAGCAGCTCGCCCCGCTGCTTCGACACCGACGCCAGCGCCGCGCGCGAATGCCGCTGCGATTCGGCCAGGACATGGCGTCGCACGAATTGCGCCACGCTTACGGATTCGACGTCCGGCTCGTCCTTCAACCGGCGGAAGAGCCCGTTGGGCGTCCATGTCCAATACGAACGACCTAGCATGTAGGACACCAGCACGCTGCAGTTGGCCCACCCGCGCATCTGGCTGCCGCACCCGGGGATGCGTTCGCGCACCTTGAGGACGTCGCCCATCGCGCCCCAGCGGAGGAAGCGGATGGCCTGATCGAGGGTCAGGACGTTGACCATCATCCGCGTCCACCACGGCTCCATGAGCAGCCAGCTGCCGTCGTCGAGCGGGCGAAGCGCGAACACATGCTTGTGACGCCGGTCGGCGAACATGTGCCACCACTGGCGACGCAGGCCGGGCACGAAGCAGACCAGCCAGGTGGCCGCTTCCACCGTGACGGGCGAGCCGTTGGCGTCGATCGCCATGGCCGTCTTGTCCGGCGAGTCGAACGCGATCGGGTTCATCGCGGAGCGCAGGGCCCGCGTGCCGCGATCAGCCCAGCGTGCGGCGGTTGAGGTAAGCATCGTGGCCCCTTGTATCGATACCGGAAAGGAACACCTCGACCATCCAGTCGAGATCGTCGTCGAGGTGCGACGGATCGCTCGCGGCCGAGACATCGGCCATGTCCCAGTACGCGCGCAGCAGCGACAGGAAGTGGATCGCCGCACGGCGGCAATCCATGTCGGGGCCGAAACCCTGCGAGCGTGCGAACGACATGAAGCGTGCCAGTTCGTCGCGCACGCGCGCCGGCCCGTGCCGGTAGAACTCCGCGCGGACGGCATGACCTCCGAACTCGTTCGTCACGGCGATGCGGTAGAGGTTGCGCAGCTGCGATCCGGAGAAGCCGTCCGTCGCCTGGCGTGCGAAGGCTGCCAGTTGCGCGTGAAAGCTGGCGCTAGTCGGCCGCTCCGACAACGGTGCGAGCATGTGGTCGGCGATCGTCGTCACGACCGCGACGAAGAGCGAGCCGTCGCTGTCGAATGCGTCGGCCACGTCGCGTCGCGGTATCGCCGCGATGCGGATAACCGCGTCGAGCGAGTCGGCGTGCCGGGAGTGGAGGACGTCGGCGACCTTTCGGACCAGTTCGGCGCGAAGCAGTTCGCGCGATCCGTCGGGTGGGGAGGGTGCATCGGCGAACATGACAGTGCTTCGTGGTGCCTGAAGCGGCGGGATTCTAGGAATCGCGCCACCATCCGTGTAGCCACGCGGCGGGACGCAGGTCGTTTACCGCTGGGAACCAGTCGGCGGCGTGTCGCAGGCCCTCGCAATTGGTGCCTACGGAGCAACATGCTGTGCGCCGTCGCATGCCTTCCGCCCGCGCCCCACGCGCGCCCAGACTGGCCGCATCGATGGTCGAACCGTGGGATTCCTGCGGGAATCCGAGGAGAGTTCGCATGAGTCCCGACGCACGCTTCCGCGCCTGGATGGTGGGTTCGCTGGGCCTGACCGGCCTCGCGTTCGTCTACTTCCTCATCGCCGACGTGCATATGCCGTTGTCGCCTGAAGCGCGGCTGACCTACCACGTCACGCAGGTCGCGCCGGATGTCAGCGGCCGCGTCGTCGACGTCATGGTGCGCAACAACGAACAGGTCGTGGCCGGGCAATCGTTGTTCCGCATCGAGCCGGACACGTACCGCACCGCCGTCCACGACGCCGAGCTGCTGGTGGAGCAGGCGATGCAGGACAACTCGCAGCTCGACGCGAACATCGTCGCGGCGACGGCCGAGGTCCGCCGCATGCAGGCACAGGTGGACGATGCCGAGCGCGAACTGAAGCGTTTCCGCGAACTGGTAGGAGAGCGCTACGTCTCGCGTTCGGCGTTAGACCAGGCGCAGGCGCGTCGCGATGTCTCTCAGGCCGCGCTCCAGTCCGCGCGCGCCACGCTGAACGCGGTTCGCGTGCAGCGCGGCAAGGACGGCGACATGAGCCTGCGCCTGCGCCGCGCACGCAACGCGCTCGACAACGCGCAGCTCAACCTGCGTCGCACGGACGTCGTCGCGCTCGCGCCTGGCACCGTGAGCAACATGCGACTGCAGGTCGGCGCGTATGCGCAGGCGGGCGCGCCGAAGCTGGTGCTCATCAGCCGAATGCCGAACCTGCAGGCGGACTTCCGCGAGAAGGCACTGATGAACGTCGCGCACGGCACGCGCGCGGAAGTCGCCTTCGACGCGTTGCCGGGGCGGTTGTTCGAGGCCGAAGTGACCTCGCTCGATGCCGGCGTCGCGCAAGGTCAGATCGATCCTGATGGACGTCTGGCGGCACCAGCACAGAACGATCGCTGGGTTCGCGATGCCGAACGCGTGCGCGTGAACCTGCGCCTGCTGGAGGCGCCGCCGCGTCCGTTGATGACCGGCGCGCGCGCGACGGTGCAGCTGCATCCGCGTCCGGAGGGTCTGCGCCACTGGCTGGGCAACCTGCAGATCCGACTGATCACACTGCTCCACTATGTCTACTGAGGCGCTGCCGGCGTCCGCACCTGCGCGCCCCGCGCTGGGCGAGGACGCGTGGCGCCAGGCGTGCCGCATCGCGATCGGCAGCACGATCGGGCTGGCGGTGGTGAAAGCCGCCGACTGGCCGTTTGGCGTGTTCTTCGGCCTGTATCCCGTGCTGCTACTTGGGCTGGTACCGATCTTCAAGCTGCCCATCGCGCTGCAGTTCATCGCCAGCAGCGTGGTCAGCATCGCGATGGTCAACCTGCTTGGATTGCTGGGCAACGCGTCGCCCCTGCTGGCGATAACGGCGTTCTTCGCGTTCTCGCTGCTGTGCTTCCGCCTCATGGCCAACGGGCCGCTCTTCCTGTTCGGCGCGCTGTCGATGGTGGCCACCTCGGTGCTCGTGCACCTGGCCAGCTACCCGCACGTACCGAAGAGCGACCTGTTCACGTCGCAGTTCCTCGCGACGCTGCTCGCGGTATTCATTGCCGCGCTCGTGCATGCACTCCTGCCGGAGCGGCGCAACATCCCGCGCCCGTCCGGGCAGAAACCGCTGGCCGTGGTTCGACACCAGATGCTGCTCGGCGCGGTATGTGCGAGCGCCTCGTTCATCGCGTTCCAGCTGCTGGACCTGAGCGACTCGCTGTCGGCGCAGGCTGCGACCGTGCTGATCCTGTTCCCGATGACGTTGGCGGGCGGTCGCAGCGCCGCGTGGACGCGCGTGGCAGGGACCTTGCTCGGCACCGCGTTCGCGCTCGCGCTGCAGCTGGTGCTTTACACGCACGTCTCGCAGGTCGTCTTCATCGTCGCGCTGTACGGCATCGGCATGCTGATGTTCGCCGTGATGCACGTCCGCGAGAACGCGGGGCCTGCCGTCGGCCTGAGCGGCGCGACGGCGCTGGCGGTGCTCATCGGGCAACTGTCGCCGACCGGCGACCTGTATGGCGTGTCGCTCTACCGCTTCAGCTCCGTCGCCATCGCGGTGCTGTCGATGCTGCTGTGCATCTTCACCGTCGACTTGTTCCTGCGCTGGTACCTCGCGGACCGCACACCTGATTCCCTAACCAAAAGACCAGAATGAACGTTGAAGTCCGGTATCCGGTCGAACTGCACCATCCCGTCCGTAACCTGTCGGACCGCATCGCGTACGGCATCACCCGTGCGCTCCGGTTCTTCGCCGACACGTTGTTCGCCAAACGCTACGGCAACCGCGCGATCGTGCTGGAAACCGTGGCTGCCGTGCCTGGCATGGTAGGTGGCGCATTGCTGCACCTGCGATGCCTGCGCTGGATGCGCAACGACCACGGCTGGATACGGACGCTGCTCGACGAGGCCGATAACGAACGCATGCATCTGATGACGTTCATGGAAATCGCGCGGCCCAGCCTGTTCGAACGCATGATGGTGCTCATCGCGCAGGCCCTGTTCTTCACGTTCTACCTGCTGCTGTACCTGCTGTCCTCACGCACGGCGCACCGGCTGGTCGGTTACTTCGAGGAAGAAGCGGTGGTGAGCTACACGCGTTACCGGGAGGAGATCGACGCAGGCCGCATCGAGAACGTGCCGGCCCCGGCCATCGCTATCGAATACTGGAAACTTCCCGCGGACGCGTGCCTGCGCGACGTCGTCATCGCGGTGCGGCAGGACGAAGCAGGGCATCGCGACGTCAACCACGCCATCGCGGCACAGCAGGCGCGCAGGGTGCCCGTCACGGACGCGCTATAAGCGCGCCGGGGCGGATCGTCGGCTTCAGCCCGGCCGTGTCGCGGTGCCTTGCAGGAAGATGTCCACCGCGCGCGTGACCCGCGCCTTCCACGCGCGCTCGGTCAACGGGGGACGAACGCCCAGCAGCACCTCGAGGTAGGTATCGTCGCGCAACATGCCGATGAAGTGCTCGGCCGTCGCGACGGGATTGGCGATCGTTAACGAACCCGCCTTGGCATGACGCGAAAGCAGCTGCGCCAGGCCCTCCAACGCGCGACGCGGCCCGCTGCGCAGGAAGATGTCGGCCAGTACCGGCCGGCGCACGCCCTCGGCGATGACCAGGCGATACAACGCGACCGTCCGCGGATCCATCAGGGCGCGCATGACCGCACCCGCGAACTGGGTCAGCGAGGCGCGTACGTCATCGCCAGCGGCCGCGTCCGCATCCGGAAGTGCTCGCAGCACTTCTTCTGAGATGTCCGTGAGCATCGCCGCGAGCAGGTCGTCCTTGCCGCCGAAATGGCTGTAGATCGCCCGCTTGGAGCCGCCGACGCGCTCGATGACCGCGTCGAGGCTGGTGTTCGCATAGCCGTCGCGCAGGAACAACTCGCCGGCGGCTTCAAGTATCTGTTGGCGTAGATCGACCGGGCTGCGGCGGCTTCGGCGGGAGGACGGATCGTGGGAGGAGGGCACGGCTGCATTCCTTCGGGTTGACAATTAAAGGTACCAATCGGTACCTTGCGGCTCAAGGGTACCGACCAGTACCAATAGTCCGCGCTCCATCGAAACAAGCAGCACCGTTGCGATTACGCCCGGGTTTCGCACGCGGCGGTTTTCACGAACTGCACCCCCCATGTCGACCATCTGCCACCCCACCACGTCGCCGTCTAACCCGGCTCCCGTACGGTCTCCGATGAGTTTCACCCACGTCGTGTCCTTCATTTCCGTCGTCCGGGAAGGCAGCTTCGCTCGCGCGGCGGACCGCCTGGGAGTAGGGCGCTCGGCGGTGAGTCGAAGCGTGCGCAAGCTTGAAGATCACGTCGGCGCGCGCCTGCTTCGGCGCACGACGCGAAGCGTGTCGCTTACGGCTGAAGGCCAGACGTTCTACGACGCCTGCTGGCCTGGCGTGGAAAGGATCGTGCTCGCCATCGAGGAAATGCAGGACCTGCGCGAAGGTCCGCCACGCGGGCAGATGCGCATCGCAGCACCGCAAAGTTTCGGCCGCCAAGTCGTCGCGCCGCTGCTGGTCGAGTTCCAAGCCCTGTTTCCCGAACTCTCGCTGGAATTGCTGCTGGGCGAAGGCGCAGTGGATTTGGCTGCCGATCGGATCGATGTCGCGTTTCGCGATGGCGACCTGGAAGATGCACGGATCCACGCTAGGCTCTTGGCACCAATGCAGCTCCGCGTCCATGCGTCGGGCGATTATGCGAGTCGCCACGGCTTGCCTGCGTCCGTTGACGAATTGGCACGGCACGCCTGCATCAATCTGCGCCTGCCGAACGGGCGTTTGCAGGAATGGCACTTCAAGGGTCGTGAACGAATGCATGCGGTCACGCCCAACGCGCGACTGGTGTTCAACGACACCTCACTGGTCTTGCAGGCGGCCCTCGACGGCATGGGCCTCGCCCAGCTACCGGCCTGCGTCGGCCGCAACGCCGTGGCGGCCGGGAAGCTGGTGGTGTGCCTGGATCAGTTGGCGCCCGACAACAGGAGCCACTACATCTGCTACCTCAGCCGCCGCCAGCAACCCGCACGCATCCGCGCATTCGTGGATTTCATGACGCGGCGCATCCGGGAACCTGGTTGAGCGTTGAGGGTGCATGGTGGGTTTGTGTAGCGCACGGGACGCGATGCAGGAGAAGGGTGAGTGGTTGGTGTGGCAAGTTGGTGCGGCGCCGCCTGCTCCAGGCGCGTCTACTACTTCACATGGTGCATGGCGGCGGGAAAGTTCAGGGGAGGGCAGGTAGATCCAAATGACCGCTTTCTACCAGAGGCGGATACTCGCGCCGCAACCCATGGACAGGGAGCAATGAAGCTTTGGTGGCTTACGATGTCCTTGGCGGTGTGCAGCCTTTCGTGCGTGTGACGATGGAGAACTTGGCGTAACGGGGCAAGGTCCGGTTGCCGCATTGGTACCGCTGCCCCCGCGGCTCCAGATGGTGGGACGATCGGCCAACTCCTCGCCTGTTCCGCGAAACCGCGATGAGAACTTTCCGCACGAGAGTGCTGCGAGGTCGAGGCGTTTCGTTCCCGGTGCACGGCGCTGGATGCCTGCCATGTCTGGTGCATCCACAGTCCAGACGGAGTGCGTGGTGGGGGGCGCTGTGCTCAAGCTTGCACCTTGGACCTCACCGGAGGGTTGCCTCCGTCATTCGCCAGGAATCACGGCGGCCTTACCGGCGTCCTTCAGGAAGAAAGCCACGAACTTCGCCGGCACCGTCTGGCTGGCGTTTCGTCCTACCGTGTGAACGTCGTCAGGGCCTTCGTACCAGCTCTGGCCCGGTGCCAAGTTCACTTCCGGGCTGCCCTTGACCCCCATCACAAGCGAGCCTTCAAGCACGTAAACGAACACGTGGGCGTCATGGTGATGAAGTTTCGCCACAGCGCCCGCCGGGTACTCAATGAGTAGGACCTGCGCCTCTTTCCCCGGGTAGTCCGGCAGCGCCTTGCTCATCACCGGCGTGGCAATCGGCCCCGGCGCGTCCTGCAGCGTTTTGCTTGTATGACCATTGGGCTCTTGCGCCATGAGGCTGCCAGACCACATCACAACGGCGAGAGCGAGTGCATGCGAAATGCGCATTGGTAGTGTCCTCTGATCGGGAGACAGGAACGTCCGCTCCTCACGTCGATCCTAGGTCTCAGCGACCGACGCCAGAAGCTGCTCGCTGGGCAACACCATGTTGATTGACATCGCGAAGGCACTTGTCGCTAGCGAATGGCAGCACATGCCCCGGGGCTGGGCGGGATAGCGTGCGGGACGTCAGCTCAATCTCGCAAATTGATGCCGTTGCACGACTGCGTATGTATCCAAAGCTGGGACTTCCGTGTCGACCGCCAGCTGTTATCGCCGAGAACTGATGTTCACCGGCCCCGGTTCCTTCACGATGGGCAGTGAGTTCTGATTGTCCGATTGATTCGGCTAACGTCCGCCTTTGGCCGTTGCCGGAGCCGGGTTCGACGGTCCATTACTTGACGCGTGAATCCATCTTCGGGTTTGGCTGAGCGACAGTCTTCGCGCCATCTGATCTGTCATGGCGGATAGGGCGCAACAGAGTTTGCGCCGCACTCGAGCATCGATCCGTCGCATTGACCATGCGCCCAGGTGCTGCGGGACCATCGCCAGCGCCGCTCAAATACCGAGCTGTTCTTCGACATCACGATGGCCGGAAAGCCGCGGGTGCGCTCTGGTCACCAGGTTGTTGCGCGGCGGGACGCTACCTGGGCACCGACCCGTTGCCTATGCTGGACGCTCTGCCAGGCCTTCGCGCCGACGCGCGAACGCGTTCGGCGCCTCACGTTGCGCATGCAGGAGGCCACTGGAAACGCCCGCCGCCATGCCCGGCGCGGCATTCGAACCGTCCAACAAGAGAGAAGTGCATGAGTTCGTACCTGTCCTTTTTCGGCCGCCTTGGTCTTGCCCTCATCTTTCTGGTTTCGGGGTGGGGCAAGCTCGCGGGCTACGCCGCGACACAGCAGTACATGGAGTCCATGGGCGTTCCCGGAGCGCTGCTTCCGCTGGTCGTATCGCTCGAACTGGTGGGTGGGCTGGCGATCCTCGCCGGTTCGCTCACGCGATGGGCGGCAGTCGCGCTGGCCTTGTTCTCGCTTTCGTCGGCGGCACTCTTCCATGCCGACTTCGCTGATCCGACGCAGGCAACCCACTTCTGGAAGAACGTCGCCATCGCCGGCGGGTTCTGCATCCTCGCAGCCGATGGCGCCGGTGCCGCGAGCGTCGATGCGCTTGTGGCCAAGCGCCGGGCCATCCAGCGCAAACAACACCGTACTACTGGAACGACTCCGTGATGAGAACGAACGTGACGATGACGCCGATCGCAATTGCAATCCTTTTGTCGGTGGGATGCGCGCCCGCCGAACCGGACGCCTTGCTTCCCGCGACCAACGGCCGTCGGTGTCGCAGGTCGAGGCGCCGCTGGTAGCGCTCGACGCGGCGCAAACCGAAGAACGCAACCTCCGAACGTTCGATGATCTGGACTTCAACGTCTTCAGCAGCCAGAAATGGAGCCAGCTCTCCCACAGTCATGCGCAGGACGTGATCGTGCACTGGCCCGACGGCCGCACGACCGTGGGTATCGACGCCCACATCGACGATCTGCAGAAGCTCTTCGTCCATGCGCCGGACACGCGGATCAAGGTCCATCCGCACAAGATCGCCGACCGGAGCATGACCGCCGTCAGCGGCATCATGGAAGGCACCTTCAGCCGGGCGATGCCGCTTGCGGATGGCTCGTCCCTGCCAGCGACCGGCAAGCGCTTCACGCTGGCCATGGCGACCATCGGTCGCTGGGAGAACGGGGTGATGCAGGAGGAGTGGCTCGTCTGGGACAACCAGTCGTACCTGGCGCAGATCGGCGCAGCTCCCTGAGCGACGGGAGCGAGTGTGGTGCAACAGGGTTGCGCCATACGAGGATCGAATGGGCGCATGGGTCGATGCGCCCTGCGTCCTCATATCGCGCTGGCTAGTTTCGCAGCGTGAGTGCCAGGCCATGCGTTGTCGGGGAATCGAGAATCCCGACCATGTAGTTGGCGACATCAGCGCGTGTTGCGGTCGACAGGATGCTCCACCGCAGGTCGGTGCCGACTTTGAGGTCCCCGCGCGCGGGCTTGAACGTCAGGGTCGCCGGTCGGACGATCGTCCAGTCGCAACCGCTGGCGCGGACGAGCGCCTCCTGCTTCTCCTTGTCCGCCATGACCTCCTTGAGCGCCAGTTTGACCAGGAAGCCCGCGCCGAATCGTCCCGTGGCGTAGCTGTCGCCGACGCTCACCGAACTCTGGACGATGAGCCGGCCGCGATCCTGCGGCATGGCGGCAAGGATGTTCGCCGTGCCCACCGAACAGACCGGGACGCCGGGCTGGCGTCGCCATCGATCGTCCTTCGCACGAGGAATCGCCCCGAGCGCGCAGATGATGGCGTCCGCGCTCCGGACGGCCGGCGCCACGGACGCCGGATCCATCACATCCCCTTTGACGACCCTGAGAAACGGATGGGACGCCCTCATCCGTACGGGATCGCGGGCGAAGGCCGTGACGACGTGGCCCGCGGAGAGCGCGGCCTCGACGGCAAGTCGTCCGGTCGATCCTGTTGCGCCGAAGACGACGACGTTCATCGTGTTTTTCCGCCACGCAGCTGCGACGGACGAGGGCGGCGAAGCCCGACCGGATCGCTGGTTGCCGTCATCGCGTCACGCGCAGGCGCGGCGGGCGAAGCTGCCATCGGCAGTCGCGGTCGAAGTTGAACGTGCAAGGAGCGCTCCATCCAGTCGCCGTCGCCGGCATCGAGATACGCTAGGGCGCGAGGGGGCACACCGGTAGGCCTACGGCGGGACGCGCGTTGTTGCGCGATGGGCATCACTGCCGGCGGTCGCTAGGAAGAGGAGGGCGGTCGGATGCAGCGCAGCGGGAGCTCGACCGCGCCGACTCGCCGGATGGCACGCCGTCGGATCGTTACAGAGGGACGGAGGTCCCGCCACCATCCTCATGGGCCAGCAGGTGCTGCGCGAAGCCCTTGATCGCGTCCAGGGTCGGCGCCGTTTCCCCCAGCCACCACCAATGCGCGGTCCCGGGCAGTTCGAGCCACCGGGCACCGGGAATGGCCGCCGCGACATGGCGACCGGCATCGATGCGCACGGCGCGGTCGCCGGTTCGATGCATGACGAGGGTTGGCACGCGGACCTGCGGCAGCAATGCGCGGACATCGCTCAACGCCAGCGTGCGCAGGGCGGCCTGCATGCAACGCGGGCTGGATCCCAAGCGCAGCATGCGCGCCCACCAGCGCTGCACGAGCGCGTCGCCCGCCTGTTCGGGCGCGAAGGTGTCGATCGCCGCCGGCCGCCCCCATTGCGCGACGAGCGCATCGAGCCAACGTTCATAGCGCTCGGCGGTGAGTGCCCAAGGGTAGTCCTGCGTTGCCGTACCTCGCGCGAGCGTTGCCCAGAGCGCGAGCCCCGCAACGCGCTCCGGATGCTCGACCGCGAGCCGGATCGCGATCGGCCCGCCTTCCGACACCGCGAACACGAGCGCGTGCCGGCTGCCTGCCGCGTCGAGTACCACCAGCGCGTCGGTGCTGCTCACCGATGTGTCGGGCGGATCGACGGTGCGGTCGGAAAGACCGACGCCGCGGCGGTCGTAGAGGATGAGCCGGAAGTCGCGCGCCAGTTCGCGGAAGAAGGCCGCGGGCCCACCCGGTTCCCACGCCTGCTCCAGGTTCGAGATGAAGCCGCTGATAAGAAGCACATCGAGCGGGCCGGCGCCCAGCACCTGGTACGCGAGGTGCACGTCGCCGCTGCGCGTGAACCGCACCACGGGCGCGGCCGGCTCGTGGGCAGGGCTTGGCATCGTGGCTGCGTCGCGTACGCGCACTTGATCGGCCACCCGGCGTGTTGCGACTTCCGGCTCGACGCCGAGTTCCTCGCGAAGGAGTTGTCGGCATCGCTCGAACTGTTGCAATGCCGCGCGAGGTTGTCCGACGGCGGCATACAGATGGATAAGCCGGCGCCCCTTGGCGTGTGCGGCTATCGGATCAGGCCGCGATAGCGGGTCGGAAAGAGCCGACGGTTCGCGCCAGACGGCGCAAAGCCCTACGG
This sequence comes from Lysobacter sp. OAE881, assembly GCF_040546665.1. Taxonomy (NCBI): domain Bacteria; kingdom Pseudomonadati; phylum Pseudomonadota; class Gammaproteobacteria; order Lysobacterales; family Lysobacteraceae; genus Lysobacter; species Lysobacter sp. OAE881. Next base: position 2,323,864 of record NZ_JBEPOG010000001.1, read on the forward strand.
ATCACATTTCGCATAATGCATATTATGTAATGAAGTCATGGCCGGTACCAACGTACGGATTGACCGGCTTGTCGTGACTCTCCGGCCCACGCCCGCGCACGGGATCCGTGCCCTGCCGTGTTCAGCCGATAGCGTCGCATCTTGCTTGTGCTGCCCACACCCGCTGCGCGATCCTTCCCGCGCATCAGGGGGAAACACGTGGGACATCAGGAATCTTCGGCGACACCGCCTGCGGGGTCGTTGCCGGGCGTGTGGCGGTTCGGCGACGCCGTGTTGGACGAACAGCTGGCTGCGTTGAAGCTCGCCGGCGCCGAGGTCGAACTCGACCGCAGCGGCTACGACGTGCTGCTCGCGCTGCTTCGCCACGCCGGCGAAGTGGTGACGAAGGAGGAACTGCTCGAAGCCGGCTGGCCCGGACGGGTCGTGTCCGAGAACTCGCTCGCCAAGGCCATCGGCCGCCTGCGCCAGGCGCTCGGGCCGCAGGGCCCGGCCATTCGCGCCGTGCACGGTTACGGTTACCGGCTCGCCTCGCCGGTGAGTTTCCAGCCCGTGGCGGACGATCGCACCGTCGTTCGATCGCATGCCGGCCCGGAATTGCAGGAAGGGGACGCAATGCCGGAGCGTCCCGGCTGGCGACTGGTACGCCGACTGGGCGAAGGCGGCGCCGGCGCGACGTTCCTCGCTCGCTCGGACGAGGGCGAGGAACGCGTCGTCAAGATCGCCACGAACGAAGGCGGCCTGCGAGGACTCAAGCGCGAGATCGCGCTGGCGCGCTACATCGGCGCGGTGCACGCGGACCTTGCCGACGTGGCGCGCGTGCTCGGATGGAACCTCAGCCAGCCGCCGTTTTTCCTCGAACTGCCCTACTTCGCCAACGGCCATCTGGGCGAATGGGCCACGCGGCCCGACGGCCTGCCGTCGCTGTCGCGCGCGCAACGTGTCGCGCTGTGCGCGCAGCTCTGCGATGCCGTGGCGGGGCTGCACGAGATCGGCGTGATCCATAAGGACCTGAAGCCCGAAAACCTCTATCCCGTTCGCGATGGCGCCGGCCAGTGGCGGATCGTGCTCGCCGACCTCGGCGTCGGCGAGGCCATGCATGCGCCGCGCCTCATCGAACTGGGCATCACGATGAGCATCGCCGCGGACCAGATGTCCGAGCGCGCCGGAAGCCTGCTCTATCTCGCGCCGGAAGTGATCGCCGGCGAGATGCCGACCCAGCGCAGCGACGTGTTCGCGCTCGGCGTCCTGGTGTACCAGCTGATCGTCGGCGACATGCGCCGGTCGCTCGCGCCCGGTTGGGAAGCCGACATCGACGACGAACTGCTGTGCGAGGACATCGCCCTCGCCGCGGCCGCCAATCCGTTGCGGCGATTGCTGCCCGCACGTGGCTTGGCGCGCAGCCTGCGTCATCTCGAAGAGCGTCGCCTGCAGTTCGTCGCCGAGCGCGACGCGCGCCTGCAGCACGCGCGCCTGCAACGCGCGATGGATCGCCAGCGCGCACGACGTCCGTGGCTGGTTGCGACCGCGGCCGCGCTGGTCGTGGGCCTGGGCGCCGGATCGATCTTCTACATGAAGGCGCTCGAAGCCGGACGCGTCGCGCGCGAGAACGCAGCCGTCGCCGATGCGGTGAACCGTTTCTTCAACCAGGACGTGCTCGGTGCCGCGTCGCCCTATGCGGCCAATGGCAAAAGCGAGCCGACGATCCGCGAGGCGCTCGACCGCGCCGTCGTGCACATCGACGAGCGGCTGCGTGACCAACCCATCGTCGAAGCGACGGTGCGCATGACCATCGGCGAGGTGTACGGCGAAGCGATGCAGATCCCGCAGGCGATCGAGCAGGAGCGTCGCGCGCTCGAGTTGTTCGAACGCCATCTCGGGCCCCGGGATGCGCGCACCCAGCAGGCGCGCTACCGCCTGGCGACCGATCTCACCGACGACTCGCGCTTCACCGAGGCCAGGGCGCTGATCGACGACACCGATGCGCTCAGGCGCAAGCTCGAACTGGACGATGTCGAAACCACGCTGATGTCGCGACGCGCCGGTTGTTACTGGTACATCCGGCGCGCGCAGTACGACGCGGGGTTGCCGGCATGCGAGGGCGTGGTCGAGTCGCAGCTGGCGTTCGATGCGAGCGACCACACCGCGCTGATCCAGGCCCGCACCAACCTCGCGGTGCTGCACAGCCGTGCCGGGCGAATCCGGCAGGCCGAGGAGCAGTTCGCGATGGTGGACGCGAGCTTCGCCGAATCGAACGACCACGGCAGCCCTACCCGGCTGCGCGTGGACTATCTGCACGGCATGAATCTGCTCGCCCTCGGGCGGCTGGACGAGGCGGCGCGGACGCTCGGTGCGGCGCATCGTGGCTCGGTGGCGGCGCTGGGTGCGGACAATCCGCACACGCTGGAAGTGCAGATGGGCCTGGCGAAGTTGCACCTGGCCCGCTCGAAGCCCGCGGACGCGATACCGCTGCTGCAATTCGCGCATGCGGCCTACCTGCGACAACTGGGCAAGGACAGCCACTTCACGATGGAGGCGCGCGACGTGCTCGACGACGCGCTGTGCGCGGCGGCACGCGGCACGCCGGATGAAGCCGCCGCGTGCGACGCCAACGCCGCACGCGACGCTCGCCCCGAGGCGTGAACCCGCAGCGCCTCAGGGCGCGACGGGCGCCTGCACCGCTTCGCTGAACTTCGCGCCGCCGTTGTAGGCGAAATACACGTGCACGGTTTCACCCTTGGCGAGCACCGTCTCGTGCACTTCCTGCGTCGACTGGCCGAACCGGCACGTGCCCCGCCCCTGCGGGTCGGCCGCCACGGCCACTTCCACCTTGCCGGCCGGAACCTTGAAGCGCGCGGTTTCCGCGTCTTCCAGGCGGGCGGCCCAGCGCCCGTTGATGTAGACGGCGGCGAAGCACGCGCCGGCTTCCCACGCCTTGCCGCGCGTGACCTGCAACGTGCCCCACGGACCGCGCACCGGCTCCTGGTAGGCGAACACGCGATCGGCCGGTGCATCGGCGGCCGGTGTCGCCGGCACGCCGGCCGCACGCAGCGCGTTGCGGGCGGTGACCTTGTCGGCGGCTTCCTTTTCCACCTGCTGCGCCGCGTGCGCCGCGTAGGCCTCCGACGCCGTGTCGCGATACGTCGCCGACGCCTGCAGTTCGCCGCGCTTGGTGACCTTCATGTCGTAACCATTGTCGGACAGGCTGACGGTGGTCTCGTAGCCCATCATCTGGTCGAACACGAGCGTCTTCGCATCGACGACGCGGGCCGTCGCATTCGGCGCACGCGCGACGTCGAACAGCAGTTCGCCCGGGCGCTTGCCCGGCAGGATGCGCATCTTCGGGATCTCGCTGCCGCGAGGGTCGGTGCCCGTCTCGACCATCACCTTGCCGGGTTCTTCCCACTGGATGCTGCGCGACTTCGACGCGTAGTTCGGCCAGCCGCTCACGTCCTGCCCGGCGAACGTTCGCCCGACCAGCGTCGCGTAAGGCCCCCACACCGCCGGATCGGCGGACGCGGCGTCCTGCGCGTGGGCGAGGTTCGTATACAGCGCGCTCGACAGCGCAAGCGCCATGCAGGTTTTCAGGATTCGCACCACGTCACTCACCTCCAGCCAGGGCGTCGTCGTTCGACACGAAGCGACGTTCCATTTCGTTGCGGAATGCCACGTCGCGCGTTTCGTTGCGCTTCTGCAGCGACTTGCGTTCGCCCGCCGACAGGTTGCTCACCGCCTGCACGCGAAGCGCGCCCGGTTCGCGGGCGCGGTACAGCACCAGGCGGCACGCGCCGGCGGTGCGGTCGATCACCGGCGCGGCGATGGGATAACGCTCGCCGTCGGCGGTCTGCTCGGCGATGGACAACGCCGTCTTCGCACCGCCCTTCACGAACGTGCCGTAGATGCGGTCGGGAAGGTTGTCCCAGTAGCGGATGTCGGCCTTGGGCTTGCTCGCCGAACTGACCAGCACCGCGGCGATGCCGACCACCGCCAGCGCGCCGGCCGCGCCGCCGCCGTCGTTGAGGCTGACGGCCATTGTCGCGCCCTGGATGCCGATACCGGCCACGGCTTCGGTGCCTTTGCGGAAGCTCGCCTTGCCGTCGAGGATCGCGTCCACCTGCCGGCCACCGAGCGTGGACGCCTGCCAGCCGAGGTCGCCGAGCAACGGCAGTTCCTGAGTGCCGGCGTGTGCGGACACGAACGGGTTGTCGCCGGCCTTCAGCTGCATCGCCTCACCGTAGGAACCCGTGGCGGTCTTCACCGGCGAGGTGCCCGACTCCACCAGCACCAGCGTCGTGAGCCCCTTTGCCGGCGCCTTGAGGCCCTCGGGCTTCTGCGTGGCCGCACGCTGGTAGAAATCGGCGGCCATGCCCGCGTCGCCGGCGCAGGTCGACGACCAGCCCGACAGCAGCGACATCATGCCGAAGTCGCCGGCGTAGGTTTCGTGGCCGGAGATCGTGTCCTGGTACTCGGCCGAACGGAAACTCGCACGCGCGTTTTCGTAATCGCCGCTCGCCATGAACAACAGGCCGCGGTAGTAGTACGTCATCGCGCGCTCGTACGGCTCGCCCTTGAAATCCTTGCTGCCTTCGGCGGACCAGAGCGAACGCGCCTTCTTCGCCGAATCGGAGTTGGCGTAGATAAGCTCGATGCGTTCCAGCGCGGCGTCGAAGGCGCGCTCGGCGACGTCCAGGTGCCCCTGGTCGATGGCCTCCAGCCCGAGCCGCTGCAGGTTGAGCACGGCGCCCCACTCGCCTTCGGCGAGCAGCGTGTCGTAGTACGGGCGCAGGCCGGCCGGCAACGCCGACGGCGCATCCTGCGCGAAAGATGGCGCGGTGCAGGCCATCAGCGCGGAGAACAACGCGGCGCGGCCGAGGTTCATCGTCGTGCGCAGGCTCATCGACGCACCATCGCGTCGGCCATGCGGTGACCGGTTTCGTTCGCAAGCACGCGTGCGGTGTCGGCCTGCGTGGCGGGCGCCGCGGTACCGCGTTCGAAGCCGCCTGCCGTCGCCACGTAGGGACGCACCGCGGGTTCGCCCGCGTCGGCCGGCGTGTCGAAATCCAGCAGCGTCTCGCCGGTGGCGATCGAACGCAGCGACACATGGAAGCGGCGTCCCGACGCCGCATTGCCGTCGGCGCTGGAGGTCACCTCCATCAGGAAATCCGCGTGACCGACGAGCGCGCCGGTCTCGATCGCATGCAGGTTCGGCCGCTCGCCCTGCAGCGATTGCCCGGCCAGCCGCGTGGCCAGCGTGCGGTCGATGAAGCGGACGCCGCCCTGGCGCAGTTCGGACATGAAGACCGACTGCATCGAGCGGGCATCTGCCGATAGCGCGGCGTGTGCGGGGCCCTCGCCTTCGACGAAGGATTCGCTGCGCTGGTGCAGGTGCGCCTGCGCACCGGCGACGGCAACGCCGACCGGACCGCTGGATCCGTCCACCACGCCGTCGACCTGCGCGGCATTGCCATGCACGCGGCGGTCGAGGGTTTCCACGTCGCGATAGCGCGTGGACACGGCGTCATCGAGCGTGGATTCCCAGAACAGCATCACGCGGTTGCGTGCGCCGAGCCGGCCGCGCAATGCGGTCCACGGCGTGGCGACCTGCTGCACCGGGCGCGCGGCGGGCGTGAGCACCGTCGGCTGCCCGGGGCGCATCTGAGCGCCGGTCACCGCCGGCACGGCGAGACCCGCCGTCGCGGCGCACGCGAGCGCGCAGGAGAGCAGCGTCCGGCGGCTCACGGGTTGCGCGCCAGTTCGATGTAGTAGTGCGCGGCCTTGCCCGTGGAGAACGAGGACTCCTGGTACACCGCCATGCCGCCCGCGGGCAGGAACACCGTGCGCCATGCCGACACGGGCTCGGCCGGCGCCATGCCTGCATCGAGGAACGCCGTGCGTGCGCGCACGCTCATCGGCGCACCGGTGCAGTTGGCCAGTCGCGCGTTGACCTGCACGGTGCCGCCCGCGGTGTTCTGCGTCGCCAGCTGCTGCACGATGACGCTGTTGTAGAGGCCGGAATCGCTGATCAGCACCGCATCGGCCGGGATGTCCTTCACCGAGCCGTAGGCGGTCGACGTCAGCGCCGGGCCGCCGACGAGCGCGCTGGCCTTCAGCGCCTTGTAGTCGCACTTGAGCATGGCCTGCGGACGCGCGGCCGGGGTGGACGAACAACCGGCCAGCACGAGGGCGGCCAGGACGGTCAGGCCGAGGATGGAAGCGGAGGATTGCATGGCGTCTCCTTCAGGGAACTCGCGAGTGGATGCCGCGCGCGGAACCGGGCACGCCGCGTCAGCGGCGGCCGGTCGTCCCGGCGGCACGTGTGTTGGGATGGAAGGCGCGCCGTCGCGGCGCGCGGGACGTCAGCGGTAGACCACGTCGTCGGCAGCGGCGCGCTGGAACTCGTACATGCCGCTCCACACGACCGCGCCGGTCTCGGCGTCGACCAGTTCGAACGCGATCTGGTTGTAGCGCTGGATCACGCCGCTCTTCGGGTCGCGGCTGTCGAGCGTCATGATCGCGCCGCCGAGGAAGTAGTCGACGCCGGCCTGGGCGCCGGTCATGCCGGTCGTGCCCACGTCGGTGACGCCTTCGCGCTTGAGTTCGCGCTGCTTGGCGACCATCCCCGCGTAGCGCTGTCCCACGAAGGCCATGCGGCCCTGCGAGGCGCGGTTGAGTTCGGTCATCAGCCGCTGCGTGATCATGCGGCGGTTGATGATCTGCGAGCCCTCGTTCCGGAACTCCTGCTCGTCGATCAGGATGCGCGGCGGCTTCGACAGCCCATTGAGGAAGCCACTGGCGAACATGTCGCGCGCCATCTGGTTGGTCATCGACTGGATGTCGTGCGCCTCGATGCCGACGCCGGTGACCAGTCCCTTTTCCGACGGATCGAGATCGCGCGCCTGGACGCCGTTGCGGTTCTCGAGCTTGCGTTCGCGCGCCTGGCCGTCCCCGGCCGGCAGACACGCGGCGGCGAGTACCAGCCAGATGCCGGCACTGAAATGTCTTGCAGTCACGATTTCCCCCTGGAGTGCTGGACCGCCTGGCGCACCGGGCCGGCATCGCGGCCGGCCCGCGGTCGGCGGGACGGGCGAAGTGGACCACCGTCACATCCCGGAGTCTTTTCCGAGCGATGAAATCTTCTGAAAAGTTATGAATCGCGGCGCGGATCGTGCGGCAACCCGTTGTTGGTCAGGCACTTGCGAGCGACCCGCCCGAGCGCCTCCCGCTGCACCAAGGCGCCCTTGCCGCCGCGGACCGGTGCGCGGTTGCAATGAAGGCATGACGACGACGCCCTTCCGCCCTGCCCCGCCCACCCGTCAGTCCGGCGTCAGCACCACCTTGCGGCAGTTCTCCTGCTTCTTCTCGAAGACCTCGTAGCCCTTCGGGGCGTCCGACAGCCGCATCCGGTGGCTGATGATGACGTCCGGGTGCAGCTCGCCATTGGAGATGTGTTCGAGCAGCTGCGGCATGTACTGCTGCACGTGCGTCTGGCCCATGCGGAAGCCCAGGCCCTTGTCGAAGGCGTCGCCGAACAGGAAGCCGTGGATGAAGCCGGCGTACACGCCGGGCACGCTGACGATGCCGCCGCGCCGGGTCGCCGCGATGCACTGGCGGAGCGCCTTGCCGCTGGAGCCCTCCAGCTTCAGCGTCGTCATCGCCGTTTCCAGCTTGCTGCCCTTGGCCTCGAAGCCCACCGCCTCGATCGACGCATCGACGCCGCGGTTGCCCATCAGCGACACGATGAGCGCGGCGGGATCCTCTTCCTCGTCGAAGTCGATCGTCTCCACGCCATAGGTATCGCGCGCGAATTCGAGCCGGTACGGATGGTGGTCGATCATGAAGATGCGCTCCACGCCGAGCAGCCGCGCGCAGGCCGCGGACATCATGCCCACCGGGCCCGCGCCGAAGATCGCCAGCGACGAGCCCGGCCCCACCGCCGCATTGAGCACCGCCTGGTAACCCGTCGGCAGGATGTCCGACAGGAACAGCACCTGCTCGTCGCGAAGCGTGCTGTCCGGAATGACCAGCGGGCCGACGTTGCCCTGCGGCACGCGCACGAACTCGGCCTGCCCGCCCGCGTAGCCGCCGTACAGGTGCGTGTAGCCGAACATCCCCGCGCCCGGTCGCGCGTCCTTCTTGTTGAGGATCGCACCACGGTCGGGGTTGGTGTTCTCGCACGCCGCGAACAGCGCACGGCTGCAGAAGAAGCAGTCGCCGCAGGAAATGGTGAACGGCACGACGACCCGGTCGCCGCGACGCACGCGCGTGACGGCCGGACCGACATCCTCGACGATGCCCATGAATTCATGGCCGAGGATGTCGCCATCCTTCATGCCCGGCACCTTGCCGCGATACAGGTGCAGGTCGGAGCCGCAGATCGCGGTGGCCGTCACGCGCAGCAGGACGTCGGTGTCCTCGAGGATCGTCGGATCGGGCACGTTCTCGATGCGCACATCGTACGAGCCCTGCCAGGTCAATGCTTTCATGTGCCGCTCCTGCGTCGTGTGTACCTGAATGATCTCCCGCAAGACGCATGCCACGCGCCGCACCGTGCAGGCGGCCTCGACGGTGCGTCGTGCATGCAGCGGGTCGATGGCGGCAGAAAAAAGTTCACGGACGGCGCCGGTGTTGCGGGTCGCGCGCGTCGTCGATGTGAATCCGATCGCGCGCGTGCGTCACGCGCATGAAACACATGCGATGGGACCGTAACTGCGGAACGCGAACAGGAGCAGGAAGTGGCACGACACAAGCCGATCGAACGCCAGGTCATCGTCATCACCGGCGCCAGCAGCGGCATCGGGCTGGCGACGGCGCTGACGGCCGCGGAAAAAGGAGCGACGGTGGTGATGCTCGCACGCAGCGAGCAGACCCTTGCGGAGATCGCCGAGGAAATCCGCGCGAGCGGTGGACACGCATTGGCGCTCACCGTCGACGTGGGTGATGCGGACGCTGTCGCGGAAGCCGTCGACCGCATCGTCGCGGATTTCGGACGCATCGATACCTGGGTCAACAACGCCGGCGTCTCGATCTACGGCTCGCTCGACGAAATCGGGCTGGAAGACGCGCGGCGCCTGTTCGACACGAACTTCTGGGGCGTGGTGCACGGCAGCCTCGCCGCCCTGCCCCATCTGCGTCGCGAGAACGGTGCGCTGATCAACGTGGGCAGCGAGGTCTCCGAGGCCGTGGTCCCGCTCCAGGGCATGTACACCGCGAGCAAGCACGCCGTGAAGGGCTTCACCGACGCGCTGCGCGTGGAAGTGGAGAACGTCGACCGGTCCGGCATGTCGGTGGTGTTGATCCAGCCGACCGCCGTCAACACGCCCTTCCCCGAACATGCGCGCAACTACATGTCGCGCGAGCCGAAACTGCCCGACCCGCAGATCGATCCGGCGCAGGTCGCCGCCGCGATCATCGAGGCGGCGCAGAGCGGTGGCCGCGACATCAAGGTCGGTTCGATGGCGCGACTGAACGTGATGGCATCGCGCCTCATGCCGCGCGTGGCCGATCGCCTGTCCGCGCGGCAGGTCGACAAGCAGCAACTCGACGAGGCGCCCATCCGCCCGCAAGGCACGCTGTACGAAGCCGGACAGGCAGGCCGTGTGCACGGATCCCATCGCTGATCACGCGAAGGCGCGCCGCCGGTATCACGGCCACTTCACCATGTTCGATGTGTCGTAACAGGCGACGGATCCACACACATCACGCATGGACTGGTCTTCCACAACATGGGGTTTCCTGGCGCTGTACTGGGTCTGGGTGATCGCCGGTGCGCTCGATTTCGCATGCCACCGGCGCACGGACCTCCCGCACACGTCCGGTGTCGCCGAATCATCGATGCACCAGGTGCAGCTGGCCTTGTGCGGGTCGGCGACGGTGCTCGTCCTGCTGTTCGAGCCGACCGCGGGACTGGCGGCGCTGCTGCTGTGCATCGTGCTCGCGCATGCGTGGGCGGGCTATCGCGACACGCGGTTCGCGTTCGACGCCGGCCGCACCATCCTTCCGATCGAACAGCACATCCACAGCGTGCTCGACATGGCGCCGTGGATCGCATGGGCGATCGTGGCGTGGCATGCCGCCAGCGCGCCTGCGCTGGAATGGCCGCTCAGTCTGCGTCGTCCCGCAGCTGATGCCGCGCTCTGGATCGCGGTGCTGCTGCCGGCGCTGGCGCTATGCGTCCTGCCTGCGCTGCGGGAATTTCTCGACGCATGGCGCGCGAAGGCGGGTGCTTCGCATGCCTGAGCTTGCGCAGCGTCAGATGCGCCAACGTCAGCCCGGCTCCGAAGGCGACGTACGACGACACCATTCCGGCCGCGGACAGATGCCGCTCGAAGCCCGGCGTCAGCCGCTTGGGCACGACGTGGTAATCGACGACGTACGCGGTGACGGCGGTCGCCGCGGCCAGCGCGGTCACGCCGCGACGCGTGCAGGACGCCGCCTTCACTTCGAACCATCCCGCCCACCACAGCGAGCTCGCATGATGGATGGCGTAACCCAGCGCGGTATGCCGGACGTCGGTGCGGTGTCGGCGCATCGCGGGGTCGCCCCATATCCAGTGGCTCGTCGCATTCACGCCGCTTGCCGCCTTTCCGGTCCGCGCGCGCGAGAACGCCGCGACGACCACCGACGACAGGGCGCTGGCCATGGAACCTGACACCAGCGTGCGCGACAACCAGTCGCCGACGTTCGCACGGAGCGCCCGATGCGAATCCTGCTGACCGGGTCCACCGGCATGATCGGTTCGGCGCTGGTCGAACGGTTGTTGCGCGATGGACATGAGGTGGTCCTGCTAGTTCGCGATCCTGCCGCGGCGGAAGCGCGGTGGCCGGCCGCGCACATCGTGCGCGGAAGTTTCGGGGACGACATCGCCTGGGCCGACCACCTGCAAGGCGTCCACGTGGTGATCAACGCGGCGGGTCGCTTCGGAACCCAAGCAAGCCAGACGCTGGATGCAGTGCACGTGAAAGGGCCCGTCGAACTGTTCCGTGCCGCGGTCGCCGCGGGCGTGGAGCGCATCGTGCAGATTTCCGCGCTCGGTGCGGACGCAGCGCGGCCCGAGCCGCACCTTTCGACCAAAGGTCGTGCCGATGCGGAACTCGCGGCCTTGCCGGTACGCAGCACGATCGTGCGCCCGTCGCTGGTGTTTTCCGTCGACAGCCCGAGCACGCGCTGGTTCGCGGCCCTCGCGCTGCTCCCGCTCACGCCGCTGCCTGCGGGTGGCGAGCAGGAAGTGCAGCCGGTGCATGTCGACGACCTGTGCGACGCCATCGTCCGCATCGCAACGCTGCCCGATCCGCCGTCGGAGCTGGACGCCGTCGGTCCGCGTGCGCTCACGCTCCGCGCGTACCTGGCCCAGTTCAAGCAGAAGTTGAACGGCTGGGGCGGCTTCATCGTCTTGCCCGGCTGGCTGTTGCGGTCGATGTCGGCGCTCTTCGGCTGGGCGAGCCCGTGGCTGTCGCCGGCCTCGTTGAGCATGCTCGCGTCGGGATCGTCGGCGCCGGCCGAGGGTTTCGCGAAAGTGCTCGGACGCGCGCCCCGCGATGTTTCGACCTTCGTGCACCCGGGCAACCGTTCGGCACTGCGACGCGAGGCCATGCTCGAATGGCTGCGTCCGCTCCCGCGCGTCACGCTCATCGCCTTGTGGGTCGTGACGGGCCTGGTGTCGGCGTTCGTCTATCCGCGCGAGGCGAGCCTGGAGCTGCTCGCGCGCACCGGACTGCACGGCTTCGTTGCGGAGATCGCGCTGTACGGCGCCGCCGCGCTGGACGTCGTGCTCGGCGTCATGCTGCTGTTCCCTGCCTGGCGGCGCCTCAGCTACACGGCGCAACTGCTGCTCATCACGTTCTACACGCTGGTCATTACGTGGTGCCTGCCCGAGTACTGGGCGCATCCGTACGGACCGATCCTCAAGAACCTGCCGCTGCTGGCGGCGATCGCGCTCGCTCGCGAACTGGATGCGCCCGATGGACGTCATCGTCGTTAAATTCCTGCATGTCCTGTCGTCCACGTTCCTGTTCGGAACCGGCGTCGGCACCGCCTTCTACCTGCTCGTCGCCAGTCGCTCGCGCAACGTGCAGGTCGTGGCGGCGATCGCGCGCTACGTGGTCGTCGCGGACTGGATCTTCACCGCCACCACCATCGTCTTCCAGCCGCTGAGCGGGCTCTACCTCGCGCACCGGCTCGGCTACCCGTTGAGCTCGCCGTGGCTGTACTGGTCGATCGTGCTGTTCGTCATCGCAGCCTTGTGCTGGCTGCCGGTGGTCTGGATCCAGATGCGGCTGCGCGACCTGGCCGTGGACGCGGCGAACCGGGGCGAACAACTGCCGCTGCGTTACCACGGCTATCTGGGCGCGTGGGCCGCATTGGGCGTGCCCGCATTGATCAGCTTCCTGGTGATCTTCTACCTGATGGTGGCGCGGCCGGCCTGAGCGGTGGCATCGAACTTGCGACGGTTCCGTCTGCTAGTCGTCAGTCCCGGTAGGCCTCCATGCACAAGCATCTCCTGCTCGCACAGCCGCGCGAACGTCGCAGTGGGATTCCGGCAGCGTCCGGCGCGAAACTGCATCGCATCCCGCCCACGCCTTCACGATGCCGCGACGTCAGCGCGCTCGGCATCGTGTGCGCACCGGCGGCCACATACCGGCGCTACACGGTGACGGTGGTGCTGGATCGGCTCGCGGTTGGCGATCGCTGGGCGGGACGCGCGACGATCGCATCCTGCCGTTCGCCGAGCAGGACATTGCTGGCCCTTTCATTCGAGCGGCTACCGAGGCAGCGTGGCGGCGATCGCGCGCGATTGATCGTGCTGCGCGCCGCGCTGGAGGCGATCGACAACGCGCACCGCAGCGGGCGCGAAGTCTGCGCCGCGGACGCCTGAATCGCGTACTTCGGCCCCGCCCGCTCAGCCACGCCCGGAGCGGATGATGTCCTGCGCGAGCTCGCGCAGCAGTTCCGGCGCATCCGGACTCGCGTCGGCGTGCCACTCCACGCGTTGCCCATCCGGCCTGACCAGCGCGAGCGTCGACCCACCGCTGGCGTCGTCCGTCTCGATTTCGATATGCCAGCCGGGCGGCAGGCTGTCTCCCATCAGGTGTATGTCGGGGACGATGTTCGAAAGGTGTCTTGGCGTCATTGCGTGTGCCGTGCGATCCGCACGGACTTCCATTCCGTCTGCTCGATGGTGATGAGGCGCGCAACAGTCGTGCCAGTCGCGATGTCGCGGCGCACGAATGGAAGAGCCCGCCGCAGTGACCTCGCGCGCGCCGACCGAAAGTCTCGCGAGGCCGGACGCGCAGGTAGATCGTCGGCCGTTCCGCCACTGCATAGCACGCTCGCGCTCCAACCCGCCCGAGCGCATTGAAGTTTATGCAGCGTCCGGAAAATTTCTGCAGGTCCGCGTTTCGATGGCGAACCACACGAGCTCGCTGCATCCGCGCTTCCGCGTGGCATCGAACTTGCGTTGGATTCCTCGTGTCAGGGGCGCATGGGACGGCCCGCTCGTTTCACCGGCGTCATCACGATCGAGGGTGGAAGCATGGAAACAGCGCATGCCAGGCATGCCGCACGGAAGGCGGCACGAGGCCTGGTCGTAATCGCCGCGGTGCTCATCACGGCGTGTGGCGGCGCGACCGCACCGGCGGTCGCCCCGCCCGGCGACGACAAGCAGCCGCGCACGGAAGCCCTCGAAGCCGGTGCCGCACTGCTGCAGGACAATGGCCCGCTCGCGCGCCACGACATCCACCTCGTCGGTTTCCACCCGATGAAGAACGACCCGAACCACCAGATGGAAGCGCACCACTTCTGTCGACAGGTCAACGAGGACTTCGCGCAGTGCGCGCTGTTCGACGGCAACACCGCGCAGGCGAACCTCACCGGTGTCGAGTACATCGTGTCCGAGAAGGTGTTCGCGAAGCTCCCCGCGGAAGAACGCAGGTACTGGCATCCGCACAACGCGGAGATCCTGGCCGGCCAGTTGATCGCGCCGGGGATTCCCGCGCCTGCAGAACATGCGCTGATGAAGTCGAAGATGAACAGCTACGGCAAGACGTGGCACACGTGGCATTCGCGCATGGGAACGCAGCCGGCCGATGCCCTGCCATTGGGTCCGGCGATGCTCGCGTGGTCGTTCAATCGCGATGGCGAAGTGCAGCCGGCGCTGGTCGAAGCGCGTGACCGGAACCTCGGAGTCTCGACGAAGGACATTCGCCGTCAGCGGCAGGACCTCGTGCCGCTAGCACATCCGCAGGTCGGCGTGGACGCGTTACGCGAACGGTTTCCGGATGCAACGCCCATTCCGGGCGTGACGGAGCAGCCGTGATGGCGTCGGTGATGCGCACCTTGCGGAACTGCGAACGAACACGCTCTCCGTCCAGTTGGTCGACTCGCACGCTGCTGCTGCTCGCCCTCTGCATGGTTGCGTCGGTGGGCGCTCAAACGCCTCGCGATGGCGAGTGGCCGATGGCGACGCTCGATTACGCCAACACGCGCTACAGCCCGCTGGACCAGATCCGCGGCGACAACATCGGAAACCTGCGCGTCGAGTTCACCTTCTCCACCGGCATCAACCGCGGCCAGGAGGCCGCACCCATCGTGGTCGGCGACACGATGGTCATCGTCACGCCATTCCCGAATGTGGTGTACGCGCTCGATCTTTCGCGACCGGGCGCGCCGCAGAAGTGGAAGTTCGAACCCAAGCCACTGCCGGCGGCGCAAGGCGTCGCGTGTTGCGACGTGGTCAATCGCGGCGCCGTGTTCTGGCAGGACAGGTTCATCTTCAACACGCTCGACGGCCGCACCATCGCGCTCGACGCCAACACGGGAAAACCGCTGTGGGACGTGAAGCTCGCCGACATCAACAAGGGCGAGACCATCACCATGGCGCCGATGGTGGTGAAGGGAAAGGTGCTGGTCGGCAACTCCGGTGGCGAATTCGGCGTGCGCGGCTGGCTGGTGGCGCTGGACGCCGCCAGCGGCAAGCAGGCGTGGAAGGCCTGGAGCACCGGGCCGGATAGCGAGGTGCTGATCGGCCCCTCGTTCAAGCCGTTCTACGCGAGCGAACGCGGCAAGGACCTCGGCAAGACGACATGGCCGCCCGACGCGTGGAAGATCGGCGGCGGCACCGTGTGGGGCTGGATCTCCTACGACCCCGAACTGGACCTCATCTACTACGGCACGGGAAACGCCGGCCCGTGGAACGCCGAGCAGCGTCCCGGCGACAACAAGTGGACGGCCGGCATGTTCGCGCGCGATCCCGACGACGGGCAGGCGCGCTGGTTCTACCAGTTCAGTCCGCACGACCTGTTCGACTACGACGCGGTCAACGAAACCCTGCTGCTCGACATGACCATCGACGGCAAGCGTCGCAAGGTCCTCGTGCGACCGGAACGCAACGGCTACGTCTACGTGATGGACCGTGCGACGGGACAGGTGTTGTCGGCCGACGCGTTCTCGCACGTCAACGCCATCGAGCGCGTGGACCTCAAGACGGGGCGCGCACACTGGAATCCCGACAAACAGCCGGCGACCGGCAAGGTGGTGCGCGAAGTCTGCCCCGGTGCGCCCGGCGCGAAAGACTGGAACCCGTCGGCGTTTTCCAGGCGCACGGGCCTGATCTACATCCCGCACAACAACCTGTGCATGGACTGGCAGACCAACGAGGTGAACTACATCGCGGGCACGCCGTACGTCGGCGCGGATGCCCGCTACTACGCCGGACTAGGCGGCAACCGCGGCGCGTTCACCGCGTGGAATCCCTCGACGCGGAAGATCGCATGGCAGGTGAAGGAAGACCTGCCCGTCTGGAGCGGCGCGCTGGCGACCGCGGGCGACCTGGTCTTCTACGGCACGATGGACGGCTGGTTCAAGGCGGTCGATGCGCGCAGCGGCAAGGCGCTTTGGCAGTTCAAGACCGACTCGGGAATCATCGGACAACCGGTGAGTTACCGCGGCCCCGATGGCCGGCAGTACATCGCGGTGCTGTCGGGCATCGGCGGCTGGCCGGGCGCGATCGTCGTGCAGAACCTGGACACGCGCGACGTCACCGCGGCCGGCGGCTGGGGCGGCGTGCTGTCGGACCTGAAGGACCGCACCTCACCGGGCGGGACACTGTATGTCTTCGCGCTGCCCAAGTGAGTGGTCGAAAGCCGTGGCGGCGATGGCGCTGCTCGCGCTGATCGCGGCGTCCGGCTGCGAACGCGAGCGGCGCGCGTACCACAGCGCGCCCGAAGGCACGAACCCGCGCCCTGCCCTCACCGATTTCCAGCCCGGTTCCGCGATGACGCAGACGGTGAGCGACACCGGCATGGCGTATCAACGCAACGCGTACCACATCAACCAGGGCGCCCGCTGGTACCGCGCATTCAACTGCAATGGCTGCCATGCGAACGGCGGCGGCGCGATCGGGCCCGCGTTGATGGACGACCAGTGGCGCTACGGCGGCACCATCGACCAGATCCACGCCAGCATTGTCGACGGCCGGCCCAACGGCATGCCCGCCTGGCGCGGCAAGCTCACCGACATGCAGGCCTGGCAGTTGTCCGCCTACGTGCGCGCGTTGTCGGGCAATGTGTCGAAAGCGGCGGCGCCGAGCCGCCGCGAGGGCATGAGCGCCACGCCGCCGCTCACGCAGTTGCCCCGCCAGTCGACCGAAGCCGGCGATGCGTCGGCGCAACAGCCGCCACCGCAATGAAGACGGTGCGACTGCTCGCGATGGTCGTCGCGCTGCTGCTGGCCGGCTGCAACGGCGTGCAGTCGTCGCTGGCGCCTGCGGGCGACCAGTCGGCGGCCATCGACCACGTGTGGCAGATCATGGTGTGGACCTGCAGCACGATCTATCTGTTCACCCTCGGCGCGCTGGCGTGGGCGATCTGGCGACGCCGCACCGTGGCGATGCGCGAAGGCGTATCGCGCGATCCGCTGCTGTCACGCGCGTTGTTCGCCTGGGTCGTACTGGTCGTCGGGCTGCTGACGTGGTTCGTCGCGGTGAGCTTCCTCGCCGATCGCCGCCTGCACGGCGGCACGCCGGACCTGGAAATCCGCATCACCGCGAAGCAATGGTGGTGGCAGGTCGAATACCTTTCGCCGGAGCCATCGCAACAGTTCACGACGGCCAACGAACTGCGCCTGCCGCGCGACCGCACCGCGCGCATCGAGCTGAAATCGGGCGACGTCATCCACAGCTTCTGGGTGCCGGCGCTGAGCGGGAAGGAAGACCTTATCCCCGGCTACACGAATGCGGTCTTCCTCACGCCGCGCCGCGACGGCACGTTCCGCGGCCAGTGCGCGGAGTTCTGCGGCCTCCAGCACGCGCACATGGCGCTGGACGTGCAGGTCACGGACGAAGCGACGTTCCGCGCGTGGGCGGCGAAGCAACTCGCGCCGGCGCCCTCGCCTTCCAGCACGACGGCCCTCCGCGGTGCCGAAGTCTTCAACCGAACCGCGTGCGCCACCTGCCACACGGTGCGCGGTACGCCGGCGGGTGGCCGCGTGGGACCGGACCTCACGCACTTGGCAAGCCGTCGCACGCTCGCCGCCGGCGCGTTGCCGATGGAGCGCGACGCGATGGCGAAGTGGCTCGACGATCCGCAGCACCCCAAGCCCGGGAACCTGATGCCGGCGGTTCCGCTGTCGAAGGACGATTCGTCCGCGCTCGTCGATTACCTGATGGGGCTGAAGTGAGTACGCACGTGGACAGGCTGTCGCGGAGCTGGGCAGACAGGCCGGGCTTCATCGGATGGCTGACCACGGTCGACCACAAGCGCGTAGCGCATCGCTACATCGTCACCGCGCTGGTGTTCTTCGCACTCGCCGGCGTGCTCGCGCTGATCATGCGGACGCAGCTGGCAACGTCCGAGACCCGGCTCCTCGGCCCGGACCAGTACAACCAGATGTTCTCGCTGCATGGCTCGGCGATGATGTTCCTGTTCGCGGTGCCGATCATGGAAGCCGTCGCGGTGTACGTGGTGCCGCTGATGGTCGGCACGCGCAACATCTCGTTCCCGCGATTGAACGCCTTCAGCTACTGGGTCTACCTGTTCGGCGGCGTGATGATCTTCATCGCGTTCGTGCTCGACATCGGGCCGGAAGCCGGCTGGACGGGCTACGTGCCGCTCTCCTCGTCCGACTTCTCGCCCGGCAAGCGCACCGACTTCTGGGCGCAGATGATCACCTTCACCGAAGTCGCCGCGCTGTGCATCGCGGTGGAGATCGTCGCGACCGTGATGACGATGCGCGCGCCGGGCATGACGCTGTCGCGCATCCCGCTGTTCGTCTGGTCGATGCTGGTCACCAGCTTCATGGTGATCTTCGCGATGCCCGCGGTGATGCTCGCCAGCACGTTCCTGATCACCGACCGGCTGGTGGGCACGCAGTTCTACAACCCGGGCGAAGGCGGCGATCCGCTGCTGTGGCAGCACCTGTTCTGGTTCTTCGGCCATCCGGAGGTCTACATCATCTTCATGCCCGCGCTGGGCATGATCTCCAGCATCGTCGAAACCTTCTCGCGTCGGCCGATCTTCGCGTACACGCCGATGGTGATGGCGCTGGTTGCCACCGGATTCCTCGCGTTCGGACTGTGGGTGCACCACATGTTCGCGGCCGGCCTGCCGCCGGTGGGCAACAGCTTCTACACCGCGGCGAGCATGCTCATCGCGGTGCCGAGCGGCCTCCAGATCTTCTGCTGGATCGCGACGATCGCGACCGGCCGACCGCGGTTCGCGGTGCCGATGCTGTTCGTGATGGGCTTCTTCGCGCTGTTCGTGCTCGGTGGATTGACCGGCGTGATGCTCGCCTCGGTGCCGCTGGACCTGCAGGTGCACGACACCTACTTCGTCGTCGCGCACTTCCATTACGTGCTGATCGGCGGCGCGGTGTTCCCGCTGATGGGCGCGCTGTACCTGTGGTTCCCCAAGATCACCGGACGCATGCTCGGCGAAACGCTGGGGCGCTGGCAGTTCTGGCTCTTCTTCATCGGCTTCAACGTCACGTTCTTCCCGATGCACTACCTCGGACTGATCGGCATGCCGCGACGCGTATACACGTATCAACCGGGCCTCGGCTGGGACGTCTACAACTTCATCGCCACGCTGGGTTCGTACCTGATGGCGGCCAGCGTGCTGGTGTTCGTCTTCAACGTGTGGCGCTCGCTGCGCCGTGGCGAACCGGCAGCGGACGATCCCTGGGGTTCGCCGGACCTGATGTGGGCGACCACCTCGCCGCCTCCGTCCTACAACTTCGAGCACACGCCGGTGGTGACCGGACGCCATCCGCTGTGGTTGAACGCCGAGGCCGATCCGCGCCCCGACCTTCCGGTGATCGCAGGCGTGCGCGACGACCGCCGCGAGGTGCTGCTGAGCACGCCGGTCGATGCGATTCCGCTGTGCCGGTGGTCGATGCCGGATCCCTCGATCTGGCCTCTCTGGTCCGCCGTGGCGCTGACGGTGGTGTTCGTGTGGTCGATCTTCGACCAGTGGGGCGTGGTCTGGGGCGCCATCCCGGCGGCGATCGCCTTCACCATCTGGTTCTGGCCGAAACGTTCCGACCGCAGCCAGGAGTCGGACGAATGAAACGCCAGCCGCAGATCGTCGGGGATGTCTCGAAGCTGGACGATTACGCCTTCGGCTCGGGCACGATCAGCTGGTGGGGCGTGACCGGCTTCATGCTGATCGAGGGCATGGGGTTCGTGCTCGCGATCGGCGCCTACTACTACCTCATGCACAACGAGGTGCAGTGGCCGCCGTCCACCGATCCGCCGCCACTGTTCTGGGCGACGGTGTTCACGGTCGCGCTCGTCGCCACCGAGATTCCCAACGTCTGGCTTACGCACATGGCGAAGGCGCAGCGACTGCAGCCGGTGCGCTGGGGCCTGACGCTGATGACGTTGCTGGGCCTTGGCGTCCTGGTGTTGCGCGCGATGGAGATGGACGCGCTCAACGTGCGCTGGGATCGCACGGCCTACGGCTCGATCGTCTGGGCGCTGATCGTGCTGCACACCTTCCATGCGATCACCGATGTGTTCGACAGCGGCGTGCTCGCGACGCTCAGCTGGACCCACGACATGACCGGGCGCAAGTTCTCCGACGTGGCCGACAACGCGATGTACTGGCACTTCATCGTCTGGAGCTGGGTCGCGCTCTACGTCGTCATCTACTGGACGCCGCGATGGCTCTGAGCACGCGATCGGGCCGCCTCGCGCCGTGGGCGGCGTTCGCGGGGGCGATCCTCGGCGAGGCGCTGCACCACCAGGTGCTGTCGGACATGCTGCGTTTCCGCTGCGAGCTTGGCGGCCCGGCTGCGGGCTTCACCGTTGCGGCGGTCGCATGGGCGCTGATGGGCATCGGTGCGTGGATCTCGTGGACATCGGTGCGCGGCAACGACGACGACCCGCACCGGCACACGCGCCTGTTCATCGCACGCGTGGGCTGGATGATGTGTGCGCTGTTCTCCGTGGCGGTGCTGTGGCAGACGCTGGCGATGTGGGTGCTGCCGCCATGTCCCTGATCCGTCGGTGGCCCGCGGTTCTCGTTGCGATGATCGCCCCGCCTGCGTTCGCGCATGGCGATCCCGCGCCGCAGCTCGGCTGGACGTTCGATCCATGGATCGTGATTCCGTTGCTGCTGGTCCTGGCGTGGTTCGTCGCGGGCTACGTGCGCATCGTCCGGCGTTCGTCGACGCATCGCCACCAGCGCGCCAAGGCGCTGCTGTTCGGTGCGGGATGGCTGGTGATGGCCGGAGCACTCGTCAGTCCGCTGCACGAGGCCGGCGAGCGCTCCTTCGCCGCGCACATGCTCGAACACGAACTGCTGATGCTTGTCGCCGCACCGCTGCTGGTGCTGTCGCGTCCCATCGGCATGGGGTTGTGGGCGCTGCCGCGCACGACGCGGCTGCGCCTGGCGCACTGGGCGCGCGGTCGGGGCGTGTCGATCCCGTGGCGCGTGATGAGCTCGCCCATCGTCGCCACCGTCGTGCAGGCGGCCGTGCTGTGGCTGTGGCACGCGCCCGACGCGTTCGATCTCGCCCTCGCCCACCGCGGCTGGCATGTCGTGCAGCACGTGTGCTTCGTCGTGTCGGCGCTGCTGTTCTGGTGGGCGATGCTGGTCGCGCGGCCGCAGCGGCTGGGCATCACCGTGGGCTGCCTGTTCTTCACATCGGTGGTGAGCGGCGCGCTCGGCGCATTGATGGCGCTCTCGCGCGGGCCGTGGTACGCCGGCTACAGCCGGCTGGAGTTGGACGCGTTCGGCCTGAGTCCCGCCGAAGACCAGCAGATCGCCGGCCTGCTGATGTGGGTGCCCGGCGGGCTGGTGCACGCGGCGGCTGGCATCGCCCTGCTCGCGCGCGGGCTCGAACGGCAGGAACTTAAGCGCTCGGGGTTTGCGGGAATCCTCGTCGTGCTCGCGTTCTTGCCGGCACTATCGCGCGCGGAAACGCTCTACGTCTCCGACGAGCAGACCCACGTCCTCCACGTGATCAAGGCACCGGACTGGACGGACATCCGCACGATCCCGACGGGCAGGCGCCCGCGTGGCCTGCAGCTGAGCAGCGACGGCAGGTCGCTCTTCGTCGCCGTGAGCGATGACAACCGCATCGACGTGGTCGACGTCGCCAGCGGCAAGGTGACCGCCCAGCTGCCGTCCGGCCACGACCCCGAGCGGTTCTCGCTGAGTCCCGACGGTCGCTGGATGTACATCGCGAACGAGGACGACGCGAAGGTGTCCTTCGTCGACATCGCCGCGAAGAAGATCGTCGCGGAGGTGGCGGTCGGCGCCGAGCCCGAAGGCATGGCGACGAGCCCCGATGGCAAGTGGGTGATCTGCACGTCCGAGACGGCGAGCCTGGTGCACTTCATCGACGCCCGCGACCGCGTGCTCGTCGACAGCGTGATGGTGGGGACGCGACCGCGGGATGCCGTGTTCTCGCGCGACGGCCGATGGCTGTGGGTGTCGTCGGAGATGCGCGCGACGGTGGCGGTGTTCGACATGACGACGCGCAGGGTCGTGCGGACGATCGACTTCGATCGCGCCGACGATGCGCCGATGGGCGTGCAGGCCGTCGGCCTGGCGTTGACGCCGGATTATCGGCGCGCATTCGTCGCGCTCGGACGCGGCAACCAGGTCGCCGAGGTGGAGCCGCAATCCGGGCGGATCCTGCGCTATTTCCCCGTCGGGCAACGCACGTGGTCGATCGCGCTGTCGAAGGACGGCAAGCGCCTGTATGCCGCGGCGGGACTGTCGGGCGACGTGACCGTGATCGATCTCGAAGGCAATCGCCCGCTCGCGACGATCCGTACCGGCGGAAAACCATGGGGCGTGGAGGTCGCGAAATGAAATCGCACGTGTCGATGCTGCTATTGCTTCTCGCCTGCACGAACGCCGAAGCCCGGGAACTTCGCGTCTGCGCGGATCCGAACAACCTGCCCTTCTCGAATCGCGACGGAGAAGGCTTCGAGAACCGCATCGCCGAAATCGTCGCGAAGGAGCTCGACGCGGAGCTGGTCTACACGTGGTGGGCGCAACGACGCGGCGCGCTTCGCAACACGATCCGTGCCGGCAAGTGCGACGTGGTTCCCGGCATCGCCGCTGGCATCGAAGGGTTGTCGACAACGCGCCCGTACTACCGGGCGACCTACGTCTTCGTCTCGCGCCGCGACGGACGCTGGGCAGGATTGAGCTCGTTCGACGACCCTCGCCTTCGCGATGCCACCATCGGCGTGCAGCTCATCGGCGACGACGGCGCCAATACGCCGCCCGCGCACGCGCTGGCACGCCGGGGCATGTACGCGAACATCCGCGGCTTCACGGTGTACGGCGACTACGCCGATGCGGCGCCGCAGTCTGACATCGTGGCGGCGGTGGTAGATGGCCGCGTCGATGTCGCCGCGGTGTGGGGGCCGACCGCGGGCTACTTCGCGCGTCGCTTTCCTTCGCTGCAGCTCGCGCCGGTGACGCCCTGGCTCGATGGCCCGCAGTGGCCGATGACATTCGAGATCTCGTTCGCGGTGCGTCGGGAAGATCGGGAGCTGCGTCGCGAACTCGACCGCGCACTGGAGCGACACGCGGCGGAGATCGCACGGGTCCTGGAAGACTTCGGCGTGCCGGTTGAATCCCCCAATCCCGCGACCGCTTCCAACTGACGAACCCGCTCCGGCGGCGCAACCGACCGCTCCGTCGATGCGGGTGGCAGATGAGCCCGTCACGCGCGTGCGTGCGCTCGACCGACGCCTCGCCGCGCGATTGCCGTTATCGAAACCTCACGTTCGCAACGCGATACTCGAACCCCGCACACGAGTTCCTGCGTTGAACCCACCGGCGCCCATCCACCGCGACCTCATCGTCATCGGCGCCTCGGCCGGGGCGCTGCGCGTGCTGCTGCAACTCGCCGCGGAACTCCCCGAAGGATTTCCACCGGTGCTGGTGGTGCAGCACATCGGACGCCACCTCAGCGTGCTGCCGGAACTGCTCGGCAGCGCCGGGCCGCACCGGGCGTTCCATCCGGTATCGGGGCAGAAGATCACCAACGGCACGTTCCTGATCGCGCCGCCCGATCACCACATGCTCGTGTCCGACGGCGAAATCGTGCTGACGATGGGACCGAAGGAGAACTTCGCGCGGCCGGCCATCGATCCCCTCTTCCGGTCGGCGGCGATCGCCTACGGCCCGCGCACGATCGGCGTCGTCCTCAGTGGCCGGCTCGACGATGGAACTGCAGGTTTGCAGGCGATCAAGGCGGCGGGCGGCCTCACCGTCGTGCAGGAGCCGGACGACGCGAAGGAGCCGGAAATGCCCCGCAGCGCGCTTGCATGCATCGATGTCGATCGCGTGACCACGGGCGCGATGCTGGCCAAGGTTCTCCAGGAACTGGTGCGCGTGCCGATCACCCGACACGATGACCTGCCGCGCGCGATTCGTGCCGAGCATGCGCTCACGCTGGACCGGTCGGATGCGATGGAACGCATCGACGACATCGGCACCCGCTCCGATCTCGCGTGTCCGGAATGCGGTGGCGTTCTCTGGCAGGTCAACGGTTCCCGGCCGTGCCGCTTCCGATGCCACACCGGTCACGCGTTCTCGCTGACGACGCTCGACGATTGCCAGGCCAGCCAGGCCGACGTCGCACTGTGGGCGGCGCTGAGGGCATTGCACGAACGGCATCGCGTGCTGCTGATGATGCTTGAGCTCCATGACGCGGACGATCCCGCCGTCGCGACGTGGCGCCTGGAGGAAGAGCGCGTGAGGCACCGCATCGAGGTGCATCGGAACATGGCGGACGACGAGTGACGCGCGTTGACGATGCGAGGCGTCAGGCGCGCGGCATCACTCATGCGCGGGAAAGCGCACGATGAACATGCTGCCCTTGCCGAGCCCTTCGCTCTTCGCCTGCACGCTGCCGGAGTGCATTTCCACGATTTTCTTCACCAGCGCCAATCCCAGGCCCAGGCCGAGCTTGGAGCCCTGCAGCTGTGGCACCGTGAACAGGTCGAAGATCTGTTCGAGTTGCGCGGTGTCGATGCCCACGCCCTCGTCGGACACCCGCACCGTCACGTCCGATCCGATGATGGTGCCGGTCACCCATATCCGCCCCGGCAAGGGCGTGTAACGCAGCGCGTTGGCGATCAGGTTCACGAAGACCTGCTGCATGCGCATGCAGTCCACGTGCATGTCGATGTCGCCCGACGGCACCAGTACGGGAATGTCGCGGCCCTCCTGGTCCATCTGCCGCAGCGCGATCTGCGCCGATCGCTCCAGCAGGTCGCGCAGACTGCAGTCGCTGCGATCGAGCGCGAAGCTCTTCGACGTCACCTTGCTGTGCTGCATGAGATCGTCGATGAGGCGCGCGGCCATGTCGACGTTGCGCACGATCGTGTCGACCTGCGGAGCGCCGACCGGATCGTCCACGCGGCTGGCGAGCACCGCCGCCGACAAGCCGATTCCCGAAAGTGGATTGCGCAGTTCGTGCGCCAGCAGCGCGATCGACGCCGTTAGTCCCTCGTTGATCTGCGTGGTGGCGGTGCACTGCTTCAGTGCGGACTCGAGCTGCATCCTGACGTCAGTCTGGTCGCGGAAGATCTTGAGGAAGGTGTAGGCACCGACTTCGTTCCCAAGACTGATGGTCAGCCCGGATGCCCAGAATTTCGAACGGTCGCTGCGCAGCATCCAGCGATCGTTTCCCGAGGTTCCGCGCAGACGGGCTTCCTCCAGTTCGTGTTCCGGAATCCCCTTGCGTACGTCGGCGCGGGTGAAGAACCGCGCCAGCGGCGAACTGACGAGGTCGTCCCGTGCCTGGCCAAGGATCGTCTCCGCACCGGCATTGGCCCAGGTGATCACGCCCTGGTTGTCCATCAGCATCACCGCGTAATCGTTCGACCGGCTTGCGAACGCCCAGAGCATCTGCTGAACGGTCTGTTCGGCAGCGGACGGGCTCTCGGTCATCGCGGGATCTCCAGGCGGTGGAAATACGAGTCTGCCCCTGCCCGGCGGTTCGGTACGTGAAGCTTCTGCGGGGAATCACGCGACCCATCGCACCGCATGAATGGCGGGCCCGGACGCTCCTGCCGGCGTCACGTTGCCGACGACTTCACGTCATCCCACGCCCACGTCGTGGACACTGCGTTCACGAATGGAGAAGACGATGAAGCGATCGGTGCTGGTGGTTGACGACAACGTGTATCTGACGCGGGCCACCGCGCAGGCGCTGGAAGCGCAGGGATTGCAGGCGTGCGGAGCGATGAACGCGACGCAGGCGCTGAAGCTGGTCGCAGCGCAGGAGTTCGATGGTGCGATCATCGATATCGACCTGAAAGGACGCGTCGACGGCGTCGAACTGCTGGCAGCGATCCGCGAACTGCGCCCGGGACTCTGCGCGGTTCTGACGACGGGACACGAACCCGGCGTGGTGGATCCGCCCGAGGGCGTGATGCTGATGCGCAAGCCGTATCGCATGTCGGAACTGGTCGCCGCGATGTTCAAGCAGGACGCTGCGGCTTAAGGGAACGCTTGCGGCGACGCGCCCCTACGATGCGGGCGCGTGCAGCGGACGCCGCGCGAGACGCTCGAACTCGACCGGGTCGTGCGAACAGAAGATGTTGATAGCGCCCTGCGCATGGTGCAGGTCGCGGAGTCGTTGCTGGTTCCGCAAACGCGCGGCGCGGTCCTTCTCCATCATCCATTGATAGAACCGCAGGCCGGGCGTGCAGCGCGGCTGCCGGTCGAGTTCGCGATGGTCGAAGAATGCGTCGCCCGCGAGCAGATGCCAGCCATCGGCGCAGAGGATGGCGACTCCCGCATGTCCGAAGGTGTGGCCCGGCAGTGGTACGAGCAGGATGTCGGGCGGCAGGCCTTGCATGTCGCGAACGCTGCGGAAGCCGAACCAGTCTTCCCCGCCCGCCTCGTCGTACACGTTCCAGTTCGCACGCGTGGACCACTGCTGCGGACGGAAGCGCTGGCGATCGAGCCACGTCTTCTGCTGCATCGCATAGCCGCGCTCCGTCGCCATCATGTGCACCTGCGCGGACGGGAAATCGTCCAGGCCGCCGGCATGGTCGAAGTCCAGGTGCGTCAGCACGATGTGCCGCACGTCGCTGGGCTGGAAGCCGAGACGTGTGACCTGTCGCACGGCCGTCATCTGCTCGCGGAAATCCGGACTCAGCAGCGTCAGGAAGAACCGGCTCAGTCGCCCGCGCGGGTCGCGCACGTCGTGCAATCCAAGTCCTGTATCGACCAGCACCAGGCCATCGTCGGCTTCGATCAGGACGCAATGGCAGGCGAGTTCGCCACGTTCGATGATGCCCGTCGTGCGCCCGTCCATGAGGCGGCCGCCCAGCGGGCACGTGGATATGCAGTTCAGATGATGGAGTTTCATGGTGCCGTGCCCTCCTGCGGATGCGGGCGCTTGCGTCCTTGCCGACTGCACGGCGCGCTGCCCTTCCCCATTCCACGCAAACCGCATGCCACTTATCGCTCGCGCCGCGGGGATCCGAAGGGCGCAACGCGACCTTCGCTGCAACGCAAGTCCTTCCTCGCGCATGCACCTCGATGCGCGCTTCAAGCGGCCTGCGCGGCTTTGCGGCGTGGCACCGATCTTGCGTGAGTGTTGGTTCGGGACTTACGGAGGAACAAACGCATGGCCTTGGACCTTTCCGACATCAAGGGTTGCCCGCTGGACCGCCAGCGTTTCACCTGGCGCGAACTCGTGCAGAAGCCCATCAGCAAGCTCGACGATGACGCGTTCACGCGCGTGCGCATCATCCTTCTGAACGGGCTGGAGCTGGAGGCGCTGCGCTTCCAGCATTCCGCCGCGCGCATGAACCGGGACCTGCAGGTTCCCCTGGCGAAAGTGCGGCGCGTGGAGCATCACCAGGCTACGTGCATCAACTGGCTCATCGGCGCGGATCATTCGCCGCTGGAAACGACCATCGCCTACGAGCAGGTGGCGATCGAAGTGACGGCCGCGGTCGCGCAGCGCGAGCCCGATCCCTACCTCGCGCAGACCTACCGTTACGGCCTGCTTGAAGACTTCGACCACATGTATCGCTACTCGGCGATGCTCGACCGGCTCGAAGGCAAGGACGCCAACAACATCCTGCAGTGCTACACGGACATCCTCCCCGGCCGGCCGACGATCGTCGAACACCGCGCGCCGGAAGACGACCTGCGCACGCCGTTCGACAAGAACACCGCCGACCCGCTGTCGAAGCTGCACGCGCTGACGATCATGTCGGCCGAGCAGCAGACGCACAACTACTACATGAACATCGGACCGCTGTTCACCGATCCGGTAGCGCGCCTGCTCTACGCCGAGATCGCATCGATCGAGGAGCAGCACGTCACGCAGTACGAGTCGATCATCGACCCGACGCAGACCTGGCTCGAACAGTGGGTGATGCACGAGGCCATGGAGGTCTACAACTACTACGGGGCCGTGCAGCAGGAGAGCAACCCGCGCATCAAGGCGATCTGGGAACGCTTCCTCGACTACGAACTGGGCCACCTGAAGTTCGTCACCGAACTGTTCAAGCAGCACGAGCGTCGCGATATCGCCGAGATCCTGCCCGATCGCCTGCCCGACCCGATTCCGTTCGACAGCCAGCGCGACTTCGTCCGCGAGACCTTGCTGGCCGAAGTCGACATGCGCGCGATCGGCCCGGACTACATGCCCGACGGCGAGGAGAGCGAGGAGACGATCCGCTATCGCACGCACATGAATTCCGAGGGCTCGCCGACCGAAGCCGTGGCCGAAGGCTATCGCTACAACCCGGGCACCGAACTCAATCGCCAGGCGGCCTGACCGCAGGAGGACACCATGCAGGATCGAATCACGCTGGGCATGAACCGCACGGGGCTGCGCACCTCGCCGATGGAGGCCGAGGCCATGCTGTCGGGCCTTCCGATGCAGGAAGACGCGCCGATGCCCGAGATCGGGCTGGAAGACATCCGCGCGCAGTACCTGGAGGAATCCGAACCGGTCGGCTCCATGCCGCCGCCGACGACACTCAAGGGCGTCGTGGGCACGGTCGCCGAAACGCTGTCGGGCAATCGCCTGCACGTGCTGCTGGACAAGATCGGCGAGCGCGCCGCCTACGAGCGCAGCGGCACGCGCCTGTACGACGCCATGCTGCAACGGCTCGCCACCGAGACGGCGTTGCCCGAAGGGATGACGGGCGAGCTCGTCGAGGAAATCCGCGACGAGGAAGCGCGCCACTTCGCGCTGTGCGTGGAAGCGATCGAGAAGCTTGGAGGCGACCCCACGCTGCAGACGCCGTGCGCGGACCTGGCCGGCGTTCAGGGCATGGGGCTGATGCAGGCCATCAACGATCCGCGCGCGACGCTGTCGCAGGCGTTGCAGACGCTGCTCGCCGCCGAAGTCATCGACGTCGCGTCGTGGGAGCTTCTCATCGAACTCGCGACGCAGCTTGGTCGCGATGAACTCGTCACGCAGTTCAACGATGCGCTGACCCGCGAGAACGAGCACGTGGCGCGCGTGACCGGCTGGCTGCGGCTGTCGCTTCAGGCCGATCTCTCGCTTAGCGGCGATATGGACTCGGATCCGGACACGCGCCGGGCCACATGAACGCACCGTAGCGCCGACTCGCGACCAGCGGTCGCGAGCGGCGCGACCATGGCCGACGCTCCACATCCACGGCGTTATTCACTGGGGTGATGCCGCGGGATGCGTGGCGTCGCGTACATCCCGCCCCCAGGATGCCGCCATGGAAGTGCTGTTCCGGTTCAACCTCGTGCGCGATGCCGCGCCGACGACCGACGACGTCGCGCCGATCGACCTTGCGACCCGTTCACGATTCCAGACGGATGCCGCGGCGATTCCAGCCGGGGATGCGCGCCGCAAGGCCCTGCACGATCTCGCGCACGCGTTCATCGCGTCAAACGCGTACCGCGATCCATCGGAATCGCCGACGCTGGCGCCACTGCTCGCGGTCGATGCGGCGATCGAGCGGCTGCTTGCTTCGGGAAGCACCACGCGCACGAAGGTGGCCAATGCACTGGAAGCCGCGCTGGGCCAGTCGCCGGACGCTTGGCTGGCCACCGCAGACGTGGAGGCCGCGATTTCCAGCCTGAAGGACAGCATCGTCGCCATCAAGCTTTCGCCGGCCGACCATGCGCGGCCGATCCTCAAGCTCGTCGCGGCCCTGCGCGCGCACGCGCTGATCGAGCGGTTCGTCGCGGACGACACGTTTCCGTCGGACGCCAGCGCGCTGCGCGCGGCACTCAGGCGCGGGCTCCGGCTGCCCGACGCCGTGCCGCCGTCGCGAGGACCACCGCAGACGCCTCCGCCCGCGCCCGGCGCTGGAGATCGCCTGAAGGACCTCGCCGCGCGCCACGAGCGCTTGACGGCCGCGATCGCCGAACTGCGTCAGGTGCGCCCGGATGGATACGCGACCGTGCCGCAACGCGAGATGCCGGGCCGTCTCCCGCCGGAGAAATTCCGTCCGACGCAGTTGTTCCAGCACGAATTCGAAATCCGCAACGTCGCGCTGAAATCGACCGTATTCGCATCGGGTGCGGCCGTCACCGGCGCGGCACCGGCGGCGCGCGAAACGCCCCCATCGGGTCTGTCGCTGCTGGTTTCGACGACCGCGGCGGCGCCGTTCCTCAAATCCGAAGCGTTGCTCTGGGACAAGCCCGGTGTCGGCGTCGGCCGGGGCGCGCGCATCGCGCTGACGGGTCGTCCCGAATTCCAGCCGGTCATGCCCGGGCTCCTCGGCCTGAGGCTCAACGAAGCGACGCAGCAGAATCTGAGCGAACCCACGCGGAAAGTGCTCGCGGAATTCGGCATGAAGCCGGCCGATCCCCTTGCCCGCACCCTCGACCGCCTGTCGCAGGAGCAGCGCCTCGCGCATGAGGCCGCGCAGGCGTTGATGCGTCCGGTTGCGCAGAAGACCTTCCGGCGCGTCGGCAGCACGTCGATCGCGGTGACCTCGACGCCGGACACGGCCATGTACTGCCTGGCGCCAGGTGCCCTGCTGGATCTGTTCGGCGGAGCGGGCAACGTGCCGGCCAGCGTGCCGGCGACGCACGCCGACATCAAACCGTCCGGGATCATGGACCTGCTGCTGGTGCGCCAGCAGCTCAAGGGCTACGAGTCGGCGGAGGTTTCGCACATCGCGAACGTGCTCAAGGGCGAGAAGAGCGAGCGCGTCCATCGCACGCGGCTGGAAACGGAGACGATCACGTTCACCGAAGCCGAGCGCACCGTCGAAACGCTTACCGAGCTGCAGACCACCGACCGGTTCGAGATCCGTCGCGAATCGGAAATCGCGCTGCAGGAAGAAACCGCGGTGAAGGGCTCGCTGTCGGTGAAGGGCAAGTACGGCCCGTCGGTGGAATTCCAGGCCACGGGCGAAGCGTCGTGGAATCGCCGCTCGCAGGAGTCCGAACGCGCCGCCAGCGAGGTCGCGCGTGAGGTGACCCAGAAGGCGTCGGAGAAGGTCACCGAGCGCGTGCTGCGCCGCGAAACACTGCGCGTCAACCGCCAGGTCGAGGAGTCCAACCTGCACAGCTTCGACAACAGCGTCGGTGCGGCCGCACACGTGTCCGGCATCTACCAGTGGGTGACGAAGGTCTACGAGGCGCAGGTGTTCAATTACGGGCCACGCACCGTCTACGACATCATGGTGCCCGAGCCGGCGGCATTGCTGCTCGAGTCGTTTCGGCGCCGTCGCACCGCGGCGGTCGAACTGGACAAGCCGGCCGACTTCAACCTGCGGCCGGCCGACCTCAACGAAGCCAACTACCAGACGTGGATCGCGCTGTACGGCGCGACCGACGTCAAGCCGCCACCGGAGCCGTACGTGATGGAGTCCTACGACTTCAATACCGGCGGCGAGGACGAAGACCAGGAGTTCACCAACTCCACGCGCATCAAGATCCCCGACGGCTACCGCGCCGTCCGGGCGACGGTCGGCCAGGTGTCGGCGGTGTGGGACGACTGGTGCGTCGATGTCGTCATCGGCCAGCGCTCGCACCGATTCGCCGGCGGCGCATGGGTGTGGCCCACGGCACTCGACGAGGAAACCGCCGCCGTTCCCTTCGCGCTGGTGACCGACAAGGTGGGCGACATTGCCGTCGCGGTGGAGGTGATCTGCGAGTCCACCGAGCGGGCCGTCGATTTGTGGCGCGCCGACACGCACGCCAAGCTCTACAACGCCTACACCGCGCGCCTGTCCGAGTACGAAGCCAGGCTCGCCGAACTGGAAGCGCAGGCGCCTGCCGAGATCGTCAGCGGCCCCGGCGCGCGCAACCACGCGCTGATGATCGACGAGGTCAAGCGTGCGTGCATTTCGATCCTCACCGAACAGCACTTCGACCTGTTCGGCGCGATCGGCTCGGATGCGCAGGCGCTGCCGACGCTGGATTTCGCCGAAGCGCGCACCGAAGGCGCCTACGCCCGCTTCTTCGAGCAGGCGTTCGAGTGGGAGAACCTGTCGTGGGTGCCCTACGGCTATTTCTGGGCACGCAAGTCGACGTGGCTGGACCGCATCGCCATCGAAGACGACGACGCCGACTTCCAGGCCTTCCTCAAGGCCGGCTACCTGCGCGTGCAGATTCCAGTGCGTCCGGGATTCGCCGAGGCGCTCGACCATTTCCGCAAGACCGGCGACCTGTGGGGCGGTGGCGCGCTGCCGGCGATTTCGGACGATCTCTACCTGCCCATCGCGACCGAAATCGCCGAGAAGCTTGGCCGCCCCGGCGACGAGGTGCCGGTGGGAGATCCCTGGGAGGTACGCGTGCCGACCTCGCTGGTGAAGCTGCGACCGGACGACAAGCTGCCGACCTGGACCAAGCAGGCCGACGGCACCTGGCTTCCGGGTTGACGTACGCCGGGGCGCGTCCATGGCCGGGCCGCTGTTCTACCAGCAGGTGGTGGACCTCGCCGACGAAGCCGGCAACGCCGGGGACATCCAGCGCGTGCTGGAATTCATGGAAGCGATCGATGCCGGAAGTGGCGCGAAGGTCATGGTCACGGCGCAGAAACTGC
This sequence comes from Lysobacter sp. OAE881, assembly GCF_040546665.1. Classification (NCBI taxonomy): domain Bacteria; kingdom Pseudomonadati; phylum Pseudomonadota; class Gammaproteobacteria; order Lysobacterales; family Lysobacteraceae; genus Lysobacter; species Lysobacter sp. OAE881. The sequence goes on from NZ_JBEPOG010000001.1 coordinate 2,356,339, forward strand.
GCGACGTGCGGCCGAACAACCACTATGTCGCGCAGATCGAGGAGGCCGTGTACGCGCAGGCGTTGTTGCGCCTCATGCACCTGGCGCGTGACGTGGAGTTCCTGATCCTGCTGGAGTGGATCGTGTCGGGCTACGCGGCGAACCAGGACATCCAGCGCGCCGGCTGGTGGGATCGCGTGATCGCGCTCGTGCCGGTTCCCGACGTGACCAGGGCGCTCAGGGAAGGCGAGCTGCAGCAGGGCTTCCAGGATCTGGCCAACGACTTCGTCACCATCATCAACATCCACCTGCGGACGCAGAAGACCCGTACGCCCACGCCCATACCTACGCAGTGGGAGTCGATCCGCAGGATGCTGGTCCAGCTTGCGATGCGACTGATGGCGCTGTTCGAGATCGCCCTCGCCCGCTCGCTCGATCTCATGGCAAGGCGTGGGAAGGACCGCGGTTCGGCGTTGCTGCAACTGCACGCGTGGTGGAGCTCGCTGACGCGCAAGGCGTTCTCGGGCGGCTGGATCGATGAAGACCGCAAGCCGGACAAGACGGCCAACCCGGGCCTTGTGGCGGTGCCGGTGACCGTGAACCGTGATGTCCGAGGCAGGCATTTCTACTTCGACGCATTCGTCCCCCATTCGGCCCGCACGTTCGAGTTCAACGACTTCGACCGCAGCGTGAAGGCGCTTCCCGAGCCGACCAGGGCCAACCTCTTCGAGCTGGTCCAGTTCCGTACGGTGCAACTGCGCCACTACCTCGAGATGTTCGGCGAGTACTTCGAGGATGCGAATGCCCCGCCGCCGGCGACGCGCGCCGACAAGGACGCCGTGGCCGCGCGGAAGGCGGCGTTCGCCAGGCGTCGCGCGCTCGTGGACCGGGTGGCGAAGACGGCCCGCTCGTTCGACGTGCGTACCGAGGACGGGCTTGCCGACTTCCTGTGCACGTACTTCGATGCGCATGTCGCGGCGCACCCGAAGGCGAAGGCGCCGCGTCTGGATGCGTGGGCGGAGTGCATCGAGATCTTTCGCCTGCACCACCACACGCTGGCGATCCACAGCCAGCAGAACCTGGCCGAGTCGCCCGGGTACCTCGGGCGCGCATTTCCACGGACGCTGCACGGCGCGACGCTGTGGGACTGCGGCGTCTATGCCGCCAAGGGTGCCTACATCCTGCTCAGGTTCGGCATGTACATCGCGCGCAAATCGCAGGCCGGCCCGCGCGCGTCCTTCCTGTTCCTGCCCATCCACGTGGGACTGGCCATCGAGTTCGACGAGTTCCCGTTCGTCGTGATCCAGAACGACCAGGTCCAGTGGCTCTCGCGCGAACAGGAAACCGACTGGCGCAAGGACTGGGAGGAAAGCAGGGAAGACGACCCGACGCCAGACCCCGGCACCGAAGCAGGAAGGCGCAGCAAGTTCATCGAAGACTACGCGGTGCAGTGGTATGCGCGCGGTGTCGACCTGCCGCTGGTGCCGATGGGGATCAAGACATCCGATCCGCCGAAGATGGCGGAAATCGACGCCGCATACGCACAGGCAATGGGGCCGCGCGGCGTGCGTGTCTTTTCCGCCGATGTCGACAAGCCGGGCACGCCCGTCTACCAGTACGACGTCTACAACTACAAGGCGCTGACGGACCTGGAAATCGCATGGTTCAACGCGGAGGCCATCCCCTTCTGGAACGACAAGGCACACACGCTCTGGACCCGGTTCGCGCCGCGCATGACGAACATGGCCGTCCGCCGGAAATACGCGGCCGAGCTGGAGCGGGAACTGATCCCCGTCGAAGACGCCTACAGCCGGAAGGTCGAGCGGCGGAAGAACGAGATCACCGACAAGGTGCGGTCTTCCGGCGCGTTGGCCGCGCGCAAGGACCTGCGCGTCACCAGCGCGTCGCGGCTCGCCAACCGGCAGCGCAGTTTCGGTGTCCTGGGCGAAGTGCGGACGCACCTGCTGGAGGTGCTGGACCCCAGGATCACGCCTGTGCCGCCCCCGGCGTTCGCAAGCGAGGACGGGTTCCTTCGGCGGATCGGCGGGTGGTAGCGCCCGCGGGCGCAGGAGCCGCATCGCGGCGTTACAGACGCCGTCGCGTGGACGGAGCCGTGAAGGCAGCTGTAGCGCGGCCAGCCCCGCGCCACGCGGCGAGGCGCTAGCGCCGCGTGCGCTTGCGGGACGTCTTCGCTATCGGCGTCCTCGTCCGCGCGGCTTTCGCCGCGGTGCGCTTGGCCGGCGTCTTCTTCGCGGGGCGCGACGCCCTGGATGCCGTCGTTTTCACCGCCGTGGCTGCGGTTTTACGGGACGACTTCTTCGCCGCTTTCCTTGCGCCCTTCTTCGAGGGGCTCCTCGCCGTCGCCGCCAGCTTCCGCGCCGCCGCCGGATTCAACGGAATGTCGATGCGCGAGGCGACCTTCTCGTCGCGTGAGCCGGCCCGGATGTCCGCATCGCGCACGTCCTGGCCGAAGTCCAGGCCCGTGAGGGCTTCGATCTCTTCCACCGTGCTCAGGAAATCCTGCACGGCATCCAGCTCATCCATGGCTTCGCGGTCCGTCGCGCCTTCGGGCAACGCATGTATCGCGTCCAGCACGGGCGTCTGGTCGGCCAGCATCGCCAGCGAACGCAACGCGCCCTTCTCCGCCCACACCACGACCTTCCAGAACCGCATCGGCACCTGCACCGTGCGGTAATCGGGGTCGTCCTCGTCCAGCACCGGACCGGTGAAGCAGTTCACGCGCTGGTCTTCGGCGACGGCGTTGCCGAGCACGTGGTCCTCGAGCGCGCGCCACAAGCGACCGTTGCCCGAGTTCGGCAGGTCCAGCTCCTTCGCGTTGCCCTGGTTGAAGAAGCCCAGTTGCGGCACGCAGTTGGTGAAGTGGAACGTGTCGGCGTCGGCCTTCAGCGCGAGCGCGTCGTCTCCCCACGACGGATCCATGCGTCGCACCAGATGCCCGCGCTGCAGGATGCGTCCAAGGCGCCCCGCGTCGCGCGTGCCGAACCCCGCCACCTGCTGCGCGTCGTACAGCGCCTGGTTGGTCTGCTGGTCGAGCGCGATGCGCGCGTCCTTGTACCAGGTCTCCGAACCTTCCGCGCCTTCCATCGATTCGTTGCCGACATCGGCCGGCGTCATCGGCCGGATGTCGCCGGTCTTGCGGTTGATCTTCTTCGCGTTGCGTCCGTCGATGTTGCACGCGGTGTGTAGAACGCCAGCCGCCGTTGGCCGTTCATGACGACGCTGAAATGGTGGTAGCGCAGCTCGAAATCGTCGTCGCCGGCCTCGGCCTGCAGGTTCGGCGCCGCGATGGCGCGCATCGCATCCGACAGCGCCGGCAGCGGAATTTCGTGGCCGCGGATGAACTTTGGCTTGTAGCCGGAACGATGGCCGTAATCCTCGTCCGGACGCCCCGACGCTTCCGGGCCGAGTGCCGGAGGAAGCTCCGGCTTCGGCGGCGGCGGAGGTGGCGTCGACGCGCGCGCCATGTTCGGCAACTGCACCGACAGCTCCAGCGGGATGCGCCACGTCGCGCGCCCGTCGGCGTCTATCTGCGGCTCGCGATGATCCGTTTCCGATGCCGCCGGCGCGCTCGCGACCGGCGCCGGAACCGGCTTGATCTCGGCCAGCGAAAGCGCGTTCTCCAGCAGGTCGCGTTCGATGTGCGGCAGCGCCGCACCCTTCTGCCGCAGGTCTTCGAGGATCACGCTAATGCGGATGCCTTCGTTGACGTCGGTCTGCAGCGGCTGGCCGTCGGCACCCACCGTCTGCCGCCACGGACCGCCCCAGTGATGCAGCGCGACCACCTGCCACTGGTCGTTGAACACCGGCGAGCCGGACGAACCGGGTTCGGTATCGGCGATGTAATGCAGCACGTGCGACTCGCGCGCCACCAGCCGGTTCTCGCGCAGCACCAGCTCCTTCAGGCGACCGTCGGGGTGCTGCACGATGTTCACGAATTCGCCCAGCGCGTGCTTGTCGCGCGAGGACGACAACGCGCAGTAGCCGAACGCCTCCAGCGTGAACGCGCCTTCCAGTCGCTCGCCGACGGCGATCAGCGTGTAGTCCAGGTCGTCGCGCTCGTCGGTGAGGAAGAACGCGTTGGGATCCAGCTGGAAGCGGCTCACCGGCATGCGGTTGCCGCGCGCATCGGTCTGGTAGTCGAACTCGATGCACAGCGCGTCCGCCGACTCGGGCGTGGGAATGACGTGGTTGTTGGTCAGGAACAACCGGTTGGACACCATGAAACCCGACCCCTGCGGGCGGCCGTCCAGGTACGCCACGCGCGCCACCGCACGCGCGGTGAGCACGCCGAGGTCGAGGAAACCCACCTGGATGAAGTCGAACGTGCTGCCCCAGATCTTCTCGGGCACTTCGGCCGGACGCGGTAACGCGACGGGCGCCATCGCCTCCCGTGCGCCCCTCGCGCGCGCGGTCGTGCGCCCGATGGCCTCGCGTCCACGCGCCACGGTGCGCGCGATCGTGCGCGATTCCGTCTTCGTCAACTGCGCTTTCGCGGCCAGGCGATCTTCCAGCCGCTGCTGGTCCCATTCGGCCGCCAGCGGAACGCCGTTGCGCACTGCGTTGATCGAGTTGGTGACCTGCGCGACGGTGTCGGGCTGGTTCAATCGACGTAGCGCGGCCTTCTCGATGCGTTCGGTCGCCATGCGGGCATTCCTCCTGTCAGGCGTTCTGGAGTCCGGCGAGCGTCCCGGCGTTCCGCGACTTCCGTTGCGCCCAGTCGGCCAGGTTCTTCGGCACCTGGTGGTTCGCGCGGCACCAGTCGAAGACCGAGCCGTCGATCGTCTCGTTGATCGGGATCGACACGCCGCCTTTCACGGGCGTCGCGTCGCCGCCGATCGTCCGCCACGTGCGACGGCCGAGCGTCGCCACGCGATACAGGCCGTGCATGAACTGTTCGTACGACTTCGCCGGCTGCGTGGTGGCTTCGTTGCCGCTTGGCTCGAACGTGCGCGTGAACCGCAGGCCCAACGCCTGCGCCTTCTCCTGCATCCAGATCAGCGGCGGATTGCGCAGCGCATCCTGGCCGCCGTAACCGCCACCGATGTTCGAATGCGCGCCGATGAACCAGCGCTGCTCGAAGCGATCGAGCGGCAGGGCGGGCTTCGCATCCGCACGCTCGCCGGCGGGCACGAAGCGCGTCCACAACGTCGGCTGGTAGGGGCCGCGATGCTCGTCGATGGCCAACGCATGGAAGCAGTGGCGATACAGCACGCTCGGGCGCGTGTTGAGGAAGTAGTAGTCCTTCGGCCCGAAGATCGGCGCCGCGCTCCACGGAATGCCGAGCGATCCGACCGTGTCCCATACGCCGATCATCTCGATTTCGACACGGCGACTTTCGCGCAGCAGGCGGTCCTCGTCGGCGGTCAGCGGCCGCTTGTCGTGGCGGCGGATGTACTCCAGTTCATCGATGCGCTCGGCCTTCTTGTCCAGCCGGTAGCGCTCGTAGATCGCATCGGCGCGATCCCCGTATTGCGCGTGCAGCAGCCCGCATCGCGCGATCAGCCCCGCCAGGCTGCGCGCGGTGTAGGCGCCGCGGCTGAAGCCGAACAGGAAGATGCGGTCGCCATCGCGATAGGTCTTCACGAGCCAGCGATACGCCTGCAGTACGTTCTCCGACAATCCCATGCCGAAGGCGCCGCCGCGGAACTTCTCGAAGCGCTTCACGCCGACGCCGGCGGAGTAGTAGCACTGCTGGCGATCCGGGACGTTCGAGGCGACGTCCAGGCATTCCTTCAGTTCGAAAACGCTGGTCCGATCCTTCGGGTCGTTCCAGGTTCCGTCCAGGAATATCGCGATGTTCGCCACGAGGCGGCCTTCCCTGGGTTCATGCGCGCGTGCGCACCCATTACGGCCAACGCGCGGATCGCGATGCGTCGGCCAACCGCTGGTCGGTACGGCGCTGGCCGCCGCGTGCGATCGGCCTCGTTGGTTTTCGTGAGCGCGTGCGAACGCGCATTCAAGGAGGAAGCGTCATGCCCAGTCCCTCCCAGTACAAGTTCAACCTACCCGTCGCCGGGCGGCCCGACGATGTCGAACTGGCGGAGTTCTGGTATCCGGGGATCCGGGCCTTCTGGGAATCGGCGTCTGCACGCCGGACGGTCGATCCCATCTTCGGCATCCGCGCCGTGGTGATCCACGCGACGGCCGGCGCCAGTTCCGACGGCGCCGCATCGGTGATCCGCGCGGGCACGGCGTCGTTCCACTGGCTGGTGCCGGACGAGAACGAAGACGCGCACGGCGAGTTCGTGTGGGCGTGCATTCCCGAGGCGCGCGCGGCCTGGCACGTGCGCAACACGTGCAGCCATCCGTCCGTGAACGGCGGCGCCAAGCGCGTGAACCACTGGTCGCTCGGCATCGAAGTGGTGAACACGCAGGTGCAGGATCCCTTCTCCGAGTGGCAGCTCGAAGCCACCGCGCAGATCGTCCGCTACTGCTGGGCGAAGTATCCCAACCTCAAGCACGTCGTCTCGCATGCGGTGCTCGATCCCGCGCGTCGCAGCGATCCCGGCACCGCGTTCGACTGGGCGCAGTTCAAGGAACTCGTGCTGCAAGGTGCGTCGTCGCTGCCGGAATCGCTCACGAGGATGGAATCGATACCTCGCGTCCGCGCGCCTTCGAGAAGGACGGCGGATACGGTTCCGCATCTTTGCTACCCATAACAACGTTGAGGCCTACTGCGGACGTGTAAAGACCGGATACGGATTGATCGCCGTTCCCTTCCACCACTGCCGCTCGGGCCCGAGCTCGAAGATCGCGAAATGCAGGTGCGGCGCGGACGGATCGGCATTGCCCGTGCTGCCGACGTAGCCAATCACCTCGCCGCGGCGGATCGCCTGCTTTTCCTGCAGTCCGTCCGCGTAACGATCCAGATGCGCGTAGTAGTACGCGTAGCGGCCGCTCGGTTCGAATTGATAGATGGTGAGCCCGCCAGGAACGCTGGTGAACAGCTTCTCGACCTTGCCGTCTGCGACCGCGAGCACCGGCGTGCCGCGCGGCGCCATGATGTCCAGCGCTTCGTGCACGCGTCCTTCCGAACGCGCTTCGCTGAAGGTGTCGCGCAATTGCGCCGAGGTCACGCCCTGCACGGGGATCGTCAGCGCGCCCTCGCCTGCTGCGAAGGGCGCCGTCGCGCCCGGCGACGTTGCGCGCGTGTCAGTCGTCGCCGGCGCGATGGGCGCAGAGGCCGCGGGCTGCTGCACCGGCGCGGGCGCTGGCGACGCGGCGTTTGTGGCGACGACTGCGGATGGACTCTGCGCGACCACCACAGGCGATGCCGCGCCGTGCTCCCTCCCGAAGTGATAGATCGCCACGTTCGCGCCCACCAGCACGATCGCGAGGAACAGCAGCGCCGCCTTGCTCATGCCCGCCTCCGTGGCGCTGGTGCATTCATTCCTGAAGCAGCGCCGGCGTGCCCGGGCCGACGGCCGCGGCCACGGCGGTCGCATCCCAGTTCGTCAGCCGGATGCAGCCGTGCGACTCGGTCTTGCCGATCTTCCCCGGCTCCGGCGTGCCGTGGATGCCGTAATGGTCCTTGCTCAGGTCGACCCACACCACGCCGACCGGATTGTTCGGACCGGGCGCGATCTTCGCCTTCGCATGGCCGGGACCGGCGTCCCAGAACAGCTTCGGGTTGTACTGGAAATGCGGATCGCGCGCGACGCCCTTGATCGTCCAGCGACCGATCGGCAACGGATCGTGCTCGCTGCCGGTCGACGCAGGGAACCGGGCGTATACGCGCTGCTGGTCGTCGCGCAGCATCACCGAGGCATCGGACTTGTCGACCACCACCGACGCTGCCTTCGCCGGCGCAGCGGACTGCACGTTCGGCACCCACAGCGTCGTGCCTTCGCGCGTGAGGTCCGCGCCGGGGTTGAGCGCGGCCAGCAGCGCGGGACTCGCGTGGAAACGTTCGCCCAGGCTTTCGGCGACGGACGTGAATCCCAGCTGCGGCAACGCCGCCTTCGCCATCATGTCGTCGGGGATCGTGGCGTACGGACCCGCGACGTCCTCCGCGGTCAGGCGATATTCGACCAGCGCAGGCGATGCATCGGCACGGAGCGCGCGCCAGGTCGCTTCGTCCATCGCGCCGGTCGCTTCGAGGTTGCGGCTGCGCTGGAACGCGGCGATCGCACGCTCGGTGTTGCTGCCCCAGCGTGCGCCGATCTCGCCCGTGCCGAAGTACGCGCGATCGAGCAGCACCTGCGCGCGCAGTCGCGCCGCGGCGTTGGCGTCACCTTTCAGGTCACCGGTGAATTCGGCTTCGTTCGCGCGGTTCAGCGGCAAGGCGTTGGGCGCCGTCGCGTCCTGCGCGAAGGCGGAAATCGGAGTGGACAGTGCGAGCAGCAGTGCGGCATGCAGGATCGGTTTCATCGAACGCCCGAGGCAACGGATACGCCTGCATGCTGCTTGCCCGCTTTTCGGTGTGGCGTGAACGCGGCGCCGTCTGGCTGTCGGCCACCTGAAGCGATGGTCGATCAGCCGTACTCCGCAGCCTTCAGTTCACGAACGGGTAGTCCTGGATGATGTCCAGCACGCCGTTGATCACGAACTGCACGCCCATGCACGCCAGCAGGAAGCCCATCAACCGCGACAGCGCATCGACGCCGCTCTGGCCGAGCAGGCGGATGATCGCGCTCGCGCTGCGCAGGCACAGCAGCAGGATCACGCTGACCAGCACGAACACCACCACCGGCGCCACCTGCATCACCCACGGCGAGAACGGGCGCTCATCGGCCATCGTCGCGGCAGTGCCGATGAGCAGCGCGATGGTGCCGGGCCCGGCCGTCGTCGGCATCGCCAGTGGAATGAAGGCGATGTCCTGCTTCTGGCGCAGTTGCAGCTCTTCGCTGCGGTGCTCGACTTCGGGCGCGTCGCGCTCGTCGGGGAACAGCATGCGGAAGCCGATGAAGCCGACGATCAGGCCGCCGGCGATGCGCAGGCCCGAGATGGTGATGCCGAACACCCCCATCACCGCCTGCCCCGCGTAGAACGCGATGGTCATGATCGCGAAGACGTAGCACGAGCACAGCAGCGCCTGGCGCTTGCGCTGCTGGTCGGACATGCCGCGCGACAGGCCGAGCATCACCGCGACCGTCGATACCGGATTGGTGAGCGGCAGCAGCATCGCCAAGCCGGTGCCCACCGCTCTCATCAACTCCCACATGACCATCTCCCGTGATGCGGCGTGCCGGAACGCGTGGCGGGGATCGAACGTGATGTCGTGCGCGTGCGTACCCATATGGGTCGCAACGCGTCGTAGTGCGATGGCATTGGCGGGACAGGCCCACCACGCTGCGGAGCGTACATCGAAGCCCCGGGCGGCGTTGCGATGGCGGTGACGGCCGCGCGGCACGCGCAGGGCAGCGTCCGCGGGTGGAGCCGCGGGATCAGGCCTTCCTGGCAAGCCGCACGCGTCGGTGCGGAGCGTCCTTCCTCGTTGCGTCGCCGGGCGTCAGCCCAGCCAGCGCTTCAGCAAGGCCGCGCTTTCGCCGCCACTCACGGCGCCGAAGGCGAACGTGATGATCGTGGCGGCACTCAGGCCACAGCCGATGCCGGCGGCGCATGTGGCCGCCTGATGGATGAAACCGCTCATGTATTCCCCCCTGTGCGCGTCCACTCTAGTGACGGCGCCGCCGGGATGCATGGCGCAGTGCGGCAAATTGACCACGGGCGTACCGGCCGGGTGTTCTGGTATGCGAAACACGCGGAGGTCTGGCGGACTTCGCGCCGAACGCGGAGCCGCCGTCGCCCGCCTTCACGGACGTGCCGGCGCCCTCAGCTCCGTCTTCTCCCCCGCCGGCCGGCCGAACACGGGGCGCCCGGCGGCATCCCACTGCACCGGCTGCATGCGCGGCGAGCGCTTCGCGGTGCACTTCATGTCCGGCCCGGAGTTGGCGTGGTAGACGATCCACGTCGTGCCGTCGGCCGCCTCGAAGAACCCGTTGTGGCCCGGCGCATAGACGCCCTGGCCGGCGTCCTTCGCCAGCACCGGGCGCGGCGACTTGGTCCACGACGCCGCGTCCAGCGGATCGCTGCCCGGCGCCGCATGCAGCAGGCCGATCGCGTAGTCGTCCGACCAGCACGCGCTGCCGGAATACGTGAGGAACAGATCGCCGTTGGGCCCTTCGAGATATTCCGGGCCTTCGAGGATCTGCCGGCCGCCCTGTCGCTCCCACGACTGGTCGGGACGCGCGATGATCGTTTCCTTCCCCGCGAGCGTCCAGGGATTCTCCATCGCGGAAATCGACAGCACGCTGTCCGGCCCGACGTAGGGCGAGTACACGAAATAACGCTTGCCCGCGTGCACGAACGTCGTGCCGTCGATGCCGTTGTGTGCGGTCTTCACCTGGCCGCGATCGATCCACTTGCCCTTCGTCGGATCCGCACCGGCGTTCTCCAGCACGAAGATGCCGCGATGCGCGTCGTCGTCATGGCCGCTCGCCGCGGCGGTGTAGTACAGGTACCACTTGCCGTCGATGCGGTGCAGCTCCGGCGCCCAGATGGACTGCGCGTTCGGGCCGCTCGTCGGCGGCGTCCAGACCGTGATTTCCGGCGCGTCGGCCAGTCGTGTGAGATCGCCCGTCTTCCGCATCGCGAGCCGGTCGCCGCGCGTGGCCATGTAGTAGTACGTGTCGCCGTCGCGGACGATCCACGGATCCGGCCCCGACGGCAGCAGCGGATTGCGGAACGTGCCCGATTCCCGCGCGTTCGCGAGACCGGCGAGGGACAGCATCAGCGTGGCGGATAGCAGCGTCGTGCGAACGGACATGCGGTCTTCTCCTTGCCGAACCGGAAGCGCGATGCGACGCGTGCACGGGCATTGCGCGAGGCCGACGACGTAAACATATAATCGGACAATACACAAGGCGAGCGCCAATCGCCGCACATCCACGCCGCAAACGCAGCAAGCATCCGGTCACGTGACATGAGCGATCCATCGTCCGACTCCATCGTTGGCATCAACTGGGGCAGCTCGAACTTCCGCGCGCATCTGATCGCGCCCGATGGTGCGGTGGTCGATACGCTTGAAGCGGCCGCCGGCGTCGCAACGGTGCAGCGCGACGGCATGGTCGACATCGCCGGACGCGTGCGCGCCCGCTGGTCCGACGCCACGCGCGTCTACGCCGCCGGCATGATCGGTTCGAACGTCGGCTGGACCGATGCCGGCTACGTCGATTGCCCCGCCGGTTTCGACCGCCTGAGCGAACGGCTGGTGCCCACGCGCATCGGCGAGCTGGACCTGCACATCGTCCCCGGCCTGGCGTGCGTGCGCGAACGCGACGGCGCGCCGGACATCATGCGCGGCGAGGAAACCGAACTGCTCGGGCTGCAGGCCAGCGGTCGTCTCGGCGCTGCGCCGCTGGTCGCGCTGCCGGGCACGCACACGAAGTGGGTGCGCATCGTGGACGGTCGCGTGCACGAGTTCATGACGGCGATGTCGGGCGAGATCTACGACCGCCTGACCGCGGCGGGGCTGCTCGCCTCCATCGTCGAAGGCCCGGGAAACGACGGTGCCGCGTTCCGCGACGGTGTTCGCACGAGCGCGTCGCGCACGCTTGGCCTGGGCGCCCTGCTCTTCGGTGCGCGTGCGCGGGTGATCCGCGGAATGCTGCCCAAGTCCGATGCGAGCGCGTACCTGCGCGGGTTGTTGATCGGGTCGGAGATCGCCGATGCATTGGCGCTGTTCCCGCGCCGCGAGAACGTTGCCATCCCGCTGGTGGGCTCGCCCGCGGTGTGCGCGCTGTATGCGGCGGCGCTGCAGGAACTCTGCATCGCATCGCACGCGGTGGCCTCGGCTGACGCGATCGCGCGCGGATTCGTGGAGATCGATGCGCGGGTTCGCGCGAGCGGTTGAATTTGCCCGTCATAACGCGACGACGGGAACCCACGGCTTTTCATGCCTGCACCACGCGTGCGGTGGCCGCAGGCAGCCGCGTTCGGACGCGGATGCGCGCCCAGGCAAACATGCAACGTCCATGGATTCCCGCCTTCGCGGGAATGACGAGCGGCGGCGCATTGCATGGTGGCCCGCTTCGCATCTGGCGAGGTCGGACCCTTTGCAGGTTTTGCCGATGTCTTCACCTCGCCTTGTGCGTCGCCTGTCCAAAGCGTGTTGCGCCGCAACGTGCATATTGTCTGATTATATGTTTTTGTCTGTCCCACGCTGGTCATGGCGCACCTTGGGAGGGTCAAGAGCGATGGGGCTTGGGACGGGGATGTCGGGGTTGGTTCTGGGCGCGCTGGCGCTTGCTACCGCAGGTGCTGTGGGCGCGCAGGAACGCGCGGTCGTCGGCACGTTGCCGGACGGCACGAAAGTCGAATCGATCACCCTGCGCGATGCCAGCGGCATGACGGCGCAGCTGTGGACGCTCGGCGCCGCGTTGCACGCGCTGCAGGTGCCAGATCGCGATGGCAAGTTCGCCGACGTCGTCCTTGCTGACGCCACGCTCGACGCGACGCTCGCCAAGCCGCAGTACTTCGGCACGATCGTCGGCCGCTTCGCCAACCGCATCGCGAAGGGCACGTTCACGCTCGACGGCAAGTCGTACACCATTCCGACCAACGACGGCCCCAACACCCTGCACGGCGGCACCCGCGGTTTCGACAAAGTGGTGTGGGACGTCATCGAAGCCAGGCCCGACCGCGCCACGCTGCGCTACGTGAGCCCCGACGGCGACCAGGGTTATCCCGGCAAGCTCACCGTCACCGCAAGCTACGCGCTGGAAGGCGACGGCAAGCTCGCCATCGAATATCGCGCGACCACCGACGCGCCGACCATCGTCAACCTCAGCAACCACGCGTACTGGAACCTCTCCGGCGAAGGTTCGGGCACGGCGATGGACCACGAACTCACCATCGCCGCCGACGCCTACACCCCGGTCGACGAAACGCTGATTCCGACCGGCGAAATCACGCCCGTCGCCGGCACCGTCTTCGATTTCCGCAAGCCCAAGCCGATCGGCCGCGACCTGCGCACCGGTTCGGAGGCGCAGCTGCTGCGCGGCCGCGGCTACGACCACAACTGGGTCGTGAGCCGCACCATCGCCAGGGCGCCGCGTGAAGTCGCGCGCGTGCACGATCCGCGTTCCGGCCGCGTGCTGACGCTGACGTCCGCGCAGCCCGGCCTGCAGTTCTATTCGGGCAACTTCCTGGACGGCACCACGGTCGGCAAGAGCGGCCGCGTGTATCGCCAGGGCGATGCCTTCGTGCTCGAACCCCAGTTGTTCCCGGACACACCGAACCAGCCGGCGTTCGGCTCGGCGCGACTGGTGCCCGGCAAGCAGTACGTGAACCGCATGGTCTACCGCTTCACCACCGATCAGGGCGCCCGCGCCACGCCGTAACCACGGCCGCCAACGCGGCCCAATGCCACCTGTGACGCGACGGCCACGGCCGTCGTGAAGGCCGGAGGCATGCCTGGATTCCTCGAAACAAGGAGATGGATTGATGTTCAAGTGGCTACCCAAACTGCTCGTCGCCGCTGCGCTGGCGGGCGCGTCCCTCGCGCAGCCGGCGCTCGCCGCGCCGGGCGAACGCTGGTCGCAGGAAGAAGCCAACGCGTGGTACGCGAAGCAGCCGTGGCTGGTGGGCAGCAACTACATCCCGGCCAACGCGATCAACCAGCTGGAGATGTGGCAGGCCGAGACCTTCGATCCCAAGCGCATCGACCTGGAACTGGGCTGGGCGCAGGACATGGGCATGAACACCATGCGCGTGTTCCTGCACGACATGGCCTGGCACCAGGATCCGAAGGGCTTCAAGCGTCGCCTCGAAACCTTCCTGCAGATTTCCGCGAAGCACGGCATCAAGCCGATGCTGGTGCTGTTCGATTCGTGCTGGGATCCGGATCCGAAGCTCGGTCCGCAGCGTCCGCCGATCCCCGGCGTGCACAACTCCGGCTGGGTGCAGGGCCCCGGCACCGCCGCGCTGGACGATCCGAAACAGCACGCGCGTCTTGAGGCGTACGTGAAGGACATCGTCGGCACCTACGCCAAGGACGACCGCGTGCTTGCGTGGGACGTGTGGAACGAGCCCGACAACGAAGGCGGCGGCAGCGGCTTCTACCAGCCGCGCGAGAGCAAGCACAAGTTCGACCGCGTCGCCGAACTGCTGCCGCAGGTCTTCGCCTGGGCGCGCACGCAGAAGCCGACGCAGCCGCTCACCAGCGGCCTGTGGCACAACCCCGACTGGAACAAGCTCGAAGGCCTCAACCGCGTCGAGAAGGCGCAGGTCGAGCTGTCCGACGTGATCTCGTTCCACACCTACGCCTGGCCGGAGGATTTCGCCCAGCGCGTGCAGGAGTTGCAGGTCTACGGCCGTCCGCTGCTGTGCACCGAGTACCTGGCCCGCGGCGCCGGCTCGACCATCGACGGCGTGCTGCCGGTGGCCAAGAAGCTCAACGTCGGCATGTACAACTGGGGCTTCGTGGACGGCAAGACGCAGACGCGCTTCCCGTGGGATTCGTGGGAGCGTCCGTACACGCAGAAGCCGCCGACCCTGTGGTTCCACGACCTGCTCCATGGCGATGGAAAGCCGTATCGCGCGCGCGAGATCGAGATCATCCGCGCCCTCAGCCGCGCCCCCAAGAACGAAGTTCCCGCCCTCTGAACCCTGACGCGCGGCGCGCCTTCGTGCCGGCCGCGCGCACCCAACGTCTTCGAGACCGATGCCATGAACCGACGCTTCCCACGCTCGCTGTTGTCGCTGTCGATCCTGTCCGCGCTGGTGCTGCCGCCGATGGCGCTCGCGCAGGACGCCACCCAGGCCGCTGCGCAGCAGCCGACCTCGTCGCAGGAAGCGACCGAGCTGGACACCGTGACGGTGACCGCGCTGCGCCAGAGCCTTGAAACCGCGCAGTCGCTGAAGCAGGACGCGACGATGGTCGTCGATTCGATCGTCGCCGAGGACATCGGCAAGCTGCCCGACAACAGCGTCGCCGACGCGCTGCAACGCGTCACCGGCGTGCAGATCGCGCAGGGCAACCAGGGCGAGACCACGAGCGTGGTGATCCGCGGCCTGCCCAACGTCATCACCACCCTCAACGGCCGCGAGATCTTCTCCAGCTCCGGCCGTGGTTTCGCATTCCAGAACCTGCCGGCGACCGCGGTCAGGACGCTCAGCGTGTACAAGACTTCCGAGGCCTCCCTCCCTCTCGGCGGCATTGCCGGTCTTGTCGACATCCAGCTGCGCCGTCCGTTCGATTTCGATGGCCGCGAAGTCGCCGGCACCTATACCGCCACGCACAGCAAGTACGGCGGCAGCGTCGATCCCAACGCGAGCCTGCTCTTCAGCGATCGCTGGGACACCGACGCCGGCGAGTTCGGCGCGCTGGTCAACTTCGGTTACCAGGCGAAGGACTACGCGTACGACGCGGTGTGGGGCGACTTCCCGAAGGTCGTCACCACCGGCACGGGTGATCCGATCCGCACCAGCGATGGCAACCTCATCGCCGCGCCGAACGGCTGGGGCACGTCGTACAACGACGGTTACCGCGAGCGCGGCGCCTTCAACTACGCGCTGCAGTGGAAGCCGCGCGAGGACACCGAGATCTACCTGGAAGGCCTGTACGACTGGGTGCGCGACAGCTACTCCAACGCGTTCTATTTCACCTTCCCGGTCGGCGTCGTCTCGCCGCAACAGCTCGGCGTGAGCGGCCACTGCTATCCGAACCAGCTCGAAGGCGCGCTGCAGGGCCAGACCATCTGCGACGCCTCCAACGGCGTGTGGACCGGCGACACGTACGCCGCAACCAGCACGCAGGCGCACAAGCAGCGCGGGCAGGACATCCAGAACGCGCTCGGCCTGAAGTGGGACGGCGACCAGTTGCACCTGTCCACCGAGTTCTCGCGCACGTCCGGTTACTACCGCGACGAGAACTTCATCATCGACACCTTCCTGTCGGGCCCCATCACCACCGTGTGGGAAGGCACGTCCGGCCGCCACCAGAATTGGTACCTGCAGGGCGATCCGGCGCTGGATCCCTCGCGCTTCTACCTCAACGGCCTGTTCCAGACCTGGGGCTATTCGTACGGCGAGGAAAACAGCTGGCGCGGCGACGGCCACTTCGATTTCGTCGACGGCCCGATCGCATCGCTGCAGTTCGGCCTGCGCTACGCCGACCGCAACGCCGAGGCCAAGGGCAGCGTCGAGCTGTCCACGCCGCCGCCGGGCGGCGCGGGTACCGGCAACATCACCGCCAATCCGAACCCGGACAACCAGGTCATCGCGCGCCTGCCGGGCCTGGACTTCTTCTGCAGCAAGCGCGGCAACGACGCCCTGCACCAGAAGTGGCTGACGCCCTGCTACGACACGCTGATCGACAGCGCCGACTACCTGCGCCAGCTGTACGGCCTGCAGCCGGGCCTGGCAGCCGAGAACCCCGGCCGCTTCTTCGACATCGGCGAGGAAAAGCTCGCCGGCTACCTGCAGGCGAAATACGACACCGAACTGTTCGGCCTGCGCGTGGACGGCCTGGTCGGCGTGCGCGTGGAGCGCGTGGAGCGCGACCTCAACGCGTACTCCTTCGATGCGTCCACCGGCATCTACAGCCCGATCTCGCGCAACACGAAGGACACGAACACGCTGCCCAACGCGAGCATGAACCTGCACTTCAACGATGAATGGCAGCTCCGCCTGGTGGCCGCCAAGACGCTGAGCTATCCGGACTTCGGCGCACTCAATCCGTCCATCTCGCTCAACCCCGGCACGATCAACCGCGCCGGCATCGCCGCCAGCGGCAACCCGGACCTGACGCCGATCGAGTCGATGAACTACGACGCGTCGCTGGAGTGGTACTTCTCGCCGGTGGGCTACACGAGCCTGGGCCTGTTCTATCGCGACATCGACGGCTACATCCAGAACTACGTCACCAACGTCGTGATCGGCGGCGAGGACTTCGAACTGTCGTCCCCGCAGAGCGCCGGCAGCGGCCACCTGCAGGGCGTCGAGTTCGCCTGGCAGCAGACGTTCGACTTCCTGCCCGGCGCATGGAGCGGCCTGGGCGCGCAGTTCAACTACACCTACATCGACGGCTCCACGCGCTCGCCGCAGTTCATCGGCGGCCCGGAAACCTCGCGCCCGCTGCAGAACGTGTCGAAGAACAACTACAACGCGGTGCTGTTCTGGGAGAACTACGGCGTGTCGGCGCGACTGGCCTACGGCTACCGCAGCCGCTACATCGACTTCTTCACCCAGCCCACCGTGGCCGGCAACGAGGACCAGGTCGAACCGGCCAGTTCGCTGGACTTCTCGGTCAGCTACGACGTGACGCCGCGGCAGACGGTCATCCTCTCGGCGACCAACCTGCTGGGCAACAACCTGCACCAGTTCTGGGGCGATGGCGACACGCGTCCGCGTGACATCCGCTTCCAGGACCAGACCATCGGCCTGGGTTACCGGTTCAAGCTGTGATGCAACGCGCGCCCTCCCCCGCGCGGCGCCTGCTGCCCGTCGCGATGTCCGTGCTGCTATGCACGGGCGTCGTCGGCGGCGCAATCGCCGACGTGCCCGATGAGGTCGTGGGCCACAAGCTCGCGCCCGGCATCGGCTACGCGTCGGCCGTGAAGCTCGCGCACCAGCCTGCCGGCGGCGACAACGGCCGCCTGCTGCTGGTCTACGAGCCCTCCGAAGCCGGCAACGTGCCGCTGTTCGAAAGCCGCGACGATGGCAACAGCTTCAAGCGCATCGGCTCGATCGACGAAACGGCGCATCGCGGCGACAAAAGCTGGGCACTGCGCTGGCAGCCGCACCTGAGCGAACTGGCGCGCAGCAGCGGCGATCTTCCCGCAGGCACGCTGCTGCTGGCGGCCAACGCGATCCGTCGCGACGGCGGCGAGCGCATCACCGACCAGGACCTGCAGCTCTACGCCAGCGTCGATGGCGGCAAGTCGTGGACGTACCGAAGCAGCATCGTCAAAGGCGGCGGGCAGCCGTCCGACCGGCTCAACAAGGGCG
Organism: Lysobacter sp. OAE881; assembly: GCF_040546665.1. Taxonomy (NCBI): domain Bacteria; kingdom Pseudomonadati; phylum Pseudomonadota; class Gammaproteobacteria; order Lysobacterales; family Lysobacteraceae; genus Lysobacter; species Lysobacter sp. OAE881. Next base: position 2,374,291 of record NZ_JBEPOG010000001.1, read on the forward strand.
TGTGGGAGCCGTACATCGTCGTGCTCGACGACGGCCGCATGGTCGTCTTCTATTCGACCGAACAGCACAAGGCACAAGGCTTCAACCAGTTGCTGGCGCACCGGGTTTCGAATGACGGCGGCCGCACCTGGGGCAAGGAAGTCTTCGATGTCGCCCTGCCCGGCGGCGTCGAGCGTCCGGGCATGGCGATCGTCGAACGCATCCCCGGTCGCGGCTACGCGATGGTCTACGAGAACATCGACAACACCGGAGCTGCGCGCAACGGCCAGGTGCACATCAAGTTCAGCCGCGACGGCCTCGACTGGGGCGACGCGGGCGATCGTGGCACGCCGATCCAGACGGCGTCCGGCGCGTATCCCTCGGCCTGCCCGACGATCCGCTGGCTTCCCGGCGAGACGCCCGACGGCGTGATCGTGGTCGCCGCGCAGCGCGCCGGCGGTGGTGGCGATGCGGGCGGTCGGACGTTCTACTGGAACGCCGACGGAGGCCGTGGCCCGTGGTGGGAAGCCGGCGCACCGGTGCGCAAGCGCACAGGCAACATCCACGCGGGTTGGACGCAGGCGATGATCCCGCGCGCCGATGGCACGCTGCTGCACGTCACGTCGTCATCGACAGCAAACGCGCCCGCACCCGACGAGACCAACGAGATCCTGTTCGCGTCGGCGCCGCTCGCGCTCAACCGCTATGAAGCCGAGGACGCCGTGCGTCGCGGCGGCGCGCAGATCGACAACGTCGAGGCATCGGCCTACCGCAAGGTGCGGCTGGCCAGCGGGAAGGATGCGGACCTGACCTTCGATGTCGTCGTCGGGCAGTCCGGCCCACGCACGCTGGCGGTGCGCTTCGCCGACATCGGCTTCGCGGCCGCACCGCGCATGAGCGTCAACGGTGTTGCCGCGACCGGTGGCACCAGGCCGTCCACGTCAGAAGGCTGGCGCGAGGCGACGTTCACGGCACCGCTCAAGGCGGGCCACAACCGCATCGTCCTGTCGAATCCGGATCGCCCGCTCGACTACGACTGGTTGCAGATCGACCCGGTGGCATCGCCATGAGGCTCGAAGCGGTACGCGCAACCGAACTCATGCTATACCCCTATTGTCGGATAATAGGAGCGACGCCGGATGCGTCGTGGAGGGGGACCAGTGAGACAGATCGCGGTGCGGAACCTGCACAACCAGGTCATCCAGGAACTTGGCCGGCTGATCGTCAGCGGCGAGATCAAGCCGGGCGAATTGCTGCCGCGCGAGGAAGCGCTGGCGCAGCGCATGGCAGTCAGCCGCACGGCGCTGCGGGAGGCGCTGAAGGTGCTGGGCTCCAAGGGCCTGATCGAAACCAAGCAGAAGACCGGCTCGCGCGTGCGCGACACGCGCTACTGGAACCAGCTCGACGCGGACATCCTGGCGTGGCGCTGCGCGTCGATGCCGACGGAGGACTTCGTCGAGAAGCTGGTGGAGATGCGCGAGATCATCGAACCGGCTGCCGCAGCCGCGGCCGCGCGCAAGCGCACGCCGGAGCAGCTGGCACGCATCAAGTCCGCGTACGAGGCGATGGACGCATCGACGGATCTGGACGCCTGGGCGAAGGCCGACCTGGAGTTCCACGAGTGCGTGCTGGACGCGGCCAACAACGAGCTGATGGGCTCGTTGTTCTCGGTGATCGACACGGCACTGGGCGCGTACTTCCTGCTGTCGGCGAAGACCGCCGTGGACTTCAAGTATTCGCTGCCGCGGCACTTCGCGGTGTACGACGCGATCCGGCTGAAACGACCGGAACAGGCGCGCGAAGCGATGCACGGCATGATCGTCGACTCACGCGCGAACATCAAAGGACGACGCGCGCGCAAGACGGCGCGCTAGCCCGGAACACCCCCGCACCAACATCGACGGAGTGCGCATGAGCACCGCGTGGCTGCAACCCCTTCCCCTGATTGCGATCCTGCGCGGGCTCACCCCGCAGGACGCATTGCCCGTCGGCGCCGCGCTGTTCGACGCCGGTTTCCGCGTCATCGAAGTGCCGCTCAATTCGCCGCAACCGCTGGAGAGCATCGCGCTGCTCGCGCGCGAGTTCGGCGACCGCTGCCTCGTCGGCGCCGGCACCGTGCTGACGCCCGGGCAGGTCGCGCAGGTGAAAAACGCCGGCGGCAAGCTCATCGTCATGCCGCACGGCGACACGACCGTGATCCGCGCCGCGAAGGCCGCCGACCTGGTCTGCACGCCCGGCGTCGCCACGCCGACCGAAGCCTTCGCCGCGCTCGCCGCAGGCGCCGACGCGCTGAAACTCTTTCCTGCCGAACAACTCCCGCCGCCGGTCCTGAAGGCGTGGTCGAGCGTGTTGCCCAAGGGCACCGCGCTGCTGCCCGTCGGCGGCATCACGCCCGACAACATGGGCGCCTACCGCAAGGCCGGCGCCGCCGGTTTCGGCATCGGCTCCGCACTGTATTCGCCCGGCATCGACGCCACCGAAACCGCGCGCCGCGCACGCGCATTCGTCGATGGCTGGAACTCGATCAACCTCACCTGACCGACCGCACGCAACGAGCACGGACCCCCACACGCATGAAGATCACCGCCATTTCCACTTTCCTCGTGCCGCCGCGCTGGTGTTTCGTGCGCATCGACACCGATGCCGGCATCAGCGGCTGGGGAGAGCCCATCGTCGAAGGTCGCGCGCATACCGTCGCGGCGGCCGTCGACGAACTGTCCGATTACCTCATCGGGAAGGATCCGCGTTTCATCGAGGATCACTGGAACGTGATGTACCGCGGCGGTTTCTACCGCGGCGGCCCGATCCTGATGAGCGCGCTCGCCGGCATCGACCAGGCGTTGTGGGACATCCACGGCAAGGCGCTCGGCGTGCCGGTGCATGCGCTGCTCGGCGGCCAGGTGCGCGACCGCATCCGCGTGTATTCGTGGATCGGCGGCGACCGCCCGGCCGAAACCGCACGCGCGGCGAAAGACGCGGTAGCACGCGGTTTCAGCGCGGTGAAGATGAACGCCACCGAGGAAGTGCAGTTCGTCGACACGCACGAGAAGGTCTCGCGCGTGCTTGAAAACGTGCAGGCCGTGCGCGACGCCGTCGGTCGCGAAGTCGGCCTTGCGGTCGATTTCCACGGTCGCGTGCACAAGCCGATGGCGAAGGTGCTGATGCGCGAACTCGCACCGTTCGGCCTGATGTTCATCGAGGAACCGGTGCTGTCCGAGCACCTGGAATGCATTCCCGAACTCGCCTCGCTCTCCCCTGCCCCGATCGCGCTGGGCGAGCGGCTGTACTCGCGCTTCGATTTCAAGCGCGTGCTGCAGACCGGCGGCGTCGACATCATCCAGCCCGATCCCTCGCACTCGGGCGGCATCACCGAAACGCGCAAGATCGCCGCGATGGCCGAAGCCTTCGACGTCGCGCTCGCGCTGCACTGCCCGCTCGGCCCCATCGCGCTGGCAGCGAACCTGCAACTGGATGCGGTCTGCTACAACGCCTTCATCCAGGAGCAGAGCCTGGGCATCCACTACAACGCCAACAACGACCTGCTCGATTACCTGACCGATCGTGCGCCCTTCGCGTACGAAGGCGGATACGTCGCGATTCCGCAGGGCCCAGGTCTGGGCATCGAGATCAACCAGGAATACGTCGACGAACGCGCCGCCGAAGGGCATCGCTGGCGCAATCCGATCTGGCGCCACGCCGACGGCAGCGTGGCCGAATGGTGAGCACGATGACCGACGATTTCATGGCGCATTACCCGAGTCTTGCCGGCCGCGCCGTACTCATCACCGGCGGCGCGACCGGCATCGGCGCGAGTTTCGTCGAACACTTCGCGCGCCAGGGCGCACGCGTCGCATTCCTCGACATCGACGACGCGGGCGCGCAGGTGCTGATCGACGAACTTCGCGCTGTGGAACACGCACCGGTGTACCTGGGCTGCGACGTGACGAATCTCGACGAACTGCACGGCGCCATCTCGCAGGCACGCGAGCGCATCGGCCGCATCGCCGTGCTGTTGAACAACGCGGCCAACGACGTGCGCCATTCCTTCGGCAGCACGACCGCGGCGGACTTCGAACGCAACATCGCCGTCAACCTGCGTCATCAGTATTTCGCGACGCAGGCCGTCGTCGAGGACATGCGCGCGCTCGGCGGTGGGTCGGTGATCTGCCTCGGCTCGACGGGCTGGATGATCAAGAACGCCGGCTATCCGATGTACGCCATGGCGAAATCCGCTGTGCACGGGCTCGTGAACGGCCTTGCACGCGAGCTCGGCCGCGACCGCATCCGCATCAACGCGCTCGTGCCGGGCTGGGTCATCACCGAGAAGCAGAAACGCCTGTGGCTGGACGAGGAAGGCGAAGCGCAGATCGCGCGCGCACAGTGCCTGCCCGGCCACCTGAAGCCCGAGGACCTCGCGCGGATGGCGCTGTTCCTCGCCGCCGACGAGAGCCGCATGTGCACGGGCCAGAACTTCATCGTCGACGGAGGCTGGGTTTGAGCGTCGACGTTCGCGTCGCGGTCCAGTCCGGCCACGCGCTGGGCGAAGGCGTGCTCTGGTGCGATCGCACGCAATCGCTGCTGTGGACCGACATTCACGCATCGATGCTGTGGCGTTACGTGCCCGGCGACGGCACGGTGCGCAGCTGGCCGATGCCAGAACGCCTCGCGTCGTTCGCGCTGTGCGTGGCCGATGGCTGGCTGCTGCTCGCGCTCGCGTCGCGACTCGCGTTCTTCCATTTCGGCACGGGCGAGATCCGCGAGATCCGAACGCCTCCCATCGCACCGGAAACGCGCGCGAACGACGGCGCGTGCGATCGCCAGGGGCGTTTCGTCTTCGGAACCCTGCACGAACCCGCGCATGGCCCGAAGCGCGCGCATGGCCAATTCCTGCGACTGGACGCGGACCTCGCGCTGCGCGAACTGCCGCTGCCGCGCGTCGCGATCGCCAACTCGGTCGCCTTCAGTCCCGATGGCGGCACGATGTACTTCTGCGATTCGCTGCAGAAGCGGATCCTGCAATGCGAATACGGCGACGAGGTCGGTGCGGTGTCCACCTTCGTCGACCTGACGTCGCTGGAAGGCGGCGAACCAGACGGTTCCACCGTGGACAGCGGAGGCGGCGTGTGGAACGCGCAATGGGGCGCGTCGCGCGTTGTGCGTTATCGCGCTGACGGTCGCGAGGATCGCGTCGTCGCCCTTCCCACCGCGCAGCCTACGCGCCCGGCCTTCGGCGGCCCGTCGCTGGCCACGCTTTACGTCACCAGCGCGCACGACGGCATGACCGACGCCGCGCGCTCGATCGATCGCCATGCCGGCGATGTGTTCGCGTTCGAGCCCGGCATCACCGGCCTGCGCGAGCCGCGTTTCGCCGGCGACCCCGATGCCGTGCGGCGTCGTTGACGCCCTGCCCACCTTGCGGAGATTTGTCGAATGAGTCTTTCCACCCTCGATGTCGGCATCGTGCTGGCGTACCTGGCGGGCATCTTCGTGCTCGCGCAGTGGGTCTCGCGCGAGAAGGGCGGGCACCAGAAATCGGCGCAGGACTACTTCCTCGCCAGCCGCGCCCTGCCCTGGTGGGCCATCGGCGCGTCGCTGATCGCGGCGAACATTTCGGCCGAGCAGATCATCGGCATGTCCGGCTCGGGTTATGCGATCGGCCTTGCGATCGCGTCGTACGAATGGATGGGCGCGGTGACGCTGCTCATCGTCGGCAAGTGGTTCCTGCCGATCTTCCTGCGCAACCAGGTCACGACGATGCCGCAGTTCCTGGAGGAACGGTACGGCAATCGCATCCGCACGCTGATGGCGGTGTTCTGGCTCGGGCTGTACGTGTTCGTGAACCTGACGTCGATCCTGTGGCTGGGCTCGATCGCCGTGTCGCAGGTCGCGGGCATGGACCAGACGCTCGCGCTGATCCTGCTGGGCCTGTTCGCACTCGCCTACCAGTTGTATGGCGGATTGAAGGCGGTGGCGCTGACCGACATCGTGCAGGTCACGCTGCTGGTGCTGGGCGGCCTGCTGGTCACCGGCATCACGCTGAGCCAGATCGGCGACGGCAGCATCGTGCAGGGCTTCCACACGCTGTGGACGACGCATCCCGGCAAGTTCCAGATGATCCTCGACCCGTCCAATCCCTTCTACAAGGATCTGCCGGGCCTGTCGGTGCTGCTGGGCGGACTGTGGATCGCGAACCTGAGCTACTGGGGTTTCAACCAGTACATCATCCAGCGTGCGCTGGCGGCCAAGGACATCCGCGAAGCGCAGAAGGGCGTGGTGTTCGCCGCGTTCCTGAAGCTGCTGATGCCGGTGATCGTGGTGCTGCCGGGCATCGCCGCGGTGATGCTGGCGCCGTCGCTCGAACGTCCCGATGCGGCGTATCCGACGATGATGCGCCTGCTGCCGAGCGGCGTGCTGGGCCTGGTATTCGCGGCACTGGTGGCGGCGATCGTCGCCTCGCTCGCATCGAAGATCAATTCGGTCGCAACGATCTTCACGCTCGACTTCTACGCCAAGCGCGACACGCAGGCCTCGCAGTCCAAGCTCGTGCGCGTGGGCCGCATCACCGCGGCCGTGTCGATCGTCATCGCCGTGCTCACCGCGCGCCCGCTGCTGGGCAGCTTCGACCAGGGCTTCCAGTACATCCAGGAGTTCACCGGCTTCTTCACGCCGGGCATCGTGGTGATCTTCCTGCAGGGCCTGTTCTGGAAGCGCGCCAACGAAGCCGGCGCGCTCGCCGCGGCCATCGGTTCGTTCGTGTTGTCGCTGGCGCTGAAGCTGCTGTGGCCCGACCTGCCCTTCATGGATCGCATCGGCCTGGTGTTCCTCCTGTCGTTCGCGCTGGCGACCGTCGTCGCGCTGGCGACACCGGCCAGCGGCGCGCGCGACCGCATCCGCACGGATGATGTGACCTACAAGACCGCGCCGTCGTTCAACGTGGCCTCGCTGGCGGTGCTCGCGATCCTCGTCGCGCTGTACGCGACGTTCTGGCACTGACGATGCGCGGCTTCGTTCTCGCGCTCGCCCTGCTCGCCTTGCCGCCCTGCGCGTCTGCGGCGGTGCAGTGGACCGACACCGCTACCGTTGCCGAGAGCAACGCGGCATGGGGGCGGCTCGCACGACTGCCGGATGGTCGCTGGCTCGCGGTGACCACGCGATTCCACGGCAAGGGCACGCCGACGACGTTGACGATCTCGCTCGGCGATACACGCGGCCGCGCGTGGAAGGAGTTGTCGTCGGTCGCCGAGCCGGGCCGCAACATCGACAACGGCGAACTGCTGGTGTTGCCGGACGGACGCATCCTGCTCGGCATGCGGTCCCTCATCGAAGGCAAGTCGTATCGCCTCAACGTGCACGCGAGCGACGACGGCGGCCGCACGTGGCGGTTCCTCAGCACGATCGACCGCAACGAAAACCCGCGCGGGCGAAAGGATCGCGGCGTGTGGGAACCGGTGTTCACGCTGCTGCCCGATGGCGCGCTGTCGGTGCTTTATGCCGACGAGACGCTTGCCGACGGCAAGCCCTCGTACAACCAGGTCGTGTCGCAACGTATCTCGCGCGATCACGGCGCGACATGGGGTGCGAAATCCGTGCTCGTCGCCGAACCCGGCGGCGGCAAGCTGCGCCCCGGCATGCCGGTGATGTCGCGCATGCAGGACGGTCGCTACCTGCTCGTGTTCGAAACCTGCGGCGAAGATCCGCAATGTCCCGTCTCGACGAAGATCTCGAAGGACGGCGTGACCTGGCCCGACGGCCTCGGCACGCCGCTCGCCGACCAGCGCTGCGGCCCGCAGCTCACTACGACCACGCGCGGGACGGTCTTCGTCACTTCGTGCCAGAACGAAGTCACTTGGAGCGAGGACAATGGCGCGAGCTGGCAACGCGTCTCGCCGCCAGCGTGGCCCTTCGGCTTCCGTCACACATGGCCGGCGATCTACCAGTTCGACGACAACGAGATCGGCGTCATCAACGGCGTGCCGGGCGGCGGCGTGCAGATCCGCTTCGGGACTTACTGAAGCGACGGCGCACCTTAACGGGCACGTGGCCTCGATTTCGCGCACCTCCTTGACACGCCGTTAACGCGTGTCCCAGCCAGATAGCCCTCGCGCGTGAAGCCGAGCTCTGGCGCGCCGAGCCGTTACGGCAGGGAGGAGCCATGCGACGCCCAGACAGACTGCCCGGTGGTATTGGCCGCATCGTGTGCCTGTGTGTCGCGATGCTCGCCGCCTCGGCGGTGAACGCGCAGGATGCGATGTCCGACGCGCAGTCGCTGCTGTCGCAGAAGCGCTACGCCGAAGCGCTGGAGCGGCTCGCACCGCAGGAATCGGCGAACGCGCAGGACGCGAGTTATCAGTACGTCCTGGGGCGCGCCGCGCTCGGCGCAGGTGATGCCGAACGCGCGCGCGTCGCACTCGAACGCAGCATCGAACTCGATCCCGACAACGCGAATGCGCATCTCGCACTCGGCCGCGCTTACCACGCACTGGGGCAGCACGCGAACGCGATCAACCAGTTCGAGATCGCGATGCACTTCGAGAACCTGCCGCCCGATCTCATCACGCAGTCGCAGATCTACGATGACGCTGCGCGCGAAGCACTGGATGAAGGGCGCCGCACCAGCACGTTCGGCTACGCGGCCACCGGGATCGGGCGTTATCGCGTGAACTCCACCCGTGGCACGAACACGTTCGGTGGCGGCGATCGTCGCGAGACCTTCTACAACCTGCGCATCGGCGGCGGACTCAGCCACGCGCTATCGAACGGCACGTCGCTCGACGGAACGCTCGACTATCGCCATCGCGAGTACGATGCCGGATCCCGCGACGATCGCGACCTGCGCTGGAGTTTCGCCGCGAGCCACGGCGTGAACGACAGCCGCCTTTCCGGTGGCATTCGCGGCCGCGTGAGCTATCGCGGCAACGGCGATTACCGCAACGACGTCGCCGGCTTCTTCGACTACACGCACAACATGGATGTCGAGTCACAGCTCACCGCCGGGGTATCTGTGCAGCGTCGACGCTATCCGGAAGGACCGCTGCGCGATCGCAGCCGCACGACGACCACCGGCAGCGTCGGATGGTCGCACTCGTTCAACGACGGCGCGGCGAACTTCGGCATCACCGGGCATGCCGGCCGCAACACGGCGACGTCGCGTCCGGATGGCGATTCCGACGTGTTCGGCGCCACCGCGAATCTCGACTGGACCTTCAGCGACACGCTCGATGCGTTCGTTTTCGTCTGGTGGGAACGCGACGACTTCAGCGCTGACGACGTCCGCTTCCATCCCGATGAACGCGACGAGGCCGCGACCTTCAGCCGCAAGGACAACCTGTACGAAGGCGGCGCCGGGCTCGTGTGGGCCTTCATGGACGGCTGGTCGCTGCGTCCGGAGCTGCTCTACATCCGCGACCAGAGCAACGTCGTCGCCCTCAACTACAGTTCGACGGAGGTCTGGTTGAATGTCCGCGCGGATTTCTGAGGCGTTGTGCAGGCTCGTTCCCATCGCGACTCTCGCGCTGCTGTGCGCCTGCGCGCACACGCCCGCAGATCCGCAGGAACGGCTCGCGCGATATCGCCAGCATGCAGGCACGCCAGTCGCGGGTATCGACTACGCACGCAACATGCGATGGGAAGCGCTCGGCGACCAGGCTCTGGCGGTGTGGCCGCGGCGCGACAGCGGTTTCCTGCTCGAACTCGCCTCTCCCTGCACCGGCCTCGACACGGCCACGTCGATCCAGATCACGCGTAGCGAAGGCCGCGTGCAATCGCGACGCGATGCCGTGCGCGTGATGTCGATGCCCGGCGCGCGGCCTATGCAGCGTCCGCCCTGCCCCATCATGCTGATCAGCCCGATCCGGGAAGCACCCGCGGCGGGCGAACTTCGCGACGTCGACGACGCCGAAGGAGCCGGACCATGACACACCATCACGCCGCCAGCGGCGCGTCGCATCGTGCCACGCTGATCGGCATCGCGATCCTCGCCGCGGTCGCGGTGCTCATGTTCTCGATGTTCGACCGGCGCAACAGCCAGGACGCGCCGCCCGGCGCGCTGGTCGAGCGCGGCATGTCGCCCGGGCACCGGCTGCTGAACGAGGAAGCCGGCGGTACTCTGCCGTCGAACTCGCCGCGCATTCCGCGGGCGGATGCGTCGATCACCCGCGCCTCCGCGCGCTTCGGCCTCAGCAAGGACCGCGTTGCGAGTCTTGCGCTCTCGACGCGCAACGCCATCGCGAAGTCGCAGCCGGAGGACGTGATCGACGTGCTCGACGCGGCGCTGCTCGCCACCGACGGCATGGCGCCCGACGCCGTTCCCGCGCTACCGCCGGTTCTCGCGGCGTATGCGCAGGCGCGCCTCAACGGCGCCGGCGTGCCGGAAGCGCGTGCGGTGACGCGGTCGTTCGCCGAGCTCGCGTCGAATAACCGCGCGCCACGCTGAGGATCAGCGCCGACGCCAGCGGCCCCGCAGCGCGGCGATCCGGCCGAAATACAGCGCGAGCAGCGCGCCGATGCTGACGATGAGGATCAGGGCTGTCACACGCATCCATTCGCCCCGTGCCGCGCTCAGGCGCTCACCGCTGGCGATCTGCTCCAGCTCGGCGACGCACGGCGCGTCCGCCTGCTCGTTCGCCCGCGTCGCGCTGTAGGTGGCGCCGGCGCGACGCTGTTCGGCGACGTCGCCCGTGCGCGTGGCCAAGCGCGCTGCGTCGGTTCCCTGCGCGACGTTGGCGCGGCGACGTTCGAGCTCGCGTCGTGCCTGCGCACGGGTGACCGGTGCCGCCAAGTCCGCGCAGCTTTCGACCGCGCCGGTGGATTGCGCCGTCGGCCACTGCGGCAGGCGGAACACGCCGACCAGCGCAAGCACGACACCGATCGCGATCAGCAGCAGGACACGGTACATGGTCGCCTCCTTGTCAGACGGACTGACTCATTCGTTCGCTCGGACCCGCCGCGCGGGATCGCCCGACAGCAGCTGCGCCCAGTTGCGCGCGGTGGGATGGTGTTCGGCGAACGTCATTGCCGCGATGAGGATCGGCACGCCGATGAACGCGCCGGCGATGCCCCAGAGCATGCTCCACATGAACACCGCGAACAGCACCAGGAAGGGCGAGATCGACAACCGGTCGCCCGCCACACGTGGTTCGAGGTAGCTGCCGATCAAAAACTGCACCACGTTCAGCCCGACGAAGATCGCGATCGGAACGACGAAGTTGTCGAACTGCACGATGGCGAACAGCGTCGGGAGCATCGTCGCGAACAACGGGCCGAGGAACGGAATGAAGTTGAGCGCGAACGCGGTGACACCCCACTCCATCGCCAGGTCCATGCCGAACGCGTACGTGAGCGCCCACACGCCCAGGCCGGTCGCCAGGCTCATCACGGCGCGGATGACCATGTAGCGCTGGAACTTCGCTGCCGCCGCGCGACACGCCGCCACCAGCTCCACCTTGTTCGCGCGCACGAGCTTGCGACGCGTCGGCTCGACTTCCAGCAATCCCAGGACGACGAACACCAGCGCGATCACCACGAAGCTCGCGACGTACTGCAGGCCGGCACCGAGTCGCTGCAATGCGGCGAACAGCCAGCGCGGGTCGAAGTTGTGCACGAACTCGCTGGCCAGATACAGCCCATGCCCTTGCAACCATGCGTCCATCTGCACGTATGCCGCCTGGAATGCGGCTGCGTTGGCGATCGCCCACAGCACGGCGCGATTGAGGCTCCACAGCACCAGGCTCGCCAGCGTGACCATCACGCCGCCGGCGACCACTACGGTCACGAGCATGGCGAGCACGCGGGGAAGCTTCTTTTCCATCGCGTCCTGCAAGGGCCACACGATGGCGACGATGAAGATCGCGAAGAACACCGGGGCGAACAGCGAACGCCCGAGATACAGCGCCAGCAGGATCACGAACACCGCGCCGATGCCGAGGAGCATCGCAAGGGGCGTCGGGATGCGTTCGTCGCGCATGGATCGACCCGTCAGAACGCGGCTTCGAGGTACGCGTACAGGTAATTGGACCCACCATCGACGGTGCCCAGCAGCTGCGATGTGGCGAAGATGCCCGACCGGTGCGACACCGCAAACCCGAAGTAGACGTCGTGCCAGCGCTTGTTGCCGAACAGGTCGCCGACGCTGACGTCGATGCTCGGCTCCAGGTAGTTGAGCAGCTTGGAGGTGTTGCGTTCGCGCTCGGCCTGCGTGGTCACCTCGCTGTACGGCACGCGTTCGGCGTACGACACGCCGATGCCGAACCCCACGCGCGTGGTCACGCGATGACTCCACGGGAAGCCGTACCAGAAGCCCTTCATGTACGCGTCGACCTGCCAGCCGTCGGGCTGAAGGCCCTTCTCGTCGTGCCGCAGCAGGCCGACATAACCGATGATGTCGAGCGGCCAGCCGTTGAACTTCGATACGAACGGACGGCCGACGTGCACGCCGTAGATGTCGGTCGGATCGTCCTCATTGAGGCTCACGCACTGCAGCGTCATGATCCGCACCAGATGGCAGCCGTCACCCGTATCGCGGCCGTAGAACACCTTCACGTAGGTCGGCGAGGTGTCGTCGTCCCAGCGCACCTGCCCGTTGCCGAAGTCGTACGCGGCGCCGGCCATCACGCCCCACTGCACGTCGTCGTCCACGACGGGACTGTTCGTGATCTCTGACGAAAGCTTCGTCACGTACGCGCCGCCGACCAGGCTCCAGTGCTGGAAAATGCGGTACTTCCCGTACAGCGCGAGCGTCGCGTTCCATCCGTCGCCCGCGTCGTATGCCGGACGCTCGTCGCGCGCTTCGAACGGTGCGACGCCGTAGTAGTAGTCGTTGAGATCGCCGCTTCGCCAAGACGCGATCGCCACCGGCTGCAGGCGCCAGCGCTCCCGTTCGATCGTGTACGCGTAACCGGCGCGTACTTCCGTACCGTGCGAGAGACCCGCCACGTCGTGGCGCACGGCGGCGTCCCAGCGTGATGCGTCGTGCTGGAAGTAGAAGCGCACGCCGAGGTCCGCGCCGGTGTTGCGCACGGTCATGCCCTCCAGCGAGGACGGCGCTTCGTCCTCCGGGTAGCCTTCCAGGCGCCGTTCGACGAAGCCTTCCAGCCCCATCGTGTCGTCGCGCCACATCCGCACGCCGGCTTCGTTCGCGCGCAGGAAGAAGCGCTCGCCCTCGTAGAGGTACAGCGGCAGGAAGTCGTCGCGCGTGTCGCCATCTACGTAGGGCGAGGATTCTGCGCGGAACGCGAAGCCCAGCCCCGCGCTGCCCGGCTCGTCGAGCACGGTGCCCATCAGCGCGTCCTGCGCGAACGCCGCGATTGGAGTGGCGAGCAGCGAGGCGAGCAAGGTCGCGGCAAGCGTGCGGCGGCGCAGCGTGGCGCGATGCCGCGAAGCGGCCGACCGGCGGCGGGTGATCGCTGGCATCGTCATGGCACCGTCCCTCCGGGGACGCCGAGCGCAGCGTGCGCCGCATTCCTCGCGCACGAGCAGCGACAGTCGTTGATTTCGCGTGGGCGCCGCGTGAAGCCTTCGTCACGTCGGGCAGCGGACCGTCACGAGTGTTTCACCATCGCATCACCCCGACCGGAGTAATCCGGCGACCACAAGCGCAAACCGTTGTGGGGCCGGCACCACGCCGGAATGGACATGGAGGCACCGCAATGAAAGTCACCGCAATCAAGGCGGCACTGCTCGCCGTCGGGCTGGTCCTGGCTTCGGGCTGCGCAACGCACAGCACGCCCTCGACGTTCAACCGATCGGAAGTCGGCTCCGCGCGCACCGTCGAGATGGGCACCATCCGCGGCCTGCGTGATGTTGCAATCCAGAACGACTCTCGCGGCGTGGGCACCGCCACGGGCGCTGCGCTGGGCGGCATCGCCGGCAGCACCATCGGCAGCGGCACGCGCGCGAACACCGCCGGCGCCATCGCCGGCGCGGTCGCCGGTGGCGCGGCCGGCAACGCGATGTCGCGCAACCAGCGCGCCGGCGTCGAAATCACGGTCGAACTCGACTCCGGACGCACCATTGCCGTCACACAGGACGGCACCAGCCAGCAATTCCGCGTCGGCGATCGCGTGCAGGTCTCTTCCGACGGCACGACGACACGCGTCACGCGCTGATCCTGCGCGAAAGGGAGCCGGCCGGCTCGCGGCCGGTTCCACTCGGCGGCGTTCGTTCGCCGGACACGGATTCCATCGGACATGGACGGTAGCGACATGAAACCTCACGCCCTGATTGCCCCGATGCTGGCGGCGGCTGCGCTGGCCGCCTGTTCGCACGGCCCGACATTGACGACGCAGGAGCGCCTGGAGCTTTATCGCGCGCACGCTGGCGCGCCGGTGATGTCGTTCCGGCTGGATCGCATGACCGGCATGCAGCAGTGGACGCCGCTGGGCGACCAGGCGCTGGCGGTGTGGTCCAGCGCCAACCGCGGGCATCTGCTCGAACTGCGCAACCGGTGTCCGTCGATGCTGTCGGCCGGCGGCATCTCGATCACCAATTCGCTCGGCAACGTCAACGCGCGGATGGACAGCGTCGTCCCCCGCACCGCCGGCATGCGCACGTCGTGTCGCATCGACTCGATCCGTCCGATCGACGGCAGCGCCTTGCGCGATGCGAAGCGCGAACTTCGCGACGCGCAGATCGTCGACCGCAGCACGGCGCCAGCGGACGAAGGCGCGCCGCAGCCGTAGATTCAGCCCCCGCCTTCGTCTTCGTCGCGCGCGATCTCCGCCGCACGCCGCGCGTCGAGCGTGCGCGACAGCCGCGCCAGATCCGCCTCGGACCAGTCGTCGATGCCGGCGACCTGCCGCCACGCGGCGACGTAATGCGACGGCGCGAAGACGTGGCCGAAGCCCATCGGCGCGTCGTCGGCCAGCATCATGTCGAGCACCAGTTGCATCGTGGATACGACCGGATACCAGCGCATCTGCGGCGCCACATCGGGACCGCGCGGATGCAGCCAGTCAGGCGCGCTGAACAGATCGCGGTGATCGAAGAACGTGATCGCGTCGCTGGCGTACTGCAGGTACATCACGCGCATCGGGCCCCATGGCGCGTCCGTCGGCACGGGCGATCCATCCTGATTCATGAAACGCACGAAGCGGCCGTCGCGGAATTGCGGCAGCCACGCAGGCGATCCGGGATTGCGCGTGTGCGTCATGCGACGCCATTGCCGCGCCGCGAATGGCGGCCCGCTCCACAAGGCGCCCTGCGGCGGATCGCCAAGCACGTCGAACAGTTCCAGCGAGCGCTCGGAGTTCAGCGCGCCCAGACTCAGTCCGTGCAGGTACAACCGCGGGCGCGCATCGCGCGGCAGCGTTCTCCAGTAACCGTAGATCGCTTCGAACAACGCCTGCGAGCTCTCTTCGCCGTACTCGGGTTCGATCAACAGCGAGAACGGGCTCGACAGATACGAGTACTGCATCGCCACGCTGGCGACGTCGCCGCGGCGCAGGTACTCGATGGCCTCGATGCCGGCCGGATCGACCCAGCCGGTTCCCGTCGGCGTGATGATCACCAGCGCGCCGCGCGAGAAGCCGCCGACGCGTTTCAGCTCCTCAAGCGCAAGTTGCGCGCGCGCCTGCGCCGAATCCGCCGACGGCAGGCCGGCGTACACGCGCAGCGGCGTGCGTGCGGGCGTACCGGCGAGCGCGCCGATGTCCGTCGCCGTCGGCGCGGACGACGCGAAGCGGCGCCCCATCCGCCCCAGGTTTTCCCATGCGATGAGCGATTGCGGGCCGCCCGTTTGCAGGGCCCCGATCGGTGGCGCGGTGTCGGGCGGAATCAGCGCATCGGCCTGGCGGAACGACGAGTCGATGACCTGCAGCGCGATGCGCAGCACGATGCTGTTGCTCAGCACGATCACCACCACAAGCACCGCCGAGACGCCAAGCACGCTGGCGACGCGCCGCGGCAGCACCTTCGCCAGCGAAAGCGAGAACACCACCGCCATCGCGCGAAGCACGCGTGCCAGGGCGAGCCACGCTCCGAACGCGACCAGCGCAGCGGCCGCGACGGTGAACGAATCGGCGCCCTCCTCGGCCGGCATGCGGAGGGCGGCGCGAACGTGGTTCTGCCAATGCGGCGCGCGCCACAGCGCCCACAGCGCGACGAGGGCGCAAAGCCAGTACAGCGCATGCTTCACGCGCCACGGCGTACGCCCGCGCGAGGGCGGCAATTCGAGGTATTCCCACAGCCAACGGAGGAACACGCCGATGCCGTAACCTGCTGCGAATGCCGTTCCGCCCAGCACGCCCTGCATCGTCGGCGTGCGTGGAATCAGGCTCGGCGTGAACGAGGCGACGAGGAACGCGGTGCCGATCAGCAGGCCGGCCGGCGAGAGCGGCGCGACCAGCCGCGCGAAGGCCGCGGCCCGTTTCCGCGACACTGCGACGATGCCGTTCCGATCGGCGATCTCCGCGCGCATGGCCCCTTCGCGATGGCGTGTCGGGATCGGCGGAGCTTAGGTGGTCGCGGCGTTAAGCGCCCGTGATCCGTCTTCGCTCGATCACGCGCGCAGCGGTTCCTCGGTCGTCCGCACCGCGCTGGGCGGCATCCCCATGATGCGTTTGAAGGCGCGACTGAAGGAGGCTTCGGAGTCGTAGCCCAGACGCTCGGCGGCGACGGTGACGCGCATGCCTTCCTGCTGGATCCAGCGCCGCGCCTGGAACATCTTCACCTTCGCGACATAGCGCGCGGGACTTTCGCCGACGGTGCGCGTGAACGCTTCGGCGAAGCGCGAACGCGAGGCGCCCATCAACCGGGCCAGTGCCGGCACGTCCCAGTCGCGTTCGGGCTCGGCGTGGATCGCGGCGATCACCTTGCCCACCTTCGGGCACTGCACCGCGGCGATCCAGCCGGTGGAATCGCTGCAACCGCATTCGACCCAGGCGCGGATGATGCTCGCGGCGAGCACGTCGGCCAGCCGCGCGAGGATTCCGCACGCTCCGATGCGATCGAGCGAGACCTCGCGCTCCATGGCTTCGAGCACGGCGAACACGGCGGGATCGCGTTGGACCAGATCGCCCGCGTGCATGAGGTCGGGCATCATCGCCAGCAGCGGATGCAGTGGATCGAGGTTGAAGCGCATCGCGCCGCAGAACATGACGTCCGCATCGGCCGGATCGCGCGGCGTGTCGTCGGTGGAACGCACCAGGTACAGGTTTTCCGACACCGGTTCGCGCGCGAGTTCGTGGATGTCGACGGCGGGAACGTCGGGCGAACTCGCCATCACGTGGAAGCTGCCGCGCGGCAGCAGCACGGCGTCGCCGGGCCCCAGCCGCTTCCATTCGTCCGCCGCCGTCCACAGCCAGGCAGTGCCGCGTGCGACGAAATGGAACCGCGCGTCGCGCTGCGCCGGAAACGCGATCGCCCACGGCCCGTGCATCACGCAGCGGCCGTATTCGACGCCGTCGAGTCGAAGTCCCAGCAGCACGCGGGTCAGCAGGTCGCTGGCTTCGGGGGGCCGCACGGCGGCCACGTGGCGGGAGGAATCGTCATGCATTGCGGTGGTTCCGGCATTCAAACGCCTGCATCGTACGCCTAACCTGCGCTGCCCTTCCCGACTGGCAGCTCCTCGTGTCCTCAACCGAGTGTTCCGTTCCTGATGGCGATGCCGCGCCCGAGGCGTCGCCGGATGCCGCGCATTGGCCGGCCGTCGCGTCCCTCACCCTCGGCGTCTTCGGGCTGGTCACGGCCGAGTTCCTGCCCGCGAGCCTGCTCACCGCGATGGCCGCCGACCTGCGCATCAGCGAAGGCGCCGCGGGCCAGACCGTGACCGCAACGGCGCTCATCGGCGCCATCGCCGCGCCGTCGATTCCCGTGCTCACGCGACGCATGGATCGCCGCCGCGTGATGCTCGCCCTCACCCTCGCGCTGTTGCTGTCGAACACGATCGCCGTGTTCGCCTCGAGCCTGACGACCCTGCTCGTCGCGCGGGTGCTGCTCGGCGTCGCGCTCGGCGGGTTCTGGTCGATGGCGGCACCGCTCGCGCTGCGGCTGGTGCCCGAATCGCTGTTTCCGCGCGCGATGTCGCTAATCCTCACCGGCGTATCGGTCGCGACGGTCTGCGCGGCGCCGATCGGCGCGTGGATGGGCGATGCGTGGGGCTGGCGCAGTGCGTTCGTGGCGGCCGGCGCGGTCGGCGTGGTCACGCTGGTCGCCCAGTGGCTCACCCTTCCGGCGCTGCCGCCGAAGACGCAACCGGACCTTCGTGTGCTCGCCGAGCTCGTAACGCGCGGACCGGTGCGCGCCGCGCTCGTCGTCGTGCTGCTGGTGATCTCCGGGCACTTCGCAGGCTTCACCTACATCCGGCCGCTCATGGAGAACGTCACGCACCTGTCGATCGGCGCGGTCTCCGCCGTGCTGATGGGTTATGGGATCGGCGGCTTCTTCGGCAACCTCGCGGGCGGCTACGTCGCCGGGCGCAGCGAACGTCATGCGATCGTGCTCGGCAGCGTCGCCATCGCGGCACTTGCGGTCGCCTTGCTGATCGCCGGCCACTCGGCGGGCGTCGCGTCCGTGGCGATCGTGCTGTGGGGTTTCGCGTTCGGCGCGTTTCCGGTCGGCTTCCAGATCTGGATCGTGCGCGCTGCGCCGGACCAGGCCGAAGGCGCGAGCGGCCTGCTGGTGGCGGCGTTCCAGACCGCCATCGCCACCGGCGCGATCGGCGGCGGCGTGCTGGTCGATCGCATCGGCGCGCTGGGCGGTCCGCTGTTCGCCGTCGTCGCGATGACGCTCGGCGCGATGCTGACGCTGCGTTACGGCCCGCGCGGTTCCACTCCCCTTGCCGTCACGGCGTCCCACTGAGACCACGACCATGAGCGAGACCCGCCTCAACCGCCGCTTCACGCTCGCCGCGCGTCCGCAGGGCACGCCGACCGCACGCGACTTCCACTTCGGGACGCAACCCGTGCCGGAACCGGCCGACGGCCAGGTGCTGCTGCGCACGCGCTACCTGTCGCTCGATCCCTACATGCGCGGAATGATGGACGAGGCCGGCCCGGGCTACGCGCCCGCCGTGCAACTCGGCCAGACGATGGTCGGCGGCACGGTCAGCGTCGTCGAAGCCTCGCGCCATCCGCGCTTCAGCGTCGGGCAGCTCGTCCTGTCGAACTCGGGTTGGCAGGACTACGCGCTTTCCGATGGTGCGGACCTCACGCCGCTGGGCGGGATGGCGCAGCCGTCGCTGGCGCTCGGTGGACTGGGGATGCCGGGATTCACGGCCTACGTCGGCCTGCTGGACATCGGCGAACCCAAGCCGGGCGAGACCGTCGTCGTGGCCGCCGCGACAGGCGCGGTTGGTTCGGTGGTCGGGCAGCTCGCGAAGCTCAAGGGCGCGCGCGTGGTCGGCATCGCCGGTGGTGCGGACAAGTGCCGGCATGCAGTCGAGGTACTGGGCTTCGACGCCTGCCTGGACCATCGCGAACCCGATCTGAAATCGCGCCTGGCCGCCGCATGCCCCGACGGCATCGACGTGTACTTCGAGAACGTCGGCGGCGAGGTGCTCGACGCGGTACTGCCGCTATTGAACCTGCACGCACGCATCCCGGTGTGCGGGTTCATCGCGCACTACAACCAGCCACGCGGCGGCGAGGCGTCCGTCGACAAACGCACGCAGCTGCTCGGCGTCATCCTCGCCAGGCGCGTGCGCATGCAGGGCTTCATCATCCTCGACCATTACGCGACGCGATTCGCCGACTTCCGGCGCGACATGGCGCAGTGGATCGACGAAGGCCGCATCGTGCTGGTCGAGGACATCGTCGACGGCCTCGAACAGGCGCCCGACGCGTTCATCGGGCTGCTGCAGGGCCGCAACTTCGGAAAACTCGTCGTGCGCGTATCGGACTAGCGCTGCGGCGGCGCGGTGGCGGCGTCGTAGATCACGCGTCCGCCGCGCACCGTCATGCGGACGTCGGCGAAGGCGTCCGCGCTGGCTTGCGGGTCGGTGCGAAGGATGACGAGATCGCCGGCCAAGCCTTCGGCCACACGACCGCGCTGCGCGCCCTGCCCGAAGCGTTGCGCGGGCGCGGTGGTGAGGCTGGCCAGGATCTGGCGCCAGTCCAGACCCGCCGCTGTCATCAGCCGATACTCCAGGTGCGTGTCGTAGACCTCGATGTAGCCGGCGTCGGTGCCGAACAGGATCTGCCCGCCGCCGCGCGACATCGCACCGGTCTGCTGCGTCACCGCGCCGATGAAACGCTGCACCACGGCCTCCGGCGCGCCTTCGCGGCGAAGCTCGGAATCGAACAGCGTCAGCGTGGGCACCAGCGCCACGTTGGCGGCCTTCAGGCGCGCGACGAGGGCCGGCGACCATTCGCCCGCTTCGGGCGCGGTGTGCGCGAGCACGTCGACGCCGCTGTCGATCGCCACGTCCAGCCCGGCCTGGTCGGTCGGATGCGCGAACGCGGGTTTTCCATGCGCGTGCGCCTCTTCGACGATGGCATGCGCGATTTCCTTCGACATCGGCAGCACGCCCTGCGGCGGGCCGACGATCGCGCCGGTGAACAGCTTCACGCCATCCGCGCCGGCTTCGATCTGCGCGGCCGCGCGCGAACGTGCCTGCTCCACGGTCGCCACCTCGCCGCTGGGCGATTTCGTCTGCGCCCACAGCTCGCGCACGTAGATCGGCGTACCGCGTTCGGGGAAGAACGGCATGTCGACGGTGAGCAGTTGCGGGCCGACCACGTCGCCACGCTCGACGCGCTGGCGCAGGGCGCTCACGTCGCCGGGCAGCGATGCGATATCGAACAGCGTGGTGAAGCCCCATCGCGTGAAGCGCTCGCGCAACGCGCCGGTTAGCGCCTCGGCGGGCTGGTCATCGGGACGATGGAACGGCGGCGCGATCAGGTGCACGTGGCTGTTCCAGAAGCCCGCCGTGACGCTGGCGCCGCGTCCGTCGACGACCTGCACGCCACGCGGAACCTTGACGCCCTTGCGCGGGCCGACCGCCGCGATGCGACCGTCACGGATCAACACCGTCGCATCGTCGATCGGTGCGGCGTCCGGTGCGGGATATACGCGCGCACCGACGACGGCCAGGTCCTGCGCGGCGGCGGGCATCGCGAAGGACAACAACAGGGCGCCGGCGGCGCACAGCTTCGGAGCGATCTTCGACATCGTGGTTCCCCCGTGGATTGCCTGATGGTGCCCGAGGCGCCGCCGACGGTACACCGCCAGAAGTCAGGAGCGCTGCGAAACGGCTCGCCTTGCCGCATGCACGCATTGGCGCTGGCGCGGATGCGATCACGCAACCATGCCGGCTCGCGTGGTAACAATCGGGGTTCGCGATGTCCCCTAGCCATTCCTCTTCCGGGAACCCTAGCCAATGGACAAGGAATCTCCGCTCGACCCGCGCGGTCTCGACATCAATCCGCTCGAAACACGGGTGAGCCGGCGAAAGGTGCTGATCGCGGGTACCGTCACGGCTGCGTCGGGTGCGCTGCCCGCCATGGCGACGCTGGCGAACGAAGCGACCGCCCCCGCGGAGGCCAGACCAGTGGTGATGTCCAAGGTGACGTTCGAAGTGAACGGCCAGTCGCGCTCGCTCGAACTCGATACGCGCACCACGCTGCTGGACGCGCTGCGCGAGCACCTGCGGCTTACGGGTACGAAGAAGGGTTGCGACCACGGCCAGTGCGGCGCGTGCACCGTCATCGTCGACGGGCGCCGCATCAACTCGTGCCTGACGCTGGCGGTGATGAACGAAGGCGCGAAGATCACCACGATCGAAGGCCTGGGCACGCCGCAGAGCCTGCATCCCATGCAGGCGGCATTCGTGAAGCACGACGGCTACCAGTGCGGTTACTGCACGCCCGGGCAGATCTGCTCGGCCGTGGCGATGCTGGACGAAGTGAAGGCCGGCATTCCCAGCCACGTGACCGGCGATCTCACCGCACGCACGCGCCTGAGCGTGGACGAGGCCCGCGAGCGCATGAGCGGCAACATCTGCCGGTGCGGCGCGTACTCCAACATCATGGACGCCATCGGCGATGTCGCGGGAGGGCTGGCATGAAGGCCTTCTCGTACGAACGCGCCCGCACGCCGGCCGAAGCCGCCGCGGCGGTCGCACGACAGTCCGGCGCGAAGTTCATCGCCGGCGGCACCAACCTGCTCGACCTGATGAAGCTCGACATCGAAACGCCGACGCATCTGGTCGACGTGAACGGCGTCGGGCTGGATGAGATCGCGAAGGCCGACGGCGGCGGGTTGCGCATCGGCGCGCTCGTGCGCAACACGGACCTTGCCGCACACAAGACCGTGCGGCGCGACTATCCCGTGCTGTCGCGTGCGCTGCTGTCGGGCGCGTCGGGGCAGCTTCGCAACCGCGCGACCACCGCCGGCAACCTGCTGCAGCGCACGCGCTGCCCCTACTTCTACGACACCGACCAGGCGTGCAACAAACGCCTGCCCGGCAGCGGATGCTCCGCGCTCGGCGGCTTTTCGCGCCACAACGCGATCGTCGGCGTCAGCGATGCCTGCATCGCGACGCATCCCAGCGACATGGCCGTCGCGATGCGCGTGCTCGATGCGGTCGTCGAAACCGTCGACCCGCAGGGCCAGACGCGCTCGATCCCCATCGCCGACCTGCATCGCCTGCCCGGCGAGACGCCGCATATCGAACACACTTTGAAACCCGGCGAGATGATCACCGCGGTCACGCTGCCCAAACCCGTCGGCGGAACGCAGATCTACCGCAAGGTGCGCGATCGTGCGTCGTATGCGTTCGCGCTCGTGTCGGTGGCGGCGGTCGTGCAGCGCGACGGCACCGGGCGCGTGGCGATGGGCGGCGTCGCGCACAAGCCGTGGCGCGTCGAGGCCGCCGACGCCGCGATGCCGCAAGGGGCTCGTGCGGTTGCCTCGGCATTGCTCGACGGCGCACGCACCACGCACGACAACGCGTTCAAGAAGCCGCTCGCCGAACGCACCATCGCCGCCGTTCTGGTCGAGGCCGGGAGGACCGCATGAAGTTCGACACGCCCGCCACCACCAATCCCATCGACCAGGGCAAGGTCGTCGGCAAGGCGACCGATCGCATCGAAGGGCCGCTCAAGACCACCGGCACCGCGCCCTACGCCTACGAACGCCACGACGTCGTGCCGAACCAGGCGTACGGCTACGTGGTCGGCGCCGGCATCGCGAAGGGGCGCATTGCGCTTCTGGACGACAGCGCCGCGCGCAAGGCGCCCGGCGTGCTCGCGGTCGTGACCGCGAAGAATGCCGGCACGCTCGGGCTCGGCAGGTTCAACACGGCCAAACTGCTCGGCGGGCCGGAGATCCAGCACTACCACCAGGCCATTGCCGTCGTCGTCGCCGAAACGTTCGAGCAGGCGCGCGCCGCCGCGCAGCTCATCCGCGTCGATTACCAGCGCACGAAAGGCGCGTACGACCTCGAGAAGGCCAAGCCCGACGCCATCGCGCCGAAGAACGAGAAGCCCGACAGCGGTGCGGGCGATTTCGAAACGGCCTTCAGGAACGCGCCGGTACAGTTCGACGCGACCTACACAACGCCCGACGAATCGCACGCGATGATGGAACCGCATGCGTCCATCGCCGCGTGGAACGGCGACAAGCTCACCGTGTGGACGTCGAACCAGATGATCGACTGGGGCGTCGGCGATCTCGCGAAAACGCTCGGCATCCCGAAGG
Organism: Lysobacter sp. OAE881; assembly: GCF_040546665.1. Taxonomy (NCBI): domain Bacteria; kingdom Pseudomonadati; phylum Pseudomonadota; class Gammaproteobacteria; order Lysobacterales; family Lysobacteraceae; genus Lysobacter; species Lysobacter sp. OAE881. Next base: position 2,397,901 of record NZ_JBEPOG010000001.1, read on the forward strand.
AGAACGTGCGCCTCATCTCGCCTTACATCGGCGGCGGTTTCGGCGGAAAGCTCTTCCTTCGCGCCGACGCATTGATGGCGGCGCTCGGCGCGCGCGCGGCGAAGCGGCCGGTGAAGGTCGCACTGCAGCGCCCCCTGATGATCAACAACACCACGCATCGCCCCGCCACGATCCAGCGCGTGCGCCTGGGCGCGACGAAGGACGGCAAGCTCACCGCGATCGGCCACGAGAGCTGGAACGGGGACCTGCCCGGCGGCGGGCTTGAAGTGGCGACGCAGCAGACGCGCCTGCTCTACGCCGGCGAGAACCGCATGACGCGCATGCGCCTGGCGACGCTCGACCTGCCCGAAGGCAATGCGATGCGCGCGCCCGGCGAAGCGCCGGGCATGATGGTGCTCGAAGTGGCGATGGACGAGATGGCGGAAAAGCTGGGCATGGACCCGGTGGAGTTCCGCATCCTCAACGACACGCAGGTCGATCCGGAAAACCCGTCGCGCCCGTTCTCCAAGCGCCAGTTCGTGCAATGCCTGCGCACCGGCGCCGAGCGTTTCGGCTGGAGCAAGCGCGCGACCAAGCCCGGCAGCGTGCGCGAAGGACGCTGGCTGGTCGGCATGGGCGTGGCGAGCGCGTTCCGCAACAACCTGGTGACCAAATCGGCGGGGCGCGTGCGACTGGATGGACGCGGCATCGTCACGGTCGAAACCGACATGACCGACATCGGCACCGGTTCGTACACGATCATCGCGCAGACCGCCGCGGAGATGATGGGCGTGCCGCTCGACAACGTCGTGGTGAAACTGGGCGATTCGACGTTCCCCGTTTCGTGCGGCTCGGGCGGACAGTGGGGCGGCAACAACTCCACCGCCGGCGTGTTCGCCGCATGCTCGAAACTGCGCGAGGACGTCGCGAAGAAACTCGGCATCGATCCCGCGACGGCGACGTTCGTCGATGGGCGCGTCGAATCGGGCGATCGTCGTCTCGCGCTCGCCGACGCCGCGAAGGACGGCGAACTGGTCGCCGAGGACCGCATCGAGTACGGCGATCTCGACAAGCGTTACCAGCAATCCACCTTCGGCGCGCATTTCTGCGAAGTCGCGGTGCATGCCGACACCGGCGAGATCCGCGTGCGCCGCATGCTGGCCGTGTGCGCGGCCGGCCGCATCCTCAACCCGAAGGCCGCGCGCAGCCAGGTGATCGGCGCGATGACGATGGGCGTGGGTGCCGCGCTGATGGAGGAACTCGCCATCGACCAGCGCCTGGGCTTTTTCGTCAACCACGACCTCGCCAGCTACGAAGTGCCGGTGCATGCCGACATCCCGCACCAGGACGTGATCTTCCTCGACGAAACCGATCCGATGTCATCGCCGATGAAAGCCAAGGGCGTGGGCGAACTGGGTATCTGCGGCGTCGGCGCGGCGGTGGCGAACGCGATCCACAACGCGACGGGATTCCGCGTGCGCAAATACCCGATCACGCTCGACAAGCTGCTCGATCACCTGCCGGCGATCGCGTGACCTGAGCTCCCGTGCGGCGAGCGATCGCCGCTACGGAAGCTTGAACTTGCGCGTCGTGCGCAGCGGCCAGAGCGAGGTGAACTTCGCGCCGCCGACGAGGCGATAGGCGCTCGACACGCCGTTTTCAATGCCCATGCGCTCCAGCACGTCGCGCGCCTTGCGAAACGACTGCCGCGGATCGGCCGTCAGCATGAACAGGTTGATCTCGTCGCGACTGACGTCATAACCCTCGAGTTCGACCTTGTCGCCAAGCGCCTGCTTCAGCTCGGCCTCGATGGTCGCAAGGAAGTCCTCGTTCGCCAGCGACTTGCGCCAGAACTTGATGATCAGCTGGTAGTCCATGGGGCGATTGTAAGTGCATTGGGGTGACGGGCTCGCGGGCTTCGAGCGCGCACGCCGCCTCAGGACGCTTTCAATCGGTCGGTCGCCGTCCTCGCGATGGTCCAGAAAAGCGACGTGTCCCCCGCCGCACGCGCGGCGAGCATGGCCCCGTGGATCGAGGCGACGAAGGTCACTGCTTCCGACGCCGGGCTGTCGCGCAATTCGATGACGCCCTTCGACGCGCCCTCTTCCAGCGTGCTCGCGATCCACGCATGCAGCTCGTCGAAGTGCCCCTTTACCTCCTCGGCGACTTCGGCCGGGACCGAGGGCAATTCCGCCGCCAACAGCGCGCAGATGCAGATCGGCGGGCTCGCCTTCTCGATGCACTCGGCCCAGAAGCGGCTGTAGGCCACCAGTCGATCCAGCGCATCGGGGACCGCATCGTCCAGCGCCTGCAGGCCGGCGCGCGTCGCATTCCGATGCACGACGACCGTGGCTTTGACCAGGTCGGCCTTGCTCGGGAAGTGATGATGGATGCTGGCCTTGCGCACTTCGACCAGCTCGGCGATATCCGCGTAGCTGAAGCCGTTGTAGCCGCCCGCCGCGATCAGCTCGTTCGCACGCTGGATGATTTCCTGCGCTTTCGGGGAGTACTGCATCGACGTCTCCGGATCGTGCTGCGACATCAGGCAACTGACGGATTCAAGGCCGGTTGCTGCTTCGCGATCGAGCGCAACTGCAGTGGAACGCCGACCAGCAGCAACAGCAGCAGCACGCCCTGCGCACCGAGCAGCAGCGGATCCTTCATGTCTGTCACCAGCGGGTGGCCGGCGGGCAGTCGCCGCAGGCTCTCGCTGACGGTCGGCACCATCAGCAGGAAGACGCTGAGGCTCAGCGCCGCCGTTTCGACGTAATGCGCGGCGCGCGGCCGACCCGGCCACTTGGAGAGGCCATAGCCCACCAGCAGCGCGACGAGCGTGACCGTGGCGACGATCGCGCTCACGGGTTGGTGCGCGATCGGATAGACCGTGAGCACGCCGAGCAGCATGAACCAGAAGTACGTCCGCCCCGCTCGGGTCGCCGGGGCGATGCGGCCATGCTTGAACAGCATGTACGCGGCGAGCGGGATGGCCGGGAGGCTGCCCAGCGTGTGCAGCCAGCCGAGGGGGGAAATGGTCATGGGTCGCTCCTGTGGGTGCAGGAACTCTACCTACCAGTTGGTAGGTTGGCAAGTCACCGCCACACAAGGGCTTCGCTGACCCTAGCGGGTGGCGTGCCGCACCTCGATCGTCACGTGCACGATCTCCTCGTGGACGGACAGCGCCTTGTGGAAGACGTCCGGTTCGACCGGCGCATCGGTGACGACCTCCGCCGTGCAGGCGTACTTTCCGCGTCCGACCTGCCAGACATGCAGATCGCTGATGCGCGCGCGAACGTCGCCCTCCTCGATCGCTTCGCGGATCTCCTCCACGACCGGCGCGTCCATCTGCGCATCGAGCAGGATGCGCCCGCTGTCGCGGACCAGGCCCCAGGCCCAGCCCGCCACCAGCGCCGCACCGACAAGACCCATCACCGGATCGAGCCACGCCGCGCCGAACATCATGCCGCCCAGCAGCGCGACGATGGCGAGCACCGACGTCGCCGCATCGGCGATCACGTGCAGGTAGGCGGAGCGCTGGTTCAGATCGTGGTGGTGGTGATGTCCGTGGTGATGTCCGTGATGATCGCCATGGTGATGATCGTCATGGCCGTGGTGATGGTCATGGTGGTCGTGCCCGTGCGGATGATGGTCGCGCAGCCACCACGCGCACAGCAGGTTGACCGCGAGGCCGACCACCGCGATGGCGATGGCCTGCTCGTAATGGATCGCGCTCGGGTTGAACAGGCGTTCGACCGACTGGAACGCCATCAGCGCCGCCACGCCCATCAGCGCGATGGCGCTGGTGTAGCCGCCGAGGATCTCGATCTTCCAGGTGCCGAACGCGAATCGCCGGTCGCCCGCGTAGCGTCGCGCGCATGCGTAAGCGAACGCCGACAGACCCAGCGCCAGCGCGTGCGAACTCATGTGCCAGCCGTCGGCGAGCACGGCCATCGAGTTGAACCACCAGCCGCCGGTGATCTCGATGACCATCATGGCCAGCGTGAGCCACATCGCGCGGCGGGTGTTGCGTTCGGCGAGCGGATTGCCCTGGTCGAAGGCGTGGCTGTGGCGCCGGCTGTCGGCAATGGCGTCGAGGTTCATGCGTGCGTGCTGGACTGGATACCCCCATAGGGTATAGCCTCGCTTCCCATGGCGCACGTCAATCGCGACAAGAAGAAGCTGCTGACCCGCGTGCGACGCGTCGCAGGCCAGGTGGCGGCGCTCGAACACGCGCTTGAAGCCGATGCGGACTGCGCGGACGTGCTCATCCAGATCGCGGCCGCGAAGGGCGCGATCCACGGGCTGATGATGGAAGTGCTGTCCGGCCACCTCGCCGAACACGTCGTGGCCGAAGCTTCGGCGACGAAGCGCGCCCGCGAAGCGCAGGCGATCGTCGAGCTGCTGAAGGGCTACGCGAAGTAGTTCGCGGCAACCAAGGAACCCCTATTCGACCGGGGAGCGGAAGCAGCCTCATCCATCGCAAATGCCCCGCCGGCGTGATCTCCACGCACGGCTTTGCTTCACGAGCTTCCGACAGTTCTCCGACAGCAAGAGCCTGCGATCGCGCAGCGCATCACAGAAATCGGCGTGCAATCTGCCGGCCACCGAAGCGTGCGGTGACCTTCACGCGCCGCTAGCAAACTGGGCAGCAGCATCCGTCGTCCGGGCCGTTCGACTGCACCCAGACCACGCCGTAATCGCGAAAAGCCCGGCGATCCGACCTTCCACTTCCGGGGTAATGCCGATGCGCAAGTTCGCTTCCTGGGCCCGTCGCGGCCTGATTCTGCTTTCGCCGATTCCGCTGTTCGCCGCAATGACGGCGCACGCTGCCGATCCGTCCGACACGCTGCACGCCTCGGTTCGGGCGGCGATGGAGCGCGACCTCAATCTCACCTCGAACCAGCTCTCGCAGTACCTGCGCATCGAACGTCTTGCGAACGTGCAGGAGAAACAACTGGCGAAGGCGCAGGGTCGCGCGTTCGCGGGAAGCTGGATCGAGCGCAAGGCCAACGGCGAATTCCATGTCGTCGTGGCGACGACGTCCCTGCGCGCTGCGAAGGGAACGGCCGATGTCGAAGTCCGCAATGCCCGCCACAGCCTGGTGCAACTGGAAACCGCCAAGGGTCAACTCGACGGCCTGCTCGCTCGCGCGGGCAAGGTGCCGGCGGGCGTGTACGGCTGGTACGTCGACCTGCCGCGCAACAGCCTGGTGGTGAGCGTGGGCAAGGGCCGGGAACAGGCCGGCATCGATTTCGTCGCCGCCAGCGGCGCCGACGTGCAGACCGTGCGCATCGAAACCGCCGAGGAACAACCGAGCCTGCGCGTCGCGCTCGAAGGCGGCCTGGGTTATCTGCGCAATCCGGGCGACGGTTACCTCTACGCCTGCTCGATCGGATTCCCCGTGGCCCAGGGCGGCTACGTCACGGCCGGTCACTGCGGCGACGCGGGCGAGCCGGTGTACTTCGAGCCGTCCCAGTGGACGCTCGGGCCGAAGATCGGATCGTTCGTCGCTTCCAGCTTCCCCGCGGCAGGACAGACCGGTAACGACTTCGCCTGGGTGAAGGTCGATTCGGGCCACACGCTGGCGCCGACGGTCGACGGATACGGCAACGGCGACGTCACCGTTCGCGGCAGCACCGAAGCGGCGGTCGGCGCGGCGATCTGCCGTTCGGGTCGGACGACCGGATGGCGCTGCGGCACGATCGAGGCGAAGAACCAGACGGTGAGCTACAGCACCGGCGAGACGATCCTCAACCTCACGCGCACCACGGCCTGCTCCGAAGGCGGCGATTCCGGTGGCTCGTTCATCACCGGCGCGGGCCAGGCGCAAGGCGTGCTGTCGGGTGGCAGCGGCAGTTGCAAGGGCAAGACGCCGAACAACCGCACGCGCAGCTTCTACCAGCCCGTGCTGCCGATCCTGCAGAACTACAACCTGACGCTGCTCACCGGCACCTGATCGCACGTTCCGTATCGCGTGACAGCAAACGCCCCGGCTTGCCGGGGCGTTTGTTCGCGCGCTCGACGAGTCCGCCTCACATCGCGATGTCGCCTGTCGCGAGCGTTTCGGCCGGCACGCCCTGCTCGCCCAGCAGTTCGCGCAGGTCGATCTCCACTTCCTGGCTGATGCGGCTGATCGGCACGTCGTTGGCGCCGCCTTCGAACGGGTTCTCCGTGCTCTCGCCGACCAGGTCGAGCGCGCAGTACATCCACGAAATCAACAGGCTCAGCGGGATGACGAGCCACACCATGCCGCCCTTCGCCCAACCGTCGACCGCCGCGTTGAGGCGTTCGAACTCGCCGATCATGCCGAACGGCAGCAGCACGCACATGATCCGCACGAACAGCGTGTTGATGAACGCGTGCTGCCGCGGATACGGGAAATCCTTGATGCGTTCGCTCTTTCCCTGCAGGTCCTGGAAATCGCGAATGAGCTTCTGCAGGTCGGAGAAACCGTTCATCGTCAGCTTGCCGTCGCCAAGCAGTTCCTTCGTCGCCCGGCTTTGAAGCCCCAGTACCTGCAGGGCGCGATTGCGCGATTCCAGTACCTGCGCCGCCTCGCCCGGCGGCAGGTACTTCACCAGTTCGTTCGCCAGCGTCTGCTCGCGTTCGGGGATGCGGTAAAGGCGGAGGTATTCGACGTTGTTCGCCTTCCGTGCGTTCTCCCACACGCGCGGCTGGCGCATCTCGAAGCGCAGTGCGGCCAGCCACGCAAGGTGGCGATACACCAGGCTGCGCGCCGCATCGTTGTTCGCGCAGAGGTCGCGCGCCGTCGCGCCCAGCACGCGGCTGCTGCTGGCGATCGACGACCAGACCTGCTGCGCCTCCTGCATGCGGTTGTAGGTCTGCACGTTCTTGAAGCCCGACGACAGCGCCACCGTGGTACCCAGCAGGAACACCACGCCCCACGGAATCGCGAGCCAGTGCCAGCCCGCCAGCTGGTACAGCAGGACGGGTACCGCACTCACCACGATCAGCACGTAGATCGTGCGTCGCGTCCAGCCGATGAATTCGGGCAGCTTGTAGGACTTTCCGGTGTGCATGGCGGTTGCTCCTCGACGCTGGATGCGTGAGCGGCTTCAGCCGCGGTCGGCAGGACGTGCGACGTCAGAACGCTGCAGCCACTGCGCGAATCCGAGTTCGCCCTGCCACGCTTCACCGTCGGGAACGAGCGTGTCGTCCTGCAGTTCCACGCCGAAGTACAGCGCGTGCGGATCGCCGACGACCTTGCGCGAATCCTGCGTGCTGTCGAGGAAGCGCTGCGCGAGTTCGGACAGGCGAACGCGTTCCGGCCCGGCGATGTCGGTCACGCCGTTCACCGGCGCACCAAGCGCATGGCGCGTCACCGCATCGGCGACGTCGTCGGACGCGATGGGCTGCACGTTGGCGGTGGGCAGTCGCACGACGCCGTCCTGCTCGCCGGACTTCACGATGCCCGGCAGGAACTCGAAGAACTGCGTGGAATGGATGATGGTGTACGGAATGCCCGATTCGCGGATCAGCCGTTCCTGCTCGGCCTTGCCGACGAAGTATCCGCTGCCGGACAGCTTCTGCGTGCCGACGACCGACAGCGCGATGTGGTGGCCGATGCCCGCCTTCGCTTCCGCGGCGAGCAGGTTCTGTCCGGCGGTCTGGAAGAATTTCAGCGCCGATTCGCGATCGAACGCCGGCGAGTTCGCAAGATCGACCACGACCTGCGCGCCGGCCAGTGCGGCGTCGAGGCCTTCACCGCTGAGCACGTCGATGCCGTTGGCCGGTGCGCCTACGACGACTTCATGGCCCGCCTTGCGCAGGCGCTCGACGACCTTGCTGCCGATAAGCCCGGTTCCACCGATGACGACGACTTTCATGACGACCTCCGCTAGCGGGTGAGCCGACGGGCACGAACACTGCGTCGGCGATGGTGGATGAACTTCGATGCTAGGAATCGCGTCGCCACGGCGGTAGACCTTCAGGCGGACGCAGGTTGTTGCCCTGCACGCATCAATCGCATCAGGCCGCGACTGCGCGCGATGCCTGCGTCGATTCCCAGTGCGCCATCACGTCCAGATCCAGCGCCCGCACCTGCGCGGTGATGTAATCGATGAACGCGCGGATGCGCTTGGGTTGCTGGCGTCGGCTCAGGTAGCACAGGTAATGGCCGCGATCATCCGGCGCGAACGCATCCAGGCACGTCACCAGCGCGCCGTCGCATATCGCATCGCGCACCTGGTAGGCAGGCAGCTGCGCGATGCCCTGCCCGTCCAGCGCGGCCTGCATCGCGAGCTCCGCATCGTTGAACACCAGCGTGGACGATGGCCGCAGGCTCAGCGGCTTTCCGTCCACACGGAAATCCCACGATTGCAGCCGCCCGTTCGCCAGGCGCTGGTTGATGCACGGGTGCGCGTCCAGCTCGGCGACGATCTGCGGCACACCATTGCGCCGCGCGTAATCGGGCGAAGCGCATACCAGCAGCTGCATCGGAATCAGCTGTTTCGCGATCACCTGGCTGTCTTCGAGTGCGCCGTCGCGGAACGCGATGTCGATGCGGTCGCCGGCGAGATCCAGGACGCGTTCTTCGAGCAGGAGTTCGATCGACACGGCAGGAAACTGCGCGCGGAAGCCCGCCAGCAGCGGCGCGATGACCTTGCGCCCGAAGGCGTGCGTCGCGCTGATGCGGAGCTCGCCACGCGGCGGGCCTTCGCGCAGATCGCGCATTTCCTCCAGCGCCTGCAGGATGCGTTCGACGCCCGGGCGGCAACCTTCGTAGAACAGCTCGCCCTCGCGCGTGAGCGAGGTGGAACGCGTGGTGCGCAGAAACAGTCGCGCGCCGAGCTGGCTTTCGAGTTTCTGCACGCTGCGACTCACCGCCGAGCGGCCGATGCCGAGGCGATCGGCGGCGCGTGCGAAGCTGCCTTCGCTGGCGACGGCGATGAAGGCGACCACGCCGGCGTAACTGGCCGCGAAGCTTGCGGTCAGCGCATCGCTGACGTCGGTTTGCGCGATCGCCTTGACTGCGTGCGAATCGGGTTCGGATGCGAGGCGGGCGATATTCATGACGGTCTCGTGGGAGAAGCCAGGCGCCGTGCGTGTTCGTGCGCGCAGCGGCGCGCCATCGCCAGGTGCTCGCGGCATGCCGCAGGCGGCTGGCCGAGGACGAGCGAGACATCCTCGAGGGTGGCGCCGAACACGTCGTGCAGCATGAACGCGGCGCGGGCGGTGGGAGGCAAGGCATCCAGCACGGAAAGGAATTCCGCCCAGACGCGTTCGGCCGGCGTCGGCAGGCGCTTGTCGAAAGGCAGGGGGAAATCCGCGTCCATACCCCGTAGACGTTGCAGGGCGCCCGCGTGTGACGAGGCCGTTCCGTCGCGCCATTGGTGCACCACGCGCAACACGGTGCGTCCGCGGCCATGGCTACCCCCGCCCTTCCCGACTGCCTAGCCTGACCTCGTCCCCCACACCGGTCCTTCGCCATGCGCCTGTCGCCGATCGCCTTCGCGCTGTCGTCCTTCGCAATCGTCGGCACGAGTCTTGCCGCCGAACCCGCCACCGCACCGGAACCCGTCGTCACGCCCGTGATGACCAAGGCGCTGGAGGATTACCCCGGCAAGGAAGTCACGATCCTCGAGGTCGCGTACCCGCCCGGCGGCGCCGATCCGATCCACCGCCACGACGCGCACGGCTTCGTGTACGTGCTCGAAGGCAGCATCGTGATGGGCGTGAAGGGCGGACCGGAAATCACGCTGAAGCCCGGAGAAGCCTTCCACGAAGGCCCGCGCGACCTTCACACCGTCGGCCGCAACGCAAGCAAGACCGAGCCGGCGAAGTTCGTCGTCTTCCTGCTCAAGGACGTGGGCAAGCCGCCGGTCCTTCCGCCCAAGTGACCGCGCCGCGCTGTCATCCCGGCGCCGACGCGCTGTGCCACACTCGGGGTTCCGATCCGTTCGAGCGCGCGATGGACGACGCCACCGCCACCTTCGGTCGCCTGCAACCGCGCCTGCTCGGCGTGGCATACCGGATGCTCGGATCGATGGCCGAAGCCGAGGACGTGGTGCAGGACGTGTGGCTGCGCTGGCACGACACGGACACCGGTCGCGTCGACAACGCCGAAGCCTGGCTGGTCGCGTCCACCACGCGGCGTGCGATCGACAAGCTTCGGCTCGCGCGCACGCATCGCGAGCATTACGTCGGCATCTGGCTGCCCGAACCGGTACTCACCGATTTCGACGGCGCATCGCCAACGCCGGAACAGGTGGAGGAAGCGGCGAGCGACCTGTCGATCGCCTTCCTCACGGTGCTCGAACGCCTGGCGCCCGACGCGCGCGCGGCCTTCCTGCTGCACGAGGTATTCGACGCCGATTACGCGCAGATCGCGGAGGTCGTCGGCAAGTCCGAGGCCGCGTGCCGTCAGATCGTGCATCGCGCGAAGGCGCAGCTGCGCGACGAGCGCCCGCGCTACCACGTGCCCGACGACGTGCATCGCCGGCTGATGCAGCGCTTCCTCGACGCGGTCGCCAGCGGCGATTTCAGCGGCATGAAGGCGTTGATGGCCGAGTCCGCGGTGCTGGTCGGCGACGGCGGCGGCGTGGTCACGAGTTTCCCGAAGCCGATGGTCGGTGGCGATCGCATCGCCGCGCTGCTCTACGCCGCGCGACTGCGTTTCAAGGAAGGCCTGCGCCACGAACTGGCGCTGGTCAACGGCCGCATGGGATTGCTGCGCTACATACAGGGCGAACTGGAATCGGTGATGTCGTTCGAAACCGACGGCGAGCGCATCGTCAACGTCTTCGTGCAACGCAATCCCGAGAAACTGCGGCTGGTTTCGGCGCATCACGTATTGCGATTGCAGTAAGCGGGCCACCTTCATCACAGCGCGGCGGCGACCCCGGCGCGCATCAGGATCCATGTTGTTGCTGCTCCACCCGATGCTCCACCCCTCCCCCACCCGAGGACCACCGACATGAGCTACATCACCACGCAGGACGGCACCCAGATCTTCTACAAGGACTGGGGCACCGGCCAGCCCATCGTCTTCCACCACGGCTGGCCGCTGTGCGGCGACGATTGGGACACGCAGATGCTGTACTTCCTCGCGCAGGGGTATCGCGTGATCGCGCACGATCGCCGTGGTCACGGGCGTTCGACGCAGACCGCCACCGGCAACGAGATGGACACCTACGCCGCCGACGTCGCCGCGCTCGCGAAGGAACTCGACCTGCGCGACGCGATCCACATCGGCCATTCCACCGGCGGCGGCGAAGCGGCGCGCTATGTCGCAAAGCACGGCAAGGGCCGCGTTGCGAAACTGGTGCTGATCGGCGCGGTGCCGCCGGTCATGGTGAAGTCCGCTAGCAATCCCGGCGGCCTGGACAAGTCGGTGTTCGACGGACTTCGCGATGGATTTGCCGCCGATCGCGCGGGCTTCTACTGGGACTTCCCCATTCCGTTCTACGGCTACAACCGCAATGGCGCGAAGCTGTCGGAAGCGGTCCGCCAGAACTGGTGGCGCCAGGGCATGATGGGCGGCGCGAAGCCGCAGTACGACTGCATCGCCGCGTTTTCCGAAACCGACTTCACCGAAGACCTCAAGAGCATCGAAGTGCCCACGCTGGTGATGCACGGCGACGACGACCAGATCGTGCCGATCGACGATTCGGCGCGCCTCTCGGCCAAGTTGCTGCGCAACGCGACGCTGAAGGTGTATCCGGGCTTCCCGCATGGCATGTGCACGACGCACGCCGACACGATCAACCCGGATCTGCTGGCCTTCATCCGCAGCTGATCCACGCTTGATCGGGCCAACGGTGCGCCGGCGTTCGCGTCGGCGCACCTCGCAAACATTCCAACGCGGGAAAGGCTGCGCCGTTCAGGCATTCAGCCACGTCGTAACAAAAGTGGCGTAGGGTCGTACATCCCCGTCGAACCGGGAGTGCGCCATGCACGAGCTGCCCGTCACCGATAGCCAGCGGTCGTTCCTCGAGGATCTCGGACGCACCGCACGCGCCCATCTGTCGCACCTGGACTGGGATGAAGTCGAGCCGCACCTGCGGCTGGGCTGGTACTCCAGCGTCCTGTCCAACGATCTGGACTGGGGCCACGTGGAGGCGATCGCGCACGAGAGCTGGGCGCGGGATCCGTTCTGAGCGGGCAGGGCTCCGGGGAGGCGCCGTCGCGGCGGATGCGCTATATAGCGCCCTATATCCCGCCCGCCAGGAGCCCCCGATGTCCGCCTGGATCCGCCGTGCCGCGCTGTGCGCGCTGGCGCTTGCCCTCTCCTTCCCCGCGCTCGCCGAACAGCCGGTCCGCGTGTTCGCCGCCGCCAGCCTGACCAACGCACTCAACGACATCGCCACCGAATGGCAGAAGGCCGGCCACGCGAAGCCGAGCCTCGCCTTCGCGGCGTCTTCGGCGCTCGCAAAGCAGATCGAGGCCGGCGCGCCCGCCGACGTCTTCGCCTCGGCCGATGTCACCTGGATGGATTACCTCGACCAGCGCGGGAAGCTGCAACCCGGCACTCGAGCCAACGTCGTCGGAAATTCACTCGTCTTGATCGTGCCGCAGGGCCGTCGCGTTCCCGTGACCATGAAGCGCGGCTTCGACCTGGCCGGCGCGTTCAATGGAAAGCTGTGCACCGGTGAGCCCGACGTGGTCCCGGTCGGCATCTACGCGCGCGAAGCGCTGCAGCACCTTGGCTGGTGGACCGCGCTGCAAGGTCGCGTCGTCGGCACCGACGACGTACGCACGGCGCTGGCGTTCGTCGAACGCGGCGAATGCCCGCTCGGCATCGTCTATGCGACCGACGCGAAGATCAGCCGGAAGGTCGAAGTCCTCGCGACGTTCCCCGCCGACACGCACAAGCCCATCGTCTACCCGATCGCCGCCGTGCGCGGTGCACGCCCCGAAACCGCGGCGTTCCTGCAGTTCGTGAAGACGTCGAAGACGGCGGCGCACATCTTCGCGAAGTATGGATTCACCACCGGAACGCGCTGACGATGTGGCTGTCGCCTGAAGAATGGGATGCGCTGGCACTGTCAGCGAAGGTTGCGCTGTGCGCGACGGCCGCATGCCTGCCGTTCGGCATCGCGCTGAGCTGGCTGCTCGAACGCCGCCAGTTCGCCGGCAAGGTGTGGATCGACACACTCGTGCAGTTGCCGATGGTGCTGCCGCCCGTGGTGCCGGGCTATCTGCTGCTGTTGCTGCTGGGCACGCAGGGGCCGCTGGGTGCGTGGCTGCTTGCGACGTTCGGCATCACGATCGCCTTCACGTGGAAGGGCGCGGTGATCGCGTCGGCGGTGATGGCGTTTCCGCTGATGGTGCAGCCCATCCGGCTCGCGATCCGCCTCATCGATCCCCGACTCGAGAAGGCCGCGGCGACGCTCGGCGCCAGGCCGTGGGACACGTTCTTCAGCGTGACGCTGCCGCTATCGGCACCGGGCCTGATCGCCGGCTGCATCCTGTGCTTCTCGCGCAGCCTGGGCGAATTCGGCGCGACGATGGCCTTCGTCGGCAACATCCCGGGGGAAACGCGTACGTTGCCGCTGGCGATCTACAGCCTCACGCACGTGCCCGATGGCGAAGCGGCGGCGTTGCGCCTGTCGCTGCTGTCCATCGCGCTCGCCGTGGCCGCGTTGCTGGTCAGCCGCTGGATCAGCCTGCGCGCCGAACGCCGGCTCGGTTACCTCGACCGGGGGCCGCATGCTGAGCTTTGACCTCCGGTTTGCGCGCGGCGATTTCGTGCTCGACGCCGTGGCCGACGTCGGCGGTGGCGTGACCGGCGTATACGGGCCGTCGGGGTCGGGCAAGAGCACGCTGCTGGCGTTGCTCGCCGGATTGCTGGCGCCGTCCAACGGCCGCGTGCGGCTGGGCGACCGCGTGCTGGTCGATACCGATGCGCGCCGCTTCGTGCCCGCGTGGGATCGCCACGTCGGCCTGGTGTTCCAGGACGGCCAGCTGTTCCCGCACCTGACCGTTCGCCAGAACCTGCTGTTCGGGCACGCGCGCATTTCCGCCGCGATGCGCCGCTTCGACCTGTCCGGCGTGGCGGAACTGCTGGAAATCACGCCGCTGCTCGATCGCCGCCCGACGCTGCTGTCCGGCGGCGAACGCCAGCGCGTGGCGCTCGGCCGCGCCCTGCTCTATTCGCCGCAGTTGCTGCTGCTCGACGAACCGCTGTCCTCGCTGGACGACCGCCTCAAGCAGCAGATCCTGCCGTTCCTCAAGCGCATCAAGGACGAAACGCGCCTGCCCATGCTCTACGTCACCCATGCGCACAGCGAGCTGGACTACCTCGCCGATCGCGTGCTCGGCATGGAACGCGGCCGGTTGCAGCCGGCGGTCACGGAGTGACGGCGAGGATCACGCTCGATGCCTTGAACAGCGCGGTCGCCGATTTTCCTTCGGCGAGCGCGAGGCGTTCAGCGGACGCGTTGGTGACGATGGCGGCGATCGAATTGCCGCCATCCACGTCGATCACCACTTCCGTATTCACCGCGCCGCGGTCGATGCGGGCGACGGTGCCCGCCAGCTGGTTGCGCGCGGAGAGTTTCACGCCCTCGAGGTCAGTGCCGACGATGACGCTGGACGCCTTCACCAGCGCGATTGCCTTCGTGCCGATCGCCAGCCCCATGCTCGCCGTGCTCTCGTGCGTGACGATGGCGAAGATGCGCCCGCCGCCGCCCAGTTCGAGTTCCACTTCATCGTTCACGGCGCCATGCGTGATGCGCGCGATGCGGCCGGCCAGATGGTTGCGGGCGCTGGTGAGCATGGCGAACCTCCCGATGATGTCCAGATCGCGTCCGGCGTGCGCGATGCGCTCGTTGAGCATCTCCACGAAGCGCGCGTTCTGCGCTTCGACTTCGCGCCACGTCGCGACGAGGCGTTCGCCGTCCGGCGTCAGTCGCGTCCCGCCACCGCCCTTTCCGCCGACGACGCGTTCGACGAGCGGAGCATCGGCAAGGTTGTTCATCGCGTCCACCGCATCCCACGCGGCCTTGTAACTCAGGCCGACACTGCGCGCGGCGGCGGCGATCGACGCCTCGCTGCCGATGGCCGTCAGCAACTCCATCCAGCGGCGGCTGCCGAAGGTGCCGTGCCTGGCTTCGACGGTGAGCGAGCTCTGGATGCGCATTCGACGGTTCGCCTGGCCGGACCGGCGCACTGTAGCGCAACGGCTGGTTACACTCGCCGGGTCGCGGACGATGGGAGCTCGCATGAAGCTGATGATCGCAGGCTCCACCGGTCTGGTCGGGCGCCATGCATTGCAGCTCGCCCTCGCGCATCCGGGCATCGCACAGGTCGTGGCGCCCGTTCGCAGGCCGGCGGAACCGCACCCGAAGCTCCTCGCGCCCGTCGTCGATTTCGACGCGCTGCCGCCGGATGCGTCCTGGTGGAACGTCGACGCGGTCGTCTGCGCGCTCGGCACCACCATCAAGGTCGCGGGCTCGCAGGACGCCTTCCGCCGCGTCGATCACGATTACCCGCTCGCGGTCGCGCGCCTTGCGCACGCGCACGGCGCATCGACCTTCGTGCTGAATTCGGCGATGGGCGCCGACGCCGGATCGTCCATCTTCTACAGCCGCGTGAAGGGCGAAGTGGAACGCGACCTCGCCGCGCTGGGCTTCGCCTCGCTGACCTTAGTTCGACCGGGCCTGATCGGCGGCGAACGCGACGAGTTCCGCGCCGGCGAACGCGTGGCGACCATCGTCCTGCGCGCGTTGCATCCGCTGCTGCCGCGCCGCTGGCGGATCAATCCCGCGGAGCGCATCGCGCAGGCCATGATCGACGCCGCGGTGCGCGCCGCGCCGGGACGACACGTGATCGCGTCCGACGCGTTGACCTGACGCATCACCGCCGCCTAACCCGTTGCGGGCGAAGCTGTCGCTCCCCCACTGGCGACGACACCGCAATGAAGATCCTGATGGTGCTTACCTCGCACGACCGCCTCGGCGACACCGGCGAGAAAACCGGCTTCTGGCTGGAGGAATTCGCCGCGCCGTACTACGTGTTCACCGATGCGGGCGCGCAGGTGACCGTGGCCTCGCCCAAGGGCGGGCAGCCGCCGATCGATCCCAAGAGCGACGATCCTTCGAACCAGACGCCCGCGCAGGACCGCTTCAAGGCCGACGCGAAAACGCAGGCCGTGCTTGCCAACACGAAGCGGCTCGATTCGCTGTCCGCCGACGAGTTCGACGCGGTCTTCTACCCCGGCGGGCACGGCCCGTTGTGGGATCTCGCCGAGGATCCCGCGTCGATCCGGCTGATCGAAACGTTCTACGAGTCCGGAAAGCCGGTCGCCGCCGTCTGCCATGCGCCCGGCGTGCTGCGGCACGTGAAGCACGAAGGCGAGCCGCTGGTGAAAGGCAAGCGCGTCACCGGCTTCACCAACTCCGAGGAGGAAGCGGTGAAGCTGACGAAGGTGGTGCCGTTCCTGGTCGAGGACGAACTCAAGCGCCTGGGCGGCAAGTACGAGAAGGCCGGCGACTGGCAGAGCTTCGCGATCGTCGACGGACGGCTGGTAACGGGCCAGAACCCGGCGTCGTCGGAAGCAACGGCGGAGGCGTTGCTGAAGCTGCTGCGTTGACATCCTGAAGTCGTCATTCCCGCCAGGGCGAACATCCGCGCCCGCATGCGTCGCGTCTTACGGCATGCGTGATACGAGCATGGATGAAGCCCCGCCTGCGCGGGGGCGACGACGATCGAACTCCGATCACGCAAAAGAAAGGGCGGCCTTCGCCGCCCTTTCTGCATTGCACCTGATCGCCTGGATCAGAAGTGGATCGACAAACGCGCCGTGGCCTGGTGGTCGCGGGCTTCGTCGGCGTACTGGCCTTCGTAACCCAGTTCCAGCAGCGTGCGCGGGCTCAGCCATGCGGCCACGCCCACTTCGGCGACCGCGGCGTCTTCGGCCAGCGGCGCACCGGCGACGGCGAAATCGCCACCGCTGGTCCAGCCCATGCGGGCTTCCGACGCCACGTCGCCCGACGCGTGGCGCCAGCCCAGGCCGCCGCGCAGGTTGAACCAGCCGTTGCCGGTGCCGGCGCTGGTCAGCGACAGCTCGCCGCGAACGCCCAGCGTGGAGACGTCCAGCGTCGTCTTCTCCTTCGCCGCGTCCAGCGCGAAGCTGCCGCCGGTTTCGGAGAACGCATCGCTGCGCGTCTCGACGCGGGCGAACTGCAGGTACGGCATCAGCGAACCGTGTGTGCCTTCGATGCTGTAACCGCCCTCGACGTAGGCCTGTCGGGTCTGCGCGTCGTAGTCGGCGACCAGTCGCTGGCTCACGCCCGGCAGGTTCACCGAACGTGTGCTGTCGATCGAATGCTCCGCCACGCCGACGCCACCGCGCACGCCGAACGCGCCCCAGCTGCGATCGGCATACAGGCCGAAGTGCAGCGTGTCGGTATCGCCGTTGGACGCGCGCGCGGCCACGTCGATGTCGGTGCGCTCGCTGCCGGCCATCGCGCCGACCTGCCAACCGCCGTCGAAGCGATGCTCGGCGCCGATCAGTACGCCGCTTCCGTTGTAGTCGGCCGCCGCGGCATTGCCGTCGCCGTTGAGCGAACCGCCCGCGGCCATCACCTGCGCCCACACGGCGTCGCCCGGCTGCTGCGTGCGTTCGACCGGCGAACGGCCGCCGCGCATGCGATCCAGTGCAGCGTCGCGGACACGACGGGCGTCGTCGGCCAGCGCGCTGCGCGCGGTGGCGTGGAACTCGCCATCGAGCAGTTCGAGCGCGGACGCCGCGCCGGCCACATCCAGGCCCATCAGGCTGTCCTGCAGGCGCGCCGCATCGCCGCTCGTGCGCACGCCCGAAACGGTACGCACCGCGTCGATGGCGCCGCCCACCGCGGCCGTGTTCTGCGTGCCCATCGCTGCTGCGTAGCTCTCCGGCGTCACCGCCAGCACGACTGCATTGGCTTCGTAGCGCACGTCGAAGCGGCTGTTGGCCGGCAGTCCGGCGTTCGGCTGCACGAGCCCGTCGTACGAACCCTCCACTCCGCCTTCTGCGCGCACGAGGGCGAACGTGTCGCCGATGCTCGGCGCGAACGTGTTGGTCGCATCGCCCGTGATGCCGCGCAGTCGCGGCTGCAGCTCGCCGGCGGCGGTGTAGACGCTGCCGGCGCCGACCAGCGTCAGCGTGTCGAAGTGGCCCGCGCCGTTGCCGGCGGTGCGCCCGTCAATGTCGGCCACGAACGTGCTGCCGGCGTGCTGCACGACGTCGCCCGCCACCACCAGCGCGCCCGGCGAGTTGCCCGGCGACAGGATGCCCCTGACGTCCATCGCGCCTTCGACGCGGCCTGAACCGCTGGCCGTGCCGTCGGCATACACCCACACGTTGCCGGCGAAGGTGCTGTTGAACGCGAGGTCGCCCTGCTCGATGCACGCGCCGATGGCGTTGGAACCGCCGCCGCGCATGTCCAGGCGCCCCCCGCCGGACTTGATCAGGCAAGCGTTGCCGGCCACGTTGCCGCTCAGCGTGACCTGCGCATTGCCCGTCGTTTCGAAGCGCGCGTTCTCGCCGGTGACGTGCACGTTCTGGGTGACGTTCATGCCCGAGAGCGCGCTGAACTTGCCGTCCTGGCCGATGTAGATGTCGCCGCCCACCGCGCCCGCCGCCTCCTGCGAGGTCACGGCGATCGAGCCGCCCTGCACCTGCATCAGCACGGCCGAATTGCGGCCCGACAGCGTCAGCACGCCGCCGCCCAGCTTCTGCACGATGCCGGCGCCGGAGATCTCGCCGGCCATGGTGATGTCGAAACCGTTGGTGTCGAACACCGCCGAACGCGTGTTGTCGACGTAGATCTCGTGCGAGATCGTCATCGCATCCAGCGGACGCAGCGTGGTGTTGTCGGCGATGGTGACCACGCTGCCGGCGCGGCCGAGTGCGGCGTCGGAGTCGAACTCCACCGCACCGCCCTTCACGTTGATGCCGTCCTGCGTGTTGTCGCCCTTCAGCGTGAGCGTGCCGGCACCGATCTTGTTGAGCGCGCCATCGCCCGACAGGTTGCCGTTGAAGGTGACGTCGTGGCCGGCGGTATCGACGATGGAGTTCGGCGAGGTCAGCGCGAAATCGTTGTCGCTGGTGAAGCCCCCGGTGGTCTGCAACGTGCCGCTGCCGATCGACACCGTGCCGCCGCCGAGGTTCGCGTCGCTTTCCACCTGCAGCGTGCCGCCGTTGACGGTGAGGCCGCCGGTGAAGGTGTTCTCGCCGCTGAGCGACTGCGTGCCGCCCGCGATCGTGATGCCGCCCCTGCCGCCGATGGTGCCGGCGAAGTCGCCGTCCGCGTCGATCAGCACCAGGCCGTTGTCGCCGAGGTCGACGTCGCCTTCGCCGGTGAGCGAACGCACGTCGATGTCTCCGTCGGCGTGTCCGATGTCGAACGTGCCATCGGCGATCACGTCGGAGTTCGCGACGCAGCCCTGCCCCGCGACCGCCAGCGTCGAACCGGCACGGATCACCGTGCTGCCGCTGTACGTATTGCAGCCGCTCAGCGTTTGCGTGCCGGCTTCGATCGTGACGCCGCCGTTGCCGCCGATCGTGCCGCCGAAGTTGCCGTGCGCGTCGGTCAGTACCAGGTCGTTGCCACCGAGCGCGACCTCGCCCGTGGCGGAACCGGTGAGCGACTTCACGTCGACGTCGCCGTTCGCGCCTTCGATGCCGAAGATGCCGTTGTTGACGACATCGGAACCTCCGATGCTGCCGTCGCCCGAGAGCGCCAGCGTCGCGCCATCGTCGATGGTCGTCGTGCCGGTGTAGGTGTTCTCGCCGCTCAGCGTCTGCGAGCCGCCTTCGACGGTGACGCCACCATTGCCGCCGATGGTGCCGCCGAAATCGCCGTGCGAGGCCGTCAGCACCAGGCCGTTGTCGCCGAGCGCGACATCGCCCGTGCTGGAACCGGTGAGCGACTTCACGTTGACGTCGCCGTTCGCGCCTTCGATGTCGAAGGCGCCGTGATTGATCACATCGGAACCTCCGATGCTGCCGTCGCCCGTCAGCGCCAGCGTCGCGCCATCGTCGACGGTCGTCGTGCCGGTGTAGGTGTTTTCGCCGGTGAGCGTGACCGAACCGCCGTTGCCGCCGTTGGTGACCGTGAGGTGGCCCGCCGTCCCGACCGCCGCATCGGAGATGACGCCGCTGAAGGTGGCGTCGTGTCCGTTCTGGTCGATGGTGCCGCCATCGCCGTCGATGGTGAAGTCGAGATCCACGTCGGTGCCGTCGGCGTCCACCACCAGCGTTCCGCCTTCGAATGCGCCATCGCTGGCGCCTTCGAGCTCGCTGGTGTCCATGGTGTCGTCGATGACGGCCGTGGTCGGAATGCCAGGCGTCGTCGGAGCGCCGCTACCCGGGTTGGGGGCGACAGGGCCGAACGGTACGCCGTGGTCGAACGTCAGGCCGGGCGCCTGGTCGATGAGCAGCACCGGGCTGTTGATGTCGTCATCGATGTTGAAGGTGAAGAAGCCCAGGCGGTAGGTGCCCGCCGTCGACACCGAGTACGTGGCCACCTGCCAGCCCGTCGCGCCGTAGCTGCCCGTCGAGTAGCTGCCCGTGCCCAGGTTGGTCGCGCCCAGCAAGGCGAACTGCGCGTTCTGGTTGTTCACCACGCCCAGGGCGAACGGGTCGTTCACGTTGACCAACGAGGTGAGGGAGCCGTCGTTGTACGGCTGGTAGTCGGTGGATACGTACTGCCACGCCATCGTGAACGAATCGCCGGCCTCCAGCACGAGGTCCTGGTACAGCCACGCCGCGTTGGTCAGGTCGCCGAGCTCGCGCCCCATCATCGATGCGACGTCCTGCTGGCTTTCGGAAGTCAGGCCGAGTGCGTTCATGCCGGCCACGACGTTGTTCGATTGCGGCCCGGCCTGAAGCGACGCCATGTACGAGCCATACGGCGTCACCGTCCACTCGTGCGTGTTGGGTTCGGCACCGGCCTCGGAATAGAAGTCGATCATGCCGGTCACCACCGAGGCGCCGACGCCGTTCGAATCATAGGACGTGGAGTTCTGCGTGCCCGTGCCGCCGCCCGCGGTCCAGCCAGCGAGCGTGCCGTCCTCGAAACTCACGTTGGCGACGTCCGCTGCGGCGAACGCACTGAACGGCACGAACATCAGCGCCGCAAGCACCGCCGCGCGCACTCGCGTCATCGCGGGCGCGTTGATGGTCGAGGACGAGCTCGCGCTCTTCACGCGACCGCGGACGAGTTCCGACGCGACGACCCAGAGGTTGAGCGCACGATTCCATACAACGCGAAAAACATGATTCATTCAGGTGCGGCTCCCCACCGCCGGATAGTTGGACTGTCGGACGGGCACACGGGCGCGACCACCGCGTCGCGTAGAGCGACGCGGCGAAGGTTTGTGCAACGGGTGTGCCAGTCGAAGCGATCCGCTTCGGAGCCAGGAAGGCCCAGGCTCAGTCAAGTTAACGTCATTACGACGCCATACTTGATCGCGCTCACAGTTTTTCTGTCTCAACGACCGTATTCGGCAAAGTTGCGGCCGCGAGACGCGCTACGACGGGTTGCGGTGATCCGGACGCGTGAATTGCGCCCCCGTCGCAACACGGGCTCTTGTTGCGGGACGGATGAGCCCGTCGTTCATGAAGGCAGCGAGCTGTGATTGGCGCGGTCCGTCGTCGGTTCGCCCTCCAACACGTCGGCCCACTGCGACGCGCGTTCCTGCCTTTGTATCGAACTGTGTCGGCGCGTTCGTCAGGCACATTCGCCGACAAAACCCGGGCCCACCCGACACGTGCGCGATACCGCGCGGCCTCGGAATGGCGCCACCGGAAACCACCGGCCCACCTTCCCCCACGAGGACATCGCCATGACCCATTCCCTCCAGACCGTCGTCTACACCGCGCACACGCACGTCACCGGCGGTCGCGCCGGCACCGGCCGCTCCAGCGACGGCGCCATCGACGTCGCGCTGAGCACGCCCGGCTCGAACAAGCCCGGCACCAATCCCGAGCAGCTGTTCGGCATCGGCTGGTCGGCGTGCTTCATCGGCGCGCTCGGTTTCGCCGCGCAGGAACTGAAGGTGAAGCTGCCGGCCGACACGGCGGTCGATGCGGAGGTCAACCTCGGCAAGACGGCCGCCGGCGAATACCAGCTCGCCGTGAAGCTCGACGTCAAACTTCCCGGCATCGACGAGGCCACGCGCCGGCAGCTGGTCGAGAAGGCGCATCAGACCTGCCCGTACTCGCGCATGACGCGCGGCGACGTGGACGTCGAGATCGTGACCTGATCACGCAGCCGCCGCTGCAACGCTCCGCCGCCGCGCGTGCGCTTCGCCACGCCGGCGGCACATCCCTACAGGAGTCGCCCATGTTCAAGTCGATCCTCGCGGCCTTCGCGCTGTCGCTGTCGCTGCTCGCCGGCTGTGCGCCGGGCGCGCAGGCCGAGCCGGCGCGCGGGACGCCCGCACCGGAGTTCACCGGCATCGCCCACTGGCTCAACGCGCCGCCGCAGACCATGGCGGGGCTCAAGGGCAAGGTCGTCCTCGTGGAGTTCTGGACCTACTCGTGCATCAATTGCATCCACGTGCAGCCGTACGTGAAGCAGTGGCACGACCGTTACCACGACGAGGGACTCGTAGTGATCGGCGTGCACACGCCCGAGTACGACGAGGAGCGCAGCACGGCCAACGTGCGTCGCGCGATCGAGCGCTTCGGCATCGCCTACCCCGTCGCGCAGGACAACGACTACGCGACGTGGAACGCCTACGGCAACCGCTTCTGGCCGGCGATGTACCTGGTCGATCGCGACGGCCGCATCGTCCATCGCCATTACGGCGAAGGCGATTACGACGGCATGGAGCAGCGCATCCGCCAGCTGCTGGCCACCGCGCCAGCCGCGCACTGACCGCCAGCGGGCGGTGGCACAATCCGGCCATCGCCCCACCCACCACGAGCGCCCCATGGAACACGCAGACCACATCCTCGTCGTGGACGACGATCGCGAGATCCGCCAGATGGTGGCCGACTACCTGCGGAAGAACGGCCTGCGCGCGAGCGAGGCCGCCGACGGGCGCGAGATGCGCGCCGTGCTCGACACGCACGCCATCGACCTGATCGTGATGGACGTGATGATGCCCGGCGAGGACGGCCTCACCCTCACACGCAACCTGCGCGCCGGCAAGCATCGCGCCATCCCCGTGGTGATGCTGACCGCGCGCGAGGACCAGACCGACCGCATCATCGGCCTGGAAATGGGCGCCGACGACTACGTCACCAAGCCGTTCGCCGCGCGCGAGTTGCTGGCGCGAATCAAGGCGGTGATCCGTCGCACGCGCATGTTGCCGCCGAACCTGCAGGTGACCGAAGCGGCGCAGATGCTCGCCTTCGGCCGCTGGCGCCTGGACACCACCGCGCGCCACCTGCTCGATCCGGAAGGCACGGTGGTGGCGCTCAGCGGCGCGGAATTCCGCCTGCTGCGCGTGTTCCTCGACCATCCCAATCGCGTGCTCAACCGCGACCAGCTGCTCAACCTCACGCAGGGCCGCGACGCCGAACTGTTCGACCGCTCGATCGACCTGCTCGTCAGCCGCCTGCGCCAGCGCCTGCAGGACGATGCGCGCGAGCAGAGCTACATCAAGACCGTTCGCAGCGAAGGCTATGTCTTCAGCGCGACGGTGACGATCGTGGGCGAGGACGGATGAGCACACCGACTGCTCGTGGCGTCACGCGCTGGCTGCCGCGCACGATGGCCTCGCGCCTGTACGCGCTGCTGGCCGGCGGGCTGTTGCTCGCGCACGCGCTCTCGTTCGGGCTGCTGTTCTACGAGCGCTACGAAGCCGCCTCGTCGATGCTCATGACCAACCTGGAGCAGGACGTGGTCGTCGCGGTGAACCTGCTCGATCGCCTGCCCGCGAACGAACGCGCCGACTGGCTGCCGATGCTGCAACGGCGCACGTTCCGCTACTCGCTGGACGAAGCCGCATTCGACGCGGAGCCGAACGCGAAACTCGACGGCGCGACCTCGCGCGAGATGGCGGGCATGATCGAAAGCGCGCTGGGACCGCGCTGGTCGACGCAGGCGCGGCAAATTTCGCGCGATCCGGAACGTTTCCAGGTCAAGGTGCGCCTGCACGACGGCAGCGCAGTGGTCGTCGACGTGCAGCCTTCGGTGATGCCGCTGGCGAAGTGGCTTCCGTACGTGCTGGTCCTGCAGCTGATCGTGCTGCTGCTGTGCGCCTGGGCCGCGGTGCGACTGGCGACGCGACCGCTCGCACGGCTCGCGCAGGCCGCGGAAAAGGTGCGGCCCGACGGCGACGGCGAGCGCCTTCCCGACGGCGGGCCGACCGAAGTCGCGCAGGCGGTGGGCGCCTTCAACGCCATGCAGGACCGGATCGCGCGCTACATGAAGGAGCGGCTGCAGATCCTCGCGTCGATCTCGCACGACCTGCAGACGCCGATAACGCGCATGAAGCTGCGCGCCGAATCGATGGACGAGGTGCCCGAGCGGGCGAAGATGCTCGACGACCTCGACCAGATGCAGCACCTGGTACGCGAGGGCATCGCCTATGCACGCAGCGCGCACGGCAACAACGAGCCAGCGGTGCGCGTGGACCTGGACGCGTTCATCGATAGCCTGGTGCTCGATTACCTCGACACCGGTCGGCCAGTGAGCCTGCAGGGCCGCATCGGCACTCCAGTCGTCACGCGCCCGCATGCCTTGCGACGCGTGGTCGCCAACCTCATCGACAACGCGCTCAAGTACGCCGGCTCGGCGGACGTCGAACTGGAGAGCCGCCCCGACGCGCTCGTGATCCGGGTCGGCGATCGCGGCCCGGGCATTCCGGAATCGGAACTGCCGCGCGTGATGGAGCCGTTCTATCGCCTCGAAGCCTCGCGCAACCGCGATACCGGCGGCACCGGGCTGGGACTGGCGATCGCGCAGCAGCTTGCGGCATCGATCGGCGCGACGCTCACGCTGCGGAACCGCGAGGGCGGCGGCCTGGCCGCCGAGGTGCGACTGCCGCGCGCGTGAACCATCGCGCGCGTCAGCCTTCCTGTGGCAGCACCTGCAATGTCTCCGGTTCGCGCGGCTTGCGCTTCGACGGGAACCACAGCGCGATCGACGCCGCGCCGAGCCCCACCGCCATCGAGCCGATGTACATCCAGGTGTAGCTGCCGTAGCGGTCGAACAGCCAGCCGCCCAGTAGCGGACCGAGCGCCATCCCCAATGCCGACAACATGCCCGCCGCGCCGAGCACCAGGCCGAGGATCTGCGGGCTGAACGCTTCGCGCGCGAGCGACGCGTACAGCGGCATCGTGCCGCCGTAGGCCATGCCGAACACGATCGCCACCGCGTAGAAGCCGTTCAACTGGCTCACGCTCAGGTACGAGACCGCGGCGACCGCCTGGATCAGCAGCCCCGCGACCAGGACCGGCTTCGCGCCGAGCCGGTCGGCCATCAGTCCGAACAGGATGCGTCCGCCCAGTCCGGCCGCGCCTTCCATGCTGTAGATCGTCACCGCGGTCGTCACCGCGAGGCCGCAACCGACGGCATAGCTCACGGTGTGGAAGATCGGCCCCGAATGCGCGGCGCAGCAGGCGAAGTACGTCACCGCCAGCACGATGAAGGCGCGCGAGCGCAGCGCCTGCCCCGCGTTCGCGACCGTCGCGTCGGCGGTGGTGCCGGGCGACGCCGGTTCCGGGATCGGCGACGCGCGCACGAACCATACGGCAGGCAATGTCAGCGCCCACGCGACGAAACCGACGATGAGCAGCGTCTGCCGCCAGTCGTAATGACTGACCAGCCACGCGACCAGTGGCGACATCGTCATCGGCGCGACACCCACACCCGCCGACACCAGCGAGATCGCGATGTTGCGTCGCTTCTCGAACGACGAGGCCGTGGCGGCGATCACCGGTGCGAAGAAGCTCGACACCGCCACGCCCATCAGCACGCCGTAGGTCAGCCGGAACTGCCACAACGTCGCCGAGCGGCTCGCCAGCACGCACGCCAGGCCCAGCAGCAGCGAGCCCACCAGCACGACCTTGCGCGGGCCGATGCGGTCGCTGAGTGCGCCCCAGACGAAGCCGCCAACGCCCATGCTCAGGAATGCGAGCGTCATCGCGCTCGACAACGCCCCGCGCGACCAGCCGGTGGCGGCACTCATCGGGCCAAGCAGCACGGCCAGCGCGAAGATCACGCCTACGCCGACGCAGCCCAATACGGCACCGGATGCAACCAGCGGCCAGTTGCGGTCCGGCGGATAGGAAGCTGCGGCGATGCGGTTCATGCGGTGGATCTCCGGGGGCTCATCAAGGGGACGAACCAGGGACGCGGGATTCGACATTGCCGGCGGACCGCGCCCGGATCCTCAAAGGCGCGCTCCGGGCGATGCAGAAGCGAACGGCATCTCGTTCATTCATGTCGGAAGCATTCCGACATCGTTCGGGCCTGCGATCACCCATCGCGAAGATGAGCGTATCGCGCGCTCGGACGCACGCGCGCTCGTCGAAATGCGCGCATTCGCATACGTCGCCGTGGCGGTCGACGCGCGTATACACCGCGAATGTGTCGTTCAGGTTTCCATGCTTTAGCGAGCTGTGCCAATGCCGTTAACCAGATCGAAGCGCATCCGCGATTCGTCCGCCCTCCTCCCTACGAGCCGTTGCCATGAGTGGATTCAAGAACCTTTCCATCGCCAGAAAGTTGGCGGTGGCTTTCACCGCCTTGATCGCGCTTGCCGCGCTGCTGGGCGGTTACGCAATGCTGCAGTTGCAGGCACGCAACGCGCAGATCGCCGAAATCAACTCGAACTGGGTGCCGTCGGTGCGCTACCTGCTGGGTATGCGCGGACAGTTGGGCGAATACCGGACATACGAGATCTCGCAGTTCCAGTTCAAGGACGACCCGGCCGAACTGGCCGACTACGCGAAGCGGATGGACAAGCTCCGGGGCGAGATGAACGACTCGTTGTCTTCGTACGAGAAGCTGATCGACGGTGACGAAGAGCAGGCCCGCTACAAGGCGTTGACCGCAGGCATGGCGGGGTACTTCGCCGCGCACGAGAAGCTGATGGCAGCGGTTGCAGCCAATGATTTCGTCGAAGCCGGCCGTGTCTCCAACGAAGAATCGCGTCCCATGCGCCGCAAGCTCTTCGAGGCGCTGATGGAGCTGACGGACTTCAACGTGAAGGGACTGAACGCGATGGTCGCGCAGTCCGACGCCGCCTACCGGAGAACGCAGCTGCAGCTCACCGTGGGCATCGGTCTTCTTGTCGTGCTGGGTGCCGTGTTCGGGTTCTTTCTTGCCCGCGCCATCTCCCGCCCGCTGCAGCGTGCCACCGGCGTCGCGCAGAGCATCGCCGCCGGCCGCATCGACGAGCGCATCGTGGTGGACAGCACGGACGAAGCCGGCCAGCTGTTGCGCAGCATGAGCCAGATGCAGTCGACGCTGCAGCGCTTCGCTCAGGCCCAGGGCGAGATCGCGCGCCGCCATGACGAAGGCGACATCGACTTCCGCATCGACAACCGCGAGCTTCCGGGCGCGTACGGCCAGATGGCCGGTGAGATCAATGCGCTGGTGGACTCGCACATCCAGCTCAACGCCCGTGCGGTCGGAATCGTCGCGGCGTATGCGCGCGGCGACCTGTCGCAGGACATGGACCGCCTGCCGGCGCAGAAGGCGCGCATCACCGATGCCGTCGACTCGGTCAAGCACGGCATGAACGCCATCAACGCCGAGATCAAGACGCTCGTGGACGCGGCCGTCGCCGGCGACTTCGGCCGCCGCGGCGACGCGAGCCGCTTCGAGTTCGTGTATCGCGACGTGGTCAACTCGCTGAACCAGCTGATGTCGACGGCCGACAACGGCCTCAACGAAGTCGGCAGCCTGTTGTCGGCCGTGGCCGATGGCGACCTCAACCGTCGCGTCGAAGTCGAACTGCCGGGCCAGTTCGGCCGCCTCGCCAACGACGCGAACCGCACGGTGGACAAGCTGTCCGACATCGTCGGCCAGATCCGCGAGGGCTCGGATGCGATCAGCTCGGCCGCCGCGGAAATCGCCGCCGGCAACAACGACCTGTCGCAGCGCACCGAATCGCAGGCCGCATCGCTGGAAGAAACTGCTTCGTCGATGGAGGAACTCACCAGCACGGTCCGCCAGAACGCCGACAACGCACGCCAGGCCAACCAGCTGGCGCAGAACGCGGCGGAAGTCGCCGGACAGGGCGGTACCGTCGTGGGCGAAGTCGTCGAAACGATGAACGCCATCAACCAGTCGTCGAAGAAGATCGCCGACATCATCGGCGTGATCGACGGCATCGCCTTCCAGACGAACATCCTGGCACTGAACGCAGCGGTGGAAGCCGCACGTGCCGGTGAGCAGGGCCGAGGCTTTGCCGTCGTCGCCAGCGAAGTGCGCTCGCTCGCGCAGCGCTCGGCGAACGCGGCGAAGGAGATCAAGCAGCTGATCGGCGATTCGGTGGCGAAGGTCGAGGAAGGCAGCCAGCTCGTCGACCAGGCCGGCAGGACGATGGAGGACATCGTCGTGAGCGTGCGCAAGGTGACGGACATCATCGCCGACATCAGCGCCGCCTCGCAGGAGCAGTCGGCCGGCATCGAGCAGATCAACCAGGCCATCACGCAGATGGACGAAGGCACGCAGCAGAACGCCGCGTTGGTGGAGGAAGCCTCCGCCGCCGCGCGCAGCCTGGAACAGCAGTCCGAGCAACTGGTGCAGACCGTCGCGGTGTTCCGCGTCGCCAACGGCGCGAACACCGCCCGCACCTCGCGTCCGGCGGTCGTCGATCTGTCTGCCGCTCCCCGTGCGGCCGTCGCCAAGGCGCCGGTCAAGACGGTTGCGTCCCGACCGGTCGCCGCGCCGCGCAAGGCCGTCCGTGGTGCCGTCGCAGCCGCGACCGACTCGGACTGGCAGGAATTCTGATCCGGCGGACTCGCTGGCGAGCTCGTAGTTCCGTGCGCGCCCACAGACCGCGGGCGTTGCACTTCCCTTCTCTCCAGGCGCCGCGATCGCGGCGCTGCTTCCACCGGTTCCCCGATGCCGCAACTTCTCACCCGACGCCTGTCGGCCGCGCTGGCCGCCGTCGTACTCCCCTTCTGCGCCCATGCCGGCGCGGTGTCCTTCAAGCCGACCGGCGTCGTCTACTACGACGGCGTGGACGCGCATCCCGACGTCAAGCCGTTCGAGGACGTCGACAAGGTGCGCTCCGGACGCCTGGGTTTCGTCGCCAAGGCCGGCGAGCGGTGGCAGCTCAACGTCGAGCACGAGTTCACCGATCGCTCCACGCCCGACGCCTTCCTCCAGTTCACGCCTGCCAAGGGCCACGCGCTGCGCCTGGGCCAGTTCAAGCAGCCGTTCCTGATGGAAGACGCGACCAGCGCACGCCAGACGCCCTTGATGGAAGCCTCGCTGCTCGGTGCGTTCGCGCTCGGTCGCCGCATCGGCCTGGGCTACGCATGGTCGGACGCGAACCACGCCGTCAACGCGACCGTGTTCGGCCAGCGGCTGGACGGCAAGAACGAAGGCATCGGTGCCGCGGTACGCGCCTCGCGCGCGTTGCATTTCGGCGACGCCCTGCTGCACTTCGGTGTCGGCGCCTCGGTGGATTCGCCGGACAGCGAGACCGCACGCTTCTCCAGCAAGCCCGAGGCGGCGCTGGCGACGTCGAGCCTGGTGGACACGGGCACGCTCGGCGACGTCCAGCGCACGACCCGCGCCGGGCTGGAAGCGTTGTGGATCGGCGGCCCCTGGTCGGTGCAGGCCGAAGCCGCGGCCGTGCAATCGCACCGCGACGACGCGGCGGACGTGCGCGGCACCGGCGGTTACGCACTCGCCAGTTGGTCCCCCTCCGGACACCAACGCAACTACAAGGCCGGCACGGCGAGTTCGCCGACGATCGGCAAGGACGTGGCGTGGGAGCTGGTCGTGCGCTACAGCGTCCTCGACCTCGATTCGGCCGCGTCGCAGGGCGGCGTGCAGTCCGACTGGAACGTCGGCGCGACCTGCTACCTGACGTCCTACGCGCGCCTGATGGCGAACTACGTCGTGGCCGACAGCCGGCGTCGTGGCGTAAACGACGACCCGCGCCTGTTCCTGATGCGCGTGCAGTTGCAGTTCTGACGTCATCGACATGCGTTGCGGACCTGCTCGTCCAGGCGGCTGAGCAGGTCGAAGGTCCGCTTGAGGCCGACGCGTTCGAGCGTGCGATCGCGATTGGTCTTCGCTGCCTCACAGGCCGACGGCTTCACTGCATTGCGCGCGATGTGCGCACTGCCCGTCCGCGTGAAACGTGGTTCGGACGCGTGCCGCTCCGGATTCGCTACTGACTGATGCAACCGCGACGGCGGATCCGGCGGCGCGTCCCATCGCGCCGCCTCGCGTGCGCCGTGCTCGCAGGGCGCACTCTGGTAGCTGACCACGCCGCCCGCTGCCACGCACTTGTAGACGTTCTGCGCATCTGCGTGCGTACACGACAGCGCGATGACGCATCCGAACATCGTTCTCCAAGACATCCCTGCCCGCCCTTCGTTGACGGAGACAGGCTACGGACGCCAACAGTCGCGCTGTATCGGAAAACACGCCGTTTAGCCGGGCCCGGGCACGCGATTGCCCGTCGGAGTTCGCCGCGCCGCAACGTCAGACGGCGTTGACCCGCGTCTGGCACTCGAGCACGAGCATGACCGCGCCGTTGGGCACGCACATCGACGGGCTGCTATCGAGCACCAGCGCACGCCCGCCCGCGAACACGCGCGTGCTGCCCTGCAACCATTGGCCACCGGTGCAGCGCAGCGCCTCGGCCGGTGCCGGCAGGTTGCAGTGGGCGATTTCGTAAGGCGCGGCGACGGTTACCACAGGATGGCCCTGCAGCGTGACGCGCGAGTACGGCACCGTCGGCACGGCGGGGCCGCCGTGCGAGCACGTCACGCTTGCGCCGAGATGCAGGATCAGGCCGCCCACGTCACACAACCGTCAGCGCGCCATCGTTGATCGTCACCATCGAGCCGGCCAGCACGATGCTCGCGCCGCGTCCGTTGCTGATGGTGATGCCCGCTTCGTTCACTGCGATGCACGCGCCGGTATGCGACCGAAGCAGCACGCCGCCGTCGGGGCCCGGCATGTCCGACACCGTCAGCGCGTTGCGCCCCGGCGTCTGCAGCAGCACGGCCGGCGCGACCGCCTGTCCTGCGTGGGCGAACGACGGAAGCTCCGCCGCATCCACCCAGTAGCCGCCGACCCAGATCGGCAGTTCGGCGTCGCCCTGTTCGAACTCTACCCACACCGGCGCGCCCACCGGTGGCAGCAGGAACAATCCGCTCTGGTGGCCGGCGACCGGCACGCACGGCATCGCCCAGCGTGCATCGCCATCGAACACACGAGGCACCTGCACGAGCACGCGGCCCAGTTGCAGGGGATCGATGTTGTCGACGACGACGCCGCGGAACTTCCCGTACTGGCGCTGCGGCGCGGGCTTGCTCGTGTGCGGCATCGGCCGTTTCCTGGGCGTGGGGTCCCCTGTGTTCTTTCGAACGTGAACGGCCGCGGGCGCAGGCCACGGCTTGCCGCTCGTCGGAACATTCAACCCGTTGGTTGACAATCGAACCGGCCACGCGGATATTCAACCATATGGTTGAATCTAACTCCGATCGGCTCGACGCCGTCTTCCGCGCCCTCGCCGACCCGACGCGACGCGCCATGGTCCGCAACCTCGCGCGCCAGCCGCGCAGCGTGGGCGAACTGGCCGAACCGTTCGAGATCTCGCTGGCCGCGGCTTCAAAGCACATCAAGGTGCTCGAAGGCGCCGGCCTGGTGCAGCGCGACGTGCAGGGCCGCACGCACGTATGCCGGCTCGATGCCCGGCCGCTGCACGCCGGCATGGAATGGATGCGGCACTACGAACAGTTCTGGAACCAGCGCCTCGGCGCGCTCGAGGACCTGCTCCGCGCCGAGGATCGCGACGACGCCACGCGCAAGCCGCCGCGCAAACCCGCCGCCAAACCCGCGCGATCGAACCGGAGCAAGCGATGAACCCGCCCGTCACCGTGCGCGTGAGCCGCCGCCTCGATGCCAGTTGCGAACGCGTGTTCGACGCGTGGCTCGATCCGGCGACGCTCGGCCGCTGGCTGTATGCGACGGCGGACGGAAAGATGCTGCGCGTGGACGTCGATCCGCGCGTCGGCGGCGGCTACGCCATCGTCGAACGCCGTGCGAACGGCGACGCCGCGCACTACGGGCGATACCTGGAAATCGATCGGCCGCATCGCCTGGTACTGACGCTCGCGCTGGAGCCCGACTCGGTAGGCGATCGCATCACGGTCGACATCGCGCCCGACGGCGACGGCTGCGTGCTCACGCTTACCCACGAAATGGCGGCCGAGTACGCGGAGTACGCGGACCGCACCGAACACGGCTGGACGACGATCCTCGCATCGCTCGAACGGCACCTGCACACCGCTTCCCCCACGTGAAGGAGCACCACCCATGAACGACTTCGGCATCGTCACCGCGCCCGACACCGTGCGCATCGAACGTCTCCTGCCCGGCCCGATCGAACGCGTCTGGGCCTACCTCACCGAATCGGAAAAGCGCGGCACCTGGCTCGCGCGCGGCGCCATGGACCTGCGTCCCGGCGGCGCGATGGAACTGGTCTTCCACAACAACCGCCTCACCGACAACGACGTCGCGCCGCCGGCGAAGTACGAGAAGTACGGTGGCGAACTTCGTTCGCACGGCCACGTGGTCGAATGCGATCCGCCGCGGCTGCTGGTATTCACCTGGGACGAGGAGGCCGGCGGCGATTCGCAGGTGCGCATGGAGCTCGCCCCGAAAGGCGACCAGGTGCAGCTGATCGTCACGCATAGCCGCCTGGCGAGCCGCGAAGGCATGGTCAGCGTGTCGGGCGGCTGGCACACGCACCTGGGCATCCTCGCCGACCGCCTGGCCGGACGTACGCCCGAGGGCTTCTGGAAGACGCTCGCGCCGATCAATGCGGAGTACGAGAAGCGCATTCCTGCGTAATGCAGGAAACTGTCATCCCCGCGTAGGCGGGGATCCAGCTCTGCGCGCATCACGCTCTACGGAGGCGTTGATGCGCTCACGGTTGGATTCCCGCCTTCGCGGGAATGACGCAAGGAATCTAAGTCGCTGGATTCCAGCCTTCGCGCGAATAACGACAAGAAAAGCCAGCAAAGCGGGCGACACGCTATGCTTCGTGCATGACCACCTTCCAGCGCATCCGCAGCGGCCTCGCCGCTTTCGCCACCCTCGCTCTTCTCGCCGCATGCGCCGATCCCGGCCCGCCGCCGGGCGGCGTGATTCCGAAGTTCGAAATCATCGACCAGCAGGTCGGCACCGGCGCCGAAGCGAAGTCGGGCATGGACGTTACCGTCCACTACACCGGATGGAATTACGACAAGACCAAGCCCGACGGCCGCGGCGGGAAGTTCGACAGCTCGCGCGATCGCAATGAGCCCTTCACCTTCCTGCTCGGCGCAGGTCGCGTGATCCGTGGCTGGGACGAAGGCGTCGCCGGCATGCGCGTGGGTGGCAAGCGCGTGCTGAGGATTCCGGCCGAATACGGCTACGGCCGCAAGGGTGCGGGCGGTGTCATTCCGCCCAACGGCTCGCTCGTCTTCGAGGTCGAATTGCTCGACGTGCGCACGCACTAAGCCGCGCGCGTCACGCCAATGCGCGGCAAGCCTGCGCCGCGATCTCGAACGAACGCACGCGCGCGGCGTGCTCGAACACATTGGCGGTGATCAGCAGTTCGTCCGGCTTGTGGCGTTCGATAAACGCCGCGATGCCCTCGCGCACCGTCTGCTCGTCGCCGACGACCGAGCACGCCAGCGCCTGCTGCACGCCGCTTTTTTCCAGCGGATTCCAGTAGGTTTCGATGTCGTCGATCGGGGCCGGGATCAGCCCCGGATGCCCGCGCCGCAGGTTGACGAACGACTGCTGCAGGGTCGTGAACAGACGCCGCGCCTCCGCATTATCGTGCGCGCCGACGACGTTGAGCGCCAGCATCGTGTGCGGCTTGTCTAGGCGCCTGGACGGCTTGAATTCGCGCCGGTACATCGTGAGCGCGTGATCCATCGCGTCGGGCGCGAAGTGCGAGGCGAACGCGAACGGCAGGCCCAGCTGCGCGGCGAGTCGCGCCGAAAACAGGCTCGAACCGAGCAGCCACACCGGCACGTCCACGCCCGCACCGGGCACCGCGCGCACCGCCTGGCCGGGCTGCACGGGTTCGAAGTAATGCAGCAGTTCCACCACGTCCTGCGCGAACATGTCGGCCGCTTCGAAATAGCGACGCAACGCATGCGCGGTGGCGTGGTCGGTGCCCGGTGCACGGCCGAGGCCGAGGTCGATGCGCCCCGGATACAGCGACGCGAGCGTGCCGAACTGCTCGGCTACCTGCAGCGGCGCGTGGTTCGGAAGCATGATGCCGCCGGCGCCGACGCGGATCGTGCTGGTGCCGCAGGCGACATGGCCGATCAGCACCGCGGTGGCCGCGCTGGCGATGCCGGGCATGTTGTGGTGTTCGGCGAGCCAGTAGCGCTGGTAGCCGAACCGCTCGGCGTGGCGCGCGAGGTCCAGCGTGTTGGCGAACGCCTGTGTGGCGTCGCTGCCCTCGGTGATCGGCGCGAGGTCGAGGACGGAAATCGGGATCATGCAGGCGCTCCTTGGCGGCGAGCCTTCGTACTGGGGGCGAACGCGCGTATTGCCAGCGGCGCGGCGTTCCATCCCTGCACGTTCAGCATTGCACGGACGCCGGCATCGCCGCGTGAGGCCTCACCACAGGTCGAATGCGACGCCCTCGCGTTCGTTGTCCCACACGGTGCTGAAGACCCACCAGCGGCCATGTTCGAAGCACAGCTGGATGCTGTTGGCGCCACGCTTGATCACCGGTGTTTCCAGCGATTCGCGCGCCTCGTAGCGGCTCCACACGTGCGCGACCTGGCCGAAGCGCTCGACGCGCTGGTCGATCTCCACTTCGAAAAAGCCATTCGCGGCAAAGTATGGCGTGACGTCGGCGATGTAGCTGTCGACGTCGAACACCACGGCGTGCGTGCTGCCGTCGGGATCGACGACCGTGCGCAGGCTGCGTGCGTCCGGATGCTGCAGGTACCGGAAGCGCGCCCAGTCGCGCGGCGCGCCCGCCGGACCGGAAATGCACTCGTAGATGGCGCGCACGATGGTCGGGATGTCCTGGGTGTCCTGCCACCATTGCGGGTTCTCGCCGGTGGCGGGCGTGCCGTGAGTCGGCGTGGCGTGGTGCATGGCCTGCTCCTCTGCTTGGACGTCCATCATGCTGGGCACGGTGTCAACGGAAGTGGAAGGGCCAGCCGGCATACTCGGCACGATTTTCTCCATGGAGCGGCGCCATAGAACCCATCTCCGCCCTCGCCGTCTTCCGCGTGTTCGTGCGCCTGGGGCTGGTGTCCTTCGGCGGGCCCATCGCGCACCTGGGCTATTTCCGCGAGGAATTCGTCGTGCGCCGGCGCTGGCTGGACGACGCGCGCTACGCGCAGCTGCTGGCGATCTGCCAGTTCCTGCCGGGGCCCGCGAGCAGCCAGATGGGCTTCGCCATCGGCTTGCTGCGCGCGGGCTGGCGCGGTGCGCTGGCGGCGTTCGTCGGGTTCACCCTGCCCTCCGCGCTGCTGATGGTCGGCTTTGCGTCGATGTCGGCGCAGCTGGATCGCGGGTTCGGCGCCGCGGTCGTCCATGGGCTGAAGCTGGTCGCCGTCGCGGTGGTCGCGCACGGACTGCTCGGCATGGCGCGGCAGATGACGCCCGACGTCCGGCGCCTCGCGGTCGCGGCCATCGCATGCGCGACCGTCGTCTGGCTCGGTACGGCATGGGCGCAACTGGTGGCCATCGCGATCGGTGCGGTGCTGGGGGTGGTGCTATGCCGACGTGTCGCGTCGAAGTCGACCTCGCAGGACTCGCTGCCGGTGACGTACGGGCGCGGCGTGGCGACGGCGTTGCTCATCGTGTTCGCCTGCGGGCTCGTCGCCGCGCTCGCATGGCCATCGAACGGGCCGACGCTGGGCGCGATGACCGCGGCGTTCTATCGCGCCGGCGCGCTGGTGTTCGGCGGCGGCCACGTCGTGCTGCCGCTGTTGCAGGAAGCGCTGGTCGATCCGGGCTGGATCGCGCCGGACCGTTTCCTCGCGGGCTACGGTGCGGCGCAAGCCGTGCCCGGGCCGATGTTCTCGATTGCCGCCTACCTCGGTGCGATCGCACCGACCGGATGGCCGCCGGCCCTTTCGGCGCTGGTGGCGTTGCTGGCGATCTTCCTGCCGGGCTTCCTGCTGCTCGCGGCCACGCTTCCCGTGTGGCAGCGCGTGCAGGCGAAGCGAGGCGCGGCGCCGATGCTCGCCGGCGTCAACGCCGCGGTCGTCGGACTGCTTGCCGCCGCCTTCCACGATCCGGTGTGGGCACAAGGCATCGCATCGTGGCGCGATGTCGTCGTCGTGATCGTCGCCTTCGCGCTGCTGGTTCGACTGCGCGTGGGCGCGTTGTGGGTGGTGGCGTGGTGCGTGGGGGCTTCGGTCGCGATGTATCTGATGGGCTAGTCGGCGACTGCCCTCACCAACCCTTTTCCGAGCGCGGGAGAGGGCCTTTGTGATGTCAAGACTTCGGCTTCTCTTGCTCGACCGGTTTCAGGCGCAGGTCCTGGAAATCGAAGCTGAAGTCCGTCAACGGCGAGATTGCTTCCATCCGACCTTCGCGCACCTTGCCGTCGGCATCCAGCGAGAACGTCACGAACGCATCGGCGTTGAGCCATCGCTCGTTCCAGCGCACCACGAAGGTGTCGTGCTGCCACGGTTCCATCTTGCCGACGAGGTCGGGCGTGCGCGAGAAACGCATCACCAGTCCGTCTTTCGCCTGTTCGACGACGATGTCGCCGTACCACGGATCGCGATACGTACGCGCGTACGCGGACAGCGGGCGCGACGGCGGCGCGTTCGCGACACGCGCCTCGACGTGCTTGCGCCAGTCCTCGTCGGACTTGTCCTTCGACTTGGCGAGCGCGGCGGCGTAGGCGGCGGTCCAGTCGGTGCGCGGCGCGTCGAGGAACGCATCGAGCACGCGCATCGTCACCGCGTTGAACGCGCCGCCAACTTCGGCGTTGGTGAGCACGATCACGCCCAGCTTCTGCTGCGGCACCAGCGTCACGCGCGACACCATGCCGGGCCAGCCGCCGGTGTGCGACACGAGCTTGCGGCCGCGGTAATCCGACAGCGTCCAGCCCTCGCCGTAGCCGAGGAAATTCGGCTTCGCGGCTTCGAGTTCAGGCACTGCCGGCTTGGGGATCGGGATCGGCGTGATCACCGACCACATCTCCTGCTGGCGCTCTTCGGAGAACAACCGCTGCTGCGTGCCCTTCGCGTCGGTGAAGGTGCCGCCGGCCAGCTGCATGTTCATCCAGCGGCTCATGTCGTGCACGCTGGAATAGATGCCGCCCGCGCCGGAGACGTTGTGCCACGTCATGCGCGGTGCGGGTTGCAGGTCCTTGAAATCGGCCTTCGCGTGGCCGGTGGCGACGTTGTCGCGCGGACGCAGCGCGTCGGAGTTGAAGCGCGTGTCGCGCATGCCCAGCGGCGCGAAGATGCGCTGCTGCAGGAACTGCGCGTAACTCTGTCCGCTGGCCTGTTCGATCACCAGCTGCGCCACGCCGTAGAGGATGTTGTCGTACGCGTACTCTCCGCGGAAGCTCCCGGTAAGCGGCACGTCTTTCAGGCGGCGCGCGACGTCCTCCGTCGTGTAGTCCGTTCCTGGCCAATACAGCAGGTCGCCCGCGCCCAGTCCGAGGCCGCTGCGATGCGCGAGCAGGTCGCGCACGCGCATTTCCTGCGTGACGTAGGCATCGGACATGCGGAACCACGGCAGGTGATCGATCACGCGATCGTCCAGGCTCAGCTTGCCTTCGTCGGCGAGGATCGACAGCGACGCCGCGGTGAAGGCCTTCGTGTTGGATGCGATGGCGAACAGCGTGTTGGCGTCGACCTGCGCCGGCTTGTTCATCTCGCGCACGCCGAAACCGCGTTCGAGCACGACCTGCCCGTCCTTCACCACTGCCACCGCGATGCCCGGCACGTCGAACTGCTTGCGCACGCCTTCGACGTAGGCGTCGAAATTCTGCAATTGCGGCGGCAGCGCGGTGTCGCTGGCATGCGCGGCGCCGGTGGCGATCAGCAGCGCCAGGGCGGCGGAAACGGTGCGACGGTGCATGGGCGGAGCGGCTCCTTCGGTGCGAGCGCTCGAAGATACCTGCTTTGGCCCGCCGACGAATCGCACGGAAGTTGGCCTCATGCGGCGAATGAGCGAGGAAAACGGCAGCGCAGGCATAATTGCCTGCCCGATCGACCGATTGCGCATGTCCACTCTTCCGCAGCTCCACGCCCGCCTCGCCATCGTCGGCGGAGGCCCTGCCGGCCTGATGGCGGCGGAAGTCGCGCGGGCGGCCGGCGTGGACGTGGACCTGTTCGAGGCCAAGGGTTCGGTCGGGCGGAAGTTCCTGATCGCCGGCAAGGGCGGACTCAACCTCACGCATGGCGAGCCGCGTCCCGCGTTCGATTCGAGATATGGCAACCGCGCGCGCGAGGTCGGCGCCTGGCTCGACGATTTCGACGGCGAGGCATTGCGCGAATGGGCGCGCGGTTTCGGCATCGACACCTACATCGGTACCTCGGGACGCGTATTCCCGACCGACCGCAAGGCCGCGCCGCTGCTGCGCGGCTGGGTGCGTCGCCTGCGCGAGGACGGCGTGCGCTTCCATGTGCAGCATCGATGGCTGGGC
Source organism: Lysobacter sp. OAE881 (assembly GCF_040546665.1). Classification (NCBI taxonomy): domain Bacteria; kingdom Pseudomonadati; phylum Pseudomonadota; class Gammaproteobacteria; order Lysobacterales; family Lysobacteraceae; genus Lysobacter; species Lysobacter sp. OAE881. The sequence goes on from NZ_JBEPOG010000001.1 coordinate 2,436,622, forward strand.
TGGCGCGACGATGGCCCGTTGCGGTTCGCGACACCCGACGGCGAGATCGCCGTGCACGCTGACGCGACGGTGTTGGCGCTCGGCGGCGGCAGCTGGCCGGAGCTGGGCTCCGACGGCGCGTGGGTGCCCGTGCTGCAGTCGCGCGAGGTCGACGTCGCGCCGCTGGTGCCGTCCAACTGCGGGTTCGACATCGGCTGGAGCGAGCACTTCGCCAGCCGGCATGCGGGTGCTCCGCTCAAGCCGGTGGTCGCGCATTGGCACGATGACGCGGGCCGTCCGCACGAACTGCAGGGCGAATGCGTCGTCACGCAGACGGGCATCGAAGGCAGCCTGATCTACGCGTTGTCCGCAATGCTCCGCGATACGATTGCGGCGCACGGCGAAGCGACGCTCGAACTCGATCTTGCGCCGGGGCGCGAACTGCATCGTTTGCGTGCCGATCTCGAGAAACCCCGCGGCGGACGCAGCCTCACCGAGCATCTGCGCCGGCAGGGCGGAATCGAAGGCGTGAAAGCCGCACTGCTGTACGAAGTGCTGGGCAAGGAAGCGATGCTCGATACGCAACTGCTGTCGCGCACGATCAAGCGCCTACCGCTGAGACTGCTGCGCGCGAGGCCGATCGCGGAGGCGATCAGCAGCGCCGGCGGCGTTCGCCTCGAAGCGCTGGATGCGGAATCGCTGATGCTGCGGACGATGCCCGGTGTGTTCTGCGCGGGCGAGATGCTCGACTGGGAAGCGCCGACGGGCGGCTACCTGCTGACGGCGTGCTATGCAAGCGGAGTGCGCGCGGGGCGTGGCGCCGTGGAGTGGTTGCGGCGCGTTTGATCGTCGTTTCGGATGGCTAAAAGCGACGTCTCGTTCAAGAAGCGGCGTCACGCGCACTGAATCCGTCATCCCGGCGAAAGCCGGGATCCAGCTGTCACGCCAATCGCCGCAGCACTCTTCGTCATTCCAGCGAAAGCTGGAATCCATTTTGATCTTCGAGTGGGCGTTCGGCGTTAGCGGTTGAATCAACACCGCAGCACTGTGCCGCAACAGTTGGTCGCCGCTACCGCTTCGTTGCCCCTCACCCCAACCCCTCTCCCGTTGGGAGAGGGGCTGAAAGCGGCGTCACGCTCACTGAATCCGTCATCCGGCGAAAGCCGGGATCCAGGCTGTCACGCCATCGCCGCACTCTTCGTCATTCCAGCGAAAGCTGGAGTCCATTTGATCTTCGAGTGGGCGTTCGGCGTTAGCGGTTGAACCAACACCGCAGCACTGTGCCGCAACGGTTGGTCGCCGGCGCCGCTTCGTTGCCCCTCACCCCAACCCCTCTCCCGATGGGAGAGGGGCTCCAAGCCCGCGCAGGAATTCAGCGCTTCGCGACCTTCTTCCCTTCCGCGTCGCCGCCGCCGGCGATCGGGAAGTACTGCGTGCTCGCGCACAGCTCCACGCCGTTCGCGCTTGCGGCCGGCAGGTCGGTGCCCTTCAGGCCGATGAGTTTGAGCGTCTCGCCCGTGGCGTCTTCGACCTTCGCCAGCGCGATGAAACCGGTGCGGTTGCCGCCGCACAAGGCGTTGGCGGGCGACTGCGTCGGCGGGGTTTCCTCGAGTACGCGGCGCAGTTCGATCGGCTGCGAGGCATCGACGATCATCGCCTGCGCGTAGGTGGCGCCGGCCGAATACTGGTCGCCGCCGGACACCAGCGCGACGCGCTCGGTGGTGAAGCTCGCGCCGTTCTCGCCCTTGATGAGCGTGTCTTCCAGCGACAGCTTGCCGGTGACGGCGGTCGCTACCGGGTTGCCCGGGTCGAACTCGCCCAGTGCGACCGGCTTGATCATCGGCGGCGCCGCGCGCTCGACCGGCTTGGCGTTGACGTCGGGCTGCGGGTTGGCGGCCGGCGGCGGCGCGGTGATCGCTTCCGGCGGCGCGGTGTTGACCGGCGTCTGCGGCTCGCAGGCCGACAGGCCCGCCACCAGCAATGCGGCCGCCACGCGCGGGGCCATCCAGGTCAAACCGGGTTTCGTCATCGCCTTGCTCACTGATTCAAGCTCCTTGCGGGTCGTGGACTCGGCGGGGGAAGTCCGTGCCGGCTAGGCGGCGTCGTCCACGAGCGGTTGCAATTGCGGGTCGAGGGCGACGCGCCCGTCGAACACGAAGCAGCGGCCATCGTAATGTCGGCCGCCGACCTGCTCAAAGTACCCCAGGATGCCGCCGTCGAGCTGCAACACGTTGCGCATTCCGTCGGCCTGCATCCACAAGGCGGCCTTCTCGCAGCGGATGCCGCCGGTGCAGAAGCTCACGACGGTGGCATCGCGCAGTGCGTCGCGATGGGGCTGCAACGCCTCCGGCAGGTCGGTGAAATTGTCGATGGGCAGGGTCAGTGCGCCCGTGAAGGTTCCGTAGCCGAACTCCTCGCGGTTGCGCGTGTCGAGCATCACCACCGGCTTGCCCGCATCGTCGAAACCCTGGTCGAGCCAGCGCGCCAGCGTGTGCGGCTCGACCATCGGCGCGCGGCCATCGGACAGCGGCGACGCGTTGTCGCGACGGAAGCTGATGATCTCCGGCTTCACCTTCGTCTTGAGCCGGCCGAACGGCTGGGCCCGGCTGTGGCTGAACTTCACCAGCAGGTCGGCGAAGCGCGCGTCCTCGCGCAGGGCGTCGAGGAAGCCGTGGATCTCGTCGTCCTCGCCCGCCAGGAACAGGTTGATGCCCTCGCCCGCGACCAGGATGGTGCCGCGCAGCCCGGCGGCGTCCGCCCGCTCGTGAAGGACCTTCGCGAGGTCGTCGGGCTGGTCGATGGAAACGAAGTGATAGGCGGCGATGTTGAGCATGCGCCTATTGTAAGCCGCAGTAATTACCTGAGCTTCGCGCCGTAACTGATTGATCAATATTGCCCGGAAGGCAGCGTCCGGCGCAGCCAGTGGGCGGCCAGCATGAGCCAGATCGCAATCGCGGCAATCACCACCTTCTGGCTGAGCCCGCGCGGCAGGTCGCGCCACAGCGCATGCAGCCACAGCGCGATGAAGCAGAACGCCGCCAACCCGAAGGCCAGCGCGAAGTGCTGCCGCCAGCGCGGGTCGCGCCGGAACGCCCAGCTCTGCCAGAGCATCCCCAGCGTCGTACCGAGGAACGCGAGCGGCGCGGAGATCGCGTGGATCTTCGCCGCCATCGTCATCGCGGCCGGGCCGCCGCGGTCCGTCTCGGCCCACGCGGTGACGGCCACGCCGATCGCGCCGACCAGGAACAGGCACAGCGCCACCGCGCTGCGCCCATCGCGCCCCGCGGCCCCGTAGTAGCCGGCGCCGATCAGAGTCAGGCTCATCGCCAGGCCGACATAGGCCAGCTGCAGCCACAACCCGAGCGGACCCAGCAGGTAGAAGCTCAGCGTCGCGCGGACGAAATCCAGGTCCGTGCGCAGGAACTGCATCGCAATGGCGACGAGCGCGAACACCGCCACGCCGCACAGCGCCCACGTCCCGATCGTCCGCGTACGGGCGGAGGCGATCCGCTGCTGCGCGACGGCCGGGACGTCGGACATCACCGCGCTCCCATGTAATCCAGCTTGCCGACCGGCACGCCGTTGTGGCGCAGCAGCGCGTAGGCGGTGGTCACGTGGAAGAAGAACTGCGGCAGGCCGTACTGGAGCAGGTAGTTGCGGCCGTCGAAGCGGCGCTCCTTCGGCGTGCCCGGGCGCAGGACGATCTCGCGCTCGCCGGCGCCTTCGAACAGCAGCGCGTCCAGGCCCTCGACGAAGGCCAGCGTCTTCGCGATGCGCTGGCGCAGCTCGGCGAAGGTGCGTTCCTCGTCCGGGATGGCCGGCACTTCGACGTCGGCCAGACGCGCGCTCACGCTCTTCGCGAAATCGCAGGCGATCTGTACCTGGCGCGCCAGCGGGAACATGTCCGGGAAAAGGCGCGCGTGCAGCAGCACCTCGGGGTCGTAACCCTGTGCCTTGGCGTGCGCCTCGCCCTTGGCGAGCACGCCGTCGAGCGCGCCGAGCATGTGGCGGAATACGGGCACGCTTGCGTCGTGCAGGGACAGGGTCATGCCGATCTCCAGATGAGGAATGCGGCGATGGTACACGGCGGCCCGGAGGTTCCGCGTCGATCCGCATCGATCCGCAGACCTCAGGTGGGCGCCAGTTCCGTGCGTCCCTGCGCCAGCGCGCCATAGAGCGATTCGACCTGGCGCATGAGGGTGTCCGAACTCCAACGTCGCGCGTCGTCCGGGCCGGCCGCGGACAGCCGCGCGCGCAGCTCCGGCGAACGCAGCACCTGCGCCGCCTGCGCGGCGAAGGCGTCCACGTCCTCGGGCGCGATCATCGCGCTGTGCGTGTCGCGCAGCACCGTCGCCGTTCCCATCACGGCGGTGGAGACGATCGGCACGCCCAGCGCCATCGCCTCGATCAGCACCAGGCCCTGCGTTTCGGTCGGCGAAGCGAACACGAACGCATCGCCGGCCTTGTAGGCGTCCAGCAGCGTCGTGCGTCGGTCGAGATTGCCGAAGAACCGCACGTTCGCCTCGATGCCGAGCTCGCTTGCCAGCCGGCGCAGGCGCGGCTCGTCGGGCCCTTCGCCTGCGATGAGGAACAGCAGCTCGGGGAATTCGCCCACCAGCCGCTTCACCACGCGCAGCAGGAAGGCGATGTTCTTCTCCAGCGACAAACGGCTGACCGTGACCAGCGTCGGGCGATCCGGCGCGATGCCGTGCCTCTCGCGGAACCTCGCGCCGTCTCCTCCGGTGAATTCGGCCAGGTCGATGCCCGTCGGCAGGACGGTGTGAGGCGTGGTGATGCCGTACCGCTGCAGCACGTCGACCATCTGCGCACTCGGGACGATGAGGTGATCCACGCCATCACACAGCTTGCGCGACGCCGCGCGCGCGACAAAGCGACCCACCGGCGTCGGCAGCCACGGCAGGTAATGGCCGACGTATTCCTCGAAGTAGGTGTGGTAGGTCTCGACCGTCGGCACGCCGAGTTCGCGCGAGAGCTGCACGCCAATCGCATGTGCGCGGAACGGCGTGTGGATGTGGATGACGTCCCACTCGCGGGCTGCCAGTGTTTCGCGCATCGCGCGCGCGGCATCGGCGCGCATCAGGCGGTCTTCCGGATCGAAGAAGATCACCCGCGAGGGCACGCGCAGCACCTCGAACTCGCCCTGCCCGTCGTGCTGGTCCTGCCCGCTGCCGGCGCCGTAGTCGGGCGCGACGATCGTCACCGCATGCCCCATCCGCGCCAGCGAGCGGGCGAAGGTGCGGATCGAGGTGGACACCCCGTTCACGCGCGGGAAGTACACGTCAGACAGCATCAGCAGGTTCATCGCGTGCATCCGTCCGGCGCCGGCCGCCGGTTTGCACGATTGCAGCGGAGGTTTGTTACAGCCGTGTCACACCGGGCCGTCCCATCGCTGCGGCCCGGCGCCCTGGTCGCCCAGCCAGTCGCCCGGGTTCGCCAGCCGGCACCGGTCCAGCGACAGGCAGCCGCAGCCGATGCAGTCGTCCAGCGTGTCGCGCATGCGGATCAGTTCGGCGATGCGCGTATCGAGCTCCTCCCGCCACGCGCTCGACAGCCGCGTCCAGTCGCGGCGCGTCGGCGTGCGCGCTTCGGGCAGGCTCGCCAGTGCATCGCGGATCGTCGCCAGCGGCATGCCCACGCGCTGTGCGGCGCGGATGATCGCGATCCGACGCAGCGTATCGCGCGAGTACCGCCGCTGGTTGCCTTCGCTGCGCTGGCTGTGGATCAGGCCCTTCGCTTCGTAGAAGTGCAGCGCCGAGACCGCTACGCCGCTGCGCCGGGCGACTTCGCCGACGCTGAGTTCCTCGCTGCCCATCGGCTTGACCTCAACTTAAGTTGAGGTTCTATCCTCGCGTCCGTCACTGTTTCGAGTCAACCCGAGTATGGATACCCGCACCGCGCGCGACGGCTACGTCGCACGCTCCGCGCCTGCGCCGACGATGCAGGCGGTCGTGTTCGACGACTACGGCCCGCCCGATGTCCTGCGGCTCGCCGATCTCCCGCTTCCCGAACCCGCCCGCGGCGAAATCCGCGTACGCGTACGCGCGGCCGGCGTGCAACCCGCCGACTGCGCGACGCGCAACGGCTGGTTCGCGCAGCGTGGCATCGGAATCGCGCCGTTTCCGCGGCAACTGGGCAACGAATTCGCCGGCGTCGTCGATGTGGTCGGCGAAGGAGTGACGTCGCTGGTCGTCGGCGACGAAGTGCTCGGCTGGACGACTGCGAACGCCTATGCGGAAGCGGTCGTCGTACCGGTCGGGCAAGTGGTGCTCAAGCCGGTGATGATGTCCTGGGCCGTCGCGGGTGCGTTGTCGGCGTCGGGCCAGACGGCACACACCGCGGTCGAAGCGTTGTCGATCCGCCGCGGCGACACGGTGCTCGTCCACGGCGCGGCCGGCGGCGTCGGCACGATGGCCGTGCAGCTGGCGCGCCTGCGCGGCGCGCACGTCATCGGCACCGCGAGTCGCGAAAACCACGACTACCTGCGCGCGCTCGGCGCCGAGCCGGTGCTGTACGGGCCCGGCTTGGCCGAACGCGTCCGCGCCATCGCACCACACGGCATCCACGCGGCGCTCGATGGCAGCGGGCGTGGCGCACTCGATGCGTCGATCGAGCTCGGCATCGATCCCACACGCATCGGCACGCTGGTGGATTTCGAGGACGTGCAGCGCCTGGGCGTGCAGGCGATCCGCAGCGAGCGCAGCCGCGAACGCCTGCAGGCGCTGGTCGACCTGCACGATGCCGGCCGCTTGCGGGTGCACGTGCGCGACATCTATCCCCTCGCCTACGCCGCCGTGGCGCATCGCGACGTGGAGAACGGCCACGGACGTGGCAAGGTGGTGCTCATGGTGTACGAAACGAAAGGATTCGCGCTGTGATGGACGGACGTCGGGACGGCGAAGTCGATTCGCGTACGAACGAGATCGGCGATTCGCCCTCACCCCAACCCCTCTCCCGCCCGCGGGAGAGGGGCTCCGATCCGGGTGCCGAGACGGAAGGCCTGTTCGATCGGAAGTACCGCGCGACGACCATCGGCGCGGTGGTGCTCGTCGCACTGTACGCCTTCGAGGCGCTTGCCGTCGCCACGGCGATGCCGACGGTCGCGCAGGCGCTGGACGGCTTGCCGCTGTATGCGCTCGCGTTCGGCGGCACGCTCGCCTCGTCGGTGATCGGCATGGTCGCGTGCGGCCCGTGGGCGGACCGGCGTGGGCCTGCGCCGCCCCTGCGTCACGGCATCGTGTGGTTTTCGATCGGACTGCTGATCGCCGGCTTCGCGCCGTCGATGGAAGTCCTGCTGCTGGGCCGCATCGTGCAGGGCTTCGGCGGCGGCCTGATGTCGGTGGCGTTGTACGTCGCGGTGGGTCGCGTGTATCCGCCCGCGATGCACCCGCGCATCTTCTCGTCGTTCGCCGCTGCCTGGGTCGTGCCGGCGGTGATCGGGCCGACCATCGCCGGCGCGCTGGTCGAACACCTCGGATGGCGATGGGTGTTCCTGTCGGTGCCGTTGCTCGCGATGGCTGCCGCCGCCTGCGTGCTGCCCGCGCTGCGCAGCCTGCGCGAAGGCGAACACGCGCACGACGACGGAGGCCTGTCGCCGCACCGCCTCGCCTGGGCGGTCGGCGCGGCGGCGAGCGCGCTCGCGCTGCATTACGCAGGGCAGCGCCACGGCGTCGCGGGCGCCGGGATGCTCGCGATCTCCGCCATCGCGCTGGTCGTATGCGCGTGGCACCTGCTGCCGCGCGGCACGCTGCGCGCCGCGCGCGGTCTGCCGACGGTGGTGATGATGCGCGGCATCGCATCGGGCGCGTTCTTCGGGACGGAAGTGTTCATCCCGTTGTTGCTGTCGCGAGAACGCGGGCTGTCGCCGACGATGGCCGGCGCGGCGCTCACGCTGGGCGCACTGGGCTGGTCGCTGGGCTCGTGGTGCCGCAGCCGTCCATCGGAGCCGTTCGCGCCGTCGCAGCTGCTGCGTTACGGGATGTCGTTGATCGTGGTCGGCATCGCGGGCGTGGCGTGCGCGGTGTCGCCCTCGGTGCCGGTCAGCATCGGCATCGTCGGCTGGATCGCCGCCGGCTTCGGCATGGGGCTGCTGTTTCCCACGCTTTCGGTGCTGATCCTGGAACTGTCGCCGCCCAACCGCCAGGGCGTGAATTCCTCCGCGCTGCATCTGTGCGATGCGTTGTTCACCGCGACGGTGCTCGCCGTCGGCGGCTCGGTCTTCGCGGCGTTGCTGACGCGTGCGCCGTCGATGGCGTATCTGGTCGGCTTCGCGATTTCCGCCGCCCTCGCGCTGCTCGGCGCGCTGCTGGCCTCGCGCGTGCGTCCCGTGGCCTAGCCTGCTTCGGCCGAACGCACCCAGCGTAAGCCCAGGAAGATGCCCGTGATCGCGGCGCCGATGGCCAGCGCCGTGCCCGTCGCATTCTGCGGGCCGTACGCGAGGATCAACCAGACGACGATGCCCGTCGCCGCCAGCGACACGGCCATGCGCCAGGACGTCACGCTATCGAGCGCAAGTTCCAGCACGAATTCCAGCACCTCCCCGACCAGCGACATCCCGGCATCCCTGCCGCGAACGCGGCGTCGACTTCCCCAGCCGGCAGCCTAGCCCGCCGGCCCGCGCATCGCCATCACCTCGCGACGCGGCGGTGCACCGAACAGGCGACGGTATTCGCGACTGAACTGCGACGGACTTTCGTAACCGACGCGATGGCTCGCGGCCGCTGCCTCGATGCCGTCGACCAACATCAGGCGACGCGCTTCCTGCAGGCGCAGCTGCTTCTGGTACTGCAGCGGCGTCATCGCGGTGGCGGCCTTGAAGCGCTCGTGCAGCGACGACGCACTCATGTGCGCGGCGGCGGCGAGCTGCTCGATGCGCAGCGGCTCGTGGTAACGCTGCTTGATCAGGTCGATGGCGCGCGCGACGCGCTGCGACGGGCCTTCCACGTCGCACAACTCGCGCAGGCGCCCGCCGAGTTCGCCGGTGAGCACGCGGTAATGGATCTCGCGCGTCGCCAGCGGTGCGAGGATCGCCGCTTCTTCGGGCGTATCGATCAGGCGCACCAGGCGCAGCACGGCATCGAGCAGCGTCGGACTCGTTCGACCGACGAACACCGCACGGCCGCCGCGACGCGACGCACGTTCGGCCGGCAGCTGCTGCAGCAGTTCGTTGACCAGCGCGGTGTCGATGTCGATGCGCAGGCACAGGTAGGGCGAGTTCGGCGTGGCATCGAGGATCTGCCCGGTGATGGGCAGCGACATCGACACCACGAGGTAATTCAGCGCGTCGTAGTGGAAGACGTCCTCGCCCAGCAGCGCCCGCTTGCTGCCCTGCACGACCACGCACAGGCTCGGGTGGTAGACGCCGGGCAACGGCAGCGAGGGTTCGCTGGCCTGGATCAGCGAAAGGCCCGGCACGATCGAATCATGCAGACCATCGCCGGGGATGTTTCGGGCAATCCGGTCGGCGAGCTCGGCCTGCTGGGCCTCCATGCCGTGCGGCGCTGCGATGACGTTGGAGCCTTGCGTGTTCATGGTCTACGCCTCCAATGGGCACGGGGCGATTATGCGCCGCCCGCCGAGTCCGCCAAGGACGCCGCGCACACCCCCGGAGGATCGGGCAAGGATCGCAGAGCATCGGGCTAACGTCGTCACGGGGGCCGGGCGCAGCATGTGTCCCACGCTTCCCCCACCTCGCAGGAGCCTCGCATGAACGTTCCCTTCCCCCGTCGTACGCTCGGCCGACAGGGCCTGGTCGTCTCCGCCATTGGCCTGGGCTGCATGGGCATGTCGGACTTCTACGGTCCCAGCGACGAGGCCGACAACCTTGCCGTGCTCAACCACGCGCTCGACATCGGCGTGAATTTCCTCGACACCGCCGACATGTACGGCGTCGGCCGCAACGAGGAACTGCTCGCCAACGTGCTGAGTACGCGTCGCGACGAGGTCGTGCTCGCAACGAAGTTCGGGAACGTACGCGCGCCCAACGGCGATTTCCTCGGCATCGACGGCTCGCCCGAATACGTGGCCGCCGCGTGCGATGCCAGCCTGAAGCGCCTGGGCGTGGACCACATCGACCTCTATTACCAGCACCGCGTCGATCCGAAGGTGCCGATCGAGGAGACCGTCGGCGCGATGGCGCGACTGGTCGAGGCCGGCAAGGTGCGTCATCTCGGCCTGTCGGAAGCCTCCGGCGCGACCGTGCGCCGTGCTGCCGCCGTACATCCCATCGCGGCCCTGCAGAGCGAATACTCGCTGTGGACGCGCGATGTCGAACACGATTCGCTCGCCGCCTGCCGCGAACTGGGCATCGGCTTCGTCGCCTACAGCCCGCTGGGCCGCGGCTTCCTCACCGGCGCGATCCAGAACACCAGCGAGCTGTCCGACACCGACTGGCGTCGCCAGAACCCCCGCTTCCAGGACGGCAACATCGACCAGAACCAGCGCCTGGTGCAGGCCGTGACCGAACTGGCAAGCGAACGCGGTTGCACGCCCGCGCAGCTGGCGCTGGCGTGGCTGCTGCATCGCGGGCCCGACATCGTGCCGATCCCCGGCACGCGCCGCATTTCGCGACTGGACGAGAACGCCGGTGCGGCCCGCATCGACCTGACCATCGCCGAGCAGCAGCGACTGGATGAAGTGCTCGCGACGCACGAAGTCGCCGGCACGCGCTATCCGGCCGCCGGCATGTCCTCGGTCAACGCCTGATCCTCCGCCGGCGCGCAGGCGCCGGCGTCCTTCGTAAACGCCCTGACGCGGCCGGTGCATCCGGCCGCGACGGGCCCTTGCATCCCGACATCCGGAGAACACCATGTCCAATCAGACCCCTTCCCTCTCCCTCGACATCGCCGGCAAGGTCGTCGCCATCACCGGCGCGAGCAGCGGCATCGGCGAAGCGACCGCACTGCGGCTGGCGCAGCACGGCGCGATCCTCGCACTCGGCGCGCGTCGTACCGACCGGCTCGAAGCCAGCGCCACGCGCATCCGCAACGAAGGCGGCGATGTGTTCGTGCAGGCGCTCGACGTCACGCGACGCGACGACGTGGAGGCGTTCGTCAACGCGACGATCGCGCGCTTCGGCCGCGTCGACGTGCTGGTCAACAACGCGGGCGTGATGCCGCTCTCGCGCATGGCCGACCTCAAGGTCGACGAATGGGACCGCATGGTCGACGTCAACGTGAAGGGCGTGCTGTACGGCATCGGCGCGGTGCTGCCGTCGATGAACGAGCGCGGCGCCGGGCAGATCATCAACGTCTCGTCCGTCGCCGGCCGCCAGGTGTTCGCCACGGCCGCCGTCTACTGCGCCACGAAGTTCGCCGTGCACGCGCTTTCGGAAGGCTTGCGCCAGGAATCGCCGTTCCTCCGTGTGACGACCATCGCGCCGGGCGCGGTCGAATCGGAACTCACCAGCACGATTTCCGATCCGGCGATGAAGCGCGAAGTGGACGAGGTGTTCCGCAGGGACATGCTGCCGGCGGATGCAATCGCGCGCGCCATCGCCTTCGCGATCGGCCAGCCGGCCGACGTGGACGTCAACGAACTGGTGGTGCGTCCGACGGCGCAGGCCTACTGATCGCCCTTCTGGTACGTGCCGATGAACTCCGCCTGCCCGAGCACATGGCCTTCCATGGCGTCGAGCAGGCGGAGCTTGTCGACGTCGCCGAGATGCGGCAATTCGATATCCAGCGCGTAGAGCTTGAAGAAATAGCGATGCCGGCCGATCGGCGGACACGGACCGCCATAGCCGGCACGCTGCCATCCGTTCTGGCCGGCCTTGGTGCCGAACGGAAGTCGGTCGGGTCTGGATGTTCTCCGCCAGGCCTGTCGAGTTCGCCGGCAGGTTGTAGAGCACCCAATGCACGAACACGCGCTTGGGCGCGGCGGGATCGGGCGCGTCGGGATCCTCGACGATCAGCGCAAGGCTGCGCGTGCCCTCCGGCGCGCCGGACCAGCGCAGTTCCGGCGAAACGTCGTCGCCTTCGCAGGTGAAGCGAGAGGGAATCCCCGCGTTGTGTTCGAAGGCAGGCGAACTGATCTGGAAAGCCATGCGCGACTCCTTGCCCGGTTCACGTCGCCCGGTTCACGTCATCGACGCGATTGTTCGGCATCGCGCGCATGCATGCCGTCAAGGACGGTTAACGTTTTGACGTCACCGCACGGCGCAGGTTGTTGCGCGCGGACGCATCCAGGCGCTGGTGGAAGAACGGCGTGAGGTAGATGCGCTCGCGCCCGAGCAGCGATTTCAAAAAACGCTTGCGGTTGATCTTGAACAACCAGCCCGGCACGACGGCGCGGTACTCGGCGGCGATGCCGCGATCGTAGGCATCGAACACCGCCGGCTCCGCGCCCAGGATCGCCATGTCGCAGTCGAGGAACAGCGCGGCCTCCTCGTCCACGTCGTTCGGCTCCAGCACGCCGTGCCGCGCGGTGAGTTCGATCAGCTGCGTCACGCGCGGCACATCGATATGGCGATCGGGCATGAAGCGCGCGATGTGTTCTTCGGCCAGTTGCGCCGAGCGCGTTTCGTTGTCCTTGCGACCGGCTTCGTAGATCGCGTCGTGGTAGAGCACCGCGAGCGCGACTTCCGCCGGCTGCGTCCAGCCCGGCCCGTGCGCTGCCTCGACGTAATGGCGCAGCACTTCGCGGACGTGCTCGAAGTTGTGGTACGCGCGTGGCGGCGTCGCGTAGGCGTTTTCGAGCGCGAGGCGCTGGGGTTCGGGGAGGTCGAAGGGAAGGTTCAGCGACATGGGCTTGCGAAGTAAGAGCGTTGGGGCATTGTGGCGCTGGAGGGATCCCGCATCCATCCTGCGTCATCCCGATCCGTCATTCGCACTCTGCGGGCCAGCCCGCAGTGCCGTCATTCCCGCGAAAGCGGGAACCCAGCGACTTTTCACGTTTTCCAGGCCACCACCTCGCAACTTGCGACAGCACACCTCTCGAACATCGCACGCGGGCGGCGCAAAGATGCAACGCCCCTGGATTCCCGCTTTCGCGGGAATGACGAGCGAGAGCGGAGCGCCACGGCGTTCCGCGTCCCCACGTTACCCGCCCCGCCCCGCATCCACATGCAGGCGCACCCACTGTGCGTAGCGGTCCATCCAGTCCTGCAGGAACTTGCGGCTGCCCTCGTTGGCGACGTTGCCCGCATCGTCGAAGAAGCCTTCCTTCACGTGGATGTAGGCTTCCGGCTGTCCCATCGTCGGTGCGTCCAGGTAGGCCAGGATGTTGCGCAGGTGCTGCTGCGACATCGCGGTGCCCGCCGCACCGATGGAGCCGCCGATCACGCCCGCCGGCTTGCCCTGCCACGCACTGTCGCCGTACGGGCGCGAGGCGTGGTCGATCGCGTTCTTCAGCACGCCTGGCACGGAGCGGTTGTACTCCGGCGTCACGAACAGGATGCCGTCGGCCTCGCGGACTTCCTGCTTGAGCCGCTTCACCGGCGCGGCCTGGTGGCTGTCGTCGTCCTGGTTGTACAGCGGCAGGTCGTCGATCCGGCACTCGTGGAAGGTGAAGGACGACGGCGCCATCTTCGTCAGCGCGTTCGCGAGCTGGCGGTTGATCGATTCCTGCCGGAGGCTGCCGATCAGCAGCCCGATGCGGTACTGGCTCATGGAACGCTCCCGTGTCGGAAAGCGTCCACTTTCGCGCCGCCCGCGATAACACGCGGTGACGACGTGGCGCCCGGCGCTCAGGCCTTGCGCAGGAAGATCGTCTTCAGGACGAGGCCCTTGATCTTGTCGGAGTTGCCTTCGATGTGTTCGGCATCGTCCTCGACCAGGCGGATGTTGCGGATCACGGTGCCCTGCTTGAGCGGGATGGAGGAGCCCTTCACCTTCAGGTCCTTGATCACCACCACCGTGTCGCCGTTGGCCAGCGTGTTGCCGTTGCTGTCGCGCACGACCACGCCGGAAGACGTCTCGCCCTCGCCTTCCACCGGCCATTCGAAGCCGCAATCGGCACAGACGAAGTTCGCACCGTCCACGTAGGTGTTGGTCAGGGTGCACTGCGGACAGGCGGGCGAAACGGGCATGGCACGGCTCCTGCTTGGGGCCGCGCATTCTACGCGACCAGGACGCCGATCCGCGGCGCAGCGCCGGTCAAGGCGCAGGTTTCTCGGGGAGCGTTTCGCGCTCGCGCGCCCGTTCGAGCTCCCGGACCTCGGACACGTCGCGCTCGAGGAAATAGTTGAGGAACGTGCGGATCACCGCGACCGCGGCGAGGCGTCCGATGCCATCCCAGTCGGGCGTGATGGAGGATTCGATGATGTCCGCCGCCAGCTGGAACGTCAGCCCGGCCACGAGCCAGTGCGAGTAGCGCATCCACAGGTGACGCCGCTCGTGGCGGTCGATCTCGCCCTGCGCCATCAGCAATGCGATGCCGTCCTTCACCGCGATGAGCGTACCCAGCACGATCGTGCCCAGCGCGATGAAGTCGATCGCCAGGATGGTCGGTTCGGATACGGCGATCAGCCAGCGCTCCATACGCCCTCCGCGCCGCGCATCGCGGCCGTGGTCAACTCATCGCGTTCGACTCAGCCGCGCACCACCAGCCGGAAACCGACGTGGCAGGTCGAGGTATCCACCGGCTGCGCCATGCGCGCCGCGGGCCGGTAGCGGCGACAGTAGTTCGGCGCGCACAGGTGCGATCCGCCCTTCATCACGCGACGCGGAATGCGCGCGGGATCGCGCGGGTCCAGGCTCGCGTCACGCTCTGCGCCGCGCGGATTCTCGAGCGTGCAGCACGAATGCTGCTGGATGCGTCCGTGATCCTGATACCAGTCGGCGGTCCATTCCCACACGTTGCCGATCATGTCGTACAGGCCGTAGCCATTGGGCTCGAACGAGCCGACCGGCGCGGTCCACGCGTAGCCATCTTCGGGCTTGAGCTCCCACGGGAACTCGCCCTGCCACGTGTTCGCCATGTGCTTGCCGCTGGGGACGAGTTCGTCGCCCCACGCGTATTCGGAGCCGTCGCGCCCGCCTTTCGCGGCGAATTCCCATTCGGCTTCGGTCGGCAGGTCCTTGCCGATCCACTGTGCGTACGCGAGCGCATCGGCATAGGCGACATGCACGACGGGGTGATCCTCCAGCCCATCGAGCGAACTGTCCGGGCCGCGCGGATGACGCCAGTCTGCGCCGGGAATGTACTGCCACCAGTGGTAGTGGTTGCGCAGGTCCACGCGTCCCGGCGGCGGCACGAAGACGACCGATGCCGGCACCAGCATCGCCGGATCGGCATCGGGGTAATCCGCCGCATCGGCCGGCTTCTCGGCCTGCGTGACATGCCCCGTCGCCGCGACGAAACGCGCGAAATCGCGATTGGTCACCGCATGACGATCGATCCGGAAGGTATCGACGCGCACCTTGTGCGCCGGCTTTTCTTCCGGGTAGTGATCGTTCGAGCCCATCGTGAATGAGCCGCCTTCGATGCGGACCATGTCGTCGTACCGGCTGTCGGCACGCGTAGGGTTGTCGACCGTCTCGCTCAAGCATTGCCTCCGTTGGGGGTCTCGTCGCCGTCGGCGAACACGCGGTTCCAGTCGCGTTGCATGCTCACCACGCCGATGCCCAGTTCAGCGGCTCGGTCGAGCCCTTCGCGCAGCGCGCTCAGCCTGAAATCGCGATCGTAGGCGAACTCGCGCGTGGCGTCGTCGTGGTGCAGGAGCCACGCCATGCGCGGCCCCGTGCCACCGAGCGTATACCGGATCATCGCCAGGTCGCCATCGGAATTTCCGAACGCCAACACGGGGCGACGACCGATGTGCAACGCGATGTTGACCACCTTCTCGTCCCGGTCGTCGAAGCTGCCCAGTTCGGGCAGCTTCCGCAGGACCATGCCGCCCGGGCCGTCCTCCAGCTTCATCTTCGTGCTGGAACCGACGACCTGCTCTGGGGGAATGCCGTACAGCTGCTGCGCGACCACCCGCACGAACTCGATGCCGCCGCCGGTGACGATGTAGGTCTTGAATCCATTCGCGCGCAGATAATCGAGCAGCTCGCGCTGCGGCGCGTAGGTGTTGTGCAGGAACGGTCGGCGCAGCTTCGGATGCTCGGCCTGCCGCAGCCAGCGCCACGCGTTGGCGTGGAACTCCTCGACCGTCATGCCCGCATGCGTCGCGAACGCCGGCTCGAAGACATCCTTCTTCGGCAGCGACATCAGCGCCTTCACGTCGCCGTCGATCATCGCCTTGAACGCGGGCTTTTGCAGCAGCGTCGGATCCTGCTGCGCCAGCCGCTTCACCTCGGCCAGCGCGAAGAACACCTGCACCTGCAGCGGATACTCGCACCACAACGTCCCGTCGTTGTCGAAGACGGCGATGCGTTCGTCCTGCGCGACGAAATCCGGGCCACCTTGCGCGCAGGCGCGCGCGACGAAGTCGAGGATCCCCGACTTCGCCGCGCCGTCGTTCCATGAAGGCAACGGGTCCATGCAGCGCGACCGGTCAGCTCGACTTGCTCGTGATCTCGGTCATCTTCTGCTCGGCCTGTTTCAGGTCGAAACTGCCCGGCGTCTGCGCAGGCGGGAACTCCTTGTACGTCGCCAGGTACTGGGCCGCGGCCGCCTGCGCCCCATAGATCCAGAACGCGTTGTGGATCATCCAGTCCCAATAGACGTTCGAAGTGACGTCCGCGCGTTCGTACGGGTCCATGCGCAGGTTGAATATCTTCGGCATGCGCAACGCCGTGAACGGCTCGGCCCAGACCTGCATCGTTCCCTGGCATCGCTGTTCCATGAACACGATCTTCCAGTTCATCCAGCGGATGCCGAGCACGTCGCCATCGTCGCTGAAGTAGAAGAACCATTTGCGTGGCGATGTGTCTTCCTCGCCCGTGAGGTACGGGAGGAGGTTGTATCCGTCTATGAGGTTCTTGTACTTGCGTCCGTTGACGGTGGTGCCCTTCTTCAGGGCGCTCGATGCAATCCGTGTCGCCCGCAGCCGCCAGCAGCGTCGGCAGCCAGTCGTGATGCTGGATGATCTCGTTGCTCACCGCGCCCGCCGGAATGCGGCCGGGCCAGCGGATCAGCTCCGGAATACGGAAAGCGCCTTCCCAGTTCGTGTTCTTCTCGCTGCGGAACGGCGTCATGCCCGCATCCGGCCAGCTGTTCATGTGCGGGCCGTTGTCGGTGGAATAGATGACGATGGTGTCTTCGGCCAGGCCCAGTTCGTCCAGCAAGTCCAGCATCTGCCCGACGTTCCTGTCGTGGTCGACCATTGTGTCGTGGTACGGCGATTGGTGCGGGCCGGCCTGCCCGATGCTTTCGGGCTTGGTGTGCGTGATGAAATGCATGTGCGTGGTGTTGAGCCACACGAAGAACGGCTTGCCGGCCTTGTCCTGGCGCTTGATGAAATCGCTGGCGGCCTCGACGAACTCGTCGTCGCAGGTTTCCATGCGCTTGCGCGTCAACGGTCCAGTGTCCTCGATCTTTTGCCTGCCGACCTTGCCCCAGCGCGGGTGGGTCGTGGCATCGTCCTTGTCGCTCGCCCAGCTATGGATGACACCGCGCGGACCGAACTGCTCGCGATAGCGCGGGTCCTTCGGATAGCCGTCCATCTCCGGCTCTTCTTCGGCGTTGAGGTGGTAGAGGTTCCCGAAGAACTCATCGAAACCGTGCAAGGTGGGCAGGTGCTTGTTCAGATCGCCCAGATGGTTCTTGCCGAACTGACCCGTCGCGTAACCGCGATCCTTCAGCAGCGAGGCGATGGTCACCACCGAATCGACCATGCCCTGCGGCGCGCCGGGAATGCCCACCTTCGACAGCCCCGTGCGATGCACGCTCTGCCCCGTGATGAACGAGGAGCGCCCCGCGGTACAGCTCTGCTCGCCATATGAATCGGTGAAGCGCATGCCTTCGTGCGCGATGCGGTCGATGTTGGGCGTGTGGTAGCCCATCAGGCCGTGCGTGTAGCAGCTGAGGTTCGCGATGCCGATGTCATCGCCCCAGATCACCAGGATGTTCGGCTGCTTCCCGCCCCCGCCGCCCCCGCCTTTGCGCGCGGACGCCTTCTGCGGTGTGCTCCCGCTACTTGCGGCGCCCTTGTCGGACCGCTGCGAAGGCGGTGCGGATTTGGCCACCTTGGCCGGACGGGCGGCTTTTTTCGCCTGAGCCATGACGCGTCTCCTTGTGGTGTGGGGGAAGCAGAACGAACAGCGGGATCAGCCGCGCGCCACGTCGAACACCATCGTGACGATGGCGTACAACCCGATCAGCAGCAGCGCGCAGGCGGTGAGCAGCGTGTAGGAAACCGGATAGCCGCTTTCGCCATGCACCAGCCCGT
This sequence comes from Lysobacter sp. OAE881, assembly GCF_040546665.1. Classification (NCBI taxonomy): domain Bacteria; kingdom Pseudomonadati; phylum Pseudomonadota; class Gammaproteobacteria; order Lysobacterales; family Lysobacteraceae; genus Lysobacter; species Lysobacter sp. OAE881. Next base: position 2,454,893 of record NZ_JBEPOG010000001.1, read on the forward strand.
GCTGGACCATGGCGTTGCGCTGCGCACGCAACGTGCGCATGAAGTTGATGTGGTAGACGATGCCGACGATGAGCAGCAACACGCCCAGCATCACCAGCGCCATGCCGAAGTTGCTCGGCGCGGCCGTGCTGATGTTCAACAGGCCCGATTCGCGCCCCCTGCTGAACACCTGGAAGATCGTGAAACCGAACCCGATGAGCGACAGCGCGGTTCGGATCACCGACATCAGCGTGCGCTCGGCGCTCAGGCGCGTGCGCTGGAACGACATGCCTGTGCGACGCATCGACATCTCGGTGCGATTGGTCGACAGATCGGTGCGGTATTCGGACAGATCCGTCCGGTGTTCCGACAGCCCCGTGCGGTGCGTCGACAGCTTCGTACGATGCTGCGAGAGCTCGACCGATGCGACGTCCGCATCGAGCAGCCCCACGTCGGGAATCGCCGGCAGCTGCGTGTCCTCGAATCGCTTCGGCCGCGCCGGGGTTTCATCGTGCTGCGAGCTCATCGGCGTCTCCGTTCAGGCCGTGCGATGCGCACGCGCATGCCACCAGCGCACCAGCCGATTGATCGGCCCGCGCAGCAGCAGGTAAGGAAGGAAGCACAGCACGACGATCACGTTGATCGCCTCCAGCACGTGGAAGGTGCCGAGCACGCGGTACTGGTAGATGACCTCCATCACCAGCCCGAGGATCAGGATGCGCGTGGTCGCCTTGATGCCTTCATGGAGCGACGCGCGGCGCGCCGCCGGGTCGTTGACGATCTTCCAGAAATACGGACGCCGGCCCGTCTTCGCATCCCGCGTGCCGTCGCGCAGCGCCATCAGCAGCGCCATGCCCGGTTGCAGGAAGAAGCGGAACGACATCGGGCCATGCGTGCGGCCGATCAGGTCGTCGTAGAAACGCACCACGTCGTGCACGAACGCTTCCAAGCCCTGCCCCTCCTGCATGACTGCACGGGAACAACCGGCAAATCGGACAGCTCGACTCGCGATGGCAGCGGGAAAAGCACGCCACCGGCGCGACGCACCGGAACGCTCTTCCTCGCAGTCGCCTCCGTCAGACTCGCCGTGAATGCAGCGTCCCGGCGGCAGGCCACCGGATCATCGTGTCGATGCGGTGAAAGGGTCGTGACGGCGGAATGAACGACACTGCGTCCTTGTGTGAAGAACGCGCGCGAACGGTTTGCGGCGCCGGGTTTTCGACGCCGCGGGCGTATCACCTGTTGCTGACAGCGGTCGCGTCAGGCAATCACTTCACCACGATGAGCTTGCCGCGCATGAGCGTCGCGTGGCCCGGGAAGCTGCAATAGAAGGCGTAGTCGCCGCCGGCTTTCAGGCGCGAACCGGCAAACGTGGTCTTGGTGCTCTGGCCGCCGCCGATGAGCGCGGTGGCCGCGATCACGCGCGGATCGTTCTTCGGCACGTATCCCGCCGCTGCGCCGGCTTTCAGTCCGTCGCGCGCGATGGCGTCGTACAGCACGGTCTGCGAGACCACCACGTTGTGCCCCATCGCAGCCACCGGCATCTTCCCGGTATGGGTGAGTTCGATGGTGATGGCCGGGCATGACGCGGACACGGTCGCGGTCTTGATGTCGTACTGCATCGCATCGTTGGCCTTGATCCTCACCGTGCAGTTGTCGGCGGCGGAAGCGTGCGACGAAACACCGGCGAGCGCGAGGCCGGCCAGCAGCAGTGCGGTTTTCATGTCATCCCCTTGAGCATGCGCAGGATTGCGCCTGGGGAAAGTCTAGGAAGCGTCATGCCCTGCGCTCTTGATCCGGATCAAGCCGCGCTTCGCGGCCTGCTTCTGACCGTCCGGCCTGCCGATCGCTTCTGCGGTGCCTTCACGGCCGCCTTCTTCGTCGCCTTCTTCGCCGGTGCTTTCTTCGGCGCCTTCGGAGGCTGCTTCGCGAACTCGCGCAGCGCATCCTTTCCGATCCATCGCGCGCTCGCCTCGTCGGAGGCCGCAAGCAGCTTGGCCACGAGGGTCGCTTCCGTGCGCCAGTCCGGGCGCCGGCCGATCGCTCGCAGCGCCCAGTTCACGCCCTTCTTCACGAAGTTGCGATCGTCGGAGGCCTCGCGTTCGATCAGTGCCAGGCCATCGGCATACAGCGACTCGTCGCCCAGCCGGCCGTGCAACGCAAGGCTTGCGAGCAGCGCGAAGGCCGCGCGCTTCTGGAATTCGTCGCGGCGCGACGACCACTGCACGACCTTGGCGAAGGCATGCGGCGTCCGGTCGAACAACACGAAGCACAGCGTGTCGCACACGGCCCAGTTGTCGAAGTCCCGACACCACCGATCCATCTGCGCCGGCGTGACCTGCTCGGGCTCCTCGACATACGCAGCGAGCATGCGCGCCTCGTAGACGCCCGTGCTCCACAATGCGGCCGCAAGGTCGTGATCGCGGCCAAGCTGCTTCGCGAGCGCCTGGATGTCCTTCATCGACACACCGAGCGCGTGGTCGGACGGAATCGCGAATCGCGCCATGCCCGCGCGTGCAGCTTCGGAGGCGTGATCGCGAAGCCAGTCCAGCGCGAATCGCGTGCGTGCCTTGGGCGTGTCGACGGGGGACGTGCGTGCGGCCATGCGCGTCACTTCCGCTTCAACTGGTGCAGCAGCAACGCGTTGCCTTCGCTGTCCACGCACACGGCCATGCGGCACACAGGCGTCACGATGATGTCGCTGCGGAAGGTGACGCCCTTCTTCTTCAGGTCTGCGACGGTCGCGTCCAGGTCGTCCACTTCGAAGCCGACCGTACCGCCGGCGGCCTCGCTGGGCTTGGACGGCGTGGCGTTGGTGAGCGCGAAGCAACCGCCGCCGGGCAGGTCGTATTCGATCCAGTACTGACCGTCCTGGTGGCCATGCGAGCCGCGCTTGAGGCCCAGCGTGTTCTCGTAGAAATCGCAGGCGCGATCGACGTCGACCACGGGGTACATCGTGAAAGCGACCTTCTCCAGCATGGCGGCGCTCCGTCCGGTGGATTGCGCTCGTTTATCGGTCGCGCGACCGATGCGTCAAGGGGTGTTTGCGGCCAGCCGACCGGCGGACGCCGGCGGCACTCAACCGCGCCGTAAGGCGCGTCGTGCGAACAGCACGCAGATCACGCCGAAAAACATGTGCGCAAGCACGGCATAGGCGATCCAGTCCGGATGCGCGAACGACGGCGAGCGTCCGACGCGCGAGAGCGGCATCACCACGAAGTTCATCACCACGTAGAGCACGACGCCGTAGAGCACGCCGAGCACGACGGGCCGCGTCAGCAGCGAAGGGAAGCGACGGGCGACCAGCGTGTAGATCGCCACGAAGGCCGTGGCCATCAGCACGTGCAGCACCGCGCCGAGCACGGCCGACTGCGTGCCGCCGTCGTAGCTGGCCTCCCCCAGCACGCCGACCGCGATGGTCTGGAAGACGCGCCTTAAACCTTCCGCGTCCCACGAGAACCAAAGCGTCGTGGCGAAGATGAAGTCGCCAAGGGCGACGAGCACTCCGCCGATCAAAACGAAAGCCCAGAGGATGCGCGGTGCGAACGGACGGACGGAGGACATCGCGATGCTCCCGGTGGCGCCTGGCGCGGCCGGCCCATCCTAGTGGCGCTCGAAGGCCGGCACCCGTGACTTTCGTCATAGACAAAACGGTCTAGACAAAACGTTCTAGATGGATCAGCATCCTCGCACGCACCTTTCGAAGACCGCCATGACCCGCAGGAATGCCCGACCGCCGAAACCCACCGCCGCCGAGCTCGACCTGCTGCGGGCGATCTGGCGTCTGGGTCCTTCCACGGTGAAGGACGTCCACCAGGCCCGGCTCGCCGAGCGCCCCGACATCACCTACGCCACGGTGCTGCGCCTGATGCAGGTGATGCATGGCAAGGGCTTGCTCACGCGCGACGAGAGCCAGCGATCGCACGTCTACGCCGCCGCGCATGCCCAGGACGCGTTGCAGACGAACCTGCTTTCCGAGTTGATCCAGAAGGCGTTTTCCGGCTCGGGCAAGGCGCTGGTAATGGCAGCGTTGAACGAACACGTGAGCGACAAGGAACGCGAGGAAATCCGCCGTTTCCTCAAGGACAACGCCGACGACAACGGCACGGAGCACCGCGATGACTGACTTCCTCGCCCAGCTGGTGCCGGCCGCTCGGCCGCGCCCTGCTCCACTTCCTCTGGCAAGGCGCACTGATCGGACTGCTTGCGGCGATCGCCCTGCGGCTGATGCGCGATGCACGCCCGCAGGCGCGCTACGCAGTGGCGTGTTCGGCATTGCTGCTGTGCGCATTGGTGCCGACGCTGTATGTCGTAGCCCAAATGTGGACGCCCGCGACGGCCGGCGGCGTCATTCCCGCGGGCGACGGCGTACGCATCACCGCCCTGGCCATCGTCACCGGCGACGTCGCACCGGATTGGGCATCACGACTGGACGCCGCGCTGCCGACAATCGTGCTGCTCTGGGCCGCCGGCGCCGGAGCGCTGTCGCTGCGCATGGTCGCCGGACTGCTCTGGATCCAGCGACTTCGCGCAACGCCGCAAGCGGCCGCACACGCGCAGTGGCAATCGCGACTGGACGCGCTCGCGCAGCGTTTCGGGCTGCGTCGCGATGTCGCGCTTCGCATCGTCGATTCGCTGTCTTCGCCGGTGTCCGCCGGCTGGTGGCGCCCGGTCGTGCTGCTGCCGGCGGGATTGCTCACGCGCATGCCGGCCGATCTGGTCGAAGCCCTGCTCGCGCACGAGCTGGCGCACATCCGCCGCCACGATTACCTCGTCAACCTGCTGCAGAACCTCGCCGAGGCGCTGCTGTTCTACCACCCGGTCACGTGGTGGCTGTCGCGTCGCATCCGCGACGAACGCGAACACATCGCCGACCGCCTCGCCGCCGACGTCACCGGTCAACCGCGCCGGCTCGCGCTGGCGCTGTCCGAACTGGCGGAGTGGTCATGCAGCCACACCGTCGACCTGTCCACGCCCAATCTCGCGCAAGCCGCCCATGGAGGCCATCTGATGTCCCGCATCGAACAACTCGTCCGTCCCGGCGCGCGCCCCGTGCGCGGCGGCGTCGCCTTGCCGCTGGTCGGCGTCGCGATCGCCTGCCTGGCGTTCTACGCGCATGCGCAGATCGGCCAGGACGCGAAACCCGCAGCCGCCGCGTCCGCGCAAGCGAAAGCCGATGCAGCCAGCAACGGGCAACCCTCCGCGCAACCGAAGGCGAAGCCCGCCGCCACGCCGACGAAGAGCGCCTCGACGACGCTGCGACTCAAGCACGACGACGACAACGCCTACGCGCTCGTCAGCAAGGATCGCGACGGCTTCCGCATGTCCGGTTCGACCGACGACATCCCCGAAATCGAACGCGCCCGCCGCAGCCTGACCAACCAGGACTTCATCTGGTTCCGTCGCGATGGGAAGGCCTACGTGGTGTCCGACGCCGACACGATGGCGAAGGTGCGCGATGCATGGCGCGACAGCGATCGCATCGGCGAGCAGATGGAAGCGCTCGGCGACCAGATGGAAGTCCACGGCAACAAGATGGAGGCGCTGGGCGCGCAGATGGAACAGCTTTCGGCCAAGGCCGACGACGATCGCGCGATCAACGCATCGTCGCGACGCATGGAACGCCTGGCCGACCAGCAGAGCGCGTTGGCCGAACGGCAGTCGGAGATCGCCTCGCAGATGGCGCGCGCGGATGGTGCCGGCCGCGATCGCCTGGAAGCGACGATGGACGACCTGGGCCGCCAGATGGATGAACTCGGTCGCCAGATGGACGAGCAGAGCCGCGTGATCGAGCAGCAGTCCGCCGCTCTCGCCGCGAACCAGGGCCCGATGGAGGCGCTGGGCCGCCAGATGGATGAAGCCAGCAAGCCGATGGACGCCCTGGGCCGCCAGATGGACGCGCTCGGAAAGCAGCAGGAAAAGATCATCGAGGAAGCCGAGCGCAAGACCCGCGTGCTGCTCGACAGCGCGATGGCGCGCGGCCTCGCGCAGCCGATGCCGCTGGTGGCGCGGTGAGGTGTTGGTGGTTGGTTGGTTAGTTGGTTGACGGCCCGGGTTCCGGCTTTCGCCGGGATGGCGGCTTGAAGCCCCTCTCGCGACGGGAGAGGGGTTGGGGTGAGGGGCGGCACGTGCGGCTGCGCTGACGCTCGCGATGCGTGGCTGTTGTCCAACGCTGACGCGATCAGCGCTTGTAGCAGGATCAATATGGATTCCAGCTTTCGCTGGAATGACGGTGAGGTGGTTCGCCGGTGATGGAGCGCCCTAACGCTCCCGGCCTGGATCCCGGCTTTCGCTGGGACGACGGCTTTCAAGCCCCTCTCCCACCGGGAGAGGGGTTGGGGTTAGGGTCGGGGCGTGCGATGCGGTGGCGCTTGCGATGCGTGGCTGCCGTTATCGCTGACGCGATCAGCGCTCGTAGCAAGATCAAAATGGATTCCAGCTTTCGCTGGAATGACGGTGAGGTGGTTCGCCGGTGATGGAGCGCCCTAACGCTCCCGGCTGGATCCCGGCTTTCGCCGGGACGACGGCTTTCAAGCCCCTCTCCCACCGGGAGAGGGGTTGGGGTGAGGGTCGGGGCGTGCGATGCGGTGGCGCTTGCGATGCGTGGCTGCTGTTTGTCGCTGACGCGATCAGCGCACGAAGCAAGATCAAGATGGATTCCAGCTTTCGCTGGAATGACGATGACTTGGTTCACCGAAGGCTGCGGGCCTGGGTCCCGGCTTTCGCCGGGATGACGCCGTTGATTGCCCCTCTCCCAACGGGAGAGGGGTTGGGGTGAGGGGCGGCGGAGTGACTCCGTTGACGTCCGCTGTGCGGCAGTGCCGCTCTGCACGGACTTCGTTGGTGGCATGGCCGCCATCCATGGCGAAGCACATCCCACTCCGGGTCGCCCCGCCCGGCCATCCATGGCCGGGCTTTCGGCAGGCCACGCGGCAGTGCCGCTTTGCACCGACTTCGTTGATGAAGCCGCTGCCATCCATGGCGAAGCGCATCCAACTCCGGAACGCCCCGCCCGGCCATCCATGGCCGGGCTTTCGGCAGGCCACGCGGCAGTGCCGCGTAAGCGGCCTGCCTCAACCTTCCCACCTGTCCCCTTTCTTCCCCGGGCTGCGTTGGTTTCGAACGGTGGCCCTGTGTGCGCTTCGTGCACAGGCGCATAAGAAGAACTGTTCCCAGGGGCAAGGCATTTGATCTTCGATTTCCGGAACGCGTCCTCGCCGGCCGACATCGACGCGGACATCTGCATCATCGGGGCCGGCGCCGCCGGCCTGGCGATCGCATGGGCGTTTCTCGACACGCAGGCGTCCGTCTGCGTGATCGAGAGCGGCGGGCTGACCGCCGACGCGCGCTACCAGGCGCTGCTGGAAGGGCATTCGGTCGGCGAACCGCCCTTCGATCCGGGTGCCTCGCGGCTGCGCGCGTTCGGCGGCACCTGCAATTACTGGGGCCGCGGCTGCATTCCGCTGGCGAACCTCGCACCGCGCGACTGGGTACCGCACAGCGGCTGGCCGATCGGCTTCGCCGACCTGGAGCCCCACTACCGTAAGGCGCGCACGTTCTGCGGTCTCGACCAGCACGACTTCGGCGAGGACACCTTCCTCACGCCCTTCTCGCGACGGCCGCTGGACTTCGACAGCGACGCGCTGGTGCACAAGACGTTCGCGTCCAGCCCGATGATCTTCGGCCACGCGTACCACGACGTGTTCGAGCGCGCGGACAACATCACCGTGCTGCTGCACGCGAACCTGCTCGAACTCGACGCGGTGGAATCGGCGCAGGCCGTGCGTCAGGCACGCATCGGCACGCTCGACGGTCGCCGCGGCACGGTGCGTGCGCGGCACTACGTCCTCGCCTGCGGCGGCATCGAGAACGCGCGCTTGCTGCTGTCCTCGAACGCGACCGTTCCGCAGGGCCTGGGCAATCCGCACGATCTGGTCGGCCGCTATTTCATGGACCATCCCAGCGGAAAGCTCGGCACGCTGTTCGCCGACGATCCGCATGTGCTCACGCGCCCGTACGATCGCAACGTGCCCAAGGGCCGCCCGCAGGCGCATCCGGAGATCTGCCTGTCGGACGAAGCGCAGCGCCGGCACCGCATCCTCAGCGGACGCGTGCGGCCGTTCGCGTTCGAGGAGCCGGTGCCCGAAGGCCTGCAGGCGCTGCGCGACCTGCGCGCGGCGATCCGCGCGCGTCGCGGCAACGAGAACTGGGCGATCAAGGCGCGCGTGTGCGGGCGTCGCAATGGCGAACCGGACTACATCGCCAATGCGATGCCGACCGAGGACATCCGCTCGCTCACGCTGCGCGCGGGGCTCAACGCGGGCGACATCGCCAAGGCCGTGGGTCGCAAGCTCACGCGCAAGCCGACGGTGCGCACCGAACGCGTCGACCTCATCGGCTACTTCGAACAGGTACCGAACCACGACAGCCGCATCACGCTCGGCGACGAACGCGATGCGCTGGGGCTTCGGAAGGTCAACGTCGACTGGCGCCTGACCGAGCTGGACCGCCACACCTACCGCACCGCCGCGACGCTGTTTGGCGGCGAACTCGCGCGCGCGTGCAACGGTCGCTTCCAGTCGGCGTCATGGCTGGAGGAAGACGGCGGCGTGCCGCAGGTGTTCGGCACCTCGCACCACATGGGCACCACGCGCATGGCCGACAGCCCGCGCGAAGGCGTGGTGGACCGGCACTGCCAGGTGCACGGCGTGGACAACCTGCATATCGCCGGAAGTTCGGTGTTCCCGACCGGCAGCTGGGCGTTCCCGACCTTCACCATCATCGCGCTGAGCCTGCGACTGGCCGAGCAGTTGCGCGTGAGGCTGGAACAGGCGACGCCGCTGCTGGGAATCTGAGCGCGGCGTCTGGCGCCTCGATCAGCGCAGCTGCGAATCCTTGCTGCCGCGACGGTTGTAACCGGCGAAGGCGGCCTCTTCGGCGTCGTGCGCTTCCTGACAGGCGATACACAGGCGCACGCCGTGGACGGCGTCGCGGCGGGCCTGCGGGATCTCGACGCCGCATTCCTCGCAATGCGTCAGACCCGGCCCTTGCGGCAGCTTGCTTCGTGCGCGCTTGATGCCGTCCTTCACGGTCGCATCGATCTGGTCCTGCACGGCGCCGTCGCCTGCCCAACCGGTGGCCATGTCGAGTCTCCTGCGTGGATCCGGGTCCGAGGATAGCGCCGGAGCCCTGAACTTCCCGCACACGCGCGCTTGCCCGGTGCAGGACTACACTCGCCGCAGGCTGAATCGCGGCCCGCCGGGCCGCAAGGCGTTCGTCGATGCGCAACAGGCTCGTCGCGATGATCCTCGCGCTGGCGTTGTCGATCGCGCCTGCGTTCGCCCAGCCCGCGGCGAGCACGGTCGCTGCGCCCGACCAGGTAATGGCCCTGCCCGCGCCGCTGCGCGAGCGGTTGCATCGCGAGATCCTCCACGACACCCCCTCCGCGCACGACCGGCTGCAACGTCTGGGCGCCTTCATGTTCGCGCCCGAAGGGCTGGGCATGACGTACGTGGAGACCGCCAACCACACCGTCGCGCAGGCATACGAAGCGCGTACTGCGAACTGCCTCACCTTCACGATGCTCTTCCTTGCGTTGGCGAAGGAAGCGGGGCTGGAAGCGACGCCGCAGGAGATCGGGCAGATCCTCGGCTTTCGCCAGGCCGACGGCACGCTCTACCTGAGCAACCACGTCAATTCGTCCGTGCGCGCGGGGGTGCGGAAATACACGGTGGATGTCGCGGGCGACCTGATCATTCCACGCGATCAGCCCGAGCCGATCACGACCACGCGACTGATCGCGCACTATTACAACAACCTCGCCGTCGAACGCCTGGCCGCCAGCGATTACGCCGCGGCGCTGTCGCTGCTCGGCACCGCCCTGAAGCTGGATCCGGGTTACGCCGGCTTCTGGAGCAACGCCGGCGTCGTGCGCACGCGAAGCGGCGATCCGCGCGGCGGCGAGAAGGCCTATCGCCGCGCCCTCGCACTCGATCCTGACAACGCCAACGCCCTGTTCAACCTCGCCGGGCTTGCCGCGCGCATGGGCGATCGCTCGCTTGAAGCCGAATACCGCCAGCGATTGGCGAAGGTGCAGCGCAACGATCCTTTCCACGCCTTCATGCAGGCGGTGAACGCCGAGAACGCCGGCGACCTCGCGCGCGCGATCCGCGAATACCGGCGCGCGGTCGACCTGCAACCGCAGGAGCATCGCTTCCACTCGGCGCTCGCCAACGCGTACCTGAAGGCCGGCAGGATCAAGCCTGCGATCCGCTCGCTCGCCCAGGCGCAGGCGCTGAGCGACGGCGACACGCGGGCGGCCTACAGCGAGCGACTGGACGCCCTGCGCGCCCGCTGACGTCGCCGCGTCCCCTTTTGCCCGCCGAGCGCGTTTGCTTCCCTGAGACGATCGGAAGGGGATCCCCGTGCAACATGAAACGCTGATGGCCAAACGCCACCTGGTGCGCATCGCCATCGAGACCGCCGAGCTTCCCGGTGTCCGCCTGGTCGCGCGGCCGCTGTACCGCCGCCTGTTCAACCGGCCCTACCACGGCGGCAACGCGTACTACGGCGCCTACGATTCGCGCGCGCAGGCGCTGGCCGCCGCGCCGTCGCTGCCGACCAGCTACGACCAGCCGTCCACGACGGGGATGTACATGGATCGACACCGGAGCATCCGCGTCAGCGATTATCCGATGGTGCACTGGCTGTCGCGCCTGCTCGCGCAGGGCCGCCATCGCATCTTCGACCTGGGGGGCCACATCGGCGTGACCTACTACGGGTTCCGCCGTTACGTCGATTACCCCGCGACGATGGAATGGCGCGTGCACGACGTGCCCGCGGTGATGGACGCCGGACGCAGCTGGGCGCGCGAGAACGATCCGCAAGGGCTGCTGCACTTCGCCGACGACCCGGACGCCGCGAGCGACCACGATGTGCTGATCACCTGCGGCGCGCTGCAGTACCTGGACTACACGCTGCCCGAGCTGCTCGGCCGCCTGCCCTCGCCCCCTACGCACGTGCTGGTGAACCTCACGCCGGTGCATCCGCGGCGCGGCTACGTCACCTTGCAGAACATCGGCAAGGCCGTGCTGCCGTATCGCGTGATGGCCAAGCCGGAGTTCGTCGCGCAGATGGAGGAACTGGGCTACTGCCTGGAAGACCAGTGGCAATCGAAGGAACGCCACCTGCGCGTTCCGTTCGAACCGGATTGCACGCTCGATCATTACGCGGGGTTCTATTTCAGACGGGTGTGATCCGCACGACGCGTGCGATGAAACGACGAAGGCCGGCATTGCGCCGGCCTTCTGCATTCCGCCCTGCTGCCCGTCACTTCGTCGGCGCGCTGCCCGGCGGGAACGACGCGAACATCTTCTCCACGCCGGCCTGCGCCTTGGCGTTCACGTCTTCCGGCGAATCGGGCACGGTGCCCGACGCGGTACCGCGCCAGATCGCCTGCTTGGTCTTCATGTCGAACATGTCGACGACCAGCGTGCCGACTTCGTAATTGCGCACTGTGGTGGTCGCCGAACCCATGCCTGCGCCACCCCAGCGCCCCCACCCGTAACCGCCCCACGCCGGACCGCTGTAGAAGGTGTCGAGCGTCTGCTGCTGTTGCGTGGCGACGTTGGCGACGATGCCGACATCGGCGTCGGTGCCCGTCGCCTGCTGCCAGCCGTGCGCGGCGAGCTTGGCATCGATCGCCGCGACCACGCGCTGTTCGACCAGCGGCGAGCGGCCTTCGGGTTTCTTCAGCCACGTGTAGGTGCGATAGCTGGAGAACTGTGCCGAGGGGTCGTAATCCGTGTGCACCGTCGGCGTGCTGGCGCAGCCGGCCAGCGCGAGGAGCATCACCGCGCCGAGGACGAGTCGTTTCATGAGCCTTCTCCGTGGACGTTTGGGGCGAGAGGGAAACCCGATGCGGACTGCCGGCGCGAGGCCTCGCGGCGCGCGCGTGATCGCGAGATAGAACCTTTGCGGGTGAAACAGGTGTGAAGGGTTTCTGGCGATGCGATGGAAAGGCCGTCATCCCGGCGAACGCCGGGATGACGAGGCTCGCAAGGACTGTCGCGAAATCTCAGAACGAAATCGGCACCCGCGCCGTCAGCGTCATGTCCGGCGTATCGCGCGTCACGCCTACGCCGAGTGCGACGTTGAGCGACCAGCGATCGCTGAAGCGGTACGTACCGCCCAGCAGCAGCGTGCCGAGCGTCAGGCGCACGGAGCCGGGCGATTCCCGGCCGTTCTGCTTCGTCTTGCCGATCAGGCTCGTGTCGTAGCCCAGGCTGATCGACGCCTTCTCGTTGAGCGCCAGGCCCATGCCGAGGTTGAAGCCCCAGATGTCGCCGGCCTGCACGTCGCCGAGGAATTCCTCTTCGCGCCCCAATACGGTGCGCGAAACGTTGCTGCGTTCGAAGTTGTACAGGTAACTGAAGGTGCCGAAGAACACGACCGGGTCGGACGGATACAGCCACGTCACCCCCGGCTGTATCGCTTCGAAGCCGGTGCCGGTGGGCAGCTCCAGCGGCAGGCCGGTGCCGGTGGCGTTCTGCAGGCAGCGCTGCACGCAGTCGGTGGTGACTTCGAACAGGTCCTTGCCGGTGCGGCTCTTGTAGCGCAGCCAGCCGATGTAGAACGCCTTGTCCGGACCGCCGCGGTTGAGTTGATAACGCGCGGTCGCCTCGACGTCGCCCATGCCGTGGCCGCTGGCGTTGAACACGCGGTCCTGCGCGCTGCCGGTGAAGATCTCGCGGCTGACGGTGTCGCCGTTGAGGTAGACGTAGGGGACTTTCACTTCCACTTCGGCGCGGCCGCCGATGCCCATGCGCCCGGTGATCGTGCCGACGCCTGAGGTCGTCTTCACCTGGCGCACGTCGATCAGGCCGATGAGGATCGCCGGGATAACCGTGTAACCGACCAGCGCCACGCGGTCGTTCGCCGAATAGCCGTACTGCAGCGAGGGTTCGAGGATGAACTTGCCCGACGGCGTGAGCACGCCGGGCTGGTCGAAGATCTGCGCGACTTCCGGCGGGCGCGTTACCGAATCAGGCGCCTGTCCGACCGGCTTCTGCTTCGGTTGTGGCTGCTGTTGTTGTGGTTGCGCGGCCTGCGCCTGGCGTTGATCGACCGGTGGAGGCGCCGCGGCCGGCGCCTGTTGCGCCAGCGTCGGCAGCACGGTGCCGGGCGCTACCCCTGCGCCACGTTCGGCGTCCAGGCGTTCCTCGTCGAGCGCGCGTTGCAGGTTCGCGACCGCCGCTTCCTGCTGCGCGAGCGAGTTGCGCAGTTCATCGAGCTTGCGGGTCTGCGCATTGATCTCGCGCTGCAGGTCGTCCAGCGAACGTTGCGGCGCTGCGGGCGCCGGCGCCGCGGGAAGAGCCCCGGCCGCCTGGGGCTGCGCAGCCGGGCGGGCCGGCTCCAGTCCCTGCCACTGGTCCTGCGCGTGGGCCGCCGCGGCGGCGGCGAGCCACAGGCATGGAGCGAGCATCAGGCGGCGGGGCAACTGCGGCGTCCTTCTCATGCGTCGTCCTTCTGGTGCGGCCGTGCCGGGAGGTCCATCCGGTTACAACGCAGGCGGGCTCCGAATGCGGGCGCGCGGCGACGGCTCTCGTTCAGGGCGCGGTGGCGGTCACCATCGCGTTGTGCAGCGTCGACTGGGTGTTGAGGTCCTGGAACGCCTGCAGCGTGTCGACGCCGACGTTCACCGTGGTCAGGGCGCGGATGTCCTGCCCGTCCCTCGTGTTCTGGATGACGATTCCGCCGGGCGCGCCGGACGGCTCGAACGTGTTGCCGCCGCCCACCTGCACCACGACGCCCTCGTTGAAGCGCTGCAGCTCGCGCGCCTGGTCGGTCGTCATGCGCCCGACGTCGGGAATCTGCACGCGCGTGGTCGCCACCACTTCGCCGTTGACGAACACCGCGCGCTCGATGCCGAACGACAACGCCGTTCCGCCGTCGGTGATGAAGCCGCCGCGCATGTCTTCCAGCAGCGCGGGATCGATCGCGACCCAGTCCTCACCGAGCACCGTCGAAGGCGGCGCGGCCAACACGGGCGCGCACCACGCGAAGGCGGTGATCAAGGCGAGTTTGAACGGCGCGTGCTTGAACGAAGGCGAGTCCATGGTCGAACCCTCCGTCAGATGTCGCCCGGGCTGCGCCGGGGCGTCACGATGTTGTAGAGGCTGTCGCGGGCGATGCCCGCATCCAGCGGCGCCGGCGGCGCGGTGCGCCAGTCCTGCGCCATGTTGAACTGGGCCCGGTCGCGGCGGTTGTGCACCACGAACAGGATGCGGTTGTCCCACAGCTTCTCGAAACGCGAACGCGGCATCGCACGCGTGCCGCGTGCGGGATCGCCGAGCAGGACGCGTTCGTTGCGGAAGCCCTTCACGACGACGAAATGCCGGTAGCCACGGTCGTTGAGCAGCACGATCGCCGGCAGGCCTTCGGCGACGAGCTTGTCCAGCGGCTGCTCGAATCCGTCCGCCTCGAAGCCCAGCGAACGCAGGTAGCGGCGCATGTCCAGCAGCGAGAATCCGCGCTGGCGGATCTTCGCCTGGTCGCCGGTCTGGTACATGTGCATGAACACTTCGGCCTCGGTGACCGGATGGCCGTACTGATACGTCAGCAGCGTCGCGGTCGCGGCGGAGCCGCAGCTGAAGTCGTATTGCTGGCGCACGGTGGTCTTGAAGCGCGCTTCCTTCAGGCTGGTCACCTTCAGCTGATAGGCGCCGTTCGGCGGCGCGCGCACGTCCACCGTCCCGGCCTGCACGAGGCCGGAAACCAGGATCCACGCCGAAGCCGCCAGCACTGCGCGGCAACGGAATGTGAGCACGCTCATGGGCCCGCGTCCGCGAACTTCACGTTCACGATCATTGCGTTCTGGATCAGCACGTTCGCGCCGGTGTTCTGGATCACCGTCGAGATGCCGCTGGCATTGGCGAACGAACCGGACGTGACCGAGTTGCTGCCGGTGAGGACGTCGTCGGCGATCGCGTCCTCGACGCGGCCGTTGACGAGGATGTCGTTGTCGACCAGTTGCGCCTCGCCGCCGCGCATGTCCGACAGCGCGCCGGGATCGACGGCCGATCCGAACGACGCGTCGGGCGCGACGGTCGCATCGACAATGGCCGGTTCGACGAAAGCCGGTTCAACGACGACAGGCTGCAGTGCGGCCTCGGGCGACTGCTGCGCGCAGGCCATGCCCGCCACGCACCACAGCGCCACGCCCATCAGACTGCCCACTGCGATGGAACGATTGCGTTGCATCGTCATGCTCCTTGCCGTGTGGGTCCGTTGCGCCTGCAAAGCTCCCGCCGGCGTTGCCGCCGGCGGGAATCTGCAATGCGCACTTGATCGCACGCTTGCCGGAAGGCGCGCGTGCGTCGCGTAACGCTTACGGACCGACGGTCAGGTTGGCCTGGACGGTGATGCCCTGCTGGATCAGCGAGGAGAAGCCACTGTTCTGCGCCGCCACCGTGATGCCGGCTGCGCCGCTGGCGGTACCGGTCATCGTGGAGGACATGTCGAACGTGCCGGCATCGACCATGTTGCTGCCGCCCGCGCCGCCGGAACCACCGGTCGCGCCGTTGCCGACGCCGCCGTTGCCCGTGCCGCCCGTGCCGCCCGCACCGTTGCCGGTGCCGCCCGCGCCGCCGTCGCGCCGCCGGTCGCGCCGGCTGCCGCAACCGCGCCGTCGCCGGCCGTCGCCGAGCCGTTGGTCGCGCTTGCATCGGCGCTGCCGTTGCTCGCGTCGCCATTGCTCGCCGCACCGCCCGCACCGCCGCCGCCCGCACTGGCGGTCACGGTGCCGCTGGCACCGCCATCACCTGCGGTCGCGCCGGACGTGCCGGTGCCCGCGCCGGACGTGCCGGTCGAGGTTGCAGTGGCCGTACCACCCGCGCCACCAGCGCCGCCGGTGCCCGTACCGCCCGCACCGCCGGAGCCGCCGGTGCCGTCGTTGCCGGCATCGTTGCCGCCACCGCCGTCGCCACCGGAGTTGCCGCCGCCACCGCCACCACCGCCGCCGTCGCTGCCGCCGGCACCTGCGGCCGAGCCGGCCAGGCTTGCGCCGCCTGCGTCCCCGCTGTCGTTGTCGGTATCGCCGCCACGACCGCTGTAGTTGTCCCAGGTGTCGCCGCCACGGCCGCCACGGCCGGCAGTCGAATCGCCGATGGTCGCGTCGCCGACGGTCGCGTCGCCCGAAGTCGCGCTGCCGTTCACGGCATAGCCGCCGGAACCGCCGTCGCCACCGGAGCCACCGTCGCCGCCGCTGCCGCCGTCGCCGCCGTAGCCGTCGCCACCGCCGCCTTCGCCGCCGTAGCCGTCGCCACCGTAGCCGTCGCCACCGGCGCCGCCCGATCCGCCATTGGCATTGCCGCCGTTTGTGGCGACATTGCCGATGCCGTATGTGCGAACGTCGTATACCGCGCCTTCGAGCACGGTCGATGCGACGATCGTGCTGGAGGTGGAGCTGAAGGTGGAGGAGTCGGTGTAGGTGCTGGTCGCGGTGCCGCCGTTGTTCGCGGCCGCGGCTCCGTTGTCGGCGCCGGCCCAGCCGTCGTTCTCGCGGTTGTCGCCTGTGCTGCTGTCGGAGTTGTCGGAGTTATCGGAGTTGTCCGACGCGGTGAACGTATCGTCACCGTCGCCACCATTGCCGTTGGTCTGTTGTGCCATCGCCTGGCCGCCGAGCCCCAGGGCAATGAGCACTGCTGTTGCCATCAAGCTGGTACGAATGCGCATTGTTGTTCTCCTTTACGTGACGTCGGCTGGCACCCGGGGGAGGCACCGGTAAACGACGCAAGGAACTACACGCATGGCCGGTGCCAACCTTCGTTCAGGCGCGGCAACGCGTTGATCACGCGGGTTAATCGTCCTGAATCGCACACACGCCTTTCGCGCCGCGCCGCTGAAGCGGAGCGAACCGGAGCGTCTCGTTGCAAAACTGGAATGCGACTTTCGGCTACCGAGCGCCCCGCGCCTCAGATGTGCACCGCAAGGCCTTGATGCGTCGAGGCACGCAGCGCATTCGTTGCCATTCAGCCGCGCGTTTCAGCGCCGAAACGCGGGACATTACCGCGACACTTCAACGGTACCGTCGCTGTTTCGGCTCAATTACTTATGCGTGAATGTTGAAGCCAACTCCACGTTGCGGGCAGGCAACACGCGGAAAACGCTCAGGTTCCGTCGTCGTCGCCACTCACATTGCCATCACGCCGGGCGTCGTCGCGCATCGCACGAAGGCGATCGAGTTTTTCCTTCAACCTGATCTCCAGCCCGCGCTCGACCGGGCGGTAGTACACGCGCTCGCCCATCGCATCGGGAAATCCGGTCTGGTCGAGCGCGATGCCGCCCTCGGCATCGTGGTCGTACTGATAGCCCTTCGAATAGCCGAGCTGCTTCATCAACTTCGTCGGCGCATTGCGCAGGTGCAGCGGCACGTCCTGCGTGCCGTACTGCTGCACGTCGGCGCGCGCGGCGTTGTAGGCGGCGTACACCGCGTTCGACTTCGCCGTCGTCGCCAGGTACACCACGACCTGCGCGAGCGCGAGTTCGCCTTCCGGACTGCCGAGGCGCTCGAACGTGTCCCACGCTTCCAGCGCCATCGGCATCGCGCGCGGATCGGCCAGGCCGATGTCTTCCACCGCCATGCGTGTGAGGCGTCGCGCGAGGTACGAACGATCGCAACCCCCATCGAGCATCCGCGCGAACCAGTACAGCGCGGCGTCGGGATTGGAGCTGCGCACCGATTTGTGCAATGCGGAGATCTGGTCGTAGAACTGCTCGCCGCCCTTGTCGAAGCGGCGCGTGCGATCGGCGAGCACCTGCGCGAGCGTCGTCGCGGTGATCTCGCCCTCCTCGCCTTCGGCCAGTTCCGCCGCGATTTCCAGCAGCGTCAGCGCGCGGCGCACGTCGCCGTCGGCGGCTTGCGCGATCTCGCCGAGCAGCGCGTCCTCGACCTTCAGCCCGCGCCCGCCGAGGCCGCGCTCCTCGTCGTCCAGCGCCTGCCGCAGCGCGATGCGGATGTCGTCGGCCGACACCGCTTCCATCACGTGCACGCGGCAGCGCGAGAGCAAGGCGGAGTTGAGTTCGAACGAGGGGTTTTCCGTCGTCGCGCCGACGAACAGGATCGTGCCCCGTTCGATGTGCGGCAGGAACGCGTCCTGCTGCGCCTTGTTGAAACGATGCACCTCGTCGACGAACAGCACCGTGCGATGGCCTTCGGCGAAGCGCTGCGCGGCTTCGGCCAGCACCTGCCGCACTTCCGGCAGGCCGGATAGCACGGCGGAGATCGCGCGGAAATCGGCGTCGGCGTATTTGGCCAGCAGCAGCGCGAGCGTGGTCTTTCCGCAGCCCGGCGGCCCCCACAGGATCATCGAATGCACGCGACCGGATTCGATCGCGCGACGCAGCGCCGAGCGTGGCGACAGCAGCCGTTTCTGCCCGACCATCTCGTCGAGCGTGCGCGGGCGCATGCGTTCGGCAAGCGGCTGCATGCCGCGGTTGTCGACGTGAAGCAGGTCGTCGGTCAGGGAGGACGAAGAAGTCGTGCGGCGGGCCACGTGCGGTCTCGCGGGAAGCTGCGCACACGATACCAAGCCCGGCTTCGGGGCTCTGTCATCGCGGATCGCACGCGGAAGCGGGTTCAGCGCGAGGATGCGGGTGAGCTGCGGCTTGCCCGCGTCCTCCGGCCCCAGCTGGTAGTCCATCTGCAGCCATGCGCCGTCGCGGCGGTCGTACAGCGCGTGCACGCGCACCTCGCTGCTGCCGTCGCGGCCGAAGTCGGCCAGGCCGCGCGCTTCCATGCCCAGGTAATGCGCGGCCATCTCGACCGTTTCGACGCGGTCGAGCTGCATGCGCACCGACGTCATGCCGAGTTCGCGCTGCAGCGTGTCGGCCATGCGGTCTTCGAGCTGCTGCAGGGCGATACCGTCGTTGGGAATGAGGCGGCCCTCGCCGCCGACACCGAGTTCCAGCTCGGGCCATCCGGCCTGGCCGAGGAAGTCGTCGTAGCGGCTGGTGAAACGGAAGCCGATCCAGCCGGTCTCGCCCGCGAAGCGCATGCCGCCTTCGCCGCGGATGAGCCGCTGTTGCGCATCGAGCGGCTGCGCCTGGACGTCGTCGAACTTGGCCTCGATCGCGCGGCCGCCGAAGCGCTCGGACAGTGCGGCCACGACCGTACCGGCGATCGCCTTTTCCAGCGCGGCGCGGTCCATCGCGCGCGACGCCGGTGTGGACGCCAGCGCACGCGTCGGCGCGGCGGCGGTCACAGCGGGTTCGTTGGACAGGGCCGGTGCCGAAAGCAGAAACAGGCCGATCAACAGAGCGGGACGGCGGACCACGGGGCGCTCCGGCGGCCGGCGGATCCGGCCCCTGCCCTCACGAAAACGAAAAGGCCTGCCGAAGCAGGCCTTCGCGTCGCGGCTGGCTGGGGGGCCGGCTTATTCGCCGCCGATCACGTCCACGCCCTTGGGCGGCGTGTAGCGGAAGGTATCGGCGGCAAAGGCGGGATTGCGCTTCCAGCCGGTGAACTCGATCTCGGTGCGCTGGCCCAGATTGTCGACGACCTGCATCTTCACCAGCCCGCTGCCACCGAAGCCCAGGCGCGCGCTGCGGAACGCCGCGTCCGACTCGTTCTTCGGCGCCAGCGACAACCATTCCAGGCCCTTGTCCATGCCCAGTTCCTTGACGATGAACTGTGCGTCGAGCTTCGCCGGATCGATGAGCGCGGCGAGCGGGCTGTTCTGTTCCTCCACGCCCTGCGGGCGGACCGTGGCCTGCTGCAGGTCCGGATCGAACACCCACACCTTCTTGCCGTCGGCGACGATCAGCTGCGGATAGGGCTTCACGTACTGCCAGCGGAACAGGCGCGGCGTCGCCAGCGCGAGCGTGCCGGTCGAGGTTTCCTTCAACTTGCCCTGCGGGTCGAAGACCTGCTGGCTGAATTCGCCGCTGAGGCCCTTGAGGCCCTTGGTGAAGGTGTTGAGGTCGTCGCGCGCACCGGCGAAGGCCGTGGTCGAGGCCAACGCGAGCGCCAGGACGGCGCCGATGAAACGAACTGCACGCATGCGAAAAACTCCGGGTATCCACGTGTTGCCGGCGAGTGTGCCGGCGGTTGTCTGAACAGGCTTGCACGCCGCGGCATGGTGCCGCGGCACGGTTCATTTCGGCGGCGGCGGCGCCAGCACCGAGCGGTCGCCGTTGTGCTCCGGCGGGGTCACGACGCCGGCGGCTTCCATCGCCTCGATCAGGCGCGCGGCGCGGTTGTAGCCGATCTTCAGGCGGCGCTGCACGCCGGAGATCGACGCGCGGCGGGTCTCGGTGACGATGCGCACGGCTTCGTCGTACAGCGGGTCGGATTCGTCGCCGCCACCGCCGCCGGTTTCCGGCAGGCCGGTCGCGCCGACCACCACGCCGTCGCCCATCGTCTGCACTTCGTCGAGCACGCCTTCGATGTAATCCGGGCCGCCGCCGATCTGCTTGAGGTGCTCCACGACGCGATGCACTTCCTCGTCCGACACGAACGCACCGTGCACGCGTTCGGGCATCGCGGTGCCCGGCGGCAGGTAGAGCATGTCGCCGTGGCCGAGCAGCGTTTCCGCACCGGACTGGTCGAGGATGGTGCGGGAGTCGATCTTGCTCGACACCTGGAACGCGATGCGCGTGGGGATGTTGGCCTTGATCAGGCCGGTGATGACGTCCACCGACGGGCGCTGCGTCGCCAGGATCAGGTGGATGCCGGCCGCACGCGCCTTCTGCGCGAGGCGCGCGATGAGTTCTTCGACCTTCTTGCCGACGATCATCATCATGTCGGCGAATTCGTCGATGAAGATGACGATGAACGGCAGCGTTTCCAGCGGACGCGGCGTCTCGCCGAGTTCGGCGTTCGGCTTGAACAGCGGATCCATCATCGGCTGGCCGGCGTCAATGGCGTCCTTCACCTTCTTGTTGAAACCGGCGAGGTTTCGCACGCCCACGCTCGACATCAGCTTGTAGCGGCGCTCCATCTCGGCCACGCACCAGCGCAGGCCGTTCGCCGCTTCCTTCATGTCGGTGACAACCGGCGCGAGCAGGTGCGGGATGCCCTGGTAGACCGAGAGCTCCAGCATCTTCGGGTCGATCATCAGCATCCGCAGGTCCTTCGCGGAGGCCTTGTACAGCAGCGACAGCACCATCGCGTTGACCGCGACGGACTTGCCCGAGCCGGTGGTACCTGCGACCAGCAGGTGCGGCATGCGCGCCAGATCGGCGACCGTCGGGCGGCCGGCGATGTCCTTGCCCAGCGCCAGCGTCAGCGGGCTGGTGGACTTGTCGTATTCCTTCGAGCGCAGCAACTCGGAGAGGAAGATCATCTCGCGCGAGGTATTCGGCGTTTCCAGGCCGATCACCGACTTGCCGGGGATCACGTCGACCACGCGCACCGACTTGACCGACAGGCCGCGCGCGATGTCCTTGTCGAGCGTGGAAATCTGGCTGACCTTCACGCCCGGCGCGGGCTCGATCTCGAAGCGCGTGATGACCGGGCCCGGATACGCGCCGACGACCTGCGCGTCGATGCGGAAATCCTTGAGCTTGAATTCGATCTGGCGCGAGAGGGTTTCCAGCGTCTGCTCGTCGTAACCCTTCGGCTGCGGCTTCGGGTCGTCGAGCAGCGCCAGCGGCGGAATGCCCGTGCCGTCACCGGTGTGGAACAGCGGGATCTGCGTCTCGCGCTTGGCGCGTTCGCTCTTCTCGACCACGGCGGCGGCCGGCGGCGGCGGCTCGATCTTCACCGGCGCGCGCTTGGCCCGCAGTTCGGTATCGACCTTGCGCGCTTCCTCGCGTTCCTCGCGCATCGCGCGCGTCTGCTGCCACTCGGTCGCCTGCTTCTCGCCCTTGCGGAACAAGGTGCTCAGGGTCGGACCGAACGCCAGTACCCACTGGCCGATCTTGTCCATCACCGCGAACCACGACAGACCCGTGGCCAGCGTCACCGACACCAGCAGCAGCGCGAGCAGGAAGAGGTTCCCGCCGACGGGGCCGAAGCCGCTGTAGAGCGACTTGCCGACCAGCTGACCGAGGATGCCGCCAGCGCGCGCGGAGAAGGCCTCGGCGGTGCCGACGCGAAGTTCGAGCAGTCCCGTCGCGGCGACGAGAAATCCGACGATGCCGACCAGCCGCAGTGCGGGGCCGAAATCCGCCTCGCCGTCGCCGTCGGTGTCCATGCCGAACAGCGCGATCCACGCGATGGCACCGAGCATGATCGGCAGGAGGAACGCGACGTAACCGCACAGGTAAAGCAGGACGTCGGCTGTCCACGCGCCGACGCGTCCGCCGACGTTGTGCAGCGGCGCGGTCACGCTGCCCGAATGCGACCAGCCCGGATCCTGCGGAGAGAACGTCACCAGGCTCGCCAGCAGGTACAGCAGGAGCGGGGCGATCAGGATCAGCGCGATGTCGCGCACCAGCCGCTGCTTGCGCGGCGACGGCGGCAGCTTCTCGGCCTTGAGCTTCTTTCGACTGGCTGCGGACGCTTGCGCCACCGTGATGTTCTGCCTCAAATGGGTTGCGTTACTTGTTGAATATACGACAGAAGTCGGCACGAAGGGCGATTTTCCAACCCTTCTGGAACGAAGTTCGCCTTCAGGATCGCACTTCGCCTGCCGTCATCCCGGCGAGGGCTCCGGGAGCGAACAACAGCCTATCCCAGCCAGCCGTTCCGCGAGCCCACAAAGAAACGGGGAGCGCCAGTCGCCCGGCGCTCCCCGCGTCGTTCGTGCCGAAGGTGGTTTAGACCTTCATGTCCTGCAGCGCCGGGTGGACGATCTTGCCGCCCTCGACGTTGATGCCGCGGACCAGCGCCGGGTTGTTGCGCCAGTCGCTGCCCGAGGCCAGCTTGTTGACCCAGGGCAGGATCGCCGCGCAGATCGCCTGCGAGCTGGTCTGCGGCACGGCGCCCGGCATGTTGGTCACGCAGAAGTGGGTGACGCCCTCTTCGACGTAGGTCGGTTCCTTCCACGTGGTCGGACGCGAGGTCTCGAAGCAGCCGCCCTGGTCGATCGAGATGTCCACCAGCACGCTGCCCGCTTCCATGCCCTTGAGCATTTCGCGGTTCATCACGTGCGGCGCCTTGGCGCCGGTGACCAGCACCGCACCGACGACGAGGTCGGCCGAGGCGACTTCACGCGCGACGACGTCCGCGTACGGGTACAGCGCGGTGACGTTGTTGCCCAGGCGCATCATTTCGTCCATGCGGTCCTGGCGCATTTCGAACACCACGACATTCGAGCCGCCCGCGGCCGCCAGCTGCGCCGAGGCGCTGCCGGCCTTGCCGGCGCCGAACACGACGACCTTGCCACGCTCGGTCGACGGCAGGCCGCCGAGCAGCTTGCCCTTGCCGCCCTGCGGCTGGTGCAGCAGGTGCGTGCCGACCTGCACGGCGATCTTGCCGGCGATGACCGACATCGGCGCCAGCAGCGGCAGGTCGCCGTTGGGCAGTTCGACGGTTTCGAACGCGACGCCGGTCAGGCCGATGTCGAGCAGTTCGCGCGTGAGCTTCGGCTCGGCCGCCAGGTGCAGGTAGCAGAACAGCAGGTGATCCTTGCGCAGGTGCGACAGGTCGCCGGCGATCGGCTCCTTCACCTTCACGATCAGCTCGCCCTTCTCGTAGAGCGCCGCGGCGTCGGGCGCGATCTTCACGCCGAGCTGCGTGTACTGCTCGTCCTTGAAGCCCGACTTGATGCCGGCATCCTTCTCGATCCAGACCTCATGGCCGCGCTTGACCAGGTCGCCGGCCGCGGCCGGAACGAGCGCGACGCGCCCTTCGAGGGTCTTGGTTTCCTTGGGAACGCCGATCCGCATGTCTCTTACCTTCGATCGTTGAAAAGCCGCGCGTGGTTGCGCGGCTCATTGGGGGGATGTGGTGACGAAAAAAACGCCGCATCGGCGGCGCGCGTGCCTATTGTCGTCCGTCGCGTCGGCGGCCTCACGGCGCAGTGCAACATTGCGTCGCGCGGCAGGCCCGGTTCAGTGCCTTGTTTTAGGGGGACCGCGCCGCCAAGCTATGACTCCTGCATTCGTTGCACACGCCTGCGTATGGCGGTTCATGCAACGAACCCTTTCGCGCGCAGCGCATCCAAACAGCACGCAATTATACCCATGAGCCCATCGAAGCACTCCAAAGTCATCATCCTCGGCTCCGGCCCGGCCGGCTGGACGGCCGCCGTCTATGCGGCGCGCGCGAACCTGAAGCCCCTGGTGATCACCGGCCTGCAGATGGGCGGCCAGCTGATGACGACGACCGAAGTCGACAACTGGCCCGGCGACGCGCACGGCCTGATGGGGCCGGACCTGATGGCGCGCATGCAGGCGCACGCCGAGCGCTTCGACACCGAAGTCGTGTTCGACCACGTCCACACCGTGGACACGTCCTCGCGTCCGTTCCGACTGGTTGGCGACAGCGGCGAATACACCTGCGACGCGTTGATCATCGCCACCGGCGCGACGGCGAAGTACCTCGGCCTGCCGTCGGAAGACCTGTTCAAGGGCCGCGGTGTGTCGGCGTGCGCGACCTGCGACGGCTTCTTCTACAAGGAGCAGGACGTGGCGGTGATCGGCGGCGGCAACACCGCGGTTGAAGAGGCCCTGTACCTGTCGAACATCGCGCGCAAGGTCTACCTCGTGCATCGCCGCGACACGCTGCGCGCCGAGAAGATCATGCAGGACAAGCTCTTCGCGAAGATCCAGTCCGGCAAGATCGAGCCGGTGTGGCACCACCAGGTCGACGACGTGCTCGGCAACGATGCGGGCGTCACCGGCGTGCGCGTGAAGTCGGTACAGGACGGTTCGACCAGGGACATCGCGATCCACGGCCTGTTCGTCGCCATCGGCCACACGCCGAACACGTCGCTGTTCGAAGGCCAGCTGGAAATGAAGAACGGCTACCTCGTCATCAAGACAGGCCTGGACGGCAACGCGACGCAGACGTCGGTGCCGGGCGTGTTCGCCGCGGGCGACGTCGCCGACCAGGTATACCGCCAGGCGATCACGTCGGCGGGCTTCGGCTGCATGGCCGCGCTCGATGCCGAGAAGTTCCTCGACAAGGAAGGCTGAGGAACGCACCCACGGATGACGCGGTGCTGCCGCGTCATCCGTGTCACGGAATTCCCGCTCCGACGCACCGATGCCCACCGCCCGCATCCTCGACTCGCTCGCGCAGGTTTCGCCCTCGCGGTGGGACGGGCTGCACGACGGCCGCAATCCCTTCATCGCGCATGCCTTCCTGCAAGGGCTCGAGCGGCACGGCTGCCTTCGCGAGAAGTGGGGCTGGCGCCCGCAACACCTGACGCTGTGGGAAGGCGACGAACTCATCGCCGCCGCACCGGCGTACCTGAAGGAGAACTCGCACGGCGAGTTCGTGTTCGACCACGCCTGGGCGCACGCCTATGCGCGCGCCGGCCTCGATTACTTCCCGAAGTGGCTCGGTGCCGTGCCCTACTCGCCCGTGACCGGGCCGCGCCTGCTGGCGAAGACACCGGATCGACGGCGCCTGCTCGTCGAGACGATGGCCGCGCTGTGCGGAAGCAACGAGCTGTCGTCGGTCCACGTCAACTTCCACACGGACCATGACGACGCCGACTTCGGCGGCGACTGGCTGTCGCGCATCGACGTGCAATACCACTGGCGCAACGATCGCGGCTGGCGCGGTTTCGACGACTACCTCGCCGCGTTCGACCACAAGCACCGCAAGAACATCCGCCAGGAACGCGCGAAGGTCGCACGTGCCGGCATCGTGTTCCGCGTGGTCGATGGCACGCAGGCCAGCGCGGATGACCTGTCGGCGATGCACGACTTCTACCTGCAGACGTTCGCCGAGTACGGCAACCATCCGGCGATCACGCTGGAGTTCCTGCAGCACCTCGCCCGCGAGATGCCGACGTCGCTGGTGATCATGCTGGCGATGCGCAACGGCGCGCCGATCGCCGGCGCGCTCTGCCTGCGCGGCGGCGACACGCTCTACGGCCGCTACTGGGGCGCGACCGAAACCGTGCCCGGACTGCACTTCGAAACCTGCTACTACCAGGGCATCGAGTACTGCCTGCGAGAGGGCCTCACCCGTTTCGAGCCCGGCGCGCAGGGCGAACACAAGCTCGCGCGCGGCTTCCTGCCGACGTTCGTGCGTAGCCGGCACTGGATCGCGCACGAAGGCTTCCGCGACGCGCTGCGCGAGTGGTGTTCGCAGGAAGCCGCGTCGATCCGCGCCTACGCCCGCACGCTCGCCGCGCATTCGCCGTTCAAGTCGGCCGATGCGGGCACCGATGCGCCATCATCACCGGCGTGAGCACCCTCCCCGCGCTGCTGCCGCCCGAACCCGATGCACCGTTTCCGCCGGTCGACCAGGCCTTGCGCCAGCCCGACGGGCTGCTGGCCATCGGCGGCGACCTGAGTCCGCCACGGCTGCTCAACGCCTATCGCCACGGGATTTTCCCCTGGTATTCGCAGGGCCAGCCGATCCTGTGGTGGAGCCCGGATCCGCGCACGATGTTCGCCACCGACGGCGTGCGGTTGGGTTCGAAATTCCGGCGCGGCCTGCGTCGTTCGACGTGGGAAATCCGGGCCGACACGTCGTTCGCCGAGGTCATGCGGGCCTGCGCCGAGACGCCTCGTCCTGGCCAGCGGGGCACGTGGATCACGCGCGAGATGCGCGCCGCCTACGAGCGGATGCATGAGCTCGGTCACGCGCATTCGTTCGAAGTGTTCGAAGGCCAGCGACTGGTCGGCGGGATTTACGGCGTGGCGATCGGCCGCATGTTCTTCGGCGAGAGCATGTTCAGTGCCGAGTCCGGCGGCTCGAAGGTCGCGCTCGCCGCGCTGGCGGCGCACCTGGGCAGCTGGGGCTTTCCGCTCGTTGATGCCCAGGTCGAGAACGACCACCTGCTCAGCCTCGGCGCGGAGCTGTGGCCGCGGCCGCGGTTCCTAGCCGCTGTCGCGGAACTGATCGCCGAGCCCGGTATCGTGGGCTCGTGGTCCGGGCGCGTGGGCTGCTGGCCCGCAACACGGCTGGCAGAGCCGGCAAGGGCCGCAGGGCCCGCTTGCCACGATCCTTAACCGATTTTTTGCACGAACGCCACCGGCATGGCAAAATGCGGGGCTTCGTTGCCGCTCCGCTCCCGGACGCGGCTCACGACCCACTCTCCAGGAAGCACATGGCAAAAGACGACGTGATCGAATTCGAGGGCACGGTGGCGGAAACCCTTCCGAACACCATGTTCCGGGTGCGCCTCGAAAACGGGCACGAGATCATTGCCCACATCTCCGGCCGCATGCGGAAGAACTACATCCGCATCCTGACCGGCGACAAGGTGAAGGTCGAAATGACCCCGTACGACCTGACCAAGGGTCGCATCACCTACCGCATGAAGTAATCGATTCGATAGTTGCGGCAAGTGTTTGAAAGGAAAGCGGCCACTGGCCGCTTTCTTCGTTTCCGGGTGTCCGTCGCGCGGCCAATCGCGCGTTGTCCCCATGGACCGGCCACCGGTCGATTCGGGGTCCTGCCATGCCCAGTCGTCGTGCGTTCCTCGCCGCACAAGGCGCGCTGTTCGCCGCCGCCGCGGCGCCCACCGGATTGCTTGCCGCCCTGGCCGCCAACACGCCGCCCCTGCCGCGGCTGGACGACTGGGAGGCGGTGCGCGGGTTGTTCCGCCTCGATCCGGCGTACCTGCACTTCTCCGGGTTCTTCATCGCGTCGCATCCCGAACCGGTCCGCCAGGCGATCGACGCCTTCCGCCGCACGCTCGACGAGAACCCCCTTCTCACGGTCGAGCACGGCATGTTCGGGTCGGACGAACAGAACCTCGAACGAAAGGTCCGCGAAGCCGCGGCGCCCTACCTCGGTGGGCGCGCCGACGACATCGCACTGACCGGCAGCACGACGATGGGGCTGGCGCTGGTCTACCACGGCCTGCAGTTGCAACCCGGCGACGAGATCCTGACCACCGTGCACGACCACGTCGTCCACCACGAGGCGATCCGCCTGTCGGCGATGCGCAACGGCGCCAGCGTGCGGAAGATCCGGCTGTTCGAGCGATCGGCAGACGCCACGGTCGAGGGCATCGTCGCCGCCGTGCGCGAGGGCATCGGACCGAAGACGCGCATCCTCGGCATCACCTGGGTGCAGTCGAGCACGGGATTGCGTGCGCCGGTTCGGCAGATCGCCGACGCCGTGGCCGAGATCAACGCCAAACGCAGCGAGGACCAGCGCGTGCGGATCGTGCTGGATGGCGTACACGGCTTCGGCTGCATCGATGCGGCAGCCGCGGAACTGGGCGTCGACTACTTCTGCGCGGGTACGCATAAGTGGATCCTTGGCCCGCGCGGCACCGGACTGGTGTGGGCGTCGGCGGAAAACTGGGCGCGGTTGCGGCCGACGATTCCGTCTTTCTCCGACCTCGAACTCTACGAAGCGTGGAAGGACGACCGCCCGCCGCGCGGCCCCAACGTCGCCGCGCGCGTGACGCCCGGCGGATTCCACGCGTACGAACACCACTGGGCGCTGGCGAGCGCCTTCGCGCTGCAGCAGCAGCTGCAACGGCCGCGCGTGGCGGCACGCGTCGCCGAACTCAACGGGCGCATCAAGGACGGGCTCGCCGGCATTCCGGGGCTCACGCTGCACACGCCGCGCGATCCGGGCCTGTCTGCCGGCATCTGTTGCTTCGAACTGAAGGGCAAGACGCCGGACCAGGTCGTCGCGGCGATGCTGACGCGCAAGGTGCTGGCGAGCAGCAGCCCGTACGCCGTGAGTTACGCGCGCCTCGCCGGCGGGCTGATGAACACCCCCGACCAGGTCGACCAGGCGTTGGCGGCGCTTCGCGAAGTGGCGAAGAGCTGACGGAACGATCCCGCCAAAAAAGAAAACGCCGGGCGACTCGAAGCCGCCCGGCGTTTGCATTACTGCCCCGCCGTGATCAGACCGTCGCCGGCAACAGCTTTTCCGGCTCGGCCTGCGCGGTGACAACCAGTTCGTCCTCCTTGACGTCGATGCTGACCTTGCCGCCGTTGACCAGCTTGCCGAACAGCAGTTCGTCGGCCAGCGGACGCTTGATCTTGTCCTGGATCACGCGGGCCATCGGACGGGCGCCCATGAGCGGATCGAAACCATGCTGCGCCAGCCAGTCGCGTGCGGTCGGCGTGGCCGACAGCGAGACGTCCTTTTCGTGCAGCTGGGTTTCCAGCTCGATCAGGAACTTGTCCACCACGCGCAGGATGTGGTCGAAGCCCAGCGCCTGGAACTGCACGACCGCGTCGAGGCGGTTGCGGAATTCCGGCGTGAAGCTGCGGCGGATCACTTCCATCGCATCGGTCGAATGGTCCTGGCGCGTGAAGCCGATCGTCCGGCGCGAGGCTTGCGCGGCACCGGCATTGGTCGTCATCACCAGGATCACGTTCTTGAAGTTCGCCTCGCGACCGTTGGTGTCGGTGAGGATGCCGCGATCCATGACCTGCAACAGGATGTTGAAAATGTCCGGATGCGCCTTTTCGACCTCGTCCAGCAGCAGCACGCAGTGCGGCGTCTTGACGATCTTCTCCGTCAGCAGGCCGCCCTGGTCGAAACCGACATAGCCCGGAGGGGCGCCGATCAGGCGGCTGACCGAATGCGGTTCCATATACTCGGACATGTCGAAGCGCACGAGCTCGATCCCGAGCTGCAGCGCGAGCTGCTTGGTCACCTCGGTCTTGCCCACGCCGGTCGGGCCGGCGAACAGGAAGTTGCCGATCGGTTTGTCCGGATTGCCAAGGCCCGAGCGCGCGAGCTTGATCGCCGAGGTCAGCGTATCGATCGCCGGATCCTGACCGAAGATCACCATCTTCAGGTTGCGCTCGAGGTTCTTGAGCACGTCCTTGTCGGACGCGGAGACCTGCTTGGTCGGGATGCGCGCCATCTTGGCCACGATCGTCTCGATCTCCTCGACGTCGATCAACGACTTGCGCACGTCGTCGGCCAGCAGGCGCTGGCGAGCGCCGGCCTCGTCGATGACGTCGATGGCCTTGTCGGGCAGCAGGCGGTCGCCGATGTGCTTCACCGACAGGTCCACCGCGGCCTGCAGCGCGTCATCGGCGTAGGTCACGCCATGGTGCGCCTCGTACTTGGGCTTCAGGCCCTGCAGGATTTCATAGGCCTCGCCCACCGTCGGCTCGACGATGTCGATCTTCTGGAAGCGACGCGCCAGCGCGCGGTCCTTCTCGAAGATGCCGCGGTATTCCTGGAACGTGGTCGAGCCGATGCAGCGCAGCTCGCCCGACGCCAGCGCCGGCTTGATGAGGTTGGAGGCGTCCATCGTGCCGCCGCTCGCCGAACCCGCACCGATGATGGTGTGGATCTCGTCGATGAAGAGCACGGCCTCGGGCAGCTTCTTCAGCTGCGTCAGGACCGCCTTCAGGCGCTTCTCGAAGTCCCCGCGGTACTTGGTGCCGGCCACCAGCGCGCCCAGGTCGAGCGAATAGATGGTGGCGTCCATGAGCACGTCGGGCACGTCGCCATCGACGATGCGCTTGGCCAGGCCTTCGGCGATCGCGGTCTTGCCGACGCCGGCCTCGCCAACGTACAGCGGGTTGTTCTTGCGGCGGCGGCACAGCACCTGGATGGTGCGCTCCACTTCGTCGGCGCGACCGACCAGCGGGTCGATCTTGCCGTCGCGCGCGAGCTGGTTGAGGTTCACCGCGAACTCGGCCAGCGCGTCCCCCTTGCCTTCGCCCTCGCCGCCTTCGCCCGACTGCGATTCGCCGTCTTCCTGCGAGGAGCGCGTGGGTTCCTGGCCGCCGTGCTTGGCGATGCCATGCGAGATGTAATTGACGACGTCCAGGCGGGCGACGTCCTGCTGGTTGAGGAAGTAGACCGCGTGGCTGTCCTTCTCGCCGAAGATCGCCACCAGCACGTTCGCGCCGGTGACCTCCTTCTTGCCGCTGGACTGCACGTGGTAGACCGCGCGCTGCAGCACTCGCTGGAAACCCAGCGTCGGCTGCGTATCGCGGTCGACGTCCTCGGGCAGCACCGACACCGAGGTGGCGATGGCCTGCTCCAGGTCGGTGCGCAGGCGCTGGAAATCCACGCCGCATGCCTTGAGCACGGCTTCGGCCGATGGGTTGTCGAGCAGCGCCAGCAGCAGGTGTTCGACCGTCATGTACTCGTGACGCGCCTCGCGGGCGCGCTTGTAGCACTGGCCGATGCTGTATTCGAGATCCTTGCTGAACATGGTGGCGTAAGCCTCCGGAAAGCTACTGCCGTCCTAGATGGGGACGCACATGGGGAATTCCATGCTCGCCAGGCTTCGGGATCCGGGGTGGACCCCGCGGGTTCCGCCCTTATCGCTCAGGACGTACTGAGCAGGACTTTTAGGCCTTTTCCATCGTGCACAGCAAGGGATGTTGGTTGAGTCTTGAAAATTCGTTCACCTGCGCCACTTTCGATTCTGCGACCTCGCGGGTGAAAACGCCGCAGACGCCACGCCCCCGGGTATGCACGTGCAGCATGATCTGGGTCGCCTTTTCGGCGTTCATCGCGAAAAAACGCATGAGAACCTCGACGACGAAGTCCATCGGCGTGTAATCGTCGTTCAGCAGCAGGACGGAATACAGCGGCGGCCGGGCGATTTCCGGCTTCCCCGTCTCCACCAGTACGCCGTGCTGGTGCTCGTGTTCGGTCTGTTTGGCCATGGGCGGGATTATAGGCCGCGCTGGAATGCCGCATCGCCCGCCTGCGTGGACGCCCGAGCCCGGCGGCCGGCACAATGCCCTGATTCCTGCGGTCGTCGATCGCCCGCACCCTCTTCCACGCCAAGGACCGTTACATGCGATTTCACGCCCTCGCCGCCGCCCTGGTGTCGCTGTCGGTTTCGATGACCGCCTTCGCCGCCGACACGACGTCCACGCGTGAAACGGACCGTTCCGCCGATCCGGCCATCGCGCGGCAGCTCGACGCCCTGAAGTACCAGTACGAAGTCGACGACGACGGCGACTACAAGCTCGCCTTCGACATGGACAACGGCCGCTCGCAGCTGGCGTTCGTGATCTCGGCCGTCGAAAGTTTCGGCGACATGAAGGTGCGCGAGGTCTGGGCGCCGGCGTACCGCGCGAGCGGCACGCAGTTTCCGGCGGAAGTCGCCAACAAGCTGCTCGAGGACAGCCACGCCAGCAAGCTCGGCGCGTGGGTCAAGCAGGGCGACATGGCGGTATTCGTGGTGAAGCTGGCCTCCGACGCGAGCCAGGCCGATCTGTCCGACGCGCTCGACTTCGTCCTGCGCACCGCCGACCAGATGGAAAACGAGCTGACCGGCAAGGACGAGTTCTGATGACCTACCGTCAAGGCCGGTTCTGGCAGCCCGACGTCACCGTGGCCACGGTGGTGGTCGATGGCGGCCGGCTGCTGATGGTCGAGGAGACGGTGGGTGGGAAGCTCGTCCTGAACCAGCCGGCCGGACACCTGGAGCCGGACGAGACGCTGATCGAGGCCGCGCTGCGCGAAACGCGCGAGGAAACCGGCTGGGACGTGCGCCTGACCGCCTTCGTCGGCGCGTACCAGTGGAAGGCGCCGGTCAATCCGGACGGAAGCGGCGGCCGCCATTACCTGCGTTTCGCTTTCGCCGCCGAGCCGGTGGCGCACGATCCTTCGCGCACGCTCGATGAGGGCATCGTGCGCGCCGTGTGGATGACGCCGAGCGAGCTGCAGGCCGCGCACGAGCGCCATCGCAGCCCGCTGGTCTGGCGCGTCGCGGCCGATTTCCTCGGCGGCAAGCGGCATTCCCTGGACATCACGCAGCACCTCGCATGAGCACGGCACCGCGCACCGTGGTCGGCATGTCCGGAGGCGTCGATTCCTCCGTCGCCGCGTTGCGCCTGCGCGACGAGGGCGAGGCGATCGCCGGGTTGTTCATGCAGAACTGGGACGACGATGGTTCCGGGGACTGCCGCGCCGAGGACGACCGCCGCGACGCGGTAGCCGTAAGCGGCCGGCTCGGGATCCCGATCCATTTCCGCGATTTCTCCGGCCAGTACTGGAAGGGCGTGTTCGAGCACTTCCTCGCCGAATACGCCGCGGGTCGCACGCCGAACCCGGACGTGCTGTGCAATCGCGAGATCAAGTTCAAGCATTTCCTCGACGCGGCACGCGCGCTGGGCGCGGAGTTCATCGCGACCGGGCACTACGCCCGCGTCGAGGCGCGCGACGGCCGTCATCTGCTGCTGCGCGCGGTGGATAGGAGCAAGGACCAGAGCTACTTCCTGCACCAGCTCGGGCAAGCACAGCTGTCGGCGACGAAGTTCCCGCTCGGCGGGCTGCTCAAGCGCGACGTGCGCCAGATGGCGCTCGACGCCGGGTTGCCGACCGCCGCGAAGAAGGATTCCACCGGCATCTGCTTCATCGGCGAGCGCGACTTCCGCGAGTTCCTTGGCCGTTACCTGCCCGCGCGCGAAGGCGAGATGCGTACGCCCGACGGCCAGGTCATCGGGCGGCATCCGGGCGTGTTCTATTTCACGCTCGGCCAGCGCGAAGGCCTCAACATCGGCGGCGTTCGTGGCTTCGAAGCGGCGCCGTGGTACGTCGTCGGCAAGGACGTCGGCGCGAACGTGCTGTACGTCGACCAGGGCAGCGACAGCCGATGGCTGCATTCGCAGGCGCTGTGGTCGGAAGCGGCGCACTGGATCGCGGGAAGCCCGCCGGCGAAGCGGTTCGAGTGCACGGCGCAGACGCGTTACCGGCAGGCCGACGAAGCCTGCGAGGTCGATGTCCGCGATGACGGCACGCTGTCGGTGCGGTTCGCCCGCGCGCAGCGCGCGGTCACGCCGGGACAATCCCTGGTGCTTTACGACGGCGATGTCTGCCTGGGCGGCGCGGTGATCGCCGCCACTGACGCGCCCCTGGAAGAACGATTGAAGGCTCGAGCTGCATGACCCAGAACACGTCGATGTCCACGCGCGTCCTCGCCCTCGCCGGCCTCGTGCAGGCCTTGGCCCAGGTACGTCGCGTGGCGGACACCGGACAGGCCAACGCCGCCATCCTCACCACCGCGATGGATTCGGTGTTCCGCATCGATGCGCCCTCGCCGAAGGCCGTCTACGGCGACGTCGAGGCGCTGCGCCCGGGCCTGACGTTGCTGCGCGACTACTTCGGCAGCTCGCAACGCGACGAACAGCTGCCGCGGCTGGTGCTGGCGGTGATGCAGCTGGAACGCCGTTTCGTGCGCGACGACGACATGGGGCGCCGCGTGCAGTCGGGTATCCGCGCGCAGGCCGGCAATGCCGAGCGCATGGGAAGCACGCATCCGGACGTGATGGCGGCGCTGGGTTCGCTCTACGCCGAAACGCTCAGCCACCTGCGCCCGCGCGTGCTCGTGCAGGGCAACCCGCATTACCTGGGCCAGGCGAACGTGGTGTCGGAAGTGCGCGCGATCCTGCTCGCGGCCGTGCGATCGGCCGTGCTCTGGCGCCAGTGCGGCGGCAGCCTGTGGGATTTCCTGCTGCGTCGCCGCGA
This sequence comes from Lysobacter sp. OAE881, assembly GCF_040546665.1. Taxonomy (NCBI): domain Bacteria; kingdom Pseudomonadati; phylum Pseudomonadota; class Gammaproteobacteria; order Lysobacterales; family Lysobacteraceae; genus Lysobacter; species Lysobacter sp. OAE881. The sequence continues at coordinate 2,489,367 of NZ_JBEPOG010000001.1, forward strand.
CTTGCTGGCCGCCGTTCGCGATCACCTCGAAGGTTGATCGCCCCCGGCGGTTCGCCGCTTCGCGATGAGCGTTCGCGGTCAGCCCGTGACCGCGCCCGCCGCCACCGCCCACCAGACCGCGGCCCCCAATGCCGCGAGTATCGTCCAGCGCATTGCCTGCTCCACCCGGTCTGACCGGGCCGGCTTGTCCGTTCTCATGTCGCTTCCCCCTGCGTGCCGCCTATGAGATAGCGGCACAGGACGCAAGTCCTTGACTGTTGTCACGCAGTGGATCGGAACCGGCGGCCAGAAGTCGCGGTTTGTTCGAGGATTGCGACGCCGGACGCAGGTTGTTGCGCGGTGCGTCATTCGCCGCTTCCGCCGACTAGCCATCGCCAAACAAAAACCCCGGCCGAAGCCGGGGTTTTATTGGTCGCATGAAGTCGTCGCCGATCAGGCCGCGACCGTCTCCGCTACCTGGCGGTAATCCTCGATCTGGTCGAAGTTCATGTAGCGGTAGATCTCGGCGCCCTTCGCGTTGATCACGCCGATGTCGGCCATGTATTCCTCGCGCGTCGGGATGCGGCCCAGGCGCGAGCAGATGGCGGCCAGCTCGGCCGAACCCAGGTACACGTTGGTGTTGCGGCCCAGGCGGTTCGGGAAGTTGCGGGTCGAGGTGGAGAACACCGTCGCACCCTCGCGCGCCTGCGCCTGGTTGCCCATGCACAGCGAGCAGCCCGGCATTTCCATGCGTGCGCCGGCCGTGCCGAAGGTGCCGTAGTGGCCTTCCTTCGTCAGCTCGGAGGCGTCCATCTTGGTCGGCGGGGCGACCCACAGGCGCGTCGGGATGTCGCGCTTGCCTTCCAGCAGCTTCGCGGCGGCGCGGAAGTGGCCGATGTTGGTCATGCACGAACCGATGAAGACCTCGTCGATCTTGGCGCCGGCGACGTCGGACAGCGTCTTCACGTCGTCCGGATCGTTCGGGCAGGCCAGGATCGGCTCGACGATCTGGTTCAGGTCGATCTCGATGACCGCGGCGTACTCGGCATCGGCGTCGCCTTCCAGCAGCTGCGGGTCGGCCAACCACGCTTCCATCGCCTTGATGCGGCGGGCGAGCGAGCGCGGATCGGCGTAGCCCTCGGCGATCATCCACTTCAGCAGCGTGATGTTGCTGGTGAGGTATTCGATGATCGGCTCCTTGTCTAGCTTCACCGTGCAGCCGGCGGCCGAACGCTCGGCCGAGGCGTCGGACAGCTCGAACGCCTGTTCGACCTTCAGGTGCGGCAGGCCTTCGATTTCGAGGATGCGGCCGGAGAAGATGTTCTTCTTGCCCTGCTTGGCGACGGTGAGCAGGCCCTGCTTGATCGCGGCCAGCGGGATCGCGTTGACCAGGTCGCGCAGCGTGACGCCTGGCTGCATCTCACCCTTGAAGCGCACCAGCACCGATTCCGGCATGTCCAGCGGCATGACGCCGGTGGCCGCCGCGAAGGCGACCAGGCCCGAGCCGGCCGGGAACGAGATACCCACCGGGAAACGCGTGTGCGAGTCGCCGCCGGTGCCGACGGTGTCAGGCAGCAGCATGCGGTTGAGCCAGCTGTGGATCACGCCGTCGCCCGGGCGCAGCGCGATGCCGCCACGGTTGCTGATGAAGGCCGGCAGCTCGTGGTGCGTCTTCACGTCCACCGGCTTCGGGTAGGCGGCGGTGTGGCAGAACGACTGCATGACCAGGTCGGCCGAGAAGCCCAGGCACGCGAGGTCCTTCAGCTCGTCGCGGGTCATCGGACCGGTGGTGTCCTGCGAACCCACCGAGGTCATCTTCGGCTCGCAGTACGTGCCCGGGCGGATGCCCTTACCTTCCGGCAGGCCGCAGGCGCGACCGACCATCTTCTGCGCCAGCGAGTAGCCCTTGCCGGTGTCGGCCGGGTTCTGCGGCAGGCGGAACAGCGTCGACGGCGCCAGGCCCAGCGCTTCACGCGCCTTGGCGGTCAGGCCGCGGCCGACGATCAGCGGGATGCGGCCGCCAGCGCGGACTTCGTCGAACAGCACGTCCGACTTCACCGAGAACTCGGCGATGACTTCACCGTTCTTCAGCGCCTTGCCCTCGTACGGACGCAGCTCGACCACGTCGCCCATGTGCATCTGCGACACGTCGAGTTCGATCGGCAGCGCGCCGGCATCTTCCATGGTGTTGTAGAAGATCGGCGCGATCTTCGAACCCAGGCACACGCCGCCGAAGCGCTTGTTCGGGATGAAGGGAATGTCCTCGCCCGTGAACCACAGCACCGAGTTGGTGGCGGACTTGCGGCTGGAGCCGGTGCCGACGACGTCGCCGACATAGGCGACCAGGTGGCCCTTGGCCTTCAGCGATTCGATGAAGGCGACCGGGCCCCGCTTGCCGTCTTCTTCCGGCTCGATGCCGTCGCGCTTGTTCTTCAGCATCGCCAGCGCGTGCAGCGGGATGTCCGGGCGCGTCGTCGCGTCGGGGGCCGGCGACAGGTCGTCGGTGTTGGTCTCGCCGGTCACCTTGAACACGGTGATGGTCATCGACTCCGGCACTTCCGGACGGCTGGTGAACCACTCGGCGTCGGCCCAGCTCTGCAGCACGGATTTGGCGTTCGCGTTGCCCTTCTCGGCCTTTTCCTGCACGTCGTGGAAGGCGTCGAACATCAGCAGCGTGTGCTTGAGCGCATTGGCGGCAACGGTGCCGACTTCGGCGTCGTCCAGCAGTTCCACCAGCGGGTGGATGTTGTAGCCGCCGAGCATCGTGCCCAGCAGCTCGGTGGCACGCGCGCGCGAGATCAGCGCGTTCTTCTCGGTGCCGAAGGCGACGGCGGCAAGGTAGGACGCCTTCACCTTCGCGGCATCGTCCACGCCGGCCGGCACGCGGTTGGTGATGAGGTCGAGCAGGAAGCCTTCCTCGCCCGCCGGCGGAGCCTTCAGCAGTTCGATGACGTCGGCGGTCTGCTGCGCGGTCAGCGGCAGCGGCGGGATGCCCAGCGCGGCGCGCTCGGCAACGTGGTGGCGATAGGCTTCCAACATGGTTCTCTCCAGGAAAAGCGTCAGTTCGAGTGTTCGGTTCAAGCGGCCGGCGTGCCCGCCAACGTCTTGGGCACGATGATCTTCAGGCCCTTGAAGTAGTCGCGGAAAAACCCGGCATCGCGGGTGATCAGGCCGGCGCACTGCAGCAGCGCATGGGCGCCGACGATGAAGTCAGGGACTGTTCGCGGCGAGAGCTGGCTGCCCTGCCCCGCGGCGCGGCGCTGGTTGAAGCGGCGCTGCATCTCGCCTGCGCGGATCGCGGAACGGCGCTCCACGGGCAGGTAGCGCATCCCCATCTCCTCGACGACGTCCATGATGTCGGTGCCGTGCCCAAGCCCGGCGGTGATCTCGCTGACCACCACGTCGCACAGCACGACCGGGCCCTGCGCCAGCGCGTCGCGGACGCACTGCTCCGCGGCGTCGGCCATGCCGGCGTCTTCGCCGAGCAGGTCGATCAGGACGGACGTGTCGATCGCGATGGTGTTGCTGGCCGCGGTGGTCATCGCGTCAGACGTCCACCGGATCGCCCGGGGCGCGCCCGCGCAGTTCGCGCATGACATCGTCGGTGGTCACGCCTTCGGGAAGCTTGAAACGGCCGCGGGCACGCGAAATCGCATCGTCGACGTTCTTGCGCAGGATGATGCGCCCGCCTTCCAGTTCCACCTTCAGATGGGTGCCCTTGGTCAGGCCCAGCGCGTCGCGCACGGCCTTGGGCAGCGTGATCTGGCCACGCTCGGCCACGATGGCTTCCACGGTCGACCTCTTGGCTTGATGGTTGCGTACCGACGGATTCGGTATGCATGAATGATACATACCTTCCCGCCCATACTCAATTCAGCATGGCAGGGCAAGCGCACAATGGGAACCCTGTTCAGGATGTAAGACCATCGTCCGGTCGGCGTGTTAACGCGCGCAGCGGATAATCGACCGGGTCTTGTCCCCTCTCCGAGCCAGACTCGCCATTCAGCCCAGCCGCCAGGAGGCCCCCGTGTCCCAAGACTCCTTCCAGACCCGCCGCACGCTCGACGTCGGCGGACGTTCGCTCACCTATTTCAGCCTGCCGGCACTGGGCGAACGGTTCGATATCGGCCGCCTGCCCTATTCCATGAAGATCCTGTTGGAAAACCTGTTGCGCCATGAGGACGGCGGCGTGACGGTCGGGCCCGAGCACATCGAGGCGGTCGCGAAGTGGGACTGCAAGGCCGAGCCGGATACCGAAATCGCCTTCATGCCCGCGCGTGTGGTGCTCCAGGACTTCACCGGCGTGCCCTGCGTGGTCGACCTGGCCGCGATGCGCGACGCGGTGACGAAGCTCGGCGGCAATCCGCGCCAGATCAATCCGCTGATCCCGTCCGAACTGGTGATCGACCACTCCGTCCAGGTCGACGTGTTCGGCACGCCCGACGCGCTTGACCTCAACGGCAAGATCGAATTCCAGCGCAACATGGAGCGCTACAGCTTCCTGCGCTGGGGCCAGAAGGCGTTCGACAACTTCAAGGTCGTGCCGCCGAACACCGGCATCGTCCACCAGGTGAACCTGGAGAACCTGGCGCGCGTGGTGGTCGAACGCGACGTCGACGGCGAGCAGCTCGCCTTCCCCGACACCGTCTTCGGTACCGACAGCCACACCACGATGATCAACGGCATCGGCGTGCTGGGCTGGGGCGTGGGCGGCATCGAGGCCGAAGCGGCGATGCTCGGCCAGCCCTCGTCGATGCTGATTCCGCAGGTGGTCGGCTTCAAGCTCACCGGCGCACTGCCGGAAGGCACGACCGCGACCGACCTGGTGCTCACCGTCACGCAGATGCTGCGCAAGCTGGGCGTCGTCGGCAAATTCGTCGAGTTCTTCGGCGACGGCCTGCAGCATCTGCCGCTGGCCGATCGCGCGACCATCGCCAACATGGCGCCCGAATACGGCGCGACCTGCGGCATCTTCCCGATCGACGCCGAATCGCTTAATTACCTGCGCCTGTCGGGCCGCAGCGACGCGCAGATCGCGCTGGTCGAGGCCTACGCGAAGGCGCAGGGCCTGTGGCACGAACCGGGCGCGCCGGAAGCGGCGTATTCGACGACGCTCGAACTCGACCTGGGCGACGTGAAGCCCTCGCTCGCCGGTCCGAAGCGCCCGCAGGACCGCGTGCTGCTGGTCGACGTGAAGCAGAACTACCGCGACAACCTCGGTCCGCTGACGGCCGGTCGCGACAAGCGCTCTCCCGACGTGGCCAATTTCGTCGCCGAAGGCGGCGGTGCGGCGGTCGGCAACGAATCGCTGCACAAGGGCATGGCCGACATCCGCATCAAGGACGAGAACGTGCGGCTGAAGGACGGCGCGGTAGTGATCGCCGCGATCACCTCGTGCACCAACACGTCCAATCCGGCGGTGATGCTGGGCGCGGGCCTGCTCGCGCGCAACGCGGCGAAGCTGGGCCTGAAGGCGAAGCCGTGGGTGAAGACCTCGCTCGGGCCGGGCTCGCTGGTGGTCACCGATTACCTGCGCAAGGCCGGCGTCCTCGACGATCTGGAAAAGCTCGGCTTCTTCGTCGTCGGCTACGGCTGCACGACGTGCATCGGCAATTCCGGCCCGCTGCCGACCGAAGTCAGCGCCGGGATCGCCGCGGGCGACCTCGTCGTCGCCTCCGTGCTGTCGGGCAACCGCAATTTCGAAGGCCGCGTGCATCCGGAAGTGAAGATGAACTACCTCGCCTCGCCGCCGCTGGTGGTGGCGTACGCGATCGCCGGCACGGTCGACATCGACCTGAGCCGCGAACCGCTCGGCAAGGGCGCCGACGGGCAGGATGTGTTCCTGCGCGACATCTGGCCGACGAACAAGGAAATCGGCGACGTCATCGCCGCCACCGTCGGGCCCGAGCTGTTCGCGCAGAACTACGCCGACGTGTTCAAGGGCGACACGCGCTGGAACACGATCGCTTCGCCGGAAGGCGAGTCGTTCGCGTGGGACGAAGCCTCGACCTATATCAAGAACCCGCCGTACTTCGACGGCATGAGCATGCAGGTGGGCACAATCGACGACATCCATGACGCGCGCGTGCTGGGGCTGTTCGGCGACTCGATCACCACCGACCACATCTCGCCGGCGGGCAACATCAAGAAGGATTCGCCGGCGGGTCGCTTCCTGATCTCGCGCGGCGTGCAGCCGGCGGACTTCAACAGCTACGGCAGCCGTCGCGGCAACGACGACGTGATGGTGCGCGGCACGTTCGCGAACATCCGCATCAAGAACCTGATGTTCGGCGGCGAGGAAGGCGGCAACACGCTGTACTTCGGCAAGGACGGCGCGGCGCCGGAAAAGCTGTCGATCTACGACGCGGCGATGAAGTACAAGGCCGACGGCGTGCCGCTGGTGGTGCTGGCCGGCAAGGAGTACGGCACCGGTTCCTCGCGCGACTGGGCCGCCAAGGGCACCAACCTGCTGGGCGTCAAGGCCGTGATCGCCGAGAGCTTCGAGCGCATCCACCGTTCCAACCTGGTCGGCATGGGTGTGCTGCCGCTGCTGTTCAAGGAAGGCGAGAACGCGCAGACGCTGGGGCTGGACGGCTCGGAAACCTTCAGCGTCACCGGCCTGCAGGATGGCGAATCCAAGCGCGCCACCGTCACTGCCACGCGCAAGGACGGCAGCACGGTTTCGTTCGAAGTGAAGGTGATGCTGCTGACGCCGAAGGAAGTCGAGTACTTCCGCCACGGCGGCATCCTGCATTACGTGCTGCGGCAGCTCGCCGCCAAGAAGTCGCTGTAACTCCGGAACGGCGGAAGCCGGCCCGCCGCTCACGCGGCGGGCGTTCAGAAGGACGCGCGGCAGTGCCGCGCAAGCCGTCCTTCTTTACCCACCACGGCGGCATCCTGCGTTACGTGCTGCGGCAGCTGGCAGCCAAGAAGGGTTGTAACCCACGCCTTTGTTTGAAGCCCCTCTCCCCATCGGGAGAGGGGTTGGGTGAGGGTCGGCGGAGTTTCCACGTCGACGCCGCCCGCTCCAATGATCAGCCCGCGCCTCGCGCTGGTCGGCGTGTAGACGCAGCCAAACGCTACAACCGCCCGACCCACTCCACGCTCGTCATCCGCCACTGGCCATCGACCTCGCGCCATCCGGTCGTGACGTCGTACAGCCTTGCCGTATCCGGCAGCAATTGGCCAGAACTGCCGGTCAGCGCTACGTTGAATCTCGCCGTCGCATGTCCGGGCGTCATGTCAATCGAGATCGGCCCCACGTTCGCGCCGATCGCGCCATGGCGAAGAAACATCAGCTGCGCCAGGCGGCGCGCACCATTGCGATCCAGCCCGCTGGGCCCGACGAAATCCTCGGCCAGCACCTCGTCCAGCGCCGCGGCATCCTTCGTTTCGATCGCCGCCTGGAGTTCGCCCATCGTTTCCCGCAGGCGCTTCTCCGGTGGGGTGCGCCCGCAGGCGACCGTCAGGAGCGCCAGGCATGCAGCCACGACCACGCCTATGAAAACCCGTCCCTTCCACATTCCAATCGTTCCCCTTCGCATCGCACGACCACTCCATCCTGCCACGGAGCGTCGGCGCCAAAACCACGCCGCACCGCGCCTTGCCAGTCCTCGCGCCCCATGCTCCAATCCAGAGAAACCGTACGGTGGAGCATCCATGGAATGCGACCGACGGGCCTGATCAACAGCGATGGAGAGGGGATCGCGATGAGTTTCGAACGTCCGTGGCTGGCACAGTACCCCGAGCGGGTTCCGGCCCAAATCGATGTGGATGAGTTTCCGTCCGTCGTCGCCGTGCTGGAAAGCGCCATCGAGAATTACCGCGACCGCCCTGCGTTCGCCAACCTCGGCAAGACCCTCACCTACGCCGAAATCGACCAGCTCAGCGCGCAGTTCGCCGCGTACCTGCTGGGCGAGTTGAAGCTCAAGAAGGGCGATCGCGTCGCGATCATGATGCCCAACTGCCTGCAGTACCCGATCGCCACGTTCGGCGTGCTGCGCGCAGGACTGACGGTGGTCAACACCAATCCGATGTACACCGCGCGCGAGCTGAAGCACCAGCTGGTGGATTCGGGCGCGAGCGTGATCTTCGTGCTCGACAACTTCGCGCACACCGTGCAGGAAGTGATCGCCGATACGCAGGTCAAGCAGGTGATCACGACCGGCCTGGGCGACATGCTCGGCTTCCCGAAGGGCGCGATCGTCAATTTCGTCCTGAAGTACGTCAAGAAGATGGTGCCGGAGTACGACCTGCCCGGCGCGATCCGCTTCCGCGACGCACTGGCGCTGGGCCAGCGGCACACGCTGCCGACGGTCGACATCGAACCGAACGACATCGCCTTCCTGCAGTACACCGGCGGCACCACGGGCGTGGCGAAGGGCGCGATGCTCACCCACCGCAACATGGTCGCCAACATGCAGCAGGCGGCCGCGTGGGTCGGCACGAACGTGCGCATGGGCGAAGAGGTGATCATCACCGCGCTGCCGCTGTACCACATCTTCGCGCTGACGGCGAACGGCCTGGTCTTCATGAAGTTCGGCGGCTTGAACCACATGATCACCAACCCGCGCGACATGAAGGCGTTCGTCAAGGAGCTCAAGAGCACGCGTTTCACCGCGATCACCGGCGTCAACACGCTCTTCAACGGCCTGCTCAACACGCCGGGCTTCGATGAAGTGGATTTCTCGGGATTGCACCTCACGCTGGGCGGCGGCATGGCCGTGCAGCGCTCGGTGGCCGAACGCTGGAAGCAGGTCACCGGCTCGACGCTGGTGGAAGCCTACGGCCTGACCGAATCGGCGCCGGCGGCGTGCATCAACCCGATGGACCTGGCCGACTACAACGGCGCCATCGGCCTGCCGATCCCGTCCACCGACGCCTGCGTCAAGGACGAAGCCGGCAACGCGCTGCCGCAGGGCGAAGTGGGCGAACTGTGCCTGCGTGGCCCGCAGGTCATGAAGGGCTACTGGAAGCGGCCGGAAGACACCGCGGCGGCGATCGACGCCGACGGATGGCTGCATACCGGCGACATGGCGCGCATGGACGAGAAGGGCTTTTTCTACATCGTCGACCGCAAGAAGGACATGATCCTGGTGTCGGGCTTCAACGTGTACCCGAACGAGGTCGAGGACGTCATCGCGATGATGCCGGGCGTGCTTGAAGTCGCGGCCGTCGGCGTTCCGGACGAGAAGTCCGGCGAGGCGGTCAAGGTCGTCATCGTCAAGAAGGACCCGGCGCTGACCGCCGAGCAGGTCAAGGCGCACGCGCGCGAGAACCTCACCGGCTACAAGCATCCACGCTACGTCGAATTCCGGACCGAGCTTCCGAAGACGAACGTCGGCAAGATCCTGCGACGCGAACTGCGGGACGCACCGGCAGCACGCTGAACCCATCCTGCCCGTTTGTCGGACGCTTCATGAAAGCCCCTCCCCTCGCGGAGGGGCTTTCTCTTTTGTCGAGTTTTCGCGGTGTAGCATCGCCCCGTGGGCAAAACTCCCCTGCCGCTCGCTGCCCACACCCTGCCTGCGGGCGGCGATGCCGAGGACCGCAACATGAGCACGATCGAGAAACTGCACCGCACGCGCGCCTACCCGACCCTGCGCGTCGAATCCGACCCCGCGGGTGACACGCACTGGATGTACATGCACAACGACCACACCCAGGGCGCGCGTCCGTGCTTCCGCACGGAACTCATGGACGACATGTGGAGCTTCCTCAACTCGATCACGCTGCGCGAGAACCAGCGCCAGAGCGGGCGCCTTCGCCATGTCGTGCTCGCATCCTCCGCGCCGCATGCGTTCAACCTCGGCGGCGACCTGCAACTGTTCTCGCAACTGATCCGCGCGAACGATCGCGAACATCTGCTCGCCTATGCGCGTCGTTGCGTCGAAGGCGTGCACCACTTCCATACCGGCCTGGGTGGCGACGTGCGCACCATCGCGCTCATCCAGGGCGATGCGCTGGGCGGCGGCCTGGAGCTCGCACTGTCGTGCCACACCATCGTCGCCGAGGAAGGCGCCGAGATGGGCTTGCCGGAGGTGCTGTTCGGCCTGTTCCCGGGCATGGGCGCGTATTCGTTCCTGTGCAAGCGCGTTACGCCGCAGCTCGCCGAGCGCCTGATCCTGGAAGGCACGATCGCGCCGGCCGAGGAATGGCACCGCATGGGCGTGGTCGACATCCTCGTGCCGAAGGGCGAAGGCGAAGCCGCCGTCAATGACGTGATCCGTCGCCAGCAGCGCGCCCCGCATGCGCACCTCGCGATGAACGCCGTTCGTGGCATCGGCCAGCCGGTCGGTTATGACGAGCTGATGGGCATCACCGAGGTATGGGTCGACACGGCGCTCGCGCTGGGCGACAAGGCGCTGCGGACGATGGAGCGCATCGTGAAGGCACAGGAGCGCCGTTCGGGAACGGAAGCGGCCGCCTGACGGCTGCCAGGGAAACCGGTTGACCGGAACACTCTGGCCCTGCAGGCAACACCGGCATCACGGGCAGGCAACATGGGGACGAACGGGCCGAACCTCCGGCCCGGGATCAGGGGGAGCGCTCGCCTTCGCCGCGCGCGGCACGCTGCCGTTCGCGGGCTTCGAGCGCCGCCCTGCCCTGCGTCAGCCGTTCCCGCAAGCGGGCCAGGTGTGATGCCCAGTCGCGCGCCAGCTGCCAGTCCGGCAGGCGCATCAACTCGCCGCTGATGGCGGCCAGCTTGATCAATCCCAGGTTGCTCGCCACGCCCTTGAGCGCGTGCGCCTGGTCGCGTGTGCGCTCCCAGTCGACGCGCTGCGCGCAGGCTTCGATCTGTTGCAGGCACTTTTCGGCGTCGATCAGGCACTGCGCGATGAACTCGCGCTCGAAGCCGGCGCCCATGCCGAGCGCGCCCAGTTCGTCCAGCACCGAGGGGTCGAAGTGGCTGTCGGTAGCCACCGCGACGCTGCGCGCGGGTGCGACCACCGTCGTGGCGACGCGCTGGTTCGCGGCGATGTCGGCCAGCGTGTCCAGCAGGCGCGTGGTCGACACGGGCTTGGACAGGAACGCCCGTGCGCCGGCCTGTTCGCAGGCCTGGATCGACTCCGTCGTGACGTCGGCGGAGAGGATCAGCACCGGCGTGCGTCGACCGCTGCCGGCTTCCATGACGCGCAGCTGGCGCAGCAGGTCCAGGCCGCTGACATCGGGCATGTGCAGGTCGGTGATGACCGCGTCGTAGTCCGACGTGGTCAGTGCGTTTAGCACTTCCTCGCCACCTTCGACGCAGAGCACGCGATGCCCCGCCTTCTGCAGCAGGCGCTGCAACACCATGCGGTTGGCGATGTGGTCGTCGGCAACGATGATCGAAAGGCTGCGTACCCGCGCGCGATGGCGCAGGAAGGGATCGGAGAACGCGATGACGTTCGGCGCGGTCTCGGGCTGCCCCTGCTCCGGCGCGGCCTGCTCTTCGGCCTGCGGAATGATCTCGGCGCGCTCGAACGGAAGCTCGACCCAGAAGCGGCTGCCGCCGCCTTCCACGGGCTCGTAGCCGATGCTGCCGCCCATGCCTTCGGCGAGCCCCTTCGCGATGGTGGTACCCAGACCCGTGCCGCCATAGCGCCGCGCCAGGCTTACGTCGGCCTGTTCAAAGGGCTTGAACAGGCGCTGGCGCATCGCGGCAGGAACGCCGATGCCGGTATCGGTCACGACGAAGCGCAGGCGCACACGTTCGGCGGTCGCATCGGCGACGCCCACATCCACGCGCACCGCGCCCTGATCGGTGAACTTCACCGCGTTGCCGGCGAGGTTGATCAGGATCTGGCGCACATGGCCGACGTCGCCGCGCAGGACCTCAGGCACGTCGCGCCCGATCGTGACCTCGTACTGGAGTTGCTTGGCGCGCACCTGCGGCTGAAGGATCAGGCTGATGGCATCCATCAGCTCGCGCGGGGTGAAATCGACGCGATCGAGCTTCAGCTTGCCGGCTTCGATCGCGGAGATGTCCAGCACGTCTTCGACCAGCGACAGCAGGCTGCGCGTGGATGCCTGGATCGTGCTCAGGCACTCGCGCTGCTCGTTGTCGAGCTTCGTCGTCGCGAGCAGCTCCGACATGCCCGCCAAGCCGTTGAGCGGCGTGCGGAACTCGTGGCTCATGTTCGCCAGGAAGCGGCTCTTCGCTTCGTTGGCGCGACGCGCCTCGTCGGTCGCCGTCGTGAGCGCCCGCAGCAGGCCGGAGAGATACAAGGGAATGGCGACCAGGCCAAGCAGCAGGCCCACACCCAGCACGCGGTTGGAGAGCCAGTATTCGTTGGACGCGACCACCGCGCCGAAACTGGCGAACGCCATCGCCACGGCACCATAGAGGTAGCCGTTGCCGAAGCGCAGGCCGTTGCCGATCGTGACCCACATCAGGATCACGTAGACCCAGGCCAGCGGCTCGCCGATGTGGATCATCGCCGCGGCCATCAGGCCGTAGTCGGAGATCATGCCGATGATGCGGCGCAGGTGCGACTTGCGCGGCCGCCACAGGATCCAGGCGATCAGGAACGCACCGACCACGAAGCCGGTTTCCACCATCTTCAGGACGTTGACGTATTCCTTCGACGGCAATGCACCGGTTGCGCCGCGCACGAGCATGTAGACCAGCACGACGGAAAGCACCGCCAGGCGCACGAAGGCTTGACCATGCTCACTGTCCGGGCGCCGCGAAAGTTCCTTTTTCAGATGGCGCAGCAGGTTCAACATCGCGGCTCACTCCAGGCCGGGACGCGCTGATACCGTCGAGAACCGGTTGCAGATGTCCTCAAGCCGCTCGCGGCTGCGGATCAGCGCGTCGACGCAGCGCGGATCGAACAACCGACCACGCTGCGCGTAGAGATAACCCAGCGCCGCGTCCACGTCCCAGGCCTTCTTGTACGGGCGGGGCGAGATCAGCGCATCGAATACGTCGGCAACCGCGACGATCCTGGCTTCCAACGGGATTTCCTCCCCGCGCAGGCCATCGGGATACCCACTGCCGTCGTAGCGTTCGTGATGGCGCAGCGCGATCAGAGCGCCGGCCTGGATGAAGCGGTTCTGGCTGCCGCTGAGCAGTTCATAGCCGATGCGCGGATGACGGCGCATGACCGCGGTCTCGTCTTCCGACAGCGGGCCGGCCTTCATCAGCACCGCATCGGGAATGGCGATCTTGCCGATGTCGTGCAGCGGCGCGGCCATTTCGATGACGCGGACTTCGTCCTCGAACATGCCCAACTGCTCGGCGATCAGGCCAGCGATGTGCGCCATTCGTTCCAGGTAGGCGCTGGTGCCGGCGTCGCGATACTCGATCGCGCGCGCCAGTCGCGAGAGCGTTTCGCGCTCGCGCTCTTCCACCTCGTGCATGCTCGAAAGCAGACGCTGCTCGAGCGAGAGCGCGCGTTGCTTCACGTTTTCCGATTGCTGGCGCAGCTGCAGGAGGTTGCGGCAGCGGGCGCGCAGTTCGCGCGGACGGACCGGTTTGACCAGGAAGTCGATGACGCCCGCTTCCAGGGCGGCCTGGCGGATCGGCTCGTCGCCGACCACCGTCACCAGGATGATCGGGATGTCGCGGTGAAGCGGGAGGCGGCGGAATCGGCGGGCGAACTCCAGCCCGTCCAGCGCCGGCATACGGTAGTCCAGCAGGAGCAGGTCGGGCTGGTTCGATTCGCACCAGCCCAGTGCGGCCTCGGGGTCACCAAAATCGGACACATGCAGCTCGGACGAGATGTCCTCGATGATGTGGCGCAGCATCGTGCGCGCTGAGGTTTGGTCATCGACGATGACGACGTTCACATCCGGGTTCCGTAGGAGCCGCCACCCCCTGTGGTGGCCAGTGAGAGGAGCATACCCCGGGCCGGCGGCGCCCGCAGCCGGGAAACGACCCGACTTGATATGGGAATCGGCTGAGGTGTGCGTCAGCTTTAGCTGCGCTTCACCACGATGTGCCGTCGCTCACTGAGCCGGGGCCACCGATCCGCCGTCCAGTCATGCGCGCTCCGGCTCCCACCCCACGCGCGTGGCCCGCGGGACGCCGAACCCCGCCCGCCTGTCTCAACCGGCTTCCGGACGCATGTAGGGGAACAGCAGCACGTCGCGGATCGAGGCCGAGCCGGTCATCAGCATCACCAGACGGTCGATGCCGATGCCCAGGCCGCCCGTGGGCGGCAGGCCGACTTCCAGGGCGCGGATGTAGTCGGCGTCGAAGTGCATCGCCTCGTCGTCCCCGCCCTCCTTCGCCGCGACCTGCGCGCGGAAGCGCTCGGCCTGGTCTTCCGGATCGTTCAGCTCGGAGAAGCCGTTGGCCAGCTCCTTGCCGTTGACGAACAACTCGAAGCGGTCGGTGATGCCCTTCTCGCTGTCGCTTTCACGCGCCAGCGGCGAGACCTCGACGGGGTAATGGGTGATGAAGGTCGGCTGCACGAGCTGGTGCTCGGCGGTCTTCTCGAAGATTTCCAGGAGCAGCTTGCCCCAGCCATACCCGGACTTCACCGGCACCTTCAGGCGTTCGCAATGGCGTACGAGCGCGTCGCGATCGGTGCAGTCGGCAGGGGAAATCTCCGGGTTGTAGTGGCGCACCGCCTCGTCCAGGCGCCAGCGGCGGAACGCCGGCCCCAGGTCGATGTCGGCGCCGTCCCAATGCGTCTGGGTGGTACCGAGCACCTGCACGGCGACGTCGCGGATCAGGCCTTCGGTCAGGTCCATGATCTCGGTGTACGTGGCGTAGGCCTCGTACAGTTCGAGCATCGTGAATTCCGGGTTGTGGCGCGTGGACACGCCTTCGTTGCGGAAGTTGCGGTTGATCTCGTACACCCGCTCCAGGCCGCCGACGACCAGACGCTTGAGGTACAGCTCCGGCGCCACGCGCAGGAACAGTTCCAGGTCGAGCGCATTGTGATGCGTGACGAACGGCTTGGCCGCGGCGCCGCCGGGGATGTAATGCATCATCGGCGTTTCCACTTCCAGGAAACGGCGGGCGTCCAGCCATGCACGCATCGCGCGGATGATCTTGCTGCGCTTGACGAACACCTCGCGCGCCTCGGGCGAGACGATCAGGTCGACATAACGCTGACGATAGCGCTGCTCGACGTCCGCCAGGCCGTGGAACTTGTCCGGCAGCGGACGCAGCGACTTGGTCAGCAGGCGCAGCACGTCGGCCTTTACCGATAGCTCGCCCGTCTTGGTGCGCGTGAGCGTGCCCTGCGCGCCGACGATGTCGCCGACGTCCCAGCCCTTGAACGCGTCGTAGACCTCGCCGAGCACGTTCGCCTGCAGGAACAGCTGGATGCGTCCGGATTCGTCCTGGATCTGCACGAAGCTGGCCTTGCCCATCACGCGCTTGAGCAGGATCCGGCCGGCGATGGCGACGCGCTGGCCCTTGGCTTCGAGCGCCTCGGCGGTCCACGTTTCGGCGTCGGCGAACTGCGTTTGCAGATCGCCGGCGTATTCGTCGCGACGGAAATCGTTCGGAAAGGCGATGCCGCCCTCACCGCGCAGCGCCGTGAGTTTGGCGCGACGCTCGGCGATCAGGAAGTTCTCGTCGGCGGGCGTGGCGGTGGCGGGCGTGTGGTCGGTCATCGGTCGGAAAAATCGGAAGGAATGGAGCGGAGGTGTTCGGGGACGGCGCGCGGCGCGCCGTCATCCCCTCGACAGCGGGCCCCAGTTTCTTGGCTCCCGCGTTCAAATGCAAAAGTCGCAGGATGCCCGCTTTCGCGGGCATGGCGATCCAGGTCCGATCGGCGCGATCAGACCGCGTCGGCGCGTTTCGAACCGGCCTCCAGGCCGGATTTCAGGCTCGCCTCGACGAATTCGTCCAGGTCGCCGTCGAGGACCTTCTGCGTGTCGCTGCGTTCGATGCCCGTGCGCAGGTCCTTGATGCGGCTCTGGTCGAGCACGTAGTTGCGGATCTGGCTGCCCCAGCCGATGTCGGACTTGGTCGCTTCCACGGCATCGCGCTCGGCGTTGCGCTTCTGGATTTCCAGCTCGTACAACTTCGCCGCGAGCATCTTCATCGCGCGGTCGCGGTTGGCGTGCTGGCTGCGCTCGGTCTGGCACGCCACCACGATTCCCGACGGCACGTGAGTGATGCGCACCGCGGACTCGGTCTTGTTCACGTGCTGGCCGCCCGCGCCCGAAGAGCGGTACACGTCGGTCTTCAGGTCCGCCGGATTGATCTCGATGTCGATCTTGTCGTCAACCTCCGGCGAAACGAACACGGAAGTGAAGCTCGTGTGCCGACGGTTGTCCGAATCGAACGGCGACTTGCGCACCAGGCGGTGCACGCCGGTTTCGGTCTTGAGCCAGCCGTAGGCGAAATCGCCCTCGACGCGGAAGGTCGCCGACTTGATGCCGGCGACATCGCCGCCGCTGACTTCCATCAGCTCGGCCTTCCAGCCGCGCGACTCGGCCCAGCGCAGGTACATGCGCAGCAGGATTTCGGCCCAGTCCTGCGCCTCGGTGCCGCCCGCGCCGGCCTGGATGTCGACGAACGCATTGGTGCCGTCCATCTTGCCGGAGAACATGCGCTGGAATTCGAGCTTCTCGACGTCCTTCGCGTAACGCTCGACGTCGTCCACCACGGCCTGCGCGGTGCCTTCGTCGTCCTCCATCTCGGCCAGTTCGAGCAGTTCGCCCGCGCCGACGAGGCCATCGGTGAGGTCGCGGATGCCGCCGACCACCTTGTCCAGCGAGGAGCGCTCACGGCCCAGCGACTGGGCGCGTTCGGCGTCGTTCCAGACGTCCGGGCTTTCCAGTTCGCGGTTTACTTCTTCAAGACGTTCGACCTTGCGGTCGTAGTCAAAGATACCCCCTGAGCGCATCCAGCCGACCGGTGAGGTCGGCGATGCGCTGGCGGACGGGATTGAGCTCGATCATGTCCGTTTCGAATCGCGATGGTGAACCGCCGATTCTAACAAACGCGCTCGCCCGCCGCTGGTCCGCAGGCGGGCGATTGCCGCCAGTGCTTCAGCGGAACCGGAACGGGCCCGGACGCCAGCCCGTATCGGAATAGCGCCGCACCGGGCCGTAGCCGCTGCTGCCGCCGAACCCGGTCCCGAACCCACTGCCGAAGCCGCCGCGGAAGTCGCGATTGCGGCGCTTGTGCATGCGCTCCTGGAGTTCGTCGCGGCGCCCTTCCAGCCAGTCCGCGCGACCGACGCTGGCGGGATCGAGCTTGCGGCGCTCGGCTTCGCGCTGGCGGAAGTCGCAGAAGTCGTCGTAGGCCTCTATCTCGTGGCGCAGCTCGCGCGCGCAGAGCTCGATCATGATCGCGTCGTCGATGAAGCCCAGCACGGGCACGTTGTCGGGAATCGCGTCGCCCGCGGAAACGAAGTACGCCAGCGCGGAACGCACGTTCGCCGCGTCGGCCTCCGACAGCGCCCAGCCTTCATCGCGAAGCATCGCGATCAGCGAATCCAGCATCAACAGGCGGTCTTTGACGAACTGCGGCGGGTTGCTCTGGCTCGCCTTGGTGGCGAGCTGCGTTGCCGCTTCGACGACTTCGGCGTTGCTCTTGTCCGATGCTTCCTTTCGGGCCGACTCGACCACGCCGGCAAAGTGCTGCAGGTCCTCGTCTGAAAGATCGATGTTGATCGTCAGCGGCATGGCACGGACTCCCGAGGCTGGGGGAAGGCTGTTCAGCCTAGGTCCGGGAATGTTTCGACGGCGTCAAGCCCGCCGCGCCAAGAGCGTCCCCGGGAAGGATCCTGAACGAAACGGACCGAGTCGACTTTCCTCAGATTTCTCTGGTCGGCAGCGGCGAGCGGGAGCTCTACTCTCTCGTCCTCCCCCGCACGCAACGCGACGGCCGCTCGATGCACGCCTCCGTGACTATCGCGATATTGTCGACGCCGCTCGCCGGACGCGCAGGCAGTCGCGTCGGTTTGAGGCTTCGCGTCGGGATCCCTCGTCAGCGGTGCGGTTCGCGTGGATGGCGCTGGGATTCCGTCTTGGGAGTGTCCTCGTCGCCTTCTGCGATGGATGCGAGCACGTGCCGCTCCACGCACGAAACGGGCACACCGAGCATTGCCGCGATCTCGCTGGTCGAACGGCCGCGTTCGAACATCCGGGCAATTTCGCGCCACAACACGGGCTCGTCCAGATGCGCGGCGTATCCGGCGATCGCCTCGGTGAAGCTTGGGCTCACGACGGTATCGCCCTGCTCGACGGCACGGATCGCGGCATGCAATTCCAGCGCGGGGGCGGCCTTGTCGATCAAGCCGCGCACGCCCGACTCGAGCAGCGCACGCAGGATCACCCCGTTCGACATCGTCGTCAGCATGATGACCGGCAGTTCCGGCCACTGCGACCGGATCCCGTGAACCATTTCGATGCCATCGACCTGCGCGTCGACCGGCATCGCGTAGTCGCACACCAGCAGGTCGCACGGCAGTTCGTGCAGCGCGGCGAGCAGTTCATCGGGCGATCGCGCACGCGCCACCACCGTCGCGCCTGTCGCCGCCACCGCGGCGCCGACGGATGCGAGCACCGGCAGGTGGTCGTCCGCGATTACGACACGTGTATGCATGGTCCAGCCGTTCCTCCGACAGCCCGCGCAGTGTGCGCTCCGCCGGCCTCACCGGCCATCGGATTGATCCGGAACCGGCCCAGGCCTTACGCCGCGACGCCTGCCGCTCAGGTCAGACCGTTCTCCCGCGCGTACGCATACAGCTCCGCCTCGTTCTCCAGGCCCAGCTTGCGCATGGCATCGATCTTCTGCCGACTGATGGTCTTCAGGCTTCGATCCAACTGCTGGGCGATCTCTGTTACCGTCAGCCCCGACGCCAGCAGGCGGATGATCTCGGCTTCACGCGCACTTAACGTGCCGCGACCTCGACGCTTGCCCATCGCGTCCAGTTGCCGCCGCAGGCC
Source organism: Lysobacter sp. OAE881 (assembly GCF_040546665.1). Taxonomy (NCBI): domain Bacteria; kingdom Pseudomonadati; phylum Pseudomonadota; class Gammaproteobacteria; order Lysobacterales; family Lysobacteraceae; genus Lysobacter; species Lysobacter sp. OAE881. The sequence continues at coordinate 2,508,192 of NZ_JBEPOG010000001.1, forward strand.
AGGCGAGATGAACACCCGGCGGTTGGCCGCCGACTTCACGGCCATCGGGAGGATTTCCATGTCCTCGGTCTTTTCAACGACGCCCAGAACGGCCGCGCGCAGCAGCGAGTCTAGGATCCCGACATTCCCGATCATCGTCATCACGACGATCGGCAGCAGCGGATGGCGTTCGCGCAACTGCCTGATCATTTCAGCGCCATCGGGCGACGTGCTGTTGGGCATCGCGAAGTCGGTCACCACGACATCGCAGGTTTCGTTCTCCAACGCCGCCAGCAGATCGTCGCTGGTACGCGCTTCTCCCACCACAGCGATCCCGCTCGCTTCCAGGATCGCCCGCGCACCGCGAAGTACGACAGGATGATCGTCGGCAAGGAACACTCGCAGGTTCATGGGGGATCGCCCGCCGGGACAGGAATTTCCGGGGGGATAGGATATCCCCGTGCCCGCATGCATGCACTGCTGGCGATGTTCCGTCGTGTCGCATGCCTGCTGCTTGTGCTTATCGCAAATCTCGCGCATGCAGCGCCTATCGAACTCACCGATGAAGAACGCGAGTGGCTGCGCACGCATCCGACGATCACGGTCGCGATGTACACCGGCGGCTGGCCACCGTTCGAGCGATACGAAAACGAAACACTGACCGGCCTCGCGCCCACATATCTCGACGACGTCGCACGACAGCTGGGTGTGAGGATCGCAGTGCGTGCGTATCCGTCATGGGAGGACGCCTTTGAAGGCGGCTGTCGGCGCGAAGTCGACGTGCTGATGAACGTCTCGCTCGTACCCGAGCGAACGCCGTGCCTGGTGTTCACGGCCTCCTACATAGAAGCGACACCGGTCGCCGTAGGGCCGGCGACACGCGGCGATCTGCTGTCTCCCGACCGGCTCGCGTCGGCGCGCATCGCAGTCGAACGCGGCGCCTCGGTCGAACGCGCGGCGCGAGCCCGGTTTCCCGGCGCGGGCATCACCGCTGTCGTCAACGCGCAGGAAGGTTTCGAGGCCATCCTGCATGGCAAGGCCGACGTTTTCATAGGCAACCCCTACGTCGCACATGCCGCGCTCGCGACCGACGCGTGGCCGTCGCTCGCGGTGCTCGGCCCGATCGACCTGCCTGCCGACACCCTCCATTTCGCCGTACCCGACGATCGAAAACCCCTCGCGAGCATGATCGACAAGGCGCTCGCCCGCATCACGCCGCAACGGCGGCTCGCATACGAACGCAAGTGGCTCGGCGCCTCGTCGTTGCCGATCCTGCGCGCCGGTCGCGTTCCGCTGACGCATGATGAGGAGCTGTGGCTCGACCAGCTGCGGCCGCCGCGTATCGGCTATTCGAGCGATTGGGAGCCCATCAGTTTCCGAGGCGATGACGGGCGCATGAGCGGCATCGCCGGTGAGTACGTCCAGATGATGCACGACAGGCTCGGCCTTGGCGTGGGAAGGGAGTTCCCGGGCACGACCGAAGCCCTGCGCCAGCGCATGCGCAGTGGCGAAGTGGATCTCGTGCCGCTGCCGGCGGGAGCGCCACACGGCCCTGACTGGGCCCTAACGTCCGCCTTTACCCGCGTTAGCCTCGTGATCGTCATGCGCACCAATGCCCGGCCGATCAGCGCGCTGGATGATCTGGACGGAAAGCGCATCGCCGTGTTGGGTCCTGCGCGCACCAAGCGCGTGATCGGCGAAGCGCCCAACGCGATCGTCGTTCCGGTCGCCAGCATTCCAGCCGGGTTGAAGGCGGTCGAGCGCGGCGAAGCGGATGCGTACGTCGGCGACATGATCTCGGCGGATCGGCCGCTACGACGTGGCGAATACCCCACGCTGCGCCTGGCCGCGCCGGCGGGTTTCGATGAGGATCTCGTCTTCGCCGTCCGTGGCGAGTACCAGCCGCTCGTTCCGCTGATCAACCGGATGCTCGCGGCGTTGAGTGCCGAGGAGCAGCAGCGCATACGCTCGGGATGGCTGGAAGTGCAGGTCTCCAGCGGCGTGAAATGGCGGACCGTAGCCATCGGCTCGGCCCTGGCGGCGCTGCTGCTCGCGGTGCTCGCCTTCGCCTGGCTGCGCACGCGCACGGAAATCCGCCGACGCGAGAAGACCGACAGCCTGATGCGCGATCTCACGCGCAACCTGCCCGGCGTGATCTTCAAGCTCACGCGCGATGCCGCGGGCGTTTTCCGCATGCCCTTCATCGCGGGCAACACGCTCGCGCTGTTCGGGAAGGATCACGCCGAACTCTCCGAACATCCGCGCGAGGCGTTCGCATCGCTCGTGCACGAAGACGACCGCGCGCGGCTGCTGGACGCACTCGAGGCATCCTTCGCAAGCCTCGGCGCGATCGAGCTGGATTTCCGCACCGTAACGCCCGCGCCGGATCGCTGGATCCGCATGAGCACCGTCGCGCGGCGGCTCGACGACGGACTGGTGCACTGGAGCGGCTACTGGGTCGACGTCACCGCGTCGCACCGGCAGGCGGACGCGCTGGAGGCGGCGAAGCGGTCGGCCGAAAGCGCCGCGCTCGCACGCGCCAACTTCCTCGCCGCGATGAGCCACGAGATCCGCACACCAATGGCCGGCATCAACAGCATCATCGAGATCCTGTCCCGCAGCGAGGTCAACGACGACCAGCGCTAGCTCATCGGCCTGGTGGAGGATTACGCGCAGGCGCTGCGTACGATCCTCGACGACGTGCTCGACATGTCGCGCATCGAGGCGGGAGCGATCGAACTGGAACCGGTCGAGACCGACCTGCGCGTGCTCGTGTCGAACTCGATCGAGCTGGTGCTGGACCTCAGCCGTCGCAAGCAACTGCGCTGCCTCTGCCATATCGATCCGACGCTGGCTGGCCTGGTGGTGGCCGATCCCACGCGGCTCCGGCAGATCCTGCTCAACCTGCTCAGCAACGCGATCAAGTTCACCAGCAGCGGCTATGTGGCCGTGTCGCTGGTAGTGCTTGGCAACGGCGACGATGAGCAGACCTTGTGTCTGAGCGTTACCGACTCCGGCATCGGCATTCCGCAGTCCGAACAGGGCAAGCTGTTCCAGCCGTTCAAGCAGGCCGACGCGAGCACCACACGCACGTATGGCGGCAGCGGACTGGGGCTGGCGATCTCCCGGCGCCTTGCCGAACGCATGCAGGCCGCACTCGAACTGGAAAGCACGCCGGGCGTCGGCACCCGCATTTCGCTCACACTGGAGGTCGAGGTCGCAAGACATAGCGCGTCCGATCGCGTGCTCGCCGGACGCAACATGCTCGTGCGCAGCGATAACGCCAATGTTGCTGACGCACTCACCTCGACCCTGCAAGCGTTCGGCGCGTGTGTAGTGACCGACCCGTCGAAGGGGGACCTGATCCTCTCCGACGCTCCGCCCGACTCGACCTCGCCCGCGCGCTACATCCCGTTGGTGGATGACAGCCCCGACGCGCCACGAACGGCCATCGTCGTCGAGCCGCTGCTTCCCACGCACGTGCAACGCGCGTGCGCGCTGGCGCTGGGCGACGGCGCACGCGTTGAAGCATCCCGAAGCACGACGATGGCCGCCCATGCCGGACACATTCTCGTAGCCGAGGATCATTCGACCAATCGCCTGCTCGTGCAGCGGCAACTGCGCGAACTCGGCTTTCGCTGCCGCGTGGTGTCGAGCGGCGAACAGGCGCTCGCGGCGCTGGCGACCGAGCACTTCGATCTGCTCATCACCGACCTGCAGATGCCGGGAATGGACGGTTTCGCGCTGGCGCGGGCGATCCGAACCGCCGAGGCCGCCGAAGGACGGGCACGCCTGCCGATCATCGCGCTGAGCGCGGGCGTACTGTCGGAAGACGAAGCGCGCTGCCGTGAGGTCGGCATGGACGGCCACCTGCGCAAGCCCATCGGACTCGACGAGATGATGCGCGAACTCGAGCGCTGGCTTCCGCGCCAGCCCGCTGCGGACCTCGACGATGAGGCGGACGTCACCGATCCTGATGCGATCGTATTCGACACGAGCGCCGCACCGTCCAGCCCCGCTCCGCCGTTGGAGCCGTCTCTCGAACCGCTCGACCTCGCGATGCTGACCCGCAGCTTCGGCTCGCGCGAAACGGTGTGCCTCGTCGCAGAGGATCTGCTCGCAAACCTGCCCGGCGACCTGGACGACCTGCGACGTTCGAACGAGGAACGCGACGCCGAGCGGATGGGCCGTGCCCTGCACCGGATCACCGGCGCGCTTGGAACGTTCGGCTACCGCAACCTGGCGGCGGACCTGCGCATCGCCACGCGCACCGCGGAAACCGGAACGTTGGTATCGCCGGACGAGATCACGCGCTTGCTGCAACGCGTGAATGGCACGTTGTCCGAACTCGGCGAGTTCGTGACGAAGAGCAAGGCCGGCGTCGATTGAACCGCCGGCGTATCGCGAACCGTCAGGCCACGGCTTCGCGATGCACGACGACCAGCTGCACGGCTTCGCCACCGCGGTAATCGTCGGTTTCCAGGCGGTAGGCAATACGCACGCGCGGCGGTGGAGCGAGGCCACCCCAACCGCCGAACTCGATCGCGTTGAGCCGACGCCCGGCCAGGCCAAGTTCGAGCTTTAGGTGCCGCTCGCCGACCACGCGCCAGCCCAGCACGTCGAACTCGCCATCGAACTGCGGTTCGGCGAAGCCCTGCCCCCACGGCCCGCCGTCGCGCAGCGCTTCGGCGCTGGCGCGGCAGAACTCGTCGGCGGACAGCTCGCCGTCGCTCAGCAGTTCCGCCTGCAGCAGCTCAGGCGTCAGCAACGTGGCGGCGGAATCGCGAAACGCCTCGGCGAATGCGGCGAAGGCCTCCATGCGCAGCGACAGTCCCGCCGCCATCGCGTGGCCGCCGAAGCGCTCGATCAGGTGCGGATGCCGCGCGTGCACATCGGCGAGCGCGTCGCGGATATGGAAACCCGGGATCGAACGAGCCGAACCACGCAACGATTCGCTACCGGGCTCGGCCGGTGCGAACGCGATGACCGGTCGATGCAGCCGCTCCTTCATCTTCGACGCCACGAGACCGACGACGCCCGGATGCCATTCGGCGTCGAACAGGCAGATCGCCGCCGGCGGTGCGCTGTCGCCCAGCGCGACGCGGGCGAGCGCGCGTTCGGCGTCGTCCGTCATCTGCTGCTGCACGGCGCGGCGTTCGCTGTTGATCTCGTTGAGCGTCGCGGCGATGTCACGCGCGCGTGCAAGGTCGTCGGTGAGCAGGCATTCAATGCCCAGCGACATGTCTTCCAGGCGCCCCGCCGCATTGAGGCGCGGCCCGACGGCGTAGCCGATGTCGGTCGCCGTAAGGCGGGCGGGATCGCGCTGCGACACCTCGATCAGCGCACGCAGGCCGGGCACTGCCCTGCCCGGCTCGCAAGCGCCGCAGGCCCGCGGCCACGAGCGCGCGATTATTCGCATCGAGCGGCACGACGTCGGCCACCGTGCCGACCGCCACCAGATCCAGCAGCACCTGCAGGTCGGGTTCCTTCCCGGCGAAAGCGCCGCGCTCGCGCAGATGCCGGCGCAACGCCAGCAGCACGTAGAACATCACACCGACGCCGGCGAGGCACTTGCTCGGAAAGGCGTCGCCACGCAGGTTCGGATCGACGATGGCGTCAGCCGGCGGCAGGTGTTCGCCCGGCAGGTGGTGGTCGGTAACCAGCACCTGCCAACCGCGCGCCTTCGCCGCCGTGATGCCGGCATGGCAGGCGATGCCGTGATCGACCGTGACCAGCAGGTCGGGCTGCAACGCGGCGAGTTCGTCCACCAGCGCCGGCGAGAGGCCGTAACCGTGCACGATACGGTTAGGCACGGCGTGCGACACGCGCTTGGCGCCGAGCATGCGCAGCCCGCGCACGCCGACGGCGCAGGCGGTGGCGCCATCGCAGTCGAAATCTCCGACGACGACGATGTGGCGGTCTTCGGCGATCGCCGTGGCGAGTAGCGCCGTCGCCGCGTCGAGGCCGCCAAGCAATTCCGGCGGATGCAGCTGCGCGAGGCGCGGCTGCGCGAGTTCGGGCGTCGTCGCGCCGCGCGACGCGTACAGGCGACGCAGCAGCAATGGCATCGAGTCGGGCCAGAGGCCGGGGTCGACGCAATCGCGACGACGTAGTCGTGCGACCGGCTTCATGCGGCCCCGTTGACGGCGGTCGCGCCGACGAATGACATCAGCGGGCGGCGCCAGAAACGCCAGCGCTGCGAGCGCGCGATCTCGTAACGCGCGCCATCGTCGAAATCGAAACGCAGCTGCTTCAGTTCGCCACGCACCAGCGCGCTCAGGAGCGGCGCGAACCAGCTGCGTTCGAGCACCGCGAGATCGCGCGCATCGCGCAGGTCGATCAACGTATTGCCGTCTTCAACGCGTCCGCTCCATGACGCTGCCTTGGACGCGACCTCGACGCCGGCCAACGCAGCAAGCGCACTCACGCTCTCGTCGTCGCTCATGATGTGCGTGTAGTCCGAGCGCACGTGGTCCGGCAGCGCACCCGCGCCCCAGAACCATAGCGAATTGACCGGGGCGAGCCCGGCAGCGGCGCGCTGCGCATTGAGCGGGTGATTGTGCAGGACGACCTGCGCCTCGCTCAGCAGCGCACGCCAGCGGCGGCCTTCCGGCCCCTGCGGCAGTTCGTCGACGAGGTCGGCGCCAAGGGCCTGCTCCGGCGAAGTGAAGTCAGGCAGCTTCGCGCCGATGGGCAGTTGCAGATACCAGCGCGTCGGCACCGGCGCGTCGATCGGAAACCCCGCATCGCCAAACAGCGGCTTGAGCGGCTTGAGCAGCGCCGCGGCGTCCTGCGCGGTCAGGCCGAGCGCTTCGCCATAGGACAGCAGGCGCGCGCCGTTGATGTCGGGACGAACGTAGGCCGGGTCGGCACGAAGCCAGGCGGCGTTCGCCGCATCGCCGGCATCGCGCTGGCGCGCCGCCGCGGCGACGGGCCAGCCACGCGGCAGCACATCGAGCACGTTCGACAGCTGATCGCCGCTCCGTTCGCTGCGATCGCCGCGCGCGAGCGCCCGACCGGTATCGGCAGACAGGCGCTGGCCGCCGAAGCGTTCGCGCGGCGGCAGCAGCAAGGTGATCATCGAAAGGGAATCAGCTGGCGTAGCTGACGCCGACGATCTCGTATTCGCGCGTGCCACCAGGCGCGTCGATGGTGATCGTGTCGCCTTCGTGCTTGCCGATGAGCGCACGCGCGACCGGCGACGAAATGGCGATCAGGCCGAGTTTGATGTCCGCTTCCAGGTCGCCGACGATCTGGTAGCGACGCTCTTCGTCGGTCTCGGTGTCGGCCAGCTCGACCGTGGCGCCGAAGACGACGCGCGAGCCGGCATTGAGCGAGGCCACGTCGATGACCTGCGCATGCGACAGCTCGGATTCAAGCTGCTTGATGCGGCCTTCGATGAAGCCCTGCTGCTCGCGGGCGGCGTGGTACTCGGCGTTTTCCTTGAGGTCGCCGTGCGCGCGCGCTTCGGCGATCGCGTTGATCACCGCCGGGCGCTTGACCGACTTCAATTCTTCCAGCTCGGCGCGCAGACGCTGCGCGCCCTGAAGGGTAATGGGTGCTCGCATTGCTTGTTCTTCCTGTGCGCCGGGCGCGGGAGCCCGGCGGTGGCGATATGCGGATTCTGTATCAGATGGGCGCCGGGGTGAACCCGCCCGGCGGCCCCGCCGGCGACCCGGGCGCGATTCGCGACCCGGGCGGCCGATGCAGGGCTCAGGCGCCCTGCACTTCCGCGTGCAGTTCCTGCAGCGACCAGACCGGGCCGGTGCCGCGGTATTCCAGCGAGTTCACAAGTGCACGCGCGCCCGACACGGTGGTCGAGTACGTGACGCGATGCTGCAGCGCCTCGCGGCGGATCGAGAACGAATCGTTGATCGCCTGGCGACCCTCGGTGGTGTTCACGATGTAGGCGATCTCGCCGTTCTTGATGAGGTCGACGATGTGCGGACGGCCTTCGGTCACCTTGTTGATGCGCTCGCAGGCCAGGCCGTTCTCGGTGAAGAACCTGTGCGTGCCTTCGGTGGCCACCAGCGTGTAGCCGCGCTTGACCAGGTCCTGCGCGACCGGCAGCACGCGCTTCTTGTCCGGATCGCGCACCGACACAAACACCTTCCCGCCTTCCGGCAGCGCCTTGATGCCACCGGCTTCCTGCGCGCGCGCCATTGCGGCGCCAAAGTTGCGGCCGACGCCCATCACTTCGCCCGTCGAGCGCATTTCCGGCCCAAGGATCGGATCCACGCCCTGGAACTTGGCGAACGGGAAGATCGCTTCCTTGACCGAGTAGTACTCCGGCACGATTTCCTTCACGGCGCCCTGCTCGGCCAGCGTCTTGCCGACCATGCAGCGCGCGGCGATCTTCGCCAGCGCCATGCCGGTGGCCTTCGACACGAACGGCACGGTGCGCGAGGCCCGCGGGTTCACTTCGATCAGGTAGATGGTCTCGCGGCCTTCGTCGTCGAAGGTGATCGCGAACTGCGTGTTCATCAGGCCCACGACCTTCAGCGACTTGGCCAGCGCGACGACCTGCTCGCGCAGCTTGTCCTGCACGGCCGCGCTCAGCGAGTACGGCGGCAGCGAGCACGACGAGTCGCCCGAGTGCACGCCGGCTTCCTCGATGTGCTCCATCACGCCGCCCACGAGCACGTTGCCGTCCTTGTCTGCGATGACGTCGACGTCGACTTCCACCGCGTTGTCGAGGAAGCGGTCCAGCAGCACCGGCGAGTCGTTCGATACCTTCACCGCATCGCGCATGTAGCGATGCAGGTCGGCGTCGGCGTGGACGATTTCCATCGCGCGGCCGCCCAGCACGTAGCTCGGGCGCACGACCAGCGGGTAGCCGATCTGCGAGGCGAGCACGATGGCTTCCTCCGGATTGCGCGCGGTGCGGTTCAGCGGCTGCGCCAGGCCGAGGTCCTGCACCAGCTTCTGGAAGCGCTCCCGGTCTTCGGCCAGGTCGATGCTGTCCGGCGAGGTGCCGATGATCGGCACGCCGTTGGCTTCCAGCGCGCGCGCCAGCTTCAGCGGCGTCTGGCCGCCGTACTGCACGATCACGCCCTTGGGCTTCTCCAGATCGCAGATTTCCAGCACGTCTTCCAGCGTCAGCGGCTCGAAGTACAGGCGGTCGGAGGTGTCGTAGTCGGTCGAGACGGTTTCCGGGTTGCAGTTGACCATGATGGTCTCGAACCCGTCCTCGCGCAGCGCCAGCGCCGCGTGCACGCAGCAGTAGTCGAACTCGATGCCCTGGCCGATGCGGTTCGGGCCGCCGCCGAGCACGATGATCTTGTTGCGGTCGGTCGGCTCGGCCTCGCACTCGTCTTCATAGGTCGAGTACATGTACGCGGTGGTGGTGGCGAACTCCGCCGCGCACGAGTCCACGCGCTTGTACACCGGACGCACGCCGAACGCGCGGCGCAGCGTGCGCACGGCGGTTTCGTCGGTGCCGGTCAGCTGCGCGATGCGCGCATCCGAGAAGCCCATGCGCTTGAGTTCGCGCATGCGCGTCTTGTCGAGCGACGACAGCCCGGCCGCCGCGACGTCCTGCTCGGCGGCGATGAGTTCCTCGATCTGGTCGAGGAACCACGGGTCGACGAACGACAGCGCGTGCACGTCTTCCACGCTCATGCCGGCGCGGAACGCGTCGCCGATGTGGAACATGCGCTCCGGACCCGGCTCCTTGAGTTCGCGACGCAGCTTCGTCAGATCGTCTTCGCTGCCCAGATCGAGTCCTGTGGGGTCGAGGCCGACCTTGCCCGTTTCCAGCCCGCGCAGCGCCTTCTGCAGCGATTCCTGGAACGTGCGGCCCATCGCCATCACTTCGCCGACGGACTTCATCTGCGTGGTCAGGCGCGCGTCGGCCTGCGGGAACTTCTCGAACGCGAAGCGCGGGATCTTGGTGACGACGTAGTCGATGCTCGGCTCGAACGACGCCGGCGTGAGGCCGCCGGTGATCTCGTTCTTCAGTTCGTCCAGCGTGTAGCCAACGGCGAGCTTCGCGGCGACCTTGGCGATCGGGAAGCCCGTCGCCTTGGACGCGAGCGCCGAGGAACGCGACACGCGCGGATTCATTTCGATGACGACGACGCGGCCGTTCTTGGCGTTGATGCCGAACTGCACGTTCGAGCCGCCGGTGTCCACGCCGATCTTGCGCAGCACGGCGATGGAGGCATCGCGCAGGCGCTGGTATTCCTTGTCGGTGAGCGTCTGCGCCGGCGCTACGGTGATCGAGTCGCCGGTGTGCACGCCCATTGCGTCGAAGTTCTCGATGGAGCAGACGATGATGCAGTTGTCCGCCTTGTCGCGGACCACTTCCATCTCGAATTCCTTCCAGCCCAGCACCGATTCCTCGACGAGGATTTCGTGCACGGGCGAGAGTTCCAGGCCGCGCTTGGCGATCTCCTCGAACTCTTCCTTGTTGTACGCGATGCCGCCGCCGGTGCCGCCGAGCGTGAACGAGGGGCGGATGATGGTCGGGTAGCCGACCTTCGCCTGGATCTCGATCGCCTGCTCGAAGTTGCGGGCGACTTCGGCCTTCGGGCATTCCAGTCCGATCTCGGCCATCGCGACGCGGAACAGCTCGCGGTCCTCGGCCATGCGGATGGCTTCGCGCGAGGCGCCGATCAGCTCGACGTTGTACTTCTCCAGCACGCCGTTGTCGGCGAGGTCCAGCGCGCAGTTGAGCGCGGTCTGGCCGCCCATCGTCGGCAGCAGCGCGTCGGGCTTTTCCTTCGCGATGATCTTCTCGACCGTCTGCCAGTTGATCGGCTCGATGTACACGGCGTCGGCCATGTTCGGGTCGGTCATGATCGTGGCCGGGTTGCTGTTGACCAGCACCACGCGGTAGCCCTCGTCGCGCAGCGCCTTGCACGCCTGCGCGCCGGAGTAGTCGAACTCGCAGGCCTGGCCGATCACGATCGGGCCGGCGCCGATGATCAGGACGGTTTTGATGTCGGTGCGCTTGGGCATGGGGGTCCTCAGTAAAGTCGTTCCTGCCACGCGTCGGGCGCGAGCCAGGTGATCTGGTCGGGCGATCGGGCGTCGATCGCGCCTTCGTTCACGGCAGCAAGCACGGCCTGCTGCATGGCGGTCCAGCTGTCGGCGGCCGCGCCGATGCGCGCGCCGAGCCGGTTGTTGTGCGCATCCATCGCACGCGCCGCGTTGCCCTGCCCGCCGTGTTCCATCACTGCCGTGACCAGGTCGACGCAGCGCGGCGACGAGGTGTAGGCGACGATGGCGCTGGCGAGCGAGTGGCGGTACGCATCGGCCGGGCCGTTGCGACCGCCGGGCAATCCGGCGGCGAAGAACTGCGAGTACGTGGCCACCATCACGAACGCCGGGTAGGCGCCCAGCACGACCGCAACAACGAACAACCTGCGCCACTGGCGCTTGCGGGCGGGCTTGGTGGCCGCGTGGCTCACTTGGCCTGCTGCATCATGGTCACGAACCGGTCGAACAGCGGCGCCACGTCGTGCGGACCGGGGCTCGCTTCCGGGTGTCCCTGGAAGGAGAACGCCGGTGCATCGGTGAGCTCGATGCCCTGGTTGGTGCCGTCGAAGAGCGAGCGGTGGATCACGCGCACGTTGGCCGGCAGCGTCGCTTCGTCGACCGCGAAGCCGTGGTTCTGCGAGGTGATCATCACCCGGCCCGTGTCGAGGTCCTGCACCGGATGGTTCGCGCCGTGGTGGCCGTGCCCCATCTTCACCGTCTGCGCGCCGGCGGCGAGCGCCAGCAACTGGTGGCCCAGGCAGATGCCGAAAGTCGGGATCTTCGCGGAGATGAACTCCTTGATCGCCGCGATCGCGTAGTCGCACGGCGCCGGATCGCCCGGACCGTTGGACAGGAACACGCCGTCGGGCTTGAGCGCGAACACGTCCGATGCCGGCGTCTGTGCCGGAACCACCGTGAGCTTGCAGCCGCGCTCGGCGAGCATGCGCAGGATGTTGAACTTGACGCCGTAGTCGTACGCGACGACGTGGAACTTCGGCTCGGCGCGAACGAACGCGTTGTTGTCCAGGTCGAGCTGGCCGTCGGTCCATTCGTACGACTCGCGCACGCTGACTTCCTTCGCCAGGTCCATGCCCTTCAGGCCCGGGAACTTGCGCGCGGCCTCGAAGGCCTTGTCGACATCGATCTCGCCCGCCATCAGTGCGCCGTTCTGCGCGCCCTTCTCGCGCAGGATGCGCGTGAGCTTGCGGGTGTCGATGTCGGAGATAGCGACGATGCCTCGGGCGTTGAGCCATTCCGGCAGCGAGACCTGGCTGCGCCAGTTGCTGGGACGGCGCGGCACGTTGCGCACGATCAGGCCCGAGGCGAAGCAGCGAGCGGCTTCGTCATCCTGGTCGGTGCAGCCGGTGTTGCCGATGTGCGGGTACGTCAGGGTCACCAGCTGACGCGCATACGACGGGTCGGTGACGATTTCCTGGTAGCCGGTGATGGCCGTGTTGAAGACGACTTCGCCGACGGAAAGGCCGGGCGCGCCTACGGAAACGCCCTCGAAGAGGGTGCCGTCTTCGAGTGCGAGGATTGCGGGTTGGGTCACGGGGATCGCCTTGGCTGCCGGGGGGTGCTGACCCTTCCCGTCGCGCAGTCGCCAATAAATCCGGGCTGCAGCAAAGCGCGGACGCGGTGCGGGACCGGTCCGACGGAAGGGGTTCAGGCGAGCCGGAATTCTAGCGGCCCGGGCCGGGTAACGCCAGCGTCATGTGCATCGAATCGGGCAATCGGCCCGATTCCGCCTGCCGCGTTCAGGCAAGCAGATCGCGAAGCCGGTAGCGGCCCGGCGCGCGTCCGGCGAGCTTCGCGGCCGCGTGGAGCGCGCCGCGGGCAAAGATGTCGCGGTTGGTGGCGCGATGGACCAGTTTCGATCCGCTCGCCCGGCGCGGTGAACTGCACCAGGTGCTCGCCGACGATGTCCCCGGCCCGGAGAGAGGCGTAGCGCGGCGTAGCGCCGCCCAGCTCCGCACTCGCGCCCAGCGCCAGCGCGGTGCCCGAAGGCGCGTCCTTCTTGTGCACGTGGTGCGATTCGACGATGTCGCAATCCCAGCCCGGCAGCGCCTGGGCGGCGCGTTCGACCAGTTCGCTCAGGATCGCCACGCCCAGGCTGAAATTCGCCGCCCACAGCAGCGGGATGCGCTGCGATGCGGATTCCAGCGCGGACAGCTGCGGCGCTTCCAGGCCCGTGGTGCCCGATACCAGCGCCGCACCGCGCTCCTCGCACAGCGCGAGGACGGGATCGAAACCGTGCGGCAGGCTGAAATCGATGGCGACGTCGAACGCCGGCGCGCCATGCAGTTCGGACGCGGCGAAATGCGCCACGCCGTCCACCACGCGCTGCGCTGGCTGCGAACGCTGCACGGCGGCGACAACCACTACGTCGTCGCGTTCGGACGCCAGACGCAGCAGCGCCTGCCCCATGCGGCCGGATGCGCCGTGGACGAGGATTCGGGTCTGCGGAGAAGTGTGATCGCTCATGCGGGCAGTCTGAAGGCGGGTCTGCGTGGCGACAAGCGTCCGGGCATCATGCGTGACATTCGTTGTGTCATCCGGATCGACAGGCACTTCCAGACACAAGAAAGCCGCGGACGATGCCGCGGCTTTCAGGTGTTTCGATCCGTGCGAGCGTCAGGACGTCATCCGATCCCAGAAGCCCTTCACGCCATCGAGGAAGGTCGACGCACGCGGTGAATGACGACGTGCGCCATCGCCGGCGAAGGTCGCTTCGAACTTCTCCAGCAGCTCGCGCTGCTCGGCGGTGAGGTTGACCGGCGTTTCCACGACGGCGCGGCAATACAGGTCGCCGGGCTTGCGGCTGCGGACCGACTTCACGCCGCGGTCGCGCAGGCGGAACAGCTTTCCTGTCTGCGTTTCGGCGGGAATGCGCAGTTCGACTTCGCCTTCCAGCGTCGGCACGCGGATCGTGTCGCCGAGCGCCGCCTGGCCGATGCGCACCGGCACTTCGCAATGCAGGTCGTCGCCGTCGCGCTGGAAGATCTCGTGCTCGCGTACGCGCACGTCGACGTACAGGTCGCCCGGCGGCGAACCGGCCGGGCCGGCTTCGCCCTCGCCCGCCAGGCGGATGCGATCGCCGTTGTCGACGCCCGCGGGGATCTTCACCTGCAGCGTCTTGGTGCGTTCGACACGACCCTGGCCATTGCAGTCGGCGCACGGGTTGGGAATCGTCTTGCCGCGACCGCCGCAATGCGGGCAGGCCTGCTGCATCGAGAAGATGCCGCGCTGGAAACGCACCTGGCCGCGGCCATGGCAGGTCTGGCAGGTTTCGGTCTTGCCGTCGGCCGAACCCGAGCCATCGCAGGTCTCGCATTCGTCGAGCGTCGGGATCTCGATGGTCTTCTCGGCACCGAAGACGGCTTCCTCGAGCGACAGCTCCATCACGTAGCCGATGTCGGCGCCGCGACGCGGGCCGCGCTGGGCGCCGCCACCGAAGATGTTGCCGAAGATGTCGCCAAAGATGTCGCCCATATCGGCGTAGCCCTGACCGCCGCCACCGCCCATGCCGTGCTCGAACGCGGCATGTCCGTGCTGGTCGTAGGCGCGACGGCGGTTGCCGTCGGACAGGACTTCGTAGGCTTCCTTGCACTCCTTGAACGAAGCTTCCGCGGCGGCGTCGCCGGGGTTGCGGTCCGGATGGAACTTCATCGCGCAGCGGCGATAGGCCTTCTTCAGGTCTTCGTCGCTGGCGTCGCGGGCCACGCCCAGCACTTCGTAGTAGTCGCGTTTGCTCATGGAGCGATTCGGGATTCGTGATTCGGGATTCGTGAAAACAACGGCGGCTCAGACACAGGAAAGGGATCCGGGCACGGAAACTGCTTTTCCGAATCCCGAATCCCCATTCCCGAATCCCGGCTTTACTTCTTGTCGTCCTTGACTTCGGTGAACTCGGCGTCGACCACGTCGTCGGACTTGGCGCCGCCCGACGGGCCGGCACCGGCGTCCGGACCGCCCGGCTGGCCAGCGGCCGACGCCGCCGCGAACAGCGATTGCGCGGCCTCTTCCAGCGCCTTGGACTTGGCCTCGATCTGGCCCTTGTCGTCGCCGCGCATCGCGGTTTCGAGTTCGGCGATCGCGCCCTCGGTGCGACCGATGACGTCGCCGGCCACCTTGTCGCCGTTGTCCTTGATGGCGCTGCGCGCGGTGTGGATCAGCGCGTCGGCGTGGTTGCGGGCCTGCACCAGCTCGTGGAACTTCTGGTCTTCCTCGCGATGGGCTTCCGCGTCGGAGACCATCTTCGCGATCTCTTCCTCGGACAGGCCCGAACCGGCCTTGATCTCGACCTTCTGTTCCTTGTTGGTCTTCTTGTCCTTGGCCGACACGTGCAGGATGCCGTTGGCGTCGATGTCGAAGGACACCTCCACCTGCGGCATGCCGCGCGGCGCCGGCTCGATGCCGGTCAGGTCGAAGCGGGCCAGCGACTTGTTGTAGCGGGCCTGCTCGCGCTCACCCTGCAGCACGTGCACGGTCACGGCCGACTGGTTGTCCTCGGCGGTGGAGAACACCTGCGAGGCCTTGGTCGGGATGGTCGTGTTCTTCTCGATGATCTTGGTGAACACGCCGCCCAGGGTTTCGATGCCCAGCGACAGCGGGGTCACGTCGAGCAGCAGGACGTCCTTGACGTCGCCGGCCAGCACGCCGCCCTGGATCGCGGCGCCCAGCGCCACGGCTTCGTCCGGGTTGACGTCCTTGCGCGGCTCCTTGCCGAAGAATTCGGCCACGGCCGACTGCACCTTCGGCATGCGGGTCTGGCCACCGACCAGGATCACCTCGCTGATCTCGCTGGCGCGCAGGCCGGCGTCGTTCAGCGCGATGCGGCACGGTTCAATCGTGCGCTTGACCAGGTCGTCGACCAGCGCTTCGAGCTTGGCGCGGGTCAGCTTGATGTTCAGGTGCTTCGGGCCCGAGGCATCGGCCGTCACGTACGGCAGGTTCACTTCGGTCTGCTGCGCGCTGGACAGTTCGATCTTGGCGCGCTCGGCAGCATCCTTCAGGCGCTGCAGGGCCAGCGGATCCTTGCGCAGGTCGATGCCCTGGTCCTTCTGGAATTCCTCGACGAGGTAATCGATGACGCGCTTGTCGAAGTCTTCGCCGCCCAGGAACGTGTCGCCGTTGGTGGACAGCACTTCCACCTGCATTTCGCCGTCGACCGAAGCGATCTCGATGATCGACACGTCGAACGTGCCGCCGCCGAGGTCGTAGACCGCGACCTTGCGGTCGCCGCCCTTCTTGTCCATGCCGTAGGCCAGCGCGGCCGCGGTCGGCTCGTTGATGATGCGCTTGACGTCCAGGCCCGCGATCTTGCCAGCGTCCTTGGTCGCCTGGCGCTGGCTGTCGTTGAAGTACGCCGGCACCGTGATGACGGCTTCGGTGACGGTCTCGCCCAGGTAGGCCTCGGCGGTCTTCTTCATCTTGGCCAGCACTTCGGCCGAGATCTGCTGCGGGGCCATCTTCTTGCCGTCGGAGGTCTCGACCCAGGCGTCGCCGTTCTCGTGCTGGGTGATCTTGTACGGGACCAGGCCGATGTCCTTCTGGACTTCGGCGTCGGTGAACTTGCGGCCGATGAGGCGCTTGACGGCGAAGAACGTGTTCTTCGGATTGGTGACGGCCTGGCGCTTGGCGCTGGCGCCGACGAGGACTTCGCCGTCCTTGGTGAAGGCGACGATGGACGGGGTGGTGCGATCGCCTTCCGCGTTCTCGATGACGCGCGGCTTGCCGCCTTCCATGATCGCCACGCACGAATTGGTCGTGCCCAGGTCGATACCGATGATCTTGCCCATGGTGTTGCTCCCTCTCTGATCTTTTGACTGTGCGGCGGCGCGAGACCGCCTGCTTGAAGGTTGATGGCGGCCACGTGCCGCCGATGTGCGTTATCTGGGGGGCTCGCGGCCCCGCTTCAAGGCGTCAGTCGTGCCTGGCCACCACGACCAGCGCCGGGCGCAGGAGGCGATCGTTCAGCACCCAGCCCTTCTGGTAGACCTGCACGACGTCGCCCGGCGCGTGGCCGGCGGGATCGACCATGCTCATGGCCTGGTGGCGTTCGGGGTCGAACGGCTGGCCGACCGGGTCGACCATGGTCAGGCCGTTCTCCGACACCACCTTCAGCAACTGGCGCAGCGTCAGCTCCATGCCTTCGCGCAGGTGGGCGGCGGTATCGGCCTGCACGGCCAGGCCGGCTTCGAGGCTGTCGATCACCGGCAGCAGCTCGGCGAGCAGGCGTTCGTTGGCGAACTTGCGCGCCATGTCGACGTCGCGCGCCATGCGCTTGCGCTGGTTTTCCAGCTCGGCGCGCTCGCGCAGCGTCTCCTCGCGCAACTGGGTCAGCTCGGCCTGGAGGCCTTCGAGCTGCGTGGCGAGCGCGTCGGGGGTCTCGGTGTTGGGGGCTGCTTCGGCGGTCTGGTTGGGTTCGCCGGAAGGCGTGCTAGCGGTCATGCGGTGCTCCATCCCTGCGCCATGGGCGCTCAAACATGCTGGAATTCAAGGTCTTGCAGCCGCGCTCACAGGCGCGTCAGGGCAGCAATGGGGCCCGCCCGTGCCGGATTCAAGACGGCAATGTCCAACACGAACGCACCGGCGGATGCCGGCCAGCGGCCTCCTCCACGGGATACGCGTGACCCGTTACGAGTCCGGGTTCAGCGCTGCACCGAGCGCGTCCGCCGCGGCCTGCACCACGGGGATCACGCGGTCGTAGGCCATGCGCGTGGGGCCGATGACGCCCAGCACGCCCAGGACCGTCCCCGAGCCGGAGGCCACGTACGGGGCGGTCACCAGCGACATGCCTTCCAGCGGGGCCAGGCCGGTTTCCTCGCCAATGAAGATGCGCACGCCCGGCGCCTGCACGGTGCGTTCGAGCAGCTGGAGGATCTCCCGCTTGCGCGAGAAGGTGTCGAACAGGTCGCGCAGGCGATCCAGGTCGGCCAGTTCCTGCACGCCCATGAGGCGGGTTTGGCCGGCCAGCACCATGTCGCCGCCGCCGGGCGCGAGCGCCTGCTCGGCCAGTTCGACCGACTGCGCCAGCAGCAGCTGCATCTCGTCCTGTGCGCTGCGCAGTTCTCGCACCAGCGTGGCGCGGATGTCGGCCACCGTGCGCCCGGCGAAGTGTGCGTTGAGGTAGTTCGCCACGCGCTCCAGTTCGCCGGCATCGAACGGCCGGCGCGTGAGCACGATGCGGTTCTGCACCTCGTTGTCGGCGAAGACCAGGATCGCCAGCACGCGCGAGCCGTCCAGCGGCACGAAGTCGATGCGCCGGAAGGCGAACTGCTCGCGCTTGGGCACGCTGACCACGCCGACGAAATGGGTCATCGCCGACAGCAGCTCCGACGCGCTGCCCAGCAGCGCCTGCGTGCCCGACCCCGCCGGCAGTTCGCCGCGAAGACGCGCGACGTCGGTTTCCGGCAACGGCCGCACCTGCAGCAGCGAGTCGACGAAGAGCCGGTAGCCCTGCGGCGTCGGCACGCGCCCGGCCGAGGAATGCGGGGCGCTGAGCAGCCCGGCGTCTTCCAGGTCGGCGAGGATGTTGCGGATCGTCGCCGGGCTGACGTCCAGCCCCGCGTGGCGCGCCAGCGTCTGCGACCCGATCGGCTCGCCGCTGCGGATGTAGCGGCCGATCAGGGTGCGCAACAACTGGCGTGCGCGCGGGTCGAGGCTGGGATCGGCGGGTTTGCGGCTCATGTCGGCGATATATGACGGCTGGGTACGGGGCGCAAGTCGGGACGCACGGAGCCCTCTGCCCGGAGCCGCACGCGGCGCCAGCGCACGAAGCGGAACCCCGGTCGCGATCTCCACCCGTGAGACGCCCCACCGCTATCAAGCCGCAACCCACACAGGGCACAATCGCGCTCCGATGCTCGTCCACCTGTCCCTCAAGCAATTCGCCGTCGTCACCGAAGCCGAACTGGCCTTCGGTCCCGGCCTGACCGTCATCTCCGGCGAAACCGGCGCGGGCAAGTCGCTGCTGGTCGACGCACTGGGCCTGATCTCCGGCCTGCGCGCCGACAGCGGCGTCGTGCGCCACGGCGCCGACCGCGCCGAACTGGCGGCCGAATTCACTCTCGACGACGTCCCCCTCGCCGCCGCGTGGCTGCGCGAGCACGAACTCGACGAGGACGATGCCTGCCAGATCCGTCGCGTCATCCGCGCGGATGGCGGCTCGCGCGCCTGGGTCAACGGCCGTCCGGTGACGCTGGGGCAGCTCGGCGAGCTGGCCGCGTTGCTGGTGGAGATCCACGGCCAGCATGAACACCAGGCGCTGCTCTCGCGCCCGAGCCAGCTCGCGCTGCTCGACGCGTTCGGCCGCACCGATGCCGAACGTCGCGCCGTCGAAGCCGCCGCGGCCCGCTGGAGCGCGTTGCTTGCCGAGCGCGAAACGCTGCTCGCGCAGGGCGACGTCTCCGACCGCATCGACTGGCTCGAACATCAGCACGCGGAGCTCGATCGCGAGGAGCTCGCGCCCGAGGCCATCGCGCGCCTCCTGTCCGATCACCGTCGTCACGCGCACGCCGCCGGGCTGATCGCCGCCTGCGAAGGCGCGTTCGCGCAACTCGGCGGCGAAGACGGCCCGTCGCTTTCGCGCACGCTCCAGCACGTGCGTTCGGATCTTGCGCGTGTCGCCGAGCACGAGCCGCGGCTTTCCGAAGTTGACGGCATGCTCGATGCGGCGACCATCCAGATCGACGAAGCGCTCGCACTCCTCGACCGCGTGCGCAGCGACCTCGACCTGGACCCGTCGGCCTTCGACGCGCTCGAACACCGCCTTGGCCGCTTGCACGAGCTGGCGCGCAAGCACCGCGTCACGCCAGAACAGCTCGCCTCGCAACGCGACGCCATCGCGACCGAACTCGACGCCCTGCGTGGCGCGGGCGTGCGCTTGGCAAAACTCGATGGCGAGATCGAAACGGCCCGCACCGCATGGCGTGAGGTCGCGCAGGTGTTGAGCGCGCGGCGTCGCGAGGCGGCGGCGAACCTGGCGTCGAGCACGAGCGCGCTGATCGGCGAACTCGGCATGGGCGGCGGACGCTTCGACGTCGAGCTGGAGCCGCTCGAATCCGAACGCCCCGATCCGCAGGGCGCCGAGCGCGTGGAATTCATGGTGGCGGCCAACCCTGGGCAGCCGGCGCGTCCGCTGCGCAAGGTGGCGTCGGGCGGCGAACTGTCACGTATCTCGCTGGCGATCGAGGTCGCGGCGCTGGGGCTCGATACCGTGGCGACGATGGTCTTCGACGAGGTCGATACCGGCATCGGCGGCGCCGTGGCGGAGATCGTCGGCCAGAAGCTGCGCGCGCTTGGAGCGAGCCGCCAGGTGCTGTGCGTCACCCACCTGCCGCAGGTTGCCGCGCAGGGCCATGCGCATTACCGCGTGAGCAAGGCCAAGAGTGAAGGCGTCACGCAGAGCGCAGTGCAGTTGCTCAAGGCGAAGGAGCGCGAGGAGGAACTGGCGCGCATGCTCGGCGGCGTCGAACTCACGCGCGAGGCGCGCGCGGCCGCTAAGCGGTTGCTGGCCGACGTGGTGTAACGCCGCGCCATCGCCCACGAAAAAGCCCGCCATCGGCGGGCTTTTTCGTTCGCGGAACCCGGCAGGTCAGACCGCCGGCGCGCCCTTTTTCCTGCGCACGTAGAGGACCAGCGAGTGCTCCTCGATCTCGTAGCCGTGCTTGGCCGCGACCTTGCGCTGCAGCTCTTCGATCTCCGGGCTTTCGAACTCGATGATCTTGCCGCTGTCGATGTCGACCATGTGGTCGTGGTGATGGCCGCGATCGAGTTCGTACACCGACTGCCCGGCCTCGAAGTTGTGCTTGAGCACCAGGCCGGCGGCTTCGAACTGCGTGAGCACGCGGTACACCGTCGCCAGGCCGATGTCCTCCCCGTGTTCGAGCAGGTGGCGGTAGATGTCCTCGGCAGTCATGTGCCGCGGCTTGGCCTGCTCGAGCAGCTCCAGGATCCGCAGGCGTGGATGGGTGACCTTGAGTCCGGCCTTGCGGAGTTCTTGCGATTCCATGATGGTCCCTCAACGATGCGGCGCGACCGGTGGCGCCGGAACGGCGGATGAACACGGCCGACCCCGAAGGTGGACGGCCCGACTCCGCGCTTGGTGGATGCGCCCGGCAGTGTATCATCGCCGCGTTATCCGCCTGTCGCAGACACCGATGCCGAAGCACATGCACAAGCTCCTGCTGGTCCTCTCCATTGCCTTGGTCACCAGCGGCTGCGGCATCCTTTACAAGCAACCGATCTACCAGGGCAACCTGCTGGAAAAGGCCAACGTCGACCAGCTCCAGACCGGCATGAGCAAGCAGCAGGTCACCCTGCTTCTCGGCACGCCGTCGATCGACGACCCCTTCCATCACGATCGCTGGGATTACACCGCCACGCAGCGCACCAACCGCCGCGGCACCACCGAGCAGAAGAACCTCACCGTGTGGTTCGAGAACGATGCCGTCGTGAAGTGGGAAGGCGACTACTTCCCCGAGCAGGACGAGCAGCTGGCGCGCCAGACGGTCAAGCAGTTCGGCCGCAACCTGCCAAAGGAAAAGGGCAAGAAGGGCCGCTGATCCGAAGGATCGCTCCCGCAGCGCAAACGAAAACCCCGGCTTACGGCCGGGGTTTTGTTTTGGTCGACTCGGCGCGCCGGCGCCTCGCATCCTTCGGATCGGCCATCAGGGGCCGCAGCAGTTCGACGCGATCGCCTTCGTGCAACACGGTCTCGCCATCGGCGCGAACGCCAAATACGGCACAGGCCACGATGTCCGCATCGTCCTTCCAGCCGGAGGCCGCCAACGCCTGCGCGACCGTCGCATCGGCGGGCAACTCGACCCACACCGACTCGAAGCGCCGCGGCCACGCGCGGACGACCTCGACCTTCACGCCTCTTCGCCCCGGTCGGCCACGCGCACGAAGTCGTCGACCATGCGATCGGCCAGGCTCTGGAATCCTACCGCCATCGCCGGGCCGAGCAGCTTCACCTTCGGCTCGAAGTTCAGCGTCAGCGTCACCTTGCAGGCGGACTCGTCCAGCGCGTGGAATTCCCAGCGCCCGCCCAGGCTCTGGAACGGGCCGTCGACCAGTTTCAGGTCGATGTGGTGCGGCGCGCAGGTGGTGTTCTCGGTGGTGAACCACGTACGCAGGGCGCCGAAGCCGATGTCCAGCCGCGCGACCATGCGCCCGGTGCCGTCCTCGTTCACGCCCTCCTCCAGCACCTGCGAGCCCTCGCACCAGCCGAAGCGGCGCGAGTAGGCGGCCACGTCGTTCACCAGCGCATACATGCGCGCGGCGGAGTGTTCGACGAGGGCGGAACGGCGGATGGTCTGCATGCGGCGGCTATCCTGAAGCGATGAAGTCGCGCGCGGGCCCCGCTTTCGGGGACAATGGCGCGATGTCCAAGAATTCCAACAAGAAGACCGGCAAGGATAAGGGAAAGGGCGCTGGCGGCGGCACCATCGCGCTGAACAAGCGCGCCCGTCACGAGTACAGCCTCGAGGAGAAGTTCGAGGCCGGCCTGTCCCTGCAGGGCTGGGAGCTGAAGGCGATCCGCGCCGGCCGCGCCAACATCGGCGACGCCTACGCGGTGGTCCTGCACAGCGAGATCTTCCTGATCGGCGCGCAGATCACGCCGTTGATCTCCGCCTCCACTCACGTCGTGGCCGACGACCGCCGCTCGCGCAAGCTGCTGCTGCATCGTGCCGAAATCGACAACCTGATCGGCCGCGTGCAGCGCGACGGCTACACCCTGGTGCCCACCGCGCTCTACTGGAAGGGCAACAAGGTCAAGGCGGAGATCGCGCTCGCCAAGGGCAAGCAGGCGCACGACAAGCGCGAGGCGAGCAAGGAGCGCGACTGGCAGCGCGAGAAGCAGCGCGTGATGCGCAGGCACAACAAGGACGCTTGAACCAGGCAACGCCTGGTTGTTTCCGTGCTACGCCCGAAAACCCCGCGATTTGCTACGCAAACCGCGGGCCGCGAACAGTGCACATCCATCCCCCATTCGCGCCTTCGGCGCGAATCGCCCCCAACTTGGGGGCTGGGCTACTTCGTACACAGGAAATCGCCGTTCGAAGAGGCGGGTCGACCGTCACTCCGCCAGCTTCTCCCGAGGCAGCGTGAACCAGAACGTCGCCCCCTTCCCCACTTCGCCTTCGGCGCGGATCGTCCCGCCGTGGCGCTCGACGATGCGCTTCACCGACGCCAGGCCGATGCCGTGGCCGGCGAAGTCGTCGTTGTGGTGCAGCCGCTGGAACGGCCGGAACAGCTTGTCCACGTAGGCTTGCGAGAAGCCTGCGCCGTTGTCGCGCACGAAGTACTCCAGCCCCTGCTCGCCCATGACCGCGCCGAACTCGATCCGCGCATCGAGCCGATCGCGCGTGAACTTCCACGCGTTGCCCAGCAGATTGCCGAGCAGGTTGCGCAGCAGCGGCGCGTCGCCGATCACGAACAGCTCCGGCTGGATGTCCACCTCGACCTGGCGCCGGCTGTCGCTCACGCGCAGCTCCTCGATCACCTCGCCGGCGAGGCGGCTCAGGTCGACCCGTTCCAGCCGCAGTTCGCTGCGGCTGACGCGCGACATCTTGAGCAGCGCGTCGATCAGCTCGCCCATGCGGCCCGCCGCACGTCGCACGCGCACCAGGTAACCGCGGCCGTTCTCGTCCATTCCGGCCGAATGCCGCTCGATCAGGATCCGGCTGAAGCCGTCGATCGCACGCAGCGGCGCGCGCAGGTCGTGTGAGACGCTGTATGCGAAGGCCTCCAACTCCTGGTTGGCCTGGCTCAATTCGCGGGTGCGCAGCGCGACGCGCGCTTCCAGCGTCCGGTTGAGTGCGTGCACCCGCGCCTCCGCGCGAAGACGCTCGGTCACGTCCTCCACCTGCACCAGTCCGACGATGTCCTGGCCGACGTTGCCCGGCACCGGCGCGTAGGTCAGCTGGGCCTGGCGCGGGTCGCCGCCTTCGCGGTGCAGCCGTCGTGTCGCGCGATGCACGCCCTGCGCGTCGGTGGTGCCGTGGCCATAGGCGATCAGCTCCGGCTCGTCGCTTTCGAACAGCGTGTCGAAGCGCTTGCCCACCAGCGCCTCGGGCGTCAGCCCGACGATGTTCGCCAGCGCCGGATTGGCCTCGACGATATGGCCCTCGCTGTCCAGCAGCGCCTTGCCTATCGCCGAATACCGCATCGCGCTGCGGAAGCGCAGCTCGCTCCGGCGATAGTCCTCGGTCATGCGCACGGCGATGCGGTACGCCTGCGCTTCGGTGCGCGCGAGCATCCACGCGATCGCGTACAGCAGCAGCGACGAGAACAGCCCGAGCGCCAGCAGGTTCTGCAGGCCCTGCAATCGCGGCGCGGCCTGCGCCACGGGTGGCGATTCGAAGTCCACGCGCCAGTGGCGACCGTACAGTTCGAACGCGCTGCTGTGCCGGAACGCCGGCGGCGGGCGATCGGCTGGCGCGTACGTCGCGTAGAGCAGGCGCTCGCCGGCAGATACGTCGATCACGCGGAACTGGCTGTCGTTGCGCAGCGCGCCCAGCGCATTGCGCACGAAACCTTCCATGCGCACGGGCACGTACACCCAGCCCTGCATGTCGGCGCGACGGTTCGCCAGCGTCGCCGGGCGCCCGCCGCCGCGATACACCGGCAGGTACAGCAGGATGCCGGTGCTGCGCAGCGAGCCGTCCTGGATGAGGTGCACCGGGCCGGACAGCGTCGCGTTGCCGGTTTCCATCGCCTGGACCATCGCCGCCTGGCGCACGGGCTCGGAGTACATGTCGAAGCCGATCGCGCCCACGTTCGCGGGCGTCTTCGGTTCCAGATAGAGGATGGGCCCGTAGTCGCGGCGCTGCCCGCGCGGCCAGATCTCGAGCAGGCCGTGGCCGGCGTCACGCCATTCCAGCTGCAGGTCGGCCAGGCGCGTGGCGGGGACGAATTCGGCGAATCCAAGGCCAACCATGCCCGGGAAGCGACGCTGCAGGTCCATTCCGTCCACGTACGCCTGCCACTGCGCCGGCGACGGCCGCGGGCGGGTGACCGACGCGAACATCGACACGCCACCGCGCGCGACCAATTCGTACTTGGTCATGCCCTGGCGCAGCAGCTCCGTGACTTCGGCGGTCTTGCTGATGAACTCCGCCTCGGCCGAACGCAGCTCGCGTTCGCGCGCCGCACGCCACGCGGTGAAGACCAGCAGCAGCGAGCCGACGAGCACGATGAGCGCGAGCAGGTACCCGCGGCGCGGCGACAGCTCGGACAGGTCGGGCGTGCGGTCTTCGCGAACGGCCTCGGGGCTCATTCCCCAAGCATACAGGGCCGAGAATTTTTCGCATTCAGCCGGGTGGGCCCGGCCCGCATTGGTTAGCGCTCACGCGCATCGTCACGTGCGTGGTCCGCGTGGCGAACGTCGCACGCCGGACAGTGCGAGCAGCTCTATCGCATCCACGCGGAAGCTGCATGCCCTGGCCATGATAAGTGCACGTTTTCTAGTGGTTACGTAGCCGCGCTTGCGCATTCGGCGCAGCATTTCGGTGCTGATGCCGGCCGCCTGCGCGGCGGCGCCACAGGAGTTGAAACATTCAACGTATCGCTCGACCGGATTGGCCGCGACGTCCATTTCGATAGTCATGGAGCAAATGGATACCACCGCCAGTTGCCACATTCAACAACCTGAAGATGCGTGCTTTTCGCAGACGCTGCGCAACAATAAATTGCGACGTCTCACACACCTCGTGTGGGTGTCGGATTTCCCCTATTCGAGCGCACGGAAATGCCGCAGAAACCGCACAAGGAATTCTCAAAACGGCTGCACCAAGCCTGGGACTACGCCGGCATCGTGAAGGGCCGCCATCGCACGGCGGCGCTCGCCGAGTACTTCGAGGTCAGCCGCGAATCCGCCCGCAAGTGGGCCGTAGGTCTTTCGAAGCCGGCGAGCGAACGCCTCACCGCGATGGCCGTGCAGATGAAGGTCAATTCCGACTGGCTGTCCACCGGCCGCGGCACGATGGAGCTGGCCGAGTCCGTGCGCGAGACGCCCACGAAGTACGACAACGCCGAAGAGGTCCGTCTGGTCGGGCTGGTGCGCAAGCTGCCGCGCAAGAAGCAACGCGCGCTGATCCAGCTCCTCGAGGAAACCTGAGCGCGCGCCACGGTGCCGAGGTCGCAGACACAAAAAAGCCCGCCGAAGCGGGCTTTTTTGCACTGGTATGGTGGAGGTGGGGGGAATTGAACCCCCGTCCGAAGGCACTCCATCCCCGGCACTACATGCTTAGCTCACCGTTGGATCTCGTTCCGGAACAGCACGGTATGCAAAGCGCATCCCGGAACCAGCCTGTTTTGGGTTGACCAGGGACTGACAGGCAACCGTCCCCGGCGATTCCGTGATGATGACCCTACGCTGCGAGCACGGACACAAGCAGTTTCGGGGCTTAGGCCTTAAGCGGCCAGAGCGTAGTTGTCGTCGTTGGCAACTAGAAGTTTGCAGCTGGATTTACGAGGAAAGCTACCCCCTCGGCATGCGCCAAGCGATTTCGCAACCCCCGTCGAAGCCAGTGCACCCCCGGGGACAGCTGATGCTGACCCGTCCAGTATAGGGGCGAAGCCCGCGACGACAAGGCCTGCAGAACGCGGTGTTTGCGGGCGTTCAAGCGTTCGATGAGCGTCGTGCGGGCGTGCGTGGCGTGACGCCCTGCCCGCTTCGCCTGCGCGCACGCCCCAATTCGGACTCGTCTGATGGGCCCGCAAACGACGGTTGCGGAAAGCTGGAAGGCCCTCCGCCCTCCGGGACGCCCATGCGCCAGGCCCGTCGACTCACCGGCACCGAGCTGACCCAGACCGAGCGTTTCGCCCTGTCGGCGTTGCGCAACAAGACGCGGTTCCGCTGGGAGCACGCATTGATGGAGACCGCGACGATGCAGCGCCTGGCCGGCAAGGGGCTCGCGGTGTTCGAGGGCGAACGCTGGGAACCCACGCAGAAGGGCATCGAGCTGATCGCCCGGCTGACGGGTCACGACCTCAGTTCGATCGCGCTCCCCGACGCCGCCGCGACGCAGGAAGACGAGCCGGCCTGATCGCCGCCTACGTCCTGCTTTCCCGCCGGCTGCGCCGCAACAGGCGCAGCGCGGCCTGTTCCCATTGGCGCTCGCCACGGGCGCCCGCCACGGCGCGCTGCAGGCGGCCGTCTTCCCAGCACTCGAACACCGTCGGGTCGATGTACGACTTGCGACATACCGCCGGCGTGTTGCCGAGCAGTTGCGCGACTTCCTTGATGACCTCGTTTCGCACCGCCGGTACCGCGGTGACCTTGATCTCGCCGTCCTCGCGCCGCGGGACTTCGCGTTCGGCCAGCAGCCGGATCGCCACCAGCGTGCCGCCCCAGGTACGGAAGTCCTTCGCGGTGAAGTCCGCCCCCATCGCCTCGCGCAGGTAGTCGTTGACCATGCCCGAATCGACCGGCTGCTGCTGGCCGTCGTCGTCGAGGTACTGGAACAGCGCCTGCCCCGGCAGCTGCTGG
Organism: Lysobacter sp. OAE881; assembly: GCF_040546665.1. Taxonomy (NCBI): domain Bacteria; kingdom Pseudomonadati; phylum Pseudomonadota; class Gammaproteobacteria; order Lysobacterales; family Lysobacteraceae; genus Lysobacter; species Lysobacter sp. OAE881. The sequence goes on from NZ_JBEPOG010000001.1 coordinate 2,535,655, forward strand.
CAGCGCCGCATGAGTTTCGTGAGGCGCGCATCGTCGAGCACGATGTCGTGTTCGAGCCCGCTCTTGCCGCGGAAGCGCAGGTGCGCGCGGCCACCGCGCAGGAATTCGACGTGTCGATTGCGCAGGGTCGTGAGGCCGTACGAACGGTTGCCGCGTGCGTACTCGGTGTTGCCGATGCGCACCAGCGTGTCGGCCAGCACCGATACGACGATCGCCAGCACCTTCTCGCGACCGAGCCCTTCGCGCGCCAGATCGCGACGCAACGTGCGCCGCAGGTTCGGCAGCGCGGCGGCGAACGCGACGATGCGATCGAACTTGCGCGAGTCGCGGACTTCCTGCCATCGCGGGTGGTAGCGGTACTGCTTACGTCCGCGCGCATCGCGCCCGCAGGCCTGCAGATGCCCGTTCGCGCGACGGCAGATCCACACGTCGCGATACGCCGGCGGGATCGCCAGCGAGCGGATGCGCGCCAGCGTGTCGGCGTCGCGCACCGTGCGCCCGTCCGCGTCGATGTAGCGGAAGCCCTTGCCTGAGCGCATGCGGCGCAGCCCGGGCTCGCCATCGCTCACATAGACCAGCCCGCCGTCGCTGGCCGCGGCCACGCAGGCGTCGTTCTTCGGCACGCTGTTCTTCAGCACGCTCTTCTTCAGCACGCCCTCGCCGCTCGCCTTCGGTTGTCGCGGCACCTTGCGGGATTTCGCCATGCGGCCAGCATCCGGAGGAGTGCATCAAGATCGCGTCGCGATGACGCGTCTCACATGTCATCGGCGATGATGACCGGCATGGCGTTCCTGCGGACCAGCGACCCCGAACGCACGCGCGGCGTGAGCGAAGGCGCGTGCCATCTTTACGTGCTGCCGTGCGCGTACGAGGACCTTCTGAAGCTCGGCTTCTCGCGGCAGCCGCTGGAGCGCATGCAGGCGCTGCATCCGCGGTTCTTCGAGTTCTTCGACCTCGACCGCGCGCTGCTGGTGGACACCGAAACCGTGCGCGACGCGCGCCGGCTCGAACTGGAGCTCGGCCACGCATTGGCCGAATACAGCGCGCCCGCCCCGCTCACCGTGCGGATCCAGGCCGCGGGTCACACCGAGTGGTATCGCGGCGCGTATCCGATCCTGGCCAGTGCCGTCGACCGCCTCGCCCAGCGCGGCCACACCGTGCACGTGCCGTTGCGTGCGTGGCTGGAAGCGCAGATGCAGGCACGCGCGCCGGCGTTGTTCTCCTGGGGAATCAGCGTGCTCGAGCGCGTGGAAGGCGAGCCAGCGCATCTTGACCAATTGCCGATGTTGCACGCGCTGCGGCAGCAGGTGCTCGACGTTCTCGATGCGCATCGGGCGCTCGGCGTCGACGTGGGCGAACACCTGCCGGAGACGCTCGCGCAGTGGTACGCGCGGCAATTTTGACCTTGCGTACGGCCTACTTGCGACCGGCAGGCAGCGGTTCTTCCTCGCGGTCGTACGCCGGCGGGTAGTAGAAGTTGACTGTCTTCAGGCGCGTGCGCCCGGTGTTGCGGATTTCATGGCGTTCGCCGCGCTCGACCACGAGCAGGCTTCCCGCCTTCAGGGGCTGGCGACGTCCTTCGACGATCGCCAGCCCCGTCCCGGATACGACATAAAGCCACTGGTCGGCGCCGCGGTGCCGGTTGTCCGGGCCGCCTTCGCTGTCGCCCGGCGCGATGACCATCTCGGCCGCCTGCACCTTGCGTACGTCGAACGCGACACGGAATCCCGGCCCGAAGCGGAACCGCTTGTGCTTCATGCGACCGTTGCGTGCAAGGTCAGCGGGCGCGGCCGCGCGTGAACAGATTCACGATCGCCAGCAGCACCACCGCGCCGAGCAGCGACAGCAGCAGTCCTGCGATGCTGAAGTTGCCGTCGTTGATGTCGCCGCCGCCGATGCCCAGCACGCTGCCGAGCCAGCCGCCGATGAAGGCACCCACGATGCCCACGACGATGTTGAGGATGATGCCTTGCTGCGCATCGCGACGCATGATGAGGCTGGCGAGCCAACCGACGATACCGCCCACGATCAACCAGATGATGATGCCCATTTCGTGTCTCCTCCTCTCTCCGTCTAAGGTGCGCCGGATGGTAGGAACGCCCTCGTGAGCGGCGCGTGTGTGGCCGCTAGCGGCACCGTGACGGTCCCTACACATCGGCAAAACCAACGTGTCGGGATGGACTGGACGCTCCAGCTGCTCGTTGTGCGCGACGCCGCGATCGCCATGCTGCTTGGCGGCGTGATCGGCTTCGAACGCGAATTGAAGAACAGACCGGCCGGCTTTCGCACTCACATGCTGGTCGGCGGTGCCGCCGCGCTCCTGGTCGGGCTCGGTCAGCTGGTGATCATCGACCACCGGCTCGACAGCGAACTGCGCCTCACCATCGACCCGTTGCGACTGGTCGAGGCGGTCATCGCGGGCGTGTCCTTCATCGGCGCCGGCACGATCTTCGCGCGCCGCGGCTCGCAGGTCGTGGTGGGCATCACCACCGCCGCCACCATCCTGATGGTTGCCGTGATCGGCGTGATGTGCGGCTTCCGCTACCACCTGCTCGCCGGCCTTTCGACCGCGCTGACGCTGTTGATCCTCACGGCCATCAACTGGATCGAGCGGCGCATCCCGGGCGACGACAAACGCGACAAGGCGGACTGATGTCGCAGCGCGGACGGATGGAGCGCGTGAAGCAATGCGCGCATCGGCCTCACGGCGCCTTAGCGGTGGCGACCTATTCTGGAGTCCGTTCATCGCGCGCGACGCAACGCGCAAGCACGCGGGCGCCGGCGCGGAACACGCCCAGCCTTCCAACTGCACCACGGAGCACGAACGCATGCGCGATGCCCTGCCCGCGCCCTCGCTCTCGCCCATCCCGCGCCCCGTGCGCGCCGATGCCTTGAGCGCGCAATCGACGGGCCTGGCCCGCACCGGCCGCATCCTGCGCTTCCTGATGCGCTACCGCGGCACGGGCGTGTTCACCGGCCTCGACCTGCGCTCGTCGGCGCAGATCGCCGGAGAGGTCGACGTCTCCGACCAGCGGCCCGAGCAGTTCGTGAAGGATCTCGAAGCCCTGGGCCCGACCTTCATCAAGCTGGGCCAGGCGTTGTCCACGCGCACCGATCTCGTGCCGCCGCCGTATCTTGCCGCGCTCACGCGCATGCAGAGCCAGGTCACGCCGGTCGAATTCGACGCGATCCGCACGCAGGTCGAATGCGCGCTGGAGCGGCCGATCGAGGAAGTCTTCGCGTGGTTCGATCCCGCGCCCCTGGGCAGCGCGTCGCTCGCGCAGGTGCATCGCGCGCGCCTGCTCGACGGCCGGCCGGTCGCCGTCAAGGTGCAGCGTCCCGGCGTCGCGGAGGAAGTGAAGCAGGACCTTTCCGTGCTCGACTCCATCGCCACTGGCGTCGACCACACCACCGGGCTCGGACAGCGCGTGCGCTTTTCCGACTGGGTACACGAGTTCCGCAAGGCGCTGGTGGGCGAACTCGACTACACGCTGGAAGCGGCCAACCTGGAGCGCTTCTCCGAACACCTCGCCGCCTACCCGGACCTGCTGATCCCGCGTCCGGTGTGGCCGCTCACGCGCACGCGCGTGCTGGTGATGGACCTGGTCAACGGCGATCCGCTCGACGCGAACGTGCTCTCGCGCATGCGGCCGGATTCGCTGGAACGGTTGTGCGAATCGCTGCTGCGCGGTTACCTCGACCAGATGTTCGTGCATGGCGAGATCCACGCCGATCCGCATCCGGGCAATTTGCTGCTGACCGATGACGGACGCTTGGCGGTGATCGACCTCGGCATGGTCGTGCACGTGCCACCGCGCCAGCGCACGCGCCTGCTGAAACTGATGTTCTCCGCGGTGGAAGGCCGCGGCGACGATGCGGCGGACGAGGTCATCGCGCTCGGCACGCGGCTGGAAACCTTCGACGAGGAGCGCTACCTGCGCGAATCCGGCCAGCTCATCGCGCGCTACGCCGCGCACGCCGGCCTGAAGGATCATTCCGAGGGCCGGCTGATGCTCGACCTCACGCGCATCGGCGCGATGTGCGGCCTGCGCACGCCGCCGGAACTGAGCCTGCTCGGCCGCACGCTGCTGCACCTGGAAGGCGTGTGCCGGCTGCTCGCGCCGCAGTTGAACGTGCAGAAGGTCATCGAAAGCCACATGCCGTCGATGATCACCGCGCAGATCAAGCGTTCGCTCTCGATGCCGGCGCTGGCGGTCGAAGCGATCGATTTGCAGGCCCTCGTGCAGGACGCGCCCCGCAAACTGTCCTCGGCGCTGTCGCTGCTTGCGGAGAACCGCCTGCAGGTGCGCATCACCGGGCTGCAGGAATCGCGGCTGATGGAGAACCTGCAGAAGATCGCCAACCGCATCGCGGCCGGCGTGGTCGTCGCCGCATTGATCCTCGCCTCGGCGATGCTGCTGCGCGGCAGCGGCCCGGGCACGGCGAACCGCTACGAATGGCTGGCGCTGGTGCTGTTCCTCGTCGCCACCGCGCTGGGCCTGGCGCTGGTGGTCAGCGCATTGCTGCGCGATCGCAAGGCCAAGCCGCGCGAGGAACGCGGGCCGCGCACCTGAGCGCGACCCGCAGCCGCATCACACCTGGTTGATGCGCACGTGGTTGCCGGCCGGATCGCGGAACGCGCAGTCGCGCACGCCGTAGGGCTGGTCGGTCGGTTCCTGGATCACTTCCGCGCCACTGGCCTGCACTTTCTCGAAGGTGCCATCGAGGTCGCGGCTGGCGAGGATGATCATCCCGTAGGTGCCCTTGGCCATCATCTCGATGAGCGTACGGCGCTCCTCGTCGGTGATGCCCGGCGTGGTCGCCGGCGGCGTCAGCACGATGCTGGTTTCCGGCTGGCCCGGCGGGCCGACGGTAATCCAGCGCAGGCCGCCGTAATCGACGTCCTTGCGCACCTCGAAGCCGAGCGTGTCGCGATAGAAGCCCAGCGCGGCGTCGGGATCGTTGTGCGGCAGGAAGGTGGAATGGATGGTCAGTTCCATGGGGTCGTTCTCCGTGTGGATGAGGGCGTGGCCGGGCCGGCGCTCTCGAAAGAAGCCGGCGTGTTCGAATGAACCTGTGCGATCAGTCTGCGGGCGGCGCATCGGCCGACGCTTCTCGATTCCTGATCGATTGCGACCGGATCGGCCGCGTGACCTGCTTGGCGACGCAGGGCGGCATGCCCTCGGCCGCGCCGCCGTGCTCGCGTTTGTAGGCACCCGGCGGCATGCCGACCAGTTCCGTGAAGCGCGTGGTGAAGGTGCCCAGCGACGCGCAGCCGACGTCGAAACACACCTGCGTCACGCTCATGTCGCCGCGGCGCAGCAGTGCCATCGCGCGCTCGATGCGCCGCGTCATCAGGTAGCTGTAGGGCGATTCGCCGTAGGCGCGCTTGAACTCGCGGCTCAGGTGCCCGGCCGACATGTGCACGCCTTGCGCGAGCGCTTCGACGTCGAGCGGTTTGGCGTACTCGCGATCGATCCGGTCGCGCACGCGGCGCAGGCGCGCGAGGTCGCGAAGGTGGACGGCATCGGCGTCGGGGGTATTCACGGGCGCGATGCTGTCACGCCGCCTCAGGGCGACTCAAGCGCGCCCGTCCATCGGAGGCGCGTGGGTGGCCCCGGGGCATTCACGTCGCCCGCCCGCCTGCTTCACGCGGGCCAAATCGCCACGATGCGAAGGTTTGGGTTTCGACTCATAGCGCATCCACGGGAGCACGCCCATGAAAGTGGCCGAGATCATGAACACCGACGTTTTCCTCACCGCCCCCAACCGCAGCATCCGTGAAGCGGCCGAAACCATGCAGCGCATGGACGTGGGCAGCCTGCCCGTGGGCGACGGCGACCGCCTGATCGGCATGGTCACCGATCGCGACATCGCCATCCGTGCCGTGGCACGCGGCCTGAACGCCGACACGCCGGTTCGCGAGGTGATGACGCAGGAAATCCGCTACTGCTTCGACGACCAGGACGTCGACGATGTCGCGCGCAACATGGCCGACCTGCAGGTTCGTCGCCTACCGGTGATCAATCGCGACAAGCGGCTGGTGGGCTTCGTATCGCTGGCCGATTTCGCGCACGGAGCGGACAACGGCGCGACCGAGGAGCTGGTGCGTGGCGTTGCTACGCCGCATTGACATGGTGAGGCGCGCACTCGCCCTCGCGCTGGTCGGCGTGCTGGTGACCACCGCAGGTTGCCGGCGCGACGACGCCGTCCCGTCGGCCGCCACGCCGCCCGGCTCGCAGCCGTCGACCGACGCCACGGGCGCGGGCACGACGGCCTCCGACACGCATACCAGCGCCGACACCGCACCGGCACCACCGGCGCCGACGCCGCCGCCGTCGGCGGGCGTATCGCTTGCACTGGTCGCGGCAGTGGACGAGTTCGAGATCGCCGCCGTCGAGCAGGCGCGCGCTCGCAGGCTCGGCCCGCAGGCAAGCGAATACGCGCAGATGCTGCATCGCGAGCACAGCGAGAATCTCGCGGCTCTGCGTTCGCTTTCGTCGGCCGGCCATCTGGTCGAACCGGAGACGACGACCGAAGTGCACGGCCTTGTCGGCCAGGGCAAAACGACCCTGGAAACGCTGGCGAACACGTCCGACGCCGACTACGAGCAGGCCTGGCTGCAGGCCATGGTCGACGGCCACGCGCACGCGCTCTCCATGCTCGATGCGCGGCTGATCCCCGCCGCCACGGACGAACCGGTGCGCAACTTCCTCAACAACACCCGTGACCACATGGCCATGCACTTGGAGCGCGGGCGCGCGTTGCTCGAATCCTCCGGCAAGCGCTGATCGGTCAAGCCTTGCTCCGCGCCGCACGTCCCTGTGCGGCGCGCCCTCCCCTCAACGGATCGTCGCAAAGCCGAAGCGCGGCTCCGGTTCGTAGCTGCGCGGCGCGTGGCGCTCGGACAGGCGCGTCCACGCGGCCATGGCGACCGGCAGCGCCTCGTTCCAGTCCAGGCGCGAATTGCCGCGCACGCGCACGTAGCAGAGCTGGAGGGCGTCGGCCATGTCGTCGAAGTCCTGGCCATGGCCGCGCAGGTACGCGTCCAGGCCGAGCTTCAACGCCGGCAGATAGTCCTCGCTGCGGAACCTCGGCACGTAGTTGCGGTAGTGCCGCATCCAGTACGCGACTTCCTCCTCGATATCCACCGCTTCCACGACCGTCGAATGCTCCCCGTAATACAGCTTCGCGTTCATCGTCTCTCTCTCCGTTGTCTTATCGTCGTTGCGGTGCTTCGGAACCGGCGAGCGGTCCCGACAAAGACAAGCAGGAGCAACTTACGTGCCATGGTCGGCGGTCGACGCAAAGGCCGCGAAGGACGCGTGAAAAATCTTCGCGAACCTGACCGTAGCGATACCGGTGCGAGGGCGTGAATGCCTTCACGGCGTGAAGGAACAACACCGATCGCGAAGATGTTTCCTGCGGCATTGAATATTCTTCAAAGGGTCTTAACTTCGCCGCGACTACGCTGACGGCCTCAAGAGGGAGAATCTCCAGTGCCGGCATCCTTGTTGATCGTCGACGACGATCGCGACTTCACTGCGTCCGCGGCCGACTTTGCCCGCCTTCGCGGTTTCCAGCCCTACGTGGCGCATTCGCTCGAGCAGTCCCGGCAGTTCAGCCACCTGCCGCCGCTCGATCTGCTGCTGCTCGACCTGGAACTGCCCGACGGCAATGGCATGGACCTGCTCGACGATCCGGCGCTACCCGAACACGACCACGCGGTGATCGTCACCGGACAGCCGTCGGTGGAATCGGCGATCCAGGCGGTTTCACGTCCCGTCTACGACTACCTGCTCAAGCCGCTGTGCCCCGAACAGTTCGACGCGCTGCTGTCGCAGGCCGCCTCGGCCTACGCGCGGGCGCACGACATGCCGGTGCGCTTCGGCATGGTGGGACGCTGCGAATCGATGCGGCTGGTGACCGACGACATCGAACGCGTGGCGCCGTCGGACGCATCGGTGCTGATCACCGGCGAAAGCGGCACCGGCAAGGAGCTCGTCGCGCGCGCCGTGCACCAGCGCAGCGGACGGCCCGGCGCGTTCATCGCGGTGAATGCCGGTGCGATTTCACCCGAGCTGCTCGCCAGCCATCTTTTCGGCCACGAACGCGGCAGCTTCACCGGTGCCAATGCCCGCCATGCCGGCTACTTCGAACAGGCGCACGGCGGCACGCTGTTCCTGGACGAGATCACCGAAATGCCGCTGGCGCTGCAGGTCTACCTGCTGCGCGTGCTCGAAACCGGCACCGTCACGCGCGTCGGCGGTTCGGAAAGCATTCCGGTGGACGTGCGCATCGTCGCGGCGACCAATCGCGATCCGCTCGGATCGGTCGATGCGGGAACGCTGCGCGAAGACCTGTACTACCGCCTGGCCGACTTCACCATCGCCATGCCCAGCCTGCGCGAACGCGGCGAGGACGTGCAGCTGCTCGCGCAGCATTTCCTCGATCTTCTCAACGTGCGTCACGCCACCAACAAACGCTTCGCCGATGGCACCGACCGCACGCTTCGCCGCCACGCGTGGCCGGGCAACGTGCGCGAGCTTCGCAGCGCGGTGCAGCGCGCGTTCCTCGCGAGCGACGACGGCATCCTGCGCATGCGGCCGAACGCGCGACGCATGCGCGCCAACGATGCCGATCCCGGCGCGGTGACGTTCACCGTCGGCATGACCTACGCCGAGATCGAACACGAAATGCTCAGCCGCACGCTCGCCTACTTCGACAACGACCGCACGCGCACGGCGCGCGCGCTCGGCGTGAGCGTGCGGACGATCCACAACCAGCTGGCGCGCCTTCGCACGCGGGACGCCGAAGCGTGAGCGTGCCGCTGGACGATGCGACCGAGCGCCAGTGGCGCCACGGCCTTCGCAACGAACTCAACGTGATCACGATGGCGGTGTCCACCGCGCTGGCGATGCTCGATCACGGTGCCGAGCCCGAACGCATCCGCGAGCACCTCAAACGTGCCGAAGCCGGTTGCAAGCGCTGCCGCACGATGGTGATGGACCCGCGCGATGCAGCGGAGCATCCCTAGTTCGCCCAGCAAAACCTGTCGTCCCCAAAGAGAAAGGCCCGCGATTGCGGGCCTTTCTTCAGTGCGCTGCCTGTTCGTCAGTGCTGGGAGCCGCCCTGGTTGTTGTCGCCACCGGTGCTGCGCGTGGACGACGAACCGGTCGTGGTCGAGCCACCGCTGCTGGCGGTCGTGCCGCTTGCGCGGGACGACGTCGACGAGGACGCGGAGCGACCCTGCGACTGCGATGAGCCCTGGCCCTGCGACGAACCGGACTCGCTGGAGCGTCCGGACTGCGACTGCGATTGCGACTGGACCTGGATGCGGTTGTCGACCTGCTTCACGCCGCTGCTCGCATCGGCCAGGTCTTCGGCGCGGTGCTTCATCCAGCGCTCGGTGACGGTGCCTTCCAGCGTGATCACGCCGTTGACGCAACGCACGGTGATCTCGGTGGCGTCCAGGTAATCGTCTTCGGTCAGACGCTCGTTGATGTCCTCTAGTAGGCGTTCGTCCGAACGCGTGTAGGAGCGCGGACCCATGCCGCGGTAGTTGCGACTGTACTGTTCGCGCGACGACATGCCCGACGAGCTGCCTGACATCGAACGCTGGCGGCTGGAGCCCTGCGTGTCGCTGGGATATCCGCTGGCGTAGCCGCTGCTGCCGGAGCCCGAACCGTACTGGCTGCCGTATGCCTGTTCGTCGGCGTAGCCGGACGAGAGGCCATAGCCTTCGCCATAACCGCGTTCCCAGTTGCGATTGCCGGCGTGACGTCCGGACTCGCCGCCTTCGTAGCCGCGATATTCGCGACCGCTGCCGTAGCCGTGTGAACCGGAACTGTGTTCGCCCTGCCCGTAGGCTTGCGTGCCGTAGCCGCGCTGGTTGCTGTAATCCTGCTGGCCTTCCTGGCGACGCTGGCCGCCGTAGTCGGAGCCCGACGCGCGGTAGCGACCCTGGCTGCCGTAATCGTCGCCTTGTTGCTGCGAGCGGTAGCTCTGACCGCCATAGCCTTGGCTGCCCTGCGTGCCGTACGCACGGTTGCTGCCGTAGTCGCCGTGGCCGCGATCGCCGTACTGGCCGCCGAACTCGCGTTCGCGTCCGTAGTCGCTGCCCTGGCGGTCGTATTCGTTACTGCCCTGCGCACCGTAGGTGCCCTGCTCGCCCCAGCGCTGCGATTCGCGACGCCCCTGCGACCAGTCCTGCTCATCGCGGCCCATGCCGCTGCCGTACTGCTGCCGGCCCATGCGGCCGCCAGTTTCGTAATCGCCCGCGTAGTGACCCTGCGTGCGACCGGAACTGCTGTCGTCCCAGTCCTCGCCCGCGCCCCAGCGACGCGCGCCTTGCCCGTACTCCGAGCGACCCGACATGCCCGATTCCTGGCGCTGCTGGCGCAGACGCTCCTCGTACCGCCTGGATGCATCACGTTCGTTCATCGTTCCTCTCCTTCCACTCAACCAAGCACGTCCCGTCTCCAGGGCGCGCGCGCCCAGCCGCATCGCGTCTTGCGCAACGGCCTTGAATTCACCGGTTCCCGATCGCTCGTCGGTCACTGGACTACCCTCCTGTGTGGATGTGTGATTTCGCGCGCCTCGGCGGCAAACGCTCGCAGGCGGACTGTGCCGCGGCAGATGTAAAAACGGCGCGGACATCGTTCAGCGACGACGTAACAAGTCGCCGATGCGAATGCGGATTCATGCATGGAAAACGCCGGGCGCAGCGGATGCAGGAGCGTTCCGCAAAAGACATGCCAGCGCGCGATCGCACCAGGCGCGACCTGTGCGCGATCGCGCGCGGAAAAATTTCCGTCGGCGAAATTGTTTCCGTCGCGGTTTTCGTTGGCGACGTTGCGCTACGTCCGCGAGCGCTTCGTTCGGTTTGGTTCAGTGACGAACGCGTGACATCGCATCGCAACGGCGCGCTGAACACGCGACATCGCGATGCGTGTGGCTTACGGCTTCACGCTGCCGTTGTCTTCCTGCAGCGCCGGCTTGAACGGAATGTCCGGCGGCGGACGCGCTTCGGCGGGCTGGTCGTTGAGGTTGGGATCGCTCAAACCGCAACTACCGCCAAGGCCGAGCATCGACACGACGCATTCGATGCGTTTGTTCGTGCCCGGAATCGGAATGGTCACCTTCTCGATGCCCTTGCGCACCCATTCGGCGAGCAGCGTTTCGTCCGGCACCCAGTACTTGTCGAACGAGGTCGGTTCGAAATCCGTCGGCTTGCGCTTGAGCCACGTGCCCGAACGATCGAGATCGCGGATTTCCTCCGTGATCGCGCCTGGCGGCCGGTTGGGCGACGCCGAGCCGCCGGGCTCGGGCACGCGCACGCTGCCGTCGGCGTTGTACAGGCCCGGCGTCAGGCCGCGTTGCCCGCCCGGTACGTTGCGCGTGCTGTCGCCCCAGTCGTCGCCACGGCGCGGCGTGGACCACGTGCCTGGCGACGGCGTGGGACTCGGACCCGCCCCCGCGGTCGCCGGCTGCGTGCCACGGCCGGCCGCGGCCGGTGCGGTCCCGGACGGAGCAGCGGACGAAGGTGCCGACGCCGTCCTCGCCGCGGGTGCATTCGACGGTGCGGTGGACGGCGCATTCGAAGTCGTGGACGACGGCGCCGACGGCGCTGTCGCAGCCGGGCCCGTCGCCGCGGACGCTGCCGGCGACGGCGTGGGCGGCGCTGGCGTCGGCGGCGTCGGGACCTCGCGCGTGCGCACGGTCTGTTCGGCGGCGCGCACCTGCGGCGTCGGGACGCTGGGTTCGGGCAGCGTCGGCACGGGAACGCGCGGCACCGGTACCGGCACCTCTCGCATCGTGATCTCGCGCGTGCGCTGCTGGATGGTCGGCGCCGCGATCTCACGTGGCGTGATTTCGCGATGCACCGGCTGTACGGGTTCGGCGACGTCGGTCGTGCGCACCTGCGGCACGGGCGTGCGCAACTCGGGGGCCGCGAGCGTGGGTTGCGGCGGTTGGCGCCGCGTCGGCGGGAGCACGAACACGTCCGGCGTGTTCGGCGTCGGTTCGCTCACCGTCACCGGCTGCGCCACCGGCGGTGGCGTCGGCGGCGGCAATTGGGGTTCCGGCACGTCGCGCTGGGCGATGTCGGGAAGTGGCGCGTCGATGCTCGGCGTCGGCAACGGGGGCGCGGGGACGGACGGCGCCTGCTGCGGCGCGGGTTGTGCGGCAGCGGCCTGTTGCGATGGCGCGGGTTGCGCGGGCGCCTGCGTGGCTTCGGGTTCCTGCGAGGGCTCGGCCGCGCCGCCGCCGGGTTCCTTCGGCGTGCCCGTGCCGACGTATTCGATCATCGTCACGTCCTCGCCCTGCGGCGCGGGCGCGCTGACAGCCATGAAGCGCAGGTACATCAGGTACAGCAGCAGCGCGCTGAAGATGACGTGCCACAGGATCGTGAAGGTCGCCGCGAACCAGTGCGTGCGACGGTCGTACTTGTCCCAGCGGTTGTCGTCGCGCGACCAGTCCTGGCGCATCAGCGTGGTGAACGCCTGCCACCGCGTCAGATCGCGCAGTCGTCGCGGACGCTCGGTCAGGGGACGCTGAAGGAAGACGGCGATGATCGCGTCGACGGTCGCACCGCGCACCGCGCCCACGCGCTCGGCCATGCCGTCGAACCATGTCTGCCAGCCCGGGGGAAACTCACCCGGCTTGCGCCGCAGGTGCGGCGCGACGAGCTGCAACCTTCGTTGCAGTGCGTGGATCAGATCGGCGGCGGAGAACATCTACGTCGCCGGGCCCGGGTCAGGCCGCGGAATCGCGACGGATGTAAGGCGCGTCGCCGGTGTCGTGGTCGGTCGCATCGCGCACCGCCGTCACGCCGGGCACCTTGCTCAGCAGCGTCTTCTCGATGCCCTGCTTCAGCGTCACGTCCGCCATGCCGCAGCCGTGGCAACCACCACCGAAGCGGAGCACGACCACACCGTCGGCCGTCACTTCCTGCACCGACACGTGTCCACGATGCGAGGCGAGCTGCGGGTTGATTTCCTGTTCGACGATCCAGTGCACGCGCTCGACCAGCGACGCCGAATCGGCCGGCGCCTCGCCCTTGATCTTCGGCGCGCGGATCTGCAGCTGGCCGCCGGTGGACTGGGTTTCGTAATCGATCTCCGCGCCGTCCAGATACTTCACGCTGGGCGCGTCGAGCCAGATCGTGAAGCCGTCGCAATCCACGGCCCACTCGTCGCCCTGCAGGTCGCCGGGTTCGGCGAACTCCAGCCGCACGTCGGCGCGCGGCGTACCGGCGTGCACCGCCGCCAGTCGAACGCCGAGACCCGGAAGGGACTCGCGTTCGATCAGCTTGCGGAAATGGCGCTGGGCGGATTCGGAAATATTGATCATGGCGCTATTCTAGCGGGGTCCACGCATTCAGATGGCGCGGCCGTCACCTGCGATGGCCGACGATGCGTTCCATTCAGTCGGCCCGCCGGTCGCCCTCCCGCAAGGAGCCCCACTTCGTGAACGACCTCATTCCCCTCGCGCAGGCCCACTGCATCGCCCGCCGCGGCACCGAGCATCGCCTGAGCGAGGCGCGCGTGCGCGAACTGCTGCCGCAGATCCCGGGCTGGGAGGTGGTCGAGGACGGGCATGCGATCACCCGGACGTTCACCTTCGCCAACTACTACGAGACCATGGCGTTCGTGAACGCGCTGGCGTTCGTGGCCCATCGCGAGGACCACCACCCGGACCTCGGCGTGCACTACAACCGCTGCGTGGTGCGCTTTTCGACGCACGACGTCGGCGGCCTGAGCGAGAACGACTTCATCTGCGCCGCCAAGGCCCAGGCCCTCGCCGCCTGACCTCCCCGTCCCCGCACGAGGCAGCCCGCATGGACTTCCCCCGCATCCGCATCGCACTGCTCGCCGGTTCCGTGCTCACCATCGCCGCCTGCCAGCCGGAGCCGCCGCCGGCGCCGGTCAAGACGACGGAGTTGATGGCCGTGGACACGCCGCCGCCGGGTTATCCCGAAGAACTCGCCTGCGACGACATCGGCGGCCAGGTGATCCTCGCGATGACGATCGGCGTGGACGGCAAGCCGAGTTCGGTCGAGGTCTTCCGCAGCAGCGGCGTGCCGCCGCTGGACCAGGCCGCGAAGGAAGGCGTCCGCACGTGGACGTTCAAGCCGGCGACCCGCGACGGGCAGCCGCAGTCCTCGCGCCTGCAGGTGCCGGTGAACTTCAATCCGCCGGTGGAGCGCCCGCAGTCCTGCTTCGTCCTGGACGAAAAGCGCCGCCGCGGCGGCTGACGGTCACGCCAGCCGGTCGAGAACGTCGATCAGCTCGGGCGCCAGCGGGGCATTGAGCAGGTACGGCGTCTTGCCGTCGTCGAGCGCGAATTCCAGCGTCGAGGCGTGAAGGAACAGGCGCTTCAGGCCGGCCTGCTCGCGCAGGCGCTTGTTGGCGTCCACCTCGCCGTACTTGTCGTCGCCGGCCACTGGATGCCCGATGTGCTGCGCGTGGACGCGGATCTGGTGCGTGCGGCCGGTCTCGATGCGCACTTCGCAGTACGACTGCCCGCCCCGGCGTTCGAGCACCTTGAAGTGGCTCAGCGACGGCTTGCCGGCCGGGTTCACCTGCACATGGCGCTCGCCGCCCTGGCGCAGGCCGATGTGCAGCGGGGCGTCCACGGTCATCACGCCGTCGGGCATGCGGCCGGTGAGCAGCGCCAGATACCGCTTGGAAATGCCGCCCTCCTCGCGCATCAGGGCCTGCAGCTCGGTGAGCGCCGAACGCTTCTTGGCAACGATGAGCAAGCCGGAGGTATCGCGGTCGAGCCGGTGCACCAGCTCCAGCGTCTGCCCCGGTCGCAGCGCGCGCAGCGACTCGATCGCGCCGTGGCTGATGCCGCTGCCACCGTGGCTGGCGAGGCCAGACGGCTTGTTCAGCGCGAGCAGGCGGGCGTCTTCGAAGACGATCGCCGCTTCCAGCGCATCCAGCAGGCCCTTCGGCGGCGTCGCGCGCTCTCCGGCCTCGGCGAGGCGAACCGGCGGGATACGGACTTCGTCCCCGCCTTCGAGCTTGCGCTCAGCCTTGGCGCGACCGCCGTTCACCCGGACCTGCCCGGAGCGCACGATCTTGTAGACCAGCGACCGCGGGGCGCCCTTCAGCTGGCCCAGCAGGAAGTTGTCCAGGCGCTGCCCGGCGCGGTCGTCGGGCACTCGGACGGTGCGGACCTGGCCGGACTCGTTTGCCGGACGCGGCGCGGAGCCGGTCCTGCCCGGCCTGTCGTTGGGGTCTGAATGGGTCATCCGAAGGGGGTTATCTGTTACACTCGCGACGCGAGATAAGGTTTTGATTTCGCAGGAAGTTACTTCACAAAGGCCGAAAGCCCTTTCCTGCGATTCCGGTCCGCGCCTAACCACTGCCCCCGGGGCAGCCATGTTAGCAGCGATGGCCCGGCGGAACCCGACATTGCCGGAGCGGGTCAAACCGCCCGTGATGAACACGTCCCGCGCGGCGTTCGCGCCGCCGGTCCCTAAGCTGTCTTGAAAGAAACAATTAAGCGCTCCCGCGGCGTGCCGTGGTGTCGTAGCGCTGGAAAACTTGAGGCCGCAGCGCCAGGCCCCGCCCAACGGCGACCGGCGCGCGGCTTGCGGTATCCAGAGGCGAAACGCCCCACGGCGTTCCGCGGCTGCAGGACGCGCATGCGTCCCGCGCCGACCACGCGCAGGAGCGCGCGAGGAACGCACCAATGAAGCGAATGCTCATCAACGCGACGCAGGCGGAAGAACTGCGCGTCGCCATCGTCGACGGCCAGACCCTGTACGACATCGACATCGAACAGCCGGCCAAGGAACAGAAGAAGTCCAACATCTACAAGGGCCGCATCACCCGGCTCGAACCCTCCCTCGAAGCGGCCTTCGTCGAATACGGCGCCGAGCGCCACGGCTTCCTGCCGCTGAAGGAAATCTCCCGCGATTACTTCCAGGCCGGCGTCGACCACAACAAGGCCGGCCTGCGCGAACTGCTGCGCGAGGGCCAGGAAATCGTCGTCCAGGTCGACAAGGAAGAGCGCGGCAACAAGGGCGCGGCCTTGACGACGTTCATCTCGCTGGCCGGCCGCTACATGGTGCTGATGCCGAATTCGCCCACGGCCGGTGGCGTGTCGCGCCGCATCGAGGGCGAGGATCGCGCCGAGCTCAAGCGCGCGATGGATGCGCTGAACATCCCCGACGACATGGGCGTGATCATCCGCACCGCCGGCGTCGGTCGCGATGCCGAAGAACTCCAGTGGGACCTCGACTACCTGCTGCAGGTGTGGAAGTCCGTCGCCGAGGCCGCGCTGAGCAAGCCCGGCCCGTTCCTGATCTACCAGGAATCGCGCCTGATCATCCGCGCCCTGCGCGACTACATGCGCCCGGACATCGGCGAGATCCTCGTCGACACGCCCGAGATGTACGCCGAGGCGCGCGATTTCGTCGAGCAGGTGATGCCGCACAACCTGCGCAAGCTCAAGCACTACACCGACGACACGCCGCTGTTCAACCGCTTCCAGATCGAATCGCAGATCGAGAACGCCTACGAGCGTGAAGTCCGCCTGCCCTCCGGCGGCGCGCTGGTCATCGACCAGACCGAGGCACTCACGGCGATCGACGTGAACTCCGCGCGCGCCACCAAGGGCGGCGACATCGAAGAGACCGCCTTCAACACCAATCTGGAGGCGGCCGAGGAAGTCGCGCGCCAGATGCGCCTGCGCGACCTGGGCGGCCTGGTGGTGATCGACTTCATCGACATGTCGTCCAACAAGCACCAGCGCGAGGTCGAGAACCGCCTGGCGCACGCGCTCAAGCAGGACCGCGCGCGCGTCCAGATCGGTCGCATCTCGCGCTTCGGCCTGCTCGAACTGAGCCGCCAGCGCCTGCGCCCGAGCCTGGGCGAATCCAGCCAGCTGGTGTGCCCGCGCTGCGAAGGTCACGGCCGCATGCGCAGCGTAGAGTCGCTGTCGCTGTCGATCCTGCGCCTGGCCGAAGAGCACGCGATGAAGGAAAACACCGGCCAGGTGCTGGTGCAGGCGCCGACCGAGATCGCCAATTACCTCCTGAACGAGAAGCGCCGCGCGCTGAGCGAGATCGAGAAGCGCCACGACGCGCCGATCGTCATCGTCGCCGACGAGCAGCTGCACACCCCGCATTACGAAGTCACGCGCATCCGCGAGAACGAGCTGGGCGAAGAGTCGAACAAGCCGAGCTACCAGCGCGGCACGCCGCGCAAGCTGCCGACGCACTCGCTGACCAAGGCGCACCTGAACATCCCGGCCGCGCCGGCGGTGACCAACGTCAAGCCGGCCCAGCCCGCTCCGCTGCGCGAGCCGCGCGAGCAGCAGGTCGCCGCGCCGGCGCCCGCCCCCGCTCCGGCACCGGTCGCCGCGCCGACGCATTCGATAGGCGTGGTCGAACGCATCCTGCGTTTCTTCCGCGGCACGAGTTCGCCCATCGCGGTGGAACCGACGCCGGCCGCGCGTCCGCAGGACAATCGTGGCGGTCGCAACGAACGCGGTGATCGCAACGACAAGCGTCGCGACGGCCGCAACGGCAAGCAGGGCCGCGATGGCCGCCGCGACGATCAGCCGCGTCGCGAGGAGCAGCGCCGTGATGAGCCGCGTCGCGACGAACGCCGTGACGAGCAGCGCCGCGAGAAGCAGCCTCAGCAGGCCCAGCAGCAGAAGCAGCCGAAGCAGCAGCAACAGCAACAGCAACAGCAGCCCAAGCAACAGCAGCAGCAACAGCAGAAGCAGCCGAAGCAGCAGCAGTCGCAGCAGCAGGCTCAGGCGCAGCAGTCGCAGGTCGAAGACCGCGTCCAGCAGCCGGCCGCCGAGGCCCGTCCGCCGCGCAACGAGAACCGCCCCGCTCCGGCGAAGGCCGAAGTGAAGCCGGACGTCGTCAAGGCCGAAACGCCGGCCACGACGGCAGCGGATGTGGCGCTGGTCGCACCGGCCGTCGTCGCGGCCGCGGTGACTGCCTCGGAGACCACCGAAGCCGCAACGCCTGCCGTCGTGCAGACGGGTGAAGCCGTCGCCCATGCCGATGCCACCCAGGGCGAAGGCGCTGGCGAAGGCGGCAGCCGTCGCCGTCGCGGCCGTCGCGGTGGCCGTCGTCGTCGTCGTGGCGGTGGCGACGCCGCTGCAGGCACCGACGAGGCGCAGCTGCACGACGAGCATGACGACGCTTCGCTCCTCGACGACGAGGACGACGCGCACGAAGCGAATGCCGCCGAAGGTACGGCCCCGGCGCCGGTCGCGCAGCGTTCGCAGCCCGAGTTCGATTTCGACGACGAGCCCGCGACTACGTCGCCGACCGTGCCGTCGAACGTGACGCACTCGCCGGCGATCCCGGCTCCGGTGGCGACGCCGGCGCAGGCCGCCGTGGCGACCGTCGCCGCCGTGGCGGTGGCGACGGGCGAAACCGCTGCGCCGAAGGCCGATCAGCCGCAGGTCGCCGCGCCCCCGGAACCGCAGGCCCCGGCCGAACCGGCCGTGGTCGTCGAGCAGCCGGTCGTCGTGCCCGAACCCGTTCCGGAACCGGAAAAGGTCGAAGAGCCGGCCGTAATCGACCCGGCGCCGGTCGTGCCGGCCGAAGACGCGCGTCCGCAGAAGCAGGCCGAGGCGGAAACCACCGACTCCCGTCCGCAGGCTTCGACGCCGTCCGCTGCGCCGCTCGCCAATGGCGACGTCCCGCGCACTGCAGGCCTGTTCGATTCGCTGCCGCACGACACTCGCGCGCCGGCCGCCGAAACCGCGCCGGTCCCGGCGCCTGTGGAAGCGTCTGTCGCTGGCGAGTCGCAGGCTGACGAAGCCGCGCCGGACACCGTTGCCGCGGACGCCGACGAGGCAGCGCCCTCCCCGGCCGAAGCCGCCGCCGAACACGTCCACGCAGCCGCGCAGGGCGAAGGCGAGCGCAAGCAGGAATCCGGGCACGTCTGATCGCCCGGTTCCATTTGCTGGAAACAAAAAACCGGCTGCCTTCGGGCAGCCGGTTTTGTTTTGGGCGCGACGCAAACTTGTGGAGCCCCACCTTCGCGGGGATGACAGCAGGAGCCGATCAGATCGCCCGCGTCGGATCCATGATCCCGTAGCGGCTCGCAAGACGCGCCAGCGCGATGCTGTCGCCGATGTCGAGTTTCTCGAACAACCGCGCCTTGTGCGTGTTGACCGTCTTCGCGCTCAGGCTCAAACGCTTGGCGATGACGTCCTGCCGCAGGCCCTGGATCAGCATCAGCGCGATCTCCATCTCGCGGGGCGACAGGCTGTCGAACGGCGATGCGCCGCCATCGATGCCGGCCAGCGCGAGGTTCTGCGCGATGCCGTTGGCGAGGAAACGCTTGCCGCGCGCGACTTCGCGGATGGCGCGCAACAGCTCGGCCGCATCGCCGCCCTTGCCGACGTAGCCCGATGCGCCGGCTTCCAACAGGCGCTTGGGCATCGGCCCGTCCTGCAGCACCGACACGATGATCACGCGCGCGGCCTGTTCGCTCTTGACGATGCGCTCGGTAACTTCCAGGCCACTCAGCCCCGGCAGGTGCAGGTCGCACAGCACCACGTCCGGCTTGAGCTTGCGGATCAGCGGCAATGCTTCCTCGCCGCTTTCCGCGTCGCCGACGACCTCGATGTCGTTCTCGCCCGACAGGATCAGGTTCAGCCCCGTCCTCACGAGCGCGTGGTCGTCGATGATGAAAACCCGGATTTCCATTCCACTCTCCGTTGGTGTGCGTGTGCCCGCTGCGCGTGGATGGCCCTTCCGGCCCATTCCATGTCCCCTGGCCTGGGGCACACTGAACCGGATTCTAACGGGGACCCCCACCAATGCACCGACTGTTAGTTGCGACGCTCCCGATCCTTTTTCTCAGTGCCTGCGCCTCGCCGGCACCCGTTACCCAGACCACGCCCGGCGCTGCGAGCCTCGAGCAACCGGCCGCTGCGCAGTGGTTGTCCGACGTCCGCACCATCAGCGACGCCGGCGAGAACGCGCAGCGCCGTGAAGCGATCGCCACCCGCCTCGACGCGCTCGGCGTGAGCTGGCGCAAGGCGCATTTCGAAGCCAGCGGCAAGGCCGGCGAGAACCTCATCGCCGAGGTTTCCGGCGCCGCCGATGCCCCGCTGCTGCTGATCGGCGCGCATTCCGACCGCGTCGCCGTCGGCCACGGCGCGACCGACAACGCGTCGGGCAGCGCTTCGGTGCTCGCGCTGGCCGAGCGTTTCCAGCGCCAGCCGCTGAAGCACCATCGCGTCGCGATCGCCTTCTGGGACCTGGAAGAAGAAGGCCTGCTGGGCTCCAAGGCCTTCGTGGCCGACGGCTCGACCAAGCCGGCGCTGTACGTCAACTTCGACGTGTTCGGCTGGGGCGACACGCTGTGGATGATGGCGCCGGGGCAGGCCCAGGCCGCCCTGGTGGACAGCAGCCGCACCGCCACGCAGGCGCTGCAACTGGGTTTCTCGCCGGGCGAGCAGTATCCGCCCACCGATCACCTGCCCTTCCTGCGCGCCGGCTGGCCGGCGGTGTCGTATTCGCTGGTGGGTGCGGACGAGATCACGCAGGTGCTCGCCGCCTACGCCGGCAAGAAGCCGCACACGCCGGCCAAGGTGATGCGCGTGATCCACACCGACCAGGACGTGATCGGCCAGATCGACGCCGCAGCCGCCGTGCGCGGCGTCGACGCGGTCGAGCGTGCGCTGCGCGACTGGGATGCGAAGGGTGTCACGGCGTCGCCCACTACGACGTCCGAAAGCAGCCGGTAAAGATCGCGCCTCGCTGCGACCATCGGCTTCCCACATCGACCGTCGAGGTTCCCCATGCACGCCAGCAACGCCGAACACGCCGCCCGTTTCCGCAACCTGCACACGCGCGGCGTGCTGCGCCTGGCCAATGCATGGGACGCCGGCAGCGCCCGCCTGATCGAAAGCCTCGGTGCGCCCGCCATCGCCACGACCAGCGCGGGCGTGGCATGGGCGCGCGGTTACGTGGACGGCGACGTGTTGCCGATCGAGCGCCTGCTCGACACGGCAAGGGAGATCGCACGCGTCATCCGCGTGCCGCTGTCCGTCGACATGGAAGGCGGCTATTCCGACGATCCGTCCGTCGTCGCCACGAACGTGGTGCGCGCGGCCGAGGCCGGCGCGGTCGGCATCAACATCGAGGACGGCAGCGGTTCGCCCGATGCGTTGTGCGCGAAGCTCTCGCGCATCCGCGACGCGCTCGCCACGCGCGGGCTCGACGTCTACGTCAACGCCCGCACCGACGTGTATCTGCGCGGCCTGGCGCCGCCGGACACGCGCGTGGCGATGGTGCTCGAGCGCGCCGCACGGTATCGCGAGGCGGGCGCCGACGGCCTGTTCGTTCCCGGCCTGATCGAAGCGGGCGCGATCGGCGACATCGCCTCCGCCGCGGGATTGCCGCTGAACGTGATGCTGCGTCCGGGATTGCCCGCGCTGGAAGAACTGGACGCCCTCGGCGTGCGCCGGCTCAGCGCGGGTTCGGACCTGGCCGAAGCGGTGTTCGCGCACGTAAGCGGACTGGCCAGCGCGTTCCTTCAGGACGGCCGCGCCGCGCCCGGCGAGCGCATGGCCTACGGCGAGGTCAATGCGCTGTTCGCCGATCGCTGATGTCAGGCGGCGTCGTTCAACGCAAGACGTGCAATGAAACCCGAGCGCGTCTCGCCGGCAGCACGGGCGCGCTGGTCGAGACGATGCAGCACGCGCCGCGGCAAGGTGATGTTCACCCGCTCGATGGTGTCGTCGAGCGCGGCGGGATCGACCTTCACCAGCGCGAACGTCCAGCCCTGGTACTCGGGATCGTTCGCCCAGCGGTCGACAGGCGACGGCGCGGGAATCGCCTGCGTCAGATCCAGCGCATCCTCGAGCCAGAGGCTGATTGCCTCCGCGGCATTGACGATGGCTTCTTCCAGCGTGTCGCCGGCCGAGAAACAGCCTGGGAGGTCAGGCACGACGACGCCGAAGGCATGCGTCTCATCACCGTGTTCGATCGCAATGGGATAGTGCATGGCGCCTCCTACAGGCCGGCCTGCTTGCGCAGCTTGTGGACCAGGCCCGCACCGAGATCCTTCTTCGGGTGCGGTACCGAAATCGGCGGGTTTCCGGGTTTGGTGAAGATGTGATGCGAGCCGCTGACTCGGGCTAGCGTCCAGCCCGCCCGCTCCAGATCCCGGATCACATCCGCGCTTTTCGTCATGTGGATGATACACACTCAGGTCGGGAGGCAGGATATCGACCTGCGGCGGGATTGAAGTAAGTCCTGCAACCCTTTGACTAAGAAGATGTCGCAGCCGGTGATACACCGCCGCGCTTAGATCGGCCAAAGCCCGGGCTTGCCCGTGGACGTGAAGGTAAATAGATTTTTACCTCGACCAGGGCCGTATAGATGTCCGACCTCACCGCTCGCCAGGCGCAGATCCTCGCCTTCATCCAGGATCACACCCACGCCGAGGGCCTGCCTCCGACGCTGCAGCAGATCGCCGATGCGTTCGGCTTCCGGCAGGCGTGCGCGGCGCACAAGCACGTCCGGCGGCTGGAACAGGCCGGGCACCTGCAGGTGCGTCCGAACCAGGCGCGTGGCATCCGGCTCGCCACATCCCGGCCCAAGCCGCAGCGCGACGACGACCGGCTCACCCTCGCCGTCCTCGGCCGCGTCGCCGCGGGCGCGCCGATCGGTGCCGATGCGCATGTCGAACGCGAACTGCACATCGACCGCGCGCTGTTCTCCACCGAGCCGGACTACCTGCTGCGCGTGCAGGGCGATTCGATGCGCGAGGAAGGCATCTTCGACGGCGACCTGGTCGCGGTGAAACGCACGAGCGATGCCCGCGACGGACAAATCGTGATCGCGCGCATCGACGAGGAAATCACCATCAAGCGCCTGGAGCGCAACGCGCGCGGCATCCGCCTGTTGCCGCGCAATCCCGACTACCCGCCCATCGACGTGCCACCCGGCAGCGATTTCGCCATCGAAGGGCTCTACTGCGGCCTGGTGCGCACCGACTGATGGGCGCGCAGGTCGTCCCGCTCGAATCGCTGCTGTCCGCGCGCACCGTCTGGCGCGCGGGGCGACAGGCCGCGCCTGCGCCGCTGGGCGAATCGACGGGTTTTGCCGCACTCGACGCCCTGCTCCCGCACGGCGGCTGGCCGCAGGGCGCGCTGAGCGAGTTGCTGATTCCGGTGGAAGGCGTGGGCGAACTGACGCTGCTGATGCCGACGATCGCGCGGATGACGCAGGCCGGCCGCCTCGTCGCGCTGATCGCGCCGCCGTTCTGTCCGTATGCGCCGGCGTGGCAACGCGCGGGCGTGGATCTTCGCTATCTGGAAATCGTCGACACGAACGCACAGTCCGGTTCGAAAAGCGCGCTGTGGGCCTTCGAACAATGCCTGCGCAGCGCCGCGTTTTCGGCCGTGCTGGGCTGGCCGTCCAATGCCGACGGTACGGCGCTGCGCCGCCTGCAGGTGGCGGCCGATACCGGCGAATGCCTCGGCTTCGCCGTGCGCGACAGCCGGCACGCCGACAACCCCTCGCCCGCCGCGCTTCGCATCGAGCGCGTCGAAAACGACTGGCGCATCCGCAAATGCCGCGGTGGCCAGGTTCCCTCGCAAGGATTCGCGCCACCGCTGCACGCCGGCTTGCCCGGCTGAGGTCCTGCCGTGCTCTGGGCCTGCATCCGCCTGCCGCACCTGGCGCTCGACGCCGTCCTGCGCGACGTCGACGACCGCACGCACCCGCTCGCCCTGGT
Organism: Lysobacter sp. OAE881; assembly: GCF_040546665.1. Taxonomy (NCBI): domain Bacteria; kingdom Pseudomonadati; phylum Pseudomonadota; class Gammaproteobacteria; order Lysobacterales; family Lysobacteraceae; genus Lysobacter; species Lysobacter sp. OAE881. The sequence continues at coordinate 2,559,396 of NZ_JBEPOG010000001.1, forward strand.
CACCGGGCCGGCACAACTGCGCACGCTGCTGTCGGTCAACGCCTCCGCGGCCGAAGCCGGTCTGCGCCCCGGCATGCGACTGACCGCCGCGAACGCGCTGTGCGCGCAAGCGACGCTGCGCGATCACGACGAACAGCGCGACGCGCGCGCGCATCGCTTCCTCGCCGCGTGGGCGTACCGGCACAGTTCGCTGGTGAGCGCGCAATGGCCGGGCGCGATCGTGCTGGAAGCCAGCGCAAGCTTCCGCCTCTTCGGCCCGTGGCCGCAGCTGGAAGCGAAGCTGCGTCGCGAACTCGACGCACTCGGCTTCCAGCACCGCATCGCACTGGCGCCGACGCCGCGTGCGGCGCAGGTGTTCGCCGGATTGCGTGACGGCTACGCGCTGTCCGATCGCAATGCGCTCGCACCGACGCTCGATCGCGTGCCGATCCGCCGCGCCGCGCTGCCGGACGAAGCCGGCGTGCGGTTGCACCGCATGGGCATCGGCTCGCTGAAGGAACTGCGCGAACTGCCGCGCGATGGCATCCGGCGCCGTTTCGGGCTGCCGCTGCTGGAACACCTCGACCGCCTCTACGGCATCGCCGACGATCCGCTGGATTGCTACCAGCCGCCCGATCATTTCGATTCGCGCGTGGAGCTGGGCTACGAGGTGGAGAGCCACCAGGCGCTGCTGTTCCCGCTGCGGCGACTGGTCAACGACCTTGCCGTGTACCTGTCCACGCGCGACGGTGGCGTGCAGCGGTTCGTGATCCGGCTGGAACACGAAGTGCTCCGGCGCGAGGCCGGCGTGCGCGAGAAAAGCCACACCGACGTGCAGGTCGGCCTGCTCGCCGCCGAGCGCGATGCATCGCTGCTGATGGACATCGCACGCAACCGGCTGGAACAGGCGTCGATCGACAAACCCGTCGTCGGGCTGCGCCTGCTCGCGCGCGAACTGCCGCCGTTCGTGCCCGCCGCGCGCGACCTGTTCGACACGCGCCCCTCGCAGGCGATGCCGTGGCCGCAACTGCGCGAACGCCTGCGCGCGCGGCTCGGCGACGACGCGGTGTACCGCATCGCGCCGACGGGCGATCCGCGGCCCGAACGCGCCTGGCGCGCCGCAGGCATAGACGAGGACGCCGCGTGCGATGCGCCCGCGCCCGTGCGTCCGCCCCGCCCCACGTGGCTGCTGGAGCATCCGGTGCCGCTGCGCCAGTCCGGCCTGCGCATCGTGTCGGGCCCGGAACGGCTGGAAAGTGGCTGGTGGGACGACGACGACGTCCGCCGCGATTACTACGTGCTGGAAACCCCGCAGGGGCAGCGCGCCTGGGCATTCGCCGATCCGGGCAAGCGCGGCGAATGGATGCTGCACGGCTGGTTCGCATGAGCACGCATGCATGAGCTGGGACGACGCCATCGACGGCGTGGATCGCGAAACGCCTGGCGATCGCGTACCGCGCGCATTGCAGGTCGGCCTGCGCCTTCGCCATGCGGCCAACGACGACGTCGACGACGACGCGCCGCCGTACGCCGAACTGCATTGCCTGTCCGATTTCAGCTTCCTGCGCGGCGCGGCGAGCGCGGAGGAACTGTTCGAACGCGCCCGGCACTGCGGCTACCAGGCGCTGGCGATCACCGACGAGTGCTCGCTCGCCGGCATCGTGCGCGGGCTGGAAGCGTCCAGGGCGACCAACGTGAAGTTGATCGTCGGCAGCGAATTCCGCCTGGTCGACGACACGCGTTTCGTCCTGCTGGTAGAAAACGCCACCGGCTACACGCGATTGTGCGAACTCATCACGCGCGGGCGCCGTGCCGCCGGAAAAGGCACGTACAAGCTCACGCGCGCAGACGTGGAAGCGGTGTTTGGAATCCACGACCCCGGCGTATTCGCGCTGTGGCTGCCCGATCACGCGCCCGGAAAGACGCCGGACGAACAGGCCGGACGCTGGCTGCGCACGGTATTCGGAGATCGCACGCACCTGGCCGTCGAACTGCATCGTGAAGACGACGACGATGCGCGCCTGCACATGCTGATGACGCTGGCCGCTTCGCTCGACATGACGCCGGTCGCGTGCGGCGACGTGCACATGGCCACGCGTCGCCAGCGCATGCTGCAGGACACGATGACCGCGATCCGGCACAACCTGCCGCTGGACGAATGCGGCGCGCACCTGTTCCGCAACGGCGAACGCCACCTGCGCGCGCGCCGCACGCTGGCGAACATCCATCCGCACGAACTGCTCGACAACGCGGTGAAACTCGCCGAGCGCTGCACGTTCAAGCTCGACGAAGACCTGAACTACGAGTATCCGTTCGAACTGGTGCCAAGCGGTGAAACGCCCGCCTCGCACCTGCGCAACCTGACGTTCGCCGGCATGCGCCGTCGCTGGCCCGAAGGCGTTCCGGCGAAGATCGTCGGGCAGATCGAATCGGAGCTCGCGCTCATCGCCGAGCTGAAGTACGAGGCGTTCTTCCTTACCGTCGAGGACATCGTCCGTTTCGCCAACAGCCGGAACATCCTCTGCCAGGGGCGCGGGTCTTCGGCCAATTCGGCCGTGTGCTACGCGCTGGGCATCACGTCGGTGGATCCCGCCGAAAGCCGCCTGCTGATGGCGAGGTTCCTGTCGAAGGAACGCAACGAGCCGCCCGACATCGACGTGGACTTCGAGCACGAACGCCGCGAGGAAGTGCTGCAGTACGTCTACACCAAATACGGCCGCGAACGCGCCGCACTGGCGGCGACGGTGATCCGCTACCGCGGCAAGAGCGCGGTGCGCGATGTAGCCAAGGCGTTCGGTTTGCCGCCCGACCAGGTCGCGCTGCTCGCCGGCTGCTACGGCTGGGGTAACGCCGGCACCGAAATGGAACAGCGCCTGCTCGAGTCCGGCTTCGATCCGAAGAACCCGCTGATCCAGCGCGTGCTGGTCGTGACCGCGCAGCTGGAAAACCATCCGCGCCACCTCTCGCAGCACGTCGGCGGCTTCGTGATTTCGCAGGCGCCATTGTCGACGGTGGTGCCGGTGGAAAACGCGGCGATGGACGACCGCACCATCATCCAGTGGGACAAGGACGACCTGGAGACGATGAAGCTGCTGAAGGTCGACTGCCTGGCCCTGGGCATGCTGACCTGCATCCGCAAGGCGCTGGACCTGGTGGAAAAACACCGCGGCCGGCGTTACGAACTCGCCACGGTGCCCAAGGAAGACAAGCCCACCTACGCGATGATCCAGCGCGCCGACACGGTGGGCGTGTTCCAGATCGAATCGCGCGCGCAGATGACGATGCTGCCGCGCCTGAAACCCGAGAAGTTCTACGACCTCGTCATCGAAGTGGCGATCGTGCGACCGGGGCCGATCCAGGGCGGCATGGTGCATCCGTACCTGCGACGCCGCATGGGCAAGGAACCGGTGGAATATCCGTCGCCCGAGGTCGAGGAAATCCTCAAGCCCACGCTCGGCGTACCGCTGTTCCAGGAGCAGGTGATGGAGCTGGTGATGCATGCCGGCTACAGCGACGACGAAGCCGACCGGCTGCGGCGATCGATGGCCGCCTGGCGCGTGGGCGGCGACATGGAGCCGCATCGCGTGCGCATCCGCGAATGCATGCGAGAGAAGGGATATTCCGAAACCTTCATCGAGCAGATCTTCGAGCAGATCAAGGGCTTCGGTTCGTACGGTTTCCCGCAGAGCCACGCGGCCTCGTTCGCCAAGCTGGTCTACGTGAGCTGCTGGTTGAAGCGCCACGAACCGGCGGCCTTCGCATGCGCGCTGCTGAATTCGCAGCCGATGGGCTTCTATTCGCCCAGCCAGATCGTGCAGGACGCGCGGCGCGGTTCGCCCAGACGCGCGCCGGACGAATTCGCCAGCGAGATCGAACGCGCACGCGCCATGCGCGAAGCCGTGGACGTGCTGCCGGTGGACGTCATGCACAGCGACTGGGATTGCACGCTCGTCGGTGGCGACGAACGCACGCAGCCGGCGATCCGCCTCGGGCTGCGCGAGGTCAAGGGGCTGTCCGAAACATCGGGCAAGGCGATCGCGGCCGCGCGTGCGCGTCGTGCATTCACCGACCTGCAGGATCTGCGTCAGCGCGCCGGGCTGGACGAGAAGACCTGCAAGGCGCTGGCCGAGGCCGACGCGCTGAAAAGCCTGGTCGGCCATCGCCACAACGCGCGCTGGTCGGTCGCGGGGCTCGAACGCCGCCGGCCGCTGCTGCCCGGCAGCCCGGACGAGGACGAGATCGCCCTGCCCGCGCCGCGCATCGGCGAGGAAATCCTGTCCGATTACCGCGCCACGGGCCTGAGCCTGTCGTCGCACCCGATGGCGCTGCTGCGCCCACACCTGGATGCGCAGCGCATCAAGGGATCGCGCGAGCTGCGCGACACGCGCCACGGTCGCGGCGTGCACGTCGCCGGGCTGGTCACGCAGCGCCAGCGCCCGGCCACGGCGAAGGGCACGATCTTCGTCACACTGGAAGACGAGCACGGGATGATCAACGTGATCGTCTGGCCCGACCTCGCCGCGCGCCAGCGCAAGCCGCTGCTGGATTCCACGCTGCTGTCCGTGCGCGGCCGCTGGGAGCGTGTGGACGGCGTGGAACACCTCATCGCCGCCCACCTGACCGACCTGAGCGGGATGCTCGGCGAACTGCAGTCGCCGTCGCGGGATTTCCGCTAGCGACCATCACCGCGCTGAATCCGCGCGCGAATGTCCGGTCGGGCCCGCTCGCCACGTCAAACTCGATGTCGGCCCCTTCGGGCCGCGCATCCCCCTGCAGCCGAGGCTGTCCGTGGACGCACCCCGCTACTTCGTGACCTTCCTGGATCCGCGCACCGGCGAGGCGCGCACGCGGGTGTTCGGGCGCTTCGCCGATCCCGAGCTGGCCGACCGCGTCGCCCGCGCGCGACTGGGCGAAGCCGGCTGCAAAGTGCTCGACGTGCGTGCTGAAACGCCAGTGGAAGCGCTGCGCCATCGCATCTCGCGCTCGATCACGCGCACGCTGCGCATCGCGCTCGGCACCGGGCTCACGCTGCTGGCGTACCACGCCCTCTTCCTGCGCACCGGCCCGCGCATCAGCGACATGCCGCTGGGCCGCCTCACGCTCGGCATGCTGCTGACCTTCGGCTTCCACGGCGTGCTGATGATCGCCGCGCTGGTGTTCTGCTGGGACATCGCCTTCGGCGAGGGGCCGTATCACGGGCGGTGACGCGAGGGCAGTCCGGTTCTGCGTCCGCTTTTCAGCTGTCATCCCGCTTTCAGCGTCATCCCGCTTTTCAGCTGTCATCCCCGCGAAGGCGGGGATCCATCGTTCCGGCGCATCACGCCGGCGGGAAGCGTGCCATTGCCGAAGAATGGATTCCCGCCTTCGCGGGAATGACGAGCAAGGGCATCACGCCGGCGGGAAGCGTGCCATCGCTGGTAGATGGATTCCCGCCTTCGCGGGAATGACGAGCAAGGGCATCACGCCGGCGGGAAGCGTGCCATCGCTGAAAGATGGATCCCGCCTTCGCGGGAATGACGAGCAAGGCAGCACGCCGGCGGGAAGCGTGCCATTGCTGAAAGATGGATTCCCGCCTTCGCGGGAATGACGAGCAAAAGCAGCACGCCCGCGGAAAGCGCGCCATCGCTGAAGGATGGATTCCCGCCTTCGCGGGAATGACAGCAAAAGGCGCTCTAGCGTCGCGATGCACCCTCCACGCGAAACGCCCGCCTTACAATGCCCGCCCCTCCCCGCGCGCGGACACCCGATGGAACTGGCCACCGACACGATCGCCCTGCTCATGGCGGTCGCCTTCGTCGCCGGTCTCATCGACGCCATCGCGGGCGGCGGCGGGCTGCTGACCATCCCCGCGCTGATGGCTGCCGGCATTCCGCCGGTCAACGCCATCGCCACCAACAAGCTGCAAAGCAGCTTCGGTACTGCGAGCGCGGTGGTCGCCTTCGCCCGCAAGGGGCGCATCGATTTCCGGCGGTTCCTGAAGCCCGCGCTCGGCGCCTTCGTCGGTTCGGCGCTGGGCGCGTGGACGTTGCAGCGCTTGAACCCGGCGTTCCTGTCGGGCCTGATCCCGATGCTGCTGATCCTGATGGTGGTGTATTTCCTGCTCGCGCCGAAGGCCAGCGAGGAAGACCGCCAGGGCCGCATGGGGCCGATCGCGCTGGTGGCGATCGTCTCCGCTATCGGCTTCTACGACGGCTTCTTCGGCCCGGGTACGGGCTCGTTCCTGACGACCGCGCTGGTGGCGCTGTTCGGGCTCGGGCTGGTGTCAGCCACCGCGCACACCAAGTTCCTCAATCTCTCCAGCAACATCGCCGCCCTGATAACGCTGGTGATCGGCGGCCACGTGCTGTGGGCCGTCGGCCTGCTGATGGCGGTGTCGAGCGTCGCCGGCGGTCAGGTCGGCGCGCACCTGGCGATGCGCGTGGGCGGCAAGGTGATCCGCCCGCTGCTGGTGACCATGTCGCTGCTGCTCACGATGAAGCTGCTGTCCGACCCGGCCAATCCGCTGCGCGCCTTTGTGATGGCTCACGCCTAGCGGCTGCGCGCCTCCTGGCAGGTCGCGCTGCGCAGCGCGACTTCGAGCTTGTACGGCGTGGTCGCGCTCGACACGGCCGAGCGGCATTCGTCGACCGCGCGGGTTGCTACGGCCATCGACCCCAGCACCGCCAGCGATGCGATCGCGACGACGCCCAGGATCAGCTGGCGTCGGCTGGGAAACGTGTCGGTCATGGGCGGCCTCCTCCTCTCCCGAGATATCGGCAGGCCCCGGCGGGACTTTCGGCCGGATTGGCTCCTCCGCCGGCGTGGCCGGTCGGGGCGAGGCCGTTGCGTTCGGCTTATACGAGTGGCCGCCGAACCGCGGCCTGACGCCCTCGAACGGGAGAGACAGATGACCAGGTGGATCGCTCTGGGATGTACCGCCGCCCTCGCCTGCGGCCATGCCGCCCCGTCGCACGCCCAGACCGCCGCGGCCGCGACGTCGGCACCCGCGCCGGCCGCCAAGGCCGCCGCCCAGGACAACCGCATGGTGCTGGCCGAAAACGAGTCCTTCCTGATGCCGCTGGACGACGCGAAGAACGTCCATCCGGACTATCCGCAGGGGCTGCTCGCCCGGAACCTCCCGCCGCGCACCGTCTGCCTGATGGTGGGCATCAGCGAGAAGGGCGCGGTGACCGTGGTCCACAAGGCGCCGGCATCGGAATACTGCGCCACCGACGCCGAACCCGAGTTCCTCGCGGCGTCCGAAACCGTGGCGAAGACGTGGAAATTCGATCCCGCGCTGCGCTGCGTTTTCCGCAACGTGGAGGACAAGGAACGCGCGAACGCCAGTTGCGCCGGCGGCAAGAGCGTCCCGCAGGCGGTCACCCTGACCTATCGGATCCGCTTCGAGCAGGTCAACGGGCAGCCGAAGGTGCACGTGATCGGCGGCTGACGGAAACGCCGCGCGCCGCATCCGGGCATCGATCGCCCGGGCACGTGGGCCAAGGGCCAATACCGGCGCCCGCAGCGCGGTCCTATGGTGGTGGCATGTCGCGTTGGCCGCGAGGAGCCCCCCATGCCCGAGGAACACGACGACGCCGTGCTGCAGACGCTGCTGGACCGGCTGCTCCGGTTCCGGCTTCCTCGCGCGCTCGCGGTCAAGCAGCGCGTCGATGCGGGCGAATGCCTCACCGACGAGGACATCACCTTCCTCAAGGCCGCGCTGGACGATGCGAAGAGCGGCCAGCAGTACGTCAAGCGCAATCCGCAGTTCCATGAACTCGGCGCGCGGATCTCGCAGCTGTATGCCGACATCGTGAACAAGGCGCTGGAGAACGAACAGGAACGTGGCCGTCGCTGAGTCGCCCGTGCCGGGGACCAGGCCGCTGCGCGGCGACGTCGTCGCGGGGCTCACCGCTGCTGCGGTCGTGATCCCGAAGGCGATAGCGTACGCGACCATCGCCGGCCTGCCCATCGAAGTCGGCCTCTACACCGCGTTCGTGCCGATGCTGGTGTACGTGCTGCTCGGCACGTCGCGACCGTTGTCGGTCAGCACGACGACGACCATCGCCATCCTCACCGGCGCGGAACTGTCGATGATCGTGCCCGACGCCGATCCGGCGCGGCTCATCACCGTCACCGCGACGCTCACGCTGATGGTCGGCGCGATTCTCATCGCCGCGTCGCTGCTGCGGCTGGGCTTCGTCGCGAACTTCATTTCGCTGCCGGTGCTGGTGGGATTCAAGGCCGGCATCGGCGTGGTGATCATCGTCGACCAGCTGCCGAAACTGCTCGGCCTGCATTTCGACAAGGGCTCGTTCCTGCACAACATCGGCGAGGTCGTGCGCGGGCTCGGACATCTGTCATGGCCGACGCTCGCGGTGGGCCTCGGCACCATCGCGTTGCTGACGTTGATCGAACGCTTCCGGCCGCAATGGCCGGCACCATTGATCGCCGTCGCGGCGGCAATCGCCGGTGCAGGCTTGCTCGGATGGCAGGCCCACGGCATTGATCTGGTCGGCACGGTGCCCAGCGGATTTCCGCACCTGACGATGCCCGACCTGGATCTCGTCGAGCAGCTGTGGCCCGGCGCGTGCGGCATCGCGCTGATGAGCTTCACCGAAACCATCGCCGTCGGCCGCGCGTTCCAGGCGCCGCACGAACCGCTGCCGCGCGCGAACCGCGAACTGCTCGCCACCGGCGCGGGCAACGCGGTCAGTGCGTTCTTCGGCGCGATGCCGTCCGGCGGCGGCATGTCGCAGACGGCGGTGAACCGCCGTGCCGGCGCGCGCAGCCAGATGGCGCAGGTGTTCACCGCCGGCGCGACGGTCGCCACGATGTTGCTTCTCGCGCCGCTGATCGGGCTGATGCCGCACGCCACGCTGGCCGCGCTCGTCATCGTGTATTCGATCGGCCTGATCCACCCGGCCGATTTCCGCGACATCCTGCGCGTGCGCCGCACGGAATTCCTGTGGGCGCTGGCGGCGTTCGCCGGCGTGATGCTGCTCGGCACGCTCAAGGGCATCCTCGTGGCGATCGTGGTGTCGCTGGTGGCGCTCGCGCAGCAGGCGGCCGACCCGCCGGTGCGCGTGCTCGGCCGCAAGCGCGGCACGAACGTGTTCCGCCCGCCGTCGCCGGAGCATCCCGACGACGAAACCTTCCCCGGCCTGCTACTGCTGAAGCTGGAAGGCCGGCTGTTCTTCATGAACGCCGAACGCGTGGCGGACAAGATCCGGCCGCTCATCGCGCAGCATCGTCCGCGCTATGTAGTCATCGACATGTCCGGCCTGTTCGACCTGGAGTACTCCGCGCTCAACGCGCTGGTCGAAGCCGAGCGACGCTATCGCGCCGCGGGCGTGCAGCTGGTGCTGGCCGAGCTCAATCCCGAGGTCTACGCGATGGTCCAGCGCTCGCCGCTGGGCCAGGTGCTGGGCGAGGAACGGATGCTGTTCAACCTCGAAGTCGCGGTCGCGCGCCTGCAGGCAGCCGCGGCCGCGCCACGTCATGCGGAGTCGCCGACATGAAACGCAGCAAGTCCGAAGCCGTATCCCCCGAAGGGAACGGCAAACGCGCCGCGAAGAAGACCGAAGCGAAGAAGAAGCACGCTTCGACGAACCACGGGAAGGCCAAACCCGAGGCATCCAAGGACGCTGCAGCCAAACAGGACACGGGCCGCATGAAGCGCAGCGAGTACGAGGACCAGCTGGAGCGGCTTCACGTCGAACTGGTGAAGCTGCAGCAATGGGTCGTCGCCAAGGGCCTGCGCGTGTGCATCGTGTTCGAAGGCCGCGACACCGCCGGCAAGGGCGGCACCATCAAGGCGATCACCGAACGCGTGAGTTCGCGCGTCTTCCGCGTCATCGCGCTGCCGGCGCCGAGCGATCGCGAACGCAGCCAGATGTACATCCAGCGCTACGTGCGCTATCTGCCTGCCGCGGGCGAGATCGTGATCTTCGATCGCAGCTGGTACAACCGCGCCGGCGTCGAACGCGTCATGGGCTTCACGCCCGAAGACAAGGTGCGCACGTTCCTGCAGATCGTCCCGCTGATGGAGAAGACGATCGTCAAGTCGGGCGTGATCCTGCTCAAGTACTGGCTGGAGGTGAGCGAGGAGGAACAGGAGCGCCGCCTGAAGGAACGCGCCAACGACGGCCGCAAGACCTGGAAGCTCTCTCCGATGGACCTGAAGTCCTACAGCCGCTGGTACGACTACTCGCGTGCACGCGACGACATGTTCACCGCCACCGACACGCCGCACGCACCGTGGTACGTCGCACGCACCGACGACAAGCGCCGCGGGCGGTTGAACATCATCCGGCACCTGCTCGAACACGTGCCGTACGAAGAGCTTCCGCGCGAGAAGGTGAAGTTCCCCAAGCGCCAGAAACGCGGCGATTACACCCCGCCGGACTACCCGTACAAGTACGTCGAAGAGCGCTATTGAGCACGTAGCGGCGTCGCTTTTTCAGGTGCCGCACGTGCAAGTTTGACCATCCGATCACACGACAAGGTGTAGACACGCGTTTCACCCTGCGTGGACGGATCGCCCACATGGCGTTCGCGATGCGGATGGAGGCGGTTCCCCCGCGCACCTTCGTGCCGGATTCGCCTGCGCGTGCGCGACGCATCGTGGCAGGGGCCTGATCCCGTGAATCCCGCGATCCGGCAGTGGACCCGTCATGCCGCGATTGGCTTCGGCGTCGTGGCGCTGTGCTTCGGCACGTATGCGCTGTTCACCGAACCGGGCGTGTGGAAGCGCTTCTGGCTCGACATCGTCGAGCGGCCTTCGGGGCCGATGTCGTTCCGGTTCCTGCTGCAACCGGTCATGGCGATCATCGCCGCCTGGAAGGACGGCAAGAAGGACGCGGAGACGGGCCGTTCGCCGTATTTCTGGACCGTCATGACCGATCCGGTCCGCCGTCGCGCGCGCCTGCTCGAAGGCCTGGACGCGACCGGGAAGATCCTCGCGATGGGCCTGGTGATGGACCTCGCCTACCAGGCCTTCGTGTTGAAGCGCTTCTATCCGTGGGAGGCGATCGTCGTCGCGATCCTGCTCGCCTTCGTTCCGTATCTGCTGCTGCGCGGCGGCTTCGCCCGCCTGATCGCCCGACGCAGGTCCCACTGACGAAAGCGGCACGAAGCGCAGCAACGACTGGAATCCTGACACGCACGCCGCACGACACCTTCCGTCACGGGCGCCACGCGTGCCCACCCCAGCCAGGAGGCTAAGCGCATGGCCAGCAAGCCGTTCAAGGGCGTCATCAAGCTCGATGTCCGCGATTCCAAACCCGACTGGACGCCATACACGTTGGCGAAGGCACCCAAGGGCGCGCCGAACATCCTCATCGTGCTCTACGACGACACCGGCCAGGCGGCATGGGAGCCCTACGGCGGTCGCATCAACATGCCGACGTTGCAGAAGCTCGCCGACAACGGCCTGACGTACACGCAGTGGCACACGACGGCGTTGTGCTCGCCGACGCGTTCGACGTTCCTGACCGGACGCAACCATCATCTCAACGCGATGGCGTGCATCACCGAAGGCGCGCAGGGGTATCCCGGATGGAGCGGTCGCCTGCCGGCCGAATGCGCGACCATCGGGCAGGTGCTGCAGGAAAACGGCTTCAGCACGTTCTGGCTTGGCAAGGACCACAACGTGCCCGAGCAGGACATCGCGACCGGCGCAAGTCGCTCCGAGTGGCCCGTGCAGAAAGGCTTCGATCGCTTCTACGGGTTCCTCGGCGGCGAGACCAACCAGTGGTATCCCGACCTGGCCGAGGACAACAAATTCATCGACCAGCCGTATTCGCCGGACGAGGGCTATCACCTCTCGCGCGACCTGGTCGACCAGGCGCTGCAGATGATCCGCGACCAGAAGGCAAGCAATCCGTCCAAACCGTGGTTCATGTGGCTCTGCCCCGGGCGCGAACCATGCGCCGCACCACGCGCCGAAGGAATACATCGACAAGTACAAGGGCAAGTTCGACGACGGCTACGAGGCCTATCGCGAGTGGGTGATGGCGCGAATGATCGAGAAAGGCATGCTGCCCGAGGGCACGAAGCTCACGCCGATCAATCCCCTGCCCGACGACGTCGCCAATCCCGCCGACGCGGTGCGCCCCTGGGCCACGCTCAACGACGACGAGAAGCGGCTGTTCGCGCGCATGGCGGAGGTGTACGCCGGTTTCTCCGAATACACCGACGTGCAGGTCGGCCGCCTCATCGACTATCTGGAAGAAAGCGGCCAGCTCGACAACACGCTGGTGTTCTACTGCGCCGACAACGGCGCCTCGGGCGAAGGCAGCCCCAGCGGCTCGGTCAACGAGAACAAGTTCTTCAACAATTTCCCGGACGAACTGTCCGAGAACCTGAAGTACCTCGACGTCCTCGGCGGGCAGGAAACCTACAACCACTACCCGACCGGATGGGCGGTCGCATTCTCCACGCCGTACCAGATGTTCAAGCGCTACTCCGAGTATGCCGGCGGCACCGCATGTCCGATGGTCATCCACTGGCCCAAGGGCATCAAGGCCAAGGGTGAAGTGCGCAACCAGTACCACCACTCGGTCGACATCGTGCCGACGATCCTCGAGGCCTGCGGCCTGGAAATGCCGAAGACGTATCGCGGCGTCGAGCAGTACCCGCTGTCGGGCGTCTCGATGAAATACACCTTCGACGCCAAGCCCGATGCGCCGACGCAGAAGAAGCGCCAGTACTACTCGATGCTCGGCACGCGCGGCATCTGGGAGAACGGCTGGAAAGCCGCCGCGCTGCACGCGCCGCTCACTGGCAAGGGCCATTTCGACCAGGACCAGTGGGAGCTGTACCACGTCGACGAGGATCGCTCCGAATCGACGAACCTGGCCCCGCAACATCCCGACAAGCTGGACGCACTGATCAAGGCATGGTTCGACGAAGCCGAGATCAACAAGGTCCTGCCGCTCGACGACCGCAGCGCCGCCGAAGTACTGGGCGTCGAACGCCCGACGGAGGAAGAACCGCGCGAGCGCTACATCTACTACCCCGGCACCTCGCCCGTGCCGGAGGGCGTCGCGGTCAACGTGCGCGGCCGCTCGTACAAGATCCTCGCCGACATCGAGGTCAAGGACAGCCAGTGCTCCGGCGTGATCTTCGCGCATGGTTCGCGCTTCGGCGGGCACAGCCTGTTCGTGAAGGACGGCAAGCTGCATTACGTCTACAACTTCCTCGGCATCAAGCCGGAACAGAAGTTCGTGTCGAAGACGATGCTGAAACCCGGCAAGTACACGGTCGGCATGGAGTTCACGCGCGAAAAGGCCGGCGAACACGGCGAATCGCTCGGCAGGACGAAGCTGTACGTGAACGACCAGGTGGAAGCCGAAGGCGACATGCGCACGCAGCTGGGCAAATTCACGCTGTCCGGCGACGGCCTGTGCATCGGGCGCGACAGCGGCGATGCGGTGAGCGAGGACTACACCTCGCCCGGCGAGTTCACGGGTGGCGAGATCAAGTTCGTCGGCGTGACGGTCGAGAAGTCGCAGTACCTCGACCTGGAGAAGCTCGCGGCGGCGGCGTTCGCCGTCGACTGAGTGGCATGACGGGGCCGACGGCGCGGCGGCTGGCCGCGCCGTCGATGTTCGTGGACTTCCGGGGAGGATCGCATGGAGTCGTTTTCATCGTCGTTTCCGTACGCACCGCTGTGGGTGCTGGCGCTGGTCTTCTTCGCCAGCCTGATCCTGGCGCGCGAGCTCGGCGCGTTCGTGCGGGCGCGCCAGGGCCCGAGGGAAGCCGGCGAGTCCGAAGCATTCGCCATGACGTCGGTGCTGGGGCTGCTCGCGTTGCTGATCGGCTTCACCTTCTCCATCGCGCTCTCGCGTTACGAGGCGCGCAGGGAGCTTGTCGTGAAGGAAGCCAATGCGATCGGCACCACGTGGCTGCGCATGCAGCTGCTGGACGATGTCGACCGCGCGCGCATGGAAGCGCAGTTGCGGCGTTACGTCGATGCGCGGGTCGCGTTCGGGCAGGCGGCGACGGACGCCGAGGAACTCGCCCAGTACAGGCGTACCGAAGCGCTGCAGACGGAGCTGTGGACCGCGCTGATGTCGGTCATCGCGCCGTTCCGCGATTCACCGCGCGCCTCGCTGCTGGTGAGCACCGCGAATGAGTCCATCGACCTGGCCGCCGAGCGCTTCGCCACGCGCCAGGCGCATATCCCCAAACGCATCCTGCGCCTGCTCTGGCTGTTCGCGCTGCTCGCCGCGGCGATGGTCGGCTACGAGCGGGCGGCACATCGCAGATCGACGACGGTGCTCCTGATCCTGTTCACGCTGGCCGCCACGCTGGTGGTCGATCTCGACCGGCCCTCGACGGGAAAGATCAACGTGCCGCAACAACCGATGCTCGACCTGCGCGACTCGCTCGGCCCACCCTCGCCGGCGGCGCGCATCCCGCGCGTGTCGCCTGTCGGCTCGACGACACAGGAATGACCGCGCGGCCGGCGCCGTTGCGTTGGAACCAGATGGCATTGCGGTGATCGCATCACCGCCGACACCCTCACCTCTCGTGGAGATCGCCATGCATCGCTCGCCGTCCACCGTCCGTGCGTTGTTCGCCGTGGTCCTGCTTTCGTCGCTGGCGCTCGTCGAAGCCGCCGCCGATGTCCGCCCCTACCCGTCCAGCTTCCACGAACGCGAGATGGCGGTCACCGACGGCACGCAGCACGTCCGCATCGGGGGCAAAGGTCCGGCAGTGGTGCTGTTGCACGGCTTCGGCGACACCGGCGACATGTGGGAGCCGCTGGCATCCGTGCTGGTGAAGGACCACACCGTGATCGTGCCCGACCTCCGCGGCATGGGGCTGTCGTCGCATCCCGAAAGCGGCTACGAGAAGGCCGCGCAGGCGCGCGATCTCGCCGCGATGCTCGACCAGCTCAAGGTGAAGAAGGTGCAGCTGGTGACGCACGACATCGGCAACATGGTCGGCTATGCGCTGGCCACGCACTATCCCGATCGCGTGACGTCCTGGGTCGTCATGGACGCGCCGCTGCCCGGCATGGGAACGTGGGAAGCGCAGCTGGTGAACCCGCGCGTGTGGCACTTCAACTTCCGCGGGCCCGATGTGGAGCGGCTGGTCGCGGGACGCGAGCGCATCCTGCTCGACCGCTTCTACAACGACCTGGGCGGCGATCCTTCGCGCATCGACGAAGCCACGCGCCAACACTACGCCGAACTCTATGCACGCCCCGGGGCTATCCACAACGCGTTCGGCGGGCAGTTCGAGGCGTTCTCGCGCGATGCAGAAGAGAACAAGGCCACCTTTGCGAAGACCGGCAAGCTCACCATCCCGGTGCTGGCGATCGGCGGCGACAAGTCCTATGGCGCCAACATGAAGACCGAACTGGAGTACGTCGCGACGAACGTCGATGGCGCCGTCATCCAGAACTCGGGGCACTGGATCATGGAAGAACAGCCGCAGCAGGCGCTGGACGTGATCCTGCCGTTCCTGGCCAGCCACTGAGCTACCGCCCCAGCGTCCGGGTGCTGGCGTCCGGACGCCGTGCCCCCCACGCGGGTGCATTTCACGCCCGCATAACGCCGCTCGGCGCTTCTGGGCCGAGGAACCATGGTCGGTCCCGCCAATGGGCGCTGCAGTTCGACTGGCGTTGTCGTTGCTGCTGTCGGCCATCGCCATGGCCGGCGTTCGTGCGGCCGAACGGGATGCATCGCCGTCGTTCGATGCGCGCATGCAGCAGGGACGCGTCCTGCTTCGCGCCGGCGATCGCCACGCTGCGTTGCGCGAGTTCTCGCTCGCACTCCAGGAGCGTCCCGGCGATCGTGATGCGCGCCGCGCCGTGGCCGACGTGCTGATGGAACTGGGCGCGCCGCAGGCCGCGGCGCGTGTGCTCGGACCGGACGCCGACATCGGCGTGCGCAGCCGCATGGCCGCTGAAACGGTGCGCTGGGGTTCGCAGGTGTCGCTCGATCCGACGCGTCGCTTCGAGACCACCGATGCGGCGATCGCGACGCTGGACGCACTGCTCGTCGAAGCGCGCGCGATGCCGGTGCGTGACGTTGGCCTCGAACGACGGCTTCAGGGCGACCTCGTCGTCGCGTTGCGCGATCGCGAGCGCTGGGCCGATGCGCTGGCGATGGCCGAAGCGCTGCAGATGGGCGGCCCGCTGCCGCCTTACGTGCGACAGGCGCAAGCCGATGCGCTGCTCGCGTTGCGTCGGCCGGAAGACGCACTTGTCGCATATCGCGATGTACTGACGCAGGACGCGACGAACCGCGACGCACGCATCGGGCAGTTCTATGCGCAGATCGAGTCGGAGGATTTCGACGCGGCGTTCGCGACGGTCGATGCGCTCGCGGCGAAGTCGACGCCGACGCGCCGGTCCGGCATCTCGCAGCGCCTGAAGCCCGATCCCGACTGGCTCGACACGCGGATCCTGTGGTCGCAATCGCGCCGCTACGGCGATACGCCCGACGAAGCATGGCGCGTGCTGCATCCCATCGCGCAACAGGCGCCGGCCGCGCCGTACCTGCGGCTGGAACAGGGCGAAATCGCGAGCGCGCGCGGCTGGCCGCGCCTCGCGCACGACGAGATCCGCATCGCGCATGGTCTGGCGCCCGACGACCTGACCATCGGCATCGCGCTAGCGGAAGCGCAATTCAACCGGCGTCAGTGGAGGGCGGCCGAAGCGCGAGCGCAGTCACTCGCGGCGATCCAACCCGAAAACACGCGACTGCAACGCCTGCAGGACGAAATCGACGCCTACCACGGCGCGCAGCTGTCGGTGTCGATCCAGCCGCGTCGCGCGGATGGCGGTGGGTCGAACGCGCCGGGCAGCGGACTGACCGCATCCGCACGCGTCTACACGCCCCCGTTGGGCGAACGATGGCGCTGGCTCGCCGCGGCGGAGCGTGAAGTCGACGAGCCGGACGACGACCGGCTCACGCGAAACCGCTATGGCGCGGGCCTCGAAGGGCGATGGCCCGACGTGACGTTCGAACTGGTCGCGTGGTCGAACCACGGCCTGCTGTCGCACGGCGGTGCCGACGCCAGCGTCGAATGGCAACCTGACGATCACTGGACCTTCGGCGCTGGCTACGAGGCGTTTTCATCGGCCACGCCGCTGCGCGCCGTCGAAGCCGGGATTCGCGCTGATGCCGCGAGGGTCAGCGCGACGCATGCATGGAGCGAATCGGCCGTGGCGTCGCTGTCTGCGAGCACGCTGGATTTCACGGACGGCAACCGCCGCTGGGAGGGTACGCTCGATTTTGCAGGCGTCGCGTTCGAACGGCCGGGCCTGGAGCTCGTGCTGCGCCCGGCGGTGTACGCGTCGAAAAACTCGCTGCGCGACGCGCCGTATTTCAACCCGGAGCGCGACCGTTCGGTGTCGCTCACGGCCGACCTGCGCCATCGCCTGTGGCGCCGGTACGAACGCAGCCTTGGACAGCGGCTCATCGCGACGATCGGCGATTACTGGCAATCCGGTTACGGGCACGATGCCGTCGGCAGCATCGAGTACGGACAGGTCTACCGGCACGATCCGCGCACCGAATGGCAGTACGGCGTGGCGTGCGGCTGGCAGGCCTACGACGGCGACATGGAGCGCTCGGTGAGCCTCTACGTGCGCCTGGACCAGAGGTTCTGACGATGAAGCGCTTCGGCTCCTGCGTCGCATCCCTGCTCGTCCTCGTCGCGATGATCGCGGGCAGCGCGCTGCATGCGGCCGAACCCCGCAACGGCGATGGAACCGCGTTCGTGGCCATCGCGCTCCACGACGTGGTGGACACGCCCGCCCAGCTTGACGAAGACAGCATCACGAGCGACCGCTTCGTCGCGTTGCTGGAATGGCTCACCGGCAACGGCTGGACGGCGGTGTCGCTGGGCGATATCGATTGCGCGCGACGCGGCATCGCGCCGTTGCCGCCGAAGGCCGTGCTCATCACCGTCGACGACGGACTCGCCAGCGCCTACACGCGCGTGTATCCGCTGGCGCTGGCATACCGCGTGCCCGTCGTCGTGGCGCTGGTCGGCGCGTGGATGGACGTTCCTGCGAACGGCACGGTTCGCTACGGCGAACGCACCCTGCCCCGTTCGGCATTCATCAGCTGGACACAGGCGCGCGAAATGCAGGCATCTGGCTGGGTGGAATTCGCCTCGCACAGCGATGCGCTGCACACCGTGGTGCGCGCCAATCCGCAAGGCAACCTCCTGCCGGCCGGGCAGAACCGCATCTTCTCCGACGGCGCTTACGAGGGCGACGACGCATTCCGCGCACGCATCCGCGCCGACCTGTTGCGCTCGCGGGAGCGGATGCGCGTGGAACTGGGACGCGAGCCGCGCGCGCTCGTGTGGCCGTACGGTCGCTACAACGAGGAAACGCTTTCGACCGCGAAGGATCTCGGCTTCGCCTTCGCCATGACCCTGGAACCCGGACCGGCCGACGCAACGCGGCCGTTCGCGATCGAACGATTCCTCCCCACGGGCGACCCGGATCTGTCGACGTGGGTGTCGAACCTGCGGCTGCACGACCCGTGGCCCTCCGCGCGCCGCATCGTCGCGATCGATCCCGCGCAGCTGGTCGGCGGCGACGACGCGGAGACCGATGCCCGACTCGGTCGTGCGATCGAGCGCCTCGTCGCGCTCGGCGCCACGCACGTGATGCTCGACGCGGGCACGGTGTCGGCGGACGGGCGGCTGGACTCCACATGGTTCCCCAATGCCCAGCTGCCAGTGCGCGCCGACGTCCTGGGGCGATTCGCGGCGCAGATGCGTGCGCGCGCCGGCGTGGACGTCATCGTCCGCCTGCCGCATGCGGCGGTGCTGCGCCGCGTTGGCGATCCGCAGCGTGCAGTCGGGCTGTATCGCGACCTCGCCGTCCACGTGCCATTCGAGGGCCTGGTGCTGGAAGACGTGCCTTCGCTGGGCAACGCGACCGCACGGACGGACGAGTCTCCATGGGACGTCGCACGGCGGCGCGAGGCCGTACGTTTCACCGGCTGGCCGGACGCCGATGCGACGGCGATGCGCGCATTCCTCGCGGCAGAACGCATGCGACCGGGCCTGCAGGCGTACTGGCTGGCGCCGGAGGGTCACGGTTTCGATCGTCCTTCGTCGCTCGCCGAAGTGACGCTGGTTCCGCGAACGCCCGACGCACGCTCTGACGATGCGGCACCGCCTCCCGCATTTGCGCGACGGGTCGGCCTTGTCCTCCGCATGCCCGACGCGTCGACACGCGCGACGCGCGATCTCGCGCAATCGGCGCGCGCGTTCCAGATCAACGGCGGCACAGTGATCGCGTGGGGCCCTGACGATGCGCTTGCAGCGCCGGCGGACGCGCAGGCAATCGCGCCAGTCGTATCCGCGCGGCGCTTTCCACCCGTGCAGGACCGCACGCCATGAACGAATTCACGGTCGAACTCGTGCTCGCAGCGCTCTGTTTCGGCTATCCCTATGTGATGGCGTGGTACTGGATCGTCGGCGGCGTGATGTTCCAGGTGCTGCGCGAACGACGCGAGCCACCGTTCGACCAGCCGCCGACGCTTGCGGACTATCCGCCGGTGTCGGTGCTGGTGCCCTGCTACAACGAGTCGCGCCAGGTCGACGAAACCATCGCGGCGCTGGGCCGCCTGGCCTATCCCGACTTCGAGATCGTCGCCATCGACGACGGTTCCAGCGACGACACCGCCGAACGGCTTGTCCGGCTCGCGGCGCTGTATCCACGCCTGCGCGTGGTGCGCATGGCGAGCAACGGCGGAAAGGCGACGGCGATGAATTTCGGCGCACTGGCGGCGCGGCACGAACTCGTCGCCTGCATCGATGGCGACACGCTGATGGACCCGCACGCGCTGACGTGGTTCGTGCGACGGTTCCAGAACGACCCGCTCATCGGCGGCCTCACCGGCAATCCGCGCATCCGCAATCGCACGAGCGTGATCGGTCGCCTGCAGGTGGGCGAGTTCTCCAGCATCGTGGGCCTGATCAAACGCGCGCAAAGCGTGTACGGAACGCTGTTCACCGCATCGGGTGCGATCTGCGCGTTCCGCAAGCGGGCGCTGCACGATGTCGGCGGCTGGTCGCCGCACACGATCACCGACGACGTGGACATCAGCTGGCGGTTGCAGATGTCGGGATGGCGGATGGCGTTCGAGCCCAAGGCGATGGCGTGGATCCTCACGCCGGAAACCGTGCGCGGACTGTGGCATCAGCGGCTGCGGTGGAGCGAGGGCGGCACCGACGTCGCGCTGCGCGCGATTCCCGCTCTGTTCCGCAGGCGCGGCCTGCGCATGTGGCCGATCTGGCTGAACTGGTTCGTGTCGATGCTGTGGGCGTATTCGATGCTCGCCATGCTCGTGGCCTGGTGGATGGGCGGACTGCGACTGGGCCACTTCCTGACGCTGGAAGGGTTCGGGTTCTTCCCGGGACAGGCCGGCATGGTGCTGGCGTTCCATTACCTGCTACAGGCCGTGGTCGCGGCTAGCCTGGATCGCAGGTACGAGCACGGCATCATGCGCACGCTGTTCTGGGTGGTGTGGTATCCGATCGTCTTCTGGCTGCTGCAGGCGACGACGGCCGTGGTCGGCCTGCCCCGAGCGGTCTTCCGGCGCGATCCGCGCGGGCGGTGGACGAGTCCCGACCGGGGATTCCGCGAATGAGATGGCCGCCGCTCATCGATGCCGGCCACTTGCCATGGTGGGTCGTGGCGCGCGACACGGTGGCGACGCTGTTCGCGTGGGGCGTGCTGCTCTACGTGATCCGCGACCTGGTCTGGATGGCCGAGTATTACGTGCTGCGGACGCTGGGCGTCGAAGTCCCTTCTCCATGGCCCCCCGGCGAGATGGTGCGCGATACGCTGCCCTTCCTGAAGGTGGTCGCCCTGCTCGTGCTGTGGCTGGTGACGTTTGCCGTCGCGCGATGGCATGCGTTGACCAATCGCGAGAACGCAGCGAGCCAGCCCGAAGCACTCGGACCGGAGCAGCAGGCCGAGGCGTTCGGCGTCACCGTCGATGTGCTGCGCCGCCTGCAGGCCGCATCGTCGTGCACGGTGCACGGAGTCGATCCGCAATCGGGGCGTGGCGGGCGGAACGTGTACGTGACCGAAGAATCGATTGCGCGTAGCGCAAACGAGCGTGCGCACCGGGACACCACCGCATCGTACGGAGATCCCGCACCGTGAACGTCCGCCGGCCCTAACGGTCGAGCACCCCGCCGTCGCGCAGCAACGCCATCGCCTGCGTGCGCGATCGCACGCCGAGTTTTCCGAAGATGCGTGTCAACGTGTTTCGCACTGTCTTGTCGCTGATGAACAGCGAGGCCGCGATCTCGGCATTGGTGCAACCGGCGACCAGGCGCTGGACGATCATGCGCTCCCGCTCGGTCAGCGCGGCAAGGCGATCTGTCGCTTCGCCTCCGAGGAACTGCAGCGTCTCCTCGCGAAAACGCGCCCACGCGGGTTCGCTTTCCAGCAGCACGTGGTTGCGCGACTCCAGTTCGACGAAGCGCGCACCGGGAATATTCGCCGCGAGCAGCCGGCCTTCCTCCAGCGGCACCACGCCGTCCTGGCGGCTGTGCAGCACGAGCGTCGGCACGGTCACCTGCGGCAGCAGGTCGGTGACGTTTATATGCGCGCGGGCCTCCAGCAACGCGCCCGCGGCCTCGGCGGTGGTCGTGGTGCGCGCGAGTTCGTTGAACCACTGCACCTGCGCGTCGGTGGCGTCGGGAATGAAGCGCGCGGTGAACACCTGCCGGAACACGGGGTTCTGGTCGTTCCAGCCGCCACGCGCGATGTCGACGATGGCCCGGTACATGCGTGCAGCTTCCGGGTTGTCGCGCTCGTACGCGCCACGCGCGTAGCCGCCGTACAGCAGCAGTTTCGAAACGCGGTGCGGGTATTTCACTGCATACGCCAGGCAGGCTGCCGCGCCCTGCGAAATGCCCATCAAGGCGAACGGCTCGTCGAGGCCGGCCGCATCGACCACGCTCTTCAGGTCGCCCAGCCAGTTCGGCAGAGACAGGCCGCGTGGATCGCCGCCGGTCATGCCGCAGCCGCGCTCGTCATAGCGGATGAAATGGAAGTGGCTGCCGAAGAAACGCGTCCAGTGCTGCCAGATCGGGCTTTCGAGGTCGTACTCGAGGTGGCTGAGCCAGTTGGCGGCCTTCACCAACGTGAGGCCCGCCCCCGTCGACGACCACGCGATGCGCGTGCCCTCGGGGCTGGTGAGGTAACGGATCGACTGCTTCATGGTCGAAAGCCTTCGTCGTGCCCGCCGCCAGTCTAGTCGGGACAAACCTCACCCGGTAGCGCCCGCGCCGGGCAAACGGCGGGACGTCCGTCCCCTGTGGCCGCGCCGCGCGCAGGAGGATGCTGCGGGCACTTTCCCCCAGGGCTTTCGAGGCTGTCATGAAGCGATGGTTGATCCTGCTCTACGGCGTGGCGTGCTACGCGGTGTTCTTCGCGACGTTCCTGTACGCGATCGGCTTCGTCGGCGGTTTCGGGGTGCCGAAGTCCATGGACTCGCCGCGCGATACGAGCCTGCCGATCGCACTGGCGATAAACCTGGGCCTGCTCGCACTCTTCGCGCTGCAGCACAGCGTGATGGCGCGGCCGGCGTTCAAGCGCGCATGGACGCGCGTGATTCCCGAATCGGCCGAGCGCAGCACGTACACGTTACTGTCGAGCGTCGCGCTGATCCTGCTGTTCTGGCAGTGGCGCCCGCTCGGCGGCATCGTGTGGCACGTCGAGAACGAGGTCGGCCGCGTCCTGCTGTACGCCGCCTTCGCGTTCGGCTGGGTGCTGGTGCTGGTGTCGACGTTCCTGATCAATCATTTCGACCTGTTCGGCCTGCGCCAGGTATGGCTGCAGTTCCGCGGCCGCCCGTATCGTCCGCTGCCTTTCAAGACGCCCGGCCCGTACCGGATCGTGCGCCACCCGCTGTATGTCGGCTGGTTCTTCGCGTTCTGGGCGACGCCGACGATGACGGTGACGCACCTGGTGTTCGCACTGATGACGACGGCCTACATCCTCATCGCCATCCGCCTGGAAGAACGCGACCTGCTCGATGCGCTGCCGGAGTACGCGCAATACCGCCGCGATGTCCCGATGCTGGTGCCGCGCACCTCGCGTGCTTCGCGCGGCGTCGCGACGCGCCATGCCGGCACCACGGCGCAGTGACCGTAGCGGGCCGACCCTGTGCGGAGCTCCGCCATCGGGATTTCACGGCAGGAGCGGCGTCAAAGCACCGCCCTGGCGCTTCCGGGATGGTCCGTGCTCAATGCCATCGTTTCGCCGGCGTCCACCTCGGCCTGTAACAGTGCGAGCTTCGCCTGGATGCGCCGCTGGGCATCGCTGCCGAGCACTACCCAATGCCTGTCGGGCTGTGAGGCGACGACCTCGTAGGTCGCCTCCGCCGCGCGTGCCGGGTCGCCGGGGAACATGTCCGGGGTCAGCGTTCCCATGAGATCGCGGAAGGCACCTGACGTGGCCGCGTACGCAGCGATGGATTCGCCCGAGAATTTCGTCCTCTGTTCGATGCCCGTGCGGAACGAACCGGGTTCGACGAGGAACGCGCGCAGGCCCAGCGGCTCAAGTTCCTGCCACAACGCTTCGGTCAACCCTTCCAGTGCGAACTTGCTCGATGAGTAGTAGCCGTTCGCCGGCAGGCTCGACAGTCCATCCATGGACGACATGTTGACGATCGTTCCTTTTCCCCGTGCGCGCATGCCCGGCAAGACGAGGCGGATCATCTCCACCGGGCCGAAGAAGTTGACCTCGAACTGCGCGCGGTAGTCCTCCTCGCGCTGTTCCTCGATGGCGCCAAGGAAGTCGATGCCGGCATTGTTGACGAGTACGTCGATGCGACCGAAATGCGCCAGCGCCTGGTCTACGGCTGCGGCGCGTTGCGCGCGATCGGTCACGTCCATCGCGACGGCAAGCGCACGCGCCGGAAACGCGGAAACCAGTTCGCGGAGGCGATCGACGCCGCGCGCCGCCAGCACGGCGCGGTCGCCACGCGCCAGGACGGTCTCCGCGAGGGCGCGGCCAAGGCCGCTCGAGGCACCGGTGATGAACCAGGTGCGCGCATCGCTTAGGCCGCCGTCATTAGCGGATGAAGGGGTTTCGGGGTCGTGAGCGGGCTGCCGTGACATGGTTCGTCTCCAATACGTTGATCACGCAGTAGCGTGGTTCAATGCGCGCCAGCACCGCACCGGCGCCCACGGAAGCGGCGAGTTTCGATCAGAGCGAAGCCCGCAACGGCCGGAATGCCGCACGCAGCTCGCTGGCGAACAGCCGGGACTGTTCCCACGCTGCGAAGTGCCCGCCCCTGTCCACTTCGTTGAAGTAGTACAGCGTCCGATAGGCCTGCGTCGCCCAGGTGCGCGGCGCGCGGTAGATCTCGCCGGGGAACACCGTGATGGCGACCGGGATGCGGATGTCGCCGGTCTTCTGCGCCAGGGCGCTGAAGTTGTTGTTGTGGTTCTCCCAGTAGAAGCGCGCCGCCGAGACCGCGGTGCCCGTCAACCAGTAGAGGCTGATGTCGTCGAGCATCTCGTCGCGCGTCAGCACGCGCTCGGGAACGCCATCGCTGTCGGTCCACTGGACGAACTTGTCGTACATCCAGCCCGCGAGCCCGGCCGGCGAATCGTTCAGCGCGTAGCCGACGGTTTGCGGCCGCGTGACCATCATCGCGCCGTACGCTGCGTTCTTCGAAAAGAACGCATTCAGCGCTTCGAACGCGGCCTGCTCCGCCGCACTCAATCCGGCCGGCGCGGGATCGCCGGCGTTGATCGCGTGGATCACGTCCGGCGGCACCGTGGCCGGCATGTTGAGATGGATGCCGAGCAGTCCCGATGGCGCCTGTCGCGCCATCGTGTCGGAGATGACCGAACCATGGTCGCCGCCCTGCGACACGTAGCGCGCGTAACCCAGCCGCTTCATGAGCACGTCCCATGCACGGCCGATGCGATCCGGGCCCCATCCCGCTTCGCGCGGGCGCTCGGAGAATCCATAGCCGGGGATGGACGGAATCACGACGTGGAATGCGTCGCCTGCCGTGCCGCCGTGCGCGGTGGGATCGGTCAGCGGGCCGATGGCCTTCAGGAATTCCAGTACGGAACCGGGCCAACCGTGCGTGAGGATCAACGGCATCGCGTCCTCATGCCGGGAACGCACGTGGATGAAGTGAACGTCGAGTCCGTCCAGCTTCGTCATGAACTGCGGCAATGCGTTGAGCCTGCCTTCCGCCTCGCGCCAGTCGTAACCGGTAGCCCAGTAGGACACCAGCGCCTGCAGTCGCGCCAGCTGCAGCCCCTGCGATTCGTCGCCGACGGTTTCGCGATCCGGCCAACGCGTCGCTGCCGCCCGCCGGCGCATGTCCAGCACGTCGGATTCGGGAACGTGGATGCGGAAGGGCCGGATCGCAGCGTCGCCGGCGGTTGCCGCCAGCGCAGCGCTTGGCAGCAGGCTCCACGCGCCGGCCGCGGCAAGGGTCCGCGCCGCGTTGCCGAGGAAGCGGCGCCGTTCGCCGTCGAAGGGCTCGCGGCCCGGGATGGAATGCTCGATGGAGGTCATGGGAGGTCCCGTTCGATTCGTGGAGGTGCGCGCCGCTGTAGGCTCAACGCGGAGCGCGCGTGGTCTCGAACAGGTACCAGCTGCGGTTCTCGGCCTGGTCGATCCAGGTTTCGAGCAGGCTCGTCGTCGCGACGTCGCCATACGGCTCGCACACCGCATGCGTGGAGCGCAGGAAGGACGCGAGCCGGCGGTTGTCGTCGGCAAGTTCGGCCAGCATGTCCTGGGGAGTGACGTACTCCGCGTCGTTGTCGAGCAAACGCTGCAGGCGGTGGACATGCCCGATCGAACGCAGCGTCGTACCGCCGACCTTGCGTGCACGCTCGGCGATGGCGTCGGTCGTGGCGAAGATCTCGCCGGCCTGCTCGTCCAGCATCAGGTGGTAGTCGCGGAAATGCGGCCCGGACATGTGCCAGTGGAAGTTCTTGGTCTTCATGTACAGCGCCAGCATGTCGGCGAGCAGCGTGGTGAGTGCGGCAGCGATGTCGAGGCCAGCCTGGGCGCGCAGGTCGGTGCGGGTGTGCAGCGGTGCGGACTGCCGCGTCTTGACGGGAAGCATGTTCACGGTCGATCTCCTTCCTGGATGGGCCGCGAGGGCCGATGGCCGCAGACTAGGCAGGCACACGCGTGCCGTGTATCGGACGATCGTGTCGCCGCCTCATACTTTGGTTTGCCTCGGCGTGATGCAGGGCCGGCGCGAAGCCGCGGCGATGCTACTGTTCACCGCGCCGAGCACCGCACCGGAGCCGTCCGTGGCCGCCCTTCCCCGCCTGCAGTCCCATCCGCCCACCGCGCGTGCCGCCGTGCGCGCCCGGACGCGCGAACGCGTCAGCCCGTGGCTGCTGCGCACGTCGGCGGCCGCGCTCATGCTGGGCATCTTCCTGCTCGACACGCTCACCACGCTGGAAGGCGCGGTCGCGGTGCTTTACGTCGTCGCGGTGCTGCTGGTGGCCGGCACGCATCGCCGTGGCGACATCGCGATGGCCGCGACCGGATCCGTGCTCCTGACGATCATCGCCTACGCGCAATCGCACGGCATGGAGCACGTGGGCTCGCAGACCGTGCGCGCGTTCGTAAGCCTGTCGGCCATCGGCATCGCAGCCCTGCTGGCGCTGCAGAACCAGAGCGCGGTGCGCACGCTGTCGGCGCAGGCGACGCTGCTGGACGTCTCGCACGACATGATCTTCGTGCGCGACATCGCCGGAACGATCACCTTCTGGAACGCGACCGCCGAAAGCGTCTACGGATTCCCCCCGGTGCAGGCGCTGGGCCGCCGTGCGGACGAACTGCTCGGCACGCGCTATCCCGACCGCCGCGAGAACGTCGAGGCGCAACTGCTTGCCACCGGCCGCTGGGAAGGCGTCCTCGAACAGGTCACGCGCCATGGAAACACGCTCGTGCTCGACAGCCGCTGGGTGCTGCAGCGCGACGACAAGGGGCGTCCTGTCGGCGTGCTCGAAACGCACACCGACATCACCGAACGCAAGGCCGCATACGCGGCCCTGGTGCGCAGCGAGCAGCGCTTCCGCCGCATGTTCGACGAGAGCCGCATCGGCGTGCTGCAGCAGGACTGGAGCGCGGTGCGCGCCGAGCTGGACGCACGCGGCCTGCGCGATGCCGATGCGCTGGCGCACCACATCGCCGGGCATCCCGAGTTCGTCGGCCATGCCCGGCGGCTGGCGCGCATCGAGGAGGTGAACCCCGCCTTCGCGATGATGTTCGCCGACAGCGAGTCGATGACGGCACCGGCGTCCGTGCAGGACATCATCGGCGATGCGGACCGCACCTTCGCCGCCGCCTTGCTGGCCTTCGCGCGTGGCGATGCATTCCACGAAGGCGAAACCGAGATCGTCCGCCGAGGTGGCGATCGGGTGCCCGTGCTGTTCACCATCACTTTCCCCTCCGCCGGGGACGCCGACGCGAGCGTGCTGGTGTTCGTGGTCGACAACACCGAACGCCAGCGCGCACAGGACGCGTTGCTGCTCGCACAGACCGAACTCGCGCATGCCTCGCGCGTATCGACGCTGGGCGAGCTGACGGCGTCGATCGCGCACGAGGTCAACCAGCCGCTGATGAGCGTGGTCACCTACGGCGAGGCCGGCATGCGCTGGCTGCGCCGCGACCCCGCCGGACCTGCATGAAGTCGACACCGCGATCTCGCGGATCGTGTCCGAAGGCCGGCGCGCGGGCGAGATCGTGCAGCGCATCCGCGCGTTCCTCGGCAAGGCGACGGCTGGGCACGAAACGCTCGACATCGGCCACGTCATCGAGGAAGCGACGCGGCTGGTCCAGCACGAACTGGCGCGTGGCGCCGTCGACCTGCATCTCGAACTCGAACCGCACCTGCCGGCGGTCCGCGGCGACCGGGTCCAGCTGCAGCAGGTGCTGGTGAACCTGATGGTCAACGCAAGCCAGGCGATGACGGGACAGGCGAATCGCCGGCGGCTGTCGGTGATCGCGGCGGCAACGGTCGACGGCCGCATCGACATCGCCGTCGCCGACACCGGCCCGGGAATCGCGGCCGAACACCTGGAGCGCCTGTTCGATCCCTTCTTCACCACGCGCCCGGAAGGCATGGGCATGGGGCTGGCGATCTGCCGCACCATCGTCGAATCGCACGGCGGCCGGCTCGGTGTCGAAAGCACGCCCGGCGACGGCGCGACGTTCCGGCTTTCGCTCTCCACCGCGACGGAGACTCCCGCATGAACACGTCCCTGGATCCGCCGGCGAATCCGCGCGGTGCCGCGCCCGTTCCCCCGCTGGTCGTCATCGTCGACGACGAAGCCGCAGTGCGCGACGCGCTGGACAGCCTGTTCCGCTCCATCGGCCTGCGTACGCTGCTGTTCGCCTCGCCCGCCGAACTCCTGCAGGCGAGCGTGCCCGACACGCCGGGCTGCCTGATCCTCGACGTGCGGCTGCCCGGCATCAGCGGCCTGGAACTGCAGGAGCAGCTCGCGCGCCACGGCATCGCGCTGCCCATCGTGTTCATGACCGGGCACGGTGACATTCCGATGTCGGTGCGCGCGATGAAGGCCGGCGCGGTCGATTTCCTGCCCAAGCCGTTCCGCGACCAGGACATGCTCGACGCGGTGGCCGGCGCGATCGAACGCGACGCGCAGCGACGCGCGGACAACGCGGCGCTTGACGAGGTCCGCGCGCGCTACGCGACACTGACGCCGCGCGAGCGCGAGGTGATGGCGCACGTCGCTTCGGGCCTGATGAACAAGCAGGTCGCCGGCCTGCTCGAACTGAGCGAGATCACGGTGAAGATCCATCGCGGCAACGTCATGCGGAAGATGGGCGTGCGCACGCTGGCCGACCTGGTGCGCCAGGCCGAAGCGCTGGCGCTGGGCGCATGACGCGCGGACGGACATACGTCCGTATGATTCCGCGCCGCGACGTGCAGGCGTAACGTTCGCATGCCGCCACCCGATGCGCGATTCTGCGCACGGCGGCACGAAGGGCCTTGATGAAGCACGCATCCATGATCGCGATCCTCGACGACGACGAAGGCGTCAGGACGTCGCTCTCCAGCCTCGTGCGATCGCTCGGCCACGACGTCTGCACGTATGCGTCGGCGACGGCGTTCCTCGCCGATGCCGACGCAGGCGATCCCGACTGCCTCATCACCGACGTGCAGATGCCGGGCATGAGCGGCGCGCAATTGCTGGAAGCACTGGCCATGGCGGGACGGCGGTTTCCGGTGATCGTCATGACCGCGTTCCCGTCCGACGCCACGCGCCAACGCGTGCTCGGCGCGGGTGCCCTCGCCTACCTGATCAAGCCGGTCGAGGGCCCCACCGTGGCGCGTTGCATCGACGCGGCGCTGGCCCGGGGCGAACGCCACGACCATACGTAGGTAGGATTCCGCCGCGCTGGTGCGCGCCGTAGTTTCCCCGTGTGTCCACCCCACGGAGAAACCCGCAATGAGCTTCATCACCACCGACGACGGCACCCGCATCTTCTACAAGGACTGGGGCCCGAAGAACGCGCAGCCCATCGTCTTCCATCACGGCTGGCCGCTGTCGAGCGACGACTGGGACGCGCAGATGCTGTTCTTCCTCGCGCAGGGTTATCGCGTGATCGCCCACGACCGCCGCGGCCATGGGCGTTCGAGCCAGGTCAGCGACGGCCACGACATGGATCATTACGCCGCCGATGCCGCGGCGGTCGCGGAGCACCTGGACTTGCGCAACGCCGTGCACGTCGGCCATTCCACCGGCGGCGGCGAAGTCGCGCGCTACGTTGCCCGCCACGGCGCAGGCCGCGTCGCGAAGGCGGTGCTCATCGGCGCCGTCCCGCCGATCATGCTGAAGACCGACGCGAATCCGGGCGGCCTTCCGATCGAGGTGTTCGACGGCATCCGCGCCGCGGTCGCCGCCAATCGCGCGCAGTTCTTCCGCGATTTCCCGTCCGGCCCGTTCTACGGCTTCAACCGCGACGGCGCGAAGGTCGACGCGGGCGTGATCGACAACTGGTGGCGCCAGGGGATGTCCGGCAGCGCAAAGGCGCATTACGAGGGCATCAAGGCGTTCTCCGAAACCGACTTCACGCAGGACCTGGAGGCGATGGACGTGCCGACGCTGGTGCTGCACGGCGACGACGACCAGGTCGTGCCGATCGCCGATTCGGCGCTGCTGACCATCAAGCTGCTCAGGCACGGCACGCTGAAGGTGTATCCGGGCTACCCGCACGGCATGTGCACCACGCACGCGGACGTGATCAACGCGGACCTGCTGGCGTTCATCCGCGGCTGATTGCAGCGGCGTCGCATCGCTGGGTCGGAGGCGGCAACCGCGCTGGTTGCCGCCTTCTCGTGCCAAACGCGGGACGCAGCGCATGCCTGCACGAGTCGAGCGGTTCGTGGAATGAAAAAAAGCCCCGGGCACAAGGCCCGGGGCAACGTGGGAAGCGAAGCGTAGGGGGGTTACTTCGCTTCCGCAGCGCGCTCGATCTGCCGTGCGACGACGTCCGGGTGCGAGACCATCACTACGTGCGAGGCGCCGGCGACGACCTCGGTCTTGCGCGACTTCGCCCGTTCGGCCATGAACGCCAGGGCCTTCGGCGGGATGTTCAGATCCTTGTCGCCATAGACGAACCACGACGGAATGCTCGTCCACGTCGGGCTGCCGGATTTCTCGTTGAGCGCGGCCTCGGTGATGGGCCGCTGCGTGGCGGCCATCAACGCGGCATCGGCCTTCGGCACGTCCGCCGCGAACTGCTGGTGGAACTTGTCCTGCCGGATGTAGAGGTCATTGCCGCCCGTCGCCAGCTTGACCGGCGGCGCGATGGCCGGACCGAGCGTGCTGCCAGGGAATTTCCCCGACAGTCGGGCGGCGGTCTCGCCCGCATCGGGAGCGAACGCGGCGACATAGACGAGCGCCTTCACGTTCGATTTGTCGCGCGCGGCCTCGGTGATGACGCTGCCGCCGTAGGAATGCCCGACCAGCACGACGGGCCCGGCGAGACTGGTCACGACGTCGCCGACGTACGCGCCGTCGGTGGCAACGCCACGCAGCGGGTTGGCCACGGCGACGACCGGGTAGCCATCCTTTTCCAGGATGCGGATCACGCCGTTCCAGCTGGATGCATCGGCGAAGGCGCCATGCACCAGCACGACGGTCGGTTTGGCGGCCTGCGCCGACGCGTCCGTGGCGAACGCGGCGGCGCCGAGCGCCATCGCAAGCAGAAGGTGTTTCATGTTCGTCTCCTTTCGTGGGGTGAGGGGTCAGGCGGGAAAGTCGGTGGACACGCTGAGCTCGCGCCACCGGGCCAATTCGTCCAGGCGTGCATGTTCGACGCGTTCGATGACCGAAACCGCATCGCTGCCCAGCGCCAGCCGCAACGGCGGTGCGTCCATTGCGGCGACCTGGAGGATCGCGCGCGCCGCACGCGCGGGATCGCCCGGCTGCCGGCCGTCGTATTCGCGCTGCATGCGCGCTGCCTTGCCGACGACGGCGTCGTACTCGGCGCGCCCTTCGGCCAGCGACGTCGACGCGCCGGCGAAGTCCGTGCGGAAGCCGCCCGGCTCGATGATGGTCACGCGCACGCCGATCAGCGCCATCTCCTGCGCGAGCACTTCCGAAAATCCCTCGACGCCCCATTTCGCGGCCGAGTAGGGCGCGCGCCCGGGCGCGCCGACGCGACCGCCGACGGACGAGAACTGGATGAAGTGACCGCTGCGTTGCTCGCGCATGAGCGCTATCGCGGCCTTGGTCATGATGATCGTGCCGAACAGGTTGGTTTCGATCTGGCGGCGGAAGTCGTCTAGCGGGGTGTCCTCGACGGAGTTCACGTTGCCATAGCCGGCGTTGTTCACCAGCACGTCGAGGCCGCCGAATGCTGCGACGGCCTCCCGGACGGCGGCGTCGGCCGCGACGGGATCGGTGACATCCAGCGCCACCGCGCGCACGGCCTCGCCATAACGCGCGACCACGTCGTTCAGCTGCGACGGATCGCGCGCGGTCGCGATCACGCGGTGTCCGGCTTCCAGCGCGGCCTCCACGAGTGCGCGGCCCAAGCCGCGGGAACTGCCGGTGATCAGCCATCGTTGCGTCATGTCGTCTCTCCTGGTGGTCGCGCTCACGGTGCGAGCCGCGTGAACACGTAGTCGCGACCCTGCACGCGCACCTGGTGGCAGGCGAAACAGGTTCGATGCTGCGCTTCGTCGGTCGGCATGCCGGCGACGAAGCGGCCAAAACCCCATCCACCGCTTGCGGCGTACCGCTTCGAATCCTTCACCATGACCTGCACGGTCGTGGCCGCGCCGGGAATCGTCGCCGATGCGAAATCAGGCGACTGCACTTCCTTCCAGGCGAGCTTCACCAGCACGCTGCCATCGGGAAATGGCAGCGAGCCCTGGCGATACGCGCGCACGGCGATGTCGTTGCCGAGCACCACGCGCAGTTCATCGAACGGCGCGGCTTCGCGCGCGGGTGCGATGAGCTCCCATCCGCGGTAACCGTCGGGCACGGTGACGCCGTAGATCGGCGACGCGGGCCTGGCGGCCTTCGCGTCATCGGCGGCGGTGATCGCGATCAAGCCGAGCACCACCAGCGCGATGGGAAGTACGACCCATCTGGTCTTCATGGTCGTCGTCTCCGCGGGTCAGAGCCGGTCCGCGTCGACGATCGCCTGGGCGAACGCGTGCGGATCTTCCTGCGGCAGGTTGTGGCCGATGCCGCCGGTGATCAGGCGGTGCTCGTACTTCCCGGTGAAACGTCTGGCGTAGGCTTCCGGCGGCGGATGCGGCGCGCCATTGGCATCGCCTTCCATGGTGATGGTGGGCACGCCGATCGACGGGCCCTGCGCGAGGCGGCTTTCGAGCGCGTCGTACCGCGATTCGCCCTGCGCAAGGCCAAGCCGCCAGCGGTAGTTGTGGATCACGATGTCGACGTGGTCGTCGTTGGTGAACGAGGCCGCGCTGCGGTCGAACGTGGCATCGTCGAAGTTCCACTTCGGCGAGGCGAGCTTCCAGATGAGCCTGGCGAAGTCGTGGCGGTTCCTGTCGTAGCCGGCGCGACCGCGTTCGGTGGCGAAGTAGAACTGGTACCACCATTGCAGCTCCGCTTCCGGCGGCAATGGCGCCTGCCCGGCGGCCTGGCTGCCGATGAGATAACCGCTGACGGCGACCAGCGCCTTCACGCGTTCGGGCCAGAGCGCGGCGACGATGTCGGCCGAACGCGCGCCCCAGTCGAAACCGCCCAGCACCGCGGTACGGATGAGCAGTGCGTCCATGAACTGCACGACGTCCTCGGCCAGCGCCGAGGGCTGTCCGTTGCGCAGCGTGTCGCCGGAGACGAAGCGCGTGCCGCCATAGCCGCGCAGGAACGGCACCAGCACGCGGTAACCCAGCTTCGCCAGCATCGGCGTCACTTCCACATAGCTGTGGATGTCGTACGGCCAGCCGTGCAGCAGGATCACCACGGGGCCATGGGCGGGCCCGGCTTCGGCGTACTCGACGTTGAGCAGCCCGGCACGGACCGTCTTCAGCGGTGCGAACGCGGTCGCCTGCACGCGTCGTGCGAGCGGCGTTGCTGGCGACGACGGCGCGGCATGCGCGCTGCGTACCAGCCCGAGCGGTGCGGCCGCGACGCCCAGCGCCGCGGTGGCGAGCATCTTGCGGCGGAGCGGATCAAACGGTGCGGCGGCGAGCTTGTCCATGGTGATCTCCGTGTCGTGGATGCGCGAACATCGGACACGACGCGTCAAGGCGTCCCGTCCGGCGTGGCGCCGTCAGCGCTGGTGTGTGAACAGCTTCACTGGCCCGTGTATCCCGGATGTGTCGGGGCAGGCCGCCCTTCGTATCGAAATGTTCGAAGGGCCGATCGCCGGTCGATGCGCGACTCCAGCGGTCATCGCCATCTAAGCAGTCCCACGTCAGCCACGCGATAACACGTTGGTATGGACCCATACGCATGTATGCCGTCGCGATTCGCGCGTACGCCCGATATGTATCCCGATGTAGCCAGGCGATGCCTGGATGCAGTGGCTGACAATCGCGCCCCGCTTCGACATGGGCCGGATACATGCGAGTCCTCCAATGCGTGCACCCGGCGGATCGTCCGCCGGCCTACCCTGAGGATCCTGACATGACTGACCTGCCATCCCCGCCGCTCAAGGCGGCGATCGTCTTCGGCGGTTCGCGCGGCATCGGCGCCGCCATCGCCCGCCGCCTTGCACAGGAGGGATATGCAGTCGCCCTCACCTACGCCTCGCGTGCCGACAAGGCCGACGAAGTCGTCCAGTCCATCCAGGCCGACGGAGGCATGGCCATCGCGTTGCAGGCAGACAGTACCGACGCGGGCGCGATCGCCGCTGCCGTTTCGGATGCCGCCGAGCGCTTCGGACCGCTCCATGTTGCCGTGGTCAACGCCGGCATCTACGAAGGCAGTCCGCTGGAGCAGTTTCCGCTGGACATGCTGGACCGGATGCTCGCCATCAACGTACGGGGCGTGTTCCTCGCCGTGCAGGCTGCGGCTTCGCGGATGGCCGACGGCGGCAGCATCATCACCATTGGCAGCAATACAGCCGCACGCAGCGGTGTGGTCGGAAGCAGCGCCTACGCGATGTCCAAGGCCGCCGTGGCGACACTGGTCCGCGAACTGGCGCTGGATCTGGCCCCGCGCCAGATCACCATCAACAACATCCAGCCAGGGCCTGTCGAAACCGACATCACGACGGGCTTCCTCGATTACCTGATCGAACGAAACCCGCTCAAGCGCGTCGGTCGTCCCGAGGAGGTCGCGGCCCTCGCCGCCTTCCTTTCGAGTGCCGACGCGCGCTACATGACCGGTGCGAGCCTGACCGTGGACGGCGGCTATTCGATCTAGGCCGAACGGGGCCCAGCGCGTCCGACGCGCCCGGCGCGAGGCCGCATCGGCGATTCCGGGAGGGACCGGCACCACGCCGCTGGACGTCCGACGGCGTGGGTGCCGGTCCTGTGCGACCCTTGCGGCACCCCAAGCCGACACGCCGACGCGCAAGCGAGCCCGCATGACGCCCGCCTCTCCCCTCCTTCGCCAGCGCGGGACCGCCGACGGCAACCGCGTCGCGATGGTCGAGCTGTTCTTCGACCTGGTGTTCGTGTTCGCGGTGACGCAGCTCTCGCACACGCTGCTGGAACACCTCACCGTGCAGGGCGCGCTGCAGACGCTGCTGCTGTTCCTGGCCGTGTGGTGGCTGTGGATCTTCACCTCGTGGGTCACCAACTGGCTCGATCCCGATCGCACGCCGGTGCGGGTGATGCTGTTCGTACTGATGCTCGGCGGGCTGCTGCTGTCGTCTTCGATTCCGCAGGCGTTCGGCGAGCGCGGGCTGATGTTCGGCGTGGTGTTCGCGGCGATGCAGGTGGGGCGAACCGCCTTCGTGGCGATTGCGATGCGCAACCACCATCGCGTGCTGCACGAGAACTTCATGCGAATCGCGTTGTGGTTGGCGCTGTCGGGAACGCTGTGGGTCGCCGGCGGCCTGAATGACGGTGCCACGCGCGTGGCGTTGTGGACGGCCGCCGTCGCCATCGAATACTGCGCGCCCGCGCTCTACTTCTACGTGCCGGGCATGGGGCGATCGAGCACCATCGACTGGGACGTCGACGGCCATCACCTGGCCGAACGCTGCGCGTTGTTCGTGATCATCGCGCTGGGTGAATCGATCCTGGTCACCGGCGCGACGTTCGCCGCGGGGGCTTGGACCACGCCGACCATCACCGCGTTCATCGTGGCCTTCCTCGGCAGCGTGGCGATGTGGTGGATCTACTTCGACACCGGTGCCGAACGCGCCAGCCAGCGCATAGAGCATTCCGAAGACCCCGGTCGCCAGGCGCGGCTGGCCTACACCTACCTGCACCTGTTGATCATCGCCGGCATCGTGGTCTGCGCCGTGGCGGACGAACTGGCGCTCGCGCATCCGGATCACTTCGAAGGCGACGGCCGCGCGGCGATCGCGGCGATGATCGGCGGGCCGATGCTCTACCTGCTCGGCGTCGCGCTGTTCAAGTGGGTCTGCAACGAACGCCGCGGGCCGCCGCTGTCGCACTGCGCGGGCATCGTGATGCTCGCGGTGCTGGCACCGATCGCGCTCGCGCATCTGCTCTCGCCGCTCGCGTTGGCGACGGCGACGACGCTGGTGCTGATGATCGTCGCCATGTGGGAGACCCTCGCGCTGCGCCGAAGGTGAGCATGCGCACCACATGAATGCGGCACGACGTGGTGATGGGCCGTGTTGTGACAGGTTCGCCGGAAAAAACGGCGCAACGATGCGTCATGCGACAGGTAGTGCACAGGCGAACCGAAGCGCGCGAGCATGCGCTCCCGCGCCGGAAACCGTGCGCATCGCACCGACCACATCGAGGAAATCGACATGACCCAACGCCTGGACTACACGCAGATCTCGCCGAAGGGCATCAAGGCGCTCGGCGGCGTCTACGGCCACGTGATGCAGAGCGCGCTGCCCGCCGACCTGGTGGACCTGGTGTACCTGCGCATCTCGCAGATCAACAATTGCGCCTACTGCCTGGACCTGCACACGCGCGATCTCGTCGGTCGCGGCGTGGCGATCGAAAAGCTCGCGCTCGTGCAGGCGTGGCGCGAAGCCGGCACGCTGTTCAGCGAACGTGAACGCGCCGCGCTCGCTTGGGCCGAAAGCGTCACGCGCGTCGCGCAGACCGGCGTGCCCGATGACGACTACCAGGCTGCGCTGGCGGTATTCGGCGAGAAGGACCTCGTCGACCTGACCATCGCCATCGGGCTGATGAACACGTACAACCGCCTGGCGATCAGCTTCCGCAGGACGCCGCAGGCGGTGGCAGGCGTACACGGCGATACATGAACAGGCCGGCGCCGACATATCGTCGATACGTGGCAGGCGCCCAATGCGATGGCGGACGCGATGCAGCACCGGCGATCCGCCTCCACCGACCTGACCGGATTGCCGCCATGAACTTCGCCCACCTCCTGCTCGCGACCGCCATCGCCAGCACGCCCGTCGCCGGCGCCAACGAGAAGCCGACTTCGGCCGAAACCGGCTTCGTTCGTCTCGATGACGACATCACCCTTCGCCAGCTCGTCGTCCGCAATGCGAATCCGCAGGGCACCGTCCTGTTCCTGCATGGCTTCCCGGAATCGAGCCTCGCCTTCAAGGACATCGCCATCGCGCTGGGCGACGATTACGAAGTGCATGCGTTCGACTGGCCGGGCTACGGACAGTCATCGCGTCCCTCGCCCGACCGCTTCGCCTATGCGCCCGCCGATTACGCCCGCGTGCTGAAGGCCTACATCGCCCATGAGCGCATCGATACGTCGAAGCTGACGATCTACGCGACCGACATCGGCGCCCTGCCCGCGCTGCTGCTCGCCCTGGACGAACCGCACATCGCGCGGGGCATCATCGTCGGCGATTTCGCACCGTTCGACCGGCCGCAACTGATGCACGAAAACCTGCGAAACCTGAAGTCCCCGGGCAGCGCCGAGCCCACGCGCGCGGCGATGAACGCCAACCACGCCGACATCATCGCGAACGTTCACCGCCGCGACCTTCCGCCGGAATCGCAGTACGACCTTGCGCGGGAATTCCAGGCCGACATCGCGAACAACTGGAACCGCGGCGGCATGACGACCGTCGATGCGTTCGCGCACTACTACGCCCACTTCACCCGCGACCAGCGGTACTTCGAAGCGAACGTCGCGAAACTGCAGACGCCGGTGCGCGTGGTGTGGGGCGAGCGCGACATCTACATCCGCCCGGACATGGGCCTGGAATTCGCGGCGAAGGCGCGGCTGCAGATCGACGTGCTGCCCGGCATCGGCCATTTCCCGCACCTGCAGGATCCGGCCCGCACGGCACTGGAAGTGCGCGCGTCGTTCCGCTGACTGCGGCCATCCGGTCAGGCGCTACGATCCGGCGGCCACCACGGGCTGCGGCACCGGGAACGTCCACTTGCCCGACAGCACTTCCGGTCGCGGGCGATACAGGCGAACGAGGTAGTTCCAGCCTTTCATGATCGGCAGGCAGTTCGGGATCTTTCCGTCGCACCCGCCGAACTGCACGGTAACCGAGCCGTCGTCGGCCTTCTTCGCGGTGACGTTGTTGATCGAGTACGCGTTGTGCTCGTTCTGCTGGAAGAAGCCGTCGCCGTTGTAGAGGCTGATGGACCAGAACCCGTCGACCGGCACGTCCTTCACGGTGAGGCGGTGGACCGTGGTCCCGTCGTTCTTTTCGGGAACGACGTTGAGATAAAGCGCGTCCTTGTCGGGATTGCCGCCCCACGCCGAAGCGGCCATGACCAGGCGGCGCACCGGATCGACTTCGGCCTTCGTCCCGAACGCCTTGCGTGAATCGGGCAAGGTCGAGGCGAGCGTCAACAACGCATCGCGGACCTTCTTCTGGCTCGCCGTATCCCAGTGCGGCACGTCGAACGAACCCGGACCGCCGGGCTGCTCGGCCTTGATCGCATCCTGCAACGCGCGCACTTTCGCCAGGTCTTCCGGACTGTTCGGGTCGACCAGGATGCGAATCGCCGTCGCCACGTAGCGCGTGCCGATGTCCTTGCGCGTGAGCGTGTGCGGGCCGGCGGTGTAGACCACCTTCGGGGTGTACTCGTCCTGGTCGATCACCTGCATCGACATGAAACGCCCACCGGCGTCGGGCAGGGTAACCGTCACCGGGCCGGCGTCCAGATCGAACACCGCGGACGTATACAGCGTGTCGCGGTTCTGGCGCACGACGGGCTGGTGCTCGATCGGCGTCACGTCGCGGTTGTGGTGGAATTTTCCGACCGCACCCGCGTCCTTCAGGATCTTGCCGAAGTAGACGTCGGTTTCCGCACGCACGAAGTTCTCGGCCGTGACCGGCTCGCCTCCCGGCGTTGCTTCGGCAGTGGCTGGAGGCGTTTGCGCGGAAGGCGCGGGAGCCGCAACGGACGGCGTGGCGGCCGGGGCCGGCGGCTCGGACGCATCGCGACAACCTGTCACCGTTGCAAGGATCAGTACGACGCCCAGTGCGGTACGCATGGCAGGCCTCCATTCCGGAGAAGGCAGCGAATCGACGCTGCGCGATGGCGAGGCGATGCTGTGGTTGAGCCCGTTTACCCGGCGTGAAATCGGCTGCGCGGAATCCAGGTTCGGCTTATTACCGACGCAGCCAGTTG
Source organism: Lysobacter sp. OAE881 (assembly GCF_040546665.1). Classification (NCBI taxonomy): domain Bacteria; kingdom Pseudomonadati; phylum Pseudomonadota; class Gammaproteobacteria; order Lysobacterales; family Lysobacteraceae; genus Lysobacter; species Lysobacter sp. OAE881. Next base: position 2,598,548 of record NZ_JBEPOG010000001.1, read on the forward strand.
AGCAACGTTTCGGCCAGCTGCCGCGGCGCTTCGAGCGGGATCAGATGCCCCGTGCCCTCGATGATCCTAAGTTCCGCGCGGCGTATCGCATCGACGAGTTCGCGCGATTCGTCGATGGAGCGGAGCTGGTCGTTGCGCGCGGCCACCACCAGCGTGGGACACGAGATCCGTTCGAGCGGAATGTCGGTTCGATCCAGCGCCGATTGCCAATCGAACGCGTCCGCACCCAAACGGATGCTCATCGCGCGTACGCGTTCGATGAGCGCCTCATCATTCGCATGGTTGGGGCCCAGTGATCGCTGGATCGCACGACGGCTGAGCCCCGCGAACGTGGCACGCCCCGTCGAACCCGAAAGCGGCGCGGCCGCACGCTCGCCTCTCGCGGATGTCGCGATAAGCACGAGCGCTTCGATCCATTGCGGATGCGCCGCTGCGAGCGCACGCGCGACGTAGCCGCCCATCGAGAAACCGAGCAGTACGGGTGGGCTCGGCAAGTTGCGCCGCCACGGCGTCCGCGACGTCCCGTACCGTGCGACCGCGCGGCAGCGCGATGCGCTGCACGCGCCAGTCGCCGGGCAGATGCGGAACGAAGTCGTCCCACAGCGCGTCGTCGAGCATGAAGCCGGGCAGCAGGGCGATGGTTTTCATCGACGCGTCCACGCGCACTCAGCCGCGATCGACGATCCGGCGGATCTTTCGGTCGTCGAACGAGAACTCCGACCGACGCCGTTGTGCCGCGCTCAACGCTCCCCGGAAGGCGGAGCGCGATCGTCGTCGTTGTCGCTGCGGGTAGCCGGTTTGTTCGCCTCGCGCGCGGCGGCCTTCTTCGCGGCCTTCTCGTCCTGCTGCTTCTTCTTGGCGATTTCGCGCTGGCGCTTTTCGAATGAGTAGTTGGGCTTGGGCAAGTGGGCTCCTCGCTTTGTGTTGGGTGGAGTCGACGACCATGCCGTGGTCGTGGGCAATCTGATTGTGGCTCAGCGGGCCTTCGGGCGCGCGGGAACGGTCTTCTTCGCCGCTGCCCCGCTCGTCGAGGCCAGGGCGTCCTTCTCGGGTTTGCGACGCAGCGGCGTGACACCCAGGATCTCCACCTGACCGCCGGCCTTGCTGAAGGCGTCCATGTCGGCGGCGATCCGTTCGTGCGTCACTTCCTTGTCGGGCGACGGCTTGCCGAACGGGGATGTGGTGTATCCGTTCGCCCCGGTCGGGCGATAGCTGGACATGGGTGTGCCTCCGGTGGGTGTGTGCATCATTGAAGGACGAGCTCGATCGCGCGCGCATGGTCGCGTGCGTAGTCTTCGCGGATCGCGTCGCAATACGGGCCGCCCATCGCGAAACGGCGGCAGACGTCGGGCCGGCTGTCGTAGATCCCGCAGTTCATGCGCGAGCCGTCCACCGCCACGCACCAGCCATCCTCGTCCTTCGCCATGACCCGCAGCCCACCGGGGAGCTCGGTCGTCAGGTGGGACGGAATGTGGTCTTCGGGCTGAACCACCACGGTCAGCCGGCAACAAACGGCATCGCACCGCGCGCAGTCGGCCGCCGCTAGGACAGGCGCTGGCTGCTTGGCGGGGCTTCGTTGTCGATCCGGCATCTGGGGTGTGGCTCCTGGAGACGAGGCGCCCGTAGGGCTGTGGGAAAGACGCACTGGCGGTCAGGCCCGTGGAGAAGCGGCGGCGGCGTTGGAGCGGGCGCTCCTCACTTGTGCCACCTGGAGCGGGAAGTCGCCGTGAATGCAGCCTTCACTGCGCCTGGCGGCGGAAAGGCTTGGCGGTGCGGTTGCGGGGATCGGCGCAGTGCGCCGGAGAGCGCCAGATGGGCTGGCCGAGGTGCAGTGTAGCCCGGATAGGGCCTTGGCGCTCAGAGCGCGCCTGTTCAGGCGGCGTGCGGGCGGTGTCCACCGCTCTCCACGGACGATCGAACCGCACATGGCTCGGCGGCTAAGATCAAACGTTGAAGCTGCTGGGAGCGCGATCATTAGCCAGCCGTGCTGGCGCCTGCTCAAGGGAGCTCCATCGACGGCATGATTGCGCCCCGGTACGTCCCACGAGCGCTTACATCACCAGGCATTCTTGATCTTCTTGTTTGTTTCCAGCGACATCAGCGAACCAATCTGGGTGGCGGCATTTCCCTTCAGGACCACCGTCCTCCCCTTGACCTCTATCAAGACCCCCACCCGGTACTCGCTGCCGCTAACGCGCCAGCTTTGAAAGACCGTATACACGACATCGCGATTGACGAACCGTAGGGTGTAATCACCCATAGCGTCATTCGATGCCCCTCCCTCGCGGGAATATCCGGCAAACTCGAAACTCCGCCAGGAGTTCGTGTTGGCAACCCTCGGATACTGCAGCTTAATGTGCTTGGGTCGTCCAGACCTGTAGACCATATATGTGGACCCGGCACCCTCGCACAATGAGATGGTCCTGAGTCCTGCTTCCGTCTGGAATGAGAGCACCGTCGTTTCGCCGATCCTGCAGAGGGGCGCGTGAGCCTGCGCGTCGGAGCCGTCTTTAGGTCTAGGTCCATCAGCGAGGACGACGCTAGGCGCAAGCGAAGTTGCACTACCAAACGCGATGCTTGTCGCAATCGCGCCTAACACCTCACGCATAGTCGCCCCCCTGCTTTGGCAGGCGCAAAAATGGTGACGCCACCGCCAAAGATCGACACGTTTGGGCAGTTACCGGCACTGGAAAGGACCGAGCAGGCGCGGTGGGCGGCTCGCTAACGAGCTTATGGCAATGAGGCTCACCCACACTATGCGTGACGCGCACTCGTCACCTCCCAGCCGGCGCCTCACTCTGCATTCTTGTTCGGACGAAAACACGCCTCGGAGCCGTTTTGATCCGGCCAGTTTCACGAAGCAGATCGATGTACCGCTGGTAGAAGAGAGACGCGGACGCTGCATCGCCGACTGCCCAATAGGAGTCCCCAAGATTCAGATATGCAACCGTTCGTCCGGGACAAGCGTGGACGACGCTAAGCAGGGGCGGAATTGAGGCAGACTCCTGATGACTCTGCTGCAAGAAATAGCCATAGTCGTTCGTGAATGAACAAGCCGAAGCCAACTCCTTCTGGTCAAACGCCAAACTGAAGTCGGCAAGCCCCGCAAACGGCCGCATCAGACTCGCGGCATCAGCTGCGCCCCGCAGCTTCGAAGCATCTAACGCAGCCTCATGGGCTGCCACCAAGATCGCACGAACGCTACTGATAGCCGAACGATCGACTTTCACTTTCCGATATGCACCCAGGAAGTCGCTGCGTAGCCCGCAATAGCCAAATACGTCCAGGCTGACGATCTCCAGCACCTGACCTGATTTTCTGCTCAACATACGGACGTCCGAGGTTGGTTCGCTCTGGATAGAGGAAACCTTACGCCACTGGTTGAAAACTGGAATTTCTGCTGCGACAGTGCAATCGGCAGAAGCATCAGACCCGGCGGAAACATTGCCTCCCGTGGCGACTAAAGATGTCTCGGTGATGAGCACTAAAGTGCCGCCTCTCTCATAGGCCTCCACCACGCCGGCCCAAGCGGGGAACAGCGCAAAGAAGAGCAGAAGACTTCCCGCAAGATTGGTAAGTATTTTCATGGCCCAGCCTGCTACGACCTTCCTCTCAAAACACACCGCCCCTGACTCACCTGAGTTGCACTTCTCGCTATTTGAACGAGCCATCTCTTCAGCTCGACAACTCTCCGCAAGGAACAAACTAGCCCCCGCTGAAGCACGGTGTTTCGACGTCCTTCTTTGCACTCAATGGAAAGACGAGCCCGTCGATATCTGCGTGCGCACCGCAAAAGCCGAGGCCAAGAGCAGTCGGGTCCACCCCAGGAGATGAAACCTCAATAGCGTCACCTTTTCTCAATAGAGATAGACTCCCCACTGAGGTGTCTAGCACTAAGCGCCCATCCTTTGCTGCCTTCATTTCCACTCGAAATGAGCATGTGTTCTGGCTGGCTTGTGTGCTATGCAGCTCGACATAATATCCATCGACACTGCGTTTTATACTCAGGCAATCTTCAAACTCGTGTGCGCACGAAGCACCGTCATCCGGTGTCGTGCAAAGGCCACTTTTGGTTCGATACTCTCCGATCCAGGCGAGCGATGGCCCTCTTTCCATGCTGGGCTGAGTGTCTTTGTTATCTGATGCTGTGCTCGATTGGCTGGAGCGACATGCTGCGATCGATACAACGACAAGCAGCGCGACGAGTTGATGCTTTGCCATATTCTTCTTCACCTCCGCAGATAGCGAGCTCGGCGGCGACCCGGCTCGTAGCGTGCGAGCTCTTGTGTACTTTCTATGTAATGAGCCAATGCTTCGCGATCATTGCCGACAATGTAAGGAAGTTGTCTTTTCCAAATACTACCCTGTTGGTAAGTAAGGTCGACTGCGATATCACGGACACGCACATCCAACTGCTCCCAAGCCATTAGGTTCGCGTTTTCGTGCGTAGCCTCTCGATACTGCCGTTGTGCCGCTTCTTCGTACCTAGGGTAGACAATGCTCTCAAAAAGGATGCGTTGTGCAGTCCTAGAGATTTCTCCAAATTCCTCCCGGTGCGTGCTCACGAATCTTTGTGCCGCTTGACCGGCGAGCCCCGCACCTTGCGCGAAGTCACGAGCAGACGATTCATCCACGCCCGCCGAGACAAGATCCGCGTGCACGGCCTCCTGTGTTCTGTGCTTCATGTCGTACCCCCTCCCCAGCGTTACGCCCGAAGCACCTCCCGGCCAGTGCAGTCGACGACTGAAGTACGCGCTGCCGGGAGCGTCGTTTCCCTCAGCATCAAATGTGACTTGACCACGCGACACCTTCAGGTCATCAAGAGCAGGAGCAATGTAGTTTCCCGCCACCCCGCCCGGGTGAAAGTGATACACCCGCGGCGCCTTGGGAAAACCATCAACGCTCGCAGCAACCTCATCCCACCAAGGCAACTTCCCCGCCCTGGGCGCCTCTGCCTCTACTTGCTCCACAGCTCCGGGGCCCAACAACTCCGCGATGCGTGCCATCATGTTTCGCTGGCGCACTGCCGGCTCCTTCGCCCATGCGCTGTCGTGACGCACGATGATGCGGGCCATATGCGCGGCCTTTGATCGATCGCGCAGTGCGGCGTCCAGCTCCTGTTCGCTGACCAGGTCGTCGTGATTGGTGTCCAGCATCCTGCGCAGTTGCTTGTAGAACGGAGTTTCTTCGGGACGCGGTCCTTCCTTCTTGATGAACCCCGCCCACGCGGCCGCGTCCTCGAATATTCCACCGGAGCTGCTGGCGTGCTCGTCAACGACGTCGAAGCCGGGCCATTCCCACGGCGATGCCAAGTGCCCCGCCTCCTTCGCCCAACCTTCGCCCATGCGACCGTTGTCGAGCACGAGCCCCTTTACCTTGCGCCAGCGTTGGCCGTCGACTTCCTTCGACTCCAAGGTCGACAGTGGCAGCACCTGCGCCCAGTTCAACGTGCAAGCCACGGCACCGTTCGGTTCCGTGTGCAAAGTGTCGCCGGGGCGAAGAAGAAGCAGCGTGCGCTCCTTATCGCCCAACGTGGCGCCGGCCCATTGCCGACTGGCAGCCAGGTAGGCGGGCACGTCATCCCCGCTGAAAACTTCCAAGTGCAGCAGGCGGCGCGACACGGGCTGATTGGCGATCGGGTTAGCTCGCGACGGTACGTCCTCACCGAGATAGCCCAGCACATCGCCTTGTTTGACCACATGGGGCTCGTCCAGCACCACGACTTCATCAAATGCGACCGGGGTTGGCTCCGGATCCAGCTCAGCGAGGAACACCCACCCACTCGCGGCCTCTGGCGGCACCGAACCGTCGGAACGAACGGAGTCGATTCCACCTTCCACGATTTTGGCGATTCGTGCCCACTTCCTGTCGGTGGAGCGCTCGCCGACCTCAATCACGCTGTCACGGAGCAGCAGGCCCAGGATCTGGCTTCGGCCTGACGCCTCTGCTCGCACGTTCAGCCCAACGGCATGTTTGCCTGTCATTTCGCGACCTCGTCACTAGACCGCTAGAACAACTCGCGAGGACAGGTTGGTTCGACCTCATAGTCGAGTGCGTAGTACAGGTGCTCCACCTGCCTGCCCATCTGATTGGCGAACAGATGAATCCCCTCACTACTTTGGCAGGTCATTACATCCAGGTCGCCCGATGGCGTCGTGACGGTGACATGCTCGCCAGAGCTCCTCACGTCGGCATTGACTACCACGATGCCGAGATCGGGCGGGCCGGGGAGCGTCTTGCGCAAGTAGTAATGATGAAGCGGACGTCCGGTGATCGCATCGGTGACGACTTCTTCGGCGCCGGAAACCTCGGTGGCCGACGCTGCCGAAACGGAGTGGCAGCAATGGGAATCGTCTGAGGCGAACCGCAGAGTGAGCGAATCCTCTGGACGCAGCTCATCGGACAGATAGACGCGGATGCCAGATTCGTCGCGCTGCGCGAATCCCATGTCCATGCTCCCGTTGTAATTCGGGCGCCTGGATCCATCCTGCAGAATGTCATCGCTGCGCACACAACCAACCAGTACACACGTTGCGGCGAGCACATAAAGAAAATTCTTCATCGCATCTCCAATTAATGGCCGTCGTCGGACCAGTGCGGAGGATCGGTCGCCAGTTTGATGACGCCGTAGCTTCGTCCGATCTCGTGGAGATCGGCCGATGAGCCCACAGTCCGCTCGCGGCCAGTCGCGTCCACGATCGTCCGGCCAATCGCACCCGCAATGTTCATGTCGATTGCACGCCCTTCTGTGTGGCGCGAAGTCAGTGACGGGCGAAACACAATGCGATAGCCGTCGACCATGTCCCGGGCCGCCTGCCTCGCAGCAGTTACATCAGTGACTCCCCTGGAGTTGGCATGCGCCCAGTCGATGTCGACTCCCTCCATCGAGGGAACGGACGCAGGGTCCAGGCCTTCACGGGCAATGCGCCATGCGTAGTGCATGAGGTATGCCCGCTCGGGCGGCCGATGCGTCGCGTTGACTTGAACGGTGGCGCCTGACGCCGTGAGCGCCGCAGTGAATCGCCCCACGGAGGACGCAAATCCTGGCGTTAGGTCGTTGATGTTCTGACTCGTGGGAAACCGGCTTATCCATTGGCGGCCAGAATGCTCGGGTGCCCCGCCTCGGCCATCCGTCGCCTTCTTTCCAACCCGATAGCGTTTCGTGGGCCACCAAGCCGGACGCTTCCATTGCGTCTGCTTTCGATAGTCGGCGAAATCCGCCAGGTGCATGTAGAGGCTGTACAGCGTCAGCGCGGGCGCCGGAGCTGGCGCGGGACGTTCGCGTTCGGCCTTGTTCTGTTTGTAGGCGGCCACGCGCTCGGGGTCCGGGTGGTCGCCGCCTTGGACGAACGTCAAAACCTCTTCCTTGAAGCCCAGCACGTTGAAAAGGCTGGTGCCTGCCGCCGGATCGAGCGCCAGCCACGTGGGCGAAATCCAGCCGGTCGCCGGCGAGCCCGGTCCACCGATGCCAAGCACGCGCAAGTAGCGCCGGCCCGGCGCGTACTTGCCGATTTCCACCGTCAGCGGTGTGCCGTGGCGCAACCATCTTGCACGCTGGCGTCCTTCAGGATCGGAATACAGGTACGTGCCCATGTTCCGTGCATCGGCCATGGGGTGATCCATCGGCGCGGGCTTGTCCGGCTGCGGGGGCGTGGGAGCCTGCAATCGGTGTCGCACCAACACGAATCCGGTGGAATACGGCCGCAGCGTTGGACCGTCGCCGGGGGTTCCCTTGGTCGCATCGAGGTATTCGCGATTGGTCCGATACGCCACGACCTCGCCGTCCGCCAGGCATCGAATCCCCCGGTCGAGCGAGAAGGCATTGCTGCACGATCGATCGAAGTGGATGCCGCCATGGAAGAAACCATGCGCACCGAGCAGATAGTGACCGCCCTGCACGAAGGACAGCCCTTCGTACAGCGCCTGCGGATCGGTGAACTCGCGTTCCTGTTTGTCCTTGAAGGGATAGCCGAAGCACGACGCAACGATCGCTTTTGACTTCGCAGGTGCATTCATGGGTGGAGGTCTCCTCAGTCGGTCTCGCGGCCGGGCCAGCTGAAGTCGGGCAACTTTCCCGATGCCGGGCTGCCGAATACCGAGAGGTCGTTTCCAACGCCACTACCGTCGACCTTGCACGGGCCTTTGATGCGGATTTCGAGGGCCTCGATGGCGATGCCGTCGCCCGCAATCGTGACGGTGCCGCCGGGGCCGCGCAGAACGAGGCGCTCGCTGGCGTTGATCTCGACGACCCGCGTCTGCTGCGTGATCGCCTCCCCCGCCTCCACGGTGACCTTGCCCGCCACCTTGTGCTCGTAGTGCCCACCGGTTTCCGCGTGGCGATCCGTCGCCGTCTTCTCGACGCGGACATTGCCGACCGTTTCGACCAGGTCCTTCGCGATGGTCATCTGCCGTGACCGGCCGACATCGATGAAGTGATCGCGCCCCAGCGTTTCGCGCCGGTCCTGCCCGATGCTCAATGTTTCATCGTTGCCGACGCTTTCCTTGCGGTCGTGCCCGATGGAAATGGACTCATCGTTGCCAACGTCCTCGCTGCGGTCATGGCCGACCTTCATCGTTTCGTCGTGCTCCACGACGATGTTCTGGTCCTTCTGCGCGTGGACGAAGATCTCTTCCTGGCCGGCTTCATCCTCGAAGCGCAGCTCGTTGTAGCCCTCGCCCTTGTGCGTCTGCGACTTGAACGTGGTGCGCGTCTTGTGACGCGGCAGTTCGTACGGCGGGCGGTTCGCGGCGTGGTATGCGCGGCCGGTGACGATCGGCTGGTCCGGGTCGCCTTCGAGGAAACTGACGATCACCTCGTGCCCGACGCGCGGCAACGCCACGAAGCCGTACATCGCGCCGGCCCAGGCCTGCGAGACGCGGATCCAGCAGGTGCTGTTCTCCTTCCGGCCGCTTTCGCGATCCCACGGGAACCACACCTGCACGCGGCCGTGTTCGTCGCAGTGGATCTCCTCGCCCTCGGGGCCGACCACATGCGCGATCTGCGGGCCGTCCACGACCGGGCGCGGCGCCGGCTCGGGCTTCCAGTCGTAATGCGCGGGGACGACGGTCGCTTCGTACGAATAGCGGCTGCCGTGCTCGGCTCCTGCTGCGTCTGCCTCTTGAGAGGCCGCCTGCTCGCCGACATGGCGCATCGCGATCACGCGCCAGAGCGCGTTGAGATGCTCGGCCGGATGGCCGATGAGCGGGAACGCCAGTCCCGGGAACAGGCGCGCGTCATCGCCTTCGATCCGCGCCTGTTCGGCGGCATTGCGCAAGCCCGAGAGCTTCGAACGCGTGAACGGCTTGCCGGCTTCGTCGCGCTTGTAGCGCGCGGCGTAGTCGTAATGCTCGTAGTCACCGACGGCCTGCTCGCTGGCGAACGCCCTCGTCTCTTGTTGGAGGTCGTAGTGCGGATTGTGGAAGGTGTACTCGCGCTGCGTGATGCGCGTGGGCGCCAGCCGACGACGATGGGCGAAACGCCACAGGTGCGGCCTGGGCGCGTCGCCCGCGGGTTGCGGCTGGTACACGACCGCGTCGTGGTCCTCCAGCCGCGGCGCGCTGCCGATGCGGTCGCTGAAGACCAGCGCGTCGCGGCCCTCGCGCGTGTCGTGCCAGTGGACGATGCCTTCCTCGGTGGCGAGGCGATGGAAGAACGTCGCATCGGTCTCGCGATACTGGACGCAGTATTCGCGTGGCTCATGGCTCGCGGCGTACGACGCGCGCGCTCCGAGAACGCGGTTCTCTTTCAGCAGCTTGCCGAGGATGTCCGTCGCGTTGACCTGCTGGAAGATGCGGCTGTTGTGCCGCAAAGCCAGCCGCGCCAGTGGCGACTCGACGACCGCGCGATATCGGGTGCGACGGAAGCCGGTTTCACCCTGCTCGAATGCCGTCACGATGCCGACGACGCGGCGCTCGACACCGCCGGCGCGTTCGATGGTGAGCGTCGCTTCGCGATCGAGCATCGTCGCCGCATCGACGCCGTCGCCCCCACTCGCCAACTCCAATGCGAGGCGGAACGGCTGCGAGACGCCCTCGGTCAGCTCGAAGCGGACCACCTCCAGCTCCGGTCCTTCGGTGAGGCGAAAGAAGAAACGCACATCGGCCTGACGCGGCATCACCAACTCCCTGTGAGATCAGGGCGTTACGTTCGTTAACCGCCGCCGGCGGCGTCCATGCGAAAAAGCCGGGGGGGCCGGGACTGAGCCGGTTGACACGCTTCGACATTTCCATAATCATGGAATTATGGAAACCGACACCGCACTCAAGAGCCTCGCCGCGCTCAGCCACGACGCGCGCTTGGCGGCGTTTCGCGAACTCGTCCAGGCCGGGCCCGATGGGTTGTCGGTCGGCGAGTTGCGCGACCGACTCGACCTTCCCGCCGCGACGCTCACCGCGCAGCTCAACATCCTGCGCAACGCGGCGTTGGTGCACGACCAGCGCGAGGGGCGCGTCATCCGCGTGCGGGCCAACTACCTGCAGATGAACGGCCTGATCGCCTACCTCACCGAAAACTGCTGCAGCGGCCAGTCCGCCTGCGAGCCCGCCAGCGGCTGCACGCCGCGCAAGAAAGGAGCCTCGAAGTGAACCGCTTCCACGTACACCTCAACGTGTCGAACCTCGACGACAGCATTCGTTTCTACACGCAGCTTTTCGCCCGCGCGCCGGCGGTGGTCAAGGGCGATTACGCCAAGTGGATGCTCGAAGATCCGCGCGTGAACTTCGCGATTTCCACCACGGGGCGCGCGCCCGGCATCGATCACCTGGGCATCCAGGTCGATAGCGGCGATGAACTCGTCGCGCTCGGCCGCCGCCTCGACGCGGCCGGCAGCACCGTCGTTCCCGAACCCGACGCCACGTGCTGCTACGCGCGCTCCGACAAGATGTGGACCGAAGACCCGCAAGGCACGCGTTGGGAAACCTTCCACACCTTCGGCGACGCGGTCACCTACTACGCGGCCGACGATGCGTGCTCGACCGACGCCGCATGCCGCCCCGCGCCTGCTGCCGTGCAGAGCCGCTGCGCGCCCGCGTCCGGCTGCTGCTGAGACCGACATGGAACTGCGCCTCCACCGTCCCGACGATCGCGACGCGATCCGTTCTCTGCTCGCCGACGCCGGGCTTCCCGTCGACGATCTCGATCACGCCAACGTGCAGTTCGTCGTCGCCATCGACGAGGGCGTGATCGTAGGCGTCGTCGGCATAGAGTCGTTCGAACGCGCCGGCCTGCTGCGTTCGCTCGCCGTTCGCCACGGCCTGCGTGAAAGCGGCATCGGCGGTCGGCTCGTCGATGCACTCGAAGCGTTCGCCCGCGAGCGCGGCATCGATCGTCTGCTTCTGCTCACGCAAACGGCCGCGCCGTTCTTCGCCAGGCGCGGCTACAGCATCATCGATCGCAACGACGCGCCGGACGACGTGCGTGCAAGCGCGCAGTTCCGTTCGCTCTGCCCGCAATCCGCAACCTGCATGGCCAAACCGCTGGATCAGGGGAAGAGGAAGCGCGTCCTGTTCGTCTGCGTGGAGAACGCCAATCGCAGCCAGATGGCCGAAGCCTTCGCGCGCATCCACGGCGGCGACCAGGTCGAGGCCTTCAGCGCCGGGTCGCGACCTTCGGGGCTGATCAACCCGAAGGCCGTGCGCTTCATGTCCGAACTCGGTTATGACCTCACCGCGCACGCGTCGAAATCGCTCGACGAAATCGCCGGCGAATTCGATGCGGTCATCACCATGGGCTGCGGCGACGACTGCCCGTGGGTGCCGGCCAAACGGCGTGAGGACTGGGCCCTGCCCGATCCGAAGCACATGGACGACGACGGCTATCGGGCGGTGCGCGACGAGATCTCCGCGCGCGTGCGGGCGCTGCTGGCTGCGTTGTGATGCCGCTGTCGCGTCGCCTGACGGCCGAGTTCACCGGCACCGCGCTGCTGCTCGCCGCGATCGTCGGCTCCGGCATCATGGGCGAAGCGCTGTCGCGCGGGAACGCCGCCGTCGCGCTGCTGGCGAACGCAGCGGCCACGGCGGGCGCGCTGTACGCGCTCATCGTGATCCTGGCGCCGATTTCCGGCGCGCACTTCAACCCGGCGGTGACGGTCGTCGCGCATCTGCACGGCGACCTGAGCCGCCGCGATGCCGTCGCGTACATCGTCGTGCAAACGGTCGCCGCCATTGCGGGCGTGCTGCTCGCACATGCCATGTTCGATCTGCCGCTGCTGCAGGCCGGCACGCATGTCCGCACCGGCGCGTCGCAGTGGCTCAGCGAAGCCGTGGCCACGTTCGGGTTGATCCTGACCATCGTGCTCGGCGTGCGTCATCGCCCCGCGGCAGTACCGGCGCTGGTCGCCAGTTACATCTTCGCCGCGTACTGGTTCACCGCCAGCACGTCTTTCGCCAATCCCGCCGTGACGCTGGCACGTGCGCTCACGGCGACGTTCGCGGGCATCCGGCCCGAGGACGTCGCCGCCTTCGTCGCGGCGCAGGCGGTCGGGACGTTCGTTGCGATCAAGACTGTCGGGTTTCTGCGGCCCGCGCACGCGTAAGTCGTGCGCCGTAGTCGTGGCCGCTTTTGACGTGTCCAGACGCGTGGTCCGAGACGGCACGTAGCGCACGTCGACGGGCTAACTGCGGCCTCCGCGCACGCATTCCAAATGGCAAAACGCGGCGGTTGAGAAATTTTGCTTGGAAGTCCGAGCTCCGAACTCGGCGCGTTGGCCTATTTGCTCGGAAGCTCGAGCTCCGAACTCGGCGCGTCGAGCTATTTGCTCGGAAGGCCGAGTTCCGAACTTGGCGCGTCGAGCTTTTAGCTCCTAAAGCCGACTTTCGAGCTTGGCGCGTCGAGCTATTTGCTCGGAAGGCCGAGCTCCGAGCCCGGTGCGTCGAGCTTTTTGCCTCGCGATCCGAGCTTCGAGCTCGGGACGCCGAGCTCCGAGCTCGGCGCGTCGAGCTTTTAGCCCGGATGCCCGAGCCATGTGCTCGACACGCGCCTTGCCTACTCCGGCCCGCTCTCGCGACCGCCGCCTACCGATTGAGGCTCATCCGCGCGCCGTCGGACTCGCGCTTGCCGGACCAGCGGCCATCGCCGGCGGGCCAGAAGCGGCCGATGATGCGGTTATTGGTGTCGGTCAGCTGCAGCTGGTTGCCGGAGACAGTCCAGCGGTTCACGTCGAAGAAGCCGTCCGGGCACCCCGCCGGGGTGTAGGCGCGATGGCCGCCGAACCATTCGTCGGCTTTGAGTTCGATCGTGCAGTTGTCGCCGCCGTCCTGGGCCAGAGACCAGCGACCGACGATGGCCCCGTTCGGCGGCGCGGCGTGGCTCCACCCACCGCCGGTGCCGACGCTGATGTCGCTCCATCTGTCGTGGCTGCGGCGTTCGCTGTGCGAGTGGCCGCTGCTGGTCGTGGTGGTTTCCACGCTGCCGGCGTTGGTCCACGAATCGCTGCGCGTGTCGGTGGTGCCGGTGGACGTGCCCGAGCCGGTGATCGACTGCTCCGTGTGCTGGAACTGGTCGGTGATGCTCTGCTCGGCCGCGCGGATGTCGGCGCTCGGGTCGGGCATCGCGGTGGGATCGTCCTGCGCGGCGGGGGAACCGGCGGCGGCAAACAACACGACCGCGACGGAGAGGCGCTGGATCAGGGGGAACGCGACGGTGCGCATGGGCGGACTCCAGCCAGAAAGCGTGGGCCTACGACGGTCGTTCGCGCGAAGCGTGCGGCAGGCGGACTCAGCCGGGTGTGAAAAGCTGATGCCTGATGCCCGCTGCCGTGCCCGTGCCGGTGTCGCTACCAACGTCGGTGCCGTTGCTTCTGCTCGTCAATCCCAGTTCGCGACAGCGGTCAACAGCGTTGGCGGAGAGAGTGGGATTCGAACCCACGGAAGGTTTGCCCCTTCGGCGGTTTTCAAGACCGCTGCCTTAAACCACTCGGCCATCTCTCCGTATGGCGTTACCGCCTTGCACCGATGCCGCGTTGCACGGCGATCGCGAACCCGGTGGCCCGGGTGCACCGGGCCCTCAAACGAAGCGGCCCGCGTGGTGCGGGCCGCATTCTCTCATGCCTCGGTGACGATGCGGGGCGCCGTTGTGGGGACCGCCGCGGGAGAAAGCTTCGCGACGTCCTCCGGGCACGGCTTGCCCTTGATCTCGCTGCACTGCAGGCGGGCGGATTCGACCAGGCCCGGTGCCTTCTCGGCGATGAAGTCGATGAAGACGCGCACGGCCGGCAGCAGGCCGCGGCGCGAGGCGAACACCGCGTGGAAGATGCCCTGCGGCAGGCGCCAGTCGGGCAGCACGACTTCCAGCTCGCCGCGGCGCACGGCTTCGGCGCAGATGGTTTCCGGCAGCAGCGTGATGCCCACGCCCTGCTGCGCCAGCTGCATCAGCATGGGGAAATCGAAACCCATCACGCGCGGCTTGAGTTCGACGCGGCGCACGTCGCCGTCGGGGCCGTGCAGTTCCCAGCGCTGGCGGGCGTCGTCCTCGCTCATGCTGAGGGTGACGTGGTCGCTCAGTTCGTCCGGGTTCTTCGGGCGGCCCATGCGCTTGAGGTAATCGGGGCTGGCGACCAGCAGTTCGGCGATCTGGCCGAAGCTGCGCATCACCAGGCTGCCGTCGTCGTCGAGCTTGGAGCGCACGCGCAGGGCGACGTCGATGCCTTCGTTGATGATGTCGACGCGGCGATTGCTTACCAGAAGTTGCACGCGCACCTGCGGGAAGCGCGCGAGGAATTCCGGCAGCAGCTTGGGCATCTGCTGCTGCGCCATGCCCACCGGCACGCTGACGCGGATGACGCCGCGCGGCTCGGCGCTGAGGCGGTCGACGACTTCGTGCGCGGCCTGCGCTTCGGCCAGCATCGATTGCGCATGCCGATAGACGCTGTTGCCGACGTCGGTGACGGCGAAGCGGCGCGTGGAACGCTGCAGCAGGCGCACGCCCAGGTCGGTTTCGAGCTGGCTGATGCGACGGCTCAGGCGGGACTTCGGGATGCCCAGCGCCCGCTCGGCCGCGGCGAAGCCGCCGTGCTCGACCACCATGGCGAAGTAGTAGAGGTCGTTCAGGTCCTGCATGGCCATAATTCCAATTCCGGAACAGTTAGTGATAGTTGACCAGATTTATACCATCCCTGCAACGACCTAGATTGGTCCCCGAGCCGGCAACCCCGCCGATCGTTCCATTCGAGGCCCATCATGAAGCTCCTGCATCTGGATACCAGTGCCCTTGGCACCAATTCGGTTACCCGCGAACTGACCGCCGCCGTCGTGGCCCGCTGGCAGGACGCCCATGCCGACATGACCGTCGAGTACCGCGATCTTGACTCCGACCCCCTGCCGCACCTCACCGGGCGCTCGCTGGCCAAGGCCGATCCGGCCCAGGCCGAAGCGGACGAAGCGACGCTCCAGCAGTTCCTGTCTGCCGATGTAGTGGTGATTGGCGCGCCGTTTTACAACTTCAGCATTCCGTCGACGCTGAAGGCGTGGATCGACCGCGTCGCCGTCGCCGGGCGCACCTTCCGCTACACCGAGGCCGGTCCGGAAGGCCTGGCGGGCGGCAAGCAGGTGATCATCGTCAGCGGTCGCGGCGGCCAGTACGGCGACGCGAGCCCGGCGGATTTCCAGGAAGCCTACCTCCGTCAGGTGTTCGGCTTCATCGGCATCAAGGACGTGGAGATCATCCGCGCCGAGGGCGTGGCGTACTCGCCGCAGCACCGCGCCGATGCGCTGGCCGCTGCGCATGCGTCCATCCGTTCGCCTCTGGCAGAGGCTGCCTGAGCTTCAGGCATCCAGGAGACGCGCGCCGGCCCACCCCTCCCCGCTTGAGCCGGCAAACGCGAACGGGCCCGCTTGCGGGCCCGTTTTTTTTAACCCCTCTCCCCTCGGGAGAGGGGTTGGGGTGAGGGGTAACGAAGCGGTGCTTCAAAAACCAGTAGCGCGGTGATGCACTGCTGGTTTGCCGCTGTGGCTTCGTTGCCCCTCATCCGCCCTGCGGGCACCATCTCCCGAGGGGAGAAGGAAACAGCGTGCGGCTCAGGCGATGCGTTCCTGCCCGCCCATATACGGCCGCAGCACCTCCGGCACGGTGATCGAGCCGTCCGCGTTCTGGTAGTTCTCCATCACGGCGATCAGTGCGCGGCCCACGGCCGTGCCCGAACCGTTGAGCGTGTGCACCAGCTCCGGCTTGCCGGTGGCCGGGTTGCGCCAGCGGGCCTGCATGCGGCGGGCCTGGAAGCTTTCGCAGTTCGAGCAGGACGAGATCTCGCGGTACGTGTCCTGCGACGGCAGCCAGACTTCCAGGTCGAAGGTCTTGGTCGCCGCGAAGCCCATGTCGCCCGTGCACAGCAGCACGCGGCGGTACGGCAGGCCGAGCTTTTCCAGCACCACTTCGGCGCAGCGCGTCATGCGCTCGTGCTCGACGTAGCTTTCCTCCGGGCGCGCGATCGTCACCAGCTCGACCTTCTCGAACTGATGCTGGCGGATCATGCCGCGCGTGTCGCGGCCGTGGCTGCCGGCTTCGGCGCGGAAACACATCGAATGCGCGGTCATGCGGATCGGCATCGCGTCGGCTTCGACGATCTCGTCGCGCACGATGTTGGTCAGCGGCACTTCCGAGGTCGGAATCAGGTAACGCTTGTGCGCGTTTTCGCCGTCGCCGATGGTCGTGGCGAAGAGGTCGTCCTCGAACTTCGGCAGCTGGCCGGTGCCGCGCATGCTGTCGGCGTTCACCAGCAGCGGGACGCTGGTTTCCTGGTAGCCGTGCTCGTTGGTGTGCAGGTCGAGCATGAACTGCGCGAGCGCACGGTGCAGGCGCGCGAGCGAGCCGCGCAGCACGGTGAAGCGCGCGCCGCTGAGCTTGGCGGCGG
Source organism: Lysobacter sp. OAE881 (assembly GCF_040546665.1). NCBI lineage: Bacteria > Pseudomonadati > Pseudomonadota > Gammaproteobacteria > Lysobacterales > Lysobacteraceae > Lysobacter > Lysobacter sp. OAE881. Next base: position 2,615,392 of record NZ_JBEPOG010000001.1, read on the forward strand.
TGTCGCCGTCGAGCCAGCCGTTGCGCGCGCCGAGCTCGACGTGGTCCTTCACCGGGAATTCGAACGTTCGCGGTGTGCCCCAGCGGTGCTGCTCGACGTTGTCGTTTTCATCCTCGCCCAGCGGCACGGACTCGTGCGGTAGGTTCGGGATGGTCAACGCGATCGCTTCGATCTCGCCGCGGATGACTTCAAGGCGCGCTTCGCTGGCCTTGAGTTCGTCGCCGAAACCGGCGACTTCGGCCATCAGCGCGCTGACGTCCTCGCCCTTCGCCTTGGCCTGGCCGATGGCCTTGGAACGCGTGTTGCGCAGGTTCTGCAGCTCCTGTGTGCGCACCTGGATCTGCTTGCGCTCGGACTCCAGCGCTTCCAGCACGCCGGCGTCGAGTTCGTAGCCCCGGGTCTCGCGCAGGCGCGCGGCAAGTTCGGCGGGGTTGTGGCGCAGCAGGTTGGGATCGAGCATGGGAGCGTGGGGCCGAACGAGTGATCGAGGTCGCGATTATCGCGTGGAACCACCGTCCGGGGCGACGGATTGCCGAAACGTTCACGTCCTGAAGGGCCGCGATGGGCAGAATCGGGGCAGTTTCCCACCGGTTCACGCATGTCCACACCTGCTCCCACGCCGCATCGTCCCGCCTTCGATCTCGGCCGCTGGTTGCCGGCGGGGCGCTCCTTCCTGTGGGTTCTGCTGGCATTCGTCGTCGGGCTGGTGCTGTTCGCGCTGGTGCTGTCGGCGGGACGCAAGGACGACGACGCGCTGTTCCGCGTGGGCACGCCGCCGACGGCGGATGCGCCGCGCTATTCGCCACTCCCCGCCCCGCTGCCAGCCGGCCGCGACAACGCGAGCGGCATGGGCGCACCGCCCGCGCAGGCGCCGGGCGAAGAGGAAGAACGGCCGCGGCTGCTCGAAACGCGGCCGGCTGCACCACCGGCATCGCTGCCGCAGCCCACCGCGCCGGCAGTGCCGAGCGGGCCGGTGTCGCGGCCGGAGCCTATCGCCGGGCAGACGCCTGCGCCGCGTTATCCGACGCAGTCGCTGCGTCGTGGCGAAAGCGGCACGGTGACGGTGCGGGCGCAGATCGGCCCGGATGGCGTGCCGAGCGAGGTCGCGGTCGCGACAGGTAGCGGCTCGCGCTACCTGGATCGCGCTGCCGTGGACGCGGTCAAGCGCTGGCGTTTCCGTCCCGCGATGCAGGGCGGCCAGCCGATCACGGGAACGGTGATGGTGCCGATCGAGTTCCAGGCGCAGCGCTGAGGCACGCTCCAGAACCGACGCGAGCCGCGATCAGCCCTCGCGGGCGCGGCGTTCGCGGATCAGGCCGTACGCCATGCAGCAGCCGAACAGCAGGCCGAGCGGCGCACGCACGTATTCGAAGCGCCACAGCAGCGAGTCGAAGTTGTTGGCGATCAGCACGATGCCGACGCAACCCGCGAGCCCCCAGAAGCTGGCGGTCGAGACGATGCCGGTACGCCACGCCAGCCAGAGTTCGCGCATGAGCATCGCGAACACTGCGAACAGCAGCGCCGCGCCGATCACGCCCAGGCCGACCAGCGCATCCAGGTAGGCGTTGTGCAGGTGGACGAACTGCTCGCCGCCGGTGGGCAGTTGCGCGCGCTGGATCAGCAGCGGAATCGTGTCCAGGCCCCAGCCGAAAAGCGGGCGTTCGAGGAAACGCTCGACGCCTTCCCGATACAGCAGCATGCGGATGCCCACGGCCTTGTTGCCGGGGATCGCGGTGTCCAGGCCGTCGATGTCGCGCGGCAGGGCGCGCGGATCGGCCGGCGTCTGCGCGATGGCATCGGAAGCGGGCGCGTCGATGGTCGAACCCGGTGCCGGCGTGGGCGCCGGCCCTGAGGGTACGGCGCTTGCATCGCTCGCCGGCTTGTGTTCCAGCAGCGATTGCACCCACGCCGGCACGAGTTGATTCGCCCCGTCGAACCGCAGCGCGAAGATGCGATGGGCGGCGGTGAGCAGGCTCAGGCACACCAGCAGCGCGAGTACGATCGGCTGCCACGGGAGTGGCCGTCGGCGCGGGCCGCGCGTGAACGCGTAGCCGATGATCGCCAGCGGGACGGCCACGATGAAAGACAGCCACGCGCCCCGCGACTGCGAGAACAGCAGCACGCAGAAGCAGCCGGCGAACGCCAGCAACGCGAGCACGAGCAGCCAGATGCGACGCGACCCGCGCGGGTAATCGCGCCAGATGCCGATGAGCAGGCACAACGTGAGCCAGCCGCCGACGGCGGCGATCATGCCGCTGAGGTTCTGCGAAATGCCGAACCACGGACGCATCTCGCCGGACCAGATCGCCGGCATCGCGCTCCATGGCATGTGGTAGAGCACCGCAGCGAGCAGGCCGAGGATCAGCACGCCGAGCAGTTTCGGAATCGCGCGCGGGTTCACCGACATCCACCAGCCGATGACGCACGTCTGGAACCCCAGTCGAAGCAGCTTGGCGACGACGGTCAGCTGGTTCGACCAGCGCACCTCCGGCAGCAACCACGCGATGTACGCCGCATGCACGATCAGGACGACGGCCAGCACGCCGAGCAGCCGGACCGCGGGGTGCGCCGCCAGTTCGCGCCAGGGGCGGGAACCGGCGAACGCCATGGCGAGCAGCGCCACGAACGTGCCGTACTCCGGGTGCATGTTCGGGACATGCCGGCCCAGGTCGTTGATCGCGAAGAACGCCTGGAATGCCACGCCCGCGAGCGCGATCCATGCCAGCGTCCGCGAGACGCCCAAGGCCTCGGGACCCGCGAGGCTCGGACCTCGACCGCCGAAGGAGTCGCGTGCGTCGGGGTCGGTGGCGGAGCGCTGCACTTGGGTCGGGAATTTCGCTGGGGGAAACGGCAGGCGGTGAGTCTAAGTCACGCGCCTGCGGCCAGCCAGATACCGCTATCACGGGCCAGGGAATCGAAGCCGGGGAAAGAGGTCGCTACGTTGGCGACATCGTCGATCCGCACGTCGCCCGACGCCCGCTGCGCAGCGACCGCGAAGCTCATCGCGATGCGATGGTCGCCATGGCTGTCCACCCTGCCCGCCTGCAGCGCGCCGGGCACGATGGTCGCGCCGTCGGGATGCTCGTCCACCTCGATGCCCAGCGCCCGCAGGCCCTGCGCCATGGTGGCGATGCGGTCGGATTCCTTCACCCGCAGTTCCGCCGCGTCGCGGATGGTCGTGACGCCTTCCGCGCATGCGGCGGCGACGAACAGCGCGGGGAACTCGTCGATCATGTCCGGCGCGAGTTCGCCGTCCACTTCGATACCGTGCAGCGGCGCGTGTCGCACGACCAGATCCGCCACGGGCTCGCCGCCCTGCTCGGTCGCGTTCTCCTCGCGTATGTCGGCCCCCATGCGGCGCAGCGCGGTCAGCAGGCCGGTGCGGCGCGGGTTCATGCCCACCGCCTCCAGCCGCAATTCCGAGCCCGGCACGATGCTCGCCGCGACCAGGAAGAACGCGGCGGACGAGAAGTCGGCGGGCACGTTGACGTCGGTCGCGCGCAGGCGCCCGCCGCCGGCCAGCTTCGCGTAACCGGGCGAAAACTCGATCGGCCAGCCGAACGCCGCGAGCATGCGCTCGGTGTAGTCGCGCGTGGGATGCGGCTCGTGCACGACGGTGTCGCCGCTCGCGTACAACCCCGCGAGCAGCAGCGCGGATTTCACCTGCGCGCTCGCAACCGGCAAGGTGTAGTCGATGCCGGTGAGCGACTGCGCGCCGCGGATGCGCAGCGGCGGCAACCCGCCCTCTTCTGAATCCATGCGCGCGCCCATGAGCGACAACGGCTCGATCACGCGGCGCATGGGGCGCTTGGAGAGCGAGGCGTCGCCGATCAGCGTGCTGTCGAACGCCTGCCCAGCCAGCACGCCGGCAAGCAGCCGCATGCCGGTGCCGGCATTTCCGCAGTCCAGCGGCGTACTGCTCGCGCGCAGGCCGTGCAGGCCCACGCCGTGGACGATGCGCTCGCTTGCGCTTGGGGTTTCGATGCGAACACCGAGTTGCTCGAACACGCGGGCCGTCGCGCGCGTGTCTTCGCCTTCGAGGAAACCACGCACGTGCGTGGTCCCTTCGGCGAGCGCGCCGAGCATCACCGCGCGATGCGAGACCGACTTGTCGCCCGGCACGCGGATGCTTCCGCGCAACGGCTGGCCGGCGCGTGCGATCCAGTGCTGCGAACCGCCGCTCATGCGCCCACCTCGCCGAGCACCGCGTCGATCGCCGCGAGCAGGCGTCGGTTTTCGTCGACGGTGCCGACGGTGACGCGCAGATACTCCGGCAATCCGTAACCGCCCATGGGACGCAGCACGACGCCGCGTTTCGTCAGTTCGGCTTCGATGCGCGCCGTCTGCGGTCCAAAGCGTACCAGCACGAAATTCGTCTGCGACGGCATGACCCGCAGGCCGCGGCGCTCGAAGGCCTCGGCGAGCGCCATGCGCTGTTCGGCATTGCGATCGCGCGCCCATTCCAGATGCGCGACGTCGCCCAGCGCCGCTTCGCACGCCGCGAGCGCAGGCCCGTTTACGTTGAAGCTTTCGCGCAGGCGCTCCATCACCGCGACCAGTCCCGGCGCGGCGATGAGGTAACCCACGCGCAATCCGGCCAGGCCGTACGCCTTGCTGAAAGTGCGGGTGAGCGCCAGGTTGGAATGCGACGCGAGCAGCGGGAGCGCGGTCGTGGCATCGGCCTCGGCATCGGCCAGTTCGGCGTACGCCTCGTCCATCACGACGATGACGTCCGCCGGCACCTTCGCCAGGAATGCCTCGAACGCCGCACGGCCGAACCACGTGCCGGTCGGATTGTTGGGATTGGCGAGGTAAACGAGCTTCGTGCAGTCGGTGATCGCCGCGGCGATCGCGTCCAGGTCGTGGCCCAGCGGCATCGTCGGATGATCGTCCGGCAATGCGGGCACGATGCGCATCGTCGCGCCCGCCGCCTGCGTGGCCAAGGCGAAGACGGCGAAGCCGTAGCGCGAGAACACCACGTCGTCGCCTGCGCCGGCGAACACCTGCGCCAGCTGCATCAGCAGTTCATGCGAACCGTTGCCGAGCAGGATCTGTTTCGTATCGACGCCATGCTTTGCCGCGAGTGCGCGCTTGAGATCGGCTCCGAGCGGATCGGGATAGCGATGCAGCGAATGCAGCTGGTCGAGGATCGCCGCGCGTGCATCGGGCGAAGGGCCGTATGGGTTCTCGTTCGAACCGAGTTCGACCAGGTTGGCCTCACCAAACTGGCGACGGAAAGCCACCAGGTCGTGCCCCGGATCGTAGGCCTTCAACCCCTGCACGCCACGCGAGGCGCGCGCGGCGAACCAGGCTTCGTCGCGCGTGGGCTGCGTTGCGTCGGTATCCGTCTCGCGCACGGCGCTCATGCGATGGCGACCGGGTAAGAACCCAGCACCTTCACTTCCTGCGCGTAATCGGCGAGTTCGTCGAGCGCCCGACGCATCGCCTCTTCCTGCACGTGGCCGCCGATGTCGATGAAGAACGCGTACTGCCACAGTCCCGTGTGACCCGGACGCGACTCGATGCGGTTCATGCTCAGGCCGTGCTTCGCGAACGGCGCCAGCACGTGGTACAGCGCGCCGGGCTGGTCCTTGATGAAGATCATCAGCGAGGTGCGGTCGTTGCCCGACGGCGGGAACAGCTCGCGGCCGATCACCAGGAAGCGCGTGGTGTTGTCGGGGCGATCCTCGATCGGGCCCGCGACGGATTTCAGGCCGTACACGTTCGCCGCGCTGATGCCGGCGATGGCGGCGGCATCGTCGGAGGCGCGAGCGCGGCGCGCGGCCTCGGCGTTGCTCGACACCGGGATCTTCTCGGCCTTGGGCAGGTACTGGCGCAGCCACGCCTTGCACTGTGCGAACGACTGCGGATGCGAGTACACGCGCTCGATGCCTTCGAGCTGGTCGTTGCGCGACAGCAGGTGCTGGTGCACGCGAAGCTCGACTTCGCCGCAGATCTTCAGCTTCGAGGTGAGGAACATGTCGAGCGTCGACTGGATCGTGCCCTGCGTGGAGTTCTCCACCGGCACCACGCCGAAGTCGGCATGGCCGGCTTCCACTTCCTGGAACACTTCCTCGATGCTCGCCAGCGGCAGGCCGTGGATCGAATGGCCGAAATGCTTGTAGACGGCCTGCTGCGAATGCGTGCCTTCCGGGCCGAGGTAGCCGATCTTCAGCGGCTCCTGCTGCGCCAGGCACGCGGACATGATTTCGCGGAACAGCCGCACCAGCACTTCGTCGTTGAGCGGACCGTCATTGCGGTCGACCACGCGGCGCAGCACCTGCGCTTCGCGTTCGGGGCGGTAGTAATCCACCGCCGCGGCGAGCTTGCCCTTCGCCTTGCCGACCTGGTTGGCGAACTGCGCGCGCTCGCCGATCAGTTCCTGGATGTGGCGGTCGATGCCGTCGATGCGCTCGCGCAACGTGGCGAGATCGAGCGGCGCGGCGTCGGTCTTCGAAGGCACGGCGTCGGCCACGTCCTTCGCGGGAGCGCGCTTGGAGGGAGCGCGCTTGGTGGCCGCCTTCGTCGTGGTCTGCTTCTTCGGTGCGGCCTTGCCGGTCTTCTTCATTGGGGGAGTTGTCCGTGTTCTGTCTTGCGTTGCCCGGGCGAAGGACCTGCCGGGTACTCGTGCCGCGACCCGGGGTGCTTCGCTGGCCCGGGCTACACGACACTCATCCGTATCGCTTCTGGAAATCGCGCATGAAGTCGACCAGCGCCTGCACGCCGGCTTCCGGCATCGCGTTGTAGATCGACGCGCGCATGCCGCCGAGCACGCGGTGGCCCTTCAGCGCGAGCAGCCCTGCAGCCTTGGATTCCTTCAGGAACGCGGCATCCAGCGCCGGATCGTGCAGGAAGAACGGCACGTTCATGCGAGAGCGCGCGGCAGGCACGACGTCGTTGCGATAGAAGCCGCCGGAGCCGTCGATCGCGCCATACAGCAGCGCCGACTTGCGCGCGTTTCGACGCGCGAATTCCTCGACGCCGCCTTCGGCCAGCATCCACTTGAACACCAGTCCGGCCAGGTACCAGTTCCACGTCGGCGGCGTGTTGAGCATCGATTCGCCCGCGACGTGCGAGCTGTAATTCATGATGTCCGCGCGCGGCTGGCCGGCGCGTTCGAGCAGGTCGCGGCGCACGATCACCACCGTCACGCCGACGGGGCCGAGGTTCTTCTGCGCGCCGCCGTAGATCACGCCGAAGCGCGACACGTCCAGCGGTTCGGCGGCAATGGACGAACTGAAGTCGGCGATCAGCGGCGCATCGCCGACGTCCGGGATATCGCGGAATTCCACGCCGTGGATGGTTTCGTTCGCGGTGTAGTGCACGTACGCCGCGCCGGGCGTGAGGCGCCACTCGCTGCGCGGCGGGATGTCGTGGAAGCCGGTCGATTCGCCGTCGGCCGCGATGCGCGCATCGACGTACGTGCGCGCCTGCTTGATCGCCGTCTTGCCCCAGTGGCCAGTCACGACGTAGTCGGCGGCCTGCCCCGGCGCGGCGAAGTTCAGCGGGATCAGCGCCTGCTGCAGCGTCGCGCCGCCGGCGAGGAAGAGCACGGCGTAGTCGTCGGGAATCGACATCAGCGCGCGCAGGTCGGCTTCGGCCTGTCGCGCGACTTCCATGAACTCGGCGCCGCGGTGGCTGATTTCCACGATCGAGGCGCCGACGCCGTTCCACTCCAGCATTTCCTCCTGCGCCTGGCGCAGCACCGCCTCGGGAAGGGTGGCGGGGCCAGCGGCGAAGTTGAAGGCGCGGGACATGAAATCTCCGGTCGGACAGGCGAAGGACGGGCGGGAACGCGCGAGCGGCCAAGTATGCCGCACCGCAACAGCGTGCGGATTCATGGTTTCCACCGCAACTTTTTGCTCATGTTGCCCCTCTATAGTGGAACCGGGCGCACGTGTGCGTCCGCCCTCCCCGCGATACTCCAACGCGAAAACCGGAACCGACATGTCACTGCGCGACGCCTTGAGGATTCCCGCCGCCGAAATCACGGACGAATCGGTCTATCGCGAACGCCGCCGCCTGCTGGCCGCGCTCTCCGTCGCGCCCGCGATGGCGCTGTCCGGCTGCGGCCAGGCCGAGCCGCCGCCGCCGCCGAAGGTGTCGCTCACGCCGGCGCAGGCGCGTTCGGGCTTCCGCACCGACGAGACGCTGACGCGCTTCGAGGACGTCACCACCTACAACAACTTCTACGAGTTCGGCACCGGCAAGGCCGATCCGTCGAAAGCCAAGCGCACGCTTCGCACGAGTCCGTGGACGGTCGCCGTCGGCGGGCATTGCGCCAAACCCGGCAAGGTCTCGATGGAGGACCTGCTGAAGGGCTTCAAGCCGGAGGAGCGCGTGTACCGCCTGCGCTGCGTGGAAGGCTGGTCGATGGTGATCCCGTGGCTGGGCGTGCCGCTCGCCGACGTGCTCAAGCGCTTCGAGCCGACCTCGCAGGCGAAGTACGTCGCCTTCACCACCATCGCCGATCCGAAACAGACGCCGGGCGTGGTCTGGCCCTCGCTCGACTGGCCATATCGCGAAGGCCTGCGCATCGACGAGGCCATGCATCCGCTGACGCTGCTGGCCACCGGCCTGTACGGCAAGCCGCTGCTGCAGCAGAACGGCGCGCCGCTGCGGCTTGTGGTTCCGTGGAAATACGGTTTCAAGAGCATCAAGTCGATCGTCGCCATCGACTTCGTCGAAACGATGCCCGAGACCGCCTGGCACCAGGCGCAACCGAGCGAATATGGCTTCTTTTCCAACGTCAATCCGACGGTGGACCACCCGCGCTGGAGCCAGAAGACCGAGCGCCGCATCTCTGGCACCGCGAGCAAGCTGTTCGCCGAACGGATTCCGACGCGGATGTTCAACGGATATGCGGACCAGGTGGCCGGGCTGTACAAGGGGCTGGATCTGAAGAAGTGGTTCTGAAGCTCTGAACGCTGGTCCCCGCTCCACTGCTGCTTCCTCTTTCCGCGCGTTCGCATTTGCTGTCATCCCCGCGAAGGCGGGGATTCAACCATCAGGCCTGGCACGCTCTCCGGCGGGCGTGATTCGCTGGACACTTGGATTCCCGCCTTCGCGGGAATGACGGTTCACATGGCCGACGGTTCATCAAAGAATGCCCCCCTCCACCCGCACCCTCATCGCAACCAAGACCCTCGTCCACGCGCTGGCGCTGACGCCGGCGGCGATCCTCGCCTGGCAGATCCGCGCGGAATTCCTGACCGGCAGCGGCGGGCTGGGCGCCGATCCGGTGGCGGAGATCGAACACCGCCTCGGCCTGTGGGCCCTGCGCTTCCTGATGCTGACCCTCGCGATCACGCCGCTGCGGCAGCTCACCGGCCAGCCGGTGCTGATGCGCTTCCGGCGCATGCTCGGGCTGTACGCGTTCGCCTACGCGACGCTGCACTTCACCGCGTACCTGGTGCTCGACCTGCGCGGTTACTGGACGCAGATCTTCGAGGAGATCGCCAAGCGGCCATACATCACCGTCGGATTCGCCGCCTGGCTGCTGCTGGTACCGCTGGCGCTGACCTCGACGCAGGCGGCGATCCGCTGGCTCGGCCGCAACTGGGCGCGGCTGCACAAGCTGGTCTATGTCATCGCCGTGCTGGCGGTGCTGCACTTCTGGTGGCTGGTGAAATCCGACGTCCGCGAGCCGGCGCTGTACGCCGGGATCCTTGCGGTGCTGCTCGGCTGGCGCGCGTGGAACGCGCTGAAGAAGCGAAAGCTCAGCGCGCGCCGTAAAGCAGCAGCAGGCTGAGCGCCGCCGAAAGCAGGATCGCCGCCAGCAGCAGCCACGGGATGCGTCGCGCTGAACGCTTGATCGGCGCGACGGCGCGCGTGTCCTCGATGACCGGCACGCGCGCCTTCGGTGCGGGCACGTCGGGCGCGACGGTGCGCTGCATCGGCGCTTCGACCACGAAACGATGCTGGCTTCCGAACACGACCTGGTCGCCCGCCTGCAGCAGCGCGTGACGCACCGGACGGCCGTTGACCAGGCTGCCTTCGACCGAGCCGAGGTCGCGCAGGATCACGCCGTCGGCATGGCCCTCCAGCCGCGCGTGACGCTCGGCGAAATTCGGATCGTTGACGCGGATGTCGCTCTCGCCGGCGCGGCCGACCAGTCGCGGCGCGTCCAGCGTGAAGCTGCGGCCGTGGTGCGGGCCGCCGATGCCACGCAGCAGCATGCGCGTGTCGGTGCCGCCGTTGAATCCGTAATCCGCCGGGGCCGGCAGCGGATCGCCGCCGAGCAGCATCAGCTCCACGCCGTCGACGAAGATCGCATCGCCCACGCGCAGCATCGCCATGCGACGCACCGGACGACCGTTGACGTGCAGGCCGGGCGCGCCTTCGCGGACCTGCAGCCACACGCCACGCCTGTCGACGCAGAACTGCGCGACGGCGCCGTCGGGCGCGACCTGCGCCAATGCGCCGGACGGATCGTAGCCAATGGCATGCACGCCCGGCCCCAGGGCCAGGTCGGCATGTTCGCGGTTCTGGAAGCGCAGGCGGAGGGCAGTCACGTCCGCGCAATCTAGCAGAAGGCCCGCGCACTTGGATGCATCGTGCGCGGCGCGCACAATACCGGCCACTTCGGGAGAGCCCACATGTCGAACATCGATATCCGCCACGCGCATTCGCTGCCGCCGGAACAGGCACGCCAGGCCGTGCAGGACGTGGCCGACAAACTCGCCGATCGCTTCGGCATGGTCACCGGGTGGAGCGGCAATACGCTCAATTTCAGCCGCAGCGGCGTGGACGGCCACATCAACGTGGCGCCGAGCGAACTGCACGTGACGGCCAAGCTCGGCTTCCTGCTGAGCACGATGAAGGGGCCGATCGAGGCGGAGATCCGCCGCGTGCTCGACGAACGCTTCACCTGACGCTCACCCGACCTACTCCATCGCGCCGTCGAACGGATCCGCATCGCCCGCGAACAGGCGGCGTGAGATGTCGCGTTCGTCCTGTTCGATCTCGCCGATGAAGCCTCGCGCATCGCCGAGGCGGCCGAACGCCTCGAAGCCGCGTTCGAGGAACCCCTGCAACTGCGACAGGCCGGCCGCCCGCGCCGGCGCACGCGACAGCCGCAGCAGCATCGACACACCCGGCAACCGCAGCGCATGGCCCAGGCCTAGGCCGACCCGCGCGATCAGGTCGATCTGGTAGCCGCGCAGCCGCGGCAGCCCCGCCATCCGATAGGCGCGCGCGTAAAGCGCCGCGTCCAGGCGGCGGCGAGGTCCACCGATGGCCTGCAGCACCTGCGCCATCCGCAGATCCAGCGCCTGCGTGAGCAGGCCCAGTTCGATGGCATCGGCCACCGTCGCCAGCAGATGCTCCGGCAGCAAGCGCTGCATCATCGGCAGCACGCGCGCGATGTCGGCGTCGCGCTGGGCGAAGTCGTGCTCGTTGTAGACGTCGGTCAGGAAGAACTGCGCCGCCGGGCGGCGCTGGGGATCGCGCAGGAAGCGGTCGAAGCTCGCCTCGAGCCGGCGCGTCTGCCAGCGGCGCAGTTCCGGCAGCCACGGCAGCTCGTTGCGGGGTTCGATCGCAGGGTCGTGCAGCGCCTGGTGTTCGCGCAGCAGCCAGTCCAGGCGGTCCCGGAGCGGCCCGTCGCGCAGCGGGCGATGACGCGGAGGGCGGCGGTCGGGGCTCGGGCGCGGCGGCATCCCGGTCGATGATCGGCGGCCCGGGCACACGTCGCAACCCGTCACGACGCCGCCCGCCGCGGGGCGGCTACACTCGGGCCACCTTCGCCGCCCGTGCCCGCATGCTGTCACTCCACTCCGCCAGGCAACGCGCGCGCGCCCCCGGGCAACCGCCCCGCATCGGCCTGGCGGTCGCCGGCGGCGGGCCCATCGGCGGGATGTACGAACTCGGCGCCCTGCGCGCGCTCGACGAGGCGATCGAAGGCCTGGACCTCACGCGGCTGGACGGCTACGTCGGCGTCAGCAGCGGCGCGTTCCTCGCCGCCGGCCTCGCCAACCGCATCGACACGGCGGAGATGTGCCGCATCTTCATCACCGGCGACAGTGCGGACGTGCAGTTCCGCCCGGAAACCTTCCTGCGCCCGGCGATCTTCGAATACGCACGCCGCGCCGCGCGGCTGCCACGGCTGGCGGCGACGTGGTGGCAGGAGCTGCTGTTCTCGCGCAACGAGTCGCGCTGGTCGGACCTGCTGATGCACTTCGGCGCACTGGTCCCCACCGGCCTGTTCGACAACGCGCAGGTCGAACGCTTCCTGCAGGACGTCTTTACCCGCCGCGGCCGCAGCAACGATTTCCGCGATCTGGACACCCAGCTGTGCGTGGTCGCGGTCGACCTGGACAGTGGCGAGGCGGTGAAATTCGGCACCGAAGGCTGGGATGGCGTGCCGATCTCCGTCGCCGTGCAGGCCAGCGCCGCCCTGCCCGGCCTGTATCCGCCGGTCGAGATCGGCGGCCGGCACTTCGTCGACGGTGCGCTGCGCCGGACGATGCACGCCTCCGTCCTGCTCGATCGCGACGTGGACCTGATGATCGGCCTCAACCCGCTGGTGCCGTTCACCCAGGACGACAGCGGGCGGCCGGTGAGCCACGAGCGCAGCCTCGCCGCGGGCGGGCTGCCGGCCGTGCTGTCGCAGACGTTCCGCACGCTGCTGCAATCGCGCATGCAGGTCGGGCTGGCCCGCTACGCGCAGCAGTATCCCAATATCGACCAGCTGATCTTCGAGCCCAACGCCGGGGACGCCGAGCTGTTCTTCACCAACGCCTTCAGCTTCTCGGCGCGCCGCAGGATCTGCGAGATCGCCTGGCGCAACACGATGGCCGACCTTCGCCGGCGCGCGGAGGAGCTCGCGCCCGTGCTCGACGCCCATGGCCTCTCGCTGCGCATGGCCGTGGTGGGCGATGAAAACCGATCGCTGCTCGACGGCCTCGCGCCGCCTCCGCGCGACAACGACGCCACCGCACGCCTGCGCCGCGCGCTCGACGACATCGAGCATCGCCCCCCGCCGGCACGCCGCGCCCCGCGCGCACGCCGAAGCGCGCCGTAACACCCTCTCGACGGCCGCGATGGTGCGATGCCGGCATGTGCATCGCGATGGATCTCCATGCCTCCGGCTTCCCGAAGCAACCTCTACATCGGCTGCGCCGGATGGTCGCTGCCGTCGGCCACCCGATCGCTGTTCGGCGAGGGTGAATCGATGCTGGCGCGCTACGCCACGCGCTTCAACGCGACGGAGATCAACTCCTCCTTCCACCGTCCGCACCGGCGCGACACGTACGTGCGCTGGGCCGCGAGCGTGCCGGCGCGTTTCCGCTTCAGCGTGAAGCTGCCGCGCACGATCACCCACGACGCGCGGCTGCGCGGCATCGCGCGCGAACTCGACCGTTTCGCCGGCGAGGTCGACGGGCTCGGTCGCAAGTTCGCCGTGCTGCTCGTGCAGCTCCCGCCCAGCCTGCCGTTCGAAGCGCGGACGGCAACGACGTTCTTCGCGATGCTGCGCCGCCGCTTCGACGTCGGCATCGCGTGCGAGGCGCGGCACGCATCGTGGTTCACACCGCGCGCGGAGGAACTCTGGCAGCGGCACGGCATCGCGCGCGTCGCGGCCGATCCGCCGGTGCCCAATGGCGCCTCGCGCGATCCAGGCGGCGACGCACGCATGCGCTACTGGCGCTGGCATGGCAGTCCGCGTGTGTATTACAGCGCGTACGACGATGCGGCCCTGCGCACGCTGGCCGATGGAGTGAACGGCCATCGCGGCACGCGCTGGGTGATCTTCGACAACACGGCACACGGGCATGCCGCGACCGATGCGCTACGGCTGCAGTCGATGCTCGACGAGGCGCCGGCGGCGAACTCCTCGTCGAAAAAACGGAGAACCACATGAGCGAGGTCCTGGACTGCATCGTCGTCGGCGGCGGCCCCGGCGGGCTGACGGCGGCGACGTACCTGGCGCGTTACCGCCGCAGCGTCCGGATCTTCGATACCGGCTGCACCCGCGCCGGCTGGATCCCGAAGAGCCGCAACTGCCCGGGCTTCCCGCACGGCGTCGGCGGCGAGGAACTGCTGCAGCGCATGCGCGAGCAGGCCAGCAAGTTCGGCGTGGAGACCATTCCCGACGAAGTGACGGCGCTGCACGTGGACGGCGACGGCTTCCGCATCCGCCACGGCGACAAAGAACTGCGTGCGCGCCACGTCATCCTCGCCACCGGCTGCGAGGACGTGACGCCGGCGCTCGACGGCATCGAGAAGGCCGTCGAATGCGGCGCGGTGCGCATGTGCCCGATCTGCGACGCGTTCGAGGCCATCGACACGACCATCGCCGTGCACGGGCCCGCCGACAAGGCCGCGTCGCATGCGCGCTTCCTGCGCACGTATTCGGCGAACGTGACGCTCGTGCCGTCGACCGCGGAAATCGAAGAGGCAACGCGCGCGCAACTCGCGAAGGACGGCATCGAACTGACGTCCGTCCCGGCATCGCTCGTCTTCGACGGGGAGCGTTGCGTGTTCGACCTGGACGGAGCGCCGCGCGCGTTCGACGTGATGTACCCGATGATGGGCCTGATCTCGCGATCGTCGCTGGCGGTCGGCGCGGGCGCGACCTGCGACGAGGACGGCGCATTGATCGTCAACGCCCGGCAGATGACGTCGGTGGACGGGCTCTACGCCATCGGCGACGTGGTGAGCGCGTTGAACCAGATCTCCGTGGCGACCGGGCACGCGGCGATCGCCGCAACCGACGTGCACAACCGGCTGGCGGCGAACTTCGCCTGAGGTCGCGCCGCCCGGCCCCGGCACCTCACTGCTGACAGGCGCTGGCAGCAACGTGACCGGCGACAGGGCGGCCCCGCGGGCGGCGTCCGCTACCATTCGGGACTTTCCGCCGGAACGCCGCACGATGACCCGCACGCTGCTGATCGCCGCCCTGCTCACCGCCCTGCCCGCCGTCGCCGCGCCGCCCGATGCCGCGCTGACGACCATTTCCGAGCGCAGCGGCTTCACGAAGACCGGCCGCTACGACGAGGTGATCGCGCTGTGCGACGCCTTCGCCGCGCGTTATCCCGAGGCGGTGCGTTGCCAGGACTTCGGCATCACACCGGAAGGCCGCCCGATGAAGGTGCTCGTCGTGTCGAAGGTCGGCGCCTTCACGCCCGAAGCGGCGAAGGCGCAAAACCTGCCGGTGACGCTGATCCAGGGCGGCATCCACGCCGGCGAGATCGACGGGAAGGACGCGGGCTTCCTCGCGCTGCGGCAGGCGCTCGATGGCGAAGTCGCGGTCGGCGCGCTGGAAAAGCAGGTGCTGCTGTTCGTGCCGGTGTTCAACGTGGACGGCCACGAGCGTTTCGCCGCGTGGAACCGCCCGAACCAGCGCGGTCCGGAGGAAATGGGCTGGCGCACCACCGCGCAGAACTACAACCTCAACCGCGACTACGTGAAGGCCGACACACCGGAAATGCAGGCGATGCTGGCCCTGGTCAACGCGTGGGACCCGCTGGCCTACGTCGACCTGCACGTCACGGACGGCGCGAAGTTCGAGCACGACGTCTCCATCCAGGTCGAGCCGGTGCATGGCGGCGACGAAACGCTGCGCAAGGCCGGCACCGCATTGCGCGATGGCGTGATCGCCTACCTCGCCGAGCAGGGTTCGCTGCCGCTGCCGTTCTATCCCTCGTTCGTGGTGAACGACGATCCGTCGTCCGGCTTCGAGGACGGCGTCGCCACGCCGCGCTTCTCGCACGGCTATTTCCAGCTGCGCAACCGGCTGGGCATGCTGGTGGAAACGCATTCCTGGCGCGACTACCCGCATCGGGTGAAGGTCACGCACGACACGATCGTCTCGCTGCTGGACCTCATCGCGCAAAACGGCGCGCAATGGCGCGTGCAGGCGCTGGCCGCCGACGTGCGCGCGCAGCTGCTGGGCGGCAAGCCGGTGGTGCTGGACTACAAGGCGACCGACACCGTCCGCACGATCGACTTCCGCGGCTACGAATACACGCGCACGCCGTCCGAGGTCTCCGGTGCGCTGATGACGCGTTACGACGAAAGCAAACCGCAGGTCTGGCAGGTGCCGATGCGCGACGAACTGGTGCCGGCGCATGTGGTCGATGCGCCGAAGGCAGGGTATGTCGTCCCGGCCGCGCACGCGGCGTGGGTCGGCGCGAAGCTCGACCAGCACGGCGTGACGTATCGCCGCCTCGACGCGCCGTTGTCGAAATTCGCCGTGCAGGCGTTCCGTGCCGAGACGGCGACGTTCGCCGCGCAGTCGGTAGAAGGCCACCAGCGCACGACGCTGGAAGGCAAGTGGACGCCGGAGAAGCGCACCATCGGCGCCGGCGCGCTGTTCGTGCCGATCGCGCAGCCGAAGGCGCGCCTGGTGATGGCGCTGCTGGAACCGCAGGCGCCGGACGCGCTGGTCGCATGGGGCGAGTTCAACAACTACTTCGAGCGAAAGGAGTACATGGAGGACTACGTCGCCGAGGACGTGGCGCGCGAGATGCTGAAGGATCCGAAGGTGAAGGCCGCCTTCGAACAGCGCCTCGAAGAGGACAAGGCGTTTGCCGAGAGTCCGCAGCAGCGGCTGGAGTTCTTCGCGCGCCGGCATTCGTCGTGGGACGACCAGTATCGCCGCTACCCGGTGGTCCGCATCGACCGGGCGCCGCGCTGACGCGGTTCCAACAAACGCCCCGCTACGCTCGCGCCACCTGACGGAGGACGTGCCATGACCGTGTCGAGGACTTCCCTTCGCGCCGCGCCGCTCCTCCTGACGGTCGCGGCGCTCGTCGCCGGGTGCCAGCCCCAGGGCAACACCACAGCGCCGGCGCCCTCCATGACGCAGGGGGCCCACGCCGTCACCGGCACGGCAACCTACCGCGAGCGCATCCTGCCGCCGCCGGGTTCGACGCTGCGCGTGCAGCTGCTCGACAACCTGCTGGCCGACACGCCCAACGCCGTCATCGCCGACGCCATGGTGAAGGACGTCGGCAGCCCGCCCATCGCCTTCACCCTGCCCTTCGATCCGGCGAAGCTGCGCGCCAATGGCCAGTACGGCCTGCACGCCACGCTCGCCGGGCCCGACGGCGCCCCGCTGTTCGCGAGCGTCACGCGCGTGCCGGTGGATCCGGCGGCGAACAAACCGGTGGAGATCGGGATGGTGCATGTCGCCGCGCCCGTCGCAGAAGCGACATCGACCGTCACATCGCCGCCGCCGACGAACTGGCAGTGCGGCGATCTGCGCGTGGGCGCGGTCTTTGACAACGTCGCCAACACCGTGACGCTGTCGTACAGCGGCCGCAGCCGTTCGCTGCCGCTGGCGGTATCGGGATCCGGTGCACGCTATGCCGACGACGCCGGCAACGAGTTCTGGACGAAGGGCGACAGCGGCACGCTGACGCTCGATGGCGAGAAGCACGAATGCACGCGCACGAACGTCGCCTCGCCGTGGGACGACGCACGCTCGCGCGGCGTCGCCTTCCGCGCGGTGGGCAACGAGCCGGGATGGCTGGTCGAGATCGGCCAGGGCGACGCGCCTTCGCTGCACGCGCAGCTGGATTTCGGCTCGCGCAAGCTCGATATCGCCAGCGTGCAGCCGCGCGCGAAGGGCGACGGCTGGATCGGCAAGAGCGCCAACGGCACGCAGGTCGAACTCATCACCGAGCGCAAACCCTGCCAGGACGACGCCGGTGCGACGTTCGACGTCACCGCGCAGCTGCACGCCGGCGGCAAGACCTACACCGGTTGTGGCGCGTTGCTTTCGAAGTAACGCCACTGCGCGCATGCGTTGACGCGTCCTGAACCCCGCGCCGCGCACGCTGGCTCGAGGTTTCCGTCGGACGATGCCATGATCGACCTGCTGCCTTCGCCATCGCATGTCGGGGCGTATCGCCTGAGCGGCACGCTCGACGGCGCCGACTACGACCGCTGCATCGCCGACATCGAGGGCCGCCTGCGCCTGCACGAACGCATCGGCATCTACTGCGACATGACCGGCTTCACCGGGCTGACGCCCGAGGCACTGGCGAAGGACCTGCGCTATTTCTTCGCGAAGTTCGGCGAGTACGACCGCTTCGCGCGCGGCGCGATCGTGACCGACAAGCGCTGGCTGGGCGAGATTTCCGAGTTCGCCGGGCGCTTCTTCCCGAACACGGAGATCCGCGCGTTCGAACCGGACGAGCACGATGCGGCGCTGGCATGGGCGGCGGTGGTGGAGCCGTTGCGGTAATTCACGCGTCGCCTGGTCGAGACGGCACGTGGTTTGGCTTTTGCCGTCATTCCCGTGAGGGCGGGCTAGCGCTTCACTTCGGCGGAGCCGAACCTCCATCGTTCGGACATATCACGCCTTTCGAAGGCCGTGACGACGCGGAGACATGGATCCCCGCCTTCGCGGGGATGACAGCTTTAAGAGCTCTGCAGCGGGTAAGCGAAGCCCACGGAGGGGGCTCGACCATCGCACGGGCGAGCGTTTTTTCTTGCCGTCATTCCCGCGAAGGCGGGAATCCATCTCACACATATGTCACGCCTTTCGAAAGCCGTGACGACGCGGAGACATGGATCCCCGCCTTCGCGGGGATGACAGCTTTAAGAGCTCTGCAGCGAGTAAGCGAAGCCCACGACGGGGCTCGACCGAAAGGCCACCCATCGCCCGCCTACTTGATGTACTTCCAGTTCCGCGTCTTCCCCTCCGCGAGCCACTCCACCGCCTGCGCAATACGGCGCTGTCGCGTGTCTTCGCGCTTTGCCTCGACGATCCATTCGATGTAGTCGCGCCGATAGCCCGGCGCGAAGCCCTCGAACGTCGCGCGCGCCTTCGCGTTACCGCGCAGCGCGGCGGTGAGGTCCTCGGGAACGGGTAGCGCCGCCTTCGGCGCCGGCTTCTCCTTCGCGGGCGCCGTCGCACCGTTTTCGATCCGCGCCATCGCCTGCTTCACGTAGCCGGCGAGTTCGCGCTTTCCGGGCAGTTCGGACTTCTTCGTGATGCGACCGAACTGGCCCATCGCCTCGCGGTTGGCGTCGTCGCCCACGATCGAGCGGCCTTCCCAGAACCACAGCGTCACGTGCTGCTTGAACGCCGCCATCCCGCACACGATCTTCCCGCGCCAGGTGAAGCTGGGCATGTCCCACTTCAACGTTTCCTCCGCTTGCGGGCATGCGGCATGCACGCCCTCGCGGATGTGCGCGAGCAGCGGCCGGGCGAAGTCGGCGGACTTCTCGATGTAGGCATCGACGCGCGGATCGACGGTCGGCATGCGGGGCTCCTGAAGGGCGTTGCGGGCGTCCGGCCCGCCGTGCGCCATGCGTTGGAATCAATGAGGGCGGCGATACATAGGGGGGACACGTCATGGCCACTGTCGAACGGCGGACACCCAGCGGCGGCATCCGCGTCCAGCGCCGCATCGGGCTGACCATCCCGCAACGCACGATGCTGCAGGCCTGCGAACGCTGCGGCTGGCGGCTGGCCTTCGTGCGCACGCCGCTGGATCACCCGACGCCGGTGCTGTTCGCCACCGCGCGCGACTTCGTGGTCGTGCGCGAGGACGGCAGCATCGATCGCTGGCCGGAGATCGCGCTGCGTCACTGAAGCGCTCAACCCAGCGGCCATCGCCCGATCACCTCGTACGGCGTGCCGCGTCCGGGCTGGCTGTCGATCAGCACGAACTCGCGCACGGGCCAGGGCAGCGGCGGCACCGGAGTGGGCGCGATGAAGCGGCGCACGTCGCGTTGCACGGTGAGGTGCGGCACGAAGCTCGCGGACGATTTCACCGGAACGCGGTGCTGCGCCAGCGACCGGCCGAGCGCGTCGAACAGCGCGCGCAGCCCATCGGGCGCATGTTGCGAACCGATCCACCAGACGTTCGCGCCGCGGAAGCTGCCGACTTCATCGAGCGACAGCTCGAACGCCGGCGAACGCACGGCGGCGGCCGCCGCCTTAGCGTCTTCGACCAGCGACGACGGCAGCGGACGGAAATCGCCAAGGAACTGCAGCGTCACGTGGTAGCGGTCGGGTTTCAGCGGACGCCCGCCCGGCGCATGTTCCGACACGACGGACACCGCCGTGGCGGCGATGCGCGGACGCAGCGCCTCGTCGGGCCATAGCGCGAAGAACAGGCGGTGAAGCTCGCCCGTCGGTGCATCGTCAAATCCCAGTCCCAGCTGTGCCATTCGCTAGCCGCCCTGCTTCGCCGACTTGCGGAGGAAGTCCGCCAGTCCGCGCAGCTGCTGCGCCTGCACCTTGTCGACGACCGGCGCGAACTTCGACAGGTCATCGGGCGTGTAGCCGCCGGCGCGATAGAACATCGTGATGCGCGTGCCACCGCCGTCGGCGGGCGCGAGGCGGAATTCCAGCGCGCCACCGAGGCCCATGCCCTGCAGCGGACCGAGGCCGCCGGTCATGCGCAACGTCCTGCCCGGATCGACGAACACCACCGCCATGTGCTGCGCCTGCCGTGCGCCCGCGAGTTCGCAGAAACAGCCGCCGGCGCGCGCGTCGATCGACAGCTTCGATTCGTTGCCCCACCAGCTGTGGTCCTTCGGCCACCAGCGGTCGACGTCCTGCACCAGCGCCTTCCACGCCGCGTCGGCATCGACCGGCACGGTTTCGCTGTTCTCGATGGTGAAGCCGCCGGCTGTGGCGTCCTTCACCGCGGCCGCGGCCGTGTTGCACGTCAACGCAAGCGCCAGCGCGCCTGCTCCGAGGATCCAACGCATCGCACCCTCCCGTCATCGAAAACCAGCGCGATTAGGCGCGCGCCGACCGCCGCGTGCAAGGGTGCGCCGGGCGCGCGGCGCGGGCAATAATCGAAGGTCACGCACGACGAGGAAACGCATGTCACGCAACGGATGGCTGTTGGTGGTGCTGGTCGCGACCGCGGCGGCGCTCGCCGCAACCTGGATATTCGAACGCCGCCCACCCATCGCTCAGGCCGTGCTCGGTCCGGCGCCGACAACCATCGGCTGGGCCGGCCACATCGACCTGATCGCAGGCGACGGCATCCCCGGCCGGCGCGACGGCGCGGCCATACAGGCGCGGTTCGCCGATCCGTACGGCGTTGCGGTCGCGAAGGACGGCGCGGTGTTCGTCAGCGACGCGGGCGACAACAACCGCATCCGCCGCATCGCGCCGGACGGCACCGTCACGACGGTCACCGGCTCGGTGGAAGGCTTCGCCGACGGCGTCGGTGCCGCTGCGGCGTTCGACACCCCGTCAGGCCTCGCCTTCGATCGGGACGGCAATCTCTATGTCGCCGATACCGGGAATCACGCAATCCGCAAAATCACGCCTCAAGGCGCGGTGAGCACGGTCGCCGGCAACGGCACGCCGGGCTTCGCGGATGGCCCCGGCGCGCAGGCGCGTTTCGACGGGCCGACCGGCGTCGCCGTCGGCGCGGACGGTCGCGTGTACGTCGCCGACACCTACAACGACCGCATCCGCGTGATCGCGCCCAATGGCAGCGTCTCGACGCTGGCCGGCGGCGAGCGGCCGGGCGACGCGGACGGCGTCGGTGCGCTGGCGCGGTTCGACACGCCCACCGCGGTCGCCGTCGATGCGATGAACCGCGTCTACGTCGCCGACCTGCGCAACAACGCGATCCGCCGCATCACGCCGACCGGTGAGGTCACCACCCTCGCCCGCGCGATGCCCGGCGACGGACATCCGCCGGTGCATCGCCCGCTCAGCCTCGCGATCGCGCACGACGGCGTGCTCTACGTCGGCGAGATGTACCGCGGGCTGGTGCAGTTCGCGCGTGACGGCAGCGCCCACCAGGTCACCGGGCAGACGCAGGCGCAGCGCTTGTCGCGCGCGTCGGGGCTGGTGGTCGCCGAAGACGGCACGTTGCTGGTCGCGGACGCTGGGGCCTATCGCGTGCATCGCGTCCGTCCCGTGGAGGCATCGCGCGATGCGGGCACGCCGCAGGTCGTGGGTCCTTCGCCCGATGCGCCGCTGCCCGCCACCGGCGGTCGCTGGCCGCTGGCGCCGCAGGACGGCTGGCACGAAGTCGTCGGCACGCTTGGCGAAGTGCGCGGCAACTACCAGCGCGAGAACCGCGACCACCTGCATGGCGGCCTCGACATCCGCGGCGACGTCGGACAGCAGGTGCTCGCCATCGCCGACGGAAAGGTCAGCAGCCCGTACGCCGCGTGGGGCTTCGGCGAACTCGGAGAAGGGCTGGGGATCGACACGCTCGGCTACATCCACATGCGCGTGGGCCGCACGCCGCGTGGCGAGCCACTGGATGCCTCGCGCTTCCTCATCGTCCCCGGCGACGATGGCAAGCCGGAACGCGTCCGCGTGCGTCGCGGCACGCGCTTTGCCGCGGGCGACGCGCTCGGCACGATCAACGGCATGGCGCACGTGCACCTGAGCGTCGGCGCCAGTGGCTACGAACGCAACGCGGTGGCGCTGGGCTTCGTGAACTACGCCGACCATTACGCGCCGCGCATCGACCGGATCGAACTGCTCGACGCGCAGGACCAGCCGCTGACGGTCCGTCGCGATGGACGCCTGGTGCTCTCGCGCGCGACGCCCGGCGTGCAGATCGCAGTGGATGCGTGGGACCAGGTGGACCGCAACCTGCCGCGTCGCCGGCTCGGGCTGCACGCGCTGGGCTATCAGTGGCTGGACACGACCGGCGCGCCGCTGCCGGGTTACGAGCAGCCGCGCATGACGATCGAATTCAACCGCATGCCGGCCGATCCGGACGCGGTGAAGATCGCCTACGGGCCGTCGAGCGGCATCACCGTGCACGGCAGCGCGATCACGCGATTCCAGTATCTGGTGACCAACACGGTGCGCGACGGCGTGCTCGCGACCGGCCAGTGGCAGCCCGGCGAACTGCCCGCCGGCGACTATGTGCTGCGCATCACCGCGCAGGATTACAGCGGCAACTTCGCCACGGCCGGGCGCGACCTGAAGGTGCGGCTGGAGTGAACTTCAACCGCGCGCCGTGCGCGGCGGTCGCACGCGATACGCGAGGCTGATGCGCGGCCCCACGGGCGCCTTCGTCTTCGGCACGCCGTGCTCATGCGTGAGCTGGCTGGCGTGGCTCATTACCAGCAGGCTGCCGGGTTCCAGGTCGATGTGCAGCGCCTTGCGCGTGGCGAGGTCGCGGATGGTCATGCGCCGTGGCGAGCCGAGCGAGACCAGCGCAATGGGATGGCCTTCGCGCAGCATGTGCAGCTTGTCGCCGTGCGGGGCGACGCTGTCGTTGCCGTCGCGGTAGTAGTTGAGGCCGACCGCGTTGAAAGGTTCGTCCAGATGCGCGCGAACGCGTTCGACGCCGTCGATCAGCGGCGCGGGAATGCCGTCGTCCTCGAAACGGTAGGACGCGATCAGCCGTGGGACGTCGACGATGCGGTCGTACATCGGGCGACGCTGCGCTTCCCACGCGACCGCGGTTTTCAGCTCGTCGAACCAGCGCGCGGCGAGCTCATCCGGAAGGAACGCCGGCCAGTAGCGGATGCCGCTCTGGGCGTCTTCGATGAGCGTGCGCGGGGCGTCGCTGGCCGGGGCGGCAGCGAAGAGATCGTCAGTAAGGGCGGTGGCGCGCGGCATCGCGCGAGTGTGCGGTGGGGGCGTCTCGCGGGGTGAGACGGGCGTGGCGGCTTATCGGCTGAGCGCCCTCATCCGCCTGCCGGCACCTTCTCCCGCGCGCGGGAGAAGGGCCATTCTCCGGGTGCGTTCATTATTCCCGGCAGTCGCCCTGCTAGCCCCTCTCCCGCCTGCGGGAGAGGGGTTGGGGTGAGGGCGAGCTTTGTCACCCTTCCAGCTCATTCCACCGCTCATACGCCGCATCCAGCTCCGCCTGCGTCTTCGCCATCAGGTCGGTGTGGGCGGCGATCCCGGCGGCGTCGCGCTGGTAGAACGACGCCTCGTTCATCTGCGCGGTCAGTTCGGCGACCTTCGTTTCGAGCTGCTCGATGCGCACCGGCAGCTGCTCCAGCTCACGCGCGTCCTTGTAGCTGAGCTTCTTCTTCGGCGCGGCAGGCGCGGGAGTGGTCGCTGCGGCAACGGGCGCCGCAGCCGGCGTTGCCTTCGCACCTACCGCCGGAACCGACTTCACCGGCCGCTGACGCAGCCAGTCGGTGTAGCCGCCGACGTATTCGCCGACGCGGCCATCCCCTTCCATCACGAGGGTCGAGGTCACGACGTTGTCGAGGAAATCGCGATCGTGGCTGACCAGCAGCAGCGTGCCCGGATAGTCGCCGAGCAGCTCTTCCAGGAGTTCGAGCGTCTCGACGTCGAGGTCGTTGGTCGGTTCGTCCATCACCAGCAGGTTGGACGGCTGCGCGAACAGCTTCGCCAGCAGCAGGCGGTTGCGCTCGCCGCCGGACAGGCGCGTGATCGGTGCGCGGGCGCGTTCGGGCGTGAACAGGAAATCCTGCAGGTAGCCGATGACGTGCTTGGACCTGCCGCCCACCTCGACGAACTCGCGGCCCTCGGCGACGTTCTCCAGCGCGTTCCAGTCCTCGCGCAGCGTCGCGCGGTACTGGTCGAAGTACGCGATCTGCAGGTTGCTGCCGAGCTTCACCTCGCCCGACTGCGGCTTCAGTTCGCCCAGCAGCAGCTTCAGCAGCGTGGTCTTGCCGCTGCCGTTGGGGCCGATCAGGCCGATGCGGTCGCCGCGGAAGATCGTGGTGGACAGATCGCGGATGAGTTCACGATCGCCGAAGGCGAAGTTGACGTCCTTCGCTTCGACGACCTTCTTGCCCGACGACTCGCTCTGGGCGAAGTCCATCTTGACGTTGCCCTGCAGCTCGCGCCGCTGCGAGCGCTCCACGCGCATCTGCTTCAGGCGCGTGACGCGGCCTTCGTCGCGCGTGCGGCGGGCCTTGATGCCCTGCCGGATCCACACTTCCTCCTGCGCCAGCATCTTGTCGAAACGCGCGTTTTCCTGCGCTTCGGCGTTCAGGCGCTCCTCGCGGCGGCGCAGGTAGTTGTCCCAGTCGCCGGGCCAGCTGGTGACCTGGCCGCGGTCGATCTCGACGATGCGCGTGGCGAGCGAACGCAGGAAGCGGCGATCGTGGGTGACGAACACCAGCGCGCCCTGCCAGGCCTTGAGGAAACCTTCGAGCCAGTCGATGGCCTCGATGTCCAGGTGGTTGGTCGGCTCATCCAGCAACAGCACGTCGGGCGAGGACACCAGCGCGCGAGCGAGCAGCACGCGACGCTTCATGCCGCCGGACAGGCGCGCGAACACGGCGTCGCCGTCCAGTTCCAGGCGCTGGAGCGTCTCGGTCACGCGCTGGTCGAGCGACCAGCCGTTGGCGTCCTCGATCTTCTGCTGGACCTTCGCCAGCGCGTCGGTGTCGACGTGCTCGGCGTGGCTGAGGTGGTGGAACTGGGCGAGCCAGCTGCCGAGCTCGCCCAGCCCGCCGGCGACCACGTCCCAGACGTCGCCATCGGCGCCGGGCGGGACTTCCTGTTCCAGGCGCGCGATGCGGACGCCGCCCTCGCGGCGGACCTCGCCGTCGTCGGCGTGGATGTCGCCGGCGATGAGCTTCATCAGCGTGGATTTGCCGGCGCCGTTGCGGCCGATCAGCGCGATGCGCTCGCCGGGTTCGATGGAGAGGACGACGTCGGAAAGCAGCAAGGGGCCGCCGACGCCGTAGTCGACGTTGTTCAGGGTGATCAGGGGCATGGGGGGATTCTACTTGGTGGCGGTCCCTTCTCCCGCTTGCGGGAGAAGGTGCCCGGAGGGCGGATGAGGGCGAACGGAGAAAGTGCGCGCCAGACTCGACGTGCGCACCATGCCCTCACCCCAACCCCTCTCCCGCGCGCGGGAGAGGGGCTATGGCGCTGGAGAACCGACGGGATGGGATCATCTCCCCATGCCCTCCCCGCACGCCCTCGCCGCCGAACGCATCCGCCACTGGGTGTTGTCCGCCTTCCCGCGCGGGCAGAGCGGCATCGATTACGACCATCCGGCCGGCGATCCCGGCCTGTTCGGTCCCGACAGCATGACCTGGCGCGTGCATTCCGACTTCCCCGGCATGCTCGCCGGCGGCCTGTGCGCGCTGATGCTGCAGACACTGCATCCGCTGGCGCTGGCCGGCGTGTGGGACCACTCCAATTTCCGTACCGATCTCGTCGGCCGGTTGCGGCGCACGACCAATTTCGTCGCCGGCACCACGTACGCCTCGCGCCCGGAAGCGCAGAAGCTCATCGATCGCGTCGCCGGCATCCACGAGCAGGTGCGCGGCACGCTGCCGGACGGCCGCTTGTATCGCGCCGACGATCCGGCGCTGCTGACGTGGGTGCATGTGACCGAAAGCTTCGGTTTCCTCGAAGGATTCCGCCGCTATTCGCCGATGACGCTGCCCATCGGCGCGGCCGATGCGTACTACGGCGAAGTGCGTCGCGTCGCCGAAGCGCTGGGCGCGCGCGACGTGCCCGGCACGGAGGCCGAAATCGCCGCGTTCTTCGCCCGCATGCAGGGCGAACTGCGACTGGACGAACGCTCGCGTGAAGTGCTGCGCGTGCTCGCGCGCATTCGTCTGCCCGTGCCGATGGCCGGACTCTCGCGCGACCTGTTCCTCGGCGCCGGCGCCGCGCTGCTGCCGGACTGGGCGGTCGACATGCTCGCGCCGACGCGCTTCGAACGCGCCCGATCCGCGGTCGCATCGCGCACGCTGCGCACGATTTCCCCGATCTTTCGCGCGGCGCTGAACGACGGCGTCGGTCCGCGTGCGTGCCGGCGCGTCGGCTCCGATCCGTCGATCCTCGACCGCTGGCCGTAACCCTCAGCCGCCCGCGGGTTTGAGCAGAACGATCTTCGAGGCCGTGCGCACGCGGCCAACCAGGCGGAAAGCCATGTCGATCTCGTCGCCGGGTTTGAGCTGCTCGAGCCGCATCGGCGTGCCGTCCAGCGCGAACACCTGCGTATTGGCATCGATTTCGATGCGGTTGCGGATGCGCGTCTCGGTCTGGTCGACCATCAGCACGTTGGTGCGCGGGACGAACTCGGCGACGGTGCCGTGCAGGTACTGGCCCCACCCCTGGCCCGGCGTCGTGTCGGGCAGGCGTGTCACCGATGTCGCTTCGACGCGGTTGCCGGTCTTCACCGTGTCCAGCATCACGCGGTCGCCCGGCTGCAGTTTCGGCCGCGTGGCGCGATCGCGCTCGGCTTTTGCTTCGTCGTAGTACAGGTTGATGGGCGCGCCCTGCCCCAGTTCGCTGCCGGTGCGCGCGTCCTGGCTGAGCACGATCCGATGCTGCGCCGGATCGTGCCGCTGCAGCGTGCCGACCGTGCGGCCCTGCACCTGCGCCGCGGCGGCGGTCGTCAGGCCCAGCAGGACGCACGCCACCAGCGTGCGATGGAAACGGACGATCGTTGCGTTGCCCATGGCCGCACCCTCCGCGATGTTCCCCGCGGCGGCATGATGCGCGGCCGATGTGTAGGCGGCGTCAGGAACTGCAGGACAGCATCGAACAGCCCGCGCGTTCGCGCGCCCAGTCCGGCCGGCGGCGCGCGTAGGCCTCGCGGCCGGGCTGGTCGTCGTAGGGGCGGCGCATGACCTCCAGCAGCTCCGTGACGCCGCCGATGTCGCCTTCGGCCGCACGGTCGATCGCCTGCTGCGCGAGGTAGTTGCGCAGCACATACCGCGGGTTGGCGGCGTTCATGCGCTCGCGCCGCTGCGCGTCCGGCAGGTCCTGTTGCGAGAGCCGCGCGACATAACGCGCCAGCCACTCGCGCAATGCCGGCTCGACCGCCTCGCGACGCGCCGGATCGTAGAACGCGTCTTCCATCGGGCCCAGGTCCGGCGCCCGCACGTCGAGGTCGGCCAGCCCGCGGAAGAACAGCGTCATGTCGATCTCGCCTTCGGTCAGCAGGTCCTGCAACTGCTGCATCAGGGCGGTGTCGTCCTCGCGGTAGTCGGCCAGGCCGAGCTTGCGCGCGGTGTTCTCGCGATCGGCGTCCAGGTAGGTGGAGACGAAGCGGCGCAGGCCGGCCTGCAGCGGCTCTGTGTCGTCGAACAGCAGCGACAGCGAGCCGGCCAGTCGCCCGAGGTTCCAGTACGCCACCTGCGGTTGCTGGCCGAAACGGTAACGGCGCTGGTAACGATCGGTGGTGTTCGGCGTCCAGCCCGGATCGAAGTTGTCGACCCAGCCGTACGGGCCGTAGTCGATGGTCAGGCCGAGGATCGACATGTTGTCGGTGTTCATCACGCCATGCACGAAGCCGACGCGGATCCAGTGCGCCATCAGCACGGCGGTGCGCTCGCACACCTGCGCGAACCATTCGGCGTACGCCGCCTGCCCACGCCCGAGGCCGCGCAGGTCCGGGAAATCGCGACGGATGCAGAAGTCGGCCAGCTGGCGCAGCAGTTCGGTGTCGTTGCGCGAGGCCGGCAGTTCGAAATTGCCGAAACGGATGAACGAGGGAGCGACGCGGCACACCACGGCGCCGGGCTCCAGCTGCGGATGGCCGTCGTAGAACATGTCGCGCTCGATCCATTCGCCCGTGCCCACGAGGCTCAGCGCGCGCGTGGTCGGCACGCCGAGGTGGTGCATCGCCTCGCTGCACAGGAATTCGCGGATCGACGAACGCAGGACCGCGCGGCCGTCGGCGCTGCGCGAATACGGCGTCGGACCGGCGCCCTTGAGCTGCAATTCCCAACGTTCGCCATCGGCGTTGATCATCTCGCCCAGCGAAATCGCGCGACCGTCGCCGAGCTGCCCCGCCCACTGGCCGAACTGGTGGCCGCCGTAGTTCGCCGCGAACGGCTGCATGCCGGGCAGTAGTGCATTGCCGCCGAACACGCGCGCGAACTCGTCGGAAGCGACGTCGGTCTCGCTGAAGCCGAGCCGGCGCGCCATCTCCGCTGAATGCGCGAGCAGCCGCGGCTGTGGAACCGGCGTGGGCTCCACGCGCGAATACGCGGCGCCGTGCACCTGCCGCACGCCGGGCGCGGTGTCGGGGTCGCCGGGGAGATCGCGGACGAAGAGATTGTCGAAGTGCGGATTCAGCATGAAACGTGCGCACGCGGCAGGGACCGCTTTACAGATGGTGCCGGGCGCGGTGGCTACAAGCGGTGAACCCGCCGCAGCCGGCGAAGGGACAGCCGCGGCACATCGACGCGGGTCGCAGTCGGGCGGGCGGGCGTCCGCGTATGCTGGCCGTCCACCGTCGCTCTGGGGAATCGAACGGATGATGTCGCGCCAACGCACCAACCATGCAGTCCGCCATATCGGCCCGGCCCTCGCCGCCGCGATGCTGCTGGCGATCGCCACGCCCGCCGGTGCGCAGGCGCCCGCGGGCAAGCCGTCGTGCAGCCTCGTGCAGGCCGGACGGCTGCTGGATCGTCCCGGCCATGCGGCACGTGGCGCGAGCACGCTGCTGATCTGCAACGGCCGCGTCGATGCCGTGCGCGATGGCTTCGTCGATGTATCCGCGTTCCCGAACGCCACCGGCGCGACCGTCATCGACCTGCGCGACCGGTTCGTCCTGCCGGGCCTGATCGACAGCCACGTACACCTGACGTCCGACAAGGCGGGCGTGGAAGGCCAGCTGGAAGGCATTTCGAAGGGCGTCGCCGACCACGCCTACGAGGCCGCGGTGAATGCGCGCAAGACGTTGCAGGCCGGCTTTACCACCGTGCGCAACCTCGGCGACGAGGACGGCGTGACGCTTGCGCTGCGTGATGCAGTCGCCGCGGGCAAGCTGCCGGGGCCGCGCATCGTCGACGCGGGCATGGCGATCTCCGCCACCGCCGGCCACATGGATCCGACGCTCGGCTTCCGCGACGAACTGCACGCCGCGCTCGACGTCCACGGCAACACCTGCGACGGCGCCGAGGAATGCCGCAAGGCAGTGCGACGCCAGGTCGCGCGTGGCGCGGATGTCATCAAGATCGCGACCACCGGCGGCGTGAACAGCCGCATCGGCGTGGGCCTGGGCCAGCAGATGTTCGACGACGAGGCGAAAGCCATCGTCGAAACCGCGCACCTGTACCGCAAGAAGGTCGCCGTCCACGCGCACGGCGCCGACGGCATCGCCCTCGCGCTGCGCGCCGGCGCCGATTCGATCGAACACGGCACGCTGATGGACGACGCGGACATCAACCTGCTGCGCCAGACCGGCGCGTACTACGTGCCCACGCTGTCGACGGTGAACGGCTACAAGGAGCGGCTGGCGAAGAATCCCGACGCGTACACCGGCGAGGTGCTGGAGAAGATCCAGTGGCGCATCGGCATCACCGGCAAGGCGCTGGAGCGCGCGGTGCCGGCGGGCGTGAAGATCGCCTTCGGCACCGACGCCGGCGTCAGCCTGCACGGCCGCAACGCCGACGAATTCGAGCTGATGGTCGCGCACGGCATGACGCCCGCCACCGCGATCCAGGCCGCCACCGTGAACGCCGCCGACCTGCTGGGCCTGGCCGATCAGGTCGGTTCGCTGGAGGCAGGCAAGCGCGCCGACCTCATCGCCGTGAGCGGCGATCCGCTGACGGACGTGACCGTGCTCAAGCGGGTGGAATTCGTGATGAAGGATGGGCGGGTGGAGAAGGATGTGCGCGTCGGCGCCGCGGCGTCGGCGCTCTGATCTCGAAGCCCCTCTTCCGCTGCGGAAGAGGGGCTGAGGTGAGGGCTGAGACAGTCGCGCTTCCGGATCACCGTAGCCGGTTGGCCTAGCGTTGCAGGACGAGCAGGCGCACATACCGGGTGCGCTGCGCTTCCCCGGGCTACAACAGCTTTGCCTTCGCCGTTGCTGTTCGCTGTCGCTGTCGCTGTCGCTGTTCGCCTTTGACTTTCCAGCGACTTAAAGCGAGCCGAGCACCGGAGTCGGAAAAGGGCAAAGAGTCGCCCGCTGTCTGAGCGGAGCGCAGCGTAGCGAGTTCGGGCGACGTCCCTTTTCCGGCGAGGAGCGCAGGGCACCGACGCGCAGCGGCGGCTCGCGTCGGGAGCGAACGGTTTTGGTTACTTTTGCCAGGACAAAAGTGACCCGCTCGCTTGCGAGCGGAAGCTTTTGATCTTGACGTTGCTCCAAGCCCACGCAACGGCGATGGCATAGCAAGTGCGAGCGCACCGCACGTCCCTACCCTCACCCCAACCCCTCTCCCGGCGGGAGAGGGGCTAAGCGCGACGGCACAAACGTCTCGAGCCTGCCCACGCGCAGCCGAACCCCGCTCCGGAGCAAGAATGCGCGGGTATTTCCCGGGCGCATACAGCCCCGCTACACAGCCCCACGACGCCCCTCGGTTACACTGTTCAGTCTTCCCGACCGGCGTTCGCCGGCGCTGCCGAGTCTCCCCCATGAGCGCCGAGCCCAGCTCGAATGATGCCCCGTCCCTGAAGTTCACCGATCTTGCCCTGCCCGAGCCCCTGCTCAAGGCACTTTCGGACGTCGGCTACGAATCCCCCTCGCCCATCCAGGCCGCCACCATCCCGCCGCTGCTGGAGGGCCGCGACGTGCTCGGCCAGGCGCAGACCGGCACCGGCAAGACCGCCGCGTTCGCGCTGCCGATCCTGGCGCAGATCCAGCCCGGCCGGCAGAAGCCGCAGGCGCTGGTCCTGGCGCCGACGCGCGAACTGGCCATCCAGGTCGCCGAGGCGTTCCAGAAGTACGCCCACCACCTGCCCGGCTTCCACGTGCTGCCGATCTACGGCGGCCAGAGCTATTACCCGCAGCTGCAGGCGCTCAAGCGCGGCGTGCAGGTCGTGGTCGGCACGCCCGGCCGCGTGATCGACCATTTGGAACGCGGCTCGCTCGACCTGTCCGAACTGCGCTGCCTGGTGCTGGACGAAGCCGACGAAATGCTGCGCATGGGCTTCATCGACGACGTCGAGGCCGTGCTGAAGAAGACGCCGGAAACGCGCCAGGTCGCGCTGTTCTCGGCGACGATGCCGCCCCCGATCCGCCGCATCGCGCAGACCTACCTGAAGGATCCGGTCGAGATCTCGATCAAGGCCAAGACCACCACCGCCGCCAACATCCGCCAGCGCTACTGGGCGGTCAGCGGCGTGCACAAGCTGGACGCGATCACCCGCATCCTGGAAGCCGAACCGTTCGACGCGATGATCGTCTTCGCGCGCACCAAGCAGGCCACGGAAGAGCTGGCCGACAAGCTCGCCGCGCGCGGCATCGCCGCCGCCGCGATCAACGGCGACGTGCAGCAGGCGCAGCGCGAGAAGACCATCCAGAACCTCAAGGACGGCAAGATCGACGTGCTCGTCGCTACCGACGTGGCGGCGCGCGGCCTGGACGTGGAACGCATCAGCCACGTGCTGAACTTCGACATTCCCTACGACACCGAAAGCTACGTGCACCGCATCGGCCGCACCGGTCGCGCGGGCCGCAAGGGCGAGGCGATCCTGTTCGTGACGCCGCGCGAGCGCGGCATGCTGCGCGCGATCGAGCGCGCCACGCGCCAGCCGATCGAGCCGATGGCGCTGCCGACCATCGAAACGGTGAACGAGCAGCGCGTGAACCGCTTCCTCGGCCGGATTACGGGCGCGCTGGACAGCGACGACCTGGCGCAGTTCCGTGACCTGGTCGAACGCTACGAGCGCGAGCAGAACGTGCCGGCGGTGGAGATCGCCGCGGCGCTGGCGAAGCTGCTGCAGGGCGACATGCCGCTGCTGCTGGACGTTACCGCCGAGAAGCTGCGCCCGCACGCGCAGGTCGGTTTCGAGCAGCGCGGTCCGCGCGAACAGGGCCGCGATTCGCGCGGTCGCGATCGCGATTCCCGTTTCGAACGCGACAGCGGACCGCGTGCACCGCGTGAGTCGCGCCACGAATCGCGTCACGAGCGCGGCGACCGTTCCGAACGCCCGCAGCGCACCGAAACGCCGTACGCGCCGACCGAACGCTACGAGCGTCCGGCGATCGAGCGTCCGCAGTTCGAACCGCGAAGCGAACGCCCGCAGAACGAGCGCGCCTCGTTCAACGCCGCCGAATCCATGTTCGACGACGAAGCATCGACGCCGCGCCACGAGCACCGCGAGCCGCGCGAACACCGCGAGCCGCGCGAGACGCGCGCACCGGAAGTCGGCATGGAAACCTTCCGCATCGAGGTCGGCCACCAGCACGGGGTAAAGCCGGGCAACATCGTCGGCGCGATCGCCAACGAGGCCGAGCTCGAAAGTCGCTACATCGGCCGCATCGACATCCGCGACGACCACAGCCTGATCGACCTGCCCGAAGGTATGCCGCGCGAGGTCATGGACCACCTCAAGCGCGTGCGCGTCGCCGGCCAGCAGTTGCGTATCAGCCGGCCGGGCGAAGGCGGCCACGGCGGCCAGCGCCCGCACGGTCGCCACGAGCGCGGTGGTTTCGACGACGACCGCCGTCCGCCGCGCGGCCCGCGTCCGCAGGGCGCCGGCCCGCGCAAGCCGGGCGGGTTCAGGCCCAAGCCGCGCTGAGTTTGACGGGCGGTTTGCCGATCATCGGTTTGGCTGCCGTCGTAACTCCAACTTGTCGTCATCCCGGCGAAAGCCGGGATCCAGGCCGGTGAGGTATCAGCCTTCGATGCTGCGGTTCACTCCGAGCCTTGATCCGTCGGAAGGATCCATCCCGGACGCGAATCAATGTGGCGCGTTCGCCGCCGTGGCGAGCCGCCCCGGATGCGTACCCGGCCTGGATCCCGGCCTTCGCCGGGATGACGGCATCGAAGTCGATGTCGAACCCGG
Organism: Lysobacter sp. OAE881; assembly: GCF_040546665.1. NCBI lineage: Bacteria > Pseudomonadati > Pseudomonadota > Gammaproteobacteria > Lysobacterales > Lysobacteraceae > Lysobacter > Lysobacter sp. OAE881. The sequence continues at coordinate 2,648,984 of NZ_JBEPOG010000001.1, forward strand.
AACGTTGCCGGCTGACGCCGCGCAATCGGGTCGCTCGCCCGATGGCATCATCACCGCCCCGCCGTCGTCCCGACGATTCCGCCACCGATGCACCTGATCCTCCTCAGCGCCCTGTGCAGCGTCCTGGTCTCGGTGCTGCTCAAGCTCGCGCCGCGGGCGCGGCTCGATGTCGGCCAGCTCGTGACATGGAATTACCTCGCCGCCGGCGCGCTGTGCGCGTGGCTGCTGCGGCCGCCGCTGCACAGCCTCGCGCATCCCGACACGCCATGGGCGGCGGTTCTTGGACTCGCCGTCGTGCTGCCCTCGCTCTTCCTCGTGCTCGGCGCCTCGGTGCGCTCGGCCGGCATCGTGCGCACCGACGTGGCGCAGCGCCTATCGCTGCTGTTGTCCCTCGCGGCAGCCTTCACTCTGTTCGGCGAACGTGCGGACGGCATGCGCCTGCTCGGCCTCGCACTCGGCCTCGTCGCCGTCGCGGGCATCGTCGTGCGGCCGGAGTCGTCGCCGACCGACAGCGAACGCCGCAGCTGGCTGCTGCTGGTCACCGTCTGGGTTGGCTTCGCGCTGGTGGACGTGATGCTCAAGCGCATCGCGCTCGCGGGCACGCCGTCGATGGCCGCGTTGCAGGCCGCCTTCGCCATCGCCTTCGTGCTGATGCTCGGTGCGCAACTCGTACGCCACCTTCGCGGCCGCACGCGGCTGGCCTGGCGCAACCTCGGCGGCGGCCTGCTGCTCGGCGTTCTGAACTTCGGCAACATCGTCTTCTACGTACGCGCGCACCAGGCGCTGCCGGACAGTCCGTCGGTCGTGTTCGGGGCGATGAACATCGGCGTGGTCGTGCTGGGCACGCTCGTCGGCGTGTTCGGTTTCGGCGAGAAGACCAGCCGCTGGAACCGGCTGGCGATCGTGCTGGCGCTGGTGGCCATCGCCCTGATCGCGATGGCGCCGCGCGCGTGACGCGCCCGGATTTGGCATAGTCGAACGCCCTTCCGCGGTTCGTTCCGCCATGTCCCGCCTGCTCGTCTTCCAGCACGTCGCCGCCGAACCGCTCGGCACGCTCGATCGCCTGATCCGCCGGCGCGGCCATCGCATCCGTTTCGCCAATTTCGAACGGCAGCCGGATTTCGAACCGAACGTGGATCGCTATCGCGGGCTGGTGGTGCTCGGTGGTCCGATGAACGTCGAGGACCAGGCGCGGCGTCCGCACCTGAAGACCGAACTGCGCGCCATAGAACACATGCTCGAACAGGGCAAGCCCGTGCTCGGCATCTGCCTGGGCGCGCAGCTGCTGGCGCACGTGCTGGGCGCGCCGGTGCGGCGGCATGAGGCGCCGGAAATCGGCTGGTATCCGCTGCACACCACGCCGGCCGGTCGCGAAGACGCGGTCCTGTCGCCGCTCGGCGACACGTCTGCGGTGTTCCAGTGGCACCGTTACAGCTTCGAGGTACCGAGCGAGGCGACGCACCTGGCGAGCACCGCCGGCTGCGAGCAGCAGGCCTTCCGTTACGGCGAGAACGCCTACGGCTTCCAGTTCCATCTGGAGATGGACGAGGCGCTGATCGAGCGCTGGCTGCGCAATCCCGCCTATCGCGAGGAACTGGCGGAACTGGGCGGACTCGATCCGGCACGCGCCGACGTCGAGGCGATCCGCCGGCACACGCGCGAGCACATCGCCGGCATGCAGTCGCGTGCGGACGAGGTGTTCAACCGGTTTCTCGATCTGGTGGGACGCCCACAGCGGCGGATCACGCTTCCTTCGCGCGAGTGGGTCTGAACTCCCGCGCGGGCTTGGTGTGAAAGCTCTAGAGCCGGGCGCGAAGGTGACCGGACCCCAGCCACTCCCATCGAGGGAACCCGCATGGCGAAGTTCAAGAAGGCGGCCGGCAAGACCACCGCGTCCGGCACGCGCACGCGCAAGAAGGCCGGCACGCAGGATGCACAGCAGCAGGCCGACCAGCTGTCGCGCACACTGAGCGAATCGGCGCAGCAGATCTGGCTGGCGGGCGTGGGCGCGTTCTCGCGCGCACAGGCCGAAGGCACGAAGCTGTTCGACGCGCTGATCAAGGAAGGCATGACGCTGGAACAGACCGCGCGCCGCTTCGCGGGCGGTCAGGCGGAAGTGGTGCGCGACGTCGTCGGCTCCCGCGTCGGCCAGGCGCGTGAACGCGCGGTCGACACCTGGGATCGCCTGGAGAAGGTGTTCGAGGATCGCGTGCAGCGGTCGCTGGTGAAGCTGGGCGTACCCGGCCGCGATGACCTCAACGAACTGAGCCGCCGCGTCGACGCGCTCACCGCCGAACTGCGCCGCCAGGGCGGCTCGGCCCCGCCCCGCAAGACGGGCGCTCGCAAGACCGCGGCCAGCAAGGCGACCAAGGCGCCGGCCGCACGCAAGTCGCCGCGGAAGGCGACCCGCAGCCGTTCCAACGCGACGTCCTGATCGAACAACGCATTACCGCCCGGCGCTCGCCGGGCGTCCCGACAAGCCCGCCAGTCCGCTGCTCCGTATGCTCCCCTCCCCTTACGGTTTCGGACTGGCGGGCTTTCCTTTGCCTGCATCCGACCGCTCGCGTGACCGATGCCACGCGGGGAGCCATGTCGCTGGCGTATAGTCGCCAGCCTCCGACACTCCCGGGTTGTGCATGCTGGCTGGTTTTTCCCTGACGATCGCCCTCCTCGCTACCGTGTTGCTGGGCGCCGCGGCGACGGCATGGTTGTGGCTGGTTCGACGTCGCCAGGGCGAAACGACCGCCGGTATCCAGGCGCTGGCGGAGATGCGTTGGCGCGAGTTCTCGCGCCTGGTCGTCGAGGCGCTGCGTACGCGGGGCTTTGAAGCCGAATCGGTCGAACAGACGCTCGAACGCGGCCCCCAGGCGGAACTTCGCCTCATACGCGACGGCCGCACGTGGTTGCTGGCGTGCAAGCTCGCCGCGGCGCGCACGCGCCTGGGCGCGGCGAGCGTGCGCGAACTGGGCGAAGCGGTGCGGTTCAACGGCGCGTCCGGCGGCATCCTCGCCACGCCCGCACGCATTCCCGCCGAAGCCCGAAAGGCTGGCGATGGCCTGGAGCTGTTCGATGGCGACGCGCTGTGGGCCCTGGTCGGACCGATGCTGCCGGCCTCGCTGCGCGACGATCTCACCCTGAGCGCACGCCGGCGCAGCGTGCGCGAGACGGCCATCGCGTGGGCCGGCGCGCTGGCGGTCGGCGTCATCCTCGGCTTCGTTCCGGGCATGACGCGCGACGCCCCGGTGGAGGCTGCGCCTGCTACCGAAACGCCTGCGCCCGCCGCCTCGGCCCCGCAGCCGTCGCCGCGCGCACCGGCATCGCAATCGGTCCCAACCGACCCGACGCTGGCGGCTCCGGCCGATCCGAACCGCGACCAGTTCGAGCGAGGCGAAGTGATCCACGCCGTCGCCGCGTTGCCCTGGGTCGAACGCGTGCTGTGGTCGACCAGCTCGACCCTCGTCATCCAGCAGCGCGACGACGTCGACCAGTTGCAGGTGAATGAAGTCTGCGGCGTACTCGCCCGCTACGACGCGCTGCGCGCCTCGCGCCTGCAATTGCAGCCGCCGGCGGGAAGCGAACGGAAAGTGCGCTTCCTGCAGTGCCGGGCGTACTGATCCGGTTGACGTAGCCCTCCGCACAGGACTTCATGCGCGGCCGGGTGCGCTTCGCTTACCCGGGCTACACAAGCGGCAACGCGCTACCAGTGCACGCCCCGCATCAGGGCGGCGAACGCGATCTGTTCGCTGCTCGGCGCGACTTCGCCCTTCAACGCCTGCTTGTCGCCGCGCGCGGCCGCCGAGTCGGGGAACAGCTCGAACGCCGTGCTCATGATTACCTCGTAGGCCTTCGGCGCCAGCGCATTGATGACCGACGCGAAGATGCCCAGGCGCGTGGCGATGCGGCTCGGGCGCTCGATGATGCCCTTGATCACCAGGTCCGCCGCTTCATCCGGCGTCAATGTCGGGACGCTGTCGTACATCTTGGTCGGCGCGATCATCGGCGTCTTCACCAGCGGCATGTTGATCGTGGTGAAACTGATGCCCTTGCCCGACAGCTCGCCCTGCGCGCAGCGGCTCCACGCGTCCAGCGCGGCCTTCGACGCCACGTAGGCCGAAAAACGCGGTGAATTGGCCAGCACGCCGATCGAACTGATGTTGATGATGTGGCCCTTGCGCCGCTGCGTCATGCCGGGCAGGAAACCCATGATCAGGCGCAGGCTGCCGAAGTAGTTCAGCTGCATCGTGCGTTCGAAATCGTGGAAGCGGTCGTAGCTCAGTTCGATCGAACGACGAATCGAGCGGCCTGCGTTGTTCACCAGCACGTCGCAGCGACCGTGCTCTTCCAGCACCGTCTGCACCAGGCGATCGCAGTCGTCCATGTCGGCCAGGTCCGCGGTGTAGGCGAACACCTTGCCGCCCGCGGCCTTCATGGCGTCGCGCGCCTTGAACAGCTCCTCCTCACCGCGCGCCACGATGATCGTGATCGCGCCCGCTTCGGCCACGCGCTGCGCGGTCGCCAGGCCAATGCCGGACGAACCGCCGGTGATCACCACCACCTTGTTGCGCACCTTTCCCTTAAGGCTGCGGTCGACGAACAGGTCCGGATCGAGGTGGCGCTCCCAGTAATCCCATAGCCGCCACGCGTAGCTTTCCAGCGGCGGCACCTGGATGCCGCTGCCCTTCAGGGCGCGCTCGGCTTCGCGGTTGTCGAAGCGCGTGGGATAGGTGAGGAACTTCATCACCTGCTTGGGAATCTTGAAATCGCGCAGCAGCATGCCGATGAAACGCCGCACCGGCGGCAGGTTCGCGACCGCACCGCGCACACTGCCCGGGATGAAGGCGAACATGCGAGCATCCAGGCGCATGGTCATCTCCGGCGAATGACCCGCGCGTGCGAAGGTGTTTAGCACCTCGCCCACGCGCAGCGGATCGGGATCGGTGAGGTGGAAGCAGTGGCCATCCAGCCGCGGCTTGTGCGCGATGTGGTCCATCGCATCGACCACGTAATCGACCGGCACGATGTTGATGCGTCCGCCTTCCAGCCCGAGCATCGGCATCCACGGCGGCAGCATCTGCCGCAGCTTCTTGAGGAAGGTGAAGAAGAAATACGGGCCGTCGATCTTGTCCATCTCGCCCGTCTGCGAATGGCCGACGACCATGCCCGGGCGGTAGATGCGCCACTTCACGCGCGTTTCGCGGCGCACCAGGCCTTCGGAATCATGCTTGGTGCGGAGGTAGGGATCGTCGAGCCCTTCGGCTTCGTCGAACATGTCCTCACGGAACACGCCCGGATACAGCCCGGCGGCGGCGATGGAACTGGTGTGGTGGAACACGCCGGCCTTCAGCGCCGCGGCGAGATCCAGCGCATGGCGCGTGCCTTCGACATTGGCCGCGTACTGCGCCTCCGGCTTGGCGGTGAGGTCGTAGATCGCGGCGAGGTGGAAGAAGTGCTTCACCTTTCCGGCCAGCGCACGCGCCTGTGCTGCGGAGACACCGCACTTTTCCTGCGTCATGTCGCCTTCCACCGGCACCACGCGCTTGCCGTCCCAACCCATCTTCTTCGCGATGGCGTCGAGCTTCTTCCGCGAATCCTTGCGTACCAGCACGTAGACGGTGCCCTTGCGCTGCCGCAGCAGCCGATCGACCAGGAAGCGGCCGATGAATCCCGTGGCACCGGTGACGAAGTAGCTCATTGCCCTTTCCCCGACCTTGGATGGCCGCCGCGCGGCGCCTGGCGCCTACGTTGCCAGAGGCCCCGCCTCGTCACAATTCCCCGCCGTATTGACCATCGACGACGGCGCGTGAGGTAATCCCGGCCACGATCCCGGGTCGCCGGAGGGGCGCCGTCATGACCGACCTGCAGTCCGCTTTCGAACAAGCCGCCAAGGATGTCCAGTCCCTGCCCGAGCGACCCGACAACGACACGCTGCTGCGCCTGTATGCGCTCTACAAGCAGGGCTCGGAGGGCGACGTCAGCGGGCCGAAGCCCGGCTTCTTCGACTTCGTCGGCACCGCCAAGTACGAGGCGTGGGCGAAACTCAAGGGCACGTCCAGCGACGACGCGAAGCAGAAATACATCGACCTGGTGAAGAAGCTGCGCGCCTGACGCGCGCCGCAATCCGCGACCAATGGCGAAACAGACGCGCCAGCGCATCCTCGACAGCGCATTGACGATGTTCAACGCGCTGGGCGAGCCGAACGTCACCACGAACCACATCGCCGACGAGCTGGAGATCAGCCCCGGCAACCTGTACTACCACTTCCGCAACAAGGACGACATCATCGAGCAGCTGTTCGCGCGCTTCGAGGAGCGCATGGACGCCGCGCTCGCCGCGCCGCAGGGCCGCCTTCCCGGGCTGGAGGACATCTGGCTGCAGCTGCACCTGGTGTTCGAATGCATCTGGGATTACCGCTTCCTGCATCGCGACCTGGTGGAGATCCTCAGCCGGAACCGTCGCCTGCGATTGCGCTTCGCGCGCATCCTGCGTCGCGCCAACGAGCAGGCGCACACGGTGATGCGCGGGCTGCTGCAGGCGGGAATCATGCGAGCTTCGAAGGACGAGCTGGCCGCGACCGCGACGAACGTGCTGGTCATCGCGACGTTCTGGCTGAACTACGCTGCCGCGCGCGGCGACAAGGATGAACACGCGGCGATCCGCGACGGCATCGTGCAGGTGATGATGCTGCTGGCGCCCTTCCTCCGCGACGCGGAACGAGTGCATCTCAACACGCTGACGCGGGCGTATCTGGACTGAAGCGCAGGCTCTACTGGATCGATGCTTGTGCGGACGGACTCAATGCCTGCGGAGGCGGCGCGCGAATACGACTGCGATCCCCAGTCCCGCCAGCCATACGTGGCGCAGGGTGGTTTTCCGGGTAGGCCGTTGACGGGTTCGATGGGCCATTGCGTTCTGCCTCGCGGCCGCCGGGCCGCCCTCACCCGACTGTCCACGCCGGCTGTCGAGCAAACACCCTAGCCCTTGCCAGCGCGGGGGCGCAGGCAGGATGCTGCGGCATCGTCCGCAAGAGGAATCGCCGATGGCCGCGAAGTCCAGTTGGGCCGCCTTTCCGCACGACGCCAGGGGCTTCGCCTATGCAGGCGACGGCTTGAAGAAGGCCTGGCCGAAGCTGCATGCCGGCGATACCGAACCCTACCCCGACGCCAAACGCGCCGCCGCGCTGCTGGACGCCGCGGGCAAGGCCGCTCCCAAAGGCGTGGATGCCGACTCGCTGGCGGCGCAGCTTCAGGAAGCCTGGCGCGCGTTCCACCGGGGCGATTTCAAGGCGGCGCACGATGCCGGGGTCGCACTCGGCCCGATTGGCGCGTCGGTTGCGGTCAAGGCGCTCGGCATCCACGCGACCTATCTGGTCGATGACGACGCCGAGCGGCTCAAGCGTTTCGAGCAGGCGGCCAAACTCGCGGAAGCCGCGGTCAAGGCGCTGCCCGACGACGCGAACAGCCATTACCGTTACGCCTTCGCCCTGGGTCGTTACAGCCAGGGCCTGAGCATCGCCAAGGCGTTGAAGGCCGGCATTGCCGGCAAAGTGCGTAGCGCGCTCGAGGCGACGTTGGATCTCGCGCCCAAGCACGCGGAAGCGCACACGGCAATGGCGCTATATCACGCCGAGATCATCGGCAAGATCGGCGCGATGGTCGGCGGCCTGACCTACGGCGCGAAAATCGCCGAGGCGGAAAAGCATATCGCGATGGCGTTGAAGCTCACGCCGGACTCGCCCATCGCGCATATCGAGCACGGCAACGTGCTGATGCTGTTGCACGGCGACAAGAAGGAAGATGCTGCCGCGGCGGAATACGAAAAGGCGGCCAAACTGAAGCCGCTCGACGCGATGGAAACACTGGACGCCGCGTATGCGGCATCGCAGCTGGAGTGACGCAGACGCCGCGAGTCAAAGCTCGGGGTGCAGCATTCCGAGATAACCCCGCTCGCGCGCCACGCGTGCCAGCGCCGGCAGGGTGCGTGCGCCGAGTTTCACCATCAGGCTGGTGCGATGTCGGTAGAGCGTCTTCACGCTGATGCCGAGGTCCGCGGCGATCGCCTTCGGCGGCAGTTCCGACAGCAGGCCGCGCAGCGTTTCCAGTTCGCGCGGCGTGAGGCCGAAGTCTTTCGGTCGCTCCACCGCCTGGCTGATATCGCTGCTCAACGCGACATCGCCTCTCATCACGCGGTCGATCACGGAGACGAGCTCGGCAATGGCCGCGGTCTTCGTGACGTAACCGTGCGCGCCCTCATCCAGCGCCCGCAGCACCACGCCGGGGTCGCTGTGCATGCTGACGACGACGCGCCGCACGTCGGGCAGCTTCTTGCCCATCATGCGCAGCAGCAGGAGCCCCCCGTCGGCGGTCGCGAGACTGAGGTCGATGACCGCGACGTCGATGGGACGAAGGCGGACGATCTCCAGCGCCTGCGAGGCGTCGGAAGCTTCGGCGACCACTTCGTAGCGGCCGGTATTATGGAACAGGCGTTTGAAGCCCTCTCGGACGATCGCGTGGTCGTCTACAAGCAGTGTGCGGATCATTCACCGAGTGTCGCCGACGGCAAGAGGGGGGCGTAAGCGGAAGATTCTGATTGTTGGGAGGAAGATTCCCGGCCGCGCCGCCGGACCAGCCGAAACCCGGGGTGTTGCCAACCTCCCGGCCCTTTGCTGTATACTGCGCAGCCCTTACGGGCGGTTAGCTCAGCGGTAGAGCACTGCTTTCACACGGCAGGGGTCACAAGTTCGAAACTTGTACCGCCCACCAACTTAAGGTCGCGTAACGCTTTTTCTCGCTTGCAGGCGGTTCCCCAAGGCAATGCTCTGGAGAACTTCGGAATGAGCGCAAAACGCATCAACCTCGCCGCCGCGGCGAGCGCACAGCCACCGGCCACGCCGGTGGCTTTGTCGTTTCTGGAATTGGCCAACGCCTACACCGCGCGCAACTTCGCCGCCGGCCTCGGCCCGCGCCTGCGCAAGTGGATCGACTACCTCGGCGAGCGCCCGGCGTGGGAGGTCACCGCGCGCGACATCGAGGCCGGCCGCGACGCCATGCTCGCCGCCGGCTACAAGGTCGCCACCGTCAACCGCGACCTGTCCAGCCTCGGCCAGGTCTACATCTGGGCCGCGAAGCAGCGCATGACGCCCGCGGGTTTCATCCGCCCTACCCTCGGCATCCGCCGCGACGCCGAACCGGTGCGCCGCGTTGAAATCACGCCGGACACCTACGCCCGCCTGTTGGACGGCGCGCGCGGCCACCGCGATCGCCGCTTCGGGTTGTTCGTGCGCCTGCTGGTGGAGACCGGCGCGCGCAAGGGCGAGTTGTACGGTCGCCATTGGCACGAGCTCGACACCGAGCGCCTGCAGATCACCGTGCCGACGACGAAGAACGGAAGGCCGCGCGTGCTGTTCTTCAGCGCAACGACGGCGGCCCTGATCGAACGCCTGCGCCCGAAGGGCGCGGCCGCCGAACGACTCGTGTTCGAAGGCCACGTGCCGTGCCAGCCGAAGAGCTATCGTCGGGCTTGGACCTTGCTGTGCAATGACGTCGGTGTGCCCGGCCTGCACATGCACGACCTGCGCCACGGCGCGGCGGCGCGCATGTTGCGCAGCGGCGTCACGCTCGCCGTGGCCGCGCAGGTGCTGGGCCACGACCCGGCCGTGTTGGCCAAGCGCTATGGGCACCTCGAGACGGCCACCTTGCAGCGCGCCGCCCAGCAGGCGTGGGGCGCGGCCGCATGAAGCCGCCCCGCAAGCCCCGCGCCCCGCCGCCGCAGGTAGTCGCCGGCGTCGGGCCCGTGGGGTTTGAAGGCGAGCCGGTCCACATCGCCGAGCTGTGGGCGCGGGAATTGGTGCAAGCGCGCGACATGAAGCACCGCGCGTGGGCCAAGCAAGGTGAAGCCGACGCGCTGGACGCAAGGCTGCCTGGCCTCGCTAGCACGGAGGCGGACGCGCTCCGCACACGCCTTGACCAACTGCGTCGGCAGGCATTCGACGAGATCACGACGGCTGAACGCATCCACGCGCGGGTCGTCGCGGACATGAGGCGCGCCGTTGACCATGCGCATCGGGAAGCCCGCGGCGTGCAGGCGCGTCGGCAGGTGAGACAGCGCGCAAGCGCGGTGACGCGCGAATACTTTTCGCTCGCCGTGGAGGCTACGTTGCAAGACGACGAGGAACTCACCGCGCGCAATCTTCGGATCCGCTGGCCGAAGGGCTGCAACTGCCCAAGCGAGCGACATTTGAACAACATGCTCCGCGATCGCGAGCAGGAACAACTTGAATAGTTCCGCATTTTCCCGTTAGAGGTCGCTACCGTCCCAGTCGCACCAACCGCCTGCAAGCGATGGAGTGACTGGGATGAATGCTTCGACGAACCAGCTTCGTGACCAATGCGCCCCTACCCTTGACTGGCGTCCGATGCCGGAGGTCTGGGCCGAACTCGTGGCCGAATATCCCGAGTTGCGTCTTGGTTCGACCGCGACGGCGCAGAACAACTTCCGCAACAGCTTCGGCATCGCGCTGGTGGAGGCCGGCATCCTCTCGCGCGGCAAGGGCCGAAGCTGGTGGGTGAACAAGCCCCGCTTCAAGCCCGCCGTCCGCCTGCTGGTCGCGGGTCGTCCGCTTGGTGGCCTGGCCGATGCCATGCCGCAGGTGACGCCGCCATGACCGCGCACCGTGTGCCCTACCGTGATGCGTCGCGCGGCCGCGGGCGAACGTCGCTCCCGCGCGACTGGCGCGATCTGCTGCCCGCTCCTGCCATTTACTACGCGCGTCACGTCACCAAGCTGGGCCGTCCGAATGCAGCCGGCTGGTCCCACGGCGTGTGCCCCTTCCACGATGACCATGACCCGTCATTGAGCGTCAACGTTGTTGCATGCCATGGAGGCTGGCGTTGCTGGGCGCAATGCGGTTCGGGCGACTTGGTCGGATTCCACATGAAGCGCACCGGCCTCTCTTTCACGGACGCAGTGCGCGACCTGTTGGGGGTGCGCGCATGATCGTCACCGCCCCGCAGCCCGAGACGCCGATGGATGGCGTGCGCCGGTTGTTCGCGCGCGAACTGGCACAGGGCTTCACCGTCAACGGCCTGCACGCTTACCAGGACGCTGACGGAAGCATCCTGTACTTCCGCGTGCGCCTTGGACACCCGCAACGCGACAAGATCATCCGGCCGATGCGGCTCGAGGGCTTACGCTACGTGCTGGGTGAACCGCCGCGTCCCAAATCGGGGCGCCCGTTGTATCGGTTGCCGGACCTTTTGGCCGCCGATGCATCCGTGACGGTTTGGGTCTTCGAGGGCGAGGCCTGCGCCGACCTCGCGGCGCAACTGGGCCAGGTCGCGACGACGTCGGGTGGCGCCTCAAGCGCCGGCGGCGCCGATTGGACGCCGCTGCGTGGCCGACGCGTTTTCATCTGGCCTGACAATGATGGGCCCGGCCGGAAGTACGCCGAGGACGTAACGACGCGCCTGCAAATGCTGGGTTGCGCGGTGGCGTGGGTCGACGTTGCGGCCCTCGGCCTGCCCGAGCACGGCGACATCGTCGATTGGCGACAAGGCAACCCCGACGGCGAGCTGGACGCGCTCCCGCTGCTGGATCCGAATGACGGCGACGCGGCATCTGCGCCTGAACCGCTGCGCCGTCCAATTCCGCCGCCGGAACCATATCCGCTGGAGGCGCTGGGTCCGATCTTGCAACCAGCTGCCGAAAGCCTCCGACGCGTCATCCAGCTGCCGGACGCCATTGGCGCCGCCTCGCTGCTGGCAGCTGCCTCGCTGGCAACGCAGGCGCTTGCCGACGTCCACGTCGACGGTCGAGTAATCCCGTTGTCGTTGTGGATGCTGACCATCGGTGCAAGCGGCGAGCGCAAGTCCGCCGCCGACAAAGAGGCGATGCGCGCGGCCACCGAGTATGAAAGGGACTTGGCGCGCGCCCACGACGCGCAGCACTTTGCCTACCAGGCAAGGCTCGCCGAGTGGGAAGCGAAAGTCGCTGCCGCCAAGTTTGTTGCCAAGAAGAAGCAGGGCGCCGGTTTGGCCGAAGCGCTGGACGTGATCGGCCCGGAACCGTTGCCCCCCCTCGTGCCGCGTGTCATTGCGGGCGATTTCACCGTGGAGGGATTGGCGAAGCTGCTCATGGCCGGCATCCCATCGATTGGTGCGTTTACCGACGAAGCCGCGCTGGTGTTCGGCGGGCATGGCATGACGAAGGAAGCCGTGAGCAGGACGGCTGGCACGCTCTGCAAGTTGTGGGATGGCGCGGCCGTGGATCGCGTGCGTGCGCTCGATGGCGCGGCGAAACTGTATGGCCGACGCTTGGCGTTGAACTTGCTGGCTCAACCCGTCATCGCCGAAGACGCGCTCTCCGACCCGATCCTGTTGGGCCAGGGCTTCCTTGCGCGTTGCCTGCTGGCGCAGCCGGATTCCACGATCGGCGCGCGCCGGTACCGCGCCGAGAACTTGCGCGACGACCCGGCCATGGGGCGCGTGACGTACCGGCTTGGCGAGTTGCACCGCCAGCCGTTGCCCTTGGCCGAAGGCACGCGGCAGGAGCTGCAGCCGCGTGCACTGCTCCTGTCCGCCGAAGCAAAGGCCAAATGGACCCACTTCCATGACGCCATCGAGCATGCCCTGAGGCCCGAGGGGACGTTCGCCCACGTCAAGCCGTGGGCCAGCAAGACGCCCGAGCAGGCATTGCGCATCGCGGGGGCGCTCACCCTGCTGGAATCAACCGACTCGGACGCCATCGACGCCGACACCCTCGATCGCGCGATGGCGATCGCCATGTGGCACCTGAACGAGGCAGCGCGCCTGGTTGGCGGCATGGGCGTGGCCGCGCATGTCCTCGATGCAGAAGCCTTGCTGCGCTGGTGCCATGAGAAGGGGCTGCTCTACATGCATTCGAGCCTCGCACTCCAAAAGGGCCCGAACCGCATCCGGGATGCCGCGGTGTTCGACAAGGCCATTGCCGAACTGGAAATGCGCGGCTGGGCTCGCCGCGTAGAGGGCGGGATGGATCTGGACGGACGGCATCGGAAGCGGGTTTGGCGCATCGTGCGGGCTGAGGACGACTGACATGAGCCGCCTGCTTGCCGAACTGTTCGCGGAATTCGATGCAGCCCGGGTTGCTAAACCTGCGAGTCCCGCTACCACATGCGCGACTGACACCCAAACAGTCGCGGATGTAGCGGGAATAGCAGCGGGTTCCGCGTTGCGTGCGCGCATGCTCGCCCTGGCCGCGGATGAGCTGCTGCCTGCGCGCCTGATACACGGCCTCGCTGACGCAGACGTGCTCGCCTGCGCCACCTTTCGCGACGCGACATTGCGTGCATACCTACAGGCACTCGCTCGCCGCGAGGAGATGGATAGGGGGCTGGCTCCGTCGGGGTACATCCATACGGTGCATTGCGACGGGTGCGGCCCAGTACTGCTTTGGCCCGACTGTCCCCCTACGCTCAAAGCCTGTCCGTGGTGCTTCCGCCGCAAGGCTGGTAAGTCGGTCCCGCGTCCCTGCGTGCGGTGCGGCGACTGTCGACACCATCGTCCGGATCCGCTGAATCCAGCGGCTGGTGTTGGCGAATGTGCCGCTGGCGCCGAGCCACGCTGGCCGATGCAGGCCCACCCCTGCGAGTTGATGCGACCGCTGGCCCCATGACCGAACCCTTGGACAACCACGGCAACGAGCTCCACGCACACCCGCCGGGGGGGGGGAGGCGGTAAATCCATTCGTCACACCCGCCCACCGGGCGCCATCCCTTCCAAGAATCAACATCAGGAAAAATCGCTATGGCCCGCCCCCGACCTGACGAATCAACCATCGTGCGACTCAAGCTCCGGCCTCCTGTTGAGCTCAAGGCCGCGCAGCGGAAGCTCTGGGACCGCGAGTTCGGGCGGTTCCCTCCTGACTACTTCGTGCCGGCTGACATCCCGGCGATGTTGGAGTACCTGCAGTGGACTGCCGAAGCCGACAAGCGCAGGCGCATCGCCGCGAAGATGACGAGCCCTGGTGAACTTGATGCAGCAAATCGCGCATGGGAGCGAGCTGCTCGAATCCGCATAACCTTACAGCGGGCATTGCGGATGTTCCCGAGTACTCGCGGCGGACCCGACCGCCAGCGCAGTCTCGCCAACGATCCAGCAGAACAGCTTCTACAGGGAGCCAGACCAGGGGAGGCACCGTGGCGAACTCTCTTGCGCAATGCCCGCGAGGGGGGAATGCCCGATTGATCGGCGGCCACGGGATAGAAAATCCCCGTGTCGGGGGTTCGATTCCCTCCCCGGCCACCATTCTCAAACGTAAGCCCAGTAAGGCTCTCAGCCGATACTGGGCTTTTTCGTTTCTGGGCGTAGCAGGTGGCGTAGTAGGCGTATAGCAGGTGAAACCGCGCCGTAGCAGGCGCTGGGCGTAGCAGGTGCCCGCAACAGGCACCGACCGTCTGCAGCGCGCGAGCAATCAACCCGCCGCAACGGCGGGTTGAAATGGCCCGCCAGCACCGTCGTAGAGCCGAGCCGACTGGGAGCCCAAACGGGCATAACAGGTGGCGTAGCAGGTGCGCCCACTGGCGATTTTTTCACCACCGGCCTACCCTCCCGGCATGGCCCAGCCCATCCGCGCCTGCGATCTGATCGACAGCCTGCTGGCGGCCGGCATGAGCCGCACCCAGATCGCCCAGCGCACCGGCCTGAGCCCCGGGTACATCACCATGCTCCGGCAGGGCGACCGGGGGAAGCGCATCGGCTGGAGCGCCTACTCGGCCCTGCACGGGCTGGCCGTAACGAGGGAGCCCCAGCACCAGGTCGCGGCACCGGACGCCTCGCAGACGGCCGCTCCGGCGCGCTGGTCGCCTACGGACGAGTGACCGCCGGACCCGGCGGATATGCAGGGCGCGTCTGACCGGATACGCTCCGCCAAACCCAAAACACTGGATCAGGGATGACCGCCGGAGACCACCTCGTCTTGGAGCAATTCGTCGACGAGGCCGCGAGGAACATTATCCGCAAGCTGGTCGATCCTTGGCTCTACATGGAAGACCAAGGGGTGCGAGTCAAGCGCATTGATGGGTCCGAGATCGCCTATAGCGGCATCAAGTTTGAAGGGTCGCCGCGCGAAGTCTTCTGGAGCTCCGACTTCATCAATCCCTACTTGAGGGCGATGGTTGATGACTTCATCTCCAGAGCTTCAAAAACAGCGCGCCAAGAGGGGCGGGATGTCGGGATTGTCCTCCACGATGTTGGAGGAATGCTAACGAGTGGCGTGCGTCGCGTTCTGGAGAGAATGGCAGACATTGATCAACGCCTGCGAGGCAAGGGTTTCCCACAATCGGTCCAACCGCGCTCAATCGAGCAACTCCTGCTCGGCTTCAATGGTTACATCGCGGCCAGGATCAAGGTTGAGCATGGCGCAGAACTGATGCACGCGAGGACCATCATGATCCAAGCGTCGGCAAAGGCATCATCCCTCGTCGATACGTACTCAACATGGCTGATGGCGGGACTGGCAGCGTTCGTGGCGGTCCTGATCTCGAATCAAGAGAAGGTCGCAAAGCTGGTGACCCCAGAGATGTTGACGTCCAGTTTGGTGATCCTTTTCATAGTGGTGGCAATAGGAATTGTCCAAAAGGCTGTCGCTGTGATGGTGGCCGCAAGTGCGGCAGGCGAGAACGTTGGGCGAGATGTGGCCGAGCGCGGCGAAGCGGTCGCAGGCTTCAGCATCGTCATCCGGGAGATCTTGGCAGGCACGCTTCCGCCGATACGATGGTTCATGCGAAGGAGACTCCTTCGAGTTCTCCGAGGCGACATCGCCGCGGATGGCAAGTCGACTTACCAGTTCGCTCAGGCCCAGACGGTGCTGGCGATAGTACAGATGCTCCTCGTTGCCTTCTTGATCGGAAAGCTGGCGTGGGGCTCGTGGCTTCTCCAAGCACCTAAGCCGGCATCCGCGGAGGCAGCACCCTCGAAAGGCGGCACTCAGAGTAGCGAAATGAAGTCGGCAACAAGTGCCACGACAAAAGCGCAAGTGCCCGCTGTAGAAACGAGTCGAGTGCAACCGAAGTAGCTGGAGCGTCAGCTACTCGGTATCAACAGGCGGGTAGTCAAGCTCACCCTGCGGAGGCACGGGCGGAAGCGGGAGGTCCCAAGTGTGGACCACGGAGAGTCCGTTGAGCACAGCTCTGTCACTTAGCTTGCCGTCGTCGGTATACAGGGTGCGAATGTTATTCGACTTCGCAATAGCGATGATCTGCTGATCGAACTTCACCTTTGCCTTCGTCTCAGTGGTCGCTTCCTTCTTCTTGGCGCGTCCCTTCTTAGAGGGGCCCGCGCCATCCACCAGCAGCGCGCACTCGATCGCCGCCTTCTCGTCGAAGGGTGCGATGACGAAGGCGTACGCCCCATTGATCTCGCTCAGCACGCGAGAAATCTCGGGGCCGGAGACGTACAGCAACTCGGTGAGGACGGGCGTCGGGATCACAATCTGGACCCTCGCCTTGCTCAGGCCGGATACCAGCAGCTCGATCCGCTCCCGGGCCTTCTCGACAGGGCGACCGGTAGCGGGGTCTTGGGCTGGGGGAACATCGGGATGAAAAAGCATCAAGAGCACGGAGGAATCCATGATCACCATGACTCAGTGCACCCCATTGCCGTTGCCGCCGTCGTCGTCACGAAGCGACCTAAGCAGTGCAGTCAGGTCGACATCCTTTCTCCACTCCCCCGTCTGATTCCGCACCCGGTTGACCACGTCGATCAAGGTCGCACCATCAAGCACCGAGAACTCCGTCGCCTTGAGTGCGCTGACTTCCCATTGCCCTTCCTCGTTCCTGAGCCAGCGACCGTACCCAGTCATCCGCAGGAACGGGCCGTACAAGTGATGCGCGAGTTGCTGGGCAACATCGTGCGATATCTCAAAGCTCCAGGTCGCGCCCGTGCTGTCCAAGATCGTGGCATGAGCGCTGTCGTCGACACCGCCTACTCGCACAAGGATCCCGTCCTTGACGACGCTCTGCTTGAACGGTCCGAGCTTCGGAGGCCTTGGCAAACGCCTGCCGGGAAAGTTGAGCACGTTGTGGTTGTCGCGCTTTAGCTGAGCGTCGGCGTTGTCCCGCCGGAGCATGTCGTTCAACTTGCGATAGGCCACGGCCGGCTCGCCGTCATCGAGGCCCGTCGCTGCCATCACATTTTCTCGGACCTTGGGAGCGGCTTCTCGCTCGACACGGCTGATGACCTGCGTACTACCGGTCTTCAGCCCTTTGAAGTGAACATTGGCCTTCTCGCCCAAGAGCGAGGCCAAGGTCGCCATGTATTCGGCCAGCCGAGCCATAGGCATCGTGGCCGGCGTGTAGGCTGTGATCCGCAGCGTATAGATGTCGTCGTCAGTCATGCGGGTTCCCCCGAGCCGCTCCAGTGATGCTTCGACCAACGAGTAGGTCACGCCATCCACCGCGAGGCATATCGCACTGAACGGGCGTACCGTCTCAAAGGTTGAGACGCCCTGTCAATTGCCGGGCAGGCTCGCCCCCGGCGCAGCCCGGTCATCCCCCAAGGGGGGGGATGACCCCCTAGGAAGAATCAGGTTCCGTGGCGGAACCTGATTCGGAAGGAGCTGACTACCACTGCACGCCAGTCACGGCGCTGACCATGCCGGGCCGACGCATTGCCCAGGTCAAGTCCAGCAGCATCCGTACGCCGATGGAGACGGTCTGCCAGAGCGAGCGGACCGGCGTCGCGGCAGTCCCGCCTTCGTTGATCGGCTTCACCAACGCCGGGGCACCTTCCATGTGCAGGGTCGCCTGTTCGGACAGCAGTCCCGGCACTTCCTCGGTTAGGCGGCGCAGTCGTTCGTTATCGGCGCGCACCAGTTCCTGCGCGTGCGCCAAGAGCGCGAGGGACGTGGCGCGGCCAATGTCTATGGCCTCACCTCCTCGTCTTAGGCAGTGTTGCCCCGTTGTCGCCCGTGGCAAACAAGCCGCGCCAGTCGTGCGTGCCGCGCTCGGGCGGGTCGTAGCCGGTGCCCTCGTCGCGCGTGTTGCCTGCGGCCAGTAACGCCGGCACGACGCGGGCGTTGCCGCGCGTACGGCAGCAGCCGGCAGTCCCAACATCTAACAGCTGCCGGCAAGAAGAGTGGACGCTACCATGCGGCCATGACACTCCAAACTCACCAGTTTGACGGGCCAATGCGGCAGTTCGTCATCGACCTGAAGCAGTCGCTCGCATTGGGGGGCTTGATCGAAGAAGTTTGGCAAGCCTTGGAGGAGGACGGCGAGGCAACCTCCAAGGCTGCCGCCGGGTTATGCAGGCTCTCGCTAGATCACGGGCACGCGCTACGTGTCCTGCTCCCTGAGGTCCCGCCATCGGCAATAGCTCTCCTGCGCCCGCAGTACGAAAGTCTGGTACGAGCCGTTTGGGCAAAGCACGCTGCGAGCACACAAGATCTCGGTCGCCTCTTAGCTCCACTTACTTCCGAAACCCAGCAGGCGGCCAAGAAGTTGCCCGGGGTGCCCGATATGCTAGGAGCGATCGAACGGTTCGGGCCGAGGGGCGCGGCAAGACTCCTTGGGCGAGCCCGAGAGCGGTTATGGGATGGCCTGAACTCATTCGTCCACGGAGGAATCCATCCGTTCCAGCGGGGTCAAGATGGCTACCCGCTCCCGCTCCTTACCGATGCTCTCAAGAACTCGAACGCAATGTCCGTCATGACGCTGTTCGTCCTTGCGGAGTTAATGGACAAGGACGAGGTTATGGCAGTCGTCGCGGCACTGCACGAGGAGTTCCAAGGCATCCTGCCTGCTCTTGAACCTTTCTGAGCGCTAGACAGAACGCGCCAAGAAGCTAAGTGAGCCAACATTGCCTGGTGACCGCTCCAGTTCAGGCAAACGCCCTCTTGCCGTTAACATACAAAGCGCAACCGCGAGGTTTAGGGGCATGGCATCTGCTGATTAGCGTGACCAAGTTGTGCCGATAGGACTAACCATCTCCCAGAGGACGTATGCCCGCGACGCTTTCGGAAGCTGTGAACTTTCTTGAGACTCAATGGTCATCGATCAACCAGAACAAGATCAAGGGAATCCTTGCCGAAGTTCGGCTCAAGCGCTTTCTCACAACAAACAACACATACTTTGGCCCAGGGGGATGGATAGTCATCCCAGGCAAGCCGACTTACGAGGCCGTCCCTCCGAGGCTCAAGGTCTGCTTGCTGCCTCGGACAAGCTCGTTCTCGTGGCAGTCATCAGGTGGAGCGGGTAACCCACTATCGCCTGCTGAGATCTCAGCGTACAGCTACTTTCGGCAGCTCGGGATTCAAACCTACTTTGCCGATCCATTTGCTCCTAATGAATCAGCATTTGCGCTGCCTGCGCCGAGCGCGGGCTCTAAGCGGGCATTTCATCCGAAGCCATATCATCTCGAACTGAAACAGGTTGGAAACAACGGCCAACTCGAATCAGTTGCCCCGTCGTCAGTCTTCAGCAAGTTCCCGGAACGGCAGGGGAATCGAGGCCTGAAATGCTACAAGCTAGGAAGGATCAGCCTAGCCACTCCGCCTTGGAACGATCCTTTGACAGTTTCCGAACTATTCTGGTTTGAGTACGCGCGGTACTACTTCAACCTAGATCGCTACATGTCCAACAATGATCTCGACATGTACGTGATCGGCCCATCTGGGTCCGCTTATCCCGTCGAGCTGAAGAGCAAGGAAGCAGCAGTTAGCCCGGCGCTCGGAGAGTGGTTCGGCATTGATATGGGCCCCTTCGCTAAACTGGCATTCTTTACAGCCAACGCAATGAACACAGACGCGCTCTATGTCGTCGAGGAAGTCGCAAGTGGTGGACAGTTCGTCGATTGGCTGGGGATTCGGTACACCGATTTGGTGAAAGCGTGCTCTTGGGTCGGCCAAGGGGGTGGAACGGGCATGACGGGCGCTACGTCCTCCACGTACAAGGTTCCCAAGGCCGCTTTCTCGTCTTTGGCCAAGCTGCTGCCTACGCTGTAGCTCACCGTGCGCGAAAGCCAACACCGCTTAGCTATCGGCAACGATGTGGGTTGCTCTACTTGCAACCCGGATCGCGACAACTCTGAAGCGCGCCCCCGCCTCAACACTCGAGGCTCTGGCGCCTTTCCAAGCCTTAGGCTCCCCTAAGAGCTTGATAGTAGGCAGCCACGTCCTTCCTCGAGGACAGTAGCGCAAGCCGCGCCGTTGGCCGCGTGCATGCGACGTAAAGGTCATCTCGGGTGAACGCCACGTGGTCGCCCGGAATCCCGACATCGACAACGATGATCGAGGCCGCTTCGATGCCCTTGAAGGACTTGATCGTCGAGAAGTACACCGTGCCACTTCGTCCAAGGTCCTCGATCTCTGTGCTTAGACGGAGTCCCTGCCCCCGAGGTTGCCCCTTCATTGCCGAATTCTCCAGTTTGTACGGACTGATGATCGCGACCGGACCATCGCCACACCACTGGCTGGCTAGCTCCCACGCCCTCTTCGCCTGATCTACGCAGCTCTCCACAGTGGGCACGACGCCGGTGGGCATGCCTGGCATCGACTCCACCCGCGTGTCGAGGTAGCCGTTGGCTGCATCATTGATCCGGAATGTGTTGCGGCAGTTGTGGTGCAGATGGAATATCACCTCCGCACCGATGGGTGTCCCCTTCCCCGCACCGTACAGGTCCTGCTTCCAGTCGGCGAAGAACGCCCAGGCACCCTCGGGGGATAGCAGCTCAAGGAGCGCTATGACCTGCTCCTCCGAGAAGTCTTGCCCCTCGTCGACAACGATGGCGTCGTACTTCTCGATCGCGACGGCCTTGTCCATGACCATTCCCGGCAGGATCTCCCGGTGGAAGTTCGATTGCCCTGCCATATGTCGCGCCTCTGGACATAGCTCCATGAACATCCTGTCAATGTTCCAAATTGAACTGGCCACATCCGCATTGCGCAGCCTCAAGGCATCAGCCAACGCGCGGTTGTAGCAAACGTAGATCGCCCTCTGTCCCTGTTCGAGCAGCGCCCGCAGCCTCCACATCGCAAGGACCGTCTTGCCAGAACCCGCCGGCCCGATCACTGCCAGGCTCGGCAATTCGAACAAGCCCTTCAAGCTGGCGAACTGCTGCCGCGTCAGTTGCTCGATCTTTCCGACGTCGCTTGTAACGTCTTCACCGGTATCTACTTTGCTGACGTGGAACTTCCGGTTCTTCAAGTGATCGATGATCGACTCCACTACCTTCGGCGTGAACTCCCCACCTCTCCCGGACCCGCCGCGCTTCTCGAGCGCGTTCCGCAATCGGGGGGCCAACTGGTTCATGTGGCGTCTGGTAGCTAACGTCGACTCATCGAACATCGCAGGCAGGCTACGCGCCTCGCCCTGCGGGTACACAACCACATAGGCGAACCTGCCCGGGAACTCCGCCCAGCCGTACCTATGGCGAAGCACGCCAACGAGGTCGTGCATGTTGCGCATCGCTTGCTCAGGTGGCGACTCCCTCAGTTCGAGCCAGGTGTCGTCCACCCGCCTGCGTCGCCACCTTCCGTGCTCGTCAACGATGAACTCCTTCGAACCCTTGACTTCGAGGACGACCAAGCCCGATCCCGGGACGAGGATGACGAAATCCGCCTCACCGTCACGGACGTATCGCTCCTTCTCGAGGGTCCACTTCACGCTTGGCATCACGACCCAGTCATCCGGGACCTGGTTCCGCAGCGTTTTCAGTACCTCGTTCTCCCAGAAATCAGCCGGGAGATTTCCAATGATTCTTGGCACTTTCGTCGTCCTACTTTGCGGGCCGAGCTACGAGCCGGTAGTTGAGGGCATCATTCTCCGGGACGAATCCGTTGGTGCTCCGGAGCCTCGCGACCTGCATCCCACGTTTGAGGGATGAGATCACGGGGATGAGGTGGCCCGTGGGCGCCGCGGCCAGCCACTCCTCGCCATCCCCAAGCTGGGTGAGCTTGTGTTGGGCGACCTTCACCCAACTGCGCCCTGCAGCTTGGAAGGTTCCATGGTCGGGTACGGCCAGCAGGGCATCCAAAGAGGTCAGGTCGCCTGCTACAGGGCCGGGTTGTGCGCCAAGCATCTCGCTTGGAACGACATCCTCGATCGGGAAGACCTCGCCGTTCCCCAAGTTTGCGCGGACCCAAACCATCCGGCGCGAGAGGTTGTAGGAATCGACGCGTCGAATCTTGCCGAGTCCCAGCTCGCCAGCCAGCCGATGAGCCTCGCCTATCGCATTGCGTTCGTGTGCATAACCATCCCAAAGTGGATGCACTACGACGTTGAGAACGCCATCCTTCGACCAACCGTGCACGGAATCGCTGTGTACGGCGCGATCCACTGGGAAACCGTTCTTGCCGTAGGCTTCGACGAGGCGGCTAGAGCGTTCACTCCAATCGCCTTCTCGTGACACCGGGAGGGCTCTTCCCGATGCCTCGGCGTCAAGTCCTGGCCTGAAGCCCCCATCGAGCATCGATGCGAGCAGGTCAATACCAAGTTGCCAATCCAACAGTCCGTGGATCTGGCGGTTCCGGAATCCACGCAACAGTAGGTCGGGGCTGCGCCATTCGTTGCCGGCTCGCGTTGAACTCTCAAGCTCATCGCGAATCATACGCCCCATGCGTGGCGCCTCCCCTTCGGCGAACAGGCAGCCCCAGAGGATTGAGCGCCATGACGCTAGTGCGGACTCGACCAGGCCGGCCCCATTGGGGTGGGCATCGGCTAGGTAGAGCTCGCCACCACCGATGTCCGTGACCGCATGCACGGACGCGATCTCGATATCCATCGAGTCCACGTCGAGCTCGAGCGCGATTGCGCGCTGCAAGATGGTGGCGGCCGAGTACCACGCCGCACGCCGCCTCACCAGCCGCGGCTCGTTCTTGCCTTCGAAGTACTTGAGCCCCATGCGGTCGAGCATGCGGATGGCAAGGATGTCCGTAGTTTTCGGCGAAGTGAAAGCCACCTTGAAATCGGGGTTCTGCTCTTCCGATTGCCAGATTGAATCGCCCTCGGCGAAGCTCCAGCTCAGCCCGTCCTTCTTGATAGCCTGGACTTCTGAGAAGCCGAAGCCGTTTCCGCGATTGGTATTGGTGCGGTACACAGCCGCTTGCTGACCCAGCTTGATCTTGGCGTTGCAGATGTCGTTGAACTTGTCAGGACTCAGCCGCGGACTCGTGATGTCCGTAGTACCTGAGCTCCCCCTGCCTTCCCCGCCGCCGAGCGCCGGCTTGCCCACGTCCATGTCGGTCGCAAACGCGCGTGGCGAGACAACCATGAACGGCTTGGCAGCAGGGGATCCACAGGCTGGGTTCGGGCAGACCACGCCCATCGGCGGGAGCTTGATCCAAGCTGGATCCCATAGCCCCTGGCTGCTTGCGTGCGCTTGGATGCCTGAGGGGTCAACGGGCTCGACATGCAATTGCCTGCACGCGCCGCATCGCACGTGCACATAAGCTGCACCGATGGACATTCCCGATGACATCCACTTGCCGGATCGAACGTCACGGAACAGCGGGCCCGTGATGTACTTTGGCGTGAGCCGGCGCTTGTCCCACGTCCGTTGCGACCCGGGCGCGAAGTCGGCGATGGCTTGGTCGGCCGGCCTATCGAGCGTGCTTGCATCGCGTTCGTCGTCGTTCTTGCCAAAGGGGAGCTTGAAGTACAGCTCTCGCACGCTGGTCGGCATTCCGAACATGGGAAGAATCCCCGCCTCGGCTAGGCGGTGCGCGAGCGTCGTTGCAACGAACTCCGGACTGGTTACTGCCCTCTCCACTCGCGAGGGTAGGTTCCTTGCCGCGTCCACCAAGCCGGGCACGGACACGCCCGCGCCCACCGCAATCGTCTGCGCGATACGTTCAAGGCATTCCCCATTCCCTTCAATCCAATCCCGGAGCAAGGGAATGTTCCTAGTTGCGTCTGCCAGCGTGCCCATCTCGCCGTGCGTATCAGGGTCCTGGCTTGTGGCCGTCCATGAAACGCCGATGTCGAGGAACGCGCGACGCAGCACCTCCTTGGCCACGAGTCGCTCGGCCAGGATCCTCTGGTCGTCCTCCATGGAGACACGCGGCTGCGGAGGAACGCCACCGGTCATCTCACTCGGGTGCTCAAAATGGATTCGGTCGTGCGTCTGGCCCCGGCAGAACGTAAACGCCACCGAGAAAGCCTGGCCTTTCCGGCCTGCCCGGCCGACACGCTGCTGATAATTGAACCGCTCCGGCGGCATGTTTGCCTGCATCACGGCCTGCAACGATCCGATGTCGACGCCGACTTCCATGGTCGTCGTGACTGAAAGGAACTCGATGGAATCGACGTTCTTCAGCACCTTCCTGGCAACCACGTCGTCGATCGTCTCGCCATCGAAGAAGATGTCGCGGAAGTGTCTTTGCCGTTGGGCCTGGTCCTGGGTTTGCCCCGTCAGTTCCTCGGAGTGGATACGAAACGCCGACGAACCCCTGCGCGCCTCATGTGCGTAGTAGTGTGCGTCTTCAATCTCCTTCGCGGTCGAGCGCCCGTTCGCGGCAGCCTCGAGGCCTGCGGTGCAGCGCGAGCAGACACCGGCAGACGCGTGCCAATGGATGCGCCCACAGTTCGCGCACTCCCAAGGCCGGTCGCTCTCGTCGCAGACGCGAACCCACAACTTCTCTAGCTTGACGACGGCCCAGTGGTTGTTGCCCTGAGCGTGACCCGCGAACATCAACGCGGCGGCCAACCGTTCGTGGAGCGTCGCTGCACTGATACCGTTCCTCGAAGCCACCTTCTGCAAATATTGATGGACGCGCCTCTTGGCCGACCCCTCGTTTGCGGCGCCAGTCGGCTGGTCCGGCCTCCAACCATCCGACGGTTTTCCCCACGGGTTGGGGTCAAGCCTGTTCTCTTCGGCAAGGATGCGCACCACGCTGTCGCACGCTTCCCTAAACACGCTTGGGGCAAGTCCAGGGGGGCCATTTAGATTCGGGGTTGGGGGAAGCGCAAGGTGCCCCACGCCTTGGGCTTCAAGGTCATACAGCAGGCGCCCACTCAGTGCCCTCCATGCGCTTTGGCGGAGCGATTCGCTGATGCGGTCGATCTCTTCGGGCCGCGCATCGTCATCCAGTTGCGGAACAACTCGTCCGTCCATGGACTTGAAGATCGACGTCCAATCCCTGTCTTTCGCGACCTTCTTCTTATCGATCGAAGCGCCGCCAGGGTTCACGCCATTGGCGACGAAGTCCCGCCAAAGCGGACTGAGCGGCCTGTTTGCGTGTGGTTTGGCGAGTATGTCGTCAACACGCACGAAACCACGTTTGTAACCGCGGGCGCGCTCAACCTGTTCAACCTGCTCCTGAGTTTCCATGCCCGAAGCTACGGCCATCGCAGCCTGAGCAAACAGCGTTAGGTCGGAATGAAGATCGCTACCGAGCTTGTCGCGCGCCTCCATCAGCAGCGCCTTGAGCCCGGCCTGGTCGCCGGCCTCAACCCTGCCCAGCGCCTCGCTCATCTTGGCTTCGAGGCTACCTGAAGCTCGTTCTTGCAACTCCCGGTTGATGAACGTTCGAAGCAGGTGCATCCACTGCTCTTCCTCCACGCCAACGGACAGGTTGGCAGCCGCCTCACGGCTGTCGGAGAAGGCAACAAGTTTCCTTGTCTTTCCCTCCGGAAGCACGTCCATCAGGTGCTTTGAGAACAAGTGCGACATGCGTGCGAGGCCGGTCACGAAAGAGCGCACAGGGGTCCGCCGACCGTAGCGTTCCGAATAGTCGATCTTGCAGGACGGGCACCGCTGCGGCATCGCCGAGTATTCGTGCTGGTTTGCCTCGCCGATGTCCGCATGGAACCAGTAACAAGGCAGCCCTCCGTCTTGGGACCCAACGGTCACGAGTCCTGTCGCCGGGTTGATGACTGCAGGGACCCAACTCGCGTCCTTTCGGTCCTTGGGCCGACCACCCGGACCACTCCCCTCGGTTGTTTGGATGCTGCCGTGGCGCCACTTCAGCTCGTCGCCGGTCCCAGCGGGCGGATCTCCCGGGTGGCGCAGCCAAACAACGCCGACATCCTTGTAGGTCTGCGCATCGGTTCGAGATTCGATCGTGGTTTCCGGCAGGCCTTCGATCTGCGTCTCGAGTGGCGTTAACTCAAACTGGGGACGCTTGAGTGGCGCATTGAAGGTGATCTTGTTCCCGCACAGGAACTGGGTTCCACAGCACTCGCAATAGAGGACCTCTAGGACCCTCTGGCCATCGAGGGCCATCCTCTTGTCCGGGAGCAATCGCCCGACGCGGCGGTTCACGTCGTCGTCCCGAGTGGCAATGGTCGCCCAGAGCCCTTCCACGTTCTTGGCCATCCAGTGCAAGCGAAGGCGCGGCAACGTGATTTCCATGGCCTTCGCATCATCCGCGGCTATCGCCCGGAACAAGCCCTTGGTCGCGGTTCGCCGATCGGCCGCGGGCAGGCGGCGGAACCACTGGTCGGACAGCTGATCAAGCGGCCTCGCTCGCGCCCTTCCCTCTACGTCGAATGCAGCAAGGAGGCACGTGTTGAAGCGCGTCTCGTCCTCGCGCACCAGCCCAAGCGCATTGAGTACCTGGGGACAGCCACTTGAACTAATGGCATCCTCCGAAGCATGCCCGACCTCTAGGCATGCGAGGGCAATACTCTCGTCAAACTCAGCGGCGCAATCCTTCGGATCAAAGAGCGGCTCGCCGGCTTCGATGACAAAGCGCTTCCTTGCCTCCTCGGCGGTATATCCGAAGAAGTTTCCCAAGAACTCGTATGTTGCGGGGGCGCCGCCGTCGAGTGACGCACTGGACGCGAGCACACGGAGCTGCGGGCTGTCTGGCCCGATCTCCAATCTCTCAAGAAGTTGCCGGATCAGGTAGGCCACTTCCGTCCCGGCTGAGCTCCTGTGCAGGTGGAGCTCGTCGACGACCAACTGGAAGACGTTGTTCTCCCGGTCGTCCGCCAGCCACTTGCGCGTTTGCTCGAAGATGTCGGAGTCCGCGCGATCGCCCGTCATCGCGGGATCCGCGTGCCGCATCAACATGATGGAGAGCATGCTCACGTTCGTGACAAGGATGTCCGGGGGACTTGCCTGCATCTCCCATCGATGGAACATCTCGGCCGCGTCAGGCGACATCCTGCGGATGAACGTTACTTCCTCCGCCGTGCTCGCCAGCTGCTTCTTCGCTTCCGCGATGGCAACCTCATCGCCAAAAGCTTCTGCCTTCGACATCTCAGCGCGGCACTGTTCGGCCTTGCGACGGATCGCCGTGTAGTCTCGTACTGCCGCCTTCAGTTGCTCGCGCAACTCTGAGCGCTTGCCCTTGTGTGGACTGCCGTCCGCCTTGAACGGATGGCCCGAAATTGGCGTCGAGCCGTTGTACCGCCCGAACCTGATCCGATTGCCTTCGAGATGCCCATCGAGGGCTTTCAAGACGTCGTCTGAATCCAGCGCCGCGCGGAGTCGGGATACTTGGTCCTCCACAAGCGCGTTCATCGGATAGAGGATGAGCGCCCGCACGGCTGCTGGGCGCGTTTCGCCGCGCAGGCTCTTGCGTGTGTCATCCCAGGTCGGGA
This sequence comes from Lysobacter sp. OAE881, assembly GCF_040546665.1. Lineage (NCBI taxonomy): Bacteria > Pseudomonadati > Pseudomonadota > Gammaproteobacteria > Lysobacterales > Lysobacteraceae > Lysobacter > Lysobacter sp. OAE881. Next base: position 2,676,502 of record NZ_JBEPOG010000001.1, read on the forward strand.
GGTTGTCCTTTGTCCACGCTGTCGGATTCTTGGTCGGTCGTGACCATTGGGTAGCCGGCGCGGTTGCTTCGCGAACGACATTGGCGATGACTGGCAAGAGGAAGGACTCCGTCTTGCCCGAGCCGGTGCCCGTGACAACCACACAGTGCTTGCCCTGCAGTGCATTCTTAAGCATCGCCTGTTGGTGCACGTAAAGCCGATGCCCAGCTGCGAACATCCCTGCGCCGACAATCGCCTTGAATGCCTTCTGCCCTCGGTCATCCATGCGCGGAAGGTCGCCCGCCGCCAAATCGGCGAGCCTGCTCCCCGACTTGTAGGAAGGCACGGGCTCGACGTAGGGCGTCTGGAACAGGACGCCCGGCTGATCCAAGAGATCAAGTCGGTCCTGTTCAAAGGAATCGGAGTTCGTCCCGAACGCGGAGGTTATGTACCGCTTGATTCCTGCCTGCAGCGTTCCGTAGGCGCTTATCGGATCCTTCATCGCAATCTCCATGCGTACTGTTTCTAGAGTTCTTCAAACCACGTCGAGGGCGGCACCAAGCTTCTCAGCCACGACCCGTGCCACGCACTCTGGGACCCAGCGATAAGCGAGCCATTTCCCGGAAGCCATCTCCTCGTAGACGCGTTTCACGGATACATGTTGATTGCTTCCATGCAGGTTGATCCGGTCGCCGGAACTACTGCCTGCGTCCTTGGCCAGCAAGATCGCTTCGGGAGGACCTCCGCTGCACAACACCAGCGCCCGCTCGAGGAGGCTTGGCAAGCTAATCCGTGCTGGCAGCCATATCGTCCCGTCCTTCGCCGCGTACGTGAGGGGCATTGGATGCACCCCAGCCATCCCTTCGAGCTGACTTGCCCATTCGGCGAATGCATCGAGGGCAATCCAGACCCCCCACCGGGAATCACGGACGAAAGCGTACTTGCCGCCATCGGCCATGACGTAGATGTTGTCCATGCCCGTATCCAAGTCGCGCACTTTCAACAGTTCGCAAGGACGCCCCGTCGTCTTCGCCGTGAACTGCCCCTTCGAACCATTGAAACACTGGGCACCTTCCCTTGAGGCGCCAATCGATTCCATCATGTTCCTTAGGATCTCTTGGCGAACTGCGCGAAGCCCGGCGGACCACTCTGCGATCGCGGAGCAAGGAAGATCGACGCGCTTGAACCCGAGCCGGGCGCAAGCGGCATCGGCTTCCTCATCACTCTTGATCAGCAGGCGCCATTGCCCGCGATACTCGGGTGCGCCCCCCCTCCGGAACACATCCCAGGATTGGCGCTCCCCGGCGATGCCCGTCCAGTGCGCGAGGCGCATGGTTCCCGCCAGGGCCCACACCTGGCGTTCCCCGCAAATGACTGGAAGGCTGTAAAGGGCGGGAAACGTGGGGTGTACCCTCGCCATGTGCCCACGTGAGGTCGTGGATATTTCCAGATGTCCGCGACTTTTCAGGTCTAGGAGAATGAAGGGCGGCTCCCCAGATTCCCCGGTGGTGCGGAGGAGCCTCCTCAGCAGGTCTCTCGCGACGCTGTAGTCAAATCCTCCGGACCGCGCCAATGCATCGAGGAACAGTTCGCGCGCACCTGGAACCAGCTCTCCCTCGTCGAGCACGGAACCAAGTGCGGACGGCCGAACGTTGATTGGCTCGACAGTCGCAACGGGACCTTCATCGATGGGACTTTGGAGCAGCACCCCTGAAAGCCCTTCGTTCGAGGGCACCGGGGCTCCCAGGTGGTCGATGCTAAATGGGCGGCCCGGTTCAACGATGTCTCCGCTGAGCCCCGATACCCTAAGCTTTGCCTGGCCAATCACCTGCCCCTTGCATACCGCCCGGATCTCGTACGAGGCGCTTCGGGCGTGGGGCAGCCGGACGTTGAAGCGCTTCAGCGGCTTGAACGTAAACTGGTCGTTGACCAAGCGGGCGCCGTCCCCTGCCTCCTCCTCGACCACGATGCCATCTGAGCACGAGATCTTCGTCCCCGAGGGGGCGTCGAGTTGGATAGTTGGCAGGTCATAGGGAAGGTATAGGCGGCTGTATCCCCGGCGGACAGCCCGCCCGCCGATGAAGCGAATGGCGCGAGGCTTCGGATGCGCGCCATCTTCGTCATCTGGCAGGAGTCGCTGCCCAACATCGAGCGCAGCGCAATCGAGGAGGCATACAAGGAGCCAACCTTCTGGCAGGCCCTGGGCCGCCAGCGTTTCGTATGCGGGCGTCTCCCGCGCCAAGTATGCCTTCAGCTGGCTGGCGTTCCGGGGCGGCGCCAGAAGGTAGGCTTGGCCGCTTCCGGGGAGGTCGCCCTCTTGCAACTCGATGCTCCCGCTAACGTCGTCGAACGCCGGGAACAGGATCCAGAGCCGACGCTGCCCAAGCGCGACGGTATGCTTCGTCGGCTCGGAATCGGCGGCGTCGTAGCACTTCAGGCCAAACTCTTGGTCCAGCGTCATGGCGCGTTCGGCGATCTTCCAAATCTCGCCAGCGGAACCGGTCGACGGGACGGTGCTTGCACCTTCGGTGCCCATGAAGCTTCCGCGCCAAGCGGTTCCCGCAATACTGATCTCGAACGTCCCCGAGTCTTGGATCGCAGGCAGTCGCCAGCGCGGCGAGATCGTTAGGGGCTCTAGGCAATCCACAGCTAGGGCGAGTCCTATGTTTGTGTCGGCCCCAGCGCTTCCTCCACGACCCGCTGTTGGCCCGGCACTCCGGGAGTTCGCTCTTTTCGCAGGCAGGGTGCCATCCCAGTCGATGTAGGTGGCAGCGATGGCCGCGCGGATGGGCTGTTCGAAAGCAGGAATTTCGAGCGCCTTCTGGAAGGCCGCGCTAAAGTGCCCCGGGGAAGCTTTGGCCTCCGTCAGTATCCGCGATAGCGCGCGATCATCGACATCTTTCCCGGGGCGGACCTCGGCTTGGATGAAAACTCGCGCAAGGTCTTCGACATCGCCAGGCTTCAGGATGCTCTGCGATCGCGGAACTCCAATGAGGCGATACCCGCCGAGTCTCCGGAGCTTGAAGTAGCCGAAGCGCCCACGGAGCCCGTTTGTCCACTCTTGCAGGTCTCCCCAGGCCGCCTCCACCTGCCCCATCTCCGGCGGTCCGAACGCGCGGCGCAGTTTCAGGTCCTTCTGCAGGCCTGCGTAGTAGGCGTTCACGCCCTCGGCATCGTTCCTCACCAAGGCCGCGAGATAGGGGAGGTAAGTTGGAGCCGAGTGTCCGCGATACGTGGCATCGTATTCCCCGGGATCCTTGTAGTTCGCGGAACGTAGTCTGCGTTGCGAAACGAGGGCCTGCACGCAGCGGACGAAGTTGTCCTCCCTGAGCCAAGCCGCACCAGCGCGGACGGCCTCAAGGAACCCCCTATCACCGCCGATGTCTTGCCCGATCTGGTCGAGCAAGTCGCTGTCGATGCGCAGGAAGACCTCTTCGTCCTTCGATGCCTCGGAGAAGAAGCTCCGCAGGAGCCTAAGGTTCCACTCGCTGAACCTGTCATCGAGGGGCTTGTTCTTCGCCGCAGCAAGGAGGTCGAGCATGCGACTAAACGGGCTCAACGGATCGCGCGCGGATTCCAGGAGGCCATCGCTACTGGCATTCACGACGTAGAGCTCGCCCTCGTGCGCGAAGAGGGCCAGCAGGTTCCCCGCAACGGCATGGCTACCGAGGTCGCTTATCCAGATCCGCGGGTCGCCGCCCTTGGTTTCCGGCCTATACAAGGACGCCTTTGTTTGCAGGAATCCTTCGCGACCGAGATACCGAGCCCCCAAGATGACCTTGGCGTCAGCACCCCTGCCCTGCGCTGAGTAGTCATGCAAGCCGGCGCGACGGAGGTATGTCGACAACTGGATGTGGGCATCCATGATCCCCTTCTCCAAGCCGGTCTTGGTTGGGACGAGGTACCCGGCCTCGAGCCCCCTGGCTGCGAAGAACTGGATGATTTCGACAAGATCCCTGTCCGCCTTGACTAGCATGAATCACCATCCGTGAAGATTAGCCGCGCCCACCAGCGTTACGCGTCGCCTTTGCGCACGCTTCCAGTAGCTCAGGGAACTTGCGGAGCTGGTCTATCCGCAAGTTGCGGCACGAAGTCCAGAACGTCGTGCCATTGGAAGCATCCGTTTCCCCGCGCTTCCTTACGACCGCTTGATCCACCTGGGCGAGGGTCGCCCATCCAACGAGATGCGCGTGGGAAAACCTCGTAATCGAGAGTGGGCTGCGCGCGAGGTCGCGGACGAGGGATACAAACACGTAGAGGTCGGGCCGTTGGTGCTCATAGTTGTACAACGGCACCGAGCATTCGTAGTGGGGCAGCGGGTTGACCGTGCGGTCCTTCGTCTTTATTTCAACCGTCGCATCGAAGAGCACGAGGTCCTCGGTCGTCTCGTGCCTTGGCTCGAACGGAATCCGGTGCGAACGCAGGAACTCCTCGAAGATCACTTCGCCAAGGGCACCGACTTCATTCGCTGCCCCACGCCGATGGCTACCGGCATAGATCGGCATGCGCGCGGCACGATCGGCTGCTCGAGACCAGACATCCTGTCGGTAGTCGAATCGGACCATGGGCGCGTCAACTTAGGCCGTAGATCACGCTCGGGGGGAACAGCATGCCGATGTCCCTGGGGTTGATCTTGAACAAGTAGCCGTGGTCGCGCGCCTTCGGCGCCTTTCCTTGCCCGCGCTCCATCAAGTGGAGCAAAAGGTCCACTTCAACCTTCCCAAGGGCAAGCAGGGAGTCCAAGTTCGACACCAGCGGGGCGCGCGTACGCATCGCCTCCGTGTAATGGAAGAGCTCTTCGCCAGAACCGTTCTTCCGGCACACGGCCTTCACCCAGAACGTTTGCTGGTGCTTCTCGGCCAAGGTGTTCCTCAGCCCTTCCAAGGACCACTGGAGCACCTCGCTATGTTTGGCTGGCTGGCTGTGCAGCGCGTGCAGGTCCTCTTCCCTGACATCCAAGAACAGGCCAAGCGTATTTGGCTTGTCGCCCATCGAGCAGTACAACTGCGTGCGCCCTTCGCGCTCGTACCCGTACCGCCTCAGGAGCGATGTGGCGTCTTTCACCGCGCTCAGCTTCCAATCCGGGACCTTGGAGAACAACGTGATCCTGTTCTGTCGGGTTGGGCCTTGTTTCGTGCGCGAAGCCTTGATCTCGATGCCCCGGTAGTCCGGCGCCTTGCTCGAGTTCGCAGCGATGCCCAACATGGTTTCGAGCGTCATGCCGACGCCAGTGGGCCCCTGGCGAAGGCTTGGAACGAATCCAAGCGCGGAGATTTCCTTCAGCTTGCACAGCAGTTCTGCTGCCGGCTCATTCGCATTGGCGGCGATCCGGGATAGCAAGTGCCCCAGGGGGGAATCCGGCGAGGTGCCCGATTCCAGCACGCCAGGCATGCTTGTGTTCGCCACGTACAGCTCGCCTTCATGCGCAAAAATGGCGAGCAAATTGCCCGGCACGGCATAGCCCGGAAGGCCGGTGAACCAAATCCTCGGGTCGCCAGACTTCGACTCGGGGCGGTAGAGGGAGGCGATCGACTCCCGGGAAGAGTCCGGACCGAGCAGCCAAGCACGGCGCGTTACTTTCGCGGTCTGGCCTTGCTGCTGGAGGTCGTAATCGTGCGCGCCGGTCACCTTGAGGTACGCCCTCAAGTGTTGGTGCGCGTCCATGATTGACTTCCCAAGCCCCGTGCTCGTTGGGACTAGGAAACCCGCTTCGATTCCGTCCTTCGCCAGGAAGCGAATGACTTCCTCGATCGGACGATCCGACCTTTCAAGCATATGCCCCCCCGGCATCTGGCTCTAGGGGAATTCAACACCCCGGAGACTAGGCACGCAAGATCTTGGCGAGGTGCTCCCCGACGGCATGCGCCAGCCCAACCGGGACTGCATTACCGATCTGGGTGTACTTGGGAACCTCGCGGTCGAAGACACCTTCGCGCGGATTACCGGCGCGGCGGATCCCACCGGTGGACTTCTTGCCCTTGAACTCGTACCAGTCCGGAAACATCTGCAGCCGCGCCCATTCCCGGACGGTCAGGATTCGCGGTTGCTCGAAATGCACGTAGTCGTCGGGCAAGGAAGTCGCCGTGATGGTCGGGCCTTCGGATCCCCAACGCTTGGGTAACAGGCGTTGCGCGAACTTCTTGGTTCTGAATTCCTCGGGAACCAGACCATCCTCCGAATCGATCATGGCCTGAAACTTGGCAAGCACGCGCGGCGCATGCTTACTGTAGTCGTGCTCGGTCACCGGCGCCCCCTTGGAAAGGATTGCCTTTCCCTCGCGGTCGGTCCGCAACCACTTCTGGATCTCGGTTGTGGCCGCGCGCGGATAGGTTAGCGTCGCCCCCCCGTTTTCATATTTGACATCCACCAGGTCGCCGAGCAACGCGACTGGGTCCGGCGCGCGCTTCTGCCCAGGGGGCGGGAGGAACCCGCGGGCGACGGCATCACCGGTGAGTGCGGCAACATCGGAAACACTCTCGCGCAAGAGGGGCGACTTAATGTCGTCGCGAATGCCAACCATGAGAACACGCGGCCGATTCTGCGGGACACCATAGTCCTTGGCGAACACCAATTGGTAGGCGACCCGGTACCCTTGCAGGTCCTGGAACGTCTTCAACACCATCTCCCAGATCTCGCCCTTTCTTCCGCCGTCAGTCCACTTGGCGTTCAACAGGCCCCGCACGTTCTCGAACACGAAGGCCTTCGGCTGGAGCTTGTGCACCAAGGCGGCCATGTCTTGGAACAAGTGGTTGGAAGGAAGTTGCTTCTTCTCGACAGAGTAGGAGCGTCGGTGCCCGATGCCCGAAAAGCCCTGGCAAGGCGGCCCCCCCACGAGCAGGTCGAGTCCCTTGGGCCCGATGCCAAACGTCTTCTTGAGACGCTTCTGCAATTCAGGGACATATGCCTCGTCGACGACCATCGACTTTACGTCCGCGGCATGGAACCCGGGCGTCTTAAGCAAGGGGTTAATCGAGTCGCGGTTCGCGATGTACGTCTGTCGCGCATCATCGTTCAGCTCGTTGACGAAGACCGGGAAGAACCCCGCTTCTCCAAGCCCAGCGACAAGCCACCACACCCCGCGAAGAGATCGACAACCTTTAGCGAATTCTTGGGATCCATTGCATTCCTGATGGTGCCGTACGCCATTCGTGGCTCGAATTTTGCCATGTCCCCGAGCATGAATCCAGGGGCTACGGCGAACTTCCCGGGGGGACTTCCCTCAACTTGTCAAGCACCCCCCGCAGCGTGCTTTCCCGTCGTGCGGCCGATGCCAACGCGCACTCCCAAACGACGATCACGCGCCAGCCAAGCCGCCTAAGCTCCGCGCGATCTCGCTCGTCACGGCTCTGGTTCGCCATGAATTTGTCATGCCAGAACTGCCTGTTGGCACCCGGTATGCGCCCCTTCTGGCAGGTATGAGCATGCCAGTAGCACCCGTGCACGAAAACAACCGTTCTCAGGCGAGGGAAGACCAAGTCCGGGCGCCCCGGCATCCCCTTGACGTGGAGCCTGTAGCGGAATCCTGCCCGCCAGACTGCCCTCCTGACCAGTAGCTCCGGACGAGTGTCTTTCGACCGGATACGACCCATGCGCTCGCTTCTCGCTTGGGGAGTAAGGGTATCTGCCATGCGCTTCCTCCAGCCCCCACCTTACCCGCCCGCCATCTCACCCGCTGAGATCCCCCAACCAGCGGCGAGGCCAGCCCATCAGCGACGCTTCTCGCCGCCCACCAGTGTGGTCGCCCTGCCCCCCCCGACCCCGACCCCGACCCTGGGCCGGCCCCGGCCCCGGCCTCTCGGCGAGGCAACACCCGGTGCCCCGATAACGCCGCTCATGGAACGTCTCGTCAGTTCGGCATGCCGAACTGGCCCGCGGGGGCATGCGCATTGATTCAACTGTCGCATGACATGATGCGCTAGTCGCCACGCGAAACAAGAAGGTGCAGGAATCGCGGCAGTCGGATTCCGACCTTAGCGTCGCACATTGAAGTAGTCGAGCACGGCGCGTCTTGCTTCCTGGAGAGGCAGCTTTGCGGTTGACTTCGTGGGCGACAGTTCAAGCAACGAAAGCTCATACGTAAACAGATCCACGGTCTGGAGCAACTCCTCTGGCGACCGGAACTGCCCTGCGCGGCCAGGTGCAAGCAGGGTGGAGTACATGTCCTCGGCAAGGCCAAGCAGCGGGGACTCGTCCCGCATAGGATCTCGATAGTTCGATATCGACTGCGGTGCTCCTTCATGAAGAAGTAATGCAAGCACGTGCTTGTTCAGCCTGCCGACTGAGCCTGCCGAAACATCATCGAATGAATGAATTGGGATGTTGTTAAGTATCCCACCGTCAAGCCAAAGCCCGCGTAATTGACCTAACACTAGATCATGGCTTGGTGCATTGATGAAGACAGGCTTGAAGACAAACGGGTAGCAGGCGGACATGCCGACAGCTTCAATGACGGGAAAGTCAGGCGTGGTCACTGCGGAGAAGATGACCGAACGCCTCTGGGACAGATTAGTTGCACAGACCTTCAGCTCGATCCCAGTGATCGCTTTCAACTCAGCGAAGCTCAACTTCGCCGGGTCAGGCGCACGAGAATGCAAGCGCCAGTTGGGAATACGTGCGACGAGGCGCCTCATACTCTTCGCCAAGAACGTCCGGACGGCAAACCCAGGGTAGATCCCCCGCTCATTCACGAGGTTAGATAGGTAGTCGAAAGGCCGCTCACACGCCCTCTTCAAGAATGGCGCATCTATGCCGATCTTCTCTATCGCCGACTTCCTCCCTAACGAGAGAGCCAACATCATTGCAGTGATCGGCCCGAGCACTTGAATCGCGGGCAAAGCGGCGGCAAGAGTCGGGCCAGTACCGACAAGGTCCTTGATCCAACTGATCACCTCCTGAACCGATTCAATGACAGATCTGGATTCACGATCAATACCGGGGGATCGAACCCGGGCATCATAAAGATTGTCGGGCTCCAATCCGCGGCACTTGCCAGGCCATGGGTCATCAAAGAACGCTTCGAACTCTGATCTTGAGGAGAAAATGCTTTCCAGATCGGCATAGGTGCAACCCAATGAAACGAGCAGAGCTGTAATTGCGCCCGCTGAGGTCCCGCTGACACCGCGCAACTGTCCGCATGCCCCAGGAACTACTGGTAGAACGTTGAGCGCTTGAAATGCCTCGATCGCCCCCAGATAGGCAAAACCCAATCCTCCCCCACCCTGAAAAGCGAGATAGTGAACATCCTGCGGCGACTTGATGGCTGGCATTTAGTTCGGCCCCGGCCATTCACCTGCGGCGCGACGTTCCTCCATCACCGAAAGCGCGCGATATGTACAGGGGCCCAGCTTTCCGTCAACCCAGAGTGGCGCTCCAATTGCAGACGCAACGCCAAGCTCATTAGCGCGCTTCTGGAAGGTCTTGAGCACGCGACGTCCCGCCTGGCTGTTAATCCAACTTTTTGCCGGCGTACCGACGCCGTATCCAAACGCCTTGAGAGCAGCCACAACCGCATCCTCGTTTGGCCACTGGGCCAAGTTGTAGGGCACGCCATTGCAGGTCTCCTCGGACGGAGAGAAGGGAATCTCAACCAGTTTCACATCCCATTCTGGGAGCTTCACGCCGTCGGCTTCAAGGCATACTAGCGGCGTAGGAACGGTAACTTGCCAAGGCTCACCGCTGGGCAAACCTTCCGTACTTCCACCATTCATGGCTGCGTCAATCTCGCGAATTTCATTGACAACTGCTAGATAGTGGGGATCTTCGGGCAACGGCGCGCTTTCGCCACTCCATATCGCGCCGGTTTCGGCGTAGTAGGCAACGTGGCTCTCAAAACGTGGACGGACTGGAACAACCAATCGGGCATACCCCGCCGTCAGAAATCTCGAGAACACTTGGTCAATGTCGGTTGCAGAAAGCTTCTGCTCCCAGGTTTTACTTCTACCCCAAAAGTATGGGTAGAAGACGTAAACAATCTCGTTCCATTCGAAAGCTTGTTCGAAGAACTGAACGTAGGGCGCTTCGGCCGCAACGTTGCCAAAGTTAATCTTCGGGATGCCATCCAAATCCTCGATTCCCTGAAAGCCCCCGAAATGCTGTTCGGTTAGGAGTTCAAGCGCAGCTCGCCGCAGCTCCTGGCGCTCAATCGTTCGGTACTCAATGTCCGTACGTAGCTTCTGCTTCTGGGCAGAAGCCAAGATGCTTGTTCGCTGCCGGTCGTAATCCCCCTTCGCAACTCGATAAGCATCAATAATCGCGTTGTAGGTCAAAAGCTGCCACTTCTCATACGCTTCTTGTGCTCGACGGAGAACTAGCTTCCCACTTACGACGTAGTTCGAGATCGCGTTCACCATCGTAGTCAATGCAATCTCGCCGCGCAGGGCCGGATTGAAGTGCTGGTACGACTGCCATTCAGTACTTACTGTCTTCACCCAAATGTTGCCGCCAATGAACGCGTACAAAGCGCGGTTCGCGTTCCCGGTGTGCAGAAATGCCCAAGTCAGGTATGCGGATGCGAGCTCGTAATCAGCGTCGACTTCAATAGTTGACTCTGCATTCGCTCCACTAACGCGCGCGAGAGTTCGGCCATACCGCAGAACGGGCGGCGGCGACGAAACCAGCGCACCATACCGAGAAGCAATCGCTTGGTAGTTGTACTCGTCAAGCTGGGCCGCCGAAAAGGTTGGCTCCTCAGGCGCACTTACTTGCCCATCGGTTCTTGGGCTACGTTCTTGGCTAAAGGAAAAGTACGCGGCTGGCTCTGGAATCATGAACTCCAGCATCATTCTCCCACCGCAACTCAGCACCTGACACACGTACCGCTTCTCAACCCAACGATAGAGGCCAACTGTTGCCTTCTCCGAGCCACCTTTGAAGCTGTGTCGATTTACCTCGGCTGCCTCGAAAGTGATCGTAGTAGCCCTGGAAGTCTTTGAGCGCTTCTGGACACGCTCTACTGCGCGCGAGATCGTCTCCTTCATAGCGCGGCGCGCGCTAGATTCGGCGCTCTCGGCGCTCTCAGTGCTTTCACGATTTGCATGCGCCTCTAGCGATACGGCGCCATACGACGCAGTAACCTTGACGCCCGCGTCACTTTGTCGCTTCTCTTCCGTGATGTTGCTTACTTCCTGGGATAACTCGAGTCTCTCAGTTGATTGCAGATCCTTCTCTGAAGAAGTAGCCTCCTCCGCTTCAAACGAGAACTGCTGCTCTGTCTTCTCGCTGAGAGAATGCGTACGTTCCCGCTCCTCACCCGCCATCACATTCTCTACGTGGGCGAGCTCACCTAGCTGATACTTTTCGAGCTGCTGCCTTACGACCTTAAGATCGCCAAACCCGGCCAGGTGCATCTTACGCGGCGGGACCGGGACAATATCACCAGGACTCTGCGCACTGCGTGTGTTTATTCCTACATCGTTCGCGAGTAGATCTAGAACCTCTTGGAATGCTTCCTTTGATGGCTCTAGCAACTTCTCGGCAGACGCCACGACCCGTCTCATTGCCCATAAGTACTCATTAGCACTTCTTGACGCTGACAAGCGATCTGATGCGCGCTGCGCATGCGCATCCACTTTGGCCAGAAGCTCCTTGACATCAACTTGGCCAACGTCGTTGATGTCGTAGATATCCTTGAGGAGAGCCACGACCTCCGCCGGCGCTTTCGCAGCATAGTACGGAGCAAGCAGCACCGGGACTGTGGGTGCAACGTCGAGGATCTCGCCATTGGACTCCCCGCCGTGCTTCGGCGGCGGCGGCGGAACACAGGTCAGCATGCCTCCAGAAATGGCCCGATGGATGTACTCGCGAGCAGTTACTATGGAAAGTAGTTCCGACAACGTACTCCGACTAGCCGCGATGGCTTTCTCGCGAAGCTCCTTACGCTTATCGACAGCTTTGCTAACAAGCTGTTCTCGGGCGAGCTTTAGCGCCAACATCAGCTCGGGCGGCGCAGCAACAATCGGATCGATAGAGAGCCGATCTGGCGATCCTTCCCGCCCCTCGAAGTATCCCGTGATGTGCACCATCTTCAGCGTCGCAACCAGATCCTCAACCGACGTCCCGCTTGGCGCCGGCTGAGAAGCCGAGATCACTGCTAGCGCCGCCAGCCGATCCCAGGCCTCTATGGCGACGTCATCGGCATTTCCCCCACTGCCATTGATCAGCTTTCCCCATGAGATCGCGAGGGCGCGAGCGTCATCGAGATTACCTGCATCCAAGAGTCCCCTGAACTTATCTAGTGAACTTCTGGCACCGCCAAGCTCCGTGGCAAGCAACTTCATCGCCTTAGATACGTCCTCACCTATTCGCTTCTTGCTAGCGGAGAGAAGGGTTGCGTAATTCGGACTTTTCTCAAAAGCGATCAGCACGCCCCAGAACTTGCTCGCCGCGCCTGACCTGCGAACTGTCCGCGTCGAGTCGAGATCAGGTGGGATTTGCCGTGGCGCACGGACAACTGCGTACCGGGTAATGTCAGCCTGAGGTGCCTTGCCGTTCATAGGGGTCTCCGCCTGCCTACGCTAAGGTCCGACTCACCCTCACGCGAACGAAGAGCGTTTGCACTTGCGGCCATCCGCGTTCCCGCGAGTGTTGGTCTCCCGGCTACTTTGAGTGCCCCCATAACCCGGCGCGCGCTCGTGCGTGAGGGGACCCTGCGCCCGTCCGATTAGAACCACCCATCTCAGACCGACTCGAATGCGGGCAGCGCATCCGGAGAATGGGAAAGCCAGGCGTTGACGCCGTCCGAGCAGCTTGCGAGGCCTCGCATTGATGTGACGCCTTGCCCACAGCAACTTCCGCTGAGTTGTCGTATCATCACGGCGACCGCCCGAGCGATCACGGCTTGCGCTACCTTCACACGGCAGGGGTCACAAGTTCGAAACTTGTACCGCCCACCAGTTTCAGGCAAAGGCCGGCGAAAGCCGGCCTTTTGCTTTTCCGTCCCGGCGAGCTCCGGAGGTCAGATGAACGGAACGAAGCTGTATCACAACCCGCGTTGCACGAAATCGCGCGGCGCGCTCGAACTGCTGCGTGAACGCGGGATCGAGCCCGACATCGTGGCATATCTGGACGTCCCGCCCTCCCCGGCCGAGCTGCGTGTGCTGCTCGACACACTGGGCATTCGCGCGCGTGAGTTGCTTCGCACCGGCGAAGACGAATATCGCGCGCTTGGACTGGCGGACGAGTCGTTGAGCGAGCCCGCATTGATCGACGCGATGAGCGCGCATCCGCGCCTGATCGAACGCCCGATCTTCGTGCACGACGGGCGCGCCGTCATCGGCCGACCGCCGGAGCGCGTGCTGGAACTTCTCGACTGAGGCGCGTTACAGACGCGCGTCGACCTCGTCGCGCGGATACAGGCTCTTGATGTCGTAGAGCAGCGCATGCGGCTTGCCGAAAGCGCGAGCGCCCTTCGCCCCGAGTTCCCGGAACTGGTCGTGTGCGACGGCCAGGACGACCGCGTCGTAGGCGCCGAACGGTGGCTGTGCAACCAGTTCGATCCCATACGCTTCACGCGCCTCGTCGGCCTGCGCCCACGGATCGTGGATGTCCACCTTCGCCCGGTACTCGCCGAACTTCTGCGCCAGCTCCACCACGCGTGTGTTGCGCAGGTCCGCGCAGTTTTCCTTGAACGTCAGCCCCAGGATCAGGATGCGCGATCCGGCGACGGCGATGTCGCGCTGGATCATCAGCTTCACCACGTCGGTCGCGACGTGCTCGCCCATCGCATCGTTGATGCGCCGGCAGGCCAGCAGGATGTCGGGGTAATACCCGGCCGCCTGCGCTTTCTGGATCAGGTAGTACGGATCGACGCCGATGCAGTGCCCGCCTACCAGACCCGGCCGGAACGGCAGAAAATTCCACTTTGTTCCCGCCGCTTCCAGCACTTCGGTCGTATCGATGCCCAGACGCTGGAAGATCAGCGCGAACTCGTTCACCAGCGCGATGTTCGCGTCGCGCTGCGTGTTCTCGATGACCTTCGACGCTTCCGCGACGCGAATACTAGACGCCTTGTGCGTCCCGGCCTTGATGATGCCGCGATACAGCGCGTCGACGAACTCCGCCGTTTCCGGCGTGGAACCCGATGTCACCTTCGGGATGTCGACCAGCCTGCGCTGCTTGTCACCCGGATTGATCCGCTCGGGGCTGTAGCCCACGAAGAAATCCTGATTGAACGTCAGTCCCGAAACGCGCTCCAGCTCCGGAACGCAGATCTCTTCCGTCGCCCCCGGATACACCGTCGACTCGTAGATCACCGTGTCGCCTTTCTTCAGTGCACCGCCGATCGTGCGACTGGCTTCAACGAGCGGACGGAAATCCGGCCGCTTGTGTTCGTCGACAGGCGTGGGGACCGTCACGACGAAGACATTGCAGGTGCGCAGTTCAGCGGCATTCGCGACGAAGCGGAGCCGCGAAGCGGCCGCGATTTCATGCACGTCCGCCTCGCCGTTATCGTCCTGCCCGGTTTGAAGCCTGGCGACGCGGGCATCGTCGATGTCGTAGCCGATCGTCTCGTGACGCTGGCCGAATGCCACCGCCAGCGGCAGGCCGACGTATCCCAGACCGAGGACCGCAATACGAATCTCGACCGAATCCGACATCCCCAGCCCTCTTGCGCGTCATCCCGCGATGCTTGAGCGCATTGTACGGGGTGGCCACCGCGCGTTTTCCAGCGCCGGGCGCCGCGTCAGTCGCGGTGATAGATCGTCAGATCGTCGCCGGCCGCGATCACCAGGCTGCGTCCGGAGAAGGAAAAGCCGCATGCGTGGATTTCCGGATCGCTTTCGATGCGGGTAAAGCGCGCCTCGTCGTCCTCATGGCACACGAACAGCGCGCTACCCGGCGGCACCAGCAGCACGTCCTGCGTAGGCCATTCGAGCGTGACAAGTTCAAGCGACCAGCCGTCCTCCGTCGCACGCGGCAGCCCCCCGCCCTTGCGCCCGGCGATGGCGACCTCGACATGCTCGAGCGGGCCGATGCCCTTCGCCTGGAGCAGGTGTTGCGGGCGGCTGTCGCGCTGCGTACCGCCCTTCCGCGCGATCTTCTCGCCACTGGCGCAGTCGATGACGCCGAGGCTGTCGCGCGACACGACCAGCAGCAGTTCGCTCTCGCGATCGAATCCAATCGCTTCCAGTTGCGGCACCGCGAACACGCCGGAAACGCGCCACGGGGACGGCGGCGGAGTGAGCGGTGTCGTGCGGATCTGCCGGCGTATCGGGCCGAGGTAGCGGGCAGCGGATTCGAGTTCGGCGCGACGGCGCCGGGTGCGAAGGAGTGTGAGCATTGCAGCGCATGCTCGGCACGCCTGGTCAGGAGCGCCGGATCGTCAGAGGGAAACCATCCGGAACTTCCGGCGGTGCGACCCGCAGGCGGCGGGCCGTCTGCGATGCGAGGAATGGTAGGTAGCGGCTCAGACCCAAGCCATGGGAATAGTCCGATTAAGGTCGGAAAATCCTGATACGGAGGTTGGTGCCCGGACCCGGGATCGAACCGGGACGGCCGCGAGGCCGGCAGATTTTAAGTCTGCTGCGTCTACCTGTTCCGCCATCCGGGCTGGAGCGCGTGCGTAGCTTACGCGAGGGTGGCGCGCGCGCCGAACGCTGGCGATCGAGGCGCCAAAGAAAAAGCCCGACCTTTCGGTCGGGCTTTCGTTCTTTCTGGAGGCCTGGGTCGGAATTGAACCGGCGTACGCGGATTTGCAGTCCGCTGCATAACCACTCTGCCACCAGGCCGGTGACTGGAATCCGTGGAACCTGGATCGGATCCGGGATTCTTTCATATTCCAAGCCCGTTCACGCACGGGGACCTGAAACAACAAGGCCCCGAGAACGGGGCCTTGTCAGAAACTGGAGCGGGAAACGAGACTCGAACTCGCGACCCCGACCTTGGCAAGGTCGTGCTCTACCAACTGAGCTATTCCCGCTGAGGAACCGACATTTTAGGCATGGAATGAAAAGTGTCAACACCTTTTTCACTCCGTGGGAAATCCCGTCAGCGGACTTCCCGAACCACCGACCTGGCTGCCAACTCCCGGTCGAATCGTCGAACGCGTCTGCGTTCGCGATGCGCATATTCTCTATGAACGCGCGTCTTCGCGCAACACCGGCCACGCTGCACGAAGGTACGCAAGACCCGACCACAGCGTCAGCAATGCAGCCGCCGCGAGCAGCCATTCGCCGATCACGAAAATATTCAGGCCGTAGAACGGCTCCTGATAAAGCAGGCACACCAGCGCCACCATCTGCACGATCGTCTTGATCTTGCCGATCGTCGCGACCTTCACCGTCGCACGTTGGCCAAGTTCGGCCATCCACTCGCGCAGCGCGGAGACGGCGATCTCGCGACCGATGATCACCGCCGCCCACAGCGCCATCCACACGGTCGGATGCTTCTGCACGGTGAGCAGCAATGCGATGGCGACCATGAGCTTGTCGGCCACCGGATCGAGGAACGCGCCGAACGCCGAGAACTGGTTGTAACGCCGCGCGATCCAGCCATCGAGCCAGTCGGTGATCGACGCGAACGCGAAGATGAAAGCGGCCGCGAAATTCGTCCACTTGTAGGGCAGGTAGAAGACCAGCACCAGCACCGGGATCAGCATGATCCGCAGCAGGGTCAGCATGGTGGGTACGGTCAACTTCATCCTTCGCTCCGCGCGTCGCCGGTCGTTTCGGTCGTGTCCGATGGGGTGGGCGGTCGTTCGACGGGTTTGTCGGGCACGTCCAGCCCGTGCAGGGTCGCATAGATGCGCTCGGCCAGCGCGTCGTTGATGCCGTCCACGCGTGCGATCTCCTCGATGCCCGCTGCCTTCAGCCCGCCCAGTCCGCCGAAATGCCGCAACAGATTAGCGCGACGGCGCGGGCCGATGCCGGCGATGTCTTCCAGGCGGCTCGTGTTGCGCGCCTTCTGGCGGCGCCCCCGGTGGCCGGTGATGGCGAAACGGTGCGCTTCGTCGCGAACCTGCTGCACCAGCTGGAGGGCCGGGGACTCGGCGCCCGGGCGCACCGTCCGTCCGTCGGGGAGCAGCAGCTCCTCTTCGCCGGGCCGGCGCTCGGGTCCTTTCGCCACGCCGACCAGCGCGACGCCTTCGACACCGAGGTCATCCAGCACCGCCCTCGCCTGCGCGACCTGCCCCGCGCCGCCGTCGATCAGCAGGATGTCGGGCGTCACGCCGCCCTCCTCCATCGCGCGGCGGAAGCGGCGCTCGATCGCCTGGTGCATCGCGGCGTAATCGTCGCCCGGCTCGATGCCGGAGATGTTGAAGCGACGGTATTGCCCGCGTACCGGCCCCTGCGCGTCGAACACCACGCACGAGGCGACGGTCGCCTCGCCCATCGTGTGGCTGATGTCGAAACACTCGATGCGCGATGGCAACGCCTCCAGTCCGAGCAGTTCGCGCAAGCCTTCCGCACGCGTGTGCTGCGCGGCGTGGCTGGTGCGTTCGGCGGCGAGTGCGAGTTCCGCATTGCGACGCGCCAGGTCGACGTAGCCAGCGCGTTCGGCGCGCACGTTGCACTTGATCTGCACGCGGCGATCCGACGTGCTCGACAGCGCATGTTCGATCAGGTCGCGGTCGGGAATGTCGCGATCGAGCACGATTTCGCGTGGTGGCGTCTGTTCGCCGTAGTACTGCGATACGAACGCGGCGAGCACTTCTTCAGCGTTCTCGCTGCCGTTGGTCTTCGGGAAGAACGCGCGCGTGCCGAGGTTGCGGCCGTCGCGAAACGCCAGCAGCAGCACGCACGCGGTGACGCCGTGCATCGCGATCGCCAGTACGTCGAGGTCGGCAGCGCGGCCATCGACGTACTGTCGCGCCTGCAGGCTGCGGATCGACTGCAACAGGTCCCGCAGGCGCGCGGCTTCCTCGAAATCGAGCCGCACGCTCGCGGCTTCCATCGACTTGGCCAGTTCCTCGCTGAGCTCGTCGCTGCGGCCTTCCAGGAACAGGCCCGAACGCCGCACGCTTTCGGCGTAATCGCGCGCAGGCACCAGGCCGACGCACGGCGCGCTGCAGCGCCCGATCTGGTGTTGCAGGCACGGCCGCGAACGGTTGCGGAACACGCTGTCCTCGCAGCTGCGCAGCTTGAACAGCTTGTGCATGAGGTTGAGCGTGTCGCGCACGGCGCCGACGCTCGCATACGGACCGAAGTAACGCCCGGGGATCGAGCGCGGCCCGCGATGCATGGCGATACGCGGCCAGGCTTCCTGCGTCATCAGCACGTACGGGTAGCTCTTGTCGTCGCGCAGCAGCACGTTGTAGCGCGGCTTCAGCGACTTGATGAGCTGGTTTTCGAGGATCAGCGCCTCGGCCTCGGTGCGCGTCACCGTGACTTCCATGCGCGCGGTCTGCGCCAGCATCGCCATGATGCGGGCCGACTTCGGCGTGGCGTTGAAGTAGCTGGAGACGCGGTTCTTCAGCGCGCCGGCCTTGCCGACATACAGCACGGCATCGTCCGCCGCGATCATCCGGTAGACGCCGGGCGCGGTGCTCAGGTGCTTGACGAAGGCCTTTCCGTCGAAGGCCGGTGCGGCGGCGAGGCTCATCTACGCCCGGGCCCGGAAGGCGCGTCGCAGGCGCGCGCGACACGACACGAGGTCGAGGCGCAGGACGGGACGATGGCGGGAATTGCAGTCATGAACATCGGCTCAGGGATGGGGCCGATTATGCGTCAGGGCAAGGCGACAGACCGTGCGCGGCCTGCCCTGCGGACAGATCCGGACGGCCGTTCAGCCCAGGCGCGACGGGTATTCGCGGCGCAGCCTCGCGATCGCGCCATCGGCAGCGCGATCGAGCAGCTGGTAGACGTGCTCGAACTGCGATGCCCCGCCCGTGTATGGGTCCGGGATCTCGCCTTCGTCCTCCACACCGGCCCACTCCAGCAGCAGCGCGATGCGCGCGTGCGCATCGGCCGGCGCGCGGGCGCGGACGTCGCGCAGGTTGGCGCGATCGGCACAGAGCAGCCAGTCGAACCGGCGATAGTCCGACGCCGACAGCTGCCGAGCACGCAGGCCGGCGATGTCGACGCCGTGGCTGGCGGCGTTGGCGATCGCCCGTAGATCCGGCGGCTCGCCGACATGCCAGTCGCCCGTGCCGGCCGAATCGAGTTCCACGCGCCCGGCGAGCGTCGAGCCGGCGATACGCGCGCGCAGCACGCCTTCCGCCACGGGCGAACGGCAGATGTTGCCAAGGCACACGACGAGCAGGCGGACGGGCTCAGTCATGGCCGCTGGCGATCCAGGCTTCGGCGCGGGCAAGGTCTTCCGGCGTGTCGACGCCCGGGGGGAACGGCTCCGGCGTCACCCCGACGGCGATGCGATAGCCGGCCTCGAGCACGCGCAGTTGTTCCAGCGATTCGATCTGCTCCAGGCGGCCAGGCGGCAACGCTGCGAAGCGCTGGAGGAAACCGGCACGGTAGCCGTAGATGCCGATGTGGCGCAGCCAGGGGCCGCCTTCCGGCATGCGGCTGCGGTCGCGGGCGAACGCATCGCGTGGCCACGGGATGGGCGCGCGGCTGAAGTACAGCGCGCGGCCGTCGTCGGCGCGCACGAGCTTCACCGCGTTCGGATCGAACAGGGTTTCGACGTCGGCGACCGGTGCGGCCAGCGTCGCCATTTCCGTGTCGCCGACGCGCATGAGCTCGGCCACGGCGCGGATGCCCGCCGCCGGCGCGAAAGGCTCGTCGCCCTGCAGGTTCACCACGATGGTGTCGTCGCTCCAGCCCGCGATGCGGGCGCATTCGGCCAGGCGATCGGTGCCGGAGGCGTGGTCCGCCGACGTCATCGCCACGCGCACGCCGGCGCCTTCCAGGGCGGTGGCGATGCGGTCGTCGTCGGTCGCGATCCAGACCTCGCGCGCGCCGGCGGTCAGCGCGCGTCGCGCGACGTGCAGCACGAGCGGTTCGCCGGCGAGCAGGCGCAGCGGCTTGCCCGGCAGGCGGCTGGCGGCGTAACGCGCGGGAATGGCGACGACGAAATCGCGCGCAGTGGCATTCATGCGGTCTTCGCTCCTGATGCGCGGCCTTCGCGATACTCGCGCGCCTTCGCCGAGATGCGGTCCAGCAGGCTCACCCAGAACGCTTCCGGCAGTTCCGCGCGCACCGGCACGGAGTAGAAGCGCTCGTCGGCGAACGCGGCGCACTTCACCGCGTCCTTCTCGGTCATCAGCACGGGCAGTTCACGGCTCCCGAACTCGAAATCGCTGGCCTGGTACTGGTGATGGTCGGAAAACGCGTGCGGCACGACGGCAATGCCGAACTCGCGCAGCGTCGAGAAGAAGCGCTCCGGATCGCCGATGCCGGCGACCGCATGCACGCGCTGGCCCGAGAACGAGCCGACCTTGCGCGGGCGGCCGCCGAGCATGGGATCGGCCATGTCGGCGACCAGGCGCATCGACCACTCGCCGAACCCCGTATCGCAACCGCCGGTACCGACGTTCACGACGCGAAAATCGCAGGACTGCGCGCGATCGGGCAGCTCGCGCATCGGGCCGGCGGGGAGCAAGCGGCCGTTGCCGTAGCGACGACGGCCGTCGACCACTTCGATCTCGATATCGCGCGCGAGGCGGTAATGCTGCAGGCCGTCGTCGCAGATCACCAGGTCGCAACCGGCCTGCACCAGCGCCTTCGCCGCGGCCGCACGATCCTTGTCGACGCGCACGGGCGCGCCGGTGCGCTGCGCGATCAGCACCGGTTCGTCGCCGGACAGCGCGGCGTCGCTCTTGGAATCGACCCAGCGCGCGGTGCCGGCCTCGTCGCGACCGTAGCCGCGGCTCGCCACGCCGGGATTCCAGCCTTCGGCGCGCAGGCGCTCGACCAGCGCGATCGTCAGCGGCGTCTTGCCCGCGCCACCGGCGGTCAGATTGCCGACAACTAGTACCGGCACGCCGGGATGCCCGCGCTTGAGCCAGCCCTTGCGATACGCGCGGCGGCGCAAACCCGAAACGGCGCCGTACACACCGGACAACAGGCGCGCGCCGAGTGGGACCGGCAGGTCGCCGTACCAGTATGCGGGGGGATTCACCGGGCCCTTGCTCACCTTGCCTTCCCCATCGAGCCGTCGGTCGAATGCATCTTCGTGCAGCGAGCCTTCGCCGGGTTCGTCTTCACCACCGGGCCCTGCCTCATTCGGCCTCGCGGAACTGCATGCGGTGCAGGTGCGCGTAGAGCCCGCCCATGGCGAGCAGCTCGGCATGCGTGCCACGCTCGACGATGCGGCCCTGGTCGAGCACCAGCACCTGGTCGGCGTGTTCGATCGTCGACAGGCGATGCGCAATGACCAGCGTGGTGCGGTTGGGCATCAGCGTGTCCAGCGCGCCCTGCACGAGGCGTTCGGATTCGGTGTCGAGCGCGGCGGTGGCTTCGTCGAGGATCAGGATCGGCGCGTCCTTCAGCATCGCGCGCGCGATCGCCAGCCGCTGCCGCTGCCCGCCGGACAACTTGCCACCCTTGGCGCCGATGTCGGTCTGCAGGCCTTCCGGCAGGCGTTCGACGAACTCCATCGCATTGGCGCCGCGCACGGCGCGTTCGAGCGCTTCCGGATCGGCCGACTGCATTTCGCCGAACGCGACGTTCGCCGCGACCGTGCCGTCGAAGAGCATCACCTGCTGGCCGACGAGTGCGACCTGGCGTCGCAGGTCCGCAAGTCGGTAGTCCTGCAGCGGATGGCCGTCGAGCAGGATCTGCCCGGATTCGATGTCGTAGAAGCGCGGGATCAGCTTGATGAGCGTCGACTTGCCGCTGCCGGAACGGCCGACGATCGCGGTCACCGTGCCGGGGCGCGCCTCGAAGGTGATGTCGGACAGCGCGGGCTCGGCCTGGCCGGGATAGCGCGCGGTGACGTGGCGGAATTCGAGCAGGCCCTGCGCGCGATCGAGCGGTTGCGTACCGCTGTCGACTTCGTCCGGCGTGTCGATGACGTCGAACAGGCGCTCGGCCGAGGCGACGCCCCGCTGCAGCATGCCCTGCACGTTGGTGAGCTGCTTCAGCGCGGGAATCACGGCGAGCATCGCCACCATGAGGCTGACGAATTCGCCGGCGGTCAGGCGGCCCTGCATGGCTTCGCGCCCGGCGAAGAACAACAGCATCGCCAGGCCGATCGCGCCCATCAGCTGGACCATCGCCGACGAAATGCTGCGCGTGGATTCGACCTTAAGGCTCAGTCGCAGGTGGTGGTTCGCCTGGCCGGTGTAGCGCGAAAGTTCGGTCGCCTGCGCGCCGTAGACCTTCACTTCCTGATGGTTCGACAGCGCCTGGTCGGCGGACTGCAGCAACTGCGCCCCGCTCTCCTGGATGCGATGGCCGATGCGGCGGTAACGACGGCCGACCTTGTCCATCGTCCATGCCAGCAGCGGACCGAGCAGCAACACCGCGAGCGTCACGCGCCAGCTGGTGTAAAGCATCACGCCGAGCATCACCAGCACCTGCAGCGACTGCTGCAGCATCACCTTGGCCGCGTCGATGGCGGCCTGCGCGACCTGGTCACTGTCCGAGCCCAGGCGCGTGAGCATCGAGGACACCGGCTCGGTGTCGAAACGCAGGCCCGGCAGGCGCAGGTACTTGCCCAGCACCTGCACGCGCAGGTCACGCGCGATGCTGCGGCCGGCGCGCGCCATGAACGTGTCGGTGAGATAGCCCGCGATGCCACGCGCGACGAAGATGCCGATGATCGCCAGCGGCAGCACGAGGCTGACGTTCGGATTGCGGGTGACGAAGGTCTCGTCGACCATCGGGTTCATCAGCTTGGCGAACGCGCCCGCCGCGCCGGCTTCGATCAGCATGCCGACCAGCGCCACGACGAGCACGCCGCGATACGGCGCGACGAAATGCAGCAACCGTCGGTAGATTTTCCCGGCGGAGACCTCGCGACTCACTTCTTCGCCTCTGCCGCCGCCTCATGCGTCTGCGGCGCGGTCGCGTTCATGACCTTGCGGAAACCGAGCTGGCCGAGCGCGTCGTACACGGTGACGACGGCCTGGTACGGCGTGCGCGCGTCGGCGCGCAGCATCACCGGGCGGTCGCGATCGTTGCCCGCCACTTCGGCGATGGTGCTCTTGAGCGATTCGACGTCGCTGCGCAGCACTTCGCGGTCGTCGACGAAGTAACGGCCATCGGCGTTCACCAGCACGATCAGCGCCTTGGCCGGATCGGTAGCGGCCTCGCCGGTGGCGCGCGGCAGCTCGAGCTTGAGCACCGAGCGCGCATCGAACGTGGCGGTGACCACGAAGAAGATGATCAGCACCAGGATCACGTCGATGAGCGGCACCAGGTCGATGTGCGGCTCATCGTCGGCGCGGTGGTCGCGGATACGCATCGTGCGGCGTGCCTCAAGCGGCCTGCGGCGCGCGCACGGCGGTCGCCGGGCGGCTGTCGAGCGTGTCCATCAGCGCGATGGCCTCGTGTTCCATCGCGACGATGTATTCGGAGATGCGACCGCGGAACCAGCGGTGGGCGGCCAGAGCCGGGATCGCGACGATCATGCCGGTAGCCGTGCACACCAGCGCCTTGCCGATGCCGCCGGCAAGCTGGTTCACGTCGCCGATGCCGTGATCGAGGATGCCCAGGAACATCTGGATCATGCCGACCACCGTGCCGAACAGGCCCAGGAGCGGGCCGGCGGCGGCGATGGTGCCCAACGTGTTCAGGTACCGCTCCATCTTGTGGACGAGGTGGCGACCGACGTCCTCGATGCGCTCGCGGATCTGGTCGCGCGGACGCAGGCGCACGTCGAGCGCGGCGGCCAGCAGCTCGCCCAGCGGCGAGGTGCGGCGCAGGGATTCGATATGGGCCGGGTCCAGCTTGCCGCTGCCCGCCCAGGTGCGGACTTCCTTGCCCAGGTTCGGCGGAAGGACGGCGCTGCGGCGCAGCGTCCAGGCGCGCTCGACGATCAGCGTCAGGGCCAGCACCGACAGCAACAACAGCGGAATCATCGGCCAACCGCCGGCCTTGACCAGTTCCAGCACGCGAACTACCCCTCCGGCCCTCGGCCGTCTCGATCTTCCCGATAGGATAGCCCAGCCGAACGCGAGTCCCCGCGCCGCGCCGCGTCCCACAGGCGCGGATGTGCCTCTCGTCGCGCTTCCACTTTGATTCCGCCACGTTCCAGCCGGACGCGCAGCGCTCCTTCCATCGCGGTGTCGTGGACGGCGGCCCCGGCATGGCGCCAGCGCCCAACCACGAACGGCCTCGGATGGCCGAACCGGTTACCGTGACCCGATGAGACCAGCGCCTCCGAGGCGCCCGTCGCAGCGACGAAGGCTGGATCGGACGACCCGCCGCTGCCGTGATGGGCGACCAGCACGACGTCGGCGCGCACGCTCGCGGGCTGCTCGCGCGCGAGGCGGCGCTCGATGACCCCGCCGATGTCGCCGGCGATCAGCGCCGAACGCCCCGCCGCCTCGATCCGCAGCACGCAGCTGGACTCGTTACCCAGGTACGGGAAATCGACCGGCGGGTGCAGGAAGCGGAACCGGACGCCGTCCCATGTCCAGCCGCGGCCTGCAAGGCAAGGCCGGCTCCCCGGTAGGCGAACTCCATCGGGCGCAAACAGCATGGGCACGGGATATTGCGCCGCCACGGCCGGCCAACCGCCCACGTGGTCGTTGTCGCCATGACTGACCACGGCGCCGTCCAGCCGGGGCACCCCGAGTGCATGAAGCACCGGGATCACCGCACGCTCGCCGGCATCGAAGCCATCCTGCACGGCGGGGCCCATGTCGACCAGCAATGCGTGGTGCGCGGTTCGCACCAGCACCGACTGCCCCTGTCCCACGTCGATGACGACCAGTTCGGCTTCGCCGGCCACGGGTACGCGCCGGTCTGGCCACAGAAGCGGCAACCAGAGCAGCGCCGCCAGCGCCTTGCCGGGCGTGCCGCGTGGCAGAAGCAGCCAGAACGCGCCGATCAGCGCGAGCGGCAAAGCGAACCAGGCAGCCTCCGGCAACCACCAGAACGACAGCGGGCTTGCCGCCAGCCACTCGAAGAGCGGCCAGCTGAGATCGAAGCACCACGCGGCGAGCTGCCACGCCCACTCGCCTGCTCCCGCGTGCACCGATTCCAGCCCAAGCCCCAGCAATGCCAGCGGGACGACGGCGAGGCTCCACCATGGCACCGCGACGAGGTTCGCCAGCGGGCCGGCCAGCGACGCCTGCCCGAAGAGGATCGCCGCGATCGGCAGCAGACCGACCGACGCCACGCCCTGCGCGGAGAGGAAATCGTGCACCGCATTCCTGCCGCTTTCTGGCAGGCACCACAACAGCCACGCGACGCCGGCGAAGCTCAGCCAGAAACCCGCCGAAAGCGCGGCCAACGGGTCGATTAGCAGCATCGCAAAGGCGGCCAGCGCGAGGCATTCGCCGGCCGACATCCGGCGCCGCAACCCGCGCAGGCCGGCGACGATGGCGATCATGAGCGCCGTCCGTACCGTCGGCAGCGCGAAGCCGGCGACGGCGGTGTACAGGGCGGCGCCGACGACGCTGCCCGCGGCGGCCGCGATGGGCGCTGGCACGCGGCGCGACAAGGTCGGCCATGACCACCAGAGGCCCCGCACGATCAGCGCGAAGAAGCCGGCGACGAGGCCCACGTGGAAACCTGAAATCGCGATGAGGTGGGTCAGGCCATTCGCACGCAGGACGGTCCAGGCGGCGTCGTCGAGGCCTCGCACATCACCGAGCGCCAGCGCGCGTATGAAGCGCGAGGATGGTCGATCGACATGGGTCGCGATGCGTTCGGACATCGCGTCGCGCCACGCGTCGATGCCGTGCGCCGGGGCGAGCTGTATTGCCGTTTCCGGCGAGCGCACGTAACCCATCGCGGCGATGCGTTGCGCCATCGCGAACTTCTCCGCGTCCGCGCCGCCGGGATTGCGCAGTCCGCGCGGCGCGCGCAATCGCACGTCGAAACGCCACTGCTGGCCCGCGCGCAAGGTGCTTCGTCTGGCAGGGTCGTCTTCGTACCACGCGAGCCTGAGATCGCCGCCGCGCAGGCGCGCGTCGGCGACACCGTCATCGACTCGGAACAGGAAGCGCGATCGGCGAGGCTCGTGTTCGGGCAGATCGAGGATGCGGCCAGTGACCACCGCGTCGTGACGTGCCGGCGCGGAAGGCAGCTGTAGTGCGAGGGCATGCGCCGCATGCAGGCCTGCCAACGCCAGCCCCGCAAGCCACCAGCCCGCGAGCAGCGCGCGCGATTGCGACGAAGCGACACCCCGCCACACGCATAACGCAGCGCCGATCAGCAGGATCAACGACACCCACCACGGCAGCAGCCACGGCGACCAGAGGCAGGCACAGACGCCGGCCAACAGGCTCAGCGCTGCAGCGATTCCGAAGGGCGGCGTCCCTGCCGCTGTCGCCACGGACTAGACCTCGTCCGGGGCCAGTTGACGCAGTTTGCCTTCGTGCAGTTCGAGCACGCGGTCGAGGCGACGGGCAAGGCGGCGATCGTGGGTCACCAGCACCAATGCAGTGTGCTGCTCCCGGTTGAGCGCGAGCATCAGCTCGAACACGGTCTCGGCGGTCTTCTCGTCGAGATTGCCGGTCGGTTCGTCGCCGAGCACGCAGGCCGGACGATTTACCAGTGCGCGCGCGACGGCCGCGCGCTGGCGCTCGCCGCCCGACAGTTCGCCGGGCTTGTGGTCCAGCCGATGCCCCAAGCCCACCGATTCCAGCAGCGCCTTCGCGCGCTTGTTCGCGTCGGGCACATGCGCGCCGGAGAGCAGCACCGGCAGCATGACGTTTTCCAGCGCGGTGAATTCCGGCAGCAGGTGATGGAACTGGTACACGAAGCCGAGCGACTGGTTGCGCAACGCGCCACGCGCCGCATCGGACAGCGAGCTCATTTTCTGACCGGCGACGAAGACCTCGCCCGAGGTCGGCGTATCGAGACCACCGAGCAGATGCAGCAGCGTGCTCTTGCCGGCGCCGGAGGCCCCGAGGATCGCGACGGTCTCGCCCGATTGCACGGCGAGGTCCAGCCCTTCGAACACCGGCGTGCGCAGCTTGCCTTCGGCGTAGGTCATGGCGAGGTCTTCGGCACGGATCGCCTCGCCCTGGTGCTTCTTCTGCATCGGATCACTCATAGCGCAGCGCCTCCGCCGGGGCCGTGCGCGCGGCGCGCCATGCTGGGTAGATGGTGGCGAGGAATGCCATGATGAGCGCGACGGCGGCGATGATCATCACGTCGCTGGATTGCAGGTCGGTCGGCAAGCCGGTGATGTAGTAGACATCCTCCGGCAGCAACTGCACGCCGAGCACGGCCTCGATGGCCTTGAGGATGTGTTCCAGGTTGAGCGTCAGCACGATGCCGCCGATGACGCCGATGACCGTGCCGATCACGCCGATTAGCGTGCCCTGCACCACGAAGACCTGCATGACACCGCGTGGCGTGAGGCCGAGCGTGCGGAGGATCGCGATGTCGGCCTGCTTGTCGGTGACGAGCATGACCTGCGAGCTGACCAGGTTGAACGCGCCCATGGCGATGATCAGCGACAGTAGGATCGCCATGATGGTTTTTTCCATCTTCAGCGCGCGGAACATGTTGGCGTTCTCGCTCGTCCAGTCGCTGACGCGGAATGGGCCGCCCAGCGAGACGGCAAGGTCGCGCGCGACGTCCCAGGCCTGGTCCATGTCGTGCAGGCGCAGGCGCACGCCCGTAACGCCCTCGCCCATGCGCAGCAGGCGCTGCATGTCATGCATGTTGGCGACCGCGAGGCCCTTGTCGAAATCGTTGTAGCCGGCCTCGAAGATGCCGCTGACGGTGAAGCGCTTGAGTTGCGGCACCGCGCCCAGCGGCGTGCTGCGGAAATCGGTGGTGGTCATCACCACGCTGTCGCCGATGCCGACGCCGAGCCACAGCGCCAGCTCTTTGCCGAGCACGATGTTAAAGCTGCCGGGTGCGAGCGAGTCGAGCTTGCCCTGCACCATCTTGTCAGCCAGGACGGACACCTTGCCCTCCTG
Source organism: Lysobacter sp. OAE881 (assembly GCF_040546665.1). Taxonomy (NCBI): domain Bacteria; kingdom Pseudomonadati; phylum Pseudomonadota; class Gammaproteobacteria; order Lysobacterales; family Lysobacteraceae; genus Lysobacter; species Lysobacter sp. OAE881. Next base: position 2,704,424 of record NZ_JBEPOG010000001.1, read on the forward strand.
GTCCGGCACCACGCCGCGGACCATCGCCGGCTGGTTGCGCGCGCCGGACAGCAACGCTTCCTTTTCGATGTACGGCGCCGCGCCCGCCACGCGCTTGTCGGCGATGGCCTGGTTCACGGCGGTCTGCCAGTCCGTGAGCGGTTCGCCGTAGGCGCTGACGGTCGCGTGTGCGGCCATCTGCAACATGCGGTCGCGGATTTCGCGCTGGAAGCCGCTCATCACCGCAAGCGTGGTGATCAGCGCCGTAACGCCGAGCGCGATGCCCGCGATGGAGGCCAGGGAAATGAAGGAGATGAAGCCGTTTCGGCGTTTGGCGCGCAGGTAGCGCAGGCCGATGGCTACTGGGATGGGTTTGAACATAGCGGGCTAGGATGCCATTGGAGGCCGTGAATGCGCAGCCTCTATGACCGGAATGGCCAGCCGCAGTTCACGGCGATCCCGCGCCGGCAACGTGTCAGGCCACCAGGCCAGCCTCCCCGGCCGCCCGCCTGCGTCGCGAAAACGGGCAAATGCCCATGGGCCGCGCCAGTGCACGCGCAAGTCGGAGACCTCCGCGCCGTCCAGCATGGCCCGGCCATCGGCGGCGATCACGATCGTGCGATTCCGGCGCGAGGATTCGCGCGACGCCAAGTGTCCACCCCGCCCCGTCGAAAGCAGTGCCAGCGGTATCGAGAACAGGAGCGGCATCTCGCTGGCGAGGACGCTCAGAGCCCCCATTACACCCAGCGCGAGCAGCGCCAAGGTGAGCCAGCGCGAGGGCCGCCACTCAAGGCGGCAAGGCGCGGATGGAGTCGACAAGCTGCGCGAGTTCGGCATCGGCGGGCGTTTCGTGTCCCATGAACCAGTGCCAGAGCTTATCGTCCTCGATTTCCAGCAAGCGTAGGAAAACCGCCCTTTCCGATGCCGGAGCTTGCCGCCACGCACGGTCGAGATATCGCTCGAAAAGGCGGTCGAGTTCCCTCATGCCGCGTCGGCTGCGCCAGCGCAGGCGGCTGAGTTCGCGCTCCAGTTCCTCGCTCACGTGCGCCACCAGCCCACTGCGATCGCGCCCCACAGCAGCCACAGCGCCATGCCGCCGGCGACGTACGCATAGAACCGGTGCATGACCTTGTTGTAGGTGCAGTGGATCGCGCTGTGCACGATGCGCAGCAGGACGAACGCCCATGCGAGTGCGATCGTCGTTGCATTCACCTGCCCCGTCATCGCAGCCACCACGAGCGCCACGTAGAACAGCACTGGCAGTTCGAACAGGTTGCGGAAGTTGTCCGCGGCGCAGCTGTCGGTCAGACGCGCCGAAGACTGCGCCGACGTCGCGACCGCCTGCGGGTGGATGCGCTCGCGCTTCATCTGGCCGATGCGCACCACATACATGCGCCACCACACCACGAAGGTCAGCGCCACCATCGCCACCGCGGGCATGAAGATCAGTTTTGCATCCATCCTTTCACCCCCATCGCTCCCTGGAAAAAAGGCGCACTTGCGTGCGCCTTCTTCCGTATCGACTTCACCGCGGCCGCGATCAGGCGCGGCGCGCCAGCATCAGCTTCTTGATCTCGCCGATGGCCCGCGCCGGGTTCAGTCCCTTCGGGCAGGTGCGGGCGCAGGTTCATGATGGTGTGGCAGCGGTACAGCTTGAACGGGTCTTCCAGGTCGTCCAGGCGCTCGCCGGTGTCTTCGTCGCGCGAGTCGACGATCCAGCGATAGGCCTGCAGCAGGATCGCGGGACCGAGGTAGCGGTCGCCGTTCCACCAGTAGCTCGGGCAGCTGGTCGAGCAGCACGCGCACAGGATGCACTCGTACAGGCCGTCGAGCTTCTTGCGGTCTTCCGGCGACTGCAGGCGCTCACGGTCGGAGGGCGACGGGCTCTGCGTGCGCAGCCACGGACGGATCGACGCGTACTGCGCGTAGAAGTGCGTCAGGTCCGGCACGAGGTCCTTCACCACCGGCATGTGCGGCAGCGGGTAGATCGGCACTTCGCCCGCGCTGCAGTCCTCGATGGCCTTGGTGCAGGCCAGCGTGTTCGTGCCGTCGATGTTCATGGCGCACGAACCGCAGATGCCTTCGCGGCAGGAGCGGCGGAACGTCAGCGTCGGATCGATCTCGTTCTTGATCTTGATCAGCGCGTCCAGAACCATCGGACCGCACGTCGCCATGTCCACCTCGTAGGTGTCCACGCGCGGGTTCATGCCGTCGTCGGGATTCCAGCGGTAGACCTTGAAGGTGCGCGCCTGCCTGGCGCCCTGCGCCGGCCAGTGGCGGCCCTTCTGGATCTGCGAGTTCTTCGGGAGGGTAAATTCGGCCACGGTCTCGCTCCGGTCAGTACACGCGCTTCTTCGGCGGCACCACGGACACGTCGTCGCTCAACGTGTACATGTGCACCGGGCGGTAGTCGATGCTGGTTTCGCCACGCTCGTTGACCGAGCACAGCGTGTGCTTCTGCCAGTTGGCGTCGTCGCGATCCGGGAAGTCCTCGCGGGCATGCGCGCCGCGCGACTCGGTACGGTTTTCCGCAGAAACGATCGTCACCAGCGCCTGGTCGAGCAGGTTCGACAGCTCGTAGGTCTCGATCAGGTCCGAGTTCCAGATCAGCGAACGGTCGCTCACCTTCACGTCGGCGAAGGACGCATGGATCTCGCGCATCTTCGTCACGCCGTCGCGCAGCGTGTCGCCGGTGCGGAACACCGCCGCGTCGGCCTGCATCGTGCGCTGCATCTTGTCGCGGATGACCGCCGTCGGCGTGCCGCCGTTGGCGTTGCGCAGCTTGTCCAGACGGGCGAGCGCCTGGTCGCAGGCGTCGGAGGCGAGCGTCGCCTGCTTGCCGTCGCGCTTGACCGTTTCCGCCGCACGGTTGGCGACGGCGCGGCCGAACACGACCAGGTCGAGCAGCGAGTTCGAACCCAGGCGGTTGGCGCCGTGGACCGAAACGCACGCCGCTTCGCCGATGGCGTACAGGCCCGGGACGACTTCGTCCGGGTTGCCGTTCTTCAACTGCACGACTTCGCCGTGGTAGTTGGTCGGGATGCCGCCCATGTTGTAGTGCACGGTCGGGATCACCGGGATCGGCTGCTTTTCAACGTCCACGTTGGCGAAGATGCGCGCCGACTCGGCGATGCCCGGCAGCTTCTCGTGGATCACTTCCGGCCCCAGGTGCGTCAGGTCGAGCAGGATGTGGTCCTTGTGGTCGCCGACGCCGCGGCCTTCGCGGATTTCCATCGTCATCGCTCGGCTGACCATGTCACGCGGGGCGAGGTCCTTCACGCTCGGCGCGTAGCGCTCCATGAAGCGCTCGCCGTTGCTGTTGCGCAGGATGCCGCCTTCGCCGCGCACGCCTTCGGTGATCAGGCAGCCCGCGCCGTAGATGCCGGTCGGGTGGAACTGCACGAATTCCATGTCCTGCATCGACAGGCCGGCGCGCAGCACCATGCCGCCGCCGTCGCCGGTGCAGGTATGGGCCGAGGTCGCGGAGAAGTACGCGCGACCGTAGCCGCCGGTGGCCAGCACCGTGCCCTGCGCCTTGAACAGGTGCAGCGTGCCTTCGGCCATGTCGAGCGCGAGCACGCCGCGGCAGGCGCCGTTGGCGTCCATGATCAGGTCGAGCGCGAAGTACTCGATGAAGAACTGCGCGTCGTGCGCAAGCGACTGCTGGTACAGCGTGTGCAGGATCGCGTGGCCGGTACGGTCAGCCGCGGCGCAGGTGCGCTGCGCCGGCGGACCTTCGCCATAACGCGTGGTCATGCCGCCGAACGGACGCTGGTAGATCTTGCCGTCGTCGGTGCGCGAGAACGGAACGCCGTAGTGTTCCAGTTCGATGATCGCCGGGATGGCCTCGCGGCACATGTACTCGATGGCGTCCTGGTCGCCCAGCCAGTCCGAACCCTTCACGGTGTCGAAGAAGTGGTAGCGCCAGTCGTCCTCGCCCATGTTCGCCAGCGCGGCAGCGACGCCGCCCTGCGCGGCCACGGTGTGCGAGCGCGTCGGGAAGACCTTGGTGATGCAGGCCGTCTTCAGGCCCTTCTGGGCCAGGCCGAAGGTGGCGCGCAGGCCGGCGCCGCCGGCACCGACGACCACCATGTCGAAGGTGTGTTCGTGGATCTTGTAAGCGGGCACGGCGTCAGGCTCCCAGCGCGATGCGGACGATGGCGAGCACGCTGGCGATGCCGGCGAGTGCGCACACGAAGATGTTCAGAAGGTGCAGCGCGGTCGCGGAGAACGGCGTGTGCACGTAATCCTCGATGATCACCTGCACGCCGAGCTTGGCGTGCCAGAAGGTGGCGATGCTGAAGGCGGTCAGCAGGATGGCGTGGCACGGATGGGCCACGGTGGCGCGCACGGTCGCGTAGTCGTCGCCGATCATCGAGATGATCAGGCCGAGGGCGTAGATCGCCAGGAAGATCAGCGCGATCGCGGTGACGCGCTGGACGATGAAGTGGCCCGTGCCGTCCTTCGCCGAGCCGAGGCCGCGCGCGTTCTTCAGCGGATTGCGCAGGTGGGGCTTGTGCGGCTTGATCATGCGGCACCCCGCTGCATCATCGCGACGACCCAGATCAGCACCGTCAGCACCAGGCTGCCGAAGATCGAGAACCAGCTGTTGCGCACGAAGGATTCGATCCTGTAGGCGTAGCCGGCGTCCTGCACCAGGTGGCGGATGCCGTTGAGCAGGTGGTAGGCCAGCGACCAGCTCCAGCCGAACAGGATCAGGAACCCGATCGCCGAGCGGTTGAAGGCGGTGAAGGTCGACCAGGATTCCGGACCGGCCGCCAGCGCGAGCAGGCCCCACGTGACGATGAGGCTGCCCACGACGAGGACGATGCCGGTCGCGCGGTGGAGGATCGAAGTCACCATCTGCACCTGCCAGCGATAGACCTGGAGGTGGGGTGACAGGGGACGTTCGCGGACGCGTGGTTCGTTCGCCATGAGCGTGGCGGTCTCTCGGCTGGGCGGCGATGCCGCGTGGCAGGAAGGCGTGTGCAGCGGTGATGCGTGATGGAAGCGGGGGGAATGTCGCGTCAGAAGTCGATGCAGCGTCCGTTCTTTTCCCAATCCCCGTAACGGGTCGGTTCCGGACCTTCGCGCCCGCCGTGTTCCTTTGCCTGCGTGTCGTCCGTGGACGGCTCCGGTTCCGGAGGCGGCGGCAGTGTGCCGGGAGGGGTTTGGCCTATCATCACGGCGTCAAATGTTAAGTCCCGCCCCCATGGATGACAACCCGCAGCCCGCGGCAGACCGCTATTTCGCCCTGCCCGGCCATGCCCTGATCACGCTGGAAGGTCGCGATGCGGCCGCCTTCGCGCAGGCGCAGTTCATGAACGACGTCGCCCTGCTGGAACCCGGCCGGTGGCAATGGAGCGGTTGGCTGACGCCCAAAGGTCGCGTGATCGCGCTGTTCGCTTTGCTCAAGCGGTCCGATGAGGCCATCTGGCTGGTGCTCCCCGATGCGGACGCGGCGGCGATGGCGACCGCGCTGCAGCGTTTCGTGTTCCGCAGCAAGGTCCGTATCCAGTTCCGCGACGACCTCCATGCCAGCGGCCGCTTCGGTGCACCCTCGGCCGCGTCCGGCGCGGATTTCACCGGCGACGAGGAGGCGGGCTTCGAGCTGGATGCCGGTTCCGCCGACGCACCGCGCACCTTGCGTCTGGCGGGAACGCCAGCGCCGCAGGATGACGCAGCAGCGACGCGCTGGCATGCGCTCGACTTGCAACACGGCCTGCCGCGCCTGCCGGCGTCACAGGTCGAGCACTGGACGCCGCAGCAGCTGTCGCTTGATCGCCTGCGTGCGTACAGCGTGAAGAAGGGCTGCTATCCCGGGCAGGAGATCGTCGCGCGCACGCACTTCCTCGGGCAGGCAAAGCGTGGGCTCGTGCTGCTCGGCGCCGACGCTGCGCTGGAACCGGGCCACGAGGTAACGGCCGGATCCGTCGCGATGGGAAAGCTGGTGGCTGCCGGCACCGACGGCGCGCGCCATCTCGCGCTCGCGGTAATGCCGCTCGAACGCGAAGCCGCCTCGCTCGACGTCGACGGCGCGCCCGTCGCGGAAGAACCGCTGCGCGACGGACTGGCGCGCTGAGCCGCGCCTTGCCTCAGATCGCGCGAACGGCGCTGCGCTGCGACTGCCAATGCTCGTGCCACGCCTGGAACATCAGCACGTTCCACAGATGCGTGTGCCACTTGCGTTCGCCGCCGAGGAACTGCTGCCAGAGCGCGTCCACCGCATCGGCATCGAGATGCCCTTCGGCCCGCAGGCGCGCGGGATCGAGCAATGCCCCAGCCCACTCGCGCAGATCGCCCTTGAGCCAGTCGCTCACCGGCGCACCGAAGCCGCGCTTGCCGCGATCGACCATCGAGTCCGGCAGGTAGCGCCGCAGCACGCGCTTGAGCAGGTGCTTGTTGCCGGACGGATGCCGCTTGAAGTCCAGCGGCAGCGACCACGCGAACTCGGCCACGCGCCAGTCCAGTAGCGGCGCCCTCGCTTCCAGGCTCACCGCCATGCTGGTGCGATCGACCTTGCACAGCAGGTCTTCGGGCAGGTAGACGCTGAAGTCCGCGAGCATCATCGCGTCGGCCGGCGTGCCCGCGCCACGCAACGGGTCGGGCTGGTCGTAGAAGGTGTCCGGCAGCTTCGCGCCGGGAACGACGGCTACCGGGTCGCGCCAGCGCATCACGCGCTGGCGGTAGACATCGCCGATGCCGCGAGCGCCCATTTCCGCCGCGAGCGCCGCGAAGCCGCCCGTGCGCGACGCTTCGCCGTGCGTCTTCGCACTGCCCGCCAATGCGTGCCGCAGGAAGCCGGGCACGCGGCTGTGCCAGCGCCAATTGCGCAGCGCGCGTTCGTAGCGCTTGTAGCCGAAAAAGAGTTCGTCGCCGCCGTCACCCGAGAGCGCGACCGTCACCGCCGTGCGCGCCAGCCGCGCGACCAGCGCGGTGGGCACCTGCGAGGCATCGGCGAACGGTTCATCGAACATCGCCGGCAGCGTCGGCACGACGCCGAGCGCATCGGCGCCGCTGACGTACAGCTCGGTGTGCTGCGTGTGCAGGTGCTCGGCGACTTCGCGCGCGAGGTGGGCCTCGTCGTGGTGCGAGCGTTCGAACCCGATCGTGAACGTGCGCACCGGATGCCGGCTCTGCGTCTGCATCAACGCCGTCACGATGGAGGAATCGGTGCCGCCGGACAGGAACACGCCCACCGGCACGTCGGCGACCATCCGCAGCGACACCGCATCGCGCAGCAGGTCGTCGAGACGGTTCTCCGCCTCCAGGACATCGCCGTTGAACGGTTGCGCCAGCGCGGCATGCATGCGCTCGCGCGGCTCCCAGTAGCGGCGCTGATCGCGATGCGGATCGTGTGCGCGTGGACCGCCCGCGACCGTCGCCGCATCGATGCGCAACAGCGAACCCGGCAGCAGCTTGAAGGTGTCGACGTGGATCGCGTGCGGCGCCGGGATGTAGTCCAGCCGCAGCAGCAGCGCGAGCGCATCCGGATCCACGCCGTTGTCGAAGTCCGGATGCCGCCACAGCGCTTTCAGTTCGGAGCCGAACACGAACGTGCCGCCCGCCCAGCCGTAATACAGCGGCTTCTTGCCGACGCGGTCGCGCGCGAGCCACAGGCAACGCTCCTGGCGATCCCACAGCGCGATGGCGAACATGCCATTGCAGCGCGACACGGCGTCCTCGACGCCCCACTCCATCACCGCGGCGAGCAGCACCTCGGTATCGGAATGGCCGCGGAAGACATGGCCGCGCGCGACCAGCACTTCGCGCAGTTCGGCGAAGTTGTAGATCTCGCCGTTGTAGACGACGACGTAGCGGTGGTCCTCCGACGCCATCGGCTGATGGCCGAGCGGCGACAGATCGAGGATGCTCAGTCGTCGATGCGCGAGCGCGATACCGGTCGTGTCGTCGACCCACACGCCGCGGTCATCGGGGCCGCGATGCTCCAGCGCATCGCCCATCGCACCGGCGAGCGCGTCGAGTCGCGCGGCGTCGAGGTCCGCCGTCGGGCGCAGCAGGCCGGCCAGTCCGCACATGCGTCAGGCCAGGCGATCGGCGGCGGCGACGATGTCGTCGTCGGACGGAATCACCAGGAATGCGGCACCCGCCAGCGGCGTGTACGTATCCACGCCGACCACGCGCTGGAACGGACGCGCGCCATAGCCGCCTTCCGCGATCGCGGTCAGCACGCCCTCGCCCACGCCCGCACTCTGACGGCCTTCGTCGACGATGAGGATGCGCCTGGCCGTTTTCGCCTGCGCGCGGATGTACTCGGCGTTGAGCGGCACGAGCCAGCGCAGGTCGACGACGCGCGCCTTCCAGCCGTGCCTGCTCTCGATCGTGCGCGCGGCGCGCAGGCTCATCGGCACGCCGTTGCCGTAGGTGAAGATCACCAGGTCGTCATTGCCTTCGCCGTAGACGCGGCCTTCGCCGAGGGTCATCGCCTCGTCGGGCTTGGGGTACGACGTGAGCCACTGGCCGTCACCGGGTTCGTACAGATCCTTGGTCATGTACAGCGCGATCGGTTCGAGGAACACGCTCACGCGTCCGTCCACCTTCGCCAGCGCTGTCAGCGTGCGCAGCATCATGGCTGCATCGTCGCCACGCGAGGGGCAACCAACGACGAGACCGGGAATATCGCGCAACGCGGTGATCGAGTTGTCGTTGTGGAAATGCCCGCCGAACCCGCGCTGGTAACCGAGACCGGCGATACGCACGACCATCGGATTGGCGTACTGGTTGTTGCTGAAGAACTGCAGCGACGCCGCTTCGCCGCGGATCTGGTCGCAGGCGTTGTGGAAGTACGCGAGGTACTGGATCTCCGGAATCGGCAGCATGCCGACGTTGGCGAAGCCCTGCGCCATGCCGAGGATCATCGTCTCGTCGAGCAGCGTGTTGAACACGCGACGCGCGCCGAACGCCTTCTGCAGGCCCTTGGTCACCGTGTAGACACCGCCCTTCTGCGCGACGTCCTCACCGAACAGCAGCGTGTCGGGGTACTTGGCAAAGATGTCGTGCAGCGCATTGTTGATCTGGATCGCGAGATGGCGCGGCGGCTGGTTTTCCGGCAGCTTCGCTTCCCCACCGAACACGTCCAGGCGACGCTCCGCATAGTCGGCGCGCTTCGCCTCGGCCTCCACTTTCGCGGGCGTGTACGGCGCAAGCGGCGCGATGACGTGCTCAAGCGTCTCGATCTTCGGCCGACGATCGGCTTCCTCCGCCGCGGCGAAGCACCGCTTGCGCGTGGCCTCGTAGAGGGCGAGCACGTCGTCCTTCGACATCAGGCCCGATTCGAGCGCGATGGCGGCCGAGCGCAGCAGCGGATCGGTGGCCTCGACGGCGCACAGCTCCTCGATCGAACGCCATTCGATTTCGAAATCGGTGCCCGCGTGTCCCATGATGCGCGTGGTGCGCAGGTGCAGGAACGTCGGGCGACGCGTCGTGCGGCAGTGTTCGACGGCGCGTTGCACGTCGGCATAACCGCTGGCGAGATCGAGACCGTCGGCGGCGAAGTAATCGAGCCCGTCCATGTTGCGGAAGCGGTTGGCGATCCACCCGCCCGGCGTCTTCACCGAGATGCCGATGCCGTTGTCCTCGCACACGAACAGCACCGGCGCGGGCAGCTTCTGGTAGGCGGTCCAGGCCGCGGCGTTGAAGGCCGTCTGCGCCGTAGCGTGATTGGCCGATGCGTCGCCGAAGGAGCAGATCGCGATGCTGTCGCTGGGGATCGGCAACGCATGATTCAGGCGCTTGGCGGCCTCGATCGCGACGGCCGTGCCGAGCGCCTTGGGCAGGTGCGAGGCGATGGTCGAAGTCTGCGGCAGCACCCACAACGGCTTGCTGCCCCACACCTTGTGGCGGCCACCGGACGCGGGATCTTCCGCGCTCGCGGCGAAACTCAGCGCCGAATCCATCACCGGATCCATGCCGGGCAGCTTGCGGAAGCGTTCGGCCATGAAGCCGCCGGAGCGGTAATGCAGGAACGCCGGATCGGTGTGGCGCGTGAGGCGCGCGACCATTGCGTTGCCTTCGTGACCGCTGGATCCGATGGTGTAGAAGACCTTGTTCTGCACGCGCAGCACGCGCGCCATCAGGTCCAGGTGTCGACTGATGAGCTGCGATTCGAAGAGCTCGCGGAAGCCCTGCGCGTTGAGTTCGCTGCCGTCCAGGATCGGCGCATCGGCGGAAGGACGCGCGTTGACGCGGCCGTCCCACGCCTTCACGAATTCGACGAAGTTGACGTCGCAGATCTCGGCCCGGTTGAGGCCTTTCATGCGCGCGGGGATGGGATTGGGGATCAGGGACATGGTCGGTTCCAGGAGCCCGCATCGGGGGAATGCGCGGGCGAATGCGTGAGGTTCTGAGCGATGCCGATGTCAGTCCGGCAGCGCGAGTCGCGACAGGACTTCCACCGGCGGCGCCGGCATCGCGACGAAATGCGGCGTCTGGCGCACGCGTTCGATCCACGCCTGCACGGCCGGGAATGCCGACAGGTCGAAGCCGCCTTCATCGGCGACGGCGGTGTAGGCGAACAGCGCGATGTCGGCGATGCCGTAGGCGTCGCCGTTGAACCACTCGTGCGACTTGAGGTGCTGTTCCATCACGGCCAGCGCCTGGTTGCCGCGCTCGCGCAGCTGCGGCAGCGAGGCGCGACGCGGCGAATCCAGCTGCGTCCAGCCGCGGATGAAACGCGCTACGGCGACGTACGGCTCATGGCTGTACTGCTCGAAGAACAGCCAGCTCAGCACCTGCGCGCGCGCGAACGCGTCGCCCGCCCAGAACGGCGTGCCTTCGGCCAGCCAGCACAGGATCGCGTTCGACTCGGTCAGGATGCGACCATCGTCGGTTTCGATCATCGGCACCTTGCCGTTGGGATTCTTCGCCAGGTACTCGGGCGTGCGCGTCGCCCCGGCGGTGCTGTCGACCTCGACCCACTTGAACTCGCGTTCGAGCTGCGTGAGCAGCAGGCGCAACTTGTGGCAGTTTCCGGAGCTCGAATAGCCGTAAACAGTGATCATCGCTTCAGTCCTTCGCGTTCGCGCCGCGCGAACCACTCCTCGCGCGACTGGCCCCAGATCTCGATGTCCTTCGTGTCGAACGGCGCCGGCAGGCGACCCATGCGCTGCAGCCTCGAGCCGAGCTTGGCGGCGACGGCCTTCGAATTCACATTTTCAGGGTCGATGGTGTGGATCACCTCGCTCCAGCCGAGCGTGTCGAACGCCCAGTCGATCGTCGCGACCGCCGCTTCGGGCCCATAACCGCGGCCCCAGCGATCGCGCACGATGCTCCAGCCCACTTCCGTGCCGGGCCAGCCTTCCGGCTGCCATGGGCCGACGCGCCCGACCCAGTCGCCGGTCGCCTTCTCGATCACCGAGAACATCGCGAAGCCCTTGAGGTGCCAGACGCCGATCATCGCCGCGAAGCTGCGCCACGCGGCCGGGCGCGGTTCGGTGCCGCCGATGTGGCGGCAGGTTTCTTCGTCGGCCTTGAAGGCGGCCCATGCCTCGAAATCCTCCGCCTGCGGCGGCGGAGGATCAGGCGTTGCGTTTCCAGTGTCGGACCCAGCTGCATCGCCGGCTCCGGATCAGAACGCGTTGATGCCGGTGAGCTCGCGACCGATCACCAGTTGGTGCACGGTTTCCGTGCCTTCGTAGGTGATGACCGATTCGAGGTTCAGCGCGTGGCGGATCGCGGCGTGCTCGGTGGTGATGCCCGCGCCGCCGAGCAGGTCGCGGCATTCGCGCGCGATATCGATGGCCATGCGGCAGTTGTTCCACTTCGCCAGCGAAACCTGCGCCGGCTGCATCGTGCCCGCGTCCTTCAGGCGACCCAGCTGCACGACCAGCAGTTGCGCGAGCGTGATGCGACGCGCCATCTCGGCCATCTTGATCTGCGCGCTCTGCGTCGCCGCGACGGGGCGGTCGAACAGGATGCGTTCCTTCGTATAGTTCAGCGCCTCGTCCAGGCACGCGATGGCCGCGCCGATCGGTCCCCAGGTGATGCCGTAGCGCGCCTGCGTCAGGCATCCCAGCGGACCCTTGAGACCCTTCACGTTCGGCAGGCGGTTGCTGTCCGGCACGCGCACGTTGTCGAAGAACAGCGAGCTGGTGACCGACGCGCGCAGGCTCATCTTGTGCTTGATTTCCTGCGCGGCGAAACCGGGCATGCCCTTCTCGACGATGAAGCCCTGGATGCCCTCATCCGTCTGCGCCCAGACGATGGCGATGTCGGCCAGGTTGCCGTTGGTGATCCACATCTTGGAGCCGTTGAGGATCCAGTCGCCGCCGTCGCGGCGCGCGTTGGTCTTCATGTTGGCCGGGTCGGAACCGCCGTGCGGCTCGGTCAAGCCGAAGCAGCCGATGACCTTGCCGGCGGCCATGTCCGGCAGCCAGCGCTGGCGCTGCTCTTCACTGCCGTAGGCATAGATCGGGTACATGCACAGCGACGACTGCACGCTGACGAAGCTGCGGATGCCGCTGTCGCCGCGTTCCAGCTCCTGGCAGATCAGGCCGTAGCTGACGGCGTTGAGGCCGGCGCAACCGTACTTCTCGGGCAGCGAGGAACCCAGCAGGCCGAGTTCGGCGATCTCGCCGACCAGCTCCTTCGGAAAGCGCCCCTGGTCGAACGCGTCGCCGATGATCGGGATGACGCGTTCATCGGTGAACCGGGCCACCGTGTCCTGTACGGCGCGCTCTTCTTCGGTGAGGAGCGAGCGGACGTCGTAAAGGTCGTACGGATGCAGGGCCATGGCGCACTCGACTTGAGGGAAGACCGCCATTGTACGGGCGCCCCGGAGCCGGGGTAAGGCCGCGTAAACGCTTGCAGCGACGGGGTTTTCTTTTCGCGCAACAAGAACGGGGCCGGATCGCTCCGGCCCCGCGGGATACTGCCTGGGATGTTAGCGCTACGAGTTGCCGTGATCAGCCGCGCGTCGGGGCCGAAGCGGACGCCGTCTGCGTGACGACCTGCCCGTCGATGACCGGCAGGCGACCGGCGACGGGGCGCTCGTCCATGCGGATGGTCTGCTCGGCGCCGTTGTAGCGGTAGGTCACGTCGTAGCCGACGACCTTGTCCTCGTCGCCCAGCAGGATGCGGCTGCCCGGCTTGCTGTCGGTGCGCATCGTGCCAGTGGTGCCGTCCGGGTTGCGGTAGGTCACGTTGTAGCCGACCACGCGCGAGGATTCGGACGTCGAGGACACGGTGTGGCACTGGCGCTCGGTGCGGCTGGTGACCTTGCCGCCGACGTGACGCTTGTCGATCTGGTTGCCGATGAAGCCACCGGCCACCGCGCCGCCGACGGTCGCGGCCTTCTTGCCGTTGCCGCCGCCGACCTGGTTGCCGAGCAGGCCACCGATCACCGCACCGGCCACGGTGCCGCCGACGTTGCCGTCGCGTTCCGGGGCGCGTTCCTGCACGACCACGTCCTCGCAGACTTCGCGCGGCGTGGAGGTGGTGCTGGTCTCGCGGATGGCGTCGGACCCGATCACCGTTGCGTACAGCTTTTCCTTCTCGGTGATCGACTTTACGTTGGTGACGTCGGCGTACTCCACCTTGTTTGCGTCGATGGCCCCATTGGCGGCGGTATCGCCGTCCTGGCCCGGAAGCAGCTGGCCGTCGGCCGAGGCCGCCGGAGCCGTGCCCTTGTTGCTGAAGCTGTTGAATGCGGCCACTGCGACACCGCCGACGAGCAGCGAAGCCAGGGCAACGGCGAGGATGTTCTTGTTCATCTCAGGGCCTCTGCGGCGGGGCTTGCCCGCGTTGTTGGATGGCGCCATTCGAGCACTGGGAACCTGAACGGCCGCCGATTTTTTAACATCAAGCTGTCGAAACTGTGAACTGGTTTAGGCACGCTTGTTGGCGTCTCTGGGACCACGGTCATATCGGATCTGCCATGCCTTCCCCAATTACCGCTCCGATCCTCGGCTTCCTGTCCCGCCTCAGCTTCCCGCGGCTGTTCCTGGTCACGGCGGCGCTGTTCTTCGCCGACCTCCTGATCCCGGACTTCATTCCGTTGGCCGACGAACTGCTGCTCGGCATGGGCACGCTGCTGCTGGCCAGCTGGAAGAAGCGCAAGGATCCCCTGCCCCCGCCGGCGCAGCGCTGACGCCGTGCATCGGCTCGTCGACACCCATTGCCATCTCGACGTCGACGAGTTCGACCGCGATCGCGATGAGGTGATCGCGCGCGCGCGCGAGGCGGGCGTTACCCGGCAGATCGTGCCGGCGATCGACGCCGCGACGTGGCCGAAGCTGCGCGATGTGTGCGCGAAAGACGACGACCTGTACGCCGCCTACGGCCTGCATCCGCTGCTGCTCGATCGCCATCGGGACGCGCACCTGGACGAACTGCGCGACTGGGTCGAACGCGAACGCCCTGTTGCCATCGGCGAATGCGGACTGGACTACTTCGTCGAAGGACTGGACCCGGAGCGTCAGCAGCATTTCTTCGACGGCCAGTTGAAGATCGCGCGCGAATTCGACCTGCCCGTCGTCGTGCACGCGCGTCGCGCGGTGGATGCGGTGATCGCTTCCATCCGTCGCATCGGCGGCCTGCGTGGGGTGGTGCACAGTTTCTCGGGCAGCCAGGAACAGGCGCAGCAGCTGTGGAAGCAGGGATTCCTGCTAGGCCTCGGCGGGCCGGTGACCTACGAACGCGCCAATCGCCTGCGCATGCTTGCAGCCAGCATGCCGCTGGAATTCCTGGTGCTCGAAACCGACGCGCCTGACCAGCCCGATGCCGACAACCGGGGCCAGCGCAACGAACCGGCGCACATGACGCGCGTGCTGCATACGATCGCCGACCTGCGCGGGGTCGATCCGGACGCGGTGGCGCAGGCGACTACCGCGAACGCCGAGCGTCTGTTCGGCCTCGCCTAGGCTTTCGCCGCACCCTTTCGCTTGAGGAGCAGTTCCAGCGCGCGCCCGACGGCCGCGAAGGCGAACGTCCCGGTGATGTGCGTGGCCGCGCCGAGGCCCGCGCCGCAATCGAGCTTCAGCGCTGCATCGCCCGATACCTGCGGACGAATGCCGCAGACCGTGCCGTCGGGCTGCGGGTACTTCACGTTCTCCAGCGAGTAGATCGCCGAGATGCCGAAGTAGCGATCGGCATTCTTCGGAAAATTGAACTCGCTGCGCAGCTTCTTGCGCACGAGCGCGAGCATCGCATCGTGCTCGGTCCGCGACAGATCACGAACGCGCACCAGGGTCGCATCGGTGCGTCCGCCGGCCGAACCCACCACGATCAGCGGCAGCTTGCGGCGTCGGCACCACGCGGCCATGACGACCTTAGTGCGGAAGCTGTCGCAGGCGTCGATCACCAGGTCGAACCCGCGATCGAGCATTTCCTCCAGGTTCGTCGGCGTGACGAAACTGGCGATGGCTTCCACCGTGATCTGCGGATTGATGGCGCGACTGCGTTCGGCCATCGCCTCCACCTTCACCCGGCCGTACTGGCCAGCCAGCGCAGGCAGTTGGCGATTGGTGTTGGACACGCACAAGTCGTCCGCGTCGATCAGCGTCAGGTGCCCCACGCCCGTGCGTGCCAGCGCTTCGGCGACCCACGAGCCCACGCCGCCCATACCGATTACCGCGACGCGGCAGCCCGCCAGGTGCGCGACGGTGCCCGTGCCGTACAGCCGGTCCACCCCGGCGAAGCGCTCCATCCAGGCCGGATCGAGCACGTGTTCGGGAATGGTCTGTTCGGGTGCGCGGGACGTCGTCATCGCGACATTGTAATCGCCGCGCCCACGGGAGCCCCGCAGGCCGCGTGCTATGGTGCCGCGGTTTTCAACGGAGGCCAGGCATGAATACCCAGCCCAGCGGTTCGCGCAGCAACGCGTCGCGTTACCTGTTCCTTTTCCTGCTCGGCCTGGTGGTCGGCGTAGTTGCCACGGTGATGGCGATGCGCGCGATCGACGCGCGCAAGGACCACTTCCACGACAGCGTGATGCACGTGCAGGGATGGCACTTGAACCAGCTGAAGAAGAAGGTCGAGCAGAACCGCTGCGCCGCCACCGACGTGCTGCCCAACCTCAAGGCCTTGCGCACGATGGCCGACGACCTGGAGCCGGCATTCCCCGATCTCGCCGATGACCAGCGCTTCGCCCAGCACGCCAGTCGCATGCGGGCTCGACTGGATGCCGCGCTGGCCAGTCCGCCGCTCAATTGCGCTGGCGTGAGCACGACGGTCGCGGACATCGGCGAGTCGTGCAAGGGATGCCATCAGGACTTCCGCTGACTACCCGGCGTTCGCGCGGTGCTCACTGAACGATCCGGAAAGCAGCGTGGCGTGAACTGCCGACATTGATCGCCAGTTCACCGCGCCGCGTCTAGCGTCTGCGCCATGGTGACGGGCCGATCACACGGCCGGCCATCCCAACCTCCAGAAAGGAGTTGCGCATGAACATCCAGAACGTCCGTCTGCTCGGTGTCGCCGCTGCCGCCACCATCGCGCTCGCCGGTTGCGCCACCTCGTCGCCGGGCTACAGCACTTCGCCCAGCTACGGCGGCGGCGGTTACAGCACCGCTCCGGCGCAGTGCTACGACTGCGGCACCGTGACCCGCATTGAACAGGTCACCACCGGCAGCAGCGCGCCCAGCGCCACCGGCGCGGTGCTCGGCGGTATCGTCGGCGCGGTCGCCGGCCACGAGATTTCCCGCCACACCGGCGGCAGCAAGGGCAATCAGAACATCGCCACGGCCGCCGGCGCGGTCGGTGGCGCGGTCGCCGGCAATGCCATCCAGAAGAACACCACCGGCGCTTCGTACAACGTGTATGTGCGCATGAACGACGGTCGCACGACGGTGGTCACGCAGCGCGACCTCGGCAACGTCCGCGAGGGTTCGTACGTGCGTGTTTACGACGGCAAGGCACACGCGCAGTAAATCCCGCGCCTGTCACCGAAGTAAAACAAGACGGCCCGCGCGAGCGGGCCGTTTTCATGTCTCGATCGTATTGCCGGACGGGTTTCGTAGGCGTCGCGTCGGAGTATTGCGACCCTCAGCGCAAGTCCCGTTTCGCTATCGGGCAGCAAAAAAGAAAAACCCGGCCGGGGCCGGGTTTTTCATGCCTGTCGCGATCAGGTCGCGACCGCAGCGCTCGATGATCAGAGCGGCTGGACGGCGTCGGCCTGCAGGCCCTTCTGGCCCTGCACGACGGTGAAGGTGACCTTCTGGCCTTCCTTCAGGCTCTTGAAGCCCTGCGTCTGGATGGCGCGGAAGTGCACGAACACATCTTCACCGTTCTCGCGGCTGATGAAGCCGAAGCCCTTCGCATCGTTGAACCACTTGACGGTACCAGTTTCACGACCTGACATTGGCACTTACTCCTTGAAACGTTGCGGGTTGAAAACGTGGCGTGCCACGTGCTGGTTGCAAGGAGGAAGCGAGGTGCAACGATGTAGCGGATCGAAGATCAACCGCATCGGGCCACGATTCACGGTGACCGGCAAACACAGCGCCCGCAACGTAACCCGCTGTGGGTGAAAATGCAATCCGTGCAAAGTGGACGTCGGGAAGGGGTATAACCATATGGATTTGCAGGTGCTTTGGTACGTTTTGGCGGGGGTTCTGATCCTGGTCGGCATCGCCGGCACGGTCCTCCCCGCCCTCCCCGGGCTGCCCCTGGTTTTCGCCGGCATGTTGCTGGCGGCCTGGGCCGGGAATTTCCAGCAGGTCGGCTGGTTTCCGCTGGTGTTGCTCGGGCTGCTGACCGCCCTGTCGGTCGTCATCGACTTCTTCGCCACGGCCATGGGTGCCAAGCGGGTCGGCGCGAGCAAGCTCGCCGTGGCGGGCGCCATGGTCGGCACCTTCGCGGGCCTGTTCTTCGGCCCCATCGGACTGTTCACCGGACCGTTCCTCGGCGCGCTGGCCGGCGAGCTGATTCACGGCCGCGAGGTCCGCAAGGCAACGAAGGTCGGCTTCGGCACGTGGCTCGGCATCGTCCTGGGCGTCGTGCTCAAGCTCGGGCTGGCCTTCGCGATGCTGGGGCTGTTCGCGCTGGCCTGGTTCCTCTGACCGACACGCTTCACGGCTGCCCCGTGTTGCGATGCGACACTGGATTGCGCCTTCCCGTCTTTCCCTTATTCCCCCCTTGAGCGAGTCCCCCATGCCCTCCCACAGGCACGAAGCCCCGCACGCTCCACTTTTCCTTGCCTGCCGTGCCGTCCTGACGCTTGCTGCCATCGCGTCGCTTCAGGCGTTCGCGCAGGAAGCGCCCGCCCCGGCGACGCCGGAAGCCTGCGTTTCGATCGGTTCCGATGTCGAGCGCCTGGCCTGCTATGACGCGGCGCTTGGCCGCGTGGCCCGCGACACGCGCGGCGCCGACATCGCCGCCAAGGAAGCCAAGGCGATCCAGAAGAACCTCGAACTCGCCGAAGAGGTCGTCCCCGCTGCCGCGGAGACGGCGGCACCCGCGAGCGACCTGTATCCGATGGAAGACACGCTGGATCGCGCCATCGCGAATGCCGGCAAGGGCTCGCTGCTCGACAGCCGCTGGGAACTGGCGAAGGACTCCAAGCTCGGCACGTGGAACTTCCGCGCCTACAAGCCGATGTACCTGCTGCCGGCGTTCTGGAGCAGCAAGGTCAACGACACGCCCTCCTCGCCCAATCCGAACAACACCAGTCACCGCGCCGCTGGAAGTCGACGACCTGGAAGCGAAGTTCCAGGTCAGCTTCAAGACCAAGGCGTGGGAAAACATCTTCGGCGACAACGGCGATCTGTGGATGGCCTACACGCAGTCCTCGCGCTGGCAGGTCTACAGCCCGGACACCTCGCGCCCGTTCCGCGAAACCAATTACGAACCGGAGGTCATGCTGACCTTCCGCAACAACTACCACCTCGCCGGCTGGAACGGCCGGCTGCTCGGCATCGGCGTGAACCACCAGTCCAACGGCCGCGCCGATCCGCTGTCGCGCAGCTGGAATCGCGTGATCGGCATGATCGGACTGGATCGCGACAACTGGGCGCTGACCGTGCGCCCGTGGTGGCGCGTCAAGGAAAGCGCCAGCGACGACAACAACCGCGACATCGAGGATTTCGTCGGCCGCGGCGACGCGACGCTGGTGTACGTGCGCGGCGGGCATCAGTTCTCGTTGATGGGCCGCCATTCGTTGCGCGGCGGCGACCGCTCGCATGGCGCGGTGCAGCTTGACTGGGGATTCCCGATTCACAACAGCCTGCGCGGCCACGTGCAGATCTTCGACGGCTACGGTGAAAGCCTGATCGACTACAACCATCGCGCCACGTACATCGGCCTGGGAGTTTCGCTCCTGGAGTGGTACTGAAATAGCGGGCTGAACCAGGCGCGCTGAACGAACACGCGCCGCACGCGCCCGATCGCGTGCGGCGTGCGCCGCGTCGCAATGTGCGAGAAGCGGCTGTCCCATCATGGCGATCGTTGGCTCCGTCGGAGCTTGCCCTGCATGGAGACGCTCGATGGACATGCGACGCATCCTTTCGCTCGACGGCGGTGGCATTCGCGGCCTGGTCAGCTGCTTGTGGCTGGCGGGCGTCGAAGATGCACTGTTTCGCGCGGGCAAGCCGGGTTTGCTGAAGTCCTTCGACCTGCTCGCGGGCAGTTCGACCGGCGCGATCGTCGGCTGCGGGCTGGCGGTCGGCTTGTCGCCCAGGCAACTCGGCGAGCTCTACCGGGAGCACCGTCACCGGATCTTCCCCGGCATGGCGCAACGCCTGTGGTCGCGCGCCGGACGCGTGTTCACGCAGGGCGTCTCGGCGCCGCGCTACGACGCACGCGGCCTGGAGGAAGTGCTGCAGGCCGTGTTCGGTGATACGCGTCTGGGTCAGGCGAAGATCCCGCTGCTGATCACCAGCTACGACACGATCGCGCGCAAGCCCATCGTCTTCAAAAGCTTCAAGCCCGAGCACGCGAACTTGCGGATGTGGGAGGTGTGCCGCGCCTCGTCGGCCGCGCCCACGTATTTCCCGGCGCATGCGATGACCGTCGAAGGCCGCGCGCGGGCGATGATCGACGGCGGCGTGGTCGCGAACAATCCCACCGCCTGCGCGATCGCCGAAGCGATGCGCAAGGATGCCCGCGTGGACAGCGCGCAGAACCTGGTCGTGCTGTCGGTCGGCACCGGCGAACGCAGCCGGCCGATCGACCTGAAATCGGCGCAGGAATGGGGCGCGATCGAGTGGGCGATCCCCATCATCGACGTGCTGTTCGACGGCAACACCGACGCGGTGGATTACATCGCGCGTCATCTCATCGGCGACGGCTATTTTCGCCTGCAGGCGGAGCTGATGACCGGGCTGGACGATCTGGACGACGTGAGCGAGACGAACATCGCGGCGCTGGAAGCGATGTCGCAGGACTACCTGTTGCGCGAAGACACGCGGAAGACGCTGGCGGGGCTGGTGGCGCGGTTGTAGGCGGCCGCTGCGACGAGCGGTGCAACGGCGGTGGGTGACCTGTGGACGATGAAGTTGCCGTCATCCCGGCGAAAGCCGGGAGCCAGGCTGTCATGCGATTCGCCGTTGGACGTCATCCAGCGAAAGCTGGGACCCGTTGTGATCGTTCCCCCTGCGCAGCTAAGTGGGGGCATCGCGTATGGCACGTTCGTGCGCATCGCCCCCTTGCCCTCACCCCTACCCCTCTCCCGCAGGCGGGAGAGGGGCTAACACCCGGGCTGGCGGGAGGAATTACTCCACCACCACCGGAATCTTGCCGATGCGGGCCTGCCATTCGCGCGGGCCGGTCTTGTGCACCGACTCGCCGGTCGAATCCACAGCGACCGTCACCGGCATGTCCTGTACTTCGAACTCGTAGATCGCTTCCATGCCCAGGTCCGCGAAACCGACGACCTTCGCCGCCTTGATCGCCTTGGACACCAGGTACGCCGCGCCGCCGACCGCCATCAGGTAGGCCGACTGGTGCTTGCGGATGGCCTCGATCGCGGCCGGGCCGCGCTCGGCCTTGCCAACCATGCCGAGCAGGCCGGTCTGGGCGAGCACCTGCTCGGTGAACTTGTCCATGCGGGTGGCGGTGGTCGGGCCGGCGGGGCCGACGACCTCGTCGCGCACCGGATCGACCGGGCCGACGTAATAGATGAAGCGGCCGCGCAGATCGACCGGCAGCCCCTCGCCCTTGTTGAGCATGTCGACCATGCGCTTGTGCGCGGCGTCGCGGCCGGTCAGGAGCTTGCCGTTGAGCAGCAGGACTTCGCCCGGCTTCCAGCTGGCGACGTCTTCCTTCGTCAGCGTGTCCAGGTTCACGCGACGGCCCTTCGACGCGTCGTAGGTCAGCTCCGGCCAGTCGGCCAAAGACGGCGGATCGAGCATCACCGGGCCGCTGCCGTCGAGCGTGAAGTGCGCGTGCCGCGTGGCGGCGCAGTTCGGGATCATCGCCACCGGCAGGTTGGCCGCGTGCGTCGGGTAATCCTTGACCTTGATGTCGAGCACCGTCGTCAAACCGCCCAGGCCCTGCGCGCCGATACCGAGCGCATTGACCTTCTCGTACAGCTCCAGGCGCAGTTCCTCGGCACGATTGGACGGGCCGCGCGCCTGCAGGTCGGTGATGTCGATCGGCTCCATCAGCGATTCCTTCGCCAGCAGCATCGCCTTCTCGGCGGTGCCGCCGATGCCGATGCCGAGCATGCCCGGCGGGCACCAGCCGGCGCCCATGGTCGGTACGGTCTTGAGCACCCAGTCGACGATGGAGTCGGAAGGGTTGAGCATCGCGAACTTCGACTTGGCTTCCGAACCGCCGCCCTTCGCGGCGACGATCACGTCGACCTTGTTGCCCGGCACGACCTTCACGTTGACCACGCCCGGCGTGTTGTCCTTCGTGTTGGTGCGCTTGCCGGCGGGATCTGCCAGCACGGACGCACGCAGCTTGTTGTCCGGATGGTTGTACGCGCGACGCACGCCTTCGTGGACCATGTCCTCGACCGACATCGTGGCGTCGTCCCAGCGCACGCTCATGCCGATCTCGAGGAACACCGTGACGATGCCGGTGTCCTGGCAGATCGGGCGATGGCCCTCGGCGCACATGCGCGAGTTGATCAGGATCTGCGCGATGGCGTCCTTCGCCGCCGGCGACTCCTCGCGCTCATAGGCGGCGGCGAGGTTCTGGATGTAGTCGACCGGATGGTAGTAGCTGATGTACTGCAGGCCATCGGCGATCGACTGGATCAGGTCTTCCTGGCGGATCGAGACGGGCTGGCTGGCGGCGAACGGCTGCGTTGCGGTGTTGCTCACGGCGGGCGGGCTTGCTGGCGGCGGAACCGCCATTCTAGCCCGTCGGGCCCGGTCGGACCCCGCCATTGCACCGGCGGTGCGGGCCCTGCGCCGGAACGGTCCGTCCGGCTGGCGCCCGTGGCCGCGCCCTTGCGATCAGGCCGCGTCGGCCTTGGTCGTGAAGCTCTCGCCGCAACCGCACTCGGCCGTGACGTTGGGGTTGCGGAACAGGAACTGCTCGCCCAGGCGCTGCTTCACCAGGTCGATCTGCGTGCCGTCCACCAGCGGCAGGCTCAGCGCGTCGACGTAGATGCGCACGCCTTCCTGCTCGAAGACCGTGTCGTCGGCGCCCTGATCGCGGGTCAGGTCGGCCTTGTACTGCCAGCCCGAGCAGCCCGTGCGGGTCACGCCGAAGCGCAGGCCGATCGCGTCGGGGGATTCGACGAGATAGCGCTGGACGCGTTCGAGGGCGGCGGGAGCGAGGGTGACGGCCATGCAGGACTCCGGCGTGTTTCCACTTCAATGGGTTACGACTGGGGATTATAGCGACGCGATGCCGGGCGTTCGGTAAACTCCGGCCTTTCCCCACATTGGCCCGAAGCGGCAAGGATTCAAGGCATGACGGTGGTCAGCGTCGAACAGGCGCTCGCGGGCAAGATCCCGGCGGGTGGCGAAGTCACGGTCCGCGGCTGGGTGCGTACCCGGCGCGATTCCAAGGCCGGGCTCAGCTTCGTCAACGTCAGCGACGGCTCGTGCTTCGCGCCGATCCAGGTCGTCGCGCCGGCCGAACTGCCCAACTACGAATCCGAGGTGAAGCGCCTCACCGCCGGCTGCGCGGTGATCGCCACCGGCACGCTGGTGGCCTCGCAGGGCCAGGGCCAGGCGTTCGAGATCCAGGCCAGCAGCCTGGAAGTGGTCGGCTGGGTCGAGGATCCGGAAACCTACCCCATCCAGCCCAAGGCGCATTCGCTGGAATTCCTGCGCGAAGTCGCCCACCTGCGCCCGCGCACGAACCTGTTCGGCGCCGTCACGCGCATCCGCGACTGCCTGGCCAAGGCCGCGCACCGCTACTTCCACGAAAACGGCTTCTACTGGATCTCCACGCCGATCGTGACGACGTCCGACGCCGAAGGCGCCGGTCAGATGTTTCGCGTCTCCACGCTCGACATGGCCAACCTGCCGCGCGACGACAAGGGCGGCATCGATTTCAGCCGCGATTTCTTCGGCAAGGAAACCTTCCTCACCGTGTCCGGCCAGCTCAACGTCGAGGCGTACGCGCTGTCGCTGAGCAAGGTCTACACCTTCGGTCCGACCTTCCGCGCCGAGAACAGCAACACCACGCGCCACCTGGCCGAGTTCTGGATGATCGAGCCGGAAATCGCCTTCGCCGACCTCGCCGAGGACGCGCGCGTGGCCGAGGAATTCCTCAAGTACATGTTCCGCGCCGTGCTCGCCGAGCGCGCCGACGACATGGCCTTCATCGCCGAGCGCGTGCAGAAGGACGCGATCACGCGCCTGGAGTCGTTCGTCAACGCGCCGTTCGAGCGCATCGAATACACCGACGCGATCAAGCTGCTGCAGAAGGCCGACAAGAAGTTCGACTTCCCCGTCGAATGGGGCCTGGACCTGCAGACCGAGCACGAGCGCTGGCTTACGGAAGAACACGTCGGCCGCCCGGTCGTGGTCACCAACTACCCCGAACACATCAAGGCCTTCTACATGCGCCTGAACGACGACGGCAAGACCGTCGCCGCGATGGACGTGCTCGCGCCGGGCATCGGCGAGATCATCGGCGGCAGCCAGCGCGAAGAACGCCTGGACATGCTCGACGCGCGCATGGCGCAGTTCGGGCTGGATCCGGCGCATTACGGCTGGTATCGCGATTTCCGCCGCTACGGCACCGTCCCGCACGCCGGTTTCGGCCTCGGTTTCGAGCGCCTGGTGGTGTACGTCTGCGGCCTGAGCAACATCCGCGACGCGATCCCGTACCCGCGCGCGCCGGGCAGCGCGGAGTATTGATCGCGCCGTGATCCTCTTCTTTTCCCTGCTCTTCGTCGCCATCGCCATCGCCGGCTTCTGCGCGTTCGTGATCTTCTGGCCGCTGTCGCTGGTGCACATCCGCGACCGGCATCCGCAGCTGCAGATGGAACTGGGCGAAGGCGCGTTCGCGCGGCCGTCGGCGTGGGGATGGCTGCTGCGTCGCGGCTATCTCTCGGCGAACGACGGCAACCTCAACGGCCTGGCGACTCCCGCGCGGATCTCGCTGTTGACCATCATCGGCGGCCTGGTGTGCGCCGCATTGCTCTGGATCCTCGCGGTGGTGATCGGATGAACGAGAACGTCAACGACCAGTGGTGGCTCGCCACGATCGGCCGCACGCTGATCTGGGCGCGCCTGCGCGTGCTCGAGGCCGGCACCGCCGAAGTGCTCGACAGTGACGGCATCAGCCAGCCCTACGACAGCGAGGACAGCGCACGCGCGGCGCTGATGGATGCCGAGTTCGTCTCGCTCGACGGCCTCGACGACGACGACGCACGCAATCGCGGCTTCGCGCTGGACGAACTCGTGCCGCCCAGCGGCGAAGGCCTGGACGTGCTTCGCCCGCAGATGGTCCAGCAGCTTCCCTCGCGGCACTGATCGCGCCATGTACCTGCCCCGCGCCTTCGCCGAGCACGACCTCGAAGCGCTGGACCGGCTCGCAGGACGCGATCGTTTCATCACGCTGGTCACGGTGCGCGACGGCGAACCCGCCGTCAGCCACCTTCCAGTGCTGTACCGACGCAGCGGCGACCGCGTCGAACTGATCGGCCACTGGGCGCGGCCCAACCCGCAGGCGACGCACGCCGGCCCCGCGCTGGCGATCTTCCACGGCCCGCACGCGTACGTCTCGCCGGGCTGGTATCCCGACAAGGAAGCCGCCGCGCGCGTGCCGACGTGGAACTACGCCGTCGCGCACCTGCGCGGCACGCTGTCGACCTTCGACGATGAGCGCTCGCTCGCCGATGTCGTCGACGGACTGAGCCTCGATCACGAAGCCACCGTCGGTGGCGACTGGCGTTTCGAATTCGAACGCGACGATCTTCGCCGCCAGCTGCGTGGCATCGTCGGCTTCCGCTTCATCGCGCACGAGATCGCGCTGAAGTTCAAGCTCAGCCAGAACCATCCGATGGCCAATCGCGAAGCGGTAGCGTCGCAACTGGAAGCGCAATCGCGCGAGGCCAGCCGCGAAACCGCTGCGCTGATGCGCGAACGCATGACGACCGAATCGAACGGAGACTGACGTGGACCTCGACCTCACCGGAAAGCACGCGCTCGTCTGCGGCGCCAGCCAGGGCATCGGCCTCGCGGCCGCGCAGGCGCTGGCCGGACTCGGCGCCGACGTCACGCTGCTCGCGCGACGCGAAGCGCGGCTCCGCGAGCTCGTCGCCACGCTGCCGACGGACAAGGGGCAGACGCACGGCTGGATCGCCGTCGACAGCGCCGATACCGACACGCTGCGCGCGAAAGTGCAGGCGCTGGTGTCCGCGAGGCCCGTGCATGTGCTGGTCAACAACACCGGCGGCCCGCCGCCCGGCCCGGTGCACGGCGCCGAAATCGCCGCGTTCGAAGCTGCGTATCGGCAGCACCTCATCGCCAACCACGTGCTCGCCGAAAGCGTCGTGCCCGGCATGGAACGCGATGGCTACGGCCGCATCGTCAACGTCATCTCGACGTCGGTGAAGGAACCGCTGCAAGGCCTGGGCGTGTCCAACACCACGCGCTGGGCGGTGGCGAGCTGGGCGAAGACGCTCGCGACCGAACTCGCGCCCAAGGGCATCACCGTGAACAACGTGCTGCCCGGTTCCACCGAGACGCCGCGCATCGAGCAGATCATCGAAAACACCTCGGCGAAGACCGGCCGCACCCGCGACGAAGTGTTCGAGAAGATGGTGTCGGAGATCCCGATGCGCCGCTTCGCGCGCCCGGAGGAAACCGCCGCGGCGATCGCGTTCCTGTGCTCCCCGGCGGCGTCCTACATCACCGGCGTGAATCTACCCGTCGACGGCGGCCGTACCCGGTCGTTGTAATGGCCTGACCACGGCATTGGTGTCGTGCAGCGTCGCCACCATACTCATCAGCACGTCCCACCCGCGCTGTTAAGCTAGCCCCATGCGCCTTCGCCACTTCATCGCCGGTGAACCACGCGAGCCGGCATCCGGCCGGTGGGGCGAGGTTTTCGATCCAGCCAACGGCAAGGCCTTCGCGGAAGTCGCACTGGGCGACAAGGGCGACGTGGACGCGGCGATCGCCGCCGCCGAACACGCGTTTCCCGCCTGGTCCGCCCTACCCCACAGCGAACGCGCGCGCTGGCTCGAAAAGCTCGCCGACGCGCTCGAAGCGAAGCTCGACGATTTCGCGCATGCCGAGTCGCGCGATGGCGGCAAGCCCATCAAGCTCGCACGCGAAGCCGAAATCCCGCGGGCGATCAGCAACCTCCGTTTCTTCGCGCACGCCGCGACGCAGTTCGCCAGTGAATCGCACCACGGCCAGGCCGGGTTGAACTACACCTTGCGCCAGCCACTCGGCGTAGTCGGCACGATCTCGCCATGGAATCTCCCGCTGTACCTGTTCACGTGGAAGATCGCGCCCGCGCTCGCGGCCGGCAACACGGTGGTCGCCAAGCCGTCGGAAGTGACGCCGGTGACGGCGACGATGCTGGGCGAACTCGCGGCTGAAATTGGATTCCCGAAAGGCGTGCTCAACATCGTGCACGGACTGGGTCCTGATGTCGGCGAACCGCTGGTCGCCGATGCGCGCGTCAAGGCGATTTCCTTCACCGGCAGCACGCCGGTCGGTCGGCGTATCGCGGGCATCGCGAGCCCGCTGCTGAAGAAGGTGTCGCTGGAACTCGGCGGCAAGAATCCCACGCTCGTCTTCGCAGACAGCGACTGGCGCGACCACCTCGACACGCTGGTGCGCTCGGCATTCCAGAATTCCGGGCAGATCTGCCTGTGCGGCTCGCGCATGCTGATCGAGCGCAGCATTTACACCGAATTCCGCGACGCGCTGGTCGAACGCGCGCAGCAGCTGCGCGTGGGCGATCCGATCGACGAGGACAACCAGCTCGGCCCGCTCGTCTCGCGCGCGCACTTCGACAAGGTCATGGCCGCGCTGCAGCGTGCGCGCGACGAAGGCGGCAAGGTGCTGTGTGGCGGCAACGCGCTCGATCGGCCCGGCTGGTTCGTCGCGCCGACGGTGATCGAAGGCCTCGGTCCGGATTGCGCGAGCAATCGCGACGAGATCTTCGGACCGGTGGTGACGCTGCAACCCTTCGACACCGACACGCACGCGCTTTCGCTCGCCAATGCCGGCGACTACGGCCTCGCCGCCTCGGTGTGGACGCGCGACCTGCGACGCGCGCATCGCCTGGCCGCGCAGTTGCGCGCCGGTATGGTCTGGATCAACACCTGGCTTCAACGCGACCTGCGCACGCCGTTCGGCGGCACGGGCGCGTCCGGCCTCGGCCGCGAAGGCGGATTCGAGGCCATGCGCTTTTTCACCGACGCCAAGAACGTCGGCCTGCAACTGGAATGAACCGATGACTACCGGCCCGCTTACCGATCTGCTCAACAACAACCGCGAATGGTCCGAACGGATCAGCCGCGAGGACCCTGAATTCTTCCAGCGCCTGTCCAAGCAGCAGGCGCCCGAATACCTGTGGATCGGCTGCTCGGATTCGCGTGTTCCGGCCAACCAGGTCATCGACATGGCGCCGGGCGAGGTGTTCGTCCATCGCAACATCGCCAACGTCGTCGTGCATACCGACCTCAACTGCCTGTCGGTGATCCAGTTCGCCGTCGACGTGCTGAAGGTCAAGCACATCCTCGTCGTCGGCCATTACGGCTGCGGCGGCGTGCACGCGGCACTGCACGGGACGCGCGTGGGCCTGGCCGACAACTGGCTTCGCCACGTGTCGGACGTCGCCGAGAAGCACGAAGGCTGCCTGCACCACGCGCAGGACAGCGAACGCCATGACCGCCTGTGCGAACTCAACGTGATCGAGCAGGTTCAGAACGTCTGCCTGACGACAATCGTCCGTGACGCCTGGGCGCGCGGCCAGGAGCTGACCGTGCACGGCTGGGTCTACAGCCTGCGCAACGGCCTGGTGTCGGACATGGCCATCGACGTCAGCTCGCATGACCAGCTCGACGGCCTGTACAAGGCGGCGATCAAGCGCGTGAACGGATTCGGCGGGGACTCGCCGCGATGAGCGACGTCATCCGCGCCGGCGCCGCCCCCAAGCCCGTGGGCCAGTACCCGCATGCGCGCCGCGTGGGCGACCTTCTCTTCCTCTCGGGCATCGGCCCGCGCGACCCCGCGAGCAACGCCATCGTCGGCAACGTCCACGACGCCGAGGGGCGCCTGATCAGCTACGACATCGACGCGCAGACGCGCGCGGTGTTCGCCAACGCGCGCACCGTGCTGGAAGCCAGCGGCGCGCGTTGGGAGGACCTCGTCGACGTGACCGTCTACCTCACCGACATGGCGCACGATTTCAAGGCCTACAACGCGGTCTGGGCCGAGTACTTTCCCGACATCGACACCGCGCCGTGCCGCACCACGCTGGGCATCACCGCGCTGCCGACGCAGATCGCGATCGAACTCAAGTGCGTGGCTGCGATCAAGTCCCCTCACCTGCTTGCGGGAGAGGGTTAGGGTGAGGGCGAACATGCCGCACGCTTCCGACCTGCCCTCACCCCAGCCCTCTCCCGCAAGCGGGAGAGGGGGAGAAACCAGCATGCTTCCCGGCCCGATCAACCTGCACGCCTGGATCGAGGAACACCGCCACCTGCTCAAGCCGCCGGTGGGCAACAAGGTGATCTATGTCGGCGATTTCATCGTGATGGTCGTCGGTGGCCCGAACCAGCGCACCGACTACCACTTCGACGAGGGCGCCGAGTGGTTCTACCAGCTCGAAGGCGAGATGATCCTGCGCATCCAGGAAGACGGACAGGCGCGCGACATCCCGATCAGGGCGGGTGAGATCTTCCTGCTGCCGCCGCGCGTGCCGCATTCGCCACAACGCCTGCCCGATTCGATCGGACTGGTGATCGAACGCCGTCGGCGCCCCGAAGAACTCGACGGCCTGATGTGGTTCTGCGAGCGCTGCAACCACAAGCTGTACGAGGAATTCTTCCCGCTGCGCAACATCGAAACCGACTTCCCGCCGGTGTTCGACCGCTTCTACGCCTCGCGCGACCATCGCACGTGCGGGCAATGCGGCCACGTGAACCCGGCGCCGTCGAAGTACGTGATGCCGGATACCTGAGGACGCACCGTCGCGCATGCTCAAGATCGACACCCACGCCCATTACCTTCCGCGCGACTGGCCCAACCTGGCGCGCAAGTACGGCGACGACCGCTTCCCGGTGATCCACCACACCGAAGACGGGCGCCACCGCATCTACAAGGACGGCAAGTTCTTCCGCGAGATCTGGTCCAAGACCTGGGATCCGCAGGAACGTATCGACGACTACGCGCGTTTCGGCGTACAGGTGCAGGTGATCAGCACCGTGCCGGTGATGTTCAGTTACTGGGCGAAGCCGCACCACGCGCTGGAGCTGCACCAGGCGCTCAACGAGCACATGGCCGAAGCGTGCCGCGAGTACCCTCGCCACTATGCCGGTATCGGAACCGTGCCGCTGCAATCGCCGCGTCTCGCGATCCAGGAGCTGGAGCGCTGCATGGACCAGCTCGGCCTGCAGGGCGTGCAGATCGGCAGCCACATCAACGACTGGAACCTCGACGCGCCGGAGCTGTTCGATTTCTTCCAGGCCGCGGGCGAACTCGGCGCCGCGATCCTCGTGCATCCGTGGGACATGATGGGGGCGGCGACGATGCCGAAATACTGGCTGCCGTGGCTGGTCGGCATGCCGGCGGAGCAGTCGCGCGCCGCGTGCTGCCTTATCTTCGGCGGCGTGCTTGAACGCGTGCCGAACCTGAAAGTCTGCATGGCGCACGGCGGCGGCAGTTTCCCGTACACCATCGGACGCATCGAACACGGCTTCAACATGCGGCCGGACCTCGTCGCGACCGACAATCCGCGCAATCCGCGTGAGTATCTGAGCCAGCTGTTCTTCGATTCGTGGGTCGCCGATCCGCGCGCGCTGCGTTACCTGCTCGACACCTGCGGCGTCGATCGCGTGATGCTCGGCACCGACTACCCCTTCCCGCTCGGCGAACAGGAGCCCGGCGCCGGTATCGCCGCGCTTGAATTGTCCGACGCCGAACGCGCGCGCCTCTACCACGGCACCGCGCTGGAATGGCTGGGCCTTTCGATGGCCCGATTCGCCTGAGGGCCCGCACATGCCGCACGTCACGTTGCAGTACACGGTGAACCTCGCGGAATTCAATCCGACCGCGGCCTTGCGCGCGATCAACCAGGCGCTCGCCGACAGCGGTCATTTCGACGAGGAAGCGATCAAGAGCCGCGCGTTGCGCCTGGACGATTACCGCGTCGGCGTCGCCGATGCCGGGCGTGCGTTCATCCACGTGCAGCTGAAGGTGCTGCCCGGCCGCGACGACGCCACGCGCAAGGGCTTTGCCGAGCTGATCATCGCGGCATTGTCTTCCGCGCTCACCGGCCACCCACCGTCCACGCAACTGTGCGTCGAGGTCGACGAGCTCGATGCGCGCACCTACACCAAGCGCGTCGTCGACGCGCCGAACGGCTGATTCCATGACCGACGCAGTTTCCGAGCTTTACTCCGATACGTACGCACTCGCCCAGGATGCCGCCGACCCGCTGCGCGACATACGCTCGCAGTTCCTGATCCCGCAACACGTCGGCGCCGACCAGGCGTACTTCGTCGGCAATTCGCTGGGACTGCAGCCGCGGGGTGCGCGTGCGCATGTCGAGGAAGTGCTGGACAAGTGGGCGCACGAAGCCGTCGAGGGCCACTTCACCGGCCAGGCGCAATGGATGCCGTACCACGAACTGGTGCGCGAATCGCTCGCGCGACTGGTCGGTGCGAAGCCGCTGGAAGTCGTGGCGATGAACACGCTCACGGCGAACCTGCATTTCATGATGGTGAGCTTCTACCGTCCCACGCGCGAACGGCCGGCGATCCTGGTCGAAGCAGGCGCGTTCCCGTCCGATCGCTACGCCGTCGAGTCGCAGATTCGTTTCCACGGATTCGATCCGGCGACGGACCTGATCGAAGTGCAGCCCGATCGCGACGATGGCACGACGTCGATGGAAGCGATCGAGCGCGCGATCGCCATGCACGGTGCGCGACTCGCACTCGTGCTGTGGCCGGGCGTGCAGTACCGCACCGGACAGGCGTTCGACCTGCCGCGCATCGTGAAGATCGCGCACGCGCACGGCGCCGTGTGCGGCTTCGACCTTGCGCACGCGGTAGGCAATCTCGAACTCGCGCTGCACGACAGCGGCGTCGATTTCGCCGTGTGGTGCCACTACAAGTACGTCAACAGCGGCCCGGGCGCGGTCGCCGGATGCTTCGTGCACGAGCGCCATGCGCACAGCGATCGCCCGCGTTTCGCCGGCTGGTGGGGACACGAGCAGAACACGCGCTTCCGTATGGGCCCGCATTTCGTGCCGACGCCCGGCGCGGAAGGCTGGCAGCTGAGCAATCCGCCGATCCTCGGCATGGCGCCGCTGCGCGCTTCGCTGGAGCTGTTCGATGCGGCCGGCATGCCCGCGCTGCGCGCGAGATCGCTGCGCCTGACGGGCTATCTGGAAGCACTGATCCGCGAGCGGCTGGACAGCACGCTGCAGATCGTCACGCCGGCCGACCCCGCCCAGCGCGGCTGCCAGCTGTCCCTTCGCGTGATCGGCGGCCGCGGTCTCACCGGCCGCGACGCCGGACGCGCATTGTTCGACGACCTCGCCACGCGCGGCGTGCTGGGCGACTGGCGCGAACCGGACGTCATCCGCATCTCGCCCACCCCGCTCTACAACACGCACGCGGACGTGCTGCGCTTCGTGCGTGCGGTAGAGGCATGGCGGGATGGTTGAAAGCTGTCATTCCCGCGAAGGCGGGAATCCAAGTATCAGACGCGCCAAGGATGAGGAATGGCGAAGCAACCGGCGGTCTACATGCTGGCAAGCGATCGCAACGGCACGATCTACATCGGCGTGACGAGCAACCTGATGGCGCGCACGTGGCAACATCGCGAGGGCCTGATGGAAGGCTTCACAAAGCGACACGACGTCACGCGCCTGATCTGGTACGAACAGTGCGATGACATATCGGCCGCAATCCAGCGAGAGAAACAGTTGAAGAAGTGGAACCGGGCATGGAAGGTCCGACTGATCGAAGAACGCAATCCTGAGTGGAGCGATCTGTGGCCCGGCCTTGCCGGCAACTGACGCTTGGATTCCCGCCTTCGCGGGAATGACAGCATGGGGACCGAATGTGACTGCAATACCCGACAACCGCCACATCACCCTCATCGGCGCCGGCCTCGCCGGTGCGGTGCTCGCGACGCTGCTGGTGCAGCGCGGCTGGCGCGTGGACGTGTACGAGAAGCGCGGCGATCCGCGCGTGCAGGGCTACGGCGGCGGACGTTCGATCAACCTCGCGCTGGCCGAGCGCGGCCGCCACGCGCTTCGACTCGCCGGTGCGGACGACGCGGTGATGAAGCACGCGGTGATGATGCGCGGGCGCATGGTGCACTTCCTCGATGGCCGCACCGACCTGCAGCGGTATGGTCGCGACGACAGCGAAGTGATCTGGTCCGTGCATCGCGGCGAACTCAACGTCGTTCTGCTCGACATCGCCGAACGCGCCGGCGCGCGGCTGCACTTCGACCGGGGGTTGTCGAACGTCGATTTCGACGCGCGCATCGCGACGTTCACCGATCCGCGCGATGGCAGCACGCACCAGGCGGCATTCGAATCGCTCGTCGGTGCGGACGGCGCGGGATCGGCATTGCGCTCTGCGATGGCGAAGCAGGTCGATCTGGGCGAACGCACCGAGTCGCTGGGGCATTCGTACAAGGAGCTGGAGATCCCGCCGGCGCGGGACGGCAGCTTCAGCATCGAGCCCAACGCACTGCACATCTGGCCGCGCGGCCGTTACATGTGCATTGCCCTGCCAAACGACGAACGCACCTTCACCGTCACGCTGTTCCTGCCCAACGAAGGCGATCCGAGCTTCGCGACGGTGCGTACCGGACATGACGCGCGCGCGTTGTTCGAACGCGACTTCGCCGATGCGCTGCCGCTGATTCCGGATCTGGAGCAGGATTTCGAACGCAACCCGACCGGCATCCTCGCGACGCTCTACCTGGATCGGTGGCACCTGGACGGTCGCGCCGTGCTGCTGGGCGACGCCGCGCACGCGATGGTGCCGTTCCACGGGCAAGGCATGAACTGCGCGTTCGAGGACTGCGTCGCACTGGCCGAACAACTGGACTCTCAGCCGGACCGCGCGGCTGCATTCGCCGCGTTCCAGGCCGATCGCCTGCCGAACGCGCGTGCGATCCAGCAGATGGCGCTGGAGAACTACCTGGAGATGCGCGACCGCGTGGACGACGACGATTACCTGCTGCAGCGCGCGCTCGAACGCGAACTCGCGCAGCGTCATCCGGATCGTTTCATGCCGCGGTACGCGATGGTGACCTTCCACCGCATTCCGTATGCCACGGCGTTCGAGCGCGGACGGCAGCAACGCGAGCTGCTGGTCGACCTCACGCGCGGGCACGCGTCGCTCGACACGCTCGACTGGAACGTGGTCGATGCCGCCGTGCGTGAGCGCCTCTCGCCGCTGCCCGTGGACGCCTGACGTGCCGGGCAGCTTTCTTTTCTACGACCTGGAAACCTTCGGCGCCGATCCGCGCACCACGCGCATCGCGCAGTTCGCGGCGATCCGCACCGACTGCGATCTCAACCAAGTCGAAACGCCGATCAGCGTGTTCGTGCGACCTGCCGACGACCTGCTGCCCTCGCCCGGCGCGACCATGGTCACCGGCATCACGCCGCAGCACGCGCTGCGCGAAGGCATGAGCGAAGCGGCGGCGTTCGCGCTGATCTTCGAGGAGATGGCGCGGCCGGAAACCTGCTCGCTCGGCTACAACTCGCTGCGCTTCGACGACGAGTTCATCCGCCACGGCCTGTTCCGCAATTTCTTCGACGCGTACGAGCGCGAGTGGCGCGGCGGCAATTCGCGGTGGGACCTGCTCGACGTGTTGCGCCTGGCGCACGCGATCCGTCCGGACGGGCTGGTCTGGCCCACGCGCGAGGATGGCGCGGCGTCGTTCAAGCTCGAACACCTTGCCGAGGCCAACGGCGTGCGCATCGGCGACGCGCACGAGGCGCTGTCGGACGTGCGTGCGCTGATCGGCCTCGCACGCAAACTGAAGGAAGCACAGCCGCGCCTGTGGGACTACGCGCTTCGCCTGCGCGACAAGCGCTACGCATCGAGCCTGCTCGACGTCATCGCGATGAAGCCCGTGCTGCACGTATCGCAGAAGTTCCCGGCGAGCCGCCTGTGCGCCGCCCCGGTGCTGCCGATCGCGCGGCATCCGCGCATCGACAGTCGCGTGATCGTGTTCGATCTGGAACAGGATCCCGATGCACTGCTGCGCCTCAGCCCGGAAGGCATCGCCGAGCGTCTTTACGTGCGCGCGGCCGACCTGCCCGAAGGCGAATCGCGCGTTGCGCTCAAGGAAGTGCACACCAACCGCTGCCCGGCCCTGATTTCGTGGGATCACCTGCGCGGGCCGGATTTCGACCGCCTGCGCATCGATCCGCTGCTCGCCGAGGAACGCGCCGCGCGCATCCGCGAGGCCGGTCCGGAAATCGCGGAGAAAGTGCGGCAGGTGTTCGGCGTCGAGCGCGAACGCGTGGCCTCCGACGTGGATGCCTCGCTTTACGATGGCTTCATCGGTGACAGCGACAAGCGCCTGTTTCCGCAGGTGCGCACCACGCCGCCGGAATCGCTGGGGCTGGCCGAGTTCGCGTTCCGCGACGCGCGCCTGCCGGAGATGCTGTTCCGCTACCGCGCACGCAACTGGCCCGAAACGCTGGATGCGGAGGAATGGGCGCGCTGGAACGATTACCGCCGCTGGCGGCTGTACGACGAATCCGGCGCCTCGGAGTACAGCTTCGCGCGTTTCGCCGAGGAAATCGGCATGCTGCGCGCCCTGCACGCGCAGGACACGCAGAAGCAGGTATTGCTCGACCAGCTCGAAATCTGGGGGCGGGACATCGCGGCCGGGCTGGAATAAGCGCCCGCCGCGCCCCAGATAGGACCCAAGCCCCGGACTCCCCGCCTCATGGCCACCTATTTCAGCGAAGCAAGCTTCAAGTTCCTGCGCGGCATCGCGCGCAACAACAACCGTACGTGGTTCCAGACCCACAAGGCCGACTACGACGCGCACCTGAAGGAACCGTTCCAGCGCCTGCTGACCGACCTGCAGCCCGTGCTTGCCGGCGTGAGCGAGCACTATCGCGCCGCACCCAGCGGTGTCGGCGGTTCGCTGTTCCGCATCCAGCGCGACACGCGCTTCGCCAACGACAAGACGCCGTACAAGACCTGGCAGGGCGCGCGGCTGTTCCACGAGCGCGGGCGCCAGGTCGAAGCGCCGTCGTTCTACGTGCAGATCCAGCCGGGCAACTGCTTCGTCGGCGCGGGCCTGTGGCACCCGCAGCCGGACACGCTGCGTCGCGTGCGCCACTTCATCCTGGACAACCCGGGCAGCTGGAAAGCCGCCGCGCACGACGCGAAGTTCCGCCGACGTTTCGACCTCGACGAGGACGAGATGCTCACGCGCATGCCGCGCGGCTTCCCCGACGACTTCGAGTTCGCCGACGACCTCAAGCGCAAGAACTTCGTCGCGTTCCGCGTGATCGACGACGCCACGATGATCGGCCCGCGCCTGTTGAAGACGCTGGAAACCGACCTGAACGGCATGGCGAAGTTCGTCGATTACCTGTGCGCGGCGCTGGATCTGGAATTCTGATCCGCAGCGAAGCCGCTCAACGCGGCGCGACGTAACCGCCCGGCACGCCCTTCGGCGACAGCACCAGCTGCCACAGCTGCGAATGCCGGCTGCGGAAGGTCGCCATCGACGCGGACAGATAGAAGCGCCACATCCGGCGGAAGCGCTCGTCGTAGCGATCGTCCAGCTGGGGCCAGGCGCGTTCGACGTTCGCGCGCCAGGCCTGCAGCGTGCGGTCATAGTCGGCGCCGAAGTTGTGCCAGTCCTCCAGCACGAACAGCCCCTCGCTCGCCTGCGCGATCTGCGCGGCCGAAGGCAGCATGGAGTTCGGGAAGATGTACTTGCCGATCCACGGATCGGTATGCCGCACCGAGCGGTTGGTGCCGATGGTGTGCAGCAGGAACAGGCCGTCGTCGCGGAGGCAGCGCTGCGCGACTTCGAAGTACGTGCGGTAGTTCTTCACGCCGACGTGTTCGAACATGCCCAGCGAGAACGAACGGTCGAACCGCTCATCGAGCTCCCTGTAGTCCTGCAGGCGGATGTCGATCGGCAATCCCTGGCACAGCTCGCGCGCGAACGCCGCCTGCTCGCGCGAGACCGTCACGCCGACGCCGGTGATGCCGTAGCGTTCGGCCGCGAACTTCAGCGCCTCGCCCCAGCCGCAGCCGATGTCGAGCACCTTCATCCCCGGCTGAAGGCCGAGCTTGCGGCAGACCAGGTCGAGCTTGGCTTCCTGCGCGTCGTCGAGGTTGTCGATCAGCGCGCCGTCGCGGTCGCGCCAGTACGCGCAACTGTAGACCAGGCGCTTGCCGAGCATCGCGCGATACAGGTCGTTGCCGAGGTCGTAGTGGCGCTCGCCGACCTGGAAGCTGCGCCGGCGACTCTGCAGGTTGGTGAAGCGCGCCCGCAGCGCGTCGAGGGCCAGGCCGATGCCGTGGACCTTCTGGTCGAGGTCCGCCGCGATCATGCGGTAAAGCATTCCGTCCAGCGACGGCACGCGCCACCACCCGTCCATGTACGACTCGCCCAGGCCCAGCGAGCCTTGCGAGAGCACGCGCGCGTGGAAGCGCTCGTCCTCGACGTGGAGGTCCCAGGGCCGGTCGCCGTCCAGGCGGACATCGGCCAACGACAACAGTTGCTCGACCCGACTGCGCAATGCGGACATGGCGACTCCGGCGAGGCGGACGCCGGCCTGCCCGGCGTCGGTGTGCCCGGCCGACGTGGCCGGGATGCCCGATCCTAGCGCGCCGGGGGCGTCGGGGTCGCGACGGGGGCCGGCGCGGGCGCGGCGGCGAACAGCGGCCGGAACTCCGGCGCCAGGTGCGGCAGTAGCACGTCGACGGGCACTTCCACCGTCTGCGTGCCGTCCGAATACGGCCCGACCTGGTAGGGCGCGAAGACGAACCGCAGGCCGGACAGGCGTCCGTCGGGCGCGGCGACCGGCTCGAACAGCGCGAAATCCGACGGATCCGGCTGCGTGCCGTCGTCGATCATCTTCGAGGCGTTCTTCACCACTTCCGCGCGTTCGTCGGCAGGCAGGTCGTCGGCATCCACGCGCTGCGACAGCGCGGCGTGCAGCTGCTCGCGCACGTAGTCGGAAATGGCGGTCCAGCCGGCGGCACTCGGAACCAGCTGCTGCGCCGTGAGCAGGCGGTTCTGCTTCGGCAACCAGACGAAGCGCGCGATCAGCGGCGCACCGTGCGCGCCGCCGGTGTAGCTGCTGCCGTCGGCGGCCACGGCCACCACGTCGGGCGTGTGCATCAGTTCGGTGAAGCTCAGCGACAGGTCGTACGGCGCACTGGTCGCACCGCCCGGCTGGCTGCGCGCCTTGGCCGCTTCGATCAGGTCGTTGCGCGCGGTGTCGGCGTATTTCTTCAGCTCCGCGGCAAGGCCCGGGTACTGCTCGGCGGGCACCTGGTAGCTGATGCCGATGATGTAGTCCGACGTGGATTCGGACACGTCTTCCAGCTTCACGTCGGCAGGCGCGACGATGGCCGTATCGCCCGGCGCCGTGGCGGGCGCGCCGGGGGTGGCGACGGGAGCGGCGGGTTCGGGTTCGCGCTTGCACGCGATGAGCGCTGCGGACAGCGCGAGGGGCAACAACAATCGCTTCATGGGCAATCCCTTGTCATCGCCGCAGGTTAGCGGCGGCGGCGTGATGCCCGGATCGACGCATCCCGGGCCGTCGCGCGCGGGATTACCAGTTGTCGCGCTTGGGCAGCAGGCCGCGCAGTTCGGCGTCGGTGAGGTTGCGCCACTGGCCGGGCTTGAGGTGCCCGAGCTTGACGTTGCCGATGCGCACGCGCATGAGCTGCTTCACGCGGAAGCCGAAGTGCGCGGCCATCAGGCGGATCTGCCGGTTGAGGCCCTGCACCAGCACGATGCGGAAGCCGAACCGGTTCAGGCGCCCGGTCTTGCACGGCAGCGTGGTTTCGCCGTGGACCGGCACGCCGCGCGCCATGCCGCGCAGGAACTCGTCGGTCACCGCGTGGTTCACCGCGACCAGGTATTCCTTCTCCAGCTTGTTCTCGGCGCGCAGGATCTCGTTGACGATGTCGCCGTTGCTGGTCAGCAGGATCAGCCCTTCGGAATCCTTGTCCAGGCGGCCGATCGGGAAGATGCGGCGCTCGTGGCCGACGAAGTCGACGATGTTGCCCTTCACCGTGGACTCGGTCGTGCAGGTCACGCCGACCGGCTTGTTGAGCGCGATGTAGACGTGCTGGCGCTTGTTCTTTGCGACCGTGCGCGCCTTCAGCGGCTGGCCGTCGACCAGGACTTCATCGCCCTCGCCCACTTCGGCGCCGACGCGCGCGCGCAGGCCGTTGACCGTGACCCGGCCTTCGGCGATGAGGCCGTCGGCCTCGCGCCGCGAGCAGTAGCCGGTGTCGCTGATGTGCTTGTTCAGGCGCATGCGCATTAGCGCCGGTGCGGCGCGGGTGTCGGGGGACGGGGCGCGAATGCTGTCACACCTTGGCCTTCCACGCACCCCGGCGGGCGCTCAAGCGCAAATCACCGCCAACCGAGGGGCCGGAAAAGCGGCGCTTCCGGGCGGGCTGTCTGAATCCGGCGCCTGCCGCCACGGAACCGCCGCTTCCGGCCACTGACTCGGGCCGTCAGGCCAGCAGCTGGTTGTATTCCGGATGCCGCTCTGCCCACGCGGCCGCGTAGGCGCACCGGGGATGTACGTGCCAGCCCTGCGCCTTGGCGTATTCGAAGGCGGCCTTCACCAGTTCGCCTGCAATGCCCCGCCCGCCGATGGCGTCCGGCACGCCGGTGTGGGTGATCACCAGGCGGTCGCCTTCGCGCTGGTACTCCAGCACGGCGACCTCGCCATCGACGGTGGTGGTGAAGACGCCCGATGCGGGATCGTGCTCGATCTGGTGCGTGGTCATGACGGAATCCGGTGGAAGCCAGGCGCGATCATGCCGCGCTCAGCGTGCATCGCGCTTGCCCTGGTTGCGTCGATCCTGGCTGCTGATGTGGCCCTGGTTTCCCTCCAGGCGGATCTCGGCGTTGTGCAGTTCCTGGGCTTTTTCGGCGGCGCTGTCGGACATCGCGCCCGACCCACCGCCGTGCCCGTGGTTCGCCTCGAACTGCTGCCACGGCGGCGGCTGGTGATCGCGTTCCTGCTTGGCGGCCAGCAATTCGCGCGTGTTCGCCAACGCCTGCTCGGGGGTGATCTGCGGCTTTTCCTCGCGAGCACGACGACGCGGCGCCTTGGCGGCGGCGGTTGCGTTGGACGGCGTCTGGCGCGAGGGGGTCTTGCGGGCGGCGGTCGCCTGTTTGGCGGTGGCCTTCCGGGCGGCGGTCTTCTTCGCTGCGACCTTCGTCGCCGCTGTCTTCTTAGTCGCGGACTTCTTCGTGGCGACCTTCTTCGTCGCGGACTTCTTCGCCGGGGCCTTCGTGGCCGCGGTCTTCTTCGTCGAAGCCTTCTTCGCGGGGACCTTCTTCGTCGCCGTTTTGGCCGACTTCGCGGCCTTGCCGACGGCCTTCTTTGCTGCCTTCGCAGGTGCCTTCTTCGCGGTCTTCTTCGAAGCGGCTTTCTTCGCGGGCGCCTTGCGGGCCGTGGTCTTCTTGCCGGCCTTCCTCATCGCCATGCCTGGACTCCTGGCTCAACGGGGAATTCCGGCATATCACGGGCTGCATTCATGCCGGGTGAGCGCCGACCCGCTGCGTCACGCGCGCGAACGCGTGGCGACCGGATCTGACCGCTTGCGTCACATCGCGTCGGCCAGATCCTCATCACGACGTGTGGCACGGAATCTGCGTGATCCAGTACCGGAAATGCGCTTGGGGAAGCGCTCCGCACGCCCGGGAGGACACCAATGACCCTGCATCACCTGACGCTCGATCACCTGAGCGACGACGCACTGATGTCCCGCCTGTACGAATTGGCGCGCAACGACCGCCACACCGTGGAAACCGCGCAGATCGACGCCGAAGTCTATTCGCGCCTGCTCCAGACCTACGGCGACGCCGAGCCCGACACCGCCTGCGTCGCGGCGTAACCCGGAATACCGGGCGGGGCGCGATGCCCCGCCGCAAAACCTGCCGCATCAGCCCCCGAACGAGGGGCTCATCAGCCGTTGCAGGAAGGCCCCGCCGAAGCGCGGCTCCATCAGCAGCATGAACAACACGCCGTAGATCGCGCCGGAGATGTGCGCGCTGTGGTTGATGTTGTCGCCGCCGCGCTTGTCCATGTAGATCGAATAGCCGATGTACATCACGGCGTACAGGATCGCCGGCATCGGCAGGAAGAACACGAAGATCAGCGACCACGGCTGCAGCAGGATGAAGGCGAACAGCACCGCCGATACCGCGCCCGACGCGCCCAGGCTCCGGTACGTGGGATCGTGCCGGTGGCGCAGGTACGTCGGCAGGATCGCGATCACTATCGCCGACAGGTAGAACAGCACGAACCCGAGCGGCCCGACCAGCTCGGCCATCACGCGCTCGATCAGGCGACCGAAGAAGTACAGCGTGATCATGTTGAACAGCAGGTGCGACCAGTCGGCATGGATGAAGCCATGCGTCAGCAGCCGGTCGTACTGCTTCTTGCGATCGATCGCCGGCGGCCACAGGATCAGGCGGTCCAGCAGCGCCGGCCGCTCGAAGGCGAGCCAGGACACCAGCACGGTCACGGCGATCAGGGCGAAGGTCAGCATTCAGTGGGTTCCAGTGTTCGTCCGGTTCGATCGCCCGATCATGGAGGATCAGGCGTGACGGTAGTTGTCCTGCATCGGGTAACGCCGCGCGTACAGCGCGAACGCCGCCGCCGCGACGAAGGCGAAGCCGGCGAAGAAGAACATCAGGAAGGCGTTCTCGCTGAGCCCGGTGGCGCCGATGTGCGAGGTCACGTAGTCGTTGCGCACGCCCGCGTTGGTCAGCAGCACCCACAGGCTGCCGAACGTGCTCGCGAGGTACCAGAAGGCCATGATCACGCCCTTCATCGCCTGCGGCGCCTGGCTGTAAGCGAACTCGAGCGCGGTCGCCGACACCAGCACCTCGCCGAAGGTCAGCAGCGCGTACGGCAGGATCTGCCACGCCAGCGAGACCGGGTCGCCGCCGTCGATGTAGAGCTGGAGCGCGCCGGCGATCACCCAGGCCACGCCCGAGAACGCGATGCCCGCGCCCATGCGGCGCAGCGCGGTGGGCTCGAAGCCCATGCGCTTGAGCGCCGGGTACAGCACCAGGTTGTTGAACGGAATCAGCAGCATCACCAGCGCGGGGTTCAGCGCCTGCATCTGCGCGGCGTCGCGCACCAGCCAGCTCGGCCACCACCACGCGTCGTGCGGCATCGCCATCTGGTTGCCCTGCAGCACCCACGTCGAGGCCTTCTGGTCGAACAGCGACCAGAACGGCGTGGTCAGCGCGAACACGATCAGGATGCGCAGCACGGCGCGCACGCCGTCGACCGCCGCGTCCGGATGCGCGCCGCGGGCGCGGTCGAGCTGCATCGACGTGCCGATGCCGCCGAAGGCGATCACCGCGCCCAGCGCCAGGCACGCGGAGATGACGAAGCCGAACGATTCCGGCCACCACGACAGACCGACCGTCGCATGCAGCGCCCAGCCGAGCAGCAGGCCCGCCGCCAGTGCGAAGCCGCCCATCGCGACGAGGAAGCCGCCACGCCCCTGCCCCGGCGCGAGGAGCGCCGTGCGCGCGACGTGCAGGAACGAGTTCGGATCCGATGCAGCCGGCGGCACGTTGATGTACTGCTTGCGGCCGAGCCAGAAGATGAAGGTCGCGATGAACATCAGCGCGCCCGGGATGCCGAACGCCACCGCCGGCCCGTATTCGCGCAGGAAGATGGGCATCAGCAGCGAGGCGAAGAAGCTGCCGAAGTTGATGATCCAGTAGAAGCCGTCGAAGACCTTCCGCGCCAGGTGCTTGTTGGTCTGGTCGAACTGGTCGCCGACGAACGACACCACCAGCGGCTTGATGCCGCCCGAGCCCAGCGCGATCAGGAACAGGCCGGTGTAGAAGCCGTTGCGGTTGTTCTCGAACAGCGCCAGGCAGGCGTGGCCGGCGCAGTAGATCAGCGAGAACCACAGCACCGTGCGGTACTTGCCGAAGAAGCGGTCGGCCAGCCAGCCGCCAAGCAGCGGGAAGAAGTACACGCCGATGACGAAGGTGTGGAAGACCTCCTTCGCCATGCCCGCGCGCTCGCCTTCGGGCAGGTACGCCAGCAGCGCGCTGGAGGCCAGGAACTGCACCAGGATGTTGCGCATCCCGTAGAAGCTGAAGCGCTCGCAGCCTTCGTTGCCGATGATGTAGGGAATCTGGCGCGGAAGCCTGTTGCTGCTTTCGGCCGGGGCTGCGGTCGCGGGAATCGTCATCCGGTTCTGCCTGTACTCGTGATCGCCGCGACTCCGTTCGCCTGGCGGGACGGCGCCCGTCGCGGTGCGTCGGCGACGGGCAAAAAACAGGCGGAGCTCAGACCCCGCCGTGCCCGGAGAGTACCAAGGGGGCCGCGGCAAGCGAAGTGCTGGGCTGGGCGGGATGCGGGTCGTGTGCGGCCGTGGCGCCGCCAGGCGGCGATGGCCGCACGCGGCGCGCCCTTGCCGTCATCCCCGCGCAGGCGGGGATCGAACTATGGCTGCGTCACGTCTTCCGCCAGCCGTCGGGCGTGACGGTACGGATGCATGGATTCCCGCCTTCGCGGGAATGACGGCATCAAATGGCGGCCTCGAGAACCGAAGCAAACCACCCGTCATCCCCGCGCAGGCGGGGATCCAGCTATGGCTGCGTCACGTCTTCCGCCCGCCGTCGGGCGTGACAGTACGGATGCATGGATTCCCGCCTTCGCGGGAATGACGGCAAGCGAAAGCGGGGGGCGCGACCACGAAACCTAGTCCGCCGCTTCCACTCCATCGGCCAGGTCCGCGGCGTCATCGAATCCGGCGCCGCCTTCTTCGGCGACCGCAGCGGCATCGGCCGCCTGCTCCGCACCCTGCACCTCCAGCGTGTACTGGAAGTTCTGCATCATCTGGCGCGGGCCTTCGCGGTATGCCGCGGCGATCGCCAGCGTGTGCTGGCCCGGCGGCAGCGGCTTGAGCATCAGCCAGTAGCCGTCGGTGGCGACGGCCGGGTCGTT
Organism: Lysobacter sp. OAE881; assembly: GCF_040546665.1. NCBI lineage: Bacteria > Pseudomonadati > Pseudomonadota > Gammaproteobacteria > Lysobacterales > Lysobacteraceae > Lysobacter > Lysobacter sp. OAE881. The sequence continues at coordinate 2,748,149 of NZ_JBEPOG010000001.1, forward strand.
CGAGGTCAGCGTGAAGCACGACTCGCCGGCGGCGCGCATGCGCTGGTACTGGCCGATGGGACGGCCGTCGAGCAGCACGAGCCCGGTGTAGACGTGGTCGACGAAGTTCGCCGCGCGCTGCTGCTTCTGCGTGCAGCTGAGCGCTTCCGTTTCGCCCGGCTCGCCGGCGCCGACGGCCCGCGTGATCAGCGGGACGAACAGGTGGCGATCGGCCGGAATCGTGCAGGTGCGCATCGCGTCGAACGAACCGTCGGTGCCGGCGAGGAACCACACCGGACCGTCCTGGTGCTCCGCACAGCGGCTGCCATCGCGATCCTGGTACGGCGCCTTGCCATCGAAGCGGCTGGCCCACTGCCACCAGCGCGACGACCACTGCGTCTGCGCGGCGTCGGCCACGGCGACATCGGCAGGCACCCAGCGGTCGTCCAGGCTCACCACCGGCGGCGGTGGCGGCGCCTCCTTCTGCTGGCTCCAGCCCAGTTCCTCGCGGATGTCCTGCACTTCCTTGCAGCCGGTGGCGAGCAGCGCACCGGCCGCGCACATCGTCGCCAACGCCGCGCGCGCTGCAGTCGTAAGGTTCATACCCATTCGGTCAGCCCCTCGCGTTCGTAGAGCGTGCGGAACGACGGCCGCGCCTTCATGCGTTCGGCCAGCGTCGCCAGGTGCGGCCACGTGTGGCCCGGGCGCGGCATGTTGCGCGTCCAGCGCATCAGCATCGTCAGGTAGAAGTCCGCCGCGCTCAGGCGATCGCCCAGGAGGTACGGGCCGTTCGCGGCGAGGTGCGCGTCGAGCCGGTCCCACGTCGCCTCGATGCGGCCGCGCGCGCCGTCCTGCACGCGGTCGGTGTGGTCGGCGTCGATGTCCTGCGGATACCACCACAGCCGCAGCGGCGACTGCAGCGTGTTGGCGAGGTTGAGCATCCACTGCAGGTACGCGCCGCGCTGCGGGTCGTCCAGCGCCGGCGCGAGCCCCGCCTGCGGATGGCGATCGGCGACGTGCAGCACCAGCGCGGCGGCCTCGTACAGCGGCTGGCCGTCGGCGACGAGCGTGGGCACCACGCCATTGGGATTGAGCGCGAGGTATTCGGCGCTTTTCTGCTGGCCGGCCTTGGTGTCGACCAGCGCCAGTTCGTGCGGGACGTCCAGCTCGATGAGCAGCCAATGGACGACCAGACTCGCCGCCCCGGGCGAGTAGTAAAGACGGTACATGCGGCATTCCCCCGGAATGAGCGCGGATGATCGCATGGCGTCCATGCGGCGAACCGGGCGGAAGGTCACGTCATTCCCGCTTCAGGCTTTCGCGCGGCGTCCACCCGCGCGGGCGGAAGGTGAACTCCCGCCCGCGCCACGCCGATGCAATGAGCCTGACGGAATACCGCCGCAAGCGGCAGTTCACCAAGACCCGCGAACCCGAGCCCGGCAAGCGCCTGCCGCAGGGCCGGCGTGCGATTTTCGTCGTCCAGCTGCATCACGCCAGCCGCCGCCACTACGACTTCCGCCTGCAGATCGGCGACGCGCTGAAAAGCTGGGCGGTGCCCAAGGGACCGAGCTACGACCCGAACGTCAAGCGCATGGCGGTGGAAGTCGAGGACCATCCGGTCGATTACGCCGAGTTCGAAGGCGAAATTCCGAAGGGCCATTACGGCGGCGGCCATGTCGCGCAGTTCGACCACGGCGTGTGGGCGACGCCTTACGACCCGGAAGAACAGCTTGCCAAGGGCCACCTGAAGTTCGAACTGTTCGGCGACAAGCTCAAGGGCGGCTGGCACCTGGTGCGCTCGGGAAAACCGGCGCGTCAGCCGCAATGGCTGCTGTTCAAGGACAAGGACGAATACGCCGGCACGCTCGAAGCCGACGACCTGCTCGCCGACGTCACGCCGCCGCCGGAAGAAGACGCCAAGCGCGCCGGACGCGGCAAGGCCAAACGCAAGCGCGAAACCGAAGTGCCGGTGCAGAGCGCGACCCGGCATCGCGACTGGGCGAAGCTGGCGATGAAGTTGTCCGGCGCACGCAAGGCCGCCGCGCCTACGGAGTTCTTCGCACCGCAGCTGGCCAAACTCGGCGATGCGCCACCCGAAGGCGACCAGTGGGTGCACGAGATCAAGTGGGACGGTTACCGCATCGTCGCCACCGTCGCGCGAGGCAAGGCCAAGCTCTGGTCGCGCAATGCGCTGGACTGGACCGACAAGGTGCCGGAAATCACCGGCGCCATCGAAGCGCTGGGCCTGAAATCGGCCGCGCTCGACGGCGAACTCATCGCCGGCTCCGGCACACGCGACGACTTCAACCTGCTGCAGGCGACGCTGTCGGGCGAACGTCAGGGCACGCTGTCGTACGCGTTGTTCGACCTGCTCCACGTCGATGGCGTAGACATCAGCAAGGCGCCGCTGATCGAACGCAAGACGCTGCTGGAGCAGATCCTCGGCCACGGCACGCGCCACCTGTCGTACAGCTCGCACGCGGTGGGCGACGGCGAGCAGGCGTTCGAGCTCGCGGGCCAGCAGGATTTCGAAGGCATCATCTCCAAGCGCGCCGACCGCGCCTACCACTCCGGGCGTGGCGACGACTGGCGCAAGACCAAGGCGCTGCACAGCGACGAATACGCCGTCGTCGGATGGACCGCACCGAAGGGCAGTCGCAGCGGTTTCGGATCGCTGCTGCTCGCCACGCCCGACAAGCGCCACGGCTGGGCCTATGTCGGCCGCGTGGGCAGCGGGTTTTCCGACACGCTGATCAAGGACATCAGCAAGCGCCTGGGCCGCGGAGGTTCGAAGGAACCGACCGTGTACGTGCCGGAGAACGACACCGACCTGCGCAGCGCGAAGTGGTTCGAACCGCGCTTCGTGGTGGAAGTGAACTTCCGCGGCATCGGTGGACAGGGCCTGCTGCGGCAGCCGTCGCTCAAATCCATTCGCGACGACAAGCGCATCGAGGACTTGTCCGACAGCGATCGCGGTTCGGGTACGAAGCCGGCCAAGGCCGCAGCGAAGAAGAGCGCGTCGAAGACGGCAACGAAGAAGGCCGCGAAGTCGGCGACGAAACCCGGGCGCACGCCGCCGAAACTCAGCAGCCCGACGAAGGTCCTGTATCCCGACGACGGCTACACCAAGCTCGACGTCGCCAACTACTACGCGGCGGTTCGCGACCACCTGCTGCCGGAGATCGCCGGCCGCCCGCTGTCGATCATCCGCTGCCCAGCCGGCACCGACAAACCCTGCTTCTTCCAGAAGCACCACACGCCCGGGCTCGAGCTGGTCGAATTCGTGCGCCTGAAGGAAGAAGCCGGCAACAACGCCAACTACCTCGTGGTGAACGACGAAGCCGCGTTGATGGAGCTGGTGCAGTTCAATGCGCTGGAATTCCACCCGTGGGGCTCGCACGCGGACGATCCCGATCGCGCCGACCGCATCGTCTTCGATCTGGACCCCGGCCCCGACGTGCCGTTCGACGAAGTCAGACGCGCGGCCGTGGACGTGCGCAAGCGGCTCATCGAACTCGAACTGGAATCCTTCCTGCGCACCACCGGCGGCAAGGGCCTGCACGTGGTGGTGCCGCTGAATCCCGGCTGCGACTGGAGCCTGGTGAAACCGTTCGCGCAGAGCTTCGCCGAAGTGATGTCGCAGGCCGAACCCGACCGCTTCCTCTCGGTGTCGACCAAGCGTCTTCGCAACAAGCGCATCTTCGTCGACTACCTGCGCAATGGGCGCGGCGCCACGGCCGTGGCGTCATATTCGCTGCGTGCCCGGCCGCGGGCACCGGTGTCGATGCCGCTGGCGTGGAGCGAGTTGTCCAAGCTCAAGCGCGGCGACGCGTTCACCATCGCCGACGTGCCCGCGCGCCTGAAGCGACGTCGCAAGGATCCGTGGGCGGGGATCGAGAAGATCAAGCAGAACCTGTCGAAGTTTTCGGCGGAGTAGAGGCTGGGCTCAACGCCGCGGCGCCGGAGGGAACCCCGAACGGCGTCAAACCCTCCCGTCATTCCCGCGAACGCGGGAATCCAGCGTCTTGCGTGTGCGTGGATGCCGGCTGTATGCAGTGCGGCGAATGCGTGAAGAGGCGCTGGATTCCCGCGTTCGCGGGAATGACGACCAACGCGTAGCGAGCGGCAAGGCTCCAACGATGGCAACCGGGGGGCGCGCTGCGCTCACCCGGGCCGACGGCGCGCCAACCTGCCCGCATACAGCTTCGCCCTTTACACCGTTCCGACAAGCAGAAGACCTGCTCGCAACAAATCCACGCGCACCATCCGCCGACCGGATGCGCACGCTTTCGGCATGGGGACTTCCACAGGGATGAGGGCGGCCTGTTGCCCGTCGCGGTCGCGTTTGCTCCGGGCAAACCCTGTCCCGCGCCCGTGCAACGGGCCACCTCCGAGGAGATCCACCCCGTGATCAACAAAGCCCTGAGCGTCCTCGCCCTCGCCTGCGCATTGCCTGTCGCCGCGCAGGCCGCTTCGTCCACGCGCCAGATCGGCGTGAACGTCCTGCTCAACGGCGACGCCACGCCGGCAACCCTGGCCAAGCTTGGAACGTACGGCACCGTGCGCGACGTGGTGGCCGAAATCGATCTGGTCACGCTCAAGACCACCGAAGACCAGCTCGCCGCGATCCGCGCCCTGCCGTTCGTGACCGCCGCCAATCCCGATGCCGAACGCAAGGGCAGCCCGGTCGACACGGTGAGCGCGACGAATTTCGCCAACGGCCTGAGCACCTGGGACCAGGACGCCGTGGACGTCACCAACCTCGGCGCCGGCCGCACCATCGCCTACGACGGCAACGGCGTGTACGTCGCGGTGCTCGACACGGGCCTGCTCGACACATGGCGCCAGTACTTCCCGCAGGAACGCATCGCCAGCCAGTTCGCCAAGGCCTTCAACGGCGGCGGCGGCGAGAAGGGCAACGTGTCCGAACCGCCGAACAAGTGGGAACACGACCAGAACTCGCACGGCACGCACGTCACCAGCACGATCCTCGGCTACAGCCTCAATGGCGTTCCGATCAACGGCACCGCGCCGCGCGCGACGGTCATCCCGGTGAAGGTGCTCAACCAGAACGGTTCGGGCTGGTCGTCGGTGGTGGCCGCGGGCATCGTCTACGTCGCCAACCTCAAAGCCAGCGGCGCGCTGGGCGCCTCGCCCGTCGTGATCAACATGAGCCTGGGCGGTCCGTCGCTCGATGCGTCAGAAAAGGCGGCGATCGACTACGCGATCTCGAAGGGCGTGGTGATCGTCGCCTCCGCCGGCAACGAAGGCGACGCGGGCATGGGTTATCCGGGGGCCTACGCGCCGGTGGTCTCGGTGGCCGCCACGGGCTGGAACGGGCAGTGGAAGCCCGGCGCCGACGGCAATCCGGGCAACTGGTGGAACGCCGACGACGTGCCCGATCCGACCAACACCGCCGATTTCCACATCGCCGATTTTTCGAGCCGCGCGCTCGCGGGACAGGACTTGGACGTCGCTGCGCCGGGTTCGTGGGTGGTCGGCCCGTACCAGACGCAGAGCGGCAAGACGTCGTACTTCTACCTGAGCGGCACGTCGATGGCCTCGCCGCACGTGGCTGGCATCGCCGCGCTGATGCTGCAGAAGAACCCGAACCTCGTGCAGGCCGACGTCGAGGACATCCTGACCACCGCCGCGATTCCGTGGGGCGCCGGTTGCGCGCTGGTATCGCAGCCGTCCGGCCCGGCGGTGAACGAGTGCTGGGGCGCGAACGCGACGGGATCGGGATTGATCACCGCGGCGAACGCGTTGTCGCTCACGCCGTGACGTAATGCTTCAAAGCCCCTCTCCCGCAGGCGGGAGAGGGGTTGGGGTGAGGGCGAACAGACTTGGATCCGCGATCCGACTAACCCGCCCGCTCCGCCCACGGCGCCTTCGCGAACTTCTTCACCAGGTGTTCGATCAGCAGCTGCACGCGCGCAGGGCGTACGCGTCCCGGCGGGGTGACCACGTGCAGTGCGATCGGCGGCGGCGACCATTCGGGCAGCACGACTTCCAGCTTGCCCGCCTTCAGTTCGCGCCACACCAGGAACTCGGGCTGCAACGCAATCCCCATGCCGGCGAGCAACGCGGGATTCAGCGCCTCCGCATTGTTCACGCGAAGCTGCGCGTTGACGCTGATCGAGAAATCGCCGTGGCGCTTGTGCTGGAACCGCCACGCGCCGCCGAAGCGCGACAGCGTGTAGAACAGCGTGCTGTGCTGCGAAAGCTCGCGCGGATGACGCGGGCGTCCATGCGCATCCAGATACGCCGGCGATGCGACCAGCAACACGCGCACGCCGCACAACCGACGCGCGAGCAGGCTCGAATCGGCCAGCGCCGAGATGCGCAGCGCGAGGTCGAAACCGCCGCCGACCAGATCGACCAGGCCGTCATCGAAATCCACGTCGAGCGAGACGTCGGGATACATCTGCATGAACTCCGGCAGCAGCGGCGCGAGGTGTTCGATGCCGAACGACATCGGCACCGCCATGCGCACGGTGCCGCGCGGGCTGGCTGCCTGCGCGGTGATCTCGGCCTCGACCGCCTCGCCCTCGGCGAGGATGCGGCTGGCGCGTTCCAGCGCACCGCGGCCGCTTTCGGTCAGCGACATGCGCCGCGAGGTACGGTGGAACAGCACCGTCTTCAGGCGCGTCTCCAGTCGCGTGATCGCCTTGGAGATGGTGGCCTGCGACAGGTTCAACTCGGCCGCGGCGCGGGCGAAGGAGCCGGTTTCGGCGACCTTGGCGAAGATCGCCCAGGCTTCCAGGTCGGGCAGTTTCATGGGCGGCCCCATCATGCAAGGAATGGAAACGATCATATTCGATCCGTTCCATTCCCTACAGGCCGCCGGGCGCCTATCGTTTGCCCCACGCAATCCACCCACTTCGGAGCAAGGTCATGATCGAGCGTCGCCCGTTCAACTCCCTCGGCGGAGCCAACCACGGTTGGCTCGATGCCAAGCACCACTTCTCCTTCGCCAGCTACCACGATCCGGCGCGCATGGGCTGGGGCGCGCTGCGCGTCTGGAACGACGACACCATCGCCGCGAACACGGGCTTCCCTCCGCATCCGCATTCGGACATGGAGATCATCACCTACGTCCGCGACGGCGCGATCACCCACCAGGACAACCTGGGCAACAAGGGCCGCACCGAAGCCGGCGACGTGCAGGTGATGAGCGCGGGCACCGGCATCCAGCACGCCGAATACAACCTGGAGCCGGACACCACGCGGATCTTCCAGATCTGGATCATCCCCGACGCCCGCGGCGGCGCGCCGATCTGGGGCAGCAAGCCTTTCCCGAAGGGCGAGCGCTCCGGCCGCTTCGTGACGCTGGCCAGCGGTATCGCCGGCGACGAGGACGCGCTGCCGATCCGCGCCCAGGCCCGCGTGCTTGGCCTGACGCTGGCCGCCGGCGAGTCGGCGGAATACAGCTTCGACGGCACCCGCTTCGGTTACCTGGTGCCGGCCAAGGGCGCGATCGAAGTGAACGGCATCCGCCTCGAAGCCCGCGACGGCGCGGCGATCCGCAACGAAGGCGCGATCACCGTGAAGGCGCTGGAGGATGCGGAAGTCGTGCTGGTCGACTCGGCGCCGTAACGCACATCCGCGCCCTCTCGGATGAGGGGGCGCGGTTTCCCTGGATCGGGCGACTTGCCCGTCATATGGCGGAAGCGGGAATCCCCGCACCGTCATTCCCGCGAAAGTGGGAATCCCCCCTTTCCGTCATTCCCGCGAAGGCGGGAATCCAGGGACGTTCCATGCTTTCCCGATTCGCGTCCGAACCTGACGCCCGCGTCTTCTGCAGCTGACACGCACCAACCAAGCGTGAAAAGTCCCTGGATTCCCGCCTTCGCGGGAATGACGGTGAGGGATTGCGATCGCTGGCGCATCTGCGCGCGATCGCTTCAGCGGGAATTCCCGCTGTGCAGTGCGAGCATGACCGCCCCACCTCACTTTCCCCGTTGTCCTCCGAAGAGGCTCTGCCCACGCCCTTCCCCACGAGGACGATGCCATGCTCGAGCTGCTGAACATCACCGCGTTCGGTGCGTTCCACACCGTCATCGCGATCGTCGGCGTCATCGCCGGCTTCGTCGCACTCATCGCGCATCGCGAAATCCGCATCACCTCGCGATCGGGCGCGATCTTCTTCTGGTTCACGATCGGCGCGGCGGTCACCGGGCTTTTCATCTTCCGGCGCGGCGGCTTCGGCGCGCCGCACGTGCTGAGCGTGCTCACGCTGCTCGTGCTGGCGCTGGGCTGGTTCGCCGAACGACGCCGCAGCTTCGGTCGCCTCAGCGTCTACGTGGCGGCGCTGTTCAATCTCACCGCGCTGTTCTTCCACTTCATTCCGGCTTTCGTGGAGTCGCTCACGCGGCTTCCGCTGGGCGCGCCCTATGCCGCAGGCCCCGAGGATCCGCGTCTGTTCGGGCCGATCGGCACGGCCTTCGTGCTGTATCTGTTCGCCGCGATCTGGCAGACGCTGCGGATCCGGGGCGCCGCGCGCCGCGCGCCGAGCCCGGGCGCCGGCCTCGCCTGAACGGGCTCGCCGGGTCGCGCCCGTCGCGGCCCTGCTTTCACCGCCCGCCAACGCGGTTCCACGGAAAGTCATCCTCCTCCGGCCGGTTCATCCGGTAGTTCGTCCGGTAGATAGAGGTTTCCCATGGCCCGCCCCATCTGGACCGGCACCCTGTCGTTCGGTCTGCTCAACATCCCCGTGAAGCTGATGAGCGGCGAACGCCGCGTCGATCTGTCCTTCCGCATGCTCGACAGCCGGAACAACGCGCCGGTGCGCTACGAGCGCGTCAACGCCGAGACCGGCGAGGAAGTACCGTGGAAGGAGATCGTCAAGGCCTTCGAGTACGACAAGGGCAGCTACGTCGTGCTGGAGGAATCGGATATCGCCAACGCCGCGCCCGACCACAAGGAGTCGGTCGACATCGACACGTTCGTGGACCTGGAGTCCATCGGCCCCGAGTTCTTCGAGAAGCCCTACGTGCTCGAACCGGGCAAGAAAGCCGAAAAGGGTTACGTGCTGCTGCGCGAGGTGCTCAAGCGCACCGGCCAGGCCGGCGTGGGCCGCGTGGTGATCCGCACGCGCGAGTACCTGGCCGCCGTCGTGCCGAAGGACGACGCGCTGATGCTGCTGATCCTGCGGTTCGCGCAGGAGCTGATCGACCCGGCCGACTACAAGCTGCCCGAAGGCAGCCTGGAGAAGTGGAAGATCACCACGCGCGAGATCGACATGGCCAAGCAGCTCATCGAGTCGATGAGCTCCAAGTGGAATCCGGAGGACTACAAGGACGACTTCCGCGAGCGCCTGACGAAGGTGATAGAGGACCGCGTGAAGTCCAAGAACGTCGTGCGCAAGGCCACCGCCGACGAGGACAACCTGCCCGAGAACGCCGCGACCAACGTCATCGACTTCGCCGACCTGCTCAAGCGCAGCCTGGAGAAAAAGGGTGGCGGCGGAGGCGGCGGCGGTTCGGCCAGCAAGGCCGCGCCAGCGAAAAAGGCCGCAAAAAAGGCGGCCGCGAAGAAGACGACCGCGGCGAAGAAGCGCACCGGGCGCAAGTCCGCCTGACGCGCACGCCGCATGCGACGCTGACGCATGGCCACGACGCCCCGGCTCACCAGCCCCGATCGAGTGGTCTATCCCGAAGCGGGGATCACCAAGGGCGAGATCGCCGACTACTACCGCGCGGTCTCGCGCTGGATGCTGCCCGAACTCGCGCGGCGTCCGCTTTCGCTGGTGCGGTGCCCCGACGGCATTGCGGGCTCGTGTTTCTTCCAGAAGCACCATGCCGATTCGCTCGGCGAGCACGTGGGGGAGATCACGCTGCGCGAAGTCAGCGGCCAGGGCGATTACCTGTACGTCGAGGACCTCGACGGCGTGCTCGAACTGGTGCAGATGAACTCGATCGAATTCCATGTCTGGGGTTCGCACATCGACGACGTCGACAAGCCCGACCGGCTCGTGTTCGACCTGGATCCCGACGAAGGCATCGAATGGAACGCGCTGAAGGCCGCGGCGCGCGACGTGCGCGATCGCCTCGCCGAGCTGCGCCTGCGCAGCTGGGTCCGCCTCTCCGGCGGCAAGGGCGTGCATGTCGTGGCGCCGATTCGTCGCGGACCGGACTGGTCGCAGGTGAAGGATTTCTGCGACGCCTTCGCCGATTCGCTGGTCGCCCGCGCGCCGGAGCGCTATATCGCGACGGCATCGAAGGCCGCGCGTGAAGGCCGCATCTTCATCGACTGGCTGCGCAATTCACGCGGCGCCACCAGCGTGACGAGCTGGTCCCTGCGCGCGCGACCGGGCGCGACCGTAGCGATGCCGCTGACGTGGGAAGAGCTCGGACGCGTGCGCCAGGCCGGCGCGTTCGATCTGCACAAGGCGCTGCGTCGCGCGCGAAACCTCAAGCGCGATCCGTGGCACGCGATGCAGCGCGCACGCCAGACGCTGCCGTCGGACGTGACGCCCTGAGCCACGTCGCACGCGCGGTCTTTACGCGTTGCACACATTCGTGAACGTTGCCGGGCAAGCATGAATGGCCCGTACGCGCGGTTTTGCTAGCGTCGCGCCATGACTCATCGCCTACTCATCGTCTGCAAGGGAAACATCTGCCGAAGTCCGATGGCCGAGGCCATCGTACGTGCACGCCTGCTCCGCCCCGGCATGCAGGTCGCCTCCGCCGGGCTCGCCGCGATGCGCGGCTTTCCGATCGACCCCAAGGCACAAGCGGCCCTCGCCGCGCACGGCTACGACGCCAGCGATCACATCGCACGGCAAGCGACCAAGGTGCTGATGCAGCAATCCGATCTCGTCCTCGCGATGGAGCAGCGCCAGGTCGCTGCAGTGCTCGCACTGTGTCCGACGCTGCGCGGCCGCGTGTGCATGCTTTCGCACTGGCAGGACGGCAGCGACATCGAAGATCCCTACGGTCGCGACCAGCGCGCATTCGATGTTGCATTCGAACGCATCGAGTCTTGTATACGCGATTGGCGAACGAAACTGTGACACGTTCATTCCAATTGCTTCAGCCACGTGCGCATGTCGTGAAGTGATTCATCCATCTGAACCTGAGTTATCGCCGATCACAGGTTCATTCGCGTGAACGTGTTTTTTTCATCTCTTCATCAACTACGCAACCATAGATTCGTTGCGCACGGACGCAGCGCGTCAGATTTCGACGCGTGAGGAACACGCGATCCGATGCCGATGGTTGAGTGCGCACGCACACGGAAAAACACGCCTTTGCCCTTTCGTCGTTCGTGTTTCTGATCCGAGGTGCATGCATGAGGGACCCCAAGCTGGTAGCTGCCAGCGCGATCGCGTTGGCCGTGACCCTGTTCGCCATCTTCGCCATGCGCCCGTGGGCGCGGAAGATCGGACTGGTCGATCGGCCCGACGCGCGCAAGCAGCACCGCGGCAGCATTCCGCTGATCGGCGGGCTGTGCTTCTTCCTCGGCACCCTGGTGGGGCTGAGCTATCTGGGCTACATCGACGGGTTCGTGACGAGCCTGCTGGCCGGCGGCGTGATGATCGTCGCGGCCGGCGCGCTGGATGACGCAAGCAACCTCAGCGTGACTTCACGCCTTCTGGTCGAGGCCGGTGCCGCCGGCCTGGTGATCTTCATGTCGGGCTTCTACGTGCACGATCTCGGCCAGATCGTCGGCACGCGCCACATCGACATCGGGCTGTTCGGCATCCCGTTCACGATCATCGCCGTCATCGGCCTGATCAACGCCTTCAACATGATGGACGGCATCGACGGCCTCGCCGCGTCGATGGCGATGGTGTGCATCGGCGCGATCCTGCTGTTCGACGACTCGTCCTGGTCGATGCCGGGCGTGCTGGTGATGCTGCAGGTACTGTTCGCCGCGCTGATTCCCTATCTGTTCGTCAACCTCGGCTGGCCCGACGGCCGCAAGATCTTCATGGGCGACGCCGGCAGCACGCTGATCGGCTTCATCCTGGCGTGGGCCCTTATTTATATGAGTCACGCGAAGGTGGGCCGCCTCAATCCCCCGGATGTGCTGTGGTGCGTCGCGCTGCCGGTGATGGACACGCTGGCGGTGATGTATCGCCGACTGCGCGCGGGCGGATCGCCGTTCAAGGCCGATCGCCAGCATCTTCACCACCTGCTGTGCGACACCGGGATGCCGCCGCGTCTGGTGCTGCTGACGATGGTCGCGGTCGCCGGCATCCTCGTGCTGATGGGCTGGTCGCTGCGCGACATGCCGCAGTCGCTCGCCTTCGCCGCCTTCATGCTGGTGATGGCGCTGCACGTGTGGTGGGTGCCGAAGGCGCTGACGAAGCTGCGCGGTCGTTGGCCGCGAAGCGCTCCGCGGCCCATTCCCGCGCCGCTGCAGACGCAGACCAACAACCACGGCATCAACTTCCTCAGTGCCCTGGCGGGCTTCGACGACCACGACGAGGTGCGCAACGTGCCCGAGCGCAGCGATGCGCCCGCCCGTGCCGGCATCGCACTCCCCGACGTGCTGCACCTGGCCGATGCCGCGGCCGAAGCCGCGTCGGACATCAACCCGAAGCCGCCGGTGCGAGCGTTGTGCGTGCTGAGCGACTCGCCCGACGCGGTGCGCATGGCACCCATCGCGCAGCAGCTGGCGCGCGACGAACGTTTCGAGACGACCGTCTGCGTGGCCGCCGAATCGGAGCAGGAATCGGCGCGCGTGCTCGAACTGTTCGACCTGTCGGCTGACGTGAAGGTCTCCGTGCCGGCATCGGGCGAGGATCCGGCCGAGATGACCTCCAGCGCGCTGGGCGGCATCAAGCGCGTGATGACGCAGGTGCGTCCGGACGTCGTCGTCGTGCCGGGCGATGCGCCCGCGACGCTCGCCACCACGCTGGCCGCGCATTACCACCACGTGCCCGTGGTGTGCATCGACGGCGGCCTTGCGAATACCTCGTCCCCGCGTGCGGCGGACGATCCGGGCCGCCGCATCGCGCGCGCGCTCGCGTCGCTGCACGTCGCATCCGGTCAGTCGGCAGGCCGCCAGCTCGTCGCCGAAGGCGTGCCGGCGCATCGCGTGCTCGTCACCGGCAACGCGGCGCCGGATGCGCTGCGCAGCGCGCTCGAACGCCTGCAGCCCGAACACGGCATGGGCCTGGCGCTGGCCGAACGTTTCGCCGCGCTGCGCGACAACGCTCCGCTGGTGCTGATGCTCGGCCACGAATGCGAGGAAGCGCACGCGACGCTGATGTGCAATGCGCTCACGCAGATCGCGCGCGAGCATCCGGGCGTGGATGTCGTCTGCGCGATCGGTCCGGTGTTCCTCGACGAGAATACGCCGGACAACCTCCACCGCATCGACGCGCCGGACTACCTCGCCGCGCTGTTCCTGCTGCGCCGTGCGCGACTGGCCTTCGTCGGCCCGTCCCTGTACGCAGAGGCGATGGCGCTGGAAATCCCGCTGCTTTCGCTCGATCCGCCGCCGGTCGAAGCCCAGGGCCGCGTGCACCTGATGGTGCACGACGCGCAGGCGATCGCCGGCCACGTGTCGCGCCTGCTCGACGAAGCCTGGCTGCCGCCGCGCCGTGTCGCGCCGTCCGACAGCAACCGCATTCCCGAATTGAGCGACGCCGATGTGCGCGTCGCCGACGCCTTGGCGGGCCTGCGCCCGGTAACTCACGCGACGACGCCGTCGCGGGACGCCGGTTCGCCAAACCAGGTCGCGATCCGCAGCGCGTGGGGGGCGTCATGACCGCCCCCACCGCGCGCGTCCCGCACCCTCCCACGCCCTCGCGGTCGTGGACGACACACGCGCGGCACGCCGCGTTCCCCTTGCGTGCCCAGTCGCATGCCCTGCTCTTCACCAGGTGACGAAACATGGCCACTCACGTGATCTCCCGGGCCGATGCCCCCTATGCCGTTCCGCCCGCCGCCAACGCGCGCGAAGACGACATCGACATCCCCACCCTCGTATCCACGCTCACCGACAACAAGTGGCCGATCCTGTTCGGCACGCTGGCGTTCTTCATCGTTTCGGTGGCGTACGTGCTGCTGGCGACGCCGCAGTACGAGGCCAACGCCGTCGTGCAGGTCGAGTCCCGCCCGCCGACGGTACCGGGCCTCAACCAGCCCACCACCGCGCCGGCACCGCCGATCGTCGATGCGCCCGCGGCGACGGAAACGCAGCTGCTGACCTCGCGCCGCGTGCTGGGTGAAGCGATCGAACGCCTCGACCTGGATACCGTCGTCGAACCGGTGCGCATGCCGCTCATCGGCGAAACGATGGCGCGCATGCAGCAGCGCCTGCATCCGGGCGAAGTCGCTTCGCCGTGGTTCGGTCTGGACAGCTATGCGTGGGGCGGCGAACAGGTCGACGTCGGCTCGTTCGAAGTGCCCGAGCAGCTGGTCGGCATTCCGCTGCAGCTGATCGCCGGCGAACGCGGCAAATACAAGCTGCTCGATCCGGACGGCAACCTGATGCTGGAAGGCCGCGTCGGCCAGAAGGCCACCAACGGCCGCGGCCTCACGCTGGAAGTCGAACGCCTGGCCGCGAACCCCGGCACCCGCTTCGAGATGACGCGCCTGAACACCATGGCGCTGATGACCAAGCTGAAGAAGGACATCACCGTCAGCGAGCAGGGCCGCAACTCCGGCATCATCAACCTGACCTATCCGCACCCGGATGCGCTGCGCGCGAAGCAGGTGCTGGACCAGATCACGCAGGCCTACGTGCGCCAGAACGTGGCGCGCAATTCGGCCGAAGCGGCCAAGCGCCTGCAGTTCGTCACCGAGCAGTTGCCGAAGGTACGCCGCGAACTCGCCGACGCGCAGGCCCGCCTGAACACCTTCCAGTCGCGCACGCGCACGATGGACGTCGGCGTGTCGAACAAGGCGCTGCTCGACCAGACCGTCGCGCTCGACCAGAGCATCCAGCAGCTGCAGGTGCAGCGCGCCGACATCGCCAGCCGCTACACGCCCGAGCATCCGGTCTACCAGTCGCTGATGCGCCAGATCGGCCAGTTCGAGGCGAAGAAGAACCAGATCATGGGCCAGATCGGGAACTTGCCCGACACGCAGCAGGGCCTGTTCCGCCTCAACCGCGACGTGGAGGTCATCAACCAGACCTACGCCAACCTGCTCGACCAGGCGCAGCAGCTGAACATCGCCGCCGCCAGCGCGGTCGGCAACGCGCGCGTGATCGATCCGGCCGACGTCAACATGGACAGCCCGTCGTGGCCGAAGCCGTTGATCGTCATCGGTGCCGGCACGCTCATCGGCGCGATGTTCATGGTCGCCTTCGTGCTCACGCGCCAGATGTTCCGTCGTGGTGTCGAGGATCCGGTCGACATCGAACTGCTCGGCCTGCCGGTGTACGCGTCGATTCCCTTCAGCGCGAAGGGCAAGCAGGTCGTCGCCCAGCCGGGCACGGCCGCGCGACGCGACGGGAAGCAGCGCCTGCTGGCGTTCCGCTCGCCGTCGGACCTGGCGATGGAGGCGCTGCGTACGCTGCGCACGAGCCTGCATTTCGCCCGTTTCGAGATGAAGAACAACATGCTGATGATCGCCGCGCCCAGCCCGGGCGTCGGCAAGTCGTTCGTCTGCGCGAACCTCGCCGTGACCATGGCGCAGGCAGGCCAGCGCGTGCTGCTGGTGGACGCCGACATGCGTCGCGGCACGCTGCACCTGGCACTCGGCACGCGCGCCGACGGCGGTCTTTCGGAGCTGATTTCCGGCCGCATCGACGAGATCCAGGCCGTGCGCAAGGTCGGCGGCACGGAGAACCTGTCCTTCATCTCGCGCGGCACGATCCCGCCGAATCCGTCGGAGCTGCTGATGCATCCGCGCTTCACTTCGCTGCTGGACAAGCTCGCGCAGCAGTACGACATCGTGGTGATCGATACCCCGCCGGTGCTCGCGGTCACCGACGCCGCGGTGATCGGCCACCACGTCGGCACCTGCCTCATGGTCGTGCGCTGGGGCCTCAACCAGCAGCGCGAGATCGCGCTCGCCAAGCAGCGTCTTGAACAGAACGGCGTCGAAGTACGCGGCGCGATCTTCAACGCGGTGCAGAAGCGCGGCTCGGGTCAGTACGCCTACACGTACTACGACTACCAGCCGATGAAGGACGAACCCCTGCGTGCCGGAGCGAGGTAACGCGATGCGCACCCAGATCACGATGTCGCCCTACTACGGCACGCCGGACTTCTCGCGCCTGATGCGCGATGACGTCCCGCCGCCGGCCGTGGATCCGGTGTCGGTCGCCGACATCCTCCGCAACGCCTTCGTCTATCCGCCGTACTCGATTTACGAAGGCGTCCGGCTGGTCACGTTCGGGTTCTGCCCGCACGACGACATGCACACCGAGCCCAAGTTCCACTTCAAGTTCCGCAATGCGGGCGAAGTGCCGGAGTACGCCGCGACCGAGCAGGACTGGGTCGCCGGCTACCACCGCCGCCTGTGCGACGCGATCCATCGCAGCTGCGCCGGCATGAGTTCGCCGTGGCTGCTGCAGAGCGGCGGCAAGGACTCGACGACGCTGGCGATCGCCATCGCCGACGCGCGTCCGGACACGACGTGCATCACCTACCTCGGCGGCCAGGAAGAGGACGAAGTCGAATCGGCGACGCACGTCGCGCGCACGCTCGGGCTTCGCCATGAAACGCTGACCTGCGATCCGGCGCGCGC
The DNA here is from genome assembly GCF_040546665.1 of Lysobacter sp. OAE881. NCBI lineage: Bacteria > Pseudomonadati > Pseudomonadota > Gammaproteobacteria > Lysobacterales > Lysobacteraceae > Lysobacter > Lysobacter sp. OAE881. Next base: position 2,764,786 of record NZ_JBEPOG010000001.1, read on the forward strand.
GTACGACCGTTACCTCGGGGTCGTCGATCGCATGCCGCTGCTGACGGCCGACTTCGCCCTGCTCTCCTGCATCGACCTGGGCACCGAAGTGGTCGGCCACGGCGGCGACGGTGTCGTCGACGGCCTCGGCGCCGACAGCTACTTCGGCACGCCGATGAGCAAGCGCCAGGAAATGCTCAAGCGCCTGTCGCGCGACTTGCCGCTGCCGGGCTGGCTGTCGGAACTTCCCGGCGTAGATCGCAGCTTCAAGCTCTGCTACATGCTCAGCACGCTGCGGATGAACGAGATCGAGCGTGCATTCCCGGGCTCGCGCTTCAGCGACGACGAAGTCGATGAACTGCTCGGCCGGCCGATCTCGCAGCATTCGCGTCATCGCCTCGAGCTGTATCGCGAGGAAATCGGCTCGGCCACGAGCCTGTGGGAATGGCGCGACATGTCGACGTCGATCGCCGGCTCCGCGGGCGCGTTCGCGAAGGGCCTGTACTCGAGCGCCGCGCTCGGCCTGAAGGTCGCCTACCCGTTCTGCGACCTCACCCTGCGCGAGTGGATCCATCGCGAAGTGCCGCGTTACCAGAAGGTCGATCCGGTCACCAAGCTCAACAAGTTGCTGATCCGCGATCACATCGCCACGCGCTTCGAGGAGCTGCCGTACGTCACCGGCAAGGGCAGTTTCCGCTTCGACGTGCGTGGACTGGTGAAGGCGAGGTTCGACCGCGTGCGCGAGTTCGCGCGCGATTCGGCCGAACTTCCCGGCGCCGGCGCATGGCTCGATCGCAATCGGCGCCGGCTCGACAACAAGTACCACGCGTCGAAGTTCTACCTGCTCTCCGTCGTGCTTCCCTGGCTCGCGTCGCGTCGCGAGCGGCGCGCGCAGGTGCAGGACACCGACATGCGCGAACGCGCCTATGCCTGACCTGCTGAGGCGGCGGATCGCCGCGTCGATCGCGATGCTGTCCGCGGCGCCGATGGCGTCGTGGGCCGCCTCGCCCATCGGGAGCGCCGTCGTCGACGTGCGTCGGCACGGCGCGCGCGGCAACGGCGTCGCCAACGACACGCGCGCCTTCCAGGCGGCGATCGATGCGCTGCCGCAATCCGGGGGCACCGTGCAGGTGCCGGCCGGCGATTACCTCATCGATCCAGTCATCGGCGTGCAGTTGCGCAGCCGCATGCACCTGGCGATGTCGCCGGGCACGCGCCTGCTCGCCAAGCCCAACGCCGCCGAGCGCGCCTACGTGCTCAACGCGCATCGCGTGAGCGATACGACGATCTCGGGCGGCCGCATCATTGGCGAGCGTTCGTCGCACAAGGGCACGACCGGCGAATGGGGCCACGGGCTGATGATCCGCGCGTCCGAACGCGTGAACGTGCGCGACCTGCACATCTCGCATTGCTGGGGCGATGGCATCTCCATCGGCGGAACGAAAGTGGGCGCGGCCTTCGTGCCCAGCCGCGACGTGACGATCGAACGCGTCGTCTGCGCCGGCAACCGTCGCCAAGGGCTCACCATCGGCCGCTCGCGCCGCGTGCGCGTGTTCGATTCCGAGTTCATCGACACCGGCGGCACCCTGCCCGGCGCCGGCATCGACGTGGAGCCGGATGAAGGCGACATCGCCGACGACATCCTGATCGCGCGATGCACCGTGCGCGGCAACGAAGGTGCGGGCATCCAGCTCTACAAGCGCGTTTCCGACGCCACCGTGCGTGACTGCCTGATCGAGCACAACCGCGGGCACGGCATCCTCACCGTTGGCGCGACCGACTGCCGCATCGAGGACAACCGGATCCGCATGAACGTGCTGGGCGGTGTCGGCGTGCGACCGGGCACGCGCAGCCTGATCGTGGCGCGCAACGAATTCGACGACAACGGCCCCGCGGGCACCTCCGCCGGCAAGAAACGTGGCGGCAAGCGCCACGTCACCATCGCCGAGCGAACCGAAGGCATCCGCGTCGACGCGGACAATCGCTACCTCGACTGACTTCGAAGCGGACTCATCGGTAGACGCATCGCGAGGCGCAACGCCTTGCCTTCACTGCGCGACGTGACGAACGCCGTCACGCGCGCCATACTCCGTCACGCGAAATCACCGGCGAAACGCGTGATTTCAGCAAGCTCATCCGACTCCGATGCAGCCGCGCCCGGTTCATCTCGCGCACACGCGCATCATCGCGCAGCATCGAAATCGCAGTCATGAACTTGAATGCGGCGCTACATGAACGACTCGCGCTGATTTGTTTGCGCGCGTGCACAAATAGTGAAGATAGGGGTATCGATTCACACTTGTTGCTGTAGGGTGCACGTCAGTCACGAACATGATCGTGGCGTGATGACGTGAAGTACGCGAGGGGGCGCGCTTCACACCACCAAGCCCCATCGAGCAGAACCGCTCACCCGGGGGCGTTCCTTAATTCCGGAACCCTACTGTGAACGATATCCAGGTGATGGCGCCTGCGACCGCCGAACGTCGCGAATTCCTCCGCAAGTCCCTGCTTCTCTCCATTCCGCCCGTGCTCGGCTTCGCCGGCATCGGCAAGGTGATGGCCGCCACCGGCGCGACCACCGCGCTTACGTACACGCCGCCCAAGCGTGCGCGCGGCACCACGACCCTCAACGTCAAGAACCACGGCGCGCGTGGCGACGGCTCGTCCGACGACACCACCGCCTTCCAGAAAGCGGTCAATGCCCTGCCCTCCACCGGCGGCACCGTGTACGTTCCGGCCGGCAAGTACGTGATCGACCCCACGCGCAACGTGCGCCTGCGCAGCAAGATGCACCTCAAGCTGGACCCGGCCGCCGAACTCTGGGCCAAGAGCAACGGCGCCGAGCGCGCCTACGTGCTGATGGCGATGCAGGTCAGCGACGTCGAGATTTCCGGCGGCAAGATCCGCGGCGACCGCTACCGCCACCTCGGCAGCGCCGGCGAATGGGGCCACGGCATCATGGTGCGCGGCTCCACCCGCGTGACGGTGCGCGACATCTACATCGCCGACTGCTGGGGCGATGGCATGTCCATCGGCGGCGCGGCACAGGCGTCGGGCGCGGTCGTGCCGTGCAACGACGTGGTCGTCTCCAACGTGGTGTGCACCAACAACCGTCGCCAGGGCCTGACCATCGGCTGCTCGCGCAACGTGAAGGTCTACGACAGCGAGTTCAGCAACACCAACGGCATCGCGCCGCAGTGCGGCATCGACATCGAGCCGGACGTGAATGACTCGCGCACCACTGACACGGTGCACATCGAGAACTGCCTGATCCGCAAGAACAAGGGCAACGGCATCCTGGTCTACAAGCGCGTCACCGGCGTGACCATCAAGAACAACACCGTCGAGTACAACGGCGGCTACGGCATCCTCACCGTCGGTGCGAACGGTGGCTACATCGCGTTGAACCGCATGAACCGGAACTACCTGTGCGGCCTGATGTTCAGCTCCACAAGCAACGACTACCAGGCCAGCAGCAACGTGTTCCGCAACAACTACACGAAGATCTTCGGCTCGCACACCACCAACTACGCGCTGGTGTCCATGACCGGCATCAAGAAGGGCATCCTCCCGACCGGCAACGACCCGCACGTGCAGAAGGCGAGCACGGCCACCAACATCCGCGTGACGACCAACCAGTACGCGAAGTGACTTCGGTCCGGCGCGGCCCTTCGGGGGAAGGGGCGCGAGGGCAATGAAGGCGAAGGCCGGCGAATGCCGGCCTTCTTTTTGCGTGGCGGCACTCGATGCATGAAACGTCATTGCGACGGCGTGACGACGCTGGCATTTCTCCGTTCACCTGAGGATGCAAACGTGAGCGGCCTGTGCACGGACGGGTAAATCGGCATGGCTAGAATCCGGACAACCCCGGAACAGGAAGCCTTGCCACGCATCGCACCAGGAAGGAGCGCTGCCAGGTCAACACGTATGCGCATCGTCTTCTTCGCCAACACCGACTGGTATCTCTACAACTTCCGACTTCCCGCCGCGATGCAGTTGCAGGCGCAAGGCGCCGAGGTCGTCATGGTCTCGCCCGAGGGTCCCTACGGCGAACGCTTCGCGAAGAACGGCATCCGCTGGGAAACCTTGCCGATGGACCGCGCGAGCCTCAATCCATTGCGCGAGGCGGTCACCATCAAACACCTTGCCGCATTGCTGCGACGCGAGCGCCCGGACCTGATCCACAACTTCACCGTGAAGTGCGCCGTGTACGGCGCCATGGCCGCGCGCCTGTCGGGCGTTCCGGCGGTGGTGAACGCCGTCGCCGGCCTCGGCTACGTCTACGCAAGCAACGGATTGAAGGCGCGCGTGCTGCGGCCGGTCGTCAGCACGCTCATGCGCTCCACGCTCGGCAGCGGCAACTCGCGGGTGATCCTGCAGAACCCGGACGACGCCGAGGCGCTCACGAAGCTGCGCCTGGTGCGTGAGGACCGGATCCGCGTCATCCGCAGCTCGGGCGTGAACGTCGAGCGCTTCCAGCCGGCCACCGGCCGCGCCGACGGCGCGCCGCTGCGCGTTCTTCTCGCCGCGCGGCTGCTTCGCGAGAAAGGCATCGGCGAGTACGTCGAAGCCGCGCGCATGCTGAAGGAACGCGGCCGCAACGTGGAATTCCTCCTGGCCGGTACGCCGGACTACGGGAATCCAAGCTCGTTCCAGGGCGAGGAAGTCCAGGCCTGGCACGATGCCGGACTCATCCAGTGGCTGGGCCATGTCGACGACATGCCGGCGCTGATGGCCTCCGTCGACGTGATGGCGCTGCCCAGCTACTACCGCGAAGGCGTGCCGCGCTGCCTGATCGAAGGCGCCGCGAGCGGGCTTTGCATCGTCACCACCAACCTGCCCGGCTGCCGCGAAGTCGTCACGACGCACGGCGAGGACGGCCTGCAGGTGCCGCCGCGCGACGCGGCGTCGCTCGCCGCGCTGATCATGCAGCTCGACGACGATCGCGCGCAGGTGCGCCGGCTGGGCGCCAAGGCCCGCGAACGCGCCCTCGCGCATTTCGACGAGCGCCTGGTAATCGGCCGCACGCTGGATGTGTACCGCGAATTGCTGAGCTCGGACGTGCTGGCCGCGCCGCGACCGGCGCGCACGCCGACGCTCGATTGCGCACGCGAATGAACGCCAGCGCCTGGCGGCCGGCGGCAACGGCGATCAGCCTGTTGTGGCTGGCGACGATGGCGGGTGCCGGCATGGTGTTCCTCGCGCAGGTGCTGCTTGCGCGGCGGCTCGGGCCTGCGGAATACGGGTTGTTCGCCTCGTCGCTGGCGACGGTGACCGTCGTCGCGCCGCTCGCGGGCTTCGGTCTGTCGCAATTCCGCCTGCGCGTCTACGGCGCCGAGGGTTGGGCCGGCGATCGCTGGTTGAAACCGTCGTTCCGCTTCTCCGCATGGACGTGCGTGCTCGCCGTGGGCGGCGTGGTCGCGTGGGCCCTGCTCGGCCCGGTGGTCGATGCCGACACGCGCGACACGCTCCTGCTGCTCACGCCGGTGATCGTCGGCCTGTTCGCGGTCGACCTGGTCGGTAGCAAGCTGCGACTGGAGGAGCGCCACAGCGCGTTGGCGTTGTGGCAGATGCTGATGTCGGCCGGGCGGCTGGCCGTGGCGGCGACGCTGCTCGCACTGCCCGCGGCGAACGCGCTTGGTGCGGCGCTCGGTTATGGCGTCGTCGCGTTGCTGATCGCCGCGCTCGCGGTGCCGCAATTGAATGCCATGTGGCACGGCCGCATGGAACTGCAGGGCCACGGCCCGCGCCCGACGACGCTCGAACCCCTTGTCACGCCCAACGTCACGCAGTTGTGGTCGCAGGCGTGGGCCTACGGCGTCGCCGCGATCCTGTATCCCGTGTTCTTCCAGGTGAGCACGGTGCTGCTCAAATACCTGAGCAGCAACGAGGATGCGGGCCATTACGGCGTCGCGCTCGGCGTGATGACGGCGATCTACCTGTTCCCGGCGACCGTGTACCACAAGTTCCTGCTGTCCCGGCTGCATCGCTGGGCCGTGCACGATCGCCCGCGTTTCTGGCGCGTGTACCGCATCGGCAACCTGTCGATGCTCGGCGCGGGCGTGATCGTCGGACTGTTGCTCGCCGTCGCGTCGCCGTGGGCGATACCGCTCGCGTTCGGCCCGGCGTTCGCCGATGTCGCGACGCTGCTGGCGGTGCTGGCGCTGTGCGTGCCGGTGCGGTTCCTGTCCACCGCGGTCGAAGCGGCGCTGCTCACCGAAAGCCACATGCGCTACCGCGTCGTGTCGATGCTGTTCGCCGCGGTCGTGGCGGTCGCGCTCAACTGGTGGCTCATTCCGCGCTACGGCGTGATGGGCGCAGCGTGGGCGACGGTCGCGTCGGAGATCCTGCTGCTCATCGCCCGCTGGCTGGGCGTGCGCGGCTTCATGCCCAATCGCGAGGGATGAGCGGTGTCGACGCGCCACGCACGAGTCTGAACGCAGCCCCGGAGCGCACCCGGGCTTCACTTTCCGTATACGCAAAAACGCACGGGATCGGTTTCCAATGCCACAGATGATCGACGCGCCGCGCACCGCCCCTATCGACCACCATGACCGCCGTGTTGCCGCGCGCAACACGCCCGCGCCCGCGCCACATGCGTCCAGCACCGTCGCGCCCATTTCCGTCGTCGTGCCGTGCTTTCGTTGCAGCGGGACGATCGGCGATTCGATCGCGTCGGTATACGCGCAGACATTGCGCCCGGCACAGGTCATCCTCGTCGATGACGCAAGTCCTGACGACACGGTCGCCGCGCTGCACGCCGTCGCGGCGCAGTATCCACCGGGCTGGGTCGAGGTCGTCGAACTGGCGAACAACGGCGGACCGTCCGGTGCACGCAACGCGGGCTGGGAACGCGCGACGCAACCGTACGTCGCCTTCCTCGATGCGGACGACACATGGGTGCCGACGAAGATCGAACTGCAGATGCGTGCGCTGCGCGCCGATCCGGAAATCGCGCTGCTCGCGCACCGCATGCTCGTGCGCGACCGCCGCGAGCCCGCGCCCGCACCGCCGCGCGAAGCACGCACGCAGATCGTGCCGCGTCGCCGCCTCCTGCTGAACAACCCGTTCCCGACGGCATCCGTCGTACTGCGACGCGATCTTCCGTTCCGTTTCGACGAGAACTACCGGCGCGTCGAGGACTTCCTCCTCTGGGGCCAGATTGGCTTCTCCGGCTACCGCTGCGCGAAGCTCGACCAGGTGCTCGCATACTGGCACAAGGCGAACTACGGGGCCGGTGGGCTCAGCGAAGACCTCAAGGCGATGCATCGCGCCGGTCGCGAAGTCCGTCGTGAACTCCTGCGCCAGGGACTGGTGAGCTATCCCGAACACCTGTTCGCCCGCAGCATCGGCATGGTGCGCAAGGCGCGCCAGCGGATGTTGCTGGCCCTGCGGCGGGCCACCGAAGGAGGCGCGACCTCGTGAATGCCAACGTTCCCGAATACGGGATGACGCAGCGCCGCTCGACCTATGTCCCCGCGGCGACGACGCTCAGCGCGCTGCTGCTGATCGCGGTCGGGCTCTTCGGCTGCTGGCTGGTCGGCACGCGCCCGCTCGACGTGGGCACCGATACGCAGACCTATGCCGGCTTCTTCCAGGGCCTGAGTTCCGGCGCCGGCGAAACGCGCCTGGAGCCCGGTTTCGTCTATCTCACGTGGGGCCTGTGGAAACTCGGCTTCGGCGTCATCGGCTACCAGACGGCGCTGTTCGCCTTCATGCTCGGCACCATCTTCATCGCGACGCGCCGCTACCAGGACTACCTCGTCGGCGACGACCCGGTCCAGCGCCGCGGTTTCCTGACCTTCCTCGGCGCGGCGATCATGCTGCTGTATGTCTCGCCGATGTTCGTCAACGCGACGATCAACGCGGTGCGACAAGGCCTTGCCGCGTTGCTGGTGTTCGCCTCGCTGCTGTCGTTCCAGCGCAAGCAATGGCTGGCGTTCGTCGTGCTCGGCGCGGTGGCGGCGAGCCTGCACCTGTCGTCACTGCTCTACCTGGTGTTCGCGCCGGTGCTGCTTTTCGGCACGAGGATGCAACGCCTCATCGCCGTCATCGCGTTCGCGTCCTACGTCAGCGGGCTCTCCACGATGATCGTGCGTGCCTTCATACCGGCGCTGTACGAACTAATGATGACCTACACCGCCACGGACCGCTCGCGTGTCGGTGTTCGCGTCGACTTCGCGGTGTTCTCGATCTTCTGGTACATGCTGCCCTTCGTGCTGGCGCCGCTGGTGCGGGCCGAGTATCGCGAGAAGATCAAGCAGAGCGCGGCGGTTTACCTGGTGATGACGCTTCCGTTCTTCGCCGTCGGCTGGGGCTACTTCTCCAACCGTTACCTGCTGCCGGCATGGCTGAGCGTGTCGCTGATCCTCGCGGCGATGCTCGTGCACAGCCGCGTTGCGTTGCTGCGCAATCCGTTGCTCCTGCGCTTCGGCTTGATCCTGTCGTGCGCGGCGTTCTACTACTATGTCACCAACGAAATCCTGATCTGAGGATATCCGCCACGCATGCAGGCCCTGCAATCCTTGCTTGTCGCCCTGACGTTTCCCCCTGCCCTGTCCGTCGCGCTGCTCATCGTCGCGGCGCTGTTCGCACTCATCCGCTGGCGTCGCATCGCCATGGCCACGGCCGTGCTCGCCGTCGCATGGTCCGCATTGCTAGCCATCCCGAGCGTTTCGGACTGGGTGCGCGGCCGGCTCGAAAGCCGATATCCGCCCGTCGATGAATCCACCTTGCCGCAGGCCGACGCGATCGTCGTACTCGGCGGCGCCACGCACTTCTACTGGCTCGAACGCCAGAACGTCACGGCCTATGACCTCGAGAACAGCCGCCTCGCCGCGGGCGCGCGTGCATGGCTCGAGGGAAAGGCGCCGGTCATCGTGCTGTCCGGTGGCGGCGACAACGGCGGCAACGAGGCCGCGAGCGAAGCGCGGATCATGGAGCATGCGATCCAGCGCCTGGGCGTTCCGCAGAATGCGCTGCTGCTGGAAACCAAGAGCCGCAACACGCGCGACAACGCGCGTTACACCGCGCAGATCGCCCGCGAGCACGGCTTCGATCGCATCCTGCTGGTGACCTCCTCGCTTCACATGACCCGTGCCGTGATCGAGTTCCGCAAGGCCGGCGTGGAGATCACGCCCGTGCCGGTCCCCGAAAGCGGCAAGCGCGAAAGCTGGACGCAACGCTGGCTACCGTCGGGTCGTGCGTTATGGCGGAGTGGACGCGCGATCAAGGAAATGGGTGCGATCGTGATGTCGCGTCTACGGAACTGAACGACGTGTGGCACGCGTCACACCGCCATTCATTCGCTCGTTCGCATCACTGAATGCAACTGCACTGCCCGCCCGTGGCATCACGCCGTGTGCGCCATGCGCGATCTAGGCTTCCGTGGCGAACACAAGGACATCGCTACGTTCACAACGTCGTTCCACCGGCCGCGTCCCGCATGGAAATGGTGACGAAGGGCATCGCGCAGCTGACCAGCCGCGCATGTCGCGCCAAGAACCCGAGGGCCATGCATTGAAGACGCTCACTCTTGCCTGCTCGGTCGCGATCGCGACCGTCATCACCGGGTGCACCGGCCAGCAGATGACGCGAGGCGACATACAGGATTCGCGCTTCGTCGGGGGCGAGGTGAAGATGATCCCGATCACCTCCGACGTCGTCTCCGCGCCCGCGCCCAAGGCCGTCGTACCGCAGGAACTGCTGGCATTCCGCGGCGAGACCTACAAGATCCAGCCGGGCGACACGCTCATCGTCACCGTGTGGGATCACCCCGAACTCACCACGCCTGCCGGCAACCAGCAGCAGGCCGTGACCAACGGCCGCCTGGTGCAGCCGGACGGCACGTTCTACTTCCCGTATGCCGGCAAGCTCAACGTCACCGGCATGACGATCGAGGACCTGCGCAGCACGCTGACCTCGCGCCTGGCGAAGTACCTCACCAATCCGCAGCTCGACGTCAACGTTGTCGGCTTCGGTAGCCGCGTTGCACTGCAGGGCGCGTTCGTCGACACCACGCCGCAGGACGTGACGACGGTTCCGATGACGCTGTCGCAGGTCGTGGGCCGCGCGCGCATCGACGTCGCGCAGGCCGATCTGTCGGGACTGGTGCTCACCCGCGACGGACGCAACTACAACCTCGACCTGGATGCGCTCAACCGCGACGGCAACGTCGCGCAGGACATCTACCTCAAGCCGGGCGACCGCCTCTTCCTGCCGTTCAACGACCGCAAGGAGGTCTACGTCATCGGCGAAGTCGCGCGACCGCAGGCGCTCACGTTCAAGACGACCGATGTCACGCTCACCCAGGCGTTGGGTCGCGCGGGCGGTTTGAATCCCATCACCTCCAAGGGTGAGGCGGTCTACGTGATCCGCGGGCTCGAAGACATGGGAACGCCGCAGGCGACGCAGGGCGCCACCACGGTCTACCAGCTCGATGCGAAGTCGCCGGTCGCCTTCGCGCTGGGCGACAAGTTCCGGCTGAAGCCCGGCGACGTCGTGTGGGTCGGCCCGGCCGGCGTGACGCGCTGGAACCGCTTCCTGTCGCAGCTGCTGCCGCTGTCCTCGCTCGTGACCAACGCCGCCTCGGCCCAGTACGACCTGACCCGGTAACGGCCAAGATTCAAGCGTGGGTGGGAGGAGAAGGAGGAGCTTCGGCTCCTCTTTCTTTTTGGGCCCATGCCGGATGTCGATTCGCAAGCCCTGCGCTCGTCGGGGAAGATGAGGCGACCCGCCTCGTCATCCGGAGCGCCCATGCTGCAGCTGTATGCCCACCCGTTCTCCTCGTATTCGCAGAAGGTCCTGACCGCGCTGTACGAGAACCGCACGCCGTTCGAATGGAAACTGCTCGAATCGCCGGAGTGCGACGCCTGGCGCGAGCTGGTCGCGATGTGGCCGGTGCGGCGCTTCCCGGTGATGGTCGAGGACGGTCGCATGGTCGCCGAGGCCAGCTGCATCATCGAGTACCTCCACGTGCATCATCCCGGCCCGGTGAAGCTGATCCCGGACGATGCCGACGAGGCGATCGAGGTGCGGATGATGGACCGCTTCTTCGACCACTACATCTCCACGCCGCAGCAGAAGTTCGTGTTCGATGCACTGCGCCCGGAAGCCGAACGCGACACGCGCGGCGTCGAGGAAGCGCGCGACATGCTCGAAAATGCCTACGGCTGGCTCGACGGCGTGATGGCGAACCGCGAATGGGCCGCCGGCTCGCGCTTCAGCCTGGCCGATTGCGGCGCGGGGCCGTTCCTGTTCTACGCGGACTGGACGCACCGCATCGACCCGCGTTACGCGAACGTGCGCGCGTATCGCGAGCGCCTGCTTGCACGTCCTGCATTCGCGCGTGCCGTGGACGAAGCGCGGCCGTACCGGTCCTACTTCCCGCTCGGCGCGCCCGATCGGGATTAGGCGCGACTGGACCCCGTCGCCGCGACACGGGCATCATGCGCGCTGCTCGTTCGGGGATCGCGCATGTTGCTCATCATCACCGCCATCGTGCTTCTGGCCGGACCGGCGCTGCTGGCGCTGGCGGGCCTGTTCGTCTCGAAGTCGGCTACGCCGGCGCGCGCGGATCGCGTGCGCTGGAGCTGGAGGACCGTCCTGGTGTCCGCCCTGCTCTACGCGCTCGCCTTCAACCTGACGTTCTTCGTGCAGGAAGTCTTCCTCGTCGTGCCGAAGGCGCTCACGCCGGGATTGCAGCCGACGCTGTTCCACAACAACCACCTGTGGACCGGCGAGAGCCCGCTGGCGAGCCTGTTCCAGGGCACCGGCGCGCTGGCGACCGCCATCGTCGGCCTGGCGTGCCTGTTCGCGGTGCGCGCGGGTCGTCCGCGTTCCGTCGCGTGGCGGTTGTTCGTCCTGTGGATGGCGTACTGCGGCCTGCTGATGGCGTTGCCGCAGGTGGTGATCGGCGCACTGAGCACGGGCAGCGACGTCGGCATGGCGATGGTGTACTTCGGCCTCGCGCCGGAGACCAAATTCATCGCGGCCTTGATCGCGCTGGCCGCGATCGTCGTCGTGTCGCTCGCGCTGGTGCGGCCCGCGCTCGAGCTCGCCGACGAGCCGGCGGCCGTCGCCACGCCGGCGGCGCGCACGCGCTTCGTGCTGCAGACGATCGCGCTGCCGATGCTGATCGGCACGGCGCTGGTGATTCCCTTCCGCGTGCCGCGCGAGATGCTGGAAGTCGTGCTGCTGCCGTTGATCGTCGGCGTGCCCGGGGCGCTGTGGATGCTCGCCGGCGCGTGGCGCGTTCGCGATGCGCAGGCGACGGGCACGCCCTTGCGCGCGATCGTGACGCCGCTGCTGGGGGCCATCGCGCTGCTGCTGGTGTTCCAGCTGGTGCTGCGGCCGGGCGTCGCGTTCTACTGAGGCATCACGCGCCCGCGCGCATGCTCGCGCTTTGCCGCCGGGAGCGCGCGCCATGGCCGTCGATCCGATTCCGCCGGGGCATCAACGCATCACGCCGGGCATCGTCGTGGGCGATGCCAAGGATGCGATCGCCTTCTACGAAACCGCCTTCGGCGCGACGCTCACCTACCGGCTCGACGCTGGCGGCAAGGTCGCGCATGCCGAGATGCGCATCGGCGATGCGCGCTTCATGCTGTCGGACGATTTCCCCGAATGGGACGCGCTGGGCCCGGAATCGCGCGGCGGCACCACCGGCAGCCTGCTGGTGTACGTCGACGACGTGGACGCGGCTTTCGAGCGCGCGATCAAGGCCGGCGCGACGGTGTTGCAGGCGGTGGAAAACCAGTTCTGGGGCGACCGCATGGGCACGGTGGTGGATCCCTTCGGCCATCGCTGGATGCTCGGCACGCATGTCGAGGACGTCGGCGAGGACGAGATGCGCCGGCGTGGCACAGAGTGGGCCAAACAGTACGAAGCGGACCACACGTAAGTTCCTCGCGCTACTCGCAGCGGCGACCAGCGATTACGCTTGCGGCATGAACACCGCATCCCGATACGAAAGCATCTCCTTGCACGCTCGACCGCATCGCGCATCGCGCGCAGGAACCACGCGATGAACGTGTTTTCTCCCGCAGGCCATCTGCCGAACGCGAAGTGGGTACGCGACGGCGTCGACCTGGTCGTGCCGCTGGGCGAAGCGGCGCTGATCCTCGTTGCCGCGTGGCTGTTGCGCCTGCTGCTGCGCAAGGCGCTCAACCGCGTGTGCGCGCGCTACGAGTTGCCGGTCGAGATGACCATCGGCGCGCGGCGCGTGATGGGCACGCTGATCTACGTCGCGGCCACTTTCCTGATCCTGCAGCGCCTGGGCGTGTCGGCGTCGGTGTTGTGGACGGCGATCACCGGATTCGCCGCGGTCGCGGCGGTGGCATTCTTCGCGGCGTGGAGCGTGCTGTCCAACATCTTCTGCACGTTCCTGATCCTCACCTCGCGCCCGTTCCGCCTGCACGACGAAATCGAACTGCTGGAGAACGGCGAGAAGCCGGGCCTCAGGGGTCGCGTGGTCGACATCAACCTGATCTACACGACGCTGCAGGAAACGCGCGCCGACGGCTCGGACACGACGCTGCAGATACCGAACAGCCAGTTTTTCCAGCGTTCGATCAGAAGGTGGCGGGGGGCGTCGTGATCGGTTGAACGTGATCGTGATCGGTTGACCGCGGCGCGGCAATGAGCACAAGGGCGTTGCCGGTATGACGTGCTTTTGCCGTCATTCCCGCAAGGCGGGAATCCATCCATCCGACGCATCACGATCTTCGGAAGCCATGACAGCACCGACAGTTGGATCCCCGCCTTCGCGGGGATGACGACTCTCCTTGCCGTCATCCCCGTTCTTGCTGTCATTCCCGCGCAGGCGGGAATCCATACGTCCGACGTATCACGCTCTTCGGCGGCCATGACGGCACCGACAGTTGGATCCCCGCCTTCGCGGGGATGACGCCTTTTTTGCCGCGACGGCCAAGCAGGCGTGAGCCATCCGCGGCACCCAGCCCCTTTCCCGAGAGAGAGGGGCTGGGTGCCCGTGGGCCGCCTCACTCCGACGGCACTTCCTCGTATCGCTCGCGCAGCTTGACCGGCTCGGTCTTGCGCGCTTCGCGCTTGCGGATCCACAGGTTGATCATCTCGACGAACACCGAGAAGGCCATCGCCGTGTAGATGTAGCCCTTGCTGATGTGCTGGCCGAAGCCGTCGGCGATCAGCACCAGGCCGATCATGATCAGGAAGCTCAGCGCGAGGATCTTCACCGTCGGATGGCGCTCGACGAAATCGCCGATCGGCTTGGCGAAGGCCAGCATGAAGACGATGGAGATCAGGATCGCGGCCACCATCACCCAGCGCTCGTCGACCATGCCGACGGCGGTGATGATCGAGTCCAGCGAGAAGACGATGTCCAGCACCATGATCTGCGCGATCACGCTGCCGAAGGTCGCGCCGACGACCTTGCCGGTGGAGACCGCTTCGCTGGCGCCTTCGAGCTTCTGGTGGATTTCGTGCGTGGCCTTGGCGATCAGGAACAGACCGCCGCCGATGAGGATCAGGTCGCGCCACGAGAATTCGTTGCCGAAGACTTCGAACAGCGGCTTGGTCAGGCTCACGATCCAGGCGATGGTCAGCAGCAGGCCCAGGCGGGTGATCGCCGCTAGCGCGATGCCGAGCTTGCGCGCCTTGTCGCGCTGGTGCGGCGGCAGCTTGCCGGACAGGATGGAGATGAAAATGATGTTGTCGATGCCGAGCACGAGCTCGAGCGCCGTCAACGTAGCCAGGGCGATCCAGATTTCGGGGTTTAGAAAGATGTCCATCGGATGGATTCGGTTCGGTGGGCGGGAGCCGCAACCCACGCGCGAATCGCATCCGTCGGATCGATCACCCGCCCTTCGCCGTCGCTCATCGCGAGCAACCGACGATCCTTCGATCGGGCTTGATCCGGACGCACCTTCGCCGTGGCTTTACGGCGAAGGTCTTGCTCACAGGCCTGCGGCCTGCTGCTGCACCGGGGCCGGTCCCGTTGCAGGACGACCCGTAATGACGGCGACAGCACGATGGAGCTACTCCCCTTCTGCGGCGATCCTAGCACGGGCGGATCACCGCAACGGAACGAGACGTTCAGGCATGACCCGCACTCAGCCGGCGCAGGCGCATCTGGTGTTCGGCGCGATCGGCGCGCGTGGGTTTGCGCGCGTCTTCCCTGCGCGGCAGACGAACCAGACGCGGCATGCGGGGACGGGTCGAGATCGCGGCCGGCGCCTGGGGAGGAGTCGGAAGCTTGCGGGTGGCCATGGGGGAAAAACCTGTCGGTTCGGGCAAACAGAATCAGGGCAGGCAGGTTAAGCCGGAGCGAAGCAGGCATTCGCCGCGACGTCGCCGGCACGCGCCATGTTTCATGCCTTCATAACCGCGCGTCATGACCGTGCGGTGACGCCATTTCGCGGCGCGAAATGGGCATGGCGATGGTGCAATGGACGCCCGCATCGGTGAGCTCGTACGTCGTGCGCGCGCCGAACTGGTACGGCAGCGCCCGCTCGATAAGCTCGCGCCCGGCGCCGCTGCCGCGCTCCACGTCGCAGGCGGCCGGCGGCACCACGCCGGTCTCGCGCCAGTCCACGTGCAGCCACGGGCGGCCGTCCTCGTCCTGCACGCTCCAGGCGATGCGCAGGTACCCGGCGGGGTCGCGCAGCGCGCCGTACTTGACCGCGTTGGTGATGAGCTCGTGGATCGCCAGCGCCAGCGGCTGCACGCTGGAGGAGCGCAGCGTCACGCCGTCCGGCCCGGACAGCGTGAAACGCGAGCCGTCCTGCGCGTCCAGATGCGCCGCCAGTTCCATGCGCAGCAGTTCGTCGAAAGTCACGCGCTGGCCTTCCTTCAGGCGCGACAGCAATCCCTGTACGCGCGCCAGCGAGCCCAGCCGTTCGCTGAACACGGTCGCGAACTGCGCCATGTCGGCGCTTTCGCGCAGGGTGCGGTCGGAAATCGAGCGCACCACCGCGATGAGGTTGCGCGTGCGGTGCTGGAGTTCGGCCACCAGCACGCGCTGGGCGTCCTCGTACTCGCGCCGCAGCGTGGTGTCGATCATCGAACCGACCATGCGCACGGGCCGGCCTGCGGCGTCGTAGAAGAAGCGGCCTCGTGCGTTGGCCCAGTGCACGCTGCCGTCGGGATGCAGGAAGCGCACCTCGCGCGCGTATTCGCCGCCGGTGAGCATCGCCTGCCGCACCGCGGCTTCGGACGTCTCGCGGTCGTCCGGGTGCACGCGCGCGACCCAGGCCTCGTAGCTCGGCACGACCTCGCCGGGCAGATAGCCTTCGATGCGGTAGTGCTCGTCCGACCAGGCGACCTCGCCCGTGGTCAGGTTCCAGTCCCAGGTCGCCAGGCGGCCGACCTCGATCGCGCTGCGCAGGCGCTCCTCGCTTTCGCTCAGACGGAACTGCGCCTTCTTCAGCAGCGTCGCGTCCTGCGCGATGCCGCCGATGCGGTTGATGCGGCAGTCGTCGTCGCGCATCGGGAATTCGGTGCCCAGCAGCCAGAGTTCGTCGCCGGTTTCGCCGTGCAGGATCCGGTACTCCTGTTCCACGCGCTCGCCCTGCTGCACGCGGCGCACCGCGCGGCGCACGGCTTCGCGATCGTCCGGGTGCACCATCGCCAGCCACGCGTCGAAGCCGCTGCCGACGACCGCATCGCAGCGCCGTCCGCAGATGGTCTCGAACGCCGCGCTGACGTATTCCAGCTCCAGCGTGTCGGCGTTGCGGATCCACAGGACGCTGGACGCCGCTTGGCCGAACTGGCGGAAGCGCTCCTCGCTGTCGCGCAAGGCGAGTTCCGCGTCGCGACGCGGCTTGATGTCCTGGAACAGGATGCCGACCTGTTTCTGCCGACCCTTCAGCCGGAACACGCGATAGCGGAAATAGCGCTGCACGCGCGCCGACGGTCGTTCGAGCGAACGTTCCTTGCCGGTGCGGATGACCTGCTCGACGATGTCCAGCCATTCCTGGTCGAAGTCCGGCACGACCTCCGACAACCGCCGGCCTGCGATGTCGCGTCCGATGTAGCGACGCGCCATCGGGTTTTCCTGCAGGAACTGCAGGTCGACGATGCGGCCTTCCTCGTCCTTCACGACTTCGCCGATGTAGAACGCCTCGCCCATGCTGTCGAACAGGTCGCGGTAGCGGCGCTCGCTGTCGTGCAGCGCCGAGGCCGCGCGCACCAGCCGCCCCTGCAGCAGCAGCGCGTGACGCAGCAGCAGTCCTAGCATCACCAATGTGCCGACCAGCCCGTAGACGCGGCCGATGTAGAAACCCAGCTGATAACGGGCACTGATCATCATCCCGCTAAGCGCCAGTTCGATCACCGCCGCGAGCAGCGTCACGCACAGCCACAGGTCGAGCAGTCGTCGCAGGCGCGTGCGCCAGATCAGCAACGCGATCGCGATCAGGTGCACCGTCCAGACCGCGGTCCCGATCAGGCGCGTCATCAACGGCCGGTATTGCACGCTCACCAGCAATTGCGGCAGGCGATCGTCCAGGCGCACCAGCGCCAGCGCGATCAGCACGACCGAAAGGACCACCGCCGGATACGCGACGCGATGCAGCGGCCATCCGCCGTTACGCCAGCGCCCGGTGCCGGCCAGCGCATACGCGACGACGAACAGCGGCGACACGCCATGCCAGAAGATCCACAGCCACGCGGTGGTTTGCGAGTCGCCGAACAGGCTGCCGCTGACGAAGGCATCGGGGAAACTCAGGCCGTGCAGCAACGCGAACAGCGCGCCGTACAGATAACCGCAGGCCAGCCACAGGAAGCTGCGCTGGTGAAGGTCGCGATACTGCGCGTGCAGCATCAGCGCGGCGATCGACGCCAGCACCATCACCGCCGCGTCGTAGGCCGGAACGAAGGTCGGCACCGCCGGCAGCGCGCGCCCGGCGAACGGCGCCGTCGCCGCGAAGGCCAGCAACAGCACGACGGCGACGCAGGCCGCGCGCCGGCGGTCGCCGCGATCGGCCAGCACCATGCCGAGGAAACTGGAGGCCTCGGCACCTGACGTGGACGTCGCAACGGGATGGACGGTCACGGGCGGGCTCCGGGCGGGCTCGCGGACACGATCCGCTCCTGTACCGTGGGCGCTGCGTGAATGCGTGGCCGTCTCGCGGCCTTAACTTTTCGGCGCGAACAATGCGGGTAAACCCGAGGAGAGATCCCATGCGCGACGCTGGCCTCCGCGGTCTCCACCTCCTGCTGGTGGAGGACGACTATCTCCTCGCCTCTGGCCTGCAGGAAGCGCTTGAACTGGAAGGCGCGACGATTGTCGGCCCCTACCCCGATGTGCAGGGCGCGCTGCGCGGCATCGCGCAGGCGACCGTGCTCGACGGCGCGCTGCTCGACGTGAACCTCGGCGACGAAACTTCCTTCGCGGTGGTCGAAGCGCTGCGCAGCCGCGGCGTGCCGATGCTGTTCCTCACCGGCTATGACGACAGCGCGCTCCCAGCGATCTACGGCGACATTCCGCGCTGCCGCAAGCCGGTCGGCCTCGCGGAACTCGTGCGCGAACTGAATTCGCACCTCGTCCGCGTGGGTTGACCCGCCTCGGCCGTTTACGCGGTTCCCGCCGCGGCGTGCAGCGCGTGGAACACGCGCAGGATCGCCGCGACGCTGCGCTCCGCATCGTCCTCGCTGGTCGCCCAGTTCGATACGGAAATCCGCATCGCGGCCTTTCCCTGCCACGTCGTACCACCGAGCCAGCACGTGCCATCGCGCTGCACGCCGGCGATCACCGCACGGGTGAGGTCGTCGTCATCGCCGAAGCGCACCAGCACCTGGTTCAGCACGACGTCGTTGAGCACCTGTACGCCATCGGCAGTGCGCAGCGCGTCGGCCATCTGCCGCGCGCGTTCGCAACTGGCGTCGATCAGGTCCTGCACGCCGCCCTGCCCCAGCGCGCGCAGCGTCGCGTACACGGGAACGCCGCGCGCACGACGCGAGAACTCGGGCACCCAGTCCACCGCGTCGCGTTCCTCGCCGTGCGTCTGGATCAGGTAAGCGGCCTGCGAGGTCATCGCCTCGCGGTGATCCTGCGCGTGGCGCACGATCGCGACGCCGCAGTCGTACGGCACGTTGAGCCATTTGTGCGCGTCCGTCGCCCACGAATCGGCGAGTTCGATACCATCGGCCAGGCTACGCAGCGATTCGCTGGCGCGCGCCCACAGACCGAACGCGCCATCCACGTGCAGCCATGCGCCACGTTCGCGCACGACCTCGGCAACCTCGCGCAGCGGATCGAACGCACCGGTGTTCACGTTGCCCGCCTGCGCGCAGACGATCATCGGCCCTTCGATCGAGGCAACCACCTTGCGCAGACGATCGGCGTTCATGCGCCCCTGCGCGTCGGTTTCCACGCGATGCACCGAGCGCGTGCCCAGTCCGAGGTAACGCAGCGCGACGTCGATCGTGACGTGCGATTCGGCCGACGCCACGACGTGCAGCCGAGGCGCGCCCTGCAGGCCGTCGGCTTCGACGTCCCAGCCGGCGCGTCGCAGCATCTGGTGACGCGCGGCTGCAAGGCAGGTGAAGTTCGCCATCTGGCAGCCGGTGACGAAACCGACGCCGCTTTCGCGCGGCAGATCGAACAGGTCGAGCAGCCATTGCCCGGCGACCTCCTCCACCACGGACACCAGCGGCGAGATCGCATAGATGCCGGCGTTCTGGTCCCACGTGGAGACCAGCCAGTCGGCCGCGAGCGCCACCGGATAGGCGCCGCCGACCACGAAACCGAAGTACCGCGGCGAATTGCAGGCGACCGCACCGCGTTCGGCCTGCTGCGCGAGCAGGTCGATCACCTCGCCGCCTTCGTCGCCGTGTTGCGGCAGCGGCATGCGCAGCGCGGACAGCAGTTCGTCGCGACCGGCGCGCGCGGCGACATGGCGGTCCGGCAGGCGCCGCAGGTAATGCCCGGCATGCATGCGGGCGTTGTCGAGGTATTCGTCGAACACTGCGGACTGGAACAGGCTCGACGGGATGGGATCGGTGGCCATGGCGCGCAGTCCTCGGGAGGAGGCCGAAGCATAGGCGCGTGGTGGGGGGTTGCCGTTAAGAATGTGTGGATTCGGACGAGCGTGGCGCACTCAAGAAAACTGTCATCCCGGCGAAGGCCGGGCTCCAGGCCGATAGCGTTTGGGTACCCGTCGCCGCGAACAGCTGCGCCGTCATTCCAGCGAAGGCTGGAATCCATTTGGATCTTCGCGTACGCCCGTGAAGCAACACCGTAGCGCTGTGCCACAACAATCGTTCGACGCCATTGCTCCGTTACCCCTGCCCGGCCCGAACGCGCAGCGTTCGGGCGTTCGAAGGCGCGCGAACCAGTGGTTCGCAAGCAGCGCCTTCTCACCCCCAACCCCTCTCCCGAAGGGAGAGGGGCTCAAAGCCCGTCATCCCGGCGAAGGCCGGGACCCAGGCTGATAGCGTCCGCGCGCCCCGTCACCGCGAACACCGCCGCGCGAAACCGGGCGCCGGGCCGCTATAGTCCGTCGAATCGCCGCCGGAGCGCCCCTTGGCCACGTCCCACCCGCATCGCATGCAACCCAAGTTCCCGTGGCGTTACCTGTTGCTGGTCGTGGTGCCGCTGGTCGCAGCCGTGGCGATGTCGCGCCATGGGTTGCCGATTCCGGACGTCCTGACATCGGCGCCAACGCACCCCTCCGCCGCACCCGCCGCCACGCATGGCCCGCTGACCACCCCGCTCGCGCGCTTCCTGCTCCAGCTGCTGGTCGTGCTGTGCGTGGCGAAGGGCGCCGGCTGGCTGCTGCGCCGGTTCGGGCAGCCGGCGGTGATCGGCGAGATGGCCGCCGGCCTGCTGCTCGGCCCGCTGCTGTTCGGCGCCGTCGCGCCGGACGTGCAGGGCTGGCTGTTCGCACCCGAAAGCCTCGGCGCCCTCGGCATGGTGAGCCAGCTCGGCGTGCTGATGTTCCTGTTCGTCGCCGGCGCCGAACTGGACCTGTCGAGCCTCAACGGCCGGCGCGGTTTCGCGCTGCTGGTCAGCCACGCGGGCATCGCCTTGCCATTCCTGTGCGGCGTGCTGCTCGCGCTGCCGCTGTTCGCAGAACACGCGCCGCCGGGTGTCGGCTTCGCCGGGTTCGCGTTGTTCATGGGCGTGTCGCTGTCGATCACCGCCTTCCCGGTGCTGCTGCGGATCCTCTCCGATCGCGGCATCTCGCAGACCGAAATGGGCCGCATCGCGATCGCCTGCGCCGCGCTTGGCGATGCCAGCGCGTGGTGCCTGCTCGCGGTGATCGTCGCCACCGTGCAGGCCACCGGCTGGATGACGGCGGTGGTGAGCCTGGCGGGCACGCTGCTGTTCGCGGTGGCGGTGCTGGCGCTCGCGCGGCCGTGGATAACCCGCCGCGAGATCACCGTCGAACGCGAAGGCCGCGCGCTCATCGCGTTGCTGCTGCTGGCGCTGCTGTGCGCGCTGGTCACCGAGGCGCTGGGCATCCACGCGCTGTTCGGCGCGTTCCTCGCCGGCATCGCCGTGTCGGGCAATGCGCGGCTGCGGCACCTGCTGGTCGAACGCGTGGAGCCGTTCGCGATCTCGCTGCTGCTGCCGCTGTTCTTCGCGATGACCGGCCTGCGCCTGCGCGTGGAGGGCTGGCAGGCATCGGACCTGCTGCTCGGCGTGCTGGTCATCGCGGTTGCGACGCTCGGCAAGGGCGCGGGCACCTGGCTCGCCGCGCGCTCGGCCGGCATGCACAACACCGACGCGCTGCGCCTGGGCGCGCTGATGAACACGCGCGGGCTGATGGAACTGATCGTGCTCAATCTCGGCTACGAGATGGGCCTGATCGGCGACCGCCTGTTCGCCGTGCTGGTGATCATGGCGCTGGTCACCACCGCCATGACCGGCCCGCTGCTGGATCTGATCGAACGACGCGCGCGCCGCTGAGGGCAGCGGCGGCGCGTCCGCAGCGCTGGGTCAGACGCCCGGCTCCTCGATCTGCCGCACCTCGCACTCGATGTTCCATTCGTCGCCATGGATCGCGACGAAGCGGCGCGTGAGTTCGGTGGCTTCGTCCAGGTCGGCCGCTTCGAGGATGGCGTAGCCGCCGACGACTTCCTTCGCCTCGGCGAACGGGCCGTCGATGTTCGACAGCTTGCCGTCGTGCAGCCGCACGCGGCGGCCCTTCGCGGTGGGCTGCAGGCCGCCGGTATCGACGAGCTTGCCGGCGGCGCGCATTTCGCCGATGAGCACGGTCATCTCATCGATCAGGCGCTGGCTCGGCACCTGGCCGGTGTTTTCGTCAACTCGGATCAGGGACATGAAACGCATGGGATCTCCTTCGGTTCGCGGGCGCGGAAGCGCGCCCTTCATCGACATCGACGAGCGGGGTCGTGCGGAATCGACAAACGACGTCGAGGTCGCGGCCCCCGGTGCCGGCTATGCTGCGGCGATCCCTTCCGCCCCCCTGCGACGCGCCCGATGACCCGTCCCGCCGCCCTGCACGCCCGCTTCGTCCTCCTGCTCTGGCTGTTGCTGGCCGCTCCGGCGTTCGCACAGGGGTATTTCCCGCCGCGCGGCGACTGGGCGCGGGCCACGCCGGCGCAGTCGGGCTTCGATCCGAAGCGGCTGCAGGAAGCCATCGACTACGCCATCACGCAGGAGGCGAAGGAACCGCGCGACCAGTCCGTCGCGCTGGCGCAGAGCTTCGGCGCGAAGGAGCCGTTCTTCGACGGCCAGATCGGCCCGACCGCGGTGCGTGCCGGGCTCAACGGCATCATCGTGCATCGCGGCAAGGTCGTGGCCGAGTTCGGCGATACGCGCAGCCTCGACATGAGCCACAGCGTCACCAAGACGTTCCTCAGCACGGTGGTCGGCGTCGCGTGGCAGCGCGGGCTGATCCGCGACACGAACGACCGCGCCGCCGACTACATGCCGCGCGACGTCGACCTGTTCGCGTCCGAACACAACGCACCGATCACCTGGGAGCATCTGCTCCGCCAGACCAGCGACTGGCAGGGCACGCTGTGGGGCAAGCCGGACTGGGGCGACCGGCCGTCCGGTCCGCCGGAACAATGGCCGAACCGGGAGCGCCACGTACCCGGCACGCACTACATGTACAACGACGTGCGCGTGAACGTGCTGGCGCTGGCCGCATTGCAGGTGTGGCGTCGCCCGCTGCCGGAGGTGCTCCGCGAGAACGTGATGGACCCCATTGGCGCAAGCACGCGCTGGCGCTGGCACGGCTACCGCAACTCGTGGGTCGAACTGGCCGGGCAGAAGATGCAGTCGGTGTCGGGCGGCGGCCACTGGGGCGGCGGCATGTTCATCGACGCGTGGGACCTGGCGCGTTTCGGGTACCTCTTCCTTCGCGATGGACGCTGGGACGGGAAGCAGATCGTTTCGCGCGAATGGATCGCCAAGGCGCGCACGCCCGGCGCCGACAACCCCGAATACGGCTACTGCAACTGGTTCCTCAACACCGACCGCAAGTCGCTGCCGTCGGCGCCGGAAAGCAGCGTCACCTTCCGCGGCAACGGCCAGAACATCGTCTACATCGATCACGACAACGACCTGCTGATCGTCGTGCGCTGGATCGATCGCGGCGACGCGCTCGATACGTTCATCGGGAAGGTGCTGGCGGCGCGGGTGAGGTAACCCAAAGGCCCGATGCCGGCGTCCTGTTCCTATCATGCCGTCATCCCGGCGTAGGCCGGGACCCAGGCCTATGTCGTTTGGGCACTCCGACTTGAAGCATCAGAGATGCCGTCATTCCAGCGAAAGCTGGAACCCATTTTGATCTTCGCGATTCGGTGCGAAGCAACACCGCAGCGTTGTGCTGCAACGTTCGTTCACCGCTCCCGCTTCGTTGCCCCTGCCCGGCCCGAACGCGCAGCGTTCGGGCGTTCGAAGGCGCGCGAACCAGTGGTTCGCAAGCAGCGCCTTCTCACCCCCAACCCCTCTCCCGACGGGAGAGGGGCTAAAAGCCGACGACGTCGTCATTCCAGCGAAAGCTGGAATCCATTTTGACCATTCGTTCAGAACGTGACCTTCACCGAAGGCGCGCTGCGTGTGTGCTCGCCGTGGTACACCGCTTCGATGTTGTTGCCGTCCGGATCGAGCACGAACGCGGCGTAATACCCCGGATGGTACGGGCGCTCGCCGGCGGCACCGTTGTCGCGACCACCCGCGGCCAGCGCCGCCTTGTGGAACGCGTCCACCGCCGCGCGATCCTTCGCCTGGAACGCCAGATGGTGCCGGCCGGTGAGTTCGCCCTGCGCCGCTTCGCTGTCGGCCGTGGAGACGAACAGCTCGTCGTACCAGAAGGCGCCATCATCGAGCGTGCCGCCGAGCGGCACGCCAAGCACCTCGAACACCGCATCGTAGAAACGGCGGCTGGCCGGCAGATCGCGCACGACCAGCTGCACGTGGTCGATCAACCGGCCGCGGTGGAGTTCCTGGGTTTCCATGTTTCCGTCCCTGTGAAGGTGCGCTCAGTGCGGCGCGGAAGGCTGCGACGGCGACGATGCCGATGTCGTGCGCAGCAGGCTTTCCAGATTCTGCACGCCGCGCATCGATCCGACCGTGTGCAGGAGGTCATGGAATTCCTCCTCGGCGACATGGCCCTTCAGCTGCACGCGTCCATCGCGCACGTGCACTTCGACGTTGTGCGGATGTCCGACCAGGCGACCGAGGCGCGCACGGATGCGTTCGTGCAACAGATCGTCGTCGATCGGTTCCGACGTCATGCTCGCTCGCGTGCGTGCCGCCACGCCGCGCAGGCGATCGGCGGCGCGCTTGGACTTGCCGCGAACGTAGCGTTCGGCGTCGTTGCGCATCGAGAGACCGCGATCGCGCACGATCGCGCGGCGACGGCGGCCGGTGTTGGGATCCATGAGGTACATCACCAGGGCGCCGGCCGCGAATGCCAGCGCGGCGCTGGCGAGCGTGCCCAGGGCAGTGCGTGCGGATCGTTCGTGCATGGGATCACCTCGGTTGACTCGGCCTCGACAGGCTCGCGGGAGCCCCACCCTGCCAGAACGCACGGAAACATCGCGCGAAGGTTCGCCGACTCGAACCTTAACGGGGCTGCGTGCGCGAACTCTCCAGGATTTCGGAGGATTCCGAGAGATCGCACGCGATCGCGTTGCTAACGTTCGCGGCCCTCTGCCGCTGCCTTCGCCGCCGTGCCCACCTACGTTCCTTCGAGCGCCGCGTCGCGCTTCTCCATCGCCGTGCTCGCCTGTTGCGCAGCTTTCGCGCTCGCATCGTGCGGTCGTCGCGATGCGCCGGTCGCCACGGCAACTACGCCGGATGCACCCAACGCTGAAACCTTCGCCGCACCGCAGGATGTGTTCGAACGCGATGCACGCGCGATCGTCGGCATCAGCTATCCGACCGGGCTGGACCGCTACCCGGCGCTCGCGAAGCTGCTCGTCGCGCATGCGGCTGCGCGCCGCGCTGCGCTCGACGCCGCGCTGGAAAGGACGCCGCGCCCGTCCATGCCATTCGAACTCACGCTGCGTTTCAGCACCGCAGCCGACGCGCCGCGCATGTTCGCGGTGGTCGCCGACGAAGAGCTTTACACCGGCGGCGCGAACAGCCGCCCTGGTCGCGAGGTGTTCCTCTGGTCGCCCGCGGAAAACCGCCTGTTGTCGCCGGAGGAAATGATCCCGAACCCGGCGGCGTGGGCGAGGCTGCACGAGCAGATCCGCCATCTGGCGCTGGAGGAATCCGCCTCGCTGTCCGCGCCTGCCGCCGAACGTGCGATGCAGCACGTGTTCGTACCGCGTTTCAATTCCAGCGGCCGCATCGCGGGCCTGCGCTTCCGCACCGACGATGGCGGCGAAGTCGAAGTGCCGGGCAGCGAACTCAAGCCGCTGGTCGCGCCGGCGTACTCGGGCTGGTTCGAGGATGCGCCGGCCGTCGCGGCCGGATCGCCGGTCGCGACCGCGAAGCTCTGAGCGGATGCCGCCGCATCGCCGAACGCGACGCGGCGGCATCGCCCATCACGCAGCCGGCTTGCGCAACGTTTCGTCGAACAGCGCCAGCGTTTTCTTCCACGCTTCGCGCGCGGCCGCTTCGTCGTAACGCGGCGTGGTGTCGTTGTTGAAACCGTGCTGCGTGCCGGGCGGCTGGAACAGTTCGTACTTCACGCCGGCCTGTTTCAGCGCGGCTTCGTACGAAGGCCAGCCGGCGTTGACGCGTTCGTCGTTCTCGGCCAGCACGATCAACATGCGCGCCTTGATGTTCGGCACGCCCTCCAGCGGCGCCGGCGCGCCATAGAACGGCGCGGCCGCATCAAGGTCCGGCAGCTGCGTGGCGAGGAAGTTCGACATCCCGCCGCCGTAGCAGAAGCCCACCACGCCAAGCCGTCCGTTGCCGCCTTCGATCGTGCGCAGCATCTTCGCGGCGGCGATGAAGTCCTGCCGCGTCTTGGCCTGGTCGAGCTTGGCGAACTCGGCGCGTGCCGCGTCCTCGTTGCCCGGATAACCGCCTAGCGGGAACAGCGCGTCCGGCGCGAAGGCGATGTAGCCCTCCAGCGCGAGGCGACGCGTCACGTCTTCGATGTGGGGATTGAGGCCGCGGTTTTCGTGCACGACCAGCACGACCGGCAGCGGGCCGCTCTTCTTCGCGGGGCGGACGAGATAGCCCCGCGCGGTGCCGTAGCCCTGCGGCGACGGGAATTCGAGGTACTTCGCGACCAGCCGCTTGTCGTCCGGCTTGACCTGCTGCGCTGCGGCGAAGTTCGGCGCGAGCGCGGCGAGGATGCCGGCGGCACCGGCCGCCCCCACCGCGAAACGCGCCGCACCGCTGAGGAAACCCCGCCGGTCGATGATGCCGTGAACGTACTGGTCGAACAGTCGCATCACTTCCGGATCGAAGTCGCTGGCCTTGCGACGTGGCGTGTCGGCCATGGGGAACCTCCGCGGCGTGGTCGGAACGTGCCGGCGAGGATAGCGGCCCCTGCGTGACGAAATGCAACCGTGCGGCGAGCCGATGCGCTGGTGCGACGGACGGCGCCGGGATTGGGAGATCTGGAAGAAGCGAGGCGCGTTGCGCGCCCGGATCATCGGAGCGGGAATCCCGTCCGGAAAAGAAACCGCCGCCGACGCCCCACGCATCGGCGGCGGTGGCGACTTACGTCACCTTCTTGGCGATGGTCACGCCCAAGATGAAAAGCACGACGGCGATCACCAGGCCCACCCAGAACAGCAGCTTGGCAATGCCCATGGCCGCGCCCGCGGCGCCGCTGAAACCCAGCGCGCCCGCGATGAGGCCGATGACGGCAAAGATGATGGCCCACTTCAACATCGCAACCACTCCTGGCAACTTCGTTGCGAACGACGGTAGTCGCGGGGTTGTCGTTCTGGCGTGAGTGGCGTCGCGGCTGATTTATCGGTCGTTTCTTCGGGCAACGGGCGGCGTTCGAGCGAGTGGTTGCTTTGAACCCCTCTCCCGCGGGAGAGGGGTTGGGGTGAGGGTCGGGACGTGCGGGCACGCTCGTACTCGCGATGCCTGCTCTGCTGCGAGACGAAGCAGTGGATTCCAGCTTTCGCTGGAATGACGACGAGAGGGTCGTCCACACACCGTGGCGAGCGTTCCGAGCCTGGATCCCGGCCTTCGCCGGAATGACAGTGATCGCGATGGCTCGCGCGCATCGACTGCGCAAGCTCACCGACAAGCCCGATACGCACCCCGATCGAAGTGGAAGTGATCCGCATGGGCCCGGTTGTAGTCCGGGCCGAGCACCACATCGAAGTAGTCGCACGCGCCGTCGTGCACCGCGCGCAGGAACCGGGCCTCGTCTAGCTCCGGCGCGTCTTTCGTCGCTTCATCGGCAGCCACGGATGAAGCCGGTGCAGCGGACGTCGGCGTCGATCCGGCAGACGCGGATCGCCAGTCCTTCAACACCCGCACCCGACGCCCGTCGTCGAGCACGAAGCCGGCGATGTCCAGCGCATCGGCCGTGGCGTGCTGGCTGCGACGGCGCCCCTGCTCGCCGTAGAGGTTCCGGCACGCGTACGAACCCAGGTGTTCGATGCGCGCCACGCGTGTCCCGAGGTGTTCCTGCGCCGCCTGCTGCAGCACATGGCGCTCCCACATCGCCAGCGACAGCGCCGTGCGGCAGCTCAGGGTGAAATCCGATCCCACCGCCACGCTCGTGCGCTGGATGCGGACCGCGTTGGTGAAGCCGCAATGCTCGCCGGTGACGCGGTCGTCCACCGGCGTCAGTCGCATGTCGGCCTGCGCGAGCGCGACCTGGCAGGCGGCGCGATCGCCCGCCGCGCGGTCGAGCTTGAAGCGCGTCAGCAGGTTCGGCGTCGCATCGATACGCAGCGGCGCCCAGGGGTTCCACGCCTCGGGAATCCGCACCCGCCCGGACCAGAGCGCCCAGCCCGCCCCCAATGCGGCGGCCAGCAGGAGCAGCCACACCACGCGCAGGATCGGGAACGGCTTGCGGTTCGGACTCGGGTCGGGGGTCGCCATCGCCGGATTGTCGCCGACGCCACGTCAGGGTGAACGTAGCGGTCTGTCGGCCGATAATGGCGGCATGGAAACCGCAAGCGCCTCGATCACCGCCCTTCCCTTCGTCCGCGTCGCCGATGCGGTGACTGGCGCACGCACGCTGGAGGAACTCGTCCGCCCGCTGCTGGAAGTGCTGGAAGCGCTGACCGGCATGGAATCGACCTACCTGACGTCCGTGGACGCCGATGCGGGCGTGCAGCACGTGCTGTTCGCCCGCAACACGCAGACCTTGCTGATCCCCGAGCAGCTCACCGTGCCGTGGTCCGACACGCTCTGCCGGCGCGCGCTCGACGAGGCGTGCGCGTACACCGACGACGTGCCCTCGCGCTGGGGCGATTCGGACGCCGCGCGGGCGCTGGGCATCCACACCTACGTCAGCACGCCGGTGAAGCTGGAGGACGGTTCGCTCTACGGCACCCTGTGCGCCGCCAGTGCGCGCCAGTTGCCGCTGCCCGACGATGCGCAGCGCGCTCTGCTCATGTTTTCCCGCCTCATCGGCCAGCAGCTCGAACGCGAACGCCTCGTCGACCGGCTGCAGGAGGCCAACGCCGCGCTGGCCGCGAGCGCGCTCGTCGACACGGTGACGGGCCTGCCGAACCGCCGTGCGCTCATGGCCGAGATGACGCGCCGCATCGCGCACTGCCAGCGCCAGCATGAGGCGCTGGTGGTGGCCTTCATCGACCTGGACGGCTTCAAGGCGATCAACGACCGCCATGGCCATGAGGCGGGCGACCGCTTCCTCGCCGCGATCGGTCGCACGCTGCAGGGCGCGCTGCGCGCCGACGACTTCGCGGCGCGACTGGGCGGCGACGAGTTCGTCGTGGTCGGGACCGTCGCGCACGTCGAAGGTCCCGGAAGCATCGAGGCCTTCCGCGAGCGACTGGCCGCCAGCACGCGCCGCCGTTTCGACCTCGGCACGGTGACCGTGGACTACGAAGGCGCCAGCGTCGGCGCGGTCGTCGCCGCCGACGACCAGCCCGACCCCGACACCCTGATCGCCCGCGCGGACGCCGCCATGTATGCCGTCAAGCGCAGCCGAAAGATGCGCGATCGCGCCATCGCCTGACGGGCGTTGCGCCCGCCCGCGCGACCGGGGCGAAACCCGTATCGTATGGACACCCGTCCGCACTGGAGCGCGTCATGAAGCACCTGTTGAAGCAGGCCGCCGCCGGCCTCGTCGTCACCGTCGCGCTGGCCGCGCCGGCCGTGGCTGCACTGAAGGCCGGCGCGAGGGCGCCCGACTTCAGCGCCCCCGCCTACCTCGCCGGCGAGCCGTTCACCTTCAAGCTGTCCGACGCGCTGAAGAAGGGCCCGGTCGTGGTCTATTTCTTCCCCGCCGCCTTCACCCCCGGCTGCAACCTCGAGTCGCACCTGTTCTCCGAGGCCATCGACAAGT
Source organism: Lysobacter sp. OAE881 (assembly GCF_040546665.1). Taxonomy (NCBI): domain Bacteria; kingdom Pseudomonadati; phylum Pseudomonadota; class Gammaproteobacteria; order Lysobacterales; family Lysobacteraceae; genus Lysobacter; species Lysobacter sp. OAE881. The sequence goes on from NZ_JBEPOG010000001.1 coordinate 2,794,635, forward strand.
TCAAGGCCGAAAAGGCGACGGTCATCGGCATCACCGCCGGCAACACCGACCAGTTGGCCGCGTTCTCCAAGTCCACCGAACACTGCGGCGGCAAGTTCCCCGTCGCCGCCGACAGCGGCGCGAAGATCGCGAAGCAGTACGACGCCATCCTCGCCAAGAAGCCGGAATGGTCGGACCGCACGTCGTATGTCATCGCGCCGAACGGCACGATTTCGCACGTCTACTCGGATCTCAACCCGCAGAAGCACGTGAAGGAGTCGCTGGACGCGGTGGCGGCGCTGGAGACGAAGAAGTAACGGTCGCTTTGGCGTTGTTTGCTGGACACCTCTCTCTCCGCGGTGTTTAGCCCCTCTCCCCGCGGGAGAGGGGTTGGGGTGAGGGGCAACGGAGGGATAGCGGCGAACCGCCGCTGCGATGAAGCGCTGCGCTGTTGCTTCTTCCTTTTCGTATCCACTTAGCGCCGCAAATCAAAATGGATTCCAGCTTTCGCTGGAATGACGAGATGGTTCGGAAAGGTGATCAGCCTGGATCCCGGCCTTCGCCGGGATGACGGTAAATGACGAGCGGCTTCGGAAAGGTGATCAGCCTGGATCCCGCCCTACGCCGAGATGACGGCGGCGTTTCAGGCGACGGGTGCCCCGGCTACCGCCCCTCCTCCGCCTCATCCGTCAGCCCCGCGCCGAGGCCCATCCCGACACCGCCCGCGGCGAGCCCGCCTCCCATTCCGCCGCCGCCCATCCCACCGCCACCGCCGCGGCCACCCTGCTTTCCTTCCTCGCGCGCGCCCTCGCCTTTTCCCTTCGCCGCAGACGACGGCCGGCTCGGACCCTGCCTCGGGATCTGCAGGTTCGACGGCACCGGATCGAGGTCAAGCACGCCGCGGATGAAGTCGCGCAGCGACACGACCAGTTCCGCCGTATGCACCGGCCGGCCGGCGACGAGTTCCGCCGCCGCGCGCGCCGCCAGCTTCACCTGTTCGTCGGTGCCCAGCAGCAGGATGTCCGACAGCGCGCCCTCCACCGCATCGCGGATGCGGCGCGAGCGGTCGGAGCTCGGCCACGCCAGCTCGGCGTTGCCCGGCTCCACGGGCGCCTCGCCACGGCGCTGCACGTCGCGCAGATGGGTGGGGTCCACCGACAGGTCGCCCGTGAACGACCCACCCAGCGTCTTGTATGCGGCGATGAGCGTGCGCAGCCGCTCGTTGATCTGCCGGTTCTCGCGCTCGCGGCGGGCCTGGACGGTCTGCATCACGATCAACCGGATGCCCACGCCGATCAGCGTGATCACCGCCAGCCCAATCAGCGTCGACAGCACCGCCTGCCAGGAACTGAAATCCAGATTGCGCATGGAACCTCCTTCGCGGACGCCGGCAAGGTAGCGCATCGGGCGCCCCGGTCCCGTGGACGAGCCCGCCTCACGCCGCCCTAATGCCAGCGCCACCACAGTGACGCCACCTTCCGGTCGGGGACGCACCATGAGGACGCTCGCCTTCGCGCTCGTTTGCGGCACGCTGCTCGCCACGCTGATTCCCGTTGCCCATGCGCAGTCGCGCAAGCAGCCGGCGGCAGAAGTCGATGTTTCCAAGGGCGCGACGTCCATGCCCGGCCCGACCTACGCCTGGGTGCCGATGCCGGCGCGATTGCAGGCGGAGCTCGACAAGCGCGCACAGGATCCCGCCTTCCGCACGCGCCTGCAGGCCTCGCTCGACAAGGCGCTGCAGGCGAAGGGTTATCGCCGCATCGACGACGTGCGCAAGGCCGATCTCGCGGTGGCGTATCGCGTCGGCGTGCAGGACGTGCAGCAGACCAGCGTCACCGAGCGCATGCAGCAGGGCGGCGTGGTGCGCGAAAGCGCGGTGGAATGCGGCCCGTACGGCTGCTCGCAGATCCTGTCGAAGGGCACCGAAGGCGTGCCGACCTTCAAGGTGCACACCGTCGACACGATCGAAGGCGGCCTGCAGGTGGAGGTGATCCAGCCGTCGGACATCCGCGTGCTGTGGCGCGCGCTCTACCGCGGCTCGATGAAGGCGAAGGACGCCGGCAAGCTCAACCTCGACGCCGTCGCGACGCAGACGCTCACCTCGCTGCCACGCGCACCGGCGAAGTAGCGCGTGAATCTAGACGCGGACGGCGGATCACTCGCCGTCCGCGGCCTTCTTCTCGTTCTCCGTCGCCTTCTCCACGATCTCCTCGTAGAGCTGCGCGACTTTCGCGCCGAGCGCGTGGAGCTCCGGATGGCGCGCGACGAAATGCTGTGCGTCCTGCGCGTCTTCCAGCGATTCCTTCATGAAGGCGATGTCGGTATCGCTCATGCATTCGCCGGCATCGACGCGCTCCTTCAGCGACATCGCGCGCGGCAGCCGGAACTTCACCAGACGTTCGAGCAACGCCTGCAACGTCGCCGTATCGTCGGTCGGATGTGACATGGAAGCCGGCCTCGCGCGCGGGAGCGTGATTGTGCCTTCGTCGCCGCGCGCGTGGCTTCACATGCGATTCACCGCGTCGGCGCGGCTTCGCGGGTTTCGAACGGCGCCGCCATCGCTTTCAGCAGGCTGCGCTGGTCATCGTCGCCGGTGAGTTCCCACATGAAGACGCCACGCAGTCCGCGTTCCTTCGCCAGCTGCGAGCGCAGCGCGATCGACTTCGCATCTTCAAAGCTCACGAACACGCGCTCGTCGGCGTTGAACAGGTACGGCGTCTGCGCGACGTCGTGCCAGTGCTGCGTCCACTTCGGATCCTTCAGCAGCTTCGACTGGATGTCGCGCCAGTCGCCGGCGGCATACGGCTCGGTGTACGCCTGGTAGAGCCCGTGGTTGTCGGCGCTTTTCACGCGAAAGCCGCGGCCGTAGAACGGCACGCCGAGCACCAGCTTGTCTGCGGGCACGCCGTGCTGAAGGTAGAAATCCACGGCGCCTTCGACATTGTTGGCCCGGCGCAGCTCCGGCGGCAGCGGATCCTGTGGCACTTCACGCAGCGGCGCATTGAACGTGGACACGGTCGAGAACGCGGTGCCCATGTCGTAGGTCATCAGGTTGATGAAATCGAGGATTTCGCCCAGCGCTTTCAGGTCGTAGCTCTTCGCCGGATCGTACGGACCCGCCGACTGCATGCGACCGGCCGGCAGCGCGGCGGTGAGCAGGTACGACTGGCCGCGCTGCTTCGCCTTCGCATCGAGCTGACGGCGGAATTCCTTCGCCAGCAGCGTCGCGTTCTCGCGACCTTCCGGCCGCGCGGCGATTTCCTTCGGGCCGCCGTACACCGGGAATTCCCAGTCCAGGTCCACGCCGTCGAAGCTGCCACGGTAGGTGTCGAAGAACATCGCCACGCACGAGGACACGAAGCGCTCGCGGCTCTCCTTCGTCAGCGCCGCATCGGAAAAGCCGCCGGCTTCCCAGCCGCCGATGGAGATGATCGTGCGCAGTCCGGGATGCTGCTTCTTCAGTGCCGCGAGTTCCTTGAAGCGCGCGGGCGCGTCCTTCTCGATCATGCAACGTCCGTCCTCGATGCGCGCGAAGGCGTAGAACAGGTGCGTGACGGTGTCGGCCGGAATGTTCGACACCGGATAGCGCGCGGCATTTCCGCCCGGGTAGTACGCGCCGACGATCGGCTGTGCGGCGAAGGACGATGCGGAAATCGCGGAAAGAACGATGGCGACGGCGGCCAGGCGCTGGCGAAGCATGGGGGCGTCTCGTGTAGGGAAGCGGAACAATACAACCCGCGCTATCCTCCGGCCATGACGACATCCGCCATCGACGACGATCTTGAGGCGCTGGAAGCCCGCGCATACGACACCTTCGGCAAGGGCGAGCTGACGCCCGCCGCGCAGCTATTCGGCGAGCTGATCGAGCGGCAGCCCGACGCCATCCACCTCCACTACATGAAGGGTCTCGCCCACAAATACCTGGGCGAGTGGTCGCAGAGCCTGCACCACAATTTGCGCGCCATCGCATTGAAGGGCGAGTTCGAGGAAAGCCTGGCGTGGAACGCGGCCATCGCGGCGACAGGCCTGGGCGACTGGGAAGAAGCCCGCCGGCAATGGAAACGCTGCGGCATCCGCATCCCGGAGGGCACGGGACCCATCGAAAGCGACTTCGGGGTGGCGAGCATCCGCTTGAACCCGTGGCACGGCGGCGAGACCGTGTGGGCCCGGCGCATCGATCCGGTCCGGGCGCGCCTGCTCAACGTGCCGCTGCCCGAAAGCGGGCACCGCCTGTTCGACATCGTCCTGCACGACGGCGCGCCGACCGGCCGTCGCCACACCGGCGACGGCGACCGGACGGTGCCGGTCTTCAACGCGCTCGATACGCTGGCCGAATCGGAATACCGCACGTTCGTCGCGTTCGTGCGCTGCGATTCCCCGGAGGACCTCGATGAACTGACCGATGCCACGCTGCCCGGCATCGGCTACGTCGAGGACTGGACGCGTTTGGTCGTGCACTACTGTCTTCGATGCAGTTACGGCACGCCGCACGACCACGAGGCCGAATCCTCGGCGGAAGGCTGGCCGAGCGAGCGCAGCGTCGGAATCGGCGCGCAGGGGAAGGCCGCGGTCGTGCGGCTGCTCGACGGATGGAAATCGCGTGCGCTAGGCCGCCGCGTGGACGGCATCGAGGCACCGCGTCACGAACGACCGGAACGGACGCAGGGCCACACCTGGTGGCGCGGACACGACGCCGACGAGAGCGAGCGCGCCGACGGCGAAAGCTGAGGCGCCCTACGTCAACGTCACCGCCCTGCCCGTGCGCGCCGACTCGTAGATCGCCTGCATGATCCGCACGTCGCGCAGGCCTTCCTCACCGGGCACCTTGGTCGGCCGGTTCTCGAGGATGCATCGCGCGAAGTCGTCCATCTCCGCGGCGAACAGGTCGATCTCGGGAAACCGGATCTCCTTCCCGTCGCTGCGGCGGCCGTGGTTGCCGTCGTAGAAGAAGGCCGGGTCGAGTTCGAACCAGCCGCGTTCGGCGTTCACGCGCAGGTTCTGGATGCCGCCGTCCTTGTAGCTGGTGCTGCAATACGCGACGACGCCGCTGGGGAATTTCGTCGTCCACACCATGGTTTCGTCGACCTGCGCGAACTTGACCGGATCGGTCTTGGTCTCGATCGCGGACACGAGGATGGGTTCCTCGCCGGTGAGATACCGCGTGGCCTGCAACGCGTAGATGCCCACGTCCATCAGCGCGCCGCCGCCGGCGAGGTCGCGTTTGAGGCGCCACTGCGTCGGCTCGCCCACGTCGATCGCGAACCCCGCCTGCACGATGGTCGGCTTGCCGAACACCTCCTCGCGCACCAGGCGGATGCATTCCAGATGATGCGGGTCGTACTGGCAACGGTACGCCGTGCCGAGCAGGCGGCCGGCCTTGCGGCAGGCGTCGATCATCGACTGGCAGCGTTCGACCGAGATCTCCAGCGGCTTCTCGCAGAACACGTGCTTGCCGGCCTGCGCCGCTGCGATGGTGTGCGGCGCGTGCAGCGCGTTGGGCGTGACGACGTAGACGATGTCGATGTCGGGGTTGTCGGCCATGCGATGCATCGTGTCGTACGAATACACGCTGCCATCGGGAATGCCGTACTTCGCCTTCCACGCCGCGGCCTTGGCGGGCGTTCCGGTGACGATGCCCGCGAGCCGGCAGTGCTGCGTCTTCATCAACGCCGGGGCGATCTGGTTCTCGCTGATACGCCCCAGCCCGCACACCGCCACGCCGAGTTTTCGCGACTGCTTCGATTTCTCGCGCGTCGCGCTGGTGCTGATGAACGGCGCGGCGGCCAGCGCGATGGCGGTTTCGGCGAGGAACTTGCGGCGATGCGGGTTGGGCATGGTGGCGTCTCGAAAGGATCGTCCGGGCACGCGATGCTGCGGGCGGTGCGGCTTACCGGTGCGCCAGCGCGTACTCCAGCGCGGCGCACACAGCGGTGGCCTGCGCGAGGTTGCACTGCTCCGGCGTGGCGCGCGGGCTGTCCGGATACACCTCGGTCGTGGTCCTGTAGCGCGCATCCGTGACGCCCGCGCACAGGCCGAGCCTGCGCAGCGAATACTCGATCACGCCCGGCGCCACCACGGGCGAGCCGATGATGCGCCCCTGCGCGTCCGCCGGCGCGATGTGCGTGACCTTCGCCACCGCCTCGATCACGGCCTTCTGGAATTCCGGCTGCGGGTTCTCGCTGTCGTCGACCAGGTAGAAGCCGTCCGGAATCCCATCCGGCTCGAACGGCTTGCCGTCGCGCGCCGCGAGCGCGGGGCGGAATTCGGTTTCATCGGTGTCGGTGGTTTCATGCAGGTCGATGTGGACCAGCACGCGATCGCGCACGGGTTCCACCAGCTTGATGAGCGCCGCCGACTCCTGCGCCGGGCTGTCGGCGCGGAAGGAGCGGTTCGGATCGATCGCGTCGGCATTCCAGCGATGGATGCGCTCGTACGCCCACGGGCTGATGCACGGCGCCACCAGCAGGTTCACGCGCCCGGCGAAATCGGCCGCGTGATCGCGCACGAACTGCAGCGCGCCATGCACGCCGCTGGTTTCGTAACCGTGCACGCCGCCGGTCACCAGCGCGACGGGCAGCGCGTCGTTCCAGTCGCGGCTGCGGATCGCCAGCAGCGGGAAGCGCTCGTCGCCGTACTGCAGCGTGCCGTACTCGACCACGTCAAACGTCGAACGCAGCGGCTCGATCGCCGCGACCACCTCGTCCGCATAGCTGCGACGGCGCACCTGCCCCGCGAGCCACTGCGCCTTCTCCGCGGCGCCCCAGGGCGTTCCGGGCGTGCCGATGGGATACGGGGCGGTGTGGTTCATGGCGGGCTCTTGCGGGTTTCGGATGAAGGCGGACTCTAGCATCCGGTGCGTCATTCGCGCCGAACGCGCACACGCGAAAGGCCCGCGTGGCGGGCACTTTCAGTGCCAGCGCAGCCTACGCGTCAGGGCGCGTCCGCCACCTCGCACGACCACACGGAACTGGCGATCCACTGGTTCGCGCGCGTCATGTGGTTGTAGACCTCGGCAATCGGCTCGCCGCCCTGCGCCGTGCATTTGCCGATCGCATCGGCGCGGGCGTCCTCCAGCGCGATGCCCGGATCGTAGCTGACGCCCGAACCGCTTACGTGCGTGATCGCGGCCGTTGCCGCGCTCGATGCGAACAGCGCGACCGCCATCGCGGCGGCGCTCCATGTCTTCCTCATGATCGATCTCCTGCGTTCGTGGTGAACGCAGGCATTCGATGCGTCGCGCGGCAACGCAGCGGTGAAGATGCAGTAAGCGGCGTGTAAATCGGGCGGGTGGATGTCGCGCGACGTGACGCACGTCGCACCGAATGGGCGAGTCAGCCGCGCCAGTTCGCATGCGTCCGCCAGAATTCCACGCTGCGCAGGTAGGCATCGCGATCCAGCGGGACGCCGGAGCCGCCCTCCTCCACGCCCAGCGCGTTGCGCATGATCGTGATCGGTGCCATCGGCGTTTCGATGGGCTCGGCGGTGTACATGCAGCCGACCACGCCCCAGTCCGCGTCGATATCGGTGCCCTCCTTCGCCAGTTGCTCGCGACTGTAGAGGATGACGATGAGGAAGTTCGCCACCGGCGGCTCCAGGCCTTCGAACCAGCGCACCAGCACCGGCAGTTCGTCGCGCGTGCGCGCGTCGTAGTCGGAGCGCAGCAGGTGGCGGTTCTCGTCGGTGATCGGCACCGCCAGGCACTTCGTCGACGTCCAGTTGCGGTGCACGTGCAGCTTGCAGAACGGCGCGTATCCCTCGAGCACGGCCAGCGGCGGCACCTCGTTCAGATGCCGCTCGAACTGCTCCGGCGTGCAGTCCTGGATCGTGTTGCGCCGCGGCTCGCGCGGAAACAGACGGGGGCGGGCGAAGTCGGTGAGGGTGATGGTCATGACAGAGCTGGCTTGTGCTGAAGCCGCATTATTTGCGATGCGGCGTATCCGTGCGCACGAACCGGTGGCGTGATCCGGATATCGGGCGTGGGACTCTGCTGCGACGCTGGGGTCCGCCCCCGTCAAGACGCCCTCATGAACAGACTGCGTAGCGCCTGCCTGTCGATCTGCCTGCTTCAAAGCCCTGCTGCCCACGCGGACTGCAACCTGGCCTTCGCACCGCTAGAGGTCCAGCGCGTTGTGATCGAGCACTACTACCGGTCACCTAAGCGCGATGCACCGCCGCCGGCCTGGCTCCCTGCTTCATCGCCAACGCAGCGGGAAGAAGGCAGCACGAACCGCGATGACGCTGGGTCACGCGTCCGCCAGGGCGGCACCACGCAACCGCCCAGCCGCGGAACCATAGATAGCGCCCACCACGAGGAAGCAGCCGAAGTACACCGCCGCCTGTAGCGCGCCCGACCCGACCGCGAGCGCAGCCGTCGGTACGAATGCAAGGAAGATCGCGAACAGCAGCAGGAAGCGCTGCATCAGCGGTTCGTAATGCGTCGCCTGCCACTGCGGCCAGCGGCGCGCGAAGGCGAAGGCGTCCGCGTCGTTCGGCGGCAGTCGCGATGCGATGCTCGCTTCCACGCGCGCGAGGTTGGCGAGGTAGTACTGCACCAGCGCCTGCTTGGCGAGCGTGCGCGTGCCGACGATGGCGATGAAGAACAGGATCGCGACAAACCCCGTCAGGGGTGCCCACCGGCCCAGTGCGGCTTCGGGAAACTGCGCCGAGACCGGCACCCACGCCGCCATCGCGCCGGTCGAGAACAGCAGTCCGAAGTCCTCGAACGAGCTGCGCGAGTAGCTGTCGCACTTGTCGCCCAAGTAGGTGTACTGCTGCCACAGATCCCGCGGGACTTCGATGGGCGCTACGTTGCCGCTCGATCCCGCGTCCTGCGATGCTGCCTGCCCTGCTCCGTCCATGCCGCCCCCTGCATCCGGTCGTGAGTGAAGTGCCGACGTTCAGATCTCCGGCGTCGACTCGGCGATGACCTTCATCGCTTCCTCTGCGCGATGCTGCTGTTCGCGCGTCTGCGCGGCGCTCGGCGCGCGCAGCGGCGTCTGCGCGCAGCGGTCGATATAACTGCCGGACTTGGCGTCGATGATCTCGCGGCAGGAATCGATGGTGGTCGCAACGGGCGGCGCAACCGCGGGCGCTGCGGGTCGCGCGGTATAAGCCGCCGGCGTCGCAGGCGCGATCGTCCGCATGATCGAATCGACGAACACGCGATACATCAGCAGCATGAACGCCATGAACACCACGGCGGCGAGCAGCTTGAGCGCAAGCACCGTCGCGAGGCTGCGCGTTGTCGAACGCCGCTCCCGACGTCCGGTTCCGTAGCGAATGCGATCCTCCGTCGCCGACAGCAACCGCTCGCCGATGCGACGGGCGACCGACGCGGGAATCCCATCGCGCGCGCCCATGCGTATCGAACCGAGCGCCGGCGCCGGTTCGCGGATCGGTCCGAGCATCATCCGCAGCTCGTCGCCGTCGATCAGCTGCACGTGGCCCAGCTTCTGCGCGGCCTCGATCGCGGCTTTGGTGAACTCGCCGCTGGTCGCGAGGATCGCGCCCGTCGCGCCATGGTTCACCATCAGCCCCAGCAGCTGGTGCACGTCGTTGTGCGGCACCTTCATCGCGTTCCAGTGCTTGCACTGCACGATGACGAACTGCTCGCCGCGGCGCAGCTTCAGATCGATGCCGCCGTCGGTCTTCGCACCGGTCGCGCCGGTGCCGACGTGTTCGACGTCATAGCCCTCGCTGCGGTAGTACGCCGCGAGCAGAAGTTCGAGCTGATCCCAGCCGACGCGCGAGAGGGCGTCGCTTCGGCGATGGGCTACGGGTTTAAGCATGCGCGCGTTTCGTTCGTTCCGGACGCATCAGCGCCCCTCGGCGACAAGCAGGCCATCCATTCCGGCAGGGGCGGACGCCATCTGCGATTTGCCACCCACGTGCAGAACGTACTCGAAGTTCTGCACCATGCGGCCGAAACCATCGTCGTCGGCGGCGTAGTTGGCGCCCACGGTCACCGTGTGGCGCCCGGGCGGGAGCGGCTTGAGCAGCAGCCAGTAGCCGTCTGCGGCGGTCTTCGCGTAGTCGTCGTCCATTTCGGGGATCAGTGGGAAACAACCGTCGCTGCGGATGCGATAGCGCGTGACATCGGACACGCGGACCCCATCGATCAATACGACCGCGCTGCCCAGCCGTTCGTTGTTCACCGCCGCGGAGGCCTGCAGCGCCTCGCACGATTTCGGCGTCGCGTGGGCGGCGCGGCGATCACGTACATCGCTGCGCCGCATGTTGATGACGGGCACGAGGATGTGGCGATCGGCCGGGATCACGCATTCGCGTTGCGCGTTGAACGTTCCGTCGGTGCCGGCCAGGAACCAGACACCGCCTTCCTGACCAAGCTCGCACAGCCGTCCGTCCGGGTCCCGGAACGGTGCGATGGGCATGCGTTCGGCCCACTGCCACCAGCGCGCGCCGTCAGTGCCCCGAAGCTTTCGCCATCCACGGCGGCGTCCGGCGGAAGCAGCATGGCATCGGCCTCCGTCTGCGTGCCGTGGGCCGCATGCGGCAGCGTGATGCCGAAAGTGCCTGCGAGCGCCATCGCTGCGGCAGCCAATCCAGTCCTGGTGATTCGCACAAACGCTCCTTGCTCTCGTGGGCCTACTTGCCGGAAGCGCCGTTCGCCGGTCGCCGCGGCTGCACGATCTCAATCATGGGCCCTGGTCTTGGCGGGTCCAATGCCTCCGCCCGTTTCGCGGCCGCGGCCGCACCTTCGATGTCATGCCCGACCAGCGCCCTGGAGCGCAACCTCCAGGCACTGGCCGAAGCCGGAAGTGCTTCCACCAGCTCACGCGTGCAGGCGTCGGCCTCTGCCGCCACATCCGGGAAAAGGAACGTGGAGCAATAACGCTCCAGTGCCTGCATGCGATATTCGCCCGTCATGGCGCGCTGGTAATACGGGCGCGCGGCCGCCGGCGATTCCAGCCCCTCGATGATGCCGCCCATCATGACCAGGTAGCGCGCGTTGCCTGGCTCCTGCTTCAGGGCGACCACCATGTCGGAGTGCGCCCACTGCAGATGGTAGAAGGGCGCCGTCAACGCCGCGCGGGCATAGCGATACCAGGCATCGTCGGGCCGGAACCGCAGCGCCTGCGAGTAATACGCGATACCGCGCCACCAATCGTCGTTGACCCAATAACCCCTGCCGGCGTCGGCCAACAGCGAGACGCTGGGGCCCAGTCGCGCCGCCTCCACGAGCTCCTCGACTACCTCGCCTTCATTTTCGGCCATGCCCGGCCGATAACCCGCCGCTTCGGCCAGCAATGCGCCAAGGATCGGATTGCGTTCCGTCCGCGCGGCGGCATAGGCCACGGCGCCGCGCAGGGCATCGTCCGAGCCGCCCCACTTCGGCTGCGCCGAGACGATCTGTTCCCACGCAACGTAATAGGAGTCGGGATCGACTTCCCGGCAACGCGAACTGGCGTATGCCTGCATTGCGGCGTCGCTTTGTCGCCCGATCGCGGTGAGTTTGGCGCAGGCCACGCTCAGGCGCGGTTCCAGTTCCATCGCCCGCAGGTACGCAGGGACGGCCTGCGCGAAGTACCTGCTCATTTCCTTGAACTGGTCTTCGGAGGTCTTCGAGGCATAGCGCGTGCCACGCGCCTTCCAGCCGGCAGTGCCGTAGTGCATGCCGGCCGCCGCGTTCGCGAACGCGCTCTGTGGTGCCGCTTTGAGCCAGCGCTGCGCCACCTCACCGGCGCGCGGGCTTGCGTCGAACACACTGAACGCGATGAATATCTGCTCGCGCTGCGAGCGGTCGCGGTAATGCGCGTCCAGCAGCGTGGCGAAGTCGCGCTCCAGTTGCGTGACGCCCTTGCGGTTGGCGAGCAATGCGTCGATCTGGTCGAGTGTCCAGGCGGGTTGGCGCAACAGCGCGCACCGGCCTTGTGCAGCACCGGGACGCCACTGGTTGCCGGGCAGATCCGGGTACGCCTTGCAACGTGCTTCGTCGTCCTTGATCGCATCGGCGGCCTTGGCCTGTGCGATGTACTCCGCCCATTCCGCGGGCGGCTCCCTGCTCGGCAGCCTCTGTGCATGAGCCGACTGGAACAGCGCAGCGCTCCCCAGCGCGATGCCTGCGATGGCAATCCGTATCCTTGGCATGTACTCCCCCTGTGACCGCAACGCTAACGCAGAAGGCGAGCTGAGAACAGGAGCGATCACTCAGTCCTTGGACGGAGCGGCAGTTCATTGCCGCCGCATTCCGGTCCGCAGTCGCCACGTGTGCGAAAGTAGCGCCCCCCGCCGAGCCCCCGCCCATGACCGATCCCGTCCGACTCTCCAAACGCGTGGCCGAACTGGTCGGGTGTTCGCGCGCCGATGCCGAGCGCTACATCGAGAACGGCTGGGTCCGCGTGGACGGCGAGGTCGTCGAGGCGCCGCAGCACCCGGTGTCGGACGAGCGCGTCGAACTCGACCCCGACGCCGTGCTGGAAGCGCCGGAACCGGCCACCGTGCTGCTTCACAAGCCGGCCGGTTTCGATGCGTTCGACGGTGGCGACCCTGCCGCCGCGCTAGTGACGCCCGCCACCCGCTGGGAAGGCGACGCCAGTGGCGTGCGCCTGCTGAAGCGCCACTTCGTCCGGCTGACGCCTCTGGTGCCGCTGGAGGCCGAGGCCAGCGGGCTCATCGTGATGACGCAGGACGGCCGGGTGTGGCGTCGGCTCACCGAGGACGCGGCGCAGATCGAGCAGGAATACGTCGTCGAGGTCGCCGGCGAGATCGCTCCGTACGGCCTGCGCCGCCTCAACCACGGCCTGCGTTACCAGGGGCGCGAACTGCCGCCGTGCAAGGTCAGCTGGCAGAACGAGATCCGCCTGCGCTTCGCCCTCAAGGACGTTCGGCCCGGGCAGATCCAGGACATGTGCGCACAGGTCGGGCTGAAGGTGCTGGCGATGCGGCGCCTGCGCATCGGCAAGGTGTCGCTGGCAAAGATGCCGCCGGGCGAATGGCGCTACCTGCCGGTCGGCGAGCGCTTCTGACGCAACGCGACCGGCCTCAGGCGCCGCGCACGCGCAGCGTCAGGCCCTTCAGGAAGTTGCGCAGCAACTGGTCGCCGCACGGACGGTAGTTCGGATGGCCCGGCTGACGGAACAGCGCCGTCAGTTCCGGCTTCGACACCGGCCAGCCGGCCGATTCGAACACCGCATGCATGTCGACGTCCTTCAGTTCGAACGCGACCCGCAGCTTCTTCAGCACGACGTTGTTGGTGACGCGCGTTTCCGGCGGGCGCGGCGGACGGCTTTCGTCGCGGCCGCGGCAGTAGATCACCAGGCCGTCAAGGAACCGAGCCAGCACCGCGTCGCTGCAGTCGGCGTACTCGGGGTCGTCCTCGCGGCGCAGGAACGCCTGCACGTCGGCCTTGTCGAGCGCGAATGCCGGATCGACCAGGTGGACGATCTCCACGACGCGCTGGTCGCTGAGATCGAGCATGTACCGGATGCTGCGCAGAACGTCGTTGGTGATCATGGGGCGTCGAGCGGTATTGCGTGGGGCCGCCTAGTTTAGGCCACCCCACCGTGACGGGCGTCCGGCTACGCCGCGCGCCCTGCCGCAGGCGCATACTTCGCTCGCCGACGGCCGCCGCCGTCCACCGCCACCGCATCCAGGAGACGCCGCATGAAGGGCATGGACCAGAAAAAGGAACAGAAAAAGAAGCCGGCGAAAACCATGAAGGAAAAGAAGGCCGAAAAGCGCGACAAGAAGGCCGCCAAGGGCTTCGCGCCGGTCTGACGCCGCTGCTGTCACCCCATGAAAGGCCCGGGAATCCGGGCCTTTTTTCATGCGCGCTTCGTCGAACCTACGCGTTCCGTTTACGCACCCTGCTGCGCATGCCACGCCTTCAGCAGCTCCGCTTCCTTCTCGCGCGAGATCCCGGCATTCAGCTTCGCCTGGCGTTCGGCCGGCAGGCTGCGGAACCACGCCATCAGGTCGGTCACGGTGGTTTCCAGCGGGCGATAGGTGAGCCCGGCCTTGAGCGCACGCGCATTGCTCACCGCGCCATATCCGGCGTACTCGCCGCTCTTGCGCGACACCCAGATCGGCAGTTCGCCGACCTTCTGCGCTTCCAGGAATTCCGGCGTGACGTGCGTGTACGTCGGCTTGCCGCCGGTGGCCTTCTGGCAGGCGTGCAGCATCTCGTCCATGGTCATCGGCGTTTTCGGACCCACGGCGTTGAACGTGCCGATCGTGCCCGCCTCCGCCAGACGGATCATCCATTCGCCCAGGTCGCGGCCGTCGATGACCTGCACCGGGTCGGCGCCATCGCCCGGCACCAGCATTTCGCCGCCCTGCGCGACGCGATGCGGCCAGTAAGTGAAGCGGTCGGTTTCGTCGCGCGGGCCTACGATGTAGCCCGGCCGCACGACCGTCACGCGTTTGCCGAATTGCTTGTGCGCCTCGGCCTCGCTCAGCGCCTTCAGCGGGCCGTAGAGGTTTTCGATGTCGGCGCGCAGCGATTCCTGCGTTTCGGCCATCGCATCCTTGCCCTTGTAGATGGCCACCGGCGCGTTCTCGTCGATGCCCGGCTTGCTGCCGTCGGCATACACCGAGATGGTCGAGATGAAGAGGTAATGCCCCACGTTGCCAGCCAGCACCTTGCCCGCGTCGCGCACCCAGAACGGCAGGCTGGTCGGGTTGTCGATGCACACGTCCCACTTGCGGCCCTGCAGCGATTTCAGATCGCCCGTGTTGCGATCGCCGAACAGCTGCTCCACCTCGCCCGGCCACTCCGGCGACGGCTTCTTGCCGCGATTGAACAGCGTGACCTTGTGCCCGCGCGCCAGTGCGTAGTTCACCTGGAACGGCCCGGTGAACCCGGTGCCGCCGAGGATGAGGATGTCCAGCGGCTTCTTCGCCCGGCCGACGGGTGTGGTCTTCTCGTCGGCGAACGCGAACGACGGCAGCGTCGCGGCAGCGGCGGCAAGCGCGCTGAACTTGAGCAGGTCACGGCGGGTGGTCATCGGGACGTCTCCATGCAGGGCGGGCGGACCGTCCAACGCCCTGCCCTCGCCTGGCGTCTTCCTGATCCAAACGGGGCCACTCTAGAGGCGCGCGCCGGGTGGGCGGGAATGTCGATAGTCACGGGCGGCGCGGTTGTAGCCCGGGTAAGGGCGAAGCCCGCACCCGGGTGCACTCCACGTCGATGCTCGCGGCAAGGCCAACCCGGGTGCGCTTCGCTTACCCGGGCTACGAATTAGCCCGCGACAATTTCCACCCAACCCAAATGGACCCAACCTTGCTTGCAGTTCCCGCTGTAGGGCTGCTTCTTCGCGATGGGACTGGTCACGCCGCCGTTCTCGTTACCACGGGCGTAGACGACACCCAGCCAAGTGCCGTCCTTCGAGGCGTCGCACACATATACGACTTGGCCGTTTCGAAGCTCATCGACGGATGCGAAGGTGCGCCCGGGGCCGCTTCTCACTGCGAGCGCTCCCCGGGCCTTCAATCCCTTCACTTTGCCTACGGCCCCACAGGCGTCAGCTTCGACGCTTCCGCCGACGGAAACGGATCTTCTCGATTGCGCGGGAAGCAAAGATGGAAGCGTGCTGAGTGCGACAACCGCCATCCATGTCGCGATCTTGCTGGCCATTCGCGTGTGTTCCCGCCTGTACGAGTTACTGCGGCGCCTACTGCGATCACTAGCCGAACACCCAGCCGAAGAACTGCTCCAGGAACGATGCTGGTGGCTTTTTCTCTTGTTCGCAGTCGACCAGACGCCCTTCACCCGCGAGACAGAACTGCCGATAGAACCGGAGGCTGCCTTCCTCGTCACGTGCATTCATCAGGATCGAGTACCGCCCGGCTACGAGTGGGTCCGGCTCATCGGTTGTTACAAAGCCAGCCGGAGCATCCCCGTAGCAGATCCGCGTGGCCCCTCGCAGTCTCATCCCGGACACGGGCGCAGCCTCGTGCTTGACACTCCAGTCGCTCCCGCCCGTGCCCACGGAAAGATCCAGAAGGCGGACATCCCGAGAATCGATGTCGCGGCTCCAGTTGAGAAACGAGATGACCGAGTGCGAGTAGACGTAACGCTGAACGCCGAAGCACAGGCGACCGTTGTCTTCATAGACCGTCGGCTGACCGTCAACGCCGAATGACACGGCACCCGCAATTGGCATTAGCCCAAGGACCGTCAGAGCAACTGCGGCCGCAATAGCTCGAATCATCAGGGCGCTCACAGGCGCGGCAACCATTCGGCGCGATGCGGCTCTGCCATGAATCCCGCAAGCACATCGTGGAACAAGCTGGGCTCACTGACCGCCTGGCCGCTCCTCGACATCAGGTCGGGACGCTGGACCATCAAGCAGTAGTAATCCGCAAGCAGGTCCCCTTGCTGTTCCATGTTGAAAGACGACAGGTGGGGAACCTCAGTCCATCGCCTTGCCATCCGCCCGGAAAACGACACGGAATCGATGTGGTGGGTGCGACGAATCTCGTAGCTGTACACGGTCTTGCCGAACGGCTTGGCGGCCAGCTCGGCGCTCTGAAGAGGAATGCCGGCTACTTTCACCGGATATCCCATCTGGAACTGCCACACATGCACCATCTCGTGCATGAAGAGTTGCGTCTTCCACTTATCTTGCGGAATCAGCATCGCGAAGTCATCGACGTAGTGATTTTTCGGGCAGTACAAGTTCCCGTTTGGGGTAATCGTTGTCCAATCGTCCTGAAGGCCAAACGGCAGGAACTCCTCGTTGAAGACCTTGACCGCGCCATAGTCGATCGCGTCCTTGAAGATGCGTCGAGCCATTCCAATCTCGCCCGAGGTCAGCGGCCTGGACTTCCCCCTCGGGACTTGCACCACGGCACTTGAACTGCCGACGCCAACCGCGTTCGTCACCACACCCGCAACCGGGAACGGTTTGCCTTCTCCACCGTGAGCCTGCTTCGCGCAGCAGAACGTGGCCGTGGGCGCTGCAGCGAACCTGGCTTCCGTGACCGCCACAGAACCTGTCGTCCGCACGCGCTCCGTGAAGCCACTGGAGTCGGTGGTACCGGAAACGTGGGAACCGTCCGCAAGGGTCAAACGGTACGGAAGCTTGGAGACGGGACTGCCGTCGAAGGCGACAAACCTGATCTGCTCGTCGAACGTTTCGCCGGCACTTGCGGTCACCCCCGATTGGAACGTGGTGACCGGTGCTGTGGAGCGCGCAACCTGTTCGCGAGCAGGCGGCGACCGCCCCCACTGATAGTTGCACGACGAAAGCACGCGACAGCCGCAGGCCAGCTTCATCCGGTCGAACGTGGCGGGACGACCGTCGATGATGAAATTCGGGTCTCCTTCCACGAAGGCGAACACGCCCTGATGCGTCGCACATTCGGCAAGGTCACCCTGCAGCGCGACTGGCCTGCCATCCACCGTGAAGCCGCTTCCGCTTGCCGAGATGACCGACCCGCCACCTTCGACCTTGTCTCCCAAACGAATGAAACCTTCCTTTCCACCCAACATGACTGCCCTCCATTAGCCCGGATACGACGACGCCAACGGCGCGTCGCACCCGATCATGTGAGTGCCATGGACAAAGGGATTTCGGACGATTCCGAAAGAGCAATCGGTTTCTGTAGCCCGGGGAAGGGCGAAGCCAGCACCCGGGTGCACTCAACGTCGAGGTTCGCGGGAAGGCCAACCCTCGTGCGTTACGCTTACCCTCGCTACAAACGCGGTGTGGCTGTCTCGCCGTCCCCGCGGCGAAGTTACGAACCTTTCCGCGCCGGCTCCGGATAGGCACCGATCCAGATGCAGGTGTAGACGCACACACGGCCGAACTGCAGGTCGCTGCCATCGTCCACCGGGCATTCGCCTTCCGATTCGAGGAAGCAGATGCGGTCGCCGTCCACGCGATAGCCGGGGCAGTCTTCGCACCCGCTGCCGCCGCCGGGGCTGTCGTTGCGGCGCGTCTTTACCGAGTCCTTCGTCACTCGCACATCGTTGCGCCCAGTTCGCGCCTGCCACGCACGGACATCGGTCGCGAGTCGTTCCAGCTCCGCCTTGCGCGCCTGTGTAAGTTGCGGCGAGGCAGCGGCATCACGCTTGAACGCCTGCGTGCGTTGGACGAGGGCCTGTTGCTGGGTGTCAGTGCCCGAGTCGGGCGCCTTACGGTTGCAGGCGGGGAGGCACAGCACGATGGCGACCGCGGCAACGGCGGTGAAGGTTCTGACGTCCATGCATGCCTCCGGCGGCGTGGGGCCGCGTACGTAGGCCAACGGCGAGTGCGGGCACGATCGGACAGCCCTTCTAGTGCGCAACGCGCGGTTGGGCCTGCCCTGCCCCTTCGAAACATTCCCAATGAACCGGCGCCCTGTGGGTGGCAGTGTCGGGCTTGGTCACATACCGAAACCACCTGCACGTTTCGGCTATTGACGAAGACGAGCGAATAGGAGCCAACGTGCACCCCATACATCAAGTCGCTTTCTGTCTTCTACTCCTGCCTAGCACCGGGCTCGCGGATGCCGCAACCACCGCAGATGTGACCTCGGGGAACCCATTCGAAGCAAACGAGGCATTGCGATTCCGAGCCCAGATTTTCGCTGCGGCTTACTCGCCCAACTCACTCTGGCACCTGGCCTCCAATGTTCTCTGCCCGGACGAAGGAAGTGCTGCATCTATCAAGCAGCACCTCCCTTCCTCGGTCCGTTACATCGACGAGATATTCGACACGCATGGGAAGATCATCCGTGGTACACGAGCAGTCTCCAGTGCCGAGGCCGCATCGATAGTTACGGCGAGCACCAACAGCGATTACGGAGAACTGACGATCCAGCACGGGCGTCGTGCCCGGTTGCAGCTGAACAACTTCGTATGCGCTATGGACATGCACGCCGAGATAAGGGACGGACGATGGATGGTGCGAGAAATGGCGACACAGTGCGAGTAGCGAACATGGACGCCGCCCGGACTCGCTCCAACTGAAACAGACCTCATGAAACGCGTGTTGGCACTTCTGATCATAGCTGCCGCCGGCAGCACCTCTGCGCAGGACTTTCCGAAGGAGAACACGGTCGCGTGGGAGTGTGGCGCCTCGCTCTTGGCGTGGCAAAGGGTTGAACAGTCGGTGCCCGGTTCCGATGCGGCCTACCGGTTGGCAAACGCCATCCTTTGCGCGAGCAAGACGGACGAGCTTGTTTCCGATATCACGCGGCAGCTGGATGACGTCGTGACGCATTCCAGCTACGGCACCGGTGACCCGGCCGAGGAAGTCAGGATCCTGAGCAAGCCCTGGGCCGCAGATTACGTTCATTACTTCGAAGGTTCTTCCGAGTGGACATACGATGTTGTAGTCAGGCCGGATGGCGAGATCGAGCTTGTTGCCTCGAATGAAGCCTGCGTCGACGTGACGAAACTTCGCTACCGAAACGGACAGTGGTGGATCTACGAAGTGGGTGACGCGTGCGATTGATGGGGCTAACCGCACTTCTGCTCCGACGCCTCAGATCCCGCCTTTGCAACGCCACCCTCAGTCTGATGCAGTGCCTCTTGCTTACGTCATGCACGGGGCAAATGGCTCCTTCCGGGTCAAGCACGTTGCCCGGGGAAGCCGAGTTCGTCTGGGACAGCGAACTCTGCGAGCACATGAGAGGCGAGGTACCCGAGCCAGGCGTCGGCAGTAGCGATTCGCCGACAATTGACGACATCAACCGAGCTTGCGGCGGAGACTCGACTGCCAACTACAAGGCGAGACCGGCGACGCCGTCCGAGCGACTTGAGCTCACGGCGTTCGATACCCCATCGAGGCACGGCCCGCTTCCATCCAGACAAGACTTGCGTCGCCCCGAGGTGGTCACCGTTATCACGGACACGTCAGGCAAGCGCAGCGATGTGGCCGTCGTTACCTCCGAGACCCGGTGGATCGACTCGAAAGGCGATTTCCACCTCAGATCCTACCTGGGCATATTTGTCCGTTCGCTTAGTCGAAAGTGGCGCATCGAACACACCCAAGCACAGTCCGGTTGCGACGGCTGCGAGAGCCAACCCACCAGCTACTCGCTTGCCGGGTTAGGCGACGTCCGCAGAGCGGGAAATCTGGCCCTTCTGTTCGACGTCCAAGCCTACGAATCATGGGGAATGTCAGCGTACGAGCTGGACGGAGCCCGTAGGGGGCGGTGGCTTTCGCCTGCCCCGTCGGCGCCACGGGCGGAAGATGGAGCAGCCCCGCAAGAAGAGAGAGGCGACATTGGGAACTTGTGAGCTGCCTCCTGCAAACGAGCCGTACATCTAGTCGCAAGGCTCTTACCGGAGTTTGACGTTGACACGACTCATCAAGGGCGCCGCCGTGGCGGTGATGTGCGTGATCAGCGTCCTGCGCTTCCTGTTCTTCGCTTCTCTGTGGTGGGAGAAGGCTTTCGCGACGGCCGTACGCACCACGATCAGCCCGGGCGGTTGCTACCGGCTTGTCGAGTATGAGCCGTTCTGGATCATGCCCTAGGCGTTCCATCCGGACCGGTTCCCAGAAGAGAAATGGAATCCGCTCAAGGATTGGTCTGCTCCGTGGATGCCACACGAAGCGCCAGGCTTCCTCCGCCTCTTCGACAGCAACGGGAAGAAGCTGGGTGAATCACCGGTATACGACCTCTTCGGCCTCGAAACAGGGGATGTGCATTGGCCTGTGCACGACATGCGTTGGATGTCGGCCGGGTACGTTCGGCTTGCTGACGATCTGCCGCCCTGCCCCATGGCGCCCGGCGCCATGCCGGAATCGGGCCACTCTGTTCGGGAACGCGAAGCCCTTTCGAGAGACTCCTTTGCGCCAGTTCCTTTTGCTTCCGGGCCGGATCCACTGCCGAAACGGGTGGTTCCCGCTTCGGTGCCGATTCGCTGATTGGCGTGCATGCGGCGCGCTCGCGGTGACGCAACCCGGGTGCGCTGCGCTTACCCGGGCTACGCACGCGGGGGCTTCAGGCGGGTTCAGCGGCGGGGCGGTGGTCGATGGCCAGGGACAACGCATCGTCCACGTAGGACGCGGTGCGTTCGAAGAGTTCGGACAGCGCGTCAGGTGGGATGACGATGTACTCGGACGATTCGCTGCGGGCTTCGGTGAACTGCGCCAGCAGACGCAGCTGGTCGCGGGTGTGGATCAGCGAGTCGTGGGCGGAACGGGGCAGCAGGTAGCCGCGGAATGCGGCGGGGATGGAACGCGTGTCCTTGCTCATGCGGGGTCTCCAGCAAACCAGCCGGGCTTGCGCCGGGGATTCGGCGCAAGGTGTCGGGAGGTTCGAAGCCGCACTAAGCCGGCGGGCGTATTCCCTCTAGCGAGGTGTTGTATTAGCCGCCCTCCCGACGCGGATGATCGTTGCGTCGGATATATGCCCAGGAATCGGACATAAGAAACCCGCCTGTGTTTCGGTGGCGGGTTACCGCTTAGTGAGGAGCTTCGACTCTCCTTGAGGGCGAGTTTGTTGGGGCGATTGCGGGTGGGCAATGAGTCTTTTTCGCAGCCCAATACGCAGTTGCGACGGAGCGCCGCGCCCGACACTTTCGCGTTGCCGCACGCGCTCCTGATTGCTCTCCTCAGAGCGTCGCATCAGCGGCGCGGACAAGGAGATGCAATGGTTCAGCGATATGTGATCGTGGTTGGCGACCCAACCACCGGCGGCGGCGAAGCGATAGAAGGCTATCCGGGTTACATGATCGAGTGTCTGGATG
This sequence comes from Lysobacter sp. OAE881, assembly GCF_040546665.1. Taxonomy (NCBI): domain Bacteria; kingdom Pseudomonadati; phylum Pseudomonadota; class Gammaproteobacteria; order Lysobacterales; family Lysobacteraceae; genus Lysobacter; species Lysobacter sp. OAE881. The sequence goes on from NZ_JBEPOG010000001.1 coordinate 2,816,260, forward strand.
GCGCCAAGCGCCCAGTCGTGGCATTGAGACACAAGGTGCTATGCGGGCAATGCGGGCCGACGACGGTGATCGAAGGATGCAGCTTCTTCTTTACGAATCTGCAAGTCGCATACGACGGCTGTGCCTTGGCGTGTGGGCACAAACTCATTTCCAAGCAGCAAAGGCTTTCTTCGGTGGAAGTTGCGGACGCGACGCTGCGACAGGCTGCGTACTCCCGTGACGAACGAAGCTCGCCACAGCATGCCAAAAGCGAGCAAGGCTTCGACGAGCATTTCCACTTCTTCGATGACGAGCACGCCGATCCATTGAGCGGACTGACCTTCGTAATCTTTCCGGAAGACGCTCAGGCGATTCCGGGGAGACTCAACGAGAACGGACTCACCCCACTTTGCTCCGACGAAAGCGCGCGGCGGGTCATCGCCACCATATCCGCCCCCTCGCCCATCCTGAAGTGAGAAAGCCATGTCATTGAACGACTTTTCCCTGACAAATGCGGTAGAGAGCGACGCACTGTTCGTGCTGAAAGATGCCCAGTCCGTTCTGAGCCCAAGGCAGAAGACAGAGCCTAAGAAGGTTCGGGCCCGTCGGCTAGAAATCACTCAGCTGCCTGGTGCGATGCGACATATGGGGTGGATCACCGCAGCGCGCCTGATGGAGCGCTGGTTCAACACTCCGGCCTTCGCAATGAGCGCCGAACAGAAGGCGGCGCGGAATCTGGCAGACCTTCCCTGGCAGCAGGTGGATGAGACCATCGTCACGATGCGATGGGCGAGCCAGTTTGAACGCTGCCGTGCAGCAGTCGATCTGGCGAGGTCCAGGTCATTTCACACGCAGAAGGGAATGACACGGTTGCGAGATCTGGTGTACGCCAGCGGATGGGACGGAACGCGCCCCCATTCGTTGGGCTTCTACGGAATGAGTTCCCGGCTGATGGACAAAACGTGCCAGATCAATGTCGCCGATCTTGGGGAAAGAACCGACACGCTGGACGAAATCTACGGCGCTTTGGGACTTGCAAACCTCAAGGTTGGTGTTGTCGGCACAGCACTAAACGAGCGCGGAAAAAGACTCTTCAAGGTTGACTATCTCGGCTTCTACATCCTCGACACCTATGACTTCAATGGCCCCCAATACCTTGGAACATGGACCGACAAGCGGGTGCTGACTAAAGCGGAGACGATCGCAGCCGGGACCTACGCGGCGCGACGCATCTACGAAGCCAGAGACGATTCACCACTTGGGCTCATCACGAACGGCGACTTTCGCGACTATCGGGCCAAGACTGGCCGAGGCGGCGACTTCTTCGTCGTCTCCGATATCCAGTGGGAGCGCATCAACGCCGTCGTCGACTTGGATCAGTATCCGTGATGCGCTTGCTCAAGGTTGCCCTCATGTCGCTTGCCGCCACGATCAGCGTGACCGCCTTCCTCTTCTTCGCGTCGCAATGGTGGGAAAAGGCCTTCGCCACCGTCGCGAAGACTGAGTTGAGCCCCGGCGGCTGTTATCGGCTGGTCCAATACGCGCCCCATTGGGTGATTCCGGCGTCCTTTCACCCGGCGCGCGACCCGCAAGAAAACTGGACGCCACTCGACAATTGGTACGCACCGTGGATGCCAAACGAGGCACCCGCGTTCTTTCGGTTGTACAACAGCAGGACCGGCCAAAAGCTCGGCGAGTCCGCCGTCTACGACCTGACGATGATCGGGCCCGGTGGCGTGCACTGGCCGCAGGAGTACTCCCGCCGAATGTCGGTCGGATTTGTCTATCTGGCAGACGACCTGCCACCGTGCAGGGGAGCAATCCCTGACGAGGTGGAGGCCTTCGTCTCGGACAGGAATGTCTGCGATCACTTGAGAGGAGAGATTCCGGACCCGGGCATCAGGGGAAACGACTCCCCGAAGATTGACGAGATCAACCGGGCATGTGATGGAACGGACAAACGTCTCGAGACGCTGCGCGCGAAGTACGCAAACGACGCGGGCGTCGTCGAAGCGCTGAGTACATACGAGTGGCCCATACAGGCTGGCGGAAACTAGCTCTCGTCAACACAATCGCCGACGTTGGGGCTCAATGTGCCTCTCGCGGCACCTGAAGCGTCAATCGCGACGCCTTTTCCGTTACCCCTCGACGCGAAAAGCCCCGTCTCAGGCGCTTTTTTCGCCAACTCTGGCGCTTGGAGCGGGAGCGGCGGCGCGGAAAGTGTCGGCATCGACGCCTTCGGACGAAGGCAGCAATCAGAAAAGCGGCGGCGATGACGCTTCTTTCGCCAGCGACTTCGCGAAAAGCGTCGAAGCAAGCGCAAACCGCGTCGCCACAAACGCGAAAAGCCGCTCGGGAGCAGCTTTTCGGGGTGCACGCGGCGCTCAATGCGCCGCGCGGCGTCAGGCGGGCGTCGGTGCCGTGCGTTCGACAGACGGTGTCTTGTTGAAACGGCCGGACAATTCACGCCGCAGCGCCTCCAGCCCCTGATTGCGGCCGGCCACCTTGAGCAGTGCGTACCCTTCCAGCGCTAGCGACATCACGTCGCTGCCCAGCGCGGTCTCGGAATCTTCCGCACGCTCCGTCAGCTTGCGCAGTCGGTTGAGGCGCGGACGCAGGCGGTCGAGCGTTTGCAGATCGACCAGCGCCTCGGCCAGCCCGATGCTGGCCGGTACCACCTGCGGGTTCTCCGTCAGCACGCTGAGCGTCTGGCGGCAGAACTGCTCCGACTTCGGTCCCATGCGGCTGAGTCCTTTGCGCGCGTCGGTGTCCAGCGCGATCAGGCCGGTGAGCGCGGCTTCCAGTGAGGACAGCGCCTGGTCCACGGCGGCCAGCTGTTCGTCGGAAAGCGTAAGGGAGATGAGGTTCTGCGACATGACGGATTCCAAGTAATCGCCCGGAGCGGGCGTCTAGATCGTCATCGCCCTACTACTTCCCTCGCCGTCGGCGAAGCGCGCGTCGAGGGGTACGGAAATTCCGAGTCGGGGGTGAAAAAGTCGGGTTGAGATGAGCGCAAAGAAAAGGCCGGCCGAAGCGGGCCTTTGGTCGAAAAACGCCGTCGCGGCGGGAACACCGGGTTACGGCTTGGTGTCCTTCGGCGGGTTGGGATCGTTCCCGTAGCTGTTACTGCCTTGGATCTTCCCGTTCTTGCCGTGCTCCACGACTTCCACCTTGTCACGACGGCCCATGTCGCGAGCCTCGTGCATCGCCGCTTCCTTGGTCGAGTGGAGCGAGCTGGCACGCTCGCCGCCTTCCCTCTGCACCGCCCAGCCGTCCGCGTGCGGAACCACGTGGATGTCCTTCTTGGTCATACCTGCCTCCTTGTCATGCCTACGGACCTTCCGTAGGTCACCCGCAGGATCGCGCAGATGGGTCTCACTCAGCGCGTTTGCAGGGTGCTGCGGTGTCAGAAGAAGTCGCGGGGCGGGGCGGCGATCAGGTGGAGACCGACAGGGGGCGGTTTGCTCAAGCCGCGCGTCTGATAGCGGACGTGGCTATCGTCGATGGGTTTCGCTTTGCTCAACCCATCCTACGCGGGCTGCGGTCAAGGCCCCGGAAGCCCAAGCAGCGGGACCGTGCGGGTTGGCGATGATGAGAAGGTGCCGACGAAGCTGAAGTAGGCGGCCCGGAACGATAGGAGGCGCGTCGGTTGACGCGCCTCCCCTTTGCCTCACACCCTGGGTTCGCTTCGCTTACCCGGGATACGCTGCTGACGGAGTTGCCAATGGCGACGGATCTGATCTGCGAATGCTTTCGCCATCAATGGCGGCACAGCATTGCCAACCTGTTTAGCCTTCGAGCTCAACGAACCATGAAACCGAAACGATCTAGGGAACGTCTGCAGGCACGCCGCTTCTCTGACGCTTAAACCACGATCTTGCTCAGGGTGCCCAAAGCGGCCATTCGAATAGCTAATGCAACGGGTCGTTAAGCCAGAGGCCGGACGATCCCACGAAAGCCTTCCGTACACATCCTTATGTCCTTCGTGGCCGACGTGACATTGCAGCCATAGATCCTGCGGCCACGACTCACGCCCCCCACCTTCTGGTGTCGCCCGGATCCTTTTTAGATTGATGTCAGTGAGAACCGCACTATGGTGATCGGGGTCATCAGGGTGCACCTGACCTGCCTCAATTGGAGCTAAGTCTTCAATCCAGTGGCGAACAGTAGAAGTTGGCGTCAACTTCTCCCCATGACTGCGCGCCGGCAACTCAATGTCCCCGACTAAGCTTGCCAACAGCACCAGGCGTTGACGAGTTTGCGGCACCCCATAGGCCGAAGCCGGGAGCACGTCTGTTTTCACGTCATATCCGAGCCTTCGCAAGAGACGTACGAATGCGGAAAGCGGCCCGTCCTTGGATTGAATGCGTTGTAGCCCTGGCACGTTCTCAATGAATACATACTCGGGAAGCCAATGCTCAACGAAGCGCCCGAACTCACCTAACAAAGACCGACGAGAGTCCTTAGAAGACTTGGAGAGGTTCTGCTTCGAGAACGGCTGACAGGGGGCACACCCAGAGAACAAAAGTGGGCGCTGCCGCCGTCCTACAATTGAACTCAAGTCCTGAGGTTTCAGCTGGCGAATGTCTTGGGTCATTACGACAGCATCTGGGAAGTTTGCGGCAAACGTGCTGCTCGCCTCATGATCAAAGTCAAGTGCGAACTTGATGTTCATCCCAGCGAGCGCAAAGCCACAGCTTGTCCCTCCGCACCCCGAGAAGAAGTCGAAAACGTCCAAAGTCACACCGCTCTTAGCCATCTCGTCCTCGACTCAAAGGTCGTCCAGCATCTGCCTCAACGCAACCAGTTCAGGCTCACTTGTCGCAATCGAGGCCAGCACCGTTCGTTGCCAATGAAAAATCTCATTACCGTTTGGCGACTCTGTTGCACTCAGGCCGAGGGCGTCGGCCGTACGGCGAACACACTCATCCTTAGCTTCCGCCGCTGTCATCGGAACGGCGCCAGCCATCTTCGAGAGGATGAAAACCTCCGGAGCTACCTCGCCCGGCAGATATCGCACATTGCCCCTTGCCCAAGCAATAAATTGCCTTTGAACTTGATAAAGCTGCTCCTTATCGCCACCTAGAGCCCCGCCGTCAATCGCAAACTCGATCTCGCAACCCGTGAACGCCTTAATGACATCCCCTAATGCCGGGTTGCTACTCGCCGGGATGCTTGTCGGATCTGGGATAGGAGATCCCGGCCGCTGATCCCCGTCCAGCACTACGAGTACGTCGTCGCGCTCTTCGGCCGCGAAGACCGGAACGAACCGCTTCCACAAAGAAGCGGCGCCACCAGGGTATGAAGTAACTTCAAACTTCGCCATGTACGCGTCGCCCGCATCGCGCAAAACCTTCTTAACGATCTCCGACGAGAGGCGATCCTCAACAACCAGGTACTTCTTGTCATCGAGCGGCTCGCCTAAGCGAAAGAACGCCTCCGCATGCGTAGCTTCTTGCGTAGGTATGAAAACCTCACCTGTCGGGAGCTCGGCAAACACCTTGACCGCATGTCGCGGCAACAGCCGCACGATCCCCGGCGAGTGAGTCGATATGACAACCTGATGCCGATTCTTGTCGACCTCGCTCTCGATGAACTGAATCAGTCGCTTCTGAGCCCCAGGATGAAGCGACACCTCAGGCTCATCCATCAGAATTAGCGAGTTGGGCTGCGCCTTCTCCATGATCTGATAGACGCTCATTACAACTGCAAACTCGCCGCTACCGGCAAAAGCCTCCGAATATTTGCGATTCGCAGTTCCGAGAATCGCAGAGTAACCAACCGTATTAAAGAATGCGTGCTCTACGAGCCGAATTGACTCGTACTTCTTACCCAAGATACGGCCGATAATCTCCACTACCGCGCCAGGCAACTCCACATTGCTGAGCACGCGTTCAACTTTATGGAACTCATAAGACGTCAAGCCACCTTCAACCACCGCTTTGAGATGAGGAGCCCGATTGACGATGAGTTCACGACGCGCACTCTGAGAGAGCGTCCGCTTTGCCATATCCCCATGGTAGAAAAACTTGTCAAATGCGCTCAGCATCGAGCGAAAGTCTAAGTAGATGACCTTCTTGTCGACCGGGTTCCAGCGTGTCTTTGTCCGCCCCGGCGGCATCGGCTTCTTTGGATCGAGCTCAGGCATTCTCTCCATGCCATAGCGTCTAATCGGGCGCGACGGCTCCCAGTAGTTCGGGTCATCCTCTCTGGAAATGCGGAGCTTGAGCACCTCCACAACCCCGTCGTGATGTTCATTGAAGTGCCCATGAATAAACGCGGGTCGGTTGTTCTCATCGTCCGCTATCGGATCGAGCTTTGTAGCAAACCAATAGTTCCCTAGATTCGATCCATCTGGGCAGCCCATGATGGCGCGCAAGACCGAACTCTTGTTCGTGCCATTCGGCCCGACGAGCGCCGTGATGGGATAGGTGAAGTCGATCCTTGTGCCGGGCTTAATGCTCTTATAAAACGGGAACCTTATATGCTCGATATAAGGACCCATCTTCTTGTGGCGTACAAGCTTCGTAAGTTTGTCCTGAATCTGCGTCACGCCGCTCCCCCTGAGCTGCACGAAGTCCTTGTCTAGTCAGATGATCGCTGCGCTTGGGTACACCCCACGCAAGCCAGCCTCTGACGTTACATATTCCGCCGGTACTCGCCACCAACGTCATACAGCGCATGACTGATCTGCCCAAGGCTATGCGTCTTGACCGCCTCCATCAAACTGGCAAACACATTCCGCCGCTCCCGAGCCGTCGCCTGTAGCGCCTTCAACCCCTCCGGCGCATAGCCGTTGCGGTTGCCCTGGTAGCCGGCGACGTTGTCGATCTGCTGGCCCTTTTCGCTTTCGGTGGAGCGGATCAGTTCGATCTCGGTGACGATGTCGCCGCCGTGGTCCTTCGGCAGGAAGGTGTTCACGCCGATCAGCGGCAGGGTGCCGTCGTGCTTCTTGTGCTCGTAGTACAGGCTCTCTTCCTGGATCTTGCCGCGCTGGTACATGGTGTCCATGGCGCCCAGCACGCCGCCGCGTTCGCTGATGGCTTCGAATTCCTTGTAGACGGCTTCCTCGACGATGTCGGTGAGCTTGTCGACGATGAAGCTGCCCTGCCAGGGGTTCTCGTTGAAGTTGAGCCCCAGTTCCTTGTTGATGATCATCTGGATGGCGACGGCGCGGCGCACGCTTTCTTCGGTCGGCGTGGTGATGGCTTCGTCGTATGCATTCGTATGGAGGCTGTTGCAGTTGTCGAACAGCGCGTACAGCGCCTGCAGCGTGGTGCGGATGTCGTTGAACTGGATTTCCTGCGCGTGCAGCGACCGGCCGCTGGTCTGGATGTGGTACTTCATCATCTGGCTGCGCGCGGACGCGCCGTAACGCTCGCGCATGGCGCGCGCCCAGATGCGGCGGGCGACGCGGCCGATGACGGTGTATTCCGGGTCCATGCCGTTTGAGAAGAAGAACGACAGGTTGGGCGCGAAGTCGTCGATCTTCATGCCGCGCGCGAGGTAGTACTCCACGATAGTGAAGCCGTTGCTGAGCGTGAAAGCCAGCTGGCTGATCGGGTTCGCGCCGGCTTCGGCGATGTGGTAACCGCTGATGGACACCGAGTAGAAGTTGCGGACGTTCTTGTCCACGAAGTACTGCTGGATGTCGCCCATCATGCGCAGGGCGAACTCGGTGCTGAAGATGCAGGTGTTCTGCGCCTGGTCCTCTTTCAGGATGTCGGCCTGCACGGTGCCGCGCACGGTGGCCAGCGTCTGCGCCTTGATGTTGGCGTAGGTTTCAGCGTCGACGACCTGGTCGCCGGTCAGGCCCAGCAGGCCCAGGCCGAGGCCGTCGTTACCTTCGGGCAACATGCCGCTGTATTCGGGGCGCTTGCGACCTTCGAACAGCATTTCGATCTTGTCGTGCGCTTCGTTCCAGCGCGCGTCGTCGCTTCGCAGGTACTTTTCGACCTGCTGGTCGATGGCGGTGTTCATGAACATCGCGAGGATGATCGGCGCCGGGCCGTTGATGGTCATCGACACCGACGTACTCGGCGCGCACAGGTCGAAGCCGGAGTACAGCTTCTTCATGTCGTCGAGCGTGGCGATGTTGACGCCGGAGTTGCCGATCTTGCCGAAGATGTCGGGGCGCACGGCGGGGTCTTCGCCGTAGAGCGTGACGCTGTCGAACGCGGTGGACAGGCGCGCGGCCGGCTGGCCGACGGACAGGTAATGGAAGCGGCGGTTGGTGCGCTCCGGCGTGCCTTCGCCGGCGAACATGCGGATGGGATCCTCGCCGGTGCGGCGGTACGGATACACGCCGCCGGTGTACGGGTAGTAGCCCGGAAGGTTTTCCTTCTGCAGGAAGGTCAGCAGTTCGCCCCAGCTCTTGTAGGTAGGCGCGGCGATCTTCGGGATCTTCTGGTGGCTCAGCGATTCGCGGTAGTTCTCGACGCGGATCGTCTTGTCGCGCACCTGGTATTCGTTGACTTCGTCGGTGATCGACTTCAGGCGCGCGGGCCAGTCGCGCAGGAGCTTCAGCGCTTCGGACGTGAGCGACTGCACGGCGTCGTTGTAGCGCTGGCGCAAGGTGAGGAGCGTCTTGTCGCCGCCGTCGGTGAGGGCGTCGGCGGCGTAGAGGTCCAGCGCCTTCGGCAGCGCTCCATCGCCAAGATCATTCAGCGACTGCCAGTAGCTCTGCGCGCGATCGGCGACTTCCGCCTGCGTTTCGATCTTTGCGTTGATGCTGCGGCCCTGCTCGGCGATCTCGGCCAGATACCGCACGCGGGCGCCCGGAATCAGCACCGTGGCGCGCGGTTCCTTCAGCGAGGTGTCGATCTCCGGCGTCCACTTGTCGGCCGGCAGCTGGAGCTTGTCGCGCAGCAGGCGGCAGAGGTTGGCGAACATCCAGCTGATGCCGGGGTCGTTGAACTGCGAGGCGATGGTCGGATAGACCGGCACGTCCTCGTCCTTGGTCTGGAAGGCGACGCGGTTGCGCTTCCACTGCTTGCGCACGTCGCGCAGGGCGTCTTCCGCGCCGCGCTTGTCGAACTTGTTGAGCACGACGAGCTCGGCGAAGTCGAGCATGTCGATCTTCTCCAGCTGGCTCGGCGCGCCGAAGTCGCTGGTCATCACGTACATCGGGAAATCGACGAGGTCGACGATTTCAGAATCACTCTGGCCGATGCCCGCGGTTTCGACGATGACCAGGTCGTAGCCCAGGCCCTTGAGGAACCCGATGCAGTCCTTCAGCACGGTATTGGTGGCGGCGTGCTGGCGGCGCGTGGCCATCGAACGCATATAGACGCGCTTGGAACGCAGCGAGTTCATGCGGATGCGATCGCCCAGCAGCGCGCCACCGGTGCGGCGCCGCGTGGGGTCGACGGAGATCACGGCGATGCGCATCTCCGGGAAGGCGGCGAGGAAACGGTTGAGCAGTTCGTCGGTGACCGACGACTTGCCGGCGCCGCCGGTGCCGGTGATGCCGATGACGGGCGTCTTGCCGCCGGCCAGCTGCCACTGCTTGCGAAGGTGCGCGAGCTGGGCTTCGTCGAAGATGCCCTCCTCGATGGCGCTGAGGGTGTGGCCGATGCTGATTTCGTCGTCGATATCAGCGGTCTTGTCGGGATGCTGCGCGGCCTTGCGCGCATCGCCGGCGCGGCGGATGACGTCCTCGATCATCGCAACGAGGCCCATGTGCATGCCGTCGTTGGGGTGGTAGATGCGCTCGACGCCGTAGGCCTGGAGTTCGCGGATCTCCTCCGGCGTGATCGTGCCGCCGCCGCCGCCGAAGACGCGGATGTGGCCGGCGCCGCGCTCCTTCAGCATGTCGACCATGTACTTGAAGTACTCGACGTGGCCGCCCTGGTAGGACGACAGAGCGATGCCGTCGGCATCCTCCTGCAGCGCGGCGCGGACGACGTCTTCCACCGAGCGGTTGTGGCCCAGGTGGATGACCTCCGCCCCCTGCCCCTGGATCAGGCGCCGCATGATGTTGATGGCGGCGTCGTGCCCGTCGAACAGGCTGGCGGCGGTGACGAACCGCAGCGGGCTGCCGCTCTCATTCAACGCGGGGGTGGCGGCTTCGGGCAGGTTGCTTGCGGGGGTGCTCATGGACGCTCGAAATACGGAAACGGTCGAATCCGTATTGTAGCCCGAGGGGGATTAGGGGCTTGTTGTGCGGCGCGGGAGAGCTGGCAGCCGCCGCAGCTGTGGCATCTCTGGCGTGGGTTTCGGGATATAGGAATTGCTAGCGCGGCCTGGTCGCACGTCCGGCCCTCACCCGAACCCCTCTCCCGCGCGCGGAGAGGGGCTACGAGTCGTCATTCCAGCGGAAGCTGGAATCCATCTTGATTTTCTCGGCGCGCAAGGCAGTCGGCATCGCGAGCGCGGGCGTAGTCGCTCGTCCCGACCCTCACCCCAACCCCTCTCCCGGGGGGAGAGGGGCTAAAGGCCGTTGTCCCGGCGAAGGCCGGGATCCAGGCTGGCATGCGTTCAACCCTGTCGCCCGGTGGCTTCAGACGCGACGGGCCTGGGTCCAGGCGTTCGCCGGGATGACGGGGATCGGATGAAGGGCATGGAGATGCCGGCACGCGATTCGATGCATCAACCTTGGGGAACCCGTGAGACTCCAGCAACCGCCCGTCCCGGCAAAGTCGCCCTTCCTTTCTGGCTACACTCGCCGTCCGATCACGCGAACCGCCATGAACGAAGACGCCGTCCTGCTCGACCTCCGCCGCCGCGCCCACGACGGGTCGCCGCAGGCGCTCTATCAGCTGGCCTCGGCGCTGGTGGCACGGCACGAACTGGACGAAGCGTTCACCCTGCATCGCCGCGCCGCCGAAGCCGGGCTGGCGAACGCGCAGATCGAATACGCCCGCATGCTGATGTACGGCGTGGGTTGCGATGCCGAGCCGCTGCGCGCGGCGGAATGGCTGCTGCGTGCCGAATCGGTGGGAAGCCCGATCGCCTCGTATTTCCTCGCGCTGATGTCGCTGGGCGGACGCACGTTGCCGCGCGATGGCCGCATCAACGAGCGCGTGCTGCGCGCGGTTCGCGCCGATTACCCGCCGGCGCTGCGCGCGGCTGCCGTGCATTTCGGCCGCAAGGCCGATCCGGCGGACCAGCTGCGCTGCCTGCAGTTGCTCGAACGCGGCGCGGGGCTCGGCGATGTGATCGCGGCGCGACTGTTCCTGGAGCGCATCACCCGCGGCGAAGGCGACGTGCCGCAGCCCGAAGCCGCCGCCGATCTGCGCGGGCAGTTGCAGGCGATTGGCGTGGGATCGTTGCCGGAGATCGTCGTGCCGGAGTTCGCGCGGAGCGAAACCGCACCGGGCGTGCTGTCGATGGACGACGTATTGCAGCCGATGGATCTGCATCTGCAATCCACGCGGCCGCGCGTGATGACGGTGGACGGCCTGCTCAGCGCCGAGGAATGCAGGCTGCTGATCGCGAATGCCGAAGTGCACCTCACGCGTTCGCGCACGGTCGATCCGGACACCGGGTTGCCGATGGAGCAGGAGATCCGCACCAGCAGCGACGCGTCCTTCGACGCGATCCAGGAAGACCTCGCGCTGCGCTGCGTGCAACTGCGCATGGCCAGCGCGGCTGGCATGCCACTCGACCACGCCGAACATCTGGTCGTGCTCCGTTACGAGCCAGGGCAGGAATACCGCCCCCATCGCGACTACCGCCCGCCGAGCTCGATCGAACGCGACCGCCCGGAAGCCGGCAACCGCATGCGCACGATCTGCGCCTACCTCAACACGGTGGAAGCCGGCGGGCAGACCGAGTTCCCGGTCGCCGCGCTGCGCGTCGAACCGCGGCCGGGCCGCGCGGTGGTGTTCGAGAACCTGCATCCGGACGGCTCGCCCGACCCGGATTCGCTGCACGCCGGCTTACCGGTGGAACGCGGCGAGAAATGGCTCGCAACGCTCTGGCTGCGCCAGGGACGCTACCGGGCTTTCTGAACGGGCAGCGCGGGCGAAGCCGTCCGTCGGCATGCCTGTCCCCTCCGGCCGATTGGATTAGACTGTCGCGCCTGCGGCGGGGTCCTGGACCTTGGCCGCAGTGTCATTTCCATTTCGATTCAACGACTTACCCATCACAGTTGGCGTAAAGCGCGACGCGCAACCTCTCGCGCCAACAGCGGAGCACCCGATGATTTTCGAAACGCTGGACACCTTCGGCCACGAGCAGGTCGTGTTTTGCCACAACAAGGACGCGGGCCTGAAGGCCATCATCGCGATCCACAACACCGTGCTCGGTCCGGCCCTCGGCGGTACGCGCATGTGGCCGTACAAGACCGAGCAGGACGCGCTCAACGACGTGCTCCGCCTCTCGCGCGGCATGACCTACAAGAACGCGGTTGCCGGCCTGAACATCGGCGGCGGCAAGGCGGTGATCATCGGCGATCCGTCCACCGACAAGTCCGAGGCGCTGTTCCGCGCGTTCGGCCAGTTCGTCGAGGCGCTCGGCGGCCGTTACATCACGGCTGAGGACGTCGGCATCGACGTCAACGACATGGAATACGTATACCGCGAGACCGAGTACGTCACCGGCGTGCACCAGGTCCACGGCGGTTCGGGCGACCCGTCGCCGTTCACCGCCTACGGCACGCTGCAGGGCCTGATGGCCACGCTCAACAAGCGTTTCGGCGACGAGGAAGTCGGCAAGTATTCCTACGCCGTGCAGGGCCTCGGCCACGTGGGCATGGAGTTCGTGAAGCTGCTCAAGGAGCGCGGCGCGAAGATCTTCGCAACCGACATCAACAAGGGCCTGGTCGACAAGGCCGTCTCGGAATACGGCGTTGAAGCCGTGGGCCTGGACGAGATCTACGACGTGCCGGCCGACGTGTACTCGCCGTGCGCGCTGGGCGGCACCGTCAACGAAGGCACCCTGCCCCGCCTGAAGGCCAAGGTCATCTGCGGCGCGGCCAACAACCAGCTGGCCAACAACGCCATCGGCGACGAAGTGGCCAAGCGCGGCATCCTGTACGCGCCGGACTACGCGGTGAACGCCGGCGGCGTGATGAACGTGGCGCTGGAACTCGACGGCTACAACCGCGAGCGCGCCATGCGCATGATGCGTACGATCTACCACAACCTCGCGCGCATCTTCGAGATCGCCGAGCGTGACGCGATCCCGACCTACCGCGCGGCCGACCGCCTGGCCGAAGAGCGCATCACCGCGATCGGCAAGCTGAAGCTGCCGCTGGGTCGCAGCGCTCCGCGTTTCCAGGGCAGGATTCGCGGCGGGCACTGATTTTCCAGTCTCGACTGGAAAATCCCCAAAGTTTGCATTCGCAAACTTCGGGCCCCAGCAGTCTTCCTCCAAATCCCCGCCGCTGCCGCGGCGCCCCCTTTACTAAAGGGGGCTGTGGGCCGCGGAGGACGTGGCAGCGGTTGCAGCGCAATGATTCGAGAAACGCCCGGCTTGTCCGGGCGTTTTCTTTTGTGGGTCTTCTTGCATCGAGACGCCACTGTCCCCTCCACCGTCATCCCGGCGAACGCCGGGACCCAGGCTCACGCTATGACAGAAGCGGCTTATCACTGACGATCAGCGGTATCAGCCTGGATCCCGGCCTGCGCCGGGATGACGGGGTTGGTACGCGACAAACGGCCTGCTTTTCAGGCAATTCCGAAAGACGCCGCACAACGCCCGGCGCAAAGTGGCATCCCCCTACTCGGAGTTGCCTTCATGCGCATCGCCCTTCCCCTTGCCGCCCTCGGTCTCGCCGCTGCCTTCGCAGCCAACGCCGGCGATGGCCGCATCGACTACGACCATCAGGCGCAATGGCAGTCCGCGCACGACATGGCGCAGTCGCCGATCGACATCGTCACGCACGACGCCGTCGCCGCGCGCGACGACGAACCGCAGGCGCTGGTGTTCACGCACACGCACGCGCCGATGGAAGCCGTCGACAACGGCCACGCGGTGGAAGTCGAAACGCACGCCACCGACGCGACGATCCGCGGCCGGCACTTCGCGCTGACGCAGTTCCACTTCCACGCGGAGAGCGAGCACACCATCGACGGCCGGCACTATCCGCTGGAAGGCCACTACGTCTTCAAGGCGCAGGACGGGCGCCTGGCCGTGGTCGGCGTGATGTACCAGGTCGGCAAGGCCAATCCGCAGGCGCAGGCGGTGCTCGACAGCCTCGCGCACAAAAAGAACGCGCCGCACGAGGTCGACATCGACGCGCTGCTGCCGGCGCAACGCGGCTACTACCACTACCTTGGCTCGCTCACCACGCCGCCGCTGACCGAGAACGTGGAGTGGTACGTGCTGCCGGCGCCGGTCACGATGTCGAAGAAGCAGATCGACGCGTTCCTGGCGCACTACCGCCACAACAACCGCAACGTGCAGCCGCTGAACGGCCGTCCGCTGGTCCACGCCGAAGGCTGATCGCCACGGCTTTCGCGCAATCGCGCCCCGCACCGTTGCGTACGGTGGCGGGGCGCTTCGCTTTGGGCCCCTGAAACCGCGGTTTTATTGCACCGCACGACGACCGATTCACCGCCTCCGCCTAGAATTGGCGCATCGCGCGCGGCGTTCGATCGCGCCGCCCTCTCGAACACAAGGATTCCCATGCGCCCTTTCCCCCTCGGTGACGAAATCGATGCCCTGCGCGACGCCGTTCGCCGCTTCGCCGAGGTCGAGATCGCACCGCGCGCGGCGCAGATCGACGAGGAGAACTGGTTCCCGCAGGACCTGTGGCCGAAGCTCGGCGAAATGGGCCTGCTCGGAATGACGGTCCCCGCCGAGTATGGCGGCAGCGAGATGGGTTACCTCGCGCACCTGGTCGCGATGGAAGAGATCTCGCGCGCGTCCGGCTCGGTCGGCCTGAGCTACGGCGCGCATTCGAATCTGTGCGTGAGCAACCTCTACGCGAACGGCACCGACGCGCAACGCCAGAAGTACCTGCCGAAGCTGTGCAGCGGCGAATGGAAGGGCGCGCTCGCGATGAGCGAACCGGGCGCGGGTTCGGACGTGGTCGGATCGATGAGTTGCCGCGCCGAGCTTCGCGACGGCACGTGGATCGCGAACGGCAACAAGATGTGGATCACCAACGGCCCGGAAGCCGACGTGCTGATCGTCTACATGCGCACCGCTGGCAAGGACGCGGGCAGCCAGTGCATGACGGCCTTCATCGTCGAGAAGGGCATGAAGGGTTTCTCCACCGCGCAGAAGCTCGACAAGTTCGGCATGCGTGGCTCCAACACGTGCGAACTGGTGTTCGAGAACTGCGAGATTCCGGCCGAGAACGTGCTCGGCGAAGTGAACCGCGGCGTGAAGGTGCTGATGAGCGGCCTGAACACCGAACGCCTCGTGCTGACCGGCGGGCCGATCGGCCTGATGCAGGCGGCGCTCGACATCGCCCTGCCCTACGTGCGCGAACGCAAGCAGTTCAACGCGGCCATCGGTACGTTCGGGCTGATGCAGGGCAAGATCGCCGACATGTACACCGCGCTGCAGTCGAGCCGCGCGTTCGCCTACCAGGTGGGCCGCGATTTCGATGCCGGCCATCGCAGCCGCGTCGATGCCGCCTCGTGCCTGCTGCATGCGTCGGAAGCCGCGGTGCAGGTCGCGCTGGAAGGCATCCAGGCGCTCGGCGGCAACGGCTACATCAACGAGTTCCCGACCGGCCGCATCCTGCGCGATGCCAAGCTCTACGCCATCGGCGCGGGCACGAACGAAATCCGCCGCATGCTGATCGGCCGCGAGCTGTTCGAAGAGCGGCACTGAGCCGTCGCGAAGCCGTAGCCTGAAACGAAACGGCCGTCGAATCGACGGCCGTTTTGCATTGCACGGACGGTGCGATCAGAACGCGGTCGTCCAGGTGGCCATGGCGCCGGTCCACTGCTCCGTGCCGGCATGACGGGCGTCGAGGTCGAATCGCAGCGTGTTGCGACGGCCGATGCCCGCTTCAAGCCCAAGGCCGAACAGGCCGACGTTGCGATCCAGTCCGTCGGCGACGATCGGCGCCCACGCGTCCATGCCGGTGAAGCGAGCCTGGAGGGTTTCGCCCGACTGCGACAGCAGATGCTGCCATTCGATGCGACCGCTGAGCGCCCAGCGGGTCGTGGCGCCGAGCCACTCGTGGCTCCAGCGCGCGCCGGCCAGCGCCTGCGTGGCCGACATCGAGGCGTCGTTCGTGGTCAGGCCGAAGCCGGACGCGCCCTGTTCGCTGAAACCATCGCGTGCCAGCGCCAGTGCCTGCACACCCAGGTACGGCGTGACGGTGCTGCCACCGAACGGAATGCGCCGACCCGATTGCAGCGAAAGCGCGCCATAGCGGTGCGCGTAGTCGCTCGACACGCGGTAGGCCTCGTCGCCCAGCACCACCTCGCGCTGCAGCCAGCGCTGCATGTGGCCGAACCCGGCGCTGCCGAGCACGAACCCGCCCTCTCCCAGGTTCCACGACGCATACACCTGCGCATCGACCTGGCGATTGCGTTCGCGATCGAAGCGTTGCGAGTGCCAGGCGTTGCCGCTGGTTTCCGACAGCAACGTACCAACGGTCAGGTGGGCGTTCCAGAGGCGATCGAATCCGAGCATCCAACCCCGCGAATCCACGTCGAACGCCGACCATTGCCGCTTTCCGTCGAGCGATCGCGACCACGCACCTGCGGCGCTGCCCCCGGCGAACGAATCCAGGCGCGACTCCAGGGCGTTGCGGCTATCGTCGATCGCCATCATCGCGAAGGCAGAGTCGGCGTCGTGGAGTTCACCCGACAAGCTCGCGAGCGAGCGATCGAGCACGTCCATCGACGCGATCCGCTGCAGCCTGCCGGCCGCATCGACGAAATCAGCTTCGGGCGAGGCGCCCTGCCTGGTCAGTGCGTCGATGCGATCGAATGCGTCGTCCAGCCGCTCGGCGCCCCCGACTGCGGCCGGGGCGAGCGCTGCATTGATCGCGAGCGATCGCGCTTCGGCTCGCACGACGTCCAGCCAGACGCTGTTGGCGTCCTGCATCAGCGTCGATTCGAGCAGCAGGTACTGCGAGGCGATCACGCGCCAGAACCGGCCGCCGACGCCACCGTCCGCGATAAGTATGGTCGTATGGTCGTTGGCGATGTACCCCGGGCGCATGCCGATGACGTGGAGCTCGCCGTCCAGCGTCGCCCGACCCTTCAGGTGCATGGGGCGATCGCCAAGCATGAACTGGTAGTCCGCGCTGCTGCCCTGGGTGTAGTCGCCCTCGAACACCGCATCGGCCGAAGTCGAGGTCTGGTAGGTAAATTTTGCCTGGTTGTCGATGTCGCCCTTCACCACCAAGGGCTGGCGATAACTGTCGGGCGTGATCGCCAGGGTGCCTTGGGCCACCGATCGCAGATCGCCTTCGTATGTGCCGCCGGAAGCCTGGAAGATGCCGCCCTCCACCACCACCGGCGACTTCATCGAAAAACCGGATGTGAGGATCGGCCCCTGGACGGTCGTCGTGCCCGTGTAGGTGGTTGGCGCTTCAAGGGACAAGGTGCTGAAGGTGCCATCGGTGCTATGCACGCGCAGCCCCCCGTCGCCGGAGATCGGATTGAGGAAGGTCCAGGTGGTGCGACTACCGAGCTCCACCTTGAAGTCGCCGCCGCTGAAGTACGTCGGCCCGCGCACCGCCTTGGCGACGTCGAGCAGGCCCCAGCCGAACGCAGCGTCGACGCCCGGATCGCCCAGATCCTTCGCGGTGCGCAGCAGGATCTGCTGTACCTGCTCGCTGCTGAGCGTCGGAAAGCGCTGCCACACCAGCGCCGCAGCGCCGGCCACCTGCGCGGAGGCGTACTCGGTGCCGTGCACCTGTTGATACGTCGGTGCCTCGGCGGTCGCATCCAGCGCCGTTACGGTGACATCGCCTGGCGCGACCATGCAGTAGTCACGCGTGTCACCGCACGCGTTCGAATAGGACGCCAGCTTGTTCGTGTCCGTGGACTGCACTGCGCCGACGTTGATCCAGCCGCGCTTGAGCTGCGTGGGATAAAGCCCCACTTCCGGCTTCTCCGACAAGGCCGGCAGCATGGCCAGCTGCGAGGGCTGGCTGGCTCCCGCGTTGCCCGTCGGCACGACGGCCAGTTGTGAGTCCGCACCAATAGTGACCGCACCCGAGAGGACCGATGCGAGCGATGCCCCCACGCGTTCGTCGTCCCACCAGAGCGCGTCGGTCGCAATGTTGAGGACGCGTCCACGACCGCCATAGCCTTCGGAACCAATTGCGGTGATCAACGGATCGGCGGCGGTGAGCTTCTGCTTGCCACCGGGCTTGGCGGCTTCGTCGGTGATCACCCGCAACGACGTCAGGTGTGCTTCGGGCGCCACGCCTCGCGGCCAACGGCCGACCTTGCTACCGGCAGCGATCTGGGCGACCTGGGTGCCATGTCCGCTGGTGTCGACCGCGGTGTAGGTGCCAGGCGCCACCGTGTCGGCCGAATACCGAACGCGAGACGCCAGCGCGGGATGGTCGCGCTTCAGTCCGGTGTCGATCACCACGATGCCGACGCCCTTGCCGGTGAGGCCCTGTTCCTGCGCCTCGTAGGCGCGGGTGAAGTACAGGTGCGCATCAACGATTGGTCCATGGCCCGGGACGTCGGGTTCGGTCGGGGCCGGCGCGGGCGGAGTCGGCGAAGGATCAGACGGCGGAGGGGACGTGACCGGCGGAGGCGTCGTCGGTGTCGTCGGTGTCATCGCACCGCCGCCGGGCGCAGGCGCCGGCGGCGGATCGCTGCGGACGTTCCCGCCGCCGCCACCCCCACCACACCCGACCAGCCCCATGACGCACAACCCCAACATCACGCCGCGCGCCAGCGGCGCGCGCGTCGGCATCCCTTCCATGTTTGTCCCCTTTGGCGCTGCTCGCACCGCCCCCCGGCGGTCAGGCGCGCAGCGCTAATACCGATTGCATCATGAATGTCCCGGCCACGCACGTGCCGGCCCTGGGGCGTCGGCCGATCAGAACGCCATCGTCCAGTTGAGCATCGCCTGCGTCCACGTTTCGCCGTGATCGCTGCGTGCATCGACGTCCAGGCTCAGGCGGCTGTTGTAGCGCAGCCAGGTGCCAATGCCGAAGCCCAGCACGCCGACGTCGCGATCCAGCGCACCGCCGAGGATCGGCGACCACACCTCCAATGCGGTGAAGCGCGCCTGGATGTCGCCACCGGATTGCGAGAGCAGGCGCTGCCATTCCGCGCGTGCCTGAAGGTCCCATTGCGTCCAACCGACGTTCCATTGCGTCGCATAGCGCGCGCCGAGCAAGGCCTGGCTGACGCGCATCGACGATGCATCGGTGCTCAGGCCGAACCCGACCGCGCCCGCTTCACTGAAACCATCGCGTTCCAGCTGCAGGTTCTGCACGCCGACGTAAGGCGTGATGCGCCCCTCACCGACGTTCATCGGCAAGCCGGCCTGCATGCCGACGCTCGCATAACGCTGCGCGTAGTCGGTGCCGAGGCGGAACGCGTCCGCGCCGAGCAGCACGTCACGACGCGTCCAGCGCTGCATGCGGCCGACGGCAACGCTGCCGAGCAGGTAGCCCTGCCCGAGGTCGTAGCTCGCGTAGAACTGCGCTTCCAGCTGGCGGTTGTGTTCGCGATCGAAGCGCTGCTCGTGGTGCGCGTAACCTTCGGTCTGCGCGAGCGCGGCGCCGACGGTCAGCGCGCCGACGCGGCGATCCTGGCCGGCCATCCAGCCATCGGCCTGCATGTCGAAACGGGCGAGCGCACGCTGGGAGTCGAGGTCGTCGAACCACGCGCCACCGAGCGGCGCGTCCTGCAGCGCGTCGATGCGCGATTCCAGCGCGCGGCGGTTGCCTTCGATCGCCATCATCGCAAACGCGGTGTCGGCGACGTGCAGCTCGCCGGAGAGGCTCGACAGCGTCTGCTCGGCCGCGGCCGCAGTCGGCGAGCCTTGGATCGCACCGGCGCCAGTGAGGACGTTGTCGGGGACAGCCGCGCCCTGATCGATGGCATCGAACGTACCCTCCACGCGCTGCGCACTGCCGACCGATGTGGCGGTCAAGCCCATGGATTGCGCGGTGGCCGTCACATCGAGACGGCGCACATCGAGCCAGACGTCGGTGGGTCCGTACTTGATGGTCGCGTCCAGGAACACGCCGGGCGCGGAGCTGAGCGAGGCGAAGCTGCCTACGATGCTCGGCGCGCTGAGGAAAGGCGTGTAGCTGCTCGCGACGTAACCCGAACGCGCGCCAAGGACGTGGAGATCGCCGCCGAGCGTAGCCGTGCCCTCCACATAGAGCCAGGCGCCCAGGAGGATGCTCAGGCGCCCGCTTGCGGTCTGCTGGTAATCACCGACAACGCGCGCCACATTGTCGACGCGGAACGTTCCCGAGTTCTCGACGGCGCCGAAACGCGCATAGCCCGATAGGGTTCCCTGTGGGCCGATCGTCACCGGCGAGGTGATTTCCGACGAGACCTGCAGTTCGCCGCCCAGCACCTGCGTACGGCCGGCGTAGCTGCCGCGCTCGCTGAGGATCAGCTTGCCGGCACCCTGCTTGATGAGCCCACCCGCGCCGCTGATAGGGTTGGCCCATGTCGAGGAGGTGCCATCAGGTACCGTGACGTTCGCGTCACCCCAGTCGAACTTGGTGGGCCCGCGCATCGCCCACGCAATATTGAGCAGGCCGTAGCCGAAGGTCGCATCCGGTCCGGGTTGACCCAGATCGGTCGCTCCCCCCAGCAACGTCTGCCGAACCATGTCGTTGCTGAAGTACGGGAACGCCTGCCACACCAGCGCCGCGGCGCCCGATACCTGCGGGGCCGCGAGCGATGTACCGCTCCATCGCCAGTAGGTTGGACTGGTGGGACCGTCCGTGGTGCCCGTCACCGCGACCGTGCCGGGAGCAGCGAGGCAATAGCGCATCGCGACGCCGCACGCATTCGCATACACCACGCCTTTGGTGTCGACGTCGAGTTGCTGGGTGTTGTTCGGATTGACGGCAGTGACGGCCAGCCAGCCACGTTCCAGGTCGGCTGCGGGAAGCGTGCCATTGAGGCCGACCTGGCTCGGCAAAGCCGCCATGCTCGACGGGTTTGCGCCACCTTCGTTGCCGGTGGCGAACACGACCAGACCATTGTTGGAATTGATGAAAGGGCGGTATTCGTCGGCGATGGGGCCCGTCGCGGCGGGGTTAGTCCAGTACAGGCCACCCCAGGAATTGTTCATGACGCGCACGCCACGGTTGATCAGGTCCTGATGGATCGCTTTCAGCCCTATCGCGCCGTCGACTTCATTGCCTTGGCCCGAACCGTCATCCTTCGGATCTTCGTCGTAGAGGATCCGGGCGGAGACGATCTCCGCGCCCGGCGCGATACCGCCGGGCCAAGCCCCGAAAGGGGTGCCCGCGGCGATCTGCGACACGGCCGTACCATGGCCGGCGACATCGTCCACCGCGAGATTGTTGGGCGGGGACGCGACGTAATTGAGATTGGCGACGACGCGCGGCGCCAGTGCCGGATGGTTGCGCATCACGCCGCTGTCGACGACGCCGATGCGCACGCCTTTGCCAGTGATTCCGGCGCGGTGAGCGAAGTCCGCAGCCGTCAACGAAATATGCTGGCTATAGGCCGGGCTCGGCGTCGATACGACGGGGGGTGTCGGGTTGGTCGGCGGAGGCGGTGTGGTGGGCGTGGTGGGCGCATACAGCGGTGGCGTCTCGCGCACGTTCCCGCCACCCCCACCGCCGCCGCAGGCGGCCAGCCCCATCAAGCCCGAGCACAGCAGCACGCTGCGCATCGCCGTCACCAGTTCCTTGTGCCTGTAATGCATGACGCTCCCCATCTGAATGAAATCGCATCGCTCCCCAGCGATCGCGAATCGAGTATCGACCCAATGCGGATCGTCCACAATCAATCGGCACGAACCGGTGACGGAAACCGCGTCGGGCGCCACATTCCGCGCACATCGGTGAACGCGATGAACGCCATCCACACCCGACCTCTGGGTTGCGACGACTGGTCCATCGTCGAAACGCTGTTCGGCCCACGTGGTGCCTGCGACGGGTGCTGGTGCATGTGGTGGCGCGTGCCGATGGGCTGGCGCGCGTGGGAGGCAGCGAAAGGCGAACCCAACCGCGAGGCGTTTCGCAAACTCGTCAACGCCGGCGCGGCGTCCGGTGTGCTCGCATTCGTCGATCATGAGGCGGCCGGCTGGTGCGCGATCGGCCCGCGCGCGGAGTTCCCCAGGTCGACCGGAGCAAGTCGCTGGTTCGCCAATGGTCCGCCGATACCTGGTCGCTCAACTGCCTGTATGTGCCGCCGCGCTGGCGCGGTGTCGGGGTGGCCCGGGCGCTGGTGGCTGCCGCGGTGGAGCTGGCCCGGCAGCGGGGCGCGACCGAGGTCGAGGCGTACCCGCAATCCTTGCCGCCGGGGGAGCGGCAGGCCGGAGCGTTCGTCTGGACCGGCGTGCCCTCGCTTTATGAGCCGTTGGGGTTTCGCCGGCAGGGCGAACCAGGACGTGGCCGCGCCCTGTTCCTGCTGAAGCTGGGCTGAGCCCGGTTTGCCGCGCCGCAGCACGGCCCCGCATAATCGGAGGGTTCCGGCCGCTCGCGCCGGCCGCTGTCACGGTTCGACCTTCAGTTGGAGTCCTCATGAGCGACGTCGTCATCGTCGGTGCCAAGCGCACCGCCATCGGTTCCTTCCTCGGCCAGTTCACCGGCGTCCCGACCCCCGCGCTGGGTACGGCCGCGATCACGGGTGCGCTCGAACATGCCGGCGTCGCCGCCGACCAGGTCGACGAAGTGATCATGGGGTGCGTGCTGCCGGCCGGCCTGGGCCAGGCGCCCGCCCGCCAGGCCGCGCTGGGTGCAGGCCTTCCCACCTCCGCCGGTTGCACGACCATCAACAAGGTCTGCGGCTCCGGCATGAAGGCGATCATGCTGGCGCATGACCTCATCAAGGCCGGTTCGGCCAATGTCGTCGTCGCCGGTGGCATGGAGTCGATGACCAATGCGCCGCACCTGCTCAACAACTCGCGCACCGGCATCCGCTACGGCAGCGCGGAGTTCCTCGACCACATGGCGTGGGATGGCCTGACCAATCCGTACGACGGCAAGGCGATGGGCGTGTTCGGCGATGCAACGAGCCACAAGTACGGCTTCGATCGCGAAGCGCTCGATGCGTACTCGACCGAAAGCGCGCGTCGCGCGCAGGCGGCGGTGAGCGGTGGTGCGTTCAAGGACGAAGTCGTGCCGGTCACGGTCAAGGGTCGCAAGGGCGACGTCGTCGTCGACACCGACGAGGAGCCGGGCAAGATCGACCTGGCGAAGATCCCCACGCTGCGCGCGGCATTCGGCAAGGATGGCGTGCTGACTGCTGCGTCGTCCTCGAAGATTTCCGACGGTGCCGCGGCCACGCTGCTGATGAGCGCCGACGAAGCCGCCAAGCGTGGCCTGACACCGCTCGCGCGCATCGTCGCGCATGCCGGCCATGCGCAGGCACCGGAGTGGTTCACCACCGCGCCGGTGAAAGCGATTTCAAACGTGTTGACCAAGGCCGGCTGGTCGGTCGACGACGTTGACCTGTTCGAGGTCAATGAAGCGTTTTCCTGTGTGGCCATGGCGCCGATGAAGGACCTGGGCATCTCGCACGAGAAGCTCAACGTCAACGGCGGCGCGGTTGCACTGGGGCATCCCATCGGCGCCAGCGGCGCCCGCCTGGTGGTGACGTTGCTGCACGCGCTGCGTGCACGGGGCG
The DNA here is from genome assembly GCF_040546665.1 of Lysobacter sp. OAE881. Taxonomy (NCBI): domain Bacteria; kingdom Pseudomonadati; phylum Pseudomonadota; class Gammaproteobacteria; order Lysobacterales; family Lysobacteraceae; genus Lysobacter; species Lysobacter sp. OAE881. The sequence goes on from NZ_JBEPOG010000001.1 coordinate 2,839,920, forward strand.
TCAAGAAGGGCGTGGCTTCGCTGTGCATCGGGGGTGGCGAGGCTACCGCTGTCGCCATCGAGCTGCTATAAGGCGTTAAAAACGCATTACCTAAAAAAAACCGGCCAAGCCGCTTGACACGCGTCACCGGCTTGTCATCATGTTATTGACGCGCAATTGCGCGTTGCCTAACTAAACGACGAGGATAAAAATCATGACCTTCAACAAGGCGCTGATCGCCCTGGCTATGGTTGCCGCTCTGGCCGCCTGCTCGAACCAGAAGCAGGCTGACGAAGCCGCTGCTGACGCCGCCGCTGCTTCGACCGAAGCCGCTGCTGCCGCCACCGACGCCGCTGCTTCGGGCGACGCCGCTGCTGCCGACGCTGCCCAGGCTGCTGCCGACACCGCTGCCCAGGCTGCTGACGCCGCCGCCGCTTCGGCCGACGCCACCGCCGCCGCTGCTGCTCCGGCCGCTGCCGACGCCGCTGCCGACGCCGCTTCGCAGGCTGCTGACGCCGCTGGCCAGGCTGCTGACGCTGCCGACCAGGCTGCCGAAGCTTCGAAGGAAGAGAAGAAGTAATAACCGCGGGCAAGCAATTGCCCGGGTGATTACCGCTTCGAAGAAGCCGCCGGATTTCCGGCGGCTTTTTCATTTGTGGCATCCGCGCATGCATCGCGATCGGACCGATGTGACGCTACCGCGCTCGTCGACCCGCATGCATCGCCCGATCTCCACGACCCATCCAGCGTGTAACGAGGGACGTGCGTTCGGTCGGCAACGGTTTCTCCACGATTCATCCGTCCGGGCATCGGCGTCCCCGACGATGACTTTTCCTTCGCGCGGCCGCTGGCATCGTGCGCCCCGGCTGGGACCCAAACCCCGTCACACGGAGAAACCCATGAACACCAAGCTTTACGTCGCCATTGCCATGACCGCTGCTGCGCTGTCGCTGTCGGCCTGCCACCAGGCCGACACGCAGAGCGAGGCGGCCGAAGCCGCCGCTGCGGCCAACCAGGCCGCCGACGCCTCCGCCAACGCCGCGCAGGAATCGGCCGAGGCTGCGGCGGCTGCGACCAGCGAAGCCGCCGATCGCGCGAGCGTTGCGGTGGACAACGCCGCCGAACGTTCGCGCGAAGTCGCCAACGATGCGGCGGCCGGTGCGGCAGCCGCCACCGCCGACGCCGCGCAGGCCACGGCCGACGCGGCGAGCAAGGTCGCCGAGAAGGCCGACAACGCTGCGGAGAAGGCCGAGCAGGAAGCCGCCGAACGCAAGTAAGGCGCGCGATCGTTCCACTGGAAAGGCCCGCCTCGCGCGGGCCTTTTCTTTGCGCACGCGCGGCGCGCAGGCGCGGCACCGTTGGCCCATTCCCGCGCTTTATGGTCTGATGCCGCATCTTCCGCACGCCGCTGCATCGATGCCCGCACTGACTTCCCACATCGATCCCCGCTCGCAGGAATTCCAGGACAACGTCGCCTACCACCGCGCGCTGGTCGACGAGCTGGATGCCCGCCTGGCCCGCGCAGCCGGCGGCGGTGGCGAGAAGGCACGTGCGAAGCACACCGAACGCGGAAAGCTGCTCGCGCGCGATCGCATCGCCGCGCTGCTCGATCCGGGTTCGCCTTTCCTCGAGATCGCACCGCTCGCGGCCGAAGGCATGTACGACGATGCAGCGCCCGCCGCTGGCATGGTCTGCGGCATCGGCCGCGTGATGGGGCAGGAAGTCGTCATCGTCGCCAACGATGCCACGGTCAAGGGCGGCACCTATTTCCCGATGACGGTGAAGAAGCACCTGCGCGCGCAGGAGATCGCGCGCGAGAACCGCCTGCCCTGCGTCTACCTCGTCGATTCCGGCGGCGCGTTCCTTCCGCTGCAGGACGAGGTGTTCCCCGACAAGGAGCACTTCGGTCGCATCTTCTACAACCAGGCGCGTCTGAGCGCGGAGAACATCCCGCAGGTCGCGGTCGTCATGGGCTCGTGCACCGCCGGTGGCGCCTATGTGCCGGCGATGTGCGACGAGTCGATCATCGTCAAGGAACAGGGCACGATCTTCCTCGGCGGCCCGCCGCTGGTGAAGGCGGCCACGGGCGAAGTCGTCGACGCCGAAGCGCTCGGCGGCGCGGACGTGCACACCAGCGTGTCGGGCGTCGCGGATCACTTCGCCGAAGACGACCGCCATGCGTTGCAGATCGCGCGCGACATCGTCGGCACGTTCAATCGCCGCAAGACGCTGCCGGTCGCGGTGCGCGAGTCGCGCGAGCCGTCGTTCCCGACGGGCGAGTTGTACGGCATCGTCCCGAAGGACACGCGTCGTCCGTTCGACATCCGCGAAGTGATCGCGCGCGTGGTCGATGGCAGCGAGTTCCAGGAGTTCAAGGCGCGCTACGGCAAGACCCTGGTCACCGGCTTCGCGCACGTGCACGGCTATCCGGTGGGCATCGTCGCCAACAACGGCATCCTGTTCGCCGAGAGCGCGCTCAAGGGCGCGCACTTCATCGAACTGTGCAACCAGCGCGGCATCCCGCTGGTGTTCCTGCAGAACATCACCGGCTTCATGGTCGGCCGCAAGTACGAGAACGCCGGCATCGCGAAGGACGGCGCGAAGATGGTGACGGCGGTGGCGTGCTCGCACGTGCCGAAATTCACCGTCGTCATCGGCGGCAGTTTCGGCGCCGGCAACTACGCGATGTGCGGCCGCGCATACGGCGCGCGATTCCTGTGGATGTGGCCGAACGCGCGCATCAGCGTGATGGGCGGCGAACAGGCCGCGAGCGTGCTGGCGACGGTGAAACGCGACGGCATCGAAGCGGCCGGCAAGTCGTGGTCGAGCGAAGAGGAAGACGCGTTCAAGGCGCCGATCCGCGAGCAGTACGAATCGCAGGGCAACCCTTACTACGCGACCGCGCGCCTGTGGGACGACGGCATCATCGATCCGGCCGACACGCGGCGCGTGCTCGGTCTCGCGCTGTCGGCAAGCTTCAACGCGCCGATCGAGAGCGCGCCGGGTGACGCCAGCACGCGCTTCGGCGTCTTCCGCATGTGATGCGCTTCGCAGGCTTGAGGCGCTCTGATGCGGATTCAGGCAGGTGATCGGCATATGAACGGTGCAAAGCCGGCAACGATTGGGTGAGGCGAGTCACACGCAGCGCGGTTTTGCGGGCGTAGCCTCGGGTGGGTTGCACCCCGTTCTCTGCACCCCCGTGCATTGCCCCGCCCCTGCCAATCGAGGAAGTGCGTCATGGCGATCTTCAATTCCCCACAGCCCGCAACGCCCAAGCGCGACAACGGCCCCGCTCCCACGAATCCGACCGAATCGGCGCTGCCGAAGGAACCGGCACGCGACGAGTTCTCCTTCGGAGCGCCCAAGCCCGCCGCTGCAGCTGCACCTGCGCCCTCTCCTGCGGCGTCGCCGAGCCCGCGTGCGAACGAACGCGAAGGCAAGGAGTCGGTGATCGCCGCCGACCTGTCGATCGAAGGCAAGATCAACGGCGCCGGCCACATCCGCATCGCCGGCCGCTTCAAGGGCGACGTGCATGTCGAAGGCGACCTCACCGTGGAAGTCGGCGCGAAGGTCAACGGCGGCGTGCGTGCGCGCAAGGTCGTGATCGCCGGCGAGCTCGAAGGCAACGTCGAATCGGCGCAGCGCGTCGAACTGCTCGAGGGTGGCGTGGTGGTCGGCGACATCAAGGCCGGCGTCGTCAGCATCGCGCCGGGTTCGCGCATGCGCGGCCAGGTCGACTTCGGATTCGAGGATCGCGATACGCGCAGCGCCGGCAAGGCCGACAAGAGCGAGAAGGCCGACAAGGGCGAAGCGAAGTCCGAGGCGTCCGCCACGTCATGAGCCTCGCGCGCCCCGGTACGCCCGGCGCGACGCGGACGTGCCCGCACTGCAAGACGACGATCCTGGAAAGCGCCAACGTCTGTCCGTCGTGCCGGCACCACCTGCGTTTCGATCCGGACGCCGCGCAGTCCGCGAAGCTGCGGTCGGTGCCGCTGCGCGTGGAGGGCACGATCAAGCCGCCGCCCGGCGAGAACGCGCTGGAGTACTCGGTGGTGCTCACCATCCGTAACGCGGATGGCGAGGAAATCGAGCGTCAGGTGATGGGCGTGGGCGCGCTGTTCAACGGCGAGGAGCGCTCGTTCACGCTGGAAGTCGAAGCGGTGGAAGTGCGCGGGTACAAGGCGCGGCGGAAGCACTGACGCTACGACCGGCGTAATCGTCCGCTTGCCCTCACCCCAACCCCTCTCCCGCACGCGGGAGAGGGGCTTTGCTACTCGGGAAAGGAACTCGCCGGTTTCAATGACGCCGCGGCGTCGACGGCCCGCAGTTGTTGCAGCCACCGCAGGACGCATCGTTCAAGGCCGATGGCGGCGCGATCCGGCGGCCCAGCTTCTGCATCCACGCGGCGCGACCTTCGCGCACCAGCGGAATGGCGAGGCCGACGCGCAGTCGGCGCACCGCGTTCGGGAACTGCCGCTTCGCCACGAACCACGCGCTGACGATCACCGCCACGGTGATGATTGCGTACTGCGCGAGCAGGCCGGCGTCCATCGTCAGCCCGCGCCCAGCGCCATGGCGATGTGGTACGTCGCGAACGACGCCAGGTACGCCAGGCCGAACAGATAGCCCGTGGCGATCGCCACCTGCTTCCACGAGTTGGTCTCGCGCCGGATCGTCGCCAGGGTCGAGATGCACTGCGGCGCGTAGATGAACCACACCAGCAGCGACAGCGCGGTCGCCAGGGACCACGATCCGGTGATGATCGGCGAAAGCGCCTGCGCCGCGGCTTCATCACTCGCGGCCGACAACGCGTACACCGTCGCCAGCGAGGACACCGCGACTTCGCGCGCCGCCAGGCCCGGGATCAGCGCGATGCAGATCTGCCAGTTGAAGCCGATCGGCGCGAACACCGCCGTCAGCGCGTGGCCGATGCGGCCGGCGAAGCTGTAGTCGATCGCCGGGCCCGTCGCGCCCGCCGGCGCCGCCGGGAACGACAGCAGGAACCACAGCAGGATCGTCAACGCGAGGATGATGCCACCGACGCGGCGCAGGAAGATCCACGCGCGTTCCCACAGCCCGATCAGCAGGTCGCGCGGATGCGGGATGCGGTACGACGGCAGTTCGAGCAGCAACGCGTGCTCGCTCTTGTCGCGGCGCCACTTCTTCATGATCCACGACACGGCCAGCGCGCTGGCGATGCCGGCGGCGTACAGCCCGAACAGCACCAGGCCCTGCAGGTTGAGCAGCCCGCCGGCGACCTGGCGCTGCGGGATGAACGCACCGATCAGCAGCGCATACACCGGCAGGCGCGCCGAGCACGTCATCAGCGGCGCAACGAGGATCGTGGCGAGGCGGTCGCGCGGATCCTGGATGGAACGCGTCGCCATGATGCCCGGCACCGCGCACGCGAAGCTCGACAGCAGCGGGATGAACGACCGCCCCGACAGGCCCGCCCGCGACATCAACCGGTCGAGCAGGAAGGCCGCGCGCGGCAGGTAGCCCGATTCCTCGAGCGCGAGAATGAAGGCGAACAGGATCAGGATCTGCGGCAGGAACACGATCACGCCGCCCAGGCCGGCGATGATGCCGTCGAGCATCAGGCTGCGCAGCGGACCGTCTGGCATGACGCTGCCGACGGTCTCGCCGAGCGCGCCGGTGCCGGCTTCGATCAGGTCCATCAGCGGCGTCGCCCAGGCGTACACGGCCTGGAAGATCAGGAACATCACCACCGCCAGCGACACCAGTCCGAGCACCGGATGCAGCAGCCAGCGGTCGAGCGCGTCGTCCACCTCGGCGGTGCGGCGCGGCATCGTCACGGCGAGCGACAGGAGGCGGCGCGTTTCGGCGTGCAGCGCGTCGGGATCGTGGACGAGGTCGGCCGGCAGGTGCGCACTGGGCTCGTGCAGCTTGCCGGCGACGCGATCGAGCATCGCGACCAGTTCGCGCGCGCCGCCGTTGCGGACGGCCACCGTCGGCACGACCGGCACGCCGAGTTCGCGTTCCAGCGCGGCCAGGTCCACTTCGATGCCGCGGCGCTTGGCGGCGTCCATCATGTTGACGGCCAGCACCATCGGGCGGCCGAGTTCGCGCACTTCCAGCGCGAAGCGAAGGTGCAGGCGCAGGTTGGTCGCATCGACCACGCACACCAGCACGTCCGGCGCGGGTTCGCCCGGATAGAAGCCGCGGCAGACGTCGCGCGCGACCGCTTCGTCCAGGCTAGCCGCGTGCAGGCTGTAGGCGCCGGGGAGATCGAGCACCGCGTAGTGGCGGCCCGACGGTGCATGGAAACGGCCTTCCTTGCGCTCGACGGTGACGCCGGCGTAGTTCGCGACCTTCTGCCGGCTGCCGGTGAGCTGGTTGAACAGCGCCGTCTTCCCGCAATTGGGGTTGCCGATCAGCGCGACGCGCACGCTCTGCGCGGCCGCGCTCTGGACGGCGGCCACGCCCTTCACCGTCCCTTCGGCCGCGCTCACGCGATCGCTCCCGCCGCGGCCTGCGCGCCTTCGAGCGAGACCCTCACGCGCGCCGCTTCCGTCCGGCGCAGCGCGAAACGCGTGAAGCCGATCTGCACCAGCAGCGGCTCCTTCGATACCGGGCCGGCAGCCATGACTTCCACGCGTTCGCCGCGCACGAAGCCGAGCTCGCGCAAGCGGCGGGCGATCGCGTCGTTGGGCGCCTGGTCCTCGACGGCTTCGACGATGGCGGCGGTGCGGCGTTGGAGTTCGGACAGCTTCAAGGGTCACCTTTAGGCCGAACCCGCCGCGGGCGGCGACGGGTCGACAAGATGGGAATCGTTCTCAATTGTAGCACCCGGCCGCCGCCGTACGCGGCTGCAGCATGGCCATCGGAGGGCAGCGGCTATCATTCGCCAGACTCCAGCAAGCAATCCGGCCGATGACCAATCCGCTGTTGAACCTGCGCGAAGGGCCCGTCGCCCGGCTGCGCCTGAATCGTCCGGAGCTGCACAACGCCTTCGACGCGATGCTGATCGCCGCCCTGACCGGCGCCCTGGAAGCCGTGGCCGCCGACGACAGCGTCCGGGTCGTGGTGCTGGAGGGCGAAGGCGCCTCCTTCTCGGCCGGCGCGGACCTCAACTGGATGCGCGGCATGGCCGCCGCCAGCGAGGAGGCCAACCGCACCGACTCGCTCGCCCTCGCCCGCCTGATGCGGACCCTGGACGAACTCCCCCGCCCGACCGTCGCCCGCATCCAGGGCGCGGCCTTCGGCGGCGGCGTCGGGCTGGTGGCGTGCTGCGACATCGCCATTGCCTCGGCCGACGCGAAGTTCGGCCTGACCGAGAGCAAGCTCGGGCTACTGCCGGCGGTGATCTCGCCCTACGTGCTCGATGCCATCGGCCCGCGTCAGGCACGACGCTGGTTCGCGACGGCGGAAATCTTCGACGCAGCGACCGCGTTGGAGATCGGATTGCTGCACCAGGTTGTGGAAGGCGACGCGCTGGACGCCGCGGTGCAACGCCAGGTCGACCTGCTCCTCAAGGCCGGTCCGCACGCGAGCGCCGAAGCCAAGACGCTGGTGCGGCGCGTGGCGTTCGAGCGCGACCGCGATCGCCTGGACCACGACAACGCCGCGCTGATCGCGCGCCTGCGCGTGTCGGAGGAAGGCCAGGAAGGACTCACCGCGTTCCTCGACAAGCGCAAGCCGCGCTGGATCCCGTAATCGAACCAGGAGGACCGACCATGCTCGACCATATGGGAATCACGGTGTCCGACTACGCGCATTCGCGGGCCTTCTACGAGCGCGTGCTCGGCGTGCTCGACTACGGCATCGTCATGGACGTGACGAAGGAGCAGACCGGCGGCTACGAAGGGTGCGGCTTCGGCCCCGACGGCAAGCCCGCGTTCTGGATCGGCACCGGCCAGACGGCAAGCACCGGCCTGCACGTCGCGTTCGTCGCGTCATCGCGTGCCGCCGTCGACGAGTTCCACGCCATCGCCCTGCAGCACGGCGCGCGCGACAACGGCGCGCCCGGCCTGCGCCCGCACTACCACCCGAACTACTACGGCGCCTTCGTGATCGACTTCGATGGCAACAACATCGAAGCCGTGTGCCACCGTCCCGAGTGACCTCATGCCCCAACGCCCGTTCGACAAGATCCTGATCGCCAACCGCGGCGAAATCGCCTGCCGCGTCATCCGCACCTGCCGCCGCCTCGGCATCCGCACGGTCGCGGTGTATTCCGAAGCCGACGCCGATGCGCAGCACGTGCGCCAGGCCGACGAGGCATGGCCCATCGGCGGCCCGCGTCCGCAGGACAGCTACCTGCGCGGCGACGCGATCATCGAAGTCGCGTTGAAGTCCGGCGCGCAGGCGGTGCATCCGGGGTACGGCTTCCTCAGCGAGAACGCCGATTTCGCCGATGCCGTCGAAGCCGCCGGCATTGCCTTCATCGGCCCGAAGGCGGCGTCGATGCGCAAGATGGGCAGCAAGGCCGGTGCGAAGGAGCTGATGCAGGCCGCCGGCGTGCCGGTCGTGCCGGGCTACACGGGCGAGGACCAGTCGCCCGAACGCCTGCAGCGCGAGGCCGACGCCGTCGGCTATCCGCTCATGATCAAGGCCGCGCACGGCGGCGGCGGCAAGGGCATGCGCATCGTGCGCGCGAGCGGCGAGTTCGCGGCGAACCTGCAGAGCTGCCAGCGCGAAGCCGCCAACGCCTTCGGTCGCGATCGCGTGCTGCTGGAGCGTTACGTCGAGAAGCCGCGCCACATCGAGATCCAGGTTTTCGCCGACACGCACGGGCACGCGATCCACCTCAACGAACGCGAATGCTCCGCGCAGCGCCGCTACCAGAAGGTGCTGGAGGAATCGCCCTCGCCCTTCCTCACCCCGCAGCTGCGCGCCGCGATGGGTGAAGCCGCGGTGCTCGCCGCGCGCTCGATCGACTACGTCAACGCGGGCACGGTGGAATTCATCGTCGGCCAGGACGGCGGTTTCTACTTCATGGAAATCAACACGCGTCTGCAGGTGGAGCATCCCGTCACCGAGATGGTGACCGGGCTCGACCTGGTCGAATGGCAGCTGCGCGTGGCCGCGGGCGACGCGCTCCCGCTCGCGCAGGACGCCATCGCGCAGAACGGCCACGCGATCGAAGTGCGACTGTACGCCGAGGATCCGGACGCCGGCTTCCTGCCCGGCTCGGGCAAGCTCGAACGCCTGCGCCTGCCGCATGCGGGTGAAGGCGTGCGCATCGATTCGGGCGTGGTCGAAGGCGACACCGTCACGATATTCTACGATCCGATGATCGCCAAGCTCATCGTGCACGCCGCCGACCGCCCCGCCGCATTGGCGCGGCTGCGCGCGGCGCTGGCGACGTGCGACATCGCCGGGCCGAAGTCGAACATCGAATTCCTCGAACGCCTCGCGCGGCATCCGGCCGTGGTCGACGGCACCATCGATACCGGGTACCTCGACCGCCACCTCGACGAGTTCCTCGCGCCGGCCGACGAGGACGTCACCGAGCGCCTGATCGCCGGCGCCACCGCGGTGCTGCTCGCGCAGGAACAGGACACGCGCCGGCGCGCCGCAGCGTCGACCGATCCGACCTCGCCCTGGGCGATCGCCGACGGCTGGCGCCTCGGCCACGGCGGCCATCGCAGCCTGGCGTTCCTCCAGGGCGACAACCGCGTGGAGCTGCAGGCGCAGGGCGCGGGCGGCACGTACCGGATCGACCTGGCGGGCCAGTCCCACGCGGTCGAAGGGGCGCGAATCGACGCCGACGGGGCGCTCAGCCTGCGCATTGGCGGACATGGACGCCGATTTACGTTCGAACTGGATACGCTGGCCGACGACCGCCAGCGTCTGGTGGTGCACGACGGCGAACGCCGCCTGCGCCTGCTGGGGGTGCCGATGTATCGCCACGAGCGCAGCGGCGGCGGCAACGCCGGCCATAACGTGCTCGCGCCGATGCCGGGCCGCGTGGTGCTGGTGAAGGCCGCCGAGGGCGACGCCGTGGAGTCCGGACAGGAGCTGATGGTGATCGAAGCGATGAAGATGGAGCTGAGCCTGAAGGCGCCGCGCGCGGGCACCGTCGCGCAGGTGCGCGCGGCCGCGGGCGACTTCGTCGAAGCCGATGCCGTGCTCGTCGCGCTGGCGCAGGACGAATGAGGCCGGCATGAAGTCTTCCGTCCGCATCGTCGAAGTCGGCCCGCGCGACGGGTTGCAGAACGAAAAGGCGACGATAGCCACTGCCGACAAGATCGAACTGATCGACCGGCTTTCCGGCACCGGCCTGCGCAGCATCGAAGCGACCAGCTTCGTCAGCCCCAAGTGGGTGCCGCAGCTCGCCGACGCCGCGGAAGTCTTCACCGGCATCCATCGCGCGCCGGGCGTGCGCTATCCGGTGCTGGTGCCGAACGAGCAGGGTTACGAACGTGCACGCGCCGTGGGCGTGGAGGAAATCGCGGTGTTCACCGCGGCCTCGGAAGCGTTCAACCGCAAGAACATCAACGCCTCCATCGACGAATCGCTGCAGCGCTTCGCGCCGGTGATGGAACGCGCCCGTGCCGACGGCGTCGCGGTGCGCGGTTACGTATCGACCGTGCTCGGCTGCCCATACCAGGGCGAAGTGCCGCTGTCCGACGTCGTGCGCGTCGCGCGTGCACTTCACGACATGGGCTGCTACGAGGTCTCGCTCGGCGACACCATCGGGGTCGGCACGCCCGGCAAGGCGCGCGCGATGCTGCTCGCGGTGGCCTCGGAAGTGCCGGTCAACGCACTTGCCGTGCATTTCCACGACACCTACGGCCAGGCACTGGCAAACGTGCTCGCCTGCCTGGAAGAAGGCGTCGCGGTCGTCGACGCGGCGGTCTCCGGCACCGGCGGGTGTCCCTATGCGAAGGGCGCCAGCGGCAACGTGGCGACCGAGGACGTCGTGTACATGCTGCACGGGCTCGGCATCGAGACCGGCATCGACCTTGCCAGACTCGCCGACACCGGCCGCTGGCTCGCCTCGAAACTCGGGCGCGAGACCGGCAGCAAGGTGGGCAAGGCCCTCGCCACCACCTGACCGGCCTCCTCATGAAGCCACGCTCGCCCGCGCAGGACACCGCCCCGCCCCTTCCGGTGGATGCGAAAACCACGCTGGCGGCGTTGCAGGACGCGGCGCGCGACAGCGCCCTGCCCGCGCCGACGCGCGAGCTGCTGCTGCAGGCGCACCAGGCGCTGGCGCAGTCGCTGGCCGATTGCGAAGCCGAACGCGCGCGCTATCGCACGCTCTTCGATGCGGTGCCCGATCCGGTGAGCATCATCGCGTGGGACGGCACCGTGCTCGACCTCAACAAGGCCGGCATGAACGCCTATCGCCGCGCGCGCGAGGAAATCGTCGGCCAGCCGATCGAGACGCTCAATCCCGACCTGCCGCAGGACCACATGGTCCCGGTGTGGGAAACGCTCAATCGCGGCGGCACCTACGTGGTCGAAGTCACCAACATGCGCGGCGACGGCACGCGCTTTCCCGTCGAAGTGCACACCGCCGGGCTGACCTTCGACGGCCGCAAGGCGATGGTCGCCGTCGCGCGCGACCTCAGCAGCCGCCACACCGCCGAACTGCGCTATCGCGAGCTGATGGAGGCGATCGATCGCGGCATCGTCGTGCAGGACGCGGAACTGCAGATCACCTACGCCAACGTGGCCGCGATGAAGATCCTCGGTGTCGGCGAGGACGAGCTGGTCAACGACGCGATGCGCGGCGAGCAGTGGCTGGTAATGGACGAACACGGGCGCCAGCTGGCGTCCGATCGCTACCCGTCGGCGCGTGCGCTGCAGAGTGGCCGCATCATCGAAAGCACCGTCGTCGGCCTGTACCACCGCCAGCGCCAGCAGCTGATGTGGCTGTCGGTCACGGCCGTGCCGCAGTTCCCGGCCGGCGGCGACAAGCCGCAGCAGGTGCTGTCGCTGTTCTCCGACATCACCGCGCTCAAGCGCGACAGCACGCTGTTCGACCGCGCGCAGAGCATGGCACACATCGGCGGCTGGGAATGGGAGGTGACACCGGATCGGCTTTATCTCACCGAGGAAGCGCAGCGCATCCTCGGCCATCGGCCGGCGCCGGACACCATCGAAGGCATGCTCGACTGCCTGCGCGTGGACGATCGCGACCGCCTGCGCGCCGCGCTCGGCCAGGCGATTTCGTTCGGCCGCAACCTCGACCTCGAAGTGCAGGGCCATCGCGCCGACGGACGCACGTTCTGGGCCCGCGTGATCGGCGAGGCCGAAGCGGGCGATCCGCTGCATTCCCGCCTGACCGGCACGCTGCAGGACGTCACCGAGCGCAAGCACGACGAGGAAACCCTGCGCGTGCAGGCGCGCAGCGATCCGCTGACCGGATTGCTGAACCGCGACGCGGTGCTGGCCGAACTCGAAAGCCGACTCGATGATCCGCTGCGCTCGCAACTGGCCGTGCTGTATGTCGACCTGGATCGCTTCAAGGTGGTCAACGACGTGCTCGGGCATGCCGCCGGCGATCGCCTGCTGGCGTCCGCCGCGCGTCGCATCCAGCGCGCCATCGGCAACGAAGGCCTGATCGCGCGCTTCGGTGGCGACGAGTTCCTGATCCTGTGCGACACCGGCAGCGACCCGTCGCGTCCGGAGCGCCTCGCCGACGCGATCCTGGAGATCTTCGGCGACAGCTTCCGCCTGGACGGCGAGGAATTCAGCATCACCGCGAGCATCGGCATCGCGCAGGCGCCGTTGGACGGCGTGCGCTCGCAGCAGCTGATCCAGAGCGCGGACGTGGCGATGTACGACAGCAAGCGGCGCGGCCGCAACGGCTGGCAGACCTTCACGCCCGAACTGGCCGAACAGCAGCTGCATCGCCTGCAGCTGGAAACGCATCTGCGCCGCGCGGTCAACAACGAGGAGTTCCACCTCGTCTACCAGCCGCAGATCGACATGCGCAACGGCGACGTCGTGGCGGCCGAAGCGTTGATCCGCTGGCGCAACCATTCGCTTGGCGAGATCCGTCCCGACAAGTTCATCGACCACGCCGAGACCACCGGCGACATCGTCGGCATCGGCGACTGGGTGCTCAACGAAGCCTGCCGGCAGATGCGCGAATGGCAGGACTCCGGGCTCAACATCCCGCGCGTGGCGGTGAACGTGTCGTACCGGCAGTTCCTGGGCGAGGACCTCGCCAGCACCGTTGCCGCGGTGCTCGCCGAGTACGGCCTGCCGGGTCACGCGCTGGAACTGGAATTCACCGAACGCGTGCTCATCGAGGACGCCCCCGACACGCTGCGCACCTTCGCCGCGCTGCGCCACCTGGGCGTGATCCTGACGATCGACGATTTCGGCGAGGGCTACAGCGCGCTGAACTACCTGCGCCGGCTGCCGATCCACGGGCTCAAGCTCAGCCAGCTGTTCGTGCAGGGCGTGCCGGACAACCAGTCCGACGTGGCCGTCTGCCAAGCCGTCACCGGCATCGCGCGCAGCCTCGGGCTGGCGCTCGTCGCCGAGGGCGTGGAGACCGGGCAGCACCGCGATTTCCTGCTGCAGCTGGGCGTCCACGTGGGCCAGGGCTTCCTGTTCGCGCCCGGCATGACGCCCGAAGAGCTGCGCGAGCGGTATCCGACGGTGGGAATGGCCTGACGCTTCAAGCCCCTCTCCCGCCGGGAGGAGGGGTTGGGGTGAGGGCCGGGGCGAGCGATGCGGCACAGGTCGCGTACGCCACGCGCTTTGTGCCCGGTCGCGGGAAACGCGACGAAAGAAGCTAAAATCCCGCCTTTCCGCGTCAGGACCCACGCCCATGCAACTCCAATCCGTCCGCGCCATCGTCACCGGCGGCGTTTCCGGCCTCGGCCTCGCCGTTGCCCAGCACCTGGTCGCCCACGGCGGCAAGGTCGCACTGTTCGACGTGAACGACGAAAAGGGCGCGGCCGCCGTGGCCGAACTGGGCGATACCAACGCCCGCTACTTCAAGACCGACGTCACCAGCGAAGCGGGTGTGTCCGAAAACGTGAAGGCCGCGCGCGAGTTCCTCGGCGGACTGAACGTCGCCATCAACTGCGCCGGCATCCTCGGCGCCGGCCGCGTCCTCGGCCGCGAAGCCTCGATGCCGCTGTCGCAGTTCCAGTCGACCGTGATGGTCAACCTCGTCGGCAGCTTCAACGTCGCCAAGGCCGCCGCGGACCTGATGCAGCACAACGAGGCTGGCACCGACGGCGAACGCGGCGTGATCGTCAACACGGCGTCGGTGGCCGCGTACGAAGGCCAGATCGGCCAGGCCGCCTATTCCGCATCGAAGGGCGGCGTCGTCGCCATGACGCTGCCGATGGCGCGCGAACTGTCGCGTTTCGGCATCCGCGTGATGACCATCGCGCCGGGCGTGTTCTGGACGCCGATGGTCGACGGCATGCCCGACTCGGTGCAGCAGTCGCTGGCCGCGTCGATCCCGTTCCCGTCGCGCCTCGGTCAGCCGAAGGAATTCGCCGACCTGGTCGCGTACATCCTCGGCAACACCTACCTCAACGGCGAGACGATCCGCCTCGACGGCGCGACGCGGCTTGCGCCGAAGTGAAGCGGTGATTCGTGTTTGGTGATTCGTGATTCAAAAGCACGACACCACTCGCAACCACGCGCTGTTCCGAATCACGAATCACGAATCACAACCAACGAACAAGCCATGAAAGCCTACGACGTAAAGAAAGGTAACGTTGTCGAGTACAACAACGCGGTTTACCAGATCCGCGACATCGAGCGCAGCTCGCCGCAGGGCCGCGGCGGCAACGTCAAGTTCCGCTTCACCATGTACAGCGTGCCCGGCGGCACCAAGCTCGACGTGAGCATGGGCGCCGAGGACGAACTGAAGGAAGTCGAGCTCAGCCGCCGCCAGGCGACGTTCTCGTACAAGGACGGCGACGCGTTCGTGTTCCTCGACGACGAGGACTACACGCCGTACACGCTCGACGCCGACGTCGTGGGCGACCTGGCCGGCTACATCGTCGCCGACCTCACCGGCTGCTACGTGCAGATCATCGACGACGCACCGGTCGCGCTGCAGCTGCCGCAGAGCGTGGCGATCGAAGTGATCGAGACGCCGCCGGAGCTCAAGGGCGGCACGGCCACCAAGCGTCCGAAGCCGGCGAAGCTGTCGACCGGCATCGAGATCATGGTTCCCGAGTACATCGGCAACGGCGAGCGCGTGCTGGTGAACACCACGACGGGCGAATTCGCCGGTCGCGCGGATTGATCCATCCGGGCGATGCGCGGCCATCGCGCATCGCCTGTCGACCGCGGACATGCCGACCTTCCGACCTGGCGCTGCTTCCGATCTCGCCGCGCTGCTGCCGGTGATCCGGCAGTTCCATGCGGACGAGCACATCGCGTGGGATGAAGTGCGCGTGCGCGCGGCGATGGAAGCGCTGATCGGCGATGCCCGCAACGGAAGGCTCGTCCTGATCGAATGCGACGGCGAACTGGCGGGCTACGTCGTCGTCGGTTTCTGCTTCAGCCTGGAATTCGGTGGTCGCTTCGGCCTGCTCGACGAGTTGTACGTGCTCCCGGCGCATCGCGGTGGCGGCGTCGGCAAGCGGGCGCTGGAGGAAGTCGAGAGGCTGTGCATTGCCGAAGGCCTGCGCTGCGTGCGGCTTGAGGTGAGCGACGACAACGACCACGCGCGCGAGATCTACCGTCGTCGCGGCTACGCGCTGCATCCGCGACGACTGATGACGAAGTGGCTGGGCTGATCGCCCGCCAACCCTCACGGCAATCGCAATCCGCCCTGCTCTGCATGCAGCGCACGCAGACGCGAACCGAGCAGTTCCGTGTTCGCGGTGATGCCATCCAGCCGATCGCGTTGCGCCGCGCCCATCCACTGGCGCGCGCCCTGTTCCAGTTCCGCACGGGTCGCCTGCAGCTCGCCACGTAACGTCGCGCTGCGCGCTTCCAGTGCCGCGCGTTCGTCGGGCTGCGGCACGCCGTAGCCGCGCCCGTCGAGCAGACGCGACGGCTGCCCGAGATACACGCTTTCCTGCAGGAGACGACGCACGACGTCGGGCGCGTCGTCCTCACGGTCCGATGCGAGATAGCGCCGCTTCAGCGCCTCGCGCACCTGCGCCAGTGCGCGTCGCTGCGCAGCCTGTTCGAGGATCAGCAGCGCGGCGCTGGTCCGCAGATCGGCCCGCTCGATCCACGGCCGACGCTGCTCGGGCGAGAGGTCCATCCACTGCGCGACGGTTCGCGGCGGCAGCGACAGCGAAGCCTTCGCGCCCGCGTACAACGCGTCGTAATACGCGCCCTGCGATTCGAAGCGGTAGCCCAGGCGCAGCGCCCGCGCGGGATCGTCGAGGACGGACGTGTCGGCGATACCGGCGTTCCCCAGCCGCCGCAGCAGACCGGTCGGCGTGATGCTGCCGATGCCCTGCCCCGCAAGCCGCGAGACGCTGTCGTGCAGCAGTTTCCATGTCTCGGCAGCGCAGTTGTTGCCAAGGAAGTAATAACGCCCGTCGTAACTCCAGTGCAGCTGCGACGTGCGTTCGAGCACCGCAGCGATTTCCTCGCGCGACAACCGCAGCGGCACCGAGCGCAGCCCGCGCAGTTCGACCTTCGTGTATTCGTCGATCACCTGCTGCATCGGCAACACGAACAGACGCGACGGATAGCGACCGCTCAGCCCGCCGCCAGCTGGAAATCTGCACGTCGTCGACGAAGGCACGGAACGAGAGCACGCGATGGTGCGTGAGATCGAAACGGCAATCCGGCCCAGGCGCGCGACCAGGCGCGCACACGACCAAGCGCAGCATGCTGTGGCCCCATCGGCTCATCGGCTGCGCGTTGCCTTCGGCGAGCAGGTAATCGATCGCGTAGACGCGCGACGGATCGATCGTGCCGACCGCGCCGCCGTCGCCTTCGCCCGCATCGACGTACACCAGGTCGTCCGTGCACGGCGTGCTCGCCAACGTCGAGCCAAGGCGTTGTTCGAGATAGCGGTGCATTGCCGGCCGCCGGCAGGCGTATTGCGGATCGAGCAGGTAATGCTCGACGTTGACGGCGAAATACTCCGACGGTCGCGTGAGCTCGTATGGATCCGGGCTGCGGTCGACGAAGCGGTTCTCCCGCATGCGTCCCGCCACGCGCGTGTTGAAGCGCGTCGCGCGCACCTGCCAGCCGGCGAGGTCGAGGAAACGCGGATCGCGGGAGATGCCCTCGTCGCGATCCTGGAAATGCGCGAGCTCGTGCAGCACGGTCGCCAGCGCCGCGTGTTGCGCTTCATCGCTCCCTTCGACCAGTGGCGCGAGCAGTTCGCGATTGAGCAGGAGTTCCGAACGGCCGGCGTGGCCGTGCACGTCGTCGGCCAACGTCGACCAGCGCACAGTGATGTCGCGATCGGACAGCGTACGCATACGTTCAGGCAATCGTGCCTGTGCGTCGTCGAGCAGTCGCTGCGTGGCGAGACGTTCGTCCGGCGAGAGGCCGGCGGGATCGAGCTTCAGGGCGGCGGCATTGGCGCTCCACGCGCACAAGGCCGCGGCCAGCACGGCATGGCCGCCGCGAATGCGTCCGCGGCGGCCGTTCACCGCATTCACTGCGCGAGGATGGCCTGCGCCAGTTCGAGGTCGCTGGCCTCGCGCGCCTGCGGAACCTGCTCGCGCAGGTGGCGCAGCGCCGCTTCCAGCTGGGCGCCGCGGATCGCGCCATTGCTGGCGACGAAGCTCGCGGCATCCTCGCGCGCGGCCTGCACCACCTTGTCGTCCTTGCCGGAGCTCGAATCGGAGCTCGCGCCGCTGGACGCGGAGCTGCCGCCGGCGGACGAGCCCGCGGACGTGCCGGCGAAGCTGGAGGCGAAGGCCACCGGCGTGGCGGCCATCAGGGCGAGAGAAAGCAGCAGGACGGAACGCTTCATCAGGATTTCCCGGTTCGTTGGAAGGCCGCGTCGCGGCCGGCCCGCGAAGGGTACCGGTTTACGGCCCGAAAATCGGTGCCGATCGTTGCGCATCGTGGGAGCGTTCACCTGATGCTTGAGCTGCTCACCCGACGGGAACGTGCCCGCAGGCTTGCTCGGAAGAAACCGCACCATTGCTAACTGCAAAAGCACATGTCGCGAGTGCGAGCGTGCCCTCGCGCCCCGCCCCTCACCCCCAACCCCTCCCGTGGGGAGAGGGGCTCAAAACACCGGCATGGTCAAGCGTCGAAGACCTTCCCCGGATTCAGCAGCCCCTTCGGATCGAGCACCCGCTTGATGCCGCGCATCAACTCGACCTCGGCGGCCGAGCGCGTGCCCAGCAGATAAGGCTTCTTGACCAGTCCGATGCCGTGCTCGGCCGAGATGCTGCCGCCGTGGCGGGCGAGCGCGTCGGACAGCAGCTGCGTCACGTGCTCGCACTGGTCCACGAACACCGCGTAGTCGGCGTCGTCGGGCTTGAGCACGTTGATGTGGAGGTTCCCGTCGCCGATATGGCCGAACCACACCACGTCGAACTGCGGGTATTCGCGCGCCAGCAGCGCCTGGGTTTCGGCGAGGAACGCGGGCATGGCCGAGATCCGCACCGACACGTCGTTCTTGTACGGCTTGTACTTCGCCAGGGCCTCGGTGATGCCCTCGCGCAGTCGCCACAGCTGCGCCGCCTGCGCGTCGCTCTGGCTGATGACCCCGTCGTTCACCAAGCCGTTTTCCAGGCAGAACTCGAAGGCCGCCATCGCGGCGGCTTCCTTTGCCTCGTCGCCCACCGCGAACTCGGTGACGACGTAGAACGGATGCACTTCGTCGAACGGCTTCTGCGCACCGTGCGCCAGCACGTGGTGCAGCGCGCGGTCGGTGAAGAACTCGAACGCCTCCAGCGTCAGTCGTTCGCGGAAGGCGGCGAACACCTGCATCAGCATCTCGAACGACGGCAGCGCGAGAAGCATCACGTTCGTCGGCGGCGGCGGATCGGTCAGTCGCAGCGTCGCCTCGACCACGATGCCGAGCGTGCCTTCCGAACCTATCAGCAGCTGGCGCAGGTCGTAGCCGCTGGAGTTCTTGATCAGCGCGCGATTGAATTCGAGCACTTCGCCCTCGCCCGTCACGACCTTGAGCCCCGCGATCCATTCGCGCGTGTTGCCGTAGCGGATCACGCGGATGCCGCCCGCGTTGGTCGCGATGTTGCCGCCGATCGAACACGAGCCGCGCGCGGCGAAATCGACCGGATAGACGAGCCGGTGCTCGCGCGCCGCGTTGTGCACCGCTTCCAGCGCGATGCCGGCCTGCACGGTGAGCGTGCGATCCACCGCGTCGAAATCGAGCACGCGGTTCATGCGTTCGAGGCTGAGCACCAGTTCGCCATTCGCGGCGACCGCGCCGCCCGACAACCCGGTGCGTCCGCCCGAGGGAACGATCGCGACGCCTTCGTCGACGGCCCAGCGCACGATCGTGGCGACCTCATCCACCGACGCCGGCAACGCCACCGCAAGCGGTGCGGGCGTCCAGCGACGCGTCCAGTCGCGACCGTAGTGTTCGGCATCGGCGGGATCGGTCGTCAGGCGAAGGCCGGGTAGCTGCGCGCGCAGGCGTTCCAGGCGGGCATCGATGGGCTGCGGATCGGTCATGGAAGGCGCGTGGGACGCGGGCCGGACAGGAGCCCCAGCCTGCCACCGCCCGCGCGCCGGCGTCCAGTGATGCAGCGCAGCAACCGGCCCGGATTTCTGACATAGTCCAAGGCCCACCCACACCCGATACCGTCGTGAGCCTGACGACCTCGTTCCCGAAGTCCGACATCCGCGTCCTGCTGCTGGAAGGCGTCGCGCCGACCGCCGTGGAAAGCTTCCGCAACGCCGGCTATTCGAACATCCAACTCTACGACAAATCGCTGCCGGCCGACCTGCTGCAACAGGAAATCGCGCAGGCGCACATCGTCGGCATCCGCTCGCGCACGCAGCTGACCGCCGAAGTGCTGTCGCACGCGCGCCGGCTGATGGCGATCGGCGCGTTCTGCATCGGCACCAACCAGATCGACCTGGACGAAGCCGAGCTGGCCGGCATCCCGGTCTTCAACGCGCCCTACTCCAACACGCGCAGCGTCGCCGAACTCGTCGTGGCCGAGGCGATCATGCTGATGCGCGGCATCCCGCAGAAGAGCGCGCAGTGCCATCGCGGCGGGTGGTCGAAGTCGGCCGCCGGCAGCCATGAAGTGCGCGGCAAGACGTTGGGCATCGTCGGCTACGGGCACATCGGCACGCAGGTCGGCGTGATCGCCGAGGCGCTGGGCATGCAGGTGATCTTCCACGACATCGAAACCAAGCTCGCACTCGGCAACGCGCGCATGGCGCTGGGCCTGGACGACCTCCTCGAACGCAGCGACATCGTCACGCTGCACGTGCCGGAGACGCCGGCGACGCAGGGCATGTTCGGCGCGGCGCAGGTCGCGAAGATGAAGCCCGGCGCGCACCTGATCAACGCCTCGCGCGGCACGGTGGTGGACATCGACGCACTCGCCGGCGCGCTGGCCTCCGGCGCGATCGGTGGCGCGGCCATCGACGTGTTCCCGGTCGAACCGCAGGGCAACGCCGATCCGTTCGTCTCGCCGCTGATCGGCCTGGACAACGTCATCCTGACGCCGCACATCGGCGGCAGCACGCTGGAAGCGCAGGAAAACATCGGCCTGGAAGTGGCGGCCAAGCTGATCCGCTACAGCGACAACGGTTCGACGCTGTCGGCGGTGAACTTCCCCGAAGTGACGCTGCCCGAACACACGGGAAGCACGCGCCTGCTGCACATCCATCGCAACGTGCCGGGCGTGCTGTCGCAGGTGAACGACGTGTTCTCGCGACTGGGCGTGAACATCGACGGCCAGTTCCTTCGCACGCATCCGAAGGTCGGTTACGTGGTCATCGACGTCACCGCGACGCAGGAACAGGCGGCGCAGGTGCGCGAGGAACTGGCGCGCATCCCGGGCACGCTGCGGACGCGCGTTCTTTATTGAGCGCTAGGCATTTGCGGAAGGGCCAGCGACTGCAGCGGCTCAGCCCCTCTCCCGGCGGGAGAGGGGTTGGGGTGAGGGGCAACGAAGCCACGACATGACGGCTCGCGATGTCGTTCAACGCTACGGTCCTAACTCACGTACCGTGATCTCCCCCAGCGCTTCTCTTCGGCTACAAGAGCAGGCCTGCGTGGCTAACGCGACCGCGCCTTCCACTTCCCCGCCATCCGCCGCATCGACTCGTCGCTGCCCGGATCGGCCAGCACCGCATCGATCGGTCGCCACGCCAGGTCGTGCGATTCCTCGCTGACGACGTACGCCTCGCTGCCTTCGGCATGCACCACGTAACGCACGTCCCAGTGCCAGTGGCCGGGGACGTCGCCGCGCTCGGGGATCCAGTGCCGGTCCAGATCGAAGATCTCCGGCTCCACGCGCAGGTCGGTCAGACCCGACTCTTCTTCCGCTTCACGTAGCGCCACGTTCGCGAGATTGCGGTCGCCGTCGGCATGGCCGCCCAGCTGCAGCCAGCGTTCGAGCTTGCGGTGGTGCGTGAGCAGCACGCGCGTGCCGCCGCGATCGACGAGCCACGACGATGCGGTGAAGTGACCTTCCAGGTGGATGCGCTCGAACACCGTCGGCGCCTCGTCGAGGAACGCCGCGAACGAACGCGCCACCTCCGCTTCATCCGGCCAGCGACGCGCATAGGACGCGAGCGCGTCGTGCAGCGAAACGTCCTGCGATGGCGAGTCGGATGCGTTCAAGGACGGAGCCTGTGCGTCGGGCGCGCCAGTGTACTTCGACGTCGTTGCAGCGTTCGCGGCGGCTGCCAATTCGGGCTTGCATGTCGACGCAACCGTCAGCTGACGATTTTCGGAATCGTCCGATGCAAGCGCGCGTCGGCGGTCGGCAACGTCTGTGGCGTTCCTCAACGCAAGAAGGCCACATGGCAGCATCCCGTTCCAAGTTGCACCGCACGCCGTCGGCGCGCGCATTCACCACCGCCGCCAGTCTGGCGCTGGGCCTGTTCGCGGCATCGCATGCGCATGCCGACACCGGCGTCTCCGCCGAGCCCGACGTGCGCTTCACCGGCCCGCTCGCCACCGGCGGTCCGCCGCTGCCGAAGGGGCTGGCCAACGTCGAGCCGTACCTCATCAACACTCAGGTCCACGGCTTCTACGACGAACACGGCAACCGTCATCACGCCGACGGCGTGCCGGATGGCTGGGCGCTCGTCGTCCCGGTGGGCTACGGCCTGACCGATCGCGTCGGCGTCGGCGCCACGTTCTCCGTGGTCGACGCGTCCACGCCGTCGGGCGGCCGCACGTGGGAGTTCGGCGATACCAGCGTGTCGGCGTCGTACCTGCTCGCCAGCAGCGATCGGAACAACTCGTCGCTGACCGCCGCGATCAAGCAGAACCTCACCACGGGCCAGTCCGACCAGCTCGGCCGCCACGGGCTCGCCGAAGCGACGGGGAGCGGCGCGCCGACGACGCAGCTGTCGCTCGGCGGACAGGCCTACTTCCTTGCCGACCGGAACCTGCGCGGCCGCTTCAATGTCGGCTGGCGCCTGCCGGGCGCGCACGCGTCACTCGACGGCGACAGCGCCTATGGGACGCCGGACGGCTTCCGCGGTCTCGCTGAACTGCATGCCGCGTCGCAGGCCAGCATCGGCCTGGAATACAGCTTCAACCCCGAATGGGTCGTGGCGACGGACGTCATCTACGAACAGGACCGCGGTGCGCACGTGCGCGGCACGGTCACCTCGTCGACGGGCGAGCGCTCCGCGTACGACACCGAACTGCCGTCGTCCTGGCGTCTGTCGGTGGCACCTGCCGTTGAATACAACTTCACCGATCGCATCGGCCTCATCGCCGGCGCGCAGGTCTCGCTGGATGGTCGCAACTCGGCGGCGATCTTCGCGCCGCAGGTGGCCGTCAACATGGTCTTCTGATGTGCCCGGCGCCCTCGCGACACCGTGGCGCGAGGGCGCCTCGCAAGTGGTTCCAACCGTGACCTCGCGCGCTTGCCGGTGCTTTCCCGCGTGGGTTATGGTGGCCCGCCCCCCACGGCCATACGCTCCATCGCCCGCCTGAACGGGCGCAGATCTTCCATTCCCAGGGGAATTCGATGTTCAAGAACCTGTTCCTCACCAAGCCGGTCGAGCCTGCCGGGCACGTCGACGCCGGTGAGCCCGTAGAAGGCAGCCTCCAGGGCGAGGCGACCCTCAAACGTTCGCTCACCGCAACGCAACTGGTCATGCTGGGCATCGGCGCCGTGATCGGCGCGGGTATCTTCGTCCTCTCCGGCCATGCCGCCGCCGAACACGCCGGCCCGGCCATCGTGATCAGCTTCATCATCGCCGGCTTCGCCTGCGCCCTCGCGGGCCTGTGCTATGCGGAGTTCGCGGCGATGCTGCCGGTCTCCGGCAGTGCCTATTCCTATTCCTACGCCACCCTGGGCGAGTTCGTCGCCTGGTTCATCGGCTGGAACCTGGTGCTCGAATACATGTTCGCCGCGTCCACGGTCGCGGTGGGCTGGTCGGGCTACCTCAACAGCTTCCTCGGCTCCTTCAACATGGCCTTGCCGGCCTCACTGGCCGCGGCACCGCTCAACGTGGTGGAAGGCTCGATCGTCTACACGGGCGGCCTGATCAACCTGCCGGCGGTGTTCATCGTCGCGGCGCTCAGCGGCCTGTGCTACGTGGGCATCACGCAATCGGCGATCGTCAACTCGGTCATCGTGGCCATCAAGGTCATCGTGATCGTGATGTTCGTCGCGTTCGCCGCGCAGTACGTCAACCCGGACAACTGGGTGCCCTTCGTCCCCGAGAACCAGGGACCGGGTCGCTACGGCATCGACGGCATCATCCGCGGCGCGTCGGTGGTGTTCTTCGCGTACATCGGCTTCGACGCGGTCTCCACCGCCGCCGGTGAAGCCAAGAACCCGCAGCGCGACATGCCCATCGGCATCCTCGGCTCGCTGGTCATCTGCACGATCATCTACATCATCGTGGCGCTGGTGCTGACGGGCCTGCTGCCCTACCCGCAGCTGAGCACCCCGAAGCCGGTCGCCACGGCGCTGGAAGCCTATCCGTCGCTGCTCTGGCTCAAGCACGTCGTCGAACTCGGCGCGATCGCAGGCCTGAGCTCGGTGATCCTGGTCATGCTGATGGGCCAGCCGCGCATCTTCTATTCGATGGCGAAGGACGGCCTGCTGCCGAAGGTCTTCGCGAAGGTGCACCCGAAGTTCCAGACGCCGTACATGGGCACGATCTACGTCGGCGTGTTCGCCTGCCTGCTGGCCGGCTTCCTGCCGATCGGCCTGCTCGGCGAGCTGGTGTCGATGGGTACGCTGCTCGCGTTCGCCACGGTGTCCATCGGCGTGCTGGTGCTTCGCAAGAGCCGCCCGGACCTGCCGCGTCCGTTCCGCGTCCCGGCCGCCTCGATCATCTGCCCGCTCGGCGCCGCGGCGTGCCTCTACCTGTTCTGGAAGCCGTTCTCCGAACATTGGCCGCTGATGACCGGCTGGACCGTCATCGGCCTGCTGATCTACTTCTTCTACGGCTACCGCAACAGCAAGGTGCGCCAGGCGGCGCGCTGATCCCTGATGCGACTACGAGGCCGGCGGCATTCCCGCCGGCCTCGTTCCTTTCGGCTCCACATTCGGCCGGCCATCGCGTGTGCCGGCTTCGGGAATCACGATGTTCCGACAACTCTGGGCGACCAAGCATCCCCACGCCGCTCATTCCGATGCCGAAGGCCTGAGCCTTCACCGCACGCTCGGCCCGTGGGGCCTGACCGCGCTGGGCATCGGCGCCGTCATCGGCGGCGGCATCTTCGTCATCACCGGCCAGGCCGCGGCGAACCACGCCGGCCCGGCGATCATGCTGTCCTTCGTCCTCGCGGCGATCTGCTGCACCTTCTGCGCGCTGGCCTACGCCGAGTTCGCCTCGATGGTGCCGGTCTCCGGCAGCGCCTACACCTACACCTACGCGACGCTGGGCGAACTGGCCGCGTGGTTCATCGGATGGATGCTCGTACTCGAATACGGCGTCTCGGCCTCGGCGGTTGCGGTCAGCTGGACCGGTTACTTCCTGAGCCTGCTGCAGCATTTCGACATCACCTTGCCGAGGGAGCTGGTCAGTGCGCCGCTCGACGCACAACTGCGTCCCACCGGCTCCATCGCGAATATTCCCGCCGCGGCCATCGTGCTGCTGCTGACATGGCTCTGCTACGTCGGCATCCGCAAGTCGTCGGCGATGAACATGGCGATGGTGGTGCTCAAGACGGGCCTGATCCTGCTGGTGATCTTCGTCGGCTGGAAGTACGTGAACCCCGACTACTGGCATCCCTTCATTCCCGAGAACGAAGGTCCCGGCAAGTACGGCTGGGAAGGCGTGCTGCGCGGCGCCTCGATGGTGTTCTTCGCCTACATCGGCTTCGAGGCCGTGTCCGTCGCCGCGCAGGAATCGCACAAGCCGCAGCGCGACCTGCCCATCGGCATGCTCGCCTCGCTCGCGATCTGCACGGTGCTGTACATCGCGATGGCTGCGGTCATGACCGGCCTGGTGCCGTTCAACCTGCTGGGCACCGACGAACCGGTCGTCACCGCCGTCGCGGCGCATCCCGAACTGGGCTGGCTGCGCGTGGTGGTGGAAATCGGCGCGCTGATCGGCCTGTCGTCGGTGGTGCTGGTGATGATCATCGGCCAGCCGCGCATCTTCATGATCATCGCGCGCGACGGCCTGCTGCCGCCGGTGTTCACGAAGATCCACCCGGAGTACCGCACGCCGCACATCAACACGGTGATCACCGGCATCGGCATCGCGCTGCTCGCCGCGCTGTTCCCGCTCGACGTGCTCGGCGAGCTGACGTCGATGGGCACGCTCATCGCCTTCGCCGCGGTCTGCGGCGGCGTGCTGATCCTGCGCCGCACCCAGCCGGACCTGCCGCGTCCGTTCCGCATCCCGGCGGCGTGGCTGATCTGCGGCGCGGGCATCCTCAGCTGCCTGGCGCTGCTGTCGACGATGACCGCGCACAACTGGTTCCTGATGGCCGTATGGACCGGCATCGGCTTCCTGATCTACTTCCTGTACGGCTACCGGCACAGCCGCCTGCGTCGCGGCTGACGCAGGACGGGATGCACGCACGAAGGCGCCCATGAGGCGCCTTCGTCGTTTCCGGGCACGGAAGTTCGTCGCGGGGCCGGATCCGCCGCAGCTTTCCGTGCGCGGCACGCCGGATTTCCCCTTCCGGAACGGTCCCTTACCGCCCGTCCGCTACACTTGCCGGCATGAACGCCCCCCTCCCCTACGATCCCCAGCGCCTGGCGCACTGCGCCGGGGAAATCATCGTGAACGTGCGCGAGCTGTCCGCGCTGGGCTGGACGCCGGCGACCAGCAGCAACTTCTCGCGCCGCATGGACGAGCAGCACGTCGCCATCACGGTCTCCGGCCGCGACAAGGGCAAGCTCACCGAAGCCGACATCATGGTGGTCGACCTCGACGGCGTGCCGGTCGCGACCACCCAGAAGTCATCCGCCGAGACGCTGCTGCACACGCAGCTGTACAAGCGCTTCCCGGAGATCGGCTGCGTCCTGCACACGCATTCGAAGGTCCAGACCGTCGCGTCCAGGCTGTACGCCGGCCCCGGCCACGTGCACCTGGAAGGCTATGAACTCTTGAAAGCCTTCTCCGGCAACACCACCCACGAAATCAGCCTCGATCTTCCCGTACTGCCCAACAGCCAGGACATGAACACGCTGGCCGCGCAGGTCGACTGCCTGCTCGACCGCCGGGCGATGTGGGGATACCTGATCGACGGCCACGGCCTGTACGCCTGGGGCCGCGACATGCCGGAAGCCCGGCGCCACCTTGAAGCATTCGAATTCCTGCTCGGCTGCGAGCTTGAACTGAGGAGACTGCAGCGATGAGCCGCCTGCGCATCTTTGCCGAGAACGATCCGTCCAACCCGCGCCTGTCCACGTCCGACCACGCCGAGATGGCGGTCGAACTGAAGAAAATCGGCGTCGCCTTCGAACAGTGGCAGGCCAACGCGCCGGTCGCGCCGGGCGATGCGCCCGAGAAGATCATGGAGGCTTATCGGACCGACATCGATCGCCTCGTCGCACAGCACGGCTTCAAGACCGTCGATGTGGTGAGCATCGCGCCGGACAACCCGCAGCGCGAGACGATGCGCACCAAGTTCCTCGACGAACACTTCCACAAGGAAGACGAGGTGCGCTTCTTCGTCGCGGGCTCCGGCCTGTTCACCCTGCACGTGGACGGCGAGGTGTACGAGGTCAAGTGCGAGCAGGGCGACCTCATCGCCGTGCCCGACAGCACGAAGCACTGGTTCGACATGGGCCCGGAGCCCAGCTTTGTCGCCATCCGCTTCTTCACCGAACCGGACGGCTGGGTCGGCCATTTCACCGGTACCGACATCGCCCAGCGTTTCCCGCGTTACGAGAAAGGCCAAGCGGGCTGACACCGAGGAACGAGTGGAGAGGAGTGAGGAGTGAGCTCCGCGCTCGTTCCGCATCTGCCCTGCCGTTCTTGCTCCGCACCTCTCCTCACTCACTGCTCGCCTCATGACCATCCGCGCGATCCTCACCGACATCGAAGGCACCACCAGCAGCATCTCGTTCGTGAAGGACGTGCTGTTCCCGTACGCGCGCCGCGCC
The DNA here is from genome assembly GCF_040546665.1 of Lysobacter sp. OAE881. Lineage (NCBI taxonomy): Bacteria > Pseudomonadati > Pseudomonadota > Gammaproteobacteria > Lysobacterales > Lysobacteraceae > Lysobacter > Lysobacter sp. OAE881. Next base: position 2,867,486 of record NZ_JBEPOG010000001.1, read on the forward strand.
CTGCCCCGCTTCGTCGCCGCACGCGGCAAGGAACCGGGCGTGCGCAAGTGGCTCGACGCGGTGGCGGCCGAGAACGGCGGCATCTGCCAGGACGAGGTGATCGTGGAAGTGCTGCAGGGCTGGATCGACGAGGATCGCAAGCACACCGCGCTGAAGGCGCTGCAGGGCATGATCTGGGCCGACGGCTACCGCAACGTCGATTTCACCGCGCACATCTACCCCGATGCGGCGACGTCGCTACAGGAGTGGCACTCGGCCGGCCTGCCGCTGTACGTGTATTCCTCCGGCAGCGTGCCGGCGCAGCGCCTGTTCTTCGGCCACAGCGACGCGGGCGACCTGACGCCGCTGTTCTCGGGCTGGTACGACACCGAGATGGGCGGCAAGCGCGACGCGCAGAGCTATCGCAACATCGTCGAGTCCATCGGCATTCCGGCGCCGGAGATCCTGTTCCTCTCCGACGTGGTCGAGGAACTCGACGCCGCGCGTGAGGCCGGACTGCAGACCGCGCTCATCGACCGTCTGGACGATTACCCGACGCCCCGCACGGGCGACGCTACGCATGGGCATGCGCGCGTGGAGACGTTCGCAGACGTTTCGGTGAGCTGACCCGCTCGCCGTTCCCACGTGGCCGTCGTTCCGAAGGCGGGAATGCAACGACGTTCACGCGCCCGTTTTGCGTGAAGGCTGCAAGGGAATCAAAATGGATTCCAGCTTTCGCTGGAATGACGGGAGATGATGCAGTCACCCGTGGATCTTCTCGCCCCGAAGCAGCATGGCGACGAACTTCTCCACGCGCGCCGCCTTCGTTTCCGGCTTCTTCGCCGTGTGCACGCGCCAGCAGAACGCGTAGCGGTTGGTGCGATCCAGCGCTTCGAACGCCTTGCGTGCCTTCGCGTTCTTCGCCAGCGCGGCGGCGAATTCAGGCGGGACGTCCATGACGCTCGCCGACTGGTACGCCGCATCCCAGCGGCCATCCGCCTTCGCCGCTTCGACCTCACGGAGCCCAGCCGGCTGCATGCGCCCGGCGTCGAGGAGCTTTTCCACACGCGCGATATTGAGCTTGGACCAGAGGCTCTTCGCCTTGCGTGGCGTGAAGCGCTGCAGGAAATACTGCGCATCGCAGCTGCGCTTGAGGCCGTCGATCCAGCCGTGGCACAGCGCCACGTCGAGCGCCTGCGAATAGCTCACCGACGTCGCGCCGGTGTCCTTCTTCGCGATCTTCAGCCACACGCCCGGCGCGTCGCCGTGCGCGGCGAGCCACGTTTCCCACGCCGCTTCGGTCTTGAACAGCTTGATCGGCAGATCCGTCGGTAGCGGCGTGGTCATCGCTCCTACTCCGTGGCGTCTTCCAGGCGGTACGCCGATTGTGCGCGCTGTTCGCCCCGCCAGCGGTCGAACGCGCGCACTTCGATGCGATGTTCGCCGAGCGCGAGATCGGTCGGCAACGCGCCGCGCCACAGGTGCGTGGACGGATCGGCTTCCGGCGAACGGTCGTAGCCGCGCAATGAGGTCGCCGTGTCGTCGGCGACGTTCTCGACGACGAGCCGCGGATCCGGCTGTTCGACGCGCTTCATCGGCTTCCAGTCGCCGGCGTCGATGCGGTATTCGACGCGGCTGTCCGCATCGCCCATGAACACGTTCGCGAACACGCCGAACGCCGGCCACGCACCGCGGCGCAACACCTTCGGCGCATGCAGGCCGATCGCCTCATCCTTCGCGCCGCGCGCGACCTGGTAGCGCAGCGAGTACGAACCGTCCGGCCGGAACGTCGCCCACGCGTAACCATTGGGCGTGCCGTCGCTCATCGTCGTGTCCGGAATGCCCTGCGCGTCCTTCACGCCCGACCAGAACGCGCCGCACGTCGCGCCGACGTTGTACTCATGCAGCGGCTTCGCACCATGCCATCCGGTGGACGCGTCGTGGAAGTAGTGGCGCTGGTTGTGCGTGTGCGCACTGAGCAACAGCACGTTCGGACGGTCCTTGAGCATCGCGAACAAGCGATCGCGATCGGCGCGACGGAACGTCTCCACGCCCGGCACCGGCTCGAAGAACGGGATGTGCACGGAAATCACGACGCGACGCTCTTTCGGCAACGTCGCCAGGTAGGCGTCGAGGAACGCGAGCTGGTCTTCGCGCAGCCCGCCGACGTAGGCGGGCTTCTTACCCGGCATGTACACCACGTCGTCGAGCGCGATGAAGCTCGCCTGCGGCTCTTCCCACGCGTACGTGTCGGGGCCGAACACGTTGCGGAAGCCGAGCAGCGCGTCCTCGTCGCGCTTGGCGTCGAAGTCCAGGTCGTGATTGCCGGCCACGTGAAGCCACGGCACCGCGAGCTTCGCCGTGACGCGGTTCATCGCCGGATACAGCGACAGATCGTCGTTGACGATATCGCCGAGGCTCAGGCCGAGTTGCGCGTCGTGATGCCCGGCCAGGGGCTCGACGATGTCGCGCTCGTAATAGCCCACGTCCACCACGCTCTTCGGCTGCGGATCGCCGAACACGAGCATCTCCAGGTCGCCCTTGCGCCTGGGCGCGCGATGCAACGCGAAGTCGTACGACGCCTGCGGCGCGGTCGCGGCGATGCCCCCGAACCGCAGCGCCGGCGAACCTTCCGGAAACAAGTGATGCCAGAACAGCGGCAGTCCGTTCGCACCGGTCGCGGTCGCGTACTGCGGCGGCTTCACGACGAACAGCGTGCTTTCCGCGCGCATCGGCAGCGTGTACCGCCCCTGCGCGTCGGTGATCGCCAGCTCGCGCCCGTTCGAGACCTTCACGCCGGCGATGCCGCGCTCGCGACCATCGCGCTGTCCGTTGCGGTTCGCATCGTCGAACACGCTGCCGGTCACGGTGGATTGCGCCGCCGCGCCGGTCGATGCAGCCAGCAGGGCGATGAGGACGGCAGGAACGGCGTTCGGCATTGACGACTCGCGCGGAGGGTTCGCGCGATTATCGTCCGCGCGGATGCCCGCCGGAAGTCGCCCGCCTTGCCTCAGCCGGCGTGACGCGTCCGAAGCACGGCTTCCACGTCGGCGAGCCCGAGCCCGCGCGCACGCAGCAGCACCAGCAGGTGGTAAAGCAGGTCGCCGGCCTCGCCGAGCAGTTCCTCGTCCGACTGCGCGACGGCCGCCAGCGCGGTCTCGACGCCCTCCTCGCCCACTTTCTGCGCGATGCGGCGGATGCCGCCTTCGAACAGCTTCGTGGTGTAGCTGCCGGCGGGACGTTTCTGCTCGCGTGCGGCGATGAGCGCATCGAGCTCGCGCACGAACGATGAGGACGCCGCCGGCGCGTCAGAGAAGCAGCTTTCGCGACCGAGATGGCACGTTGGGCCGTGCGGACGCGCGGTCACCAGCAGCGTGTCGTTGTCGCAATCGATGTCGATCGCGACGACATCGAGGAAGTGCCCCGACGTCTCGCCCTTGGTCCACTGCGTGTTGCGACTGCGGCTGAAGAAGGTCACGTGGCCGCTGTCCAGCGTCGTGCGCAACGCAGCCGCGTCCATGTAGCCGAGCATCAGCACGCGCAACGTGTCGGCATCCTGGACGATGGCGGGCAGCAGGCCGCCCTGCTTGTTCCACGCAAGCGCGTCGATGGCCTCGGGTGACCGTTCAAGCGACATCGCGTACCTCGATGCCCTGCGCACGGAGGTGCCGTTTGAGTTCGGGGATCCTTACCGCACCGGAGTGGAACACGCTCGCCGCCAGCGCCGCATCTACGTCGGCTTCCATGAAAGCCTGCACGAAGTGCGCCGCCGTTCCCGCGCCGCCGGAGGCGACCAGCGGGACCATGCAACGTTCGCGCACGGCCTGCAGTTGCTCAAGGTCGTAGCCTTCACGCACGCCGTCGCTGCCCATGCAATTGAGGACGATCTCGCCGGCGCCGCGTTGCTGCGCTTCGACGACCCACTCCAGCGTGCGTTTCGCAAGCGCGCGCGTCCGCGACGGATCGCCGGTGTACTGGCGCACGCGCCACTGCCCGTCCTCGTCGCGCAGGCTGTCGATGCCGACCACGACGCATTGCACGCCGAACACCTCGGCGATCTCGCCAATCAGTTCGGGGCGATCCAGTGCCGGCGTGTTGATCGACACCTTGTCCGCGCCGGCATGCAGCACGGCGCGTGCGTCGTCCACCGAGCGGATGCCGCCGGCGACGCAGAACGGGATGTCGATCACGCGCGCAACGCGTTCGACCCACTGCCGGTCGACGCTGCGCCCTTCCGGGCTGGCGGTGATGTCGTAGAAAACGAGTTCGTCGGCCCCTTCGTCGCGATAACGCAGTGCGAGTTCAACGATGTCGCCCATGTCGACATGATCACGAAACTTCACGCCCTTGACGACACGACCGTCGCGCACGTCCAGGCAGGGTACGATGCGGCGACTCAGCATGAGCGCGCCCTCTGTAGCGCTTCGTCGAGTGCGAATCGGCCTTCGATCAGCGCCTTGCCGAGCACCGCGCCCGCGCATCCTGCGTCGCGCGCGCCTTCGATGTCGTCGATGTCGCGGACGCCGCCGGACGCCTGCACGCGCAACGCGGGGGCGAGCGTCGACAGATGCCGATACAGCGACAGGTTCGGCCCGGCGAGCATGCCATCGCGCGAGATGTCGGTGCACAGCAGGTGCACAAGTCCGCCATCGGCGAAGCGGCGCACCAGCGACTCGAGCTGGACGCCGCTGTCCTGCGTCCAGCCCGCCGTGGGCAGTCGCCACGCGCCGGACTCATCCTGGCGGGCATCGAGCGCGACGGTGATGCGGTCCGCGCCGAAGCGTTCGATCCATCGCAGCACGCGTTCGGGCTCGCGCACGGCCAGCGAGCCGACGACCACGCGTTGCGCGCCGGCGTCGAGGATCAGCGCGACGTCGTCCTCGCTGCGCACGCCGCCGCCGGTCTGTACGTTCAAACCTGTTGTCGCGACCAGCTCGCGCACGAACGGACGCAACGTGTAGCCGCCTTCGCGCGCGGCATCGAGATCCACCAGGTGCAGCCAGCGCGCACCGCTGCCCGCATACTGCGACGCGAGCTCCAGCGGCGACGGCGCATAGCGCGTCTCACGCTCGTAGTCGCCTTGATGCAGCCGGACCACGCGACCATCGCGCACGTCGATCGCGGGATAGAGGTCGAAATCCTTTCGCTGCATCGTGGAAGCGAGCGCGTTCATGCCGCCTCCATCGCGAGGAAGTTCGCGAGCAGGCGCTGGCCCGTGGCCGCCGAACGTTCGGGATGGAACTGCGCACCGAAGCGCTGCCCGCGCCCGGCGGCGGCGGTAAACCCGCTGCCGTAGTCGCTGCTGGCCAGCGTGTCCTCGCTCAGCGGCGCGACGAAACCGTGCACGAAGTAGGCCCATTCACCGTCTTCGATGCCGTCCAGCAGCGCAGACGAGCGCTCGCGTCGAAGTCGGTTCCAGCCCATGTGCGGAACGCGCACGCCCGGCCTGGGCGCAATGCGTTCGATGCGTCCCTTCAGCACGCCCAGCCCTTCCACTTCGCCTTCCTCCGAGGATTCATAAAGCAGTTGCATGCCGAGGCAGATGCCCAGCAGAGGAGCTTCCAGCGCACGGATCGTATTGACCAAATCGAGCTCGCGCAGCCGCTGCATCGCGGGCGCCGCCGCGCCGACGCCGGGCAGGATCACCCGCGGCGCATTCGCGATGGTGTCGGCATCGCTGCTGAGCACGGAACGCGCGCCGAGACGGTCGAGCGCATAGCGCACGGAGCCGATGTTTCCACCGCCCCAGTCGATGAGGACGACGTCGGTCACAGCGTCCCCTTCGTGCTGGGAAGCTCACGCCCTTCGCGCTTCACCGCCTGGCGCAACGCGCGCGCGAAGGCCTTGAAGCAGGCTTCGACCTTGTGGTGGTCGTTGTCGCCTTCGACGCGAAGATTGAGGTTGAGCCCGGCGCCGTCGCACACCGAGCGGAAGAAATGCGGCACCAGTTCGGTCGGCAATCCGCCGACGCGATCGCGCGCGAACGCACCGTCGAACACGAAGTACGGTCGGCCGGAAAAATCGAGCGCCGCGCTCGCCAGCGATTCGTCCATCGGCAGCGTGAAGCCGTAACGCCCGATGCCGCGCTTGTCGCCGAGCGCCTCGCGCAGCGCCTGCCCCAGCGCGAGCGCACTGTCCTCCACCGTGTGGTGTTCGTCGATGTGCAGGTCGCCCTCGCAGCGCAGCTCGAGCGCGATGCCGCCGTGCTTGCCGATCTGCTCGAGCATGTGATCGAAGAAGCCGAGCCCCGTCGCGATCTTCGGCTCGGCAGTGCGATCCAGATCGATGGCGACCTCGATGCGGGTTTCGCGCGTGTTGCGCTGCAGGCGCGCGGTGCGCGGCGCATCGGCAAGCTCATGCGCGATCGAACTCCAGTCCCAGTCGCCGCCGAACTGCGGCGTGCGCAACTGGAATGCGCGGATGCCGAGGTTGCGCGCGAAGGCATTGTCGGTTTCGCGATCGCCGACCATCGCCGAGCGCGACCAGTCGATGCCGCGATCCTGCAGCAGCGGCGTGGCAAGCGCGATGCCCGGCTTGCGCGTCGGGGCGTTCTGCGCGGGCAGGCTCGTGTCGATCAGCACGTCGCGGAAGACGATGCCCTGGCTTTCGAATATCTGCATCATCAGGCCATGCGGGCCGTCAAAATCCGCCTGCGGGAATGCGTCGGTACCCAGCCCGTCCTGGTTGGTCACCATCACGAACTGATAGCCCGCATCGCGCAGGCGGAGCATCGCGGGGATCACGCCCTGCACGAAGCGCAGCTTGTCGAAGCGGTCGATCTGGAAGTCCGACGGCTCCTCGATCAGCGTGCCGTCGCGATCGACAAACAGGATCGGCGTGCTCATGCGCGCGCCTCCAGGATCGACAGCACCGACGCGTTCTGCTGTGGCGTTCCTAGGCTGATGCGCAGCGCATCGCCCAGGCCGGGCGCGGCGCGCATGTCGCGAACCACTACGCCGGTGGCGAGCAGGCGTTCGAATGCGGATTGAGCGTCATCGAAGCGCACGAGCACGAAGTTCGCGCGCGAGGCGTACACGCGGCGAACGCCGGGTGCGCTCGCAAGCCGCTGCGCGAGCGCGTCGCGCTCGGTGCGCACCGTCGCGATGCGCGTGCGCGTCTGCAATGCAGCATCGCGGCCGAGCGCACGTAGCGCCTCATCGATGCATGCGGAAGGCAGCGGATACGGCGCCTGGCAGCGACGCAGCACGTCGATGAGTTCGGCGTCGGCGATCACCGTGCCGATGCGCGCCGCGGCGAGCGCGTGCGCCTTCGACAAGGTGCGAAGCACCGCCACGTTGCGATGCGTGCCGATGAGCCGGATCGCGGAAGGCGCGTCGGCGAACTCGATGTAGGCCTCGTCGACGACCACGAGCGCGCGCCCGGCAAGGCGCGCGCCGAGCGCGGCGATCTCGCCGATCGGCAGCAGCGCGCCGGTCGGATTTCCCGGCGAGCACAGGAAGACGATGCGTGCGTCCTGCGCGACCGCGGCGTCGGCGAGCGCGTTGAAATCGCTGCGCCACTCGCCATCGGTTTCGCGCAACGGCACGTCGATCACGCGCGCGCCGTGCAGTCGCGCGCTCACCGCATACATGCCGAAGGTCGGCGTGCTGACGACGATCGCGTCGTTGCCGGGCCGGCAGAGGGCACGTACGAGCAGGTCGATGCCTTCGTCGCTGCCGCGTCCGGCGAGCAGCTGCTCCGGCGCGCATTCGTAGAGGGCGGCGAGCGCCTCACGCAGCGCCTGCGGCTGCGGATCGGGATAGCGGCGCAGCGAGCCTTCGCGGTCGGCAAGGTTCGGCCACGGCGATTCGTTGGCGTTGAGCCACACCTCGCCCTGCAGGCGGTCGCTGCGCGCCGAGCGATATCCGCCGAAATCGCGCAGGTCCGCGCGCACCAGCGCGAGTGGGCTCGTGCCGGGGTTCGTCTCGATGGCGACGTTCACGACGCCACCGCCTGCAGCCGCAGCGCGACCGCCTGCAGGTGCGCGTCCAGGCCTTCCGCGCGCGCGAGTTCCACCGCGCACGGACCTATGGCTTCGATGCCGCGCGGCTGCACTTCCTGCACGGTGATCGCCACCTGGAAGCTCGCCACGTTCAGGCCACCCGCAAAGCGCGCCGCGCCGCTGGTCGGCAGCACGTGGTTGGTGCCGCTGCAGTAGTCGCCCAGCGCCTCGGGCGCCCAGTCGCCGAGGAACACCGAACCGGCGGCGGTGACCTGCGGCAACGCGGCGCGCGCGTCGCGGAGCGCGAGGATCAGGTGCTCGGGCGCGTAACGGTTGCTGATCGCCAGCGCCTGTTCGATCGACTCCACGCGGATCGCGCTGGACGACTGCAACGCACGGCGCGCGATGTCGGCGCGCGGCAGCTGCTCCAGCTGCGATGCGAGCTGTTCGCTCACCGCGTCGAGCAGCCTGTCGTCGTCGCTCAGCAGCATCACCTGCGAATCCGGACCGTGCTCGGCCTGCGACAGCAGGTCCGCGGCGACGAAGGCGGGATTCGCGCCGAAGTCGGCGATCACCAGCACTTCCGACGGCCCGGCGGGCATGTCGATCGCCGCGCCATCGACGTCCATGGCGACCTGCCGCTTGGCTTCGGTGACGTAGGCGTTTCCGGGGCCAAATAGCTTGTCGCAACGCGGGACGCTCGCGGTGCCGTAGGCCATCGCGGCGATCGCCTGCGCGCCGCCGATCTTGAACACGCGCGTGATGCCGCAGCGCTTCGCGGCGTAGAGCACGGCGGGGTCTGCCGTTCCATCGCGACGCGGCGGCGTGCACAGCACGATGTCGGGGCAGCCGGCCAGGCGCGCGGGGACGCCGAGCATCAGCGCGGTCGACGGAAGCGGCGCCGAGCCTGCGGGCACGTACAGGCCCACGCGCTGGATCGGCCGCAGCACGCGTTCGCAACGCACGCCGGGCGCGGTGTCGACGCTGTACGGCGCGGTCATGCCTGCGCGGTGGAACGCGGCGATGCGTTCGGCCGCTTCGTCGATGGCGGCACGAAGTTCTACCGACAGAGACGCTTCGGCTTCGGCGAATTCGGCGCTGCCCACGGCGAAATCGACGGGTGCGAAACCGTCGAAACGTTCGCCGAATGCACGCAGCGCCGAGTCGCCGCTGTCGCGCACCTCGCCGATGATCGAGGCGACGGTGCTCGCCGTCGTGCTCGACGTCACCTGCGCGGGGCGACGCAGCAGTTGCGCCTGCGTGCGCGTGTCGAGCAGGCGCCAGTCGACGCGGCGCATCAGCTCGTCGGGGGACGGGACGGCGTTCATGCCAGCATGCCCTCCACCGGCAACACCATCAGGCCGCGCGCGCCGGCACGCTTGAGTTCTTCCAGCCGCTGCCACGTCACCGCGCCGTGGCAGAGGGCCTGCAGCGCGAGGTCGTCGCCGTCGTCCAGGCGCATCACCGTGGGCGTTTCCGCATCCGGCAGCAGCGGCAGCAGGTCGGGCAGCACGCGGCGCGGCGCCTGGAACAGCAGCAGCTTGCTGTGGCGGATGCGCAGCGCGCCATCGAGGCGGCGCAACAGCATCTCGGCGAGTTCGCCGCGCGTGGCGTCGAGCGCTTCGGCCGGGCCGGCGAGCACCGCTTCGCTTTCCAGCAGCGTCGTCACCGGCTTGAGCTGGTTCGCCGCGAGCGTCGCGCCGCTGGAGACCAGATCGCAGATCGCGTCGGCCTGGCCGAGGCGCGGTGCGATTTCGACCGACCCCGACAGCAGCACGACCTTCGCGTCGATGCCCTGCTCGGCCAGCCAGCGCGTCAGCGACGCCGGGTAGCTCGTGGCGATGCGCTTGCCGGCGAGTTGCTCCGGCCCCTGCCAGTCCCAGCCGTCCGGCACGGCAAGCGCGAGGCGGCAACCGCCGAATCCGAGCGCACGCCATTCGCGGAAGGCCGGCGCGCTGCCGCCCGCCGCGCGGTCGTAGCCCTGCTCGAGCAGCACGTTGCGTCCGACGATGCCGAGGTCGCAGACGCCTTCGGCGATGAGGCCCGGGATGTCGTCATCGCGCACCAGCAGCAGGTCGACCGGCAGCGATTCGCCGTAGCAGAACAGGCGGTCGCGGCTTTCGCGCCAGCTCAGGCCGCAGGAGGTCAGCAGTGCGCGGGCCGGATCGGCCAGCCGGCCGGACTTCTGGATCGCGATGCGCAGGCGATCGCGCGCCGGCGTGTTGGGGGAGGGACTCATGGGGATCTCTGGGAACCGATGCGGATCAGCCGGCGTTGAGCGCGGCGGGAGGCGTGGAAAGTCGGGCCGCGGCGACGCCGTAGCCGCCGGCGCCGCGTTCGAGCGTGCGCGCGACGCGACCGATGGTGGTGACGCTCACCTGCGTGCGCTCGTGGATTTCGCGGTACGGGACGTTGTCCTGCAGCAGCGGCACCACGCGCCAGCGGTCGCCCATCGCTTCGAGCTCGGCGGGCGTGCACAGGTCTTCCAGGAAGGCCTGGACCTCCTCGACGGTCTGCAGGCTCGCCAGTGCCGCGGCGAGGAAGCCGAGGTTCTCGGCGCTGCGCTCGTTTTCCAAGGGACGACGCTTCATTTCGAACCCAATGTATTAACGCGTTAATACATTGGAGCATCTTGGTCGGGGCGCGGTCAACCGGCAGGAGCCCGAGGCCGGCCCTAGCCTGAACGCCGCGTTCACACGGTCCGCGGCGATAGTGATGGCCGCGTCACGACCGCCCGCCGGGCCGCCAGTGCGGGCTCGCCGCCCTGCCCGGTCCCACGCCAACGCCTCAACGATCGGCCACCGCATGACCAGCGGCCGAAGGGACGACATGGAACGTGCGCCTGTCTGGGTCCGCCTCTGCCTCGCGGCGCTGCTCGCGCTTGCGTGGTCGGCGGCGTCCGCATCGGCGGCAACCATCGAACTGGGGCGGCAGACGGCCCAGCTCGATCTCGCGCCGGCCATGCAGTACCTCCACGACGAACCCGCGACCGGTGATATCGGCACGGCGATGGGGTGGCTCGACGACGGACGCTTCCAGCCCCTGCCCAGCGGCCGAACCTCGCTCGGTTTCCACGACGGCGCGTTCTGGTTCCATGTTCGCGTGGTCAACCGCGACAACCCCGAGACGCGGTGGCTGCTGGTCCAGCACTACGCACTGAGCGACCGCATCGACGTGTACGCGCGTCATGCGGACGGCCGCATCACGGTGCAGGCAGGCGGCGACCATCTGCCGTTCGCCGCACGAAGCATCCGCTACCGGCATCCGAACTTCCTGCTGACGCTTCCGCCCGGCGAGCCGGTGGACGTATTCGTGCGCGTGCAGAGCGAAAGCTCGATGCAGGTGCCGCTCTCGCTGTTCACGCTGCCGGCCTTCGCCGAGGCCGCGCGCGATGCGCAGTTCGTCATCGGCGCGTACTACGGGATCCTGCTGGCGCTGTTCTTCTACAACATGGCGCTGTGGCTGAGCCTGCGCGATGCCAGCTACTTCTGGTACCTGGTGCACCTGTCCGCGTTCGGATTGGTGCTGTTCACGCTCAACGGCCTGGGCTTCGAATACCTGTGGCCTGGCTCGACCTGGATGAACGACCGCATGGTGCCGTTGTCGGCGTGCCTGGCGCAGATCGGCATGCAGCAGTTCGCGCGCGTGTTCCTCGGCCTGCGCGAACAGTGGCCACGCGGCGACCGCGTCAGCCTGCTGCTGATCGCGTTCTTCGCGCTTCTGGGCGTGGCGTCGACGTGGTTGCCGTACCACATCGCCACACCCGTCGCCGGCGCCGCGGTGCTGCCGAGCATCGCGTGGATCGCGATCGCATCGGTGGCGATGGTGCGTCGCGGTTACGCGCCGGCGCGGCTGTTCCTGCTGGCGTGGGCGATGTTCCTGTTGGGGACGGGATTGTTCGTCGCCGTGGCATTCGGCCTGGCGCCCAAAACCTTCTTCACCGAATACGGGGTGCAGATCGGCTCGGCCCTGGAAATGCTGCTGCTGTCGATCGCGCTGGGCCACCGCTATGCCCAGTTCCGCAACGAGAACGAACGCATCGTCAGCGACGCGAAGGCGCAGCTGGAGCACAAGGTCGAACTGCGCACCACGGAACTTCGAAGCGCGCTGGTGCAGCTGGAAGATGCGCATGCACGGCTGCGCGAGTCCAGCCAGCGCGACGCATTGACCGGACTGCACAACCGCACGCATTTCCGCGACCGCTTCGATGCGTTGCTCCGGCAGGCGCGCGAGCATCACCGTCCGCTGTCGTTGCTGATGATCGACCTGGACAACTTCAAGTCGATCAACGACCGCTACGGGCACCTGATCGGCGACGAATGCCTGCGCTGGGCGGCGCGTACCCTGGGCCATGCGCTGCGCCCGCACCAGGATGCGCTGCTGGCGCGATTCGGCGGCGAGGAATTCGTGGTCGTGCTGCCCGGCCTGAACCTCACCGCCGCGGCGCAGGTCGCCGAAGACCTGCGCCATCACCTGCGCGAATCGCCGTTCCGCAGCGGTGCCTACGAGATCACGGTGACGGCGAGCATCGGCGTGCACGCCGCCGGATCGCCCGCGTTCGGCGGGGTCGATCCGTTGTTGCAGCTGGCCGACCAGGCGCTGTATCGCGCGAAAGCCGACGGGCGCGATTGCGTGCGCACGTCGCACGGGGAAATGGCATGACTGCGGGCACTTACCCCGACCCTCCCCTTTGCGGGAAAGGGCTTGAATCAACGCTCAGCTGCGCGCCGCGCCCAGGATCGTGCCGTCCTTCACCAGACGCACCGCGGTGGCGACTTCGCCGTCGAGGGCGCGATCGCGATCGAGGAACGGAATCTCACGGCGGATCGCCGCATGCGCGGCTGCCACGGCGCGGCCCGGCTGGAACTCGTCCGCGGCCGCGAGCTCGGCGCGCAGCGCTTCGACCTCGTCGAGGAAGGCGTCGTATTCCAGCGTGCCCGGCGTCGGGCCGCCGGCGATCTTGGCCGCGAGCGCGGTCGCATCGGCACGGTTCGCGAGATCGCGCGCGGCGTTGATCATGTCGCGACGCAGGTCCAGCGCCTGCGCGGCGGTGTACAGCTCCAGCGCGATCACCTTGCCCAGGTCGTCCGCCATCGACAGCACGTGGCGTGCTTCGTTCGCGCCCATCGACACGTGGTCTTCGGCGTTCGCGCTGGTCGGGATCGAATACACCGAGGCCGGATGCGCACGGCTCGCCAGGTCGTTGACGATCGCCGCCGCCGTGTACTGCACGATCATGTGGCCGGACTCGGTGGAATCCTCGTTGCCGATGAGGAAACCCGGCAGGCCGTCGTTCGTGGCCGGATCCACCAGCTTGTTGAGGCGGCGCTCGGAAATGCTCGCCAGCACGGGAATGGCCGCCTTCACGTAGCTCATCGCCAGTGCCAGCGGCATGCCGTGGAAATGGCCGGCGGAAATCACCTGCTGCTCGACGAACTCGGCCTTCGCATCGGGGAACACGATGGGGTTGTCGGTCAGCGCATTGAGTTCGATGTCCAGAACGCGCGCCGCCTGCGCGATCGCGTCGCGCACCGCGCCGTGCACCTGCGGGATGCAGCGCAGCGAGTAGCTGTCCTGCGGCTGGTGCTTCTTGCCGCCGCGGAACGGGCGGAAACGGCGATAGAACTTCTCGCGACCGTGGCGCTGGGCCATCGGCACCCAATCCCAGCCGATGTCGAACCGCAGCGACTGCGCCTGCGCGGTGTCCCAGCTGCCGGGCTGCCACGCGCGGAACTTCGGCACGAGGTGGTACGGAATGTCGGCCAGCGTCGAACCCTGCAGCAGGATGCGCAGGTTCGCCGCGCTGTGCACCTGGCCCGGATGCGGGCGCAGCGCATGCACTTCCTCGGCGAACGCGCCCAGGCGCCCTGCGAAGGCGTCGATCGTCATCGCCGCGGCGAGATCGGCCGTATCGAGCAGGTCTTCGAGTTTGTCCAGCGCGAGCACGCCACAGGCGAGCATCTGCGCGGTGCCGTTGTTGAGCGCGAGGCCTTCCTTGTACGACAGCGTGATCGGCGACAGGCCCGCGAGACGCAGCGCTTCAGCGCCCGGCATCCGCTGGCCTTCGAAGAACGCTTCGCCACCGCCGAGCAGCACGATCGCCAGATGCGACAACGGCGCGAGGTCGCCCGACGCGCCCACCGAACCCAGCTGCGGCACGACCGGCACGATGCCGGCGTTTAGCATCGAGGTCAGCGCCTGCAATGTTTCGACGCGGATGCCCGAATGCCCGCGCATCAGCGTGTTGATGCGGATGCACAACATCGCGCGGACGATCTCCGGCGCGAACGGCTCGCCCACGCACACCGCGTGCGTGACGATGAGATTGCGCTGCAGTTCCTCGTGCAGCGTTTCGTTCGAACGCGTGCTGCCGGGCAATTCGTCGCGAAGGCGATGGTTGCCGAGCAGGCGGTCGGCATTGCTGCCGAAACCGGTGGAAACGCCGTAGATCGGCTCTTCCCGGCCCACCTGTTCGGCCAGGAAGGCCGCGGCGCGCGCCACGGTCGGAAGCTGCTCGTGCGCCAGCTCGACGTGCGCGCCGTAGGCGACATCGACCAGTTGTGCTCGGGTGAGGGAACGGCCGTCGAGTCGGATCGGTTTCATGGAGGTTCCGTAATGGTGTCGGCGTCCTCCCCTGCGAACAGGGGAGGATCAGGGCTCAGCGACCGGCGAGTACCTGGGCCTGCTCGAGTTCAACGCGCAGCGTGCTCGCAAGCTCCTCGCGCGCGACTTCGAACTGTTCCTCGCGCAGCAGGTCCTTCACCGCGACCACGCCGCGTGCGCGCTCGTCCTCGCCGGTGAGCACGACGAAGCGGATGCCGGCACGCGAGGCGTACTGGAACTGCTTGCCGATCTTCCGCGCTTCCATCTGCATCTCGGTGTTGATGCCGGCCGCGCGCAGGCGACGCGCGATGTCGAGCGCGTCGGGCAGCGAATCGGCATCCATCAGCGCGACCATCGCCTGCACCGTGCTGCCGGTCGCCTTGCCGAGCAGGCCGGCTTCGCGCAGCTGCCAGAACAGACGCGTGAGGCCGATCGAGATGCCGACGCCCGGCAGCTTCGACTTGGTGTAGTGGCTGGCAAGGTTCTCGTAACGGCCGCCCGAGCAGATCGAACCAATCTGCGGGTAATCGTTGAGCGTGGTCTCGTAGACGGTGCCGGTGTAGTAGTCCAGGCCGCGCGCGATGGAGAAATTGAGCGCGTAGTGCGTTTCCGGCACGCCGAGCGCGCGCACCAGTTCCAGCACTTCGCGCAGCTCGGCCACGCCTTCGCGCAGCGAATCGTTGCCTTCGCCCAGCGCGTCCAGCTGCGCCATCGCATCCGCGTGCGAGGTGGAGCGCACTTTCACGAAGTCGAGGATCTTCTCGACGCCCTCGGCCGGCAGGTTGAAGCCTTCGCCGGTCAGCGTTTCGCGCACGTAGTCCTCGCCGCGCTTGTCGAGCTTGTCGACTTCACGCAGCACCAGCGCCTGCAGTTCGCCGTCGGCGACGCCCTGCGCCTCGAAGAAGCCGCGCATCAGCTTGCGGTTGTTGAGCTGGATCGTGAACGCGCCGATGTCCAGCTCGCTGAACACCGAATGGATCACCGCCGGCAGTTCGGCATCGAAGCGCACGCTCAGCGCGTCCTTGCCGATCACGTCGATGTCGCACTGGTAGAACTCGCGGAACCGGCCGCGCTGGGCGCGCTCGCCGCGGTACACGCGCTGCATCTGGTAGCGGCGGAACGGGAACGCGAGCTCGTGTTCGTGCTCCGCGACGAAGCGCGCCAGCGGCACGGTCAGGTCGAAGCGCAGCGCCAGCTCCGGCATGCCCTCGCCGGTCCCGCTTTCGGCCTTGCCGAGCGCGCCGGTGGACTGCACGAAATACACCTGCCGCTCGGTCTCGCCGCCGGACTTGGTCAGCAGCACCTCCGACAGCTCCATCACCGGCGTTTCCACCGGGAGGAAGCCGAAGCGTTCGAAATTTCGGCGGATCGTGTCCAGCATGCGCTGGAAAGCGATCTGGTCAGGAGGCAGCAGCTCCATGACCCCGGGCGGGGTACGCGGCTTGATCAAGCGGGACTCCAGTGGATCGGGCGGCGGCGCCTGCGCGGCGCGTCGCTGAAGGGGACGGGAACCCCCACAGTTTAGCGGTTGCGCCCGCCCTTCCCCCAGCGCGGCGCCACCGACCTGAAGGAAATTGCATGAGACCCCTTGCCTCGCCCCCGCCGAACTGACTAGAATTTGCGGCTCAGCAGTCGGGGTGTAGCTCAGCCTGGTAGAGCGCTACGTTCGGGACGTAGAAGTCGCAGGTTCAAATCCTGTCTCCCCGACCAATTCCGCAGCGATGCGGTTGCTGAAACAGAAAACGCCGGCCGATGCCGGCGTTTTTCGTTTGGGGCGTTCCGAACGCACGTACGCGTCGACGCGACGTCGGGCATGATGCCGCGCAGTCCCTTCGGCGCCCCGCCATGCCCCTGTCCATCGAACCCTTCGAGCAGCGCGGCCGTTCCTGCGTGCGCCTGCGCCATTCCAGCGGCGCCACGACCGACATCAGCCTGCACGGCGCGAACGTGCTGTCGTGGAAGCCCTCCCCCGCCCGCGAGCGCCTGTATCTCAGCCCCAACGCCAGCCTGACGCCCGGCACCGCGATCCGCGGCGGCATTCCGGTGATCTTTCCGCAGTTCGGCGCACGTGGGGCGCTGCTGA
The DNA here is from genome assembly GCF_040546665.1 of Lysobacter sp. OAE881. Classification (NCBI taxonomy): domain Bacteria; kingdom Pseudomonadati; phylum Pseudomonadota; class Gammaproteobacteria; order Lysobacterales; family Lysobacteraceae; genus Lysobacter; species Lysobacter sp. OAE881. The sequence continues at coordinate 2,884,093 of NZ_JBEPOG010000001.1, forward strand.
AACACGGGTTCGCGCGGCTGCTGGAATGGCGCTTCGCCGGCTTGCAGGAAGCAACGCCGTTCGGCGAGTCGGCCGTGTTCGAGCTGGACGACGACGAACACACGCGCTCGCTGTGGCCCGTCCGCTTCGGCGCGCGGCTGCACGTCGCGCTCGGTGCGGATGCGCTGCAGGTCGGCCTGGAAGTGCTCAACCGCGACGACGCACCGTTCGCCTTCACCGCCGCGCTGCACACCTACCTGCGCGTGGCGAAGCTGGCCGCCGTGGAACTCGACGGCCTGGAGTCCACGCCTTACGAGGATTCGGCGCGCAACGGCGCCGCGATGCCGGCGTCGAACGCTCCGATCCGTTTCGAAGGCGAACTCGACCGCATCTACGCCGCCGCGCCACGGTCGCTGCGCCTGCGCGACGGTGACTCGACGCTGCACATCGAAAGCGAGGGCTTCCGCGATGCGGTCGTATGGAATCCCGGCGCCACGCTGGCGGCCTCGATGGGCGACCTCGGCGCGGGCGAACACCTGCGCTTCATCTGCGTGGAAGCGTCGACGGTGATGGAACCCGTCCCGCTTGCGCCGGGAGAACGCTGGCTCGGCGTGCAGCGCCTCCGGGAGTGAGGGTCAGCCGCGCGACTCCGCGTGGCGCACCTGCCCTTCCCCGCGCACGACGAAGCGCTCGATCGTGAGCGATTCGGCGCCCATCGGGCCGTACGCGTGCAGTCGCGTGGTGGAAATGCCGATCTCCGCGCCCAGGCCCAGCTGCCCGCCGTCATTGAAACGCGACGACGCATTCACCATCACCGCCGAACTGCGCGTGCCGCGCACGAACGCATCCGCCGCCCCCGCATCCTGCGTCGCGATCACCTCGGTGTGGTCCGAGCCGTATCGCGCGATGTGCGCCAGCGCCGCGTCCAGGTCGTCGACCACGCGCACGGCAATGACGAAGTCCAGGTACTCGGCCGCGTAGTCGTCGTCCGTGGCTGCGCGTGCATGCGGAACGATCGCCCGCGTCCGCTCGCAGCCGCGCACTTCGACGCCGCGTGCGGAGAGCCGTTCCATCGCGCACGGCAGGAACGTCGCGGCGACATCGCGATGCACCAGCAGCGTTTCCAGCGCATTGCAGACGCCTGGCCGCGAGGCCTTGCCGTCGATCAGCAGGTCCAGCGCCTGCGCGACATCGGCCGAGGCATCGACGTACAGATGGCAGACGCCCTTGTAATGCTTGATCACCGGCACGCGCGCGTGTTCGGCGACAAAGCGGATCAGGCTCTCGCCGCCGCGCGGGATGGCCAGGTCGATCAGGTCCGACAGCTGCAGCAGTTCGAGCACGTGTTCGCGCGCCGGATCGGACACCAGCGAGACCGCCGCTTCCGGCAGGCCCTCGGCACGCAGCGCCGAATGCAGGCAGGCGGCGATCGCGGCGTTGCTCGCGCGTGCCTCCGAACCGCCGCGCAGCAGCACCGCATTGCCGGCCTTGAGGCACAGCGCCGCGGCATCGGCGGTCACGTTCGGACGTGCCTCGTAGATCATGGCGATCAGGCCCAGCGGAATGCGCTGGCGTTCGATGACCACGCCATTCGGACGTACGTCGCGCCGCGTGACGACACCGAGCGGATCGGCCTGCGCCGCGACTTCGCGCAGGCCCTGTGCCATCGAATCGATGCGCGTGTCGTCGAGCTTGAGGCGGTCGAGCACCGCATCGCCGAGCCCGTTCGCGCGCCCGCGTTCCATGTCTTCGGCATTCGCGGCCATCACCTCGGCGCGACGCTCCGAAAGCGCATCGGCCATGCGTTCGATCAGGCGACGGCGCGCGTCACCGTCGAGCCGCGCGATGACCGACGCGGCCTCGCGCGCGCGTTCGGCGAGATGGCGGACGTATCCACTCACGTGCTGGTTTCCTTGTGCGACGTCGCGTCGATCAGCACCAGGTCGTCGCGATGCACCACCGATTCGCCGTAGCGGAATCCGAGGATCGCTTCGATCTCGTTGCTGTGCCGGCGCGCGATGCGACGGACTTCGTTGGCGCCGTACTGGGCCAGGCCGCGCGCGAAGGCGGGTTCGTGTTCGACGCCTATCTCGACCACGTCGCCGCGGCGGAACTCCCCTTTGGCCGACACCACTCCGCCCGGCAGCAGCGACGCGCCTTGACGGTGCAACGCGGCGAACGCGCCCGCGTCCACGTGCAGGCGGCCGGATGATGGCGCATGCCGCAGCCATTGCTTGCGGGCGCGGAGGCGGTCGCCCTGCGCGAGCACCAGCGTGCCGTGCAGCACGTCGTCGTGAAGCGCCCGAACGACATCCGCATCACGGCCGCAGAACAGCGCGGTCGCGATACCGGCCGCGCCTGCCTTGGCGGCGGCATCGAGTTTCGTGCGCATGCCGCCTGTGCCGAGCGTGCCGGCGCCGCCGCTTGCGGCCTGCAGCAGCTCCGGCGTGATGGTCTCCACGCGCATGATCGCTTGCGCCGCCGGGTCGCGCGGATGCGCGCTGTACAGGCCGCCGATGTCGGTGGCGATCAACAGCAGGTCCGCATCCACCAGCGACGCCACGGCCGCGGCAAGGTTGTCGTTGTCGCCGAGCTTGAGTTCGTCGACGGCGACCGTGTCGTTCTCGTTGATCACCGGCAGCGCGCCCAGGCGCAGCAGTTCGCGCAGCGTCGCGCGCGCGTTGAGGTAGCGCCGCCGGTTGCGCAGGTCATCGTGCGTGAGCAGCACCTGCGCGACGGGACGATCGACCAGCTGCTGCCAGAACGTCACGAGCGCGGCCTGCCCGAGCGACGCCAATGCCTGACGCAGCACGAGGTTCTCGCCGCCCGCAGCGATGCGATGCCGTCCCGCCGCGACCGCGCCGGACGACACGAGCACGATCTCCCGCTGCTGCGTCCGCGCATGTTCGATGAAGCGCGCGAGGGCGCCCGCATGGCGCGGATCCAGGCCGTCTTCGCCCGACAGCAGGCTGCTGCCGACCTTCAGCACGGCCCGTCGCCACGGCGGCAGCGGTTGCGCGGTGAAATCGGAGCCGTTCATTGCGTGCCGTATTCCCAGTCGAACGGCACGCCCGTCTCGCCCAGCACGAAGCGCACGAGCTGCGGGAAACCCGCCTCGCTGCGCACGTCGTTCGACAGGATCGCCACGCAGCGCTTGCGTTGCTCTACGCAGACCCATGTGTTGCCGGTGGTGTCGTTGTGCCCACCCTTGAAGAAGCCGCGACCCTGCGGGCCCTCGAATACGACCACGCCAATGCCCGCCGCGAGATCCTTCCGGCGCTGTTCCGGCGGAAGCTCCGGTTGCAACGTCGGGAACTGCGAACGCGTGGTGATCGCCAGTTGCGGCTTCACCATTTCGGCGCGGCTGCTCGGCTTGAGGCCATCGCCGCGCACGAATGCCGCGGCAAACTTCGCCAAATCCGCGATGGTCGTGTCCATCGAGCCGGCGGCCCGCACCTTGGAGCGTTCGTCGTGCGGCTCGACCTTGCCCTGCTCGTCCCAGCCATCGGCGAGGTTGCCGGCGAAGTCGTCGCGCCAGATCAAGCTCGTGCTCGTCATGCCGAGTTCGTTGAAGATGCGCGCGCTTTCCGTCCCGACGTCGATGCCTTTGCCGATTTCCATCGCGAACTGGAGCGTATTCAGCCCATCGCCGGAGTACGCGTAGCGCGAACCGGGATCGAAGTGGAAATGCAGCTTCTCGTCCGGCTCAAGGAAACCGAAGTTCGCGAAGCCGGTGGAATGCGTCAGCACGATGCGCGGCGTCAGCTTGCGCCAGCGCTCGTCCAGTGCGGTCCAGTCGGCGAAACGGTTCGTGATGTCCGCCGATGCATAGGACGGCAGCGGCCTGGGCAGCATGTCGGCGAGCGACGTGTCGAGCGTGAAGCGGCCGGCATCGACCTGCCGCATCACGGTGTAGGCGAACACCGCCTTGGTCAGCGATGCGCCGTACATGATCGTGTCGACCTGCAGCGGGTCGCCTGCCGCGTTGCGCACGCCGTGCGCAGCGACGTGCACCGGCTTGCCATCGTCGATGACGGCGATGGCGAGGCCCTTCGATCCGGTGTCGCGCATGACGCGCGCGACTTCGGCATCGATGGCCGCCGGCGCGGGAATCTCATGCGCCGCCACGACGGCCGGCGCGAACGCGAACAGTGCGAAGAACCAACGGCGCATGGAGCTCCCCTTCATCATGGACGTACCGTGTGATGCGGAACCGCGACTGCCACTGCATTGGAACCAGCCTGCCCGCGCCCCGCGCGCGGGAGGATGTGCCGGAAGTTACTCCGCCAAACGAGCCAGTCTTTCCTTCAACGCATCGAGCCGCAGCTCACCCGACGCACCTGGCGAAACGCGTGCACGCAGGCTCGCGTCCGGATCGCCTTCGGCCCAGCGCGCCGGATCGGCGGCAAGCCGGTAGGCCTCGCGGAACGGCAACCCCTCGCGCGCCATGTCGACGGCCAGATCGGTCGCGTACATCGACGGATCCAGCGCCTCGCGCATGCGCTCGGTCTTCCATTCCAGGTTGCGCAGCAGGTCCGGCAGCAGTTCGAGCGCGTCGAGCCCGCGGCCGAACGCGTGGAAGATCGCTCCCTTCGAAAACTGCAGGTCACGGTGGTAGCCCGACGGCAGCGAGAGGAGCTGTTCGATCTCCGTGCGCGCGGCCGCGGCCGCGGAGTAGCTGGCGCGCATCAGTTCGATGACGTCGGGATTGCGCTTGTTCGGCATGATCGAACTGCCCGTCGTGTACTGCGACGGCAACGCGACGAAACCGAATTCGGCGCTGGTGAACAGGCTCAGGTCCCACGCGAGGCGGCGCAGGTCGAGCAGCGCGGAGGTCAGCGCTTCGATCGCGGCCATCTCGAACTTGCCGCGCGAAAGCTGCGCATACGCGGCCGACACCTGCATGCGGCCGAAGCCGAGCGCCTGCGTGGTGTGGTCGCGTGCCAGCGGCAGGTTCACCCCGTAACCGGCAGCGCTGCCGAGCGGATTGGCATCCACCCATGCGAGCGTGTCCGCGGCGCGCTGCGCGTCGTCGACGAACCCCTCGGCCCACGCCGCCCACCACATGCCCAGCGAGGACACGACGGCGCGCTGCAGGTGCGTGTAGCCCGGCAGTGGCACGGCCTGCTCGGCCTCCGCGCGGGCGAGCGCGACCTGCGCGCTCTCGCGGCACGTGGCGAGCAGGCGCGACAGGCGATCCTTCAGCCACAGACGCGTGGCGACGAGGATCTGGTCGTTGCGGCTGCGGCCGGTGTGGATCTTCTTGCCGGCATCGCCGAGGCGTTCGACCAGGCGCGCCTCGATCGCCGAATGTCCGTCTTCGTACTGATCATCGAGGACGAAGCGGCCCGCATTGAAATCGTCGGCGAGGAGGGAAAGCTCGCGCTCCAGCCCGGCGAGTTCGTCGGCGGCGAGGATGCCGATCTGCTGCAGGCCCTGCGCATGCGCGCGGCTGGCCTCGATGTCGAACACGAAGAACTCGCGATCGAGGATCACGTCCTCGCCGGCGAGGAACTTCTGGATGCGCGCGTCGACCTTGACGCCGGGTTTTTGCCACAACAGATCGGACATGACGGCCTCGGTATTACGTGATGCTTCCCTGTCGCCCGCGCATGCGAACGACGCCAGACTAACCCGCGTGGCGAACCTGCGGGACGCCGCGGTTCTCGTCCAACCCGAACGCGAGGTTGAGGTTCTGCAACGCCTGCGTCGCCGCGCCCTTGAGCAGGTTGTCCTCGGTGGCGACGACGACCAGGCGGTGGCCATCGGGCGACAGCGTGAAACCGCCCAGCTCGACGTGATGCTGGCCGGCGATGCGGCTGACCCACGGCGCTTCGTCGAGCACGTCGACCATCGGCTCGTCGGCGTAGCGTTCGCGATAGCGCGACACGACGGCGTCGCGTTCGAACGCGGTCGACAGTGGCAGGTTGGCGGTGATGGTCAGCCCGCGGAAATGCGGTGCGACGTGCGGCAGGAACTGTACTTCGTGACCGAGCTGGCGCGTCACTTCACGCTCATGAATGTGATTGGTCAGCGCGTACGGCATCAGGTTGTCGCGCAGTTTTTCCGGATCGTTCTTGTCCGACGGCGACGTACCCGCGCCCGAATAGCCCGACACGCCGAAGCACTGCACCGGACCCGCCAGCACATCGAGCATCGGCGCGACCGCCAGCTGCATCGCCGTGGCATAGCAGCCGGGATTGCTGATGCGGCGTTGTCCCGCGTACTTGCGGCGCGTGAGTTCGGGCAGGCCGTAGTACCAGGTGTCGTCGAAGCGGTAATCGGCGGAAAGATCGACGATGACCGGATCCATGCCCGCGTTGTCGAACGCGGCGACGCACGCGGCGGCCTTGCCGTTCGGCAGCGCGAGCACGACCGCGTCCGCGCCCAGGCCCGGCAGTTCCTCGTTCGACGGCGCGACATAGCGCAGTTCGGGATCGATGCCTTCCACGCCTTCGAACTGATCGGCAACACGCTGCCCGACCAGTTCGCGCGAGGACACGAACGCGAGTTCGAGATCCGGATGACCGGCGATGAGCCGGATGAGTTCGGCGCCCACGTAACCGCGCGCGCCTACGATGCCAACGGACTTGCTCACGTCCGGTCGCTCCCTTGTTCGTGTTGTTCAAGCCGGTGCCGGAGATTGCGCTTCACGGCCGGCCATTCGGATTCGATGATGGAAAACGCCACCGTGTCGCGCACGCTGCCGTCGGCGTGACGACGATGGCTGCGAAGCACGCCGTCCTGCTTCGCGCCCAGCCGCGCGATCGCGGTGCGGGACGCGTGGTTGAACCAGCTGGTTTCGAAGCCCACGCACGCGCAGCCCATCGTTTCGAACGCATGCGCGAGCAGCAGCAGCTTCGCTTCGGTGTTCAGCCCGGTGCGCTGCACGCGCGGTGCGTAGAACGTGTAGCCGATCTGCACGCGCGGCACGGCCGGATCGAGGTCGTAGAAGCGCGTGCAGCCGACGATCTCGCCGTTCGCATCGTGCACCGCGAACACGAGCGCCTTGCCCTGCGCCTGCATCTCCAGCGCGGCGGCGATGTAGCCGTCGACATCGTTCGGCGCCGGCACGTTGGTGAACCACAGGCGCGACAGTTCGCCGTCGCCGAGCGCAAGGCGCAGGCCGGCGGCGTGGTCGGCACGCAGCGGTTCGAGCACGACGTGCTGGCCGCGAAGGCTCGGCACGCGGGTCCAGGGGTCGACGTGTGCGCTCATCGCGTCCTCAGTCCTTCAGCGTCGCAGTGCGCCCGCCGCTGTGCGCGACGCAGCGCGCGATCTCGTCGAAGCTGTCCATGCCGTACCAGAACACCTTCCACTTCTCCTGTTTCAGGCAGCCATCGGATTCGGCGTAGTAGAACGGGTTGACCGGGTTGCCGTGGCGCGAGCGCCAGAACAGGCGCGGATTCTGCTCGCGCATCACCTGCCACACCGCGCGACCGAGACCTTCGCCCTGCGCTTCGTCGAGCACGGCGAACTTGTCGAGGTAGATGCCGGCATCCTCGCTCGTGAGGATCACCGCGGCGCGATAGTTCTCGCTGACGTAGGCGCGATGCAGCGTCGTGCGCTCGAAATAATCGGGCAGCAGGCGGCGGCCGAACGCCGATTCGATGAGCTCGCGCAGGCGTTCCAGATCGAGTTCGCTCCACTGCGACACCTGCAGCACGCGCTCGCCGCGGCGCACGAGCGTGCCCGAACCCTTGTGCGTGAACAGTTCCTTCGCCAGCTCCGACGGCTTGGTGATCGACACCGACGAGGTCAGCGGCAGCTTGTCCAGCAGGTCCTTGATCTGTTCGATCTTCACGCGCATGCCGCCGTTGATCCACGGCTGCGACATGAGGTGGTCGTACTCGGTCGACAGATTGATCGAGTCGATCACCTTGCCGCTGTCATCGAGCAGGCCGCCGGTGCCGGTGAGGAACACGATCTTGTACGGCTGCAGCTTCTGTACCAGTTCATTGGCGGCGAAGTCGGCATTGACGTTGAGGATCTGGCCGGAGGCGGTTTCGCCCAGGCTCGCGATGACCGGGATGGAACCGGCGCGCAGGCTGGCTTCGATCGGCGCAAGGTTCACGCGCTTCACTTCACCGACAAGGCCGTACGTGTCGCGATCCAGGTAATCGGCTTCGAACACGCCCGACACAATCGACGTCGCGCGCGCGTCGAAGGCCTGCAGCGCTTCGACCAGTTTCAGGTTCTGCGACTGGAACACGCGACGCACGATGGCGAGCGCTTCGGGCGAGGTGACGCGAAGGCCGTTCACCGTCTGCTTCACGATGCCGGCGGCCGACAGCTCTTCATCGAGCTGCGGACCGGCGCCGTGGATGACGATGGGCGTTAGGCCCACGTCCTGCAGGAACGCGAGCGAGGATGTCAGTGCTTCGAGATCGTCGCGCAGCACCGCGCCGCCGACCTTCACCACGGCAAAGCGCTTGGCGTCCAGCTGCGAGAAGCGCTTGAGGTACTGCGAGATCTCCTTCGCGCTGGCCATGCTCGAAAGCAGGCGCACGATGGTTTGTCTCGTCTGGATGTCGCGGGTGTCGTTCATCTTTGAGTGGATCAGGTGTTGTTCTTGCAAGGTCTTCGGGCCGACGGGCGTCGCGTCGCGACACCCTCAGGGTCTAGCGCCACATCCCCGCCGCGCCGCTTCACGGCGAGGCCGCCCCCTTGACTCAAGGGGGCTCCAAAAAGCGGGGGCTCAGGGCGTCGTCATGCAGTTTCTAGGATGCGGGTTACCGATTCGGTGTAGCGCTGCAACTGCTCCAGCGCGACCCATTCGTCGGCGGTGTGCGCCTGCGCGATGTCGCCGGGGCCGTAGACGATCGCGGTGAGTCCGGCTGCGGAGAACAGCGAGGCTTCGGTCCAGAAGTCCACCGCGTTGCCGATCGGCAGGCCGAGGGCGTCGGCGAGGTCGCGTGCTTCGAGGCGGCGGTTCTCCGCATCGGCGACATCGCCCGACGGCAGCGACGGACCGCGGAAGGTTTCCTCGTAGCGCTCCACGGCGCCGGCTTCGACCAGCGTGCCGAAGCGTTCGTGCAGCGCGTCGATCGACATCGACGGCAGCGGACGGAAACCGAAGCGCAGCTCGGCACTCGGCGCGATCATGTTCGCCTTGATACCGCCTTCCACCCGGCCGATGTTGAAGCGCAGGCCGGTCAGGCCACCGAAACGCTGGTGCGCCTGGCTTTCGACGAAATCCAGCGCATGGCCGCCCCAGCGGATCGCCTGGTGCAGCGCGCTCGCCTGCATCGCGTTCGCCCCCGACGCATGGCCGGCGACGCCGCGAAAGCGCATCAGCACCGAGCTGATGCCGCGATGCGCGAGCACGGCTTCGCACTTCGTCGGCTCGGCGACGATGACGTCCTGGAACGAATGGCCGCTGGCGAGGAACGCCGCGATGCAGCGCGCGTCGTTGGCCTCCTCGTCGGTGGAGAACAGGAACGCGGCATCGCCGGTCGTGCGCGACGCGGCGGTGACCAGTCCCGCGGCCGCGCCTTTGATGTCGCATGCGCCCAGGCCGATCGCGCGATCGCCGGTAACGCGCAACACGTGCGGATCGGCACTCCACGCTTCCGACGACGGCACCGTGTCCAGGTGCACGTTGAACAGGCGTGTCGGATTGCCGCGCACGGCGAGCATCGACACGGCACCGGCACCGTGGTCGATCACGTCGATGCGGAAGCCGTGCAGCTTCCCGCGCAGGTAGTCGAAGATGCCGCCGGTGCCGATGTCGCGCGGCGGATTGCGGGTATCGAAGGACACCAGCGCTTCGAGGTGTTGGAGGGTCTGGTCGAGCATGTCGTTTACGCCGGAGTGAGTGGAGAGTAGTGAGGAGTGAGCATCGCTTCGCTCACTTCTCACTTCTGCAGTTGCCCGCTTCTCAACCCTTCCGGTTGACCTCGGCCCACAGCGTGCTGCTCATGCCGAACAGCTTGATGAAGCCTTCGGCCTCGGCCACGCCCCAGTCGGCCGCCTGCGCGTAGGTCGCGCCCTTGGCGTTGAGGATGTGCTTCGACTCGATGGCCACCGCCGTCACGGTGCCGCCGTTGGTTTCCAGCGTGACTTCGCCGTTCACGGTGGACTGGCTCGACTGCAGGAACGCTTCGAGGTCGGTCTTCAGCGGGTCGTGGAAGAAGCCTTCGTACACCAGCTCCACCCACTTGCGCGCGACCTCGGGCTTGAAGCGGTTCTGCTGCTTGCTCAGCACGGCTTCCTCCAGCGCGCGATGCGCGGCGAGCAGCGCGGTCAGGCCCGGTGCTTCGAAGATGATGCGGCCCTTCAGGCCGATCGTCGTGTCGCCGGTGTAGAGGCCGCGGCCCACGCCGTACTGCGCGAACAGGCCGTTGAGCCTGGCCAGCATGGTGTGGCCTTCGATCTTCTCGCCGTCGAGCGTCACCGCTTCGCCGTTGACGAAGCCGATCTTCACGCGCAGCGCCTGCGCCGGCCACTCGCTACGCGGCTTGCACCAGCCCACGGCGCCTTCGCCCGGCGCCTGCCAGCGGTCGATCTCGCCGCCGGACATCGTCAGGCCGAGCAGGTTTTCGTTGATCGTGTACGCCTTCTGCTTGGCGCGCACGCCGAAGCCGCGGTCTTCCAGGTACTTCTGCTCGTAGGCGCGGACTTCGGTGTGTTCCTTCTGGATCTCGCGGATCGGCGCCACGATCTCGTAATCGCCCAGCGCCTTCACGGCCAGGTCGAAACGCACCTGGTCGTTGCCCATGCCGGTGCAGCCGTGCGCGATGGCCTTCGTGCCCAGTTCGTCGCAACGCTTCAGCGCGGCATCGACGATGAGGTAGCGATCCGACACCAGCAGCGGGTACTGCGACTGGTAGCCCTCGCCCGCCCACACGAACGGCTTGACGAAGCCTTCCCAGATAGCCGGACCGCCATCGACGGTGACGTGCGAGGCGACGCCCAGCTCGGCGGCGCGCTGTTCGATGAAGGCGCGTTCCTCCGCATCCACGCCGCCGGTGTCGGCGAACACGGTGTGCACGTTCCAGCCGCGCTCCTTCAGGTAGGGAACGCAGAAGCTGGTGTCGAGGCCGCCGGAGAAGGCGAGGACGATGTCTTTGCTCATGTGGGGATCTCTGTGGGGTTCTTCGAATCAGTTGCGGGCGAGCGCGGCCATGATGGCCTTCTGCACGTGCAGGCGGTTTTCGGCTTCGTCTATGGCGATGCACTGCGGCGAATCCATCACCGCGTCGGTGGCCTTCACGTTGCGGCGCAGCGGCAGGCAGTGGCTGAAGACGCCGTTGTTGGTCAGCGCCATCTTCTGCTCGTCGACGATGAAGTGCTTGTACTGGTCGCGGATGGGCTTTTCCGGCTCCCAGTTGCCGAAGAACGGCAGCGCGCCCCAGCTCTTGGCGTAGACGACGTCGGCACCGCGGTATGCGCTTTCGATGTCGTGGCTCACGCGGAACGAACCGCCGCTTTCGGCGACGTTCTGTTCGGCCCAGCCGATGTAGCGCTCATCGAGCACGTACTGCGGCGTCGGGCACAGGAGCGTGACGTCCATGCCCATGCGCGTGGCGATCGTCAGCGCGGAGTTCGCCACCGCGGTGTTGAGCGGCTTGGGGTGATAGGTCCAGGTGAGCACGTACTTCTTGCCGCGCAGGTCGGACGTGCCGAAGTGCTCCTGCAGCGCGAGGATGTGCGCGAGCTCCTGGCAGGGATGCGTGATCGTCTCCATGTTGATCACCGGCACCGGCGAGTACTTCGCGAAGCTGTTGAGCACGATGTCCTGGCGGTCGTACTGCCAGTCGACGAACTTCGGGAACGCGCGCACGCCGATCAGGTCGACGTAACGGCCCAGCACCCGCGCGACTTCGGCGATGTGCTCTTCGGTGTCGCCGTCCATGACGGTGCCGAGGTTGAACTCGATCGGCCACGCGTCCTTGCCCGGCTGCAGCACCACGGCATGGCCGCCGAGCTGGAAGGCGCCCAGTTCGAAGCTGGTGCGCGTGCGCATCGACGGATTGAAGAACACCAGGGCGATCGACTTGCCCTTCAGCTGGTCGCCCAGCTTGCTGCGCTTGAACTCCGCCGCCTGCGCGAGCAGTGCGTCGAGGCCGTCGCGCGACCAGTCCTGGGTGTTGAGGAAGTGCTTGGGGGTCATCGACTGCGTTCCCGTGAAGAAGATCTCGAAGGAGGTTCGCTGGGCCGAAAAGCAAAAAGCCCAGCGCGTAGGCTGGGCTTTTCGTGTGTCACTTCGCCTGTTGCGAATGGCGCGTGCGACCGTCTACCCAGCGGATTGGCGGGTGTACGGTCGGCGCGCGCGCGAGGTCATCCCCGCCGCCATCCAGGCGGAGGTGAGCACGTCGGCGTCGGCGTAAAGGGCGTTCATGAGGGGGCGAATGCTCGCATGCGACCGGGGCGGGCGCAACCGATTTGTGACCCGGAAGGTCAGCGACTCCGCGGCGGCTGCACGACCGGCGTCACGGAAACTCGGATCCGCAGCCGGTTGCCCGGGTCGTCTGCCAGGCGCGAGCGGTACTTGGCGCCCTTGTAGGTGTAGTCCACGTCGTAGGCGATGGGCCGGCGGAACTCGCGTTCGACGGTGACCGGCTTGCAGTCGGGCGTGGCGGCGGGCTTGTCCTGCTTCTCCTCGCGACCCAGCGCTTCCTTCACCGCGCCCAGGGCACGCGACAGCTTGGAATCGCCCTTGGCCTCCTCGCACTGTTCCTCGACCGAGCTGGCCTTCAGCGTCTGGTAGACCGGCGTCACGCGCAGCACCTGCGCGTAGTCGAAGCGGACGTTCTCCGCCTGGATGACCGTGGTCTGCGTCGGAGCCTGCTGTTGCGCCTGCGCCGCCGCGGCCCAGAGGACCGCCACGGCCATCGCGGCGACGCGCCCGGACATCGGGGCTGCTTTCGCCGGCAGGGACGGAACTGGACGGGCCATCACGCTCGCAAGGTAGGGAAATGTTCAGAAAGTGTAAGCGGATACGGCGCCGTAGGTCTGAACCTCGCCTTTAGCTTGCCGGCATGCGGCGGCCCGAGGGGTCGGGACGCGGCGCCCGGTGCTGCCGCTAGAATGGCCGGCACTTCCGGCGGTAACCCCATGAGCCTGCACCTTTTCAACAGCCTGACGCGACGGGTCGAGCCGTTCGCGCCCCTGAATCCCGACCGCCCGACGATGTACCTGTGCGGGCCGACGGTCTACAACTTCGTCCACGTCGGCAATGCCCGCGGGCCGGTGGTATTCGGCGTGCTGGCCGACGTCCTGCGTCGCCGTTACGGCAGCCTCGACTACGCCCGCAACATCACCGACATCGACGACAAGATCAACAATGCCGCCCGTGAGCGCGGCGTGCCGATCGGCGAGATCACCGCCCGCTTCACCGCCGCGTACCTGGACGACATGGCCGCGCTGGGCGTGAAGCCGCAGAACATCCAGCCCGAAGCGACGGCGCATGTGCCGCAGATCATCGAGATGATCCAGCGCCTGATCGACGCCGGCCACGCCTACGAGGCCGAAGGCCACGTGCTGTTCGCCGTCGGCACCTTCGCCGGCTACGGCAAGCTGTCGCGCCGCGATCCGGAGGAACTGCTTGCCGGCGCGCGCATCGACGTGGCGCCGTACAAGCGCGACGCGGGCGATTTCGTGCTGTGGAAGCCTTCGACCGACGACCTCCCCGGCTGGGAATCCCCTTGGGGTCGCGGCCGTCCGGGCTGGCACATCGAATGCTCGGCGATGGCCGCCGCGCACCTGGGCGAAACCATCGACATCCACGCCGGCGGCGTCGACCTGCAGTTCCCGCACCACGAGAACGAGATCGCGCAGAGCGAGTGCGCGCACGGCGGCAGGATCTTCGCCCGCTACTGGCTGCACAACGGCATGCTGAATTTCGGCGGCGCCAAGATGGCCAAGTCGGTCGGCAACATCCAGCGCGTGCACGATCTGGTGCAGCAGTACCCGCCGGAGGCGCTGCGCTTCTCGCTGCTGTCGGCGCATTACCGCCAGCCGCTGGAATGGTCGGACGGCCTGATCGAGCAAAGTGTGCGCACGCTGGACCGGCTGTACGGCACCCTGCGCGACCTGGCCGACGTCGATGCCGAGCCCGCGATCCCCGCTACGGTCGAAGCCGCGCTGGACGACGACCTCAACACGCCGCAGGTGATGGCGGAGATCGCCCGCATCGCCGGCGATGCGCGCAAGGCCGTATCGGCCGACGAGAAGGCGCGCCTGAAGTCCGAACTGCTCGGTGCCGGCCTCGCACTCGGCCTGCTGCAGCAGGATCCGGCGGCGTGGTTCGCGCGCGGCACAGAGGAAGGCGACGATGCGCGCATCCAGGCCCTGATCGACGAGCGCCTCGCCGCGAAGAAGGCGCGCGATTTCGCCCGTGCCGACGCGATCCGCGACCAGCTCGCCGGCGAAGGCATCCTGCTCGAGGACACGCCGCAGGGTGTGCGCTGGAAGCGCGCCTGATCCACCGTCGCCATCCCGGCCCGCCGGGGTGGCGACCGACTCACCGTGCCTTGCCGCACGCCGCGTAAAATCCCACTGCAATGAACGCCATCGCTGCCCCCACCAGCCCCTTCCCGCTCGAAGCCAGCGCGCGCGACGCGCAGCAGGCGATCCGCGATGAGTTCGCCTTCTTCGGCGACTGGTCGGAGCGCTACCAGTACCTGATCGACCTCGGCCGCAAGCTGCCGGACCTGCCGCCGGAGTGGAAGACCGAGGAACACCGCCTGCACGGCTGCCAGTCGATGGTGTGGATCGTCGCCGAGGGCGATGCGGACCGCCTCGACTTCCACGCGATCAGCGACTCGGCCATCGTATCGGGCCTGATCTACCTCGCGCTGCGCGTCTATTCGGGGCGTAGCGCGAAGGAGATCGTCGACACCAACGCCGACTACATCGCGGAGATCGGCCTGGCGAAGCACCTGTCGCCGACGCGCAGCAACGGACTGGCCGCGCTGCTCGGCTTCATCCGCGAACGCGCGCGCCAGGCGCTGTGAGCCCGCGCCGGTGAGCGAAGCCGCACCCGCCGACGCCCCCATTCCGGGAATCGGCGACCTGCTGAGGAACCGCGGCTTCACCGGCCTGATGACATATCGCCTGCTGGCGATGCTGTCGTACCAGATCGTCGCGGTGACCGTCGGCTGGCACGTCTACGAACTCACGCGCGACGCGTTCGCGCTCGGCCTGATCGGCCTGGCCGAAGTCATTCCCTACTTCTGCTTCGCGTTGTTCGCCGGCTACGCGGTGGATCACCTGCCCCGCCGCAAGCTCGGCATGGCGGCGTGCCTCGGCTTGCTGCTGACGACGCTGACGCTCGCCGGCGTCGCGTCCGGCGTGCTGCCGGCGGGCACGTCGTCGTTCGGCACGCTGACCATCTATGCGGCTATCGCGGTGAACGGCGTGGTGCGCGCGTTCCTGGCGCCGGTGTACATGTCGCTGTTCGCGCGCGTGCTCAAACGCGAGCAGTTCGTGCGCGGCGCGGGAGTGAGCAGTGTGGTGATGCAGTCGGGCCTGGTGCTCGGACCCGCGGCTGGCGGCCTGCTGGTCGCATGGGGCGGAAAGAGCGCGGCGTACCTGGTCGCGGCGGCGTTCGCGGCGGCGGCATCGATCGCGGTGGTCACGATCCGCGTGACCGAACCGCCGCTTCCGGCCGAACGCGCGCCGATCTTCAAGAGCATCGGTGAGGGCCTGAACTTCGTCTTCAGGACGCAGGTCGTGCTGGGCGCGCAGGCGCTGGACATGTTCTCGGTGCTGTTCGGCGGCGCGGTCGCGCTGCTGCCGGCGTTCATCAGCGAAATCCTGCATTACGGACCCGAAGCGCTGGGCCTGCTGCGCGCCGCGCCGGCCGTCGGCGCGGTGCTGATGGGCGTGTACCTCGCGCGCCGCCCGTTGCAGCGCCACGCCGGACGCATCCTGCTCATCGCGGTGGCGGGTTTCGGGCTGAGCATCATCGGCTTCGCGTTGTCTCGCGAGCTGTGGGTCTCGGCGCTGATGCTGATGCTGTCGGGCATGTGCGACGGCGTGTCGGTGGTGCTGCGCTCGACGATCCTCCAGCTCGCCACGCCCGACCACCTGCGCGGTCGCGTGTCGTCGATCAACGGCATCTTCATCGGTTCGTCGAACGAGCTTGGCGCGTTCGAGTCGGGCGTCGCCGCGCGGCTGATGGGCCTGGTGCCGTCGCTGATCTTCGGCGGCTGCATGACGCTGGCGGTGGTCGGCGCCACGGCGAAACTCGCGCCGAAGCTGCGCCGGCTCGACCTGCGCGACCTGCACTGACATCCGCGTGTCCACGATCGCCGATGCCACCGTGGTGCAAACGCAGCGCATCTGCGTCGGCCTGCAGGCGTTCAACCGCGCCGCGGTCGGCGAGATCGAAAGCACGCCGATCCATCTGGCGGCGAAGGACGACGACGGCGAGCTGATCGGCGGCATCGTCGGCGAAGTGCTGCTCGGCTGGCTCGAAATCCACGTGCTGTGGCTGCGCGAGGATGTCCGATCGCAAGGCCACGGCGCGGCGCTGCTGCACGCCTGCGAGCGGCGCGCGATCGAAATCGGCGCGCATTCGGCGCGGCTGGACACGTTCGACTGGCAGGCCGAGGCGTTCTATCGACGCCATGGCTACGAGCGCTTCGCGGTGCTCGACGGATACCCGGACACGCACGAGCGCATCTTCATGCGCAAGCGGCTGTCGGCGCGCTAACCGCGCGCGGCGCTCCACGCCTCGTACAGCCCGCCCTCGCCGTGCGGTCGCAGCGGCTCGACCGCGAGCGTCTGCCGCGCCGGCGGCAACGCCATCTGCGCATACACAGCCGCCGTGGACAGGCCGAACGGCTCGCCGTCCTCGTTCGAATACGCGTAGCACGCGCGCGTCACGCCGCACAGGTGCATCGCGGCCAGGCACATCGGGCACGGGTGGCCGCTGGCGTAGACGACGGCGTCGTCCAGCCGCGGCGAGCCCGAACGCTGTGCGGCTTCTCGAATCGCCAGCAGTTCCGCATGCGCGGTGGGATCGTTCGTCGCATGGATCCGATTGGCCGCGCGCGCGAGCACCTTTCCATCGCGCACCAGCACCGCGCCGAACGGGCGACCGCCTTCGGCGACGTTCGCACGCGCCAGCGCGAGGGCCTCACGCATGAAGTCGATGGGTTCGGGCATGGCAGGCTCCGGAAGGCTGCGTGGTGGCGGGGCCAGCATGCATCGCGCGCGATGCTCGCGCATGGACCGGATCGGGCCGCATCGCCGCTTCGATCCGGCAGTTCGAACCGGAGGTGGAAAAGAAAAACCCGGCGCGAGGCCGGGTCTTTCGTGTCGCATCGAAGCGGGGAGCGGTGGATCAGTCGCCCATCTGCTTCTGCAGGTGCTCCCAGCGCTCCTGCGCGTCGATGGTGCGTTCGGCGGTGAGGCGCGCTTCCAGGCGCTCCAGGCCGATTTCCTCGCCCGTGTCGACGCAGTAACCGTAGTCACCCGAGTCCACGCGCTTGAGCGTGCTGTCGATCTTGCTGATCAGCTTGCGGTAGCGATCGCGGGTGCGCAGTTCCAGCGAGTTTTCGGTCTCGCGGGTGGCGCGCTCGGCTTCATCACCGACGTCGCGGACTTCGTCCTTGAGGTTCTCGATGGTCTGCTTGGATTCCTCGACCAGGTCGGTACGCCAGCCCAGCAGGCGCTGGCGGAAGTACTCGAGCTGGAGCGGGTTCATGTATTCCTCGTCGACCGTGGGCTTGTAGCCCTGCGGGACGATCGGGCGGCCAGTGGCCTCATCTGTCTGGTACGGCACGACTTTGACCTTGCCTTTCGGCGCGGGAGCCTGCGGCTTTGCGACGACGGCCACGGCCACCTTGCCGGCCGGGCGCGGAGCGGTCTTGGTCGCGGGATTGCTTGCGGCCGCCGCTTTGGTTGCAGGCGCCTTGTTGGATACGGGTTGCGTCACTGGATTCTTTGCGACTTCTGGCTTGCTGGCGACCGGTTTCGCCGTCGGGGATTCGACGGCCGGGCGCGCTGCTGCGGGTTTCTTGACGACGGGCTTGCTCTCCGGCTTCGCAGCCGTGGGCTTGCCTTCCTGGGGGGCGGCCTTCGCCGGCGTGGACTTCACCGGGGGAGCGGCCTTCTTGGCGGGCGCCGGAGCCTGCTTGGCGACCGGCTTGGGCGCCGGTGCCGCCTTCTTGGCGACGACGGGCTTCTTCGTGCTGGCGGCCGGCTTGGCCGGTGCCTTCTTCGCCGCCGCAGCCTTCTTGGCGACAGGCTTGGTGGCGGGAGTCTTCTTTACCGGAGCGGCCTTCTTGGCCACCGGCTTCTTGGCGGGCGCAGCCTTCTTCGCGGCCGGCTTCTTCACCGCGGTCTTCTTCGCTGCGGGTTTGCTGGACGCGGCCTTCTTGGCGGCCGGCTTGACGGTCTTCTTGACGGCCTTGGCGGCCTTCTTCGCGGTTTTTTTCACTGCCACGAGCGACGTGTCCTTCTGATCCCTGAGGACCTCCGGACGACGGGTCCGAAGGCGGTGTGGAGCACAGCATGCCCCACTTCGTGTCCGCGCAGCATGACATCGCATGCATGTGCCGGACACCGTCCGCGGAGCCTCGATCGTGCTGGTTCCGCGAAGGTCGGACGACCCGGAGATCGACCGAAAACTGGAGCCTTGTGACGGGAAAGCGCGCTGTTATACCCTGCCCCGGCACCTGCGGCAACCGCATATTCAGATGCCTGTCCGCATTAAGGAACCGTGATCGACCGTCTGCTCATCGTGCTGCTGCGAGGCTACAAGCGCTGGATCAGTCCGCTGCTTGGCCCGCGCTGCCGTTTCCATCCGACGTGCTCGGAATACGCCATGCAGGCCATCGCCCGTTTCGGCGCGTTCAAGGGCAGCTGGCTGGCGCTGCGGCGCATCCTGCGTTGCCATCCCCTTCACCCGGGCGGGATCGATCCCGTGCCGGAACCACCCTCCGGGAAAACCACATGCCATCGACACTGATCGTCAACGCCCGCCTGGTCAACGAAGGCCGCGAATTCGACGGCGACCTGCGCTTCGAGGACGGACGTATCGCCCAGATCGGCACAGGCCTGTCGGCGCGCGCGAACGAATCGGTGATCGACGCCGGTGGCCGTCGCCTGCTGCCGGGGATGATCGACGACCAGGTTCATTTCCGTGAGCCGGGCATGGAATACAAGGCCGACATCGCGACCGAATCGGCCGCCGCGGTCGCCGGCGGGCTGACGTCCTTCATGGACATGCCCAACACCAATCCGCCGACGCTCGACGCCGAAGCGCTGGAGAACAAGTACCGTCGCGCCGCGGGCCGCGCGTGGGGCAACTACGGCTTCTACATGGGTGCGAGCAACGACAACCTCGCCGCGATCCAGGCGCTGGATCCGCTCGCCGCGCCGGGCATCAAGGTGTTCATGGGCGCCTCCACCGGCAACATGCTGGTCGACAATCCGGAAATCCTCGACAGCATCTTCCGCGACGCGCCCACGCCGATCATCACGCATTGCGAAGACACGCCGATGATCGACGCCGAACTCGCCCGCTACAAGGCGAAGTACGGCGACGACATCCCACCCGCGTGCCATCCCGACATCCGCTCGCGCGAAGCGTGCATGAAGTCGACGCAGCTCGCGCTTTCGCTGGCGCGCAAGCACGACACGCGCCTGCACGTGCTGCACATCAGCACGGCCGACGAACTGGCGCTGTTCGAAAAGGGCCCGATGATCCGCGCCGACGGCAGCCGCAAGCGCATCACGGCCGAAACCTGCATCCATTTCCTGCGCTTCGACCGCGCTGATTACGCGCGTCTGGGCCACCTGATCAAGTGCAATCCGGCGATCAAGGATGCGAGCGATCGCGAAGCGCTGATCCAGGCACTGACCGAGGACGTGATCGACGTGCTCGCGACCGACCACGCGCCGCACACGCTGGAAGAAAAGGCGCGTCCGTACACCGGTGCGCCCAGCGGCCTGCCGCTGGTGCAGTACGCGCTGGTCGCCGCGCTCGAACTGGTGCACGAAGGCCGCCTCACCACGTCGCAGGTCGTGCAGAAATTCGCGCACGCGCCGGCGCAGCTGTTCGACGTGAAGGGCCGCGGCTTCCTTCGCGAGGGTTATGCGGCCGATCTCGTGCTGATCGACGACACGTCGTTCACCGTGCAGCGCGAGGACGTGCTGTCCAAGTGCGGCTGGTCGCCGTTCGAAGGCACGACCTTCCGTTCGCGCATCGCCTCGACGTGGGTCAACGGCGAACTCGCATGGGACGGCCGGCAGCTGGTCGGCCAGCCGCGCGGCGAGCGGCTGGCGTTCGATCGATGAGGTTTGCGCGAGGCGTCGCGCTGTCGCTGCTGGCGATGGCGTCGACGGGTTGTTCCGCTGCACCCGTGGCACCTGTCGCACCGAGCGTCGCACAGGCGACCGCGGCGGCGAGCGTCGACACGCGCGTGGTGTTCCCGACGTCCGTCCAGCAAGGCTCGCTGGTACTCGGCAAGGTGCCGGCCAATGCGACCGTGCGTTACGACGCGCGCGTGTTGCGTCCGACGAACTACGGCACGGTCGTGTTCGGCATCGGCCGCGATGAGACAGGACCGGTCAGCGTCGATGTCACCACTGCCGACGGCCGCACGCAGACCGCGCGCATCGCCGTCACGCCGCGCGACTGGCCGGTCGAGAACGTCCGCGGCGTGCCGCCGAAGACGGTCGAGCCGCCGCCGGAAATCGCCGCACGCATCGAGCGCGAGCAGGCGCAGGTCACCGCCGCGCGTGCACGCGACGACGATCGCGCGGACTTCGCGCAGGCCTTCGTCTGGCCGGTGAAGGGCCGCATCAGCGGACGCTTCGGCAACCAGCGCGTCTACAACGGCACGCCGAAATCGCCGCATTCCGGCATGGACATCGCCGCGCCGACGGGCACGCCCGTGCTCGCTCCGGCATCGGGCGTGGTCACCTTCGCCGCGCCGGATCTGTACCTCACCGGCGGCACGCTGCTGCTCGACCACGGCCATGGCGTGAGTTCGAAATTTCCTGCACCTGTCGCGCATCGACGTGAAGGTGGGCGATCGCGTGCAGCAGGGACAGGTGATCGGCGCAGTCGGCGCGACCGGGCGCGCGACGGGGCCGCATCTGCACTGGGGGATGAACTGGTTCGATGTGCGTGTCGATCCGTTGCTGGTTCTGGAGCGCACGCAGTAAAAGCCCGTTGTTCACCTCTATGGCGCGCTGCGGCGCGTTCTTTTCAGCGGCAACTGCAGTGCATCGCGGCGCGGTTCGATGTGCGTGTCGATCCGTTGCTGGTTCTGGAGCGCACGCAGTAAAAGCCCGTTGTTCCCCTCTGTGGCGCGCTGCGGCGCGTTCTTTTCAGCGGCAACTGCAGTGCATCGCGGCGCGGTTCGATGTGCGTGTCGATCCGTTGCTGGTTCTGGAGCGCAAGCAGTAAACGCTCGTTAGCCCTCCCCCATCGGCGACGCAGAAAGTGCCGACGTCACAACGCTGTCGGTGGTCGGGCGCTCGTGCTTCTGCACCAGATGTCACGCCAGTCGACGTCCTTGGATTCCCGCCTTCGCGGGAATGACGGGCAAAAACGTCGCCTTCAGCGACGCCAAGGCGACGCGTCTTACGTCACCGTGCTCGTCCCATGCGAGTTCGCGGTATTCGACACCGGCGTGGCGGCGGTCGTGCGCAGTCGCGACGCTGTGTAGCCGGTCACGCGGTCGCGGCCGGCAGCCTTGCTCGCGTACAACGCCGCGTCGGCGCGTTCCAGCAGTTTCTCGACCGTCTCGCCGTAATGCAGTTCGGCCACGCCCAGGCTCAGCGTCGTGTTGAACAGGCGGTTCTCGATGGACAGCGGCCGGCAGTTCACCGCGGCGCGCAGGTTCTCCGCCACGCACAGCGCTTCGCGAAGCTGCGTGTCGGGCAGGACGACCAGAACCTCGTCGCCACCGTAACGTCCGAACAGGTCGTACGTGCGCAGTCGGTTGCGCGTTCGCAGCGCGACGATCCGCAGCGTCTGATCGCCCACGCGATGGCCGTGCGCGTCGTTGATGCGCTTGAAGAAATCGATGTCGAAGAACACCACCGACAGCGGCCGGCGTCCGCGATGCGCCGCCTCGGCGAGCGCTTCCAGTCGTTCGTTGATCGCCGAACGCGTCAGCGCTCCCGTCAGCGCGTCGTAGGTCGCCAGGCGACTCGCGTGATCGCGGTCGCGACGCATCTGGTGCATGTGGTCGGTCAGGCCGATGGTGAGCACGAGGCCGCCCATCGCAAGGCCGATCGGGAACGCGTATTCCATCCACTCGGGATTGCGCCAGCCGCCGAGCAGTTCGCCGAGTCGAAGCAGCACGAGCACGATCATCGGCGCCCACGAGAGCGCCATGAAGTACGCCTCGCGCTGACGTTCCCAGGCAGCGACTACGCTGGCGGCGAAGGTGGTCACGGCCGACACCAGGAACACCGAGTTCGCCACCCACGGCAGCCAGTTCGCGACGGTACCGAGGTTGGCCAGCAGCAACACCAGCAGC
This sequence comes from Lysobacter sp. OAE881, assembly GCF_040546665.1. NCBI lineage: Bacteria > Pseudomonadati > Pseudomonadota > Gammaproteobacteria > Lysobacterales > Lysobacteraceae > Lysobacter > Lysobacter sp. OAE881. Next base: position 2,906,526 of record NZ_JBEPOG010000001.1, read on the forward strand.
GCGGCGTTGCAGCCGTGCAGCACGCGCATGAAGCGTGGGTGGCGCTCGGGCAGGTTGAGATAGAGCGCGACGAAGCTGTTGCTCGCCACCACGCCCAGCAGGCCGAACATGCGACCGACGCGCGGATCGGCGCCGATCAGCTCCGCGAGCCAGGGCACGGCGCGCACTTCGCCACCGACCGAGGCGAGGTAGAACGCCTGTGCGGCGAGCGTCAGCGACAGGTAGGCGTACGTCCGCTCGCCGATACCCACCCAGAAGCCCACCGCCAGCAGCGCGAGCACGACGAGCGTGCCCAGCACGAAGGTGCGCAGCGCGACGTGCCGCAGGTCCTGTCGATGCACGGCGGCGAGCGGTTCGACATCGACCGACATCGCCGTCGGCGACAACGCGCTCACACGGAGGTAGATCGATTCGCCGGTCGCCAGCCCCTGCGGGAGCGGGATGACGAGGGCGCGCGTGGAGAACTCGGGGTCGGAATCAGCGCCGACCAGTGCCCGCCGCAGGGGAATGGCGTCGCCGGGACGCCAGACTTCCACCCGGTTGAGATACGGAAAACGCAGCACCAGGTTCGGCGAATCGGCGGGCTGGACGGCTTGCCGGGCGGTCAGCCGCCACCAGCGCGGGCGTCGGGAGGTCTCGTGGATGGCCTGCCCTTCGACGCTCGCGAAGTCGGTCTGGTGCCGACCCGAGAGCACTTCCAGCGGGACGGGGTCGTCATCGAGACGGGACACGTCGAAGATCTGCGCCGACGCGGACGTCGCCACCAGCATGCCGAACGCGGCCATCATGGCCAGCCACCACCGACGAAAGGGTTTCCCCATAACCCGTCTAGGTCCCCGAGCAAGGTCGGGGAGCATAGCGTAATGAGACGACGGTCGCGGAATCGTCCGACGAAGGGCAGCGCCGCCGGGGCCGGCGGTGCCCCGAAAGGTCAGGCGCTGGCGCCCTGCCCGGTCACCCGTGCCACGGCGTCGTGGGCGTGGAGGCTTTCGAAATGCGAGACCTGGGCGTCGAAGCGCTCGATGCGCGCATCGGCCGACAGGACGGCAGCGACGCGACGGGCGGCGTCCTCGCAGAACATCAGGTTCTCGGCGTTGAGACGCGCGAAGGCCTGCTCGTCCTCGCGCTTGACGGCCGTCTGTACCGGCGTGGCGAGTGCGGTTTCGAGGGCGTCGATCAAAGCCGCCAGCGGCACTTCGTCGAAGGCCGGGCGCAGTTCGACGCGCACGTCGGCGCGGCTGCGCTGGGCGTGGGGCGTCGCGGCAAGGCCGCGCTCGGACGCGAGCCATTCGCTCACCACCGCCGCCGACAGCGGGCGCGCGGCGGCGAAATCCTCGGCGAAGCGTTCGGCGTTGAGTTGGCGCGAGAGCGCCGCCGAGGCCGGACAGGTGCTGGAGTACTCGACCGAAAACGCCAATGCCAGGTGCAGGTGGCCGTCGCGCAGGGTGGCGTCGATCTCGACCGGATAGCGCTTCCACCCGGCGTTGTCGCTGGCGAGCGCGCGGCGCAGCAGCAGTTGTTCGTAGCGCAGCACGAGGCGGGCAGAGGTGGAAATCCCGCCCTGCGTCTCCACCAGCGTCTGCAGCACGCGGCGCAGGCCGGCGGGCGTCACGGTCTCGCTGGCGAAGGCGTTCTGCAGTTGCAGGTACATGCGCGACATGTGGATGCCGCGGGCGTTGGCGTCCTTCAGGTCGACACTGACGTCGACCGAGGCGGCGACGGTGATCGCCTCGCCATCGGGCCCGGCCACGCGGAGCGGCAGGGCGATGTTGGACATGCCGACCCAGTCGAGCGGTCGCGCCGCGGCGGCGGCGTCGAAGGCGACATCGGGAAGACGGCGCGGAGTGGTGGAAGTCGTGGTCACGGCGGACGAGATGGTTGGCGCAGGGGAGCGCAAGCCGGGCCATTGTAGCGGCCGCATCCGGACGGTCGGCCGGACACGTTGCAACAGTCAGTTTCGAGGCGTCGCCGCGCCTATCGCGGCGATAGCCCCGACATGGCGTTCACGCACGCGCCCCGCGCCAGGCGGTCCACAGCGCCGACCAGGGCGGCAGCGGCCGGGAGGCATCGCCGCGTAGCAGGCGCTGCCGGGCGAGCGCATTCCATACGCGGCGCGGACGGCCGGCATCGCCACGCGGCCAGTGCGCGAGCAACTCGGCGGCCCAGGCGTGCGTCGTAGCGCCCTCGCCTGCCCGGGCGATCACGCTCATCGGCACCGCCGCCTCATTCGTATGTGCGAGCCGCGCCTGCAGCAGCCCGGCCTGCACGACCGAGACGCTTGTTGGCGTCGCATCGAACAACGCCGTTTCGATGTCCGCCACCGCCTGGGCGAACGGCGCGATCGCGGCGAAGGCCTCGTCGCGATCGCGCGGACGTTCGCGGCTCTCGCGCAGCGACGGAATGGCCGCGCCCAGCGTGGTCCATGGCGCCGGAAGCTTCTGCAAGGCCAGGCCAATCGGGTGACGACGAATGCCGCGTGACCAGCCCTGCAGTTCTTCCATCCACCACGCGAGCTTCGCTTCGCCCGGTCGCGCATCGCTGCCGCCCCAGGCGGCTTCGGTCAGTTCCTGCTGCAGGGCGGCCCATGCGAGCGCGACCTCGCGCTGCTCAGGCGGCACGAACGCCTGCGCAACGGCCCATTCCGGCCACCGCGCGCGCCACTTGTCGAGGAAGCTGTCGAGCGCTTCGTCGCGCGAGGGTGCGGCGTCGCTCATCGCGTGCCCGGCCACGCGTCGGCGGCGATGAGCTGCGACGGCACGTCGATCATGACGTCGCCCTGCCAGGCGATCGGGTTGTCCTCGTCGAGGCGATACCCCCACAGCGCGACCACCGACGGCATGCCCGCGGCGCGCGCGGCGATGATGTCGCGCTCGTCGTCGCCGACGTAAACGCACTGCTCCGGCGCCACGCCGATGCGCTCGGCCGCGACGATCAGCGGCAGCGGATCGGGTTTGCGCGCGCTCAGCGAGTCGCCGCCGATCAGCACCGCGCAACGCTGCTCCCAGCCCAGCACGGGCATCAGCTGGCGCGCGAGGTACTCCGGCTTGTTGGTGACGATGCCCCATGTGCAGCCGGCGTTTTCCAGCGCTTCGAGCATTGCGTCGACACCCTCGAACAGCATGCCGTGATGGCCCAGCGCACGCTGGTAACAGTCGAGGAATTCGGGAATCCAGCGCTCGCGTTCGTCGTCGGGAACGTCGGGGAAGGCCGCCGCGACCATCGCGCGCGCGCCCTTGGACACGTGTGGGCGCAGTTGTTCCAGCGGCATCGGCGGCTGGCCACGGGCGGCGCGCATCGCGTCGATCGCCGCGACCATGTCGGGCGCGCTGTCGAGCAGCGTCCCGTCGAGGTCGAACAGCACGGCCTTCGGATATGCCACCGCGTCGGCTGCCATCAGGCGGCGTCCGGCTTCGACGCGCAGGCGAGGTAGTTCACGTCGGTACGCGAGATGACGCGCGCCGCGTTGCGCCACGGTTCGTACATCAGGCCGCTGACGTCTTCCAGCGCCAGGCCAGAGGCACGCAGCCACGCGCCCAGCTCGTGCGGCTTGATGAAGTCGCGGTACTGATGCGTGCCGCGCGGCAGCAGGCGGGCGATGTATTCGGCGCCCACGATGGCCAGCGCAAACGCCGCCGGCGTGCGGTTCAACGTCGACAGGAACAGCTTTCCGCCCGGGCGCAGAAGCGTCGCGCACGCACGGATGATCGAACCCGGATCGGGCACGTGCTCGAGCATCTCCATGCAGGTGATCGCATCGAACTGGCCGGCCATTTCGTCGGCGAGCGACTCGACCGATTGCAGGCGGTAATCGACCTTCACGCCCGATTCCAGACCGTGCAGGCGCGCGACCTTCACCAGTTCCGGCGCGAGATCGAGCGCGGTGACCTGCGCGCCTTCGCGCGCCATCGCTTCGCTGAGCAGGCCCGCGCCGCAGCCGACGTCGAGCACGCGCGCGCTACGCAGCGGCGAGCGCGCGGCGACGTAGCCCAGCCGCGCCGGATTGAGCGCGTGCAGCGCCTTCTGCGGGCCTTCGGGGTCCCACCAGCGCTGCGCGAGCGCGCCGAACTTGTCGAGTTCGGACTGGGTGTAGTTGCTGTCGGTGGAAGTCTGGGTCGTCACACTAATTCTCCAGGTGCGTCGTTCACGCGGACACGGGAACGACGGACAGTGCGGTCGTTGGCGTCACGTCAGCCGGATCGCCGCGATCCGCTCGCGCCACTGCCGTGCGTTGGCGACGAGCGCTGCGGCGTCCATGTCGACGAGCATGCGTTCGCGCAGTTTCGCGCGTCCGGCGATCCACACATCGCTCACGTGGTGGCGGCCGGTCGCGTAGATCAGCTGCGAGACGACGTGGTGCAACGGCTGCGTTTCGATCTGGCCGAGGTCGACGCAGACCAGGTCGGCCTGCTTGCCCGGTTCGATCGAGCCGATCTTCGCCTCGAAACCGAGCGAGCGCGCGCCGCCAAGCGTGGCGGCATGCAGCGCGGTCGCGGCATCGAACGCGGACGCGTCTTCGGCCACGGCCTTGGCCAGCAGCGCCGCAGTGCGCGTTTCGCCAAACATGTCCAGGTCGTTGTTGCTCGCGCAGCCGTCGGTGCCGATGGCGACGTTCACGCCGGCCTTCACCAGCTTGCCGACCGGGCAGAAACCCGACGCCAGCTTGAGGTTGGATTCGGGGCAATGCACGACGCTCACGCCGCGCTGCGCGCACAACGCGATTTCCGCGTCGGTGAGCTGCGTCATGTGCACGGCGATGAGGCGGTCGTTGATCAGGCCGAGGCGATCCAGCCGCGCAATCGGCCGCTGGCCGAGCTTGGCGTGCGATTCGGACACTTCATGCGCCGTCTCGTGCGTGTGCAGGTGCACGGGGATGTCGAGCTGGTCCGACAGCATGCGGATGCGCTCGAAGTTCTCGTCCGACACCGTGTACGGCGCATGCGGCGCGAAGGTGGTGGCGACCAGCGGATCGTCGCGCCACTGGTCGTGCACTTCGCCGGCGCGCTCGAAGTATTCCTCGCTCGTCTTCGCCCACGCGGTGGGGAAGTCGATCACCGGCAGGCCCACGCGCGCACGGAAGCCGTGCTGCTTGTAGACGGCGGCCTGCACGTCGGGGAAGAAGTAGTTCTCGTTGGCGCAGGTGGTGCCGCCGCGGAGCATCTCGGCGATCGCCAGCGCGATGCCGTCCTCGATGAACTCCGGCCCCATCACCGCGCCTTCCACCGGCCAGATGTGGCCCTGCAGCCACTCCATCAGCGGCAGGTCGTCGGCGATGCCGCGCAGCAGCGTCATCGGGTTGTGCGTGTGCGCGTTGACCAGGCCGGGGATCAGCGCGGCATCGGGACGCGACACGGTCTCGGCAGCATCGAAGCGCGCGCGTGCCTCGCGGGTCGGCAGCACGGCGACGATCTCGCCATCGCGCACGGCCACGGCGTGATCCTCGAGCACCACGCCGTGCGGTACGACCGGGACCACCCAGCCGGCTTCGATCAACAGGTCGCAGGCTTCGGGGGTGCGGTCGTGGGTCATGCGGCCTCGCTTTGTCTGCTCCCTCCCCTGCCTGCAGGGAAGGGTTGGAGAGGTGTTGCGAGCCGGGTTGCGGCTCGCACGTTCCAGGATCGCTTGCCTATGTTGCGGCAAGCGCGTCGGCGGGCGGGAAGAGGACCTTCGGGCCGCGCGACAGCCTGGATCCCGGCCTTCGCCGGGATGACGATCTGGCAGACCCGTGGCCGCGAGGGGCCACGGGTCGGATCGTCACTTAACGCGGCTGACGTACTCGCCCGAGCGCGTGTCGACCTTGATGATTTCTTCCTGGCCGACGAACAGCGGCACGCGGACCACGGCGCCGGTTTCCAGCGTCGCCGGCTTGCCGCCGCCGCCCGAGGTGTCGCCACGGACGCCCGGATCGGTCTCGGTGATCTTCAGCTCGACGAAGTTCGGCGGCTGCACGGCGATCGGCGTGCCGTTCCACAGCGTCACGACGCACTCTTCCTCGCCCTTCAGCCACTTCTCGGCGCCGCCCATGCCGGCCTTGTCGGCCTGCACCTGCTCGAACGACTCCTGGTTCATGAAGTGCCAGTACTCGCCGTCCGAATAGAGGTACTGCATGTCGGTGTCGACGACGTCGGCCTGTTCGACGTTGTCGGTGGCCTTCATGGTCATTTCGACCACGCGGCCGGACTTGATGCTGCGGTACTTCACGCGCGTGAAGGCCTGGCCCTTGCCCGGCTTGACGTACTCGGTTTCGGTGATGATGCACGGGTCGTTGTTGACCAGGATCTTCTGTCCGGTCTTGACGTCGTTCATGCCCAGGCTGGCCATGAGTGGAACTCCTGCGTAGGTGAATAGGTGTCGCCCCCGCCCGGACGTGGGCGGGAGGCTAGAATGTCGGGCTGTTGTGCCCGGCCGATGGCCGCGGCGCAAGGAAAACCGGTCCGCCATGATACCTGCTGCCCCCGCCCCTCTTCACCCCGCCCCCTCCCACGCCGCCTCGCCGCGCTGGCAGCAGCTGTGGCGCGACGCCGTGCGCGACCCGCGCGAACTGCTGGCGATGCTGGGACTGGACGCCGATGGGCTGGGCATGTCGGACGAGGCGGCGGCGCAGTTCCCGCTGCGCGTGCCGCACGGGTTCGTCGCGCGCATGCGCCACGGCGATCCGCACGACCCCCTGCTGCGCCAGGTGCTGCCGCTCGATGCCGAGATGCGCCCGATGCCCGGCTTCACGCTGGACGCCGTCGGCGATGGCGCGGCCAAGGCCGGCCACGGCGTGATCCGGAAATACCGCGGCCGCGCGCTGCTCATCGCCACCGGCTCGTGCGCCATCCACTGCCGCTACTGCTTCCGCCGCCACTTCCCCTATGCGGAAGAAACCGCCGCCGCCGCGGGCTGGCGCGAGGCGGTGGCCGCGATCGGCGCCGATGCCTCGATCGACGAAGTCATCCTCTCCGGTGGCGACCCGTGGTCGCTCGCCACGCCCAAGCTGACCGAACTGACCGACGCGCTGGCGGCGATCCCGCATCTGAAGCGCCTGCGCGTGCACACGCGCCTGCCGGTCGTGCTGCCCGAACGCGTCGACGATGCACTCGTTGCCTGGCTCGCCTCCCTGCCCTGGCCGGTCACCATCGTGCTGCACGCCAACCACGCCAACGAATTCGACGCCCACGTCGACGCGGCGCTCGCCCGCCTTCGCGGCGCCGGCGCGATGCTGCTCAACCAGGCCGTGCTGCTGCGCGGGGTCAACGATTCGGTCGATGCCCTGGCTGCGTTGAGCGAGCGCGGGCATGCCGCGGGCGTGCTGCCCTACTACCTGCACCAGCTCGACCGCGTGCAGGGCGCGGCGCATTTCGAAGTTCCCGACGACACCGCGCTACGCCTGCACCGCGATCTGGCCGCCCGCGTGTCCGGCTACCTGGTGCCCAGGCTCGTGCGCGAAATCGCCGGCGATACCGGCAAGCGTCCGCTCTGACGACGCGTCCCGGGGCGCCGCGTCGCCCGAGTTAACAGCGCCTGCGCGACGCCGGTCTCAAGTTCGAGGCGTCCGGGTCGCTAAATCGTCATATCCCCCAGTTCCAACTTGCGTGAATGGACTGAACGCTCCCGTTCATGTCATAACTTGCGTTCGGGGAGGTGACGCAATGCAATTCGGTAAAGACACGGCGCTGCGCCTGCTGATCGTCGACGACAGCGTCGAGGCAGCCGAGGCCATCGTCAGCGGCCTGCGCAACAGCGGTATCGCCGTGCGCCCGTCGCGACCGGAAAACGAGAACGAACTGGCCTCGCTCATCGCGAGCCAGACGCCGGACCTGGTGCTCGCCGCGCGCGAGGCCACGCTCGTCCCGATCACCAAGGTCATGCAGGCGGTCGACGCCAGCGGCAAGGACCTGCCGGTGCTGATGCTGCTGGACACCGTGGACGACTCCCGCCTGATGGAGATGATCACGCTCGGTGCGCGCGGCATCCTGCTTCGCCGCAGTGGCGAGCACGTCAACGTGCGGGTCCGCCAGGAGTGGGCCGACCTCGAGGCACGCCGTTCGCAGCGCCGCCTGGAAGCGCAGATCCGCGAGACCGAACGCCGCTGCGACGCGCTCATCGACTCCTCGCGCGAGCCCATCGCCTACATCCACGAAGGCATGCACATCCGCGCCAATCCCGCGTACCTGGAGATCTTCGGCTTCGAGTCGTTCGAAGACATCGAAGGCATGTCGCTGCTGGACCTGATCGCCCCGTCCAAGGTCGAAGGTTTCAAGCAGCTGCTCAAGCAGATCAGCAAGGGCGAAGCGCCGCCCCGCCACGAAACCGAAGCGCGCGCGCTCGACGGCAGCGGCTTCCCGGCGGTGATGGAATTCACGCCCGCGACGTACGAAGGCGAACACTGCCTGCAGGTGATCCTGCGCCGGCAGGAGGTCGACCCCGAACTCGCACGCGAAGTCGAGGAGCTGCGCCAGCGCGACCAGGTCACCGGCCTGTTCAACCGCGCGACGTTCCTGCGCTCGCTGGAAGACACCGTCGCCGACGCAGCGCAGAACGCATCGCACCACGGCCTGCTGCTGATCGAACCGGACCACTTCAACCGCCTGCTGCAGGACATCGGCCTGGACGCAGCCGACGCGCTCGTCTCCGCGATGGCAGATCGCCTGCGCACGGCGCTCGGGGCCGACCATATCGCGGCGCGATTCGGCGAGCACCAGTTCGCCGTACTCGTGCCCAATGCCGACCACCGCAGGGTCACCGGCCTCGCCGAGACGCTGCGTGTCGCCTTCGCCGACCACGTGCTGGAAACTGCGGATCGCTCGGTCAGCACTACCGTCAGCATCGGCGGCGTGCTCATCGGCGAGAAGATCGCCAGCATCACCGCGGTCCTCGGCAAGGCGAGCCAATGCCTGCAGTCGGCCAGCGGGGTGGGCGGAAACCGTACCGAGCTGTTCGACCCCGGCGCGGCCGATCGCGCCGAGGAAGAGCGCGTGGAAGCGTGGGTGCAACGCATCCGCGAAGCGCTCGACGCCGACCGTTTCGTCATGGAGTACCAGCCGCTCATCGCCATGCACGGCGAGCCGCTGGAGATGTACGAGGCCTACCTGCGCCTGCAGGGCGAACACGGCGAACTCGTGCCGCCGCTGGCCTTCCTGCAGATCGCCGAGGAACACGGCCTGCTTTGGGAAATCGACCGATGGGTGGTCGGCAAGGCGATCTCTGTGATCGGCGAGCGTTCGCGCGCCGGCCGCCCGACGACGGTGCTGGTGAAGATCACGCAGGCCTCCCTGCAGGACAACACGCTGGCGCAGTTCATCCAGGAGAAGCTCGCCAAGCACGGTGCCGACGGCAACCTGCTGGTCCTCCAGTTGCCCGAATCGAAGGTGTTCACGCACCTGCGCGCGGCGCAGGAATTCCAGGCGCAGGTGGCGCAGTACGGCGTGCGCGTGGGCCTGGAGCAGTTCGGCGTGGGTCTGAACTCGTTCCAGCTGCTGACGCACTTCAACGCCGCCCTGCTCAAGATCGACCGCAGCTTCATGGAAGACCTGGGCAGCAACCCGGCCCACCAGGCGCGGCTCAAGGAAATCGCCGAAAAGGCGCGCGAACAGGGCAAGACCACCATCGCCGAGTTCGTGCAGGACGCGGCCAGCATGAGCGCGCTGTTCGGCGCCGGCATCGACTACGCGCAGGGCAACTTCCTCGCGCCGCCGGGGCCGGCGATGGATTACGAGTTCTGATCCATCTGCAACGTCTCGCAGTAAAAAGCCCGCCGTCCGGCGGGCTTTTTCGTTTCATCGACCCGGCAGTTTCGCGATCAGCTCACGACCGTTCCGCGCACCTGCTCCATCGGCGCGTTCTGCAGCGCGAGGATGCGTTCTTCCAGCGGCGGATGGGTCAGGAACAGGCGGCGCAGGCCGTGGCCCACCGCGCCGCTGATGCCGAACGCCTGCACCGTCTTGGGCAGCGTGCTTTCGCCATAGGTCATCGACAGGCGCTGCAGCGCGGCGATCATCTTGTCGCGTCCGGCCAGGCGCGCACCGCCGGCATCGGCACGGAACTCGCGATGACGCGAGAACCACATCGCGATGATGCTGGCGAACAGGCCGAAGATCATGTCCAGCACGAATACGATGGCGAAGTAGCCCAGGCCCGGGCCGCCTTCGCGATTGCCGCTGAGATAGCTGTCGATGACGCGGCCGACGACGCGCGCCAGCACGATCACGAACGTGTTCAGCACGCCCTGGATCAGCGCCATCGTCACCATGTCGCCGTTGGCGACGTGGCTGACCTCATGCCCGAGCACGGCCTCGGCTTCGTCGCGGTTCATCGCGCGCAGCAGGCCGGTGGAGACGGCGACCAGCGAGTTGTTGCGGCTCGGGCCGGTGGCGAAGGCGTTGATCTCCGGCGCGTCGTAGATGGCGACTTCCGGCATCTTGATGCCCGCCGCTTCGGCCTGGCGACGCACGGTGTTGACCAGCCACTGCTCGGATTCGTTGCGCGGCTGTTCGATCACGTGCGCGCCGGTGGAGCGCTTGGCCATCCACTTGGAGATCATCAGCGAGAACAGCGAACCGCCGAAGCCGAACACCGTCGCCATCACCAGCAGGCCGGAGAACTGCTGCGGATTCACGCCGAGCACCGACATGACGATGCTGAGCAGGATCAGGACCGCGAAGTTGGTCGCCAGGAAGAGGAATACACGCTTGAACATGATGGGAACCTTTTGCGCCCCACGGGCGCGACATGCAGGAAAAATGTGGCACGCTGCCGTTGAATTCAAGTGAAATCCGCAACCAGCCCTTTGCCTGACGAGCTCTTGTGATCGCGCCTATCGCACCATCGGGCTACCGCGGCCGTTTCGCGCCCTCTCCAACCGGCGATCTCCATTTCGGCTCCCTGCTCGCCGCCTTCGGCAGCTGGCTGCTGGCGCGCCACGCCGGCGGCCGCTGGCTGGTGCGCGTGGAGGATCTTGATCCGCCGCGCGAAGTCGCCGGCGCCGCTCGTCGGCAGCTCGATACGCTGCGTGCATTCGGGCTCGAATCCGACGAGGAAATCGTCTGGCAGAGCCGGCGTTCAACGCGGTACGAGGCCGCGCTCGAGAGGCTGCTTCAGGACGGTCGCGCCTTTTACTGCCATTGCAGCCGCACCGACCTTGCCACCGTGGCAGGGGTGCATCGCGCGTGCGTCGCGAGTCGGCTCCGTCCGGATCCCGCGGTTCGCCTGCGCGTGGACGATGGCAGCGTGGTGGCGTTCGACGACGCGATCGCCGGCCGCATCGAACAGGACGTGGCGCGCGAGGTCGGGGATTTCGTGCTCCGTCGCGCCGACGGCTTCTGGGCGTACCAGCTCGCGGTCGTGGTCGACGACGCCGACCAGGGCATCACCGACGTCGTCCGCGGTGCCGACCTGCTGGATTCCACGCCGCGCCAGATCCTGCTCCAGCGCGCGCTCGGCCTGCCGACGCCGCGTTACACGCACCTGCCGCTGGTGCTGGGGCCGGACGGGCGCAAGCTGTCCAAATCCGATGCAGCGCAGCCGGTGGATGCGGCCGAGCCGGTGGCCACGCTGCGCGCGGCATGGGCGCGCCTCGGGCAGGCGCCGGATGCGCTGGCCGACGCGCGCGACGTGGCCGACCTGCTCGCGCGCGCCGTGGCGTCGTTCAACCCCACGCGCATTCCGCGGCACGACGCCGGACCGCACGAAATGTAATGAGCGGCCCGCACGATGGCCGCAGCCTTGCCTCTAGAATCGATCCAGGCCGCGCGCCGTGCGGGCCTGCCCAGGAGATCCCACATGCAGTCTCGCGTCGCCCTCGTCACCGGCGGTACCGGCGGTATCGGCAGTTCGATCGTCCAGCGCCTCGCGGCCATGGGCCATCGCGTCGCGACCAACTACCGCGACGAAGGACGGGCGCTGGCCTGGCAGTCGAAGATGCGCGAGCGCGGCGTCGACGTGGTGCTGGCGCGGGGCGATGTTTCATCGCCTGAGGAAGCACAGTCGCTGGTGGCCGACATCGAGCGCGACCTCGGTCCGATCGAGGTGCTGGTCAACAACGCCGGCATCACGCGCGACTCCACCTTCCACCGCATGACGCCCATGCAGTGGAACGAGGTGATCGGCACCAACCTCAATTCCTGCTTCAACGTGACCCGCCCCGTCATCGAGGGCATGCGCGAGCGCAAGTGGGGCCGCATCGTGCAGATCAGCTCGATCAACGGCCTGAAGGGCCAGTACGGACAGGCGAATTACGCAGCGGCAAAGGCCGGCATGCACGGTTTCACGATTTCGCTGGCACGCGAGAACGCCCGCTTCGGCATCACGGTCAACACCGTCTCGCCGGGCTACGTCGCCACGGACATGGTGATGGCGGTACCGGAGGACGTCCGGGCCAAGATCGTGGCGGAAATCCCGACCGGCCGCCTGGGCTCGCCGGACGAAATCGCGTACGCGGTGTCATTTCTGGTCGCCGAGGAAGCGGCGTGGATCACCGGCTCGAACCTCGACATCAACGGCGGCCACCACATGGGCTGGTGACGGCGCGAGCGCGGCGACGACGCTCTAGTCCGCGCCGACGGATACCCGTTTCAGCCGGCGTTACCGGTCGTGACGGCGCCGTCCCCATTCACCGCACCGACGCCCGGCAACCGTGCCCGGCGGCAGTTGCAAGCCCCGCCGCGCTGCGCCATGCTGCGAAGCATCACGATTTAGAGCCGAAGCTCCATGGCCTCGATGCGCGTCATCAAGAAGTATCCGAACCGACGGCTCTACGACACCGAGATTTCGAGTTACATCACCATCGAGGACGTGCGACAGCTCATCGTCGACGGCGAGGAATTCGAGGTGCGCGACGCCCGCAGCGGCGAAGACCTCACCCGCCAGGTGCTGCTGCAGATCATCGCCGAGCACGAACAGGACGGCGAACCGGTCCTGTCGACCCAGCTGCTGAGCCAGATCATCCGCTTCTATGGCGACTCGCTACAGGGCTTCATGGGCAGCTACCTGGAGCGGTCGATGCAGGTCTTCCTCGACCAGCAGCAGCAGTTCCGCAACCAGATGGGCGGCATCCTCGGCCAGACGCCGTGGGCGCTGATGAACCAGCTCACCGAGCGCAACCTGCAGATGTGGAACGAGTTCCAGCGCAACCTGTCCGGCAACGTCGGCCAGAGCACCACCCCGCCGCCGAACAAGGCGAAGGGTGGAGAGCAGAAGCGCTAGCTCCCTTCGCGATTCGGGGTTCGCGATTCGGGGTTCGGGGTTCGGGGTTCGGGGTTCGGGGTTCGGGGTTCAGGATTCGGGGTTCAGGATTCGGGGTTCAGGATTCGGGGAAGCCTGCCCGAAGCCGTCATCCCGGCGAAAGCCAGGACCCAGGCCCTCAGCCTGACCGCCGCAGCCACTCCGGCTTCATTTGACGCCCGCCACCTTGAATGCGCGGGCGCTCAAGGCATCTTCCTTCCAGCTCCCCCAGCCGAATCCCGGCTCTCGCACGGATGGCGGGCAAACCGGAAGGCGAACCGGTTCGAACCGCCTGCCCTCACCGCGCCGCCGTAGCCGCCTTCGCCCCGGCCCCGCAGAACTGCGCGCGGAACTGCTCCGCCTGCGGCATCAACGACTGCAGCACCTGGATGCGATTGGCCGGATCCGGATGCGTCGACGCGAACTCCGGCGGGCGCTCGCCGCCGCCCAGCTCCGACATGCGCTCCCATAGCGGGATCGCCGCATGCGGGTCGTAGCACGCGGCCGCGGCGAGCATCAGTCCGACCTTGTCCGCCTGCGTCTCGTGGTTGCGGCCGTACGGCAGGATGAAGCCGTACTGCGCCCCGGCACCCAGCGCGGCCATCACGGCCTGCTGCTGTTGCGGGTCCATGCCGCCGATGGCCATGCCGGCGGCCATCTGCCCCATCTGCACCAGCTTCTGCTGCGCCATGCGCTGGCTGCCGTGTCGCAGCAGCGCGTGCGCGATTTCGTGCCCCATCACGACGGCCATCGCGTCGGCATTCTGGGCGATCGGGATCAGCCCGGTGTACACCGCCATCTTTCCGCCGGGCAGGCAGAACGCGTTTGCCTGGTCGGACTGGATCACTGCGACGTCCCACTGGAACTGCTGGTGGTCCGTCGGCGTCTGCTGCTGGTTCTGCGCGGCGAGGGTCGCGGTCACTTCGGGCACGCGTTGGATCAGCCGCTCGGCGATCTGCCGGATCTGCACGCTCGCCTGCGAGTCAGGCGGCAGCAGCGCGCCCTGGGCATTCGCATCGCCCAGCACCTGCTGGAACGCCTGCGCCCCCAGTTGCACTTCCTCGTCGGCGGTCGTGCCGTAGTGGGCCTTCTCGCCCGTGTACGGGTCCACGCGGGCATTGCCGAACCACTGCCACGCCGCGTATCCGGCGAACAGGATCAGGATCCACCAGCGGATCCCGCCGAAGCCGCGCCGGGGCCGGCCCTGCTGCCGCGCACCGCCGAAGGGGTCTGTCCTCATCCGCATCTCCTGATTCAATCGCTGGCCAGTGTGTCGTCGCCGCGCAACCGGATCGATGATCAGATGTCGCGCACCACCCGGAACCCTATCCGCGCGGTCGTGTTGTTGGCGTCACTGCCCTGTCGCCAGGCCGAACGCAGTTCTTCCGGCGCGCTGGCCCACGAGGCGCCCCGTACCACCCTCGAACGGCAACCGGGATTGATCCAGGCCTCGCCGCCTCGCGGCGCGCGGCGGAACGTGTCGTGCCAGCAGTCGGCGACCCATTCGCTGACGTTGCCGGCCATGTCGTGCAGCCCCCAGGCGTTCGCGCGGTAGGTTGCCACGGACGCCGGGCCCCAGTTGCCGTCGCCATAACCGGGGAACGCATTGCGCCAGCGGCGGCCACTCGGCGAGACGTCCAGCGCGCCGGTGAAGTTGCCCGCCCGCGGCGGCGGCGCACCGTCGCCCCAGGGGAAGCGGCCACGATTGCCGGCGCGCAGCGCGTATTCGAACTCGGCCTCGCTGGGGAGCCGGTAGCGCTGGCCCGTCTGCGCCGAGAGCCACTCCGCATACGCCATCGCGTCCTTCGCGCTGACGTGGATCACCGGCATGTCGTCGCTCGCGGGGCGGCCGGTGTAATCCGACTGCCAGTCGACGTTGCCCCGGCGTACGAGGTTGCCGCTGCGCTCGTCGTAGGCGGTCGAATAACCCCGGCGGCTGGCGCGCGCGCGATGTTTGGTGGCCTGCATGAAGCGGCGGAACTCGCCGACCGTGATCTCCGTCCGCGACATCGCGAAGCCGCGGTCGAAGCGGATGTTGCGCGCGGGGCGTTCGGATTCCTGGCCCTCGTTTTCCTCCGAGCCCATGCGGAACGCGCCATGGGGAACGACCACCATCTGCGGCCCGCGAACGGCGCCCTGCATGGCGTCGGTGAACACCTGCCCTGGACGGAAGAGGCCGTAATGCGTGGCCAGGTCGATGCGCTCGCGAAGCTCGCGCGTGGCCGGATCGCCTGCCGGCGCGATGCGCAGCATCACGGCGAGGTGGCGCCGCGCCTCGTCGATGCCGCCCTGTCGCGTGAGCGCTGAAAGTCCCGCATCGCGCAGCGCGTTGATGCGGACGATGCGCTGCATCGCCAGGCGCGCGCGCGCGTCCTCCACGCTCGTTGCGGGTGGGCGCACTTTCGCGGCGATGTCGAGTTCACGCGCGGCGCCGACGTAGTCGTCGCGACCCGACGCCTGCTCGGCGCGGCGGATCAACGCGCTCTCCACCGCGGCGATGCCCTGGTTGGCGCGCATGTCGCCAGGGCGCAACTCCAGCGCTTCGCGGAAATGCGTAAGCGCCTGGTCGGGCTCGCCGGCGACGCCGAGCCGGCCCGCATTTAGCGCGTCCTCGCCCAGGCGGTTGGCTTCCTGTGCTTCGTCGGCACGATCGAGCCGGGCGAGGAAGTCGACGATATCGACGTTGCCCGGCGCGACGGCGCGCGCGACAGCGGCGATCTCGTGGGCGCGCCGCAGCGATAGCGGATCGCGATCGAGCTGCTTCAGCGCGTCGTCGCCGTTGGCGACCAGGCGCTTGAGCGAGCGGTCGAAACCCGCGTTGGCGGCCGCGTCTTCGGGATCGAACTGGCGCAGCGCGTAATAGAGCGGAATGGCGTCCTCCGCCGTTCCGAACAGGCGCCCGCGCGACAGCGCCTGCGCGGCTTTTTCCTTGAGTTCGGCGACATTTTCGTCGGTGATCTGCACAGCCGGTACGCGCCACGGCGGCACGGGCGAAACCGCCTGGTCGGCGCTGATGGTGACGATGGGCGTGTGCGCCGCGGCGGCATCGCCCTTCGGCGAGGACGCATCGCGTGAGCATGCTGCCGCCACTGCCATCGCGGCGATGCAGGCGGCCAAAAGCACTGCGCGCAAACGTCCTCCTCGCCTCCGGGGCAGATCGTGCTGGTGAGCAATGGGGCCCGGCCTTCACGGCCCGCGATGCCGGGAGCCCCGAAAGTAGGCTATTGTCGCCCGCCCCGGCAACCGCCGACCACTCGCCATGCATCGCTGACATGCCCGTCGCCTGGATCACCGACCCCGCCGCATTGCGGGCCCGCTTCGCATCGAAGCCCGCGCGCATCGGCCTGGACACCGAATTCATCCGCGAACGCACCTACTGGCCGCAACTGGCGCTGGTGCAGATCGCGATCGGCGATGCGGACGGCGAACCGGACATCCTGCTGATCGATCCGCTCGTGCCCGGCATGTTGGAGGCGTTGACGCCGATCCTCGCCGACGAGTCGATCGTCAAAGTCATGCACAGCCCGAGCGAAGATCTCGTCGCCTTCAAGCACGCCTGCAAGGTCGTGCCCAAACCGCTGTTCGACACGCAGCTTGCGGCAGCGCTGGCGGGCATCGGCGGCGGCCTGGGTTACCAGAAGCTGGTCGAACAGCTCACCGGTATCGCGCTTGCAAAAGGCGAGACGCGTTCGGACTGGCTGCGTCGTCCGCTCTCGCCGTCGCAACTGGAATATGCGGCCGACGACGTGCGCCACCTGTTCGAAATGCACGACCAGCTCGACCGCAAACTCGGCGAGCTCGATCGTCGCGAATGGCTGGCCGAAGACGCCGCGCGCACCGTGCAGAACGCCGAGAACGAAGCGCCCGAGCGCTGGCCGCACGCGACGATGCGCAGCGCGCAGTTCCTCGATCGGCCCGCGCAGCTGCGCCTGTTGCGGCTGCTGCGCTGGCGCGACGTTTACGCGCGCGACAACGATCGCCCGCGCAGCTGGATCCTCGACAACGAACTGGCCGTCACGCTCGCGCGTACGCCGCCGATCGATCGCGCCGGGCTGCAGCGCACGCTCGATGCGATTCCGAAATCGCCGCGCCGCCTCGCCGACGCGCTCTGGTCGGCGCTGACCACACCGCTGCCCGACGAGGAAGACGCGCCCGACGCCGTGCAGTCCGAGCAGCGTGACAAGCAGCGCCTTCGGAAGCTGCAGGACGCCGTCGCCGCGCGCAGTGCCGAGCTGGGCCTGCCTGACGGCGTGCTCGCCTCGCGTCGCTGGCTGGAAGTGCTGATGGACCAGGGCGAGTGGCCCCGAAGCGCTCGCCGGCTGGCGACGCCGCGCGCTCGAGCCGGGACTGGCCCCGCTGCTGCAGGCGTCCTGACGGCTACGGCGCTGCTTTGGGCTGAGCAATCGGCGGCCCATGCAGCCGATCGCCGACTTCGAGGCCCGTTGCCGGATCAGGGGCTAGCGTGCCGCCGCCTCGCCCGCTAGAATTTGCCCTTCGTGGGGCGGTAGCTCAGCTGGGAGAGCGTCGCGTTCGCAATGCGAAGGTCGGGAGTTCGATCCTCCTCCGCTCCACCACTTACACCAGCCTTGAAAGCCTCGGAAAGCCTGCCTTTCCGGGGCTTTCTAGCGTTTGAAGCCATTGATTCCCTAGCCTTAACTGACTTCCTTGCACCTTGAATCGGATTCCGCTGGGCCGTTTCGGTAGCTGGGCGGTAGGGTCTGGTATCTCCTCCGATCCACAAAATTCTGTGCGCATTGGGCAAATTTGGGCCCAAGTCTTCAGGGCCTTGGCGGCATAGTTCCGAGGCAGAGCAAGATCAGGTCAGGCGAGTCGATTGCGGCGCGAATAGGGGAAAGATGACTCCCCCTGGGAGCGAGTCACCGGGGCCTAGAGGAGGTTCCGATAAGGCCCGCCGGAGAGGAAAAGGGACCGAGGATGGACAAGCCAAGGCGCAACGCTCCTGCCCTCGCGGCAGTCACAAGCATTGCAATGGCACCACGGAATACCTCAAAGGAATCAGCGCGGTACGCTGTACGCGCAGCTACGCACCGGCGGTCACACTTGGCCACTCACTTCGCCATGGTCATCAGCCCGCACGGTTAGAATGCGTGCATGGATGGATCCGGGGATCTCATGCGAATCAAGGGACTTGTCAGAGCGTGTACGGCAACGCTGGCCGCGCTGGGCACCATCGGTCTTATCTTGCTCGCGATGCCTTCAGTGGCAACGGCAACCTGCCCGCTCGCCGCGACACAGGCGCACGTCGTGCCGCCAAGCACGCCTGCCGCACCAGAGGATCGCACCTGCCTGGTCGATGTACGCGCGATCGGGACCGGTCGTGCGCTCTATGACGTGCGATCTCGCGCCGATTACTTGGCCTTTCACCTCGCCGGCGCGCAGCATGCGACGGTAGCCGAGCTCTCGCGCCTGCTGCGCGATCGGCCGGAGAACGTCGTGCTCTACGACGGCGGCAAGTTCCGGTCCGACACGTTCCTGCTCTGCAAGCGCCTGCGTGACGAGGGGCTGCGGAACTTCAAGATCATCGATGGCGGCATTGCCGCTTGGGCGCAGGCGCAGGCGCGTCCCGAACGCGTGGCATTGAGCCGACTGTCCGATGCCGACATCGCAGCGGCACTGTCGGACCGGGCAAGCCTCGCGGTGCCGCTGGACAATGGCTTCGCGCCGGTGCTCGCCGAACATCGCATTCGCATGGCGGCGAAGGGAGCGACGGGGCGCAGGATACTCGTCGCCACTGCCTCAACACCGACCGCGCGCCTAGAATCGTCGATGGACGGCAAAGGCAGCCCAACGCTGGTCTGGACCGGCGACCCAGACCGGCTCGTCGCGCTGATCCATGCGCATTTGCGGCAGGACCAGAAGCGCGTCGCCGGTCCCGTGCAGTCAACCGCCTGTAGCGCCCTGTGAGGGCGGCTGCCCGGGCGCGCGACGTTCGGGCGGAACCGGGCTTGCCCTGAACACCCAGTCGGCGTAGCGCTTGGCGTTGTCGAAATCGGCATCCTCGGGATCGAACCCGGCGACCTTCAGTGGTGCACGTTCGGAAAGCGAATGCACGCCGACGATGACACCCTGCTCCACGACCAGGCCCCACTCGGGCTTGCCCGTCATCGGATCGACATAAACCTTGCGCAGGTGCCGCTGCATGCGCCCCATGCGCCCGTCGAGCAGCAGATCCTCCAGCGTGCGCGGATACGTGCGCGGCATCGCTGCGTCGCGATAGTGGACGATCGCGCGGCGGAATTCGTTGCCGATGCGCAACAGTTCGGCTTCGTTTGAACGCACGCGCTCGTAGTGTTGCAGGCTGCCCAGCGCCAGCGCGGATATCGCCAACACGGCGAGCAGGAACAGCAGGAACAGGTACGCGAAACCAGCGTGGCGGCGCATCGTCACAGGTCCGCGTAGGGCACGCCGCCGGGCGTCATTCCCTGCGCGCCGCTGCGGACATCGACGACGCCTTCCACTTCGCCATCCGGATCGCTCATCAATATCCAGGACTGCGCGGTTTCGCTGACCGGGTCGACGGGCACCGACTTCAGATATTTCGCTTCCACCAGCGCCTGCAGCGACTCCGGGTACGTGCCCCTGTCCTCGAAGTGGCGATCCAGGCTGGTTCGCAACACGCGCAGGTTTTCCTTCAATGCGGTCAGCCGGGCCGTCTGCACCGTCGCCTGGTAGCGCGGCAGAGCGATGGTGACTAGCGCGGCGATGATCGCCATCACCACAAGCAATTCGATCAGGCTGAAGCCACGGGGACGCGACATCGCTACCACTCCCGGTAGGCCACGCCGTTGAGCGCTACTGCCTCGGAGCGGCTGTAGACGTCGAACACGTCGTCGCCCTCGGCCGGATCGTCCGGCGGGCTTTCATAGCTGCGCAAGCCCCAGGTTTCCTCGGGAGGCACTTCGCTTCGAGTATCGAAGGGGTCGCGTGGCAGCCGGCGCATGAAGTACAAGCGGTGACGGTCGGGCGAGCTGATGTCGTCGACGCCTTCCACCAAGGCCCTCAGATCGGGCGGATATCCGCTGGCGCCGCTGGCGACCTCGATGCGGCCCTGTTCAGCGGCCTTCTTGTAGCGGTCGATCGCGCCGCGGATCTGCGCGAGTGCCGAACGCAGTTCGGCTTCCTTGTGGCGCTGCGTCGCCATGCGCGTCGCCGGCACCGCGATGAGCAGCAGCACCGCCATGATGGCCAGCGAGGCCATCAGCTCGACGAAGCTGAAACCCGCGATGCGCGAACGGTTCATCGGACCTTGATGGCGATGGCAGCCGTGCGCGCCGGCCCGACCTGTTCTGGCGACGGCGTCGCCGACAACACGCGTACGTCGGTGCGATCCGTCGGCGCCAGCGCCTTGAAGTTGATCTGCAGCAGAGTGCCCTGCCCCGAGACCGCCGTTCCCTGACGGGTTGCGGTGGCAATGATCTTCCCATCGGACAGGTTCACCTGCTGGGTCAGCGTGCTCTGACCACCGCCCTGTGACATGAACATGCCTTCCTCGATGCCCACTACTTGCAGCACCTTCGGATCGAAACCAACCAGCACCGGGATCTGCTCGATCGCCTTCAGTGCGCTGATGTTGAGGACGGCCGAGAACTGTTCGCCCGCACGCACTTCACCCGGCACGGACCAGTCCAGAAGCACGTTGGACGACGGTGGCAACGGTGCAGCCTGCGCCGGCGGCGCCGAGGGCAACGCCGTTGGCACGGCGGCATCGGGCTGCACCGGCTTGATGGCGGAGGGTGCGATTCCGGCAGGTGCGGCGCCTGTCGCTGTGTCGCCGGGCGCGCCAGCGGGTTGGCCCTCGCCGGCCGACGTCGGCGCCGCCACGTTGCGGCCGCGCAGGTTCGTCGCCGTGCCGCTCTCGAACTCCATCTCGTCCAGGCCTGCATGGCGAACGCCGCGTACCAGGCGCGGACGGATCGACAACACGATCTCCGTGTTTTGCGAGTCGTTCTTCTGTGTACCGAAGATGCGGTTGAGGATCGGGAATCGCGAAATTCCCGGCCAGCCGTTGGCGACCGTGCGATCTTCCCGGTTGATCAGGCCCGCGAGGATCTGCATTTCGCCGTCCTTCAAACGCAGCACCGTCTGTGCGTTGCGGGTACCGATCTGGTACGACAGCGTGCCGGACTTGGTGACGATCTCACGCACGAGGTTGCTGACCTCCAGGCCGACCTTGATCGAGACCTCGTCGCCAGCGTACACCGCCGGCTCGACTTCGAGCTTCAGGCCGACGTCGACATAGTTGACCGTTTCCGACACGAAGCCGGTCGACGTAGAGGTCGAGGTGATCACTGGCACCTTGTCGCCGATCAGGATGCTGGCCTTCTCACGGCTTTTCACGCGGATCTTCGGATTGGCCAGGATTTTCGCGTCCGAGCGCTCGTCGTGCAGCTTCACTGTCGCATTGGGCACGGTGGCGAAGATCGAATCGGAATTGAGGTTGCGTAGCTGGCTGATCGGCAGCGCGGTGTTGGTCTGGCCCGGGCCGACGACCGAAAAGCCAATCTCGTCGGGCAGGCTGATACCCATGTCGAGCAGCGAGGAGCGCTTCATCTCCAGCACTTCGACGTCGAGCACGACTTCCGGCTCACCGATGTCCTGCAGCGCGACGAGCCGTTCGGCCAGCCGGATGGCGTCGGGGCTGTCGCGCATCACCAGCATGTTGAGCTTTTCGTCGACGACGAGGTTCTCGCTCTTGAGGATCGTCTTAAGCGTGTCGGCCACCGTCTTGGCCTGCGCATTGGCCAGGTAGAACGTGCGGATGTTGAGCTGGCGGTAATCGCTGATCTTCTGCGGCGTGCGCGGGAAGACCATCACCGAGTTGTTGTTGAGTGGCCGGGTTTCCAGGTTGGTGGAAAGGCCGATCATGCGGATCGCCTCGTCCAGCGGCGTCTTGCGCAGAAACACCGTCACCTTCAGGTCCGGGCGGATGTCCTGGTCGTAGACGAAGTTGATGCCGGAGGCGTTGGAGAGCACCTCGAACGCCGTCTTGACCGGCACGTCGCGGAACTCGAGCGTGACCGGCTTGCGGAACTGTTCGGACAGCGTGTCCTCGCTCGCTTTCTTCTTGGCTACAGCGCCACGGATGCGATCCAGGCTGTTCTGCGCGCGCAGGTTATCCGGCGCTTCGGCCAGCACGTCGCGCACCCGTTCCTCGGCCTCATCCAGTTCGCCGGCGGCGATCATCTCGTCGATGCGGATCAGTTCCTCGTTGTGGCGACGCATCGCGGCCAGTCTGCGGAGCCATTCCTGCGCCGCGTTGTTGCCCGATTCGATCTGCAAGGCTGTCTGGTACGCGCCTTCGGCTCGCGAGAGGTCGCCCTGCTGCCGAGCGCGTTCAGCGTCACGGAACAACGTCTCCAGCGCTTGGCGCTTCTTGAACATGTACTGCTGCCGGTACCGCACGTTGTCGGGACTCGCGAGGGCGGCCGCTTCATACTGCGCGACGGCTTCGACGTAATCGCCGTCCTTGAACAGGCGGTCGGCCTTGCGGAACTGCCCCGCCGCGCCGCAGCCGGCCAGCAGCACGGCAGCCGCCAGCAGCGACACTACCTTAGGACGAAGCGCGTGACGTGTGTGCATCCTTACCTCGATCATTCCATTAGCGCCGGATCGCTCACGGCATAGCGCCGCGACTCTCCCGTCGGCAGATAGGTGAAGCTGGCGAAGCCGCCGCCGATCTCGTCGAAGCGGTACTGCTCCTCGACAATCTCCGTCTGCCGCAGCGTGTAGCTGGTGCCGTTCCATTCCACGAACACGAACGGCACCGCGCCGGATTGCATCCAGCCCAGCACCTTCAGGTCCGCCGACGGGGCCTCTATCGGCGGCGCCGGTGCGGGCGGCGCGATCGCTGGCGCGGTTGGCACCATCGCGTCGGCGGCGAATAGCGCGACGGGGAACGCTTCGCTGCCGCGCTGGCGCAGCGAGGGAAGCTCGCCTTCAGGTGCGCGTTCGGCGCGCGCGTTCGACTTGTTCGCGTGCACGCGCACTGGTGCGGCCACCGTCGTGTCGGCCGGCGATTCGCCGCCGAATAGCACAAGCGCCGCCAGGACGGCGATCAGCGAGTACGCGATGGCCCGGAAATGACGCCTCACGGCGCGGCCCCGCCTTCGCTCGTCGGCGCGACAAGCGCCGCGGCGACCTGCAGTTCGGCCGTCACCATCGGGTCGCCGGGCTGCTCGCGTTCCAGGTGCAGCTTGGCGATATAGAGCGAGCGATCCGCCCCCTGCAACGCAGCCAAGGCCTTCGCGACCTCGCCCCACGGTGCTTTCAGCGTGAATACGGCGGTCTGCCGGACAAAGCCGGCGTCGTCCACGTTCTCGAACTTGAAGCGGATCTGCTGCGGCGCAAGGCCCGCGGCGGACAGCGCGTCGAGGATGCGGCGATTGATGTCGAACCGTTCCGAGATTTCGGGCAACGGCAAGGTATCGCTGGTCTGCCGCGCGGCGGACGGGCGCGGCGCCGCGCGCAGTTCCTGCAATCGCGCTTCAAGCGCGCGTCCGGCCTGGTATGACCGCCAAGTGCCTAGCGCCAGCGACAAGGCCAGCGCGAAGGCAACCAGAACGCCCGCAACGCTCAGCACGAACACTGCTCCATGGCGCAGGTAGCCGCGGTTGAGCGTCCACACGAGACGGCGCGGATCTACTCGGCCCATTGCGCGCTCACTTCGAAATGGACGCCATCGCTCTTGCGTTCCAGCAGTAGCAGGCGGACGTCATGCAGGCCACGTCCGCGTGCCTGCAGTCCTTTGGCGTAATCGTTCGCCATGGCGGGATCGCTCGCGCGTCCGGTGACGCGGACCGCCGCCGTTGTCGCGTCCACGTCGACGCCCAGCAGGCGCACCTGCCCTTCGGCGGGTACGATGTTTTCCAGAAGGTTCAGCCAGTCTCGGTTGAGCAGCGCGATCTGCGCGCGCAGTTGGCGCAGTTCGCTCGCGCTGCGTTTGCTTCCAGCAGCTTCGCGAAGCACCGGTCTTGCCAGCTGTCGCGTCATCGCACTCGCCAGCAGGCGTTCGTGTTGCGCCAGGCGTCGCTGAATGTCGGCATTCCGCCAAGCCAGCACGCCGATCGCAATGGCGATGCACGCGAGCACCACGACGCCGGGCAGCCCGGGCAACGCGCGGGACATCCGCCATTCGATACGGGGAAGCCGGCTCATGCGCATGCCGCCACCAGTGCGCGTCCCGGCGTGGCCAGCGCATCGCCTTCGAGCGCGAGCAGGCGTCCTGCGAACGCCTCCGGCGCCGGGCTCGAGCCAAGCCAGTGCAGCGCGCCGTCGTCGGCGAACGCGAAGCGCTTGCGCGACAGCCACAGGCCGACATCGCCGAGGCCCGCGCCGCACGAAGCAAGCGCTTCCACCTGCACCAGGCTACCGCTTTCGAGCGTGATGCCGGTGATGCCGTCGTCCTCGGCGTAGGCCAGCAGCGCCCCGGGTAGTGCTTCGAGCGCACGCCCGTGGCGCCGCAGCACGGGCACGACGCTGGCGACCGTGGACACGATCGTTCCGCCGGAGGCTTCCAGTGCCGTACGCACCATATCCACAAGCGAACGCGGATACGCGACGGCAGGCACGGGTTGACCGTACGCTGGCCAGTCGATTTCAACGCGATGACTGGCGTCGGTCACACCTTGGCTTTCGAACATCGCCAGCACCGATGCGCGGATCGAAGGTCCGGTGAAGCAATCGGCCACCCACGGCGCGACGAGGAAGCGGCACAGGCGCGCCGACAACACGATGCGCACGGGGCCGATTGCGCCAGAATGCGCCGACAACGCTTGCGCGATCCGTGTCCATTCGGCCCCGCCGGACGCGTTGGGGTCGTATTCGCCGCCAATGGGGTCGTGCGTGTCGCCGGGTCTTGCGGCGGCCCAGGTCGCGCTCGCGACGTAGAGATTGAGAAGAGGCCTGCGCACGGTGCTATTCCGCGAACGTGACGCGGTTGACTTCGACCAGGGTGGTTTCGCCCCGGAAGAACAGATCGAGCGCCGCCGCACGCAGGCTGTTACCGCCCTGATGCGAGGCGGCCGCACGCAGTGAGGTCACCGGCGCACGCGTCGCCACGAGTTCGCGCAACGTGTCGTTCATCACCAGGAACTCGGCGACGACGCGGCGTCCCTTGTAGCCGGTGCCGCGGCAATGACCGCAACCGCGTCCGCAACGCAGCGGTTTGCCGACCAGATCGTCCGCAACCAGACCGGACATCGCCAGCGCATCTGCATCGGGCTGGTACGGTTGGACGCATTCCGGGCAATTCACGCGAAGCAGTCGCTGCGCCCACACGCCTACCAGCGCAGATGCCATGCTGTAAGGGTCCACGCCCATGTGCAGCAGTCGGCCGACCACATCGAAGACGTTGTTGGCGTGGACGGTCGTGAGCACCAGATGGCCCGTCAGCGCTGCCTGCACCGCGATCTGCGCGGTGTCCTCGTCGCGGATTTCACCGACCATGATCTTGTCGGGGTCATGGCGCAGGATCGAACGCAGGCCGCGGGCAAACGTGAGCCCCTTCTTTTCGTTGACAGGGATCTGCAGCACGCCCGGCAACTGGTACTCCACCGGATCCTCGATGGTGATGATGTTCTCGTGGCCGCTGTTGATCTCGTCGATCGCCGCATACAGCGTCGTCGTCTTGCCTGAACCGGTCGGCCCGGTCACAAGCACCATGCCGTAAGGCTGCGCGACCAGCCGGCGCAATGTCGACAAGGCGTCCGGCGCGAGGTCCAGGTCCGCCAGCTGCAGCATCTGGTCGCGGCTGCCCGTCAGCGTGCTGCGATCGAGCAGTCGCAGCACGGCGTCCTCGCCATGGATGCTAGGCATGATCGAGACGCGGAAGTCGACCTGACCGTCGCGCACCTTCACGCGGAAGCGGCCGTCCTGCGGCACGCGGCGCTCGGCGATGTCGAGCTCGGACATCACCTTGATGCGCGAGACGATCCGCTGCGCGGTATCCGCACCGCTGACTTCCGACACCGGTACCAGGACGCCGTCAACGCGGAACTTCACGTTCATGCCCGCGGGCGTGGACTTGAGGTGGATGTCGGATGCTTCCTGCTTCAACGCGTCGTACAGGATCGAACTGACCACGCGCACGACGGGGCTCGCGTCGGCCTCGATGTTCTCCAGCGAGAGCAGTTCGTCCTCGCCGACCGCATCGACCGTGCCGAGTCCGCCCACGCTGCCCTGCGTCGCGCGCACGGTCTGTTCTGCCTGCGCGAGGTACGCGCGCAGTTCGTCCAGGTGCGCAAGCCGCAGTGCACAGGCACCGGTAATCGACGACTGCGCCCACTGAACGGTGTCTTCCGCGAATGGATCGGCCAGCACCAGCGAGAGGCCGTGCTGCCCATCGCGCAGGACGACGCAATCGCGCCGGGCGCATTCCACGTACGCGGCGACATCGAAGTCCGGTGTCGCAGCATAGAGTTCGATCGAGGGCATCGGTTCGACGCCCGACAACCGGCCCAGCAGCGCGAGGAACGTGGCAGGATCAGCACCGACCTCGTCCTGCAGCAACTGCAGCCAGGATTGTCCCGCCGCGAGCGCGCGCGCGCGCACGTCGCGCACTTGTTCGACGCGCAGTTCCATCGATGCGGTGGTTTCGACGTTCATTGGCCGACGCTCCCCACCAGGTCAAAGATCGGCGAGTACATCATCAGCACGATCGCGCCGATGATCAGGCCGATGGCCGACATTAAAAGCGGCTCGAACAGGCGCGAGAAGGTGTCGACCTTGCGGTCAAGAGCGATGTCTAGGAAGTTGGCGAGCTTGCCGCTCATCTCCGCCAGCGCGCCGCCGCGCTCGCCCACGCGCAACAGGCTGTCGGCGATCGGCGGAATCAGGCTGGTACCGGAGAGCGATTCGGTGAACATCTGGCCCGAGCGCAGGCGGCCCATCGCGATCAGCAGTTCCGCCGACTGCGCGGGCGTCACGATGCCACGCGCCATGTCCATCGCCTGCACCAGTGGAATGCCGCTGTCGAGCAGCAACGCGAGCGTGCGGTACAGCCGCGACAGGCCCATCGTCACGAAGATGTCGGACAGCACGGGCACGCGCGAGACCTGCGCCAGCGCAACGCGACGACCGGCCTCCGTCCCCGCCAGCCACGCGACGCCGGCGGCCATCGCGGCGAGCAAGGCGCCCGCCGCCCAGGGATGTTGCTGGATCGATTCCCCGAGCCTCAGCAGCATGGCGGTCGCAGTGCCCGTCGGGCGTCCGCTGCCTTCCAGGATCACGCTGAATTTCGGCAGCACGTAGGCGATCAGGAACAGGATCACCGCGCCGCCGACGGCCATCAGCAAGAGCGGGTAGATCGCGCTCGCCGCGACCTTGCGCTTGATCTGGTTGATGCGCGCCTCGTACGCGAGATAACGCTCGAGCGTATCGGCCAGGCCACCACTGGTTTCACTCGCGGCGACGCCGGCGATCAGCACCGGCGGGAATAGCAGGTGCTCGCGCACCATCGCCTGCGAAAGCCGCACGCCTTCACGCAGGCCGCCCAGCAGGCGGCCCAGCACGAGGCGGAACCCGGCATTGGACTCCTTTCGCTCCAGCGCCTCCATGGCTTCCACCACGTTGAGCCCGGCGCGCAGCAGCGTCAGCAGTTCCTGCAGGAACACCGTCGGCGAGTACGACACGCGCGCGGAAGCGCGCTGCTCCTGTATCGGTTCGATGCGCAACACGCGCCCACCCTGGCGCAGCGCCTTGGCACTGGCAGCGCCGGCCGAATCGGCCTCGACCTCCAGCCACTGCGACTGCCCACCGATGGAAACCAGCACCCGATGCTTCACAACCGACCTTCATCCATGCGTCCGTCGGACGCCTGTCCCCTGACTGCGACTACCCGTTCCTTATGCCGCGTCCGGACGAAGCCCCCTCGTCCGGCGCGTGCGCATTGACGCTGTCAGCCGCCGGTATCGACACCGACGTCGGCATCATCGCCTTCGCCGCCCGGCCGACCGTCCTTGCCGTACGAAAACAGGTCGTAATCGCTTGCCACCCCCGGCACGCGATAGATATATGGATGGCCCCACGGATCGGGCGGTACGCGCCCCTGCAGGTAGGGCCCGTTCCACTTGGGCATGCCCTCAGGGCGCGTCGTCAACGCGGACAGGCCCTGTTCGGACGACGGGAAGTTCCCGGTGTCGAGCCAGTACGCATCGATCGCCTTGCGCAATGCATCGATCTGGCCGAGCGCGGCGGTGCGCTCGGACTTGCCGATCTGCTGGAAGTAACGCGGCGCCACATACGCCACCAGCACCCCGATGATCACCACGACCACCAGCAGTTCCAGCAGCGTGAAACCCGCCGCGTTGCGACGCACGTCCTTGCCCATCACCATCCCCTCAATATCCACGACAACGGCGGCTGCTGGTTGCCCACGTCCGTCCGGCCGACCAGGATGATGTCCTGGCTGCTGACCACCGATTCGTTCTGGTCCACCGCGCCAAATGTCAGCGCCCCCCACAGCACGGTGAAGCCCGGTGCCTTGTCGACGACCGCGAACACGCCGCCGACGCGAGGACCGATATTAGTCAATACCGGACGATAACGGTACGTCCACAGGCCCGTCAGCCAGTCCCGCTTCTTGCTCACCAGCTGGTAGCTGGTGATGGCCAGGCCCATGTTGATGTCGAAGTCCTGGTTCACCACGGTGCCGTTGATTGGCGCCGCCGAGACACCGATGAAGTCCGGATCGGACGTGGCGGCCTTGCCGACGGTGATCGTGATCGGCTGGTCGCCGTCCTGCACCTTGTCGTGCACGGCGACGACCGTGACCGACTGCGGTGTCGACCAGTTCGCGGGCGTGAACACCAGTTCGCGCGGCATCACGTACGCCTCGCTCGCATCGTTCACGCTCACCGGCACGGTCACTGCCGCCGTCGGCGCGCGGCCGAGGCTGACCGCGATGACACCCGTGTCCTTGCCTTCGCGCAGGCTCATCGACGTGCGCGGCGTAGCGACGATGGTGCCCTGCTGCTGCGGCGAGGGCACCACTACCCTGCCTGGTGCGTAGGCGCGACCCATGCCCTTGTCGTCGTAGATCACGCCGTAGATCGAGTACACGCCCGGCGGCACGCCCGCGGTATTCCATGCGTACGAGCCCGAATGCGTGCCCGCATCCTGACGCAGCCCATCGACGATGCGCGTTCCCGCGTAGCCGGACCCGGTCGCGTCGTAATACAGCGCGATCGTCGGCTCGATCGCCGGACCGTTGCCTTCCCACGCGATGACCGGGTTGCCGTCGCGCGCGTCGACGAGCGTCGCCGGCTTCGTCAGCGAGATCGTGGGTGTCACATACGTGCCCGTGCTGATGAACAGCGTCATCGTCGGCGACCACGCGCTGGCCGCGCCGGACGGATCTTCGGCGCGCACGCGCCAGTAATGCGTGGCCTTGTCGGCCAGCGCCGCCGTGGACTGCCAGTACAGTCCCGTCGCCACGCCGCTGGACACCAGCGACTGCAACGCGCTATCGCGATAGACCTCGAAGCGATAGCGCAACGGGTCTTCGTCCGGATCGAGGGCGGCATGCACCTCGAACGTCGGATGCAGCGTGGAGACCCACGAGCCCTCGCCCGGGTTCGCCGGCACCGGGACGGCAGGCGTTTCGTTCTGCGCGTTCAAGCGGAACGTGCCGCCGACCCAGGCGCTTTCAGCGCTGCCGTCACTAGCCTTCACGCGCCAGAAGTAGCGCGTGTTCTCCAGCAGCTCGGTCGCGGTCCAGCGCGTGGTGCCATCGCTGCCGGTGGGAACCGCGTCCGATGCACGGCGGTTCGACGAATCGAACGTGTTCACCGTATCGACTTCAAAGCGGTACGTCAGCGGGTCGTTGTCGGCATCGGTCGCGTTGGCGGCCACCAGCGTCGCAGTCCCGGCCGTGGCGACATCCACGCCGTTGAGCGGGCTCACCGGGGTCGGCTCGGACGGTGCCGCGTTGCCGGTGTGCACGGTGAACGGACGCAGCGGCGTCATCGTCTGCGCGCCGTGCTCGTCGGTGGCGATCGCGCGCCAGTAATACGTGGCGTGGTTGGTCAGCGGCACCTGCACGATCCAGGACGTGGTGCCGCTCGCATCGGGCGCGAGGTTCGTCACGGCGTCATGGCGCTGCGCGAGCGTGGCGTCGGTGAACACCTCGAACGCGTACGTGATGGCATCGCCATCGCGATCCTGCGCGTTGGTCAGCGACAGTACCGGCGTCACCGTGTCCACCTGCGCGCCGGCGGCGGGTGCGGTCAGGTTGAAGGTGTCCGGCGGATCGTTGAACAGATTGACGAAGAACGAACCGTCCACCCAGGCGCTGTTGATCTCGCCCTCGGCGAGCGCACGCGCCCGCCAGTAGTAATGGCGGTTGTCGTCGAGATCGTCCGAAGGCTGCCAACCGGTCGGCTGGCCGGCGGCGGTGTTCTCCGGCACGGTTCCCTCGCCCAGCCTTTCGGTCATTGCGGCGTCGGCGTAGAGCTCGAAGTGCACGCTGCGCGTGGGATCGTTGCTGGCTTCTCCGGTCACGACCTGCAATTGCGGACGCAGCGCCGGCACTTCGGCGCCCGCCAGCGGCGCGAACAGTACCGGGATCGCCGGGCCCGGCGGCGGTTCCTTCGATTCGACGCGGATCTTCGCCGAGCGCGTGCCCGTCAGGCTGCCGTCGCTGGCGAGGTAATTGATCAGGTATTCGCCCGCCTGCCCCACCGCGGGCACCCAGTCGAAGATGCCGAGGCCTTCGCCCTGGTCGACGAAGGTCGCACCGGTCGGCAGCGGTTCGGCCGCCAACGTCACGGCGCGCCCCATCGGGCTCGACGCTTCGACCAGGAAGCCGATCTGATCGCCCTCCTTCACCACGCGATCGGGGATGAACTGCAGCACTGGTGGCTTGGGATCGCTGGACAGCTCGTTGAACACGACGTCGTACGCACCCGGCGAATTCACGTCGAACACGTTGAACCAGTATTCCCACTGTTTGGTGTCGGCGTTCTTCGCCTTCGACAGCCAGACGTTTTCCACTGCCATCGCCTTGGCGTCGGCGCGCATGACCGGGCCCAGCGCTTTCTGCCCTCGATACGGATCGGGCTTGCGCACGTAGAAGAAGCCCTGCGTCGGCGGCAGCGTCAGGCGGTAATTGCCGCTGGCCGCGGTGAGGGCTGCCTCGTTCGAGCGGTCGGCGACGTCGCTGTCGGGACCGGCCGACTCATAGACTTTCAGCGCGGTGCCGTCCTGTGCCAGGAAGTCGCGCACGAAGTCGCGGCCCGGCAGGTCGACGCGGACGTCGCGCAGCAACAGGTGTGCGTTGGTCGCCTGCAGCAGCGAGGTCAGCGCGCCACCCAGTTCGTCCGAATGCGTGAACGTCGCCGTGAAGTCGACGAACTTGCCGGCGAGGTTGCTCTCCATCTGCCAGCGGCCCATCTTGCTGCTGCTGGACGGGATATCGCCGAAGTTGATGAGCAGGGAGTTGGTCGTCGGCAGATCCTGCACGTAGCTGCCGATGATCTGGAAGTTGATCGCAAGCCCCTGCTCGTTCTCAACGATGCGCGGCTGCGCGGAGGCGATCTTCAGCTCCTTGGCCGGCGCCATGCCCGAGTTCTTCACGCGCACGCCGAGCGTGTAGGGTTCCGGCGCCTCGATGGCCGGCGTCATCGGATCGTCCGCGATGACGTCGCGGGTCAGGAAGTAGTCCAGCGTGAGCGACGGCAACGGCTTGACCGTGATCGCGTCGGGGTTGAGTTCAAGGACGTGCGTTTCGGTGCCGAAGCGGTAGCGCAGTGTCGCGCCGACCAGGTAGCGCTTGCCGAATGGCGTCGTGCCCGCCGCGCCAGGCGCCGGGATCAGCATCCAGTTGACCGTGGCTGTCGAACCGCCGGCGACCTGCCCGCTGCCGTCGGTGTTGTCGATATTCTGCTTCTGCGTCTGCCGCAGGAAGAACTTTGCGCTCAGGTCGTTGGGGTCGGTGGTGATCGGGATCGGCAGACCCGTTTCATCCGTGACCTTGACCTCCACCAACACCTCGGTCAGCGGCGTCACCGGCAGCGCATTGGTGATGCGCATCTCTGCATCGAACGCCTGCCGCTCGAGCGTCAGCTCCTGCTTGATCTCGATCTTGACGCGAGCGCACACGGTCTCCTGCGCGTGCGCGGGTGCGCACGCAAAGAGGCCAAGCCACAACGCAAGCGCACCCCAGGCGCTTTTCCTTGTTTTTTGCACGAGTTCCTTTCCCCTGAACTTGCTTCCGCTGTTGCTTCACGATCGTCATCGGCTCCCCGCGCGATGACTTCCATGCCGTACGACCGGCACTAGCTCCAGGCATACGCGATGATGCGCCAACCCGAGACCGCAGCCGGCGGCCACCGTCTTCACTGCGCGAAGCATCCCCACCCATCATTTCGACCGCCGAGTGCATTCGCTTTCTGCTGCAACTCATCCTCGAAGGCGTCGATCTGCCCGTGGTCGGGAATCATGTACTTAACCACCGTTACATCCCACGGCAGCTTCTCGACCACGTCGGATCGTCGGTATTTCACCTCGTATCCTTGCTCCTTAAAGTGCTTGGCGAAAGCGAGCGCTTCGCTTTCACCGGGCAGTACAACGGTGAAATCAATGTTCCGCGGCTTCGAAAGATCGTCGCCGCCTTCAGCCATTTGACGCAATACCTGGCCGTTCTCATCACTGGGAAAATCAGTTGTCATCATGGGCACCTTGTTCGCTAATCACCGTCTTGCTCTCGCAACTTCCTGCCGGGCGAATTGATCTTGTTGTAGTTGTTGTTGCCTGGGCCGCCATCGGCCTGAATCCGGCGGTCCTCTTCCTTGAGCGCCTCGCGTTCGCTCGCTGCGGGAGTGTGCTTGCTGTCCACCACCGGATCATTATGCTCCTTGGCCTTCTCGGCCGCAGATTGTCTCATGCGGTCTTCGGTTCCCTTGCCGTGGTACTTCGTGCCGCTTGCATGCGTATTGGTGTACGTCCCGGTGGGCTTCTTCGAGCTGGGCACAACCTTCTTTGCTGCGTCGTCGGCGGCCTTCGGGGCAATGTGCGGCGGCTTTACGCGCGGAGGCTTGATTTTCGGCCCACGAAGGCGACCCCAGTTGAGTGGGTTCAGGCACTCAAGCGCGCAGTTCTTTGCGTTTTCACCGAGGTCGACGCAGCCTCTTGTGACGTAGTCGACGATTGAACTCTGCACCATGCAGGCGGCCCAGCACCTTGCATAGGCCGCGGCCGCCGCTCGTGCCATCGCGCCGACGGGAATAATCAACACGGGCAACTCACCCGTGGGATCCATGAACACCGTTGGCGAAGCGGAAGCGTAGACGTAGTGGTTCAGGCCACCTTCGAGGCCCAACGGATCCTCGGAGATGTAACGACCGATAGTCGGGTCGTAGTAACGCTGCAGGTTGTAATGCAGACCCGTTTCCGGGTCGTAATACTGCCCGGGAAGGCGCCATGGCTGCTCGATCATCGCCCCGGCGAAAGGCCTGGCCTCGCCAAAGGCACTGACAGAGTCCGCCTGCCAGACGATCTGACCGTCCTTGTCGGTCAGGAGGCGGGGCATCCCGGTGGGATCGTGGTGGTAGTAGTAGTACGAGCCACCACTACGCATGAACGTCGGCAAGGTTCCGTAGGGCCGCTCGGGAAGCCAGCCGAAGCTGCGCACGACCTGACCGTTAGCATCCAGTTCCGCGAGCAGGCCTTCCTCGGCCTGAAGGTATACCCGGACGCCCGCCTGGATGCCGGGAACCTGGCCCGCTGCCGCGGCAGTTACTTCCTTCCGGATGCGGTAGCCGAACGGATCGTAGTCGTAGCGCGCGAGGACTTCTGCTGCGCCGTTACGTACTTCGACCAGACGGTTGTACCCGTCGTAAGCGTAGTGCGTGGTGCGTCGCGGCTCCTGGACCCTGCCGTCGACGCGCCGCACGAGGTTTCCCGAAGCATCGTACTCATAGGAAAACGGGCCGCGCTCAAGCAGCCGATTCGCTTCGTCGTATTGCCAGGTGTTCTCTACATTCTGATCGCTCGTCCGGTTCGACGCGGCATCGAGGACGAACTTCTCGGCCGTGCCGAATCCGGCTGGATTGGCTTCGACCAGGCGAAGGCTTGCGTCGTACTCATACGTTATCTCGCGACTCTGCGTGGTGCGGCGAATGACCTCATCCCGCAAGCCGTACACGCTGGACTGGTCGAACAGCGTTGCCTGGCTGGGGCCCCGAACCCGCAACCGCGTCTGGTTCAACAGGCCGTCGAGCTCGAACTCCTGCACGGTGCCGCCTGGAAGCACCACGCTCTTCGGCGCCGTCCAATGGCGCCCGGAAACCGTTATCGAGCCTTCGCCCGGTATCTCGAGCCTCTCGAAATCGCCGTTGCCATCGTACGAGTACGCAAGCACGACCCCGTCAGGACCGGAGGTCGTCTTGAGCTGTCCATTCGCGTGATAGGTGTAGTGGCGCGCCATCGCAACGCCGCGCACGGTCACCGTCTCGCTGAGAAGTCGACCCGCGTCGTCGTATGTGAGGGTGGCGCTCGCGTTGTCCGTGGCCCATGCGGACAGACGATTTCCCGCATCCCAGTCAAATGTGTGCGTCTGCTCCAGGCTGCCGTCGGGGCGGAATGCCTTGCGCGTCTTGAGGTATCCGGCAGGATCGAACATGAGTGCGATGCGAACTCCGTTCGCACGGCTCACTTCCGCCAGGCGGCCCGCATCGTCATAGCGGTATTCGGTCTCCTCGCCTGCTGCACTGGTCTCCTTGACAAGCTTGTTTCGACGGTCGTACTCGAGACGCCTGGTATGCCCCAGCTCATCGGTGACCGAAACCAGATTGTCTCGCCGGTCATACGCATAGCGGACTTTGTCGCCCAGCTCATTGGTCGCCTCAAGCAGGCGGCCCAGCGCGTCGTAGCTGGCTCCACTGACCTTCTCATAAGGATCGGTCTGGGATGTCTCAAGACCGCGTTCGTCGTACGTACTGGTCGTCGATCGAGTCGTGCCATCGACTACTGCGACGGAACGGGACGCCCAATTGCGGCTGTTGTAATAAAGCAGGCGCTGCCACGTCGGGTAGCTCACCTTGGTGACCAGGTACCCGCCCCTGTCCGTGCCATCGGGCTCGGCATAATCCAGGCGCGTAATGTTGCCCGTGCCGTCCGTGACCATCGTCAGGCGGTCAAAGGCATCGAAGCCGAAGGCCACTTTCTGGCCGGAGGCGTTTTCGCTTCCCTTGAAACGCCCCGCGAGGTCGAAGCTCAGGCGCTCGTAAGCGCCTGTTGGGTCGGTCACCTCACGCGGCCTGCCAGCGCTGTCGTACTCAAGCGCGGTAGTGGCCTTCCGCGCATCCGCCACGCTTTTCAGGCGTCCTGTCTTGTCGTACTCAAAACGGGACTCCCGCTGATTCGGATCCGTGGACGAAAGCCAGTTTCCGTCAGCGTCGTAGCCATACGTCCACTTGTGCCCCAACGGATCGATGGCACGTGCGAGGTTGCCTTGGGCGTCGTACTCGTACTGCCATAGCTTGCCCTCGCCATCGACAAGCTCCCGTGCATTGCCATTCGCGTCGTATCGCAAAGCGAGCACAACATCAGGATCGGTTCCGCCATCGGGACGGCTTCCACCCTTGCGGCGGACCACTTCGGGCTCGCCTCGGGCGTTTACTTCGTACTCGGTGATCTGCTCGTCCGGTGTGTCAGCCGCAACGATCAGGCGGGTCAGGTTTCCCTTGCCGTCGTACTCCATTCGCGTTTTCACGCCGGCTGCGTCGACGATCTCCTTCGGATCCAGCGACGCAGCCTCATAGCTGATGCTCACCGACGATCCATCGGGATTGGTTTCCCGGGTTACCTCGTCGAAGTTGTTCCGGTCGATCCTGGTGACGTTGTTGCGTTCATCGATGTAGCTCAACGACGACCAACTGCCCTGTGTGCTCATCAGCACCTTGCCGTTGACGTCGCGACGGGAAGGTCGGCCTTCCTGATCGAAATAGGTGGTCTCGACACGACGGCCGCTGTCCGTCTGCGGGTACCTTGCGGTTATGCTGAACTCCTTCTTCAGCTTGTCGTAGCCGTAGTCGAAATCGGTGACGCCGCCATCCGGCGCCTTGATGCGTCCCACGCGCGCCGTCACGCCGTAGCTGATTTCGGTCACGCGACCTTCCGCGTCGGTGACCTTGGTCACCTTGCGACGCGTATCGACGACGAAGCCGGTCGCGGCGCTGGTGGTCGTTGCGCGGGCATTGGTCGGCTCGCCCGAGCCACCGGTATTCGGCGCACCGTACCCGCCGTCGTAGTCGTAGGCCACCGAGTCGAGCGAGCCGTAGTCGAACGAGGTCGGGTTGCCGCGCGCATCGATCACCGTGCGTAGGCGGCCATCCCCGTCGTACTGATACTTCACCCGGCGGATGCTGCCGTCGAAAGGCGTGTGGTCGCGGACTTCACTGATGAAGTCGGCGTTGCCGCCCGTGTACAGCAGCGTGAACACGGTGCGGCCGTTGTCATCGAGGACGCGTTCGACCTGGCCGTGCGAGCCGTATTGCATCCAGACGCGTACATCGTTGCGGTCGCCGTAGCTGGTGATGCGGCCGAAGTTGTCGTACTCGATCCACGCGCCGCTGCGATCGGTCCAGCGGAAGCCGTTGACCTGTACGGTCGCCATGCCGCCCTTCCCCGGCCTGCCAGTGGAAGGATGCGCGTCAGGGCCCGCGCTGACGGGGAGTGCCGGCACTTGTTGGGGCCGCAGCACGAAGCGCGGATGCTTGCTGCTCACCCACGACGTGCCATCCGAGCTGCGCGTGAACCCCACGCCCATGCGCGCAACGAACTGGTCGGCGTGCGGATCGCTCGCCGGGCTGCCGTCCGCGTTGCGGCCGAAGTACGGGTCGTTCGGGATTCGGGTCTGCTGGACTTCGTTCTCGGGGTTGCCGAACTGGATGGAGCTACCGGAGCTGGCGGTGGTGTCGCAACTGCTTACCCCATCCACGACCGTGCAGGAGTAGAACGCGCCGATCGAGGGATACATCGCCTTGTTGTACGAAGGACGTCCCAGGCCCGACCATTGGCGGTTGAACACCCACTGCTTGCCGTCGAAGTCGCGGTTGATGCGCACGTAACCGCCCGGCACCTTCACCTGCAGGTCGTCCTGCACGATGAAGAAGTCGCCGTTGCGATTGCCCAGGCCCATCCAGCCGTTACCGCCCAGTTGGAACTGCGTCTGCGCGCTGGCCGTCGATCCGACCAGGAACAACACAAGCACCGCCAGCCACTGCCGACCACGATTCATCAACATCCGCCCCGTCCCTTGCATCGTGTATTCGCGCAGCTGCGCGAACACGTCCCCATGCGGCCGCATCACTGGCCGCCCTCCTTGCCATCCGATCCGCTCGGGTTGTCGCAGTCGCCCGACCCCTTCGCGCATAGCGGCACGCCCGGCATGCCGCCATAACCCGGACCGCCGGAACCGCCCCAACCACCGCCGCCCGGGCCACCGGAGCCACCCGGGCTCGGTGCCGGCGTGCCCACCGGGCACGACGTGCGCTCGACGTAGAACCAGTTCGCCGACGAGCCGCAGTTCTTGCTCAACTGTCCGTTCGCGCACGTGTATTCGCAGACGACAGGCATGCGCGCGGTGTAGGTATAGCAACCCGCGGTACCACTGACGCTGCCGGCGGTGCTGCTTGCCGACGACGATGCGCCGCCGGAACCGCCAGTGCTGGCCGCGCCCGCTGCGCCACTCGCGCCACCATCACCCCCATCGGACGAACTGCTCACGGCCGCTGTTCTTGCGAACGCGTTGACCTGCAGTTCCCCACCCGACTGCGCAGCAGCACCGTCGTAGTAGCCGTACGGACGCAGCGCGATCACGCGATACGGCAGGCGCACGCGCTGCTTGGCTTCCAGACTGGTCGGCGGCTGCGCCAGGAACTCGAACTTGTAGTACTCGTCCGCGCCCGGCGGCTGCGCGACGACGTTATCCGCGCGGATCAACCCGTAGTTCGTCAGCACCAGCTCGCCCTGGAACACCTCGCCCGGCGCCATCTTCGGCAGGTTGATGCTCGTGGGTTGCAGCACCACCACCGGTGCGGGCACGTCGGTTTCGAAGGTCGCGTTGAGGGTGATCTCGTAGCGGTCCTCGATGGTGATCTCGCGCACCGACCATTCCACCTGGATCAGGCTGTATTCCAGGAACACCGACTGGTTCACCGTCAGGCCCGGCTTGACCGACACGCGACCGCCGGCTTCCTGGTGGTTCTGCGCGCTCGCCTTGAAGCGATAGCTGCCGGCCGGCAGGTTCTGGAAGTACGCCTCGCCGTACGCGTCGGTGGTCAGTTCGAAGCTCTGGCTGACCACCGCCTCGTTCTGCAGGAAGATGCGCGCGCCGGCCAGGCCCGGGATCAGGTTGCCGTTCTTGTCGCGCGTGGCCGTGTAGATGTCCGACGCCTTGAACAGCAGGTTGCCGATGCCCGACTGGGTGACCGAGACGAACACATTCACCGTTTCGGCCGGCAGGTTGGCACCGGAGACGCGAAGCACGAACTCGTGGATGCCTTCGGCGACGTTGGCGTCCGGTGCGACGTTGATGTCGACCGTGCGCTTCTCGCCCACTCCTATGCTGCCGAGCGCGCGGTTCGATGCCAGCGTGATCCAGGACGGCGCCGCGTTGCCGCTCTTGTCGAGCAGGTCGACGACGACCTCGTTCATCGCCACGAAACCCTTGTTCTCGAACACGACCTGTTCGATCGCTGTCTGGCCGCGCGCCAGGCCCGCCTCGACGTAGTTCGGCGTGGCGTACAGGGCCGGCTTGGCCTCGGTCAACGTGTAGTCGACGTTGAGCAGCGCCAGCGGTGCGGTGCCGGAACCGTCGCTCACCACCGCCAGCACCAGGCGCCCGCTCAGCGCGGCGCTGTTGTCGCCCGACACGCTCACCGGCAGCGCCAGATCCTGCTTGGGCGCGATATTGATCGGCTCCGGCAGCAACACCTTGATGCCGGCCGGCAGTGTGCCGCTTGGCTGGTACTCGGGTGCGTATATCACGCGCAGGTTGCTGGCCTGCGAACCGGTGCCCGAACGCGCACGGAAGTCGATGCGG
Organism: Lysobacter sp. OAE881; assembly: GCF_040546665.1. NCBI lineage: Bacteria > Pseudomonadati > Pseudomonadota > Gammaproteobacteria > Lysobacterales > Lysobacteraceae > Lysobacter > Lysobacter sp. OAE881. The sequence goes on from NZ_JBEPOG010000001.1 coordinate 2,945,788, forward strand.
TACGCGTAGTTGCGCGGCACCGTCAGCTTGAACGGCGTCGGCGTGATCTGGATGCGGTTGATCGTGAAGCTGGCCTGCTCCGGACGGTCGGTCATGTCCGGATGGATCGCACCCACGCGGTAGCGGCCGGCATCGGTCAGCGTCGGCGCGAACACGTAGCGGAAGCCGCCCTGCGCATCCGTCATCACGTCGGTCAGGCGCTCGAAGCCTTCCTGGTTGAGCGCGATCTTCAGCGGTGCGTTCGGCACAGGCGCCTGCGTTGCGCGATCGACGGCGCGGCCGAGGATGGTGATCTGGCTAGCGCCGAAGGACACCACGGGATCGACCGAGATGACTTCGCCCACGTACGGCGTTTCGACCAGCTCGACGGCGCGTTCGCTGCCCATGCCGGGGATCGCCACTTCCTCCGCCTGGCCCGTGCTGTAGCGCAGCTTGTCGACTTCCAGCTTCAGGCGCACGTGGTCGGGCGCGCTGGCCGGCACCGGCATCTCGAAGACATCGGACACGTAACGCTGCCCCGGTGCGATGCGTGCCACCGTGAGGCCCTGCGACAACGTGATCACGCCCGCACCCGTGGCCTGGCGGTACGGCACCGTGCTGAGCAGATTGCCGTCGTTGTCCATCAGTTTCAGGCGCAGTTCGTTGGACGCATCGCGACCGAAGTTGCGCGCCGTCAGTAGTTCGACCTCGACGTCGGAGGTGTTCTCCACCGTCAGGCGCACCTTGCCCGTCGCGCCGCGGGGTGAAGCCCTGTGCATCGAGTCCGACCACCAGCGCGCTGTCGACGACCGATACCTGCTGGTCGCGTCCGATGCGCATGCGCTCGCCTTCGCTCTCCTGGTTTTCCAGCAGCAGCGTTAGCGCCGCGGGATTCGGCAGGTCTGGATAACCGCCCACCACCAGTGGCACCACCTTGGTGGCGTTGCCGGCGAGCGGGAAACCTTCGGAGCGGAACTCGCGCGAACCGACCTTCGCCACGATGGCGGCAGTGCTGAGCGCATCCGACGACAGGTTCGTCACCTGCACGTTGAGGCGGTTCATGACGTTGCGCTTGAGCGGCAGTCCGCCGACCACCTGCAACGATGCGTTCGGCAAGACGATGCCGCGCGCCATGCGCACGCCGTTGGCATCGACCGCTTCCACCGTGTAGCGGCGCTCGCCGCCGGTGTAGCCGGTGTCGGTGAGCGTGGTCGCGGAGATCGGCTCCGGCGTCAGCTTGAAGCGTCCTTCGCCTTCGCCCACGTACACGTCGTAACCCACCGCGCCGCTGCCGTTGGCCGTCCACGTCAGCACCGGCAATGCGGTGCCGAGCTGGTCGACATGCAGCGTCTTGACCGGCAGCAGGCTGAAGTTGAGGTAGACCGAGTTGGAGATGGCGGATTCATTGCCGGCGGAATCGACGGCGGTCACCACGTACGCGTGCTGGTCCTGCGACGGCACGGCATCCACGATCTGCGTGGTCTTGATGCCCTGCTTGAGCGGCGTGAGGCCGGCGACGGAAGTGATCGTCGACGTCGCCGCGCGGTACAGGCGATAGCCCGCCGGCGCCGTGCCCACTGGCGGCTGCCACGTCGCGAGCACGCCCTGCGGGATCAGGCTCAGCACGAGGTTCTGCGGCGCGCCCGGCGCGGTGCGGCTGGTCGTGGCCTGGGCGACCAGCGACTGGCCGCTCACCGTTTCTTGGCCGTTGGAACTGCGCACCGATGCGACGGCGTAACGGTACACACCGTCGACCGGCGTGCTGTCGTCGGCCTGGGCCTGCACGGTGCGCGACAGTTCGACCAGCGCGGTTTCTCCCGGTGCCTGACGGTAAACCTGGTAGCCCGTCGCACCTTCGACCGCCTGCCACTGCAGGCTCACCTTGCCGCCCGGCGCCGCGGTGGCCGTCAGGCCCAGCGGCACGTTCAGCGCGGGCAGTTCGCCTTGGTAGACCTGCGCTTGGTTGGATGCGGTCACGCGGCTGGACGAATTGCCCAGCGCATCCTCGGACTGGTGGATGAGGCTCAGCAGTTCCGGTGATGCCTGGCCTGCATCGGCCGGGAGCTCGAACCGGACGCGCCACGTTTCCGCGTCGATGCGCTCCGGCGCGGCCGTCGCTATCGGCGTGCGGCCATTGCCGGAGAGCTGGTAACGCACGACCGGGGTCTTGCCCGTAGGCATGGCTTCGCTGAAGCCGAGCGTCGCGGTGATCTCGCGTTGCGCATCCACCTTGATCGGGGACTGCGGATCCAGCGCGATCCGGATCAGTTCCGGCCCGACCGTATCGACGCGCACGGCGGCGCCTTCGCGCACTTCCACGCCACGGTTGCCGGCCATGTCGCGCGCCGAGAACAGCACGTTGGCCATGCCGCTGCCGCTGCCCGACGTGAGTGTCAGGCTGCCTTCGTAATGCGTGTCGTCGCGCTTGATCAGGTCCACCGGCACCGGCAGGCCGCCTTCCGGCACGAGGCTGAAGTACGGCGTGCCGTTCAGCGGCTCGCTCACGGTGACGCGGACATCGATGCGGCCCTGGCCGTAGGTCTGGCTGTCGGCGTCGAACGCGCCCTTCGCGGTGTACTCGACGCGCTCCGCCACCGGCGCGGTGCGGTCGATGGAAGCGCTGGCGAGATTGGTCGGCGCGCTCGGCGTGCCCGCCGCGTTCACCGCGACGATGCGATAGAAGTACTGGCCGTCGGCGGCAGGCGCGTCTTCATAGGCGATCGCCGACGCCGCCAGTCGCACCAGCTTCTGAGCTTCGCCAATGCCGGCGAATTCGCTGGTCGAACGATAGATCTCGTGCGCGACGACGTTCGTATCGCTCGCCGCCGCCCACGTCAGCCGGATCTTCCCGCCCGTCGCCACCGCGGCGGCCAGACCTGACGGCGCGGACGGCACGGTCACGTCCAATGTCACCATGGTCACGGCACTCCTGGTGCTGGTGCCGTGCGAATCGCTGGCCGTCGCCTGCAGGCGGTTTTCGCCTGCCGCCAGCGTGACCGGCGCGGAGAACCGGCCGTCGGTACCGGCCGTGACGGCAGCACCTGCGGCGGCATCGTTGACCAGCATCTGCACGCTGCTGCCGGCCTTCGCGTTGCCCGACACGGTCAGCGAGGCGTTGCGCGTCACCAGACCGTTCGCGGGCTGCGTCAGTGTCGGCGCGGCCGGCGGTGCGTGAGCGACGGTGATGGTGTATTCCACCGTGCTCTGGTTGGCCAGCGAGTCGAACGCGCGCAGCGCCAGTGCATGCGAACCGTTGGCGATGTCCGTCAGGTTCAGCAGCGCGGTGTACTGGTTCGTGCCCGTCGCGGTCGCGACGAGGACACCGTCCAGCAGCACTTCGATGCGCGAGATCGCGCTGCGGTCGCTCGCGGAGAACGCCAGCGTCGTGCTGCCGGTGAAGGTCGCACCGTTGGCCAGAGCGACGCCGTTGGCCTTGATGTCGCCCAGCTGCGGGCCTTCGGCGTCCGGCAACGGCGCGCTGTGCGAGACGGTCACCGTGAGGCGCTGTTCGGCCGTGCGTCCGGCCTCGTCGGTGGCGATGGCCTTGATGACGTAGTTGCCGTCGGAAACGCTGTCGGTATTCCAGGCGTACGCATACGGCGCCGTCGTGTCGGTGGCGAGCACCGCGTCGTCACGCAGGATCTGTACCTGGCGCACGCCGGAGGCGTCGCTTGTCTGGACTTCGATGTTCACCGACTCGCGGATCACGCTGCCCGCGGACGGACTGGTGATGGACACCTGCGGCGGCTGCGTGTCGATCAGCACGCCGCCAACCAGGACCGCCGTCACGACGGTGCCGGTGGGATCGCGGAACTGTACCTGGACGGTCTTGCGTCCGTCGCCCGCGGACACGTCGAAGTCCACGTTCGCGCGGCCATTGGAGAGCGGACGGAACGCGACGCCGCCGAATGCGTTGTTCTCGGCAATGCGGAATTCGGTGGCGTTGATGCAGGACAGTTCGAGCGCGACGCGGTTATGTTCGTAGTACGGCGCCGGTGCGACCAGGCGCACGGACGGATTGATCAGCGGCACGGCGGTCAGGAAGCCGGCGTAGTTGACGCCCGGCGAGACAGCGTCGCCCTGCCCGCCGGGATTACCGGACGCGTCGCGCGGTCCGGTGGAGTGGCCCCACCAGTTGCCGGTGGCCTGGAGGACGACCGAAGGCCAGCGGTTCACGATGGCCTGTTCGCGGTTGCCCGAGAACTGCGTCGAACCGATCGTTGGCGCGCTGTCACGCTCGGCGTCCAGGCCGATGCCGTTGCGAAGGAAGCTCGATCCGGTGATCGCAGGCGAAGCACCTTCGCGCAGTCGCAGGCCATTGGTGTTGTCGGTCAGCTGCAGGTACTTCAGCGTGGGACTGACGCCGCGCAGCGTGAGCGCGGCGCCGTCCTGGTCGCCGCCGGCGTAGCGGATGCGCACGTCCTCGAACGTCATCGCGCCGAACGCCTGCGCGGACTTCTCGATGCGAACGCCCCGCCAGTCGCCCGCTGCGGGCGCACCGAACCCGGCGCCCGCCTCCCCGGCGATGTCATCGTCCTTCTGGCTGGTGAACGCGACCCCCTTGCCAGCGGACAGTTTGTCGCGCACGACCAGTTGGGCGTCGTCGCCGAACTTCACCACTACGCCATCGCCAACGGTCAGGTCCGCGGCGCCGGTCGTCCATGACGTGCATGCCAGCAAGGCCACGCACGCGGCGGCGATAGCGCGCCGCGGAGCACGACGCAACTTCCTGCTGGTGTGTTCGGATTGACTCATGGTGACCGCACGTCCCTGCCTGCGTTGTATCCAGCTGCCGATGCCGGTTGCTTCAACCCTTGAAGCCGATCGCGCTCAATGTTTCGTAGGGCATGTCGAAGGTCCTGCCGCTGCCGGTCACCAGTCGCGCACGCGCGCCGCCGTCCAGCGCGATGGTGACTTCCACCTTCTCGACGCGTTCGTTGCTCGCCAGTCGCGACAGCTTTTCGCTCAGCGCATCGTCGCCCAGCGCCGCGACGACGACGGTGTAGGTCGTCGTTGCCTGCAGCGTGCTGGAGCCCTGCGGCAGCACCACGGACACCTGCGCGGTGCCGGACGCCGTCGTGCCGGTGATCGCGGGGCTGATGGCTTCGCTGGGCATGCCGTTCACCGGCACCACGCGCAGCTGCACGGTGTTGCCAACCGGGACGTTGGTCGTTTCGAACGTGACCACCACCGGACCGGTGGTGCTTGCCGGGAGGCTCACGTCGTTGCTGCCGGTGGGTACAGCCGCAACCGCCTGGCCTGCTACCGCGGAGATGCGCAGTGCTGGCGCGTTGGCAATGAACACCGGGCCGATGTCACCACGCACGAATGTCGGCTGCGACGTGCCGCTGAAGGTGATGGATTCGCCTTCGATGCGGATGCGGCCTTCGGAGCCGCCATAGTTGTTACGGCCGTCGTAGCCGCAGTACTGGCGGCGGCTGTTGTTGTAGTTGATGCAGCCGCCGTTGGCCAGGACCGACCCGTTGCCGGCGACGGTCGTCGCGACCAGGCGGATCGCGCCGCCGGAACCACCGGCGCCCTGGCCGCCCGTACCCGTGCCCGCATGACCCGCGCCGTCGCCGCCGGTGGCGTCAATGCTGCCGGTGATGCGCAGGGTGCCGGACGAAGCGATGAGAACTGCACCGCCGCCACCGCCGCCGCCCGAACCCGGGAAGTTGGTGCCGCCACGTCCGCCACCGCCGCCCGAGCCACCTGCCAGCGGCTGCAGCAGCGTCGAGCCGTAGGAGAGTCCGACGGGGCCATAATTCGCCGCGCAGTTATATGTCGAGTAGTACCGATAGGCGCTGTTGGCATAGCCCCCGCCGGTGCCGGGGTATTTGTAGTAGCCGCCTTCCGGGGTGCATCCGTTCTCGCCTTCAATGCCACCCGGTCCACCACCCGGTCCGAGTCCAGCACCGCCACGCACGATCGTTCCGCGCAATTGGGCGTCGCTACGTCCACCGCGGCCACCGCTGAAACCACCCGGTCCACCTTCGCCCGGCAGGCCGTCGTCGGCCTGCGCGCCGTCGCCATAGGTACCGGTGGCTTTTCCGTCCGTACCGCGCACGTCCAGCGTGCCGGCGATGGTCACGTCGCCACTGGCCAGGATGTAGGCCGGCGTGTTTGCGGCGTTGCGCTTGAACTTGACGGTGACGCCCGCCGGGATGTTGATCGTCGTGTAGTTGAGGATGCCCGACGGCGGAAGCTGGATCTCCATGCCGGCCGTTGCGTTCAACGCGCCGTCGGCGCCGGTGCTGCCGCTGTCGAACGCAGCCCATGCCGTCGGCGCGAATGCAGTCGCCGTGAACGCAAGCGCCAACGAGGCGCGCACAGGGAGGCGTGAGTGTTGGGTCATGGCGTGGGTCCTTGGGCGGTTACGCGTTGCATCGCGCGAAGGTCGATGGCGGGTCATGGCCGGCTCAGCTCCTGAAACCGATCGCGCTCAGCTGCGCGTACGGCACTTCGAACGACTTGCCGCTGCCGGTGATCAACTTCGCGCGTGCGCCGCCCTGCAGGGCCACGGTCACTTCGATCGTTTCGACTTGTTCGTTCTGCGCCAGGCGCGAAAGCTTTTCGCGCATCGCTTCATCGCGAAGCGAAGCGACCGTGACCGTGTAGGTGGTCGTCGCCTGCAGCGCGCTCGGGCCTTGCGGCAGCGTCACAGATGCGGTCGCGGTAGCGGCACTCGCGCTACCGGCGAGCGCGCCGCTGACCACGGTGCTGGCCGTGCCGTACGCGGGAATCACGCGGAGCTGGATCGTGTTTGCCCAAGGGCACGTTGGTAGTTTCAAACGTCACCACTACCGGACCGGTCGTCGTGGAAGGCAGCGTGACGTCGTTGGTGCCCGTCGGAACGGCGGGAACGGCCTGTCCGGCCACCGAGGCGATGCGCAGCGAGGGCACGCTGGCCAGGAACACGGGGCTCACGATGCCGCGCACATACGCCGGGGTGGTCGTACCACTGTATGTGATCGCCTCGCCCTCGATGCGGATGCGACCATCGGAGCCGCCGTAGTCGCTGCTGCTACCGGTCGAACCGCAACGCTGCCGGCGCGCGTTGTTGTAGTGGATGCAGCCGCCAGCCGCGTTGAGCGTGCCGGTGCCGGTCACCGTCGACGCGACTAGGCGGATGCCACCGCCCGATCCGCCTGCACCCTGTCCACCGACGCCCGTACCGGCAACGCCGCCGCCATCGCCACCGGTCACATCGATGCTGCCGGTGAGGCGCATCGTTCCAGACGAGGCGATGACGATGGCGCCCCCCACCACCTCCGCCTCCGGAGCCCGGATAGTTGGTGCCGCCGCGACCTCCGCCGCCACCTGAGCCACCGACGAGCGGTTGCAGCAGGCTCGATCCGTATGGTTCGGTCGCCGGCGTGGTCATCGAGCAATTGCTCGAATAGACCTTGATGACCTTGCTGCCGTACGCGCCGCCGATGCCGGCATGTTTGTAATAGCCGGTCGTGGCATTGCATCCGTCGGTTCCCTCCACGCCTCCAGCACCGCCGCCTGGCCCGAGCCCCGCGCCACCACGAATGATCGCCGCGCGTTGCTGCGCATCGTCGCGACCGCCGCGACCGCCATCGAAGCCACCCGCACCGCCCGCGCCCGGAATGCCGTCATCGCCCTGCGCGCCGTCGCCATACGTACCGGCATCCTTGGCGTCGTCGCCGCGCAGATCGATGGTGCCGGCGATCGTCACGTCGCCGCTGGCCAGGATGTACACCGGCGTATTGGCGGCGTTGCGCTTGAACTTGACGGTCACGCCGGTCGGAATGTTGACTGTCGTGTAATTGAGGATGCCCGACGGCGGCAGCTCGACTTCCGTGTTGACGGTGGGATTGAAGACGCCATCGGCACCGGTGCTACCGCTGTCGAAGGCAGCCCAGGCCGTCGGTGCGAACAGGGTCGCGACGAGCGCCGCCGTCAGCGATGCACGGTTCGGCAGGCGGGAATGCTGGTTCATGGCGTAGCTCCTTGAGCGCAAGTGCGTTGCATCGTGCAAAGGTCGTTGGGTGGAAACCGGCGATCGCATTCCTGCGCGCCAACGCGCGCAGCACGGCCGGAAGTCAGGGCGAATCGAATGCCGATTGGACGGTGCGTGGTCATGGGCCGGCCACCACCGTGATCGTGTTGGCGACGCCCGGCGTCGAGGACGTGATCCCGCCCGGCACCCTCAGCTGAAGCACGCGCGTGCCGGGCGTCGCGTCGGCATCGATGTGAACGGTGATCTTCAGTTGTTCGCCGGTGGCGTCCTGCGACCACACCGGCGCGCCGATCTGCGCGAGTCCCGAATCCGGTGCGAACGTCGCGCCGGTCACGCCGGCGAGATCGCGGCCGCGCACGGTCAGCGTCGTGGTTTCACCGGCGGTGAGCACGATCGGCGACACCGAATCCATCGTCGGCACGCGCCCGATGCCGAACAGCGAGGCGTCGCCCGACACCCAGGCCAGCTCGCCATCGCTCGTGCGCAGTCGCAAGCGGCGCGTGCCCAGCGCTGCGTCCTGCGCGATGCTGATCGACGCCTCCAGGCCGGTGCCTGCCGCATCGACCGACACTGGACCGAAGAGGATGCCCGCGGACGGCACGGCTTCCACCGCAGTCACCTGCGCGAGGCCGACGCCGTGGATCCGCAGGGTGTCGGACGCGCCCTGCAGCCAGCCATCGACTGACTTGCCGCGCGCCGCACCACCAACCACCAGGCCCACGGTGCGTGCGATCGGCGTCAGATCGATCGGCTGCGGCGGGACCGTTTCCTCGATCACCAGCACGCCCACGGTCGGTGCGACGAGCGCGCCGTCGTAACTCTGGCCCAGGTTGTCACCCACGCGCACGCCGATCGCCGCCGACAGGATGGCCGGATAGCTCGGGCCGACCTGGTTTGCCAGCGCCACGGTGTTGGCAGGAGACGCATCGGTCGCGGAATCGCCCGCAGCGGTGGTCACGATCATCCGGCGCGGGCCGGCGGCACTTCCTGCCGCGACCTGGACGGCGAAACCGAGCGTTTTGCCGCCTTCGCTCACGGTGAAGGGGCGGATCACCGTGATGCCATCGGTCGGCACGAAGCGCACGTCGGTGACGTTGTCCAGGTAACGACCACGCACCGTCATGCCCTGCGCGCTGGCGCCGATCGCCAACACCTGCGGCGAGACCGATTCGACGACCGGCAGCGGCGTGGACACCAGGAACGTACCGTCCATGATGTTGGCGAATGCCAGCGGACCACTCGTCGTACCGAGCACCAGGCGACGCAGGCCAAGCGCCGCATCGGCCGCAACCTGGATTGTGAAGCTCAGCTCGCTGCCATCGGCGCTCGCGGTCGGCGAGCCGACGGTGAGCCCTGTCGACGGTACGAGCGAGACCGTCGTGACGCCCTGCAAGCCTTGTCCGCGCACGTTCACGGTTACCGTTGAACCGACGATGCCGATACGCGGCGTCACGTTTGTCGCGCTGGCGCCCACGACCACGCCGACGTGCTGCATCAGCACCGGCACGATCTGCTGCGGTTCAACGACGGGCTGTCCCACCGTCACGCCGACCAGCGGCGCGGTCCAGCCGTAGGTGGAGGCGATGGCACCGACCACGTGCAGTGTGTTCGCGGCGCTGGCCTCGCCCGCGCTGATGCCGGTGGCGTTGGATGCCTGCACGATGCGCGGCCCCAGTGTGGCATCCGCCGCGACGGACACGTTGGCGGTGAGCTCGGTGCCGTCCGCGTTGACTGTTGGCTGCGCGTCGACTTCCAGGCCGCTGCCGGGCGTTACCGCCAGCTTGGCGTTCTGCAGGTTGCGTCCGCGCAGGACCATCGTGACGGTCGAATTGCGCGCGACGTCGATCGGCGTGATCGAATCGATGCGCGGCAGGCCTGCCGCCAGCATCACGACGGCACGCGACGGATCGGCGAAGGTCAGCAGCGAACCGTTGTTGTCGCGCACGACCACGCGTCTGGGGCCGATCGCCGCGTCGCCCGCTGTCGTCACCGGAACGCTGAGTACGGCACCATCCGGCGAGACGGTCGTGGCACCGAGCGTCACGCCATCGGCGGGAACGATCGACACCAGCGAGCCTGGCGGGATCGCGTTGCCCCGGACCTGGAACGTCTGCGTCGTGCCCGCGGCCCAGCCGGCGGGCAGCACGTCGGCCAGCACCGCGCCCACGCCGATACCGACAATGCTGTTGGGCCTGAACTCGATCGGATCGGCCTGCACGCCCTCGCCGACTTTCACGCCGACCGGCAATGCGTAGCTCGTGTTGACGCCGCGGAAATCGGGCGTGATGAAGATCGGCGTAGAGCTGTTGCCCAGGGTCGCCGACTGCGCCAGCAGCGTCACCGAACCCTGCGCGATCGGCGTGATCGTGACACGCGCGGTGACCTGCCCGGCGGCGATGGTCAGCGAGGTCGGAGTCACGGTGGCCTTGGCCGCATCCGACACCGAGAAATTGAGCGTGTGGTCGCGGATGTCCGGCTTGGACAGTCGCAGCGTGATGTCGTGCGCCTTGTTGTCCGGTGGCATCGCGATCGGCGTGGGTTCGAAAGCCACCGTCGGCGGTACCGGCATCTGCACGGCGAGGTTCGTCGAATTGGAAAGCAGCGCGGGCGCACCCGCGTCAGGATGCGGATTGCGCACCTGCAATGGCAGGACCCCGGCGATGGTCTGATTCGGCAGCGATGCGCGCAGCTGCGTCGCGCTCACGAACTGAGTCGGAAGCGCAGCGGAATTCACCAGCACTTCCGACCGCGCACTGAAGTTGCGACCGGTGACGAGGATGTCGGCAACGCCGCTGCCCGCGATCACGGTCGCGGGCTCGATCTGCGTAACCGCCGGCATCGGCGGCGTCACTGTCAGTGCATTGGGCAGCACGAGTTCGCCCGCGTCCACGCGCAAGGACAGCGCGGCCGGGCCGAGTGCGGCATCGGCGTTGGCTTTCAGCTGGAAGCTCAGTCGCGACGACGTGCCGCCGCCTATTGGCGTGAGCGTCAATCCGCTGCGATCCGCCGAACCGGCGCCGAAGCCATCCAGACGCACGCCGTCGACGGCTACTGACAGCGTCTGACCCTGTTCGATCGTCGCCGGCGTCACTTGCGTCACCGTCGGCGAGCGGCCGACCGACAGCGTGCCGGCGCGCACCACGTACGCGATGCCCGACAAATTCCACTTCACGCTTCCGACGATGTCGCCGGCAGGAACGTCGATGCCATTGATGTCGTTGCCGCTGGCCTGGTTGCCGACGCCGGAGGGCGAAGCGGACAGATCGATGCTGATCGCCGGCCCCTGGTTATTGCGGATGTCCAGGTAGTTGAATACCGGCGCGGAGCCGTTCACGACGAGGCCTCGTCCGTGCTCGATACGTAGGTATTCAAGGCGCGCGGTGGGCGCCGTGCCCGGACCGAACCGCCATGTGCCGTAGTCGCCCGGCGCCGGCGTCCCGCCACGCAACGACTTGATCGAAAGCACCTTGATCGGCTGCGCAGCCGTGCCGATGGCGCGTACGCTGCCAGCCTGCACGTCGAAACTCGCGCCGGCTTCCATGTATACCGACACGCCCGCGTCGATAATCAGCGTCGCGTTGCTCTGCACGAGCACGTTTCCAGACACGACGTACGGACTGCCGGAAAGCGTCCAATGCGCATCGGTGGCGATGCTGCCGCTCACCGCCGTTTCGGCGTGCGCGTCGCGGGCGAACACGAGCGACAGCGTCGCCAGCATGAGCAGGGCAAGCAGTCGCCAGAACGCTATGGCACGCGCCGGTTCCACGCACTGCGTCATTTCGACGGGGTGGTGTGTTCCGGACGCACGCGCACGCGCGCAGCCTGGCCTCTCAGGACAGAGCGGCATGGTGGGATCAGCTCGTGTGCGCGATCAGCGACGGGGCGCGCGCAAGCGCGACGCCTCGTTGCCGAGCGTTAGACGGTGTAGTTCGGAATCGAAACCATGGGCCTCGTCAGCGCGCTCTTCCATGCGCAAGGCCGCACTCATCCAGGCGCTACATGCGCCTGCCTGCAGAAAATCCATTCACTCCCCCTAAATCCGTTTACTCCGGCACGCGCCTGGAAACCCCTTCCTTGGCGATGCGGTGCCGATCATAAACAGGGCTTTGTCGGTTTTGCAATTACCTACGGTGTAGCGGATGTGCCGAACCGGTCGGATTCACCGAGGCATTGGCGATGGCACCGTCGAAGGGCATTGGGTGGGACAAGCGTCGTGATGCCTGCGCGCGTGGAGTCAAGTTCACGCGCCGCATCGACATCCAATCGCCAGTCATGGGGGGGGGGGAGAAAGAGGCGATCGGAAAGACACCCTCCTAGATGGGAAGGAGCGCGGTAGACCGCCGTGCCCCCCCTAGTTTCAACGCCAAATCACAGGATGAAACTACGCAAATCGGAAATCTGCTGCACATTCCGTTCGCAATGCGAAGGTCGGGAGTTCGATCCTCCTCCGCTCACCACTCATCCAGCCAGGACAGCGCGTAACGCTCAGGCGTCACGCGCTGTTCTGCTTTTCGGGGTTCGAAACGCGGCGCAGTGCCTCAGCCGGGTTTCTTCCCGCGGAATTCGGCCACCACTTCCTGCGGCGTCGGGTTCGCTTTCGCCTTCCCGTTGACGTAGACGATCGGCACCGGACCGTTCATCACCGAGGTCACGCGCGTGGCTTCCTCTGGGGAGGCCAGGCTGTTGTAGCTCGCGTGGTCCGTGCGCACGTAGGCGATGCCCTGCCTGGACAGGTGACGCACCAGTTCCTCCGTGCGACGTGCGGCGTCCGACGTGCAGTGTTGCGGCGCAAACACCATCACCCCGCGCGACGGCACGCCGTCGGGCATCGGGATCGACTTGAACCCCTGCGTGCTTACGCCGTCTGCGTCACCTGCCGAGCCGGTGTGCTCGGCGACCCAGGCGCCGGGATCCACGCGGCCACTGTCGATGTAGGTTTTCCACACGCCGACACCGGCCAGCAACACCAGTGCGCCGGCGCACGCCTTCATTGCGTTCATCGTTCCCCTCGCGATATGCGGCACCATCGCGCCGCATCGATCCCTGTGCGGCATGACCGCGACCCGGTTCGCAGCCTCGCACACCGCGGCCCGCTGCCGCTACCATCCGTCGATGCGCATACATCACTGGCTCACGGGTGCCGTCCTGCTCCTCGCCGGTTGCGCGAGCGGAGAGAGGCGAATGCAGCACGAGATCGACGCGCTGATGCGCGACTACCGGGGCGACGTACCCGGCGCCAGCGTGCTCGTCGTACGCGACGGCCAGCCGATCGTGCGCCACTCGTATGGCATGGCGGATCTGGAACGACACGTCGAAGCCTCGCCGCAGACGAATTACCGCCTGGCGTCGGTGAGCAAGCAGTTCACTGCCGCTTCGGTGCTGCTGCTCGTCGAGGACGGTCGGCTGAAACTCGACGACCCGATCAAGCGCTACCTGCCCGGCCTGCCCACCGCGGCGGACGGCATCACGATCCGCCACCTGCTCACGCACACTTCCGGCCTGATCGATTACGAGGACGTGATGGATCCCGCCGACACGCGGCAGGTGCACGACGCCGACGTGCTCACGCTGCTGCAGTCACAGAACCGCACCTACTTCGCGCCCGGCACCGGTTACCGCTACAGCAACAGCGGTTATGCGCTGCTCGCGCTGATCGTCGAACGCGCCTCCGGGCAGCGTTACGCGCGGTTCCTGCACGACCGCATCTTCCAGCCGCTGGGAATGAACGACACGGTCGCGTACGAGGCCGGCGTCTCCGAAGTGCCGAATCGTGCCTACGGTTACAGCCTGGAGAACGGCGCGTGGACGCGCACCGACCAGAGCACGACCAGCGCCGTGCTTGGCGATGGCGGCATCTATTCGTCCCTCGATGACCTGAGCAAGTGGGACGCCGCCCTCTACGACGAGCGACTGCTGCCGTCGAGCGTGCTGCGCCAGGCGTTCACGCCGGCCACGCCGACGGACGATCCGCAGGTCGAATACGGCTTCGGATGGCGCATCACCGGCGAAATGCTGTGGCATTCGGGCGAAACCATCGGCTTCCGCAACGTGATCGTGCGCTGGCCGAAGCGCCACCTGACGGTGGTGGTGCTCACCAATCGCGACGATCCGGAGCCTTACGAGACGGCGAAGAAGATCGGCGCGCTGGCGATGCGCGAGGTCGCGACGAACTGAGCGCTCACTCGATCGGCACGTCGAAGAAGGTCTTCGGTGCGGGCTCGGGGTCGAGCGTGAAGTGCCACCATTCCATCGGATAGTTGCGCAACCCCGCCTGCCGCATCGCGTCGCGCAGGCGGTCGCGATTGGCGCGCTGTTCCGGCGTGACGCGCGGTGAATCGGTGTTGGCGAGCGTATCGAAGAAGTCGAAATCGGTACCCATGTCCAGCGGCGTGCATGAGCCTGGCGCGTCGCAACGCATCAGCGTCAGGTCGATCGTCGCGCCACGGCTGTGGCCGGACGTCGGCGAGATGTAGTCGCCCAGCAACGTGCGCTTGTCCAGCGCGGGATAGAAGCGCGCCTTCGTGCTTTCGTCGGCGTTGTTGGCCCACGCGACGAACGCACGCACCGCGCGTGCGGGCCGGTAGCAATCGAAGATGCGAAGGCGATGACCCTGCGAACGCAGCGCGGTTTCGGCGCGCTGGATCGCTTTCGCCGCCGGTTCCAGCAGGTAGCAACGCGACGCGCCGTAGCCGTCCACGATCGCGCCGGTGAAATTGTTCCGTCCGGCATAGCGGATATCGAGGTCGATGTCGGGAACGAGCGTGCGGATATCGACAAGACCTGCTGAATCCGGCGTCTTTGCGGGCGAGACATCCATCCGCGCGGGCATCGCGCAACCTGCGAACGCGAGCAGGCAAAGCGCCAACACGACGTGCGCCAGCGACCGCATCAGGGGCACGCTCCCACGCGTTCGAACGCCAGGTCTTCGTAGTCGTAGCTGAAATCGGCTTGCGGATCGACCTTTGCCAGCCGCATGCCACTGCCGTCGAGATCGAGCCAGGCTTCGGCGTCGACGCTCGGATCGTCCCAGTCGATAAGCCAGCGCTTGCCGACGCGCTGCACGACGCCATCCAGTAGCGGCGACTTGCTCGCGCGGAAACGCACTGCATTGCCGTCGCGGCACAGCGTCGCCTCGCCGAACCACGGGTCGCGATACATGCCCAGTTTCGGCAAAAGCTCCTTCACGGTCGCTGGGCGACGACGTGAGGTATCCGGCGCCTGTTCGCTGACCGGGCGTGCGCCGTCCTCCTTGTCGATGAGCCCCGCGTAATGCGCGACCGACAGCGTCGGGTCGCCGGACGTATAGCGCTTCACCAGTACCTGCGTCAGCACGGTGCGCGCGTCCTCGCCTTCGCCATTGATCAGGATGACGAAGCCCGCGCCCTTGTCGGGCAGCATCGTCACGGCCGAATACATGCCCATCAGCGTGCCGGTGTGCGCGACCTTGAATACGCCGTCCACATCGGCGAGCCGCCAGCCGTAGCCGTACGCGGAAAAATGGCTGCGATCCCATCCGCGCATGCGTTTCGATACCGGCATCGGCATCTGCGGCGCCCACAGCGCCTGGCGCTGCTCCTGCGAAAGCCACGCTGCGTTCTTCGGGTCTGGCTTCAGCCAGTTCGCGGTCCAGCGCAACATGTCGTCGAGACTGCACCGCACGCCGCCGGCCGGGTCCATCGTGGTCGCAGGGATGATGTCGCCGTCGCTGCGCACGGGCACATTGCGTTCGCCTTCGCGCCGGTGCGGCTGCGCGACGTTGCCGACTTCGATGCGATTCCACTGCCCCACCTGACACCGCGTCATGCCGAGGGGCTCGAACACCTCCCGACGCACGAGCGTCTCGTACGGCGCGCCACCTGCCGCTGCGGCCACTTCGCCTGCGACGATATACATCAGGTTGTCGTAGTCGTAGCCCGAGCGGAAGCTGCGGTACGGCTTCAGATAGCCGAGCCCCTGGATGATGTCCGCGCGCGTGAACGTGTTCGGCTCCGGCCACAGCATCAGATCGCCGGCGCCCGCGCGCAGGCCGCTGTTGTGGATCAGCAGGTCGCGCACCTGCATCTCGCGGCCGACCCACGCGTCGTGCATGCGGAAGTCCGGGATCCATCGGGTCACCGGGTCATCCCAGTGCAACTTGCCGGCATCGACCAGTCGCGCGAGCGTGGCGGTCGTCATCGACTTGGTATTGGACGCGACCTTGAAGAGCGTCTTCGAGTCGATCCTTTCGCCCTCGCCTTCCACGAGTTCGCCCCCGGTGCGCGAGTACACGACGCGTCCATCCTCGACGATGCCCAGCGCCAGTCCCGACAGGTGGTAGCGCGAGAACACCTCGTCGAAGATCTCATCCACGGCCTTGCGGTCGGCCGGCGCTTCCGCTGCGGCGCTCGCCCCGGGCAGCCATGCCAGGCACAGCGCGAATGCGACGCCGAGGATGCGGTCAGGTCTCATGCCATGCCTGCGGGAACTGTTCACCGGCCATCATCTCCGTGATCGTCTGGCGCCGCCTGATGATGGCGTAGCGGCCGTCGTCGAGCAGCACTTCCGGCGGAAGCGGCCGGGAATTGTAGGTGGACCCCATCGATGCACCGTATGCGCCGGCACCGCCGATCATCAACAGGTCGCCCGACTCGCAGCGCGCCAGCACCCGTCCATGGGCGAAGGTGTCGCCGGTCTCGCACACCGGGCCGACCACGTCGTAGGCGACCTCCGGCTCGTCGCGGCCGTGCATCGGCACGATCTCGTGCCACGCATCGTAGAGCGAGGGACGAAGCAGATCGTTCATCGCGACATCGACGACGAGAAATTGGCGATCGGTGCCGTGCTTCACCCGGATCGCGCGCGTCACCAGCACGCCCGCTTCGGCGACGAGCCAGCGTCCGGGCTCCAGTGCCAGCGTGCCCTTGAAGTCGGCGAACGTTGCGCGCACCAGCGACGCGTAAGCGGCGATGTCCACCGGCATGTCGACGCCGGGGCGATACATGACGCCCAGGCCGCCGCCGATGTCGACACTCGCGATCGCATGGCCCGACTGCACCAGTTCGCGGCGGAACGCTTCCACGCGTTGCAGCGCCTGCCGGAATGGTTCCAGATCGAGAATCTGCGAACCGATATGCGCGTGCAGCCCGTCCAGCTGTACGTGATCGAGCGACGCGCAGTCGGCGAACCACCGCCGGGCCTCGTCGATGGACACGCCGAACTTGTTCTCGGCCTTGCCGGTCGAGATCTTCGCGTGCGTGCGGGCATCGACGTCCGGATTTATGCGCACCGCCGCCCGCGCGCACACGCCGCGCGACTGTGCCCTGTGCTGCAGAAGATGCAGTTCGTCGGCCGACTCGACGTTGAACCGCCACACGCCGGCCGCGAGCGCCGCATCGATCTCGTCGGCCGTCTTGCCGACGCCGGAAAACACGATGCGTTCGGCAGGAATGCCGGATTTCAAACTGCGCTGCATCTCGCCGAGCGACACGATGTCCGCGCCGACGCCGTGCTGCGCCATCAGCTGGAGTATCGCGATGTTCGAGTTGGCCTTGACGGCGAAGCAGATGCGCACGTCGACCCCGCGGAAGGCGCCGTGCAGGCTGGCGATTCGATCGCGGATCATCTGCGCCGAATAGGCGTAGAACGGCGTCTGGATCTGGCGCGCGATCGCGCCCAGCTCGCCCGGAAGGAAGTTCGACAAGGCAGGACCCTTGCGTAGGCCAAAAAAAGACGGCGGACGGCACGAGGCCGCCCGCCGCTCGAGGGACATCAATAGCTCAGCGACAGGATGAACTGCGCGTTGCGCGGTGCCTGGAACGCGGTCGGGTTACCGAAGAACGGATTCGTCAGGCCCACGCCCTCCTCTTCCTGCAGCGTTTCGTTGCGCTCGATCACCGTCTGCTCGTTGAGCACGTTGTAGACGGCGAACTTGGCGTTGAGCTTCACGGGGCCGAGCGTGGTGTTGTAGGCCACGCTGAGGCCGAGGTTGTACGTCCACGGCAGCGTGTCGTACGCACCGCGACGCGACAGGCGCCACTGGCCCTGGTCGGTGTAGCACAGGCTCGGATCGCTTTCGCAGATGTAGTGCGTCAGGAACTCGTTGTCGTCGTACGGGTTACCCGCGCCGTACTCGCTCATCGGGCGACCCGACGCCGCATCCAGCGTGGCGCCGATGGTCCAGTTGTCGGTGATGGCGTAGTTGCCGCGCAGCTTGATCTGGTGGCGATGATCGTTGGGCAGGTAGCCATAACCGCCAATCTCGACGAACGGATTGTCGAAGGCCTCGGTGCGACCGGAGTCGGCGAAGTCGGTGTCCGAATTCACCGGACCCTCATAGTTGCCCTTGCTCATCGACCAGACATAGGTCGCATTGAACGCCCACTTGTCGTCCCATGCGCGGTCGAGCTGCAGTTCGATGGCGCGATAGGTGCGCTTCGGGTTTTCCCAGCCGATCATCGTGCCGTCGCGCAGTTCCCAACCCGTCTGCGAGGTGTCGATGGTGACGAAGCCATCGCTTTCGCCATCGCAGTCGGTGTCCGTGTAGTAGGTCAGGTCCTTGCCCGGATTGGCCATCACGAAGCCGCTGTCGCCGCAGCTGTTGACCACTTCCATGTCGTCGATCGCGTTGTGCATCTTGCGGTAGGTGCCGCTCACGCCCCACGACCACTTCTCGCCCAGCATCTGCTGGAAGCCGAGGATGAACTCGTCCTGGTAGACCGGATCCATGTCCTTGTCGACCTCGCCGCGGAAGTCGGCCACGCTGCCGTCGCCCTGCGAATCGTCGACGGTACCGATCTCCGCGCCCAGGCCCGGGATCGGGTTGTCGCCAGAGGCGAAAGTGCCGTCCCAGAAGTAGAACCGGCGGGCGTCGAGGAACGGACCGGCCTGCTTGATGTTGATGACGTTCGCCACCGGCAGGAAGTAACGGCCGGCGTTGCCGAACACCTTCGAGCGGCCATCGCCGTTCAGATCCCACGAGAACCCGAAGCGCGGCGCGATCATGTCGTTGAGCTTGATGTAGCTGTTGCCCGCCGCGTCCTTGTTGTCGAAGCTCTCGATGCGCACGCCGAGGTTCAGCAGCAGGTTCGGCGTGACGTTCCAGTTGTCCTCGATGTAGTAGGCCTCGTTCTCGGTCTCGAACGTGCCCTGGTTGGCGACCTGGCGCGTGCGGACGTACACGGTGCCCGCGGGTACCGTCACGCCGTTGACGCGTGCACCTGCATTGTTCACTTCGTAACGCAGTCCGTCGCCCGGATAGCGACTGCTGTAGTCGGACGTGTTGTTCTCGTGATCGGCGCCGAAACGCAGCAGGTGGTCGCCCAGGTTCCACTCGAAATCAAGGCGCATCGCCTCGCGCGTGTCGGTGCGGTCGATCACCGAGGTGTTGCTGGTGCAGCCGATGAAGGACGTGTTCACGCGCTGGTCCTGCACGAGGCTGCAGCGGTCGTCGTTGACGCCGATCGCCGAGGCCGAGCGCTCGTTCTCGCCGTACATCGCCTTCATCGAGAACGTGTCGGTGAAGTAGCCGGTGTACGTCGCGGCCCAGTTGTCGCCGCCGGTCTTGTTGATGATGCGGTTGCGGAAGTCGCCGCGCGTGCCGGCGTCCGCATCAAAACCGAACACGTCCTGCGTGGTGTCGTTCTTGTCGGAGAAGCCGAACACTTCCAGCAGGTTGGCGTCGTTGATCTGCCAGTCGACCTTCGCGCCCCAGAAGTCGTTGTCGCCGTGGTTCTCGAAGAAGTTTCCGCCGCCGTCGTCGGTATTCTGCGAGTCGAGGTCGCGCTTTTCATAGATGCCGAAGAAGAACAGGCGGTCCTTGATCAGCGCGCCCGAACCCCAGACGGAATAGTTGTTCTCGTCGGAATCGTCCCAGCGCGTGTAGAGCGTCGGCGCGTAGTTCCGGCCGTTGCCCTGCCACAGGCCGTCTATCACGATGTCGGCACCGGCATGGAACTCGTTCGTGCCGCGGCGCGTCACGGCGTTGATCACGCCGCCCGTGCTGCGGCCGTACTCCACCGAATAACCGCCGGTCTTGATCTGGAACTCCTCCAGGAACGAGAACGGCAACGAAGAGAAGCCGACGCGGTTGTAGAAGTCGGTGACGTTCAGGCCGTTGATGTAGACGGTGTTCTCCGCCACCGACGAACCGCCGAACGAGATGCCGCCGAACTCGCCGCGATTCACGCCCGGTGCGAGCGTCGCCACGTCGATGATGTCGCGCTGCACCGGCAGTCGCGTCACTTCCTCGCGGCTGATGTTGGTCGCGATCTCGGTCGAGGTCACGTCGACCGCGGACACGACGCGCGAGCCGATCACCTGCACCGCTGCGAGGTCAGTCGCCGAGCCGCCGGCGGCAATGTTCAGCGTCGTCGCGTTGCCCAGGCTGATGGTCGTCTGCGCCGGTTGCGACAGCGCCTGTCCGTCAGCAACCACTTCGACCTGGTATTCGCCAACCGGGAGGAACGGAAAGCGGTAATTGCCCGAATCGTCCGCGCGCACCGTGCGCACGAACCCGGTAGCAGGATTGCGCACCGTGACTTCGGCGTTCGGCGCGGTGCGACCGACCAGCGAACCGTCCGTGTTGGCGGCGTGCGCCTGATTCAACGACAACGCCGACGTCAGGCAGACGCCCAACGCCATGCACAACGCGGTCCTACGAAACCCCATGCTCTTCATGTCCCCTCTCCACGGTGAAGGTGATGCGCGACGCGCTAGCGCGACGTCCCGCCGGCGGGCAGTACCTTTGCTGCAAAGCTGTAATCCCACTGGTCGAAGTAGAGGTTGCCCCCTGCCCACTCCACTTCGCCGCGTTGCGAATCCACGGTCTCCGACCGGACGTGCTGCTTGGCCGGCACGAAGTCCGTGCTGATGTCGTCGTTGAAGGCGATCCGGTATGCATCCAGGCCGCCGAGATAGAACCACTCCACTTCCGGATCGCGCGCGCCCTTGAACTGGCCGGTCGTCACGTCCATCGGCACCCAGCCGTACGGCGCCAGGTACAGCGCGCCCCAGTCGTGCAGGTTGTCGTAGTTGCCGTCGGAATAGACCATGCCCGACTGCCAGCGCGACGGAATGCCGTTCAGGCGCAGCAGCGTCATCAGCAGCAGCGTCTGCTGGCCGCAGTCGGCATGATTTCCGCGCAGTGCGTAATCGCTGATGTTGGTGATGGTCGAATACTCCCGCGCGCCGCCCCAGGGAATGTCGTCGACCGCCTGGAAGAGCTTCTGCGCGATGCGATACGGATTCCTTTCGTCGCCGACGACCTTCTTCGAGAACGCGCGCATTTCATCGGTGAACACGATGTGCGGCGCCTGCTGTGCGAGGTACGGCGCGAGGTCGGGACGATCGCCAAGGGCCGTCACCTTGGCCGGGTCGATGACGTGGTGCTCGCCGAAGATCGTCAGTTCGTAGTCGATCTTGAACGTCGTCGGCTGTCCCGCCACCGCCGGCTTTTCGAGGTACACGGTGCGCTGCAGCGTCGACTCGGGCGCGATCTCGTGCTTCGCCGGCGCGCTCGACAGGAAGCGGATGTCTTCCTGCCGGCCCGGCAATGCCCGCGGATACGGAATCCATGCGCGCACGGTCTCGCCTGCCGGCACCGCATCGGCATTCACCGTGATCGATTGCGTCACGTGGATGCGTCGTGGAGCGACGCTGCTTTTCCCGGTGCGCTTCGCCTCGGCGATGGCCTCGTCGTGGTAGGCGTTGGCGTTCTCCATCGGCCCGTCGTTGCGCGGGAACGGCGTCGCGCGGCGCGCCATCGCCTCCGGGCTCACGCGGAACAGGTTCGATACGGAACGGTTGAAGTACCAGGGCGTTCCGTCGATCACCATGTGCTCAAGCAGGTTGGCCTTCGTCCAGCGCTGGAATTCGTCCTCGCGCAGATCGGGAATCGATTCGCGAAGCTTCGCGCGCGCTTGATCGGCCGACAGCGTGAAATCGAGCCGGATGCGGCGCATCCGCTCGCGCTGGAATTCGAGGTCGACGCGGGTCCTGTCATCGAGGCCCGGCTTCGCGAGTGCCGCATCGATCTGCGAGGTAGCGCCGCGGAAGTCGCCCGCGTCGATGTCAGCGACAACTGCGGGCAAGGGATCGGTGGAGGAGGTGGCGGCATCGGTCGCGGCGATCGCGCCCAGCGCAAGGACGGCGGCGAGCAGGACGTGCCGGCGGCGCGTCCGGGGCATTGGCGATCGAAGCGGTAACCGAAGATCGTCCACGCGGGCCACTCATGAGAGGCGTTTCATCGCTGTGTAACATGAGTGGAGTACCCGGTCAATAATTTATTCTTGACTATCTGATCGAAAGAAGTATCTATTCTCCTGAACCGGCCCGCTGCCCGTACGGCGGCTCATGAGGGGGACGCGATGATCGAGGACGCTCTGGCCTCCGGCCGCGATACGACCCATGTCGCGCCGCGTTCCGCCAGCCCGACGCCGGAACTCGCCGGCACCACCCCAATCTTGTCTGCCGGCCCTCGCCCGGCCGTTCACGGATTCCGCTCCATGCGCCTTCGCACCGCCCTCTTCGCATCGCTGCTCTCGATCGGCCTGCTTTCCTCGGCCCACGCGCACGAGCGCAACTGGAGCATTCCGGCCGATACCGGCGTCGTCGGTGTCGAACAGGCCCAGCTCGATCCCGCGTGGTGGGTGGCGCGGCAAAGCGAGCCGGATCGCGTAATCCTCGACGCGCGGGCCATCGCCGCGCAGAACGCGAAGCTGATGCAGCTGGACGACAGCATGTTCGATCTCGACGCGCTGCCAGCGTCGCTCGACCGCGTCCGCGTTGCGGCATGGATCGAAGGCTTGTCGAAGCGCCCGACGCGCACGCTTTACGACGAGCGCGGCCGGACGATCGCGAACGCGGACCTGGACGCGATCGTCGACAACGTCAACCTCACGGCGATTCCCGCCTCCCAGCCGACGCGCTTCGGACTGGTCGTGCATCGCGCCGACCTGCGGACGTTCCCGACCCGCACACGGGTGTTCAGTTCCAACGACGACCACGATATCGACCGCTTCCAGGAAAGCGGCCTGTTCCCGGGCGATCCGGTGGCGATCGTGCACGAAAGCCGCGACGGCCAATGGCTGTTCGTGGTCAACACGCGGTACGCGGCGTGGATCGAGAAGCGCCTCGTCGCCGAAGGCCGTCGCGACGAGGTACTGGCGTACGGCAAGCGCACGCCGTTCCGCATCGTCACCGGCGCGCGCGCGACCACCGTGTACACGCCTGAGGAACCCGGTGTTTCCGAACTCCAGTTCGACATGGGCGTGCGCGTTCCGGTCATCGCCGACTGGCCTGTCGGCAAGGCGGTGAACGGCCAGCACGGCTACACCTCGCACGTCATCGAACTGCCGGTGCGCAACGATGACGGCACGCTGCGATTCGCGCCCGCGCTGCTGCCGCGTCGCGAACCGACGGCTGACGCGCCGCTGGCGCTGACGCCTCGCAACCTCATCCAGCAGGGCTTCAAGTTCCTCGGCGAGCGCTACGGCTGGGGCCACAGCTACAACGCGCGCGATTGCAGCGGCTTCGTCTCCGAGATCTACCGCAGCATGGGCGTGCAGCTGCCGCGCAACACCAGCGACCAGGCGGTCAGCCCGGCGCTCAACCGCATCGCGTTCAACGAAAAGGACAGCCATGCCAAGCGCATGGCTATCGTGCGCGAACTGCAGGTCGGCGACCTGGTCTACATCCCGGGCCACGTGATGATGGTGATCGGCAACCTCGACGGCGAGCCGTACGTCATCCACGACACCACCGGCCTCAGTTTCGCCAGATCCGACGGCCAGACCGTTCGCGCGAAGACCAACGGCGTCACCGTTTCGCCGCTCACGCCGCTGCTGTTCAACGGCAAGCAGACGTTCGTCGATCGCATCACCAACATCCAGCGCATCCGGCCGTAAGCCGCGATCCGCCGCACACCCGCCCCCACATTCCAGAACGACAAGAATGAAGATCACGCAGATCCGGTTCGGCATGTTGCGCGTCCCGCTGAAAACGCCTTTCAAGACCGCGCTGCGCACGGTCGAGGCGATCGAGGACATCATCGTCTGCGTGCATACCGACACCGGTCACGTCGGCTATGGCGAAGCGCCGGCGACGGCGGTCATCACCGGCGACACGCACGGCTCCATCGTCGAGGCCATCAACAAGTTCATCGCGCCGCGCCTGATCGGCCAGGAAATCGCGAACCTCAACCGCATCACGCAGCTGATCCAGACCGCGCTGGAGAAGAACACCAGCGCGAAGGCGGCGGTGGAGATCGCGGTGTACGACCTGTTCGGCCAGCTGTACGGCGTCGCCGCTGTACAAGATGCTCGGCGGCGGCGATCCGGTGATCACCACCGACATCACCATCAGCGTCGACTACATCGAGAAGATGGTCGCCGATTCGCTCAGCGCGGTGGATCGCGGTTTCGAATCGCTGAAGATCAAGGTAGGCAAGGACATCGGCGTCGACATCGAACGCGTGAAGGCGATTTACGCCGCCGTCGAAGGCCGCGCCCTGCTCCGCCTCGACGCCAACCAGGGCTGGACCGCCAAGCAGGCCGTGCACGCGATCAACATGCTCGAAGACGCCGGCGTGCGGCTGGAACTGGTGGAACAACCGGTGAAGGCGCAGGACCTGGACGGCATGAAGTACGTCACCGAGCGCGTGCACACGCCGATCATGGCCGACGAAAGCGTGTTCGGCCCGAAGGAAGTGATCGACCTCATCCGCATGCGCGCGGCGGACATCATCAACATCAAGCTGATGAAGACCGGCGGTCTGTCGAACGCGATCCGTATCGCCGACATCGCGGCGCTGTACGAAGTGGAATGCATGATCGGCTGCATGCTCGAAAGCAGCATCAGTGTGGCGGCGGCAGTGCACCTGGCGGTGGCGAAGTCCAATGCGATCACCAAGGTGGATCTCGACGGCCCTTCGCTTTCGGCGTTCAACCCGGTCGATGGCGGCGTGCTCTTCAACGAGTCGGAGATCTCCGTCACCGACGCGCCGGGCTTGGGCATCCGCGAGATCCGCGGGCTGGAAATGCTGCCAAACTGACGTTCCTTCGGATCCGGAGTCCGCATGTCGCCGCTGCTGAAGATCCGCTCCGAACGCGACCAGATGTCGGCGATCGAACGCCGCATCGCGGATTTCCTGCTCGAGAACTCGCACCTGCTGCGCGACTACTCGTCGCAGCAGCTCGCCAACGCGCTGGGCATCAGCCAGTCGAGCGTGGTGAAGTTCAGCCAGAAGCTTGGTTTCAAGGGGTATCCGGACCTCAAGTACTCGATCGGCCAGGCGGTCGCGCGCGGCGACGGCGCGGACGACGGCGGAACCAGTCGCGAAACGCGCGCGGACGATCCGCACGCTGCGCTGGCCGAAGACCTCTGGCACCTGAAGGCGCTGGCCGAAGCCGAAACGCGCCTGATCAATCCGCCGGAGAACATCGACGCGATCGCGCACGCGATCCTGAAGGCCGGCAAGGTGTTCATCATCGGCCTGGGCGAGGACGGCATCCCGGCGCGCGCGTTCGCCACGCGGCTGTCGATGCTCGGCATCGTCACGGTGCACTACGTCGATGCAATCCTGATGCAGGCCGGTGTTTCCAGTGCAGCGCCGGGCGACGTGCTGATGGTGTTCTCCGAGCACGGCCGGCAGCCGACGCTGTGCCAGATCAGCCATCTCTTCCGCGAGCGCGTCGGGCGCGTCGTCACGGTAACGCGCCACACGCCCAATCCGCTGCGCGCGCATGGCGATGCCGCGCTGCTGGTGTCGGCGCACGACGAGCGCCGGCACATCGAGCCGCTGCTATATCAATCCGCGCTGCAGCACCTGCTCGACCTCATCTTCGTCCTGCTGTGCGATGCGAGCGAGGAACGCCGCCTCCAGCTCGACTTCAACTTCGAGCGCATGCAGGATCTGCTCGATCACTGATCCGGGGTTCTTCATGCAGATGGCGGCATTCGTTCGCAGCTTCGCCCTCGTCGCGCTCGCGGCAGTCACGGCTTGCGCAGACCTGGGCTCCAAGTCCGTTGCGACGACGCCGTGGAAGGACGCGCAACAACTCGTACTGGTCACCACCCCCGACTGGAACTCCAGGACCGGCACGCTGCGCCGCTACGAGCGCCATGGCGGCCAGTGGCGTGAAGCAGGCGAGCCGACGCCGATTACCGTAGGCCGCAGCGGTTCGGCATGGGGCGTCGGGCTTCATCCCGCGCAGCCCGACGCGCCGCAGAAACAGGAAGGCGACGGTCGCGCGCCGGCGGGCGTGTTCCGCATCGGCACGGCCTTCGGCTATGCCGACACGGCCTCGACCGCCTGGCCTTACCAGGGGATGAGCGCATCGGACTGGTGCATCGACGTGCCCGCCTCGCCGCTCTACAACCGCATCGTCGACGCCAGGCAGGTTGGCGACGCTGCCGTCGAAGGGTCGAGCGAGCCGATGCGCCGCGACCTCCACGCCGGCGGCGACGTCCGCTACAAGCTCGGCTTCGTGATCGAGCACAACCCGGGCAACCGCAGCGGCGCGGGCAGCTGCATCTTCGCCCACCTGTGGCGCGCCCCGGGCGAGCCCACGGCGGGTTGCACCGCGATGCCGGAAGCGGCGATGCGCGAGCTGCTGGCATGGCTCGACCCGCGCCGTAAACCCGTGTTCGCGTTATTGCCCGATAACGAACTGGAACGTCTGCATGCGGCGTGGGATCTCCTCGCGCCGACGCCGCTGCGCTGAAAATGTCGCGCCCCATGCCATCCTCTGCGCGGCTGCGCGAGGATGGGCCTCGACGCACAGACCCGGAAACCCGATCCCCGATGTCGAACACCGCCCGCGTACTCCTCGGACTCTTCCTCGGCGCCGCCATCGGCCTGTCGCTCGCGTGGATCGACCCGGTACTGGCCGGCAAGGTCGCCGATTTGGTGCAACCGGTCGGCCGCCTCTGGCTCAACGCCCTGCAGATGACCGTGGTGCCGCTGGTCGCGGCGCTGGTGGTGATCGGCGTGAACAACGCGACCGACGCCGCGGCGTCCGGCCGCACCGCGCGCAAGGCGATCATCACCTTCGTGGTGATCCTGGCCGTCTGCGCCACCTTCGCCGCGACGGTGGCGCCCATCCTGTTCTCGTTCGTGCCGCGCCAGGAGGGCCTGGCCGAATCGCTGCGAGCCGCCACTGCCGGCGCGGCGCAACTGTCGCTGCCAAGCTCGCTGGCCGAATGGTTCGCCGGGATCATCCCCGCCAACGCACTGGCCGCCGCGGCGTCGAGCGCGATGCTGCCGCTGGTGGTGTTCGCGCTGTTCTTCGGCTTCGGCCTGACCAGGATCGAGGCCGGCCGCCGCGCCCGCGTGCTCGAACTGATCCAGGGCATCGCCGACGTGATGATCGTCATCGTGCACTGGGTGCTGTGGGTGGCGCCCATCGGCGTGTTTGCGCTGGTGCTGGCCGTGTGCGCCCGTGTGGGCCACGGCATGATCGGCGCGTTCGGCTGGTACATCGCCATCCTCTGCACGATGTACCTGCTCGCGACGGCGCTGATGTACCCCATCGCGATCATCGCCGGCGGCGAGCGCCTGCGCCGTTTCGCGGCGGCGATCGCGCCCGCGCAGGTCGTGGCCGCCAGCACGCAGTCCTCGCTGGCCTCGCTCCCGGCGATGATCGAATCCTCGCGCGAGCGCCTGGGCCACCCGCTCAGCGTGACCTCGCTGGTGCTGCCGATGGCGGTGTCGCTGTTCCGGATCACCAGCCCGATCCAGTACATGGGCGTGGCGGCGTTCATCGCGTGGGCCTACGGCGTCGACCTGAGCATCGCGCAATGGGCCGCCGCGGCGGCGCTGGCAGTAGTCATCAGCATGGGCTCCGTGGGACTGCCCGGCCAGGTCAGCTTCATGGCGACCAACATGCCGGTGACGCAGGCACTCGGCCTGCCGGTCGAGCCCCTCGGCCTGCTGCTGGCGCTGGACACGATTCCGGACGTCTTCGCGACGCTGGGCAACGTCACCGGCGATCTCACCGCGACGACGGTGGTGGCGAAGGGCCAGCACGATCCGGTGAATCCGGACCTCGGCGAAGACGGCTGACGCCGCGGCGTCATCGAGCAGTCGCCACGAACGGCCGGGATCACGGCGCTTACGGCGATTCGCAGGCTTTTCCGACGCTTGATCGGGCGCCTTCCCGGCCCGATCCGCACGCGTTCATGCGAAAATGCCCGCCTCATGGCCCCGTAGCTCAGCTGGATAGAGCGGTCCCCTCCTAAGGGACAGGTCGCACGTTCGAATCGTGTCGGGGCCGCCACTGTCGCAGTAAAGGGAGCCGCCATGACCCACCCCGTCCTCACCGCCCTTGGCCTGAACGCCGCCGAATCTGGTACCTACCTCGGCAACGGCGAGTGGTCCGGCACCCGCGACGCGGGCGTGCTCGAGTCGGTGAACCCGACCAACGGGGAGGTGCTGGCGAAGGTCCACGCGTCGTCGCAGTCCGATTACGACACCATCGTCGAGCGCGCCCAGGCCGCCTTCAAGGTGTGGCGCACCACCCCGGCCCCGCGTCGCGGCGAGGCGATCCGCCTGTGCGCCGACGCACTGCGCAGGCACAAGGACGCCCTCGGCTCGCTGGTCGCACTGGAGATGGGCAAGTCCAAGCCGGAAGGCGACGGCGAAGTGCAGGAAATGATCGACATCGGCGACTTCGCCGTCGGTCTGTCGCGCCAGCTGTACGGCCTGACCATGCATTCCGAGCGCCCCGGCCACCGCATGTACGAGCAGTGGCATCCGCTCGGTCTCGTCGGCGTGATCTCGGCGTTCAACTTCCCGGTCGCGGTGTGGGCCTGGAACTCGTTCATCGCGGCGATCTGCGGCGATATCACGATCTGGAAGCCCTCGCCGAAGACGCCGCTGTCGGCCGTCGCGTCGATGAAGATCTGCAACGAGGCCCTGAAGGCCGGCGGTTTCCCGGACATCTTCTTCCTGTTCAACGACGCCGGCACCGAGCTCGCTTCCAGCTTCGTCGACGACAAGCGCATCCCGCTGATCAGCTTCACGGGTTCGACCAAGGTCGGCCGCATCGTCGGCGAGCGCGTCGCGCGCCGCATGGGCCGCTCGCTGCTGGAGCTGGGCGGCAACAACGCGATCATCGTCGACCCCACGGCCGACCTGAAGCTCGCCATTCCGGCCATCGTCTTCGGCGCTGTGGGCACCGCCGGCCAGCGCTGCACCACCACGCGCCGCCTGTTCGTGCACGAGTCGATTTACGACGACGTCCTCGCCAAGCTCGTCACCGCCTACAAGCAGGTGGAGAAGAAGATCGGCGATCCGACCGACCCGGCCAACCTCATGGGCCCGCTCAACAGCCGCGACGCCGTGCAGGCCTACCTCGACGCGATCGAGCAGGCCAAGGCCGCCGGCGGCAAGGTCGAAACCGGTGGCGCCGCCATCGAGCGCGCCGGCAACTTCGTGCTCCCCGCCATCGTGACGGGGCTGTCGAACGACGCGGACATCGTGCAGCACGAGACCTTCGCGCCGATCCTGTACGTCATGAAGTACCGTGACCTGGCCGACGCCATCCACATGCAGAACGACGTGCCGCAGGGCCTGTCGTCGGCGATCTTCACGCAGAACCTGAAGGCGGCCGAGGCATTTTTGTCGGCGGCCGGCTCGGATTGCGGCATCGCCAACGTCAACATCGGCACCAGCGGTGCGGAGATCGGCGGCGCGTTCGGCGGCGAGAAGGAAACCGGCGGCGGTCGCGAATCGGGTTCGGACGCCTGGCGCGCCTACATGCGCCGCCAGACCAACACGATCAACTACTCCGACGCACTTCCGCTGGCGCAGGGCATCAAGTTCGACCTGTAGGAGCTTCCGTCCACCCGCGTTCACACCCGCATACGGTTCTCGACCCAAGCCCCCCTCCAGGCTGACTGAATGTACGGACTCGCCCGCCCCTTCCTGTTCGGCCTGGACGCCGAAGCCGCGCACGGCGCAGCGCTCAACGCGCTGGAAGTGGCGTACCGCACCGGCGCCGGCGCACTGCTGTCGCGGCGTCCCACGCCGCTGCCGACGCGCGCGTTCGGGCTGACGTTCCCCAATCCGGTCGGCCTGGCCGCCGGCCTGGACAAGAACGGCGCCCACATCGATGCGCTCATGGCGCTGGGGTTCGGGTTCGTCGAGATCGGCACCGTCACGCCGCGCGCGCAGGAAGGCAATCCGAAGCCGCGCATGTTCCGGCTGTCGGAGCACGAGGCCGTCATCAACCGGCTGGGCTTCAACAACGGTGGCGTCGATGTGCTGGTGCGTAACGTCGAGCGGGCGAAGCGGCGCCATGGCCTGCTCGGCATCAACATCGGCAAGAACAAGGACACGCCGAACGACTCGGCGGAGGACGACTACCTGTTCTGCCTGGAGCGCGTCTATCCGCTCGCCGATTACGTGACGGTCAACATCTCCTCGCCCAATACCGCGGGTCTGCGCGAATTGCAGGAAGAGCAGGCACTGCGCCGTCTGGTCGGCACGCTGCGCGAGGCGCAGGAACGGCTTGCGGGCGTCCACGGTCGCCGCGTGCCGATGCTGGTGAAGATCGCGCCGGACCTGACCGACAACGACGTCGAGGCCGCCGCACGCGTACTGGGCGATCTGCATGTGGATGGCGTGATCGCCACGAACACCACGATCTCGCGCGTGGGAATCGAAGGCTCGCCACTGGCCAACGAAGCGGGCGGGCTGTCCGGAAAGCCGCTGCTCGGCCAGGCAACCGCGGTGTTGCGCATGATGCGCACGCGCCTGCCGGAGTCGATTCCGATGATCGGCGTGGGCGGCATCCTGTCCGGCGCCGATGCCGCGGCGAAGATGGCCGCGGGCGCCACGTTGGTGCAGTGCTACACCGGCTTGGTCTATCGCGGGCCAGCGCTGATCAAGGAATGCGTCGAAGCGATGCGTCGCCGCAAGGAAGCCCCGAGTCGCGGCAACATGCCGCCGATCGTATGAGCCGCGAACGCACGTCCCCATGACCGACCCCATCTGCGTGCTGCACGGCGCGCCGCTTCGTTCGCGCAACACCTTCGGCGTCGCCGCCACTGCGCCGCTGCTCGCAGAAGTCGCCGATGCGACCGCCCTGCCTAGCCTGTTCGCACGCAGCGAGTTCGCCGGCCGCGCGCCGCTCGTGCTTGGCGGCGGCAGCAACCTGTTGTTCGCGGGCGATCCCGACGTCCCGCTGCTGGCGCTCACCGGACAGGACGTGCGCATCGTGCGCGACGAAGGCGACATGGCCATCGTGCGCGCGGACGCCGGCGTCGCGTGGCACGGCTTCGTCCTGTGCATGCTGGACGAAGGCTTCGCGGGACTTGAAAACCTGTCGCTGATTCCCGGCACCGTCGGCGCCGCACCGATCCAGAACATCGGCGCATACGGCGTCGAGGTGCGCGAGTTCATCCATGCCGTCGAAAGCTTCGAACCCGCCACCGGCCGCGTGCATCGCTTCGACGCCGGGCAGTGCGCGTTCGCCTATCGCGACAGCGTGTTCAAGCACGAACCCGACCGCTTCATCGTCACCGCTGTCGAATTCGCGCTGCCGCGCACGCCGGCGTTGAAGCTGGACTACGCCGGCATCGGCGACGAACTCATCGCAATGGGCATCGCCTCGCCCACGCCGCGCGATGTGGCGCAGGCGGTCATCGCGATACGCCGACGCAAGCTGCCCGATCCGGCCGTGCTCGGCAACGCGGGCAGTTTCTTCAAGAATCCCATCGTCCCCGTCGCGCAGGCAGAAGCCTTGCAGGCCGAACATCCCGGCATGCCGGTGTTCCGCGGCAACGGACCGGAGACGCGCAAGCTCTCGGCCGCCTGGTTCATCGACGCCAGCGGCTGGAAGGGCCATCGCGACGGCGACGCCGGTGTCGCGCCCACGCACGCGCTGGTGCTGGTGAACCACGGCAACGCCCGCGGCCACGAATTGCTCACGCTGGCACGACGCATCGCCGACTCGGTGCGCACGCGCTTTGCGGTATGCATCGAGCCCGAACCGCGCATCGTCGGCGCGAGCTGGTAAGGAGTTGCAACGGTGAGCGAAGCCCTGCCCCATCCGCTTCGCGCCGCGGGATTCATGCTGGCCAGCACCTTATGCTTCGGCGTGATGGCGATCGCGATCCGGCTCGCGTCGCACACGCTCAGCACGGTGGAAATCGCGTTCTTCCGCAACTTCTTCGGCCTGATGACCGTGCTGCCGCTGGTGATGCGCATGGATCCGGCGGCGTTGCGAACGAAGCAGCTGCCACGCTATTTCGTGCGCTGCGTGATCGGTATCTTCTCGATGCTGTGCGGCTTCTGGGCCATCGGCCACCTGCCGCTGGCGCAGGCGATCTCGCTGTCGTACTCCTCGCCGGTGTTCGTCACCATCCTGGCCGCGGTGATGCTGGGCGAGACCGTGCGCGGGCGACGCTGGGCCGCCGTGGCCGCGGGTTTCATCGGCGTACTGGTGATCGTGCGGCCGTTCTCGCATGAGTTCACCGGCGGCACGCTCATCGCCCTGCTCGCCGCGGTGCTCAGCGCGGTGGTGGCGATCCAGATCAAGCAGCTGGCACGCGTGGACGCCGCCAACACGATCGTGCTCTACACCTATCTGTTCTGGGTGCCGATCTCGCTGATCCCGGCGCTGTTCGCGTGGGAATGGCCGCAGGGCATCGTGTGGCTATGGGTCATCGGCGCCGGTTTGTTCGGCACGGGCGGCCAGGTGCTATGGACGCATGCGCTGAAACTCGGCGAAGTGTCGGCGCTGACGCCAATCAGCTTCATCCAGCTGCCGCTCGTGGCGCTGGTCGGCTGGCTCTGGTTCAACGAATCGGTCGACGTCTACACCTGGATCGGCGCCGGCATCATCCTCGCCGCGAACGCCTACATCGCCCATCGCGAAGCCGTGCTGCTGCGCAGACACGCGACGACGGCACCAGTCGAGGCCGCCAAGCCCGGCGAGTGAATGCGGTCAGGCGTTACCCGGCTCGATCGACCGCCGACGCCAGGGCCGCCCGTGCATCCGATACACCGACAGGAAGACCACGGCGACCCACGCCATCGCGACCGCCCAGCCGGCCACGATGTCCGAGGGGTAATGCACGCCGAGGTAAACGCGCGACAGGCCGACGAGCACCACGAACGGCACCATCAGCGCGATCACCGGCCAGCGCCAGCGCGTCGACCACGCCAGCAGTACCAGCACGCTGGCGAGCGTCATCGAACCCATCGCGTGGCCGCTCGGGAAGCTGTACGTGGTTTCGGGCGCGATCGACTCCCACAGCGACGGCCGGTCGCGTGCGAAGAACAGCTTCGCGCCGACGTTGAGCAAGCCCGAACCGCCTAGCGCGATCGCCGCGAAGACCGCCTCGCGATAGCGCCGGAGCACGGCCAGCACCAGCACGAAGGCGATGTCGAACGGCACCACGCCCCACGCGTAGCCGATCTTCGAAACGAACACGAAGAACTCGTTGAATCCCTCGCGCGCCATGGCGTGCGCGAACCGGAGGATCGGCTCGTCGAACGCGATGGCTTCCTGCTCGTGGATCTCGTCGGCGAGCTCGCCGAAGACCCACAACGGCAGCAGCAATCCGGCGAACACCAGCCCGAGCAGCAGGCCGTGGCGGCGCAGGAGCCCCGCGCCGTAGCGCAGGACGTCCGCGACCGCGCTGTCGCCGGATTCAGCCGCCATGCGCGGCGTCGACTCCGAACTTGCGCTCGACGTACTGGTCGATGAGCGCCACGAACTCGTGCGCGATGTTCTCGCCGCGCAGGGTCACGGTCTTCTCGCCATCCTCGAACACCGGCGCCGACGGCGCTTCGCCCGTGCCCGGCAGCGAAATGCCGATGTTCGCGTGGCGCGATTCGCCCGGGCCGTTGACGACGCAGCCCATCACCGCGAGCGTGAGGTTCTCCGCGCCAGGATGGCTGATCTTCCACTCGGGCATCTTCGCGCGCACGTGTTCCTGCACGGTCTTGGCCAGTTCCTGGAAGAAGGTGCTGGTGGTGCGGCCGCAGCCCGGGCACGCGGTGACCATCGGCGTGAACGCGCGCAGGCCCATCGTCTGCAGCAGTTCCTGCGCGACGATGACTTCGTTCGTGCGCGACTGGCCCGGCTCCGGCGTGAGCGAGATGCGGATCGTGTCGCCGATGCCTTCCTGCAGCAGCACGCCCAGCGCCGCACTGGACGCGACGATGCCCTTGCTGCCGATGCCGGCCTCGGTCAGGCCCAGGTGCAGCGCGTACTTGCCGCGGCGCGCGAGCTCGCGATAGACGGCGATCAGTTCCTGCACGCCGCTGACCTTCGCGCTGAGCACGATGCGGTCGGCCGGCAGGCCCAGTTCCTCGGCACGCACGGCCGAATCCAGCGCCGAACGGATCAGCGCCTCGCGCAGCACTTCGGCCGCTTCGCGCGGTTCGGGCAGCGCGTGGTTCTCGTCCATCAGCTGCGCGGCGAGCGCCTGGTCGAGCGAGCCCCAGTTCGCGCCGATGCGCACGGGCTTGCCGTAGCGGATCGCCAGTTCGATCAGCGTCGCGAACTGGCTGTCCTTCTTCTTGCCGAATCCGACGTTGCCCGGGTTGATGCGGTACTTCGCCAGGGCCTCGGCGCACGCCGGTTCCGCCGTGAGCAACTGGTGCCCGTTGTAGTGGAAGTCGCCGATGATCGGCACGTTCACGCCCATCATCGCCAGCTTGTCGACGATGCGCGGCACGGCGGCCGCGGCTTCCAGCGTGTTGACGGTGACGCGGACCATTTCCGAGCCGGCGCGCCACAGCTCGGCGACCTGCTTGGTGGTGGAGGCGACATCGGCCGTGTCGGTATTGGTCATCGACTGGACGACGACCGGATGGCCGCCGCCGACGTCGACGCCGCCGATGCGGACCGCGGTCGTCAATCGGCGCGGCAGGGGTCCGAAACCGGGGTGCGCACAGGGCGCCTGGGCATGCGAATTCATCTGCATATTGTAGGCCACGCGGGCGCCGCGGCCTCCGTCTTCACGCGTGCGATCACGTGACCGGGGACCCCACCTGCGGTACCGTGGCCGGCCATCGCACCGCCCCCGCCATGCGCGACTTCCCCGACGACACCCGCCCCGACACGGTGCTGACGCCCAGCCAGCTGAACACGCTGGCGCGCGACCTGCTGGAAGGCGCCTTCCCGTCGATCTGGGTCGAGGGCGAGCTGGGCAACGTCTCGCGCCCATCGTCCGGGCACCTGTACTTCACGATCAAGGACGCGCGCGCGCAGGTGCGTTGCGCGATGTTCCGACCCAAGAGCAGCTGGCTGCGCTTCACGCCGCGCGAGGGCCTGCGCGTGCTCGGTCGCGGCCGGCTCACGCTGTACGAAGCGCGCGGCGAGTACCAGATGGTGTTCGACCATCTGGAAGAAGCCGGCGAAGGCGCGCTGCGCCGCGCGTTCGACGAACTCAAGGCCAAGCTCGCGGCCGAAGGTCTGTTCGATGCCGAACGCAAGCGTCCGCTCCCGCGTTTCGCGCGCCGCGTCGCCGTGATCACGTCGCCCACCGGCGCAGCCGTGCGCGACGTGCTGAGCGTGCTGTCGCGGCGTTTTCCGCTCGTCGAAGCCGATGTGCTACCCGTGCCCGTGCAGGGCGAAGGCGCGGCGGCGCAGATCGTCGCGATGCTGCAGAAGGCCGTCGCGGCGCAGCGCTACGACGTGATCGTGCTCGCGCGCGGCGGCGGTTCGCTGGAAGACCTGTGGGCGTTCAGCGACGAGCGCCTGGCGCGCACGATCGCCGCTTCGCCCGTGCCCGTGGTGTCGGCCGTCGGCCACGAAACCGACTTCAGCCTCAGCGATTTCGCCGCCGACGTGCGCGCGCCGACGCCGTCGGTCGCCGCCGAGCTGCTGGTGCCCAATCGCGACGACCTTCTGCATCGGCTGCGCGTCCTCGATGCCCGCCTGCGCAACCTGCAACTGCAGCGACTGCGGCAGGCGATGCAGCGCGCCGATCGCGCCGCGCTGCGCCTCAACGCACTGCGTCCGCGCGCGCGGCTGGACATGCTCTGCCGTCGCCAGGCCGATGCGCTGCGCCGCCTCGACGCTGCGTGGAAGCGCCGCCTTGAACGCGAACGCGCGCACCTTCGCCATGCCGACGCCGTGCTGCGCGCGGCGCATCCGCAACGCCGAATCACGCGCCTGCGCGAGCGCCTCGCCGCCATCGCACAGCGCCCTCAATCGGCCATCGTGCGCCGGCTGTCGAAGGAAGCCCTGCACCTGCGCGGGCTGGCGCGATCGCTGGAAGCGGTAAGCCCGCTGGCCACGGTCGCGCGCGGGTATTCGATCCTCCGCCACGAAGACGGCCGCATCGTGCGCAGCGTGCTCGATGCGGCACCGGGCGACCGCCTGTCCGCGCGGCTGTCCGACGGCGAACTGGCGGTGCGCGTGGAAGCGCACGACGGCGACGCCTGATCATCCGGGTCCTGCGCGACAACTGATCGCGCGCTAACGCTGGCTGCCCTACCCTTGCCGTTTTCCGGGAGCAGACCATGCCCAAGGACAAGAACAAGCGCGCCGGCACGGGATTGAAGTCCAGCTATCCCTACTACCTCGCCAACCGTCCGGTCGCGGCCAACACCGATCTCGACGTCCTCGACAAATACAGCGGCAAGCGCGCTACGCGCGTGGCGCTGGCCGACGGCGCGGCGGTGCGCAAGGCGATCGTCGCCGGCTACCAGGCGCGCGAGGCGGTGGCGGCATTTCCGCCGGATGCGCGCCGCGACGTGCTCGAACATTGCGTGCAGCGCTTCACCGAACGCTTCGACGAACTCGCGCTGGCGCTGTGCATCGAAGCCGGCAAACCCATTCGCGACGCGCGCGGCGAAGTCACGCGACTGATCGACACCTTCCGCATCGCGGCCGGCGAGGCGACGCGCCCGGGCGGCGAAATGGTCGAGTTGCAGATCTCGCCGCGCACGCGCGGCTATCGCGGCATGGTCAAGCGCGTACCGGTCGGGTTGTGCGGCTTCATCACGCCGTTCAACTTCCCGCTGAACCTGGTCGCGCACAAGGTGGCGCCGGCGATCGCCGCCGGCTGTCCGTTCGTGCTTAAACCCTCGGAAAAGACACCGATCGGTGCGCTGATCATCGGCGAGATCCTCGCCGAGACCGATCTGCCGAAGGGCGCGTTCTCGATCATGGCGTGCAGCAACGGCGACGCCGCGCAGCTGGTCGAGGACGAACGCGTCGCGCTGCTGAGCTTCACCGGCGGCCTCGTCGGCTGGGACCTGAAGGCGCGCGCCGGCCGCAAGAAGGTGACGCTGGAACTCGGCGGCAACGCGGCGTGCATCATCGACGACGAACCCGGTGCATCGCTGGACCACGTCGTCGAACGACTGGTCTTCGGCGCGTACTACCAGTCGGGCCAGAGCTGCATCAGCGTGCAGCGCATCTACGCGCACGCGGCGGTGTACGACCGGCTGCGCAAGAAGCTCAAGGCCGCGGTGGCGAAGTTGCAAATGGGCGATCCGCGCGAGGAATCCACCTTCATCGGGCCGATGATCGACGAGAAGGCGGCCCAGCGCATCGAGTCGTGGATCGCCGCCGCGCGCAAGGGCGGCGCGAAGTGGCTGGCCGGTGGCGATCGCGCGGGCAACATGGTGCCGGCCACGCTGCTGGAAAACGTGCCGCGCGATTCCGACCTGTACCGCAAGGAAGCCTTCGCGCCGGTCGCGATCATGGAACCGTTCGACGACTTCGAGCAGGCGCTCGACAAGGTGAACGACAGCGACTTCGGCCTGCAGGCGGGCGTGTTCACCGGGCGCCTGGACCATGCGATGCGCGCGTGGGACCGGCTTGAGGTCGGTGGGGTGATCGTCGGCGACGTGCCGAGTTTCCGCGTCGACAACATGCCCTACGGCGGCGTGAAGCAATCCGGGCTGGGCCGCGAAGGCGTCCGCTACGCGATGGACGACATGACCGAGCAGCGGCTGCTGGTGATCCGCGACCCGGTCGGCTGACGCGCCTCAACCCCGTTTCGCGCGGACGCGCGTTTGCCACGGCGACCCAACCATGGAGTTCGCCGATGAACCGCACCGCCCTCGTTTCCACGCTGCTGTGCGCCGCGGTGGTCGCCGCGCTCGGCGGCTGCCGCAGCACGTCCCAACCCGCCGAACGGGCGGCTGCACGCCAGCGCGCCGAGCAGGAGAACGCCGCGCAGGCGAAGGCCGCTTCCGCCGATGCGGCGGCGGCGTCGACCACGCTCGATCACATCGAAGTCACCGGCAGCCGGATGCAGGAGGCGTACGCGCCGGCGGTCGCGCCCGCTCCGCCGCCGGCGCCGATGATGCTGATGCGCGTGGCCCCGATGCAGCCGGCCAACACCGAGAAGTACGCGCAGCGCACCGACAACCCCGTTCAGCGC
This sequence comes from Lysobacter sp. OAE881, assembly GCF_040546665.1. NCBI lineage: Bacteria > Pseudomonadati > Pseudomonadota > Gammaproteobacteria > Lysobacterales > Lysobacteraceae > Lysobacter > Lysobacter sp. OAE881. The sequence goes on from NZ_JBEPOG010000001.1 coordinate 2,984,087, forward strand.
GCGGCCGAGCAGCCGGTGTCGACCTTCTCCATCGACGTCGACACGGGCAGCTACGCCAACGTGCGGCGCATGTTGAACGACGGCGTTCGCCCGCCCAGCGATGCAGTGCGCGCCGAGGAGTTCATCAACTACTTCGATTACGGCCATCCCGCGCCAACCTCTCGCGAGACGCCCTTCCGCGTGACCACCGAACTTGCGACCGCGCCGTGGAATCCGCAGCGCCAGGTGCTGATGATCGGCATCAAGGGCTATGACGTGCCGAAGGCGAACCTGGCACCGGCCAACCTCGTCTTCCTCATCGACACGTCCGGGTCGATGGGCGAGCCCGACAAGCTGCCGCTGGTGAAACAGGCACTGCGGCAACTCGTACCGCAGCTTCGTGCGCAGGATCGCGTGTCGATGGTCGTCTACGCCGGCAGTGCCGGCCTCGTGCTGCCGCCGACGCCGGGCGATCGGCACGGCGAGATCCTCGCCGCGCTCGACCGCCTCGACGCCGGTGGAAGCACCAACGGCGGCGAAGGCATCGCGCTGGCGTATGCGATGGCGAAGCAGGCCTTCATCGAAGGCGGGGCGAACCGCGTGATCCTCGCCACCGACGGCGATTTCAACGTCGGCACGGTCGACCAGAACGCGCTGGAAACGCTCGTCGCCGATCAACGCAAGAGCGGTATCGCGCTGACCACGCTCGGCTTCGGCACGGGCAATTACAACGACGAGCTGTCCGAACGGCTGGCCGACGTCGGCGACGGCAACCACGCCTACATCGACAGCGTGCGCGAGGCGCGCAAGGTGCTGGTGCAGCAGATGGGCGGCACGCTGCTGACCATCGCGCGCGACGTGAAGATCCAGGTCGAGTTCAATCCGGCGGAGGTCGCCGAGTACCGCCTGATCGGGTACGAGAACCGCATCCTGCAGCGCGAGGACTTCGCCAACGACAAGGTCGACGCCGGCGACATCGGCGCGGGCCACCAGGTGACGGCGCTGTACGAGATCACGCCGGCCGGTTCCTCCGCGCAGCGCGTGGCGCCGCTGCGCTACGGCGATGCGAAGGCCGCGAAGCCCGACCTCGCGGTCGGCAGCGAGCTCGCGCACCTGCGCCTGCGCTACAAGCTGCCCGGACAGGACACGAGCAAGCTGATCGAAACGCCGATCCTCGCCTCGCAGCTCACGCGCACGCCGGGCGAGTCGCTGCGTTTCGCGAGTGCGGTGGCTGGATTCGCCGATGCGCTGCGCGGCGGCGAACGCATGGATGGCTGGGGCTGGGACGCGATGATCTCCGCCGCACGCAACGCGCGCGGCGACGATCCTCGCGGCGAGCGCGCGGAGCTGATCCAGCTGATGGACGCCGCGCGGCAGCAGGCCGGTGCGGACGAGCGCGTCGGCATTCGTCGATAGGAGACGGCGCGCAGGCGCCGCTGGAGATCAGCCGGAAACGACGAGCTTCAGCGGCGTCACGCGCATGCGTTCGGCCGGATAGCCGAACAGATAGCCCTGGCCGTAGGTGCAGCCCAGTTCGCGCAAGGTCGCGCGCTGGGCTTCGTTCTCCACGCCTTCGCCGATGGTGTGGATGCCCAGGGTGCCGGCCAGTGCCTGGATCGCGCGGACGACCGCCACGCTTTCCGGCTGCGTATCGCCGACCAGGCCGGAGACGAAGCTCTGGTCGATCTTCAGGCACTCGATCGGGAAACGGTGCAGGTACGACAGCGCCGAGAAGCCGGTGCCGAAGTCGTCCAGCTGCGCGAGCACGCCGTGGCTGCGCAGCGTGCGCAGCATGCGCAGCGCGCGCGGCACGTCGTCCAGCAGCGCGACTTCGGTGATCTCGATGCGCAGGCGGTGCGGATCGGCGCCAGCCTGGTCGATCATGCGCAGCAGGCGGTCGGCGAAATCCGACGAACGGAAATGCCGCGGCGACACGTTGACCGAGATATAGCCTTCGCCGCCGCGCGCCAGTTCGTCCATCACCTGGCGATACAGGATCCAGTCGACTTCCTCGATCAGCCCGCTGTCCTCGCCCACGCCGATGAACTCGCTGGGCGTGAGCAGGCCGCGGCGTTCGTGGCGCCAGCGCAGCAGCGCTTCGTGGCCGATCACGCGCTGGTCGTCCAGGCGCACGATCGGTTGATAGAACGCGACGAACCCGTCGCCGTTTATCGCGCGACGCAGGTCGGCTTCGAGGTCGAGTATGCGTACGGCCTCCTCGCGCATCGCCTCGTCGAACACGGCGCAGCGATCGCGACCGGAGGACTTGGCGCGGTACATCGCCGCGTCCGCGTCGCGAAGGAGCTCGGCGCCGGTGCGGTAGCGCGGATGCCACAGCGCGATGCCCAGGCTCGCCGACGGAAAGACCTCGCGGCCGGCGATCCAGCACGGTTCGCCGAGCGCGCGCAGCACGCGCTGTGCGAGTTCCTCGGCGACCTGCGGGCCGTCGATGTCCTCGATCAGGATCGCGTATTCGTCGCCGCCCAGGCGCGCGACGGTGTCGCCGGTGCGCACCGCATCGACGATCCGGCGACCGGTTTCGATCAGCAGTTCGTCGCCGGCCGAATGGCCCACGGAATCGTTGACCAGCTTGAAACGGTCCAGGTCGAGGAACAGCACCGCAAACGTTCGCTGCGGCTCACTCTGCGCACGCGCGATGGCGTGCGAGAGGCGATCAAGCAGCTGGCTGCGATTGGGCAGCCCGGTCAGCGCATCGTGCGTGGCCTGGTGCGTGAGCTGCTGTTCGACGCGAAGGCGCTCGCCGATCTGCGACAGCAGCTCCGCGTTGGCCTGCGCGAGTTCGCGCGTGCGCGACTCGACGCGTTGTTCGAGTTCGGCATGCGCGGCGACCAGGCGGTCCTGCGACTGCTTGCGCGCCAGACCGATCGAGATGTGGTGCGCGACGAACGTCAGCAGTTCCTGGTCGCGCACGCTGAAGTTGATCGCCGGCGAATAGCTCTGCACGGTGATCACGCCGACCACCGATTCGTTGCGGAACAGCGGCACGCCCAGCCAGCAGTGCGCGAGCGAGCCGCGGCTGCGCACCAGCCCCTGCGATTCCAGCGCCTGGATGCGCTTGCGGTCGGCCAGCAGCGGGCGGCCGCGCGCGATCACGTACTCGGTCAGGCCCGAGGTCAGCTTTCGCATCTCGCGGACGGCGTCGCGTTCGTCGATGGAGTACGGGAATTCCAGCCGCTCGCCGTCGTCGGTGAGCAGCGCGATGTAGAAGTTGCGTGCGTACAGCAGGTCGCTGACGACGTCGTGCACCTGCGTGTAGAAGCGCTCCAGCGTCTCGGAGGTGATCGACAGTTCCGCGATGCGGAACAGCGCGCGCTGAAGGCGTTCGGCGCGCTGGCGCTCGATGATCTCGGCCTGCAGGTCGCGGTTGCTCAGCTGCAGCGCCTGCGTGCGTTCCTCGACGCGACGTTCCAGTTCCTCGCGCGCATGGAAGCGGTCCAGCGCGGTGAGGATGTGCTGCGCGACGAACGCGAGCAGCGCGCGCTCCTCTTCGCCGTAGACATCGGGGCGGTCGTAGCTCTGCACGACGATGGCGCCGCAGATGCGGTCGTCGCGGCGCATCGGCACGCCGAGCCAGTCCTCGCTGTCGGGACCGTGCTGGATATCGCGCGGCACGCCGAGGCGTTCGCGGATCGCCGCCGACGGGCCCTGCAACGGTTCGCCATGGCGCAGCAACGCGACGGTCACGCTGTTGGGCATCTCGTCGACCGGGATGTCGCGGTCCGGCTCGGCGACGTAGGTGTCGCGCTGGTCGGCGAAATACAGGAAACGCATCGAATCGCGCACGTCGTCGTACAGCACGATGTACAGGTTCGCCGCGTACATCAGGCCGGCGACGACGGTGTGGATCCGCCGGAGCATGTCGGCCAGTTCCAGGTCGGAACCGGCGAGGTCGGCGATCTCGAACAGCGCCTGCTGCAGGCGTTCGGATTTCTCCAGCGATTCGGCGCGCGCCAGGGTGCGCAGCGCGACCAGGTGCGCGCCGATCACCACGCGCGCCAGCGCCAGCCACATCTCGCGGGTTTCGGACGAGATTGCCGCCGGCAGCTGCGCGGCCAGGCCGACGCGTACGCCTTCGGACGTCGTCCAGCTTCCCTCGATGCGCTGGGAGTGGATCGTCAGCGGGTCTCGCGTCAGCAGCGATTCGGCCCGGTGGGCCAGCGAGGAGCTGGCGCCCAGCGACGCCGAACCGGCCACGCCGCCATAGGTGTCGCGCCACAGCACGGCCACTTCCGACCCGGCCGGCAGGGCTTCCTGCAGGGTGTCCGCGAGCGCGTCCCGCCCATGACGGGCATCGACGATTCTCACGGCCTTGGGCCTGGGACGAGTGGACACAGCGGAAGAACCCCTGGGCAGACGGGGCAGGATAACGCGGCAATTCGCCCGCGTGCTCAACCCCTTCCGGAACTGCGACCCGTTCGTCTGAATATGAACCTCGCGATCCGGGCCGCTGCCGGCCCTGCCCCAGTGCCGTGCGACTTCCCGCCGGCGCGCGCAGCCCGTACCCTGCCGCGCATGAATGCGGGCGCGGATACCGACGACGACGTGCTGATGCTGGCCTGGGCGGCCGGCGACGCCGCGTCGTTCGAACTGCTCTACGCCCGCCACCGGGGTTCGCTGTACCGGTTACTGCTGCGGCAGCTGCGGGATCCGGCGCTCGCGGACGAGTTCTTCCAGGACGTCTGGCAGCGCGTGATCGCCGCCCGTCAAGGCTGGAAACCCGAGGCCGCGTTCAGGACCTGGCTGTTCCGCATCGCCCACAATCGCCTCAACGATTACTGGCGCGGCCTGAAGCACCGACCCGCCGCGCCCGAAGATGCCGACGAACGCGCCGCGCGCGTCCCGGATCCGAGCAGCCCCGAACGCGAGCTGTCGGAGTTCGAACAGCGCCGCCGACTGCAGCTGGCGATCGAGGAACTGCCCGACGAGCAGCGCGAAGTCGTGCTGCTCCGGCTGGAGCAGGAACTGAGCCTGGAGGAGATCGGCGCCATCACCGGCGCCGGCCGGGAAACCGTCAAGTCGCGGCTTCGCTATGCGATGGACAAGCTGCGCGCGAGATTGAACGAATGAGCCGCTTCGACGACGAACCGCTGAGCCCGGAAGAACGCGCGCTGGCCGACCGCCTGGCGCGGCTGGGCCCGCACGACGGGCCGTCGCCGGCGCTGGACGCGAAGATCCTGGCCGCCGCGCATGCCGCTGCCGTGCCGAAGCCGAGTCGTCGTCGCTGGCTCGGCCTCACCGCGATTCCCGGAAGCCTGATCACCGGCACCGGCATGGCCGCCGCGCTGGTGCTGGTGATCGGCACCGTGTGGCAGTTGCGACCGAACGATCCCGCGCCCCGCCCGGTGCGCGAAGAAGGCGACGGCGCCTACGTCAGCGCGGAAATCATCAGGCGCGAGCAGAAGGTCGTGGCACCGCCGCCGCCCGCTGCCGACGCGCCCGCGCCGCGGAAAGCCCCGAGCGCGCCCGCCATGGCCAACGCACCCACGACGGCGCAGCGCAAGGCAGCGCCGATGGCGCAGGCTGCCGCTCCGGCGTCCGTGCAGGAGGACGTTCCGGTCGCCGCCGCTGCCCGCATCGCGACCGTCGGACCGGACGAGCCCATCGCCTACCGCAACGCCCCGGCCGACGCGCGCGCGGCCGATCCGTTCACTGCGCCGGCTGCCGCACCGGCCGCCCCGGTCGCCATGCAGGCGTATTCGGAAGCGGAAAAGACCGAGGCCTTCGAGCTCGCCCGCGCCCGTCAGCAGCGCAGCGAGGAGCAGGCGGTTTCCGCGAAGCGCTCCCTGATCGACACCGGGTCGGCCGCGCCCGTCGCCGCGGCGGCGCCCGCTCCAGTCGACGCCGGATCCGATGCCGCATCGGGCACGACGCTCGACCGCATCGAAGTCACCGGCAGCCGCATCACGCCGGCGGACCTGCTCGCCGCGACGCCGGTCGCCGAAGACGCGCAGCTCGAGGCCGCCCAATGGCTAGAACGCATCCGCGAACGTCGCGATGCCGGCGATGCGGACGGCGCGCGCGAGAGCATGGCGCTGTTCCGCAAGGCGCATCCGCGCGTGCGCCTGCCGCGTGACCTGCGCGCGCTCGCGCAACCCGCCGCCACGCGATGAGCAGCACGCTGGCCGGCCCGACCTCGCACCTGCTCGAGGTCAAGCACAGCCGTTTCCTCGTGAACGCCGCGCCGGTCGACAGCCCGGACGAGGCGCTCGCGTTCGTCGCGCGCGTCGGCGACCCCGTCGCGACGCACAACTGCTGGGCCTACCGCATCGGCAGCGAATACCGCTTCAACGATGACGGCGAGCCTGCGGGCACCGCCGGCCGGCCGATCCTCGCCGCGATCGATGGCCAGGGACTGGACCGCGTGGTCGCGGTGGTGACGCGCTGGTTCGGCGGCATCAAGCTTGGCGCGGGCGGACTGGTGCGCGCCTACGGCGGCAGCGCGGCCGAGTGCCTCCGCGTCGCGGCTCGCCGCGAACTGGTCGTGTTCGCCGAATTTGCCCTCGCCTACCCGTTCGCGGAAACCGGGGCAGTGCACGCGGCGGTCGCGCAATTCGAGGCCGAAAAACTCGACGAGCGCTTCGACGCCGACGGCGCGCGCCTGCACGTGCGCCTGCCGGCCGATCGTGTGGACGCCTTGAAAGCCCGCCTGCGCGACGCCACCCGTGACCGGGTGCGTTTCTCCGACGCCTGAGGCGGCGCACGCCGAAGTCACAACGCGGAAACTTCCGACCCTCGCGCGCGGTCCCTTCCGCGTCCTGCATTCCTGCTGCTGCCCCATACTGGCCAATCGATGACCACCGACGTCTCCACCGCCAAAGCCCCGATCGGCAGCCTGCGCACGCTGTGGCCGTTCGTGCAGCGACATCGCACGTTGTTCATCGCGTGGCTCGTCGCGCTGGCCGCTTCGAGCGCCGCGACGCTCAGCCTCCCGGTCGCGGTGCGCACGATGATCGACCAGGGCTTCGCGCAAGGCGGCGGCGCCGCGATCGACCGCGCGTTCCTGCTGCTGTTCGCCGTGGCGGTCGCCCTTGCGCTGGCGACCGCGGCGCGCTTCTTCTTCGTCTCGCTGCTGGGCGAGCGCGTGGTTGCCGATCTGCGCGAACGCCTCTACGCGCACCTGATCGCGCTCGATGCCGGCTTTCACGACCGCAACCGCAGCGGCGAGCTGGTCTCGCGCCTGACCGCCGACGCCGAACTGCTGCGCAGCGTCGTGGGTTCGAGCATGTCGGTGGCGCTGCGAAGCACCGTCACGGTGGTCGGCAGCCTGGCGATGCTGTTCGTCACCGCGCCGCGACTGGCGGCATTCGCGCTGGTCGGCATCCCGCTCGCCGTCTTGCCGATCGTCATCGGCGGACGTCGCCTGAAGAAGATGTCGCGCGTCAGCCAGGACCGCGTCGCGGACGCCAACACGCTCGCGAACGAAACTCTCGGCGCCATCCGCACCGTGCAGGCCCATGCACGCGAGCCGTACGAGCGCGACCGTTTCGGTGCCGCGCTGAAGGAGGCCGTCGCCACGGCGCGGCGGCGCATCCAGGCGCAGTCGTGGGTCACGGCGATCGCCATCGTGCTGATCTTCGGCGCGATCACGCTGGTGTTGTGGTCCGGCGCGCACGACGTCGTCGCCAATCGGATGAGCGCCGGCACACTCGGGCAATTCATGCTGTACGCGATGATCGGCGGTGGTTCGGTCGGCGCGCTCGCGGAAGTCTGGAACGAACTCCAGCGCGCCGCCGGCGGCATGGGGCGCATCAGCGAGTTGCTGGTCGAAAGCGCGGCGGTGCAGTCGCCTGCGAACCCGGTGACGCTTCCGAAGCCGGTGCGGGGCGAGCTGACATTCGACCGCGTGAGCTTCCATTACCCGTTGCGCCCCGACGCCCCCGCGCTGGAGGAGTTCGACCTGCGCGTGCGCCCGGGCGAGACGGTCGCGCTCGTTGGCCCATCCGGCGCCGGCAAGAGCACGGTGTTCTCGATGCTGCTGCGTTTCCACGATCCGCAGTCCGGTTCGGTGCGCGTGGACGGCACCGACGTTCGCCAGCTCGACCTGGCCGAATTGCGCGAGGCCATCGCGCTCGTGCCGCAGCAGCCGACGATCTTCGCCGCCAGCGCGCGCGACAACATCCGCTACGGCCGCCTCGAAGCCACCGACGCCGACATCGAGCACGCCGTGAAAGCCGCGCACGCATCGGACTTCATCGCCGCACTGCCGCAGCGCCTGGACACCGAACTCGGCGAGCGCGGTGCGCGCCTGTCCGGCGGCCAGCAGCAGCGCATCGCCATCGCGCGCGCCTTGCTCAAGGACGCGCCAATCCTGCTGCTCGACGAAGCCACCAGCGCGCTGGACGCACAGAGCGAGCGCGCCGTGCAGCAGGCGCTGGAAACCTTGATGGAAGGCCGCACGACGCTGGTGATCGCCCACCGCCTCGCCACCGTGCTCAAGGCCGACCGCATCGTCGTGATGGATCGCGGCCGCATCATCGCCGAAGGCACGCACGAGCAACTGCTGGCGCAAGGCGGACTGTACGCGGAGCTTGCAAAGCTGCAGTTCCTGGATTGAGCGAAACTCGACTGCTCACGCCATAACTGCAAGGTGGGCGTTCACCCGTTCCACGCCCGCGCGATCAACGACCCCAGCTCGAAATCCCGCGGCAGCGTCCCGTACGCATTGCCGTGATCGCCGCCGATGCGCGTGCTGCAGAACGCCGCCGCCATCGGGCTGTCGTTTCGCAGCAGCAGGCTGGCCTGCAACGCCAGCGCCAGCGCTTCGACCCATCGCCGTGCTTCGACTTCGCCCGGCACCGTTCGGCCTTCCAGCACCGGACGCAACTCGGCGATCTCGGTGTCTAGGTCGGGGTCCACGTTCTGCGCCGCTTCCAGTTCGGCGAGCAGCGCGCGCCCGGTGTGGGGCTCGCGCTGCAACGCACGCAACACGTCGAGGCACTGGATGTTGCCGCTGCCTTCCCAGATCGAGTTCAACGGCGCTTGCCGATAGAGACGCGGCAGCAGCGATTCCTCGACGTAACCCGCTCCGCCCAGGCATTCCTGCGCTTCGTTGACGAAACCCGGCGCACGTCGGCACACCCAGTACTTCCCCACGGCGGTGGCGATGCGCGCGAACGCGGCCTCCTGCGGGTCATACGGTGCGCGATCGACCGCGCGCGCCACGCGCATCGCCAGCACGACGGCCGCTTCGGCTTCGATGGCCAGGTCCGCCAGCACGTTGCGCATCAGCGCGTGGTCGGCCAGCCGCTTGCCGAAGGTGGTCCGATGGTGCGTGTGATGCATAGCCTGCGCCAGCGCCATGCGCATCTCGGCGGCGGCACCGAGCATGCAGTCGAGCCGGGTGAGCATCACCATCTCGATGATCGTCGCCACGCCGCGGCCTTCGTCGCCGATGCGGTACGCCCAGGCGTCCATGAACTCCACTTCGGACGATGCGTTCGACCAGTCGCCGAGCTTGTCCTTCAAACGCATCAGGGCGAACGCGTTCTTCTGACCGTCCGGCGTCCAGCGCGGCAGCAGGAAACAGGTGAGGCCTCCGGTGGCCTGCGCCAGCACAAGGAAGGCGTCGGACATCGGCGCGGAAAAAAACCACTTGTGACCGACGAGGCGATATTCATTTTCGCCCGACAACGCAGTGGCGACCGTGCGGTTCGCGCGCACGTCGCTGCCGCCCTGCTTCTCGGTCATGCCCATGCCGATCGTGATGCCGAGCTTCTGGTCGCCCACGATGTCGCGCGGGTCGTAGAACGGCGAGGTCGCCTTGCCTTCCCAGCCGACCAGATCGGGCGCGTGCCGCAGCACGGGCACCGCCGCGTGCGTCATCGTCAGTGGGCAACTGGTGCCGGGCTCCACCTGGTGGTGCAGGTAACTCAGCGCCGCGCGGGCGACGTGCGCGCCCGGTCGCGGCTGTGTCCAGGAAAGGCCGGCGACGCCATGCTCGATCGCCGCCTGCATGATGCGGTGGTAATTCGGATGGAACTCGACCAGGTCGATGCGGTTCCCGAAGCGATCGTGCGTGCGCAGGCGCGGACGGTCGCGATGCGCATCGAAGCTCAGCCGGTAGAGTTCGTCGCCCGCGAGCGCGCCGTAGGTCGCCAGCGTTTCGGCGAAATCGCCGCCGCCTTCGCGCACCACCGCTTCGCGCAGCGCGGCATCGTCCTGCCACAGGTCGCGCGGGGCGAACTCGGGCGGCTGGTTCTCGACGCGATGCGTGGCGAACGGCGGCAGCGGGTCCATCTGCAGCTCCGGCATGGGTCTGGTGGCGTGGGGACGCGCGGAATGGATCGATTCTAGGCCGCGTACCGTCGGCTACGCGTTTTCGACGGCGAGCCGGCCGGTCGCGTTTGGCGTGCGTTCCGCCAGGGCGCTGACGAAGCCGGCGTCGAGCGGGTATGTCCCCATCCAGCCGCGACGGGTGCCGGTGAGCACGCGGAGCATCTGCCCGCGCCCGCCCGGCAGGCGCGACATCGGATGGAAAAGACGGTCCCGCAGCGCCGCCAGGCGGTCGCGTTCGGACTGGAACAACGGTGTGAGCCAGCGGCTCCAGAAGTGGTAGATGCCCAGATGATCCCGGCGGCTGCGCTCGTAATCGGCGAACGCATCGACGGGCCGCGCGTGCGTTCGCAGCGCGTCGCGCAGCGCGAGCGCGTCGGCCAGCGCCATGTTCACGCCCTGCCCCAGCTGCGGGCTCATCGCGTGGGCGGCGTCACCCATCAATACGGCGCGCCCGCAATGCCAGCGATGCTGCACGGTGTCGCGGTAGCGCGCCTGCGCCAGTCCCGACGGCACCGCCGTGGCGTGCAGGCGTTCGGCCGCTTCGGGCCAGACCGTAGCCACGTCGCGACGCCAGGCGGACTCATCGGTGCCGGCGTGCGGCAACTCGGCCGCAGGCAGGCTCCAGAAGAAACTCAGTCGCGGCACGGGATCGCCGGGACGCGTGCCGACCGGCAGCATGCCCGCCATGCGCCGCGCGCCGACGTAGCGCTGGCGTAGTTCGTCGGGAAACTCCCATGCGTCCTGCGCGACCAGGCACCACTGCGCGCCCCACGGGTACGGACGATCGAGCGCCGGCGCGGCGACCGCGCCGCGCAGCATCGATGCGGCGCCATCGGCGACGATGACGACGTCGAAGGCGCCGTGCTCCTCGCCCGCTTCGTCCCGAAGCACGCCGCGAGCGGTGTCCACCTCGACAATGCGCCGGCCGCAGTGCACGCGCCGGCCGTCGCGCCAGACGTCGTCGAGCAGGCCGAACAGCGCGCCGCGCTGCATGCCCAGGCCGAAGAAATGCGGCGCCAGCTCGCGGTAGCGCATGTCCATCACGGGCCGACCGTCCGTGGTCTCGCCGAAGAGTCGGCCGATGCGGGCGCCGTGCGCGAGCGCCTCGTCGAGCAGGCCGAGCTCCCACAACACCGCCAGCCCGGTCGGCTGGAGCAGGAAGCCCGCGCCGACCGGTCCGAGCACCGGCGCGCGTTCGAAGACCTCCACGTCGTGGCCGTCGCGCGTGAGCAGCAGCGCCGCGGCCTGGCCGGCGGTCCCGTAGCCGACGATCCCGATGCGCAATGTCGATCCCTGGCGCGTCATGTGATTCCCTTCAGAGGCCCGGATCCGTCGATCCCGGACAAAAAAAGGCCCCGCAGATGCGGGGCCTTCGAACGCGATGTGCGTGGTGCTCGGAGGGTTATCCCCGGAGGATCACGCGACCACGTTGATGTTGGACGCCTGGGCGCCCTTCGGGCCCTGCGTCAGCTCGTAGCTCACACGCTGGCCTTCCTGCAGGCTGCGGAAGCCCTTGGCGTTGATCGCGGAGAAGTGCGCGAACACATCTGCGCTGCCATCTTCGGGAGAAATGAACCCGAAGCCCTTGGCGTCGTTGAACCACTTCACGGTGCCGTACTGCATGTCCTTGTCAACCTCATGCTGGATGCGAGTCGCGCACCGACGCGGATGCGATCCGGAGCGCTCGGCGAGTATGCAAACTGAATGCCGGCTTGACAATCATCTTGTGGCACGGGCGCCGAGCAGCGCCGACAGGAGGCGCGGCAGGCCCGACGAGGCGGCGGCCACGTTGTCCAGCACGTCCTGCAGGGTGATGACCTCGTCCGGGTCCGGGCCGGCGCCGGCCGCCCAGTTGGCGACGATGGCCAGGCAGGCGTAGTCCAGGCCCATTTCGCGCGCGAGACCGGCTTCGGGCATCCCGGTCATGCCGACCAGGTCGCAGCCGTCGCGGCGCATGCGGACGATCTCCGCACGGGTCTCCAGACGGGGGCCCTGCGTGGCGCCGTAACAGCCGTCGGCCACCAGCGCGACGCCGGCCGAGGCCGCGGCGTCGATCACCGCCTGCCGGAGCGAGCGCGTGTACGGCTCGCCGAAGTCCACGTGCAGCACCTCGGTGCCGGGCTCCTCGCAGATCGTCGAGATGCGGCCCCAGGTGTAGTCGATCAGCTGGGTCCGGGCACGCCAGCACGCGCGGGCCGAAGCGCTCGGTAATGCCGCCGACCGTATTCAGCGCGAGCACGCGCGTGGCACCCAGCGCCTGCAGCGCGGCCAGGTTGGCGCGGTAGTTGATTTTGTGGGGCGGGAGCGAATGGCCTTCGCCATGGCGCGCGAGGAACGCCACACGGCGCCCGCCCAGCGTGCCCACGCGCACCGGCCCGGACAGTGCGCCGTAGTGCGTGACCGGCTGGTGCGTCTCGACGTCCTGCAGGTCGGCCAGCTTGTACAGGCCCGTGCCGCCGATGACGGCCAATGCGATATCGGTCATCGGTTCAGTCCTTCAGCGCATAGATCGCCGGCAGGTTGCGGCCCTGCTCGTGGTAATCCATGCCGTAGCCGAAGACGTAGCGATCCGGCACGTCGACGCCGACGTAATCGGCGCAGATGCCTTCGACGCAGCGGTCGTGCTTTTTCACCGCCAGTGCGGCGATGCGCACGTCGCGCGCGCCCTGCCTCCAGGCACCAGTCGCGGATCGCGGCTAGCGTGTGGCCTTCGTCGAGGATGTCGTCGGCGAGCAGCACGCGACGGTTCTTCAGCGGCGTCGCCGGGCGGTGCTTCCACACCAGTTCGCCGCCGGAGGTCTCGCCGCGGTAGCGCGTGGCGTGCAGGTAGTCGAATTCGAGGTCCTGTCCCAGCGCGCCCAGCTCCATCGCCAGTTGTGCGGCGAACGGCATGCCGCCGTGCATGACGGTCAGATACACCGGCACGTCGGCAGCGGTGTAGTCGGCGTCGATCTGGCGCGCCATGCGTGCGATCGCCTGTTCCAGCGTGGCGCGATCCAGGAGCAGATCGGAATTGGCCAGCGCGGCGGCCAGGTCGTGCGTGTTCGCAATGGTGTCCATCAAGCCAGTCCTTCCTGCCGGTTGCGGGCGGCGTCGTAGCGGGCGTCGGCGAGCAGGCCGTCCCATCCCAGCGCGCCGCGGCCGATCAGGCCGGCGAGCGCCATCGTGTTGAGCTTTCGGCCTTCGACCGCCGCGAGCGCGTCTTCGACCAGTTGCGGGTGGCAGACGAGGATCGCGTCGCAGCCGGCGTCGTAATGCGCGTCGATCCGTCCCTTGACGCCGCCCGGATGTTCGCCGGCCTTCATGCCGATGTCGTCGGTGAAGACGACGCCGCGGAAATGCATCTCGCCGCGCAGGATCTCCTCGATCCAGCGCTTCGAAAAACCGGCAGGTTCCGGCGCCACGGCCGGGTACTTCACGTGCGCCATCATCACCGCGTCGGCCTTGGCGTCGATGCCGGCGACGAAGGGCACCAGGTCGTTCGCGCGCAGTTCGTCGAGCGAACGCGGATCGATCGCCTCGTTGAAATGCGTGTCGGCCAGCACCGAGCCGTGGCCCGGGAAATGCTTCAGCGTCGCCGGCATGCCGGCGCCGTGCATGCCGCGGATGTAGGCGCGGGTGAATTCGGCGACGACCGCGGGATCCTCGGAGAACGCGCGATTGCCGATGGCGAGGTTGCCGCGGCCGAGGTCCGCGACCGGCGCGAAGCTCAGGTCCACGCCGCTGGCGAGCACTTCTTTCGCCATCAGCCAGGCGTGTTCCTCGGCCAGCTTGAGGGCGGCCGCGGGATCGGCGGCGTAACGCCTGCCGAAACCGTCCAGCGGCGGCAGCGCGCTGTAGCCGTCACGGAAGCGCTGCACGCGTCCGCCTTCCTGGTCGACACAGACCAGCTGCGGGCGCGGTGCCGCTTCGCGGATGGACGCCGACAGTTCGGCGACCTGCGCCTTCGACGCGAAGTTGCGGCTGAACAGGATCACGCCGGCGCAGGCGTCGTGCTGCAGCCAGTCGCGCTCCTGCGCGGTGAGTTCGGTGCCGGCCACGCCGATCACGAGCATGCGGAAGACTCCGGTTGTCTGGGCCGCGCCCGTTGCGCGGGCCCGCATTGTCGCGCAGATGCCCGAACGGGGCATCCGCACATGTCTGGCTTGCGTGAAGGCGCCGGCGTCAGACCGCGCAGCCGTCCGGGCCGCAGGCGTCGCCCGACGCGTGTTCGTCCGACGGGCGCGCTTCCACGCCGAGGCGCTCGAACACCTGCGCGAACACCGCCGGCGTCTGCGCGCCCTGCACCGCCAGGCGTCCGTCGAAGACGAATGTCGGCACCGCCTGGATGCCCAGCGAGTGGGCCTGCGCGAGCTGCGCGCGGACTTCGGCGATGCCTTCGTCCGAGTCCAGCATCTGCCGCACGCGTGCTTCCGGCAGCCCGCCTTCGGCGCCAGCGTCGATCAGCGTCTGCACGTCGGCGAGATTGCGGCCTTCGGCGAAGTGCGCACGAAACAGCGCTTCGCCCACCTTGTCCGCATCGCCTTCGCGGCCGGCGAGCCACACCAGGCGATGCGCCTTGAGCGTGCTCACGCGCACCTGGCCGCGATCGAAATCGAACGGCAGGCCTTCGGCGCGACCGGTGGCCTGCGTCTGCGACAGGATCTGCTCGGTGCGCTCGGCGCCGCCGAACTTCTTTTCGTAGGCCTCGCGCAGTGGCACGGGGGTGTCGCCGGCCGCGTCGTTCAAATCCGGATCGAGCTGGAACGCGTGCCAGTGGATCTCGGCCGTGCGGCCCTTCTCGCCCAGCTGCGCCAGCGCTTCACGCAGGCGGTGCATGCCGATCCAGCACCAGGGGCAGACCACGTCGGACCAGATGTCGATACGCAAAGGGGTGTTGTCCATGGACTCGAAATGGGGCCGCGGTGCCCTTACGCAACCAGGCCCGCGCGCTCGTCCGCGCTCCATTGCGCGTACGGACGCGTGGCGAGCGCGAGGTTGTAGTAGCGCGACGATTCGGTGACTTCCGCGCCGATCCACTCCGGCCGCGCGAAGGCTTCATCCGCGCTGGACAACTCGATCTCCGCCACCACCAACCCCGCGTTGTCGCCAAGGAACTCGTCGACTTCCCACAGGTGGCCTTCGTGCTGCACGTAGTGGCGGTGCTTGTCGACCAGCCCGCCTACGCACAGCGCGAGCAGCGCGCGCGCATCGGCGACGGGGATGGCGTAGTCGAACTCCTGCCGCGTGTGGCCGAGTTCGCGCGACTTGAGGTTGAGGAACGCCTCGTCGCCGGCGATGCGCACGCGCACCGACGCCTTCATCGCGCCCTCGTCCATCGCCTTCTGGTCGTTGATGTACCCCTGCGCCATCGGCACGACCTCGCGTGCGGCCGCGCGCCAGCCGTCGCCGGTGACCAGGAACTTGCGTTCGATTTCGAGTGCCATGCGGTGTGTCCTGTGCGGGCGATCGCGATCAGCGCTCGAACAGCGCGATCGATTCCACGTGCGCGGTGTGCGGGAACATGTCCATCACGCCGGCGGCCTTGAGCTTCCAGCCGCGCTCCTTCACCAGGAAACCGGCGTCGCGTGCGAGCGAGGCCGGATGGCAGCTGACGTAGACGATACGGTCGAACTGTTTCAGCGGCAGCTGCGCCAGCACGACGTCGGCGCCCGAGCGCGGCGGGTCGAGCAGCAGCTTGTCGAAGGGCGCCTTCATCCAGCTCTCGCCGGACAGGTCCTTCGCGAGGTCCGCCGCATGGAACTGCGCATTCGCGATGCCGTTGTGCGCGGCGTTCTCGCGCGCGCGACGCACCAGCCCCGCCTCGCCTTCCACGCCCACCACTTCGCGCACCTGGCGCGCCAGTGGCAGCGTGAAATTGCCCAGGCCCGCGAACAGGTCGAGCACGCGATCTTCGGGCCTGGGATCGAGCAGATCGAGCGCCAGCTGGATCATCTTGCCGTTGAGGCCGGCGTTGACCTGGATGAAGTCCAGCGGGCGGAACAGGAATTCCAGGTTCCACTGCGGCAGCGAAAACGCCAGCTTCGGCGTTTCGGGCCACAGCGCGTGCACGGTGTCCAGGCCGCCGGGCTGGAGGAAGATCGCGAACCCGTGCGCCTTGCCGAACGCGACGAGCGCCTCGCGATCACCGTCGGTGAGCGGCACCAGGTGGCGGATCGTCAGCGCGACGCCGCTGAAGGCCTCGCCATGCGAACCATCCTGCGCGTCACCGGCGATGAACTCGATCTGCGGGATCTCGCGCCGTGCCTGCATGCCGTCCACCAGCGCGGCGAGTTCGGGCAGCTTCGACGCGATCTGCGGCATGACCGTGTGGCATTCGCGGATGTCGGCGACGAAGCGCGGATCGGTTTCGCGGAAGCCGACCAGCGTCTTGTCCTTCTTCTCGACGCGACGCACCGAGAAACGGCCCTTGCGGCGATAGCCCCACGATGTGTCGACCAGCGGCGGCAGGATGCGTTCGGGCGCGACGTGGCCGATGCGCTCGAAGTTCTCCATGAGCACGCGCTGCTTGGCGAGGATCTGCCTGCCCTCGTCGTAATGCTGCATGGCGCAGCCACTGCACACGCCGAAGTGCGCGCAGCGCGGCGCGACGCGTTCGGGGGCGGCTTCCAGGACTTCGACGGTCTTCGCCTCGTCGAAACTGCGATGGCGACCGGTCTGCGAGGCCATGACGCGCTCGCCGGGCAGCGCGCCGGCAACGAACACGGCCTTGCCGTCGGGACGGCGGGCCACGCCGCGGCCGTCGTGGGTCAGGTCGGTGATGAGGACTTCGAAGGGGGTTTGATCGATGCGGGCCACAGCGGCTGGCGGTACTGCTCAACAAGGCCGCGTATTGTCGCAGATCGAGCGAGCCCGCCCGACCTGCCCCCCTCCCATTGCGGGAGAGGGGCGTTCAGGTCACTTCTGGCGCCAGCCGCCACCGGCGTCCTGCACCCACCAGCCCGGCCGCGCGCTGTCGACCCACTGGCGCGCGAACACGGCGCGGATCTGCTGCTCCCATTCGGGATGATCGTTGGCCACGGCGATTTCGCGATAGACGGCGCGGGCGTCGCGATTCTGTTCGGCGACGGCCTGGTTCACGCCGACGCGCTGCGGCAGCGGGATCTTGGCCGCGTCGCGCACGTCGATGGTGCCGTCGTTGGCGATGCCCAGCGCACCGGATTCGAAATGCGCCTTGAGCTGGCCGTCGAAACGCTGCGCCATGCGCGCCTGGATCGACTGGATCGCCGGCGTCTTGATCGTGATGTCCGGCTGGCCCTGCGCCTGCGCGGTGCCGATGCCCATCAGCGACAACCAATCGATGCGCGAGGCGAGCGAACGCTCCGCCGACGGCACGTAGGCGCTCTGGCCGCCCGGCTTTTCCTGCGGTTTCGGCGCGGGCTGCGCGTCGTCGCCGATCACCTTCTCGACGAACTCGCGCGCCGCTTCCTTCGCCTCGGCGGCGGGGAAGTACACGTTGATCGTGACGCAGGCGGTCAGCGCGACCGCTGCCACCGGGATGCCCATCCAACGACGCATGACGATTTCTCCTGTTGATCCGATGCCGGTCAGCACGTGCGTGCGGCCGGCGCGATGCAGCGAAACTTACCCGAAGCGAGCGACCGGCAGCCAATCAGTCGAAGACCGGCTTCACGTCGCCCGTGCTGGCGGCCTTCAACCGTTCCAGCAGAGTCGGCCAGTCCACGTCGCGGTTGAACCCCACCACCGCCAGCCGCGGCAGGCCGGCCCCTTCGACGATAGTGAATCCGTTGCCGGCTGAACCCAGACCGCTCATCCGGCAGACCTGGTCGCCGAGATAGCACGACAGGCCGATGCGGCGATAGCCGAAATCGTCGAACAGCCCGATCAGCTGCGACTGCAGCGAACTGACGAAGGAGGCGTCGGACACGCTCGACAGGTCCTGCACCGCGCGCTGGCTGATGCGCTGGCGCACGCCGGCGCGGCGCGCGGCATCGGCGTCGGTGGCGATGGCGGCCTCGAACGCGACCGGCTGCCAGTCGACCAGCCGAAGCCGGTCGAAGCGGCCGTCGAGCTTTCCGGTGATTTCGCCGAAACCGAGCACGCCGGTCAGCGACTGCAGGTCGATGTCCTCGAAGGCGATGTCCGACGACAGCGTTGGCGCGACGCCGAACGGTCGCTCCATCGCCAGCGACGACACCTGGACCGTGCCGCCGAACAGCTGCACCGACAGGCCGCCTTCGAAATCGAGGCGGTCGTCGGCGTAGCGCGCTTCCGGAATGTGGCCGGTGAGCTCGCCGGTGAACGCCGGCCAGCCCAGCGCCTGTGCGAGCTGCGCGATGTCCAGCCGGTCCAGGTCCAGGCCGAAGCGGATCTGCAGCCCCTGCCCGTCCGCCGGCGGCCGCAGGCTGAGGTGGTCGACCGACACATTGCCGCCGAGCATCGCCATGGTCGACGCCTCGCGCAGGCGCAACTCGCCGGCATCGCTCACGAAAGGCAGCCGCGCCGGACCAAACGCGAGGCCGTGCAGGCGACCGCCGGTCCAGCGCAGTTCGCTTTCGAGCTGTTCGGCGCGGGAAAAACGCACGTCGCCTTCGAGCCCGGCGAAATCGAACCGCCCACGCGGGTCGTCGATCGCCACGCCGTGCGGCACGAAGGCCGCTTCGTGCACGGTGCCTTCGTCCATGCGCAGCTGGACGTCGGCCGCGCCGCGCAGTTGGAGGTCCGCCAGTCCCGCCAGGCCGAGGAAGCCGGTGAGATAGCCATCGCGCATCGGCGCCAGATCGGTGCTGCGTGCGCGCACGTCGAGCGAGCGTAGCGACGCGTCCGCGCTGAGGTCCGCGCTCCCCTGCGCCGTGAGCACGCCGGGGTCGTCCCAGCGGAATTGCGGAATCCGCCAGCCCTCGGCGCCGTTTTGGGTCGCCAGCAGGTCGACCGCGACGCGTCGCTTCTGCAACGCGATGTACGCGTTGCCGAACAGCAGGTCGCCGCCGAGCAGCGCGCCGTCGATGGCGAAGCTCATGTTGGTGCCGAAGGTCGCATCGAGCGTCGCCTGCGCGGAAAGGTTTTCGCCAGCGGTGAGACCGTCGGCCGTATCGAAGCCGACGCCCGTCAGGCGCAGCGGGCCGGTGACGCGCAGTGGCGCGTTGGCGGGCGCACGCACGTCGATCCGCCCATCGAGCGTGCCCTTGCCGAACCGTCCGGCCGCCCAGGCCTGCGACACCAGCGCCTGCGCCCACGTAACCGGGACGTGCGCCAGGTCGATGCGCGTGAGGTCGGGCGTCCGGCTTTCGCGATTCAGGGCGATGCGGCTGCGACCCCGGGACAGGCTCGCGTCGGTGCGTGCGTCATCGATATCGATGGCCAGCGTCAGCGCGGCGCTTCGCCCCTCACGCACGGCGCCTTCACACTGCCACCGGTTTCCTGCATGCGACAGTGGACACTGCCAGGTGACGTCACGGAAGCGGTAACCCAGCCCCGGCGCGTCGATGCGCGCGGCCTGCAGGCGCAACACGCCCTGGGTCGCCGAGTCGGGCCAGTCGAGCTGGACGCGAACGCCTTCCAGCGTCGCGACCGCGGTGCGTATTCTGGCGATCTTCGCCTGGGCAGTCGCCGCGGAAGCGGCATCGGTCCACGCGGCGAACGCGATGGCCGATGCAACCAGCAGCAGGCGTAAGATCGAACACGACATCCGATCAGCATACCGACAGGACGCGAAATGCCGATGATGCGCGACACACTTCCCCGCATCCTGCTCGTCGAGGACGATCCGACCAGCCAGGCCTTCCTAACTGCCGCGTTGCGCGCCACGCCGGCCGAGGTCGACGCGGTCGACACGATGGGCGCGGCGCTGGTGCTGGCGGCATCGCAGACCTACGCGGCCTGGATGATCGACGCCCGGTTGCCCGACGGCAGCGGCGCGGAACTGCTGGCGAGACTGCGCGAACGCGACACGCGCACACCGGCCATCGCCCACACGGCCGCGCACGAATCCGACGTGCTCGATGCGCTGGTCGCGGCAGGCTTCGCGGAAGCGCTGGTGAAGCCGATGCCCGCCGCCACGCTGCAGTCGGCATTGCGCCGCGTGCTGGGGTCAGCCGCCGACGAGGCGCCCACGGCCGAACTGGCCATCGTCGAGGACGTTCCGCTGTGGGACGACGACGCGGCCTCACTCGCGCTCAACGGTAACCGCACGCACGTGGAAACGCTGCGCGAACTGTTCGTGCAGGAACTGACGAAGTCGGTGTATGCGATTTCCACCGCGGCCGAGCGCGGCGACCTGGATTCGGTGCGCGGCGACCTGCATCGACTGCGTGCGAGCTGCGGCTTCGTCGGTGCGCAGCGACTGGCGGCGGCCGTGCAGGCGTTGCAGCAGGATCCTGCATCGCCGGCACGACTCGATGCGCTGGAGCACATCGCGCACGAGACCCTGGCGCACGCCGGCGTGGTGCCGCATCCGGCGCCGATCGTGGAAGCTCAGTCGGCTGCGTTCTGATCCCGCGGTCGCGACACGCGGTTCAACTCGGCGAGCATGTCCCACGATTTCAGGCCGCGTGGCCCCAGATGGTGCGCGAGCACGTCGCGCATCGCACGGCGAAGGCCGGGCAGATCGTCGGTTTCAGGCACGAGGTCGGCCGCCAGCGCCAGCAGTCCGCGGCCGGTCGCGGCGCGGCTTCGATCGCCATGGCCGCGATCGCTCAACACGCGGCGCGGCCCGTATTCGGGCTCCAGCCGGTATCGCGCGGCGGGATCGATCGGCGCGCCTTCGCCGTCGTGCGACAGGTCGAAGCCGAAACCGAGCGCATCGATCAGGTCGCGCTCATAGCGGCGCAACGTCCACGCCAGCGGCTCACCGGCGCCCAGCCGCGCGCGGGCACGGCCGTAGGCGTCGTAGAGCTCGGACGACGGATCCTGTCGAGGCGCCAGGCGGAGGGTGAGTTCGTTGAGGTAGAAGCCCGATAGCATCGCCTCGCCCGACAGGCGCGGCGCGACGTCGAGCGCCTCGGCGGTGTTGAGGCGGGCGAGTTCGCCGACCTGCACGGCGTCGAGGCGGATCCACTGCAGCGGCTGCAAGGCCGCGCGCAGGAGCTGCTTCTTCGGCCCCTGCACGCCGCGCGCGACCAGGCCGAGCCGGCCGTGATGTTCGCTCAGCACTTCCACCAGCAGGCTGGTCTCGCGCCACGGGCGCGCATGCAGGACGAAGGCGGATTCGGCGCTAAGTCGCATGAGGGCCGGGGCGGCGGATCAAGGTAGAAGACCACATCGGCTGGTTCGGTTTCGGGTTCGCACCAGGGCCACGGCGTCCGTCGCGGATCAGTCGTGGTAGCCGAACGCCCGCAGTGCCGCTTCGTCGTCCGACCAGCCTTCGCGTACGCGCACCCAGGTTTCCAGGAACACCTTGCTGCCGAACAGGCGTTCCATCTGCTGGCGGGCCTTCGCGCCGATCTCGCGCAGGCGCTCGCCGCCCTTGCCGATGACGATCGCCTTCTGACCATCGCGCTCGACCCAGATCACCGCGCCGATGCGCAGCAGGTTGCCGTCGACCTCGAACTTCTCGATCTCCACCGTCGTCGCGTACGGAAGCTCTTCGCCAAGCTGGCGCATCAGCTGTTCGCGCACCATTTCGCCGGCGAGGAAGCGCTGGCTCTTGTCGGTGATCTCGTCTTCCCCGTACAGCGCGGGCTGCTCGGGCATCAGCGCCAGCACGTCCTTCACAAGTGGTTCCAGCCCCTTGCGGCGGAGCGCGGAAATCGGGTGCACGGCGGCGAAGTCGCGCCCGTCGCTCACCTTCGCGAGGAACGGCAGCAGTGTGGTCTTGTCCTTGATGCGGTCGACCTGGTTGGCGACCAGCACCACCGGCACGCCGCCCTTCTTCAGCGCGTCGTAGGCCAGCGAGTCCTCGTCGTCCCACTGGCCGGCGCGCACTACGAGGATTGCGGCGTCGACGCCCTCGAGCGCACCACGGGCGGCGCGATTCATCCATCGGTTCATCGCACGCTTCTGCTCGCGATGGATACCAGGCGTGTCGACCAGCAGCAGCTGGCCTTCGGGGAAAGTCGCGATCCCTAGCAACTGGTGCCGCGTGGTCTGCGGGCGATCGGAGGTGATGCTGACCTTCGCGCCGACCAGGGCGTTGACCAGCGTGGATTTGCCGACGTTCGGACGGCCGATGACGGCCACGTGGCCGGCTCGATGGGCGGGGGTATTCATCCGGGAATTGTAAGGCGCCTTACCGGGCCCGTACGGAGGATGACGCTGTCAGCGTTCCTGCAGCAGCTCCAGGACGGCCTCGGCCGCCGCCTGTTCGGCCGCCCGTCGAGAGGTTCCGACGCCCTCGGCCGTCACCGGTGGGTGACTCAGCGCACAGCTGACCTGGAAGCTCTTGGCATGTTCTTCGCCCGTCTCGCCGAGCAGCGTGTAAACCGGCAGCGGCTTCTGGCGGGCCTGGAGCCACTCCTGCAGCCGTGTCTTGGCGTCCTTGCCGACCTTGTTCGGCGGAGGCAGCGCGGCAATGGCCGATTCGAACCACGGCATCACCGCGGCGCGGCAGGTCGGAAAGTCGGAGTCGAGATAGATCGCCGCGATCAGTGCCTCGAGGGCATCCGCCAGGATGGAGTCGCGGCGATGGCCGCCGGATTTCATCTCGCCGGGCCCCAGGGTGAGCCGGGGACCGAGATCCAGGGTACGGGCAATCGGCGCAAGCGCCGATTCACGCACCAGCTCGGCGCGCGCCCGGGTGAGCGCGCCTTCGTCCGCGCGTGGCCAGTGCTCGTACAGCGCCTCGGCGACGATCAGGTTGACCAGCGCGTCGCCCAGGAACTCCAGCCGCTCGTTGTGCGGTGCGCCCGCACTGCGGTGCGTCAGGGCCTGCTGCAGCAGATCCGGACGCGAGAAACGATGGCCGATGAGATCAGTCATCTCCGCCAGAGCGCGAGAGTAGCTGGTCGGCGTTGAAGTGGCCGACGATGTCGAAGTTGGCGATCAGCGGGCGACGCACCTCGTAGTCCACCGTCATCATGTAGCCGGCGCCCCTGCGCTCGAGCTTGACGTTGGCGGGCTTCACGTTGTCGGCATAGCTGATATAGAGCCGCCGGAAGAATGCATCCTTGATACGTGCCGGATCCTTCTGGCTGAGGCCTGCTTCCTGCGACATCTGCTTCAGCGCCTGCTTCACGGCGAAGTATTCCGAATACATCGGAATGACCTTCATGCCCATGTAGATGAACACGCCGACCACCGCCAGCACGAGGATGAACCCGATCAGGGTCATGCCGCTCTGAGTACGCTTCATTTATCGATCCCCCATGTTTGCATTGCGTGCGCCCCGCCGGCGCTTTCCCCTCGCCGACGGGTGATTGTTACCGGATCCTGCTGCCGATGCGCGAAGTGTCCACGCCGCCGTCAAAGTTCATCCAGATCAGGAACGCCTTACCGCGCAGGTTTTCTTCCGGCAGGAAGCCCCAGTATCGGCTGTCTTCGCTGTTGTCGCGGTTGTCGCCCATCACGAAATAGTGTCCCGGCGGGACGATCCAGTCGCCTTCACCCTGGTCGATGAACGGCAGGTTGGTGCGCTCGAGCACGTGGTGCTGGCGGCCCAGGAGGTCTTCCTGCAGTTCCTCGGCGCCGGTCATCTCGGTGCCGTTGCCCTTGCCCTGGTAGACGCCGATCGGCGCGTACGCCAGGGCCTTCCCGTTCACGCTGACCTGGTTGTCGTGGTAGCCGACGCGATCGCCCGGCAGGCCCACCACGCGCTTGATCCAGTCTTGGTCCGGATGGTGCGGCGGCCGGAAGACCACCACATCGCCGCGCTGCGGCTCGCCGATGCCGATCACCTTGTGGTTGTTGATCGGCAGGCGCAGGCCGTAGGTGAACTTGTTGACGAGGATGAAGTCGCCCGTCAGCAGCGTCGGCATCATCGAGTTGGACGGGATGCGGAAGGGCTCGGCCACGAAGCTGCGCAGGATGAGCACCACCGCGAGCACCGGGAAGAACGCCTTGGAATAGTCGACGACGATGGGTTCCTTGCCGTCGTCCAGCAGGCCCTGCCGCGCTTCGCGACGCTTGGCCAGCACCAGCTTGTCGAGCAGCCAGACCAGGCCGGTGAACAGCGTCAGGACGACCAGGGCGATTTCAAACCAGCGCATGCATGCTCCTTTGCAGAGCGGGAAACGGGACGAGCGGGAAAACCATCGGGGACATCGCAACGGGGCGGAACGACCGGCCGGCTGCGCAGGTCGCTCCCCGGCAACCTGCTACGGCGAGGATAGCGGCGTGCGTGCCGTCCGTCATGGGCGAATCCTTGCCACAGCCGGCGGGAACTCCGCCTTCGGGCGTAGGAAAACCGCGCGCCGCCGGCCTGCTTACTTGTCGACCTGCAGGACGGCGAGGAACGCCTCCTGCGGAATCTCGACGCGGCCGACCTGCTTCATGCGCTTCTTGCCCTCCTTCTGCTTCTCGAGGAGCTTCTTCTTGCGGCTGATGTCGCCGCCATAGCACTTGGCCAGCACGTTCTTGCGAAGCGCCTTGACCGTGGTGCGCGCGATGACCTGCGAGCCGATCGCCGCCTGGATCGCCACGTCGAACATCTGGCGCGGAATCAGCTCCTTCATCTTCTCGCACAGCTCGCGACCTCGACGGTCGGCATGGCTGCGATGGCAGATGATCGAGAGCGCGTCGACCTTGTCGCCGTTGATGAGCGTGTCCACGCGCACGAACGGGCCCGCGTCGAAGCGGAGGAAGTGGTAGTCCAGCGAGGCGTAGCCGCGGCTGACCGACTTGAGCTTGTCGAAGAAGTCCAGCACCACCTCAGCCATCGGCAGCTCATAGCTGATCTGCACCTGGCTGGCCAGGTACTGGATGCTAATCTGCACGCCGCGCTTTTCCTCGCACAGCTTGATGATGTTGCCGATGTACGCCTCGGGCGTGAGGATGTTGGCGCGGATGATCGGCTCGCGGATCTCCTGGACCAGGTTCAACTGCGGCAGCTTGGCCGGGTTGTCCATGGGCATGATCTCGCCGTCGGTGCGCAGCACCTCGTAGATCACCGTCGGCGCGGTGGTGATCAGGTTGAGGTTGTACTCGCGTTCCAGGCGCTCCTGCACGATTTCCATGTGCAGCATGCCGAGGAAGCCACAGCGGAAACCGAAGCCCATGGCCTCGGAGCTTTCCGGTTCGAAACGGAGCGCCGCGTCGTTCAGGCGCAGCTTGTCCAGCGCTTCGCGCAGGTCCGGGTAATCCTCGGCGTCCACCGGGAACAGACCGGCGAACACGCGCGGCTGCATTTCCTGGAAGCCCGGCAGCGGCTTGGCAGCAGGATCGCCCGCCAGCGTGAGCGTGTCGCCCACCGGCGCGCCATGCACGTCCTTGATCGAGGCGTGGATCCAGCCCACCTCACCCGCACCGAGCTTGGGCAGGTCCTTGCGCTTGGGCGTGAACACGCCGACCTTGTCGACCTGGTGCGTGCGGCCGGTCGACATCACCAGCAGCTTGTCGCCGGGCTTGATCTCGCCCTGCATCACGCGCACCAGCGACACCACGCCCAGGTAGTTGTCGAACCACGAGTCGATGATCAGCGCCTGCAGCTTGTCGGTGTCGCGTGGCTTCGGCGGCGGGATGCGATGCACGATCGCCTCCAGCACGTCCACGACATTCAGGCCGGTCTTCGCACTGATGGCGACCGCGTCCTCGGCATCGATGCCGATGACGGCCTCGATCTCCGCCTTGGCGCGCTCGATGTCGGCGGTGGGCAGGTCGATCTTGTTGAGGACCGGCACCACTTCCAGTCCCTGCTCCACCGCGGTGTAGCAGTTGGCGACCGACTGCGCTTCAACGCCCTGCGCGGCGTCGACCACCAGCAGCGCACCTTCGCACGCGGCCAGCGAGCGGCTGACTTCGTAGCTGAAGTCGACGTGGCCGGGCGTGTCGATGAAGTTGAGGAAGTAGGTCTGCCCGTCGCGCGCCTTGTACGGCAGCGATACGGACTGGGCCTTGATGGTGATGCCGCGTTCGCGCTCGATCGGGTTGGAGTCGAGGACCTGCGCTTCCATCTCGCGGGCTTCGAGACCGCCGCAGAGCTGGATGATGCGGTCGGCCAGCGTCGACTTGCCGTGGTCGACGTGGGCGATGATGGAGAAGTTTCTGATCTGCTGCATGCGGGGGCGCGCGAGGCTGGCCGTTCCTATGAGTTAAGAAATCTTCGCATGCATATGCATGCACAAAGACGCTGGCCGGCGCTAAAGATGGGCCTGCCGGCACTGCCGGCTACCTAACCACATCAACAAGGAGCAAGTTAATGCGATTTCTGACATTCGCTCTATTCATGCTCGCCACAACCATTGCGTCGGCAAGCGTGCCCACGCCCTTGGAGGTCGCCGGCATGACTGCCTTACCCGTACAGACGCAAGAAGCTGCCCAAGAGCACTGCTCACCGGTCCGGAAGGACTCAGTGACCGATCAAGCACCGGTAAACAGGAAGATTATAGCCGCCTCGGCTACCTATGCAGGGAGCGGTTGCGAAACGACCTGCTGCGTTGTAATCAAGGACAAAATGTACTGCTCCTCGAGTTGCACCTGCGCTTGACCGTCCCAGAATGAACGAAACGACCGGCTCAGCGAGCCGGTCGTTTCGTTTTTGAGCCGATGTTGGCCCTCAGCCTGCTGATACGGCTATGAACTGAGTCGACCCTTGACGGCGGACGAGCAGCATCACGGTGTCGCCGGATTTCACCGAACCCAGTTCCCGGTCGAGCGCCGCGGAAGTGCCGACCGCGTTGCGGCCGACCTGCAGCACGACGTCGCCCGGACGCAGGCCCGCTTCGGCGGCCGAATCGCCGGGGTCGCGTATCAACACACCTTCGCCTGAGCGCAGGCCCAGGCGCTGGCGTTCGCCGGCCGACAGATCCTGTCCAACCAGTCCGAGCGCGTTCCCGGCGGACGGCTTCGAGGAGCCGGCGTCGGCCGCCGGACGCGGCCTCGCACCCGGCGTGCCCGCCAGTTCGTCCAGCTCGTTAACGGTGACGGTCTTGTCGAGCGTGCGACCGCCGCGGATCACCGTGACTTTTGCTTTGGTGCCCGGGGCCATGTTTCCGATGATGGGCGGCAAGTCTGCAGAATCATTGATCGAACGACCATCGACTGCGCGAATGACGTCGCCCCGCTCAATGCCGGCCTTCTCCGCGGGGCTGCCCGGCAGCACTTCGACCACTTGGGCGCCACTGGTATCTGGGAGCCCCCAGCCCTTCGCATCGGCGCTGCTGATCGCCTGCACCTGCACGCCCAGCTGGCCGCGGCTGACCTTGCCGGTCGCGCGCAGCTGTTCGGCGGCGCTCATCGCGACATCGATCGGGATCGCGAAGCTCACGCCCATGTAGCCGCCGGAGTTGCTGAAGATCTGCGAATTGATGCCGACCACTTCGCCGCTGGTGTTGAGCAGCGGGCCGCCCGAATTGCCCTGGTTGATGGCCACGTCGGTCTGGATGAAGGGCACGTAGCGCTGGTTCGCGTACGGGTTGGCGCGGCCGACCGCGCTGACGATGCCCGCGGTGACCGAGTGGTCCAGGCCGAACGGCGAGCCGATCGCGATCACCCACTGCCCGGCCTTGGTGCCGTTGGCCGGCGCCATGCGCAGGAACGGCAGGCCCTTCGCGTCGATCTTCAGCAGCGCTACGTCGGACTGCTCGTCGCTGCCGATGACCTTCGCCGTGAATTCGCGGCGATCCGACAGCGTGACGGTAACGGTGTCGGCGCCTTCGACGACGTGGTGATTGGTCATCACGTAACCGTCGGCCGACATCAGGAAACCGCTGCCCAGCGACGTGCCGCCGCCACGCGGACCGCGCGGGCCGGGGCCGCCCGGACCACCGGGGAACGGCATCTCGTCGCCGAAGAAGCGGCGGAAAATTTCCGGGATCTGCTCTTCGTCCGGCATCTGCTGCTGGCCGCGGGCGGTGCGGCGCGGCGTGACTTCGGCGCGGATGTTGACCACGGCCGGACCGACGCGCTGCACGAGGTTGGTGAAGTCCGGCAGGCCCGACACGAGCGGCGGCGCGGGCGTGGCGGCCGGCGGCTGTGCGATCGGATTGGCGGGCTGCTGCGCGCAAGCGACCGGAAGCGCTGCGGCGATGGCAGCGACCAGGAAGATGCTGCGCAGCGGGGTGCGGGGCGTGCGGTTCATCGGCATCGGGCCTCGGGAATCGTTGGGATGAGTGTGGGCGGTGCGCCGTTTTCGCGGCGCGAGGAAGGGGAATCGATGAGGCCGATCGTGGGAACGGCCCGAGGGGGTCAGTCCTGCGGCCCGCGCTGGGCTGGCGCGTCTTCGACGGCGGGCGTCGCGGTCTGCGGTTCGAACGGATAGAACGAGGGCGAGGCCGCGCTGCTGGTGCCGAAACTAGCCGTCAGCGCGCCATTGCCCGAGTACTGCGGCAACACCGCGCGCGGCCACGGCCGCGACGCCGCTTCGACGTGTTCCGGCTGGAACGGCTTGACGTGCTGCGGCGCGGGAAGCGCGGTATCGGCGATGGCGGTCTGCGGAACGGCTGCGCCCGCGACGGCGGGCTGTTCGACCTGCCGCCCGATGCGAGCCGAAGAACGCTGGCTCTGGTTGCGCGAGGCACGACGTTCGCTCGCGCGACGCGGTACTTCGGCGACGGCCACTGCCGCGGCGGTCGCGCCCAGCGTGCTGTCGGGAGCTTGGGGATCTGCCGGCGCTGCAGGCGCGCGCGGCGCCGCAACAGTCGGTGCGCGCGATGCCGCCGCGGCAGCCACGCGCGGCAACGACGCCGCAGGGACGCTGGCGACATTCGGCGACACGCTGCTGCCCGAGGACGTCGGATCGTCGGAGAACGGACGCGTCACGAACAGGGCGGCCACCGCGACCGACGCCGCCAGCGCGCCGCCCATCCAGCCGCGACGTCCACCGAAGGACCTGGCCGGCAGCGCGACGGGCTGCGACTGCTCTTCGCGCAATGCGAGCGCCACGCGATCGGCGAACCCGTTAGGGGCCACGCCCTGCGCCTGCCCGCGCAACGCGTCGCCATAGAGTTGCCAGCGGCCGACGGTGTCGCGCCATTCCGCATCGTGGCCCAGCCGCTTCAGCGCGAAGCGCGCTTCGTCGGCAGCAAGCTCGCCGTCGAACAATGCGCAGAGTGTTTCGCGCTCATCGCTCGAGTGGGCCGGTCTATCGTCGATGGGTCGGTGGTTGGAAGTCATCGCTTGGCAGCTTTGGCAGTGTCGTGGTCCAGCAGGGGCCGCAGTTCGGTATCGATCGCCTCGCGCGCGCGGAAGATGCGCGAGCGGACCGTACCGATGGGGCACCCCATCTTCTGCGCGATGTCCTCGTAACTCAGGCCGTCCACCTCGCGCAGGGTGATCGCGGCCCGCAATTCTTCCGGTAATCCTTCGACCACACGCATTACCGTGCGTTCGATTTCCTGCCGCAGCAGTTCATGTTCCGGCGTGTCGGTGTCGCGCAGTCGCGTGCCGGTGTCGAACAGCTCCGCCTCGCCGGCATCGACGTCGTCCGTCGGCGGGCGGCGGTTCTGTGCGACCAGATGGTTCTTGGCGGTATTCACGGCGATACGGTGCAACCATGTATAGAACTGCGCGTCGCCCCGGAAGTTCGGCAGCGCCCGGTAGGCGCGGATGAAGGTTTCCTGGGCCACGTCCTGGCATTCGCTCCAGTCGGCGATGTAACGGCCGATCAGCGCGGTGATCCGATGCTGGTACTTGCGCACCAGCGCATCGAAAGCCGCACTGTCGCCTCGCTGCACGCGCGCGACCAGCTCCTGGTCCAACTCGACATCTTTTGGCAACGTCATTTCGGCCATGCCGCGCCGGCGCTCCTGTCAGCTCGGCCATGGCCGAACGAATGGACAGCCCCGTGGAGGAAAAGTTCAAAGGTCGACGATGAACTTCAACGGGGCGAAGACTGAATCACGTTCATTAATGGGGACTGGCCGGAAGCCCGCAAGCGCCAGCCGTCATGGCATGTTGGCCACACGCCGCCCGAAGCGGCGATTGACGCCGGCGAAGCATCGTCGGGATGATAGCGGCCTCTCCATACCTGAACGGATGGTGCGCAGATGATGGCTGGCCTCGATGGTCTCCGCTTCCAGCACTGGCAGACCGAGCTTCGCCCCGACGGCGTGCTGCTCCTGTCCTTCGACAAGGCCGGCACGCCGGTCAACACGTTCTCGCAGGACGTGCTGATCGAGCTGGACACCCTGATCGAACGCCTCGCGCTCGACCCGCCGAAGGGCGTGGTGCTGCGTTCGGCCAAGTCGTCCGGCTTCATCGCCGGCGCCGACATCAAGGAATTCCAGGCCTTCGACGAGAAGGGCACCGTGGGCGACGCCATCCGGCGCGGCCAGCAGACCTTCCAGCGCCTGGCCGAGCTGCCCTGCCCGACCGTCGCGGCCATCCATGGCTTCTGCATGGGCGGCGGCACCGAGATCGCGCTGGCCTGCCGTTACCGCGTCGCCAGCAACGATTCGTCCACCCGCATCGGCCTGCCGGAAGTGAAGCTCGGCATCTTCCCGGGCTGGGGCGGCAGCGTGCGCCTGCCGCGCCTGATCGGCGCGCCGGCCGCGTTCGACATGATGCTGACCGGCCGCACGCTTTCGGCCTCTGCCGCGCGCGCGAACGGGCTGGTCGACAAGGTCACCGATCCGGCGTCGCTGATCGATGTCGCCGCGTCGTTCGCGCTGAAGGGCGCGGCACCGCGACCGTTCAAGCAGCGCTTCCTCGGCTGGGCGACCAATACCCTGCCCGCGCGCAAGCTGCTCGCTCCGATGCTGACCAAGCAGGTCGCACGCAAGGCGCGCAAGGAGCATTACCCCGCGCCGTACGCGCTGATCAACAGCTGGGCGAATGCTGGTGGCGGCGTCCAGCAGCAGCTGTCGGCCGAGCGCAAGGCGGTGGTGAAGCTCGCTTCGACGCCAACCGCGCGCAACCTCATCCGCGTGTTCTTCCTGCAGGAACGGCTCAAAAGCCTGGGCGGAAAAGACCACGGCATCCGCCACGTGCACGTCGTCGGTGCCGGCGTGATGGGCGGCGACATTGCCGCCTGGTCGGCATGCAAGGGGTTCAACGTCACGCTGCAGGACCGCGAGCAGCGCTTCATCGATGCCGCGCTCGTCCGCTCGCAGACGCTGTTCGAGAAGAAGGTTAAGGACGAAGCCAAGCGCATCACGGTGTCCCAGCGCCTGAAGGGCGACCTGTCCGGCGATGGTGTGGCCGAGGCGGACCTGGTGATCGAGGCGATCATCGAGAACGCCGAAGCCAAGCGCGAGTTGTACGCGTCGCTGGAGCCGCGCATGAAGTTCGACGCGCTGCTGACGACCAACACCTCGTCGATTCCGCTGACCGAACTGCGCGAACACATCGCGCGCCCGGTGCATTTCGCCGGCCTGCATTACTTCAACCCGGTCGCGCTGATGCCGCTGGTGGAAATCATCCACCACGACCGCGTCGCGCCGCAGACCGAGCAGCGCCTGGCCGCGTTCTGCAAGGCCATCGACAAGCTGCCGGTCCCGGTCGCGGGCACGCCGGGCTTCCTCGTCAACCGCGTGCTGTTCCCGTACATGCTCGAAGCGGCCACGGCGTATGCCGACGGCGTGCCGGGCGCGGCGATCGACAAGGCCGCGGTGAAGTTCGGCATGCCGATGGGGCCGATCGAGCTGATCGATACCGTCGGCCTCGACGTCGCCGCCGGCGTCGGCGCGGAGCTCGCGCCGTTCCTTGGCCTGCCCATCCCGCCGTCGCTGTCCACGCCACCCGAAGCGGGCAAGCGCGGCAAGAAGGACAACCAGGGCCTGTACAAGTGGGAGAACGGCAAGCCGGTGAAGCCCGCGCTGCCGAAGGATTACCAGATTCCTTCCGACCTGGAGGACCGCCTGATCATGCCGCTGATCAACGAAGCGGTCGCCTGCCTGCACGAAGGCGTCGTGGACGATGCGGAACTGCTCGATGCCGGCGTGATCTTCGGCACCGGCTTCGCGCCGTTCCGCGGCGGCCCGATCCAGTACGTTCGCGAAGCTGGCGTGGACAACCTGCTGGCCCGCCTGGCAATCCTCGAACAGCGTTACGGCGACCGTTTCAAGCCGCGTCCGGGTTGGGATAACCCGGCGCTGCGAACCGCAGCGCAAGCCCCAGCGATTGCAGCCTGACGTGCACGTTAAGCGCGTCCGCAATTCGGTTCGCGTCGCCGTCCTGGCTCTCGTCCTGAGCCTTCCGGTCAGCGCGCTCGCCAAATTGCCTGAGGTTCTTCCGCCGCCACCGGAAGAACCCGAGTGGATCGAGCCGGTGCCGCTCACGCACCGCCTGCACGTGACCACGCAAAGCTGTGACGAAGGTGAACCGCATTCGCAAGGCTGGACGACCGCCTGGTCGAACCAGGGGGAACTGCGCCTTCGCGGTCTCGTTAGCCACAATGGCGCCGAGCACATAAGCCCGCAGGGCGTGATGGTGTGGCAACTGGGAGATCGCCTCGTCGTCTCCTACGAGATCGACGCAGATGCATTTCCGGAAGCACCCGTCATGGCTTGCGGCGCCTGGACACAGGTGGACATCGCCTTTCCCACGCTTGAAGTCCGTCTGAAGAAAATCAGCATCTACCGACGCGAATCGACGTCGAGCGCAGACGCGACGGTCGGGATTTCACCGCGATAACGTAAGGCCTACGTGACGACGAGCCCGCGTCCGTCGTCCCTCCTTACATCGTGTGCGTCGGGCGCTCCGCCGCGAGCGTGCCGGCGAGCAGCGCTTCGATCTTGCCCTTCACGGTCTCGCCTTCGGCGCTGTCGGCGAACTGCACGCCGATGCCGGCCGGGCGATTGCCCTGCGCGCCCACCGGCGTCACCCACACGACCTTGCCGGCGACCGGCAGGCGCTCGTTGGACTCTGGCAACGTGAGCAGCAGGAAGACCTCGTCGCCGAGGAAATAGCGCTTGGGCGTGGGCACGAAGATGCCGCCGCTCTTGAGGAACGGCATGTACGCGCTGTAGAGCTGCGCCTTGTCCTTGATCGCGCACGACAGGATGCCCTGGCGCGCGCCGCCCGCTGCGTTCATACCGCTCATCTTCTACTTCCCCCAGACGCCTGGGCGCCGTTCGCGCCACGCCAGGCCAGCAACAATTCGGTGACCGCAAGGTCTGCCCGCACCGTGGTGCGCAGCAGGTCCCGGGTCCGGTTCGCCTGATCGAACCACGCGGCCAGACTGCGCGTTCGCATCGGGTCGGTCAAGCCGGCGGCCTCGGCCAGCGCGAGGTCCGCGGCATGCCGCAAACGAAGCGCCGCCTGTTCATCTCCGACCCAGCGCTGCGCGATCTCGACCGCGCCCGCATCGCCGCGGCCGAGCTTCGCCAGATCGGCGGCGACGTCGCGACGCAGCTTCAGGCCGTCGTTCTCGATCCATTCCTGCGCCAGGCCGGGATGGCCGCGCGCGGCGTCCAGCGCCTCACGCGCCACGGCGTCCGCATGGCCGTTGCCCCGGAGCCAGGCCAGCGCCTCGTCGTGCGGCGGAAGCTTGAATTCGTAACGCTGGCAGCGGCTGCGGATCGTCGCCGACAACCGCGCCGGATGCGCGCTCACCAGCCACAGGTAGCGCCCCGGCACGGGCTCCTCCAGCGTCTTGAGCAGCGCATTGCCGGCGGCGTTGTTGATCGCCTCGGCCGGATCGAGGATCGCCACCTGCGCACCGCCGTATTGCGGCGTGAGCGACAGTTTTTCGGACAGTTCGCGGATCTGCTCGATCACGATTTCCGTGCGCAGCCGCGTCCCTTCCTTGTTCGGAACGAAGGAGACGACGTGGTAGTCGGGATGCGTGCCCGAATCGATCAGGTGGCAGCTCCGGCACTTGCCGCAGGGCTCGCCTCCGGCGACCGGCTGCTGGCACAGCACGCGGCGCGCAAGTCGTTCGGCCACCGCGCGCTTGCCGAGCTTCGCCGGACCGCAGAACAGCAGCCCATGCGCGAGCCGGCCGGCGTCGAGCGCCGCGACGGCCTGGTCGTACACGCGCTGCTGCCACGGCGCGAAGTTGGCGACGTTGGCGCTCATGCGTTCGCTCCGATCCAGTCGCGCAGGTGCGCGACGGCCTGCGCGGCGACGACGTCGGCCGGTTGTGTCGCGTCGATCACGCGGAAGCGCGCGGTGTCCGCCTTCGCGCGTGCGAGGTACCCCTCGCGCACGCGTTCGAAGAAATCCTCGCGTTCGGCCTCGATGCGATCGGTCGCGCCGCGTCCGCGCGCACGTTGCAGGCCGATCGCCACGGGCACGTCGAGCAACAGCGTCATGCCGGGCGCGATGCGGACGACGCGGCGTTCGAGTTCGCCGATGAAGTCGAGATCGCCGCCGCGAGCCGCGCCCTGGTAGGCGTAACTGGCGTCGGTGAAGCGGTCGCTGATCACCCACGCGCCGCGCTCCAGCGCCGGCAGGATGGTCTCGCGCACATGCTGCGCGCGTGCGGCGAAGACCAGCAGCAACTCGGCTTCGGTCGTCGGCGGTTCGTGGTGCGTGTCGAGCAGCAGGCCGCGGATCTGTTCGGCCAGCGGCGTGCCGCCCGGCTCGCGCGTCACGACGGTGTCGCGTGCATCGCCCGCCAGCACCTCGCGCAGCGCGGCGAGCACGGTCGACTTGCCGGCCCCCTCGCTGCCTTCCAGCGTGATGAAGCGCGGGTACGAACGAAGCGTCATTGGCGTTCCTGCGTCTTCGCGCCGGCCGCCGGCTCGGCGGTGCGTTCGGCCGCGCGCGCCTGGCGGTATTTCTGCAGGTAGCGCTGCACGTTCGCCTCGTGTTCGGCGAGCGTGCGCGCGAACAGATGACGCCCGCTGCCATCGCCCACCGCGACGAAATACAGCTCCTCGCCACGCTGCGGACGCGCGACCGCCTGCAGCGCGTCGGCGCCGGGCATCGCGATCGGCGTCGGCGGCAGGCCGGTGCGCGTGTAGGTGTTGTACGGCGTGTCGGTGGTGAGGTGGACCTTGCGCAGGTTGCCGTCGTAGTTCGTGCCGAGCCCGTAGATCACGGTCGGGTCGGTCTGAAGGCGCATGCCGATCTGCAGGCGGCGTTCGAACAGCCCGGCGATGCGCGGGCGTTCCTCTGCGATGCCGGTTTCCTTTTCGACGATGGACGCGAGCACCAGCATTTCGTCGGGCGTCTTCAGCACGCTGTCGGGCACGCGGCGCTCCCACGCGGCGGCGAGCGCCTTCTCCATCGCCTCGTGCGCGCGCTTGAGCACGTCCAGGTCGCTGTCGCCGCGCGTGAACAGATAGGTCTCCGGCAGGAAGCGGCCTTCCGGATGCTGGCCGGCATGGCCCAGCGCCTTCATCAAGGCGGCGTCGTCGAGGCTGGTGGTTTCGTGCTTGAGTTCCCCCGCCCGCGACAGCGCCGCGCGCAGTTCGCGGATGTTCCAGCCTTCCACGATGGTGAAGCGGCGACGCACGACCTTGCCGTCGCGCATCGCGGTGAGCAGATCGCGGGGCGAGGTGCCGGGTTCCAGCGCGTATTCGCCGACCTGCAGCTTGCCGGCGGCGCCGAGCTGGCGCGCCAGCGCGCGCCATTCGACCAGATCGCCCTGGTGGACGCCGGCCTCGCGGAGCTTGCGGACGATGGCCGGGAGCGAATCGCCGCGTTCGACGACCAGGCTTTCGCCTGCTTCCAGACCCGCCAGCGGCGCATCGGCGAAACTGGTGTAGCGCTGCCACAGGTACGCGCCGACGCCGGCGGCGATCAACAGCAACACGAACAAGAAGCCGCCCAGGCGGCGTCCAGATTTGCGACTCACGCAACCTCCGTGGCGAATGCGGGATGCTCGGCGGCCAGGCGGCGGCGAAGTTGCGCCACCTGCGGGTGCGGTCGCCAGACGCGAGCGCCGAGCCGCGCCACGGGCAGGATACCGCGCGCGGCATTGCACAGGAAAACGGCCTCGGCCGCTTCGACTTCGGTCACAGCCAGGCGCGCCTCCCGCGCCTGGAGGGCGTCGATCGCCCATTCGCGGCACACGCCGGCGATGCCGCAGCGGTCCACGGCGGGGGTCGTCCAGCGGCCGCCAAGCAGGACGAAGAGATTGGCGGCGGTGGCGCTGACGACGTCGCCTTCGGTGCTGCGCATCAGGCCTTCGTCGACGTCGGCATCGCGCCATTCGGCGCGCGCCAGCACCTGTTCGAGCCGGTTGCAGTGCTTGATCCCCGCCAGCGCTGGCTGCACTGCGAGGCGCGTGTCGCACCAGCGCAGCGTCAGGCCGTCGGCCGGCGCCGCGGGCGGCGCGTCGTGGCGCGACACGATCCAATGCGGCGAGTTGGCATCGAACGGCGCATAACCGCGGCCGCCAACTCCGCGCGTGACGATCAGCTTGAGCACGCCCCCGGCGCCATCGAGCAGAGCCTGCGCTTCGTGGCGAACGCGTGCCTGGTCCGGCAACGCGATTCCGATCGCGTGAGCACCGCGTTCCAGCCGCCGCCAATGCGCCGGCCACCAGTGCACGTTGCCCTCGTGGGCGCGCATCGTTTCGAACAACCCATCGCCGTACGCGAGGCCGCGATCGTGGTCGGGCGTGTTCGCCACGGCCTGTTCGCCGACGAAGTGCCGCACGCTCATCCGGCCACTCCCAGCGCGCGCAGCATGCCGCGCGCCTTGGCGCGGGTTTCGTCGAGTTCCTTGCGCGGGTCGGAATCGGCCACGATGCCGGCACCGGTGCGGAAGCGCAGCGTCGCGCCGTCGGGCGTCGATTCGAGCTCGGCGCTGCGGATCAGGATGTTCAGATCCATGTCGCCATCGCGGTTGAGCCAGCCCATCGCACCGGTGTAGGCGCCGCGGCCGACGCCTTCGAGCTCGGCGATGATCTGCATGCAGCGCACCTTCGGGCAGCCGGTGATGGTGCCGCCCGGAAACACCGCACGGATCACCTGCCCCGGTGTCGCGTCGCTGCGCAGGCGGCCGCGCACGTTGCTCACGATGTGGTGCACGTGCGCGTAGCTTTCGACCGTCATGAGTTCATCGACTTCGACGCTGCCCGGCGTGCAGACGCGTCCGAGGTCGTTGCGTTCCAGGTCGATCAGCATCACGTGCTCGGCGCGCTCCTTCGGATGGCCGACCAGTTCCTGGATGCGCGCCGCGTCGTCGTCGCCATCGAATCGCGGACGCGTGCCGGCGATGGGACGCGTCTCGACGACATCGCCGCGCACCGACACCAGCCGCTCCGGCGACGCGCTGACGACGGCCCAGTCGTCGCCCGCGAACACACCGGCGAACGGTGCGGGGTTGTTCTCGCGCAGGCGCTGGAATAGCTCGGCGGCCTGCACGTCGCGACCGAAACGCGCGCGCCAGCCGCGCGACAGATTGGCCTGGAAGACATCGCCGGCGGCGAGGTAATCGAGCACGCGGCGTACGCCATCGGTGAAGCGATCGGGTTCGTCTTCGTCCAGCGCGACAGGCGCGTGCCACGCCGGCAGCGGCGGTTGCGCGGCGAGTTGGGCGATGTCGTCGAGGACGTCGTCGCGCAGCGTCTCGTGTGCCGTTTCGACGACCAGCACGCACTCGCCGCTGGTGTGATCGCGCAGCACGGCGGCCGGGCAACGCAATGCGAGCGCGACTGGAAGGCGACCTTCCGCGCGCGGCAGCGACAGGATCGGCTCGACCTGCGCCGCGGCCTCGTAACCAAAGAGCAGTGCCCAGCCGCCACGGAACGGCCAGCGCGGTTCGTCGCGCGGGACGCGCTCGGCCTGCCATTGGGCGTCGAGCGCGGCAAAGAAATCGGTGCCGATCCCGGTGCCATTTTCGTCGCGAACCGTTGCGTCGACGTCGAGGCGAAGCTGGCCGCCATCGGCAACGAGCAGCAGGTCCCAACGGCCCTGCGCGGTGCCGTGCGCGCTGGATTCCAGCAGCAGCGGGTAGCGGGCCGGCGCAAGGCGCTGGAGCGCGAGCAGGTCGAAGGAGGTGGGAAGTGAATGGGTCAGGAGCATGGCGACATTGTCGTCTATTGGCGCGGTCTGGCGGCCCGTACACCCGCCGTCGCGACAATCCGCTCGTCATCCCGGCGAAGGCCGGGATCCAGGCCTCGAACGTTCGTCGCTGGCCGATGAACGCTTTTCATCGCCGTCACGCACGGCGCCGGCACACGCGATCGGGTGAATCCGGGACTGAACTGAGCGGCTGTGCAAAAAAGAAATCCCCGCCGAAGCGGGGATTTCCGGGTCGCACTTGAAGGGCGATCAGACGCGCCGGAACACCAGCGTGCCGTTCGTGCCGCCAAAGCCGAAGCCGTTCGACATCGCGACGTCGATCTTCTTCTCGCGTGCCACGTTCGGCACGTAGTCCAAATCGCAGCCCTCGCCTGCTTCGAAGAGGTTGATCGTCGGCGGGATGATGCCGTGGTGCAGCGCCAACACTGAGAAGATGGCCTCCACGCCGCCGGCCGCGCCGAGCAGGTGGCCGGTCATCGACTTGGTGGAGCTGACCATCGTCTTGTAGGCGTGGTCGCCCAGCGCGCGCTTGATCGCGAGCGTTTCGGCGAGGTCGCCCAGCGGCGTCGAGGTGCCGTGCGCGTTGAGGTACTCGATCTGGTCGGCGTTGACGCCCGCGTCCTTCATCGCCGCGGCCATGCAGCGCGCCGGGCCTTCGCCGTTCTCGCTGGGGGCGGTCATGTGGAAGGCGTCGGAACTGGCGCCGAAGCCGGCGAGTTCGCAATAGATGCGCGCGCCGCGCGCCTTGGCGCGTTCGTATTCTTCCAGCACCAGGATGCCGGCGCCGTCGCCGAGCACGAAACCGTCGCGGTCCTTGTCCCACGGGCGCGACGCGTGCGTCGGGTCGTCGTTGCGGGTGGACATCGCCTTCATCGAGCAGAAGCCCGCGACCGACGTCGGCGAGGAGCCGCGCTCGGCGCCGCCGGCGATCATCACGTCGGCATCGCCGTACTGGATCATGCGCATCGCCATGCCGATGGAATGGTTGGCGGTGGCGCAGGCCGAGACGGCCGAGAAGTTCGGACCCTTGATGCCGGTCAGCAGCGACACCTGGCCGGGCAGCATGTTGATGATCGTGCTGGGCACGTAGAACGGCGAGACCTTGCGCGGGCCGCCTTCGTGGAACTTGACCGTCTGTTCCTCGATGCCCAGCAGGCCACCGATGCCGGAGCCGATAAGCGCGCCGATGCGCTCGGCGTTGGAGTCGTCGACCGTGAGGTCGGCGTCCTTCATCGCCATCAGCGAGGCGGCGACGCCGTAATGAATGAACTCCTCCATCTTCTTGGCGTCTTTCGGATTCACCCACTGGGTGATGTCGAAGTCGCGCACTTCGCCCGCGATGCGGGTGGTGAAGTTGGTGGCGTCGAAATGGGTGATCGGGCCGATGCCGGAGCGACCGTTGACGATGCCGTCCCAGGTGCTGGCGACGTCGTTGCCCAGCGGCGACACAGCGCCCAGGCCGGTCACGACTACGCGTCGGTTGTTGGACATGAAACACTCCGTCTGACACTACGCCGGCGTATAGACCGGCTGATAAGACACGGGGCCGCTATGTGCGGCCCCGGTCTGATTTTCCTGACGTACCAGGCGCCGAAGCTCGGCGTTGGTTTTCGCGGACGCCGGGCCAATGGGCCGGCATCCGCCAAGCGATGGACGCTTAGCTCTTGACGTGAGCCTTCACGTAGTCGATCGCCTGCTGCACCGAGGTGATCTTCTCGGCCTCTTCGTCCGGGATCTCGCACTCGAACTCTTCTTCGAGCGCCATCACCAGCTCGACGGTGTCGAGCGAGTCCGCGCCGAGGTCGTCGACGAACGAAGCGTTGTTGGTGACTTCTTCTTCCTTAACGCCAAGCTGTTCGACCACGATCTTCTTGACGCGTTCTTCGATGCTGCTCATGGGTTCTCACTCCTCCCGGGACGGGATATTCGACGGAATAGTCTAATTGAATCGAGGACGATCGCGAGCATACGCGAAAGCCCTTTGGGTTCAAGCGGTTACAGGTGAAACATTGACCGGCCGAGGCCGCTCACGGCATGTACATGCCGCCGTTGACGTGCAGGGTCTCGCCGGTGATGTAGGCCGCCGAGGGGCCGGCCAGGAAGGCCACCGCGCGGGCGATGTCCGCCGGCTCGCCGAAACGCCCGAGGGCGATCTGGCCGAGCATCGCGTTCTTGGCTTCTTCCGGCAGCGCCTTGGTCATGTCGGTGTCGATGAAGCCCGGCGCCACGACGTTGACCGTGATGTTGCGGCTGCCGATCTCCTTCGCCAGCGACTTGCTGAAGGCGATGATGCCGGCCTTGGCCGCGGCGTAATTGGCCTGTCCGGCATTGCCGGTGACGCCTATCACCGAGGCGATGTTGATGATGCGGCCCTTGCGCGCCTTCATCATCGAGCGCATCACCGCCTTGCTGGTGCGGTAGACGCTGGTGAGATTGGTGTCGAGGATCGCCTGCCAGTCCTCGTCCTTCATGCGCATCAACAGGTTGTCGCGCGTGATGCCGGCGTTGTTGACGAGGATCGAGATGGGGCCGATGTCCTTGGCGATGCCGTCGATCAGCGCTTCGATCGACGAAGCGTCGCTGACGTCGAGCACGCGGCCGTGGCCACCGTGCGCGGCGAGGCGTTCGCCGATGGCGTTCGCGCCGCTTTCGGACGTGGCCGTGCCGATCACCGTCGCGCCCTGCGCGGCCAGTTCGTCGGCGATCGCCGCGCCGATGCCGCGGCTGGCACCGGTGACCAGGGCGATTTCACCTTTGAGAAGCTGGGTCATTGAGGTCTCCATTGAGAGCGCAGTGAAAGCACATCCGTCGGGATGCGCGTCCGACGCGGGATCAGGCGGATCCGCGCGCCTGCATGCCGATGATCATTTCCACTCGGCGAGCGCGGATTCGAACTCGCCCACTGCGCCGATCGCGCGTGCGTCGATGCCCCTGTCGATGCGCTTGACCAGACCGGCCAGGACCTTGCCGGGGCCGCATTCGGCCATGCGCGTGGCGCCCTTGCCTGCCAGCGCCTGCACGCAACCGGTCCACTGCACCGGCAGGTAGAGCTGGCGCACCAAGGCGTCGCGAATGGCGTCCACGTTTTCGTGCACGCGTGCATCGACGTTCTGCACGACGGGCCGGTCGGGCATGCGCCAGGACAGGCCGGCCATCGCTTCGGCAAGGCGGTTGGCAGCCTCGCGCATCAGCGGCGTGTGCGAAGGCACGCTGACGGCGAGCTTCACCGCCTTGCGCACGCCACGTTCGCCAAGCATCGCCAGCGCCTTGTCGACCGCCGCGGCATGACCGCCGATGACGAGCTGGCCGGGCGAATTGAAGTTGGCCGGAACCACCACCTCGGTGCCGGATACGGCTTCGCAGACTTCCTGCACGAGCGCGTCTTCGGCACCCAGGACCGCAGCCATCGCGCCGACACCCGCCGGTGAGGCGTCCTGCATCAGTTGCCCGCGCAGGCGAACCAGATGCGCGCCGCCCTTCAGCGACAGCGCGCCAGCGGCGACCAAGGCGGTGTATTCACCCAGGCTGTGGCCGGCAAGCAGCGCCGGCGAACGACCTCCCTGCCCATGCCACGCGCGCCACACCGCCACGCCCGCGGCGAGCAGCGCCGGCTGGGTGTACTCGGTGCGGTTGAGCATTTCTTCCGGACCGCCCTGGCTCAGCGCCCACAGGTCGACGCCGGCGCCATCGCTGGCTTCGGCGAAGGTCTCGCGCACGATCGGGTGCAGTTCGGCGAGCTCCGCGAGCATGCCGACGGACTGGGAACCCTGGCCGGGAAACACGAAGGCCAGCGAAGCGTCGTGGGCGGTGGAATCGGTCACTCGGCGGGGGTCCCTGCGAAAAGAGTGCGCATGATACGAGCCTTTGCTCTAGTGCGTCTGTACCGGATCGTATTGAAGACCGGATGCGTTGCGGAACTGTGAAGGCGCGCGCTTCGTAAACGGCTCGCGCAGCAACCTCGCTGGCCGGGCACGTTCGGCGGCGCAACTCGTGTCGCCGTTCGCGTCGGCGCGTGCATTCGTCCGCCTGTTCATGGCCGCTTGTCCGTGTCGTTCGAGATCGGGCAAGCATGACGTGCATGCGGAACCGATGGCATCGCAACAGTGCGCGACAGGCTGTAGGCAAATTCCGAGGACCGGCTCAGGCTCGCCGTCTCGAAGGCACAAACAAGAACGCCTCCGCACCGAGCGGAGGCGTCATGTTGTTCGCGACGAGGAAACTCAGTAGCGCAGCAGCGCCGAGCCCCAGGTGAAGCCGCCGCCGAAGGCTTCGAGCAGCACGAGCTGGCCGCGCTGCACCTTGCCCGAACGCACGGCTTCGTCCAATGCCAGCGGCACCGAACCCGACGACGTGTTGCCGTGCTTGTCGACGGTGACGACCACGCGATCCATCGGCATGTCCAGGCGCTTGGCCGTGGCTTCGATGATGCGCAGGTTGGCCTGGTGCGGGATCAGCCAGTCGATGTCATGGCGATCCAGTCCGTTGGCTTCCAGCGTTTCTTCCACGACAGAATCGAGCGCCTTCACCGCATGCTTGAAGACCTCGTTGCCGGTCATCAGCACGCGCACGCCGGCGTTGTGTTCTTCGGGCTTGAAGCCGACCGACACGCCGACCGGATTCCACAGCAGTTCCTTCTTGCCGCCATCGGCGTGCATGTGGGTGCTGAGGATGCCGGTTTCGGTGTCGGCCTTGAGCACGACCGCGCCGGCGCCATCGCCGAACAGCACGCAGGTGGAGCGGTCGCTCCAGTCGAGCATGCGCGTCAGCGTTTCTGCACCGACCACGAGCACGGTCTTCGCGGCGCCGGAACGAATGAACTTGTCGGCGACCGTCAGCGCATAAACGAAGCCGGTGCAGGCGGCGTTGACGTCGAACGCGGGGCAGCCGTTGGCACCGAGACGGTGCTGCAGCAGGCAGGCGGTCGACGGAAAGATGAGATCGGGCGTGGTCGTGCCGACGACGATGAGGTCGAGATCGGTGGCATCGACACCGGCCGCTTCGAGGGCGCGCACGGAGGCGTGATAGGCCAGGTCGCTCGTGGTCTCGCCTTCGGCGGCAATGTGGCGCTCGCGGATGCCGGTGCGGGCCGCGATCCATTCATCGCTGGTATCGACGATCTTCGCGAGATCGTCGTTGGTCAGCACCTTCTCGGGAAGGTAGCTGCCGGTTCCCGCGATGCGGGAATAAATCTGTTGCGTCATCGCCACTCCGCTGCACAGCCGTGATGGCCCTGTCGGGCACTTGCCGGGGACCGCCGGCGAAGCCGACGGAAGCGTACCGCCGCTACCCTAATGCATCAGGATCGCAGCCACGGCCTCGCTGCCTCGCGGGGCCTTGCGGCGGCGGACAGTCGGCCCGGCGGCGTCCGCGCGCGTCAGACGACGGGCGCGGGCGGCGGTGGGCGAAGAGATTACTCTTCGTCGGCAACCTTGGACTTGGTGTCGATCACCTTCTTGCCGCGGTAGTAACCGTCGGCGGTGACGTGGTGACGCAGGTGGGTCTCGCCCGTGGTCGGGTCGGTGGCCAGCTGCTTGGCGGACAGCGCATCGTGCGAACGACGCATGCCACGCTTGGACGGGGAAACGCGGGACTTCTGGACAGCCATGGTCTTGCTCCAAAAAAACTAGTTCGAATGTTTCTTCAACGCCGACAACGCAGCGAATGGGTTCACGCGCTCCGGCTCCGGCCCCTCTTCGGGAGCGGGCCAGTCGCCTTCCACCGCTTCCGTGCCGGGCATGATCGGCACGACCGGAACGGCGAGGATGAGTTCGTCCTCGACCAGTTCGACGGTCCGCAGCTGGCCGTTTTCAGGCACCAGCAGCGGCTCGTATCCGGGCGGCAACGCGGCTTCGTCCGCTTCGTCGCGAATGAGGCCGAGCCGCTGCACGATGTTCACCGGCAACAGGAACCGCTGCAGGCTGCGCTGACAGGTCAGCGGCAGCTCGGCATCGATACGCAGTTCGACATAAGGCACCTTGAGCGAGTCGCGATCGAAATCGAGCGCGAACCGCACTTCACCCTGGGTGTCGACCAGGCTGTCCCGCAGCCGCGTCAGCGCCGACAACGGCACACGGCCTTCCACGCCGCGCCGCGCCGCCACCATGCGCCAAGCATCAAGAATCTCGGGCAGGTCCGCTGACATAAGCTGCGGAATGTTAGAGATCGCCGTACCCGCTGTCAAACCTGAACACGTCGTGCCGGAGCGGGCCAGTTCACGTTTTCCGCCCGTCGCATTTGCGGGGCGCGGGGCGGCCCTTCACACTGAAGGCCTTCCGTTCTTCCGTCGACGATCGTGACCATCGCCCTGCTCCTGCTGGTATCCGCCCTGGTGATCGCGGCACTGGTCTATTCCCGCTCCCGACCCAGCCGGCGCGACCGCGCCATGCGCGACGTCCTGGATGCGGCCGATGCGCTGGAAGCCCAGCTGCGTGTGGCGCGGGCCGAGATCGAGGCGGTCACCGGCGGCGACGGCGACGACCCGGTCGGC
This sequence comes from Lysobacter sp. OAE881, assembly GCF_040546665.1. NCBI lineage: Bacteria > Pseudomonadati > Pseudomonadota > Gammaproteobacteria > Lysobacterales > Lysobacteraceae > Lysobacter > Lysobacter sp. OAE881. The sequence continues at coordinate 3,028,760 of NZ_JBEPOG010000001.1, forward strand.
GAGGCCATGCGCGAGATGCTCCGCCAGCGGCTGTGGCTCCGGGACCACGGTCCGGACGCCAGCCTGGCCCAGCTCGACGAGGTCCGCACCTCCATCGACGCAGCGCGCGGCCGGATCGACCAGCAATTGTCGCGCATCGCCCAGGCCCGCGCACCGGGCGCATGAACGCCACGCCCCGGCTGATCCTGGCCTCCACCTCCATTTACCGGCGCGAACTGCTCGCCCGCCTGGGGGTGCCGTTCGATACCGAGCGCCCCGGCACCGACGAGACGCCGTTCTCGGGCGAGACACCCGAAGCGCTGGCCCGTCGTCTGTCCCAGGCGAAGGCCTCGGACGTCGCGGCGCGGCACCCCGGTGCGTGGGTGATCGGCTCCGATCAGGTCGCCGAATGCGAGGGCCGTGCGCTCGGCAAGCCCGGCGGGCACGAAGCCGCGACGGCGCAACTCGCGTCGATGTCGGGCCAGCCCGTGCGGTTCCACACCGGCCTGTGCCTGGTGCGCCAAGGCGAGCAGCCGCTCGAGTCGATCGATTGCACCGTCGTGAAGTTCCGGGAGCTCGCCGCCGACGAGATCGAACGCTACCTGCACGTCGAGCAGCCCTACGACTGCGCTGGCAGCTTCAAGTCCGAAGGCCTCGGTATCACGCTGTTCGAGGCGATCGAGAATCGCGACCCGACCGCGCTTATCGGCCTGCCGCTGATCGCTACCGCACGACTGCTGCGCGAGGCGGGCTTCCGCCTGCCCTGACTCCTAGCGCGTCAGTTCGACCGGCTGCTCGGCCCAGGTTTCCACACTGCCGTCGCGGCCGGTGAGCCGCAGGCCGAGCCAATGGGTGCCCGGCGCGAAGCCGCTGTCCTCGCCCAGCTGGATGCTTGCATCGAATCCGACACGCGGATGCTGCGGGTCGTTCGACACCGGCCACACCTGCTGCAATCCGGGGAACTCGCGCCCATAACGCGCCTGCCGGACGACCTTGCCGTCCAGCGTGACCTCCACGTTCGACAACCCGACGCCGTCCTTGAACGCCCAGCCCCGCACGTCGAAACGACGGCCCACGCGCGCGTCGGCAACGGGCGAATCCACCCACGCCATCGACGGCGTCGTGCACGGGCCGGGGACCGGTTCGCCCGTCAAGGCAAACAGCAGGAAGCGCTGCCGCCCGTGGTCGATGTTGAGCACCTCCGGGGGCGGCAACGGGCCGACCATGCCGCACAGTGCGTGATAGCGATCGAGCAGGTCGCGGTATTTCACTTCCGTGGCGCCGACGACGAGCAGCACGGGCGCGGCGCCCCACTCGCTGCGTCCGGCCGTCTGCAATCCCCACAAGCGCAGCTGTGGTGCGCGTCCGTGCTTGAGGTTGATCGGGTGATCGAGCACCGGGATGCGCGCATCGCCCAGCGCGAAGCCGAGCTCGGCCCCGATCTTGAAGTTGTCGGCGACCACGCGCGTGCCTTCGGGCATCGTGCCGAGTTTCGCGCGCACCGTGTCGGCGAGCGTGTTCCATCCGGCGAAGTTGGCGGGATACCACTTCTCCGCCGCGCTGGCTTCGCGCCAGTTCGCATTCGAGACGGCGACGTAATAGCCGAGGTTCGCGACCAGCCCGAGGCCCGCCAGCCACCACGTCGCCAGTCGCCACACTCGCGGCCACGTGACGAGCACCGCCGGTACCAGCGGAAGCAGCGCGAGATAGCCCGGCAACGGCCAATGGAAACTGACGCGCTCGGTATCGGCGAAGAAGCCCAGTGCGAAGAAGCCCGCGACCACGCCCGTGCCCAGCAGCGCGAAATACCGCGACACCGTCGAGGCACACCACAGGCTGCGCCGTGCCGCGACCGCCATCGCCGCGAACAACAGCGGCGTCACCAGCAGGGCCTGGATGCCGATGAAGAGGATGCCGTCGGCATGGAAGGACCAAGGGTGGCGATCCACCAGCTGGAAGCGCAGCCCTGCATCGGCGTTGTCCAGGTTCCAGGCCACCAGCGGCGCCCACGCCGACGCACCGAAGGCAATGGCGATCACCACGCGCACATCGCGGAGCACGCGGCGACCTTCGGGCAGCATCAGCAGTGCGACGAAGCCGACCACGATCACGGCGATGAAGCGGTAATGGCACAGCGCGCCCAGCGCCAGTCCGAAGGCCAGTTCCAGCGCCGCCGGTGCATCGACCTGCCGCAACAGGCGCGCGCCCGCATCCAGGCACAGCAGCGTGGCGAGCGCCATTGCCGCATCGGGCAGCGCCATCAACCCGAGCGCGCCCGCCAGCGGCAACAACAGGGTCAGCACGCCGGCTTGCCATCCCGTCTTCGCACCGAACTCACGCGACGCCACGTGCACCATCAGCAGCGGCACCGCCGCGCCAATGAGCAGGAACGGCAAACGCAGGGCGAACGTGCCCTCGCCCAGAGCCGTGCCCAGCCGCGTCAGCCACGCCGTCAGACCCGGGAGATCGGAGTACGCCGCCGCCGGATGCCGCCCTTCCTGCCAGTAGAACGCTTCGTCGACGAACAGAGGCAGGCGCGCGGCGATGAGCAGCTTCACCGCCAGTACCGAGACCCACAGCACCCAAAACGCACGCCGCGCCTGCACTGCATCCCGCATCCGTTCGTGACCTCGCTACACTCGGGTGAAATGAAGGGTCCGGCATGATCCGACGCGCCGGCCGCCTCGCGAAGGGGAGTTCGTCGGCGACTGGCCGACTCGCGCGGCGCACCACCGGAACAATCCAGGAGACACGCACGATGGCGGTATCCCTTTCGACGGCGGCCATGCTAACCGATGGCCTTCGCGCATCCCTCGACCGCGCGCAGACACAGGTCAACGCGCTGGTGCTCGGCAAGCCGCAGGAAGTGCGCCTGGCGTTCGTCGCATTGCTGGCCGGCGGGCATGTGTTGATCGAGGACCTGCCGGGCCTGGGCAAGACGACGCTGGCGCACGCGCTTGCCGCGACGCTCGGCCTGGACTTCCAGCGCGTGCAGTTCACCTCCGACCTGCTGCCGGCCGACGTGGTTGGCGTGTCCGTGTTCGATCCGCAGGCGCGGCACTTCCAGTTCCACTCCGGTCCGGTGTTCACGCAGGTGCTGCTGGCCGACGAGATCAATCGCGCGCCGCCGCGGACGCAGAGCGCGCTGCTCGAAGCGATGGCGGAATACCAGGTCACCGTCGACGGCACGACGCATCCCCTGCCCGAGCCCTTCTTCGTGATCGCCACGCAGAATCCGGTGGACCTGTCCGGCACGTATCCGCTGCCCGATTCGCAGCTCGACCGCTTCCTGTTGCGGCTGAGCCTGGGCTATCCGGGCGAAGCGGCCGAGCGCGATCTGCTCGCCGGCACGGACCGCCGCGATCTCATAGCCCGCGCGACGCCGCAACTCGGCGTGCAGGACGTGATCGCCGCACGTCAGGCCGTGCAGGATGTGCATGCCAGCGAAGCGCTCATCGCCTACGTGCAGGCCTTGCTCGCGCGCAGCCGACGGCATCCGGGCGTGCGCGTGGGGCTTTCGCCGCGCGCGGGACTCGCGTTGCTTCGCGCGGCACGTGCCTATGCCTTGCTGCTCGGTCGTGCGCACGTGTTGCCGGAGGACGTACAGGCCCTCTTCCCGGCAGTCGCCGCGCACCGCCTCGTCGCCGAGGTCGACGCGGGCAAGGATGCGGCACTGGCGAAGGCCATCCTGCACGCGGTGCCGGTGGACTGATCCATGCCCGTCGCCGCTGCACGGCGCCTGTACCTGCGCGCCCACGCGATCGCGATGGTGTTCACCCGGCCGCGCGATCCCGAACCACTGCCCGCGCGCCTGGACCGGCGCCGCATCTACGTGCTGCCCACGCGCTTCGGTCTGTTCTACGCCGTCGCGTTGGTCACGATGCTGGTGGGTGCGTTGAACTACAACAACAATCCGGCGTTGCTGCTCGGCCTGCTGCTCGCCGGTGCGGGACTCGCTAGCCTGCTCGCGGCGCAGATGCAGCTGTCGGACCTCCAGCTGATTGCCGCCGACGCCGAACCCGTCGCGGCCGGAACGCCGCTCGAACTGCGCCTGCATGCGCGTGCCGAACCTGGCCGGCTGCGTCGCGGACTGCGCGTGGACGACGATGGCACGTTCGACGCGGAGCCCTCCGTCCTCAACCTCGACAAGGGCGCGGGTGACGCGCAACTGCTGCTGCCGACCGAACAACGCGGCTGGTTCGACGTGCCGAAGCTCCGGCTTTCCACGACGCGCCCGCTGGGCCTGGCGCGCGCATGGGCCTACGTGTGGCCCGAGACGCCGCTGCTGGTCTACCCCACGCCGGAGCCGCATGGCCCGCCGCTTCCGGGCGGCCGCGGCGAAAGCGCTCAGGCGCGGCTGCATCCGGCGGGCGACGACGTGCACCACCTGCGCAGCTATCGCACGGGCGACGCCCCGCGGACGATCGCGTGGAAAACCTCCGCCCGTCGCGATGCGCTGATCGTGCGCGAATTCGAACAGCCGCTGGGCTCTGAGATCGTGCTCGACTGGCACGCGACCTCGGGACTTGCGTACGAGGGAAGGATTTCTCGCCTGGCGCGCTGGATCGATGAAGCCGAACGCGAAGGCCGCCGTTACCGGCTGCAACTGCCCGGCCAGCCGGCCGTCGGGCCCGACCGCGGACCAGTGCACCGCCATGCCTGCCTGCGCGCCCTGGCGTTGATGCCACATGTCTAAACAAGCGCCGCTGCCGCTGGACGACCGCACCCGCCGCTGGGCGCTCTGGAGCACCGGCGCCTGCCTGCTGCCGCTGTTGCTGCAATTGCCCGCGCAACTGGCTGGCGGCATCGCGGCCAGTGCCATTGCCGTCGTCGCCCTTTCGTGGCGTAGGCCGATGCCCAGCCTGTTGCGCGTGCTGGTCGCGCTGGCCCTGATCGCGCTCGTCCTTGGGCTCAGCCGCTTCTCGGTGGGGCGCGACACCGGCTGCGCGCTGCTGGCGGCGATGCTCGCGGTGAAGCCGGCCGAAACCTTCAACCTCCGGGATGGGCGCAGCCTGATGGGCTTCGCGTTGTTCGCGCCCTTCGCGACGTTCCTGCTCGATCAGGGACCCGTGTCGCTCGCGCTCGCGCTGGGCGCGGTGCTGCTGGTGCTGGCGACACTGCAACGCATGGCGGAGCTCGAATCCGGCGACGTGCGGCCCATGGGCCCTTCGCAGCGGCTGAAGGGCATCGCACGCCTGCTTGCGGTGGGACTTCCGATCGCGCTGGCGGCGTTCTGGCTGTTCCCGCGCATGGCCTCGCCGATCTGGGGCATTCCCGAGCGCGCCATGGCGCGCACCGGGCTATCGGACCGCATGAGTCCAGGCGACTGGATCGACCTGATGACCGACGACACGCCTGCGTTGCGCGTGCGTTTCTTCGGCGCGACGCCGCCGACGTCGCAGATGTACTGGCGTGGGCCGGTGTTGTGGGATTTCGACGGGCGCACGTGGACGCAGCCGCGTTGGCGTCCGGGCGAGGCACGGCCCCAGGTCGAATCCGGTGACGTGCGCTGGGATTACGAAATGGAGGTCGAACCCACCGATGGGCGTCAGCTCGTGGCGCTCGATCTGCCGCTGGGGCAGCCCGATGGCACGCACCTGGATCCCGACCACGTGCTGCAGGCGTTCCGGCCGATGGTCGGGATCAGCCGCTGGCGCCTGCAGTCCGCGCCGCCGGAACGGTATGAAGCCGATCTGGCCGCCGCCGTGCGTCGGCATGCGCTGAGCCTGCCGGAGGGGTTCAACCCACGCACGCTTGCCCTCGCCCGTCAGTGGCGCGCCGAAGCCGGGACCGGCAACGATGCGGCCATCGTCGACCGCGCGCTGACGTGGATCCAACGCGAATTCGCGTACACGCTGGAAACGCCGTTGCTCGGCCGCCATACGGTCGACGAATTCCTGTTCGACCAGAAGGCGGGCTTCTGCGAGCACTTCAGTTCGTCCTTCGTCGTACTGATGCGTGCGGCCGGAATTCCGGCGCGCGTGGTCACCGGCTACACCGGCGGGTATCGAAATCCGCTCGGCGACTACTGGCTCGTGCGGCGTTCCGATGCGCACGCCTGGGCGGAAGTCTGGCTGCGCGGCCGCGGCTGGGTGCGCGTCGACCCGACCGCCGCGGTGGCGCCGGAGCGCATCTACGACACGCTCGATTCGCGCGCTGCCGCCGAATCCGGGCTGCAGGGCGTGCGGTCGCTCTACGACGTCACCGACTGGATGCGCCGCGGCTGGAACGACCTGGTGGTGTCGTTCGACGCACAACGCCAGGAACGACTGCTCAGCCCGCTCGGCGTCGATCGCGTGGACTGGCGCACACTCACCGCGTTGCTGGTGGGCGCGATGACGCTCGGCCTGCTCTGGATGGTGTGGTTCAGCCGGCGCAGCGAACGCGAACGCGATCCGGTGCTGCGCGCATGGCATCGCCTTGGACGCCGCTATCGCCGCTTCGGGCTCGAGCGGTCGCCCAGCGAGGCGGCATCGACCTGGGTGTCGCGCGTCGCCGCCGCGCGTCCGGACTTGGCCGTGGAACTGAACGTGCTCAGCCAACGTTTCAACGATTGGCGGTACGCTGATGCCCAAACGGGGGGACGTTCGGCTCGCGCCTTGGCCAAGGCGCTGCGCGCGCATCGCCCGCCCGCGACTTCTCCAGGAGAACGCCGATGAACGTCCGTCTCGTCCTACTCGCATTGGGCGCCGCGCTGCTGAGCGCGTGCGTCTCGGCGCCGCAGCCGCTGCAGGGCGCCTATAACCCGATCACCCCGCGCGAGGCGGCTGCGTCCGACTCCACCGGCGCCTCGGTGCGCTGGGGCGGGCGCATCGTCAGCGTCGAGCCGCAGCAGAACCGCACCTGCTTCGAGATGATCTCCACCAACCTCAACGAATCGGCGCGCCCGTACTGGGGCAGCGACGACACCGGCGGCCGTTTCCTCGCCTGCCGCACCGGTTTCTACGATCCGGCGGTGTTCGAGAAGAACCGCGAAGTGACCTTCGTCGGACGCGTTGCGGGTTACGAGAATCGCCGCATCGGTGGGTACGACTACCGCTTCCCGCGCGTGGAGGCCGACGTGGTCTACCTGTGGCCGGTGCGCGAAACCGTCGATGTCGTGCAGTACCCGGCGCCGTGGCCGTGGTGGGGCTGGTGGTGATCGCCAGCGCGTTCGCTTGATGAAAAAGCCCGCCGGAAGGCGGGCTTTTTCATGCGGCGCATCGCGTGGTCGACGGCAACTTCACCGCGGCGTGCCGAACCGCCCGAGCTGCGCGCCAGCCAGCAGATGCAGGTGGATCTGGAACACCGTTTGCCCGCCGTTGCCGTTGCAGTTCATGACGATGCGGTAGCCGTCCTCGGCGAAGCCTTCCCGTTTCGCGTATTCCGCCGCGGCATGCGCGAGTCGGCCGACGATCGAGGCCTGGTCTTCCTTCAGATCGTTGAGCGTGGCGATGTCGGTCTTCGGCACGAACAGCACGTGCACCGGCGCCTGCGGCGCGATGTCGCGGAACGCGATCAGGTGATCGTCTTCGAAGACGACGTCGGCCGGGATTTCGCGGCGGATGATCTTGTGGAAGATGGTCTCGGACATGGGCGCGCTCCTTGCGGGGCGAGAGTTGCGGATGAGGGCTTCGATGATGCCGCAATCGTTGCGAAGGTGCCGCTAATCCGCGACCTCGGTGCGACTGCCGAAGGCGTGCGACAGCGTGCCGCGGTCCACGTATTCCAGTTCGCCGCCCAGCGGGACGCCGTGTGCGAGGCGGCTCGGGCGTACGCCGTGCTGGCGTGCCAGCTGCGCGAGGTAATGCGCCGTCGCTTCGCCTTCCACGGTGGGATTGGTCGCGATGATCAGCTCCTGGACCTCGCCCTCGGCCAGGCGCGCGGCGAGCGTGTCGAGCCCCAATTCGCGCGGGCCGATGCCATCCAGCGGCGACAACCGCCCCTGCAGCACGAAATACAGGCCGCGAAAGCCCGTGGCCTGTTCGATCGCCAGCCGATCCGCCGGCGATTCCACCGCGCACAGCTGGTGCGCGTCGCGGGAAGCGCTGGCGCAGGTCGCGCACACCGGCGTTTCGCTGAAATCGCGGCAACGCGCGCAATGGCCGATCTTTTCGACCGCTTCGGCGAGCGCGACCGACAGCCGCTGGCCGCCCGCCCGCTCGCGTTCGAGCAGGTGGTAGGCCATGCGTTGCGCGGATTTCTGACCGACGCCAGGCAGCACGCGCAGCGCGTCGATCAGTTGTTCGAGCAGAGAGGAAGTCATGCGTTGCGCATGCGGCCGTTCGCGCCAGCGCGGGCCGGCGGCCGGACGGCAGCCAGCATCATCAGAACGGCATCTTCATGCCCGGCGGAATCGGCATGCCGGCGGTGGCGGCCGACATCTTCGCCTGCGACTCGGCATTGACCTTGTTCACGGCGTCGTTGAACGCGGCGGCGATGAGGTCCTCGACCATTTCCTGGTCGGACAGCACGCTCGGATCGATGCGCACCTTGCGGCACTCCATGCGGCCGGTGATGGTCACGCTGACCATGCCGCCGCCGGCGTTGCCGGTGACTTCCAGCTTGCCGAGTTCCTCCTGGGCGCGCTGGACGTTTTCCTGCATCTTCTGCGCCTGCTGCATCAGTTGGGCGATGTTTCCACGCATGTTCGTTCTCGTGTTCAAGTGGGGGCGTTGTGCCGCGACTCGCATGAGCGCGGCGGGTGTGTTTCGACTCAGTTCTCGTCGTACGGACGGATCGAATCCGGCACGACCTTCGCGCCGTGTTGCGAAATCAGGCGCTGCACGTCGGGATCGCTCATGAAATTGGCTTCGGCATTGGCCTGCCGTTCGTCGCGCGCGCGCTCGTTGCGTTCGCGCAGCGATTCGGCCGGTCGCGACGCCTCGACGAAACGGATCTGCGGCGTGACGCCCAGCGCCGGCGCGAGCGCCTCGGCGACCAGGTTCACCGTCATCGCATTGCTGCGCAGCAGATCGTCGTCCGCCGACAGCGACAGGCTCAGCACGCCATCGGCGTACCCGACGAAGCCAGCGTGTTCGGCCAGCACGCGCGCGGGGCCGCGCAGGTTCGAATTCGCGACCAGCGAATGCCAGGCATCGGCGTCCGCGATGCCGGCGTCGTGGACGAAGCCGGGACGCGGCGCGGGCGGCGCGCTCTGGGCCGTAGCCGGCGCTGCCGGCGCGGGCGGAGCGACAGGCTGCGGCGCGCGAACCGGTTCGCGCGGAATGTCGCGGGCGACCGCCGTTTCGCGCGGGACCTCCCACGGCGGAGAGTCTTCGATCGACGCTTGCGGTGGGCGCGACGCGTCGCGGACCGGCGCGGCCTCACGCGCCGGCGGTGCTTCCCGCGCAGCCGGCGGTGCAGGTCGCGCGGACGGCGTCGCATCGGCGAACGGATTCGGCGGCGGCGTGCGCGGCGTGGACGCCGGCCCCTGCGGAGCCGCCGACGCGGTGCTGCGCACCGGCTCGCGGCTCGCGCCGGGCGATGACGACGCGGCGCGCGCGCCCTCGCCTTCGGCCGGACGGAACGCGAGCATGCGCAGCAGGCTCATCTCGAAACCGGCGCGCGGGCTCGGCGCGAGCGCCAGGTCACGGCGGCCGTTGAGCGCCATCTGGTACCACAGCTGCACGACTTCCGGCCGCAGCTTCCCCGCCAGGGCGTCGACGTCGACGCCGTCGGCCTCGACTTCCGCCCCGGGCACCAGCTGGCGCACCTGCACGCGATGCAGCGCGTCGCTGAAGGCGTCGAGCACGCCGCCCCACTCGGGCGAGAATTCGGCCAGCGTCGCCACTTCGGCCAGCAGCCGCTCGCCATCGCCATCAGCCAACGCGGTGAGCAGCGCGCCGACGCGGGTGCGATCGACCGTACCCAGCATGGCGGCCACGCCGGCGTCGGCGAGCACACCGCCGTCGGCGCCCGCGCTGGCACCGGTGTAGGCGATGGCCTGGTCGAGCAGCGACAGGCCGTCGCGCAGGCTGCCGTCGGCGGCTTTGGCGAGCTGGCGGATCGCGCCGGGCTCGGCGGCAATGCCCTCGGCTTCGAGGATCCGCGTCATCTGGCCGTTGATCTGCTGCTCGTCCAGCCGCTTCAGGTTGAACTGCAGGCAGCGCGACAGCACGGTCACCGGCAGCTTCTGCGGGTCGGTCGTGGCCAGCAGGAACTTCACGTGACCCGGCGGCTCCTCCAGCGTCTTCAGCAGCGCGTTGAACGCCGACTTGGACAGCATGTGGACTTCGTCGATCAGGTAGACCTTCACCCGGCCGCGGCTGGGCATGTACTGGGCGTTGTCGATGACCTCGCGCACGTCGTCCACGCCGGTGTTGCTGGCCGCGTCGATCTCGAGCAGGTCGATGAACCGGCCAGCATCGATGTCGCGGCAGGCCGCGCATTCGCCGCAGGGTTCGGCCGAGGTGCCGCGCTCGCAGTTGAGCGACTTGGCGAAGATGCGGGCGATGGTGGTCTTGCCGACGCCGCGCGTTCCGGTGAACAGGAAGGCGTGGTGGACGCGGCCCGTGTCGAGCGCGTTGCTGAGGGCGCGGACCACGTGCTCCTGCCCGACCAGCTCGGCGAAGCGCTTCGGACGCCACTTACGGGCGAGGACAAGATAGGACATGCCCTCATTCTGCCACGCCGCATCGCATCGACTGCGACCGTGAAGGCGTCGCTTGTCCATGCCGGGCCTGGCAGCTAGAATTCACGGCCCTGGAGTGCACCCCTGACCTGGCCCAGCGCCGCGTTCAGGCCTCTCCCGGAAAAACGGAGAGGTGTCCGAGTGGTTGAAGGAGCACGCCTGGAAAGTGTGTAAGCGTCTAAACCGCGCTTCGGGGGTTCGAATCCCCCTCTCTCCGCCAGATTCGATAAAGCCCCGCTGACGGCGGGGCTTTTGATGCAAGTCTCTATGGTGGCCCCGTCGGCCCCTCGCGACGCTAGGTCGAAAACCCCGCCAGGGCCGGAAGGCAGCAACGGTATCGACTGATGCGGGTGCCGAGGTCAGCCGGCGGGGTCATCGCCATTTCTCATGCTGCGCATTCGAAATCCCAAGATTCGCTGGGCGAATCTTGGGCCCCGGCTATGTGCTCCCGATCCCCGCCCCTGCCGGGGCGCCCCCTTACCAAGGGGGCTCTTGGGTCCGGACGTCACCGCTGACGTTGCGCATCGGCTAGTCGATGCCCCTAAAGAGCCCGTCATCCCGGCGAAAGCCGGGATCCAGGCCCGCACCGCACGGGCACTCCCAACGGGGTAAACGAAGCTCACCGTCGTTCCAGCAAAAGCTGGAATCCATGTTGATCTTAAAACGGCGCAAGCACGAAACGCGCTCGCCCTACTCCACGATCCCCAGCGCGTCCGGCTCGCGGCCGGTCTTCCAGTGATCGACGACCTTCCACTGCGCGGTGTCGATCACCGCGATCTCGTCGCCCCCGCTGACGGCGGCGTACACGCGCGGCTGCTTCGGATCTGCAATCACGCCGATCGGCAACGCCGCGCGGCCGAGCATGGTTTCGCGGTATTCGACGTCCGGACGCGAGAGCGCCACGGTATGCGTGACGGCGTACTTGTCGGTGTCGATGACCGACAGCGTCGCGGCACCGGCGTTGGTCACCAGCGCATGTCGATTGTCGGCAGTGAAGACGACGCGGATGGGAAAGCCCTCGCTCGCGATGGTGTGGCGGATCGCCAGCGTCTTCGGGTCGTGCACCGTCACGGTGCCGGCTTCGCGATTGCTGACCCACACTTCACCGGTGCCCGGATGCACGCCAACGCCTTCCGCGCCCGCACCGGCAGGCACTTCATGCGTCTTCGTACGCGTGACCAGATCGACGCAACTGACGGTGCCGGCATCGATCTTGGTGACGAAAGCGGTCTTTCCATCGCCCGACACTGCCACCATGTGGCCGCGGCCGTCGCCGAGGTCGATCGCATGCTCGACGCGGCCGTTCGCCACATCCACCAGCAGTAGCTTGCGCGAGGCTTCGGTCGTGACCACCGCGCGCTTGCCATCGGGCAGCAGGCGCATGCCGTGCGGCTTGCCGTTCTCGCCCAGGTCGATCGTGCGCGTGCTGCCGGGCTTGTTGAAGTCGAGCACGGTGATGCTGCGGCCCGGCGTCGCCGCGCCGTAATTGCTGACAAGGGCGAAGCGGTTGTCGCGACTCACGACGATTTCGTGCGGGCCCTGCCCGGTCGCGAATTCGCCCACCCGCGTGCCGTCCTTCGTCGAAAGCCGCCACACCGTGTCGGCGGACTTGTTGCCGACCAGCAGGTCGCCGGCGGATGCGGACGCGGCGGCCAGCATCGCGGCGACGGAAAGCGGAATCACGAAATCGCGAATCACGACGTTTCTCCGTGGGAAGGGTGTTTCAGGGCTTCGTATCGGGATGCAGCCAGCCGGCGTCGCCTTCGGCGTAACGCTCGTGTTTCCAGATCGGCACGCGCGCCTTCACCTCGTCGATGATGTAGCGGCAGGCGGCGAAGGCGGCATCGCGATGCGCGGCGCTCACACCCACCCAGACGGCCATCTCGCCGATCACCAGGTCGCCGACGCGGTGCACGCAGCGCGCGTCGAGGATGTCGAACTTCGCGCAGGCCTCGTGGAGCACCTTCTCGCCTTCGGCTTCGGCGAGCGCGGCATAGGCTTCGTAGCGCAGGCCCAGCACGTCACGGCCTTCATTATGGTTGCGCACCCAACCTTCGAAGCTGGCGTAGCCGCCGACGCGGTCGTCGAGCAGTTCGACGCGCAGCGTCGCGGTATCGATGGGGGTTTGCGCGAGCGAGAAACGGGTCATGGGGAGATCGTGGCACTCGGGGTGTGCAGGGGGTTTTTCGAGCTGGACGCAGCGGCTCGGGCCGCTCACCCCCCACTGACCGGCGGAATGAAGGCGACCTCGCTGCCATCCTGAGCCACATCGCTCCAGCGGGCGAACGCGCCATCCACCGCGACGCGCAGACGCTCCACCGGAAGTGCAAAACCGTGGCGCTCGCGCAATGCAACGTACAGCGCGCGCAGGTCGCCGTCGAACTCGACGCGTTCAGAGTCGATGCCCGCCGCATCGCGCAGGCTCGCGAAATACAACACCGTCACCTGCGTCATCACATCGCTCCGAAATCGTGCTTGCCGCCGCGCTTGCCGAGCAGTTTCGCCGGGCCCAGCACGATGCGGTGCGACAGCGCCTTGCACATGTCGTAGACGGTGAGCGCGGCGACGGTCGCGCCGGTCAGCGCTTCCATTTCGACACCGGTGCGATGCGTGGTCTTCACTGCACAATCGATGCGTAGTGACGACTCGCCATCCCATTCGATGGCGATGCGACACCCGTCGATGGGCAGCGGATGGCAGAACGGAATCAGTTCGTGCGTGCGCTTCACCGCCATGGTGCCGGCGACGATCGCCGTTTCGACGATACCGCCCTTGGCGCTCTTCAGGCCGGTCGCACGCAACTGGCGCGCGACGTCGACGGGAAAGCGGACGCGGCATTGGGCATGCGCCTCGCGCTTCGTCGTTTCCTTCGCGGAGACGTCGACCATTGCGGGACGGCCCTTCGGGTCGATGTGCGTGAGGGTTTTCGCGGGCTTTTTCATGCGGGTATTTTGGGGGTGGGGGCGGTGGGATGCACGTTGCGGGCTGAGTCGCCTTCGCAAGGCATTGGCTTCGGCAGCGTCGGTTCGGCCGTCCGTGGCGGCACGTGGCCGGCTCCGGATCGCCCTGCCCGTCCATCCATGGCCGGGCATTCGGCAGGCCTTGCGGCAGTGCCGCGCGGCTCACACCTCAACTAGCGTGTCCATGCCATCCATGGCGGCGCGCACCACCTTCGGGTCGCCCTGCCCGACCATCCATGGCCGGGCGTTCGCGCACGCGCGGACCAGTGGTCCGCAAGCGCGTACGCTCACCCACCAATAAGAAACATCTCTACGTGCTTGCGCGACGCCCCGACGCCGCCGCGCATCTCGCTGTAACGATCGCCACGGCGCGTCCATATCGTCGATACGCGCTCGCGCAGGGCGTCGACGCCCTGCGACAGCGCGGGACGAAGATCGTGTCCATCGCCGGCGAACAGGCAGGTGTAAAGGCGGCCGTCGGCGGAGACCCGGGCTCGATGGCAATCGCCGCAGAACGGCGCGCTCACCGAACTCACGAAGCCGACTTCGCCCTGCCCGTCCTCGAACGCGTACCGCGATGCCACTTCGCCCCGGTAATTCGCTTCCAGCGCGCGCAGCGGCCAGCGCGCGGCGATGCGGTCGCGCAGTTCCGCCGATGGCACCACGCGATCGCGCGACCAGTCGTTGCAGGTGCCCACGTCCATGAACTCGATGAAGCGCACGACGTGGCCCGTGCCGCGGAAATGCGACACCAGCGGCAGCACCTGGTCGTCGTTGATGCCGCGCTCGACGACGCAGTTGATCTTGATCGATTCGAAGCCGGCCGCGCGTGCCGCTTCCAGCCCAGCCAGGACGTCGGACAGTTCGCCGCGGCCGCCGGTCATGTCGCGGAACCGCGCGGGATTCATCGCGTCGAGGCTCACCGTGATGCGTCCCAGCCCCGCTTCGCGCAATGCGCGTGCCTGCGCGGCGAGCAGCGAGCCATTCGTGGTGAGCGCGATGTCGTCCAGGCCGGGAATGCGCGCCAGCCGCTGGATCAGCGACGGCAGGTTCTTCCGAAGCAGCGGCTCGCCGCCGGTGAGGCGCAGCTTGTTCACGCCCAGCTGCGCGAAGCCACGCACCAGCGTTTCGATCTCGTCGAACGACAGGCGCGTCGCCGAATCGAAACCGTAGTCGTCCGGCAAGCGATCGGCCGGCATGCAGTACGGGCAGCGGAAATTGCAGGCTTCGATCACCGACAGCCGCAGGTCGCGCAGCGGGCGCCCGCGCACGTCGAGCGGCATCGTGGCGGTCAGCGGTTGCGAAGCGGCGTTCATGCCGGTTCCGTGCGCACCGCTGACGGTTCGTGCAACGCGACGACCTGGCCGGGATGGGCCACGCGGTAACCGCGCGCGGCGAGTATCTCGCCTTCCTCGCGATTGCCGTAGTGATACAGCAGGCAGCGGCCGAGCAGCGCAGCGGAATACTCGCGCTCCAGATCCTCGATGCCGCTGTGCGAAGGATTGCCGTGCAGCGCGCAGTCGTGCGCGACGAGTTCGCCGGCGTCGGCGTAGCGCGCGAGCATTTCCGGGATCGGGCGGGTGTCGCCCGTCCACACCATGCTGCCGTGCAGGCGCAGGCCGAACGCGGTTTCCGGCCAGTGATGGCGCGTCGGGAACACTTCCAGCCGCACGCCGTCGTGCCAGAACGATCCGCCGACGGGGATCACCTGGAAGGCATCCCAGAAGTTCACGCCGCCTTCGGCGAGCGCATTGGGATAGTCGCCCACGCGCTGGTGCAGCAGCGGCACCACCGGCGCCGGCACGTACAGCTTCACGCGGCCACGGCGCGCATCGTCGAAATAGCTGCTGACGAACAGGCGCTCGAAGCCCGCCACGTGGTCCAGGTGGGTATGCGTGACGAACAGCGCGCGCGGCATGTCGCCGTAGTAAGCCTGGTATGCGGTGAGGCCTTCGCCGCCGCAGTCGATCGTCAGCCACGGCGCGCCGTCGCGCTCGATGGTCGCCATCGCCGAGCCGAGCTCGACCGCCGACGCATTGCCGACGCCATGAAGACGCAGTTGCCACGTCATCTCAGTAGCCTCGTTCCCAGGCCCGATCGTACGCCGCGCGCAGGCGCGCGTAATCGCGCTCGACGTCCGGGACCGTGCGTTTCCCGCGCAGCTTCAGCAGCGAGCGCTTGAGCCGCGCGAGGTTGCGTTCGCGCCAGCCGGTGGCGGGAATACGGACGCGACCGCGGTCGAGATCGATGATCCAGCCTCGCCCGGTCGTGGTGAACAACAGGTTGTGGGCGTTGAGGTCGGCGTGATCGAGCCCCGCGCGATGGGCGCGTGCGATCAGCCGGCCAGCTTCCTCCCACGGCGCGCCATCGCCGGCGACGGCGGCGCGGTCGGCCAGCGAGCGCACGTCGTCGAGGCGTTCGAGCAGGATCGCGGCGCGGTAAAACAGGCCGTCGCGGCGGTAGCACGCGGCGATGGGCCGGGGCACGGGCACGCCCTTCTCGGCCATCGCGCGGGTCAGGCGGAACTCGGCGAAACTGCGCGTGCTGGCCGCGCCGTGCCACCAGTAACGATCGCGGCTGACCTTCGCCACCATGCCGCCGCGCAGGTAGCGCCGCAACAGGGCCGGACCGAACGGCGCGTCGACGAACCATGCGCCGCCGCGACCGCCGCTTTCCACCGGGCGCGCGCGTTGCTGCCAGAACGACGGCATGAACCAGTCCGGGCTTGCTTGCCGCACCCGGTTACGGTCGAACAGAATGGCTCCGTACCCGCTGTCGTCGCGGAACGGCGTCAACTCTTCGGCAGCATCGAACCCCGTCATTGCCCGGAGTCTAGCAATTCACGTGTCCGCTGCCTCCTCCAGCGCGCCTCCCGCGCCCGCTTCGATCTGCCTGCTCCGCCTGTCCGCCCTGGGCGACGTGACCCACGTCGTGCCGCTGGTGCGCACGCTCCAGGCGGCATGGCCGCACGTGCGGCTGACGTGGGTGATCGGCAAGGGCGAGCACCGCCTGCTTGCCGGCCTGCCCGGCGTGGACTTCGTCGAGTACGACAAGAAGACCGGCGTGGCCGGCATGCGCGCACTGCGTGGCGAATTGCGCGAACGCCTCGGCGCCGCGAAGCGCTTCGACGTGCTCCTGCAGATGCAGGTCGCCGCACGCGCGAACCTGTTGTCGGCCTTCATTCCGGCGCGCAGGCGCGTGGGCTACGACCGCTCGCGTTCGAAGGACCTGCATGGCGTCTTCATCAACGAGCGCATCCCCGACCGCCCCGGCATCCACGTGCTCGACGCCATCGGCAGCTTCTGCGAGCCGCTGGGCCTGCGTCAGGAGCGCGTGATCTGGGACCTTCCCGTGCCGGACGACGCGCGCGAATGGGCGCGTGCGCAGTGGCCGCAGGACGATGTGCCGACCTTGCTCATTTCACCCTGCTCGAGCCACGTCCTGCGCAACTGGCCCGCCGACCGGTTGGCCGCCGTCGCGGATCATGCCGCCGAGCGCGGCTGGCGCGTCGTGCTGTGCGGCGGGCGAAGCGACCTCGAACGTGCAACCGGCGATGCGATCCTTTCGGCGATGGCGCATCCCGCGCTGGACCTGATCGGCAAGGACACGCTCAAGCAATTGCCGGCGCTGCTCGAACGCGGTCAGTTGCTGATGACGCCCGACTCCGGGCCGATGCACATCGCCAATGCGATGGGCACCAAGGTGCTGGGCCTGCATGCGGCGAGCAATCCCGCGCGCAGCGGGCCCTACAGCGACCGTCGCTACTGCGTGGACCGCTATGACGACGCCGCACGCAGATACCTGGGCAAGCCTGCTTCCGAACTGCGCTGGGGCACGAAGATCGAGCATGCCGGCGTGATGGACCTGATCACCGTCGACGACGCCATCGCCGCGTTCAAACGCTACTGCGCCGATCATCCGATCGTCAGTTCGCAGGAGAACCCGTGATGGCTGCCTGGTTCACCGTCGTCGCGCCGCTGCTGCCGGAGCTCATCCGCGCCGCGCGCCCCATGTTCACGCGCAGCCGCGAGCCGTCGCAGATTCCGCAGCAGATCCGCGAACTGCAGGACGCGGTCGATCGCAACGACCAGGCGATCCGCACCCTGGCCAGCGAGATGGAGCAGACGCGGTCGGCATTGAAGCAGGCGTCCGCGCAACTCGAATCGACGCTGGTCGACCTTCGCCGCCAGCAGGTCGAACAGGACCGCCGACTGCAGGTCATGCAGTGGGTAACGGGCGTGGCGGTGACGGCTGCTGTGCTGGCGTTTGGGCTTGCCGCGTACGCGCTGGCGCGTTGACGCGAGTGTTGCGGATTGCAGTCCGCATTCGTCCGTGATGAGCAAGCGACTGCGGGTTCACGCAGCCCTGCGAACTGATGCAGGGATGGACTCGCGCCATCCATGGCGCTCGCCTTCCGGCGCTACGCGCCTCCAGGCAACCTCCGGTTGTCCAAATCGGCAGTCCTGCCGATTTGTCGAACCGAGGGTCCTCATCACGTCCTCCCTCTCCGCAACGCAAAAGAAGACGCCCCCTTTCGGGGGCGTCTTCTTTTTTGTCTGGCGGAGAGGGAGGGATTCGAACCCTCGGTACGCTATAAACGTACGCCTGATTTCGAGTCAGGTACATTCAACCACTCTGCCACCTCTCCGGGTGCAGTGAGCCGGCAATTCTACGGGGACGACGTGCGTCCGGCAAGCGGTCCGAAAGCCCGGCTACACTGTAGTCCCCTGAATGAACGGCCTCGTCATGTCCGAAATCCTCGTCCCGGTCTCCTTTGGCGAACTGCTCGACAAGATCGCGATCCTGCAGATCAAGTCCGAGCGCATGAGCGATCCGGCCAAGCTGGAGAACGTCCGCAACGAGCTGTCCGCGCTGGAGAAGACGTGGATGGCGCATCCGGCCGCCGGCAAGGACATCGCCCGCCTGCGCGCCGACCTCAAGGCGGTCAACGAGCGCCTGTGGGTCATCGAGGACGACATCCGCATCAAGGAGAAGGCGCAGGCCTTCGACGACGAGTTCGTCCGCCTGGCCCGCAGCGTCTACTTCGAGAACGACGAACGCGCGCGGATCAAGAAGGAGATCAACCTTGCGCTGGGCTCGGCCTACGTCGAGGAGAAGTCCTACCAGGACTACCGGACCGGCAACACGCCGTAAGCGCGTACGTGTTCGGCTCCCGGTGCAACGCCGGGGGCCGCAAGCAGCAGGACGTCCGTTCCCGGTAGATCGCCGTATTTCGGCGCCGCACGACGGTCCGCCGCCTTTGCCCAGTCCGTCGGCAACGAGAACCTTAATCGCGCTCCTTGCCACCCGGCCGCTGCGCCCCGATGATTCCGTTACCGCCTGAAAGACCGCCGCCGAATCAACGGACGCATGATCGAATTCGGACACCTCACGCACGTCGGCCTGCGCCGCGAGCTCAATGAAGACACCTACTACGGTGACGGCGAGCTCGGCCTGTGGCTGGTGGCCGACGGCATGGGCGGTCATGAATACGGCGAAGTCGCAAGCGCCCTGGCTCGCGAGACCATCGTGCGCGAGATCCGCGACGGCACGCCGCTCGCGCAGGCGATCCGCATCGCCGACGAGGAAATCATCCGCACCTCCAAGCGGCGCAACGACGCGCTGCCGATGGGCACGACCGTCGTCGCCGCGCGCATCACCGGCAACCGCTTCGAGGTGGCCTGGGTCGGCGACAGCCGCGTCTACCTGTGGCGCGAAGGCAACCTCGCGCAGTTGTCGCAGGACCACAGCTACGTGCAGGAGCTGATCGCCAACGGCGCGATCACGCAGGAGCAGGCACGCAGCCATCCGCACCGCAACGTCGTGACGCAGGCGCTAGGCGTGACCGATCCGCGCAACCTCAACGTCGAGACCATGACCGGGGAGCTCAAGCCCGGCATGCAGTTGCTGCTGTGCAGCGACGGTCTGACCGAGGAAGTGGACGATCGCGGCATCGCGCGCGTGCTGGCGCAGTCAGACTGCAGCGCGCAGGAATGCGTCGACACGCTGGTGGCCGCGGCGCTGGACGGCGGCGGCTCGGACAACGTCACCGTGATCCTGGTGCGGCATCACTGAAGGCCGCTGGGCCTTCAGGTCTCGCCCGTTTCGAAGATCAGGATGGATTCCAGTCTTCGCTGGAATGGCGGGACGTCTTGCTGAAGGGCGCCCGGCCTGGGTCCCGGCGTGCGCCGGGATGACGCTCGGCGAGCGCGGCCCGCGTAGTCGCCGATGACCACGGCGACTAGGCCGTCGCCAGTTCCGGCTCCGCGACGGCCTCGACCACGGTGAACTGGTCCCACACCGCTTTGCCCGCCTTCTTGCGCAGCTTCTCCAGTCGCGCGTCATGCGCGGCCTGTTCCTCGACGCTGATCTGCACGCGCGGACGGGCGACGTTCGGATCGACGCGGAACTGCGACGTATCGACCGCGCTCGCCGCGGCCTCGACCGCGAAGCCGATTTCCTCCTGCCCGGAGGTCAGCGCGAGATAGACGTCGCCCAGGATCTGGGCGTCGAGCAGCGCGCCGTGCAGCTGGCGATGCGAGTTGTCCACGCCCAGGCGCTTGCAGAGCGCGTCGAGCGAATTGCGCTGGCCGGGGAAACGCTGGCGCGCGAGCAGCAGCGTGTCCTCGACGCGGCATCGATCGGTGATGCGGCCGTACTGCTCGCCGAGCCGGCGCAGTTCGTTGTCCAGGAAGCCCAGGTCGAACGCCGCGTTGTGGATGATCAACTCGGCGCCGTCGATGAAGGCGAGGAATTCCTCGGCCACCTGCTCGAACACGGGTTTGTCGGCGAGGAATTCGAGCGTCAGCCCCGTCACTTCCTGCGCGCCCTGCTCGAAATCGCAGTCCGGCTTGAGGTAGACGTGGAAGGTGCGCCCGCTCGGGCGGCGCTCGATGTATTCGACGCAGCCGATTTCGACCACGCGGTTGCCGCGCTCCCAGCTCAGGCCGGTGGTTTCGGTGTCGAGGATGATCTGCCGCATCGGCTGCATTCTCACAGGTTGGTTCGGGATTAGCGCACGGTGGCGCTGGCGCGGAACTGCTGCGCCTGGAGGCGCGCGAGGACGTCGACGCGTTCGTTGTCCGGATCGCCGGAATGGCCCTTCACCCACTTCCACTCGACGCGATGGCGCAGCGTCGCGGTGTGCAGGCGCTCCCAGAGGTCGCGGTTCTTCACCGGCTCGCCGGCGGCGGTCTTCCAGCCGCGGCGGACCCAGTTGTTGATCCACTCGGTGATGCCCTTGCGCACGTACTGCGAGTCGGTGTGCAGCAGGACGCTGCACGGTTCGCTCAGCGACTCCAGCGCCATGATCGCGCCCATCAGCTCCATGCGGTTGTTGGTGGTGTCGGCCTCGCCGCCGGACAGTTCGCGTTCGTGGCCGCGATAGCGAAGCAGCGCGGCCCAGCCGCCGGGACCGGGATTGCCGAGGCACGCGCCGTCGGTGTGGGCTTCGATGTGCTTGGGGGAAGGTGCGGACGTCGGGTCGGGCGAATTCATGGATCCATTATCGCCGGCTCGCGTCGCACGAGGTGGGATCGCGTGCCCGCCTGCCATCGCAATCCACGCAGCGGCTTGGGCGGGATCAACGCATGCACGCGCTTGTTGACCGTGAGCGCGACACCCGCGCGCAGGCGATCGGACGCGCCGACGCCCACTTCGCCATGCGCCACGCGCCAGTGCGGCCCGAGCCACTGCAGGCTGACGGTATCGGAGGCGAAACCCCGCCCGCCGCAACGCGGATTGCCACACGCCCGGATCGCGCGCGCGAAGTCCGGTGCGGGCCCAGCGCAGGCGGTACGGACTCCACGGATTGAGCACCGCCAGCCACAGCGTGCCGCCCGGCGCGAGGACGCGGGCGCATTCGTCCAGCAGCGGATCGATCGGAACCTCGTCGTCCAGCGCGTGCTGGAGCAGCACCGCGCCGAGCGCTTCGCTCGCCACGGGCAAGGGCAGGCGGCAGCGCACGGCGCCGTGGAAGCCCAGGCCGAAACGTCGAAGCAGCAGTCCGCGGCCGCCGACTTCCGGCGCCGGCGCACCGTCCACGCCGAGCCAGCCCCAGGCCGCCGCGGGGCAACTCGCGAGCACGCGGAGCATCGCCGCTTCCTCGACCGCGAGCAGTCCCTGGCCCGCCTCGCTGCTGAACCAGCCGAGCGCAGATCCGGATGTCTCCGATTGACGCGGTGGGTGGGCGGCGGGCATGGTCGGGCCGGCTTTTCTCCGGGCGCCCCAGGGCGCCGACTCCCCGATTGTGCGGCAGGACCGGCCGATCGGGGGCATTCCACGGACTGACGATGCACCTCACGCCCCTGCCCGCCCTGAGCGACAACTACATCTGGACGCTCGCCGCCGACGATGGCGCGCGGGCGCTGATCGTCGACCCGAGCGAAGCCGGGCCCGTCTTCGCGGCCGCCGACGCCGGGCTGCATCCGGCCGGGGTCCTGCTCACCCACCACCACGGCGACCATATCGGTGGCGTGCCGGCGTTGCTGGAACGCTGGCCGGGGCTGCCGGTCTTCGCGCCGGACGACGACCGCATCCCGGCGAGCTATCGACGCGTGGCCGATGGCGAGGCGATCGATGTTGCGGGCTGGCATTTCGACGTCCTTGCCGTCCCGGGCCATACGCGAAGCCACGTCGCCTACCACGGGCATGGCCTGCTTTTTTGCGGGGACACCCTGTTCAGCCTCGGCTGTGGGCGGATGTTCGAAGGCACCGCCGAGCAGATGCACGCGTCCCTGTCCCGGCTGGCCGCCCTTCCCCCCGCGACGCGGGTGTGTTGCGGACATGAGTACACGCTCGCAAACGCGGCCTTCGCCCGCGTGGTAGAACCCGGCAACCCGGCGCTCCAGCGCCGCTTCGAGGAGGCCACGGCCATGCGCGCGACCGGACGACCCACCCTTCCCAGCACCCTGGCCGACGAACTGGCCACCAATCCTTTCCTGCGCGTGGACCGCCCCGAGGTGCGCGCCAGCTTGGCGCGCGAGACCGGCTGTGCCGCGGCCAACGACGTGGACGCATTCGCCGCACTGCGGCGCTGGAAGGACGGATTCACCGCATGACCGGCGCCGATCGATGGCGTCGCCGGCTGGGCGCGTTCTGCCTGGCCGCCTTCACGGCCCTGCCGGTCGTCGCGCAGGAGGCCCCGGATGAGCCGCAGTCGGCTGCAGACAGCAAGACAGCAACGCCGGAAACGCAGCCCGACCCGCGCACCCGTAACGGCCTGGAGATCTACAACAGCTTCCGCGAGGGCCTCGCCGAGCCCGAATGCGATGCCGATGCGACGTCGACGCGCTGGCGCCAGCACTTCGCCCACGTGCCGCGCCGGCTCGCCGCCGGCGACGACGACGTCCTGCCGCTGTTCGGCTACGTCGTCGATGCCCTGCGCGAAAGCCACGTCCCGACCGAGTTCGCGCTAATCCCCTTCGTCGAGAGCGGTTATCGACCCGGCGCACGCAGCGCCGCCGGTCCGGCCGGCCTGTGGCAGATGATCGCGATCACCGCGCGCAACCACGGCGTGCCGATCCGAAAGGGCTACGACGGCCGGTTGTCGCCGATCGATTCCACCCAGGCGGCCGTTCGCTACCTGAAGACGCTGCACGGCATGTTCGGCGGCGACTGGCGACTGGCCGTGATGGCCTACAACGCCGGCGAATACCGCGTGCTGGGCGCGCTCAAGCGCAGCGGGCAGAACATTCGCGACGTGCAGCTCGACAAGCTCGTCGGCCTGCCGGACATCACCGTCGCCTACGTGCGCAAGCTGCACGCGCTGTCGTGCCTGATCGAGCAGGCCGACGATCGCGCCGAGTGGATGACCGCGCTCGACCGCCCCGTCCCGCGTTTGCAGGCGGTGACGCTGCCGAAAGACGTCAAGCGTCTGGATCAGTGGGCGGCCCGCACCGGGCAGACCACCGCGCAGCTGCAGCGCTGGAATCCGGTTTACGCGGAGGGCCGGATCGTGCCGGCCAGCGGTTCAACCGCGCACGTGCTCGCCGTCGCCGACCGCACCGATGCGCGCGTCGCGGAGGCTGGCGACGAGGCGAAGGTCGACTTCCCCGCCGATATCGCCAGTTCGGTGTCGATGTCCGAATCCACGACGCCGACACCGTTGACGCAGACAGCATCGACCGCTGCGCGTCGCCACACCGTCGCCAGGGGCGAAAGCGCGTGGACGATCGCACGTCGATACCGGATCACCGTCGCCGAACTGATGCGGCGCAACGGTCTGGCGCTGAAGGCCGTCTTGAAGCCGGGCCAGTCGCTGCTCATCGACGCGCTCGAATCGCCAACGGGCGCGTTGCCGACGGCGACCGGTTCGCCCTGACCGGCCAGCCCTCCACGGCGAGCCCTTCCACATACGCCGGCGCATCGCGGCAACGCGGCGCCGGCTGCGGCTAAACTGCGTTTTTGGGCCGCCGCATGGTGGCCGTCCCCACCGCATCGGCATCAAAGAAGGAATCGGCTCATGGGTTTTCTGCAAGGCAAGCGTGCACTGATCACCGGCATCGCCAGCGAGCGTTCGATCGCCAGCGGCATCGCCGAGGCCATGCACCGCGAGGGCGCGGAACTGGCGTTCACCTACCAGAACGAGAAGCTGAAATCGCGCGTGCAGTCGGCCGCGTCCGAGTACGGCAGCGACATCGTGATCCCGCTGGACGTGAGCGACGATGCGCAGATCGCAGCGTGCTTCGAGCAGCTCGGCCAGCGCTGGAACGACGGCTTCGACATCCTCGTGCACGCCATCGCCTTCGCGCCGCGCGAAGCCATCGCCGGTGAGTTCCTCGACGGCATGACGCGCGAGAACTTCGCCATCGCGCACGACGTGTCGGCCTACTCGCTCTCGGCGCTGGCGAAGGCCGCGCGCCCGATGATGAAGGGCCGCAACGGTTCGATCGTCACGCTGAGCTACCTCGGCGCCGAACGCGCACTCGCCAACTACAACCTGATGGGCGTGGCGAAGGCCAGCCTGGAAGCGTCGGTCCGTTACCTCGCCCTCAACCTCGGCCCGGAAGGCACGCGCGTCAACGCGATCTCTGCGGGCCCGATCAAGACCCTCGCCGCCGCGGGCATCGCGGGCTTCCGCAAGATCCTCGGCCACGTCGAAGAGAACGCGCCGCTGCGCCGCACGGTCACGATCGAGGACGTCGGCAACGTAGCCGCATTCCTGTGCTCGGACCTCGCCGCAGGCGTGACGGGTGAAGTGACCTACGTCGATGCGGGCTACAACATCCTCGGCATGACGGGCATCCACGGCGAATAACGCCGCGGGATCGCCAAACAGAAAGCCCGGCCATGCCGGGCTTTCTTGTGGTCGCCGACCGAGGGGAGCGATCACTCCGGTCGCAAAGAAAAAGCCCGGCGATCGCCGGGCTTTTTCATCATTGCGAGGACGGAACCGTCAGAGGTTCTGCTCGACGACCTGCACCTTCACGCGCTTGCGCAGCGAATCGACGAGCGCACGCACGTCGTCGCCACCGCCGACCTGCGCGATCTGCTGCTGCAGCATCTGGCGCTGCTCCGCCGGCAGCGTCGCGACGTCGCCCGGCGTGACCTGGCTCACCGCGAACAATGCGATGCCGCCGTTCGACAGCTCGGCGTGGCCCGCCGACAACTTGCCCGCGGCCGGAGCCGGCACGGCGAAGATCGCGTCAGAAACCGCGGCTTCCGGCACCGGCGCACCACGCGGCACGCCCGGCACGACCTGCGGCGGCGGCAGCTGCTTCTCGGCCGCGATGGCGTCGAGCGTCTCGCCCTTGTTCACGCGCGCGACCAGCGCGTCGGCTTCCTTCCGCGCGGCCTTGCTGGCGCGGTCGGCACGCACGGCGGCAATGACCTGATCGCGCACCTGCGCGAGCGGCTGCGCGTGTTCGGCCGTATGCGCGGTCACGCGCAACAGCACGCTGTGGCCGGGTGCGACCTCGATCGGGTCGCTGATCGCGCCGCTCTGGATCGCCTCTTCCGAGAACGCGACGCGCTGCACGGCCGGATTGGCGCCGATGCCCTGCGCGTTGGTGCGCGCGAACGGACCGAGCTTCTGCAGCGGCAGGTTCATGTCGCGCGCGGCGGGCGCGAGCGACGACGGATTCTTCAACGTCAGGTCGACCAGGCGGCTGGTGAAGTCGCTCACCGTGCGCTCGCGGTCCACTTCAGCCTGCTCGCGCGCGAGCTGGTCGTGCACCTGCTCGAAGGTCTGCTGCGAACCGGTCTGCACGTCGCGCAGCTGGATGATGTGCCAGCCGAACTCGCTCTTCACCGGGGCGCTGATTTCGCCGGCCTTCATCGCGAACAGCGCGTTCTCGAACGGCGCCACCATCATGCCCTTGGCCACCCAGCCCAGATCGCCGCCGGCGACCTGCGAGCCGGTGTCGTCGCTGTTGGCACGCGCCAACGCGGCGAAGTCGGCGCCCGGCGCCTTGGCCTGTTCGGCCAGGCGCTTGGCCTTCTCTTCGGCGGCCTTCTGCGCGGCGGCGTCGGCCTTCTCATCCACGCGCACGAGGATGTGCGAAGCCTGGCGCTGCTCGGCTTCGACGAAGCGCGCCTTCTCCTGCTCGTAGCGATGACGCAGCGTCGCCTCGTCGGCAGCGGCCGGCGGCGGCAGCTTGCTCGCGTCGACTTCGACGTATTCGATTTCGACCGTTTCCGGCGCGCGGAACTGCGCGGTGTGTGCGTCGTACCACTTCTGGATTTCCGCGGCGCTGACCTCGGCGGTGTCCGGCGCGGGCGGCGGCAGCAGCACCAGCGACACGTCGCGGCGCTCGCCCATCAGGCGGACCAGGCGGTCCATCTCCGCGGTGGTGACGAAGTTGCTGGTCCCCACGCCCACCGCGAGCATCGAACGCTGCACGTCGTCGCGCACGGTCGCTTCGAACTGGCGCTCGCTCTGCGGCGGCGTCAGCGATGCGAGCGCGAGCTTGTATCGCGCGTAATCGAACTTGCCGTCCACCTGGAAACCCGGCACGTCCATGATCGCCTTCTGCACCATCGCGTCGCTGACGACCAAGCCGTTGCGCTGCGCGGCGATCTGCTGCACGCGTGCGTCGATCAGCGTTTCGAGGATCGCGCGCTTGTTGTCCACGCTCTCGAAAGCGCGTGCGTCGAACGCTTCGCCCTGCTGCGCGCGGCGCTGCATGCGCTCCTGCTCGAAACGGCTGCGGAACTCGTCGGACGTGATCTTCTCGTGCGTCCAGAACACCGACACCGGCCACCACGCCGGCGCCGTCGGCCACCAGGTCGGCGGCGCGTCGATGCGCGCGACCGAGTTGTCGGTGCGCTGGCCGAGGTATTGCTCGATGCCGACGAAGGCGAAGGGAATGATCAGCAGGCCGAGGATCACAGTGGCGATCCAGCCCGAGGTCTTGTCGCGAAGTTTCTGCAGCATGTCCGGGACGCGTTCAGTCGTAAGCCGGACAGTTTAGCGCCGTCACGGCGGCGTGAGGCAGGAATTTCGATGGCCGGCGACACCACTGGAAGTGGCCTCCGGGCAGAGCGCGCGACGTGGTTTCCATCGCGGACGCCGAAAAAACAAAAGGCGCCGTTTCCGGCGCCTTTCGACTTAAAACTGGCGGAGTGGACGGGACTCGAACCCGCGACCTCCGGCGTGACAGGCCAGCATTCTAACCGACTGAACTACCACTCCGCTTTTTTGAAACCTGGGCCTGAAGCCCCGGATCGACGCGATGAACCGCGTTTCGACCCTCTCACTAATACAAAGGCGCCGTTTCCGGCGCCCTTGTGAAGACTGGCGGAGTGGACGGGACTCGAACCCGCGACCTCCGGCGTGACAGGCCAGCATTCTAACCGACTGAACTACCACTCCGCGTGCTTCAAAACTCGTTACAACCACCGCTGGATGCTTGATGGTGGGTGCTGAGGGTTTCGAACCCCCGACCCTCTCCGTGTAAAGGAGACGCTCTACCGCTGAGCTAAGCACCCGTTTGCACTGCTGCCTGAGGGCCGAAACCCCGGCGGTGCTAACCGATTCGTTCAGACATCGGCGGCGAGTTGATTAGTTTACGGCATCCTTCAGCGCCTTGCCAGCCTTGAACGAAGGATTCTTCGACGCCTTGATCTTGATGGTCTCGCCGGTCTTCGGATTGCGGCCCTGGCGGGCGGCGCGCTTGCGGACCTGGAACGTGCCGAAACCAACGAGCGTCACCGTGTCGCCCTTCTTCAGCGCCTTGGTGACCACGTTGATCATGGCGTCGACCGCGTTGGCAGCGTCGGTCTTGGACAGCTCGGCAGCCTCGGCGACGGCGCCGACAAACTCAGCCTTGTTCATTCGTTCTGACTCCCTGTGCGGACGAGCGCCGCATGTTCGGATGAAGCAGCATGGAATCGAAGGCGATTCCCCCGATCGTTCTTCGCCGCGCAACCAGCGCGTCGCAACGGCTGCGCGGTCCGCAGCCGTTATACCAGCGGCATTTTTGAGCCGCAAGCCTGAAAGCTAGGCGTGGCGCGGCTTCCAGCGATTTCGAACGACATCCGACAGGCGGCGGGAATCAGTGCTTGACGTCCGTCTGCGTCACCGTTTTCGAACCATCGCGAACCGGCGTTTCGCCCTCGCCGGACGCCGAGGCAGGCGCCGGGGTCGGTGCACGTTCCAGCGCGATGTTGAGCACTTCGTCGATCCACTTCGCCGGGATGATCTTCAGTCCCTGTGTCACGGTCTTCGGAAGGTCGGCGAGGTCCTTGCGGTTTTCCTCGGGGATGATCACGGTGCGGATGCCACCGCGCAGCGCCGCGAGCAGCTTTTCCTTCAGGCCGCCGATCGGCAGCACACGGCCGCGCAGCGTGATCTCGCCCGTCATCGCCACGTCGGCCTTGACCGGATTGCGCGTGAGCATCGACACCAGCGCCGTCGCCATTGCGATGCCGGCGCTCGGGCCGTCCTTCGGCGTAGCGCCTTCGGGCACGTGCACGTGGACGTCGTGCTTCTGCAGGAAATCCAGGTCGATGCCGAGCTGCTCGGTGCGCGCGCGCACGACGGACAACGCGGCCGATGCAGACTCCTTCATGACGTCGCCGAGCTGGCCGGTGAGCAGCAACTGCCCCTTGCCCGGCACCAGCGTCGCTTCGATCTGCAGCAGGTCGCCGCCGACCTCGGTCCACGCCAGGCCCGTGACGAGCCCGACTTCGTTCTGCTCTTCGGCGCGGCCGAAGTCGTAACGACGCACGCCCAGGTACTTGTCGAGGTTCTTCGACGTGACGTTGACGACGTTCTTCTTCGCGCCCTTCTTCGACGGGCCCGCCAGCGCGATTTCCTTCACCACCTTGCGGCAGATCTTGGCGATCTCGCGCTCGAGCGAACGCACGCCCGACTCGCGCGTGTAGTAGCGCACGATGTCGCGCACCGCGCTCTCGGCGACCTTCAGCTCTTCGGGCTTCAGGCCGTTGCCCTTGATCTGCTTGGGCAGCAGGTAGCGCATCGCGATGTTGAGCTTCTCTTCCTCGGTGTAACCCGGTATGCGGATCACTTCCATGCGATCCAGCAGCGGGCCGGGAATGTTGAGCGAGTTGGAGGTCGCGACGAACATCACTTCGGACAGGTCGAGGTCGACCTCCAGGTAATGGTCGTTGAAGGCGTTGTTCTGCTCGGGGTCGAGCACCTCCAGCAGCGCCGATGACGGATCGCCACGGAAGTCCATCGACATCTTGTCGATCTCGTCGAGCACGAACAGCGGGTTCTTGCTGCCGACCTTGTTGAGGTTCTGCACGATGCGGCCCGGCATCGAACCGACATAGGTGCGGCGATGGCCACGGATCTCGGCCTCGTCGCGCACGCCGCCGAGCGACATGCGAACGAACTTGCGGTTCGTCGCCTTGGCGATCGACTGGCCGAGAGAGGTCTTGCCCACGCCCGGCGGTCCGACCAGGCACAGGATCGGGCCCTTCATCTGCTTCACGCGCGACTGGACGGCGAGGTATTCGAGGATGCGGTCCTTGACCTTCTCCAGGCCGAAGTGATCGGCATCGAGCACGTCCTGAGCGGCCTTGAGGTCCTTGCGCACCTTGGTGCGCTTCTTCCACGGCACGCCCAGCAGCCAGTCGAGGTAATTGCGCACGACGGCGGCTTCAGCCGACATCGGCGACATCTGCTTGAGCTTGTTGAGTTCGGCCTTGGCCTTGGCTTCGACCGCCTTGGGCATGCCGGCTTCGGCGATCTTGCGCGTGAGCTCGTCGATGTCGTTGGGCGCATCGTCGATCTCGCCGAGCTCCTTCTGGATCGCCTTCATCTGCTCGTTGAGGTAGTACTCGCGCTGGCTCTTTTCCATCTGCGACTTCACGCGGCCGCGGATGCGCTTCTCGAGCTGCTGCACGTCGATCTCGCCGTCGACCAGGCCGACCAGCTGCTCCAGCCGTGCGCCGACGCCGTGCGTCTCCAGCAGCTTCTGCTTGTCGCCGATGCGCACGCCCAGGTGGGCGGCGATGGTGTCGGCCAGGCGACCGGGCTCGTCGATGCCGGACAGCGTCTGCATCAGCTCCGGCGGGAGCTTGCGGTTCGTCTTCACGTACTGCTCGAACAGGCCCATCAGCGAGCGCGCGATCGCCTCGATTTCGCGTTCCTCGCGATCGCTCTCCGGCTCGACGACTTCTGCCTGGCCGCTCAGGGCGCCGCCGCGCTCGGTGACGTCATGGACGTTCACGCGCGACACGCCCTCGACCAGCACCTTGATGGTGCCGTCGGGGAGCTTCAGCAGCTGCAGGACCTGGGCGAGCGTGCCGACCTTGTAGAGGTCGTCGGCGCCCGGGTCGTCGGTCTCGGCGGACTTCTGCGCGACCAGCAGGATGCGCTTGTCGGCTTCCATGGCGACGTCCAGCGCATGGATCGACTTGTCCCGGCCGACGAACAGCGGGATCACCATGTGCGGGAACACGACGACGTCGCGCAGCGGCAGGACCGGGAGGGTGAGCGTCTCGTGCTCGGTTGATACGGCCATGGGGGGACTCCGGAAAGCGGGTGCGGGCGGGAACGCCCGGGGACTTCGTGGGCTGACTTCGCCCATGGCGACGGTTATGGGGTCCGGCGCGAACGGATGCAAGCGGCCCGCAGGCTATGCTGCGGGCCGGGGGCATTTATCCTTTGTGAATCAGACGCTTAGCCCGTCCTCCGAGATGTCGGAGGCGGGACGCCGGTCACGTCGCCGTCAGTCGGCGGCCGCGACCTTCGGGGCGGCCGGAGGCGTCTGGTAGATCAGGTACGGCTCGGTCTTGTGATCGATCACCGACTCGTCCACGACCACCTTGGAGACGTTCTCCAGCGAGGGCAGCTCGTACATGGTGTCCAGGAGGACCGACTCGACGATGGTCCGCAGGCCGCGGGCACCGGTCTTGCGCTTGAGCGCCTTGCGTGCGATCGCCGAGAGGGCGTCCGGGCGGAACTCGAGCTCGACGCTCTCCATCTCGAACAGCTTCTTGAACTGCTTGGTGATGGCGTTCTTGGGCTCGGTGAGGATTTTCACCAGCGCCGGCTCGTCCAGCTCCTCGAGCGTGGCGACCACCGGCAGGCGGCCGACAAACTCGGGGATCAGGCCGAACTTGATCAGGTCTTCCGGCTCGACGTCGGCCAGGAGCTTGCCGATGTCGTTCTTGCGCTCGCTGCTCTTGACCTTGGCGCCGAAGCCGATGCCGCCGGCCTCGGTGCTGCGCTGCTGGATGATCTTGTCGAGCCCGGCGAACGCACCGCCGACGACGAACAGGATGTTGCGCGTGTCGACCTGCAGGAATTCCTGCTGCGGGTGCTTGCGGCCGCCCTGCGGCGGGACGCTGGCGACGGTGCCCTCGATGAGCTTCAGCAGCGCCTGCTGTACGCCCTCACCCGACACATCGCGCGTGATCGACGGGTTGTCGCTCTTGCGCGAGATCTTGTCGATTTCGTCGATGTAGACGATGCCCTGCTGCGCCTTCTCGACGTCGTAGTCGCACTTCTGCAGGAGCTTCTGGATGATGTTTTCCACGTCCTCACCGACGTAGCCGGCTTCGGTCAGCGTGGTGGCATCGGCAATGGTGAACGGCACGTTGAGCAGGCGCGCCAGCGTTTCGGCCAGCAGCGTCTTGCCCGAACCGGTCGGCCCGACGAGCAGGATGTTCGACTTCGCCAATTCGACGTCGTCGTTCTTCTGGCGGCTCTCGATGCGCTTGTAATGGTTGTACACGGCCACCGCGAGCGTGCGCTTGGCGCGCTGCTGGCCGATCACGTACTGGTCCAGGACCTCGAGGATCTCGCGCGGCTTGGGCAGGTGGCTGCGGGCCGACTGCGCCTTCTCCTCGAGTTCCTCGCGGATGATGTCGTTGCACAGCTCGACGCATTCGTCGCAGATGAACACGCTCGGGCCCGCAATGAGCTTGCGGACCTCGTGCTGGCTTTTCCCGCAGAACGAGCAGTAAAGGATCTTGTTGCTGTCGCCGGTGCTGCGGCCCTGTCGGTCGTCGCTCATGCCTGTGCCCAAATGGTGCTCGTGTCTTGAACCCGCCGGCCGGAAGTTTTGCCGGGCCGGACGCGTTCAGGTGCTGCGGCCCGAGGATAACACAGCGATCCAGCCCGCCTTGCGGGCCAGATCACGGGCCGAGAAATGGTGATGGAAGTGCCGTGCAGGGCGTCAGCCCGCCTGGATCGAGTCTTCCGGGCGGCGCTCGAGGACCTGGTCGACCAGGCCGTACTCGCGGGCCGCTTCGGCGCTCTTGAAGTTGTCGCGCTCGGTGTCGCGCGCGATGGTCTCCAGGGCCTGGCCGGTGTGCTTGGCCAGGATCTCGTTCAGGCGCTGGCGCAGGGTCAGGATCTCGCGAGCGTGGATGTCGATGTCCGTCGCCTGGCCCTGGAAGCCGCCCAGCGGCTGGTGGATCATCACGCGCGAATTCGGCAGCGCATACCGCTTGCCCTTCGCGCCCGCCGCCAACAGCAGCGCGCCCATCGAGGCGGCCTGGCCGACGCAGATCGTGCTCACGTCCGGCTTGATGTACTGCATGGTGTCGTAGATCGCCAGGCCCGCGGTGACCACGCCACCGGGCGAGTTGATGTACAGGCTGATGTCCTTCTCGGGATTCTCCGCCTCGAGGAAGAGCATCTGGGCGACGATCACGTTGGCGACGTGGTCGTCGACGCCGCCGACAAGGAAGATCACGCGCTCCTTGAGGAGGCGCGAGTAGATGTCGTACGCACGCTCGCCCCGGCTGGTCTGTTCGACCACCATCGGCACGAGGTTCAAAGCTTTGGTCAGGTTGTCCATGTTCGACGGCACCTTGGAACGGATAGGGGGCGCTTGGGTGAGCGCGGTCCGACCAACTTGGGGCCAACCGGACCAGAGCGCAAGGGGCGCGTCCTTACGATGGAACCGGCCGCGGCGAGACGTCGCGGCCGCGATGCATCCACTTACTGGCGGATCGCTTCGTTGAACGACAGCGGCTGCTCGGTGTGCTGGGCGCGCTCGGCGATCCAGTCGATCACCTGCTCTTCCATCACGCGGGCCTGCAGGCCGTTCATGAGCTGCGCATCGTTACGGTACAGCTCGATGACCTGCTGCGGCTCTTCGTAGGTCGAGGCGATCAGGTTCAGCGTCTCGGTCACGCGCTTGGGTTCCAGGCGCAGCTCGTTGCGACGGGCGATCTCGCCCACGAGCAGGCCGACCAGCACGCGCTTGCGCGCAGCGTCCATGAAGCCCACGTGCGCGTCGGCCGGGATTTCGCCGATAGCGCGGCCCTGGCGGCGCGCGGTCTCGATGGTCTGGCGCGCCATGTCGCGCGCTTCGGCCTCGACCAGCTTCGGCGGCATCTCGACGTGCGAGTACGACGCGATCAGCTGCTCGCCGACCTCACGACGCAGGCGGGTCATCAGCGCGCCCTTGAGCTCGCGCTCCAGGTTGCTGCGGATGTCCACGCGGAACTGGTCCGGATCGCCGCTGCGCACGCCGAAGCTCTTGATGAAGGCCGCATCGACCTCGGGCAGCACCGGCTCGGACACCTTGGTCGCCACCAGGTGGACCTTGACGGTCTTGCCCGCAAACGCCGGCACGCGCCAGTCGGCCGGGAAGTCGACGTCCACGTCCTTCTCGTCGCCGGCCTTCATCCCGACCAGCGCCGATTCGATCGCCGGGAACATCGCGGCCGAACCGATGATGGTCGCGCCGCGCTCGACGCCCTCGGCCGGCAGGCGTTCGTCGCCGACCTGCGAATAGGTTTCGATTTCGACCGCGTCGCCGGCAGCGGCTTCGCGCTCGACCGGGTTCCAGGTGCGGCGCTGCAGGCGGAGGTTCTCGATCATCGCGTCGATGTCGGCGTCGCTCACCTCGGAGGTGTGGCGCACGACATTGAGCTTGGCGACGTCGATATCGCCGAAGTCCGGCACGACCTCGAACGTGGCCACGTACGAGAGGGCGTCCTCGCCCTGCGCCGGCACGATCTGCGGGTTACCGGCGATCTGCAGCGACTGCTCGCGGATCGCGGTGCTGAAGCCTTCGCGCAGCAGGTCGTTGAGGACGTCGGCGCGAACCTGCGCGCCGAAGCGCTGCTCGATCACCTTGGCCGGCACCTTGCCGGGGCGGAAACCCTTGATCTTCGCGCCGCGCGAGATCTCGCGCAGGCGACCGCCGACCTGCGCTTCCAGCCGGTCCGCCGGAAGGCTGAAAGTCATGCGGCGTTCGAGGTTGCCGAGCGATTCGACCGAAACTTGCATATCCACTCCTGCCACCGCGGCGAGCTGCCGCGGCACGATGTTGATGGTCCTGTCCTGCCCGCGGCCCGGGCGGAATGCTTCGCGGCCGGCGGAACGGCGTAGTTTGGCCGATTGCGGGCCATCGTGCCAGCGCTGGACGGGGGTTGCGGGGACACGATGGCGGTGTTTTGGAGCAAGGGCGCGGATGGGGCGCGCGGGAGCTCTGCCAAGCTGTCGGGAGCATCGCTCGAGAGGGCTCCTCTCGGCTCGGGA
The DNA here is from genome assembly GCF_040546665.1 of Lysobacter sp. OAE881. Taxonomy (NCBI): domain Bacteria; kingdom Pseudomonadati; phylum Pseudomonadota; class Gammaproteobacteria; order Lysobacterales; family Lysobacteraceae; genus Lysobacter; species Lysobacter sp. OAE881. The sequence continues at coordinate 3,063,225 of NZ_JBEPOG010000001.1, forward strand.
CTGGCGTCGAAGCACACGGCCCGGCCGCCCGATGCATCACTCGCGAACGCTCGCTGGGGCTACTGGCCCGGTGCGGAAGCACCGCCCGGCCGCCGATTGCATCACTCGCGAGCGCTCGCTCGATGCGTTCGGCCGCTGGTTACTGAGGGAGGCTGGTGCGAAAGGCGGGACTCGAACCCGCACGCCTTGCGGCACTGGAACCTAAATCCAGGGCGTCTACCAATTCCGCCACTTTCGCTTGGGCCGGCCATCGGGCCGGCGCGGCGGCATTCTAGGCCGCGGGATCGGGAAAGTTGAAATGCCCCGAAATCGATCGCCCGGAAAAGAAAAAAGCACCTGGGGTTGCCAGGTGCTTTCCGGGATTGGTGGGCCGTCAAGGATTCGAACCTTGGACCTATTGATTAAGAGTCAACTGCTCTACCAACTGAGCTAACGGCCCGGAACAACTTAGGAGCGAAACTATAACAACAAAAACGTGTTCCGCCAACAACCTGTCACACAATCTGGGGTGGCTGAGGGGACTCGAACCCCCGACATCTGGAATCACAATCCAGTACTCTAACCAACTGAGCTACAGCCACCATAAAGCTTGTTTTACGGCGTTTCCTACAACTTGTGGCGCGCCCGGCGGGACTCGAACCCACAACCACCGGCTTAGAAGGCCGGTGCTCTATCCGGTTGAGCTACGGGCGCCAGCGTTACATCTTAACTGACACATCCGTTGCAACCGCCGGCAACACTCACCGCTCGGTCCTGGATGGTCGGGGCAGAGGGATTCGAACCCACGACATCCAGCTCCCAAAGCTGGCGCTCTACCAGGCTGAGCTATACCCCGAAGCCGGGACTTCCGTTGCGCGCCAACGCCGCGAAAGGTCGGATAGTCTGGCTGGCGCGACCGCCCCTGTCAACGGATCGCGAGCCGCGCGAGGTGGCGTTGTATGCTCCGGCCACCATTGGACACGGAACAGGGGACGACATGATCGGACGCAGCGGCAATCCCGCATTGAAGGACAGCACCTTCCTCGATCTTTCCAGCGGCGCGGTGGTCCAGCGAGATAGCGAGGCGATGACGCTCAACGGCACGGTCAACAAGACCGGCATGTTGCTGCTGCTGTGCGTGATCACCGCGGCCTTCGCGTGGAGCCAGGTGCAGTTCACCGAAACCGGCTCGGTCGGCGCGATGCCCTACATCCTCGGCGGCGCGATCGGCGGGCTGGTGTTCGCCATCGCCACGATCGTCAACAAGGAGTGGGCGCCGGTCACCGCACCGCTTTACGCGCTGACCGAAGGCTTCTTCCTCGGCGCGATCTCGGCGATCTTCGAGCACCGCTTCCCCGGCATCGTGATGCAGGCGGTGATGCTCACCTTCGGCACGCTGTTCGCGCTGCTGTTCGCGTACCGCTCCGGCCTGATCAAGGCGACGGAGAACTTCAAGCTCGGCGTCGTCGCCGCGACCGGCGGTATCGCGCTGGTGTACCTGGCCTCGTTCGTGCTGTCGTTCTTCGACGTGCGCGTGCCGTTCATCCACGAGTCGGGCCTGATCGGCATCGGCTTCAGCCTGTTCGTGGTCGTGATCGCCGCGCTCAACCTCGTGCTGGATTTCGACTTCATCGAAAGCGGCGTCGAGCAGAACGCACCGAAGTACATGGAGTGGTACGGCGCGTTCGGCCTGATGGTCACGCTGGTGTGGCTGTACGTCGAGTTCCTGCGCCTGCTGTCGAAGCTGCAGTCGCGCGACTGACGCCGCAGCTTCAACGACGCTGCAAACGCGAAGGGCGCGGAGGAATCCGCGCCCTTCCCTTTTCTGCCCGCTTCACGCCACCTGCGGCGCGGTCTTCCGCGATGGCCACAGCATCGCGGCGATGGTGATCGCGCCCAGCAGCCAGCTGTAATGCACATGCCCGGCCAGCGCCAGCGGCGACACCGTTCCGAGCGACGCCGCCAGCAGGATCTGCGCGCCGTAAGGCAGCACGCCCTGCGTGACGCAGGCGAAGATGTCGAGCACGCTCGCCGCGCGCGCCGGCGGCACGCCGTGCTGTTGCGCGATGTCGCGCGCCAGCCCGCCGCTGATGAGGATCGCGACCGTGTTGTTCGCGGTGAACACGTCCGTTGTCGCCGACAGCGCCGCGATGCTCACCTCGCCGGCGCGACGGCTGCGATGGCCGCGTGCGAAGCGGCCGATCGACTGCGCGAGCCACGCCAGGCCGCCGGTCGCCTTCATCAATGCGCCGAGGCCGCCGACGAGCAGCGACAGCAGGATGATTTCCACCATGCTCTCGAAGCCTTCCCAGATGTGCGTCGCGTAAGCAGCCACGCCGAATTCGTCGGTGAAGAACGCGCCGAAGAGCCCGGCGATCACCAGTCCCAGGCTCAGCACGATGATCACGTCGACACCGGCCATCGCCAGACCGAGCACGATCACGTACGGCACGATCAGCCACGGCGACACGGGCTCGAGCGTCTGCACCGGCGCGGTCTCGCCGATGAAGCCCAGCACTACCACGGTCAGCAGCGCCGCAGGCAACGCGAGCTTCAGGTTCTCGCGGAATTTCTCGCGCATCGTGCAGCCCTGCGTGCGGCTGGCGACGATCGCGGTGTCGGAGATCACCGACAGGTTGTCGCCGAAGGTCGCACCGCCGATCACGGCACCGAGCACCAGCGCGCGATCCAGGCCGGACGCGTCCGACACGCCCAGTGCGATCGGCGCCACCGCGGCGATCGTGCCCATCGAGGTGCCCAGCGAGAGCGAGATGAAACCCGCCACGACGAACAGCCCCGGCAGCAGCAGCGCCGGATGCAGGTGGCCGATGCCGAGCGCGACGATCGCGTCCACGGCGCCGATCGCCTTGGAGACTTCCACGAAGCCACCGGCCAGCAGGAAGATCAGGCACATCAGCACGACGTTGTGGTCGCCCATGCCGCCCAGCAGCGTCTCCAGCGGCTTCAGGCCGCGGCGCCAGGCAATGAGCGCCGCCAGGCCCAGCGCGGGCAGGATCGCCACCGGCGCGCGCAGCTGGTAGAAGCCCATGGCCTCGCCATGGCTGGTGAAATACACGCCGGCGCCGAAGAACAGCGCCAGGAACACCAGCAGCGGCGTGAGCGCAAGGGCGCTCGGCCGGACGGGCTCATTCATCTCTTTATCCGAATGGAGCGAAAAGGCGGCGCATTCTGAGGCCGGAGGGCGCCGGTGTCGAGATCACCGGCGGAACACAGGCGGAGCATGCGCGGAGGCAAGTCGCCGGCGCGGGAAAACTGCGTGTCTCGCCCTGAAACGCGACAGGGCGCCCGGAGGCGCCCTGTCGAGGTGCAGCGTGTCGGTGCGATCCGCGATCAGATGCGGCCGGCGATCGCCTTCGCGAACGACATCGTGTTGCCGGTGCCGCCCAGGTCCGGGGTCAGCGAATCCTTCGCTTCGAGCGTGGCGATGATCGCCGCGCGCAGGCGCTCGGCCTTCTCGCATTCGCCCAGGTGGTCGAGCATCTGCGCCGCGCCGAGCAGCAGCGCGCACGGATTGGCCTTGCCCTGCCCCGCGATGTCCGGCGCGGTGCCGTGCACGGCCTCGAAGATCGCCGCATCGGTGCCGATGTTCGCGCCCGGCGCCAGACCCAGGCCGCCGACGAGGCCGGCGCACAGGTCGGAGATGATGTCGCCGAACAGGTTGGTGGTGACGATGATGTCGAACTGCTCCGGACGCATCACCAGCTGCATGCAGGTGTTGTCCACGATCATCTCGTTGCACTCGATGTCCGGATATTCCGCGGCGACCGCACGCGCGGTCTTGAGGAACAGGCCCGACGTCGACTTCAGGATGTTCGCCTTGTGCACGACGGTGACCTTCTTGCGGCCGGTCTTGCGGGCCAGCTCGAAGGCGTAGCGCACGATGCGCTCGGAACCGCGACGCGTGACCTTCTGCGTCAGCAGCGCGGTTTCGCCGTCTTCCGACAGCGTCTGGCCTTCGCCGATGTACGCGCCTTCGGTGTTCTCGCGAACGGTGATCAGGTCGACGCCGTCGGCGAAGCGCGACTTGGTGTTCGGGAACGACTTGGCCGGACGCACGTTGGCGTACAGGTCGAAGCGCTTGCGCAGTTCGACGTTGATGGAGCTGAAGCCCTCGCCGACCGGCGTGGTCAGCGGCGACTTCAGCGCGATGCGGTTCTTGCGGATGGAATCGAGCGTCGCCTGCGGCAGCAGTTCGCCGTGCTTTTCCAGCGCGACCAGGCCGGCATCGGCGAATTCGTACTGCAACCCGAGGTTCATCGAGTCGAGCACGTGCAAGGTGGCGTCCATGATTTCCGGGCCGATGCCGTCGCCACGGATGACCGTAATCGTCTGCGTCATTTGGGGGGTTCTTCCGACTTATGGGCGCGCGACGAGGAAGTACGGCGCCGGATGGTGAGCCCCGGAATTATGCCGGAAGCGGCCCGCCCCTGCAGGCGTGAAGGATGCGACCAAAGTCCCGGCGACGCGCCCCACACCGCAAAAAGCCCGCCGGAGCGGGCTCTTGCGGGACGCCGAACCGCGTTCAGCCGTGGTCGTGACCGGCCGGCGCGGCCGCCTCGCCCTGTTCGAGGCGATCCAGGAAGTCCACCGCGCGGCGCAGGTGCGGAATCACGATCGAACCGCCGACGACCAGGCCCACCGAGAACGTCTCGAACATCTCGTCGCGGTTCACGCCGGCTTCCTTGCACTGCGCGACGTGGTAGCTGATGCAGTCGTCGCAGCGCAGCACGAGCGACGCGACCAGACCCAGCAGCTCCTTGGTCTTCACGTCCAGCGCGCCGGCCTGGTAGGTCTGCGTGTCCAGCGCGAAGAAGCGGCGCACGACCTGGTTCGGCTCGGCGAGGATCCGCTCGTTCATGCGCTTGCGGAACGCGGTGAATTCGGCGACGCGGTCGCCGCTGTCGGGGGTTTCGTTGCTCATGGAGGTTCCGGGCGAAAGAATGGGAGAAGTCTGTAACGAACCGGCCACTGTCGCCAGACATCGTCTGGCGCCGTGGCCGTGAACTTCATGGGGCCAATGGGCCGGAACGCCTTACTGCGGCGACAGCAGCGGCTCCAGGCCGCCGGCGCGGTGCAGCGCGATCATGTCGTCGTAGCCGCCCACATGGGTCTCGCCGATGAAGATCTGTGGCACGCTCGTGCGGCGGGCGCGCGCCATCATGATCTCGCGCTGCGCCGGGTCCAGGTCGATGCGGATCTCCGTCCACGACTGGCCCTTGCTCTTCAGGAAGTTCTTCGCGGCCACGCAATAGGGGCAGATCAGCGTGGTGTAGATGACGATTTCCGGGCCCTTGGCAGCCGGGTCGGCGCCGGGCGCAACGTTGGAACTGGTCAAAACGGTTCTCCGATGAACTCGCGGATGGGGCTGTGGTCGAATATGGGCTTGGCTTGCGGCCATTTCCACCCCGCGCGTGGAACACACCACGCGCGATGGTGCATCCCGACAGCCATGTGAAAGGATTACCGTCGTCTGTAATGGACCCGTTCATCCCGGCCCCACGGGCGCCCCGCATCCTGCGGAGCGACCGCCGCCCGGTGGATCGCCGGTCCAGAGGGAGCCTCATTTGCGTCGCATCGTCCTGCCCGTTGCCGCCCTGACCATCGCCGTTGCGAGCCTGTGCGCGCCGGCGCAGGAATCGCGACTGCCCGATATCGGCTCGTCCGCCGGCGAACTGCTGAGCCCGCGGCAGCAGCAGGAATACGGCGCGATGATGCTGGCGCAGCTGCGCCACTACGACTACCTGCTCGAAGACCCGCTGATCGACAGTTGGCTCGACACGCTCGGCACGCGCCTGGCCGCCAACAGCGACCAGCCCAAGCAGCCGTTCACCTTCTTCATGCTGCGCGAGCGGCAGATCAACGCCTTCGCCACGCTTGGCGGTTACATCGGCGTGAATTCCGGCCTGATCCTCGCCGCCGACAAGGAGGACGAGGTCGCCGGCGTGCTGTCGCACGAAATCGCGCACGTGACCCAGCAACACGTGCTCCGTGGCGCCGAACGCGCACAGCGTGACCAGCTGCCGCTGCTGCTGGCGATGCTGGGCGCGATCGTCGCGGCCCAGGCCGCGGGCGGCAATTCGTCCGACGACGCCGCGCAGGCGGCCATGGCCGGCGCGATGGGCCTGATGCAGCAGCGCCAGATCAACTACACGCGAGCCAACGAATCGGAAGCCGACCGGCTGGGCATCCAGACGCTCGCCCGCAGCGACTACGATCCGGAGGCGATGGCGGACTTCTTCACCATCATGCAGGCGCGCTCCCGCAGCAACGGCGCCAATTACTGGGGCGAATCGCCGGACTGGCTGATGACGCACCCGGTCACCATCACGCGCATCACCGAGGCGAAGGACCGCGCCGCGCGCATCCGTCGCGAACGCGGCAGCAGCCAGGTCTGCGTGCGCGATCCCGACGGCCCGGCGCAGTGCGAGGAAGAAAGCGCCCCGCGCCCGCAATTCCCCACCGACGGCGCGGTCAACCCGCTGCTGCCGCCCACGCTGCAGGCCAACCTCGGCACCGCGTTCGGCGTCGGCGGCACCGGTCGTTTCGATTACGCGCGCGAACGCCTTCGCGTGCTGAGCGCCAACACGCCGGGCGACGCGATCCGCGAATACGAACGGATGGGTGACCCGGCCAAACGCACCGATGCGCAGCGCTACGGCCTCGCCTATGCGCAGTTGCGCGCGAACCAGCCCGCAGCCGCGGCGACTGCACTGAATGCGCTGCTGCAGAAGAATCCGGGCGACGTCTGGCTCACCCTCGCGCTGGCCGAAGCGGAGTCCAAGAGCGGCAAGGCGGCCTCGGCCGATGCGCGTTTCGAGACGCTGCTGCGCCAGACGCCGCACAGCCGCCCTGTCGTGCTCAGCTACGCGGACGTGCTTGCCGAGCGCGGCAACGCGCAGGCCGGGCGCCGCGCCCAGGAAATCCTGCGGCCGCTGCTGGGTGTGTCGGCCAACGACGCGCAGTTCCAGAGCGTGTTCGCCCGCGCGTGCGACATGGCCGGCGATCCGGTCCGCGCCGGTGAGGCCTATGCCGAAGCCGCTTATCTGAACGGCCGCCCGGAGCAGGCGCTGGTGCAGCTGAACACGCTGAAGCGGCGTTCGGATCTGGACTATTACGCCCGTGCGCGGATCGAGGCGCGGATCGCCGCGATCACTCCCACGGTGCTCGAACTGAAGCGCCAGGGCATCCGCGACGAGGATCTGCGACGCAAGTAACCCTTTGCCGCAGAAGGCCCGGATGACCGTGTCATGGGCCCGTCATAAAACGGTAGTGTACTGAGGCGGCTTGCCAAAGCCCCCTCCCGCTCCCCGGTGACCGCGTGCAGAAGCGCATCCTGATCGTCGAAGACGAACCCGCCATCCGCGACATGGTGTCCTTTGCCCTGCGCAAGGGCGAGTACGAGCCGGTCCATGCCGGCGACGCGCGCGAAGCGCAGGCCGCGATCGCCGACCGCGTCCCCGACCTCATCCTGCTGGACTGGATGCTGCCCGGCACCAGCGGCCTGGACCTCGCCCGCCGCTGGCGCAAGGACCAGCTCACGCGCGAAGTCCCGATCATCATGCTGACCGCCCGCGGCGAGGAAAACGACCGCGTCGGCGGGCTGGAGGCGGGCGTCGACGATTACGTCGTCAAACCCTTCTCCGCCCGCGAACTGCTGGCCCGCATCCGCGCCGTGCTGCGCCGCTCGCGCGAGGACGACGAGGACGGCAGCGTCGCGGTTGGCCCGCTGCGCATCGACGGCGCCGCGCACCGCGTGTTCGCCCATGCCGCCGAAGGCGACCAGCCGGTGCAGATCGGCCCCACCGAATACCGCCTGCTGCATTTCTTCATGACGCATCCGGAGCGCGTGTACACCCGCACGCAGCTGCTGGACCACGTCTGGGGCGGCAGCGTGTACGTGGAGGAACGCACGGTCGACGTGCACATCCGCCGCCTGCGCAAGACGCTGGAACCGCACCAGCTCGACGGCATGGTGCAGACGGTGCGGGGCGCGGGCTACCGGTTCTCCGCGTCGGTCGAAGCGTGAGGGACGGCCGTGATGCGTGACGGCTGAGTCGCGATTCGCAAAACCGCAGCAAGCCTGCGGCTACCATCCGGGCAGTAGCCGATCGGACACGTCCGTCCACCGAATCACGAATCGCCACTCACCCATCGCCCATCCCATGCCGCCCCGATCCCATTCCGCCTGGCTGCGCACCCTTGGCCAGCTCGCCCTGATCCTGGCGGGCGCGGCGGTGCTGGGGCTGGCGATCGGCTATCCGTGGCCGGTCATCACCTTCGCCGCGCTGGGCGTGGTCGCGTGGCACTACTGGCGCCTTCGCAACGTGCTGCTGCGGCTCACCGCACGGCAGCGGCTGAAGCCGCCGCTGGGCGACGGCATCTGGAACGAGCTCGATCGCCTGCTCCACCGCAGCCAGTCCGAAATGCGCGCGCGCAAGAAGCGCCTCATCGAGATGCTGCGCGCCTACCGCGCCGCCGCCGCGGCGATGCCCGACGCCATCGTCGTGGTGGAACGCAACAGCCAGCGCATCCAGTGGTTCAACCATTCGGCCAACAGCCTGCTGCAGCTGCGCTATCCGCGCGACATCGGCGCCCCGCTCGCGCAACGGCTCCAACCGTTGCAGCTGTCCCATTGGCTGGCGTCCGGGCGTAACGCCGAGACCCTGGAAATCGCTTCGCCGTGGAATCCGGCCGTCACGCTCAGCCTGCGCCTGATCCCCTACTCCGACGACCTGTGGATGCTGGTCGCGCGCGACGTCAGTCGTCTGCTGCAGCTTGAGCAGATGCGCCGCGACTTCGTCGCCAACGTGTCGCACGAGCTGCGCACGCCGTTGACGGTGGTGCACGGCTACCTCGACATGCTCGATCCGGAGGAACACCCGGACTGGGCGCCGATGCTCGCCGAGATGCAGCGCCAGTCCCAGCGCATGACGCAGCTGGTCGAAGACCTGCTGATGCTGTCGCGCCTGGAATCGCAGGACAGCCTGCCGGCCGAGGAAACCGTCGCGATGGCGCCGATGATCGCCACGCTGCGCCGAGAGGCCAACGCGTTGAGCCAGGGCCGTCACGAGGTCATCGTCGAAGACACCGCCGGCGTGGATCTGTGGGGCTCGAACAAGGAACTGCACAGCGCGTTCTCCAACCTCGTCAGCAACGCCGTGCGCTACACGCCGGCCGGCGGCACGATCCGCGTCCGTTTCCGTCGCGAAGACAAGGGCGCCGTGCTGGAAGTGATCGACAGCGGCTACGGCATTCCCGCCGCGCACCTGCCGCGCATCACCGAACGCTTCTACCGCGTCTCCACCAGCCGCTCGCGCGAGAGCGGCGGCACGGGGCTCGGGCTTTCCATCGTCAAGCACGTGCTGAACCTGCACCAGGCGCGGCTGGAGATCACCAGCGAAGTCGGTCGCGGCAGCACGTTCTCCTGCCATTTCGGCGCCGACCGCGTGCGCCCGCGCGACGAGTTCGCGCTTTCCGAGGCTTTGCCATGAACGCCGCCGCATTCGACACCGCCACCACGGTGGTCGACACCGATCCGCTGCGCGACAGCGAGCTGTACTTCAACCGCGAACTGTCGGCGCTGGATTTCAACTTCCGCGTGCTCGCGCAGGCGCAGGACCCGCAGGTGCCGCTGCTCGAACGCCTGCGCTACCTCTGCATCTCGTGCACCAACCTCGATGAATTCTTCGAGATCCGCGCCGGCACGCTGCGCCACGCGCAGGACCTGGGCGTGCCGCCGGGCCCGGACGGGCTCGCGCCGGCCACGGTGCTCGCGCACATCCACGAGCGCGCCGCGGACCTGGTGCGCTCGCAGTACGAATGCTGGAACGACGTACTGCGGCCCGCGCTCGACGATGCCGGCGTCCGCGTGATGCATCGCGACGGCTGGAGCGAGCAGCAGACGCAGTGGCTGCGCGAGTATTTCCGCGACGAGATCATGCCGGTGCTGTCGCCGCTCGGGCTCGATCCGGCGCATCCGTTCCCGAAGATCCTCAACAAGTCGCTGAACATCGTCGTGGTGCTCAAGGGCAAGGACGCGTTCGGCCGCGAGGGGCACCTGGCCATCGTGCGCGCGCCGCGTTCGCTGCCGCGCATCATCCAGATTCCCGAAGACGTCTCCGGCGGCAAGCACGACTTCGTGTTCCTCTCCGCGGTGCTCTCGGCGTTCGTCGACGAGCTCTTCCCCGGCATGCAGGTGAAGGGCGCGTACCAGTTCCGCGTCACGCGCAATTCCGAACTCATCGTCGACGAGGACGAAGTCGAGAACCTCGCGCTCGCGCTGCGCGACGAACTCGTCGGCCGCGGCTACCTGCGCGCGGTGCGGCTGGAGATCGCCGAGCAGTGCCCCGATGACATCGTGCGCACCCTGCTGGAGAACTTCGACCTCACCGAAAACGCGGTGTACCGCATCAACGGGCCGGTGAACCTCAACCGCGTCATCCAGGTCTACGACCTGGTGCAGCGCCCGGACCTGAAGTTCGTGCCGTTCCAGCCGCGCCAGCTGTCGGGCGTGGAAGCGATGTTCGACAAGATCGCCGAAGGCGACGTGCTGCTGCACCATCCCTTCGACGCGTTCACGCCGGTGCTGGAGCTGCTCAAGCAGGCGTCCGAAGACCCGAACGTGCTGGCGATCAAGCAGACGCTGTACCGCACGGGCAAGGAATCGCCGATCGTCGACAGCCTCGTGCAGGCCGCGCGCAACGGCAAGGACGTCACCGTCGTCGTCGAACTGCGCGCGCGTTTCGACGAGGAAGCGAACCTCGGCCTTGCCGACCGCCTGCAGGACGCGGGCGTGCAGGTCGTGTATGGCGTGGTCGGTTACAAGACGCACGCGAAGATGATGCTCATCGTGCGTCGCGAAGGCCGCAAGCTGCGTCGCTACGTGCACCTGGGCACGGGCAACTACCACAGCGGCACCGCGCGCGTTTACACCGACTTCGGGCTGTTCACCGCCGATGCGGACATCGGCAACGACGTGCACCTGATCTTCCAGCAGCTGTCGGGCCTGGCGCCGACGATCAAGCTCAAGCGCCTGCTGCAGTCGCCCTTCACGCTGCATGCGGGCGTGCTCAAGCGCATCGACCGCGAAACGCGCCACGCGAAGGCCGGCAAGCCCGCGCGCATCATCGCCAAGATGAATGCCCTCAATGAACCGCAGGTCGTGCGTGCGCTGTACATGGCATCGCAGGCCGGCGTCCAGGTCGACCTGATCGTGCGTGGCGCGTGCACGCTGCGCCCGGGCCTTCCGGGCATTTCCGAGAACATCCGCGTGCGCTCGATCGTCGGGCGCTTCCTCGAACACCATCGCGTGTACTGGTTCGCCAACGACGGCGATCCGGACCTGTTCTGCTCCAGCGCCGACTGGCTCGAGCGCAACCTGCTCCGACGCATCGAAACCGGCTTCCCGATCCTCGCGCCGGAACTGGCGCAGCGCGTGTACGAGGAGGCGCTGGCGAACTATCTCGCCGACAACTGCAGCGCATGGACGCTGCAGTCCGACGGCAGCTACGTGCGACTGACGCCCGCACCTGGCGATGCGCCGCATTCGGCACAGCTCTCGTTGCTCGCCAACGTCGGCGCGTAACGCGGGCGCGGCCATGGCGTGGCGCGTGAAGGCAGGGCGTGGACACCGTCCCCATTTACGGGCGCGGGGCCGACCGGGGATCATGTGCGGATGAGCGACGCCTTCCCCACCAGCAAACTGCCGCTCGTCGATGGCGACCTCCTGGCCGCCGTCGACCTTGGTTCCAACAGCTTCCACATGGTCGTGGCGCGGTACGTGCTCGGCCAGCTGCGCATCGTCGATCGCCTGCGCGAAACCGTCCGCATGGCCGAAGGCCTGGACCGCAAGGGCGGCCTGTCGCCGGAAGTGCGCCAGCGCGCGCTCGAATGCCTGGCGCGGTTCGGCCAGCGCATCCGCGACATCCCGCCGCAGCGCGTGCGCGCCATCGCGACCAACACCGTGCGCCGCCTCGCCGTGCCGCAGGCGTTCCTGATGCCGGCCGAAACCGCGCTGGGCCACGCGATCGAAGTCGTCGCCGGACGCGAGGAGGCACGCCTGATCTACCTTGGCGTCGCCCACGCGCAGCCCGCGCGCCCGGGCGAGCTGCGCCTGGTGATCGACATCGGCGGCGGTTCCACCGAATGCATCATCGGCTCGGGGTTCGAGGCGATCGAACGCGAGAGCCTGCAGCTGGGTTGCATCGCGACCACGCGCCGCTTCTTCGAGAACGGCAAGCTCTCGCGCAAGAAATGGAAGGAGGCGCTGACCGAAGTCACCGCGGAGTTCCAGCAGTTCGCCGGCACGTATCGCGCGTTGGGCTGGAACGAAGCGCTCGGCGCGTCCGGCACGAACAAGGCCATCGGCGACATCTGCGCGGCGATGAAGCTCACCAAGGGCGCGGTGACGGCCGAAGCCCTGCCCATCCTGCGTGACCGCCTGCTGCAGGCCGATCGCATCGAGGCCATCGACCTGCCGGGGCTGTCGTCGGACCGTCGCCCGGTGATCGCCGGCGGCGTGCTGATCCTGGAGGCGGCGTTCGATGCGCTCGGCCTCAAGCGCATGGCCGTGAGCAAGGCGGCGATGCGCGAAGGCGTGCTGTACGACATGCTCGGCCGCGGCGGCGCGGACGATCCGCGTGATGCGTCGGTCGCCGCGCTGATGCAGCGTTACGGCATCGACGATGGGCAGGCGCAGCGCGTGGTCGGCACCGCGCTGCGGTTGTTCGAACAGGTCGCGCAGGCGTGGTCGCTGGATGCCGACGACAGCCTCATGCTGCAGCGCGCCGCACGCCTGCACGAACTCGGCCTGGCCATCGCGCACAGCCAGTACCACGTGCACGGCGCCTACATCGTCGAGCACTCCGACATCGCGGGCTTCTCGCGCCAGCAGCAGCAGTTCCTCGCCGCGCTGGTGCGCACGCATCGCCGCAGCATCCCGAAGTCCGCATTCGATGCATTGCCAGACCGGTTGCTGACATCCGCGCGACGCCTGGCCGCGCTGCTGCGCCTGGCTGTGCTGCTGCACCGCGCGCACGAAGCCGATCCGATCCCGCAACTGGACGCGAAAGCCGACGGCAACACGCTGACCGTGTGCGTATCGCGCCGCTGGCTCGACGCCCGCCCGCTGGTGCGCGCCGACCTGGAAGGCGAGCCGGAGGACATCGCGGGACTGGGGATCGCGTTGAAGCTGGAGTTTGTTTGAGGCGGAATCCCGGTGAGCCGGGATTTGGCCTCTAGCGTCCACTCCCGGCGATAACCCCATCACCGTCGTCCCGGCGAAAGCCGGGACCCAGGCCCGTAGCGTCCTGGCATTTCCTCGACGGTAAACCATCGCACCGCCATTTCCAGCGAAAGCTGGAGTCCACTCGGCTTTGCGTTCGTTTACCGCTTCGCGCGCGAGCAACTGCGTCCGTGGAGCAGGCTTCGCGAGCGCAATCGCAGTCGCACGCCCCGACCCTCACCCCAACCCCTCTCCCGCGGGGAGAGGGGCTAAAGCGCGCCTTACAAATGCGGCTCCGGCGGCTCCACGTGCTCGGCGACCTGCGCGCGCAGTTCCGCCGCGCGCACCAGCACGGCGGGCGGCGTGTGTTCTTCGGGGATCGAGAAGATCTTCAGCTTGCGCAGGAACAGTCCGGGCCCGCGTGCCGACGTGAACGCCACGATCGGGATCGACAGCAGCAAACCCAGGATCACCGGCGCCATCCACGCCGCGAGCGACGGCGAGATCAAATACGCCACCACGCCCGCGACCACGCCGAGCAACGTCACGCCGCCGTAGCTGCGCACCAGCCCCGACAGCGGCAGCGTACCGTCGTCGCGACGCTGCGCATCCCAACCCGAGTCCTTGCCCGCCAGCACTTCGGCGACGCCGCGCGACTGCACGTACATCGTGACCGGCGCCATCAGTGCGGCCAGCAGCGTTTCCAGCAGCATGCTCAGGAACGAACGCACGATGCCGCCGCAGCCGCGTCGCGTTTCGCGGTCGAAGAACAGCGTCAGCCATCCCATGAACTTCGGCGCCAGCAGCACCGACATGGTCAGGATGAAGACCCACAGGAAGCGTTCCGGATCCTGCTCGCGCCAGTACGCCGATGGCGAGAAGCCCGGCAGCGTGAAAGCGGCCGTGCCCAGCCCTGCGTTGACCAGCGGGATCGCCAGGCCGACCAGCATCAGCATCGCCCACATGGGCGACGTGAAGTAATGGCCGATGCCCATCATCAGGTGCCAGCGGCTGACCCAATGCAAACCCTTCGCCGGCAGCACCGCGCCGTGCTGCAGGTTGCCCTGGCACCAGCGGCGGTCGCGCACGAGCATGTCGGTGAGCGACGGCGGGCCTTCCTCGTAGCTGCCGCCGAGGTTGGGCACCATGTGCAGCGCCCATCCGCCGCGGCGCATCAACGCGGCTTCGACGAAATCGTGGCTCAGCACCGTGCCGCGGAACGGCCGGGGACCGCGCAACTCCGGCAGACCGCCTTCCTCGGCGAATGCGCGCGTGCGGATGATCGCGTTGTGGCCCCAGTAATTGCTTTCGGCGCCGTGCCACCACGCGATGCCGTGCGCGATCACCGGCCCGTACACGCGTCCGGCGAACTGCTGCATGCGCGCGAACATCGTGTTGCCGTTGACGATCATCGGCAGCGTCTGCACCAGCGCGACATCGGGGTTGCGTTCCATCGCGCCGACGAGGCGCACGATGGTGTCGCCCGTCATAAGGCTGTCCGCGTCCAGGATCAGCATCTGCGGGTATGCGCCGCCGAAACGACGCACCCATTCGGCGACGTTGCCGGCCTTGCGTTCGCGATTGTCCGTGCGATGCCGGTAGAACAGTTGCGCGTGGTCGCCGATGCGATCGCGCAGCGTGCGGAACGCGCGCTCCTCGTGCGCCTGGATCGCCGGTTTCGTCGTGTCGCTGAGCACGAAGAAGTCGAAGCGGTCCATGCGACCGGTTGCCTGCAGCGACTCATGGATCGCCTGCAGGCCCGCGAGCAGGCGCTCGGGATCCTCGTTGTAGGTCGGCATCAGCAACGCGGTACGCGTCGACAGCTCGGGCAACGGGTTGTCCGACCGCAGCCCGAGCCGCGCGCGATGCCCGCCGACGATCAGCACGAAGCCGGCGAGCGCGCCCACGAAGGCCTGCGCGATCCACGCGAACAGGCCGACGAAGAGCACGAGCAGGATGCCCTCGAGCACGTCGATGCCGCCGCCGCGCAGCACCCACCAGATCTGGTAGGTCGCGATCAGCGTCAGCAGCGCGGCGCCGCCGATCACGGCCAGTCGCCGCATCGCCATGCCGCGTGGCGTCGTGGGAAGGCGCGGGTTGCGCAGCGCGCCGGCGCGCAGCGTCTGCACGGGCATCGGCAGCGGCGTTTCGGGCGGCAGCAACGGCGTCGTGTCGCCCGTCGGCAGGTCGGTCATCGTCGTGCGGACTTCCGTCACAGCGTCCACCGGTACAGCCAGGTTTCGGTGAGCGGGCCGCGTTCGTCGCCGAGCACCGCGCGCAGTTCGATGCTGCGTTCGTTGCCGGGAACGAGTTCGAAGCCCAGGCGCCAGCCGCCCGCGCCGGGATTCGGATGCGCGGTGACGTTGGCGATGCGGCCCTTCGACGCGGAAACGTCGGCCTTCACCCTGGCGTTGTCGCCCAGACCCTCAAGGCGCCCCCCGTCGAAATCGATCACCACCAGCCGCGCCTTGCCCGCGTTCTCGCCGAAGGTCAGCCCGCCGATGCGCGTGCGCGTCACGGTCGCCAGCTCCGGCTTCCAGCTGTGCTGGTCGCACCAGTGCATGCGGTAGTCGAAGCGATGCTCGCGACCGGCGGCCAGCGGCTGCTTCGGGCGCCAGAACGCGACGATGTTGTCGTGGAATTCGTCCGCGGTGGGCAGCTCGAACAGGTGCACCGCGCCCTCGCCCCACTCGCCCTGCGGTTCGATCCACAGGCTCGGGCGCTTCTCGTAATGCGCCTCGCTGTCGGCGTAATCGGCGAACGCGCGCTTGCGCTGCATCAGGCCGAAACCGCGCGGGTTGGTGTCCTCGAAGCCGCTTTCCTGCACGGTCGAGGGATTCGACAGCGGCCGCCAGATCTGCTCGCCACGGCCGTTGATCATCCCCAGGCCGTCGGAGTCGTGCACGGCGGGACGGTAATCGTCGATGCCCACGCGGTCGTTCGAATCGAACTGGAACATGCTCGTGAGCGGCGCGATGCCGACCTCGTCCAGCGCGACGCGCGGGAACAGGCGCGCCGAGGCATCGAACACCGTTTGGACGCCGGGCGTGATCGTGAAGCGGTACGCGCCGGCGACGCTGGGGCTGTCGAGCAGCGCATGCACGGTGATCTGCTTCGCACCCTTGGCCGGGCGCTCCAGCCAGAACGCCCGGAACACCGGGAATTCCTCCTGCGAACCGCCGGTCTTCAGCGCAAGGCCGCGCGCCGACAACCCGTACGCCTGGCCCTTCGCGACGGCGCGGAAGTAGCTTGCGCCGAGGAAGGCCGCGATCTCGTCGAAGTACTCAGGCTTGTTGATCGGCGCATGCAGGCGGAAGCCGGCATAGCCCAGATCGGTTTCGGTCGGCGCCTTCACGCCCTGGAAGGTGAACTGCGACGGCTTGTAGACGACCGGCGTCGCCTTGCCGTCGGCCACCTGGTAGATGTCCACGCGGTCGCGGAAGAAGAAGCCGCGGTGGAAGAACTGCGCCTGGAACGGCAGGCCTTCGGCGCGCCAGAGGGCCTGCGCCGGGTTGAAGCGGATGCTGCGGTACTCGTCGTAACCGATGCGTTCCAGCGAGGCGGGCAGCTGCTTGTTCTGCGGGACGAAAGGCTTGGCGGCGAGCGCCTGGGCCATCTTCGCCACGGTGTCGGCATCGAACGCCGCCGGCGCGCCAGCCGGCGCCCATGCGCGCGCCTGAGCGCCTCCCAACAACTCCCAGATGGGCCACGACAGGCCGGCCAGCAACACTTCGCGTCGGTGCACGCGCACTCCTTGGGGGATGTCAAAGCGGTTAATTCTAGGCAGGGAATTGTTAATCCGAGCGCGGCCGCCTCATCGGCGACATCGGGCCTTCACGCGCGTCACAACGGGTAACCGTTTTCAGTCGCGGTTTTTCGAAGGCCGCGTCATCGTCGCGTCATTCCGCTGCCATCGCCGGTTCACCGCGCGCGACCACGATTGCGCAACGGGCTTGCCCAGGCCGGGGACCGGCGCATGCGCTACGCGATCGTCAGCGAAACCTACCCGCCGGAAATCAACGGCGTGGCCCTGACCGTGCAAGGGCTCGAACACGGGCTGCGTGCCCGGGGACACGACGTCCGGCTGATACGTCCCCGCCAGACGCCGCAGGACATCGCCGCCACGCATGAAGTGCTGGTGCGCGGCGCGCCGCTGCCGCGCTATCCCGGCCTGCGGCTGGGCCTGCCGGCGACGTCGCGGTTGATCCAGACCTGGACGCAGGCGCGACCCGACGCGGTCTACGTCGCCACCGAAGGTCCGCTGGGCTGGTCGGCGCTGCGCGCGGCGCGGCGGCTCGGCATCCCCGCGGCGAGCGGCTTCCACACGCGCTTCGACGAGTACATGCGCGATTACGGTCTGCCCTTCCTCACCGGCGCTGCGCTGGCGTGGATGCGCCGCTTCCACAACGACGCCGACGCGACGCTCGTACCGACGCGCGAGCTGGTGGACTTCCTCGCCGCGCAGCGCTTCCGCAACGTCGTCCGCCTGCCGCGCGCGGTCGACACCGGGCTGTTCGACCCGCGCCGCCGCGACGATTCGCTGCGCGCGCAGTGGGGCGTCGGCGAGCGCACCCTGCTGGCGATCTACGTCGGCCGAATTGCCGCCGAGAAGAACCTCGATCTCGCCGTGCGCGCGTTCCGCCAGATCCAGAACGTGCGACCGGACGCTCGCTTCGTCTGGATCGGCGATGGCCCGGCGCGCGCGAAGCTCGAACACGAGAACCCCGACTTCATCTTCTGCGGCGTCCAGCGCGACGAAGCGCTGGCGCGCCACTTCGCGAGCGGCGACCTGTTCGTCTTCCCGAGCCTGAGCGAAACCTTCGGCAACGTCACGCTGGAAGCGCTCGCCAGCGGCGTGCCGACGGTGGCCTTCGATTACGGCGCCGCGCGCGAATACCTGCGCGACGGCATCCACGGCGCGGCGGTCGCACCGAACGACGAAGCCGGCTTCATCGCCCAATGCGTGCGCATCGCCGCCGACGACGCGATGCGCGAAACCATGCGCGACGCGGCCCGGCAGGCGGTGATCGCGCTGCGTCCGGAACAGGTCAGCACCGATTTCGACGCGTTGCTCCAGCAGCTCGTCGATGCGCGCCGCGAACGCGCGGCCGGCACCCTCGCCACGGCGGCAGAACGGGAGGCGTCATGAACCGTCACACCCTGCAGAAGCGTTTCGCAGCCGGCGATTCCGGCTGGTGCCTGCGCGCGAACCGCTGGGGCGAACGCGGCCGTTCGCGTTCGTACTTCGCAGCGGTGAGCCGCCTCGGCGATGGCGTGTTCTGGTACGTGCTGATGGGCGTGCTGATCGTCGTGGACGGGCTGGACGGCCTTGCGGCGTCAGCACATCTGGCGGCGACGGGCGTGATCGCGCTGACGCTCTACAAGCTGCTCAAACGCTGGACGCGCCGCCCGCGCCCGTTCGCCTCCGACCGCCGCATCCACGCATGGGTCGCGCCGCTGGACGAGTTCTCGTTCCCGTCGGGCCACACGCTGCACGCGGTGGCCTTCAGCCTCGTCGGGATGGCGCACTACCCGATGCTGGCGTGGGTGCTGGTGCCGTTCACGGCAAGCGTGGCGGCCTCGCGCGTCGTACTGGGGCTGCACTATCCGAGCGACGTGCTGGCCGCGACGGTGATCGGGTCGGGGCTGGCGGGGCTTTCATTGTGGGTGGTGCCGGGGGTGACGTTGTTCTGACGGCTGCGCGATGGACGCGGTCGGTATCCCAATTCGCGCCACACGCGTGTCCCACATCCCTTGATCCATCCGCGTCATCCCGGCGAAAGCCGGGACCCAGGCCCGTGCCGTTCGGGCACTCCCGACGCGGAAAACAACATCTCGTCGTTCCAGCGAAAGCTGGAACCCATTTTGATCTTGCCTTTGCGATCTACGGGAATACGAAAATCAAGAGCTTCCGCTCGTAAACGAGCGGGTTACTTTTGTTTCGGCAAAAGTAACCAAAACCATTCGCTCCTGACGCGAGCCGCCGCTACGCGGCGGTTCCCTCCGCTCCTCACTGGAAAGGGAGCGCCGCGCGAACTCGCTCCGCTGCACTTCGCTCAAACAGCGCGCGGCTCTTCGTCCCTTTCCAGCTCCGGTGCTCGGCTCGCTTTAAGTCGCTGGACGATCAAGAGCAAGCGAGAGCAAGAGCGAGCAACAGCAGCAAGATCAACAGCAGCGCATACGCAGCGCTGCACCCTACGCCGCCGCCCGCACCACCTTCGCCCTCGCGACACTGGGGAAATACTGCGCGGCCCAGTCACGGTCGTTCGATACCTGCGCATGCGCGCGGCTGTCTTCCAGCGCACCGAAGTCCAATGTCGCTACCGCCCAATGCTGGTCGCCGCGCGTCTGGACGACCATGCCGTCGTGCGGCAGGCCGACGTCCATGGGCGCGATCAACGCGGCCTCGCCGGTGTTGACGTCGAGCGCGGGGCTCCACGGCGCTTCGCCGGCGGTGACGGACTGCGCGACGAAGCAGCGGTTCTCCAGCGCGCGCGCCAGGCAGCCCACGCGCACGCGCGTGGCGCCAGCATCGGTGTCGGTGCAGCTCGGGACGATCAGCAGTCGCGCGCCCGCCTCGCACTGCGCGCGCACCGGCAGCGGGAATTCGCTGTCGTAGCAGACCGACACCGCGCTGCGCACGCCATCGGTCTCGAAGACCTTGAGTTCATCGCCGGATTCGATCACGCCCGTGCGCTTCTCGAAGCCCGTCAGGCGCAGCTTGTCCTGCCACACGTGCGCGCCGTCCGGTGCGAAGGCGTAGCTGCGGTTGCGATAGCGCCCGCGCCCGGTGTCGAGCAGGAACGTGCCGGCCACCACGTGCATTGCGCGCTCGCGCGACAGACGCGAGAACAGGTCGACGAACGCACCGTGATGGCGCTGCGTCGCGGCGAGGGAGGCATGAAGGTCGCCGCTGATGGTGGTGTCGAACGTCGCCGCCAGTTCCAGCGACAGGTATTCCGGCAAGACGGCGATGCGCGCGCCGAGGGCCTTCGCTTCGTCCAGCCACTGCGCCTGCTTGCGCGCGAAAGCGTCGAAATCCGCCGGCGCGTCTATCGTGTATTTCGCCACGGCCACCTTCAGGGCCGCCGGGGCTTCGTGCGGATGGGTCATCGGGTGCGCTCCAGGGGTCGCAGCCAGAACGTAAGGGTGTGGTCGGTTTCGCCTTCCTGTCCGATCTCCCGCCACGGCAGGCGCGCGCGAAGTTCGGGGCGCGGACGGTAGCCGCGCTTGTTCCAGAACGCCTCGTTACCGCGGTGGAAGGCAGGCCGCCGCGGGTGCGAGGGCTCGCGGTCGACGGCGCAGAACGCGGTCCAGCCGTAGTCGCCGTAACTGCGTGCATGGGCTTCGCGTTCGTCGAAGAAGCGGTGCCCGATGCCCTTTCCGCGATAGGCCGGCAACAGCACCGATTCGCCGCAATAGAACACATCGGTGATCGGGATCGAGGTATGCGTGAAGGGTTCGGTGAACTCATCCGATTCGTCCGCCAGCGGCAGGCCCGTGGACGCGCCAACGACCATGTCGCCATCGAAGGCGAGCGCCGCGACGCTGCGCGGCGAGCGCAGGTAGGTTTTCAGGTATTCGGCTTCGTACTCCTCGTCGCCGTCGTACAGGTACGGCCAGTCGCGGAAGACCGCGATGCGCAACGCAGCCAAGTGGCCCAGCCAGGGTTCGATCGCGAGCCCGTTGTAGCAGCGGATTTCGACCGGGCGTGCGGTAAAGGCGGGTTTGACGTCCATGACATACATGTTAGGGCCCCTGGCGACGGCGAGGATGACGAGACGGGCACGACGAAGGCGGCCGCGAAGATCCTTCCTTCGCGGCCGCGCTCATTCAGGCCTGACGCACCGCCGGGCGCGCACCGGCCACCTGGTACCAGTCCACCTTGCGGGTCACCACCATCACGGTTGCCAGGACCAGGAACAGCAGGCCGGCGCCGAGCACCAGCGCGTTGTCCTCCGACACGAGCAACCCGTACAGCGCGGCATAGAGCGTTGCCAGCATCGCAGCGAAGCCCAGACCGCGTGCGGTGCTGCGCAGCACGGCGCTGAGGTAGAAGCCCAGCAGCCCGATGCACGCGACGCTGGCAGCCAGGTAGGCATACAGGAAGCGGATGTGCTCGCTCAGGCTCACCAGCAGCAGGAAAAAGATCGCCAGCGCCAGGCCGACCAGGCCGTACTGGATCGGGTGGATAGGCAACTGCTTGATGAGTTCGAACAGGAAGAACCCGACGAACGTCAGCACGACGAACAGCAGGCCGTACTTGGTCGCACGATCGGCCTGCGTGTAGATGTCGACCGGATCGATGAGCGACACGCTGACGCCCTCCTCGCGCGCAAGTTCGGCCAGCGAGGAGCCGGCGAGGAACTTGCCCTGTGCGTTGCTCGCAACCGACGCGATGTCCCAGTCGGCACGGAACCCGCGCGCGTCGGCGTCCTGTCGCGGCGAGGTGCCGGAGAAACTGGGGTGCTGCCAGCTCGAGTCGAGCGCGAACCGGTTCCTGCGGCCCATCGGCACCAGCGAGAGCGTTTCGGTGCCGCCGAGCACGACGTCCAGTTCGGTCGACAGGTCCAGCGTCTGCCCGGCGCGCGGGGCATCCAGCCGCACGTGCAGGCCGGAGCCATCACGTGCGCCCTGCCCTTCCAGCAGCGGCAGCTCGGCGCCATTCACGCGCAGCACCGGCGTGGAACGCAGGCCGCGGACGTCGGCGACGCCGTAGCTCAGCCACGGCCGGCCGATCTGCCGCGCCGCGGGGTCGCCTTCATTCGGGATCACCGCGTTGAAGCGTGCCGTCGCCTTGCCCTTCCATTCGTAGACGCGCACCTCGTGCAGCCCGCGCTTGCGCGTGTCGGGCACGAGCGTCCCGCGCACGTCCAGCGCGGTCGGGAAGAACACCCACTGCGAGGTCTTCGCGCGCCGCACCTTGCGCACGACGTTGAACTGGTCGGCCTCCTCGACCTCGACCTCTTCGGTATACGGCACCACCAGCACCGGCCCGGCGAACGACTGCGCGCCGGCGTAACTGCGCGAGATGTCGGCCACCGCCTGCGCGCGATACATCTGCCGGTCGCTGATGACGCCGCGAATCATCAGCAGGGGGATGAGGATCGCGATGGTCATCGCGGCAACGAAACCGATCTTGAGGAACAACCGCATGGTCCAGCTCCGTGGAATGGGGAACGGTCGGGAGCTTCGGCGCCTCGCATGGGGAGACGATGGCGGGACGGTGAAGTGGGGGTGAAGTGGGCTGGGGGCGGTTGGCGCTTCGCCGTTGCGGTTGCGGCGGCGGCGGCTGTGCTGCGGCTCCGTTGCTGTTGCTGTTGCTGTTGCTGTTGCTGTCGAACAGCCTATTGGTTGCTAGCCCCAAAGGGCGCCGCACAGGATGTGCGGCGGTGAGCGCTGAGCCATGGATGGCGAATCGCGAACGCGCCCTGGTGCTGGCCGGTCGTGGGATTGACTTGTCGGGGAACTGCCTTTTCTTTTGGTTACTTTTCTTTGGGCAAGCAAAGAAAAGTGACCCGAGCGCCGCAGGCGATCGGAAGCTTGGCTGGTGATTCTTCTTTGCTCTTGTGCGTTGAAGGGAAAGCGTGAAAAGTCCCGCCTTCGCGGGAATGACGAGCAAGAGCAACGGCGACCGCAAGATGGATCCCAGCTTTCGCTGGGATGACGGTGAGGTGGTCCATCGCAATCGGAGTGCCTAGACGATGCGGGCCTGGGTCCCGGCTTTCGCCGGGATGACAAAATATCGGGCAAGACAGATCAGCCGGGCAGCACCAACCCCGCAACCGCCCCGCCCCCGTCGCGATTGACCAGCGACGACTCACCGCCGTGCAGCGCAGCGACTTCGGCCACGAAGGGCAGTCCCAGCCCGCTGCTGCGGCTGCCGTTGCCCGGGCGCGGCAGCGAATAGAACCGTTCGAACACGCGTTCAACGGCGTAGTCGGGAATGCCCGGCCCGCGATCGCGCACTTCCACGCGTTGCCGATCACCCTCGGCGTCCAGGCGCACCTCCACCACGCCGCCCTGCGGCGAGAAATCCACGGCATTCTCGATCAGGTTCACCACGGCCTGCCGAAGCAGGAAGCGAATCCCCGCGCACGCCATGCAAGCCGGCAGCCAGGTCCAGCGACAACTGCAATCCCGCCTGCGACAGCCGCGTTTCGCACTGCGATGCCGCATCGGCGACGACGTCCGCCAGCGACAGCGCCTCGGGATGCTCCAGCCGCTGCCGGTGTTCCACCGCGGCCAGCGCCAGCATCTTGTCGATCATCTGCGACAGGCGCTCGGTCTGCGCACGGATCGTCGCGGCGAAGCGCGTGCGGTCGGTGTCGTCGAGCGGGCCCTCCAGCAGCTCCGCGCTGCCGCGGATCGCCGCCAGCGGACTCTTCATTTCGTGCGTGAGCGTGTGCACGTACTGCTCAACGTACTGCTTGCCTTCCAGCTGCGTGCGCATGGTTTCCAGCGCGTGGCCGAGTTCGCCGAACTCGCCGGCGGTTCGGGGCAACGTTGCGCGTTCGCCGGCGGTGACGGCATTCGCATAGCGTCGCAGCGCGCCGAGCTGGCGCGACAGCCACCACGCCGCCATCAGCCCGATCAGCAGGGACACGCCCAGCAGCACCGCGCCCCAGCGCCACACCGAACGCTGGCTGCGTTCGATGAACGGCGCGATCGCGCTGTTGGGCTTGGCGACCGTGAGCACACCGATGATGCGGCCGCCTGCGTCGCGGATCGGCGCGGCGACATGCATCACGGTGGAGTTCGGATCGGCGTACTCGCTGCGCGTGGAGCGCGCGCCGTAGCGGCCGCGCAACGTCAGGTAGACGTCGTTCCAGCGCGAATAATCGCGCCCCACGTCGCGCCCGCTGCTGTCGAACACGACGATGCCGCGTGCGTCGGTGACGTAGATGCGGTACTGCGAGGTGCGCTTGCCGAAGCCCCAGATCTGCGCGCCGTAGTCGCGCCCGGCCATCGCGCGCACGCGGCGGGCGAAGTCGCCTTTGTCGATGCGACCGGCGATGAAATCGTCGGTGGCGAGCTCGGCGAGCACGTTGGCGGTGTCGACCAGCGTGTCTTCCATCGCCTGGCGCACGCCGGGTTTGACCTGCGCGACGAACACCTGCGCGAGCAGCAAACCGGCGATGGCGACGATCAGGAAATAGCCCAGGAAGATGCGCAGCCCGATTTTCATGCACCGGCTTCCAGCGAATAACCGAGGCCGCGATGCGTGCGGATCGGGTCCTCATCGGGCGATACGTCGCGCAGCTTCGCGCGCAGCGTCTTGATGTGCGTGTCGACCGTGCGATCGCCACTTTCCAGCGCATCGCCCCAGACGCGATCCATCAACTGCGCGCGCGAGAGCACCGCGCCCGGGCGCTGCAACAGCGCGGCGAGCAGGCCGTACTCGTAGCGCGTGAGATCGAGCACGCGGCCGCGGTAGCGGATGCGGTGGCCTTCGGCGTCGTGCGCGAACACGGCGTTGTTCTGGGGCGTCGTTGCCGGCTGCGGCGGCTGCATTCGTCGAAGGACCACGCGCACGCGCGCGACGAGCTCGCGCGGCGAGAACGGCTTGGTGACGTAATCGTCGGCGCCGATTTCCAGCCCGAGGATGCGATCGGCCTCCGCGTCCTGCGCGGTGAGGAAGATCACCGGCAGGTCGCGCTCGCGCCGCAATTGCCGGCACAGCGCGAAGCCGCCGATGTCCGGCAGCCCGACATCGAGGACCACCAGGTC
This sequence comes from Lysobacter sp. OAE881, assembly GCF_040546665.1. NCBI lineage: Bacteria > Pseudomonadati > Pseudomonadota > Gammaproteobacteria > Lysobacterales > Lysobacteraceae > Lysobacter > Lysobacter sp. OAE881. The sequence goes on from NZ_JBEPOG010000001.1 coordinate 3,088,177, forward strand.
GAAGTCCTGCCCGCGCGCCGCGGCGAGCGCGTCGCCGCCGGTGAGGCAATGCACGGCCTCGAAGCCCTCGGCGCGCAGCGCGTGCGTCACGACCTGGGCGATGGCGGGTTCGTCTTCTACCAGGAGGATGCGCATGGATCGGGGATCTGGGTTCGGGATCGTAGAATCGACGGCAAGAGCATACTGGCTCCTGCCGATCCTCCTTCCGAATACCCCATCCCCATGAATTACCGCCACGCCTTCCACGCCGGCAACCATGCCGACGTGCTCAAGCACATCGCCGTGCTCGCCCTGTGCGACGCCCTGACCGCCAAGCCGGCGGCGGCGTTCGCGCTCGACACGCACGCCGGGCGCGGCCTGTACGCGCTGGACAGCAACTCCGCCCAGCGCACCGGCGAGGCCGAGGGCGGTATCGGCCGGCTGATGGCCGAGGCACCGAAGCACCCGGCCATCACGCGCTACCTGTCGGCGATCCGCGCCTGCCGCCACGACCACGGGCCCACCGCCTACCCGGGCTCGCCGTGGCTGCTCGCGCATGCGCTGCGCGAACAGGACCGTATCGCCGCGTGCGAACTGCACCCGGAGGAAGCGAAGCAGCTGGAATCGGTGTTCGCGCGCGACAGCCGCGTCGCCGTGCACGAGCGCGACGGCTATGGCGCGATGAAGGCGCTGCTGCCGCCGCGTTTCGGCGAGACGCGCCTCAATCGCGGGCTGGTGCTGATCGACCCGCCGTTCGAGGCGCAGTTGGAGGAGTTCGACGCAGCACTCGGCGCGCTACGGGACGCGCTCACGCGCTGGCCGCAGGGCACGTACGCGTTCTGGTATCCGATCAAGCTGCGCCGCTCGCTGCAGCCGTTCTACCGCCGCGCGGCGACGTTGCCCGCGAAGTCGTCCTTCGTCGCCGAACTGCTCGTGCGTGCCGACGATTCGCCGCTGCGCATGAACGGAAGCGGCCTGCTGATCCTCAATCCGCCGTGGCAGCTCGACCAGACGATGGCCGGCGTGCTGCCGCTGCTGGCCAAGGTGCTCGGCGAGGACGCCGCGGCGTCCGGGCGGCTGGAGTGGTTGAAGCGCGAGGACTGACGGCGCCGCCGGCAGTCCTGTTGTCGCGCGTCAGTCGCGGGTTACAGCCCCGCCTTGCAGTCCGGCTCGAAGAAGCTCCACCGCACTTCCGGGAAGCTCTGCTTCATCGCGCGCTCGATGCCGTTGATCTGGTCGACCAGCGTCTCGACGTCGCGGCGCTCGTGCATCTGCGCCTGCACCGACACCATCACTTCGTTGCCCAGCTGCAGCGTGATCAGGCTGATCACGCGCTGCACTTCCGGACGCGCTTCCAGGAAGTCGCGCATCTGCTTCTGGCGCGCCGGATCGACGCTCTGGCCGATCAGCATCGCCTTCACTTCGATGGCGACGAAGACGGCCACCACGATCAGCAGCGCACCGATGGCGATCGTGCCGATGGCATCCCACAGCGGATTGCCGGTGTACACCGCCAGCAGCACGGCGACCAGCGCGAACACCAGGCCCAGCAGCGCCGCGAGGTCCTCGCCGAAGATCACGACCAGCTCGGCCTGGCGGCTTTCGCGGAACCACTGCCACAGGCTGCGATCGCCGCGCGCCTTGTTGACCTCGTGCAGGCAGGCGCGCATCGACACGCCCTCGGCGATGATGCCGAACACCAGCACGCCGGCGGCCCAGTACCAGTGCTGGAGCGGTTCGGGATGCTGGAGTTTGTGGATGCCCTCGTACAGCGAGAACATGCCGCCGACGGTGAACAGCATCACCGCCACCAGGAACGACCAGAAGTAGATGGCCTTGCCGTAGCCCAGCGGGTAGTCGGGCGACGGCGGCGCCTTGGCCTGGCGCATGCCCAGCAGCAACAGCAGCTGGTTGCCGCAGTCGGCGAGCGAGTGCACGGTCTCGGCCAGCATCGCGCTGGAACCGGTGAAGAACGCGGCCACGCCCTTGGCGACCGCGATCGCGAAATTGGCACCGAGCGCGAAGAAGATCGCGCGGGTCGAATCACCACCACCAGCCATGCGTCGTCCTTAGAGAAGTGTGGATCGATGAGTGCGTCGAAGCGGCGCGAGTCTAGCACCGGGCCATGTGGCGCCGATGCAGGCGCGGGGTGTGCGCTTCGTCAAGACCGCCACCTCGACGCCAGCATGTCAGTCGGCGAGTTCGCGCTGCGTCTTCTTCGGCAGCTTTTCGCGGACCAGTTCGTAACTGCGGCGCAGCAGCGCGCGCAGCTCGCCTGGCGGCAGGCGGCCGGGCTCTTCCACCATCACCCAATGCGAACGCGCCAGGTACGGCGCCGGCTGGAAGCCGGGGCGCTCGGTCAGTTCCAGGAAGCGGTCGTCCTCGACCTTGAAGCTCACCGCGCCCGCGCCGTGTGCCCCTGCTTGATCGGCACGCGTCACGCAGAACATCTTCCCGGCCACCGAGAAGACCAGGTCCTCGCCCCATTTGATCGAGGCCTCCACGCCCGGCCAGCCGCCCACCCAGTCCCGCAATCCCGCCTGATCCATCGCCCTGTCCCCGGGGCTGTCCCCGTGAAGAATGTGAATACGGGCAGTGTGCCAATATCCGTCCATGGCCGCGCGCGAACGACTCCCGCCCTGGCACGAAAGGATGCGTCTTCCCAACGGACGCGAAGTATTGATTCGTCCGATCCGTCCGGAAGACGCAGAACCCATTCGCGCCAGCTTCTCCCTGCTCCAGCCGGAGGAGGTGCGCCAGCGCTTTTCCTCCGGCATCCAGCGCGACGCCCTGGCGGAAATGACGCCCGAAGCGGCCGAGCGGATGACCCGCATCAACCCCAAGAACGAGTTCGCCCTCGTCGCGGCCGAGCCTCTGCCCGCCCGGCGAGGCGTTGATCGGCGCGGTCGCGCGCATCTCGGTCGACGACAACGGCCGGGATGCCGGGTTCGCCATCCTGGTCAGCCATTACGTGGCGAACATGGGATTGGGCCGGTATCTGATGACCCGGCTGGTCAAGTGGGCGCGCGGCAAGAAACTGGACTGCGTGTATGGCGACGTGTTCGAGCACAACCAGGCGATGCTTTCGCTCGCCGAGTCGCTCGGTTTCGAGCGCAGCGGCGAGGATGCCGCCGGGCTCATCCGCGTACGGCTGGACCTGAAGCCCAAGGCCGCCTGATCGCCTCGCGGCGTCATCCCGGCGCAGGTCGGGACGCAGCCCAACACGCGTGATCCGACGCGAGCCCTGCGCTGGCCCGTGAACAGGCGCTTGCGCGACAAGCGGCCGGAAGTGACCGTCCCGCACGCGCCATCGCGTTGTAAAACAACGACCGGGGGGCCTTGCGGCAGGCACAACCGCGTCCGTCCACGGAAGGATCTTTTCCGGGACCGCAGCGATGAACGCCATCAACGAAGACCGCCTCAACCAGTTCCTCGGCCAGGCCGTGGGCGACCTCGGCGCGGCGATGAGCGCCACGCTCATGCTCGTGGGCGACCAGCTCGGCCTGTACCGCGCACTCGCCGAAAAGCCCATGAACGCCGCCGACCTCGCCCGCCACACCGGCACGAACGAGCGCTACATCCGCGAGTGGCTCGGCAACCAGGCCGCGGGCGGGTACGTCGATTACGACCGCGAGAGCGACACCTATTCGCTCAGCGCCGAACAGGCCCTCTGCCTGGCCGATCCGGGCGGGCCGGTCGACCTGCCCGGCGCGTATTCCATCGTGGAAGCGACCTTCCACGCGCTGGAGAAGACCAAGGCAAATTTCCGCACCGGCCAGGGCATGGAATGGGGCGAGCACCATCCCTGCCTGTTCCATGGCACCGAGCGCTTCTTCCGCGCCGGCTACAACGCGCACCTGGTGACCGAATGGCTGCCCGCGCTGGATGGCGTCGTCGACAAGCTGCGCGCGGGCGGCAAGGCCGCCGACGTGGGCTGCGGCCACGGCGCCAGCACCTCGCTGATGGCGCGCGCGTTCCCGAACTCGACCTTCTTTGGTTTCGACTACCACGTACCGTCGATCGACGTCGCCCGCGAGCGCGCGAAGCAGGCCGGCGCGACCAATGCGCGATTCGAGGCGGCCGACGCCACGGGCTACACCGAGAAGGACTTCGACCTGATCTGCTTCTTCGACTGCCTGCACGACATGGCTGACCCGGTCGGGGCCGCGCGGCACGCGTTGCAGGCGCTGAAACCCGACGGCACCTGCATGCTGGTGGAGCCCTTCGCCGGCGACAGCGTGGCGGAGAACCTCAATCCCGTCGGCCGCGTGTACTACGGCGCGTCGTCGCAGATCTGCGTGCCGGTGTCGCTGGCGCGCAACGGCCCGGCGCTTGGGGCGCAGGCCGGCGAGGCGCGGCTGCGCAAGGTGATGACGGACGCCGGCTTCACGCGTTTCCGCCGCGCGACGCAGACGCCGTTCAACCTGGTGTTCGAAGCCAGGCCGTGAGGCCCGCTTCATTCCGGTAGCGAGGGGGCACGCGCGACGCGGGCTGGACGCCCGCGCCGCGCTTCCTCGTGCGATCAGACGACGGTCAGCGTCACGTCGATGTTGCCGCGGGTCGCGTTGGAGTACGGGCAGACCTGATGCGCCTTCTGCACCAGCGCTTCGGCCTGCTCGCGCGGCAGGCCCGGCAGCGAGATCTTCAGCTCGGCCTGGATGCCGAAACCGGTCGGCAGCGGGCCGATGCCGACGGCGGCGTCGATGCTCGCATCGGCAGGGAGCGCGATCTTCTCCTTGCCGGCGACGAACTTCAGCGCACCGAGGAAGCAGGCCGAGTAACCCGCCGCGAACAGCTGCTCGGGGTTCGTGCCCTCGCCGCCCGCGCCGCCGAGTTCGCGCGGCGTGGCGAGCTTGACGTCGAGCACCTTGTCGGAGGAGACGGAACGGCCGTCGCGGCCACCGGTGGACGTGGCGTGGGCGGTGTAGAGGACCTGGTCGAGGGACATGGGATGACTCCTGGTTGTGGGGTGGAACGTGGCGGCCGGCTGGCCGTTTACATAGATAGTCCGCTACTTCATAGCGCACTACTTATTTGATATGGCGAAGTGTCGCGCGGCGGACTCATCCGTTCCGTGCGAGCGCTTCCCTCAGGGATTCCAGTTGCTGCTTCATCGCCACGAGGTCGTCGGGCGAGCATTCGGAGGCGCACAGCAGGTCGGCCGGAATCGACTTCGCCCGGGTTTTCAGCGCCCGGCCTTCGGCGCTGAGCTCGACGATCACCTGCCGCTCGTCGTGGCTGGCGCGCGTGCGTGTCACCAGACCCATCGCCTCCAGCCGCTTGAGCAGCGGCGTCAGCGTCGCCGAGTCGAGGAACAGGCGCTCGCCGATCTCCGACACGCTCAGCCCCTCGCGCTCCCACAGCACCATCATCACCAGGTACTGCGGATACGTCAGGCCCAGCGGCGCGAGCAGCCGCCGGTACACCTTGTTCAGCGCCAGCCCGGTGGAATACAGCGCGAAGCAGAGCTGCTCGTCCAGATGCAGCAGGTTGCGGGCAGGCTTCTGCGTGGAGGCTTTGCGGACGGTCTTCATGGGTCGGAAATTTACATAGCACGCTATCTAATTGCAAGCGATATTACGCGCCCTGACATAACGCTGCGGTCCGGTACCGGCCCGTCAGCGGCCCGTCCGAACGGCCTTCATCCGCATGTCCCGTAAAATGCGGGCTCTTTGCGCTGGGAGGCACGCTTCCGGCGCTGGTCTTGTTTTCGCTTTCCGGACGCCCCACGCCTTCCCGATGCGCAAATCCGCAATCCCCACGCCTCCCCTGCCGAAGACCGGCCAGCAGCGCGCCTGGTGGCGCGCGCCGGCCTCGCCGTCCGCGCTGGCGTTCCACGTCGCCGCCGCGGCGTCCGCCCATAGCGCGCCGCTGCTGGTCGTCGCGCGCGACAACCAGGGCGCACACCAGCTCGAATCCGACCTGCATACGCTCCTGGGCGCGCAGCAGACCGAGCTGCCGGTGATCGGCTTCCCCGACTGGGAAACCCTGCCCTACGACGTCTTCAGCCCGCACCCGGACATCGTCAGCCAGCGCCTGGCCGCACTGCATCGTCTGCCCACGCTGAAGCGCGGCATCGTGATCGTGCCGGTGCAGACGCTGCTGCAGCGCCTGGCGCCGCTCAAGCACGTGGTCGGCGGCAGTTTCGACGTGAGGACCGGGCAGCGGCTGGATCTGGACGCCGAAAAGCGCCGCCTCGAATCGGCCGGCTATCGCCATGTGCCGCAGGTGCTCGATCCTGGCGATTTCGCCGTGCGTGGCGGCTTGCTCGATGTGTACCCGATGGGCGCCGACCAGCCGTTCCGCGTCGAGCTGCTGGACGACGAGATCGAAACCATCCGCGCGTTCGATCCGGAATCGCAGCGCTCGCTTGAGAAGATCGACGCCGTGCACCTGCTGCCGGGCCGCGAAGTGCCGCTCAGCGATGCGGCGCTGAAGCGCGCGCTCGACGCGCTGCGCGACCGCTTCGACCTCGACACGCGCCGGAGCGCGCTCTACCAGGATTTGAAGGCCGGCCTCGCGCCGCCCGGCATCGAGTACTACCTGCCGCTGTTCTTCGATACGACGTCCACGCTGTTCGACTACCTCGACGCGGAGACGCTGCCGGTGATCGCCGACGGTGCGATGGAGGCGGCTGATCAGTTCTGGACGCATACGGGTGAGCGTTACGAGCAGCGCCGCCACGACCTCGAACGCCCGCTGCTCCCGCCCGACGCGCTGTACCTGCCGCCGGACGCATTGCGCGAACGCCTCAATGCCGGCGCTCGCGTGGAAGTCTGCGGCGAAGGCCACGCGCAGCGCGAACGCGCGAGCGCGCTCGGCGACCAGCCGGCACCGTCCCTGCCGGTCGCCGCGCGCGATCACGCCCCGGCCGATGCGCTCACGTCGTTCCTGTCCAGCTACCCGGGCCGCGTGCTGGTGGCGGCGGACTCGCCGGGACGTCGCGAGGCGCTGCTGGAAATCCTGCAAGCCGGCGCATTGAAGCCCGAGGTCGTCGCGGATTTCCCGGCGTTCCTCGCGAACGACGCGTCGCGATTCTCCATTGCCGTCGCGCCGCTCGACGACGGTTTCGCGATCACCGAGCCGGCGTTCGTCGTGCTCACCGAACGGCAGCTGTTCCCCGAACGCGCGAGCCAGCCGCGTCGCCGTCGTCGCGTCGGCCGCGAACCCGAAGCGATCATCAAGGACCTGGGCGAGCTCACTGAAGGCGCGCCGATCGTCCACGAAGATCACGGCGTAGGCCGGTATCGCGGACTGGTGACGCTGGAAGCCGGCGGCATGCCGGCCGAATACCTCGAAATCGAGTATGCGAAGGGCGACCGCCTGTACGTGCCGGTCGCGCAGCTGCACCTGATCAACCGCTACTCCGGCGCGTCGGAAGAAACCGCGCCGCTGCATTCGCTCGGCGGCGAGCAGTGGACGAAGGCCAAGCGCAAGGCCGCCGAAAAGGTGCGCGACGTCGCGGCGGAACTACTGGAAATCCAGGCCAAGCGGCAGGCGCGCGCGGGCCTTGCGATCGACGTCGATCGCGCGGTGTACGAACCGTTCGCGGCGGCGTTCCCGTTCGAGGAAACGCCCGACCAGCACGCGGCCATCGAAGCGGTGATCCGCGACCTCGCCTCCAGCCAGCCGATGGACCGCGTGGTCTGCGGCGACGTCGGATTCGGCAAGACCGAAGTCGCGGTGCGCGCGGCGTTCACCACGGCGATGGGCGGCAAGCAGGTCGCCGTGCTCGTGCCGACGACGCTGCTGGCCGAACAGCATTACCGCAATTTCCGCGACCGCTTCGCCGACTGGCCGATCAGGGTCGAGGTGCTTTCGCGCTTCAAGACGAAGAAGGAAATCGAGGCGGAACTCGCGAAGGTGGCCGACGGCACGATCGACGTGATCGTCGGCACGCACCGCCTGCTGCAGAAGGACGTGCGCTTCAAGGATCTTGGCGCGGTCATCGTCGACGAGGAGCAGCGCTTCGGCGTGCGCCAGAAGGAAGCGCTCAAGGCCCTGCGCGCGAACGTGCACCTGCTCACGCTCACCGCGACGCCGATCCCGCGCACGCTCAACATGGCGATGGCCGGACTGCGCGACCTGTCGATCATCGCGACGCCTCCAGCGCACCGCCTTGCCGTGCAGACCTTCGTCGTGCCGTGGGACGACATGCAGCTGCGCGAGGCGTTCCAGCGCGAGCTGTCGCGCGGTGGCCAGGTGTATTTCCTGCACAACGACGTGGAAAGCATCGGCCGCATGCAGCGCGAGTTGCAGGAACTGGTACCCGAAGCGCGCATCGGCGTGGCGCACGGGCAGATGCCCGAGCGCGAACTCGAACGCGTGATGCTCGACTTCCACAAGCAGCGCTACAACGTGCTGCTGTCGACGACGATCATCGAATCGGGCATCGACATCCCCAACGCGAACACGATCATCATCAACCGCGCCGACCGCTTCGGCCTGGCGCAGCTGCACCAGCTTCGCGGCCGCGTGGGCCGTTCGCACCACCGCGCGTATGCGTACCTCGTCGTGCCGGATCGCAAGGCAATCACCGAGGACGCGCGCAAGCGGCTCGACGCGATCGCGGCGATGGACGAGCTCGGCGCGGGCTTCACGCTGGCCACGCACGACCTGGAAATCCGCGGCGCCGGCGAACTGCTGGGCGAGGAACAAAGCGGCCAGATGGCGGAAGTCGGCTTCAGCCTCTACACGGAATTGCTCGAACGCGCGGTGCGCTCGATCCGCCAGGGCAAGCTGCCGGACGTGGACATGGTCGAAGCACGCGGCGCGGAAGTCGAGCTGCGCATTCCAGCGCTCATCCCCGACGACTACCTGCCCGACGTGCACACGCGCCTGACGCTGTACAAGCGCATCAGCGGCGCGCGCGACACGGACGAACTGCGCGAGTTGCAGGTGGAGATGATCGACCGCTTCGGCCTGCTGCCCGACCCCGCCAAGTACATGTTCGCGGTGGCCGAACTCAAGCTGCGCGCGACGGAACTGGGCATCCGCAAGCTCGACCTCGGCGAAACCGGCGGACGCGTGCATTTCGTCGAGAAGCCCAATGTCGATCCGATGGCGATCATCCGCCTGATCCAGGGCCAGCCGAAGCTCTACAAGATGGAAGGTCCCGACAAGCTGCGCATGACGCTGGACCTGCCCGATGCATCCTCGCGCGTGCTGGCCGCCAAGGGCATCCTGACGGCACTTCAGCCGGCCGCGTGAGGTCGGCTAAGGTGGGCGGCATGAAAAAGATGCCGCTCACCGCCCTGCTCCTGTCCTGCCTGTCGCTGCTGTCCGCATGTACGTCGGCACCGCACGCCGAGGCCGCGCAGACCGATGCGTCGATGACGTTCGTGATCGTGCGTCACGCCGAAAAGGTGCCCGATGGCTCGAAGGATCCGCCGCTGACCGATGCGGGCCACGCGCGTGCACAGGCGCTGGCGAAGCGGCTGTCGTCGATGCCGGTGATCGCGGTCTACACCACGCCGTTCCAGCGCACGCGCCAGACCGCGACGCCGACGGCGCAGGAACACGGTTTGCCGCTTATCGAGTACGACGCGAAGCTGCCGGCGTCGGAGTTCGCCGCGCAATTGAAGCAGCGGCATGCGGGCCAGACGGTGTTGGTCGTCGGCCATAGCAACACGGTGCCGGATATCGCGGCCGCGTTGTGTTCGTGCGATGTCGCGCCGATGAGCGAGGCGGAGTACGACCGGCTGATGACGGTGCGGATCGATGCGTCCGGGCGTGCGGCGCTGGACGTGGCGAGGCAGTAGCGCCTGCTGTTTCCTTCTCCCTGCGGGAGAAAGTGCGCGAAGGGCGGATGAGGGGCAACGGAGCGTCACGGTAGAACCAGCCGTGCCTCACTGCACTGCGAGTTCCAGCCCTCATGCTCCGTTACCCCTCACCCCAACCCCTCTCCCGCTGGGAGAGGGGCTCAAAGCGCAGCGACCGCTGAAAACTGCGCCACTACAACTGCGACTCCACCGGCAGCCATCTCGCCACGGTCGCCATCGTGCGGCGCTTCCAGTCGGCATCGGGTTCTTCCGTCCACGTGCGCGGCGGCTTCGCGGCGGCATCTTCCCAGCGGAGTTCGCCGTTCTCCAGCCACAGGCGGTAGCTGTTTTCGCGGCCGATCTTCCACGCGTACAGGCGCATCAGGTCGCGCGTGAGCTCGCGGTCGGTGAACAGGATGCCCATCTCGGTGTTGAGGTTGATCGAGCGCGGATCGAAGTTGACCGAACCGACGAAGCCGCAGTCGCCGTCGACCATGAACGCCTTGGTGTGGAGGCTCGCCTCGCCCGATTTCGAACCCAGCAGACCGCTGCCGGCGCGACCGCCTCCCGGTCCCTGGGCCTTGAGTTCGTACAGTTCGATGCCTCCGCGCAGCAGCGGCACGCGGTACGGCGCGTAACCCCCGTGCACCGCGGCGACGTCGGTCGCGGCCAGCGAGTTGGTCAGGATGCCGATGCGCACGCCGCGATCGCGCATGCGCAGCAGCCCGGCCACGCCGTCGTCTCCGGGCACGAAATACGGCGAACTGATGAACACCTCGCGCTCGGCGCTGGTGAACGCCGGCGTGATCGCATCGATCAGCCAGTTCCGGCGACGCGGCGCGCCTTCGGCTTTCTCGGGCGGATCGGAGTAGACATGCGCGTTCGGCGTCCAGCGCGGTTCGCGACTGCCGTGCAGCAGCGCCTGGACACTGGGCGAACGGCGAAGCTGTTCGATGTAGGGCTTGGCGTCCTTCGACCGGTACTCGAGCACGCCCACGCGCCTCAGCCGCTGCAGCGACAGCTCGTCGGCGTCGACCAGCTCCGACAGCGGAATCGCGGTCGAACTGTTCCAGTACGCGTCGAAGATGCGCGAGGTTTCGCGCACCGGCTCGCCGATGACCGCAAGGTCCGCATCGAGGAAGTTCGACTCCGACGCCGCACCGAAATACTCATCGCCGATGTTGCGACCGCCCACTACGGCCACACGGCCGTCGGCGATCCACGCCTTGTTGTGCATGCGCCGGTTGAGGCTGAAGATCCGCAGCACCATCTCCACGCCGCGCAGGAAATACGACTGCCGCGCGCGCGAGGGATTGAACATGCGCACTTCGATGTTCGGATGGCGGTCGAGGGCGGCCAGCACCGAATCCTTCTTGTGCGAGTTCAGGTCGTCCAGCAGCAGCCGCACGCGAACGCCGCGATCGGCCGCGCGCAGCACTTCGTGCACGATCAGGTTGCCGGTGAGGTCCGGCTTCCAGATGTAGTACTGCAGATCCAGGCTGCGCCCGGCCTCGCGCGCGGTCAGCGCGCGCACGGTGAACGCGTCGAGGTTGTCGGCGATCAGCGAAAGCCCCGCCTGGCCCGGATGCGCCTGCTCCATCGGCGCGATCACGCGATCCAGCGGCGTCTGCACCGCCGTGGCGGCGATCGCCTGCGACGGCGCCCCGCGCGCACGCTGGGCGAAGCGTCCGTAGCTGTAGAGCGACAGCAGCGAGGCCGCCGCCAGCAGGAACACGGCCAGGCCGATCCACCGCAGCTTTCGTGTCATGGGGATCCGGCGTTGTGCACTGCCCGGATTCTAGCGACGGCCCCTTCAACGACTCATTCACGCGACGGCGATCACCGCGTCGTAGCGCGCAGCGGCTAGACTCGCGCCGTCCCGTTCACCTGCCGACTCCGATTCGACGATGGTCCGTTTCGCGCCCGCCCTGTTCGCCCTGCTCCTCACGGCCTGCGCCAGCGTGCCGAACGTCGCGCTGCCCGTGGAGGCACAGCTGCACCCCGGCCGGCGCATGGCGCTGCCCGAAGGCGCGAGCCTGATCTATGTCGATACGACCAACGATTCGCGCTGCCCGCCCGACGTGCAGTGCGTGCATGCGGGCGATGCGGACGTGCACGTGCGTTTCGTCAAACCCGACGCGGTGCTCGACGTGACGCTCAAGGCGTCCGAGCAGGGCCAGCCGCGCGCGATCGGCACGTGGCGCGTCACGCTCCGCGGCCTGGGCCCCGGCCCGCGCCCGCCGGCGACGCTGCGCGTGGACGACGCATCCCGCTGAGCGACACGGTGCGTGCCAGCCAGGGACGTGCCGCCTTCCGCAGGATGTGACACGCTCGCCGGACCCCACGTCGGAGTCCGGCCATGACCCTCATCGTTTCCCCGCGCGTGCACGACCTCGGCGGCTTCCAGGTGCGCCGCGCGGTGCCGAGCATCCAGGCGCGCTCGATCGGTCCGTTCGTGTTCGTCGACCACATGGGGCCGGCGGTGTTCGAAGTCGGCCGCGGCATCGACGTGCGCCCGCACCCGCACATCGGGCTGGCGACGGTGACGTTCCTGTGGTCGGGCACGATCACCCATCGCGACACGCTCGGCAGCCTGCAGGACATCAACCCCGGCGACGTGAACTGGATGACCGCCGGCCGGGGCATCGCGCATTCCGAACGCACGCCCGCCACGCTGCGCGAGCACGAACATCCGCTGCACGGCATGCAGACGTGGGTGGCGTTGCCGCGCAGTTCGGAGGAGGCCGACCCGGGCTTCTTCCACCATCCCGCGGCGACCCTGCCGCAGCAGCGCCGCGACGGCAGCTGGCTGCGCGTGGTGGCCGGTCGCGGCTACGGCGAGGAATCGCCGGTGCGCGTGTATGCGGACACGCTGTACGTGGCGATCGACCTGGACGCCGACGCCGAACTCGCGCTCGACGACAGCCATGCGCAGCGCGCGCTCTACGTGCTGGAAGGCGACGCGCAGCTCGACGGCGCGGACATCCCCGCGATGCACCTGGTGGTGCTCGACGAAGGCACGCGGCCGAAGCTGCGTGCGCGCACGCCGGTCAAGGCGATGCTGTTGGGCGGCGAGCCGCTCGACGGCCCGCGCCACTTGTGGTGGAACTTCGTGTCCAGCTCGAAGGAGCGCATCGAGCAGGCCAAGCAGGACTGGCTCGACGGCCGCTTCGGGCACGTGCCGGGCGACGACGAGTTCATCCCCCTGCCCGAGCGCTGAACCCCGCGCCGGGGCGGCCCCTGCGGCAGGCAGGATCGGCCCGCGACCGGTATGATTCGCACCCAGCAGACGGTGGGAGAAGCGGCCCAACCTGAACAGGTCGGAGCCGCTGCCGAAGGCGCAAACGCCCGGAATCGCTCAGGCCCCATTACCGCCGTCGGCTCACACTCTGGAGAGACCGCCCGCGCCCGATGCATTCGGCCGGAACCGGCGCCGAAGGGGCAAGAAGCCAGCGGGGTCTCCTCCCCCGCCCCGCGCTTTGAAACTCTCAGGCAAAAGGACAGAGGGGCACTCCACGTGCGCGACCGCGCACGCCCCGGCTTTCGAGCCAAACCTGGATGCCCCTCGTCACATGAGCCAGAAGACCTCCCTGCGCGCCCTCGAGCACCACGACGCCTTCCTCGAACGCCACATCGGCCCCAACGATGCCGAAATCGCGCAGATGCTGGGCGTGGTCGGGTTCGATTCGCTGGATGCGATGACCGACGCCATCGTCCCGGCGTCGATCAAGTCCCCGAAGCCGCTGGACCTTCCGGCGCCGATCACGGAAGTCGAGGCCATCGCCAAGATCCGCGCGATCGCCGACAAGAACCAGGTCTTCAAAAGCTTCATCGGCCAGGGCTACTACGGCACGCACACGCCGAACGTCATCCTGCGCAACATCCTCGAGAACCCCGCGTGGTACACGGCCTACACGCCGTACCAGGCCGAGATCTCGCAGGGCCGCATGGAAGCGCTCATCAACTTCCAGACGATGTGCGCCGAACTGACGGGCATGGAGATCGCCAACGCGTCCCTGCTCGACGAAGCCACCGCGGCGGCCGAGGCGATGACGCTGGCCAAGCGCTCGGCCAAGTCGAAGTCCAACACCTTCTTCGTATCAAACGGCGTGCACCCGCAGACGCTGGAAGTGCTGCGCACGCGCGCCGAACCGCTCGAGATCGAACTGGTCGTCGCGGATGACAACGAGGCAGCCAGCATCGACAGCTTCGGCGTGCTGCTGCAGTACCCAAACACCTTCGGCCAGATCCACGACTACAAGGCGCTCGCCGACTCCGTGCACGCGCGCGGCGGCCTCGTCGCCGTGGCGACCGACCTGCTCGCGCTGACGCTGATCGCCGCGCCGGGCGAATGGGGCGCGGACATCGTCGTGGGCAACACGCAGCGCTTCGGCGTGCCGTTCGGTTTCGGCGGCCCGCACGCGGCGTTCATGGCGTGCCGCGATGCCTACAAGCGTTCGATGCCGGGTCGCCTGATCGGCGTGTCGATCGACGCCGAAGGCAAGGCCGCGTACCGCCTCACGCTGCAGACGCGCGAGCAGCACATCCGTCGCGAGAAGGCGACGTCCAACATCTGCACCGCGCAGGTGCTGCTGGCCGTGATGGCGTCGATGTACGCCGTCTACCACGGCCCGGACGGCCTGCAGCGGATCGCGCGCCGCACCCACCGCCTGGCGTCGATCCTCGCCACCGCGCTGCGCAACGCCGGCATCACCGTCGGCCCGGACTTCTTCGACACGCTGCACGTGGTCGACGTCGATGCCGACGCGATCCACGCCAAGGCCGTTGATGCCCGCATCAACCTGCGCCGCATCGACGGGCGCAGCCTCGGCATTTCGCTGGACGAAACGACCACGCGTGCGGACGTCGTCGCGCTCGCCGCGCTGTTCGGCGCGAAGGTCGACGTCGATGCGCTGGACGCGATCGTGGAGGACGCGCTGCCGAACGGCCTGCTGCGCACCAGCGCGTTCCTGACGCACCCGGTGTTCAACACGCACCACAGCGAGCACGAGCTGCTGCGCTACATGCGCTCGCTGGCCGACAAGGACCTGGCGATGGATCGCACGATGATCCCGCTGGGTTCGTGCACGATGAAGCTCAACGCCACGGCCGAGATGATCCCGGTGACGTGGCCGGAGTTCGGCAACCTGCATCCGCTCGCCCCGGGCGCGCAGGCCGCCGGCTACCAGCGGCTCATCGGCGAACTGGAAGCGATGCTGGTCGAATGCACCGGCTACGACGCCGTCAGCCTGCAGCCGAACTCCGGCGCGCAGGGCGAATACGCCGGCCTCCTGGCGATTCGCGCCTACCACCGCTCGCGCGGCGAAGCGCATCGCGACATCTGCCTGATCCCGGATTCGGCGCACGGCACCAACCCGGCCTCCGCACAGATGTGCGGCATGCAGGTCGTGGTGACCAAGACCGACGGCAACGGCAACGTCGATGTCGAGGACATCCGCCGCAACGCCGAGAAGTACAGCGATCGCCTGGCCGCGATCATGATGACCTACCCGTCCACGCACGGCGTGTTCGAGGAAGAGGTCGTCGAGATCTGCGAGATCATCCACAAGCACGGCGGCCAGGTGTACACCGACGGCGCCAACATGAATGCCCTCGTCGGCGTCGCCAAGCCGGGCAAGTGGGGTTCGGACGTTTCGCACCTCAACCTGCACAAGACCTTCTGCATCCCGCACGGCGGCGGCGGCCCGGGCGTTGGCCCGTGCGCGGTGAAGTCGCACCTGGCGCCGTTCCTGCCCGGTGCGCTCAACGCCGATGGCGTGAAGACGGACGGCGTCGGCAACGGCGACGTGGGCATGGTGTCGGCGGCGAGCTTCGGTTCGGCCTCGATCCTGCCGATCAGCTGGATGTACGTGACGATGATGGGCGCCGCCGGCCTGCGCCGTGCGACGCAGGTCGCGCTGCTCAACGCGAACTACATCGCCCGCCGACTCGCCCCGCACTACGAGACGCTCTACACCGGCCGCAACGACCTGGTCGCGCACGAGTGCATCCTCGACCTGCGCCCACTGAAGGATTCGACCGGCGTATCGGCCGAGGACGTCGCCAAGCGCCTGATCGACTTCGGCTTCCACGCGCCGACGCTAAGCTTCCCGGTCGCCGGGACGCTGATGGTCGAGCCGACCGAGTCCGAGTCGCTGCATGAACTCGACCGCTTCATCGACGCGATGATCCAGATCCGCGACGAGATCCGCGCTGTGGAAGAAGGCAAGCTCGATCGCGAGGACAACCCGCTCAAGAACGCGCCGCACACCGCGACCGCCGTGTCGGCGAGCGAGTGGACGCACGCGTACCCGCGCGAGCTGGCCGCGTTCCCGCTGCCGAGCCTGCGCCTGCAGAAGTACTGGCCGCCGGTCGCGCGCGTGGACAACGTCTACGGCGACAAGAACGTCATGTGCGCGTGCATCCCGGTCGATGCGTACAAGGATGACGAGGTCGAGGCGTAAGGCGTTTCTTTACGTCGAGACTTCGCCTTGATGCAGACGCCCCGCTTCGTGCGGGGCGTTCTGCTTTTGGGGGTCGTGACTCGTGTGATTCGTGATTCGTGATTCGTGATTCGTGATTCGTGATTCGTGATTCGTGATTGGTGATTTGGGATTGCTGATTGCTGATCGATTCGGGATTCGGTATTAGGAAGAGCGGGAAACGTGCCTCCGAAGCCGTCATCCCGGCGAAAGCCGGGACCCAGGCCCGTATCCCATGGGCACGCTGTCGCCGACGAACCACCCCACCGTCATTCCAGCGAAAGCTGGAATCCATCTTGCTGTTGCCTCGACGCGCGACTGCCTAAAGCGCGGAGCATTAGCGCACCGCGAAGGCGAGCGCACCGCACGCACCGCCCCTCACCCCAACCCCTCTCCCGCCGGGAGAGGGGCTTAAGCGATGCTCTCCCCCGACATCCGGCAAATGCTGTAGTTCGTCATCCCGGCGAAAGCCGGGACCCAGGCCCGCAACGCATGGGCACCCCCCCCTGTCGGCGAACAACACCGCGTCGAAACAAGCCAACCGTCCTTCCAACGAAAGCTGGAATCCGCCGTGCCCTTCCTTCAACGGCATCCAGAAAAGAAAACGCCCCGCATGACGGGGCGTCTTCCACTCACGACGAGAATTCGCGACGCCAACGCAGCAAGCGTCGGCCTCACAGGTGCTACTCAGCGCGCCACCACCTCGATGCGAACACGACGATTCGGCTTGAGGCACGCGACCACCGACGGGCTCTTCGCACCCGGGCAGTTCACGACCGGCTCGGCTGCACCACGGCCGGACGTGAGGATCGCCTCGCCCGGCACGCCGCGCGACACGAGGTACGCCTTCACCGCTTCCGCGCGCTTCAGCGAAAGCTGCTGGTTGTAGGCCTCGCTACCGAGGCGGTCGGTGAAGCCGATCACGCGCAACGCTTCCACGCGTTCGGCCTTGTCGAGCACTTCCATGACCTTGCTGTCGATGGCCTGCGTCGCGCCCGGGGCGAGCGTTCCGCTGTCGAAGTCGAACAGGAAATCCGCCGACACTTCGGTCGCCGCGACCACGCGCGCCGGAGCATCCGGCTGCGCCGGCTGCACCGCCTGCACCGGGCCGACGACACCCGCGCAACCGGCCGGATTCCAGAACGTCTGGCGGGCCAGCATCCGGTCGTCGAACAGCACCTTGTACTGGCATGTCATGTACTGGCCGGGCTGCTCGGCGAGCGGGAACTTGAACACGTAGTCCCACTCGTGCACGCCGGCGATGCCCTCGCGGTACATCGGATGGCCGATCAGGCGGTACACCTCGAGCTTGGGCGTACCCACGTCGATCTTGCGAAGCGCTTCGACCTGCGGGAACACCGTGGACTCGACGATCGGACGCGCCTTCTCGACCGCAGGCCACACGGGCTGCTGCGTCTGGCCGTCGTCGATCCTGCTCAGGTGCGTGGAGCCGCAGGCGGACAACGTCGCAGCCGCGGCCAGCGCCAGGGCGAACCCCGGCATTCGTTTGTAATTGAACATCGTTGGAACCTCTGCCTCGCAGCCGGAGCCGCGGGATGGAATGGATGACGGACGAGCGGTCGGGACGCTGCGGGCACGAAGTCCCGCAACGTCCTTTCCCCTCCGCTCTCGTCAGAAGACGTAGCCGACGCCGACGCGGAACACCGGCTCGTCGCCCTTCGCCGCGGACACGCCCGCGTTGAAGTTCACGCGGCCGTTGTCGCTCCAGCGCGACACACCCACGCCCAGCGCGGCTTCGCCACGGTAGGACGCGACACCCGCGTTGACCGCAGTCTTGCCCGGCAGGTACGGCGTCACGTTGACCAGGGCCGATGCCGCCGCGATACCGCGGTTGGCCTGGCGGTTGACCTGGTTGATCTCGTCGCCGAGGTCCTGCCACACGTCGTTGATGCGCTGGTCGGTGTAGCTGTTGGCCTGATTGAGCACTTCCGTGTTGTTGCTCTGCAGGCGCTGGTTCAGCTGGCTGATGTTGACCGCATCGTGGTCGGCCACGCCGTCGGCGACGTTGTGGATCGCCACCGGCGTCGAAGCGCCCTCACCACCCATGGTGATGCTGGTCTTCTCGGCGTTGTCGTAGGTCACCACGGCATTGGCGCTGCCGTCCTTGTTGATGACGCCCGCGTCCTTCAGCTGCTTGATGTTGACGGCATCGTTGTCGGCCGAACCGGCCGCAACGCCCGTCAGCACGCGGTCGCCGTCGGTGCCGGTGAAGTTCACCGCCTTGCCGTCCGTACCCTTGCCGACAGTCAGGTCGGCGCCCGGGGCCGCCTGCTGCACCATGCCGATGCCCGAACCGTTGATCTGGTTCGTGATGTTCTGGATCTGCGTGGTGTTGCTGTAGGTGCGCTGGTCGAGGTTGTTCACGGCGCCTTCGACACCGTTGACCGTCGTGGTCGTGCCATCGACGTTGGTGACGTTGTAGACCGGCGTGGTCACCGAGCCGTCTTCGTTGACCGTCGAACCGCCGCCCATGGCATCGGCCACCGACTGCGCCACCGTGTACAGCTGGCTGCCGTTCACCGCGTCGTGGCTCTTGTCGGAGACCTCGCCGTTCTCGACGCCGGTCAGCTTGCGGTCGCCCGCCGTGCCGGTGAAGTTCACCTCGGTGCCATCGGTGTCCTTGCCGACCGTGAGCTTCTCGCCCGCGGCCGCCTGCTGGACCAGGCCCACGGTGCCTTCGTTGAGTTGGTTGTAGACGTTGGTCACGCGGCTGTCGATGGTGGTAAGGGCGTCGCCAACCGTCGTGGAGTTGTGCGTGGTGCCATCAACGTTGGTCACGTTGTAGGTCGGGCCGACGTAGTTGCCGTTCTCGTCCTGCGTGTCCGTGCCGCCGAGGATGTCCTTCAGCTGCTTGACGTTGACCGCGTCGGTGTCTTCGGCACCGGCGGCGACGTTCTTCAGCTGACGGGCTTCGCCGTCGACGTTGGCGAAGTCAACCATCGTGCCGCCCTTTCCGGCCGCCACGGTGACGGTGCCGGTCGCATCGTCGTACTGCACCAGGCCGACCGAACCCTCGTTGATCTGCTGGGTCAGGTTGGTGATGTTGGTGGTGTTGTCGTACGTGCGCTGGTCGAGGTTGGTGATGGCGCCTTCGACGCCGTCGACCTTCTCCGTCGTGCCGTCGGCGTTGGTGACGTCGTACTGCGGCTTCGAGATGGTGCCGTCCGGATTCACCACGGAACCACCGCCCAGCGCTTCGGTCACCGAATTGGCGATGTCGTACGCCTGGCCACCGTTGATGGCCTGCATGCCGCCTTCCTTGATCTCGCCATTCGCCACACCGTCCAGGACGCGCGCTTCGCCGTCCTTGTTGGTGAAGTTCACGACGGTGCCGTCGGTGTCCTTGCCCACCGTGATCTCGCGGCTCGTCTCGTCCTGCTGAACCAGGCCGGCCTTGCCGTCGATGATGTTGGTGACGTCGCCTTCGATGTTGGTGACGCGCTTGTCGACGTTGACGACGTGGCCATCGACCTTGGTGATCGCGTCGACCACGCTCGTCGCCGGAACGACGTTGCCCTCCTTGTCGGTCACGTCGAACTTCGGCGGGGTGATCGCGCCCGTGGTCGGGTCGATCGCCGTGCCGCCGCCGATGACATCGGCGATGCCCTTCAACTGCGATACGTTAACCGCGTCGGTCTGCTGCACGCCGGCCTTCACGTTGACGACCTGACGTTCGGCGCCGGCCTTGCCCACCGACACCGTGTTTTCACGATCGGTCGTCGAGTTGGAGCCCAAGGCCACCGAGTTCTTAGCGTTGGCGATGGCGTTGCCGCCGATGGCCACCGAGTCCACGCCCTTCGCCTGCGAATCGGCCAGCGTCGAGTTGGTGTGGAAGTACTTGATGCCCGCACCGTTCATGATGTTGGTGACGTTGCCTTCGACGATCGTCACGCGGCCATCGATTCCGTCCATGCGGCCGTCGAGCGTGCTGAAGCCGTCGGCGACGGTGTGCGAGTCGTGCTCCTTGCCATCCTTGTCGGTGATGGTGAAGGTCGGCTCGGTCACCTTGCCGGTGGCCGGATCGACCGTCGCGCCACCGCCGATGGCGTCGGCCACGGACTTCGTCACGTCGAACATCTGGCCACCGTTGATGGCTTCCTTGGAGTCCTTCGCGATCTTGCCGCTCGCAACGTTATCCAGGACGACCGGCGTGCCGGCCGTACCGAAGGTCACCTTCTTGTGGTCGGCCGAGTCGTACTTGACCACGTCGGCCATGTCGCCGGTGATGGTTTCGATCTTGCCGTTGATGCCGTCGATCCCGTCCTTCGCGTCCTTGGCGCGCTGATCGAGGTTATCGATGGCGCCTGCCACCGTGTCGGCCTTCGTGCCGTCGGCCATGTCGAAGGAAGGCTTGATGATCTCGCCCGTGGTCGGGTCGACCTTCGTGCCGCCACCGATGACGTCGGCGAGTTCCTTCAGCTGGCCGGCCGTGGCGGCGTCGCCGGCGGCGGTGCCGTTTTCCAGGCCGGTGATCTTGCCGTTGTCGTTGATCGTGATGTCGCCGAACTTCGGCGAATCCACGACCGAGACCTTCAGCTCGTTCTTGGTCGAGTCGAAGGCTACCTTGGTGTTGGCGCCATCGACCACGGCCAGCGTGTCGCCGCCCTTGATGGTGCCAGCCGTGCCGGTATTGGCCTTGATCTTCCAGCCCGCGCCCGCGCTGATCACCGCGTCGTCCAGTTGCTTCTTCGTCACCGCATCGGTGGCAGCCGTGCCGTCGGTCAGGTTGGTGATCTTGCCGCCGCCCATGTCGATGGCGCCGTTGCCGCCCTTGTTGATGACGATGTTCCCGAATTGCGGGGAGTCGGCCATCTGGATCTTGATTTCGCCGGTGGTCGCGTCAGCAACGGTCTTGATGTTGTTGCCCGAGAACGTACCGGCCGTGGTGCCCACGCCCGAAATCTTCAGCGTTTCGCCGAGCTTGCGCTGCACCTTCGTGCCGGCCGTGTCGGAGAACGTCAGGCCCTTGTCGCCCAGGTCGGTGATCTTGCCGTCAAGGCCGTTGATGCCGTCCTTGGCCGCCTTCACGCCGCTGTCGAGCGCGGTGATCGCGCCATCAACGCCGTTCACCGTCTTGCCGTCGACCGAATAGGCCGGCTTGGTGATCGTGCCGTCGGTGTTGACCGCCGAACCGCCGCCCAGCGCATTGGCCACGGACTGCTCCGAGGCCTTGAGCTGGCCCAAGTTAACCGCGTCGGTGTTCGCCGTACCGGCCGCGACGTTGGTGATCTTGTTGCCGCCCATGTCGACCGTCTTGCCGGCGCCGACCGTCAGGCCGCCATTGGCGGTGACCATGCCGGAGAACGTCGGCGCGT
Organism: Lysobacter sp. OAE881; assembly: GCF_040546665.1. Lineage (NCBI taxonomy): Bacteria > Pseudomonadati > Pseudomonadota > Gammaproteobacteria > Lysobacterales > Lysobacteraceae > Lysobacter > Lysobacter sp. OAE881. Next base: position 3,109,735 of record NZ_JBEPOG010000001.1, read on the forward strand.
CGACGACGTCGACCTTCAACTGGTTCGTCGTGCTGTCGAACGAGGCCTTGGTGTTCTTGCCATCGACCAGGTTGACCGTGTCGGACGAGGTGATCGTCTTCGCGGTGGCGCCATTGGCCGTCAGCTTCCACTTGCCGGCGCCGGCGACGGCGGTGTCCATCTGGCCCTTCGTCACGGCGTCGGTGGCAGCCGTACCGTCGGTCAGGCCGCTGATCTTGCCGCTGTCGTTGACGGTGATGTTGCCGAACTTCGGCGCGTCGGCCATCTGGATCTTGATTTCACCGGTGGTCGCATCGGCAACGGTCTTGATGTTGTTGCCCGAGAACGTGCCGGCCGTGGTGCCCACGCCCGAAATCTTCAGCGTTTCGCCGAGCTTGCGCTGCACCTTCGTGCCGGCCGTGTCGGAGAACGTCAGGCCCTTGTCGCCCAGATCGGCGATCTTGCCGTCAAGGCCGTTGATGCCGTCCTTCGCCGCCTTCACGCCGCTGTCGAGCGCGGTGATCGCGCCATCAACACCGTTCACCGTCTTGCCGTCGACCGAATAGGCCGGCTTGGTGATCGTGCCGTCGGTGTTGACCGCCGAACCGCCGCCCAGCGCATTGGCCACGGACTGCTCCGAGGCCTTGAGCTGGCCGAAGTTAACCGCGTCGGTGTTCGCCGTGCCGGCCGCGAGGTTGGTGACCTTGTTGGCGCCCATGTCGACCGTCTTGCCCGCGCCGACCGTCAGGCCGCCGTTGGCAGTGACCATGCCGGAGAACGTCGGGGCGTCGGCCACCGAAACCTTCAGTTCGTTCTTCGTCGAATCGAACGCGACCTTGGTGTTGGTGCCATCGACCACGGCCAGCGTGTCGCCGCCCTTGATCGTGCCTTCGGTACCGGCGTTAGCCTTCAGCTTCCAGCCCGCACCGGCCTGGATGACGGCCGCGTCCAGCTGTCCCTTGTTGACGACGTCCGTCGCGGCCGTACCGGCGGCAACCCCGCTGATCTTGCCGCTGTCGTTGATGGTGACATTGCCGAACTTCGGCGCATCGGCCATCTGGATCGAGATGCCGCCGTTGGTCGGGTCGGTCACCGTCTTGATGTTGTTGCCCGAGAAGGTGCCGGCCGTGGTGGCCAGACCCTTGATCGCCAGCGTGTCGCCGAGCTTGCGCGATACATCCGTGCCGCTGTTGCCGGAGAACTTCAGCGGATTCGCGGCGACGCCGTCGATGCGATCGTCCAACGCGTTGATGGCGCCGCCCACCGTCGTGATGCCGGTGGTGCTGCCCACGTCGTAGCTCGGCGCCTTGACGGTGCCGTCAGCGTTCACGGCTGCGCCGCCGCCGAGGTCCGTCACCACGCTCTTGAGCTGGCTCAGGTTCACCGCGTCGGTGTCCTGCGTACCACGCGCGACGCTGATGATCTGGCGCGTCGTGGTCGCCACGCCGGCGCCGCCGCTGCCCACCGAAACCGCAGCCTTGGTGCTGCCGCCGATGCCCGAAGCGCGGTCGGCCACGGTGCTGTCGCCCAGGGCGACGCCACCGGCCACGGTCACCGAGCTGTTGCTGCCCAGTGCCACCGAGTTGTCCAGCGCGGTCTTCGCGCTGGTGCCCAGCGTGACGGACCACGAACCCTTCGCTTCGCTGGACCCACCGATCGAGATGGTCGAACCGTCGTTTGCGTTGGCGGCGTTACCGATGGCGACACCGTTGCTGCTCTTGGCGGTTGCCGCCGGACCAACGGCGATGGAGTTCGCACCCGTTGCGGCCGAATCGGCCAGCGTGGAGTTTGCGTGGAAATACTTGATGCCGCCGCCGTTGGTGATGTTGGTCACCGTGCTGTTCACGCCATCGATGCGGGTATCCAGCGCGTCGACCGCACCGCCGACGTTGTCGTACTTGGTGCCGTTTACGTCGTAGCTCGGCTTGGTGATCGTGCCGTCGCTGGCGACCGCAGCGCCGCCGCCCATGGCGGTGGTGATGCCCTTGAGCTGGCTCACGTTCACCGCGTCGGTGTCGGCCGTGCCGGCCGCGACCTTGGTGATCTTGTTGCCGCCCATGTCGATCGTTTTGCCCGCGCCGACCGTCAGGCCGCCGTTGGCAGTGACCATGCCGGAGAACGTCGGGGCGTCGGCCACCGAAACCTTCAGTTCGTTCTTCGTCGAATCGAACGCGACCTTGGTGTTGGTGCCATCGACCACGGCCAGCGTGTCGCCACCCTTGATCGTGCCTTCCGTGCCGGCGTTGGCCTTGATCTTCCAGCCCGCACCGGCCTGGATGACGGCCGCGTCCAACTGGCCCTTGTTGACCACGTCCGTCGCGGCCGTACCAGCGGCAACGCCACTGATCTTGCCGCTGTCGTTCACGGTGATGTTGCCGAACTTCGGCGCATCGGCCATCTGGATCGAGATGCCGCCGTTGGTCGGGTCGGTCACCGTCTTGATGTTGTTGCCCGAGAAGGTGCCGGCCGTGGTGGCTAGACCCTTGATCGCCAGCGTGTCGCCGAGCTTGCGGCTGACCACTCCGGCCGTCGCGTCATTGCCGGTGAACTTGAGCGGGTTGGCGGCCACGCCGTCGATGCGGGTATCGAGTGCGTCGATCGCGCCGCCGGCATTGGTGTAGTTGGTGCCGTTGACGTCGTACGTCGGCGCCTTGATCGTGCCGTCGGCGTTCACGGCCGCGCCGCCGCCCAGGTCAGTCACCACGCTCTTGAGCTGGCTCAGGTTCACCGCGTCGGTGTCCTGCGTACCGCGCGCCACGCTGATGATCTGGCGCGTCGTGGTCGCCACGCCGGCGCCACCGCTACCCACCGACACTGCAGCCTTGGTGCTTCCGCCGATGCCCGACGCGCGGTCGGCCACGGTGCTGTCGCCCAGGGCAACGCCACCGGCCACGGTCACCGAGCTGTTGCTGCCCAGCGCCACCGAGTTGTCCAGCGTGGTCTTGGCGCTGGTACCCAGCGCGACGGACCACGAGCCCTTCGCTTCGCTGGACCCACCGATCGAAATGGTCGAACCGTCGTTTGCGTTGGCGGCGTTACCGATGGCGACACCGTTGCTGCTCTTGGCGGTTGCCGCCGGACCAACGGCGATGGAATTGGCACCCGTTGCGGCCGAATCGGCCAGCGTGGAGTTTGCGTGGAAATACTTGATGCCACCGCCGTTGGTGATGTTGTTGACGGTGGTGTTGAGGTTGGTGATGTCGCCGGCGTTCTTGGTGGTCGCCGTGTCGAGCTTGCTCAGCGCCGTGCCCACATCGTTGGCCGTCGTACCCTGGATCGTGTAGGTAGGCGCCTTGATCGTGCCGTCGGCGTTGACCGCCGTACCGCCGCCCAGCGCTGTCGTCACGCCCTTGAGCTGGCTCAGGTTCACCGCGTCGGTGTTCTGCGTACCGCGTGCAACGCTGATGACCTGACGCGTGTCGGTCGCGACGCCCGCGCCACCGCTGCCCACCGAGACCGCACCCTTGGTGCTGCCGCCGGTGCCCGAAGCGCGGTCAGCGATGGCGCCATGGCCCAGCGCCACGCTGTCGGCCACGTTGGCCGTCGAATCGCGGCCGAACGCGAGCGCGTCGTTGGCGTCGGACTTCGCACCCGACGCAATCGCCACGCCACCATAGGTGGCATTGGCGGTGATCGAAGCGCTGCGACCGATCGCGATGCCACCACCAGCTGCCGCGTTGACGTTGGCTTCAGGACCGATGGCCGTCGAATCGGTACCACCCGCCGACGAATCGTTCAGGGTGGAGTTGACGTGAAAGTATTTGGTTTCGCCGCCGCCCGAGGCGGCTGCCGCGGTCAGGGCCGATCCAACGTTGTCGTACGTCGTGCCATTGATGGTGTAGCTCGGCTGCTTGACGCTGCCGTCCGCATTCACGGCAGCGCCGCCGCCGAGGGCCGTGGTGACGCCCTTGAGCTGGCTGACGTTCACCGCGTCGGTGTCCTGCGTACCGCGTGCGACGCTGATGATCTGGCGCGTGTCGGTCGCGGCGTCTGCGCCGCCGCTGCCCACCGAGACCGCGCCCTTGGTGCTGCCGCCGATCCCCGAAGCGCGGTTGGCCTTCGAGCCGTTGCCCAACGCAACGCCGCTGGACACGCTGGCAGCCGCATCGCGGCCGAAAGCAATCGCGCCGTCGGCTCTGGCCGTGGCCCCCGACCCGATGGCGGCGCCACCCACGGCATCAGCGGTGACCGAGGAGCTGCGACCAAGCGCGACACCCCCGGTAGCGGCGGCGTCGACGGTCGCTTCCGGGCCGATGGCCGTGGAATCCGTACCACCTGCAGACGAATCGCTCAGCGTCGAGTTGACGTGGAAGTACTTGATGCCACCGCCGTTGGAGATGTTGCCGATGGCATCGCCGACGGTGTTGTAGGTATTGCCATTGACGGTGTACGTCGGCGCCTTGATCGTGCCATCGGCATTCACAGCCGCGCCACCACCCAGCGCCGTGGTCACGCCCTTGAGCTGGCTGACGTTCACCGCGTCGGTGTCCTGCGTACCGCGTGCGACGCTGATGATCTGGCGCGTGTCGGTCGCAATACCCGTACCGCCGCTACCTACCGAAACCGCGCCCTTCGTGCTGCCGCCGGTGCCCGAGGCGCGGTCGGCGACCGCGCTGTCGCCCAGCGCCACGCCGCTGGCGACTGTCGCTGAACTGCTCCCACCCAGCGAAACGGCGTTGGCAGCCGTGACGGCAGCCTTCTTGCCGATGGCGATGGAATCCGCGCCGCTCTTTACCGAAGCATCAGAACCCAGCGCAATGGCGTTCACCGAGCTGGAGATGAGGCCCTGATAACCGATGGCGATAGCGTTCGTGGAGGCCGCGTCGATCGCCAGGAACGGGGCATCGTTGCCTTCGATGGCGATGCTGCGATTTCCGCGCGTCGTCACCTGGTTACCCAGAGCCGTGGAGTTGATGCCAATCGCCGAACTCTGCTTGCCCAGCGCTGTGGCATCTGTCTGTTCGGCGTAGGCGTTCATGCCGATTGCGGTGGCACCCTGGCCAAGTGTGGACGCGCCAGGGCCATAGGCCACGGCATCGGGCTGGCCATTCACGTTGCCTCCGTCAAGGGAACCCGCGAATGCAGGCGCGGCGACGCCCATCGCACCACTCACCACAGCCGAGACCAGCAGGGTTGCGCGGGCACTCGACGACTTCTTGCGGCCCTTGGCCATTTCCGAAGCCACGACCCACTGGCCGGTCTCCGCGTTCCATACCACCCGATAAATCTTGTTCATTTGACACACACCTGTTTGACGAGAAAGGAAGAAAACAAAGACGCCGGGCAAGAGCGCCCAGACGGGTGCGCATCCTCGTCGTCGGCAGGCAGTGGTCCTATTGGATAAATCTGAGGGTTTGAGCACCGGATAAGCGCGAGCCGCTTCTGCGCGGATCGAGGCGTTCTTCCTCAGACAACTCTCAGCGAAAAACTGGTCAAAAGTTCAGGAAACCGGGGACTCACAGGGCCGGAATGGCGTTCGGCTGCACCGTTTGCGCCGCATCGAATGGCGATATTTGGCGAATGCACGCGGCAAGCGTGGTTCGGCTCTGTTTGCGGCGGGATTTCACGCTGATCGGCCTCTATGCGGTCGAGACGTGTCAAGCGATGTTTGTCGCGGGGTGAGGTGTCCGGGCTCCACGAGCGACGTTATTGAAAATGTGAGACGCAGCTACCGTTCGCGACTTCGTCGCATTGATGCGGTTTGCGTGATCGGCCCGCCCTGCTCTTCCGCCTTACGTCCGCGCGTATCCATCACAACGCCGTCGAGCTCGATCTGTCACCCGAAGCTCCAGATCCTCTAAGACCTGTGCGACGAACTGGATCGTGCGTTGCGCGATATCGTCATTCGATGGCCGGGTGGGAAACGCAGCGTCGGGCGTAAGCAGCGCCTTTGCTCTGCTGCTGTCATCCCCGGGAAGGCGGGGACCCATGCTTCCGACACATCGCGCTTTCCGGAAGGTGTGCAGCGGCGGATGGATGGATTCCCGCCTTCGCGGGAATGACGGCGGCACGGCGTGATGCGAGGGTCGGACCAGGGCGCTAAAGAGAACCGTCATCCCGGCGAAAGCCGGGGCCCAGGCCCGTAGCGTTGGGGCACCCGGCGAGTGCAAACCACCTCACCGTCACTCCAGCGAACGCTGGAATCCATTCTGATTTCGAAGCCACATTCGCGCTGATCGAAGCACCAGCGCAGCGCTGTACCGCAACGATTGACCACCGCGTCCGCTTCGTTGCCCCTCACCCCGACCCCTCTCCCGTCGGGAGAGGGGCGAAAAGCTGCGCTGTCCGTTGCATCGCGCTCCGTAGGATGGCCGGGCTCAGAACGACTTCCCCACCGTCACCCACACCTGATCGTCCTTCGGCTTTTCGTCCGCACCTCCGATCGCACGCGCGACGCTCACTTGCCCCTGCACGCCCTTCCAGTTCCAGTTCACGCCGATGCCGGCGCCTTGCAGGTTCGTTGAACGCGAGGGGTACCCCATCGCCGAACGATAGCGACCGGCCGCGCCGTCGTAGAAGGCGCTGATGCGGGTGTTGGGGATGATGAAATCGTGGCTGGCTTCCAGCGATACCACGGCGCCCTCGTCGACCGCCGCGGCGCTGAGGTCGTAGGCGCGCACGGCGCCGGGGCCGCCGAGGCTCATCCGCTCCGAGCCGTCGAGGCTGCGGCTCGCCCACTGGCCCCGCACCTGCGCGCTGAGTTGCAGGCTCGACACCGGCGCGACGGCGATGCTCGCGACGGGCTCGGCTTTCACGAACGTCGCATGTTTGCGCGTGGCGTCGTCGCCGCTGGTGCGGTCCAGATCGGTAAGGTCCATCGCGCCGTAGGACACGCCGAGACCATAGCGATACCAGCGCCGCCAACGTCCCTGCCCCGCAACGCCCGATCCGTCGGCGCGCACGCTGGCGACGTTGCTGTCGCGGCGGCTTTCGAGCAGGCCGTCGAAGCGGTCGTCGCGCAGCTGCTTGCGGTCGATCGACGCGCTGACATCCAGGCTCGCGTCGCGCGTGCGCCACACGGGGCGACTCGCGTACACGCAGGCGACGTCGGCCGAACCCTTGCCGAGTCCGTCGAACGCGCCACCAAGCCGGTACGCGACATGCGACACCGCGGCGCCGACACGCGTCGCGCCATCGCCAACGGGCGCGTCATACGACACGCGCGCCAGGCGCGTCTGCCCGCCTTCTGACGCATGCGTCTGCAATGCGGTGGGCGTGACGTACACCATCGCTTCGAGGCGGTCACCACGACCGAACGGGTTGTTGATGCCCCCAACGAGCCCGATGCGGCGTTCGCCCGCTTCGATCGAGCCGGCGTTGTCGGCGGTGATCGCGCCATACAGACCGGCGCCGGGCGCGACACTCACGGTCACGATCGTTCCGCCGGCGTACTTGCCGGGCGAGAGCGTGGCGTCCACCGCGCCGACGCCCGGCAATGCGCGCAGCAGGCGCATGCGCGCGTCGATGTCACGCAGCTTCGGATCGGCAATGCTGCCGCCCCGCAGGATGCGTTCGATGCGGTCGGTCGCGACGTCGGACGCGTTGCTGACCTCGATGCGCTCGATGTGGCCGCGCACGATCTCGAAGCGCACGACGCCGCCCTCGATCGTCTGCTGCGGCAGCGTCACGCGCACGAGCGATTCGCCGTCGTGGTAGAGCAGTTCGGTCAATTCGCCCCGCACGATCTGCAATGCGGACAAGGTCATCTGCCGACCGCGGAGCGGCGCGATGAAGGCCTCGACGCGCGTGCGCTCTTCGGGCGACAACTCGCCGTCAAAAACGAAGTCATTGATCGGGAAACGCAGTTCGTCGCCCTCGCCGGGCGCCTCGGAGGACGAAGTGGAATCGTTCTGCGCCGTTGCAGGACCGGTCGGCTGCAAGGCATGTGAAAGCTCGGGCGTCTGTCGCAGCAGTCCGCCGGACGTGATGCCGCCTTCGGCTGCGTGGGCGAGCGGCGAGAGAACGAACGCGGTCGCGATGGACAGGCGGCGGAGCGTGGTACGGGGAAAGGAATTCACGGCACGGGTTTTCGACGCACGGCGTCATCGCCGCGCATCTGGAATCTGGAAAGGAAAGCGTTTAGCGCGATCGAGACCACGCAAGAAACGCGGAAGCGTCATTACGCAAGAAGGAGGAAGGCGCCCTCGCACCTTCCTCCCGCTTGGTTCACGTCACGACAGGAAGGGGCGGTGGCCGAAACCACCGCCCGCCCGTCTTACTGGATCACCAGCGCCATGGGACGGCCATCGACCCACACCACGGAGAACTGGTTGATGCCTTCGGCCTGCGCCTGGCTCATCGGGATGAGGCGCTCGGTGTGCTGCGACGGCTGCGGCACCTGCTGCTCCGGAGCCGGGTAGATCGGCTGGGTCGGCTGCGGCTGGGGTTCCGGCTGCGGCTGGGGTTCCGGCTGCGGCTGCGGCTGCGGCTGCGGCTGCGGCTGCGGCTGCGGCTGTGGCTGTGCATCCGTCGCAATGATGTAGCCGGCGGTGTTCTTCGCATTCGCCGGAACGAACACGCGACGTGCGGTCAGCTTGCCACCGAGGGTGACGTCGCTGCCGTTCAGCGCGATCTGGTTGCCGGCGGTGATGACGCCCGACTTGATCGTCGTGCCGCTGACGTTGACGTCGCTTGCGGCGTTGATCGCACCGTTGGTGGTGACGGTCGTGGCGGCCAGGTTCACCGAGCCGTACTTCGCGTCGATGGCCTTGGCGGTCGTCAGGCTGCCGTTGCCGACATTCACCTGCACGCCGGCATCGGCCGAGATCGCACCGTTGAGGTTCACGCTGCCCGCGGCGTTATCCACCACGACCTGCGACGCCTTGATGTCGCCCAGGTTGAACGCCAGCGGCACGCCACGCGCCGGAGCGCGGAATTCCGCGTTGCGCGCGGCCGTCGTGGTAACGCCGGCGGCGTGGTACAGCGCGCCGCCGGTTTCCATCACATTGCCCTGCGTGCTGGTGACGTTGGCGGCCTGCCACACGCCGGTGACGTTGCCCGACAGGACGACGTCGCCCTTGCCGGTAACCGGTGCGTAGATTTCCACCGCGTCGGCGTTCATGCGGACCTGCTGGCCGTTGACCGCGCCGCGCGTGACGACCTTTGCGCCCACCGCGTCGAGGTTCACGCTGCCGGCGTCGGAGGTCAGCGACTTCGCCGCCGCGATGTTGCCACCGCGACCGGCGGCGACGTCGATGCCGTACTTGCCCTTCACGTCTTCGTTCAGCGCGACGGTCTTGCCGGCGATGCGGACCTGCTCGCCGTCCAGCGTGGCGGCCTTGACCGAACCGGTGGTCGTGTTCGACAGCAGTTCGATCGCGCCACCGCGCGTGGTCACGCCGGCGGCCTGATCGATGGTGTTGCCGTTGATCGACACGCGGCCGGTGCCGGTGATGTTCGCCTTCTGCGTGACGCTGTTGGCGCCGTACACGTTCACGTCGCGTGCCGACACGACCGGCGCATTGACGACGACGTTGTCGCCGGCCAGCGTGACGGTGTTGGCGGTATAGCTGCCGTTGGTGGTCAGCGTGCTGCCCACGGCGTTGATCGCGATGTCCGACGCCTGCAGCTGCGCCAGCGGCTCGACGACGATCGTGCGGCCCTTGCTGGTCGCCGTGCCCGGACGGGCTTCGATGTTGATGCGGTCGTCCGCCGTCAGCTTGCCGCCGAAGGAGATCTGGCCGTCGGCGTCGGAACGCAGTTCGATCGAACCGCCCGCACCGGTGGTGGCGCGACGTGCTTCGATCGTGCCGGTGTTGCGCACGGCGTTGCGCAGCGCGTCGCCGGTGGCGGCGGCGGTCAGGCGCACGTTGCCGCCCTTCGCCACGATCATGCCGCCGTTGTCGACCAGCGCGTTCAGTTCCGGTGCGCCCAAGGCGACCGAGAAACCGGAGTTGTCGAGCGACAGCGTTGCCGTCTGGGCCGAGCCGAGCGTCACGTCACCCGTGGCGTTGATCTGGCCCTTGTTCAGCACCTGGCCGCCGAGCAGCGCGACCTGGCGGGCGTTGATGCGGCCCTGGTTGACGACCGAACCCTTGGTGCTCCCGGCCGTCAGGTCGAGCAGCTTCTGGTTGCCCGCGGTGCGGCCGCCGGCCATGAACTGCTGTGCGCCGATGTCCAGCGTCGAAGCAACGACGCTGTCGGCGTTGACGACGGCGTTCTGGCCGAACATCACGCCGGCCGGGTTGACGACGTACACGCGGCCGTTGGCGTTCAGCGTGCCCTGGATGTCGGTGGCCTTCACCGGGCCGACGACGCGGTTCAGCACGGCCGACGACGCGTTCGGCTGCGCGAAGTTGACCGTCTGGCCCTGCGCGATGTCGAAGTTGTTCCAGTTGACGACCATCTTGTCGGTCGACTGGGTGACGGTGGTGGTGGCGCCCTGCGTGGCGATGCGGCCGGTGCCGTTGACGACGACACCGCCGTCGGCGGCCCACGCGCTGCCGACGCAGCCCATCGCGACGGCGAGGACGGTCGGCTTGAGGACGCGCAGGGCCTTTTGCGATGCCGACAGCGTGCCGGCTTCGTAGCGTGCTTCGAATTGAGTCATGGGTACTTCTCTTGGGGGGATTTACTGAAAGCCGCGATGACGTGCCGATCCTTCGGTCGTCCGCCGCCCGGCCCACGTTGCCGAGGCGTTGCGCCTCCGGCCTGGCTGCACCGCGACGCGACCGGTGGCCGGCCCTGCGCGAGTGCGGGCCGCGACTTTAGGTTGGAACCGCCCGTCGCTTGAAGGCGACGATTTCCCCTTCGACTCAGATAATTCCCACGATTGCGACGACCACAAACGAAAAGCCCCGCGGTTGCGGGGCTTCTCGATATCGCATCGATCGATGCATTCATCGTCGCCGGTCCAGCGACATCGGCAGCGACATGCGCATCCCGCCGGTCATTCCGCCGGTCGATGTCGAACCGCCGTTGCATTGCTGCATCGGCCACACGCGACCCAGGCGCTGACGAACGACGCAACCGAGTGCGATCCAGCGATCGGTGCGCTCTTCGGCGCTGGAGGCCATCACGCGCTCGGGCGCGATGCCGCGACGCTGCGAACCACGCGGGATGGCCAGCGAGGCACGGCGCGCGGTCGCCGTGCGCATCGCGATCGCCCGCTTGCCCACATCGGCCACGTCGCGATCGTCGCGGGCCGCATGCACGCGCACCGGGGGGAGGTCGTGGATGCGCGGGGCCTGCATCGCGATCGCATCCGGCTCGCGCTCAACCGTGGCGTACACGCGCACGGTGGGCAGGTCGAAGGTGCGGATCGCGGTTGCGGTCGTGGTGGTGTTGTCGCTCGCAGCGGCGGTACGGGTGGCGATGGAATGGGTCGCCGCGACCATCGCCAGCGCGGCCATCAGGGTCATCGTTTTCATCGTTGCAGTCCTGTCGGGCGGCGGCCGCTCGCGGTCGCCGTGTGGGGCATGAAGCAATCGGGGAATGTGTCTTGTCGAATCAGTCTTCGGGCACGATCGACGCGAGCGCCGCCTCGAAGCGCGTCCGCTGCGCCGGCGTGCACAACTTCGCCAACGCCTGGCGAAAGCGCGGGTGCCGCGCGCCCGAGGCGATGTACTGCCAGCGATACGCACGCCGCAGCACGTCCAGCACGAGCAGTTGCTGGCGCATGCCGAACGGTCGTCCGCATGCGGCGACGAAGTACGCCGCGTCCGCATCGGCCTGCGCGCGCAGGATGTCGTCCACCGCGCCCAGCAGCGCGATCAGGTCGTCCATGGCGGCATCGCGTTCGTCGTGATCCAGGCGTGCGTCCTCGGCACGCCATTCGATCTCGTCCATGACCGAGTGCTGGCACTCCTCGCGGAAGTGGAACAGGAACACGTCCGTCCACAGCGGGCACAGTTCCTGCGTCGGCGCGATGCTCTCTTCGTAATGGCGCTGCACGAACAGCTCGATCAGGTACACCAGCGCCAGCACCGCCCAGCTACGACGCGCCAGCACGAACTGGGCCACTGCATTGGGTTCGGCCGTCTTCATATGGCCGTCGGGCATGCGCGAGTCCAGCAGCGCTTCGAGGCGACGGAACAGCTCCTGGTGCTTGATCTCCTCGTCGGAAAACCGCACCAGCGCTTCCAGCGCCTTCTGGTCGCCGAGCCAGTGCAGGCCCGAGGTCTGCAGCATCTTCGCGCCGATGAAGCGCTCGCACAGGCCGAACATCCATGCATACGTGCGTCCCTGCACCTGGCTGAAGAAACGGCGCTCATCGCTGTCGAGGAAATCCAGCCGGTTCACCAGCGACAAGCCCGCCGGCAGGAAGGTGCGGTCGAAATCGAAATCGCGTCCGCGGATCACGTCGCGGTCGATGTCCCAGCGCACGCGCCGCGACACTTCGATGCAGCGGGCATAGCGCGCCCTGTCGGCGTCCGCCACTTCGGCATTCCATTGCGGGGCGGTGGTGCGGGCAGTTGCAGCGTTCATTCGTGACTCCAGGTGCTTCTCGCGCCGGCGTTACGCAGGCGCCATGGTGGGATCCAGCACGGCCTTCACTTCGGCGATCGAGTTCGCCGGAAAGCCGGAGCGCTTGGCGTGTTCGTGGATCAGCGCCTCGTCGCGCGCCATGTACACGCAGTAGGTCTTGTCGGCGGTGACGTAGGAATGCAGCCACTGGATGTCGGTGCCGAGTTCGTCCAGCACGTTGTTGGACTGCAGCGCGACGCCGCACAGCGCTTCCATCGGCTGGGCGCCGATGCCCTGGATGTTCCGTTCGATCACGTATTTCTTGAACATGACGAGCCTCCGTTGTGCGCCTGTGGCGCGAATGGCCGGCGGGGGAACCGGCCGAATCGAAAGGGGTGTCGCGTCAGCGCTTGTGCGCGAGCACGTTGACGCCGTACGCGTGCAGGTGCGTGTGGAACTTGCGGTCGATGTCGGTGCCGGCGAAGCACTCGAAGCGTTCGGTCACCTGCGCGTCGCTCAATCCGCAGTCGCGTAGCAACTCCATCAGCAAGCTTTCCGTCACCGCGCCGCCGATGCACGACGCCCACAGGTCCGCATTGCTGCGCACGCCGTCGGCAAGTTCGCGATCAAGCACCACGTCGGCGAGGAACAGCCGGCCGCCAGGCTTGAGCACGCGTGCGATTTCGCACAGGACGCGCGGCTTGTCCGGCGCGAGGTTCAGCACGCCGTTGGAGATCGCGACGTCGACGCTGGCGTCGTCCATCGGGAGATCCTCGAACGTGCCTTCGAAGACGCGGATGCGATCCAGCAATCCCGACTGCGCCGCCGCACGCAGCGCGCTGGCGCGCATGCCGGGCGTGAGGTCGACGCCGATCGCGCGGCCGTCGGGGCCGGCGGCCTTCGCGGCGAGCAGCAGGTCCATTCCGGCGCCGCACGCGTGGTCCAGCACCACCGCCCCGGCAGGAATCGTGCCGATGCGCAGCGGGTTGCCCACGCCCGAAAAGCGTTCGGTGCAGGCGGCCGGCAGCGCGGCGAGCTCGGCGGCGTCGTAACGCAGCTGGCGGACGGCGTAGTCGGCACCGGTGTGGAAGTGGAATCCGCTGGCCGGGGCGCGTGCGACACGCTCGTACGTCGCACGAACCTGCCGATTCAGGTACATCGTGTCCAGTTCGAGCGGGCAACGGGTCATTTCGGCCTCTCTTCGCCGGCGCGTTTCCGGCATGGGGCCAATCTACGTACGGCCGGTAACGGTCCGATGTCCCGTGTCGATGGATTTGTAACCGTTGGTAACAGGGGCGGATACTGCGCCCGCAATGCGGCAGGATGCCCGCCCGAATCCCCTTGGCGACGGCAGGTAACGCGATGGCCCACACGCCCTGTGTCCTGGTGGTCGACGACGACCAGCCCACGCGCGAGATGCTGCTGGAAGCACTCGCCACCCACGGTTTCCGCGCGTTGCAGGCCGGCGACGGCGCCGGCATGCGACGCGAGCTCGAACGCGAGGCGCCCGACCTGGTGCTGCTCGACATCCGCCTGCCCGGCGAGGACGGGCTGACGCTGGCGCGCTTTCTTCGCGAACGCTACGACGTGGGCATCATCATGGTCACCGGCTCGGGCGACGTGATCGATCGCATCGTGGGGCTGGAGATCGGCGCCGATGATTACGTCGCAAAACCCTTCGACCCGCGCGAACTGCTAGCCCGCGTGAAGAGCGTGCTTCGCCGCATCCAGGCGCGTCCCGATGCCACCGCTGCATCGGCGCCTCAAAACGCGCGGCGCGTGCCGTTCGGGCGCTGCACGCTCGATCTCGACTCGCACCAGCTGTACGACGAGGACGGCAGCGAGGTGATGGTCACGCACATGGAATTCGACCTGCTGCGCGTGCTGCACGAGCACGCGGGCAAGGCGCTGTCGCGCGATGCGATCCTCACGCTGACGAAGAACCGCGAGTGGGAGCCGTTCGATCGCTCCATCGACATCCGCATCGCGCGCTTGCGGCGGAAGGTGGAAGCCGATCCGGATAATCCGCGGGCGATACGGACGGTGCGTGGCGTGGGCTATATGTTCGTGCCTTGAGTTCGTTGCCTCTCAGAGTGCGTGGCCTTCAAGCCCCTCTCCCATCGGGAGAGGGGTTGGGGTGAGGGGCAACGGAGCCGTATCGCTCGAACGACGATGCGGCGCAAGGCTAGATTCTTGCTTTCAACACAAAGCAGACCACGACAACCTGCCCCGTAATCACTCCGCCGACCCTCACCCCAACCCCTCTCCCGGAGGGAGAGGGGCTTAGATCAGGGCGCGGCGAACACCTTTTTGTTTCAACCCCGTAACACCGCCTCCGCAGCCCGAACCCCGCTCCTATACTCGCCCCACGCACACCAGGGCCTGGCCATGAACGACGGCGCCCCCACGCCGGTGCAGATCGACGAACGCGAACGCGCACTGCGCGAAAGCGAGCTGCGGCTGCAGCAGGTGCTCGACAACACCTCGGCCGCGGTGTTCGCGAAGGATCGCGCGGGCCGCTACCTGTTCGTCAATCACGAGTTCGAACGCCTGACCGGCCGCAACGCCGACGCCCTGCTCGGCCACAACGATCGCGACATCTTTCCGCCCGAAATGGCCGCGGCGCTGCGCCGCAACGACATGCTCGTGCTGCTGGAAGCGCGCGCGATGGAGTTCGAGGAGAGCGGCGTGTTCGCAGGCGAACACCGCACGTTCCTGTCGGCGAAGTTCCCACTTCTCGACATCGACCAGGTGCCGTACGCGGTGTGCGGCATCGCCACCGACATCACGCGGCGCAAGCAGGTGGAAACCGCGCTCACCAGTTCGGCGCTCGCGGTGTCGGGCGCGTACGGCCGCGATCTGTTCGTGGAACTGTCGCGCTACCTCTCGGCGATCCTCGATGTCGATGTCGCGTTCATCGCGCAGATCCGCGAGGACGAACCGACGATGATGCGCATCCTCGCCTTCGTCGCCGACGACAAGCCGCGCGAAAACTACGACTACCCCATCGCGAACACCGCCTGCGACACCGTGGTGGGACACGGCTTCCGCATGTACCCGGCCGGACTCGGCTCGCTGTTCCCGCTGGACGACGATTTCATCGAGATGGGCGCGGAGAGCTACGCCGGCTATCCGCTCAGCGATGCGCAGGGCCGTCCGCTGGGGATCATCTCCATCGTGTCGCGCCGCCCGCTGGAGCAGCCGGAGTTCATCGAATCGGTGATGAAGATCTTCGCCGTGCGCGCGGCGGCGGAGATCGAACGCCAGCGCGCCGAGGACGTCGCGCAGCGTAATGCCGAGCACCTGCGCGCGACGGTCAATGCGGCGCTGGACTGCATCATCGCGATGGACGAGCGCGGCATGATCGTGAAGTTCAACCCCGCGGCGGAAGCCTGTTTCGGCATCCGCGAGAAGGACGCGCTTGGCCGCTCGCTTGCCGACACCATCATTCCCGAACGTTTCCGCGAGCGGCATCAGTTCGGCCTGAAGCTGTACCTCGAAGGAGGACCAGGCCCGGTCCTGAAGAAGCGCCTGGAGGTCACGGCGATGCGCGCCAACGGCGCGGAGTTTCCCGCCGAGCTCGCCGTGGGCGTGGACGACAGTCCCTCCGGAAAGGTGTTCATCGGCTATCTGCGGGACATCACCGAGCGCACCGAGGCCGAGCAACGCCGCCGGCGGCTGGAAGCGCAGCTGCTGCAGGCGAAGAAGATGGAAGCGCTGGGCCACCTCACCGGCGGCATCGCGCACGATTTCAACAACCTGCTCGCCAGCATCATGGGCTACGTCGCGCTCGCGCACGAACGCAGCGACAACGGCGAGGACGCGCGACTGTCCGGCTATCTCGACCAGGCCCTGCAATCCTGCGAGCGCGCGCGAGACCTCATCCAGCAGATGCTGATGTTCAGCCGCGGCCAGAACGGGACAGGCGCAGGCGATCGACGTCGCCAGCTGCATCGAGCAGAACCTCGCGGTGCTCAGCCCGACCTTGGCCCAAGGCATCGAGGTCGAACAGGACGTGCAGGCGAACGCGTGCGCGGTTCAGTTCGACCCGGTGCAACTCGGGCAGGTGCTGCTGAACCTCTGTGTGAACGCGTGCGATGCGATGCAGGGCGAAGGTCGGCTCCGACTCGCGCTTCGCGACGCGCGCGTGGAGGCGATGCAATGCGCCGCGTGCCGGCAGCCGGTGGACGGCGAGTTCGTCGAACTGAGTGTCGGCGACACCGGGCCGGGCATCGAGGCCGCGGTGCTGGAGCGCATGTTCGATCCGTTCTTCTCGACGAAACCACCCGGAAAAGGCGCCGGCATGGGCCTGGCGACGGTGCACGGCATCGTGCATGAACACGGCGGGCACCTGCTCGTCGATACGGAACCCGGACGCGGCACGTCGTTCCGTGTGCTGTTGCCCGCGTGTGCAGATGCGGCGCGGACGACGCCGTCACGGCGCCGTTCCGATCGCCTCGGCATCGCGCGTCGCGAAGGACGCGTGCTGGTAGTGGACGACGAGCACAGCGTCGGCGAGTTCATGTGCGAACTGCTGTCGAACTGGGGTCTTGAGGCGCATTTCGTCTCGACGCCGGAACTGGCGTTGGCGCGCGTTCGCGAGTCGCCCGCGCAGTACCGCCTGGTGATCACCGATCACGCGATGCCGACCATGACCGGCATCCAGCTCGCACAGGCGCTGGAGCCGATCGCGCCGCATCTCCCGGTGCTGCTGTACACGGGACTGGCCGATCGCATCCGCGAGCCGTCGCTGCCGGCGAACATGCTGCGGACCGTGCTGCGCAAGCCGATCGACCATGGCCAGCTGTCGCGGATCGTCGACGATGTTCTGGTTGAACGGGGCGCACGCGACGCGATCGCGTGAGTTCACGCTGAACCGTGTGCCGGCGGAGGTTGCGGCGACACGGAATCATGACACTCCCGTTACGAACCGATGCCGCACCATGCGCGCTGGCATGCGATGACAGGCGTGTTCATGAAACCCAATGTGCTGATGGTCGAAGACGAAGCGTACCTGGCGATGGCGCTGGAAGACCTGCTGACCGACGCGGGCTACCACGTCCTGGGCGCCGCGCGGCTGTCTGATGCACTCGACATCGCCGACCACGAACACGTGGACGTCGCGCTGCTCGACATCAACCTGCAGGGCGAAGCGGTGTATCCGCTCGCGAACCGCCTTCGCGAATCCGGCGTGCCGTTCGCGTTCGCTTCGGCGTACTCGAAGGACACGATCCCGCAGGACTTCCGCGATTGCGAACTGGTGCGCAAGCCCTACACGTCCGAGCGGATCATCGAAGCGGTGGAGTCGATGGTGGAGCGGGCCCGGCCGCATTGAGGGTCTTTGAGGGTCAAGTGCAGTTCGGACGTCTCTCTTGCGCCGTCATCCCGGCGTAGGCCGGGACCCAGGCCCGTGAGGCCCAATGGATCCGCTCACGGCAACGAACGCTACTGTCTTCCCAGCGCGAGCCGGCACCACCCAGCCTTGCAGTCCTCTTTGCTCTTGCACGGAGCAAACGCAGCACTGAACCGCGTCGGCCCTTCATCGCAATCGCTTCGTTGCCCCTCACCCCAACCCCTCTCCCGATGGGAGAGGGGCAGAAGCGCTCAACCCCCGTGCTTCGCCAGCCACGCATCGATCCCCGGCAGGCGTTCCTTCCGCACGCCGACGCGGTAGGTGATGTTCGCCATCGCGTTCTCCGTCGCGCGGCGCGAGCCTGTTGCGACGTACTTGTCGGCGTACGCCTTCAGCTTGCCGACCATCGCAGGATCCAGCGAGTTGTTCGCAAGACGCGGGTAGTAGCGCGAGCGCGACGTCGAATCGACCTTCGCGTCCACCTGTTCGCGATGCGCCACGGCGAAATCGAACGCGAGGTCCGGATGCAGGCCGGCGACGGTGCGGATCATGCCGGCGCTGTTGGTCGCACCGGGCTCATCGGTGAGCGCGAGTTCCAGCGCGCGTTGCGCAAGCGCGGCGTCCTGCGCGGACGACAGCAGCATGTACAGATCGTCCTTCACCAGCGGCGTCTTCTCCGACTTGGCCGCGGCGTGCAGGCGATCCCACGTGGCGGCATCGGCGTGCCGCGCGACGACGCCGAGCACGCTGCGGCGAAGTTCGCCCGGCAATGCACCGGAGTCCTGCGCCGCGTAGCGACGACGCGATTCCCCGATCACGTCGCGATCGCCCAGTGCGCCGAGCGCTTCGATCAGGTCCGTGCGCAGCACCTTCACCGGATCGGCTTCGCCCGGCTTCGCGTCCCAGCCCACGCGGGCGAACACCGGCGACAGCTGCGCGATGGCGAACGCGCGGAACTTGGCCTGGCGTTGCGCGTCGCCGCGGTAGTACGCGTCCAGGCTCTGCAGCGAGCCGGCGATGTCGCCCCAGATCTGCGGATCCGCATCGCGCGGCGTCGCCTTCACGAGATCGAGGTAGTCCGACGAAGACTGCAATCCCGCCATGCCCAGCGCCCAGACGTCGTTCATCACGCCGAGCTGGTCGATCGCATCGAGCTTGGCGAAGTTCGAACGAAGGCCCGCGAACTGCGCGGGCGCGTACAGCGTGCGGTAATAGCCGCTCTGGCCCGCGTTGAGGACGACGGGACCGCAGCCGGGCACGTCGAGCGTGCCCTGCCCGCCTTCGACCACCGTGCGGGCCGGTTGACCGCCGGCCTGCGCGATCACCGGCACGCGCCAGCGCAGCGGCGTCTTGCCGGGGCGGTCGCGCGTGAACTCGTCCTGCGTGAGCGTCAGCGTCGTCTTGCCGTCGGTGCACTTGCCCGCGGCGACGCGCAGCATCGGGATGCCCGGCTGCAGCGTGAAATCGTGGGCGATGTCGAGCACCGGCTTGCCGGCGGCGGACTGGATCTCGCGCCACAGATCATCGGAGACGGTGTTGCCATACGCGTGCGCCTTCATGTAGCTGCGCACGCCCGTGCGCCACGCATCGCCGCCGACATAGCCTTCGAGCATGCGGATCACCGCACTGCCCTTCTGGTAGGTGATCGAGTCGAACGCCTGGCTTGCCTGCTCGACCGTTTCCACGTGCTGCACGACCGGATGCGTGGATTCCACCGAATCCAGCGCCATCGCCGATTCGCGCGAACCGATCGCCTCCAGTTGCGTGTTCCATTCCGGATGCAGCTTCTGCGTAGTGCGCGACGCCATCCACGTCGCGAAGCCTTCGTTGAGCCACAGGTCATCCCACCAGCTCATCGTCACCAGGTCGCCGAACCACTGGTGCGCGATCTCGTGCGCGGCGACGGCGAATACGCGCTGCTTGTCCGACTGCGTGGAAATGCTCGGATCCAGCAGCAGCGTGTGCTCGAAGGTGAAGATCGCGCCCCAGTTTTCCATCGCACTGAAGAACTGGCTCGCGCCCGGCGATGCCACGTTGTCGAGCTTGGGCAACGGGTACGGCGTGCCGAAGTAGTCGTTGTATTCGCGCAGGACGTCGGCCGACGAGTCCAGCGCGAAGCGCGCCTGGTCGATCGCGCCGCGCTGCGTGACGACGCCGATTTCCACACCGTCGGCCTGCGTGGTCGCGCGTTCGAAATCGCCGACCGACAGGAACAGCAGGTACGTCGACATCTTCGGCGAGGGCGCGAAATCCACGCGCGTGGTGCCGTTGCCGAGATCCTTCGTGGCGGACGCCGGCATGTTGCTCACCGCCATCAGGCCGGTCGGCACGGTGGCCTGCAGGGTGAAGGTCGCCTTGTGCGCGGGCTCGTCCCACGAGGGGATCATGCGGCGCGCGTCGGAGTTCTCGAACTGCGTGAACAGCGCACGCTTGTTGCCGGCTGCCGTGTCGTAGTCGATGGCGAACAGGCCGTTGGCCTGCGTGCCGATCTTGCCGGTGTAATCCAGCGCCAGACGGTACTGGCCCGGCGCGAGCGGCTTGTCGAAGGTGAAGGTCGCTGTCTGCGCGTCGTTGTCGACGGCGATCTTCGGCGTGAGCGCCTTGCCCTTCGCCGGCGTCAGCGCGGCCGAAGCGAAGGCCATGTCGAGCGCGTTCAGCGTGATGCTCGGCGTCGGCTCGAGCAACTGCAGCGTGATCGTCGCCTTGCCCGCGAGGGTCAGCTTCGCGATGTCGGGCGTGATCGCCACGTCGTAATGCGTCGGCACCACGTTGCGCGGCAGCTGCGTCGTCGTGACGGGGCGGCTGGCCGGAGCGGCGGGAGCGTCGGGGGCCGCCGTCGAAACGGAGCTGAGGCCGGCAAGGGCCAGCGCGACGGCGGTTACCAGGGTTCGGCGCATCGTTCGACAACCTCGTGATCGGGATGGAGGCACAGTGCCAGAGGCGCAGTGTGCCCGTCCTGCCGGCAGCGTGGCGCCGCCCGGATGCGGCGCCGATCACGAAAGGTGGAAGAAGGAGGCCGCGCCGGCGGGCCGGAAACGCAGGAACTGCGTCGCCGCGACAAGGTGCCCGGGAGCGGCCTCCATGGAAGGAAGACCGCAAGAGCCGTGCCATCGGGACGGCCCGACGCCGGCCGCATTCCGCCGCCGATGTGTCCGGCGCCAAGCGCACGGTTTTCCGGACGCGGTAAAGAGTTGCGTGGCGTCTACCGAGCACCCGCCCGCATTCACCTAGCCCAACGCTGGCAGCGGATTTTCGCGCCGATTTGACGCGTGTCGAACGAGTGCGCGCGCACCCTGCCGCGTACCTGACGAACTCGCCTGGGAGGGCACGATGAAAACAGGTACTCGATCCGACATGCGCATGGGTCTGTGGCTGGGCGTGCTGCTGCTCGCACCCGCCGCGGTGATGGCTGGCGACGACAAGGCCAAGCTGATGGATACCGACGGCGACGGCATGGTCAGCTCCGCCGAGCACGCCGCAGGCGCGAAGACGATGTTCACGCAGATGGACGCCAACAGCGACGGCAAGGTCACCGCCGCCGAGATGGACGCCCATCACGCCGCGAAGATGGGCGGGAAAAGTGGCGACAGGATGAAGATGTCGTCGGCCGACAAGATCAAGAAGCTCGACACCGACGGCGACGGTGCGATTTCGGCCGCCGAACACGACGCCGGCTCGGCGCAGATGTTCACGAAGATGGACACCAACGGCGACGGCAACCTGACCGCGGCCGAGATGAAGGCCGGACACGACAAGGAAATGCGCTCGGCGAAGAGCTCGCCGTAAGTGCGTAAAGCAGAATGGATCCAGCATTCGCTGGAATGATGGTGTAAATCCCCTCTCCCACCGGGAGAGGGGTTGGGGTGAGGGGTAACGAAGCACCACCGGCGAACTGCGATTCCGGCACAGCGCTGCGTGGTTGCTTCCGACAGCTGCCAACCACTCAAGCAGATGGATTCCAGCGTTCGCTGGAATGACGAGATGAGGTCGTTGACCGCTATGGGAGTGCCCGAAATCTGCGAGCCCGGATCCCGGCTTTCGCCGGGATGACGGTGAGTTTGTTGACCGCTATCGGCGTGCCCGAAATCTGCCGAGCCTGGGTCCCGGCTTTCGCCGGGATGACGGCAAGTAGACGGAGACACCGGACTACAAGCCGATGGTAATCAACGCGTCACCACGCAACGCATCACGACGAAATGCGTCGTGAACCACCTCATCACACCATTCGATCCAGCTCCAGCACCGCAGCCCCTTCGACCACGCGTCCCGCCGCCACCGCCACGCGATCGCGTCCCTCGTGCTTGGCGCGATACAGCGCGCGATCGCCCGCGCGCATCAGTTCCAGCCCGACATCGCCGTGCTCCGGCATCAACGCGACGCCGATCGACACCGTGATGCGCAGCATCGCGCCGTCGGATTCGCCGATGCGCAGCATGGCCGCGCCGGCGCGGATGTCCTCGGCGCGTTCGAGCGCGGTCGCGAAGTCGGTTTCGGGCAGGATCAGCGTGAATTCCTCGCCGCCGTAGCGGCACGCGATGTCCTCCGGACGGCAGCGCGTCTTCAGCATGCGCGCGAAGGCCGACAGCGCCGCGTCGCCCATTGCGTGGCCGTGGCGGTCGTTGAAGGCCTTGAAGTGGTCGATGTCGAGCATCAGCACGGCCAGCGGCTGTTCGCGTCGTTGGCAGCGGGCGATCTCGCGCGCCAGCGATTCCTCCAGGTAACGACGATTGAACAGTCCGGTGAGCGGATCGCGTACCGCCTGGTGGCGCAGGCTTTCGCGCAGGCGCACGTTGGCGAGCGCCAGCGACAGCTGCTCGCACAGGCGGATCGCCAGCGATTCGTCGGGAATGCGGCCGCGTGCGCCCTCGCCCTGCAGCGACAGCCAGCCCACCACTTCGCCATGCGCGCTCAGCGGCACGCAGAGGCCGTGCACGTCTTCGGCGCCATGGGGCCGGCCGATGTGCGAGCACCGCAGGCCATGGCGCAGGTCTTCCATCGCGAACGGCGCGTGCTTGCGCACCGACCAGCACGCCTGTAGCGCAGGCGCCGGATCGTTCGGCGCCACGCGGGCTGCCCCATTGCGCGACGAGTTCGGCGTGATCGCGCGAGGCGCGGATGACGTACAGCAGGCCGCCCATTCCCGGCAGCAGCTGGCGGAACGTCGAGGCGGTGATCTCGTAGAGTTCCTGCGCGTCGGATGCGCCCTGCAGCATCCCGGAGTACTGGCTCAGCGCGGCCATGCTGTCGGACAGCCGCGCGAGTTGCTGCACGGTCGCGTTGAGTTCGGCGTTGGATTGCGATGCCGCGGCCTCGGCCTGCTGGCGCACGCGGTTCTCGCGCGCGAGCAGCCGCTGCGCGTGGCCGATCAGCAGCAGGCTCAGCGGAATGCCGATGCCCGCGGCGAGCAGCGTCAGCCACGCCGAGCGCTCCGCGCGCCTGGATCGCGTGGACAGCAGTGCATTCTCGGCGGCCCGCAGCTTGTCGAGCCGGGTGGCGATGTCGCGGTCGCCGTTGCGGATCGCCGCCAGCAGCGGCGCATCGACCGGCGCGTCGACACCGCGGCGCCAGGACTGCATCGCCTGTTCGCTCAGGCGCAGGCGCGCGTCGAGGGAACGCCGCAGCTCCAGTGCGCGTCCGAGCTGCTCGGGGTTGTCGCTGACCTGTTCGGCGAGCAGGTCCGCCTCGCGCTGCAAGGCGCCGCCGATGCGCCAGAAGCTGTCGCGGTTCTCGGCACGCCCGGCGAGCAGGTAGCCGCGCGATTCGGCCACGGCCTGGTGCTTGAGCGACTCGATCCGGTCCAGGTGCTGGAGCACGGTGTAGGTGTGCGTGACCGAGCGGTAGTCGGACGCGAACTGGATCGCGTTGGCGACCACGTACAGGCCGAGCGCCATCAGGATCACCGTGGCGGCGAGGAACACGCGCAGCGGCGAGAGTCGGCGGCGGGTTGCGGTCATGGAATCGCGTCGTCCGGCGCGGTTTCGTCGCGCGTGTGGCTTCCATGCCGTGGATGAAGGCGGCGCGCTCCGGCCCGCAGGCCACATCGCATCGCGGTTTGTCGGGCATTCTATCGGCCGGGCCTGTTCATTCTTGAGACGCAGGCCGCACCTTCCCTCCGGAGCGCCCGATGAGCCACCCCATCGCCATCGACGTCCTGCTCGAACCCGACCCCGTCACGCAGGCCCGCGCACGCGAACTCAACGCGGCGTTGCGCGCGGATCATCCGGCCGGTTTCGCGTTCGACGCCACGCACCTTCCGCACGTCACGCTGGTGCAGCGTTACGTCTACGAACACGATCTGGCTGCACTGCTCGCGGGGATTGCGAGCGTCGCCGAAGCGCACAACCCGCTCGCGCTGTCGCTGGAGGTCACCGGCGTGCAGGTGCGCGTCGATGGCGACACGGGCAGCGCGTCGTGGCGCATCGCCCCGTCACCGGCGTTGCAGGCGCTGGCCGACGATTGCCTCGCCACGGCTCAGGCGCTGGCCGTCGCGGGCGGGACGGCGCAGGCGTTCGTGCGCAACGACGACGGCTCACCGATCCGCGAGTCGACGATCCGCTATGTCGAGCGCTTCGTGCCGGACCACAGTGGCGCGAACTACGCGCCGCACCTGACGCTGGGGCATGCGCGTGCGGCGTTCCTGCGGGAGCTGGAAGTGGCGCCTTTCACGGCGTTCGCGTTCGCGCCGGTGGCGGTGGGCGTGTATCAGCTGGGGAATCATGGGACAGCGCGGCGGGCGATCTGGCGGTGGCCGGGGTGGGTGTCAGATCCGGCGCGCGCCTCTGAGCATCGTCATCCCGGCGAAAGCCGGGACCCAGGCTCGTAGCGCTTGGGCAACTCCGACGCCGGGGATCAACCTCACCGTCATTCCTGCGAAAGCTGGATCCATTTTTGGGCTTCGCAATTTCGACGAGCGAAGCAAGAGCGCAGCACTGTGCGGCACCCGTCGGTCACCGCAACCACTCCGTTGCCCCCTCACCCCAACCCCTCTCCGCTCTGCACTCCCTTCGGTCGCCGATGGGAGAGGGGCTAAAGCCGCGCGGGCTTCGAGGTCAACCCTCCGGCACCCACACGTACGCATCGCCTTGCGCCTTCACGTGGCCGATGCCCGGGAACGGGAAATGCACGGCGTACACGCGCAGGTTGCCGTCGGCGGCACGCTTGAGCAGCGCGCGACGCGCGGCCTCGGCGGTCGGCGCGTCGGTGTCGTAGCCGATGGTCCAGTCCGGGCGCTGCACCGACACGATGGAGTGATGCGCGGCGTCGCCGATGTAGAGCAGGCGCTCCTCGCCGGACGCGATCTCGTACGCGCTGTGACCCGGCGTGTGGCCCGGCAGCGCGACGGCGGTGACGCCCGGCAGCACGGTCGCGCCGGGTTCGAAGGTCGCGACCTTCGGGCCGATTGCCGCGACGAGCTTGGCCGCGTCGGCGTTCTTCTGGATCGCCGCCCACTCCGGCGCCGACAGGTGCACCGCGGCGTTGGGGAACGCCAGCGTGCCGTCCTTCGCCAGCAGGCCGCCGACGTGATCGGGATGGCCGTGCGAGATGAAGGTGTCGGTGACCTGCGCCGGCTCGACGCCCGCCGCCTTCAGCGACGCCTGCAGCTTGCCGGCCTTCGCCCAGCTCACGTCGCCGGCGCCGGTGTCGAACAGCAGCGTGCGCTCGCCGTCGCGCACCAGCAGCGGCTGGATGCTCAGGTGCAGCACGTCGGTCGGCTGGCCGTTTGCGGTGAGCAGCGCGGCGACGTCCCCGGTCTTCTGGCCCACGCCGAAGGTCTTGCCGTCGTTGGGCGTGTCGATGGTGCCGTCGAGCAGCGCGACCGCATCGAGCGCGCCGACCTTGAAGCGGAAGATGTCGGCGCTTTCCCGCGGCGCGGGTGCAGGTGCGGGCGCAGCCGGCGTTGCGGCCGGAGTCGCCGGCGCGGCGGCCTGCTCTTCGGATGCGGGCTTCGCGCAACCGCCGAGCATCGCGCCGGCGAGCAGCAGGGAAACCGTGAGGGAAAGGGACGTGCGGGTCATGGGGGTGCTCCGAGGGTGGAAGGACCGGCGACCACGCCGGGACGCGCGAGAGCTTAGCGCGGCAGGTTTGCCGGTGCCGCAATGCCCGAACGTTGCGGGCCTGGGTCCCGGCCTTCGCCGGGATGACGCTTCGGATGCGCACGCGCGAACTAGAACACCGAATCACGCAGTCTCACTCCGTGAGACCCGCGCGCCCTACAACGCCCTGCCCTTCCGCGAATCGAACCCGCATGAGCCAGCCGGCGCGCAGTCCGTCCGACCTCTCCGTCTTTCCCGAGGTCGCACGACCGCGACCCGCCGCCGACGGGCGCGCGCTCGCGCAGCGGCTGG
The DNA here is from genome assembly GCF_040546665.1 of Lysobacter sp. OAE881. Lineage (NCBI taxonomy): Bacteria > Pseudomonadati > Pseudomonadota > Gammaproteobacteria > Lysobacterales > Lysobacteraceae > Lysobacter > Lysobacter sp. OAE881. The sequence goes on from NZ_JBEPOG010000001.1 coordinate 3,135,817, forward strand.
AGAACAAGTACCTCTCGCGCATCACCGGCGTGCACACGGTGCCCGGCCGGCCCGAGCGCAGCGTGCCGATGCCGGACGACGTTCCCGCCGGGGTGGTGCAGGCGCTGGGCGCGCGCGGCATCGACCGCCTCTATTCGCACCAGGCCGAGGCGTGGCACGCGGTGCGGCGCGGCGAGGACGTGGTGATCGCCACCGCCACCGCGTCGGGCAAGAGCCTGTGCTACCTGCTTCCCGTGCTGGCCGCCGCATCGACGCAGCGTTCGAAGGCGCTGTTCCTGTTCCCGACCAAAGCCCTCGCGCAGGACCAGGTCGCCGAACTGCTCGAACTCAACGCCGCCGGCAACCTGGGCGTGCGCACCTTCACCTTCGACGGCGACACGCCGGGCGATGCGCGGCAGGCGATCCGCCTGCACGGCGACATCGTGGTGAGCAATCCCGACATGCTCCACCAGGGCATCCTGCCGCACCACACCAAATGGGCGCAGTTCTTCGAGAACCTGCGCTATGTGGTGATCGACGAAGTACACAGCTACCGCGGCGTGTTCGGTTCGCACGTGGCGAACGTGATCCGCCGCCTGCAGCGCATCTGCGCGTTTTACGGTTCGAAGCCGCAGTTCATCCTGTGCTCGGCGACGATCGGCAATCCGAAGGCGCACGCCGAAGCGCTGACCGAGCGCGACGTCACCGCCGTCACCGAATCCGGCGCGCCCAGCGGCGACAAGCACGTGCTGCTGTGGAACCCGCCGGTGGTCAATCCCGACCTCGGCCTGCGCGCGTCGGCCCGGTCGCAGAGCAACCTCATCGCGCGCCTGACCATCAAGGCCGGGTTGAAGACGCTGGTGTTCGCGCAGTCGCGATTGATGGTCGAAGTGCTGACCAAGTACCTCAAGGACGTCTTCGACAACGATCCGCGGAAGCCCGCGCGCATCCGCAGCTATCGCGGCGGCTATCTGCCGACCGAACGCCGCGAGACCGAACGCGCGATGCGCGCCGGCACCATCGACGGCATCGTGTCGACCTCCGCGCTGGAGCTCGGCGTGGACATCGGCGCGCTCGATGCAGTGGTGCTCAACGGCTATCCCGGATCGATCGCCGCGACGTGGCAGCGCTTCGGTCGTGCCGGCCGGCGCCAGCAGGCGTCGGTCGGCGTGCTGGTCGCCAGTTCCGATCCGCTCGATCAATACGTCATCCGGCATCCGGAGTTCTTCGCCAACGCCTCGCCCGAACACGCGCGCATCCACGCCGACCAGCCGGTGATCCTGCTCGACCACATCCGCTGCGCGGCGTTCGAGCTGCCGTTCCAGGCGCGCGAGCTGTTCGGCCCGGTCGATCCGCAGGTCTACCTACAACTACTTTCCGAAGACGGCGTGGTCCACAACGAGAACGACCGCTGGGAGTGGATCGCCGACAGCTATCCCGCCAACGCGGTGAGCCTGCGTTCGGTGGCCGACGGCAATTTCGTCGTGGTCGATCGCACCGAAGGCCGGCAGACGATCATCGCCGAAGTCGATTTCTCCTCCGCGCCGCTCACGCTGTACGAAGGCGCGATCTACATGGTGCAGGCCACGCCCTACCAGGTCGAAAAGCTCGACTGGGACGGCCGCAAGGCCTTCGTCACGCGCACGCACGTGGACTACTACACCGACGCGATCGACTACACCAAGCTGAAAGTGCTCGAACGTTTCGACGGTTCGCCCGCCGGTCGCGGCACCTGCCACCACGGCGAGGTGCACGTGGTGCGGCGCGTCGCCGGCTACAAGAAGATCCGCTACTACACGCACGAGAACATCGGCTACGGCCCGGTCACGTTGCCCGACCAGGAGCTGCATACGACGAGCGTGTGGTGGCAGCTTCCACCGGCCGTGCTGGAGTCGGAATTCGCGTCGAGGCAGGAAGCGCTCGACGGTTTCCTCGGCGCCGGCTATGCGCTGCATGTCGTCGCCAAGCTCGCGGTGATGGCCGAAGGCGTCGACCTGCAGAAGGCCGTCGGCGACGGCAACGGCGCGTGGTTCGCCAGCGCCGATGGACGCGGCCGTGGGCAGCTGCGCGGCGCGGGCGACGATGCGGCCACGCTGGAAGACGGCGAACGCTTCGTGCCCACCGTGTACCTCTACGACAACTACCCCGGCGGCGTGGGCCTGAGCGAACCGCTGCATTTCCGCCAGCGCGAACTCGTGCAGCGCGCGGTCGAACTGGTCGAACGCTGCGACTGCAAGGCCGGTTGCCCGGCGTGCGTGGGGCCGGTACTCGCGATGGACGAAGACGCGAGCGTCGCGCCGCGTGCGCTCGCGCTGCGCGTGCTGAAGGCGCTGGCACCGGCATGAGCCTGACCCTCGCGCGTCTCCAACAACTCAAGCGGCAGGCGGGCGCGGCGGCTCCCACGAAGCAGGTCGAGCCGGCGCACACACCGAGCATCGACGACCTGCGCCGCCACCTGCGGCGTCGCGCGCCGGAACCGGTGGCGCGCATCGCATCGAACGACCGCCACGTACCGGGCGTCGAGATCGCACCGGGCCTGCGACTGGTCGAAGCGCGATTGCCGTTCGCGCCACCGCAGACATGGATCGACGGCCGCTTCGATCGTCGCGATGCGCTCGATGCGCAGAACCTGATGTTCTTCGACACCGAAACCACGGGCCTGGCCGGCGGCAGCGGCACGCGCGCCTTCATGATCGGCGCCGCCGACTGGTTCGACGGCGCGCTGCGCGTGCGGCAGCTGCTGATCACGGCGATGTCCGGCGAAGCGGCGATGCTCGACGTCTTCCGGCAGTGGCTGCGTCCGGACACGACGCTGGTGAGCTACAACGGCAAGTGCTACGACGCACCGCTGCTCGCCACGCGTTTCCGGCTGAACCGCATGGGCACGCCACTGGCGGAGCTGTCGCATGTCGACCTGCTCTATCCCACGCGACGCCGCTATCGCGGCCGCTGGGAGAACTGCCGGCTGGCGACGATCGAACGTCGCGCGTTGAACGTCGTCCGCGAGGACGATCTGCCCGGCTCCGAAGCGCCCGCCGCATGGCTGTCGTACCTGCGTGGCGGTTCGGCGCTCAACCTGCGACGCGTGCTCGCCCACAACGATCGCGACGTGGCGACGCTGGCCGAACTGCTGCTGCATCTGTCGGAACTGACCGCCGCGGATATGGATGCCGCACAGGAGACACCGCTGCCGGCGGTGGAAGCCTGGACCTGATCGTCCGGGGCCTTCGGCCGCGCAAATGGTTTCGCGGGAAACCACCTGGACCGCCCGGAAGCCCCTGAAATCGGCCTTTTCCGCCCTTTCCGCCCCTCGGGACAGGGCCTCGGGCGACTCATAAGCCCGGGTGTTCGCCTATTAAGTCTGGTTATTTGTCAAGTGCCGTTTTCTGGACTATGTTCGATCCAGACCGGCCGATCCGTCACGTTTCGGCGGTCATACAGCAGTCCGCCACGGGCTGTTTCGTTGCATGGGGTGTAACGATCAACAGGGGGTTTGTCGTGAAGACGACGGCATGGCGTATGTCGGCCCTGCTCGTGCTCGCCGGTAGCTTCGGCGGTGCATACGCGCAGGAATCGCAGAATGGGGTCAGCTGCCCGCAGCTTCCGGCGAATTCGGGGCTGACGTGGGAATACAAGGCCACCGGCGGTTCGGACTTCTGCCGCGCGTTGCGTGCGGACGGCTCCGAAGCGTTCGGCCTGTACATCTCGCGCAAGGCGAACTTCGAGCCCAAGCGCGGCAACCGCGCCGAAGAAGCGGTGATCGATGGGCAGAGCGTGTATTGGTACAAGGGCGAACTGGCGACCAAGCCGGACATGCAGGTCCGCGAGACGCTCGTGCAGCTGCCCGACGGTCGCGTCGCGCACATCTGGTTGCAGGCAGCGGTGCCGGACCTGGCCCCGACCTTGAACCAGGCGCAGTCGATGCGCTTTCCCGCCACGCGCCTGACCAGCAACTGACGTCTCCGGGCGAGCCGGACGGCTCATCCGCCCGCGATGCCGGGCGGAGCGCCGTCAATCGGCTTGCGCGTGCAATCAGCTTCTTTCGCAGTTACCGTCGCTCCTGCCGCTCCTAAGATCCGAGCCCGTTTTGCCTGCGAAAACGCAGCGCAGCACGGTTTCCCTCAATCCCTGGGCAGGAGAAGTGCAACATGATCAGGAAGCTTGCGGCCGAATTCATCGGCACGTTCTGGTTGGTCCTTGGTGGCTGCGGCAGTGCGGTACTGGCAGCCAATTTCGGCGGTGACGGCAATCCCCTCGGCATCGGCCTGCTCGGCGTCTCGCTGGCGTTCGGCCTGACGGTGCTCACCGGCGCGTATGCGCTGGGCCACATTTCCGGTGGCCATTTCAATCCGGCGGTGAGTTTCGGGCTGTGGGCCGGCGGCCGCTTCCCGGCGCGCGAACTGGTGCCCTACATCATCGCCCAGGTGCTGGGCGGCATCTTCGCCGGCTTCATCCTGTTCCACATCGCACGCGGCACGCCGGGCTTCGCGATCGATCCGAACGCGGCCGGCGCCTTCGCCAGCAACGGCTACGGTTCGCATTCGCCGGGGGGCTACAGCATCAACGCGGCGTTCCTGACGGAAATCGTGATGACCGCGATGTTCCTGGTGGTGATCCTCGGCGCCACGCACGTGCGCGCGCCGGTGGGCTTCGCGCCGATCGCGATCGGCCTGGCGCTCACGCTGATCCACCTGATCAGCATCCCGGTGACCAATACCTCGGTGAACCCGGCGCGCTCGACGGGCGTGGCGCTGTTCGCAGGTCCTGTCGCGATGTCGCAGCTGTGGCTGTTCTGGGTCGCGCCGATCGCAGGCGGCCTGCTCGGCGGCGTGATCTACCGCTGGCTCGGCCAGTACGGCCCGGACGTCACCGGCACGCAGCGCTGATCGCACGCGCCCTCGTCGAAACGAAAAGGCCACGCGAAAGCGTGGCCTTTTTTGTGCGCCGATATCGCGACTCAAGCGTCAGGATTCGAACGCGCAGCGCCTTGCGCCTTCAACTGCTTGATGAAATCGCCGATCGGCGCCTTCAGCTGCTGCAGCAGCGGATCGTCGCGATTGCGCAGCACCGCTTCGCTCAGCAATTTCAGGCCGATGGCGAACGCCGCCGCTTCGTCTTCGCTGCCGAAACGGCCGCTGGCGCGTTGCAGTTCGACGATTCGGAACAGGTCGTCGTGGTTGCCATCCTCGAAGCTCAGCGTGCCGCGCAGCGGCTGGTCCTCGCGCGGGGTGGCGAGGTGTTCGACGGTGATGCGGTAGCGGTGTTCGCGAACGGCCATCAGAAGCGTCCCTCCTGGAAATCGACGAAGGCCTGCATGATCTGCTCCTTCGTGTTCATCACGAACGGGCCGTAACGCGCGACCGGTTCGCGCAGCGGCCGGCCGGCGACCAGGATCACGCGAAGCCCGCCCTCGCCCGCCGTGAGGCGCACCGTGCGGCCGCCGACGAGCACCGCAATTTCCTGCGAGGCGATCGCCCGCGACTGCGCGCCTTCACCGATCGAGCCGCCGCCTTCGAATGCATACGCGAAGGCGTTGTGGCCTTCGGGCAGGTCGTGGTCCCAGGTCGTGTTCGGGGCGAGTTCGATGTCGAGGTAGACCGGATCGGTCGCCGGCTGGCGGATGGGCCCGGCCACGTCGCCGACGCGTCCGGCGATCACCTTCACGCGCACGCCGTCAGCGGCCTGCAACTGCGGAATGCGGTCGGGCGCGAATTCCTGGTACTGCGGCTGGCTCATCTTCTCCGCCGCGGGCAGGTTCACCCACAGCTGGAAACCACGCATGCGGCCCTCCTGCTGCTCGGGCATTTCCGAATGCACCAGGCCGCGGCCGGCGGTCATCCACTGCACGCTGCCGGGGACGAGCACGCCTTCGTTGCCGTGGTTGTCCTTGTGGCGCATGCGACCGTCGAGCATGTACGTGACGGTCTCGAAGCCGCGATGCGGATGCTCCGGGAAGCCGGCGAGGTAATCCTCGGGCTGGTCGGTCCCGAACTCGTCCAGCATCAGGAACGGATCGAGCATCTCCAGCTGCGGCGTGCCGATCACGCGCGTCAGGCGCACGCCGGCGCCGTCCGAGGCGGGCATGCCGCGCAGGGTGCGGCCGATGTGGGCGAAGTCGGTGCTGTTCATGGGGAATCTCCAATGTCGCTTCCGACAATGTCGTGCCATGGCCGCGTCGCGGCCAGTGCCGTGGGTGGAACGGTCCATGTTCCGGAGCCTTCTGCCCGGCACGCCGAGCCAGGAGCTCGGGACGTGGAGCGTTTTGCTCGACGCGCCGAGCTGTGAGCTCGGAACGCGAGGCTTTTTGCTCGACGCGCCGGGTTCAGAGCTCGGGACGCGAGGCTTTCTGCTCGACGCGCCGGGCTCGGAGCTCGGAACGCGAGGCTTTTTGCTCGACGCGCCGGGTTCAGAGCTCGGGACGCGAGGTTTTCTGCTCGACGCGCCGGGCTCGGAGCTCGGAACGCGAGGCTTCTTGCTCGACGCGCCGGGCTCGGAGCTCGCTGCGCGAGGCCTTTCGCTCGAAGCGCCGAGCTTGGAGCTCGTAACGCGAGGCTTCTTGCTCGAAGCGTCGAGCTTGGAGCTCGGGCCGCGAGGCTTTCTGCTCGACGCGGCGAGCTCGGTGCTTCGCACCCCTCCCCAACCCTCCCCTGCGCGCAGTGGAGGGAGAGAGAACTCGCCTACGTGCTGTTACCACCCGATGCCGATGCCCGCGCCGGCCGACTGCTCGCTTCCACTGAACGCCGCGCCCAGCGAGAAGGACACGTTCGGCTTCAGCTGGCGCTGGTAGCCGACCGCGAGCGCCTCCTGCCCTTCCGAATAACCGGCGCCCACGGACACGCGGTTCGTCGTCTGGATGTTCGCCGCGCTGGACGCCATGTGGATCATCGCGGCGTTCATCGCGCCGTGCCGGCTGATGCGGCGGTCCGTCTGGCGGAATTCGTCCTCGACCTGCCCGCGCAGGTCTTCGATCGCCTGCATCGGCACCGCCACGATCTCGCTGACGCGCTGGTCGGTGTAGGCGTTCGCCTGGTTCAGCGTCGTCACCGACTGCGCCTGCATCTGCCGCACGTTCACCGCGTCGGTGCCGGATGAACCGTCGGCGACGTTCGCCACCTGCCGCTCCGCGCCCGCCGCGCCGACCGACACGGTGTTCGCGCGATCGGCCACCGAATTGGCGCCGAGCGCCACGCTGTTGTTCGCGCTCGCCTGTGCGTTGCTGCCCGCGGCGACCGAGTTGCTGCCGGTCGCGCTCGCCGGCGTGGCGTCCTGTGCGGTGAAGCGCGCATCGCTCCCGCCGCCTCCGCCGCCCTGCGTGTCGAGGAACTGCAACGCCGACGCGACGTCGTTGAACACGTTCCCGCGCAGCACGAACTGCGGCGCCTGCAGCACGCCGCCATTGACCAGCGAGCCGTCGCCCACCAGCGCACTGCTCACGCCCGACAGCGCACCGTACAGTTGCCCGCCGTTGATCGCCTCGGTGCTGCCCGCGGCGACGAGACCGTCGCCGAGGTTCACGATGCGGTTCGGCCCCGCGCCCAGGTGGTTCGCGCTGAACGCACCGGCGCCCGGGTCCCACAACAACGCGTCGCCGGCAGACACCTGCACCGCGCGAAGTTGCGCGACGTTGACTGCGTCAGTGTCCTCGCTGCCGGCGGCGACGTGGGTCAGCTTGCGGTTGCCCGAAAATCCACCAATGGAGACTTCGCCGACCGAGGTTTGTGGCGCGGCCAGGCCGAACGCGGCATAGCCGGTCTGCGCGCCGACGGTCGTGGTCGACAGCAGGCCAAGTGCCACCGATCCGTCATGGGATACGTGGGTGCTGGCGCCTAACGCGAGGCTGCCGGTTCCGAGCGCCTGCGCGGTGGTACCCAGGGCGATGGCCGATTCCTGTTCCGACAACGCGTCGCGACCGATCGCGATTCCCACGTTCGCATTCACGCCAACACGCGAACGCTGGCCTATGGCGATACCACTGGTTGCCACGGCGATCGCTTCGTGGCCCATCGCCACGCTCTCGTCGCCGTTGGCGATGGCCACGTGCCCGACCGCCACCGAACTCGCGCCGGTCGCAAGCGTGTCCAGGCCGAGCCCGCTTGCGCCGGTGGCGTTGGCGATGGTGTTGAAACCGGCGGCGAGCGAGAGCGTTGCCAGCGCCTGCGCCTGCGTGCCGAGCGCCACCGCGTTGTCCGCGCCTGCCGTCGCGCCGGTGCCGCAGACGAACGCGCCGGTGCCGACGGCGATGACCGTCTGTCCGGTGGGACCGCTACACGCTTCCTGTGCCCGCGCGCGATCCGGAAGCCAGGCGCCGATGCAGGCCGCGAGCAGGACGAGGCACTTCACGGCCGGTCGCAGTGGACGCGGCGGTGCGGTTCGAAGGCGGATCTGGCGCGCTCCCGAGGCAATCGGCGCCGACGGATGGCGGCGTCGCCGAAGTCCCGCGCGCGCGCATCACCACGCGGTCGCGCGCCTGACGTTCGAGCGGGCTGAGCTTTACGCCTGCGCCCGTTCAATGCCGATGAAGGACGCTGGCCGACGCGAGCGCTTCGTCGCCGCGCCTACCTGCGCGTGATGCGCCAGCAGCGATGGATGCGCGCGTCGCGCTCGAAATCGGGCGGGATCGTGCGGGCGCTGATGTCCTCGACCTTCGCAAATTCCGCAACGCTCGCCTCGTCCAGGCGGAAGCGGCGGAAGTTGTTCGAGAAATACAGCACGCCGTCGTCGGCCAGGCGCGCGACCGCCGCGCGCAGCAGGCGCACGTGCTGCGCCTGCACGTCGAAGTCCTGCGCGCGCTTGGAGTTGGAGAACGTCGGCGGGTCGCAGAAGATCAGGTCGTACTGGTGCGTGTCCGCTTCCAGCCACGTCAGCGCGTCGGCCTGCACGAGGCGATGGCGCGTGCCGCCGATGTCGTTCTGGCGCAGGTTGTCGGCGCACCACTCCAGGTACGTCGCCGACAAATCCACCGTCGTGGTCAGGCGCGCGCCACCGACGGCCGCGTGCACCGTCGCCGCGCCCGTATAACCAAACAGATTGAGGAAACGCGTGTCGTGCGCTTCCTCCGCGATGCGCAGGCGCATCGGGCGATGATCGAGGAACAGGCCGGTGTCGAGGTAATCGAACAGGTTCACGCGCAGCAGCACGTCGCCTTCGCGCACGGTGACGAACTCGCCGCGCGAATCCATCGCACCGTACTTGCTTCCACCCTTGCCGCGTGCACGCGTCTTCAGTGCCACGTTCTCGCGCGGCACGTTGAAGACGTCGCGCGCGGCGGCCAGCAGTTCGTTGAGGCGGCGGCGCTGGATGTTCTCCGGGATTTCCTGCGGCGCGGCGTATTCCTGCACGTGCAGGAACGTGCGCGGGTTCTGCTCGTGCGTGGTGTAGACGTCAATCGCCGCGGCGTACTCCGGGATATCCGCGTCGTACGCGCGATAGCACGTGACGCCTTCGCGTTCGCGCCAGCGCTTGAGCTTGTGCAGGTTCTTGCGCAGGCGGTTGGCGACCATCTGCGCGCCTTCCGACAGCGTGGGCGCCACTTCCGCGCCGGTTTCGTCGGTACGACGACGCTGCGCGGGCGCGACGGGATCGCACACGATCAGCGTGCACTCGATCGCGCCGTTGAACACCTGGTACTTCTTCTGCGCGCGAAGACCGGTGGCGAAGGCGAGTTCCGCATCGCCGCACAGCAGGCTCGCGCGCCACTGCGGCACGGCGCGCTTGAGCGCGTCGCCGAGCGCGCGGTACAGCGCGGGATCGGCGTGCAGCCGGGCGTCGTAGGGCGGGTTGCAGACGACCAGGCCGTTTGCGTCACCGCCGCTTTGCTGTTGCTCGTCATTCCCGCGAAAGCGGGAATCCATGGACGTTGCTTCGTCGATGGAAGTCACTGGGTTCCCGCTTTCGCGGGAACGACGCGCAAAGTCGGGCGCATGGTCGAGCGAACGGATGTCGCCGACGTGGAAATCGATCAGGCCGGCCAGGCCCGCCAGCACCGCGTTGTCCTGTGCGGCGCGGACCGCGTGCGGGTCGGTGTCGCGGCCGAAGAACGCCGAGCGCAGCGCATTCATGCCGGCCGCCTCGCGTTTGCGCGCGTCGTCGACCAACCCGTTCCATGCGGCGATGTCGAAACCGCGCCAGCGCGTGGGCGTTTCGTTCCCGTGACGCTGCAATCCCGGCGCGACGTCGGCGGCCATCAGCGCACCTTCGATCAGCAGCGTGCCGCTGCCGCACATCGGATCCAGCAGCGATCCGCCTTCGGCATACACCTTCGTCCACTGCCCGCGCATCAGCACGGCGGCGGCGAGGTTTTCCTTCAGCGGCGCTTCGCCCTGCTTCGTGCGCCAGCCGCGGCGGTGCATCGGCCCGCCGGACAGGTCGATCGACACGATCGCGCGTCCCTTGCGCAGCACGAGGTTCACGCGCAGGTCGGGCGATTCGACATCGACGTCGGGCCGCGTGCCGGTTTTCGCGCGCATGACGTCGACGATGCCGTCCTTCACGCGCTGCGCGGCGTAGCGCGCGTGCGTGATGGCTTCACCGGACACGTGCGCATCGACGGCGACGGTGTGGTGCGGCTCGAGATGCTTCGACCAGTCGATCGCGGCGACGCCGGCGTAAAGCGCGTGTTCGTCGGGGCAGTCGAACTCGTCGATCGGCCACAGCACGCGGCTGGCCAGGCGCGACCACAGCACGGCGCGCTGCGCGTCGGCGAGCGTGCCTTCGGCGTTGACGCCGGCGATGGCCGCGGTGGCGCGCGTGCAGCCCAGCGCGGCCAGCTCGTCGGCGAGCAGGTATTCCAGGCCTTTGCCGCAGCTGGCGAAGAACTTCATGTACGTAATCTCAGAGCGATGCGAGCAGCGAGGCGAACGCGTCCGCGCTCGCTTCGACGTGGTTGGAAAGGCGGTGGTTGTCGTCCACCAGCAGCAGCCGCGCACTGCGCGCGTAGGCCCAGGCGACGACTTCGGCCGGCGCGATGAGTTCATCGTTCCAGCCGTGGATGATCGAGGTCGGCACGTTCGCGGCGGTCAGGCGCGGCGCCTTGCCCATGCTGACCGGCGGCGCCATCAGGAACAGGCCGAGCGTGTCCACCTTCAGCGACACCAGGCCGGAGATGTAAGCGCCCAGGCTCGACCCGGCGAGCACCACCGGACCACGCGACGCGGCGGCCTGCGCGAGGCCGAGCAGGCGATCGACGCGTGCGTACACGTCGCCGACTTCGCTCACCTCGCGCTTGGCGTCCAGATCGGTGTAGTCGGGGCGCTCGTGGGTCCAGCCCAGGCGCTCGGCGGCCAGCGCGAGCGCGGTGACCTTGGTGGCGTCCGGACCGCTCTCGAATCCGTGGGAGAGGATGCAGTGTCCGCGAGTGCTCATGCGTTGGAGTCTGTGATGGGAAGGGCGACGACGGTGTCGCCGCGGCGGATCGTGCCGCCTTGCAGGATGCGCGCGCACAGGCCGCCGTGGCCGCGCATCGCGTTGTATCCGCCGGGCCCGAGCAGGGCCTCCATGAGCGAGCACGGATCGCACGACTCGGTGCCTTCCAGCACGACCTCGCCGACGCGGAAACGCCGACCCTTCAGCGCGATCAGCGGGATCCCCGAGACGACGAGGTTGCGTCGCAGCGTCGCCGGTTCGACCGATGCGTGGCCCGAGAGCGTGGCGATCACCGGCAGATGCTCGGCCTGGATCAGCGTGATGCCGCGCTTGCCGCTGCCGCCCTTGTAGCGATCGCCGGTGAGGCCGGCGCCGTTGGTGGCCACGACCTGGTCGACTTCGGACATGGGAGCGCCGCGAGTCGGGCGCAGGCCGATCCAGTCCACCGTGCCGGTTTGCGGCAGCGTGGCCATCAGTTTGCCCAGCTCGGAGTCGGGCGGCGGGAGTTTCATGGGCGGTTCCGTCCGGGGGTCGGACCGCGACGGGCGCGGGCGGGGATGGGGTCGCAGAAGCGGCGCCGCGCCTGGCGCGCGGGAGGCGAATGGTAGCATCCGGCCCCATGTCGACCGCCCCTCCGGCCCCGTCCATCGCCTTCGATCCGCTGCCCTACCAGGAGCGGCTGGACGCGCGGGCGCTCGACGCGATCGACCTGGTGGTCATCCACTGCACCGAGCTGCCGGACCTGGCGATGGCGCGGCGTTTCGGCGAGGAAGTGCTGTACGAGACCTCGCTTACCGGCAACAGCGGCCACTTCTACATCGACCGCGACGGCAGCGTGCACCAGTACGTCGCGCTCGACCGCATCGCCCACCACGTGCGTGGCCACAACACGCGCGCGGTCGGGATCGAACTGGTGAACCGCGGGCGTTATCCCGACTGGCTGGCGGCGTCGCACCAGGCGATGGACGAGGCGTACACGCCGGCGCAGATCGACGCGCTGATCGCGCTGCTGCGCTGGCTGGAAGTCGAGCTGCCGTCGCTGCGGACGATCGCCGGCCACGAAGACCTGGACACCACGCAGGTGCGCGCGACGGACGATCCGGACGTGCTGGTGTACCGCAAGCGCGACCCGGGGCCGCTGTTTCCGTGGGATCGCGTGATGGGGGCGGTGGGGTTGGTGCGGGTGCCTTAGGGGCTCCAGGTCGCCGTCGTCCCTGATCGGATCGTCATCCCGGCGAAAGCCGGGACCCAGGCAGCGCTTGGGCACTCCCGGGTTGGCAAAACCACCTGGTCGTCATTCCAGCGAAAGCTGAAATCCATCTGCTTCTGCGCTCAAGACTCGAACCAGCAGCGCTGTACGGCAAGGTTCGTTCACCGGTGCGGCTTCGTTGCCCCTCACCCCAACCCCTCTCCCGTGGGGAGAGGGGCTCAAAGCGCCGTCATTCCAGCGAAAGCTGGAATCCATTTTGATTTTCGAGCTGGACGAAGGATCGCGAGCGCGAGCGTTGTCGCGCGTGCCGACCCTCACCCCAACCCCTCTCCCGCAGGGAGAGGGCTCAAGGTCCGGAAAGGCCTTCCGACACGCGCGGTTATACTTTCGTCCCGCCCCCGACAAAGCCTGCGCATGACCTCGCCCGCCAACGAGCAAGTCGTTCACGAACTGGTCGAACTGCTCTCGCTGGAGCGGCTGGAGGACAACCTCTTCCGCGGGCAAAGCCGCGACATCGGCACCAAGTACGTGTTCGGCGGGCAGGTGCTCGGGCAGGCGCTGTCGGCGGCGCAGGCGACGATGCAGGCGCCGCGCGGCGCGCATTCGCTGCATGCCTACTTCCTGCGCGCCGGCGACATCGCCGCGCCGATCGTCTACCAGATCGACCGCACCCGCGACGGCGGCAGCTTCTCCGTGCGCCGCGTCACCGCGATCCAGCACGGCGAAGTGATCTTCTTCATGGCCGCCTCGTTCCAGCAGACCGAGGACGCCGCCGAGCACCAGTTGTCGATGCCCGAAGTCCCCAAGCCCGAGGACATCGACCCGGCGCCGGCCCTTCCCGAGCACGTCATGGCGACGCTGCCGACCAAGGTGCAGCGCTGGCTGTCGCGCAAGGGACCGTTCGAACTGCGCCACGTGTATCCGCGCGACGAGCTCAATCCGCCCAAGCGCCCGCCGTACCAGCAGTTCTGGTTCCGCCTGACCGAGCGTGTCGGCGACGCGCCGGAACTGCATCGCGCCCTGCTCGCCTACGCGTCCGATTTCCACCTGCTCGGCACGGCGACGTTCCCGCACGGCGTGAGCTACTACCAGCCGAACGTGCAGATGGCCTCGCTCGACCATGCGCTGTGGTTCCACCGCCCGTTCCGCGCGGACGAATGGCTGCTGTATTCGATGGACAGCCCCACCGTGCAGAGCAGTCGCGGCCTCGCGCGCGGGCAGATCTTCGATCGCGCCGGCCACCTGGTCGCGAGCACCGCGCAGGAAGGTTTGATCCGCGTGGTGAAGGACGCCGCCGCGGCCTCGCACGTACCGGCGAAGGAATGACATGAGGCAGGTCTTCAGCAGCCAGCGCCTGGAAAACGTCGAGACCGTCGCGCAGATGCTGCGCGACGCGGACATCGAGGTGCGCATCACCAACGGGCGCTCGTACAAGGGCGGACGCCGAGGCACCTTCAGTTACAGCGAAAGCGACGCGGGCGGCCCGAAGCCCGCGGTGTGGGTCGTGCGTTCGGACGATACGGTGAAGGCGCGCCAGATCCTGCGCGAAGCCGGCCTGCTGGAATCCACGCGCGAAAGCTTCGCCGGCCCGAGTTTCCGCCTCAATTCCGACCCGACGCCGGCTCAGGCGAAGTCGCAGTCGCGCGCGTTGCGTTTCAAGCTGGTGCTGATCGCCGGCATCGTGATCGTCGGCGCGCTGGCGATTCGCCACGCGGTGAAGCTCGACATCGCGGGCGAGGCGCTGAAGACGCATCCGCTCGACGGCACGACCGCGCAGATCCCCCAGCCGCTGGCGGCGGCGGTGTTCACGCAGGAATTGCCGAAGACGCGCATCGACGTGGTGTGCCTGTCGATCGACGGCACCGACGCCTCACCGGAACTGGTGCAGGCGATGCAGCCGCTGTTGCTGCAGCCGCGACGCCGCGACGTCGTTCCGGCATCGCAATGCATCCGCAACGCGAACGACGACGTCGGCAGCAGCCAGCGCGGCACGGGCAAGCCGGCGGTGATCGTCGACGTGCACGCTTTCCGTCCGACCGCGCGCGACGACGATGGCAACGTGACGGGCACGCTGGAAATCACGGCCTACCACCACCGGCTGTCGGGTTCGTACAAGACGCTGGAAGTGAAGCAGACCGAAAGCGGCTGGCAGGTGGGACGGACGTTGAAGCACGTGGCGATGTGAGTGGGGGTTGCGAAAGCCGTCATCCCGGCGAAAGCCGGGACCCAGGCCCGTAACTCTTGGGAACGCCGGTGACGACGAACCGTGTCGCCGTCATTCCGGCGAAAGCTGGAATCCATCTTCGACCTTCAATCCGACAGGTCGGCTGGTCGATCAAGAAGCATTACGAGCGCGCGCGTGATCGCGCGCCCCGACCCTCACCCCAACCCCTCTCCCGCTGGGAGAGGGGCTAAAAGCGTCGTGGTCTGAAACTGCTGTGCGCCGTGACGGGCACAACCTCAACTACCGATCAGATCAACGCTTCGGCGGCGCCAGGTCCGCACGCGTCAGGAAGCCGTCGCGGTCTTCGTCCATGAAGGCGAACGACTTCTCCAGGCGCGGCATCTTCTCGCTGACTTCCACGCGGCTCAGCTTGCCGTCCTTGTTGAGATCGGCAGCGGCGAAGCGTTCCTCGGCGCGCTTGGCGCGTTCGGCTTCGTGCTGCGGACGCATGCGTTCGTGGTAGCGGGTGAGTTCGCTGCGGACGATGTAACCGTCGCGGTTGCTGTCGATCTCGGCGAACTTCTCGCCGATGAAGCGCAGCGAGCCGGCTTCGGTACGGCTGATGCGGCCGTCGCCGTCGGCATCGGCCTTCACGATGCGATCCATGCCGCCGCCGTGGCGGCCGTGGCCGCCCTTGCGGTGGTGCGGGCGTTCGGACGCGTCGAGCTTGCCGTCGCGATTCTTGTCGAGCTGGTCGAACGAGGCGGCCAGGCGCGGATGGGCGGCGGCTTCGGTGCGATCGATCACGCCGTCGTTGTTGAGGTCGATCTTCTGACGCGTGGCGCCCGACTGCGGCGCGGCGATGGCGGCGCCTGCGACGGTCGCGGCGACGGCGGTGGCGAGCAGGACGGACAGGGTCGTGCGGGTCATGGCAAAGCTCCTGGGGGCGGCACCGGATGGGGCCGATGTCAGGTCAACGCGCGCCGCGACTGCAGGTTGACGTCGCGCCTGCCGCGTTCAGTCGCACGACAGCGTTGTCCTCACGTGCGGCGGCGCTATGCTGCGTGCATGGGCACCGAACCGCAGGACAGCGACGACCTGCGCCTGTTCCACACGGGCGAACACGCATGCGGCTACTGGCCGGAGCGGGCCGCGCGCGACCTGGTGCTGGACCCGCGCGATCCCCGCCTGCGCCACTGGTATCCGCATGCGCTGAGCTGGGGTTTCCGCCGCTCCGGCGACATCGTCTATCGCCCGCATTGCGCCGGCTGCCGCGCCTGCGTGGCCGTGCGCATCCCCGTCGACCGCTTCGTGCCCGACCGCAGCCAGCGCCGCTGCCTCACGCGAAATGCCAATGTCGAGATGCGCGTGCTGCCCGCGCATCGCACGGCCGAACAGCTCGCGCTGTACCGTCGCTACCTCGCCTCGCGCCACGCCGGCGGCGGGATGGACGGACACGGTGCGTCGGAGTTCGACCAGTTCCTGATCGGCAGCTGGAGCGAAGGCCGTTTCCTCGAACTGCGCGAACCCTCGCGGCAGGGTCCGGGACGCCTGCTCGCCGTGGCCGTCACCGATTGCACGGACGTCTCGCTGTCGGCCGTCTACACCTTCTACGAGCCCGACCAGGCCGACCGCGGACTGGGCACGCTGGCGATCCTGCGGCAGATCGAGTGGGCCCGGCGCGAGCGCCGTCGCCACGTGTACCTCGGCTACTGGATCGAAGGCCATCCGAAGATGGACTACAAGCGGCGTTTCCGTCCGCTGGAAGCCTTCGACGGCCGGCAGTGGCACGACCTGCCCTGAACGCCGGCTCCGCGCATCCGCCCGCACAACCGCCACGCGCTGTCATCCGGCGTGCGCGGACGCATGACAGAATCGCGCGATGTCCAGACTCCCTCTCCTCCTTGCCGCGCCGCTGGCGCTTCTGCTTTCGGCCTGCACGCAGGTCAACGTCAAGGGCGATCCCGAAGCGTGGGCGCGTGCGATGAGCGCGGACACGACGCTCCGCGTGGCGACGTACAACACGTCGCTCTACGACGACGAGACCGGCGGGCTCATTCGGCGACTCGAATCCGGCGACGGCGGCGCGCGCAAGATCGCGGCCGTGCTGCAGCGCGTGCGTCCGGACCTGGTGCTGCTCAACGAGTTCGATTTCGACGAGCAGGGTCGCGCGGCTGATCTGTTCCAGCAGCACTATCTGGAAATCGCGCAACCCGGCGGCGGCGATCCGCTGCGCTATCCGTACCGCTACCTCGCACCGGTGAACACCGGCGTGCCCAGCGGCCTGGACCTGGATCGCAACGGCACGGCGGGCGGCGAAGGACGCAATCGCGGCAACGACGCGTGGGGCTACGGCCTGCATCCGGGGCAATACGGCATGCTCGTGCTGTCGAAGTATCCGATCGACGCCGGACAGGTGCGCACATTCCAGAAGCTGAAGTGGAGCGCGATGCCCGGCGCGCGCATGCCGGTCGATCCGAAGGCGAATGCGCCGTGGTATCCGGCAGAGATCTGGTCGCAGCTGCGGCTATCGTCCAAATCGCATTGGGACGTGCCAGTGCGCACGCCGTCGGGCGTGGTGCATTTCCTCGTCTCGCATCCGACGCCGCCGGTGTTCGATGGTCCGGAGGACCGCAACGGCGCGCGCAACGCGGACGAGATCCGGTTGTGGTCGGAATACCTGTCGGACGGCGCGAAACCGTGGCTTTGCGACGATCGCGGCCGTTGCGGCGGTTTGGCGTCCAATGCACGCTTCGTGATCGCGGGCGATCTCAACAACGATCCCGTCGATGGCGATGGCCGACACGAAGCGATCGTCGAACTGCTCGAACATCCGCGCGTGCTTCGCTACGCCACGCCGCGCAGTGTCGGCGCGGCGGAAAAGACCGCGCAGTACGCGGCGGCGGGCATCGTCCACCGCGGCGCGCCGGAACACGCGACGGGCGACTTCGGCCCGAAGGCCGGCACGATGCGGCTGGATTACGTCCTGCCCTCGGTGGGTTTCGCGCTGAAGGACAGCGGCGTGTTCTGGCCGTCGTCCACTTCGCAGGACGCCGCGATCGCCGATGGCAGCGATCATCATCTGGTGTGGGTGGATCTGGACGCGGCGGTTTCGAAGCAGCGGTGATGCTGCTTCGTATGACGCTGCTTCGTTGATGCTGCGGCTGTTTTGGTTCGCCGTGCGTTGATGGTTCGTCATCCCGGCGAAAGCCGGGATCCAGGCCCGAAGCGCTTGGGAACTCCATCGCCGGCGAACCATTAGGTCGTCATTCCAGCGGAAGCTGGAATCCATTTTGCTTCTTCATTCACGCAGAGCAACACCGCAGCGCTGTACGGCACGGCCCGTTCACCGACGCGGCTTCGTTACCCCTCACCCCAACCCCTCTCCCGATGGGAGAGGGGCTAAGCGCCGACCGTCACGCGCCGTCATCTAGCCAGCGTTCGCCCCCGCTGGCTCGCAGGCGCGCAGCGTCACCCCTCAGGCGGCAGCTTCGTGTCCGGTGTCGGCAACTTACCGAGCGTCGGCGGCGCTACATCGATCTTCGGCTCCACGAAGCCCGCCGGAATCGGCGGCGCGCCCGACGCAAGTGGTGCAGGCGGCAGGACCGTCGACGCACCCGGCTCCGGCGCATACACGCGCGGGCCGAAGCCGAAGGCCGCATCGCTGCGCGCCGACACGATCATGCGCACCATGCCGGTGGGGATCATCAGTTCGATCTCGACGTCATGCCCGTCGTCCCCGCGACCGTGCAGCGTCATGTCGATCAGCGCGCCGCCGGTGTCGATCGCGCTGCACAGCACGTGCGGGCCGTGCGGGCCGTCGTGCAGGTACGGGCGGATCGCTTCGCCCAGGATCTCCAGCGCCTGCGGGTACAGGAACACCGCATAGCCCTGGAAGCGGTCGCGCTTGCTGTCTTCGGCCATGGCCAGCCCTCAGCGCAGTTCGAAGGTGAGCGCGGCTGCCGCATCGCGGGCGCGCTGGCGGGCGTTCTCGATGTCCTCGCCGAGCGCCAGCGTGACGGCGACGCGGCGATGGCCTTCCACGCGCGGTTTGCCGAACAGGCGAAGCTGCGTGTCGGCCTGCTCCAGCGCCTTGTCCACATCGGAAAACACCGGCACGCCGTGCCCGTGCGCGAGCACCGCGCAGGACGCCGCGGCGCCGTATTGGCGGATCGCGGGGATCGGCAGGCCGAGGATCGCCCGCGCATGCAGCGCGAATTCGCTCAGGTCCTGCGAGATCAGCGTGACCAGGCCCGTGTCGTGCGGGCGCGGCGACACTTCGCTGAACCACACCTCGTCGCCCTTCACGAACAGTTCGACGCCGAACACGCCCCAGCCGCCGAGGTCGTCGGTGATCGCACGCGCGATCTCCTGCGAACGCTCCAGCGCGCGCGGCGACATCGCCTGCGGCTGCCAGCTTTCGCGGTAGTCGCCGTCGCGCTGCAGGTGGCCGATCGGCGCGCAGAACGTGGTGCCGCCGGCGTGGCGCACGGTCAGCAGGGTGATCTCATACTCGAAATCGATGAAGCCTTCGACGATCACGCGCCCCGCGCCGGCGCGACCGCCGGTCTGCGCGTACTCCCACGCCTGGTCGATGTCGGCCTGCGAGCGGACCAGGCTCTGGCCCTTGCCGGAGGACGACATCACCGGCTTCACCACGCACGGCACGCCGATTTCGGCCACGGCGGCGCGGTAATCCTCCAGCGTGTCGACGAAACGGTAGGGCGAAGTCGGCAGGCCGAGCGTTTCCGCGGCGAGACGGCGGATGCCTTCGCGATCCATCGTCAGGCGCGCGGCGCGGGCGGTCGGGATCACGCGCACGTCGCTGCCGCGTGCTTCGAACTCGCGTTCCAGCTCGACGAGCGTCTGCGTGTGGATCGCCTCGATCTCCGGGACGATCAGGTGCGGACGCTCCAGCGCGACCAGCGCGCGCACGGCGGCACCGTCGAGCATGTCGAGCACGTGGCTGCGATGGGCGACCTGCATGGCCGGCGCGTCGGCGTAGCGGTCGGCGGCGATCACTTCGACGCCGAAACGCTGCAGCTCGATCGCCACTTCCTTGCCCAGTTCGCCCGAGCCGAGCAGGAGCACGCGGAAACCGTGCGGGGACAAGGGCGTGCCGATGGTGACCATGCGCAATCCGTGGGGGCTGGAGAAGACGGCCAGTGTACCGGGCGCATCAACGCGACGATCCGCCGGCCGGCGCTCTCGGCGGCGCGAACGAGCCGCTTCGGGCTGTCGGCGCGCAGCGTTGGCATGCGATCCTTGACCGCGATGCCCGGCCCCCACCCGCGCAACCTGGTTCGATGGATGGTCGTCGCGCTCGCGATGACGCTTTCGGCGTGCTCGCGCGAAGCCGAAGCGCCGCGCCCGGTCGAGCACGGCACGCGCCTGGCCGGCGTGTTGCTCGACCCGCAGATGGACGAGATCAGCGGACTGGCGGCCTCGCGTCGCCATCGCGACGTGCTGTGGATGCACGACGACGGCGGCAATCCCGAGCGGCTGTTCGCCGTGAGCACGAACGGCACGCGCCTGGCGACGCTGCGCGTGGAAGGCGTGACCAAGACCGACTGGGAAGACATCGCCTCGTTCGAACTCGACGGCAAAGCGTACCTGCTGATCGCCGACACCGGCGACAACGGCGGGCTTCGGCGCAGCCTGCAGCTGCACGTGATCGAGGAGCCGGCGAAGCTGGAGAACGCGCGCCTGCGTCCGGCGTGGTCGATCGCCTTCCGCTGGCCCGACGGTCCACGCGACTGCGAGGCCGTCGCCGTCGATGCCGAACGCGAGCAGGTGCTGCTGATCTCGAAGAAGCGCCAGCCGCCGGAGTTGTTCTCGCTGCCGCTGCGGCCCACGACCGGCACGGCGTTGCAGACGGCGCAGAAACTGGGGCCGCTCGCCGGCGTGCCGCAGCCGTCCGCCGAAGCGCTGACCCGCAGCCCGCAGCGCGCGCGCCTGGACAGCCAGGTCACCGCCGCCGACATCTCGCCCGACCACCGCACGATGGCGGTGATGACCTACCGCTGGCTGCTGCTCTACCCGCGCCTGGGCGACGAAGGCTGGGGCGAGGCGGTCTCGCGCGCGCCGCGCTTCCAGCCGCTGCCGTGGCTGCCGCAGGCCGAAGCGCTGGGCTGGAGCGCCGACGGCACCGCGCTTTACGCCACCGGCGAGTTCATCCCGGCCCCGCTCTACCGGATCGTCCCCTGACGCCGCTCGTCGGACGGGCGCGCCGGCGCGATTGCGCAACCTGATATCTTTTTGATATCACATTCTCCATCGACGAATGGAGATCGCCCCGATGAAAGAGAACCCGATCCGCTCCCTGCCCGGGATCCCGGTCCTGCTGATCCTGCTCATCCTCCTGGCCACGGCCGGCTGGATGCTGCTGACCGGCCTGGGCGTCGCCGGCGACGACCCCTCGGGCACGCGCGTCGCCTGGGGCCTGCTTCTTGGGCTGGCGAGCTTCGTCTGCCTGTTCGGCCTGTACATGGTCGAACCCAACAAGGCCGCAGTGCTGAGCCTGTTCGGCAAGTACATCGGCACCGTCAAGGAAAACGGCCTGCGCTGGAACAACCCCTTCTACGCGAAGAAGAAGGTCAGCCAGCGCGTGCGCAACTTCGAAAGCGGCAAGCTCAAGGTCAACGAACTGGACGGCAGCCCGATCGAGATCGCCGCCGTCATCGTCTGGCAGGTCATCGACAGCGCCGAAGCCGTCTACAACGTCGACGACTACGAGAGCTTCGTGCACATCCAGTCCGAATCGGCGCTGCGCGCGATGGCGACCAGCTATCCGTACGACCAGCACGAGGAAGGCCAGCTCGCGCTGCGCAGCCATGCGGCGGAAATCAGCCAGCACCTGCAGGACGAACTGGCCGAGCGCCTGGCCGACGCTGGCGTGCGCGTGGTCGACGCGCGCATCAGCCACCTCGCCTACGCACCGGAAATCGCCCAGGCGATGCTCCAGCGCCAGCAGGCCAACGCGATCATCGCCGCGCGCACGCGGATCGTCGCCGGCGCCGTCGGCATGGTCGAGATGGCGCTGGCCGAGCTGCAGAAGAACGGCGTCGTCGAACTGGACGAGGAGCGCAAGGCGCACATGGTCAGCAACCTGCTGGTCGTGCTGTGCGGCGAGCGCGGCACGCAGCCGATAGTCAACACAGGCACGCTGTACTGATGGCGATGATCGATTACGTGATTCCCGCCGTACTGGCGGTCAGCAGCCTTCCGGCGTTCATCGCGGCGTCGCTGATGTCGCGCGGCCGCCCGCCGGGCGCACCGCGGCCGCCGCTGGCGGTGGTCATGCGGCTGGTGGGCATGGCGATCGTCGCCGGCGCGCTCGGCCTGCTGTGGGCAGGCGAGGACGGCACGCGCCGGCTGGCGGTGATCGTCGCGATGGTCGTGGCGGTGAACGGGCTCGGGCTGGTGCTGCTGTTCAAGCTCGGCCGCGGCCGTTCCGGGCCGCGCTGACGGAGGCCCGGTGAGCGAGAAGAAAGCCTTCCCGCTGCGCATCAGCGCCGACGTGCTCGCCGCAGCGCAGCGCTGGGCGGACGACGAGCTGCGCAGCGTGAACGCGCAGATCGAATACGTGCTGCGCGACGCGCTGCGCAAGGCGGGGCGGCTGCCGGGGCATACTTCCGCACAGGAATCCGACCCCGCATCCGACGAGGAATCGACGTGAACCAGTGGACGTACCACGTGTTGGAAATCGTGCCGCGCATGCTTGGCCCGGCTGTCAGCGAGCGGCTGCAGGAAGAACTGAACCGCCTGGGCGAGGACGGCTGGGAGCTGGTCAGCGTGATGCCAGTGACGCCGTTCGACCACCTGCGCGCCGTGCTGAAGCGTCCGGCCTGACGCACTGCCGGGTGCGCCTTCGCACCCGCCCCGCTACCCTG
The DNA here is from genome assembly GCF_040546665.1 of Lysobacter sp. OAE881. Lineage (NCBI taxonomy): Bacteria > Pseudomonadati > Pseudomonadota > Gammaproteobacteria > Lysobacterales > Lysobacteraceae > Lysobacter > Lysobacter sp. OAE881. The sequence goes on from NZ_JBEPOG010000001.1 coordinate 3,158,423, forward strand.
TCCCGATGCGCGCGCCCGTTCCCCTGAAGACCGCCCTGGTCAACACGTCCCGGATCGAGATCTGGCCGGCCGGGCTGCTGCGCGCGCGCAGCAACTTCGACGCACGCGCCCTCGCGCGCGCGCGCCACGTGCTGCGTCGCAAATGCGACGGCCAGTACCTCGCCGCCGACCTTCCCGAAGGCCTGCTCGCGCTGGTGCCGCGCCTGCGCGCCGAGCCCGGCCTGGACGAAGCACTGGACCTGCTCGATGCCGCGCCGGCGCATCGTCGCGTGGGGCTGGAGCACGTGCGCGACCTGCCGCTCGACCGGCTGGAAGAACGACTCCAGCAGCTTGGCCTGGACCACGCTTACGCCGAGCGCACCGGGCTGGAACTGGTCGCCGAACCCGACTGGCTCGCCTTCGCCGGGTTCGATCGCTATCGCCGCCCGCTGTGGCTGCACGTCGAAGCCGCGCGAGCCTGGACGCACATGCGCGAGGCGGCGCTGCACGACAACGTGGTGCTGGAAGCGATCTCCGGCTACCGCAGCCACGACTACCAGCTGGGCATTTTCGAACGCAAGCTCGCACGCGGACTAAGCGTCGAGGACATCCTCACCGTCAACGCGGCGCCGGGTTACAGCGAACACCATTCCGGCCTCGCGCTGGACATCGGCGCGCCGGACGAGCCGCCCGCCGAGGAATCATTCGAACACACGCGCGCCTTCGCCTGGCTGCGCGACAACGCCGGCGGTTACGGCTTCGCCATGACCTACCCGCGCGACAACCCGCACGGCATCGTCTACGAACCGTGGCACTGGGCATTCCGGACCGCGTGACGCGGCACGGCCGAACCATCCTTCCCTTTCCCTTAGATGCCCACGCCCTTCCGTTCGCTCGCCGACGGCGCCTCTCAGCGCGACAACAACTTCAACCTGATGCGCCTGTTCGCCGCGTGGCTGGTGATCTACGGCCATTCGTACGCGGTGACGGCATCGCCGGGACCCGACCTGATCCAGCAGGTGGTTCAGATCCGCTTCGCCGGCGCTGTCGCGGTGGACATGTTCTTCCTGATCAGCGGCTTCCTCATCGCCGCGAGTTTCGAGCGCAACCGCCTGCGCGACTACCTCGCCGCGCGCGCGTTGCGCATCTTCCCGGCGCTGATCGTCTGCGTGTCGCTGAGCGTGTTCGTGCTGGGCGCGCTGCTGACGACCTCGCCGGACTACTGGCAGTCGCCGCAGACGTGGAAGTACCTGCTGCGCAACATCACGCTCGACAAGGCGCAGTATTTCCTGCCGGGCGTGTTCGAGGACCTGCCCAGCAAGGCGATCAACGGGTCGATCTGGTCGCTGCCGGTGGAATTCCGCCTGTACCTGCTGCTGGCCGCGCTGGGCATGGCGCGACTGCTGCGTGGCTGGCGCTACAACACGCTGGCCGTGGTCGGTCTGGTGGCCGGTTTCATGTTCATCGACGTCGCTGCCCTGGCGCCGTGGAAGGTCTCGAACCTCTGGTGCCAGGCGTTCTTCGCGATGGGTGTGTTCGCCTGGGTAAACCGCGCGCGCATTCCGCTGACCTGGCCGCTGCTGGTGGTTGCGCTCGGCGCGGCGGCGGTGATGCGCGGCACGACGTATTTCTACATCGCCTATTTCATCGCGCTGTCGTACACGACGTTCTTCGTCGCCTACGTGCCGAAGCTGCCGCGGCTCCGGCACCACGACATCTCCTACGGCCTTTACCTGTACGGCTGGCCGTCGCAGCAGCTGGTGCTGCATGTCGCGCCCGGAAGCGGGCCGCTGTTCAACACGTTCTGGGCAACGCTGCTCGCCGGCACGCTCGCCGCGCTGTCATGGCGTTTCGTCGAACGGCCGGCGTTGCGGTTCAAGCGCAGGCGCGCGCCGGCGCCCGTCGCGCCGGACGTCGCGCCGGACGTCGTGCCCGAGTCGATGCCGGTCGCTATTCGCGATCCAGCGTGATGCGCACGCCGGCGACGGTCTTCTGGGTGATGGTCAGGTCGAAGTTCGAACCGCCGGTGCGCTTTTTCACCAGCACGTCCTCGCCGTCGTCGACCTCGATCTTGTAGCGGTCGCCGAGCTTGGCGCGCAGCGTGTCGCGGATCAGGCGCGCGATGTGGTTCTCGCCGGCGTCCTTCGGCACCTGCACGGTGACGTCGACAGGCGCGGCGTCCGTCGGGGCGATGCGGAAGGCGACGACGCCGTCGCTGTCGGCATCGCTGCTGACCTGGATGCGCCACTTGTTCGACGGAGCCGCCTGCGCGAGCGCGCATGCGCAAAGCAGGACGACGAGAGACACGGCGCGGATGAAGCCGGAGCGTTGGAGCGATCGCATGACGAACCTCCTTCTGTGGACAGCGGGTGGACGGCGCGCGCTGGCCGTCGGCGCTTCGAATCTAGGCACGCTCCCCGTCATGCCGGCGTCGCGGTCGCGCCGCGCGCTTGGCAGCCGTCGGGGTGCTCAGTCCTGCGAACGCTTCGTGGGCGCTTTCGCGGCCGCGGCGAAGTCCGCGATCCGCCACAGGTAGAGGCTGGCGTAGGTGCGGTACGGACCCCAGCGTTCGCCGGTTTCGGCCAGTACCTTCGGCGTGGGCATTTCCTCCAGCGCGTCGACGCGCTGGGCGCCCTTGCGGATGCCGAGGTCGTCGGTGGGCAGCACGTCGGGCCGACCCAGGCGGAACATCAGCATCATCTCGACCGTCCACCGGCCGATGCCGCGCACCGGGACCAGCGCCTGCACGATGGCGTCGTTGTCCATGACGCTCATGCGGCGAAGGTCGGGGATCTCGCCCCGTGCTTCGCGCGCCGCGAGATCGCGAAGCGCCAGCGTTTTGTTGCCCGACACCCCGCACGCGCGAAGGCCCGCATCGTCGATGCGCGCCAGCGTGTCGGCGTGGAAGCGCGTGGCGCCGATCGCCGTTTCCACGCGGCCCACGATCGTCGCCGCGGCCTTGCCGCTGAGCTGCTGGTAGAGGATCGCGCGAGCAAGGGCGTCGACCGGATCGAAGGGTTTGCGCCAGCGCGGATCCGGTTCGATGGGGCCGATCTTCTTCATCCAGCGCGCGAGCTTCCGGTCGCGCCTGACCAGGTGCGCATGCGCTGCGTCGGTATCGAATCCTCGCGAGAAACGGGGCACGTCAGCGCCTCAGCGCGTCGACGGCGTAGAGCACCCACGCCAGGATCATCATGCTGCCCCCGATGGGCGCGAACCGCGTCGTCATGCCGGACAGCACCGCACCGGCGAGGCTGCCGGAAAACACCAGCGTGCCCAGCAGCAGCAACACCAGCGCCAGCGTGCGGAACATGCGCGGGCGGCGCGGCACGAGCGCCGCCATTGCGATGCCATGCCCGAAGGCGAACAACGCGGCGCTGTGCAGGCGCTGCACGTCCTCGCCCTGCGCGGCATGGGCGGCATAGGCCGACAGCGCGACCGCCGCGGCCGCCAGCAGTGCGCCCGCGGCGGCGAGCAGGCGCGCCGGCAGCGGCAGATGGTGCGTGCTCGGGTAGAGGCTCATGCAGGTCGTCCCTTGCGCGAAGTCGGCACGATAGCGCCTGTTCGCGCGAGACTCCAAACCGTGCGGCCGTGCATGGCCCATTCGCAGTGCGAAACGCGGGCACAAAAAAACGCGCCGCGGAATCCGCGGCGCGTTTCGTGAAGCGTCGGCGTGAGCCGGGCGTCTTACTTGACGGCCCAGAACACGTCGAAGGTGCCTTCTTCGGTGAACGCAGCCGGCACACCGCCGGTCCACGCTTCGTACGGACGGTCGACCGTCTCGTAACCGTGCGTCAACGCCCAGCCACGCAGCGCGTCGCGGACCTTCGGCAGGTTGGCCATGTGGCCCTTGAAGCCCGGGACGACGGCGACGCGCGCCGGCTCGTTGAACGCGAAGGTCACCGGACCTTCGAGCTTGACGTCCAGCTTCTCGCTGCCGTCGGCGGCACCGATCTTCTTGACCGGCTGGGCGACGTCGAAGGAGTACATCTCCGAACCGAACTCGTTGGTCACGATGCGGACCGGGCCGGCCGGCTCCAGGCCGTTGGCGGCCATCACCTTCTTGATCCACTCCATGTTGGAGTTGATCTGGCCCATGACCTTGTCGTTGGTGCGCTCGACCGCGGCGGTGACGACCAGCAGGTTCTCGGCCGGGCGATCGACGATCTTGGGCGCCTTCGACGGGTCGGCCTTGCTCAGCTCGGCGTAGTCGTAGTTCGGCACGGCGGCGAGCATGTTGGTCAGGCGGGTCAGGCCCATCTTCATGTCTTCGCCGACGTTGCTGCTGACGTACAGGCCGGCGTAGCGGCCGATCAGGTTCCAGCCGTAGTCGACGTCATAGGTCTGCGTGATCTGCACGTTGCGGCCACCGCGGCCGGTCGGACGCAGGGTGAACTCGGTGCGCTTGTTGCGACCCGGCTCGATGTCGGTCAGCGCATAGGCGACGCGCTTGCCCGGATCGCTGGCGGTGATCTCCCAGCTGCCCTGGCGCAGGCCCTTTTCCTTGGAGTTGTAGTCAAGGCGCGCACCCACGCCCGATTCCGGGCCGGAGAGCTTCAGCTCGATCTTCGGGTCGCGCAGGACGAGCGGGTTCCAGTCCTTGAAGCGCTTCAGGCTATTGAGGCTGTCGTACACGATGGTGAGCTTGCGGTTGGTCTCAACCGAATGCTCCAGGTGACGGCTCGACGGCAGCGCGATGCCTACGATGAGGAACAGCGCGGCCACGATGGCCAGGGAAATCAAAATCTCGATCAGACGGGTCATTCAGGTTTCTCCGAGGGCGCCGGTACCCGGTTGACCGGGACACAGACCCGCAATCGTATCAAGGAAGCCGCGGGCGGGGCAGCTGTCCGGGCAAGAAAAGTAAGGTGGGGAAAGGCCGCCTGGCGCGGCGCCCCGAGCCATTGCGCGGACCGGCCAGTCCGGAGCCGGGCGACCCGACAGGGTCGGCAAGGTGCGGCCCGGGAATGCCGGGGCGCGGTCGACGGCTTTGCCACTTCGGGCCCGTTCCGCGTGCGGAAAAGGCCCGGTACCGACCGCGCTCAGACCAGCTGCAACTCGAAGGCCTTGAGCACCGCACGCGTGCGATCGCACACGCCGAGCTTGGACAGGGTGAGCCGCCATCGCATGCGAGGCATTGCCTCGCATGCGATGGCGGCGAACGCCCGGCGCGCTGCGCCGGGCCGGGCATCCTGCGCTCAGACCAGCTGCAACTCGAAGGCCTTGAGCACTGCACGCGTGCGATCGCGCACGCCGAGCTTCGACAGGATGTTCGAGACGTGGTTCTTGATCGTGCCTTCGGCGACGCCGAGGGAGTTGGCAATTTCCTTGTTGGAAAAGCCGCCGGCCATCAGGCGCAGAATCTCGGTTTCGCGTTCGGTCAGCGGATCGGGGCGATCGAGGCTGACGAAGTCGTTGCGCATGTGTTCCAGGCCGGACAGCAGGCGCTGCGTCACCGCCGGCTGCACGAGCGATCCGCCGTCGGCAACGGCCTGGATCGCGCTCACCAGCTGTTCGAGCGAGACGTCCTTGAGCAGGTAGCCCTTCGCGCCCGCCTTCAGGCCGGCCAGCACCAGCTGATCGTCGTCGAAGGTGGTCAGGATGATCGTCGGCGGCAGCGTGTTGTTGCGCGCCATGTGCTGCAGCGCCTCCAGGCCCGACATCACCGGCATGCGCATGTCCATCAGCACCACGTCGGGCTTGAGCTGCGGAATCAGGTCCACCGCCTGGCGGCCGTCGCCGGCTTCGCCAATTACCTCGATGCCTTCGGCCAGCGCCAACAGGGAGCGGACGCCCTGCCGGACCAGCGTCTGGTCGTCGACTATCAACACACGGATCATGCGATGGCTCCTTCGCAGGCGGCGGCCGCAGCCGCCGAGGCCGGCAACGTCAGGTGCAGGCAGAAGCCCGCACCCAGCCGGGTTTCGATCTTGAGGTCCCCGCCGTGCGCCTGCAGGCGCTCGCGCATGCCGCGCAAGCCGTTGCCGGCGACGAGGTTGTCGCTTCCGTTGCCGTCGTCGCGCGCGCTCATGACGATGCAGTCCGAACGCCGCCCGGCGTTGATCCACAGGTTGCGCGCGCCGGCGTGGCGCACGGCGTTGGTGATGATTTCCTGCGTGCAGCGCAGCAGCACGTGCGCACGCTCGGGATCGTCCAGCGTCAGCGGCGCCTGGATGTCCATGTGGATGTCCAGCGCCGGCACGTTCTCGGCCAGCGGCAGCAGCGCGGCCGACAGGTCGATCGCCCCGCCCTCGCGCAGCTGGCTCACCGCTTCGCGCACATCGGTCAGCAGCAGGCGCGCGAGCGTGTGCGCCTGCTGGACGTGCTCCTTCACCCGGCCTTCCGACAGGTGCCCGGCGACTTCCAGGTTGAGGCTCAGCGCCGTGAGGTGATGGCCGAGCAGGTCGTGCAGTTCGCGCGAGATGCGCGTGCGTTCGTTCACGCGCACGCTCTCGCCCAGCAACGCGCGCGTGGCGCGCAGTTCGGCGTTGAGGCGGCGCTGCTCCTCGCGGGCTTCGGCCTGCTGGCGCGCGACCAGCGCGGTGACGAAGACCAGGCTGGAGAAGCCCATGTAGGTCACCGACTGGAGCACGGCGACCATGGGCGGGAAATCCAGCGCCTCGACGAACAGCGGGATGATCGCGACGTTGCCGCCCACCAGCAGCGCCAGGCCCCAGCGCACCGGCATCAGCCACGGCAGCAGGCCGGCCACGACCATCAGCAGGATCGAGCCCAGGCCCGTGCGCGAGAAGTAACCGACCCCGATCGCGCACCCGGTGAGGACGAGCAGCAGGACCTTGTCGAGCGCCCCGCTCGGCCGTCCGAGCTGGCGGCTGATCCACCAGTAGATCAGCCCGAACGCGAGGTAAACCACGAGCCAGCGCAGGATCTGCAGCGCCGGCGGGCCTTCGGTGTCTGGACTGAGGATGGTCGGATCGAACCAGACGCTGAGCAGCCAGAGGCCCACGGCGCCCCAGGTGAACAGGCCCGCGTAGCGCAGCAATCGGGTGTGGTTGAGGCGGGCCAGCATGCCGGCATGCTAAACGCATCAAGGGTCTGGGGAGCCGTCCGAAAGTCATGTCTCAGCGGTCGCCCGCATCTTCCCATGGCGTCGTCGGCCGCGCCGTGACGGGTCGCCCGGGGGAGTCGGCCATGCGATAATCGCGACGCCGGCCGCGCTTTGCGCCCGGTCCGAAGCACAGCTGGAGCCTGGAATGTCGATCGTCGTCCGCGACGTGCGTGAGCACGAGCTGGATTCCGTCCTTGCCCTCAACAACGCCGCCGGCCCTGCGATCCTGCCGCTGGATGCGGCGAGACTGCGTCACTTCTTCGATACCGCCGAATACTTCCGCGTCGCCGAGCGCGACGGGGCCATCGCCGGCTTCCTGATCGGCGTGGGCAGCCACACGAATCACGACAGCAGCAACTTCCGCTGGTTCTGCGAGCGTTACCCGAATTTCTTCTACATCGACCGCATCGTGGTCGCCAGCCGCCGTCGCGGCGGCGGCGTCGGACGTGCGTTCTATGCCGACGCCCAGAGCTACGCCGAACTGCGCTATCCGCAGATGGCCTGCGAGGTGTTCCTGGAAGGCACCAACGACCCCGCCCTGCTCTTCCACGGCAGCTTCGGCTTCCACGAGGTCGGGCAGCACGTGATGGAAGAGGCCGACGTGCGCGCCGCGATGCTCATGAAGCCGCTGTGCAGCTACGCCTGGGTCCGCGAGACCTACGGCGACGCGCTGCCGCAGGCGCCGTGGATCACCCGCCCGCGCAACGCCGTCGCCGCGCAACGCCTGACCGGTACCGCCCTGTGAGCGCCGCCATGGACTTCGAACTGGCCGGCGAACTGAAGATCGGCCAGGTCGGCATCGCGAACCTGCGCATCCGCACCCTCGACGTCGCCAGGCTCACCGAGGAAATGCGCGGCCGCGTGCAGCGCGCGCCGAAGCTGTTCGCGCGTGCGGCGGTGGTGATCGACTTCGGCGGCCTCACGCGCACGCCGGACGAAGCCACCGCACGCGCCCTGATCGAAGGCCTGCGCGACGCCGGCGTGCTGCCGGTGGCGCTGGCCTACGGCACGACGGAGATCGAGCGGCTGTCCGAAGCGCTCGGCCTGCCGCTGCTGGCGAAGTTCCGCGCCTCCTACGAGCGCGACGAGCAGGCGCCGCCGCCCGCGCCGACCATTCGCGAGCCAGAGCCCCCGCCGCCGCCGAAGGCCGCGAAAAGCGCGCCCGCCGCCGCGGCGCCGGCCGTCGCGAACGTCGCCCCGGGCATGATCCAGTCGGCACCGGTGCGTTCGGGCCAGCAGATCTACGCCGAAAACCGCGACCTGACCGTACTGACAACGGTGGGCGCCGGTGCGGAGGTGATCTCCGACGGCTCGGTGCATATTTACGGACCGTTGCGCGGTCGCGCCCTCGCTGGCGCCAAAGGCAACGAACAGGCCCGCATCTTCTGCCGCGAGTTCCATGCCGAACTCGTCGCGATCGCGGGCCACTACAAAGTGATGGAAGAAATTCCGAAGGAACTGCGCGGCAAGGCCGTGCAGATCTGGCTCGAAGACCAACAACTAAAGATCGCGGCTCAGGATTGAGACCGCACTACCGGAGGATTGTTTAGTGGCCGAAATCATCGTAGTCACCTCGGGCAAGGGCGGCGTGGGCAAGACCACCACCAGCGCCAGCCTCGCGTGCGGTCTCGCCCGCCGTGGCCACAAGGTCGCCGTCATCGACTTCGACGTCGGCCTGCGCAACCTCGACCTGATCATGGGCTGCGAGCGTCGCGTCGTGTACGACTTCGTCAACGTCGTCAATGGCGAGGCGAATCTGAAGCAGGCGCTGATCAAGGACAAGCGTTTCGAGAACCTGTATGTGCTCGCCGCGTCGCAGACGCGCGACAAGGACGCCCTGACGAAGGAAGGCGTGCAGAAGGTGCTCGACGACCTGGCCGCCGAGGGCTTCGACTACATCGTGTGCGACTCGCCCGCCGGCATCGAGAAGGGTGCGTACCTGGCGATGTACTTCGCCGACCAGGCGCTGGTGGTCGTGAACCCGGAAGTCTCGTCCGTTCGCGACTCCGACCGCATCCTCGGCCTGCTGGCGTCGAAGACGCGCCGCGCCGAGAACGGCGAGCGCATCAAGGAACACCTGCTGCTCACCCGCTACAGCCCCAACCGCGTGGAAACGGGCGAGATGCTGTCGGTCGGCGACGTCGAGGAAATCCTCGGCCTGAAGACGATCGGCGTGATCCCCGAATCGCCGGACGTGCTCAACGCGTCCAACAAGGGCGAGCCGGTCATCCTGGAAACCGAGTCCAACGCGGCCCAGGCCTATGACGACGCCGTCGCGCGCCTGCTGGGCGACACCCGGCCGATGCGCTTCATCACTGCAGAGAAGAAGGGTTTCTTCAGCAAGATCTTCGGAGGTTGAGGATGGGCTTGTTCGATTTCCTGCTCGCCAAGAAGCAGACCGCCACGATCGCCAAGGATCGCCTGCGCATCATCGTCGCGCACGAACGCGCCGGCCGCGGCAGCAACAGCCCGGATTACCTGCCGATGCTGCAGCGCGAGTTGCTGGAGGTGATCCGCAAGTACATCAACGTCGACGCCGAATCGGTGAAGGTTGACCTGATCGGCGAAGGCGACAGCAAGGTATTGGACATTTCCGTCGCGCTGCCGGAAAACCCGGCGCAGGCGTGATCGCCTGATCCCTTCTCCCGCCCGCGGGAGAAGGTGGCCGAAGGCCGGATGAGGGCAGCCCAGAGCTGCCGCTCCGTCCGCCGTCACCTGCCCTCTCCCGCAAGCGGGACTCACCTTGCCCTCTCCCGCAAGCGGGAGAGGGGACGAAACCCGCAATGCTCACCCTCGCCGACATCTCCTTCGACGCCACCGCCGCGCTGCTCGCGCGCTACGGCCTGGCGTTGCATCGCGTCGCCGACGGCGTGGCGATTCCCGGCAGCTACTGGGGCGAATGCGAAGCGGGGCTGATCGGACACAACGTCTACGCGCGCGGCGACACGCCGGTGCATTCGCTGCTGCACGAAGCCGCGCACCTGATCGTCCTGCCGCCCGAACGCCGCGCACAGGTGCACACCGACGCCACCGACTCGATCGAGGAAGAAGACGCCGTGTGCGTGCTGCAGGCGCTGCTCGGCGATGCGCTGCCGGGCGTGGGACGCGAACGCGTGCTCGCCGACATGGACGGCTGGGGCTACACGTTCCGGTTGGGCTCGGCGAAGGCGTATTTCGAACGCGATTCCGATGCCGCATGGGAATGGCTGCAGGTGCGCGGCCTGGCCGATCTGGCAACGCGTTCCCTGGCGGGGCCTCTCTAAGCCGTCATTTCCGCGAAGGCGGGAATCCAGCCGCCCGCTGCAATTCCGCCTTCCGGAAGGCATGACGCGTTTGAGCGCTGGATCCCCGCCTTCGCGGGGATGACGGGCTGTCGCGACCCAGTACCCGCCGCGCTGCACCGCACCAATCTTCCTTCCCTTGCGCCCGTCCCGCGCCGCCTCTAGCCTTCCGGGGCCGCCGTCTGGCGGGCAGTTCACTCCGGAGAGAGCCATCATGAAACCCGTACGCGCGCTCCTCGCGCTCAGCATCACCGCGGCCGCGATCGGCCTGGGCGGTTGCAAGAAGGAACCGACCCCGACCACCACGACCACCGGAGCGCCGACCACCGCGCCGGCCGGCGAGACCGCCGACCAGTTCATCGCCCGGGTGAACGACGAGTACCGGAAGATGTATCCGGAGATGACCGCCGCGCAGTGGCTGTCCTCGACCTACATCAATGACGACAGCCAGCTGCTGTCGGCCAAGGCCAACGAGCGCTACCTCGCCCAGCTCAACAACTGGATCGAGCAGGCCAAGCGTTTCGAAGGCCAGCAGATGTCGCCGGAAACGGCGCGCGCGATCCAGCTGCTCAAGCTCGGCACCGCGATGCCGCCGCCGAAGGATCCGGCCAAGCTCGAGGAACTGACCAAGATCGCCACGCGCCTGGAAGGCATGTACGGCGCCGGCACTTACTGCACCGGCGAAGGCGACGCGAAGCAGTGCCGCCAGCTGGGCGACTTGGAAGACGTGCTGCGCACCAGCCGCGACTACGACGAGCAGCTGCAGGCGTGGCAGGGCTGGCACACCATCTCCAAGCCGATGCGCGGCGATTACACGCGTTTCGTCGAACTGGTGAACCAGGGCGCGCGCGACATGGGCTTCGCCGATACCGGCGAGATGTGGCGTTCGGGCTACGACATGACGCCCGCCGAGATGGCCACCGAAACCGACCGCCTCTGGGGCCAGGTCAAGCCGCTGTACGAACAGCTGCACTGCTATGCGCGCACGCGCCTTGAAGCGAAGTACGGCACCGACCGCGGCCACGTTGCCGGCAACATGCTGCCCGCGCACCTGATGGGCAACATGTGGCAGCAGGACTGGGGCAACCTGTGGGACATCCTGGCGCCGTATCCGAACGCCAGCGTTCCGGAGATCACCACCGCCCTGGAGTCGCAGTACCGCGCCACGCACGACGCGATGCTCGCGAAGAACCCGGGCAAGCGCGCGCCGGCGGAACTGGCGCAGCTTGAGCAGGACGCCCGCCTCGCCTCGGCCAAACTGATGAGCGAGCGAGCGCAGGACTTCTACACCTCGCTGGCCATGCAGAAGCTGCCGGAGAGCTACTGGACGCACACGCAGTTCATCAAGCCGCGCGATCGCGACGTGGTCTGCCACGCCAGCGCATGGGACATGAACATGGCCGGCGACGTGCGCATCAAGATGTGCATCAAGCCGAACGAGGAAGATTTCACGACGATCTACCACGAGCTCGGCCACGTCTATTACTACCTGGCGTACAACAAGCTGCCGCCGCTGTTCCAGCAGGGCGCGCACGACGGCTTCCATGAAGCCATCGGCGACACGATCGTGCTGTCGATGACGCCGAAGTACCTGCAGTCGATCGGCCTGGCCGGCGAGCAGCAGGTCAGCGACGAAGCCGTGGTCAACGCGCAGATGCGCATGGCGCTGGCGAAGGTCGCGTTCCTGCCGTTCGGCCTGATGATCGACCGCTGGCGCTGGGGCGTGTTCGACGGCTCGATCAAGCCGGCCGACTACAACAAGGCCTGGTGGGAACTGAAGGCGAAGTACCAGGGCGTGGCGCCGTCGACGGCGCGCGGCGAGGAGTTCTTCGACGCCGGCGCGAAGTACCACGTGCCGGGCAACACGCCGTACACCCGTTACTTCTTCGCGCACGTGCTGCAGTTCCAGTTCTACAAGGCGCTGTGCGATGCGTCGGGCTACAAGGGCCCGCTGCACGAGTGCAGCTTCTACGGCAACAAGGAAGCTGGCGCACGCTTCCAGGCGATGCTCAGCAAGGGCGCGAGCCAGCCGTGGCAGAAGACGCTGAAGGAACTCACCGGCGGCGAGCAGATGGACGCCTCGGCGGTGCTGGAATACTTCGGCCCGCTGCAGACCTGGCTGAAGCAGCAGAACGAAGGCAAGACCTGCGGCTGGCAGGCGGATGCGACTGCCGCAGCAGCACCGGCGCCTGCGACCACGCCGGCTGCTCCGGCGAAGCAGGAAGCGCCGAAGCAGGGCTGAGTGTCGTCCTGACCGCGCAAAGGAAACGGCCGGCCCTGCCGGCCGTTTTCTTTTCTGCGACATCGCGCCGCATTCCCGCCAACCTGCGTAGCGCGGACGCCACCGCGGCACGCGTATGGTGACGGGATGAACAAGCATCTGATTTTCCTCGCCATCGCCGCCACGCTGCCGTTCGCCGCGAACGCCGCCGAACGCGTCGACCTGCTCATCCGCGACGCCACCGTCGTCGACGTCGTCTCCGGAAAACTCCAGCCGCATCGCACGATCGCCGTTCGCGACGGACACATCCTCGCCATCGCCGATGCGAAGCAGGCGAAGCGATACGAGGCGCCGCAGGTCGTCGATGCGCAGGGCAAGTTCGCCATCCCCGGCCTGTGGGACATGCACGTGCATTTCGGCGGCGGCGACAAGTTGATCGAGGAAAACCGCAACCTGCTTCCGCTCTACCTCGCGCACGGCATCACCGCGGTGCGCGACTGCGCGGGCGATCTGAGCCCGAGCGTGCTGCAGTGGCGCGACCAGGTGAGCAAGGGTGAGCTCGCCGGCCCGCGCATCTTCACCTCCGGCCCGAAGATCGAAGGCTACAAGTCGATCTGGCCGGGCGACATCGAGATTGGCAATACGGCTGAACTCAATGCAGCGCTCGATCAGTTGCAGGGCTGGAAGGTCGACTTCGTCAAGATCACCGACAACACGCTGTCGCCGGAGCTGTTTCTCGCTGCGGTGAAGGAAGCCGACCGTCGCGGCATGAAGACCTCCGCGCACGTGCCGTATTCGCTCACGCTCGAAGAAGTGAGCGCGGCGGGCCTGGATTCGATCGAACACTTCGACTACGCCTACAAGGCCGGCTCCCCGCTGGAGAAATCGCTCGGCGGGAAGATCGCCAGGGGCGAGATCAACAGCCGCGATGCGTGGACGCAATGGAACGCCACCTTCGATCCCGCGCGTGCGATGGCGGCCTACCGCAACCTCGCCGCGCACGGCACCGCGATCACGCCGACGATCAACGGCAGCCGCGTGGTGACCTACCTCGACCAGGACGACCACAAGGGCGACCCGTACCTGAAGTACATCGGCCCCGGTTTGCAGGCCACCTACACCTGGCGCGTCGAACGCGCGGCGAAGGACGACGCGCAGGCCGTCGCGCGTCGCCACGAGCGCTTCGAGACCAGCGCGGGCGTGCTGCCGATGATGCAGAAGGCCGGCATGACGATCCTCGCGGGCACCGATGCGGGCTTCCTCAACTCCTACAACTACCCCGGCATCGGCCTGCACCAGGAACTGGGCTGGCTCGTGCATTACGGCCTGACGCCGACGCAGGCGCTGCAGGCGGCGACGATCAACGGCGCGCGCTTCCTCGGCCACGCGGATGAATACGGCACGCTGCAGGCGGGCAAGATCGCCGACGTCGTGCTGCTCGACGCCGACCCGCTGCGCGACATCGACGCCACGCGCCGGATCCACGCTGTCGTGCAGCGCGGCCAGGTGCACGATCGGGCCGACCTCGACGCGATGCTGGCCGACGTCGAACGCCGCGTTGCGGCGCAGCAGGCCGCGGCTGCTTCGACGAAGCCCTGATCGCCGCCGCGCGCCGGCGCTTCCCCAATGGCAGGGGCGGTCGTACCCTGCGCGCATGAACCGCGCCGACCGCCTCTCCGACCTCGCACCGCAGCCGCTCGACCACGCCACCGCCCTGCCCCCGCGCTACTACGTGGACGCGGCGATGCCGGCACTGGATCGCCGCGCGATCTTCGACGCAGGCTGGCAGCTGCTCGCGCACGTGTGCCAGCTGAAGGACGCCGGCGACCACGTCGTCGGCGATTTCGCCGGGCTGCCGGTGATCGCGGTGCGCGGCGCGGACGGCGAGATCCGCGTCTTCCACAACGTCTGCCGCCATCGCGCCGGGCCGATCGCCAGCTGCGACGGCCTGGCCGCCAAGTCGCTCCGCTGCCGCTACCACGGCTGGACGTACACGCTCGACGGCGTCCTGCGTTCCGCGCCGGAAATGGGCTCCGCGCCGGACTTCGTGCCCGGCGACATCCACCTGCCGCAACTGGCGGTGCGCGTGTGGCAGGGGATGGTATTCGCGGCGGTCGATGAAGCACGCGCGCCGGACTTCGACGCGTTCGTCGATGGCATCGACGCGCGACTCGGCCCGAACCGCCATCTCGAACGCTACGGCCACCATCGCCGCGTCGGCTACGACGTCGCGTGCAACTGGAAGGTCTACGTCGACAACTACCTTGAGGGCTACCACGTCCCGCACATCCATCCGGGATTGAACAAGCTGCTCGATTACCGCAGCTACATCACCGAAACCGCGCAGTGGTACTCATACCAGTTCAGTCCGCTGGAGAGCGGCGACGGCCTCTACGGCGATGGCGACGCGCTGTATTACTGGTTGTGGCCGAACACGATGCTCAACATCCTGCCCGGCCGCCTGCAGACCAACCGCGTGGTGCCGAAGGGCGTGGATCGTTGCCGCGTCGAGTTCGACTTCTACTACGCGATGGACGACAGCGACGAAGCGCATCAGCGCCGCGAGGCTGACCGCGATTTCAGCGACGAAGTGCAGCTGGAAGACCTGACGATCTGCGAGGACGTGCAGCGTGGGCTGTCGTCGGGGTCGTACGAACCCGGCCGGTTGAATCCGCTGCGCGAGAACGCGGTGCATCATTTCCATGAGCTGTTGCGGGCGGTGTATCGGGCGGATGGAGGGTAATGCCGTCATTCCCGCGAAGGCGGGAATCCACACTTCAGCGCGTCAAGTTTCCTGAAAGCAGAGCCACATCGGACAGATGGATCCCCGCCTTCGCGGGGATGACGACTCAAAAGCGACGCGCCGCCCTGCCCTTCGGCGTCCCCGACCTCGACCAGTACACCACCCATGACCCAAACCCGCCCTCTCGGCTTCTGGTCCGCCACCGCGCTCGTGGTCGGCAGCATGATCGGCTCCGGTGCGTTCCTGCTGCCGGCGGCGCTGGCGCCGTTCGGCGCGGCGAGCCTGCTCGGCTGGGGCATCACGCTCGCCGGCGCGATGCTGCTGGCGATCACTTTCGCGCGACTGGCGATGCGCTGGCCACAGACCGGCGGACCCTACGTGTTCGCGCGCAACGCGTTCGGCGAACTGCCGGGCTTCGTCATCGCGTGGAGCTACTGGATCTCGATCTGGTGCGCCACGGCCGCCATTGCCGTGGCGTTCGCCGGGAGCATTGGCGCGATCTTCCCCGCGCTCACCGCCACGCCGCTGCGCGCGGCGATCTGCGCGCTCGGCGCGTTGTGGTTGTGCAGCGGCGTGAACCTCATCGGCCTGCGCGAAGCCGGCGGATTGCAGCTGGTGACCACCGTGCTGAAGCTGCTTCCGCTGCTGCTGTTCGGCCTGGTCGCGATGTGGTTCGTCGATGCGAAGCACTACACGCCGTTCAACCCGACGATCGACAGCCTGCCACACGTCGCCAACGCCACCGTCGCATTGACGCTGTGGGCGATGCTCGGGCTGGAAGCGGCGACGGTGCCCGCCGGCTCGACCGAGAACGCACAGGCGACCGTGCCGCGCGCGACCGTGCTGGGTGCGCTCCTCGCGGGCGTGGCGACGATCCTCGCCTGCACGGCGGTGCTCGGCCTGTTGCCGCGCGAAGTGCTCGCGCAGTCGCAGGCGCCGATGGCCGATGCCGCAAGTTCGCTCTGGGGCCCGGCCGCGGGCGTGACGCTCGCCGTCGTCATGGCGATCTCCTGCTTCGGGGCGCTCAACGGCTGGATCCTGCTGTCGGCGCAGCTGCCGCTCGCCGCCGCGCGCGACGGCCTCTTCCCGGCCTCGTTCACGAAGCTCGACAAGGGCGGCACGCCCGTGGTCGGCGTGATCGTGAGCAGCGTGCTCGCCAGCGCGCTCGTCGCGGCGAACTACAGCCGCTCGCTGGTGCAGGTGTTCACGTTCTCGATCCTGCTCTCGACGGCCGCCACGCTGCTGCCCTACGTCGTCAGCAGCGCCGCGTGGCTGGTGCGCGGCACCGGCGCGGTGAGCCGCACGCTCGCCGCGCTGGCGCTGGGCTACAGCCTGTACGCGATGTTCGGCATCGGCACCGAAGCGCTCGTGTGGGGCGCGGTGCTGATCCTCGCCGGTTTCCCGCTCTATGCGTGGATGCGCCGACGCCGAGTCGCGGTCAGCGGCTGATTACAGCGTTTCGCCGGGGACGGTCGGCGTCGCCTCCGTGCCGTTGCGCATCCGCGACACGCGCGCTTCCCAGCGCCAGAAGCCGAACGCGATCGTCAGGAACGCGATGGCGGTGGCGATCAGCCACAGCGCGTGGTCGCTGATCAGCGGCGACAGCACGCCGGCGATCACCGCGTTGAGCACCAGGCCGGTAAATGCCTGCAGCGACGAGGCCGAGCCGCGCTGGCGCGGGTACATGTCGAGGATGGCAAGCGTCACGATGGGGAACACCAGGGCGATGCCGAACGCGTTGAGCATCATCGGCAGGACCGCCCACGGCACCTTCGGCACGTCGGTGAGCAGGTTGTAGCCGAGGTTGATCGCCATGGCGACGGCCGAGCACGCGAACCCGATCGACACCAGCTTCGCGCCGCTCACCTTGCCCGCGCTGCGGCCGGACACGAACGCGCCCAGGATCATGCCGCTGATCATCGGCACGAAGAACCAGCCGAACTCGCGCTCGCTGAGCTTGAGGATATCGAGCACGAACGCCGGCGCCGACGCGATGTACACCCACAGCGCGGCGAAGTTGAACGCCGCCGCAGCAGACAGGCGCTGGAAACGCGGATTGACGATGATGGCCACGTAATCGCGCAACAAACGTTTCGGCGCCAGTGGCAGGCGCGCCTGCGACGGATGCGTTTCCGGCAGCGCGCGCCACGTCGCGACGATCAGCACGATCGAGAACGCGACCAGGAACCAGAAGATCGCCGGCCAATGCGCGACGCCGAGGATCCAGCCGCCGATCACCGGTGCCAGCGCGGGCGCGACGCCGAAGATCATCGACACCTGGCTCATCAGCCGCTGCGCGTCGTCGCCGTGCAGCACGTCGCGAATCACCGCGCGGCCAACGATCAGGCCCACGCCCGACGACAACCCTTGCAACGCGCGGAAGGCGAGCAGCGTCGTCAGGTCCTTCGACAACGCGCAGCCGACCGAGGCGATGGCGAACACGATCAATCCGCCGAGGATCACGCGCCGGCGACCGATCGCGTCCGACAGCGGCCCGTGCACGATGCTCATGAGCGCGTAGGCGACCAGGTACACGCTGATCGTCTGCTGCATCGCGAGCTTGTCGGCACCGAACTGCGCGCCGATGGCCGGGAACGCCGGGAAGATCGTGTCGATCGAGAATGGCCCGAACATCGCCAGTCCGCCCAGCAGCAGGGCGAGGCGACGGACGGGAATGGACAGCGTGGCGGGTTGCGTGGGCATCGGCTCGGCGGAATTCGATTCTTGCGAATACGGACGCGATCGCGCCCGCATGTGTGACGGTCAGGCGTCCGGCGGGCCTTTCAGCTCGACGAGGTTGCCTTCAGGGTCGTACAGGTATTGCGATGGGCCCTCGCCCTCCGCGCCGTAACGCGAACCGAACTCCGCGACGCGGACTTCGTGCACGGTGAGGTGGGCGACGATCGCGTCCACGTCGAACGGTTCGACGCGCAGGCAGAGGTGGTCCATGTTGTGGCCTTCCTGGCCCGGCGCCGCGCCGCCCTTGCGGCCCAGCGTGCCGTCCACGTCGACCAGGTCGATCAGGCTGGCGCCGGCGCGAAGCTGGATCAGGCCGATGGCCTCCTGCCGGCGTTCGACGGTGCAGCCCAGCACGTCGCAGTAGAACGCCACCATCCCGGCGACATCGCGGACCCGCAGCACCACGTGGTCGATCTGCTGCAACTGGAACGGTGGTGACGGCATCGGCGGCATCCTGCGCACGGGCGCACAGGATACAGCCGGCTCCGTTTGCCGGACGCGCCGATTCGCGCGACCGGACGCTCGAAAGGACGAAGCGGTCGCCCGCTCCATCCTTCGTGTGGCCTCATCCCTGAGGCGCCCATGCTTCCGTGCCGCTTACAGCTTGTGCGCGAAGCCCACGCCGACCGAGTGGTCGTCGCCGCCGAACGCTGCGCCAAAGCTGATCTGGCTCTTCCGGCCAACCGGCTTGGCGTAGCCGGCGGAGATCGCGCCGTGGCCCTGCTCGGATCCCAGGCCGACCGACCACGCGCCGTTCGGGTTGCCCACCGCGGCCGCAGCGGCACCGGAGGCCATCTGCGCTTCGGCCATCGACATCGCACCCTGCGAGCTGATGCGGCCGTCCTGCTTCGCCATCTCATTCGACAGCTTGTCCATGCCCGTCCACACGTCGCCGAGCTTCTGGTCGGTGTAGCTATTGGCCTGGACCAGCACTTCGGTCGTGTTCTGCTGCAGGCGCTGGTTGAGCTGGCTGACGTTGACCGCGTCGTGGTCGGCCACGCCGTCGGCGACGTTGTGGATCGTCACCGCCGTGGTCGCGCCTTCGCCGCCCATCGTGATGCTGGACTTGTCGCCGGAGTCGTACGTGATGACCGACTTGGCTTCGCCATTGGCGGCGATGATGCCCGCCGACTTCAGCTGGCCCAGGTTCACTGCGTCGTTGTCGGCCTTGGCCGCCGCGACGCCCGTCACCACGCGGTCGCCCGCCGTGCCGGCCACGCTCACCGAGGTGCCGTCGCTGTCCTTGGCCACGGTGATCTGGCGCGTCGCCGCGTCCTGCTTCACCAGGCCCACTTCGCCATTGCTGATCTGCGTCGACAGGGTGTTGATGGCCGCAGTGTTGTTGGTGATCGCCGTGGTGTTCTGATAGACGCGGTTGTCGAGGTTGCTGACCGCGCCTTCAACGCCGCTAACCTGCGAGGAAGAACCATCGGCATTGGTCACCGTGTACGTCGGCGCGGTCACCGTGCCGTCGGCGTTGACCACCGAGCCGCCACCGAGCGCGCTCGCCATCGACTGGCTCACCGCGTGCAGCTGGCCGCCGTTGACGGCGTCCTTGCTGCCGGCTTCGACCTTGCCGTCGGCCACGTTCGTGAGCTTGCGGGCGTTGCCGTTCTTGTCGGCGAAGTCGACTTCGCTTCCGTCGGTGTCCTTGCCCACCGTCAGCTTCTGGCCGGCGCCGGCCTGCTGCACCATGCCGATGGTGCCGCTGCTGATCTGCGTGCTGATCGACTGGATCTGCGTGGTGTTGTTGTACACGCGCCCGTCGATGTTGCTCATCGCATCGCCCATGTTGGTCACGGCCGACTTCGAACCGTCGGCATTGGTGACGTAGTACGTCGGCGCGGTGATCGAGCCGTCGGCGTTGACGGTCGCGCCGCCGCCGATGGCATCGGCCATCTTCTTCAGCTGCGACACGTTGACCGCATCCTCGTCCTCGCCACCGGCGGCGACGCCCTTCAGGCGACGCGCGCCTGCCGAGCCGCGGAAGTCCACGGCCGCACCGGCCTTGTCCTTCGCCACGGTCACGATGCCGGCCGCGTCGTCGTACTGCACCAGGCCGATCTCGCCGCTGTTGAGCTGGTTGGTGATGGTGGACACCGAACCTTCGACGTTCGTCACGCGGCTGTCGATGTTGCTGACGTTCGTGTCGAGCGTGGCGATGCTGCTCTCGTTGCTGGTCACGCGGCCGTCGATGTTCGTCACGTCGGTCTTCAACGTGGTGATGTCGCCTTCGTTGGTCGACACGCGGCCGTCGAGGTCGGCGATGTCCGCCACGTTCTGCGCGACGACCTGGTTGGTCGCGTCCAGCTGGCCGCCGTTGACGGCGTCCTTCGAGCCGGCCGCGATCGTGCCGTCGGCGACGCCAGTGAGCCTGCGCGCACCCGCCGTGCCCTTGATGTCGACCACCGCACCGTCGGCGTCCTTCGCCACGGTGATGACGCGGGTCGTGGTGTCCTGCTTGACCAGGCCGATTTCGCCGGTGTTGAGCTGGTTGGTGATGGTCGACACCGAGCCTTCGACGTTCGTCACGCGGCTGTCGATGTTGCTGACGCTGGTGTTGAGCGTGGAAATGCTGTTGGTGTTGTTGGTGACGTCGGTCTTCAGCGTGGAGATGTCGCCCTCGTTGGTCGTGACGCGGTTGTCGAGCTGCGTGATGTTGCCTTCGGCGGTCGAGACGCGGCCGTCGATGTTGGTCACGTCGGTCTTCAGCGTGCTGATGTCACCTTCGTTCGTGGTGACGCGGCCGTCCAGCGTGGAGATGGCGGCGGTGTTCTGCGCCACGGCCTGGTTGGTCGTGTACAGCTGGCCGCCGTTGACGGCGTCCGTGCTGCCCGACGCAACCGTGCCCGCCGCGACCTTCAGCAGCTTGCGCGCCGAGCCGTTCTTGTCGGCGAAGTCCACCGCCGCGCCGTCCGTGCCCTTGCCCACCGTCAGGTTGGCGCCGGCGGCCGACTGCTGCACTAGGCCCGTCGTGCCGCTGCTGATGTTGTTGACCGTGTTCTGCAGATTGGTGATGTTGCCTTCCGCGGTCGTGACGCGGCCACCGAGGGTGGTGACGTTCGTGTTGATGGTCGAAATGTTGCCTTCCGCCGTCGTCACGCGACCGCCCAGCGAGCTGATGTCGGCGGTGTTCTGCGCGACGTTCTGATTGGTCGTGTACAGCTGGCCGCCGTTGACCGCGTCCGTGCTGCCCGACGAAACCGTGCCCGCAGCGACCTTCAGCAGCTTGCGCGCCGTGCCGTTCTTGTCGGCGAAATCCACCGCAGCACCGTCGGTGCCCTTGCCCACCGTGAGGTTGGCGCCGGCGGCCGACTGCTGCACCAGGCCGGTGGTGCCGTTGGAGATGTTGTTGACGGTCGTCTGCAGGCTGGTGATGGAGCTCGTGTTGCCGGCGATGTCGGTGGCGTTCTGCGCGACGGTGGTGTTGACCTTGCCCAGCGCCGAATCGACCTTGGCGAAGCCCGCGCCGACATCGGCCGCCGCACCGGTGGTACCGGCGATGGTGTTCGCGTTGGACAGCGCGTAGCTCGGCGCCTTGATCGTGCCGTCGGCATTCACCGCCGCACCGCCGCCGATGGCACCCGTCACACCCTTGAGCTGCGCGACGTTCACCGCATCGGTGTCGGCGGTGCCCTTGGCCATGTTCACGACCTGGCGTTCGAAGCCGGCCTTGCCGACCGACACAGTCATGCCGCGATCGGCGACCGACGCGTGGCCCAACGCCAGCGAATTGGCCGCAGTGGCCGTGGAGTCGCGCCCGAAGGCGACGGTATCCGTTGCGTCGGCCATGGCGCCGGTGCCGATGGCGAAGCCACTGGTGGTCGCGTTCGTCGTCACCCTGGCACCCATGCCGATCGCGATCGAGTTGATGGCGCCCGAAGCGACGCTCGCCTTGCGTCCAATGGCAAGCGAGTCCGTGCCTGCGGTGTACGAGTCACGACCGAACGCGATGCTGTCGGAGGCATCGACCTTGGCACCCGTCCCGATCGCGAAGCCGCTGGTGGTCGCGTTCGACGTAACGACCGCACTGCGACCGATGGCCAGCGAATTCATCGCACCGGCACCGATGTTGGCCTGGTAGCCCACCGCGAACGAGTCGTCGGCCGACACGGTCGCCTGGCGCCCAAGGGCGACGCTCTGGATCCCTTCCACTTTGGCAGCCGGCCCGATGGCGACCGAGTTGCTGGCCACAGACGTAGTGCTCGCCTGCGGCCCGATAGCCGTCGAGTCGATCCCGCCGGCCGTGGAATCGGACAGCGCCGAGTTGACGTGGAAATGCCGCATCGCCGAGGTCAGTTGTCCAACAGTCGCCGCGTCGGTAGCAACCGTGCCGTCTGCAACGTTGATGATCTGACGCTTGGTGGAGGTGGAACCCACCGACACTGCGTTGCCACGGTCGGCGACCGAGTTGGCGCCCAATGCGACGCCGTTGGCGGTGCTCGCCACCGCCCCCACGCCAAGCGCGGTGGCATTGAGGGCAGTCACGGAGGAAGTGGCGCCAAGAGCGGTACCGCCACCCTGCGTGACGGTGGTGCTGTCGCCAATACCGACCGCGTAGCCGAACCCGTTGCTGCCGTTGCTGGCCAGATCCAGCTTGGCATTGCCGCCGATGGCGATGCTGTGACCGTACTCCGCCTGAGCGTTGGCGCCGATCGCAATCAGGTCGGAAGTGTTCGGATAGGGAGCTTTTGCCCCGGCCTTGGCGCCTGTGCCGAGGGCGATCGAGTTGCCGCCACCGGCAATCGAGTTCGAGCCCACCGCAATGTTCGCGCTGTAGACGCCGAAGCCGCTGAGGCCAGCCTGCGACCCGCCACCGATGGCGATGCTCTCTCCAGTAAGCACAGTCGGATCCGCGCCTGCCGACGTCGCGCGGAACAGATGCGTCGCGTCATTCAGCTGCCCGAAGGTCGCCGCATCCGTGGCCGCCGTGCCGTTCGCCAGCCCGGTGATCTTCTGGCCGTCCATCGCGATGCCGCCGTGGAAGGTGGCGGTTTTCCACGTGTCGAGATAACCGCCGAGGTTCAGCGAGTCCTCGCTGCCGTTGGTCTTGTTGGAGGCGTAGAACACGGCGTCCGCGCCCGGGTTGCCCTGGCCGCTGGCCGAACCGGCGAGCACCGGGGCCAGGCACGCGCCGGCATTGGTGCTGGCGGTCCACGTGGTGGTGCCGCTGTCGGTGATGAGCTCACAGCTCGCGGTGGCTTCCTGCGGATCGCCGTTGACGACGACACCGGCATGCGCGGCGCCCATCAGGCTGCCCAGCACGCCGGTCACCAGCACGGCGGCCACGGCCACGCGCTCGCCGCCGCCCTGCTTCTTGCGGCCGGTGGCGAGTTCGGAAGCGACGACCCAGCGGCCGGTCACGGCGTTGAAAACGATGCGGTAGATCTTGTTCATGACATCACCTCGGTAAGGAAAGGACGTTGGGCGCGGTGCGCTTCGCAACGGAGGTGATGCTCGCGAGATGAGACTTTTGCTTATATGAGAGTTTTCTACGGCTTGGCCAAATCGTTGTCGGAAGCTGCTCTACGCGGGGTTGCGCGCGACTTTTTCGGATTGTTCCTAGGGCCTTATTGCAGTGGTCGTCGTTGACTCACCCACAAAATCGCCTGAAGTGCGCCGACTTTCGGCACGTCGATGCAGGCGACCAGCCTCCGAGCCTCGCTTGCCAGGCTCTGGCACTGGCGCCATGCAGGAGGCGCTGCGTTGCAGGCCTTCGGCCTCACTCCACCCCGCTCCCGCGAGCGGGGCCATAGCCGCGCAACCATCGGCGGCGTACAACGTCACGCGAGTTCGTGCGGATCCCCTGCCCCGTCCACCGTCTCGTGACGTTCTTCCAGCGCGGCAACGACGGCCTGCCGCCTCGCGCCGCCGATCATCGCCGTGAGCCAGTCCTGCAGGAGGTCGGCCCATGCACGCTTCGCATCGGGATGCGACAACTCGTGATCCGCACCGGCGATCGTTCGCGTGGTGATCGAAGACGCACGCACCAGCGCGCCACGGAAACTTTCGGCGACCGGCTGCGGCAACACCTGGTCGTGCTGCGAGGACACCAGCAGCACGTCGCCGCGGAACTGCGTCAGCGCCGTCAACGCGCGGTTGCCGTCAGGCGGCTGTATCTGCCGGCGGTACTCGTCCAGCGCGACGCGTGCTTCCAGTTCGTGCTTGGGCACGTTCCAGCCCTCGTCGGGATACAGCGCGGGCGCGCGCAGCGCGAGCCATTGCACGTGGCGTTGCGCGGTCAGCAACGTCGCGAGATAAGCGCCGTAACTGAAACCGACGACCGCGATCGCGCGCTCATCGACATCGTCACGCGCAACAATGCAGTCGTAGGCGGCGAGCAGGTCACGCAGGTTGTCCTCGCGCGTCACGCGTTCGTTGCGCGGGTCGTCGCGATCGTGTCCGCGCAGGTCGACGGCCAGCACCACGCAACCGACCGCGACCGCGTCGCGCACGTGCCCCAGGTCGAACTCCTGCGTCCCGTTCCAGCCGTGTACGAAGATGACGGCCGGTAGCGCGGGTTGCGGCACCGCCAGCGTCGCGCAGAAGTGGTCGTCGTCGACGCGGATGCGCCGCGATTCCACGCGTACTTCCACCGGCGAAGCGGCCTGTGCCGAGATCGCTTCGGCGCACGTCCGCTCGCTGTCGATGTCTGCCTCATTCATGGCCGGATCGTCGCGCCGGGCTCGTGATCCCCTCGTCGGCGAGCCGCCGGCGCGCCTCCATGGCATCGCGACTTTGCATCACGCGGCCTTGAAGAACGGCGTCATAAGGTCGGTGCCTAGCCAGCACGAGCAGGCCGGGGACGCGCCCATTCATGCGCCTTCCCCGAGCGGCGACGGCGTCCCTCAGAAACCGAACCCATGAAGATCGCGCAGATTTCACCCTTGTACGAAGCGGTCCCGCCGAAGCTGTACGGGGGCACCGAACGGGTCGTGGCACACCTCTCCGACGCACTGGTCCAGGCCGGACATGACGTCACTTTGTTCGCCGCCGGTGACGCGAACACGCGGGCGACGCTCGCGCCGATGCGCGACCAGGCCATCCGGCTCGATCCCGCGCCACTGAAGAGCGACCTCGCCGCGCACCTGGCGATGCTCGACGAAGTGCGACAGCGCGCCGACGAGTTCGACATCCTGCACTTCCACATCGACCTGCTGCATTTCCCGTTCTTCCAGGACATGCCGTGGCGCACGCTGACCACGCTGCACGGTCGGCTGGACCTGAAGGATCTTCCGGAAGCGTATGCGTGCTGGCCGCAATTCCCGCTGGCGTCGATCTCCGACCACCAGCGCCGGCCGATCCCGTCGGCGAACTGGGCGGGCACGGTGTACCACGGCATGCCGCCGGAGCAGTACGAGTTCAGCCCGACGCCGCGCGGTGGATACCTGGCCTTCCTCGGCCGCATCTCGCCGGAAAAACGCGTCGATCGCGCCATCGAGATCGCACGCCGCGCCGGCCTGCCGCTGCGCATCGCGGCGAAGGTCGACACGGTCGATCGCGCCTATTTCCACGACGAGATCGAGCCGCTGCTGTCGACGCCGGGCGTGGAATACATCGGCGAGATCAACGACGAGCAGAAGAGCGATTTCCTCGGGGGCGCGGTCGCGCTGCTGTTCCCGATCGACTGGCCCGAACCGTTTGGCCTGGTGATGATCGAGGCGATGGCCTGCGGCACTCCGGTGATCGCGTGGAACTGCGGCTCGGTGCCGGAAGTGCTCGACCACGGCGTGACCGGCGTCATCGTCGACGACATGGACCACGCGGTGGACGCCGTGCAGGCCGTCGCACGCTACGATCGCGGCCGTATCCGCGCGCGATTCGAACAACGCTTCTCGTCCGCCGCGATGGCGCGCCGCTACGTCGAGCTGTACTGGCGCGTGCTCGAGCAGGGCGGCACGCGCATCCGCCTCACCGCATGATCGACGGCAGCCGCACGCCAGCGACGCCGCGCGCCACGGAGGGCGCACCGCTCCACCCCACTTCATCGACGGGCTGACCCATGGATCCCGCCGCTGCCGCGACCTTGTTCTCAAGTTACGTCCTGAAGGACGGCGACACGTTCCTCATCGCGAACGGTTCGGGCGACGTCGTCGGCGAAGGCGACGGCCAGTTCCACAACGACACGCGCGTGCTCTCGCGTTTCCGCCTCACGCTCGGCGACACGGCGCCGGCGCTACTGAGTTCGATGGTCTCGCGCGACAACGTGTTCTTCGTCGCGCACCTGACCAATCGGGCACTTCCGCCGCTCGGCGGCGACGCGACGCCGCACGGCCTGGTGCACATCAAGCGCACGCGATTCCTCTGCGCGGACCGGTTGTTCGAGCGCGTGGCGCTGACGAACTACGGCACCGACGCGGTGCGCCTGCACCTCGCCTTCGATTGCGATGCCGATTTCCGCGACATGTTCGAAGTGCGCGGCACGCATCGCGCGGCGCGCGGACAGCAGCTGCCGCCGCATCCGCGCGAGGACGGCCTGACCTTCGGCTACGTCGGACTCGACGGTGCGCCCTGCCGTGCGTCGATCGTGTTCTCGCGCGCGCCGCAACGCCTCGATGACGGGCGACTCGCGTTCGACATCACGTTGCCGCCGCGTGGGCGCGACGAGTTGTACCTGGAAGTCAGCGCCGACGACGACCCGCCGCCGGCCACGCGTTCGCGCTATCGCGCCGCGGCGAGCGTCGCGCGCACGCGCATGCGTCGCAGGCAGCGGCGGCTGTCGCGTGTTCGCAGCGAGGCGCCGCTGTTCAATTCATGGATGGAACGTTCGCGCGCCGACCTCGCGCTGCTGACAAGCGAACTCGACACCGGGCCGTATCCGTACGCGGGCATCCCGTGGTTCTCCACGCCCTTCGGTCGCGATGCGGTGATCACCGCGCTGCAGACGCTGTGGCTGGATCCGCAGCTCGCGCGCGGCGTGCTCGCCTTCCTCGCGAAGAACCAGGCGAAGGAAGAGTCGTCGTTCATGGATGCCTCGCCGGGCAAGATCATGCACGAGACGCGCAAGGGCGAGATGGCGCGTCTTCGCGAACTCCCGTTCGGCCTGTACTACGGCGGCGTGGATACGACGCCGCTGTTCCTCGTGCTCGCGTCGGAATACGCGCGCCGCACCGGCGACGTCATCTTCATCCGCAGCATCTGGAACGAACTGAAGGCCGCGGCGGCGTGGATCGAACGCGTGTGCGACGCGAATCCACTGGGCTTCCTCGATTACGCGCGCGGCGAAGCGACGGGGCTGGCGAACCAGGGGTGGAAGGACAGTTTTGATTCGGTGTTCCATGCCGATGGACGTTCGCCGCAAGGCCCCATCGCCCTGGTCGAAGTACAGGGTTACGTCTTCGCCGCGATGCGCGGCATGTCGCGACTGGCGCTGGCACTGGGCGAGGACGACTCGTCGAAGCAATGGCTGTGGCGATCGGAACGCATCGCCGAAGCGGTCGAGCAGCACTTCTGGATGGACTCGGGCTTCTACGGCATCGCGGTCGATGGCGAAAACGCGTTGTGCGCGGTGCGCGCGAGCAACCCGGGGCACCTGCTCTACATGGGGCTGCCAAAGCACGCGCGTGCGCAGGCGGTGTCGGCGCAGCTGATGTCGCAGGACTTCTTCAGCGGCTGGGGCATCCGCACGCTTGCCGTCGGCGAGGCGCGCTACAACCCGATGTCGTACCACAACGGTTCGGTGTGGCCACACGACAGCGCGCTGTGCGCGGCGGGCCTGGCGCGCTATGGCCAGCGCGAGGCGTCGGTGCGATTGCTGCGTGCCGCGTTCGAGGCGGCCGTCGGTTTCGACATGCGCCTGCCGGAACTGTTCTGCGGCTTCCCGCGCGTGCCCGGCGGCGCGCCGGTGGCGTATCCGGTCGCCTGCCTGCCGCAGGCGTGGGCGGCGGGATCGGCGTTCATGTCGCTGCAGGCGTGCCTGGGCATCGAGATCGACGGACCCTCGGCGGAGATCGTGCTCGATCATCCGCGCCTGCCTGCGGGTGTGGAGGAACTGTCGATCCGCAACCTGACGCTTGGCGAGCGACGCGCGCATCTGGTGCTCAAGCGCGTGGCGGATCGCGTGGCGGTGTTTGTGGAGGGGCCGGATGCGGCGGGGGTGGTGGCGAGGGTGCGGGGGTGAGTTAGGCCGCTTGCGCGGCCGTGCCGCGTGGCTCCTGCTGCGCAGGCCAGCAAGATGAAGAATCACGAGCAACAGCTTCCGCCCTGAAGGGCGGGTTACTTTTGTCTTGGCAAAAGTAACCAAAACCGTTCGCTCCTGACGCGAGCCGCCGCTGCGCGGCGGTGCCCTGCGCTCCTCACTGGAAAGGGAGCGCCGCGCGAACTCGCTCCGCTGCGCTGCGCTCAGACAGCGCGCGGCTCTTCGTCCCTTTCCAGCTCCGGTGCTCGGCTCGCTTTAAGTCGCTGGAAGATCAAGAGCACAAGCAACCGCAAAGGCAGCGGCAGCGGCAGCGGAAGGGCAACGGCCGGCCAAAAAAACATCGTCATCCCGGCGAAAGCCGGGATCCAGGCCAGGAATGCTTGGGCACTCCTTCAACGCTGACCCATTCCCACGTCATTCCAGCGAACGCTGGAATTCATCTGCGAGCGCCGACGTACTCGCTCGCCCCGGCCCTCACCCCAACCCCTCTCCCGGTGGGAGAGGGGCGCGCCGTCGTTCCAGCGAAAGCTGGAATCCATGGTGCTCTTGCTGTTGCTGTCGAACAGCCTAATTCGTTGCTAGCCCCGGAGGGCGTCGCACAGGATGTGCGGCGGTGAGCGCTGAGCCATGGATGGCGAATCGCGAACGCGCCTACTCGCTTTCCGGTCGTGGGATTGATTTGTCGGGGAACTGCCCTTTCTTTTGGTTACTTTTCTTTGGGCAAGCAAAGAAAAGTGACCCGAGCGCCACAGGCGATCGGAAGCTTGGATTGTGATTCTTCTTTGCTCTCACGGGCTTCGGGTAAAGCATGAAAAGTCCATGGATGGTGCCGCCATTTGGCGGCCCAGGAGCGGCCCGCCTTCGCGGGAATGACGAGCAAGGGCAAGAGCAAGAGCAAACCGCAAGATCGAGATGGGTCCCAGCTTTCGCTGGGATGACGATGGTGTGGTTCACCAGCGTCGGAATGCCCGCACGCTACGGGCCTGGGTCCCGGCTTTCGCCGGGATGACGCTGGTGTGATTCAACGTGGTTGGAGTGCCCGACCGTCTTTCGCGGCATGGACCTCGCGAATGTTCGGGCCGACGTCCCGACCTCCCGACCTCCTCCAGAACCACAGCAGCCTAAGCAGGCTCCCGCGCCCGCAGCGCGACTTCCACCGCCCGGAACACCGCACTCATCTGCAGCGGCTTCTGCAATACCGCGGCGACCGCATCGGACGGCAGCGCGTCGTGGCGCAGCGGATCGGCCGGGTCGCCCAGCGTGATCACCGGGCCATCGAAGCCCGCATCGCGCAGCGCCAGCAGCAGGCTGACGGCGGAGAGCATCAGGATGTCGCTGTCGATGATGGCCACCGCCGGCAGGCCTTCGCGAGCGAGCAGACGCAGTGCCGCGGCACCGTCGACGGCGATCTGCGGCTCGTAGCCCTGGCTGTCGAGCGCGTTCGCCAGCAGCGACAGGCGCGTGCCATCGCCATCGACCAGCAGGATGCGCTGGCCATTGCCCACGGCGAAACGCTCGCCGGCGGCATCGCCATCGGCACCGGGCCCGCGCAGCGGCAGGTGCAGTTCGAACGTCGTGCCCTGCCCGACTTCGCTTTCCACCACGATGCGGCCCTGCAGCGAATCGACGAAACGCTTGCACGACATCAGCCCGAGCCCCGTGCCGTCGGGCTTGGTGGTGAAGAACGGCGTGAACAGCCGCGCTCGTGTGCTCGCATCCATGCCGCAGCCGCGGTCGGAGATGCGGATGCTCAACTGATCGCCGCTCTCGTGCATGACGCGTCGCGCGGACAGCCGAAGTTCGCCGCCTCGTTCCCTCATCGCCTGCACGCCGTTGAGCGCGAGGTTCACCAGGCACTGCTGGAACTCGATGTAGTTGCAGCGAATGACGAGGTCTTCCTCCAGCGGCTCGCACACCAGCTGGATGTCGCGCGGCAGCGTGCCCTGAAGCAGCAGCTGCACTGCCTGGAAAAGCTGTGCGACGGCGACATCCTCGCTCGCGCGATGCGAACCACGAACGAAAGCGAGCATGGATTCGGCCATCTCGTGGCCGCGCCGCCCGCTTTCGGCGATCAGCGACGACAGCCGATGGATGTTCGGATCGTCGCTGTAGGAGTTCAGCAGATCCGGCACGATCAGCAGCGGTTGCAGCACGTTCCGCAAGTCATGGCTCAGGCCGGCGGCCAGCATCGCGAGGCAATCCAGGCGCTGCGAACGCATCAGCTCCTTTTCGGCAAGCTCGCGCTCGCGTGCGTTGCGCGCTTCGCGCACCGCGCGCGCCACCGCGTTGGGCAGGCGCGCGGGATTCTGCTTGAGCACGTAGTCGTTCGCGCCGCGATGCAGCGCGTCGACCGCCGTTTCCTCGCCGATGGTGCCCGAGACGAAGATGAAGGGCAGCTCGGCATCGCGCTCGCGCAGGATGCGCAGCGCTTCCATGCCGGAGAAGCCTGGCAGCGACAGGTCAGACAGCACCACGTCGAAGCGCTCGCGGGCGAGCGCCTCGCGCAGCGCGGGCTCGCTGTCGACGCGATGGAACCGCGCCTGCAGCCCGGACTCCAGCAACTGCTCGCTGAGCAGTTCGGCGTCCTCGCTGCAGTCCTCGACCATGAGGACGCTCAGCGGGCCCAGCGACGATGGCGTCCCGTTGGACTGCATGCTCAGACCGGCTGTTGTCCAGCGCGCTCGGGCGCCTGGTTGATGACGGCCCAGAACGTGCCGAGCGTCTTCACCGCCTGGAAGAACTGGTCGACATCTACGGGCTTGACCACGTAGGCGTTCACGCCCATGTCCCAGCTGCGCGCCAGGTCGCTTTCCTCGCGCGAGGACGACAGGATCACCACGGGCAGGCAACGCAGGTGATCGTGCTCGCGGATGGCCTGCAGGACTTCCAGGCCGTCCATGCGCGGCATCTTGATGTCGAGCAGCAGCACGGCCGGCATGCCTTCGGCCCGATCGGCGAATTTGCCGCGACGCAGGAGGTAATCCAGCGCTTCCACGCCGTCCTCCACATGCACGATGGGATTGATGAGGTTGGCCTCGCGCAGCGCGTCGATCGCCATTTCGGCGTCGGCCTGGCTGTCTTCGGCGAGGAGGATGGTGCGGTAGTCGGTCATGCGGCGGTTCGCTCGTAAGTGGGCGCGTCCAGCGCCGCGGGAAGGGTGAAATGGAAGGTGGTGCCGGCATCGGGCGCGGATTCGGCCCAGATGCGGCCGCCGTGGCGCGCCAGCACGCGGCGCACGCTGGCCAGTCCGATGCCGGTGCCGGGGAATTCGGTGGCCTTGTGCATGCGCTGGAACACGCCGAACAGCTTGCTCGCGTACGCCATGTCGAAACCGGCGCCGTTGTCGCGCACGCTGAATTCGTGCGAGCCGTCGTCGAGCATGCGATGGGCGACCTCGATCGTCGCGACGTCCCGGCGCGAGGAGTACTTCACCGCGTTGCCCAGCAGGTTGGTCCACAGCTGGCGCATCATGTTCTCGTCGGCGACCAGGATCGGCAGCGGCGCGATGCGCCATTCCACGCGCGGTGCCCGCGCTTCGGCGCCGGCATCGAGCATCGCGCGCGTTTCGGCCACGACAGACTGCATGTCCACCGCCTGCAGGCGCAGCGCGCTGCGACCCAGGCGCGAGTACACCAGCAGGTCGTCGATCAGCTGCGACATGCGTCGCGCCGAGCTGCCGATGACGTCGAGGTAGTGGTGCGTCTTCTCGTCGGCGCTTTCGGACAAATGGCGCGCGAGCTTGTCGGAGAAACCGGCGACGTGGCGCAGCGGCGCGCGCAGGTCGTGCGAGACCGAATAGCTGAAGGCCTCCAGCTCGCGGTTCACTTCCGACACCTGCTCGACCTTGCCTTCCAGCTGTCGGTTGAGTTCGGCGATCTTCTGGTTGGTGGCCTTCTGCGCGGAGACGTCGGAAATCGTCATCAGCACGACGTGGTCGTCGACATCGGGCAGCGGCATGCGGCGCGCGTTGAGCAGCACCGTGCGCGACGGACCGTCCGGCTGCTTCTGGTCCTGTTCGAAGTCCCACAGCTCGCGGCCGCGCTGGAGCACGTCGCGCAGGCGCTGGCGCAGGACGGGATCGTCCCATGCGCCGTGGCCGATGTCGGACAGCGACAGCGACACGCCATCGCCCTCGATGCCGTACATCTCGGCGAACGCGGCGTTGTGCATCACGATGCGCTGGTCGTCATCGAACAGCACGATCGGCTCGCGCACCGTCTGCAGCACCGCCATCGCGCGGGCGCTGGCCTGCGTGGAGCGTTTCTCGGCGTTGATTCGGCTGGAGATCTGCCGCCCCAGCAGGAGCATCACGATGCCCATCAGGACCAGCTGCGCGGTCATCGCGGCCCAGCCGAGCCAGGTGGCGTGGCGGCGCTGCTGATCGGCGTCGAAGTTCCGGCGCGCCAGCAGGTCGCGTTCGTTCTTCCGCATTTCCTCCAGCGCAGGACGGATCGCGAAACGATCGGCCAGCGGCGCGAGGATCTGCGCGCTGTGGACCGCACCGCCGCTCGCCGTATCGCGCAGGAGCTCGTCCATGACGTCCATGCGGTTCTCGACCAGCTCGCGCAGGCGGCCGATCAGCACCTGCTGCGCCGGGTTATCGGCGGTGAGCACGGTCAGCCTGTCGAGGTTCGGGCTGATGGCGGCCTTGCTTTCGGCATAGCGCTGGCGCGTCAGCGGCCGGTCGTGGCCCAGCGCGATCGACATGGCGGCCGATTCGGCGTCGCGCACGCTCAGCGCGAGCGAGGCCACGGATGCCTCCACCTCGTGCGTGTGCGACACCGCGTCCGCCGCCGCGAGGTTCTGCTCGGACAGGCGCTGCAGCAGCAGGAAGGGCGCGACCATGATCAGGACGATGCCGGCCGCCAGAAGCGGCAGCCTCCATCGTCCCCACGGGATGCGAGTCGTGACTGGTTCCATCTTTCCCCGGGTACCGGCGAATGGCCCGCCGGCAAACTGATTCGAGACGTGCAGCTCCACTGCATGCGCGCCTGAACACGCGCCGTGAAGCGCGCCGATGCTAGCCGATGGCGGCGCGTGCGTCAGGTGAAGGCCGCGTGCGGCGCTTTGCCGTATCGGGTCGGAGCGTCGCGGCGCGGCGGCGCAAGGGCCGGGCTTCACTTGCCGTCCTCGCCGGGTGTGGTCACCTTTGCACCCTGGAAACACCGTGGACCCACGCCATGAGCAAATTCCATCGCGACCACGAGGGACTGCCCGAGGCCGACACCCGCAAGGGCGAGCTGCGCAAACCCGACGACCGCGACGATCAGCCCGGACAGGGCGCGGACCTCACCCCACCGCTGCGCGACACGGCGCTGGACGCCGAGTACGACCTGCCCGACAACGGGACGCCCTCGCAGGCCGAGCGTTGATCGCAGGACGTGGCGTTTTGCACGGAAATTTAACGGCGGGCGCACTAGGCTCGTCGCCGCACAGGGGGAAGTGACATTGGTCGACGCGATTCCCACGCCGCGTGATACGGGCGTGGACTTTGGCGATGTATCCGTTCGCGGGCTCGACGACGAGTCCCGCCAGTTCGCGCTTCTCATCGGAAGCGTGACGGACTACGCCATCTACATGCTCGACCCCAACGGCGTCATCCGCAGCTGGAACCCCGGCGGCGAACGCATCAAGGGCTACACCGATCGGGAGATCGTCGGCCAGCATTTCTCCCGCTTCTACACGCCCGAGGACATCGTCCGCGGCGAACCGCAGCGCGGCCTGGAAGCGGCGCGCACCGAAGGCAAGTTCGAGGCCGAAGGCTGGCGCCTGCGCAAGGACGGCACGCGGTTCCGCGCCAGCGTGGTGATCGACCCGATCTGGCAGGACGGCGAACTGATCGGCTTCGCCAAGGTCACGCGCGATGTCACCGAGCGCTACGAGGCGATGCTGCGCCTGCAGGCCGCGCAGAAGGCGCTGGCCCAGTCGCAGAAGCTGGAGGCCATCGGCAAGCTCACCCTGGGCCTGGCGCACGACTTCAACAACCTGCTGACGGTCATCGTCAACAGCCTGGACCTGATCGGCCTGAAGAACACGCAGGATGCGCGCACGCTGGAGTGGATCGAAGCAGCGCAGCGCGCCGCCGATCGCGGCACCCTGCTCACCCGGCAGCTGCTCGCGTTCGCACGCGGCCAGAACCTGGCGCCCGAACCCCACGACATCAACGACCTGCTGTCGCGTTCGTCCGAGCTCTACCGCCGCGCGTGCGGTGCGTCGATCCGGTTCGAGTTCGACCTGGCCGACGACGCGCCGCCGCTGGAAGTGGATGCCGCGCAGTTCGAGGCCGCCGTGCTCAACCTGGTCGCCAACAGCCGCGACGCGATGATGCCCGGTGGCGGCACGATCACCGTGCGCACGCGCCGCACGAAATGCACGCGACCCGAAGCGCCCGACGAGGGCGATCGCGAGTACGTCGTGGTCGAAGTGATCGACGACGGTTCCGGCATGAGCAGCGAGGTCGCAGAACGCGCTGCCGAGCCGTTCTTCACGACGAAGGAAATCGGCAAGGGCAGCGGGCTGGGCCTGAGCCAGGTGTTCGGTTTCGCCGCGCAGTCCGGCGGTTTCGTGCTGCTGCAGAGCGAGCCCGGCCAGGGCACGCAGGTGCGCATCCACCTTCCCGCACAACTGGCGCCCGGGGGCGACGCCGCGAACGGAGAACGAACCGATGTCTGAGGTACGCGTCCTGCTGGTCGAGGACGAGGACGATCTGCGCCTGCTGATCGGCGAAGCGCTGCGCATGACCGGCTACCGCGTCAGCACCGCCGCCGACGGCCCGCAGGCGGTGACCGCGATGGAGCGCGAGGCGTTCGACGTCGTGGTCAGCGACGTGAGCATGCCGAACGGGATGTCGGGAATCGAGCTGTCCGATCACGTCGCGCGACTGCAGCCGCATGCGCGCGTGATCCTGGCGTCGGGCTTCGCGCGCGCGCAACTGCCGGCGCTGCCGGGGAACGTGATCTTCCTGCCCAAGCCCTACCGCATCCCGCAACTGCTGGCGCTGCTTCCCGAGCGCGCCGAGCCGGGCGATGCGCCGTTACCCGCGTGAAGACTGAAGTTGTGCCCGCTTCGGCCGATATCGAAAGGTGATGCCGATGTAACCGTGTCCGCGCGGCGATGCGCTCACAACGTTGTCACCGTCGGACGCACTGAATAGAACGCACCGAAAGGTCCCGGACCGCTGCCGGAAGAACACGCGACGCGATGCCTCCCGACGAACGCTCCCGTCCCGCCAGTCGCCGCACGCAATCGGCCGCCGCCGTGCTCGGCTTCGGACTGGCGCTGGCGGTGGTGCTCGCCGCGACGCTGTTCGCCGGCGCGGCGGCCGACCGGGCCAACCGCCTGGAAGCGGCCGAGCGACAGAATCTCGCGCTGGCCGCCGGCGCCGAGCGCCTGGTCTGGCTGCAGCTGCGCAACCTCGAACGCGCGATGCGCGGTATCTCCAACGATGTGCAGGGTGTCGCCGTTGCCGCACCTGAACACCTGCCGCAGCTGATCACCGAGTTCTTCGCCGGCGTCTCCCAGCGCCAGCAGGAACTGGAAAGCCTCGAGCTCACCGATGCGCAGGGCCGCCCCATCAGCAGCGGCCGCGGCGAGCCCGACCTGCCGAACTGGCCGGATCTCCGCACGCCGCAGCCGCATCCGCAGTCGATGTTCGTCGGCCCGCTCGCACAGCATCGCGGCCAATGGCTGCTGCCGCTCGCCCTGCCGATGGACGACGGACGATGGATCGTCGCGCGCCTGCGTACGACCGAACTGCAGAAACTGGTCATGCACCTGGATGCCGACCGCATCCACCTGATCCAGCTCGCCGGCGCCGATGGCCGGCTGGTCGCCGACACGCGTGGCGAGCAGTACGTCGGCCAGCCCGACGACGCCGTCGTGCCGACCCGTATCGAACCCACGCTGATGGAGGAGGACGACGACGACCAACGCGACGGCGTGTCGCGCATGACCGTCAGCGGCCTGGTGCCCGACTACCCGCTGCATGTCGACGTCGCCATTGCGCGCGGGTACATCCTCGCGCCGTGGTGGCGCCTGGTCGCGGCGGGCATCGCGCTCTACCTCCTCTATCTGTGCGGCCTGGTGTACGTGGTGCGCGTGGTCCGTCGCAACGCGCGAGCAAACGCGCAGATGGTCGAACGCCTGACCGAAGCGGCCGACAACCTGCGCCGCGCGCAGCAGCTCGGCCGTACCGGCACGTGGATCGCCGACCGCAACGGCACGATCTGCTGGTCCGAACCGGTCAGCGACCTGCTCGGCCTGCCGGAAGGACAATCGGCCGCGACCATCGGCGAGTTCTACGCGATCGTGCACCCGGACGACCGCGAACGGTTGTCCCAGCACTTCAACGAGGCATGGCGGACCGGCGCGCCCTACTCGCTGGACTATCGCATCATCCGTGGCGATGACTCCCGCGTGCGCTGGATCTCCGCGCGCGGCGCCGCCACGCGCGACGACGACGGCACGGTCGAGATGGCCGGCACCGTGGTGGACGTCACCGATCGCATCGAGGCGCAGCTGGCGCTGGAGGAAGCCGAACGCCAGTTCCGCCTGCTGTTCGAGCGCAACCCGCTGCCGTTCTGGGTCTTCGACGTGCGCACGCTGCGCTTCCTCGAAGTGAACCAGGCGGCGATCGACCAGTACGGCTACTCGCGCGAGGAATTCCTCGCGATGACCATCTACGACATCCGCCCGGAAGAGCATCGCGAAGAGGTCGCCAACGACCTGGCGAACCATCGTCCCGGCGATCGCGACGAGATCCGCCTGTGGGTGCATCGCCGCAAGAACGGTCGCCTGCTGGAAGTGCGCATCCACGCGACCGACATCGATTTCCGCGGCAATCCCGCGCGGCTGGTGCTCGCCGAGGACGTCACCGATCGCATGGCGCAGCAGCGCGAGCTGGCCTATCGCGCGAGCCACGACATGACCAGCGGCCTGCTCAACGCCGACGCGCTGGCGCAACGCGTGGATGCGTTGCCGCCTGGCCCGTGCCGCATCGCGTGCGTGCAGTTGCGCGGGCTGGAACTGATCGAGGATAGCCTCGGCCGCGAAGCCGGACACGACACGCTGCGCGTCATCGCCACGCGCATCGCGCGCCTGGGCGAGCGCTTCGGCGTGGCCGGGCACGTGCGCGGCGAGGAGTTCGCGCTCGCGGTGCATCCGGTGGAGGCTTGGGGTGAAGCGCTCGAATGCCTTCAGCAGGAACTCGCGCGACCGATTCCCGGCGAGGACACGCTGCACCGGCTGGAATCGTGGATCGGCGTGTCCGACATGCGCACCGGCGACGACGAGGCGGTGCAGGCGATCAGCAACGCGGGGCTGGCGGCGCACGTCGCACGCACCGAGCATCGGCCGATCGTCGTGTTCGAGCCGGGCATGGCGCGCCACGCGAGCGATCGCCTGCGACTGGCCGGCCGCATCCACCGCGCGATCGACGCAGGCGAATTCGAACTGCATTTCCAGATCCTGTGGGACGTGGCGTATTCGCGCCCGGCGGGCCTGGAAACGCTGATCCGCTGGCCGCAACGCGGTGGTGGCTACCTGCCGCCGTCGGAATTCATCGGCCTGTGCGAGGACACCGGCCTGATCGTCCCGCTCGGCCGCTGGGCCCTGCGCGAGGCGGCCGCCGCGCACCGCCTGCTCGAACGCGCCGGCTTCCCCGGACTGCCGGTGGCGGTGAACGTGTCGCTGATGCAGTTCCTCGATGGCGACATCGCGCACGACATCGAAAGCGTGCTGCGCGAATACGAACTTCCGCGCGGCGCGCTGCACATCGAACTGACCGAAAGCGTGCTGATGACGCGTCCGGAACAGGCGCTGGAAACATTGCGGCGATTGCAGTCGGCCGGCGTCTGCCTGTCGCTGGACGATTTCGGCACGGGCTTTTCGAGCATGTCGTACCTCAAGCAGTTGCCGCTGGATGCGATCAAGATCGACCAGTCCTTCGTGCGCGACGTGCATCGGGACGAGCGCAGTGCGTCGATCTGCCAGGCACTGCTCGCACTCGGCCATGGCCTCGGACTGGCGGTCGTCGGCGAAGGCGTGGAAACGCGCGCTCAGTACGAATGGCTCGCCATGCACGGCTGCAACCAGGTCCAGGGCTTCGGCATCCATCGTCCGGCCCCGCTGGCGCAGGCGATCGAAACATTGCGCGAAATGCGCGAGTGGGTGGACGGGCCGTGGCAGGCGTTTGCGACGGAGGGGTGAGCCTTCCGTTCGGCAGCCTAAGCAACGAGCTATCGCAAGCGCCAGCGTGATCGCATGCCCCGACCCTCACCCCAACCCCTCTCAGCTCTGCACTCCCTTCGGTCGCCGGAGGGAGAGGGGCTTAGGCGCGCCGTCATTCCAGCGAAAGCTGGAATCCATTTGTTGCTGTTGCTGTCGAACAGCCTATTCGCTGCTAGCCCCGAAGGGCGCCGCACAGGATGTGCGGCGGTGAGCGCTGAGCCATGGATGGCGAATCGCGAGCGCGCCCTTTTGCGTCCCGGTCGTAGGACTGGGTTGGACTTGTACGCACTTTCTTTGGGTTACTTTTCTTTGTGCGAGCAAAGAAAAGTGACCCGAGCGCCGCAGGCGATCGGAAGCTTGGCTCGTGATTCTTCTTTGCTCTTCCAGGCTTCAGGTAAAGCGTGGAAGTCCATGGATTCCCGCCTTCGCGGGAATGACGAGCAAGAGCAACGGAACCTGCAACGGCAACGGCAAGATGGATTCCAGCTTTCGCTGGAATGACGAACAAGAGCACGCGCAAATCAAAGCAACAGCAAAGAACAAAAACCCCTCCACCATTCAGCAGAGGGGCCGTGCAGTCCACCCGCGAAAACCGCAGCGTTACCTCGCCGCCGTCGCCCGCGCCAGATCCTGCTGGATCGTCACCGCCTGCCCGGCTTCGATCCGCTCGCCGCCGCGCACGATCAGCCGGTCGCCCGGCTTAACCGCGCCCTGCACTTCCACCAGGCCGTCGACCTCCGTGCCGGTTTTCACCGGCAGGCGTTCGGCCGTGTTGTTCGATGCCACGCGCAGCACGTAGTCGCCATCGCGTCGCAGGATCAGCGCATCGCGCGGCACCGCGACCACCGAACGCCTGCCCGAATCGGGCATGCCGACGTCCACCGCGGTGCCAACGGGAAGTTCGCCGTCCTCCATCGCGATGCGCAGTTCGAGCTGGCGCGACGCCTCGTCACCGACCGGCACCAGCGCACTCACCGGATGCGTGCGGGTGCCGGTCTTTTCCGTCGTGCCACGCTTGCCGACGCTGACTTCCACCGGCATGCCGACCGCGAGGTGCTGCGCCAGATCGACCGGCGCACGAACGCGCACTTCCTGCGCGCCGGTGTCGACCAACCGCGCGACCGGATCGCCAATGCCGACGTATTCGCCCAGCTGCACCGAGCGCTCTGCGACCACGCCGTCGAACGGCGCGCGCACCACCATCTGCGTGCGGCGAAGCCGCGTCTGCGCGAGCAGCGCCTGCGCACGCGCAAGGTCCTGCGCGAGCATGTCGCGGTCGGCGCGCGTCTGTTCGTACTGCGCACGCGCGATGTTCTGCTGCGCGGCGAGCTGCGCATAGCGCTGCTCCTGCCGCGCCGCCATGTCCAGCTGCGCCCGGATGCGCGCCACGTCCGCTTCACCCTGCTGCTGTTGCAAGGCCAGCGTGCTGTCGTCGAGCACCGCCAGCGGTTCGCCTGCGCGCACCTTCTGCCCGACTTCGGCCACGCGCACGACGCGGCCGTCCTGCTCGCTGGCGACCTTCGCGTCGCGACGGCTGATCACGCTGCCCGGCGCCCAGTGCATCGGTGCGAGTTCGGTGGTCACCGCGTTGGCAACGCCGACCACCGCCGGCGGCGTGGCGGGCTTGGCGGGCGGCGTCGCCTCGACTTCCCAGCGGATCAGCGGCACGAGCAACACGGGCACCAGCGCGAGCACCAGGATGATCCGGCCGGGCAGGCGGGACGACGGCTTACGGGACTTGAACTTCATTGCATGCCTCCGGGGGAAGGGATGGGTTGGTTCAGGCCAGCGCGGGCGCGCCGGCTTCGATGCGTTCGCGGCGCGATTCGGCCAGTCGCAGCAGCGCCGGCACCAGCACCACGATGAACACCAGGCTCAGCGCGACGCCGCCGACGGACACCGCGGCAAGCCCGCGGTAGATCACCGCGCCCGGGCCGGGGTTGATCGCCATCGGCAGCGCGCCGAGCACGCCGGTCAACGCGCCGATGAGGATCGGGCGAAGCCGCTGGTCCAGCGCCTGCTTGAGCGCCTCGTCGAGCGTCGCGCCCGCGGCCTGCCCTTCGCGCGCCTGCGCCACGAGCAGGATCGCGTTGTTGATCACCATGCCCAGCAGCATGATGAAACCGATCATCGACAGCAGGTCGAGCGTTTGTCCGGCGATGAGGTCCAGCACGCGCAGGCCGATCACGCCGCCCAGCACCGCCATCGGCAGCGTCGCCATCACGTAGGCCGAATCGCGCAGCGACCTGAACATCGCCGCCATCAAGAGGAACAGCACCACCAGCGCCATCGCGAAGTTCGTGCCCATGCTGCGCACGACCTCGCCAAGGCGGTCCGCGCTGCCCGATACGCGGATCGCGGCATCCTGCGGCAGCGCATCGCGCAGCACCGGCACGACGTCGCCTTCGACGATGCCCAGCGCCTCTTCCAGCGACATGGCCGGCGGCGGATCGACGGTGAGCGTCACCGTGCGGCGGCGGTCGACGCGACGCATCTGGTTGGGCGCGAGCACGGTGT
This sequence comes from Lysobacter sp. OAE881, assembly GCF_040546665.1. Classification (NCBI taxonomy): domain Bacteria; kingdom Pseudomonadati; phylum Pseudomonadota; class Gammaproteobacteria; order Lysobacterales; family Lysobacteraceae; genus Lysobacter; species Lysobacter sp. OAE881. The sequence continues at coordinate 3,199,337 of NZ_JBEPOG010000001.1, forward strand.
CGACTTGTGCGAGCTCCGCCAGCGTGAGCGCACCGCCGTTCGGCGTGGCGAGCGGCGCGGCGCCCAGGCGCTCGACGTCGTCCTCGCGATCGCTGCGCAGGATGATCGCCAGGCGCCGGTCGCCGTCGAAGTATTCGCCGAGCCATTGCCCGTCGCCGAGCGCACGCACGACGGTCGCAAGATCCGGCCGGCGCCAGCCCACCTCGGCGAGGCGGCGGTCGTCGGGATTGATGCGCAGCTCCGGCGTGCCGGCGTCGGCATTGGGCCACGCCTGCACGTTCGCGCCGGCGAACTTCTCCGACAGCAGTTTCCGGCCGGTTTCCGCCGCGCGCGTCAGCGCGTCGCCATCGGCATGCTGGAGGTGGATCGCGATGGCGCGCGCCGAGCCGCCGAAGCTGCCGAACAGTTCGCCTTCGCTGGCGAAGGCGCGCGTGTCGGGAAAACCGACGGCCACTTCATCGCGAACGATGCGTTCGAGCTCGCCGATGTCATCCGGATCGACCACGCGCGCACCCACCGTGCCGCCGCCGGGCCACAGGTTGAGGTACCAGTTGCTCAGTTGCGGCGCCTTCTCGCCGTCCATGTACGGCTTCATGCGCGCCAGCAGCGTCGGCGCAATCTCGGCGTTCACGCGCTCCGGGCTCATGCCGGGCGGGAAGTTGAAGATCGCGTCGACCGCCGCGCGCTTCACCGGCGGCAGGTAGTCGATCTTCGGCATCAGCACCACGGTCAGCACGATCGGCGCGACGACCAGCGCGCCGACCCACGCGAGCTGGTTGCGGCGGCTGCTCGTGGCGCGCATCGCCCAGTCGCTGACGCCGATCCAGAAACGATGCTGCTTCTGCTCGTGCACCTCCTCGCGCGTGCGCAGCCACGAACTCGCGGCGGCAGGCAGCACGGTAACGGCGATCAGCAGCGAGATGCCGACGGCGATGGAAATCGTCAGCGCGAGGTCCGCGAACAGCTGGCCTTCGACGTCTTCCATGAAGATCACCGGCAGGAACACCGCGATGGTCGTCAGCGTGGACGCGACCAGCGCGCCGCCGACCTGCCGGGTGCCGTCCAGCGCGGCCTGCTTCGCGGGCACGCCTTCCTCGCGCAGGCGCACGATGTTTTCGGCGACGACGACCGCGGCGTCCATCACCATGCCGACCGCGAACGCCAGGCCGGCGAGCGAGATCACGTTGAGGCTGCGCCCGGTGAGCTTGAGCACGATGAAGGTCGCCAGCAGCGAAATCGGAATGGCGCAGGCGATGAGCGCCGTCGCGCGGACATCGCGCAGGAACCACCACAGGCAGCCCACCGCGAGCAGCACGCCGGCGCCGAGACTGCCCGACAACAGGCCGATCGCGCGGTTGATGAACACCGAGGCGTCGAAGCTCTGGCGGATGTCGAGCCCGAGCGGCGCCAGTTCCTTCGCGCGCACTTCCTCCACGACCGCCTTCACGCGATCGAGAGTGTCGAGCACGTTCGCGCCGCTCTCGCGCAGGATGCGCAGGCCGATCGCGGGATTGCCGTTCTGGTAGGCGAAGAAGCGCTGCTCGGGGCGCTTCACTTCGACGTTGGCGACATCGCCCAGCCGCACCGGCCGGCCGTCGCGCCAGGCGAGGATGAGGTTGCCGAGCGCTTCGGGGGAATAGCGCCCGGCGAACCTCAAAACGTATTCGCGACGACCGGCCTCGACGACACCGCCGGACACATCCGTCGCGCGCGCGGCGACGTCGGCGATCTGCGGGATCTGGATGCCCAGTGCGGCCGCGCGCTCCAGGTTCACCGTGATGGTGAGTTCCTCCGGCGCACCGCCGTTGATTTCCACGCCCGCGACGCCTTCCACCGCGGACAGCCGCGGCACGATGCGGTCCTCGATCATCTGCCGCTGGTCGAGGATGTCGCCCGGAGTGCCCGGCAGCTGCTGCACGAAGAAATAGGTGAGCGAGTTGTTGGCGTTGTCGGCGCCGGCCTGCACGACCGGCGGCGTCGCATCGCGCGGCAGCGGCTGCAGGCGGTTCATGCGCGAGAGCACTTCGACCAGCGTCGCGTCCATGTCGCTGCCGACGGCGAAGGTCAGGTTGATGAAACTGTTGCCGGCGTTGATGTTGGATTCGATCTCCGCCAGCCCCGGCAGGCCCTGCATCACCGCTTCGATGGGCTCGACGATTTCCGATTCCATTTCCTGCGGCGATGCGGCGCGCCAGCTGGTCTGGATCGACATCTGCGGGCGTTCGATGTCGGGGAATAGCTGAAGCGGCAGCTTCAGGAGGCACAGCAGGCCGAAGGCGCAGACCATCGCGACGGCGACCGCGACCGCGGCGGGATTGCGCAACGAGGCTTCGGTGAGTTTCATCGTGCGGCTCCGCGCGGGGACGAGTGCGGTGCGCACGATGCGCCCGTGCGACTTTGCCGGGATGGTCCGGAAGTCACGCGTGGCTGGGCTTTGCGTTCAGTCGTTGAGTCGTCGCGGTGAAGCGTTCCTGGATGGGTATTCGTGTTTCTTCGGTGCAACGGGGGGCGTTGTGTGCACCCAACTAATGGCAGGGGTGTTGGGCGTACGGGCTACACGTGGTCGTGGCGGGTTTTGTGCGTTGCGCATGTGTCTGGTACGCGACGCGGCGCCTGATGCGTCAGTCGCGCCCATGCGCCCATTCGCCGTCATCCGTCATCCCGGCGAAGGCCGGGATCCAGGCCCGTGGTCTCCGGCCACTCCGCGGCACGGCGAACGACATCACCGCCATTCCTGTGAGACTTAGAATGCATTTTTTCTTCCGCGTTCCGTCTAGGAAGCAACCGCGCAGCGCTGTGCCGCAACGACCGTTCACCGCTAACGCTTCGTTACCCCTCACCCCAACCCCTCTCCCGATGGGAGAGGGGCTCAAAAGCCGTCGCTCCGGCTGTTGCCGTGGCTGTTGTTGTTGCTTTGCCTCTGCCTTTTGCCCTTGCTCTTACCAGCGACTTAAAGCGAGCCGAGCACCGGAGTCGGAAAAGGGCGAAGAGTCGCCCGCTGTCTGAGCGGAGCGCAGCGTAGCGAGTTCGGGCGACGTCCCTTTTCCGACGAGGAGCGCAGGGCACCGCCGCGTAGCGGCGGCTCGCGTCAGGAGCGAACGGTTTTGGTTACTTTTGCCAAGACAAAAGTAACCCGCCCTTCAGGGCGGAAGCTGTTGCTCGTGATTGTTGTCTTTGCTGTTCTGCGAGAGCGCGAGCAACAGCAGGCGCTACAGCAAGACCCAGAGCAAGAGCAAGATCAACAGCGACAGCTCAGATCAAAAGCGCCAGCTTGTCGCGATGCGTCCGCGACAACTTCAACTCCTGCCCGCAATCCAGCCGCAGGAATCCTTCCCCGTTCGTATGCGGCCGCAACTCCACCACGCGGCGCGCATTCACGATCGTCGACCGGTGGATGCGCGGGAAACGTTGTGGATCAAGCTGTTTTTCCAGATCCCGCATCGTCGCGCGCAGCACCAGCGTCTCGCCCTGTGGCGCGGCGCGATCGGCCGGGCCGTCGGTGTGGATGCACATGTAATCGCCGGCCGCATCGATCCAGCGGATGCTCGACAGGTCCACGCGCACGGTGCGACCGCCGTCGCGCACGGCGAGCTTGTCGTCGCGACGCAGCTGTTCCAGCGCATCGGGCTTCAACGCTTCGTCCAGGTCGAGCAGCGGTCGACCGCTCAGCTCGCCGAGCAGGCCGAGCAGATGTGCGCAGTGGCCGCTCGCCTCGCGCTGCGAACGCGCCTGCTGCACGCGGGCAAGCGCCTGCGCCAGGCGGCCCTCCTCGACGGGCTTGAGCAGGTAGTCGGTCGCCGACGCCTCGAAGGCGCGGATCGCGTAATGGTCGTACGCGGTGACGAAGACCACCAGCGGCATCTCGTGCGCGGGAATGCTGCGCAGCGTTTCGAAACCGTCCATGCCCGGCATCTGCACGTCGAGGAAGACCAGGTCGGGGCGATGCTCGCGCATGCCGGCGATGGCGGACAGGCCGTCGCCGTACTCGCCGACGATCTCGACGTCCGGATGCGCCTCGAGGCGGATTTCAAGCCCGCGGCGCGCGAGCGGCTCGTCGTCGACGATCAGCGCGCGAAGGCGCGTACCGTGCGTGGCGGATTCGGACTGGCGCTCGCGTTCCACTACGCGACTGTCGACCGCTCGATCCATCTTCAGTCTCCACCCAGCTGCTTGGTTTCGAACGGCAGGCGCAGTTCGACTTCGATGCCGCGCTCGCGGTTGCGCACGGAGAAGCTGCTTTCCTCGCCGTACAGCACGTTGAGGCGTTCGCGCGTGTTGCGCAGACCGACGCCCTTGCCCGGTGGAAGCTGGTTGCCTTCCAGGCTCGAGCAACCCGGGCCGTCGTCGATCACGCGCAGCACGAGCTGATCGCCGTCGCGTTCGGCCTCGATGCGAAGCAGCCCGCCGGCGACCTGCTTGGCGACGGCGTACTTGATCGCGTTCTCCACCAATGGCTGCATCAGCAGGCTCGGCAGCAGCGCGCGCCAGCAGTCCTCGTCGATGTCGGTCTCGATGCGCAGCCGCTCGGCGAAGCGGATCTTCTCGATGTCCAGATACAACGTCAGCGCGTCCAGCTCCTGCCGCAACGTGACGCGTTGCATCGGATCGTTGTCCAGCGAATGCCGCAGGAACGACGACAAGCCCTGCACCATGCGGTTCGCCGTGGCGTTGTCGCGATCGAGCACGAGCGTGGAGATCGCGTTGAGCGTGTTGAACAGGAAGTGCGGATTGAGCTGATAACGCAGCATCTTCAGCTGCGCCTGGTGCGCCATCGTGCGGGCGGCGAGCGCGCGTTGCGTTTCGTCCTGCAGCTGGCGGTAGTACTTGATGCCCAGGTACAGGCCGACCCACGCCAGCACCACGTAGATGTAGGTCAGCGAATAGGCGATGTACGCCATGCGGCTGGTCGGCGCGCAGGTGTCGCAGAAGCGCACCAGCATCGTGCGCGTGGTCAGGTCCATCACCGCCGAGCTGGCGAGGATCGGCACGATCATCGTCATCAGCAGCTTGCGCGGCGACAGGCCCCAGCACGCGCGCAGCAGGTAGCGCAGCCCGAGCGTGACGACGAAGCCGGTGCAGGCGGCCGTGAACGGGACGATCCAGTAGCCGGATGGCTTGCCGTAGGCGATCGCCGACAGCCAGCTCTGGCCGAAATAGCCGAGCCAGCCGGCGGAATGGAAGATCCAGAACAGGTGCTGGCGGGGCAGATCCAGCGGGTGGGTCGCGGTAATGGCCATGGAAGCCGCAGGAGCGAGGACGCGGTGCAGCGATGCTAGCCCCTCGGCGGGTCCGGGCGGGAACGGTTCGTCGGCGGTGGGGCACGGTTTGGCGCTTCACCGTCGTCGCGCCGGGCTGCCGTTGAGCCCCTCTCCCCGCGGGAGAGGGGTTGGTGAGGGTCGTGGCGCGAGGGAGCGCCGGCGCTGGCCGTGCCACGCGGGCGGGCCGCAAGAAGCAAATGGCTTCCAGCTTTCGCGGGAATGACTGGAGGTCGGCAGCGCCCGACGGAGTGCCCGAGCGTTACGGGCCTGGATCCCGGCCTTCGCCGGGATGACGGGAGACCACCGGAGCGTGAGCGCGGGCATCGCCAACCGCCTCGCGATCCCCGCCCCGCTTCTGCTTGCGCCGCTCATCGATCACCGCCGTGATCAGCGCGCCGATGAACACGATCAGCGCCGCGTAGTACATCCACACCAGCGCCAGCACCAGCGCGCCCATCGAGCCATAGGCCGAACCGGGATTGGACTCGCGCAGGTACCAGCCGATGAGCCAGCGCCCGAGCACGAACAGCAGCGCGGTGATCGCACCGCCGCCGAGCGCGCGCTTCCAGCCGACGGAGCGATCAGGCAGGTAGTGGTACATCAGCGCGAAGCTGATCGCGTACACCAGCCACGTCGCCACGTTCATCACGATGGGCAGCGCCCATTCCATGCGCGAGAACGCCAGCTGCACGAGTGTCGATACCGTCATCGACACCAGCAGCAGGAAGCCCATCGCGAGCACCAGGCCCATCGAGAACACGCGCTTGCGCAGCCACGCCATTGCGCCGGCCAGGCGCGTGGCGTCGGTGCGGAAGATCTTGTTGAGCACGTCCTGCAACTGCGCGAACACCGCCGTGGCGCCGATGAACAGCAGCGCGACGCTCCACCATCCGGCGATCGAACCCGTATCGGGCCGGTCGCGCGCGTTGTCGACCACGGTGCGTGCGACGCGTTCGGCTTCGCCGCCGGCGAGCAGGCCGATCTGCTGCATCAGCGATTCCTGCGCGCCGGGCAGCAGCGCGCTGGTCAGCCAGACCAGGATCAGCAACAGCGGCGCGAGCGAGAGCATCGCGTACAGCGCGAGCGCCGCCGCCTGCGCCATCAGCTCGGTATCGACGAAACGGCGCACCAGATCGGCCGGCAGGCTGCCCTGCGCGCGCCGCACGAGCGCCTTCATCGCCGGGCGGCGGAACGAGTCGCCACGGTCGGGCTCGGTCCGGCGCGGCGCGGTGGGATCGAGCTTCTCCGCCGTTTTCTCGACCGGGTTCTGTGCGGTTTCGTCTGCCATCGCACGAAGGAATAGCGCGGCGGGCGTGAAGTCGGGATGCGCGCGCATTCCGTCATCCCCGAGAAGGCGGGGATGACGACATCGCGAGGTCGCGTTGCCTTCATCTCCATTAGCATCCGCCCATGCCCATCAAGCCCCTGCCCCGCCGCTTCTACGCGCACGATTCACGCGACGTCGCGCCGCTGCTGCTCAACAAGGTGATCGTCACTGCCGACGGACGCGTCGGGCGCATCGTCGAAGTGGAGGCTTACCGTGGCGGCGAGGATCCTGCCGCGCATTCGTTTCGCGGACCCACGAAGCGCACGCAGGTGATGTTCGGACCACCCGGTCATCTGTACGTCTATTTCATCTACGGCATGCACTGGGCGATCAACGCGGTGTGCGGCGGGCCGGCCGGGCACGCGGTGCTGATCCGCGCGTTGTCGCCGATGGAGGGCATCGACCGCATGCGTCGCGCGCGCGGCATGGAAGACGTGCGACTGCTTGCGAGCGGTCCCGGCCGCCTCGCGCAGGCGATGGGCCTGAGCGGCGTTCATAACGGCGTGGACATCACCGATCGAAACTCGCCGGTGTGGTTCGGCGACGACGGAACGCCGCCGCCCGACTCGCCCGTCGCGTCGCCGCGCATCGGCATCAGCAAGGCGACGGACCTGCACTGGCGATGGCACGTGGCGGCCGATCCGCATGTTTCGAAAGGCGGCAAGCCGAAGGTGCGGAAGAAGGTCTAGCCTGTCATTCCCGCTCAGCGGGAATCCACGGGCTTTCCGCGCTTTGCGACTAATGTTCCGCGTCAGCCGCCTTCAGCCAGCATTCTGACGTGACGATGAAAGTCGCTGGGTTCCCGCTTTCGCGGGAATGACGAGGTAAAAAAGAAGCCCCGCATCGCGGGGCTTCTTCGACACACGATCGCGACCGGCTCAACTCGACGCGCGGCAACCCTGCACGAACACCTTGTTGTCGGTCTCCACGCCCCAGCGGCCGTCCAGTTCGCGACAGCCTGCGGTCCACGAACCGACCAGCACGCCTTCGTCGTCGTAGTACAACCACGTGCCCTGCCAGCTCGCGGATGCGGTGAACGACGACAGGCCCACCAGCGCGGCCAATGCGAAGATCCTGAAACGACGCATGCTCATCTCCTTTGATGTCGCGGCAAGGTTCCGCCCGCGCACCGTAGGCGATGCAGCGGGCCGGTTCTGTTAACCAGCCCGCAGTCCGTGCGTGAACGACGCCTTCACATGCGCGCCTTCACGCGATCGGTTCCGCTCAGTCGTACTGCGCCGTCTTCACCAGCATGTGCTTGGCCAGCAGTGCGTGCAGGTAACCCACGCCGCGCGCGATATGCAGCGTGACGAACAGCAGCAGCACGCCCACCAGCATCGCGATCGGCCACAGCCAGGGCGCGCTGCCGATGCCGAGGTTCCAGTCGTCGATCGAAAGCACGCCGCCATAGCCGAGCAGCAGGCCCACCGGCAACGAGATCAACGCCAGCGACACGCTCAGGCACGTCACCACGACGGTGAAGTACACGATGCCCAGCGGCAGCATGAAGAGGAAATACAGCTGCGTCGCCCAGATGCGCGGATCGGTGAACAGCTCGCCGATGCGCTTGAGCAGCGGCTGGCCACGGCTGCTGTACAGCGGGCGGCGCGGCATGCGCTCGCCGAGCATCGCCTCCACGATGCGGCCTTCCACCAGCGACAGCACGCGGATCGAACCGAAATACAGGATCACGAACGGCACGCCGATGATCAGCACCGCCAGGCCGGCCGACAGCGACAAACCCGTCACCACCCACGTGAAGTAGAAGATGCCCGTGGCCAGCGACAGCAGCATGTAGAACAGCGCGCCGTAGGTGCGCGGCTCGGCGATCACGCCGAAGAACTGGCCCATCCACGAGCGGCGCGGCTTCGGCGCGGGCGGACGCAGCGCCGTCTGCACCTTCACTTCGGTGTCGCGGTAGATGTCGGCGACCTCGTCGGGCGCGCCATAGCTGCCGGCGACGGCGACGATCACGTCGGCCTCGCTCCTGCCGGGGTTTTCGGCCAGTTCCGAACGCAGGTATTCCTCGGCGTCGTACAGCGCATCCTGCACGAGCGCGGGATCGGCGCCGGCGAGCGAACGACGCAGGTGTTCGAGGTACTCGGGAATGGTCGTGGGCAGGCCACCGGGGCGGACACTGCTGGCTTCGAAGGCGTTCATGGCTCAAGTCCCCCCAGGACGGAATCGACACTGTCGCGGGTCGCGCGCCACGCGGCGGCCCATTCGTGCAGCACCGTGCGACCTGCATCGGTGATGCGGTAATAGCGCCGCGGCGGGCCGGTCATCGACGGCTCGACGTGGCTCTCCAGCAGCCCCGCCCCTTCGAGGTTGCGCAGCACCGGGTACAGCGCGCTCTGCTTGCCGGCGAGCACGCCGCCGCCGATGCGTTCGAGCTGCTTGGCGATCTGGTAGCCGTACAGCGGCTCCGGCGCCGATCCCAATACCGCCAGCAGCGCCAGCGACACGGTGCCCGCGCTGAGCTCCTTCTGGAATTTCCGCAGCTGGGTATCGAGTTCGATCATGTCGACGGGTCGGCCGGTAGGCTGGACTCAACAGTAATGTGAACTTCCATATACCGAACCTGCCATTAGTCACGCGCCTTGCCGGGATCTCCACCGCGCGGCTGCTATGACCGAATCCGGTGCCGCATGCCCCGCGGCCGAGGAGCGACGTGATGCCCAGAGGCGACAAATCCGCTTACACCGACAAACAGCAGCGACAGGCCGAGCACATCGAGGAGAGCGAGCGCAAGGAAGGCCGCTCCGAGGAAGCCGCCGAGCGCATCGCCTGGGCGACGGTCAACAAGCAGGACGGTGGCGGCAAGCGCAGCGGTTCGGGCCGCAAGAAGTCCGCGAAGAAGGCCAACAAGAAGGCCGCGAAGAAGACCGCTCGCAAGAGTCCGGCGAAGAAGGCGGCCAGGAAGACCGGCAAGAAGGCCGCAAAGAAGACCGCGCGGAAGACGGCGAAGAAAGCGACCAAGAAGACTGCGAAGAAGACCGGCGCCCGCAAGGCCGCCAAGAAGACCAGCGGGAGGAAGACGACGGCAAGGAAGGCGACGAAGAAAGCCGCGAAGAAGACCGCGGGCCGCAAGACCGCGAAGAAGGCGGCGAAGAAGTCGACCCGCACGTCCGCCTCGCGCAGCGCCGCGGCGAAGAAGGCCGCCCGGACCCGCGCCCGCAAGGGCACGAACGGCGCTTCGTCCTGATGGCCCGTCACGATCCGCCGGACGGCGGGTCGTGATGTCCGGTCACGCAACGGCCATCACGTTCCCACGGCATGGGGCTGGCCGCCCGGAGGGGCGGTGAGCCAGAATCCGCGTGTTCAGCGATCCGGATCCAAGGGGGATTTCCGTCGTGCGCAAACCCGTTCTGTCGAAGCCTGTCGCGTTGGAATCCATGGCGCCCAAGCGCGACGCCCGCCGCTGGCGCCCTGCCCTGCTCGTCGCCCTGCTCGCTGTCCTGCCCCTGGCGCAGGTCGCCGCGGAGGACGCCGTGCCCGGCAAGCCGCGGTCGATGCAGGAAATCCTCGACGCCTCCCAGCCGACGGACTGGCGCACGCCGGACAACAAGAACCTGCTGTACCTGGACCTGGATTCCGGTCGCGTGCTCATCGAACTGGCGCCCGCCTTTGCGCCGGCACACGTGGCCAACATCCGTGCGCTGGCGAAGAACGGCTACTGGAACGGCATGAGCATCAACCGCTCGCAGGACAACTTCGTCGTGCAATGGGGCGACCCTGCGCAGGAAGAGAAGGACCGCAAACCGCTCGGTCGCGGCGCCAAGGCGAAGCTGCCGGCGGAATTCGCCCGCAAGACCAAGGGCCTGCCCTTCGACAAACTGCCTGACGTCGACGGCTGGGCGCCGGAAGTGGGCTTCTCCAGCGGTTTCCCGGCCGGGCGCGATCCGGGCGCCGACGCCGCGTGGATGGCGCACTGCTACGGCACGGTCGGCGCCGGCCGCGACATGGCCGCCGATTCGAGCAACGGTACTGAGCTGTATGTCGTGATCGGCCAGTCGCCGCGCCAGCTCGACCGCAACATCACCGTGGTCGGTCGCGTGCTGCAGGGCATGGAGTTGCTGTCGGTCCTGCCGCGCGGCACCGGCCCGCTGGGTTTCTACGAACAGCCGTCGCAGCGCACGCCGATCAAGTCGATCCGCCTTGCGTCGGAAGTGCCGAAGAAGGAGCGCGTCGGCATCGAAGTGCTGCGCACCGACACGCCGCTGTTCGCTGAACTCGTCGAAGCGCGGCGCAACCGTCGCGACGAGTGGTACAAGCACATGGCCGGCCACATCGACCTGTGCAACGTCCCGCTCCCGACGCGCGCACCGCCGCCGAAGCCGGTGGTCGAAAAGGCGAAGCCCAAGCCGCGCGCGAAGAAGCCGCGTTCGGGTGCGAAGCCGGCGGGCGCTTCGAAGTCGTAGGGGTTTGTCGCGGGGCGCATCGTCGTTCCCGCGAAAGCCGGAATCCATTCGCTTCTGCATCCGAACTGCAAAGGTGCAGCGCAGCGCTGTGCGGCGATGGTCGTTCGCCGTCGAGGCTTCGTTGCCCCTCACCCCAACCCCTCTCAGCTCTGCACTCCCTTCGGTCGCCGGTGGGAGAGGGGCTAAGGCCCGCCGTCACTCCAGCGGCAACAGGAATCCGTTTGCTGTTGCTGTTGCTGTTGCTGTTGCTGTTGCTGTTGCTGTTGCTGTTGCTGTTGCTGTTGCTGTTGCTGTTGCTGTTGCTGTTGCTGTTGCTGTTGCTGTCGAACAGCCGATCAGTTCACTAGCCCCGAAGGGCGCCGCACAGGATGTGCGGCGGTGAGCGCTGAGCCATGGAGTGAGGGCGATGCGCGCTTGCGAGCCACTGGCTCGCGCATCGCCCGAACGCCCGCGCCGCAAGCGCGGGCCAAACGAATCGCGAACGCGCCCTTTCTCCGTCCGGCCGTAGGACTGGGTTGGACTTGCACGCACTTTCTTTGGGTTACTTTTCTTTGTGCGAGCAAAGAAAAGTGACCCGAGCGCCGCAGGCGATCGGAAGCTTGGCGGGTGATTCTTCTTTGCTTTGCCGGGCTACGGCTAAAGCATGAAAAGTCCATGGGTGGTGCCGCCATTCGGCGGCCCAGAAGCGGCCCGCCTTCGCGGGAATGACGAGCAAGAGCCAGAGCACCTAAAGAGGCGCTATCCGTACTACGGCGGCGCCGTCCGCTCCTCAACACCGACGCCCGCCTCCCTGCGCCCCGCATCCTCGCGCAGCACATCGCGCTGGAACAAACACATCCGCACCACGTCGTGGTAGCGACCGTCGCTGAAGAACTCGTCGACCAGCACGCCTTCGCGACGGAACCCCGCGTCCTCGTAGATCCGGATCGCACGCGTGTTGTCCACGTCGACCAGCAGGTACAGCTTGTAGAGGTTGAGCACGCGGAACGCGTAGTTGATCGCCAGCCGCGTCGCCGCGCGCGCGTAGCCGCGGCCCTGCTGGTCGGGCGAGATCATGATCAGGAATTCCGCGCGCCGGTGCAGGTGGTCGATCTCCACCAGTTCGACCAGTCCCACGCGTTCGTGCGCCGTGTCCTCGACGATGAAACGCCGTTCGGACTGGTCGTGGATGTGCTTGCGATACAGCTCTTCCAGCTCGACGAACGACTCGTACGGTTCCTCGAACCAGTAGCCCATCACGCTGCGGTTGTTGTTGAGCACATGCACGAAATGCAGGTCACCGCGTTCGAGCGGGCGAAGGGTGACGCCGGGCACGGGAAGCTTCGCATTCATGCGCCCAACCCTACTCCTCGCGCATGACACGCGCACGCCGGGCGCCATCACGCCGCCTTGCCCGGTCGCTCAATAGCCTGCCTCCAACGGCCACACCGACGAAGGTTCGACCCCATGCCCCTGATGCGCCTGCGCGTGACCGGCAGCGACGACGACGTCCGCGCCATCGCCAACCTCCTCACCAGCCTGGACGGCATCGAGCACATCGAGGAAGTCGACGACCTCATGCCGCACATGGACGACGACGATTCCAGTTCCGCCGGCCTGCCCGACGACCAGGGCCCGGGCCAGCACGCGCTGGAAATCGACGCGCCCAACCAGGCCACCGCCAACCGCGTGCGCGATGCGGTCGAAGCGCTCGCGTTCGACCTCGACGTGCTGGTGGAATTCGACAACGACGAGGGCTGACCCGCATCGTCGTTTGCCGCGGAAACGTTAGCCCAGCGCCACGGGACTCAGTCGCCGCACGGTGAAACACACGCGCCATTGTCCCTGGTCGATGGCGACCAGATGCGACGTGAAGCGTTTCACGCGCTTCAGCAGCCACTGGTGCGCCGGCCACGCGAAATTGCGCAAAACCGACTCCGGCGCACCATGTTCGGCGACCAGTTCGGCGATCGAACGTGACGTCAGCTCGATCCCGCCCATCATCGTGCCCGCGCCGAGGATCAGGAAGATCATGCCTTCCATGGCATCGCGATCGTCTTCCGGCAGGGCATCGATGCCAGCGAGGCCATCGAGTTTCCCCTGCTCGTCGTAGCCCTCGGGCACGTTCTCGTAGCGATAACCGCAGCCGGTGCACTGGTGATGCCGCACCGGCTCGCCGGCGAGCTGCAGCGTGCGCACGTTCGCGCCGCAGCGCGGGCAGGTTTCGCGAGGTTGGGTATGGCGCATCCGGCCGTCGTCCCTGTCCGAACAAACGGCCATGGTCGGCAGATCCCGGAGGCGCTTGAATCGGACAGGTCCGAATTACGCCGTCGCGCAGCGCCTCAAGGCAGCGATTTCAGCGCCGCGACGACGCCCGGAATGACCGTACGCGTGCGTTTGTCGGTGGACTGGCCGGCTTCCACGTACACGGCCTGCAGGAACGCGACCAGATCGTGCCGGCGTGCGAGCCACGCCGGATCCTTCCACGCCTGCGACGGATCGCCCAGGCGCGGCACCAGCGCGGCGAACCACGCCGTCCAGCCGGCCTCGTCGCGCACGCCGCGCTGCGCCGCGTACACGATGGGCGCCGCGAGCCGCTGCGGTTCGCCGAACACGTACGCAACGCCGGTCGCCGGTACGACCTGCGCCGCCACCGCATCGACGATGCGATGCAGCTGCGGCGCATCCAGCGCAGGATTCAGCGTGAGCTGCATCAGCCAGTCGGCGCCATGCGCGACGCCGTGCCGCCAGCCCTCGCCGGGCTCGAAGCCGCGGTAGTCGCGCACCGATTCCAGGTACGTCACCGCGCGCAGCACCATCGCCGTGCGTTCGGCGGGCGTCATCCAGGGCGACACGCGGTCGGTGCGCGCCACTTCCGACAACGCCAGCGCCGCGAACGGCCACGCGACGCCGTCCGGATCGGGCTCGCCGAGCATCGCGTAGAAGCGGTCCCGCAACGCGCGCAGCGTGTCGGGCGCGAGCTCGCCCTTGCGCATCCACGTCGACAGCGCTTCATACGCCAGTTCGTCGCGTAGTTGAGGATCGCTCGCCGCAAGGCAGTTCGACAGCGCATACGCCAGCGTCGCGCGCTCGCCCGGATCGGCGACGACGAAACCGCTCTGGCGCAGGGCTTCCAGCCGTTCGAGCGGCCAGCCCTCTGGCGGGCAGGCCGGCGCCGCGAACGCGGGCGCGGCGAGGCCAAGGGTGAACAGCATTGCGAGGAAACGCAGCGAAAGACGCATGTGGTGGGTCCGTGCGGAGGGCGACCCGCGAAAACGCGGATCCGGCCGGAAAGTGCGGTGACTATGCCACCGCTTCGCGCCCGCCCGCACCCGCCGGACGTCATCGCCGCCGCGGGCGCGCGGGCCTATGATGCTGGCGTGCGCCTTCGCAGCCCTTCTGCAGCATCCGATGTCAGACAAGAAATCCATCGAACTCTATGTGAAGCCCGCCGGCGGCTGGGATGCGCTGCGCAGCTCCTGGCAGGCGCTGCGCGACCAGCAGGTCGTGATGAAGGGCGCCAACACGCTGCTGCGCGCCAACCAGCCCAGCGGCTTCGACTGCCCCGGCTGCGCGTGGCCGGACCGCAACGTGCATTCGACGTTCGAATTCTGCGAGAACGGCGTCAAGGCCGTGGCGAACGAGGCGACGTCCCGTCGCGTCACGCCCGAGTTCTTCGCGCAACACACGGTCGCATCGTTGAACGAGCAGGACGACCGCTTCCTCGAAGCGCAGGGCCGCCTCACCGAACCGATGGCGTACGACGCCGCGAGCGACACCTATCGGCCAATCGCGTGGAGCGAGGCGTTCGCGACGATCGCACGCGCCCTGAATTCACTCGCGTCGCCGAACGAAGCGATCTTCTACACCTCAGGCCGCACGTCGAACGAGGCGGCGTTCCTGTACCAGCTGTTCGTCCGCGAATACGGCACCAACAACCTGCCCGACTGCTCGAACATGTGCCACGAAGCCTCGGGCGTGGCGCTCACCGAACAGCTCGGCAGCGGCAAGGGCTCGGTGACGCTGGAGGATTTCGAACACGCGCAGGCGATCTTCATCTTCGGGCAGAACCCGGGCACCAACCATCCGCGCATGCTCGGCGAACTGCGCAGCGCCGCGAAACGCGGCTGCCGCATCGTCGCGTTCAATCCGTTGCGCGAGCGCGGGCTGGAGCGCTTTGCGGACCCGAAGGCGCCAACCGAGATGCTCGGCGGCAGCACGCGCATCGCCTCGGAGTACTACCAGCCGCGCATCGGTGGCGACCTCGCCGTCGCCACGGCGCTGTGCAAGGTGGTGATCGAATCCGGCGCGGTGGACCACACGTTCGTGGCGAGGCACACGCACGGTTACGACGACTTCGCCGACAGCGTGCGCGCGACGCCGTGGGAAGCGCTGGAACGCGAATCGGGCCTGTCGCGCGCGGACCTCGAACAGGCCGGCCGCACCTACCTCGACAGCACCGCGACCATCGCCTGCTGGGGCATGGGCATCACGCAGCACGCGCGCAGCGTGGCGACGATCCAGATGCTCGGCAACCTGCTGCTGTTGCGCGGGAACATCGGCAAGGCGGGCGCCGGACCGTGCCCAGTGCGCGGCCATTCCAACGTGCAGGGCGACCGCACGATGGGCATCTACGAACAGCCTTCGCCCGCGTTCCTCGATCGCCTGGGCGCCGCGTTCGATTTCCAGCCGCCGCGCGAACACGGTTACGACACCGTCGCCGCGATCGAGGCGATGTTCGACCGCCGCGCGAAGGTGTTCTTCGCGATGGGCGGCAACTTCGCCGCCGCCACGCCCGACACCGCGCATACGCACGAAGCGCTGCGTCGCTGCGAACTCACCGTGCACGTGAGCACCAAGCTCAACCGTTCGCACCTGGTACATGGGCGCGATGCGCTGATCCTGCCGTGCCTGGGGCGCACCGAGATCGACGTGCAGGCCAGCGGCCCACAGGCGGTGACGGTGGAGGATTCGATGAGCATGGTGCATCTGTCGTCGGGCATGAATCCACCGGCGTCTGAGCACCTGATGTCGGAGCCGGCCATCGTCGCGCACCTCGCGGCCGCCACGTTGCCGCGCAGTCGCACGCCATGGCTGGCGCTGATCGAGGATTACGACCGCATCCGCGACCGCATCGCGCAGGTGGTCGACGGCTTCGCCGATTTCAACGCGCGCGTGCGCACCGACGGCGGGTTCCACCTTCACCATCCGGGGCGTGAGCGCGTGTTCCCGACCCGGCGCGGCAAGGCGGGCTTCTACGCGCACGCGCTGGATGATCGCAAGCCACAGGCCGACGTGCTGCAACTGATGACCGTGCGCTCGCACGACCAGTACAACACCACCGTGTACGGCATGGACGACCGCTACCGCGGCGTGCACGGACTGCGCCGCGTGGTGTTCATCTCGCGCGATGATCTCGAACGATTGCAGCTGCGCGACGGCGAGCACGTCGACATCGCCTCCGTCTGGCACGACGGCGAACGCGTCGTGCGCGATTTCCGGCTGGTCGAATACGACATCCCGCCCGGTTGCCTCGCCGCGTATTTCCCCGAGACCAATCCGCTCGTTCCGCTGGACCATCACGCCGAACGCGCACGCACGCCGGCGTCGAAATCCATCCCCGTGCGACTGCTGCGCCGGAGGGCGGCATGAGCGAGGAATCGGCGCTCGCCGTGCTGCGCCTGCTGCGCGAGGAAGACGGCCAGTCGATCCATCGCGTCGCCAAGCGATTGCAGCTGGGCCTGAGCGAACTGCAGCGCGTGCTCGCCGCGCTCGGCGACGATCCGCGGTTCGACGGACTCGACCTGGTCGAACGCCGCCAGGACGGCGAACGCACGCGGCTCTGGCTCACCGAGAAGGGGCGCAGCCTGGTGGATTCGGCATGAACGAGCCGTTGCAACCGGTGCAGGCGCTGCGCCTGCGTGCGGGCGATCGCGCGCCGCACGACGATCGCGTGATCGTGGAAGCGCCCATCGCATTGCTCTACAACGGCGAGTCCTTCGCCGTGATGATGGCCACGCCCGACTCGCTGGAGGACTTCGCGCTCGGCTTCGCGCTGGGCGAAGGCATCGTCGGCGATGCATCCGAGTTCCGCCTCGTCGATGTCGTGCGCCATGACGAAGGCGTCGCATTGCACGCCGCGATCCCGCAACCGCGTTTCGATGCGCTGGCCGACCGGCGACGCGGCATGGAAGGCCGCAGCGGTTGCGGCCTGTGCGGCGTCGAAAGCCTGCAGGCGGCGCTGCGACCGGCGCCGCGCGTCACGTCATCCATGCGCGTGGACGTCGGGTCGATCCGAGCCGCGCTCGATGCCCTCGCCGCGCAGCAGCCGCTGAACGCGCTCAGCGGCGGCGTGCACGCGGCGGGCTTCGCGCACGGTGGTGGGCTGCTGGTCCGCGAGGACGTCGGCCGCCACAACGCGCTGGACAAGCTCATCGGCGCGATGGCGCGCAACGCGATAGCGCCGGACTCGGGATTCGTCGTGATCACCTCGCGCGCGTCGTACGAGATCGTGCACAAGGCGGCGACGGCCGGCATTGGACTGGTCGTGGCGATCTCCGCGCCGACGGACCTGGCCATCCGCACCGCGGACGCCGCCGGCGTGACGCTGGCGGCGTTCGCGCGCGGCGATTCGCTGAACGTGTACGCGCACCCGGAACGGATCGCGGCCGGATCCTGAGCGAAGGCCCTGCGGCCCGATTCGGCAAGACGCGCCCACCCTCCGGCCCATGCGGTGGCGGGCACGCAGGCGATATCCTCGGCCGGCCCGCGGCCCCGCCGCCTGATCCGAGCCCCAGAGAACATGCCCTCGTTGCGTCCCACCCTCCTCGCCGTCGCCGTGCTCAGCGCCGGCCTCGCCGCCTGCCAGCCGCAGACCACGCCCGCGCCCGCCGACACGAAGGCCACCGCCGCCGCGCCGACCTCGGACGCCGCGACCGACGCGCGCCTGGCCGAAGTCTCCCAGCAGTGGCTCGACGGCTGGCTGCGCCTGAATCCGGTGTCCGCCACGCAGATCGGCAAGCACGACTTCGACAGCGAGGTCGACGATCTCAGCGCCGCCGGCCGGCAGGCGCAGGTGGATTTCGCGAAGAAGACGCTGGCCGCGCTCGACGGTATCGACACCACCAAGCTCTCGCGCGAGAACCAGATCGACGCGGCGATCCTGCGTAACCAGGTGCAGGGCGATATCTGGAACGTCGAGACGCTGCAGAGCTGGGCGTGGGATCCACAGGTGTACAGCGGCCTGGCCGGCGGCGCGATCTACAACCTGATGGCGCGCGAGTTCGCGCCGATGCCGCAGCGCCTGAAGTCGGCGACCGCGCGCATGCAGAAGATCCCGAACATCTATGCGCAGATGCGCGAGAACCTCGATCCGGCGCGCGTGCCGAAGATCCACGCAGAGACGGTCGCCAGGCAGAACGCCGGCATCCTGAGCCTGATCGACACGTTCATCACGCCCAACGCCGACCAGCTGCAGGGCGAGGACCGCAAGCAGCTCGACGAGGCCGTGACGAACCTGCGCAAGGCGGTCGCCGACCAGCAGACGTGGCTCGACAAGACGCTGGTGCCGAACGCGAAGGGCGACTTCCGCATCGGCCAGAAGCTGTACGACGAGAAGCTGCAGTTCTCGCTGAATTCGTCGCTGTCGCGCGCGGATATCAAGCAGCGCGCCGAAGGCGAACTCAAGCGCGTGCGCGGCGAGATGTACGCCATCGCGCAGACCGTGCTGAAGGACAAGCCGAACGCACCGGAGATGCCGGCCAATCCGTCGCCGGAGCAGCAGCAGAAGGCGATCGAGGCCGCGCTCGAACTGGCCTACGCCGACAAGCCCGCGCGCGACCAGGTGGTCGATTTCGCGAAGAAGACGCTTGAGCAGGCGACCGATTTCACGCGCAAGCACGACCTGGTCACCGTGCCGAACGATCCGGTGAAGATCATCCTGATGCCGGAATTCCAGCGCGGCGTCGCGGTGGCGTACTGCGATTCGCCGGGTCCGCTCGACAAGGGCCTGGACACGTACTACGCGATCTCGCCGATCCCGGACGACTGGGACGCCAAGCAGGTCGATTCGTTCCTGCGCGAATACAACAGCCGCATGATCCACCTGTTGTCGATCCACGAGGCGATGCCGGGCCACTACCTGGAAGGCGCGCATTCGGTGAAGTCGCATTCGACGCTGCGTTCGGTGCTGCGCTCGGGCCTGTTCGCCGAAGGCTGGGCGGTCTACACCGAGGACATGATGGCCGACGCGGGCTACCTCGATAACGACCCGCTGTTCCGCCTCGTGCAGTTGAAGTTCTACCTGCGCACCATCGCCAACGCGATCCTCGACCAGGGCGTCCACGTCGACAACTGGACGCAGGAACAGGCGATGGAGCTGATGACCAAGCAGGCCTTCCAGCAGGAACGCGAGGCTGCCGGCAAGTGGATCCGCGCGCAGCTGACCAGCGCGCAGCTGCCGACGTACTTCGTCGGCGCGCAGGAGCACTTCGACATGCGCAAGGCCGTGGAAGCCAAGCTCGGCGACAAGTTCAACGCCAAGGCCTACCACGACCAGGTGCTGAGCTACGGCGCCCCGCCGGTGCGCTACGTGCGCGAGATGATGCTGGACGAGCCGATCAAGTGACGAACCGGCCCGCGGCCGCTTTGCGGCCGCGGCTTTGCCGGTTCGTCATCCCCGCGAAGGCGGGGATCCAACTGTCCGACGCATCACGCTCTCCGGTAACGAGCACGCAGGCATGGATTCCCGCCTTCGCGGGAATGACAGCAAACGGCGGCCGGGTCCGCGGCCACGCCATTGCCGGAACGTCATCCCCGCGCAGGGGGGGATCCAGGCGTCCGGTGATTCAAAGATCGAGGCCGCGGCTTCCATTAGCCGCGGCCTTTTTTGTTGTCATCCCCGCGAAGGCGGGGATCCAACAGCCCGGCGCATCACGCTCTCCGGTAACCGTGCGAGCACGCAGGCATGGATTCCCGCCTTCGCGGGAATGACAGCGAGGGTGTCGCAATGGAATCAGCGCGAACGCCCATCGAAATGCACCACCTTCAGCGACGCCGGATCCACGCCCTCCAGGCAGCGCGCGTTGATCGCCACCATCGGCGTGCCGTCCGGCATCTGGCCTTCCGTGAATGGCGAGATGCCGCACTCCGGGCAGAAGTGATGCTGCAGCTTGTGCGTGTTGAAGGTGTAGGTGCGGTAGTTGGACTCGGGCGTCTTCAGTTCGAATGCCGTTCGCGGCACGAACCAGAGCAGGCCGCCGCGCTTGGCGCACAGCGAGCAGTTGCAGTCCAGGACCTGGTCGATCTCGCCGTCGACCTCGTAGGCGATGCCGCCGCAGTGACAACCGCCGCTGTAATGCGCCATGACGCGTGCTCCATGCTGGTGAAGGTGGAAGGCCCGATTGTGCCCCAGCGCGGCGCCCGTCGAATGTGCCCGAAGCGACATCGGCTTAACCCGTCGGCGCTATGCTTCGCCCCCACCCCGCCCCTCTGCGCCGAACCGGAGTCGCCATGCCTTCGCCACGCCCCGGCAGCACCGTCGTCCCCACCCTGAGCTATCGCGACGCACCAGCGATGATCGACTGGCTCGTGCGCGCGTTCGGCTTCACGAAGCAGGCTGTCTACGCCGAGGGCGACGTCGTGCTGCATGCGCAGCTGACGTATCGCGATACCGGCATGATCATGCTCGGCTCGGCGAACAAGGACGGCGACTGGGCGAAGCTGATGGCGCAGCCCGATGAGATCGGCGGGCGTTCGACGCACGGCGTGTGCGTGATCGTCGACGACGCCGATGCGCATTACGCCCGCGCGAAAGCCGCCGGGGCGGCGATCGTCATCGACATCGCCGACCAGCACTACGGCGGTCGCGGCTATGCGGCACGCGATCCGGAAGGCTACGTGTGGTGGTTCGGCACCTACGATCCGTGGAACGAAAGCGGGAACGCCTGAGCATGGAACTGTTCGACGAACATCCCCGGCCCGTCGAGGGCATCCGCGTCGGCATCGGCGGCTGGACGTTCGCGCCGTGGCGCGACAATTTTTATCCGAAGGGCCTGGTGCAGCGCCGCGAGCTGGAATACGCCAGCCGCAAGCTCACCGCGATCGAGGTCAACGGCACCTATTACGGCGCGCAGAAGCCGGCGACCTACGCCAAGTGGGCGGCGGAAACGCCGGAAGGCTTCGTGTTCTCCGCGAAGGCGCCGATGCGCATCATGCAGTCGCGCGCGCTCGCGAAGACCGGGCCGCAGATCGAGGATTTCCTGGGCGGCATCGCCTCGCTCGGCGATCGCCTCGGGCCGATCGTGTGGCAGTTCGATGCGAACCAGAAGATCCAGCGCGAGAGCTTCACGGAGTTCCTGTCGCTGCTCCCGCGCGAGACCGAAGGCCGTGCGCTGCGTCACGTGCTGGACGTGCGCGATCCGAATTTCGTCGACGCCGACTACGTCGCGCTCGCCCGCAAGCACAACATGGCGACGGTGTTCACCGATTCGGACGAACACCCGTCCTTCGGCGACGTCACCGCCGATTTCGTTTACGCGCGCCTGATGCGCGCCCGCAGCGACGTGCCGACCGGCTACACCGACAGCGAACTGTCGACGTGGGCGAAGCGTGCGCACGAATGGGCGAAAGGCGGCCAACCTGACGCGCTTCCGACGCTGGCGAAGGATGCCGTACCCAAGAAAAAGCGCGATGTCTTCGTGTTCTTCATCAGCGCGGCGAAGGAACGCAATCCCGCGGCGGCGATGGCGTTGATCGGGAAGTTGTGAGGGATCCGGGCACGCCGAACCCGGGAACCGCCGGGACTCGGAGCTCGAAGCTCGAAGGAGCGTGTCCGCTTTCTTGATCGTCATTCCCGCGAAGGCGGGAATCCATCTCTCCGACGCGATTCCGGCCTTCGAAGGCGTTGACGCTCGCAAGCATGGATCCCCGCCTTCGCGGGGATGACGGCCGCGGCGGGACGCGGGGTAATCACGCAAACCGCCCCCGTATCGGAACGCCCCACCGCACATTCCCGGCGCTTCGTCGCAAACCCCTACACCGGACCGTGCCGAACGGCACTCCCGTGCGCACGCCCACGACACTATCAACGTCACTATCGACGTTCCTGTCGCCGTGAAGGGAGATCGCCATGACCAGCCGTCGCGAATTCATTTCCACCGCCACCCTGGCCGCCGCGGGCGTCGCGCTCGCGCCGCTCGCCGCCTGCAGCCAGGAACGCCCGCCCGCAACGCCCGCCGCCAGCGCCGCGCCGCCGAAGCCGTTCAGCGGCACGCTGATCACGCGCACGATCCCGTCCAGCGGCGAGAAGATCCCCGTCATCGGCATGGGCACGTCAGGCAGTTTCGAAGTCGGCGCGGATGCGGGCGAACGCGGACCGCTACGCGACGTGCTGCAGGCGTTCGTCGCCGCGGGCGGCTCGCTCATCGACACTGCGCCCACCTACTCCACGGCCGAGGACGTGCTCGGCGACCTCATCGCGCAGACCAACACGCGCGGCAAGCTCTTCCTTGCGACGAAGCTGTCCGGCGTGACCGGGCGCGACGAGGGGCTCAAGCAGTTCAACGATTCGCTGCGGCGCCTGCGCACCGACAAGGTCGAGCTGCTGCAGGTGCACAACCTGCGCGATACGGCGACGCAGATCGCGCTCGCGCGCGAGCTCAAGCAGCAGGGCAAGACGAAGTACACCGGCCTCACGCATTACCGCGAGGACGGCCAGGCGCAGCTCGCCGACGAGATGCGCAAGCACAAGCCCGATTTCATCCAGATCAACTACTCGCCCGTTTCGCGCGGCGCGGAGCAGACCATTTTCCCGCTCGCGCAGGAGCTGGGCTGCGCCGTGATGATCAACCGCGCGTTCGAAGACGGCCGCCTGATCACGCAGGTGCGCGACAAGCCGCTGCCGCCGTGGGCGAAGGACGTCGGTGCCGATTCGTGGGCGCAGCTGTTCCTGAAGTTCGTGCTGAGCCATCCGGCCGTGACGGTGGTGATTCCCGCGACGTCGAAGGTGAAGCACCAGGTCGACAACCTGCGTGCGGGCACCGGCGCGCTGCTGGACGCGAAGCAGCGGCAGGCGCTGATCGCCGCGCTGGCCTGAGCACGAATTCCGCATGAGCCTGTCCGCGCGCATCGCCCGCACCTTCGGCATCACCGAAGCCGAATCCCGTCCGGTCCTCATCGGCGCCACGCTGTTCTTCGTGATGTTCGCCGGCTATTTCATGCTGCGACCGGTGCGCGAGACGATGGGCGTCGCCGGCGGCGTGGACAACCTGCAATGGCTGTTCACCGGGACGTTCCTGGCGACGCTGGCGGCGATGCCGCTGTTCGGGTGGATCGCGTCTAAGGTGCCGCGGCGTCGCATCCTGCCGTGGACGTTCGGCTTCTTCGCGGTGAACCTGGCGCTGTTCGCCATCGCGTTCCAGCGCGATCCGGAGAACGCGTGGATCGCGCGCACGTTCTACATCTGGATCTCGGTGTTCAACCTGATCGCGATCTCGGTGATCTGGAGCGTGTGCGTGGACCTGTTCCCCAGCGCGCAGGCCAAGCGCCTGTTCGCGCTGATGGCCGCCGGCGCGAGCATCGGCGGCCTGGTCGGACCGCTGCTGGGCATCGCGCTGGTGGGGCCGATCGGGCATGCCGGTCTGCTGTGGCTTGCCGCGGCGTTCCTCGTGGTCGGCATCTTCATCGCGCGGCATCTGCAGCGATGGCGCGACGCGCAGCCGGCGGGCGAGAACCTCAGCGCGCAGGCCCGCGCGCGGCCGCTGGGCGGGCATCCGTTCGCGGGCATCACGACGGTGATGCGCTCGCCCTACCTGCTCAGTATTTCGCTGTTCGTGCTGCTGCTGGCGAGCGTGACCACGTTCCTGTACTTCGAACAGGCGCGTCTGGTCGAGATGAAATTCCCCGACCGCGCGGACCAGACGCGCGTGTTTGGCACGATCGACGTGATCGTGCAGAGCCTGACGATCCTCTCGCAGGTGTTCATCACTGGCCGGCTGGTGCAGCGCCTGGGCATGGCGGCGTTGCTGGTCGCCGTGCCGGTGGTGACGATGCTCGGTTTCGTGTGGCTGGCCTTTGCTCCGACCTTCGCGGTGCTGGCGGTGGTGATGGTGGTGCGTCGCGCCGGCGAATACGCCTTCGTGCGACCGGGCCGCGAGATGCTGTTCACCGTCGTGCCGACGGAAGCCAAGTACAAGGCGAAGAACTTCATCGACTCGGTCGTGTATCGCGGCGCCGACGCCGTGAGCGGGTGGGCGAAGGCGCTGGTCGACATGCTGGCGCAGCAGCCGGCGATCGCGGCCTTGCTGGGTGCGGCGATCGCGTTGGCATGGGCGCTGACTGGCGCGGGCCTGGCGCGTGCGCAGGCGCGCGTGGAGAAGGAACCGTTGCCGGAAGGTCTCGACGTGGCGGGCGAAGGACTGCGTCGGTGACGCCGCGAACGGCTAGCCCCGCAGTCGCGCCATCGCCCGCACCGGGAACGTCCCCGCGCCTTTGACCTTCGGCGGCATCGCGCTGAACTCGAAGCCTTCGTCCGGCAGTGCGGCGAGGTTGCACAGGTGTTCGACGATGAGGATGTCCGCGCCCAGCAGGATCGAATGCACCGGGCGCGACTTGCCGCCCTCGCCGTCGCGCGAGGTGTCATCGATGTTCATCGAATCGATGCCGACGAGTTTGACGCCGCAATCGCGCAGGTATTCGGCCGCGTCCTGCGTCAGGAACGGATGCTCGACTGCGTACGCCTCCTCGCGCCAGTACGCGTCCCACCCGGTGTGCACCAGCACCGCGCGCCCGCGTAGTTCGCGATCGCGGAAATACGAGGCGTCGATCGCGCGCACCTGCCGGTGGTCGGCGCGGATCACGATCGTGTCGAGGTCGCAAAAGGACTCCGGCCCGATCTGCGACAGGTCGTGGCCGTGTTCGTAGCGGTGCGACGGGCAATCGAGGTAGGTGCCGGTGTTGGCGACGATCTCGATCGTCGCGATCTGGAATTCCGTGCCCGCCGCGTAGATCTCGCGCGAACGCTCGCGGCTGAGGTAATCGCAGATGCGCGCGGCCGGAAGACCGGGATAGGTCACCATGCCGTCCTCGATGTCGTGGCTGAGTTCGACGTACACGCGACGACTGCCATCGGCCTGCGCCTTGCGCTTGTGTGCCTCGACGATGATCTTCTTGTTGAGGATGCGCGCGGGGCCGACCATCAGCAGGCGCAGGTCGCGCACGATGTAGTCGACGAGCGCGGCGTCGTCGATGTCGTCGCCGTCGATGTCGAGGCGGAAATCCTGCCCCTGGATGCCGCCGCCGTTGGTGAACTGCAGGTCGAAGTCGAAGACGACGCGTTTCTGGGTCATGGGGCGATGAGTCGAGGTCAGGGGAATGGATCCGGTTTTTGCCGGATGCTTCTTTTCGAACGCGGTCTAGCGCTGGATTCCGGCCGTCGCCGGGGTCCTTGGTTCTGATGCGATACGGGCCTGGATCCCGGACTTCGCCGGGATGACGAGCCGGCAAAGGCGAAGCCGCGTGGCGGCTTCGCGCCGGCTCGTCACTTCGAAGCGCGCTGACTGAAGGCCACGCTGCCCAGGATCATCGCGCCGGCGATGCCCATCTTGATCGTCAGCGGTTCGTCGAGCAGCAACCACGCCCACGCGACGCCGAACACCGGGATCAGGTACGTCACGGTGGAGGCGCGGCTCGCGCCGATGCGCGCGATCAGGCGGTAGTACATGACGAACGCCAGGCCCGTGCAGACCACGCCGAGCATGCCGACCGAGAACCACGACTTCGCGGGAATTGCGTGCGTCGGCCAAGTCGCGAGCGCGAACGGCAGCGTCAGCAGCGCCGCGGCGCCGAGCGTCGCCGAAGCCACGGCCGCGGGCGGAAGGCCGGTCAGATGGCGGCGCACCAGGTTGATGCCGATGCCGTACAGGAACGACGCCGTGGCGCCCGCCGCCACCGCCCAGCCCACCTGATCGCCACCGGCGGTCTTGTCGCTCGCCAGCACGACCACGCCCGCGAAGCCGATCACCAGCGCGATGGCGCGGCGTGCACCGATCTTCTCGTGGAAGAACAGCGCGCCGACCAGCGCGGTGAACAGAACGGTCATCGCGTTCGAAATGGCGCCGATGCCGGCCGGCGCACGCTGCGCGGCCCACGCGAAGAGCATGAACGGCGCAGCCGAATTGATCGCGCCGATGATCGCCAGCTTCGGCCACAGCTTCAGCGGGAACTGCGAGCGCGCGCGCAGCAGGAACGGCAGCAGCACCAGCGAGCCGAGCCCGAGTCGCAGCTCGACCAGCGGCATCGCGCCGAAGTCCTTCGCCGCCACGCGCATGAAGAGGAACGAGGCGCCCCAGATAGCGCCCAGCAGCGCGAGTTCCAGCGGCGTCAGCCAACCGCCTTCGCGGGCGTCGGGTAGTGCGGGTGCGGTCACGGCGGTGTTCATCGCAAGCCTCGTGGGGGAGGAAGTGTGGCGCAGGGCCAGCTGCGGGCATCAGCCCTGCGTGGGGTGGTAGCAGTGGGTGATCGATTCGGGGCTGCCGCCGGCCGCGAGGAACGCCGAGTAGCCCAGGTTCATGCCGATGAGCCGCACGCCGGTTTCGGTATGCGGGCGATGGCGGCTGTCCGGCGCGAAGTACACGTACGTGCCGGGGCCGAAGCGCGCCTGCCCTTCGATCACTTCCCCGGCGATGACGTAGTACGACTCGCCGGTTTCGTGGTGATCCAGCACCGGCCACTGCGCGCCCGGCGCCATGTCGACCACCCACACGCGCACGCCGGGGCCGGCGGGCAAGTCGCGACGCGTGCAGCCTTGGCCGATCTGGAGCGCCGGCACGGCGTCGATGGCCCAGGCCTGCATCGCCGGAGGTGCGGGCGCCGGCGCCTCGAATGGAGCGTCGTTCGGGACGTCCTGTGGCCCGGTGTCGTTGGATCGATCCATGCGTTGCTCCGCGATCAAGAGTGTGGCTCAGCCCGAACCGTCATTGTCGTTACGCCACAAGGCCTTACAAGCGCATACTTTCGAAGGCAGACACAAATCAGATTTGAGGCTCATATGGCCCTTCGCGCGGACTGGCTCCCTGCCCTCACGGCGTTCGAATCGGCGGCGCGCCACCAGAACTTCGCCCACGCCGCCGAGGAACTGCACCTCACCGCGAGCGCGGTCAGCCACCACGTGCGCAAGCTGGAATCGCGCCTGGGCGTGGCGTTGTTCCAGCGCCACGCGCGCGGGGTCTCGCTCACCGCCGAAGGCCGCCAGCTCGCCGACGCCGCCGGCACCGCGCTGGCCGACGTGGATGGCGTGCTGCGCAGCCTGCGCGGGGCACGCGATGACGAAGGCCGCGTGCGCATCACCACGCTGCATTCGCTGACCTACACCTGGCTGCTGCCGCGGCTGCCGGCCTTCACGCAGGCGCACCCGCACATCGCGCTGAGCGTGGACACCGAGATCGCCCTGACCCGCTTCGACGACGGCGGCCCGGACCTGGGCATCCGCCACGGGCCGGGCCACTGGCCTGGGCTTACGGCGCATTTCCTGATGGACGAAGCGCTGTTCCCGGTGACCTCACCCGACTACGCCGCGGCGGCCGGGATTGCCTGCGCGGCCGACCTGACGCGGCATCCGCTGATCGCCGACCACGCCCGCCAGGGCTGGCATGACTGGTTCCGCGCCGCGCACGTGCATGGCGCGAAGTTCGAGGAGCGCTACACCTTCAGCGACACCACCGACGCCATGAAGGCCGCCGCCGCGGGGCTTGGTATCGCACTGGCGCGCTCGTGGATCGCCGTGCCGTACCTGCAAGGCGGCGAACTGGTGCGACTGCCCGTGCCGTCGATGCCGGCGCGGTGGGGCTACTACGCGGTGTATCCGGCGCATCGGCGCCTGCGGCCGGCGGCACAGGTGTTCCTCGGCTGGCTGCTGGATACGGCACGGGACGGATAACGACCGGGCGCAGGGCGCGCAAAAAAAAATCCGGGACCGTGTCGATTTCCCCCGCGTCCCTTCGTCGTCTCCACAGATGCGCGCAAAACGCGCGCCAAAACGGAGACACGACAATGAAGTTCATGGTGATCGTCCATGCCACGCCCGAAAGCGAAGCCGGCGCGCCGCCAAGCGCCGAACTGATCGAGCAGATGGGCCACTACAACGAGCAGTTGGCGAAGGCCGGCGTGCTGCTCGACGCCGCGGGGCTGTACGCCAGCTCGCACGGCGCGCGCGTTCGTTTCGACGGCGATCGTCGCAGCGTGATCGACGGCCCCTTCACCGAGTCGAAGGAACTCATCGCCGGCTACTGGCTGTTCCAGACGGCGTCGCTGCAGGAAGCGATCGAATGGGTGAAGCGCTGTCCGAATCCCGATTGCGGCCCGAGCCAGATCGAAATCCGCCAGGTCTACGAAGGCCACGCCTGCGGCGGTGAAGTCACGCCGGAACTCAAGGCGCAGGGCGAACGCATCCGCGCGCAGATCGACGCGCGCGCCCAGTAATCGCGGTCCAACACAAGGAAGCCGCCACGATGAAGATCAACGCTTACCTGTCTTTCGACGACCAGTGCGAAGCCGCGTTCCGCTTCTACCATCAGTGCCTGGGCGGAACGCTCGAGCAGCTCAGCCGTTTCGGCGACACGCCCGCCTGCGACCACGTGCCCCAGTCGCATCGCGACCGGATCATGCACGCGCGGCTGGTCGTTGGCGACCAGGCGATCATGGGCTCGGACTCGGTGCCCGAGCATCCGTACGAAGGCATCAAGGGCGTGTCGATCGCCATCAACGTCGATTCGGCGAGCGAAGCCGAACGCGTGTTCGCCGCGATGAGCGAAGGCGGCCACGTGATCATGCCGCTTGGCCCCACGTTCTGGGCCGCGCGATTCGGCATGTTCGTCGACCGCTTCGGCGTGTCGTGGATGGTGAACTGCGAGAAGGAATGATCCGCTCGCGCCCCCGTTTCGAACCTACAGAACACCACACAGGAACAGACCATGTCGACCCAGATCTTCGTCAACCTTCCCTGCCATGACCTTCCGAAGGCCAAGGCCTTCTACGAAGCGATCGGTTACAGGAACAACCCGCAGTTCACCGACGACAAGGCGGCCTGCATGGTCGTCGACGACACCATCCACGTGATGCTGCTCACGCGCGAGTTCTTCGGCTCGTTCGTGAAGAAGCCCGTCGCCGATACGCGACAGGTCGTCGGCGCGATCAACTGCCTTTCGCTGGACAGCCGCGAAGCCGTCGACGATATCCATTCGAAGGCGGTGAAGGCTGGCGCGAAGTCGGGCGGCGATCCGCAGGACATGGGCTTCATGTACTCGCGCGCGTTCGAGGACCTCGACGGAAATCACTGGGAATTCGTGCACATGAGCGGCATGCCGGACCCGGCCTGATTCCACGCATCCATCGAACAGGAGACACGACCATGCGCTTTATGATGCTGATGATCCCCAAGGGCTACGAAGACGCGACGCCCGGCACGATGCCGCCTGCCGACCGCGTCGCGGCGATGATGAAATACAACGAATCGCTGCAGAAAGCCGGGGTATTGCTTGCGCTCGATGGCCTGCATCCGCCGTCGATGGGCGCGCGCGTGAGCTTCGAGGGCGGTCGCCCGCATGTCACCGACGGTCCGTTCGCCGAGGCGAAGGAAGTGCTCGGCGGCTACTGGATGATCCAGGTGAAATCGCGCGAGGACGCCATCGCGTGGGCGTCGCGTTGCCCGGGTTCGGAGAACGAGGTCATCGAGATCCGCCAGGTGCAGGAGTTCGACGATTTCCCCGCCGACGTGCAGGAAGCGGCGGCCGGCTTCGAACAGATGCAGCAATCCACCCAACGGCCGAAGAACTGAGGACGTCGCGCATGTGGAAGATCATCGGACTCATCGTGCTGGTGGCCATCGCAGGCGTGCTGGTATTCGCCGCGACGCGTCCCGACACGTTCCGCATCGAACGCAGCATCGTCGTCAACGCGCCACCGCAGCGCGTGTTCGAACAGGTCAACGATTTCAACCGCTGGCGCGCATGGTCGCCGTTCGAGACGCTGGATCCCGCGATGAAGCGCGAGATCGCCGGCGCGCAGTGCGGCACCGGCGCGGTGTATACGTGGGATGGAAACTCGAAGGCCGGCGCGGGGCGCATGGAGATCGTCGAGTCGGTGCCTGCGTCGAAGGTCGGCATCAAGCTCGACTTCACGCGCCCGATGGAAGCGCACAACACGGCCGAATTCGTGATCGTCCCCGAAGGAACCAATGCAAGCCGCGTCACCTGGGCGATGCACGGTCCGCAGCCTTACATCGGCAAGGTGATGTCATTGGTATTCAGCATGGACCGCATGGTCGGCAAAGACTTCGAGCGCGGGTTGGCGAATCTGAAGAAGCTGGCTGAGCAGGGGTAAAGAACCTTCAGCCCGTTCTTTCCATGCGCATCAACGCGCCCTCTCCCACGGCGTTGAGCCCCTCTCCCTTCGGCGACCGTACAGCGCTGCGCTGTTGCGCTTCCAGAACATCAAGATGGATTCCAGCTTTCGCTGGAATGACGGTGCTCTTAGCCCCTCTCCCGTCGGGAGAGGGGTTGGGGTGAGGGGTAACGGAGCGAATACGGTGAACAGTCATTGCCGCACAGCGCTGCGCTGTTGCGCTTCCAGAACATCCGAATGGATTCCCGCTTTCGCTGGAATGACGAGCAAGGAGTTGGATGCCGTGACAGCCTGGATCCCGGCCTTCGCCGGGATGACGTCCATTTGGAGATGACGTCCATTTAGGAATGACATCCACTGCAAGACGAGGCCCGTGGCAGGACTGACATTTCCTTAACCCCGACAACCCCCTCCGCGCCTCGGCACACACCCCGCCGCAAAACACACTCCCCGCACTTGCACCGCACAGCCCGCGATGCTCTCATCCGTCGCCATGACGGCGACCGACATCCATCGCACCATCGATGCTGTGTGGCGCATCGAATCCGCCCGGCTCATCGCCTCGCTCGCGCGCATGTTGCGCGACGTGGGGCTGGCCGAGGAACTGGCCCAGGACGCGCTCGTCGCGGCGTTGGAAAAATGGCCGGAAAGCGGCGTGCCCGACCAGCCCGGCGCGTGGCTCATGGCCACCGCCAAGCATCGCGCGATCGACCGCCTGCGCCGCAGCAAGCTGCAGCGGCGCAAGCACGAGGAGATCGCGCGCGAACTCGAAGACGAACAGGCGCACGCGGACGACGCGCACCTGGACGCGCTCGACAACCCGTTCAACGACGACCTGCTGCGGCTGGTTTTCACCGCCTGCCATCCGGTGCTGCCGACGCACGCACAGGTCGCACTGACACTGCGCCTGCTTGGCGGCCTGACGACGGACGAAATCGCGCGCGCCTTCCTCGTGCCCGAACCGACCATCGCCCAGCGCATCGTGCGCGCCAAGCGCACGCTCGCCGAAAAGCAGGTCCCGTACGAAATGCCGCGCGGCGACGAACTCAACGAGCGTCTGGCGTCGGTGCTCGCGGTGATCTACCTGATCTTCAACGAAGGCTACGCTGCCACCGCGGGCGATGACTGGATGCGCCCCGGCCTGTGCGAGGACGCGCTGCGCCTCGGACGCATGCTTGCGGAGCTGATGCCGAACGAGCCGGAAGTGCATGGCCTCGTCGCGCTGATGGAAATCCAGGCATCGCGTTCGGCCGCGCGCGTCGCGCCCGACGGCGAGCCGGTGCTGCTGCTGGAACAGAACCGCGCGCGGTGGGACCAGTTGCTGATCCATCGCGGGCTGGCGGCGCTCGATCGCGCGCAGAAGCAGAGCGCCGCGCGCGGCACAACGCCGGGCGGCCCGTACACGCTGCAGGCCGCGATCGCCGCGTGCCACGCACGTGCGGTCACGGCAGATGAAACCGACTGGGCCGCGATCGTCGGCCTGTACGGCGCGCTCGCGCGCATCACGCCGTCGCCGGTGATCGAGCTCAATCGCGCGGTGGCTTTGTCGATGCTGTTCGGTCCCGAATCGGGCCTCGCGGTGGTCGATGCGCTGACCGACGAGCCGGCGTTGAAGGACTATCACCTGCTGCCAGCGGTGCGCGGCGATCTTCTGAAGAAGCTCGAACGCTGGGGCGAGGCACGCGATGCGTTCGAGCGCGCCGCGCAGATGACGCGCAATGCACGCGAACAGGCGCTGTTGCGCCGGCGCGCCGCCGAGTGCGAGGCGGCGGCCGGCGCGGACGACGCGGTTATTCCGCCGTCATCGAAACGATCGGCTTGAAGCCGCCCCAGAACATGCGCTTGCCGTCGAACGGCAGCGACTTGGGATCCATGCCGGCCAGGCGCGGGTCCTTCATCACCTGCGCGTTGATCTTGTCGCGCTGCCTGCGCGACTTGTAGACGATCCACGAAAACACCACGACCTCGTCCTGCTTGAGTTTCACCGCCTGCGGGAAGGAAGTGACCTTGCCGGGCTGCACGTCGTCGGCAAGGCACTCGTGGTATTCCAGCGCGCCGTATTCCAGCCAGATCTTGCCGGCCATGCGCGCGAGCTTCTTGTAGTCGTCCACCTTGTCGCGCGGGACGGGCAGTACGAATCCATCGACGTAGAAAGCCATCGTTCACTCCTGTGGTGTCGCGGCGGGAAGCCGCAGCTTGGGGGAAGCGGTGTTAGCGGAACGGAAAATCAGGGCTTGCGCGTCGCCTCGACCTGGATGCGCAGCGACACGGTCATGTCGAAGCCGTAATCCTTGCCGGCGTCGATGCCGAACGCATCGCGCTGGAAATCGCCGTAGGCATCGGCGCCGCAGAGCTCGCGCTTGTTCAGCGGATGCGGGATGCACTTGAAGCGCCTGATCGTCAGGTCCACGGGCCTGGTCACACCGTGCAGCGTCAGCTCGCCCTTCACGCGCGTCGGTGCGCCGTCGCGGAAATCCGCGAGCGTGCCCTTGTAGGTGGCCTGCGGAAACTTCGTCGTGTCCAGCAGCGTGTCCTTGCGCGCCTCGGTGTTCATCGCGTCCAGGCCGTAGTCGACGCTGGCGGTGTCGATGACGACGTTGACGCTGCCGGTCTGCTTCTCGCGATCGAGCGTGATCTCGCCGCTGCTGCGATCGAACTTGCCGCGCCACACGGAAATGCCCATGTGGTCGGCTTCGAAACTGGGAAACGTGTGCGCAGGATCGATCTCGTACACGGCCGGTGCCGCGACGGTGGCCGCGGCGGACAGCGACAGCGTCACGGCGAGCAGGAGCTGCGGAAACGGCTTGCGGATGGACATGCGATTCCTCGTCAAAGGCGGCCGCGGTTGGCGGCCTTCATGGGTTCGACGAATGGGGTGGTCGGAAATCGACATCGGCCCGGCGGGCCGGATTTGAGCCCCTCTCCCCTCGGGAGAGGGGTTGGGGTGAGGGGCAACGGAGAGGCAGCGGTGACCCGTTGCTGCCGCGCAGCGCTCCGGTGTTGCTTTCCGCAACGCATGCGGAAAAGCCCAATGGATTCCAGCTTTCGCTGGAATGACGGTGAGGTGGTTCGCCGCGACCGGAGTGCCCGTGCGTTACAGGCCTGGATCCCGGCTTTCGCCGGGATGACGGTTGAAGCCCCTCTCCCATAGGGAGAGGGGTGGGGTGAGGGGCAACGGAGAGGTGGCGGTGACCTACCGGTGCCGCACAGCGCTGCGGTGTTGCTTTCGCCTGCTGCCGTGCTGAAAAACCAAATGGATTCCAGCTTTCGCTGGAATGACGGCGAGGCGGTTCACCGCACCGGAGTGCCCGCGCGTTAGAGGCCTGGGTCCCGGCTTTCGCCGGGATGACGGCTTCTTTTGCGCTCCTGCCGCACTCACCGTATGACGGGCCTTTTGTCCTGCCCGCATCCTGAAGCGGCAACTACCTCCCCCGCCCCGCCCGATGCGCCGCCGCGCGCGCCAGTTCCGCCCACGGCCGCATCGCCTCGGCCGAATCCATTGCGAACTCGGGGACCGACCAGTAGCTCAGCGTGATCGGCTCCGCCTGCCCCAGGTACACGTACGGCTCGCAGCCGGCGGCTTCGAAATGCAGGCGGGTTTCGGTGTCGACCTTGAGGTACAGCGCCTCCCCCATCACCACGCCGATCAGTTCACCGTCCAGGTACACGCCGTGTCCGCCGAACATCGCGCGCGTGGACACCGCGCCGAGGGGATCGAGCAGGTCGTGGACGTGGGCGAGGAAGGCGTTGGGCATGCGTGGTCGGCGATGGCAGTACGAGCGGAACGTGGCGGGCACCTCGCCCTCACCCCTGCCCCTCTCCCGCAAGCGGGAGAGGGGTTACTGCGAGGGCCTCTCCCGCAGGCGGAAATGGGTTGCTGCAAGCTCCCTACCGCGCGCGGGAGAGGGACCTGCACGGTGCTCAAACTCCCATCAGAACTTGTGCCACAACCGCACGTACCACGCGGCGCCGTTCAGGCCGAACTGCACGCTCTCGTAGATGTGGCCGTTGTCGGTCTCGTCGGGGTTCTGCTTCGTCGGGAAGGTATCGAACACGTTCGAGCCGCCCACGGTGAGCTTCGTGTTCCCGGCGAAGGCGTAGCTGACGCTGACGTCGGCCGAGGCCTTGCTCGCGTAGTGCTGGTTCGGCACGCCTGCCTCGGTGCCGGAGAACGTGCCCAGTTCCTGCTCGCCGAAGTAGATGCCCTTCGCGCTGGCCGACCACGAACCGCGCGTGTAGTCCACGCCGAGCACCGCCTTGCTGCGCGGCGCGCCGTTTTCGATGAAGAGGCGATCGCGCTCGGGCAGCAGCGTGTCCTCGCGGCCGGCCAGCGCCGGCGGCGTGTTCACGCGCGTGACTTCGGTCTTGTTCCAGTTCGCGCCGAGGTAGGTGCTCCACTTCGCGTCGGCCCAGTCGAAGTCGTAGGTGACCGTGAGGTCGGCGCCTTCGGTCTTGGTGTCCACCGCGTTGAAGAAGAAGCGCGCCAGGCCGACGTCCATCGCTTCGAGGATCGGCCCGATCGCAGGGTCGCTGGTGTCGAAGTCGCCGCTGAGCACGACGCGGTCGTCGATGTCGATGCGGTACAGGTCCAGCGTCAGCGACACGTTGTCGCGCGGCGTCCACGTCAGGCCCAGCGTGGTGCTTTCCGAGGTTTCCTCGGTGAGGTTCGGCACGCCGGCAAGGGCGGCCAGTTCGCTGTCGTTGGAGGCGATCACCACGTCCACCGGCTCGCCGCTGATGAAATCGGTGATCGTGGAGGAGAAATACTTCTGCTGCAGCGACGGCGCGCGGAAGCCCGTGCTCACCGAACCGCGCAGCATCACCGTGTCGGTCGCGCGGAAGCCGGCGGCGATCTTGCCGTCTAGCGTGCTGCCGAAGTCGCTGTAGTCCTCGTAGCGAACCGCGTAATCCATCATGAAGCGGTCGGTGAAGTTCACTTCCACGTCGACGTAACCGGCGGTGCTGTCGCGCGACTTGTCGGTGACGTCGCCCGGCTGGAAGCCCGGGAAACCCTGGCTGCCCGGATTGCCGCCCTCGCCCGCGCCGTCGTAGTCCAGGTACGAGCCTTCCTCGCCCTCGCGGATGCGGTAGCGCTCTTCGCGCTGCTCCAGGCCGAAGGCGACGTTGACGCCGGCCAGCGCGCTGTCGAAGTAGCGCGAGACGTCGAAGTTGCTGGTCTTCTGCTGGAACGAGAAACCGCCCGCGTCGAAGCTGGTCGGGCTGATGCCCGCGCCGCCGTTCAGCAGGTCGAGGTTCGCCAGCGAGGCGTTGAGCGTGCCGTTGATCGTGTAGCGCAGCTCGTTGTAGCCGTAGGTGTGCGACAGGTCCCAGTGCCACTGCGACACGTCGCCGCGCAGGCCGAGGATGCCGTAGCGGTCTTCGAGCACGCCGTCGATAAAGGGCACGAAGCCGTCCGGGTACATCGCTTCGGAGTTGCGCGACGGGATGTCTTCCGAACCGATGCCTTCGCGCGCGAACGCGGCCGAAGACGCATCGCGCGACTGCATGCCGGCGGTGAAGTAGACCTCGGCGGCCTCGCCCAGCGGCGAATCGCCGTTGAGGTACACGGTGCGGTTGGTCACCTCCGAGTCGCCGATGATGCGCGGGCTGCCCTTGGGCACGGAGCGGTCGGAGCGGCCGCGGTCCTGCCATTCGCCGGTGACGGCGAACATGCCGCCGGTGGCCAGTTCCGCGCCGCAGTAGGCGGTGGCAAGCCAGTTCTCGCCGTCGCCGCGGGTGTATTCGCCATAGCCGGCGACGGCCTCGCAGCCCTTGCTGCGCTTGAGCGAGATGTTCATGACGCCGGCGATCGCGTCGGAGCCGTACTGCGCCGCGGCGCCATCGCGCAAGACTTCGACCGCGTCGATCGCCATGAGCGGGAGCGAATTGAGGTCGGTGCCGGTGTTGCCGCGGTTGCGCGCGCCGTAGATGTTCACCAGCGACACGGTGTGGCGGCGCTTGCCGTTGACCAGCACCAGCGTCTGGTCGGAGCCCAGGCCGCGCAGCGCGGCGCCGTCGATCAGGTCCGCGCCGTCGGCGCCGGTCTGGCGAGTCGAGGTGAACGACGGCGAGGCGTACTGCAGCGTCTGCGCGAGGTCGAACTGCGCGCCTTCCTCGACCGCCTGGTCCATCGGCAGCACGTCGACCGGCGACATCGAGGCGGTATCGGACGAGCGCTGGACGCGACGCGAACCCAGCACGGAGACGGTGTCGAGCGTCTTGGCGCGGGCGTCCTCCGCGCGCTCCTCGGCCGGGGTCTGGGGCTCGCCGGTGACCGGCGGCGCCTGCTGCGCGGCGGCCGCGGCGCTGACCAGCAGCCCGCCTCCAAGCCAGAGGGCGGTCGTGACTGCGTTGAACAGACGGCTGCGGTGCTGGCTCATGGGCACTCCCTGCGGTGGCGGATGGCCCCAGCCTAAAACGGGTTGTTAAGAATTTGCTAGGGGTTTCGCCTGACTCGGCAAATACCGTGCCGCCCGTCCGGTTTCGACAGCCGCCTTGGGAGGCACACCGCCCCCGCCACTGCGGCGACAATGCGCACCCGTCCCGCCGCGCATCGCCCCGCATGACCCCGACCCGCAAGGCCCACCTGCAAATCCATTTCTGCGTGCTGCTGTGGGGCTTCACGGCGATCCTGGGCAAGCTGATCACCCTGCCCGCGCTGCCGCTGGTGTGGTGGCGCATGTTGCTGGTGGTCGCGGCGCTCGCGCTGGTGCCGCGCGTGTGGCGCGGGCTGCGCGCGATGTCGGGCCGCACGATGCTCGCCTACGCCGGCATCGGCGCGCTGGTCGCGCTGCACTGGCTCACCTTCTACGGCGCGATCAAGCTCTCGAACGCCTCCGTCGGCGCGACCTGCATGGCGCTCGGCACGGTGTTCGTGGCGATGATCGAACCGTGGCTGACGCGCACGCGGTTTTCCAAGCGCGAACTCGCGCTGGGCCTGATGGTGCTGCCCGGCGTGGCGATGGTCGTCGGCGGCGTGCCCGCGGGCATGCGCGCGGGCATCGCGGTGGGCGCGGTGTCGGCGCTGCTGGTGGCGATCTTCGGCTCGCTCAACAAGCGCATGGTCGAACACGGCGATCCGCTGACCGTCACCGCGCTCGAACTCGGCGCCGGCGTGCTCACGCTGAGCCTGCTCGCGCCGCTGATGCCGCTGGTGTTTCCGGCGTTCGCCGGCCCGCTGCTGGTGACGCCGTCGACGCACGACGCCTGGCTGCTGCTGGGCCTGGCGCTGGCCTGCACGCTGCTCCCGTTCAGTCTGTCGCTGGTGGCGCTGCGCCACATGAGCGCCTTCGCGCAGCAGCTCGCGGTGAACCTGGAACCGGTCTACGCGATCGTCCTGGCCGCGCTGCTGCTGGGCGAGCAGCGCGAACTGACCACGCTGTTCTACGTCGGCGTGGTCATCATCCTCGCCGCCGTGTTCATCCATCCGCTGCTGGGACGGCCGCATCGCGTCGATCCGGAGCTGCTGGGCACGGCGGAAGCCAAAAGCTGACGCGGGGTTGCGGCCGGCGGCGACCGCTGCGGGCCGTTTCTCGCTTACCCTGACGCCAACGCCGCCAGACCGTCGCCCATGTACCTGGAGCACTACGGCCTGATCGAGCCCCCCTTCTCGATCACGCCGGACCCGCGCTTCGTCTTCCTCAGCGAACGCCATCGCGATGCGCTGGCGCACCTGCTGTTCGGGATCACGCAGGGCGGCGGCGGCGGCTTCGTGCAGCTGACGGGCGAAGTGGGCACGGGCAAGACGACGCTGTGCCGCCTGCTGCTGGAACAAGTTCCCCAGCTCGAATCGACCACGCCCACCCGCGTCGCGCTGGTGCTCAACCCGCGCGTCACGCCCGTCGAACTGCTCGAATCGATCTGCGAAGAACTGCACATCGAACTGGAAGGCCGGCGCGGCAGCACGAAGGCGCTGGTCGACGCGCTCAATGTCTACCTGCTGGATGCCTACGCGCAGGGCCTGCGTGTGGTGCTGGTGATCGACGAGGCGCAGAACCTGTCGGTCGAAGCGTTGGAACAGGTGCGCCTGCTCACCAACCTGGAAACACCGACGCAGAAGCTGCTGCAGATCGTGCTGCTGGCGCAGCCGGAACTGCGCGCGATGCTCGCACGCGAGGACATGCGCCAGCTCGCACAGCGCATCACCGCGCGCTTCCACCTGACGCCGCTGAACGCGTCGGAAACCGGCGAATACCTGCGCCATCGCTACCGCGTCGCCGGCGGCACGCGGTTTCCGTTCGATGCGTCGGCCGTGAAGCGCATCCACGTGCATTCCGGCGGCGTGCCGCGGTTGATCAACGTGATTGCCGAACGCAGCCTGCTCGCCGGTTTCGCGCACGACGTGCCGATGCTGGATGCGCGCTGGGTCGATCGTGCGTCCGCCGAAGTGCTGCCCGCCCGGGTGCGCCGCACGCGACGGTGGCTCTTCGCGGTGCCGGTCGCCGCGCTGTTGCTGGCGTCGATGGGCATGGCCGCATGGTGGTGGCCGCGCGCGCCGGTACAGGCGAAGCCCGCGACGACGCCGGTCGTGCCGACGAAGCCGGTGGTCGTGACGAAGCCGGCGGTCGTTTCGCCCGTTGCGAAGCCCGATCTCGCGCAACTGGATGCGGAAGCCTTCGCCGCCGCGTTGCGCGACGCGCCGCTGAAGCCCGGCGCGAGCGGCGCGGTGGTCGAATGGATTTCGCGGCGCCTGCATCCCGCCTACCTAGCAACATCCGGCGCGCCGGCGGTATTCGATGCGGCGATGCAGGATGCGGTGCGGCGTTTCCAGCGCGATGCGGGCCTTTCCGCCGATGGCGTGGTCGGCCCGGCGACGCTGATGGCGCTGGCCGCGCACGAGGCGCCGGTTCGAACCGCCGCGCTTGAATCCGATACGGGAGCGCAGTGACGCGATGTCGTTGATCCTCGACGCCCTGCGCAAGTCCGAAGCGCAACGCCGACGTGGCGAGATGCCCGACCTTCGTGCAGAACTTCCGCCCGCCGCGCGCAATGTCGCGCCGCGTCGCCGCTGGCCGTTCTGGTTCGCCGGCATCGCGGTACTGATTGCGATCGTCGCGCTGGGCTGGGGGTTCTGGAACCGCACGCCGGACGCGCCACCAGCAGTAGAGGCTGTCGCGATTCCGGCCGATGCACCGCCTCCATCGGACACGGCGGAGCTTCCCGTCGAACCGGTCGTGGTCGCCGCGCCGCCCGCCGCCTCGCCGCTTCCGAAGTCGAAACCGCTGCCCGGCGCAGAACCGGAACCGACCCAGCCGGTGGAAGACGACGTCTACGCCGCGGCGTCCGCCGCCTACCCGCCGCCGACGGCGCAGACGCCGACCGCAGCCACACCGACGGACGCAACGCAGCCGGAGCCGCCTGCGACGCAGGTGCCTGCACCGGCGCGCCCGAACGACCGGTATCAACAGGCCATCGCCAATGCCGCGACGGCCTCGACGCCGCGCACGCCCGCGGCCACGCCGGCGCCCGTCGCGCCGCTGCCGGCTCCCCCGCCCGCCACGGGCGCGCCGGTGCGGCTGTCCGATCTGTCGCCGGGCGAACGCGAACAGCTGCCCGCGCTGAAGATCAGCATGCACATGTTCGGGCCCACGCCCGCGCAGCGGTTCGCGATCATCGATGGCGCCCGCGTCGGCCAGGGCGACCGCGTCGGCGAGGCGGTGGTGGAGGAGATCGCCGCGGACGGTGTGGTGCTCAACTGGCACGGCCGCCGCGTCGCCCTGCCCCTGCGCTGACGGTTGCGCCGGACGCGGCGGCAGCGGACGATCCGCCTGTTCCTTCCAAGCACGCCTTCAACGCACGACTCCGCAGCACGCGAATCCAGAAAAGCACGCACGTCCAAACAGAGGGGGTACCGCATGAACGGCAGCACCCAGCAAGACGCAGGCAAGCTGATCCTCCGCATCGCGCTCGGCGTACTGGTTTTCCTGCATGGCCTGAGCAAGCTCGAAGGTGGCCTGGACGGCATCGTCGGCCTGGTCGAAACGCAGGGCTTTCCCGGCTTTTTCGCCTACGGCGTGATCATCGGCGAGGTGATCGCCCCGCTGCTGGTCATCACCGGCTTCTTCTCGCGCATCGGCGCGATCCTGATCATGATCAACATGCTGTTCGCGCTGTACCTGGTGCATCTGGGCGACATCGGGCACCTCAACCAGCAGGGCGGCTGGGCGATCGAGCTGCAGGTGATGTTCCTGGCGACGGCAGCGGCCATTGCGCTGTTGGGGCCGGGGAAGTGGGCGTTCAATCAGAGGTGAGGTTTACGG
The DNA here is from genome assembly GCF_040546665.1 of Lysobacter sp. OAE881. Taxonomy (NCBI): domain Bacteria; kingdom Pseudomonadati; phylum Pseudomonadota; class Gammaproteobacteria; order Lysobacterales; family Lysobacteraceae; genus Lysobacter; species Lysobacter sp. OAE881. The sequence continues at coordinate 3,239,976 of NZ_JBEPOG010000001.1, forward strand.
TCGGTTGCAGCGGTGTTCTGCTGCAACCGGCTTTTACCTGCTGCCGGCTTTTAAGCAAGATCAAAAGCTTCCGCTCGTGAACGAGCGGGTTACTTTTGTTTCGGCAAAAGTAACCAAAACCACTCGCTCCTGACGCGATCCGCCGCTACGCGACGGTTCCCTGCGCTCCTCACTGGAAAGGGAGCGCCGCGCGAACTCGCTGCGCTCAGACAGCGCGCGGCTCTTCGTCCCTTTCCAGCTCCGGTGCTCGGCTCGCTTTAAGTCGCTGGCAGATCACGAGCGTGAAGCGCAGAGCCAAAGCAGGAGCGCAACGCGCAAAGCCAGGTCGTCATCCCGGCGAAGGCCGGGATCCAGGCCCGTACGCTCGGGCACACTTCAACAACAAACGATCACATCGTCATTCCAGCGAATACTGGAATTCATTTGTTGTTGCTTCCGCTTGGTGGCGAAGAGCACCGCGAGTGCCATCGTGAACGCTCGCCCCAACCCTCACCCCAACCCCTCTCCCGGTGGGAGAGGGGCTAAAACGCGCACCGTCATTCCAGCGAAGGTCTGAATCCATATGATCTTGCTGTTGCTGTTGCTGTTGCTGTCGAACAGCCTATTCGTCGCTAGCCCCGAAGGGCGCCGCACAGGATGTGCGGCGGTGAGCGCTGAGCCATGGATGGCGAATCGCGAACGCGCCCTTTTGCTTTCCGGTCGTAGGACTGGGTTGGACTTGTACGCACTTTCTTTGGGTTACTTTTCTTTGTGCGAGCAAAGAAAAGTGACCCGAGCGCCGCAGGCGATCGGAAGCTTGGATTGTGATTCTTCTTTGCTTTGCCGGGCTACCGGAAAGCGTGGAAAGTCCCTGGATGGTGCCGCCATGCGGCGGCCCAGAAGCGGCCCGCCTTCGCGGGAATGACGAGCAACAGCAACAGCAACAGCAACGGCAACGGCAACGGCGGCGGCGGCGGCAAGATCAAGATGGATTCCAGCTTTCGCTGGAATGACGGTGATGTGGTTCATCGCCGTCGGAGTGCCGGATGTTGTGGGCCTGCGTCCCGGCTTTCGCCGGGATGACGATGAACGGCGGCATGACGCGTGAGGTTGGCCGAACGACGGCCAGCCGGCTCACATCCGGTTGACCCGGAACTTCCGCCCCTTGATCTTCCCCTCTCGCAAACGCGACAGGGCGTGCGTCGCCTGCCCGCGCGCCACTGCCACGTAGGAGCGCGTCGGGAACACGTCGATCTTGCCGACGGAATCGGCCTTCAGGCCCGCGTCGCCCGTCAGCGCGCCGAGGATGTCGCCGGGTCGCAGCTTGTCGGTGCGGCCGGCGTCGATGCGCAGCGTCACCATCGCGGCAGGCGGCACGTTGTTCGGCTTGCCGGAAAGCGGCGTCGCCTTGAACCAGTCCAGCGGCGCGTCCTGCCGTTCCTCGATCGCCGACACGCGTCCCTGTTCGCGAGGGCCCACCAGCGTCAACGCGAGGCCATCGCGTCCGGCGCGTCCCGTGCGGCCGATGCGATGCACGTAGGTGTCCGCATCGGAGGGCACGTCGAAGTTCACCACCATCGCCAGTTCCTTCACGTCGAGGCCGCGCGCGGCGACGTCGCTGGCGACGAGCACGTTGCAGCTGCGATTGGCGAACTGCACGAACACTTCGTCGCGATCGCGCTGCTCCATGTCGCCGTGCAGCGCGAGCGCGGTGAAGCCGTAATGCGACAGCGAGCCGGCGACCTCGTCCACGTCGCGGCGCATGTTGCAGAACACGACGCACGATTCCGGTTTCTCCTGCAGCAGCAGCGCAGCCAGCAATTGCACCTTGCGCGCGGGATCGACCTCGTAGAAACGCTGTTCGATCGCGGCATGACGTTCGCCGCCCTCGACCGTGACTTCCACCGGATCGCGCAGCATCGCGCGGCTGATCTCGCGCACGGCATCCGGGAACGTCGCCGAAAACAGCAGCCCCTGCCGCGACGCGGGCGTGGCGCGGACGATCTCGCGGATGGGTTCCTCGAAGCCCATGTCGAGCATGCGATCGGCCTCGTCGAACACGAGCGTGCGCACGTTCTTCAGGTCCAGTGCGCGCTTGCGCAGCAGTTCCTGCAATCGGCCCGGCGTGCCGACGACGATCTGCGGCGCGTGCTGGGCCAGCGAATCCAGCTGCGGCTGCAAGGGCATGCCGCCGCACAGGATCGACAGCTTGAGGTTCGGAATCGCGAACGCGAGCTTGCGCAGCTGGCGGCCGACCTGGTCGGCGAGTTCGCGCGTGGGGCACAGCACCAGCGCCTGCGTCGCAGTGGACGCCGGATCGAGGCGGTGCAGCAGGCCCAGGCCGAAGGCGGCGGTCTTGCCGCTGCCGGTAGGTGCCTGCGCGATGAGGTCGCGGCCGTCGAGGATCGCCGGCAACGCCTGCGCCTGCACCGGCGTCATCTGCGTGTAGCCCAGCGCCTGCACGCCCTGCAGCAGCGCGGGCGTGAGCGGGAGGCGGTCGAAGGCGGCCGCCGGGGCCGCGGTGTCGGGGGAATCGGTCATGCCGCCATGATCGCAGCTGCCGGCGTGAATGCGCCACGCGGCGGCGGTGTTTATCCTCGCGGCATCGGCTACAGGCCCTCGCACGCGCCATGGAAACGACCGTCGCCGCCAGCGATCCGCAGTTCGCGCACATCCGCATCGTGCTGGGCATCGTGCTGGGCCTGGCGCTCACCACCCTGCTCAAGGGAATGGCGAAGTTCGTCCAGCACCCGGGACGCGAGCGCATCTACGGCGTGCACCTGGGCTGGGCGCTGTCGATGTTCATCCTGCTGGTGCATTTCTGGTGGTGGGAATTCGGGCTGGTGCGCGTGCACCCGTGGAGCTTCACGTCCTACGCGTTCCTGGTCCTCTACGTGGTGGTGCTGTTCCTGCTGTGCACGCTGCTGTTCCCGGACGACCTGGCCGATTACAGCGGGTGGCGCGATTACTTCCAGTCACGGCGCAGCTGGTTCTTCGGGATCATGGCCGCGCTGTACGTGATCGACTTCGTCGACACGCTGATCAAGGGCAAGCCCTACTACGAGCACTTCGGCGTCGAATACCCGATCCGCAACGCGCTCATGGTCGTACTCAGCCTCGTCGCGATGAAGGTACGCAGCGAGCGGTTCCACCGTGCGTTCGTGATCTTCGCGATCGTCTACGAGCTGTCGTGGATCTACCGGCTGTACGATTACCTGCCATGAGTTCCGACGCCGACATCGCCGCGCCCTGGTACGTCTACCTGCTGGAATGCCGCGACGGCAGCCTGTACACGGGCATCACGACCGATGTCGCGCGGCGCTACGCGCAGCATCTGGCGGGAAAAGGCGCGCGCTACACGCGCTCGCGCCCGCCGGTGCGGTTGCTGGGGCAGTTCCCGCATCCGGACCGCGCATCGGCCAGCCGCGCCGAACACGCGATCAAGCAGCTTCGCCCCGAGCAGAAACGCGCGCTCTGCGCGGGCGCATGAGCGTATCCTGAGCGCCCTCGCACGCCGGCCCTTTCCATGCAGCACATCGATTTCGAACTCGACCGCGACCACGACCACGTCGAACTCAACCAGCTGCTCAAGCTGGTTGGCCTGTGCGACAGCGGCGGCGCGGGCAAGGCGATCGTCGCCAGCGGGGTGGTGGCGGTGGACGGCGAGGTCGAGCTGCGCAAGACCTGCAAGATCCGCGCGGGGCAGACGGTGATGCTGGACGACGTGGAAATCCGCGTCCGCGGCGTCTGATCAGACCAGCATCGAGAACAGTTTCCGCACCAGGTCTTCCAGCGGCATGACCAGCAACCCGAGCGGCAGCAGCGGGATCACCGTCGCGCCGATGAACTGCAGCAGGATCCAGCGCTGCACCGGCACCGTCCCCATGCGGCTCGCCGTGGCGTAGACGGCGGTGAGGTCCGCCAGCGCCGAGGGATCGCCGCCATCGAGGATCGGCGCCGCCTTCCGGCGCGCAAGGCCGAGCCAGCGGTGTTCGAATTCCTCCGACGAATCGGTGCCCAGCGCGCCGTAGGCGAGCAGGCTGTTGCGCTTGAGCGCGGCGAGCTTCGGCGTGAGCAGCAGCAGCGGCGCGAGCATCACGCCCAGCACGAGCACCGCATAGCCGCCGAGCAGCATGTGCAGGCTGGCGAACGGAACGCCGAGGTATTTGACTTCCACCGCGCAGCTGCCGGCGACGAGCAGGCTCGCCACCAGCGGCATCACCAGGAAAGCCGCGTGCGCATAGCCGAGGAAACCGACGCCGCCGCAACCGTCGGGATGCGACGCATGCAGCGAGAGGTTCAACCGCGAGAAGCGCGTGAGCAGGACGACCCACAGCACGAAACGCCACAGCCACAGGAACGCGAGGAACCGGAACACCGGGAAACCGACCCACCACAGCCACGCGCCCGCACGCGTGAACTGCGGACCGTCGTTGCGCCAGTTGGTGGCCTGCTCGTACAGCGGCAGCGACGGCGCGCCGAACGAGGCGCCGATCGCCAGCGCGAACAGGATCAGCTCGGGCCACGGTGAATCGCGCCAGCGCCGCAGCCTCGAGAGCGCGCGTTCGAAATTCGCGTTGTCGGCTGGCTCCACCAGGTTGCGCAGGTGTTCGAGCGAGCGCCACATGCGCTCGTCCGCGAGCGGCGCGGCGAGAACGAGCATCGGCAGCGCCAGCACGAACCGCGCCCAGACGTTGTAGTCGCGCAGCAGCGGCACCGATACGCCACGCAGGAGGCGCCCATCCACCGCGCTGAGCACGACCACCGGAAGCAGCACGACCAGCAGCAGTGCACCGGCGATCCACGGCGCGTATGCGCGCGCGGTCCACGCGACGCCTCCGGCATGCGACAGCCGGTACAGCAGGCCGCCGCGCATCAACGACAGACGCTCGTCCATTCGCGCACCACGCGGGTGGGTGGATTGCGGCGAACCTTAGCAGGCGCGGGTTGACGCGGAGTGAGAACGTCCCGGCCGTCAGAACGGCTTGGCGAGCACCAGGAAGACGATCGCCACCAGCAGCAGCACCGGCAATTCGTTGAACCAGCGCAGCGCCTTGGAAGACGGCAGCGTGCGGCCCGCATCCACGCCCTTCAACCAGCGCCCGGCGACGGTGAAATGGACCAGCATCAGCACGACCAGCGCCAGCTTCGCGTGCAGCCAGCCGGCACCGGGGCCGACCATCGTCGGGAAGCCCGGGAAAACCTTGTAGCCCAGCCACAGCACCAGTCCGAACGCGAACGCCAGCCCGAACATCATGTGCCCGAAGCGGTACAGGCGGCGGCCCATCAGCACCAGCCGCGCACGCACCGCGGGCTCGTTCCCGGCTTCGGCGATGTTCACCAGGATGCGCGGCAGGTAGAACACCCCGCCCATCCAGGCCATCACGAACACGAGGTGGGCGGTCTTGATCCAGAAATAGGCCATGGGAATCCTCGGCGGATGGCAGGTGGCTGTCGCGAGCGGCGCACAGGATCGCACAGCGTGCGCGCAGGTCGCTCACCGCGACCACGCCCGTACAATCGCCCGATGACCAAACACTACGACCAGGCCTACTTCGAACGCTGGTATCGCGAATCCTCGAAGAAGGACCATGCCGTCGGCAGCGCCGCGCGGCTCACGCGCAAGGTGGCGCTCGCCGTGGCCACTGCCGAATACCACCTCGAACGTCCGATCCGCACCGTGCTCGACATCGGCTGCGGCGAAGGCGCATGGCGTGCGCCGCTGCTGAAGCTTCGGCCGAAGGCGTCCTACCTCGGCTTCGACAGCAGCGAGTACGCGGTGCGTCGCTTCGGCGCGCGACGCAACCTGCACTTCGCGCGTTTCGCCGATTTCGCGCAGTTGCGTCCCTGCCCGCCTGTCGACCTGCTGGTCTGCAGCGACGTCATGCACTACCTGGAAACCCGCGAGCTCGATCGCGGCCTGCCGGGTCTCGCGGAGTTGTGCGGCGGCGTCGCGTTCCTGGAGACCTTCACTGGCGAGGACGAGACCGACGGCGACAACGTCGATTTCCATCCGCGCCCGGCCCGGTTCTATCGCCAGCGGTTCGCGAAGGCGGGTTTCGTGCCGCTGGGCTCGCACCTGTGGCTGTCGCCGGCCCTGACCGACCGTCTGGTCGCGCTCGAACGACCGGCCTGAGGCGCCTCACGCCCATTCAGCCCCCCATTAACGTGTCGTCCGGACCGTTCCGCTATGCTGCGACGCAGCATGCGGCCCGACCCGGGCCCGCCACCGGATTCGAACCGATGCTTTATCAGATGCACGAACTGGGCCGCGCGTGGATGGCCCCGATGACGTACTGGGCCGAGGCGTGCGCCAAGATGTTCGGCGCGCAGGGCGGTTGGCTGTCGTCCCTGCCCGGCGCCGCGCAGACCGCGGCCGGATGCGAGCTGCTGTACCGCATCGGCAAGGACTACGAGAAGCCCGAGTTCGGCATCCACTCCATCGACATCGACGGCACCGTGTATCCGGTGATCGAACGCGAGATGGCGCGCAAGCCGTTCTGCCGGCTGCTGCGCTTCAAGCGTTACGCCGACGACGCCGGCAACCTGCGCGACCTGAAGGAGCAGCAGCCTGTCCTGGTCGTCGCGCCGCTGTCCGGGCATCACGCGACGCTGCTGCGCGACACCGTGCGCACGCTGCTGCGCGACCACAAGGTCTACATCACCGACTGGGTCGACGCGCGCATGGTGCCGGTGGGCGAAGGCGAGTTCTCGCTCGACGATTACATCGAGTACGTGCAGGACTTCATCCGCCAGATCGGCGCCGAGACGCTGCACGTGGTGAGCGTGTGCCAGCCGACGGTGCCGGTGCTCGCCGCGATCTCGCTGATGGCGGCACGCGGCGAAACGACGCCGCGCTCGATGGTGATGATGGGCGGCCCCATCGATACGCGCCAGAACCCGACGAAGGTCAACGACCTGGCCACGCACGAGCCGCTGTCGTGGTTCGAGGACAATTTGATCCAGCACGTGCCGGCGAACTATCCCGGCCACGGTCGCCGCGTCTATCCCGGTTTCCTGCAGCACGGCGGCTTCGTCGCGATGAATCCCGAGCGGCATTTCCAGTCGCACTGGGATTTCTACATGCACCTGGTGAAGGGCGACCTCGACGACGCCGCCGCGCATCGCCGCTTCTACGACGAATACAACGCGGTGCTCGACATGCCCGCCGAGTACTACCTGCAGACGGTGCGCATCGTCTTCCAGGAACACCTGCTGCCGCGCGGCGAGTGGGACGTGCGCGGCGAGCGCGTGGATCCGTCGAAGATCCACCGCACTGCTCTGCTCACCATCGAGGGCGAGCTGGACGACATCTCCGGGCAGGGCCAGACGCGCGCCGCGCACACGCTGTGCACGGGCATCGCGGAGGCGGATCGTGAACACCTCACCGTGGACGGCGCGGGGCATTACGGCATCTTCAGCGGCCGCCGCTGGCGCACGCAGGTGTACCCGCAGGTGCGCGACTTCATTGCCCGCCATGCTGAACGGCGCGTTCCGGAAGCGCCTTGACGTAGCGGCCGCGCGCCCTGAAAACAGGGGTTCCCCCGACGCGAGGAACCCCGCATGGATTGTCCCGTCTGCCGTGACGTGAAACTGGCGATGACCGATCGCCAAGGCATCGAGATCGACTACTGCCCGCAATGCCGCGGCGTCTGGCTGGACCGCGGCGAACTCGACAAGCTGATCGAGCGCGCGTCCGCCGATGCGCCGGCGCGTGCGCAGGCTGCGCCGCCCCCGCCTCCGATGCGCGAGCAGCCGCGTGGCTACGGACATTCGGACGAGTACAAGTCCGGACACTACAAGTCCGACTACAAGCACAAGAAGAAGAAAAATCTTCTAGGGGAGCTGTTTGATTTTTGAGTGCAGGGCGCTGTGGAAATCCATGCATCCTGCAGCCCGGCCCTCACCCCAACCCCTCTCCCGTGAACGGGAGAGGGGCTTAAGAGCACCGGCCGCTCATCATTTTTTTGCTCGTCATCCCGGCGAAGGTCGGGATCCAGGCTAGTAGGGCCTGGGCACTCCATCATCGGCGAACAACCCCACCGTCATTCCAGCGAAAGCTGGAATCCATTTGCTGTTGCTTTGCTATCGAACAGCCTAACCGTCACTAGCCCCAACGGGCGCCGCACAGGATGTGCGGCGGTGAGCGCTGAGCCATGGATGGCGAATCGCGAACGCGCCCTTTCGCTTTCCAGCCGTGGGATTGATTTGTCGGGGAACTGCCCTTTCTTTTGGTTACTTTTCTTTGGGCAAGCAAAGAAAAGTGACCCGAGCGCCGCAGGCGATCGGAAGCTTGGATTGTGATTCTTCTTTAGCTCGTAACCGTTGCAGAGAAAGCGTGGAAAGTCCCTGGATGTGCCGCCATTCGGCGGCCCAAAAGCGGCCCGCCTTCGCGGGGATGACGAGCAACAGCAAGAGCAACGCTAACGGCCAACGGCAACGGCAAGATCAACATGGATTCCAGCTTTCGCTGGAATGACGGTGAGGTGCAGCACCGTCAAGAGAGTGCCCGGACGCTGCGGGCCTAGGTCCCCGCCTTCGCCGGGATGACGGGAACGTTGGACGCCGTTACAAGCGCGTCCGGAGCAAACCCCAGACCGCCAGCCTCACGCCCGCAACTGCAGGAACTCATCCACCGTCACCGGATGCCCCAGCCAGTAGCCCTGCGCGAAATCGCATCCGCGTTCGCGCAGGATCGCGTACTGGCCTTCCTTCTCCACGCCCTCGGCGACGACCAGGATGCCCAACGAATGCGCCATCGCGATGATCGCGGTCGTCAGCGCCAGGTCGTCCGGATCGCGCAACACGTCGGCGACGAAGCTGCGGTCGATCTTCACGCCGTCGACCGGTACGCGTCGCAGGTGGCTCAGGCCCGAGAAGCCGGTGCCGAAATCGTCCAGCCACACGCGCACGCCCATGCCACGCAGCTCGGACAGCAGCGCGCTCGCGTGCAGTTCGTCGCCGATGACGGCCGTCTCGGTGAGTTCCAGATGGAGCAGGTCGGCGGCCAGTCCCGTGTCGCGCAGGCACGCCGATACGACGTTCGGCAAATCGCCGTTGCGCAGCTGGCGCGGCGAGACGTTCACCGCGACGAACAGCGGCTCGGCGTCCTTGCGCACCTTCTGCCACGCCACCGCGTCCGAGCACGCCGCGTGCAGCACCTGCGGGCCGAGCACTTCGATCAGGCCGCTCTGCTCGGCCACGTCGATGAACACCGACGGCGCGACGAAACCCAGTTCCGGATGGCGCCAGCGCAGCAGCGCTTCGGCGCCGATCATCGCGCCATCGACCAGGCGGAACACCGGCTGGTACACCAGGCTCAGCTCGCCGCGATCCCACGCGCCGCGCAGTTCCTGTTCCAGGTGCACGCGACGCTCGACCGCCTGGTTCATCGCGCGGCTGTAGAAGCGGAAGCAGTTCTTGCCGGCGACCTTCGCCTGGTACATCGCGATGTCGCCGTTCTTCATCAGCGTGGTTCCGCTGGCGGCGTCTTCGGGGAACAGCGTGATGCCGATGGACGTGCCAAGGAACACCTGCCGCCCCTGCACTTCCACCGGTGCTCCAAGGTCGACGACCAGCGTTTCGGCGAGCTTCGTCGCGAGCGTGCGCACGTCGTCCTGCGGGTCGTCCTTGCCCTGCACGAGGATCACGAACTCGTCGCCGCCGAAGCGCGCCAGCAGCGCGTCCTCGCCGCCCACGCGCGCGACCGCGCTTTCGATGCGGTGCGCGCACTCGAGCAGGACGTCGTCGCCGGCATCGTGGCCGAGCGTGTCGTTGACGCGCTTGAAGTCATCGATGTCGGCGAACAGCAGCGCGAGCTGGCGGCTGTCGCTCTGCGCGAGGCGTTCGTCGAGCGATTCGCGGAACGCGAGCCGGTTCGCCAGCCCCGTCAGCGCATCGGTGTAGGCCATGCGGCGGATCTCGCGATCGTGCCGCGCGAGGCTGCGGCTCATGCGATCGAACGCGCGCATCAGGTCGCCGACTTCGTCGTTGCGGCCGTCGGCCGGCGTCGTGGTGTCGAAGTGGCCGGCTTCGATTTCCTGCGCCGATTCGGCGAGTCGGCGGATCGGTCGCACCAGCAGGCGCTGGATCAGCCACAGCGAAAGCGCGCCGAACACCAGCAGGCCCACGCCGAGCAGGCCGATCCAGATCACGTGCCGCTGGCCCAACGTATCCAGCCGCGACCGCAGCCGGTCGACGGACTGGTCCTGCAGCCGGCGCATCGCCTGCATGTCGTAACCGATGCGCACGCCGCCCACGCGCTGCTGGCCGATGAGGATCGGCATCGACACGTCCATGACGCGATCGTCGAACTGCGTGTGCAGCGCGGTCGATGCGATGACCTGCTTCGCCATCGGATCGTCCATGTGGCGACCGTAATGCGCGATGTCCTCGCTGCCGTCGTGCACGACCTTGCCGTCCTCGTCGTAGACGATGACGTAGCGCACGTCGGGCGCGGCCAGCGTCGAGCGCGCGAGCGCGCCGACGGCATCGAGGTCGGAGTAATACAGCGGGTTGGTCAGGCCGGCGGCGAGCTGCGTGACGGCCGCTTCGCCCTGCCGGCGCAGGCTCTGCCCGACCATGGTGCGCATGGCCTGGCGGCTGACGCCTTCGACCTCGCGGCGCATCTGCTCCTGCCGGTTGAGCAGCAGGGCGACCAGCGCGATGACCACCAGCATCGCCACGCCCATCAGGGCGAGGAAGCGCGCCTGCAGCCCCATGCGCAGCTTCATTCGACCTCCGCGCGCACGCGTGCAACGCCTTCGGAAATGCCGTCGAGCGCCTTCTGCGACGCCGGATCCACCGGCATGAAGCGCGTGGTGTTGAAGAAGCGCAGCAGCGCGTCGCCGGCATCGGGATCGCCGGCGGCGTCGATCAGCACCTCGCGCAGGCGGGCCTGGACGCGCGGATCCAGGCCGTCGCGCACCATCTCCACCGCGCGGGGGTAATCGACGGTCTCGCCGATCACCATCAGATCGTCGCGGAACGACGGCGGCATGCGGTGCGGGTTGGCCCAGTCGAGGTTGCTCATCACGCCCACGTCGGCCAGGCCCTTGTGCACCCAGGTCGAGATGTTGAGTTCCGACCACGCGAACAGGTAGCCGACCTCGTCGCTTGCAATGCGGTCTTCCGGCGACAGCAGGATTTCCAGCGAGAACCCGCGGCGCAGCAGTTCGGCCGCCGGCACGAAGTACGCACTGGTGGAGTTGGGGCGCTGGAAGGCGATGCTGTGTCCGCGCAGGTCGTCCAGCGAGGACAGCCCGCTGTCGCGGCGGGCGAAGAAGACGCTGCGGTAGTGGCTCACGCCATCGCGCTCGGTCAGCAGCAGCGTGCGTGCGCCGGCGCGCTGTCGCAGCAGCATCGCGGTGCCGGCGGTCTCGGTGACCCAGTCCACGCGGCCGCGGCGCAGGTAGCTGGCCATCTGCTGCGTGTCCTTGGCCATCAGTATCCGGCCCTCGCGGATGCCCACGTCGGCCAGGCGCGGAACCACGTAGTCCAGCAGCGGCTTGAGCTGCTCGTAGTTCTTCTTCGGATCGTCGCTGATGCGGCCAAGCACGAGCACGCCGGAGTCGTCGGCCGCCAGCACCGAAAGCGGGGCCGCGGCCATGGCCAGCATGCAAAGGGTCAACAGGGCGGTACGACGCAGGCTGGCGATCAAGAACGACGACCCATCGGGATGCCGTCCGGCAGCGTAATCGAAAGGCGTGCGACCCGAAACGGCAAACCGCCCGGCCATCAGCAGATCAGCGTTTTGACCCGGCGAGCATCGCCATGCGCTGCGCGTCGGCCAGGATGCCGCGCAGGATCCGGACCTCGCGCGCATCCAGACCGGCGCGCAGGTACAGCCGGCGCAGCTTGCGCATCGCCGACTCGGGCGCGCGCCCCTTGTGGAAATCGATCGCGTCCAGGGTTTCGGCCAGCTGCGCGAAGAAGCCTTCCATCTCGGCGTGCGAGGCCGGCAGGTCGCGCGGGTCTTCGGTGCCTGCGCTTTCCCCTTCGGCCGAGGCCCCTTCGAGCAGCGCCAGTCGCAGCTCGTAGCTCAGCACCTGCACGGCGGCGGCAAGGTTCAACGAGCTGTAGTCCGGATTGGCCGGGATGTGCACCGCGGCGTGGCAGAGCTGGAGCTCCTCGTTGGTCAGGCCCGTGCGTTCGCGGCCGAAGACCAGCGCGACCTCCGCCCCGCCGGCGGCCTGCGCCACGGCGCGGCTCGCGGCGTCGCGGGGCATCAGTTCCTCCAGCTGGACGCGGCGGCTGCGCGCGGTGCAACCCAGGACCAGGCGGCAATCGGCGACCGCTTCGGCCAGCGTCTCGCAGATCACCGCGTCGCCCAGCACGTCGTCGGCGCCGGCGGCCAACGCGTAGGACTCCTCGTTGGGACGCTTTTCCGGGGCGACCAGGACCAGCCGGGCCAGGCCCATGGTCTTCATGGCCCGGGCGGCGGAGCCCATGTTGCCGGGATGCTGGGTGCCGACCAGGACGATGCGCAGGCGCTGTGCGGGCGTATGGGAAGGATTCACGGATTTCGATTCGGAACTCATGGCGCGCAATGGTAAACTCCGCGCCCCGGCCACAGCGCCGGCGACGCTCTTTCACCCCCGCCAGTCCATTCTCTCCCCGTCCCCCGAACGAGGCGCCGTACCCATGCAGAAACCCGCAGTCACCCTCATGGTCAAGGCCGCCCGCTCCGCCGGCAACGTGCTGTTGCGCCACATGAACAAGCTCGACGCCCTGAACATCGTCGAGAAGGACCGGATGGACTACGCCAGCGAAGTCGACGGCCTGGCGGAGAAGGAGATCATCAAGGAATTCCGCCGTTCCACGCCGGACTACGCGATCCTCGGCGAGGAAACCGGCTCGATCGGCCACAACCGCTTCACCTGGGTGATCGATCCGCTCGACGGCACGAGCAACTACCTGCACGGCATCCCGCATTTCTGCGTGTCGATCGCGCTGGTGGAAAACGGCGAGCCGATCCACGCGGTGATCTTCGACCCGCTGCGCAACGACCTGTTCACCGCCAGCCGCGGCAGCGGCGCGACGCTCAACGAGCGCCGCATCCGCGTGGCCGACCGCAAGGATCTGGGTGGCGCGATGGTGCTGACCGGTTTCCCGCCGCGCGAGCGCGAGCGCGTGTCCGCGCAGCTCAAGTGCATCGACAACCTGCTGCTGGAGGCGGAGGACATCCGTCGCACCGGTTCGGCCGCGCTGGACCTGGCGTACGTCGCCTGCGGTCGTGCCGACGCGTACTTCGAGGCCGGCGTGAAGCCGTGGGACATCGCCGCCGGCGTGCTGCTGGTGCGCGAGGCGGGCGGCAAGGTCAGCGACTTCCGCGGCCGCACCACCGGCCCGATGGACAACCGCGGCCTGGCCACGCGCCAGCTCGTCGCGGGCAATCTCAAGGTCGCCGACCTGCTGCAGCAGAAGATCGTCAACACGGGGTATGCGGCGGCGTTTGATTGATCGGTCGCGTCCCGTTCACGTCGTAACGAAAAGCCGCGCATTGCGCGGCTTTTTTGTTTGGTCGGGATGCGGTTCGGGAATATTTTGGCGCGCACCTCTGCGCCCTCTTCCAGCGAAAGCTGGAGTCCATTTCGTTCTTGCATTCGCGACGGGAAGCAGCAGCGCAGCGCTGTAGGGCACGGTTAGTTCACCGCTACGGCTTCGTTGCCCCTCACCCCAACCCCTCTCCCGCTGGGAGAGGGGCTAAAAGCCGTGCCGCCAGCACTACACCGGCATCGACATAAATCACCGTCATTCCAGCGACGCTGGAATCCACCTGCTGTTGCTGTTGCTGTTGCTGTTGCTGTTGCTGTTGCTGTTGCTGTCGAACAGCCTATTCGTCGCTAGCCCCGGAGGGCGCCGCACAGGATGTGCGGCGGTGAGCGCTGAGCCATGGATGGCGAATCGCGAACGCGCCCTTTCTCCGTCCGGTCGTAGGACTGGGTTGGACTTGTACGCACTTTCTTTGGGTTACTTTTCTTTGTGCGAGCAAAGAAAAGTGACCCGAGCGCCGCAGGCGATCGGAAGCTTGGATTGTGATTCTTCTTTGCTCTTACGCGTTGCCGGGAAAGCATGGAGAGTCCCTGGATTCCCGCCTTCGCGGGAATGACGAGCAAGAGCAGGAGCCAGAGCCAGAGCCAGAGCCAGAACCAGAGCAAGAGCAAGAGCAAGAGCAAGAGCAACGGCAACGGCAAAGGCAACATCAAGATGGATTCCAGCTTTCGCTGGAATGACGGTGAGGGCGGTCACCGTAGTCGGAGTGCCCGAACGTTACGGGCCTGGATCCCGGCTTTCGCCGGGATGACGCTGAAGTGGTTCACCGCAGTCGGAGTGCACCGATGTGACGGCCTGGGTCCCGGCCTTCGCCGGGATGACGGTGAAGTTGGGCGCCGTTACAAAGCGCTGTCACGCAGCGATGCGCCGCCGCCGATCCCGGCCATCGCGACGTTTCGGCCGGAATAACGGTGACATGGTTCACCACGACCCGGTGCCCCGCGCGACAGCGCACACCAAACCGAACCCGCATCGCGAGCGCGCCTTCGCTCCCCAACGAAGGCGCGCTCCAGCGATGCGTGCCCGAAGGCTCCATTCCCCAACGTTGATCAGGCCGCCGCGCGCGTGACCGCCGGCGCATCGGCGAGCACGAACTGGCGCACCGCGCCGGCGAGCGCCCGCGCCTGTTCCTCCATGCTGTGCGCCGATGCGGACGCTTCCTCGACCAGCGCCGCGTTCTGCTGCGTGCCCTCTTCCATGCTCGTGATCGCGCCGCTGACCAGATCGATGCCCGCGCTCTGTTCCTGCGACGCGGTGGAGATGTCGGCCATGATGTCGGTGACGCGGCGCACCGATGTCGTGATGTCGTCCATCGTCGCGCCGGCGCGATTCACCAGCGCCGAGCCGTCGTTGACCTTTTCCACCGAGGCTTCGATCAGCGTCTTGATCTCCTTCGCTGCGTTGGCCGAACGCTGCGCCAGCGCGCGCACTTCCGAGGCGACGACCGCGAAGCCGCGACCGCTCTCGCCCGCGCGCGCGGCTTCCACCGCGGCGTTGAGCGCGAGGATGTTGGTCTGGAACGCGATGCCGTCGATGGTGCCGATGATTTCGGCGATGCGGTGCGAAGCCGTTTCGATCTCGCGCATCGTCGCCACCGCCTGTCCGACGACCTGGCTGCCCTGCGCGGCGACGCTGGCCGCGTCGATCGCGAACTGGTTGGCCTGGCGCGCGGATTCGGCGTTCTGGCGGACGGTCGAAGTCAGTTCCTCCATCGACGCGGCCGTTTCCTCCAGGCTCGCCGCCTGCTGCTCGGTGCGACGCGACAGGTCGGCGTTGCCGGCGGCGATCTCCGCCGCGGCGCCGTCGATCGCGTCCGACGCGTGCTGGATACGGCCGACGATGCCCGTCAGCTGCGCGACGGTCGCGTCCGCATCATCGCGCATACGGGCGAACACACCATGGAAGTCGCCGTGCATGCGCGCGGTGAGGTCGCCGCGCGCGATGGCACGCAGCAGGCGCGAGACCTGATCGAGGTTCGCATCGCTCACCGACATCATCGCGTTGAGGCCGTCGACCATCGCGCGGAAGTCGTGCTCGAAGCGCGCGGCATCGCCACGCACGCCGAACTCGCCCGCGGCAGCGGCGGCGGCCAGGCGCTTGATCTCGTCGTTGATCGCCGACAGGTTGGCCTTCACCGTATCCATGGTCTGCGTGAGCACGGCCTTCTCACCGGGCAGGCGGTCCATGTCGATGGACAGGTCGCCCACGGCGTAATGCCGCATGACGTCCACCAGCTGCATCTTCACCTCGATGTGCGCGGCGACGAGCGCGTTGGTGTCGCGCACCATCTCGCCGTACTGGCCGGGGAACGCCGCGTCGTCCATGCGGAAGCTGATCTGGCCGACCTCGTGGCGCTGCGACATCTCGCGCTGCGCGGCGATGACCGACTGCACGCGCTCGCGCATGCGGCCCATCGCCTGCAGGAGACGGCCGAGTTCATCGTGGCGCGGCGGCGGCATCGCGCCATCGAAGCGGCCCTGCGCGACGTCGTCGGCGAGCCGCGCCACCTGCTCCAGCGGCTGCGTGACGATCCGGCGCACGCACCACCACGACACCGCGAGGATGACCAGCAGCGTGATGAGCGACGCCACTGCGATCATTGCCACCAGCGCGTGCGTGGAGGCGGCGATCTGCGAGACCGGCTCGGCGGCCACGACGGCCCACTTCCAGTCGGGAAAGGTTTCCACGGCGACGAGGGTCGGCTCCGCCGCAGCGTTCGGCTTCGCCGCAAGGTCGACGGTGGCGATGCCGCGGCCGGCCGCGATCGCCTCGCGCAACGACTTCAGGCCCGCGGGATCGACGAGTTCGGAGAGCGCGGCGCCTTCGGCGGCGGGATGGATCGCGAGCGTTTCCACGCCGTCCTTCGAGTTTTCCACCACGAGGAAATGGCCGTGCTCGCCGATGTGCATGGCGCGCGTGCGGTCCTTCAGCGCGGTCAGCTCGGCACCGTATTCCTTGCCGACGAACAGAACGCCGACGAGCGCGCCGGCATCGTCGAGCAGCGGGCGGTAATGGACCATGTAGTCGCGGCCGAACAGGCGCGTCTTGCCGGTGTACGGCTGGTTCTTCGCGACCGGCGCGTAGGCGGGCGAATCGTGCGCGAGCTTGGTGCCGATGACGCGCTCGCCCTTCTCGTTGCGCAGCGAGGTCGAGACGCGGACGAAGTCGTCGCCGTCGCGCGCGAAGATCGTCACGACCGCGCCGGTGTCGGCGGTGAAACGATCGACGGCGGCGAAGGTTGCGTCGACCGTCTGGCCCTGCAGCGACAGCAGCGGCGCACCGTCCTTCGATTGCGTCAGCGCCACCGGTCCGCCGGACAGCGCGGCCTGCAACGCGCCGCCCAGGGTCGCCGTCGATTCGGTCAGGCTCTGCTCGTAAGTCGCGATGTTGTCGCGCAGGATCGAGGCGGCCGAGCGCAGGTCGTCGCGGGCGCGCGTCTCGACGGCCTGCGCTGCGTAGTGGCTGACCATCACGGTCAGGCCCGCCATCATCAGGACCATCGTGGCCACCAGCGGCAGCCCGATCCGCCGGCCCAGCGAACCGCGCAATCCCTGCCAGGCGCTGGCGGGCGCCGTCGATCGGCGGTGCGGAAAGGCGGCAGTTGCGGCGGCGCGGTGGGCGTCGGGCAGTGGCATCGGGGCGAGTCGGTGTGGGTTCGACTCGGTATCGGCCGCCTTTGATGTGACTTGAGTCTCAGTTTTCCCAGCCGCCTGATCGGGGCAGATCGGGGGCATCAGGTTGACCCGGGACGGTGACGCTTCGATGACGCGACGCCGCGATCCCCCAGAGCGCCGCCCAAGGCGGCGTCATCCCGAAAAAGAAAAGGGCCGCACGAGGCGGCGTCGTCCCGAAAAAAGAAAAGGGCCGCACGAGGCGGCGTCGTCCCGAAAAAGAAAAGGGCCGCACAAGGCGGCCCTTTCCCGGGACGGCTTCGCAGCAGGCTTACGGACGACGCGCCAGCGCGGCCTCGTCCTTGGCCTTGGGCAGCAGGTCCTGCTTGCTGACCTTGAACGGGCCGATGGCGAGCATCGGCACCGCCACCAGGATCGTCGAGAAGACCACGATCGCCGCGCCGATCATGTGCGTCAGCGCGAGGCCTTCCATGGACGAGCCGCCGTACAGGTACAGCGCGTAGGCCGACAGGAAGAACATCACCGCGGTGATCACCGTTCGCGACAGCGTCTGGTTGATCGAGCGGTTCAGCACTTCGATCGAGTCCACGCGCAGCGTGCGGAAGTTCTCTCGCACGCGGTCGAAGACCACGATGATGTCGTTGATCGCAAAGCCCATCACCGACAGCAGACCGGCCAGCACGGTCAGGTCGAACTCGCGGCCGCTGATGTAGATGTAGGCCGCGGTGACGATCAGGTCGAAGAACGCCGTCAGGCTCGCCACCACCGCGAACTTCCACTCGAAGCGGAACGCGATGTAGATCAGGAAGCCGATGAGCATGAACGCCGTGGCGTAGATGCCATCGCGCACGAGGTCGGCGCCGACCTGCGGGCCGATGAACTCGCTGCGCTGCACGCGCGCCGGGTTCTCCTCGGTGGACACCGCCTTGACCACCTGGTTGGCGATGGACTGGCTGCCGGTGGCGTTGTTGCTCTCGCCGTGCGGCTGCAGGCGGATCATCAGGCCATTGCCGCCGCCGAACGCCTGCACCTGGGCGTTCTCGAAGCCGGCTTTCGCCAGGTTCTCGCGGACCTGATCGACGTCGGCCGGCTTCTGGAACGTGGTTTCCACCAGCGTGCCGCCGGTGAACTCCAGCGCGTAGGCCTCCTTCTTGAAGCCGTACGTGCCGATGACCACCAGCGAGGCGATGAACAGCAGCACCGTGATCGTCATCGACACGTAGCGCGTACGCAGGAAGTCGATCTTGGTGTCGTTGGGGATGAGATGAAGCGGGAAAAGTTTCATTGATTCGTTCTCACCCGGTCAGATGGCCACGGACTTGAGCTTCTTGCGGTTGCCGTAGATCAGCTGCGCCAGCGCGCGCGACACGGTGATCGCGGTGAACATCGAGGCGAAGATGCCGATGATCATGGTCAGCGCGAAGCCCTTCAGCGGGCCGGTGCCGAACACGTACAGCGCCACGCCCACGATCAGGCCGGTCAGGTTGGCGTCCATGATGGTGCCGCCCGCCTTCTCGTAACCGGCCGCGATCGCCGCCTTCGGCGGTACGCCGTGGCGCAGCTCTTCGCGGATTCGCTCGTTGATCAGCACGTTCGCGTCGACCGACAGGCCGACCGACAGCGCAAGGCCGGCGAAGCCCGGCAGCGTCATCGTCGCGCCGAACATCGACATCACCGCCACCACGATCAGCAGGTTCATCAGCAGCGCGACCGAGGTGATCACGCCGAACATGCGGTAGTAGATGGTGAAGAAGGCCAGCGTGAACACGAAGGCGTACAGCACGGCGGTGATGCCGCGCTCGACGTTCTCCGCGCCCAGGCTCGGGCCGATGATGCGTTCCTCGACGAAGTCCATCGGCGCGGCGAGCGAACCGGCGCTGAGCAGCTTGGCCAGCGTCTCGGCCTCGACCTTCTCGAGACCCGTGGTCTGGAAGTTCTTGCCGAACACGCCGGCGATGCGCGTCGGCGACAGCGCTTCTTCCTGCACGCGCACGCTGCGCACTTCCTGGCCGTTGACCATGGTCACGGTCGGGATGCGCTCGATGTACACCACCGACATCAGCTTGCCGACGTTCTCGCTGGTGAAGTCGAACATGCGCTGGCCGGCGATGCTGTTGAGCGTGATGTCCACCGCCGGCAGGCCGTTCTGGTCGCGGCCGACCTTCGCGCCGACCATCTGGTCGCCCGAGGCCAGCACGCGCTTGCTCAGCAGCACCGGCTGGTCGGTGTTGCGGATGGTGTACAGGCGCGCGCCCGGCGGCATGACGCCGGTGCGCTTGGCTTCCATCGCGTCGCCATCGACGACCGCGCGGAATTCCAGCGTCGCGGTGGCGCCGATCAGGCGCTTGGCTTCGGCCGTGTCCTGCACGCCCGGCAGCTGGACGACGATGCGGTCCTCGCCCTGGCGCTGGATGATCGGCTCGGCCACGCCCAGCTGGTTGACGCGGTTGCGCAGCGTGGTGACGTTCTGCTCGATCGCGCCGGCGGCGATGGCACGCAGCTCCGCCTCGGGGATCGTGACCGCCACGTTGTTGCCGGTGACGTCGAAGTTGAGCACCGGCATCAGGCGGGCGAGCTCGTTGCGCGCGCGCTCGGCGTCCTGGCCCGGGGCGAGCATCGCCAGGATGCTGTTGTCCGGACGACGTTCGACCGACTGGTAGGCGATCTTGGCGTCGCGCAGGCTCACGCGGATGTCTTCGGCGTAGGCGTCGACGCGCTTTTCCAGCGCGGCGCGCTGGTCGACCTGCATCACGAAGTGCACGCCGCCCTGGAGGTCCAGGCCCAGCACCATCGGCTTGCCGCCGAGATTGGCCAGCCAGTCCGGCACCGTCGAGGCGAGGTTCAGCGCGACGGTGTAGTTCTCGCCGAGCGAGGTGCGCAGGGCGTTGTTGGCCTTGCTCTGCGCGTCCAGCGACGGCAGGCGAACCATCAGGTTGTCGCCTTCGATCTCCACCGAGCGCGGCGTGATGCCGGCCTGGGCGAGCTCGGCCTTGACGCGCGTGCGCAGGGCTTCATCGAGCTGGCCGCTGCGGTTGGCCGTGATCTGTACGGAAGGATCCTTCTGGTAGACGTTGGGCAGCGCGTACAGCACGCCCAGGCCGAGTACGAGCAGGATCAGGAAATATTTCCACTTAGGAAATTCAAGCATCGCGGCATTCCGCGCGCGCCCAGGGGCGCACGCTCAGGTGGGATCGGGAAAGCGGGCTTACGCCGACTTCAGGGTGCCCTTGGGCAGCACGTTGGCGATGGCGCCCTTCTGCACGCGGATGCGCACGTTGTCGGCGATCTCCACGGTGATGAAGTTCTCGCCGATGTCGCTCACCGTGCCGGCGATGCCGCCGTTGGTGATGACTTCGTCGCCCTTGGAGAGCTTCTCCAGCATCGCGCGGTGTTCCTTCTGGCGCTTCATCTGCGGGCGGATCATGAGGAAGTACATGACCGCGATCAGCAGGATGGGGAACAGCAGCGACATGCCGAAGCCGCCGGCGCCAGCCTGCGGGGCGGCCTGGGCGTAGGCGGGGGAAATCACGAGGTCGAGCAGATTCATGACGGTCGTCCTGATCGAAAAATAGCGGGGGATTATGCCACGGGGCGGCAGGCGGGCCCCGGACGGCCGGAAGATCCGTCCCGCCCCTGCCCTGCGCTGCTCCCGCCCTCCCCGTGCGGGTCATGCGCAAACCGTGCGCGGATCCCTATTCCGGCGTCCGCGCGGCGTAGAAGGACTCGCGGAAGGCGGCGAAGGTTCCCTGCGCGATGGCCTCGCGCATCTGCGCCATCAGGCGCTGGTAGTAGCGCAGGTTGTGGAGGGTGCCCAGCATCGGCCCGAGCATCTCGTTGCAGCGGTCCAGGTGGCGCAGGTAGCTGCGGCTGAATCCGTTGCGGCAGGCGTAGCAGTCGCAGCCCTCCTCGATCGGGCGCAGGTCGCGCTCGTACTTGGCGTTGCGCGCGCGTACCGTGCCGAAGGAGGTGAAGTAGTGGCCGTTGCGGGCGTTGCGGGTGGGCATCACGCAATCGAACATGTCGATGCCGCGCGCGACGCCTTCGACCAGGTCTTCCGGGCGGCCCACGCCCATCAGGTAGCGCGGCTGGTCGGCCGGCAGCTGCGGGCAGGTGTGTTCGAGCATGTGGTTGCGCTCGGCTTCCGGCTCGCCCACGGCGAGGCCGCCGATGGCGTACCCGTCGAAACCGATGTCGACGAGCGCCGCCGCCGAACGCGTGCGCAGCGCTTCATGCACGCCGCCCTGGACGATGCCGAACAGCGCCGCGTCGTTGCCCTCGTGCGCGCGCTTGCTGCGCTCGGCCCAGCGCAGGCTCAGTTCCATCGAGCGCCGCGCGACGTCCTCCGTGGCCGGGTACGGCGTGCATTCGTCGAAGATCATGACGACGTCCGAATCCAGCACCTTCTGGATCCGCATGCTTTCCTCCGGGCCGAGGAAGACCTTGCTGCCGTCGGTCGGCGCCGCGAAGGTCACGCCCTGCTCGGTGATCTTGCGCTTGTGCGCCAGCGAGAAGACCTGGAATCCGCCCGAGTCGGTCAGGATCGGCCCATTCCAGCCGGTGAAGCGATGCAGCCCCCCGTGATCGCCGATGACGTCCAGGCCCGGTCGCAAGTAGAGGTGGAAGGTGTTGCCGAGGATCATTTCCGCGCCGAGTTCGCGGACCTGTTCGGGCAGCACGCCCTTGACCGAGCCGTAGGTGCCCACCGGCATGAACGTCGGCGTTTCCACCGTGCCGCGCGGGAAGGTCAGGCGGCCGCGACGCGCGGCTCCGTCCGTGCGCAGCAGTTCGAAGGACAGCCGGCTCATTCGGCCTGCTCCCTTTCATCGTGCGACTGCGGGAACAGCAGCATCGCGTCGCCGTAGGAGAAGAAGCGGTAGCGCTCCGCGATGGCGTGGTCGTAGGCGGCGAACACGCGCGCCTTGCCGGCGAAGGCGGAAACAAGCATCAGCAGGGTGCTCTCGGGCAGGTGGAAATTGGTGATCAGCGCATCCACCGAGCGGATGCGGTAGCCGGGCAGGATGAACAGGCGCGTCTCGCCGGCGTACGGCTGCAGTTCGCCTTCGCCCTCGTCGTTGCGGCGCATCGCGCTTTCCAGCGCGCGCACGACCGTCGTGCCGACCGCGATCACGCGACCGCCCGCAGCGCGCGTGCGACGGATCTGTTCGATCAGCACCGCGCCGACGTTCAGCCATTCGCTGTGCATGACGTGCTGGTCGAGTTCGTCCACGCGCACCGGCTGGAACGTGCCGGCGCCGACGTGCAGCGTCACGTGGCCGAACTCGACGCCGCGCGCCTTCAGCGCGTCCAGCAGCGCTTCGTCGAAATGCAGCCCGGCGGTGGGCGCGGCGACGGCGCCGACCTCGCGCGCGAAAACGGTCTGGTATCGAGTGTCGTCGTCCGTGCCGGCCTCGCGCTGGATGTACGGCGGCAGCGGCAGGCGGCCGGCATGCAGCAGGTACTTCTCCAGCGATTCGTCGATGTGGAACCGCAGGCGGTAGAACTCGCCGTCGCGACCGAGCACTTCCGCCTCGCCGCCGGCGTCGAGCGCGATACGCGCGCCTTCCTTCGGCGACTTGCTCACGCCCAGCTGGGCGCGGACCTCGAAACCGCCGAGCATGCGCTCGATCAGGATTTCCACGCGGCCGCCGGTGGTCTTCTGCCCGTACAGGCGCGCCGGGATCACGCGGGTGTCGTTGAACACCAGCAGGTCGCCGGGCTGCAGCAGGTCGGGCAGGTCGCGGAAGACGCGGTCCTGGAAGCCGCTGTCGAAGGCGTTGCCGGGCGTGGGCGGCACCACCAGCAGGCGGCTGGCCGAACGCTCGGGCAGCGGCGCCTGGGCGATCAGCTCGGGCGGCAGGTCGTAATGGAAGTCGGATTTCTTCAAGGCGTTGGGCCGGCAAGACAGGCCGGTCGGTCGAGCGGGGATCGCACATTGTAGAAGGAAGGCGCCCGGGCAGCCGGACACTCCGTCACGCCCAATCCCCTGGCCCAAAGCACCGTCATCCCGGCGAAAGCCGGGATCCAGGCCAGTGACGTTCGGGGTACTCGGGCATTCGCGGTTGCGAATTCACCTTTACGCTCGTCATTCCAGCGAAAGCTGGAATCCATTTTGCTTCCGCTTCGTTGGCGCCCCCGAAGGAGGCACTACAGGCGCCAGCGTGATCGCACGCACCGACCCTCACCCCAACCCCTCTCCCGGAGGGAGAGGGGCTCAATGCCAGCGCCCGGCGATTCACCGCTCGAACTTCGCCGACAGCACGATCGCCGACGTCGTCCGCTCCACGCCATCGATGGCGCCGATGCGGTCGGTCAGCTCGTCCATCGCCTCCACCGACGGCGCCACGCCCAGCGCCACCAGGTCGAACGGGCCGCTCACCGAATGCAGCGCACGCACTTCGGGCATCGCGTGAAGTGCGGCGGCGACGGACGGCGCCCGCTTCGGCAGGACGGTGATCATGATGTGGGCGCGGATGTAGCCGCGCTCGGCGGCGTCGTGGACGCGCACCGTGTAGCCCTGGATCACGCCTTCGCGCTCCAGGCGTTCGATCCGGCTGTGCACGGTGGTGCGCGACAGCTTCAGCCGTCGCGCGATGTCCGCCGTCGAGGCGCGGGCGTTCTCGCGCAGCACGGAGAGCACCTGTTGGTCGGCGTCGGTGATCTTCACGATTCGCCCTCAATATTCGTCGAAACGACGAAATTATCCACGAATTCGTACAAATCCGTACTGTCGATCGACGATTTAATCCAGATAATGGACGGGTTACCGCCTGTTTCGACCCCGGAGGACCTCATGGCCGTCATCGACCGTCTCGCCCCCCTGCGCGCCCATGGTGGCCGCCGCCGTACCCACGGCCTGGATGACGCGACCATCGCGCGCTTCGCCCACACGCACGCCGAGCTGATCGAGGCGATCGAGGCAGCCGAGCAGGAATACCAGCGCGTGAAGGACGACTTCGCCGACCTGCTGGAGCTCGACGAAGACGCCCAGGTGCATGCCGTCCAGGGCGGTTACGTCAATTTCTACCCGGATGACGCGGTGAATCCCTACGTCGCGCTCGTTGCGCGCGGCCCTTGGGTGGTCACGCTGAAGGGCGCCGTGCTGCACGATTCCGGCGGCTACGGAATGCTCGGCTTCGGCCATGCGCCCAAGCCCGTGCTGACCGCGATGGCCCGCCCGCAGGCGATGGCCAACATCATGACGCCGTCGCTGTCACAGCTGCGCTTCGACCAGGCGCTGCGCGCCGCGATCGGCGCCGAACGCGGCGGCTGCCCGTACGAGAAGTTCTTCTGCCTGAATTCCGGTTCCGAATCGGTCTCGCTCGCGGCGCGCATCGCCGATGCCAACACCAAGCTGATGACCGACACCGGCGGTCGCCACGCCGGCCGCACGATCAAGCGCGTCGTGGTGAAGGGCAGCTTCCACGGCCGTACCGAACGCCCGGCGCTGTATTCGGACTCCTCGCGCAAGACCTACCTGCAGCACCTGGCGAGCTTCCGCGGCGAGGATTCGGTGCTGACGGTGGAGCCCTACGACGTCGACGCGCTGAAGAAGGTGTTCGCCGATGCCGACGCGAACGGCTGGTTCATCGAGGCGATGTTCCTCGAACCGGTGATGGGCGAAGGCGATCCGGGCCGCAGCGTGCCGCCGGCGTTCTACGCCGCGGCGCGCGAACTGACGCGTTCGCATGGCGCGCTGTTGCTGGTGGATTCGATCCAGGCCGGCCTGCGCGCGCACGGCGTGCTGTCGATCATCGATTACCCCGGCTTCGAGCAGCTCGATCCGCCGGACATGGAAACCTATTCGAAGGCGCTCAACGCCGGCCAGTACCCGCTGTCGGTGCTCGCCGTCGGCGCGCAGGCCGCGCAGCTCTACAAGAAGGGCCTGTACGGCAACACGATGACGACCAACCCGCGGGCGCTCGATGTCGCCTGCGCGGTGCTGGCGCAGGTGACGCCGCAACTTCGAGAGAACATCCGCGCGCGCGGCGCCGAGTCGCTGCAGAAGCTGGAAAAGCTCAAGGCCGAACTCGGCGGCATGATCACCAAGGTGCAGGGAACCGGCTTGCTGTTCTCGTGCGAACTCTCGCCGCAGTTCAAGTGCTACGGCACCGGCTCGACGGAAGAGTGGCTGCGCGAACAGGGCATCGGCGTCATCCACGGCGGCGCGAATTCGCTGCGCTTCACCCCCACCTTCACCATCACCAGCGAGGAAATCGACCTGCTGGTCGCGATGGTCGCTCGTGCGCTGCGGGAAGGCCCCCGCGCGCAGCAGGCAGCGGCGGCCTGACCTCCCCCGGACGCCGCCGCGAAGGCGGCGGGTGCCCCCACACCCGCCGTCTTCGCCTGCTTTTGAACCTCAATTCCTGCCGCGACGGCAGGCAGTTACTCGCTGACTGATCGATATCGCGCATCCCGAAGGAGCCCTTCTCCCGCCTGCGGCGACCGAAGGGAGTGCAGAGCTGAGAAGGTGCCGGCAGGCGGATGAGGGGACGGATGGCGGTCAGCCCAACGCGTTGGCCCTCACCCCAACCCCTCTCCCGCAAGCGGGAGAGGGGCTCGAGTTTTTGTCACTCCGCCTTGCACGCCGGCAGCGACAGCGCACGCGCGATGTCGCGCCAGTCGAACGCCGCGACCGCCTGGTCGTCGTCCACCGCGTAGAACACGCCCTGCGGGAAGCGCTTGTCGCCGCTCTGGTCGAGCCACACGCCGTCGGTGTTGGCCGTCTTGTTGCCGGCGAACGCGCCCAGGTGCTGCAGCGTCACGCGATCGAACACGTGGAACAGGCTGCGGTCCTTGAACTGGTCGGTGGCGATCCAGTAACCCGCGCCGCCCTCGCAGCGATACAGCGCCATGCCTTCGGCCTGCGCCTTGAACAGGTCGGCTCCGATATCGCGACCGCGGTACGTGCCGTCGAGGCCGTACTCGCGAATGCGCGTGCCCGTGGCGATGTCCTCTTCGGCCAGCAGCAGTCGATCGTGCCCGATGTCGCCGAACACCGACTCGGCGATGCGGATCGCACCCGCCTCGTCCGTGTCGCCGAAGGTTTCCATCAGCCGCGCCTGCCAGCCGTCCGGCACGCGGCGCAGCTGGTAACGCTTGAAGCGCTTATCGAGTTCGGCCAGCGGCGGCGGCACGTCTTCGTTCTGCGGCGACATGTAGTTGTCGCTCACGATGACCTCGTAGCTGTCGCGCTGCGCACGCACCCATAGTCCGTACGGCTGCTTGAGGTCTTCGGCGCCGAACGCCAGCAGCGGCCTGAAGTCCGGCAGCTGGAACATCTGCACGCGATGGTTGTCGCGTTCGACGACGAGCACGTAGTGGTCGATCACGCTGATGCCGTTGGGCCGCTGCAGCTGGCCGAGCGCGGTGCCCGGGCCGCCGACGGTGCGCAGCGTCGCGCCGGTGTCGCCGTCATACACGATGAGGCGATCGCTCGCCTTGCCCGTCGCGATCAGCCAGCGCTTGCCGTCCGGCGTGCGCCAGCTGGCGGGCGAATCGACGTTCTCATTGGGCGTGGACGCAGTGAGGAACGCTTCGGCCACGATTTGGTGCGCGATGCCCGCCTGCGCGAGCAGCGGATCGACTTCCATCGCCTCATCAGGCTCGCGATCGTGCTGCGCCACCGGTGCGGTGCCCGTCGTCGCACACGCGGTCAAACCGAACGCGAGCGCCAACGCGGCCCATCGCATCTTCATCGAATCGGACATGCCTTCCCCTGAGCCGTCGTAACAAACCGCGAATTTCTACGCGCGCATTGTGACGGTCGCGTGTCATGCGGCGCGTGCGCACGTTGTCATGTTTCCGCCATGCGCCGCGGCTACAAAACGCGGCTTGGGCGGCCGCAGGGGGCGTGTCGCCTGCCGCCTTCCATTACCTGGGGATGCCACTTCGATGAAACGTAACGTGCTGGCCGCGGCGATGTCGCGTGCGCTGGTGTGCGCACTGATTGCGCCGATGAGCCTTGCTGCCGCCTTCAATACCGCCGTCGCCGCCGAGGCGCCGGCCGATGCGTCGCCGGATCCCAAGCAGCTGGATTCGGTCGTCGTGCAGGCGGACATCGCGTACCGCAACCGCACCGATTCGGTCGCGCCGGTGCTCTCGTACGATCTGGAATACTTCCAGCGTTTCGAACCGCTGACCGTCGGCGACATGCTCAAGCGCGTGCCGAGCGTGGCGTTCGTGTCCGACGTGCTCGAGTACGACGGCGCCCAGCTGCGCGGCCTGGATCCGGGCTACACGCAGATCCTCATCAACGGCAAGAAGGTGCCGGGCGCGGGCAACGACCGCTCGTTCTTCGTCGACCGCATTCCGGCCGAACTGGTCGAGCGCATCGAGATCATCCGCAGTACCAGCGCGAACCGCTCGGGCGACGCGGTGGCGGGTGCGCTGAACATCGTGCTGCGCGACGCCTACGAGTTCGACGGAAAGTACGTGCGCCTGGGCGCGCTGCGCTTCGACGACGGCGAGGTCAAGCCGACCTACGGCGCCGTCGCCAGCGGCGAAGTCGGCGGCGGCCGCCTGCTCGGCGGCTTCAACGTGCAGGGCCGCTACAACCCGAAGGTCAAGCGCAGCGACCGCTTCGAAGAGCCCGGCGGCGACTTCGTCGATCGCGAAGACCAGGACGACACGCGCGACGGCGACGACTATTCGGCCAACCTGTCGTACACGCGCGACATCGGCACCGGTCGTCTGTCGGTCGACGGCTTCTACGTGCGCACCGACCGCACCGAGACCGAGCATTCGGTCGAGTACAACGATCCGACCAGCACGAGCCGCGACAACCTGCTGTCGATCAACGACCAGGTCGAGACGATCAGGCAGGACAACTGGTCGCTCGGCGTGGAGTACGCGTTCGACATGGCCGGCGGCCGCACGGAATTCGACGTCGATTATGCGCGCTTCGACGACGACACGCGCTCGACGGAGGAAGAAAGCGGTTTCGACGACGAGGACACGCCGCCCTCGTTCGACGAACGCGAAGGCACGCGCACCCTGACCGACACGCGCGACAGCGAAGGCTCGTTCAAGCTCGCGCACAAGCGCGGCGTGGGTGGCGCGACGATGGAGTTCGGCGTGGATTATCTGGACAAGCGCCGCGAAACCACGCTTCAGGTCAGCGAGGTCGACACCGACGAGGAAGGCGCCGCGCTGCCGCCGTACGAGGACTTCGACCGCAACGACAGCCGCATAGACGAAACGCGCGTCGATCCGTACCTGATGTTCTCCGGCACCGCCGGCGCGCTGGCGTGGGAAGCGGGCCTTCGCTACGAGACGACCGATGTGGACGTCGCGTTCGATGACGAGGCCGCAAGCAACGACTACAACACGCTGCTGCCGTCGGCGCACCTGAAGTGGGATTTCACCAGCGCAGACCGCCTGCTGTTCTCCGTCGGCCGCACGGTGCGTCGTCCGAACTTCGACCAGATCCTGCCGCTCACGCTGGAAGAGGAATTCGGCGACAACGACTTCACCGGCAATCCGACGCTCGATCCCGAGCGCGCCTGGGGCGTGGATTTCGGCTACGAACGTCGCCTCGGCGCGCGGGGCGTGTTCGGCGTCAACGTGTTCTATCGCGACGTGAAGGACCTGATCGAGATCGTCAACACGGGCGAACCGAGTTCGACCGCGATCGGCGACTACGAGGATGAAGTGGAGGAATTCCTCGACGAGAATCCCGGCGCGACGCCAACCACGCCGGGCTATCCGGAATTCGATCCGGACAGCTTCGTCTACACCGCGCGCAACGTCGGCGATGGCAACGTGTACGGCATCGAGTTCGATCTGTCGACGCCGCTTACCGCGCTGGGCCTGCCGGACACGGGCTTGTTCGTGAACTACTCGTGGCTCGACAGCGACGTGAAGGACGACTTCGGCGAGCGCCGTTTCAACAACCAGGCGAAGTACGTCTACAACGTCGGCTTCATCCAGGACATCCGCGACTGGGGCATGTCCTTCGGTGCGAGCTACCGCCGCCAGGGCGATGCGTTCTCGCGCATGCTCGCCGAGGAAGTGAGCACGCATTACGACGGCGATCTGGAAGTCTTCATCGAGAAGCGCTTCGGCGACGACCTGTCGCTGCGCCTGACCGGTTCGAACCTGCTGGACGCGCACAAGGACGAGGTCTTCCACAAGTTCGACAACGCCGCCGACCAGTTCGACCGCGACTACGACGAGTTCGAGCTGGAGACCGAGTCGTCCGGCCGGGTCTACCAGCTGATCATGCGGTACTCGTTCTGACGGCATTCGGGTGTCGGCGCCCCTTCCGCCCGGAAGGGGCTTCGACGATCACGGCGCGTGAGGCACACTGGCGGCTTCCCGCGCCCGGTATCGCCCATGAAAGTCGTCGAAGTCCGTCACCCGCTGGTGCAGCACAAACTCGGCCTGATGCGCATGGGCGACATCAGCACGAAGGCGTTTCGCGAACTCGCCTCCGAAGTCGCCACGCTGCTCACCTACGAGGCCACGGCCGACCTGGAAACCGAAGAGGCCGTCGTGGAAGGCTGGGCCGGCCCGGTGACGACGCGCCGCATCAAGGGTGCGAAGGTCACGCTGGTGCCGATCCTGCGCGCCGGCCTGGGCATGCTGCCCGGCGTGCTCGAACTGATTCCCGCCGCGAAAGTCGGCGTGGTCGGCCTGCAGCGCGACGAGCGCACGCTGCAACCGGTGGGCTATTACGAGAAGCTCACCGGCCGCATGGACGAGCGCACGGCGCTGATCCTCGACCCGATGCTCGCCACCGGCGGCACGCTGGTCGCGACGGTGGACATGCTCAAGGCGGCCGGCTGCAAGCGCATCAAGGGCCTGTTCCTGGTCGCCGCGCCCGAAGGCCTTCGCGTGCTGGAAGCCAGGCACCCGGACGTCGAGGTCTACACGGCCTCCGTCGATGAACGCCTGAATGACGTGGGCTACATCCTTCCGGGCCTGGGGGATGCGGGCGACAAGATCTTTGGGACTCGGCACGGGTAAGACGGGCTTCACCTGCAGCGCATCCGGCCTTCTCACGTCATCCCCGCGCAGGCGGGGATCCATGTGTCAGCTGCATCAGGTTTTCCGTCGAGCGTGATGGGTCGGACAGATGGATTCCCGCCTTCGCGGGAATGACAGCATGGGTGAGCGCGGCGCTTCGCTTGGCCGCTTGGCCGCTTGGCCGCTTGGCCGCTTGGCCGCTTGGCCGCTTCGCCCCGTCGTCGCTCCACCGCTCCACCGCGTCGCCACTCCACCGCTCCCACCGCGTCGCCGCTCAGCCGCTTCGCCGCGCTGCCCCTCACCGTCATCCCGGCGAAAGCCGGGATCCAGGCCGACAGCGCATCCGCCCTTCTCACGTCATCCCCGCGGAGGCGGGGATCCATGCGTCAGGTGCATCACGTTTTCCGTCGAACGTGATGGTCGGACAGATGGATTCCCGCCTTCGCGGGAATGACAGCAAAAGTTGAACTGCATCAACTGCGGGTGGTCATGGCCGCCGAAGGAGAACGCCGCGCTCGGGAACGCGCTTACCAGTTGTTCCGCCCATCCATCTGCTCGATGGCGATCTTCGACCAGTCCAGGCCGTCGACGAGCCGCAGGTTGACCGCATAGATGCGCTGCGTCGGCATCGTGCCGGGCGTGAAGCCCTCCTTCGCGCTGCCGTCGGCGTTGTACGCGGACGCCCAGTCCGGCGAGTCGCCCCAGGTCTGCATGCCGCAGATACCGCAGAAATGGTGCTGGTTCATGCCGCGCGCCGAATACGTGCGCTCCTCGTCCTGCGACAGGAAGGTCAGCTCGCCCGGCGCGTAATACGCCCACACCGCGCCGGTGCGCGCGCAGAAACTGCAGTTGCATTGCTTGGCCGAACGCGGCGTTTCGGCCGCCTGGATCTTCGTGGCACCGCAGTGGCAGGACGCGATCATCGACATGGCACGGCTCCTTTCCGATGGAGCCGCGATCATGGCACGGGCCACTGACAGGTTCTGGCAGCAGCAGCGACTGATTCCACCCATTCACGAGCAAAGCCCGTGGTTTGCCGATACAACGCGCTGCGGCGCGTTCATTTCGGTAGTTGTTTCACGTCATCGGGGCGCGGCGTGAACAGCAGGTCCTGGTAGTCGTAGCTGAAATCCGCGATCGGCGAGGCGGCCTTCAGCGTGATGCGCTCCACCTTGCCCTCCGCACCCAGGCCGAAGGTGACGAACGCGGGCTCGATGGTCGCGTCGTCCCACACGGTGCGGAAGGTGTCGTGGTGAACATGCTCGAGGCGGCCGGCCATGCCGGGCGTCTGCGTGAAGTCGATGCGCAGCCCACCCTTGTCGTTCGTGATGCCGATGGGCCCGTACCAGGCATCGCTGTAACGCCCGGCGTACTGCGCGATCGGCAACGACGGCTTGCCGCCCGACGCCGGCTTCGTTTTCGCCGCCGCATCCAGTGCCTTGAGGCCGCCTTCGATGCGAAGGTCCATGAACTCGTCGAACGCCGCGACCCAATCGGTTTCCGGCAGGCCGAGCGCGTGATCGATGATTTCCAGCGCGACGCCGCGCATCGCCTGCGTGTCTTCCGAATTCATCAGCACCGCGACGCCGAAGTTCCGGTCGGGGATCATCGCCACGTACGCCTGCACGCCGAACACCGCGCCGCCGTGGTCGAGCATCTTCTCGCCGCGGTAATCGCGCACGTTCCAGCCCAGCGCATAGGACGAGAACTTCGGCGCCGCGGACGCGAGCTTGCCGGGCCACGTCGGCGTGGGCGTGAGCACCGCGGGCGTCCACATCTGCTTCGACTGCGCCTCGCTGAAGACCTTCACCGGCGCGCCGGCGTCATTCGTCCACGTGCCTTTGCCCAGCTGTACCTGCAGCCAGTGCGCCATGTCGTTCGCGCTCGACGACAGGCCGCCGGCCGGCGCGCCGTTGTCGCCCAGCGTCTTGCGTTCGTCGAGCACCGCCTGCGGTCCCATGCCGCGCATCACGCCGCTGGTGCGCGCATGCGGCCACGCGCGGTTCGGATTCGCGAAGCGCGCCGCCTGTTCGGTGACCGAATCGACCATGCCCGCAGGCTTGAGCACGCGTTCGCGCGTGAAGACTTCCCACGTCTGTCCGCTGACTTCCTCGATCAGCTGGCCGGCCACCGCATACAGCAGGTTGTCGTAGGCGTAACCGCTGCGGAAGCTCGTCGCAGGCTTGAGATGGCGCAGCGCGCGCACGGTGTCGGCGCGGCTGCGCGACGACGACGGCACGAACGTCAGGTCGCCCGCGCCCAAGCCGAGTCCACTGCGATGCACGAGCAGGTCGCGCACGGTCATCTCGCTGGTGACCCACGGGTCGTACATGCGGAACCAAGGCATGTGGTCGATGACCTTGTCGTCCCAGCCTAGCTTGCCGTCGTCGACGAGGACGGCCAGCGCCGCGGCCGTGATCGCCTTTCCGGTCGAACCGGTCGGGAAGATCGTGTCGGCGTCCACGCGCTCGAGCCCACCGAGCTTGCGCACGCCATAGCCCTTCGCGAGCACCGGCATGCCGTTCTCGACGATGGCGATCGCCATGCCGGGCACGCCGTGCTCGCGCATCGCGGCATCGACGCGCGCGTCGAGATCCGGCGGCGGTGCAGCGAAGGCAGGAAGCGAGCACAACGCCACGGCAAGCGCGGCGAGCCGAACCGGTGCGAACAGGGTCATGGTGGATGTCCTTGTGGAGTTCACGACAGGCACGCGTCGACCAGTTGCTCGAATGCGTCGCCGCCGCGCATCGGATCGGCGACGGGCAATCCGAGGCGATCGGATTCATGCGCGATGACACGCGCCGCGGCGTCTGCATCGAGGCGCGCGGTGTTGAGGCTGACGCCGCCGCAGCGGATGCGCGGATTCGTGCGCGAGCCAAGGCGCAGCGCGAGGTCGATGGTGTCCTGGATCGACGGAAGCGCGTAACCGGGATGGCCGAGCACGCGCTCGCGCCCGGGCTCGTGGCAGACGACGATCACGTCCGGCTGGCTGCCGTGCAGCAGCGCGAGCGACACGCCGGCGTACGCCGGATGGAACAGCGAACCCTGCCCTTCGATGACGTCCCAGTGGTTCTCGTGCGCATCGGGCGACAGCATCTCGGCGGCACCGGCGGCGAAATCGGCGATGACCGCGTCCATCGGAATGCCGCCGCCGGCGATGAGGATGCCGGTCTGCCCGGTCGCGCGGAATGTCGCGTCGACACCGCGTGCATTCATCGCACGCGCCAGCGCAAGCGCGGTGTACTTCTTGCCGAGCGCGCAATCGGTGCCGAGCGTCAGCAGGCGCTTGCCCGTGCGCGGCTTGCCGGTGGCAATCGGGATGTTCGCGGGCGGCTCGCGCACGTCGATCAGGCGTCGCCCGAGGCGCTGGCCCGCATCGCGCAGCACGTCGATGTCGCGAAGACGCGCGTGCATGCCGCTGACGATGTCGAGCCCGGCTTCCATCGCGTGCACCAGCGCCGGCCACCATGTCGGCGGAATGAAACCGCCGGCGTTGGCGACACCAATCACGATCGCCTTCGCGCCCATCGTCGCGGCCTCTTCGGGCGTGAGCGATGGAAGGCCGGTGGTGACGGTCGCACCGTCGATGGCGAACTCGCCGACGCAGCGCTCGCCGGCCCAGTCGCGCAGGCCGAAGGCGGTTTTCGCGTAGCCGGGCTCGGTCGTGTCGCCCAGGAACAAGAGATACGGTTGCGGCAGAACAACGTCGGACTTCAAGTGATTCACCCCAATGGACGCACGCGCGGGCGCGCCGCAACGCGCGGGCGACCGTTGCGGCCGCCCGCGTCCCACAGGCTTCAGAAGCGGTAATCGACTTCCACGCCGAACGTGCGCGGCTGGATCGGCGTCGCCGCGGTGTGGTGCGTTTCGTCGGTGACCTGGTTGATGATGTCGTTCATCGTCGAATACGCGCGCTCGTCGGTGGCGTTCCTTCAGGTACGCGCGCAGCGTCCAGTTGTCGTTGGAGAACGAGGCGTACAGGTCGAACGCGGTGTAGCTGTCGATGACCAGCGGCTCGGTGATCGTTTCATCCAGCACCGTCGGCGGATCGAGCAGGCGCACGATCTGGCGTTCGGTCGTGGCGTTGGTGCGATCGTCCACCCAGCGCACGCCGCCACCGAAATTCGCGCTCCAGTTGCCGCCCAGCGGGACGTACCAGTCGGCGGTGAGCGACCACGTCAGGTCGGGCACGTACGGCATGCGATCGTTCTTCAGGCCCGTGTTGACCTCGACCTGCGCGGGGCCGGCGGGCACGACGATCGTCGGGAAGTCCTCATCGATCTTCGCGTCGTTGTAGGCGGTGTTGAGGCCGAGCGTCAGACCGTCGATGGGGCGGACCTGCAATGAGGCCTCGATGCCGCGGCTCGTCGCTTCGCCGCCGTTGACCAGGCCGCTGACGCCGTTGACCTGCGAGGCGACCTGGATGTCTTCCCAGTCGATCTGGTACGCGGTGAGGTCCAGCGCGATGCGGTTGTCGGCGAAGGCGGACTTCATGCCGATCTCGTAGCTGGTGAGCATCGAGGAATCGACCACCGGCGGCAGCCCCGGCGCGAGCACGTTCGGGCCGCCGGGCTGATAGCCGGTCGCGGCCTTCGCGTAGACCATCACGTCCTCGTTGAGCTGGAACTGCGGCGTGATGCTCCAGGTGAAGACGTCCTCGCTGGAGGAGTTCACGTTGGTGCCGATGGGCAGCAACACGCCGTCGGTGACGATCTGCGCGAAATCCTGCTCGTTGCGCGAGAAGCGCACGCCGGCGCCGAGCTTGAACCAGTCGTTGAACTTGTAGGAAGCGTTGGCGAAGACCGCCGTTTCCTCGTACGTGCTCGGGATCGACAGGTCGCCCAGCGTGCTCAGCCCCGGGATCGGCGAGCCGTCGGCCTGCATGATCGGCACGGTCTGGAAGTTGTCGCCGTCCTCGTCGGAATAGAACGTGCCGACCAGCCATTCGAACGGCTGCCCGGACTTGGACGTGAGGCGGAATTCCTGCGTGAACTGGTCGAGGTCCAGCGTGTAGTTCAGCCGCGCCCTGCCCG
Organism: Lysobacter sp. OAE881; assembly: GCF_040546665.1. NCBI lineage: Bacteria > Pseudomonadati > Pseudomonadota > Gammaproteobacteria > Lysobacterales > Lysobacteraceae > Lysobacter > Lysobacter sp. OAE881. The sequence continues at coordinate 3,275,140 of NZ_JBEPOG010000001.1, forward strand.
CTTCCGGCAACCCGAGCACCTGCGTGAACGGCCCGTAGGTCAGCGTCTGGTCGGTGGTGATGCTGGTGTGCGTCTCGGAGTAGCTCGTCGCCGAGACGAAGTCGGCGAAGCCCAGATCCCAGTCGACCGTCAGCGAGTAATGATCGAGGTCCTTGATGAACGGCTCGTTCTCGTAGACGTAGTTGCTCAGGCCGGCGATGGGTTCATGCGTTTCCGGATCCAGCGCGATGATCGCGTTGTTCTTGCTGTCGATCTCCTGCCGCATGGCGGCGAACTGCACGTCGACGACGTCGCTTTCCCACGCCAGGGCCGCGCGTGCGCTGGTCTGGTCGCCTTCGTTGATGTCCTTTCGTCCATCGACGAGGTTGTCGACGTAGCCGGCGATGTCGTTGCGCGCGTAGCTCACGCGCAGTGCGAGGCTGTCCTGCACCAGCGGCAGGTTCATGCCGACGCGGTAGTTGGTGCCCAGGTCGCCCGCGCCTTCGGTGTCGGACACGCCGCCGCCGATGCGGAACTCGGTCTTCGACGTGTCGGGCTTGCGCGTCATGTACTTGAGCAGGCCGCCCATCGCGCCGGCGCCGTACAGCGTGCCCTGCGGTCCGCGCAGCACTTCGATGCGCTCGATGTCGTACGGGAACAGGTCGAGCGAGAACAGCGTCGCCTGCTGGTAGAGGCTGTTGGAGCCGACAGGCGTTTCGTCTAGGTACGTGCCGATCGTGGAGCCGGGCGACAGCGCCGCGATGCCGCGCATCGAGACCTGCGTCTGCCCCGGCGTGCCGCTGGACTGCAGCTGCAGCCCGGGCACGTAACTGGCGTAGTCGGACATCTGCGTCGCGCCGAGGTTTTCCAACTGCTCGCCGCCCAGCACGGTGATGGCGGTGGCGACCTCGCGGATGTTTTCCACGCGCTTGTTCGCGGTGACCGTCATGTTGTCGAGCGTGGTGATCGCCTGCTGCGATCCGACGTCGTCGGCCGGCGCCTGCGTCGCGCCCTGCTGCGCCATGGCCGGTGCGGCCAGCGCGACGGCCAGCGTTGTCACCGCCAGCGACCGGGTGATCGCCTTCGTCAGCGGGCGACGTCGCATCGCCATCTCGCGCGTGTCGTGCATGTGCATTCCCCTCTCCCCAGAGTTCGCCGGTTTCGACCGGTCTGTCAGCCCAAGACGTCGCGATGCGGGCGGTTCTGGCCGCCCGGCACGGATGCGAAGTCGACGTAGGAACGACCGCGGGCGTGCGCCCGGGCCGGATCGTGTTGGTGGTCTTGCGAAAGCGCGGGGCGCTCGATCAATGGCCCGGGCTGCGACGCCGCGGCGCCCATCACTTCGGGCCGCTGGCGTCTGTCATTGAAGGGAAACCCGGTCGCCATGTTACGCTCCTCTACTCCCTTTCAGGATATAAACATCCTGATTGGAAACATGTCAATCCGATTGGGCGCGTTCAGGCGCAAGTTTTCGATACCGTGGTTGCCGTAGCGTTTCCCGCCTCGGCCCGCCCGACGGCGCCGTCCAGAAGGCGCAGCAGCGTCCCGGCCGCCGCGGCGACGAGTGCCATCGCGCCGAAGAACGCCGACGGGCCGAACGAGGTCCACAGCATTCCCAGCGCACCGGCCAGCAGGTTTCCGCCGAAGGAGGTGAAGAACCAGCCGGCGATGGTCGTCGCGCCATGCCCCTTCGGTGCGAGCCGCGCGAACAGGCCCAGCCCGATCGGCAGGATGAAGAGCTCGCCGGTGGTGAGCACGAGGAAGAACAGCGCGAGCCAGACCCAGTTCGCCTGCCCATGCGCGGAGGCATCGACGACGGCGAGCATCGCGAACGCCGCGCCCACGCCGAACGCGCCCATCGCCATCTTGCGCGCCGGCGTCGGCTCGCGGCCGCGGCGCGCCTGCCGCACCCAGTGCGCGACGAGCACCGGCGTCAGCGCGATCACCAGCAACGGGTTCAACGCCTGGAACCACGTCATCGGGATCACCAGGCCGAGGAAGCTGCGGTCGATGCCCGCATCGGCCCACAGCGCGATCGTGTTGCCGGTCTGCTCGTACGCGCCGCGGAAGACCATCACGCAGAGCGCGACGGCGACCAGCGCCATCACGCGTTGCTTCAGCGCGTCGCGCGGCGTGGCGTCGGTCGTCGTTTCCACGACGCGGGCCGAACGCGGCGGCTCCTGCGGCAGCCAGCGCTGGCCGAACACGTACAGCAGCAATCCGCCGAGCATGCCGATGCCCGCCGCACCGAAGCCCCAATGCCAGCCGTACACTTCGCCCAGCGTGCCGCACACCAGCGGCGCGAGCAGGCCGCCGAGGTTCAGGCCGACGTAGTAGAAGTTGTAGGCCGAACCGCGTCGCGGATCGTCCTTCGCGTAGAGCCCGTCGATCTGGCTCGGCAGGCTCGGCAGGAACAGGCCATTGCCCAGCGCGATGGCGGCGAGCGCGAAGAAGAACAGCGATTCGGACGCCATCAGGAAATGGCCGAACGCCATGATCGCGCCGCCGATGATCACGGCGCGGCGACGGCCGAGCCAGCGATCGGCGATGACGCCGCCGACGATCGGCGTGAAGTACACCGTCGCCGTGTACACGCCGTAGATCATCGACGCCTGCTGCTGGCCGATGAGCAGCTGCTTGGTCATGTAATAGACCAGCAGCGCGCGCATGCCGAAGTAGGAGAACGTCTCCCACATCTGCGTGAGGAACAGGATCGCCAGCCCCGGCGGCTGGTTGAAGAACCAGCGCACACCGTCGCGCGGGGCGGCCGGCGCGCTCACGCGATCACCGCATCCGGCGTGCCCCACACCGTGTCGGGGCAATCGACGTGGCCGTCGGCGTAGACCACGCCCGGCTTTCGGTCGTGGTCGAGGAACAGCGGACCATCGAGATCGACGATGTCGCAGAACTGGCCGAGCAGGAACGCCGGCGCCATCGCAAGGCTCGTTCCGACCATGTTGCCGACCATCACGCGCTTGCCGAGTTCGCGCGCGCGGCGGGCCATCATCAGGCCTTCGGTGAGGCCGCCGCACTTGTCTAGCTTGATGTTCACCACGTCGAACCAGTGCGCGCGCTCTTCCAGTTCGTCCAGGTCGAGGATGCTTTCGTCCGCGGCGATCGGCACCGCGCGATCGACGCCATCGAGTTCGGCTTCGTAACCGCGACGACACGGTTGTTCGAGCAGCGACACGCCTTCGTCAACCAGCGCAGGCAACAGCTGCGAGAGCGTGTCGGGCACGTAGCCCTGGTTCGCGTCCACGCCGATCCAGGCTTCAGGCCGCGCCGCACGCACCGCACGCAGGCGCGCGATGTCGAGGTCGGCTTCTCCGGTGAGCTTGAGCTTGATCGCGCGCGCATGCGTGTAGGCGCGGGCGCGCTCGGCCATCACGCCGGGATCGTCCGCACCGACCGTGAAGGTCGTGAGCAGCGGCTTGGGCTTCTCCATCTTCGCCAGTTCCCACGCCGGGACGCCGGCGATGGCGGCTTCGAGTTCCCACAACGCGCAATCGACCGCATTGCGCGCGCCTCCGGACGGCAGCAGCGTGCGCAGTTCCTGCCGGCCGATGCCGCGTTCGAGCGCATCGCGCAGTTTCTCGATCATCAGCAGCATCAGCGCGGGCGTGTCGCGCGTGTAATACACGCCGGCCGCTTCGCCGCGCCCCACGCGCCCGTTTTTCTGCAGGGTGACCAGCGTCACCGGCGATACTTCGAAGACGTGTCCGGAGATGCGGAACGGTGCGGACAGGCGCAGGTCCTCGTTCCGCAGTCCGAGCTGGACGCGGGCGGTCTTGGTCACGGCAATGCTCCCTGTAATGCGCGGCGGCATCGCGCCGCCGCGCAGGTGGGTTCGTCAGTAGTTGGCGCTGAAGCCGATGAGGTGCGTGGCGAAGCCGATCCACAGCAGCGACAGGCAGGCCGCCGCGAGCACCAGGCTCCACAACTTCGCCCACCACGAACGCGGGCTGCGCAGCACGACCCACGCATTCCACAGTGCGATGAGCGCACCCAGCGGCAGCACGATGGTGCAGAGCAGGCGCAGCGCGATCACGTACGCGTCGCTGGCCGGCGACATCATCGACAGGTCGGACATCATCGCGAAGACCATGCCGATCATCGCGCCCACCGACACCAGCACCGCGAGCGAGGCGATGCGGACCCAGCGATGCGCGCGGGCGTCCTGTCCGGCCAGCGGATAACGCGCGCCGTAGTGGCGACGCACCATCGCCGACACCGGCCACGCGAGCACCGTGAACAGCAGCGCGGCAAGGCTGCCGAAGAGCATCGTCAGGAACACGCCCGGCGTCTGCCACCACGCGGCGCGCTGGAAGACCATGATCGCGGCGATGGGTTCTGCGCTGAAGCGCACCACGCGCCCGTCGACGACTTCCGCCGCGAGGCGGTCGCCGCTGCCGGTGTCCTGCCACACGAACGGGGCGATCTCGCGCCACTTCTTCGGCGCGCCGCTGTAGCCGGCGAGCATCGGCACGCTGATGGTGCCGTCCTCGTTCGCGACGACCTTGGTCTGGCCCAGCATGTAGACCAGGTTCATGAAGTTGGAATCGGCGCGGCGGCTGCTGTTGTACGAGCCGGCCATCAGTTGGGCGTGTTCCTTCGCGGTCGCCTCGTCGATGCCCTTCGCGACGTTCGCCGGACCCGGCAGGTAGCGGTTGACGAAACCGGTGACCAGACCGTCGCGGATCAGGCGTGCGCTGCCGTCCTTGCCGGCGCTGTTGGTCGACACGTAGATGCCGATGTTGTCGTCCGGGAACAGCTGCAGGTCGCTGTGGAACCACTGCGTGTCGCCGCCGTGGGCGATCGCGCGATGGCCGTTCACGCTGGTCTCGTAGAAGCCCAGCATCATCCGGTTGAGCGGCTTGATCGACTCCTGCCCGGTCTCGTGCATCTGGCGCGCGGTGGCTTCGCCGAGAATGCGCGCGTCACCGAACGCGCCATTGTTCAGGTGCGCGATCATGAAATTGCCCATGTCCGCGCCCGTCGACGCCAGGCTGCCGGCCGGCGCGAGGTTGATGTACTCGTACGGCTGCGGCTTGCCGTCGGACGCGGTCTTGTAGCCCTTGGACACCATCGGCTGCAGGTTCTTCTCCAGCGGCTGCGAGAAGCTGGAGTGCTGCATCTGCAGCGGCGCGAAGATGTGGTTGGCAACGTACTTCTCGAACGGTTCGCCCGACACGCGCTGGACGATGTAGCCGGCCAGCGCGGTGGCGTAGTTCGAATAGGCCGGCGTGCTGCCGGGTTCGTAGATGCGCTCGGGAATCCAGTGCTTGAGCGTGGCATCCAGCGGCGCGATTTCCTTCTCGTTGTTCGCGATGAGGCCGCGGATCACCTCTTCCATGCCCGAGGTGTGGGTCATCACGTTGCGCAGCGTGACCGGCTTGCCGTCGTACGGCGGAATCTTGAAGTCGAGGTAGGTGTTGATGTCCTTGTCGAGGTCGAGCTTGCCCTGCTCGACCAGCTGCATCACCGCGGTCCAGGTGAACAGCTTGGACACCGAGCCCGGGCGGAACAGCGTCTGCGCCGGATCGACCGGCTTGCGCGTGACGAGGTCCGAGTAGCCGTAGCCCTTCTGGAACAGCACCTTGCCGTCCTTCACCACGACGACCACGGAGCCGGCGACGTCGGTCTGCTCCAGTGCGTACGGCATGAAGCCGTCGACCCAGGCTTCCAGGTCCGCGGCGGTCAGGCGCTCGTGGGCGGCGGGCACCGGCACGGCGACCGAGGTGGCCTCTCCCGGCGGCAGCGGCAGCGCGGGTTCGGCCTTGGGCGGAACGGGCGCCTGGCCGGCGGGCCCGGCCGCGATGGCGGACATCGACATGGCCAGCGACAGCAGCGCCGCGGCGACGGGACGCGAGACACCGCGCCTGTTCGGACTCTTCATCAAGGAAAAACTCCCCACCCAGTGATTGCAGCCCCGTGCGGCAGGCACGGCCCGACACCAACCAACCCCGTTGGAGATAATGATCCTGATTGGAAAATTGTCAACCGAGTCCGGACGTCACCTAGAATTGCAGGCATTCGGCCTTCGGCCGACCGGACGCCGGCCCCACGCCGGCCCTGCAGGAGCGTTCACCGGCATGACCCAGCAGCACCCGACCATCGGCAGCCTCCTGCGCGCCCTTCGCGCGCGCAACGACTGGACGCTCAAGGAAATGAGCCAGCGCTGCGGCATTCCGCTGTCGACGTTGTCGAAGGTCGAGAACGACCGCCTGACGCTCACCTACGACAAGCTCCAGCAGATCAGTCAGCGGCTCAACATCCGCATGTCGGAATTGTTCGCCGAGGACGACAACACGCCCGAACCGCCGGTCACGGCGCGCCGGAGCATCGGCCGCATCGAGGACGCGGTGCGTGTCACCACGCCCAATTACGACTACTTCTATCTGTGCCCGGAACTTCGCCGCAAGCGCATGATCCCGGTGATCACGCGCGTGCGCGCCAAGAGCATCGAGGAATTCGGCGAGCTCGTGCACCACTCGGGCGAGGAATACATCCACGTGCTCGAAGGCCGCGCCGAAGTGCACACCGAGTTCTATGACCCGATCATCCTGGAAGCGGGGCAATCGGTGTACATCGACTCGAACATGGGCCACGCCTACATCGCGGCCGACGGCTGCGAGGAAGTGGTGCTGCTGGGCGTGTGTTCGAGCGCCGACGAGGCGCTGATGGAATCGCTGATGCACCTGCACGGCGACACCAACCTGCGCACCGGCACGCGCTGACGCGCGTTGCCCTTGTAGCCCGGGTAAGCGCAGCGCACCCGGGGAAGAGCGCCGTCCCGACTAAGCCTCGTGCCGACGCCGGACGCGACGCCAGATCAACCCCGCGATTACCACCACCGTGGCGCCGCCCAGCAACCACGGCAGCAACGCGCGGTCCTGGTTCTCGGGCAGTTCCACCGCATTGGACGCATTGGCCGCGCTGAGCGCCGCCTGCGCCGCGCTCGACGACAGGCGCCAGCGGCCGTCGCGCAGTTCGACCTTGCCTTCCAGCGGCGGCAGCTGGAGTTCGCGCCAGTGGATGCGCAGATCGCCCACGCGCGGTTCCAGTGGATTCTCCGCGCTGCCCAGGCCATCGCCTTCCGGCTGGAACGACGCGGCGAGGTTCGCCGGCAGGCGCGAGAAGTTCGGGCGGAACACGCGCCACTGCCCTAGCGTCTGCAGCACGCTCGCATCGATGGGGTGGCCGTCGAGCGTGGCCTCGGTCGCCCACCAGCGGCGGCTTTCGATCGGCAGTTTCGGCGGGTTGGCACGGTCGGGCGCGAAGCCGCGCGAATCGATCGGCGCAGCGTTCCACACCTGCGTGTAGCCGTCGCCGCTGGCGCGCCACTGGTACATCTCGACCTGCCGGTCGAGGCCGAATTGGCGCGTGACCACGCCGAAATCGCGATCGCGTAGACCTGCGCCGGATTGCGGAACGCCGACGGGCTCCTCGGCCTCCACCTGTGCGAATGCGACGCCAACGGCGAGCGCGCAGACGCACGACAGCGCGAACGCCGCCCCCATCAACCTCATGCCGCCAGCGCCCTCGCGTGCAGCGCCGGCACTTCGTGCGCGGTGCCGAACTTGCCCTTCTCGTCGCGCACGACCTGCGCGAGCGCGCACTGCGGATCGTGGGTGAAGAACAGATGCACGTTGCGACGCAGCTTGTCGGCGAGGAACGCCTTCTTCTCGTCGATGAGAAGCTCGGCGTTGCGGTCGTACCCCATCGTGATCGGCACGTGCACCCACGGGCGGCCCGGGATGAGATCGGCGCAGAACACCACACCGCCGTGCGTCTCGCCGTCCACGCGGTCGGGGCCGACGATTTCGGCCAGCATCAGCCCCGGCGTGTGGCCGTCGCTGTAGTGGAAACGCACGGTATCGCCGAGCGCGTTCGAGTATTCGCCGTCGACCAGTTCCAGCCGGCCGGTGGCTTCCAGCAGCGCGGGCAGCTCGGGAATGAAGCTGGCGCGGTCGCGCGCGTGTGGTTCCAGCGCGCGTTCGTAATGTCGGCGACCGACGATGTAGGTCGCGTTCGGGAACAGCAGCGCCGGCGACTGGCCTTCGCTCCACGGCGCGAGCAGCCCGCCGGCGTGGTCGAAATGCAGGTGCGAGAGGACGACGACATCGATGTCCTCCGGCTTGAAGCCCGCCGCGGCCAGCGAGTCGACCAGCACGTGGCGGTCTTCCACCACGCCGTAGCGTTCGCGCAGCTTCGGTTCGAAGAATGCACCGATGCCGGTCTCGAACAGCACGGTCTTGCCGTTGAGCGGCGAGGCGAGCAGCGCGCGGCATGCGAGATCGATGCGGTTCTCGTCGTCCGGCGACGCCCAACGCGCCCACATCGCACGCGGCGCGTTGCCGAACATCGCACCGCCGTCGAGCTTCTGGCTGTTGCCGAGGATGGACCAGAGTTTCATGGCGTCACCGTTGCGTCAGACGGGTCGATTTTAGCGCTGGCGGCGTTGAATTCGAATGGAACCTGCGCTCTAGCCCCTCTCCCGCCGGGAGAGGGGTTGGGGTGAGGGGCAACGAAGGGGAAGCATCGGATCGCCAGTGCAACAACAAGCAGCGCTGTCGCTTTATTGGGTGGCTTTGCAGCGAGCGCCAGACGTCGCCAGCCCGGATCACAACCTTCGCCGGATGACACTCCGCCACAGACGCGGCGCCACCCGGCGAAAGCGTCACTTCACCAGCACGTCCGCCTTGCCCACCGGATTGCGCGGATCGGTGCCGCCTTCCAGCGTGTTGACGCGCTTGTCCCACGACACCGTCTGCAGGTTGCCCCAGGGCTTCTCGCCAGCGTTGACCTTGTGGCCCATCGCTTCCAGCGCCTTCACCGTTTCGGGCGACAGCGCGCCCTGTTCGGCGGAGATCACGTCGGGCATCCACTGGTGGTGGATGCGCGGCTTCGCGGCGACCTGTTGCGCATCCAGGCCGTCGTCGTAACCGAGGATGCCCAGCAGCACCTCGGTGATGATGCGGCTGCCGCCCGGCGCGCCGAGCACGGCCAGTTCGTCCTTCGACTCGATGAAGCTCGGCGTCATCGAGCTGAGCATGCGCTTGCCCGCTGCCGGCGCGTTGGCCTCGAAGCCCATCACGCCGAACGCGTTCGGCGTGCCCGGACGCAGTGCGAAGTCGTCCATCTCGTCGTTCAGCAGCACGCCGGTGCCGGGCGCGACCAGGCCCGAGCCGTACAGCAGGTTCACCGTCTGCGTGGTCGACACACGATTCCCGTCGCCATCGATGATCGAGTAATGCGTCGTCTCGTCGTCTTCCAGCGGCGCCGGCTGGCCCGGCAGCAGGTCGCTCGGCGTCGCCTTCGACGGATGGATGCTCGAACGCTGGCCTGCGGCGTAATCGGCGCTGATCAGGCGCGCAAGCGGCATCTTCACGAAATCCGGATCGCCGAGATAAATCGTGCGATCGCGGAAGGCGCGGCGCATGGATTCGACGATGAGATGCGTGCGCGTGGCTTCATCGAGCGTCTTGAGGTCCCAGCCCGAAAGCATCTGCAGCATCTGCGCGATCGCCACGCCGCCCGACGACGGCGGCGGCGCGGTGGTGATGTCCCAGCCGCGATACTTCAGACGCAGCGGTTCGCGTTCCTTCACGCGGTAACCGCTCAGTTCCTCCGCGCGCCAGCGGCCGCCTTCTTCCTTCACCGCGGCCAGCAGCTTCTTCGCCACTTCGCCCTTGTAGAAGCCGTCGAAACCCTTGTCGGCGAGCAACTGCAGCGTGTTCGCCAGGTCCGGCTGCTTGAGGATCTCGCCGGCCTTCGGCGGCGTGCCGTCGGCGAGGAACACCTCGCGCGTGCCGCGGTAGCGCTCCATCACTTCGCGACGGCTGGCGTAGCCGCGCTCCAGGCGCGGGTAGATCTCGAAGCCCTCGCGCGCGACGCGGATCGCCGGGGCGAGCGCGGTCTTCAGCGGCAGGCGGCCGTACTTCTGCGACACGTGCACCAGCGCGGCGGGCAGACCCGGGATACCCGCCGACCACGGGCCGTTGGTCGCGCGATCGTTGTCGAGCTGGCCGTCCTTGGTGAGGAAGGCCTGCGGCGTCGCGGATTCGGGCGCGGTCTCGCGCGCGTCGACGAAGACGTCCTTGCCGGTCTTCGCGTCGTGCAGCAGGAAGAAGCCGCCGCCGCCGATGCCGGAACTGATGGGCTCGACGACCGACAGCATCGCCGACACCGCGACGGCGGCGTCGAAGGCGTTGCCGCCCTGGCGGATCATCTCCATGCCGGCATCCGTCGCGAGCGCGTGCGCGCTGGCGATGGCCGCGCCGGGCGGATGCTGCGCGGCAGTTTTCGCCGGCGCGGTCTTCGGCGCGGCCTGGAGCGGGGATGTCGTCGCGAGGAACAACAGGCTTGCGGTCAACAGGGTCCGGCCGGCCAGCACGCGCAACGCATTCCGCATCAGGGGTTCTCCAGTCGCAGTCCGGCCAGCTTGGCCAGCAGTTGTTGTTCGGTCTCGGGATGGTCCGGGTCGGGATCGATGCACTCGACCGGACAGACGACCACGCATTGCGGTTCGTCGAAATGGCCGACGCATTCGGTGCAGCGCGCCGGATCGATCACGTAGATCGTCTCGCCCTGCGCGATGGCCTGGTTCGGGCAGGCCGGTTCGCAGACGTCGCAATTGACGCAGAGCTCGTTGATCTTCAGGGACATGCGGGCATTGTCGCATGAGGGGATGCGCGGGGCTTTTCGCGGGCGGGCACGCTGTGTCCCATCGCGCCCCGAAAAAGCACGGGCCCGCTTTCGCGGGCCCGTTCCGGATTCCGGCTTTCGCCGGGGTGACGTTTCGGCAAAGCCCCCGTCCGCGAGCGGACGCGGGCCGGAACGTCACTTGGCTTCGACGAACTCGAACTTGGCGCCCGACGGCTCGACGGCGGCCTTGACGCGATCGGCGTCGGCCTGCGCGCCAATGAACATCACGCGCACGCCCTTCATCGTGCCCGGCTGGGCCTGGGCGAACGACGCGATGGCGAGGTCGGCCGACTTGGCCGAGTTCTGCGAGCCGAACGCCAGCAGCGTGCCGTCTACGCCGCCGCGGGCGACGTCGCCCTGCGCCTTCTCCAGCTGGCGGTCGTACTCGCCCTGGAAGTTGGCGCCGGCCGGATCGGGCAGCGTGTACAGGTAGACGTTGGTCGCGCCTTCGATCTTCTGCGTGACCACCTTCGTCAGGTACGTATCCCACGCCGTGCTGTCGTTGGAGGTCGGCGCGGCCAGCGGGGCCTCGGCGACGGCTTCGGTCTTCTCTTCCTGCTTGTTGCAGGCGGCCAGCAGCGGCATCGACAGGCAGGCGATCAACAGCAAACGGGTGGTGGTCTTCATCGGGTTCCCCTCGGTTTGTTCCGGGTGTTGGTGGTGATGGAGCGTCTGTTCCGGCGGCGCCGGATCAGCGTGGAGCGCGTTGCCACTGCGCCTGGAGCGCGGCGTCGACCGCCGGCGGCACGAAGCCGGAGACATCGCCGCCGAGGCGGGAGATCTCGCGCACAAGCGACGAGGAAATGAAGCCGTACTGTTCCGCGGGGGTGAGGAACAGCGTCTCCACGTCCGGGATGAGATGGCGGTTCATGCTGGCCAGCTGGAATTCGTATTCGAAGTCCGACACCGCGCGCAGCCCGCGCAGCAGGACGCCCGCGCCGACCTGCGCAACGAAATGCGCCAGCAGGCAGTCGAAGCCGCGGACTTCGACGTTGTCGTGGTGGGCGGTGGCCTTCTTCGCCAGTTCCACGCGCAGCGCCAACGGGAGCGCGGGGCCTTTCGCCGGGCTTTCGGCCACGCCGATGATCAGGCGTTCGAACAACGGGGCGGCGCGGTCGACCAGGTCGATGTGGCCGTTGGTGATCGGGTCGAAGGTGCCGGGGTAGACGGCGATTCGGTTTCGGGCCGCGGTCATTCGAAGGTCAGGCAAGGGCGCCGGAATCCGGGCTGGCCGGCGCGGCCGGCAGTGTAGCAGTGGCGGAACCGGGCGCGGGCGCGGCCGTTGCGGGGCCGCCGGGAGAGCGACGATAGAGCGCGTAGCGCACCTCGCGGGTGCGGCCTTCGCGATGCGGACGCCAGTCCGGCGGCAGGTCGAAGGCGGCCTCGTGCGGGGCTTCGACGTACAGCCAGCCGTCCGGCTTCACGACCCGCGCGATGCCGGGAAGCACCGCATCCCACAGCCCGGCCGCGAACGGCGGATCGACGAAGGCGAGGTGGAAGCCGCCCGCCGGCTGCGAGGTCAGCCACGTGAGTGCGTCGGATTGCGCGACCGTCGCGGCCTCGCCGCCGGGCAGGCGCGCGGCCGTCGCGCGCAACGCGGCGGCAAGCGTCGGATCGCGTTCGACGAGCACGGCGCTTGCGGCGCCACGCGACAGGGCTTCGAGCCCGAGCGCGCCGCTGCCGGCGAACAGGTCCAGCACGCGCGCACCGGGCAGCATCGGCATGAGCCAGTTGAACAAGGTTTCGCGCACGCGATCGGATGTCGGCCGCAGGCCCGCGACGTCCGGCACGCCCAGCCGGGTGCCGCGCCAACGCCCGCCAATGATGCGAACCTTGCCGGCATTGGCGGACGTGCTGGCCGCGCCGGGCGGGCGTCGGGGCGCTTTGTTCATCGGGGGCTCGCTGGGGCCGGTGCTAGCATGTGCGCATTCTCGCGCATTCCCCCACGCCGCCTCGATGTTCGACATTTTCCGTCGCAAGAAAGCCCAGTCCCCGACCGATGCGGCAAAGCCCGGTGGCGCGCAGGAACGCTACAGCGTCGAGGAACTGGCGGCGGCGTTCCCGTCGCGTCAGGCCGAAAGCGACACCGTCGAACGCGATGTCGTCGGACAGGTCGAACCGGCTCCAGTAACGCCGGCTCCCGCGGCGGTCGAAGCCGAAGCGCCTCGCACTATCGAGCCGGTGGCCGAGTCCGCCCGCCCCGCGGCCCCGGAACCCGTTCCCGCCGAAGTGATCGCCGCCGCGCTCGAGGTCGAGCCGGTCGCGGTCGTCGCCGAGGCCGACGTCGCCCCCATCGCGGTCGATCATCCCGTCGCCGAACCGGCCGCACCGGGCAAGACCGGCTGGCGCGATCGTCTGCGCGGTTCGGCCTTCGCGCGCAGCTTCAGCGGGCTGTTCTCGCGTCATCCGCGCCTGGACGACGATCTGCTCGACGAGATCGAAACCGCGCTGATCACCGCCGATGTCGGCGTGGGCGCGACCACGCAGCTGGTCGAATCGCTGCGCAAGCGCATGAAGGCGCGCGAGTTCGCCGACGCCGGCGCGCTGCTCGCCGCGCTGCGGAGCGACCTGGTCGCGATGCTCAAGCCGGTCGCGCAGCCGCTTCAGATCGACGTCGACGCCAAGCCTTTCGTCCTGCTGACCGTCGGCGTCAACGGCGTCGGCAAGACCACGACCATCGGCAAGCTCGCCAAGCGCTTCAAGGACGAGAACCGTCCTCTGATGCTCGCCGCCGGCGATACCTTCCGCGCCGCCGCCGTCGCGCAGTTGCAGGCGTGGGGCGATCGCAACGGCGTGCCCGTCGTCGCGCAGGGGCAGAACGCCGATGCGGCGTCCGTCGCGTTCGACGCATTGCAGGCCGCCAAGGCGCGCGGCACGCAGGTGCTGATCGCCGACACCGCCGGCCGCCTGCACACGCAGCAGGGCCTGATGGCCGAACTGGGCAAGATCAAGCGCGTGTTGCAGAAACTCGACACCGCCGCACCGCATGAGGTGTTGATGGTGATCGACGGCACGACCGGCCAGAACGCGCTGTCGCAGCTGCGCCAGTTCCATGCGGCCGTCGGCGTGACCGGCCTGGTGGTGACCAAGCTGGACGGCACGGCGAAGGGCGGCGTGGTGTTCGCGCTCGCGCGCGAGTTCGGCATCCCGATCCGTTTCGCCGGCATCGGCGAACGTCCGGAAGACCTGCGCGTGTTCGACGCCGAAGCCTTCGTCGACGCGCTGCTGCCCGAATCGCTCGGCGCCTGACGCGACGCCGGCACCGCATGGCCGCGCCGGAGCCCGAAACCCCACCGCGCCGGCGCCGCTTCGGGCTGCTGGCGCTGCTGGTCGCGCTGGCGATGCTGGCGCTCGCATTGCATTGGATATCCCAGCCCGAACGCGTGGCCCGGCTGATCCTCGCGCAGGTCGGCAACGCGCTCGGACTGGAAATCACGTCGAGTGGCGCCAGCGAGTATCGCCTGCGAGGCACGCCGATGTTGACGATCCGCGGTGTCGTCGCGCGCAAGCCGGGCGATGCCACGCCGCTTCTGCGCGCCGATCGCATCCGCCTGGAACTGCCGTGGTCGACGATCCGCGCACGCGGCGCCGACCTCACCGTGCGCCGCATCGAACTGGACGCGCCGCAACTCGACCTGCCCGCCTTGCAACGCTGGCTCGCGACGCGTCCGCCATCGAAGGAACCGCGCCTGCCGACGCTGACCGACGGCCTGCGCATCGTCCGTGGCAATGTCGCCGGCGATGGTTGGCGCGTGGAGCAGATCCACGTCGACGTGCCGTCGTTCCATCCCGATCGCGCGGTGCGTGCGCGCCTGCTCGGTCGCTTCGCCACCGGCGAACTGCGCGTGCCGTTCGACGTGCGCGCCGCGCTGACGCGCCCGGCGGCGCAAGCGGGACTTGGCGTGGTCGGCAACGTCAACGTGCTCTCGCCGCCGTGGACGATGCCGATGCGCACGCGGCTTTCCGGTCGACTGCACAACGGGGCCGACGGCATCGGCCTCGACGGCATGCGCGTGGGCGCGGATGCGACGTATCGAAATGGCGAGACCGATCTTGCATTCACCTACGGCCTCGCCGGCCCGCTGCGCGTGCGCGATGGAACGCTGCGCATCGCGCCGCTCGGTGCGGTCGTGTACGGCAGCGGTGCGGTGCCGAACCTGCAGGGCACAGGCGCGTTCGCGTTCGGCGATTCGCTGAACCTGCAGCTCGACGGCACGCTGTCGTCGTGGCCGCGCGCCTGGCCGGCGCTGCCGTCGCCGCTGGGCGAATCCACCTCGCCCCTGCCCTTCGCGCTCGACTATCGCGGGCGCGCGGATCTGTCTTCCCGCACCGCGCTGAAACTGCGGCGCGACACGACGGATTTCGACGGCGAATTCCGCCTGCCCGCGATCCTGAGCTGGATCGACACGTTCGATCGCGCGTCGCCGCTGCCACCATTGAAGGGACACCTGAGCACCCCGAAGCTCGAGATCGCCGGTGCCACGCTGGAAGGCGTGGAAGTCGAGTTCGGCGAAGACGCAACGCCATGACCGAACGAAATACCAAAGACTTCGCCGCCCGCCTGCTCGCCTGGTTCGACGTCAGCGGCCGCCACGACCTGCCCTGGCAGCATCCGCGCACACCGTACCGCGTGTGGTTGTCGGAGATCATGCTGCAGCAGACGCAGGTGAAAACCGCCGCACCGTATTTCCAGCGCTTCGTCGAGGCGTTGCCGACGCTGCGCGATCTCGCCGCGGCGCCGCTCGACGACGTGCTCGCGCTCTGGTCGGGTCTCGGCTACTACGCGCGTGCCCGCAACCTGCATGCGGCGGCGAAGCGTTGCGTCGAACTGCATGGCGGCGAGCTGCCGCGCGATGTGGATGCACTTACCGCGCTGCCCGGCGTGGGTCGCAGCACGGCAGCGGCGATCGCATCGCAGGCATGGAACGACCGGCACGCGATCCTCGATGGCAACGTCAAGCGTGTGATAAGTCGTTACCACGGCGTCGAGGGCTATCCCGGCCTTCCGGCAGTCGAGAAAAAGCTGTGGGCGCTGGTCGATGCGCACGTCGCCAGCCCGCAATTGCCGGACACGCGACTGGCCGACTACACGCAGGCGCAGATGGACCTGGGCGCAACGCTCTGCACGCGCAGCGACCCGGCTTGCGTGCTGTGTCCGCTGCAGGACGAATGCATCGCGCGTCGCGAAGGCCGCGTGGCCGAACTGCCGACGCCCAAGCCCGGCAAGACGCCGCCGCAGAAATACGCTTACGTCCTGTGGGCCGAAGACGCGCAGGGCCGCATCCTGATGCTGCGCCGCCCACCGAGCGGCATCTGGGCATCGTTGTGGACGCTGCCCCAGGCCGATGACGCGGATGCGGCGCGCCAGTGGTTCGACGAACACCTTTCCGGCGATTACGCCGGCGCGGAGGCGTTGTCGCCGATCGACCATGCTTTCAGCCACTACAAGCTGCAATTGCAGCCGCTGCGCGTGCGTGCCGAATCGCGTGCGCGCATCGGCGACAATGACGACCTGCGCTGGGTCGCGCGCGACGAACTGACTTCGCTCGGCATTCCGGCGCCGATCCGCAAACTGCTAACGAATCAAGGCACCTGACATGCCCCGTACCGTCTACTGCGAATACGAGAAGCGCGAAACCGAAGGCCTGGACTTCGTCCCATGGCCCGGCGAACTGGGCAAGCGCGTGTTCGCCCACATCGGCAAGGCCGCATGGGCGGCGTGGCTCGCGCACCAGACGATGCTCATCAACGAAAACCGCCTCTCGCCGATGAACCCGGAGCACCGCGCCTTCCTCGAAGGCGAGATGCAGAAGTTCCTCTTCGGCGGCGACGCGGCCAAGCCTGCCGGCTACGTGCCCGAAGGTTCGGGCGAAAGCTAGGTCGTCTTCTCGCGCTCGGCCGTCTGCGCCTGGCGCTTTTCCTGCTCGGCGGCCTTGAGCGCCTTGACGTCGATCGGGCGCATTTCCTTGATCCAGCACGGCATCTGGTTCATCCCCGGGCCGAGGACGATGACCTTGTCGAAGTTCGCGTACACGCGGCCGGACTGGTTGGTGACGGTAATGGCGTTGGCGAAGTCGAGATCCTGGCAGGTGCCCTTCAGTTCGATCAGGTAAGCCGTGCTCGGCTTCGTCCATACGGCGAGCGCGGAATCGCCCAGCGGTGTCCAGCCATCGAGCCGTCCGAAGTACTGGAAGTTCGCGACGGGCTGTCCCGCATTGGCGCGATAGAGCGCGAGGCGATCGGCGTCGCTGACGCGCGCATCGGCCGCGCACGCGCTGAAGGCCAGGGTGGAAAGAACCGCGAAAACAAGCGCTTTCATGGGATTTCCTTGCAGCCCGCACGGCTGCGGCATGGACTGTCGGCCCATCATGCACCCGCCGCAAGCACGCGCCAGACGCCCCGGCCCGACCCGTTCAGCGCATATCCGGCTTGCGCACTCCGCCGCCCGTCCGTATCATTCCGCTTCTCGCACGGCCTGCCCGTTGCGGAATGGCCGGGTAGCTCAGTTGGTAGAGCAGGGGATTGAAAATCCCCGTGTCGGGGGTTCGATTCCCTCCCCGGCCACCATTCGAATTCAAGACCCTGAGAAGGCAACTTCGCGGGGTTTTTGTTTTGATGCCCATCGATTTCGACTCATGCGCAACAACTTTCGTATGAGCGCAATCGACGCGAGAATTCTCAGTGCGTCCTCGGATGCAAAGCAGTGCGCGGGACGGATCTGGGCCATCGCGGCTTGCCTTTGCCGATATAGGCGTCCGCCGTCAGAAATGCATCCTCAGCGCAACTTTGGGCATGGCCGAATGCCGACCGCCCCATCACCCAACCATCTCTTCCAAAAGGGAAAAGGCGCTCGCCGCCGACTTGGCGCGCGGGGCGAAGGGTAGGAAAAGTCTTACCCCTAAAAGCGCGATTACCCGATGGCATCACGGCTGGTTCAGGCGCGATTCTGGCATCCGCCCCGGCAGCCCGGTCAATGCGCAAGCAAGGATGCTGCTCAGCAATGGAATCAGGCCGTCACCGTGAGCGGGTGAGCTTGCTGGGCCGGGGCGCTTCTTCTTTTCCGCACGACATCGGACGCGCGTCCAAGGGGCTCAGGGTGGGATCGACTTACGCCAGCGGTTCCTCGCGGGACTCGTATGCCAACGGCGCCGTCAACCCCAACGTGTCCGACTCGCATCGGGACTACCGTCGCAAGCGCGCGCGCCGCGCGGCCCTGCGGTACGTCGTGGTCTGGACCACGGTCGCCGCGCTGGCATTGATCGCCCAGGTCATCGCGCCTGCCGCCGCCACCTGACGGCACGTTTCGATTAGCCTGCGTTCGGTCGCCGAACGCCTTTTCACGCTCGACAACGCTAGCCGGCATTTCACCGTTGCCAGACGCTGGCAGCCCCTACCGTGCGCCGTAGTATGCTCGCCGTCCCATCATTCGGAGCGGCGGCATGAAGGCGATGCACTGGACACGTTGGACCGCACTGGCCTTGCTTGCGCTGTTGCTAGCCAGTTGTTCCAGTGGACCCGTCCGCCGCGTCTCCGAGCCGTCCGCGCGTATCCAGCAACTTACCGTCCGCGCCGACGGCAGCTGGTCGGCGGAACTGCGGATAGAGAATTTCAGCAGCATCCCGATGCGGTTCGAGAACGTCGACCTGGCCGTCGAGGTTGCCGATGCCGAAACCGGCCGGCTGCGCGCGCAGCCGAACCTGACGATCGGACCGGAGTCGGCCGACGTCATCACCGTCACCGTGATGCCCGACGCCGCCGGCAAGTTCGCCGCGGCCGACGCGCTGGCTTCCGGCCGCAGCCTGGCGTACTCGCTCAGCGGGCGCATCGACGCCACGCCGGACGAAGGCAAGCAGCGCAGCTTCGACCTCGATCGCAACGGCGTCCTGAGCCCCGCACCGGGCCTGCCCGGCGTCCTGCGCTGATCGCCCCGCCCTTCTTTCTTATCGACCGCCGCAGCGCGCGTCACGCACGGAATCCTTCATGAGCAGCTACAAAGCCCCCCTCGCCGACATGCGCTTCGCGCTGTTCGATGTCCTCGACGCCGAAGCGCAGTTCCAGCGCCTGGGTTTCACCGACGCCACGCGCGACGTGCTCGATGCCGTGCTCGACGAAGCCGGTCGCTTCACCGAGACGGTCCTCGCACCGCTCAATCCAGTGGGCGATCGCGAAGGCTGCAAGCTCGACGTGTCCACCGGTGCAGTGACCACGCCCAGCGGTTTCCGTCAGGCGTACGCACAATTCGTCGATGGCGGCTGGGCGGGCCTGACCTCGCCGGTGGAGTTCGGCGGACAGGGCCTGCCGCAACTGGTCGGCGTGCCGCTGAAGGAAATGATCGACGCGGCGAATCTCGCGTGGGGCAACTTCCCGTTGCTCTCGCACGGCGCGATCGAAGCGCTGCTGCATCACGGCGAGACCTGGCAGCAGGAAGCGTTCCTCAAGCCGCTGGTCGAAGGCCGCTGGACCGGCACGATGTGCCTGACCGAACCGCATTGCGGCAGCGACCTCGGCCTGCTGAAGACGCGCGCGGAGCCCAACGGCGACGGCAGCTATTCGATCACGGGCACGAAGATCTTCATCACCGCCGGCGAGCACGATTTCACCGACAACATCGTGCACCTGGTGCTGGCGCGCCTTCCCGATGCGCCGGCTGGCAGCAAGGGCATTTCGCTGTTCGTCGTGCCGCGTGAACGCGTGGCGCAGGATGGCTCGACCGGCGAGCGCAACGCCGTGCGCTGCGGCAGCCTCGAACACAAGATGGGCATCCACGGTTCGGCCACGTGCGTGATGAACTTCGATGGTGCGCAGGGCTATCTGGTGGGCGCGCCGCACAAGGGGCTCATGGGGATGTTCACCATGATGAATTCCGCGCGTCTTGGCGTCGGCCTGCAGGGCCTGGGTCTGTCGGAACGCGCGCTGCAGAACGCGCTGCGCTATTCGCGCGAACGCCTGCAGATGCGCGCGCTGTCCGGCGCGAAGTTCCCCGACAAGCCGGCCGATCCGATCATCGTGCATCCCGACGTGCGCCGCATGCTGCTGACCTGCAAGGCGCTGATCGAAGGCGGCCGCCTGATGGGTTACGACGCGGCGATGCAGGGCGACATCGCGGCGAATTCGAGTGACGCCGCCGAACGCGAACTGGCCGATGCACAGGCGGGTTTCCTCACGCCGATCGTCAAGGCCTGCCTCACCGAGTGGGGCGTGGAATGCACGTACAACGCGCTGCAGTGCTTCGGTGGCCACGGCTACATCGCCGAGCACGGCATGGAGCAGCTCGCGCGCGATGCCCGCATCACCACATTGTACGAAGGCACCACCGGTATCCAGGCGCTTGACCTGCTGGGCCGCAAGATCCTCGCGATGAAGGGCGCGGGTTTGAAGGCGTTCCTCGCCCGCGTGCACGCGTTCTGCGAAGAGAATGCGGGCAACGAATCGCTGGCCGAGTTCGTGGGCCCGCTGCGCGAAACCGCCACGCGCTGGCAGCAGCTGACGATGCAGATCGGCCAGCGCGCGGCCGGCAACGCCGACGAAATCGGCGCGGCGTCGTTCGATTACCTGATGTACTCCGGCTACGCGGTGCTCGCCTATTGGTGGGCGCGCAGCGTGGCGACGGCCGATGCGTCGACGCACCCGCAGGCCTTCAAGGACGACAAGCGCGCGACGGCACGCTTCTATTTCGCACGCATCCTGCCGCGCACGCTGACGCATTCGGCGGCGATCGAAAGCGGCGTGGCCGGGCTGCCGGAGCTGGCCGTCGAGGCGGTTTGAGCCAAATGCGACCTGCGCGATAACAAACCGCGCAGGTCGCATGTACACAAAACGTAAACAATGGCGTATAAGCTGGTTTCCCAATGGAGACCGATAGAGCGAATCTGCGCCTGGTCCGAACTGGAACCGATCTGGATCCGGTGTCCGCTCCCTTCGTGCCTCGCGGCGCGATAGACCGACTGAATTCGGTCCGATTGCTTTCGCTGGATGCGCACGGCCGCGTCCTCGACTGGATGAGCTGGCAGGACGCGACCTGTCTTTATGTACGCGGTGCGGTCGCCTGGACGCTGGGCGATCCCTGCCTGCAGGTGCACGGCGGCATCAGCCGCTTCACCGGCGAGCAGAGCGTGATCGAACTGCATCCGATCGTCGCCGCGCGCAGCCACGCGCGCGCCCACGCACTCGATCCCACGCCCGCGCTGACCAACGCCGCGTTGTTCGCCCGCGACGGCTACCTGTGCATGTACTGCGGCCACGACTTCAGCCGCCCGCACCTCACGCGCGATCACGTCATTCCCGTTTCCAAGGGCGGGCGCGATCTCTGGGAAAACGTGGTCGCCGCCTGCTTCCACTGCAATTCGCGAAAGGGCAACCGCACGCCGCAGCAGGCGGGCATGCCGCTGCTCGCCGTGCCGTACCGGCCGAGTTGGGTCGAGCACCTGATCCTGTCCAACCGCAACATCCTCGCCGACCAGATGGCCTTCCTCCGGAGCCATCTCCCGAAGAACGCGCGCATGCAGGCATGAATCCGCGAAGACGGGATCCAGCGCGTGATGGCGTTGGCGTTTTGACGGGGTCGCGCTTCCGGCAACGGGGCGGCTGACATAAAACGTTCAGATGCGACGCTCTGCGCGCGTTGACGACCGTCAGGGCGTCCACGACACTCGCCATCCATTGCAAATTCACGACGGATTCACGATGCGCCTGACCCTCGGCCTGACCGGCATGGACCCGAACACGGAGTCCGCCCTGCAGGCGGCCATACAGGCGGCCAACAGCCGCATGGGCAATGCGTGGAGCCTCGTGCCCGACGCCGACGCCGAATACGTCATCGTCGACATGGACAGCATGTACGGCCCGATGAGCTGGCTGCGACTGCACGCCGCCGGCAAGAGCGTGGTCGCGCTGACCGCCGCGCAGCGCACTCAGGCCGATTTCCGCCTGGGCCAGCCGTTCGACGCGAACACCGTCGCCAACCTGCTCCGAGAGATCGCCACGCAGGCCGGCGTGACGATCGAAGCACCCGCCGCGCCGGAACCGAAGCCGGCTCCGGCCCCCGTTGCGCCTGCGCCTGTCGCGCCCACGCCCACGCCGGTGGCTGCGACGCCCGCGCCGGCACCGGAACCTGCGCCCGTCCCGACTCCGGCACCCGCGCCGGTCGCAGCCGCACGCGTCGTCGAAAAGCCCGTCGCCGAAGCGCCTGTCGAAACGCCCGCCGCTGCCGAGCCGGTCGCCGCACGTCCGGCGTCGTCGATCGTCGAAGGTTCGCTGCTGGACTGGATCGCCAACGACCGCCTGAAGGGCCGCGTGCGCCTCCGCAGTGCGACCGATGGCCTGCTGATCGATGTGGATCAGCGCGTCTACCACGGGCCGGCGGCGCTCAAGCCGTTGGCCCCGCATTTCGAAGGCAAGCTGGATTCGAGCGAATTCGTGCCCGTCGACGCGGCGACCTGGGCCAGCGAAAGCGCGCGGCTTGGCGCTGCGATGCCGCTGTCGCGATTGGTGTGGTTCGGCAACCTGCTCGCCGGAAAGGGGTCGCTGGCGTCGGAACACGATCCGGCACGCCGCTACCTGATGGTGAAGTGGCCGCAGACCGAGCGCGAATATCCCAAGCACTTCCGCATCGCCACGGTGATGATGAAGGGCCCGTCGCTGGTGTCGGAAATCGCCGAAGCCAGCGGCGTCACGCAGGCTGAAGTGGCCGATTTCATCAACGCCAATCTCGCCACCGGTTTCGCCGAGGTCGAGCGCGAACCCGAGCCGGTCGATCCGGGCAAGGCCGGCAGCGGCCTGTTCGGACGCCTGCGCGGTCGCTGATTCCAGCGCGCTTCGCCGGGGTCGTTCGCGCCGGCGACTGAACAGGGCGTCGTGAAGCGATCGGGGTCGATCCTTGCCCGCCCCGGACGACGGCGGGACAATGGAGAACTTGTCGCCTGACCCCGTCGTGATGATCGACCCGCAACGTTATCCGCGCCTGTCCCGAATCCAGGTCCCCGCCGACCTGCGCCAGTTCCCCGAAGAGGAACTGTCCGCGATCGCCGACGAACTGCGCGCTTACCTGATCGAACAGGTCGCCCTCGTCGGCGGCCACTTCGGCGCGGGCCTGGGCGTGATCGAATTGACCGTCGCGCTGCACTGGCTGTACGAGACGCCGGTGGACCGCCTGGTGTGGGACGTCGGCCACCAGACGTACCCGCACAAGATTCTGACCGGCCGCCGCGACATCATCCACACCGTCAAGCAGGCCGACGGCGTCGCGCCGTTCCCCAAGCGCGAGGAAAGCGAATACGACACCTTCGGCGTCGGCCATTCGTCCACGTCGATCTCGGCCGCGCTCGGCATGGCGATCGCGCTGCAGCAGCTGGGCGACGACCGCAAGGTCGTGGCGGTGATCGGCGACGGTGCGATGACCGCCGGCATGGCGTTCGAGGCGCTGAACCACGGCGGCGGCATGGATCCGGAGCCGAACCTGCTGGTGATCCTCAACGACAACCAGATGTCGATCTCCGAGAACGTCGGCGGCCTCACGCAGATGCTCGGGCGCCTCACCGGCAGCCGCACGCTCAACGCGATCCGCGAAGGCGGCAAGCGCCTGCTCGGCGACAAGAACAAGCCGGCGGCGAAGTTCGTCAAGCGCTGGGAAGAACACTGGAAGGGCATGTTCGTGCCGTCCACGCTGTTCGAGGAAATGGGCTTCCACTACACCGGCCCGATCGACGGCCACGACCTGCCCGCCCTGCTCTCCGCGCTGAAGACGCTCAAGGGCCTGAAGGGCCCGCAGCTGCTCCACATCATCACGACCAAGGGCAAGGGCTACGAACTCGCCGAGGGCGACCAGATCGGCTACCACGCCGTCGGTCCGTTCGATCCCGAGAAGGGCCTGATCAGCAAGCCGGGCGCGAAGAAGCCGACGTACACCGACGTCTTCGGCGACTGGCTGTGCGACATGGCCGCGGCCGAACCGCGCCTGCAGGGCATCACGCCGGCGATGCGCGAAGGCTCCGGCCTGGTGCGTTTCAGCCGCGAATACCCGCAGCGCTATTTCGACGTCGCCATCGCCGAGCAGCACGCGGTGACGCTCGCCGCCGGCATGGCGTGCGAAGGCGCGAAACCGGTGGTCGCCATCTATTCCACGTTCCTGCAGCGCGGCTACGACCAGCTCGTGCACGACGTGGCGATCCAGAACCTCGACGTGCTGTTCGCGATCGACCGCGGCGGCGTGGTCGGGCCCGGACGGCGCGACGCACGGCGGCAACCTGGATCTGAGCTACCTGCGCTGCGTGCCGAACATGGTGGTGATGGCGCCGGCCGACGAGAACGAATGCCGGCAGATGCTGAGTACCGGCTACCACTACGAAGGTCCGGCGGCCGTGCGTTATCCGCGCGGCACCGGCCCCGGCGTCGCCGTGCTGCCCACGCTGGACACGCTGCCGATCGGTCGCGCGGAAGTGCGTCGCGACGGCTCCAAGCTGGCGCTGCTGGCGTTCGGTGCGGTCACCGCCGCGGCAGAGGCAGTCGGTGCCGAGCTGGGCCTTACCGTGGTGAACATGCGCTTCGTGAAGCCGCTGGACCGCGCGCTCGTGCTCGAACTCGCGCGTTCGCACGCCGGCTTCGTGACGATCGAGGACAACGTCGTCGCGGGCGGTGCGGGTTCCGGCGTGGCGGAACTGCTGGCCGCCGAAGGCATCACGCTGCCGATCCTGCATCTGGGCCTGCCGGACGCCTTCCAGCACCATGCCAGCCGCGAACAACTGCTGGCCGAAGCGGGCCTCGACGTCGCGGGAATTCGCGCGTCGGTGCTGAAGCGCTGGCCGGAGCTGGGTCGACCGAATGTGGCGGTGAGCGCGGCGGGCTGAGGGCCCGCCTTTTCGAAGATACCCGGGTGCGCTTGGGTTGCCGTGGCTACAACAGCCGCGCGAAGTCCTGGCGTAAGACCTTCCGTTTTCGAGCCCCTCTCCCGCCTGCGGGAGAGGGGTTGGGGTGAGGGCGTACGACGCCGCGGCGCTTCGCTTACCTTGGCCCTCATCCGCCTGCCGGCACCTTCTCCCGCAAGCGGGAGAAGGGTCGTTTACGGCAGCGCGCGCCGGGAATTGCCGCACTTTAGGGCGTCTGCGTTGCTGCCGCCGGAACGTCCTGCGCCCCGGGCGGCTGCGGTTCCTCCACCGCGTAGCCCTTCGCCTTCAATCGCGCCACGAAGCCGTCCGGCCGCAGCACCTCGCGCATCGGCAGCACGGCGAAGGTGTTCGTGTTCTTCGCCAGCGCCGCTTCGGCCGCGCCCAGCCAGCGCGTGGCGACCTGCGCCTCGATGTCGCTCGTGCGCTTGCGCAGCACGTCCGATTGCGCGGCGGCGCGCAGGCAGGCCTCGTTCTGGTCGGTATAGGGCAACGCCTTGAGCGATGCCAGGTCGCCGACCGCCCACGCGTTGGCGCGCTCGCGCATCGTGCCCAGGTCCGATTCCAGCCGCTGCAGCGTCTTGGCGAAGCAGTCGAGGTCTTCCAGCCGCGCGCTGCGCAGTTCCTTCAGCGCGACCTTGGGGTCTTCGATCATCACCTTCACCGTCGTTTCGGTGCGCGGCACCTTGTGGCGCTTCGCGATCTTCTCGACGACCGGCCACACCACCCCGCCCTGCTTCAGCCCGACGTCCTCGATGGCCTCCTGGTACAGCTCCATCGCGGCGAGGATCGGACGATACGTTTCCACGCCGCGGTCGCTTCCCATGTACTTGCCCTTGAGCACCAGCCATCGCGCGTACATGTCCGGCGGCACGACGTCCTGCAGCGTCTGCCCATCGGGATTCTTGCGTGCTCCGAACGCCTTCGGCGCGAGCGCGAGCTTCCCGAAGAACCCCAGGTCGGCGTCGATGTGCACGCCGGGCGGTTCGATCAGTTCCTGAGAGTTCGACAGCACCAGCTCGACCTCGCGCGATTCCCACTCCATGCGGCGCGGCAGCGGCGACACGGTGCCGAGCACCCATAGCGTGTGGTCGCCCTTGCGCACCTTCCACAAGCCGGGACCCGGCTGGATGCCGCTGACCACGAGCGGAGCGAGATCGCGGATTGGCGGCAATGTGTCGTCGGATGACGAAGGCGCGGTTTGCGCTGAGGCGATGCCGACGGCGGCCACCGACACAAGCATTCCCAAAAGCCAGCTGACGTTTCTACGACGCATCTGAATTCCTTGTCCGAATGGCGCGACGGGACGCGCCTGGCTGAACGACGTGGTGCGCTTGCCTGGCTTGGGACCTTCAGGCGCGTGCGCGAGTTCCGCTCAGTCCGGTGACCACGCGCCGGCACGGCGCAGCGCGTCGGCGATCCCGCTGGCCGGATCGAGCATCGCGAAGCCCTCCCACACGAACCCCGGCGCCACCGTGCAGGCGACCAGCGTGTACGCCGCCAAGGGCCGCGCCGCCTGCCAGCGCCCCGCGCGCACGACGTGCATCGCCGGGCCGCCACGCGCGGCGCTGTCCAGCCGCACGGTCACCAGCTCGCCGGTCGCGACGTCGAACTCCTGTAGCTCCATCGGCCCGCCGTCCTGCCAGTGCCAGGTTTCGTCGGCATCGATGCGGTGCCAGCGGCTCGCTTCGCCATGCGCGAGCAGGAACTGGATCGCCGTCAGCGCCGGGCGCAGGTGGCCGCCGTGCTCGACGGAGATCGACGAGGCGTACACGCGCCGGTAGTGCCCGCCCTCGGGATGCGGCGAGAGTTGCAGTTCGTCGATCAGGCGCGCGGCGGTCGGATCCATCGGGCCATCCTAGCCGTGCCACGCCTCTGCACACAGGTAGTGGATACTTGGCGCCAGCCCAGGGAGCACCTCGTGTCCATCCAGTTCGATCGCCTCTTCCAGCACTCGCCGAACGCGTACATGGTGCTGGACCGGCAGATGCGCTTCGTCGAGGCGAACCACGCCTACGAACTGCTGACGGGGCTGTCGCGCGTGCAGCTGCTCGGGCGCGCGCTGTTCGACGTCTTTCCGGGCGCCACCAACGACGATGGCAGCCCGCAGGCCGACGTGTTGCGCGCCTCGCTCGAACGCGCGTTCGCCACCGGCGAGCGCGACGTGCTCGCGCTGATTCCGTATGCGATCGAATCCGACACGCCCGAAGGCCGCATCGTCGATGTCCGCTACTGGAGCGCGACGCACACGCCATTGCGCGACGACGACGGCAATGTCGTGGCGGTGATGCAGCACACCACCGACGTCACCGAAGTGCATCGCCTGCGCGAGGAAGTACGCCGCGCGCGCGAAGCCACCGGGCTTACCGCCGAGCAGATGTCCGAAGGCGTGCTCTCGCGCGCGGCGGCGGTGCAGCGCGACAACGCGCGGCTGTCGGCGCGGCAGGCCTTCCTCACCGACTTGTTCGAACAGGCGCCGGGCTTCATGGCCGTGCTGCGCGGACCTGACAACGTATTCGACCTGGCCAACGAAGCGTACGAACGATTGATCGGCCGCCGCGATTTCATCGGCGTTCCGCTGCGCGAAGTGTTGCCGGAGCTGAGGGAGCAGGGCTTCTTCGAACTGCTCGACCAGGTGCGCGAAACCGGAAACCCCTTCGTCGGCCGCGGCATGCCGGTGATCCTGCGGGACACCGGCGGGGAGGAGCGCACGCTCTTCGTCGACTTCATCTACCAGCCGGTGCGCGATTCGCACGGCCGCATCGAAGGCATCTTCGTGCAGGGCGCCGACGTTACCGGTCGCGAGGCCGCGTTGTCGGCCCTGCGCGAGAGCGAGGGGCGTTTCCGCACCATCGCCAACCTCGTCCCGCAGATGGTCTGGTCGGCGCGTGGCAATGGCGAGATCGATTACTGCAACCAGCGCTGGTACGACTTCACCGGCTTGCCTGAAGGCGCCACGCGCGGTCACGAGTGGGACGAACCGCTGCACCCGGACGATCGCGATCGCGCCTGGGCGTTGTGGCGTCGCAGCCTTGCCACCGGTGAGCCGTACGACATCGAATACCGCATGCGCTTCCACACCGGCGAATACCGCTGGGTGCTCGGCCGTGCGTTGCCGATGCGCGACGCGTCGGGTTTGATCGTGCGGTGGATGGGCACCTGCACGGACATCCAGGACCAGAAGCGCGTGCAGGAAATGCTCGAGCGCAGCCAGGATGCGCTGCGTTCGGCGGATCGCCAGAAGGACCACTTCCTGGCGATGCTCGCGCACGAGCTGCGCAATCCGCTCGCGCCCATCGCCACGGCCGCGCAGTTGCTGAAGATGGCGCCCGACAGCGTGCAGAACGTGCTGCAGGCCAGCGAGATCATCGATCGCCAGGCCATCCACATGGGCAACCTGGTGGAGGACCTGATGGACGTCTCGCGCGTGACGCGCGGGCTCACCTCGCTCAAGCGTCGTCGGGTGCGGCTGTCGGAGATCGTCGATGCGGCGATCGAACAGACGATGCCGCTGATGACGCGTCGCGGCCACCGCTTCAGCCTCGCCGACCGCACCCACGGCGTGGAGCTGTGGGCCGACCGTTCGCGCCTGACGCAGATCCTCTCGAACCTGCTGAACAACGCCGCCAAGTACACGCCGCCCAACGGCACGGTCGCGCTGGAGATCGAACGCCAGGCCAGCGATGTGCTGCTGCGCGTTCGCGACAACGGCGTCGGCATCGAACCCGAACTGCTGTCGCGGGTGTTCGAGCTGTTCGCGCAGGCCGAGTCCACGCCGGAGCGGCACGAAGGCGGCCTGGGCATCGGACTGGCGCTGGCACGCAGCCTCACGCGCCTGCACGGCGGCACCCTCACCGCCTACAGCGCGGGCGCGGGCGAAGGCTCGACGTTCGAACTGCGACTGCCGGGCGAGGTTCCGCCGGGGCTGGATGACGAGGCGCTGGAGTAAGGCGTCCTCCGATCCCGCACACGCGCACATGCCATCGCGTGTCGTCGAACGATCCCAACCTGTCTGAGCCTCCGGCGTGATCGGCATGCATGGGGCGCCGACTTCACTGCCTCCTCACCGTGCATCGCGGAGATTGCGCCCCTTGACCGCTTGAGGGGCAGGAGATGGAGAAGTCGGCAGAACGAAATGCGTTGTGGCAGGAACGCCTCGCCGTCGGTTTCGACGTCGTGAACCGCGAAGGCATCCTGCAGGGCTACGCCTGCAACGCCCCGTTCGTCATTGGAGCTTTCGCCGACGAGCCGGCTCGGGAAAGCGCCTTCGCTGGGAGAGAGGCGCTGGCGCTTTCCTGAGCGGCGTGTTTCGGCCACGCGCCCTGATGGCGTAGCCCGATCGATCCGGCAGCCGCCTTTCACGGGCGGCCCATTTCCAGCCAGTGCTATCCTCCGCCGCGACCCCGCAGGGGCGACGCGAAACCCCCGTCGTCCCGATGATCGACAGGACGCGCCGTGATGCCCGGTACGACGACGACCCCAAGGAAGGCGGCAGGCGCGGCAAAGCAGCCCGCCTCCAAGAAGGTCGCCCGCACGACGACCGCGAAGAAGACCTCGCCGACGAAAACGGCCAAAGCCGTCGCGAAGAAGACAGCGCCGACGCTGCTTTCAGGCGGCAATCCCCAGATCCCCAAAGGCTACGGCGACGCGCCGGTGCAGGCGTACATCGACGCCATGCCCGGCTGGAAACGCGACGTGTGGCGTCGCCTCGACACACTCATCGAGAAGACCATTCCCGGCGTGCGCAAGGCCGTGAAGTGGAACTCGCCGCTTTACGGTGCGCCCGGCGATGAAGGCTGGTTCCTCGGCGTGCACTGCTACACGCGCTACATCAAGGTGTCGTTCTTCCGCGGCGCATCGCTCAAGCCGATGCCGCCGGGCGAGTCGAAGATGGCGCACGTGCGTTACCTCGACATCCACGAAGACGAGCCCGTCGACGAAGCGCGCTTCGCGACGTGGCTGAAGCAGGCCAGCAAGCTCCCCGGCGAGAAGATGTAACGCCGCCCCTCACGCAAGACCAGGCGATCGACCATGAAGAAGTCCAACGGAAACGGCAGCACGGATGCGGGCACCGAAGACGCCTCGCATCTGATCGACGAACGCATCGCGCAACTGGGCGACTGGCGCGGCAAGACGCTGGCGCGCGTGCGAAAGCTGATCCACCAGGCCGACCCGGACGTCGTCGAGGAAGTGAAATGGCGCGGCGTGCCGGTGTGGTCGCACGGCGGGATCATCTGCACCGGCGAGAGTTACAGGCAACACGTCAAGCTGACCTTCGCGAAGGGCGCGTCGCTCGATGACCCGGCGGGGCTGTTCAATTCGAGCCTGGACGGCAACACGCGGCGTGCGATCGACCTGCATGAAGGCGACGAGATCGACGAAGCCGCGTTGAAGGCACTCATCCGCTCGGCCGTCGCACTGAACACGACGAAGAAGGCGCGCAAGAAGACGACGCCCCCGTCGAAATAAGCCGCCAGAAAAAATCCGCCGCTGTCTGCACAGCGGCGGATCAAGTTCGAGCGTTGTGACTCGACGAGGATCGCTTACATCGCGTACTGGTTCGTTGTGACGCGGATGTTGGTCGATGCGGTGGCCTTCTGCACGTGCGGATCGTTGCCCTTCGGCATCGCGCCGGCGAGGATGCCCGTCATCGTGACCAGCGGCTTGTCGACGGTGCTGACGCCGAAGATCTTCGTGTAGTTGTTGCGGAACACGTTGCTGCTGGCCTGGTAGTTGTCGGTGGTCGAACTGAACATGAGGCCGCACAGCGTGTTGCGCAGGAAGCGGTTCTGCGCGATGTAGCCGGCCGCCGCGCCCACCGTGAGCAGGCCGTAGCCGCCGTTGTATTCCATCGTGCACGACTTCACGGTGACGTTGGTGACGCGCTTGTACACCAGGATGCCGTTGCCCTTGTTGTTGCGGATCAGGCAGTTCTGGATGTGCACGGTATCGGTCGTGCGCAGGTCGTTGATGTCCGGCTCGATGTCGATGCCGCACTGCGGCTCGATGCCGTTGGAGTTGCTGAACTCGCTGTCGTACACCTTCACGTTGCGCGAGCAGCCGATCGTCAGGCCCTGGCGACGGTTGTTGGTCGACACGATGTTGTGGATCGCCACGTCGTTGCACGGAATGACCGCGCCGGACGCCTGCGCGGCGCCACCGATCGAGATGCCGTCGCCCCAGCCGTTGGAGATGTGGATATCGCGCACCGTCACGCGGTTGGAACCGCGCAGCATGATGCCGTGACCCCACTCGCCCGTTGTGCCCAGGTGCGCATCGCGGTCGCCGATGATGCGGCCGCCCGAGATCTCGACGTCGTTGACCTGCATCGCCATTAGCACGTAGGCGCGCTCGGCGGCGTTCGGCTTGGCCTTGAGGATCGCGTTCGGATCCAGCTGCAGGTGCATGCTGCTGCGCAGGCGCACGTTGACGGTCGGATCGATCAGATAGGTGCCGGCCGGCACCTGCACCGTGCCACCGGTCGACGGCAGCGCGTTGATCGCCGCCTGGAACGACGCGGTGTCGTCACGCACGCCGTCGCCGACGGCGCCGTAGTTCTTCACGCTCAGTACGGCGGTGCCGCGGGCGCGGGTCGGCGGGGTCCACGTCAGGGCGGTCGTCGAGCCTGCGGCGAGCACCTTGCCGATGCCTGTGAAGCCGAGGATGGGCGGCACCGAAAGGAGAAGGGTCTTCTGGAAGAATTGGCGGCGCGGCATGGCGGCCGCATTGAAAGCACGGTGATCGTTCACGTTCGTTTCCGGGAGTGATTACTGAACAGCACGGAGACGAAGCGAAGAACCGAATGCATTCACACTGCCTTCGCTTGGTCATCACGTCACGATCATGTTCGTGACTGGAATGCACCTTAGCGTCACGCGATCGTGACAGTGCTGAACAAGCGAAGCGACTTTGCGTATTTGTGGTTCAGCTCAAGAAAATGCGGCCGAATGGTTCAGCACGGTGAATTCTTCAGGTTTCTGACTGGGATTTTCGCTGTGTGATCTGATCGAGCGATTCGCGCGACGTGCACTCGTTGCGCGAAATTTCGGGATTCGACGCGCGTGAAAGCAGGCATTTCGGCGCGTCGCGAAGCGAGCTCAGCCGGATGGTGTGAAGAGACGACACTGACGGTGCGACAGGCTGAGACGCTGCCGCGCGACGAGCGCGGCGCTTGGCATCGTGCAGTGCGGAGGCGATGCGCGCGTGTTGCTCACGCCGATCCTTCGGCAGCGTCATCACCGTGCGCGCAGTCTCGCCAACGCGCCATGCGCGTGAAGGCCGGGAAGCGAACACGCTATTGGGAGACGTCCGTCTCTGAGCGGCGTTCGGCCAACAGACGCGCGATCAAGGGCAGCGACGCACAGGAGCGCCAAGCGCCGCAACGTGGCGGCGATCTTCGCTTCGATCGTGATTGGGTTCTTCCCTTCCCGCCGGTGCGGCGTGCGGCGCGGATTCGCGCGTGGAAGAACACAAGATTCGCAAGATGGTCGGGACGGCCGGATTCGAACCGACGACCCTCTGCCCCCCAGGCAGATGCGCTACCAGGCTGCGCTACGCCCCGACGTATTGCGTGTGCCGCCCTTGCGAGCGGGCGGCAAGTATAACGGTGGAACCTCGCCGCGGCCACCGCGGCGGCGGCCGGAACTCAGCGCCGCAGCAGCTGCAGGACTTCTTCCAGCTCCATCCGCACCTGGCGGATGATCTGCGAACTCAGCGCGGACTCGTCCTTCGCAGTTTCGCCTTCCAGGCGCAGGCGCGCGCCACCGATGGTGTAGCCCTGCTCGTACAGCAGGCCGCGGATCTGGCGCACCATCAGCACCTCGTGGCGCTGGTAGTAGCGACGGTTGCCGCGGCGCTTGACCGGATTGAGCATCGGGAACTCGGTTTCCCAATAGCGCAGCACGTGCGGCTTGACGTCGCACAGCTCGCTCACCTCACCGATGGTGAAGTAGCGCTTGGCCGGGATCGGCGGGAGTTCGCGATTGCTGCCGGGGTCAAGCATGCTCAGCTCCGGAATAGGCTTCCACGCGTTCCTTCAGTTTCTGGCCCGGGCGGAAGGTCACCACAGTACGGGCGGAGATCGGAATCTCCTCGCCGGTCTTCGGGTTGCGGCCCGGGCGCTGGTTCTTGCGCCGCAGGTCGAAGTTGCCGAAACCGGAAAGCTTCACCTGGCGACCGTGCTCCAGCGCCTCGCGCAGCGCGTCGAAGAACGCGTCCACGAATTCCTTCGCCTCTCGCTTGTTCAGCCCGACTTCGTCGAACAGGCGTTCGGCCATCTCGGCCTTGGTCAATGCCATCGTTGCTTCCTCAACCTCAGCCGCGGATCGTTGCCCCGTACTCCCGCTGCAGCGCGCCGGTCACCGAAGCCACTGCGGTATCGACGTCACGGTCAGTCAGGGTGCGCGATTCATCCTGCAGAATCAAGCCCATAGCAAGACTTTTGAAACCCGGTTCAACGCCCTTGCCCTGGTAGCGATCGAACAGCACCAGATCGCGCAGGAACGGGCCCGCGGCTGCCTTCACGGCCCGCTCGATCGCCGCCCATTCGACGGATTCCGGGACGACGAACGCGAGGTCCCGGCGGACGGAC
This sequence comes from Lysobacter sp. OAE881, assembly GCF_040546665.1. Taxonomy (NCBI): domain Bacteria; kingdom Pseudomonadati; phylum Pseudomonadota; class Gammaproteobacteria; order Lysobacterales; family Lysobacteraceae; genus Lysobacter; species Lysobacter sp. OAE881. The sequence continues at coordinate 3,308,293 of NZ_JBEPOG010000001.1, forward strand.
GGATACTTCGACAGCGCAGCGGCGCGCGGCACCGCGCGGCTGAACAGGGGCGCGAGGTCGAGCTCGAACGCGACCACCTCGACATCCAGCTCCAGCGCGCGCTGCAGGCGCGGATGCAGCTGGCCGATCCAGCCCAGGTGCACGCCGTCGCGGTACACGTCGGCGGATCGACCCGGGTGCGCCCACGCGGGCTGCGAGGCGCGGTATTCGAGCGTCGCGCCCGCCAGTGCGGCGAGGCTGTCCAGATCGCCCTTGAGGTCGTGGAAACCGATGGGGCGCGCGGCGATCCCCCACTGCTCCGCATGCACGTCGCCACACGCGGCGGCGGCGATGCGGCCGGTTTCGATCGGTGCCTCGCCCGGGTTGTCGCGGAATACGTTGCCCAGTTCGAACAGACGCACGCGCGGCTGCTGGCGCGCGGCGTTGCGCGCGAGCGCAGCAACCAGACCCGGCAGCAGCGCGGTGCGCATCACGCCGAGCTCGCCGCTGAGCGGATTGGCCAGCGGCACGCTGCCGTCGGTGAGGCTCCACTTCGACAGCAGGTCGGCGTCGACGAACGCGTAGTTCACCGCTTCCAGGAAGTCGCGCGAGGCCAGGTGACGACGCGCGGTCGATTCGTCGACGCGCGTTTCGCTCGGCGCGACCAGGCGCGCGGCACCGGCCGGCAGCGTGGTCGGGATCGCGTCGTAACCGTGGATGCGCGCGATTTCCTCGATCAAGTCTTCCTCGATCTCCAGATCGAAGCGGCGGCTCGGTGGCACGACGCGCCAGCCATCGGCCAGCGATTCGACCTGCAGGCCCAGCGCACGCAGGATGCGCTCGACTTCCGCGTCGGCAACGGACAGGCCCAGCACGCGCGCCAGTCGCGCACGGCGCAGCACGATCGGCTGCGGCGCGCGCAGGTGCTCGGCCAGCGTGACGTCGACCGTCGGGCCCGGCACGCCGCCGGCGATCTCGAGGATCAGCTTCGTCGCGTATTCCACCGCGATGCGCGGCAGTTCCGGATCGACGCCGCGTTCGAAACGATGACCGGCGTCGGTGTGCAGGCCGAGCTTGCGGCTGCGGCCGATGATCGCCGAGGGAATCCAGTGCGCCGCTTCGAGGAACACGTTGCGCGTGGCGTCGGTCACGCGCGTGTCGAAGCCGCCCATGATGCCGCCTAGTGCGACCGCACGCGCGGCCTTGCCGCCACGGCTGTCGGACACCACGAGGAAATCGTCGTCGAGTTCGACGGTGCGGCCGTCGAGCAGCTTGAGCGCTTCGCCGGCGCGCGCCGGGCGCACGACGACGTCGCCTTCCAGCGTGTCCTTGTCGAAGGCGTGCATCGGCTGGCCGAGTTCGAGCATCACGTACTGCGTGACGTCCACGAGGAAGCTGATCGGGCGCACGCCGCTGCGGCGCAGGCGTTCGGCCATCCACGCCGGCGTGGAGACGGTGGCGTCGACGCCGTCGATCACGCGACCGGCGAAACGCGGCACACGCGGGCCGGCGTCGAGTTCGACACGCATCGCCGCATCGCTGCCCGCCGCAACGGGCGCGGCGTCGAGCGGCTTCACCTCGCCACCGTGCGCGGCGGCGACATCGAACGCGATGCCGCGCACGCTGAAGCAGTCGGCGCGGTTGGGCGTCAGCTTGATCTCGATGCTGGCATCCGGCAGGCCGAGGTACTGCGCGAGCGGCGTGCCGACCGGCGCGTCGTCGGGCAGTTCGAGCAGTCCGGACGCATCGGGATCCACGCCCAGTTCCTTCGCCGAACACAGCATGCCGAAGGATTCCACGCCGCGCAGTTTCGCGGCCTTGATCGCGATGCCGCCGGGCAACGTCGCGCCGACCGTCGCCAGCGGCGCGACCAGACCCGCGCGCGCGTTCGGCGCGCCGCAGACGATCTGCACGGTGCCGTTGCCGGTGTCGACTTCGCACACCTGCAGGCGGTCGGCTTCGGGATGACGCGTCGCGCTGAGGATGCGCGCCACGACCACGCCGTCGAGCGAGTCGCCCAGCGGCGTGACCTCCTCGACTTCCAGGCCGATCGCGGTCAGCGTCGCGGCGAGTTCATCGCGCGTGGCGGTGGTCGGAACGTGGTGGCGGAGCCAGTTTTCGGAGAATTTCATTCGTGTCTATCCGGGACGCGACAGGTCAGGCGAACTGCTTCAGGAAACGCACGTCGTTGTCGAAGAAGCTGCGCAGGTCGTCGACGCCGTAACGCAGCATCGCGAAGCGCTCCACGCCCAGGCCGAAGGCGTAGCCGGTGTACTTCTCCGGATCGATGCCGACGTTGCGCAGCACGTTCGGATGCACCATGCCGCAGCCGAGCACTTCCAGCCAGCGCGTGGAGCCGTCGGGCTGCTGCCAGGCGATGTCCACTTCGGCCGACGGTTCGGTGAAGGGGAAATAGCTCGGGCGGAAGCGCATTTCGAAGTCGCGCTCGAAGAACGCGCGCACGAATTCGGCCAGCGTGCCCTTCAGGTCGGCGAAGCTCGCGTGCTCGTCGACCAGCAGGCCTTCGCACTGGTGGAACATCGGCGTGTGCGTCTGGTCGCTGTCGCTGCGGTACACCTTGCCCAGCGCGATCATGCGCAGCGGCGGCTGGTGTTCCTGCATGTAGCGCACCTGCACGCCGGAGGTGTGCGTGCGAAGCAGGCGACCGTCGCCGAAGTAGAACGTGTCGTGCATCGCACGCGCCGGATGATGCGGCGGGAAGTTCAGCGCTTCGAAGTTGTGCCAGTCGTCCTCGATCTCCGGACCGTTGCTGAGCTCGAAGCCCAGGCGGCCGAAGATGTCGGCGATGCGCTCCATCGTGCGGCTGACCGGATGCAGGCCGCCGCGCGCGGCATCGATGCCGGGCAGCGTGACGTCGACACTTTCCGAGGACAGGCGCGCATCGAGCGCGGCATCGTCGAGCACGGTGCGGCGTTCGCCAAGTGCAGCGGTGAGTTCATCACGCGCCTTGTTGATCGCCTCGCCGGCGGTCTTGCGCTGGTCGGGGGGCAACGCGCCGAGCTGCTTGAGCTGCGCGGTGACGCTGCCGTTCTTGCCCAGCAGGGAGACGCGCAGGGCTTCGATCGCGTCCGGCGTTTCCGCCGCGGCGATATCGGCCAGCGCCTGCTGCGTCAGTGATTCGATTCCGGTCATGTGCTGCCGAACCTTTTCGATCGTTGTGTTGCGTTGAAGCCCGTCGTTCACCGCCATCAGCCGCGCGCGGCCCTGGCGGGACCGGCGCGCGATTCGTGATACGGGCGCCCAAAACGAAACATGGGGAAGGACTTGCGCCCTTCCCCATGCGTGTATTGCGTTGTGCATCCGCCCGACGCCGACCCTGGGTCGACGTGGTGGTGCGAGCAACTTACGCCGCGAGCGCGCTCTTCGCCTTCTCTGCCAGCGCCGCAAAACCCTGCGCGTCGTGCACGGCGATGTCCGCCAGCACCTTGCGGTCGAGGGTGATGCCGGCCTTCATCAGGCCGTTGATGAAGCGGCTGTAGCTCAGGCCGTTGATGCGGGCCGCCGCATTGATGCGGGTGATCCACAGCGAACGGAAATTGCGCTTCTTCTGCTTGCGACCGATGTAGGCGTACTGCAGGGCCTTCGTGACCGCCTGCTTGGCGACGCGGAAAACCTTGCGACGGGCGTGGTAGTAGCCCTTGGCCTGCTTCAGGATCTTCTTGTGACGGCGGCGCGCCTGCACGCCACGCTTAACTCGTGCCATTGTTCAGCCCTCCTCAGAGATACGGCAGCATGCGATCGAGACGGCCAGCGTCCTCGGCACGAACGTGGTTCGTCTGCCGCAGGTTGCGCTTCCGCTTGGTCGCCTTCTTGGTGAGGATGTGGCTCTTGTTGGCGTGGCCGCACTTGTACTTGCCGGAAGCGGTCTTCCGGAAGCGCTTGGCCGCCGCCCGATTGGTCTTGATCTTGGGCATTGCGATGTCCTTTCGGATTTCGATGACTGGCCTGGGCGGTGGCCTGCGCGCCTGAAGTAGACGCAACCACTCTTTCCGTCCTGCCCGTGCCGGCTTGTAAGTCGTTGATCCAAAAAGGATCACGACAGGTTCCTGATACAACGAACTGCAGATCCCGGCGAGCCGGGCCGGCCATTATGCAGACAACCGGAAACCTTTGCAATTCAGGGCGTTAGTGGCTGCTCAGAGCTGCCGGCGGCGGGGGCCGGGGCCCGGAAACGAAAACGGGCCGCATGGGCGGCCCGTTTCGGGAGCTTGGCGAACCTCAGCTCTTCTTCTTCGGCGCGATCATCATGACCATCTGGCGGCCTTCCAGGCGCGGGCGCGACTCGATGACGATGTCGTCGCCGAGGTCGGCCTCGATGCGTGCGGCCATCTCGCGGCCCAGCTCCTGATGGCTCATCTCGCGGCCACGGAAGCGGATGTTCACCTTGACCTTGTCGCCCTCTTCCAGGAAGCGGCGCATGTTGCGCAGCTTGATCTGGTAGTCGCCCTCGTCGGTCACGGGGCGGAACTTGAGTTCCTTGATCTCGACCTGCTTGGTCTTCTTCTTGGCCTCGTTGGCCTTCTTCTGCATTTCGAAGCGGAACTTGCCGAAGTCCATGATCTTGCAGACCGGCGGATCGGCATTGGGCTGGATCTCCACCAGATCCAGGCCCTCGTCTTCGGCCATGCGCAGGGCTTCGTCGCGCGAAAGCACGCCGATCATTTCGCCATCGCTGCCGATCACGCGCACGCGCGGTACGCGGATTTCCTGGTTCTTGCGATTCGGCTTCTCGGGGGTACTGATGTTGCAATCTCCGGTTTGGATCGTGCCGGCCACCGGGGGCGGCCGGAGTCATGTCAGGCTGCAGGCGTTACTGTACGCCCTCACTGCGCAAACGCGAGGCGAAATCGGCGACGGACATCGTCCCCAGATCCTCCCCTCCCCGCGTCCGGACGGCGATCTGGCCGTTTTCCTTCTCGCGGTCGCCGATCACCAGCAGGTAAGGCACCCGCTGCAGCGTGTGCTCGCGGATCTTATAGCCGATCTTCTCGTTGCGCAAATCGGAATGGACCCGGAAGCCTTGATTTGCAAGGGATTTCCGGATCTCTTCGACGTAATCGGCCTGGGCGTCGGTGATGTTCATGACCACGGCCTGGACCGGGGCCAGCCATGCCGGGAACTGCCCGGCGTGGTGCTCGATCAGGATGCCGATGAAGCGCTCCATCGAGCCGACGATGGCCCGGTGCAGCATCACCGGGTGGCGGCGCTGGCTGTGCTCGTCGACGTACTCGGCGCCGAGGCGGCCGGGCATCATGAAGTCCACCTGCATCGTGCCCAGCTGCCAGGTGCGGCCGATGGCGTCCTGCAGGTGGTATTCGATCTTCGGGCCGTAGAAGGCGCCCTCGCCCGGCAGCTCCTGCCACTCCACGCCGGCGGCACTGAGCGCCGAACGCAGCGCGTTCTCGGCCTTGTCCCACGTGGCGTCGTCGCCCAAGCGGGAGTCCGGTCGCAGCGCGATCTTGATCTGGATGTCGGTGAAGCCGAAATCGCCGTAGACCTTCAGCGCCTGCTCGTGGAAGGCGCGCACTTCGGACTCGATCTGGTCCTCGGTGCAGAAGATGTGGCCGTCGTCCTGCGTGAAGCCGCGCACGCGCAGGATCCCGTGCAGCGCGCCCGAGGGTTCGTTGCGATGGCACGCGCCGAACTCGCCGTAGCGGATCGGCAGGTCGCGGTAGCTGTGCAGGCCCTGGTTGAACACCTGCACGTGGCCGGGGCAGTTCATGGGCTTCAGCGCGTAGGTCCGCTTCTCGGACTCGGTGAAGAACATGTTGTCCTTGTAGTTGTCCCAATGGCCGGACTTCTGCCACAGCGACACGTCGAGGATCTGCGGGCAACGCACTTCGCCGTAACCCGTCTCGCGATACACGCGGCGCATGTACTGCTCGACGACCTGCCAGATCGACCAGCCCTTCGGATGCCAGAAGATCAGGCCGGGGCCTTCTTCCTGCAGGTGGAACAGGTCCTGCGCCTTGGCGATCTTGCGGTGGTCGCGCTTCTCGGCTTCCTCCAGCTGCGTCAGGTACGCCTTGAGGTCCTTGTCGTTGAGCCACGAGGTGCCGTAGATGCGACTCAGCATCTGGTTGTTGGAATCGCCGCGCCAGTACGCGCCGGCGACCTTCATCAGCTTGAACGCGCGCAGCTTGTCCGTGGACGGCACGTGCGGGCCGCGGCACAGGTCGGTGAATTCGCCCTGGCTGTAGAGCGAGAGGTCTTCGTTGGCCGGAATCGATTCGATGATCTCGGCCTTGTACGCCTCGCCCAGTCCGCGGAAGAACGCCACCGCGTCGTCGCGCGACTTCACGCTGCGCGCCACGGGCAGCGATTCCTTGACGATCTTCTGCATCTCGGCCTCGATGGCCGGCAGGTCTTCGGGCGTGAACGGGCGCTCGTACGCGAAGTCGTAGTAGAAGCCGTTGTCGATCACCGGACCGATGGTGACCTGCGCGCCCGGATACAGGCGCTGCACGGCCTGCGCCAGCAGGTGCGCGGTGGAATGACGCAGGACGTCGAGCGCGTCGGGATGCTTGTCGGTGACGATCTCGAGCGAGGCGTCGTTGCCGATGCGGTAGCTCGTGTCGACCAGCTTGCCGTCGACCTTGCCGGCGAGCGCGGCCTTCGCCAGGCCGGCACCGATGGATGCGGCCACTTCGGCCACGGAAACGGGGTTTTCGAACTCGCGGCGGCTGCCGTCGGGGAGCGTAATGGCGATCATGGGATGCGGGCGCGCGGTGCGCGGCTGGCTGTGTTGATGTCGGCGCCGCCGGAAGGGCTGCGCGGGGGAAGAGCAGTGGCTGAAACTAAAAACGGCGCCGCGGCGCCGTCTTGAAGGGGCGTCGAGGGCGTTCAGCAGTGGGCGGTGGTAGTGCTCATGTCGCACGCTCGGCCGGCGGTTTGCCGCGGGCCACCTCGATCCTTTCTCCGGTCGGCAGACGCCGGAGTACGAGGTGAAGTGTTGGGGCTGAGCGCGGTCAAGTCAAACGCCGGCCCGCGCCCATCTACAATCGGCCTGTTCCAGCGGTTGGGGAAGGTCGCCGTGAAGGCAGGCCGCCGCATGGAGCCGATGGAAGGTGACCCATGCGAAAGCGCAGGCTCTTCGGCGGGCTGGCCTTGGCCGGCGCGGCCATCCTTGGCGTGCTGGTCGCGCTCGACGGCGACATGGGAGGCATGATCCACGGTCGTGCCTCGGCGGTATCCGAGCGCCACGCGTCGCTGTCGCCGGCCGATCTCGAGCGCGTCGGGCCGGGCCTGGCCTACTTCGCCCTGGGTGATTTCTCCGCGCTGGACACCGACACGCTTCGCGTGTCCGCCGCGCCGTGGGTGCTGACGAGCACGTTGCTGGCGTTGCAGGAGACCGGCGGCGATCCCGCCACGGTGAGCACGCATCACGTGGAGGCTGCGCTCCGCCGGTCCGGGTTCCTCTATCCCTCGACCATCGGCAATTGGCCGCAGTCCACGTTGCCTCCTGCGCAGGCGGGCCAGCCGCTCGGCCAGAACATCGGCCATGCACGGCGCCTGGTGCCGCCCATGGCACTCACGATCGGCAACCTGGGATGCGCCGCCTGCCACGCCGGCGTGATGTACCGAGCCGACGGCCGCCCCGACCCATCCCGTGCGTGGCTCGGCACGCCGAACACCTCGCTCAACCTGGGCGCCTATACACGCAGCCTTTATCGGGCGATGCGCGAACAGGGCGTGGACGACGTGCGCCTGTGGTCCGCGATCGACCGGCTGTATCCGGACCTCGAAGCGCGCGAACGCATGACGTTGCGCTTCGTGGTCCTTCCTGAGCTGCGCCGTCGTGCAATCGCGCTGGAGGCGGCTGGCGCCGATGACCTGCTGCCATTCAACTCCGGCACGCCGGGCGCGACCAATGGATTCGATTCGTTGCGTCGCCGCCTCGCCCTGATTCCGCCCGGCGAACGCGTCGAGGGCAGCGCGCTCAATTCCATCCCGGACCTGGGCGATCGCGTCATGCGCACCCGCCTGCTCAACACCGGCGCCTACGGCGTCCCCGGAAAGCCGGATCCGCGGCCGCTTGCGCGGGCCGACGTCGACGAGGCGCACATGCACGAGCTCGCTGGGATCGTTGCGTACTTCACGGTGCCGAGCATGGGGGTGACGCCGGAGGCGGCGCAGTCGCACATCGGCGACACCGAGAAGATCCTGCACTGGTTGCGCGACTACCGGCCGCAGCCCTTCCCCGGCGCCACGGACCAGGCGCTCGCCATGCGTGGTCGAACGCTGTATGCGGCCGCCTGCGCGGGCTGCCATGGCACGTACGACGACTCACTCGAACACCCGCGGCTGCAGACGTTCCCGAACTGGGAAGGCGACGTCGGCACTGATCGCGTGCGGGCGACGCAGTTCACGCCGCAGGTCGCGTCGGCGGTCAACGAGTCCGCTTACGGGCGCCACCTCGACGTGCGCGTTGCCCCGCGCTACAGCGCACCGCCGTTGACCGGCCTATGGTCCAGCGCTCCTTACCTGCACAACGGCAGCGTGCCGAGCCTCTGGCAGCTGATGAACCCCGACCAGCGCGCGATTGAGTTCCCGGTCGGCGGCCACGCCCTCGATTTCGCGCAGGCCGGACTCGCGCTGGTCTGCGATGCGCAACGACGTTGCCGATATCCCGACAGGTACGTTCCGTTCTCCGAACCGGAGATGTTCGATACGCGACGTCCCGGACTCGGCAATGGCGGGCACGAGCGCGAGTTCGAACACCTGGACGATGAGGCCAAGCACGCGCTGATCGAATACCTCAAGCGACTATGAGTTCACCAACCGGCAAGCGCACGCGGGCCGCAACGCCCAGGGCCTTGCCGACGCGCAGCGCGGCCAGCAGACGACGCCCGGACGGCACGTCGAAGTGCGAGACGATCCGGCCCGCGCATTCCGCATCGTCCACCGCCGCCGACATCGGCCACGCGGCGAATCCAAACGACGTGAGCGCGAGCCAGTGGCGATACAGGATGCGGCCCGAGGCGAGCGGCGTTTCGTCGGCCGGCCGGTGCAACAGCACGATGGCGTTGGCCGTCATGCTGCGCGCACGTTCCCCGACGAGCGCCGTCGACAGACCCGCTCGATCCAGCCAGGCGTACGCCTTGCCCAGCACCCATCGCGCCCCCGCGGCGTCGATCGCGCCCATGTGCAGGGCCTCGCGATTCATGCCGTCGCGCGCATAGGCTGGATGCCGCGGAGACAGCCGCATCCAATCGCACAACTCGGCGCGCCAGTGCGCATCGCGCAGGAAGCCGGCCGTCGCGCGATCATTGAGTTCCGCCAGCAACACGCGATCGTCCGGCTCCGTCGCAAGGATCACGTCCGTCTGCATCGCGGCCCACGTGTGCAGCGACCGGGCCTGTTCGTCCGTTGCGGGCACGAAACCGCCGCGCCACGTGCTGCGCGCTTCCATCCAGCGTGTCAGCGGATCGACTACCGCCACGCCGCCGGGCGTGATCCGCGCCATCTCCGGAAGCGATGAGCGCGCATCGGACACACCCGGCTCCACTGACGCCACCCCGATGCCGAGCGGGCCGAGCGACAGCACCGTGGCTTCGAGCGCGGCGCCGCACGACAGCGCGAAGTCGCGATCGCCCGGATCGGCGCAGGGCAGGCGTCGTGTCGTGTCGCCGAGCAGCACGATCGAACCGCCACGTTCGAAACGCCATCGCGCCGGCTGCGTGTTGTGCGCGGACGGCGCGAGCCGCGCCGCCGCGACGATGCGCTCCTGCATCCCGCGCTCGATCGTCATGCGCGCAGGTCCTTTCGGAACAGGTGCAATCGATGCAACGGATAGGCGCCCATCTTGACCTTCTGCGCGAGGCTGGCGCGATTGGCATCGGAGATCCACGTGCCACCCAGCGTCCGGTAACCGGCGCGCTGCATCGCGCCAAGGATGCGATGCAGGACCACCGCATTCACGCCCTTCCCCTGCAGCCGGCCAACCACACCCGAGAAGATGAGCACGGCGCGATCGCGCCGCAGCCGGTGCCGCAGGAAGTGCCATGGCGTGGACAACTGGAATCGCGAGCGCGTCGCGCGCAGGAGCGGATTGAGATCCGGAATGCAGATGATGCATGCAGCCGGCTCGCCGCGATGATGCAGGACGGCGGAGATGCGCGGATCCATGATCCACTTCATCTCCTTCGCCTGAAAATGGAATTCATGCGCTGTCACCGGCACGAACATCGGGTTGTTAGCGAACGCGTCATTGAGGACGACTCGCGCATCCTCCATGCGCTGGTCGATCGTGCGCCAGGTGACCGGTGCGAACGAAAACTCGGGTGAATCGAGGATGGCGCGCTGCGGTGGTCCGATCAGCGAGTCGATGTCGATGGAACCGATGCGGTTCTCGAAGGTGCTCATCGGGAAGAACGGCGTGTAGCCATTCTCTTCGAGCAGCCGCGGAATGTGCGGCGGGTTGCAGGCGAGATCGGTGTATGGCGCATGCTCGAACCCGCCCGTCTGCACGCCGATCTGCTGCATGGCGGTGAGGTTGAAGTTGCCGGCGATTTCGGCGAAACCGCGTTCGCGTGCCCAGTCCTCCGCCGCGCCCAGCAGCGCCCGCGCCGCCTCGCTGTCGTCGGCGCAATCGAAATAACCGAAGTAGGCACGTTCGAGTCCATACAGCGCGTTCGACGCCGGATGCACGTGTGCGGTGATTCGTCCCAGGACGCGGCCATCCCGGTGCGCGGTGAACCAGGTGAAGGTCGTTTCGTCGGGGAACAGCGGGTTGACGCCGGCAGCGAGGAAACGCCGCAGGTCGCTCTTCATTGGCGATACGTACGTGCAGTCAGGCCCGTACGCGGAAAACGGCGCCTCGAAGAAGGCCTCGAAATCACGTTCCTTCAGCTGGATCAAGCTGTCTCCTCCGCTCCGCCACCAGTTGTGCCATGCGCTGCACGGCAGCGAGTTCCGCCTGTGCGATGGGCGCGTCTGCGAGCACCGGCATGTTCAGCGCCGCCAGCGTCAGAGGGCGGATCGATACGCGCATCAGATGGCTGGCGCCGTACCGCTGCATGAGGCTGTCGAGCTGTTCGCGCGTGCCTTCGTCAAACTCCGGCGTGCCGACCTGGCCGCTGCGTAGTAACGGATGCCGTGCGAACACGTCTTCCAGCACCGTCCGGTCGAAGTCGCCCAGTTCCGCCTCACGCAGGATCAGCAGCCCATCGATCTGCGCATGCCGTTGCAGGCCGCCGAGGAACGCATCGGCATCGGCCAGGTCGCCCTGCGCAAGCAGGCGAAGCATGCCGCGCCGTTGTTCCTCCGCGCGCAGTTCGAATGCATCGTTGACGATCGCGCCCAGCAGCACCGCCGCGCAGCACACAGCGAGCACCTGGATGGAGGTCGTGGCATCCAGGCCGGCGATCAGCACCACCGCCCCACCCGCTGCCAGCGCGCTGGCGCAGTACGCGACGAAGGCGCGCACGCTGTCGCGATGGGCCCGCTGGCCGCGCCCCAGTCCCTGGGCCAGCCAGCAGAACGCCAAAATAGCGATTCCCGCCAGCCGCACCGGTATCGGAAAGCCCGGAAACCGGAAATCGGTCGCCAGCAGCGGCAGGATCAGCAACAACGAGAGGGCGATGCGATCGGCACTGCGATTCTCCAGTGCCGACAGCGACGTGCGGTCCCGCGCCAGCAACAGCCACGCCATCGCCAGGAATCCCGCCAGTTGGAACACAAGCAGCGCGATGGTCCGCCATGGATAGGCCCACGACGTCGGCAACCATGCGAGGATCGCGAACACCAGCGCACCGGCGGTTGCCACCCACTTGAATGCCTTGGGCGCGTGCCGGCGCAGCAGTCCTTCGCAAAACAGCAGCGCCGCCAGCGGGACCAGGCCTGCGGCAGTCAAGGTCAACGTGTTGAACGGGAACGGCGCTCCCCACCACACCAGCACGCGGCTGGCGAGCATCACCGCGAGTACGCCGAGTCCGAACGACAATCGCACCACCAAGCCTTCGCCCGGATGACGCCGGCGCAGCGCCGCGATCAGGACCAGCAGCCCCGATGCGGCCGCGATGGAGACGAAGCTGTCGGCTACCAGGTAGCCGTTCACGACGCCGCTCCCTCCAGCAGCCTACGCACGCCGTATCGCACCAGCGGGCGCAGCAGAGCGGCGGCGAATGGATTGCGTGGATGTTCGACGCGGGCCGCATACGGATTGAAGAACCAGCCTCGGCAGTCGCAGACGGACGTGCGGCCGAGCAATAGGGCGATTGTCTCGTAGGCCATCAGCATGCCGGTGGTGATCACCATCGGCGCGAACGACATGCGGCTGCGCTGCCCGGCCGCGACTTCGGCAGCCAGTCCCAGATCGATGTATTTGCGCGAGGACGAATGCAGGAGCACGTATTCGGCCTCGCGAAGGAACGCCTCGCGACGCTGGTCGTCCGAGAGGGCGTCCCAGGCGGTGCCGCGCGTGGGATAACCCAGGCGTTCCTCGGGCATCGCTTCATGCGGACGGGTGACGTACACGGAAGGCAGCGGCGAAGCGTAGGCGTCCACCACCGGTCGCCCCAGCCGGCGCGAGGTGCGGTAGAGCAGCAGCGATGCGGCGAGATCGTCCGTGCCGTTCACCACCGCGCCGCTTCGCGAGACGCAGTCTTCGGCATGCACAGGCCAGTCCTCGCGCAGCAGCAGGATGTCCAGGTCCGGATTGATGCGGCGGCACTGCGCCGCCGTCGCCTCAGCCTTGTGCTCGCCGACGGTATCGGTGAAGGCGAACACCTGCCGGTTTAGGTTGGAAAGCTCGAAGTGGTCGACGTCCGCCAGCACCAGCCGCCCGACGCCGGCACGCACCAGCGCCTGGACGCAGGCTCCGCCCATCCCGCCGACGCCGCATACGAACACGGTCGACTGGCGCAGCCGATCCTGCTCCGGCGCGGTGATGAACCCCAGGTTGCGGCCGCTGAAGCTCGCGTAGTCGAACGACCCTACCATTTCCATGGACGCAGCATTCCCCATTCGCGATCGCTGTCGAACCAGTGCAAGACCGGCAATGCTAGCCGCTGCAGCACGGCGGACACCGCCGTCAGCAACACCCGCGCCCACGCGTCGCGCGGCACGCTGTGGCGCAGGTAGCGCATCGCCGCTTCTAGGTCCATGCGCCCCAGTTGCAGCACGTCATCGCCGCGTGCGTAGTCGAGCTCGCGCGCGCAGAATTCGTTATAGATCGCATTGCGATGTTTCGGTGCGGCGTCGAAGGTCTTCTTCAGCGCGTCCGAGCCGCCGGTATAGGCGTTGGTGATGACGAAACGGTCCTCGTCGAAGCCCGCCTCGCCGCCGACGCCGAACACGTGCCGGTGTCCCGCCATGATCTGCCGCGCCGCCAGCAGCTGCGCGAAGCGTCGGCGCGCGCCTTCATGCGGCCCCGGATACACCTGCGAGAAGGTCTCCGCCACCATGCCCACGATCGCAGGCACCTGGGTCACGTTGGACACCCACAGCGGCCGCATCTGCGCGCGCAACAGCAACAGGAAACAGGACAGGCCGTACAGCACCCACGAGAGTCCCTTGCTGCGCACTTCCGGATCGACCATGACCAGCCCCAGGTGCAGCACCTCCTCGGGGCGGCCGTTAAGCTGGATCCCCATCGCGGCCATGGCGTTGAACGCCACCGGCTTGCGGTCGCTGCGCCGGTAGACCACGGTGATCACGCTCTGGGCCAGGTGAGTGCGGTCGGCCGAGAACACGCCGTAGGTGAGGCTGCCGGCGGGCAGCGTTCGGGATGCGACCTCGCGCAATTGCGCGGACAGCGCCGCGAGTTCGGTCGCGCTCATCCAGCGGCCCGGACGTTCCATGATGCGGGCATCGAAGTCCCGACCGGCGCGCAGGCGCAGGTCGAGATGGCGTTGTCCGATCGATCTGACCCAGGCTCCCAGCACGTGCGCCCCTCCCGGGCATTGCCGCCCCACGGCGTCCCCGCATCCACGGTGCCGTCCCCTAGCCTATCTGTATCACGCGGACGTGAGGCGACGCACCGGTGGCGATGCGTGCGAAACCCGAAACGCGCCGTGCCGGGACGCAGAAAGCAGAACGGCGCGATCCCGGAGGAACGCGCCGTTCGAAACCACTGTGTAGTGGTGGGCGGTACAGGGTTCGAACCTGTGACCCCTACCATGTCAAGGTAGTGCTCTACCGCTGAGCTAACCGCCCGGAAATCTTCCCGGAATGCTCCGGATTCCTCTCGCCGCGAACCGCTCGTCGAGGGGCGCGCAGTGTAAACCGTCGGCCCGGCTGCGGCAACAGGTCCGTACGCGTCGGACCGTCGCCGCGCCGGTTCAGGCGGCGAATCCGGCGTCCTTGAGCTGCCGCAGCTGGTCGCGCACCGCTGCGGCTTCCTCGAATTCCAGGTTCTTCGCGTGCTCGTACATCTGCTGTTCGAGCGCCTTGATGCGCGCGGCGAACTGCGCCGGCGTGAGCTTGGCGTAGTCCGCCAGGCTCTCGCCCACCTTCTTGCCCTTGCCGCGGCCCTTGCCGACCTCGCCCGGTTCGGGACGCGCGCCTTCCATGATGTCCACGATCGGCTTGGCGACCGAACGCGGCGTGATGCCGTGCTCGAGGTTGTGCTTGACCTGGCGCTGGCGGCGGCGGTCGGTTTCGTCCAGCGCTGCCTGCATCGACCGGGTCACGCGGTCGGCGTAGAGGATCGCCTTGCCGCGCACGTTTCGCGCGGCACGACCGATGGTCTGGATGAGCGAGCCGGCCGAACGCAGGAAGCCTTCCTTGTCCGCGTCCAGGATCGCCACCAGCGACACCTCCGGCATGTCCAGGCCCTCGCGCAGCAGGTTGATGCCGACCAGCACGTCGAACTTGCCGAGGCGCAGGTCACGGATGATCTCCACGCGTTCGACGGTGTCCACGTCCGAGTGCAGGTAACGCACGCGCACGCCGTGTTCGCCGAGGTATTCGGTGAGGTTTTCCGCCATGCGCTTGGTGAGCGTGGTGATCAGCACGCGATCGCCCATCTTCACGCGTTCGTTGATCTCGCCCAGCACGTCGTCCACCTGCGTGGCCACCGGTCGGATCTCCACTTCCGGATCGATCAGGCCCGTGGGGCGCACGACCAGTTCGACGATCTGGTCTTCGGACTTTTCCAGTTCATACGGACCCGGCGTCGCCGACACGTAGATCGCGCGCGGCGAACGGCCTTCCCATTCCTCGAACCGGAGCGGGCGATTGTCCAGCGCGGACGGCAGGCGGAAACCGAATTCCACCAGCGTTTCCTTGCGCGAACGGTCGCCCTTGTACATCGCGCCGATCTGCGGAACGGTCACGTGCGATTCGTCCACCACCAGCAGCGCATCCGGCGGCAGGTAGTCGAACAGGCACGGCGGCGGCTCGCCCGGCATGTGGCCGGTGAGGTGGCGGCTGTAGTTTTCCACGCCGTTGCAGAAGCCCACTTCGGCGAGCATTTCCAGGTCGAACTGCGTGCGCTGCGCGAGGCGCTGCGCTTCGACGAGCTTGTTCTGCGCGTACAGCTGCTCCAGGCGCTCGCGCAGTTCTTCCTTGATGGTCTCGACCGCATCGAGCACGGTGCGGCGCGTGGTGACGTAGTGCGAACCGGGATAGATCGTGTACCGCGGCACCTGGCGCAGCGATTCGCCGGTGAGGGGGTCGAACAGCGTCAGGCGTTCGATCTCGCCGTCGAACAGCTCGATGCGCAGTGCCTCGGCGTCGCTTTCGGCCGGATGCACGTCGACCACTTCGCCGCGCACGCGGTAGGTCGCGCGGCGCAGCTCGGTATCGTTGCGCGTGTACTGCATTTCGGTGAGGCGACGGATCAATTCGCGCTGGTCGATGCGCTCGCCGCGTACCATGTGCAGCACCATGCGGAAGTATTCGTTCGGATCGCCCAGGCCGTAGATCGCCGAGACCGTGCAGACGATCAGGGCATCGCGGCGCTCGAGCAGCGCCTTGGTCGCCGACAGGCGCATCTGCTCGATGTGCTCGTTCACCGAACTGTCCTTCTCGATGAAGGTGTCGGACGAGGGAACGTAGGCTTCCGGCTGGTAGTAGTCGTAGTAGCTGACGAAGTACTCGACCGCGTTGTGCGGGAAGAACGACTTGAATTCGCCGTACAGCTGAGCGGCGAGTGTCTTGTTCGGCGCCATGACGATCGTCGGCTTCTGCACCTGCGCGACGACGTTGGCGACGGTGAACGTCTTGCCCGAGCCGGTGACGCCCAAGACCGTCTGCGCCGCCAGGCCGTTCTCGAAGCCCGCCACCAGGCGCTCGATCGCCTGCGGCTGGTCGCCGGCCGGCTGGTACGACGAGACGAGCTGGAAACCGGCGGGATGGAGGCTGTCGTTCATCGGCATGGCTCCGGAAAATTCCTCAGTGTAGACCGCCTCATGGATGGGGGCGGGAACGGCATTTCCCTACCCTGCCCGACGGCGCGCGGCGATGCCGCCGGGCCGCGTTGACGGCGACGCTGGAGCCCTCTCCCACGCTGCTTTCGACGCCATGGACCAGGCCCGGGGCCTCACCCTTCCTGAACTGATCACCACCCTTGCCGTGCTGGCTATCTGCACTGCGCTTGCCTGGCCGCAATTCAGCTCGCTGATGTTGAGTACGAAAGGGACGGCGGCGCTGAGCCTGCTCGGCACATCCCTGGCCGGGGCACGGATGGGGGCCGTGTCGCGGCGAGTGCCGGTTACGGTGTGCCCGAGCTCGGACGGGCGACAATGTCGCAAGGATTCGATCTGGGACGACGGCTGGATCCTCTATCGCGATCCGCACAGCCGGGATCAGCCCGAGACTGCGACTGACATCCTGCAGCGCTTCACCATCGACCAGGACGCGTTCACCCTGCGCAGCACCAGCGGCCGCCAGCGCGTGCGCTACGTGTCCAGCGGCTACACAGCCACCAACAACCTGACGATCCTGCTGTGCGAACGCCTCGCGCAGCGCGAAGTGGGCCGCGTCGTGGTGAGCCGCCCCGGCCGCATCCGCACGGAGCGGCCGCGCGTTCCGAGCCCGGGATGCCTCTTCTGAGCGCTCATGTCTTGACCTTGTCGTCCGAGGCTTTACAATGCCGGTCCCCGCCCGAATAGCTCAGCCGGTTAGAGCACTTGACTGTTAATCAGGGGGTCGTTGGTTCGAGTCCAACTTCGGGCGCCAAATACATGAAGGCTCGCAGCGATGCGGGCCTTTTTTTGTGCGCGCAGCCGGCCACGCAGAGGCATGCATGCCCGTCGATGTTCGCCCGATACGTTCCACCCATCTCGCCACTATCGGTTGCGACAAGCTATCCCGGCGAAGCGGTTGCCGGAGAGTCCTCAGCCACGGTGCGTCACACGTGCTGGAGCCGTCGCCGGCCATCACGTCACGTCGCGTGCAGGCCGCCAGGGTTTTCCCGGCGCGCGAAATAGAAAGGCCGCGATCTCTCGCGGCCTTCTGCATTCCAGCGCTCGAACCGCGACGCTTGCAGCGTCAGAACGTAGCTGTGCTCACCAGCAGTCGGAAACCGACGCGGCGGTGCCGGTCTTGGTCTTCACGCCGGCCTGGTTGATCGACAGCTCACCACAGCGTGAGTCCCTCGCCTGGTCGGTGCCGGTCACCGGCCTCGCGGTGAGCGTGTAAGTCGTCGCGGTCGCGTTGATGCAGACGCTGTAGTACGCCGTGCCGGTTCGCGGCGAACGGCCGAAGTCGCCCGCCAGCACGCAATCGCCGCCCGGCGAACCGAAGCCGACGTAGGTGTTGTTGACCGTCTTCCAGCGCTCCGCAAGCTGCGCCAGCTCCAGCAGGTCGGCCTTTGCCTGGCCTCGCCGGCCCTTGCGGACCGAATCGGTGTACGACGGGTAAGCGATGGCGCCCAGGATGGCCACCACGCCAACCACGATCATCAGTTCGATCAATGTGAAACCGCGGGCCGCGCGTCGCGTGGGAAGTGCACCAGCATTCATCGGATCTGTCTCCAGGATTGGCGGCCGCATGGACGGACGCGATACAGCGGCTGCGAACCTGCCACCGACACGATCGCCATGCAGTATTCGGGATTCATCGCATCGTAGTTGGCGATGGCGGCATCGTCAGGCGTACCCGACAGGCCCGCTTCCTTGCCCGTCGTATAGACGCTGACATCCTTGACCGGCGCGGAGCCATCGGTGGTGAGCTGCAGGCGGCCGCTGCCCTCCGCGAGGTTGTCGCCGGTCGGCGAGCCGACCTTGACCGTACCCAGATTGCCGCCGCCGCTCAGCGTGGAGAGCCCATACACGTAGTTCGCACCGCCGCCGGAGCAGGCGTCGCCTGCCGTGGGCGCGTAGGTGGTGAAGTACAGGGTGCCGCCGTCGATCTTCGGATACCCGACCATGCGCTCACCTGCCCGGACGAATCCGCTGCCGCCGGTCACGCCGAGGTCGAGGTACCAGCCGCGCTGCGTGAAGTAGTTCACCGTGGTGTTGGTGACAGTACCGCTCGCCGCGACGGTCTGGCCGACCAGATTGGCGCGCGTGAGCGGCAGGGTGAGGTTCTCGCCCGGCATGTCCAGCACGCCGTACATCGTGTGCATGTCGGTGTTCTGCTTGTCGCCGTCGTACGAGAAGCTGCCCGTGCCGAACAGGACCATGACGCCGCCGCGCGGGCCGACCGCAGCTTCGAAGCCGCCCGTGATCGCCTGGCGCTTGGCCGTGCTGCCCGTGCCGTCCTTCGCGGTGAACAGCGGCTTTCCGCTCAGCGAGACACGCGCGGTACCGGTCTTGGTCAGGTCGAACTTCCAGACGTTGCCCTGCAGGTCGCCACCGTAGACCGTATCCACCATGCCGTCGGAGCCGAGCAGGTAGCCGCTGGACGTGGTGTCGTACTGGTAGCGGTCGATCGCGACGATGTTGCCAAGGCCATTCGCGGCGGCCGGGCCGCCCGTTTCCTTCGCGTCGATGTAATCGACGTCGCCGGTGGCCATGTCGACGACGAACAACGTGACGGTGCCCTGCGTCGCGGTCACGCCTTGCAGCTTGTTGCCGTAGCCGCCACCGAAGATCGCCTTCCACACCGGGCGGCCGCTGCTACCTCGCACCGGCACGATCACCGGCTTGCCCAGCACGAAACCTATGCGATCGCCCACGGCACCCGGGATGCGGTCGTTCACTTCCCACAGGGCGTCGTTGGCCTGGAAGCCGGTGTTCGGCGCGGACGTGACGTCCAGACCGAACACACTGCGCCCGCCGGCACCGGAGGTGCCGACAAGCACCGTCTTCCACGTCGTGCCGAACATCGCATCGGAGACCACGACCGGGCCGTCGACGTAATAGCGGTGCTGGAAGTTGGGACTCGTCGGGAACAGGAGGTTGCCCATGTAGCCCACGGCGGTCGCCGGGATGTAGCCGAACACCTCGGCGCCGGTCAGGCCATTGAAGCCGTGCAGCATGCCGTCGTTCGCGCCCACGTAGACCATGCGCTTACGCGTGGCCTTGGCCGTGAGGTACGCATTGTAGTTGTACGGGTCGTACTCGAAGGTACCGTCGGCCTTGCGGATGAGCGAGTAACCGTAGTCATCCGTCGGCGCGGAGACCACCGGCGTGGAGTTGATGATGTCGCCCAGCAGCGTGGTGCGGCGGCGCAGCTTCGTGCCTTCCAGCGTGCGATCGCCGGCGAGGTACTGCACCGCTTCGGTCGCAGTGACGTTGAGCGTTGTGATGTCCGCGCCGGACACCGGCCCGCAGCCGCTGGCGTAATTGGCGCACAGCGCGGTCAGGGTGCTCGGTCCGGCCGTGTAGAAGTCGGCCACGGCGGGCGTGCTGTCATCGGTGGTCGTCGCATAGAACAGCTTGCGCGCACCGGCCGTTGGCACCTGCTCGCTCGCCGACCACATGCGCGTATAGGTGAAGGTCGAGGTGCCATCGGTATTGCGGACGCGGGCCGGCTTGGACGCGACCACGTCGCCGTGCCAGTCGGTACCGTTGCGGTCGAAGCGCGGCGTGACCGAAAGCGAGTTGTCACCGAGGCGCGATCCGGTGACCGCCAGGCTGCCCGACACGCCGCCGCCCACGCCGACCGAGGCGAGCACGTTGCGCATGGCGGTGGTGATGTCCGCTGGCGTCTGGGCGTTGATGTACTGGCCGCGCGAGTTCATCGTCGCGTGCCAGATCTCGTCGACGGTGTTGGGGTTGTCGTTCGTGCGCGTTTCCCAGGCCGGCGAGGTTGTCGCCGCCAGCGCCTGAGCGGTCGCGAGCGCGCCATTGGTGGTGCCGTTGGGCATCACGCCGTAGTTCACGCCGAACTGCTTGCCACGAGCGCCGAGCGTAATGCCGTAGAAATTCATGTGAAGGTTGGTGTTGCAGTCCACGCCTTTCTTGGCGGCTGCATCGGTGCCTTCGCAGATCTGCGGGTTGGCCGTCGGTACGCGGCCCGGCGTGAACGCCGTGCCACGCAGCGTGTTGTTGTAGTAGTAGGCCGCGATGTCGGCCATGGTGTTGTTGAAAGTGTCGGCGTACGGGACGCCCATCGTTCCGTCTGCGTTGTCGTAGCCGGTGGGGCCGTTCTGGTTGCTGTAGCCGTCGGTGAACAGCATGCCGGCATTCTTCTGGCATGCGTTCTGGATGATGTCGGCGTTGGTGTTGAACTGCTTGCCGATGTGCTCAACGGCCCAGCGGTTCGGCGTGCTGCCACTGGCGCCGAGGCGGAGCACGTCCGACAGCAGCGCCGACTTGGCGCTGTTGTCGTCCATGTCGCGCATGGTGACGTTGGCGTAGGCGTAGCTGCCGCCGCCGCTGTTGATCGTGAAGTAGCCCACGCGGAGCTTGCTGGTATCGACCAGGGAGCGCGTCAGGCCCGCAACCATCGCGCGGTTGCGGTTGCCGTAGTAGGAGAACCAGTTGGCGAAGTTCTGCTGGGTCGCGGTCGTGGTCGGCGTGTACTTGTACAGGGAGCAGCCGGTGCCACAGGCGTTGGTGACTTCCACCGCCGTCGAGTAACCGGCGATCGCGCGGTTTTCCTTCAGATAGAAGACAGCCGGCGTGTATTCGATGGCGATGTCTTCGGCGCCCGAGTTCCACGTCACGTCCGACGACGCGGTGTAGACGACCCAGTCCTGCCGGGTGCAGTTACCCTGCCAGTTCGTCGCCACGCACTGGTAGCGGGCGTACTTGGTGCCCGACGGAATCACCATGCCCGTCTGTATGCGGAAGTCGTCGTCGCTGCTGGTGCTGTAGTACGGGGCGAAGAGGTTGACCCACGCGGACTGGCGCGGGTCGAGCCTGGTCTGGGTGAGCGAAGCGTCGCCGTACGAAGTCAGGTCTGACTTCACCCACGGATCGTAGGTCGTGTCCGGGTTGTAATAGGTCTTGTTGTAGTCCGGCGAACGGGCGAAGCCGTACCTGTCGAAGGGCGGGACGCCGAGATAGTTGTTGATACGCGTGCCGGGAAGAACGTACAGGTAATCGCACGACCCCGACGTACGCAGCGCGGTGCCGTCGAAGAAGCTCTGTGCGGAAGTGCTCCAGCAACCCTCGCCGTCGGCGCCGGGGAACATCGTCTGGAAGGTCATCGAACCCGAATCGTCGATGGCCATGATGAAGTTCGGCGACACCGTCGCACCCAGGTGCATAGGCTCCTGCGCAAGTACGCCGTCGCCCTGACGGGTGGCGTTCGCGCCTACGTCGGTAAGCGCGAGCACGCCGGCGGCGCCGGCGGCTAGTGCGGTAACGATCAGCAATCGTTCGAGATTCATGTGTAGGTGCCTTAAGGCATGAAGACGGTTTCGACCGCGGAATCCGAGGTCGGATCGGCCGCCACGTCGGTCGAGAATGCGGAGATCTGCCAGATCACGGGCTTTTCGTTGACCGGCTGCGTGCCCTGCGCGATCGAGTAGCCGGGGGTGCACTCGTTCAGGCGCGTGGCGACGACGGCGGTGTCCGGGTCGTCGTCGGCGGCGCGGAAGCCTGCCCATGCCGAACCGCGCACCGGCGAGGGATCGTCGCAGCGGCGTTCCTCGTCGCGCTCGCCCGCGCGCGGGATGAAACGGCTGTCCGCGTTGACCTGGACCTCGACGTTGCGCGCCAGGCCTTCGGCGCGCTGGAACGCGGTGTTCACCGCGCGGTAGTTGGATGCCATGCGTTCCTGCAGCGCGGCGACCTGCATGCCGACAATGCCGAGCAACGACAACAGCACCAGGAAGATCAGCGCGACGTAGAGCACCGCGCCGCGCTGGCGGGCCGGGAATGCGTATGGGGAACGTTTCATCGGGCCGGCCTCAGTTGCCGAACAGGCGGTTGCGCAACACGACCGTGGTCACGTAGGCCGAGCGGTAGTGGCCATCGTTGGTCGTGGGACGGGTCAGGTTCAGACCCAGCACGTTGGGTACGGTCGTCGCCTGCTCGGCGGCGGAGCGGTCGGAACTGCGCATGAGCAGGCCGACCTGCACCGAGCCGACACGACGCCACTCATCGGACTGCAGGTTGTCCGGATTGTTGGTCGGCGTTGCGTTGACGGCCGAAGCCACGCGCGTGCGTTCGACGTTTCCGCGCGGCAGGTCGTTGGGCAGGTGCTCGTCCATGCCGTAGAGCAGTTGCATCGATTCGACGCCTTCGACCAGTTCTTCCTTGACGAAGGTCACCGCACCGCTGGCATCGACGGTCGCACGCGCGCGGAAGAGCGACGGCGGCCGGGTGTTGTCGGTATTCGTGCCTTCGCCGACTCCCACGAAGTACACGACGGTTTCGGCGCGATAGAGCACCGGCTTGTTCTGCGTGTTGCCCTCGAAGCTCCATTCGTCGCCGATGAGACCGCTTCCGTTGAGTCCGGTAACGCTGGCCGACACGACGCCAGCGGCGTTCACGCCGCCGTTGGCGGCGAACACGCTGACCTGCTGGCAATCTGCCAGGCCGAACAGGCCGCTCGAATCGGTCGTGCTCACCGCGGAACCGTAGCTGGCGGGCGTGATGGTGTAGGACGTGGCGGAAGCGGCGGCCAGCGTCGCCGGAACACCGTCGCGCGAAAGATAGCGGACCACGAGAATGTCGCTGCCGACGACCG
Organism: Lysobacter sp. OAE881; assembly: GCF_040546665.1. Classification (NCBI taxonomy): domain Bacteria; kingdom Pseudomonadati; phylum Pseudomonadota; class Gammaproteobacteria; order Lysobacterales; family Lysobacteraceae; genus Lysobacter; species Lysobacter sp. OAE881. The sequence continues at coordinate 3,331,267 of NZ_JBEPOG010000001.1, forward strand.
GTTGCAGGCTGTTGATCGCAGCCGGGAGCGCGGGCGACCACTGATTGACATTGCCCACGACGGGCGTGCCGGCGGTCAGCGCGCGGGTGCCGCCGGGCGCGGTTCCGGTCGCCTCGAAACCCTGCACGCCCATGTCGAAGCGCAGCGGGAACGCGGCCGCCTGGAAGTTGCGTGCGGTGCGCTGCGCCGGCGTGAGGAACCAGAGGTTCAGCCCCTGGCGTGTCGCATCGCTTGCGCTCGGACGTTCGGGTGCCATGTGCGCCTGGTCGTTCACGCAACCCATGTGGCCTGCCATGCGCAGGTCGCGCTGGATGTAATCCACCGCGAAGCGCGCGTTTTCCTGGGTGCGTGCGACGCCGGTGGAGAGCTGGTAAGCGCTGCGCGAGGCCCCCATCACCTGAACCAATCCCAGCAGCAGGACCAGGCCGATCACCATCGCGATCATCAGTTCGATCAGCGACAGACCCGTCTGGCCATGCCGGTGTTTGAAGTTGCGCATGCTCATAGCGTGGAGACCACCTGGAAGCTCGTGAGACGGCCTTCGATGCCGCCGCTGGCCGCGTCGTTGGTGCGGCTGACGTTGTCCGCCCAGATCACGGTGACCGTGGCGGTGTAGCGACCGGTCGGGTTTTCCACGACCACCACGCTGCCGCGACCGCCGGGGAGCTGGGACACGACGTCGCAACGCCAGCGGGCGATGTTGTTCAGCGCGGTGGCGGCATCTTCGGCAACGGAGCTGCAGCCGGTGTTGGGGACGGTGACGCCGGTGAAGGAGTCCTCCGTCAGGCGGTTGTAGACCACGATGTGGCGCGGGTTGGACCGCATCATGTCCATCACTTCGCTGGCGAGGTTCGTCGCCATCGTGCGGTGCTGGGCGCTGTTGGTGTAACGGACGTTGAGCACCTGAAGGAACGCCAGGCCGATCAGGCCAACCGCCAGCACCAGCAGCGCGATCAGCACCTCGATGAGGGAGAAGCCGCGCTGCGCGTGGACGCGCCCGGGCGTGTTGCGTCGGCGGATCACTGGCAGCTCCTTTTTTCCATGCGCGCCTGTCCGCTGCGCTTGAGGGTGATCAGGCGCTGGTAATCCTGACCCGTCGAGCAGTCGGCCAGCTTCAAGGTGAGTTCGGCCTGCTGGCTGGTGCGCCCCGTGCGATCGAACGGGATCTGCGACACGCCGCCGCCGTTGGCGACCGCCGTGAGGCGCAGCGCGGAGTTGCCTTCGAAGTAGCGGATCGCCGTGTCGCCGGTGGTGAAGGTGCCGCTGGAATCCATGTCGGTGTACGCGAGGTAGCCGACGTTCCAGTCCGCACCGTCGCATTGCGCGCCCGAAGTCGATGGGCACACGCCACCACCGCGGTTGCTGCGGATCGCCTCCGTCCGCGCGAGGTTGAACGCCGCCAGCAGCCCGTTCGTCGACGTGGCGATGCGGTTGGACTTGATCACGCTCGTGAACGCCGGGTACGCGAGCGCGCTGCCGATGGCGAGCACGGCGATCGTGATCATGAGCTCGATGAGGGTGAACCCCCGGCTCGCGGAACTGGTCATGAGTTGGAAATCCCCTTACACCCCGAGGGCATGTTTCCCTGACCGCCGCTCCCGGACAAGCGCACCGGGGATGAGCGGTCGGATCGGCCGATGGGCGTGGCGAGCGCTGTGACGCGCATCTCGCCCGGTCGCCCGTGGCTGCCGGCTATGGCCCCCGCCACGGGCCGGCAGGCAATATGGTGGCCCGGCGGCCGCTCCAGTGCAGTGCTCCAATGCCCAGTTCGCAACCCGCACACAGTCCGCTGGACGCCCTGTGGCAACCCACGGCGATCATCTGGACGATGCTGTCGGGCGAAGCCCTGGCCCTGCTGCTCGCGCTGGCGCCCGGACTGGACGAACAACGCCTGCGCTACTTCTGGCTGATGTCGGTGGCGATCCAGTGGGTGCTGTTGTGGAGCATCGCCTCGCTGTACCTGGTCCGCCGCCCCCTGCGCTCGCTGCCGCCGCACCGCATCGCGTACGTGGTGCTCGCGATCCTGCTGGTCAGCACCTGGATGATCACCGCCGCGATCGGCTTCTTCTTCCGCGAAGGCTGGGGCATGGACATCGGCGACTGGCGCTGGACGCAGTGGCGCCTGATCGGCATGGTCATGACGATCGGCGCGCTCGGCATCGCCGTGTTCCAGAGCCAGTGGCGCGCGCGGCAGCTCGCCCTGCGCGCCAAGCAGCTCGAACTGGAAGCCCTGCAGGCCCGCATCCGCCCGCACTTCCTGTTCAACACGCTCAACACCGGTGCCGCCCTGGTGCATCGGAAGCCGGAGGAAGTGGAACGCCTGCTGCTCGACCTGGCGGACCTGTTCCGCGCGGCGCTCGCCGGTCCACGCGACATCACGCTGGAAGACGAACTGGCGCTCGCCCGCCGTTACCTGGAAATCGAATCGCTCCGCTTCGGCGAGCGTCTGCGCATCGAGTGGAAACTGCCGCGCGAGATCCCGCGCGTGATGGTGCCCTCGCTGTCGATCCAGCCGCTGGTGGAAAACGCGATCCGGCACGGCATCGAGCGGCGCCCCGAGGGTGGCGAGGTCGAGATCGCGGTGTCGACGATGCCCGACACGGTGATCGTGCGGATCATCAATCCGCTGGCCAGTGGCGGCGAGAACCGGCCCGGCCACCACGTCGGATTGAATGCATCGCAGGTGCGGATCGAGGCGCTGACCGGCGGTCGCGGCAGCGTGCTGACGCAGCAGGAAGGTCGCCGCTTCATCGCGACTGTGCGCCTGCCGACGAACGCGTGACCCGATGAACCTGGAAGGCCGGCGCGATCCGCACCGGCCTTCCCTGACGGCTTACGCCACCACGCGATAACAGGGCTTGTATTCGCCGGCGATCTTCATGCGGCGCTGCTCGACGAACGCGCGCAGCAGCGCGTCGAGCGACTGCATCATGTCCGCATCGCCGTGGATCTCGAACGGCCCGAACTCCTCGATGCGACGCATGCCGTCTTCCTTCACGTTGCCGGCGACGATGCCCGAGAACGCGCGGCGAAGATCGGCCGCGAGCTCATGCGGCTTGCGGCCGTGATGCAGGTCGAGCGCGGCCATCGCCTCGTGCGTCGGCACGAACGGGCGCTGGAACGTCAGCGGGATGTCGATCGACCAGTTGAAGAAGAACGAATCCTTCTGCGCGATGCGATGCTCGCGCACCTTGCGAATGCCCGCCGACATGCGCTTGGCGACCTGGTCGGGGTCGCCGACGATGATCTCGTAACGCTTGGTCGCTTCATCGCCGAGCGTGAGGCGGATGAACTTGTCGATCTGTTCGAAATACGGCGCGGCAGACGCCGGGCCGGTGAAGATCAGCGGGAACGGCAGGTTCGCGTTTTCCTCGCGCAGCAGGATGCCGAGCAGGTAGAGGATCTCCTCCGCCGTGCCGACGCCGCCCGGGAAGACGATGATGCCGTGGCCCATGCGGACGAAGGCCTCGAGGCGCTTTTCGATGTCCGGCATGATCACCAGGTGGTTGACGATCGGGTTCGGCGATTCGGCCGCGATGATGCCCGGCTCGGTGATGCCGATGTAGCGCGTCTTGAAACGGCGCTGCTTGGCGTGCGCGATCGTCGCGCCCTTCATCGGGCCCTTCATTGCGCCCGGGCCGCAGCCGGTGCAGATGTCCAGCCCGCGCAGGCCCAGTTCGTACCCGACCTGCTTGGTGTAGACGTACTCGTCGCGCGAGATCGAATGACCGCCCCAGCAGACGACCAGGTTCGGATCGGTCGGATGCAGGATGCGCGCGTTGCGCAGCAGTCCGAACACGGCGTCGGTGATGCCGTCGCTGGTCTCGAGGTCGCGCGGCGAATCCGGGCCCAGGTCCATCGCGGTGTAGGCAAGATCGCGCACCACGGCGAACAGCAGTTCGGCGACGCCGCGGATGATCTCGCCGTCGACGAACGCCATCGCCGGCGCGTTGTGCAGGTCGATGCGCATGCCGCGATCCTGCTGGTGCACTTCGATGTCGAATTCCGGGTACAGCTCGCGCGCGGCACGCGGATCGTCCGACGCGCTGCCGCTGGTGAGCACGGCCAGCGCGCAACGGCGCAGCAGGTCGTGCATGCCGGTGGACACGTCGCGCAGGCGGGCGACTTCGTTGTGCGAGAGAACGTCCAGCCCGCCCTTCGGGTAGATGCGGGCGTTGACGGTGGGAAGCGTGGTTTCGATGGGGGTGGCGGTGCTCATGAACCTGTCTGTCTCTTCTTTCGTTTTTTAGCCCTGCGACTCTAGCCCCCTCCCCCGTAAAAAGAAAACGGCCGGGTTTCCCCGGCCGTTTTCGGTACATCAGGCTGCTGGATCAGAACTCGTAGCGCACGCCGATCGACATCGACCACTGCGAGATGCCGTTGGTCTGGCCGTCCGCGTTGGTCGGGATGCCCTTCGCCGTGGCCTGGCCGAACTCGGTGCCGCTGCGGTACGAGTAGACGTACTTGCCGGTCGCCGGATCGATGCCCACCAGCGTCGCCGCCGCGAGGTTGGCGTTGAAGCCGTAGTCGATCACATGGCCCCAATCCTTGTTCAGCAGGTTGCCGACGTTCTGGATGTCGAACCAGATCTGCGACTTGTGGCCCTTGAAGAAGCCCGGCAGCTCCTGGCTGATGCGCACGTCGAACGTGTTCACCCAGTTGGCGCGGAAGCCGTTCTCCGGAGCAACCTGGCCGCGGTAGGCCTGCAGGTCGGTCTGCGTGCCCATCCAGTTCCAGAACGCCTGCTCCATCGCCGCGTTGGCGGTGAACACGCCGGTGGCGCTGAGCGTACCGAACTGCACGTCGCCGGGGCCCGCCGGCACGTAGAACAGGTCGTTGAAGGTACGACCGTCGCCGTTCGCGTCGCCGCTGAAGATGTAGCTGTACGGACGACCGCTGCGGCCTTCGTAGAACAGGCCGACGCTGGTGCTGTAGTCACCGAAGAACTTGTGGTCCCAGTTCAACGAGCCGGTGATGCGGTCGCGGATCTCGTAACGCGCCGTGCTGCTGCTCGGCTCGTTGGGGTTCAAGCTCAGCTGCGAGCCGAAGCCCGAGCCAGCCGTCGAGCTGGTCAGCGCCGACACTTCCTCGGCGTTGGTGTAGGTGTACGCCAGGCTCCACGACCAGTCGCTGCCTTCCATGAAGGGCTGCGTCAGCGAGACCGTGAACTGCTGGCCCTTGCCCTTGTTGGTGTTCTCCAGCAGGAAGACGTCGCCGAAGTAGCTGTTGTTGCCGAAGCGCGCGGTCGCGTTCTTGTTGACCGAGTTCGGGTTCCAGTACAGCACGCGACCATCCGGCGAGTTTGCCGGGATGAAGCCCGGGCCGATGTTGAGCGTGCGGTAGAACAGGCCGTTCTTGACGTCGGTGAGCAGGATTTCAGCCGAAGCGACGATGCCGTTCCACGGCGTCTCGACATCCATGGCGAGGTTCGCCTTCCACACCGACGGCAGCTCGAAGTCTTCGCTGATCGCGTTGACGTTGCGGATGCCGGTGCCGCCGGCGGGGATCGGCTGGTTGAAGCCGTCGGCGCTGAAGTCCAGGCCGTTGTTGCAGCCGGTGACAGGGTTCCAGCCGTTGACCGGGCCGGTGCCCGAGCAGTTGATGCTGGCGGTCGGCGAGTACGTGCCGGGGTTGCCGTAAGCGGTGTAGTTCATGCCGGTGCTGCTGTAGGCATTGCCCACCCACACCTGCGGCGCGTCACCCTGGAACAGGCCCACGCCACCGCGCAGCTGGGCCGGACGCTCCCAGTTGAAGGTGTAGTTGAAGCCGAAGCGCGGCTGCAGGATGAAGTCGTCGCTGTAGGTGGCCGTGTTGTCGAGGCTGAAGCCGCCGTTCGGGCAGGCGGCGCCGCCCGTGCCATTGGCGACGCGCGCGGACGCGAAGCAGGCGTTGAACGGCGGAGCCGGCGTGGCTTCCGGACGATCGGCGCGGATGCCGTAGGTCAGCGTCAGGTTCGGCGTGGCATACCAGGTGTCCTGGATGAACAGACCGAGCTTCTTGTCCTTGTAACGCGCGGCGATCGCATTCGGATCGGCCGGGTTGGTCTGCAGGTCGTAATCGAAGTAGCGACCGTTCTCAAGGAAGCTGAAGTCCTTGGCAGTGCCGGTACCCGGGACGTAGAAGCTGTAGTTGCCCCACGAATCCTGCAGGAAGTAGTTGTAGATATCGTTCTCGGCGTACTCGCCACCGAACTTGATGTCGTGGTCGCCCAGCGTCCAGGTGCCGGCCGCGAAGTAGTTCCACGTTTCGGTCAGCAGCGTGTTGCCCGGCGAGCTGCGCTCGGTGCCCAGGCGGATCGCGTCGCCGGTGTTGATCGCGGTAGTCGGGCTGCCGTCGTCGAAGTACACCTGCACCGTCGGCGCCGTCGTCGGGCTGACGCGAATCGCGGAGTAGTCGCGATACGACACCTTGAACTCGGTCGAGAAATTGTCCGACCAGTCGCTGAAGAGCTGGCCGACGTAGCTTTCGACGGTCTTGACGTGGTTGTACCAGTTCGAGCTCAGCGCGAGCACCGATGCGGTCGACGCTTCCGGACGCACGCGGTTCTGTTCGAGCTTGCTGTAACGCAGGTTCGCGCGATGGGCATCGTTGATGTTCCAGTCGAGCTTCAGCGCGTACTCTTCAAGCTCGGTGTCGCCGCTGCCGCTCGTGCTGCCCGGCTCGAAGCCCCAGATGTTGCGCGCGATGTCCTGCACGCGGGCCACGTCGTCGGCAGAGAAGTCGGCGCCGACGGCCAGCGGGTTGGTGCCCTGGCTCTTGCCGGCCGGACCGATGTCGGTCTGCTTGAACTTCTCGTAGTTCGCGAAGAAGAACAGCTTGTCCTTCATCAGCGGACCGCCGAAGGTCATGCCGTAGGTCGTTTCCTTCTTGAACTCGTCGAACGGCAGGCCGGTGACGTCCAGCGTGCTGCCGGCGACGCGCGCCGGGTAATCGCCGAACCAGTCGCCGTCGCGGATCGAGCCGTAGATCGTGCCGTGGAACTCGTTGGTACCCGACTTGGTCACCGCGTTGACGTTCGCACCGGCGGCGCCGGAGAACGACACGTCGTAGTTGGCGACGTTGACGTCGATGGCTTCGATCGCATCCATCGACACCGGCTGGCGCTGCGTCGGCATGTTGTTGCCTTCCAGGCCGAAGGTGTCGCTGGCCGAGACGCCGTCGATGGTGATCTTGTTGAAGCGCGGGTTCTGGCCGCCGGCGGAGATCGAGCCCGACGCGCGGTCGGTGACGGCCAGGCGCGGATCCAGGCGCATGTAGTCCTGGATGTTGCCGTTGACCGACGGCAGGCCTTCGATGGTCTGGCGGCTGATGCTCGTGCCCGAACCCATCTTGGTGGCGCTGAAGACGTCCGAACCGCCCAGCGCGACCGCCGTGACGGTATCGAGCGTGGTGAGGTCGCCCGTCAGTGCCGCGTTGACGGTGTTGGTCTTGTTGAGGTCGAGATAGACGTTGTCTTCCGACTTCGTGCCTTCGCCCGGCTTGGTGATGGTCACCGTGTACGGACCGCCGACGCGCAGGCCGCGCGCGACGTAACGACCGCTGGCGTCGGTCGTGGCGCGGCTCACCGTGCCCGATTCGACGTGGGTGATGACGACTTCCGCACCGGCGACGGGCTGGCCGTCCGTGCGCGTCACGGTGCCGCCGACGCCGGCGGAGGTGGCCTGTGCGAACACGGGCGCGGTGGCAAGGGCGGCGAGCAGACCAAGCGTAAGCTTGGACAGACGGACGCGATTCGGATGGGTCATTACGATGGCCTCGAAGCGTGGTTCACAAGAGGGAAGCCAGGCGCGACCCCGGTCGCACCCGTGCAAGAAAAGGTTTTGAGATTCCGCCCCCTGGGGCGCCGGGCCGGAGCCCGCCGGTTAACGTCAGTTTAACAGGCTAGAAGCCTTGTGTGACAGGGCCGTGACGGCCATCACTAACGGACACAAACCGCCAACCGCACATCGGGCGGATCCGGACGCGGGACGTCGGCCCATGAACGAAAACGCCCGACCCGGCAAAACCGGATCGGGCGTCGTCTGGACGGCTGGCACCGCTTACGGGGGCGAGATCTTGAGGTACGTCCCGAGGCCGTCCAGGAACATCTGGACCGAGATGGCCACCAGCAGCATGCCCATCAGGCGCTCGATGGCCGTCAGCGCTCGGCGGCCGAGCAGCTTGTAGAGCAGCGTCGCGGAGAACAGGATCGCCGCCGTCGCGCCCCAGGCGATGAGCAGCGCGAGGCTCCAGTCGTTGAGGCGGGCGGGCTCGTTGCTGCCCATCAGCATCACCGCCGCCATGCCCGACGGGCCGGCGACCAGCGGGATCGCCATGGGCACGATGAAGGGCTCGCCGTCGGGGATCTCGCCCATCAGGCCTTCCGGCGGCGGGAAGATCATGCGGATGCCGATGAGGAACAGCACGATGCCGCCGGCGATCGACACCGACTCCTGGCGCAGGTGCATCAGCTCCAGCGCGTACTTGCCGCCCCAGAGGAACATCATCAGTACGGCCAGCGCGATCAGCAGCTCGCGCGCGAGCACGATGCGCTGGCGCTGCGGCGGCAGGCCGCGCAACAGGCTCAGGAAGACCGGCACGTTGCCGAGCGGGTCGAGGATGAGGAACAGCAGCAGCGCTGCGGACGCGATGGTCATGGGCGTTCGGTCACTGCAACTGGGTCAGGCCGACGGCCGCGGGTGTCGGGATCCAGACCTGTCCGCGATGGGCGGCGCCGGCGGCGGAAAGCAGGGTCACGCACGAGGCGGCATAGGCCGACGGATCGAGCGCGGCGCGATCGTTCTCTTCCACGTAGGCCTTGGCGCGAAGCGCCGTACGCATCGGGCCCGGTCGCAGCCCGGCCACGCGGATGGAGGAGTTCGGCATCTCGGCATGCAGCATGTGCACGAGGCCTTCCAGCCCCTGCTGCGCCAGGCCGTAGCCACCCCAGAACGCCTGTCCGGCACGCGCGGCATCGTCGACGACGAACACCAGCGAAGCGTCGTCGGACTTCGCCAGCAGCGGCAGGCAGGCCTGTGTCAGCCACCACGGCGCGGTGAGGTTCACGTGCAGCGCGCGCGCGAACGCCGCCGGATCGGTCTGCGCCAGCGGCGTGAGGCCGGCGAAGTCGGCCGCGCAATGCAGCACGCCGTCGAGGCGTCCGAGTTCGGCTTCGATGCGCTGCGCGAGTTCGGCGTAGTCGTCGGCGCTGGCGCCTTCCAGGTCGAGCGGATAGAGCAGCGGTTCCGGCCCGACCTGCGCCAGCGCGTCGTACACGCGGTTCAACTTCGGCACCTTGCGGCCGAGCAGCACGACCGTCGCACCGGCCCGCGCGCAGGCCTGCGCCGCGGCGGCGCCAAGTCCGCCGTGGGCGCCGGTCACCAGGACGACGCGTCCTTCGAGCGGACTCACTGGTTGTGCGTCTCGCTGATCATGCGCGCCAGTTCGCCCGACTCGAACAACTCGAGCGTGATGTCGCAGCCGCCGATCAGCTCACCGTGGATGAAAAGCTGCGGGAAGGTCGGCCAGTTCGAATAGCGCGGCAGATTCGCGCGGATCTCCGGATCCTCGAGCACGTTGACCGTGTGCAGCTGCGTCGCACCCGCGGCCTTGAGCGCCTGCACCGCGCGGCTGGAAAAACCGCACATCGGGAACTGCGCGGTGCCCTTCATGAAAAGGACGATCGGATGGCTTTCGACTTCGGCCTGGATCCGCTCCATCACGGACATGGCGACAACTCCTGCAATGGTGCGTTGCCGGCGGTTGACGGCACGGCAACGGAACGTGGGGATAGAATGTCCAATTGTAAGCCTTCCCGAGCCGCGGACGCGCGCAGTTCACCGATCGCCGCCCGGCATTCCCTTAGCCAGCCCCCTCAGGAGCCCGCAATGGCCATCGAACTGCCCCCCCTGCCCTACGACCGCACCGCGCTGGAGCCGCACATCTCGGCCGAGACGCTGGACTACCACCACGGCAAGCACCACAAGACGTACGTGGACAACCTCAACAAGATGATCGAGGGCACCGAGTTCGAGCAGCTGTCGCTGGTGGAGATCATCCGCAAGTCGCAGGGCGGCATGTTCAACAACGCCGCGCAGGTGTGGAACCACACGTTCTACTGGAACTGCCTCTCGCCCAAGGGCGGCGGCGAGCCGACCGGCAAGGTCGCCGAGCTGATCAACAAGGCCTTCGGCGATTTCGCCAAGTTCAAGGACGAGTTCTCGAAGCTGTCGATCGGCACGTTCGGTTCGGGCTGGGGCTGGCTGGTGCAGCGTCCGGACGGCTCGCTCGCCCTGGTGAGCACCTCCAACGCCAACACCCCGATCACCGGCGAAGACACCCCGCTGCTGACCTGCGACGTGTGGGAGCACGCGTACTACATCGACTACCGCAACGCCCGTCCGAAGTACGTCGAGGCGTTCTGGAACCTGGTCAACTGGGACTTCGTGGCGTCGAACCTGAAGTAAGTTCGCGTCCCCATGCAGTGAAAAACGGCCGGGGAAACCCGGCCGTTTTTCGTTGTGGCGTCGTATTCGGCTACGTAGCGTCAGCGCAGCGCCTCGACCACCGGCGCCACCTGCGCCTCGCGTCCGAGCGCGAGGCCGACGCGTTCCAACGACATCGTCAGCGCGTTCGCATCATCGGCTCGCAGCGTCGCGTGGCCAACCTTGCGACCCGCACGCGGCAGCTTGCCGTAGTCGTGCCAGTGGCCGCCCGGCTCGCGCAGCATCGGCAGCGCATCGGGCATTTCGCCGATCCAGTTGAGCATGCACGCAAGGCCAACCATGCGCGTGTCGCCCAGCGGCAGGCCGAGCACGGCGCGCAGGTGGTTCTGGAACTGGCTGGTCTCGCTGCCTTCGATGGTCCAGTGGCCGGAGTTGTGCACGCGCGGCGCGAGTTCGTTCGCGAGCAGTTCGCCATCGCGGCAGAACAGTTCCAGCGCGAACACGCCGACGTAATCCATCGCCTCGGCCAGGCGACGCGCATAGTCGTAGGCGATCTCGCCCAGCGCGGTGTCCACGCGCGCGGGCGCGAGGCTCGCCGACAGCACGCCGTCGACATGCCAGTTCTCGGTGAGCGGCCAGGCGCGGAATTCGCCATCGCGGCCGCGTACGGCGACCACCGACAGCTCGCGCTGGAAGTGCACGAAACCTTCCAGGATCAGTCCGACCTTCGGCGCCTGGGCGCCGAGCGCATCCCACGCGGCATCGGCATCGGCCGGCGACTTGATGCGGAACTGGCCCTTGCCGTCGTAACCGAGGCGGCGCGTCTTGAGGATGCAGGGCGTGCCGATCTCGGCCAGCGCGGCATCGAGCTGCTCGCGCGTGTCGATCGGCGCGAACGGCGGCACCGGAATGCCGAGTTCGCGGAACAACGTCTTCTCGGCCAGACGATCCTGTGCGGTCGCCAGCGCGCCGGGATTCGGGAAGACCGGCACGCGTTCGCTCAGCCACTGCGCCGACTCGGCCGGCACGTTTTCGAAATCGAACGTCGCTACGTCAACGCGCGACGCGAACTCGGACAGCGTGGCCTCATCGCGGTAATCGCCCACGACCATCGGCGCGAACTGGCCCGCGCAGGCGTCGGCGACGTTGTCCATCACCAGGAAACGCAAGCCAAGCGGCGCGCCCGAGAGCGCGAGCATGCGGGCGAGCTGTCCGCCGCCGAGGATGCCCACGGTGGTCATTTGCGCCGTCACTTCCGGGGATCGTCGTTGGCCAGCACGTCGTCGGTCTGGCGGGTGCGGAAGGCGTCGAGCGCGTCGCCGATTGCCGGCTGGTCGTTGGCGAGCAGCGCCGCGGCGAACAGCGCCGCGTTCGCCGCGCCAGCGTTGCCGATCGCGAAGGTCGCCACCGGAATGCCCGCCGGCATCTGCACGATCGACAGCAGCGAATCCATGCCGTTGAGCGCCTTGCTCTGCACCGGAACGCCGAGCACGGGCACCGCGGTCTTCGAGGCCAGCATGCCGGGCAGGTGCGCCGCGCCGCCGGCGCCGGCGATGATCGCGCGCAGACCGCGGGCTTTTGCCGTGGCCGCGTAATCGAAGAGGACGTCGGGCGTGCGATGCGCCGACACCACGCGGACTTCGTGCGGGACGCCCAGCGCCTCCAGCTTCGCCGCGGCGTGCTGCATCGTCTCCCAGTCGGAGCGCGAGCCCATCACGATGCCGACCAGCGGCGTGGGTTCTCCTGGCATGGTCCTAAGGCCCTGTGCAAAGACGTATTCTAACCCCCTGTTCGATTCCCCCGGCACCGACTCCATGGACCGCAAGCTGCTCGACCTGCTCGTCTGCCCCACCTCGCGCCAGCCGCTGCAACTGCTGGACAGCCGGGGCCTCACGGCGCTGAACGCCGCGATCGAGGGGGGCGGGTTGCAGCGCGCCGACGGCAGCGCGCAGATCGAGACGCTGCACGAGGCCCTGGTCACGCGCGATCGCAAGACCGTCTACCGCGTCGACGACGGCATTCCGGTGCTTCTGGCCGAAGAAGCGATCGCGACCTCGCAGATCCCGGCCTTCCCGGGGGCATGAGCACGTTCGCCCCGCCGCCGGCCGAGGTCGTAGCGCACGACGTCGCGCTGGCGCTGGCCGAAGACCTGGGCAGCGGCGACGTCACCTCCGCCCTGCTGCCCGACGTCGCCGACGACGCCTACCTGTTGTGCAAGGAAGACGCCGTGGTCTGCGGGCGGCCGTGGTTCGACGCCTGCCATCGCGCGCTCGACCCACACGTGCGCATCGACTGGCGCGTGGCCGAAGGCGACCGCGTGAAGGCCGGCACGGTACTGGCGACGCTCCACGGCCGCGCGCGTGCGCTGGTAAGCGCCGAACGCGCGTCGCTCAACTTCATGCAGACGCTGTCCGCCACCGCGACCACGACCGCGGCCTACGTCGAGGCAGTACGCGGTACGGCCGCCAGGATCCTCGATACGCGCAAGACGATTCCCGGCCTGCGTCAGGCGCAGAAGTACGCCGTGCGCGTCGGTGGTGGCGTGAACCATCGCATCGGCCTGTTCGACGCGGTGATGCTGAAGGAAAACCACGTGCGTGCAGCCGGTTCGATCACGGCCGCCATCCGTGCCGCGCGCGCGATGCACCCCTCGCTGCCGCTGATCGTGGAAGTCGAATCGATCGAGCAACTGCGCGAAGCGCTGCACGAAGGTTGCGACCGCATCCTCATCGACGATTTCGATGCATCGATGCGCCGCGAGGCGGTTCGCATCGCGCACGAGGTGCCGGCCGATGAACGCATTCCGCTGGAAGTGTCCGGCGGCGTCGACATGCAGACGCTGCGCGGCATCGCCGAGGACGGCGTGGATTGCATCTCGATCGGCGGACTGACCAAACACGTCCGCGCGATCGACCTGTCGCTCAAGCTCGGACCGCCGCCCGCCTGAGGCGGCGGCGGTCGGGTCCCTTACAGCGGCATCAACACGACCGCAGCGGCACCGGCGGCCACCAGCACGAGCGCCAGCGCGACCCACGGCCACGCCGAACGCTTCGGGGTTTCCTTCGTCTTGCGCATCGACGTCGGCACGACCTGCACCGGCTCCTGCACGGACGTCCCGGCGACTCGGAAACGCAGCACGTCGAAGGCGAGCTCGTCGCCGACCTTCGCCTCGCCACGCAGGATGCGCTTGCCGTTGAGGAAGGTGCCGTTGCTGGAGCCCAGGTCCTCGACCTGCACGCCGGTGTCGGTCGGGATCAGCCGCGCATGCGAGCGCGACAGGCCCGGCGTATCGAACCGCAGGTTGCAGTCCGGTCCGCGGCCGATCGTCAGCACGCCGACCAGCGCATCGCTGCGGCTGCCCAGTTCCGCGGACACGCTGCGCAGGAAGAAGCGCGGCAACACCGGACGCACGGCGGTGACGCCGGGGTCGTCGTTGGCCGACATGAGGTCGGGACCCGCGACCGGCTGGCGCGCGACCACCGGCGGCGGACCAAGCGCGGCGAGCTTCGCCTGCACCTGGTCGAAGCCGACGCTGTCGCCGGGGCGCAGGGCGATAAGCCCCTGCACCTGCCGGCCGTTGACGCTGACCGCCGTCCCAGCTGGGACGTCGAGCATCACGCCCTGCGCGGTGACATGCAGCTGGCAGTGCTGCGGCAGCACGCCGGGGCGGTCGATGACGATGGTGGATTGGGGGTCGGAGCCGACCCGGTTGACGCCATGGCCCAGCAGGACCTGCGGGTGTTCTCCACCCGGAAAGACGAGTTTCAAGCGGGATCTGCCCCCTGCAGCGGTTCCCATCATTGTGTGGTGCGCGACGTGTGGGGCGCGTCGCGGTCGGACCTTGCGAGCAGCTCGGCACGTCGCCACAGTAACGGCATGACTCTACTGATCTTGATGATCGTCGCTGCGATGGCGTTCGCATTCTGGAGCGCCAGCCGGGCCGCCGCCGAACGCGCCGAGGCCGTCGGACGCGATGCCTGCCGCGCTGCCGGCGTGCAGTGGCTGGACCAGAGCGTGCACGCGATCGGCCTGCGCTTCTATCGCCAGGACAGCGGATGGCTCGGTTTCGAACGAACGTTCCGCTTCGATTATTCGATCAACGGCGAGGACCGCCACATCGGCAAGCTGGTGCTGCGCGGAGAACGGCTGGTGGCGTTCACCGGACCGGTGACGCGGGAGCCTTCGGCATTGCATTGATCAGCGTGGTCGGCGGCGTCGCGACCGGACCTGGCCTCCTGTCGCCTGAACATTGCCGCTGATGGCGTGACGGCTTCGATCCAGGCCTTCGCCGGGATGACGTATCGGCAAAGGCGCACGCGCATGGCGCGTGCGCGCCGATACGTCACTTCACGATGCGCAGGTGCGCGCCGCGCTTTGGCGTCGGCGTCTGAGGCCCGTCGTCGTCGCCCTCGGGCGCAGGTTCGCTCGGCACCGCGCTGAGCGGGCTGATGGGCGTCTCGTCGGCGAGCTCGACCTCCACCTCGCCTTCGTCCGCAGCGGCGTGGATGTCTTCCGGCAGCGCCATGCCCTGCCCCGTTTCGCGCGCGTAGATCGCCAGCACGGCCTGCACGGGAACGGTTACCGGGTAGCTCACGCCGCCGAAGCGCGCGCTGAAACGGATCGCGTCGTTCGCCATTTCCAGGCGCGATACGGCGCGCTCGGCGATGTTCAGGACGATCTTGCCGTCCTTCACCGCGTGGGTGGGAACCTGCACGCCATGGCGCGTGGCATCGACGAGCAGATGCGGCGTCATGCCGTTGTCGGCGATCCATTCGTACAGCGCCCGCAACAGGTACGGGCGGTGGCTGGTCATCGACGAATTGCTTTCCTGACTCATGCCGGGAGTGTAGCGCCGCGCGGTCGCCGACGGTTATACGCAGTGCCTGCTCCAGGCGGTCATCGGCCGCAGATACGAAGACGGGCCCGAAGGCCCGTCCGTGCGTGCAACCCAGTGGTTACCGTCAGGCCGGCATCTCGCGCAGCTTGCGCTCCTGGTCGGTCAGGCTCCGGGTGAAACCCGGGTTGCGGAAGATGCGGTTGCCGTAGTCCTCGATGGCCTTGCCGTCCTTGGGAAGCGGGACGCCAAGCGCGTCCAGGCGCCAGATGATCGGCGCCATCGCACAGTCGGCGAGGCTCATTTCGGGGTTCAGGAAGAACTTGCTCGCCTTGAACAGCGGGACCGACGCGGTCAGCAGTTCCTTCAGGCGCTTCCGGCCGGCTTCGGCCTGGGCCTTGTTGCCGAGCTGGATCGCCTGCACCTGCGGCACCCAGTCGTGCTCCAGACGCAGCATCGCCAGGCGCAGGCGCGCGCGGGAAAGCGGATCCACCGGCATCAGCGGCGGGTGCGGGTAACGTTCGTCGAGGTATTCGCTGACCACGCTGGCCGCGTACAGGACCAGGTCGCGCTCGACCAGCGTCGGCACCGAGTGGTACGGGTTGAGGTCGACGAGGTCTTCCGGCGGGTTCTGCGGATCGACCGGCACCAGGTCGTAGGTCACGCCTTTCGCGGCCAGCACCAGGCGCACGCGATGGCACAGCACGCAGTCGGTGGAAGAAAACAGCGTCAGGGCATTGCGCATACGTGGACTCGCCGCCATTCGACCTCTCCGGCCACCGGAATCCGCCGGTGGTTAGACGCCGCCCACCCCGTGTGGACAGTCGTCACGGCCTCGATCAGCTACACCCTCACTGCAAACCAAGGAGCCCGCACATTCCTGTACGGGCTCCAAAGGGATACAGCATGCGATCAGTGCTTGTCCACGTCCCGCCAGTACTCGGTCTTGAGCAGGTAGGCCAGCAGGGTGAACATCGCCAGGAACAGGATCACCCAGACGCCGAGGCTCTGGCGCTTGAGGGCGGCCGGCTCGGCGGCGTACTCGAGGAAAGCGGTGATGTCGCGCACCGAACGGTTGAACTCCTCGGCGTTCTGGTGGCCCGGCTGGGTCACCTTCAGGCCGAGGACCGGACGCTCGCCGGTCGCCTTGTCCGCGTCGCCGAACTCCGCGTGCTGCAGACCCTGCAGCTCCCACAGCGGGTTGGGCATCGACGCGTTCGGGAACAGCTGGTTGTTCCAGCCCAGCGGACGCGATTCGTCCAGGTAGAACGACTTGAGGTAGGTGTAGATCCAGTCGCTGCCACGGACGCGGGCGATCAGGCTCAGGTCCGGCGGCATCTTGCCGAACCACTGGTTCGCGTGTTCGGGCGTCATGCTGACGTGGATCTGCTCGCCGAACTTGGCACCGGTGAAGTTGAGGTTGTTCATCACCTCGTCTTCGGTCAGGCCCAGGTCCTCGGCCATGCGCGAGTAGCGCAGGTACTTCAGCGAGTGACAGCCGGAGCAGTAGTTCATGAACAGCTTGGCGCCGTTCTGCAGCGAGGTCCGGTCGTCCAGGTCGGTGCCCGACTGCATCAGGTGGCCGCCCTCGGCCGCCGACACGTTGGTCGACAGCGCGACGAAGGACACCAGCAGGCCGGCGGCAAAGGTGGCGAACTTTTTCACGATGCGCATCTTTTGGACGGGGCGGTGGATGGCGCGAGCGGTCATCTCAGTCATGCATCGTCACCCGTTGCGGTACCGGCTTGGTTTTATCGAGCTTGGTCCAGAGCGGCATGGTGATGAAGAAGGCGAAGTACAGGAACGTCAGCACGCGGCCGATGATCGTCTCCACCGGGTCGGTACCCGGGCCGGCGCCGATCTTGCCCAGCCACAGGAAGCAGATCGCCAGCACGCCCAGCATCACCTTGGTGATCCAGCCGCGGTAGCGGTGCGACTTGACCGGCGACTTGTCCAGCCACGGCACGAAGAACAGCACCGCGATCGCCGAGAACATCACCAGCACGCCGCTGAGCTTGTGCGGGATGACACGCAGCATCGCGTAGTACGGCGTGTAGTACCACACCGGCTTGATGTGCTCCGGCGTCACCAGGCGGTTGGCCTCGGTGAAGTTGTCGTGCTCCAGGAACCAGCCACCGAAGGCCGGCGCGAAGAAGATCACGAACGCGCAGATGATCAGGAAGAAGCCGACGCCGAACAGGTCCTTCACCGTGTAGTACGGGTGGAACGGGATGCCGTCGGCCGGCTTGTTCGGATCCCAGCGGTTGCCCTTCGGACCCTTCTTGATCTCGACGCCGTCGGGATTGTTCGAACCCACTTCGTGCAGCGCGCCCAGGTGCAGCACGACCAGCAGCAGCAGGACGAGCGGCAGCGCGATGACGTGCAGCGCGAAGAAGCGGTTCAGCGTGGCGTCGCCCGGCAGGAAGTCACCCATGATCCATTCGGTCAGGCCGTTGCCGATGACCGGGATCGCGCCGAACAGCGAGATGATCACCTTGGCGCCCCAGAACGACATCTGGCCCCACGGCAGCACGTAGCCCATGAAGGCTTCGGCCATCAGGACCAGGTAGATCAGCATGCCCAGGATCCACACCAGCTCGCGCGGCTTCTGGTAGGAGCCGTACATCAGGCCGCGGAACATGTGCAGGTACACGACGATGAAGAACATCGACGCGCCGGTGGAGTGCATGTAGCGGATCAGCCAGCCCCACTCCACGTCGCGCATGATGTATTCGACTGACGAGAACGCTTCGGCCGCGGACGGCTTGAAGTGCATCGTCAGGAAGATGCCGGTGACGATCTGGTTGACCAGCACCAGCAGCGCGAGCGAACCGAAGTAGTACCAGAGGTTGAAGTTCTTCGGCGCGTAGTACTCGGTCATGTGCTTGCGGTACGCCGGCATCATCGCCGGGGCCCGCTCGTTGACCCAGTCCATCACGCCGCCAGCGGCCTTCGTGAAAATGTTCGCCATGGCTTACGCCGCTCCCTTGCTGCTGGACGAGGGATCGACACCGATGACGATCGTGGTGTCGTTCTCGTAATGATGCGGCGGCACGAGCAGGTTGATCGGCGCCGGGACACCCTGGAACACGCGACCGGCCATGTCGAAGCGCGACTTGTGGCAGGGGCAGAAGTAACCGCCCTTCCACTCCGGATCGAACGGCTCGGGGCGGATCTCGGCCTTCATTTCCGGCGAGCAGCCCAGGTGGGTGCACAGGCCGACGAGGACAGAAATCTCCGGCTTGATCGAACGCAGCTCACCGGTGATGTACGCCGGCTGCTGGTCCTTGTTCTCGGACTTGGGATCGCGCAGGTGCGCGTCCAGCGTCGGCAGCGCGTCGAGGATCGCCTTGGAACGCTTGACGATCCAGATCGGCTGGCCGCGCCATTCCATGATCAGTCGCTGGCCTTCTTCCAGCGCCGAGATGTCGGCGGTCACCGGTGCACCGGCGAGCTTCGCCCGCGTGCTCGGATTCCACGACTTGATGAAGGGCACCGCCACGAAACCGGCACCGACCGCGCCGACCACTGCAGTGGTCGCGGTCAGGAACCGACGGCGGCCCTGGTTGACAGGATCGTTGACCCCTTGGTTGGCCATCCGGCACTCCGCAAAGCTGGAACGAAGTTACGCCGCACTGCCAACGCCACTGGCGACAGCTCGCGGCACAAAAGACGGGGAAGTGTAACGGAACGATGAATGAACCGACAATCCGCTACACGTTGCGCGAGTCGTCCGCTGGACGGACGCGCACGCACCCCACGCCCCGCCGGGCGCGGGATGGGAAAAAACGTCAGCGCATCATGGCGGTGGCGCCCCGATAACGATCGGCCAGCTGGCCCACGCGCTGGACATAACGCTGGGTTTCGCTGTAAGGCGGCACGCCGTTGTACTTGTCGACGGCGCCCTCGCCCGCGTTGTAGCCGGCGGCGGCGAGGGTCAGGTTGTTGTTGAAGCGCTTGAGCAACCACGCCAGGTACTGCACGCCGCCCTGGATGTTCTGGCGGGCGTCGAACGCATTGCTCACGCCGAAGCGCCGCGCGGTGGCGGGCATCAGCTGCATCAGTCCCTGCGCGCCGGCGCGCGAGAGCGCGTTCGGGTTGTAGGCCGATTCGGCATGGATGATCGCGCGCACGATCGACTCGTCGACGCCGTGCTGGCGCGCCGCGGCGGCGATCTCGTCGCGGTAGGCGTCGGTGTTGAGGCGGACCGTGCCGAAGTTCACGCCGGGCCGCATGGAGCAGGCGTAGCAGGTCTCGATGTAGCTGTAGCGGATGGTGCGCACCACCGATGCGCTGGCCACGTTCTGCGGCTTGCGGCTGGTGTAGTGACGCACGCCATCCTTGATGTAGGAGTACACCTGCCCCTGCACGACACGCGGCGCGTTGTACGAGGGCGTGGGCACGGGCGTCGGTGCGATCGGAGCCGACGTGGCGACGGTCGCGATCATCGAAGGCGTCGTCGATGCGGGCGCGGATGCCGACACCGAAGCGGTGACGGAAGAAGCCGGAGAAGTCACCGCGCCGACGGCGGCGGCTGGCGTGGAAACCATCGGCTTCGATGCGGCGGACTTGCGCGCGGGACCATCGGGCGTCTGGCTGACGATCGTGCACTTCGCACCGGCCGGGCGCTTGCTCACGTAGCTGCGCGAGCCATCGGGACCGTCGCAACGGTACAGCGTGCCGGCAACGGACGGCGCCGCGGCCAACAGGCAGACGATCCCCAGCAGCAGTGAGCCCCCCCTCATGGCCGCGAGTGTGTCCTGTCTGCTCCCCCTTCACAAGTCCTTGATTGCGCTGGCCTCGTGAAACGTGACCGCGCCCGCATCCCCGCCCCGCCCGCCGGTCGAACCCCGTGCGGGTCAGCGCCGCATCGCGGTCGCCGACCGGTATCGCTCGGCCAGTACCGCCACCCGCTGCACGTAGCGCTGGGTCTCGTCGAAGGGCGGCACCCCGCGATAGCGGTCGACCGCGCCCTCGCCGGCGTTGTAACCCGCGGCGGCCAGCACCAGGTTTCCGTCGAACCGCTGCAGCAGCCACGCCAGGTACTGCACGCCGCCGCGGATGTTCTGGCGGATATCGAAGACGTTGACCACGCCGAAGCGCCGGGCCGTGGCGGGCATCAGCTGCATCAGCCCCTGGGCGCCGACGCGCGAGATGGCATTCGGGTTGTAGGCCGACTCGGCGTGGATGATGGCCCGCACCACCGCCTCGTCGACGCCGAAATCGCGGGACGCCGACGCGATTTCCGCGCTGAAGGCCCGGGTGTCCAGCCGGATCGTCGCGAAGTCCACGCCCGGCTGGAGCGCACAGGCGTAGCAGGACTCCATATAGGTGTAGGTGACCCGGCTCACCGGCCCGAGCCCGGCGCGTGGGGTCGGGCGCTGGCTGGCGTAGTGGACGACGCCGGCCTCGGTGTAGGTGTAGACCTGCCCCCGGGCGACGCGCATCGGCGGCAGGGCGTCGGCCGCGTCCGCGGCTTCGACCGCCGCCGGCGCATCGTCCGCCGCACCGAATGGGAAGCCGAGCGACTGCGCCGGCGCGGACGGCCGGCTTGGCTGCCCGAGTCCGGACTGCGCCCACGCCGCGGGCGCCGCCACGAGCAGCCCGGCCAACCCCAGCGATGCAAAGCCTGCCTTCAGGGACTTCACGAACGTCAGGGTCGTCGGCGCGGCCCGCGCG
This sequence comes from Lysobacter sp. OAE881, assembly GCF_040546665.1. Classification (NCBI taxonomy): domain Bacteria; kingdom Pseudomonadati; phylum Pseudomonadota; class Gammaproteobacteria; order Lysobacterales; family Lysobacteraceae; genus Lysobacter; species Lysobacter sp. OAE881. The sequence goes on from NZ_JBEPOG010000001.1 coordinate 3,352,204, forward strand.
CCCTCCGTCTGCCCTCTGATCTCAGAACGCGATTCCGGGCCGGACCCGGACCGCGGCCTGTAGAATGCGCCCCCTCCGGCGCGGAATAACCGCCGCCCCTCCCGGATCGAGCCAGATGAGCCAGACCAACACGACTTCCCTGCCCTTCGAGGCAGCCGCCGAGCGCGGCACCGATGCTGCCGTCGCCACCGCGCCGCGCAAGCTCTACATCCAGACCCACGGTTGCCAGATGAACGAGTACGACTCGGCCAAGATGGCCGACGTGCTCGCCGCCAGCGACGGCCTGGAGCTGACCGACAACGCCGAAGAGGCCGACGTCATCCTGATCAACACCTGCTCGATCCGCGAGAAGGCCCAGGAGAAGGTCTTCAGCCAGCTCGGCCGCTGGAAGTCGCTGAAGAACGGGGGCAAGCCGGTCGTGATCGGCGTCGGCGGCTGCGTGGCGTCGCAGGAAGGCGAGGCGATCGTGAAGCGCGCGCCGTTCGTGGACCTGGTGTTCGGCCCGCAGACGCTCCACCGGCTGCCCGAACTCATCCAGGCCCGTCGCGACACCGGCCTGCCGCAGGTCGACATCTCCTTCCCCGAGATCGAGAAGTTCGACCGCCTGCCTGAACCTCGCGCCGAAGGCCCGTCGGCCTTCGTGTCGATCATGGAAGGCTGCAGCAAGTACTGCTCGTTCTGCGTGGTGCCCTACACCCGCGGCGAGGAAATCAGCCGTCCGTTCGAGGACGTGCTGGTCGAAGTGGCCGACCTCGCCTCGCAGGGTGTGCGGGAGATCAACCTGCTCGGCCAGAATGTCAACGCGTATCGCGGCCCGTACGGAGAAGACGGTGAAGTCGCCGACCTCGGCCTGCTGATCCGCGCGATCGCCGAGATCGAAGGCGTCGGCCGCATCCGCTTCACCACCTCGCATCCGCTGGAGTTCTCCGACTCGCTGATCGAGGCCTACCGTGACGTGCCCAAGCTCGCCAACTACCTGCACCTTCCGGTGCAGGCCGGCAGCGACCGCATCCTGAGCGCGATGAAGCGCGGCTACACCGCCATCGAGTTCAAGCAGAAGATCCGCAAGCTGCGCGCGGTGCGTCCCGACATTTCGGTCAGCTCCGACTTCATCGTGGGTTTCCCCGGCGAGACCGACGCCGATTTCGAAAAGACCATGAAGCTGATCGAGGACGTCGGCTTCGACCAGTCGTTCTCCTTCATCTACTCGCGCCGCCCCGGCACGCCGGCAGCCGACCTGGAAGACAACGTTTCCAGCGAGGAAAAGCATGCGCGCCTGTCGCGCCTGCAGGCGCACATCAACGCGCATGCGCGGTCGATCTCCGACGCGATGGTCGGCACCACGCAGACCGTGCTGGTCGAAGGCCCGTCGAAGAAGAACCCGAACGAGCTCACCGGCAAGACCGAGAACATGCGTTCGGTGAACTTCCCCGGTCACGCGCGTCTGATCGGCCAGTTCGTCGATGTCGTCATCACCGAGGCGATGAGCAACTCGCTGCGTGGCCGCGTTGCGGTGGCGGAAGCGAACGACGCCTGATCCTGGCGCCGTTCGCGGCATCGTCCCGGCGCGCGCCGGGGCGACTTACTTCAGCACCGTCCCGACGTCGACGATCTCGACGCCCTGCAGCTGGCCCAGCCAGGTGTCGAACCAGGGCTTGTGCGCGGAGCCCACGATGGACAGCACGCGCGCGCCCGGCTTTTCGCGAAACGTCTCGCGGATGTTGGCGACCATACGCAGGTTGCGCGTTTCCCAGCCGGCGACCCACACCTGCGGATAACGCTCGGGCGAAGTCGACCGCATCGCCGGCACGATGTTGTTCTTCGCGCGTGCATCCAGCGACGCGGGCTGGTTGAGCACGCGATACAACGCCAGCATGTCGCCCGACTCGGTCGATACCTTCTCGCGCCTGAGCGCCGCGTCGAGGTCAGCGCGGTCCGAATCCCAGGCCGCCTGCAGTGCCTTGCCGAACGCCTGCACGTCGGCAATGCGTGCGTTGTCGCCGGTGTGGTTGTCCACCGCGTGCAGGCGCGGCAAGCCCAGCTGGGCGGCAAGCCGCGCGCCGATCACGTAACTCTCGTCGTTGCGCGTTTCGAGTTTGCGCAGCATCGCGACGAGCGCCTCGTCCAAGCCATCGCCCGCGCGTCGTTCACCCGCGGGCAACTGCAGCCATTGCACATACGCCGACGCGCGATCGTTCGCGGCAAGAAAGCGCGAGGCCAGATGGCGGCGCTGCGCGGGCGTGGGTTGGGCAGGCCATTGCGCGAGGGTCTTCTCGACTTCGGCGATGGCCGCGGGAACGTCGAGTCCCGTGGCCTGCTTCGCCGCGTCCGTGCTGGCGCAGTAATCGGCGCCATAGATCGCCGCGTTGCGCGCGGCCATGTCGCATTCCTCGCCTGGTAATGCCTCGATCGTGATGATCTCGGGCTTGAACGCGGCGAGCCGGTCGATCACCGGCGCCAGGGACGCGGGCTTGAACGATGTCGGCAGCTCGCTCAGATGCACCGAACCGAGCACCAGCACCTGCGCGCGTGGACCGGCCATGTCGCGATCAAGCGTGGTCAGATCGACCTGCGCGCTCGCCATCGCCGGCGCCAGCAGGATCGCACCTGCCCATCGAATCCATCGTCCGCTCATCCACTCCTCCCATGGTGCGTTCGCAAGAACGGCCATTCTCGCAGCCCGCGTGGCGTCCCACCCGTGACATCGGACACAGGGGCGCTATGCATCGACGAACGCCCGTTCGAGCAGGCGACCATTGTCGAGTACGAGTCGCCGCGTCGGCGAAAGGGCTTCGATGAACGCCACGTCGTGGCTGATCACCACCAGCGCGCCACGATACGCGCGCAGGGCGCGTTCGAGTTCGCGCACCGCGTGCAGATCGAGGTTGTTGGTCGGCTCGTCCAGCACGAGCAGTTGCGGTGCGGGCGTTGCATGCAGCGTGCACGCGAGGCTGATGCGCAGCCGCTCGCCGCCGGAGAGCGCCGCGATCGGCCGATGCATGGCGGCACCGCGGAAAAGCCAGCGTGCGAGCAGGTTCGCGCGTTCGACGTCGTCGAGCGCCGGCGTGTTCGCGCTGAAGCAGCCCATCACCGTGTCTGGCGCACCGAATGCGTCGAGCCGCTGCGACAGGCGCGCGACGCGACCTTCGCCGCGCCTGATGACGCCGGCGTCCGGCGTGAGATCGCCGCAGAGCAATCGCGCGATCGTGGTCTTGCCCGACCCGTTGCCACCGGCGATGGCGACGCGTTCGGGGCCGCGGATGTCCAGGTCGATTCCGCCCGGCGCGAACAGGGCGACGCCATCATGGAGGACCTGCAGAGATCGACCGGAGAACAGCCATCTGCCCGGCGGTACGTGCGTGTCCGGCAATTCGATGCCGAGGTCTGGCTCCTCGCGGATCGACCGTTGCGCGACCGCCAGGCGTCGGCCCGCGTCGGCCAGTCGCGCCGCATGCACGTCTTCCGAGCGAGCCGCTGACACCTGCGCCGCGCGCTGGCGATTGCCCGCGACGATGCGCGGCAGTCCCGCGTCGGATGCGCCGCGACGTGCGTTCGATGCGCGACGTTCGGTGCGCTCGCGCGCCTGCTGGCGTTCGCGTTCCTCCCGCTTCACGGCGCGTCGCAGACTGCGCACGTCCTGCTCCGCAGCGTCGGCCTGCACGCGAACGGCCTCTTCGTAGAACGCAAAATCGCCACCGTACAGACGCAGCGACGTGCGATCGAGTTCGGCCACCTGGTCCACGCGCCCCAACAGCGCGCGGTCGTGGCTTGCCATGACCAGGCAGCCGTCCCATTCGTCGATGAAGCGGTAAAGCAGCTGCCGCGCAGCGGCGTCCAGGTGGTTGGATGGCTCGTCGAGCAGCAAGACGTCCGGCCGCTTCAACCACTGTGCCGCGAGCCCAAGCGCCATCACTTCGCCGCCGCTAAGCGTGTCGAGCGTGCGGTCGAGCGCGAGGCGATCCAGCCCGAACGTGGCGAGGCTTGCCCGCGTGCGCTCTTCGAGATCCCACGCGTCGCCGACCGCATCGAACAGCGCCTGCTCCGCGCGCCCGGCCGCGATCGCCGCGAGCGCGTCGAGCCGTTCGCGCACGCCGAGCACGTCGGCGACGCGCAAGGTACTGGGAAAGGCGAGGTCCTGCGGCAGGTAAGCGAGCGAGCCGGCGATGTCGACCTGCCCGGATGCAGGTGTCAGTTCGCCGGCGAGCAGCCGGAGCAATGTGCTCTTGCCCGCGCCGTTGGGCGCGACGATGCCCGTTCGACGGGCGTCGAGCGTGAAGGACAGTCCATCGAAGACCGGCGTGCCGTCCGGCCAGGCGAAACAAAGCTGGGAAACGCGTACGTGTGCGCGCATGCGGGATGACTCCATCGTGCCGGCGCGAGGGCGCGGCGATCAGAACGAACCTGCGTCAGGCGGCAGGTCGAAGGCTCTGCGGAAGGAGTCGTGCGATCACACTGCGGGAAGGTCTCCGTGGGCCCGTACGCGAATGCGTCGGGCGAGGCGCATTATCGGCCGTGCGGCGCGCGATGTCGCGCACGCACCGCGGGATCGTTCAGTTGCGTGAGGAACGCGACGGCGCGCGCTGCCTCATTTCGCGCGGTACACCGCCTTGCCGTCCACGTAGGTCGCCTGCACGGTGAGGTTGCGCAGGCCGTTCGGCGCGATCGCCAGCGGATCCTCCGTCAGCACGACGAAATCCGCGCGCTTGCCGACGGCGAGGCTGCCGACCTGCGTTTCGGCGAAGCCCGCATAAGCGGCATCGAGCGTGAAACCGCGCAGCGCTTCGAACGCCGTCAGCTTCTCCTGCGGATACCAGCCGCCGGCCGGCAGGCCCTGCGCATCGGCGCGCATCGTCGCCGCGTACAGGCCGAAGCGCGGATCGACCGATTCCACCGGGAAGTCCGATCCCAGCGCGAGGCGCGCGCCGCTGTCGCGCAGCTGGCGCCACGCGTACGCGCCGATGATGCGCTGCGGGCCGACGCGATCCTCCGCCCACGGCATGTCGCTGGTCGCGTGCGTGGGCTGCATCGATGCGATCACGTGCAGTTGCGCCAGGCGCGGAAGGTCGGTCGGCGAGAGCACCTGCGCGTGTTCGATGCGCCAGCGGTGATCGGTGGTCGTCGCGTCCTTTCCGAGCGCCTTCGCATACGTTTCGAGCACGACGTGGTTGCCGCGATCGCCGATGGCGTGCGTGGCGACCTGCACGCCGCAGCGCTTGGCCTTGTCGACCGCCACCGCGATCTGCTCCTTTGATGTCACCATGATGCCGAGGTTGCCGTGGTCGTCGCTGTATTCCTTCAGCATCGCCGCACCGCGGCTGCCTAGCGCGCCGTCGGCGTAGAGCTTCAGCGTGCGCATCTGCAGGCGGCCGGACGGATGCGTGTACAGGCCATTCGCGCAGAGCGATTCGAGCGCCTCGTTGTTGCCGTCGGCCATCGCGGTGATGCGCAGCGGCATCGCGCCGCGATCGGCCAGGCGCTGGTAACGCTTGAGTTCGGCCAGGCTCACGCCCGCGTCGTGCACACCGGTCAGGCCATGCTCCACCGCCGATTGCATGCCGAGCGACAGCGCGCGCTCGGCGGTTGCCTCGTCCAGCGGCGGTCGGGCTTCGTCGACCAGCGCCGAGGCCGCATCGATGAACACGCCGGTCGGCTGCTTGCGCGCGTCGCGCACGATGCGGCCGCCATCGGGCTGCCAGTCGCCGGACAGATCGCGCTTCACCACACGCATCGCGGCGCTGTTCGCCCAGCCGGCGTGGCCGTCGATGCGTTCGAGCCAGACCGGGCGGTCAGGGAACGCGGCGTCGAGATCGGCGGCGGTCGGGAAGGTCTTGTCCGGCCAGTCGTTCTGGTCCCAGCCGCGGCCGATCAGCCACGCGCCGGCGGGCAGCTGCTTTTCGAACGCCTGAAGCCGTTGCACGACCTCCTGCTTGCTCGCGGCATCGACCAGGTCGGCGCTGAGCATCGTCATGCCCAGCCCCGAGACGTGCGCGTGCGCGTCGATCAGGCCTGGAATCACGGTCGCCTGCCCCGCATCGATGCGCTCGGCCTTCGGATAACGCTTGAGCAGCTCGGCGGTGGAACCAAGCGCGAGAATGCGGCCGGTCTCGTCGTACGCCAGCGCCTGCACCTTCGGCTGCGCGGTTTCCATCGTGTGGATGCGCGCGGCGCTCAGCACCGTGACCTGTGCGGCCATCGCGTGGCCCGACATCGCGACCAGCGCGCCCGAAAGCGCTAGAACCAGCGTACGCATCCCCTACCCCGCATGTCCGAAAGTGTCCGGACTGTGCGCAATCGCGACGGTCGTGGCAAGTGCTGCGGCCGGTCAGTCCAGTCGCTTGCGGAAGCGCGATATCGCCAGCGTCATCATCACCGCGATGAAGGCCAGCAGCGCCAGCACGTCATGCCACAGCTCGAAAAGACCGGCGCCGCGCAGCATGATGCCGCGGATCAGGCGCAGGAAATGCGTGAGCGGCAGGACTTCGGCCAGCCACTGCACGACCTTCGGCATGCCGGCGAACGGAAACATGAAACCCGACAACAGGATCGACGGAAGAAAGACGAAGAACGTCATCTGCATCGCCTGGAACTGCGACTGCGCCTTGGTCGAGATGAGCAGGCCCAGCGTCAGGTTGGCGAGGATCAGCAGCACCGCGGCGAGGTACACGTCGAGCAGGCTGCCGCGGATCGGTACGTCGAACAGCCACACGCCCAGCACGAGGATCACCGTCGTCTGGATCAGGCCGATCGCCGCGTACGGCAGCACCTTTCCGATCATCAGTTCCGAACTCGACAACGGCGTGGCGATGAGCAGTTCCATGTTGCCGCGTTCGCGCTCGCGCACGATGGCCACGCCGGTGAACAGCACCATCGTCATCGTGAGGATCACGCCGATGAGGCCCGGCACGATGTTGATCGCGGAGCGGCGCTGCGGGTTGTAGAAACTCACCACGCTCACCTGCCCCGGCCCGATCTGCCCGACGGCGCTGCCGCTGCTGCGATTGGTCGTGGGTTGCGTGTTCAAGGGCACTTGCGCGAGCTGCACGGCCGCGCTCTGCACCACCGTGTCGCTGCCGTCGACCAGCACCTGCACGGCTTCGCGGCCTTCGAAACGGCGGCGTTCGAAATCCGGCGGGATCACCACGCCGATGCTGATCTCGCCGCGCTGAAGGCCATCCATCAGTTCCTGCGGCGACGTCGCGCTGAGCGTCGGGTCGATGACACCGGTGGCGACCATGTCCATCACCAGCGCGCGCGAGGCCGCGGTATTGGACAAATCGGCGATGCCGGTGTCCAGGCCGCGCAGGTTGAGGTTGATCGCGTATCCGAACAGCACCAGCTGCATCACCGGGATACCGACGATCATCGCCAGGGTGATGCGGTCGCGCCGCATCTGCCGCAGTTCCTTCATGACGATCGCGAGCAGGCGGCGCAGGTTCATCCGGCCTTCTCCGGCTTGCCCGCATCCTGCTCGTCGTCGCGGCCCCGCGTGGAGGACACGAACACGTCTTCGAGATTCGGCGTCGATTCGGAGACATCGGCTTCCAGGCCGGCATCGTCGAGCGCCTTCTTCACGCGCGCGGCGGCATCGCCGTTGGCGTCGTTGAGCACGCGCAACGCGTTGCCGATCTGCGCCACGCTGAGCACGCCCGGCACGTCCAGCAACACCTTCTGCGCGCGACGCGGCTGGTCGGCCATCACTTCGAGCGTGCGGCCGGCAAGCGCGTGGGTAAGTTCGTCCGGCGTACCGTCGGCCACGAGCACGCCGCGATCAAGGATCGCGATGCGATGGCAACGTTCGGCCTCGTCCATGTAGTGCGTCGACACCAGGATCGTCGTGCCGGCATCGGCGAGGTCGAAAAGCTTCTCCCAGAAATCGCGGCGCGATTCGGGATCCACCGCGCTGGTCGGTTCGTCGAGGAACAGCAGTTCCGGCTTCTGGATCACCGCGCCGGCGAGCGCGAGGCGCTGCTTCTGGCCACCGCTCATCGTGCCGGCGAGTTGCTTCTGGCGATCGGCGAAGTGGTACTGCTCGACGAGTTCGTCGATGCGTTTTGCGGCCTGCGCGCGCGGGATGTCCTGCACGGCGGCGAGGAATTCGAGGTTCTCGCGCACGGTGAGGTCTTCGAACAGCGAGAACTTCTGCGTCATGTAGCCGATGCGACGTCGCAGTTCCTCGGCCTGTTCGGGAATGCGCAGGCCCAGCACTTCGACGTCGCCTTCGGTCGGCGTGAGCAGGCCGCAGAGCATGCGGATGGTCGTCGTCTTGCCCGAACCGTTCGGACCGAGGAAGCCGTACACGTTCGCGCGCGGGACACTGAGGTTCACGTGGTTCACCGCGACCAGCTGGCCGAAGCGCTTGGTGAGCCCGCGCGCGCGGATCGCCAGATCGCCGGCCGTATCGGGAGCGACCTGCGCGTTCATCGCGCGAATTCCACCCGCACGGGCACGCCGGCCGGAAGCTCGCCGCCCGTGTCGCCGGTGATCTCGACCTCGGCGAGGTAACTCAGGCGCGCGGCGTCCTCGCCGATCAGCGCGTAGTACGGCGTGAAGCTGGGTTCGCTGCGGATCATGCGTACGCGGCCCTGCAAGGCGGCGTCGCGTCCGTCCAGGAACACACGCGCGGTGTCGCCGACCTTGACGTTCGCGCGGATCGGTTCGGGCACGTAGATGCGCGCGTAGGGGCGATCGCCGACCAGCATCACCGCAAGCGGCGCGCCGAGCGGCGCTTCGTCGCCGAGCCGGTATGGCAGGCTGTCGACGAGGCCGGCGCGCGGCGCGGTGACATCGAGCCGTTGCAAGGTCGCCTGCTGGTTCGCCGCCTGCGCCTGCGCGGCCGCGACGGCCGAACGGCCCTGCGCGATCTGTTCGACGCGCGTGCCGCGTTCGAGTTCGAGCAGCGCGGCCTGCGCGGCGCGGACCTGCCCGTCGGCGGTGCCCGCGGCAGCGCGTGCGCGATCGACATCGGACGCCGCGACCAGACGTTGCCGGCCGAGCGGCTGCAGGCGCGTGTAGTAGGCACGCGCGTCGGCGGCTTCGGCCTGCGCGGCGGCGAGGTTCGCGCGCGCCTGCTGGATCTGCTCGCTGCGCGGGCCGTGTTCGAGTTCCTCCAGCGCCTCGCCCGCCTGCTGCGCCTGGGCCTGCAATGCCTGCAGTTGCGCCTGCGTTCGCGTGACCTCCAGCTGCAGCAACGGCGTGCCGGCTTTCACGCGCTGGCCTTCGCGCACGTCGATGCGGACGATTTTTTCCGATGCGGGCGCGGGCAGCGCGATGCGGTCCCATTCCAGCGTGCCCAGCGCCTGCGGCGCGTCGTCACGACAACCGGCCACGACCAGCGTCAGGGCGAGAAGGCAGACACGTGCGTTCATGGCGTCACTCCAGTCCCAGGCCGCGGTCGAGCAGTGCGAGCGTGTGCCGGCGCAGCACGTCGAAATCGAGGTCGTCCGCCTGCAGCAGACGGCGCCAGATCGGCGCACCTGCCGCGGGAAACAGCGTCAATCCGACCAGCGACACCATCAGCAGGCGCGGATCGAGGTCTTCGTTGAGTTCGCCCCGCGACTGCGCCTGGGCGAAGCGCGCGGCCATCATCTGCGGCAGTTGCGGGCCGATGCGTTCGAACAGCACGTCGCGAAGCGCGCCGCCCTCGCACAGCACTTCGCGCACCCACAGCGGCGGCAGCCAGGGATGCGCGGCGACCAGACGGCCCACGCCGGTGACGAAGCCCGCGATCAGCCCGGCCACGTCGTCGCCAGCGGCGAGCACCGGCTCGCGCAACTGCTGGAAGGCCGGCAGCACGCGCTCGGCGATCACCGCTTCCTGCAATTGCGCCTTGTCGCCGAAGTAGTAATGCAGCAGCGCCGGCGTGACGCCGGCTTCGGTGGCAATGGTCCGCAGCGAGGTCGCAGCGATGCCCTCGCGCACGAAACAGGCGATCGCCGCGTCGAGCAGGCGTTCTCGCAGGTCGGGGCTGTCGGCGTTCGGACGGCCCGGCGAACGGCCAGCGGGTCGCCCCGCACCTGTTCGTCGAGCGGATGGCGGGCTCGGGGCCTTTGCGGCCTTCCGACGTGGTCTAGGGGGTAGCTCGGCGCTCATGGCCTGTATTTAATTGCGCAATTAATTAGATGGCAAGCCGGTTCCGACGAACGGTCGCGTCCGGTGGCGCAGTTGCGAGCCCGCGGGCGTTGCGAAGATGACAAGCGTCGCGCGGCCCGGTCGGCCATGATGGGGACGGGTCCACCACGGAATCCTTCCCATGATTCCCACGCATCCCCTCCTCCAGCGCTGCGCCCTCGGCCTGTGGTTCCTGGGGCTCGGCGCGCTCGGCCTGCTGCGCTGGTGGATGCGCTATTCGCGCGACGCGCAGGTGTTCTCCGACATGGTGATGCACGTCTGGCTGTGGGGATCGCTGGGGCTGGTGGCGGTCGGCGCCGTGTGGACCGCGTGCGCGTTCGCCACGCATCGACGCCATCGCGACACGCGCTGAGGCTTCTTTGAAAAATGACACCCGCGGGCGCAAGCTTGTGGGCTCCGGCGCGCGTCGCGCGCACTCCCCCACGGAAGATCCCGTCACGATGTCCCGAACCACGTCCGAATTCGTCCTGGAGCCGGCCGAAACCGAGCGCCTGGCCAACCTCAGCGGTCCCTTCGACGGCCACCTGCGCATGATCGAACTGCGCCTGGGCGTGGAGATCGCCAACCGCGGCAACATCTTCCGCATCGTCGGTCCGCAGGACGCGGTGGGCAAGGCCGAGCGCCTGCTGCGCGACCTCTGGCGCGACGCCGCCGAGGAAACGCTCACCGAGCCCGCGATCCACCTGCGCCTCACCGAGATCGACGCCGACCACGTCGCCAACGACGACGTCGAACCGCAGGAAGTCGCGATCCGCGTCAAGCGCGGCACGATCCGCGGTCGCGGCGCGAACCAGGCCAAGTACCTGCACGCGATCGCCACCAACGACATCAACTTCGGCATCGGTCCGGCCGGCACCGGCAAGACGTTCCTCGCCGTGGCCAGCGCGGTGGAAGCCTTGAACGAGGCGCGCGTGCAGCGGCTGATCCTGGTGCGTCCGGCGGTCGAAGCCGGCGAGAAGCTGGGCTTTCTTCCGGGCGATCTGACGCAGAAGGTCGATCCCTACCTGCGCCCGCTCTACGACGCGCTGTACGAGATGCTCGGCGTGGAGAAGGTCGTCAAGCTGCTGGAGAAGAACGTCATCGAGATCGCGCCCCTTGCGTACATGCGCGGACGCACGCTTAACGATGCGTATGTGATTCTCGACGAGGCGCAGAACACGACCATCGAGCAGATGAAGATGTTCCTGACCCGCATCGGCTACGGCAGCACGGCCGTGGTCACCGGCGATCTCACGCAGATCGATCTTCCGCGGCACCAGAAGTCCGGCCTGAAGGATGCGCTGGACGTACTGCGCGACGTCAACGGCATCAGCTTCACTTTCTTCGAATCGCGCGACGTGGTGCGTCATCCGCTCGTGGCGCGCATCGTCAACGCCTACGATGCCCGCGACGCGCAGAACGCGGCGACCGGCCCGTCCGCCTGAGCGATGCCATGACCAAGGGTCCGATCCGTCTCGACGTCGTCATCAACTATGCCGTGCCGCGTGCCGGCGTTCCGTCCGCGGTGAGCTTCCGCAAGTGGGTCGCGGCCGCGCTCGACAGCCGCATCCGCGAAGCCGACCTCGCCATCCGCATCGTCGGCACCAAGGAAGGCCGCGCGCTCAACCATCACTATCGCGGCAAGGACTACGCGACGAACGTGCTCAGCTTTCCAGCGGAACTGCCCGACGGCCTGCCCGAAGGCGCGAAGATGCCGCTGCTGGGCGACCTGGTGATCTGCGCGCCGGTGGTCGCGCGCGAGGCGAAGGAACAGAAGAAGCCGCTGGCCGCGCACTACGCGCACCTGACGGTGCATGGCGTCCTGCATCTGCTGGGCTGGGACCACGAAGACGAGAAGGAAGCCGTCTGCATGGAGCAGCTGGAGCGGGAAATCCTCGCCGGGATGGGCATCGAGGACCCTTACGGCGAATGAAGCTTGCCCGGCCCGGGCCCGCCAAGCGCCCGTCGCCCATCCGCGCTAGACTCCCCCGACGCCCCCATCCCCCCGGGGCGCCTGACTAAATCGCAATGTCCGAGGACGACAGTAGTAGCTTCCATTCGCCCGAGCACCAGGAAAAACGCGCCGACCGGCGCGGGCACGAAAAGCCCCGTTCCTGGCTCGAACGCATCAGCTCGGCGCTTTCCGGCGAACCGACCACCCGCGAAGACCTCGTCGAACTGCTGCGCGATGCGCAGGCCGACGGGCTGATCGCCGCCGACACGCTCCGCATGATGGAAGGCGCCATCGCGGTGTCCGACCTCACCGTCGGCGACGTGATGATTCCGCGCTCGCAGATGGTCTCGCTCCCGGCGGACGCCAAGTTCCTCGACCTCATGAAGCAGGTGGTCGAATCCGGCCATTCGCGCTTCCCGGTGCACGGCGAGGACAAGGACGAGATCCTCGGCGTGCTGCTAGCCAAGGACCTGCTGCGCGGCGTGGTCGCCGACAACGGCCCGGGCAGCATCCACGAACTGTTGCGCCCGGCCGTGCTGATCCCCGAATCCAAGCGCCTGAACGTGTTGCTGCGCGAGTTCCGCCAGTCGCGCAACCACATGGCGATCGTGATCGACGAGCACGGCGGCGTCGCCGGCCTGGTCACCATCGAGGACGTGCTCGAGCAGATCGTCGGCGAGATCGACGACGAACACGACGACGCGGAAGACCCGAACGCACTGATCGCCGCGCAGGCCGACGGCCAGTTCGTGGTGGACGCGCTGACGCCGATTTCCGACTTCAACGAACGCTTCGGTGCCGACTTCGATGACGACGAATACGACACCATCGGCGGGCTGGTCACGGCGGCCATCGGCCACCTGCCCGAAGCCGGCGAGGAGCTCACGCTGGGACGCTTCGTGTTCCGCGTCTCCGGCGCCGATGCGCGCCGCGTGCACGCCTTCCACGTCGGGGTGCTGGGTGACGCGTGAGCCGGGCGCGATGCGCCGCCTCTGTGCGCTGATCCTCCTGCTGCTGGCGTTCGTCGCCCTGCCCGCCTTCGCCGCCGCGCCGCGCATTGGCGTCGCGACGATGCAGCCCGGCGAGATCTTCTTCGAGCGCTTCGGCCACAACGCCATCGTCGTGGTCGATCCGGAAACGAACGACGCGATTTCCTACAACTTCGGGTTCTTCGATCCGACCGAGAAGGATTTCGTCAGCCGCTTCGTGAAGGGCGACATGCGCTATCGCCTGGCGGCGCTGCCGTTCGAGCAGGACCTGATGCAATACCGCGAGGAAGGCCGCGGCGTGAGCATCCAGTGGCTCGACCTGACCGATGCGCAGGCGAGCGAGGTGGCCGCCGCGCTGGCGGAGAACGCGAAGCCGGAGAACGCGTTCTACAAGTACGAATACTTCGACGACAACTGCTCCACGCGCGTGCGCGATGCGCTCGACCGCGTGCTCGACGGCGGCCTGCGCCGGCAGATCGAAGGCCGTTCGCACGGCTCCACCGCGCGCAGCGAAGCCGTGCGGCTCGCCTCGCCGGCGTGGTGGATGTGGCTGGGTTTCGACGTCGGGCTCGGTCCGTCCGCCGACCAACCGATGCCGGTCTGGCGCGAGTCGTACGTGCCGATGCGCCTGGCCGACGCGCTGCGCGAAGTGAAGAACAGCGACGGGCGTCCGCTCGTGCTGGAAGAACAGGAAATCCTTCCGCATCGACTTCCGCCCGAGCCGCAGGACGGCCCGGTGCGCTGGTGGCCCTGGGCGCTGGCCGGCATCGCGTTCGGCATCGCCGCGGCGGTGGTGGGACGCTCGCGTCCGCGCGTGGTCGCCGCCGTCGCGCTGCCGTTCTGGATCCTCGCCGGCGTGCTCGGCGCGTTGATGCTGTTCCTCTGGTTCGGCACGCAGCACACGTATGCGTGGGCGAATGCGAATCTCCTGCTGCTCAGCCCGTTGTGCTGGCTGCTGCTGCCCGGCGCGGTGCGCGTGCTGCGCGGGCGCGACCCGCGGCGGTTCTTCCGCGGCGTGCTCGTCGCGGTGGCCGTCGGTGCGGTCGCGTCGCTGTTCGTGTACTGGCTGCCGGTGACGCCGCAGCGCAACGTGCACTGGATCGCGCTGCTGCTGCCGATCCACCTGGGGCTCCTGCAGGCCTTCCGCGCTCGACGCTGAGGGTTGCCGCGACGGGCGTGCCGGGCGCAGGATTCGCGCATGAGCACGCCTGCCCCGACTCCGACGAAACACAACAGCCTCAACCCCCAGTGCGTGGTCAACTGCGCCGCCTACGGGCGGGGCGGCACGCGCCGTGAAATCAGCCTGGACGAGATCAGCGAAGTCCTCGCGAAGGACGACGACACCTTCGTCTGGGTCGGCGTGTACGAACCCGAGGACGCCATCCTCGACAAGCTGCAGGAAGAGTTCGGCCTGCACGACCTCGCCATCGAGGACGCACGCAACGCGCACCAGCGTCCGAAGATCGAAACCTACGGCAACTCGCTCTTCATCGTCGTGCACACGGCGCAGAGCGTGGACAGCCACATCCGCTTCGGCGAGACGCACATCTTCGTCGGACCGCGCTACCTGGTGACGGTGCGGCATGGCGCGTCCACCAGTTACGCGCCGGCGCGCGCCCGCTACGAGCGCGACGCGGACGACCTCGCGCATGGGCCCGGTGCGGCGCTCTACACGGTGCTCGACCTCATCGTCGACAACTTCCAGCCGATCGTGCAGGAGTTCAGCCAGGACCTGAACGAGCTGGAGCAGGACATCTTCGCCGAGGAATTCCGCAGCGAAACGGTCAAGCACCTGTACGACCTCAAGCGCGAACTCACGCGCCTGCGCATGGCCGTGTCGCCGCTGCAGGACATCCTCGGGCAGCTCGCGCGGGCGCGAACCGGCCTCATCGACGAGGAGAGCCAGCTGTACTTCCGCGACGTGCTCGACCACGCCGTGCGCCTCAACGAAACCACCGACACGCTGCGGGAAATGCTCACCGCGGCGATGAGCGTGAACCTGTCGCTGGTGACGATCCACCAGGGCGAGATCGTCAAGCGGCTGGCCGGCTGGGCCGCGCTGCTCGCCGCACCGACCCTGATCACGAGCTGGTACGGCATGAACTTCACGCACATGCCGGAACTGGAAGGCCGGTGGAGCTACCCGGCCATGATCGTCCTGGTCGGCGTGGTCTGCGTCGTGCTCTTCGCGTTGTTGCGGCGCGCCAAATGGCTGTAACTGCGCCCGGCGTCGCCGTGCCTAGACCAAAGTCGCAGGCGAGTTGACGCATTGCGCATTGACCCGGCGCCCGGCGCGGCGCGACCCTTCGGTGATCCTTCCGGAGGGGTGTCATGAAATCTCTGTCCTGGCTTGGCTGGGCCGTCCTGGCGGTACTGGCGGCTTTCTGCATCGGCACCATCGCCCTGCATCGCGGCGAAACGATCAACGCGATCTGGCTGGTGGTCGCGGCGGTGGCGACCTTCACCGTCGCGTTCCGCTTCTACGGGCTGTACATCGCGCGCAACGCGCTGATGATCGACGGCTCGCGCGCGACGCCCGCATGGCGTCGCAACGACGGACTGGACTACGTCCCGACCGCGAAGAGCATCGTCTTCGGACACCACTTCGCCGCAATCGCCGGCGCCGGCCCGCTGGTGGGCCCCGTGCTCGCCGCGCAGATGGGCTACCTGCCCGGCACGCTGTGGATCCTGTTCGGCGTGGTCCTGGCCGGCGCGGTGCAGGACATGCTGGTGCTGTTCTTCTCCACGCGCCGGGACGGCCGCTCGCTGGGCGAGATGATCCGCGCCGAGATGGGCCCCGCCGCGGGCGTGATCTCGATGGTCGGCATCCTGATGATCATGGTGATCCTGCTGGCGGTGCTGGCGCTGGTCGTGGTGAAGGCGCTCGCGGAAAGCCCGTGGGGCACGTTCACCGTGGCGATGACGATCCCGATCGCGATCCTGATGGGCCTGTACCTGCGCTACTTCCGCCCGGGCCGCATCATGGAAGTGTCGATCATCGGCTTCGTGCTGCTGATGCTGGCGATCTGGGGCGGCGGACTGGTCGCCGCGCACCCGACCTGGGGCCCGGTGTTCCACCTCAAGGGCACGACGCTGGCGTGGCTGATGATCGCCTACGGCTTCGTCGCCTCGGTGCTGCCGGTGTGGTTCCTGCTGGCGCCGCGCGACTACCTGTCCACGTTCCTCAAGATCGGCACCGTGCTGATCCTCGCGCTGGCGATCGTCGTCGCGATGCCCGACCTGCAGATGCCGGCGGTGACCAAGTTCGTCGACGGCACTGGCCCGGTGTTCTCGGGCAAGCTGTTCCCGTTCCTCTTCATCACCATCGCCTGCGGCGCGGTGTCGGGTTTCCACTCGCTGATCAGCTCGGGCACGACGCCGAAGATGATCGCAAGCGAGCGCGACATCCCGATGGTCGGCTACGGCGGCATGCTGATGGAAGCCTTCGTCGCAATCATGGCGCTCATCGCCGCCTGCGTGCTGCAGCCGGGCATCTACTTCGCGATGAACTCGCCCGCCGCGCTGATCGGCACGACGGCCGAATCCGCCGCCGCCGCGATCTCCAGCTGGGGCTTCGTGCTCACGCCCGACATCCTGACCGCGACGGCGAAGGAAATCGGCGAGCAGACCATCCTCTCGCGCACAGGCGGCGCGCCGACGCTCGCGGTCGGCATGGCGCAGATCCTGCACGGCCTGATCCCGGGCGAAGGGATGATGGCCTTCTGGTACCACTACGCGATCCTGTTCGAAGCGCTGTTCATCCTGACGACGGTCGACGCCGGCACGCGCGTGGCGCGCTTCATGATCCAGGAACTCGTCGGCCTGGCGTACGA
The DNA here is from genome assembly GCF_040546665.1 of Lysobacter sp. OAE881. Lineage (NCBI taxonomy): Bacteria > Pseudomonadati > Pseudomonadota > Gammaproteobacteria > Lysobacterales > Lysobacteraceae > Lysobacter > Lysobacter sp. OAE881. Next base: position 3,369,087 of record NZ_JBEPOG010000001.1, read on the forward strand.
GCCGTTCAAGCAGACCGAGAGCTGGGTCAGCAACGTGGTGTGCACGCTGATCGCCGTGAGCCTGTGGGGCTACTTCCTCTACCAGGGCGTGGTCGATCCGCTCGGCGGCATCAACACGCTGTGGCCGCTGTTCGGCATCGCCAACCAGATGCTCGCGGGCATAGCGCTGGTCTTCTGCAGCGTGGTGATGGTGAAGATGAAGCGCGAGAAGTTCCTGTGGATCCCGCTGATCCCGACGGCGTGGCTGCTGATCTGCACGCTCACCGCCGGCTGGCAGAAGCTGTTCCACCCCGATCCGAAGATCGGCTTCATCGCCAACGCCCGCAAGTTCGCCGACGCCGCCGCGCGCGGCGAGGTGCTCGCACCGGCCAAGTCGATGGATGACATGTCGCGCGTGATCTTCAACAACTACCTCGACGCCGCGCTGTGCGGACTGTTCGTCGCGGTGGTGGTGGCGACGGTTCTGTTCGGCCTGCGTGCCGCACTGGCCGCGCGTCGCACCAACACCCCGACGGCGAAGGAGTCGGACTATGTCGCGCTCGATGCCATCGCCCGCTGATCGCACTGCCGCGCGCACCCTGCGCGTGGCGTCGGGCCTGCTCGCACGGTGGTGGCGTGCGAGCTGCCAGACCGCGCGCCTGGCCATCGGCATTCCAGATTACGACGTGTACGTCGCCCACGTGCGACGCACGCATCCGGATCGGGAACCGATGACGCGCGAGGAGTTCTTCCGGGAGCGGATGGAAGCGCGGTACGGCAAGGGCAGCAGTCGCTGTTGTTGAGGCTGGAGCATGAAAGAGAAAAGGCGCCCATGGGGCGCCTTTTTCTTTTTGTGGACCTACCGGGCGATCAGAGATCCAGCGGCCGGTTGCGACTCCAATGCACAATTTGCCACGCCGCGCCGCCGATCAATCCGGCCACGCCGATGAAGGCTGCCATCGCTGCCGCATCGGGCGTGCTGCCCCCGATCCGGTACACCGCCAGCGCGAGCACGACGCACACCGCAAGCGGCGCGAAGAAACGCCAGTGCTCAAGCAGGCCGAGCCAACTGTCGGGATCGAGAGGATTGAACATGTCTCTCTCGGCTCGGCCCGTCGCTTCGTCAGTGCGCCAGCGACCGCAACACCAGCCCCATCGCATACGCCAGGCCGGTGCCTGTCGCGTAACCCAGTGTGCCGAGCAGCGCGCCGACCGGCGCGAGTGCCGGATGGAACGCCGAGGCGACGACCGGCGCCGAGGCGGGACCGCCGATGTTGCTCTGCGAACCGATCGCGAAATAGAAGAACGGCACCTTCAGCAGGCGCCCGACCAGCCACAGCATCAGGATGTGGAAACCGAGCCACACCAGGCCCAGCAGGTACAGCCAGGGGCGGTCGAACAGCGCGAGGATGTCCATCTGCATGCCGATGGCGGCGATCAGGAAATACAGCAGCAGCGTGCCGATGTTCGATGCGCCGGCGCCTTCCAGCGTGCGCGCGCGCGTGAAGCTCAGGCCGAGGCCAACGAAGGTGGAGATCAGCACCACCCACACGAACGGTTCGTGCAGGCTCACCGAGCGCGCCCAGCTCACGTTCGCGCCGAACCACGTCGACAGCGGCGCGGCGAGAAAGTGCGCGAGACCGACGGTACCGAAGGCGATGCCGACGATGACCATCAGGTCGGTGAGCGTCGGCACGCGGCTGTGCTCGGCCTTGAACGCGGCGAGCTTGTCCTTGAGTTCGTCGATGGCGCGCGTGTCGGCCCCACTGCGCGCGTCGATCGCCGCCGAGCGCCCGGCGAGGAAGATCAGGATCGCCATCCACACGTAGCCGACGCCGACGTCGACCACCGCGAACTGCCCGAACGTCGTCGCGTCGACCTGGAAGATTTCCTTCATCGCGAGCATGTTCGCGCCGCCGCCGGTCCAGCTGCCGGCCAGCGCAGTCATGCCGGCCCAGGTGTCGCCCGCGACCGTTTCCGGATGCACCGCCTGGAACAGCAGGAACGCCAGGATGCCGCCGGCCACCACGCTGAGCGACGCGGTGACGTACATCGCCACCAGCTTCGGGCCGAGGCGCATCACTGCCTTCAGGTCGATGGACAGCGTCAGCAACACCAGCGCGGCGGGCAGCAGCACGCGGCTTGCGACGGGGTTGTAGAGCTTGCTGTGTTCGCCGTCGATGACGCCTAAGGTGTTGAACAGCCCCGGGATCAGGTAGCACAGCAGCAGCGCGGGAACGATCGAATAGAACTTGCGGAAAGAGGCGAGCGACGAGGTCCAGAACACCGCGCCGAGCGTGGCGGCGATCAGCCCCAGTATCACGATGTCGTTGGTGATCAGCGCGGTACTGGGGGCTGGCGGCATGCGGACGGATCGCCTTGTGTGATGCACCGGAGGTTATCAGGCAGGGCGCTCGGCGGACAGGCATCTCGCCTTGCCGCCTTTGCCCATCGTGCCGGGCGGGCAGAGGGCATCAGAAGGGAAGTCTTGAGTACGCGAAATGCTGGCGCGGATGCAGGTAGCTCCACCGTGCCTCGCGACGTCCGTCCATGGCCGCAAGCAGATCGGTGCCGCTAACGCCCGCGTCGTCGTAGGTACCCGGATGTCTGTCGCTGTACTGGGGGACCTCGTCGTATTGGCGCAATTTATCCGGGTCTCGCGTCTTGTTGTAGATCGCGAGGTTCTCGCGTTCGCGAGCCGTGAGCGGATCCTTCGGACGAACGCGCGGACTGCCCGCCGTGGTGCCCGGGTCCATCCACTGCGTCGGTGGCCGGCGCACGGCTTGCGCCTCGTAGGCCTGGAGGTCACGCCGATACTTCAGATCCAGTTGCTTAAGTCGTTCATGGATGCGCTTGTGATCGTAATAGGTGACCGGGTCGATGATGGTGAACCCCGCGCGGGAGTCGTGCACGTAGTTGTCGAAGAAGTCGAGCAGCGTCTGTCCGCCGCCATGAAGCGTCGTGGGCTTGGGCCAGTATTTGCGGTAATGGGCCACGCCCGTCGGGTCGGTCGGAGGCGGTGCGATTCTTGGATCATGGACGGCCTCGTAGCGGGCCAACTGCACATCGGCCTGTTGCATGCCAGTAACGTACTGGCGGAGCTGGTCGTTGGACTGCGTTAGGTTGATGCGACCCTGCGCATCCACGCGCTGCATGCTGTACGAGGCCGAGAACGCCGCCGAAGACAACACTTCACGGCGCCAATAAAGGTAGTAGCGAAGATGGGCTTCGTACTGGCGCGTGGCAGGATAACCACCGCACTCGCGTCGCAGTGTGGCCAGATAATGGTCGAAGTGGCGACGCAAGCGGGGACTCACTTCGAACTCCGCCCCGTAAGCCGTCTCTGCCATTTTGTCGCGCCGGCGTAGTGCAACGCCCGCCGCGAGTGCTCGCTCGTACATGTCGTTGAGCGGGATCTGCGAAAGCATTTCGTCTTGGCCGGAACCGTATCCCCTTCCCTGCTCGCGCGGCCCATACCCTCCGCCGACGTCGGAATGCACGCCCGGGTACACCACCTCGATGCAATTGGCCGGATAGCGTCCGCCCTTGCCAAGCACCAGGTCCACCGGAAAGGACTTGCGGCCTTCGTGCCCGGCGACGAAATGCACGCACTGCTCCACCGCGGGCGGGATCACCAGCAAATCCTGGTCTCCCCAGCCCTGGTGTCCCTCTACCGGCCCGGGGAAGGAATCGGCGTACCCCACCGATGCCACCGTATCGAACAGCCCCATGAAGCGGATGCGTACGGGCACGCCGCAGAACTGCCCGTCCTCGCAGAAATGGTTGAGCAACTGGTTGACGAACGAGCGCGCCTCCGCCGCCCCTCGGGAGAAGCCGAATACATCCAGCACGACATCGTCGATATGTGGCCCCGCCGTGCACTGACGCGATTGCGTGAGCAGTGCGGTGAGGCGGTTCTTCCATGTCCAGTAGCTGTCGTCGGTTTTGACGGCTGCGGGGATCTTGTCTTCTGGAACGATGAGTTTCTTCGTGAGCACCCAGGAGATTTGATTCATGATCACCAGAATCGCGTAACGGATGCGCTCCGCACCCATCGCCCCCATGGACGAGCCATCCGGATGCGGAACGTTCTCGCCGATTTGCGGGAAGGGCGTGCCGACACCGGGGATGTAGATGGCGTTCAACCCCGCGAGCGAGTCGTCGTGCGCAATGTTAAAGAGCCTCGCGATATTGCTGTGGGAAAGCGACGGCATGTCTAGTTCGCGGTTGTTGTTTGTGCCGTCGAAATAGATTCCGAACTTCAGTGACAACCGGCATTCGCCGTTCCTGCAGATCAGCACGCGGGAAGGTCTCGGCACGGTCTTGGGCGCGTCATTCGGAGTGTATGCGACATTGCTCATTTCGCGAGCTCCTTGCTCTTGTTGTTCACGCTCGAGTCGCCAAAAAAGTCCTTGGTTGGAAGGTCGGGCCCCGGATAGTCCGGGTGTCCGGGGCCCAACATGCTGGGGATGATCAACACCCGATCGCCCGGAAGAATGTGCAGCCACGTTCGTCCCACCTCGTCGTACCGGTGAATCGGCACGACCTTCTCGGTCCAGTGGCAGGCCTCCTCCAACGGAACCGGATGCTGCGGATCGAGCCGATCGCATCGTTGCCACCGCACATCCGCGGTGAGGCCGGGGTGCCAGCGTTTAGGCAGCTTGATCCCTCCAAGGACGATCTTTCCGCCCCGCCCTCCCTCACCGACCCACGTTCCATCAACGAAGACGTTTGGCACGTGCGTGTCGCTGGGGTCGTAGTCCATCGCGGTGACGCTGCTGCCGAACGTGCCGTTCGGATCGATCGGCGGTTCGACGGGACGGCACGCAGTCAGAGGCAGTATCAGCAGCACTAGAAGCGCAATCGTGCTCGCACTCGCGCGAGGAACCGAAAGGCAGGACGGAACCGGTCTATTCATCGCGCGCCTGTACCAGCGAGGTTTCGGGACGGTTCTGGACGCATCATTCGGGGTGTAAGCGACATTGCTCATTGCGTTCGCTCCTTGCCCTTCGGCGGCATATGGAAGAAATCCTTGGTGGGAAGATCGGGTCCGGGATAGGCGGGATGGCCGGGGCCGACCATGCTTGGGATGATCAGTACCTCATCGTCCGAAAGTAGATGCAGCCAAGTTCCGCCAACCCTCTCGTACTTATGGATCGGGACGACCTTCTCGGTCCAACGGCAGTTCTTTCCGTAGGGCTCGCAACGCTCCCACTTCACCACGGCGGTCAACCCGGGCCGCCAGCGATAGGGCAGCGAGATACCGCCAAGCACGGTTTTGCCGCCACGCCCCCCCTCACCCACCCACGTCCCATCGACGAACACATTGCGCACAAACGTGTCGCTGGGATCGTGGTCCATCGCGGTGACGGAACTGCCGAATGTCGCATCGGGATCGGGCTGCTTCGGCGCGCACGCGGCCAACGTCAGCGCGAGTAGCGCCACGCCCGCTGTTGCCAATCGCGAACGTCGTGCCATATCCGTGCGCGAGTAACCGCCTTCCGCTCGGTCGCCCAATTGTTGGTTGTTGCCTGTGCCGTCGAAGTAGATGCCGAACTTCAGGCTCAGCTTGCACTCACCGTTCCTGCAGATCAGCACTCGACCCGGTTTGGTCATCGTCGCCGGCGCGTCTTTCGGCGTGTAGGCGACATTGCTCATTGCGTTTGCTCCTTGCCCTTCGGCGGCATATGGAAGAAATCCTTGGTGGGATACCCGGGACCGGGGTAGGCCGGATGGTTTGGCGCCAACATGCTCGGAATGATCCGCACTTGATCATCCGGGAGTAAATGAAGCCAGGTACGGCCAACGTCGTCGTATTTCTGGATCGGCACGACCTTCTCGGTCCAACGGCAGGCTTCTTCATCCGGGACGGGATGATTTCGATCGAACCGGTCGCAACGCTCCCACTTCACCACGGCGGTCAATCCGGGCCGCCAGCGATAGGGCAGCGAAATACCGCCAAGCACGGTTTTTCCGCCACGCCCCCCTCACCCACCCACGTCCCATCGACGAACACATTGCGCACAAACGTGTCGCTGGGATCGTGATCCATCGCGGTGACGGAACTGCCGAATATCGCATCGGGCTCCGGCTGCTTCGGCGCGCACGCGGCCAACGCCAGCGCGAGCAACGCCACGCCCGCTGTCGCGAACCATCGCGAACGTCGTGCCATATCCGCGCGCGAGTAACCGCCGTCCGCGCGGTCGCACAAATTCTTGTTGTTGCCCGTGCCGTCGAAATAGACCCCGAACTTAATGCTCAGCTTGCACTCACCGTTCCTGCAGATCAGTACACGCCCCGGCTTGGGCACGGTCGCCGGCGCGTCTTTCGGCGTGTAGGCGACATTGCTCATTGCTTTTGCTCCTTGCCTTTCGGCGGCATATGGAAGAAATCCTTGGTGGGATACCCGGGACCGGGGTAGGCCGGATGCCTTGGATCGAGCATCGTGGGGATGATCAGCACACGGTCTCCTTCCAAAAGATGCAGGTCCGTGTGTCCAACCTCGCCGTACTTCTGGATCGGCACCACCTTCTCGGTCCAATGGCAGGCTTCTTCATCCGCGACGGGATGATTTCGATCGAACCGATCGCAACGCTCCCACCTCACCACGGCGGTCAATCCGGGCCGCCAGCGATATGGCAGCGAAATACCGCCCGCCACGATGCCGCCTCCCATGCTCGCTTCACCCACCCACGTCCCATTGACGAACACGTTGCGCACAAACGTGTCGCTGGGATCGTGGTCCATCGCGGTGACGGAGCTGCCGAATGTCGCGTTCGGATCGGGTTCCTTCGAGCCGCATCCCGCCAAGAGGGACGCAAGCAGCACTACGCACACCGACCTTCGCGCATTGATGAAAGCTCTGAACATCCGCGGCGCCACGCTCAGGCCGTGCCGTCCGCGGTGGGCGCGCGGGTGGGTTTCGCACCTCATGCCGCGTCGGCTCCGATCAGCGCATTCCACAGGTCACCGCCTTTCAGCCGTTGGCGAACCGCGGGATGCACACCCAACTGGCGGCATTCCTCGGTGCCGACCTTCAATACCCACTGCAACAGGGTGAATTGATCATCGAGGTCGTGGTAGCCGATGGAGCGGGCGTACTCGATCAGCGTGTCGGCAGCCTCGTGACGCCGCTCTCGCGAGAACAGCGTGGCGTGCGGCACGACCAAGCCCTTGGCCTCGTGCAGCAGCTGGTCGGGCACGCTGGCTTCGCACAGTTGTCCGAACTGTGCCGGGCTCAGTGCCGGATCACCCCATGCGACGGCGTCTTCGTTCTTCATCTGCGGCAAATCCAGCAGCACGGCGCGTCCGTCGCGGTCGCCGCAGCACCAGGCATGCCAAGGCTGGAAGAACGCCGTTCGCTGCTCCGCGTGCCAGATCGAAACCAGCGCACGCAGCGTGCGGCCATCGGCGACGCGTACATAACCGCGCGGCGTGCCGTCCGGTAGCGGCGCAACGATCCACGGGACCAGATGGGCATGCGCCGCGGTGAGGTCCACGCGACCGAGCAGCCAATTGACGCCGCGCGCCGCGCCGTCGATACCAAGGCCGCGCGCGGTGTCCGAGCTCATCAACCACGGTCCGAGCGCCTGCGCCTCGGGCTCCAGGCCCACGAACAGCGACAGCGCGCCCGAGGCATCTTCGGCCAGTTTGGCGCCCAGTTCGTGTTGCACGGCGCCATCGATGAACACCAGTTCGTGCGCCTGCGGCGCTGCGGCGCGCAGTCGCGCCCACTCGTCGGGCAGCGGATTCACAGGGCCACCGTCGGAAGACCTGCCATCGCGGCGCGAGCTATGCACTCCAGGCAGATCGCGTCCTTCGGTACGCCCAGCATCGACAACAGGTTGCCCGTGCCCTCAGGTACGTGATTCATCGGGCCCTTGAAGTCGATCGCCAGGCCTTCGATGGTTACGCCGTCGTCGTCGATCGTGATGGTCCCGCCGGGTCCGCGAAGCGTCAGCCGTTCACTTGCCTCGATGAGATACGTCTGCGTGCGCTCGTGTATGCGCTCGCCGGCCTCGATATCCATGCGACCTTCAACGCGGTGCGAGTAGTGCCCACCTGTCTCGGCGGACCGATCGGATGCGGTGTTCTCGACGCGGACATTGCCGACCGACTCGCTCAGGTCCTTCGCGACGGTGATCTGCCGTGAGCGGCCGATGTCGATGACGTGGTCGCGTCCCAGCGTTTCGCGGCGATCCTGGCCGACGCTCAGGCTCTCGTCGTTGCCGACCGACTCCTTGCGGTCGTGGCCGACGGCGATGGTTTCGTCATTGCCCACGTCTTCACTGCGGTCGTGCCCGATCTTCGTCGTCTCATCGTGCTCGACGACGATGTTCTGGTCTTTCTGCGCGTGGACGAAGATCTCCTCACGGCCCGCTTCGTCCTCGAACCGCAATTCGTTGTAGCCCTCGCCCTTGTGCGTCTGCGACTTGAAGGTGGTCCGCGTCTTGTGACGCGGCAGTTCGTACGGCGGGCGGTTCGCCGCGTGATACGCGCGGCCGGTGACGATCGGCTGGTCCGGGTCGCCTTCGAGGAAACTGACGATCACCTCATGTCCGATTCGCGGCAGCGCCATGAAGCCATACATCGCGCCGGCCCAGCCCTGGCTCACGCGAATCCAGCAGGTGGCGTTTTCGCGCGGGCCTTCGCGATCCCATGGAAACCACACCTGCACGCGGCCGTGCTCGTCGCAGTGGATTTCCTCACCTTGCGGGCCGACCACATGCGCGACCTGCGGACCGTCGATGACCGGACGTGCCGCGGGGACCGGCTTCCAGTCGTAGTGCGCCGGCACCACGACCGCCTGGTAGCGGTAGCGCGTGCCGTGTTCGGAATCGGAACCGTCGGCTTCCTGCGACACGTTCTGTTCGCCTGCGTGATGCATCGTGATCACGCGCCAATGCGTGTTGAGCGTCTCGACCGGATGGCCGGCCAGATCGAAGGCGAGCGCCGGGTACAGGCGCGCATCGTTGCCTTCGATCAGCGCGTGCTCAGCAAGGTTGCGCAGGCCCGAGAGTCGGGCGCGGGTGAAAGGCTTGCCTCCGGCATCGGCCTTGTAGCGGCCGGGGTAGTCGTAGTGCTCGTAGTCGCCGACCGCATGTTCGGCGTTCCACGATCTGGCTTCGTGCTGGAGGTCGTAACGGGGATTGTGGAAGGTCGCGTCGCGTTGTGTGATCCGCGTTGGCGCCAGTTGCCGCCGATGTGCGAAACGCCACAGATGCGGTACGGGCGCATCCCCGGCCGGCGATGACTGATAGAGGACGTCGCCAGCCAGACGCGGCGCGGTCTCGATGCGATCGTTCAACACGAGGCGATCGGCTCCCTCTTCGGTCTGGTGCCAGTAGACGATGCCTTCCTCGGTCGCGAGCCGATGCAGGAAGCGTCGGTCGTCCTCCCGGTACTGCACCGCGTACTCGCGCGATGCGTGGTGGCTCTGATATGCCGTCCTTGGCACCGCCAAGCGGTGCTCGTCCAGCAGCGTCGCGAGGATCGACGGCACGTCGACCTGCTGGAAGATGCGGGAGTTGTGCCGCAGCGCCAACCGCGCAAGCGGCGATTCGACCACCGCCTTGTAGCGGGTCAGGCGAAATCCGGTTCCGCCCTGCTCGAAAGCGGTCACCACACCGACCACGGTGCGCTCTGCGCTGCCGTCGCGTTCGATGGCGAACACCGCCTTGCGGTCCAGTTGCGCGCTGGCGTCGACGGCGTCGTCGGGCGCGGACAGCTCCAGCTCAAGCCGGAACGACTGCGACACGCCCTCGGTGAGATCGAAACGAACGACGTCGAATGCACGACTCGCTATATCGAGCGTGAACCCTATTTCCGCCTGATGCGCCATGGACCGATCCTTGACATGGAAAGAGTCAAGTTCGCGAGCGAGCGGGCGCCTGTCCATGAGAGGTTTTCGTCGGCGCAATCGCTGCACCGTCGGAAATAAAAAAGGCGGAGCACTTGGCTCCGCCTTATTCCGCAACACCGGGTTGTTACTGCCCGATGTACTGCTTCAGCCACGCGTTGACCGTGTCGTGCCACTGCACGGAGTTGGCTGGCTTGAGCACCCAGTGGTTCTCGTCGGGGAAATACAGGAACTGCGACGGAATCCCCTGGCGCTGCAGCGCGGTGAACACGCCGATGCCCTGCTCGACCGGGATGCGGAAGTCCTGCTGCCCGTGCACGACGAGCATCGGGACGCGCCAGTTCTTCACGTGGTTCACCGGGTTGAACTTCTCGTAGTTCGCCGCCTTGTCGATGGCGTTGCCGCCCTGCTCCCAGTCGGTGAACCACTGCTCTTCGGTCGCGAAGCCCATCATGCGCTGGTCGAACACGCCGTCGTGGCTCACCAGGCACTTCCACGGCGAGCTTCCATCGCGATTGAACCAGTTGCCCGCGATCCAGTTGACCATGAAGCCGCCGTAGCTCGCGCCCAGCGCGCAGGCCTTGTCCCCGTCGAGGAAGCCGTACTGCTCTTGCGCCGCGGCCCAACCCTTCTGCAGGTCTTCCAGCGGGCGGTCGCCCCAATGCTGGCTGATCGCATCGGTGAACGCCTGGCCGTAGCCGGTCGAACCGTGGAAGTCGATCATCACCACCGCGTAGCCCTGGCCCGCGTACGTCTGCGGATTCCAGCGATAACTCCAGCCGTTGCCGAAGCTGCCCTGCGGACCGCCGTGGATCAGGAACGCGACGGGATACTTCTTGCCTTCGACGTAGTTCCACGGCTTGACGATGTAGCCGTGCACCGTGTCGCCGTTCCAGCCCTTGAAGTCGAACTGTTCGAAATCGCCGAACGCGACGTCGGGCAGGCGCTCGCCCGTGGTCTGCGTGATCGCGCGCAGCGGCGCGGACGCATCGGCGCTGGTGGTGTACAGCACGTCGCCGGTCTTGAGCGTGTTGCGCGTCAGCGCGAGCGTCGGGCCGGCCAGGTCAATGGCCGAAATGCTGCCTTCGCCGACGAGCTTCTTCGCCTCGCCCGACGCGATGTCCACCGCGAACAGCGGGTGTTCGCCCATGTCGGTGGCGGTGGTGTAGATGGTCTTGCCGTCGTTCGCCAGCGTGATGCCGTCGGCGGAGCGGTCCCACTTCGGCGCGATCTCGCGCGTGCTACCGGTGGCGACGTCCATCGCCATCAGGCCGAAGCGGTCGGCCTCGAAGCCCGGGCGCTTCATCGCGCGATAGAACAGCGTCTTGCCGTCGCTGCTGAAGGTTGCGCCCGTGTCCCACGCCGGATTCGACGCGGTGAGGTTCTTCGTCGCGCCGGTGCCGTCGGCGCTCACCTGGTACAAGTCGAAGTTGGTGGAGGTGGGTTCCTTCGCGTCGGCAATGCGTGCGCTGAAGACCAGCGACGCACCGTCCGGCGACCAGGTGTATTCGGTGGCGTCGCCGAACGGACGCGACGGCACGTCGCCGTTGACGCCGCCGCTGACGAGCGTCGCCGTCGTCGCCGCCTTGTCGCCGAGGTTGGCGACGAACAGGCGGTTCAGGCGGCCGTCGTTCCACGCATCCCAGTGGCGGATGAACATGCGGTCGAAGACGACGCCGGTGTTCTTCTGCGCGCCGCGCTCGTCGAGCTTCTTCTTCGAGCAGGCCAGGTCGCCCTTGCACTCCGGGAAGGTCTCAAGGTTGATCGCCACGCGCTTGCCATCGGGCGAGAGCTTGTAGCCGCCGACGTCGGTGGACAGATCGGTCACCTGCTTCGGCGAGCCGCCGGCTGCGGGGATCGCGTACAGCTGCATCGAGCCGCCCTTCGCGCTGAGGAAGTAGACGGTCTTTCCGTCCGGCGAGAAGCCCGGCGAATTGACGTTCCAGCCTTCCGGCGTGAGGCGCTTGGGCGGCGCGGCATCGCGCGCCATCAGGTCTTCGATGTAGAGCGCGGTCGAGGACTTGTTGGCCGCCATGTCGACCACGCGCTTGGCGAACACCACGCGGCGGCCGTCGGGCGACAGCGTCGGCGAGGACACGCGTTCGAGCGAGGCAAGGTCGCGAACGTCGAAGCCGCGCGCGGCCAGTGCGTTGGTGGAACCGCAGGCCAGCAGCAGGGCGAGCGGGAGGATGGCGTGGCGTGGCGTCATGGGTTTTCTCGAATGCATGTAGAGATGGAGCGATCAGCGCGTTGCGCTTGCCTCGTCATTCCCGCGAACGCGGGAACCCAGTGCCTCGATTGCGGGCAAGTCGCTGGATCCCGCTTTCGCGGAGATGACGCGGTTCGGATCAGGGAGCCGGCTTCGCCGATTCGACGCCGCCGCCGCGCACGCTCGTGCGGAACAGCAGCCAGGCGACGAAAGCGAGCACGGCCAGACCGACCCACGGGCCCAGGTGCGTGCCGAGCGACAGCACGTCGGCGCGGCCCGACCAGACGATCGGAATCGCGATCGCGATGCCCGTCAGCGCTTCGCCGGTGATCAGGCCCGCGGCGAACAACGTGCCCGGACGATGCGCGCGATCGCGGTCGGCTTCGTCGCTGTCGATCGACAGGCCGTGGCGACGCTCGACGATGTACGCGAGCAGGCCGCCGAGGAAGATCGGCACCATCAGTTCCAGCGGCAGGTAGATGCCGATCGCCGCGGCCAGCACCGGCACGCGGAAGTGCGCCTTGCGCGACTTCAGCCACTCGTCCAGCGCGATGACCAGCGCACCGATGACGGCACCGATGCCGATCATGTCCCACGGCAGCTTGCCGCCGAACAGGCCCTTGGCGACCGACGCCATCAGCGTGGCCTGCGGTGCGGACAGCGAGTTCGGATGTTCGGCCGTCGGCGGGCCGATGCCGTACGCCTGCGCCAGCAGGTTCAGCACCGGCGCCATGATCAGCGCGCACGAGAACGCGCCGATGCCGAGCATCAGCTGCTGCTTCCACGGCGTCGCGCCGACGATGTAGCCGGCTTTGAGGTCCTGCAGGTTGTCGCCGCCGACCGCCGCCGCGCAGCACACCACCGCGCCGATCATGATCGCGGCGACCGGGCCGATGGACGAATCCCGGCCGAGCAGCAGCATCAGCACGAGCGAGGCGAACAGGATCGTCGCGATCGTGATGCCGGAGACGGGATTGTTCGACGAACCGACCAGGCCGGCGAGGTATGCCGACACCGACACGAACAGGAAGCCTGCGACGATCATGATGATCGTCATCGTCAGGCTCACGCCCCAGGACTGCACGATGGCGTGGTAGAGCATCCACAGCGGGATCACGAACACGGCCAGCGCGACGAGCATCCACTTCATCGGGAGGTCGCGTTCGGTTTCGGCAACGGCCAGGCCGCCGCCCTTGCGTGCCGCGGCAAGGCCGCTCTTGATGCCCGATGCCAGCGAATTGCGCAGCGAGAACAGCGTCCAGATGCCGCCGATCAACATCGCGCCGACGCCGAGGTAGCGGATCTTCGCCGACCAGATCGCGCCGCCCGCGTCCGCGGCGGACGCGCCGGCGATCTGCGCGGCGAGCGCGGGATCGGAGTTGAGGAAGAACGCGTGGTAGATCGGAATCGCGAACTGCCACGACAGGATCGAACCGGACACCACCACGATGCCGATGTTCAGGCCGACGATGTAGCCCACGCCCAGCAGCGCCGGCGACAGGTTCGTGCCCATGTAGCCCAGGTACTTGCCGATGAAGCCCGAGGCGACGGCGTTGTCGGGGATCAGGCGCAGGCCGCTTTCGGCAGCGAGCTTCACCAGCGCGCCCAGGCCGCCGGCGACGCCGAGGATCTTCAGGCCCGGACCGGGGTTCTCGCCGGCCTTGAGCACTTCGGCCGCGGCCTTGCCTTCGGGGAACGGCAGCGGTTCCTCGACGATCATCGACCGGCGGAGCGGCACCGAGAACAGCACGCCGAGCAGGCCGCCGAGGCCGGCGATGCCGACCACCCACCAGTATTTGAAGTCGGGCCAGACGCCCATGATGATCAGCGCGGGGATCGTGAAGATCACGCCGGCGGCGATCGACGAGCCGGCGGAGGCGCCGGTCTGCACGATGTTGTTCTCCAGGATGCTGCCGCCGCCGAGCAGGCGCAGCACGCCCATGGAGACGACGGCCGCCGGGATGGCGGTGGCGATGGTGAGGCCCGCGAACAGGCCCAGGTAGGCATTGGCGGCGGAGAGGATCACCGCCAGCACGACGGCCAGCAGGACAGCTCGGAAGGTCAATTGCGGCGTCGCGGGCGAGGCCATCGGCAGCTCCAGGAGGACTCGGTTGGATCGAGCGGTCCCGGATCATCGCATTGGCTGCCGTGGCCTGTAAAAACTCCGCGGCAAATGGACAGGACGCGGCAATTTGCGGCGGTGCAGCGATACGTGGGGGTATCGCGTGGCAGGTCGACTGGGGCCACCTTCGTCATCGCGCGGGATGACGATGCGGCCGCGAAGCCCGACGGGCGATCGTCGAAGGGTGCCGGTGCAGCCTCGCGTGGACACATCGCGGCCCTCGAACGACTCGCGGCGCCCCTCGCGCGGGTCGGCGCGAGCCTCGGATGGCCAGAGGAGCACCCTCGCACAGCTGCGGCGTAGCCTCGCAAGGCCGCACGACACCCACGTCAGGCTTGCCCGCGCCTTCGCGGGGGCATCGCGCCGCTCGCGAGGCTGCCGCGCTGCCACGGCCTGCGAGAAAGTCGCAGCGCGCGGCTGTGTGGCTGCCCCGCGAGGGCACGGTGGTCCCCTACGCAGGCTGGCGCGCATTCGATCGAACCTGCGCCGGTCTGCGCGCGAGGAGGCGATACAGTCCGCAGGATCCTTCCCGCGGGCGCGCTCCGCCGTCGCTCCTATACTCCCGACCGACTCACCGCGGAGCCCTGCGTGGCCGCCATCGAACTGCCGCACCACCACGTCGACGACGTCGCCCGCGATCCGCGCGACGAGCTCTTCGGCCACCCCAAGGGCGTCTACGTCTGCTTCTTCACCGAGATGTGGGAGCGTTTTTCGTTCTACGGGATGAAGGCGCTGCTGCTGCTCTACCTGCTCCAGCACCACCGCTTCGGCGACGGGCCGGGACTCGACGTGCTCGGCGCCTACGGCGGTCTCGTCTACTGCCTGCCGGTCGTCGGCGGGTTGCTCGCCGATCGTTATCTCGGCATGCGCAAGGCGGTGGTATTCGGCGGACTGCTGCTCGTCGCGGGACATCTGGGCATGGCGGTGGAAGGCCATGCCGCGACTGTCAGCGGCGGCAACGTCGTGCGCGACGAGGGCGCGCTGCGCGTGTTCTACCTTTCGCTCGCGCTGATCATCGTCGGCGTCGGCTTCCTCAAGCCGAACATCTCCACCATCGTCGGGCGCCTGTATCCGGAAAACGATCCGCGCCGCGACTCGGGCTTCTCGCTGTTCTACGCCGGCATCAACCTGGGCGCGCTGTTCTCCGCGCTGGTGTGCGGCTATCTGGGGCAGACGCTCGGCTGGAAGTGGGGCTTCGGTGCGGCGGGCATCGGCATGCTGCTCGGGCTGGCGCAGTTTTTGTGGGGACAGAAGTACCTGCACGGCCATGCCGAACCGCCGGATCCCGCACGCCTGCGCGAACGCGTGTGCGGCCTGCCGCGCGAATGGGCGATCTACCTCGGCGCGGTGCTCGCACTGGTGCCGCTGGCGGCGCTGATGTGGGCCGTCGCGAATGGACGCTTCGCGCTCGGCGGCGAGATCTCGCTCGCATTGATCCTGATGTTGCTGGTGATGCTCGCGGTGCTGGCGTGGTTCGCCTGGTTCCTCAAGGCGCGCTGCACGCGCGAACAGCGCCACCGCATGCTCGCGCTGATGGCACTGATCTTCATGGCGCTGGTGTATTTCACGCTGTACGAGCAGACCTACGGTTCGTGGGTGACCTTCACCGATCGTCTGCTGACGAAGGATGTGTTTCCCTCGCTGGTCATTCGCGAAGGCACGCCTTGGCCGTGGTCGACGGTCTCGCTGGTGCTCGCGCCGATGGCGTTCGTCGCGGCGGCCACGCTGTCAGATCGCAGGCCAGCCTCGTCGATGCCGAAGCTGCTGTTCGCCGGCGCGATCGTGCTGATGCTCGTCTTCCTGCTGCGCGACTGCGTCGTGCTGCCGCAGACGGCGGGATCGCTGACGTACCTCGGCGCATTGTTCCTGGTGTTGCTCGCGCCGGTGTTCGCGCGGCTGTGGGACGGACTCGACCGTCGCGGACTGGATCCGTCGAAGCCGGCGAAATCCGCGCTGGGACTGTTGTTCGCCGGATTGAGTTTCGTGCCGATGGCGTGGGCCGCGCAGCACGCCGGCGAAACAGGACAACTCGCGAGCGTGTGGTGGCTGGTGCTGGCCTATCTCGTCCTGGAAATCGGCGAGATGTGCCTGGCGCCGGTCGGCCTCGCCGCGGTGACGCAGCTGTCGGTAAGAAGCGTCATGAGCCTGATGATGGGCACATGGTTCCTCGCCACGGCGTTCTCGGAGACGCTGGCCGCGCTGTTCGGCAAGCTCGCCGCCATCGACGTACCCGAAGGCACTGCGCTGGACTTCGCCGCCGCTGGCGACAAGTACGCCGACCTGTTCTGGCTGATGACGGGAATCGGTATCGGCTGGGCGGTGCTCGCCTTCGTCGCCGCGCCACTGTTGCGGCGGCTGATGCACGGCATCAAGTGATTGCAGGAATGAAAACGGCGCCCGGAGGCGCCGCTTTCATGTGTTTCCGATGACGACTACTTCGCGGCCTTCGCATCGCCTGCGCTGCCCGTCGCCGCCAGCGAACCGCCGAGGCTGCGCGAGAGGAACGCGAGCAGTCGCGTGTAGAACTCCTGCCTGTGTTCCTCGGTGTAGAAGCCGTGCGCTTCGGTGTCGTAGTAGAGCGTTTCGACCGGAACGCCCGCCTTGCGCAGCGCCGATTCCATCATGCGGCTGTGCTCGATCGGCGCAACGCGATCCTTGCCACCCGCGGCGAGGAACACCGGGACCTTGATGCGATCGGCCAGACGGTTCGGCGAGACGTCGCCCAGCTTCGCCGGATCGCCCACCCATTCACGCAGCCAGTTGCCCGAACGGCGACTGTCGCGCGTGTCGTCGGCGATCATCTTCGGCAGGTCGTACACGCCGACGTAGCCGGCGGCACACTTGTAGAGATCGGACTCCTTCGCCACGCCCATCAGGGACGCGTAGCCGCCATAGCTGGCGCCGTACAGGCAGATGCGGCCCTTGTCGGCGACGCCTTCGGCGATGGCCCAGCGCGTGGCATCGGTGAGATCGTCCTGCATCCTTCCGCCCCACTCTTTCGCCCCGGCGCTGATGTAGGACTTGCCGTAGCCGGACGAGCCGCGATAGTTGACCTGCAGCACCGCGTAGCCCGCCGCCGAGAGCAACTGCGCGTCCGAATCGAAGCCCCAGTAATCCTGCACGTCGATCGGGCCGCCGTGCGGCATCACCACCAGCGGAAGGTTCCTGCCGTTGCTGCCGTTGGGCGTGGTGAGGAAGCCGTGCAGCGTCATCCCGTCGCGCGCCTTGAATTCGATCGGCTTCGCGGTGGCCTGCTTCTCAGGATCGAACCACTCGCGCTTGGCGAGCACGTGCGCGGCCTTCTTCGCTTGCGTATCGAAGAGGTAGAAATCGCCCGGGTTCTGGTCGCTGAAGACCTGCACCAGCGCAAGCGCGCCGTCGTTCGTCTGCGACGTGATCACCACGCCCTGCCCCGCGAACGCGGCTTCCAGGCTCTTCTGCAGGCGCGCCTCGGGCGCCTCCTTGTCGAAGAAGGCCGAATGCGGACGGCCGTCGGCGAAGTAGGCGCCGATCGGCACGCGGGTGTTGTTGCGGTAGATGATGCGCGACGGGTCTGCCTTCTCGTCGCGCAGGACCTGCGTGCGCTTCCGGGTAGCCAGGTCCATCGCGACGATCGCATCGGGGCCGCGCGCCTGCTCGACCTGCAGAAACACCGTCTGGTCGTCGGCCGAAAAGCCGATCGGCACTTCGAACAGGCCTTCCTTTTCGATGGTCAGCAGGTCCCACTCGGCCCCATCGCCCGTGCGGTAGTAGAGATGGCGGATGTTGTCGGAGTTGGAGCCCCACGTGAAACGCACCACGCCCTGGTTGTCCGCGGCGAAACGGGCGTTGCGCATCGGTGCGATCGCCACGCGCTTCATCCGGCCGGTGAAGGCATCGATGCGCTCGGCGCTCGAATGCGGATCGTCCGAGTACGGTTGCGCCGAAATCAGTGCCGAACGGCCATCGCCGACCGGCGTCGGGATCAGGTACGCCCAGATGCGGTCGTTACCCTTCTTCGGCTTGATCGTGGTGCCCAGCCCGCCGTCCTGCGTGCGGTACCCGACCAGCATCTCGGCCTTGCCGCCATCGGCGTTCATCGCGAACAGTTCGCCGGTAAGCTGCGGCTCGTCGAGCGAGCCGAACTTCTCGGCAGCGCTCAGCACCACGCGCTCGGGGCCCACCCATTCGAAATCGGCGATGTAATTGTCACGCGGCATCTTGAACGTGCCGGTGAGTTTGTTCGTGCCGCGTTCGATCACGGCCAGGACGCTTCGATCCTCCATCGGAATCGTCGCGGCCAGATACTGTCCCCCTGGCGAGATCTTCAGATCGGTGAACTGGTCCCTGCGGACGTAGGCCGACACGTCGACGCCGCCCGCGACGGCATTGGACGACAGCGCCGCGAAAGCGGCGGCAAGCAGAAGCTTCTTCATTGTCCCCTTCCCTAGTGTGGGTCGCCGGGCTCCCCGCCAGGCGACGACACAAGACTACCGCGCGAGGCAGCGCCGGACGAGCGGGTGGGACGCGTAGAGCGTCAGGCCAGCGTTCGTGCCAGCGCGTCGCGCCAGTGGGGCAACTCCAGGGCGTATTCGTCGCGCAGACGCGTGGTATCGAGCACCGAATACGCGGGGCGGACCGCGCGGGTCGGGTAATCGGCGGTGGCGATGGGGATTACGGTCGGACGGCGGGCAATCAGGCCACGCTCCGACGCTTCATCGAAAATCGCCTCGGCGAAGCCGTGCCATGTGGTCTCACCACTGGCGACGAGATGGCGGATGCCAGACTCGGCAATACCCTTGCGCAGCACGGCCGCCGTCACATCGGCGATGAGCCATGCAGGCGTCGGACAGCCGCGCTGGTCGGCGACGACGCGCAGTTCGTCGCGCTCGGCGCCGACACGCAGCATCGTGCGCAGGAAATTGTGACCGTGCAGGCCGTACACCCAGGCGGTCCGAAGGATCAGATGTCGTGCACCGCTGCCGGTGATCGCGAGTTCGCCATCGAGCTTGCTGCGCCCGTAGACGCCCAGCGGGTCGGTTGTGTCGTCGTCGCGATAGGGACGCGAACCGCGGCCGTCGAACACGTAGTCGGTCGAGTAATGAACCAGCGACGCGCCGCATGCGACGGCGGCTTCCGCGAGGCGGCCCGGCGCCAGGGCGTTGATGCGGAAAGCGGCCTCGACGTCGTCCTCGGCACGATCGACCGCGGTGTAGGCCGCGGCGTTGACGATTACGTCAGGATGCACGCGCGCGACCAGCGACGCGATGGCGTCCAGATCGCCGAGGTCGAGCGCTTCGCAGCTCGTCTCATCGTCGAGGCGCCCGTTTCGCGTCGTCGCGATCACTTCGCCCAGCGGAGCGAGACTGCGCCGAAGCGCATCGCCAACCTGTCCGTTCGCGCCTACCAGCAGCAGCTTCACGACGCCTGCCTCATGGGACGTACACCGGCATGCGGTCTTCCGGGATCTCGTCCAGGAACGGCGCGCGCGCGTCCTTGTCGGACAGGGTCACATCGGACATGGGCCAGTCGATGCCCAGCGTCGCGTCGTTCCAGCGAACGGCGGCATCGGCCGACGCGTCGTAGGTTTCCGTGCACAAGTACGTGAACACCGCGCGTTCGCTGAGCGTCACGAAGCCGTGCGCGAAGCCTTCGGGAATCCAGAAGTGGCGCTTGTTTTCAGCATTGAGCAGCACCGCGGTCCAGCGGCCGAACGTCGGCGATCCGCGTCGGATATCCACCGCCACGTCCCAGACCTCGCCCTCGACCACCGACACGTATTTGCCCTGCGGCTTGGGCCACTGGTAATGCAGGCCACGCAGCACGCCGCGACGCGACGAGGACACGTTGCCCTGCACGAACGTCGGCTTGATCCCGGCATCGCCGAGCTTGTCGAGGTTGAAGGACTCGAAGAAGAAGCCGCGGTCGTCGCCGAACACGCGCGGCTCGATCACCACGCAGCCCGGCAGATCGGTCTCGATGATCTTCACGGCACCGGCCCCCGTTCGGCCAGACTCATCAGGTACTCGCCGTAACCATTCTTCGCGAGCGGGCGCGCGAGTTCGTTGAGCTGTCCGGCCGTGATCCAGCCGTTGTTCCAGGCAATTTCCTCGGGGCAGCAGACGCGCAGCCCCTGCCGTGCCTCGATGGTCTCGATGTAGTTCGACGCCTCCAGCAGCGACTGGTGCGTGCCCGTGTCCAGCCACGCGTAACCGCGGCCGAGCTGCTCGAGGTGCAGCGAGCCTTCGTCGAGGTAACGGCGGTTGAGATCGGTGATCTCGAGTTCGCCGCGCGGTGAAGGCTTCAGTTCGGCGGCGAAGTCGCTCGCACGTCCGTCGTAGAAATACAGGCCGGTGACCGCGTAGTTGGAGCGCGGCACGGACGGCTTTTCTTCCAGGCCAACAACCTTTCCGGATGCGTCGAACTCGGCGACGCCGTAACGCTCCGGATCCCGCACCCAGTAGCCGAAGACCGTCGCGCCCGACGGCCGTTCGTCGGCACGCTTGAGCATCGCCGTCAGGCCCGGACCGTGGAAGATGTTGTCGCCGAGCACCAGGCAGCTCGGTCCGCCCGCGAGGAACTCGCGGCCGATCAGGTACGCCTGTGCAAGGCCGTCCGGGCTGGGCTGCACGGCATACTCGATGCGCATGCCCCATTGCGAACCATCGCCGAGCAGCGCCTTGAACAGGGCCTGCTCGTGCGGCGTGTTGATAACCAGGACTTCCCGGATGCCGGCGAGCATGAGCACGCTCAGCGGGTAGTAGATCATCGGCTTGTCGTACACCGGCAGCAGCTGTTTGCTGATGCCCTTGGTGATGGGGTAGAGGCGCGTGCCGCTACCACCCGCCAGGATGATGCCTTTACGGTCCATGTGCCTTCCTTAGCCTTGTCCGATGCGCTCGAGTCGATAGCTGCCGTCCAACACACGCTTCACCCAGGGTTGGTTCTGCAGGTACCAGTCCACGGTGAGCGCGATTCCCTGTTCGAAAGTCACCGTCGGCGCCCATCCCAGTTCGCCCTTGAGCTTGGAGGCGTCGATGGCGTAACGGCGATCGTGTCCGGGGCGATCGGCGACGAAGGTGATCAGGGACTCGCGCGCGCGACCATCGGCAAGCGGCTGCCGCTCGTCCAGCAGACGGCAGATCGTCTGCACGACCTCGAGGTTCTGGCGCTCGGCATCACCACCGACGTTGTAGGTCTCGCCGATGCGACCGGCTTCCAGGACGCGGCGGATCGCCGCGCAGTGATCGCCGACGTAGAGCCAGTCGCGCACGTTCCGGCCATCGCCGTACACCGGCAGCGGCTCGCCGGCCAGCGCACGCGCGATGATCAGCGGAATGAGCTTTTCGGGAAACTGGTACTGCCCGTAATTGTTCGAGCAGTTCGTCGTCAGCACCGGCAAGCCATAGGTGTGGTGGAACGCGCGCACCAGATGATCCGACGCCGCCTTGGACGCCGAGTACGGCGAATTCGGTGCGTACGGTGTTTCCTCGGTGAACTTGCCGGTCTCGCCGAGCGTGCCGTAAACCTCGTCCGTCGAAACGTGCAGGAAGCGGAAGGCATCGCGGCCGGCGGCATCGAGCGATTTCCAGTAGTCGCGCGTCTTCTCCAGCAGGCTGAGCGTTCCCACGACGTTCGTCTGGACGAACGCCGCCGGACCGTCGATCGACCGGTCGACGTGGCTCTCCGCCGCGAAGTTGATCACGGCGTCGGGGCGATGCTCCTTCAGCAATCGCTCGACGAGCGCAGCATCACCGATATCGCCGTGGACGAACACATGCCGCGGATCGTTCTCCAGCGACGCAAGCGTATCGACGTTGCCCGCGTACGTGAGCGCGTCGAGGTTCACGACCTTGATGTTGCGCTGGACCGCATCCAGCACGAAGTTGCCGCCGATGAAGCCGGCGCCGCCTGTCACTATCCACGTAGCCACTGAAACTCCTTTCAAATCCCAAAAGCGCAAAAAAACGAGGTGGCTCAGAACGGAATGTCGTCGTCCGCGAAGTCGTCGTTGAAGCTGCTCGACTTGGCCGGGGGCGCCTCACGACGAGGGGCTGATTCCTGGCGCGCCGGCGGACGCGACGAACGCTCGCCACCGCCACCGCCGCGGTATTCGCTGCGGCTGCCGCCGCCACCCTCGCCGCCCGGACGACCGCCGAGCATCTGCATCTCGTCGGCGATGATGTCGGTGGAGTAGCGCTCCACGCCGTCCTGGCCGGTGTACTTGTCGTAGCGGATCGAGCCTTCGACGTAGACCTGGCTGCCCTTGCGCAGGTATTCGCCGGCGATCTCGCCGAGCTTTCCGAAGAAGGTCACCCGGTGCCACTCGGTGCGCTCCTGGGTGTTGCCGTCGCGGTCCTTGCGCACGCTGGTCGTCGCCAGGCGCGCCTTGGTGACGGCCATGCCGCCCTGGGTGTACTTGGTTTCGGGATCGTCGCCCAGGTTGCCGACCAGGATCACCTTGTTGATGCCGCGTGCCATGGGAGTGCCTTCCCCTCTTATGTGTGCTTCGTCTGGAGGCCGGGCACGAAAGCGCGATGCGGGCGTGCCGGCAGGGGAAGCATCATAACAGCCGCCCGTCGTCCGCCACCGAGGCGAAACCGGGACGCGGCCGTGGGGAATCACATGCGCGTCAGGTCGCCGAAGCGGCAGGCGAAGGCGAGGAACATGCTGGCCCGGATGTCGGATTCCGGCTCCCCCGTGCGTAGGGCATACCGCTCGCAGGCGTGGCTGAACAGGTCGGCCAGCAAGGCGCCGAAATCCGAGGGTTCGCCCTCGATGGCCGGGCACACGCTCATCGCCAGGCTGCGGTCGACCGCCCAGAGCCGCAGCAGTTCGAACGAGGCGGGGTCGTCGTTCGCGGCCGCGGGCATCGCCAGCGCCTCCCGTGCGAGGACCTTCTCCTGGCTTTTGCGCCGGATGGGGCGGCCGGCCATCAGGCAATCGCTCCGGCGAGGGCCGACGAGCGTGGCGGGCCGAGACGCCGCAGCACTTCGTCGAGCTCCACATCGAGGTCCAGGCACGCGTACCCGACGCGACGCGTGGTTCCGGATACGTAACGATCCAGGGTCCTCGCTACGGCATCGAGCAGCGCCTCGCGACTTGCCCCGCTGAGGCCGCGCAGGCTGCGCTCGATCAAGTCGACGTGCCGCACCCCTGGCCAGTGCGGAACCGCCACCGGGGATATCGCGTCGTCGGCGGCATTGTGTCGTGTGCTCATGGGCATTCCGGTGGCGGTGGCGATGCGGGAATCGAAACCACAGGTTGGAACCCGCCACCGGACGGGACCATCGGAACTGTCCGAAAAATCCTCGCCGCGAATGCGCCCGTATAATCCAGAGCCCCTCCCACGCGGTTCGCCCATGCCACCCAGTCCGACGACGACCCCAGCCGTCCCCGACCTGGCCACCATCCAGGCCCTGACCCGTCAGGACATGGCGGCGGTGGACGCGCTGATCCGGCGCCGACTGGCTTCGGACGTGGTGCTGATCAACCAGGTCGCCGAGTACATCGTCGGCGCGGGCGGCAAGCGCCTGCGACCGATGCTGCTGTTGCTGGCGAACGGAGCGCTGGGCGGCAGCAGCGGGCGCGGTGTCGGCGAGCACGCGCACCAGCTGGCCGCGGTGGTGGAGTTCATCCACACCGCGACGCTGCTGCACGACGACGTCGTCGACGAATCCGATCTGCGCCGCGGCCGCAAGACGGCCAATGCGGTGTGGGGCAACGCGGCCAGCGTGCTGGTCGGCGATTTCCTGTACTCGCGCAGCTTCCAGCTGATGGTCGAACTGGAACGCATGGCCGTCATGCAGATCCTGGCCGACACGACCAACCGCATCGCTGAAGGCGAGGTATTGCAGCTGCTGCACGTGCGCAATCCCGACACCGACGAAGCCGCCTACCTGCGCGTGATCGAACGCAAGACCGCCGTGCTGTTCGCCGCCGCAACGCGCCTCGGTGCGCTGCTGGCCGACGCGGACGAAGCCACGTGCGACGCGTTGCACGACTACGGCATGAACCTCGGCTACGCGTTCCAGATCGCCGACGACGTGCTCGACTACGCCTCCGACGCTGCGACGCTCGGCAAGAACCTCGGCGACGACCTCGCCGAAGGCAAGGCGACGCTGCCGCTCATCCACGCGATCGCGCACAGCGACGATTCCACGCGTGCGCGCCTGCGCCACGCGGTCGAACACGGCGACACCGGGGCGATGCCCGACGTACTGGCGGCGATCCACGCCACCGGCGGCCTCGATTACAGCCGTCGTCGCGCGCAGGAGTACGCGCAGGCCGCCGAGCACGCGCTCGATGGCCTGGACGAGAACGACTACACGCTCGCACTGCGCGGGCTGGCGCGTTATGCGGTGAGCCGCGACCACTGATCGCGCGGGCAACGCGCGTGGGCCCAACGCCACGCGCGAGCAGAACTCAGGCGATGCCGAGCCCCGGGATCGTACTGATCATCTCCGGATCGAAACCCGCGAGTTCGGCGAAGTGGCGCCCGCGCGCCACGTAATCGCGATAGGCGCCGAAACTCGGCGCACCTGGCGACAGCAGCACGACGCCCTCCCCGCCCAGCGCCTCGCGCGCCTGCGCCATCGCGTCGGCCAGATCGACCGCTGCACCAAGCACAAAGTCCGCCTGCGCCGCGACCGGCTCCAGCAGCGCGTGTATGCGCGGCCCGTTCTGGCCCATCGTGACGATCGCCAGCGGTGCATGCGTGCGCATCGCGTCGGCGAAGTCTTCCCACGGCAGGCCGCGATCGTGTCCGCCGACGAGGATCGCGACACGGCGCGACGCGAAGCAGTCCAGCGCCGCGAGACTCGCATGCGGCGTCGTGCTGATGGAATCGTTGACGTACGTAATGCCATCGCGTGTGCCCACCGTCTGCAGGCGATGCGGCAGGGGCCGGAAGCTCGCGGCATGCGGCGCAAGCGGCACCGCATCAAGACCCAGTGCCTCGATCGCCGTCAGCACCGCGCACAGGTTGCCGCGGTTGTGGCGACCCGGTAGCGGCAGCGCGCGCGTGTCCATGACGAACGCGTCGCCGCGATACAGATCGTCCTCGCGCAGGTGCCAGCCATCGCGATGCCCGAACCAGCGGACGTCGCTTGCGCTCAACGTCGGGCCGAGCTGCGCGAGCCGCGGATCGTTCGCGTTGAGCACGGCGATGCGCGGCTGCGCCTGCGTGACAAGCTTCAGCTTATCCTCGACGTACAGCTCGTGCGATCCATGCCAGTCGAGATGCTCGGGGAAGATGTTGAGGACGACCGCAATCTCCGGTCGCACGCCAGCCTGCGCGACATCGCCCGTCTGGTAGCTCGACAATTCGATCGCCCAGAATTCCGGCGCGATGTCCGGCTCGAGCGCTTCCAGCAGCGGCAGGCCAATGTTGCCGGCGAGCGCGGTGACATGCCCGCCGGCGCGCAGCAGGTGCGCGAGCAGCGCCGTCGTCGTGCTCTTACCCTTCGTGCCGGTGACGCAGATCGTGTTCGCGGCGACACCGTCGGCACCGGCGTGCTCGGCGAACCACAACGCGGTGCCGCCGATGAAGCGCGTGCCCTGCTCCGCCGCGGCGACGGCCTCGGGCTTGTATGGACTGATGCCCGGCGACTTCACCACGATGTCGAACGCCGACAGCCGTGCTGCGGACGCCTCGGTTTCGGTGACGAGGCTCGCGTCGTTCAACGCAGCCGCTTCGGCGGCTTCGGCGGCCGAGCAGAACAGCGTCAGCGGCAGCGACGGCAGCCGCGCGCGCATCGCGCGATACGCCGCGCGCCCTTCGCGTCCCCAGCCCCAGAGCGCGACCTTTCGACCGTCGAGCGAGGCGATGTCAGGCGGCGAACTGCGCACGCAGGCGTTCCCACAGCGAGGCCGGGATGCGGTGTTCGTCGTCGATCACGAGCAGCGGTTCGATACCGAGTTCCTGCGCGTCCAGCTGCGGGCGGATCTCGTGCGCGAAGCGGTCGACCAGCGCGTCTTCGCGCCATTCCGGGCGGTCGGCCAGCGCGGCCATCGCCGCACGCGATTCGCGCCCTTCGCCCACGCATTCAAATGGCTTGTGGTTCTGGTATTCCAGCAGCGCATCGAAGCCGGGGATCTGCGCCGGATCGTCGAGCAGGTTGCGGCCGAAAATGCCCATCAGGCGCGGCTTCGGCATGAACGGCGCGAGCGCGAGGAACACGAAGTGGCACTTCGGGCACACGCCGCACCAGCGACTCGCCGGACGCTCGCCGAGAATATGGAAGTTGCGGTTGCAGCTGCTGAAGTGCGCGTCGTAGCGGTCGGTCTTCGCGAACTGTCGCGCGACGGCGAGCTCGCTGAGCGGGCGCAGCAGCGAGTAGTAGTGCAGGTCCGCGGCGACGTGGCGCTGCACGTATTCGCCGAATGCGCGTTCGCACTCCCAGCCCTTCGACCACTGGTGGTTCACTTCGCCCGTGCCTTCGATGACGCTGCCGTAGCTGGCCGAGCGTTCGTTCGAGAACACGACCTGGTCCACGCCCAGCAGCACGGCGGCGAAGACCATGATCGCCGAGTTCAACACCGTCACCGGGATGTGGCCGTTCCATGCGCCTTCGCGGTTGTAGTCGAACAGCTGCGGCGCCAGCGCGCGGCCGAGGTTCAGCGTCGGCAGGCCCGTGCGTTCGGCGCACGCGCGGATCAGCTGCGAGCCGCCGATCCACGTCACGGTCTGTTCGACGCCCAGCGTGCGCAGCGCTTCGATGCTGACCAGCGAGTCCTTGCCGCCGCCGATGGCGACGAGCGCGTGTTCGCGCAGGCCGAGTTT
Organism: Lysobacter sp. OAE881; assembly: GCF_040546665.1. Taxonomy (NCBI): domain Bacteria; kingdom Pseudomonadati; phylum Pseudomonadota; class Gammaproteobacteria; order Lysobacterales; family Lysobacteraceae; genus Lysobacter; species Lysobacter sp. OAE881. Next base: position 3,396,019 of record NZ_JBEPOG010000001.1, read on the forward strand.
CGGCGCCGTCGCATCGCCCTGGTCCGCGACCGGGAACTTGATCTTCCCGTGCAGGTTCAGGCCATTGCGATACGCGAACTCGCCCAAGCCGTTGACGTAGATCAGCTCCAGCAGCGCGGCGGTGTCGGCATCTATCGCATACGAGTCGATGCGGATCCCCGACGGCACCGCGGCCTTGTAGTAGCTCACGCCGGCGATCAGGTGCAGCAGGCGCAGCGCGCGTTCGGCGGCGGCCGAACGCTCGGCATCGAGCGCGAACGGCGCGCCCGGCACGGTGATCGTCTCGATCATTTCCGGGCCGTCGTCGAAGGCGTACACCAGCTGCGCGACGCCCGTGTCCGCGTCGAATCCGCAGCGCACGAAACGGAACGCGCCGACGGCGTCGCGGTTGAATTTCCACTCACTCATTCGATTGCTTCCTCGGCCGGAAGGGCCCGCAGGTTGTAGGTGTTGGCCATCGCCATGCCGTATGCGCCGGCGTCGGCGACCAGGATCACGTCGCCCTCGGCGGTATCGGCCGGCAGCGTGCGGCCGCGGCCGATCACGTCGCTGCTTTCGCAGATCGGACCGACCACGTCGAACACGGCGGTGTCGCCGTCGCGCGACAGGTTGAAGATGCCGTGGTACGCCTCGTACATCGCCGGGCGCATCAGTGCGTTCATGCCGCCGTCGCAACCGACGCGGCGCACGCCGTCCTTCTCGACGACCTGCGTCGTGGTCAGCAGCAGCGCGCCGCTTTCGGCGACGAGGTAGCGACCCGGCTCGATGACCAGGCCGTAACGCGGATACGCGGCCTTGATCTCCTCCAGCCCCGCGCGCCACAGCGGCAGGTCGAACTGCGGCGCTTCGGGCGTGTACGGAATCGGCAAACCGCCACCGATGTCGATGGTCTCGATCGTGCCGATGCCATCGGCCAGGCCGGCCAGGTGCGCGTAGACGCCGCGCCAGTGCTGCGGATCCTCGATGCCGCTGCCCAGGTGCGCGTGCAGGCCGCTGATGCGGATGCCGAGCTTGCGCGCCTCCTCGACGAACGCATCGAAGCGCGTCATCGGCAGGCCGAACTTCGCCGCGACGCCGCCGGTCTTGACCTTTTCGTGGTGCCCTTCGCCATGGCCGAGGTCGATGCGCAGCCAGGTCGTGCGGCCCTTGAACACTTCAGGCCAGCGCTGGAGCGCCTCGATGTTGTCGAGCGTGACGATGATGCCGCGCTCGAACGCCGCCTCGTATTCGCGACGCGGCGCGAAGCTCGGCGTGAACAGCACGCGGCTGGGCGTGATGTGCGGCAACGTTGCGAACACATGGTCGAACTCGCCCTGCGATACGCACTCCAGCCCGAAGCCCTCGCCGACCAGCGTGCGCAGGATCTCGGGATGCGGATTGGCCTTGATCGCGTAGAAGCAGCGATCCACCGCATTGGTCGCGCTGAGCGAACGCGCGCGATCGCGCACCGTCGCCAGGTCGTAGACGTAGCGCGGCGTGCCGTGCGCGGCGAGCGAAAGCAGCTGCTCGCGGCGGCCGCGCCACCACGCGGGCGCACGCTGCGGCGCGCCAAACGCGATCTCGCGCCAGCTCGGGCCGAACACCGTCGCATCGCGCACCGGCATCGCGCGCGAGCGGATGAGTTCGGCATGCAGGTGCGGCAGCAGGCCTTCGGCATCGGCTTCGTCGATGACGAAGGTGAGGTTGAGATCGTTGGACGACTGCGAGATCAGATGCACATGCTGGCGGCCGAACGTCGCCCAGATGTCGCTCAGTCTATGCAGCAACGAACGCATGCCGCGACCGACCAGCGTGATCGCCGCGCACGGCGCGATGACCTTCACGCGGCAAATTTCAGCGAGATCCGCGCTCAGCGCTTCGAGCACGTTCGTCGTGACCAGGTTCTCGCTGGGATCCAGCGACACGGTGACGTTGGTCTCCGACGAACCGATCAGGTCGATCGACAGACCGTGGCGCTTGAAGCGTTCGAACACGTCGGCGAGGAAGCCGACCTGCTGCCACATGCCGATGCTTTCCATCGACACCAGCACGATGCCGTTGCGGCGGCTGATCGCCTTTACGCCCGGCACTGTCGCGGCGGTCGCGTCGATGCGCGTGCCGGGCAGTTCGGGACGTTCGGTATCGAGGATCGCCATCGGCACGCCGGCGTCGCGGCAGGGTGCGATCGATCGCGGATGCAGCACCTTCGCGCCGGTCGTCGCGATTTCCTGCGCTTCGGCGTAATGCAGACGCGTGAGCAGTCGCGCTTCGGGCACGTCGCGCGGGTTGGCGCTGAACATGCCGGGGACGTCGGTCCAGATCTCGACGCGCTGCGCCTTCAGCAACGCACCGAAGTACGCGGCCGACGTATCCGAACCGCCGCGGCCGAGGATCGCCGTGCTGCCGTCGCCATGGCGCGAGATGAAGCCCTGCGTGATCAGCGCGCGCGTCGGCTGCGTGGAGAAACGCTCGCCGAAACCGTCGCTGTCGAGTCGGCAATTCACCGACAACCGCTGCGACCACGCGCTGGCGTTTGGAAGCGACACCGCATCGAGCCAGTCGCGTGCATCGCACCAGCCGAAATCCAGGCCCTGCGACCGCAAGTACGCGGCGCCGAGCGTGGACGAGAGCAGCTCGCCTTGCGCGAGCACTTCGGCCTGCCAGTCGAGCGGACGCGTCGCGACGCGCGCGTCGGTGCCGAGCGCCTGCAACGCGGCGAGGCGCTCGCCGAGCACGGTGTCGGCGTCCAGGTCGAGTTCGCCGCAGAACGCGCGATGGCGTTCGACCAGCGCGGCGATGCGTGCGTCGACGTCGTCACCATTGGCGATCGCCTGCAGCTCGTTGGTCACGCCCGACAGCGCGGAGACCACGACCAGCACACGGACGCCCTCATCGGCCATGCGTTTTCCGGCGAGGCGCCCGATGGTGTCCCAACGGTTCCGGCGGGACACCGAGGTGCCGCCGAACTTGAGTACTACCCAGCGATTCGCTTCCGCCACTGCAACGGTTCCTTTGATGAGGTTTTGATGTCTGGTGATGATTGGATGGAATGTGGTTGCCGCCGAAACCATGCCGGCGCGGGGCCGTCACGGAAACTAGAATGGCGCGCCGCGCCTGCATGGGCGGATGTCGCACCGTAAACTCCGCGATTCTAGTCGAATATTCCACTCGGACCCCCGCCGAATGACGCTTCGCCGCTACCTGCAACTGGATGTGTTCGCCGACCGGCCCGGTGCCGGCAATCCGCTGGCCGTCGTGCTGGACGCGCAGGGCCTGGACGATGCCCGCATGCAGGCCATCGCCCGCTGGACGCGTTTGCCCGAAACCACCTTCGTTTTCCCGCCCACGCAGCCCGGCGCGGCCTACCGCGTGCGCATGTTCAGTCCGCGGCGCGAAGTGCCGTTCGCGGGGCATCCGAGCGTGGGCACGGCGCACGTCGTGCTCGACGCGGGGCTGGCCGAACTCGTCGACGGCCGGATCGTGCAGGAAGGCGCGGCCGGAACGCTTCCGCTGTCGGTCGAAGGCAGCGGAACGACGCGCACGATCGCGGTGCGCACGCCGCGCGCGCGGGTGGTCGAGGTTGCCGAAGCGGGCGATGCGCGCCTGGCGGCGGCGCTGGCTGCACTGGAACCGGGCGCGCTGCCGCCGGCGCTGATGGACGGCGGACGCCGCTGGTGGCTCGCCGAAGTCGCCAGCGAATCGGCGCTGCGCGACGCGACGCCGGACTGGGACGCCATCGCGCACCTGGCCGAGACCACCGAAACGATGGGACTGTGCGCCTTCGCCCGCGCCGATGCAGGCCGCGATTACGACCTGGTCGTGCGTGCATTCGTCGGCGCGCCGGCTCGGTTCGAGGACGCCGCTTCGGGCGCGGCCAACGCCACGCTCGCCGCGTGGCTCAAGCACAACGACGCCCTGCCCGGCACCGGCGGTCGATACACGGTGAGCCAAGGGCGCGAAGTCGGTTTCGATGCCCGCCTGCAGTTGCGCGTGGATGCGGACGGCGAGGTGTGGTCCGGCGGACAGGTGTGCAACGTCGTGCGCGGGACGATCGACTGGGCCTGAGAAAGGCTCCCTGCAGTTTGATAGCCCGGGTTACGACTCGGGCTTTACGCGTCCTGCCCGGGTGCCCTTCGCCCACCCGGGCTACGGCGAAACCCGATTACTCCGGCGTGACGTTCACCCGCACGCGGATGCGGTCGCCCGGGTCGTAGCTCGTGCGCGTGGTGTAGGTGCGACCGGCGTACTCGTAGGTGACGTCGTACGCGCTCGCGTTTCGGCTGCCGTTGCGCGAGGAGTAGTAGCCGTCGCCTTCATACACCGGATCGCAGACGCGCACGGTGCCGACGCGTTCGCGCTGCGCCTGGTTCTGGTCGTAGATCTGCCGGCCGGCCATGCCGCCGACGACGGAGCCGATCGCCGACGTCGCATACCGCGCGCTTCCGCCGCCGATCTGGCTGCCGACGGCGGCGCCGACGATGGTGCCGACGATCGTCGAGACCGTGCGTCCGGTCTGCGTTCCCGACGGATACGAGCTTCCGCCGTACGGATCGCCGCCGCTGTAATAGCCGTCATTGCGATAGCCGTCGCCGCCGACGTAGGTCGGGCGCTCGTAGCAGCGCTGCTGCGGCGCGCTGGTTTCGTAACGGTCGAACACGGGATCGACGCGGACCACGCGCGCGTAGTCGCTGCTGCTGGTCGAACCGTATTGGGGATACGACTGCGGGTAGGACTGCGCGTGCACCGAACCGCTCGCGGCGGCGGCCAGCGCGAGGGAAGCGACGATCAGGCGATTCATGGGGAGGCTCCGGCGCCGGAAGGGCGTGCGCGCATCGTCCGGCCGCCGCGGGCAATGGGTGCTGAATCCACGCCTTCACATGGGCGCAGGCGCGACGGGGATTTACCGTGCCGACAGCCGCGCCGTCAGCCAGGCCGCGGCCTGTGTCGCCACCGCGGCCGCACCGCGCCCGAGCAGCGGACCGACATGGCCCGGCGAGGCGACACGCAACAGGTCCGCGTCCCAGGCGCGCGCGAGTTCGGCCGTCACCTCGGGCGGGACGTCCTCATCCTGCGAGGACGCGATGCACAGCGTCGGGCAGGCGGGCGCGTCCAGCAGCAGTCCGGCATGCGCCTGGCGGAGCACGAGGCCGGACTCATCGCGCCACCGCCGGAAGGCGAACAGCGCGGTGGCCTCGTCCGAATCGGGCAGCGCGCGCCGCGTCGAGCCGAGGCGAGCGTCCCGCTGCCACGCCACCACGTCGGGCCATTCGCGTGAAGGAAGATCTTCCACCCATGGCGCGGGTGGCAGCGGATTGACCAGCACCAACGCATCGGCCGCATCGGCGCACACCATCGCGAGCAGGCCCCCGAGGCTGGCGCCGACCACCGCGCACGGACGCGGCGACGCTTCGAGCGCGGTGCTCACCTGCGCGGCGTAATCGGCAAATCCCGTGGCCTCAAGGCCATCTTCGGCCGGCTGGAGGTCCAGCGCCTGCGCCTCGATGCCGAGCGCGGCGAACACCCGTCGCCACACGTTGCCATTCCCAGCCGCCCCCGCCTGCGCCGTGCACCAGCACGGCGCGGCGGATCGCATTGGTCGCCATCAAGCCCGATCAGCCCTGCAACGAGGCCTGGAGCGTCACCGGCACAGACAGCGCGCGCGAGATGACGCAGCCGGCCTTGGCCGCTTCGGCGTACTGCTGGAAGGTCGCCTCGTCCACGCCCGGCGCCTTGCCCGTGACGACCAGGTTCACCCCCGTGACCGTCGGCCCCGGGTCCATCCCCGGCTCCATCGTCACTTCAGCGCGGGTCTGGATGGTGTCGGGTGGCGAGCCGGCCTTGGTCATCACCGCCGACAGCGCCATCGAGAAGCAGCCCGCGTGCGCGGCGGCCAGCAGCTCCTCGGGATTGGTGCCCTTCTCGTCGCCGAAGCGCGTCTTGAAGGAGTAGTTCTGGTCGGTGAACAAGCCGCTCTGGGGCGTGGAAAGTGCGCCTTTTCCGCCCTGCAGGTCGCCGCGCCACACCGCCTCGGCCGTACGCTTGAATGCCATTTCGCTACTCCTTCGTGGGGTGAAAGAGCGTGCAGCCTAGCGTGGCGGACGTTAGCCGCGCATGCGCATGCGGGCCGCTTCGCCGAGGCGGCGTGAAATCCGTCGTCGTTGCCCACTTCGCCCCTCGCCGGCTTGACCACCCCTCCCCCTTGCGCGAGGCTTTCGCTCCCGGCCCCCGCCGGCACCCGCCATGACCGCCCGCCGAGCGCCCCCTTCGCGCAGGCGCAGCGCCGGACAGCCATGACGGCCTTCCCACCCTCACGGGAGAAGTCCGCTCATGTCCTACAGCACACAATCCATCCGCAACGTGGCCCTGGCAGGCCACCCCGGCGCCGGCAAAACCACGCTCTTCGAAGCCCTGCTGCAGGCCGGCGGCGCACTCCAGACGGCAGGCACGATCGAACGCGGCAGCACGGTGTCCGACTTCGATCCGATCGAGAAGCAACGCGGCCATTCCATCGACGCCAGCATCGCCAGCATCGACCACGCCGGCATGCACGTGAACCTGATCGACACTCCCGGCTACCCGGACTTTCGCGGCCCCGCGCTGTCGGCGCTGGGTGCGGTGGAAACGGTGGCGGTCGTCGTCGATGCCGCCGCCGGCGTGGAATACGGTACGCGCCGCATGATGGAGTACGCCCGCGGCCGCAACCTGTGCCGGGCGATCATCGTCAACAAGATCGACCACGAAGGCGCGTCGCTCGAAGGCGTACTGGCCGACCTGCGCGAGACCTTCGGCCCCGAATGCCTGCCGCTCAACCTGCCCGCGGATGGCGGCAAGAAAGTCGTCGACTGCCTGATCAACCCGCAGGGCGACAGCGACCTCGGGCCCGTGGCCGACTGGCACCAGAAGATCATCGACCAGATCGTCGAGATCAACGAAACGGTGATGGAGCATTACCTGGACCTCGGCGAGGAAGGCCTGTCCGGAGACGAACTGCACGACGCGTTCGAGCAGTGCCTGCGCGAAGGGCATCTGGTGCCGGTGCTGTTCTGCTCGGCCCGGACGGGTGCCGGCATCGGCGAACTGCTGGACGTCGCCGAACGCTGGTTTCCGAACCCCGCCGAAGCCAACGAGCCGCCGTACGAGAAAGGCCCGGAGCGCACGCGTATCCAGGCCGCGCCGGATCCGAGGGCGCACGTCATCGCCGACGTCTTCAAGATCGTCAACGACCCTTTCGTCGGCAAGCTCGGCGTGTTCCGCGTGCACCAGGGCACGGTGAAGAAGGACACGCAGTTGTTCGTCGACGACGGCAAGAAGCCGTTCAAGGTCGGCCATCTGTTCAAGCTGCGCGGCAAGGATCACGTCGAGATCGAGCAGGCGATTCCCGGCGACATCGCCGCGGTGGCGAAGGTCGAGGAACTGCACTTCGACGCGGTGCTGCACGACAGCCACGACGAGGACCAGATCCACCTGTCGCCGCTGGATTTCCCGCGCCCGATGTTCGGCCTCGCGGTCGAAGCGGCGAGCAAGGGACAGGAGCAGAAACTGGCGACGGCACTGCACAAGCTGTCCGAGGAAGACCCGTGCTTCGTCGTCGAACACGAAGCCGAAACCAACGAGACCGTGATCCGCGGGCTCTCGGACCTGCACCTGCGCATCAACCTGGAGCGGCTGAAGGAACGCTACGGCGTGGAAGTGACTTCGCGTCCGCCGCGCATCGCTTATCGCGAAACCGTGAGCGGCAAGGCCGAGGGCCATCATCGCCACAAGAAGCAGACCGGCGGCGCGGGCCAGTTCGGCGAGGTGTTCCTGCGCATCGAACCGCTGCCACGCGGCACCGGTTTCGAATTCGTCGACGAGGTGAAGGGCGGCACGATCCCCGGCCAGTTCATGCCGGCGGTGGAGAAAGGCGTGCGCCAGGTGCTGCAGAGCGGCGCGCTGGCGGGGTATCCGATCCAGGACGTGCGCGTGATCGTCTACGACGGAAAGCACCATCCGGTGGACAGCAAGGAAGTCGCGTTCGTCGCCGCGGGGAAGAAGGCGTTCCTCGATGCGATCGGCAAGGCGCGGCCGCAGGTGCTCGAACCCATCGTCGAGCTGGAGGTCAACGCGCCCGAGCAGCACATGGGCGATGTCAGCGGCGGCCTGGCGAGCAAGCGCGCGCGCATCAGCGGCACCGACAGCGTGCGCGGCAACGAGATCGTCGTGAAGGCGCAGGTTCCGCTATCCGAGCTCGAGGGCTATGCGGCCGAACTGAAGTCCGTGACCGCGGGCCGCGGTCGGTATTCGCTGGATTTCAGCCACTACGAACCGGTGCCGTCGAACGTGCAGCAGAAGCTGGTCGAGGCCTACAAGCCCCGGCACGAAGAGGATTGACCCGCCCGCGGGGCCGGCACGCGCGCGACGCGATGCCGGCTTCACGCGCCAGTGGCCACTCTGTGCGCTCCGCTACGGATGAGCGCGCCCATGCGATCGACACGACACACGCTGCCGACCGTCCTGATGGTCGCCTTCGGCATGAGCCTGGCAATGTTCGCGAGCCTGCCGGCGTGGGCGCAGACGGCACGCAGCGCGAGCCGCGCGATCCCCGCCTTCCCACGTCCCTCCGGCTTTCCCGATCCCGCACTGCGCGTGATCTACTCGCGCGCCGACGAAGCGCCGCCGATGATGGTGCGCGTCGGCGAGAACCGCTTCGAACCGCTGTATCGCCGAACGCCCGACGGCGGCTACGCGCCCGCGCGCGCGGCGGGGTATCGCATCGCCACCAGTTCCTGTCCGTCGATTCGCGCGGCCGGTGATTACCGCGCCCGCATGATCGACCTGGCGACCGCCGAGTGGGCGTACTTCGGCATGCCCATCCTCGACATGGCGGTGGAGCCGGCGGCGATCGTGCCGCGCGTGCCGCAGCCGTCGGGCGTGGTCGAGATCATCTCGCCCGATCGCAACGCCTCCATCGGCGATCGCGTGCTGCGCCAGGCGCCACGCCTCGGGCTGATGGAGGACGACGAAGCGGTGGCCGGCGCCATCGCCGGCTACTGGGCCGCGACCGGCAACGAGGAAGCCATGCGCGTGCAGAGCATCGTCAACTACGGCTGGCACGAGGCCGGCTGGGCGATGCCGTGGTCGGCTGCGTTCATTTCGTGGCTGGCGTGCGAGGCCGGCCTGTCGACCGACCAGTTCCGCCGCAGCGGCGGCCACATCGACTACGTGCGCGCCGCGATGCGCGCGCGGGATGGGCAGGATCCGAACCATGCGTTCGTCGCCTACGACCTCACCGAGGCGACGCCAGATGCCGGCGACCTGCTGTGCACCTCGCGCGGGGACAGTTCGTTCGCGTCCATCGCCGACGTCCGCACCGGCAACAGCCCGTCGAACGCGCTGCACTGCGACCTGGTGGTGAAGACCGACGTCAAGAACAACCGGCTCTACGCCATCGGCGGGAACGTCAACCATGCGGTGACGCTGTCGGTGGTCGCGACCGACACGAAGGGGCGACCGCTGACCGACGCGGACGTGATCGGCGCGCACCGCTGGTTCGCGGTGCTCAAACCGCGCGCGGGCGGCAAGGTCGCACACGACCTCGACGGCACGCCGACGGTGCAGATGCTCTACCGCGATTACGCGCGCTACGCGGGCGCGCGTCGCGGGCAGCCGCCGGTGCCGGTGCAGGCGCGCGGGGCGCGCGCGAAGCCTGCGGATGCGGCATCGCCCTGACGGTGCAGGCGTCGCGACGATCCGTTGCGCCGCGCGCATCCCCGCCTGCGACCAGACGCGCGTACCCTGAGCGCCCCACCGACGTCCGCGCGCCGCCATGCACCTGTTCGACACGACGACCCTGCTCGCCTATCTCGCCGCGGCCCTCGTGCTGGTGCTGCTGCCCGGGCCCGGCACGGCGTGGATCCTGGCGCAGAGTTTCGCGGGCGGGACGAAGCGCGGAATCCAGGCGGGCCTCGGCCTGGAAACGGCGACGCTGCTGCATGCGCTCGCCGCGGGGCTCGGCCTGTCGGCGCTGCTGGCAACGTCGGCGATGGCGTTCGAATTCGTGAAGTACCTCGGCGCGGCCTATCTGGTGTGGCTCGGGATCAAGGCCTGGCGCAGCGGCGACGCCGACACCGCAACCACCGATGCCGACGCACCGAAACCACGCGCATCCGGCCGCAGCGTCTACCTGCGCTCGGTCGTGACCGGCGTGCTCAATCCGAAGGTGGCGCTGTTTTTCCTCGCCTTCCTGCCGCAGTTCGTGCATCCCGAACGCGGCTGGGTGTGGCTGCAGTTCTTCGTCCTGGGCGCGCTGCTGGCCGTGATCGGTTTCTGCAACGACCTCTTCCTGAGCTTCGCCGCGGGCCGTTTCGGCCGACGCCTCGCCGGCGGCGCGGGACGCTGGACGCAGCGCGCGACCGGCACGCTCTTCATCGGCCTCGGCCTGCGCCTGGCGATGCAGCAACGCGGCTGATCGACCGTCGCGACGTCCGCTCGTCGGGCCATCACCCGGCGTGGACGGCGGGACGCTAGCATCGCCGCACGCCGCCGATCGAGTGGTGTTGTTCATGCGGCGCGGGTATCGTCCGGGCATCCCCGTGGAGCTTGAGATGGACCCGCGCCGCACTCTCCGATTTCCCCTCGCCGTCCTCTTCGCCCTCGCCGTCGCGCTGCTGTCCGCCTGCTCGACAGTCGGCGCGCTGCTCGGCGACGACGTGCGATTCACGCCGATGCAGCTGCAGCATTCGCTCGATCGCAATTTCCCGAAGCATTACGACAAGCTCGGCGGCCTGGTCTCGCTCACGCTGATGAATCCGCGCCTGTCGATCCCCCAGGACGGCAACCGCCTGCGGCTGGATTTCGATGTGGGCCTCGGCGCATTGGGCAGCGACAGCAGCAAGGCCTCGGGCCGGTTCGCGCTGACCAGCGCGCTGCGTTTCGATCCGTCCACGCGCGGCCTGCACCTGCAGGACCCGCGCATCGAGAACGTCGACGTGCCGGCACTGGGAGGCGCGATGAACGCCAGCGCGCGCGCCATGCTCAATTCGTGGCTGGCCGAGTACGCGCGCGAGGAACCCGTCTACCGCCTCGACAACAGCCTGCTCGACCGCCTGGGTTCACGCCGCATCGGCACCACCGCCATCGAGAATGGCAACGTCGTCGTCCACCTGGATTGATGCAATGACGCAGTTCCGCTTCGCCTTTCTCCTCGCCTGCGCGGCCGCCCTGTCGGCGTGCGGCGGCGACAAGTCGCGCGCGCCCGGCGCTTCCGGCGACGACACCGAAGCGCTGCCCGCCCCGGCCGGCGCACGCGGCAGCGTGACCGGGATGCCAGACGAGCCCGGCCCCGGCGTGGTCGGGCCGCCCAAGCCCGAAGAGACCGTGGCGCTGGATGCCGAAGGCAATCCCGTGTTGCCGGCGGAAGACCCGCTCGCTGCGACGGCGGCGCCGGTCGATCCGAACGCGCCGCCGACCGACATCGCGACGAACGAGCCCACCGTGGACGATGCCGTCGCCGTCATCCGCGACTACTACGCCGCCATCAATCGCCGCGATTTCGCGCAGGCGTATGCGCTGTGGTCCGACGGCGGACGCTCGAGCAACCAGACGCCGGAGCAGTTCGCCGCCGGTTTCGCCGACACGACCGGCGTGTCGGTCGAGATCATGGCGCCGGGCCGCGTGGATGCCGCCGCGGGTTCGCGCTATGTGGAAATACCGGTCGCGTTGACCGCCACGCACGCCGACGGCCGCCAGCAGCGTTTCGTCGGCGCGTACACGCTGCGCCGCGCCGTGGTCGATGGCGCCACCGCCGACCAGCGCGCGTGGCGCATCGGCACGGCCGACATCCGCGAAGTGGCGCCGTGACGCGCGCGGCGTGACATGAGCGGGTCATTCGCCGATGCGCCGCCGCGCATCGTGCTGGACACCAACGTGTGCCTCGACCTGTTCGTCTTCCGCGACCCGGCGGTGTCCGCGTTGCGCGAGGCACTGGACTCGGGCGCCGTGATCGGTGCCACCAGCCAGGCATGCCGCAGCGAATGGGAACGCGTGCTGGCGTATCCGGTGTTGCGCCTGGACGACGCGGCGCGTGCGAAGCAACTGGCCGCGTACGACGCCGCGATGCGCGCGTTCGACGACACGCATGCGTTCGCGCTGCCGCGCTGCGCGGATCCGGACGATCAGAAGTTCCTCGAACTCGCAGCCGCGTGCGGCGCGCGATGGCTGCTCAGCCGGGACGAGGCGCTGCTGAAGCTGGCACGCCGGACGAAGCGCGAGGGGTGGTTCGAGATTCTGACGGCGGTGGAGTGGGTGGCTGCGCGCGGACCATCAGCGCCCTAGATCGTCGTGGCCCTGCGTCGTCATCCCGGCGAAAGACGGGACCCAGGCGTTTTGACGGAAACCACACACTCGTCATTCCAGCGAAAGCTGGAATCCATCTGCGCTTTGCCTATCGGAGAGAACCAGGATGGATCCCAGCTTTCGCTGGGATGACGATGCTTTAGGTAACCACGCACAGCGTGAACCTCAATCAGAGCAACGGCCTCAAAGCTCGAACCGATAACTCAGCTTCACCAGCAGTTGCTCGTCGTCGCGCAGTTCCAGGCTGTCGCGCAGCAGATCGCCGGGGCGCTCGGTGAACGGATCCTGCTGGTAGCCACCGCGGCCGTACACCACGTACAGGTACGACAGCGGCGCGATCTCGTAGCGATAACGCACCTGGAAGCCCAGGTTGCGCACGCTGAAGTCGTTCACCACGTCGTCCGATGCGATCGACGCGCCGCCCGGCTGCACGCGGTATGCCTGCTCCAGGCCCGCGTCCAGGCCGATCGCCTGCATCTTCACGCGCAGTTCCTGCTTGTTCGTGATCGTCCAGTCCAGACCGGCGTCGATCTGCAGCATGCGTTCGTTGAACTCGCCGATCAGGTTGTCTTCCTGCCACACCAGCCAGCTCGGGATGCGCTCGTAGAAGCCGCCCAGGTACACGCTGAACGCGTCGCTGATGAAGTACGTCGGCTGCACGCGCAGGTTGTAGCCGATCTTGTCGTTGCCGGCGAGGCCGCCGGAGAACACTTCGGCCTCGGTATCCCACGCCCAGTCGCCCTTGCGCGGCCGTTCGTATTCGAAGTACGCGTTGAAGTTGGACGGCTTGTCGACCACGCCGTTGCCGCGCGTGAGCAGGTCGTCCACGCCCGAGGTGTTGATGTTGATCTGCGCGTACTCGTAGCTGCCGTTGCGCAGGTTGCCTTCGCGGCTGATGCGCAGCTGGCGCTGCAGCCGGTCACCGTGGTCGTTGTCGGTGCCGCTGATGCGCGCGCGCCAGTCCTTCGACGCGTAACGCGATTCCTTCGGAAGATCGGTGAAGCGGCGCATCACCTGCCAGTTGAGGTAGTTGGTGCTGTTGCGCTGCAGGTAACCGAAATCGTTGATTTCCAGCTCGTTGCCGAAATGCATCGCAAGCCACTGCTGGCGCCAGCCGTGGTCCATCTCGTAGTTGACCCACATCGTCGCGCCGTTGTCGTCGGTGGTGCGGCCGTGCTCGTCGATCTGGCTGCCGATCACGCGCGTTTCCACGCTCACGCGGGCCGTCGGGCGCCAGTTGTGGTCCACGCCCATCACGGTGGCGGTGCGATCGAGGAATGGCCGGTCGACGTAGGTCACCATCGCGCCGAGGTTCTGCTTGGCGAGGTCGCGCACCACGCGCACCGCGCCGAACGTGCGGCCGACTTCATCGGCTTCGTCGGCGGCGAACACGCCGTACTTCGTCGCGCCGATGCTGCCGTTGAGCTTCACCGCCGCGGTGATGTCGCCCGCGCCGTTGCCGTCGTCGGCCGGCCCGCCCACGCGACGCGTGTACAGGAGCTGGCTGTAGTCCGACGGCGTGGTGAACTCGAAGATGCCCTGGTTCTCGGTGAAGAACGGGCGCTTGTCGCTGATGAAGGTTTCGGTGGCGTCGAAGTTGATGACGAGGTCGTCGCTTTCGACCTGGCCGAAATCCGGGTTGATCGTGCCCGAGAGCTGGAACTGCCCGTTCGGCTTCCAGAAGATGTCGGCGCCGGCGTCGAAGTCGCTGCCGCCGCTGATGTTGTCGTACAGGCCCGACACGTACGGCGTGACGGCAAGCAGCGACTGGTCGTACTGCGGCATTTCCACCGGCGCGAAGTCGGACAAAAAGCGCGGCCGCGTGTAGCTCGCGCCCGGCCATGCCGAGCGCTCGCCGGTCGAACCGATCACGCGGTCCAGGTAGATCTTCACCGTGCGCACGCCGTCCTTGCCCTCGCGCATCGGCGCGATGTACCAGGGAATCAGCATCTCGACCGACCACGACGTCTCATCCTCGCTGACGGCATGCCGCCAGTTGCCGTCCCAGTCGTCGTTGAACTGGTTTTCGTTGGTGATCACCGCATCGGCGATGCCGTCGGTCGAGGAGACCGTGAAGTTGTAGCCGGTGCGCGCGTCGCCGTCGTAATCGATCATCAGGTTGACGCGATCGACCTGCTCCTCGAAGTCGCGCCGCACACGCTGGCGCGTGCGCGTGTCCACCGGCTGCTGGTTGCGCATCGCGATGGCGAGGCCTTCGGGCGTCGCAAGGATCCAGCCCTCGGTCGGCAGCGTGCCCGGCTCCAGCGACAACGGCTGGACCTTGCGGAAATCGGTGACGTGACGTGCGCCCTGCCATTCGGCGGGGTCGATACGGCCATCGATTTCCACGGCGAACACGGGCGTGGAAACGACGGCCAGGATGAGGAGCAGCGGTGCGCGCATGCGTTGGGGTCTTCGCGGTCCATGTGGCCCAGCGCGTGGTTCCGGTTGCGCGTTCGCGCATCCACCGGCGGTCCGTGCTGGAGGGGCGGCTTCGTGCCGGCTCGCGGCGTGATGCCCGGGCGAGGCGCAGACTAAGCGGCGCGGCGAACCCTACGCAGTGGCGTGAGTCATGGCAACCCTTTCGATGCGTCGCGCATCTCGGGTTGTGGAGCGCCGTCACACGACGGCGGCGTCCGCTATTGCATGTGCCAGCCGTGACTGACGACGAAGCTCTGCCCCGTGAAGGCCGCCGTCGGGAATTCAGCAAGGAAGCGCACGGTGCGCGCGACGTCCTCGACAGTGGTGAAGATGCCGTCGACCGTGTTGCCCAGCATCACGCGGCTGACGACCTCTTCCTCGCTGATGCCCAGTTCCTTCGCCTGTTCGGGAATCTGCTTGTCCACCAGCGGGGTGCGCACGAAGCCGGGGCAAACGACGTGGCTGCGAACGCCGTGCTTCGCGCCTTCCTTCGCGAGCGTGCGCGACAGGCCGAGCAGGCCGTGCTTGGCCGTCACGTAGGCGGACTTCAGCGGCGAGGCCAGGTGCGAGTGCACCGAGCCCATGTAGATGACGGTGCCGCCGCGGTGGCTTCCGTCGGGCTTCGTGCCGTACATGTGCGGCAGCACGGCCTTGGTCGTGAGAAACGCGCCGTCGAGGTGGATCGCCAGCATCTTCTTCCAGTCGGCATAGGCGAACTGGTCGATCGGATTGACGATCTGGATGCCCGCATTCGACACGAGGATGTCCACGCTGCCGAACGCGTCATTCGCGCGCGCAACGCCGGCGTTCACGGCGGCCTCGTCGGTGACGTCCATCGCGACGCCCAGCGCCTTGCCGCCCTGCCCTTCGATCTCCGCTGCGACGGCCTGCGCGCCGGCCTCGTTCAGATCGGCGATGACCACCGCCGCGCCGGCGCGGGCGAGTTCGAACGCGATTTCCCGTCCGATGCCGCTGGCGGCGCCGGTGACGAGGGCGGTCTGGCCGTCGAGGGCGCGGGACTGGGTCATGCGGGGCTCCTGATCGATCGATGCACGGGACTGCGCCAAGGGCGCGGACGCAGTGTGTCGATGCGTCGGCGGGCGCGCCATTGTTCGATGGTACGGGAGGTCGGTTTCGGGATTGCGGCGGAGCCGTTCCCGCACGCGGCCCCGGAATCCCCGGGGCGCGTGACAGCTGGATCAGGCGGCCTTGCGCACGCCCTTCTTCGCGCCGGTCTTGCTGGCGCCGGTCTTCTTCGCACCGCGCTTCGTGCCGGTCGCGGCCTTCTTCCCAGCGGTCTTCTTCGACTTCGAAGCGGCCTTCTTCGCCTTCTTCGGCGTCTTGGGCTGCAGCAGCGTGCCGGTGCAGTTGCGCGAGCCGCAGCGGCATTCCCAGATCTTCTTCAGCTCGGGCGTGTGCTTTTCCTCGAGCGTGATGCCGTAGTTGTACGACAGCTCCTGGCCCGGCTTGATGTCGCGGATCGCCTCGATGAACACGCGGTCCTTCGTGCGGTCGTCGCCGTCGGCCTCTTCCAGCACCGCCTCGCAGTTGGGCGAGCAGCTGTGGTTGATCCAGCGCGCCACGCCGCCTTCGTAGTTGGCGTCGATGACGTATTCCTCGTTCAGCGTGAAGAGGAAGGTGTGGCCCGAATCCGGGTCGCCGCTGACGTCGGCGTCGACTTCGTCATGGGTGCGGCGGCGGCCCTTGTACTCCACGATGCGTTCGCCCTTGGCGATCGGGGCGACGGCGAAAACACCGTTGCCATGGATGGCGGAACGACGGGCGACGATCTTGCGCGGCATGCGGAGGTCCGGTTGGGTGAAAGCGGCCATTCTGTACGGATCCGCGCGACATCGCCATCGCGCGCCAATCACGACATCCCCGTCACGAGAGCCGCCGCGCGTCCGCCCTCAAGCGCCGAGGCCACCGGAACCAGCCGCACGTACGGCAAGCCTGAATCGCCGATCCGGCACGCCCTTGGCCTCGGCCGCCGTAAAACGTACAATTCCGGTACGGATTCAACCTGCAGTGCCCCATGCTCCGCGTCACCAAGCTCACCGACTACGCCACGGTCGTCATGACCGCCCTCGCCCATGGCGACGATGCCGTGCTCAGCGCCTCCGAACTGGCCGAACGCTCGGGCCTGGAGGCGACGACCGTCGCCAAGGTGCTCAAGCCGCTGGCCCAGGCCGGGCTGGTGGAGGGGTTCCGGGGCGCGAACGGCGGCTATCGGCTCGCCCGGCCGGCCGGCGACATCGGCCTGATCGAAATCGTCGAGGCCATGGAAGGGCCGCTGGCCATGACCGAATGCAGCGTTCACACCGGCAGCTGCGGCCTGGAACAGTCCTGCGGCGTACGCGCCAACTGGCGCCGCATCAACGACGTGGTGGTGGAGGCGCTGCGCGCGGTAACGCTCGCGCAGATGCTCGCCCCGCCGCCCAACGAACCACCCCGCAGGTCCATCGACCTGCACCTGGCTTGAGAAGTAGGCAGCCCCATGGCCACCGAAATCCTGGAAAACCACCCGCTCGAGAATCGCGAGATCCATGAGCAGCTCGGCCGCAAGTACGAGGCCGGCTTCGTCACGGACATCGAATCCGACAGCCTCCCGCCCGGCCTCAACGAGGACGTGATCCGCGCGCTCTCGGCCAAGAAGAACGAGCCGGAGTGGATGACCGACTGGCGCCTGGCGGCGTACCGGCACTTCCTGACGATGCCGATGCCGCACTGGGCCAAGCTCAACATCGCGCCGATCGACCTGCAGGCGGTGAGCTACTACTCCGCGCCGAAGGCCAAGTACGCCTCGCTCGACGACGTCCCGCAGGAACTGCTCGACACCTACGAGAAGCTCGGCGTGCCGCTGCACGAGCGCGCCAAGCTCGCCGGCGTCGCGGTCGATGCCGTGTTCGACTCGGTCTCCGTCGGCACCACGTTCCGCAAGGAACTGGCGGAGAAGGGCATCATCTTCTGCTCGCTGTCGGAGGCGCTGCACGACCATCCGGAGCTGGTGAAGAAGTACCTAGGCACCGTGGTCCCGACCGGCGACAACTACTTCGCCGCGCTGAACTCGGCGGTGTTCTCCGACGGCAGCTTCGTGTTCATCCCCAAGGGCGTGCGCTGCCCGATGGAACTGAGCACCTACTTCCGCATCAACGCGATGGGCACCGGCCAGTTCGAGCGCACGCTGATCATCGCCGAGGAAGGCAGCTACGTTTCCTATCTGGAAGGCTGCACCGCGCCGATGCGCGACGAGAACCAGCTGCACGCGGCGGTCGTCGAACTGGTCGCGCTGGACGATGCGGAGATCAAGTACTCCACCGTCCAGAACTGGTACCCGGGCGACGAGAACGGCGTCGGCGGCATCTACAACTTCGTGACCAAGCGCGGCGAATGCCGTGGCGCGCGCAGCAAGATCAGCTGGACGCAAGTCGAAACCGGCTCGGCGATCACGTGGAAGTACCCGTCGTGCGTGCTGGTCGGCGACGACTCGGTCGGCGAGTTCTATTCGGTCGCGCTCACGCACCATCGCCAGCAGGCCGACACCGGCACCAAGATGGTCCACGTCGGCAAGCGCACCAAGAGCAAGATCGTCAGCAAGGGCATCAGCGCCGGCCGCGGCCAGAACACCTACCGCGGCCTGGTGAAGGTGCTCGGCTCGGCCGAAGGCGCGCGCAACCACACGCAGTGCGACAGCCTGCTGATCGGCAAGAAGTGCGGCGCGCACACCTTCCCGTACATCGAAGTGAAACACCCCGGCGCGACGGTCGAACACGAAGCGACCACCTCCAAGATCAGCGACGACCAGCTGTTCTATTGCCGCTCGCGCGGCATCTCCGAGGAAGACGCCGTGTCGATGATCGTCGACGGCTTCTGCAAGAGCGTCTTCCGCGAGCTGCCGATGGAGTTCGCGGTGGAAGCCAAGAAGCTGCTGGAAGTATCGCTGGAAGGCAGCGTCGGCTGACGCACCGTTCGAATCAAAACTCACGAATCGCGAATCACGCCCCCATGCTCAAGATCGAAAACCTCCACGTCTCCGTCGCCGGCAAGGAGATCCTCAAGGGCCTCACGCTGGAACTCACGCCCGGCCAGGTGCACGCGGTGATGGGGCCCAACGGCGCCGGCAAGTCCACGCTCGGAAACGTGCTCGCCGGCCGCGAAGGCTACGAGGTCACCGCCGGCACCGTGACGTTCGAAGGCCAGGACCTGCTCGCCCTGGAGCCGGAAGAGCGCGCCGCGACCGGCGTGTTCCTCGCGTTCCAGTACCCGGTCGAGATCCCGGGCGTGAACAACACCTACTTCCTGCGCAGCGCGCTCAACGCGCAGCGCAAGGCGCGTGGCGAGAGCGAGCTGGATTCGATGCAGTTCCTCAAGCTCGTGCGCGAGAAGCTGGCCGTGCTGCACCTGAAGGACGAACTGCTGCATCGCGGCGTCAACGAAGGCTTCTCCGGCGGCGAGAAGAAGCGCAACGAGATCTTCCAGCTCGCGCTGCTCGAACCGAAGCTGGCGATCCTCGACGAAACCGATTCGGGCCTGGACATCGACGCGCTCAAGGCCGTCGCCGACGGCGTGAACGCGCTGCGCTCGCCCGAGCGTGCGTTCCTCGTGATCACGCACTACCAGCGCCTGCTCGACTACATCAAGCCCGACGTCGTGCACGTGCTGGCCGATGGCCGCATCGTCGAGACGGGCGGCCCGGAGCTCGCGCTCGAGCTGGAACAGCACGGCTATGCGTGGGTGAAGGAACGCATCACCCCGGCGGCGAGCGCGTGACATGAGCGCCCTGCTCGATTCCTTCGCCACCGCTTTCGAATCGCTTCTATCCCGCGAGGCCGCCGGGTTGGGCGAAACCCGCCGCGCCGCGCTCGATGCCGTGCTGCGCGACGGCGTTCCGCACGCGCGCGTGGAAGCGTGGAAGTACACGCCGCTGCGAGCGCTGGAACGCCGCGCGTTCGCCGCGCCTTCGGCCTCGATCGCGACGTTCGATGATGCGCTGCTGGCGGATATTCCGGCGCCGCGCATCGTTTTCGTCAACGGTCGTTTCGATGTGTCGCACAGCGACCTCTCGGGTCTGTCGTCGGGCGTGACGCTGCAACCGCTTTCGCAGGTGCTGGTCGAAGGCGAGCCGCGCGAGGCCAACTTCCTCGCGCGCCGCTTCGATCGCAGCGATGAGATCTTCGCGCGCCTCAACGCCGCCCTCGCCGACGATGGCGTCGTGCTTCGCGCCGAATCGGGCGCGCAGTCGACGCAGCCGATCCACATCGTCTTCATTGGCGCGCCCGCGCAGGCCGACCAAGCCTGGCATCTGCGCCACCTCATCGAACTTCGCGACAACGCCTCGCTGGTCGTGGTCGAGCACCATCTCGCCCAAGGCGCGCACAACCATCTCGCCAATCAGCTGACGCACGTGCACCTCGGCACGAACGCCACGCTGCGCCACGCGCGCGTGCAGGACGAGGCGGCCGGCGCGACGCTGATGGCGCGCACCGATGCGGTGCTGGCGAAAGAGGCCGACTATCGCCGCCTCGACCTCGAACTCGGCGCCGGCCTGTCGCGTCACGAACTCAACGCCGCGCTCCACGGAAACAACGCGCGCCTGCACGCGAACGGTGTGCTGCTCGCATCGGGCAAGCGCCATATCGATACGCGGCTGGGCATCGATCACGTCGGCCGCGATACCGCGTGCGAACTCACGTGGCGTGGCATGGCGGCCGGCCGTTCCAAGGCCGCGTTCCACGGCGGCATCCTGATCCGCGAAGGCGCCGATGGCACCAACGCACAGCTGTCGAACAAGAACCTGCTGCTGAGCGAAGGCGCCGAAATCGATACGCAGCCGGTGCTCGAAATCCACGCCGACGAAGTGCAGGCCGCGCATGGCGCGACCGTCGGCCAGCTCGACCAGACGGCGCTGTTCTACCTGCGCAGCCGCGGCCTCTCGTCCGAACAGGCGCGCGCCCTGCTCACCGCGGCGTTCTGCCGCGAGACCCTGTCGGTGTTCGAGCCCGGCGACGCGCTGCGCACGGCGCTCGAAGCCCGCCTGGACGCCTCGCTGGAACGCCTCGGCGCCGCCTGACCGGCGCGCCTGAATGGAGCACGCATGAACCTTCCCGCCACCGACTCGACGAACGCCATCGACTGGGCCCGCGTGCGCGCCGACTTCCCGCTGCTCACGCGGCAGGTGCACGGCAAGCCGCTGGTCTATTTCGATTCGGCCAACACCGGGCAGAAACCCGATGCGGTGATCGATGCCGTCGACGACTTCTACCGCCGCCACAACGCCAACGTCAGCCGCGCCGTGCACGCGCTCGGCACCGAGGCGACGGAAGCGTACGAAGGCGCGCGATCGAAGCTGGCGAAGTTCCTCAACGTTCGCGGCGACGAACTGGTGCTGTGCAGCGGCACGACGTTCGCGCTGAACCTCGTCGCGTATTCGTGGGCACTGCCGCAGCTGAAGGCTGGCGACGCGATCGTGCTCACGCGAATGGAGCACCACGCCAACATCGTGCCGTGGCAGCTCGTCGCGCAGCGCACGGGCGCCGTGATCAAGGTCGCCGAGATCGACGAACGCGGCGAGCTCGACCTGGCGCAGCTGTATTCGCTGCTTACGCCCGAGGTGAAGCTGCTTTCGCTCACGCACGTGTCCAACGTACTGGGCACGGTGAACCCGGTACGCGAGATCTGCCGCGAAGCGCGCAAGCGCGGCATCGTCACGGTCGTCGACGGCTCGCAGGCAGTTCCGCATCGCGCGGTGGATATCGCATCCATCGGCTGCGATTTCTACGCCTTCACCGGCCACAAGATGTCCGGTCCCACCGGCACCGGCGCACTGTGGGCGCGTCGCGAACACCTCGCCGCCATGCCTCCGTTCATCGGCGGTGGCGAGATGATCAAGGAAGTGCGTTTCGAAGGCACCGTCTTCAACGACGCGCCGCACAAGTTCGAAGCGGGCACGCCGAACATCGCCGGCTTCGTCGGTCTTGGCGCCGCGGTCGACTATCTCTCCGGCCTCGGCATGACCAACATCGAGGCGCGCGAGCAGGAACTTCTGGCGCACTTCAACGAGGCGCTGTCGAAGGTCGAGGGCCTGCGCATCTTCGGACAGGCGCGCGAGAAGGCCGCGGTCGTGAGCTTCCTGGTCGAAGGCGCGCACGCGCACGACCTGGCGACGCTGCTCGACCTGGAAGGCGTCGCGATCCGTTCGGGCCACCACTGCGCGCACCCGCTGATGCAGCACTTCGGCGTGCCGGCCACGTGCCGCGCGTCGCTGGCGTTCTACAACACGCACGAAGAAATCGAGGCGTTCGTCGCCGGGCTGCAGAAGGTCCGCCGGCTGCTGGGGTAAACGTCGCGCATCGCGCCGGATGACACCGCCGCGATCACGCTGGAGAATGGCCGCCTGCCCGCTCTTCACCGACCGACACCATGACCGTTCAGTCCCTGCAGTTCCGCCACGCGACCCACGCCGACATCGACGCGCTGGTCGCACTGATCGAATCGGCCTACCGCGGCGACGTCAGCAAGCAAGGCTGGACGACCGAGGCCGACATGCTTGGCGGTCGCCGCACCGGCGCGGACGACGTGCAGGCCTGCATCGACCGGCCGCGCAGCGCGATCCTCATCGCCGAGCGCGAAGGCGGCGAACTGCTCGCCTGCGCGCACGTCGCCGAGGAAGATGGCGCCGGCTACTTCGGCATGTTTTCCGTGAACCCGGCCCTGCAGGGCGGCGGCATCGGCAAGCAGGTCATCGCCGAAGCCGAACGCCTCGCGCGCGAGGAATGGTCGCTGCCGTCTATGCGCATGTCGGTCATCGACATCCGCGACGAACTCATCGCCTTCTACGAACGCCGCGGCTATCGCCGCACCGGCATCAAGAAGCCGTTCCCGTACGGCGACGAGCGTTTCGGCGAGCCCAAGCGCGACGACCTGCGCTTCGAGGTGCTGGAGAAGCCGCTGTGAGCGGCGCCGCCGAGCAATGGGTGTTCGTCTGCGCAACCTCGCAACTGCTGCCGGGTGAACGCACGGTGGCATGGGATGGCGACACGGCCATCCTCGTCGTCAACTACGACGGCGATTACTACGCGCTCGAAGACAAGTGCTCGCACGAGGATTTCGAGCTGTCCGCCGGCAACTTCGACGGCGAGGAAGCGACGATCGAATGCGTGCTGCACGGCGCGAAGTTCGACGTGCGCGATGGCCGCCCGCTCTGCGCGCCGGCCTACGAACCGGTGCCGAAGTTCCCGGTGAAGGTCGACGACGTCGGCGTCTGGACGCGCGACGATCGCGGCTGATACCGCGCGCACCAAAGCACCTTTCTTGTAGCCCGGGTAAGCGAAGCGCACCCGGGGTGAGCGCAGGTTAGCCCGGGCCCTCCGCAGGCCTGCTACCGCAGTGCCGGGCGTTCGCCAGTCAGCGCTTCCCAAACCTCCGATCAGTCCATGCGCCTGCCCTGGCAGGAACGCCGTCGTGCGCCCGCGCGGACGACCGCCCAGACGCCCACGCGGTCGCCGCTCGTCCGCCCGCGTTCACTTTTCGTTGCAAATGAGAATTCATCTCATTAACATCTCACGCCGAACCGCGGCCGTGCCGCCCTGCTTTTCCCCCGAGGAATCCCATGTCCAACAGGAAGTTCGTCGTCTCGCCGCTCGCCGGCGCCCTTGCGCTCGCCGTCGTGGCGCCCGCGCTGGCCGAACCGGCCGGCGAGCCCGCCAACGCGCGTGACCTGGACAAGATCGAGGTGCACGGCGAGTACGTCGAGAAGCCGTCCTCCATCAAGTACACGCAGCCGCTGCTGGACACGCCGCAGACCATCACCGTCGTCACCAAGGACGTGATGGACCAGCAGAACCTGATCGGCCTGCGCGACGTGCTGAGCACGCTGCCGGGCATCACCTTCGGCGCCGGCGAAGGCGGCGGCGGTTACGGCGACAGCATCACGCTGCGTGGCTTCAACGCCAACAGCGATATCACCACCGACGGCGTGCGCGACAGCGCGCAGTACACGCGCACCGACAACTTCAACCTGGAGTCGGTCGAACTGGTGAACGGCGCCAACTCGGTGTATTCCGGCGCGGGCTCGGTCGGCGGCAACATCAACCTGGTGAGCAAGGTCGCGCGCAGCGGCGATTCCACCGTGGTGACGGCCGGCGCCGGCACCGACAGCTTCGGCCGCATCACCCTCGACAGCAACACCGATCTGGACAACGGTTCGGCGTTCCGCATCAACGCGATGGTCCATCAGAACGACGTGCCGGGCCGCGATTACGAGAACTTCGAGCGCTGGGGCATCGCGCCGTCCGTCGCGTTCGGCCTGGACGGCGACACGCGCTTCACCGCGAGCTACTTCCACCAGAGCGACGACAACCTCCCGCAGTACGGCGTGCCGTATTTCGCCGCGTTCGGCGGTGGCTTGCCGGGCGTCGATACCGAGAACTACTACGGCTACCACAACATCGACCGCCAGAAGATCGATGTCGACATGGTCACCGGCGTGTTCGAGCACGACTTCACGCCGAACACCACGCTGCGTAGCCTGGCGCGCTTCCAGCAGGTGGAGCAGCTGAGCGTCGTCGACGCGCCGCAGGGCACGTGGTGCCTGCCGGCCGGCTTCAACCCGGCGACGGGCGCACCGTGCACGACGCCGAACACCTACCTGCCGAGCGGCCCGCGCGGCTTCAGCCGCGACACGAAGAACACGCTCGCCGTCAGCCAGACCGATGTGGTGTCGCGATTCTCGACCGGCTCGGTCAAGCAC
Organism: Lysobacter sp. OAE881; assembly: GCF_040546665.1. Classification (NCBI taxonomy): domain Bacteria; kingdom Pseudomonadati; phylum Pseudomonadota; class Gammaproteobacteria; order Lysobacterales; family Lysobacteraceae; genus Lysobacter; species Lysobacter sp. OAE881. The sequence goes on from NZ_JBEPOG010000001.1 coordinate 3,420,500, forward strand.
TCGCTGGTGACGGGCGTGTCGTTCTCCCGCGAGGAGTTCGACCTCGACACCGGCAACCTGTTCCGCACGCCGACCGGCGCGACGGTACCGCTGCCGCCGATGTCGGTGACCGATCCGTATTCGGTCTATAGCGGCCCGATCAACTACATCCGCGGCAGCATCGCCGAAGGTTCGCTCGACAACCAGGCGATCTACGCCTTCGACACGCTCGAATTCAACGATCGCTGGATGCTGAACCTCGGCGCGCGCTACGAGCACAACGAGGGCGACACGGTCACCACGACGTTCAACACCACGGCCGGCAGCCCGCAGCTGGGCCAGCCGACGACGCGCGTGGTCGCCGAAAACTCCGACGACCTGTTCTCGTACCGCGCGGGCCTGATCTTCAAGCCGGCGGCGAACGCGAGCCTGTACCTGTCGTACTCCAACAGCAAGACGCCGTCGAAGGCCTCGGTCAACGGCTCGTGCACCGCGACCAGCACCACTGGCACGGCGAACTGCAATGTCGATCCGGAAACCGCGATCAACATCGAGGCCGGCGCGAAGTGGGACATCAACAGCAAACTGGCGCTGACCGCGGCGGTGTTCCGCAACGAACGCGAGGAATACAAGGTCGCCGATCCGGGCAATCCGGAAAACCCGAGCGGCGAGCAGCAGCTCGACGGCACGGCGCGCGTGGACGGCATCGCGCTCGGCGCGGCGGGCCACATCACCGACGCATGGTCGATCTTCGCCAACCTCACGTGGCTGGACAGCGAAGTGATCCAGGGCGTGTCGGACTACTGCAAGGCCAATCCGGGCACCGCGTGCGGCAACACGCCGGCCAATCCGGATCCGCTCGCGGGATTGCCGATCAGCGGCACGCCGGAGCGTTCGGGCAGCCTGTGGACCACGTACGATCTGAGCCAGTGGACGTTCGGCTACGGCCTGACGTACGTGGGCAACTACGACGTGTACACCGGCAACGGCGCGAACATCGCCGAGGCGAAGGGCTACACCTCGCATCGCGCGATGGTGGCCTTCGACCTCAACGAACGCCTCGCCTTCCAGCTCAACGTCAACAACCTGTTCGACAAGACGTACTACACCCGCATCCGCAACAACGGCTGGGCGACGCCGGGCGAGGCGCGGCAGGTCGTGCTGCAGGCGATCTACCGCTTCTGATCCGCGCCTCGCTATCCCGCTCCGGTGACACCCCATCCAGCCACGCGACGCCCGGTTCGCCGGGCCTGACGAAGCCAAGGATCCGACATGCTGCTACAGGTCCCGCAAGTCCTCAGCGCCGAACAGGTCGCCCACTGCCGCGACCGCCTGCGGGATGCCGGCTGGGCCGATGGCCGCATCACCGCCGGCCACCAGTCGGCGATGGCGAAGGACAACGCGCAGCTGCCGGAGAACGATCCGGTGGCGCGCGAGCTGGGCGGGCTGATCCTCGACGCGCTCGCGCGCAACACGACGTTCTTCTCGGCCGCGCTGCCGCAGCGCATCTATCCGCCGCTGTTCAACCGCTACAGCGGCGGGCAGTCCTTCGGCTTCCACGTCGACAACGCGATCCGCTACGACCGCAGCCGCGGCGGCGTGGATCCGGTGCGCACCGACCTGTCGGCGACGCTGTTCCTCAGCGCGCCGGAGGAGTATGACGGCGGCGAGCTGATCATCGAGGACACCTATGGCGTGCAGCGCGTGAAGCTGCAGGCGGGCGACCTGGTGCTCTACCCGGGCACGAGCCTGCACAAGGTCACGCCGGTGACGCGCGGCGAACGCGTCGCGTCGTTCTTCTGGATCCAGAGCCTGTTGCGCGAGGATGCGCAGCGCCGGTTGATGTTCGAGCTGGACGTGTCGATCCGCCACCTGACGCAGGACGTGCCGGAGCACCCCGCGCTCGTGCAGCTCACCGGGATCTATCACAACCTGCTGCGTCGCTGGGCCGAGCCGTGAGCCGCGCGCCGTGAGTCCGTCGTCCGCCACTCCCGACATCGCTGCGCAGCAGCAGCGCCGCGGATTCTGGCTGCGCACGCTGCATTCGTGGCACTGGATCAGCTCGGCCATGTGCCTGGTCGCGATGCTGTTGTTCTCGATCACCGGCATCACGCTGAATCACTCGGCCGCGATCGAAGCCAAACCCGAAACGCTGACGCGCAAGGTCGAAATGCCCGCTTCCGTGCTGCGTGCGCTCGGCACGCGCGAGGACGGCACCGCGCCGCTGCCGGGCACCGTCGGCGACTGGCTCAACGACGTCTTGCCCGTATCGATCGGCGCGCAGCCGGCGGAGTGGTCGGCCGACGAGGTTTATCTCTCGTTGCCGCGTCCCGGCGGTGACGCGTGGTTGAGCATCGATCGCGCGACCGGCGCGGTCGAGTACGAACGCACCACGCGCGGCGTCGTCGCTTACCTCAACGACCTGCACAAGGGCCGCAATGCCGGCGCGGCTTGGCGCTGGTTCATCGACGTCTTCGCGCTGGCCTGCCTGGTGTTCTGCATCACCGGTTTGTTCCTGCTGCAGATGCACGCGCGACAGCGGCGCATGACGTGGCCGTACGTCGCGCTCGGGCTCGCGCTTCCGCTGCTGATCGCCCTGCTCTTCATCCACTAACCTGACCGTGAGGAAACCCATGCGCGTCCAACTGACCATCGCGCTGAGCGGACTGCTCGCACTGCCGGCGTACTCGGCGGAAATCAACGTGAACGTGCAGATCCCGCAGCTCAACGTTGCCGAATACCACCGCCCGTACGTGGCGATCTGGGTCGAAGGCCCGGACCAGAAGGCGCTGGCGAACCTCGCGGTCTGGTACCAGCAGAAGTCGACCTCCGAAGGACACGGCACCAAGTGGCTGCCGGACCTGCGGCAGTGGTGGCGCCGCAGTGGCCGCACGCTGACGGTGCCGGTCGATGGCGTGACCGGCCCGACGCGGCCGGTCGGCACGCATGCGCTCACCTTCGGCGCGCAGCATCCCGAACTCGGCAAGCTCCCGCCCGGCGACTACACGCTGGTGGTGGAAGCCGCGCGCGAAGTCGGCGGTCGCGAACTGGTCAAGGTCCCCTTCAAGTGGGGCGGCGCGGGCAGCGGCAAGGCGCAGGGTACGAGCGAGCTTGGCCTGGTGAGCGTCGCCAGCAAGCCCTGATGTCTCCTTGGCCACAACAGATACACCTCAACGAACGCAGGAGCATGTCGTGAAGAAGACCCTCAAGTTCGCCGCGCTCGCGCTGGCCCTCGCCCTTCCCCTCGGCGCGCAGGCGCACAAGGCGTGGCTGCAGCCGTCGCAGACCGTGCTGGCCGGCAACAACCCGTGGGTGACGGTGGATGCCGCGGTGTCCAACGATCTGTTCTATTTCAACCACGTGCCGCTGAAGACCGACAACCTCACCATCACCGCGCCCGATGGGAGTACCGTCGCCGCGCAGAACATCGCCACGGGCAAGTACCGCACGGTGTTCGACGTCGAACTGAAGCAGGCCGGCACCTACCGCATCGGCGTGGTGAACAAGTACGTCACCGGCAGCTGGGAAGAAGACGGCAAGCCCAAGCGCTGGCGCGGCACCGAAGCGACCTTCGCCACCGAAGTGCCGAAGAACGCGAAGAAGCTGCAGGTCGGCCAGTCGGTCAGTCGCGTGGAAACCTTCGTCACCAATGGCTCGCCGAACGAGACGGCACTCAAGCCCAGCGGCGTCGGCCTGGAACTGGTGCCGGTGACGCATCCCAACGACTTGTTCGCGGGCGAGGAAGCGAAGTTCCGCTTCCAGATCGACGGCAAGCCGGCGGCGAACCTCGACATCGAGATCGTCCGCGGCGGTACGCGCTATCGCAACGCGCAGGACGAGCTGAAAGTGAAGACCAACGCGCAGGGCGAGTTCGCCGTGACGTGGCCGGAAGCGGGCATGTACTGGATCGAAGCCAACGCGCAGGACGACAAGACCACGGTGAAGCAGGCCAAGCAGCGCCGCCTGGGCTACGTCGCCACGCTGGAAGTGCTGCCGCAGTAATCGCGGCGCCGTCTTTCCGTGAACATGCACGCGCCCCCAGCGTCCGTCACACGCGCCGTCGATGTCCTCGGCGGCGCGACGATGGGCACGACCTGGTCGGTGAAGCTTGTCTCGCCACGCAACGCCGACCTGCATGCGCTGCATTCGGGCGTCCAGTCGCGGCTGGATGACGTGGTGGCGCAGATGAGCAACTGGGAAGCGGCGTCGGCCCTCAGCCGCTACAACGCGGCCGATGCCGGTTCGTGGCACGCATTGCGCGAGGAGTTTTTCTCCGTGCTTTCGTGCGCGCTCGACATCGCCCACGCGAGCGGCGGCGCCTTCGATCCTACGGTCGGCCCGCTGGTCGATGGCTGGGGCTTCGGGCCCTCGGGCGCGACGACGGAACGCTTCTCGCCCGAGGCCGCCCGCGCGCAGGTGCAATGGCGCCGCGTGGTGCTCGATCGCAACGAACGCCGCGTGCTGCAGCCCGGCGGAACGCGACTGGACCTGTGCGCGATCGCGAAGGGCTTCGGCGTGGACGCCGTCGCTGCGCACCTGCGTTCGTGCGGCGTCGACGCGGCGCTGGTGGAAGTGGGCGGCGAGCTGTTCGGCTTCGGACGAAAGCCCGACGGCACTCCGTGGCGCGTCATCGTGGAAGGCTGGGATGGCGATGAAGACGACGCGCGCGAACCGCGCGTGCTGGCGCTCGACGGCCTTGCGGTCGCGACGTCGGGCGATCGCTGGCACCGGCGCGAGCATCGCGGCCGCCGCATCAGTCACACGCTCGACCCGCGCAGCGGACATCCGGTGACCAACGCGCCGGTGGCGGTGACCGTCGCCGCGGGAGATGCCATGCGCGCCGATGCCTGGGCGACTGCGCTCACCGTGCTGGGGACGCATGAAGGAATGGACGTCGCCAATGCGCACGGGCTGGCGGCGCGTTTTGTCGACGTGCGACCTTCATCGCAGGGCTTCGCGGACATCGTCGAGGAGCGGATGACGCCAGCGTTCGAGGCGCTGTTGCAAGCATGAGCGCGACGCGTTCGAAAGCGGGAAGTTCGATCCGCGCGTGGCTCGGCAACGGCGCCGCGTTGGCGGCGCTGTTCGCGGCGATCGTCGCGTTCGGCCATTGGCAGACGGAATCCTGGTGGGTCGCCTCGCCCCGCGCCGGCAGCTGGGTACTCGCGATGGTGGTCGCACTGGCCTTCGTCGGGCTGTGCGTGTCGACGTGGCTCGATGCGCGCGCGGATCGGGCCGCGTCTGACGTTCCCGATGCCGGTGGCGACGACGCGATGCTGCTCGCATGGGCCAGCCAGACCGGCTTCGGCCAGCAACTCGCCGAGCACACCGCGCAGGCGCTGCGCGACGCGGGAACGCCGGTGCGCGTGATGCCGCTGCATCGTGTCGATGCGGACGTGCTGCGCTCGCATCGCCGGGCGTTGTTCATCGCCAGCACCACCGGCGAAGGCGATCCGCCCGACCACGCGCTTGGCTTCACCCGTCACGTGCTCGGCCAGCCGATGACGCTCGCGGGGCTGGAGTATGCCGTGCTCGCACTGGGCGATCGCGCCTACGACCGCTTCTGCGGCTTCGGTCGTCGCCTTGATCAATGGCTGCATCACAGCGGCGCGCAGCCGATGTTCGACCGCATCGACGTGGACGCCGGCGACGCCGGCGCGCTGCGGCATTGGCAGCATCGACTCGGTCAGCTTGCCGGTCACACCGCGCTGGCTGACTGGAGCGCGCCGCGCTACCGCCCGTGGCGCTTGCAGGAACGGCGATGGCTCAATCCCGGCAGTGTCGGGGGAGCGGCGTATCACGTCGCGCTGTTGCCGATGGATGCGGGCGATCTCGATTGGCAAGCCGGCGACATCGCCGAGGTCGGCCCGCGACATGCTCCGCCCGAGGTGACGTCCTGGCTGCTAGCCGCAAACCAGGACGGCGACGCGACCGTCGAACACGACGGCGAAACGCTGGAATTGGCGACCCTGCTCCAGCGCTCGCGCCTTCCCGAGCCCGGAGCCGTCCAAGGTCATTCCGCGCAAGCCGTGGCCAACCTGCTGGAAGCGCTGCCGCACCGTGAATACTCCATCGCCTCCGTGCCGCAGGATGGCGCGCTGCACCTGCTCGTCCGCCAGATGCGTCATCCCGACGGACGGCTGGGCAGCGGCAGCGGCTGGCTGACTGCGCATGCCGATGTCGGCGCGACCGTCGACGTCCGCATACGCCGCAACATCGCTTTCCATGCTCCGAAGGACGACCGGCCGATGATCCTCGTCGGCAACGGCACGGGCCTCGCTGGCTTGCGCGCGCATCTGAGGGCGCGTGCACTCGCCGGACATCATCGCAACTGGCTGGTTTTCGGCGAACGCCAGCGGGAACACGACTTCCACCATCGCGACGAGATCGAAGCCTGGTTCCGCCAAGGCCATCTGCAGCATCTCGACCTCGCCTTCTCCCGCGATGGCGCGCAGCGCATGTACGTGCAGGACGTGTTGCGCGAACACAGCGAACGCCTGCGCGAATGGATCGCCGACGGCGCCGCCGTTTTCGTGTGCGGCAGCCTCGAAGGCATGGCGCCCGCCGTGGATGCCGTGTTGCGCGAGACCGTCGGCCTCGATGCGCTGGAAGCGATGGCCGCGGACGGGCGGTACTGCCGCGACGTCTACTGACGCGTCGTCGTCAGCGCGCGCCTTCGACCGGCTCGATGCGGATCACGAGCAGTTCGCCACCGCCATCGATCACGTGGCGGAGCCGTTCGCTGCCCGCCTCGAAGAAGGCCGTGTCGCCCGCCGACATCGGCGGAAGACCCGAGTCGTCCGCGAATTGCGCCTGCCCTGCGATCAGGTGCGCGACCCACGTCGTGCCCGGATCGGCGAACAGCACCATCGGTCCCACCAGTGGCCGGTGCCACAATGCGGCGCGCACCCGGTCGCGGCGCCACATCAGGTTGAAGTCGTGCGTCGGGCCATCGAGCAGTTCGCCGGTCACCTTGCATTCGCCGGCGAATCGCAGGCGATCGTGCGGCGGATGGAGTTCGTGCGACTCGCCGTCGTCGAAGCGCAAACGCACGCCGTTGCCCCTGAGCAGCACGAGTTCGCGGTCGATGCCGGGAAAGGCCGAGAACTCCGAATCGCGCTCGATCTCCGCGATGGAAAGCCGCCAATCCCACGGTGCGCCCGGCGCGGCATCGTCGAGACGGCCGGCGTGGATCTCGCGCGTCCAGCCCATCTGGTTGCGCCAGCGTTCGCGGCGGTATTCGTTGGCGGGCATCACCCGCGAACGGCTGTATTGCTCGGGAGCCATCCGTCACGTCCGGTAGTCGTTCGCCACAGTCTAGCGGCCGGCCTCCGTGCGGACTTCCGTACGGGTCGCAATGCTCCAGCGATCGAACATCGGCGATCGCAGTGCCGGCCCGGCGCGACCGGCGTGCCGGATCGCGTCGATGGCGCCGGGCCGGCATGCGCCCCTCCCCTAGTGCCTGGTGGCCGCCGGCTTCGATGCGTTGACCGCCGACGCTGCCGGTGCGGGCTTGGCTGCGGCTGCCGTAGCGGGCGCGCCGCCGCCGATCGCGATGCGGTCCTTGTTCTTCTCCACCGTCTTCAGGCCGATGCCCGGAACCTGCGCGAGCTGATCGGCGCTGCGGAACGGGCCGTTGGTCTTCCGGTAGGCGACGATCGCTTCCGCCTTGGCGGGGCCGATGTTCACCAGCACGCGATCCAGCGTGGCCGCGTCGGCGGTGTTGATGTTGACGGTCTCGGCGGCCATGGCCGTACCGGTGAGGACCAGCGACAGCAGCAGGGCCCGGACGAACATCGCGAAGGACCGGACAGCCGGGGACCTGATTTCGAACGATTGCATGAGCATCTCCTTGGGCCCGGACGGGCCCACGACGTGGATGGTTGGATGGCCGCCGAAACGCTGCATGGGCGGCCAGCACAGTCTCCGGAGCGGGGACAGCCGGCCCTATCGGGCGATCCGCCTAAAACGGCAAGGAAACCGCCGCAACTATGCGTAGGCGCCATTTCGCTGTACGTCGGAACAATCCGCCGGCGTATCGGAAGCCTCCGGCGCTGCGCCGGGAGCCGGCCCGCCGTCACGGAGGCGTAAACTTGTCGTCCCCGCCACAAGGCCGCATCCGCCATGGACATCAGCAAGGTCGACCGCTACGTCGGCGACAAATGGGACGACGAGATCGTTCCCCAGCTCGTCGAGTACATCAAGATTCCCAACAAGTCCCCGATGTTCGACGCCGACTGGGTCAAGCACGGCTACATGGACGATGCGGTCAAGCTGATGGAAACCTGGGCGAAGGCCCAGCCGATTCCCGGCATGAAGGTCGAGGTGGTGCGCCTGGAAGGCCGCACGCCGCTGATCTTCATCGACATCCCGGCGTCCAACGGCGGCAGCAACGACGATTGCGTGCTGCTTTACGGCCATCTGGACAAGCAGCCGGAAATGACCGGCTGGGATCCGGAATTCGGCCCGTGGAATCCGGTCATCAAGGGCGACCGCCTGTATGGGCGTGGCGGCGCCGACGACGGCTACGCGATCTTCGGCTCGCTCACCGCAGTGCTCGCGCTGCAGGAGCAGCAACTGCCGCATGCGCGTTGCGTGATCCTGATCGAAGCCTGCGAGGAGTCCGGCAGCTACGACCTGCCCGCATACGTCGACCACCTCGCCGACCGCATCGGCAAGCCCTCGCTGGTGGTGTGCCTGGATTCGGGCTGCGGCAACTACGAGCAGCTGTGGTGCACGACCTCGCTGCGCGGCCTGGCCGGCGGCAATTTCACGGTGAAGGTGCTGGAAGAAGGCGTGCACTCGGGCGATGCGTCCGGCATCGTGCCGTCGAGCTTCCGCCTGCTGCGCCAGTTGCTGTCGCGACTGGAAGACGAGAACACCGGCAAGATCCGCGTCGACGGCCTGTTCGTGGATGTTCCCGAAGAACGCCTCGCGCAGGCGCGCGAAGCGGCGAAGGTGCTCGACACGGCGATCTTCGACAAGTTCCCGTTCCTGCCCGGCATGACGCCCATGGCGTCGGACCTCGCCGAACTCGTGCTCAACCGCACGTGGCGCCCCGCGCTGTCGGTGACCGGCGTGGACGGCATGCCGCCGCTGGCGTCGGCGGGCAACGTGCTGCGTCCGTACACCTCGGTGAAGCTGTCGCTGCGCCTGCCGCCCACGCTCGACGGCAAGAAGGCCGGCGAACTGCTGCGCGAAGTGCTGACGAAGGATCCGCCGAACGGCGCGAAGGTGACGCTGGACCTGGAGAAGTCCTCCTCCGGCTGGAACGCACCCGCGCAGTCGCCGTGGCTGACCAAAGCCATCGATTCGGCGAGTCGCGAGTTCTTCGGCAAGCCGGCGATGTACATGGGCGAAGGCGGCTCGATTCCGTTCATGGGCATGCTCGGCGAGAAGTTCCCCGGCGCGCAGTTCATGATCACCGGCGTGCTCGGCCCGCACAGCAACGCGCACGGTCCGAACGAGTTCCTGCACATCCCGATGGGCAAGCGCGTGACGGCATGCGTGTCGCGCGTGATCGCCGAACACCACCAGGCGAGCCTGCGCGGCGAGACGACCGGCGCGTCGGTCGCGCCCGACAGCGGCGATCGCCACGGCGGCCACGGCTGCTGCTGATCGAGTTATCCGGCGGCATCAGAAAGCCCTCGCTTCGGCGAGGGTTTTTTGTTTGCGCGCACACCATGGCGACCGTTCGTCGGCCCGATCGCCGACCACGTCCGGCGCTGCTACGCTGCGCCGGCATCACCACCCAAGGAGAACGCCATGGGCAGTCTGCTCTACACGATCATCATCGGTGCGGTCATTGGTGTGCTGGCGCGGTTCTTCAAACCTGGAGCGGATCCGATGGGCTGGATCCTCACCATCGTGCTCGGCATCGTCGGCGCGTACATCGGCAGCCTGATCTACGCCGGTGGCGGCTTCATCGGCTTCGTAATATCGATCATCTGCGCCGTCGTGCTGTTGTTCCTTTACGAGATCGTGCGCAAGAAAACCGTGCGAACAGCCTGACCCGGTTCGTTATGCACGAAAGGAAAACCCCGGCTTTCGACGGGGTTTTTCGTTGCGCGACCGACTATTCCTACGTCACTCCGTCAGGAAATCGATTACCCGCTGTGCGAGTCGTTCCGCATTGTCGGACACCGTGTCGAGCGACAGTTCCGCGGCTTCCGGCACTTCGTACGGCGAATCGATGCCGGTGAAGTTGCGCAGCTGACCGGCGCGCGCCTTCGCGTAGAGACCCTTCACGTCGCGCTTCTCGGCCACGGCGAGCGGCGTATCGACGTAGACCTCGACGAACTCGCCCGGCGCGAACAGCTCGCGCGCCATGCGGCGTTCGGCGCGGAACGGCGAGATGAAACTCACCAGCACGATCAGGCCCGCGTCGCTCATCAGCTTCGCGACTTCGGCCACGCGGCGGATGTTCTCGACGCGATCCTCGTCGGTGAAGCCGAGGTCCTTGTTGAGGCCGTGGCGCACGTTGTCGCCGTCGAGGATGAAGGTGTGGTAGCCCAGCGCGTGCAGGCGTTTGTCGACGAGGTTGGCGATCGTCGACTTGCCCGAGCCCGACAGGCCCGTGAACCAAAGCACGCGCGGCTTCTGTCCCTTGATGCGCGCACGCGCGGCCTTGTCGACATCCAGGTGCTGCCAGTGGATGTTGCCCGCGCGACGCAGCGCGAACTGCAGCGTGCCGGCGGCCACCGTCGCGTTGGTCTGGCGATCGATCAGGATGAAGCCGCCGAGCGTGCGGTTGTCCGCGTAGGCCTCGAACGGAACCGGCTGGTCCAGATAGAGGTTGCAGTAGCCGACTTCGTTGAGTTCCAGGTGCTTCGCGGCCAGCGGCTCCTGCGTGTTCACGTCGGTCTTGTGCTTGATCTCCGTGACGCTGGCGCTGACGGTGCGCGTGCCGATCTTCAACCAGTACGGACGGCCGGGCAGCAGCGGCTGCTCGCCCATCCACAGCACCTGCGCGGCGAACTGGTCGGCGACCTGCGCCGGCCGATGCGCGTCGGCGATGACGTCGCCACGACTGACATCGAGTTCGTCGCGCAGCGTCAGCGTGATCGCCTGCCCTTCGCGCGCGATTTCGAGATCACCGTCGGCGGTGACGATGCGCGCGACGTGCGAACGACGGCCCGACGGCAACGCGACGATCTCGTCGCCCGGACGAATCTCGCCCGCCGCCACCGTGCCCGCGAAGCCGCGGAAATCCTGGTTCGGCCGGTTGACCCACTGCACGGGAAGACGGAAGCCCACGTCCTGCGCCTGGCGAGACACGTCGACCGTTTCGAGGTATTCGAGCACGCTGGGGCCGCCGTACCACGCGGTGCGTTCCGAGCGCCCCATCAGGTTGTCGCCCTGCAACGCCGACAACGGAATGGCCTGCACCTGCTCGATGCCGAGCGTCGCGGCGAGCTCGCGATAGCCGGCTTCGATCTCGTCGAACACGCCACGGTCGAAATCGACCAGGTCCATCTTGTTTACCGCGAGCAGCACGTGACGGATGCCCAGCAGCGACACGATGTAGCTGTGCCGGCGCGTCTGCGGCAGCAGCCCCTTGCGCGCATCGACCAGCACGACGGCGACATCGGCCGTGGACGCGCCGGTCGCCATGTTGCGCGTGTACTGCTCGTGGCCCGGGCAGTCGGCGACGATGAACTTGCGCTTGTCGGTGCTAAAAAAGCGGTACGCGACATCGATGGTGATGCCCTGCTCGCGCTCGGCGGATAGCCCGTCGAGCAGCAGCGCATAGTCGATCGCCTCGCCCTGCGTGCCGTGACGACGGCTGTCCTTTTCCAGCGCGGACAGCTGGTCGTCGAACAGCGCGCGGCTTTCGTACAGCAGCCGGCCGATCAGCGTGCTCTTGCCGTCGTCGACGCTGCCGCAGGTGATGAAACGCAGCAGGCCCTTGGTTTCGTGCTGGGCGAGGTAGGCGGCGATCGTCGCGCCCGCGTCGTGTGCGCGCGTCATCAGAAATACCCTTCCTGCTTCTTCTTTTCCATCGACGCGGTTGGATCGTGGTCGATCACGCGCCCCTGTCGTTCCGACGTCGTCGCTACCAGCATTTCGGCGATGATCTTCTCCAGCGAGTCGGCGTCGGATTCGATCGCGCCCGTCAGCGGATAGCAGCCCAGCGTGCGGAAGCGCACCTGCCTGAGTTGCGGCGATTCGCCATCGCGCAGCGGCAGTCGCTCGTCATCGACCATGATCAGCGCGCCGTCGCGTTCGACGACGGGGCGCTGCGCCGCGAAGTACAGTGACGGCACCGGAATCTTCTCGCGGTAGATGTAGAGCCAGACGTCGAGTTCGGTCCAGTTCGACAGCGGGAACACGCGCACCGATTCGCCCTTGTGGATGCGCGTGTTGTAGAGGCTCCACAACTCGGGGCGCTGGTGCTTGGGATCCCAGCGATGCTGTTCGTTGCGGAACGAGAAGATGCGTTCCTTCGCGCGCGATTTCTCTTCGTCGCGACGCGCACCGCCAATGGCCGCGTCGTAACCGGCCGCGTCCAGCGCCTGCTTCAGCGCCTGCGTCTTCATGACGTCGGTATGCACGGTGGCGCCATGCGTGATCGGACCGATGCCCTGCGCGATGCCTTCGGCGTTGGTGTGTACGTGCAGCTGCACGCCGGTGTCCCTGGCGCGCTGGTCGCGGAAGGCGATCATCTCGCGGAACTTCCAGCCGGTATCCACATGCAGCAGCGGAATCGGCGGGCGCGCCGGCGCGAACGCCTTCAGCAGCAGGTGCAGCAGCACCGAGCTGTCCTTGCCGATGGAATACAGCATCACCGGATGGCGGAACTCGGCCGCGACCTCGCGCAGGATGTGGATGCTTTCCGCTTCGAGGCGGTCGAGGTGGCTCAGGTCCAGGGGCAACGTCATCGGATCTTGATCTTGCGAAATGGGGCGGCGGGCGCGGCGGACGCTCGCGGCAAGTTGACCACATTGTAGGAACGGCGGTGCTTCCGGCCGGAAATAAGCCACCGGCATGAGCGCATAACCCCTCATCCTTTCTGGCCGCCGCCGCCGGGGCCTAGCCTGCAACGGTCCCCTTTTTTCCCGTTGCCCATGTCGGCCACCCTGCCAAACGTTTCCGCCGCGCTTGCCGCTCCCCTTACCGAGGACCGGCTTGCGGCATTGGCGCGCGTGACCGACGGTCTCGACAGCAACGGCCTCTGGTGGCTCTCCGGCTACGCAGCGGGCCTCGCATCGCGCGGCACCGCCGGCGTGCAAACGGTTACAGCGCCGGTTGCCGACGCCACGCCCGCGGGCCGCCTGACGATCGTCTACGGCAGCCAGACCGGCAACGCGAAGCGGCTGGCCGAACAGCTCGCGCGCCAGAGCGAAGCCGCCGGCCTGCCCGTTCGCCTGCTGCGTGCCGATGCTTACCCCACGCGCGAGCTCAAGGACGAACGCACGCTGTACCTGGTCATCAGCACGCAGGGCGACGGCGATCCGCCGGACGATGCCCGCGCGCTGGTCGACTTCATCGCCGGCAAGCGCGCGCCCGAACTGAAGCAGCTGCGCTACGCCGTGCTGGGCCTGGGCGATTCGAGCTATCCGCAGTTCTGTGCGATCGGCCAACGGCTGGACGCGCGGCTGGCGGAACTGGGCGCCACGCGCCTGCTGCCGCGCGCCGATGCCGACCTCGACCTGGAAACCATCGCCGAGCCGTGGGTCGCGCAGGCGCTGGCGAAGGCGAAGGAGGCGCTGAAGCCGGCCGCACCGCTCGCGACCGTCACGCCGCTGCGTCCGTTGCAGGCAACGCCGCTGCACGGCCGCGACGCGCCCTTCGCCGCCGAACTGCTCGCGAACCAGCGCATCACCGCGCGCGGCAGCGTGAAGGACGTCCGGCACGTCGAACTGTCGCTGGAAGGCTCCGGCCTGCATTACGAGCCCGGCGACGCGCTCGGCCTGTGGCCGGTGAACCCGCCGGCGCTGGTCGAGGCGATCCTGCGGACGGGCGAACTCGACGGCGATGCGGTCGTCGAGCACGGCGGCGTGCGGCTGCCGCTGCGGCAGTGGCTCGGCGAGAAGCGCGAGCTCACGAAGCTGGCGCGCCCGTTCGTCGCCAGTCACGCCGCGCAATCGCGCAGCGAGGCACTCAACGGCCTGCTCGCGCCCGACCGGCAACCCGCGCTGGCGAAGCTGCTGAACGATGCGCAGGTGCTGGACCTGCTGCGACGCTATCCGGCGTCGTGGAGCCCGGACGAACTCGTCGCCGCGCTGCGTCCGTTGACCCCACGCTTGTATTCCATCGCCTCCAGCCAGAAGCACGTCGGCGACGAAGTGCACCTGACCGTCGCCCATGTCGAATACGACGACGGCGACGGCCTGCGCTGGGGTGCGGCGTCGAACCATTTCGCGCGCAGTGAGGAAGGCGCGCGGCTGCCGGTGTTCATCGAGCACAACGAGCGCTTCCGCCTGCCGGCCGATGCCTCGCGCGACGTGATCATGATCGGCCCCGGCACCGGCGTCGCGCCGTTTCGGGCATTCGTACAGGAACGCGCCGCCGTCGGCGCCACCGGGCGCAACTGGCTGTTCTTCGGCAACCCGCATTTCCGCAGCGATTTCCTCTACCAGGTCGAATGGCAGCAGGCGCTGAAGGACGGATCGTTGCATCGCTTCGACCTGGCGTTCTCGCGCGACCAGGCGCACAAGGTCTATGTCCAGGACCGCCTCGTCGAACGCGGCCGTGACCTCTTCGACTGGCTCGAAGGCGGCGCGCACCTCTACGTCTGCGGCGACGCCACGCGCATGGCGAAGGACGTTCATGCGGCGCTGCTGTCGGTGATCTCCGAACACGGCGGCAAGTCGGCCGAAGATGCCGACGACTACCTCAACACCCTGCAGCAGCAGGGGCGCTACGCGCGGGACGTGTATTGATGAGCAGCCATTCCGTCGAGGCCATCAAGCAGCAGAGCGGGCGCCTTCGCGGCACGCTGCTGGAGTCGCTCGCCAATCCGGTCACCGGTGCGCTGAACGACGACGACCAGACGCTGATCAAGTACCACGGCAGCTACCAGCAGGACGACCGGGACATCCGCGAGGAACGTCGCCTGGCCAAGCTCGAACCGGCGTACGCCTTCATGATCCGCACGCGCACGCCGGGCGGCGTGGTGACGCCGGCGCAGTGGCTCAAGCTCGACCACGTCGCGACGACCTACGCCGAGCGCGGCTTGCGCATCACCACGCGGCAGGCGTTCCAGTACCACGGCGTGATCAAGACCGAGCTCAAGTCGACGATGCAGGCGATCAACGCCGCGCTGATCGACACGCTGGCGGCGTGCGGCGACGTGAACCGCAACGTGGCCGTCGCGGCGAATCCGCTTCAATCGCAGGCGCACGCGCAGGTCTTCGCGCACGCCGCCGCGCTGTCGGAGCACCTGCTGCCGAACACGCGCGCGTATTACGAGATCTGGCTCGACGAGGAGCGCGTCGCCGGCAGCGGCAGCGAGGACGAACCCGTCTACGGCCCGACCTACCTGCCGCGCAAGTTCAAGATCGGCTTCGCGGTCCCGCCATACAACGACGTGGACGTGTTCGCGCAGGATCTGGGCTTCATCGCGATCATCGATGCGGCTGGAGAACTGCTCGGCTACAACATCAGCGTCGGTGGCGGCATGGGCGCCACGCATGGCGATCCGGAAACGTATCCGCGCCTGGCCGACGTGATCGGTTTCGTCACGCCGGAACAGCTCACGCAGGTCGCCGTTGCGGTCGTAACCGCGCAGCGCGACTTCGGCAACCGCGTGCTGCGCAAGCGTGCGCGATTGAAGTACACCATCGACGATCGCGGCCTCGACTGGTTCAAGGGCGAAGTCGAACGGCGCGCGGGTTTTGCCCTCTCCGACGCGCGACCGTTCGATTTCGTCCATAACGGCGACCGCTTCGGCTGGGTCGAGGGAAGCGATGGCCGCGCACACCTGACGCTGCGCATCGTCGCCGGGCGCATCTGGGATCGCGACGGCCTCTCGCACCTGACCGGCTTGCGCGAGATCGCGCGCATGCTCGATGCCGAGGCGAGCGATGCGCAGTTCCGCCTCACGCCGAACCAGAACCTTGTCATCGCAGGCATTCCGGCCGTGTTGCGCGCACGCGTCGATGCGCTGGTCGCGCAATACGGCCTGGACACGCACGTCTCGGCGACGCCGCTGGTGAAGAACGCGCTGGCCTGCGTCGCGCTGCCGACCTGCGGCCTGGCGATGGCCGAAGCCGAGCGCTACCTGCCCGAATTCACCGACGCGGTGCAGGTCCTGCTCGACGCGCACGGCCTGCGAGAAGCGCCGATCCACCTGCGCATCAGCGGCTGCCCGAACGGTTGCTCGCGTCCGTACCTGGGCGAGATCGCGCTCGTGGGCAAGGCGCCGGGCCGCTACAACCTGATGCTCGGCGCCGACCACCGCGGCCAGCGCCTGAACACGATGTATCGCGAGAACGTGGCGCAGCCGCAGATCCTCGAAGCCCTCGATCCGCTCTTCGCGCGTTACGCCGGCGAGCGTCGCGACGAGGAAGGCTTCGGCGATTTCCTGGTGCGCGCCGGCATCGTCGCTCCGCCCCGATCCTCCATCGAACTCCACCTGCAGCACGCCGTCACCGAGAATGCCGCATGAGCCCGCCCGATCCCATCACCGCCGCCGAATCGCCCCGCGCACTGGCCGAACTCAATGCGTGGCTGGGCGGCCTGAGCGCGTCCGAGCGCATCGCCTGGGCGCTGGAACATACCGCCGGCGAACACGCGCTGTCGTCGAGCTTCGGCGCGCAGGCGGCGGTGTCGTTGCATCTGGCGACGCAGCAACGCGCCGACCTGCCGGTGATCCTCATCGACACGGGCTACCTGTTCCCCGAAACCTACCGCTTCATCGACCAGCTCACCGAACGCCTGCACCTCAACCTCAAGGTGTATCGCCCGCAGATCGGCATCGCGTGGATGGAAGCGCGCCTGGGCAAGCTGTGGGAGAGCGGCCTTGAAGGCATCGAACGCTACAACCGCATGCGCAAGGTCGAGCCGATGCAGCGCGCGCTCGACGACCTGGGCGTGCGCACGTGGATCGCCGGCCTGCGCCGCAGCCAGTCGCGCAGCCGCGCGGCGATCGACTTCCTGCAGTTGCGCGACGGGCGCTGGAAGCTGCACCCCATCGCTGACTGGACCGATCGCGACGTGTGGCAGTACCTGCAGCAGCACGACCTGCCCTACCACCCGTTGTGGCACCAGGGCTACGTGTCGATCGGCGACGTGCACACCACGCGCCCGCTGCAGCCCGGCATGAACGAGGAAGACACGCGCTTCTTCGGACTCAAGCGCGAGTGCGGCCTGCATTTCGACGAGCCGAACGCCGCCTGACCGGATAGCCGCCACGCGGCTTCGGGAAAGCACTCCGACCGGTTTCCGACGCGCCCGCACCCACCATCGCGTGGATGCGATACGCCGCGTTCGACTTCCTGCGCTCCGTGATCACGACCGCGCTGCTGGCGTGGTCGGTCTTCGCGATCATGCGCTGGCAGCGGCCGCTCATCGCGCGCGGCCTGGGATGGTCGTGGGTGGCGTTGGCGGGCATCCTTTCCGCCGTGCAGTGGGCCGTGAATGTCGCCGTGGGCAACGCGATCTGCTGCCCGATCCTGGTCGCACTGCTGGTGCTGATTTCGATGGTGGGGCTTGCGCCGGACGACTCGGTGCTGACGTCCGCCGCGACCGCGCAATCGCTGTGGTTCCGGCGCGCCCTCGCGTCGGCGGTGCTCGGCACGCTCGGCGGCATGGCCGTGTGGATGGCGCTGCTGTAACCGGGCGATCCGTGGCGCCGCGGCGGCTACGATGCGGACGCTCAGGTATGAATCAGGCGCCCGCCACCGAAGGACCAGTTCTCCCACGTGGTTTCCTTGAAGGCCACCATCACGTGTTCGGGATCGAGCCCCGCCTGCGCGAGGCGATCCATCAATTCGGCCAGCAGCTTCTTCTTCACCTTCACGCTGCGGCCGACCGACCAGAGGATCTCGATCAGCACGAAGTCGTCCGTGCGTGGCGATGCGAGATCGGGATAGCCGGGATCGAAACGGAAGTCGTCGGCGTCCAGTTCGAACACGCGCTGGAACAGATCCGCCTGCGGCACGCCGCTGGAGACCAGGCTCGCATGCACGGCATCGAGCACCTTCGTCTTGAACACGACGGGCTTGGGCTTGCGTACGGTGAGGGTGACCAGCGGCATGACGGCTCTCCCGTTTCGATGACGGTCGCGGTGTTCGACGGTGTGGCCGTCAGGTGGTGATCGGCTGGCTCAGCTCGCGCCACGACGGCGCCTTCGGCCACTGCGGTTCCAGGTTGCCCTCCAGAACGCGGCGCAGGTCGCGGCGATCGAGCTGCGGCGCGATGCCGTGCAGCAGCGCCAGCGCATATTCGCGCAGCACGCGGGCGCGCGGGATCACCGCCCAGGTCACGCACTCGGGCAGCGCGTCCGGTGCGGGCAAGGCGACCAGGTCTTCGTCGCGCGCGCCCACCGCCATCTCCGCCAGCACGCCGACGCCGAGGCCGGCACGCACGTAGGTCTTGATGAGGTCGGCATCGCGCGCGGTCATCGCCAGCTGCGGTTCGAGCCCGGCGTCGACGAAGGTGCGACGCAGCGACGACTCGGCGCGCGTGGACGACTCGTAACTCACCAGCGGATGCGCGGCGAGTTCGGCCAGCGTAGGCGCGCGCTTGAGTCTGGACAGCGGATGCGTGCGCGGTACCAGCACGAGGCGGCGCCAGCGATACAACGGCACGGCGACACCGCCCTCGGGCTCGCCGCCCGCGGTGCTGATGACCGCCAGGTCCGCTTCACCGCGCGCGAGCAGTTCGAGCACTTCGTCGCCCGCGACCGCCTGCAGGTGCATGCTCACCTGCGGGAATTCGCGCTTCACCGCGGCGATGGCCTCCGGCAGCACGAAGCGCGCCTGCGTGTGCGTCGTCGCCAGGACCAGCTGGCCGCTGTGCTGGCCGCGTTCGTTGGCGGCGTAGGCGCGGATGTTGCCGGCTTCCTCGAGGATGCGGCGCGCGTGCATCAGCACGCGTTCGCCGGCCGGCGCGACCGCTTCCAGGCTGCGGCCCTTGCGCGTGAACAACTGGAAGCCCAGCTCGTCCTCCAGCTGCTTGAGCTGCTTGGACAAACCGGGTTGCGTCGCGTGCACGCGCTCGGCGGCCAGCGTGATGTTGAGGCCGGAATCGGCTATGGCGACGAGGTAGCGGAGCTGGGTAAGGGTCATGTCGGAGCGAGTGGCGAAGGCGGCAGGTCGGGCCCGGACGTGCGGGCGGCGGTCGGTTTCGACGTGCACCGACAACACGTGGTCCGAACGGCGGCCGCGTTCATATATCGCTCGATACGAATAAAGGGATGAACAAAAATTACCCTGCGCGGCCGGCCGTGTCCAGCGCGGGGCCGCGCGGCGCGGCCGCGCCCTCGCCGGGCCCGGCCGGGTCATTCCGAAACGGCATGACCGCAGGCGGCGGCGTCATTTCCGCACGTCGGGGTGCATGCGTAGCGTCACGGAATCCCTCCGTTTCGCTTCGGTGCCATGAGCAGTCCGGTGGCCTCAGATCCGCAGGCTTCGCGCCCCCTCTTCCCCGTGTTCGCCGACCTGCATGGCCGCATCGTGCTGGTCGTCGGCGGCGGAACGGTGGCGCTGCGCAAGGCCACGGCGTTGCGCGAGGCCGGAGCACGGGTGCGCGTGGGCGCACCGGCGCTGAATGCGGAACTGGCGGCGCTGGCCGAGCGTGGCGACATCGAACATCTGCCTGGCGAATTCGCGCCGCACTGGCTCGATGACGCGTGGCTGGCGATTGCCGCCACCGATGACGACGTCGTGAACCGCGCCGTGGCCGAGGCCGGCGAGGCGCGCCGTCTCTGGGTGAACGTGGTCGACGACGCGCAGGCGTCTACCGTGCAGATTCCGGCGCGCGTCGACCGCGGTCCGTTGCAGATGGCGATCTCCAGCGGTGGTGCCGCGCCCATGCTGGCGCGCCATCTGCGCGAGACGCTGGAAACGCAGCTCGACGCATCGCTGGGCGAGCTGGCCAACCTGCTCGGCCGCGAACGCACGCGCATCCGCGCGCGCTTCCCGCAGCTCGGCGCACGACGCCGCTTCTTCGACCGCCTGCTGCGCGGCAAGGTGCCGGCGCTGCTGCGCAAGCGGCAGCATCTGGCGGCCGAACGCGAATTCGCGGCGCAATTGCACGCCGAAGTCCCGTCTTCGCGCGGCAGCGTCGCGCTCGTCGGTGCGGGCCCGGGCGATCCGGGCCTGCTCACGTTGCGTGCGCTGCGCGTGCTCAACGAAGCCGACGTGATCCTGCACGACCGCCTCGTCAGCGACGAGGTGATGCAACTCGTGCGACGCGACGCGCAGCGCATCGAAGTCGGCAAGCAGGCCGGCAACCACCACGCGACGCAGGCGCAGATCCACGCGCTGATGCTCGAACATGCCGGCGCCGGCAAGCGCGTCGTGCGCCTGAAGGGCGGTGATCCGTTCGTGTTCGGCCGCGGCGGCGAGGAACTCGAAGTGCTGCGCGATGCGGGCATCGACTTCGAGGTCGTGCCCGGCATCACCGCGGCGCTCGCATGCGCCGCGTATGCCGGCGTGCCGCTCACGCATCGCGATCACGCGCAGTCGGTGCGGCTGGTCACGGCGCACTGCAAGGACTCCGACGACACGCTCGACTGGCAGGCGCTCGCGCAGGAACGGCAGACGCTCGCCGTCTACATGGGCGTCGCCGGCCTGGACCGCTTGAGTGCGCGCCTGATCGAACACGGACGCGCCGCGTCGACTCCGTTCGCCATCGTAGAAAACGGCTCGCGCGCGAACCAGCGCGTGATCGTCGGCACGCTGTCGGAACTGGCGCAGCGCGCGCGCGAACACGACGTGCAATCGCCGGCGCTGCTGATCGTCGGCGAAGTCGCCGCGCTCGCGGACACGCTGCACTGGTTCGGCGCGCCGCCGCTGCGTGGCGCGCCGGCCATCGCCGCGGCCGCCTGACTCCTGCAACACCACATCCCCTACATCGAAACGAGGCAACGCCATGGCCCTTTACGACAGCATCCTCGACACCATCGGCAGCACGCCCATCGTCAAGCTGCATCGCATCGCGCCGAAGCACGTGACGCTTTACGCGAAGGTCGAATCATTCAATCCGGGCGGCTCGGTGAAGGATCGTCTCGCGCTCGCCATCGTGCTCGACGCCGAGCGCAAGGGCCTGCTGAAGCCGGGCCAGACCATCGTCGAGGCGACCTCGGGCAACACCGGCATCGCGCTCGCACTCGTTGCGGCGGCGCGTGGGTACCCCTTCGTCGCGGTGATGACGGAGACCTTCTCCGTCGAACGCCGCAAGCTGATGCGCGCATACGGCGCGAAGGTGATCCTGACGCCCGCCGCCGAACGCGGCACCGGCATGGTGCGCCGCGCGAAGGAACTGGCCGAGAAGCACGGCTGGTTCCTGGCGCGCCAGTTCGAGAACGAAGCCAACCCGGCCTATCACCGCAGCACGACCGGCCCGGAAATCCTGCGCGATTTCGCCGGCAAGCGGCTGGACTACTTCGTCAGCGGCTGGGGCACCGGCGGGACGATCACCGGCGCTGGCGAAGTGCTGAAGCTGGCGCGTCCCGACCTGAAGGTCATCGCCAGTGAGCCCGCCGGCGCGGCGCTGCTGTCGGGCAAGGAATGGCAACCGCACAAGATCCAGGGCTGGACGCCGGACTTCCTGCCCGCCGTGCTCAGCCGCACCGTCGCCGACGAAGTGCTGCCGGTC
Source organism: Lysobacter sp. OAE881 (assembly GCF_040546665.1). Lineage (NCBI taxonomy): Bacteria > Pseudomonadati > Pseudomonadota > Gammaproteobacteria > Lysobacterales > Lysobacteraceae > Lysobacter > Lysobacter sp. OAE881. The sequence continues at coordinate 3,442,247 of NZ_JBEPOG010000001.1, forward strand.
GATGAAGTCCTCGCGCGCGATACCGCGCGCCGCCTTGCCGCAGAGGAAGGCCTGTTCGTCGGCATCTCGGCGGGCGCGACCGTGGCCGCGGCGCTGAAGGTCGCCGAAAGTGCGCCGGAGGGCTCGGTGCTGCTGGCCGTGCTGCCCGACACCGGCGAGCGCTACCTGTCGACGTTCCTGTTCGAGGGCGTGTCCGAAGGCTCGGATGACGAGTGGCTGGAATCGCTGGAGCGCGACGCGGTCGCCGCGTAACGGCCCGCAATGCGAAGGTCGCGTGAGCGCCGCGCAAGCCGGCGCCACGCGATGCGGGCCGTGATCGCGGTGCATTCCACCGTGCACGGCCGGCGGGCTAACCTGTGCGTGGCGGCGATTGTGGTCGCCAACGATCCCGCACGGAGCCTGCATGACCGTCGTACCCGGTTCGAATCCGCTTCCCACGCCCGACGCCATCGAGCGTGAAAACGCGCGCCTCGCCTGGGCGCGTGCCGCCACCGACGTCCCCGACCTCGAACTGGTGCGCGCGTCCGTCGATGCGGGCCATCGCAGTTACTGGCGTGTGCAGACCTCCGGCGGCAGCCGCATCGTGATGGATTCCCCGCCGCAGCTCGAAGACGTGCGTCCGTGGCTGCGCATGCGCGCGCTGCTGGAAAGCGGCGGCGTGCGCGTGCCGCAGGTGCTGGTGGAAGACGTCGCCAACGGCTTCCTGCTGCTGGAGGACCTCGGCGGACCGACGCTCGCGCAGACCATCGACGAGAGCACCGCCGACGCGCACTTCGACGCGGCGATCGAACAACTGCTGCGCCTGCAGGCGATCCAGCCGCCGCTGGGCACGGGCGAATTCGGCGAAGCGTTGCTGCAGCGCGACGCGGGCCTGTTCGAGGACTGGTTCCTGCGCCGGCACCTCGGACTCGAACTGACCTGCGACGACCTGGACCGCCTCGAACTGGGCCAGCGTCGCCTGATGGACAACGCGCTGCATCAGACGCGCGTGCTGACGCATCGGGACTTCATGCCACGAAACCTGATGCCGGTCGAAGGCGGCCCGGCGGTGCTCGACTTTCAGGATTGCGTATGGGGTCCGGTCGCCTACGATCCGGTGAGCCTGTTCAAGGATGCGTTCCTGAGCTGGCCGCTGGAGCGCGTGGACGAATGGCTGGCGCGCTATCACGAACGCGCGGTGCGCGCGCGGATTCCGGTGCCGCCATTGCCGGTGTTCCAGCGCGATGCCGACTGGCTCGGCGTGCAGCGGCATCTGAAGATCCTTGGCATCTTCGCGCGCCTGCATTACGCGCGACGGCAAGAGCAGATACCTGCCCGACGCGCCGCGCTTCATCCGCTACCTCGACGAAGTGCTGCCGCGCTACCCCGAACTGACGCCGTTGCGCGAAGTGCTGGACGTGCGCATCCGCCCGGCGATGGAACGCGTCGCCCTGCCCTCGCCGTAACCCGCACCGGAGTCCGCTTGAAAGCCCTGATCTTCGCCGCCGGCCTCGGCGAGCGCATGCGACCGCTGACCGACCACACGCCCAAGCCGCTGCTGCGCGTCGGCGGCAAGCGGCTCATCGAATGGCACCTGGAAAAACTCGCCTCACTCGACGTCCGCGACATCGTGATCAACACCAGCTGGCTGGCGTCGCAGTTCCCCGAGCAACTCGGCGATGGCGAACGCTGGGGCGTGTCGATCCGCTATTCGTACGAGGGCGACCGCCCACTGGAAACCGGTGGCGGCATGCTGCACGCGCTGCCGCTGCTGGGTGCCGAACCGTTCGTGCTGGTCAACGGCGACGTGTGGAGCGATTACGACTTCGCGCGCCTGCCGCGCGAGCCGGCGGGCCTCGCGCACCTGGTGATGGTCGATCGTCCGGCGCAGGCGACGCAGGGCGATTTCGCGCTCGATGCCGACGGCTTCGTGCGTGCCGATGGCGAGGATCGACTCACCTACTCCGGCATCGGCGTGTATCGCCCGCAGCTGCTGGACGACTGGCGTTCGCACAGCAGCGATGCGGGCGCGGACGAAACGCCGGCACGCTTCCGCCTCGCGCCGATCCTGCGCGCGCACATGGCGCAGGGCCGCATCACCGGCGAACACCATCGCGGGCGCTGGACGGATGTTGGGACGCCGGAGCGGTTGGCGGGGTTGGAGCGGGAGCTGGCGGGCGCTTAAGTCCGCGCTATCGCCAGAGGGGCGTGGGTTTTAGCCCCTCTCCCTGCGGGAGAGGGGTCGGGGTGAGGGGTAACGAAGCCTCAGGGGCGAACCATCGACGCAGCACCGCGCTGCGCTGTTGCGCTGCGCGATCCACACATCGCGAAGATCAGACCAGCGTTCGCTGGAATGCCGAGAGGGTGCTGACGGATCGCGGGCCTGGTCCCGGCTTTCGCCGGGATGACGGATTTGTGCCCCTTACGAACCCGACTCTCCACTCCCCAGCGTCTGCCGCAGGAACGGCACCGTCACCCGGCGCTGCGCCGCGAGCGACGCGCGGTCGAGCCGGTCCAGCAACGCAGTGAGTCCGCCCAGATCGCGGCCCACGCGTCGAAGCAGCCAGTCGAGCGCCGTGTCTTCGAGCACGAGCCCGCGTCGCTGGGCACGCTGGCGCAGCACGTCGCGACGGCCGTCTTCGTCCAGCGGCGCGAGCGTGATGCGCGTGCACTGTCCCAGGCGCGAGCGCAGGTCCGGCAGGGTCAGCCCGATCGCGTCGGGAATGTCGCGCGCGGCATAGACCAGCGCGCGGCCCGCGGCGCGCGCGCGGTTGTGGGCGTCGAACAACGCGACTTCGTCGTCGCGATGGCCGGCGATGGCGTCCAGGCCATCGAGCGCGATCACGTCGTTGCCTTCGAGGTATTCCAGCGCATCGCGCAGACGCCCGGCCGCCGCGGCGAGCGGCAGGAACGCGGCGCGACGGCCCGCGGCTTCGGTCGCCGCGCACGTCGCCAGCAGCAGATGCGTCTTGCCGACGCCGGCGGGGCCGGCGACGTAGGTGCTGTCGCGACGCGCATCGGCGTGGCCTTCGGCCAGCGCGCGCAGTTGTTCGATCGCGCCGGCGGGCGCGTGCACGAAGGTGTCCAGTCGCTGGTCGGGCGGATAGCGCAAGGCCAGCGGCAACTGCGGAACGCTCACTGCGGGATTACTCGCTCTTCGATCACTCGGGCTTGCGGTCGACCGGCGGCGGCAGGTGCGGATCGGCGAGCGGATCGGGCACGGCGTCCTCGGGCAAGGAATGCGTGCCGACGTAGAGACGGCTGTGGCGGTAGCGCTCCTGCGCGTATCGCAGCAGCACGTTGACCACCGCCGACACCGGAAGCGCCAGCAGCATGCCGAGGAAGCCGAACAGCTGCCCGCCCGCGAGCACGGCGAAGATCACCGCCACCGGGTGCAGGCCGATGCGATCGCCCACGAGCTTGGGCGTCAGCACGTAGCTCTCGATCACCTGGCCGATGCCGAACACCACCAGCACGCCGGCGACGTGCTGCCAGTCGCCGTACTGCACGAGCGCGGCGATCACGCCGAGAAGAATGCCGCTTGCCGGGCCGAGGTACGGCACGAAGGTCAACAGTCCGGCGATCAGGCCGATGAGGATGCCCAGGTCGAGACCGACGGCCCACAAGCCCAGCCCGTACATCACGCCCAGCACCAGCATCACCAGGAACTGGCCGCGCAGGAAGGCGCTGAGCACCTCGCTGGATTCGTGCGCCAGGCGGCTCACGACGTCCAGGTGGTCGCGCGGGATCAGCGAGGCGACGCGTTCGACCAGCAAATCCCAGTCGCGCAGGAAGAAGAAGGTGATCACCGGCAGCAGCGCGACGTTGGCGACGATGCCGATCACGGCGAAGCCCGAGCGCGAGAGATACCCCAGCACCGTCGCGGCGATGCCGCCGGCGCGGTCCCAGTTCTCGCGCACGAGCTGGCTGAGGTGGCCGAAATCGAGCCAATCGGTGAGTTCGATGCCCAGGCGCTGTTCGACCCACGGCAGCGCGGTCACCATGAACCAGTCGCGATAGTGCGGCCACGAGGCGATCAGCGTTTCGATCTGCCGTTCAAGCAAAGGCACCAGGATCAGCAGGCCCGCCAGCACGATCAGCGCCATCGCGGTGAACACCAGCGTCACCGCGACGTTGCGCGAGCGCCCGGCGCGTTCGAGCCGGTCGACCAGCGGATCGCCGAGCCACGCCAGGATCAGCGCGAACACGAACGGCGTCAGGATCGGTGCGAGCACCCAGACCAGCCAGCACACGGCCAGCGCGAGCGCCGTCCACTGCAGGCGGCGCAGGAAGCGTGCGATGTCGTCCAGGGCTTGCGATTGCATGCGGTTCCTTGTCGGTGATGACGTCAGCGCAGGCGGTAGACCGGCGGCTGGCCTTCCAGGCCTTCCATGACATCGACCACGCCGTCGCGTGCGAGCAGGCGGTTAAAGCCCGGCATTCCGCTGACGAGGTCGAGTTCGTATTCCAGGCCCTGCGGCGTCGCGCGCACCGGCGCGAGGCGACGCACGACCGAGAGCTTCTGCAGATAGCCCGCCAGGCGGATGAAATCATCGCTGCTGTCGATGCCGGTGAAGGTCACGCGGTACACACCCGGCTCGCCCGACGGCGCGCGCTTGGCGTAACGCTTCATCAGGGCATCGGCCGCGCCATCGGCGCCGCCGGCCATCAACTGGCGGGCGTCCGCGCCGGTCTGCGACCAGTTCGCCAGCACCTTGCCGGCATCGACGAAAGTCCAGTCGGCCTTCCAGCCGGCGGTGGTATCGCGGTAGAGCTTGCCGATCAGCTGCATCGGCGGGCTATAGCGCGCCGACGCGCGTGCCACGGCGGCGCTGTCGCCGCGCCAGATCGCACCGACAGCCGCCTGTTCGGCGGCGTTGCCGGTCGGGAGTCCGAGCTTGTAGCCCCGCTCGACCGCACGGTTCAGGGCCGGCCGGGCCGCATTCACCTGCGGCAGGCCGACCAGGCGCGGGCCACTGCCGTCGTCGATGGCCAGCCATAGCACCGGCTTGGGCCGCGGCTGCGGCCAGATCGCGATGCCCAGCGTGGCGGCGAGGTCGTTGACGGCCTCCTCGTCGTACTGGATCACCAGCAGGGTGTTGAAGCTCGGCGCGCCCGTCGGGCCGACACCCTCGTCCTGGCGGTAGTCGTACTGCTTCACGTAGATCTTCGCCTGGCGCAGCTCGTTGCCGACGCCGGGCTTGGACGAGACGCTGCGGTCGCCCGAGAGCTTGCCCAGCACCTGCGCCAGGCCGCGCGCGAACGCGCCGTTGCGCTCGGTCTCGCCCTGCCCGTTGACCTTCACCTCGGTGGCGTAGATGCCCTCGGCGCGGGCTCGATCGCCCTCCACGCGCTGGGCCCAGGCGCCGGAACTGGCCACCATCAAGGCGGCGGCCATCATCAGGAAATGGAGCTTCCGGAGGAACGTCGTGCGCGGCATTTCCGCGCGGATTGCCCGAACCATCGCTGTACCTGGGTGCGTCATCAGCCGAAATGGTGCCGCAGGCAGGCCCGGCCCGTCCATTCAAGCTCGTCACGACTGTTAAAATCGCCGCTTCATCTCCCGCGACCGACGAGGCCGCCCGTGTCCAGTTCCCCCTCCGCCCCCACTCCGATCACCTACCGCGACGCCGGCGTCGACATCGACGCGGGCAACGAGGTGGTCGAACGCATCAAGCCGCTGGTCAAGCGCAGCTTCCGCCCGGAGGTGATGGGCGGGCTCGGCGGGTTCGGCGCGCTGTTCGACCTGTCGGGCAAGTACAAGGAGCCGGTGCTGGTTTCGGGCACCGACGGCGTGGGCACCAAGCTCAAGCTGGCGCAGCAGTTGAACCGGCACGACACCATCGGCATCGACCTGGTGGCGATGTGCGTCAACGACGTCCTCGTGCAGGGCGCCGAACCGCTGTTCTTCCTCGATTATTTCGCGACCGGCAAGCTCGACGTGGATACCACGGTCGCAGTGGTGGGCGGCATCGCGAAGGGCTGCGAGCTGTCCGGTTGCGCGCTCATCGGCGGCGAGACCGCCGAAATGCCCGACATGTACCCGCCGGGCGAATACGACCTCGCCGGCTTCTGCGTCGCCGCGGTAGAGAAGTCCAAGCTGCTCGACGGCGCCAAGGTGCGCGAGGGCGACGTCCTGATCGGCATCGCCTCCAGCGGCCCGCATTCGAACGGCTATTCGCTGGTGCGCAGGATCTACGATCGCGCCGGCCGCCCGGCCGACCTCGACGTCGGCGGCGTCAAGCTGATCGACGCGCTGATGGCCCCGACGCAGCTGTACGTGAAGCCGGTGCTCGAACTGCTCGGCAAGCACGATCTGCACGCCATGGCGCACATCACCGGCGGCGGCCTGACCGAAAACATCATCCGCGTGATTCCGGACGGCCTCGGCCTCGACATCGAGGCGTCGGCGATCGTGCTGCCGCCGGTGTTCGAGTGGCTGCAGCGCGAAGGCGCCGTGCCGAACGAAGAGATGTGGCGCACCTTCAATTGCGGCGTCGGCTTCGTGCTGGTCGTCGCGCCGGGCGATGTCGCCGCGGTGAACGCCGACCTCGACCGCCTGGGCCTGCGTCATCGCCCGATGGGACAGGTCGTGAAGGCCGCCGCGGGCGCGTCGCTCGAAAGTCGCGTCCACATCGGTTGAGCGCGGACTTGAGCGCGACGCCGACGCGTCCCGACCGCATCGCGGTGCTGGTGTCGGGGCGCGGCAGCAACCTGCAGGCGATCCTCGATGCGATCGACGCCGGCACGCTGCCGGCGCACATCGTGGGCGTGTTTTCCGACAAGCCATCCGCGGCCGCGCTCGAGCGCGTCGAACCTGCATTGCGCTGGAGTGCGAGCCCGAAGGATTACGCCTCGCGAGAGGCCTTCGACGCCGCGCTCGGCGATGCGATCGAGGCGACTCGGCCGGACTGGATCGTCTGCGCCGGCTACCTGCGCATCCTGTGCGATGCGTTCGTCCAACGCTTCCAGGGACGGCTACTCAACATCCATCCTTCCCTGCTGCCGAAGTACCCCGGCCTGCGCACGCACGCGCGCGCCATTGCCGATGGCGAGCCCGAGCATGGCGCCAGCGTACATTTCGTCATTCCCGAACTCGATGCCGGCACCGTCGTCGCGCAGGCACGCGTGCCGGTGCGCCCCGGCGATGACGCCGATGCGCTGGCCGCGCGCGTGCTCGAAGTGGAGCACCCGCTGCTGCTCGCGGTGCTGCGGTTGGCGGTCGCGGGCCGGCTGGCTGAACGGGGAACCACCACGACCCTGGACGGTCATGCCCTGTTTACGCCGCTCCTCCTAGATTCCGCCGGTGCCCTGCGTGCCCCCGGCGCCGACGGCCCCGTCTAACGGGCCTTCCGGGGAATCGGCATGACACGGCACCTTCCCTCGTACTGGCTGTCGATGAAGCACCTCTCCCGCGTCCTCACCACCGCCCCGCTGCTCTGCCTCGTGCTCGCGTCGTTTTCCGCGCCGGCGTCGGCGCTGGAGCCGTTCGTGGCGAATTACCAGATCTTCAACGAAGGCAAGCCGCTGGGCGAAGCGACCATGCAGGTCGTGCCCGATGAGAATCCCGCGCACTGGCGCATCGATCTCGACATGCGCGGCACGAAGGGCCTCATGGGCCTGGCCAACGTCAATGCGCAGCAGAGCACGGTGTTCGATGTCGTCGGCAACGACGTCTATCGGCCGCTGAGCCAGAGCACGGTGCGCAAGGCCATCTTCGTTGGCCGCAAGATGACGGGCACCTACGACTGGAATGCGCGCACCGCGCGCTGGACGGGCGATGTGAAGAAGAAGCGCCAGGTGCCGGTGCCGCTGAAGGACGGCGACATGAGCGGGCTGCTGATCAACCTCGCGATCGTTCGCGACGCGCAGCCCGGCAAGGCGCTGCAGTACCGCTTTGTCGACAACGGTCGCGCGCGCGACCACAACTTCACCGTCGCGCAGGATCTGGAACCAGTCACCGTCGACGGCATGGGATTCAACGCGATGCGCGTGAGCCGCGTTCAGGGCTCGAACAACGACGAAACGGTAGTGTGGGTCGTGGAAGGCGTCCCCACCCCCGTGCGGATCCTGCAGCGCGAAAACGGCACGGATACTTACGACCTGCGCCTGGTCGACTACAAAGGAGCTCCCTGATGGCCCCCACGAAGGCTCGCTTCACCACCCGCCTGCTGCGCCCGTTGGTTGCAGCGGCGATCCTGGCTGCGGTCAGCGCGCCGGCGCTGGCGATCCAGCCCTTTACCGCCGATTACCAGGCCAGCTACATGGGCATGCAGGGTGCCGGCAAGATGACGCTCGTCGCCGACGGCACCAATCGCTGGAAGTACAGCCTCTCGGTGACCAGCCCGCTGGCGAACCTGCGCCAGACGACCGTCTTTGAAGACACCGGCGGCCAGTGGCGCCCGGTGTCCGGCAACGACAGCTCGCAGGTGCTCACCAAGAAGCAGAACAAGAACGCCACCTACGACTGGTCCAAGGGCGTGGCGACGTGGACGGGCGACGTGAAGCCCGAACGCGCCGGCCCGATCAAGCTGCAGGCCGGCGACATGGACGCATTGCTGATCAACCTGGCGATCGTGCGCGACGTGCAGGCCGGCAAGACCACGCATTACCGGATGGTCGAGGATGGCCGCGTCAAGGACCTCACCTACACCGTCGCCGGCAAGGAAGCGATCACCGTCGGCGGCCAGTCGAAGCAGGCGACCAAGGTCGTCAGCAAGCAGGGCGACAAGGAAACCATCGCGTGGGTGGTCGACGGCATGCCGGTGCCGGCGCGCATCCTCCAGCGCGACAAGGGTCAGGACGCGATCGACCTGCGGGTGCAGAACGTGCGCTGACCTTCGTCGTTACCGGACATGAAAAAGCCCCGCATTGCGGGGCTTTTTCGTTTCATCGCGAGGCTGTCAGGCGCGAGAGTGCCGAGCTACAAGCGTTCGCCACTCCGACCAGAACAGTTCCCACCCCTTGCGATCAAGCTCGTCGCCCGGCGGGATTTTCGGAGTCGATGCTGCGTAGAAGGCTTCGATTTGCCGGGCGAAGCCGACAACTGCCATCCGCCAATCGATTGATGCCACGTGCAGGGTAGTTTCGTCGCGTGTGAGTCGAACGCTCCCGCCCTCCAGATGCTCGACGACGACGTCAACCCCATTAGGGCAGCCGACGAGTAGCAGGCCGTGAACATCATCGGGCCACGCATTGAATGCGCAACAAGGAAAGAGGAGGTTGGCTGGAGCGGCGGAGTGTTCCGGGCTGTGATCTGCATCGATCGTGCGCAGCAGGTGCAAAGCGGCGCCACTGAGAGTCAGGTCCCCGGCGTCCACCAGCACCACATCGCCCACCCTCAACTCGACGCTGCCGTGGGCGCATTGATCGTCCGGCCAGCCTCGTTCGTCACCGAGCCAATGCAGGTCGCACGCGTTGAGCTCGATCGATCGAGTCAATCCTCAGCGCCCTTCAGAACCGTCCGGCAGTCCACGCGCAGCGACTGGTCGCTTCCACGGAACGCGAACGTGCGGCACTCGCGCGCCCCTTCGGTCGTCGTGATGACGGTGACGGCGTAGAAGGACTGCAGCATCTCGCGCATGGTGACGTTGCCGTCGTTGTTCCAGTCCATGTCCTTGCGTTCGATGCCGCGCGTGGCGGCCGCACCGGTGAAATGCAGCCAGCCGACGACGATCAGCAGCGTGACGAAGAAGCCCAGCGTCGCCATGCGGCGCGCGGTAAAGGGAGCCGATTTCTTTCGCGAGAGATCGATCAGCGCCATCGTGGGATCAGCCTGCGATGCGGCGGATGTTCGCGCCGAGGCCCGACAGCTTTTCCTCGATGTTCTCGTAGCCGCGATCGAGGTGGTAGATGCGGTCGATGGTGGTCGCGCCTTCGGCGACCAGGCCCGCGAGCACCAGCGACGCCGACGCGCGGAGGTCGGTCGCCATCACCGGCGCGCCGCTGAGGCGCTGCACGCCGCGCACGATCGCCGTGTGGCCTTCCACGCGGATGTCGGCGCCCAGGCGCTGCAGTTCCGACACGTGCATGAAGCGGTTTTCGAAGATGGTCTCGTTGATCACGCCCACGCCTTCGGCGATGCAGTTGAGCGCCATGAACTGCGCCTGCATGTCGGTCGGGAACGCCGGATGCGGCGCGGTGGTGAGGTCGACCGACTTCGGACGACGGCCTCCCATGTCGAGCGTGATGCGATCGCCATCGACGGTGATGTCGGCGCCGGCCTGCTTGAGCTTGTCGATCACCGCGTCGAGCGTGTCCGGGCGCGCGTTGCGCACGGTCACGCGGCCGCCGGTCATCGCCGCGGCGACGAGGAAGGTGCCGGTCTCGATGCGATCGGGCAATACGTGGTGGCTTCCGCCGTGCAGGCGTTCGACGCCGTGCACGACGATGCGGCCGCTGCCGGCGTGCTCGATGTTCGCGCCGAGTGCGTTGAGGCAGTCGGCCAGGTCGACGATCTCCGGCTCCATCGCGGCGTTTTCCAGCACGCTGGTACCTTCGGCTAGCGCGGCGGCCATCAGCACGTTCTCGGTGCCGGTGACGGTGACCATGTCGAACACGAAGCGCGCGCCTTTCAGGCGACCGTCGCGACGGGCCTTGATGTAGCCGTTCTCGACAGTGATGTCGGCCCCCAGCGCCTGCAGGCCCTTGATGTGCTGGTCGACGGGACGCGAGCCGATCGCGCAGCCGCCCGGCAGCGAGACTTCCGCCGCGCCGTACTTGGCCAGCAGCGGACCGAGCACGAGCACTGAGGCACGCATCGTCTTGACCAGCTCATACGGCGCGACGTGGCTGTGGACGGTGGTGGGGTCGATCACCATGCCGCGGCCGCGGCCGAGCGTCCCCTCATCCACCGTGATGCCGGCGCCGAGTTCGCCCAGCAGCTTGGCCGTGGTCACCACGTCGTGCAGGTTCGGCACGTTGGTGATCGATACCGGGCCATCGGCGAGCAGCGTTGCGCACAGGATCGGCAGCACGGCGTTCTTCGCGCCGGAGATCTGCACATCGCCGTTGAGCGCGGCGCCGCCTTCTACAACGATCTTTTGCATGGGGACGTGGTTCGTGATTGGTGATTCGTGATGGGGTCGCGCGCTGCGTGGATTCAAGAGGGCCGACGAATCGTCGGCCACCAATCGCCGACTACGCCTGTCCTGCTTCTTCCGGCGTCAGCGTCTTGAGCGCGAGCGCGTGGATTTCGCCGCCCATGCGGTCGCCGAGCGTGGCGTACACCAGACGATGGCGGGCCAGCGGCAGCTTGCCGCGGAAGGCTTCGGCCACGACGGTGGCTTCGAAATGCACGCCGTCGTCGCCCTGCACGTCGGCGCGCGCGCCGGGCAGGCCCTGTTCGATCAGCTGGCGGATGGTGTCGGGGTTCAAGGGACGGCCTTTGGAGTCTGGGCTTCGGGGGAATGGGCTTGGAAGCGTGCGGTTTTCGCGCGTCCTGCGCGCCGCGCATGCCGGCGGTGGCCATCGGCCTGGCGCTGTCGGGGCGCCCGTGACGGGCACTTGCCGGCGCAACCGCCTAGAATGGAGGGATTAGCCTAGCGGAAAGACCCCCGGTCCGAAATGGCGCGCCCCATGGCCAGCATTCCCGTTCCCTCTCGTTCCTCGCCCCTCCACGCGTCGACCTACGCCGACGACCCGGCCACGCTCGCCGCGAGCGGACGCCGCGTCTTCGAGATCGAAGCGCAGGCGCTGGCCGAAGTCGCCGCGCGCATCGACGGCGACTTCAGCGCCGCCTGCCGCCTGATCCTCGCCTCGCAGGGGCGGGTGGTCTGCACCGGGATGGGCAAGTCGGGACACATCGCCCGGAAGATCGCCGCGACCCTGGCGTCCACCGGCACCCCGGCGTTCTACGTGCATCCGGGCGAAGCCGGGCATGGCGACCTGGGCATGATCACCGACGTCGACGTCGTCCTGGCGCTGTCCTACTCGGGCGAAAGCGACGAAGTGCTGATGCTGCTGCCGGTACTCAAGCGCCAGGGCAACAAGCTCATCGCGATGACAGGCCGGCCGAATTCCTCGCTCGCGCGCGAAGCCGACGTGCATCTGGACGTGAGCGTCCACGCCGAAGCGTGCCCGCTCGCGCTGGCGCCGACCTCCAGCACCACCGCTTCGCTCGCGATGGGCGATGCGCTCGCGGTCGCGCTGCTCGACGCGCGCGGTTTCACCGCCGACGATTTCGCGCGTTCGCACCCGGCCGGTTCGCTCGGCCGCCGCCTGCTGCTGCACATCGCCGACATCATGCATTCGGGTGACAGCGTTCCGCGCGTGGGCGCCGATGCCAGCGTCAGCGAAGCGCTGGTCGAGATGAGCCGCAAGCGCCTGGGCATGACCGCGGTGGTCGACGAGAACGATCGCCTGCTCGGCCTCTACACCGACGGCGACCTTCGCCGCACGCTCGACGACGATCGCCTCGACCTGCGGAACACGCGCATCGTCGAGGTGATGACGCGTTCGCCCAAGACCATCGGCAGCGACGCGATGGCCGTGGAAGCGGCGCAACTGATGGAAGCGCACAAGATCAGCGGCCTGCTGGTCGTGGACGATGAAGGACGTGTGGTCGGCGCCCTCAACATTCATGACCTGTTGCGCGCAAGGGTGGTCTAAGAGCCCCATGCCCTACAGCCACCTCAACGACTATCCCGCCGACATCCGCGAACGCGCCACGCGCGTGCGGCTCGCGTGCTTCGACGTCGACGGCACGTTGACCGACGGGCGGTTGTACTTCGATGGAGAGGGCAGCGAACTGAAGGCCTTCCACGTGCACGACGGCCAAGGCCTGACGCTGCTGGGCAAGGTCGGCATCGCCGTGGCCTTCATCACCGCGCGCGGCGGTCCCATCGCGAAACGCCGCGGCGCCGACCTGGGCATCGACGAGGTACACGTGGGCGTGAAGGACAAGCTGGCGTGCGTGCAGGACATCGCCGCGCGTCTGGGCATCGGCATGGAACAGGTGTCCTTCATGGGCGACGACCTCGCCGACCTGCGCGTGATGCTGCAGACCGGCTTCGCCGTCGCGCCGGCCGACGCGCACCGCTGGGTCGCCGAACGCGTGCACTGGCGCACGACCGCGCGCGCCGGCCATGGCGCCGTTCGCGAGTTCTGCGACCTGCTGCTCGCCGCCCAGGGCCACGCCGAGCGCCTGCTCGCCGACCTGCTGCGCGTGGAAGGCGTGCGTGTGGAAGGCAACGCATGAAGTGGAGCGCGATGAACTGGCGCGCCATCGGGACGCTGGCGCTGCTGTGCGGCGCCCTGCTCAGCGGCTGGATGATGTGGCAGCAACGCGACCGCGGCACCGCGACGGGCCCCGTCGGCAAGCGTCCCGACTACGTGCTGCACGACTTCCAGGCCACGGTGCTCGACGAGGGCGGACGCGAGTCCTTCACCGTCGTGGCGCCGAAGCTGGAGCGCGATCCGGACGTGCGGACGATGCAGATCGCCACGCCCGAATTCCAGATCCCGCCGCGTGAAGGCGGCCAGGCCTCGGCGTGGACGATCAACTCCCAGAGCGGCTGGGTCAGCGCGAAGGCGGACGAGGTGCGTCTGCTCGGTGGCGTGCGCGCCCAGAGCGCGAATGCTGACGGCAAGCCGATCAAGATCGTCACCGAGGAACTGAACGTCTTCCCCGATGCGCGCCGCGCCACCACGGCCTCGCAGGTAACCCTCACGCAGCCCGGCCTTATACTGAACGGCCGCGGCCTGGATGCCGACCTCGATGCCAAGCGCATCACCCTCAAGAACGACGTCAAGGCCCGATATGAACGTGCTGCCCCTTAGCGCTGTGCTGCTGGCACTGGCCCTCATGCCGGCGACGGTGTTCGCGCGCACGTCCGATCGCAGCAAGCCGATGGACATCGACGCCGGCAAGAGCGACTACTCGATGGACGACAGCCGTCCGACGGTGCTCAGCGGCGGCGTGATCATCACGCAGGGCACGCTGGAGATCCGCGCCGACCAGGCCGTGATCACCTCGGCCAACGGCGATCCGGTGCGCGTGGTGCTGACCGGCTCGCCGGTCACCCTCAAGCAGGAACTCGACGACGGCAAGCAGATGGACGCCGTCGCCAAGAAAGTCGATTACGACCTCAAGACCGAGATCGTCGTCTTCACCGGCAGCGTGAACATCCGCCAGCCGTCGGGCTCGATCGCCGGCGAGCGCGTGGTCTACAACATGAGGACCGGCCAGGTGCAGGGCGGCGGCCAGGGCACGAACGATCGCGTGAAGATCCGCATCATTCCGAAGAATCAGGGGGGCGGCTGATGCTGGTCGCCCAGGGCCTGCGGAAGGCCTACCGTTCGCGCGAAGTGGTGAAGGACTTCGGCCTCACGCTCGATGCCGGCGAAGTGGTCGGCCTGCTCGGCCCCAACGGCGCCGGCAAGACCACGTGCTTCTACATGATCGTCGGCCTGGTGCCCGCCGATGCCGGGCAGATCGTGCTCGACGGCAAGGACATCACGTCCGAGCCCATGTACGCGCGCGCCAAGTACGGCGTCGGCTACCTGCCGCAGGAGCCGTCTGTGTTCCGCAAGCTGTCGGTGGCCGACAACATCCGCCTGGTGCTTGAGCTTCGCGAGGACCTGGACCGCAACGGCCGTGACCGCGAACTCGACAGCCTGCTCGACGAACTCCAGGTCGGCCACGTTGCGGACCAGATCGGCGCGAGCCTTTCCGGCGGCGAGCGCCGTCGTGTCGAAATCGCACGCGCACTGGCGGCAAGGCCGCGCCTGATGCTGCTCGACGAACCGTTCGCGGGCGTGGACCCGATTTCGGTCGGCGAGATCCAGCGGATCGTGAGCCATCTCAAGAATCGCGGAATCGGGGTCCTGATCACGGACCACAACGTCCGCGAAACCTTGGGCATTTGCGATCGTGCGTATATCCTCAACGAAGGCGGCGTTCTGGCGCAGGGTGCACCGGATGCGTTGCTTGCGAACCCCGATGTGCGTCGCGTCTACCTGGGTGAAACCTTCCGGCTGTAAGGATGTAGTCGAAGGGTGCGGTTTCACCGCACACCCATAGCCACGCGGCCGTCGGTTCCCCCTGGTCGCGTTGGCATTGGACAATGAAACCGCGTCTTCAAGCCGCACTCGGACAACAGCTGGTGATGACACCGCAGTTGCGTCAGGCAATCCGCCTGTTGCAGCTGTCTGCGGTCGAGCTCGAGGCTGAACTGGCCGCGGCGGTCGAGAGCAATCCGCTGCTCGACTGGACGGAAACGGCCATCAGCGTCACCAACGGTTCGGCCACCAACGGTGAATCCTCGGGCGAAAGCGCCACCAACGGCGCCGAACCCGAACACCTGCCGCCGGAAGCCGAATGGAACACCGACGGCGAGCCCTGGTACGAACGCGTGGGCCCGGCCGACAGCGACGACGACACGCCGATCGCCGAACAGGTCGCCGAATCGGACACGCTGCACGATCACCTGCTCTGGCAGCTGCACCTCAGCCCGCTCTCCTCACGCGATCGATCGATCGGCGTGGCGCTGATCGAATCCATCGATGACGACGGCTACCTGCGCGAGCCACTCGACGCGATCGCCGCCTCGCTCGAGTCCTCGCTGGAATGCAGCCAGGACGAACTCACCACCGTGCTGCACCAGATCCAGCAGTTCGACCCGGTGGGCGTCGGCGCACGCACGCTGGGCGAATGCCTGCGTTTGCAGCTCGCACAGCTGCCGCCGGAGACGCCGGGGCGCGCATTGGCCCACCAGTTGGCCAATGGCCCGCTGGAACGCCTGCCGCGCGTCGGCGTGGCGGGTTTGGCGGCCGAACTCAAGCTCGATCTGGTCGAAGCGGAAACGGCCGTGCAGTTGCTGCGCTCGCTCGATCCGCGCCCCGGCGCGCAGATCGGTGCCATCGCCAGCGACACCTACGTCGCACCGGACGTCGTGATCTGGCGACAGCACGGCCTGTGGCGCGTGGCGCTGGCCGACGGCATGCGTCCGCGCATTTCGATCCATCGCGGCTACGAGAACATGCTGCGCCACGCGAGCGGCACCGACGCCAGCTACCTGCGCGGACACCTGCAGGAAGCGCGCTGGCTGCTCAAGAGCCTGGAAGCGCGCGGCGAAACGCTCATCAAGGTGGCGCGCTGCCTGATCAAGCAGCAGGCGGCGTTCCTGGAGTTCGGCGACAGCGCGCTGCGTCCGCTGACCCTGCGCGAAGTCGCGGCGGAGGTCGGCCTGCACGAATCCACCGTCTCGCGCGCGATCGCCCGCAAGTACGCGCGCACCCCGCGCGGCACGGTGCCGCTGCGCGCGTTCTTCGCATCGGGTATCGAGACCGGCGCCGGTGGCGAGGCGTCGAGCACGGCCATCCAGGCGATGATCCGCCGCCTCATCGAGGCCGAAAACCCCCGCAAGCCCCTCTCCGACGCCCGCCTGGCCGAGACCCTCAAGGCCACCGGCGTCCCGGTCGCGCGCCGCACCGTCGCCAAGTACCGCGAGGCCATGAGCATCCCGTCCTCGCAGGACCGCGTAAGGATCGGTTAGGAAATCGGGATCGTTGCGTGAAAGCGGCGATCACAAAACCTTGCCGGATCAAAGCGTTCGACGCGCAAGCCCGAAACTGCGGATGGATGCCCCTTGCGCAACGCACCGGGCGTGCCATCCTGTCTTCCCGTCGCGACGTAAAGGAGGTCTTCGATGCGCATCGAAACTTACGGCCAGCAGATCGAGGTCACGCCCGCCCTGCGGGACTACGTGGAAAGCAAGCTCTCGCGACTGGAGCGCCATTGCGAACAACCCTTCGACGTCCGCACCCAGCTGAGCCTTGAGAAACCCAACCACCGCGCAAAGGCCACCGTGAATCTCGCCGGCCGCACGCTCGTGGCCGACGCGCAGGCGCTGGACATGTACGCCGCCATCGACCTGCTCACCGACAAGCTCGACCGCCTGCTTCGCGAACACCGCAGCAAGGTCGTCGACCATCATCGCGGCGAAAGCGCCGCCCGCAGCAACAGCTTCGGCTGACCGAGACCCGCCACCCCACACCATGCCGCTGCATGATCTGTTGTCACGCGCGCGTGTCGCCATCCTGGATGGCCACGCGATAGAAGCGGGCGCGTCCGAGGGCGCGCCCGCACTTCTGCGCGTGCTCGACGCAGCGGCGTGGCTGCTGTCCGATGGCGAGGACAGCGCGCCGATCTCGCTCGCCCTGCGCGATCGCGAACGCCGCGCCAGCACGGCGATCGGCGACGGCGTGGCCGTGCCGCACGCGCGCGTGGCCGACATCGACGAATGCCGTGCGGCGTTTCTGCGCGTCGAGCACCCGGTCGATTTCGAAGCGGCCGACGGCAAGCCCGTCGACCTCGTACTCGCGCTGCTCGTGCCCGAGCACGACGTCAATGCGCAACTGCAGCGCCTGGCGGAGATCGCCGAGCGCTTCGCCGATCCCGAGTATCGCGCCGCGCTGCGCAAGGCCCGCGACGCAGGCCACCTGCGCCAGCTGCTGGGCGGCTCGGGTCCCGATTTCCTTCCCTGCGCCGCCTGAGGGCCCGGATGAGCACCAGCATCAGCGCAGGGGAACTGTTCGAACAACAACGCGATCGTCTCGGCCTGCGCTGGCTGGCCGGGCAACGCGGCGACCGTCGCATCCTCGAAGCGGTCAACACCGTCGCGCGCCGTCCGTCGCTGGCCGGCTATCTCAACGCGATCTACCCCAACAAGGTGCAGATCCTCGGCACCGAGGAACTGGCGTGGCTGGACGCGCTCGAACCGCGCCTGCGCTGGGAAACGATCGAGAAGATCATGCAGTTCCGCCCGCTCGCGCTGGTCATCAGCAAGGACCAGGCGTGCCCGGAAGACCTGCGCATCGCGGCCGAGGAAAGCAACACGCCGCTGTGGGTCTCGCCGCGACGCGGGCATGAGCTGCTCAACCACCTGCAGTACCACCTCGCGCGCGCACTCGCGCCGCGGGTGACGTTGCACGGCGTCTTCATGGAGATCTACTCCATCGGCGTGCTGATCACCGGCGAGTCGGGATCGGGCAAGAGCGAACTCGCGCTGGAACTGGTGACGCGCGGCCACCGCCTGGTCGCCGACGACGCGCCCGAATTCACGCAGATCGCGCCCGACGTCCTCGACGGCACGTGCCCGGAAATGCTCCAGGACCTGCTCGAAGTACGCGGCCTGGGCGTGCTCAACATCCGCCAGATGTTCGGCGACACCGCGGTGAAGAACAACAAGTACCTGCGCCTGATCGTGCATCTTGGCAGGCCGATGACCGAACCCAAGCCGATGGGCATGGAACGGCTCACCGGCGACAGCGGCGTGCGTCGCGTGCTCGACCTCGACGTGCCGATGATCACCCTGCCCGTCATGCCCGGCCGCAACCTCGCCGTGCTGACCGAAGCAGCCACGCGGCTGCACAGCCTGCGCATGAAGGGGCTGGACCCGGCGGCGGCGTTCATCGCGCGACACAGCAACTTCCTCGAACGCGGCGATTCCTGACCGCGCACCTTCCCTTCGCCTGCCAGCGCCATGAGCGAAACGCCCAACTCCACGCTTGTCATCGTCAGCGGCATGTCCGGTTCGGGCAAATCCGTCGCACTGCGCACGTTCGAAGACCTGGGCTATTTCTGCGTCGACAACCTGCCCGCCGATCTGCTGCCGCAATTCGTCGCCAGCGTGATGCGCGCCGACGACGGCGCGCCGGCAAAGATGGCGGTGAGCATCGACGTGCGAAACCGCCACAGCGACCTGAGCAACATCCCGGAGTGGCTCTCAGCTGTCGGCAAGCTCGGGCTGGATCCGCGGCTGGTGTTCTTCGACGCGAACGAAAGTGCGCTGCTCAAGCGCTATGCCGACACGCGCCGTCGTCATCCGCTGAGCCATCTCGGGCTGTCGCTCGCCGATGCGATCGCGCTGGAGCGGCAGGTACTCAAGCCGCTTCGATCCATCGCCGATGCGGTGGTCGACACCAGCACCCTCAACGTGCACCAGCTGCGGCGGCAGGTGCTCACCGAATTCGGCATCGGCGGCGACACCGGCATGTCGCTGCTGTTCGAATCCTTCGCCTACCGTCGCGGCGTGCCGCCGGACGCGGATTTCGTCTTCGATGCGCGCGCGCTTCCGAACCCGCACTGGGATCCGGTGCTGCGCCCGTTGTCCGGGCGCGATGCGGCGATCCGCGAATACCTGGAATCGCAGGCCGACGTGAACCTGTTCTTCGAGCAGATCCGCACGTTCCTCGACACGTGGCTGCCGCGCCTGCACGTGGACAGCACGCGCAGCTACGCGACGATCGCCTTCGGCTGCACCGGCGGTCGCCATCGTTCGGTGTATCTGGCCGAACGCTTCGCCGAGCACGCGCGCGAGCAGGGCTGGGACGAGGTCGCCGTGCATCATCGCGAGCTGGATTGATCGGCGCGCGATCTTCACCGGCTTCCAGTCGTCTTCACGGCACCGCAACGAAGGCGGCCTCATCGCGGTGAATGCGTCCTGACTCGTGCCTTCGCATGAGCACGCCTCACGAAATTTTCGCATCACGCTTGCACGCGCCTTGCGGTGCCAAGGCTACGGTCGGGTTGCGCTGATCGACGGCGCTCATCCGCAGGAGAGTGCAATGCGAAAGTCCACCGTGACACGAACGGTCCTGATCGCGATGGCCGTCGCGTTCGCTTCCCCTGCCCTCGCACAGCGGACCGAACCGCCGACGCCCACGTCGCCACCGACCGGCAGTACCACCGACACGACCCCGCGCACGCTCAGCTTCTCCGACCTCGACGTCAACGCCGACGGCAAGGTGAGCAAGGACGAAGCCGCGGCCGACGCACGACTGACCAGCCATTACGCGCAGGTCGATCGCGACGGCGACGGGCAGGTGTCGGAAGCCGAATACGCAGCGGGCCACCAGCGCACCGATACCTCGACGCCGCGATGATCCGCGCGCGTCTCGCGCAGGGCCCCAACGACAAGACCCCATCGACAAGCCGTTCCCCCTGAGACCAAAGGAGCACCAACCGAATGAACACCCATCGACTCACCGGCGCCCTTGCGCTGATCCTCGTGTCCTCGACGCTGGCGTTGGCCGGTTGCCAGAAGCACGAAACCGACGTCGTCCCGCCGGCCACCGAAACGCCACCGGCCGATACCACCACGCCGCCGGCCGACACGACCACGCCGCCTGCGGACACCACCACGCCGCCGACCGACAGCACGATGCCGCCGACGGATACGACGACCCCGACGGATACGACTACACCGCCGGCCACCACCCCGCCGCCCACCGAAGGCACGACGCCACCGGCCGACCAGACCACGCCGCAGGACAGCACCACTCCGCCGCGCACCTGATCGCACGGGGACATCCCCCCCGAACGGCCCGCACCCGCGGGCCGTTCTCGTATCCGGCGCTGCGGATTCGTGACCGTCTTCAACACGACTCCGGGACCTTTGCGGGGCGAGCATCGCGGAAGTCGCAAGACGGCCTGTTTCCGGCTTTCGGCCCGTCACCCGGACCTGTTAAGTTGACGCCATGGCCGTCGGCATCCTCCTCATCACCCACGAAGGCATCGGCACCGCGCTGGTCGCGGTGGCGCGCCGGTTGCTGAGCCAGTTGCCGCTGCGGACCGAAGCACTCGAGGTGCCGTTCGAAGGCGACCCGGACGCCCTGCTGCCGCAGGCCAGCGCGGCATTGCGCCGCGTGGATGCGGGCGACGGCGTGCTGGTGCTGACCGATCTCTACGGCGCCACGCCCAGCAATCTCGCGGCCAAGGTCGCGCGGCTGGGTACGCCGGTGCGGCGGGTATCGGCGGTGAGTCTGCCGATGCTGCTGCGGGTGATGAACTACGCCGACCTGGGCCTGGACGAACTGCCGGCGGTCGCCGCCGCCGGCGCGCGCAACGGCGTGATCCTGGACGAAGCCTGACGCCGGTCGGGCGCGAAACAGCTGGAAGAAGCATGACTGGAGCAACACACACGCGGGACCGGCAACGGGCCCGGAGGACGCGACGATGATCGAGCACGAACTGACCGTCAGCAATCGACTCGGCCTGCATGCGCGGGCCACGGCCAAGCTCGTGCAGACGCTGTCGGGCTATCGCAGCAGCGCCACGCTCACGGCCAAGGGCCGCGAGGTGAATGCCAAGAGCATCATGGGCGTGATGCTGCTCGCCGCCGGCCAGGGCACGCAGGTGCGCCTGCGCGTGGAAGGCGACGACGAGGAGCACGCCGCGCAGGCGGTCGTGTCGTTGTTCGAACGCCGTTTCGACGAAGACAGCTGAGGCGCGGATGAGGCAGACGTTCGTCGGTCACGGGGCCTCGCGCGGAAGCGCGCTCGGCCGCGCACGCGTCCGCCTGCCGCATGTACTGGAAGTCGTCGAGGAACACATCCCAGCCAAGCGCGTGGAGGGCGAGATCGTCCGCCTGCACGCGGCCATCGCCACCGTGCGCGAAGAGATGTTCGCCCTGCGCGAACGCCTGCACGGCGCGCTCGCGCACGAAGTCGGCGAATTCCTCGACCTGCACAGCCTGCTGCTGGACGACCCCGAACTGCTGCAGGGACTGGACGAACTGATCCGCACCGGTCGCTATTCGGCCGACTACGCGCTGCGCCTGCAACGCGATCGCATCGCCTCGGTCTTCCAGACGATGGACGACGCCTATTTCCGCAGCCGCGTGGACGACATCGACCAGGTGATCGGCCGCATCCACGCCGCGCTGCACCGCCACGATGCGGGCATGCCCGGCGTCGCGGGCGAGATCCTGGTGACGGACAACGTCGCGCCGGCGGAAATCGCGCAACTGCAGGCGCAGGGGGTGATGGCGATCGTCACGACCACCGGCAGCATCCTGTCGCACAGCGCGATCCTCGCTCGCAGCCTGCACCTGCCACTGGTCGTCGGTGCCGAAGGCGCGCTGCAGCGGATCAACGACGGCGACGTGCTCGCGGTGGATGGTGCCACCGGCAACGTCATCCTCGAGCCCGACGCGAACGACCTGCGCGCGCATCGCGGCCGCGTCCGCGAGTTGGCGCGCGAACGCAAGCAATTGCATCGCCTGCGCCGCGAACCGACGCGCACGATAGACGGCGTCGACATCAAGCTCTACGCCAATGCCGAATCGCGCGACGACGTCGCCGAGGCGCATGCGCTCGGCGCGGCCGGCGTGGGCCTGTACCGCACCGAATTCCTGTTCCTGCAGCGCAATGAACTGCCGGACGAGGAAGAGCAGTTCCGCGTCTACCGCGACGTCGTGCTCGGCATGACCGGTCGCGCCGTGACGATCCGCACGCTCGACCTCGGCGCCGACAAGGCGGACCGCACGGGGCTGGCGCTTCGCGACGAACCCAACCCCGCGCTCGGCCTGCGCGGCGTGCGCCTGTCGCTCGCGCGCGCGGGCCTGCTGGAAGCGCAGCTGCGCGCACTGGTGCGTGCGTCCGGCTACGGGCCGCTGCGGATCCTGCTGCCGATGATCTCCACGCGCGAGGAAGTGCGCCAGGTGCGCGCCACGCTCAAGCGCGTCACGCTGGAACTTCGCGAACAGGGCCACGCGATCGCCGACAACATCCCGCTCGGCGCGATGATCGAAGTGCCGGCGGCCGCGATCGCGCTGCCGGCGTTCATCGGCAGCGTGGACTTCCTGTCGATCGGTACCAACGACCTGGTGCAGTACCTGCTCGCGGCCGACCGCAACAACGAGGCGCTGACGAGCCTCTATACGCCGCTGCATCCTGCGGTGATCCGGCTGGTGCGCGACGTCATCCAGCTGGCCCGCAAGCGCGACAAGCCGGTGGCGGTGTGCGGCGAGATGGCCGGCGATTCGCACTTCGCACCGATGCTGCTCGCGCTGGGGCTGATGGAATTCAGCCTGCACCCGGCCACGCTGCTGGAACTGCGCCGCACGATCCGCCATTGCGACCTCGCGCAACTGCAGTCGCGCGCCCCTGCCCTGCTGCGCGCGCGCGACCGCGCCGGCATCGAGGAATGGATCGCGGAGAACGCACCCGTCGTGGCGTGATGCCGCATCGGCGATGCGCGCGAAGGGGTGGGCATCCCCGGCGTTCGGGGCGATAATGTCGCGATGAACACCTGACCCTGTCGTGCCCGAGCGGCCCGACGCGACCACGCTTCTCACGAAGCCCGGGAAGCCCCGCATGGCCGAAGCCGTCCGCCACGACAAGACCGCGCGCCAACTGCGCCTGCTTTCCGATGCACTGGACAGCGGCCGCCTTGGCCCCGTGCGCCGGCTGGTCAACACGCTCTCCCCCGCCGAGATCGGCAACCTCCTCGAATCGCTCCCGCCGGGCAAGCGCACGGTGGTGTGGGGGCTGGTCGATGCGGAGGACGACGGCGAGGTGCTGGTGCACGTCGGCGACGACGTGCGCGAAGGCCTGCTGGCCGAGATGGACCCGGACGAGATCATCGCCGCGGTCGAAGACCTCGACATCGACGACCTCGCCGACCTCGTCGAGGACCTGCCCGATACCGTCATCGACGAAGTCCTCAAGTCGATGGACCGCGAGAACCGCGAGCGGCTCGAGCAGGTGCTGTCGTACCCGGAGGACACCGCCGGCCGACTGATGAACCCCGACGTGGTGACGGTGCGCACCGACACCACCATCGACGTGGTACTGCGTTACCTGCGCCTGCGCGGCGAACTGCCCGAGCACACCGACCACCTGTACGTGGTCAGCCGGCGCCACCAGTACCTGGGCCGCATCGCGCTGGCGGCGCTGCTGACGCACGAGCCCGGCACGCCGATCAACAAGCTGATCGACGACGAACAGCCGGCGATCGACGTCGAGGAATCGGCCAACGAGGTCGCGCGCAAGTTCTCCGACCACGACTGGCTCAGCGCGCCGGTGGTCGACGACAACAACATCCTGCTCGGCCGCATCACCATCGACGACGTCGTCGACATCATCCGCAACCAGGCCGAGCACCAGGCGCTGAGCGCCGCGGGCCTGGACGAGGACGAGGACCTGTTCAGCCCGGTCTGGCGCGCGATGCGTCGCCGACTGATCTGGCTGTCGATCAATCTCGGCACCGCCTTCCTGGCGGCGAGCGTCGTCGGCGAATTCGCCGACACCATCGACAAGCTGGTCGCGCTGGCCGTGCTGATGCCCATCGTCGCCGGCATGGGCGGCAACGCCGGCACGCAGGTGCTGGCGCTGATGGTGCGCGGCCTTGCGCTGGGCCAGGTCGGCGCGGCGAACGTGCGCACGCTGCTGTGGAAGGAAGCGCGCGTCGCGCTGCTCAACGGCGTGGTGCTGGGCACCCTGCTCGGCCTGATCGTGCTGCTGTGGTTCCACAGCGTCGGGTTGTCGATAGTCATCGCGACCGCGCTGACGGCGAACCTGCTGTTCGCGGCGGTGGCCGGCGTGCTGGTGCCGGTGACGATCCGGCGCTTCGGCTACGACCCCGCGCTCGCGTCCGGCATCTTCCTGACGACGGTGACCGACGTCATGGGCTTTTTCACCTTCCTCGGGTTGGCCACGATCATCCTGCTGCGCTGAGGCGCCCGATGCGGACCCGCGTCGCGATCTGCGACGCACGCCATTGCGATGCGCCGCGGCTGCGCCAATCATGCGGGCCGATGCCAGGAGCCTGTCCATGCCTTCGTTTCCGCGTTCCGCGTTTTCCCTTCTGACCCGCCTCGCCGTCGTCGCCCTGGCGCTCGCACTCGCCGCCTGCGCGACCACACCGCGCGAGGTGCCGCCGGGCCGGTTCGTCGAACGCAGCGTCGTGGTCGACGGCGGCAGCCATCGCTACCAGGTCTTCGTGCCGTCGCGACAGGCCGGCGGGAAGCATCCGGCGACCGTGCTGTTCCTGCACGGCTCCGGCGAGCGCGGCACCGACAACCAGCGCCAGGTCGACGTCGGCCTCGGCCCGTTCGTGCGCGAACACGCGGAGACGTTCCCCGCCATCGTCGTCTTCCCGCAGTCGCCGGATGGCACGTCATGGACCGGCACGCAGGCGCGCGTCGCGCTGGCTGCGCTGGATGCGGCGATCGACGAATTCGACGGCGACGAGGACCGCATCGTGCTCACCGGCATGTCGCGCGGCGGCTACGGCGTACTGGAACTGGCGATCATGGAACCGCGCCGCTTTGCCGCGCTGGTGCCGGTCTGCGGCGGCATCACCCAGCCGCCGGCGCTGAAGGAACACCTGCAGGTCGAGGGCGTGGCGCTGGCGCCCGATCCCTTCCTCGCGGCCGCACAGAAACTGCAGAAGCTGCCGGTGTGGGCCTTCCACGGCGGGAAGGACGACGTCGTGACTCCGGACCAGTCGCGGCACTTCGTCGAAGCGCTGCGCAACGTGGGCGGCAACGTGCGCTACACCGAGTTCGCCGAGCTCGGCCACAACAGCTGGGACGCCGCGTATGCCACCCCGGACCTGTGGACCTGGGCGTTCGCGCAGCAGCGTAAGGGCGGATTGTTCTGATGCCGGATTCCTGAGCCCCTCTCCCGCCTGCGGGAGAGGGGTTGGGGTGAGGGCCGGCCGGCTCGCTGTCGCACGCACCCGCAATTCATGCGTGAGGCGCAGGCCGCGGATTAGCGAAGATCAACATCGATTCCAGCCTTCGCTGGAATGACGAAATAACGGTTCGCCGCTGAGACAGTGCGCCGACGCACCCGGCCCGGGTCCCCGCTTTCGCCGGGATGACGGGCCTCACCCGCGCAGCAACGCCTCCAGCACCGCCATGCGCACGGCGACGCCGTTGCTCACCTGGCGCAGGATAAGCGACTGCGGACCGTCGGCCACTTCGTCGGTGATTTCCACGCCGCGGTTGATCGGGCCCGGATGCATCACGACCGCATCGGGCGCGGCGCGCGTGAGGCGTTGCGCGGTGAGACCGAACTCGCGGTGGTAGTCGTCGAGCGAGGCGACCAGACCTTCTTCCATGCGTTCGCGTTGCAGGCGCAGCATCATCGCCGCGTCCACGCCGTCCAGTGCGGCATCGAGATCGTGCGAGACGACGCAACCGTCGAGCGTGCCATCGTCCGGCAGCAGCGAGGCCGGGCCGCACACGCGGATCTCGCCGGTGCCGAGCGTGCGCAGCGCCTGCAGGTCCGAACGCGCGACGCGCGAATGCTTCACGTCGCCGACGATCGCGACCTTCAGCTTCGAGAAGTCGTGCCCCTTCGCCTGCCGCAGCGTGAGCATGTCGAGCAGGCCCTGCGTCGGATGCGCGCTGCGGCCGTCGCCGGCATTGACCAGCGCGGTCCCGTGCTCGACGTGCTGCGAGAGCGCGGCCACCGCGCCATCTTCGTGATGGCGGATGACGAAGCCGCGCACGCCCATCGCTTCGAGGTTCTTCAGCGTGTCCAGCGCGGTTTCGCCTTTGCGCGTGGACGAGGTGGACGCGTCGAAGTTCAGCACGTCCGCGCCCAGGCGCTGCGCAGCGAGCGTGAAGCTCATGCGCGTGCGCGTGGACGGTTCGAAGAACAGCGTGCACACCGCGATGCCGTCGAGCGCACGACGGTCGTAATGGCCGTCGGCGAAGGCCTGCGCGCGCGTGAGTAGCGCATCGAGCGCGTCGTAAGGCAGGCCATCGAGCGTGAGCAGATGGCGCGGAAGGTGCGTGTTGTTCATGCGGTCGGAGGCGGCGTCGGCCGGTTCGATTTCGTGGAATCGGGAAGATCGGAAAGGTCGAGCGCGTCGTCGGGCGACGCGAGCCAGCGTTCGATGATGACCGCGGCGGCGACGGCGTCGAGCGCTTCGGCGTCGCGGCGACGTTTGCGGCCTTCGGCGCGATCGGACGCGAACCGCTGCGCGGCTTCGATCGAACTCATGCGCTCGTCGACCAGCACCACCGGCAGGTTGTAGCGCTGCGCGAGTTCACGCGCGAAGGCGTGCGCGCGCAGGCGGATCGGCTGGTCGCCACCGTCCAGCGCCATCGGGTCGCCGACGATCAGGCCGTCGGGCCGCCATTCGCTGCGCAGGCGGTCGATCGATGCCCAGTCCGGGCCGTGGCCGTGCACGTCGATCACGGCCAGCGCGCGTGCGCCGTGCCCGAACGCGCTGCCGACGGCGACGCCGATGCGGCGCGCGCCCACGTCGAAGCCCAGCACGGTGCCGTCGCGACGGATGCCGGGCTTGTCGGGCGAGGCCGCCATCACGCGTGACCGGCGTAGTCGGCCAGGTGCGCGAAATCGACGCCGATGCGGCCGGCGGCGGCCTGCCAACGCGCATCCAGCGGCAGCTCGAACAGCAGCTCGGCGTCCGCCGGTGCGGTGAGCCAGTCGTTCTCGGTCAGTTCGTGTTCCAGCTGGCCCGAACCCCAGCCGGCGCAGCCGAGTGCGACGATCGCGTTCTCGGGGCCTTCGCCGCGCGCCATCGCCTCGAGGATGTCGCGCGAGGTCGTAAGGAACAGGTGCTCGGTGATCGCCATGGTCGAGTCCCACTGCATGCCGCCGTCGTGCAGCACGAAGCCGCGTTCGGGATGCACCGGGCCGCCGGCGAGCACCGGCTGCGCGCGCATGGTTTCGTCGCCGCCTTCCAGGCCCATCTGGCCGAGCACTTCGCCCAGCGTGTATTCGGAAGCGCGGTTCACGACGATGCCCATGGCACCGTCGGCGTCGTGCTGGCAGATCAGCGCCACGCTGCGCGCGAAGTTCGAATCGGCCAGCGCGGGCAGCGCGATCAGCAGCTGGTTGGCCAGTGGCGTGGGCGTAACGGACATGGCTGCATTCTAGCCCGCCCGGCGTGATGCGTGCCGCATCGCGGCACGGCGTACGATGGCGACTTTCCCCGTGCCCAACGCCGCCGTCATGTCTTCCACACAGCGCCCGCTCGTCCTGGCCTGCCTGGCCGTCGTCGCCCTCGCCGCCTGCCAGCGTGCGAACCCGCCCGAAGCCGCGCCCGCGGCGTCCACGCCCGCGCAAGCGCCCGCCGCGACGTCCTACGCCGCCGCGCACGCCGGCGACTACGCCGTCGTGCCGCTGAAGGCCGATCTCTCGCGCTTCGACGAGAACACGCGCCGCATGATCGCGCTGCTGGTGGAAGCCAGCGAAGTCACCAACGACCTGTACTGGAAGCAGTCCTGGGACGGCGATCGCGCCGCGCTGCTGGCGCGCGCGCCGGATGCGGCGACGCGCGAGCTGGCGGAGATCAATTTCGGCCCGTGGGATCGCCTGAACGAGGACACGCCCTTCATCGACGGCGTCGGCCCGCGTCCGCCGGGCGGCCCGTTCTATCCGGCCGACATGACCAAGGCCGAGTTCGAAGCCGCGCAGCTGCCGGACAAGACGTCCAACTACACCCTGCTGCGTCGAGAGAACGGCAAGCTCGTCACGGTGCCCTATCACGTGGCCTACAAGCCCGAGCTGGAACGCATCGCGACGCTGCTGCGCGAAGCGGCGAAGCTCAGCAGCGACAAGTCGTTCGGCAATTACCTGAACATGCGCGCCGACGCGCTGCTCAGCGACGATTTCCGTCCCAGCGACATGGCGTGGATGGACATGAAGACCAATCCGGTCGACGTCGTCATCGGCCCGATCGAGACCTACGAGGATCAGCTCTTCGGCTACAAGGCCGCCTACGAAGGCCTGGTGCTGGTGAAGGACGTGGAGTGGAGCCAGAAGCTCGCGCGCTTCGCGAGTTTCCTGCCGGCGCTGCAGAAGGGCCTGCCGGTGGACGCGAAATACAAGGCGGAAATGCCCGGCTCCGACGCCGACCTCAACGCGTACCAGGTCGTCTATTACGGCGGCAATGCGAACGTCGGCGGCAAGACGATCGCGATCAACCTGCCCAACGACGAGGAAGTGCAGCTGAAGAAGGGCACGCGCCGGCTCCAGCTGGAGAACGTGATGCGCGCGAAGTTCGACGCGATCCTGGTGCCGATCGCGAACCAGCTGATCGCGAAGGACCAGCTCAAGCACGTCACGTTCGATGCGTTCTTCGAGGACGTGATGTTCCATGAAGTCGCGCATGGCCTGGGCATCAAGAAGACGCTCGACGGCAAGGGCACGGTCGACGAGGCGCTGAAGGAATATTCCTCCAGCTTCGAGGAGGGCAAGGCCGACATCCTCGGGCTGTACATGATCGACGCGCTCAGCCGCCAGGGCGAACTCGACGAAAGCAAGCTGATGGACGGCTACGTGACCTTCCTCGCCGGCATCCTGCGCTCGGTGCGTTTCGGCGCGAGCGACGCGCACGGCAAGGCGAACATGGTGCGCTTCAACTTCTTCGCCGAGCGCGGCGCGTTCACGCGCGACGCCGACGGCCGCTACCGCGTCGACTTCGACAAGATGCGCGAGGCGATGAACGCGCTCAGCGCGAAGCTGCTCACCGTGCAGGGCGACGGCGATTACGCCGAAGCCAAGCGCATGACCGAGACGATGGGCGTGATCAAGCCAGAACTCGCGTCGGACCTGGCGCGGCTGAAGGACGCGAAGATCCCGATCGACATCCGTTTCGAGCAGGGGCTGGAGACGCTGGGGTTGCAGGCGTTCGCGACTCCGGGGAAGTAAGGCGGCTCGCACTCCATCGCGCTGGTGCGGATGGGCACTCCCGCGACCGCCCGCCCACCTCATCGTCATTCCCGCGAAGGCGGGAATCCAGGGACGTTGCACGCTTTCCCCGCAGTCTTACGGCCTGGAGCGTTCGGCTTCCGCGTCTAAAGCAATTCCGGTTAAGCGTGAGAAGTCCCTGGATTCCCGCCTTCGCGGGAATGACGAGCGAAGAGCAACAGCGACAAGCCACAAGCCACAAGCCACAAGCCACAAGCCACAAGCGAAGCGAACGCGACGCTTCGCGAAGCGACAAGCACCACGCACCGCCCAGCCTCCACACCACCAAACCAGCGAAATCCAATGTCCGGCTACTGCGACTCCGCCCCCGGCCACCCGCTCCACGGCCCTTACCACGACACCGAATACGGCTTCCCGCAGCGCGACGAAGCCGTGCTGTTCGAGCGCCTGATCCTCGAGATCAACCAGGCCGGACTGAGCTGGGAGACCATGCTGCGCAAGCGCGAGGGGTTCCATCGCGCGTACAGCGGCTTCGACGTGGACAAGGTCGCCAGATACGGCGACAGAGATCGCGAGCGCCTGTTGAATGATGCGGGCATCATCCGCAATCGCCTGAAGGTGGATGCGGCTATCCACAATGCGAAGGTGATCCGCGAGCTGCGCGCATCGCATGGCAGCTTCGCGCAATGGCTCGATGCGCAACTGCTCGACGATGCCGGCAAGCGCCGCGACAAGGCCGGCTGGATCAAGCTGTTCAAGAAGACCTTCCGCTTCACCGGCGGCGAGATCACCAACGAGTTCCTGATGAGCCTGGGCTACCTGCCCGGCGCGCACCGCGACGATTGCCCCGCGCAGAAGAAGATCCTGAAGCTCAAGCCGCCGCTGGATCCCGCGTGGCGGCGCAAGCTCTGATCGTCAGGACGGCTGCCGCGCCAGCGCAGACAGCCGCATTTCCAGCAGTTCGGTGATCGCGCTCGGCTCGGCCGGCTTCACCAGGTGCAGGTCGAAACCGGCATCGCGACTGGCCTGCTTCGCGTCCGCCCCGCCCCAGCCGGTCAGTGCGATCGCCACGAACGGCCGGCCTTCCGCGTCGACGCGCATCGCACGACAGGCCTCGAACCCGTTGAGGTCGGGCATGCCGATGTCCATCACCACCGCATCCGGGCGCCACGCCCTCGCGCGATCGACCGCCTGCTGGCCCTCGTAAGCGACGGCGACTTCGAAGCCCGACAACCGCAGCAGCAGTGCCAGGGTGTCGGCGGAGGCGCGGTTGTCGTCGACCACCAGCACGCGCCTCCATGCGTGCGCGTCGGGACACTCGATCACCAGCGGCGCGCCCGACACATCAACAGGTTCGAACTCGAACGTTTCTGGGATTTCGTCCAGCGGCAGACGGACCATGAATTCGCTGCCTTCGCCCAGGCCCTTGCTGCGCGCCTGGATGCGGCCGCCGTGCATCGACACGAGTTCCTTTGCGACCGCGAGGCCGAGGCCAAGACCGTTCTGCCCGCGTTCGAGCGAAGTATCGACCTGCATGAAGCTGGCGAAGATCTGTTCGAGGTCGTCGTCGGCGATGCCGATACCGTCGTCGCGCACGCACAGCACCGCTTCGTCGCCCTCGCGCGCAAGCGACACGCGGATGTGCCCGCCTTCCGGCGTGAACTTGAGCGCGTTGCTGAGCAGGTTTCCGAGCACCTGCATCACGCGCGTCGTATCGGCGCAGACCATCAGCGGCGACGGCGTCAGGTCGATCGACAACGTGCGGTTCTCCGCTTCGTAGGTCGGCTGCATCGCCTCGGCGGCGACGCGCACCTCGTGCACGAGATCGACGCGACGCCGATCCAGCTCCACCTTGCCGCGACTGATGCGGCTGATGTCGAGCAGGTCGTCCACCATGCGCACCAGATGGCGAACCTGTCGCTCCATCATGCCCAGCGTCGCACCGGCATCCTCGCGCACGTTCCAGCGGCGCAGCAGCTCCAGCCCGGTGCGCAGCGGCGCGAGCGGGTTGCGCAACTCGTGCGCGAGCGTCGCCAGGAATTCGTCCTTGCGGCGATCGGCCTGGCGCAGCGCATCTTCCATGATGCGGCGATCGGTGATGTCGGCAAAGAGCACCGCGACCTTCGGTGCATCGGCCGGGCCGACGCGGAAGGCGTACACGTCGAAATCGCGATCGAGCGCGTCGGCGCGCCGCTGGAAGCGGAGTGGTTTGCCGGTGCGTGCGACTTCACCGTACGTGTCGAACCAGGCCTGCTCGTGGTCCGATGCGCACTCGCGCATGGTGCGGCCGAGCGCATTCACCAGGCCGGTCTGGCGCTCGAACGCCGGGTTGATCTCCACGAAGCGGTAATCCACCGCCCGGTCGCCATCGAAGATCATCTCGAGCAGCGTGAAGCCCTGATCGATCGAGTCGAACAGGTGGCGGTATTTCTCTTCCGATTGCCGCAGCAGGCGCGCGTCGTGCTTCTGCTGCGTGATGTCCTGCATCATGCCGGTGACGGTGCGCACGCGACCGTCCTCGTTGCGGCTGCCGACCACGGCGCGGTCGTGCACCCAGCGCACGCAGGCGTCGTCGAGCACGATGCGGTACTGCGCGTCGAACGCCGACGATTTACCCAGCGCGAACGACTCGTGCAGCGCGCGCACGCGTTGCGCGTCGTCGGGATGCACGCGCTGGAACCACGCTTCGCGTCGCCGCGCCGGTTCGATCGGCCACAGGCGGCGATGCGCGTCGTTGAGGTGGTGCATGCGGTCCTGCGACATGTCCACGACGTAGAACGCCGCATCGAGGTTCCGTGCGACCTGCTGGAAGCGCTTCTCGCTCTGTCGAAGCGCGGCTTCGGCACGCGCGCGTTCCACCGCGGCCCACGTGCGCTCGGCGGTTTCGCGCACGACCTCGATCTCCTCCTCGCTCCAGTCGCGGGCGCGCTCGTCGCTGACGCCGAGCACGGCGATGAAGTGCTCGTTCTTCACCAGCGGCACGTTGATCAGCGAGCGGATGCTCAGCGCGAGGTAGCGGTCGCGCTCGGCCTGCCCGATATCGGCATCGTGTTCGGCATCGGTGATGACGAGGTTTCGCGCCGCGCGCAGCAGGTCCATCTTCGACGAACTGTAATCGTCCAGCCGATAGCGCCCGTCCAGGCTCTGCACGCCCCGGTTGAAGCTGTCGCGCACGCGGCAATACGTGCCGTTGTGTTCGACCTCGCCGTAGTAGCCGCGGTTGACGTCCAGGTGCTCGGCCAGCATGCCCATCGCCGTGCGCATGATCGCGCCCGCATCGGCGAGCGGTCGCAGCGCGTCGCCCAGCGCGAGCAGGAAACGCTGCGTCCGCGCGTTCGCTCGCAGCACGGCCTCGGCCTGCTTGCGATCGGTGATGTCCATCGCCACGCCATCCATGCGCGTCGGCTGCGGTGGCGCGCCTTCGAACGAGGTCTGCCCGCTGACGGCGATCCACCGCTGCGAGCCATCGGGGCGGACGATGCGGACGTCTTCCTGCAGCAGGCCCGTGCCGTCCGGGTCGAGCGCGCGATCCATGGCATCGCGAAACGTTTCGCGATCGTCGGGATGGATCGTCGAGGCCAACGCGCGCGCCAGGCTGAGGGACGAACCGGGCGGCAGGCCGAACAACGCGAGCAGGCGCGCATCCGGCACGCCGCGGTCGTCCGCCGGGTACCAGATGAAACTTCCCAGGCCCGCGGCATCCAGCGCCAGCTGGACCCGCAGGTCGTTCGTCCGTGCCGGGTCGCCTGGCCGCCCCGGGCTATGGGTGGCAGCCATCGGTCGGAATCTGTCGATCGTGCATCCACGCATCTTGTGCCATCGGCGTGAAGGGTCGCGTCAACGCACGCGGCGGCAGGTGCGCCCGCGCCGACGAAGCATTCGCGCGGCGTGACGAAACCGGCTCGCGATTCCCGCGGCGCCTGCTGCGAGCGCCGTGCGCGCTCACACCGGCCTCTGCGGGCGGGTGTAACGTAAGGCACGCGAACCCCAGGGCGTACGCGATGACCACACCCTACGGGCAGCAGCTCGCCCCCTCGGCCACGCCGGCGTCCACCGACGCCGCACCGCTGACGGCCACCCAGCTGGCCGATACGGTGCTGCTGCACCAGATCAGCGCCGAGCTGATCAGCCAGGAAGACGGCGGCGTCATCTACCGCAAGCTGGTGGATGCGGCGATGGCGATCATGCGTTCGGATTTCGGCAGCCTGCAGGTGCTCGAAACGGGCGCGCACGGGCCGCAGCTGCGGCTGATGGTGGCGCGCGGCTTCCCGGCCGAAGCCGAGCAGTTCTGGGGCGTCGTGCGCTCCACTTCCACCTGCAGTTCAGGGTCTGCGCTGCGGCTCGGCGAGCGGTTCATGTGCAGCGACGTCACCGCGGATCCTTCCACGTCCGAAGAGGATCTCGCGATGTATCGCCGCGTCGGCCTGGTCGCCGTGCAGGCCACGCCGCTGGTCACGCGCGGCGGGCGCCTGCTCGGCATGCTGTCCACGCACTGGCGCAGCCCGTACCGGCCCACGGCGGACCAGTTCCGCCTGTTCGACATCCTCGTGCGCCAGGCCGCCGACCTGCTCGAACGCAGCCAGACCGAAGCCGAACTGCGCGAGCGCGAAGCGTGGATGACCGGGCAGAAGGAAGCGATGCAGGCCGCTATGGACGGCGAACCGCTGCCCACCTCGCTGGGCATCCTCGTGCGGACGGCCACGCACGAGCTCGACGACGGCGTGCGCGCGGCGTTCTATCTCGTCGATCCGGAGGGCAAGCGGCTCAACCACGTCGTCGGCATGGGTAACGAGTACGCGAAGGAGGTGAGCGGCTTCCTGATCGGCCCGGAATCCCTCGCCTGCGGGCTGGCGGCCGCGACCGGCACGCCGGTGTTGACCTCCGACGTGCACGAGGAGCCGCGCTGGGAGCCATGGCGATGGCTGGCCGAACGCTTCGGCTATCGCGCGTGCTGGAGCTTCCCGATCCACACCGCCGCCGGCACGTTCGTCGGCACGTTCGCGCTGTACTGGCCGGTCCCGTGCGAGGCCACGCCGCGCCACATCGAGCTGGTCGGGCGTCTCACGCAGACCGCCGCGATCATCATCTCGCGCGACAGCGAAGCCACCGCGCGCCGGCGCACCGCCGCCGCGTTGCGCGAGAGCGAAGCCGCGCTGCGCGATGCCGCGCGTCGCAAGGACGAGTTCCTCGCGATGCTCGCGCACGAACTGCGCAATCCGATCGCGGCTATCCGCAACGCGAGCTACCTGCTGCTGAACAGCCCCGATGCGGTCTCGACTTCGCGCTGCTCTGCACTGATCGACCGGCAGGTCACGCTGCTGACGGACCTGGTCAACGACCTGCTCGACGTCTCGCGCATCACGCGCGGGCTGATCACGCTGCGGCAGGAACCGTGCGACCTGCAGTCGGTCGCGCACCACGCGTTGGCGAGCCTGCAGCCGATGATCGGCAGCAAGGGGCACGAACTCGAACTGGTCGCCACGGGCGAGCCGGTGCGCGTCGTCGGCGATCCGGGCCGGCTGGAACAGATCGCCCTCAACCTCATCGGCAATGCCGTCAAATACACCGATCCCGGCGGGCGCATCCGCGTGGCCGTCGGCGTGGAGGACGGCAACGCCGAACTGCGCGTGAGCGACAACGGCATCGGCATGTCGCGCGAAGTCACCGAGCGCGTGTTCGATCTTTTCGCGCAGGCCGAGCGCGGACTCGCGCGTTCGCAGGGCGGGCTGGGCGTGGGCCTCACCATCGTCAAGCAGCTGGTCGAGCTGCATGGCGGCACGGTGCGCGCGCAGAGCGACGGGCCGGGACAGGGTTCGGAATTCATCGTCCGGCTGCCGCTGCGTTCGCGCGACGCGGTCGACGACACCGCGGCGGATGAGCCCTCGCGCGCCGGTTCGCTCGTCGCGCGGCGCATCCTGGTCGTGGACGATCGCGAAGATTACGCCGACTCGCTGGCGGTGCTGCTGGAGATCCAGGGCGCGCTGGTGCGCACCGCGCGCGACGGCACCGGCGCGCTGGATCTGATCCATGCGTGGCGGCCGGAGATCGTGCTGCTCGACCTGGGCCTGCCCGATATCGACGGCTTCGAGGTCGCGCGCCGCGTGCGCCATGCGCCGGGCGGCGACGCGGTGCACCTGATCGCCATCAGCGGCTACGGCCAGCCCGACGACGTGAAGCGCGCGCTCGAGGCGGGCTTCGATCGCCACTTCATCAAGCCGGTGGAGATCGCGGAGCTGATGCAGTGGCTGCAGGCGTCCTCGCGCGTATCCACGTAGGCGCGGCGCTCCGCATCGTCACTGGCCATAACGAAAAAGCCCCGCTTGCGCGGGGCTTCTGCGTAGATCGAAAGACCGGGATCAGCGGACCTGTGCCAGCTCCACGCCGTCGAGGCCGGCGGCGAGCGTCTTCGCGTCGCCGCCCTGCGCGAGCTTGATGCGCAGGCGCACTTCGTTCTGCGAGTCGGCGTAGCGCAGCGCGTCCTCGTAGGAAATCTCGCCGGCCTGGTACAGCTCGAACAGCGCCTGGTCGAAGGTCTTCATGCCCAGCTGCACGGATTCCTTCATCACTTCCTTGAGCTTGTGGATCTCGCCATCGCGGATGTAGTCCTGCACCAGCGGCGTGCCCAGCAGGATTTCCATCGCCACGCGGCGGCCCTTGCCGTCCGGCGTCGGGATCAGCTGCTGCGCGACCACGCCCTTCAGGTTCAGGGACAAGTCCATCAGCAGCTGCTGGCGGCGGTCTTCCGGGAAGAAGTTGATGATGCGGTCCATCGCCTGGTTGGCGTTGTTGGCGTGCAGCGTGCACAGCACCAGGTGGCCGGTTTCGGCGAAGGCGATGGCGTGGTCCATGCCTTCGCGCGTGCGCACCTCGCCGATCATGATCACGTCCGGCGCCTGGCGCAGCGTGTTCTTCAGCGCCGCTTCCCAGCTGTCGGTGTCGATGCCCACTTCGCGCTGCGTGATGATGCAGCCCTCGTGCTTGTGCACGAATTCGATCGGGTCCTCGATGGTGATGATGTGGCCGGTCGAGTTGAGGTTGCGGTAGCCGATCATCGCCGCGAGCGAGGTGGACTTACCCGTGCCCGTCGCGCCGACGAAGATGATGATGCCGCGCTTGGTCATCGCCAGCGTCTTGATCACCGGCGGGAGGTTCAGTTCTTCCACCGTCGGGATCTTCGTCTCGATGCGGCGAAGCACCATGCCGACCTGGTTGCGCTGGTAGAAGCAGCTCACGCGGAAGCGGCCGACGCCGGCGACGCCGATGGCGAAGTTGCACTCGTGCGTCTTCTCGAATTCCTCGCGCTGCTGCGGGTTCATCACGTTCAGCACCATGTCGCGCGACTGCTGTGGCGTCAGGGCGTTGGGCGTGATCGGCGCGATCTTGCCGTGCACCTTCATCGACGGCGGCATGCCGGCGGTGATGAACAGGTCCGACGCCTTCTGGTGCGCCATCAGCTTCAGGAACGAGGTGAAGTCGATGGCGCCGGAGGCGTTGGTGGCGGGCGTGGTGCCGGTGGTGTTGGTGCTCATGCGTTTTTCCCCTTGGCCGCGACCGGCGATCTGGGCTGCGGGATTGGCTGGAGCGACCGCCCCTGCGTCCCGACCCGATCCCGCTCCGCGGTTTTACGAATCCCGAATCCCGATTCCCCAATCCCGGAATTACTCGAACAACCGCTTGTCCTTCGCGTATTCCTTCGCCTGCGGACGCAGGATCAGGCCGCGCTTGACGAGGTCCTGCAGGTGCTGGTCGAGCGTCATCATTCCGTAGTTCTGGCCGGTCTGGATCGCCGAGTACATCTGCGCGACCTTGTCTTCGCGGATCAGGTTACGGATGGCCGGGATGCCGACCATGATTTCCCACGCCGCGGTACGACCGCCGCCGACCTTCTTCAGCAGCGACTGCGAGATCACCGCACGCAGCGATTCGGAGAGCATCGAGCGCACCATCGGCTTCTCGCCGGCGGGGAACACGTCGATGATTCGGTCCACGGTCTTGGCCGCCGACGAGGTGTGCAGCGTGCCGAACACCAGGTGGCCGGTCTCCGCGGCGGTCAGCGCCAGGCGGATGGTTTCCAGGTCACGCAACTCGCCCACGAGGATGTAGTCGGGGTCTTCGCGCAGCGCCGAGCGCAGCGCCTCGTTGAAGCCGTGCGTGTCGCGGTGCACCTCGCGCTGGTTGATCAGGCACTTCTGCGAGGTGTGCACGAATTCGATCGGATCCTCGACGGAGAGGATGTGGCCGTATTCGTTCTTGTTGATGTGGTCGATCATCGCCGCGAGCGTGGTCGACTTGCCCGAGCCGGTCGGACCGGTCACCAGGATCAGGCCCTGCGGCTGCTGGATCAGCTCGCGGAAGATCGGCGGGCAGCCCAGGTCGTCGAGCGTGAGCACTTCTGACGGAATCGTACGGAACACCGCACCGGCGCCGCGGTTCTGGTTGAACGCGTTGACGCGGAAGCGCGCCAGGCCGGGAATCTCGAACGAGAAGTCGACTTCGAGGAATTCCTCGTAATCGCGGCGCTGCTTGTCCGACATGATGTCGTACACCAGCGCGTGGACCTGCTTGTGGTCCAGCGCCGGGATGTTGATGCGGCGAACGTCGCCGTCCACGCGGATCATCGGCGGCAGGCCGGCGGACAGGTGCAGGTCGGATGCTTTGTTCTTGACCGAGAACGCCAGAAGTTCGGCGATATCCATTCGTGCTCCCCTGCACAGCTGGAATGAAACGGTGGTACGGAATTTCCCCTGACGGCAGTATAGCCCTGCCCCCTTGCCCCATTTCCAGCACTTTTGTCAGGAACTGAGACGTGCGCGCGCGCGCCCTGAAGGACATTACGCTCCAGCTTCAAAACGCGGCCGCCGCCGCCGGCAGGCCAGGCCCGCGCCTGCTCGCAGTCAGCAAGACCCAGGATGCGACCGCCGTCGCGGAACTGGCCGATGCCGGCCAGCGCGCCTTCGGCGAGAACTACGTCCAGGAGGCGGCCGGCAAGGCCGCCGAACTCGCCGGTCGGGGGCTGGAATGGCACCTCATCGGTCACCTGCAGTCGAACAAGGCCCCGGTCGCCGCGACCCTGTTCGACTGGGTCCAGACGGTCGACCGCCCCAAGCTCGTGGAGGCGCTGGCGCGCCACCGCCCCGCCGATCGCCCGCCGCTGAACGTGCTGATCCAGGTGAACATCGACGACGAGGCCAGCAAGCACGGCTGCCAGCCCGACGACGTCCCTGCCCTCGCGCGGGCCATCGCCGCCGAGCCGCGGCTGTGCCTGCGCGGGCTGATGGCGATCCCGACCCCGCATCCGGATCCGGGACGGCGCCGCGGCGCCTTTCGCCGAACGCACGCGCTGTTCGATGCGCTGCGCGCCGGGTATCCGACCGTCGACACGCTGTCGATGGGCATGAGCGACGACTACGCCATCGCGATCGCCGAAGGGGCGACGATGGTGCGCATCGGCACCGCGCTGTTCGGCGCGCGGCCGCCCAAGGGCACGTAGCCCGGCGGCCGCCGGTCGCGTTGGTATCCTGCCGGCATGAACGATTCCGCTCCCCGCACACCGACCGTCGCCTTCATCGGCGGCGGCAACATGGCCCGCAGCCTGATCGGCGGCCTCGTCGCACGCGGCCGCTCGGCCGGCGCCATCCGCGTCGCCGAGCCCGTCGCCGCCCTGCGCGATGCCCTGCAGGCCGACTTCGGCGTGACCTGCGCCGAGCACGCCACGTCCGCGGCCGAGGGCGCGGACGTCTGGGTGCTCGCGGTGAAGCCGCAGGTCATGCGCGAGGTCTGCGCGGTCCTGGCTCCGCTGGCGCAGGCGCATCGCCCGGTGGTGGTGTCGATCGCCGCCGGCATCACCACCGCGCAACTCGAGCGCTGGCTCGGCGGCGACCTCCCCGTCGTGCGCGCGATGCCGAACACGCCCGCGCTGATAGGGGCCGGCATCACCGGCCTGTTCGCCAACGCGCGCACGAACGATGCGCAACGCGCGGACGCGGATGCGCTGCTCGATGCCGTCGGCCCGACGGTCTGGATCGACGACGAAGCGACGATGGATGCGGTGACCGCCGTATCCGGCAGCGGCCCGGCTTACGTGTTCCTGCTCGCCGAGGCGATGCAAGCCGCGGGCATCGCACAGGGCCTGCCCGCCGACGCGGCGCGGGCGCTGGTCCGGCAGACGCTGCTCGGCGCCGCGACGATGCTGGTGAAGCAGGACGAACCCGCCGACGTGCTGCGCACGCGGGTGACGTCCCCCGGCGGCACCACGCAGGCCGCGATCGAAACCTTCGAGGCGGGCGGCTTCCGCGAACTGGTCGACCGCGCCATCGCGGCGGCGACCGAACGCGGCCGCCAGTTGTCCGCCGCCAACGACTGACCGGAGCGAACCATGCACGTTCCCAGCCCCCGCCACGTCCTCGTCGTGTCCCTGCTATCCGTCGCGCTGACCGCCTGTGGCGGAAGCGCGCCGCCTGCGCCGCCGTCGGCGCCCGCGAGCGCATCTGCGTCGCAGGAAGCCGTCAGCCGCATCGGCGATGTCACGATCCGCGCGTCCGCGATTCCCACCTCGACCTTGAGCGAACCGGTCGCGCGCCAGTACGGCATCGCGCGCAACGACGACACGGTGATGCTGCTCATCGGCGTGCGGCAGGGCGAAGGCGCGCAGGAAACCGCGCTTCCGGCGCGGATCGTCGCCACCGCGAGCGACCTGCGCGGCCGCAAGCACGTCATCGACATGCGCGAGTTGCGCAGCGGCGATCCCGGATCGCCGCAGGCGCTGCTCGATTACGTCGGCACCGTCGAGGTGTCCCCGCCGGACACGCTGCGCTTCGACGTGCAGATCGTCCGCGAGAACGGCGCGACGTCGCAGATGCAGTTCTCGCGGGATTTCTATCCGCGGTGATTCGGGATTCGGGATCCGCTGAGCATCTCCGAAGCCGTCATCCCGGCGAAAGCCGGGACCCAGGCCCACAGCGCCCGGGGCACTCCCTCACCGGTCAACCACCTTCGCGTCATTCCAGCGAAAGCTGGAACGCAGGCCATCAGGCCTTCAGATGCGCGGAACCGACGACGTGACAGCCTGGATCCCGGCCTTCGCCGGGATGACGACAGCCGTCGACGTCCCGGTCTGACCAGTCGACTACCCGCCCCGCTCCGCCCAGCGCCGAATCACCCTCGCGATCTCGCCAACGCCATCGGTCAGCGATGCCGGTCCCGGCTGCAGGATGATCGGCGACTTGATCTCGTGCAGTTCGCCGTCGCGCACCGCGGGGATCGCGTCCCAGCCCGGGCGTGCGGCTACTTTCTCGGGGCGGAACTTCTTGCCGCACCATGACCCGAGGATGATGTCCGGCGCGCGTCGCACGACCTCCGACGGATCCTCGAGGATGCGTTGTTTCGCCAGCGATTCGGCCGCGCGTTCGGGAAAAACATCGTCGCCACCGGCGATGCGTACCAGCTCGGCGACCCACTGGATGCCGCTGATCAGCGGCTCGTCCCATTCCTCGAAATACACCTTCGGCCGCCGCGGGAGTTTCGCGGCCTGCGCGGCGATGTCGTCCAGACCGCGCTGCAGTTCGTCGGCGTACGCGTTGGCGCGATCGGCCACGCCGACGAGCGCGCCGAGCCGACGCACGTAATCGATGATGCCGTCCACGCTGCGATGGTTGCTGATCCACACCTCCACGCCGTGGCGGATCAGCTCGCCGGCGATTTCCGCCTGGATGTCGGAAAAGCCGATCACGAAGTCGGGCCGCAGCTTCAGGATCTCGCCGATCTTCGCGCTGGTGAACGCGCTGACTTTCGGCTTCTCCTTGCGCGCGATCGCCGGGCGCACGGTGAACCCGCTGATGCCGACGATGCGATCCTGCTCGCCAAGCGCGTACAGCGTTTCGGTCGGTTCCTCGGTGAGGCAGACGATGCGGCGCGGCCCGTGCGTCATCGCGCCGCTCCCGCAAGCGCCTTGCGGAAATACACCACGCGCTCGGTTTCCTCGAAGCCGTACGCAGCGTGCGCGGCGTGGCTGGCGGTGTTGTCGATCAATGCATCGGACGCGAGCTCCTGGCATCCGCGCTCGCGCGTCCACCGTTCGACCGCATCGACCAGCGCGCGGCCGACACCGCTGCGACGAGCCGGCGGAACCACGTACAGGCCTTCGAGGAAGCCGACCGGCGAGCTTTCCGTACCGTTGACGTAGTCGTGGCGGAGGGTCGCTTCGGCAAACCCGATCGCCCGGCCATCCGCATCGAACGCGAGCAACACGAGCTGATCGTCTTCTTCCAGCTGCGCGAGCAAGGCATCGACGGTGTCTTCGGCATCGGGCCACAGCGACAGCCGCATCGCCATCCACGACGCCAGATCCCGCGTGTCGGCGCGACGCACGCCGTGGAGGCTCATGCGCCCTGTCCTGCGGCGACGCGCTTCAAGCCCGCCGATCTCATGGGAAGAGCATCCGGCGATGCCAGTCGCCGGCGACGTCGCGCTCGTAGGCCTGGCGCTCGTGCAGGCGGAAATTCGCGCCGTACCAGAACTCGATCGTGTCCGGCTTCACGCGCAACCCGGTCCAGCGCGGCGGACGCGGCACGTCGCGGCCTTCGAATTCGCGTTCTGCCTGCGCGAGTCGCTCCTCGAACTGCTCGCGCGCTTCCAGTGTTTCGGACTGCTTCGACGCCCATGCGCCGAGCTGGCTCCCGCGCGGACGCGATGCGAAGTACGCGTCGGCTTCCTCGTCGCTGACGATTTCCACCGGCCCTTCGATGCGCACCTGCACGCCGTCGCGCACGCGCGGCCAGTGGAACAGCAGCGCGGCGTGCGGATTGGCCTGCAGTTCGCGGCCCTTGCGCCCGTCCAGGTGCGTGTAGAACACGAACCCGCGCGCGTCGTGCGCCTTGAGCAGCACCGTGCGCGCCGACGGTCGCGCGTCGAGGCTGGCGGTGGCGACGGTCATCGCGGTGCGGTCGGGCTCGCCGGCACGTTGCGCTTCGTCGAACAGCGCATCGAACGTGGCGAGGGCTTCGTTGAGCAGGTCGGGCGTGTCCATTGCGCTATTGTGGGCCGATGCCGCCCCGTGTGCACCCCGCCGCCGGATTCGACGCTGCGCTGGTGGCGGACCTCCTCGCCGATGCGCTGGCGCCGGGCGTGAACGTGTACGGCATCTGCGGCCTGCAGGGCTCGGGAAAATCCACGCTGGCCGCGCAGCTCGCCGCGATGGCGCGTTCACGCGGGCTGCGCGTCGCGGTGCTTTCGGTGGACGACCTGTACTTCGGGCGTGGCGAACGCCGGCGCCTGGCGCGACGCGTGCATCCGCTGCTCGCCACGCGTGGGCCGCCGGGCACGCACGATGTGACATTGGGCTGCGCCACGCTCGACGCGCTGCGCGCGGGCACGCCCGTCGCACTGCCGCGCTTCGACAAGCTCGCCGACACGCGCCTGCCGCCATCGCGCTGGCGACGCGTCGAGGCGGTGGACCTGGTCCTGTTCGAAGGCTGGTTCCTGTGCACGCCGCCGCAGGACGAGGCCGCGCTGCGCGAGCCGATCAACGCCGTCGAACGCGATGAAGATGCCGACGGCACGTGGCGTCGTTACTGCAACGATGCGCTCGCACGCGACTATCCCGCGCTGTGGTCGCGCATCGACCGCCTGCTGTTCCTGCAGCCGCCGGGCTTCGAGACCGTGCCGCGATGGCGCTGGCAGCAGGAGCAGGCGATGCAGGCGCGTCGACGGGCCGCGCATGGCATGTCCGGTGCCGACATCGACCGCTTCGTCGCGCTGTTCGAACGCGTGAGCCGGCAGGCGCTGCGCACGCTGCCCGGCATCGCCGACCGGACGCTGCGGCTCGACGCGCAGCGACGCCCGGTCGGGTGACGCAGCGCTTAGAATCCTCGGGATGAACCCCGCGTCCAACCTCGTCCTCGTCGGCCCCATGGGCGCAGGCAAGACCTGCGTCGGGCGCCGCGTGGCCGAGCGCTTCGGGCTGCGGCTGGTGGATGCCGACCACGAGATCGAGCGCCTTGCCGGCACGAGCATCAACACGATTTTCGAGGTCGAAGGCGAAGCCGGTTTCCGCGCACGCGAAAGCGCCGTGCTCGCCGCGTTGCTGGCGCAGGACGGCATCGTGCTGTCCACCGGCGGCGGCGCGGTGCTCGATCCGGACAATCGCCGCCGCATGCGCGAACGCGGCTTCGTCGTGCACCTGGTGGTGAGCGTGGAGCAGCAGCTCGCGCGCCTGGCACGCGACCGCAGCCGGCCGCTGCTGGCACGCGGCGATCGCGAGCAGGTGCTGCGCGATCTCTCGACGCGCCGCGCCCCGCTGTACGCCGAAGTGGCCGACCTGGTGTTCGACACCGACGCCCACGACAGCGCCGCCGCTGCCGAACTCCTCGCCCGCGAGCTCGACGTGCGCTGGCAGC
Organism: Lysobacter sp. OAE881; assembly: GCF_040546665.1. Taxonomy (NCBI): domain Bacteria; kingdom Pseudomonadati; phylum Pseudomonadota; class Gammaproteobacteria; order Lysobacterales; family Lysobacteraceae; genus Lysobacter; species Lysobacter sp. OAE881. The sequence continues at coordinate 3,486,040 of NZ_JBEPOG010000001.1, forward strand.
GCGCGACCGACACGCCGGCTTCATCGTCCCCGGCGGGACAATGCGAACTTCAGGATGACGAGGCTGCGGACGGCGAATCCGCGCCGCGCCCGTCGTCCCCCACTCCGGAATTCCCATGAGCACCATGCGCACGGTCAAGGTCGATGGCGAGGCGCGCTACGACATCTGCATCGGACCGAACCTGCTCGGCGATTCGGCGCTGCTCTCGCATGCGCTGCGCGGACGCCATGCGCTGATCGTCAGCGATGGCAACGTCGCGCCGCTGTACGCCGACCGCGTCGAGGCCACGCTGCGTGCCGCGCGGCCGACGCTCTCCATCGCCTGCTTCGTGATCCCACCGGGCGAACAGGAGAAGACGCTCGCGCGTTTCTGCGAGGCGCTCGACGCGCTGGCGAAGCTCTGTGCGACGCGCGACGCGACGGTGATCGCGCTCGGCGGCGGCGTGGTGGGCGACCTCGCCGGTTTCGCCGCGGCGTGCTGGATGCGCGGCATCGACGTGGTGCAGCTGCCGACGACGCTGCTGGCGATGGTGGATTCCTCCGTTGGCGGCAAGACCGCCGTCGACCTGCCGGCGGGCAAGAACCTCGTCGGCGCGTTCCATCCGCCGCGCGCGGTGATCGCCGACACCACCACGCTGCGCACGCTGCCCGAACGCGAGCTGCGCGCGGGACTGGCGGAAGTCGTGAAGTACGGCGCGATCTTCGACGCCGAATTCCTGACGTGGCTGGAACATCATGCCGACGCGCTGCTGGCCGGCGACGACGCGGCGCTGTCGGAGGCCATCGCGCGTTCGTGCCAGTACAAGGCCGAAGTCGTGTCGCGCGATCCCTACGAACACGGCGAGCGCGCGTTGCTCAATTTCGGCCACACCTTCGGCCATGCGATCGAGGCCGCGCAGGGCTACGCCGGCGCCGGCAGCGCCGCGCTGAACCACGGCGAGGCGGTGGCGGTGGGCATGGTGCTGGCGGCCCGGCTGTCGGCGGCCCTCGGTCTGGCGCACGCGTCGGATACGCATCGCCTGCAGGCGCTGCTGCAGCGGCTGGGCCTGCCGACGGTGATCCCGGCCGGCCTGGAAGCCGAGGCGCTGCTCGACCGCATGCGCCTGGACAAGAAGGCCGAGGCCCATGGCCTGCGCTTCGTGCTGTGGGAACGCGCGGGGCTGGCGAAGATCGTCTCCGGCGTGCCGGACGAGCGGGTCCTGGACGTGCTGCGCGGCCGCTGACGGCGCCTCGTACACCCGCGCTCGTTACAATCCGGCCATGCGACTGCTCCTGCAACAACGGCCCGACGGCCGCGAAGCGCCCCGCTTCGTCCAGCTCATGCTGCAGCCCGACCTGCTCGGCGGATGGACGCTGGTGCGCGAAAGCGGCCAGATCGGCGGGCGCAGCACGCTGCGGCGCGAGCAGTTCCTCGACCAGGCCAGCGCCATGGCCGCGCTGGAGTCGGCGCGCGACCAGCAGCTCAAGCGCGGCTTCCAGCTGATGTTCGTGCAGGGCGCCGACGCCCCGAAATAGCCGCCCGCCGAAACAGTCCGGTTCGCGCGGCCCCGAGCGGGCACGGCGCGAGCCGCGATAATGGCGGCCGTTCGACCCGCCGCTCCGCCGATGCCCCGCGTCGCGCGCCCCCGAAAGCAAGGATCACCGATGACCGCCACGCCCCCGAAGAACGACCGTTTCCTGCGCGCCCTGCGGCGCGAGCCCGTCGACCGCACGCCCGTGTGGCTGATGCGGCAGGCCGGCCGTTACCTGCCGGAATACCGCGCCACGCGCGCCGCGGCCGGCAGCTTCCTGGGCATGGCGAAGAATCCCGAACTGGCCTGCGAGGTGACGCTGCAACCGCTGCGCCGTTTCCCGCTCGACGCGGCGATCCTGTTCTCCGACATCCTGACCGTGCCCGACGCGATGGGCCTGGGGCTGTATTTCGTCGAAGGCGAAGGCCCGAAGTTCGAGCGCCCGGTGCGTACGCACGAGGACATCGCGAAACTCGCCGTGCCCGACATGGACCGTGAGCTGCGCTACGTCACCGACGCGGTGCGCACGATCCGTCGCGAACTCGACAACGCCGTGCCGCTGATCGGTTTTTCCGGCAGCCCGTGGACGCTGGCCTGCTACATGATCGAAGGCGGCGGCAGCGAGAACTTCTCGAAGGTGAAGGCGCTGGCGCTGAACGATCCGGCGGCGATGCACCGCCTGCTCGAGGTAGTGAGCGATGCCGTCATCGCGTACCTCGACGCGCAGCGCCAGGCCGGCGCGCAGGCGCTGCAGGTGTTCGATACGTGGGGCGGCGTGCTGTCGCCGTCGATGTATCACGAGTTTTCGCTGCGCTACCTGAAGAAGATCGCGCAGGCGCTGCCGCGCGGTGAGGAACAAACCCCGCTGATCCTGTTCGGCAAGGGCAATGGCGCTTACCTGGAAGAGTTGGCCGACAGCGGCGCCGAAGGCGTCGGCATCGACTGGACCGTCGGCCTGGGCGATGCAGCACGCCGCACCGGTGGCAAGGTCGCGCTGCAGGGCAACCTCGACCCGGTGACGCTGTACGCCCAGCCCGACGCGATCCGCCGCGAAGTCGGGCGCGCGCTCGACGATTACGCGCAGGGCAACGGCGGCTCCCGCGAAGGCCACGTCTTCAACCTGGGCCACGGCATGTCGCCCGACATGAGCCCCGACCACGTCGCCGCGCTGGTCGCGGCGGTGCATGAGTTGAGCGCGCGGTAAGGCGATCAATGCGTTGATAGCCCGTTCGTTGATCTTTTTGCGTTGATCTTTTTGCGTTGATCTTTTTGCGTTGATCGTTCTTGCGTTGATCGTTCTTGCGTTGATCGTTCGAGGCGTGACGCTGCGCCGCTAGCGCCGCTTTGAGCCCCTCTGCCACCGGGAGAGGGGTTGGGGTGAGGGGCAACGAAGGTGTGGCGCTCAACAGCGAGTGCAGTGAAAAACTGCACTGTTGCTCTGCCGGATCTCACGCCCATCAGAATGGATTCCAGCTTTCGCTGGAATGACGAAGCCGCGGTTCACGTGTGCTGGAGTGCCCGAACGCTGAGGGCCTGGATCCCGGCTTTCGCCGGGATGACGGTGCTGTTAGGGCTGACATGGCTCGCCCGACGCGGAGTGCCCCAAGGCTGAGGGCCTGGGTCCCGGCTTCCGCGGGGATGACGGTGCTGCTAGGGCTGACATGGCTCGCCCGCGGCGGAGTGCCCCAACGCGGAGCGCCCCACGCTGACGGCCTGGGTCCCGGCCTCCGCCGGGATGACGGCGCAGAAGAGGCCGTCGGCGCTGGTGAGGAACCCCTACGCCATCTCCACCCGCGGAACGCCCTGCAGCAGCGCGGCCAGCATCGCGCCGGTCACCGGCTTGCGCAGGAAGCCCTGGAAACCCGAGGCCATTGCCTGCGGTTCTGCGTCGGCGTCGGCGCGGGCGGTGATCGCCAGCAGCGGCCGGTCGAAGCCCTGCATCCGCAGGTGCGACGCCAGCGCGAGGCCGTCCATGCCGGGCAGGTCCAGGTCGAGCAGCGCCGCGTCGAAGGTTCCGGTCGCCGATTCGGCGAGCGCAGCCAGCGCATGCGAGACATGCGTGACGCGATGGCCCTGCGCGCGCAGCAGGCCGCAGATCACCTCGGCCACCGTCGGATCGTCTTCCACCAGCAGCAGCGTCAGCGGGCCGCCGCGCGAGTCGAGCAGCGCCTGCGCGTCGTCGTGGGTTCCGGGCACGACCGCGTGCGGCAACGGCAGCACGACGATGAAGCGCGCGCCTTCGCCGGGCGCACTCTCCAGCTCGATCGAGCCGCCCATTTCCGCCGAGAGTTCCTGGCAGATCGCCAGGCCCAGCCCGCTGCCGCCGTAGCGCGCGGCCGTGCGCGCGCCTTCGGCCTGTTCGAAGCGGCGGAACAGGCGCGCCTGCTGTTCGCGACTCAGGCCGGGGCCCGTGTCGATCACTTCGAATCGCACGCCGCGCGGCGACAGCGCGCCCACGCGCAGTTCGACGCCGCCGCGTTCGGTGAACTTGATCGCGTTGGCGAGCAGGTTCAGCAGGATCTGGCACACGCGGCTCGCGTCGCCGCGCATGCCGGCCGGCGCGTCGTCGTCCACGATGACGCGGAACGCCAGGCCCTTCTGCTTGGCCAGCGGCGCCATCAGCGTCGTCGCCTCGTCTACGACGTCGCGAAGATCGAACGGCTCGTCGGCCAGTTCCAGGCGGCCGGATTCGATGCGCGCCAGGTCGAGCGCGTCGTTCACCAGCCGCAGCAGGTGGCGGCCGGCGCGACGGATCGACTCGACGTGGCTGCGTTGCTGCCCGTCCAGCGGCGTGTCGAGCAGCAGCTCGCTCATGCCCAGCACGCCCGTCATCGGCGTGCGCACTTCATGGCCGAGCGTGGCGAGGAAGCGCGTCTTGGCGAGCGAGGCCTGTTCGGCGAACTCGCGTTCGCGCTCGGACAACTGCCACGCGTGGCGTCGCTTGAGGCGGCGACGGTAGGCGTCGGCGCTCCACCAGCCCACCGCGACGACGATGCCGGCGAAAGCGGTCATCGCGATCCACGTCTGCCACCACGGCGGTTGCACGCTGACGGACAGCGTCTGCGGCGGCGACCAGATGTTGTCGGCCGCGCGCGCGACGATCTGCAGCGTGTAGTCGCCGGGATCGAGCTGCGAATAGACGCGTTCGCCCGTCGAGTCGACGTCGACCCAGTCGGCGTCGTAACCGCGCAGGCGGAAGCGGAACGCGTGGTTGCGCGCATCGTTGAACGACAGCAGTCGCGCGACCACGCGCAGGTCGCGGTCGCCAGGCTTGAGCACGATCGGCTTGGAGGCATCCAGCGGCGTGCGCAGGTCGGCGCGGCTCACGTCGACGCTCTGCACCAGCAGGCGCGGCGGCTCCACCGAGGGATGCACGTCGGCCGGCGCGAACATCACCAGCCCATCGGGCGAACCGACCAGGATGCGGTCGCGATCGCGCGTCATCACCGGCCGGCTCGGGAATTCCTGGTTGGACAGGCCATCGCGCACGCCGTACACGCGCACGACGCGGCGCTTGGGCTCCACGCGCAGCAGACCGCGCACGGTGGTGGCCCAGACCACGCCGTCGGGATCCACCGCGAGTCCGTTGAGCGCGACCTCAGGCATGCCCGCGAGGCGATCCAGGCGTTCCACGCGCGTGAGCTTGTCGCCGTCCCAGCGATAGGCTTCCAGCACGCCCAGGCGTGCGATCCACATGCGGTCGCGACCTTCCTGCGCGAAGCTGAGGATCGTGCCCGACGGCGCGCCCGGCACCGGGACGAAGCGCCGCGCGGTGTAATCCCATTGCGACAGGCCGTCCGACCACGCCAGCCACAGCGCGCCGTTCGGGCCCACGCCGATCTGCTGGATCGTGCCGCCTTCCGGCGGACCGCGCAGGTCGCCGGGAACGATCGATTCGATGCGCACGCCCTCGGCCGTTCGTGCCTGCACCTCGCCGCCCTGCCCCGCCGTCCAGACCAGCCCGTCTGGCGTCTGCGCGAGATAACTGCTGCCGCTCGGGACCGGGTCGCGTTCGTCGTGCGCCGTCCAGCGGCGCGCGTGTCCCGTCCGCGGATCCAGTCGCACCAGGCCGTCGTGGTAGCTCATCCACACATAGCCGGCGCGGCCTTCGAGCACGGAGTAGACGATGTAGCCCTCGCTGAAATCGCGCGCGACGTGCGTCACCGCGCCGGTGCGCGGATCGAAGCGGTCCAGCATGCCGCCGGTGCCGACCAGCCACATGCTGCCGTCGCTGCTGGGCGCGATGCCGTGGACGGCGGCATTGCCCAGCGACGTTGGGTCGTCCACCTGCCGCGAATACAGCGCGAACTGGCGCCAGTTCGCCGGCAGGTACCACAGGCCGTTGCCGGCGCTGCCGAACCACACGCCGCCTTCGCGATCTTCCAGCGACGAGGTCCACGACGGACGCACGATGCCCTGCGAGGACGCGCTGAACAGCGGCACGTTCTGCAGCCGGCCGTTCTGCTCGATCCCCATGCCTTGCGGCGTGTCGAACCAGTACTGCCCGGCGCGGTCGCGCACGAGGATGTCGAGCACCGTCGCGCCTTCGCCCAACGCGCGGAAAGGCGTCGCGTCGAAGCGACCGTCGCGCCCGCGCGTGCCGACGCCGCGCGGCGTGCCGAACCACAGCGTGCCGTCGGGCTGCACGCCGATGGAATTGATCACCGGCGAGCCGAAGGTCGACGGCGGCACGCGATCGAAGTCGCGACCGTTCCAGCGCGCGGCGCCATCGCGCGTGGCGATCCACAGGTCGCCATCGGGCGTGGTGCGCAGCTGGCTCACTTCCAGGCTCGGCAGGCTGCGCGCGTCGTCGGGCCGGGGCACGAAACGCTGCACGCGACCGTCGGGATCCAGGCGATGCAGGCCCGCCGACGCGGTGCCGAACCAGATCGCGCCATCGGGCGTGGACGTCACCGACCACACGTTGTCGCTGCCGATGCCGGGCGTGTTGTGCGAGTCGTAATGGCGGAACGTGCGACGGTCGGTGTCGAGCATCGCCAGGCCCGCCTGGCTGGTGCCGACCCAGATGCGGTTCTGCGCGTCGACGTGCACCGACCAGAGATAGTTGTCGAGCAGGCCGTCGCCGGCGCGCCAGATCCGGAAGGTGATGCCGTCGTAGCGCGCCAGGCCGTCGCTGGTGGCGATCCACAGGTAGCCGCTCTGGTCCTCGGCGATGCCGTTGATGCTGTTGGACGGCAGGCCGTCGGCGACCGTGAGCTGCCGCGGGCGCGGGATCGCGGGACTGGCCCACGCGACCGACCAGGCGGCATGGCACACGGCGCACAACAGCAGCGCCCACAGCAAACGGATCATCGAATTCCCCTGTCTCTACAGGTGCACGTCTTACGTGGGTCGGGCGGGATCGGCAAGGGGAATGGGCCTTTTCCGGCGGTCCCGGGCCGCCTTCGCGGCTGCAACGGTTCGTTACGCCACTCGCCCGCCCTGTTCACCCGGCTGCGCCTAGAATCCCGGCATCGTCCACGCCGGAGAGCCCGATGCCCGACCGCCCCGCTCCGGCGCGGAAGCCTCCCGCCCTCCGACCGCCGTATCGCGCCGCGTGGCTCGCCCTCGCCGCGCTGTGCGTGGTGCCGGCCGCCCAGGCGTTCGAGCCCGAGACCTACGCGATCGACCCGGTCCACACGCGGGTGCTGTTCGCGATCGACCACGCCGGGTTTTCGAAGGCGATGGGCACCGTTTCGGGCAGCACCGGCACGCTGGTGTTCGATCGCGACGACTGGGCCAGCGCGCGTCTGGACGTACGCGTGCCGCTGGAGCGCCTGGACCTCGGCGACGCGAAATGGAACGACGCGGTGCGCGCCACCAACCTGCTCGATACGAAGCGCCATCCTGACGCGCATTTCGTCTCGACGAAGATCGAAGCGACCGACGCCGACCATGCGAAGGTCTGCGGCGACCTCACCCTTCGCGGCGTCACGAAGCCGCTGTGCATGGATGTGACCTTCAACGCACTCAAGCGCCATCCGCTGCCGCCGTTCCGCCGTACCGCGGGGTTTTCCGCGACCGCAACGCTCAACCGCAGCGCGTTCGGCATGAGCGCGTGGCCCACGGTCATCGGCGATCAGGTCGAACTTCGCATCGAGGCCGAAGCCGAACGCGCGCGCAACGGAACCGATGCGCAGCAGGCGCCGGACTCGACGGAACCTTCCGGGTCGCCGGAAACGCCCGTCGAATCGCACCCCGAAACCCCGCCCGAAACCCAACCCGAGCCCACGCCATGATGTTGAGAAATTCCGCCGACCGTTGGGGTCCCGTCAGCCAGCTGCTGCATTGGCTGATCGTGCTGCTGATCCTCGGGCTCGGCGTGGTCGGCCTGGTCATGGTCGAACTGCCCAAGTCGCCGCGCTGGTTCTGGGTCTACGACCTGCACAAGTCATTCGGCCTGACCGTGCTCGCGCTCGTCGTCATGCGACTGCTGTGGCGCTGGTTCGCCGGCGCGCCGAAACCGGTGGCCGGCACGCCGCGCGTGCAGGAACGCGTGGCGACGGTCACGCACGTGCTGTTGTACGTGCTGACCTTCGCCGTGCCGTTGTCGGGCTGGATCTACGACTCGCTGAGCGGCCTGCGTCCGCTGCGCTGGTTCGGCCAGTTCAAGGTGCCCAAGCTCGCCGATCCGAGCCAGGCGCTGGCGCCGGTCATGCGCGACACGCACGAATGGCTGTTCTGGGCGCTGATCGCACTGGTCGCGGTGCACGCGGCGGCGGCGTTCTACCACCACCTGTTCCAGCACGACGACACGCTCGCGCGCATGCTGCCGCGTCGTCGTCGCGCGGCCTCCCCCGATCCGTCCCCCGTTCCGGAGATCCATTGATGTCTACCAAGCCCGTCCTGCTGGCGCCCGCCCTGCTGGCGACCGCGCTGGCCGCGTTCGCCCTTCCCGCCTTCGCCGCCGATTACGTGCAGGCCGCAGGCTCGTCGCTGACCTTCGCGAGCAAGTACGAAGGCGAAGTGTTCACCGGCAAGATCCCGGGCTTCGCGACGAAGCTGAGCTTCGATCCGGCGAAGCTGGCGACCTCCAAACTCGACGTGGCCATTCCGCTCGCCGGCGCCAGCACCGCCAACAGCGATCGCGACGACACGCTTCGCGGCGCGGATTTCTTCTCGATCGCCAAGTTCCCGCAGGCGCGCTACACCGCGACGAAGTTCCGCAGCCTCGGCGGCAACCAGTACGCCGCCGACGGCACGCTGACCCTGCGCGGCGTCGCCAAGCCGGTGACGCTGACCTTCACCTGGACCCCCGGCGCGCAGCCGGTGCTGAGTGGCAAGGCGACGGTGAAGCGACTGGACTTCGGCGTCGGCGGCGGCGACTGGGCCGACACCGCTCTGATCCCGAACGAAGTCGCGGTGAGCACGAAGGTGGTATTCGCGCCGGCGAAGTAATTCGCCTGTTGCGGTATCGGGATAGGCATTCGCGAAGGACGTAGCTGCGCCGGTTATCCGGGTGCGCTTCGCTTGCCCGGTCCACAGAGCTGCCCTCACCCCAACCCCTCTCCCGCACGCGGGAGAGGGGCTACGGAGCACGCGCCGTAATTTCCAGCGAAAGCTGGAATCCACCTGCCGTTGCCGTTGGCGTTGGCGTTGGCGTTGGCGTTGGCGTTGGCGTTGCTGTTGCTGTTGCTGTTGCTGTTGCTGTTGCTGTTGAACAGCCTATTCGTCGCTAGCCCCGGAGGGCGCCGCACAGGATGTGCGGCGGTGAGCGCTGAGCCATGGATGGCGAATCGCGAACGCGCCCTTTCGCTTTCCGGTCGTGGGACTGGGTTGGACTTGTACGCACTTTCTTTGGGTTACTTTTCTTTGTGCGAGCAAAGAAAAGTGACCCGAGCGCCGCAGGCGATCGGAAGCTTGGCGGGTGATTCTTCTTTGCTTTGCCGGGCTACGGCTAAAGCATGGAAAGTCCCTGGATTCCCGCCTTCGCGGGAATGACGAGCAAGAGCAACGGCAACGGCAACGGCCACGGCCACGGCCACGGCAGCGGCAGCGGCAAGATCAAGATGGATTCCAGCTTTCGCTGGAATGACGGTGGAGTGGGCCACCGACGCGAGAGTGCCCGAACGATGCGGGCCTGGATCCCGGCCTTCGCCGGGATGACGGGTAACGTGCAACGCGTCGGTTAAGCCTGATTCAAAAAAAGTCGACTACGCGCCCGCAAGAACGACTACGCGTCCGCAAGAAACCGCGACACCGCCGCGACGTCGAACGGCCAGTCCAGTTCAATCCCGCGCGTCTCGTCGCGCAGCACCGGCACGCGCACCCCGTAGCGCGACTCCAGCGCATCGTTGTCGTCGATGAACACGCTCTCGAACTCCGGTGCGCGCGCCAGCGCGAGCACCTCCAGCGCCAGGTCGCACAAATGGCAATCGTCGCGCTGGAACAGCGTCAGCGGGGGTGCGACGGTGGGCACGTCCTGCATCGCAATGCGCCGGAGTATGGCGGGGCGGGCCCCGCGGGCCGCGTAGAATAGCGGGAATTCCGGCGCTGCCGTCGTGCGCGCCGTGCCCTCTTCCGGAGCAGTACGTGGCCGTCAGCAGTTTCGACCTCTTCAAGATCGGCATCGGGCCGAGTTCGTCCCACACCGTCGGCCCGATGCGTGCCGCCGCGCGTTTCGTGCAGCGCTGGCTGCTCGAAGGCGGCAACGGCGACGGCAGCGACCTCGCACGCACCGCACGCGTGCGCGCCGAGGTGTTCGGCTCGCTGGCCCTCACCGGTCGCGGCCACGGCACCGACAAGGCGGTGCTGATGGGACTGGAAGGCCACCTCCCCAACGAGATCGACCCGGACCTGATTCCGGCCGCGCTCGAACGCATCCGCAGCAGCAAGCGGATCCGCCTGTTCGATCGCCACGAGATCGGCTTCGACGAGAAGCACGACCTCATCATGAACAAGCGCCAGAAGCTGCCGTTCCACACCAACGGCATGCGCTTCACTGCATTCGACGCCGAAGGCAACGTGATCGCGACGCGCGATTACTACTCCGTCGGTGGCGGCTTCGTGGTGAACCAGGACGAAGCGGCCGAAGACCGCATCGTCGCCGACACCACCGAACTGCCGCATCCGTTCCGCTCCGGCGACGAACTGCTGGCGCGCAGTCGCGACAGCGGCCTGAGCATCGCGCAGCTGATGTACGCCAACGAACAGGTATGGCGCACGCCGGAGCAGATCGACGCGGGCCTGGACGAGATCTGGAACGCGATGCAGGCGTGCGTCGCGCGCGGCATCCGCGAGAAGGGCACGCTGCCGGGCGGACTGCACGTGTCGCGTCGCGCGCCGGCGCTGCACAACGAACTCGCTTCGCGCCCGGAAGCGGCGATGCGCGACCCGCTCACCACGCTGGACTGGGTGAACCTCTACGCACTGGCCGTGAACGAGGAGAACGCCGCGGGCGGGCGCGTCGTCACCGCACCGACCAACGGTGCGGCCGGCATCATCCCGGCGGTGCTGCATTACTACGATCGCTTCTGCCCCGGCGCCAACATCCAGGGCGTGCGCACGTTCCTGCTGACCGCTGCGGCGGTGGGCATCCTCTACAAGGAAAACGCGAGCATTTCCGGTGCCGAAGTCGGCTGCCAGGGCGAAGTCGGCGTCGCGTGTTCGATGGCGGCCGCGGGTTTGACCGCGGCGATCGGCGGCACGTCGAGCCAGATCGAGAACGCCGCGGAAATCGGCATGGAACACAACCTCGGCCTGACGTGCGATCCGATCGGCGGCCTGGTGCAGATCCCGTGCATCGAGCGCAATGCCATGGGCGCGGTGAAGGCCATCAACGCCAGCCGCATGGCGATGCGCGGCGACGGCAAGCACAAGGTCTCGCTCGACAAGGTCATCAAGACCATGCGCGACACCGGACGCGACATGCAGGACAAGTACAAGGAAACCTCGCGCGGCGGCCTGGCGGTGAACGTCATCGAGTGCTGACGGGGCGACCTCGTTGGGGCATTGAACGGGCCGCGCAAGCGGCCCGTTCGTTTTTCGGCGCCTTGATGATGGCTGCCTGAGCGCCGAGGTGCGCGCTTCGTTTTCCCGCGCACAAGAGCTGCCCTCACCCCAACCCCTGTCCCGCACGCGGGAGAGGGGCTACGGACGCGCCGCTCCTGCCACCAACCACCCCAGCCCGCCCAACGAACCGCCAACCTCCGCCCTAAAGTTCCCCCGACCCCGGCCGATAGGCATTGAGACCATCGGTCTGCTTCTCTGGGGAGGGGAGCGGCATGCAGGGCAGTTACGACTTCAGGACCCTTGTCCTGTCGTTCCTCATCGCGTGGTTCGCGGCGTTCGTCGCGATCCAGCTCGCCGGGCGCGTCCGCAGCGCGACGTCGCGCCGTACGCCGCTGTGGGCGTGGGCGGGCGGCATCGCGTTCGGGCTGGGCATCTGGTCGATGCACTTCACGGGGATGATGGCCTTCCGCCTGCCCCTGCCGATGATGTTCGACATTCGCCTCACCGCGCTGTCGGTGGTGCCGGCCGTGCTCGCCTCGGTGCTCGCGCTGTACGTGGCCGGCACGCGCCGGCGCAACTTCGGGCAGGTGTTGCTCGCCGCGGCGTTCATGGCGATGGGCATCTGCAGCATGCATTACATCGGCATGGCGGCGATTCCCTTCTCGCCCGCGGCGACGTATTCCACGTTCTGGGTCGCGGCGTCGGTCGTCGTCGCCTTTGCCGTGTCGCTGGTCGCGCTGCACCTGCTCACGCGGTTCTCGTGGATCGGCAACGAACCGCGCTTCGGCGTGCAGCTCGGCGCGGCCGCGCTGATGGCGCTGGGCGTGTGCGGCACGCACTACACCGGCATGGCGGCGCTGCAGATCGCGCCCGACGCGATGTGCCTGCTCGCGCCCGGCGCGATACCCGGCGAACGCCTGAACCTGGTGATCGTGGGCATCGCGCTGCTGTACCTGGCGGCGATCACCATCGGCTCGCAACGCGACCTGCACGCCAGCGAACAGCGCTTCCGTGCGCTCGTCGACGGCGCGCCCGGCGCGATGATCATCGTCGATGCCGACGGCCGCATCTCGCTGGCCAATGTCGAAGCCGAGCGCCTGCTCGGCTATTCGCGCGGCGAACTGGTGGGATGTGCGGTCGAAGTCCTGGTTCCCGCCCGTCTGCTTCCGCGCTGCCCCGCCGAACGCGCGCGTTTCCTGCAGGTGCAGCGCCGCACGCACCTGGGCGCCGGCGAGCACGAGCTGCACTGCCTGCGCCGCGACGGCGTTGAAGTGCCGGTCGAACTGGGCCTGAGCCCGATCACCGTGCAGGGCCGCAACCTGGTGGTGGCGTCGATCATCGACCTCACCGAGCGCAAGCAGGCGCAGGACCGCATCGCGCACCTGGCGTACTTCGACACGCTCACCGGCCTTCCCAACCGCAGCAAGTTCGAAGTCAGGCTCGAGCAGGCGCTGGCGCAGCGCGATCCCGACGGCTTCGGCCTGATCTTCGCCGACCTGGACGGTTTCAAGGAGATCAACGACTCGCTCGGGCACAGCGCAGGCGATCGCGTGCTGGCGCAGATCGCCCATCGCCTGCGCGAAGGCGTCGGCGAGCGCGGCGAGGTGTTCCGCTTCGGTGGCGACGAGTTCATCATCCTGCTGCCCAGCGGTTCGCCGTCGCGCGATGCGGGCATCGCGGAGGAACTGATACGCCGCGTCGCGGTGCCGCTGTGGATGGAAGGCGAACAGCTCGGCGTCACGTTAAGCCTGGGCAGCGTGCGCCATCCCGAACACGGACGCGACCACGACCAGCTGCTCAAGCGCGCCGACATCGCGATGTACCAGGCCAAGGGCGCCGGCAAGAACGTGCACCTGCGTTTCCTGCCGGACATGGAAGCCTCGGTGACGCGCCGCTTCGCGATGCTCAACGAACTGCGCAACGCGCAGGAACTCGGCCAGTTGGTGCTGCTGTACCAGCCGATCATCCAGCTGCGCGACCGGCGCGTTATCGGCGCCGAGGCGCTGGTGTACTGGGATCACCCGCGGCACGGGCGCATCACGCCATCCACGTTCATCCCGGTGGCCGAGGAACACGGCCTGATCGAACAGCTCGGCGAATGGGTGCTGGAGGAAGCGGTGCGCCAGTCGGCCGCGTGGCGCACGCGCGGGTTGATGCCGATGCGCATGGCCGTGAACGTCTCCAGCGCGCAGTTCCGCGATGCGAACCGGCTGCGCAACGCGGTCGATCGCGTGCTGCGCCGGCACGGCTATCCGGCCGACGGACTGGAGCTGGAAATCACCGAGCGCCAGATCATGACCGATCCGGCCTCAAGCATCGCAACGATGGTCGCGCTGTCCGACCTCGGCGTCGCGATGGCGCTGGACGATTTCGGCACGGGTTATTCCAGCCTGAGCCATCTGCGCGAATTTCCATTGCGCAAGCTGAAGATCGACCGCGCCTTCACCGACCAGATCGACCGCGATCCGGCCGGGCTGGCGATCGTGCGCGCGGTGGTCGAACTGGGGCGCAACCTCGGCATGCAGGTGGTGGCCGAAGGGGTCGAGCGCGAGGCGCAGGTCGCGCCGCTGCTGGCGTCCGAATGCGCCCAGGTGCAGGGCTTCCTCTTCGGCGCGCCGATGCTGGCGTCAGAGTTCGAAAGGCGACTTCTGCGGCCCATGCCAGCCTGAGGTTTTCGCATAGGCGAAACGCACGGCATGCGTACCATCGCGCGGCTGAGTCCGCTGGAGGTACGCCATGTCTGCCCGCCTGAGTCGCCGGGATTTCCTCAAGCTCGGCGTCGTCGCCGGCATCGGCGTCTACATCGCCCCGCCTGGCAGCACCGCGCTGGCGGCGCTGTTCGAAACCGAACGCCTGCGGCCGATGCCGTGGGATGCACGCACCGGGAAGATCCGCTACCGCACCGACGCCACCGCCAAGGTCACCGGCGAGAAGGTGTTCTCCTTCGACATGCGGGCACGCGACCTGCCCGGCTGGCCGGAGCAGCAATCGCACGCGATGCTGCTGCGCGTCACGCAGGCCGACCACCTCTACGCCGGCTTCGACCTGTCCGTGCTCGGCGATGCGCTGAAACCGGACCGAATCGTCACCGCCGCCGACCTGCAGCGCGACGGCGTGGCGTTCCCCGCGTTCTACGGCGAGGACATGCTGCTTCCGGAAGGAAAAACGCCCGCCTACCTCGGGCAGGCGGTTGCGCTGCTGGTCTTCCATGATTTCGCGCGCTTCCGCGCGGCGAAAAACGCACTGAAGTTCCGCGACGACACGATCCGCTGGGGCGCGCAGACGGGGCCGCTCGAGCGCCCGCCGTGGGCCGCGTTCCGTTACGTGCGCGTCGGCGGCGCGACGCCGTTCGATGACGACGCATATTCGTCGCTGAAGGACACGCCGCTGCTCCCGTCCGGCTTCGACCGCAAGCGCCCGCTGTGGCCGCAGGCGAACGCGCACGGCTCGCTCGATGCGCAGGGCGCGGCGTTCGCGGCGGACATGGCGGCCGAACTCGATGCGCCCGCCGACGGCACGCTGGTGATGGAACGCGAGTACTTCTCGCCGTCCATCGATACCGCGGCGCTGGAACCGGACAACGGCAACGCGTGGTTCGAAGCAGCCACGGCGACATTGCATTTGGTGTCGGCCACGCAGTCGCCGCAGGAAGTCGCCGAAGCCGGCGCGACGATGCTCGCTGCCAGCCGACTGGGCGTGCGCAACCTCGTGCTGCATCCCTGCTACACCGTCGGCTACGGGTCGAAGGACCACAACCCGTTCCCGTTCTACGCGCTGATGGCGGGACTCTACGGCGACGGCAAGCCGGTACGGCTGGCGAACGACCGCTACGAGCAGTTCCAGTCGAGCCTCAAGCGCCACAGCTTCCGCATGAAGTACCGCATGTCGGTCGATCGCAAGAGCGGCAAGTTGCAGGCCTTCGCCGCCGACATGGTCGGCGATGGCGGCGGTCGCATGAATTTTTCGCCGTCGGTGTGCCTGGTCGCGGCGACGGCGGCGCAGTCGATCTACTACTTCCCGCGCAGCGACCTGGCGAGCACCGTGATTTCCTCGCGCGCGCTCGATGCCGGTTCCGCGCGCGGCTACGGCACGCTGCAAAGCATGGGCGCGACGGAAATGATGATCGACGAGATCGCCGACGAACTCGGGCTCGATGCCATCGACCTGCGCCAGCGCAACGTCTTCGCCACCGGCATGAAGAACACGCAGGGCGCGATTCCCGGTGGCGCGCAGCGTGCGGACGAAGTGCTGGCCCGATGCCGCACGCATCCGCTGTGGGCGCAGCGTGCGCAGCGCAAGGCGGAGTACGAAGCAAGCCACCCCGGCAAGCGCCACGGCATCGGGTTCGGCTGCGTGCAGAAGGATTTCGGCACCGGCGCGGAAGCGGCCTTCGCGGAAGTGTCCCTGTCGAAGAACGGCCGCGTGCGCCTGCGCCACGTCGGCGTGGAGATGGGCACCGGCATGGCGACCAGCCAGGCGGCGGTGTGCATCCAGTGGCTCGGACGCCCTGCCGATGACGTGTTGACCGGCGAGAGCGCATGGACCGAGCTGCCGATGTTCGCCAACGCCGATCCATGGCTGATGTCGCAGGCCGAACAGGATCGCAACGTCGGCAATCCGCGCTGGACGCCGAACCTTGTCAGTCCCAGCAGCGCAAGCAACTCCGCGTACTTCTTCAGCCATACCACGCGCGAGGCGGCGCGACTGCTCTTCACGCAGGGACTGTGGCCGGCGGCGCTGGCGATCTGGGGACAGGGTTTCGGCGGCGGACAGCTCGCGCCGCTGGTGGTGCGTCGCGAGGACGCACGCTGGGTCGACGGCAAGCTCACCGCGCACAGCCTCGCGCCGCTGCCGTTGCAGGCGCTGGTCGACAAGGTCTACGAGATGGGCCTCGTCACAGGCGCGATCGTGCACACGTTCAACCGCTGGCAATGGGCCGAGGCGGATTTCCCGCTCGACGGCGATGACGCGCGACTGCCCCTGGACGGCGTCGCGCTGCGCTGGGGCGACGGCAGCGCGAACGGGCGCGGCACGCCGACCGCGAACGGCTATCGCATGATCGAGCGCACGCGCGCGTACTACCCGCCGGCACAGCGCAACAACGCAGGCGTCGTGTACTACAGCGCGATCGGCACCATTGCCGAAGTCGCCGTGGACACCGCCACCGGCACCGTCGAACTGCTCAACCATCACTCCGTGCTCGAATGCGGCAAGCCGATCGTGCCCGACCTCGTCTCCGGCCAGTTGCAGGGTGGCCTCGCGATGGGCATCGGCCACGTGCTGCACGAAGGCCTGCCGCTGTACGAGGACGGCCCGGGCAACGGCACGTGGAACTTCAACCGCTACACGTTGCCGCGCGCGAAGGACGTCGCCGTGTGGACGCAGACCGGCGATGTGCTGCCGCCGCTGTCGGACACCGATCCACCGAAAGGCATGGCGGAGGTGGTGATGATCGCCGTCGTGCCGGCGATCGCCAATGCCGTCGCGCACGCAACGGGGCATCGCTTCCGCGAACTGCCCATTACGCGCGAGGGCCGTCATGGCGGCGCTTCGCAACGCGCCCGCAACGAAACAGGAGCAGCCGGCATGAGCACGGTTCCGGCAAACAAGCGTCCGCTGACGCTGCAGATCAACGGGCGCTCGTACGGGCCGCTCGACGTGCCCGAAGACATGATGCTGATCGACGTGCTGCACGATTTCCTCGGCCTCACCGGCACGCGCTTCGGCTGCGGCCAGGGCGAATGCCGCGCGTGCACGGTCATCGTCGATGATGATTCGAACGACAACCGCCGCGGCCCGCGTGAAGTGCGCAGCTGCATCACCGGCGCGCACTACTTCGCCGGCAAGCGCATTCGCACCGTCGAAGGCCACGCGCGTCGCGACGAAGCCGGAAACATCGTCGAACTGTCGCGGGTGCAGCAGGCTTTCCTCGACCACTTCAGCTTCCAGTGCGGCTACTGCACGCCGGGCTTCGTCAACGCGGCGACGGTGCTGATCGAGAACCTTGCGAAGCACCCCATCGCGAAGGACGACGTCGAATCGACGGTGCTGGAAGCGCTCAATCCGCACCTGTGCCGCTGCACCGGCTACGTGCGCTATTACCAGGCGGTGAAGGATCTCGTGCTGACCACGCCGGGGCTGGTGAAGGACGGCACGAAGGAGCAGGCGCCATGACCCGCGTCGGCATGAAACGCGTGTTCGCGTGGCTGGTGCTCATCGTCATCGTCGTCGTACTCGCGAACCTGTTGCTTGGCTGGCACGCGCGTCGCGGGCCGGTGCAGCATGTCGCGGCGACGGCTGAACAACTCGCGCACGGGCGCTACCTCACCGATGCCGCCGACTGCGCGGCCTGCCACACCGCACCCGGTGGCGCACCGTTCGCCGGCGGTTACGCCATGCGGACGCCGTTCGGCACGATCCACGGCACCAACATCACGCCCGATCCCGACCACGGCATCGGCCGCTATACCGCCGACGAGTTCTTCCATGCGCTCACCCGCGGCGAAGCGCGCGACGGGCACCAGCTCTATCCGGCGATGCCGTACGCGTCGTACCGCACGATCCCGCGCGAGGACAGCGACGCGATCTACGCGTACCTGATGAACCAGCCGGCCGTGGCGCAGCCGAACGCGGAGAACGACGTGCAGTTCCCCGCAAACTTCCGCACCGCGCTGCATGGCTGGAACCTGCTCTTCGCCGCGCGCGATATCCCGGCGGCGTCAAGCGGTGCATCGGCGCGATGGCAGCGCGGGCGCTATCTGGTCGACACGCTCGGTCATTGCGGCGAATGCCACACCCCTCGCGGCGCGCTGGGCCAGATGAAGCTCGATCGACCGCTATCGGGCAACTCGGACCTCGGCCGTTTCGCCGCGCCGGACATCACGCCCGCCGGCCTCGCCGCACGCGGCTGGGATGCGGCGATGCTGCGCGACTATCTTTCCACCGGCATGAGCAAACGCGCCGTCGCGTCCAACGAAATGCTGATGGTGGTCGGGCTGTCGACGAGCCGGTTGAGCGAGGACGACCTCGCCGCGATGACGACCTACCTGCTCGGCGACACGCCGCCGGCGCCGAAGACGATCGCCATGAACGCGGCGATCGGCGAAGGGCCCGCGCAACGCAGCTACTTCAACCTCTGCGCCGGTTGCCACGGCAAGGACGGCCAGGGCGTGCCGAACGTCGCGGTGAGCCTGCGCGAGAGCAGCAGCCTGCGCGAGGCCGATCCGCACAATTTGATCGTGGCCATCCTCGACGGCCTGCCGGTGCACGACTTCCCCGGCATCGCGCGCATGCAGGACATGCCGGGCTTCGCCGACGACCTCAGCGACGCCGAGGTCGCTGCACTCGCCACGTGGCTGCGTCAGCGCCACGGAGGACAGACGGCAGCGGTAACCGAAGCTGCCGTGCGCGAGCTGCGCAACGCGCGCAGCAGGCATTGATTGCCACGCCGCACGCCGGTCGCGTGCGGCAGTGCAACATCGCGGCGATCGGCTTCAAGGCTGTCTCGTCGCGTTTAACGAATGTCCTGAGACATTCATTAAACCTGCGTGACGCGCACCCGTTTTCCGTGCGATGCGCGCGTACGTTCGTCGGCGTCGAACGGTGCGCACCGCAAAGTGCGGACGTGATCACGGATCGACCCCGGACCCGCTGACAACGTTGTCAGCCATCGACCGGGCCAATGTCCGCGGCAAGACGCCGCCAGCCACCGGTTCCGTCCTGCGGAGGTCAGCGTGTCGGATTCGCGCCTGTACGCCTTCAACGCCGACCAGCGCCTCGCGCGCGGCGCCCGCGATGGCGGGCCTCGTCCGGCGGCATTCCCGAACAGCTAAGGAGCCGGGCCCGGTCGGGTCCGGCATGTGTGGCGGTCAATCTCGTATCGGAGGGAAGCTCGTGAGAGATGCAAACAGGAGTGCCGCAAGACCGGTCGCGTTCGCGCTTTCGTCGCTGCTCGCATTGATGGGGACGATCCCCGCGGTGCAGGCGCAGACGGTGTCGTGCGCCGCGATACCCGCGTGGACCGCGTCCACCATCTACAACCCCGGCGACAAGCTGGTGTATCAGAACCGCCTGTATCAGGCGAACATCCAGATCTGGAACGCGCCACCGACGCATTGTCCGACGTGTGGCTGGTACACCGACCTCGGCGCATGCGGCACGGGCGGGCAGAACCAGGCGCCGACCGTGACACTCACCTCGCCCGCCAACGGCGCTACCTACAACGCCGGCAGCAGCATCGCCGTCACCGCCAATGCGAGCGACAGCGACGGCACCGTCGCAAGCGTCGAGTTCTTCCGCGGCTCGGTATCGCTCGGCGTCGATACCAGCGCGCCGTACGCGGTGACCTGGAGCAATGCCACCGCCGGCAGCCACAGCTTCACCGCGAAGGCCACCGATAACCAGGGCGCGACGACGACCTCCAGCGCGGCGAACATCACCGTCAACGGAACGCCGCCGACCGACACGACGCCGCCCAGCGTGCCGACGGGCCTGTCGGCGACGGCGCTGTCGTCCAGCAGCATCGCGCTGAGTTGGAACGCCTCCACCGACAATGCCGGCGGCGCGGGCGTGGCGGGCTACGACGTGTATCGCGGCGGCACGCTGATCGCTTCGCCGACGACCACCAGCTACACCAACACCGGGCTGACGGCGAACACCACCTACAGCTACACCGTGCGTGCGCGCGATGCGGCCAGTCCGTCCAACGCGTCCGCGCAGAGCAGCGCGGTGAGCGCGAAGACGCTCGACGGCGGCACCGG
Source organism: Lysobacter sp. OAE881 (assembly GCF_040546665.1). NCBI lineage: Bacteria > Pseudomonadati > Pseudomonadota > Gammaproteobacteria > Lysobacterales > Lysobacteraceae > Lysobacter > Lysobacter sp. OAE881. The sequence continues at coordinate 3,506,260 of NZ_JBEPOG010000001.1, forward strand.
CGGCAACAAGCGCGTGATCGGCTACTTCGCGCAGTGGGGCATCTACGCCCGCAACTACCGCGTGAAGAACATCGACACCAGCGGCTCGGCGTCGAAGATCACGCACATCAACTACGCCTTCGGCAACGTGCGCAACAACCGCTGCCAGGTCGGTGTGACGATCCCGACGAACGAAAGCACGGGTGAAGGCGGCGATGCGTTCGCCGACTACACCAAGGCTTTCCAGGCCGGCGAAAGCGTGAGCGGCGCGGCCGACACCTGGGATCAGCCGTTGCGCGGCAACTGGAACCAGCTCAAGCAGCTCAAGGCGAAGTATCCGAACCTGAAGGTGCTGATCTCGCTCGGCGGCTGGACCTGGTCGCGGGGCTTCGCGAGCGCGGCGCGCCCGGAGAACCGCGTGGCGTTCGTGTCCTCGTGCATCGACGCGTACATCCGCGGCAACCTGCCCGTCACCGACGGCGCGGGCGGTGCGGGCGCGGCAGCGGGCGTGTTCGACGGCATCGACCTCGACTGGGAATACCCGTCGGCCTGCGGGCTCACCTGCGGCACGCCGGAGGAAAGCGCCAACTTCACCGCGCTGCTGGCCGAGTTCCGCCGCCAGCTCAACGCGGTGCGCCCGGGCCTGCTGCTGACCATCGCCGCCGGTGCGGGCGTGGACAAGGTGCGCGTCACCGATCCGGCCGCGTACCACCAGTACCTGGATTACATCAACGTGATGACGTACGACTTCCACGGCACGTGGGATGCGCGCACGAACCATCACTCCGCGCTGTTCGATTCGCCCAACGATCCGTCCACGGGCGACCAGAAGCTCTACAACAGCAACGATGCGATGGAGGCCTTCCTCACCCGCGGCGTGCCGGCGTCGAAGCTCAACCTCGGCATCGGCTTCTACGGCCGCGGCTGGACGGGCGTTGCGAACGTCAACAACGGCCTGTACCAGAGCGGTTCGGCGGCGCCGGGCACGTACGAGGCGGGCAACGAGGACTACAAGGTCCTGAAGGATCGCCCCGGCACGATCTACACCGATGCCAACGCGCGCGCGACGTGGAAGTACGACGGCAACACGTTCTGGAGCTACGACACGCCGGCGATGGTCACCGAGAAGATGAGCTACGTGAAGGCGCAGAACCTGGGTGGCGCGTTCTTCTGGGAGTTCAGCGGCGACGACGCGGCCGGCACGCTGGTCAACACGATCAACAACGGGCTGAAGTGATGCGCTGACATCGCAAGGCCACAACCGACTCTCCAGACCCGTCAACGGGTTTTGCCCTCGGCGCCGATCTCACTGGTCGGCGCCTTTTTTATGCGGCCTGTCGTACGACAAGGCGCGCGCTCAACGCAGCGTGTCGAGCATGTAGCCCTCGCCGTGGATCGCCTCCAGCGGCAGGTGCGTGCCGCAGCCATCGGCGACCTTGCGGCGCAGGCGATAGACGAGCGAATCCAGGCGGTGCGAATCGAAGGACGGATCGGCCAGGGCGTCGGCGAGCGCGTCGCGCGTGACCAGCCGCCCCGGCGTGAGCAGCAGGCGTTCGATCACCAGCCGTTCGGCGCGCGTGAGCGGGACCTCGCTGCCATCCGGGCATCGGAGCGACCAGCCGTCGCCGTCAAGTCGCCAGCGCGTCTGCGATTCCGCGTCGTACGAGGTCGATCGATCCATCGGACGGCCCATGGCTTGCAGTGCGTTCGATCCTAGCGAGTGCCGAAATCAGGCCGCATGGGCCAAACGTTGGTGATCCGTGTTCACCCCGCTGGCCGTGTCGAGACGGCAGGCAGCGCCTCATGGTCGTCGCACGCGCTGCGGTATGGTCGGGCACCCCCTCGAATGGAGCCTGTTCATGCGCTCGTCGCTGCTCGCCTGCGCGCTGTCGCTGGTCCTCTCGCCCCACCTCGCCCTCGCCGCCGACGTCCCCTCGTATGGCATGGAACTGGAGGGCTTCGACTATCCGTTCCCGGTGAAGCACCACGCGTTCACCTCGCAGGGCGAGGCGCTGCGGATGGCGTATCTGGATGTCGCGCCGATCACGCCTAACGGCCGCACCGTGGTGTTGCTGCACGGCAAGAACTTCTGCGCGGCGACATGGGAATCGGCGATCCGCGCGCTCACGGGCGCGGGCTATCGCGTCATCGCGCCAGATCAGATCGGCTTCTGCAAGTCGAGCAAGCCCGAGCATTACCAGTACAGCTTCCAGCAGCTCGCTTCGAACACGAACGCGTTGCTGGAATCGCTGGGCATCGAACGCGCCTCCATCGTCGGCCACTCGATGGGCGGCATGCTCGCCACGCGCTACGCGCTGATGTACCCGCAGCGCACCGAGGCGCTGATGCTGGTCAATCCGATCGGCCTGGAAGACTGGAAGGCGCTCGGCGTGCCGTGGGCGAGCGTGGACGCGAACCTCGCGGGCGAGTTGAAGACGAACTTCGAGTCGATCAAGCGTTACCAGCAGCAGGTGTATTACAGCGGGCAGTGGAAGCCCGAGTACGACCGCTGGGTGTCGATGCTTGCCGGCCTCTACGCGGGCCCCGGCAAGCAGCGCATCGCGTGGAACCAGGCGCTGACGACGGATATGGTCTTCACGCAGCCGGTCGTGCATGAGTTCCCGCAGATCCGCGTGCCGACGACGCTCTTCATCGGCCAGCGCGACCGCACCGCCATCGGCCGCGACCGCGCCTCGCCGGAGCTGCGCGAACGACTCGGCGATTACCCGGCGCTGGGCAAACGCGCGGCGAAAGCGATCCCGGGCGCTACGCTGGTGGAATTCGACGACCTCGGCCATTCGCCGCAGGTGGAAGCGCCGGCGCGTTTCGAGAAGGCGTTGCTGGAGGCGTTGGCGCGGACGCGCTGATTCGCGAATTGCTGATGGCTTGAGGGCCTGGATCCCGGCGTTCGCCGGGATGACGGCTTTGATCCCCTCTCCCCTCGGGAGAGGGGTTGGGGTGAGGGTCGGCGCGTGCGATGCGTCTGCGCTTCGGCGGGGTTGCTGCTCTTCGTAAGTGCCGCAAAGCAAGAATGGGGTCCCGCTTTCGCTGCAATGCCGTGGATGTGTTGAACCGCCACCACTGTTGCTGTTGCTGTTGCTGTTGCTGTTGCTATCGAACCGCCTATTCGTTGCTAGCCCCGAAGGGCGCCGCACAGGATGTGCGGCGGTGAGCGCTGAGCCATGGATGGCGAATCGCGAACGCGCCCTTTTGCTTTCCGGTCGTGGGATTGGGTTGGACTTGCACGCACTTTCTACTTTTCTTTGTGCGAGCAAAGAAAAGTGACCCGAGCGCCGCAGGCGATCGGAAGCTTGGCGGGTGATTCTTCTTTGCTTTGCCGGGCTACGGGGAAAGCGTGGAAAGTCCATGGATTCCCGCCTTCGCGGGAATGACGAGCAACGGCAACGGCAACGGCAAGATGGATTCCAGCTTTCGCTGGAATGACGAATGATGTGCTTCACCGGCACGAGGGTGCCCGAGCGTTACGGGCCTGCGTTCCGGCCTTCGCCGGGATGACGGTGAGTTGCAGAACCGTCGAGAGAGTGCCCGAGCGTTACGGGCCTGGGTCCCGGCCTTCGCCGGGATGACGAAATGGCGTGCGGCAAATGACGGGGACTTGGGCACCGTCAGCTTTCTAGCGAGCGACTGCTACGCGACTCACCGCCTCAGCGCACAAACCTCAAGACATCGTCCAGCAGCCCCGCCGCCGTCACCTCGGCGCCCGCGCCCGGCCCCTGGATCACCAGTGGCTGCGTCGAATACCGATCTGACCAGATCGCCACGCGATTGTCGGTGCCGGCGCCGCCGGCGAGCGGGTGATCGGCCGGAAGCGATTCCAGCCCCACGCTAGCGCGGCCGTGCTGCAGCCGCGCGATGAAACGCAGCTTCTCGCCGCGCTTGTAGGCCGACTGGAAACGCTCGCGCAGCGGTGCGTCGAGTGCGGGCAGCGCCGCGTCGAGCGCCTCCTTCGACAGGATCGCCAGCTCCGGCGGCACCAGCGACGCGACTTCGACATCGCCCGCTTCAAGCTCGACGCCCGCGGTGCGCGCGAGGATCAGCAGCTTGCGGCGGACGTCTTCGCCCGACAGATCGTCGCGCGGATCCGGTTCGGTGTAGCCGGCGTCGCGCGCCTGCCGCACCAGCGCGGAGAACGGACGCATGCCGTCGTATTGATTAAACAACCACGCCAGCGAGCCCGAAAGCACGCCGGCAATGGCGTGGATGCGATCGCCACCGTCCTGAAGCTCACGAAGCGATCGCAACAGTGGAAGCCCGGCACCGACCGTCGCGCTGTCGCCATAGCGCGCGTCGCCCGCGCGCGATGCCGCGCGGATCGCGCGCCATCGCGACAGCGACGTGCCCTGCCCGATCTTGCACGCGGTCGCGACGTGGATGCCTTGCGCCAGCCAGTGCGCGTGGCGCTCTGCGACGCTCTCGCTCGCGGTCGCATCGATCACCACGCGAGGTCCCTCTCCGCGCAGCGCCGCATCGACGGCATCGAGCGAACTTCCCTGCGGCGCGAGCGCAAGGCGACGCCGCGCATCGCCCGCGACGAGGCCCGTGCGATCGCCCGCGCAGGCCCTCGAATTGGCTACATGTACCAGCGACACGCGCTCGCCCAGCGGCGAGCCGCGCCAGGATGCGAGCCGCGCCAGCACCGCGCTGCCCACCGTGCCCGTGCCGAGCAGCGCCACGCGCGCCGGTGCGACCTGCGCGGCCGAAGCGCGCGCGACTTCGACCGCGGCGACGCTCATCCTTTGATGCGCTCGGCGACGGCGACAGCCTGTTCCGCGCGTTCCAGCGCGGCGGCGATGTCGGCCACCAGGTCGTCGACATGTTCGATGCCCACCGACACGCGCAGCAAACCGTCGCCGATGCCCGCCGCTTCACGCGCCTCGGGCGACATCGCCGCGTGCGTCATCGTCGCCGGGTGCGCGACCAGGCTTTCAACGCCGCCGAGCGACTCGGCCAGCGTGAAGCACTGCAGGCCGTCGAGGAACGCGCGGACCGCGTCGACGCCGCCATCGAGTTCGACGCTCAGCATGGCGCCGAAACCTTCCTGCTGGCGCGCGGCGATCGCGTGGCCCGGATGCGATTCCAGCCCCGGGTAATGCACCACGCGCACGGCCGGGTGCGCATCGAGCAGCGACACCAGCGCGTGTGTGTTTTCCTGGTGCGCGCGCAGTCGCGCGTCCAGCGTGCGCAGGCCGCGCAGCGTGAGGAACGCATCGAACGGCGAACCCGTCAGGCCCAGCGCGTTCGCCCACCACACCAGCTGCTGGTGCGCTTCGGTTTCGCGCGCGACGACCGCGCCACCGACGACGTCGCTGTGTCCGTTGATGTACTTGGTCGTGGAATGCACGACGTAATCGGCGCCGAACGCGATCGGCTGCTGCAGCGCCGGCGACAGGAAGGTGTTGTCGACCACGGTGACCGCGCCCTTGGCCTTCGCCGCTTCGATCACGAAACGCAGGTCGGTGATGCGCAGCAACGGGTTCGACGGCGTTTCGATCCACACCACCGTCGGATCGCTCGCCAGCGCATCGGTCAGCGCGCGCGGATCGGTGAGATCGGCCGTGATCAGCTCGAACGCGCCCTTCTTCGCCAGCGCGTTGAACAAACGCCAGCTGCCGCCGTAGCCGTCGTGCGGCACGACGAGGCGATCGCCCGGCTTGAGCAGCGCGTGCAGCAGCAGCGTGATCGCACCCATGCCCGTGGCGGTGACCACGCCGCCGGCGCCGCCTTCGAGCTCGGCCAGCGCCTCGCCCAGCAGGTCGCGGGTCGGGTTTCCGCTGCGCGTGTAGTCGTACTGCCGCTTCTCGTTGAAGCCGGCGAAGCTGAAGTTGGACGACAGCACCAGCGGCGGCGTGACGGCGCCGAAGGCGGTGTCGCGATCGATGCCGGCGCGGACGGCGGCGGTACAGCGGTTGCGCGTGGTGCTCATGCCGCCACCTCCAGCACGTCGTCGAGCGCTTCGCAGAGCAGCTCCGCGATCGCGCGCTCCTCCTTCAGGAAGGCGTCGTGGCCATACAGCGAGCGCACCACGCGAAGGCGCGTTTCGCCGCGCAGGCGTTCGACCAGATCGTAGGCGTCCGATACCGGCACCAAGCGGTCTTCGGCGACGGCGACCACGGTGACCGGCAGGCGGATGGCGGTCGGATCCACGTCCTGCAGGTCGATGGATTCGGACAGCCGCAGATAGGCCGTCGGCGAGGTGCGCTGCACGTAGGCGGCACCGCAATGGTCGAGGTAATCCTCCGCGCCCACGCGCACGCGGCCTTCGCTCACCTGCGCCGGCGCGAAGCGCGCAGCGAATTCCTCCGGCGTGCGGTAGCTCAGGATCGCCAGCTGGCGCGCCAGCGCGAGGCCATGCGTTTCATCGCACTGCAATGCGCCCAGCGCGACGGCACGACGCTGCAGCGCGCGCCACGCGCTGGCATAGGGATGCGCGCGGTGCACGCCGCTGATCGCCACGAGCTGCTCCAGGCGCGAACCGTGACGCGCCGCGAACTGCAGGCCGACCATCGCGCCGTACGAGCAGCCGACGAACGCCTGCAGGCGCGATACGTGCAGCACGTCGAGCAGCGCGGCGATGGCGTCGGCCTGGTCGGCCGGATCCAGCGGCGCATCGAGCGAACCGTCGGCGCCGATCCAGTCGAAGGCGATCAGGCAGCGTTCGCGCGGATCCAGCGCCTTGCCGACGCCGATCTGCTGTTCCCACCAGCCGTTCTCCGGGAACGTCGCGCTGGCGGCGAGATGGCGATGCGCCGAGATGCCGCCCGCGACGAACACCGCCGGCAGCGTGCGGTCGCCGAGGATTTCGTAACGCAGCGCGATGCGGCGCGTGCCGGCGTGGCGCAGGTCGAGTTCGACGGTGCATTCGCCGCGCTGCGCGTGGAGCGCATGGGAGAACACGGCGGCATGAACGACGGGATCGAAGGCGTCCGCGCGTTCGGCGGTCGCGGCATCGGAAGCGGCGGCGGAGACGGGGGCGAAGCTCATGGCGGCATCCTTGAAGACATAAGGGCCACCGAGCCTGCGAGTCGCAGTGCACGCCCACGTGGGGCGCGCATCACAACCATCTTTCGACCGGCGCCTGACGCGCCCCGTCGCAGGAGTTGGCACCTTCGCCCGCGCTTGCGCGCTGGGTTGGGTTGCCCCGGCTTCAAAGGGCCTGTCCCTCAGCCGGTCTCGATGGATGGCCGCAGTCTGCCCCTGGCCTTGAGCGGTGTCAATCGCTTCATCCGCATATAGCGATTTATTATGTCCGTCACGTCCCCGGCTCCCCGCGCAAAGGCGGCCCGAATACACTTCGGCTCCATGACCTTCCGCCTTTCGGCCCCCGCCGCCATCGCGATCGCGCTGGCGGCCCTGGCCCCCGCCTGCACCACCACCCGCCCCGTCGCGCCCGCAAGCACGCCCGTGCCCGCCGCGACGCCCGAAGTCCGCACCGTGCCCGAACGCTTCGTCTCGGCCGAAAGCCCGCAGGACGAGCTGGACTCCCTCGCCACCTGGACGACCGAAGACGGCGCGACGTGGCTCATCGCCACCGCCAAGTCCGCGCATCGCCTGGTCGTGTTCGATGCCGATACCGGCCGGCGCCTGCGCGATGTCGGCGGCGAAGGCAGCGAGCCGGGGCAGTTCGACCGTCCCAACGGCATCGCCGTGTACGGCGACTACGTGTTCGTCGTCGAACGCGACAACCACCGCGTGCAGGTGCTGTCGCTGCCGGACTTCGCGCCGGTCGGCACGTTCGGCACTAAGGAACTGCGCAGCCCGTACGGCATCTGGCTTACCGAGACGGAACCGGGTGAGCTGGAGATCTACGTCACCGACAGCTTCATGTACGGCAAGAAGTTCGACGAGGTACCGCCGCTGGCCGAACTCGACCAGCGCGTGCGCCGCTACCGCGTGCAGTTCGACCAGGCCGGCCGCCTGCGTGCGACGTATGCGGGTTCGTTCGGCGACACCTCGCAGGAGGCCGCGCTGCGCATGGTCGAATCCATCGCCGGCGATCCGGGAAACGACCGCCTGCTGATCGCCGACGAGGACCGTCGCCACGAATCCACGCTGCGCGAGTACAGCTTCAGCGGCAAGTACACCGGCCGTAGCCTGCCGGAGAAAAGCTTCGGCGCCGAGGCCGAAGGCGTCGCGCTATGGAGCTGCGCCGATGGCGGCGGTTACTGGATTGCCGTAGACCAGCTCGCGCCGCTGACGATCTTCCATCTGTTCGATCGCGCCACGCTCGCGCCGCGCGGCAGTTTCGAGGGCGAGACCACCGCGCATACCGACGGCGTCGCGCTGCATGCGGCGTCCACGCTCGCGTTCCCGAACGGCGCGCTGTTCGCGGTGCACGACGACAAGTCGGTGTCGGCTTTCGACCTGGCGGAAGTCGCGCGTGTGCTGCAGCTCTCGCCCGGCTGCGCGCAGTAACGCGATGCCCCGCGCGCCCCGCCCTGCGGTCTGGATCCTCGGCAGCGTCGCGCTGCTGGCGGCGTTCGGCGCGGGCGCGGCCAAGGTGTATCGCTGGACCGACCGCGCCGGCATCACGCATTACGGCGACCATGTGCCGGACGTCGCGCCTTCGCAGATGAAGGATGCGCTGAAGGTGATCCCGGTCGAGGGCGAGCCCAGCGCGATCGCGCGGCTGCGCATCGAGAACGACGGCGATCGTTTCCTCGCCTTCGCCGACAACCGCCTGTCCGGCCCGGTGCAGGTGCAGCTGGATTTCAGCCGCAGCGACAACGTGATCGGCAACCCGGTGCTGCCTGCGCGCGCGACTGTGGCGCCGCAGGGCAGCGCGCTGGTCGCGGTGCTCAGCTCGGCCGATCCGGATCGCGGTTTCGATTTCGAACTGCAGATGGACAGCCTGCCGGGCGATCCGTCGGCGCGCCCGCGCGATGTCGAGTACCTGTTGCCGTTGCAGCAGGCGCAGTTCCGCATCGACCAGGGCTATGGCGGCCATTTCAGCCATCGCGACGAACAGAACCGTTATGCGGTGGATTTCGCCGCCGACATCGGCACGCCCGTCCTCGCCGCGCGCGATGGCGTCGTGATGCAGGTGGAGTCGGACTTCGACAAGGCGGGCCTGAACCTGGAGCGTTTCGGCGGCCGCGCCAACTTCGTGCGCATCCTGCACGAGGACGGCACGATGACGCTGTACGCGCACCTCAAGGCCGAAGGCGCGCTGGTGCGCGTGGGCCAGCGCGTGCGCGCAGGCCAGCAGATCGGGCTGTCGGGCAACACCGGTTTCACCACCGGCCCGCATCTGCACTTCGCGGTGCAGGTCAATCGCGGGATGAAGCTGGAGTCGATCCCGTTCCGCATGACCGGCCCGCAAGGCCCCCTGCGAATTGCCGGGGGGTGAGACCGCGCGCTTGCGAACCACTGGTTCGCGCGCGGTCGAACGCCCGACCACGGAGGGTCGGGCCGGGCGTTCCGAAGCCGGTCGCGTGACGCCATGGATGGCAGCCGTGTCCCTTTCGAAGACGGTGCCCGCGGCACTGCCGCGCGGCCTGCCGAACGCCCGACCACGGAGGGTCGGGCCGGGCGTTCCGAAGCCGGTCGCGTGACGCCATGGATGGCAGCCGTGTCCCTTTCGAAGACGGTGCCCGCGGCACTGCCGCGCGGCCTGCCGCATGCCCGATTACCTTGATACACCGTCATCCCGGCGAAAGCCGGGATCCAGGCCCGTAGCGCGTGGGTCCTCCTTAGCGGCGAACCGCATCACCGTCGCTCAGCGAAAGCTGGAATCCATCTTTCTTCTGCATGTGGAGCACCAAGCAACAGCGCAGTGCTGCGCGACAAGGTTCGTTCGCCGCTACGGCTTCGTTGCCCCTCACCCCAACCCCTCTCCCGATGGGAGAGGGGCTCAAGCCCGCGGGATTCCAGCGAATGATGGAATCCATCTTCCTTCTGCGTGTGGAGCACCGAGCAACAGCGCAGCGCTGTGCGGCACCGTTCGTTCACCACTACGGCTTCGTTGCCCCTCACCCCAACCCCTCTCCCGAGGGGAGAGGGGCTAAGACGCTCGTCATTCCAGCGAAAGCTGGAATCCATTTTTCTTCTGCGTGCGAAGCACCGAGCAACAGCGCAGCGCTGTGCGGCAAGGTTCGTTCACCGCCAGGGCTTCGTTACCCCTCACCCCAACCCCTCTCCCGGTCGGAGAGGGGCTTGAAGCGCGCCTCGTCATTCCAGCGGAACGTGGACTCACTTATCCCGCGCGACCGCTACGCGTCGCAAGCGCGCAGAAACAAAAAAGGGCGCGTCACCGACGCGCCCCTTCGCAAAACACTTCGAACCGAACCGCTTACGCGGCCTGCGCCGCCGACGGCTCCACCAGATCGCGCCATTGCGGCAGGCGGTCGAGGACATTGACGCCTCGCAGGTAACCCTCGTCCACCGGCGCACCGGCGACCAGCGACGAGGCCACGTGCACGGCACCGGCGACCCAGAAGCCGCTCGCCTTCAGGCGACCCGGGCGGTGCTGGAACGCGACGCCTTCGACGATCGGCATCGGCAGTCCCCACAGGCCCAGCAGGTACGCACCGGCTTCGGCGTAGTGCGGGCCGCTCGAACCTTCCGAACCGTCGGACACGCCCGGCAGCAGCTTGCCGACTTCCGCCAGCAGGCCGGCGGTCGCGGCCAGTTCGGCGCTCGGGCCCGCGAGCAGGCGACGCGCCAGGCGCGAGGTCCGCAGCGCGCGGTCCTGGATCGCCTCGCGTTCCTTCCCGGCCAGCTGGTTCGGGCCGAAGGCCTCGCTGGCCAGCACCAGGCGCAGCAGCTGCTGATGGCCCAGTCGCGTGACCGCAGCGCGGATGTCGGTGATTTCGCGACCGCCGGAGAAGTACGCCGAATTGCACAGGCGCAGCACCTTGGCGACGATCGCCGGGTCCTGCGACAGCATCTGCGCGATGGCCGCGTTGCTCGCATCCGGATCGCGCAGCAGGCGCGAGAGTTCCAGGTACAGGCGCGGCGGCGGCGGCAGCGAGCCGACGCGGCCCACGGCCTGCTTGAGTTCCTCGCTGCCCAGCACGTTGCGCAGTTCGGCCACGCTGTCGATGGCCTCGATCAACTCGCCGGCATCCAGCGGTCGCGACAGCAGCCGGTGCGCGCAATCCAGGCCCTGCATGCTGCCGCTGTCCTCGTCCGGATCCAGCAGCAGGATGCGCACCGCCTGCGGGTGCAGCGCCGCCACCTGGCTCAGCAGGACCGGACCCGGCACGACGCCCAGGCGCAGGCCGCAGATGAAGACGTCGACCGGCTCGCCCGACGACAGTGCCGCATCGGGTTCGGCCAGCCACTGCACATTCCAGCCCAGATCGAAATAACTCAGCGACTCCTCGAATTCGCCGGCGCGGCCGGCGTCCTCACCCACGATCACGATGCGCACTGCAACCCCCGGAAATACGGAATGCGAATATCCATGACGGGTAGCGGCACGCATAGGCCGGGCTTTAGGAACTGCTGAACGGGGATGTTCTGAATTGGGAGCGGGCGCACACTTTCGGTCCAACCCATCCGGCATCGAGCCCGATGCTCGGCGGTCGAGCAATTCGCTCCGACCGTCGAGCCGTTTGCCCGGGACGCCGAGTTCGAGGCCCGGATCGCCGAGCTCTCAACTCCAAACACCGAGCCCGGAGCTCGGTCCATCGAGCCTTTTGCTCCGAATGCCGAGCTCGGAGCCCGGACCGCCGAGCTATTTGCCCCGAACGCCGAGCTCGGAGCTTGAGCCGCCGAGCTCTCAGCTCCGAACACGGAGCCCGGAGCTCGGACCGCCGAGCCTCAAGCCCCGGACGCCGAACCCGGAGCTCGGATCGCCAGGCTTCTAGCCCGGATATCGCGCGCCCGAACGCCGGCCGCCCTGCTCCCGACGGCCGCCGGGGCCAGCCGCGTATAATTCCCGCCCTTCCCGACTACCGACCCGCGGACCGCCGTCTCCGGCCCGTCCGCGCCCGCCGTTGCCATGTCCGACGTTTCCCTCGAAGCCGCCCGCCGCCGCACGTTCGCGATCATCTCGCACCCCGACGCGGGCAAGACCACGCTCACCGAAAAGCTGCTGCTGTTCGGCGGTGCGATCCAGATGGCCGGCTCGGTCAAGGGCCGCAAGGCCGCGCGCCACGCGACCTCCGACTGGATGGCGCTGGAAAAGGAGCGCGGCATCTCGGTGACCAGCTCGGTGATGCAGTTCCCCTATGAGGGCAGCATCGTCAACCTGCTCGACACCCCGGGCCACGCCGACTTCGGCGAGGACACCTACCGCGTGCTCACCGCGGTGGACTCGGCGCTGATGGTCATCGACGTCGCCAAGGGCGTCGAGGAGCGCACGATCAAGCTGATGGAGGTGTGCCGCCTGCGCGACACACCGATCATGACCTTCATCAACAAGCTCGACCGCGAGGGCAAGAACCCGATCGAACTGCTGGATGAAGTGGAAAGCGTGCTGAAGATCCAGTGCGCACCGATCACCTGGCCCATCGGCATGGGCCAGCGCCTGAAGGGCGTGGTGCATCTGGTCACCGGCGAGGTGCACCTGTACGAACAGGGCCGCAACTTCACGCGCCAGGATTCGACGATTTTCCCGTCCATCGACGACCCGGCGCTGGAAGCGCGCATCGGTGCGCAGATGCTGCAGGAGCTGCGAGACGAGCTGGAACTGGTCGAAGGCGCCTCGCATCCGTTCGACGTCGCGAAGTATCTGGCCGGCGAACAGACGCCGGTGTTCTTCGGCTCGGCCGTGAACAACTTCGGCGTGCAGCTGCTGCTGGACTTCTTCGTCGAGCACGCGCCTTCGCCGAAGCCGCGCGCCACCACGTCGCGCGAAGTCGCCGCGTACGAGCCCAAGCTCACCGGCTTCGTCTTCAAGATCCAGGCGAACATGGACCCGCAGCATCGCGACCGCGTGGCGTTCATGCGCGTGTGCTCGGGCAAGTTCAGCGCCGGCATGAAGGCGTTTCACGTGCGCAGCGGCAAGGAAGTGAAGCTCGCCAACGCGCTGACCTTCATGGCGAGCGATCGCGAGATCGCCGAGAGCGCGTGGCCGGGCGACGTCATCGGCATCCACAACCACGGCACGATCTCCATCGGCGACACGTTCACCGAAGGCGAGAACCTGAGCTTCACCGGCATCCCGAACTTCGCGCCCGAGCTGTTCCGCCGCGCGCGCCTGCGCGATCCGCTGAAACTGAAGCAGCTGCAGAAGGGCCTCGCGCAGCTGTCGGAAGAAGGCGCGACGCAGTTCTTCCGCCCGCTGATGAGCAACGACCTGATTCTCGGCGCAGTCGGCGTGCTGCAGTTCGATGTCGTGGCGTACCGCCTGAAGGACGAGTACGGCGTGGACGCGAGCTTCGAGCAGGTCAGCGTGGCGACCGCGCGCTGGATCCGCTGCGACAACGAGAAGAAGCTGGAAGAGTTCCGCGACAAGAACGCGATGAACCTCGCGCTCGACGCGGCCGGCCAGCTGGTTTACCTCGCCCCCACTCGCGTGAACCTGCAGCTGGCGCAGGAACGCGCGCCGGACGTGACGTTCCTGGCCACGCGCGAGCACGCGCACGCGGCGGCGTTCGACTGATGTCGCCGGTGGCGCTTTGGTGGCTGGCCGCGTGGCTGGCGCTCAACGTCGCTACCGTGCTCGTGTTCGCCTACGACAAGGCAATCGCCGGCGGCGCGCGCCGGCGCGTGCCCGAGCGCACGCTGCTGACGCTCGCGCTGTTCGGCGGCTCGCCGGGCGCCCTGCTGGCGATGGCGTTGTTCCGGCACAAGACGGCGAAGGCGGCGTTCCGCCGGGCGATGATGGCGATCGTCGCGCTGCAGGTCGTCGTGCTGGGGCTGTTCTACGTGTCCCGCTAACGCGCGCGCGTCACTTACGCGCCGGCAACTTCCCTACCCAGTCCGGGATCGGCTGGTCCGCGTCGAAGTATTCGAAGATCAGGTGGATGCGGTCGGTGTCGCCGTTGTTCTCCACGGCGTGCACGGCCATGTTGCTCACTTCCACCGCCTCGCCTTCGACGAAGTGGTAGCCGGTGCCGTCGATGAAGAACACGACGCGGTCGTTGGTGAGCAGCGGCACGTGGATCTTGTGCGGCCACTTCGCGGCCGGGTTCGCGTCGCGATGCGGCTTGATCACGCCACCCGGCGCCATGCGCGCGAGCATCACGCGCGGGAATTCCGCATTCGCGTAGCCGTACGGCGCCACGGCCTGTGCCATGACGGGCTCGAGCAGCTCGCGCCATGACGACCACAGCGGCCGTTCGTAGTGCTTGCGCCAGTCCTGGAAGTCGCTGACGAAGCGGAACACGATGTGGCGCGTGCGATCGAGCGCTTCGAAGCGGTTGGGCTTGTCGGCGTTCTCCGCGTCCCATGTCGCCTCGGGCAGCGCGAGCACCGCCTCGCGCAGGCGTGCGATGTCGACATGGCCCAGGCGTCGCACCGATGTCGTCTTGCGCGGATTGGGCTGGATGTCTTCCGGTTTGAAGCCGGCGGGCGGGAACGTCGTGGTGGCCATGGTCAGAACTCGTAGCCGAACAGTTCGAGGTCGCGCTTGTACACGGACGCAACGTCCTGGATCAGCGCATCGTCGTAGTAGTCGCGGTAGCTACCGCGGCGCGAGCTGTTGACCTGCCCGAGCGTCGCCCCGGGGATCTTCAGGCGTTCGCAGATCAGATCGTACGACCCCTGCATGTCCTCCACGCGCCCGACGTGGTCGGCGAGCACCGTGCCATCTTCACCGGTGACGAAGGTGTGCTGCGGCTGGAAGAGGATGTGCTGCCGGGCGCGCGGGTCCTGCAGGATGTAGCGCATCACCTGCTGCGGATTCTTCAGGAACGCCCCGTCGGCGCGCGTCATGAACGCGCAGTACGAGATGAAGCGGTCGAACGGGTTACGCACGAAGGCGAACTTGAAGTACGACGCGAATGCCTCGTCGCCGAGGAACGGACGGATCTGCTTCAACGTGATGTGGCCGTGCTTGATCGCGGCGAGTTCCTCGAACGGGAACCGCTTGTTGACGAACAGGCCGACCTGTTCGAGATCGTCCTCGCTCATGTGCTCGCGCAGCGCCTGCCGCACCGAATGCGTGCCGGTCTTGGGAATGGCGGCGAAAACGAAGCGGTGCTGGTGCGAGATGATCATCGGTCCCCGACGCGATTGGCTCTGCCGGCCATCATAGAGCGCGGCGCGGCTCACGAGCGGGTCGCGACGGCGTGCGCATCCTGCGCGCCGCGTCACAGCCCGGGCGAAAGGAACGGCCCACATCAGAGCAAATACTCCAGCCTGCGCTAGGATGCTCGAACCATGCCCCCCGCACGCTCCGTCCATGACGGCTCCGCTCCTGTCGAGCCGCCCATTGCGCCCTCCGCGCGGCCTTCCGCGGCGGACGAGCCGCATTCGGTCCGCGAGGAACTGGTCAACGCGCTGACCCACGGCCTGGGCGCGACCGCCGCGCTCGCCGGCGGCGCGGTCCTGATCACCCTCGCCGCGCTGTTCGGCGACGGCTGGCAACTGGGCAGCGCGATCGTATTCGGCATTTGCCTGCTGGCGCTCTACCTCGCGTCCACGCTGTACCACGCGATCCAGCATCCGGTCGCCAAGGCCCGCCTGAAGGTGGTGGATCACTGCGCGATCTACCTGCTGATCGCGGGCACCTACACGCCCTTCACGCTCATAGGGCTGCGCGGGCCGTGGGGCTGGGGCCTGTTCGCGGCAATCTGGACGCTGGCGCTGGCGGGCGTCGTGTTCAAGCTGTTCTTCACCGGGCGCTTCAAGTTGCTGTCGACCGGCATCTACATCGCCATGGGCTGGCTGGTGCTGGTCGCGATCAAGCCGCTGATCGGCGCGCTCGACGGCTGGACCATCGGCTGGCTGTTCGGTGGCGGCCTCTTCTATACGCTGGGCACGGTGTTCTACCACCGGCCGTCGCTGCCGTACTCGCACGCGATCTGGCATCTGTTCGTCGTCGCAGGAAGCGTGTGCCATTACGTTGCCGTGATGGCGCAGGTCGTCACGCCCGGAACCCTGCTTCCGACCTGAACTGCTCGCGAACGCATTCACTTTCGCTTTACCGCGCGCCGCCGATGGTGGGGGCGATCCTTGCGGAAGCGTGCAGTGAACCGATTGCGTCTCCCATTCATTCCCGAGCTTCGCGTGCGCTGCGGCGCGCGCGCGTGACGCATGTCCTGGCGCAGCGCACACGCAGCGGGACGGGAAGACGCGAACGGCCGCGCGTGGCCGCATCGCCATCCGGTAATGACGGCACTGGCGATCGTGGCGGTGCTCGTCGCCATCCTCATCGCGATCTGGGACTGGAACTGGTTCAAGGGCCCGGTCGAACGCCAGGTCAAGGCGCGCACCGGCCGTGAGTTCCACATCGGCGGGAACCTCGATGTCGACCTGGGCTGGACGCCGGTCGTGTCCGCCGAAAAGGTCAGCTTCGGTAACGCCGAATGGTCGCGCGCGCCGCAGATGGCAACCGCCGACCGCGCCGAAATAGGCATCGCACTGTGGCCATTGCTGCGTCGCCAGGTGTTGCTGCCGCTGATCCGGCTCGACAACCCGCGCCTGCTGCTGGAGACCAACCCGAAAGGCGGCGACGGCAACTGGATCTTCGGCAAGAAGGGAGGCGACACCGACGTGCAATTCCGTCGCGTCGATATCCAGCGGGGCTTCGTGCAGTTCCTCGATGCACCCAACCGCACCGACATCCGAGTCGGCGTCAGCAGCCAGCACAAGGCCGCGCGCGATGCCTCCGCGCCGGTGTCCGTGGTGGGCGGCGGCCTGTGGCAGAACAACCGGTTCGTCCTGCAGGGCAATGCCGCTTCGCCGCTGTTGCTGCGCGATCGCACGGCCCCATACCGCATCAACGTGCGCGCCTCCGCTGGCGCGACGCACGCACATGCGCGCGGCACGCTGCTCGATCCGCTCCGCCTTCGCGGGTTCGACCTGCAGATGAAGCTGTCGGGACGCGACCTGGGCGATCTGTATCCGCTGCTCGGCCTGGCGATTCCACACACGCCGCCGTACTCGCTCGACGGGCGCTTCAGCCGCGAGGGCGAGGTCTGGCATTACCGCAAGTTCGATGGCCGCATCGGCGACAGCGACATGCACGGCGATGCGAGCGTCGACACCTCCGGCAAGCGCCCGTACCTGCGCGCGGACCTGACCTCGCGCCGCCTGGACTTCGACGACCTCGCCGGTTTCGTCGGCGGCACGCCACAGACCGGTCGCGGCGAGACCGCCAACGCCGAGCAGGACAAGGATGCGGCGCAGCAGGATGCGAGCGCGCGCCTGCTGCCGCAGACGCCGTACAACCTCACTAAGCTGCGCGCGATGGATGCCGACGTCCGCCTGCGCGCGATGCGCATCAACGCGCCCAGCCTGCCGCTGGACGACATGGACGCGCACCTGCTGCTCGAAGGCGGCATGCTCAAGCTCGACCCGCTCAATTTCGGCGTGGCCGAAGGCGACATCCGCTCGCGCATCCGCATGGACGCGCGCACCGACACGATCCGCACGCGAGCCGATGCGGACATCGCCGGATTGAACCTCGGCAAGCTGCTGCCCAAGGTCGAGATCACGCAGAACGCGATCGGCAAGATCAGCGGCAAGGTCGGCATCGAAGGCACCGGCAATTCCATCGCCGCGATGCTCGGCAGCAGCGACGGCAACATCGCCGTCGGCATGGGACAGGGCCGCATCAGCAACCTGTTGATGGAGATGGCCGGCATCGACCTGGCCGAGATCATCAAGTTCAAGCTCGGCGGCGACAAGCAGATCCCCGTGCGCTGCGCGTTCGCAGACTTCGGCGTCGACGACGGCTTGATGACCACGCGCTCGCTCGCCTTCGATACTAGCGATACGATCCTCATCGGCTCCGGCACGGTGAACCTGCGCGACGAGAAGCTCGATCTCACGATCCGGCCGCGTCCGAAGGACCGCAGCCTGCTCGCCTTCCGCACGCCGCTGCGCGTGGATGGCACGTTCAAGAAGCCTGCGGTGCATCCGGACCTGGCGAAGGTCGGCCTGCGTGGCGCGATCGCGCTGACGTTGGCGACGATCACGCCGCCGGCGGCGTTGCTGGCGACGCTGGAACTGGGTCCGGGCGAAGACTCCGGTTGCGGCGGCAAGTACGCGAAGTAGGTCCCGGCCGCCGTATCGCTCGCGTCAGCTGGCGATGTAGCGCTGCAGCTGGTCCAGTTCGAGTTGCTGGTCTTCGATCACCGCCTTCACGAGGTCGCCGATCGACACCACGCCAAGCACCTGCCCGTTGTGCACGACCGGCAGGTGGCGGATGCGGCGGTCGGTCACGATCTGCATGCAGCGATCGGTGGTGTCGTCCAGGCCGATGCTGATCACTTCGGCCGTCATGATGGTGCGCACCGGTGTGTCGGCCGAGGAGCGGCCCTGCAGCACGATCTTCCGGGCGTAATCGCGTTCGGAAAGAATGCCTACCAGCCGTCCGCCCTCGAGCACCAGTACCGCACCAATGCGCTTTTCGGCCATGAGGCGGATCGCGTCGATGACGGGCGCGTCCGGGCCGATCGCGAACACTTCCGGCGCCTTGGCTTCCAGCAGTTGCCGCACGGTGCGCATGGCCGACTCCATGTTCCTGGGGGCTTGCGGCCGAGCATACTCCAGCGCGACGTCAACGCATGCGAAGGCGTGAACGCGCGACGGGACCCCGATCCGACGTGTGTCGAAGCCCGCTCAGTCCACCGCCGAACCGTGCAGCCGCTGCACGCGATCGCCCTCGCCGGCCGCGTGCGCCGGCCGGGCGGGAGACGCCGGCTGCCAGCTGTCCACCAGATAGAGCGGGCGTTGCTTGGATTCGTCGTAGAGGCGACCGAGATACTCGCCGATCACGCCCAGCGCGATCAGCTGTACCCCGCCGAGGAAGAGGATCACCGACATCATCGTCGGCCAGCCGGCCACGGGATCGCCCCACAGCAGTGCCTTGACGATGATCGCCACGCCATAGAGGAAGGCGACCAGCGCGGTCAGCAGGCCCAGATACGTGGCCAGTCGCAACGGGGCAGTGGAAAAGCTGGTGATGCCTTCCAGCGCGAGGTTCCACAGGCGCCAGAAATTGAACTTGCTGCTGCCGGCCATGCGCGGGTCGCGGTGATAAGGAATCGCGACGCGGTTGTAGCCGACCCAGCCGAACAGGCCCTTCATGAAGCGATGGCGTTCGCGCAGCTGCTGCAATGCATGCAGCGCGCGGGCCGAGAGCAAGCGGAAATCACCGGTGTCGGCGGGAATCGGCGTCTTCGAAAGCGCGCCGATCACGCGATAGAACGCGTGGGCGGTGACGCGCTTGAGCCACCTTTCGCCTTCGCGCTCCATGCGCGTGCCGTGGATGTCATCGTAGCCTTCGCGCCACTTGGCGACGAATTGCGGAATCAGTTCCGGCGGATCCTGCCCGTCGGCGTCGAGGATCAGCGCGGCCCCTTCGTCCACGCGGTCCAGTCCCGCGGTCAGCGCCAGCTCCTTGCCGAAATTGCGCGACAGGCGCAGCAGTGCGATCCGGCGATCGGCCGCCGCGAGGTGCTGCATCACCTGCCAGGTCGCGTCGCGGCTGCCGTCGTCGACATACAGCACCTGCGCGTCGACGCCGTCGCGCGCGAGCGCGTCGAGCTGCGCCTCGATGCGCGGGTGCAGCACCGGCAGGCTGTCGGCCTCGTTGAAGGCGGCAATGACGATCGTGAGGCGTTCGGCGGTCATGGCGGGATGGTACTGGGTGATCGGGAGCTGGAGCTCATTCGAGGCGCTGCAGGTATCCGGTGCCGCCCATGTATCGCATCTGCCGCTGGATCGCCTGAGCACGCCGCTGCACATATGGACCGGGCTTCGCGATGCTGTAGCGACGCGGGCTCGGCAGCACGGCGGCCATGCGGGCGGCCTCTGCTGCGGTGAGCCGCGCGGCGTCCTTCCGGAAGTACGTGCGCGCGGCGGCCTGCGCGCCGTACACCCCGTCACCGAACTCGGCGACGTTGACGTACACCTCGACGATGCGGTGCTTGGGCCACATCGTCTCGATCAGCACGGTGTACCAGGCCTCGATGCCCTTGCGCACCCAGCTGCGTCCGCTCCACAGGAACAGGTTCTTCGCCGTCTGCTGGCTGATGGTGCTGCCGCCGCGCACCTTGCGGCCGCGCTCGTTGTTCTTGCGCGCGCGCTCGATGGCCTTGAGGTCGAAGCCGTAGTGCTCGGCGAAGGTCTGGTCTTCCGAGGCGATCACCGCCAGCGGCACATAGGGCGAGATGTCGTCCAGGTCACGCCAGTCGTGCGCGATGCGGAACGACCAGTCGCCATCGCCCCAGGCTTCCAGCTGGCGCCAAACCATGAAGGCACTGAAGGGCGGATCGACGAAGCGCAGCGTCGCCACCTGCACCACGCTCAGCACCAGCGCCGCAAGCGGAAGCGCGATCAACCAGCGCAGCCAGCGACGGCGTCGGCGCGGCAACGCGCGCCCGTGCGCCGGCGATGCCGCGGCGTCCAACTCTTGCACGGGCGATGCTCCGTCCCCATGGTGGTGTCGACTTTTCAAACTTGACGCCTCTTCACACGACCGCGCGCATTATTCCAACGACGCGCGCCAACCGCACGAGTTCCGCATGCCCCAGACCGATACCGCGCCCGTCGGCGACCGCGACCAGTTGACCCGCTTCCTCATCGAGACCGCCGGCGTACGCGGCGTGCGCGTGCACCTGGCCGATACGTGGACGCAGGTCCGCGAACGCGCCGAGTACCCGCAGGCCGCGGCCGAACTGCTCGGCGAGGCGCTCGTCGCAGCGGCTGCATTCACCGGCCACGCCAAGGTCGACGGCCGGCTGTCGGTGCAGCTGCGGGGCCATGGCGCCCTGCGCACCCTGTTTGCCGAGTGCACCGCCGCCGGCACCTTGCGCGGCATCGCGCAGGTCGATGAGGACGCCGGGACCGTTTCGCGCGACCTGCGCGACCTCGGCGAAGGCGCGCTGCTGGCCATCACCATCGAGAACCCGTCGCTCGATGGACGCGAACCCATGCGCTACCAGGGCCTGGTGTCGCTGGAGTCGGACTCGCTCGCCGGCGCCTTCGAGGACTACTTCCGCCAGTCCGAGCAGTTGCCGACGAGGCTCCTGCTCGCCGCCGACGAACGGCAGGCCGCGGGGCTGATGTTGCAGAAGCTGCCGGGGGATCATGGCGACGACGACGGCTGGTCGCGGGTGGGTGCGCTGTTCGACACGCTCACCACGCGCGAGCTGCTGGAATGGTCCGCGGATGACCTGCTGACCCGACTGTTCCACGAGGACGGGGTGCAGGTGCTGGGGCAAAAGCCGCTTCGCTTCGCATGCTCGTGTTCGCGCGAGCGGGTGGAGTCGATGCTCGTCTCCCTCGGCCAGGCCGAGGCGGAGGCGGCCGTCGAGGCGGCCGGTGGCGCCGCCGAGATCCGTTGCGAGTTTTGCGGACAGAGTTACCGTTTCGACGCAGAGGAAATCGCTAGCTTGTTCACCGTGGCAACGACGGAACTGGCGGCCCCGGACAGGGTCCAGTGACCGTCCGGACGCCCCGGGGAATTGTTAAATAAACATAAACGGTCTATAGTCGCGGTCCTCAGGAGAGGGGAACTCCGCCCGGTCAAACCGGTCGTATCCAAGACATGAACACGCGCCTGCTTCGACTGCCGTTGACCCTGATGCTCGCCATTGGCGTGGCGGCAGGCGTGCACGCGCAGTCCCGCACCACGGCCGCGGATACGACCTACCTGCCGGTCTGGAACCAGAGCAGCGGCAAGCTCGAATACCTCCTGCAGCTCGAACCTACCGGCGCGCCCGTCGCAGGCGCCCGCTGGCGCGTGGGCAGCAACACGCTCGATGCGGCCTTCGGCCTGGAAGCAGGCGACACGCTCGGCCTGGTCTGCGATCGCAAGACCGGCCTGGCCGGCGCCATCGGCAACCTCGCCAACCATTGCGCACTCGCCTCGCTCGACGAGGACGACGATCGCACCGCGGCCCGTACCGGCACGCTTGGCGCAAGCCTGAGCCGCGCCGGCGGCAAGGTCGGCCTGGCGCTCGGCACCGGGCGCGACACCCTGCCCGCCTGGCTGAGCCCGAACGCGAAGTTCAGCAAGGTCGACCAGAACACCCTCACCGTCTACGGCCAGAAGAACATCGGCCGCGAAGCCACGGTATCGATCGGTGGCACCTGGGCGCGGGCGAAGCTCATCCCCGCCGGCGAAATGCCTGCGCTGGCCGATCGTTGGAGCAGCCACAGCCTTACCGTCGGCGCCGGCATGGGCAATTTCAGCGCGAACATCGTCGGCCGCGTGGTCGACACCCCAGGCGAACCTGGCCAGTGGGAAGGCCTCGGCGTCGGCCTGACCTGGCGCACGCCGTGGAGCGGACAGCTCACGGTCGGTGCAGAGAACCTCGTGACTCGCGGCAAGAATCCGTTCGCGCCGGAGAACGTCGACAAGGACGAAGGCACGGTGCCCTACGTCCGGTACGAGCAAGATCTCTGACGCCATATCAGCCGCGGCGCATCGCCCCTGATCCCGTATCAACCCATGACGGCCGCGCACCCAGCGCGGCCGTTTTGCGTTTGGGTCGCCGGGTGTCGACTCCATACGCCGCAGTACCAAGGCGTACGGTTTCACGTGTTCAAAACTGCGTATTAACGACACTTTCACTTCTCGCGCAAGCTGGTTAGGATCGGGTTGCCTTGCCGTTTTTGGCGTTCTGTTTGACGCCACCGGCCAGGTCCCATGGGATCCATCGACTCACGCTTGGAGAGAGAGATGAACTTGAAGACCACCCCGCTCCGCGACGCGATTGTCTATTCGCTCGCGGTCGGCACCACGGCGATCGCCGGTACCGGCGTCGCCTTCGCACAGGACACCACCCCGCAGCAGACCACCACGCTCGATCGCATCGAGGTCACCGGCTCGCGCATCCGCCAGGTCGACATCGAGACCGAAGCGCCGGTCCTGACCATCACCCGCGCGGACATCGAACAGCAGGGCTTCCAGTCGGTCGCCGACATCCTGCAGAACATTTCCGCAGTCGGCGCCCCGGCCATCAGCCGCGCCTCCCCGCTGACCGCGGGCGAGAACGTCGGCGGCCAGTTCATCAGCATGCGCAACATGGGTACGCAGCGCACGCTGATCCTGGTCAACGGCAAGCGCCTGGGCATCAGCACCAGCGGCAACCAGGACGTGTCGCTCATCCCCACCGTAGCCGTCGAACGCGTCGAAGTGCTGAAGGACGGCGCCTCGTCGATCTACGGTTCCGACGCCATCGCCGGCGTGGTGAACATCATCACGCGCTCGAACTTCGAAGGCGCCACGGTCGATGCGTACTACGGCCAGTACAGCGAAGGCGACGGCGAGACCACGCGCGCGTCGGGCATCCTGGGCTTCACCGGTGATCGCGGCTCGATCACCGCTGCGGTCGAATACCGCAAGGAAGAGGAAGTCTTCGCGCGCGATCGTCCGTACTCGGCGTACCCGCAGAGCGACCGCCACCCCACGCGCAACTGGACGACGGTGAGCCAGTGGGGCGTGATCAACCTGCCGGCCAGCCTGGGCGGCAACCGCGTGCTCAACGAGGGCGGCGACTGGCGCAGCCTCGCCAACTACCACGCGCTCAACACCAACACCGGCACCACCGCGGCCGACCCGAACGGTTCGACCGTCGACAAGAGCAACACCAACCAGCAGACGCACCTTCGCACGCCGCTGGAAAGCAAGTCGCTGTTCGTCAACGGCCTGTTCGACATCACCGAGAACGTGCGTTTCCGCGGTGACGTGCTGTACACCGACCGCACCGCCGAGCGCCAGGTCGCAGGCTATCCGTTCCAGAGCGCGACGGCCGGCCCGGTCCCGGGCGGCTTCCGCATGTCGCGTGACAGCTACTACAACCCGGTCGGCGTGGACCAGGGTTTTGCGACCCCGCAGGACGTCAATTTCTGGCGCCGTACGTGGGAAGTGCCGCGCGTGGACAAGCCGACCTCGACCACGTGGCGCTTCTCCAGCGCGATCGAAGGCAGCTTCGGCGTCGCCGACCGGATCTTCGACTGGGACGTCAACTACCTCTACAACAACAACAAGGTCACCCAGGAAAACTACGGCAACCTCAACATCGATCGCACGCGTCAGGCGGTCGGCCCGTCGTTCCTGGACACCGATGGCGTCGTCAAGTGCGGCGCGCCGGGTGCGGTGGTCGTCGGCTGCGTGCCGTGGAATCCGTTCATCCCGTACGGTCGCGTGGGCGACGGCGGCCTGACCGGCAACCAGGCCCTGCAGGACTGGCTGTTCCAGCGCCTGAACTCGTCGGGTGAAACCGAGACGACGGTGTACTCGGCGAACATCAGCGGCTCGGTCGCCACGTTGCCGGGGGGCGACCTGGGTGTCGCCGTCGGTTACGAAAACCGTAAGGAAGAAGGTCGCTTCATCCCGGATGCGCAGGCCGTGACCGGCAACTCGACGACGCTGGCCGGCGGCCCGACGCAGGGCAGCTACACGGTTGACGAGGTCTACGCCGAACTCTTCATCCCCGTGCTGGCCGACCTGCCGGGCGCGAAGGAGCTGAGCTTCAACGTCGCCAGCCGTTACTCGGACTACGACACCTTCGGCGATACGGTCAACAGCAAGTTCGGCTTCAAGTGGAAGCCGCTTGACTCGCTGCTGTTCCGCGGCACCTACGCCGAGGGCTTCCGCGCACCGACGATCAACGATCTGTACGGTGGCGGCTCGCAGACGTTCTCGTTCTTCACCGACCCCTGCGATACCAGCTTCGGTGCGGCGGCCAACCAGCCGGCCGTGCGCGCGGCGTGCGGTTCGTCCGACCGCCCGCGCGTGCCGGATCCGAACACCTACCGCCAGCTGGCACAGGGCTTCGTGACGGCCGGTGGCACGAACTCGCAGACGCCGGTTCCGTTCTTCTCCGGTTCCAACCCGAACCTGATTCCGGAAACGTCCGAGTCCAAGACGCTGGGCGTCGTGTGGAGCCCGGAGTTCGTGCAGGGCCTGAACGTCAGTCTCGACTGGTGGAAGATCCGCATCGACGACACCATCGTGGCCGACACGCCCACGCAGATGCTCAATGACTGCTACATCCAGAACGACCTGACGCGCTGCAGTTCGTTCACCCGCGAGGCTGCGCGTGGTTTCGTCGACACGCTGTCCTTCACCGGCATCAACGCCGGTTACCGCGAAGCGGAAGGCTACGACCTGGATCTGGGTTATCGCCTGCCGACCGATCGTTTCGGTACCTACAATCTTTCGTGGCAGACGACCTACACCAGCCGCGACGAGATCAAGACCGACACGAACCCGGCGACGCCGCCGCAGCAGCTGGTGGGTTACGCGACCTCGCCGGGCTTCCTGGGCACCTTCCGCATCCGTTCCAACGCCAGCCTGACGTGGGACATGGGCATGTGGAGCGCCACCTGGGGTGCGCGTTACTACTCCAGCCAGAAGGAAACCTGCCTCTCGGCGGCGCTGTTCCCGGATGAGTGCTCGAATCCGGAGTTCGCCGCGGCCAATCCGGTGCCGGCGCAGGCGCGTCCGATCAACGAAGTGGGCTCCAACACC
Organism: Lysobacter sp. OAE881; assembly: GCF_040546665.1. NCBI lineage: Bacteria > Pseudomonadati > Pseudomonadota > Gammaproteobacteria > Lysobacterales > Lysobacteraceae > Lysobacter > Lysobacter sp. OAE881. The sequence continues at coordinate 3,531,803 of NZ_JBEPOG010000001.1, forward strand.
TTCCACGACCTGGAAGTGCGTTGGAAGGCGCCGTGGAACGCCACGGTGGCACTGGGTGCCAACAACGTGTTCGACCATGTCGGTCCGGTGCTGTACAGCCAGCCGAGCGCGAACGTGTCCTACCAGGGCCAGTTCGACATCGGCCGTTTCATCTACATGAAGTACCAGCAGCGCTTCTGATCCATCCCCGGATGGAGTAATCGAGCGGCCCCGAAAGGGGCCGCTTTTTTTTGCCTGATCGACGCCGTCGGGATTGCCCCGCCGCCGTTTCGGGACGCCGACGGGTCGAATCGGCTCCCCCGTACGCCGGGTTTGGCCGGGCCCTTTTCCTGTGCCGATTCAGGCTTTCCGGGGCGCAACATCGGGTTGTCACGATCCGATAACCGGTCGTTAACGTCTCTTTCACTTTTCTGTTGAGGGGGTTAGGATCGGGTTAAGCCTTGCCGCTTTTGGCGTCTGATTTGACTCCGTCGGCTGGGCCCCATGGGAAGTACCACCTGAGTTTTTCGGAGAGAGAGATGACCTTGAAGACCACCCAGCTCCGCGACGCGATTACCTTCGCGCTCGCCGTGGGCACCACCGCGGCGGCCGGCACCGGCGTCGCCTTCGCCCAGGAAGGCGAGAAAGCCACGACCCTCGATCGCATCGAGGTGACGGGTTCGCGCATCAAGCGCGCAGACATCGAAACGTCCCAGCCGATCTTCTCGCTCAGCCGCGACGACATCACGGCGCAGGGCCTGACCTCCGTCGGCGATGTGATCCAGAACATCACCGCCAACGGTTCGACGCTCAACAGCACCTACAACAACGGCGGTAACGGCGAGACGCGCGTCAACCTGCGCAACCTCGGTTCGAACCGCACGCTGGTGCTGGTGAACGGTCGTCGCTGGGTCGGTGGTACGGGCCTGGGCGGCGCGGTCGACCTCAACACGATCCCGACCGCCGCGGTCGAGCGCATCGAAGTGCTGAAGGACGGCGCGTCGACGATCTACGGTTCGGACGCCATCGCCGGCGTGGTGAACGTGATCCTGCGCCAGAACTTCGAAGGCGCCGAAGCCAACGCGTACATCGGCCAGTTCGACAAGGGCGACGGTACGCGTCAAGCCTACGACTTCATCATCGGCACGAGCGGCGACCGCTTCTCGGCGATGCTGGGCTACGGCTACGTCAAGGAAGAGCCGGTCATGGCCGGCGACCGTTACATCTCGAAGGAGCCGACCTACACCACCGGCAACTTCTTCGGCTCGGGCACCAGCCCGAACGGCCGCTTCGGTGCGGGCGAAGGCTGCGATCGCGTCAACGCCGCGGGTGCTCCGCTGTACGTCACCGCCGCCGGCAATCTGACGACCACCAACACCGGCACCCGCGCACGCGTGGCGCGCGGCGCCAAGCTGCCGGGTTCGGCGCTCTGCGTCCCGGGCACGCTGACCTACGACGGCGCCGGCACGCCCGCCCGTCCGTACGTCCCGGGCCAGGACGCGTACAACTTCGCTCCCGAGAACTACCTGCTGACGCCGCAGGAACGTCGCTCGGTCTTCGGCAATGCGTCGGTGGACATCACCGACGACATCCGCTTCAAGACCACGATGACCTACAACGAGCGCGTCTCCGAGCAGCTGCTCGCGGCGATGCCGGTCACGCTCGGCCAGCCGGTCGCCGGCACCCGCTCGGGTTCGGTCGTCATCGATGCGGACAACGCCTACAACCCGTTCGGCGAGGACATCACCCGCATCAGCCGTCGTACGACGGAGACGGGCGGTCGCTCCTTCAACCAGGACGTGCGCACGTTCGCGATGTCCGCCGGTTTCGAAGGCACGCTGAACTTCGCCGAGAAGTACTTCGACTGGGAAGCGGGCTATTTCCGCGGCCAGAACAAGGCCAACAACACGACCTACGGCCTGTTCAACGTCGAAGCGCTGCGTAGCGCCCTCGGCCCGTCGTTCCGCGACGCCGATGGCACCCTGCGTTGCGGCACCTCTGCAGCGACCGTGGTCAGCGGCTGCGTGCCGATGAACTTCCTCGGCGGCGTCGGCGGCATCACGCAGGAAATGCTGGACTACTCGACGTTCACCGCGCACGACGAGTACAGCTACACCCAGCAGTCCTACTACGCCAACATCAGCGGCGACCTGTTCGCGCTGCCGGGCGGCCCGCTGGGCTTCTCGTTCGGCCTGGAACACCGCACTGAAGAAGGCTACGACTCGCCGGACGCGCTGATCAATTCGGGCAGCACGACGGGTAACGCCCGCACCGCCACGGCGGGTGCGTACGACCTGGACGAGGCCTACCTCGAACTGGCCATCCCGGTGCTGGCCGACGTGCCGGGCGCGAAGTTGCTCGACTTCTCGGTGGCCACGCGCTACTCCGACTACTCGAACTTCGGCGACACGCTCAACAGCAAGTTCGGTTTCCGCTGGAAGCCGATCGAGGACCTGCTGGTCCGCGGCAACTGGTCGGAGGGCTTCCGCGCTCCGTCGATCGCCGAGCTGTTCTCGGGCCAGGCCGACTCGTTCCCGAGCCTGAGCGATCCCTGCAACACGGCCAACTACAACACGCTCGCGCCGCAGGCGCAGGCGCGTTGCCGCGCCGAGGGCGTTCCGGCCGGCGGCTACCGCCAGGACAGCCAGCAGATCCGCATCACCGTCGGCGGCAACCCGAACCTGCAGCCGGAGAAGGCCGAAACCACGACCTTCGGTTTCGTCTACAGCCCGAGCTACGTCGAAGGCCTCGACGTCTCGCTGGACTGGTGGAAGATCAAGCTGGATGACGCGATCACCACGATCGGTGGCCAGACCATCATCGAGCAGTGCGTCGATTCCGGCGGCACCGGCCCGACCTGCGGTCTGTACACCCGCCAGCCCGACGGCAACATCCTGACGCTGCTCAACACCACCACCAACATCGGTGGTACGAAGGTGGAAGGCTACGACCTGACCGTCGGCTACCGTCTGCCGGAAACCGCGTGGGGCAAGTTCAGCTTCACGTGGGATACCACGTACCTGGCCGAACAGAAGGACGACGTCGACGGCGATGGCATCTTCGGCGAAGACGAGCAGCAGGCTCCGGCGATCGGCCAGCCGCTGAACTACAACGAAGGCGGCAACCTGGTCGGCGAGTACGCGCAGAACGACAACAAGTGGCGCATCCGCTCCAACCTGTCGACCCGTTGGGAGATGGGCGACTGGGGCGCGACCTGGAACGTCCGCTACTACTCGTCGCAGGACGAGGTGTGCGATCCGGGCTTCGAGGAATACGGCTTCGGCTACCTGTGCACGGAAACCGACCGTTTCATCGGCATCCCGACCGACGCCAACAACAACGGCGTGTGGGACGGTACGGCCGGCGGCGATTCGATCACCTCGATCAAGGAATCGCAGCACCACATCGGCGCCACGACGTACCACGACGTGAGCGTGTACTGGAACGCGCCGTGGAACGCCCGCGTCACGGTCGGCATCAACAACCTGTTCGACAAGAACCCGCCGATCGTGCTCAACGCGTTCGCCAACACGTTCGATCCGCAGTACGAGCTGCCGGGCCAGTTCTTCTACTTCCGCTACTCGCAGAAGTTCTGATCGGTACCAACGGCACTTGCACCACGAACACGGCCCCGAAAGGGGCCGTGTTTTTTTGTGGGCGTTTCAAGAATGAAACAATGCCCGTTCAGACTGTTGAAGATTAACAACACTTTAAGTATTCGCTCCGCGGGTCTACCATCGGGCCCGACCTTGCCGGACTTGGCGTGGTTGTTTGCTCCGCCCGGCGTGGTTCCCATGGGAACAACTTAGACCGACTTGGAGAGAGCGATGATCTTGAAGACAACAAAGCTCCGGGACGCAATTCGCGTAACGCTCGCACTGGGCACCACGACTGCGGCCGGCATCGGCGCAGCACAGGCCCAGGACCCTGCTCCCGCCCCCGCCCAGGAAGCGACCACCCTCGACCGCATCGAAGTCACCGGTTCGCGCATCAAGCGCGCCGACATCGAGACTTCGCAGCCGATCTTCTCGCTCAGTCGCGATGACATCACCGCGCAGGGCCTCACTTCCGTCGGCGACGTGATCCAGAACATCACCGCCAACGGTTCCACGCTCAACACGACCTTCAACAACGGCGGCAACGGCGACACCGGCGTCAGCCTGCGCAACCTCGGCGCGAACCGGACGCTGGTGCTGGTCAACGGACGCCGGTGGGTCGGCGGCGCATCCGGCACCGGCCTGGGTGGCCAGGTCGACCTCAACTCGATCCCGACCGCGGCCGTCGAACGCGTCGAAGTGCTGAAGGATGGCGCCTCGGCGATCTACGGTTCCGATGCGATCGCAGGCGTGGTCAACATCATCCTGCGCCAGAACTTCGAAGGCGCCGAAGCCAACGCCTACATCGGCCAGTTCGACAAGGGCGACGGATTCCGCCAGTCGTACGACTTCACCATCGGCAGCACGTCCGACCGATTCGCGGTGATGCTGGGCTTCGGCTACGTCAAGGAAGATCCGGTGATGGCGGGCGACCGCTACATCTCCAAGGAGCCGATCTACACCACCGGTGCGGCGCTGGGCGGCAGCTCGACGACGCCGAACGGCAACTTCTCGGTGCGCTTCGGTGAGTGCTTCACGGACCCGACCGATCCCGACACCGCCACGCGTTGCCGTCCGAACGGCACGCCTGGCAGCTTCACCTACGATCCGGGCGCAGGCGCGGCGAACTGGCGCAACTTCACCGGTGCCGACATCTACAACTTCGCGCCGGACAACTACCTGCTGACCCCGCAGGAACGTCGGTCGGTCTTCGGCAACGCGTCGGTGGACATCACCGACAACGTACGCTTCAAGACGACGCTTACCTACAACGAACGGCAATCCGAACAGTTGCTGGCGGCGATGCCGATCACGCTGGGCGTGCCGGTCACCGGCACCAACGCCGGCAACGTCGTCATCAGTGCCGACAGCATCTACAACCCGTTCGGCGAGGACATCGACTGGGTGCAGCGCCGTGCAGTGGAAACCGGCGGTCGTCGCTTCAGCCAGGACGTGCGCACCTTCGCGATGAACGCCGGCTTCGAGGGCACGCTGAACTTCGCCGACAAGTACTACGACTGGGAAGCGGGCTATTTCTACGGTCGCAACAAGGCGAACAACACGACCAACGGCCTGTTCAACGTGATCGCGCTGGGCAACGCGCTGGGGCCGTCGTTCATCGATGACGAAGGCGTGCCGACCTGCGGAACTCCCGACTCGCCGATCGCCGGCTGCGTGCCGATGAACATGCTCGGCGGCGTGGGTAGCCTGACGCAGGACATGCTCGACTACGCGACCTTCGTCGCGCACGACGAGTACAGCTACACGCAGAAGACCTACTACGCCAACATCGGCGGCGACCTGTTCGACCTGCCCGGCGGCCCGCTCGGATTCTCGGTCGGCCTCGAACACCGTACCGAGGAGGGCTACGACTCGCCCGATGCGCTGATCAACTCCGGCAACACCACCGGCAATGCACGCACCGCCACCAACGGTGGCTATGACGTGGACGAGGCGTACCTCGAACTCGCCATCCCGGTGCTCGCCGACGTGCCCGGCGCGAAGCTGCTGGATTTCTCGGTCGCCACGCGTTATTCCGACTACAGCAACTTCGGCGACACGCTCAACAGCAAGTTCGGTTTCCGCTGGAAGCCGATCGAAGACCTGCTGGTCCGCGGCAACTGGTCCGAAGGTTTCCGCGCGCCGTCGATCGCCGAACTGTTCGCCGGCCAGGCCGACTCGTTCCCGCAGGTCAGCGATCCCTGCAACCAGGCCAACTTCGGCAACCAGACGCCGCCGGCGCAGGCACGCTGCCAGGCCGAAGGCGTACCCGCGGGCGGCTACGCGCAGAACAACACGCAGATCCGCATCACCGTCGGCGGCAATCCGAACCTGCTGCCCGAGAAGGCCGAATCGACCACGGCCGGCCTGGTCTACAGCCCGAGCTTCGTCGAAGGACTCGACGTTTCGCTGGACTGGTGGAAGATCAAGATCGAGGACGCCATCACCACCGTCGGCGCGACCGCGATCATCCAGCAGTGCATCGACTCCGGCGGCACCGGCGCGACCTGCGATCTGTACAGCCGCCAGCCCGGTGGCGAAATCCTCACCCTGCTCAACACCACGACCAACATCGGCGGCACGAAGGTCGAAGGCTGGGACATGACGGTGAGCTATCGCCTGCCCGAGAACTCGTGGGGCAAGTTCAGCTTCACGTGGGACACGACCTATCTGTCGGAATTCCTCAACGACAACGACGGCGACGGCATCTACGGCGAGGACATCTTCAAGGAGCCCGCGATCGGTTCGGCGATGGCGGCGAACGAAGGCGGCAACCTCGTCGGCGAATACGACGGTCCGAACCTGCTCAACTACTGGCGCATCCGTTCGAACCTCGCGGCACGCTGGGAAAAGGGCGACTGGGGCGCGACGTGGAACGTGCGCTACTACTCCGACCAGACCGAGCCTTGCCAGACCTTCGAGGACTACGGCTACGGTTGGCTCTGCACCACCACCGACCGCTTCCGCAGCATCCCGACCGATGCCAACGGCAACGGCACCTGGGACGGTACGGCCGGCGGCGACGACTTCACCGTCGTCGCGGCGAACGAGCACCATGTGGGCGCCTCGACCTTCCATGACGCGAGCCTCTACTGGAACGCGCCGTGGAATGCGAAGGTGACCGTCGGCATCAACAACATCTTCGACAAGAACCCGCCGATCGCGTACACCGCCTTCGCCAACTCGTTCGATCCGCAGTACGACGTGCCGGGACGCTTCTTCTACTTCCGGTATTCGCAGAAGTTCTGATCCTTCCCCGCGAAGGTTCATTCGCAGCGGCCCCGCAAGGGGCCGCCGCTTTATCCGGGATGCGCCGACCGGGCTAAACTCGGCATTCCCAACGCGCCGCAGCGATCGCATGAGCTTCGAGATCAGCCCCGTCTTTTCGGTCCCCTTCGCGCAGGACATGCTGCCCGACGCCGCCGCGCTCAATCCGCAACTGCGGGCCTTGATCCTGTCGCGCGAAGCCGAGGGCGCGCGCTACGCAAATCCGAATCCATCGCTGCAGCAGCAGCCGGGCGTGTTCGAGAGCGACTTCAACCTGTTCGCCTGGCCGGACGCGTGCATCCAGCAACTTCGCCAGTTCTGCTGGTCCGTGCTCGGCCGCACGATCGCCGACCTGAACGGCTACAGCGCCGATGAAATGAAGCGGCTGCAGATCTTCTCGCACACGTGGTTCCACGTAACGCGCAACGGCGGCTTCACCATCAACCACACGCATCCGATGGCCTCGTGGTCCGGCGTGTACTGCGTGGATCCGGGCACCACGCCGGCTGATCGCCCCGATTCGGGCGTGCTGCGCTTCCACAATCCGCATCATTACAGCAACTACTTCCTCGACGCCGGCAACGCACGCCTGCGTGCTCCGTATCACCACGGCACGTGGAACGTCCGCTTCCAGGCGGGGCAACTCGTGTTGTTCCCGTCATGGTTGCAGCACGAAGTGATGCCGTTCTTCGGCGACGACGAACGCATCACCATCGCGTTCAATTGCTGGTTCGGGATGAAAAACGGCTGAGCTCGCGCGCACTGCTTCTGGTGCACCAAGGATCAAAAAAGCCGCCAAAAAGGCGGCTTTTTTGCCTTTTTCGCACCTGCCTCGACGCACTCATTCCAGGCGAAGCGTCGCATCTCCCGAGAAGCTTTCGATCGACACGTCGCCATCGCCGTTCCCGTAGCGGTGGTCGAAGCTCGAACCCGGACCATGCTTCGGACGATTGATCTGCGCGCCCGGTGCGGCCAGGTCGCCGCTGAAGCTTTCGCCGCGCACGTTCGCCGACAGGTTCTTCGGCAGCGTGAGGTCGAGGTCGCCGCTGACGGTTTCCAGCGTGACGCGTCCGTTGTTCGCCAGCGCGGTGTTGATGCGGATGTCGCCCGACACCGTGGAGCCGGACAGCTTCTGCACGCGCGTGTTGAGCGTGCTCACGTCGACGCGGCCCGACACGGTTTCCACGCGCACCTCGCCGTCGAGGCGGCCGCGCAGGTTGAGGTCGCCGCTCACCGTTTCGGCGCTGACGCGGCTGGAGTTGACGGTGAGCATCAGGTCGCCGCTGACGCTGTCGAAGTCGGCTTCGCGCGGCGCGGCGGCGACGGTCACCTCGCCGCTGACCGAGTCGATGGACAACTCGTTCGACGCGACGCCTTCGACGTTGACGTCGGCGGAGACCACGTCGATGTCGAGGTCGGCGCGGATCGGCACCATCAGGCGCAGGTCGGTCGGCTCGCTCTTGTCGCCGCCGCCGAACACACCCATGCCGCTGCGGTTGGGGTACTTCACGCGGATGCTGAGGTGTTCGCGGTCGCCGTCGATCTCAAGGCGCTCGACGCCTTCGCCGAGGCTGCCTTCGATCTTCACTTCGGGCTTGTCCCAGGCGCGCACTTCGACGCTGCCCTTGACGTTCTCGATCTCGACCCGGCCACGCGGGTCCAGCGGACGCGACTCGTTGATCGGCGTGGCGGCGAAGGCGCCGTGCGCCGTCAGCAGGGCCAGGCCGAATGCGAGGCGTTGGATGTGGGCGCGGGTCATGGACGTTCTCCGGGAATCAGGCTTCGGTTCTTGGGTGGTGAAAGTGGTCGGCGGCATCTGGATGGCACCGGTCATGCGTAGGCGACGCGTTGCGCCAGTGCGAGGCGCCGTGCGTAGGTCTTGCGAAGCTGTTCGAGCAGCAGGCGCGAGTTCGGATCGTGCGCCAGCGCATCGAGGATCAGCGCGGCGTTGCGGTCGAGTTCGTCGAACGCCGGCTGCAGTTCCGCCGGCGGCCGGCCCGTACCGACTTCGATCATCGCGGCCTGGTACTGGCGGCGCATGCCCTGCGCTTCCAGCTGCACGAGCGTGTCGCGCTGCGCGGTCGCGTTGCCGGGAAGCGCCGGGCCTTCGCCACCGCTGCGCCACAGCCCGACCACGCCGACGGCGAGCACGAGGGTAGCGGCCATCGCGACCGGCGCGATCCACCGCGGACGCTGCTTCTGCACCTGGCGCGGCTGCGCCTGGATGCGCTCGGCGATGCCGGCCCAGAGGTCGTGCTCGGGCGCTTCGTCGCGGCGCATCGCCCGCAACTGCCAGCGCAGCGCGTCGGGGAGATCGTCGCGACCGGTGTTTTCGGTGTGGTTCGTGTTCATGCGTGTGCCTCCAACCGGTCGCGCAGCAGGTTGCGCGCGCGGTGCAATTGCGCCTTCGAACTGCCGACCGCCATGCCGAGTTCGGCGGCGATCTCCTCGTGCTTCCAGCCTTCCACGTCGTACAGGACCAGCACCGCGCGGGCGCGCGGCGGCAGGCTGGCGACGGCGCGTTCCAGGTCCATGGACAGCGCGGTGGTATGTCCCGCCGAATCGGCACTGCCGATCAAGTCGAAAACTTCTTCGTCCGAGTCGCCCTCGTCCTGCGGGCGGCTGCGGCGGCTGCGCAGTTCCATCAGTGCGGTGTTCACGGCCAGCCGGTGCAGCCAGGTCGAGAACGCCGACTCGAAGCGGAACGCCGGCAGCGCCTGCCACGCGCGGACGAAGGCTTCCTGCGTCAGGTCCTCCGCCCGGGCGCCGTGGCCGCCGACCAGGCGGGCGATGACGCCGTGGACGCGCCCGGCATGGCGGCGATACAGCGCCTCGAAGGCGCGCATCTCGCCGCGCGCGGCCGCCGACACGAGGCTGCGTTCCTCGCTGCCGTCGTCCGGGACGGCGGGGGCATCGGTCAGGCTTTCGGTCACGACGGTCAGCATGTCCATATGGATGCGCCGGACGGGGCGCGGGTTTAAGGGGACGCCTGCGGCTCGCGCCAGGGCGCCAGGGCCTCGAGCAGCGGACCCAGCCTGTCGGCGTACGGGGCCCAGGCCGCCTTGCGGTCCTTGATGATGCCCCCGCGCATCTGCGGGCTGCTGGCGGTGGCCACGGCGCCGGGGCGGTCGAGCGTGGTCGCGGCCGTGTCCCACGGCAGCTCGCAGAAGGCGAGGACCCGGCGCATCACGCCCTCCGGATCGGCCACCAGCTCGTCGTAGCGCACGTCGAGGATCCGGCCCGGCATCACCGCGTGCCAGTGCGCCATCAGGCCGCGGTACTGGCCGTACCACTCGGCCAGCTCGCGCTGGTCGTAGGAGAACGTGTTCACGTCGGAGAACATCGTGCGCAGGTTCGAGAAACACGTGTCGACCGGGTCGCGCACCGTGTGCAGGATCCGCGCATGCGGCAGCGCGCGGGCGATGAAACCCAGGTGCAGGAAGTTCGACGGGAGCTTTTCGGTCAGCACCGCCCTGCCCTTCGCGCGCGCCGCCGTGTGTTCGAGGAAGCGACGTCCGAGCGCGGCGTAATCGACCTTGTCCGCCCGGCGCACGAGTTCGGCGTCGAGGACGCCGCGGCTGCGGTAGTCGGCGAAGTAGCGCATCTGCGAGGCGAACGAATACGTCTCGCCGCCGTCGGTGACGTCCGGATGCCCGCCGAGCAACTGTTCCAGCAGCGTGCTGCCGGAGCGGTGCATACCCACCACGAACACCGGGCGATACGGCGCCGGCTCATCGGCATGCGGCTGGCCTGCCGCGACGAAGTCCGCGTCGCACAGCTTCGCCAGGCCTTCGTACATGCGTCGCGCATCGGTCCGGTCGTGCGGCGACAGCTGGCGCTTGGTGCGGCAGGCATGTTCCAGCGCCTGCCACGATTCGTCGTACGCGCCGATGTCGTGCGCCTCGTTGTGCACGGCGTAGGCCAGGTACACGCGGCTTTCGCTGCCGGCCGGGACGCGCGGGATGAGCGCCTTCATGCGCGCGACGTGGTTGTTTTCAGGCGTCTGCTTGCGCAGGCGCGAGAGCACCCAATGCGCCTGCGCATACGTCGGCAGGATTGCGACGCACTGTTCGAGTTCGTCTTCCGCCTGCTCCATCTGGCCGAAGAACATGTGCACCACGCCGCGGAAATAGCGCGCGGGCGCGTGGCGAGGATCGCGTTGCACGGCCAGGTCGAGCAGTTGCATCGCCAGTTCGTTCTCGCCGCTGGTGCTGACGAGCATCGCCACTTCGGTGAGCCATGCCGCCGAGCGGCGTTCCTGCCAGCGCGAATGCGCCAGGCACTCCATCAGCAGTGCAGGCTCGTTGAACAGCCGCAGCGCGCGCGCGAGGTTGAGCACGGCCTCGTCGCCCTGCGGACGCGCGGCGAGCGCGCGCACGGCGTACTCGCGCGAATCGCGGTAGCGCCCCAGCGACAGCGCCATGCGGGAGGCACGCAGCATCGCCATGACGTGGCCCGGATCGTGTTCGAGCACGCCGTCGTACGCGGTCAGCGCGGCCGCCCATTGGCCCTGCTTCGCGTAGGTCTCGGCGCGCTGCCAGAGCGTTGCGGCGTTCATGTCCAGTCCCGTGGCGGTTGCATGGGCAGCGGCGATCCCAGGTGCGGCAGCACGAAGCGCTGCGCCCAGTCGCGGGCGCGTGCGAGTTCAGCGCCGAAGCGTTCCTGGACCATGCGCGCTTCCCGTGCGCGTTGCTCCGCACTGTATTCCACCGACATCGCCTTCGCATTGCGGTGGGCGACCTCGCGCGCGCGAAGGCGCAGCGCGTCTTCCGGCGATGGCATCCGCCACCAGCGCGCGCAGGCGACGACGACGTTCTCGGGATCGTCAGCGAGGGTCGCGAAATCGAGCACGCGCACGCGTTCGCCGAAATCGCGCACGAGCCCGGCGAGCAGGTCGCGCTGTGCCGCCCATTGCAGTGCGACCGCGCACAGCAGGTCCGGCGGCTGCAACGCCTGCGCCGGAAGGCGCTGGTGGAGCGTTCCGGCGCTCAGCGCGCGCTCGGCGAGTTCCGGTACTTTTGCCTGCGTTTCCGGGGTTTTCTTGATGTTGGAGACGAGGAAATCGTCCAGGGTCGAGGTCAGCAGCACCGCGCGGCTTTCCGGCGTCGCGCGCAGCAGGTCCGGCGCGATGTTGAGCGCCGCGTGCGTGGCCTTCACCAGCACGCTGCCATCGGGCGTCCACGGACGCGAGAGCAGGCGTACCGTCGTGTCGCACAGGCCGTCGATCGACCAGCCCGAATGACGTGCATCGCCGAGGCGCCGCAGCACCAGCGGTTCCTTCAGCGCGACCTGGAAATCGGGCACGTGCGCGGCGCGCGCGAGCAGCGTCGAGCCGCAGAACGACGTGTGGAACAGCCAGGCCGGCGCGCGCTGCGACGGCAAACCGGCGAAGCGGTCGGCCGGCACGTGCTCGATCGACGCGAGCGTCGCGTCCAGTCGCGTGTCGAGGAAGGTCGAGCGTTCGAGCACTTCGACGTCGAGTGTCGCCATGTCGAAGCGACGCTCCGGCACGTGAAGGTCGACGGGAAACCAGCGCGCATCAGTCGCGCGCACCGGCAACGTTGCATCGAAGCTCGCCGTCTCCACGCGCCCTCCCGGGATGATTGCCTGCTCGGGTGCGTCAGGCGGGAGCGCGCTGGCGCTCGAACTTGATCGCGAACGTGTACCGCGGCGCGTAGCAGATGCGGTTTGGCGGCCGACCGACGTGCTTGATCGCGCCGTCGAAGATCACCAGCCGGCCCGGGCGCGGCTGCACCGCGGCGGCGACTTCGTCGTTCGCGTCGAAGAACATCGTCTCGCCGCCCCATTCCAGGTCCCAGTGCTCGCACAGGTACCACAGCGCGGTGAGGTCGTGCTGGTCGGGCAGGCAGTCGGTATGGCTGAAGAGCATGTCGCCGAAGGTCGCGACGTTGGTGTACGCGCGGTACGGGCGGTAGCCGTACTCGCGCGTGGTGAAGCCGAGCACCGCACGCGCGGTGACGTCGAAAATCGGCTGCTGCACGAGCGCTTCGAGCTTGATTTCGGTCGCCCAGTGCTTGTGCTCGGCCGTTTCCGGCCGGGCGACTTCGGTACGCGTGAACGCGGCCTTGGCCAGGCCGCGCACGTAATCGGCCACGTTGGGCAGGTGGCCGTCGAACACCCGCAGCGGGCGGCCGTCGATCTCGAATTCACGACTGGCCGCGAGCGCGGCGGGGTTCGGTGTCATGCAGGCCTCAGTTCTGCAGCGCCTTCGCGATGCGCTGCTGTTCGTCCTTCAGCGCCTGCGGCATGCGCGGGCCGTACTCGTCCAGGTACTCGCCGATGCTGGCGAATTCGGCCTGCCAGCCTTCGCGTTCGAAACCGAACAGCTTGGCGCGCGCTTCGTCGGTGAGTTCCACGCCGTCGAGGTTGATCTCGTCGTCCTTCGGCAGGTGGCCGATCGGCGTTTCGACCGAACCGGCTTCGCCCTTCACGCGCTGGATCATCCACTCCAGCACGCGCAGGTTCTCGCCGAAGCCCGGCCACAGGAACGAACCGTCGTCGCCCTTGCGGAACCAGTTGACGTGGAAGATCTTCGGCAGCTTCGCGCCCGCCTGGTCGAAGGAGAGCCAGTGCGTGAAGTAGTCGGCGAAGTTGTAGCCGCAAAACGGTTTCATCGCCATCGGATCGCGGCGCATCACGCCCACGGCACCGGTTGCCGCAGCGGTGGTTTCCGAACCCATCGCGGCGCCGACGAGCACGCCGTGCGTCCAGTCGCGGGCTTCGAACACCAGCGGCACCAGCGACGGACGACGCCCACCGAACACGATCGCGCTGATCGGCACGCCGGCGGCGTTTTCCGCTTCAGGCGAGTAGCTCGGGCACTGCTTGGCGCTCACGGTGAAGCGCGAGTTCGGGTGCGCGGCCGGGCCCTTGGCCGCGTCGTACGCGTTGCCACGCCAGTCGGTGGCCGGCTGCTGGCCGTCGTCGAGGCCTTCCCACCACGGCTGGTTGTTGGCGGTGACGCCGACATTGGTGAAGATCGTGTTGCTCTGGATCGACTTGAGCGCGTTCGGGTTCGACTTGGCCGACGTGCCCGGCGCGACGCCGAAGAAGCCGGCTTCCGGATTGATCGCGTACAGGCGGCCATCGGCACCCGGGCGCATCCAGCAGATGTCATCGCCCACCGTCCACACCTTCCAGCCGTTGGCGCGGTAGCCCTCCGGCGGAATCAGCATCGCCAGGTTGGTCTTGCCGCACGCGGACGGGAATGCCGCGGCGATGTAGTGCGTTTCGCCCTGCGGGTTTTCCAGGCCGAGGATCAGCATGTGTTCGGCGAGCCACCCTTCCGAACGTGCCTGGTGCGAGGCGATGCGCAGCGCGTGGCACTTCTTGCCCAGCAGCGCGTTGCCGCCGTAGCCCGAACCGAACGACTTGATCGTCAGTTCTTCCGGGAAATGCATGATGAAGCGGCGCTCCGGGTCGAGTTCGCCGATCGAATGCAGGCCGCGCACGAACTTGCCTTCGCGCTCGATGCGCGCCAGCGGAGCCGCGCCCATGCGGGTCATGATGCGCATGTTCGCCACGACGTACGGGCTGTCGGTGATTTCCACGCCGCAACGCGACAGCGGCGAATCGATCGGGCCCATGCAGTACGGGATCACGTACATCGTGCGGCCCTTCATGCAGCCGTCGAAGAGCGCGTCCATCTTCGCGTGGCCGTCAGCCGGCGCCATCCAGTGGTTGTTCGGGCCGGCGTCGTCCTGCTTCGTCGTGCAGACGAAGGTGAGGTGTTCGACACGGGCGACGTCGTCCGGATGCGAGCGGTGCAGGTAGCTGTTCGGATGCGTGGTCTCGTTGAGCTTGATCAACGTGCCGTCGGCCTGCATCTGCGCGATCAGCGCGGCGTTCTCGGCATCGCTGCCATCGCACCAGTGGATGGCGTCGGGCTTGGTCAGCGCGGCGACTTCGGCGACCCACGCATTGAGCGCGGCGAGCTTGCTGCCTTCGCTCCCCGGGGCGACGGCAGGTTGTTTGGCGACGTCATGGGAAATGGCATTCATTGCGGAACTACCTCCAGCGGGGGCCGGCTTTATGGGAAATCTGGCTGACGATCGGGCTCATGCTGAAGGAATCAGCGTGGCCATCATGTGCTCGACGTAGGCCTCGAATTCGTCGTGCTGCATGCGCGCCTGGTGCAGCTGCAGGTTCAGCTGCAGGAAGCCGACATAGGCGGCATACAGCAGGCGCGCGCGGTGCTGGGCGTCGGTACGGCTGAGCCCGGCCTGGCGGAATGACGCGGTGAGGTACTCCAGGCGACGCTCGGACACGCGTCCGATCACCGGCTGCACCGCCGGATGGTCCAGCGCCTTGAGCAGCTCGGAATAGATGACGTGCGACTTGAATTCGTGCGCGACCAGCGTGAACAGCGCGCGCAGGCGCTCGCGCGGGTCGGAAATGGGTTCGAGCTGGCCGAAGACGGTTTCCTGCTCGACCTTCTCCCAGCGCTCCAGCGCGGCGACGAGCAGCGCATCGCGGGACGGGAAATGCCAGTAGAAGCTGCCCTTCGTCACGCCGAGCCGGCGCGCGAGCGGTTCGACCGCAACCGCGGCGACGCCTTGTTCGGCAATGAGGTCCAGCGCGGCCTGGGCCCAGTCGTCGGCGCTCAGGCGGCCGGTGCGTTCAGGCGCGGATCGTGCCTGTCCCGTCCTCTCGCCGGTTGCGCGTTCGCCGGGACGGTCCTGTCCGGCTCCTTCGTGCTTGGTCTGGGCGTCTGAGCTCATGGTTTCCAGTTTAACCATACGCCAGCGGCGGGAACAGTATGCAGGCCGTCAAGAACCCCGAAAGAAGGCATGAAGGCGAGCCGGTCTGGCAAAGGTGCGGTTGACAGTAGCGCGGCGATCTTACCATACTCGCCCGTATGGCAAGCGTTTGATGCGCGCGCTTGAATGCCGAGCGGTAAACGGGATGTTCCCGGAAAGGCACCTGCGCATCGCCGCGACCCGACCACACTTACCTTTAATACGTACCGCCGCACCGCTGCTGGAGCGCTGTCATGAGCATCGCGATTCCCTTCATTGCCTTCCTGCTGGTCGGCGCCATCGCCGCCTACCACCGCCTGCGACTGCCGGTCTGGGCCGCGCTGACCGCCACCGCGCTGGTCGCGTGCTGGCTCCTTGGCGCCAACGGCACGGCCACCATCGTCGCCGCCGTCGTCACCGCGGTGATCGCGGTGCCGCTGCTGCTGCCGCAGTTCCGCCTGCCGTTCATCACCAAGCCGCTGCTGGGCTTCTACACGAAGATCCTGCCGCCGCTGTCGGAAACCGAACGCGTCGCGCTGGAAGCCGGCACCGTCGGCTGGGAAGGCCAGCTGTTCTCCGGCAAGCCCGACTGGGACGTGCTGCACAACCAGCCGCGTCCGACGCTGAGCGCCGACGAGCAGGCCTTCCTCGATGGCCCGGTCGAAGAACTGTGCAAGATGATCGACGACTGGCAGATCACCCACGTCGACGCCGACCTCTCGCCGGAGCTGTGGGATTTCATCAAGAAGAACAAGTTCTTCGGCATGATCGTGCCGAAGGAATACGGCGGCCTGGGCTTCACCGCGCTGGGCAACCACAAGGTGATCCAGAAGCTCGCGTCGATGTCCTCGGTGGTGTCCTCCACCGTCGGCGTGCCGAACTCGCTCGGCCCGGCCGAGCTGCTGATGCACTACGGCACGCAGGAACAGAAGGACCATTACCTGCCGCGCCTGGCCGACGGCCGTGAAGTGCCGTGCTTCGGCCTGACCGGCCCGTGGGCCGGTTCGGATGCGACGTCGATCCCCGACTACGGCATCGTCTGCATGGGCGAATGGAACGGCGCGCGCGTGGTCGGCGTGAAGCTGACGTTCGACAAGCGCTACATCACGCTCGCCCCGGTCGCCACGCTGATCGGCCTGGCGTTCCGCATGTACGACCCGGAAGGCCTGATCGGCGACAAGCAGGACATCGGCATCACGCTCGCACTGCTGCCGCGCGACACCGCCGGCGTCGAGATCGGCCGCCGCGCGATGCCGCTCAACAGCCCGTTCCAGAACGGCCCGATCCGCGGCAAGGACGTCTTCATTCCGCTGAGCCAGCTCATCGGCGGCGAAGCCTACGCCGGCAAGGGCTGGCAGATGCTGGTCGAGTGCCTGTCGATCGGCCGCTCGATCACGCTGCCGTCCACCGCGTCGGGCGGCTCGAAGTTCGGTGCGGTCGTCACCGGTTCGTATGCGCGCATCCGCAAGCAGTTCGGCCTGTCGGTCGGCCGTTTCGAAGGCGTGGAAGAAGCGCTGGCCCGCATCGGCGGCAACGCGTACACCATCAGCGCGCTGGCCGAAGCCTCGGCCGCGGCCGTGGCGCGCGGCGAACTGCCGGCGGTGCCGTCGACCATCTCGAAGTACCACTGCACCGAGCTGGGCCGTGAAGTCGCGCGCGACACGATGGACATCATCGGCGGCAAGGGCATCATCCTCGGCCCGCGCAACTTCGCCGGCCGCAACTGGCAGGCCGCGCCGATCATGATCACGGTGGAAGGCGCGAACATCATGACGCGCTCGCTGATGATCTTCGGCCAGGGCGCGATCCTGTGCCATCCGTGGGTGCTGAAGGAAATGAAGGCGGCGACGCTGCCAGACCCGGCCGAGCGCCTGCGCGAGTTCGACCGCAACCTGTTCGGCCATATCGGGTTTGCGATCTCCAATGCGGTGCGTTCGTTCTGGTTCGGCCTGACGTCGGCGCGCCTGGGCAAGGCGCCCGGTGACGCCTACACGCGTCGCTACTACCGCAAGCTCAACCGCTATTCGGCGGCGCTGGCACTGTGCGCGGACACCTCGATGCTGCTGCTCGGCGGCAAGCTGAAGTTCAAGGAATCGCTGTCAGGCCGCCTGGGCGACGTGCTGAGCAACCTGTACATCGCCAGCGCGCTGCTCAAGCGCTACCAGGACGAAGGCTGCCCGGTCACCGACCAGCCGCTGCTGGCGTGGTCGATCCACAACGCGACGTTCAAGATCGAGAAGGCGTTCTCCGGCGCGCTGCGCAACTTCCCGATCCGTCCGGTCGGCTGGCTGCTGTGGGCGCTGGTGTTCCCGCTGGGTCGTCGCGCGCAGTACCCGAGCGATCGCCTGGGCCACAAGGTCGCTTCCTTGCTGATGTCGCCGAACGAAGCGCGCGATCGCCTCGGCAAGGGCGTGTTCCTGACGCCTACCGCCAACAACCCGGGCGGCCGCATCGCCAGCTACCTGCAGAAGGCCGTGCTCGCCGAGCCGGTGGAGCGCAAGTTCCTGAAGGCGCTGAAACAGAAGGGCATCGAGGCGCACGATTTCGCCTCGCAGCTCGAGGAAGGCGTGCGCGAAGGCTGGATCACCGCCGACGAGCGGCGCCAGCTGGAAGAGCTGCGCGAGCTGACGATCGACACGATCAGCGTCGACGACTTCGATCCGTCCGAGCTGCGCGCCGCCACCTCGGAAATCGGCAAGCGCGACAGCCGCTACGCCGCCTGAGGCGACGCGATCTGAAACCAACGACGGCGGGCATGTCCCGCCGTCGTCGTATCCGGCCACTGGAACACGTCCGCCATGTCCACGCCCCTGCTCTCGCTGTATCGCAAATTCACGCGCTGGCCCGCCGGCCACTGGCTGTTCTCGCGCGCGATCTGTTTCAAGGCGCCCTACTTCGGCACGATCGCGCCGCGCATCGTGTCGCTGGAGCCGAACCGCTGCGAGGTGCGCATCGCCGACCGCCGCCGCGTGCACAACCACATCGGCACGGTGCACGCGATCGCGCTGTGCAACCTGGCCGAACTCGCCGCCGGCGTGATGACCGACGCGACGCTGCCCGCGTCGATGCGCTGGATTCCCAAGGGCATGACCGTCGAATACCTGAAGAAGGCCACCGGCACGATGCACGGCGTCGCGACGCCGGAGGTTCCGGTGGTCGAATCCACGTCGGGTTACGAACTGCCCGTCACCGTCATCGTGAAGAACGACGCGGGCGAAGCCGTGTTCCGCGCGTCGATCGCGATGTGGGTGTCGCCGCGAAAGTGAGTTTCCGCGTCAACCGACGAACCACAGCGCGGCCAGCGCAACCAGCGCCGGCACGGCCTGCACGAAGAAGATCCGCTTGTTGACCGTCGCCGCGCCGTAGACGCCGGCGATGACCACGCACGCGAGGAAGAACGTCGCCACGTCTCGGCGCTCGCCGATGATCGACCACACCAGGCCCGCGGCAAGGAAGCCGTTGTAGAGGCCCTGGTTCGCCGCGAGGGCCTTCGTCGATTCGGCCTTCTCGCGCGAGAGGCGGAAGACCTTCATGCCGAGCGGGCGCGTCCAGAGGAACATTTCGAGCACGAGGAAGTACGCGTGCAGGAGTGCGACGAGGGCGATCAGCAGCAGCACAAGCATGGACATTCCGATTCTCCGCGTGACTGCTTCTGGAAGCCGTCATCCCGGCGAAGGCCGGGATCCAGGCTGGCAAGCGCACCGTAGCGTTTGCTGCGGCGTGATGCACGTGTTCGTTCAGCGTGCCAAGCCTGACGCGAAGCGATGCGGCGGACGACGTGACGGTCTGGATCCCGACCTTCGCCGGGATGACGCTGGTCTCGAAGAATGCGGCGAGCGCGCTCGATCCTGGCTGAAACTTACGACGTCGCCGGCTGCGCCTCCGCCGCCGGCGTCGCTTCCACGCGTCGCGACATGCGCCAGCCGATCGTCGCCGCGCTGAGCGCCGCCAGCGCGCTGATGCTGGCGAAGCCGCCGGTGGTCACGCCCAGCGTGCGCAGGGCGTTCATGCCGAGCGCGATGGCCGTGTCGCCGAAACGCCACACCGCCGTGTCCACCGCGTTCTGGCCCTTGTAGCGGACGTTGCGCGGCACGCGCGCGTAAAGGCTGTGGCGGGCCGGTTCGGCCATGCCGTACGCGAGGCCGCGGCTGACGATCAGCGCCAGTGCCACGGCGGGCAGCCCGAAGGCCATCGGCGCGTGGGGATCGGGCGAGAAGACGACCAGCGACAACGCGAGCATGCTCACGATCGCCCACACCAGGATCACCGGCCCCGGCCCGCGACGCGGCAGCAACCAGCGCGTCAGCGTGAGCTGGGTGATCGCGGTCAGCAGGTTCGCCACCTGGTCCACGCGCGCGGCGAAGGCAGTGCGCGAGACCGCATCGGTCAACGCCGTGCCGGAATAGTCGGCCACCAGCGCGTAGTTCACCGTGCCGATGCCGTCGGCGAGCAGCAGCAGGATCGCCATGTTCCGCATGAACGGATCGGTGAACACCTGCTTCAGGCCGTCGAGCATGCCCCCGCCGATGGGCGCCTCCTGCGCGGCTTCGAAGCGGCGTTCGCCATGCGTTCGCGCCCAGCGCCCGAGCAGCACGATGCACACCACCGCCAGCCCGAGCAGCGACGCCGACACCAGCAGCAGCGGCGCGACGCCGATGATGTTCACCAGCGTCGCGGTGAGCGTCGGGCCCGACAGTGCGCCCGCGGTGCCCGCCACCGCGATGATCGGGAACAGACGCTTGGCCTGCTCGACGTTCCAGATGTCGGACATGAAGATCCAGAACACCGACACGACGAACAGGTTGAACACGCTCACCCAGACGAAGAACACCGTGCCGAGCGCGCGCGGACCGATGAGCGCCGGGTCGGCGAACAGCGGCACGAACGCGAACAGGCAGCCTATGAAGAACAGGTACACCAGCGGCACGACGATGCGCCGCGAGTAGCGGGCGATCAGCCACGCGAACACGGGCGTGAGGATGAGCGTCGCGATGAACGTCGCGCCGTAGAACCACGGCAGCTGCGTCGAACCGACCGCGGCCACGAGTTGCTCGCGCAGCGGCCGGATCACGTAGTACGCCGCGAGCACGCAGAAGAAGTAGGCGAACGACAGCGCCACCGCAGGCCATTCGCCGCCGCGGACGCGGGCGCCCGTTGCTGCGGGCACGCCTTCTTCGTGAGCCTGCGGCATCGCGGTGGGAACTCCGGGGACGATGGCGCGAGTCTAACCGGCCCCGATGACCGGGCTTTGCCTCACTCGCCTGCCCGCCCCGCCCGCCATGCCCGAAGCGGGCTTGGGCGCGGGAACGGGTGCGCACGGGGAGCATTTGCTCTAATGGCGCCACTTACGGTCGGCCGGCAACTCGGCGGTTCGGGACAAGGGCACACGTGTTCGACTACATCATCATCGGCGCCGGCTCGGCCGGCTGCGTGCTCGCCAACCGGCTCTCCGCCGATCCCGACGTCAAGGTCCTGCTGCTGGAAGCCGGCCCGCGCGACAGCCACCCCTTCATCCACATGCCCGCCGGCCTGGCGAAGCTGGTGAACAACCGGCGCGTGAACTGGGATTACCACACCGCACCGGAGCCGGCGCTCGACGACCGCACGCTGTGGTGGCCGCGCGGCAAGGTGCTGGGCGGCTCCAGCTCGATCAACGCCATGTGCTACACGCGCGGCGTCCCCGTCGATTACGACGAGTGGGCGATGCAGGGCGCGACGGGCTGGGACTGGAACTCGGTGCTGCCCTGGTTCCGCCGCAGCGAACGCAACTCGCGCGGCGCCGATGCGCTTCATGGCGACGACGGCCCGCTGTACGTGTCCGACCTTCGCTACAGCAATCCGCTTTCGCACGTCTTCGTCGAAGCCGGCCGGCAGGCGGGTTTCGCGGTCAACGACGACTTCAACGGCCCGCGGCAGGACGGCTTCGGCCTCTACCAGGTCACGCAGAAGAACGGTGCGCGTTGTTCGAGCGCGGTCGCCTACCTCGACCCGGTGCGCCGTCGCCCCAACCTCACCATCGTCACCGGCGCACAGGCCAACCGCATCACCTTCCAGCACGGCCGCGCGAACGGCGTGGTGTATCGGGCGAATGGGCGCGCCTTCCACCAGGCCGCGGCGCGCGAAGTGTTGCTGTGCGGCGGCGCGCTCAACTCGCCGCAGATGCTGATGTTGTCGGGCATCGGCCCGGCGATGCAGCTGCGCCGGCACGGCATCGACGTGGTGGTCGATGCGCCGCAGGTCGGCGAGAACCTGCAGGATCACCTGGACATCTGCACGCTGCGGCATTGCCCGAAGCCGATCACCTACGACCGCCTCAGCGACGCGCGCATCGCGTTCGACTACTACCTGCGCGGGCACAGCGGCATCGGCTCGAGCAACATCGCCGAAGCCGGCGGCTTCGTGCGTTCGCGCCTTGCGCCGGACGAACGCCCCGACATCCAGCTGCATTTCGTACCGGCGATGCTCGACGATCACGGCCGCCATCGCCTACCCGGCGACGGCTACACCGTGCACGCCTGTTTCCTGCGGCCGCGCAGTCGCGGTCGCGTGCGACTGATGAGCGCGCATGCCGGCGACCACGTGCGCATCGAGGCGAACTACCTCAGCGATGCGGAGGGCTTCGACCTGAAGATGATGGTCGAGTGCGCGAAGCTCTCGCGCGAACTGCTCGCGCAGCCCGCGTTCGACGAGTACCGCGGCGCCCCGATCTTCCCCGCGCGCGACGACCTCGACGACGACGATCTCGTCGCCTTCATCCGCGCGAAGGCCGAAACCATCTACCACCCGGTGGGCACGTGCCGCATGGGTTCGGACGCATTGTCGGTGGTCGATCCGCAGTTGCGTGTGCGCGGCGTCGAAGGCCTGCGCGTGGTCGATGCATCGGTGATGCCGACGCTCATCGGCGGCAACACCAACGCGCCGACGATGATGATCGCCGAGCGCGCGGCCGACCTCATCCGCGCCGGCTGATGGTCCTGAGCCGCGCAATCTGAACGCGCCGGTTCGCGCAGTCTTCACGCAGTCGGGCGCATCCACAAAAGTGAATACGAAAAAGGGCGGCTCACGAACTGCGACACAGTCCACTAAAGCCTGAAAAATCAGTGCTGTGTTGCGGAGTGTTGCGCTGCCCCCTGAGATTGGCGCTATGATCCCGCGAGATCGTGAAGCAGGGGCGAAGGCCATGAAAAGCAACGTGAAAAAGCCTTCGCGCAGCCTGCGCCGCATCGGTGCCATCGCGCTGCTGTTGCCGCTCACGCTCGGCTCGACCGCGCAGACGCCGCAGCACTCGGGCGCGCCGGTCGCCATGCCCAATGCCTTCACCACGGCGAACGTCCGCCCGGTCGCGGCACCGCTTCCGCCTGCCGTGCCGCTGCCTGCCGACTTCGACGTACGTCAGTTCGAATCGATGGCGCAGCAGCTCGTCGCGGGCCAGCGCGTACCGGGCCTTGCGATGGCGATGGTGCACAACGGCCGCATCCTCAGCGCGCGTGGGTACGGCATCACCGATACCAGCCGCGCGACGCCGGTCGATTCGCACACCGTGTTCCGCCTGGCCTCGCTGTCCAAGAGCTTCGCCGGCACGATGACGGGCCTGCTCGTCAATGACGGTTCGCTCCGCTGGGACAGCAAGCTCGTCGATTACCTGCCCTCCTTCCGCCTGAGCAATCCGGCCGCGTCGCAGCAGCTCACCGTCGCCGACCTGCTCAGCCATCGCGTGGGCCTGACGCACAACGCATTCGATCGCGACCTCGAGCAGTACGTCGATTTCCGCACGCTCACGCAGAAGCTCGCCTACGCGCCGCTGCAGTGCGCGCCGGGCACCTGCTACAGCTACCAGAACGTCGCCTTCAGCCTGGTCGGCGACATGGTGTTCGCCGCGACCGGCGACTTCTACGCGCAGGAAGTGCAGCGCCGCATCTTCAAGCCGCTGGGCATGAACGATGCGAGCCTGGGCCTTGAAGGTATCCAGGCCAGCCCGAGCTGGGCCCGCCCGCATGTGCGCGGTCGCGGCGGCTGGGTGTCGATGATGCCCAAGACCACCTACTACCAGGTGTTGCCGGCCGCGGGCGTCAACGCCAGCGCCAGCGACATGGCGCAGTACCTGCTCGCGCACACCGGCCATCGTCCCGACGTGCTGCCCGCGCCGCTGCTGGCCACGCTGCACCACCAGCTGGTCGACACGCCGAGCGAGATCCGCGGTTCGTCGTGGCGTCGCACGCGCCTGACCGGCGCCGGCTACGCACTCGGCTGGCGCACCTACAAGTACGCCGGGCACGACGTGGTCTTCCACGGCGGCGCCGTGCAGGGCTATCGCGGCCTGATCGCGATGGTGCCGGAGCTCGATTTCGGCGTGGCGCTGATGTGGAACAGCGAGAGCTCGCTTCCCTCCGGCATGCTGCCGACCATCCTCGACACCGCCCTCGGCCTGCCGCCGGGCCAGTGGCTGGACGACGACATCGACCCGACGCTGTACGCCGAGGCGACCGACGATACGTCGCCCGATGCCCCGCACGCACCGGGCGCGCACGCGTCGGCTTCGACCGCCGCGCCGCAGTAAGCGGCTTCGCTTCGACCCGCGCGACTCGCGCGTCATGGACGCCGGTGCAGTTCCCGGCGTTCGTTCCCCCTTGATTCCATGTTCGCCGTCGGGTGCCGCCGAAGCGTTCGGTGTTCGCATTGGCGCGGGCGCCACGATGCTCGCGCCGTCATCCGACGTGCGGCTATGCGCCCATTCCAGCCTTTGTAGCCCGGGTAAGCGCAGCGCACCCGGCGTGGGCGTGACAGCACTCGGGTGCGCGCCCGCTTATCCGGCTGCAGCCGCGTTCGCTGTTCAAGGGCAGCGCGTCGGTGACATGACGGCACGCCGTCCACCCACCGTAGCGATGAAGGCCGGCTGCCGCCTCTTACTGGTCCAGGCTATGCGTAGGTCAACCTGCTGCCGATGACGGCAACCGCGCCGTCCTTGGAGCCAACTCATTAGGCAGGTTCGTGGCTGCCACTCGGCGGGACACCGGCTGTCGCTCGATCGTTCCGCGACGTTGCGCCTGCGGGAACGCGCTGCCAAGCGCGCACCTGTGCCGGAAGCCAAGGCCGACGATGCGTCGCCCGCGCCTTTCGATCTCCCAAAAAAAACTCTCCCCCCGCCTGGGCTGCGGGGAGAGAGCTCGATTACGGTCTTCGGGGCTTTCTTAGATCATCGGCGCCGGGGTGGCCGGCATCGCCGTCACAGCCGCCTTCTTGGCGGTCTTCTTGCGGCTCGACTTCTTGGCAGCCTTCTTCGGAGCCGCCTTCTTGGTCGCCTTCTTGGCGGTCTTCTTCGCGCCAGCCTTCTTGGCGGTCTTGCGCGCGCCGGCCTTCTTGGTGGCCTTCTTCGCGGTCTTCTTGGCGGCGGTCTTGCGGGCGCCAGTCTTCTTGGTGGCCTTCTTGGCGGCGGTCTTGCGGGTCGCCTTCTTCGCGGTCTTGCGGGCGCCGGTCTTCTTGGCGGCCTTCTTCGCGACCTTCTTGGCCGGACGCTTGGTCGCCTTCTTGGCGGCCTTCTTCACGGTCTTCTTCGCGCCAGCCTTCTTGGCGACCTTCTTCGTCGCCTTCTTGGCGGCGGTCTTTTTCTTCGCAGCTTTCTTCATGGCCATGGTATGGCTCCTCGTCAGTGGTTGATCAGCATTGATCAGTGGTCGTGCAGGTCTATCGCCCAGTAGAACCTAAGCCGCGGGAGTCGGACCCGCGAGCAGCCGCCGACGCGCGGACGCGCCGGTACGGATTTGGTGCCGCCCGCATGTGCGGGCAAACAAAAACCCGGCGCGCCATGAGCGGACCGGGTTGGATGGAGTGCCTGGCCTGCGTGTGCACGGTGCGCGTTTTCGCGGGGGAAACGAACCCTGCGTCCACCGTTTCGACAGCCCGGTCGGAGGTTCGTTTTGTGCCGCGAGTTGTCGCGTTGTCTGTACTCACTCTCTTCCGCAGGAGACGCTGCTGGGCGAAACCTAATCACGCTTTTTCGCACTGTCAACAACTTCGCTCATTTTTTTTTCAGGCAGGTCGGCGTGGCGTCACGGCCATCGCCTGTCCGGACGACGCGTCGAACGACGACGACGACGATCGCTGTTCGTCTGCATCGCCGACATGCTTTTCGCAAACCGCTTTTTTTAAGGGGTTTGCGAAAACGCATCGACGCAGCGGCATGTTCGACGACGCGTTCGCATCCACGCGTGGCGGTCGCGACAGTCTCCCGGAAAGGCGGTTCGAGACGCCCGAAAAAAATCTCCGACGACGCCCTCGTTTCGCGTCGCACAAACCCGATTTGCGCGAAAGTGCGCGAACTCCGACGAGGTGCCGACGTCGCTTCGACGACCATCCGACGCGTTCGCGAACATCGCATCGGGCATGTCGGCGACGACCTTCGCGATGCAGTCGATGCACTTCGACGCGCCACCCGCATCGCACCCGACGAACCCGTCGACACGGTTCGACGCGCGCCCGGAACGTGTCGCCTGTCGCGTCGCGCGGGTCCACCGATGCGCTTGATCCGGTGTTTTTCGCGGAGGCGTGCGAGGGGTTGCTCACCGGACCGTCACTTTCCGCAACGCGCATCGCATGCCGCAAAAACAAAACCGGCCGCACGAGGCGGCCGGTCGGTGATCGCTTGCTCCCGCGCGTGGCGGGAATGCGCAGTTCGATCAGTGGTCTTCTTCTTCCAGCAGCTCGGCGTAGTCGTCCGGAGCGAGCAGCTCGTTGAGCTGGTCGGCGTCCTCGATCTCCAGCGTGTAGATCCAGCCTTCGCCGTAGGCGTCCTCGTTGATGGTCTCCGGCTTGTCGGTCAGCGCGGTGTTGACCGAGACGACCTTGCCGGTGACCGGCGCGTAGACGTCGGAAGCGGCCTTGACCGACTCGACGACGGCGGAAGCGGCGCCGGCTTCGACGCGGTCGCCGACGTTCGGCAGCTCGACGTACACCAGGTCGCCGAGCAGGCCCTGTGCGTGGTCGGAGATGCCGACGGTCACCTTGCCGTCGCCATCGACGCGGGCCCACTCATGGGACTTCATGAACTTCAGATCGCCGGGAATTTCACTCATGACGGGAGCCTCGAAACGTTTGCGGGGGCACGGGACAGCGGTTGTCGGCGCCTAGTCTAACGGCGCCGGATGGGGCGTGCGACAGGGGCCTTCCGTCGCGGGCACGGCACTCAGGCGAGCACGCCTTCCTGCGGCTGCCCATCGCGCACGAACGGGAACTTCACGACGCGAACCGGCACTTCCTTGCCGCGGATGTCGACGCGCACGTTGCCTGCCGTGCCCAGCGCGATCTTGCCCGCGGGCACGCGGGCGAACGCGATCGCCTTGCCGAGCGTCGGCGAGAAGGTGCCCGAGAGGATTTCGCCATCGCCGTGCTCGGTGATCACCTTCTGGCCGTGACGCAGCACGCCCTTCTCGTCCATCACCAGCGCAATCATCTGGCGCGGCGCACCGGCGGCCTTCTGCGCTTCGAGCACGTCGCGGCCTATGAAGTCCCGCCCTTCGTCGAGCGCCACGGTCCACGCGAGCGCGGCTTCGTACGGCGAGACCGTGTCGTCCATGTCCTGCCCGTAAAGATTCATGCCGGCTTCCAGGCGCAGCGTGTCGCGCGCGCCCAGGCCCGCCGGCTTCACGCCCACGTCGAGCAGCGCGTTCCAGAACGCGACCGTCTGCGCTTCCGGTACCACGACCTCGAAACCGTCCTCGCCCGTGTAGCCGGTGCGCGCGACGAACACGTCGATGCCGCCGGTCGTCTTCGCTTCGCCGGCGGCGAACTTGCCGAGCTTGCCGATCGCATCACGGTCTTCCTCGCGCAGCAGGCCCAGCACCTTCGCGCGGGCGTTCGGGCCCTGCACGGCGATCATGCCGAAGTCGGGACGTTCGGTGACGGTCACGTCGAAGGCCTTCGCCTGCTCGGTGATCCACGCCAGGTCCTTCTCGCGCGTGGCGGCGTTGACGACAAGGCGGAAGAAGTCCTCGGCACGGTAATAAATGATGAGGTCGTCAATCACGCCGCCCTGCGGGTTGAGCATGCAGGTGTACAGCGCCTTGCCCGGCACCTTGAGCTTGTCGACCGAGTTGGCGACCAGGCGACGCAGGAAGTCGCGCACCTTCGCGCCACGCAGGTCCACCACCGTCATGTGGCTCACGTCGAACATGCCGGCGTCGCGACGCACCTGGTGGTGTTCCTCGATCTGCGAGCCGTAATGGATCGGCATGTCCCAGCCACCGAAGTCGACCATCTTGGCGCCGAGGTCGCGGTGGGTCTGGTTGAGGATGGTCTTCTGGGTCATGGCGCTGGGAACCTGTCTGCGGGAGCGAGCCCGCGATTATCCCAGAACCCGGCGGCGCCGGCTTTCGTGCGGATTCTGCTCGCGCCTACGCCGGCGAATGGTCGCCGTCGAAAACGGTTCCGCTACTCGCTCAGGCCTTCGTTGTAGCAGCGCACGCTCGACGGCGTGACACGCAGGAACTTGCCGGTACCGCGATCCAGCCGCATCGCCCAGCGCACGGCCGGAAGCATCTCCAGTCCAGACGCGCCGTCGGCACCGGTGTCGATGATCGCGACCACGCCGGTGTCGTCGACGCCGTTGCGCTGGCAGGTGGCGATGGCAACGAGCTCGTCGCGACGCAATGCCGGATACGGAACCGAATCGGTGATGCGCCAGCGCGGCTGGTCGCCGACGCGGTCGACGAACTGCGCGGCGAGCAGCTGGACCGTGCGGTCCTCGTCGTCGTCGAGCGTGGCGATGCTTCGTGCGCACAACTGGTCGATGCCGGTGCCCACGCCCACGCAGCTGCCGGTGTTGGACCGGAAGCCCTCGGGATACGGCGGCACGACTTTGCCGATCATCATCGGATTGCCCCCCGCCCACGCGCTGCCCGCGACGCACAGCGTCGCGAGCCAGCACGCAGCGGACGTTCGCGTCATACGGCGGGCTCGACCAGCAGGCTCATGCCGCGACTGGAGACGATGCGCACCACCGTGCCGGCGGGAAGCTCGGGGCCGGTGACGTCCCAGAACGCGTCGGCGATCTGCACGCGACCGTGTCCGTTGACGATCGCGCGCTCCAGCGGCACGACCTGCCCGACCAGCGCTTCGGTGCGCCGGTTGAGCGTGGGCTTGTCGCTGCGCGGTTCGCGGCCGCGGAACCAGCTGCGGTACACCTGGATCGACACGAAGCTCAGCACCACGAACGCCGCCACTTGCGCGAGCACCGGCACGTTCGGGACCAGGAGCACGATGGCGAACACCGCGGCCGCGGCGAAGCCGAGCCACAGCATGAAGGCCCCCGGCGCCATCGCCTCGGCGGCGAACAGCAGCAGCGCCACCACCGCCCAGGTCACCGTTTCGGTGTTCCATTGCATGGGTCAGCCTCCCGGGCGCGGCGACGGCGGCGGCGTGCGCGTGGTCGATGCCTGCGCGGCGAGCGCGTCGCTGCCCAGCGCGTTCTTCGCCAGTTCGGCGATGCCGGCGAGCGAGCCGATCACGCCGGTGGCTTCCATCGGCATCATCACGAACTTCTGGTTCGGCGCCTCGGCCAGCGCCTTGAACGCCTCGATGTACTTCTGCGCCACGAAATAGTTGATGGCGTTGACGTTGCCGCCGGCGATGGCGTCGGACACCAGCTGCGTCGCCTTGGCTTCGGCTTCGGCCAGGCGCTCGCGCGCTTCGGCTTCGCGGAAGGCGGCCTCGCGCTTGCCTTCGGCTTCCAGGATCGCCGCCTGCTTGTCGCCTTCGGCGCGCAGGATTTCCGACTGCCGGTGACCCTCGGCTTCCAGGATGTTGGCGCGCTTCTCGCGCTCGGCCTTCATCTGGCGCGCCATCGAATCGACCAGGTCGCGCGGCGGCTGGATGTCCTTGAGCTCGATGCGGTTGACCTTCAGGCCCCACGGGTGCGTGGCCTGGTCCACGGCGACGAGCACCTTCGCGTTGATCTCGTCGCGCTTCGACAGCGATTCGTCCAGGTCCAGCGAGCCGATCGCGGTGCGGATGTTGGTCATCACCAGGTTGAGGATGGCGACCTCGAGCTGCGCGACCTCGTAAGCGGCCTTGGCGGCGTCGAGCACCTGGAAGTAGACGATGCCGTCGACCTTCACCACGGCGTTGTCCTTGGTGATGACGTCCTGGCTGGGGACCTCCATCACCTGCTCCATCATGTTGATCTTGCGGCCCACGCCGTAGACGATCGGGATCAGGAAATGCAGGCCCGGGTCCATGGTGTGGGTGTAGCGGCCGAACCGCTCCACCGTCCATTCATAACCCTGCGGCACCATCCGCACGGCCTTCAGCACCAGGATGACGCCCGCGAACAGCAGGACGACGCTCAGCACCGCACTCAGTCCCATGATCCCCTCCTTGTTGTCGAGCCGAGTATAGGCCGACGGCTGCGACGGTTTCCGCGCCCCCTGCATCTAGGGGAAGGACGATCCAACAAACGCAGGACGCGAGCCCTTGCCCACCAGCGTGCCAACCGCCACCGACGCGCCCCGGAGCAGCTTCGCCATCGACGTCCCCGAGGCGTTGCTGGCGCGCGTTCGCGCCGGCGAACGGGCGGCATTCGAACAGATCTACCGCCGTTTCGAGCGGCCCGTGTTCAACCTGGCGCTGCGCATGCTCGGCGGCGCGCACGGGCCTGACGGCGTCGAGGAGGCGGCCGACGTGCTGCAGGAAACCATGCTCAAGGTGTTCAACAAGATCGGCGACTTCCGCGGCGCGGCAAGCGGCGGCAACGGCGACGGCGCCAGTCCGTTCTGGGGCTGGGTGCGGCAGATCGCGGTGAACGAAACGTTGATGCGGCTGCGCGGCCAGCGCCGGCACCTGCACGACGTGGCGCTGGAAGACGACGAGTTCGCCGTCGACACCGGCCCGCTGCCCACCGCGGCGGCCGACGCGGCCGCACTGAACCGCGCCCTCGCCCGCCTGCCCGCCGCCACGCGCAGCGTGCTTTGGCTGTACCACGCCGAGGGCTACACCCACGAGGAGATCGCGGCGCTGATGCAGCGCACGGCGAGCTTCTCGAAATCCCAGCTCGCACGCGGCGGTCGCCGCCTGCGTGAACTACTCGAACCGGAGAAGGCCCATGCCTGACACCGACCGCAACGATTCGCCCGCCGACTGGAGCGGCGCCTTCGCCGCGCTGCCGATGGAAACGCCGCCGGCCGGCGGATGGCAGCGCATGCAGCGCGCGCTCGATGCGACGCCCGCCCGCCGGACGCGACGCCAGTGGCCGATGTGGCTCGCCGCGGCCGCGATCGGCGCCGTCGCGCTCGTGCCGGTGCTTCGTCTCGCCGATCGCCAGGCTCCGTCGGAATCCACCGAACTGGCCGCCCGCAAGCGCGCGCCGATCGACACCTCGCGCCCGCCGCTGGCGGCATCGAAGCGTCCGGAAACGCGCGTGGCGGACACGACCGAAGCCGCACCGTCCAACGACACGAAGCCCGCCGAAAGCGCGCCGCCTGCCTTGAAGCCGGACGACGCGACCCGCGTCGCGACCAAGACGCCGGACGACGCCGGGCGCGATGCACGCGCCGCGCAACTTCGCGACCACGTGGCCGCGTTGCAGTCCGAGTCGGCGCAGCTGGAAGCGCTGCTGGCCATTGCGCGCGACGACCGCGTCGCCTCGGCAAGCGGCGCGGCGCTCGCGGTCGAGTTCGATCGCCGCATCGGCCGCATCGACGCCTCGCTCTCGCAGCCGGGCCTGGACGACGTCGATCGTGCGGCGCTGTGGCAGGCGCGCGTGTCGACGATGCGCGAACTGGCCGGCATCGAAACCACCCAGCGCTGGCTGCAGTCCAGCGGCGAACGCTACGACGGCGCGCTCGTGAGCGTCGACTGACCCCTTTCACCCGCAGGACCCACGCCCATGATCCGTACCCGCAACACGACGCGCCTGGCCGCGACGATCGCCCTGCTCCTGATGTGCATGGGCGCCGGCGCGCAGACGCCGAAGGCCGATGCCGAACGCGCGCGCCAGGACGCCGCGAAGGCGCGGCAGGAAGCCGAGCACGCCCGACAGGACGCCAGCAAGGCGCGGCAGGATGCCGAACGCACGCGACAGATCGAAGCCGCACGCGCCGACCTCAACCGCGCCGCACAGCGCTACGCCGAACTCACGCGGCGCCACGCGGACTTCGACCGCGCGCAGTTCGAGCGCGAATTCGAAAAGCGCTTCGCACGCCAACCCGTGCTTGGCGTGGTGCTGTCGCCCGATCCGAAGTCCGGCGTGCGCATCGCGGCCGTGACGCCCGACAGCGCGGCGGCGAAGGCCGGCCTGCGCGCCGGCGACGTCCTCACCTCGATCGGCGACACGCGGCTGGATACCGGCAGTCCGACAGCGCGCCTGGAGAAGGCGCGTTCGCGGCTGCGCCTGCTGGAAACCGGCAAGACGGTCGCGCTGACCTACACGCGCGACGGCCGCACCGCGACCGCGCGCGCCACGCCGATGCTCGGCGATCGCCTGGTGGTCGCGCGCGATGCCGACGGCAACCCGCTCGCACGCTCGATGCCGATGGTCGCGCCGCAGGTGCGCAACGAACTCATCCGGCTCGATTGCGAAGACGACGACAGCGACTGCCGCCTGCCGCTGCTGTCGGAGGCCTTCCGCTGGAACGGACTGAACCTGGCGACCGTCGACGCGCAGCTGGGCCGCTACTTCGGCGCCGATCGCGGCGTGCTGGTGCTGAGCACCGGAGCGGACCTGGCAGGCCTGCAGACAGGCGATGTGATCCAGCGCATCGACGGCAAGCCGGTGAACTCTCCGCGCGAGGCGATGGCTGCATTGCGCGACAAGCCGGCCGACAGCCGCGTGGCGGTGACCTACCTGCGCGATCGCAAGAGCGCGACGACGCAGATCACCGTGCCGAAGACCGCGATGCTGCGCATTCCGCGTCCGCCGATGCCGCCGGCGCCACCCGCCGCGCCGAAGGCACCGGGCGCTCCGGCTGTGCCCGCACCGCCTGCCGCTCCGGCCGCACCGCCCGCGCTCCCCAAACCCGCGCAGGTGGTGACGCCGCCGGCGCCTCCCGCGCCACCGAAGGCGCCGGAACCCCCGCAGGAACTCGTGAACTACGCGATCTCGCTGTGAGCGGAACCACAGCAATGAACCACACCAATAAGTAGTGAATAAAAAAAGCCCCTCCCCCGTAGCGCGGGAGAGGGGTTGGGGTGAGGGAGGGAGCCCGCAAGTTGTTCGGCGTCGATCGCGATGCTGTCGGAGAGAGAAGCAGCGGTCGGTCGATGACGCCGGGAGTTCGAAAAGCGTGACGGCCTGGATCCCGGCCCTCGCCGGGATGACGGCTTCCCGAAGATATTGCTTACCTCGCGATCACCGCTGCGCCGAAGCCTCCGTCGGCGCGCGCTCGACCCACTTGTCGAACACCGCATCGATCTGCGCATCGCGCACCTTCCTGCCCTCTTCCAGCGAGCCGGCCTGCTCGAACAGCGGAATGATCATCGCCATGCCGTCCACCTTCGTCTTCAGGCGCACGCCCGGCGGCTGGCCGAGGTAACGCTCCCAGCGGGCGCGCACCTTCGCCCAGTACTCCTTCGTCGCCGTCCAGTACATGTAGGCGGGCTTGAAGTCGACATCGGTGGTCTTCTGGTAGTCGTTGAAACCGAACTCACGCGCCAGTTCCACGTGCGTGCCGTCCGGCTTGCGCAGCACCTTGGTG
Organism: Lysobacter sp. OAE881; assembly: GCF_040546665.1. Lineage (NCBI taxonomy): Bacteria > Pseudomonadati > Pseudomonadota > Gammaproteobacteria > Lysobacterales > Lysobacteraceae > Lysobacter > Lysobacter sp. OAE881. The sequence goes on from NZ_JBEPOG010000001.1 coordinate 3,565,085, forward strand.
TTGAACTGCTCGTGCGTCCAGCCGCTCGGGGTCAGCGTGTGGCGATTGACCGCACTGATGGCGTTGTAATCGCTGCGCCTGGTGTACTCGCGACGCGGCAGCGGTCGCCAACTGGTATCGCTCGTCCACGTCGGCACGTCGTTGTCGTAAGTCCACTTGCCCGTGCCGCAGTAGCGCGGCGCGTCGCTGACCTCGTACACGCACTGCGTCCACGCGCCACGCGTGAGTTCCGCCGGAATCGCGCGGACCTGCCAGGTCTGGTCGCCGCTGAACTCGAAACGCGTCGGCGCCTCGAACGTCCAGTCCTGCCGCCAGTGCTTGGTCACGTGGCCGCTCTTCCCGTCCACGAGGATGTGCTGCAGCACGATCTTCGTCGGCGTGTCCTGCACGACGATCACCGTTTCGTTGCCGCCGCTGCGCATCGCCGGATGGCGCTCATAGCCCGGTTGAAGCAGCACGGTTTCATCGAAAGCGAAATCGACGATGTATTCGCCCTGCATCGCCAGGATCGAATCGTGGTCGCGCGAGGTGCCGGCGAACGCGGCTGGTGAAGCGGCAGCGGCGAGGAGGCCCAGGTTCAGGGCGAGCGTGCGGATTTTCATGGCTGGCTCGTTTGGGTTGGTCGGAAGGAATGAAAGACGGCTCACCAGCTCACCGCCAGGCTGACGCCGACGTTTCGGCCCGAACTGGTGTAACGGTCGAGCACCGTGCTCGACGCGAGTGTCCCGGCCGGCACATCCGCGGCGTCCCAGTACTTGCGATCGGCCAGGTTGAACACGCCCACGTCGAACACCGCGCCCGGCGCGAAATTCCAGTGCGCGAGCAGGTCGACGACGCCGTAACCCGGCACTTCGAACTGGTTCGCGGCGGGCAGGTCATCCTTGCGTGCGGCGAAGCGACCGGCGAGTTCGACACCCCACGTGTCGGCGTCGTACGCCACGCCAAGCGTGGCGCGCAGCGGATCGATCGACGGCAGCGGCTCGTTCGTCGTGCGGTCTTCGCCCTTCGACCACGCGGCGGCACCGCGAATGGACCAGCCCGCCAGCGCGTCGCTGTACGCGCCCAGGTCCACACCCGCGCGCGCTTCGATGCCGTGGATTTCCGCATCCTCGATGTTCTGCGACTGGAACACGATCAACGGCGTCTGCGGCGGCGCGCTCAACTGCACGGAAGATTCGATGAAGTCGTCGTAGCGGTTGTAGTAGCCCGACACTTCGGCGTACACCGCCTCGTTCGAGAAGCGCAGGCCGAGTTCGACGCCGTTGCTTTTCTCCGGCTTCAGGTCCGGATTCGGAATCGCGGTGTAACCGAACTGCAGGTTGGTGAAGCCGAGGTTGACGTCGCTGTAGGGCGGAGCGCGGAAGCCATGCTGGTAGCCGCCGAACAGCGACCAGCCCTCGCTGAAGTGCCAGACCGCGCCGAGCTTGGGCGATACGCTGGTCTCGCTCAGCTCCGCCACTTCGACGCCCGGGTTGTCGTCGGTGAAGGTCGCGTCGGGCTTGGGTTCGAGCTTGTAGTAATCCACGCGCACGGCCGGGATCAGGCGGAACGTGCCGCCGGCGAACGACATCTCGTCCTGCACGAAGAGCGCGGCCTGCGTCGTGTCGCTGACGGGGAAGTCGCGCACCGGGAACGTGTCGGGCGAAATCACGTTCGTCACGGTGCCGGTCAGCAGGTTGGTCGCGCGGCCGTCGCGCTTCTGTTTGAACTCGGTGCGCGCGAGTTCCAAGCCGTAGGTGATGGCGTGGTCTGCCGGGCCGGTCGTGGCCTCCTTGTGCAGCACGGCGTCGAAACCGGTGAGGCGCTGGTCGAAGTTGAACTCGCGTTCGCGCAGCACCGGATTGATGGCCACGCCATTGCGCAGCGTGGCGCGTTCCTCGCGCGTGCGCTGCGTGGTTTCGCTGTCCTGGCGATAGAGCTGCCACTGCAGCGAATCGGCGAACGCGGCATCCAGCGCATCGACCTCATGCGAGAACGCGACCCGCGCCCGGGTCTGCTTGTCGTCGCCGGTCTGCGAGGCGACGCGCACCGACGGCGGCGTACCGGGAATCGTCGAGGTGTCGCCGAGCGCGGTGAGCACGTCGGTATCGACATTGTCCTCGTTGCCTTCGACGGTGAGCTTGAAGCGCTGGTTCTCGCTCGTTTCGAACACCAGCTTCGCCAGCAGGCTGCGGCCGTCGTACTCCTGCGGATTCGGCGCGGTGCGCGACGAACCCGTGCCGCGGTTCTCGCCCATGTTCTCGCGTTCCTGGCCCTGGTGATGCCCGATCGCGGCCAGGCCCGACCAGCGCTCGCCGCCGAAGGCCGCCGTCGCGCCGCCGAACAGGCCGTTGTCCTCGCCAAAGTAGCCGAATTTCAGGCCGAAATAGGCGTCCTTGCCGTCCGTCAGGTAGTCCGACGGATCCTTCGTGACGAACGAGACCACGCCACCCAGCGCGTCGGAACCGTACAGCGCGCTGCCCGGGCCGCGCACGACTTCGACCGCCTTGAGCGTGTCGAGATCGACGAAGTTGCGGTTCGCGCTGGAGAAGCTGCCGATCGAGAACGCGTCCGGCACCGCGATGCCGTCGGTTTCGATGCGCACGCGGTTGCCGCCGAGGCCGCGGATGCGGATGTCGCCCAATCCGCCGAAACGTCCCGAACCGCCCGACACGGTGATGCCCGGCTCGTAGCGGAACAGGCCCTTCAGGTCGCGCACGAGGTTGCGGTCCATCTCGTCGCGATTGATCGCGGTGACGACGTTCGGCACGTCGTCCAGCGCACGCTCGGTCAGGGTGGCGGTGACGACGATGCGGTCGAACTCGTTGGCGGCGATTGCGCCCGTGGCGGCGGCAGCGATCGAGGGGTCGCTACCGTCGGGCGCCACGTCGTCGGCGATCGCGACGGCGGGAATGGCGAGCATCAGGGCAAGGGCCAGGGTGTTGCGTACAGGGTGCATGCGCGGTCTCGGAGTGATTCCGAGGCGGCTGGCAGCCGTTGCCGGCGGGCTTGCTTGCCTTGGGAGAGAGAGTGGGATTGAGAGAAGGTGGTGCCGCCGGATGCGGCCGTGCGCGGCGTCCTTCCCCAAGGAATCGCCGCGCGGTCGTGCATTGCGGCGGCCGCAGGGGCCGCCGTCAGGGAAGGATTACTTGGTGAGGATCAGCTTGTCGTTGCGCGTGTGGCGCAGACGATAGACCTCGTCGCCGTGGCGGATCAGCACTTCACGGCCACCGCGCAGCAGGTCGTCGCTGTCGAGCAACCCCTGGGCGAACGGTGCGCTGGCGGGCAGCGTCGAGGCCGACGGGATCGCGGCTACGGACGCGATCGGCGGCGATAGGCGTTGGGTTCGGGGCTTGAGCTGTAGCAGCGTGGGGCGCGTCGACATGGGCGTGGCTCGTTCGAGGGCTCGCCACGGATGATAATGATTCTCATTTGACAGTCAACCCGCCCCGCGACCGCTCATCCGACGGCGGCTTCGACCCGCTGCCAGTCGCCTTGGGCCAGGCGTTCGGCCAGCTCCAGCGCCTCGAGGTTCTGGATCAGCTGCTCCGGCCGGCTCGCACCCAGGATCACGCTCGACACGTGCGGGTTGCGCAGGCACCACGCGATGGCGAGCGGCGCCGGCGCGACGCCGAGTTCCTGCGCGGTGGCGACGAAACGACGCGCCCGTTCGACGCGTGCGCCCTCCTCGCCGAGCACCGAACGCTGCAGCCAGCCGAGGCCTTCGCGCCCCAGGCGCGCTTCGGTCGGAACGCCGGCGTTGTACTTGCCCGTCAGCAGGCCCGACGCGAGCGGCGACCAGATCGTCGTACCCAGTCCGTATTCGGCGTACAGCGGCGCGTACTCGAGTTCGACGCGCTCGCGATGCAGCAGGTTGTACTGCGGCTGTTCCATCGTCGGCGCATACCAGTTGCGTGCGTGCGCGATGCGGTGCGCGTCGCGGATCTGCGCCGCGGTCCATTCCGACGTTCCCCAGTACAGCACCTTGCCCTGGCGGATAAGCGCGTCCATCGCACCTACGGTTTCCTCGATGGGCGTGTCCGGATCGGGACGATGGCAGTAGTACAGATCGAGCGTCTCCACGCGCAGCCGCTTGAGCGCCGCGTGGCAGGCGTCGGTGACGTGCTTTCGCGACAGGCCGCGCTGCGTCGGGCCGGGAGCATCGACCGCGCCGAAGAACACTTTGCTTGAAACGCAGAAGCCGTCGCGCGGTAGGCGGAGGTCGGCGATCACGTCGCCCATGACCTTCTCGGCCTCGCCATTGGCGTAGGTCTCGGCGTTGTCGAAGAAGTTGACGCCGTTGTCCCAGGCGGCGGCGACCAGGTCGCGCGCGGTCGAGCGCCCGATCTGCGCGCCGAAGGTGAGCCAGGCGCCGAAGGACAGCGCCGAAAGTTGCAGGCCGGATGAACCGAGGCGGCGGTATTGCATGTGGGGTGCTCCGGATTGGGGCTGGCGGGCGGAGTCGTTCAGTTTAGCCCTGCCGCCGTGCGCGTCCGGTCGGTACAATGCGCGCACTTCCTCCTCCGGGGAGTAGCCCCTCCGCCCGCGGCACGCCGGCGGGGACCCGCGTCAACACACTTGGCCCACAGGCCATGGCGCGGGAGCGGCAGCCAGCCGGACGCCCTCGGGCACGGCCAGCGACCACGGGCAAGACCGAAGGCAGGCGTCGCGCGCGCAACTGGCAATCAGCCGGGTCGGGCCGTGTGACGGCTGCCTTTCGCGTCCACGCGAAAGCCCGACCCCGGAGTTTCATGATGGATCACTTTCCCCTGATGACGGCCGCGATCTCCACGGGCACCGTCGCGCTGGCCGAGATCGGCGACAAGACGCAGCTGCTCGCGCTGCTGCTCGCCGCGCGCTTCCGCAAGCCGCTGCCGATCATCGCCGGCATCCTGGTCGCCACGCTGCTCAACCACGCGCTGGCCGGCTGGTTCGGCACGCTGGTGGCGCAATGGCTGACGCCCGACGTGCTGCGCTGGGTCGTGGCGATCAGCTTCCTGGCGGTCGCCATCTGGACGCTCAAGCCGGACAAGCTCGACGAAGGCGAGGAATCGCTGCCGGCACGCGGGGCGTTCGTCGCCACGACGTTCGCCTTCTTCCTGGCCGAGATCGGCGACAAGACGCAGGTCGCGACCGTGCTGCTGGCCGCCAAGTATTCGCCACTGTGGGAAGTGGTCGTCGGCACGACCGTCGGCATGCTGCTGGCCAACGTGCCGGTGGTGCTGCTGGGCAGCAAGCTGGCCGACCGCCTGCCGCTGAAGGCGGCGCGCTATACGGCGGCAGTGGTCTTCCTGGTGCTGGCGATCTGGGCCGCGGTGCGCGGCATCGGATAAGCCTGCGTCGGCGCGCTGCTTCAGGCCGAAGGAGCGCGCCACGCGGCAGGCCGCCCGGGCGCGTTATGCTCGGCGCGGCCCGTGACGGGCCGGCAAGCGGGGGAAGCGCATGCTCGGAACCGGCGGAAGGGTCCGCGACGTCGTCGCCGCGCTGCTGGCGCGGCCGGACGAAATCATGTTGGAGATCGGCGCCGGCGGCGAGCTGATGGTCGCGCGCCTGCGCGTGGTCATCGCCGCGATGCTTCTGGTGCTGCCGGTGACGAACGCGCTCGCCGGCGGCAGCGTCAAGGACACCCTGATCGGCCTCGCCGGCGCGATCGTCATCAACATCTTCGCGCACCTGTGGCTGGCGCTCGCGCGTCGGCGGCGGCTGTTCCGCTGGCTGCCGTTCGCGTCGTCGGCGTTCGACGTCACCGCCACGACCGTACTGCTGATCATCCTCGCCGCCGATCACCTGCCCGCCGGCCTCAACAACCTCACCGCCTGGTGCGGCTACGTGGTGGCGATCGTGCTCACCGCGCCGCGCAGCGACGGCCGCATTGCGCTGTTCGCGGGCGCGCTGGCGATCGGCCAGTACAGCCTGCTCGCGCTGTGGGCGTTCGCATCTGCCGGTTCGCCGGAGCAGCTGATTTCCAGCGACTACGGCGCGATCACCCTGCCCGGCCAGCTGCAGCGCGTGATCCTGCTGGGCGTGTTCACGCTGATCACCGCGATGGTGGTCTACCGGATGCAGCGGCTGGTCGAGATGTCCGGCACCGACGGCCTGACGCGCCTCCCGAATCGCACGTGGCTGATGTACCGCGTGCCGCGCCTGTTCGACAGCGTCCGCCACGACGGCGACAGCCTGACCCTGGCGCTGATCGACCTGGACCACTTCAAGCGCATCAACGACGCCCACGGCCACCACGCGGGCGACCGCGCGCTTCGCCACGTCGTGTCGGTCCTGCGCGAGCTGGCCGAACCGGGCGAATGGCTGGTGCGCATCGGCGGCGAGGAATTCGTGCTGCTGCTGCGCAAGCCGATCGGCACGGCCTGGGAACGCGTGGACGCCATCCGCCGCGCCCTCGGCGAGCGGCCGTTCGAACCCGAGCGCGGCGCCGACACCGTCGCGCTGAGCTTCAGCGCCGGACTGGCGGGCTTCCCGCACGAGGGCTCGGACCTCTCGCGCCTGCTGCGCCGCGCGGACGGCCGTCTCCAGCAGGCCAAGCTCCAGGGACGGAACCGGGTCGTCGCGCGCGATACCTGACCCCACGACGCGCATTTTTCCGACACGCTGCCGCGGCGGTCCCCTCTGGAAGTACCGGCCCTCGCGGCCGGGCGGCCTCGTCGTAAACTACGCGCCGCCGCAGCCATGACCCGCCCCCGCGAGGGCTCAGGCCGCATCATTCCTGAACGACAAGACTCGCTGCCGGCCGCCGGTTGCAGGGGAGAACTGAGTGGAAGCCATTACCCGGGTGGCCTTTGGCCTGTTTGGTCTTGCGGTGCTCATCGGCATCGCGTGGCTGTTCTCGAACAACAAGCGTCGCGTGGACTGGAAGCTGGTGATCACCGGCGTCAGCCTGCAGGTCGCCTTCGCCGCGCTGGTGCTGCTGGTGCCCGGCGGCAAGGACGTCTTCGACGCCATCGGCCACGGCTTCGTGAAGGTGCTCAGCTTCGTCGGCGAAGGCTCGAAGTTCATCTTCGGCAACCTGATGGACGTGAACACCTACGGCTTCATCTTCGCCTTCCAGGTGTTGCCGACGATCATCTTCTTCGCCGCGCTGATGGGCGTGCTCTACCACCTGGGCGTGATGCAGGCGGTCGTGCGCGGCATGGCGTGGGTGATCACCAAGGTGATGCGCGTGTCCGGCGCGGAAACCACCAGTGTCTGCGCCAGCGTGTTCATCGGCCAGACCGAGGCGCCGCTGACGGTGCGCCCGTACATCCCGAAGATGACCGAGTCGGAGCTGATCACGATGATGATCGGCGGCATGGCGCACATTGCCGGCGGCGTGCTCGCGGCATACGTGGGGATGCTCGGCGGCGGCGATCCGGAGCAGCAGGCGTTCTACGCCAAGCACCTGCTCGCGGCGTCGATCATGGCCGCGCCGGCGACGCTGGTCATCGCCAAGATCCTCATTCCCGAAACCGGCGAACCGCTCACGCGCGGCACGGTGAAGATGGAAGTGGAGAAGAACACCGCCAACATCATCGACGCCGCCGCAGCCGGCGCGGGCGACGGCCTGCGCCTGGCGCTGAACATCGGCGCGATGCTGCTGGCCTTCATCGCGCTGATCGCGCTGGTGAACTGGCCGCTGTCGTGGTTCGGCGACGTCACCGGCATTTCGGCCGCCATCGGCAAGCCGTTCGACCTGGCGACCATCTTCGGCTACGTGCTCGCGCCGCTGGCGTGGGTGATCGGCACGCCGTGGCAGGACGCGTCCACCGTCGGCAGCCTGATCGGCCAGAAGATCGTCATCAATGAGTTCGTGGCGTACCTGCAGCTGGCCGACATCGTCAACGGCAAGGTCGCCGGCGTGACGCTGACCGACCAGGGCCGCCTGATCGCGACCTACGCGCTGTGCGGCTTCGCCAACTTCTCGTCGATTGCGATCCAGATCGGCGGCATAGGGGGCCTCGCGCCGGAACGTCGCCAGGACCTCGCCCGCTTCGGCCTGCGCGCCGTGCTCGGCGGTTCGATCGCGACGTTCATGACGGCAACGATCGCGGGCGTGCTGACGTGGTTTGGCAGCTGAAGATGCCGTGATTCGTGATTGGGGATTCGTGATTCGCAAAGGCGGATCCCCGATCGGCCACAACCTTCGGCAGGCGTAGCGATGAGCGTTGCTTCAACGAATCACGAATCACGAATCACCAATCCCGGCTCCATAGTCGTCGTCGGTTCGTTCAACGTCGACCACGTGTGGACCGTCGCGGCGCTGCCGCGGCCGGGCGAGACGCTCAGCGGGCAGTACCACACCGGCCCCGGCGGAAAGGGCTTCAACCAGGCCACCGCCGCGGTCCGCGCGGGCGCGGCGACGACGTTCGTGTGCGCCCTCGGCGAGGACCTCGGCGGGCAGCTCGCACGCGCGCTTGCCACCGCCGACGGGCTCGATCTTCGCGAGCATTCCAGCCAGGCGCCGACCGGCACCGCCGGCATCTACGTCGATCACGACGGCCGCAATTCCATCGTGATCGGCCCTGGCGCCAACGCCGACCTTCCCGTTGATTTCGTGCGATCGCAGCGCGACGTCATCCATGGCGCGCACGTGCTGCTCGCACAGCTGGAATCGCCGCTGGCGTCGATCGAGGCCGCATTCGCGATCGCACGCGACGCCGGCGTGCGCACGATGCTCAATCCCGCGCCGGCCGACGCGCGCGTGCCGGCTTCGCTGCTCGCGTTGAGCGACGTGATCACGCCTAACGAAAGCGAGTTCTGCGCGCAGCTTGAACGGCACGTCGGCGAGCGCGTCGATGCGTCGATCGTCGCCACGCAGGACGACGACACGCTCCACGCCTGGTGCCGCCGCCTGCTTCCGCACGGCACGGTGGTCGTGACGCTGGGCGCGGCGGGCTGCTTCGTTTCGCACGCCGACGATGTACTGCACCGCGACGCCCGGACGCACTACCGCGTGCCCGGCGCGAAGGTGCAGCCGCAGGACACCACCGGCGCCGGCGATGCGTTCAACGGCGCGCTTGCGGCGTCGTGGGCGCTGCGACCGGACGCCGCGTTCGCCGACCACCTGCACTACGCGAACCGGTACGCGGCGTTGTCGACGGAAAGCGCGGGCGCAGCCGCTTCGATGCCGCGCGACGTGGATGTGCGGAAGCGCTTCAGCTGACGCTTGAGCCCTCTCCCACCGGGAGAGGGGCTTTAACCGTCGGGATGCGCGCGCCTGCCCGGCCCGCTGCCACAAGCCCGCGCCCTATCAAATAAGAATTATTCGCATTACCATGGCGGGCTTCGAAAGTCCCGGATTCCACGATGCTCCGCCGCCATGCCCTCGCCAGCGCCCTGCTGGCCGCCCTTGTCGTGCCCGTCGCCCACGCCGATGAGGCCACCGACATCGATCGCGTCACCGTCTCGGCCAGCACCAGCCGCGTTCCCGATTCCGAAGCCGCGCTGCCCAACACGATCACGGTGATCGACCAGGCGCAGCTGCAGCAGCAGCTCGCGCTGACGCAGGACGTCTCGCAGGTGCTGGCGAACCTGATTCCCTCCTTCGCGCCGTCCCGCCAGAAGCTCACCAACAGCGGCGAGACGCTGCGCGGCCGCAAGCCGCTGTACCTGGTGGACGGCGTGCCGCAGTCCACGCCGCTGCGCGACGGCGGCCGCGACGGCCACACCATCGATCCGTCGATGATCGAACGCATCGAGGTCATCCACGGCGCCAACGCGCTGCAGGGCCTGGGCGCGTCGGGCGGCATCATCAACATCATCACCAAGCGCGCGCCGCGCGAGGATGGCGCGACGTTCCAGGACGTTTCCGTCGCCGCATCGACGGCCGTTCCGCACGAAAGCGACAGCACCGGCTATCGCGCCTCGTACCTGTTCGGCACGCGCTCGGGTGCGTTCGATTTCGTCGGCGGCGCGTCCTTCGCCAGCGAGGGCCTGTACTACGACGGCGACGGCGACTCCATCGCGGTCAACGACGTGCAGGGCGACCTGATGGACGCGGAGAGCTACAACCTCTTCGCGAAGGCCGGCTGGAACCTCGGCGAAACCCGCCGCCTGCAGCTCAGCGCGAACCGCTACGAACTGCAGGGCAACAACAACTACCACGCGGTCAACGGCAACCCCGCGACGGGCCAGCTGGCGACGTCCGCGCGCGGCGGCAGCATCGGCGAGGGCCCGCGCAACCGCTCCACGTCGCTGACGCTGGACTACACCGACAAGGCGCTTGCCGGCGGCTACTTCCAGGCGCAGCTGTACTGGGTCGATTTCGAAGCCCTCTACGGCGGCAGCTACTGGGGCGATTTCTGGGGCGATGGCCGCGATCCAAACTGGTTCGACCAGTCGCAGAACCTCTCCGAGAAGCTCGGTGGCAAGTTCAGCTGGTCGCGCGGCGACCTGTTCGGCCTGCGCCTGCGCGCTACGGTCGGCCTGGACATCGCGCGCGATACGACCTCGCAGGAACTCGTGCGCGCGGGCATGGACTGGGTCCCGGAAACTTCGTACGAATCGGTGTCGCCCTTCGTGCAGCTGGAATGGTGGGTGGCCGACTCGGTCATGCTCACCGGCGGCCTGCGCCACGAGCGCGGCAAGCTGGACGTCGACGACTACCTCACCATTCCCGACCAGCGCCTCGCGCCTGCCGTGCACGGTCGCCGCTACCTGGTCGAAGGCGGCTCTCCGGAAACGAGCGAAACGCTGCCCAACGTCGGCATCGTGTGGGGAGCCACCGACGCGCTGAAGCTCTACGCGTCGTATTCGGAAGGCTATACGGTCGCCGACATCGGTCGCGTGCTGCGCGCGATCAACACGCCGAACCAGCGCGTGGACACGCTCGTCGACCTGCAGCCGGTGATCGCCGACAACCAGGAAATCGGCCTCGACTACGACGACGGCCGCTGGCTGGTGCACCTGGCCGCGTACTGGTCGGATTCCGACCTCGGTTCGCGCCTGGCGTTCGACAACGCCACGCAGACGTACAACGTCGTGCGCGAGCGCACCGAGATCGACGGTTTCGAAGGCAGCGTCGCCTACCAGTTCACCGACGCCACGCGCGTCGGCGTGGCCTACGCGAAGACCGACGGCCGCTACGACAGCAACGGCGACGACCGCGTCGACAGCGACCTGCCCGGCATCAACGTCGCGCCCGACCGCGCGACCGCGTTCTGGGACCAGACGTGGACACAGGCGATCTCCACGCGCCTGCAGGCCAGCCATTCGTTCGATCGCGATTTCGACTATCGCGGCACCACGCTGCCGGACGACTTCGAGGGCTACACGACGGTCGACCTGCAGGCGCGCTTCCAGCTGCCGCTGGGCGCGCTGAACGTCGGCGTCGAGAACCTGTTCGGCGAGCAGTACACGACGTACTACTCGCAGACCACGCCGCGCGCCGACACTTACACCGCAGGCCGCGGTCGCGTGCTGACGGTGGGCTGGTCGCACCGGTTCTGATAAATCGCTCCGATGGACATGGCCGCGACAACGCCCGCCACGAAAGCAGTGCCGAAACGGCGGCTGCGGGCGGTGCTGTCCTGGCTGCACCTGTGGACCGGGCTGACGGCGGGGCTGGTGTTCGCGCTGGCCTCGCTCGCCGGCACGGTGCTGGTGTTCCATGTCGACCTGCTCAAGCTGCAGCATCCGCAACTCGCGCAGCACGCGCCCGTTGCCGATGGACGCGTGCTCGCGCAGCTGATCGAACGCTGGGGCCCGGAGGGCATGCGCTCGCTCGACGTTCCGCGTGATGAACTGCCGGTCTGGCAGGCGTATTTCGAGGATGGTCATCGCCAGTACTTCGCGCCCGAAGACGGCGCGCTGCTGCTCTATCGCAGCCAGCACGACGACGTGCTGCTGTGGCTGCACGAATGGCACGTCGACCTGCTCGGCGGAAAGACCGGCCGCGAAGTGTGGGGCGTGATCGGCTGCATCAGCCTGGCGATGATCCTCATCGGCCTGTACCTGTGGTGGCCGAAACGCGGGCGATTCGTTGCACAGCTAAAGATGCACGCCGGCCCGCCGGTGCGGCGCTGGCTCACGTGGCATCGCAGCTCCGGCGTGATCCTGCTTCCGCTGCTGTTGCTGGCGACGGTGACCGGCGTCGGCATGGTGTATTCGAAGGCCTTCCAGAAGGCGCTGACGGCAACGTTCGGCGGGAAGAACGTGAAGGCGCCGGAACTGCCCGCAAGCGATGCGGCGATCGATTGGACGCGCGCCATCGCGCAAGCGCGCATCGCGATTCCCGAGGCACGGCTGGCGCGCGTGTCGGTGCCCGATGCGAGTGAAGGTGCGGTGTCGTTCCGCCTGCAGGCGAAGGGCGAATGGCACCCCGTCGGCCGCAGCACGGTGGTGATGTCGCGCGATGGCCGCGTCGTGCAGGCCTTCGACGCGACGACGCACAGGCTCGGTATGCGCATGAGCCAGGCCTTCTATCCGCTGCACGTCGGCGCGGTGGGCGGCACGGCGATGAAATGGATCACCGCGTTCACCGGCCTGTTGCCGATGTTCCTGCTGGTCACCGGTTTCCTGTTCTGGCGGCGGCGGCGCGGGAAGCGCTGAACTTCGGGCTCGCGGATGGTTCGGGACCCCGCGTCCCGGCTTTCGCCGGGATGACGGTTGGGGGCCCGGTACAATCGACCCATGTCCGCCCTCTCCTTCCGCATCGGTCCGCACGAAATCGCCCCGCGCGTCGTCCTGGCGCCGATGGCGGGCGTGACCGACAAGCCCTTTCGCATCCTGTGCAAGCGCATGGGGGCCGGGCTGTGCGTGTCGGAGATGACGACGTCCGATCCCCGCTTCTGGTCGACCTCGAAATCGCGCCATCGCATGGACCACGACGGCGAACCGTCGCCGATCAGCGTTCAGATCGCCGGCACGGTGCCCGAGGTGATGGCCGACGCGGCGCGCTACAACGTCGACCACGGCGCGCAGATCATCGACATCAACATGGGCTGCCCCGCGAAGAAGGTGTGCAACGCGTGGGCGGGTTCGGCGCTGATGCGCGAACCCGAACTCGTCGCGCGCATCCTCGACGCCGTCGTGCGCGCGGTGAACGTGCCGGTCACGTTGAAGATCCGCACCGGCTGGGCCGAAGGCCAGCGCAACGCGCTGCAGATCGCGCGCATCGCGCAGGACGCCGGCATCGCCGCGCTCGCCGTCCACGGCCGCACGCGCGACCAGCAGTACACCGGCGTCGCCGAGTACGACACGATCGCCGAGGTGAAGGCCGCGCTGTCGATCCCGGTGTTCGCCAACGGCGACATCGATTCGCCGCAGAAGGCGGCGCAGGTGCTGGCGCATACGGGCTGCGACGCGGTGCTCGTCGGCCGCGCCGCGCAGGGCCGGCCGTGGATCTTCCGCGAGATCGCGCATTACCTCGAACACGGCGACGTGCTTGCGGAGCCGACACTGGCCGAGGTGCGCGATGTGCTGCTCGGGCACCTGGAACACCTTCACGCGTTCTACGGCGAGACCTCCGGCGTGCGCATCGCGCGCAAGCACCTGGGGTGGTACGCGAAGGACCGGCCGGAGAACGCGGCGTTCCGCGCCGTGGTCAATCGTGCCGAGACCGCCGAAGCCCAGCTGACACTCACGCGCGACTACTTCGACGCGCTGATCGCAGGCGTGCAGCCGCTGGGCGTCGCCGCGTAGACGAAAGTCGGGACGACGGCTCGCCCTTAACTTCTCCCGTGCGAGCATCTGCGCATCCGAACGCCAAGGGTGCGGCCATGTCCGACACGTCGTCTTCCTGCTCCGACTTTCCCTATCTGCACGGCTTCTCCTCGACCGAACAGGCGCGCCTGGTGAAGCAGGCCCGGCTGGCCGAATCGACGATCTTCCACGACATCGACTACAGCAACGCGAGGCGGCTGCTCGAAGTGGGGAGCGGCGTCGGCGCGCAGACCGAGATCCTGCTGCGCCGCTTTCCCGAGCTGCACGCGACCTGCGTCGACCTCAACGAGGCGCAGCTCGATGCGGCCCGCACCAACCTCGACGCGATGCCGTGGCTGAAAGGGCGCTACGAACTGCATCAGTCCGACGCGACGAACCTGCCATTCGAACCGCGCACCTTCGATGCCGCGTTCCTGTGCTGGGTGCTCGAACACGTGCCCTCGCCGGCGCGCGTGCTCAACGAGGTGCGTCGCGTGCTCGCGCCGGGCTCGCCGGTGTACATCACCGAGGTGATGAACTCCTCTTTCCTGCTCGATCCGTACTCGCCGAACGTGTGGCGTTATTGGATGGCATTCAACGATTTCCAGTACGACAGCGGCGGCGATCCGTTCGTCGGCGCCAAGCTCGGCAACCTGCTACTGGCGGGCGGGTTCCGCGATGTCACCACCGACGTGAAGACGTTCTATTTCGACAACCGCGAACCCGCGCGGCGCAAGACGATGATCGCGTTCTGGGAAGAGCTGCTGCTGTCCGCGGCCGACCAGCTCATCCAGGCCGGCAAGGTGACGCAGGACGTCGTCGATGGCATGCGACGCGAAATGCATCAGGTGCAGAACGATCCGAACGCCGTGTTCTTCTATGCGTTCGTGCAGGCGCGCGCGGTCGTTTACTGAGGTTTCCGGTTTCGTGAGAAAGGTGAAGAACGCGAAGCGCTTTCGCATGAAACCTTCATGCGCATGTGCGCTCATCGCGCTCGCGACGAGCGGTGCAGGTCGAAAGTAACAGCCCCCTTCGGCCGATGTTTTTCTGGTCCGCATGACCCAACCTGCAAGCGTCGGGGCGTCCCCTCTGCGGGCCACCGCAGCGCCCCGGCGGACCAGGAGGCCACACATGAAAGCCAAGATTGCATTCATCGCGCTGGCGATGGCGGTAACGGCGCCGGCATGGGCCGCCGATCCGGTGGGCGATCTGTCGAAGATCACCGGACTGTCCGAGCGCAAGGTACAGATGATCGTCGGCAACCGCACCGCGTTTGCCGAGTATCCGTATACCTACGATCGCGCGCTCGACAAATTCGTCGCCGCCATCGGCAAGGACAACTACAACCGCCTCATGGACGGCGAAGCCGTCGCGCTGCACGACGCCAAGGGCAACGAGTACATCGTGCAGATCGACGACGCGTTGCTGGAAGCGCACAACGCGCTGTGAGTCGGTTCGGGGCGCACGCGACGCGCGCGCTCCGGACCGGCCGGGTTTCGTCCTTCACAAGGTGCTGAAAGTGAACAGCTCAACGTCCGCCTGAAGGGACCGCGTGTGCACGCCACGCGGCCCCGGCGTCAATGTTCGCCTTTTCAGTTTCCAGATCCTGGGGATCGTTCGATCGTCACGCCGTCGGCGTCGGCCGCAGCGGTTCCGTCTGCGGGTTCGTGCCAGATGCGCTCCCACATCGTGCGCAGGCGACGCCCGGCTTCCCATGGCCACTGCAGCTGTCGCGGCTGAATCTGCGCCCAGCGGCCGTCGGCGTCCTTGCGCGCGACGGCGAAACGGAAGCTGTAGTCGGGCTCGGCGCCCATGCGCAGGTCGGAGAGCACGAGTTCGCCTTCGCGTACCTGCGCCTTCATGAACCCGCGGTTGAACCACTGCAGCCGCTGCACGGCGGGAAAGTCGCGCACCTGCTCCATCGCGGCCACGTCCGATGCATGACGGCGAAACTGCATCGGTCCCGAGTCGGCCACCAGTGAGCGTTCGCCTTCGACGAAGCCCTCCGGCGTCATCGCCACCACGCGCCACAGCAGGATGTTGAACGGCATCGGCACGGAAAGCCTCGGCGCGGTCGCGAGTTCCTGCGAGGCCAGTGCCTGTTCCGCCGCGCGTTCGACCTGATGTTTCGCGAGGAGGGACAGGCCCAGGTACAGCGAACTCAAGGCCAGTCCCGCGATGAGCGCCGGCTGCGCGATCCGGCGCTCGCGCGCGAACCATGCGACGACGCACGCGAGCAGCAGCCACACCGTATAGAGCGGATCGATGATGAACACGCTGGACCACATCACCGGCTGCGTCGGCAACGGCCAGAGCAGCTGCGTGCCGTAGACGGTGAAGGCGTCCAGCAGCGGATGCGTCAGCAACGCGCCCTGCATCGCCCAGAACCACCGCGTTGGCGATTGGGCCACACGGCCGCCGCGCGACCGGAACCACGCCCACAGCGCCCACGCGACGAACGGCAGCACGAGCAACGAATGGCTCCAGCTGCGATGCCATGTCATGCGCGCGACCGGGTCGTCGGTGATCAGGTTGATGGGCAACACGTCGAGGTCGGGCAAGGTGCCCAGTGCTGCGCCGGCGATGAGCGCGGCACGACGATGTTGCGGCGGGGCGATGGCGGCGGCGACGGCCGCGCCGAGGACGATCTGCGTGAAGGAATCCATCCGGCGATGCTAGCGGCTTCGCGACTCCAGGTCGTCACCGCAGCGAACCGGCGGACTCACGCCGCCCGCGGCTGCTCCATCGCCTCGGAACGGTGACGCGGCTCGATCAGTGCGCGCGTGTCGCCCGTATGCGTCAGGAGACGCAACGTGCCGTCCGGATCCTCCGCCAGCGCGCTGAGGCTTTCGACCCAGTCGCCGTCGTTGGCGTAGATCAGGCCGTCGCGCTCGATGAGCGCCGCGCGATGGATGTGGCCGCAGACGATGCCGTCCAGGCCGCGACGTCGCGCGTCATCGAGTCCCGCGTGGACGAAGCGTTCGATGTAGCGTTCGGCCGCACCGCTCTGCCGCTTCAGGAATTCCGACAGCGACCAGTAACGCTGGCCGGCCATGCGCCGTGCGCGGTTAAGCCACTGGTTGCCGGTGAGGATGCGGTAGTACAGCCAGTCGCCGAACTGCTCCTGCAGTCCGCCGAAATGCGTGACGCCGTCGTAGTCGTCGCCATGCGTGACCAGCAGGCGGCGTCCGTCGGCGGTGACATGCACCATGCGTCGGCGCACCCGCATGCGCGGCAACGCGAGACCGCAGAAGCGGCGGATCGGGCGATCGTGGTTGCCCGGCACGTAGATCAGTTCGGTGCCGCTGCGACGCAGCGCGTGCAGCGCCTCGACCACGCGGTTGTGCGGCGCGCCCCAGCGCGCGCGGCGTTGCGCCATCCACCACAGGTCGACGATGTCGCCGACCAGGTACAGGCGATCGCAGCGGAGTCCGCCGAGGAAGTCGGCGAATTCGGCGGCGTGGCAGTGTTTGGAACCCAGGTGGACGTCGGACACGAAGACCGCGCGACGGCGCGGCGGCAACACGGTCGGCATCGACGTCATCCTGCGGTCTCCATGCACGGCTCGACGGGCGCGACGCCGAGGTAGCGTTCGCGTTTTTTCGGTCGAAGCAGATTCAGGTCGACTTCGATCAATCCATCGACCGCATCGCTGAAGGCCGGGTCCACGCCGAAAGCGAGGAAGCGCGCGCCGCCTGGCTCGCACAGGTCGGTGTATTGCTTGTAGAGCATCGGCAGCGTGGCGCCGAGCGCGTCGAGGTTGGTCTTCAGCACGCGGAACGCGGTGCCCGCATCGACCTCGCCGAACTGCGGCGGCGCAGCCTGGTAGACGAAAGGCTGGCGCGATACCGCGCGCGTGGCCTCGCTGCCGTAGTAGCGCGCGTAGTACGCGACGATCTGCTCGCGCGCCGAGGCCGGCAGGGCTGCGCTGATCGACACCGGGCCGAACAGGTAGCGCACGCTCGGATGCCTGCCCAGGTACGCGCCGATGCCCTGCCACAGGTAGTCGATGCTGCGGCTGCCCCAGTAGTCGGGCACGACGAAGCTGCGGCCCAGCTCCATGCCCTGCGCGATGCGCGGCACCGCGTCGTCGGCGTACTGGAAGAGCGAGGCGGTGTAGAAGCCGGCCAAGCCGCGTTCGGCCAGCACGCTTGCGCCGCGCGCGATGCGGTACGCGCCGGCGATCTTCGACACCTCCGCATCCCACAGCACGATGTGTTCGTACCAGCTGTCGTAGAGATCGACGTCCAGCCGCTGGCCGGTGCCCTCGCCCACCGCGCGGAACGTGAGTTCGCGCAGGCGGCCGATTTCCTGCAACAGCGGCGAGCCGGCGGCAAGTCGCCCGACGCGGATCTGCTTGCCGTCGATAGTGCGGCCGAGCAGCGCCAGTGCTTCGATGCCGTCGCGCACCTGCGTCGCATCGACCGGATCGATCAGCGGCGCGATGAGCGGGACGACATTCGTTTCGACAGGCGCGACATGCATGCCCGCGCGACGCCGGCCGAGCGAGAACAGCTCGCGGCGCACCTCGCGCAGCAGCTGCTGGGGATCGCCGTCCGGTGGCAGCGTCAGCGGATGGCCGATGCGCAGCACGATGCGGTGCGCACGGCGCGCGAACATCTCCCGCGCCAGCAACGCGGTGCCGACGGGCTTGAACAAGGCCGACGCGCCGTAGAACAGCGCCGAATTGCGCGCCTCGATGCGCACCGGCAACACCGGCGCATCGGCCGTGCGCGCGAAGCGCAGGAAACCGCGGCGCCAGCGTCCGTCCGTTACCCCGCCCAGCCCGAGCCGTGCCACTTCGCCGGCCGGAAACACGATCACGCACTGGTCGGCGCGCAGCGCGTCGTCGATCGCCCCAAGACTCTGCGGCGTCGGGCGGCCACCCAGGATGCGCACCGGCAGCAGCAACCCCGAGAGCGGCTCCAGCGCACCGAGCAGGTCGTTCGCGACGATGCGCACGTCGCGCCGCACGCGGCCGACGGCGTCCAGCAGCGCCAGCGCGTCGAGCGCGCCGGACGGGTGGTTGGCGACGATCAGCAGCCGGCCGCTGGCGGGAATCCGCCCCAGTTCCGCGGCATCGACCACGTAGCGCGCCTGCAGGTGATCGAGTCCGGCGGCGACGAAATCGAAATCCCGCAGGTGGCCGTTGGCCGACAGGAACGCCTCGACCTGGTCGAAGCCCGACCAGCGGCCGATCGTTCGCAGCAGCGGCCGGGCGACGTTCGCACGGCGTCCCCGGAACCAGTGCGGAAATCGTTCTTGCAGGCGGCGTTCGAGTGGCATGCGTCGGCGCGGATCGCCCCGGCGGGGCTTTCGCCGCGGAAGGTTGGGACGCCCCGGCGACAGGGCGGTGGCGGTTTCGCGTCAGGACCGTGACAGCCGTGCCGGCGGCCGGAAGCCCGTCACGGCGGGCTCGCGCTTAACCACCGCGCAACATCTCCGTGGCGCACAATGCGCCGACCGGAGCAAGCCTGTATCATGCCCGGCCATCCTTTCATCCGAATCAAGGGATATTGACCTCGATGTCCAGCTACCTGTTCACCTCCGAATCCGTCTCCGAAGGCCATCCGGACAAGATCGCCGACCAGATCTCCGATGCCGTCCTGGACGCGATCCTGGCCCAGGACAAGCGCGCGCGCGTGGCCTGCGAGACGCTGGTGAAGACCGGCGCCGCCATCGTCGCCGGCGAGGTCACCACCACCGCGTGGGTCGACATCGAGTCGCTGGCGCGCCGCGTCATCAACGAGATCGGCTACAACAATTCCGACGTCGGCTTCGACGGCCACACCTGCGCGATCATCAACATGCTCGGCAAGCAGTCGCCGGACATCGCCGCGGGCGTGGATCGCAAGAAGCCGGAAGAACAGGGCGCGGGCGACCAGGGCCTGATGTTCGGCTACGCCTGCAACGAGGCGCCGGAATTCATGCCCGCGCCGATCTACTACTCGCACCGCCTGGTCGAGCAGCAGGCCAAGATCCGCAAGAAGAAGAACTCGCCGCTGCCGTGGCTGCGTCCGGACGCGAAGTCGCAGGTCACCCTGCGCTACGACGCCAACCACAACGTCGCCGGCCTCGACGCCGTCGTGCTGTCCACGCAGCACGATCCGGGCATCAAGCAGAAGGACCTGGTCGAAGGCGTGTACGAGAACATCCTGCGCCCGGTGCTGCCGAAGAAGTGGCTCGAGTCGCTGCCGAAGAACAAGATCCACATCAACCCGACCGGCATCTTCGTGATC
Organism: Lysobacter sp. OAE881; assembly: GCF_040546665.1. Classification (NCBI taxonomy): domain Bacteria; kingdom Pseudomonadati; phylum Pseudomonadota; class Gammaproteobacteria; order Lysobacterales; family Lysobacteraceae; genus Lysobacter; species Lysobacter sp. OAE881. The sequence continues at coordinate 3,584,935 of NZ_JBEPOG010000001.1, forward strand.
GGCGGCCCGGTGGGCGACTGCGGCCTGACCGGCCGCAAGATCATCGTCGACAGCTACGGCGGCATGGCCCGTCACGGCGGTGGCGCGTTCTCGGGCAAGGATCCGTCGAAGGTGGACCGTTCGGCCGCCTACGCCGCGCGTTACGTCGCCAAGAACATCGTGGCCGCCGGCCTGGCCGACCGCTGCGAGGTGCAGGTCTCCTACGCCATCGGCGTGGCCGAGCCGACCTCGATCTCGGTCACCACCTTCGGCACCGGCAAGATCCCGGACGAGAAGATCGAGAAGCTGATCCGCAAGCACTTCGACCTGCGCCCGTACGGCATCGTGAAGATGCTCGACCTGATCCACCCGGTCTACCAGGACACGGCCGCCTACGGCCACTTCGGCCGCAAGCCGAAGGAAGTGACCTACGTCGACGGCGCCGGCAAGAAGCAGACCGCCACGGCCTTCTCGTGGGAGAAGACCGACCGCGCCGACGCGCTGCGCAGCGATGCGAAGCTGAAGTAAGCGCCGCGTCCCGCGAGGGGCTGCGACATGGAAAAAGGCCGCGAAAGCGGCCTTTTTTCATTGATGCGGGAAGCGCCGGGCGGCCCGTCCGGATTCACTCATCACGCCCCGTGAACGGCTAGAATGTCGCGTTCCCGCCGAGGGGCGCTGCAAGTCCGGATCCCACCATCGCGTGGCTTCGGAATCAGGCTCGGCAGGACCTGCACGAACAACGGCGCCCGGTTTGGCAGCCTTCGCGGCCTGCCCTCACCCCACCCTCTTCCCTTGCGGGAGAACGGGAAACAAACCGGAGCAATCTGATGAACGCACAGATCAAGACCTTCTCGACCGAAGGCGACTACAAGGTCGCCGACATCTCCCTGGCCGACTGGGGCCGCAAGGAGCTCGACATCGCCGAGCACGAGATGCCGGGCCTGATGTCCATCCGCAAGAAGTACGCCGCCGCGCAGTCGCTCAAGGGCGTTCGCGTGACCGGCTCGCTGCACATGACGATCCAGACCGCCGTGCTGATCGAGACGCTGCGCGACCTCGGCGCCGACGTGCGCTGGGCCTCGTGCAACATCTTCTCGACGCAGGACCATGCCGCCGCCGCCATCGCCAAGTCGGGCACGCCCGTCTTCGCGTGGAAGGGCGAGACGCTGGAGGAATACTGGGACTGCACGCTCGCCGCGCTGACCTTCCCGGGTTCGGGCGCCGACAAGTACCTCGGCCCTGAGCTGGTGGTCGACGACGGCGGCGACGTCACGCTGCTGATCCACAAGGGTTATGAGCTCGAGAACGGCAGCGACTGGGTCAACACCCCGTCGGGCAACCACGAAGAGCAGGTGATCAAGAACCTGCTGAAGAAGGTGCATGCCGAGCGTCCGGGCTTCTGGCACACCGTCGTGCGCGACTGGAAGGGCGTCTCGGAAGAGACCACCACCGGCGTGCACCGCCTGTACCAGCTGGCCGAAGCCGGCAAGCTGCTGGTGCCGGCGATCAACGTCAACGACTCGGTCACCAAGAGCAAGTTCGACAACCTCTACGGCTGCCGCGAGTCGCTGGCCGACGGCCTCAAGCGCGCGATGGACGTGATGCTCGCCGGCAAGGTCGCCGTCGTGTGCGGCTACGGCGACGTCGGCAAGGGTTCGGCGCACTCGCTGCGTGCCTACGGCGCGCGCGTTGTCGTCACCGAGATCGATCCGATCAATGCCCTGCAGGCGGCGATGGAAGGCTTCGAGGTCAACACCGTCGAATCGACGCTGGGCCGTGGCGACATCTACGTCACCACCACCGGCAACAAGGACGTGCTGACGCTCGAGCACATGTCGCAGATGAAGGACCAGGCGATCGTCTGCAACATCGGCCACTTCGACAACGAGATCCAGGTCGACCGCCTCAACGAGTCGGGCGCCACGCGCCTGAACATCAAGCCGCAGGTGGACAAGTACACCTTCAATCGTGCCGACGGAAAGCCGGGCAACTCGATCTTCCTGCTGGCCGAAGGCCGCCTGGTGAACCTGGGCTGCGCCACCGGCCATCCGAGCTTCGTCATGTCGAACTCGTTCTCGAACCAGACGCTCGCGCAGATCGACCTGTGGGCCAACAAGGACAGCTACGAGCCGAAGGTCTACATCCTGCCGAAGAAGCTCGACGAGGAAGTCGCGCGCCTGCACCTGGAGAAGATCGGCGTGAAGCTGACCACGCTGACCGACGAGCAGGCCGCCTACCTCGGCGTGCCGGTCGAAGGCCCGTACAAGCCGGACCACTACCGCTACTGATCCACGGCGGTATCGCATCGCGATGCACGAAAACGGGCGCTTCGGCGCCCGTTTCTTTTGGACGGCCGCCCGCGCCGCCCAAGTGCGTTCAATTCATCGCGATGAAGAGATAAACTCTCCCGAACCCTCCGCGAGCGGACCGCATGCCCACGCCCATCAGCTTCGAGTTCTATCCGCCCAAGACCGACGAGCAGCGCGCGCAGCTGGACAAGACCGCGGCGAAGTTGAAATCGCAAGAGCCCGAGTACGTGTCGTGCACGTTCGGCGCGGGCGGTTCTACGCTGAGCTACACGCCCGAAACGGTCGAGCGCCTGCATCGCGAACACGGGATGGACGCGGCGCCGCATCTGTCGTGCGTCGGCGGTACGCGCGCGGAGTTGGGCGAACTGCTCGAGCGCTACAAGGCGATGGGATGCCGGCGCATCGTCGCCCTGCGCGGCGACCTGCCCTCGGGCATGGGCCACACCGGGGATTTCCGCTACGCGACCGAACTGGTGGAGTTCATCCGCCGCGAGCACGACGGCTATTTCCACATCGAAGTCGGCTGCTATCCCGAGTGCCATCCGCAATCCGATGACGCGCTCGCCGACCTGCGCCACTTCAAGGCGAAGGTGGATGCCGGTGCGGACGGCGCGATCACGCAGTACTTCTACAACGCCGACGCGTATTTCCGTTTCGTCGACGATGCACGCAAGCTCGGTGTCGACATTCCGATCGTGCCGGGCATCATGCCGATCTCGAACTTCTCGCAGCTTCGTCGCTTCTCTGATGCGTGCGGCGCGGAGATCCCCCGCTGGATCGGCAAGCGCATGCAGGCCTACGGCGACGACGTCGAAGCGATCCGCGATTTCGCCGCCGACTTCGTTGCCGACATGTGCCGGCGCCTGATCGACGGCGGCGCACCGGGCCTGCATTTCTACACGCTGAACCTGACCAAACCGACGCTGTCGGTACTCGCGCGGATTCGCTGAATCCGCGGGAAAACGCGGGAATCTCACACGCGACATTGACGGTTCCGGGCGGACGATGAGCGCACCCGCTCCCCCCGGGAACCGACATGAACACGTTCCACCACCGCGCGCGCATCGACCGCGCGCTGCGTCATCGCATGACACGCGCGATGGCCGCCTGGAGTCCGGTGTTGCTGCTGTTGTGCGCACTCGCCCCCGCGCACGCAGCAGGCGGCCTTCATCGCTGCGAAGCGCCCGACGGCTCGGCCGTCTATACCGACAGCGCGTGCGCCGCATTCGATGCGAAGCCCGCGCCGATGTCGACCGAGCTGCTGAACCGCCTTGCGATGGACGACGCGGTGTTCAATGCGGACTCGTCGCGTGCGCGATCGCTGTCGACGGCCATCCGCGTGCGTCGCGCGCCGCAGGCCGGATGCGCGCGCAGCCCCGGGCAACTGTCGATGGACCTGCTCGCCTCCTTTGCCATGGGCGACGTGAACCGCATCGCCGAAAGCGTGCACTGGCCCGGCCTGCGCCACCGCCAGGCGCAGGTCGTGATGAACCGGCTGATGCAGCTCGCGCGCACGTCGCTGGTCGACGCCAGCTTCTGGCCGGGACTGGCTGATGGAAGCGGCGGCGCCATGCAGCTGACCTTCGATCGCCCGCAACGCGTGATGGAAGTCGGCGTGGAGCGTTACGCCGGTTGCTATTTCGTGCGCTTCTGAACGCCGGCGCCAGGACTGCGATGCACGCACTGTCTGCGGGCGCACCGCCCCGCTAGGCTGCGCCGATGCACGCCCCGTACTTTCGTTCGATCGCCGCACTCTCCGCGCTCGTCCTGCTCGCCTGGTGCGCCCCGGCAGCGGCGGACGTACGCCACTGCGTGTTACCCGACGGGCAGAGCGTATTCACCGACCGCGGCTGCGCGGAAGTCGGCGGCGTCGAACAGACCGAGCAGCGCCCGGTCGTGGGCAATGTCGAAAAGAAGCGCGCGCCCGGCTGCGCCCGCAACATCGACGACCTGCTGTTCGAGATGAACACCGCCTTCAGCGCGCACGACGCGAACCGGCTGGCCGGCGTCTATCACTGGACCGGGATGTCGGGCAGCACGGCCTACAACGTGATGGAACGGCTGGATGCGATCGTCCAGCGGCCGCTGGTGGACATCGTTCCGGTAATGCCGGAGGAGGTCGCACCGGTCGCCGACGACGCGCCGCCCTACCCCGCCTTCACCGACGCCGCGGCGTCGCCCGCCGCCCCCGAGGCGCCCGCCGCACCGCCGCGTCCACGCACCCCCGTGGCGGTGCGCGTCGAGCAGACGCAGGAAAACGGGATCACGCCGTCGCGGACCGTCTTCGGCCTGCAGAAGCACTTCGGCTGCTGGTGGATCAAGGGCTGAGCGGCCCGGACCGGCACGCCCGGCGGTTTGGGGAGCGGGGGCACCGCGAGGCACAATAGCGGTTTCCCCTGACGGACGGCCGCGATGCAATACCCCGACTGGATCTGGCACAACGGCGCGATCAAGCGCTGGGCCGAGGCCACCACGCACGTGATGTCGCACGCGCTGCACTACGGTTCGTCCGTCTTCGAGGGCATCCGCTGCTACCAGACGCCCAACGGCCCGGTGATCTTCCGCCTGACCGACCACAACACCCGCCTGTTCGCCTCGGCCAAGATCTATGACATGGCGATGCCGTACTCGCTGGAGCAGATCAACGCGGCCTGCCGCGAAGTGCTCAAGGCCAACGAGAACACCACCGACTACCTGCGCCCCGTCGCGTACCGCGGCCTGGGCGGTTTCGGGCTGTCGGCCGACACGCCGACCGACGTCGCCGTCGCCACGTGGAAGATGGGCCAGTACCTGGGCGCGAGCGTGCTCGAACAGGGCATCGACGCCTGCGTGTCGAGCTGGCAGCGCTTCGCTCCGAACACGTTGCCGGCCGGTGCCAAGGCGGGCGGTAATTACCTGTCCGGCCAGTTGGTCGCGCGCGAGGCGCGTCGGCTGGGCTTCGGCGAAGGCATCGCCCTGGCCTCCACCGGCCTGCTGTCGGAAGGCGCCGGCGAAAACCTGTTCCTCGTCTTCGACGGCGCGCTGCACACCACGCCGGTGAGCGCGGCGCTGCTCAACGGCATCACGCGCAACACGATCATCACCCTCGCCCGCGACGCCGGCATCGAAGTGATCGAACGCGACCTGCCGCGCGAATACCTGTACCTGTGCGACGAACTCTTCATGTGCGGCACCGCGGCGGAGATCACGCCGATCCGCTCGGTCGACGGCCGCCAGGTCGGCGCCGGCAAGCCCGGTTCGGTGACGCGCCGCATCCAGGAGCTGTTCTTCGGCCTGTTCGACGGCAAGACGCCGGACAAGTACGGCTGGCTGGAAGCGGTCTAAGCGCTCAGGCTTCCGCTCATGAAAAAGGCGCCGCAAGGCGCCTTTTTTGTTGCATGCGGTTTGCAGGCCTCACGCCTTGCCGATGGAAAGCACCGGCGCGTCGAACGTGAGCGTCGCGATGACGCCGCGCGGCTTGCCCGGGCGCACCTGGACTTCCCACGAATACAGCGTGCACAGGCGCCGCACGATCGACAGGCCGATGCCGCCGCCCTGCGAGTGCCCGGCGTGCGTGCCGCGATAACCCCGCTGGAAGAGCTTTGCCGCATCTTCCTCGCTGAGGCCGGGGCCGGAATCGACCACGTCCACCGAACGCTTGCCGATGCGCACTTCGACCTCGCCTTCGGTCGTGTACTTCACCGCGTTGCCGATGAGGTTGCCGAGCGCGACCGACACCGCCGCCTCCGGCGCATCGACGATCAGGCTCGGCTCGCCGACGACACGCAGTTCCATCGGCTTGCCGCCAAGCTGCGCGCGGTGCGCATCGAGCAGTTGTTCGGCGACCTTCGCCACGTCGGTCGCGCCGTGGCCGCGCTCGTTGCGCGAGAGCAGCAGCAGCGCGCTGATCAGGTCCGTGCATTGCTGCTCGGCGCGCTGGATGCGCTGCAGGCGACTGCGCGTCTTCTCGTCGACGTCCGGCCGCGACAGCAGCAGTTCGACGGCGCCCTTGATCACCGCCAGCGGCGTGCGCAGTTCGTGGCTGACGTCGGCGTTGAACTCGCGGTCGCGCTGCACCACTTCGGTCAGGCGCTCGGCGTAGTCGTCCAGCGCCTCGGCGAGCTGGCCGACTTCGTCGCTCGGGAAGTGCGACGCCAAGCCTTCGGGTTCGGCGCTGCGGCCGGACTGCTTGAGGCGATTGGCGAGTTCGGTCACCGGGCTCATCACGCGCGAGGCCGACCACCAGCCGACCAGCAGCGAAAGCAGGGTGAAGAGGAACACCGCGGCCCAGATCGCCCGCTGGAACTGCGCCTCGCCGCGCGTCGCCTGCGACATGTCGTAGGCGAGGAAGAACCACGCCTTCGGCGTCTTGCGCACGGCGAGCTTGTACGCGAACGGCTCGCCGTTGGCGACGCCGGTCATGCCGTAGATGCCGTCGCGCAGTTCGTACCACTCCGGCCAGTTCACGCGCACCGAATCGATCTTGTCGATCGGATAGACGTAGGCGCGGATCTGGTCGACGGCGAACTGCGGATTCTCCGGATCCAGTTCGAACTGGCGCGCGGCCATTTCGATGTTCCGGTTCATCACGTCCTCCACCAGCTGGTTCTCCACGCGGTTGCGCGTCCAGTTGGTCGCCCACGCGAACATCGCCGTCAGGCCGAAGCCCAGCAGCACGAAGGCCAGGATGATTCGACTGCGAAGCTGCCGCCGGTAGCGCGTTCGCCTGCGCGGCGGAGTGGGCTCCTGCGGGGACGCTTCGGCCATCCGGTCAGCCGTTGTCGGGGGCGGCGATGCGGTAACCGATGCCATGGCGGGTCTGGATCAGCGGCACGTCGAAGGGCTTGTCGACCACGGCGCGCAGGCCATGGATGTGCACGCGCAGGCTGTCCGAATCGGGAAGCTCCTCGCCCCACACGCGCGTTTCCAGTTCCTGGCGCGTGACCACCGCGGGCGAGGCTTCCATCAGCGCCTGCAGGATCTTCAGCGCGGTCGGGTTGAGCTGCAGCAGCTTGCCCTGGCGACGAACTTCGAGCGTGTCGAGGTTGTATTCCAGGTCCGCGACGTTGAGCACGCGCGTCTGCACGCCGCGGCCGCGGCGCGAGAGTGCGTTGAGGCGTACTTCCACTTCCTGCAGCGCGAAGGGCTTGATGAGGTAATCGTCGGCGCCGGAATCGAAGCCGGCCAGCTTGTTCTCCAGCGAATCGCGCGCGGTGAGCATCAGCACCGGCGTCTGCTTGCGCGCTTCGTTGCGCAGCTTGCGGCAGACCTCCAGGCCGTCCAGGCCCGGAAGGTTGAGGTCGAGGACGATCGCGTCGAAGTCGTGGACCACGGCCAGGTGCAGGCCGGTGACGCCGTCGGCGGCGAAGTCGACGGTGTGGCCGCGGTCCTCGAGAAAGTCGCCGAGGTTCGCCGCGATGTCCTGGTTGTCTTCGATGACGAGAATGCGCATGTGACCTTTCCTGGGTAATGGGCCTTCGACCGGCGTGCGCCGCGGCAGTTCCGGAGGTGCGAGAACTGAATGCGCGCGCGATGGCGTTGCCGGGGAGCTTAACGATTCTGCCAGAGCCGCTGGAGTGCGCCGATCACCGCGCGCTGACGTCGCAACGCACGTTTGCCATGACGCGAAACGAAGCCTCGGACGGAGAGCAGCCAAAACAAAGGCCCAGACACGGGGCCACCGTGCCTGGGCCAAAAAGGTATTGCCCCGATTACCGTAACCTGCATCGACCTGTTGCTGACGAGGAAGAGCGGCAGTGCTGCGGTAGGGACAGGCTACGCCGATTTCGATTAAAGCGTCGTTAAAAACGCCCGTTAAATCGATGTTATTCAGCTCGGAAAATAGCCGCTGAACCCGCCCAGATCGCCGAAGTTCGCCGAACGTGTAGCCATTCGTCGCGAACACCGGACTCAGCGGGCGGCAGCTCGCTTGGAGGCTTTACGCCGGACCCGCTCGGCCAGGTAGGTGACGATCTCGCCGGCCACGTCCACGCCGCTGGCCTCCTCGATCCCCTCCAGTCCGGGCGACGCATTGACCTCCAGCACCAGCGGACCGCGCTTGGAGCGGATGAGATCCACGCCTGCGATGCCGAGGCCAAGCACGCGTGCGGCGCGGATCGCGACATCTTCTTCCGCCGCGCTCGCGCTGACGCCCTTGGCGGTGCCGCCGCGATGCAGGTTCGAACGGAAGTCGCCCTTGGGCGCCTGCCGCTTCATCGCCGCCACCACGCGACCGCCCACGACGAAGCAGCGCAGGTCGGCGCCGCGCGCTTCCTCGATGAACTCCTGCACCAGGAAATTCGCGTACAGGCCGCGCAGCGCTTCGATCACGCCCTGCGACGCCGAGGGCTTCTCGGTGAGCATGACGCCGGCGCCCTGCGTGCCTTCGTTGAGTTTGATGACGTGCGGCGGCGCGCCGAGCATCGACAGCAGGTCGTGCGTGTCGTCGGGGTTGTCGCCGAAGACCGTGGTCGGCAGGCCGATGCGTTCGGCCGCGAGCAACTGGTGGCAGCGCAGCTTGTCTCGCGCGCGCAGCACGGCGTCGGACGAATTGGGCGTAAGCGTGCCCATCAGTTCGAACTGCCGCAGCACCGCCGAGCCGTAGCGCGTGATCGACGCACCGATGCGCGGGATCACCGCCTGGTAGCCGGAAATCGGCTTGCCCTTGTAGCGCATGCTGAATCCGTCGCTGGCGATGCGCATGTAGCAGCGCAGCGGGTCGAGCACGCGCACGCTATGGCCCTGGTCGCGCGAGGCTTCCACCAGGCGGCGCGTCGAATACAGTTTGCTGTTGCGCGAGAGGATCGCCAGTTTCATGAAGGGCGGCGGTGTGGGGGCTGAGTGGGAAAGGGAAGCGCCTCGCCGGGAGCGGCGGGACGCGAGATGACACCCGGCTCGCGCCGGCTGAGCCGGCCGTGCAGGAAGGATCGTCCCGGATCGACCGTGAAGGCACGTGCGAGCGCGGTACGCCCGAGCAGCATCGGGAACAGCATCCCGCGGCGATCGGACAGATTGATTTCAATCTCGCGCTCGATGCCGGCCACCGCCAGCGTCGTGCGCACGAACACGCGGCGCGTGCAGTGGCCGCCCGAATCGGTGACCTCGCGTTCGTCGAACACCGGAGCCGCCGCTTCGATCACGCGCGCGCCGTGTCCGGGGCTCAGGCAGAAACCCACCCACGGACTACCGCGTTCGGTGAACCGCCACTGCGTGTCGACGTGGAGCGCGGAGCTGCGCGCGCCGCTGTCCACCTTCGCCCGCAACCGCTCGATACCCAGTTCCGGCAGGGCTATCCACTCACGCCAGCCGAGCACGATCTTGCTTGCCATCGCGCCTCCAGGACCTCGCCTGAAAGACAAAAACGGCGGCCACTGTAAAGCAGGCCGCCGTCGCAATTGTTTGGAGCGGGTGATGGGAATCGAACCCACGCTAGCAGCTTGGGAAGCTGCAGTTCTACCATTGAACTACACCCGCGTCGCGATGAAGTCTATGCCCCCGCACGGAGGCTTGGCAACGCGGCGCCGGGACATCCCCGCGGCGCCGCGTGCCGGTTCAGCATGTCGTCGTCGACTTAGAAGCCGCCGCCGAAGCTGACGAACAGCGTCGCGTCGTTGCCGCCCTTCTGGCCGACCGTGACGTTGGCGCCGATGTCGGTGCGCAGGCCGAACAACTCCGTGCGCGCGCCCATGACCAGCGTGCCGTAGTCCTGGTCGTATTCCAGGCCGCGAACCGCGTACGCGCCGACGCCCGGCAGCGAACGCAGCGAGGCGGTGGCTTCCTTCGGGGCATCCTCGAACTCGTGGTCGTAGGTCAGCTTGGCGTACGGCTGCAGGTGCTCGTTGATCGCGTAGTTGACCTGCCAGCCGAGGCTGCCGATCAGCGAATCGAATTCCTGGTCGCCGAAGGAAAGCGCGGTGGACTCGTTGCTGTTTTCGTCGAAGCCGTCGACTTCGATCGTCTGCGACACCAGCTGCATCACCGGGCCGTGCTTGAGCGAGCCTTCGCCGAAGTTCCAGCCGGCCGCGAACGCGGCGGTCAGGTTCGTGCCGTCGGCCGAGCCGCTGTGCACGCGCGAGGTCGGACCGAGGTTCACGCGGCGGTCGATGTCGTACGAGACCCAGGTGTAGCTCAGCTGGCCGTTGATCCACGCCGAACCGGCCGACCACGCGAGGTAGCCGCCGAGGGTCGCGTCGTCCTGGTCGAACTGGCCGCGATTGAGGCCCCAGTCCATCTTCTGCTGGCCCCAGCCGGCGAAACCGCCGTACACCAGGTTGCCGCTGGCCCAGTCGAGGCCGGCGGTCAGCGTCGGGCCGAAGCCGTCGTAGTTGTCGCCGCCGCCATAACGCTGCGAATCGCCGCGAACGTCGGCCCACCAGCGCATGCCGTCGCCTTCGGGACGCGTGGCCGCCTGCGCACCGACGCGTTCGGCACGGGCGCGACCGACCATCGCTTCGCTATGCGGCAGCACGGCGATCTGGCGCGGCGCTTCCAGCAGCGACAGCGCGTAGTCGGCGACGATCTCGTGCGCACGCGACGAGGGATGCACGCCGTCGGCGAAGACGTAGGTGTTCGCCGCATCCGGCGAGACCATGCTGCCCGGCGTCACCGGGTTGCAGGTGATCGACTGCGCGGTGATCTGCGGATTGCAGGCCGTGCCCGTGGTGTTGGTGAAGCCGTACGGCGCCGGGTTGGCGACGATTTCCTGCAGCAGGTGGAAGGTGTCGACCGGGATGAAGCGCGCGCCGGCGGACGCCAGGCCCGCGTACAGACCGTTGTTGTAGCCCGTCGCCAGCGCCGTGCCGGCGGCCGCGCCCGCAGCGCCCTGCGCGCGGAACTGCGGCGTGATGCCGAGGTCCGGCACGTTCGGCACGAGGATGTACTGCGCGCCGGCGTTCTGCAGCGTCATGACGTTGGTGACCTGGCCGGTGACCGCCGCGCCGACGATCGCCTGCGCCGACGCCGGAGCAGCGGCCGCGGCGAACAGGTCGTTCGCGCCGCCCCACACGGTGTAGAGCGCATTCGGATCCGCGGCCCCACCGTTGGCGGCGAGATAGCGCGTGATCTGCGAACGCACGGAGAGCGTCGGCAGCTGCGCGGTCAGGCCGGCGCGGTCGGTGCTGACCATCGCGCCGCCGATGGCGTAGTTGGTGCCACCGGCGTTGAACGGGCTGGCGTTGGTGCCCAGCTCCGTCGCCAGCTGTTCGGACCACACCAGGCCCGGGTTGGTCGTGAACTTGCCCAGCAGCGCGCCGGCCGAGCCGGCCTGGGCGATGATCGCCGGGCGGAAGTAACCCGCGTCCGTCAGGCTGTCGCCGAAGAACACGGTCTGCGAATAGTCCTGCGCGAAAGCCGGCGCGGTCGCCAGCGCAAGGGCGGCGGCGAGCACGGAGCGGACGGGTTTGGTCATCTTCGATTCCTTGGTGGATGAGCTTTGATGGACGTGTCGTGACGCCGTGGGAGGCGGATCCGGGAGTACATACGCCCGCGGATGGCGGCATCGAACCACGCGACGTGAACGCACTCACGCCGCACTGCGTCAAAAACCGTGCCGACTGGCCCGCCACTGCGGCGAGCGGCGACAATACGCGAATGCAGATCCAATTGAACGGCGAGCCGCGCGCGATCGCGGCGCAGACCACCGTGCTCCAGCTCGTGCAGGCCGAGGGCCTGGGCGAGCGCCGCGTCGCGGTAGAGGTCAACGGCGAAATCGTGCCGCGCGGGCGGCATGGCGAACACGCGCTCAGCGATGGGGATCGTGTTGAGATCGTGCACGCCTTGGGGGGCGGGTGAGGCCGCGCGCTTGCGAACCACTGTTTCGCGCGCGGCCGAACGACCGTCCATGGATGGACGGGCCGGGCGATCCGAAGCCATGGCGCCTCGCCATGGATGGCCACGATGCCCACGCAGAACGCGTCGCTTCTCCCGCGCACCAGCACGCCGGGCTGCCGTCACCCCGGCTGCTAAACTAGCGAAATGACCGCCCCGCACTCCCCCCAGTTTCCGGCCGATCCGCTGGTGATCGCCGGCAAGGCCTACGCGTCGCGCCTGCTCACCGGCACCGGCAAGTTCACCGACCTCGAGCAGACCCGCCTGGCCACCGAAGCCGCCGGCGCGCAGATCGTCACCGTCGCGATCCGCCGCAGCAACATCGGCCAGAACCCCGGCGAGCCGAACCTGCTCGACGTCCTCCCGCCCGATCGCTACACGATCCTTCCCAACACCGCCGGCTGCTACACCGCCGACGACGCGGTGCGCACCTGCCGCCTCGCGCGCGAACTGCTCGACGGCCATTCGCTGGTGAAGCTGGAAGTGCTCGGCGACCAGAAGACGCTCTACCCCGACGTCGTGCAGACGCTCGCGGCCGCCGAGCTGCTGGTGAAGGACGGCTTCGACGTCATGGTCTACACCTCCGACGATCCGATCCTCGCCAAGCGCCTGGAAGAGATCGGCTGCGTCGCGGTGATGCCGCTGGCCGCGCCGATCGGCTCGGGCCTGGGCGTGCAGAACAAGTACAACCTGCTGGAAATCGTCGAGAACGCCAAGGTGCCGATCATCGTCGACGCCGGCGTGGGTACGGCGTCCGATGCGGCCATCGCAATGGAGCTCGGTTGCGACGGCGTGCTGATGAACACCGCGATCGCCGGCGCGAAGGATCCGGTGCTGATGGCGCACGCGATGAAGCTGGCCGTCGACGCCGGTCGCGCCGCGTTCAAGGCTGGCCGCATCCCGCGCAAGCGCTTTGCTTCGGCGTCGTCGCCGGTGGACGGCCTGATCGGCTGATGAGCGATTCGTCGTCCAAGGGCAAGCTTCCGCCCAAGCCCTTCACCCTCGAGGAAGGCCGTCGCCAGGTACGCAGTTTCGTGCTGCGCCAGGGCCGCTTCACCGAAGCGCAGCAGCGCGCGTTCGATACGCTGTGGCCGCATTACGGCCTCGATTACACCGGCACGCCGCGCGATTTCGACGCCGCTTTCGGCCGCAGCGCGCCGCGCGTGCTGGAGATCGGTTTCGGCAATGGCGAGGCGCTGCGTTTCGCCGCACAGCACGACCACGCGCGCGACCTGATCGGCATCGAGGTGCATGCGCCCGGCGTCGGCCGCCTGCTCAACGCGCTCGCGCAGGACGAAGCGCAGCACGTGCGCCTCTACCACCACGATGCGGTGGAAGTGCTGCGCAACGAGATCGCCGACGGCGCGCTCGACGAGATCCGCATCTACTTCCCCGATCCCTGGCACAAGAAGCGGCACAACAAGCGCCGGCTGGTGCAGCCGGAGTTCGCAAACCTGCTCGTGGCCAAACTGGCGCCGGGCGGCCGCTTGCACCTCGCCACCGATTGGCAGGACTATGCCGAGCAGATGTGGGACGTGCTCGATGCCACGCCCGGCCTGGTGAATCGCGCCGGTCCGCGCGGCAGCGTCGAGCGGCCGCAGTGGCGACCGCAAACGCATTTCGAAACCCGCGGCCAGAAACTCGGCCACGGCGTGTGGGACCTGCTGTACGACAGAAGCCGGGATTCGTGATTCGGGATTCGAGATTGGAAACCGCCCGCCACCATAGCTGCGTCCACGCCGGCAACGCTGCAGGCCCGAATGCCTGCCTTTGCGAATCCCCAATCCCGAATATCCAAACCCGCGCCTGATGGACACCGCGCTGACGCTCACCACCGACATGAAGCTCGTGCTCGGGCTGGTGGGCTTCACGATGGTGATGTTCCTCTTCGAACGCATCCGCGCCGACGTCGTCGCCCTCGTGGTGCTCGTGCTGCTGGGCCTGTCGGGCCTGGTCGAACCGGACGAACTGTTCAACGGTTTTTCCGGTAACGCGGTGATCAGCATCGTGGCGACGATGATCCTCGGCGCCGGCCTGGATCGCACCGGCGCGCTGAACCGCCTCGCCGGCTGGTTGCTGCGCCGCGCGAAAGGCATGGAGAGCCGACTGCTGCTGCTCACCAGCGGCGTGGCCGGCATCAATTCCTCGATCATGCAGAACCCGTCGGTGATGGCGCTCTACATGCCGGTCGCCGCGCGGTTGTCCTCGCGTACGGGCATCGCGCTGCCGCGCCTGCTGCTGCCGCTGGCCGCGGCGATCGTGATGGGCGGCGCGCTGACGATGGTCGGCAACTCGCCGCTCATCCTGCTCAATGACCTGCTGATCGCGGCCAACAGCAACCTGCCCTCGGGTGCGGCGACGCTGGAACCGCTGAAGATGTTCGCGCCGCTGCCCATCGGCATCGCGCTGCTCGCCGCGTCGCTGGCGTACTTCCACTTCTTCGGCGACAAGCGCCTGCGCCACGACGACGACGGCACGGGCGCGACGCCCGCGCGCACGCAGAGTTATTTCGCGAAGGCCTACGGCATCGACGGCGACGTGTATGAACTTACCGTCACCGCCGACAGCCCGCTGGTGGGCATGTCGCTGGGCGAAGCCGAAGCGCTGCACCACGCGCCGCTGCTGCTGGCGCTCAAGAGCGATGGCGAAGCGCGCCTGGCGCCGGCGGCGGACACGCGCATCTGGGTCGGCAGCGTGCTCGGCGCGATGGGCCCGAAGCAGCAGGTGAGCGACTTCGCGCAGAACCATTTCCTGCGCCTGTCCTCGCGCCTGCGCAACTTCGGCGATCTGTTCAATCCCAGCCGCGCGGGCATTTCCGAAGCGGTGGTGCCTGCGACATCGAAGTTCATCGGCAAGAACGGCCGCGACCTGCAGCTGCGCAAGCAGATGGGCCTGAGCCTGCTGGCGATCAACCGCGACAAGGCCGTGCTGCGCGAGAACGTGCGCGACGTGAACCTGCGCGCCGGCGACATGCTGGTCTTCCACAGCATCTGGACCGACCTGCACGAAGCGGCCGCTAGCAAGGACCTCGTGGTCGTCACCGACTACCCCAAGGGCGAGCAGCGCCCGCACAAGTTCAAGATCGCGATGGCGATCTTCGCCGTGTCGATGCTGCTGGCGCTCTCCTCGCGACTGCCGGTGTCCATCGCGCTGATGACCGGCGTGGCCGGCATGCTCATCGCCGGCGTGATCCATATCGACGAGGCGTACGCCGCGATCAACTGGAAGACCGTCTTCCTGATGGCGTGCCTGATTCCACTGGGCTGGGCGATGGACTCCAGCGGCGCGGCGGCGTGGGTCGCCGGCCACACCATCGAGCGATTGCCGACCGGCACGCCGGTGTGGCTGCTGGAAATCCTGGTCGGGTTGTTCACGACCTTGTTCTCGCTGGTGATCAGCCACGTCGGTGCGACGATCGTCACCGTGCCGCTGGCGATCAACCTCGCGCTGGCCGCGGGCGGCAACCCGACGGCGTTCGCGCTGATCGTCGCGCTGTCGGCATCGAACAACTTCATGACCGCGTCCAACCCGGTCATCTCGATGATCACCGGCCCGGCCGGCTACAGCGGCAAGGAGCTTTGGAAGATCGGCGGCCCGCTCTCGCTGATCTACACCGTCGTCGCCGTGGCGATGGTGAATCTGCTGTATTGATCGATTCGGGATTCGGCTACGGCGTTCGTGATCCGTCATCCCGGCGAAAGCCGCGACCCAGGCCCGCAGCGCCTGGCACACCCTTACCTGCAAACCATACCATCGTCATTCCCACGAAGGCGGGAACCCAGCCATGTCAGCGGCGCAAAAGTGATGCTTCCAACGCATGGAGCCCCGCCTTCGCGGGAATGACGGCTCGAGCAAAGTGGTTCGTCCAGCGCGCCTGCGCCCAGGCACTTCTCAAGCGAGAAGCGATCTTCCGACCACCACCGCCCACAGCGCGAGCACGGCGAGGAAGTTCACCATGAACACCAGTCCTCGCAGCCGCACATTGGCCGTGCAGATCTGCACCATGCTGTGCAGCACGCGACCTGCGATGAAGACCCACGCGAGCATCTGCGGCAGAGGCCCGATGTCGCGGGCGAAGATCAGCAGAACGCAGGCGACGTGGAAGAACAGCGGCCACTCGAACTGGTTCGACAGATTGGCGCTGATGCGCGGCTCGAGCTTCGCCCACGGATTGCCGCCGTCGGCCCGCTGCCCGATGCCCCACACGGCCGGCGCGCGGGCGATGGTCAGCAGCACGTAAAGGAAGGCGGCCCACGCGACGTGGGCGGCCATCGGAACGATCAGCGGGTTAGGCATCGGGCCTCGCTGCGGCTGTACGGCCGGGTCACATCACGACGGCAAAGTTGAACCGCTCCGCGTCCGGCTGCGAGCGCACGAACGCGATCACGCCGGCAAGCTCGTCCACGATGGTCGCGTGCTGGTCGCTCAGCAGGCCGAACCGCGGCTTGGTCTCGCGGATGTGCGCGTGCAATCCCTCCAGCATCGCCAACGCGTCGGCGCGCGCAAGCCAGGCACCGTCGGCGGCCATCACCTCGTTGGCCGAGGTCATGCCAGCCGGCAGCTCGAGATCCTGGAGGTTGTAACGCATGTCGGTCTCGTCGCAGGCGGCCATGAACGACGGCAGCCGCAACGACCTGGAGATCGCATCGAGTTTCTTCGCGTGCCGGTACAGCGCCGCGCGATCCTCCTGATCGGAACACACCTCTCCACCGACCAGGCAATTGGCCCACAACACCGTGCTCATGTCGTCCCCGGTTGCGTCTGTTATCGATGCGGCGCTGCCGCGTTGCGGTGCTTCAGTCGCCCAGCCAGACCGCGCCGTCGCGCACCGTCACTCCGACCGCGCGCAACGATTCCCCGCGACACGGCCCGGCGACGCATTCGCCACCGGTCAATTCGAAGCTCGCCCCATGCGCGGCACATACCAGATGGCCGTCCTTGCTTTTGAGGAACTGGCCCGGCGCCCAGTCGAGGCGGCGACCAGCGTGCGGGCAGATGTTGAGCCAGGCCCGGACGTGATCGCCGTCACGATACACAATCAGGCTTTCCGCATCGCCGTCGACGACCGCCTCGACCTCGGCGAAAGCCCCGTCAGGCAAGCGTTCCAGCTTCACGAGCGGCTCCGCTGAACGGTCGACATCGTGTGAAATGCTTAACGAAGTTCTCACACCCTCGCTCATGGCTGGCCCGATACTCGCCTCCCCGGCGCTTGTTGCCGCATTGTGTCACGACGCAACCCGATGTTTGCCCAGACCTTCCGCTTCGGTACCTCCCACTTCCATTCGCGCGTGCGTTCGGCGTTCGAGCCGCGCAAGCCGCGCCATCGCCTGCTGCGTTTCGCGCTCGGCGTCGTCGGCCTGGGCGTGCTCGCGGTGCTGGTCGCGTTCTCGGTGGCGCTGGGCGCGGCGATGATCGCCGCCGGCATGCTCTACAAGCTGTGGAAGCAGCGCGGCAAGCGCCTGGCGCGTTCGCAGCAGGACGCGCGCATCGTCGAAGGCGAATTCCGCGTCGTCGGCCAGCCGGCGATCGAACGGCCCCGCACGCACACCACCCTTTAAGGGCCCGCATGAGCGACGTGATCGCGGCCCTGCCGCAGCCGCGCGTTCCGGTCCGCGGGACGGACCAGACTTTCCCCGTACACCGCATCTACTGCGTCGGTCGCAATTTCGCCGACCACGCACGCGAGATGGGCGTCGCCGTTCCGGCTTCGCCCGCCGACCGCGGCACGCCGGTGTTCTTCCTCAAGCCGGCCGACGCGATCGCGCTGCAGTCCGAAGTGCCCTACCCGCCCGGCACGCAGGACCTGCACCACGAGGTCGAACTGGTCGTCGCACTTGGCAAGGACGCGCCCGCAGGCGTGCTCGATCCTGCCGACGCGATGAACCTCGTCTACGGCTACGCCGTCGGCCTGGACCTCACGCGCCGCGACCTGCAGGGCAACGCGAAGGCCAAGGGCCTGCCGTGGGACACCGGCAAGGCGTTCGACCATGCCGCGCCGATCAGCGCGATCGTGCCCGCCACGGAAGTCGGTGAACTCGGCGCGCGCCGCATCCGCCTTTCGATCAACGACCAGGTGAAACAGGACGGCTCGCTCGCCGACCTCATCTGGACGGTGCCCGACATCCTGCACGAGCTGTCGAAGCTGTATGCCCTTCGCGCCGGCGACCTGATCTTCATGGGCACGCCGGCCGGCGTCGGTCCGCTCCAACCGGGCGATCGCTTCCACGCCGCCATCGAAGGCATCGCCGAACATTCCGGGACGATCGTCACCGGTCGGACGGTATAGTCCGAAGCCGCGCGGCGCGCGCCGCCGCCTAACGTCAACGCTGGAGACCACGACGCCATGGGCCTGATCACCGAGTTCAAGGAATTCATCTCACGCGGCAACGTGGTCGACCTGGCCGTCGGTGTCGTGATCGGTGCAGCCTTCGGCAAGATCGTCACCGCGCTGGTGGACGGCATCGTGATGCCGGCGATCGGCGCATTCACCAAGGGCGTGAGCGTCAGCGACTGGAAGTACGTGATCAAGCCGGCGCAGCTGGATTCGGCCGGCAAGGAAGTCGCGACCGAGCTGGCAATCCGCTACGGCATGTTCGTGCAGACGATCATCGACTTCCTGCTGATCGCGCTGGTGATCTTCCTGATCCTCAAGGCATACAACCGCGTGCGCGCACCCGCCGCCGCAGCTGCCATCCCGGAAGAAGTGCTGCTGCTTCGCGAGATCCGCGACGAGTTGAAGAACAAGCCGGGGCCTTGAGCCCATGAAACCGCGGAGCTTTGAGCCCCTCTCCACGGGAGAGGGGTTGGGGTGAGGGGCAACGAAGCTGGCGCAACAAACCGCCCCTGCCGCACAGCGCTGCGGCGTTGCTTCGTCAGATCCGCTAGATTTAGTCAGATCCGCCATATGAAGCCAGATGGATTCCAGCTTTCGCTGGAATGACGATGGTGTTGGGCTCCGCAAACCGAGGACCTACACGTTCCGACCCGGCCCCCGACCTCCGCCCGAATGACAGCGATCCTGCTGCAGCCACACCCGGCAAACCGCCCCACATCGCTGCGTGACTGACGACACCCTGCCCGCGCATCGCGAGTTGCTACGCTCGCGGTTTCGTCGTCCTTTCGACGCCGTCTTCCAGGGGAGTTGTTCGATGCGCGCAATGCTGTCGGTGGCGATCGCCACCTGTCTGTTCGCCGCCGCCGCAAGCGGTCACGCAGCCGAGCGCGAGACGCGCATTCCCGACAAGGCCATCGCCACCGCCGCGCAGCTGCGCGAAACCGCGCTCAAAAGCGAACTGGGCTACCGCATCACCGAATCGCTCACCACCGAAGTGGGCCCGCGCCTGGCCGGCAGCGAGGCCGATGCCCGCGCCGTCGCGTGGGCGGTGGCCAAGTTCAAAGAACTGGGCTTCGACAAGGTCTGGACCGAGCCGGTCACGTTTCCGAAGTGGGAACGCCGCAGCGAGTCGGCGCACGTCGTCGGCGCAAACGCGCAGCCGTTGCACCTGACCGCGCTCGGCGGCAGCCCGCCGGGCAACGTCGAAGGCGAAGTCGTGCGCTTCGCCGACCTCGCCGCACTGGAAGCCGCGCCCGCCGGTTCGCTCGCCGGCAAGATCGCCTTCATCGACTACAAGATGGAACGCGCGCGCGACGGCGCCGGCTACGGCCCGGGCTCGCGCGTGCGCAGCAAGGGGCCGTCGGCGGCGATCCGCGCCGGCGCGATCGGCTACCTGATGCGCTCGGCCGGTACCGATTCGCATCGCAATCCGCACACCGGCATCACCCGTTTCGACGAGGGCCTCAAGCCGATTCCCTCCGCCGCGCTCGCGGTGCCCGACGCCGACCAGCTCCGCCGCCTGCTCGCGCTCGGCAAGCCGGTGAAGGTGCAGCTGGCGCTGGATTGCGGCTGGGACGGCACGTACACCTCGCAGAATGTGATCGGCGAGATCCGCGGTTCGAAAAAGCCGGACGAAGTGGTCGTGATCGGCGGCCACCTGGATTCGTGGGACCTCGGCACCGGCGCGATCGACGATGGCGCCGGCGTCGGCCTGACGATGGCGGCCGGCAAGCTCATCGGCGACCTCAAGCAGCATCCGGCGCGCACGATCCGCGTGGTCGCGTTCGCCAACGAGGAACAGGGCCTGTACGGCGGCAAGGCCTACGCCGACGCGCACATGAAGGACGTGGCCAAGCACCAGATCGGCGCCGAAAGCGACTTCGGCGCGGGCCGCATCTACGCCTATTCCAGCTCCGCGCCGGAGCATGCGAAGGCGGCCGACGCGCAGATCGCGCAGGCGCTCGCGCCGCTGGGCATCGAATACGTGCCCGGCCAGGGCGGCCCGGGGCCGGACGTCGGTCCGTCGGCCGAGAAGGGCATGGCGTGGGCGCGCCTGGCGCAGGACGGCACGGATTACTTCGATCTTCACCACACCCCGGACGACACGTTCGATAAGATCGACCCGCAGGCGCTGGCGCAGAACGTCGCGGCCTACGCGGTCTTCGCCTACCTGGCGGCCTCCGCGGACGGCGACTTCGGCAGCGGCACGCCCCCGCAGAAACCCGCAACTCCCCCGGCAGCAAAGAAGTAGTCCGAAGAAATGGCGCAGCGGTACGACGAGAAGGTTGATACCGCGGTCGATCCCATCACCGGGCTCCACCGCCTCGGCGCCAACGGACCCAGCCTGGCGACCGCCATCGCGGTCGCCGGCGCGACGCGACGACGCATCGCGCTGCTGCACATCGACGTGGACATGTTCCGCTCGATCAACACCAACATGGGCACGGCGACCGGCGACCAGGCACTGGCCGCCATCGCCCAGCGCCTGCGCCGTGCGGTGCCGCGCGACGGCTGGATCTGGCGCCTGACCAGCGACGAGTTCGTCATCGGCATCGGCTACCGCGAAGGCGAACTCGACGGCGCCGGCCTCGCGGAACGTCTGCGCGACGCCTTCGAAACGCCGCTGTCGATCCCGCCGTACACGCTGCCGGTGACGCTCTCCATCGGCATCGCCGTGTTCCCCGACCACGCACCCAACGCCGCGACGCTGCTGTCCAAGGCCGAGGAAGCGCTGCGTCGCGTGAAGCAGGACGGCCTGAACAACGTCGGCCTGTATTCAGCGGCGTCGGAGGATCGCGGCGCGCCCAACGACGGCTTCGCGCAGCGGTTCATCGAGGCGCTCGATCGCGGCGAGTTCCGCCTGTACTACCAGCCGCAGGTCGCCGCGCACGACGGCAGCGTCACCGGTTTCGCCGCGCTGCTGCGCTGGCAGACCGATCGCGGACTGCTGCGCCCCAGCCAGTTCCTCGAGCCGATCAACCGCGTCGGCCTCGCCGCGCGACTTGGCGCGTGGGTGGTGGAATCGGCGATCGCGCAGCTCGCGCAATGGCGCGCCGAAGGCCTGGATTACCTGTCGATGTCGGTGCACCTGTCCGGCCCGCTGCTGGTGCAGCGCGACTGCCTGGACCGCATCGGCGAGCTGCTGCATCGCTACGGACTGCCCGGCAACGCGCTGGAGTTCGAGATTCCCGAGAGCGTGCTGGTCACCGACAGCCATCGCGTGCACGACACGCTCGCCGGCCTGCGCGCGATGGGCGCGACGCTCACCGTGCAGGACTTCGGCCTGGGCGGGCTGTCCTTCGCCGCGCTCGGCCAATACCCGCTGGACCGCATCAAGATTGATCGCAGCTTCATCCGCAACGTCGCCAGCGATCCGCGCAGCGCCGCGATCGTGCGCGGCATCATCGCGATGGGCCACCAGCTGGGCATGAAAGTGATCGCCAAGGGCGTGGAAAGCGAGGCCGAACTCGGCTTCCTGCGCCGCAACCATTGCGATTTCTTCCAGGGCTATCTGTTCAGCCCGTCCGCACCGGCCGACCAGCTCGGCGAAATGGTGAGCAAGCGCTTCCTGCTGCCGGGCGCGTTTGCTGCGACGCGACCGGAACGCACGCTGCTGCTGCTGGACGACGAGGAAAACGTGCTGCGCTCGCTGGTGCGCCTGTTCCGCCGCGACGGCTACCAGATCCTCACCGCCAACAGCGTGCGCGAAGCGTTCGACCTGCTGGCAAGCAACACCGCGCAGGTCATCCTGTCCGACCAGCGGATGGCCGACATGAGCGGCACCGAATTCCTCACGCGTGTGCGCGACCTCTACCCCGACACCATCCGCATGGTGCTGTCGGGTTACACGGACCTGGCGACGATCACCGAGGCGATCAACCGCGGCGCGATCTACCGCTTCCTCACCAAGCCGTGGAACGACGAGGAACTGCGCGAGCACATCCTCGACGCCTTCCGCGCGCACGAACGACGCGCGGCCGGCGAATCGGTGTACTGACGCGTCACGACGCCTCCGCAGCCGCAGTCGCGGCTTCGTCTTCCTCGCGCTGCGCCTGCTGTTCCGACGAGTCCCCCGCGTAGCGCATCACCCAGTCGACGAGACGCCGGTGGAAATCGACGCGATGGCTCGGCCGTCCGCTACCGGACAGGCCGTGGCTGCCGCCGGGATACACGACCATCGTCGGCGCCTTGCGGGAAAGCCTCAGCAGGTTCGCGTACAACTCCTCCGACTGCCCGAGCGGACAGCGCTGGTCGTCCTGCCCCTGCAGCATCAGCACGGGGGTATCGACGTGCGCGCAGTACTCGATCGGCGACAGGCGGTGGTAGCGTTCGCGCGCTTCGTCGATCTCGCCGCCCATCGCGTAGGGCGTCACGTAGAACCCGGTGTCCGATGTTCCGGTGTGGGCTTCGACGTCGCTGACCGGCGCGCACACCACGGCCGCGCGGAACACGTCGCTGTTGCCGACCGCCCATGCGCTGAGGAAGCCGCCGTACGACTTGCCGGCGCAGGCGATGCGATCGTCGATGAGGCCGTCGTTGCGCAGGCGGTCGACGATGGCGAGGTACTGCGGCAGGTCGCGCTCGCCCCAGTGCCCGATCAACCGTCGGGCGAACTCCGCGCCGTAGCTGGCCGAACCCACGGCGTTGGGCGCGACGATCATCCACCCGCGCGACACCAGTTCGTACCAGTAGACGTGGCTGGGGTAATCCACCAGCACCGTGCTCTGCGGACCGCCGTGCATGTCGACCAGGACCGGAAACGGGCCCTTGCCCGGCGGACGCAGCAACCAGGCATCGACGCGTTCGGTCCCGCCTTCGCCATCGGGCACGTCGAACGAGCGAACCGTCACGCGCGGCGCCGCACGCTCGCGGATCCACGGACGGTTGAAACTGGTGTGGCGCCGCTGCGATCCGCCGTCCCAGTCGCAACTGAACAGTTCTTCGGGCTTGCGCATCGTCGCGCACGAGAAGATCAGGCGGCCGTTGCTTTCGCCCAGTTGCATCACGTGGCGCAGCCGGCGCGGGAAGTGGCGCGCGCTATTCCGCTCGCTGTCGATCACGCAGATTTCCTGCATGCCGCGGATCGACACGACGGTGGCAATGCGCACGCCGTCCTCGTGCCAGAAGAACTGGTCGCCTTCCAGGTGCAGGTCGTCGTCGCCGAGCTGGGTAAGGGTGTCGTCGGCCACGCGCAGCAGCCACGGGTGATCCAGCGAATCGCCGGGCGTCGTGTTCCCGCCGAAGACCAGCCGGCTCGAATCGGGCGACCACTGCAATCCCTGCACGGCCGCGAGCTTGGTCGTGACGCGACGTGCGTTGCCGCCGTCGACGTCCGCCAGCCACAGGTCGGCGAGATGTCGTTGCTTTTCCTCGCGCGTGCGCACGAAGGCGAGGCGTTTTCCATCGCGTGAACAGCATGCTTCCTTCACGTCGAAGTCGCCGTGCGTGATCTGTGTCGCCTCACCGCTGTCCGCATCGATGCGGAACACGTGCGTGCGTTTGCCGACAGCGGGGCCGCTGCCGTCCATCTTGTACGGGAGGTGCATGACGACGAGCGGACGCGTGCCGTCTGCAAGGCTTGCATCGTCCTGCGCGTCTTCGGCCCACGGCACGGACGCGCCCACCAGCAACGCGCTTCCGTCGGGCGTCCAGCCGTGGATGATTTCCGGCGAGTGTTCGAGCGCGGTCAGCCGACGCGCTTCGCCGCCGGACAGCGACAGCAGATATACCTGCGTGCCGTGCTTCTGCTGCCGGTTCGACAGGAATGCCAGCGTTTTTCCGTCGTGGGAAAGTCTTGGCGAGCGGGCGCTGGATTCGTTTGAGGTCAGCTCACGCGGCCCGGCATCGCCCGAGGTGTCCACGCACCATGCGGTGGAGCTGTAGCCGTCGCGTTTGCGCGAAGGCCGCGAGCGTGCGAATACCGCGATCGAATGCCCCGGCGCTCCCTGCACCGAAAGCAGCGTGGAATGCAGGTAGAGATCGTCGACAGCGAATGGCTTCATCCGTGGTCCTCTTTGCTCCGAACAGCGAAGCGCCCGGAATCGTTCCGGGCGCCGTTGCCTGGCCAGTGGCTTCACTCAGCGGCGCTGGCTTCCACCGCGCTCTTCGTCGCGCTGGCTGCCGCCGCGGCCGCCGCCATCCTCGCGCTGACCGCCCTGCTGGCCACCACCGCCCTGCTGTCCGCCCTGCTGGCCACCGCCGCCCTGCTGGCCACCGCCGCCCTGCTGTCCGCCTTGCTGGCCGCCACCGCCCTGCTGGCCGCCCTGCTGACCACCGCCACCCTGCTGGCCGCCCTGCTGACCACCACCGCCCTGCTGGCCACCCTGCTGGCCGCCGCCCTGCTGGCCACCACCGCCCTGGCCCTGCATGCCGCCCTGTCCACCCTGGTTCTGGTTTTGGCCGCCCTGGTTCTGCTCACGCTGGTTGTTGTTAGCCATTACTGCATCTCCGATGTTCAGGCGGATTGCCTGACAACATGGACAACGCAAGCGTCATGCCAGCGATTTTTCGCGCGATGCATACGCGCCGCGGTCGCGTCCGCTACGCATTCAGTGTGCGCGCGACGAAATACGTGTCGCGATGGCACATGGCAGGTCCAATGCCGGTGAAGAACGCAACGCGCGCGCACTGCGGAACAATGTGCAAGCAGCGCGCAAGAGGTGCGGACTCGGCCGTTGCACGCTTGCGCTGCGCGTGACGATCGCGCGACGCACACAGTCGTTCATGCACTCACGCGTTCGTGAGGGGACCTACGCATCGCGCGGCGGAAAAAAGAGAAGGCCGGCAATCGCCGGCCTTCTGCTCAACGCATTGCGTTGGGATTCACCACTTGCAGGGCAGCACGTGCTCGGCTTCGTTCGATGCGCCCAGCGCGATGCGCGATACCGACATCTGCAGCTTGCCCTTGCTTTCCAGCACCAGCACCGAATCGAGCTTGCGCATGTCCGCGCCCGCCGTCGCCAGGCACTTCAGCGGCACACCGAACGTCGTCCACTGCCCGGCAGGCAGCTTCGCCAGCGCGTCGCGCGCGGGCAGGCTCGCAGGCTTGCAGCCGGCGCCGCAGGTCACGCCGACGGACACATCGCCTGCCGGCGCGGCTTCCAAGCGCGTGGTCAGCACGATCATCACTTCGCCGTTGGTTTCGCGCATGAGGTTCATCGGCTTGTCGGTGAGCAGCGTTGCCGTCGCCGCCTGCGCGCCGGACCAGTCGAGGCGCCGCGCGTCTTCCTGCGCTTCGTGGTCGACCGCGGTAACGGTGAGGCTGCCGTCGGGCAGCTTCGCCGGCAACGTCGTCACGTCGACGTTCTGCCCTGCCGCGTTGCTCAGGCGAAGACGCAGGCCATCGGCGAGCGTGCCGCGCGCGTAAAACGTGCCGGCTTCGGTCTGGCCGGGCTTCACGCCGGATTCCTCAGGCAGCGGCGCGAGATTGCCGTCGTCGGCATACGTCAGGCCGAAGCCGAACGCGAACTGCGGGTCGTAATCCTTCTGCCCGACGTTGTTGGCCACCTGGGTCGCCGTGCGCGGCCAGCTGAAACCGAGCTTTCCCTTGAAGTCGTTCTGCACGCTGCCATCGGCCTTGCGCAGGATCACGTCGGCGACGCCCGCGCCTTCCGAGCCCGGCAGCCACGCGGCGACGAACGCATCGCTCGCGTTGATCTCGCGATTCATCCACAACGGACGGCCGCTGAGGAACACCGACACCACCGGAATGCCCGCGGCCTTCAGGCGCTTGATCAGTTCGAGATCGGAATCGTCGCCCGGGCGATACATCAGGTTCGGAATGTCGCCCTGGAACTCGGCGTACGGATCCTCGCCGAAGACGACGACGGCCACGTCCGGCTTCTGCGTGAACTTCCCGTCCACCGCCATCGTCGCTTCGCCGCCGGCCGCCTTGGCCTGTTGCGCGATGCCTTCGAAGATCGTGTCGGCGTTGGGGAAGTCCTCACGCTTGCTGCCCGAACCCTGCCAGCTGTAGGTCCAGCCGCCGACCTGCTTGGTCATGTCGTTCGCGCCGCTGCCGGCGACGAGGATGCGCTTGCGCGGATCCAGCGGCAGCACGCCGCCCTGGTTCTTGAGCAGCACCAGCGATTCGCGCACGGCCTGTCGCGCGACCGCGCGATGCTCCGGCGCACCGAGCAGTTCGAACTTGCCGCCGACCGCGCGCTGCGAAGGCTTGCCCGCTTCGAACAGACCGAGGCGGAACTTCACGCGCAGGATGCGGCGCACCGCGTCGTCGAGGCGTTCCTGCGAAATCGTGCCGGCCTTCGCCGCCGCGAGTGCGGTGTCGTAGAAGCCCTTCCAGCTGTCCGGCGCCATCGCCATGTCGAGGCCGGCGTTGATCGTCGCCGGGCAGTCGCTCGGCGTGCAGCCGTCGACCTGGCCATGGCCGTTCCAGTCGCCGACGACGAAGCCGCCGAAATTCATGCGACCCTTCAGCGCGTCGGTGAGGAAGGCCTTGTTGCCGTGCATCTTCACGCCGTTGACGCTGTTGAACGAGGCCATCACCGACTGCGCGCCGGCGGCGATTGCCGGCGGATAACCCGCTGCGTGGATGCGCACGAGGTCGGCTTCGCTGAGCTTCGTGTCGCCCTGGTCCTCGCCGTTGGTGGTGCCGCCGTCGCCGAGGAAATGCTTCACCGACGAGATCACATGGCGACCGTCGAGGAATTCCTTCGTGCCGACCTTGCCCTGCAGGCCTTCGACCATCGCGCCGGCGAAACTGGCGACGACCTCGGGCGATTCCGAATAGCCTTCGTACGAACGGCCCCAGCGATCGTCCTGCGGCACGGCGACGGTCGGCGCGAACGCCCATTCCATGCCGGTGGCGCGCGTTTCCAGCGCGGTGATCTCGCCGATGCGGCGCAGCAGTTCGGGATTGCGCGTGGCGCCCAGGCCGATGTTGTGCGGGAAGATCGTCGCGCCAACGATGTTGCTCTGCCCGTGCACGGCATCGATGCCGAACATCATCGGGATGCCCTTGCCGCCCTTCGACTTGTCGATCGACGCCTCGTAGAACGCATCGGCGAGCGCGAGCCATTCGGCCGGCGTCGCGTTGTAGCGCCCGCCCGGATCGGAATTTCCGCCGGCCAGCACGGAGCCGAGGTGGTAGGTGCGCACGTCTTCGGGCGTGATGCTGCTGATGTCGCCCTGCACGATCTGGCCAACCTTTTCCTCGACCGTCATTGACGCCAGCAGATCGTTCACGCGCTTCTCCAGCGCGGGATCCTCGGGCAGCGGCCACTTCACTTCCGGCCATGGCGATGCGCCGGCCTGCGGCTGCGCGCCGGCCTGCGGCTTGTCGTCGCCCTTGCATGCGGCCAGCGCCAGCAACAGCGCCGACACCAGTACGCCACTTCCGATCCGACCGAGGTTCCCTGCTTTCACCGTACCGCCTCCTGTGTGTCGTGCGATGTCGTCATGCCTGGACCGCCGGCCGCCGCGCGCCCCACACTTCCGGCGCGGCCTTGCAGTAGCGGTCGATGAATTCCTGCTGCGTCGGGAACTTCGCCACCGCCTCGTCGATGGGCTTGCGGATCTGTTCGAGGAAGCGGCGCATCTGGTCGTCGGGCAGCGCGCGCGTGAGCGGATGGTGCTGCTGCGGCTCAAGCCCCTGGCCGAGCATCACGTGCGTCCACGAATCCACGCGGAACAGCTCGTTCGCGCCCTGCCACGCGTGCGCGCGATCGCGCCATGCGCGCAGCCGGATCGACAGCGAATCCGGAATCTCCATCTCGCGGCACTGCTTCCACATCGGCTCGTCGCGCTGGTTGGCGTGGTAGTGCAGGATGATGAAGTCGCGCACGTGTTCCATCTCGCGACGCCCGGTGTCGTTGTAGATCTCCGTCAGCGACTCGGGGATGCCGTCGAACGGGAAGGCCTCGATCAGCCGGATGATCGACGTCATCGACAGGTGCAGGCTGGTCGATTCCAGCGGCTCGATGAAACCGCTCGCGAGGCCGAGCGAGACCACGTTCTTGTTCCACGCCTTCAGGCGACGACCGCTGCGGAACGGCACGCGCCACGGATCGCGGATCGGCGTCGCCGCCGCGTCCTTCAGCAATCGCGCGGTGGCTTCGTCGTCGGACATGTGCTGGCTGGAATACACCCAGCCCGTGCCGACGCGATGCTGCAACGGAATGTGCCAGCGCCAGCCGGCATCGTGCGCGATGGCGCGCGTGTACGGCACCGGCCCGCCGGTCGATTCGGTCTGCACCGCGACCGCGCGATCGCACGGCAGCCACTGGTGCCAGTCCTCGTAACCGGACTTGAGCGTCTGTTCGATCAGCAATCCGCGGAAGCCCGTGCAGTCGATGAACAGATCGCCTTCGATGACCTGGTCGTCTTCCAGCACCAGCGCTTCGACGAAACCCGACTCGCCGTTCTGCCGCACCTCGCGGATCTTGCCTTCGATGCGCTTGAGCCCGAATGCTTCCGAACGCTTGCGCAGGAAGCGCGCGTACAGGCCGGCATCGAGGTGGTACGCGTAGTTGACCTGCGGCTGCGCCGGCAACGCAAAGCGGTCGGCAAGCGCGGCCTGCGTTTCCAGGCAGAAATCGCCGAGCTTCGAGTCCATGCCGCGCTGCAGGCTTTCGAGCCAGAAGTGGTGGAAGGCCGCGACCAGCGTGCCCTGCCCGGTGATGCCGAACGGGTGGATGTAGCGCTCGCCGTGCCGGCGCCAGTTCTCGAACGAGATCGCCAGCTTGAACGTGCCGGCGACTTCACGCAGGAACTCCTGCTCGTCGATCTGCAGGAAGCGATGGAAATTGCGGATCGGCGGCACGGTCGATTCGCCGACGCCGACGGTGCCGATCTGCTCGGATTCGATCAGCACCACGTCGAGCAGATCGCGGAACTGGTGCGTCAGCGCCGCCGCGGCCAGCCAGCCGGCAGTGCCGCCACCGGCGATCACGACCCTGCGGATCCTGCCCTTCTCCATCTTCACTCCCTCGTGTGACGTGATGTCGAGCGCATGCGCTCAGCGGTTGAGTTTGGCGAGCAGCATCGCGCGCAGTTGCCGCGCGAGCACGTCGTCGACGGGCGCGAGCGCACCACGCGCCTGCGCCGGAAGATGCGCGCCGGCCTGTTCCGGATCTCCGAACACGTAGTAATCGAACACCTCGCGCCACGCCTGCTTCTCGCGCTCGGGGCGATCGCGCAATGCCCAGATCGCGTGGTACAGCGCATGCATCGGCGTGGGCACGTGCGCGGGCACGCTACTCCACCACGTGTTCACCAGCACGTTGAACGCTTCCAGCGCCTGCACGTGGTGCCACCAAAGGCTCGGCATGAAGATCGCATCGCCCGGTTCGAGCACGGCAGTGCGCGCGGCGGCGAGCGCATCGCGGAAACGCGGATAGCGCGCGAAATCCGGCGCGTCGAAATCGACCACGCTGACCTGCTGCCCTCCGGGCGTCGGTTCCAGCGGCCCCGGATAGAGGTTGTGGATCTGCTCCGGCGGAAACAGCGTGAAGCGGCGACGCCCGACCGCGCACACGGCGATGTTGTTCATCGCATCGTAATGGCACGACGCGGTGACGCGATTGCCGATCCAGATGCTCGGCGGTGCGTCGATGCCCTGCCTTGCGAGCCCGATGTCGTTCTTCGCGCGAAATCCGGGCAGGCGCGTGTCGATAAGCAGCGAGGCGACGTACCAGGTCGGAGGCGTCGCATCGTTCGCGTGCGACGCGATCTCGTCCAGCACCTGCGACAGCACGCCGCGACGCACGTCGAAATTGAGCTGCGTGAAATCGTCGTTGTAGAACGGACGTCCGCGGATCTCCGGCGCGCCCCACGAATACGTCACCGGCTGGCCGTTGTCGTGACGGCGCAGGTAGTCCATCGCCGATTGCATCGACTGCTCGCCGGCCTTTACCAGGTCCCAGTCGCGCGCGATGCCGCGCAGCACCACCGGTTCGCCGCCCGCGAGCAGTTCGTCGATCGGCAATGAATCCGCGTGCAGGCCGTGCAGCTCGGCGATCGGCTGCGTCGCGCCGGCGCGCGCATGCATCGTCGCGTCGCCGGCCATTGCGTTCACTGCGCGGTCTCTCGCAGTCGTCGCTGCTTTTCGGCCATCAGCCGGCGCAGGTTGTGGACCGAAGCGAGCACGAGGTACACGCCTTCGAGATAACCAGCGCGATGCAACGCGTGCAGTTGGTCGGCATCGAGCGCGGCCAGCCGGTCGCGGTCGATGTTATGCAGGCCCGCGAGGCTCACGCGATGGCCTTCGTCGAGCGTGATTTCCAGCGACACCGGCTGGATGAGTCCGAGCGCGTCGAGCGCTGCGTACATCGCCTGCCCGGCATCCACGCCGTCGCGGATGCCGCGCAACACGGTGGAAATGTGGTCGAGGTAGGCGCTGTTGCCGCCCTGCGGGAGGAACACCGCCTCGCCGTCGCCGGCCTGGATGCGCGGATGGTCCATGTCCACGTGCACGACCGGCTCGCGACGCAGTTCGCCTTCGATGCGCTGCTCCTGGAAGCCGATCAGGAACGGCCCCTTCGCGATCGCACCGGGCAGGTAGGCGGCATTCCAGCGTTCGCCCTGCAGGAAGAGGTTTTCCTTCGCGTCGAAACCGAGCAGCGCGACCGCCTGCCACTGGCCGCTGTCGCGATCCTTGCGGAAGAAGATCGGGTATTCGCGCTGCAGCTCGGCGAACTCGGTCGGGAACGCCATGACCATGCCGACGTCGTCGCCGAATTCGCGACCGAAGCGCGTGGCCACGCGCAGGTCCTTGTGCGTGATGTTGTTGAGCAGTTCGTATCGGGCCATGTCGGGCTGGCAATGGGCAGGCTTTCGCACGTTATGCGCCTGCCGTTCGACGGAAGCAAGGGTTTCGGAATGTGGCGATTGCGGCGCCGCAAACGAGAAGCGAGAAACGCGGGATCGCGAGCGTCACGGGAGGGAGAGCGTCCTCCGTGCCGCGTGCGATGGCCCCTCGTTCCTCGCGTTGGATGGAGTCCGGGAAACGGGAGGACGCATCGCGCCTCCCGCTCCCGCACCCGCCTTTCCTCGTACGCGTGCCGTCAGTAGCGCCAGCGCACGCCCAGCATGTAACGCGGGCTCTGGTCGACCAGCTTGATCATCTGCTTCTCGGAGCGGCCGTGCCAACGCACGTCCTCGCCGGTCAGGTTGATCGCTTCAAAGCCGACCTGCCAGTTGTCGTTGAACGAGTAGTTGACGCTCAGGTCCCACTGCTCGTATTCCTCGACGTAGAACGGATTGCGGTTGGAGCCGTTCTCGTTGGCCGCGATCAGGTACTCGTCGCGCCAGTTCCAGGCCAGTCGCGCGGACCAGCCGTACTTCTCGTACATGAACATCACGTTGGCCGTGTCGCTCAGGCCGAGCAGCGCGAACTGGTCGCGATCGACCACGGTGTTGTCGAACGCGACGTCGCCGTCCACCAGCGTGTAGTTGGCGAAGATGCCGAAACCCGACTCGCCGAAGAAGTACTGGCCACCCATTTCCCAACCGTGCAGGTTGGCGTTGTTCTGGTTGACCGGACGCTGCACGTCGAACTCGTACAACGGATCATCCGCTTCTCCGACCAGGTCGTAGGCGTTCTCCATCGCCAGCGACTGCGCGGACGTACCGTTGTACGCGCCCAGGCCGCCGGTTTCCGGATTGCGCAGCATCGCCACCGCCGTGAACAGCGCGGTGTCGTTGGCCGAACACGCCTGCGCGAGATCCGCGCCCGCCGCCGTGGCCTGCGTCGCGCACGCCTGGCTGGTGAGGAACGCGAGCGCCGCCTGTGCATCCGGACCGGAGGTCGGATCGCGCAGGCCGTACAGGTTCTCACGCACCACCGAGCTGCCGACGAAGTTCTTCACGTCCTTGTTCCAGAACGTGACCGAGACGAAGCTCGCGTCGGCGAAGTACCACTCCACCGCCAGGTCGAGGTTGTCCGATTCCAGCGGGTCCAGTTCCGGGTTCTGCGCATCGCCGTCCGCACGCGTGGACGGGTTGATCAGGATCGAACCGGTGGGCTGGTTCGGCGTGGGGCCGGCGTACAGGCTGCCGTACGGCGCACGCGCGATGGTCTGGCTGAACGACGCGCGACCCTTGATCTCATCGGTGAAATCGATGCTGAAATCCAGGTTCGGCAGCACGTAGTCGTAGCTGTGCGTTTCCTTGAAGGGCTGCGTGTCCTCGCCGCGCAGGATGCGGAAGTCGTTGTTCGCCTGCCACTGGATCGCGGTGGGAATGGCGACCTGCGACGTCGAGGTCAGGTAGGTCTTCTCGTAACGCACGCCGATGCGCGTGTGCGTCGGGAAACCACCGAGCGTGCCGTCCATTTCGACCTGGCCGTACACCGAGTCGGTGTCTTCCTCGATCTCGTTGTCGGCGGCCAGCTGGTCGTTGCGACGCGTCTGCGCGCCGTAGAAATCGCCCGCCCACAACGCGCCGGCCGTGGCATTGCCGCGCCATGCACCGCGCGCCGCGCCGTCGGTGTTCCAGTCCTCGAACATGCCGACGATGCTGATCGGCGTCAGCAGTTCCTGCAGGCCCGGTTCGTTGCCGGTGTTGGCCACGCCCCAGTCGCCGAGCGTGGAATACGCCTCGGTCGCCTGCATGCGCCTCATGGTGACGTTGGACGAATCCACGCCGAACAGGAAGCGGCCGTCATCGAAGTTGTATTCGCCGTCGATGCGGCCCTGCTTGACCTCGGTTTCCTGGCGCTGGGAGTTGATGCGCAGCACCTGCGAACCGATCTGCTCCGGCGGGAAGTCCGGGTTGACCGTGCCGTTGGCGCCGCTCGCGGCCGAAGCCGGATCGGTGTACCACGTGCGCGCGCCGATCGGCAGGCCGTTGTTGAACCACAGCTCCTGCGCCCAGTTGCCGCCGCAGTACGGGCCCACGGTGCAGTTGTTGGTGCCGGCGATGGAGAAGAACGTCGAGCCGCCGCCGGTGACCGGATCGTTCGGCAGGCTCTTGGACGTGGTGTTGTGCGCATCGAAGGCCAGGCGGAAGCGATCGGTGACGTCCCACTTCACGTTCAGGCCGATCGAATCGAGCGTGTATTCCTGCTCCTGGCGCTGCTGCTCGTAGCCGAAGTCCTTGGTGCCGACGATGTCGCGAAGGTAGATCGGCGTTGCGACCTCCTCGTCGGTGTCGAAGGTGAGGTGGCTGAAGCTGTTGGCGCGCTGCAGCCAGATCGTCTGCTCGCCGCGGTCTTCGGTGATCTCGTTGCTGGAGTAGGTGTAGTCCAGCGTGAAGGTCAGCGCGTCGGTCGGCGCGAACTGCAGCACGGCCTGGCCGTTGATGCGTTCGCGTTCGAAATCGGCGAAGGCGTAGCGCAGGTCGTTCGGCATGCCGTACAGCTGGCCGATCGCCGGCGCGTTGGTCACGATCGCGTCGGGACGCAATGCCGGATCGGTGCCGGTCCAGCGCTGCATGTTCCAGGCGTTCTCGGTCGACTGCACCGAACCGCCGTGGCGCTTCTGGTAGCTCGCCGAGAGGCCCACGCCCCACGTCTTGTCGGCGTTGGCGTAGCTGAAGATGCCCGAGACTTCCGGCGTGATGTCGGTTTCGAACGGCTGCGATTCGTCGTAGACGGCCTTGGCGCCGAGGTTGGCGATGACGTTGCCGCCCTGGTGATTGAACGGGCGATCGGTCTGGATGTCGATCGTCGCGCCGATGCCGCCGCTGGGCACGGTCGCCTGGCCGGTCTTGTAGACCACCAGCGTGTCGATCGCTTCCGATGCCAGCTGCGCGAAGTTGAACGCGCGCGTGCCGCCGTCGACGCCGCCGATCGGGATCTGGCCCGGCGCACCGAAGGCGTCCGCGCCCGGGATCTGGCGACCGTTGAGGGTGACCATGTTGAACTGCGGGCCGAAGCCGCGCGCGGTGATCTGCGCGCCTTCGCCGTCGCGGCGCTCGATCGAGATGCCGGTGATGCGCTGCAGCGATTCGGCCAGGTTCGTGTCGGGGAACTTGCCGATGTCTTCGGAACTGATCGCGTCGACAACGCCGGCGGCTTCGCGCTTGAGCTCCATCGACTGGTTGAGCGAGTTGCGAAGACCGGTGACGGTCACCGAATCGAGCGTGGTGGCCTCGTCCGCGGGGTTCTGTGCCTGCAGCACCTGCCCCTGCGTCGCCTGCGTGGCGTCCTGCGCAAACGCGGGATTGATCACCAGCATGCCGCCGACGAAGGTGAACATCGCCGTGCGCTTGAGGATGCGGCTGTTGAACTTCGTGTTGGACGTCCTGCGGCTCATGGCGCGGCCCTCCGCTGGACGGCTCGTTGATCGGAAAAAACCTTGTCCTGCGACGGCGGCTCGATGGTGGCCGCTTGCTTGCAGGACGCGCTTGCTGCGTCGGACCGGAACCAAATCATGTGGTCTGCCCTCTACTTCGATCGATGGATGTCTCGCCCCTCCCCAGGGCACCCGCGGGCATCGCCCGCACGCTTCCAAACCGGGCGCTCGAGTCGCCCGTCCCGCACCTCGAAAACCGACTTCCCTTGCGGTTCCAGTGACCCGTGCAGTCGCAGTAATCGCGTGTTCCCGGCGTCGGGTGGCCCACCCCTGTGATAGCGCTACCACGACGCCTTAACCAAAACTAAGCAAAGTGTGCCGAGTTTGTCATCGTGCAATGCAGCAACGGGCTGGTGGCGCCACAGGTTTCGGTTGAAACCTTACGCACCGCGTGAGGTGTGTAGGCGGCTGAATGGGGTGGGGGCCGGCGATTCCGTGAGGTTTTCGGCGGGCGCGGTGCGTGGTGCTGGATGTGAGGGACTAGCGCGCGGGAAGCCGGACACCGGGCTGATCGCGCGTGCAGCATGGCGCGTGCGCGCCGGGCTTGCCTGTCGACGTTTGCGGCGCGGTAGCGGGCTCATGCGGGCATGCGTTTGCGACGCGTGGATCGCGGCGGGCGCTTGGAAACTTGGCTCGTGATTCTTCTTTGCTTTGATTTGCTCTGACGGGCTGCAGGGAAAGCGTGAAAAGTCCCTGGATTCCCGCCTTCGCGGGAATGACGAGCAAGAGCGACGGCGACGGCGACGGCGACGGCGGCAGCGGCAGCGGCAGCGGCAGCGGCAGCGGCAGCGGCAGCGGCAACGGCAACGGCAACGGCCGCGGCAACGGCAACGGCAACGGCAACGGCAACGGCAACGGCAACGGCAACGGCATTGCAACGTGAACTGCAATCGAAAGATCAAGATGGATTCCAGCTTTCGCTGGAATGACGATTCTGTCGCCGTCGCTGTCGCTGTTGCTGCTGTCGCTGTCCCTGTCCCTGTCCCTGTCGCTGTCCCTGTCGCTGTCGTTGTTGCTGTTGCTGTTGCTGTTGCTGTTGCTGTTGCTGTTGCTATCGAACAGCCTATTCGTCACTAGCCCCGAAGGGCGCCGCACAGGATGTGCGGCGGTGAGCGATGAGCCATGGATGGCGAATCGCGAGCGCGCCCTTTTGCTTTCCGGTCGTGGGATTGGGTTGGACTTGTACGCACTTTCTTTGGGTTACTTTTCTTTGTGCGAGCAAAGAAAAGTGACCCGAGCGCCGCAGGCGATCGGAAGCTTGGCTAGTGATTCTTCTTTGCTCTTAAGCGTTGAAGGGAAAGCGTGGAACGTCCTTGGATGGTGCCGCCATTCGGCGGCCAAGAAGCGGCCCGCCTTCGCGGGAATGACGAGCAAAAGCAACGGCAAGATGGATTCCAGCTTTCGCTGGAATGACGATGATGTGGCTCACCGCTGCCGGAGTGCCCGGATGTTGCGGGCCTGGATCCCGGCTTTCGCCGGGATGACGGTGAGGTTTGGAGCCGTCGAGAGAGTGCCCGGATGTTGCGGGCCTGGGTCCCGGCTTTCGCCGGGATGACGGTGGGGTTTGGAACCGTCGAAGAAAGTGCCCGGACGCTGCGGGCCTGGGTCCCGGCTTTCGCCGGGATGACGGTGAGGTTTG
Organism: Lysobacter sp. OAE881; assembly: GCF_040546665.1. Lineage (NCBI taxonomy): Bacteria > Pseudomonadati > Pseudomonadota > Gammaproteobacteria > Lysobacterales > Lysobacteraceae > Lysobacter > Lysobacter sp. OAE881. Next base: position 3,621,253 of record NZ_JBEPOG010000001.1, read on the forward strand.
GAGCCGTCGAGAGAGTGCCCGGACGATGCGGGCCTGGGTCCCGGCTTTCGCCGGGATGACGGTGAGGTTTGGAGCCGTCGAGAGAGTGCCCGGACGATGCGGGCCCGGATCCCGGCTTTCGCCGGGATGACGGTAAGGTTTGGAATCCTCGAGAGAATGCCCGGACGCTGCGGGCCAAGGTCCCGACTTTTGCCGGGATGACGGGGGAAGCTACTTCCCCCGCGGACGCGACAGCACCGGCTGCGAGATCGGCAGTACGACGCGGAACGTGCTGCCTTCGCCGGGGCGGCTGTGCACCTCGATGCGGCCGTGGTGCTTGGCGACGATGCGGTACGCGATCGCCAGCCCGAGGCCCGTGCCGCGGCCGATCGGCTTGGTCGTGTAGAACGGATCGAAGATGCGCTGCAATGCTTCTTCGGGAATGCCGACGCCGTCGTCGGCCACGCTTACCCACACCTCGTCACCTTCGACGCCCATCGCGAGCGTGATCAGCCCGCGGTCGTCGATCGCCTGCCCCGCGTTGATCAGCAGGTTCATGAAGACCTGGTTGATCTCCGACAGGTAGCACTCCACCAGCGGCACGTCGTGGTAGTGCTTCTCGACCTTCGCCTTGTACTTGAGGTCGTTCCACACGATGTTGAGCGTGGATTCCAGGCCTTTGCGAAGATCCGACGGACGCATCGGCTCGTCGCGCTCGACGTGCGAGAACTCCTTCAGGTCCTGCACGATCTTGGTCACGCGCTCGATGCCTTCGCGCGATTCCTCCAGCAGCTTCGGCAGGTCGCCGACGATGAAATCGACGTCGAGGCGGTCGCGCATCTGCTTCAGCAACGGGCGGCTCGATGCCGGATCGCTGGACTGCAGCGCGTCGGCGTAACCGTCGACGAGCGCGAGCAGCGCGCTGGTGTATTCCTGCAACGTGCCGAGGTTGGAGTGCACGTAGCCGATGGGGTTGTTGATTTCGTGCGCGACGCCGGCGGCGAGCTGGCCGATGGATGCCATCTTCTCCGACTGCAGCAGTTGTTCCTGCGCGCTGGCGAGGCGGTCGTAGGTCGACTGGAGTTCGTCGTGGCGACGACGCAGTTCGCCTTCGCGCGCCGAACGCACCGAGATGTCGGTCATCACCGTGTAGCGACGGCAGCGGCCGCGATCGCGACCGGCGAACGCCTTGATCTCCAGCACCAGGCCGGGGAGCGCGGTGGGCACCTCGCCGATCCAGCGACCGTCGCGCTGCGCGATCTGCCAGCCTTGTTCGGGGATGTACGACAGCAGGATCGCGGGATCGGGATGCGGCTCGTCCGGATGCAGTCGCATCGCGAGCACGCGCCCGGCGTCGTTGCTGTGCAGCAGCCGCCCCTGGTCGTCGAGCAGGAAGACCGCAAGGTCCGACATGGCGACCGCCCAGAGCATGTCTTCGCTCCAGGTGTCGACGGTGGTGGTGTTCGTGGTTTCGCTCATCCCGCTCCGGGCCTGCTGCGTGTGGCCGGGCCAACTTATCGCATGCGGGGTGTCGGAATCACGCCGGAGCGGGAGGGAAGCGGTTTGCGTGATGCACGGCTTGGCTCGGAGGCGTCATTCACGCGGAGCCGAACATCCAACCATCCAATGATGTTCGACCTTCGAAGGCGGTGACGCTCGCGGCATGGATCCCCGCCTTCGCGGGGATGACGGCAACGTGTGCGGTTCGAGGCCGCGGAACCGGTCGGGAAATCAGACCGACACGTTGAGCCGGCTGTGCGGCTTCGCGCCCGACTGCCCGGTGGCGTCGTAGGTGGTGTCGGCGTCCAGGCGGCCGAGGTGGCGCAGCGCCCAGTTCACTTCGCGGCGGCGACGCGCGAGCAGTGCGCCGTTGGCATGGTTGAGCTCGCTCAGCGCGAGCACGCGCGGTGCGTCGTTCGCCGCGGCGCCGGCGTGTTCGGCCGCGCGCAGCGCTTCGAGCTTGGCCTGCGTGGAACGCAGCAGCGCCTCGACGTCGTGGTCGAGCAGCGCGCGACGCTCCTCGTTGAGGGCGGACTCGAGTGCGTCGAGCGGGTGCGCGTTCATCCGCGGTGGCTCACTTGGACAGCGCGTTCTCGAGCGACAGCATGCGATCGGCGATCGCCTGCGGGTCGACCTTGTAGCTGCCGTCGGCGAGCGAGGTGCGGATGGCGTTGACCTTCGCCACGTCGATGCCGGCCGGGGCCGCGCCGAGCTCGCGCTCCAGCGCCTGCAGGTTCGTGGCATCGCCGGTCAGGCGCATCTGGTCGGCCGCGGCGGTGGCGCCGACAGGCTGGCCGCGGTCGGCACCGGAGCGCGACTGCACGGACGTGCTGCCGGTCGCTTCGATCTGGCGCAGGGCGGGCGACATGGCGCCGTCGATCTTGTGGGTCATGGCTGACTCCTTGAGAACGTGTTCGAACTGGATAACGGCCGCCCGCGGCCGGACTTGAGGGGAAAACCTGACAACTTTGTAAGGAACGTCACAAATTGACTTCCACGAGCCCGGGACCCGCCACGCGGCCCCGGATGATACGGCGCGAGGCGGTGTTCTCGACCGAGATGGTCGATCCCAGCTTCCCCGCGCCCATCGCGCGGCCGCCCATGCGCACTTCCATGCCGCCGGCGCGCGAGACCAGCGTGACCGGATCGCCGCGCTTGAGCGCGTCGTCCCCGCCCACATCGTCGGCCTGCAGCACCGCACCGGCCGACATCGCCTTGCGGAGGCGCTTGCCGACCAGGGCGGCCGGGTCGGTGACGACCGGGCCTTCGCTGGCGCCCAGTTCGCGACGCTGCACCGCCAGGTGTTCCGGCCCGATCGGCTCGTCGCCGCGGACGGGCCGGGCGAGGACGACCACATCGGCCTCGCGCCGCACCCGCACCGGCACGTAGAGCTGCCACCCCGGGGTATCGGCACAACGCACGGCCACTGAAGTCGGCCCGGTGACGGTCGCCGCCAGCGGCTGCGCGCACGCGGGCATGCGCAGTCGCGAATCGACGGCCGCCTCGGCCTGCCCGTTCGCGGCCGTCGCGCCGAGGGCGGCGATCGCGGCGTCGCGGATGGACCCGACCGGCTGGAACTCGCCCGCGACCGCCCACGACGGCGCCAGCGCCACGAGGGCGGTCAGCAGGACGTTGAGGATGGCGCGCATGGCGGGCTCCGGAGAGATTCGAAGCGTGCGTGCAGGATTTGTGCCGGAACGCCTTCCCGCCAATCGCCGTCATTCCCGCGAAGGCGGGAATCCAGGGACGTTTCATGCTTTCCCCGGAGCGCCGCAAGTTGCGGGATGCGAGGCGCGACCCCGCGACCTGACGTCTGGCCAGTGAAGCGCGGAAAGTCCCTGGATTCCCGCCTTCGCGGGAATGACGAGCAAAAGCATCGAGGGAATGACGGGCCAGGGCGTCGGGGAATGGCCGGCAGCGTCATCCCGCTCCCGGCCCGCCCCTTGCACCGCCGCCGGCATGCTCAAGTCCCGCCGTCCCCGGCCGACAACCCGACCATGAGTCAGGACCTGCTCGACCGCATCGACCAACGCACCCGCCTGGCCGGCCACAACCGGCTGGCGCTGCTGCTGTTCCGCCTGGGAACGCGTCAGCTTTTTGGCGTGAACGTCTTCAAGGTGCAGGAGGTCCTCCCGCGCCCGCCGCTGTTCACCCTGCCGCAGTTGCCGCCGGCCTTCAGCGGCGCGGCCGACGTGCGCGGGCGCAGCATCCCGGTGCTCGACCTTGCGCGCGCCATCGGCCATGGCGACGCCGACTCGGTCGAACCGAAGTACCTGGTGGTCACCGAATTCAACCGATCGGTCCAGGGCTTCCTGGTTTCGGCCGTGGACCGCATCGTCAACATCGCGGTGCAGGACATCCACCCGCCGCCGGAGCACGGCGCCGAGCAGCACTACCTCACCGGCGTCACGCGCCACCACGGCGAGCTGATCCAGCTGATCGACGTGGAAAGCGTGCTGGCCGAGTCCGCGCCGCGCGCCAGCGACGCCGACCGCATCGCCCCGCTTGCCGCCACCAGCCCGACCGCCCCGCGCGAAGTGCTGGTGGTCGACGACTCGCGCGTGGCGCGCAACCAGATCCGCCTGGTGCTGGAGCAGCTGGGCCTGGGCTCGACCCTGCTGTCCGACGGCCGCCAGGCGCTGGAGCACCTGCAGGCGCTGGTCCTGAGCGGCATCGACCCCCACGAGCGTTACGCCATGGTCATCTCCGACATCGAGATGCCCGCCATGGACGGCTACACCCTGACGACGGAAATCCGACGCGACCCGGCCCTGCGCGACATGTTCGTGCTGCTGCACACCTCGCTGTCGGGCGTGTTCAACCAGGCGATGGTCGAGCGCGTGGGCGCGGACGACTTCGTGCCCAAGTACTCCGAACACGAGCTGGCCCAGCGCGTGGCGGCTCGGGTGAATGCGCTGGCTTGAAGCCGTGATTTGTGATTCGTGAAGGGTGATTCGCAACACCAGCCTCCGCCGCCGGCCTCGGCGAATCACGAATCACGAATCACCAATCACGGCCCTCTGGCACGCGCCTTGCCTCTGCTCCGGGTGAACCCGACCCCGGAGGCGTCATGTCCGATTTCCTTGGCATCCACGGCACTGCGCTGGCCCTGCGCGAGCAGCGGCTGCAGTTGCTGTCGGCCAACCTCGCCAACGCCGATACCCCCGGCTTCAAGGCGCAGGACCTGGACTTCACCTCGGCGCTGCAGTCGGCGCTCCAGCCCAATGCCGCCGCCGGCGACGCCATCGACGCCGCATCGCAGGGCGCACGTTTCGCCCGGCCCAGCAGCCAGCCCAGCGTCGACGGCAACACCGTCGATGGCGAGCGCGAGCACGCGCTGTTCGCGCAGGCGGCGCTGGAGTACCGCGCCTCGCTGACCTTCGTCGAATCCAAGGTGCGCGGAATGCTCACCGCGATCACAGGCCAGTAAGGGGAACGCGCATGAGCAACCTGCCTATTTTCGACGTCGCCGGTTCGGCGATGAACGCGCAGTCGGTGCGGCTGTCGACGATCGCCTCCAACCTCGCCAACGCCGACTCCGTCGCGGGCAATCCGGACGAGGTCTATCGCGCCAAGCAGCCGGTGTTCCGCGCCGAAGGCGTGCCGGGCGATCCCTCGCTCGCCGGCGTCAACGTCACCGAAGTGCGCGAGAGCACCGACGCGCCGCTCAAGCGCTACGAACCCGGCCACCCGCTCGCCGACGCGCAGGGCTACGTGTACGCGCCCGCGGTCGATCCGGTGGCGCAGATGGTCGACCTCATTTCCGCTTCGCGCAGCTACCAGGCCAACGTCGAGGTGTTCAACAGCGCCAAGGAACTGGCGTTGTCGACGTTGCAGATGGGCCGTTGACCGCGCGCCGCCGAACCTGACCAGGACTTCCGATGACTTCCATATCCGACTTCGTCTCGACCTACGGCGCCAGCGCCACCGGCACCGACACCACCAAGAAGTCCGACTCGCTCGGGCAGGCCGATTTCCTGCGCCTGATGACCGAACAGCTGCAGCACCAGGACCCGCTCAATCCGATGGAGAACAGCGAATTCCTCGGGCAGCTCGCGCAGTTCTCCACCGTGCAGGGCATCCAGGGTCTGCAGACGTCGATGGACGGCTTCAAGGGATCGCTCGCCACCGACCAGATGCTGCGCGGCGCCTCGCTCGTCGGCCGCAGCGTGCTGGTGCCGTCGGCCAAGATGGCGCTGGGCGCCGAGGGCAGCGTCAACGGCGTCGTCGCCGCGCCCGATGCCGGCACCGTCACCTTCGACATCACCGATGCCAACGGCCAGAGCGTCCGCAAGATCACCGTGCAGGCCGAAAAGGCCGGCGAAGTGGCTTTCGAATGGGACGGCAAGGACGCGAGCGGCAACCGCCTCGCGGCCGGCAGCTACGGCGTCACCGCGACGATCGGCTCGGGCGAAACGAAGAAGGACCTGAGCACCTACGTCGAGTCGCGCGTGGACAGCGTGACCGTCGGCAGCGACGGCGTGTTCCTCGACCTGGCGGGGCTGGGCACGGCACCGCTGGATTACGTGCTCCGCATCCGCTGACGAACCGCAGCCCTCACCCCAAACCCCTCTCCCGCTCGCGCGAGAAGGGCTTCCTCTCTCCGGAGAACATCCAATGGGTTTCAACACTTCGCTGTCCGGCATCAACGCCGCCAACGCCGACCTCAACGTCACGGCGAACAACATCGCCAACGTCAACACGACCGGCTTCAAGGAATCGCGTGCCGAGTTCGCCGACCTGTTCTCGTCGACCGCGTACGGCCTGTCGCGCAACGCGATCGGCTCGGGCGTGAAGCTGAGCAACGTCGCGCAGCAGTTCTCGCAGGGCAACATCGATCCGACCGGCCGTGGCCTGGACGTCGCGATCGACGGCGAAGGCTTCTTCGTGCTGAACGACAACGGCGCGCGCGTGTATTCGCGCGCGGGCAACTTCCAGCCCGATCCGAACGGCTTCATCGGCACGCCCGACGGCAAGCGCCTGCAGGTGTTCGCGCCCAACGCCAACGGCAACGGTTTCGACGTCGGCCGCCTGGTCGACCTGCAACTGCTGACCACCACCAGCCCGCCGCAGGCGTCGGGCAACGTCGACATGCAGGTGACGCTGCCGGGCAACGCGGCCGCGCCGACGGTCACGCCGTTCGATCCGACCGACACCAATACCTACAACCACTCCACCGGCGGCGCGACGGTGTACGACTCGCTCGGCGTCGGCCACGTGCAGACGTCCTACTTCGTGAAGACCGCCAACCCGAACGAGTGGCAGGTGCACAACTACATCGACGGCACCGCCGTCGGCGCGCCGACGACGCTGCAGTTCAACGGCTCCGGCGCGCTGGTGACGCCGGCGAACGGCCAGATCACGATGGCGCCGTTCACCCCGACCACCGGCGCAGGCGTCATGAACCTGACGCTGAACCTGTCCGGCTCGGCGCAGTACGGCTCGGCCTTCGCGCTGCGCGAGATCAACCCCGACGGTTATGCCGCCGGCAAGCTCAACGAGATCGACATCGACTCCACCGGCGTGGTCTACGCACGCTTCTCCAACGGCGCCGACCAGGCGCTGGGCCAGGTCGCGCTGAGCACGTTCACCAACCCGCAGGGCCTGCAGCCGCAGGGCAACAACGTGTGGGCCGAAACCTACGCGTCGGGCGATCCGCGCATCGGTGCGCCGGACACCGCCGACTTCGGCGTGCTGCAGTCCGGCGCGCTGGAAGCGTCCACGGTCGACCTCACCGAACAGCTGGTCAACATGATCACCGCGCAGCGCAACTTCCAGGCGAACGCGCAGATGATCTCGACGCAGGACCAGGTCACCCAGACGATCATCAACATCCGCTAAGCGCGGGTGGGATGACACAGGAGGTCCGCCATGACCGACCGCGCGCTCTACATCGCGATGACCGGCGCCAGCACGTCGCTGAAGACGCAGGCGTCGGTGTCGCACAACCTCGCCAACGCGAACACGGTGGGGTTCCAGGCGACGCTCGCCGGTTCCACCGCCACGCCGGTCAAGGGCAACGGCCACGCCTCGCGCGTGGCCGCCGCATCCCAGACCTACGGCGTCAGCGACACGCACGGCGCGATCCTCAATACCGGCAACACGCTGGACGTCGCGCTGAACCAGGATCGCTGGCTCACCGTGCAGGACGCGCAGGGCAACCCCGCCTACACGCGCGCCGGAAACCTGGCGATGAACGCCAACGGCCTGCTGACCAGCAACGGTCGCCCGGTGCTCGGTGCCGACGGCGCGCCGCTCACCGTGCCGCCGTACCAGTCGATGGACATCGCCAGCGACGGCACGATCTCGATCGTTCCCCAGGGCCAGCCCGCCAACACCATCGCCGAAGCGGGACGCCTGGGCGTCGTGCAGGCGCGCACCGCCGAACTGGTGCGTGGAGACGACGGCCTGATGCGCCCGGCGAACGGCCAGCCGCCCGCCCCCGCCGCGGGCGATTCGCTCACGCCCGGCGCGGTGGAGAACAGCAACGTCGAGGCGACCTCGATGCTGGTGCAGATGATCCAGACCGCCCGCGCGTTCGAGATGCAGGTACGCGTCTTGCAGAGCGTGGATGAGAACGCACGCAGCGCGAATTCGTTGCTGGGCTCGCGCTGATAGCGGTTCTTGAGGGCCGCGCCTTCACCGTCATCCCGGCGAAGGCCGGGACCCAGGCCCGTAACGCATCGATCCACAACGCTCGACCACTGACGCCTTCCCAGCCTGGGTCCCGGCCTTCGCCGGGATGACGGAAGAAGAAGGGCTTCATCGAACAGGAGACACACGCCATGACCCAGGCTCTATGGATTGCCAAGACCGGCCTCGACGCGCAGCAGACGCGCATGGCGGTGATTTCGAACAACCTGTCCAACGTCAACACGACCGGTTTCAAGCGCGACCGCGCCGAGTTCCAGGACCTGCTGTACCAGACCGTCCGCCAGCCCGGCGGCGCGACGTCCGAGCAGACGCAGGCGCCGACCGGCCTGTCGACTGGCACCGGCGTGCGCGTGGCGGCGACGGCGAAGGAGTTCTCGCAGGGCAACCTCAACGTCACCGGCGGCGCGCTCGACGTCGGCATCGACGGGCGCGGTTTCTTCGAAGTCCTCATGCCCGACGGCAGCAGCGCCTACACGCGCGACGGCAGCTTCAAGCGCAATTCGCAGGGCGAGATGGTGACCAGCGACGGTTATCCGGTGCAGCCGGGCATCCAGTTTCCCGAAGGCACGCAGAGCGTGACCATCGGCGCCGACGGCACCGTGTCGGTGAAGGTGCAGGGCCAGGCCGACGACGTGCAGGTCGGCGCGCTGACGCTGGCCGACTTCGTCAATCCGTCGGGCCTGCAGGCCATCGGCAAGAACCTGTTCGTCGAGACCGGCGCCAGCGGTCCGGCGCAGCAGGGCGCGCCGGGCACCAACGGCATCGGCCAGCTCGCGCAGGGCCAGCTGGAAGGCTCCAACGTCAACGTCGTGGAAGAGCTGGTGTCGATGATCGAAACCCAGCGCGCGTACGAGACCAACGCCAAGGCGATCTCGACCACCGACTCGATGCTGGGCTTCCTCAACAACAATCTGTGAGTGCAGCCGTGAACGCGTTCTTCCGTCTTTCCATCGCCGGTGCGACGCTCGCGCTGGCCGGCTGCGCCGCCGTCGTCGGCGACGTGCGCCCGTTCGCGCCGATGGCCGCGCCGCCCACGGCGATCGTCGCCCCGGCCGCGCCCGCCAGCGAAGGCTCCATCTACGCCAGCCGCAGCCTGCGCCTGTTCGAGGACAACAAGGCCCGCGACGTCGGCGACCTCGTCACGATCGTGCTGGTGGAGAACACCAGCGCGCGCGCCCAGGCGAACACGTCGGTGAGCAAGGAATCGGGCATCGACATGGCCGCGCCGACCATCGCCGGCGTGCCGATCACCTACAAGGGCAACCCGATCCTCGAAGCGTCGGTCGAGGGCTCGCGCGACTTCCAGGGCGCCGGCAACAGCACGCAGAGCAACCGCCTCAGCGGTTCGGTGACGGCGACCGTCATCCAGAACCTGGGCAACGGCAACCTGCTGGTGCGCGGACAGAAGCAGCTGCGCCTGAACCAGGGCGACGAGCTGATCCAGGTTCAAGGAATCGTGCGGACGGCCGATATCGGTCCCGACAACCGCATTTCCTCCGATCGCGTGGGCGACGCGCAGATCGTCTATGGCGGCCGCGGCACGCTCGCGCGTTCCAACGCGATGGGCTGGCTCGGCCGGTTCTTCAATTCCGCCGTTTACCCGTACTGAGGAGGGGCCATGGACAGTCGTGATTCCTCCCGGCAACTACGGGCTTCGAGCCCCTCTCCCCACGGGAGAGGGGTTGGGGGTGAGAAGGCGCCGCTTGCGAACCACTGGTTCGCGCGCCTTCGAACGCCCGAACGCTGTGCGTTCGGGCCGGGCAGGGGCAACGAAGCGGACGCGGTGAACCGTCGTTCCGTGACAGTGCAGCGCGGCAGCCTCGGGCTGTCCCACCTGGTAACGAAGATCAAAATGGGTTCCAGCTTTCGCTGGAATGACGGTGTGCGGAAGTGGCCCAAAGGCTCCGGCCTCATCGCTTACGCCCTCGCCTGCACCATCGCCGGCCTCGCGCTCACGCTCGCCGTCGTTCCGCCGGCGCGTGCCGAGCGCATCAAGGACCTCGCGCAGGTTGCCGGCGTTCGCGGAAATCCGCTGATCGGCTACGGCCTGGTCGTGGGCCTGGACGGCAGCGGCGACCGCACCAGCCAGACGCCCTTCACCGTGCAGAGCCTGAAGACGATGCTCGACCAGCTCGGCGTCAGCATTCCGCCGGGCGTGAACCCGCAGCTGAAGAACGTCGCCGCCGTCGCGATCCACGCCGAACTTCCGCCGTACGCCAAGCCGGGCCAGCCGATCGACGTCACCGTGTCGTCGATCGGCAACGCCGGTTCGCTGCGCGGCGGCAGCCTGCTGATGGCGCCGCTGAAGGGCGTCGACGGCCAGGTCTACGCCATCGCGCAGGGCAGCCTGGTCGTGTCGGGTTTCGGCGCGTCGGGCAAGGACGGCTCGCGCATTTCGGTCAACGCGCCCAACGGCGGCCGCATTCCCAATGGCGCGATCGTCGAACGCGCCGTCGCCGGCGCGCCGGCGTCGGGCAACGTCACGCTCAACCTGCACGAAGCCGACTTCACCACCGCCGCGCACATCGTCGACGCGGTCAACCGCGAGTTCGGCAACGGCCGCGCCCGCGCCGTGGACGCGGTGACCATCGAGGTCGCGCCGCCGGCCGACGGCGACCGCGTCGGTTTCCTGGCGAAGCTCGAATCGCTGGACGTGAGCCCGGGCGCCGCGGCGTCGAAGGTCATCGTCAATTCGCGCACCGGCACCGTCGTGATGGGCGGCAACGTCAGCGTGCTGCCGGCCGCGGTGTCGCACGGCTCGCTCACGGTGTCGATCTCCGAGAACACGCAGGTCAACCAGCCCAACGAATTCAGCCGCGGCCAGACCGTGGTGACGCCGCAGTCCACCGTCGAAGCCAGCCAGGACGGCGGTCGCATGTTCCTGTTCCAGGGCGGCACGTCGCTGGAGCAGATCGTCCGCGCGGTGAACGCCGTGGGCGCCGCGCCCGGAGACATCGTGGCGATCCTGGAAGCGCTCAAGCGCGCCGGCGCGCTTCGGGCGGAGCTGGAGGTGATCTGAGTGGCATTGGCCCGCCAGCGCCGCATCCGGAACCCGGGGTCGCATCGCGCCTCCGGGTTTCGCGCGTTGAAGGTGCGCCCGCCACATCGCGTCACGGCACAACTCTTGCCTTGACCCCACCATGCACCTGCGCCCGACCACCGCACAGCCGCTCTCGACGACCGACGCCCCGCGCGCCGACCGTTCGCGCGTGGAATACGCGGCGCAGCAACTGGAAGCGCAGTTCGCGCAGATGCTGGTCAAGTCGATGCGCAGCGCGTCCTTCGGCGATTCGCTGATGGGCGACAACTCGACCTACCGCGACATGTACGACCAGCAGCTCTCGCGCGAGATCGCCAAGGGCCGCGGCCTGGGCCTGGCGCCGATCATCGTCCAGCAGCTCACGCGCAACGCCGGCGGCGCCAGCGCCACCGTGACGCCCGAAGGCGGCTTCCCGATGACGCCGGCCGCCTCGCCGATGTCGCTGTCGCTCACGCCCAGCAGCGACGGCGTATCGCTGCCCGGCATCGCCGCGCCCGCCCTGCCGCGCGTGGAAACGCCGCAGGTCGAATGCGATCCCAACGCAAAGCTCGACTGCTCCAGCCCCGAAGCCTTCGTGCGTTCGGTCTGGCCGCACGCGCAGCGCACGGCGCAGGAACTGGGCGTGGATCCCAAGGCGCTGGTCGCGCAGGCCGCGCTGGAAACCGGCTGGGGCCGTCGCCTGGCGAAGGGCGGCGGCGACGCCACCTCGCACAACCTGTTCGGCATCAAGGCCGGTTCGAAGTGGAGCGGCAACCGCGTCAACGCCGGCACGCACGAATACGTGGACGGCCAGCGCGTCAGCGAGCGCGCCGACTTCCGCGCCTACGGTTCCATCGGCGAGAGCTTCGCCGACTACGCGAAGCTGCTGAACAACCCGCGCTACGCGCAGGCGCGCGCGGCCGGCGGCGACACGCGCCAGTTCGCGCAGGCGCTGCAGAAGGCCGGCTACGCCACCGACCCCGCCTACGCCGCGAAGATCAACGCGATCGCCGAAGGCGCCACGCTCAACCGCGCGCTCGCCGCGCTCGATGGCAACACGAGAGGCTGACGATGGCCAATGTCCTGTCCACCGGCACCGGCGCCCTGATCGCGTTCCAGCGCGCGCTGGCGACCGTGAGCCACAACGTCGCCAACGTCGCGACCGAAGGCTATTCGCGCCAGCGCGTCGAACTGTCGACGCGCTCGCCCACCGACATGGGCTACGGCTACGTCGGCAACGGCGTGCAGGTGAGCGACGTGCGCCGCATCGCCGACCAGCTCGCGAACACGCGACTGCTGGAAAGCGGCGGCGAACTCGCCCGCGCGCAGCAGCTGTCGGGCCTGGCCTCGCGCGTGGACACGCTGTTCTCCGACAAGGCGACCGGCCTTGCCGGCGTGTGGTCGAACTTCTTCGACGCCACGACCGGACTGACCAGCAACGCGGCATCGTCCGCCGCGCGCGAGGACGTGCTGTCGGACGCGAAGGCGCTCACCGCGCGCTTCAAGCAGCTCAACAACCAGCTCGATTCGCTGAGCAATGAAGTCAACAGCGGCCTGCGCAGCAGCGCCGAGGAAGTCAACCGCATCGGTGCGGAGATCGCGCGCCTCAACGGGGAGATCGTCAGCAACCCGAACAACGTCTCCAACGACCTGCTCGACCAGCGCGACCGCCTGGTCTCGCAGATGGTCGGCTTCACCGGCGGCACCGCCGTGCAGCAGGGCGACGGCTCGCTCAACGTCTTCACTTCCGGCGGGCAGGCGCTGGTGGTGGGCAACACGTCGTCGAAGCTCACCGTCGCGACCGATCCCTATCGTCCCGAACGCGTGCGTCTTGCACTGGACGGCAACGGCCAGCAGATCCAGCTCAACGATTCCTCGCTGGGCGGCAAGATCGGCGGCCTGATGGATTTCCGCAGCGACGTGCTCGATCCGGCGCAGTCGGAACTGGGCCGCATCGCGGTGGGGCTCGCCGAGGCGTTCAACCAGCAGCACCGCGCCGGCATGGACCTCAACGGCCAGATGGGCACGGACTTCTTCACCGTGCCCGCGCCGCGCGTGAACGGCAACGCAAACAACACCGGCACCGGCACGCTGACGGCGAGCGTCGGCGATCTGTCGAAACTCGACGCGCAGAACGTCGTCCTGAAATTCGACGGCACCGCGTGGAGCGCCACGCGTTCCGACACCGGCGCGAATGTGCCGCTCACCGGTACCGGTACCGCCGCCGATCCGCTGGTGATCAACGGCGTCGAACTCGTCGTCGGCGGCGCACCGGCGTCGGGCGACCGCTTCCTGCTGCAGCCCACTGCGGGCGCGGCCGGCGGCATCAACGTCGCCATCGACGATCCCAACCGGATAGCAGCAGCGACTCCGGTGAAGGCGAAGGCCGAACTGGACAACGTCGGCACCGGCCGGATCGGTTCGGTGAAGGTCACCGATTCGACCAACGCCAACCTGCTGACGCCGGCCGACATTGAATTCATCGACGGCACGCAGTACACCGTCAACGGCACCGGACCCTTCACCTACACGCCGGGCCAGCCGATCAACGCGAACGGCTGGAGCCTCAGCCTCGACGGCGTTCCCGCCGCGGGCGACAGGTTCAGCGTGGGCAGCACGGGCGCCGGTTCCAGCGACAACGGCAACGCGATCGCGCTGGGCAACCTCGACGATGCGAAGGCCTTGAACGGCGGCACGGTGTCGCTCAACGGCGCGATCGGCGGCCTCACCACCACCATTGGTTCCGCCGCACGCCAGGCCGACTACGCCGCCGATGCGCAGCAGGTGTTGTACGACCAGGCGCAGGCCGCGCGCGATTCGATTTCCGGCGTGAACCTCGACGAGGAGGCGGCCAACATGCTGCGATTCCAGCAGGCCTACCAGGCCGCCGCGCAGGTGATCTCAACCGCCGACACCATGTTCCAGTCCCTGCTCAGCGCGGTGCGCGGATGAACAATCGTATTTCCACGGCCGGCGCTTACTCACTGCAACTGGGCACGATGCTGCGCAAGCAGGCGGGCCTGTCGCACACGCAACAGCAGCTCGCGCTGGGCCAGCGGCTGGTCACGGCGAAGGACGATCCGGTCGCCGCCGGCACCGCGGTGTCGCTCGATCGCGCCACGGCCGAGCTGGAACGCTTCGGCGAGAACGCGAACCTGCTCGGCAATCGCCTGAACCTCCAGGAAAGCGTGCTCGCGCAGGCTGGCGATCGCCTGGCGCGCGTGCGCGAGCTCACCATCCAGGCCAACAACGCCGCGATGTCGAGCGACGACAAGAAGGCGATCACCGCCGAACTGAAGGTGATCCGCGAAGAACTCATCGGCCTGGCCAACAGCCAGGACGGCAGCGGTCGTTATCTGTTCGGCGGCACCGCCGACGATCACGCGCCGTTCGTGGTGAGCGGCGGCAACGTCAGCTACACCGGCGACCAGCGCCAGCGCGAGGTCGAGATCGCACCGGACCAGTTCGTGTCCGACACGCTGCCGGGCAGCGAGCTGTTCATGCGCGTCAAGACCGGCGACGGCCGCATCGACGGCAGCGCCGCCACGACCAACGCCGGCAGCGGCGTGCTGATGGAATTCGGCCTGGACGATTCGGGCAGCTGGAACGGCGCGAGCTACAGCGTCGTGTTCACCGCGCCCGATGCGTACGAACTGCGCGATGCGGGCGGTGCGGTGATCGGCACCGGCACCTACGCCAGCGGCGAAGGCATCAACGTCGGCGGCCTGAACCTGCGCATCGACGGCGCACCGGCCGCGGGCGACAGCTTCTCCGTCGGCCCGGCGAAGACCAACGACGTGTTCGGGATGATCGACGACCTCGTCGGCGCGCTGGAAATGCCCGACGACTCCCCGCAGCAGCGCGCGGCGCAGCAGAACGCGCTGCAAGCCTCCTTGCGCGATGCGGCGACGGCGCAGGAGCACTTCATCGACGGGCGCGCCACCGGCGGTGCCCAGCTGGCGGCGATGGACAGTGCGGCCGACCTGCGCGAAGCGCAGTCGGTCACGCTGGAAACCACGCTGTCGGGCATCCGCGACCTGGACTACGCCGAGGCGATCAGCCGCTTCCAGCTGGAAAGCACGGCATTGCAGGCGGCGCAGCAGGCCTTCATGCGGCTGCAGTCGAGTTCGCTGTTCGATCTGATGTGACGTTCTCGAGCTGCGTGATTCGTGATTGGTGATTCGTGATACGGAAAAACCGGCGTTTGTAGCCCGGGTAAGGCCGAAGGCCGCACCCGGGGCAACGGCTCCGGCGAGGTAAACCCCGGGTGCGCTCCGCGTACCCGGGCTACAGCAGCTGGCGTATTCGAGCGATGGATTCCGCTTCGCGGGAATGACGGCGAAGAAGCAGGGTTGGAACCAGGATCGACGTCGAAACCGTGACGTTTCACACGAATCCCGAATCCCGACTCCCCAATCACGGCTTGTGTCAACCAGGAGCTAAAGGTTTCCCCAGGGGCACCGATATCTAGGTCAGCAGCGGCAAGGGCCGGCAACACCGACCAACCACTGCGGTATTTGCCGGCCGGCGAGCGCTTCGCCGGTGCCCTAACCGAAACCTACGGAGAATCACCATGGCACAAGTCATCAACAGCAACGTGATGTCGCTCAACGCCCAGCGCAACCTGGGTACCAGCAGCGCCAGCCTCGGCACCACCATCCAGCGCCTGTCGTCGGGCCTGCGCATCAACAGCGCGAAGGACGACGCGGCCGGCCTGGCGATCTCGGAGCGCTTCAGCACGCAGATCCGCGGCCTCGACGTCGCCGTGCGCAACGCGAACGACGGCATCTCGCTGGCCCAGTCGGCCGAAGGCGCGATGGTCGAAATCGGCAACAACCTGCAGCGCGTCCGCGAGCTGTCGGTGCAGTCGGCCAACGCCACCAACTCGCAGTCCGACCGTGACGCGCTGAACGCCGAAGTCACGCAGCTGGTCTCGGAAATCGACCGCGTCGCCAACCAGACCAACTTCAACGGCACCAAGCTGCTCGACGGCTCCTTCGCCGGCGCGCTGTTCCAGGTCGGCGCCAACTCGGGCCAGACCATCGCCGTCAACAGCATCGTCGACGCCAACGCCAACGCGCTGGGCAAGGCCCAGTTCGCCGCCGCGCAGACCTCGACCGCCGCCGTTTCGACCGGTACCGCGACCGCCACCGGCACGCTGGCCAGCATGGCCGTCAACGGCGTCACGATCGACACCGTCGACATCGGCGTGGGCGACACGGGCGCCGACGTGGCCAAGAAGATGGCCGCTTCGATCAACGACAAGATGGACCAGACCGGCGTCTACGCCTCGCTGGATTCCAGCAACAAGCTGACGCTGACCTCGATCACCGCGGGCAAGGACTTCTCGTTCACCGCCGGCACGCTGACGGGCGGCACGGGCATCACGATGGCCGAAGCCGGCATCGCCGCCACCGCCACCGCCTCGGCGGGCAGCACGAAGTACATCAAGGACCTGGACATCTCCAGCTTCACCGGCGCGCAGCAGGCCATGGAAATCGTCGACAAGGCCCTGACCAGCGTCAACTCCGCCCGCGCCGACATGGGTGCGGTGCAGAACCGCTTCACCTCGACCATCGCCAACCTGCAGGCGACGAGCGAGAACCTGAGCGCCTCGCGCAGCCGCATCCGTGACGCGGACTACGCCAAGGAAACCGCCGAGCTGACCCGCACGCAGATCCTCAGCCAGGCCGGTACCGCGATGCTCGCCCAGGCCAATGCCGTACCGCAGAACGTCCTCAGCCTGCTGGGCTGATCCACCGCCGGAAGGGGCGCGCGAACCGCGCCCCGATGGCACCCCGGTGGGATGCGCGCGAACGCATCCCTCCGGCTTTTTCCGAAAGGAGTCGCCATGACCGCTCATCGTTCGCCCCGTCCCCTGCCGCCGCGCGCGGTGCACGGTCGACGCGGAGGGTAAGCGGTCATGGCCATTTCCACGCTCGGCTCGGGCATCGACATCCCGTCGCTGGTGTCCCAGCTCGTCGCCGCCGAACGCTCCCCGATCGAAAGCCGCATCGCGCGCGGCGAGAACGCCGCCAAGACGCAGCTGTCGGCGATGGGCTCGCTCAAGAGCATCTTCTCCAGCCTGCAGACCTCGCTGGAAAAGCTGCGCAAGGACGGCGGCACCGACGCCCGCACGGCCACCGTGCAGGACAAGGCCGGCTTCACCGCCTCGGCCGACACCACCGCGACCGTCGGCGAGTACAAGATCGAAGTCGAATCGCTCGCCAGCGCGCACCGCCTCACCTCGCCGGCGAAGGCCGCCGACGCGAAGATCGGCACCGGCAAGCTCGTCATCGAGGCCGGCGACACGAAGATCGAAGTGGACATCGCCGACGGCCGCAACACGCTGTCGGACATCCGCACCGCCATCAACACCGCCGCCGCCGGCAAGGGCGTGCAGGCGAGCCTGGTCAACGCCGACGGCGGCCAGCACCTGGTGCTCACCGCGGTCGATTCGGGCCTGGAAGGCAAGCTGCGCGTGACCACCAGCGGTGGCGACGGCGGGTTGTCGGCACTGGTCTACGACCCGGGCGTGCAGACGTCGATGACCGAAACCGTCGCGGCGAAGGACGCCGTGGTGAAGGTGGACGGCCTGACGCGCACGTCCAGCAGCAACAGCCTCACCGACCTGCTGCCCGGCGTGACGCTCAACCTCACCGAAGCCAAGCCCGGCGAAACCTTCAGCCTGAAGGTCGCCACCGACGACGCCGCGGTGCAGAAGACGCTGCAGGCGTTCGTCACCGCATACAACGCCTCGATCAGCCTCACCAAGTCGCTCACCGCCTACAACGCCGAGACCAAGACCGCCTCGGCGCTCACCGGCGATTCGATGGTGCGCGGCCTGCAGAGCTCGCTGCGCAACATGGCCAGCGAGAACGTGGTCGCCTTCAAGGCCTTGGGTCTGTCGATCAACACCGACGGCACCCTCGCGCTCAACACCAGCACGCTGACCAAGGCGCTGGGCGAGGATCCGGGCGCGCTGTCGCGCCTGTTCTCGGGCGAGGAAGGCTACGGCGCCGACCTGGAAGGCATGCTCGACAGCGTGCTGGAAACCGACGGCCTGCTCGACTCGCGCAGCGACAGCCTCAACGCGCGCCTGAAGACGTACGACAAGCAGTACGAGGACCTGGATCGCCGCATGGAATCGCTGCAGACCCGCTACACCGCGCAGTTCACCGCGATGGAGCAGATGGTCACCCAGCTCCAGGGCTCCAGCGGCTTCCTTTCGCAGCAATTCGGCTAAAAGAAATACCAGGAGCTCATCGTCATGCTCGGCGCCAACCGCAATTACGCCAACCAGTACCGCAGCACCGGCGTCAGCGCCGCGGTGCTGGAGGCCGATCCGCATCGCCTCGTCGCGCTGATGCTGTCGGGTGCGCGCGATCGCATCCGCCTGGCCGGCGCGTGCCTGGAACGCGGCGACATCCCGCGCAAGGCCAAGGCCATCAGCGACGCCAGCGGCCTGATCACCGGCCTGAGCGGCGCGCTCAACCTCGACGCCGGCGGCGAGATCGCGCAGGGCCTGCAGTCGCTGTACGACTATGCGCAGCAGCGCCTGCTGATCGCCAACAGCGACAACGACGCCGCCGCGCTGACCGAAGTGGACGGCCTGCTGGGCGACATCGAATCGGCCTGGCTTGCCATCGCGCCCAAGCCATGAACCACGCCATGACCCACGCCGCCACGCCTGCCGTTCCCGCCCTGCCCGAAGCGCAGGTGCGCGCGGCGATGCACGCGCAGCAGTGGGAGCTGGCGATCGAACTGCTCGCCGAGCACGACCGCGTGCTCCGCGAGACGCTCGGTTCGGAAAAGCTGTCGGGCCTGTCGGCCGAACCGTGGCGCGACCTGCTGGCGCAGCAGCAGGCGCTGCTGGCCGACCTGGTGGTGATGCGCGACGAAACCGCGGCGATCCTCGCGCGCATGGGCCGCGAACGTCGCGGCGCCCTCGCCTACCGGAGCCTGGCCGGATGACCTCGCAGTCGGCGGATCTGGAACTGTTCGACGACGTGCTGGTCCACCAGGACCGGCGTCCGGCGGCGTTCCTGCCCGGTCCGACCAACACCGCCGCCGCGCACGTCGCCGCGGCGCATGCCGAAATGCTGCTCACCTCGCTGGCGCTGAGCGACAACGCGCGCAGCGAGGACGGCGACGAACACGCCGAACCGTCCTCCGCGCTGCAACGCGTCGAGGCCAAGCTCGACCTGGTGCTGGGCCTGCTCGGCACGATGCTGCGCGACCGCGGCGACCTTCCGCCGCCGACCGTGCTGCGCTGGTCCACGCGCGGCGCGCGCATCGACGTCCTCGGCGACGCGCTGGCGATCCGTCCCGGCGCCCGCGGCACGTTGCGCGTGCAGCCGGCCGACTGGCTGCCGGATTGCATCGAACTGCCGGCGCACGTGATCGCCGCCGAAGGCGCCCGCGTCTGGATCGCCTTCGAACCGATGGCACCGACGCTGGCCGACGCCCTGGAGCGTCACCTGTTCCGCCTACATCGCAAGCAGGTCGCCGAGAGCCGGCGCCTGCGCTGACCCCCGCGACACCCGGAGCGTGGAACATTCGCGTTCGCCGGGCCTTCAATCCCCAAAATGAATGCGACAGGCCTGACAAAAAGGCCCATACCGGTGCGTCCGGTCCTCGCGGGCACGGTGAAACATTTGTCAGACCCGTCACATTCCGGAAGTGAGCGAATGGTCCCTTCGCGTCACCTCGGCTAAGGTGCCCCGACGGAGAGTTGACGCTTTTGGGGAACGGAGTTGGGCTCGGGGCTGTTGCGCGTACTGATATGCGACGACCACACACTCGTGCGGGCTGGACTGCGGCGTCTGCTGGAGTCCTTCGCCGACATCGAAGTCGTGGCCGAAGCCGCCAATGCCGACCAGGCCGTGGTCGGCTCGCGCCAGCACCAGCCGGACATCGTCCTGCTCGACCTCTCCATGCCCGGCCGCAGCGGTTTCGAGGCGCTGGTGGAACTGCGCCGCGACCATCCGGACTGCCGCGTGGTGGTGATGTCGATGCACGACGATCCCACCCACGTGCGTGAAGCCCTGGCCCGAGGTGCGAGCGGTTTCGTCGTCAAGGAAGCCGCGCCGGCCGAACTGGAAATCGCCATCCGCGCCGCGGCCGCCGGCCGGACCTACCTCAGCCCGCAGGTCTCGGCGCCGCAGTTGTTCGCGCGCCCGCGCAGCGAGGAAGGCGTCGACGCCCTGCCGCCGCGCCAGCGCGAGATCCTCGCCGCATTGGGCGCCGGTCGCACCAGCAAGCAGATCGCCGCCGACCTCGGCATCAGCGTCAAGACGGTGGAAACCCACCGCGCCCGCATCATGGCCACCCTCGGCTGCCGCAACGCGATCGAACTGCTGCGCATGGCGATGCGGCTGCACGATCGGCCGACGGGCTAAGGTTTTTCTTCGCCGGGTGGCGGCCTACCGCCAGCTGTACGCAGGGTCGGCGCACGTCTGCGCTTCCCGCAGCCGGCGTACTTCATGTGCCGCGGCCTGGCCTTCAAGAACCCGTCATCCCGGCGAAGGCCGGGATCCAGGCTTGTAGGGTTTGGGCACTCCGACGTTGGCGAACCATCATCCTCGTCATTCCAGCGGAAGCTGGAATCCATCTGGCTTCTGCGTTCTGTCTAAAGCCACACCGCAGCGCTGTTCGGCAATGAGCATTCACCGGTAGCGCTTCGTTACCCCTCACCCCAACCCCTCTCCCGATGGGAGAGGGGCTCAAAGCCGTCGCCCCGGCTGTGGCTTTTGCTTTGCTTTTGCTTTGCTGTTGCTGTTGATCTTGATCAGCGACTTAAAGCGAGCCGAGCACCGCAGCCAAAGAGGGGGCGAAGAGTCGCCAACTGTTTGAGCGGAGCGCAGCGCAGCGAGTTTTGGCGACGACCCCTCTTTGGCGAGGAGCGCAGGGGACCGGCGTCGCGTAGCGGCGCCGGCTCGCGTCAGGAGCGGATGGTTTTGGTTACTTTTGCCTAAACAAAAGTAACCCGCTCGCTTGCGAGCGGAAGCTTTGCACTTGCTTGAGTGCTGCTGCTTTGCTGCTGCTTTGCTGCTGCTTGGCTGCTGCTTGGCTGCTGCTTGAAGGGCGGTCCGCAACAACAAAGATCAATATCACGAGCAACAGCTTCCGCCCTGAAGGGCGGGTTACTTTTGTCTTGGCAAAAGTAACCAAAACCGTTCGCTCCTGACGCGAGCCGCCGCTACGCGGCGGTACCCTGCGCTCCTCGCCGGAAAAGGGACGTCGCCCGAACTCGCTACGCTCAGACAGCGGGCGACTCTTCGCCCTTTTCCAGCTGCGGTGCTCGGCTCGCTTTAAGTCGCTGATCAAGGCGCAAGCAACAGCCACAGCCACAGCCACAGCCACAGCAACAGCAACAGCAACGGCAACGGCAAAGGCAAAGGCAAAGGCAAAGGCAAAGGCGAGGGCAAAGGCAAAAGGCAGGGCCCCTTCTGGCCCACCCCTTGCAACACCCCCGCGACGCCACGAACCCGTCACACCCCCGGCGCCAATTCCTCGTCACAAAGCCAAATTGTGACCGCCATCTCCGTGCCCACCCGCGTCACTGCCTGACGCAGGCGCACAGGGCCAGTCAGGAACACGTCGCAAAGTAAGGGCCACCCCTACAACACGACAGGTTTGCCCCGAGAGATGTCCGGGCACGCCCTGATTCGTTTGCCGTCACCTTCACATCACGATGACTTCCGTGCCGCCGGCTCCGGCGGATGGGGACACAACCGTGAAAGCAACGATGAGCCCGAAGCTCGGGCTGGGCGTCAACCTGACGCCGCAACTGCTGCAGTCGATCCGCCTGTTGCAGCTCACCGCGCCGCAGCTCGAACTCGAGCTCCGCCAGGCGCTGGAGCGCAACCCGCTGCTCGAACAGGACGAAGCCGAGGACGAGGGGGTCGACTCGGCGACGGACGCGCAGCAGGAAGCGGCCGCATGGGACGAGCTTCCGGAGCCGTCGTTCCTGTCCGGCGGCAACGGCGGCGGCGAGTTCGACGACGACGCCGCTTCGCGTATCGCCGACGGGGAATCGAGCGATCCGCGCGTGCGCCTGCTGCAGTCGCTGTCGCTGCAGTGGAAGCCGCGCGACGTCGAACTGGCCGCGTGGTGGCTGGACCAGTGCGACGATCGCGGCTACCTCGAAGCCCCGCTCGACGAACTGCACCTGCTCGGTGCCAGCTCCTGCAATGTCGATGCCACGGAACTGGAAATCGTCCGCCAGCGCCTGCTCCACGGCGAATGGCCCGGCGTGGCCGCGCGCGACGCCACCGAATGCCTCGATGCGCAGCTCTCGCTGCAGCCCGAATCCGAAGCGCGCACGCTCGCCGCGCGCATCCTGGCCGATCACATCGACCTGCTCGCGATGCACGACGAAGCCGCGCTCGCCAAGGCGCTGAAGGCCGACGCCGAGGCCGTGCGCGCCGCCGTCGCGCTGATCCTCACGCTGCGCGCCCATCCCATCGCCGATGCCGCGGTGAATGAACGCGACATCGTGGTGCCCGACGTGGTCGCCTGGCGCGCCGACGGCCGCTGGCACGTCGCGTTGAACGGCCGCACCGCCCCGCGCCTGCGCATCGCGCCGCATTGCGAACGCGCCCTGGCCGATGCGCCGGGCGACGTGTCCGCGCTGCGCGGCCTGCTCGATGAAGCGCGCTGGCTGGTGCGCGGCGTGGCGATGCGCAACGACACGCTGCTGCGCACCACGCAGGTGCTGGTCGAACGCCAGCGCGCGTTCCTGGAGCGCGGCGAGGAAGCCATCGCCCCGCTGACGCTGCGCGAAGTCGCCGACGCCATCGGCATGCACGAATCCACCGTCTCGCGCATCACCAGCGGCAAGTACCTGCAGACGCCGCGCGGCACGATCGAACTCAAGCGCCTGTTCGCGGTGCGCCTGGACGGCGCGGAAGTCTCCGGCAGCGCGGTCAAGGCGATGGTCAAGCGCCTGATCGACGATGAACCCTCGCACGCGCCGCTCGCCGACGACACCATCGCCGGCCTGCTCGCCCGCCAGGGCGTGCGCGTGGCGCGCCGCACCGTCGCCAAGTACCGTGACCAGCTGGCCATCGCGCCGGCGCGCCAGCGCCGCCGTCCGGCCGCTCTCATGGCGAAGGCGGGCTGAAACCATCATGCGTGAACTGCGAATCCTCATCGTCGACGACCATCCGGGCTTCATCAGCGCGGCGATCCGCCACCTGCGCAAGCAGCCGTGGGCGAACGTCGTCGGCACCGCCGGCAACGGCATCGAAGCCATCACCCAGTGCGAGACGCTGCGTCCGGACGTGGTGCTGATGGACATGGCGATGCCGGAGATGGGCGGCCTGCAGGCCGCACGCCTGATCAAGGCGCAGGACGAACCCCTGCCCTTCATCGTCATCGCAAGCCATTTCGACGACACCGAGCACCGCGAGCACGCCCTGCGCGCCGGTGCCGATGCCTTCGTCAGCAAGCTGGCCTACATCCAGGACGTGCTCCCGCTGCTGGAGCGCCTGGCCACGGAAGAAACCCCATGAGCGAGTCCCGCATCCTCCTGATCGACAACGACCTTGCGCGCGCCGAGCGCGTGGCGACGCTGCTCGAGTTCATGGACTTCACCCCGCGCATCGCGGCCGACGCGAGCGAGATCAACCTCGATCGCGCGCGCGCCACCGACTGGGTCGCCGTCATCGCCGGCGACACCAGCGGCGACGCGGCGGCATGGGACCGTTTTGCAGCGTGGCTGGGCTCGCACCCGATGCATCCGCCGGTGCTCGAACTGCCGGGCCATGGCGACAACGCCACCTGGCGCGTGCAGTTCCACCCCGATCAGGTTTGGGCGCTGGATTACCCGATCCGTCGCACGCAGCTGCAGGACGTGCTGCGTCGCGCGAGCCTCAAGCGCCTGGACGACGACGCGCGCCGCGAGATCCCGCAGGTCGGCCCGACCGGCCGCAGCGCCGCCGTGCTGCGCCTGAACCGCATGATCGACCAGGTCGCCAACTTCGACACGACCGTGCTGATCCTGGGCGAATCCGGCACCGGCAAGGAAGTCGCCGCGCGCGCGATCCATGCGCGTTCCAAGCGTCGCGAGAAGCCGTTCGTCGCGATCAACTGCGGCGCGATCCCGCCGGACCTGCTGGAAAGCGAACTGTTCGGCCACGAGAAGGGCGCCTTCACCGGCGCGCTGACGCAGCGCAAGGGCCGCTTCGAGATGGCCGAAGGCGGCACGCTGCTGCTGGACGAAATCGGCGACATGCCGATGGCGATGCAGGTCAAGCTGCTGCGCGTGCTGCAGGAACGCTGCTTCGAGCGCGTCGGCGGCGGCGCGACGATGAAGTGCGACGTGCGCGTGATCGCCGCGACGCACCGCAACCTGGAATCGCACATCGCCGAAGGCAAGTTCCGCGAGGACCTGTTCTACCGCCTCAACGTGTTCCCCATCGAGATGCCGTCGCTGCGCGAGCGCGCCGCCGACCTGCCGGACCTGATCAACGCGATCTCGCGCCAGCTGTCCGACAGCGGCCGCGGCCGCGTGACGCTGGCTGGCGATGCGGTCGCGATGCTGCAGCAGTACGCGTGGCCGGGCAACGTGCGCGAGCTGAGCAACCTGCTCGAACGCCTGTCCGTGCTGCATCCCAACGGCCTGGTGCGCGCCGACGACCTGCCGGCGCGTTACCGCTGCACGCTGCCGGCCGAAACGCTGGCCTCGATCGACGCGATCCAGCCGGAAGAGCCGGCCCCGGTAATGGCGCTGATGCGCGAAGCCGAGGCGCCGGATCCGTCGACGCTGTCGCCGACCACGACGCTCCCGCCGCAGGGCATCGACCTGCGCGGCCACATCGCGAACATCGAACTGGACCTGATCCGCGCCGCGCTCGCCCAGACCGGCGGCGTCGTCGCCCACGCCGCGCCGCTGCTCGGCCTGCGTCGCACGACGCTGGTGGAAAAGCTGCGCAAGTACGGCATCGAACGCGACACGATGGAGCTGGCGGAGCTCTGATTTTTTGGGCGGGCGGTGGTAGCGCTCGCAACGGGATTCGGGATTCGGGATTCGGGATTCGGGATTCGGGATTCGGGATTCGGGATTCGGGATTCGGGATTCGGGATTCGGGATTCGGGATTCGGGATTCGTGATTCGTGATTCGTGATTCGTGATGCGGGAAGCGGAAAGCGGGAAGCGGGAAGCGGGATGCGTCACCGAAGCCGTCATCCCGGCGAAAGCCGGGACCCAGGCACGTAACGCACGGGCACTCCCTGCACGGCGAACCACGTCACCGTCATTCCAGCGGAAGCTGGAATCCATCTGGCATCCGGTTCGAGTCGAGGAGCCACACCGCAGCACTGTGCGGCAATGACCGTTCACCGCTGAGGCTTCGTTACCCCTCACCCCAACCCCTCTCCCGATGGGAGAGGGGCTGAAAGCCGTCATCCCGGCGAAAGCCGGGACCCAGGCCCGTAACGCACGGGCACTCCCTGCACGGCGAACCCACGTCACCGTCATTCCAGCGGAAGCTGGAATCCATCTGGCTTCTGCGTTCGGTCGAGACGCAACTGCGCAGCGCTGTGCGGCAACGATCGTTCAACGGAGAGGCTTCGTTACCCCTCACCCCAACCCCTCTCCCGATGGGAGAGGGGCTCAAAGCGGCGCCATCGCGCCAGTAGCGTCAAGCCTGCTGTTGCTGTTGCTGTTGCTGTTGCTTTGGCCACTGCGCTTGTCGCTTTTGCGGTTGCTTCTGCCTTTCCCAGCGACTTAAAGCGAGCCGAGCACCGGAGCTGGAAAGGGGACGAAGAGCCGCGCACTGTCTGAGCGGAGCGTAGCGTAGCGACAAATCGTCTGGAACGATTTGGACCGCCGCAGGCGCCGGCGCAAAGCGCAGGCTCGCCACATGGATGTGGCGAGGTCCGTTCGGGCGACGTCCCCTTTCCAGTGAGGAGCGCAGGGCACCGCCGCGCAGCGGCGGCTCGCGTCGGGAGCGAACGGTTTTGGTTACTTTTGCCAAGACAAAAGTGACCCGCCCTTCAGGGCGGAAGCTGTTGCTCGTGATGTTGATCCTGTAGTCGCCGCGCGCGACCGAGCCGCCCGACTAAGGCGAGCGCACAGCGCCGTGCCCCGACGCGAGCGCCAACACATCGCACGCCCCAGACCCTCACCCCAACCCCTCTCCCGATGGGAGAGGGGCTCAGAGCACCGCGACGGATTTGCGACGCAGCGCGACACAGGCGCGCGCCAATAACCCGTTCATGAACCGTGGCACGCCGCTTGCCTGTACCTCGCAGGACGACCTGAACGTGCCACGCCACGGACCATGACCGACGCAATCTCCTCCATCCTGTCCCAGATCCGCGCGCACGAAATGCGCATGCGCGGGCCGGACGCCGCGCCGGGCAATGCCATTGCCCCGTCGGCGCTCGCCCCGGGTGCGGCGTCGGGCGCGACGGGGGCGGCCGGCGCGCCGGGATTCCAGCAGACGCTCAACAACGCCATCGACAGCGTGAGCCGCGCGCAGAACACCTCGGGCGCGCTGCAGCAGGCGTTCGAACTGGGCGATCCGCGCGCGGACCTGGCCCGCGTCATGGTCGCCATGCAGCAGTCGCAGGTCGCCTTCCGCGCCACGGTCGAAGTCCGCAACCGGCTGGTGCAGGCGTACCAGGACGTCATGAACATGCCGGTCTGATGACCGTGATTGGTGATTCGTGAATGGTGATTCGAAAGAGCCACCGCACGACCGCCTGATCGCCAGCCCACCACCTCGCGCCCGCAACACCAATCACGAATCACCAATCACAAATCACGAACCACAACCATGGCCGTCATCACCCTCCCCAACCAATCCAAGCTGCGCGAACTGCGCGGGCTGCAGGACATTCCGGTCGTGCGGCAGCTGGGGCTGTTCGCGCTGGTGGCGGCGGTCATCGCGCTGGGGCTGTGGATGTTCTTCTGGACGCAGAAGCCCGATTACGTGCCGGTCTTCGCCGGGCTCGATCCGAAGTCGACCAGCGAAGCCTCCGAGCTGCTGACCACCGCGCAGATTCCCTTCCGCATCGATCCGGGTTCCGGCGCATTGGCCGTACCGCAGGACCAGCTGGGCAACGCGAAGCTCGCGCTCGCCGCGGCCGGACTGCCGGCCAAGGCCGATTCGGGTTTCGAGGCGATCAAGGGCGACCAGGGCTTCGGCACCAGCCAGTTCATCGAGAACGCGCGCTACCAGCACGCGCTGGAATCCGAACTCGCCCGCACCATCGCCAACCTCCGCCCGGTACGCGAGGCGCGCGTGCACCTGGCGATGCCCAAGCCGTCGGCGTTCACGCGGCAGAAGGAGCCGGCCAGCGCGTCGGTCGTCCTGCAGCTGCACAGCGGCGCGGCGCTCGAACAGGGCCAGGTCGACGCCATCGTGCACCTGGTCGCGTCGAGCATTCCCGGCCTGCCGCCGGAACGCGTCACCGTCGTCGATCAGTACGGCCGCATGCTGTCGAACGTCGATCCGGATTCGGACGCGGCGATCAGCGCCAAGCAGTTCGACCAGCAGCATCGCCTCGAAGCGACCTACGTCCAGCGCATCCACGAACTGCTCGAACCGATGACCGGCAACGGCCGCGTCAGCGCGCAGGTCAGCGTCGACATGGACTTCGCCCAGACCGAGGAAGCGCGCGAGGTCTACGGCCCGCAGCAACCGATGATCCGCAGCGAACAGCTGTCCGAATCCAGCGCCGGTGGCGGCAACGCGCCGCAGGGCGTGCCCGGCAGCGCGAGCAACACGCCGGCCGCCGCACCGCCGGCCAATGCCGCGCCGAATGCCAACACGCCCAACGCCGCCGCCGTCGCGCAGCAACAGCAGCAGGCCGCGCCGAACGGGCCGTCTTCTCGCAGCTCGGTGCGCAATTACGAAATCGACCGCACGCTGACGCACACGCGCCAGGGTCCGGGCCGCGTGCGCCGCGTCACCGCCGCGGTGCTGGTGGACAACGTGCCCGCCGCGATGGGCAAGGACGGCAAGCCGTCGCTGCGCGCGCTCAACGAAGCCGAACTCAAGCGCATCGAGTCGCTGGTGCAGCAGGCCATCGGCTTCGACCAGCAGCGCGGCGACGCGGTGTCGGTGGTCAACGCGCCGTTCGCGCGCGACATCACGGCGATGGGCGAGGAAGAGAACACGCCGCTGTGGGAACACCCGCGCGCGATGGAATTCCTGCGCATCATCGTCGGCGGCCTGGCGGTGCTCGCGCTGATCCTGTTCGTGCTGCGCCCGATGTTCCGCCAGCTCATGGGCGCCAAACCCGACACGAAGAAGAACAAGAAGGCCCTGGCCGAAGCCACCGTCATCCCGGTGGACGACGAGGAAATCTCCGTCGCGCTGTCCGCGCCGGCGCAGGAAGCGGCGACGCCCGCGCTGCCGCCGGGCGCGATGACCTTCGACGACAAGCTGGAAGTGGCGCGCGCGGCGGTCAGCAACGACTCCAAGCGTGTGGCGCAGGTGGTACGCGACTGGGTGGAATCCGATGCCTGATACGACCGGACTGAGTGGCGTGCAGCGCGCCGCGGTGGTGCTGCTTTCGCTGGGCGAAGCGCAGGCCGCCGAGGTGCTCAAGCACATGAGCGCCAAGGAAGTGCAGAAGCTGGGCGTCGCGATGACCTCCGTCAGCGGCGTCTCGCGCGAATCGGTGGGCAAGGTGATCGACCAGTTCGTCGACACGCTCGCACAGCCGAGCGGGCTGGGTTCGGGCGCCGACGAATACGTGCGCGCCGTGCTCGTGCAGGCGCTGGGCGAGGAACGCGCGAGCGGCCTGATCGACCGCATCCTGCTGGGCCGCAACACGTCGGGCCTGGACACGCTGAAGTGGATGGAACCGCGCGCGATCGCCGACCTGGTGCGCAACGAACACCCGCAGATCATCGCGATCGTCATGGCGCACCTGGAAAGCGACCAGGCCGCCGAGGCGCTCAAGTGCCTGCCCGACCGCGTGCGCGCCGACGTGCTGCTGCGCATCGCCACGCTCGACGGCATTCCGCCCAACGCGCTGAACGAACTCAACGACGTCATGGCGCGCCAGTTCGCCGGCGCGCAGAACCTGAAGTCGTCCTCCGTCGGCGGCGTGAAGGTCGCCGCGAACATCCTCAACTTCATGGATTCGGGCCAGGACGAGCAGATCCTCGGCGCCATCGGTGAGGTCGACGGCGAGCTCGGCGTGCGCATCCGCGACCTGATGTTCGTCTTCGACAACCTCGCCGAGATCGACGACCGCGCGATGCAGGCGATCCTGCGCGAAGTGCCGAACGACAAGCTGTCCGTCGCGCTGCGCGGCGCCGAGGCGAAGGTGCGCGAGAAGATCACCTCGAACATGTCGCAGCGCGCGGCCGAAATCCTCGTGGAAGACATGGAAGCGCGCGGTCCGGTGCGCCTGGCGGAAGTCGAAGCGGCGCAGAAGGAAATCCTCTCGCTCGTGCGCAAGATGGCCGACGCCGGCACGATCCAGCTCGCGGCCAAGGCTGAAGCGTTCGTATGAGTCCGGCCTTCGCGAGTGCCGCCGCGGCGTGGAACACCGAAATGGCCGGCGCGGTGCGCTGGACCGCGCCGGGACTGGAGCCGGTCGAGCCCGAGCCCGTCGTCGAACTTCCGCCGCCGCCGAGCGTGGAAGAGCTGCAGCAGATCGAACAGGCCGCGCACGACCAGGGCTACGCCGACGGCCTCGCCCGCGGCCACGCGGAAGGCTTCGCGACGGGCCAGGCCGAAGTTCGCCGGCTGGTCGCGCAGATCGAAGGCATCCTCGACGGCTTCACGCGTCCGCTCGCGCGGCTGGACGACGAGGTTTCCGAAGCGCTCGCCGAACTGGCCGTGCGCGTGGCCGGCTCGCTGATCGGCCCGGCGTACACGGCCGATCCGTCGCTGCTGGCCGACCTGGTGCGCGAAGCGCTCGACGCCGTCGGCACCAGCCAGCGCGGCGTCGAACTGCGCCTGCACCCGGACGACATGGGCGTGCTGTACCCGCACCTGGCCGGCCTGGACGGCGTGCGCCTGACCAACGACACCACGCTGGCGCGCGGCGAACTGCGCGTGCACAGCGAGAGCGTGCGCATCGACGGCACGCTCGCCGCCCGCCTGCAGGCGGCGCTGGAAAGCACCATCGCGGCGCATGGGGTGGCGCGGTGACGCCGCCATCGCTTTGCTTCCCTCTCCCTCCGGGAGAGGGATCGAGGGTGAGGGTCGGGACGTGCGATGCGCCGATGGTCGCCATGCGTCCCGATACGAGCGCTTTGTCGCGAGTGCGGGCGGCATCACTCCGCCTGCCCTCACCCCAACCCCTCTCCCGCACGCGGGAGAGGGGCTCAAGGGCACGGGACTTGCAGTAACCGTCCCATGACCACCCCCGCCTCCCACTGGCAGGACGCCCGCAATCTCCGCCTCGCCGCGCGGCTGGGCGCTTCGTCGTCGCAGCCGGTCTCGATGGGGCTGGCGCGCGAAGGCGTGCTGCGTCGCGCCGTTGGCCTGACGCTCGAAGCCTCCGGCTGCAGCGCGCCGCTCGGCTCGCGCTGCCGCGTGGAAACGCATGGCGGCGTGTGGGTCGATGCCGAAGTCGTCGGCTTCTCGGGCGACCGCACGTTCCTCATGCCCAGCGCGCACCTCGAAGGCCTGCTTCCGAACGCGCGCGTCGTGCCCTCGCGCCAGCGTGGCGAAGTCGCCGTTGGCGAAGGCCTGCTCGGCCGCGTCATCGACTCCGACGGCGTGCCGCTCGACGGCCGCGGCCCGATCCGCGCCGAAAGCTGGGTCGGCCTGGCCGGCAAATCCGTCAATCCGCTGATGCGCGAACCGATCACGCGCTCGCTCGACGTCGGCGTGCGCGCGATCAACGCGCTGCTGCCGATCGGCCGCGGCCAGCGCGTGGGCCTGTTCGCCGGTTCCGGCGTCGGTAAATCCACGCTGCTGGGCATGATGACCCGCTTCACCGCCGCCGACGTGATCGTGGTGGGGCTGATCGGCGAACGAGGCCGCGAAGTGCGCGACTTCGTCGAAGCCACGCTCGGCGAGGAAGGCCTGCGTCGCGCCGTCGTCGTCGCCGCGCCGGCCGACCGACCGCCGCTGGCGCGACTGCACGGCGCGCTGCGCGCCACGGCGATCGCCGAGTGGTACCGCGACCAGGGCCTGCACGTGCTGCTGCTCATGGATTCGCTCACCCGCTACGCGCACGCGCAGCGCGAGATCGGCCTGTCCGTCGGCGAGCCGCCGACCACGCGCGGTTATCCGCCGTCGGTCTTCGCGAAACTGCCGGCACTGGTCGAACGCGCGGGCAACGGCGCCGACGGGCGCGGTTCGATCACCGCGTTCTACACCGTGCTCACCGAAGGCGACGACCAGCAGGAACCCATCGCCGATGCCGCGCGCGCGATCCTCGACGGCCACATCGTGCTGACGCGCCGCATCGCCGATGCCGGCCAGTACCCGGCGATCGACGTGGAAGTCTCGGTCAGCCGCGTGATGCAGGACATCACCGACGCACCGTGGCGCGAGCGCATCCGCAAGCTCAAGCGCCTGATGTCCGCCTACAACGCGCAGCGCGACCTCATCGCGATCGGCGCCTACCAGCGCGGCAACGACCCGGTCGTCGACGAAGCGCTGGCGCGCTGGCCGGCGATCCTGAATTTCCTGGGCCAGGACGTGAGCGAGGCGTCGGATGTCGCCGCCAGCCGCGACGCGCTCGCCCGCCTGCTCGACGATGTCCGAGAACCCGTTGTCGCCCGACCAATGGAGACTGCATGACCCGCTCCCAACGCCTCGATCCGCTCCTGAACCTGATGCAGCAGCGCCAGGACGCCGCCGCGCGCGACGTCGCCGAGCGCGACCGCCAGCTGGCCGAACAGGAACAGCGCCTGGACGCGCTGCGCCGCTACGCCGAGGAATACGCGATCACGCCCAGCGAGGCGACCATCGCCCCGGCGCTGCTCGCCAACCGCATCGCGTTCCGCGCCAAGCTCGAAACCGCCGTGGACCAGCAGACGCGCATCGTCGATTCCAGCCGCCAGAACCGCGACGTCGAACGCACGCGCCTGATGCTCGCCAGCCGCGACAACAAGGTGCTGGAAAAGCTGGCCGACAGCTACCGCGCGCAGGAATCGCGCGTGGCCGAACAGCGCGTGCAGCGCGAACTCGACGACCTCGGCGGCCGCCGCCGCACCAACGGCAGCGACGGAGCGGAGTGATGCAGGCGTTCGACGCCCTCTTCGGCGGGCAGCGCGCGAATCCGGCGCGCAACACGACTCCGGATGCCTCGCGTTCTTCGAACGCGCATGACGGCGTAGCTTCGTCGGGCGGATTCGACCGGATGCTGCAGGCCCAGGGTTCGCGCGCGTCGAACACGGCGCCGCGCATGAACGAATCGCCGAATGCGTCCACGCAGGCGAAGGCGAAGGACGCGTCACCGCGCGATGCGGAATCGCCGCGTGCGTCGGAGGAATCGAAGTCGTCCGAAACAAAGTCCAACGAGACGAAATCGAACGACGCGTCGCGCGAGACCGCGCGTGCCGAGTCCAGGGACGATGCACCGCGCGACGCGAGCGATGGCGGTTCCGGGTCCGACCCCGCTGCGACCGCTTCGGAAGACGCCACGGCCGCCAGCGACACGACCTCGACCGCTCCGACGGCCGCGCCCGGCGATGCGACGACGCCGGCGCTTCCCGAACAGATGCTGGCGCTGCTCAACGGGCTGGCGGGCGCCAGCACGGGTGCCGCCGCGACGTCGTTCGCCGTTGCCCCCGAAGCGCAGCCGCCCGGCCTGCTGCGTGACGTTGCCGTGGCGACGGCTTCCGATCCGCGCGGCGGCAATGCCACCGCGCCGGTCCTGCCGACGCTGCCCGGCACGCAAGCCGCGACTGCTGCGCCGACCGATGGCGACGCCACGGCGGCGTTCGCGATGGCGATGGGCGCGGCCGCTTCGGCGGACACGAAGACCTCGGGCGCTACCGATACCGCCGCGCTGGATTCGATCGGCATCGGCGATACGGCTTCGACGTCCGCGTCGCTGCCGTCGGTATCGACGATGACGAACCATCCGCTTCCGCGCGGTGTCGCGGCGGCGGTCCAGGCGAACACGCCGATTCCGCTGGACAACGGTTTCGACGACGGCTTCTCCTCGCGCATCGCGTGGCTGGCCGACCAGAAGATCGGCCATGCCGAAATCCGCATCACGCCTGATCACCTCGGCGCGATCGACGTGCGCCTGCAACTGGACGGCAACCGGGTGAACGCCGAATTCCACAGCGCCCAGCCCGACGTGCGCCACGCGCTGGAATCCAGCCTGCCGCGCCTGAAGGACATGCTCGGCCAGCAGGGTCTGCAGCTCGGCCAGGCCGACGTGGGGCAGCGCCAGGCGCAGCAGCAGTCGAACGGGCAGGCGGCTTCGTTCGTCGGTTCGAACGAGCGTGGCGAGGCGGCGAACGACGCCGGCTGGTCGCGCGGCCCGGCGGTGCGCGCGTCGCGGGGGTTGCTGGACGAGTACGCGTAGGGGGTCGCGAGGGGCTGTCGGGAGTCTGACGCTCGCCTTGCGTCAAAAGCCCGGCGCTCTTGAGCCCCTCTCCCCGCGGGAGAGGGGTTGGGGGTGAGAAGGCGCTGCTTGCGAACCACTGGTTCGCGCGCCTTCGAACGCCCGAACGCTATGCGTTCGGGCCGGGGAGGGGCAACGAAGCCGCAGCGCTGGCGAGGCGGTGCATTGCAGCGCTAGGTTCTTTGCTTCTGAAGCGCAGAAGCAGGCAACAACGACCTGCGCCGTCCCCCCCCCTCCGCCGACCCTCACCCCAACCCCTCTCCCGATGGGAGAGGGGCCAAAACCGCGCGAAGTGTGGCGTCGCCACTACGCCGACCCTCACCCCAACCCCTCTCCCGCGAGCGGGAGAGGGGCTAGACCCGCAGGGGCGACTGGCAGGGTGCGGAACGCGCCTGCATCAAACCCACCGGCACACCCCTTGCACGGACCCGGCATCCCCATTCGCCGAGTTCCACCGCAATGTCCAAGCCTGCCGCCCAAGCCGCTCCGCCCGCGCCCAAGAGCAACAACCTCGCGCTGTGGATCCTGATCGCCCTTCTGGCGATCGGCCTGGCCGGTGCCGGTGCGTTCTGGTTCCTGCAGGGCCGCGGCGGCGAAGCGCATGCCGCCGACAAGCCCGAATCCGCCGCCACGCAGCCGGCGCGCTACTACGCGCTGGAGCCGGCGTTCGTGGTGAACCTCGCCGACACCTCCTCGGTGCGCTACCTGCAGGCCGACGTGCAGGTGATGACGCGCGATGAAGCCACCGGCGCCGCGCTCGAACTGCACACGCCGGCCATCCGCAACCGCCTGCTGCTCCTGTTCGGGCAGCAGACCGCCGCGCAGCTCGCGCAGCGCTCGGCCAAGGAACGCCTGCAGCAGCAGGCGCTGGCCGAAGTACGCAACGTGCTGAAGGCCGAACGCGCGCCCGACAAGGTCGAAGCCGTGTTCTTCACCAGCCTGGTCACGCAGTAAACAGCGCCGGAGCGCGATTTCGATGATGACCGACCTGCTTTCACAGGACGAGATCGACGCCCTGCTCCACGGCGTGGACAGCGGCGCGGTCGAGACCGAGCCGCCGCCGGCGCCGGGCGAGGCACGCAATTACGACTTCGCCAGCCAGGACCGCATCGTCCGCGGCAAGCTGCCGACGCTGGAGATGATCAACGAGCGCTTCGCGCGCACCTGGCGCATCGGCCTGTTCAACCTGCTGCGGCGTTCGGCCGACCTGTCGGTGCGCGGCATCGACCTGATCCGCTTCGGCGAGTACATGCACTCGCTGCAGGTGCCGACCAACCTCAACCTGGTGAAGATGAAGCCGCTGCGCGGCACGGCGCTGGTGATGTTCGAACCGCGCCTGGTGTTCACCGTGGTGGACAACTTCTTCGGCGGCTCGGGCAAGTACCACACGCGCATCGAAGGCCGCGAGTTCACGCCCACCGAGATGCGCGTGATCCAGCTGCTGCTCAAGCAGACCTTCGCCGACCTGGTGGACGCGTGGGCGCCGGTGATGCCGGTGGAGTTCGAATACCTCAATTCCGAGGTGAACCCGCACTTCGCCAACATCATCAGCCCGCGCGAATACATCGTGGTGTGCCGCTTCCACGTCGAACTGGAAGGCGGCGGCGGCGAGTTCCACGTCTCCTTCCCGTACGCGATGCTCGAACCGATCCGCGAGCAGCTCGACGCCGGCGTGCAGAGCGACCGCATCGAACGCGACGAAAGCTGGACGGTCGCGCTGCGCTCGCAGCTGCACGACGCGGAGATCGAGCTGTCCAGCGTGCTGGCGCAGCGCTCGATCAGCCTGCGCGACCTCTGCCGCCTGCGCGTGGGCGACGTGATCCCGATCGAGATCCCCGGCACGGCCACGCTGAAGGTCGAGCAGATGCCGCTGTTCTCCGGCGAATTCGGTACGCACAACGGCCGCAACGCCATCAAGGTCAACGCCGTGCACGCCGTGCGCGAGAAGCCGGTGTTCGATCCGACCAATCCCGATTCCATCGCGGTCCACACCGCGCTCACCCAGGCCTGATGCCGATGAACAACCAAGATTCCGCCGCACGCGCCGCGTTCGATCCGCTCACCGCCGAAACCGGCGGCCTGACGAGCGACCTCAACCTGGACGTGATCCTCGACGTGCCGGTGACGCTGTCGCTGGAAGTCGGCCGCGCGCGCATCCCGATCCGCAACCTGCTGCAGCTCAACCAGGGTTCGGTCGTGGAACTGGAGCGCGCCGCCGGTGAACCGCTGGACCTGTACGTCAACGGCACGCTGATCGCGCAGGGCGAAGTGGTGGTGGTGAACGACCGCTTCGGCGTGCGCCTGACCGACGTCGTCAGCCCGGCGGAACGGATCAAGAGGCTGCGATGAGCGGTTCGGGTTCTGTCGAGGCGGCCGCCGCGGTGGCCCTCACCCCAGCCCCGCTCCCGCAGGCGGGAGAGGGGCTTGGCTCCAGCTCCGACATCGTGATCGGCACGACGGTGAACACGGTCGAGGCCGCTGCTCCTGCCCCCGCTCCTGCCCCCGCTCCCGCGCCTGCGGCAGAGGGCCAGGGTGAGGGCACGAGCGGAGCCGTCGCGTCGAATCCGGCAGAACCGCAAGCCGCACCCACGGCCGCGCAGGTCCTGAAAAAGCCCGCGACCGCGCACACCGCAACCGTGGGCCAGCCCACCAAACCGCAAGCCTTCGCCAAGCCCGCCGAGGGCCCCGGCGTCGGCGGCGCGGTGTTCGCGCTGATCCTGGTCGTCTCGCTGATCCTTGGACTCGGCTGGCTCGCCAAACGCATGCCGGGTTTCGGTCGCGTGGCCGGCGGCAACGGCCTGCGCGTGGTCGGCTCGCTCAGCCTCGGACCGCGCGATCGCGTCGTCGTGGTGGACGTGGGCGGCACGCAGTTGCTGCTCGGCGTCGGCCAGAACGGCATGACGACGCTGCACACGCTCAGCGAACCGCTCCCCGTGGCACAACCTTCGCAGGGAACGCCCAACCTGCAGAACCTCGCGACGCCTTTCGCGCAGCTGCTGGCCAAGCATCTTGGGAAGAAGCCGTGACGCCCGACCGTTCCTCCGCTTTGAGCTGTCATTCCCGCGAAGGCGGGCTCGCGCTCCACTTCGGCGAAGCCGAATATCCAACCATCCGAGGTATCACGTCTTTCGTGGAGCGTGCTGCCACCGACAGATGGATTCCCGCCTTCGCGGGAATGACAGCTATGGTGCGCAAGCGCTTGTTGCTGGCGACCCACGCGTTTGCAATCGCGTTGCTGGTGTTGGGCACGCTGGTCATGACCGGCCCCGCCAACGCCCAGGCCCTCCCCGACCCCGTCGCCGCGCAGGCGACCGCACAACCCACCGCGCTGCTGTCCGCACCGGGCCTGCCCTCGCTGAACAAGCCGCTGCCGTCGGTCACCGTCGGCAAGGTCGGTGGCGAGCCGGTCAGCATGCCGATGCAGGTGCTGCTGCTGATGACCGGCATCACGCTGCTGCCGGCGGCGCTGCTCGGGCTCACTGCGTTCACGCGCATCATCATCGTGCTGGGCCTGCTGCGTCAGGCGCTGGGCACCGGGCAGACGCCGAGCAACCAGGTACTGCTCGCGCTGGCGCTGTTCCTCACCGCGATGGTGATGATGCCGGTGTTCGACCAGGCCTGGGCCGCGGGCATCGCGCCGTATCTCAACGACCAGATGGATTTCCGCAGCGCGTGGACCGCCGCGTCGGAGCCGTTCCGCGGCTTCATGCTCGCGCAGATCCGCGAGAACGACCTGATGACTTTCGCCGGGCTGTCCAACAGCGGCCCGTACGCGACGCCGCAGGACGTGCCGTTCAGCGTGCTCGCCGCGTCCTTCCTCACCAGCGAGCTGAAGACCGCGTTCGAGATCGCGTTCCTGATCTACATCCCCTTCGTGATCATCGACCTGGTCGTGGCGAGCGTGCTGATGTCGATGGGCATGATGATGCTCTCGCCGATGCTGATCTCGGCGCCGTTCAAGATCCTGCTGTTCGTGCTGGTGGACGGCTGGGTGCTGGTGGTGGGCTCGCTCGCCGCCTCGTTCAACCCGGTCTGAGGGCGCCGCCATGACGCCCGAAACCGCACTCACCGAAATCGGCCGCGGCCTGCAGATGGCGCTGCTGCTCGGCGCGCCGCCGCTGATCGCGGTGCTCGTGGTCGGCGTGGTCGTCGGCATCGTGCAGGCTGCCACGCAGCTCAACGAACCGACGATCGGTTTCGTCGTGAAGGCCATCGCGCTGGTGGCGACGCTGGCGCTGACGGGCAACTTCCTGCTCGGAAAGCTCGTCGGGTTCACGACGGATCTGTTTCATCGCATTCCGCACATCGTGGGGTGATGGCGGTGAGGCGTGATGCTCTTGCTCGTCATTCCCGCGCAGGCGGGCTCGCGCTTCACTTCGGCGAAGCCGAACATCCATCCATCCGACGTGTCACCGCCTACGTCAGGCCTGATGCGGCTGAGACATGGATTCCCGCCTTCGCGGGAATGACGGCTCGGAAGGCAATGCCGGACCTGCGGCAGGTGCCCTGATGGAACCCACCTCCGCCACCGTCATCGACGGCCTCAACCTGTTCGGCATGCTCGCCACGGTGCTGTGGCACGCCATCCGCATCGGCGCGGCGATGCAGGCGATGCCGATGATCGGCGGGCGCGGCGTGCCGATGCGCGCGCGGCTGATGATCACGCTGGCGCTGTCGGGCGCGCTGTCGGCGCTGCTGCCCACGCCGCCGGCGGCGGGCGTGGATGCCGCCACGGTACTGACGGTCGTGCGCGAATTCGCCGTCGGCCTTGCGATCGGCACCGTGCTGCGGCTCGCGTTCGAAGCCGGGCAGTTCGCCGGCGAACTGGTATCGCAAGGCATGGGCCTGTCGTTCGCGACGATGGCCGATCCGCTGTCCGGTGCGTCCTCGCCGGTGCTGTCGCAGTGGTTCTACCTCGTCTTCGGGCTGCTGTTCTTCGCCTTCGACGCGCACCTGGCGCTGGTGCGGCTGCTGCTGGACAGCTACCACGCGCTGCCGCTTGGCACGCCGATTCCCGACGTGCAGCAGTTCCTGTCGGTGGTGCCGACGTTCTTCACCGCCGCCTTGCAGGCCGGCCTGCTGCTGGCGCTGCCGGTGATCGTGGCGATGCTCGCGGTGAACCTCGCCTTCGGCGTGCTGGCCCGCGCGGCGCCGCAGCTCAACCCGGTGCAGCTGGGCCTTCCGGTCGCGCTGCTGGTGGGCCTGGTGCTGCTGATGCTGCTGGCACGCGAGATGCAGGGTCCGGTGGAGCGTCTGTTCGATTCCGCCTTCGAGGCGGCACGCGCAGTCACCGCATGACGAAGATTTTCGTCATTCCCGCGAAAGCGGGAACCCAGCGCCTTCGCTTCTGATGGACTGAACGTCGCTGGGTCCCCGCGTTCGCGGGGATGACGGTTAACGGAAGCGCACCGTGTCCAGCGAAGACCAGGAAGACAAGACCGAACAGCCATCAGAGAAACGATTGCGCGAGGCGCGCGAACGCGGCGACGTCCCGCGATCGCGCGAACTGGGCAACGTGGCGGTGCTGGGCTGCGCGGCGATGGCGCTGGTGGCGACCGGCTCGGGCATCGGCAGCGCATCGCAGGACTGGCTGCGGCAGGCGCTCACCATCGATCCGGCGATCCTCGACCAGCCGGACCGCCTCGTTCCGCACGCCGCCTCGCTGTTGCTGGGTTTGTTGAAGCCCATGCTGCCGGTGTTGCTCGCCGCGCTGGGCGCCTGCTTCATCGCACCGATGGTGATGGGCGGGCTGCGTTTCGCCAGCAAGTCGCTGGCGCCGGATTTCGCGCGCCTGAGCCCCATGAACGGCTTCAAGCGCATGTACGGCAAGGAAAGCCTCGCCGAGCTGGTGCGCTCGGTGCTGCGCGTCCTGCTGATCGGCGGGCTCGCCGGCATGGTCGTGTGGGGGGCGTTCCGCCACCTCACCGACATGGCCGGCATGTCGCTGCATGAAGGCGTGGCCGTCGGGCTGTCGCTGATCACCAAGGCGGTGATTGCGATGGTCGGCGCGCTGGGCCTGCTCGCGCTGATCGACGTGCCGTGGCAGCACTGGTCGTACCGCAACCGCCTGAAGATGAGCAAGCAGGAGCTGCGCGACGAGTACAAGGAAAGCGAAGGCAACCCGGAAGTGAAGGCGCGCGTGCGCCAGATCGCCGCGCAGCTGTCGCGCCGCCAGCAGATGGAAGCCGTGCCCACCGCCGACGTGGTGGTCACCAACCCGACCCACTACGCCGTCGCCCTCAAATACGAGGCCGGGAAGATGCGCGCGCCCAAGGTTGTGGCCAAGGGCGTGGACGAGATCGCCCTGGCGATCCGCGACGTCGCCGGCAAGCACCGCGTCTCGATCATCGAGGCGCCGCCGCTGGCACGCGCCTTGTATCGGCATGCGCAGATCGACCAGGAGATCCCGGTGAAGCTCTACGCCGCCGTCGCGCAGGTGCTGTCCTACGTCTACCAGCTCAAGCGCTGGCACCCGGCGCATGGGCCGATGCCCACGCTGGGCGATGTGTCTGTCGAAAAGGGCCTGGCGGACGGTGACTCCACCGTCAAAGACCCGACAGCATGAGCAGTCAGGCTTCCGGCGGAGGTTTGTCCCTCTCCAGCATGGGCCACGCCGTGAAGAGCGGCCTGGCCACGCCCATCGTCGTCCTCGCCATGCTGGCGATGGTCATCGTCCCGCTGTCGCCGCTGGTGCTGGATGCGCTGTTCACCATCAACATCGCCATGTCGCTGGTGGTGCTGCTGGCGGTGGTGTACGTCCGGCGGCCGCTGGAGTTCTCGATCTTCCCCAGCGTCCTGCTGCTGGTCACGCTGCTGCGCCTGGCGCTGAACGTGGCCTCCACCCGCGTGGTGCTGCTGCACGGCCACCAGGGCCCGGCGGCGGCGGGCCACGTCATCGAATCCTTCGGCCAGTTCGTCATCGGCGGCAGCTTCGCGGTCGGCATCGTGGTCTTCGCGATCCTGACCATCGTCAACTTCGTCGTCGTCACCAAGGGCGCCGGGCGCATCTCGGAAGTGTCGGCGCGCTTCATCCTCGACGCCCTGCCCGGCAAGCAGATGGCGATCGACGCCGACCTCAACGCCGGCCTGCTGTCGCGCGAGGACGCCAAGCTGCGCCGCGAGGAAGTGCGCGCCGAAGCGGACTTCTACGGTTCGATGGACGGTGCCAGCAAGTTCGTGCGCGGCGACGCCATCGCCGGCCTGCTGATCCTGGCGATCAACATCATCGGCGGCGTGCTGATCGGCGTGCTCCAGCACGACATGGCGCTGAAGGACGCCGGCACCACCTACGTATTGCTCGCCATCGGCGACGGCCTGGTCGCCCAGCTGCCGGCGCTGCTGATCTCCACCGCGGTCGCGATGCTCGTCACGCGCGCCACGCGCGAGCAGGAAATGGGCCAGGCGGTCACCACGCAGGTGCTGCATCCGCGTGCGCTGGCGGTCTCGGCCGCGCTGCTCGGGCTGGTCGGCATCGTGCCCGGCATGCCGAACCTGCCCTTCCTGACGCTGGCGGCGCTGCTCGGCTTTGCCGCGTGGAAGATGCACAAGCGCGCGCTCGCGCCGAAGGAAGACACGCCCGAAGCCGAAGCGGCTGCCACCGCCGCCGCGCAGCCCGAGCTGAGCTGGGACGAACTGCGTCCGGTCGAGCCGCTGGGGCTCGAAGTCGGCTACCGCCTGATCGCGCTGGTCGACAAGCACCAGGGCGGCGAACTGCTGGCGCGCCTGAAGGGTGTGCGCCGCAAGCTCACGCAGGACCTGGGGTTCCTGATTCCCGCCGTTCACGTGCGCGACAACCTCGAGCTCGCGCCGGGCACGTACCGCGTGCTGGTGCACGGCGTGCCGATCGCCAGCGGCGAGATTCAACCTGATCGCCACCTCGCGCTCGACCCGGGCCATGTGTACGGAAAGATCGAAGGCATTCCCGGCAAGGATCCGGCGTTCGGACTGGACGCGGTGTGGATCCAGCCGAGCCAGCGCGCGCAGGCCGAATCGCTGGGCTACACCGTCGTCGATGCCGCCACCGTGGTCGCCACGCACCTCTCGCACCTGGTGCGCGAGCGCGCCGCCGAGCTGCTCGGCCACGAGGAGGTGCAGCAGCTGCTCGCCACGCTCGCCAAGGCCTCGCCGCGCCTGGTCGAAGACCTGACGCCGAAGCTGCTGCCGCTGTCGACGATCGTGCGCGTGCTGCAGTCGCTGCTGGCCGAACGCGTGCCGGTGCGCCAGCTGCGGCAGATCGTCGAGGCGCTGCTGGAGCATGGTCCGCACACGCAGGACCCGGCGCTGCTGACGGCCGCCGTCCGCACGGCGCTGGGCCGCTTCATCGTGCAGGAACTCAACGGACTGGGCGCCGAGCTGCCCGTCTATACCTTGGCGCCGGCTCTGGAACGGGTATTGCAGGACTCCGTCAGCGGCCAGGGCGCCGCGCTGGAACCCGGACTCGCCGAGCGTCTGCATCAGAACCTCAGCGAGTGCGTCACCCGCCAGGAAGGCCGCGGCGAACCCGCGGTGCTGCTGGTCCCAGGCGGGATTCGTTCGGCGATCGCCCGGCTCGTGCGGCACAGCGTCCCCGCGCTGACCGTGTTGGCCTACGGCGAGGTGCCGGAGGACAAGCGGTTGCGGTTGGTGGGGGCGGTCGGGTGAGTTTGAGCCGTGATTCGTGATTCGGGATTTGTGATTCGTCAGAAGCAAACGCCGATGACTCACAGGTTACGAAGCGCATCACCGCTGCAGTCACCCAATGCTTTTGCGAATCACGAATCACTAATCACGAATCACGGCCTCCCACCATGCGAATCAAACGTTTCACCGCTCCCGACATGCGCACCGCGCTGCGCATGGTGCGCGACGAACAGGGTCCCGACGCGGTGATCCTGTCGAACCGTCCGACCGAGGACGGTATCGAGATCGTCGCGGCCACCGACTACGACGAATCGCTGGCGCAGCAGGCCCTGCGCGCCGCGCTGCCGTCGATGCCGGCCGCGCCGTCGCCGGTGGCCTCGCCGGTCACGCCGGCGACGGTGGCCGCGGTGCCGACGATGCGCACGTCGCAGCCGGCGATGGATGCGTCGCGCGCGTCCATCTCCAGCGAGGCCGAAGCGCTGCGCGCGGCCGCGAACACCGAAGAGAAGACCCGCTTCGGTTCGCTCGCCGCACTGCTCACCAAGCCGTCGAAATCCAAGGCCGCGTGGACGGCGCCGTCGAACGACGCGCCGGCCACCGACGCAACGCAGCAGGCCGACACCCGCGCCACCGTGGAGCGCATCGAGATGACGCAATCCGAACCCGCGCACGCCACGCGCGTGGAAGTCGAACGCGAGGAACCGGCCGTGGTCGCGCTGTCGGCCAAGGCGAAGGCCAAGGTCGCCGAGTCGCCGATCCGCGGCCGCGCCGTGTTCGCCATCGGCGACGGCACGCCGGTGCCGACCGCGCCGCGCGCACCGAAGGACGAAACGCGGGTCGCGGCATCGCTGCCGCCGCCGGACACCTCGCGCTTCGACGCGATGATGGCCGCACTGATTCCGCAGGGCGAAAAGTTCGAGGCGACGGTGGCTGCGCTTGCGCAGGCCGCGGTCGCACAAGAAGCAACAAGGGACAGCGTCACCGATCCGACACGGGTCGCGCCCACGGCTGCGGTCGTGATCGGTGACGCTGCACCCTCTCTATCGGCGCAGGCGGCGGAGTTTGAAGTGCCGGCCGCGCTTTCCGCGACGCAGGTCGCAGCGGCCGACCCGGCGCACGAATATCGCAGCCTGGCGGATCTGTGGAGCGATGAGGCTTCGCTTCCCTCTTTGGACATGAAGGAAGAAGGCAGCCATCAGGCCGCGGACAACGCTGCCGCTGGGGGTTCTGCCTCTTACGTCGATCTGCTGACGACCCACTCCGTTGCCCCTCACCCCAACCCCTCTCCCGAGGGGAGAGGGGCTGAAGCAGCCCCGACGCACCTCCACGCCGTTGCCGACCAGCGCGATCCGTCCTTCATCGCCATGCGCGACGAACTGGCGACGATGCGCGCGCTGATCGAGCGCGAACTCGGGCAGCTCACCGTCGAGCGCCTGCGCGGTTCGCCGGCGCGTGCGGCGGCGTTCGACATGCTGGTCGGGTACGGCTGCGACGAAAATCTGGCGCAGACGATCGCCGGCCGCATCGACGCCCGACTCGATCCGGCGCAGGTGCGCGAACCGATGCTGGAAGAACTGGCGCGCGCGATTTCCGTCGCCCGCCACGAACCCATCGACGACGGCGGCGTGATCGCCCTGGTCGGCCCGACCGGCGCCGGTAAGACGACCACCGCGGCCAAGCTCGCCGCGCGCTTCGCCCAGCGCCACCGCGCACGCGACGTCGCCCTGGTGACCACCGACACCGAACGCCCCGGCGCGACGGAACAGCTGCACATCCTCGGCCGCCGCCTCGGCGTGACCGTGTGCGAAGCCGCCGGCCCGGAGGCGCTGAACGACGCGCTCGACCAGCTGGCCGACTACCCGCTGGTGCTGGTCGATACCGCCGGCCACGGCCTGCGCGACCGCGCCCTGCTCGGCCAGATCCTCTGGCTGCGCGCCGCCAAGCGCGTGCGCAGCCTGCTGGTCCTGCCCGCCAACACCAACGCCCACGACCTGGGCGAAGTGGTCCGCCGCTACCGCCCGGCCTCGCCGGAAGGCGTGGTGCTGACCAAGCTCGACGAGACCGGCCGCCTGGGTTCGCCCCTGTCGGTGCTGGTCCAGCAGGGCCTGAGCCTGGCCTACACCACCGACGGACAGGCCGTCCCGACGGACATCGCCGCCGCCGACGCAACTCGTCTGGTTTCGACCCTCGAGAAAGTGCGACGTGCTGCCGATAACCCCCTCGGGTCTCTCGAACTGACGCAACTCAAGCCCCGCCCCGTGACCCTCCCCACCGAGGACCGACATGCATTCGCCAGCTGATATCAACGCCATTCCCGCCGCCAACGGCACCGCACGCCCGCCCGTGCGCGTGATCGCCGTGGCCAGCG
This sequence comes from Lysobacter sp. OAE881, assembly GCF_040546665.1. NCBI lineage: Bacteria > Pseudomonadati > Pseudomonadota > Gammaproteobacteria > Lysobacterales > Lysobacteraceae > Lysobacter > Lysobacter sp. OAE881. The sequence continues at coordinate 3,665,904 of NZ_JBEPOG010000001.1, forward strand.
GCAAGGGCGGCGTCGGCAAGACCTCGGTATCGGTGAACCTCGCCATGGCGCTGGTCCACGCCGGCCAGCGCACGCTGCTGCTGGACACCGACCTGGGCCTTGCGAACGTCGACGTGATGCTCGGCCTGTCGCCGCAGTTCACGCTCGCCGACGTCTTCGCCGGCCGCTGCGAGCTGCAGGACACGCTGCTGGAAGGCCCGCGCGGCCTCTGGGTCGTGCCGGCCGCATCGGGCAAGCGCCACATGACCGAACTGCTCCCGCAGCAGCACATCGGCCTGGTGCACGCCTTCTGCCAGCTCGACCTGCCGCTGGACGCGATGGTGGTCGACAACGCCGCCGGCATCTCCGACAGCGTGCTCACCTTCTGCCAGGCCGCGCAGGACGTGATCGTGGTGGTCTGCGACGAACCGGCCTCGGTCACCGACGCCTACGCGCTGATCAAGGTGCTCAGCCGCGAGCGCGGCGTGACCCGCGTGCAGGTGCTCGCCAACCAGGTCAACAACGCCATCGAGGGCAAGCAGCTGTTCGAGAAGCTCGAACGCGTCAGCGCGCGCTTCCTCGACGTCACGCTGCATTACCTCGGCGCGGTGCCGCGCGACGAATGGCTGCGCCGCGCGATCCAGCGCCAGGAAGCCGTCGTCGAAGCCTTCCCGGGCTGCCCGTCGGCGCTGGCCTTCCGCGACATCGCGCGCCGCGCCAACAGCTGGCAGTCGCCGGTCGGCCCGCGCGGCGGCGTGGAGTTCTTCATGGAGCGCCTCGTCGCCCACGGCGCCAGCGCCGCCAGCACCAACGATCCGTTGAGGAGCGCCGTCGCATGAACGCCGCCGCCCAGCACTACAAGGCGACCCAGCGCGCGGCCGACACGGTCAACGCGACGGAAGTCGTCGAGAAGCATGGCGAACTGGTGCGCCGCATCGCGCACCACCTCGCCGCGCGACTGCCCGCCAGCGTCGAGATCGACGACCTGATCCAGGCCGGCATGCTCGGCCTGATCGACGCCGCCCGCAATTTCCAGGCCGACCAGGGCGCCGCGTTCGAGACGTACGCGTCCATCCGCATCCGCGGCGCGATGATCGACGAGATCCGCCGTGGCGACTGGGTGCCGCGCTCGGTGCATCGCCGTTATCGCGACGTCGTCGCGGCCACGCGCGAGGTCGAGCAGAGCACCGGCCGCGCCGCGACCGCGCAGGAAGTGGCCACCCGGCTCGCCGTTCCGCTCGACGAATACCACCGCATGCTCGAGGACGCCGCGCGCGGCCAGCTGATCAGCCTGGAAGCGCACGTCGACGAACACGACGGCGAACCGCACCTGGGCGGCCACGCCGGTGCGACGCCCGCGCGCGAGTTCGAACAGGTCGCCTTCAAGCAGGCGCTCGGCGCCGCCATCGGCAACCTGCCCGAGCGCGAGCAGCTGGTGCTGTCGCTGTACTACGAGCAGGAACTGAACCTTCGCGAGATCGGCGCGGTGCTCAACGTTTCCGAATCGCGCGTCTGCCAGATCCACGGCCAGGCGATGTTGCGCCTGCGTTCGCGACTGGGCGAATGGCGCGGCTCGCACAACGACGACGACGACGAGTTTTGATGGTTTTCGCCCCTCCCCCTGCGTGCAGGGGGAGGTTGGGAGGGGGTAAGCGGCGCGCCAGCGCCGGGCACAGGCACTGCACCGGATGGAGCGGCGCTGTGCACTTCACCCCTCCCCAACCCTCCCCTGCACGCAGGGGAGGGAGTTCGCCCCTCTGATTTCCACCTTCGTAACGAGCAAGCCCACATGGACAAGAACATCCGCATCCTCATCGTCGACGACTTCTCGACCATGCGCCGCATCGTCAAGAACCTGCTCAACGACCTGGGCTTCTTCAACACCGCCGAAGCCGACGACGGCATGACCGCGCTGGTGGAACTGAAGAAGGCGCCGTACGACCTGGTCGTGACCGACTGGAACATGCCGGGCATGCCGGGCATCGACCTGCTCAAGGCGATCCGCGCCGACGCGTCGCTGGCGAAGATCCCGGTGCTGATGGTCACCGCCGAAGCCAAGCGCGAGCAGATCATCGAAGCCGCGCAGGCCGGCGTGAACGGCTACGTCATCAAGCCCTTCACCGCCGCCACGCTGGAAGACAAGCTCAACAAGGTGTTCGAACGCCTGGGAGCGGCCGCGTGATCGACGCGCCCTCCTGCGAGAAGGCGCTCGGCGGTGAAGACAGGCAGGCCGTCATCGGCCGCCTGCATGCGGCGCTGTGGGCGCTGGAACACGACGACCTCGCCGGCTGGCGCAGCAACGTCGACGCGCTGATCCAGTGGCGCAGCCAGCCGCTGGTGCAGGGCCTGGCCAAGCTCGCGCGCGAGCTCGACACCGCGCTCGGCAATGGCAGCGCGAACCCGAACGCCTCGCTGCCCGAAGCCTGCGCGCGCCTCGAGCACGTCGTGCACGTGAGCGAGGACGCGAGCCACCGCACGCTCGACCTCATCCAGGAATGCGGCGTGCTGCTGGGCACGCTGCCGGATGCGTCGACCGAGGAACAGGCCGCGACCATCGCCGCGATCCGCTCGCGCATGTCGGAGATGACCGCCGCGCAGGGTTACCAGGACCTGACGGGCCAGATCATCCGCCGCGTCGTCGAACTCGTCCGCGCGGTGCACGCCGGCCTGGGCGAGATCACCGACAGCGAGGCGACGCCGATCCACCTCAACCACAACAACCGCGGCTACGGCCCGTCGGTGGCGGGCGTGGACCCGACGCCTGCGACGCAGGAAGACGCGAACGACCTGCTGTCGTCGCTGGGGCTTTGAGATGCACTCAGTGCCTTCGCTCCTGCTCGTCATTCCCGCGAAGGCGGGAATCCAGCGCCTTGCGTGCGCCGGGGCGAAGTCACTGGATTCCCGCTTCCGCGGGAATGACGTAACTGGAATGAGATCCACATGAGCGCCATCGCCAACGACATCGCCGCCGACTTCCTGATCGAAGCGCGCGAGATCCTCGACCAGCTCGGCGAGCAGATGGTCGCGCTGGAACACGCGCACACCGATCGCGACGCGCTCAACGCCGTCTTCCGCGGTTTCCACACCATCAAGGGCGGCGCGGGCTTCCTCGACTTCGGCCCGATGGTGGAGATCTGCCACGCCGTGGAGGATCGCCTCAACGTCGCGCGCGACGGCACCGTGCCGATGGATGCCGAGGCGTTCGACGGCGCGCAGCAGTCGCTGGACCTGCTGGTGGACATGCTCGCCGCCATCTCCAACGGCGAGGAACCCGAACATGCACCGCCCGCGCTGCTGAAGTCGCTGCGCGACGGCACCGGTGCCGGCGCGACGCACATGCCGACGTTGTCGCCGAAGCCGGCGAAAGCCGCGCCCGCGCACGGCGACCTCGACGCCGAATTCGACGCGATGCTCGACCAGCTGCATGGTGCTCCCGGCACGGCGCCGAAGCCGGCCGCCGCGCCGGCGCCTGCGCGACAGGCGAAGGCGCCCGCCGCGAACGCACCTGCGAAGGCCGAAGATCCCACCGTCCGCGTCGACGTGCGCCGCCTGGACGCGATGGTCGATCTCGTCGGCGAACTCGTGCTCGCGCGCAATCGCCTCAAGACCATCCGCCCGCGCCTGCGCGACGAAGACCTCGACCGCGCCGTGACCGCGCTCGACGTCGCCACTTCGCGCTTGCAGTCGGCGGTGATGATGGTGCGCATGCAGCCGGTCGGCCGCGTGTTCGCGCGCTTCCCGAAACTCGCGCGCGACGTCGCGCGGCAGGTGAAGAAGTCGGTCGAACTGGAAATCGTCGGCGCCGAGACCGAACTGGACCGCAACCTCGTCGAAGCGCTGGCCGATCCGCTGGTGCACCTGGTGCGCAACGCGATCGACCACGGCATCGAATCGCCCGAGGCACGCCGCGCTGCCGGCAAGCCCGAACAGGGCACCGTGCGCCTGTCGGCGCAGCAGGAAGGCGACCATGTTTCCATCGAGGTCAGCGACGACGGCGCCGGCATCGACCCGGAAAAGATCCGCCGCAGCGCGATCAAGAAGGGCCTGATCGATTCCGATGCGGCCGCGCGCCTGACCTCGGACGAATGCCTCAACCTCATTTTCATGGCGGGTTTTTCCACGCGAAGCGAAGTCAGCGACCTGTCCGGGCGCGGCGTCGGCATGGACGTGGTGCAGTCGAAGATCCGCGAACTGTCCGGCCAGGTGCAGATCCATTCGGAAGTCGGTCGCGGCTCGCGTTTCGCCATCCGCGTCCCGCTGACGCTGGCGATCCTGCCGACGCTGCTGATCGAACTGGAAGAAGACGTCTACGCGCTGCCGCTGGTGCGCGTGGTCGAAGTGCTCGCGCACGACCGCATCGAACCGCTGTGGGTGGACGGCCAGCGCATGCTCGACCTGCGCGACCAGCCCCTGCCGCTCATCGAGCTGCGCACCTGGCTCGGCCTTGCGCCGCAGCCCGGCGCGGCGACGACCTGCGTGGTGCTGCAGTCGGGCGATTCGCGCTTCTGCCTGACGGTCGATCGCGTGCGCGGTCGCGAGGAAGTGGTCATCAAGGCCCTGCCCCGCACGCTGCGCGGCCTGGCCGGTTATGCCGGCGCCAGCCTGGTCGGCGACGGCCGCATGGCGCTGATCCTGGATGTCGACGCGCTGCTCAGAACGGGACTGCGCGGCTCAAGTAGTGCGGGCAGGGACCGTTAAGACGAACAAGCTCCGAGCCAAGACTTATGCCGTCATCCCCGCGCAGGCGGGGATCCAGCTCGCAGGCGCTGCATGCCCTCCGTCGAGGCTGCCACGCCGGAACCATGGATTCCCGCCTTCGCGGGAATGACAGCCCAACCCTTCACGGACGTTCCCAACGATGGACAGACTCAGCCTCATAGGCATCGTACTGGCGCTGGTGGCGCTGATCGGCGGCAGCATCCTCAAGGGTGCGGGCCTGTCCGGCCTGTGGTCGCCGGCGGCGTTCGTCATCGTGATCCTGGGCACCATCGCCGCGATCCTGGTGCAGACGCCGATGGCGACGTTCAAGCGTGCGCTGAACATCGTGCGCTGGGTGTTCCGTCCGCCGGTGCAGGATCGCCCGGCGATGATCGCGCGCCTGGTCGAGTGGTCCACCGTCGCGCGCCGCCAGGGCCTGCTGGGCCTGGAGGCCGAAGTCGCCGCGCAGGACGATCCGTTCGTGCGCAAGGGCCTGCAGATGGTCGTCGACGGCGTGGAGCCGGAGCACATCCGCTCGATGCTGGAAATCGAACTGCACGGCCAGTCGCAGCGCGACCTCGCCGCGGCGAAGGTGTTCGAGGGCGCCGGCATCTATTCGCCGACGCTGGGCATCATCGGCGCGGTGCTGGGCCTGATGGCGGTGATGAAGAACCTCGCCGACCCGAGCAAGCTCGGTCACGGCATCGCCGCCGCGTTCACCGCGACGATCTACGGCATTGGCCTGGCGAACCTGATGCTGCTGCCGATGGCGGCCAAGCTGAAGGGCCTGGTGAACCAGCAGGCCGACGAGCGCGAGATGATCATCGAAGGCCTCATCGGCATCGCCCAGGGCGAGAACCCGCGCAACATCGAAGCGCGCCTCAACGGCTTCGTGGTCTGACGGAGCACGCACAGCCATGGCCGGGCGCCGCCGCCACCAGCACGAAGAACACGCCAACCACGAAGCGTGGGCCATTCCCTATGGCGACCTGATCACGCTGCTGCTGGCCTTCTTCGTGGTGATGTACGCGATCTCCTCGATCAACGAGGGCAAGTACCGCGTGCTGGCCGATGCGCTGTCCTCCGCGTTCGGCGGCCCGCCGCGCACGGTCTCGCCGATCCAGCTGGGCATGCACCAGCTGCGCGGTTCGGCGTTCGACCGGCCGTCGCTGGTGACGCCAGGTTCCAAGTCCGGCCCCTCCTCGTCCACGCCCATCGCCTCGCCGCGCATGAAGCAGGTGCTGGACATGCCGACCTTCGGCGCGAGCGGGAAGGACGCCGCGCGCGAAGTGTCAGAGCGCGAATCCGCGCAGGGCGAGCAGTTGCATTCGATCGGCCGGCGCATCCAGGAAGCGCTGTCGGAACTGGTGAAGCAGAAGCTGGTTACCGTGCGCCGCAGCTACAACTTCCTGGAAGTCGAGATCCAGAGCGACATCCTCTTCGCCAGCGGCGTCGCCGCGCCCAATCCGCAGGCCGTGGACACCGTGCGCCGCATCGCCACCGTGCTGGCCGGCGAACCCAACGCGATGCGCGTGGAGGGTTACACCGACAACATGCCCATCGCGACGGCGCAGTTCCCGTCGAACTGGGAACTGTCGACCGCGCGCGCGGCGAGCATCGTGCACGTGATGTCGCAGGCCGGCATTTCGCCGAGCCGGCTCGCGGTGGTCGGTTACGGCCAGTACCAGCCGATCGCCGACAACGCTACGCCCGAAGGCCGCAACGCGAACCGCCGCGTGCTGCTGGTGATCCTCGCCAGCCCGCAGGGGCCGGATGCGATCGAAGACCGCGGCCCGGCAAACATCGCGATGGACGAGCCGGCCGACGAAGCACCGGGCGTCGATGCCGACCTCTACCCGGCGGTGAAGGCGCCCGGCGCCGCGGCGGCCGCCGCACGCGCGCACGCCGCCGGAAACGAAGGCATCGCCGCCGACACCGCACGCGCCGCCGCGGCGGCACGAACCAATTCCTCCACCACTCAACCGGGAGCGGGCTGATGCGCGCCTGGGCTATCGCCAACCAGAAGGGCGGCGTCGGCAAGACGACCACGTCGCTTTGCCTCGCACGCGGGCTTGCCACGGCGGGAAACCGCGTGCTGCTGCTCGACCTCGACCCGCACGCATCGCTGACGCGCGCCTTCGAGATCCCCGCCGATCCGCCGCCGTCCGGCACCCACGACCTGTTCGTCGGCAACGGCGTGGGCCTGCTCGAACTGGCGCGCTACACGCACGTGCCCGACCTCCAGGTCGTGGCCGCGCAGCCGGCGCTGGCGACGCTGGAACGCCGCGGCGCCACGCAGCCGGGCCTCGGCCTCGCGCTGGGTCGCGCGCTGCACACCGTGCGCGAGGTCTACGACTACGTGCTGATGGACTGCCCGCCCACGCTCGGCCTGCTGATGGTCAACGCGCTGGCAGCGGCCGATCGCCTGATCGTGCCGACGCAGACCGACCCGCTCGCGCTGCACGGCCTGGCCGACATGCTGCGCACGGCGGAGATGGTCGAGCGTTCGCGCCGTCGCCCGCTGCCGCGCCACGTGCTGCCGACGCTGTTCGACCGCCGCACGCGCACCGGCGTCGCGAGCCTGTACGAGCTGCAGGACCGCTACGGCGACCGCGTCTGGCCGTATGCCGTGCCGATGGACACGCGCCTGCGCGACGCCTCGGCGCTGGTGCAGGCCGCGCCGCCGGATGGCCGCGGCGTCGACATGTACCGCCGCGCGCTGAAGTGGCTGCTGGAGCAGGAAGCCGCCGGCGAACAGCACAAGGAAGCGGCGTGACCCCTCACCGTCGTTCCCGCGCAGGCGGGAACCCATGGCCGTCCGCTGGCATGCGATTCGCAGGGCAACGTCCATGGCTCCCCGCCCGCGCGGGGACGACGCGCTCTTTGCTGGACATCTGACATGAACCACCCCGCCCTCGACGCCTACCTCGACGAACTGCTCGACCTCAACGTCGACGCGGTCGCGCCCGCGCCCGTCGCGGCGAACGCGCCGGTGATGGCGGCGGTCGATGAGCCCGCTCTGGATCCGGTCGATGCCGACATTCCGGCACCGGTCGCGCTGCCGCCCGGCATCGATGCGAACCTGCTGGCGGAGCTGGATTCGGATCCGCTGTTCGCGGCGCCAGCACCCCAAACGTCCGCGGTGCCGCTCATCGACGCGGGCCTGCTCGCCGAGCTCGACAACGACCCCCTGTTCGCCGCGCTGCCACCCGCGGTCGCGAACGACGTCGCGCCCGCGATGCCGCAGATCGATCCGGGCCTGCTGGCCGAACTGGATTCCGATCCGCTGTTCGCCGCGATGCTGGCGTCGAACGAAACCTCGAGGCCCGACATTCCGGGCATCGATCCGGGCCTGCTCGCCGAACTCGAATCCGATCCGCTCTTCGCCGCGGCCATGGCCGAACCGTCGCCGCCGCCCGCGCCGCCGACGCCTGTCGCAGCGCCGCGGCCGGCACCGGCCGCGCCGCGCAACGCGATGCCACCGGCCGAGGCGCGCGGCCTGCGCCCGGTCGAAGTGACGCCGCCCGCGCTGATGCCGACGGTGACGACCACGCACCGCTGGCTGCGCGTGGCCGTGGGCGAGGACAGCTACGCCGTCGAACTGCTGCGCGTGCAGGAAGTCGGCCGCACCGTGCCGATCGTCGCCATGCGCGGCGCCGCGCCGTCGGTGCTGGGCGCGATGAACCTGCGCGGCCGCATCGTGCCGGTGTTCGACCTGGGCCTGTGGCTGGGCACCGGTCGCGTCACGCCCGACGAGCGCGCGCGCATCGTCGTGGTGGAACGCGACAACGAACTGATCGGCGCGCTGGTGAGCGCGGTGGACGACGTCGTGACGCTGGGCCCCGACCGCATCGAACCGCCGCTGATGGCCTCGCCGTCGCGGGCGATCGTCGGCGTGGCGCGCGTGGTGGCGAAGCCGACGGTGTTGCTGGATGCGAATGCGTTGTTTGGGTGATGGCAGGCATTTGCTGCTCCCTTCTCCCGCGTGCGGGAGAAGGTGCCCGAAGGGCGGATGAGGGCGAGCGGAGCGGGTGCCTGCCCTCACCCCAACCCCTCTCCCGCAAGCGGGAGAGGGGCTACACCGCGGCCCACGGACGCCCAGCGAAGCCCGGCCACAACGCCCGCCACGCCGCCGCTCAAGTCCCCGCTTCCCGCGCCGTTATCCCCTTCGAATGACCACGGCGAACCGCACACAGCCATGAACGCACTGTCCCTACCCTCCGACCTCGGCATCGAACACGTCGCCGACCTGCAGGCCGCGCTGCGCCCGCACCTGGAGGACGCCGAACCGCTGTCGCTCACCGGCGATGCCGTCGAGCGCGTGCACACGGCCGGGCTGCAGATGCTCCATGCCTTCGTGCGCGAACGCGCCGCGCTTGGCCTCGCGACGGTCGTGACCGGCGCATCGCCGGTGCTCGCCGACGCCGCGCGCCAGCTCGCGCTCGCCAAGAGCCTCGGCGTCGACGCGCCGACCGCCTGACCCCATCCCCACCTCTCCTTTCAACTTCCAACAGAAGCCGGCCACGATGTCCAAGAACCTGCTGATCGTCGACGACTCCACCTCCATGCGGCAGATGGTCGCCTTCGCCCTGACCGGCGGCGGCTTCAACGTCCGCGAAGCCGAGGACGGCCAGGCCGCGCTCGACGTCGCCAAGACCCAGCGTTTCGACGCCGTGGTGACCGACGTGAACATGCCGCGCATGGACGGCATCGAACTGATCCGCCAGCTGCGCCAGCTGCCGGACTACCGCTTCACGCCGCTGCTGATGCTCACCACCGAATCCGGCGGCGACAAGAAGGCCGAAGGCAAGGCCGCCGGCGCGACCGGCTGGCTGGTCAAGCCGTTCGATCCGGAGCAGCTGCTCGCCACGGTCCGCAAGGTCCTGGGCTGATCCGTCTCCGTCCTTCCGCCTGATCCGACCAACCGAGCCGTCACGATGGACATCACCCGCTTCCACGCCGCCTTCTTCGAGGAAAGCCGCGAAAACCTCGATGCCATGGAGGCGGGCCTGCTCGCGATGGAATCCGGCTCGGCCGACGGCGAGACCATCAACGTCGTCTTCCGCGCCGCGCATTCAATCAAGGGCGGCGCGGCGACATTCGGCTTCACCGCCATCAGCGAACTGACGCACCAGCTGGAAACGCTGCTGGACGAAGCGCGCAGCGGCCGCCGCCAGCTCGACGCCGACGCCATCGGCGCGCTGCTGGTCTCGGGCGATGCGCTGCGCGGCCTGCTCGCCGCCGCCGAACACGGCGATGCGATCGACACCGAAGGTCTCAAGCGCGCGCACGACGGCCTGGCGAAGATGATGGGCCGCGAAGTCGCCGCCACGACGAAGGCCGCATCGAAGGAACCGGAAATCGCCGAGTGGCGCATCGGCTTCAAGCCGGCGCCGTCGCTGTTCCTGTCCGGCAACGACCCGCTGCGCATCCTGCGCGAACTGGCCGGCCCACGGCGAACTGGGCGTCACCGCGCTCGACAACACGCTGCCGAAGTTCTCCGAACTCGATCCGTACGAAGCCTACATCGCGTGGGACCTCATGCTGCCCGGCAGCGTGCCGCGCAGCGCCATCGACGACGCGTTCGCGTGGGTCGAGGACCAGTGCGAACTGGCGATCGAAGGCATTCCCGCGACGTCCGCCATCGCGCCGCCGCCGGCACCGGTCGACAGCGACAACGTCGTCGCGCTCGACACGCGCGCGAACAGCGACGCGCGCAAGGCCACGACCGCCGACGCCGGCGATACCTCGATCCGCGTCGCCGTCAACAAGGTCGATGCGCTGATCAACCTGGTGGGCGAACTCGTCATCACCCAGGCGATGCTGCGCCAGCGCTCCACGCAGCTGGATCCGGTCGCCAACGAACTGCTGCTGTCCGGCCTGGAACTGCTCGACCGCAACACGCGCGACCTGCAGGAAGCCGTGATGGGCGTGCGCATGCTGCCGGTGGAATTCGCCTTCAGCCGCTTCCCGCGCATGGTGCGCGACCTCGCCGCGCGCCTGGACAAGAAGGTGCGCCTGCGCACCAGCGGTGAAGCGACCGAACTGGACAAGGGCGTGATCGAGAAGATCGTCGATCCGCTCGTGCACCTGGTGCGCAACTCGATCGACCACGGCCTGGAATCGCCCGCCGACCGCCGCGCGGCCGGCAAGGACGAAACCGGCACGATCAGCCTCAACGCGCAGCACCAGGGCGGCCACATCGTCATCGAAATCACCGACGACGGCCGCGGCCTGGATCGCGAACGCATCCTGCGCAAGGCCGCCGAACGCGGCCTGCCGATCGGCGACAATCCCACCGACGCGCAGGTGTGGGACCTCGTGTTCCACCCGGGCTTCTCCACCGCCGAACAGCTCACCGACCTGTCCGGTCGCGGCGTCGGCATGGACGTGGTCAAGAAGAACATCGCCGCGCTCGGCGGCCAGGTCGAGATCCGCTCGAAGAAGGGCACCGGCACCACGGTGTCGATCCGCCTGCCGCTGACGCTCGCCATCCTCGACGGCATGACCGTCGCCGTCGGCGGCGAAGTGTTCATCCTGCCGCTGAATTCGGTGATCGAATCGCTGCAGCCGGCCGCGGGCGACATCCGCACCATCGCCGGCGAGGCGCGCGTGCTGCGCGTTCGCGAGGACTACCTGCCGCTGGTGGACCTCGCCGCGCAGTACGGACTGTCCGGATCGCAGCCGGGCACCCACGCCAGCAACGGCATCGCGGTCGTGGTGGAAGCCGACGGCCAGCGCCTGTCGCTGGAAGTGGACGAACTGCTCGGCCAGCAGCAGGTCGTGGTGAAGAACCTGGAAGCCAATTACCGCCGCGTGCAGGGCATTTCCGGCGCGACGATCCTGGGCGACGGCCGCGTCGCGCTGATCGTCGACGTCGGCGGCCTGGTGCAGGCGCAGCGCATGCCGCAGGCGGCGTGATCGAACAGCAGCAAACCGGATACGAACGAGACACCCACATGAACGACATCACCGCCACCATCGAATCGGCCGACGAGTACCTCACCTTCGCACTGGGCGAGGAGGAGTACGGCGTGGAGATCCTGAAAGTCCAGGAAATCCGCGGCTACGACACCGTCACCCGCCTCCCCGACGCGCCCGAGTACATCAAGGGCGTGATCAACCTGCGCGGCACCATCGTGCCGGTCATCGACATGCGCCTGAAGTTCCGCCTCGCGAAGGCCGAATACAACGCGCTGACGGTGATGATCGTGCTCAACGTCGCCGACCGCGTCGTGGGCATGGTCGTGGACAGCGTCTCCGACGTGGTCCGCCTGGAATCCGAACAGATCCGCCCGGTGCCGGAAATCGGCGCGACGATCGACCGCCAGTTCATCACCGGCATCGGCACGCACGGCGAGCGCATGCTGATCCTGCTGGAAATCGAGAAGCTGATGACCAGCGCCGAGATGGGCCTGGTCGCGCACGCGAACGCGGCTTGATGATTAAAACGAAACGCCCCCTCTCCCGCTTGCGGGAGAGGGCTGGGGTGAGGGCGAGTAGGACGACATCGCTGGATTGCCCTCACCTCAACCCCTCTCCCGCACGCGGGAGAGGGGCTTAGCAACAGCACGAAGCGACACAGAACAGCAAAGCATCACGCATCACGCAGTACCGAAAACAAAAACAACGCCAAAAAGCACGCCAGGCGGAGCGAATCCGCCAAGCCAGCCGCGTTGTGCCCCACCCAAGGTCCGCCGCCCCCAGGGCGATCTTTCGTGAGTCCACAAATCAACGCCATGTCCTGCGCCGCATGGGATCTGCGGCGCGTTCGATTTGTTTCACATGGAATAAAGAGGACCCGCCATGCGTTCCAATCGCCAGCCCGCCGCGGCAGCGCTTTCCGTGCCCGCGGCCCCGTCGCTTCTCCGTCGCCTCGTCTCGGCGTTCTCCGCCACCCGCGCGCCCTCGCCCGCCAACGACGCGCGCATCCATGACATGGAAGGCCGCATCCGCGCGATCGACCGCGTGCAGGCGGTCATCGAGTTCGACCTCGACGGCACGATCACGCACGCCAACGAGAACTTCCTGCGCACGCTCGGTTACCGGCTCGACGAGATCCAGGGCCGCCATCACTCGATGTTCGTCGACCGCGAGCACGCAGGCAGCGACGAATACCGCGCGTTCTGGGCCAAGCTCGCGCGCGGCGAATTCGATGCCGGGCAGTACCGCCGTTTCGGCAAGGACGGTCGCGAGATCTGGATCCAGGCTTCGTACAACCCGGTGTTCGACAGTGCGGGCCGTCCGCGCAAGGTCGTGAAGTTCGCCACCGACATCACCGCGCAGAAGATGCAGGCGGCCGATTTCGCCGGGCAGCTGGCGGCGATCAGCAAGTCGCAGGCGGTGATCGAATTCGACCTGACCGGCCGCATCCTCTCGGCGAACGAGAACTTCCTGGCCACCACGGGCTACACGCTGGACGAAGTGCGCGGCCAGCATCACTCGATGTTCGCCGAGGAGTCGTACCGCAACAGCGCCGGGTACCGCGAGTTCTGGACCAAGCTCGGTCGCGGACAGTTCGACGCCGGCGTGTATCGCCGCCTCGGCAAGGGCGGTCGCGAAGTGTGGATCCAGGCGTCGTACAACCCGATCTTCGACATGAACGGAAAGCCGTTCAAGGTCGTCAAGTACGCCGCCGACATCACCGCGCAGGTGCGCGACACGCAGGCGCTGCAGCGCGCGGTCGAGCAGACGCACGTGGTGGTGAACGCGGCGAAGGACGGCGACCTCACGCGCCGCATCGAGACCGCCGACAAGACCGGTTCGATCGCGCAGCTGTGCGAGGGCATCAACTCGCTGGTCGATGCAATGGCCGGCATCCTCGGCCAGATCAAGGTCGCCGCCGACACCATCGGCGAGGGCGCGCGCGAGATCGCCGCGGGCAACACCGACCTGTCGCAGCGCACCGAATCGCAGGCGGCGTCGCTGGAGGAAACGGCCTCGTCGATGGACGAGATCACCAGCACCGTGCGCCACACCGCCGACAACGCGCGCCAGGCGAACCAGCTGGCGATCGAGGCCACCGTGATCGCCTCGCGCGGCGGCGATGCGGTGCACGGCGTGGTCGACACCATGTCGCAGATCAGCCAGTCGTCGAAGAAGATCGCCGACATCATCGGCGTGATCGACGGCATCGCGTTCCAGACGAACATCCTCGCGCTCAACGCCGCCGTGGAAGCCGCACGCGCAGGCGAACAGGGCCGCGGATTCGCGGTGGTCGCCAGCGAAGTGCGCTCGCTCGCGCAACGTTCGGCGACGGCGGCCAAGGAAATCAAGCACCTCATCGGCGATTCGGTCGAACGCGTCGGCGCCGGCACGCGACTGGTGGAAAGCGCGGGCCGCACGATGGACGAGATCGTCGGCAGCGTGAAGCGCGTGGCCGATCTCATCGGCGACATCAGCGCCGCGACGCTACAGCAGAGCGCCGGCATCGAGCAGATCAACCAGGCCATCGCGCACATGGACCAGAGCACGCAGCAGAACGCCGCGCTGGTCGAGGAAGCCTCCGCCGCCGCCCGCAGCATGGAGGAACAGGCATCGGACCTGATGCAGACCGTCGCGTCCTTCCGCCTGAGTTCGAACGCGCCGCAGTATCTGCGGGCGGCGAATGATTGACCTATAGCCCCTCTCCCACCGGGAGAGGGGTTGGGGTGAGGGGCAACGAAGCCATACCGGTGAACACCCACTGCCGCAAAGCGCTGCGCTGTTGCTTTGTACGTTCGGTGCAGAAGCCAAATGGATTCCAGCTTTCGCTGGAATGACGAAAGTGGTCATTCGCTTACGCCCCGAGTGCCCACACGCTATAGGCCTGGATCCCGGCCTTCGCCGGGATGACGGTGCATTGAGCCCCTCTCCCATCGGGAGAGGGGTTGGGGTGAGGGCCAACGGAGTTGTACCGGCGAACGGCGATTGCCGCACAGCGCTGCGATGTTGCTCGTACGTCGAACAGCAAAAGCAAAATGGATTCCAGCTTCCGCTGGAATGACGAAAGCGGTCATTCGCCCGGAGTGCCCACACGCTACAGGCCTGGATCCCGGCCTTCGCCGGGATGACGGTGCATTGAGCCCCTCTCCCATCGGGAGAGGGGTTGGGGGTGAGAAGGCGCAGCTTGCGAACCACTGGTTCGCGCGCCTTCGAACGCCCGAACGCTATGCGTTCGGGCCGGGGAGGGGCAACGAAGCCGTACCGGCGAACGACGGTTGCCGCACAGCGCTGCGATGTTGCTCGTACGTCGAAGAGCAAAAGCCAATGGATTCCAGCTTCCGCTGAATGACGAAGTGGTCATTCGCTTACGCCTGGAGTGCCCACACGCTACAGGCCTGGATCCCGGCCTTCGCCGGGATGACGGTGCATTGAGCCCCTCTCCCATCGGGAGAGGGGTTGGGGGTGAGAAGGCGCTGCTCGCGAACCACTGGTTCGCGCGCCTTCGAACGCCCGAACGCTATGCGTTCGGGCCGGGAGGGGTAACGGAGCGACCGTGGTGAACAGCCACCGCCGCACAGCTGCGCTGTTGCTTCGTGCGTTCGCTGCAGAAGCAAAATGGATTCCAGCTTCCACTGGAATGACGAGTGTGGTTCGCCGCTTCAAGACCGCGACCCACACCCCACTTCGCCCATTCAGCCAGAAACTTGCCCAATCCAGCGGATTTGATCTGCATCAAACGCGTCCGCTGCCGATAACACGTGCAAGACGCGCTCCCGCGTCGAGTAACCAATCGCGGTGTAGTGCATGTCGAACCTGTTCCGCTTCTCTTCCCTTTCGCTGCGCGCGAAGTTCGCGTGGATGATCGTCACGCTGTCGCTGGGGCTGGTGGTGCTCACCGGCATCGCCGTCGAACGCAACTACCACGGCCAGATCGCCGATGAGCGCGCGCGGCTGCATACGCGTGTCGGCGCCGGTCTCGCGCTCGTGCAGCGCTACGCCGACCTCGCACAGGCCGGCAAGCTTCCAGAGGACGTCGCAAAACGCGAAGCGCTCCACGCGCTCTCCACGCTGCGCAGCAAGGGCGGCACCGATTACCTCTGGGTCAACGACGAGCATCCGCGCATGCTCATGCATCCGCACCAGAAGCAGCTCGACGGCAAGGACCTCACCGACTACGTGAGCCCCGACGGCAAGCGCATCTTCGTGGAGATGGCGAAGGTCGCGCGCGCCGGCGGCGGTTTCGTCGACTACCAGTGGGCCAAGCCCGGCGTCGAAGGACCGGTCGAAAAAATCTCCTACGTCGCACACCTCCCGCGCTGGGGCTGGGTCATCGGCAGCGGCGAGTACACCGACGACATCGCCGCGCGCGCGTGGCGGTTCGGTGGAACGCTGCTGATCGCCGCGTTCTTCGCGCTGGCCGCCGTGATCGCGCTGAGCGTGCTGATCGCGCGCAACATCGCCGGTTCGGTGCGCGGCGCGACGCAGGCGGCGCAGGCCATGGCCGACGGACGCTTCGACCTCGTCATCCACACCGAACAGCGCGACGAGATCGGCCAGCTGCAGCAGGCGCTCGAGCGCATGTGCCGCCGCCTGGAGGACTACTCGCTCGCACAGGGCGAGATGGCGCGCCGTCACGATGAAGGCGAGATCAGCTTCCGCATCGACGAATCGGCCTTCCCCGGCGCGTACGGCACGATGGTGCGCGACACCAACGGGCTGGTCGCCTCGCACATCGAGTCGATCCAGCGTGCGCTGCGGATCATGGAGCGCTACGCGGTCGGCGACCTGTCGCAGGACATGGACCGCCTGCCCGGCGAGAAGGCCGTGCTGACGCGCACGATGGATTCGGTGAAGGCCAACCTGCGTGCGATCAACGCGGAAATCCAGCGGCTTTCGGCCGCCGCCGCGGACGGCGATTTCACCGCGCGCGGCGACGCGACGCGCTTCGACCACGATTTCCGCACGATGGTGGAGACGCTCAATCGCCTCATGTCGACCGCCGACGGAAACCTGACCGCGCTGTCGTCCCTGCTGCGTGGACTGGCGCAGGGCGACCTGCAGTCGCGGATGCGCGGGGATTTCAACGGCGTGTTCGCGCGCATGAGCCAGGACGCGAACGAGACCGTGGATCGCCTTGCGCAGATCGTGGGCGGCATCCGCGAAGGCGCCGATGCGATCGGCAGCGCGGCGTCGGAAATCGCCGCCGGCAACGACGACCTGTCGCGACGCACCGAATCGCAGGCGGCCGCGCTCGAAGAAACGGCCTCGTCGATGGAGGAACTGACCTCCACCGTGCGCCAGAACGCCGACAGCGCGCGCGATGCGAACGAACTGGCGCGCGAAGCGGCGCAGGTCGCGTCCGAGGGCGGCGCGATCGTCAACCGCGTGGTGCGCACGATGAGCGCGATCAGCGAATCGTCCAGCCGCATCGGCGACATCATCGGCGTGATCGACGGCATCGCGTTCCAGACCAACATCCTGGCGCTGAACGCCGCGGTCGAAGCCGCGCGTGCGGGCGAACAGGGCCGCGGCTTCGCGGTCGTCGCCGGCGAGGTGCGCTCGCTCGCGCAGCGTTCGGCGAACGCGGCCAAGGAGATCAAGCAGCTGATCACCGACTCGGTGGTGGAAGTGCAGCAGGGCACGCAGCTGGTCGACCAGGCCGGTCGCACGATGCAGGGCATCGTGACCAGCGTGCGCAAGGTGAGCGACATCATCGCCGACATTTCGGCTGCATCGAACGAACAGACGGCGGGCATCGAGCAGGTCAACGGCGCGATCACGCAGATGGACGAAGGCACGCAGCAGAACGCCGCACTGGTCGAGCAGTCCGCCGCGGCTGCCCGCAGCCTGGAACAGCAGGCCGCGCAGCTGGTGGAAGCGGTGGCAGTGTTCCGCGTCGGCCGCGCGGGCCCGAGCGCCGTTGCCCTGGGCGCGGAACTGGCGCGGATCGCGGGGCGGCGGTGAGGTTGGTGTCGAAGTCTGACGCTGGCGTTTGATCCCGCTTTCGCGAAATGACGGTGCTTTAAGCCCTCTCCCCACGGGAGAGGGGTGAGGTGAGGGGCAACGGAGCCTCTGCGGCGAACAACCGTTGCCGCACAGCGCTGCGATGTTGCTTCGTGACTCAGCCGCGGAATCAAAATGGATTCCAGCTTTCGCTGGAATGACGGTGCGGTGGTTCACCGCCGCCAGAGTACCCACACGTGACCGGCCTGGATCCCGGCTTTCGCCGGGATGACGACGTGGTTGTTCACTTCCTAGAGCCCGAACGTTGCGCGCCTGGGTCCCGGCGTTCGCCGGGATGACGTGCTTTAAGCCCCTCTCCCATCGGGAGAGGGGTTGGGGTGAGGGGCAACGAAGCGGGACAGGCGAACGACCGTTGCCGCACAGCACTGCGATGTTGCTTCTCACGCCGAGCGCAGAATCAAAATGGATTCCAGCTTTCGCTGGAATGACGATGGGGCGGTTCGTCGCATCCGGAGTGCCCACACGTGACCTCCGTCATCCCGGCTTTCGCCGGGATGACGGCGGTTGAGCCCCTCTCCCACCGGGAGAGGGGTTGGGGTGAGGGGCAACGAAGCGGGACAGGCGAACGACCGTTGCCGCACAGCACTGCGATGTTGCTTCTCACGTCGAGCGCGGAATCAAAATGGATTCCAGCTTTCGCTGGAATGACGGTGCGGTGGTTCGTCGCATCCGGAGTGCCCACACGTGACCTCCGTCATCCCGGCTTTCGCCGGGAGGACGGCGGTTGAGCCCCTCTCCCACCGGGAGAGGGGTTGGGGTGAGGGGCAACGGAGCGGTGGCGGTAAACGACGGTTTCCGTACCGCGCTGCGATGTTGCTTCTCACGTCGAGCGCGGAATCAAAATGGATTCCAGCTTTCGCTGGAATGACGGTGCGGTGGTTCGTCGCATCCGGAGTGCCCACACGTGACCGGCCTCGGTCCCGGCATTCGCCGGAATGACGGTGTGGTTGTTCACTTCTTAGAGCCCAAACGTTGCGCGCCTGGATCCCGGCTTTCGCCGGGATGACGGATGACCGATGACGCATTACGGACGGCAGAGCGCCAGAACGCCCCATAGCGGACCCATCAGACGCTCGGGTTAAGCTCCCCGCTCGCGGCACGAAGCCGCACAGGGGAAAACTCGATGGACCACATCCGCATCACCACGGCGCTGCGTGCGTCGTTCGCCAGCTTGCTGCTCGCCTGCGCCTTCGCCGCCGTCGCGAAGGACGACGGAACGAAACAGCTCCCGCCCGACGTGCAGGCCACCGTCGAGGGCATCGCCCAGGGGCTGCTGCAGGTGCAGGAGACCGACGTCGAGCTGTCCTGCGGCAAGGCCGTCGAGAACGCCCGTTACGGGCTGGAAACGATGCTCGAAGTCGGCCAGAAGAACGCCGACGGCGGCTACATCGACCGCGCCGGCTTCGAAGCCCAGGCAGTCAAGCTGCGCGCGGCGCTGGCCGAAGTGACGCCGCAGGATTGCGCCGCTGCCACCGGCGAGAAGCAGGCGTTCTACCGCTGCATGTCCAGCGACTACAACCACGTCGCCGCCTGCGCGAACGCGCACCGCTTCTGAGCCGCGCGCGGTTTCGACAAAAGAAAGGCGCGCCGTTTCCGGCGCGCCTTCCTGTAAACGGCGATGTCGGGAGAGGCCGTCGATCGCTTACAGCGAGAAGTCGAGGCGGACCTTGCCCTTGCCGCCGCCCGGAGCGAACTCCCACTGCTTCACGGCGCGCACGGCCGACTGCTCGAACACGCGGGCCGGCTTGGCGTTGACGACCGAGACGCTGGCGACCTTGCCGCCTTCGTCCACGACGAATTCGACTTCGACGAAGCCCTGGGTGCCGGCACGCGCGGCTTCAGCCGGGTACTGCGGCTCGACGCGCTTGGTCGGCTTGAGGTCGGCCGAAGCCGGGGCGGCGAAGGACAGGGCCAGCACGGCGAGGCCGGTGGCGGTCAGAAGGGAACGGCGCATGGGATGACTCCTTGGGGATGATGTCGGGCGACATCGGGGTCATCGGCCGGGTTTTCGGAATCTTTAGGGCCCCTTCCCTGCCGCCTCCATGAAAGCGGCCCTGCCGGCAGGCGGATGAGGGCAGACCGGCCGCGACAAGCACCCTTCGCCCTCACCCCAACCCCTCTCCCGCCAGCGGGAGAGGGGCTTCATCCACTAAAGTTTCCTCGCGCGGCGCCGATGCAACGGGTGTCGACCCGAAAGGGTCCGTTCCGCCCGAGAGGATCCATGTCCACGCTTGCCCACACCCGGCCGTCCGCCACGTTGCTGGACCGCTTCCTGGCCCCGGCCACCCGCCTGATGTCCCAGCTTCGCTTCAACCAGAAGGCGATGGTCATCGGTGCGGCTTTCATGCTCACCTGCGGCGTGCTCGCCGGCATCCTGGTGGTGCGCTCCAACGCCGAGGTCAACGCCGCGACGAAGCAGCGCGACGCGGTCCAGGGCCTGTCGCACCTGCACCGCGCGATGCTGGCGATCCAGCAGCACGAGCTGCAGGTCGTGCGCAAGTTCGCCAAGGACGAAGTGTCCGACCAGACGCTGCAGGAATCGGCCGCGGTGGTGAACCGCGAGCTCGACGCCCTCACCGCCTGGCAGACGCGCAACCTGGCCGAGTCGGCGCTGCCGGCCGCGCTGAAGGACGCGCGCGCCGCGTGGGACAAGGCCAACGGCGACCACGCCGATTCGGCCGCCGCCGCGACCGACCACGCCGCCGCCGTGCGCAAGCTCGGTGAAGTGCACGGCCTGATCGCCGACGAAACCGGCCTGGCACAGGCGCAGAACGCCGCCGTGCTCTACATGGGCCGCGCCGCCACCGTGTGGGTGCCCACGCTCGCCGAATACACCCAGCAGCAGAGCGCCACCGCGCTGCGCGTGCTGGGCGACGGCGCGATCTGGGTCGACGACCGCACCGGCCTGGCCGTCTCGCGCAACATGCAGGACTACGTCCGCACGCGTTCGGAAATCGAGATCAAGGACGCCGAGGAAGAAATGGCGTCGCTCGGCGCGAGCATGGGCGCGCCGTTCCGCAAGGCGCTCGACGCGGTCGCCAAGCAGAACGCCGACATCCAGAAGCACATCCTCGACGCCGAAACGCCGGTGCTGCCGGTGAAGATCATGGCCGCGCGCACCGAGGCCACGCGCCTTGCGCTGGCTTCCGCGCTGTCGGCGTCGAGCACCTCGCTCAACCACGCCGCCACGACCGAGATCGCGCGCCTGCAGCAGCGCACCGCGTGGACGCTGGGCTCGTGCATCCTGATCCTCGCGCTGGCCACGTACCTGTTCCTGGGCTTCAGCCGCAGCACGCGTTCGGCGCTGAAGGAAGTGCAGGACGCCTCCGACCTGCTCGCCCGCGGCGAATTCCCCGACGCGGTGCGCGTGGACAGCCGCGACGAAGTGCGCGACATCGCGCGCGGCCTGGAGCGCGCCATCAACACGCTGCGCAACTTCGCCGGCGCGCAGCGAGACCTGTTCGAAGCGCACCAGGCGGGCGAGATCGACCGCCGCCTGCGCAGCGAGGATTTCCCGGGCGCCTACGGCCAGATGGCCGGTGAAGTGAACACGCTGGTGGATTCGCACATCCAGGTGAACACGCGCGCCATCGAGATCGTCGCCTCCTACGCCCGCGGCGACCTGTCGCACGACATGGACCGCCTGCCGGGCCAGAAGGCGCGCATCACCGATGCCGTCGACTCGGTCAAGAACGGCATGAACGCGATCAACGCCGAGATCAAGACGCTGGTCGACGCCGCTGTCGCCGGCGACTTCAGCCGCCGCGGCGATGCCTCGCGCTTCGAGTTCGTCTACCACGACGTGGTGCAGTCGCTGAACCAGCTGATGGCCACCGCCGAGGAAGGCCTGCACGAAGTCGGCACGCTGCTGTCGGCCGTGGCCGATGGCGACCTCAACCGTCGCGTCGAAGTGGAACTGCCGGGCCAGTTCGGCCGCTTGGCCAGCGACGCGAACCGCACCGTCGACCAGCTCGCGCAGATCGTCGGCCAGATCCGCCAGGGTTCGGACGCCATCAGCTCGGCCGCCGCGGAAATCGCCGCCGGCAACAACGACCTGTCGCAGCGCACCGAGCAGCAGGCCGCGTCGCTGGAAGAAACCGCTTCGTCGATGGAAGAGCTGACCAGCACGGTCCGCCAGAACGCCGACAACGCGCGCCAGGCCAACCAGCTGGCGCAGAGCGCGGCGGAAGTCGCGGGCCAGGGCGGCGTGGTGGTGGGCGAAGTCGTGAACACGATGAACGCCATCAACCAGTCGTCCAAGAAGATCGCCGACATCATCGGCGTGATCGACGGCATCGCGTTCCAGACCAACATCCTGGCGCTCAACGCCGCGGTGGAAGCCGCGCGCGCCGGCGAACAGGGCCGCGGTTTCGCGGTGGTCGCCAGTGAAGTGCGCTCGCTCGCGCAGCGTTCGGCGAACGCGGCGAAGGAGATCAAGCAGCTGATCGGCGACTCGGTCGGCAAGGTCGAGGAAGGCAGCCAGCTGGTCGACCAGGCCGGCCGCACGATGCACGAGATCGTGACCAGCGTGAAGAAGGTCACCGACATCATCGCCGACATCTCGGCGGCGTCGCAGGAGCAGAGCTCGGGCATCGAGCAGGTCAACAACGCGATCACGCAGATGGACGAAGGCACGCAGCAGAACGCGGCGCTGGTCGAACAGGCGTCGGCCGCCGCGCGCAGCCTGGAGCAGCAGTCCGAGCAGCTGGTGCAGACGGTCGCGGTGTTCCGCCTGGCGCATTCGGCCCAGGCCGTGCGCGCCGCGCAGGCCACCGTGGTCGAGATGCCCCAGGCCAAGCCCGCGCGCGCCCGCACCGCCGCACCGGCCGCCAAGCCTGCCGCCCGCAAGGTCCGCGCCACCGCCGCCGCGAACAGCGCGGACGGGGATTGGCAGGAGTTCTGATCCAACAGTTCCACATGCAGTGACTCCCTCCCCTGCCTGCAGGGGAGGGTTGGGGAGGGGTCGCGACGCCGCAACGCGGCGAGCTCGGCGCTGACGCGCCTCACGACCCCCTCCCAACCTCCCCCTGCGCGCAGGGGGAGGAGCCGGAACGCAGGCGCTTGATCGCACCCACTCCATCACGCCCATGCGTCCTTCCCCGCGCACCTCCGACGACCGCGAATTCACCTTCGACGACCGCGATTTCCGCCGCGTCTGCAAGATGATCCGCGAGTACGCCGGCATCCACCTGCATCCGCACAAGCGCGACATGGTGTACAGCCGTCTCGCACGGCGCGTGCGCGCGCTCGACCTGGACCGCTTCGGCGATTACCTCGACTACGTCGAGTCCGATCCGGACGCCGAGCTGCAGGGCTTCATCAACGCGCTCACGACCAACCTCACCTCCTTCTTCCGCGAGTCGCACCACTTCGACATGCTCGCCGACCACCTGCGCACGCATTGCAGGGACGGCGCGTCGATCTGGTGCAACGCCGCCTCCACCGGCGAGGAGCCGTACACGCTGGCGATCACCGCCTGCGAGGCGTACGGCACCATGACGCCGCCGGTGCGCATCCTGGCCACCGACATCGACACCAACGTGCTGCAGACCGCGGCGCGCGGCGTGTATCCGGTGGAACGCATCAACGGCCTGTCGCTGCAGCGTCGACGCCAGTTCTTCCAGCGCGGCAGCGGCGACAACGCCGGCCTGTGCCGCGTGAAGCGCGAACTGCAGGCGCTGATCGAATTCCGCCCGCTCAACCTGCTCGACGACGACTACGGCCTGCGTGGCGGCTTCGATGCGGTGTTCTGCCGCAACGTGATGATCTATTTCGACAAGGCCACGCAGTACCAGGTGTTGTCGCGCATCGCGCCGCTGATCGCCTCCGACGGCCTGCTCTTCGCCGGCCATTCGGAAAGCTTCGGCCACGCGCACGACCTGGTCACCGCGTGCGGACGCACGACCTACCGCCCCGCCGGCCGCAAGTGACCGCCATGAACGTCGCCATCAGCCCCGCCCGCCCCGCCGTCGAACCGGGCAGCTATTTCGATCCGGTCCTGCAGACCGAGGCGATCAAGCTGCTGCCGGCCGACTACCGCGTCACCGACCGCCCGATCGCGCTGGTCACGCTGCTGGGTTCGTGCGTGGCCGCGTGCCTGTACGACCCGCTGGTGCAGGTCGGCGGCATGAACCACTTCATGCTGCCCGGCGGCGAAGCCGGTTCGGTGTCCTCGCGCTACGGCGCGCACGCGATGGAACTGCTGATCAACGACCTGCTCAAGCGCGGCGCGCGACGCTCGCGCCTGATGGCGAAGGTCTTCGGCGGCGGCAACGTGCTGTCGGGCTTCTACAGCGATCCAATCGGCACGCGCAACGCGAGTTTCGTGCTCGAGTACCTCAGCGCCGAACAGATCCCCGTGATGGCGCAGGACCTGGGCGACATCCACCCGCGCAAGGTCTGCTTCTTCGCGCAGACCGGGCGCACGCTGGTCAAGCGCCTGCCGTCGGCGCGCAACGACGTGATCGTCGACGCCGAACGCGCCTACTACGGTCGCCTCGCCCGCGAGCCGGTCGCCAGCGGCAGCGTGGAGTTGTTCTGATGAACGCGGTCCGTCTTTCCGAGCGGGGCAATCCCGCCGCGCGTGGCCCGATCCGCGTGCTCGTCGTCGACGACTCGGCGCTGGTGCGCCAGCTGATGACGCAGCTGCTGGAAGAGGATCCCGGCATCCGCGTCGTCGGCAGCGCGGCCGATCCGTACATCGCGCGCGACAAGATCAAGCAGCTCGATCCGGACGTGCTCACGCTCGACGTCGAGATGCCACGCATGGACGGCCTGACGTTCCTGCGCAACCTGATGCGCCTTCGCCCGATGCCCGTGGTGATGGTGTCCACGCTGACCGAGCGCGGCGCGCAGGTCACGCTGGATGCGCTCGCGCTCGGCGCGGTGGATTTCATCGCCAAGCCCAAGCTCGACGTCGCGCGCGGCCTGACCGAATACGCGGGGCTGCTGATCGAGAAGATCAAGCAGGCCGCGAAGGCGCGCGTCGTCGCGCCCGCACCGGTGCGCGCGGGCGAAACGATCGCCACGCCGCCGGTGGCGTATCGCACGACGCACCGGCTGATCGCCATCGGCGCGTCCACCGGCGGCACGGAGGCGATCCGCGAAGTGCTCTCGCAGATGCCCGCCGACGCGCCCGCGACGGTGATCGCGCAGCACATCCCGGGCGCATTCAGCGCGCCCTTCGCCGACCGCCTGGACCGCCACAGCCGCATGACGGTCATCCACGTCGAGCGCGACCAGGAACTGCTGCCCGGCCACGCCTACGTCGCCCCGGGCGGCCGCCACCTGCGCGTGTACCGCAGCGGTGCGCGCTGGCATTGCCGCCTCGGCGACGACGATCCGGTGCGCCGGCATCGCCCCAGCGTGGACGCACTGTTCGATTCGGTCGCCGAACACGTCGGCGCCAACGCCAGCGCCGCCCTGCTGACCGGCATGGGCGACGACGGCGCGCGCGGCCTGCTCGCGCTGCGCAAGGCCGGCGCGGCCACGATCGCGCAGGACGAAGCCAGCAGCGTCGTCTGGGGGATGCCCGGCGCCGCAGTCGCGCTGGGCGCCGCGCAGGAAACCGTGCCGCTTTCGCTGGTCGCGCAGAAGCTGCTGACGGGAACGGCGCACGAGTAACGGCTTGCGGGCGGGCGTTGGCGCTTCGCCGTCACGCCACCTCTTGTGCCGTCATTCCCGCGAAGGCGGGAATCCATGTCTCCGGCGCGTCACGTCCTTCGGAAGCGTTGACGCGCGCAAGCCTGGATGCCCGCCTTCGCGGGGATGACAGCAAGCAAGACGAACGCACCGCGACATGGTTCGCCTCCCCGCACCCGAGCGCTGTCGAAGAAACGTCAAAACGCGCAGCACGTCACAGCCACGACACGCCGCACGAATCAAGCGCTTTTCACCTAAAGCACCGCCCCCGCCCGCCGTTATCTAGGTTGCCCCATTCGGTGAGATCGAAGATGGATTCCCGCGTACTGATTCGCCTTGCAGCACCGCTGGTGCTGACGACCCTGCTCATCGCCGCCGAAGCGATGGACTGGCCCGCCGCCGTACAATGGGGCGCGCTCGTCGCCATGACGCTCGCGTGGCTGGGCTTCGCCTGGACGATGCAGCGTCCCAGCCATAACGACGCGGCGATGCTGCGCGAACAGACGCGCCTGCTCGATGACCTGCGCAACTTCGTCAATTCCGAAGTGCAGGGCTCGCGCGGCGAGATCGACCGCACCCGCGTGCTGATCCGCGAATCGGTCGCCAAGCTCGGCACCAGTTTCGAAGCGGTGAACCGCAAGTCGCGCGAACAGAGCGAAGTGGTCTCGCGCATCATCGACCGCACCGACGGCGAACACGGCGGCGTGGATGTCTCGCGCTTCGCCCTGCAGGCCAGCCAGCAGATGGAACAGCTGGTGGAAGCGCTGGAAGCCGTCAGCGGCCAGAGCACCACCACCGTCACGCACATCGACGCGATGGCCGAGCACCTGGACGGCATCTTCGCGCTGCTGGAAGACGTCAAGTCCATCGCCGACCAGACCAACCTGCTCGCGCTGAACGCCGCGATCGAAGCGGCGCGTGCCGGCGAGGCGGGCCGCGGCTTCGCGGTCGTCGCCGACGAGGTGCGCAACCTGTCTGAGCGCTCGACCGCGTTCAACGAACAGATCCGCAAGCTCGCGCACAGCTCCAAGGACGCCATCGCCCGCGTCCGCGACACCGTCACCACGATGGCTTCCCGCGACATGGACCGCTCCCGCGGCGCCCGCGCCGAAGCCGCCGCGATGCTGGAACGCGTGGACGGCATCAACCGTGGCCTGGGCAACGGCATGCGCGAGATCGCCGACTGCGGTCGCGCCATCGACGGTTCCGTCGCCGAGGCCGTGCGTTCGCTGCAGTTCGAGGACATCGCCACCCAGGCCCTGGGCGCGGCCACCACGCACCTGGACCGCCTGAGCGCGATCAACCGCGAAGCCACCGCCCTGCACCAGCTGCTGCACAACGCCGACCGCGCCGATGCCGAGGTCCGCCAGGCCCTGCATCAGCTCGGCCAGCGCATCGCCCAGATGAAGTCCGAGTGGGAGCGTCCGCCTCACAAGGCCGTGATGCAGCAGTCGATGGATGCTGGTAGCGTCGAACTCTTCTGATCCTCCACATGACGGGATGAACCAGATCCCTCCATCGCCGACGGGACCCACCGGGTCTCCAGGGCACACCCCGGACGGGCGCGCAGGTTTGCGCGCCCGTTTGCGTGGGCGCAACGGGTTCCTGCTGTCGCTGGCGATGGCCGCGCTGGCGGTGGTGTGGATGGCGCTCGTCGCGCCCGCGCTGGCGCTGGAACTGCGCCGCTTCTTCGGCGATGCCGCGCACTGGATTGCCAATGCGCTGTCGCTGCCTCTGGTGGCGGTTCTGCTGTTCGCGATGCTGCGGCGCACGTGTTCGGACACGCGCGAGGTCGAACTGGCCGCGCACCTGCAACGCCAGCAGGAAGAACTGCATGCACTCAACGCGCGCTTGATCGACGTGCAGGAAAACGAACGCCGCACGCTCTCGCGCGAACTGCACGACGACATCGGCCAGGCGATCTCGGCGATGAAGATGTCGGCGACGTCCCTCGAAGGCGAGGACGAGGCGGGCCGCCGCGAGATCGTCGAGGAGATCGTCGGCATCGCCGATTTGACCATCGCCAAGCTGCGCGACCTTTCTATCCTGCTGCGTCCGCCGCAGCTGGACGCGCTCGGCCTGGTCGCCGCGCTGCGCTGGCAGTGCGAGCGGCTCTTCCGCCGCGGCGGCACGCCCGCGCTGGAGGTGGACCTCGCGCCTTTGCTGGATCGCCCGGATCCCAGGGTCGAACTGGCGTGTTTCCGCATCGCGCAGGAAGCGCTGACCAACGTGCTGCGCCATTCCGGCGCGACGCAGGTGACGGTGCTGCTCGCGCCGCGTGGCGATCAGATCCTGCTGTCGATCATCGACGACGGCCGCGGCTTCGATCCCGACCACGTGCACGGTCTTGGCCTGATCGCCATGCGCGAACGCGCCACGCACCTGGGCGGCACCTTCGACATCGAAACGGTTCCCGGTGCGGGGACGTGCATACGGGCGTGCTTGCCGGTGCGGGTGGGCGACGCGCGTTCGTAGGGGGGCATGCGTTCGCAGGCTGCGTGCGTTCGCAGGCGAAGCACCTCGGCACGCAGATGCTGTCATCCCGGCGAAAGCCGGGACCCAGGCCCGTACATTTCGGGCACTCCGCTTGAAGTGAAGCCCCTCGACTCCGGCGCGAAACGCACGGGCACTCCGCATGCGATGAACCATTCCACCGTCATTCCCGCGAAGGCGGGAATCCACGGACTTTCCACGCCTTCGCGGCATGGATCAGGTGGCGGTGGTGTGCGCCACGCCACGGCAATCTCACAGGGAAAGCATGAAACGTCCCTGGATTCCCGCCTTCGCGGGAATGACGGGCGGGCACGATGAGCAGGAACGCTGCTTGCCAGGGCGGCGGCGCACATGGCCTTGCCGCCTGTAGAGCCTCAGCCCCGCTTCGCCTTCCACGCCGCCAGCAGCACCGCCGCTGCGGACGCCACGTTGAGGCTTTCCACCAGCCCCGTTCCCGGGATCGACAGACGCAGGTCGCACGCCGCGGCGAGTTCGCGATCCATGCCCTCGCCTTCGGCGCCGAGCACGTAGATCGTGCGTTCGGGCAGCGGCGCAGCGAAGACGTCGGTGCCGCCGTTCACCACGGTGGCGGCGAGGGTGAAACCCGCACTACGCAACTGCGCGATGGCGTTGTCCTCGCGGCCCAGGCGCACGAGCGGGACCGCTTCGGCACCGCCTTCGGCCACGCGCGCGGCGGCGCCCGACAACGCGAGGTTGGAATGCTTCGGCAGCAGGATCGCCGAGACGCCGAAGTGCGCGGCCGAACGCAGGATCGCGCCGAAGTTGTGCGGATTGCCCACGCCGTCGAGCCAGATCGCGCATTGGGGGCCAGACGGCAGGTCGCGCAGCCACGTCGACAGCGCGGCCGGCTCCTCGCGCAGCACGTCGGCGACCACGCCTTCGTGATGGCTGCTCGCGGCGAGCTTGTGCAGGTCGGTTTCGTCGACGACGCGATAGCCCACGCGGTTGGCGACGCACCACTTCAGCAGCGGCTGCAACGCGGGGATGCGCGATTCGGCGAGGTACAGCTTGCGGATCGCCTGCGGGCGGCGCGAGAACACCGCGTGGATCGCGTTGAGGCCGTACAGGCGCAGCTCCGCGCTGCGGCGTTCGCGCGCGGGATGCGCGGCGTGTTCGCCGTCGTGCTCGCCTTCGTGCGCACGCGTGTCGTGTGCAGGCGCATCGCGGTGACGGCCGCCGTGCGTCTGCGCGTCGTGTTCGGCGCGATCGCGGCGGAACCGCGTGGTGTTGTCTTCGAAGCGCTCCTTGCGGCTGCGCACGTGCGTGCCGCCCCACGGGGAGGCGCCATCGCGCGAGGGCGGGCCGGGCGGACGCGGCCCGCGCGGCGGGCGGCTGGGGGGATCACGGTGCGTCACACAGACTCCTTCTCACTTTGGCGAACACGCGCAGGTCGTGCGGTTCGCCGTTCTTCAACAGGGCGCAGCGCGCGACGCCCTCTTCGATGAAACCGTTCTTCAGCAGTACGCGCGCGGAGGCCTCGTTGAAATCGAGCACCGTCGCCTGCAGGCGGAACAGCGCCATGCGCTGCATCGCCCACGGCGCATACAGCGCGACCACGCGCGTCATCAGCCCGCGGCCCCACAGCGAGCGGCCGAGCCAGTAACCCAGTTCGGCCGACTGCCCGCGCTCGCCGTCGCCGGGTCGCGCGGCGATGCCGCCGCAGGCGTGTCCATCGACCTCGATGGCGAACACCGGATCGTCCAGGTCGACCACTTCGCCGGAGAGAAAGCGCTCGCCGTCGCGACGCGTGTACGGATGCGGGAAGCGGCTGCTCAGGCCGCGCACGACCTGCGCGTCGTTCGCGTGATGCAGCAGCGATTCCAGGTCCGCCGGACGCCAGGGCCGCAGGACGAAGCCCTCGCCGGTCAGGCGTTCGGTTTCGAAACGGGAGCTGGGCGCGAGGGCGGGCATGCGCACAGGGTAACCGGCCCGCCATTCGGTGGCGGAATGGCGGTTCAGGTCGAACGGAAGCGCCGCGCTCATAGCCCCTCTCCCGCGAGCGGGAGAGGGGTTGGGGTGAGGGCAACCGAAGCGATATCGGCCGGCTGCCCTCACCCTGACCCTCTCCCGCCAGCGGGAGAGGGGACAGAATCATCCGAGCGGAGAAGGAACTACCACATCAAGCGTGCCCGCCCACCGACGGCGTGCTCGCCTCCAGCTTCTCCAGCTCCTGGCTCACCGCTTCCGGCGAACGCGTGTACTTGGCCAGCAGCACGTAGAACGCCGGCACGACGAACAGCGACAGCAGTGTCGAGAACGACACGCCGAAGATGACCACGATGCCGATGGTCGCGCGGCTGGCCGAGCCCGGGCCGCCGGCCAGTACCAGCGGAACGGCGCCTACGACGGTCGCGATCGAGGTCATCAGGATCGGGCGCAGGCGCACCGACGAGGACTCGACGATCGCGTCGCGGATGCTTCGGCCTTCGTCGCGCAGCTGGTTGGCGAACTCGACGATCAGGATGCCGTTCTTCGCCGCCAGGCCCACCAGCATCACGATGCCGATCTGGCTGAACAGGTTGAGCGTGCCGCCGGTCGCGGCCAGGCCGATGAGCGCACCGAGCACGCCTAGCGGCACCGTCAGCATGATCACGAACGGATGGATGAAGCTTTCGAACTGGGCGGCAAGCACCAGGTACACCACCAGCAACGCAAGCGTGAAGGTCAGCAGCACCGCGCCGCCGGCCTGGATGTATTCGCGCGATTCGCCCTTCCAGTCGATCTGCGCGTGGTCCGGCAGCTCCGTGCGCACGCTGTCTTCCAGCCACTTGATCGCCTCGCCCATCGGATAGCCCGGCGTCAGGCCGGCGCTGATGGTGATCGCGCGCAGGCGGTTGAAGCGGTTGAGGCTGCCGGGTTCGGCGAGCTCGCGCAGCGTCACCAGGTTCGACAGCGGAATCAGCCCGCCGTCGCGCGAACGCACCTGGATCGCCGCGAGGTCTTCCGGCGAGGCGCGCAGTTCGCGGTCGGACTGCACGATCACGTCGTACTCCTCGCCGTTCTGCACGAAGGTGGTGACGCGACGGCTGCCCATCATGGTTTCCAGCGCGTGGCCGATGTCGGTCACCGGCACGCCGAGGTCGGCCGCACGCTGGCGGTCGATCTCCACGCGCATCTGCGGGCGCGTTTCCTTGTAGTCCGAGTCGACCGAGAAGAAGCCCGGGTTGGCTTCCATCTTCGCGATCAGCTTGTCGCGCCACTGCGCCAGTTCGGCGTATTCCGGGCCGCCGAGCACGATGTTGATCGGCTGGCCGCGCGAACGCACCAGGCCGCCGGAGACCTGCGGCATCGCGCGCACGCCGGGCAGCTTGCCGAGTTCGGCGCGCAGCGAATCGGCGACCTCGGCGGTGGAGGTCTTGCGATCCTTCCAGTCCTGCAGGAACACCGCGATGCGGCCGGTGTGCATTTCCTCGCTCGCGCCGAAACCGCCCGGCACGCGCGGGTTGTAGCGCTGGATGGTCTGGCCCTCGCCCGTGTGCGCGGCGACGATCTTCTCGACCTGCTGCACCTGGTTCACGGTGTAGTCGAAACCGGCGCCTTCCGGGCCCTGGATCATGATCTGGAACGAGCCGCGGTCTTCGGCCGGCGCGAGTTCAGACGGCACCAGCTTCAGCAGCAGGCCGCTCACGACGATCGTCGCGAGCATCACGCCGACGACGAGCAGCCAGATGCGCGAGGTCGCCAGCGCCGTCGTGCGCGAGAGCAGTCCGCGATAGCGCGTGGTGATGCCGTCCAGGCGCGCGTTCACCCAGCGGTGGATGAAGTTCGACTTCTCCTGGTTATGCGGGCGCACGAGCTTGGAGGACATCATCGGCGTCAGCGTCAGCGCGACGAAGGCCGAGATCGCGACCGCGCCGGCGAGCGCGACCGACAGCTCGCGGAACAGGCGTCCCGTATTGCCTTCCATGAAGCCGACCGGCAGGAACACCGCGACCAGCACGGCGGTGGTCGCGATCACCGCGAACGCCACCTGCTGCGTGCCGCGCTTGGCGGCGACCAGGCGCGGCTCGCCGAGGTCCGTGCGTCGCTGGATGTTTTCCAGCACGACGATGGCGTCGTCGACCACCAGGCCGATCGCGAGCACGAGTGCGAGCAGCGTCAGCAGGTTGATCGAGAACCCGAACAGATACAGCGGGATGAACGCGGCGATCAGGCACACCGGCACGGTGACTGCCGGAATGAGTGCAGCGCGGAAGCTGCCGAGGAACAGCCAGATCACCACCAGCACCAGCACGATCGCCTCGATCAGCGTGTGGTACACGCGCTCGACGGCGGACTCGATGAAGATCGTCGTGTCGAAGGCGACGAAGATCTTCGTGCCTTCCGGCAGCGTCTTCTGCACCTTCTCGGCTTCCTCGCGCACGGCGCGCGCGACGTCGAGGCTGTTGGCGGTGGACGTCTTGACGATGCCCAGGCCAATGTTCGGCTCGCCGTTGCTGCGGTAATACGCGCGGCGCTCGGCCGAGGCCAGTTCGATGCGCGAGACGTCGCCCAGGCGCACGACGTAGCCGTCGGTGCCCTTGCCCAACGGGATCTGCGCGAAGTCTTCCGGCTTCTGGTAGCTGCGCGCCACGCGCAGGGTGAAGTCGCGCGCGTTGGATTCGATGCGGCCGGCGGGAAGCTCGACGTTCTCCGCTTCCAGCGCGTTTTCCACTTCGTTGACGGTGATGCCGCGCGCGGCGAGCGCGTCGCGATCGAGCCACACGCGCATCGCGTAGCGCTGCTGGCCGCCGATGCGCACCTGCGCGACGCCGTCGACGGACGACAGGCGATCGACCACGTAGCGCTCGGCGTAGTCCGACAGCTGCAGCGTGTCCATGCGCGTGGAGCTCATGTTCAGCCACAGGATCGGATCGGCGTCCGATTCGACCTTCTCCACTTCCGGCGGATCGGCCTCGTCCGGCATGCGGTCGAGCACGCGGCTCACCGCGTCGCGCACATCGTTGGCGGCCGCTTCGATCTCGCGGTTGAGCGTGAACTCGATGCTGATCGAGGCGCGGCCGTTGACGCTGCGCGATTCGATGGTCTCGATGCCTTCGATGCCGGCGAGCGCGTCTTCCAGGATCTGCGTGATGCGCGTTTCCACCACCGCCGCCGAAGCGCCGGGGTATTCCACCTGCACCGACACGATGGGCGGATCGATCGCCGGCAGTTCGCGCAGCGTCAGTCGCGAGAACGCCATCACGCCGAGCACGATGATGAGCAGGCTCATCACCGTGGCGAAGACGGGTCGTCGGATCGAAAGGTCGGACAGGTTCATCGCATGCGCCCTGTGGTCAGCCGGCCTTGGCCGAACTGCTCTTGGTGGCCGCGCCGACTTCGCCCGCCGGCACCTTGTCTCCGGCGGCGTCGACGATGCGCGCGCCGACACGCAGCTTGCCGGTGCCGTCGACGACGATGCGGTCGCCGACCTTCAGCCCTTCGGTGACTTCGGCCAGGCCTTCGCGGCGCGCGCCGATCTTCACGTCGACGCGTTCGACCGACGAATCGGGCTTCACGCGGTACACGAACGAATCGGTACCAACCTGCACGATGGAGATTTCCGGCACGAGCAGCGCCTGGCGCTCCGGGCGCGACAACCGCACCTGCAGCAGCATGCCCGGGCGCAGCGCGCGGTCCGGGTTGGCGAAATCGCCGCGCACCACGACCGAGCGCGTGGCTTCGTCCACGCGCGCATCGACCGTGCTGACCTGGCCTTCGAACGTGCGACCCGGATACGCCGTGCTCGTGCCGGCGACCTGCTGGCCGACGCCGAGCGTGGCGATCATCGCCTCGGGCACGGGGAAATCGACGTAGACGCGCGCGGTGTCGTCGAGCGTGGCGATCGCCGTGCCCGGCGTCACCAGCGCACCCGGGCTGACCTGGCGGATGCCGAGCACGCCCGCAAACGGCGCGCGGATCACGCGATCGCCGATGTCGGCGCGCATCTGCGCGACGCGCGCACGCGCGGCATCGCGCAACGCCACCTGCGTATC
The DNA here is from genome assembly GCF_040546665.1 of Lysobacter sp. OAE881. Lineage (NCBI taxonomy): Bacteria > Pseudomonadati > Pseudomonadota > Gammaproteobacteria > Lysobacterales > Lysobacteraceae > Lysobacter > Lysobacter sp. OAE881. Next base: position 3,699,659 of record NZ_JBEPOG010000001.1, read on the forward strand.
GAGCGTGGAGCGCGCGACCAGCTGCTGGTCGGCGAGTTCACGCTGGCGCTGGTAGAGGCGCTCGGCTTCGTTCGCGGTGGCCTGCGCCTGTTCGAACGCGGCCTGCTGCTGGCGGCCGGTGAGCGTGACCAGCGGTGCGCCGGCGGCCACCACGTCGCCGCTCTCGAAATGCACCTGCTGCACCGTCTCGCTGACCTTCGCCGTGACGGTGATGGATTCGCGCGCCTTCACGTTGCCCAGCGCCAGCAGCGTGTCGCTGAAGGGCTGCATGCGGACCTGCTGCGTGGTGACGGGGATGGGGCGATCGCCGCCACCGTCCTTGCGTTGCTCGGCGCCATTGCTGCCGCATGCGACGGTCGCACCGACAAGGGCCAGCACGAGGCCGGCACGAAGGGCGCGAAAACTGAATCTGGAACAAGGTCGCATGCGATCGCCTGGAGGGAACTGACGTGGTGTGACGTTGGAGCCCGGGGATTCTAGCGGTCGGGCATCAACGGCTGCGTAGCCCATTGGTTGACAACTCATTGCGCAAACGGCCGCAGGCGCCAGATCGCGCAAGGCCGGCTTCCGACCGGCGGCCCGAGTTCCAGACGGTACCGAACGGGATCTGACACCCGACTGTGGCACTCTCCGATGACGGTCTCGTGGACGGCCGCGACGGCGCATCGGCGCCTGCCGATGGCCGCTTCCGGCCGCGTCCTGCGTCCCCGCTCCAGGCCCCTTCGCCCTCAGGCCCCGACCCCAGGAGTTTCCCGATGATCCACGACAGCATCCTCGACACCATCGGCCGCACCCCGGTGGTCCGCCTGCACCGCCTCGCGCCGAAGCACGTGACGCTCTACGCGAAGGTCGAAGCCTTCAATCCCGGCGGCTCGGTGAAGGATCGCCTCGCGCTGGCGATCATCCTGGACGCCGAAGCGCGCGGCCAGCTCAAGCCCGGCGACACGGTCATCGAAGCGACCTCGGGCAACACCGGCGTCGCGCTGGCGATGGTGTGCGCGGCGCGCGGCTACAAGTTCGTGGCGGTGATGAGCGATTCGTTCTCGATGGAACGCCGCAAGCTCATGCGCGCCTACGGCGCGAAACTCATCCTCACGCCTGCCGCCGAGCGCGGGAGCGGCATGGTGCGACGCGCCGCCGAACTGGCCGAGAAGCACGGCTGGTTCCTCGCGCGGCAATTCACCAATCCGGCCAATCCCGCCTACCACCGGCAGACGACGGCGGCGGAAATCCTGCGCGATTTCGCCGGCCGCCGGCTCGATCACTTCGTTACCGGCTGGGGCACGGGCGGCACGCTCACCGGCGTGGGCGAAGTGCTGAAGGTCGCGCGCCCCGAAGTGCGCGTGACGACCTGCGAACCCGCAGGCGCGTCGCTGCTGGCCGGGAAGGAATGGCAACCGCACAAGATCCAGGGCTGGACGCCGGACTTCGTGCCGGAAGTGCTCAATCGCGATGTCGCCGACGCGATCCTGCCGATCGACGACGTCCTCGCCCGCGACACCGCGCGCCGCCTCGCGCAGGAAGAAGGCATCTTCGTCGGCATCTCCTCCGGCGCCACGGCCGCCGCGGCGCTGGAAGTCGCGCGCAACGCCGAGGAAGGTTCGGTGATCCTCACGATGCTGCCCGACACCGGCGAACGCTACCTGTCCACGTTCCTGTTCGAAGGCGTGAACGAGGGGTCGGACGATGAGTGGCTGGCGTCGTTGCCGTAATCGTTAGGCCCGCGCGGTGTTGAGCCCCTCTCCCGTCGGGAGAGGGGTCGCTGTGAAGCCCCTCTCCCACCGGGAGAGGGGTTGGGGTGAGGGGCAACGAAGCCGAGACGGCGAACTGTCGTTGTCTCGAAGCGCTGCGCTGTTGCTCTACGCCGCCAAGAACCCACCATGCCCATCGAAATCCACCAAACCGACATCACCACTCTCGACGTGGACGCCATCGTCAACGCCGCGAACGAAAGCCTGCTCGGCGGTGGCGGCGTGGACGGCGCGATCCATCGCGCGGCAGGCCCCGGCTTGCTCGACGAATGCCGCGCACTGCCGCAGGTGCGCCCCGGCGTGCGCTGCCCGACCGGCGAGGCACGCGTCACCGGCGGCCACCGGCTGCTTGCGCGGCATGTCATCCACACCGTCGGGCCGATCTGGCACGGCGGCGATTCGGACGAGGCGGCCCTGCTCGCCTCCTGCTATCGCGAGTCGCTGCGGTTGGCGATGGAGCAGCGCGTCGCGTCGATCGCGTTTCCGGCGATCAGTTGCGGCATCTACGGTTATCCGCCCGAACGCGCGGTGCCGATCGCGGTGCGCGAGGTGCGGGCATGGCTCGGTGCGCACGACGCGCCGGTCCGCGTGGTGTTCGCATGTTTTGGCGCGGAGATGGCCGGGATCTATGGGAAGGTTCTGGCGGAGTGAGGGCGCGCGCGATTCTTTCCGGCGCTCAGTAGCCTCTTTGAAACCGTCTTCCCGGCGAAAGCCGGGACCCAGGCTCTATACACGTGGGCACTCCGGCACCAGTAACCACATCAACGTCATTCCAGCGAAAGCAACAGCGCAGCGCTGTGCGATAGACGACGTTCACCGCTTCGGCTTCGTTGCCCCTCACCCCAACCCCTCTCCCGTTGGGAGAGGGGCTAAAGCCAGCGAGGGCCAGGACCCAGGCTCCACACGCTTGGGCACTCCCGCACCGGCAAACCACATCACCGTCATTCCCGCGAAGGCGGGAATCCAGGGACTTTTCACGCTTTAGCGGAAGCGCGAGGCCATGGGGCGGAAATCCTTGCGTGAAAGCATGGAACGTCCTTGGATTCCCGCCTTCGCGGGAATGACGGTGAGGGCACGTGACCTGCCCTGCCTCCCGCCCGGACCTTCGTCGCGACGCTCGCCAACGGCGCGCAAGCGCCGCTCCTCACCCTTGAGGGATCCCCGCCATGTCCGGCAGGTGATGCGCGATGCCCTTGTGGCAATCGATGCAGGTCTTCTCGCGCGTGACCAGCCAGCGCTGGTGGATCTGCGCGGCGCGTGCGCTCTGGCGCGTCAGGTCCATCGACTCGTAGTTGTGGCAGTTGCGGCACTCCAGCGAGTCGTTGGCCTTCAGCCGCGCCCATTCATGCATCGCCAGTTCCAGCCGGTGATCGAGGAACTTCTCGCGCGTGTTCACCGTGCCGAAGACCTTGCCCCACACTTCCTTCGACGCCTGCATCTTGCGCGCGATCTTGTCGGTCCACTTGTGCGGCACGTGGCAGTCCGGACACGTCGCGCGCACGCCGGAACGGTTGGTGTAGTGGATCGTCGTCTTCAATTCCTGGAACACGTTGTCGCGCATCTCGTGGCAACTGGTGCAGAACTCCTCCGTGTTGGTCGCCTCCAGCGCGGTGTTGAAACCGCCCCAGAACACGATGCCGGCGACGAAGCCCGCCGCCACCAGGAAACCGAGGCTGTAATGCACACTTGGCCGGCGCAACGTCAGCCAGTACGGCTGGAACCAGCCCCAGAACCACTGCCACAGCCGGCGCATCACGGCCGCCCCTTCGCGGGTTCGGCAGTGGCGGTGCCGGCTTCCGCCGCGGCGAGCACCGCGTCGATGGTCTGGAACGTGTTGCCGACCAGCAGCGGCGCGTCGGTCTGCACGACGTGGCACTGGTTGCAGAAGTAGCGACGCGACGAGATCGTCGCCAGGAACTGGTCGTCGCGGTCCATGTAGTGCGTGACGCTCACCGGCGGCGCCTGGAATTTCTCGGCGTTCGCGCGCGCGTGGCAGAGCATGCAGCGGTTGCTGTTCCTGTCGACCTGATAGCCGTCGATCGCGTGCGGGATCGTCGGCGGCTGCATCGGATACGCGCGCTCGCGCTTCACGTCCATGTTCTGCACGTGCCACAACGGTTGCGGCGCCGCTTCCTGGTCGATGGGAATGCCACGGCGCAACGCATCGATCTGGCGACGATCGGTGCGACCGAGCGCCGAATCCGGCGCTACGACATGCGCCTTCTGCGCGGCGACCTCGCGCCGTGCCTCGTCCTTCCTCTCGCTGCCGCTGCCGAAGAGCCAGCCGGCGATGAACACCAGCACCATCACCGCGACGGTGAGCGCGCCTGCGATCCACAGCGGGCGATTGCGCGCGAATGCGTTGCTCATGGCCGGCCTCCTATGCGCCCAGGATCTTGACCGCGCACTTCTTGTAGTCGGTCTGCTTGGAAATCGGATCGGTCGCGTCCAGCGTCACCTTGTTGATGAGCTGCCCGGCATCGAACCACGGTACGAACACGACGCCCTCGGGCATGCGGTTGCGGCCGCGCGTTTCCACGCGCGTGCGCATCTCGCCGCGACGCGACACGATGCGCACGTCGTCGCCCCGCTTGAGGCCGCGTTTGCGCGCGTCGTCCGGATTCATGAACACCATCGCCGTCGGAAAGCTGCGGAACAGTTCCGGCACGCGCATCGTCATCGAGCCCGAATGCCAGTGCTCCAGCACGCGACCCGTGACCAGCCACAGGTCGAATTCCGCATCCGGCGATTCGGCGGCCGGCTCGTACGGCAGCGCCCAGATCACCGCGCGACCGTCCTTGTTGCCGTAGAAGCGGAACCCCTCGCCCGGTGGTACGTATACATCGCTGCCTTCGCGATAGCGCCAGCGCGTCTCGCGCCCTTCCAGCACCGGCCAGCGCAGGCCGCGCGTCTTGTGGTACGCGTCGAACGGCGCGAGATCATGGCCGTGGCCGCGACCGAACGTCGCGTATTCCTCGAACAGGCCCTTCTGCACGTAGAAGCCGAAGTGCGTGGATTCGTCGTTCGCGTAGCCTTGCTGGATGTCGCTGACGGGATAGCGGTCGACGTTGCCGTTCTTGTACAGCACGTCGAACAGCGTCTTGCCCTTGAACTGCGGGTTCGCGGCGAGGATGTCGGCCGGCCAGCATTCGTCGGTGGTGAAGCGCTTGGAGAATTCCATCAGCTGCCACAGATCCGAACGCGCCTGCGCCGGCGCGTTCACCAGCTGGTGCCAGAACTGCGTGCGCCGCTCCGCGTTTCCGTACGCGCCTTCCTTTTCGACCCACATCGCGGCGGGCAGGATGAGGTCAGCCGCCTGCGCGGTCACCGTCGGATACGCATCGGACACGACGATGAAGTTCTGCGGATTGCGGTAGCCCGGCCAGGTCTCCTCGTAGAGGTTCGCCGCGGCCTGCATGTTGTTGTTGACCTGCACCCAATACGCGTTGAGCTTGCCGTCCTTGAGCATGCGGTTCTGTTCGACCGCGTGGTAACCGGGCTTGGGATTGATGATGCCGTGCGGGATCTTCCAGATCTCCTCGGCATGCTTGCGATGCTCGGGATTGGCCACGAGCATGTCGGCCGGAAGGCGATGGCTGAACGTGCCGACTTCGCGCGCCGTGCCGCACGCCGACGGCTGGCCCGTCAGCGAGAACGGGCTGTTGCCGGGCGTCGCGATCTTCCCGGTCAGCAGGTGGATGTTGTAGACCATGTTGTTGCACCACACGCCGCGCGTGTGCTGGTTGAAACCCATGGTCCAGAACGACATCACCTTGACGTTGGGATCGGCGTAGAGGTTGGCGAGCTTCTCCAGCCAGCCGCGCTCCACGCCGGTCATCTCGACCGCCTTGTCGAGCGTGTACGGTTTCACGAATGCGGCGAACTGGTCGAAGTCGATGACCTCGCCGCCGTTCGCATCCTTCGCGTTCTTCGCCTTGAGTTCGAGCGGATTGTCGGGACGCAGGCCGTAGCCGATGTCGTCGTTGCCGCGCTTGAAGCTGGTATGGCGATCGACGAACTGCCGGTTGACCTTGCCGCTGGTGATGATGTGGTTGGCGATGTAATTGAGGATCACCAGGTCCGTCTGCGGCTTGAAGACGATCGGGATGTCGGCCAGTTCGAAGCTGCGATGCTCGAACGTCGACAGCACGGCGACCTTCACGTGCGGATGCGTTAGGCGGCGGTCGGTCACGCGCGTCCACAGGATCGGATGCATCTCGGCCATGTTCGAGCCCCACAGCACGAACGCGTCGGCGGCCTCGATGTCGTCGTAGCAGCCCATCGGTTCGTCCATGCCGAAGGTGCGCATGAAGCCCATCACCGCCGAGGCCATGCAATGGCGCGCATTCGGATCGATGTGGTTGCTGCGAAAGCCCGCTTTCATCAGCTTGTTCGCGGCATAGCCTTCCCAGATCGTCCATTGGCCCGAACCGAACATGCCGATGTGGTCGGCGCCCTTCTCCTTCAGCACCTTCTTGAACTGCGCAGCCATCACGTCGAAGGCTTCGTCCCACGTGACTTCGGCGAACTCGCCGTCCTTCGCGTAGACGCCGTTCTTCTTGCGCAGCAGCGGCGCGGTCAGTCGATCGCTGCCGTACATGATCTTCGACAGGAAATAGCCCTTGACGCAGTTGATGCCGCGGTTGACCTCGGCATGCACGTCGCCGTGCGTGGCGACCACGCGCCCTTCCTTCACCGCGACGTTGACGCCGCAACCGGTGCCGCAGAAGCGGCACGGCGCCTTGTCCCACTTCAACGCGGTGAGGTCGCCTTCGGTCAGCACGTTGGCGGTATCGCCCGGCAGCGGCAGGCCGGCGGCGGCCGCGGCGGTGGCGACGGCGGTGTTGCGGATGAACTCGCGGCGTGTGGTCATGGCGCGACTCCGGAAGCCTGGATATCGAAAGCCGAACGCACCGGCGCGTCGAGCGCCTCGCGCGGTTCGGCGTGGTGGTAGACGAGCGCGACGTTGAGCACGCCAGGCAGCGCGCGCAACGCGTCGATGCGGTCGAGCACCGCATACTGGTCGGCGCATTCGCACAGCACGACGCTCCGCGTGTCCGCGCGCAACGCGAGGTCGAGGTCGTCGCTCGCGGCGATGTGCGCGTCGATAGCGTCGGCGGCTTCGACGCGATGCTGCACCACGAAGCTGGCGATGTGGACGTCGCCGGATGCGTTGTCGTCGGGTTTCATGCGGCCTCCGTGGCACGCGCCGAAAGTGCGATGGCCTGTGCCGGGCACACGCCGACGCAGGCGCCGCAGCCGGTGCAGCGTTCGGGATCGATGGTGGGAAGCGGGATGCGTGCGGTGAGCGGGAATGCGATCGCGCGCTCGGGGCACGCGTCTCGACAGCTCGAACAGACCACACCGTGACGCGGCAGGCAGGTGTCGGCGACGAGCGCCTTCAAGGTCCACGGTTCGTTCGCGACGGCGCGATCCAGCGCGCGCGGCGCGCAGGCGCTTTCGCAATCGCCGCAGAAGGTGCATTCGCCCAGTCGCGGATCGAACACCGGGCGTCCGTTCGTGCCGCGCACGAGCACGCGCTCCGGGCAGCGATCGACGCACGCGCCGCAGGCGGTGCAGGCGTCGAGGAAGTCGTTTTCGTCCAGCGCCCATGGCGGGCGCAGCGGCGCGGTCGCCGCACGACGGCCGAACAGCAATGCGCGTCGGGACCGGTCCGGCGCCGCCATGTCAGTGCCCCGTCGGCGGGCCGGAGACGAACATCTGCCAGAACCACACGATGAAGCCGTAGCTGGCGACGATCATCACCGTGAGCAGCGGGAACACCACCGCCGTCAGCAGCAGGAAGGCCGCGCGTTCTCTTCGCTTGATGACGTTGTCATCTGGCTGGTCCATGGCCGCTCCTGTCGTTCGCTTGCGCGAGGACACCGGTGCCTTGGCGTCCGTGACGTCCAGTCTGCTGACGGGCCCGGGGAGCGGACTTGATCCGGATCAACGGGATCCGTTCCCGCGCGCCTGCAGGCCGGATCCTCGTCTACACGGCGTGCACGTCGCGTAGAGGCGATGTGTGCGCGCTCATCCGAATCGGGCAGCCCATAAAGGAAAAGCCGGCGTGAGGCCGGCTTTTCGGTACTGCTTGCGATGGTCGCCGGCGCTTAGGCGGCCTGCTTCCACTGGCCCAGCGCGGCCAGGCCGTTGTCGCGGGCGCGCTCGTACACGGTCTGCTGGGCACGGGCGAAGTTGTTCACCAGGTCCTGCGACCACAGCTTCAGCGCTGCGGCCTGCATTGCGCGACCGTACGAGAACGACAGCGGCCACGGGTTCGGGCCCATCTGGTTCATCGCGTTCAGGTGCGCGGTGGCGGCTTCGTCCGACTGGCCGCCCGACAGGAACACGATGCCCGGCAGCGTCGCCGGCACGGTGGACTTCAGGCACTGCAGCGTGGCGGCGGCCACTTCGTCGTAGCCCACCTCTTCGCCGCTGGTGGTGCCCGGCACGACCATCGAGGCCTTCAGGATCGTGCCCTCCAGCATGACGCTGTGCTCGTACAGCGAGGCGAACAGCGAACGCAGCGTGACTTCGGTGACTTCGTAGCAGGTGTCGAGGTCGTGGCTGCCGTCCATGATCACTTCCGGCTCGACCATCGGCACCAGGCCCTGCTCCTGGCACAGCGCGGCGTAACGGGCCAGCGCGTGCGTATTGGCGTCGATGCAGGTGCCCGACGGGATGTCCTCGCCGATGTTGATCACCGCGCGCCACTTGGCGAAGCGGGCGCCGAGCTTGTAGTACTCCTCCAGGCGCGCGCGCAGGCCGTCGAGGCCTTCGGTCACCACTTCGCCCGGGAAGCCGGCGAGGTTGTGCGTGCCCTTGTCGACCTTGATGCCCGGGATCATGCCGTGCTCGCTCATGTACTTGGCGAACGGCACGCCGTCGGAGGTCGACTGGCGGATGGTTTCGTCGAACAGGATCGCGCCGGAGATGTAGTCGCTCAGCTTCGGCGTGGTGAGCAGCAGCTCGCGGTAGCGGCGGCGGTTTTCTTCGGTGTTCTCGATGCCGACGCCGGCGAAACGCTTGGCGCAGGTCGCGCCCGACTCGTCGATGGCGATGATGCCCTTGCCCGGGGCCACCATGGCCTGGGCGGTTTCGGCAAGCTGTTCGATGCTCATGGGTCGTCCTGCGGGAGCGGTGGGAAGCCCATCATTATAGCCACGTCGCCGTGCAAAGACCCGGTCAACGCGACGAAAAATCAACCACTTGCAGACCGGACACCCCGGATTTCAATACCACTTGGGATGTATGCGTTTACATGCCCCGCGGTGGTCCGCAGGCAACGTGGCGCCATCGTGGACGCCACGTCGCAATCGCGACCGCGTCCGGTTACAGCTCGCCCAGCCCCTCGGCCGAACCGCCCTCGCCCACCTGCAGCAGGCGCAGCGTGTTGGTCGCGCCCAGCTGCTCCATGTGGTCGCCGCTGGTGAACATCACGCGTTCGCCGACGCTGAGCAGGTTCTGCTCGAACAGCGCCTTGACCGCCTTGCGCGCGGCATCGCGCGAGGTCAGGCCGCGGCTGTCGAAGTTGTAGGCGACCACGTCGCGCATCAGGCCCATGCGGCGGCGCGCGCCGTCGTGGCGCGAGAGCGCGTAGATCGGCACCTGCGAACGGAAGCGCGACAGGAAGCGCGCGGTGCCGCCCGATTCGGTCATCGCGATGATCGCGCGCACGCCGATGTGCTCGGACAGGAACATCGCGGCCATGGCGATGGCCTGGTCGGCGCGTTCGAGGTTGCGCGGTGCGGCTTCGAAATCGGTGTCGTGGTTGAACTGGCGTTCGGCACCCAGGCAGATGCGCGCCATCGCCTCGACCGCCTTGATCGGATAGCGGCCAGCGGCCGATTCCTGCGAGAGCATGACCGCGTCGGTGCCGTCGATGACCGCGTTGGCGACGTCGAGCACTTCGGCGCGCGTCGGGATCGGGCTGTCGACCATCGACTGCAGCATCTGCGTGGCGGTGATGACGACCTTGTTGCGCTCCAGCGCCTCGCGAATGATCTTCTTCTGCAGGCCCGGCAGTTCGGCGTCGCCGATCTCCACGCCCAGGTCGCCGCGCGCGACCATCACCACGTCGGAGGCATCGACGATCTCGGTGAGGTTCTCGATCGCTTCGGCGCGCTCGATCTTCGACACCAGCGCGGCATCGCTGCCGTGGCTGCGCGCGATCTCGCGCGCATCGTGCATGTCCTGCGCGTTGCGGCAGAACGACACGGCGATGAAGTCCGCGCCCAGTTCGGCGGCGACGGCGATCAGTTCCTTGTCGCGCTCGGTCAGCGCGCCCAGCGACAGGCCGCCGCCCTGCTTGTTCAGGCCCTTGCGATCGGACAGCACGCCATCGTTGAGCACGGTGGTGACGATGCGCTCGCCTTCGACCGCGCCCACGCGCAGCTGCAGCAGGCCGTCGTCGAGCAGCAGCACGTCGCCGGGACGCACGTCGTTGGGCAGGCCGAGGTAGCTCACGCCGACTTCGCGCAGATTGCCCGGCGGTGCGTCATTGCTGGCTACCAGGTCGAAGCGGTCGCCCGTCTTGAGCAGCACGCGACCTTCGGCGAAACGTTCGATGCGGATCTTCGGGCCGGGCAGGTCGGCGAGGATGCCGACTTCCACGCCGACGCGTTGCGCGGCGTCGCGCACGGCCTGCGCGCGGGCGATCTGCGAGGAGGGATCGCCATGCGAGAAATTCAGGCGGACAACGTCGACGCCGGCGGAGAGCAGTGCGTCGAGGACGCCCGGCGGATCGGTGGCCGGGCCGAGGGTAGCGAGGATCTTGGTGCGGCGTTTAATGGTCGTCATCGAGTGCAGGTCCAGAGAACCCCCCGACGCTAGCACAGCTGTCCGTCAATGCGGTTTGACCCCATCCGCAGCGCCTCCATACCGCGGCGCATGCGGCGAAGTGGTCTGAAAAAACCATCCTGAAAGCAGACCACCGCACGCCGCGAGACCGCGTAGGCACGGTCCAGCAGCGCAGGCGCGCGCGAGAGGCGATCAGGGGCCAGCGACCTCGTCCTCATCCCGGCTGAGGTAGACGCGTCCCTTGCGGTACAACGCAAGCCGGACGCGAAAATCGTCCGCCATCGGCTTGAAGCGGGCCTTGTTGGCTCGGGCCAGGACATCCAGCTGTTCGATCGCTTTTGACTGCAGGTCGATGGCCTGCGCGAAACGCCCGCCTGCCGCATAGCAGGCCGCGACAGTGTCCTGTTCCGGCAAGTCGAGCACGGCCGGGTCGCCCATCTTCTCCACCGTCGCCAGTCCACGCTGGGCGTCGAACACATCGGGGTAAGGCGACGTACACGAGGCCCACGCCAGCTCGTTGTAGGCGGCCGTCTGCCCAGCTTCGATGCTCCGGTTCCACAACGCTACGGCCTCGGCCCGGGATTCGGGCGTGCGCTTGCGGTGGTACAGCCAACCGGCGTAGCCCGTGAAGGCGCGCTCTTCCTTGCCCTCCAGCGCAGGCTGGATCCACTGTTGGCCCTTTGCTTCGTCGATCGCGCCGAAGTGGCCGTAGAAATAGCCCATTGCCAGCTGCGCCTGCGACTGGTGGTCGCCCTTTTCGGCATCGACGAGCAGCCACCGTTCCGCCTGCGCGGGATCCTTGGGCATGCCGACGCCCTCCAGGGCCAGTTCCGCCAACTGGCGGCGCGCGCGCGCGGAGTCGTAGGTGTCGGACAGCGACCGCAGCGTGGCGACCGCGTCCTTCGACGTGCCGATCTCCGGCATGTCCAGCATGAAGATGTCGATCAGGTCGAAGGCCGCGTCCACGTCGTCGCCCTGCACCGCGGCGAAGAGCCACATGCCCGCCGATTTCCAGCGCCCGGCCAATCGCTCCTGCTCGGCCATGTGGCGCATCGCCCAGGTCCGCCCGCTCTGGGCCGCCTCGGAAATCAGCCGTCCGCCGCGCTCGGGGTCGCGCGTGGCCGCCTCGCCATAGAACAGTTGCCAGCCCAGTTCCTCCTGCGCACGGGCCGAGCCCGCGGCGGCGGCCTTTTCGAGCCATCGCCGGCGCTCGGCAGCTTCTCCGCGGCCTTGGTAGTACGACGCGAGCATGGCGAATCCCAGACCGTTGCCGTTCTCCGCCGGATCGGCGAGGAAGGCGATTTCATCCGCGGACAGCTCCGCCTTGGCTTCGTCCACCTTGCGATGGATCGCCAGGCGCCGCGGCATGCGACTGCCATGAGCCTGCATGCGTTCCAGACGGGTTTGCAGCGCGGCAGGGTACGGTGTGCCCAGCATCTCCCAGTACACGGCGTACTGCCCGACCGCGCCCGACGGCCAGATCGCATCGGCGCGATCGAGCAGCTTCATCGCGGCCGCTTCATCGCGCGCCACTCCGATCCCGCGCGCATGGATCAACGCCAGCAGCAACGTGGGGTACGCCTCGCCGCGCTCCGCGCCCGCCAGCAAGGGTTCGACCAGATCGTCCGCGCAGCCGTCGAAGGGACGTTGGTCGCACAACGTCAACCACGTTGACAGCGACAACAGTCCTCCCTTTTGCGCCGCAGGCTTGAGCGCAGCCAACTTCCCGCGCGGATCGGGCGCCTCGTGCGCCGCGCGGGTCGCCGCCAGGTCGAGATCGGACACCTCGCCCGCCTCGGCCCAGCGGTTCACCAGGTTCAGGGCATAGGAGTTGCGCAGTGCCACGTTGCCGTGGATCGCGTTCTGGCGGTCGAGCGTGTAGATCGTGTCGATGACGTCGAACGCGTAGTGCCGTTCTGTCTGCGTTTCCGGATCCCAGGCCGCGGCGAACTGCGGCAGCGAGCCTTTGGGCCACAGTTGGCCGTAGTAGAAGTAGCTCGTCCGCAGGCCGCCGGTCACCAGCAGGGCAACGGCATCGACCGGCGCCAGAATGCGGATCGGCTTGCTCACTCCCGGTTCCCCCGTCGATGCCAGCGCATGGCGCGACAGCGCGGCCAGCACGGCCAGCTCGCGCTCCGCGCCGGCGTCATCGCCTACGGCCTGCGCGCACAGGAAGGCAGCGCGACGGATCGCGATGCTGACCGGCGCGTCCTGGGCCGCCTTCCTCAGCGCCTGCTGCTGCCGCCCGCATTGCGCGGCGTCGACGTTCACGGCGTCGTAGCCGACCTTGTCGAGCACGTCGAAAGCCGCGAACGCCTTCGTGATGTCGCCCTTGGCCAGGAACCGCTCCCACGCCTGCGCCGCATCGAACGCGGGCTCGGCCGCCACGGCGGCCGGCGCCGCGACGCCCAGCCCGAAGGCCAGGCAGGCGCAGGAGAAACGTGCACGTATGCGCGCAATCATGGTGAAGCTCCTTCATCGATGACATCGCGCAGCAAGGCCTTGAGTCGCGCGTCGCGATCCTGCCTCTGCAGCGGGCCGGGTACCTGGAAGCGCAACTGGGCCGACAGGCCTTCACGCGCCTTACGGAGTTGCTGCACGTACCCGGCCGCCTGGCTCGCGGCGACTTCCGGCTGCAGCAGATCCATCTCGTACGCAACGTCCACCTTCGCGTCGCCGACTCGCACGTCGCGGCGATAATCGAAGGCGGCGGTGGAAAACTGCTGGTGGTCGTCGCTGAACATCGGCCGCCACTGCGATGGGATATCCATCTGGATGCGGTGCGAGTAGCGCGCTGGCGCGCTGAGGTAGAGCGGCCCGGTACGCTCGACGGTAGATGGCGGGTTGGTCAGGCGAAGGAGGCTTTCGGCCACCAGATCCAGCACGCGGTTGCCACCCTGGGCTTCGAAGGGCGCCAGCAGGCGATAGCGTTCGACCGTCGTCAGCCGGTTGGCGTCCAGATCGTCCTGCACCGTTGAAGACTGCACGACCTCGATATCGCCAAACCGCTGCCGGTAGTAGTCGGCGTAGCGGCGCGACACTTCCTCCATGCGTTGATGGGCAATGGAGCGACGAATGCCGTTGGCGCTGTCGCCCTGGTACAACGTTCGCACTTCCAGCATCGACTCGCGTCCGTCGGCTGCAGGCTGGTAATGCTCCTGGACACTTACGCCGTTTACCGCGCTGGGCGGGCGCAGTATCGGCTGCAGCGCGACGACATCGCGCGCGATCGGCAGCGCGTAGGCGTAGGCGCTCTGATCGCTCTGGGATGGATCGCCTCCCTCGGAGGTCAGCGTCGGATCGACCCATACCGTCGTCTTGCCCAGGCGCGCGCGCACGATCACGTGATCGAACGCCGACGCCGACGGCAGGTAGTCCGCCACCGCCTGCCCACGCTCCATCGACACCAGTGCCGGCTCGGCACGGATGCCCAGGCGCGCCAGCATGGTCGAGAGCAGGTACGCCTTGTCCTTGCAGTCGCCGTAGCGGCGCGCCCACGTTTCGGAGGGTGGCGTCGGGCGGTGCGTGTTCTCGCCCATCTCCACGCCGAAGTAGCGCACCTGCTGTTGGACCGTGCGCAACGCGGCCTTGAGCCGCGCTTCATCGCTCCCGAGCGTGCGCCATCGGGCGATCTGTGCCTCAAGCTCCGGCGAGAGGGTGCCCACGGCGGGATAGAGGGGCAATGCCCAGGCCACCACGTCGGCCCAGCTGCGTCGGCTTGCGACCTGCACCCGCGGGTAGAACCGGTACCAGCGCGGATAATCGCCCTCGTCCACGTACGCCGGCACGGCATGCGCTTTCGTACTGGCTTCCACCCGATCGGCGAAGGTCTGGACCTGCGGTACCGGCGCGTCGCCTTCCGTTCGAACCGCCACGCTGGCGCCGGGGTCGAAGAGCGCGCGGAAGTTCATGTCCAGCGCCGGGCTGCGCCAGCCCATCGGCATCGTCGTGCTCTGGCTGCCGGCCAGCACCGGGTTGCTGCCGGTGACGGTGTAGCTCACGCGGACCACATCCTCGACGCGGATGTCCTCCAGCACGATCAATGCCGTGACCTGCCCATCGGCCAGGTCCTGTTCGAAGTCGGTCTCGCGTCGTGCCAGCGAGATCCGTTCTGGCGCCAGCCGCGAGAGCCAGCGGCCATCGCGCCGCAGTTCGACCCGATGGATCTTCAGCTGCTGGTACTCGGGATTGAACGAAATCTGGAAGCGTCCTGCCTCGCCCAGCAGGGTCGCGGACCTGGGCTCGTAAACGTAGTCGACGTAGTACGCGTCGCGGCCACGCCGGTTGTCGACCTGCATGTCATAGCGCCAGAACCGCCATGGCGCGCCATCAGCGCCGGGCGCTGTGGAATCCCAGCGGTCCGCGGGCTGGCCGACCTCCACAAAGGCGGGCTCCGGGCCCACCGTGAAACGGTACTCACCGCGCTCGTGCTGCGCATCGGCCGCGCACGCCGCGCCCGCCAGCATCCAGGCTAGCAACCCCCACCACTTCCCCATTGGAACTCCCCCTAGTCCACGGGCCGATACTAGGAGGCGCGTGGGCGGGCAGCAATGGGCCGACGCGACGTCGCGCGAGAACTTGGCAGGCGGTCGCGTACCCGTCAGGCGGCAAGCAGCGCCGGCAGTTCGCCCGGCGCCTGCGCCAGATGAAGCGCGCCGGCTTCGCGCAGCTCGGCTTCGCCGCCGAAACCCCACAGCACGCCGATGTTGCGCATGCCGTGGTGGCGCGCGCCTTCGATGTCCATGCGGCGGTCGCCGATCATCCAGCACGCGTCGGCAGGAAGCTCGAACCGGCGCAGCGCTTCGGCGATGAGCTGGTCCTTGTGGCTGATGCGGCCGTCGAGCGTCGCGCCAATGACGTCGTCGAAGCGATGCCCGAACGGCAGGTGGTCGACGATCTTGCGCGCGTGCGGCTCGTTCTTCGCGGTGACAACGGCGAGGCGATGCCCGGCCGCGTGCAGCGCTTCGATCGTCTCGCCGATGCCGGCGTAGACCTCGTGCTCGGCCCAGCCGTGCGTCTCGAAGCGGTCGCGGTAATGCAGCACGGCCTGCTCGACCTTCGCATCATCGTTGAGCAGCGGCCCGAAACTGGTGCGCAGCGCGGGGCCGATCCAGCGACGCAGTTCCTCGTGCGGCGGCACCGGCAGGCCCATCTGCACCATGGCGTGCTCGACGCAGCGCGTGATGCCGACGGCCGAATCGATGAGGGTGCCGTCCATGTCGAAGAAGAGCGTGGTCATGCGGGTACTCGATTGCGTTTGCAGCCCGGGTAAGCGAAGCGCCCCCGGGGTGATGCGTGATGGTGCGGGCAACCTGGGTGCGCTTCGCTTGCCGGGGCTACATCGCGGTAGTTACGCGCGCGCCTTCAGCGCCGCGACCGCCGGCAGTTCCTTGCCTTCCAGGAATTCCAGGAACGCGCCGCCGCCGGTGGAGATGTACGACACGTCATCCTCGATGCCGTACTTGTCCACGGCCGCAAGCGTGTCGCCGCCGCCGGCGATCGAGAACGCCTTCGATGCGGCGATCGCACGCGCGAGCACTTCGGTGCCCTTGCCGAAGGCGTCGAATTCGAATACGCCGACCGGACCGTTCCACACGACGGTGCCGGCGGCCTTGATCAGTTCGGCATAACGCGCGGCGGTCTGCGGGCCGATGTCGAGGATCATGTCGTCCGCGCCCACGGCATCGACGGCCTTCACCGTCGCCGGCGCATCGGCGGCGAACGCCGGCGCGACGACGACGTCGACCGGCACCGGGATGTCCGCGCCGCGCGCCTTCGCATCGGCCATGATCTTCTTCGCCGTGTCGATGAGGTCCATTTCGACCAGGGACTTGCCGACGCCGTGGCCCATCGCGGCGATGAACGTGTTGGCGATGCCACCACCGACGATCAGCTGGTCGACCTTCGAGACCAGCGACGACAGCAGTTCGAGCTTGGTCGACACCTTCGAGCCGGCGACGATCGCCAGCAGCGGGCGCGCCGGGTTGTCGAGCGCCTTGGCGAGCGCGTCGAGTTCGGCCATCAGCAGCGGGCCGCCGGCGGCGACCTTCGCGTGGCGGATCGCGCCGTGCGTGGACGCCTGTGCGCGATGCGCGGTGCCGAACGCGTCCATGACGTACACGTCGCACAGCGCGGCGTACTTCTTCGACAGCGCCTCGTCGTCCTTGCCCTCGCCGACGTTCATGCGGCAGTTCTCCAGCAGCACGAGCTGGCCCGGCTTCACGTCGACGCCGTCGACCCAGTCCTTCACCAGCGGCACGTCAATGCCGAGCAGTTCCGACAGGCGCTTCGCGACCGGCGCCAGCGAGTCCTCCTGCGTCCACGTGCCTTCCTTCGGACGGCCCAGGTGCGAGGTGACCATCACCGCGGCGCCCTTTTCCAGCGCCAGCTTCATCGTCGGCAACGCGGCGGTGATGCGCTGTTCGGAGGTGATGCGCCCGCCGTCGATCGGCACGTTCAGGTCTTCGCGGATGAGCACGCGCTTGCCGTGGAGGTCGAGGTCGGACATGCGGACGATGGACATGGAAGCTTCCTCTGCGGCCCTTCAATGGAAGGGCGGATGGGGGTGAGACGACGGCGCGGCGCAGCGTGCGGGCGCGGCGCGAGGGCGTGCATTGTCCCCTGCCGCATCCGCATGGGCAAATCTCGCGCATGTTCGATTCTGCTGTTATCCACAAGATTTTGCGTTGACGGATCCACTCACCCCCACTATGTTGTGGCCCGTCGGTGCCGGCCTTCGCAGGTCGGCTTAAAACGGGAAGCTGGTGGGAATCCAGCACTGCCCCGCAGCGGTATGGGAAACGAAGGTGGCCATGGCACTGGGCGAGATGCCCGGGAAGCGGCTACCGGTAGGCGATGCGACCTTCGTGTTCGCGTCATGTCCCGAGTCCGAAGACCTGCCGACAACCGCGCGTTGCACACCGCGCGGTGACCGGCCACGGAGTCTTCGGAGGGAAGACGGTCGGTGTCGCTGCACGCGACGGTTCGCGCCGTCGCCGCCCCGAATCTCGGGCTGCGCGACACCCCGCATTCACGCTTCGACTCCCGCGCCCGCGTCGTCCTTCGAGGGAGAGGACGGCCAGACGTGCGCCCACGCACCGGAGTCGCCGATGACCACCACCACGCAAGCCCCCGTCGCCACGCCTGCCCGCGAGAGCGCCGCGCGCACGCCCGAGACCCGCGCATCCGACATGGACCCCGGTTTCGCGCTGACGCCGCCCGCCGCCAACCTCACCATGACGGTGACCAAGCGCAGTGGCCGTCGCGAACCGGTCGACCTCAACAAGATCGTCCGCGCCGTGACGCGTGCGTGCGAAGGCCTGTTCTCCGTCGATCCGATGCGCGTGGCCACGCGCACGATTTCCGGCCTGTACGACGGCGCGACCACGCGCGAACTGGACGAACTGTCGATCCGCACCGCCGCGCTGCTCACGGCCGAAGAGCCCGAGTACGGTCGCCTGGCCGCGCGCCTGCTCGCGGGCGTGATCGAGAAGGAAGTGGCCGGCATCGAGATCCATGCGTTCTCGCAATCGGTCCAGCGCGGACACGAACTGGGGCTGATCAACGATCGCCTGCTCTCGTTCGTGCAGGCGCACGCGCGCAAGCTCAACGACGCGATCGACAACGCGCACAACCAGCGCTTCGACTACTTCGGCCTGCGCACGCTCTACGACCGCTACCTGCTACGCCACCCGACCGCGCGCACGGTGATCGAAACGCCGCAGCAGTTCTTCCTGCGCATCGCCTGCGCGCTGAGCGAGGACGTGGGCGAAGCGCTCGCGCTGTACAAGCGCATGGCGCAGCTGGACTACATCCCGTCCTCGCCCACGCTGTTCAACTCCGGCACCACGCACGAGCAGCTCTCCAGCTGCTTCCTGCTCGATTCGCCGGACGATTCGCTCGAAGGCATCTACAAGCGCTACATGGACGTGGCGAAGCTGTCGAAGTTCAGCGGCGGCATCGGCCTGTCGTACACGCGCATCCGCTCGCGCGGCTCGCTGATCCGTTCCACGAACGGTTTGTCGAACGGCATCGTGCCGTGGCTGAAGACGCTGGACGCGTCCGTCGCCGCGGTGAACCAGGGCGGCAAGCGCAAGGGCGCGGCGTGCGTGTACCTGGAGCCTTGGCATGCGGACGTCGAGGAGTTCCTCGAACTGCGCGACAACACCGGCGACGAGGCGCGCCGCACGCACAACCTCAATCTCGCGAACTGGATCCCCGACGAATTCATGCGCCGCGTCGAAGCCGACGGCGAATGGTCGCTGTTCGATCCGGCGAAGGTGCCGCAGCTGACCGACCTGTGGGGCGAGGCGTTCGATGCGCGCCTACCGCGCGGCGGAAGTCGCCGGACTGGCGACCAAGCAGGTGAAGGCGCGCGACCTCTACGCGCGGATGATGCGCACGCTCGCGCAGACCGGCAACGGCTGGATGAACTTCAAGGACAAGTCCAACCGCGCGTGCAACCAGACCGCTCGCGACGGCAACGTCGTGCACCTGTCGAACCTGTGCACGGAAATCCTGGAAGTCACGTCTCAGGACGAGACCGCGGTGTGCAACCTGGGGTCGATCAATCTCTCGCACCACGTCGAGGTGTTCGCCGACGGCCCGCTGCATGGCGATGCCGGACGCTTCGATTTCGACAAGCTCGCCGAGACCGTGCGCCTTGCGGTGCGCCAGCTCGACCGCGTCATCGACCTCAACTTCTATCCGATCGAAACGGCACGCCGCGCGAACCTGAAGTGGCGCCCGGTCGGCCTGGGCGTGATGGGCCTGCAGGACGTGTTCTTCAAGCTGCGCCTGCCGTTCGATTCCGACGCGGCGCGTGCGTTGTCGGCGCGCATCGCCGAAGCGATCTATTTCCACGCGCTGTCGGCGTCCAACGAACTGGCGATGGAGCGTGGCCGCCATCCCAGCTTCGAAGACACGCGCGCGGCGC
Source organism: Lysobacter sp. OAE881 (assembly GCF_040546665.1). Taxonomy (NCBI): domain Bacteria; kingdom Pseudomonadati; phylum Pseudomonadota; class Gammaproteobacteria; order Lysobacterales; family Lysobacteraceae; genus Lysobacter; species Lysobacter sp. OAE881. The sequence continues at coordinate 3,719,147 of NZ_JBEPOG010000001.1, forward strand.
AGGGCGAGCTGCAGTTCGATGCGTGGGGAGTGGTGCCCGAAGACCCCGAACGCTGGGAGGCGCTGCGTGCACGCATCCGCGAGCACGGCCTGCGCAACTCGCTGCTGGTCGCGATCGCGCCGACGGCCACGATCGCGTCGATCGCCGGCTGCTACGAATGCATCGAGCCGCAGGTGTCGAACCTGTTCAAGCGCGAGACGCTGTCGGGCGACTTCCTCGTCGTGAACCGTTATCTCGTCGAGGAACTGAAGGCGCTGGGCCTGTGGACGCCGGAACTGCGCGACCGCATCAAGATGTCCGAAGGCTCGATCCAGGGCGTCGACGCGATTCCCGAATCGCTGCGCGCGGTGTATCGCACCTCGTGGGAACTGCCGATGCGGTCGCTCATCGATATGGCGGCAGAACGCGGCGCCTTCATCGACCAGAGCCAGTCGCTCAACCTCTTCATCGAAAGCCCGAACATCGGCCAGCTGTCGTCGATGTACATGTACGCGTGGAAGAAGGGCTTGAAGACGACGTATTACCTGCGCTCGCGACCGGCGACGAAGATCGCGAAGGCCACGGTGAGCGGCGCCGCCGCGCAGGCGCCGAAACCGGAAGTCACGCCGGCCGACGCGGTGGCGTGCTCGCTCGAGAATCCGGAAGCGTGCGAGGCGTGCCAGTGACTTACGCCCCTCTCCCGCATGCGGGAGAGGGGTTGGGGTGAGGGCGAGTCGCTCTGTGCGGTGGAGCGCCCTCATCCGCCCTGCCGGGCACCTTCTCCCGTGGACGGGAGAAGGGATTCTATTTCAAGCACTACCGAACACCTTCCCTTCAGCCGGCAGCCGATGCGTGGCCTGCCTCCCTCCCCTTCCGCAGGATCGCGGAACGGCTGCCGCTGAAGGGCAAGGTCCCAGACGAGAATGACCATGTCGCACACGCCCCGCCTGCTCGACCCCGGCTTTGACCTCACGCTGCGGCCGATGCGCTACCCGCAGTTCTACGAGATGTACCGCGACGCGATCCGCAACACGTGGACCGTCGAGGAAGTCGACTTCTCGCTCGACGTCAACGACCTCAAGCACAAGCTCGGGCCGGCCGAGCGCCACCTGATCGAACGCCTCGTCGCGTTCTTCGCCACGGGCGATTCGATCGTGGCGAACAACCTCGTGCTGAACCTCTACCAGCACATCAACGCGCCCGAAGCGCGCATGTACCTGTCGCGCCAGCTGTACGAGGAAGCGCTGCACGTGCAGTTCTACCTCACGCTGCTGGATACGTACCTGCCCGATCCGGTCGCGCGCGCGAAGGCCTTCGCGGCGGTGGAGAACATTCCGTCGATCCGCGCGAAGGCGGAGTTCTGCTTCAAGTGGATCGATTCGATCCAGGGTTTGCAGCGGATCGAAACCGTCGAACAGCGTCGCCAGTTCCTGCTCAACCTGATCTGTTTCGCGTGCTGCATCGAAGGCCTGTTCTTCTTCGCGGCGTTCGCCTATGTCTACTACCTGCGCTCGCGCGGGCTGCTGCACGGGCTGGCGTCGGGCACGAACTGGGTGTTCCGCGACGAGAGCTGCCACATGGCGTTCGCGTTCGAAGTGATCCGCACCGCGCGCGAGGAGGAGCCGCACCTGTTCGACGACGAACTGAAGGCGCAGGTGGTCCGCATGCTGGAGGAAGCGGTGGAATGCGAGATGCAGTTCGCGCAGGACGTGCTGTCCGGCGGCGTCGCGGGGCTGTCGCCGAAGGACATGCGCCAGTACCTGCAGTACTGCGCCGACCAGCGCCTCGCGCAGCTGGGCCTGCCGAAGCATTTCAACGCGACCAATCCGTTCGCCTTCATGGACCTGCAGGACGTGCAGGAAGTGACGAACTTCTTCGAACGCCGCGTGTCGGCCTACCAGGTCGGCGTCGAGGGCGAAGTGGCGTTCGACGCGGCGTTCTGACGAACGGCGCGGCGCGCGTCCATGCCTTCCGACGAATGGCAAGGCGACAAGGTCGCCTGTCGCGTCCGGTTTACGGCGTGCGCTACAGACTTACACTCCGCGCGCTTTCGACACCGGAGTTCGACCATGAACGCACGTACGCCCTTGGCCATCGCGCTGCTGTTCAGCGCCTCGTTCGCCGCCATCGCGCAGACCCGTCCCGCGACGCCGCCGCAGCCCGCGCCCGCAAACCCCGCGGCGGTCGTGCGCGCCGCGCCGTCGGTGGATCCCAACGCCGTCGTGCAGGCGGCGCTCACCGTTGCGCAGCTGATCGACCAGGGACAGACGGCGCAGGTCTGGCAAGGCGCATCGCCCGTCGCGCGCGCCGCCGCCACCGAAAAACAGTTCGTCGGCGGCATCGCCACCCGGCGCAATGCGCTGGGCACACCGGTGTCGCGCGAATGGACGTCGGTGTCGCGAAACCTCGTGCCCGCTGGCGGCAACGTGCCGGCCGGCGCGTACGTCAGCGCGCGCTTCCAGACGCGGTTCTCGACCAACCGCGTCGCCGAGGAACTCGTCTCGCTCCACTACGACGACGACAACACCTGGCGCCTGGCCGGCTACACGATCAACTGATCGCGCCGGCGCGCGCCTATCGCGGCTTGCGAAGCAGGCTGATGGCGAAGCCGGCGACGAGCGCCGCGCCGGCAACCAGCAGGCCCCACAGCAACCAGGTTTTCCAGTCGCGCTGCACCGGCGCGGGCGTGAGCGCCGACGCACCGCCGCGCTCGGTCGACTCGCCCAACGTCGCGATGGCCGGCTGCCACTGCGCGCCGCGCTGCGTACGCATGGCCTCGACGAGCGGTTCGATCGGCGCATCGGCACGGATCGAGCGCGCACTGCCGGCGACCAGCGCGAACGGGCCTTCGCCGCGCGCGACGAACACCAGCGCCTCCGGCTGGTAGCCGAGACGAAGCTGCGGAACATCCGTCGGCCGCGCGCCACCGACGGGCGTCAGTCGCCAGTAGCGTTCGCGATGGAGGCCGGACAGCGGCTGCGGCGGCGAGGCATCACCATCGCCCTGCCCTTGCAGGCGGAAGGCGAGCCACGGTGCGGCGACGTCGCGCCAAGGCTGCGTCGCGTCGTCGCGCGCCTGCAGTCGCCATTGGCCGGTGCTGTTGCCGGGCAGCGCGATGTCCGCGCGCGCGACCGGGAATCGGCCATCGAGTTCGTACTCGTAATGCACTTCGCCGTTGGCGTCGTCCACCTGCCTGCCCGACAGCACGTTCCACTGCCACTGCGCCGCGACGGGCGACGCGTGGAGTTCGGCGACGACCGCCGAAACACGCAGCGGCTGCGCCTGAGGTTCCAGCGGCATCACGCGCAGGTAGCGCGCCTTCACCGGCGCGAGTTCGATGCGGTCGCGCACGACGCGCTGGCCGGCGTTGGTCAGCTCGACCAGACGCGCCCCGTCGGCGACGACGCGCCACTCGCGCAGGTCGTCCGACGCGCTCACGCTCATGCCGATATCGAACGGCGCCTGCCCTGCGTCCCACTTCACGCGAATCGCGTCGATCGGCAACTCGACGCCGCTGGCATCGATCAGGAACCCGTTGCCCGCGACGAAGCCACCGCCGCCGTCGCGCAATTCGACGCGGCGCAGGCGACCGTCGGTGTCGATTTCGCTGATCGAGGCGACATCGTTCCCGCGGAACCGCGGCGGCAACGGAAACCACGGCAGATCGACCGTGCGCGCTCCCGGCACCGCAGGCGTAGATGCGTCGAGCAATGCCGCCGGCACGGGTTCGCCCCGCGCGTCGAGCACGTCGAGATCGGCGAGCGCGGGCGACTGCAATTGCCGATAGACCGACGCATCGAGCACGACGCGATACGCGCCGGCATCGGGCGTGCCCAGCTGCAGGGGCCACTCGCGCGCGTACTGCGCGGCGGCGGTTGCGGCGAACGGCACCAGGAGGAGCAGGAGCCACTTCTTCATGCAGGTTCGGTCTCCACGTGGTCGGCGTTGGAAGCATGGCGCGGCGGCACTGGGGCGATGTAACCCACCACGGTGCACAGCAGCCCGTAGGCGATGAACGACGCGATGCCCAGGCCGTTGCCGAGGTTGCCGCGGTCGATCAGCAGCAGCTTCGCGAGCACGACGCCCATCAGCACCGCGCCGGCCAGCCACAGTCCGCGCTGTCCGCGGCGCGAACCGAGCACCCAGCCGATCACGCCGAGCACGCTCCACGTGACGCTCAGGCTCGTCTGCGCGAGGCTGGTGTGCAGCATCGCGTCGGTCCAGGCGACGCCTCCCCAATGGTGCACGGTGCGCAGCACGCTCGCGGTCACGAGCGCGAAGCCGGCCAGTGACAGGGTGATCGGCCGCAGACGGCGCAGCGCGTCCGGCGCCTCGTCGGTGACCAGCCAGCAGGCGAACAGCACAAGCACCGCAAGCTGTGCGAGCTCGAGCGGGTTGAGCAGCGGAATCCATGGCAGCGGCGCGCCACTGTCGGCGCTGAAGAGCGCAAGCAGCCAGCCCACCGCCAGCACCGTGAAGCCCGCCGCCTGCAACGCGGCACGACTGGCATCGAAACGTTCGCCCAGCGGCATCGACAGCCATCGCCAGCGGAACAGGCTCAACGCGGCGAGCGTGCACCACGGCAGCGCGAGGCCCAGCACGCGCCACCCGCCGGCCAGCGCGAAGCGGACGCAGAGCCAGTCGAGCAGCAACGAGATCGCCAGCGGCCACACCAGCAGCCACACGAACTGCGCCCGTGCGGCGACGGCGTGCGCGCTGGCGCGCAGGCACACGAGCGATCGCAATCCGAGCGCGGCGTACACCAGCCAGCTCCACGCGCCGTACCCGGCGAACGGATGCGCGTGCACCTGCGCCTGCACCCACGCGATCGGACCCGCCGCGACGAGCGCGCCCAGCGTGGTCCACGCGAGCGCGGTGGCCGGACGGCGTCGCTGCACTTCGGCCGCGATCCAGCCAGTTACCGCGATCAACGCGAGCAGCACGTCGGCGCGGTGCATCGGCGCCACGAAACGCTCGATTTCGTTCACGGCATTGCCGAGCCACCACGCAAGACCCCACAGGTAGAACGCCGCGGCGAACGTGTCGTGGCCCGGCCGGCTGCGGTAACTCCACGCACTCGCCAATCCCGCCAGCGCGATGAGCAGTGCGCTCATGAACACCGGATTGGCGATGGCGACCTCGCCCGCGGGTGCGTAGCCGACGACGAACGCGAACGCGGCGAGCAACTGGAGCAAGGTGCCGCCGAACTGCGGCCATCGACGCTGCTGGTACAGGCCGAGCCACACCAGCGCCGCGCCTTCCAGCGCGAACACGCTCGCCGTCGCGCTCGCGGACAACGCGAGCGGCACCGCGAGCGTCGCGAAACCGACCGCCAGCAGCGCGTACATCGGCGTTAGTGCGCCGTAGCCGTCGCGGCGACGCAGCCACGCGGCGAGCAGTGCGTAGATCGCCGCCAGGCCCAGCGCGTTGAACGCAAGCGGCAGGCGATCGCCCGCCAGCAGTCCCGCCTGCATCGAGAAGGCGACCAGCGGCGTGCCGAACATCAGGCAGCCTTCGACCAGGCCGCGACGACCTTCCGGCTGGCGCCGTGCGTGCAGCAGCGGAATCGCCAGATAGATCGCGAAGAACAACAGCAGGAAGGGTTCAGTCGTCGCGAACTTCTCGGGCCGGTACGCCGACACGCCCCACAACGCGCCGATGCCGAAGGTGAAGACGAAACCGAGCACGTTGAGCACGCGCCACGATTTCCACCACGCCACGCCGGCGATGGCGAGATTGAGCACGGCGTAGTAGGAGAACAGCGCGACGTGGTTGCCGCTGCCGGTCGACAGCCAGATCGGCGCGAGGAATCCGGCGAGCAGCGCGAACACCGCCAGCGCCTTCGCGTCCTGCAGGACCGCCAGCGCACCGGCGCCGGCGATCAACAGCACGCTGAGCGCGAACGCAGGCCCGGCATCCAGCAGACCGTAGAGCTTGAACGCGGCGAACACGGTGAGCAGCAGGATGCCGATCGCCCCGCCCTGCAGGCTCAGCGCGAAGACGCGGTTGCGCTCGCGCTTGCGCCACGCGAAGACCAGCGCGGCGAGCGACGCGCCCGCGATGCCGGCCAGCCGCAATTCGATCGGCATGCGCATCCAGCCCTGGTCGCTCGCGTATTTCAGCAGCGATGCGACGCCTGCGAACAGCACGAGGATGCCGATCTTCACCGGCACGTTCCCCGTCATGAACCAGCGCTGCACCATGCGCAGGCCCATCGTGGCGATGTCCGGCCGCGCGGGCGCGACGCGGGCCCGCGGTGGCGGCGCGCGCGGGGCTTCGGACGCGGCTTCGGGTTCGGATGCCTGGACGCGCCAGGCTTCGGGCAGGTCCGCGGGCGTCGGCCTGGGCGTGGCACGCGGTGCTTCGCGCGGTGGCGCGGCTTCGGGAACAGGAGGCGGCGTGACCGGTGGCGCGGGCGCGGCCACGGGCGTTTCGCGCGGCGGTGCGGTCACGGTTTCGCGGACGCTGGCCGCGCGGCGCATCGCATCGAGCTGTCGCTCCAGCTCGGCGACGCGCGCCTTCACTCCGCCGAGCGATACCAGCGTGACGATCAGCAGCACCGGCACGGCAAGCACCGCGAGCGCGACCAGAACCAGCAACCCTTCCATGCGATGTCCCCGGGCCGGTTGCCGCCGTCGGCGGTCCTGTCGTTCCAGCCCCTTCGGGATCGCAGCCTCGGCGAATCAACGGCGCATTGCAACCGCGCCGCGATGGGTGAATGTCGGCCTCAGACGGTCGGCAGGCCGAGCGGCAACGCGCCCTTGCGCTCCATCAACCCCAGGCCGTAGCGCAGGCTGTAGCCGATCTTCTCCGCGTACGCGCACACGCGTTCGACCTGGTCGGCGGGGAGCACCTCGCGTGCTGTCTGCCGCCAAAGCGAAAGCCAGCGGTCGAAATGTTCGACGCGGATCGGGTGCGGACGATGCGCGGCCATCGGATTGCCGCGATACCGCTTCGTGCCGAGCGCGACCGACGACCAGAACGCGGTGAGCATGCGCTTGTGTTCGGGCCAGTCGTCGATGGCGGCGTTGAAGACGGGACCGAGTTCGGCATCGGCACGAACGCGTTCGTAGAAGCGGTCGACCAGTTCGGCCAGGTGCTGCTCGGTAAGGGCGTCTTCGCCGGACGGACCGGGCATGTCGCGCGTGTCGTTCATGACGGTGTAGTGCGGGCTGAAGCCTTGGAAAACAAGGGCAATGGGGCGGGATCGCGGCCCCCGGAAACAGCAAGGGCCGGCATCGAGCCGGCCCTTGCGGGTATCGCGTCGGTCGCAGGTTACTTCGCGACGACCTTGACCATTTCCAGGCACTTGTTCGAGTAGCCCCACTCGTTGTCGTACCAGCTGACGAGCTTGACGAAGGTGCCGTCGAGCGCGATGCCGGCTTCGGCGTCGAAGATCGAGGTACGCGCATCGCCGCGGAAATCGGTGGCGACGACCTTGTCTTCGGTGTAGCCGAGGATGCCCTTCAGCGCGCCTTCGGACTGCGCCTTCATTTCGGCGCAGATCTCGGCGTACGTCGCGGAGTTCTCGAGTTCGACGGTGAGGTCGACGACGGACACGTCCGAGGTCGGCACGCGGAACGACATGCCGGTGAGCTTCTTGTTGAGCTCCGGGATCACCACGCCGACGGCCTTCGCCGCGCCGGTGCTGGACGGGATGATGTTCTCCAGGATGCCGCGGCCGCCGCGCCAGTCCTTGTTGGACGGACCGTCGACGGTCTTCTGCGTCGCGGTGGTGGCGTGCACGGTGGTCATCAGGCCGCGCTTGATGCCCCACTTGTCGTGCAGCACCTTCGCCAGCGGCGCGAGGCAGTTGGTCGTGCACGACGCGTTGGAGATGATCGCCTCGCCCTTGTAGGTCGTGTGGTTCACGCCGTAGACGAACATCGGCGTGTCGTCCTTCGACGGCGCCGACTGGATGACCTTCTTCGCGCCCGCGTCGAGGTGCTTCTGGCAGGTTTCCTTCGTGAGGAACAGGCCGGTGGATTCGATGACGACGTCGGCGCCGACCTCGTCCCACTTCAGCGCGGCCGGATCCTTCTCCTGCGTCAGGCGGATCTTCTTGCCGTTGACGATCAGCGTGTTGCCCTCGACCGACACCTCGCCCTTGAAGCGGCCGTGCACGGAGTCGTAACGCAGCATGTAGGCCAGGTACTCCGGCTCCAGCAGGTCGTTGATGGCGACGATCTCGATCTCGCCAGCGAAGTTCTGCACGGCCGAGCGCAGCACGTTGCGCCCGATGCGGCCAAAGCCGTTGATGCCAACCTTGATGGTCATGAGTTCCAAGCTCCTGCGGCCGCGACGCGCGCGGCGGGTGGTCGTGAAAAGCCCGGGCGAGCGAGCCCGGACGAGGGGAAACCGCGAGCGCCCATTCTAACAGGGCAGTCCCGTTTCGCCGGCCGCCCCCGTGCCCGCGGGACTGAATTGATCATGATCAAGCGCCCGTTTGATCCGCTGCGGAGACTGGAAGCGTTCCCACACGCTTCCCAACGAGACGCTCCCATGCAAAAGACTTTCCTCGCCTGCGCGCTGGCGCTGTCCCTGGCCGGCGCCGCCACGCCCGTTCTCGCCCAGTCCAAGGGCGACTGGACGCTGGGCGTCGGCGTCCACGCGGTCGATCCGAAATCAGGCAACGGCCGCCTGGCCGACGGCACCCTGCCGGTGCGCGTCGACACCGACGTGAAGCCGACGCTCACCTTCGAATACTTCGTCCGCGACAACCTCGGCGTGGAAGTCATCGCCGCGTGGCCGTTCGAGCACGACATCAGCATCGCCGGACTGGGCACGGTGGGCAGCGCCAAGCAGCTGCCGCCGACCGTGTCGCTGCAGTACCACTTCAACACCAAGGGGAAGGTGTTGCCGTTCCTCGGCGCCGGCGTGAACTACACGACGTTCTTCAGTGAGGACACGCGTGGCGCGCTGGCCGGATCGAAGCTCAAGCTCGACGATTCCTGGGGCCTGGCCGCGCATGCGGGCGTGGACTTCGCGCTGAACGAACGCAGCGCGATCCGCATCGACGCACGCTGGATCGACATCGACACCGACGTGAAACTGGACGGCGCGGGCCTGGGCACGGTGAACATCGATCCGATCGTCTACGGCGCGGCGTACGTCATGAAGTTCTGATAGCGCGACGGTGCATCGTCCGACGCGCGAATGCGCTCGGACGGCAATCCTCCCGCAGGGCCGTGCCGGCTAAAATGCCGGCATGGCCCGCATTCTTTCCGCCCTCGTCATCGCGCTGCTCCTCGTGCCGCATCCGGCGCACGCGTGGGGCCGCCTCGGCCATCGGCTGGTCGCCGCGCTCGCGTGGGACGACCTCACGCCGCAGGCCCGCGCGCAGATCGCCAGGGTGCTGGAAGGCGAAGCCGATCCGACGCTGCCGGGCATCGCGAGCTGGGCCGACGAACTGCGCGAACACGATCCCGACCTCGGCAAGCGCAGCAGCCGCTGGCATTACGTCAACATCGCCGAGGACGACTGCCGGTACGACGCCGCGAAACACTGCAAGGACGGCGACTGCGTGGTCGAGGCGATCCGCGCGCAGACGGCGATCCTCGCCGACGCCTCGCGCAGCAAGGCCGAACGCCTGCAGGCGCTGAAGTTCGTCGTGCATTTCGTCGGCGATGCGCACCAGCCGCTGCACGCGGGTTTCGGGCGTGACAAGGGCGGCAACGATTTCCAGGTCCAGTTCGACGGCCGCGGCACCAACCTGCATTCGCTGTGGGACAGCGGCATGCTCAAGGCGGCCAACCTCGAGGAAGCCGCGTGGCTGCAGCGCTTGCGCGCGATGCCGCTGGCCGTGGACCTGCCGCCGCAGCCGTTGTCGCCGCCGTCGACGCAGTGGGCGGAAGCCTCGTGCCGCATCGTGCTTCGTCCGGGCTTCTATCCGGCGAAGGCGACGATCGGCGATGCGTACGTGCAGACGTGGCGCCCGCTGGCCGAAGAGCAACTGCGTCGTGGCGGCGCGGAACTGGCCGTGACGCTCAACGCTGCACTGTCGCGCTGATCGCGCTCGCGCCGGCCTGGTCTCGGCGGTCTTAACGAGGCCGCATCACAACGGTCGCGGCGATCCGCTAGATTGGCGCCGCGGGGCGTCCGGCCCCGCGCGGAGATCGCGATGAAGCCCGACATCCAGCCGTTCTTCCACGCCGACAGCAACACGTGGACGTACCTGGTCCGCGATCCGTCTGGCGTCGCCGCGGCCATCATCGATCCCGTGCTCGATTTCGACGCGAAGGCCGCGCGCACGTCGACCACGTCGGCACAGAAGGTCGTCGACGCCGCACGCGAACGCGGCCTCGATGTGCAGTGGATCCTGGAAACGCACGCGCATGCCGATCACCTGAGCGCCGCGCAGTGGCTCAAGTCGCAATGGCCGGATGCGCAGGTCGCCATCGGTGCGGACATCGTCGACGTGCAGAAATCCTTCGCACCGGTGTTCAACCTCGACGACAGCTTCCGCACCGACGGCTCACAGTTCGACCGCCTGTTCGCCGACGGCGACACGTTCCGCATCGGCACCATCGACGCGCGCGTCATCGCCGTGCCCGGCCACACCAGCGACAGCTGCGCCTACCTGGTCGGCGATGCGCTGTTCACCGGCGACTCGCTGTTCATGCCCGACAGTGGCACGGCGCGTTGCGACTTCCCCGGCGGCGATGCGCGCACGCTGTTCCGGTCGATCCGCCGGCTGTTCGACTCGCTCCCCGACGACACGCGCGTGTTCGTCTGCCACGACTACGGCCCGGGCGGGCGCGAGGTCGCGTGCGAGACCACGATCGGCGCGCAACGTCGCGAGAACATCCACGTGCGCGATGGAGTTCCGGAGGACGATTACGTCGCGCAGCGCACGGCGCGCGATGCGACGCTGGCGATGCCGGCGCTGATCCTCCCGGCTGTGCAAACCAACATCCGGGCGGGCGCGCTGCCGCCGCCGGACACCAACGGCATTCGCTACCTCCGGATCCCCATCGACCGGATCTGAGCGATCCGGAAGCGCGTCGATCACGTTAGGCTTCCGCCATGGAACCCCGCCCCGCTCCCCTCACCTTCGATTCGGTCGATACCGCGGCCGATTTCCTGCTCAAGCGCATCGCCGGCCCGCTGCACATCGGCGCGCCGCTTGGCCTCGGCAAGCCGCACCGGCTCCTCAACGCGCTGTATGCGCGCGTCGAGAACGACACCTCGCGCCCGCTGCACCTGTACACCGCGCTGTCGCTCGATCCGCCCGGCGGCGGAAAGGGACTCGAAGGCCGCTTCGTGAAGCCGTTCGTCGAGCGTCATTTCGGCGCGGATTTCCCGCGACTGGCGTACGTGCAGGCGCTCAAGCGCAACGCACTGCCGGCGCATGTCGAAATCGAGGAGTTCTACCTGCAATCGGGCGCGATGCTGAACTCCGTGCCGGGTGCAGCGCCGTTACGCGAGCCTGAACTACACGCACGTCGCCCGCGCGCTCGCCGACCGCGGACTCAATGCGATCGTGCAGAAGGTGGCGCGCTCGCCCGACGGTTCGCGCCTGTCGCTGTCGTGCAACACCGACCTGACCTTCGACGCGGTCGATGCCGTCGTGGCGCGCGGGTTGCCGCGCCCGCTGCTGATCGCCGAAGTCGATCCGCGCCTGCCGTGGCTCGGTGGCAGCGCGACGGTCGCGCCGGACTACTTCGACGCGATCGTGACGCCGCCGGGCCCGTATCCCCGGTTGTTCGGCCTGCCGCGCCAGCCGGTCACCGACGCCGACTACGCCATCGGCTTCCACGCGAGCACGCTGGTGGTCGACGGCGGCACCCTGCAGATCGGCATCGGCGCCCTTGCCGACGCGCTCTGTCATGCGCTCGTGCTGCGTCACGTCGACAACGAGGCGTATCGCGACGTGTTGCGCGCACTCGGCTCGCCGCGTGCGGATGACGACACGCTGTCGCCCTTCGAGCGCGGCCTGTACGGCTGCAGCGAAATGATCAACGAAGGCTTCCGCCGCCTCGTCGAAGTGGGCGTGATCAAGCGTCGCGTGGTGGACGATCTGGCGGCGATGCAGCGCATCGAACGCGGCGGCCCGAGCGCGCACGACCTGGCGCTGCTCGAACAGCAGGGCGAATTCCTGCACGGCGCGTTCTATCTTGGCTCGCCGGAGTTCTACGCGTGGATGCGCGACCTGCCGCCGGACACGCGCCGCGCGATCGGCATGCGTCGCGTTGGTGAAGTGAACGACCTGGTCGGCGACATCGAACTGGAGCGCCTGCAACGTCGCGACGCACGCTTCTTCAACACCTGCATGATGGCCACCGCGCTCGGCGCCGCGACGTCGGACGCACTGGAAGACGGACGCGTCGTGTCCGGCGTCGGCGGACAGTACAACTTCGTGGCGATGGCGCACGCGCTGCCGGACGCGCGCTCGGTGCTGATGGTGCGTTCGGTGCGCGAATCCGGGGGCCGCGTCACGTCGAATGTCGTATGGAACTACGGGCACACGACGATCCCGCGCCACCTGCGCGACGTGTACATCAGCGAGTACGGGATCGCCGACATCCGCGGACGTTGCGACGAGGATTGCGTGATGGCGATGGTGGCCATCGCCGATGTGCGTTTCCAGCAAGGTCTGATCGATGTGGCCAGGCGCGAAGGCAAGCTGCGCGCGGATTTCGCCTTGCCCCCGGCCGCGTCGCGCAACACGCCCGAACGCCTGGCTGCGGCGCTGCGTCCGTTCCACACGAGCGGCGCGCTGCCGGACTACCCGCTGGGCAGCGATTTCACGCCGGTCGAGCAGCGGCTGGTGAAGGCCTTGGCCTGGCTGAAGTCGAACACCGCGACGCGCGGCGCGAAGCTGCGCACGGTATGGCGCGCATTGGGCGCGAAGGCGCTCGATCGCGAGGCGCTTGAACGCATGGATCTTGCGTCGCCGCGGGGGTTTGGCGAGCGACTGGAAGCGAGGCTGGTGTCGCTGGCGCTGGTGGAGAGCGGGCGGGGTTAGTCGCGCCGCGCCGCAGGGCATGTACGACTGCCATTCTCCTTCTCGTCATTCCCGCGAAGGCGGGAATCCATGGACTTTTCATGCGTTCGCATTTCGCCGATCCGAAGGCGACGCGCATCAGGCAAAGCGTGGAACCGCGCTGGATTCCCGCTTTCGCGGGAATGACGATGGAGATGTGCGCCGGTGCGGAGGTGCCCAACCGCAGGAGCGGTCCGTTCTGGAAGCCCCCACGTCAAACGAAAGAAGCGGCCGAAGCCGCTTCTTTCGAATCACGAATCACGAATCACGAATCACGAATCACGAATCACGAATCAAAGCGAACGCGCCGCCTCGACCACCTTCTCGACCGTGAAGCCGAAGTACGGGAACAGCTGCTCGGCCGGGGCCGAGGCGCCGAACTCGTCGATGCCGATCACCGCGCCGTCCAGGCCCACGTACTTGCGCCAGAAATCGGTGACGCCGGCTTCGATCGCCACGCGCTTGCGGCAGGCCTTCGGCAGGACCGATTCGCGGTACGCCGGGTCCTGGCGATCGAACACCGTCGTCGACGGCATCGACACCACGCGCACCTGGTCGCCGAGCTGCTTGGCGGCATCCATGGCCAGGCCGACTTCCGAACCGGTCGCGATGATGATCAGCTCCGGTGCGCCGACCGAATCCTTCAGCACGTAACCGCCGCGCTCGATGTCCGCGACCTGCTGCGCGCTGCGCTGCTGGTGCGCGAGGTTCTGGCGCGAGAAGATCAGGCAGCTCGGGCCGTCGTTGCGCAGGATCGCGGCCTTCCAGCACGCCGCCGATTCCACCGCGTCGCACGGGCGCCACACGTCGTTGTGCGGGATGTAGCGCAGCGAGGCGATGTGCTCGATCGGCTGGTGCGTCGGGCCGTCCTCGCCCAGGCCGATGGAGTCGTGCGTGTAGACGTGGATCGCGTGCGAGCCCATCAGCGCGCTCATGCGCACGGCGTTGCGCGCGTAATCGCTGAACACCAGGAAGGTCGCGTCGAACGGGATGAAGCACTCGTGCAGCCCCAGGCCGTTGCTGATCGCCGTCATGCCGAACTCGCGCACGCCGTAGTAGACGTAGTTCGCGTTCGGATCGTCGGTCGCGACGGATTTGCTGCCCTTCCACAGGGTCAGGTTGGAATGCGCGAGGTCGGCCGAACCGCCGATCAGCTCCGGCAGCAGCGGCGCGAAGGTTTCAATAGCCATCTGCGACGCCTTGCGCGAGGCGATGGTCGGGCCGTCGGCCTGCAGCTTGGCGATGTACTCGTCGGCCGCCTTGACGAAGCCGTCCGGCAGTTGGCCGCGCGAACGGCGCGTCAGTTCGGCGGCGAGTTCCGGGAACTGCTTGGCGTACGCGTCGAACAGCTTGTTCCAGGCCTTCTCTTCGCCGGCGTGGTCGCGCTTGCGCCAACCGTCGTAGATCTCCTGCGGGATCTCGAACTCGCCGTAGTTCCAGTTGAGCGCCGCGCGCGTGGCGGCCACTTCGTCCTTGCCCAGCGCGGCGCCGTGCGAGGACTCCTTGCCGGCCTTGTTCGGCGAACCAAAACCAATGGTGGTCCGGCAGCAGATCAGCGTCGGCTTGTCGGTCGACTTCAGCGCCTGCTCGATGGCGGCCTTGATCTTCTCCGCGTCATGCCCGTCGACGCCGCGGATCACGTTCCAGCCATAGGCTTCGAAACGCTTCGGCGTGTCGTCGGTGAACCAGCCGTCGGTGTTGCCGTCGATGGAGATCTTGTTGTCGTCCCAGAAGGCCACGAGCTTGTGCAGGCCCCAGGTGCCTGCGAGCGAGGCCGCTTCGTGCGAGATGCCTTCCATCAGGCAGCCGTCGCCCATGAACACCCAGGTACGGCTGTCGACCACGGAGAAGTCCGGCTTGTTGAAGCGCTGCGAGAGCAGCTTCTCGGCCAGCGCCATGCCGACCGAGTTGGCGAAGCCCTGGCCGAGCGGACCGGTGGTGGTCTCGATGCCGGGCGTCATGAAGTTTTCCGGGTGGCCCGGCGTCTTCGAATGCAGCTGGCGGAAGTTCTTCAGCTCCTCGATCGGCAGGTCGTAACCGGACAGGTGCAGCAGCGCGTACTGCAGCATCGAGCCGTGGCCGTTGGACAGCACGAAGTGGTCGCGGTTGAACCAGTCCGGATTGGCCGGGTTGTGGCGCAGGTAGTCGTTCCAGAGCACCTCGGCGATGTCCGCCATGCCCATCGGCATGCCCGGATGGCCGGAATTGGCGGCCTGCACCGCGTCGATGGCGAGGAATCGGATGGCGTTGGCGAGGTCGCGGCGGCTGGGCGTCGTCATGGCGTCGGGCGGTCTTCGGCTGCGGGAGGAGGCCGCGCGGGGCTCCGGGCGCGCTGCCCGGCCGGCGGACGCCCATTGTCACACCCCGGGCCGGGGATGTCGCCCCGGCCTTCGCCCCGATCAGGCGTCTTCCAGCGCTCCCGGCCCGTCCGGTTCGCCCTTCGACACCACGGTGGCCAGCATGAGGTCGCCGGTCACGTTGAGCGTGGTGCGGCACATGTCGAGGAAGCGGTCGACGCCCAGGATCAGGCCGATGCCTTCCGGCGGCACGCCGACCATGCCGCAGATCAGCGCGACGACCGGCAGCGAACCGGCCGGCACGCCCGCGGTGCCGATGCCGCCGAGGATGCAGACGAACATCACCGTGAACTGCTGCGCGAGCGTCAGCTCCACGCCGAAGAACTGCGCGAGGAACAGCACGGTGACGCCTTCGAACAGCGCCGTGCCGTTCTGGTTCGCCGTGGCGCCGACGGTCAGCACGAAGCGCGATACGCGACTGGGCAGGCCGAGCTTCTCGTCGGCCACGCGCAGCGACGTCGGCAACGTCGCGTTCGACGACGCCGTGGAAAACGCCATCACCATCGCCTCCTGCACGCCGCGGAAGAATCGCACCGGCGAGTAGCCGGCGGCGAACTTCAGCACCAGCGAATAGACGACGAACTGGTGCAGCGCCAGCGCGAGCACGACCACGCCGACGTACGCGCCCAGACTGCGCAGCAGTTCCCAGCCGAACAGCGCGGCGAGGTTGAACATGAAGCAGAAGACCGCGTACGGCGCCAGTCGGATGACCAGCCCGATCAGCGTCATCGACACGTCGAACAGGCCTTCGATGCCGCGTTGCAGCGTTTCGGTCGCCTTCGTGCGCGTGAGCACGAGCCCGATGCCGAGCATCAGCGCGAAGAACATCACCGCGAGGATGGTGTTGTCGGCGGCGGCCTTCACCACGTTGTCGGGGACGATGGACACCAGCATGTCCAGCCCCTTGGGCTGATCGCTGGCGCTGCCGACGATGGCGCTGGCGCGTTCGGCGCCTTCGTTGAGCAGCGCCTGCGCGCGCGCCGGATCGACGCCCGCGCCCGGCTGCAGCCAGTTGACCAGCACCAGGCCGAGGACCACCGCGATGCCCGACACGACGATCGTATAGGCCAGCGTGCGCCAGCCGATGCGGCCGAGCGATCGGACGTCGCCCATTTCGGCCACGCCCATCACCAGTGCAGAGAACAGCAGCGGGATGACGAGCATGAAGATCAGCCGCAGGAACAGCGTGCCTGCCGGCGTGGTGACGTTGCTGGTGATCCACTGCACCCACGGGGCGTCGGCGCCGACGGTGGAATGCACGATGAGCCCGAGGACCAGGCCGGCGACGAAACCGATCGCCATCTTCCAGTGGAGCGGCATCCGGCCGTTATCGGTGCCTTTCGTGTTCGTGTCGCGGTCGCGTTCGGGCGTCATCCCGGAACTCCACGCTGCGGCGGGAATCCAGCATGATGCAGAAACCGGCGTGGAGGGCGTCTTCATCCCTCACTTCGCGTGCGACGCCCGATTGGGCATGCGCGATGCACGGATCGCGCACGCACTGCCGATGCCGCCGGGCGATGCCGGCGGCGATGCGCGTCAGCCGGCAGCTTCCGGCGCGGTGTCGGCCGGCATCACGACCTCGCTTTCGGCCACGTCGCCGCTGCGGTTCGCCACGACGACGGCGGTCGCGAGATCGCCGGTGACGTTGAGCGCGGTGCGGCACATGTCGAGGAAGCGATCGACGCCGAGGATGATGCCGACGCCTTCGGCCGGGATGCCGAGCACGGCGCAGATCATGGCGATCACCGGCAACGAACCGGCCGGGACGCCCGCGGTGCCGATGCCGCCGAGCAGGCACAGGCCCAGCACCATCACCTGGTGCATCAGCGTCAGTTCGACGCCGAACGCCTGCGCGAGGAACAGCACCGTGATGCCTTCGAACAGCGCGGTGCCGTGGTGGTTCGCCGACGCACCGACGGTCAGCACGAAGCGCGCGACCTTGCGCGGCAGCTTCAGGTTCTGCTCGGCCACGCGCAGGGTCACCGGCAGCGTGCCGGTCGAGGACGCGGTTGCGAACGCGGTCAGCAGCGCTTCCTGGCTGCCGCGGAAGAACGCGCGCGGACTCATGCCGCCGGCGAACTTCACCCACAGCGGCAGCACGATGAACATGTGCACGGCGATCGCCAGCACCACGGTCAGCGCGAACTTGCCCAGCACCAGCAGCAGTTCCCAGCCGAACTGCGCGCACAGCGCGAACATCAGGCACGCCACCGCGTACGGCGCGAGCTTGATGATCATGCCGATCAGGCGCATGCAGATTTCGAACAGGCCCTGCACCGCATTCTTGAACGCCTGCGTGTGCGGGCTCGGCGTCATCACCAGGCCGATGCCGAGCATGAGCGCGAAGAACATCACGCCGAGCTTCTGCTTGTCGTCAACCGCGGCAGCGAGCACGTTCTTCGGCACGATGCCCAGCAGCATCTTCATGAAGTCCAGCTGCTGGCCGGTGGCGGCGATCTCGCCCGCCTTCTGCGCGCCCTGCGCCATCGCCTGGTCGAGCATGCCGCGATCCAGCCCCTGGCCCGGCGCGATGAGGTTCACCATCACCAGGCCGATGGCGACCGCGATGAGCGTGACCACCGCGGTGTAGATCAGCGTGCGCCAGCCCAGTCGGCCGAGGCTCGCGACGTCGCCCAGTTCCGCCACGCCCAGCACCAGCGCCGAGAACATCAGCGGCAGCACGAGCATGAAGAGCAGCGCGAGGAAGATCTGGCCGATCGGCTGCGCGACGTAGCTCACCGCGCCGAGCACGAAGGGCGAGCCCGGCGCGATGAAGTGCGCGAACAGGCCCAGCACCGCGCCTGCGATGAAGCCCAGCAGCACCTTGATGTGGAGGGGCATCCCCTTCGCCGGCATGCGGGCTTCGGGCAGGGCGATGTGGCTCATTCGGCGCGTCTCGTCGGCAAAATCAGCCGGCGAGATTACACCAGCTCGGCGCCTCAGCCTTCCTGCTGCGGCCCGCCGCCCGGGTACAGCGGTGGCAGCGGCGACGCCGTCCGGGTGGGTACGGAGCGCCAGGTCGGCCCCTTGGCGAAGGCGCGACGCAGCGCCTCGCGCGCGGTGACTGCGCTGCCGCCGCCCCAGCGGGCGCGCTGGAGTTCGTCCACGGCCTCGCGCTGGTCGGTGTCCGCCAGGCGGGCGCGGACTTCGTCCAGGTCGCGCGCGGACGGATGGGCCATCGCGCACAGGGCGTCGGCCACGTCGCCGAGGTCGCCGCGGTCGATCAGTCGCTTGAGGTCGACATGCCCGCCGGCCGCCGGTGGCGCGGGCGCGTCGCCCTGCGCTTTGGGCGCGACCTTCGCCGCGTCGCCGCGATGCAGGCCCCACACCAGCGTGACGAGCCACAGCGCCGCGAACAGCAGCGCGACGAGCACCCAGGCCCGGTTCGCGCCGCCCAGATCGGTGAAGCGCGCGGCGGTGCCCGACGTGTCCGTGCCGCCCGGCGTTGTCGAAATCGTTCCCGAGGGCGACGGCGCCGCGCCCGGCGAGCCGTTGCCCGCATTGGCGGGGGTGCCCGGCAACACCGTCCATGACAGCGGTGGCAGGTTCGACGTCTGCGCCTGCCCGGCGCGTACGTCCCACCAGCGCAGTTGCAGGCCGGCCATGCTCGCCTTGCCCTCGCGCGCCGGCACGAGCGAGAAGCGCCGCGTGAGCTTCACCCGCGGGCGCCCGTCGACGAAACGTTCGTCGGCCTGCACCGGTTCGGCGAACACCTGCACGCCGTCGATTGGCGGCAGTTGCAGTTCCGGCATCTGCGCGGCGGTGGCGCCATCGGCGAGCGCTTCGACCGTCACCGTCGCGGCGTTGCCGACGCGCAGTTCCTGCGGCGTGGACTGGTAGCGCAGCGTCAGGTTCTGCAACGGAAGCCACGGCTGCGGCGCATTTGCCGGCGCGGGTTGGACGTCGAGCTTGCGCGGCGTGCCCTGTGCTTCGAGCGCGCCGCCGCGACCGCCGCCGAGCAGGTCGTCGAAGAACCCGCCGGCACCACGGCCTTCGAAACGCGCCGGCGGCACCGTCAGCATGCCGCTGCGCTCGGGCACCAGCAGGAAGCGGCGTTCGACCACGTGATAGCGACGCCCGCCGATGTCGCGCTGGTATTGCGCGTCGTCGCCCACGCGCTGCAGCGATGCCCCGTCGGGCGCGTCCTGGTCGAGCTGTCCCGAAATCAATGGCGTCGCCGAATACAGCCGCACGACCCAGCCGACCGACTGCTGCACGTACGGATCGGGGTCATCGGCTTCGCTTTCGA
Organism: Lysobacter sp. OAE881; assembly: GCF_040546665.1. NCBI lineage: Bacteria > Pseudomonadati > Pseudomonadota > Gammaproteobacteria > Lysobacterales > Lysobacteraceae > Lysobacter > Lysobacter sp. OAE881. The sequence goes on from NZ_JBEPOG010000001.1 coordinate 3,738,717, forward strand.
TGAACACGTCTTCGGTGCGCGTCGGCGATGGCGCGGCCGAAGGCGCGACCGTCAGCGGGATCGGCTGCGTGCGCAGGCTGCCGACGTTGAGCGCGGGCACGGTGATCACGCCATCGCGGCGCGGACGCAGCGCCACGGCGTACAGCGTGCGCACCGTGCTGCCGCCGGTGCCCATCACGAACTCGCGTCGGCTCGTGCGCCCGCTGACGAAGAAATCGGTGAGCAGCGGCGCGTAGTCGGGTTCGGTCGATGTCGTCGCGGCGGTGCTTTCGATGTTGAGCGTGACCGTTTCGCCCATGGCGATGCGGTCGCGATCGAGCCACGCGCGCACCTGCGCCGCGGCGTTCATGCTGGCCAGCGCGAGCAGCAGCAACAGCGTCGCGCGCGCGAACCAGCGGGGCCGGAGAGCCGGTAACGGGAAGCTCGCGACGTTCATTCGTTGCCCTCGCCGCTGTTGTTGCGGCGCTCGTACTCGATGCGGAATTTCTCTCGCAACAGGCCACCCGGATCGTCCGGCACGCGGCGCAGCCACGCTTCGTTCGCCAGGCGTTGTTCGCGCTGCTGCGGCGTTTCGTTGCGCGACGGGGCGTCCTGCGGCGGCTTCGCCTGACCTTGCTGTTGCAGCGCGCGTTGCATGCGTTCGCGCTGCGCGGCGTCGGCCTCGCGCTGCTTCTGCGCATCCGCCGGCGAGCCTTCCGATGACGGCTTGTCGGCCGGATCCTGCTTCTGCGAATCCCGCGGTTGCGGCTCGGACTGCTGCGACTTGTCCTGCTGCGATTGCGGACCCTGCTGCCCCTGTCCGGACTGCGGCTTCTGGTCGGACTTGGATTTGTCCTGGTCCTTCGACTGCCCGCCACCGCCCTGCGGTGGCTTGCGCTTCATCGCCGCCTGCACCGCGCGCTTGTTGGCGATGGCGTCTGGCATGTCCGGCTGGCGTTTGAGCGCCTCGTCGTAGGCGGCGATCGCCTGCGGATACTGGCCGGCTTTCGCCAGCGCGTTGCCGCGGTTGTAGTGCGCGTCTGCGCTGTCGGCCGACTGGTACGCCTGCGCGGCGGCGTTGAAATCGCCGCGCCGGAACGCCTCGTTGCCCTGCGCGATGTGCGCGTGTTCGATCTGGTCGGCGCGGCGCCAGAGGTCCGCGGCTTTCACCGGCGTCCACAGCACGCACATCGCGATCATCGCCAGCGCCGCGCGGCGCCGGAATGCGAACAGCGCCAGCAGCATCAACGGCGGCAGCAGCCAGTAACCCTCGTCCTGCCACGCGCTGCCACGCTTGCCGTCCACGCGCGTGGCGTCCTCGGTGTCGGTTGGATCGAGCACGCCCAGCGCGCGCAGGTCGCCGTCGTCGCTGGCGATGCGCGCGTATCTGCCGTTGCCGGCGGAGGCGAGACCGCGCAACGAGCCTTCGTCGAGCCGCGCGTTGGCGAAGGTGCCGTCGCCGCGGCGGTACGGGGCGCCGGCTTCGGCGCCGACGCCGAGCACGTCCACGCGGAAACCCTGCTTCGCCGCAGCCGAGGCGGCATCGTTCGCGCCGTCGCCAGCGTGGTCGGTCATCAGCAGGATGCGGCCGCGATCGAAGCCGGACTGCTTCAGCAACTGCACCGAAGATTCGATCGCGCGATCGGCGCGCTGGCCGTCGACGGGCATCACGTCGGGCGACAGTGCGTCGAGGAACAGCGCGACGTTGGCGGCGTCTTCGGTGAGCGGCGCGACGGTGAACGCATCGTCGGCGAACGCCACGAGCGCGACCTGTCCGCCCTGGCGTTCGCGCAGCAGCGTGGACAGCTTCGCGCGCGACTGCGCCAGTCGCGACGGTGGTAGATCGGCTGCAAGCGCGGCGCCAGAGAGATCGACCGCAACCACCAGCGGCGTGCGGCTCTGCCACAGCGGTTGCGGCGTCTGCCGCCAGCTCGGCCCGGCGAGCGCGAACACCGCGAGGACGTACGCAAGCCCCGCGACCCATGCGCCCCAGCGAACGCGCGCACCGCCGCGTTCGACGAGCAGGTGCGGCAGCAGATGGGCATCGACGTTCTCGCGCCAGACGCTCGCGCGACGTCGCCGCACGCGCCACAAACCGAGCAGCACCGGCAACGCGAGCAGCGCCCACAACCATTGCGGACGCAGCAGATGCAGCGACGCGAGCGACAGATCGGCGAAGGGGTTCATGCGCGCCTCCGCTGCGGCCAGGCGAACGCGAGCAACGCCAGCGCGAACGCTGCGCCGAGCGGCCACGGATAACGTTCGATGCGCGGGCGCACTGCCTGCCCGGGGCGTTCGATCGGTTCGAGCCGGTCGATTTCGGCATAGATGCCGGCGAGCTGTGCGGTGTCGCGCGCGCGGAAGAAGCGGCCGCCGGTGCTGCTGGCGATCTCGCGCAGCGTCGCTTCGTCGATCTCGTCGCCGGCGCCGGGCATCGGCACCGGCAGGCCGAACAGCGACATCGTGCCTTCGCCGCCGAACGCGATGGTGTGGATGCGCACGCCTTCGGCCTTCGCGATTTCGGCCGCCTTCTTCGGTTCGAGCAGGCCCGCGGTGTTCACGCCGTCGGTCAGCAGCACCAGCACGCGCTGCTCCGCCGGCTGCCCGCGCAGACGCTTGGTCGCCAGCGCGATGGTGTCGCCGATGGCGGTTTCCTGGCCGGCCAGGCCAATCACGCTGTCTTCGAGTTGCTGGCGAACCGAGGCGAGATCGAGCGTGAGCGGCGTCAACGCATACGCGCGACGACCGAACACGATCAGGCCGACGCGATCGCCGCGGCGGCGGTCCAGGAAGTCGGCGAGCACGGCTTTCGCTGCGGTAAGACGATCGACGGTATTGCCGCCGAGTTCCATGTCGGGCTCGCGCATGCTGCCGGAGAGGTCGAGCGCGAGCATCAGGTCGCGGCCCACCTGTGGCGGTTGCACCGCGTCGCCGAGTTGCTGCGGACGTGCCGCCGCGACGCACAGCGCGATCCACGCCAGCCACACGAGCCAGTTCGCGCGCGAACCGAAGGCCGTGCGGCCACCCGCGTGCGCAACGCGATCCAGCCGGTCGCCGAACGGCGCGCGCAACGCGGCCGACGACGCATGACGCGCCGGGGGCAGCAGCCATCGCGCGAACCACGGCAGCGGCAGCGCGAGCAGCATCCACGGCCACGCGAAGTGCTCGTGCAGCGACAGGAACGGAGCGAGCAGCGCGTCGATCACCGGGGCGCGCCCATCCAGTGCAGGAAGCGTTCGCGCGCGAGCGCGCGCAGCACGGCGACGTCGCCGGGATTCACATCGCGACGGAATCCGCCGTCGAGCAGCAACCGGCCGGGGCCTTCGGAAAAATCGGTTCGAGCAGGCGCCTTGCGCTTGCGCTTCGGACCGGCGGCGTCGAGATGACGCAGCCAGTCCTCGCCATGCAGCGTGTCGGCGCGCGCGTCCTGCATCCGTGCGGCGCGGCGCAGCAGCTCGGACATCGCCGCGACCTGTTGCGGCGGCGTGGATGCCGAATCGACCTCGCGATCGAACAAGGCGGCGATAGCGGCACGCCGACGGCGCACGCGCGCACGCCACCACGCGAAGACAACGAACGTCGCGACCACCACACCGGCGACGATCCACCAGCCCGGCGCGGGCGGCCACCACGACGGCGCCGTCGTGGCGTGGATGTCGCGCAGGACGAGCGATGCGGGCGCGGCCATCACGCCACCAGCGGCCGGTTGCGGCCGAGCAGCGGCAGCCACGATGCGCTCTCGGCCTGCGTCGACAACGCCTGGACGCGCACCCCGCGCGCAGGCAGCTGCGCGAGCGCCGCTTCGAGCGGGCGACCGAATTCGTTGCGCCACGCCTGTCGCTGCGCGGCCACCGAGAGATCAACATCGATGCGGTGTGCATCTCGCGCCATGTCGACGCTGCTGCCGCCGAGGAACGGCAACGACGCCTTGGGCGGCGCGACTTCCAGCGGGTCGGTCAGCAGCAGCACGATCACTTCGTGATGGTGCGCGAGCGCGGGCCATCGTTGCGCCGGCAGCGCGGCGATGCTCGCCGGATCGGCAAGCACCACCAGCCGCGAGCCCGGACGCAGCAGGCGCTGTGCATGATCGAGCGCGACGCCGAGGCCGGCATCGTCCTCCGGCGGACGCGCATACCAGCGCACCAGCGCGTCGAGCACACGCAACGCGCCACGCGGACCGGCGGCGGGCGGGATCGGCGCTTCGCGCTGGCTGCCGCGCAGCGCGGCGATGCGATCGCCGTCGCGCACTGCGGCCCATGCGGCGACCGCGCCGGCGCGCGCCGCCTGCACCGACTTGAAGCGCACGCGCGTGCCGAAATAGAGCGAGGGCGAGGTGTCGGCGACGATCAGGCTCAGGCGCTCGCGCTCGGCCTGGAAGAGCTTGGTGTGCGCGCGGCCTGTGCGCGCGGTGAGGCGCCAGTCGATGTGGCGCGCGTCGTCGCCGGCCACGTACTCGCGCGACTCGGCGTATTCCATGCCACGGCCGCGCAACGGCGACAGGGCGTGGCCGCTTACGCCGAAGCGACCGCGCTGGGCCGGACGTCGCCCTGCGACGGCCTGCCGCAACGCGACCAGTTCCGGCAGCGTCGGCACGACGCCGTTGCCGGAGGTGTCTTCGCGGGTTGGCGTGGAGGTGGACACGATCGATTCGGGAGCGTTGGACGTCAGGGTCGATTGAAACCGCTGGAGCGCAGACCTGGAGTGAGCGACGCGCGACGCGTCACGCGAAGCCTTACGGCAACGGGACGCGCTGGAGCAGCTCGACGACCAGGCGTTCGCCATCCCAGCCTTCGGCCGTGGCTTCGTAGCTGGGGAGGATGCGATGGCGCAGCACGTCGGGCGCGACGGCGCGCACGTCGTCGGGCGTGACGAAATCGCGCCCGGCGAGCCACGCGTGAGCACGCGCGCAGCGTTCCAGCGCGATCGAGCCGCGTGGGCTGGCGCCCCAGGCGATGCGGCGTGCGAGTGTCACGTCGTAGCGCGCGGCATCGCGCGAGGCGAGCACCAGTTCGATCAGGTAGCGTTCGACCGCAGGCGCCAGGTGCAGGTCGAGCACGGCGTTGCGCGCGGCGAAGACATCGTCCATCGGCATGCGTTCGACCGCGGCGGCTACCTGCTGCGTGGCCTGGCGTGCGCGCTCGCGGGCGAGCCGGAGGATTTCGGTCTCGGCGGCGGCCTGCGGATACCCGATGCGCACGTACATCAGGAAGCGGTCGAGCTGCGCTTCCGGCAGCGGGAAGGTGCCTTCCTGCTCGATCGGGTTCTGCGTCGCCATCACCAGGAACAGCGGCGGCAGCGCGTAGGTCGCGCGGCCGACGGTCACCTGCCGCTCGCCCATCGCTTCGAGCAGGGCGGACTGGACCTTGGCGGGCGCGCGGTTGATTTCGTCGGCCAGCAGGATCGGATGGAAGATCGGACCGGGCTGGAATTCGAAGCGGCCCTCCTGCGGACGCCACACCTCGGTGCCGGTGAGGTCGGCCGGGAGCAGGTCGGGCGTGAACTGGACGCGGGCGAAATCGGCTTCCAGGCGGGATGCGAGGGCGCGGATCGCGCTGGTCTTCGCCAGGCCCGGGGCACCCTCGACCAGCAGGTGGCCGTCGGCCAGCAGGGCGATCAGCAGGCGGTCGATCAGGGCCGACTGGCCGACGATCTCGGCCGATAAGGCGTCCCGCAGGGCGCGGAAGGCGTCGTGCAGGCGGGACAGATCGTCGCTGCGGCGGTCCATGGCGGTCTCGGTGGGGAATCCGGGCCAGTTTGACCGAAGACGGACGATGCAGTTCACGCATCGCGTCATTCATTCAGCAATGAAAAGCAGAAGGGCCCCGAGGGGGCCCTTTGGCGTGCGTGGCGCGTGGCGTCGGATGCTATTGCGCTACTGCTGTCGTCCAGGGCGAAGCGTGACTGGCTTCGGATCGCCCTGCCGACCGCGGCGGGGCGTTCGTCAGGCCACGCGGCAGTGCCGCGTAGCACCGGATGCTGTAGCGCTACTGCTGCCATCCATGGCGATGGGTTTCTAGCTTCGGATCGCCCGGCCCGGTCATCCGTGGCCGGGCGTTCGCGCACGCGCGGACCAGTGGTCCGCAGCGCGTGCGCTCACCCCCGCTGTTCGACCTTCATCACCTTCGGGGTGACCATGATCAGCAGCTCGGCCTTGTCCTTGCTGCGACCCTTCTTCTTGAACAGGTTGCCCAGGAAGGGGATGTCGCCCAGGAACGGCACCTTCGAGATGTCGCTGCGATCGCGGAACTCGTAGACGCCACCGATCACGACGGTCTGGCCGTCCTCGACCAGCACGGCGGTGTTGACCTCGCGCTTGGCGATGGTCGGCACCTGGCCGATCGACGTGTCGACGTAGCCTTCGACTTCGTCCTTCTTGACGTTCATGTTCAGGAACACGCGGCCGTCGTGGGTGATGGTCGGGGTGACCTTCAGCTCCAGCAGCACGTCCTTGAACTGCACGTTCGGGATCGGGATCGTCGTGCTGCCCTGCGACGGCGAGATCGTCACGTAGCCCACTTCCTGGCCCTGGCGGATGACCGCCTCGCGCTGGTTGCTGGTGACCAGGCGCGGATTGGAGATCACTTCTCCGCGACCCTCTTCCTGCATTGCCGACAGTTCGATGTCGAGCGCATAACCGGCGTTGAGGATCTGCAGCGCCACCGAGCCGGCCGGGTTCAGCACGCCCAGGTTGCTCATCGGGCCCTTGAACAGGGTCGGCAGGTCGCCCGACTGGCCGGCTTCCGCCAGCGAGCCGCGCGTCTGGTCGTTGTTCTCGATCGTGTCGTTGAAGAAGTACTTGCCATCCTTCGTACCGGCGATGCCGAAACGCGCGCCGAGCTCACGTGCGAAGGTGTCCTGCGCGATGACCACGCGGCCTTCGATCAGCACCTGGTCGACCGGACGGTCGATCACGTGGATCAGCTGCTTCATCTCCGCGACCTTCTTCGGGATGTCGCTGATCATGAGCGTGTTGGTGCGCTCGTCGGCGACCAGGCGGCCGCGCGGCGACAGGAAGCCGCTGTCGTTGTTGTTGCTACCGCCGCCGCCCTGGCCACCGCCAGAACCGCCGCCGATGCCCTTGGCTTCGGTCAGCGCTTTGAAGATCTGCGCGGCGTTGTGGTAGTTGATCTGGATGTATTCCGTCGTCAGGTCGACGCGGTTGTCCAGCGCGATGCGGGCGTCTTCCTTGTCCTGCTCGTACTTGGCGATCTCGGCCTGCGGGGCGACCCACACGACGTTGCCGCTGCGGCGCTTGTCCAGGCCCTTGGCCTGCAGGACGATGTCCAGCGCCTGGTCCCACGGCACGTTCATCAGGCGCAGGGTGACGTTGCCCGACACGGTGTCGGCGGCCACGATGTTCAGGCCGGACTCTTCGGCGATCAGCTGCAGCACCGTGCGAACCGGCACGTCCTGGAAGTTGAACGTCACCGGACGGCCGCTGTAGCTGCGCGCACCGGTCGCCGGGGCCTTGCCCGTCGTCGACTGGCCGACGGCGCGACCCGTGGCGGCACCGGTGCGCGGCACGATCTCGACGATGTACTCGCGACCGGTCTGGTACGCCATGGATTCGAAGTTGCCGCTCATGTCGAGCACGAGCTGCGTGCCGGCACCGCTGGTGCGCGCGTCGATGCGCTGCACCGGCGTGGCGAAGTCCACCACGTTCAGCGGCTTGCGCAGCGAGTCGGGCAGCTTGGCGTTGCCGACGTTGACCACCACGCTCTGGCCCTGGTTGCGCAGGTCCGGCGCGGCGCCATCGCCGCTGAACTTCACGACCAGGCGGCCGGAACCGTCGCTGCCCCGCTTGAAGTCGATGTTGGACACCTCGACGGTGCCCGGCAGTTGCTTGGACGGATCCAGGCTCGCCGGCGGCGCGACGGCCGTCGGCGCAGCCGGCGCCGGCGTGGCGGCGTGGACGGCGCTGACGGCGGCGATCGCACCGATCAGCAGGCCAATGGACCCGCTACGCAGCAGGGGGCGACGATCAGCGCGCGCGCTGAAGCTACCCGGTTCAAAAACGGTCATCGTGCATTCCCCCAAGAATCATTGATCTTCAAGCGCGACCGTGGCCGGACGCTCCAACCATCCACCCGCGCCATCCGGCACCAGTTCCACCAGCTCGATGCGGTCTTCGAACACGCCGGTCACGCGACCGTCGCTTTGCCCCATGTAGTTCCCCGGCGTCACGCGGTAGGTCACCTTGTCCGGTGCCATCACCAGCGCGATCACGCCGTTCCCCTTGCCGAGCGTGCCAACCATGTCGAGGCTGTCGAGCGGGAACTGTTCCAGCGTCTGCTTGCGACGGCCAGCGTCCGGACGCGGACCGTTGCCGCCGCCTTCGTCGGTGAAGGCCGTGCTGAACGGATCGCGCAACGCGTAGGCGTTGTATTCGAACGTCTCGAATTGCTGCATCACCGGCAGCGGATCCAGCGGCGGGGCCGGACGCGCCTTCACTTCCGCGATCCACTTTTCCAGGTTCGGCGCTTCGCCGGGCGTGCTCGTGATGCCGCGCGAGCACGCGGCCAGGCCGAGCACCAGGGCGATGGCAGTCAGGGCACGCAGCGGTGCGGCGCGGTCAATCAGGTGTGCGCGCATCTCAGGTCCCCTCCTTCGTGCCGCCAGCTGCACCCGCAGCGGCTTCCTGCTTCTGGACTTCCTCTTCGTCCAGGTAGCGGTAGGTCTTCACGGTGCCGGCCAGTTCCAGCGGACTGTTGGGCGTGATCACGCCTTCCTTGCCGCGCGGCTTCAGCGAGATGTCGTGCATGGTCATGATGACTACGCGCGGCAGCGAGGCGACGCCACTGACGAAACCGCCGAACTGGTGGTAGCTACCCACCATGCGCAGCATGATCGGCTTCTCGGCGTAGAACTCCTTCGGTTCCTCGGCGCCCGGCTGGAACAACTCGTTCGTGATGCCGGTGGCCAGCGCGGTTTGCGAGATGTCGACGATCAGGTCGGGCATCTCGGTCTTGCTGGGCAGCTGGCGCAGCATCTGCTGGAGCTGCTGCTCCATCTGCGCGAGCTGCTGCTTCAGCGGCTCCAGGTTGGCGGCCTTGCCCTGCTCGGTTTCGAACTCGCCGCGCAGGCTCACTTCCTGCGCTTCCAGACGTTCCAGCTCGGAGCGCTTGTCGCTGACGAACAGGTACCAGGCCAAGCCGACGATCACCACGACGATCACGCCGCAAAGACCGATCTTCGCCTGCTGCGGCCAGCCGCCGATGTTGTTGAAGTCCAGCTCGTTGAGCTTGATGGGTTTCTTCTTGCTCATGACGCCGCTCCCTGGGCCGGCGTGGCATTCGGCGCCGAGGGCGCAGTGGCAGGCGTTGCGGCCGGAGCAGCAGGCGCGGCGGCAGGCTGCGCGGCGGAACCGGCCGGGACAGCCGGAGTCGTGGCTGCCGGCGGGGTAGCGGCCGGAGCCGCGCCCGCGGTGGCGGCGGCATCGCCCGACTGGGCGATCTGCGCGGCGGGCGCATCCGGCACGCCGTCGCCGTCCTCATCCTTCGGCGCGTTCGGGTTGGCGAGCTTGACCTGCAGCTTGAACTCGTACGGCAGACCCTTGTCGCCCCCCTTGGCCTCGATGATCGACAGGTCCGGATTGGTCATCCAGCCCGAGCCCTCGAGGTTGCGCATGTAGGTACTGACGCGGGCGTTGGACTGCGCGCGACCTTCCAGCGTGAGCGTCTCGCTGTCCTGCTTGATCGAGGTCAGCACCGCACCGTCGGGGATCGTGCGCACCAGCGAATCGAACAGGTGCACCATCTGCGAGCGGTTGGCCTGCAGCTTCTCGATCACTTCCTTGCGTGCGAGCAGCTTGGCCTTCTTCTCTTCGAGGACCTTGATTTTCCTCGTTCTTCTTCTTGACGTCGTCGATCTGGCTCTGGACGAACGCGTTGCGCTCGTTCTGGCCGTCGATCTGGCCGTTGTAGTAGCTGACGATCACGAACGACAGGAGCAGCGCGCCGATGGCCGCCGCGCCGAGCATCAGCCCGGTTTCCTTCTGCCGCTGCTTGCGGCGCTCTTCGCGCCACGGGAGGAGGTTGATGCGTGCCATCAGTCGAAGCTCCTCAGGGCCAGGCCGCAGGCGATCATCAGGGCCGGGGCGTCCTGCGCCAGCGCATGCGCCTGCACGCGCGGGCCGAGCGTCATGTGCGCCAGCGGGTTGGCGATGGTGGTCGGCACGCCGAGCTGTTCCTCGACCATCTCGGCGATGCCGGCGATGGACGCGCAGCCGCCGGCCAGGACGATCTGGTCGACGCGGTTGAATTCGCTGCCCGCGTAGAAGAACTGCAGCAGGCGGCTGATCTGCTGGACCATCGCCTCCTTGAAGGGCTCCAGCACTTCGGCTTCGTAGCTCTCCGGAAGACCACCCTGGCGCTTGGCCAGGCCGGCTTCCTCGTAGCTCAGGCCGTAACGGCGCATCACTTCATCTGTGAGCTGCTTGCCACCGAAGACCTGCTCGCGCGCATACAGGCTGCGGCCATTGCGCAGGACATTGAGCGTGGTCATCGTCGCGCCGGAATCGACCAGTGCGATGAGGCCGTCGCGCGGACCGCCGAGCTGGTCGGCGACCAGCGCGAAGGCGTTCTCGAGCGCGAAGGCCTCCACGTCCATCACCTTCGGGGTGAGGCCGCCGATCTCCAGCGCCGAGGCGCGCACTTCGACGTTCTCCGAACGCGACGCCGCAAGCAGCACCTGCAGCATGTCCGGGCTGCCGGGCATCGGGCCCAGCACTTCGAAATCGTGGTTGACCTCTTCGATCGGATACGGGACGTAGTTCACCGCCTCCAGCTCGACCTGCGACTCGAGGTCGTCCTCATCCAGGTCGCCCGGCATCGGGATGACCTTGGTGATGACCGACGAACCCGCGACCGCGGCGGCAGCGTGCTTGGCACGAGTGCCCGAACGCGCGACGGCGCGACGGATCGCCTCGCCGACGGCCTCGACCTCGACGATGCTCTTCTCGACGACGGCGTTGGGCGGCAGCGGCTCGACCGCGTAATGCTCGACGCGATAGCGGTTGCCGGCCTTGGAGAGCTGCAACAGCTTTACGGCAGTCGAACTGATATCCACGCCGACGACCGCCGGCTGGCTTTTTGTGACGATCCCCACGATATTTTCCCCTTGCCACAGGCGCTTACGTGCGCCTTGTGTGACCCTGCTTTAAATAACCAAGTTTGCACAGGCTGGCAACCTTTTCCTTCCGAATTGCCTTACTGCGTCACTTTCCAACCCCTCGCGGCGCCCTCCGGCCGGGTCGACCCACCCCTGGGTCCCCGCCCGCCCAGCCTTGCGGCCCGGGCGTTTGGCCGGTGTGCTTGCGCTCAAAAAACCCCCTTCCCTGCTCCTCTATACTCCACGCCCACTACACCCGCAATCGGAATCTGCTTGATGCCCCGTATACGTCGCCTGCTGCGCTGGGCGCTGTTCGCGCTGGCCGGCCTGGCCCTGCTCGGCGCCATCGCGCTGGGCACCCTGTACTACCTCGTGGCCCCCAAGCTGCCCGACGTGGAAACCCTGCGCGCGGTCGAGATGCAGGAGCCGATGTACGTCTACGCGAAGGACGGACGCCTGATGGCGCTGTTCGGCGAGACGCGCCGCTACCCGGTGTCGATCCAGGATGTCCCGGAGCGCCAGAAGCAGGCCTTCCTCGCCATCGAGGACGCGCGCTTCTACAAGCACCACGGCGTCGACTTCAAGGGCGTCGCGCGCGCGGTGTGGCTCATCGCCACGACCGATGCGAAGCGCGTGCCGGGCGGTTCGACCATCACCCAGCAGGTCGCGCGCCAGTTCTTCCTCAGCAACGAGTACAGCTACACGCGCAAGCTCGCAGAGATGCTCACGGCGATGCGCATGGAGCGCGAGCTGAGCAAGGACGAGATATTCGAGCTGTACTTGAACAAGAGCTTCTTCGGCAATCGCGCCTACGGCGTCGCGGCCGCAGCGGAGTTCTATTACGGCAAGAAGCTCAATGAGCTTTCGCTCGACGAGATGGCCTCGCTCGCGGGCATTCCGAAGTTTCCGTCCAGCGGCAATCCGCTGACCAATCCCGAGCGCGCGAAGGTGCGCCGCGACTACATCCTCGATCGCATGGTCGAGCTGAAGTTCGTGAGCGCAGCCGAAGCCGCGCAGGCGAAGGCCGTGCCGATGCATGCCACGCCGCACGAGCGCCCCGTCGAGGTGTACGCGCCCTACGTGGCCGAGATGGTCCGCCAGGAGATGGTCGCCCGCTTCGGCAACGAGGCGCTGACCAAGGGTTACCACGTCACCACGACCATCGACCCGGTGCTGCAGGCATCGGCCGACAAGGCCGTGCGCGATGGCCTGCACGTCTACGACCGCCGCCACGGCTGGCACGGCGTGGAGCAGCATTTCGACCTCGCACCGAACGAGGACGTCGCCGCGGTTCGTGCGCGCCTTCGCAACATCGCCCCGCAGGCGGCGCTGATGCCCGCCATCGTCACCGGCGTGAGCGGCAGCCAGGTGCAGCTGGTGCTCGGCGACGGCACGCAGATCGAACTCGGCAATGGCCAGGGCTTCGGCGATCGCGCGCCGGCCAGCCTGGTCAAGCGTGGCGATCTCGTGCGCGTGAGCCGCATCGAATCCACCGCCGAGGTGAAGCCGGGCGAGGTACCGCCGCCGGCACGTTGGCGTCTCGACCAGGTGCCGCAGGCGCAGGCTGCGCTGGTATCGCTGGAACCGGCCAACGGTGCGTTGCGCGCGCTCTCCGGCGGTTACAGCTTCGCCGGCGCGAAGTTCAACCGCGCCACGCAGGCGCGCCGCCAGCCGGGTTCGAGTTTCAAGCCGTTCGTCTACGCGGCCTCGTTCGAGCGTGGCTTCAATCCGGCGTCCGTCGTGCTCGACGCGCCGGTGGTCTTCAAGGATCGCCGCGGCCACATCTGGCGTCCGCAGAACGACAGCGGCAACTTCGCCGGGCCGATGCGCCTGCGCGAGGCGATGGTGCAGTCGCGCAACCTGGTCTCGGTTCGCCTGCTCGACGCCATCGGCGTGGACTACGCGCGCAAGTACATCAGCCACTTCGGTTTCGACGAAGCCGAACTGCCGCCGAACCTGTCGATGTCGCTGGGCACCGCGTCGCTGACGCCGCTGTCGGTGGCGCGCGGCTTCGCGGTGTTCGCCAACGGCGGCTTCCGCATCACGCCGTGGTTCATCGATGAAGTGAAGGATCGCGAAGGCGCGGTGGTGTTCAAGGAAAAGCCCGCGGTCGCCTGCCCGGAATGCGGCGTGCCCGGCACCGTCGGCCGCGCGGTGCAGAACACCACGGTCGTCGATGGTTTCAACCTCGGCCCCGCCGGTTCCGCCGCGCCCGCCGCGACGCCCGAAGCGCCGAAGGACGAGCCGAAGAAGCCTGTCATCGACACCAGCAACATGGTGCTCGCGCCGCGCGCGATCGATGGCCGCATTGCCTACCAGATCGTTTCGATGCTGCGCGACGTGGTCAAGCGCGGCACGGGCACGCCGGCGAAGGTGCTCGAACGCGACGACGTCGGCGGCAAGACCGGCTCGACCAACGACCACCGCGACGCGTGGTTCTCCGGCGTGGGCGGCCCGTACGTCACCACCGTCTGGGTGGGCCGCGACAACTACAAGTCGCTCGGCTATCGCGAGTACGGCGGCAAGGCCGCGCTGCCGATCTGGATCGACTACATGCGCGTGGCGCTGAAGGACCAGCCGCTGGCGTTGAACGATCCGCCGGAAGGCATGGTCAAGGTGTCGGTCGCGGGCAACGGCGCGCTGATCCCGGGCGGCGAAGGCGGCATCATCGAATGGGTGAAGGCCGAAGACCTCGACCGCATGCAGAGCTACGTCGACTACGGTCCGCAGGAAACCGCGCCGACGGAAGAAGCGTTCGACATCTTCTGATCGCCGCCATCGATACGCATGAGAACGCCGGGCATGTCCCGGCGTTTTCTTTTTGGGCGTCGCGTCACGGATGGGCTGCGTTCATCCTCGGGCGAGCGCGTCCACGAAACCGACACGCCAGCGAAGGTAACGTGCGTGCGCCAGGAAACATGCTAGCTTCGCCCTGCCGGCGCTGTCGGCCGCGGCGAATTCCGCCACGTCGTGCCAGCCGCGGAGGTCCTCATGCCCCACGCTCGACAGCACGCCCACCAGCACGCGCTCACCCGCACACGCGAACGCCGGCATCGCCTCGCCCACGAAGCCGCGCGGCTGATGGCCGAAGGCGGCATTCGCGACTACCACCAGGCCAAGCTCAAGGCCGCCGAACGACTCGGCATCTTCGACGACGCTTCGCTGCCGCGGAACCGCGAGATCGAAGACGCATTGCGCGAATACCAGCGCCTGTTCCAGCGCGAGAACGTGCCCGCGTTGCGCCAGCGTCGCGAAGCCGCGCTGCGCGCGATGGAGTTCTTCCAGGCGTTCCAGCCGCGGCTGGTCGGATCGGTGCTCGACGGCACGGCCGATACGCGCAGCCCGGTCGCGCTTCATCTGTTCAGCGACGACCCCGATGCGCCGCCGCGTTTCCTGGAGCAGCACGGCATTCCGGCCGAATCGCGCAGCCGTCGCGTGCGACTGGATCGCGAACGCATCGCCGACGTACCGGTGTGGGTGTTCAGTGCCGAAGAAATTGCGTTCGACCTGACCGTATTGCCGCTCGACGGCCTGCGCCAAGCGCCGCTGTCGAACCTGGACGAGAAGCCGATGAAGCGCGCCAGCGCGGCGCAGCTTCGCCAGATGCTGGCCGAGGAAGAGATCGAGGGTTACACGGGAGCCTGACGGAACCGGAACGCCCGGCGCTCAGCGCGGCACGTTCGCCAGACCCGTCCTGCGTGGCCGCGCGCCCGCATCGCGCGCGCCGACACACGTTGAGTTCGATCACGACGAACGCCACCAGCCACAGCAACGCGTCCCACGTGTCGAGCCACGCCGCCTGCGGGTTTTCGTCGCCGAAACCCATCACCGCCCAAGTGAGCAGGAAGCCGACCAGTGCGACATACAGCACGGCGGCGAGCGCGCGACGCATGCGATGCAGTCGCACGGCCCCGGGCGGCAGGCGCACTTCGAGTTCGAGCAGCGCGACCACGCCGAGCCACGTCATCTCGTTGAAGAAATCCAGCCACACGCGTTCGAGCGCGTAGCCCACCACGGCAATCACCACGGCGACGCTAGCCAGCAGGCGCACGCCATGCAGCACTGTAATCCAGCGTGCGCGCAGCGGCCAGCCGCCGGTCTCCCACTCGAACAGCATCAGCAGGACCAGCCACGCCGCGGTGTCGATCAGCTCCGTGAGCCGACCGTACAACGAGTACAGGACGACGTCGCCCGCGAGCAGCGCGTAGATCGACCACTTGAATACGACGAAGCCGCGGCGTGGCCGCGGCTTCGAAGGGTCGGCAGTGACGCGAGCCACCGGCGCGATGGACTCAGCGCTTGGCCAGGTCGGTGTAATCGCGCTGCGGCGAGCCGATGTAGATCTGGCGCGGACGGCCGATCTTGTTTTCCGGATCGTTCTGCTGCTCCAGCCAGTGCGAGACCCAGCCGGCGGTACGCGCGATGGCGAACATCACGGTGAACATTTCCACCGGGATGCCGAGCGCCTTGTAGATGATGCCGGAGTAGAAATCGACGTTCGGGTAGAGCTTGCGCTGCACGAAGTACTCGTCCTTCAGCGCGGCCTCTTCCAGCTTCATCGCCACTTCGAGCAGCGGATCGTTGATGCCGAGCTCGCCGAGCACCTTGTGCGTCATCTCGCGGATGATCTTGGCGCGCGGGTCGAAGTTCTTGTAGACGCGGTGTCCGAAGCCCATCAGGCGGAAACCCGATTCCTTGTCCTTCGCCTTGGCGACGGCGGAACCGACGTTCTCTGGACGGCCGATCTCTTCCAGCATCTTCAGCACGGCTTCGTTCGCACCGCCATGCGCCGGGCCCCACAGCGCGGCGACGCCGGCGGCGACGCACGCATACGGGTTGGCACCGGTGGAACCGACAAGGCGCACGGTCGAGGTCGACGCGTTCTGCTCGTGGTCGGCGTGCAGGATGAAGAGCAGGTCCAGCGCCTTGGCGGCGACCGGGTTGAGCTCAAGCGGCTCGCTCGGCACTTCCTTCATCATGTGCAGGAAGCGCGTGGTGTATTCGAGGTTGTTCTTCGGATAGCGCATCGGCCAGCCGATCGAATAACGGTGGCAGGCGGCGGCGATCGTCGGCACCTTCGCGATCAGGCGGATCGCGGCCAGGCGGCGCTGTTCCGGATCTTCCAGGTCGAGATCGTTGTGGTAGAAGCTCGCCATCGAGCCGAGCATGCCGACCAGCATCGCCATCGGATGCGCGTCGTGGCGGAAGCCGTAGAGGAACGTGCGGAAGGCCTCATGCATCATCGTGTGATGCGTGACCTCGTGTTCGAACGAATCGAACTCGCCCTTGCTCGGCAGTTCGCCGTTCATCAGCAGGTACGCGACTTCGAGGAAGCTCGACTTCTCGGCGAGCTGCTCGATCGGGTAGCCGCGATACAGCAGCACGCCGGCATCGCCGTCGATGTAGGTAACGGCAGACTTGCAGCTGGCGGTAGCCGTGAAGCCGTTATCGTAGGTGAAGGCGCCGGTTTCCTTGGGCAGCTTCGCGATGTCGATGCACGGCTGGCCGAGGACGGGATGATGGACCGGCAGGGTCACGGTCTTGTCGCGGGCGGTCAGGGAGACCTGATCGAAGCCGGATTTGTTGGAATCGGACACGAAACACTCCTCAAGTCTGCATGCCGCCGGGAAACACGGCACGGAGCGGGGGACGGGGGGTCACGGCACAGATCGGCGCCGCGATCCGTGAATTATCGCACAACGCCCTTCGAGCGCTGACTCGGACTTTGGTGGCAGGCCACGCTCGGGCGCATCCCGCCGGGTTCCCGTCCGTTACGAGGGAATGGGCGCAGGAAGCGGCCAGATGGCGAAAAAGCGCGCGACCCTTGACGGTGTGGAAGCGGGGCACGAGCGGCCATTGATGCCCGACCACCGGCGTCCTGGCCACCTTCCCTACGATGCGCTGGCAATCGCAGCGCCCGGGAATTTGGACGGTCGCCCGGCCCGACGCCCTCAGACGAATTGCGGCGGGGCCGGCCTCGCAAATCCGACGCCGCATTTCGTACGCACACGAAAAAACCGACGGCCACCTCTCGGCAGCCGTCGGCTGATTTCTGCGCGAAGCTTCGTCGCAATCCGGGACGCCGCGGGCAACCGCGAGGCCGGCGAGTCGTCGTGCGAAGTCCCGTGGGTCGCGCTCGAAAGCGCGGACGCAGATTACTTCTGCGCGTAACGCTTGCGGAACTTGTCGACGCGACCGCTGGTGTCGACGATCTTGTGCTTGCCCGTGTAGAACGGATGCGAAGCCGAGCTGATATCGACCTTGATCAGCGGGTACTCGTTACCGTCTTCCCACTTGATCGTCTCCTTGCTGCCAAGGGTCGAACGCGTCAGGAACTGGTAATCGGTGGTGACGTCCTGGAAAACGACGTCGCGGTAGTCGGGATGGATGCCGGCCTTCATGGCACTCACCAATTCATTCGGGGAAAGCGCGGCAGTATAGCGGCCGCCGCTACCCTTGCGCAAGTCGCTCCGGAGGCGGATTTCAACCCGCCGCCAGCGCCGCCCGGATCAGCCCCTCGAACCGGGCCTGGTCGTAGCGCATGAGGATCCGGAAGCGGTCCGGCAGGCCGTTCTGGCGGTTCCAGTCGACCACGGTCATGCCGCGCGCGTGGCCGTGGCCCAGCTCGACCACGACCGGGCGATCGACCAGCTCCGTCGCGCCGCCCGGCTCCAGCGCGTACGCCATCGCCAGCGCGTCGGCCGAATGCCAGTAGTCGCCGCGGCGGTCGGCGGACCATTCGCGCGTCTTCTTCGAAATGCGTTCGTAAAAACGCGCACGCGGCGAGTCGGCGGCGAGCCACTCGACCACGTGGTCGTGCAGCAGGCCGTGCGCGATGGTGCCTTCCCAGTCCGCCAGGTCGATCTGCGGGAACGCTTCGAAGACGATGTGCGCCGCCTCCGGGTCGAAGTACACGTTGAACTCCGCCGCCGGCGTGATGTTGCCGTGGCCGGTCACCGCGCCGCCCATCACCACGATGCGGGCGACGCGGTCGGGCAGCGTCGGATCGAGCTTGAGGGCGAGCGCGACGTTGGTCAGCGGACCGAGCGCGACCAGCAGCAGCTTGCCGGCGTGTTCGTGCGAGAGCCGCAGGATGGCCTGCGCGGCGTGCTCGCGTTCCGCGGCGCGCTGCGCGGGCTCGTAGCCCACGTCGCCGAAGCCGTCCTGGCCATGCACGTAACCCGCATCCGGTGCGGGATGCAGCAGCGGGCCCGGGCAGCCGGCGAACACCGGTGCCTCGATGCCCGCGACTTCGCAGAGCTTCAGCGCGTTGGCGACGGTGTGCTTCAGGCCGACGTTGCCGGCGGCGATGGTGAGGCCGACGACCTCATGACGCGGGTCGTTGAACGCCATCAGCAGGGCCAGCGCGTCGTCCACGCCGGGGTCGGTATCGATCAGGAGAGGGATCTTGTTCATCGGCCGATTATCACCGCGACGCGTGTCGAGCGCTTTTCACGATTCCAGCGCTTGTCGCAGCGCGCGCACGGCCGCTGCGCCCGTCTGCCACCGCTGCGCTTCCAGTCCAGGAAGCCGGCGCGGTAGCGCCAGGGTTGATTCGACCAGCGTTTTCGCCGAGGCATGCACCTCGCGAACGCCAGTGCGCTGCACGAGATCGCGCACGTTTTCCGGCGTGACACCGGCGCCGGCCATAACGCCCATGCGCCCGGCAGCGCGTTGCACGAGCGAGGCGATGACGTCAGCGCCCTCCATCGCGGTGGGATGTGCGCCCGACGTCAGCACGCGCTCGCAACCCAGCGCGATCGCCGCCTCCAGTGCAGCCTGCGGATCGCGTGCGACGTCGATTGCGCGATGGAACGTCACGCCGAGCGGGCGCGCAGCGTCGACGAGATCACGACACAGTGCGACATCGACGTCGCCATTCCCATCGAGCGCGCCGATCACCACGCCGTCGCAGCCAAGGCGCACGCACAGCTCGATGTCGCGCAGCATCGTGTCGCGTTCGAGCGCGTCGAAACGGAAGTCGCCGGCGCGCGGACGGATCAGCACGTACAGCGGGATGCGCAGCCGTTCGCGCGCCATCGCCAGCGTGCCGTATGACGGCGTGCAGCCGCCTTCGCCGAGGTTTTCGCAAAGTTCGACGCGATCGGCGCCGCCTTCCTGCGCGGCCAGTGCCGAGGCCAGCGAATTGGCGGCGATTTCCAGCGTTACCGGACTCACTTCTGCTCGGTCCGGTACACCGACGCCGCGTCAAACAGGCGATCGTGCGGGCCGGGCGATGCGTCCTGCACGGCGTAGACGAAGCCGCGATGCAACGCGAACGCGCCGACGTCGCCGTCCTTGTTCATCGCGAGGAAACACACCTGCAACGTCTTGCTGGCTTCCGGACGCTTGCGCACGACGCGGTCGATCGCTTCGCGGCACGCGTCCGCCGGCGAACGCCCCTGCCGCATCAGTTCGACGACGAGGAAGCTGGCGGCGTTGCGGATCATCTCCTCGCCGACGCCCGAGGCGGTCGCGGCACCGACTTCGTTGTCGACATACAGACCGGCGCCAACGATCGGACTGTCGCCGACGCGGCCGTGCAGTTTCCACGCCATGCCGCTCGTCGTGCACGCGCCGGCAAGGCGCCCCTGCGCGTCGCGCGCGAGGATGCCGAGCGTGTCGTGGTTGGTCTTGTCGCCGGGGCGCACCTGGCGCTCGGCGTTGATCTGCGGCGCGTACTTCGACGTCTTCAGCCACTCGCGCCATGCCTCGCGCGCCTGATCGGTGAGCAGCGGCGTTTTCTCGAAGCCCTGCGCGATGGCGAACTGCTGCGCGCCCGGGCCGACGAGCATGACGTGCGGCGTCTTCTCCATCACCGCACGCGCGACGGAGACCGGATGCGCGATGTCCTCCAGCGCTGCGACCGCGCCGCAACGACCGTCGCCGTCCATGATGCTGGCGTCGAGCGTCAGCACGCCGTCGCGGTCGGGGTTGCCGCAGCGGCCGACGGTCGGATTGCACAGGTCGGCCTCGGCCCAGCGCGCGCCGGTTTCCACCGCATCGAGCGCGCTGCCGCCGCGCGCAAGCACCGGCCATGCAGCCGCGTTCGCGCCGACACCGAAGTCCCACGTGGACACCACGCGCGCACCGCTCGTCGCGGGTGCGCTTTCGGCGCGCGAGAGAACGGCGGCGCCGGCCGCGAGCATCGTGGCCTTCAGGAACTGTCGGCGATCGGCCATCAGGGTTTCCCGGAAAGTTGGATCGGGCCGAGCCGGCCGATCGGATCAGAAGCCGGAATGTCGCTCGTAATACCAGGCGGCCGCGCCAACGAGGCCCAGCTGACCATGGTCGACGAGCCACACCGGCACGCGCGCGAGCACTTCGCCCAGCACGCCCTTGTTGCGGAAGCGCTCGGCGAAGTCGCTTTCGAGCAGGAACGGGCGGATCTGCGCGGGAATGCCGCCGGCGAGGTAGACCGCGTCCGCGCCGAACGTCACCGCGAGATCGCCCGCGAGACTGCCCAGCAGGCTGCAGAACAGCTGCAGCGACTCGCGCGCCTGCGCGTCGGCGCCGGCCTGTGCGGCCGTCGCGATGGCCTCGGGCGTGTCGAGCTTCGGCGTCACGCCGTCGAGTTCGCACAGCGCGGTGTAGGCGTTCACCAGGCCCGGGCCGGACAGGACGCGTTCGTTGTCCACGTGCGGCCAGCGCTGGAGCAGGCGCGTGAGCAGCGCGATCTCGCGCGGCGTACCGACGGCGAGCGACGCGTGCCCGGCTTCGCTCGCCAGCACGCGCAGCGGCACGCCCTGCTGGAGCGTGCGCGGCAGGCACAGCGACGCACCGAAGCCGGTGCCCGGACCGAGCACGAGCGCGGGGCCGTCGCCGGCCTGGACCGGGCCGCAGACGCGGGTCATCGCGGCCACGTCGATGTAGGGCATCGCGCAGGCCACGGCCTCGAAATCGTTCAGCAGCGCGAAGTAGGCGATGCCGGCCTCGCGGCGTGTGCGCTCCAGCGAGACCGGCCACTGCAGGTTGGCGTTGATCAGCGTGTCGCCTTCAAGCCTGCCGGCGATGGCGACCACGACGTGCGTGCGCTCGGCGCCCTGCGTTTTCGCGAAGTCGTCGACGATCGCGGCGAGCGAGGGGAATTCGGCGCAGACGTAGCGGTGGTAGGCAAGCACGTCGACCTTGCCGCCGGGTCGCACGTGGACCAGCCCCAGCCGCGCATGGGTGCCGCCGACGTCGGCGGCGATGAACGGCTGCGAGCCGTGCCGTCCGACGGGATGTTCGGTTGGAGCGGGGATCACGATCGGCGGGTTCGAAGGCTACGACGGGCGTTCATGATGCCCGTTTCGGGCCGCGGGCTGCAGGTTCGGCCTTCACGCACGGGTTTCGGCGGGCGGAGGGCGACTCACGCGGAGGCGAAGCGGACGGCGCCACCGACCCAGCGCGCGACGATCCGCTCGGCCAGTTCCGGCGATTCGCGCAGCAGCTTCTCGCCCATCTCGTGTACCTGCGGGAGCAGGTCGGCGTCGCGGGCGAGATCGGCCACGCGGAACTGCGCCAGGCCGGTCTGGCGGGTGCCGAGCAGTTCGCCGGGCCCGCGCAGTTCCAGGTCCTTCTCGGCGATGACGAAGCCGTCGTTAGTCTCGCGCATCGTTTCAAGGCGCTGGCGCGCCATCTGCGACAGCGGCGCCTGGTAGAGCAGCACGCAGCTGGACGCCGCGCTGCCCCGCCCCACGCGCCCGCGCAGCTGGTGAAGCTGCGCGAGACCCAGGCGCTCGGCGTTCTCGATGATCATCAGCGACGCGTTGGGCACGTCGACGCCGACTTCGATGACCGTCGTCGCCACGAGCAGGCCGATCTCGCCGTCCTTGAACGCGCGCATCGTGGCTTGCTTCTCGGTGGCCTTCATGCGGCCGTGGACCAGGCCCACGCGCACTTCCGGCAGACGCTTGCACAGATCCTCGTAGGTCGACTGCGCGGCCTGCGCCACCACCTCGTCGCTGTCGTCGATCAGCGTGCACACCCAGTACGCCTGCCGCCCTTCGGCGCAGGCCTTGCGGATACGCTCGACGAGTTCCGGCCGGCGCTCGGCGCTGAGTGCGACCGTCTGCACCGGCGTGCGCCCGGGCGGGAGTTCGTCGATGGCCGAAACGTCGAGGTCGGCGTACGCGGCCATCGCGAGCGTGCGCGGGATAGGTGTCGCGGTCATGACGAGCTGGTGCGGGACGATCGCATCGCCATTGCCGCTGCCGCCGCCGCCCTTGTCGCGCAGCGCCAGGCGCTGGTGCACGCCGAAGCGGTGCTGTTCGTCGACGATCGCCAGCGCCAGGTCGTTGAAGGCGACGCCTTCCTGCATCAGCGCATGCGTGCCGACGACCACCTGCGCCTCGCCCGAAGCGACCTCTTCCAGGACCTTCGCGCGCGCCTTGCCGGTGACCTTGCCGGCGAGCCACGCGACGCGAATGCCGAGCGGTTCGAGCCAGCCGCGCAGGTTGTTGAGGTGCTGCTCGGCGAGCAGTTCCGTCGGCGCCATCAACGCGGCCTGCCGGCCGGCTTCCACCGCGCACATCGCGGCGAGTGCGGCGACGACCGTCTTGCCGCTGCCGACATCGCCCTGCACCAGGCGCAGCATCGGGTGCGGCTGCGCGAGGTCCTGGCGGATCTGTTCGAACACGCGCTGCTGCGCGCCGGTGAGCGCGAACGGCAGCCGCTTGCGCAACGTGTCGGCCAGCGTGATCCGGTCCAGCACCGGCGCGGCGTGTGCCTGCTGCGCGATGCGCTGGCGGCGCAGGCTCAGGTGGTGCGCGAGCAGTTCCTCGATCGCGAGCCGGCGCTGCGCCGGGTGACGCCCCGCGAGCAGCGCGGCGACGTCGGCATCCTGCGGCGGCCTATGAACCGTCAGCAGCGCTTCGCGCAGCGACGGCAGGTTCGAACCGTCGCGCAGCTCGCGCGGAAGGAGTTCCAGCGCGTCCTCGTCGGGCAGGCGATCGAGCGCCTGGCCGATCAGGCGCCGCAGCGACACCGGCCCGAGGCCTTCGATCGCCGGATACACCGGATCCAGGCTGGTGCCCAGCGCGTCGTCGCCGGCCTCGTCGATCATCCGGTAACTCGGATGGACGATCTCCAGCCCGTGCTGGCCCGGTCGCGGCGTGCCGTAGCAGCGCACCCGCGCGCCGACCTGGAACTGCGCCACCTGCGCGGCACGGAAATGGAAGAAGCGCAGCACCAGCGTGCCGTGGGAATCGTCGCCGAGGGCCACGCGCAGCATCGGGCGATAACGGAATCCGCGTTCGACCGCTTCCACGCGTCCTTCCACCTGCACCGCCACGCCCGGCTGCAACAGGCGGATCGGCGTCAGCGCGGTGCGGTCCTCGTACTGGCGCGGCAGTTGCAGCCAGAGGTCCTGCAGCGTGGCGAGCCCGCGTGCGGCGAGCTTCTCGGCCACGCGCGGCCCGACGCCCTTCAAGGCGCTGATCG
This sequence comes from Lysobacter sp. OAE881, assembly GCF_040546665.1. Taxonomy (NCBI): domain Bacteria; kingdom Pseudomonadati; phylum Pseudomonadota; class Gammaproteobacteria; order Lysobacterales; family Lysobacteraceae; genus Lysobacter; species Lysobacter sp. OAE881. The sequence continues at coordinate 3,762,228 of NZ_JBEPOG010000001.1, forward strand.
GCTGCTGTTGAAGATCGACGGACGCCCCGCCCTTGCGAATCGGCATCGGGAAAGGATGCCGCGAAAGGCGCGTCGGTAGAAAGAGGGAAAGTGGGCGGCGCGGTGTCGGAAGCCCCTCACCCCGACCCCTCTCCCGCGTGCGGGAGAGGGTGTTGCCTGGTGCGATCAGAAGTTCGCCGTCAGCTCCACGCCGTAGGTGCGCGGCTGGGTCATGCGCGCGCCGACGGTGCCCAGCACGGTCATGCCGTAGGTGCCGAACGAGTTCACGTACTGGTTGTCGAGCAGGTTGTTGCCGTAGACCGCAACGCCCCAGTGCCCGGTGGCCGACGTCCAGCCGATGCGTGCGTCGAGGATTTCCTGCGCCTCGCCCGCCTCGGCCTGGCCGAAGCGGCCGCAACCCAGTACCGACACGGATTCATCATTCGTGCGGCACTTGCCGACGTAGGAGTAACGCGCCGAGGCACGCACGTCGCCGGCATCAGCCAGACGCCACACGTAGTTCGCGCCGGCGGCGAAGGACCATTCCGGCGCGCCGGTCGGCTGGCCGCCGAGGTCCAGGCCCTGCGGGTTCACGTACGTCTTGAAGGTGGAATCCAGGTACTCGGCGTTGAAGTCGAAGCCGAGTCCGTCGGTGGCCTGCCAGCGCAGGTCGAAGTCGACGCCGTACGCCTCCTGGTCGGACGTGTTCACCAGGAAACGCGGGATGTCGGTCGTCATGTCCAGCGTGACGGCCTGGCGGTTGTCGTAGACGTAGTAGAACGCCGACACGTTGTAGGCGAGGCGATAGTCCGGCAGCGCGTGCTTGATGCCCGTCTCGAAGTTCCAGACGTCCTCGTTCTCGAACTCGCTGCCGATCTGCAGTGCGTTGAAGCCGCCGGCCTTGTAGCCCTTCGCGAGCGAGGCGAAGCCCATCAGGTTGTCGTTGAAGTGGTAATCGACGACGAAGCGCGGGCTCCAGTCGTCCCACGACTTCTTGGCGCGATTGAGCACGCCCTTGTTCGCCACCGCCGGCGGATCGATGAAGGCGATGTCGAACACGAGCATTTCCAGCGGAATGCCGGCCGCATCGAGGAAACCGATGCGGTCGAGCAGCGCCAGCTGCGCGTCGAGTTCCGGCGCGCTGCGCAGGTCGTTGAACCAGGTGAAGTCCTTCTCGTCGCGCGTGTAGCGCAGGCCGACGGTGAGGTTGGTCTTGTCGTTGACATGCCAGATCACGTCGCCGAACGCAGCGTATGCCTTCGTGTCGAGCGAGTTCACGAACTTCTCGTTCCACGGCAGGCCGGTCAGATCCACCGGAATCCCGAACATGTTCGCGGCCATCGTCAGCGGACCGTACAGGCCGCCCGGCGCGAGGCCGAGATTGTTGGCGATGGTGTCCACCGAATCGGTCAGCGCGTTGACTTCGCTGGTCTGGTCGGCGTCTTCCTGGAAGTAGCTCAGGCCCGCGACCCAGTCGATGCGGTCGGTCGAACCGTTGAACTTGAACTCCTGGTAGAAGTTCGTGTTGCTCTCGGTGTTCGTCGAATCGACGTAGAGGTAGCTCAGGTTCGTGCCGTCTTCCTCGACGCGGTTGAGCGAATCGTAGTCGTGCCACGCGCTCGTAGAGGTCAGGCTGAAGCCGCCGAAGTTGTGGTCGACGATCAGGGTCACGCCGTCGAACGTGCGCGTTTCCGCGTCCGGTGCGTCGGTCCTGTACGGCTGGCGTTCCGGATCCAGGAACGAATCCGGATCCGCCGGCGCCGTCGGCAACGCGGGCAGCGCCGGGATCGGCACGACGCTGGTCGTTGCCTGGCCGCGCTGGTCGAGGCTTTCGTGGTCCCACGAAATCCATGCACGCGTGTTGTCGCCGAAGCGCGTCTGGAACGCGGCGCGTGTGGCCCAGTTGTCTTCCGGCGCGAGGTCCTCGCCGGTGTCCGCGTCGCGTATCCAGCCATCGCTGTGGTTGAAGATGCCGTTGAAGCGGAAGGCCGACGTATCGCTCACGGCGATGTTCGCCATGCCTTCGAAGTAGGTCTTGTTGTCGTTGCCCAGGCGCAGCTTGCCGCGCGCGTGGTTGCCGTCGGTGTCGGGACGGTGCGTGATGATCGAGATCGCACCGGCCGCGGTGTTGCGTCCGAACAGCGTGCCCTGCGGGCCCTTCAGCACTTCGATGCGCTGCACGTCGGTGAACGGCAGCAGCACGCCGCCGCCGCGTCCGGCGTACACGCCATCGACGTACACGCCGACGGCCGGATCGGTGCCGATGCCGAAGTCGTCGGTCTCTATGCCGCGCAGCTGGAAGCTCGGCTGCGTCGGCTGGAGGCTGTTGACGCGCAATCCGGGCACGAAGCTGTCGATGTCGCCGAGGTCTTCGGCGGCGACGTCATCGATCAGCTGTTCGGTGACGACCTGCAACGCAATCGGCACGTCGAGCAGTTCCTGCTCGCGGCTCTGCGCGGTGACGGTGATCGTGTCCAGCTGCGTGGCGTCGGCCGTGGTGGACGCGGCTTGCGCGAATGCCAGCGGCGAGGCCGCGACGGCGAAACATCCAAAGAGCGCGCGGCCAAGACCGACCGCGAGCCTGCTCTTGCGTGGCGACATCGGAACTCCCCTCCCAATGGCTTTCTAGTTTTGTAGCGGCTCACTTCATTGCTGCAGTGCCGCGTCGCGCGCCCCTGTTCCGCACGACGAAGGCACCTTACCTCATCGCGACGTGCGCGCCATCGCCGGTGCAATTGCCCAGCCAGGCGGCGATCCAGTCGCGCACCACGGCCACGCCTTCCTCGTGCACGGTGGCGCGCCCGACCTCCGGCATCATCGCGCCAGGATCCAGGCTGCTCATGCGGTAGATCAGGATCGACTCGTCCGGTTTGCCGGGCACGATGTCGAACAGGTGGTCGCCCGTGCCCTGCCCCGCGGCGACCGGCGGCTTGCACAGGCCCAGACGGCGCGCCTCGTCGGTACCGGCGTCGAGCCACAGGCCCGAGGTGTCGGCCGGGCCGACCTGGCTATGGCAATGGCCGCAGTTCACGTCGAGATACGCACGCGCGCGGCTTTCGATCGACGCGCTCGCATCGTCGAAACGCGCGTTGTGCGGAACGCCCGTCGCCGGCAGGCCTTCGAGCCGTCCCAGCGACACCATGCGCGCGAGCTGGTTCTGGCCTTCGTGCCAGGGATCGTCGCGATTGAGGTGCCGCGCCTTCGGTCCGATCGGATGCAGTTCGCGCGTGGTGTTGTTGGTCGAATGACAGCCGGCGCACTGGTTCTCGTCGGGCACCATGTAGGCGAACGAGGTCTTCGCGCTGCCGTCGGGCTTGTGCATCGTCAGCGGCACGACGTCGCCGGCGCGCGCGAGCGTCGCTTCGGTCTGTTCTTCGTTCCACACGTACGGCAGCGCGACCCAGCCCGTCTCGCGACGCACGAGCAGTCGCGTTTCGATCAGGCGCACTTTCGACAAATCGAGCCCGTTCGCGGATTCGCCCTTCTGTTCGGCCACGCGCAGCACCGCGCCGTCCTGTCCGCGCGGGTAGTAGAACGTCTTGCTGATGATGGTGCCGACCGGGAAGTCGAACGCGTCGTTCGCGCTGTACTTCGCCTTCTTGCCTTCCGGCATCCAGATCGTGCGCAGCTTGTGCGCGTAATCGCTGAAGAGCGCGCTGTTCAGCGCATACGGTTCGACGCCGTGGTTGAGCTTCAACTGCTTTCCGTCGGACGACAGCACATGCCATTCGCCCAGCGTCTGTGGCTGCCCCTGCGGGTGGAACAGCACCGGCGCTTCGCTACGCTGGCAACCGCCGAGGAACATCGCGGCCGCCAGCAGGGCCGCGTGGATCACGAACTGCTTCATGCCGACGGTGCTGCCTTCGCGGTCGTCGCCGCGGCCTTGGCAGGAAGCGTCACCACCGGCAGCGGCGGCAGCGTGCAGCGCACCTTGTCGGTGACCACGCTCGGGTTCTTGTACTTGTTCGGACCGTCGGCGTTGAGCGTCTGCGCCTGTCCGTTATCGATGCAGACCTCCGCGCCGCCGGGGCGCTGCGCGTTGACGTAACCGTCCCACAGCACGTCGGGCAGACGGCCGTTGAGGCCGAACATCGCCACCTTCAACGCCTTCAGGTCGAAACCGTCGGGCTTGTCGCCGCCGCCCTTGAAGCGGTTGCCGTGGATCGCGATCTCTTCCGGGTACGGATCGAAGCTCTTCGCCACGCCCTTGTCGGTCATGTAGCCGGTGGAGAAATAGCTCGACACGATGACGTTCGCCGTCTGGTTGTCGGCGATGTCGTTGTCGAAGATCTCGACCTTGTCGTTGGAATTGATGACCACGCCCGAGCCGGCCGGCACGCTCGCAACCGCCGCGCCCTTCGCGGCGAAGTTGTCGGTGTTGTTCTCGAAGACCTTGTTGTTGTAGACGCGCGTCGTGTGTCCCGGCTGCGGCAGGTTCGGCATGTTGAAGACGAGGATGCCACCGGTGTTCTGCGTCGCGATGTTCTCGTAGACGTCGGCGCCGATGGTGTTCTCGATCTCGATGCCGGCGACGTTGCGCTCGGCGCGGTTGCGGCGCACGACGACGTTCTTCGACTGGCCGACGTAGATGCCCGCGTCCGACGCGCCGATCGCGACCGAATCCTCGATGAGCACGTTGGTGGTCTGCACCGGATAGATGCCGTACGCGCCGTTGGTCGTCTTCGGCCCGCCCGTCCATTCCACGCGCACGCCGCGGATGGTGATGTTGTCGCCTTCGTTGATCTTCAGGCCGTCGCCCTTGCTGTCCTCGATGGCGAGGTTCTCCAGCGTGAAATCGCCGGCGTTGACCAGCAGCCCTTCGGCGCCGGCCTTCTGGTCCTTGAAGCTCAGGATGGTCTTGTCCATGCCCTGGCCGCGGATCGTCACGCCGTTCACGCGCAGCGTCAGGCTGCGGTCGAACGCGTGGCGGCCGGCGGGAATGTCGATGACGTCGCCGGGCTTGGCGTCGAGCAGGCGCTCGATCAGCACCTTCTGGAAGTCCGGGCTGGCCGCGGGCGCGGCCGGCTGTTGCTGCTGGCAGGCGGCCAGTGCCGCCAGTCCCGTAGTGACCGCCACGCCGAGCACGATGCGCTTCATCCGACTTCCACTCCTGAGTGCGCGGCGCCGGCCGCGACCTGTCCTGCGACGGACTGCCCGTCGCGAATGTCCCCGCCGAAAACAGGCCACGCCGACCCTGCGGCGTGGCCCCTCCCCGGCCCCTTCGGGAGTCTGTGACCTTCCGGCGATCCCGGTGGAGGGCAAAGCCGGCATACTCAGGGGGGAAAACCGGACAAGCTACGCCAGCGTATGCCGAGCCAGCACCGCGACGATCCCCGATTGAACAACGCCACGATCAAGAGCGGCATCGTCGCCGGGCTGGTCGCGATGGCGCGCGAGCACGGCGTCGCCTGCGAACACTGGTTCTCGGGATTGCGGCTCGGCCCGGCCGCGTTCGACGGCGAGGCGCCGGTCTATCTCTCCTACCGGCAGGCGTGCCAGATCATCCGCCGCGCGGTGCTCAGCCTGCCGGTGCACGGGCCCGGGCTGGTGCTCGGGCAGCGGCAGGGCATCGGGCATTTCGGCCTGCTGGGTCTTGCGATGCTGACCGCGCCGCAGTTCGCGCAGGCCATGCAGCTGGGCATCCGCTACGCGCCGATCACCGGCGCGATGATGGAACTGGAACTGGACGAATACGACGACGGCGCCATGGGCGTGGTCGCACGCATGCAGTCGCCGGAGCCGGAACTGGAGCCGTTCCTGTGCGAGGAACTGTTCGCCAGTTCGCTGATGCTGTGCCGTGGCCTGCTCGGCGCGGAGTTCCGCCCACGCGTGCTCGAACTGACGTATTCCGCGCCGTCGTATGCGGCCGATTACGTGCATGTGTTCGCCTGCGAGGTGCGCTTCGACGCGCCGCGCAACCGCGTGGTGATCGATCCGCGCTGGCTGCAGGCGGCGATGCCGGCGAACAACAGCGCCAGCGCGCAGCAGATCATCGCGCTGTGCGAGGAGCAGATGCCCGCCGGGCAGCCGCGCAGCGAGATCGTGGCGGTGGTCGAGCGCCTGCTGCGCCAGCGCATCGCCGACAACCCGCGCGAGGTGCAGATCGCCGCGGAACTGCATCTGACCGAACGCACGCTGCGCCGCCAGCTGCACGCGGCGCACACCAGCTTCAGCGAACTGCACGACCACGTGCGCAGCGAATCGGCGCGCGCATTGCTGGCCGACGCGCGACTGAGCATCGCGCACGTCGGCGCGGCGGTGGGATTCAAGGACGCGCGCGAGTTCCGACGCGCGTTCAAGCGCTGGACCGGCGTCGCGCCTCGCGAGATGCGCGCGGGCGAGAAGCAGGACGCGGGCGACGTCGAATACACCGCAGCTGGCGGCGGCTGATCGGACGCATGTCGCGCCTGCGGAATTGGGCTCGCGCCTTGAAGCGGCAGACGCTCGTCGTCTGGTTCGCGGCGCGCGATCCGCGCACGCCGTGGTTTCCGCGCGTGCTCGCGCTCGCCGTCGCGGCGTATGCGCTGAGTCCGATCGACCTGATCCCCGACTTCATCCCGGTGCTGGGCTACCTGGACGACGTCATCCTCGTGCCGCTCGGCGTGTGGCTGGTGTTGCGGATGGTGCCCGCCGAGGTCATCGCCGATTCGCAGGCGAAAGCGGCGGTGGCTTCGGAACGACCGGTGAGTCGCGGCATGGCCGTGGTGATCGTGGCGATCTGGGCGATCGCGCTTGCGGTGCTCGGCCTGTGGGCGTGGCGGACGTTCCGCCACTGATGCAACTGCAGCCCGGATGCGCTTGGCATACCGGGCTGCGAAACACGGTCGATCAGTCCAGCACCATCACCGCATCGACTTCGAAGCGCGCGCCGCGCGGCAGGCCGGACACTTCGACGGTGGAGCGTGCCGGATACGGCGCCTGGAAGAACTCGCTCATCACCGCGTTCACCGCGGCGAAGTTGTCGAGATCGGTGAGATACAGACCCAGGCGCACGATGTCGCCAAGCGAGCCACCGGCGGCTTCGCACACGGCCTTGAGGTTCTCGAACGAACGACGCGCCTGCGCGGTGATGTCGCCTTCCACCAGCAGGCCGGTGCTCGGATCGAGCGGAATCTGGCCGGAGAGGTACACGGTGTCGCCGGCGCGCACGGCCTGCGAATAGGGGCCGATCGCGGCCGGCGCCTTGTCGGTCTGGATGATCTGGCGGGACATGGGCGGGTTCCTGATTGCGAAAGCACGAGGTTAGCGCAGATGCGACGACGCGCGCCTGTCCCGCGCAGCCACAGTCACATCCGCTGCACGCCCAGCACCACCGCGAGCCGTCGCACGCGTCGCATCACGTCGGCCAGGTGGCGACGATCGCTGACTTCGATGGCGAAGCGCATCACCGCGATGTTCGCATCGCGTTCGAGGTATTCGACGCGGTCGATGTTCGACTCGGCTTCGGCGATGGCGGCGGCCACCTGCGCGAGCGAACCCGGGCGGTTGTCCACTTCGATGCGCAGCGCGGCGGAGAAATCGCCGGCGACCTGGCGGTCCCAGCCGATCGGCACCCAGCGGTCGGGCGACTTGCGGTAGTCGGCGACGTTGGGGCAGTCCAGGCGGTGCACCACGATGCCCTTGCCGGCCGTGTGGTAGCCCATGATCTCGTCGCCGGGAATCGGCAGGCAGCAGTTGGCGAAACTGATCACGCCGCGTTCGGCGCCGGTGATCAGGATCTTGTCCTGCGACATCGGCAGCATGTTGCCGCCCGGCGTGCGCAATGGCTTGCCTGGCGCTTCGCGCGCGAGCGCCATCGCGACCTGCTGCGGCATGCGGTTGCCCAGCGCGATGTCGGCCAGCAGCGCCTCAAGCCGCGGGTAGCGGAATTCGTTGAGATACGCATCCATGCGCACGGCGGGCACTCGGTCGAGCGAGATGCCGAGCGCTTCCAGCGCGCGATCGAGCATGCGATGGCCCAGCTGCACCGCGTCCTCGTGTTCGAGCTGTTTGAGCTGCTGGCGGATCGACGTGCGCGCCTTGCCGGAGACGACGAACTCCAGCCACTGCGGCTTCGGCGTCGACGATTTCGCGGTGATGATCTCCACGCGCTGGCCGCTGGCGAGCTTGGTGCGCAGCGGCACCAGTCGCCCGTCCACGCGCGCGGCGACCGCGCGGTTGCCGACATCGGTGTGCACGGCGTAGGCGAAATCCAGCGCGGTGGAATTGCGCGGCAGCGACATGATGTCGCCCTTCGGCGTGAACAGGTACACCTCGTCGGGGAAGAGGTCGACCTTCACGTTCTCGAGGAATTCCAGCGACGAGCCGGTGGCGCGCTGCGATTCGACGAGGTTGGCGATCCAGCTGTGCGCACGCGTCTGCGCGCTGTTCGGGCCGTCGCCGCCGTGCTTGTACGACCAGTGCGCCGCGATGCCGCGTTCGGCGATGAGGTCCATTTCCTCGGTGCGGATCTGCACTTCGATCGGCGAGCCGTACGGGCCGAACAGCACCGTGTGCAGCGACTGGTAACCGTTGGCCTTCGGAATGGCGATGAAGTCGCGGAAGCGCGAATCCAGCGGTTTGTACGCGGCGTGCACGACGCCCAGGGCGTGGTAACAGTCCGGCACCGTGCGCACGACGATGCGGAAACCGAACACGTCCATCACCTGCGCGAAGGTTTTGTGCTCCGCGCGCATCTTGGTGTAGATGCTCCACGGCGATTTCACGCGACTGACGAGCCGGTGCGCGAGTTTTTCCTTCGCCAGCCGCTGCGCGAGCTGCGCCTCGATCTGCACGAGCGATTCGCGCCGCACGACCGGCTGCGTGCGAAGGCGCTTTTCGATCACCGCATGGCGCCACGGATGCAGCGCGCGGAAGCCGAGGTCCTGCAGCTCGGCCTTGATCAGGTTCATGCCCAGTCGCTGCGCGATGGGGGCGTAGATCTCCAGCGTCTCGCGCGCGATCCGGTGGCGCGCTTCCATGCTCTGCGCGCCGAGCGTGCGCATGTTGTGCAAGCGGTCGGCGAGCTTGATCAGGATCACGCGCAGGTCGCGCGACATCGCCAGCAGCATCTTGCGGAAGCTTTCCGCCGCGGCTTCCTGGCGATCGCGGAACTGGATCTTGTCCAGCTTGGTGACGCCATCGACCAGTTCGGCCACGGTTTCGCCGAACTCGCTTACCAGGCCGTCGTAGGTGAGCGGCGTGTCTTCGATGGTGTCGTGCAGGATCGCCGCGATCAGCGTCTCGACGTCCAGGCCCTGGTCGGCCAGCACCTTCGCGACGGCAACCGGGTGGGTGATGTACGGCTCGCCCGACTTGCGCGTCTGCCCGACGTGCGCGGCCGCGCCCACCGCCCACGCCCGGCGCAGTTGTGCGCGCTGGTCGTCGGGCAGGTAGTCGGCCGCCTGTTCCAGCTCGCGCACGTAGTCAGGGACCTGTGCGTCGTCATGGAGCGGCGGCACCGGGAGCGGAGCGGTCGGTGCGGGTTGTGCGGGGGTCATGTAAGGAATCTAAGCGCGGTGGTCCATGTGCGCAATGCGAGCGGATCGATGCGCTGAATAGGCGTGGTTTATGGCTATCCCACGGTCAGGAACGGACCTGCGCGCGAAGATCCCCCGTGCCACGGCTCGCGCCGTGTCGCAGCCTGCGAAAAGTGGAACGCCGGTCGCCGTCTTCACGTCGTCGGATCAAGGCACCGCCCAAACGAAAACGGCCCCGCGCAGGCGGGGCCGTTCGTGCAGCAGGCCAGCAGAACCGGCCGCGACGGGTTGGATCAGTCGTCGCCCTTGGACAGGTCGTCGTCGGCGACCACTTCGGCGGCAGCCCACTCCAGCGCCTCGCGCTCCTTGCGCTCGCGCTCGGCCTTCTCGACGGCGTCGATGTAGTCGGTGTCGATGCGGCGCGCGGCGATCTCACGCAGCGCCAGCACGGTCGGCTTGTCGTTGGCTTCGCTGTTGTCCAGCTGCGGATCCACGCCATTGGCCAGCTGGCGCGCGCGCTTGGCGGCCATCATGACGAGTTCGAAGCGGTTGTTGACCACTTCCAGGCAATCTTCAACGGTAATGCGGGCCATGGGGCTCCTGGCGGCCGGCGGGCCGTCGTGCGACTAAATGGGACCGCGAAGTCTACCCGGGCAGTTGTCCACAGGCAAGCCGCGCTTTATGAATCAGTAGGTTACGGGCATCGGGCGTCGCTTTCGGTGGCCTGGCAGGCGGCGGGAGTCGATCAGGGCCCCGGATCGTCCGCCAGCAGGGCCGTGATCAGCCGCGAATGGCGGGCCACCTGCTGGTCCTTGCGGACGCGGCTGGCGATGAAGATCGAGCACATCTCGGTCACGGCCGTCTCGAAGTCCTCGTTGACGATCACGAAGTCGAACTCGCCGTAGTGGGACATCTCCTCGCGCGCGGCGGCCAGGCGCTGGGCGATGACCTCCTCGCTGTCCTGGCCGCGGTTGCGCATGCGCTGCTCCAGCGCCTGCCGCGACGGCGGCAGGATGAACACGCTGACCGCGTCGGGCACCTTCTCGCGCACCTGGCGCGCGCCCTGCCAGTCGATCTCCAGCAACACGTCCTTGCCCGATGCCAGCTGCGGCTCCACCGACTGCCGGGCCGAGCCCTTCCAGTCGCCGTGCACGAGCGCGTGCTCGAAGAAGTCGCCCGCGGCGACCATGCCCTCGAACTCTTCCCTGCTCACGAAGTGATAGTGCTCGGCGTGCCGCTCGCCCGGCCGCGGCTTGCGCGAGGTGAACGAGATCGACAGGCAGATGTTCGGATCGCGCGCCAGCACGGCGTTGACGATGCTGGATTTTCCGGCGCCGGAAGGGGCCGCGACGATGAAGAGGGTTCCGCGCATAAGGCCGAGATTCGTGAGTCGGGATTCGGGATTCGGGATTCGCAAAGCGAAGGTGGATATCGGTGGAGCCGTCGCCGGGATGAAGTTCGGTGTCGCTTGTGCGAATCCCGAATCCCCAATCCCGAATCCCGCCTCACTCGATGTTCTGTATCTGCTCGCGAACCTGGTCGATGAGCACCTTCAGTTCGACGGCTGCCGCCGAACTGCGTGCGTCGACGGACTTGGAACCGAGCGTGTTCGCTTCGCGGTTGAATTCCTGCAGCAGGAAATCCAGGCGACGGCCGACGGCTTCCTTCAGCTTCAGCACGCGGCGCGCTTCGGCGACGTGCGAGTCGAGGCGATCGAGTTCCTCGTCCACGTCGAGCTTCTGCAGCCACATCACCAGTTCCTGCTCCAGCCGGCCGTTGTCCAGCGGCTGCGCGAGATCGGCAAGCCGCGCTTCCAGCTTGGTGCGCTGGCCGGCGCGGATCTGCGGCATCATCGCGCGCACTTCCGACGCGAGCGCGGCGATGCCGTCGACGCGTTCGGTGATCACCGCGGCGAGCTTGCCGCCCTCGCGCTCGCGGGCGCGCACGAATTCGTCGAGCACCTCGTCCAGCAGCGACAGCGCCTGCGCCTGCAGTTCGGCCGGATCGGTCGCCTGCGACTGCAACACGCCGGGGAACTGCAGCAGTTCGGTCAGCTCGGTGCGCAGCCGCGGGAAACGCGAATCGAGGTCCAGCGCCAGCTCGCTCAGCTCGCGCAGGCGCGCGGCGTTGAGCTGGAGCGCGCCCTCGCCTTCCGGCGAGCGCAGGCGCAGCGTGAGGTCGATCTTGCCGCGCGCGACGCGGCCGGCGACGCGCTCGCGCAGCGCCGGTTCCAGCGCGCGCAGTTCGTCTGGCAGACGTACGCCGAGTTCGAGGAAGCGGTGGTTGACCGAGCGCAGCTCGCAACCCAGCGTGCCCCACGGGGTGGCGCGTTCGCCGCTCGCAAAGGCGGTCATGCTGCGGATCATCGACAAATCCAGCGTCGTCGGGCAGGGCCGACCGGGAGCGAATGGTAAACTCGCGCGCCTCCGAACGGTACAAACCAAGGTATTCAGGCCATGTCCGGCACGCCCGTCGCCCCCTCCGCCGGCCTCCCGGCCTCCGTCGCGCGCCCCAGCGGCCGCGCGCCCGCACAGATGCGCGAAGTCCGCATCGAACGCGGCTACACCCGCCACGCCGAAGGTTCGGTGCTGGTGAGCTTCGGCGAAACCCGCGTGCTGTGCACCGCAAGCGTCGAGAACAAGGCGCCGCCGTTCCTGCGCGGCAAGGGCGAAGGCTGGGTCACTGCCGAGTACGGCATGCTCCCGCGCGCCACGCATTCGCGCTCCGACCGCGAAGCCGCGCGCGGCAAGCAGGGCGGACGCACGCTGGAGATCCAGCGTCTCATCGGCCGCTCGCTGCGCGCCTGCGTCGATCGCAAGGTGCTGGGCGAGCGCACCATCACGCTCGATTGCGACGTCCTGCAGGCCGACGGCGGCACGCGCACGGCGGCGATCACCGGCGCCTACGTCGCGCTGGTCGACGCGGTGCAGTGGCTGCTCAAGCGCCGCGAGATCGCGCGCGATCCGATCTTCGGCGCCGTCGCGGCGGTATCGGTCGGCATCTATCGCGGCGTACCGGTGCTGGATCTGGATTATGCCGAAGACAGCGCCTGCGACACCGACATGAACGTCGTGATGAACGACGGCGGCGGTTTCATCGAACTGCAGGGCACGGCCGAAGGCCACGCGTTCCGTCGCGAGGAACTCGATGCGCTGACCTCGCTGGCCGAAGCCGGCATCGCCGAGCTCATCGCCAAGCAGCGCGAAGCGCTCGGGCTCTGACGCCGGACATGCAAAAGCACATCGCCTGTTTCGCTCTGGTGGTCGCCGATTACGACGAGGCCATCGACTTCTACGTGCGCAAGCTCGGCTTCGAGCTGCGCGAAGACACCGACATGGGCGATGGCAAGCGCTGGGTGCTCGTCGGCCCGCGCGGCGCGCAGACGGCGATCCTGCTGGCGCGCGCGGGCGATGACAAGCAGCGCGCGGCCATCGGCCGGCAAACCGGCGGCCGCGTCGGCTTCTTCCTGCACACCGACGATTTCGCGCGCGACCACGCGTCGATGCTCGCGCATGGCGTGCGCTTCCACGAGGAACCGCGCCGCGAGCCCTACGGCACCGTCGCGGTGTTCGAGGATCTGTACGGCAACCGCTGGGACCTGCTGGAGCCGGCCGCATGAGCGCGCGCGAACGCTGGGTCATCGCCAGCAGCAACCAGGGCAAGCTGCGCGAAATCCGCGAATTGCTGGGCGACACCGGCATCGAGATCGTCACGCAGGGCGAACTCGGCGTCGCCGATGCCGACGAAACGGGCCTGACCTTCGTCGAGAACGCGCTGCTGAAGGCGCGCAAGGCGTCGCGCGAAACCGGCCTGCCCGCGCTCGGCGACGACAGCGGGCTATGCGTGGATGCGCTCGGCGGCGCGCCCGGGCTGTATTCGGCGCGTTATGCCGGCGAGCACGGCAATGCGGACGCCAACATCGACAAGCTGCTGCATGAACTGCGCGATGTGCCCGATGCGCAGCGCACGGCGCACTTCTATGCGGTGATCGTGCTGCTGCGTCACGCGGAGGATCCGCAGCCGATCGTCGCCGAAGGCCTCTGGCGCGGACGCGTGCTGCACGAACGCCGCGGCGCTGGCGGCTTCGGCTACGACCCGGTGTTCCTCGACGTCGAGCAGGGCAAGTCGGCGGCCGAACTGGACAAGGATTTCAAGAACCGCATCAGCCATCGCGGGCTCGCGCTGGCGGCGTTGAAGCGGCAGTTGGCGCTTCTTTAGCCCCTCTCCCGCGTGCGGGAGAGGGTTGGGGTGAGGGCAGGCGGAGAGGCCATGCCCACCTCCTGATAGCACCCCAGCCTGGGTCCCGGCTTTCGCCGGGATGACGGCCACCCAAGCCGCATGACGGCCTCGTAAGTTCCCAGCGTCCAGAATTCCCCAATGCTCACCACCCCGCCCCTCTCGCTCTACGTCCACCTGCCCTGGTGCGTACGCAAGTGCCCGTACTGCGATTTCAATTCGCACGAGGGACGCGGGCCGCTTCCGTTCGACGCGTACGTGGACGCGCTGCTGGCCGACCTGGACTACGACCTGCCGCTGGTGTGGGGTCGCACGATCCATTCGGTGTTCTTCGGGGGCGGAACGCCGAGCCTGTTCCCGCCCGAGTTCATCGACCGCTTCCTGCAGGCGGCGAGCAGCCGTCTCCGCTTCGCGCCGGGCTGCGAGATCACGCTGGAGACCAACCCGGGCACCGCCGAGCACGGCCGCTTCGAGCTCTACCGCTCCGCGGGCGTGAACCGGCTGAGCTTCGGCGTCCAGACCTTCGACGATGAAACGCTCAAGCGCTTGGGCCGCATCCACGACAGCGGCGAGGCCGAAGCGGCGGTGAAGCTCGCGCAGGACGCGGGCTTCGACAACTTCAACCTCGACCTGATGTACGCCCTGCCCGGCCAGACGCTGGCGATGGCCGAGCGCGACCTCGAACGCGCCTTCGCACTGGATCCGACGCACGTCAGCCATTACCAGCTGACGCTCGAACCGAACACGGTGTTCGCGGCGCGTCCGCCGCGCGACATCCCCGATGACGACGCGAGCTGGGACATGCAGGAGCACTGCCAGGCGATGCTCGCGCAGGCCGGCTACGCGCAGTACGAAGTCAGCGCCTATGCGCGGCCCGGCCGGCAGTGCCTGCACAACGTCAACTACTGGCAGTACGGCGACTACCTCGGCATCGGCGCGGGTGCGCACGGCAAGATCACCCTCGGCGCCGAGCAGGACATCCTGCGCCGCTGGAAGACCAGGCATCCGACGCGCTACCTCGCCGCGGCCGGTCATGCAGAGGCGATCGGCGGCGACGACCGCATCGCGCCGGCGCGTCGTCCGTTCGAATACATGCTCAATGCGCTACGGCTGGTCGACGGGTTCGCGCTCGACGCGTTCGAAGCACGCACCGGCCTGCCGCGCACGGCGATCGCCCCCGCCCTCGAACAGGCGCAAGCGCAGGGCTGGCTGTCGGTCCATGGCGACCGCGTCCGGCCGACGGAACTCGGCCGCCGCTTCACCAACGACGTGATCGAACTGTTCCTCGACGAGGACACTGCCGACGGCGCAAAACCTGCCGCACTGCCGCATGAGGTGGCCGGCTACACCGTCGACTGAGCCGGGTCGACCACTACGCTCATGTCCCGGGACAAGCCACGGTCGCAAGCGGCTCTGGCCGCTGTTTAGGTCGTCCGACGTTTCATCGAGTGCGCCCCCTGAGGGACCACGCTGGAGCGACAAGGCTGGCGGGGCACGGATGGGTCGATGCATGATCGTCCGATCTGAGACGGTGATCCCATGTCCGCCACGTTCGAACCCCTAGGCAGTTCGATCCCTCGTCCTACCCTGGCTTCGGCGGCGTTGCCGCCACGCGTGCGCCGCGTCCTCGAACATCTCTATGCGCTGGTCTCCGACGAAATGTCGCGCCAGCTCGAAGCGATGCTCGGCGAATTCGAGCAGCAGCTGTTCAAGCACGCCGACCTCGCGCGCAATCCCGCGCAGCAGGCCAGCCATCTGGAAACGTTGCGCACCACGCGCCTCAACCGCGCCGACCTGGTGCCGCGCTACCTCGCGCTGGTCGAAAGCGAGCTGACGACGATCCGCGACCCCATCGGCGCGCCGCTGGAAAGCAACGGCAGCGCGCCGGCGTTCCGCGACCTCAAGCTGGTCGAACACGGCGAGGTCGACGAATCGCTGCTGCTGCGCACGATCGCGGCGCGGCAGGAATCGCGCGCCGGCCTTCCGCTGCTGCTGCTTGGCCAGCGCTTCGGCGTGCTGGCGGGCCAGCCGGCCTTCGATGCCGAACGCCTGCCGGTCGGGCCGTACGCGCTGGGCAAGATCCTGTCCGACGCCGCGCACGCGCTGCAGATCAGCCCCGAGGCCCGGCTGCACCTCTACAAGGTCTTTGACCATCAGGTCATGACCGGCTACGCGCAGCTGGTGGAAACCATGAACGCCCTGCTCGCGCGCGAGAACGTGCTGCCGAGCCTGTCGTTCGTGCCGATCCGCCCGCGCTCGCCGCAGCGGCAGGAAGGCCAGCGCCGTGTCGCCGAGCCGGGCGAAGCGGTCGATGCGCCGCAACGCCAGCGCCCGATGACGGACTGGCCCGGGAACCACGACGGCGGCAACGGTCCGGCGCTGGAAAGCGAGACCTTCAACCTGCTGCAGCAGCTGCTGGCCGCGCGTCGCGATGCGATGAACCGGCTGCGGCCCGGGACCGGCGGCTCCGATGCCGGTGCGCCGCGCCCGACGCTCACCCGCGAGGAACTGGCCAACGCGCTCTCGGCGCTGCAGGACGTCCCCCTGCACCAGGCCCCGCCGCGCAACCTCACCGACGTCCGCCAGACGCTTCTCGCGCAGGCGCGGCAGCAGCGCGGGGAAGCGACGTTCCTGTCGCGCGACGACGCCGATACCTTCGAGCTGCTCGACCTGTTCTACAACGAGATCGGCCGGGAGCTGCGCTCCGACGCCGCCGTCGGCACGCTGCTCAACCGCCTGCAGGTGCCGCTGGTGCGCCTGGCCTTGCAGGACCGCGGCTTCTTCGTCCGCAACGAGCACCCGGCTCGCCAGCTGCTCAACGCCGTTGCCGAAGCCGGCGCCCACTGGGTGCCCCGGGACGAGGCCGACCCGCAGCTCAACGACCAGCTGCGCCGCGCGGTCGACCACGTCGTGGAGAACTACGACGGCGACAACGGCGTGTTCGAGAACGCCAACCGCCAGCTCCAGGAACACCTGCGTGCGATGGCGCGCAAGGCCGAGGTCGCCGAGCGCCGGCATGTCGAGGCCGCGCGTGGCAAGGAGAAGCTGGTGCTGGCCAAGCGCCAGGCCAGCGATGCGATCGAGGCGATCATCAGCGAGCACAAGCTGCCGCGCTTCGTGCAGACGCTGCTGAGCCAGGCGTGGACCGACGTGCTGACCCTGACGCTGCTGCGCAGCGGCGAGGATTCGGAAGAATGGCAGCGCCAGCTGGACGCCACCCGGGAGATCGTCGCCGCCAACGCGGCGGGACAACTCGGGCAGGTGTCGAGTGCGCTCGGCGAGGACATCGAGGCCGCGCTGACGCAGGTCGGCTACCACGTCGAGGACGCGGGCGCGATTTCGCGCCAGCTCGTCACCGGCACGGTGGCGGCCAACGACGATGCGGCCTCGCGCACGGAACTGGCGCTCAAGCTCAAGGCGCGCACGCGCCTGGGCACGGACGACGTACCCGCGCCGAAAGCCGCCGAGCGCACCCCGAAGGAACAGGAATGCTGGCGCCACCTGCGCACGCTTCCGTTCGGCACGTGGTTCGAGTTCGACATCGGCGATGCCGGCGAGGTCGTGCGCCGACGGCTGTCGTGGTTCAGCCCGGTGACCGACAACGCGCTGTTCGTGAACCAGCGCGGGCAGCGCGTGGCCGAGCAGTCGCTGGACAGCCTCGCGCGCCAGGTCGCCGCCGGTCGCGCACGCGTGGTCACCGAGGAAAAGAGCCGCCTGGTCGACCGCGCATGGAGCGCGGTGATGGGCGCGCTCGGCCAGCTGGTCGGGCACAACAACCACTCCGAAGCCCACGCCTGAAGGGGATGCCCGCATGATGGAAGAGTTCCGCCGCGCCCGCCGCCGTGCGATCCAGGAACCGGTACAGGTCGTCGACACCATGACCGACACGGTGATCGGCCAGCTGAGCAACCTGTCGGAAACCGGGATGCTCCTCATCGCCACCGCGCCACTGGTCGAGGACGGCCTCTACCAGCTGCGCTTCAACCTGCGCGGCGCACCGCACCAGTCCTCGCCCATCGAAGTCGGCGCGCACCTGCTCTGGCAGGACAGCACCAGCACGCCCGGGCAGACGTGGTCGGGCTTCCGCTTCATCACGATGCTGGAGAGCGAACTCCAGCAGCTGCGCCACTGGCTGGAATCGGGGCACGGCAAGCAGATGTGACACGGCCGAGTGGCGCCGCGGCTTGCAGCGCGCGGCCCTGCCGCTCGCACGATCTGCCCATTGCCTTGCCTGAATACGGACGCGTCGACGCCATGCGGCACAATGGGCGGTGTTCCCGCCTTTCGACCGCATCCGAATGACCACTGCCGCCGCGCTGTACCCGAACCACATCGCCGAACTGCACCGCCGCACCGAACAGGCCTTGGCCCGCGGCGGCTTTGACCACCTCGTCGTCCCCAGCGGCACCTCGCACTACCAGGTGTTCGACGATCGCGACTACCCCTACGCGGTGAACCCGCAGTTCAAGGCATGGCTGCCGCTCACGCGCGCGCCGGGCAGCTGGCTGGTCGCCACGCCGGGCCAGAAGCCCAAGCTGATCTTCCTGCAGCCGTTCGATTACTGGCACGTCGTGCCGTCGGCGCCGAGCGGCTACTGGGTCGAGCATTTCGACATCGTCACCATCCGCACGCCGGGACGAAGCGCTGCAGCACCTGCCGGCGAACCCGGCGCGCTGCGCGATCCTGGGCGAGGCGAACAGCACGGTGGGAAATTTCGCGCCGAACAACCCGGCGTCGGTCGTGAACTACCTGGAATACCACCGCGCATTCAAGACGCCGTACGAAGTGCAGATGATGCGCGAGGCGTCGCGTCGCGGCGTGCGCGCGCATCGAGCGGCCGAGCGCGCCTTCCGCGCCGGCGCGAGTGAGTTCGGCATCCACCTCGTGTATTGCCAGGCCGCCGCGCAGGACGCGAACGACCTGCCCTACAGCAACATCATCGCGATCAACGAGCACGGCGCGGTCCTGCATTACACCGATCGCGACACGATCGCGCCGCAGTCGCCGCGCAGCTTCCTGATCGACGCCGGCGCGGCGCACGGCGGCTACGCCTGCGACATCACGCGCAGCTACGCCTACGACGCCGGCAGCGAGTTCCAGGCGATGATCGACGCCGTCGACGCCGCGCAGCTGAAGATGTGCGACCAGGTACGCGCCGGCACGGACTACAAGCAGATCCACCTCGATGCGCATCTCGCGCTCGCCGGCGTGCTGAAGGACTTCGGCGTCATCAACGTCTCGCCCGAGACGGCCGTCGCCACCGGCGTGAGCAGCGCGTTCTTCCCGCACGGCATCGGCCACGGCATCGGCCTGCAGGTGCACGACGTCGCCGGTTTCGCGGCGAGTGACGAAGGCGGCACCATCCCCAAGCCCGACGGCCACCCATACCTGCGCCTCACGCGCGTGCTCGAGCCGGGCATGGCGGTGACGATCGAACCGGGCCTCTACTTCATCGACATGCTGCTGGACGAAGTGAAGAAGAACGGCCACGCCGACAGCGTCGACTGGTCGCGCGTGGACGCGTTCATGCCCTTCGGCGGCATCCGCATCGAGGACGACGTCGTGTGCACGGATGACGCGCCGATCAACCTGACGCGCGAGGCCTTCGACGAAGCGGCCTGATCCGCTCCGATCGTTTGATCGACGAACGCCGCGACCGGATCCTCGGTTGCGGCGTTCTTGTTTGTGCGGTTGGTGTTTCGATGCGTCGGCGGCGTCGGGCTGATGGCTTTGCTTCGAGCGCTTTGATTTGAGCAGTTGCTTCGAGCTGTTGCTGTTGCTGTTGCTGTTGCTCTTGAACAGCCTATTCGTTGCTAGCCCCGGAGGGCGCCGCACAGGATGTGCGGCGGTGAGCGCTGCGCCATGGATGGCGAATCGCGAACGCGCCCTTTTGCTTTCCGGTCGTGGGATTGGGTTGGACTTGTACGCACTTTCTTTGGGTTACTTTTCTTTGTGCGAGCAAAGAAAAGTGACCCGAGCGCCGCAGGCGATCGGAAGCTCGGCCAGTGATTCTTCTTTGCTCTACGAACGTTACCGGGAAAGCGTGGAAAGTCCATGGATGGTGCCGCCATTCAGCGGCCCAGAAGCGGCCCGCCTTCGCGGGAATGACGGTGAGGCGGTTCGCCGTCATCGGAGTGCCCGTTCGCTACGGGCCTGGATCCCGGCTTTCGCCGGGACGACGCTGGTGTGGTTTACCGTCGATGGAGTGCCCATTCGCTACGAGCTGGGTCCGGCTTTCGCCAAGAGGACGGTGAAGTGGAAGTCACCCGCGCGAAGTGCCCGAGCGGTATGGGCCTGGGTCCCGGCGTTCGCCGGGATGACGGGAGGCGGGATGCCGTGAGGCGACTTCCGCGAACCGACCTCAGCCGCGCGATGCCATCAACGCCTCGATCTCGTCCGCACTGCGCGCGAGCGCATTCGTCAGCACCTGCGGTTCGTCGCGCGTGACCAGCACATCGTCTTCGGTGCGGATGCCAATGCCGCGCCACTTCGCGTCCACGGTGGTGTCGTCGGGCGAGATGTAGACGCCCGGTTCGATGGTGAACACCATGCCGGGTTCAAGCAGCCGCGATTCGCCGTCGAAGCGGTATTCGCCGACGTCGTGGACGTCGAGGCCGAGCCAGTGGCCGGTCTTGTGGCGATAGAAACGACGGTAGCTCCCGTCGGCCAGGTTCTTCTCCAGCTTGCCCTTCAGCAGGCCGAGGCGAAGCAGGCCTTCGGTCAGCGTTTCCACCGCGGCGACGTGGCCGGTCTCGTACGGAATGCCCGGCCGCGCCTGCGCGAGCGCCGCCGCCTGCGCTTCGCCGACGAGGTCGTGCAGCGCGCGCTGTTCCCTGGTGAAGCGGCCGTTGACCGGAAACGTGCGCGTGATGTCGGCCGCGTAGCCGCGGTATTCGGCGCCGGCGTCGATGAGCACCAGGTCGCCGTCCTTCGCCTGCGCCGCGTTCGCGCGGTAATGCAGCACGCACGCGTTGCTCCCGGCGCCGACGATGCTGCTGTACGCGGGATCGGCGTCGTGCGAACGGAACACACGTTCGACTTCCGCCTGCAACTGGTATTCGTGGATGCCGGGGCGCGCGGCGAGCATCGCGGCTTCGTGCGCGAGCACGCTGATGTCGGCGGCGCGCTGCATCAGGCGGATTTCGTCGCGATCCTTGAACAGGCGCAGCTCATCGAGCAGATGGCCGAGTTCGAGGAACTCGTGCGGCGGCTGCGCGCCCTGTCGCACCATCGCGCGAACGCGGTTGAGCCAGCCGATGAGCTTGAGGTCGAATTCCTGGTCGCGTCCGAAGTGGTAATAGACGCGCGAACGGCCTTCGAGCAGGCCGGGCAGGATGTCGTCGAGGTCGGCGATCGGGTACGCGTCGTCGAGGCCGAATGCCTCCACCGCGCCTTCCGGACCAAAACGCGGTCCGTCCCAGCCTTCGCGCTCGGGATCGCGCTCGCGGCAGAACAGGATCACCTCGCCGTGCTTGCGACCGGGCACCAGCACGAGCACCGCTTCGGGCTCGGGAAAACCGGTGAGGTACAGCAGGTCCGAATCCTGGCGATACGGATAGTGCGTGTCGCGGCTGCGGATGCGCTCGGGCGCCGACGGCAGGATCGCGATCGCGTCGTCGCCGGCCATGCGCATGAGCTGCTTGCGCCGCTTCGCGTAGGCCTTGTCGGGAATGCGGAGGGGTTTGTGCATTTGAGGCTCGTCATTCCCGCGCGGGCGGGAATCCAGTGACTCGGCTTGCGCTACGCGCAACCGACCACGACGTCAGTTCAACTTCTGCCGATGCTGCGCCGCCAGCACGCAGTCGCCGTGCAGCAGTAACACGGCCACGCGCACGAATTCCTCGATCTCCACCAGCGCTTCCTCGTCTTCCTCGTCGCCGTCGCTCTGCGGCTGCGCGGCGGCGAGCTTGGCCAGGTCGCCCAGCGCTTCGGCACCTTCGTCCGAGAGCTTCGGGCGCGAACCGGTCGACAGGCCGAAGCCGCCGAGGAAACCGCGGCACCACTCGAACAGCGCGCCGCTGCGCTCGGCCAGGGAGGCGTCCGGTTCCGGGAGCAGCAGGGCGAAGTCGAAGCTGCGGTCGGCCAGCTGCGCGGCACTGGCCAGGCGCAGTTCGTCCAGCGCGCCGCCCGCAGCGGGCGCCGGCAGCGCGTCGTCGGCCAGCACCTTCGCCGGCCATTCGCGCACCGAGGCGCCGCCGCCGGCGAGCCAGCCGCACAGGCCGCCGTGCAGTTCAAAGGGCGAAGCTGCGAGCGCCAGCTGGCGGCTCTCGGCCTCGATCGCGGAGACGGAAGGCAGTTCGATTTCGGACACGATCGGGCGCGAAGTGCGGGAAAGAGGGGGACGGGCGGCAGTGTAACAACCTGATGGTTGTTGCCGGCGCGAACGCCTGCCTACACTGCACGCAGCAACGCTGGAGTCGTTGCCGGGGGTGTTCGTGTTCCGCCAGACCTTGATGCCAGCCGCCCGGTTCGCCGGCGTGGTGTTCGTGCTCGCTGCAGCCCTGGCCGGGACGGCCGGCGCGGCCACGCGCGACTTCTATTTCGACCGTCCCGGCAGCGAGCGCGGCCTGGTCCAGAACACCGTCACCGCCTTCGCGCAGGACACGCAGGGCTACGTCTGGGTGGCCACCCAGGGCGGGCTGCACCGTTACGACGGCCAGCGCTACCTGCCCTACCGCCACAACCCGCGCGACGCCGCGAGCCTGCCTGACAGCCACATCACGGCGCTCGCGATGGATGGCGACCGCGCGCTGTGGGTCGGCACGTACTCGGAATACCTCAGCCGGCTGGACCTCGCCAACGGGCAGATCAAGCGCTTCAAGGCCTCCGGCGCGGCGCATCCGCACCGGCAGGTGATGGCCGTGCTGCCGCAGCGCGGACAGGTGTGGGTCGGCACCGTCGCCGGCCTCGAACGCCTGGACCCGGCCACAGGCAAGCGCCAGACGGTCGTGCCGCTGGAGACGCAGGTCATCGGCAACGCCAGCCGGCAGAGCCTGCTCGCCGCCCGCGACGGCGTGGCGTGGTGGGGCGGTCCGCAGGGCCTCTACCGGCTCGACGGCAGCCTGCCCGAGCGCATCGGCCCCGAGGACGCGGTCACCGCGCTGTTCCAGGACGCCGGCGGCCAGCTCTGGGTCGGACGACGCGACGGCCTGTTCCGCCTGCACAGCAACGGCCGCGAACTCATGCGCGCGTGGCCGGAACAGCCGATGCCGGGCGAGGACGCGCCGGTGGTGCGCGCGATCGCGCAGGCGCCTGACCGGCAGCTCTGGTTCTCCGTCTACGGCTACGGCCTGCGCCGGCTCGATCCCGTCAGCGGCCACGTCGAGGAAGTCCGCGAGGAACCCGGCATCGATGCCAGCCTTCCGGACGATTCGATCAACGCATTGATGATCGACCGGGGCGGCATGCTCTGGATCGGCGGGCAGTTCCGCGGCGTCGCCGTCGCCGATCCGCGCGGCACGCGCTTTCGCTACGTGTTCAACATGGAGCACCCGCGCCGCCCCGACAGTCCGGCGTCGGCCGACAGCATCCGTTCGATCGTGCAGGGCCAGGACGGAGCCCTGTGGCTGGGCACCGATAACGCGCGGCTGTTCCGCTACGCACTGGACGACGACCGCTTCGAGGACCTGAGCGCGCTGCTGGACGACCAGGGCCGCACGCCGCACGTCACCGGTTTCGCGAAGGCGGGCCCGGACGATCTGTGGGTCGCCACCGACACCGGCCTCTATCGCCTCGATCCGCAGCGTCGCACCGCGCGCCCGCTGCCGATACCGGAACTTGGCCGCACGCCGCTGCGCACGCTCGCGCTCGGACGCGACGGCTCGCTCTGGATCGGCAGCCACGGTTACGGGGCGTACCGCTACCGGCCCGACACCGGCAAGCTCACGCACTTCGCGTATCGCGAGAACGATCCCAGCGGGCTGAGTTATCCGGTCGTGCATGCGATCGTCGAAGACCGCCACGGCCATGTGTGGTTCGGCACCGGCGACGGGCTGGACGTGCTCGATCCGGCGACCGGTCGACTTCGTCACTTCCGCCATCTCAATACCGATCCGCAGAGCCTGCCCGGCAATCGCGTGCGCGCGTTGCACGTGGCCAGCGACGGTTCGCTGTGGGTCGGCACGCACGCCGGCCTGAGTCGCGTCGTCGAGGAGAAGGACGGGAGCGTGCACTTCGCGCATCCGCTCACCGGCACGCTGAGCAGCGACCTGGTGCCGGTGGTGTTCGCAATCGCCGAAGCGCCGGCGGGCCGGCTGTGGCTGAGCACGCAGGCGGGGATCATCAGCTACGACATCCGCGACGAGCGCACGCGCAGCTACGGCCTCGCCGACGGCCTGCAGGACCTGGAATTCCACGGCGGCTCGGTCGCGCAGCTGGGCGACGGACGCATCGCCTTCGGCGGCGTGCGCGGGCTGAACCTGTTCGATCCGCGACGCATGCACGAGTCCGGCTACACCGCGCCGCTGCGGCTGCTGGGCGCCTGGGTCGGCAACCAGGCGAAGGCCGATCCGAGTTCGCTGTGGCAGGCGCCGAAACTCGATCTGGACGAAGGCGACGGCCTGCTGCGACTGCGCATCGGCGCGCTGGATTTCGCGCCCACCGCGGCGACGCGCTACCGCTACCGCATGGACGGTTTTCGATCGCGACTGGATCGACAACGGCACCGCGCAGGACGTCACCTATTCGCGCCTGCCGTCGGGCAGCTACAACTTCCTCGTGCAGGCCACGAACCGGCATGGCGCGTGGAACGAAGCGACGCTCGACATCCCGGTGCACGTCGCCCCGCCCGTGTGGCGCCATCCGCTGGTGATCGCCGCCGCCGTGCTGGCGTTCCTCGCATTCGTCGGCGGACTGACCTGGCGCCGCCTGCAGGACCGCCGTCGCGAGCGCGGCTACTTCGCGCAGATCCGCGAACGCGACGAGCGCCTGAAGCTCGCGCTGTGGGCGTCGGGCGAACAGTTCTGGGACTACGACCTGGAGCGTCGCGTGCTGCGCCGCACGCGTGCCGACGAGCAGGCGGGCCTCACGACCGATCTCGGGGTGCAGACGCTGGTCGACGCGAACCTGCAGATCCATCCGGATGACCTGCCGCGCGCGATCGCCTCGCTGCGTCGCCACCTGCGCGGCGAAACGCCGCTGTACGTGTCCGAACACCGCGTTCGCGAAACCGACGGCAAGTGGGTCTGGATGCGCGCGCGTGGGCGCGTGGTCGAACGCGACGGCACCGGACGCGCCTTGCGCGTGGCCGGCACGGCGCGCGACATCACCGCCAACCGCAGCGCCGAGCGCGACCGTCGCATCGCCGGCCAGGTGCTCGACAGCATGATGGAAGCGGTGGCGGTGTTCGATCGCGAATTCCGCTTCGTGTCGGTCAACCCCGCCTTCACCCGCATGACCGGTTACAGCGACGCGGAGGTGATCGGCCGCCCGACGCGCCTGCTCGACAGCGACCAGCACGACCCGGCGTTCTACCAGCACGTGCGCGCCGAGCTGCGCCGCAACGGTCGCTGGTCGGGCGAGATCTGGCAGCAGCGCAAGAACGGCGACGAGTTCCTGTGCTGGTTCCAGGGCAGCGAAGTGCTCGACGCCGGGGGCCAGCACGGCCACTACGTCGCGGTGCTGGGCGACATCACCGACCAGAAGCGCGCCGAACAGGAACTGCGTTATCTCGCCAACTACGACACGCTGACCAGCCTGCCCAATCGCGCGCTGCTGTCCGAGCGCCTGTCGCGCGCGATCGTGAAGGCGCGCCGCGGCAACACGCGCATCGCGATGCTGTTCCTCGACCTGGACCGCTTCAAGGACATCAACGATTCGCTCGGCCATGCCGCCGGCGACCGCATCCTGCGCGCGGCCGCGCATCGCCTGCAGCATGCCGTCGGGCCGACGCACACGGTCGCGCGCCTGGGTGGCGACGAGTTCACCGTGCTGCTGGAAAACCTGGAAAGCATCGAACATGCCGAGCAGGTCGCGCGCGACGTGCTGGCTTCGTTCGAAGCGCCGCTGGACATCGACCAGCGCCACGACGTGGTGATCTCGCCGTCCATCGGCATCAGCCTGTACCCAGACCACGCGCTGGTGCCCACCGACCTGCTCAAGCACGCCGACACCGCGATGTACCAGGCCAAGGCGGCGGGGCGACGCACCTTCATGCGCTACACCGAGGCGATGGACGTGGAGATCCGCGGCCGCGCCACTATTTCCGCTGCGCTGCGCGGCGTGCTCGACCGCAACGAGCTGCGGCTGGTGTTCCAGCCCAAGCTCTCGCTGGACCATTCGCGCATCACCGGCGTGGAAGCGCTGCTGCGCTGGACGAGCCCGGAACTCGGCGCCATCTCGCCGGCGCAGTTCATCCCGCTGGCCGAGGAAAGCGGCCTCATCCTCGACATCGGCGAATGGGCGCTGCGCGAAGCGTGCAGCGTGCTCAAGGGCTGGCGCATGAAGGGCCTGGACCAGCTGACGATGGCGGTGAACGTCTCCTCGCTGCAGTTGCTGCGCGGCAACCTGCCCAAGCAGGTCGCGCGTGCGCTGGTCGAAAGCGGCGTGCCGCCGGAGATGCTGCAGCTGGAGCTGACCGAGAGCGTGATCATGGCCAACGCCGGGCAGACCTCGGCGACGCTGGATGCGCTGCGCTCGCTCGGCGTGGGCCTGGCGATCGACGACTTCGGCACCGGCTATTCGTCGCTGGCCTACCTCAAGCGCCTGCCGATCCACACGCTGAAGATCGACAAGGAATTCATCGGCGACCTCACCCGCGACGCCGACGACGAGGCCATCACCACCACGGTCATCGCGATGGCGCATTCGCTGGGCCTGACGGTGATCGCCGAGGGCGTGGAAACCGAGGCGCAGATGCAGTTCCTGCGCGGGCGTGGCTGCGACGAGATCCAGGGGTACTGGCTCGCGCGTCCGCTGGAAGCGGCCAGCTGCCTGTCCTTCATCCGGGCCTGGACGCCGCACTCGGTGCCGGTCGGCAGCGGGACCGTGGACACGGTCTGACGGCAGGCGTGAACGGGCGCGCAGCCCCACCCGGCCGCGCCCTTGACCCGTCACCCCGCCCTGCTATCGTGCCCGGCATGGAACAGGCCCAACTCCTCGCGCAATTGCAGTCGCTCGCCGACCGGGTCGAGCAGTTGGCCGACCGCGCGCGTCGCCTCTCCGAGGAAAACCGCAGCCTGCGGCAGCAACAGGAACAGCTGATGGGCGAACGCTCCGCGCTGCTCGCCAAGAACGAACAGGCGCGCACGCGGGTCGAAGCGATGATCGCGCGGCTGAAATCGCTGGAACAGCACACGTGAGATCGCAATGACCAGCGAAGTCGTCAGCATCCGACTGCTCGATCGCGAATACACCGTCGGTTGCGAACCCGGCGAGCGCGACAGCCTGCAGGCCGCCGCGAAGCTGCTGGACGGCAAGATGCGCGAGATCCGCGGCACCAACCGCATGGCCGCGCTCGATCGCGTCGCCGTGCTGGCCGCGTTGAACCTCGCGCACGACCTGCAGCAGATGCGCGACGAACTGGCCACGCGCGACCGCGAACTCGAGCGCACGCTCAACACCCTGCATCGCCGCCTGGACGACCTGTTCGACGTACCGGCGCGTTGAAGCGCGACATTGCGTTCACACTGAACGCGCAGATCGAACCGGATGCATTCGTGCACTGAATCGTTCCCGAGCCGGCACCGACGAGCGGACACGCAGCCGTAGGTCGCCGCGCTATACTTTCTCCTCGTCCTCTGCTGTGCGCGACAGCGTGCGCAAACATTCGCCTTGTCCCTTAATGACGACCACGGGGGCGCGGCGGACGCCCGGAGTGCAGGTCCGCCTCGTAGCGGGAAGCCCGAAGGCATCCAAGCGTCCCCACTTGAACCCCGGGTTCAAGGTCGTTTCGCAAGCATCGCCATTGGCGGAGGACTTCCATCTCACGGTCGCGGCAGAAATGCCGCACCCCGGTTCGGGCGCGGATTCGCGCCCGAATTTTTATGTGGCCGCGCGCGGTCGCGCCCGGCTTTCGTAACTTCGTTGATTCCCGTCCACCGGCCGCCTTCGCGGCGCCGCACTACAGGATCCCGCGCTGCATGACGGTCGACCGCACGGCGCTGCGCCGCGAGCTCCGCAACCGCCGCCGTGAACTGCCTGCCGGCGAGCGCATCGCCGCCGCCGAACGTCTCGCCGCGCAGTTGCTCGCGCTCCCCTTCGCGCCCTCCTCGGGTTCCGTCGCAGGTTACTGGGCCATGGATGGCGAGATCGCGCTGCACGTGTGGCAGTTGCGCCTGCCGCGCGAGTGCGTCTACTGCCTCCCTGTCCTCAACGACGATGGTCGCCTGCGCTTCGCGCCGTGGCGGCCGGGCGACGCGCTGGTGAGCAATCGCCACGGCATCCCGGAGCCGGACATCGCCGAAACCTCGATGCTCGAACCGGAACAGATGGACCTCGTCGTCGCGCCGCTGGTGGGCTTCGACGGACGCGGCCATCGGCTCGGCATGGGAGGCGGCTGGTACGATCGCAGCTTCGCCTTCCGCCACCAGCGCCCTGCGCCGCCGTGGCTGGTGGGAGCCGCGTTCGACGTGCAACGGGTCGAGACGCTCGACCGCGCGGATTGGGACGTCGCCCTGGACGCGGTGTGCACGCAATCGTCCACGCTCGACTGCAGGAGTTCCGCATGAGCGCTCGTCGCCGCTACTGGCTGATGAAGTCCGAACCGGACACGTTCTCCATCGACGATCTCGAACGCGTGCGCACCGAGCCGTGGAACGGCGTGCGCAATTACCAGGCGCGCAACTTCATGCGCGATGGCATGCAGGTCGGCGACGGCGTGCTGTTCTATCACTCCAATACCGACGTGCCCGGCATCGTCGGCACGGCGACGGTGGCGAGCAAGGCGTATCCCGACGAGACGCAGTTCAACCCGAAGTCGGACTATTACGACGCCAAGAGCTCGCGCGAGGAACCGCGCTGGTTCCTCGTCGACGTCGCGTTCGAGCGCAAGTTCAAGCGCACCATCACGCTGGACGAACTCAAGCAGCACGCCGGCAAGCTCGGCGAGGACTTCGCGCTGATCCGCCGCGGCAATCGCCTGTCGGTGCTGCCGGTCACGGCCGCGCAGTGGAAGTACCTGCTGTCGCTCGAATGACGCCGGCGCGCGTCGTCCCTTTCCAATTTCCACTACCCACGCAGCCCACATGAGCGAAAGCAAGCGCTTGGCCGGCGAGAAGGCCATCGAGTACGTCGAGGACGGCATGATCGTCGGCGTTGGCACCGGTTCCACCGTGGCCTTCTTCATCGACGCGCTCGCGCGCATCAAGGACCGCATCAAGGGCGCCGTGTCGAGCTCCGACCAGAGCACCGCGCGCCTGCGCCAGCACGGCATCGAGGTGCTGGATCTGAACGCGACCGGCCCCCTGTCGTTGTATGTCGATGGCGCGGACGAATGCGATCCGCACAAGCGCCTGATCAAGGGCGGCGGCGCGGCGCTCACGCGCGAGAAGATCATCGCCGAGGCGAGCCAGAAGTTCGTGTGCATCGTCGATCCGAGCAAGCGCGTGGACGTGCTCGGCAAATTCCCGCTGCCCGTCGAGGTGATCCCCATGGCGCGCAGCCTCGTCGCGCGTGAGATCCAGGCGATGACGCGCGGCCAGCCGGTGTGGCGCCAGACCGCGGACGGCGCGGGCGTGGTCACCGACAACGGCAACGTCATTCTCGACATCCATGGGCTCGCGATCGTCGATCCGGTCGGACTGGAACAGGCGATCAACCAGATTCCCGGCGTGGTCAGCGTCGGCCTGTTCGCGCGCCGCCCGGCCGACGTGGTGATCGTCGGCGGCGAGCCGCCGATCGTCCTGTAGTTCCGTGGCGTGCCGGTCTCAAGACGTGAGACCGGCAGCGTCGACAATCGGCTCGGATACGCGCCGGCGTCAACGGCGCGCGACACTTTCCTCCGGTGCTGTCGCTTTTCCCGGTGAATTCGCCGGTACGCCATGACCCTGCGCTGCCTCTTCGTCGACTTCAACTCGTACTTCGCCTCGGTGGAGCAGTACGACGAGCCGGCGCTGCTCGGGCGGCCCGTTGCGGTCGTGCCGGTCATGTCGGCCACGACCTGTGCCATCGCGGCCAGTTATGAGGCAAAGGCGTTCGGCGTGAAGACGGGCACGCCGGTGTGGGAAGCGCTGGAGCTCTGCCCGGATCTCATCCTGCGCGAGGCGCGACCCGCCCGATACATCGCGATGCACCATCGCCTGATGGCCGCCATCGAGGAGTGCATTCCGCACGGCAAGGCCGAATCGATCGACGAGGTGCCGTGCTGGCTGATCGGCCGCGAGCGCGAGCGCGCCAATGCGGAAGCAATCGCCCAGCGCATCAAGCAGCGCCTGGTCGACGAGGGCTTCAGTCCGGCGATCCGCTGTTCGATCGGCATTGCGCCGAACCGGTTTCTTGCGAAGACGGCGTCGGACATGCGCAAGCCGGATGGACTGACCGTACTCGAGGAAGTCGATCTCCCGTCTGCCCTGCATTCGCTCACGCTTCGGGAGTTCTGCGGCATCGGGCCATCGGTCGAGCAGCGCCTGCTGCGCGCCGGGATCCATACGTCTGAGCAGCTCTGCGCTGCATCGCGATCCCAGCTACGCGCCGCGTGGGGCAGCATCGAAGGTGAACGCTATTGGCTTCAGTTGCGCGGGCATGAATTGCCGGGTCGGACCGAGCGCCGCGCGTCGCTGGGCCACTCGCACGTGCTCGGTCCTGAACTGCGCACGTTCGAGGGCGCGCGCGCCGTTCTCTTCAAGCTGCTGGCGAAGGCCGCGATGCGGTTGCGGCACGAACGCTACCTGGCCGGCGGACTCTCGATCCGCATTCGTTTTGTCGGGATGGAAAACCGCTTCGAGCGCGACCTCTCGTTTGCGCCGCTCGACGACACGCCGACGTTGTTGCGTTTACTGGGCGATGAACTCGCGTCGCTCGAAACCGCCATCCAAGGGAAGCGCTGGAACGTCAAGCGACACCCGCCGCTATCCGTGGCCGTTACGCTAACTCAGCTCGAACCGGTTGGCAGCATTACCCAAGAACTGATGGCCACCCGCGGGCGCGCGAAGGCAATCAGCGCCACGCTCGACTCCATCAACCGGCGCTACGGCAACAACACGCTCTACTTCGGCGCGATGCAGGAGGCGCTGGAGCAGGACGCGGCGCCGATGCGGATTCCCTTCGCCACGATTCCGGAGGCGGGGCTGGAGGAAGACGTGGCGGCGCGCAGCAAGCCCGCGGATTCAGCGGAAGAGCTGTGGCTTGAGCGCGAACGCCAGTTCAAGGTGCTGGCCGAAGAGGCGCACCGGAAAGCTCGGGAACAGCCTGAGAGGATCAAGGCGGTTACCGCGAAGCCTTTTGGCGCTGGAGGTTGGACGCGCGGAACCTCCAAAGAACCACCTGCGGCATCGGGAACGACGGGATCGCTGTTCTGATTCTCGTGGTGCGGGATCGGCTGCCGTTGAATCTCGAAAGGTTCTGCAGCGCATGCCTGTGCTGACGTTCGGTCAAGCGATGCGCCAGTTTGCTTTTTTGATCGCGCAAAAGAAGAAGGCCGGTCCTGATGGACCGGCCTTCTGGGGTAAAGCCCCTGGCGATGACCTACTCTTGCATGGCTTGAGCCACACTACCATCGGCGCATGTGCGTTTCACTTCCGAGTTCGGAATGGGATCGGGTGGGACCACACAGCTATTGTCACCAGGGAGAGGGTGGAGGGTCGCGGATCTCGGTGGACTGAGTCGCGCACA
The DNA here is from genome assembly GCF_040546665.1 of Lysobacter sp. OAE881. Classification (NCBI taxonomy): domain Bacteria; kingdom Pseudomonadati; phylum Pseudomonadota; class Gammaproteobacteria; order Lysobacterales; family Lysobacteraceae; genus Lysobacter; species Lysobacter sp. OAE881. The sequence goes on from NZ_JBEPOG010000001.1 coordinate 3,793,667, forward strand.
CGCTCTCGTTGGTTTGCTTAGGACGGCAAGCCGTCTTCAGCGGATAGGTTGGGATAAGTAGCGAGTGAGCCGAACGTCACGACGTTGTCGTAAGTCCAAGGCCACTTGAGGTTATATGGTCAAGCCACACGGATCATTAGTACTGGTTAGCTCAATGCATTGCTGCACTTACACACCCAGCCTATCAACCACCTGGTCTTGATGGTTCCTTCAGGGGAGTCAAGCTCCCGGGAGATCTCATCTTGAGGCGCGCTTCCCGCTTAGATGCTTTCAGCGGTTATCGCTTCCGAACATAGCTACCCGGCAGTGCCACTGGCGTGACAACCGGAACACCAGAGGTTCGTCCACTCCGGTCCTCTCGTACTAGGAGCAGCCCCTCTCAAATCTCCAACGCCCACGACAGATAGGGACCGAACTGTCTCACGACGTTCTGAACCCAGCTCGCGTACCACTTTAAATGGCGAACAGCCATACCCTTGGGACCGACTACAGCCCCAGGATGTGATGAGCCGACATCGAGGTGCCAAACACCGCCGTCGATATGAACTCTTGGGCGGTATCAGCCTGTTATCCCCGGAGTACCTTTTATCCGTTGAGCGATGGCCCTTCCATACAGAACCACCGGATCACTAAGACCTACTTTCGTACCTGCTTGATCCGTCGATCTTGCAGTCAAGCACGCTTATGCCTTTGCACACAGTGCGCGATGTCCGACCGCGCTGAGCGTACCTTCGTGCTCCTCCGTTACACTTTGGGAGGAGACCGCCCCAGTCAAACTACCCACCATACACGGTCCCCGATCCGGATTACGGACCTAGGTTAGAACGTCAAGCACATCAGGGTGGTATTTCAAGGATGGCTCCACCGAAGCTAGCGCCTCGGTTTCATAGCCTCCCACCTATCCTACACAGACGAACTCAACGTTCAGTGTAAAGCTATAGTAAAGGTTCACGGGGTCTTTCCGTCTTGCCGCGGGAACGCTGCATCTTCACAGCGATTTCAATTTCACTGAGTCTCGGGTGGAGACAGCGCCGCTGTCGTTACGCCATTCGTGCAGGTCGGAACTTACCCGACAAGGAATTTCGCTACCTTAGGACCGTTATAGTTACGGCCGCCGTTTACCGGGGCTTCGATCAAGAGCTTCGCCTTGCGGCTGACCCCATCAATTAACCTTCCGGCACCGGGCAGGCGTCACACCCTATACGTCCACTTTCGTGTTTGCAGAGTGCTGTGTTTTTGATAAACAGTCGCAGCGGCCTGGTCACTGCGGCCCTTCTCAGCTATGAACCAAAAAGGGCGCACCTTCTCCCGAAGTTACGGTGCTATTTTGCCTAGTTCCTTCACCCGAGTTCTCTCAAGCGCCTGAGAATTCTCATCCTGCCCACCTGTGTCGGTTTACGGTACGGTCTGCGTAAGCTGAAGCTTAGGAGCTTTTCCTGGAAGCGTGATATCGGCAGCTTAGTCCTAAAGGACTCGTCCTTAGTCTCAACGTTGCCCCCCCGGATTTGCCTAAGGGGACCGCCTCAACTCTCTCACCGGGACAACCAACGCCCGGCCTGCCTAACCTTCTCCGTCCCTCCATCGCACTTACGCGAGGTGCTGGAATATTAACCAGCTTCCCATCGACTACGCATTTCTGCCTCGCCTTAGGGGCCGACTCACCCTGCGTCGATTAACGTTGCGCAAGGAAACCTTGGGCTTTCGGCGTGCGGGCTTTTCACCCGCATTATCGTTACTCATGTCAGCATTCGCACTTCCGATACCTCCAGCGGACTTCTCAATCCACCTTCATCGGCTTACGGAACGCTCCTCTACCGCGCACACAAAGTGTGCACCCCAAGCTTCGGTTCCGTGCTTAGCCCCGTTAAATCTTCCGCGCAGACCGACTCGACCAGTGAGCTATTACGCTTTCTTTAAAGGGTGGCTGCTTCTAAGCCAACCTCCTGGCTGTCTGTGCCTTTCCACATCGTTTTCCACTTAGCACGAAATTTGGGACCTTAGCTGTGGGTCTGGGTTGTTTCCCTTTTCACGACGGACGTTAGCACCCGCCGTGTGTCTCCCATGCAGTCTGTCCTGGTATTCGGAGTTTGCCATGGTTTGGTAAGTCGCAATGACCCCCTAGCCATAACAGTGCTCTACCCCCAGGAAGATTCACATGAGGCGCTACCTAAATAGCTTTCGAGGAGAACCAGCTATCTCCGGGTTCGATTAGCTTTTCACTCCTAATCACACCTCATCCCCTACCTTTGCAACGGGAGTGGGTTCGGGCCTCCAGTTGATGTTACTCAACCTTCACCCTGGGCATGACTAGATCACCCGGTTTCGGGTCTACTGCCCGCGACTATGCGCCCTTATCAGACTCGGTTTCCCTTCGCCTCCCCTATACGGTTAAGCTCGCCACGAACAGTAAGTCGCTGACCCATTATACAAAAGGTACGCCGTCACCCTTGCGGGCTCCGACTGCTTGTACGCACACGGTTTCAGGGTCTATTTCACTCCCCTCTCCGGGGTTCTTTTCGCCTTTCCCTCACGGTACTGGTTCACTATCGGTCGGTCAGGAGTATTTAGCCTTGGAGGATGGTCCCCCCATGTTCAGACAGGGTTTCTCGTGCCCCGCCTTACTCGATTTCATCAAAAGAGCTCTTTCGCATACCGGGCTGTCACCGTCTATGGCCAACCTTTCCAGGTTGTTTTGCTAGAACTCAATCAACTTAAGGGCTGGTCCCCGTTCGCTCGTCACTACTTAGGGAATCTCGGTTGATTTCTTTTCCTCCGGGTACTTAGATATTTCAGTTCTCCGGGTTTGCTTCCAGCAGCTATGTATTCACTGCAGGATACCTATTGCTAGGTGGGTTTCCCCATTCGGACATTGCGGGATCAATGCTTGTTGCCAGCTCCCCCGCACTTTTCGCAGGCTGCCACGTCCTTCATCGCCTCTGACCGCCAAGGCATCCACCGTGTGCGCTTATTCGCTTGACCATATAACCCCAAGTCGCCTCAGGGTCGTCTGTGTTCGGGGGTACAAAGCCCAAACGCGAATTCAACGACTCAATTATAAGGTGCCTTTCGGCACCCGCCTTAGCCTCACGACACGTCATGGACATTCGTCTCAAAACGCTCGCTACTTTCCCAGTTTTCAAAGAACGCGATCCGGCCTCAACGCCGTACCGCTTCAATTCTTGATGTGTGCGCAATCTAGTTTCGTTCGGGAGTGGTGGGTCTGGGAGGACTCGAACCACCGGCCTCACCCTTATCAGGGGTGCGCTCTAACCACCTGAGCTACAGACCCAAAAGTCGTGCACGGCTGGTTTGGTGGAGCTTGTCGGGATCGAACCGACGACCCCCTGCTTGCAAAGCAGGTGCTCTCCCAGCTGAGCTAAAGCCCCTTGTTCAAACGAGGGACGCTCCCGCGGACTTCCCCCTTGGGAGGTCCCGGAACTAGATGCAGGTCACTTGTGCGGACGTCCGGCCAGCAATTTGCTGTCTTTAGTCTCTAAAGGAGGTGATCCAGCCGCACCTTCCGATACGGCTACCTTGTTACGACTTCACCCCAGTCATCGGCCACACCGTGGCAAGCGCCCTCCCGAAGGTTAAGCTACCTGCTTCTGGTGCAACAAACTCCCATGGTGTGACGGGCGGTGTGTACAAGGCCCGGGAACGTATTCACCGCAGCAATGCTGATCTGCGATTACTAGCGATTCCGACTTCATGGAGTCGAGTTGCAGACTCCAATCCGGACTGAGATAGGGTTTCTGGGATTGGCTTGCCCTCGCGGGTTTGCAGCCCTCTGTCCCTACCATTGTAGTACGTGTGTAGCCCTGGCCGTAAGGGCCATGATGACTTGACGTCATCCCCACCTTCCTCCGGTTTGTCACCGGCGGTCTCCTTAGAGTTCCCACCATTACGTGCTGGCAACTAAGGACAAGGGTTGCGCTCGTTGCGGGACTTAACCCAACATCTCACGACACGAGCTGACGACAGCCATGCAGCACCTGTGTCACGGTTCCCGAAGGCACCAATCCATCTCTGGAAAGTTCCGTGCATGTCAAGGCCAGGTAAGGTTCTTCGCGTTGCATCGAATTAAACCACATACTCCACCGCTTGTGCGGGCCCCCGTCAATTCCTTTGAGTTTCAGTCTTGCGACCGTACTTCCCAGGCGGCGAACTTAACGCGTTAGCTTCGATACTGAGGGCCAAGTTGCCCCCAACATCCAGTTCGCATCGTTTAGGGCGTGGACTACCAGGGTATCTAATCCTGTTTGCTCCCCACGCTTTCGTGCCTCAGTGTCAGTGCTGGTCCAGGGTGTCGCCTTCGCCACAGATGTTCCTCCCGATATCTACGCATTTCACTGCTACACCGGGAATTCCACACCCCTCTACCGCACTCTAGTAAGCCAGTTTCCAATGCAGTTCCCAGGTTGAGCCCAGGGCTTTCACATCAGACTTAACAAACCACCTACGCACGCTTTACGCCCAGTAATTCCGAGTAACGCTTGCACCCTTCGTATTACCGCGGCTGCTGGCACGAAGTTAGCCGGTGCTTATTCTTCCGGTACCGTCATAACACCCGAGTATTAATCGAGCGCTTTTCTTTCCGGACAAAAGTGCTTTACAACCCGAAGGCCTTCTTCACACACGCGGCATGGCTGGATCAGGCTTGCGCCCATTGTCCAATATTCCCCACTGCTGCCTCCCGTAGGAGTCTGGACCGTGTCTCAGTTCCAGTGTGGCTGATCATCCTCTCAGACCAGCTACGGATCGTCGCCTTGGTGGGCCTTTACCCCGCCAACTAGCTAATCCGGCATCGGCTCATCTATCTGCGTGAGGCCCGAAGGTCCCCCACTTTCTCCCGTAGGACGTATGCGGTATTAGCGTAAGTTTCCCTACGTTATCCCCCACAAATAGGCAGATTCCGATGCATTCCTCACCCGTCCGCCACTCGCCACCCAAGGAGCAAGCTCCTCTGTGCTGCCGTTCGACTTGCATGTGTTAGGCCTGCCGCCAGCGTTCACTCTGAGCCAGGATCAAACTCTTCACTTAAAATTGCAGAACCCGAAGGTTCAATATCTTGAGTGCAGAGCCCGTTCCAGGCATCAATTACTCGCTTGCATTTGCATGCTTTGAATCATTAATGCTTGTTACAGGACATCTGCTGATGGACAACCATCCACTAGCCAGACGCCCGCACAAGTCACCTGCGCACACTGTCAAAGATCTCGGGGCCGGCCTCAGCGCCTTTCCCTTGCCTCACCCCGCCGCACCGAAGTGCCCGAGGGAGCCGACTACTATACAGCGAATTTCGATTCCGTCAACACCGTGTCGAGATCTTTTTCGCTGCCCCCGCCTCCCGTTCAGCGCCTCGTTTCAAGGCCGTCCCGTCAGCAGGGCCGCGCATCTTACAGCACCTTCGAAGTTCGTCAACCGCCCTTCGAACAACGCCGCTTCAACCGCGTCCCGCGTCAGTGATTCACCTCGGCGGGGCGCGCATTGTGCACATGCGTTCCGGCTTTGGGAAGGGGTGCGTCGAATGTTTTTTCGTTGACTCGCGAAAGGCGTTGCCGGATGTTCCGGTCTTCCCTGTTCCCGGCACCTTGGAGCCCCGTATGACCGCCTTCCGACTGCTGTTCGTGTGCTGTGGCCTCGCCTTGTCCGGTTGCGCCAGCGGCGCCGACACCTGGGTCGAGCTGGGCGGCCAGCGCTATGCGGTGGAAGTGGCCGACGATGAGGCAGAGCGCGAGCGCGGCCTGATGTTCCGCGACGGAATGGCCGCCGATCGCGGAATGCTCTTCATCCACGAGCGCCAGGAGCCACTGGCCTACTGGATGAAGAACACGAAGATCCCGCTGGACATCCTCTACTTCGATTCGGCCCGCAAGCTGGTCTCGCAGCAGCGGGACGTGCCGCCCTGCTCGTTGGGCGACCGCTGCCCGCCGTATCCCAGCGATGCGCCGGCGCGTTACGTACTCGAACTCAATGCCGGCCAGGCGGCGCGGCTGAAACTGCAGGACGGCGCGGAACTCACGTTCAGCCCGGGCCTGGTGAAGCCCTGAACCGTCAGATGGGCCGCCTCAGAGCGGCATCATCTCGAAGTCGTCCTTGGTGACGCCGCAGTCCGGGCACGTCCAGGTGTCCGGGACGTCCTCCCAGCGGGTGCCCGGGGCGATGCCCTCTTCCGGCAGCCCCAGGGCCTCGTCATAGATGAAGCCGCAGACGACGCACATCCAGGTGCGGAACGTGGTGGTCGCAGCGGTCTCGGACATGGGCGGATAATGCGGGCTTTGCGGGAACGCGCATTGTCCCACCGCGCCCGCGCCCACGGAAGCTTTCCGCATGAATCCGCCCTGGCCGCCGCGCGGCCTCTACGCCATCACGCCCGACGAAACCGACACCGGCCGCCTCCTCGCGCGTGTGGAAGTGGTCCTGGCTGCCGGCGCCACGTGGCTGCAATACCGAAACAAGGCCGCGGACGGGGCCCTCCGCGCCACTCAGGCCCGTGAGCTCCTGACGCTGTGCCGCCGCTACGGCGTGCCGTTGATCGTGAACGACGACTGGCGCCTTGCCGCGGCGATCGGCGCCGACGGCGCGCACCTGGGCGAGGACGACGGGGAAATCGCCGCGGCCCGCGACGCACTGGGCGACGCGGCGATCATCGGCGCCTCGTGCTACGACGATCCCGAACTCGCGCGCCTGGCCGCCGCATCCGGCGCCAGCTACATCGCGTTCGGGGCGTTTTTCCCCTCGCCGACCAAACCCAATGCGCGGCGCGCGACGCTCGACCTGCTGCGCGCCAGCGCGCCGCTCGGCCTGCCGCGCGTGGCGATCGGCGGGATCACGCCGGACAATGCGCGCCCGCTGGTCGAGGCAGGCGCCGACCTGCTCGCTGTGATTTCCGGCGTGTTCGACGGGGCCGATCCTGCGGCTGCCGTGCGCGCCTATCTCGACTGCTTCGATGCGCGGCCTGCGCATTCCCCTTCCACGACGGACATTTCCACGCCATGAACCACGAACGCTCGCATGCCCTGTTTTCCCGCGCCCGCGAACTCATTCCCGGCGGCGTGAACTCGCCGGTGCGCGCCTTCAAGTCGGTCGGCGGCGAACCGTTCTTCGCGCAGAGCGCACAAGGCGCATACATCGTCGACGTCGACGGCAACCGCTACGTCGATTACGTCGGCTCGTGGGGCCCGATGATCGCCGGCCACGCGCACCCGCAGGTGCTCGCCGCCGTTTCCGAAACGATGGTCAACGGCCTCAGCTTCGGCGTCCCCAACGCGCTGGAAGTGACGATGGCCGAACGCATCGCGCAGATTGTGCCGAGCTGCGAGATGGTGCGCATGGTGAACTCAGGCACCGAAGCGACGCTGTCGGCGATCCGCGTCGCCCGCGGCGCCACCGGGCGCACGCGCATGGTGAAGTTCGAAGGCTGCTACCACGGCCACGGCGACAGCTTCCTGGTGAAGGCAGGCAGCGGCGTGATGACGCTGGGCCTGCCGAATTCCCCGGGCGTCCCGTCGGCGCTGGCCGACCTGACCTCGACGATCCCGTACAACGATTTCGACGCCGCCACGCAGCTGTTCGACGAAATCGGCAGCGAAATCGCGGGCCTGATCATCGAACCCATCGTCGGCAACGCGAACTGCATCCTGCCGCGCGATGGCTACCTGCAACACCTGCGCGAACTGTGCACCAAGCACGGCGCGCTGCTGATCTTCGACGAGGTGATGACCGGTTTCCGTGTCGCGCTCGGCGGCGCTCAGGCGCTTTACGGCATCACGCCGGACCTGTCGACGTTCGGCAAGATCATCGGCGGCGGCATGCCGGTGGGCGCATACGGCGGTCGTCGCGACCTCATGGAGCAGGTCGCACCGAGCGGCCCGATCTACCAGGCCGGTACGCTGAGCGGCAATCCGGTGGCGATGGCCGCGGGTCTTGCGACGCTCGACCTGATCCAGGTGCCGGACTTCCACGCTGAACTGGAGCGCCGCACGCACGTGCTGTGCGACGGCCTCGAAGCCGCCGCGCGCGATGCCGGCATCGCGTTCACCACCACGCGCGCCCCGGGCATGTTCGGCCTGTATTTCCGCGAAGGTCCGGTGGAAACGTTCGAGGACGCGAAGGCATCGGATACCCCGGGTTTCAACCGTTTCTTCCACGCGATGCTGGGCCGCGGCGTGTACCTGGCGCCGTCGGCGTTCGAAGCCGGCTTCGTCTCGAGCGCGCATGGCGATGCGGAGATCGCGCACACGATCGACGCGGCACGCGCGTCGTTCGCCGAACTGGGCTGAGATCCGCGAAATAAAAAATCCCCGCGTCAGCGGGGATTTTTACTTGCAGGCGTTACGTCCGGATCAGCCTGCGTTCGCGACGAATGCGCGCAGCGCCGAACGCAGGCGCTGCAAACCTTCGGCGATGTCGTCATCGCCGATGTTCAACGCCGGGACGAAACGCAGCACGTCGGGCCCGGCCTGCAGCAACAGCAGGCCGTGATCGCAGGCGATATCGAGAATCGCCCCGGCCTTGCCCGCATGCGCTTCGCGCAGCTGCGCGCCGAGCATCAGGCCCATGCCGCGGATTTCGGAGAACAGGGCCAGTTCCGCGTCGACCTCAACCAGCGCATCGCGAATCGCCTGCGATTGGCGCGTCACGTTTGCGAGCAGCTGCGGCGATGACAACTCCGCCAGCGCCGCGCGTGCCACCGCTGCGGCGAGCGGGTTTCCGCCGAAGGTCGTGCCGTGCGCGCCGAATTGCATCGTTTCTGCGGCCTTCTCGCCCACCAGCATCGCGCCGATCGGGAAACCGCTGCCCAGCGCCTTCGCCAGCGTCACCACGTCCGGCGTCACGCCATAGGCATGGCACGCGAACAGGCGGCCCGTCCGGCCCATGCCGCACTGGATTTCGTCGAGCATCAGCAGCGCGCCGAAACGGTCGCACAGCGCGCGCAGGCCGAGCAGGAATTCCGCCGTCGCCGGTGTCACGCCGCCCTCGCCCTGCACCGGTTCGACCAGCACGGCGCACACACTGCCCGACGCCATCGCGGCTTCGGCCGCGGCCAGGTCGTTGAAATCGCTGTAGACGAAGCCCGGCGGCAGGGGCTCGAACCCTTCGTGGTACTTCGGCTGCGCACCGGCCGTGACGGCCGCGAGCGTGCGGCCATGGAAGCTGCCGCGGAACGTGAGGATGCCGCGCTGCGCCGGCGCGCGACCCTGCGAGGCCGCCCACTTGCGTGCGAGCTTGATCGCCGCCTCGTTCGCCTCGGCGCCGGAATTGCAGAAGAACACGCGCTGCGCGAAACGCGATGCGGTGACGAGTTCTTCGGCCAGCCGCAGCGGCGGTTCGCTGACGAACACGTTGGAGGTATGCCAGAGCTTGCCCGCCTGCTCGGTCAGCGCCGCGACCAGCGGCGGATGCGCGTGGCCGAGCGCATTCACCGCGATGCCGGCGCCGAAATCCACGTACTCACGACCATCGCGATCCCACACGCGCGCGCCGCGACCGTGGTCGAGCACGATCCGGCGCGGCCGGTAGACCGGCAGGTAGTAGCGTTCGGACAGCGAGAACAGGTCGGACGACGAGGCGGTCATGGCAACGGGCGTGGGGAATGGAAGGCGACATTGTCGCCCATCCGGACCCGGCGCGCGGCTTGCCGCGGCCTGCACGAGGGCCTGAGCACAATCGCCGCAGGAGGATGCCCATGCCCTTGCTGATGGATCCGCAGCTCCAGCCGGCCACCGAATCCGGCTGGCGTCGCCACTGGTTCGACATCGTGTTCCGCCATGACACGCGGCGCTCGCGCAACTTCGACCTGGTGCTGATCGCGGCGATCCTGGTCAGCGTCGTGGTGATCATGCTCGACAGCGTCGCGCGCATCCATGCGCGCCACGGCGAGCTGCTGCACGGGCTGGAGTGGGGATTCACGCTGCTGTTCACCGCCGAGTACGCGCTGCGCCTGGCGGTGCTGCGCAATCCGTGGCGGTACGCGATCAGCCTGTGGGGCCTGGTCGACCTGGCGTCGATCCTGCCGACGTACCTGTCGGTGCTGCTGCCCGGCAGCCAGAGCCTGCTGGCGTTGCGCATCCTGCGCATGCTGCGGTTGTTCCGCATCCTCAAGCTCACGCACTACGTCGAGGAAGGCGGCGTGCTGGTCGGTGCGCTGTGGCGTAGCCGCCGCAAGATCTTCGTCTTCGTGTGCGCGGTGATGACCATCACCGTGATCTTCGGTGCGTTGATGTACGTCGTCGAAGGCCCGGAACACGGTTTTTCCAGCATCCCGACGAGCATGTACTGGGCCGTGGTGACGATGGCGACGGTCGGCTTCGGCGACATCGCGCCGCAGACCACGCTGGGGCGCTTCATCACGTCGCTGCTGATCCTCATCGGCTACAGCATCATCGCCGTGCCGACCGGCATCTACACCGCGGAACTGGCCAGCAGCCTGCGCGAGGCGAGCGGCGACGCGAGCCGGCTCGATCGCCGCGGCTGTACGGGGTGCGGGCTGGAAGGCCACGATCCGGCCGCGCACTTCTGCCGCCACTGCGGCACTACGCTGCCGTCGGCGACCGGATGACGCCCGTTGCGTTGAAGCTCAGCGCGGCGGCCGCGCGAGCTGCGCGTCGGTGAGGAACAGGTCCGGCAGCAGATGCTTCGCGTCCGGATCGACGGCGTACCCGCTGAAGTCGGTGACGCCGGCGGCGGAGAGCACGTCGTCGTCGATCAGGAACTGACCGGAGTACCCGCGCGACGGCTGCGTCAGCACGACGTGCGCGGCGTCGGCGACGATCTCCGGCGTGCGGCAGAGTTCGGGGCGCACGCCGGGAATCATGTTGATCGCGTCGGTGGCAATCACCGTGCGCGGCCACAGCGCGTTGATCGCCACGCCTTGCGGGCCGAACTCCGCGGCCAAGCCCAGCGTCACGAAGCTCATGCCCATCTTCGCCAGCGTGTAGCCGGTGTGCGGCGCCCACCATTTCGGATCCAGGTTCAGCGGCGGCGCGAGCGACAGGATGTGCGGATCTGCGGCCTTCAGCAGGTGCGGCAGGCAGGCCTGCGAACACAGGAACGTGCCGCGCGCGTTGACCTGCTGCATCAGGTCGAAGCGCTTCATCGGCGTGTCGAGCGTGCCGCGCAACCAGATCGCGCTGGCGTTGTTGACCAGGATATCGATGCCGCCGAACGCGTCGACCGTCGCGGCGACAGCGGCACGGACCTCGTCTTCCTCGCGGATGTCGCACTTGATCGCCAGCGCCTTGCCGCCGGCGGCAATCACTTCCTCGGCGACGGTATGGATCGTGCCGGGCAGTTTCGGATTGGGAACCGACGACTTCGCGACGATCGCGACGTTGGCGCCATCGCGCGCGGCCCGCAGCGCGATGGCGCGACCGATGCCGCGCGAGGCGCCGGTGATGAAGAGCGTTTTTCCGGACAGGGTGCGCATGGCGCGTCTCCTACATTGCGCGCGCCTTTGGCGCGCCGATGGCCGCGATTATGGCCGGAAGGTCACGGCTTGGGTCCCTGGCCTTCGTTGTCTTCCCATTTCAGGATGCGCCGCGTCACGAAGCGGTAGACCGGCTTTCCCGTGGCGAACCACGCCTCGCGCAGCCACGAATGGCGCTTGAGCACGCGCCGCTCCACCGGCGTCAGCGCGTGCGGGCAATAGGTGCGCTTGTGCTTGAGCAGATGGCGCAGGTCCTCGCGCGCGAGCAGGCGCATCCAGCGCGAACGCGGCTGCCCGCGCGTGGCGAGCTGGAAGTCGATGATCCCGGGCCGGCCGTCGGCGAGCACGAGCCAGTTGGCCTCCTTCGCCAGGTCGTTGTGCGCCAGTCCGCGCCGATGGAGTTGCTGCAGCAGGCGACGCGCGCGACGGAAATACGCGAGGTCCCCATGCGGCGGACGCTGGTACATCGCCGCGCCGTCCATGTAGCTGCGGTCGAGCCGTCGGCCGTCCCAGCGCAGCAGCTGCGGCACGTCGTGCAGGCCGTGGACCTGCTGCAGCGCGCGCGCCTCGCGCCGTGCGAGCCACCACGCGGGAACGCGCAGCCACAGCGGCACATGGCGAAGGTCGCGACGCACGAACAGGCCGCGGTCGTCGCGCATGAGCGCGATGCGGCCGAAGCTGTCGGCCTTGAGCGCCTGGACTTCGATGGCGTCGTCGGATGATGAAGACATCGCGCCAGTGTACGGAATCGCGATTCGCGGACGGGACGGCCGAGGGTTCTCCCCGCCGATGCCGATCGTCACCGTGACCGTCGCCATCGCGTCGTCATGGACGCGCTGCCTATAATCGCCCGATGGAACCGGCCTGGATCGAAAGCGCGACCACATGGATCGCGGAGCACCCCGTCGCCGCCGGCGCCGTCATCTTCCTCATCGCCTTCTGCGACGCCGTGGTGCTGCTGGGCATCGTCGTGCCGGCGCTGCCGCTGCTGTTCGCGGTCGGCGCATTGGTGGGCCTGGGGCACATCAGCGGCCCGTATGCGCTGGTGTGCGCGACGCTCGGCGCCTTCATCGGCGACGCCCTGAGCTACTGGGTCGGCCACCGATGGGGCCCGCAGTTGCGATCGAGATGGCCGTTCTCGCGCTATCCGCAGTGGCTCGATCGCGGCGAGGCGATGTTCCGCCGCCATGGCGTGAAGAGCATTTTCATCGCGCGCTTCGTCGGCGCGGTGCGGCCGTTCGTGCCCGCGATCGCCGGCATGCTGCACATGCCGCTGCGGCGCTACGCCCTTCCGAGCCTGGTCGCCTGCATCGCATGGTCGGCGCTCTTCCTCGCGCCAGGCTGGGTGCTGGGGCGGTCCTACGACGCGGTGGCCGCGGTGGCCGATCGCCTCGCGCTGGTGCTCGGCGCACTGGCGGTCGCGGTAGCACTGGTCTGGGCGGTGGTGCTGTACACGTGGCGATGGTTCGCCGACCACGCCGACACCCTGCTTGCGCGCGCCCTGCGCTGGACGCGCCAGCATCCGCGGCTGGGGCCGTACGCCGCCGCCCTGATCGATCCGAACCGGCCCGAATCCCCGTCGCTGCTGATGCTCGCCGTGTGCCTGCTGGCGATCAGCTGGGCGTGGTTCACGCTGGTCGCCTCGCTGCTGGCCAGCGGCGGGCCGCTGGCGCTGGACCACACCATCCACGACTTCATGTGGAGCCTGCGCAACCCGCTCGCCGACCGCCTGATGGCCGCACTCGCCTGCATCGGCGATGCGTCCGTGCTGGGCCCGGCGGTGCTGGTCGCGCTGGCCTACCTGCTGTGGCGCAAGCGCTGGATGGCGGCGGCGCATTTCGCGGCGGCGATCGTGTTCGGGCTGGTGTTCACGTCGCTGCTGGAAGCGGTGATCGACATGCCGCGTCCGCCGACCGCGCCGGCCGGCTTCGGCTTCCCGTCGGTGGCCGTGACGATGTCGACCATCGTGTTCGGCTTCTTCGCAGTGCTCATCGCGCGCGAATTGCCCGGCCGCACGCGCGTGTGGCCGTACCTGCTCGCGGGCGTGATCACCACGCTGGTCGCGTTCTCGCGCCTGTACCTGGGCGCGCACTGGCCCAGCGACCTCGTCGGCGGCACGCTGTTCGGCGTGCTGTGGCTGCTGGCGCTGGGCATCGCCTATCGCCGGCACGTGCAGCGCTCGTTCTGGATGCGCCCGCTGGCGTGGCTGTTCTACGGCACCTTCGCCATCGCCGCGCTGTGGCATGCGCCGCGCACCGCCGACACGCTGCTGGCGCGCTTTGCCGCCGCGACGCCGACGTCGGTGATGGATGCCGAGGCATGGTGGCGCGAGGGATGGAGCGAGCTGCCGGCGCAGCGCAACGAACGCGACCAGCGCCGCCGCTGGCCGCTGGACGTGCAGGTCGCCGGGTCGCTCGACCCGCTGCGCGAACGCCTGGAAGCACGCGGCTGGCACGTGCAGCCGCAGGCGGACTGGATCGCGACGCTGGGCCTGCTCGACGACGACACCTCCGCAAGCGAGCAGCCCGTGCTGCCGGCCACGCTCGACGCGCAGGCCGAGACGCTGCTGATGGTGCATCCGGGCGGAAGCGAGAACGAAGAGTTCGTGCTGCGCCTGTGGCGCGCGCCGGTGCGCCTGGACGACGGCACGCCGCTGTGGATCGGCACGAGTCAGACGTTGCGCCTGAACAAGCCGCTCGCCGTGGCAGCGCTCTGGTTGCCGGTCAGCGACGACGGGCGCGCGCACGCGATGGTGCGCGAAGCTCTGAAGGACCTGGACATCGCCGAGGACGCGCATCCGCACGGCGACACGCCCGTGCTGCGCGTGCGCACGACGACGCCGGCAAACGCGTCAGGGAAGTAGCGCGAGGAGCCGGTCGAGTCGCGCGTGCGGGTCGTCGGTCTGGAGCAGCACCTGCCGTTGCGCGTTTTCCAGCGGCAGCAGCTCGGCGAGTCGCCAGCCGACCCAGGCCGCATCGTCGAAGCGCGAGTGCGGCGCCTTGGCGTGTTCGCCGCCGATCTGCTCCACGATCTGTTCCAGCAACTTTCCGAGCAGCCCGTGCTCGGGCCGCAGCGGATCGTCGGGGTCGGGATCGCACCAGTTCACGTCGGCGACCTGCAGACCGTTGTCGCGAACGCGCACGCGGTGCGCATGGAAGCGGCGCGTGCCGCGCACCTGCAGCGTGAGCAGGCCATCCTCGCCGCGGTCGAAGTCCTCGATCACCGCCTCGGTACCGTACGCGGCCGCGCTCGCCGGCGCGCCCGCTTCCTCGCCGTCGATGATCAGGCAGACGCCGAAGCCGCGACCGGCGCGGGTGCAATCGCGGACGAGGTCGAGGTAACGCGGTTCGAACACGCGCAACCCGAGCGCCGCGCCGGGAACCAGCACGGTGTGCAGCGGAAACAGCCCCAGCGGTTGCGGCATGGCGTCGTCTGACATCGCGGCCAGTGTAGGGCCGATCCGGTGCCGGCGACGCGAAGGCCGCGCGCCGCGTCAGCGCGCGGCGGCGTCCTTGAGCACGGCGAAGAAGCGGCGCGGTGCGCCGTCGAAGCCGCCATTGGACATGAACACGACGTGGTCGCCGTCGCGCACGCGTTCGCGCAACGCGGCGATCAGCGCGTCGGCGTCGGGCACGGCAACGCCTTCGTGGCGCAGCGCCGACACCACCTTGCCGGCATCCCACGCCAGTTCCGGACGATGCAGGAACACCACCGTGTCGGCGAGGTCGAGCGAAGGCGCCAGTGCATCGGAATGCGCGCCCAGGCGCATCGAATTGCTGCGCGGTTCCATCGCGACCACGATCCGCGCATCGCCGACCTTCGCGCGCAGGCCCGCCAGCGTGGTGGCGATCGCGGTGGGGTGATGGGCGAAGTCGTCGTAGATGGTGACGCCCTGCGCCTGGCCGATCACTTCCAGCCGGCGCTTCACGCTGCGGAACTCCGACAGCGCGCCGAGCACGCCGGCCACGTCGACACCAACCGCGTTCGCCGCGGCGAGCGCGGCCAGCGCGTTCATCACGTTGTGGCGGCCAAGCAGCGGCCATGTCACTTCGCCCAGTTCCACGCCGCGATGCACGACGGCGAAGCGGCTGCCGTCCTGTTCGATCAGGCGCGCGGTCCAGTCGAATGCGGCGCGCGCGACGCTGCTGTCGTCCGCCCGGTCGCCGTGGCTGCGTTCGCCGGCGGATGCGGGGATCTGGCTCGCGTCCAGGCCGAAGGTTTCGACCGGCGTCCAGCACCCCATCGCCAGCACTTCGGCCAGGTGCGCGTCCTCGCCGTTGACGATCAGGCGGCCGCGGCGCGGCACGGTGCGCACGAGGTGGTGGAACTGGCGCTGGATGGCGGCCACGTCCGGGAAGATGTCGGCGTGGTCGTATTCCAGGTTATTGAGGATCGCGACCAGCGGGCGGTAGTGCACGAACTTGCTGCGCTTGTCGAAGAACGCGGTGTCGTACTCGTCAGCCTCGACCACGAATTCGCGGCCCTGCCCCACGCGCGCGGACACACCGAAGTCTTCCGCGACGCCGCCAATCAGGAAGCCCGGCTCGCGTCCGGCCGCCTGGAGCAGGTAAGTCAGGATGGTCGTGGTGGTCGTCTTGCCGTGCGTGCCGGCGACGGCGAGCGTGTCGCGGCCGGGCAGCAGGTTTTCGCTGAGCCACTGCGCCCCCGACGTGTAGCGACGCCCGTCGTCGAGCACCTGTTCCACCGCCGCGTTGCCGCGCGAGAGCGCGTTGCCGACGACGATCTGTTCGCAATCGGCCGAGATGTGGTCGGGCGTGTAGCCCTGCTTCAGCGCGATGCCGATGTTTTCCAGCTGCGTGGACATCGGCGGGTACACCGCCTGGTCGCTGCCTTCGACGTCGTGACCGAGTTCGCGCGCGAGCGCGGCGACACCGCCCATGAAGGTTCCGGCGATGCCCAGAATATGAATCTTCAAGATCAGGACTTCCTAAACGGTCGCGGCCAAGTCAACGAAGCGGGCACCGCACGGCCATCACACCCCCTCTCCCGCCTGCGGGAGAGGGCAAGGGGTGAGGGAGGTTGGCCAGTGACTTCGATCGAAGCGCATCGGCGGTTTGCCCTCACCCCAACCCCTCTCCCGCAAGCAGGAGAGGGGCTTGAATCAAATCACCCGACTTCCTTCGCCGGCGCGAGCGCCTCGACGATGCGGGTGAACACGTCGTCCAGCGAGCCCACGCCATTCACGACGGTGAGCTGGCCGTGCTGGCGGTAGAAATCGACGACCGGCGCGGTCTGGTCGTTGTAGACCTGCAGGCGACGGCGCACCGATTCCGGGCTGTCGTCCGCGCGGCCTTCGGCCTTGGCGCGACCGGCGATGCGCTCGACGAGCATCTCGGTCGGCACTTCCAGCTGCACCGCGTAGTCCATCGGCTGGCCGATGCGCTGCAGCAGCTGGTCCAGCGCCGCGGCCTGCGCGAGGTTGCGCGGGTAGCCGTCGAGGATGAAGCCGCCCTTCGTGTCGTCGCGCGAGAAGCGGTCTTCCAGCATGCCCAGCAGGATCTCGTCGCTGACGAGGTTGCCCGAGGCCATGATTTCCTTCGCTTCCAGACCCAGCTTGCTGCCCGCGGCCACTTCGGCGCGAAGCAGGTCGCCGGTCGAAATGTGCGGGACCTGCAGATGGTCCTTGAGTCGCGCGGCCTGCGTGCCCTTGCCGGAGCCGGGCGCGCCCAGAAGTACCAATCGCATCAACATCACTCCTAGAACGGAAAAATCGGGGTGCCGCTGGGGCCGGCGCACGCCGGACCGGGTCCGGGATCGCCGCCCGCCGACCGGCGCTACACTCGCAGCAGCCTGCCCCGGCGGGCAAATTCGCGGTCACTTTACCGCATCCTGCCCAGCCTCCCTCACCCGATCCGCCCACGGACCAGGAATTGGACATGCCCTCCGGAACCCTGCTTTACGCGCAGTCGGGCGGTGTCACCGCCGTCATCAACGCCACCGCCTCGGCCGTAATCCAGACCGCCCGCGCGCACGAGGTCCGCGTGCTCGCCGGCCGCAACGGCATCCTGGGCGTGCTCCGCGAAGAGTTGATCGACACCTCGAAGGAGCCGGCGGGCGTGATCCGATCGCTCGCCCATACGCCCGGCGGCGCGTTCGGCTCGTGCCGGGTGAAGCTGAAATCGCTCGATCAGGACCGGGCGAAGTACGAACGCCTGCTGGAGGTCTTCCGCGCCCACGACGTGCGCTGGTTCCTCTACAACGGTGGCAACGATTCGGCCGACACCGCGCTGAAGGTCTCGCAGCTCGCCGCCGAATTCGATTACCCGCTGACCTGCGTCGGCGTGCCGAAGACGGTCGACAACGACCTGGCCGTGACCGACTGCTGCCCGGGCTTCGGTTCGGTCGCCAAGTTCACCGCGGTGTCGGTGCGCGAGTGCGCGCTGGACGTCGCGGCGATGGCCGATACGTCGACGAAGGTCTTCGTCTACGAGGCGATGGGCCGCCACGCCGGCTGGATCGCCGCCGCCGCGGGGCTGGCCGGCAACGGCGAGGACGCCGCGCCGCATCTCATCCTCTTCCCCGAACGTCCTTACGACGAAGCCGATTTCTTCGCGAAGGTGAAGGCCACCGTCGAGCGCGTCGGCTATTGCGTCGTCGTCGCCAGCGAAGGCATCCAGACGGCCGACGGCAAGTTCGTCGCCGATGCCGGCGGCGGCAAGGATTCCTTCGGCCACACGCAGCTCGGCGGCGTGGCGTCGTTTCTCGCCGGTCGGGTGAAGGACGCGCTCGGTTACAAGGTGCACTGGGCGTTGCCCGATTACCTGCAGCGTTCGGCGCGCCATCTCGCGTCGAAGACCGACCTCGACCAGGCGCAGGCGGTGGGCCGCAAGGCGGTGGAGTTCGCGCTGAAGGGCATGAACTCGGTGATGCCGGTGATCGTGCGCACGTCCGACATGCCGTATCGCTGGAAGGTCGAAGCCGCGCCGCTGTCGCAGATCGCCAACCACGAAAAGAAGATGCCCGACGACTTCATCCGCGCCGACGGTTACGGCATCACCGCGCCGGCACGGCGGTACCTGGAACCGTTGATCCGCGGCGAAGCGCCGCCGCCGTACGGGCGCGACGGCCTGCCGAAGTACGTGTCGCTGAAGCACACGCTGGTCGAGAAGAAGCTGCCGCCCTTGGCGGAATAGCGCCGTTCAGTTAGCTTCCCCTGCGCAGGCGGAACCTCCGCCGCGCAACAGGGGACAGGGATGAAATGGCAGCTCGCACTGGTGGCCGCGATGGCCACCGGGCATGTGTTCGCACAAACGCCGGATGCACCGGCACCCACGGATGTGCCTGCGCCCGCTGCGCAACCCGCGACGACTCCCGCGCCCGCATGCCAGACGCTGTGCGCCGGACAGCAGATCGAAGTCGAGCTCGCCGAACCCGTCGGGTCCGATACCCACAAGATCGGCGACCGCTTCCAGCTGCGACTCGCTGCACCGCTGATGCGCGATGGCGTCGTGATCGTGCCTGCCGGCACACCGGGCGTCGGCGAGGTGGTTCATGCGCAGACCTCGCGCGCCGGCGGAAAGCCCGGCGAGCTGCTGCTCGCGGCGCGCTTCCTCGACCTCCCCGACGGCCCGCTGCCGCTGCGCGCGATGAAGCTCGCCGCGCGCGGCAAGGACAACATCAACGCCTCGCTGGCCACGTCGATGGTCGCCGGGCCGTTCGGACTGTTCGTGCGCGGCCGGGAGATCGAAATCCCCGCCGGCACGCACGCCATGGCCAAGCTCGCGCAGGACCTGGATTCCGCACGCGCCGTACATACGTCGCCGGTGGTCGCCGAAGCGACCGCACCGGCGCAGGAAACCCCACGCACCACCGACGCGGACAACGCGTCCCACATCAAGGAGTAGATCGAATGCGTTCCATGTTGTCCCGCACCGCCATCCTCTCGCTGCTGCTGGCCCCGGCTTTCGCCATCGCGAACGAGGGCGACACCGCCACGGCCACGACGGCCACCACCACCGCGCCGGCCGCCACGGCGAACACGCTCATCCAGGCCGCACCGGCAGACAAGGCGCAGATCGTGTTCTTCCGCGAGTCGAAGTTCGTCGGTGCCGCCATCGGCTTCAAGGTGCGCGAAGGCGAGAACGAGCTGGGCAAGCTGCGCAGCGGCAAGTACTTCGTCGCCAACGTCGAGCCGGGCAAGCACGAGTACAACGTGCATGGCGAGACCAAGGACGTGCTGACGATGGAAGTCGAAGCCGGCGAAACGTACTACGTGCTCGGCTCGCTCGGCATGGGCATCGTCGCAGGTCGCCCGAATCTGTCGCCGTCGGACGAAGCGACGTTCGTGTCGATGTCGGGCAAGCTCAAGCTCGCCAAGTAAGGCATCCACTGCAACAGAGCGAAGGGGCCGCATGCGGCCCCTTCGTGCATCTGCGATTCGGGCTTCGCGAATGGATCAGCGCGCGCAGGCCTTGCCCTCGACCTTCATCTGCGCGGCATACATCGGGATCGCGTCGAGCTTGCCGGCCTTCGCCTTCTGCGACTGCTCTTCCAGGTAGATGCGCTGCTGTCCCTGGCCATCGAGCTTCGCCGTCTTGTCCACCGGCTTTCGCCAGATGTGCACGACGGCCTGCTGCGACGGGCACGCGGCGTTGGGCACGCGGATGAGGTCGTTGAGCACCCATCCGTTTTCGGCCGGCTTCGCCTTCGCCGCATCGACGAAACGCGCGCGCGGCTGGCACTGCGGCGAAATGCGCACCACGGTGAACGCATACGGATCGTCGGCCTGTCCGGTGAACATGCCTTCCAGTCGCGCGCAGGCTTCGGGAATCTGCCGCAGCGTGTGCACGGCGCCCTGCGCCTGCGGCTGGACCGGACCGCGCGCGATTTCCGGCTTCGCATCGGCCTTCGCATCGGTCCCGGGAGTGGCGGCGAGCGCCGGCAGCGTGAAGAGCAGGAGAAGGAGCGGCGACACTCGCATGGCGGCGGGAATCCCTTTCCGTGACGGGGACCGCAGGCTGGCACGGGTGCGCTGAATGCTGCGTCTACAGCGTGCGTCGGGCCTGCGGCCTGTGCGATAGTCGGGCCGTTGTCGCGGTGGCCCACGACCCGCGCAGCTCACAATTCGATTGCGCAGTACTCGTTTTCCTGGTGTTTCCACTTCTACGGGGAGGGATTCATGCTGGAGCAGTACGGTTTGGTTCTGGCGCTGGTATGCGCCGTCATCGCGATCCTCTACGGGATCATCTCCGCGCGCTGGATCGGCGCACAACCCGCCGGCAACGAACGAATGCAGCAGATCGCCGGCGCGATCCAGGAAGGCGCGCGCGCCTACCTCAACCGGCAATACACGACGATCGCGATCGCGGGCGTCGTCCTGTTCGTCCTCATCGGCTTCTTCCTCGGCTGGGCCACGGCAGTGGGTTTCCTGCTCGGCGCAGTGCTGTCGGGTGCCGCCGGCTACATCGGAATGAACGTGTCGGTGCGCGCCAACGTTCGCACCGCCGAAGCCGCGCGAAAGGGCATGAGCCAGGCGATGGACGTCGCGTTCCGCGGCGGCGCGATCACCGGCATGCTCGTGGTCGGCCTCGGCCTGCTCGGCGTGGCCGGTTACTACCTCGTACTGCAGCGCATGGGCTTCACCGGCGAACACGCCTTGCATGCGCTGGTCGGCCTGGCCTTCGGTTCGTCGCTGATCTCGATCTTCGCGCGACTGGGCGGCGGGATCTTCACCAAGGGTGCCGACGTCGGCGCCGATCTGGTCGGCAAGGTCGAAGCCGGCATTCCCGAGGACGATCCGCGCAATCCGGCGGTCATCGCCGACAACGTGGGCGACAACGTCGGCGACTGCGCGGGCATGGCGGCGGACCTGTTCGAAACCTATGCGGTGACGGTCATCGCGACGATGCTGCTCGGCGGCCTGATGCTCGCCGAAGCCGGACGCAACGCGGTGCTGTATCCGCTGGTGCTCGGCGGCGTGTCGATCATCGCCTCGATCATCGGCGCGTTCTTCGTGAAGGTGAAGGCTGGCGGTTCGATCATGGGCGCGCTCTACAAGGGCGTGATCGTGTCGGCGGTGCTCGCGGCGATCGCGTTCTACCCGATCACCACGCAGCTCATGGGCGACAACACGCACGGCGCCATGAACCTTTATGGTTGCGCGCTCATCGGCCTGGCACTGACGGGCGCGATCGTGTGGATCACCGAGTACTACACCGGCACGCAGTACAAGCCGGTGCGCCACGTCGCCGCCGCGTCCACCACCGGCCACGGCACCAACATCATCGCGGGGCTGGGCGTGTCGATGAAGTCGACCGCGCTGCCGGTCGTCGCCGTGTGCGTGGCGATCTGGCTCGCGTTCCATCTCGGCGGCCTGTACGGCATCGCGATCGCCGCCACGGCAATGCTGTCGATGGCCGGCATGATCGTCGCGCTCGATGCATACGGCCCGATCACCGACAACGCCGGCGGCATCGCCGAACATGGCCGAACTGCCGCCGGAAGTGCGCAACGTCACCGACCCGCTCGACGCCGTCGGCAACACGACCAAGGCGGTGACGAAGGGTTATGCGATCGGCTCGGCCGCGCTCGCGGCGCTGGTGCTGTTCGCCGACTACACGCACAACCTGTCGGCCGCCAATCCGGGGCGTTCGTTCGCGTTCGACCTGTCCGACCACTACGTGATCATCGGCCTGCTGATCGGCGGCCTGATCCCGTACCTGTTCGGTGCGATGGCGATGGAAGCCGTCGGCCGCGCGGCCGGCGCGGTGGTGGAGGAAGTGCGCCGCCAGTTCCGCCAGATCCCCGGGATCATGGAAGGCACGGGCAAGCCGGAGTACGACAAGGCCGTCGACATGCTCACCCGTTCGGCCATCAAGGAAATGATCGTGCCCTCGCTGCTGCCGGTGATCGTCCCGATCGTCGTCGGCCTGCTGCTGGGACCGACGGCGCTGGGCGGTCTGCTCATCGGCACGATCGTCACCGGCCTGTTCGTGGCCATCTCGATGACCACCGGCGGCGGCGCATGGGACAACGCCAAGAAGTACATCGAGGACGGCAACTTCGGCGGCAAGGGCTCCGACGCCCACAAGGCGGCGGTGACCGGCGACACCGTTGGCGATCCGTACAAGGACACGGCGGGCCCGGCGATCAACCCGCTGATCAAGATCATCAACATCGTGGCGCTGCTGCTGGTGCCGTTGCTGTAAGGCTCACCACGGCTGGAAACCAGGACGGCGGCCTTCGGGCCGCCGTTTTTCTTTGCCCAATGGCGCGGCAGGCGAGGGAAAGGGGGGCGGCGGTGCTGCGCCGCAGCAGCCAGACACGTAAAATACCGGCCCCGCTATCCCAACCCCCCGCCCCGCCGTCCTGGCGCGGCCTTCAGCAGTCGGAGCAACGCATGGGCCTGGACCTCGTCCCCACCGGCAAGAACCCGCCGGATGAGATCAACGTCATCATCGAAATCCCCAAGGATGCCGAGCCGGGTCAAGTACGAGGTCGACAAGGCTTCGGGCGCGATCTTCGTCGATCGCATCCTGTCCACGCCGATGCGCTATCCGTGCAACTACGGCTACGTCCCGCACACGCTGTGCGGCGACGGCGACCCGGCCGACGTGCTGGTGATCCTCCCGCTGCCGCTGGTGCCCGGTTCGGTGATCCGCGCCGTGCCGGTGGGCGTGCTGAAGATGAGCGACGAAGCCGGCTGCGACGAGAAGCTGATCGCCGTGCCGGTGCCGAAGATCTTCGGCGGCTATTCGCACATCACCGACATCGAGCAGGTGTCCAAGCACTGGCTCGAGCGCATCGGCCACTTCTTCGAGCACTACAAGGACCTGGAGAAGGGCAAGTGGGTGAAGATCGAAGGCTGGGGCGGTGCCGCCGAGGCCAAGGCGATCCTCAACGACGCCATCGCGCGCTACAACGCGGAAGAAGACAAGCCGAAGTTCTGATCGCCGGCTTTCGCTGCGCAGCAAAAGGCCGCCTCACGGGCGGCCTTTTTCGTTGTGCGTGTCAGTGTTTCAGGCGATGTCGACTCACGCGTTGTCGCCGACCTCGCGCTGGCGCGCTGCAGTCGCCGGTGCCTGCGAGGCGGCATCGCTCACCGCGAACTTGCCGACGATCGTCATCAGCGCATTGAACCAGCGCAGCTCGTTCTTCAATACCATCGGCTGGCTCGGGCCGCGGATGTCGTCGAGGAAGCGCTGCAGGGCGGCGGCGTATCGCGCGCGGCCTTCCTCGCGTTCGCCGAATTCGAACCAGAGCCCCTGCCATTGCCGCGAGAAACGCATCGCGATCTGACGCACCTGCGGCAGGTTCGGATGCGGCACCGCGTCGCCGATGAGCAGGCCGAGGTGGTCGTTGAGCTCCCACGGACTCATCACGACGGGCACATTCACACGCTCGCAGGCGAAGGACGCCACCTCGCCCGGCTTCGGCGCGATGCGCACGTTCTGCCAGCCGGTGCGCGGCGCATCGTGCGGGCGTCCGTGGTTGACCAGGTCCCAGAAGCGTCCGCCCCCGACCGTGTCCACCACCAGGTGCACGCGCGACTGCACGGCATCGTTGAGCACGCGATGCTGGCGCCAGGTGTCGAAGATCCAGCATTCGCCCGCGGCCATGTTGATGACGGCGCTGTCGCATTCGAAGCGCACCGTCGGCTGCGTGACGACGGGAATGTGCACGCGCACGCGCTCGGCCCAGTAGTAGCCCTGGTCGGCGTGGCGGGTGACTTCGGCATGGCCGGACAGGCGCATCAGCCGGCTGCGGCCGACCGTGGCGCCCAGGCTGGCGAAGACCTGCGTCAGGTACGGGCAGCGCAGCAGGTGCGGCGTGGGCTGCATCGTGCCGGCGAAGGCCTCGTTGTCGGGGTCGCCATCGGCCGCCACCAGCGGCAGCATCGAATTGCCGGCGAATCCCTGCGGATGCGGCTTCCAGGGCCCTTCGCCGAGCGCGGCGATTTCCGCCTCGAGCGCGGCGGCGTCGAAGCTCATGGGCAACTGGATGAAGGGCACCTGCAGTTTCATCGCGGATCCGGGCGAAGCGTCAGCGGCTATCGTAACGTCCGCCGCGCCGTGCGCCAGACTCCGCAAAGCGACGGGTTGCGGGCCCCGGAAAGAACTACGGCCCCTTTCGGGGCCGTAGTGGTGTTGCGTGTTGCTGTACAGCGGTCGATCAGAAGCGCTGACGGTACTGGACGTAGTAGAACGCGCCCGGCAGGTCGTACTGCGGATCGAAGTTGTTGTACGGCGAGCTGTACGAGGTCGGCGGTTCCTTGTCGAACACGTTGTTGGCACCGACCGAAACGGTCGCGTTCCACGGCGTGTTGTAGCGGACCTGGATGTCGTGGTACGTCACGGCGCCGAGGTAGTTGCGCGGAGCCGGGCCATCTGCGGTCACGCGATCCGGATCCGAGCAGTACGCGTCGGCCAGGCCATCGTCGTTGTCCAGGACGCAGGTTTCATCCAGGCCCGACTTGTAGCGCATGCCCCAGGTCGCACCGAAGTCGCCGTAGGTCCAGTCCAGGTACAGGTTGGACTTGATGCGCCAGTACGGATCCTGCGGCAGGTACAGGCCCTGACGCTGTTCTTCCGGCGAATCCACCGTGGCCTTGGTCGACCAGTTGGAGGTGTAAGCCGTGTCCCAGGTGACCGAGAACTTGCCGAAGGTGGTTTCCGGGAAGCGGTAGTTCACCGTCATGTCCCAGCCCTCGACCGTGTACTCGGCCAGGTTGAGCAGCGGCATCTCCAGGTTGGTGATCGTGTTCGGCGCACCCGGGTAGGCCGGGTCACGCGAGTACAGGCCACAGTAGACGGCCTGTTCGCTCGCCGTACCGGCGTAGCACTTGTCCAGGATGAACTGGGCTTCCGGACGCGAGATCGCGTTCTCGATCTTGATCTCGTACCAGTCCAGCGAGATGTCGAAGCCTTCCAGGAAGCTCGGGTTGTAGACGAAGCCTAGCGTCTTGGTGGTCGACGTTTCCGGCTGCAGCTCCTCGTTCGAGCTCCAGGTGAACGGCTCGGCCGTCTGGCGCTGCGAGCGGGTGAAGGTCGACGAGACGCCTTCAGCGGCGCAGCGGGCGGCGACCTGGGCGTTGCCCAGCTGACCGGTACGCGCATCGCACGGATCGTCGTAGCTCTCGAACGAGTCGGTGTTGCCCGCGTACAGGTTGTTGATCGTCGGAGCGCGGAAGCCCTCGGACCAGTTACCGCGGACCATCAGGTCGTCGATCGGCTTCCAGCGGAAACCGAACTTGCTGTTCAGCGTGTTGCCGAAGTTGCTGAAGTCCGAGTAACGCGTGGCCAGCGAGAAGTCGAGCAGCTTGGCGCCCGGCAGGTCGGCCAGGACCGGCACGGCCAGCTCGAGGTAGTACTCGTCGAGCTTGTAGCCACCGGCGGTCGGCTTGGAACCGTTGCCGGTGCTCAGGCCGGCGGCGATGAACGCATCCGGATCGAACTGACCGTCTTCGGTGCGGTGCTCATAGCCTGCCGCGAAAGCCAGCGGGCCGGCCGGCAGGTCGACGATGTCGCCGCTGACGTTGGCGTAGTAGCTCTTCGAGGTCACGCGGCTGGAGTCGTGCGCGGTGAAGGCGGTGTAGTCGATCGCTTCCTGCGAGATCGAACCGGTGCTACCGATCGGGTTGACCGGGACGCAGTCGGCAAGCGGGCTGGCAGCGGTGCCGCAGCGGATCGTGCCGTCGGTGTCACGGAAGCTCGGGCCATAGGCCAGGGCCAGGTTGGCGCGGTTGAACAGACCGTAGGTCAGGTCGTTCTCGTCCGAACGGTCGTAACGGTAGCCCGTATCCCAGTCGAAGGTACGCTCGCCGATTTCGAAGAAGCCTTCGAGGCCGCCGTAGAAGTGCCAGTTCTTGACGTTCTGGTTGAACGAACGGCCACCGGACTCCTGGAAGCGGCGGGCGACGCCGATCAGGTCACGCGCGCCACCGGTCTGGAAGGCCGGCGTGCCGGCGTAGAAGCCGGTCGGGTTGGTGGGGTTGTAGTAGCTGTTCGCGCTGAGGCGCATGCCGGTGACAGGCATCGCGGCGAGCAGCTGCTCCGAGATGCGCTCGTTGTAGAGCATCTCGGTCTTGAAGCGCACGTTGTCGGTGATGTCGTAGTTCGCCTGCGCGAACAGCGAGGTGCGCTCCTGCGGGGTGAGCAGGTAGTTGTCCGGCGCGCTGTTGTAGCCGTGGATGTCAGAGTTGAAGCGCGTCTTCGCGCCCGTCACCGGATCGATGATGTAGCGCACGTTGTCGGTGTCGACGAACGAGCCCGGGATACCCGTGGTGCTCTGGCCGCCGAAGAACGGAGGACCACCGGCGGAGATCTGGCGATCGCCGGCCATGACGGCCTCTTCCTTCACGTAGGAGGCGCCGATCATCACGTTGCCACGGTCGTTGCCCGTGCCGATCGTGAAGTCGTAGGCCTCGCGGTTGCCGTCGCCCTGCGAGTACTGGCCGACGTAGGCACCGGCTTCAGCGCCTTCGAAGTTCTGGCGCGTGATGATGTTGACCACGCCGGCGATGGCGTCCGAACCGTAGATGGTCGAAGCGCCGTCCTTCAGGACCTCCACGCGCTCGATCATCGCCGTCGGGATGGTGTTCAGGTCGACGCTGCCGCCCAGGCCCTGGGTCCAGCGACGGCCGTTGACGAGCACCAGGGTGCGGCCTTCGCCGAGGTTACGCAGGCTGATGCCGGCCGAGCCGTCACCGCCGTTGTTGAAGGTCGAGTTCAGCGCGGCGCCGTTGCTCGAGATGCGCTGCAGCACGTCGGCGACCGAGGTCACGCCCTGCTTCTGGATCTCGGCGCGGCTCAGGGTGAAGATCGGCTGCGAGGTCTCGACGTCGGCGCGCTTGATGCGCGAACCGGTGACTTCGATGCGATCGAGGGTGGTCGCCTGCTGCTCGCCGCCTTCCTGCGCGACGGCAAATGCCGGCGCCAGTGCGATCGCGATACCCGCCGGCAGCATGCCGACGCGCATCGCGGTGCGCAAATTGCGATGGTTCATCTATCTCTCTCCAGATATCTGTTATGGGCGTGTTAAACGCCCATCAAACTTAAGTTCTGAAGAGGACGATCGCTTTGCGGCTAGCGTTGAGAGACTTTGCGCAATCTGCCAGTGAGGACACGACCTTAACGATTGCGGCGCTCCGCAACGCGCATTGGGAGTGGGCCCGTGCGTCGAAGCTGCGACGACGTTGGCGGTTTTCGCGCACAAACGAAAACGGCCGGCGTTGCGCCGGCCGTTGCGTACTGCAATGTGCGATCGATCAGCCGTTGGTGGCGAGCGATTTGCGCTCCAGCGACTTGCGCGCCGCGGCCTGGGCCTTGCCCGGCTCGCCGCGCGTGGCGGCGGCGGCGCGGTAGCGCGTGGCCGACACGCCGAAACGTGCGCGGAAGGCGCGCGCGAAGCTGCAGCAGTTGTCGAACCCGCTGGCGGCGGCAACCTCGCCGATCATCATCGACGTGCTGGTGAGCAGGTCCGCCGCGTGCTCCAGGCGCATGCGCGCCGAGGCCGCCTGCGGGCTCTCCTCATAAAGACTGTGGAACGTCTTGGAGAAGTACCAGCTGGAGAAGCTGGTCAGCTCGGCCAGTTCGCTGATGCGGACCACGCGGTCGCAGTTGCCTTCCAGATACAGGCGGGCGCGCTGGAGGCGGCCGAACACCTGGCGCTTGCGGCTGCGCGAGCGGCCCGGGCAGCGCGGAATGCGCGCGGCCAGGTCGCGCTGGACGCCGGCCAGGTGGAGCAGGATCGGGCGCAGCAGCGAGGCGTCGAACCCGGCGCCGGGGTTCTCGGCCAGGCGGGCCGCCGCCTCGCGCCACAGGCGCAGGCCGATGCGGGCGTCGTGGCGGGACATCTGGCCGCGGCCGGCATACAGGCCACGGTCGGCGAAGCGGGTCATCTCGCGCAGCGCCTCGCTGGTCAGCGTCAGGCCGACGCAGACGCCGAAGCGGTCGGCCTGGACGGTCGGCTTGGAGTCCTTCTCGAAGGCGATCCAGTCGCCGCTGCGCAGCCGGAACTTGCCTTCCTTCGCCTCGACCCACGAGCTGCCGTGCAGCTGCAGCCAGAACGAGAAGCCTCCCGAAGACTGGACGCTGCCCAGCCGCGAGACGCCGATGCAACCGCCCTGAACCGCGCCCTCAGGCGTTTCGAGCTGCAGCAGCTGCCCGCGGTCCGCCCATTGCACTTGCTCCATTGGTCCACCTCATGTGCCGAGAATGGTCAATGGATTTGCCGTACACACCCACTTCACATCAGGAAAGTTGGTGGAGACTTATCCGAAATCGCACCGAATGCAAAACCGAAGGATTTCCGATAGCACTTTTCCCAGCTGCATCAATTACTTGACCCATCCCGGGACAACCTCCGTCGTTTCCTTCGGAAGCTCCATGTAACCGATATCGGCCCCGTCCCAGTCGACCAGGGCCAGATAGGCCGCCTCATTGCGCGGTCCGCCGAGGCTGAATCCGTTCACCGCGGAGCGTCGCAGCTGGTCCAGGCACCGGGGCGGGGCGGGGTCGGCGGGCACGATCCGGCGGAGGCTGGCGGCGCAATCCTGCAGCCGTTCGAGGTAGCGGATCTCGCCATCCGGCGCGACGGTCCACATGCGGTAACGATCGGCGGTGGGCACGCTCGCGCTGACCTGGCGGACCGAGGCGGCACCCAGGTCCAGCGGAACCTCCCAGAGCCCCGCTTCGGTCAACCGCGTGAACAACACCCGGTTGCGCGCCCCGTCCACCTCGAAGTGCGACACGCCGTCGATCCGGCCCAGCACCCGCCAGGGCGTCGCGGACCGGTCGTACAGCCGGAGCTGCGGCGCGCCTTCCTCACTGGCCGCCAGCACGAACAACCGGTTCGGATCGACCGAATACTGGGCCTGCAGGGGTTCGGCGTCCGGAACCGGCAAGGTCGAGACCTGGCCGCTCGCCGCCAGCACTTCCTGCACGACGCCGCGTCCCTGGGCGTCGATGCCCGTCGCCAGCAGACGGCGCGAGTCGGGCGACCACGCCGGCGCGTAGCGCGTGCCCGGGCGGACGCCGCCCATCATGCGAAGGGTGTCGGGCTGGGACACGTCGCCGACCCAGAGCCCGTTGCTGCCGGAGCGATCGGACACGAACGCGAGCTGCCGGCCGTCGGGGGCGATCGACGGGAGCAGGTCGCGGGCCGCCGACGCGAACAGCGGTTCGACCACGTGCACCCGGCCCGGGCCGTCGCCATCGGCCAGCTGGACGCGGTAGAGACCGAAGTACGGTCGGCGCTGGACGAAGGCGATCGCGCGGCGCGAGCGCGCGGCCACCGGCGCCTGGCCATCGTCCACGCCCATCTGCCGGGCTTCGCCGGTGCTGGTGTCCAGGCGGAACAGGCGGTACTCGCCGTCGACCATGGCGCTGAAGAGCAGCCCGCGCCCGGTCGGCGACCAGTCCCAGCCGCGCAGGTCGGCGCGCAGACGGCTCAGGCGCTCGGCGTTGCCGCCCTGCGCCGGGATGCGCCAGAAGTCGCCCAGCGGCGCGTTGCGCACGAACACGATCCAGCGACCGTCGGGCGAATAGCGCGGATCGGTGTCGAGTTCGTCGGGATCGTGGGGATATTCGATCGGCTGCCATTGGCCGCTGTCGAGGTTCAGTACGCGCAGCCCGACCGTGCCCTGGTCGGTGCTCATGCTCCCGAAGATCAGCCCGTTGCTGTCCGGGGTCCAGTCGAAGGTCGGCGGACTGCGGCGATCGCAGACGCCGACCTCGTGCTCGGCGCGCGCGTTGGGCGTGACCAGGCGGATGCTGCAGCTGCTCTCCGACAGCCGCATGAAGGCGATCCAGCGGCCGTCGGGCGACCACACCGGGGAAGCGTCATCGGTGCCTTCCGGCGGCCGCGTCAGCTGGCGCGGCTGCGTCTGTTCGGTGGTCTGCACCATGATCGCGGTGCCGCGCTGGCCTTCGGGGATGGCGACGTACGCCACCAGGCCGGCATCGGGCGAGAGCGCCGGCGACAGTTCGAAGCCCGGCGCGGAGGTGATCAGCCGGTAAGGGCGCTCGCTGCGCAGGCCCTGCATGCCGGTGACGGCGACCGGGGCCACTTCCGGCTGCGCCGGGGCGCGGATCAGCGCCCAGGCCACCAGTCCGGCCACGAGCAGCGCCACGACGAAGATCACCGACGCGATCGACGTCCAGGTGCCGCGCGGCGTGGAAGACGCCGGGAACGGCACCGGGGCGAGCGGCTCGCTCGGATCGGCACCCGCGATGGCGGGGTACTTGGCCGTGGTGCGGGTCGGATCGGACCAGCGTTCGTCGCTGGCGACCACGTCCGCGCTGGCGGCCGGGCCACCGGTGTGGATCCACTCGATCGGCGCGAGCAGGCGATAGCCGTTCTTCGCGATCGTCTCGATGTAGCGCGGATTGCCGCGCTCGTCGTCGAAGGCCTTGCGCAGCTGCGTGATCGCCTGCGTGACCACGTCGTTGGTCGGCAGCGTGTCCGGCCAGACCTCGGTCATCAGCGAATCGCGGCTGACCACGCGCCCTGCCTGCTCCACCAGCACCAGCAGCACGCCCATCGACTTGGGCGTGATGCGCAATGGACGACGCTTGCCCGGGGCGCGGATCTCGCGCAGCGGCACGTCGACCACGCACTCGCCCACGCGCAGTCGCTCGGACGGCAGGGGCGGTGTGGAGGGTTCGAGGGTTCTTTGCATGAATCCGAAATGGTGAGCGGCAAGCTGAACGGCCGTCATGTGCCGAATGGATCAGATACGACTACTCGGCAAACCCGGCAAAGAGGCCAGACCCGACGGGGAAAGCAATGCTCGCCCGAACATTCTAACGTCGGCAGGCTTACTCCCGTTTACACGGGGGTGGCTTCAGGCCCTCTCTCGCCGACGTATTACAGAACGTAACGTTCCAGCATTCGCGCCACCCGGCGCGAATCTTTTTCTCCGGCACGGTCGACTCCCCATCCCCTCGCCTTCCGAAAGCACCTGAGGAAGGACGCTGCGTGCTTCATAGCACAGCCGCGTTAAGAGCCCTTTAAAGCCCTGCGGAGCGCGGCTGCAGCGATGCGACGCCCTACTTCGTCGCGCGCAGCATGGTCAGGCCGACCAGGCGCGACACCACCACCGCGATGTACGCCACGCCGGCGAACTGCTGCAGCATCACCAGAACGCGCGCGGGCGAGGACAGCGGCAGGATGTCGCCGAGCCCGGTGGCCGACAGCGTCGTGAAGCTGAGGAACAGCAGTTCGAGCCACGTGCGCGGCTCGCCCGGGCGCAGCGCGCCGGTGAAGCTGCCCGGATACCACGCCTGGCAGACGAAATACGCGTAGGCGAAGCCCCACGCGAGCAGCGTGAATGTCGCTCCTGCGGCGAACAGTTCGTCGGCGGTCACGCGATGGTCGCCGAGCATGTAGGCGATGAGGCTCGACGCCGCATACAGATAGAGCAGCGCCTCCAGCGCGGAGGACACGACCAGCAGCGTGTCGTTCGCGAGCACCACCGACAGCACCGACAGCCCCAGTGCCGGCGCGGCCAGGAGCCAGGCGACCCACACCTTCGCCGGGCTGCGGTTCACCACCCACACCGCGAGCATCAGCACCACCACGCCGAGCGCGCCGAACAGCACGCGCCCGCTGCTGCGCGTCTCGTCGAAGATGGGATAGAGGATGAGGCTCAGCAGCTGCGCCGCAAGCAGGAACGCCGACGGATGGCGCCGCGCCTGCACGCGCCAGCGCAACAGGCCGATGCGGTTCTCCGCCATGGTCGCGATCCTTCGAATGGGTCGCGCAAAGCCTAGCCGAAGGCGGACGGGAATGAGCGGGGCGGGAAACGAGGGCGCACCTCGTTCCCCGTCCGACGGCCATCGTCAGGCCTTGCGGTACACCTGGGCGCCCTGCGCGCGGAACTCCGCCGACTTCTCCGCCATGCCCTCGCTGAGCGCGGCTTCCTCGTCGACGCCGTGTTCCTTCGCGTAGTCGCGCACGTCCTGCGTGATCTTCATCGAGCAGAAATGCGGGCCGCACATCGAGCAGAAATGCGCGACCTTGTGCGCGTCCTTCGGCAGCGTTTCGTCGTGGTATTCGCGTGCGCGCTCCGGATCCAGGCCGATGTTGAACTGGTCTTCCCAGCGGAACTCGAAACGCGCCTTGCTCATCGCGTTGTCGCGCGCCTGCGCGCCCGGGTGACCCTTCGCGAGGTCGGCCGCGTGCGCGGCGATCTTGTACGCCATCAACCCTTCGCGCACGTCGTGCTTGTTGGGCAGGCCAAGGTGTTCCTTCGGCGTGACATAGCAGAGCATCGCGGTGCCAAACCAGCCGATCATCGCCGCACCGATCGCGCTGGTGATGTGGTCGTAGCCCGGCGCGATGTCGGTGGTCAGCGGGCCAAGCGTGTAGAACGGCGCCTCACCGCACTCGCGCAGCTGCTTGTCCATGTTTTCCTTGATCAGCTGCATCGGCACGTGGCCGGGGCCTTCGATCATGGTCTGCACGTCGTGCTTCCACGCAATCTTCGTCAGTTCGCCCAGCGTTTCGAGTTCGCCGAACTGCGCCGCGTCGTTCGCGTCGGCGATCGAGCCCGGACGCAGGCCGTCGCCCAGCGAGAAGGCCACGTCGTAGGCCTTCATGATTTCGCAGATCTCTTCGAAATGCGTGTAGAGGAAGTTTTCCTTGTGGTGCGCCAGGCACCACTTCGCGAGGATCGAACCGCCGCGCGAGACGATGCCGGTGACGCGCCCGGCCGTCAGCGGAACGTAGCGCAGCAGCACGCCGGCGTGGATCGTGAAGTAGTCCACGCCCTGCTCGGCCTGTTCGATCAGCGTGTCGCGGAAGATCTCCCAGTTGAGTTCCTCGGCACGACCATCGACCTTTTCCAGCGCCTGGTAGATCGGCACCGTGCCGATCGGCACCGGCGAATTGCGGATGATCCACTCGCGGGTTTCATGGATGTGCTTGCCGGTCGACAGGTCCATCACCGTGTCGGCGCCCCAGCGGATCGACCACACCAGCTTCTCCACTTCCTCGGCGATGCCTGAGGACACCGCGGAATTGCCGATGTTCGCGTTGACCTTGGTGAGGAAGTTGCGGCCGATGATCATCGGCTCGCTTTCGGGATGGTTGATGTTGTTGGGGATGATCGCGCGGCCGCGCGCCACTTCATCGCGCACGAATTCCGGCGTGATCAGCTTCTGGATGTTCGCGCCGAAGCTCTCGCCAGCATGCTGGCGCAGCAGGTGCGCTTCGCGGATCGCCTCGATCCGCTGGTTCTCGCGGATGGCGATGAACTCCATTTCCGGCGTGACGATGCCGCGTCGCGCGTAGTGCATCTGCGTGACGTTCGCGCCGGACAGCGCACGGCGCGGCATGGGGCGATTGCGGAAACGCACCGCATCGAGCTTCGGATCGTGCTCGCGCTTGCGCCCGAATTCCGACGACAGCTCCGACAGCACGCCGGTATCGCCGCGTTCGGCGATCCACTCCGCCCGCAGCGGCGCCAGGCCGCGCGCGAGGTCGATCTGCGCGTTCGCATCGGTGTACGCGCCGGAGGTGTCGTACACCGCCAGCGGCGCGTTCTCCTCGCCGCCGAACATGGTCGGCGTCTTCGCGAGCACGATCTCGCGCATCGGGACGCGGATGTCCGGACGCGAGCCTTCGACACGGATCTTGTGCGAGCCGGGAATCGGGCGGGTGACGTCGGCCGAGAGCTGTTCGGCCTGCTGGATGAGCTGGGAGGGGACTGCGTTCATTGGGTTCGTCCTGTGGAGCGCCCTCGCGGGCCGGGACGAAGCGGGCAGCGACGGACGCGACTGCAGATCGCATCCGGCGAAGCTTCCCTACGGCGGTCTCAACCGCGTCAGGTTCGAAGGGTCTTTCTCAACCGGTCGACCGACCGGTACCCCCGCTTCGGCGCGCATTTCACCACGCGCCGCCGCGCGGGTCCAACGCCGCGCGCAGCAGCCCTGTTCACGTCGGCGGCCCCAACCGGCCTCCAGTTGCGTATGTAACAGTTGACAGTCCCCGAAACCGCGTGATCTTCTCGGCGCATGACGCATCGCAACACGCTGCCGCAGACCGACCGAACCGCGCCGATCGACGCGGCGTTCGCGGCCGTCGTTGCGATTACCACGGGTACCGGTACCACTCGCTTGCGGGTGCGGACGGGCGTGTCCAGGTGATCTGAAGACCACGCCTCCGCACCCCGACCCGGGTGCGCAGGCCTGCCACCCGGACGGTTCGCGGGGCCCAACAGGAGCCCGCCGCAATGCCGCCCGCCGATGCTTCACGACCTTCCGCCCCGCCGTGCCATGTGCACAAGTTCGGCGGCAGCAGTCTTGCCGATGCCTCGCTCTATCGCGCCGCCGCGGCGCTGGTGGACGACCCTTCCCGCACGCGTGTGGTCGTCGTGTCGGCGATGCAGGGCGTCACCGATGCGCTGATCGCGCTGCTCGAAACCGCGCAACGCAGGGACGCGTGGCACCCCGCGTTTCATGCGCTGCGCGAGCGACATGCGAATGCCGCAACGGCGCTCGATCCTGATGGACACTTCGCGCTTCAGCCCGCGCTCGATGCCGAATTCGAAACCCTGCGCCGCCATCTCGATGCGATCGGTGCAGGCAAAGCCGATGCGGGGATTTTCGCCGCCGACCTGCCCGGCTTCGGCGAGGTGTTCTCCTCGCACCTGATGCACGCCGCCCTCGGCGGCGATGCCGCATCGTGGCGTCGGCTCGACGCACGCGATGTGCTCGTCGTGCACGCGGGCGAAATGGGCATGGCGGTGGACTGGCCCGAGAGCCGCGCGCGCCTCGCAAAGTGGCGTGCAGGCAACCCCGAAGGAAATGTCGTCATCACCGGCTTCGTCGCGCGCGACGCGCAGGGCCACGCGACGACACTGGGCCGCAACGGCAGCGATTACTCCGCCGCGATCTTCGCCAACCTGTTCGATGCCGACGCGCTGACGATCTGGACGGACGTCGACGGCGTGCTGTCCGCCGATCCACGCCTCGTGCCCGAAGCGGTCTGTCTGCCATCAATGTCCTACGCGGAAGCCTGCGAACTGGCGTACTTCGGCGCGAAGGTGCTGCATCCGCAGACCATGGCCCCGGTGCAGGAGCGCGGCATCCCGCTGTGGATCCGCAACACGAAGCGGCCCGAAGCGCCGGGCACGCTGATCGCGCCCGACAGCGGCCGCGACGGCACGCCGGTGAAGGGCCTCAGCCTGGTGCGCGATCTCGCC
The DNA here is from genome assembly GCF_040546665.1 of Lysobacter sp. OAE881. NCBI lineage: Bacteria > Pseudomonadati > Pseudomonadota > Gammaproteobacteria > Lysobacterales > Lysobacteraceae > Lysobacter > Lysobacter sp. OAE881. Next base: position 3,829,261 of record NZ_JBEPOG010000001.1, read on the forward strand.
ATCGTCGAACTGGTCGGCAACGGCATGGTCGGCGTGCCCGGCGCGGCCGAGCGCCTGTTCGGCGCGCTGCGCGGCGCCGGCGTGTCGGTGACGATGATCTCGCAGGGTTCGTCCGAACATTCGATCTGCTGCGTATTGCGCGCCGACCAGGCCGAACGCGCGCGCGACGCGGCCGCCGCGGCGTTCGCCGACGCCATCGCCGACGGGCAGGCGCAGGGCGTGACGCTCACGCGCGACATCGCGGTGCTCGCGGCGGTGGGCGACGGCATGGTCGGCACGCCGGGCGTCGCGGCGCGATTGCTGGGCGGGCTCGCACAGGCGCGCGTCAACGCGCGCGCCATCGCGCAGGGTGCGGGCGAACGCAACATCTCCGTCGCAATCGGCGCGAACGACGCCACGCGTGCCCTGCGCGCCGCTCATGCGGCGTTCTGGCTGTCGCCGCAGACGTTGTCGGTGGGCGTGATCGGGCCCGGCCAGGTCGGCACCGCGTTGCTCGTGCAGATGTCCGCCGCGTTGCCGCAGCTTCGGCGGCGATCGGGCCTCGACCTGCGTCTTCGCGCCATCGCCAACAGCCGCGCGATGGTGCTGGACGAACGCGGCGTCGAGCCCGCCGATGCCGCCGCGCGGCTCGAAGGCGGCGCCGCGCAGCCGGTGGACCTGGAGCGCTTCGCCGACCACGTCCGCGGCGAACACCTGCCGCACGCGCTGATCGTCGACTGCAGCGCGAGCCCGCGCGTGGCCGCGCAATACCCGCGCTGGCTCGCGCGCGGCATCCACGTGGTCACGCCGAACAAACAGGCCGGCAGCGGCGCGTGGGATCATTACGCCGCCATCCAGGACGCGAGCCGTCGCGGCGGCGGACGTTTCCGTTACGAAGCGACCGTCGGCGCCGGCCTGCCCGTGATGCTCACGCTGCGCAACCTGCTCGACACGGGCGACGAGCTGCACGGCATCGACGGCATGCTCTCGGGCACACTGGCCTGGCTGTTCAACCGGTTCGACGGGACGGTGCCGTTCTCGCAACTCGTCCGCGAGGCGCAGGCGCTCGGCTACACCGAACCGGATCCGCGCGACGACCTGTCCGGCCTGGATGTCGCGCGAAAACTCGTGATCCTGGCGCGCGAGGCCGGTCGTGCGCTGTCGCTGGAGGATGTGGACGTGGAAAACCTGGTGCCGCCGGCACTGCGCGAAGTCGGCCGCGAGGAATTCCTCGCGCGCCTTGGCGAAATGGACGAGCCGATGCTCGCGCGCCAGCGCGATGCCGCGCGCGACGGCCGCTCGCTGCGGCATCTCGCGCAGCTCGATCGCGACGGCGTCGCGCGCGTCGGCGTGGTCGCGCTGCCGGCCGAACACGCCTGCTGCCACACGCGACTGACCGACAACATCGTCCAGTTCCGCACGCGTCGCTACTCGGAGAATCCGCTCGTCGTGCAGGGTCCGGGCGCGGGCCCGGATGTCACCGCCGCGGGCGTCTTCGGCGATGTGCTCGCCATCGCGCAGTCGCTCGGCGTGTCGTCGACATGGTCGTCGCCGCCGGTCGAAGCGCGCGTCGAGGTCAACGCATGAGCGGCGACATCGATCCACAGCGCAACGCAACCCGGCCCCGCATCGCGCGCGCCTTCGCGCCGGGCAGCGTCGGGAACATCGGCGTGGGATTCGATCTGCTCGGCCACTCCATCGACGGTGTGCGCGATGTCGCCATCGTGCGGCGCATCGAAGAACCGGTCGTGCGCATCGCGGCCATTCGTGGCGATGTCGAAGGCGCCGACACGCTGCCGCTGCAGGCCGAGCGCAACACCGCCGGACAGGCGCTGATCGCGTTGCGCGACAAGCTTGGCCTTGCGCACGGCTTCGAACTCGAACTGGAGAAGGGCATCCCGCTCGGCTCGGGCCTGGGCGGTTCGGCGGCGTCGTGCGTCGCGGCGCTGGTCGCGGCGAATGCCGTGCTCGATGCGCCGCTCGCGCGCGAAGCGCTATACGACTTCGCACTCGACGGCGAATCGGTGTCCAGCGGCAGTCGCCACGGCGACAACGTGGCGCCGATGCTGCTCGGCGGCGTGGTGATGGCCACCGCGACGCGCATGATCCCGCTCGACGTTCCATCGTGGCTGCATGCGGTGGTCGTGCATCCCGACCAGGTGCTGGAGACGCGCCGCGCGCGCGCCGTGCTCGCCGATCCGTATCCGCTGCACGTCGTGGTCGAACAGAGCGCGCATCTGGCGCTGTTCCTCACCGGCCTGCAGCGCGGCGATGCGACGCTGTTGCGCGAAGGGCTGCGCGACCTGCTGGTCGAGCCGCGCCGCGCGCCGCTGATTCCCGGCTTCGCCGAAGCGAAGGCCGCGGCGCTCGATCACGATGCACTCGGTGCCAGCATTTCCGGTGCGGGACCGAGCACCTTCGCGTGGTTCGCCTCGCGTGCACAGGCCGACGCCGCCGCGCCTGCGATGCAGGCCGCGTTCGCATCGGCCGGCTACGGTTCGCGCGCGTACGTCACGCCGGTCGCGGGCCCGCGCGCGGACGTGATCTCGGCCGGGGCGTACGCATGAAGTTCGTGAGCACGCGCGGCAACACGCCGCCAACGCAGATCGATGCCGCGCTCGTCGCGGGCCTCGCGCCGGACGGCGGGCTGTACGTTCCCGAACGCATTCCGACGGTCGATATCGAGCCGGGCGACACGCTCGCGCAGACGGCGCAGACGGTGCTCTCGCCCTACTTCGTCGAGTCGTCATTGCGCGATGCGTTGCCCGCGATCTGCGCGCACGCCTATTCGTTCGATGCGCCGCTGCGCGCGATGACCGGCAATGGCGATCACCTGCTCGAACTTTTCCACGGACCGACCGCCGCCTTCAAGGATTACGCGGCGCGCTTCCTCGCCGAAGCCTTGTCGCGCCTGCGGCCATCGGATGCGGCGCCAACGACGATAGTCGTCGCGACCTCCGGCGACACCGGCGCGGCCGTCGCGTCGGCGTTCCATCGGCGCGATGGCTTCAACGTCGTCATCCTGTATCCCGAAGGCCGCGTGTCGCCGCGCCAGGCGCACGGGCTGGAATGCTGGGGCGACAACGTGCGCACGTTCCGCGTGCAGGGCACGTTCGACGATTGCCAGCGCATGGCGAAGCAGGCGTTGTCGGACGAAGCGCTGCGACGCGAGGTGTCGCTCAGCTCGGCCAACAGCATCAGTTTGGGGCGCCTGTTGCCGCAGGTGGCGTACTACGCGCACGCCGCGCTGCATTTCGCACGCCGGCACGGGGAAGCGCTCAACCTCATCGTGCCCACCGGAAACCTCGGCAACGCGTGCGCCGCGTTCGTCGCGCGGCGAATGGGGCTTCCGATCGGCGACCTGGTGCTCGCCTGCAACGCGAACGACGTGCTGCCTCGTTACTTCGCCGGCGATCCGTACGAGCCACGCGCGACGAAAGCGACGCTCGCCAACGCGATGGACGTCGGTGCGCCGAGCAACTTCGAGCGCCTTCGCCATTGGCATGCCGACGACGACGAACTCCGCGGTTCGCTTCGCGCATTCACCGTCGACGATGCGACGATCACCGACGTCGTGCGCGAGGCGCCTCGACGCCATGGCGTCGTCGCCGATCCGCACACCGCTGCGGGCCTGCACGTGCTGGAAACGTTCCGGTCGCAAGGCGACTCGCGACCGTGGGCGGTGGTCGCCACCGCGCATCCGGCGAAGTTCGACACCATCGTCGAACCGCTCGTCGGGCACGAAGTCCCGGTGCCGCCATCGCTCGCGCAATGCCTCGCGCGGCCGGCATCGGCGCAGCGATTGCCCGCCGATTACGCCGCGCTGCGAGATGCGCTGCGTACCGGTGCAGTTACATCCGAAACCATCGGGCGCTCAGCGTGAGGCGCATGCCGCACTTCTTCGCAGTTACGAAAGAAACTGTTGACACGGCCATTCCGGCCGTGTTTCTCTCGATCCCATGACGCAGCGCAGCAACCACTTGCAGACCGCATCGGGCCGGGGCCAACGCTCCGCCGCCGCCGCGTCGCAGGCTGACGCGCGTCGCATCGCCATCGCACTTCTGATGAAGGCCGCGCCCATCGCGGCCTCGCTCATTCTTGTACTCGTACTTATTACCGGGCTTGCCAGCGCGGAGTACGGGTTTGTGTAAGTAAGAACCACACACCCAGGTCGATACCCAAGACCCCGCGCCCGAAACGGCGCGGGGTTTTTGTTTTCGCCCTGCGGAACGTCCAGCCAGGAGATCGCCGTTCGTGAGAAGCAACGCCATCAAGCAGGGCCCCGCACGCGCTCCCGCACGCGCCATGCTGCGCGCGACCGGATTGAGCGACGAGGCGATCGCCAAGCCGCTGGTCGCGGTCGTGCATACGTGGTCGGACGTCTCGCCGTGCAACTACACGCTGCGCGACCTCGCGCAGCACGTGCGCGCGGGCGTGATCGAGAACGGCGGCACGCCCATCGAATTCAACACGATTACGGTGACCGACGGCATCGCGATGGGCTCTGACGGCATGCGCGCCTCGCTGCCTTCGCGCGAGACCATCGCCGATTCGATCGAGCTCGCCGTGAACGGCCATTGCCTCGATGCGATGGTGCTGCTCGTCGGCTGCGACAAGACGATCCCGGCGGCAGCGATGGCGGCGGCGCGGCTCGATATCCCGACGGTGATCCTCTACGGCGGCACCATCCTGCCCGGCCATTGCCGCAAGGACGCGAGCGACAAGCCCCTGACGGTGCAGGACGTGTTCGAAGCCGTCGGCGCGCATTCGGCCGGCCGCATCGACGATGCCGAACTGCATCGCATCGAGTCGCATGCCTGTCCGGGCGCGGGCGCGTGCGGCGGGCAATTCACCGCGAACACGATGGCGATGGTGCTGACTTTCCTCGGCCTGTCGCCTTTGCAACTCAACGACATTCCCGCCGTGCATGCCGACAAGCCCGCCGCCGCGCGGGCCTGCGGCGCGCTGGCGATGCAGCGTTTGCGCAACGGTGGTCCGGGACCGCGCGAGATCCTCTCTCCCGCAGCGCTGCGCAACGCTGCGTGCGCGGTCTCGGCCACCGCGGGTTCGACGAACGCCGCACTGCACCTGCTGGCGATCGCGCACGAAGCCGGCGTCGCGTTCGACCTGGAGGAATTCGAAGCCGCCGCGCGCACGCCCGTGATCGCCGACCTCAAGCCCGGCGGGCGCTACACCGCCGCGGAAATGTTCGAGATGGGCGGCGCGGCGCTGGTCGCGCGCGAACTGCGTGCCGCGGGGCTGATCGAGGACATTCCGACCGTCACCGGCCGCAGCTTCTTCGCCGAACTCGACGACGTGCCCGCACCGCGCGCGCAGGACGTGGTGCGTCCGGTGTCGGATCCGTTCAAGCCGCGTGGCGGCTATTCGATCCTCTACGGCGATCTCGCGCCGGAAGGCTGCATCCTCAAGCTCGCCGGCCACGGCATCGAGCACTTCGAGGGAACCGCGCGCGTCTTCGATTCGGAAGAAGCCGCGTTCAACGCCGTGCAGGCGCGCCAGATCCGCGCGGGCGACGTCGTCGTCGTCCGCTTCGAAGGCCCCGCGGGTGGCCCGGGCATGCGCGAGATGCTCGCCGTAACCGCCGCGCTCGTCGGACAGGGCCTGGGCAACGATGTCGCACTGATCACCGACGGCCGCTTCAGCGGCGCGACGCACGGCTTCATGGTCGGCCACATCTCGCCCGAAGCCGCGCGCGGCGGCCCGATCGCGAAGCTGCGCGACGGCGATCGCGTGCGCATCGACGTGAAGACGCGCCGCATCGACGTCGATGCCGACCTGCGCACGCGCCCCACGGCACGCATCACGCCGCGCGTGGCCACCGGCGTGCTCGCGAAATACGCCGCGCAGGTGAGTTCGGCTTCGCGCGGCGCGGTCACGGCGCCCGGCCCGCTCGATGCGGCCCGCGCGAAGTCCCGCGACATCCCCGTGCAGTTCATCGAGGAAGCGCCCGTGACGCCCGAAGAAACGAAGGAACTGTTCCTCGCCTGACCCTCCGCACCGCCCTCCATCCACTACGGACACGATCATGACCACCCAGCAAAAACCCCGCGTCGCCATCGTCGGTTACGGCAGCCAGGGCCGCGCGCATGCATTGAACCTGCGCGATTCCGGCTTCGACGTCACCGTTGGACTGCGTCCGGGCGGCCCGACCGAGATCAAGGCGAAGGCCGACGGCTTCACCGTGAAGTCGCCCAGCGAGGCGGTGAAGGACGCCGAACTCGTCGCCGTGCTCACGCCCGACATGGTGCAGCCGCAGCTCTATGGCGAAGTGATCGAGCCGAACATCGCGCAGGGCGCGTGCCTGCTGTTCGCGCACGGCTTCAACGTGCATTACGGGCAGATCACACCGCGCGAGGACCTGGACGTCGTGCTCGTCGCGCCGAAGGGCCCGGGCGCGCTGGTGCGTCGCGAATACGAGATCGGCCGCGGCGTCCCGTCGGTCTATGCCGTCTACCAGGACAGGAGCGGAAACGCCGAGCAGCTTGCGCTGACCTACTGCGCCGGCATCGGCGGTGCGCGCCAGAACGCGATCCGCACCACCTTCAAGGAAGAAACCGAAACGGACCTGTTCGGCGAGCAGGCCGTGCTGTGCGGCGGCGCGACCAAGCTGGTGCAGGCCGGCTGGGAAACGCTGGTCGAAGCCGGCTACCAGCCGGAGGTCGCGTACTACGAGTGCCTGCACGAGCTGAAGCTGATCGTCGACCTGTTCTACGAAGGCGGCATCACGCGCATGCACGAGTTCATCAGCGAGACCGCGCAGTACGGCGCGCTCACGCGCGGCACCTACGTGGTCGACGACAACACGCGCGCGCAGATGAGGAAGGTCCTCGCCGAGATCCAGGACGGCACGTTCGCGCGCCAGTGGATCGCCGAATACGCCGCGGGCAACGCGAACTACAAGGCGCTGAAGGAAGGCGACCTGACGCATCCGATCGAAGCGGTCGGCAAGAAGCTTCGCGCGAACATGAAGTGGCTTTCGACCGCGCCGCAGGCCGCGCCTGCCGCAGCCGAAAAGCGCCAGGCGCAGACAGAGGCCGCGTGATGAACGGTGCCCGCTGGCTGGTGCAGGCCCTGGCGGCCGAAGGCGTGGACACGCTCTTCGGCTACCCGGGCGGTGCGATCATGCCCTTCTACGATGCGCTGCACGGATCGCAGCTCAGGCACGTGCTGGTCCGCCACGAACAGGGCGCGGCCTTCGCGGCGAACGGGTATGCGCGGGCCAGCGGGCGCGTGGGCGTATGCGTGGCGACGTCCGGTCCGGGCGCGTCGAACCTGGTCACCGGCATCGCCGACGCGATGCTCGATTCGGTGCCGATGGTGATCATCACCGGGCAGGTCGCCACGCCGCTGATGGGCACCGACGCGTTCCAGGAACTGGATGTGTTCGGCATGACGATGCCGATCGTGAAGCACAGCTTCCTGCTGCGCCGCGTCGACGAACTGCCGAATGTCGTCGCCGAGGCGTTCCGCATCGCGCGCTCGGGCCGTCCGGGCCCGGTGCTGATCGACCTGCCCAAGGACGTGCAGGTCGGCGACGCGTCGCATCTTCCGCTGCACGTGCCGGCGGAGATCGACGACGTGCCCGCGCCGAAGGACGCCTCGCTGCACGCGGCGCTCGCGATGATCTCGCAGGCGAAGAAGCCCGTCGTCTATGGCGGCGGCGGCATCGCGCTGGGCGATGCGGTGCAGGCCTTCCGGACGTTCGTCGACGCCACCCAGATCCCGACCGTGCTGACGCTGAAGGGACTGGGCGCGTTGCCGTCGAACCACGCGCTGAACCTCGGCATGCTCGGCATGCACGGCAGCCGCGCGGCGAACCTGGCCGTGCAGGAAAGCGATCTGCTGATCGTCGTCGGCGCGCGCTTCGACGATCGCGCCACCGGCAAGCTGGCGGAGTTCGCGCCGAACGCGCGCGTCGTCCACATGGACCTGGACGCGTGCGAGATCGGCAAGCTCCGCCACGCCGATGCCGCCGTGTGTGGCGACATCCGCCGCACGCTGACCGCGCTCACCCTGCCCTGCGCCGCGCACCTGCACGGCCGCAACGGCGCGGCGCGGCGCGAATGGCGCGCGACCTGCCAGCAACGCATGCACGAATTCGCCGCGCGATACGACGCCCCGGGCGACACCGTGTACGCGCCGGCGCTGCTGAAGCGCCTGTCGGAACTGGCGCCCAACGCGATCGTCGCCTGCGACGTCGGCCAGCACCAGATGTGGGTCGCGCAGCACTGGCGCTTCGGTACGCCGCGCCAGCACCTCACCAGCGGCGCGCTCGGTGCGATGGGCTTCGGCCTGCCGGCGGCGATCGGCGCGCAACTGCAATCGCCCGACGCGCCGGTCGTGTGCGTCAGCGGCGATGGGTCCTTCCTGATGAACGTGCAGGAGCTGGCGACGCTGCGCCGCTATGGTCTGCCGGTGAAGATCGTGCTGCTCGACAACCAGGCGCTCGGCATGGTGCGCCAGTGGCAGGAGCTGTTCTTCGACCGACGCTATTCCGAGATCGACCTGTCCGACAACCCCGACTTCGGCGCGGTCGCGGCGGCGTTCGGCGTGCAGGCGCTGCACGTCGATCGCGCCGAATCCGTCGAAGCCGCCCTGCAGGCGCTGCTCGCCACCGACGGCCCGGCGCTGCTGCACGTCGCCATCGACCAGGCCGCGAACGTGTGGCCGCTGGTGCCGCCCAACCACAACAACGCGCAGATGCTCGATCCGGAGCTTGAGGCTGGCGCGTCGAACGAACCCACCCCCACCGAGGATCCCCGCCATGCGATACCAGCTTGATCTCACGCTCCGTCAGGCCGAAGGCGCGCTGTCGCGGGTACTGGGCGCGGCCGAACGCCGCGGTTTCCGCCCGCTCGCCGTCGATGGCGAAGCGCAGGCCGATGGCGACCGCTGGTACCTGCGGCTGACCGTCGAAGGCGAACGCGACGAAGCCAACCTGCAGCACCAGCTCGAGAAGCTCTACGACTGCCTCGCGGTGGAGGTGTCGCCATGTCGGTGATCGCACCCGAAGCCATCGCCTCGCGACAACCCGCGGGCAAGCCCATCGAGCTGCGCGACGAAGCGCGCCGTCCGGGCATGCCGCTGCTGTGGTTCGACGGCGAACTGACCGCCGCCGATACGCCGCACGCGCCGCTGACCACGCACGCGATGCATTACGGCACCGGCGTGTTCGAAGGCATCCGCAGCTACGCCACGCGCGATGGCGCGGCCGTGTTCCGCCTGCCCGAGCACCTGGAACGCATGCGCAAGGGCGCCGACCTGCTCGGCATCGACTTCGACGTCGATGCTGCGTTCGAAGCGACGCTGCAGACGCTGCGCGCCAACGGCCATCGCGATGCGTACGTGCGCCCGCTGACGTGGTTGGGCAACGGTGCCGACGGCGTCACCGTCGGCCTCGACGTGCCGGGCCTGAGCCAGCACTTCATGGTGATGACGCTGCCCACCGTCGTGCACCTCAACGGCAAGCGTTCGCGCCTGACGGTGTCGCCGTGGAAGCGCAATCCGGCCTCGTCGTTGCCGCCGCTGAAGCTGTGCGGCGCGTACATCAACTCGATCCTCGCCAAGCGCGAGTCGCGCCTGCGCGGCTTCGACGAAGCGCTGTTCGTCGACGAGGACGGTTACGTCGTCGAGTGCACCGGCGCCAACGTGTTCATGGTGCGCGGCGGCGACGTCACGGCCGTGTCGCATCGCGACGCGCTGCCCGGGATCACGCGCGACAGCGTGATCGCGCTGAGCGGCGCGCAGTCGCGCCCGGTCACGCATCACGAACTGCTGGATGCCGACGAAGTCTTCGTCTGCGGCACCGCGGCGGAGATCGCGCCGATCAGCGCGCTCGACCGGCGCGAGTTCGGCGACAACCCGATCACGCGCGAGCTGCAGGCGCTGTACGGTCGCGTCGTTCGCGGCGAAGAGTCGTCGTACACGCATTGGCTGACGGCCGTCTGACATGGACGGCGACGTACCCACCGACGTACGCGTCACCGCGGCCGACGTGCTCGCGGCACAGGCGCGTCTGCGTCGCTACCTGCCGGCGACGCCGCTGCATCATGCGGAGCGCTTCGGCTGCTGGCTGAAGCTGGAGAACCTGCAGCGCACCGGCTCATACAAGGTGCGCGGCGCGCTCAACGCGCTGCTCGCGGCGCGCGAACGCGGCGATCATCGACCGGTGATCGCCGCCTCCGCCGGCAACCACGCGCAGGGCCTGGCGTGGGCCGCGTATCGCCTGGGCGTCAACGCGATCACCGTGATGCCGCGCAACGCGCCGCAGACAAAGATCGCCGGCGTCGCGCATTGGGGCGCGACCGTGCGCCTGCATGGCGACACCTACGACGAAGCGAAAGCCTTTGCCGCAGAGCTGGCCGAGCAGAACGGCTACCGCGTGCTGTCCGCGTTCGACGACGCCGACGTGATTGCCGGCCAAGGCACGGTAGGGCTGGAGCTGGCCGCGCTCGCGCCGGACGTCGTGCTCGTGCCGATCGGCGGCGGCGGGCTCGCGTCCGGGGTTGCGCTGGCCTTGAAGTCGCAGGGCGTTCGCGTGATCGGCGCGCAGGTCGAGGGCGTCGATTCGATGCTGCGCGCGTTGCGTGGCGACCGCACGCCGCGCGATCCGGTCGCGACGCTCGCCGACGGCGTGCGCGTGAAGGAACCCGGCCATCTCACGCAGCGCCTGCTCGCCGAGCTGCTCGACGACGTGGTCGTCGTGCGCGAGGCCGAACTGCGCGAAACGCTGGTGCGCCTCGCGCTCGAAGAGCACGTCATCGCCGAAGGCGCAGGCGCGCTGGCGCTCGCCGCCGGGCGTCGCATCGCCGGCAAGCGCAAGTGCGCCGTCGTGTCCGGCGGAAACGTCGACGCGGTCGTGCTCGCGCAACTGCTGTCCGACGTGCGCCCACGGGCGCCGCGCCGGCCGCGTCGCCGCCATCGCGATGCGATGCCCGCACCCGCGCTGGAGCCCGCCATCGCGACCCTGAATCCTGCTTTCCCATCCAAGCCGCGCGCCGCCGTCGTCGCGCGCGACCACGAGGAGCTCACCGCATGAACGACCCCGCCGCCCGAGTACGGATCTTCGACACCAGCCTGCGCGACGGCGAGCAATCGCCCGGCTGCAGCATGACCGCGCCGCAGAAGCTCCGCTTCGCGCACGCGCTCGCCGAGCTGGGTGTCGACGTGATCGAAGCGGGCTTCCCGGCGAGTTCGGAAGCCGACATGGACGCGGTTCGCGCCATCGCGCGCGAGGTGCGCGGCGCAACCGTCGCGACGCTGGCGCGCTGCCACGTCGGCGACATCGAAGCCTGCGCGCGCGCACTCGACGGCGGCGTGCATCCACGCATCCACGTGTTCATCTCCACCAGCCCGCTGCATCGCGAGCACAAGCTGGGGCTGACGCGCGAGCAGGTGATCGAACGTGCCGTCATGGCGGTCGAACTGGCCAAGCGCCACGTCGACGACGTCGAGTTCTCCGCCGAGGACGCGCTGCGCACCGAGCCCGACTTCCTCGCGCAGGTCTGCATTGCCGCGGTGCAGGCCGGCGCGCGCACGCTCAATATTCCCGACACCGTCGGTTACACCACGCCGAGCGAGATCCGCACGCTCTTCGAGTACCTGCGTGCGTCCGTCGTCGAATCGGGCGTCGCCGGCGCGAACGAAGCGGTGTTCAGCGCGCACTGCCACAACGACCTTGGCTTGGCGGTGGCGAACTCGCTGGCCGCGATCGAAGGCGGCGCGCGGCAGGTCGAATGCACGATCAACGGCATCGGCGAGCGCGCAGGCAACTGCGCGCTGGAGGAGCTGGTGATGGCTTTGCGCGTGCGCGGCGAGTACTACGGCGCGCACACGCGCATCGACACGCGACGCCTGGTTCCCACCTCGCGCCTGCTCTCGCGCATCACCGGCATGGCGGTGCAGCGGAACAAGGCCGTGGTCGGGCAGAACGCGTTCGCGCACGAGTCAGGCATCCACCAGCACGGCATGCTCAAGCATCGCGGCACGTACGAGATCATGCGACCGGAAGACGTCGGCTGGGCGCAGTCGCAGATGGTGATGGGCCGCCACAGCGGCCGCGCCGCGCTGAGCGACCGCCTGCAGGCGCTGGGCTTCACGTTGCCCGAGGCGCAGCTCAACGCGGTCTTCGCCGGCTTCAAGTCGCTGGCCGAGAAGAAGCGTGAAGTGTTCGACGCGGACCTGGAAGCGCTGGTGCTCGGCGCCGACGCACGCGCGGCTCGCGGGCACCGCCTGGCGCGTTTCCACGTCAGCACCGGCGTCGCGCAGGACAGCCTGCCGACGGCGAGCGTGCAACTCGTCGATGCCGAGGGCGCTTCGGTGAGCGAGGCTGCCGTCGGCGATGGCCCCGTGCATGCGCTGTTCGCGGCCCTCGCGCGCGCCACCGGAATCGCGCTGGAGATCGACAGCTACCAGGTCTCCAACGTCACGACGGGCGATGACGCCCAAGGCCAGGCGCAGGTGATCGCGCGCGTGGACGGGCGCGAGTTCACCGGCTCGGGCACCAGCACCGACATCCTCGAAGCCAGCGCGCTCGCGTGGCTCGACATCGCCAACCGCCTGCAGCGCACGCGCGCGCAGGCCACGGACACGCGCGCCGCGGCGATCGCCTGACCTCATTACAGAAAGCCAAGTCAATGACGAGCCAACCGAAAACCCTGTTCGACAAACTGTGGGACGCCCACGTCGTCACGCCCGAATCCGAGGCGGCGCCGGCGATCCTCTACATCGACCTGCACCTGATCCACGAAGTGACCTCGCCGCAGGCCTTCGCCGAACTCGACGCGCGCGGCCTGCCGGTGCGCCGGCCCGAGCGCACCAAGGGCACGCTCGACCATTCCACACCGACTTTGCCGGCCACCGGGAACGGGCAGCGTCCTTACGTGAACGATGAAGCACGTGCGCAGGTCGACACGTTGCGCGCGAACTGCGCGCGCTTCGGCGTGGAGCTGTTCGATTACGACAGCCCGCAGCGCGGCATCGTGCACGTGATGGGGCCGGAGCTCGGCCTCACCCAACCCGGCCAGACCATCGTCTGCGGCGACAGCCACACGGCCACTCACGGCGCGTTCGGCGCGCTCGCGTTCGGCATCGGCACCAGCGAGGTCGGCCACGTGCTCGCCACGCAATGCCTGCTGCAGCGCAAGCCGAAGACGCTGGCGATCACCATCGACGGCGAACTCGCGCCGGGCGTCGGCGCGAAGGACCTGATCCTGCACGTTATCGGCGTGATCGGCGTCAACGGCGGCACGGGCCACGTCATCGAGTACCGCGGAAGCGCGATCCGATCGTTGTCGATGGAGCAGCGCATGACGGTGTGCAACATGTCGATCGAAGCCGGCGCGCGCGCCGGGCTGATCGCGCCGGACGAAGTCACTTTCGATTACCTGCGCGGCCGTCCGCGGGCGCCGCAAGGGGAAGCGTTCGAGGCCGCGGTCGCAGTGTGGAAGGAACTGCGCACCGACGAAGGCGCGCCGTTCGACCGCGAGGTGCGCATTGATGCGCGCGATATCCAGCCGACCGTCACGTGGGGCACGCACCCGGGCCAGGTCGCGCCGATCAGTGCACGCGTGCCCGGCAGCGGCGATGCGGACGAAACGAAGGCGCGCGACTACATGGGCTGGGATGCGAACGCCGCGATCGCCGGCCGCGCCGTCGACGTGGTGTTCGTCGGCAGCTGCACGAACTCGCGACTGTCGGACCTGCGCGAAGCCGCCAGCGTGCTGCGCGGCCGCCGCGTGCATCCGCGCGTGCGCATGCTCGTGGTGCCCGGCTCGGAGCAGGTCAAGCGCGATGCCGAGCGCGAAGGCATCGATCGCATCGTGCGTGATGCCGGCGCGGAATGGCGCGACCCCGGCTGCTCGATGTGCATCGCCATGAACGGCGACATCGTCGGCGCCGGGCAGCTGGCGGTATCCACCAGCAACCGCAATTTCGAAGGTCGTCAGGGCAAGGGCGCGCGCACCGTGCTCGCCTCGCCGGCTACCGCGGCCGCCTGCGCGGTGGCCGGCGAGATCACCGACCCGCGCCCGTACCTCACCACCGAAGCCGCGCCGCACGCGGCCGCCGAGCTGGAGACCGCCTGATGCAGCCGCTGACCGAAGTCGTATCGCGCACCGTCGTCCTGCGCGAACGCAACATCGACACCGACCAGATCATCCCCGCGCGCTTCCTCACCACGACCGAACGCAAAGGTCTGGGCAAGCACGCGTTCAACGACTGGCGCAGTTTGCCGGACGGTTCGCCGAACCCCGAGTTCCCCTTCAATCGCGCCGAGAACATCGGCGCGCGGATCCTCGTCGCCGGCCGCAATTTCGGCTGCGGTTCCTCGCGCGAGCACGCGCCGTGGGCACTGACCGACCTCAGCCTGCGCGCGGTGATCAGCGCGGAGATCGCCGACATCTTCCGCAGCAATGCGCTGAAGAACGGCCTGCTGCCGATCGTGCTAGATGAAGCCATCGTCGACGAACTGCTCGAACAGCCTGGCGTGGAGCTGCGCATCGATGTCGCGCAACGCAGCGTCACGCTGCCCGACGGGCGCCGCGTGCAGTTCCCGCTGGATGCGTTCGCGCAGACCTGCCTGCTCGAAGGCGTCGACCAGCTCGGCTTCCTGCTGAAGCAGTCGCCGGCCATTTCGCAGTTCGAACAACAACGCCAAACCCAGGAGTTCCGCCATGCAAGCTGAGATCGTCGTTCTGCCGGGCGACGGCATCGGCCCGGAAGTCACCGCCGCCGCGGTGCAGGTGCTGCGTGCCGTCGGGCAACGTTACGGGCACGAGTTCCACTTCACGCATGAACTCATCGGCGGCGCGGCCATCGACGCTACCGGCGAGCCGCTGCCGGCACGGACGCTCGATGCCGCCAAGCGCGCAGATGCCGTGCTGCTCGGCGCCGTGGGCGGGCCCAAGTGGTCCGATCCGGGCGCGAAGGTGCGGCCGGAACAGGGCCTTCTCGCGATCCGCAAGGCGCTGGGCCTGTACGCGAACCTGCGCCCGGTGAAGCCGCATCCGGCCGCACTCGGCGCTTCGCCGATCAAGCCGCACCTGCTCACGGGCGTGGACCTGATCGTCGTGCGCGAACTCACCGGCGGCGTGTATTTCGGCCAGAAGCAGCGCACCGCGACGTCGGCGAGCGACCTGTGCGAATACAGCGTCGAGGAGATCGAGCGCGTCGTGCGTCGCGCGTGCACGCTCGCGCGCAGCCGGCGCGGCCACGTGACTTCCGTCGACAAGGCCAACGTGCTGGAGACCTCGCGGCTGTGGCGCGAAGTGACGACGCGCGTGGTTCGCGACGAGTTTCCGGATGTCACGCTGGAGCACCAGCTGGTCGATTCGATGGCGATGCACCTGCTCTCGCGACCGCGTGAGTACGACGTGATCGTCACCGAGAACATGTTCGGCGACATCCTCACCGACGAGGCCTCGATGCTGGCCGGATCGCTTGGGCTTCTGCCTTCGGCGTCGCTGGGCGAAGGGCGCGTGGGACTGTACGAGCCGATCCACGGCTCGGCGCCCGACATCGCCGGCCGCGGCGTCGCCAACCCGTACGCGACGATCCTCAGTGCAGCGATGCTGCTGCGGCATTCGCTGGGCCTAGAGTCGGAAGCGCGCTGTGTCGAGAAGGCGGTCGATGGCGCGCTTGCGGCGGGCGTGTTCACGGCGGATCTCGCGCCGGCCGGCCGCGGCGTGTCCACGCAGGCGGCGATGGTCGCGGTGCTGGAGCAGCTCGAACTGGAATGCCAGCCGGTGGTGATGCGCGACTGAGACGGCGGGCGCGATTCGGCGTTACTGGGCCGAGGTCGCATTGCCGGCTTCACGTGCTTCGGGCTAGCTTGGGCGCCCATGAGCCCACGCACCGCCCTCGTTTTCGCGTTCGCCCTCGGCCTGTCCGCCTGCGGTTCCACGCCCGATGCCGGCAGTTCGGCCGCGCAGGACGTGTTTTTCCAGCGCGTCGCCGCGCTTTGCGGCCAGGCGTTCGCCGGCCGCATCGTCGCCGATCGCCCGCCCACCCCCGATAATCCGCTGGCCGGCAAGGCGCTGACCATGCACGTGCGCGAATGCAGCCGCGACACCATCCGCATCCCGTTCTTCGTCGGCAGCGATCGTTCGCGCACCTGGGTACTCACGCGCACCCCGACGGGGCTGCGCCTGAAGCACGACCATCGCCACGAGGACGGCACTGAGGCCGAACTGAGCCAGTACGGCGGCGACACCCTCGACATGGGCACGGAGGAGCGGCAGGAATTCCCGGCCGACGCCGCATCGAAGGCGCTGTTCGCGCGCGAGGACCGCGCCACGTCGGTGTCGAACGTGTGGGCGATGGAAATCGAACCGCACGAGCGCTTCACCTACGAACTCACCCGCCCCGGTCGCGAAGTGCGCATCGAGTTCGATCTCGAGCACCCGATTCCGGCGCCACCACCGCCGTGGAGCGTTGCACCGAAGCAGTAACAAGAAGGGCGCCCGGAGGCGCGCCCTTTTCGTTTCCTGCCACCGCGTCGCGGTTACGCCGCCTCCGGCGCCTTCACCCGGAACCACGCCGCGTACAGCGCCGGCAGGAACAGCAGCGTCAGGAACGTCGCCACCGTCAGGCCGCCCATGATCGCCACCGCCATCGGTCCGAAGAAGGCGCTGCGCGACAGCGGGATCATCGCGAGGATCGCCGCGAGCGCGGTCAGCACGATCGGGCGGAAGCGACGCACCGTGGCCTCGACGATCGCCTGCCACGGCGCGGCGCCTTCGCCGATGTCGTGCTCGATCTGGTCCACCAGGATCACCGAGTTGCGCATGATCATGCCGGCGAGCGCGATGGTGCCCAGCATCGCGACGAAGCCGAACGGCACGCGGAACACCAGCAGGAACAGCGTTACGCCGATCAGGCCCAGCGGCGCGGTCAACAGCACCATGAAGCTGCGCGAGAAGCTGCGCAGCTGCAGCATCAGCAGCGTGAACACGACGAACACGAACAGCGGCATGCCGGCGGCGATGGATTTCTGGCCGCGCGCGGAATCCTCCACGCTGCCGCCGATATCGATCGAATAGCCGTACGGCAGCTTCGAACGCAGGCCGTCGAGCGTCGGCGAGATCTGCGCCGTCACCGTCGCCGGTTGCGTGCCGTCGTAGATGTCGGCGCGCACGGTCATCGTCGGCTGGCGGTCGCGATGCCAGATGATGCCTTCCTCGAAGCCGTAATCCAGCGTCGCGATCTGCGTGAGCGGCACGCTTGCGCCGCTTTCGGTCGGCACCATCAGGCTGCCAAGCATGTCGAGGCGAAGTCGCTCCTCGGCCGGGCCGCGCAGCAGCATCTCGATCAGTTCATTCCCTTCGCGGTACGTGCTGATGTGCGAGCCCGACAACGAACTGGACAGGAACTGCGACAGCCGCGCCGAACTCACGCCCAGCGCGCGGGCGCGCTCCTGGTCGACGATCAGGCGCACGACCTTGTTCGGCTCGTCCCAGTCCAGGTTGACGTTCACCACGTGCGGGTTCTCGCGGATCTTCTCGCGCACCTGGTAGGCGATCTTCCGCACCTGGTCGATGTGCTCGCCCGACACGCGGAACTGCACCGGATACCCGACCGGCGGGCCGTTCTCCAGGCGCGTCACGCGCATCTGCAGTTCGGGGAATTTCTGGAAGACGTCATCGATCAGCCACGTGCGGATTTCCTCACGCGCTTCCAGGTTCTTCGGCGTCAGCACGAACTGGGCGAAGTTCGCTGCGGGCAGCTGCTGGTCGAGCGGCAGGTAGTAACGCGGCGAACCGGTGCCGACGTACGCGACGAAGTTCGCCAGATCCTTGTTCTGCTTCAGGATCTGCTCGAAGCGTTGCGCCTGCTCGGTCGTCGCGCGCAGCGAGCTGCCTTCGGCCAGTTCCATGTCGACCATCAGTTCAGGTCGCGTGGAATCGGGGAAGAACTGCTGCGGCACGAAGCGGAACATGACGATGGACAGCACGAACGCCGCCGCCGTCACCGCGATCACCAGCCAGCGGCGACGCACGCAGAACGTTACCCAGCGACGGAAGTTCACGTAGAACTTCGTGCCGTACGGATCGTGCGCATGGCCGTCGATGGGCGGCTTGGGCGCGATGTAGTCGTGCAATTTCGGGAACCGGCTGGCGATGCGTTCGCGGAATTCATGCCAGCGGTACGCAATCGATCCAGGCTTGAGCGGCTTGGCCGCGTGGCCGTAATCGGGCAGCAGCTTGTCGCCGAGGTACGGAATGAACGCAACCGCCGCGATCCACGACACCAGCAGCGCGATGGTCACCACTTCGAACAGCGAGCGCGTGTATTCGCCGGTGCTCGACTTCGCGGTGGCGATCGGCAGGAAGCCGGCAGCGGTGATGAGCGTGCCGGTGAGCATCGGGAACGCGGTGGAATCCCACGCGAACGCCGCAGCCTTCAGGCGACTGAAGCCCTGCTCCATCTTGATGGCCATCATCTCCACCGCGATGATCGCGTCGTCCACCAGCAGGCCGAGCGCGAGCACGAGCGCGCCGAGCGAGATCTTGTGCAGGCCGACGCCGAACAGGTCCATCACGGCGAAGGTCATCGCGAGCACGAGCGGGATCGACAGCGCGACGACGAAACCGGTGCGCAGGCCAAGCGAGAAGAAGCTCACCAGCAGCACGATGGCCACGGCTTCGGACAGCACGCGCACGAACTCGCCGACCGATTCGGTAACGGCGGCGGGCTGGTCGGCGACCTTGCGCAGTTCCATGCCGGCCGGCAGCGTGTCCTGCAGTTGCGCGAACTGCGTTTCCAGCGTCTTGCCGAGCTTGAGGATGTCGCCGCCCTGCTTCATCGCGACGCCGATGCCGATGGCGTCCTCGCCCATGAAGCGCATGCGCGGCGCCGGTGGATCGGAGAAGCCGCGCTTCACGTCGGCGACGTCGGCAAGACGGAACGTGCGGTCGCCCACGCGGATCGGGAATTCGCGGATTTCCTCGACGGACTTGAACTTGCCGCCCACGCGCAGCGCCACGCGCGTGCTGCCGGTTTCGAAGAAGCCTGCGGGCACCATCGCGTTCTGTTCGTCCAGCGCCTGCTGCACGGCGGCGGCGGGAATGCCGAGCGTGGCGAGCTTCACGTTCGACAGCTCGACCCAGACCTTCTCGTCCTGCACGCCGAACAGCTCGATCTTGCCGACGTCGGGCTGCTTCTGCAGCTGCAGCTGCACGCGCTCGGCGTAGTCCTTCAGCACGGCGTAGTCGAAACCCTTGCCGGTGAGCGCGTAGATGTTGCCGAAGGTGTCGCCGAACTCGTCGTTGAAGAACGGGCCGACGACATCGCTGGGCAGGGTCGCGCGGATGTCGCCGACCTTCTTTCGCACCTGGTACCACAACGGTTCGATGTCCTTCGAACGCAGCGAATCGCGCGCGACGAAGATCACCTGCGATTCGCCCGCGCGCGAGTACGAGCGGATGAACTCGTACTGGCCGGTTTCCATCAGCTTCTTTTCGATGCGCTCGGTGACCTGGCGCGAGGTTTCCTCGGCGGTCGCGCCGGGCCACAGCGTGCGGATGACCATCACCTTGAAGGTGAAGGCCGGATCCTCACTGCGACCCAGCCGCAGGTACGAGAACGTGCCGGCGATGGCCATCACCAGCATCGCGTAGATGATCAGGCTGCGATGGCGCAGCGCCCATTCGGAGAGGTTGAAGCGCATCAGGCGTCAGCTCGTCTGCTTGTCCCCTTTCCCGCGTGCGGGAGAGGGTTGGGGTGAGGGGTGGGGTGCTGCGCCGGCTTCGTCGAACGCGACCGGCGCTGCCCCCCATCCCGTCCCCTTCCCCCGCGAGCGGGGGAAGGGCATGCGTGCCGTGCGGGTGTCGCGCGCTGCTTGCATCAGCGCGTCGCCCGCACTGGCTTCGCTCAGTTGTTCTTGATCGGGCGATTTTCCCGATCGACCGGCTGCACCTTCTGCCCGTCGCGCAGCAGGTGACCGCCGGCAGCGACGATCCACTCGTTCGCGGCGAGTTCGCCCTGCACCGGCACGCGGTCCTCGCCGAACGCGCCGGCCTGCACCGGGCGCAGCTTAACGGTGGAGGTCTTCATGTCGACGACGAACACCGACGCCTTGCCGTTCTCGCGCTGGAGCGCGGCGATCGGCACGCTCAGGCCGCCGCGGTCGTCGGTGGGGAGATAGACGCGGGCGCTCTGGCCGAGGTCGATCGCGCCGGCCGGCGCATCGACGGTAACGCGCGCGGCGAACGTGCGCGACGCCGGATCGGCCGCGGGGGAGATTTCACGGATGCGGCCGTTCCAGCGCTGGCCGGGGCGCGACCATGCTTCGACCTGCACCGGCTGGCCGGCCTTGACCTTGCCGGCCATGGTTTCGGGCAGCGCGAACGCGACCTCGCGCACGCCGTCGGCGGCAAGCGTGAACACCGATTGCCCGGCCGCCACGACCTGCCCCGCTTCGGCCTGGCGCGCGGCGATCACGCCGTCGCGCGTGGCGCGCAATTGCGAATAGGCGGCCTGGTTGCTCGCGACTTCGACCTCGGCGCGGGCGGCATTCACCTGGCCCTGCGCGGCGGTGGCCGCGGCGTTCTGGGCGTCGAGGGTGGATCGGCTCACCAACTGCTCGTTCGCCAGCTTCGCGAAGCGCGCCTGATCGGCGCGGGCGCGGCCCAGTTCGGCTTCGGCGGCGGCCAGTTGCGCCTTCGCGGCGCGGGCCTGCGCCTCCAGGTCGCCCGGATCGAGCATCGCCAATACCTGGCCGGCGCGCACGTGGTCGCCGACGTCGACATTGCGCTGGACGAGCTTGCCGCCGACGCGGAACGAAAGCGGGCTCTCCTCGCGTGCCCGCACGTCGCCGGCGAAGGCGCTCGCGGTGTGGTCGGCCGCGACCGGGTGCGTGACCAGGACCGGGCGCGGGGCTTCCTCGACCGCGCCATCGCGCCCGCAGGCGCTCAATAGAAAGGTGGAAAAGGCGACCAGCGTCCATGCCGACAGGCGGAACGCAGCGGGGAAAGGACTGCGCATTGCGGGGGTCCCTGCAGTTAATTAATGTACTTGCGGGTACTGTATAAATATCAAACTGATTAGTCTAGTATTGCCGCATGACCGCTCCACGCCAGCCTTCCGCGCCGCAGGGCGCAACCGCCAAGCCGGCCGGCCCCGGACGTCCGAAGGACATGGGCAAGCGCGCCGCCATCCTGGAGGCGGCGAAAAGAATGTTTACTCAGCACGGCTTCGATGGCGCCAGCATGGACCAGATCGCCGCCGAGGCCGGGGTCTCCAAGCTCACCGTCTATAGCCACTTCGGCGACAAGGACGCGTTGTTCCTCGCCGCGGTGGAGTCGCACTGCGACCTGTCGCTGCCGTCCTCCCTGTTCGAGCCCTCGCCCGACACGCCGTTGCGCGATCGGCTGATGGACATCGCCCACGCGTTCTATTCGATGGTGACCGCGCCAGAAGCCGTCGCGGGCCATCGCATGCTGTGCTCGCCGCAGATGTCGAATTCCGGCCTGCCCAAGTTGTTCTGGGACGCCGGCCCGATGCGCGTGCAGTCCGATTTCTCCGCGCTGCTCGAACGGCGGATCAAGGCCGGCGAGCTGGAGATCCCCGACGTCGCGCGCGCCGCAGGCCAGTTTTTCAGCCTGCTCAAGGGCGAACCGCACGCGTGCCTGGTGTTCGGTGGGCCGGGGCCGGCGGAGAACGAAATCCAGGCGCATCTGGCCTCGGCCGTGGACCTGTTCCTGCGCGCCTACCAGGTGCGCGACACCGCGGCCGGCAAGCCCGCCGCAAGCGGTCGGTCGCGTCGATGACATCCGTCTTGGTTACTTCTGGCACTCAGTCTGACTTGGGGCCGCGGCCATCCTGTGCGCCGCGCCCGCAAAGGCCGGCAGCGGTATTCCCGGTACAATTCGCGGTCTTCCGCGCACGAGTCAGCCCCCGATGAACCCCATGGATTACAACAAGGCACGCGAATTGATGGTCGAGCAGCAGGTGCGTCCCTGGGACGTGCTTGATGGCCGCGTGCTCGATGTGATGGCGACGCTGCCGCGCGAAGCCTTCCTGCCCGTGGCGCATCGCAACCTGGCCTACGCCGACCTCGCGCTGCCGCTGGCCCATGGCGAATTCACGATGAAGCCGGTCCTGCAGGGCCGCGCCCTGCAGGCGCTCGCGCTGGATCCGGCCGACGACGTGCTCGTGATCGGCGCCGGCACCGGCTACCTGGCTGGTTGCGCAGGCCGCCTCGCCCGCGACGTGCTCGCGCTGGAGCGCCACGCCGACCTCGCGCAGGCCGCCTCGGCGGCGCTGTCGGAGCAGTCGGTCGACAACGTGCAGGTCGTGGTCGGCGACGCGTTCGCCTGGACCACCGAGCGCCGCTTCACCGCGATCCTCGTCGCTGGCGCCGTGGACACGATCCCGCAGCGTTTCATCGACTGGCTGGAGCCGAACGGCCGCATGTTCGTCGTGCGCGGTCGCTCGCCGGTGATGGAAGCGGTGCTGGTGCGCAACGATGTCAACGCGCCGCGCATCCAATCGTTGTTCGAAACCGATCTTCCCTATCTCGCCGGTGCGGCCCCCGCCCCGGTATTCAAGTTCTGAAGCAGTACCCCCACACGCCTGCAGACCGCGGGCGGCTCAACAAAACGCAACACGGACAAGGACCTCGCATGATCCGCCGCCCGCTCGTCATCGCCCTCGCCGCAGCCGTGAGCCTGTCGGCCCTGTTGCCGGCCACGGCCTCCGCCGAAGACCTCCTGCAGACCTACGAGCTGGCACGCACGGCCGATCCGCAACTCGCGGCGGCCGAGTCCAACCGCCTTGCGATCCGCGAAGGCCAGGTGCAGACGCGCGCGGCGATGCTGCCGCAGATCGACGGTTCGGCCTCGATCACCAAGGGCCGCAGCTACTCGCGCGGTAACAACTCGGTCAACGCCGACGGCACCATCAACCCCGGCGACAGTGACACCGAGAGCACCACGCGCAGCACGGGCGTGAACCTCAGCCAGATGGTCTACGACCGCGGCAACTTCACCCGCCACAAGAGCGCCAAGGCGCTAGCGCAGGCGGCGGACTTCCAGCTGGCGGCGTCCGGCAACGACCTGATCACGCGCACCTCGGCCGCGTACTTCAACGTGCTGATCGCGCTGGAATCGCTGGCCGCCGCCGAAGCCGCCGAGACGGCGTTGAAGAAGCAGTTCGACTACGCCTCCAAGCGCCTGGAAGTCGGCCTGGCGCCGATCACCGACGTGCATGAAGCGCGCGCCCAGTACGACAGCGCGCGCGCCAACACGATCCTGGCCCGCAACGCGGTCGAGGATTCGTACCAGGCGCTGGCGGAAATCACCGGCCAGCAGGTGCGCAACATCAAGGGCCTGCCGAAGGACTACCAGCCGTCGCTGACCGAATCGCGCGACGCCGACGGCTGGGTGAGCACGGCCATCGAGAACAACCCGGCGCTGCGTGCGAAGGAACTGCAGGTGTCCTCCACCGAAGCCGACGTCGAGACCGCACGCGCAGGCCACTGGCCGCGCCTGTACCTCAGCGGTTCCTATGGCGACAGCACGACCTGGGGCGAGCGCGACATCCTCGACGCGACGCGCGACATCGACAGCCGCACCTTCGGTCCGCAGGTCGGCCTGACGCTGTCGGTGCCGATCTTCTCCGGTGGCGCCACGCAGTCGGGCGTCCGCCAGGCGCTGGCACGTCGCGACGTCGCGGCCGATGAGCTGGAACAGCAGAAGCGCCTGCTCGTGCGCAACACGCGCAACGCCTACCAGACGCTGGTGGCGAGCATCAGCGAAGTCGAGGCACGCCGCCTCGCGCTGGTCTCGGCGCAGGCCGCGTACGACGCCTCGCAGGTCGGCCTGGAAGTCGGCACGCGCACCGTGCTGGACGTCCTGCAGAATCAGAACAACCTGTTCACCGCGCAGCTCGAGTTCGCGCGCGCGCGCTACAACCACCTACAGAGCCGCCTGCTGCTGGAACAGGCCGCCGGCACGCTCGACATCGCCGACGTGCAGGACGTGAACCGCCTGCTCACCGTGGACACCGCTTCGCAGCTGCCGGCGGGCGACGTGCCGGGCTGATCGGTACCGCATCGCAGAAACGACGAAGGCCGGACGGAAACGTCCGGCCTTCTTCTTTGGGCGTTCGCCTACAGCACGCCGTCGATCGGAATAGCGAGCGCTGCTGCTTCCGCGCTGCAATTCACCGAAGGCGTCTTCCCGCTCGCCCGCAGCGACTGCACTTCCTGCGATGCCGCGGCGACATCCGCCTGGAAGGTCGTGTTCGACTGCAGCTTCGCGTACGTGCCCGACGCGATCGTGCGACCCGCCAGGATGTCGCTCTGCCAATGCGCGTTGCAGACCAGCCGGCTCTCGCCGAACGAGCGACCGCGCGCCAGCAATGCATCGGCACGGTCGGGTGCGACCTGTGTCAGCACCAGCGCCCACATCCAGCCGATCGACGTGTGACCCGACGGGTACGAACCGTCGTTGCGCAACGCCGCTTCGTCCTTCGGCGCGCACGTGCCTTCCTTGTAGAACACGAACGGACGCGTGCGCTTGTAGTGGTCTTTCGCGGCGTATGTAGCGAGCGCCGCGTCGGTCAGCGTGCGGCGAAGCAACTGGTACAGGCGCGGCGACTGATCCTGCGAGACCGGCACGCCGAGCGCGCAAGAGAACGCGTCGGCCACGTGCGGGAAGCTCAGGTCGGCATCCGACGTCGCCTGCGTGTCGCGGGCGGTCCCGCGCAGTTTCTGCGAAGCGCGGCTCACGGCCTGGTCCTGCCTGAAGGCGGCCGATCCTTCCTTCGGAGGCGCGGGCAGCAGTTTCAGGCTGTCGGGCAATTCGCGACCGAGGTAGCCCGCGAGCACGCCAGGACGAATCTCGGGCACGGCTTCGGCGGTCGCCGGAGACGACACGGTCGCAGCAGGCGACATGGGCGAAGCGGGCGACGCCGACGAAGCGGACTCGCTCGTGCTCGCGCAGGCGGACACCAAAAGCGATGCCGCCAGGGCCAGGCCCGGCATCGCAAATGCGGAATGGTCGTGCGCGATGGGCTTTCCGGATGGCTGCTTCACGTCACTCGCTCCTTCAGGTGATGTCCGTCGCCAGATGCAACACCGGGCGTTCACGGGCCGTGAAGTCTGTCGGCGTGCGCGGTCGCGCACCATCAGAAGAATCGCGAAGTGCCGCGAATCAGGCTTGCGGCGGAAGCAACGGCTGCAACAGATCGAGCGTGCGGGCGAGCGCCCCGCGACCGGTTTCGACCAGCGCACGGCCGGCGTCCGTCATGCGCTCGCGTCGTTCGCGATCAGACAGCAGCTCGGCCAGCGCGCGTTCGACGTGCTCGGCGTCGGGGGCCACGCACAGCGCACCGGCATCCTCGAGGCGTTGGGCGATCTCGACGAAGTTGTGCAGGTGCGGGCCGGTGACGATGGCCGTGCCGGTCGCCGCGGGTTCGAGCAGGTTGTGGCCGCCGATCGCCTGCAGGCTGCCGCCGACGAAGGCGACGTCGGCGCAGGCGTAGAAGCTCATCAGTTCGCCGAGCGTGTCGATCACGAACACCGCATCGTCTGCCTGCGGCCACTGCTGGCGCGAGCGCGTCGATACATTCCATCCCGCGGCACGCGCGGTATCGGCGACGGTGCGGAAGCGCTCGGGATGGCGAGGCGCCCACAGCATCAGCAGGTCGGGAAAGTGCGCTCGCAACTGTCGATGGATGGCGATCACCGCCATCTCCTCGTCCTCGTGCGTACTGGCGGCGATCCAGACGGGACGTTCGCCACAGCGTGAGCGGCACTGCGCGGCGAAGCCGGCGAGGTCTTCCGGCACGGCGACGTCGAACTTCAGGTTGCCCACTTCGGCGACCTGCTCCGGATTCGCGCCGAGCCGCACGAAACGCTGGGCATCGGCATGCGACTGCGCGGCCACCGTCCGCACCGTGCGCAGTGCGCGCGCGACCAGCGGCGCGAGCACGCGGTAGCCGCGCAGCGAGCGCTCCGACAGCCGTGCGTTGAGGATCACCGCGGGGATGCCCGCGTCGCGGCAGCCGAACAACAGGCTCGGCCACAATTCGGTTTCCATGATCAATGCGGCGTACGGGCGGTAGTGCCTGAGGAAACGCCCGACCGCGCCCGGCAGGTCGTAGGGCAGGTAGACGTGTTCGACCGCCTCGCCCCACAGCGCCTGCACGCGCTCCGAACCCGTCGGCGTGATGGTGGTGACCAGCAGGCGCAGGTCCGGCCTCGCGCGTCGCAGCGCGTTGACCAGCGGCACGGCGGCGTTGACCTCGCCCACCGAGACCGCGTGGACCCACAACGTGCGCATCGGCGGGGCATCGCCGTAATGCGCGTAACGCTCCTGCCATCGCAGGAAATACGCGGGCTGCCGCAGGCCGCGCCAGATCAGGTGGTAGACCGTGATCGGCGCCAACAGATACAGGGCGACCGAATACAGGCCGCGCAGCAGGCGCTCGATGGGGTCTTTCGGCATCGGCATAAGGATAGCGAAGCCGGTGACGGCCGGGCGAAGGTCCCGCGATCCGCGCATTGTTCCGTCGGCACGGATAGCGCTCGCATCGCGAGCGTCTACTGCATGCAGGCAGCCGCCCCGTAGAATCTGCGGATGCCCAGGGCTGTCGAATCCCCCACCTCGCCGCCGTCTCCGCCGTTCAGCCCGCGCCACTGGCCGATGTGGCTCGCGCTCGGCGTCATGTGCCTGGGCGCGCGCCTGCCGTGGTCTATGCAACGCGGCCTCGGTCGGATGATCGGCGCGTTCGCGCTGCTGGCGGGCACATCGCGGCGCAAGGCCGCGCAGATCAATCTGGAGCTGTGCTTTCCGGAGATGTCGACCGATCAGCGCGAGCGCCTGCTGCGCGACAGCTTCCGCGACCTGGGCATCGGGTTCTTCGAGTTCGCCCGCGCGTGGTGGGGCTCGGCCGCGCCGATGCGCCGCACCGTGCGCATCGAAGGGCTGGAACTGCTCGACGACATCCGCGCGCAGGGACGCGGCGTGCTGATGGTATCGGGCCATTTCATGACGCTGGAGATGTGCGGCCGCCTGATGTGCGACCACCTACCGCTGACCGGCATGTACCGCCGCCATCGCAGCCCGGTGATGGAATGGGCGGTCAAGCGTGGCCGCCTGCGCTACGCCAAGGCGATGTTCACCAACGACGAGATCCGTCCGGCGATCCGGCACCTCAAGCAGGGCGGGTTCCTCTGGTACGCGCCGGACCAGGACATGCGCGGCAAGGACACGGTGTTCGCGCCGTTCTTCGGCGTCCCGGCGGCGACGATCACTGCCACGCACCAGTTCGCGCGCCTGAGCGGCTGCGCCGTGGTGCCGTTCTTCCATCGCCGCGAAGGTGCCGATTACGTGCTGCGCGTCGGCTCGCCGCTGAAAGATTTTCCGTCGAACGACGCCGCGGTCGATTCCACCCGCGTTAACGCGGCGATCGAGGCGATGGTTCGCGAAGCCCCGACGCAGTACCTGTGGATCCACCGCCGCTTCAAACGCCGTCCGCCCGGAATGACCTCGCCCTACGGCAAGCGCTGACGGCTATTCCCGCGCGAGCAGGCTGCCGGCGTACAGCGCGGCGAGCAGCAGCGTCAGCCCCCCCCAGAACGTCGAATAGAACGCCAGGTGCGTGTTGATCGGGAACACCGTCACCGCCAGGGCCCACATCGCCGGACGTGCGCGTTCGCGCGCCTGCTCGTCGGCGAAGCGCCAAGCGCGCCATGCGAGTGCGAGGCCGGCCAGCCACAGCAGCATGCCGAACGCACCGGTTTCGCTGAGCACCTCCAGCACGATCTGGTGCGCGTGCAGCGCCGGGCCCGTGCCCCACGCCGCCGTCTGACCCGGTGCGGGATCGCACGCTGGGAACGCCTCACGGAACCCCCGCGCGCCGATGCCGTTGATCGGGTGCTCGCGCGCCATGCACAGCGCCGCGCTCCAGATGCGTGCGCGGCCCGACAGTGCACTGTCCACGCCCTCGACGTCCGCGGTGACCGCATGCGTGGTGCGCATGAGGCGCTCGCGCACCTGCGGCACGGTGGCACTCAGCGTGGCGATCACGATGGCGCCCAGCGCGAAGACGCCGATCAGCTTCTTCCAGCCGACCAACCGCCAGCCCGACAGCACCAGCGCGACGGCGTAGGTGATCCATGACGCACGCGAGCCGGCCAGCACCAGCACGATGCCGATCGCCGCAGCGGCCAGCAGCCAGCCGGCCGTGCCCATGCGACGCCCGCCGACGAACAGCAGGAACGGCGACAGGCTCGCAAGCACCGGGCCGAGCTTGAGGTTGCACGGGCCGAGCACGCCGCTGAGGCGATCGACCGCGGCCACTTCCTGCGGCGTGCACATGCCGTGGCCGCTGATGGCGTGCTTGATGCCGTCGATGCCGGAGAACAGCGGGCTCGCGCCGGTCGCCGCCTGCGCGAGCGCGTCGAGCGTCCAGATACCGACGATGATCGCCAGTCCGCCGAAGGTGATGCGCCGGCCACGCGGATCGGCCACGGCCGAGGCGACCAGCCACAGGAACGGCAGGTAGCGCAGGTCCACCGCCGCTTCGCGCAGCGCGCGTGCGGGGTCGATGGCGTCGATCGCCGACACCAGCTCGGGCGTCCAGTACGCGAAGAACAGCACGCTGGTGAGCGCCCACGCGGGATTACTCAACAGCTTCGCGCCACCGCGGAATCGCGACAGCGCCAGGTGCACGATTGCCGCCAGCGCGCCGAGCACGAGCACGCCTTCGGCATAGCCCGGTGCGGGCCACAGCGCGACGTAGGCGAGGATCCACGCAGGCGCCCAGCGCCAGCCGCGCACGCGACCTTCGGCCGGCGCGGTGTCAGCGGGATTCATCGACGAGCTCGGCGTAGACGGCAAGCGTGGCCTCCTGCATCGCATGCAACGAATGCGGAATCGTAGCCGGCGGCGTCGCCGGATGCGTAAGAAGTTCGTAGCCGCGGCGATACAGGGCATCGAGATCGAATGGCGCCACCGCGCCATCGGGCTGCCAGTTCGAGAGCAGTTCGCCGACGCCGCCGTGCGCCCAGCCGAGCACCGGGCGACCCACCGACCAGGCTTCGAGCACCGTGCGGCCGAACGCCTCCGGCTTGCGCGACAACTGCAGCACGACGTCGCTGGCCGCATACGCACGGGCGATGGCGTCGGTCGGTTCGGTGAAGGCCACCGCGTCGGCAATGCCGAGCGTCGCCGCTTCGCCTTCGAGTTCGGCGATGTACGCCTCGCGTCCGGCCTCGCGCGCGCCGGGCAGCCAGAGCCGTGCGTCGACCCCGTCCCCGCGCACGCGCGACAGCAGTGCGAGTGCGTCGGCGTGTCCCTTCAGGCGCGTGCCGCGTCCGGGCAACAGCAGCAGCGGGCCGTCGCCGCCGAGCGCCGGATGCAGCGACGCGGCCCACGCACGCGCCTCGCGATCAGGATGCGGCGCGCGCGGAAACGTGCGCGGATCGATACCGCGCGGGATCACGCGCAGCTTCGATGCATCGACCGCGGGGTATTGGCGCAGCACGAAGTCACGCACGGTGTCCGACACGCAGATCACGCGTTCGCCATGCGTCATCACCGCGCTGTAGCGCGACGGCGAATTGAGTCCGTGCACGGTCGTGACCCAGCGCGGGCGTTTCGACAGCGGAAGGCTGCGCAGCGCGAATTCGCCCACCCACGCGGGCAGGCGCGAACGCGCATGCACGATGTCCACGCCTTCGCGCTCGAACAGCGCGCGCAGCGCGAACACGTGGCGGAAGGTCAGCGGTGACTTGCGCCCGATGTCGAGCGCGACGTGCTCGGCGCCCGATGCGAGCAGGCGCGGCACGAGCCGGCCGCCCCTGGACACGACGATCGCGCGATGGCCGGCATCGACCAGCGCCTGCGCGATCTCGAGGGTGGAACGTTCGACGCCGCCCGATTCCAGGGCGGGCAGCAGCTGGACGACGGTCAGCCGGCGCATGCGCGGCTCCGCGGAAGGAATTCGCGGCACCGGCGCGGCGCGGAGGTCAGTCTTCGAGGACGAAATGCGAGCCGCAGTACGGGCACTGCACCTCGCCGTTCTCGGCTTCGATGGGCAGGTACACGCGCGGATGCGAGTTCCACAGCGCCATCGAGGGCAGCGGGCAGCTCAGCGGCAGGTCGGCGCGATGCACGACATAGCGCTGCTCGGCGTTGGCCTGGGTCGGATGGGCGTTGGCTGCGGTCATGGGTCGGAACGGCTGTGGCGACGCGGGGCCGCAAGTTTACCAGCCCCGATGCGAAGGCCGGCGCGAAACGGCCCGAATCGCCGCTACTGGGGCAGGTCCAGCAGCAGGATGAGCGCCCGCCCGTCGCTGGCGCCCGTCAGGCGCAACGTGCCGGCCTCGTCGTGTACGCCCAGCGCGTCGCCGGGACGCAGCGCGATGCCGTCGTTCGCGGTCGCCTCGCCGTCCACCACCTGCACCCAGTACAGCCGCGACGGATCCATCGTGACCTCCGCCGCCTCGCCGCGATCGAGCCGGACCTGCAGGACGCGCACGTCCTGCCGGATCGCGAGGCTGCCGTCGGCGCCATCGCCGGAGGCGAGCAGCGTCCAGCCGCGCGCGTCGGCGGGCGCGTCGGCGCGGCGTGCGTAGGCGGGCTCATGGTTCAGGCGCGAGGGCTGGATCCACAGCTGCAGCAGGCGCAGCGGTTCGGAGGCCGATGCGTTGCGTTCGGCGTGCTCGGTGCCGTGGCCGGCGCTGAGCCATTGCAGCTCGCCGGTGCGAACGACGCCGTTGCCGCCGATCGCGTCCTCGTGCGCAAGTTCGCCCGACACGACGAACGCCAGCAACTCCATGTTCGCGTGCCGCGCCGTGTCGAAGCCTGCACCGGGATCGAGGCGATCCTCGTTGAGCACGCGCAACGGGCCGAAGCCCATCCACTGCGGGTCGTAATGGCCGCCGAAGGAGAACGCGTGGCGGCTGTCGCGGCCGGAGGCGGCGGACTGGCCGCGTTCGCTGGAGGGGCGCTGGACGATCATCTGGGCGCTGGAAACGACAAGGGCGGGAACCGGGACATTGTCCCCGTTCCCGCCCCCGATGTCCGCCTGCGGCTTACTTGGCGGCCGGCACGACCGCTTCGGTCGTGATGCGGATGGTGACGTTGTCGCTCACGTTCGGCGCGTACTTGTCGACGCCGAAGTCGCTGCGCTTGATCGTCGTGGTCGCATCGAAGCCCGCGGCGGCGCGCTTGGCCATCGGCTGCTCGCCGATCTTGTTGATCGTGGTGTCGAGCACGACCTGCTTGGTCACGCCCTTGATGGTCAGGTCGCCGAACACGCGCAGCTTCTTGTCGCCGGCCGCTTCGACCTTGGTGCTCTTGAAGGTGATGTTCGGGTACTTCTCGGCGTCGAAGAAATCGGCGCTGCGCAGGTGTTCGTCGAACTTCTCCACGTGCGAATCCAGGCCCGCGAGCGGGATCGTCACGTCCACCTTCGAGGTGCCGACGTTCTTCGGATCGTAGGTGATGCTGCCGTCGACCTGGCCGAAATGCGCGATCGGGTTGGAGAAGCCGAAGTGGCTCCAGCTCGCGACGACGTCGGTGTGGTTCGGGTCGATCTTGTAGGTGACCGGGGCGGCGAAGGCGGCGGTACTGGCGGCGATCAGGGCCGCGGTGAGGGCGATGCGCTTGAACATGCGGGAAGTCTCCGTGAGGTGTGCAGGGCGAGCGGGTACTGCGGCGTTACAGGATCCGCGCCGCCTCGTCGAAGGACAGGCGCGGCGAACGGGGGAACAGCTTGGCGGTGTCGCCATGGCCGAGGTTGATCAGGAAGTTCGACTTGATCTTCGTGCCGGCGAAGAAGGTTTCGTCCACGAGCGCGTTGTTGAAGCCCGACATCGGGCCGGTATCCAGCCCGAGCGCCCGCGCGGCCATCAGCACGTAGGCGCCCTGCAGGCTGCCGTTGCGCAGCGCGATGGTGGTCAGGTCCGCCTCCGGCTTGCCCTCGAACCAGCCGCGCGCATCGGTGTGCGGGAACAGGTACGGCAGCTTTTCGTAGAACGCCAGGTCGTGGGCGACGATCGCGGTGACCGGCGCGGCCATCGTCTTCGCGTGGTTGCCTTCGTCCAGCGCGGGGGCGAGCTTGGCCTTGGCTTCGGGCGACTTCACGAAGACCAGGCGCAGCGGCGACATGTTGGCGCTGGTCGGGCCCCACTTGGCCAGGTCGTAGAGTTCGCGCAGCGTCTCGTCGCTCACCTCGCCCTTGAGCTCGTTGTGCGTGCGGGC
The DNA here is from genome assembly GCF_040546665.1 of Lysobacter sp. OAE881. NCBI lineage: Bacteria > Pseudomonadati > Pseudomonadota > Gammaproteobacteria > Lysobacterales > Lysobacteraceae > Lysobacter > Lysobacter sp. OAE881. The sequence continues at coordinate 3,861,477 of NZ_JBEPOG010000001.1, forward strand.
GGTGCGGAAGAGCTGGTCCAGCGCGGACGCGGGCAGCGGCGGGGTGTTCTGCGACATCGTGTGCTCCGTGATGAGCCGCGACACCGCCGCGGCCGAGGTTCGAGAGTGTAGAGTCTGGCACGTTCGCAACAGCCGACTGATCCGGAACGGATTACTCACAAACGTGCAACGAACGAGACCCGATTCCGCGCCCTCACGCGGGCCCTCGACCTGGACGATCACCGACGGCCATGCCGGCAACGTGCGCCAGGCGCAGGCGCTCGCGACCGCGCTGGCCGAGCCCTTCCGCGCCTGGACGCTGGCCCCGCGCACACCATGGCGGTGGTTCGCGCCGCGGGCGTTGCCGGGTTGCTCGAATGCGTTCGGCCGCACGTTCAAGCAGGCGATGCGGACGCCGCCGTCGCTGGCGATCGGTTGCGGCCGCCAGGCCGGCCTGGCGACGCGGCTGCTGCGATCGCGTGGTGCGCGCGCGGTGCAGATCCTCGATCCCCGCATCGATACGCGGCACTGGGATCTGGTCATCGCGCCCGAACACGACGGCCTTCGCGGCGACAACGTCATCTCGATGATCGGCAGCCTCAATCCGGTCGACGACCTCTGGCTCGCGGCCGGTCGCCACGCGTTCCCCGACATCGGCGCCCTGCCCGGCCCGCGCACGACGCTGCTCGTCGGTGGCGCCAGCGCGCACGCGCGTTTCGACGACGCGATGTACGACGCGCTGCTGCTCAACGTCGAACGTGTCGCGCGAGACGAAGGCGGTAGCGTGCTCGCCACGACGTCGCGCCGCACGCCGACGCATGTCGCCGCGGCATTGCGCGATCGATTGCGTGGCGTGCCCGGCCTGATCTGGACCGACGGCGCCGATGGCCCGAACCCCTACGCCGGCCTGCTCGCCTGGGCCGACCGCGTCGTCTGCACCGCCGACTCGGTCAACATGCTGTCCGAAGCCTGCGCGACATGGGCACCGGTGTTCGTCGCGGACCACGAACGCGTCGAAGGACGACCGCGCCGGTTCGTCGAATCGCTGCTGCACACCGGTCGCGTGCGTTCGTTCGGCGATGACGCCGGACGTTTTGCGATCACGCCGCTGCGCGAAACCGCGCGCGTGGCGGGCGAAGTCCGTCAGCGACTGGCGTCCTGATCGAAGTCCAGTCCATGCCGCTTCGCCGCGCCTGAAATCGCCGCGCGTGCGGTGGCGATCGCGTCGTTGATCGGGAGCCTTCGAGGGCGACGATCGAGCGTGCACGCAAGGCCCGCATCGACGAGCGTCGCATGCGCCTGCGTCAACGCTTCGACTTCGTTTTCGTCGAGCCAGCCGCTTTCGCCGGTCGCCTGGATCAGCTCGCACGTGTTGCGCGAGGACAGCCACTCCAGGTGCTGCGCCGAATGCGCGAGCACGGCGTACTGCAGCAGGAATTCGAGATCGACCAGGCCGCCTTCGCCCTGCTTCAGGTCGAACGCCGCGGCGTCGGTGCGGTCGAGTTCTGCACGCATGCGACGGCGCATCGACACGACGTCCTCACGCACGCGCTCCATGTCGCGCGTGCGTGAGAGCGTCTGGCGACGCACGTCCTCGACGTCCGCGCCCAGCGATTCATCGCCCGCGACGAAACGCGCCCGCACCAGCGCCTGGTGTTCCCAGGTCCACGCGCGATCGCGCTGGTAGTCGCGATAACTCGCGAGGCTGGACACGAGCAGGCCTTTCGCGCCGTCGGGGCGAAGGCGGACATCGACGTCGTAAAGCCGCCCGGCGCCGGTGACCGCGCCGAGCAGCGCGACGACCTTCTGCGCGACACGCGCGAACCATCGCGTGACTTCGAGCGGTCGTGCACCGTCGGAGTGCGCGTGTTCGCCGCCGGGCGCGTCGTAGATGAAGACCAGGTCGAGGTCGGAGCCGAAGCCGAGCTCCTCGCCGCCCAGGCTGCCGTAGCCGATCACCGCGAAGCGCGCACCGGGGACGCGGCCGTGCGCACTGGCGACTTCATGTTCGGCCAGCCGCAGCACGCGCATCGCCACGCCGTCGGCGAGCCACGCGAGCTGGCGCGCGCCATCGACCGCGGTCAGGCGGCCGTCGCGCACCGCCATCGCGATGCGGAAGCTCAATGCCTGCCGGACTTCGTTCAACACCTGGAGCACGGCTTCGGCGTCGTCGTCGCCGCCAGGCGCAGCGTCTGCGCACGCCGCATGCAGTTCGTCGCGACCGGGCAGCGGGCCGGCGACGCGTGCGTCCAGCAGTTCGTCGAGCAGCAACGGATACGACGCGAGGCGTTCGGCGAGCAGCGCGCTGTGCGAGACGACTTCGACCAGGCGCGCCAGCGCGACGGGTTGTTCGTCCAGCAGCGCGAGATACGCGCTTCGACGCAGCACGTTGTGCAGCAATGCGAGCAGCCGGCGCAGCGCGAGCATCGGTTCGCTCGACGCGGCCGCGGCCTGCAGCAGCGACGGCATCACGCGATCGAGGCGTCCGCGCGCACTGTCGGACAGACCGCGCACGCCCGGACTGCGCGCGAAATCGCGCAGCGCGCCGTCCGCGTTACCCGCTTCGACAAAGCCCGCGTCGGCGAGCGCTTCGCTGTCGCCGCCGTCGGGCAGCGCGCGCCAATACGTCGTCAGCGCGTCGGGCGCGTTGCGGCGGCGACGTGGCGCAAGCAGCGCCTCGAATTCGGTGGCGACGCGGGCGCGCTGCACGTCGAGCGCTTCGCGCAACGCGCTCCAGTCGTCGAAACCCAGCGCGAAGGCGATGCGGTCACGGTCGTCCTCGCGCTCGGGCAGCGCATGCGTCTGCGCGTCGCGCAGCATCTGCAGGCGGTTTTCCAATCGCCGCAAAAAGCGGTACGCATCGGCGAGCAGGTCGCCGGCCTCGGCGCCCATCTGCCGCGCGCCCACCAGCGCGCGCAACGACGGCAGCAGACGGCGATCGCGCAGTTCGGGCTCGCGCCCGCCGTAGATCAGCTGCAGCGCCTGCACGAGGAATTCGATCTCGCGAATGCCGCCGGGCCCGCGCTTGATGTCGTCTGCCAGTTCCTTGCGTGCGACCTCGGCGGTGATCGCCGCCTTCATGCCGCGCAGGCCGTCCAGCGCTCCGAAATCGAGGTACCGCCGATAGACGAACGGACGCAGGCTGTCGAGGAAGCGCTCGCCCGCTTCCGCGTCGCCGGCGACGGGTCGCGCCTTCTGCCAGGCGTAGCGCTCCCAGTCGCGGCCTTCGCGCTGGAAATACTGCTCCATCGCGTTGAACGACCACGCCACGCGGCCTGCGTTTCCGTACGGCCGCAGGCGCAGGTCGACGCGATGGCAGAAACCGTCCACCGTCGGTTCGTCGAGCAGTTTCGCCAGTTGCTGGCCAAGGCGCGCGAAGTAGTGCTCCGCATCGAGCGGACGCGCGCCGTCCGATTCGCCGTCGTGCTCGTAGGTGTGGACCAGATCGACGTCGGAGCTGAAATTGAGTTCGCCGCCGCCGAGCTTGCCCAGGCCGAACACCACAAGCCGCTGCGCGTTGCCGTCGCGATCGCGCAAGACGCCATGTCGCTGCGCGAACTCCGCTTCTACCGCGTCGAGGCCGATCTGCAGGCAGCGCTCGGCCAGATGCGTGCTGCCGGCAAGTGTCGCGCCGACGTCGTCCAGGCCGAGCACGTCGCGCCAGATCAACCGCGTGGAGCCGGCGGCGCGATAGCGACGCAGCAGCGCGGGCCAATCGGCGCGGTTGCTGGCATCAAGCACGGGTTGCGCAGGCGGCTCGGCGCCGTCGTCGCGCAGGAGGCGCTCCAGCAGTTCCGGCTGTCGCACGAGCGTGTCGATCGCGAAGTCGCTCGCGATGGCGACACGTTCGATGCGCGCGATCGCATGCGGATCGGAGAGGAGCTCGCCGGGCAACACGGCGCGCAGGCGCGGAAGGACACGCGCGAGCAGCGGTTGGAATCGGTCGGGGATTGAAGCGAGTGCGGGGGAAGTCATCGCGCCGATTCTGTCATGCGCGTTCGCTTCGTCGATTCGAGGTGCGCGCTGCTGGAGCGCTACGACGTGCTCGCGGCAAGAGGCGTGCCGACGAGGCAAATAAAAAGCCCGCCCCGGTCGAACCGGTTGCGGGCCTGCTCCCTCCCCCACGTCGGGATGCGCGCTGATCGTGAAGGAACCGTTAGGTGCAATGCACGCTGCACTGCAAAATAGAACTCAGCGGTTCAAATAGCGCTTCAATCGACTTGTAACGCCCGCCCTGTTCAGGTTTGGAAGCGGGACTCTCAGGCGTGATTACGCGCCCGCGAAGAACATCAGGTACACCAGCCGGCCATTTTCCATGCGGTCGCCAAAGGCCGGCCCCGCGGTGTGCCACAACCAAGGGCGCAGCAGCACCAGGCGGTTGAAACGCATCGGCGCGGTCATCGTCCGCTCCCATTTCGCGTCGTCGTTGGTGTCCTTCTCGATCACCTGCTGGTGCATGTGCTCGAGCGAGTCGTAGCCCATCGCGCGCGCTTCCTCCTCGCTCCACGGCGCACGTTCGCTGTTGGTCGGAAGATGGCGGAAGAATTCGGTGCCGCCGCGGCAATCCTCGGGTCGACTGAGGTAGAGGATCCCGGACCAGTACGCGTGGTCGATGTGCACCTTCGCGCGGCCCTTGTCGGCGGCCAGCGTCATGCGGAACTTCGCGTGCGATTGCAGCGGCGAGATCGGCTTGACGCGTTCGCCGACGATGTTCGACACCGTGCGGTCCAGCCCATCCATCTCGATGCGTTCGAGCGAATTGCGCCCCGGAAACGCGCCCTGCTGCTCGGGATAGGTAAGTTGCAGTCCGACCTCGCGCAGCGATTGCGCATCGCGCGTGCTGAGGAAGTCGTCGACGATGATCAGGGAGGTCGGCATGCGCGCGAGCTTATCGGCTCGACGCGTTGTGCGCACGACGCCCGATCGCACAAAAAAGAACCCCGCATCGCTGCGGGGTTCTTCGTGTCGCGTGACGCGGGAAGCGGGACTTAGAAGTCCATGCCGCCCATGCCGCCCATGCCACCGCCCGGCATCGCCGGCTCTTCCTTCTTCGGCAGCTCGGCGACCATCGCTTCGGTCGTGATCATCAGGCCGGCGATCGACGCGGCGTTCTGCAGCGCGGTACGCGTGACCTTGGTCGGGTCCAGGATGCCGGCTTCGAGCATGTCGACGTACTCGCCGTTGGCGGCGTTGTAGCCGAACGCACCCTTGCCTTCGATGACCTTGTTGAGGATGACCGACGGCTCTTCACCGGCGTTGGTCACGATCTCGCGCAGCGGCGCTTCCATCGCGCGCAGGGCGATCTGGATGCCGTGGTTCTGGTCTTCGTTGGCGCCCTTCAGGCCGGCGATCGCCGCCTTGGCACGCAGCAGCGCGACGCCACCGCCCGGCACGATGCCTTCTTCCACCGCCGCACGCGTGGCGTGCAGGGCGTCTTCGACGCGCGCCTTCTTTTCCTTCATCTCGATCTCGGTCGAGGCACCGACCTTGATCACCGCCACGCCGCCGGCCAGCTTGGCCACGCGCTCCTGCAGCTTCTCGCGGTCGTAGTCGGAGGAGGTCTCCTCGATCTGCGCCTTGATCTGCTTGATGCGGCCTTCGATACCCGAGGCATCGCCGGCGCCGTCGATGATGGTGGTGTTCTCCTTGGAGACCTGCACCTTCTTCGCGCGGCCGAGGTCCTTGATGGTGGCCTTGTCCAGCTGCAGGCCGACTTCCTCGGAGATCACGGTGCCACCGGTCAGGATGGCCATGTCTTCCAGCATCGCCTTGCGACGGTCGCCGAAGCCCGGGGCCTTCACGGCGCAAACCTTCACGATGCCGCGGATGGTGTTGACCACCAGCGTCGCCAGCGCTTCGCCTTCGACTTCCTCGGCGATGATCAGCAGCGGCTTGCCGGCCTTCGCGACGCCTTCCAGCACCGGCAGCAGGTCGCGCACGTTGGAGATCTTCTTGTCGTGCAGCAGGATGAACGGATCGTCCAGCTCGGCCTGCATCGACTGCTGGTTGTTGATGAAGTACGGCGACAGGTAGCCGCGGTCGAACTGCATGCCCTCGACGACGTCGAGTTCGTTCTCGAGGCCCGAGCCGTCCTCGACGGTGATCACGCCTTCCTTGCCGACCTTGTCCATCGCCTGCGCGATGAGGTCGCCGATGTTGGTGTCCGAGTTGGCCGAGATCGCGCCGACCTGGGCGATTTCCTTCGAGGTCGAGGACGGCTTGGAGATCTTCTTCAGCTCGCCCACGGCTTCAGCGACGGCCTTGTCGATGCCGCGCTTGAGGTCCATCGGGTTCATGCCGGCGGCAACGGCCTTCATGCCTTCGCGGATCAGCGCCTGGGCCAGCACGGTGGCGGTGGTGGTGCCGTCACCGGCGTTGTCGGAGGTCTTGGAAGCGACTTCCTTCACCATCTGCGCGCCCATGTTCTCGAACTTGTCGGCAAGCTCGATTTCCTTGGCGACGGACACGCCGTCCTTTGTGATGGTCGGGGCGCCGAAGCTCTTCTCGAGCACGACGTTGCGGCCCTTCGGGCCGAGCGTTGCCTTGACGGCATTGGCGAGGATGTTGACGCCGCGCACCATCTTGACGCGCGCGTCCTCACCGAAACGGATTTCCTTGGCTGCCATGGTTCTTAACTCCGGGATTCGTGATTCGTGATTTGTGATTCGTGGAAAGCGACAACCGTGATGCTCGTGATGCGGGGGATCGGTCAGCGCGCTGCGCTCGTCCGAATCGCCATTCCCGGACCACGAATCACGGCTTTCAGCCGAGCACGGCGAAGATGTCGTCTTCCTTCACCACCAGGTATTCGGTGCCGTCCAGCTTCACTTCGGTGCCGCTGTACTTGCCGAACAGGACCTTGTCGCCAACCTTGACCTTCGGGGCGCGCACGTTGCCGTTGTCGAACGCCTTGCCCTCGCCGACGGCGACGACTTCGCCCTTGATCGGCTTCTCGGTGGCGGAGTCCGGGATCACGATGCCGCCAGCGGACATCTTTTCTTCTTCCATGCGCTTGATGACCACGCGGTCGTAGAGCGGCTTGATATTCATGGCGACGAACACCTCTGTAAGTAGTTGAAACAGCGGAAAAAGTGTCGAAATTTTAGCAGTCGCCCGCGACGAGTGCCAAGATCGCGGGCAAACAGTACCCGGCGAACCGGGATCCGTCGGAGATGGGGCGGCAGCGGAACCTTTCAAGGCCTGCCGACATATCCGGTGCAGGCGGGAGCGACTGATTGGAACGCGGGAAGCGCGCGGCGCCGGCAAGGCCGGCCAAAAAAGAAAGAGCGCGCCCCGTGGAACGCGCTCTTTGGTATCGAAGTTGCCGTCCTGGCCCGGCGCCGTCCGTGCGCACGTGCTTCGAACCTGCGCCTGACACGGCGCACGGCAATGGTGTGCGTTCGTTCGCGTTCGGGCCAGCGGCGGGCTGGTCGCGCCTGCTGACCAGCGGTATCCATCCGGCCGGAAGGTTTGCCAGAATCTGCGATCCGGATTTGCTTTCGGTGGCGCGCCGGCTACCGGCAGCGCACACCTTCGGGTGTATTTCGTTCACCCTGTGACCATAGGTAGCCGCGATGACACCCCAGCAGCGGATCCGCCTCGCCCGCCGTCACGCCGGCCTCTCGCAGGCCGCACTCGGGGCCGCCGTCGGCGTGCAGCGCAGTGCGGTCGGTCACTGGGAGGCGGCGCGCGGCAAGTTCCCCAGCGTGGCGCACCTGCGCGAGATCGCACTGGTCACCGGTGTCCAGTTCGAATGGCTGGCGACCGGCCGCGGCAGCATGGGCCTGTCGGCCGACACGGCGCTGGATTCGGTGGCGGCCGCCGACGCCGTGCTGGTCGAGGATCCGCTCGAACTACGCCTGCTGGCCGCGTTCCGCGCGGCGCCGACGCGCGCCAGGGCGCCGCTGGTGGAAGTCGTCGAGCAGCTGGCCGAATTGCGTACCGGGCGAGCGCGCGTCACGGCGAAGACGGCGCGCGTGTAGCGTCTCAGCCGCCCGCCAAACGCCGGACCGCGGCCGCCGGAAGCGCCGCGCAATCGGCGGCCGGGGCGAACGCCGCCGTCGCCGTCTCGTCGCCCTGCACGAGCTGGAGCTGCTTTGCCGTCAGCGGCGCGGCCAGCACGGCCGTCCACACGGCGCGGATCGTGCCCTGCATCGGCGGCTCGGCCTGCGGCGCGCCGGACGCGTCGACGTAGACCAGGTCGCGGCCGGACGTGGCCAGGCGCTCGCCGGACTCCAGGTCGAGCACGCCGAGGTCGGCCGGATCGCTCCAGCAGTTCATCGCGCTCTCGCAGCTGAGGTCCAGCAACAGCCGTGGCGCCGGCATCGCCTGCGCACAGGCGGCACGCACGCGGATGCCGTGCGCGTCTTCGGTCTGGGCCATCGCGGCGGTACTGGCGAGTGCCAGCACGAGGCCGAGCGATGCGAGCAACGTGCGGTGGGACATCGAACCTCCTGGCCGGCCAGCGGAACGCCGGCGCCGGCAGCCTACGCCATCCGGGGGCGCATCGTGCAGGGTTCCGACGGAACGCTGCGGGCCGGTCCGGCACGGGCAGCGGCCGCAGGCAGGCCCTACACTGGCGCCCCTCATGCCCACGGCCACCGACCCGCGCGTGCGGCTGGTGCTCAGCACCTGCCCCGACGCACAGACCGCCGACGCCCTCGCCACCGCGCTGGTGGACGAGCGACTGGCCGCGTGCGTGAACGTGCTGCCCGGCATCCGCTCGGTGTACCGCTGGCAGGGCGCGATCGAACGCAGCGGGGAAGTCCTGCTGCTGATCAAGACCACGGCGGCACGCCAGGACGAACTGATCGCGCGGCTGAAGACGCTGCACCCGTATGAACTGCCTGAGGCGCTCGCGGTCGAAGCCGTCGGCGGCCTCGCCGCCTACCTCGGCTGGGTGGACGAACAGACACGTGACGATGACTGACCCGATCCGGACGCGCGCCGCGCGCCTGCTTTCCTTTTTCCTCCCGCTCGCGCTCGCGTTCGCCGCGCTGCCCGCCGCCGCCGCGATCGATCCCGACGACCTGCTGCCGGTCGACGACGCCTTCGCGCTGCGGGCCGAGGCGCCGTCCGCCGACCGCATCGAGATCCGCTGGCGCATCGCCGACGGCTATTACCTGTATCGCCACCGCATCGCCGTGCAGGCCGACGCCGGTTTCGCCGCGCAGCCGCTGCAACTGCCCAGGGGCGATCAGCACGAGGATGAGTTCTTCGGCAAGGTCGAGACCTACCGCCAGCAGCTCACCGCCGTGCTCCCCGGCCAGGCCAGCGCGCGCCAGGTCACGCTGAAGATCAAGTACCAGGGCTGCGCCGACGCCGGCATCTGCTATCCACCGCAGACGCGCAGCGTGACCGTTGCGCTGCCCGCCGCCGCGCAGGACAACGCCAAGCCGCTGGTGAACTTCGGCCCGCGCGGGAACGCGCCGCTGGGTGGCGGGCTGCTCGGCCAGAACGCCGGCACCGGCACCGATGCGCTGCCGCTGCCGCCGGAGCAGGCGTTCGGTTTCGAGGCGATCGCCGGCGACGGCAACACGCTGCTGCTGCGCTTCACCCCGGCGCGCGGCTATTACCTGTATCGCGACAAGACGACGCTGAAACTCGACGCCGCCGCGACGAAGGCCGGCTTCGCGCTCGGCGCACCGCGCTGGCCGAAGGGCGTGGCGCATCGCGACGAGCATTTCGGCGACGTCACGGTGTACTTCGACCAGATCGACGTACCGGCGCCGGTGAGCGCACGCACGACCGAGCCGGCGACGCTGCGACTGACGGCCGGATTCCAGGGCTGCCAGACGGACGGCATCTGCTATCCGCCGATGACGCGGGTGGTTGACGTCGCGCTGCCCGCGCGGAAGGTGCAGGCGATCTCGAACGGGCCTTCGACGCAGCTTCCGCTTGCGGCCGGTGAGCAGGGCGCGGCGCCCGCGCAGCCTCCCGCGAGCGATACCGCCGTCGCGGCGACGCCGACCGCGCCCGTTCCTTCCGCCGCGACGTCGACCGGCGAACGCGCGCCCGCGACCAACGCAGCCAACGGCGAGCAGGCCGAAGATGCGCGCCTCGCCGCCGCGCTGTCCGGCAAGGGCCGCTGGTTCGCGCTGCTGACTTTCTTCGCGCTGGGTCTGGGACTGTCGTTCACGCCTTGCGTGCTGCCGATGATCCCGATCCTCTCCGGCCTCATCGCCGGCCAGGGTCCGAACCTCGGCGTGCGTCGCGCGTTGACGCTGTCGTTCGTGTACGTGCTGGCGAGCGCAGTGGTGTTCACCGCGGCCGGCGTCGTCGCGGGCCTGGTCGGCGCGAACCTGCAGGTGGCCTTCCAGACGCCGTGGGTGATCGTCGCCTTCGCCGCGCTGTTCGTCGTGCTGTCGCTGTCGAGCTTCGGCCTGTACGAACTGCAGCTGCCCTCGTCGTTGCGATCGAAGCTCGGCGCGCTGAGCGATCGCCAGCGCGGCGGCTCGCTCGCCGGCGTGGCGATGATGGGCGCCCTGTCGGCGCTGATCGTCGGCCCCTGCGTCGCTCCGCCCCTGGCGGCGGCCGTGCTCTACATCGGGCAGACGCAGGATCCGGCCTTCGGCGGCGCGGCGCTGTTCCTGCTGGCGATGGGCATGGGCGTGCCGCTGCTCGTCTTCGGCGTCGCCGCCGGCAAGGGCCTGCCGACCAGCGGCCCGTGGATGGTCGCGGTGCAGCGCGCGTTCGGCTTCGTCTTCCTCGGGCTCGCGGTGTGGATGCTCTCGCGCATCGTGCCGGCGCCGGTGACGCTCGCGCTGTGGGGCGTGCTGCTGCTCGCCGCGGCGGCGACCACGGCCACCGCGGTGCGCAACTCGCGCCACGACGGCGCGCGGATCATGGGCTGGACGGCCGCGCTGGTGCTCGGCCTGTTCGGCGCCGCGCAGCTGGTCGGCGCGATGGCCGGCAGCCGCGATCCCTTCAAGCCGCTGGCCGGCCTCGTCGGCGGCGGCGCGCAGGTCGAAGCCGAGCTGCCATTCCGCAAGATCAAGTCGACGGCCGACCTCGACCGCGAGATCGCCGCAGCAAAGGCGGCCGGAAAGCCGCTGATGCTCGACTTCTATGCCGACTGGTGCGTGGCCTGCAAGGAAATGGAGAAGTACACCTTCCCCGATCCGGCCGTGCACAAGGCGCTGGACGGCTTCGTGCTGCTCAAGGCCGACGTCACCGCCAACGACGACGTCGACCAGGCACTGATGAAGCGCCTGGGCATCATCGGCCCTCCGGCGACGCTCTGGTACCGCGACGGCGCCGAGCGCCGCGAACTGCGGCTGTTCGGCTTCGAGGAAGCAGAGAACTTCGTCGAACGTGCCGGCCGCGCGGGGTCGGAGCAGGCGACCCGCTGATGGGTTCGACCGCGAAGATCCTGCTCGTTGCGGCGGTCGCCGGCGCGCTGGGCGTGGTCGCGGGCCTCGTGGTCAACGGCCCGGGTCCGCTGCTGCGTACCGAGGTCGGCCAGCGCGCGCTGCAGTCGGCGATGGACGCGAGCGCGCCCAAGCCGCCCGCGGATCTTCCGGTCGCCCGGCGCGGCGAAGCCATCCCGAGGATCCGCCTTCCCGCGCTCGACGGCGCCACCGTCGAACTCCCCGCCGCGTACGCCGGCCGGCCGGTGCTGGTGAACCTGTGGGCGAGCTGGTGCGGCCCGTGCATCGAGGAGATGCCCGAGCTGGACCGCTTTGCCGCCGCGCAGGGGCCGAACGGCACGCAAGTGGTCGGCATCGCGCTGGATGACCCGGCCGCCGTGGAGGCGTTCCTCAAGCGCGTTCCCGTGCGCTATCCGATCCTGCTGGACGAAGCCGGCCCGCGCGACGCGGGCGTCCAACTCGGCAATCCCAAGGGTGTCCTGCCCTATACGGCGCTGATTTCCGCCGACGGCCGCCTGATCAAGCAGAAGATCGGGCCGTTCCAGCATGGCGAAATCGATAACTGGGTCGCGGATTAGAGCGACCACTCAAACGCCCGATTAAATTCCGCGAACTTCGTCGATACGGCGGCGAACGTCTGGACACCCCATCGGGCATGGCGCACACTGCCGGCCTTCGCCCCCAATCGACGCGCGTTGGCGCGTGTTTCCGGCCCCGATGGCAAAGCTGCTGCTCCTGCACGGCCCCAACCTCAACCTGCTCGGCACGCGCGAGCCGGAGGTGTACGGCCGCGCAACGCTCGACGACATCGACGCCTCGCTGCGCGAGCGCGCGCAGGCGGCCGGCCACACCTTCGAGAGCCTGCAGTCCAACGCCGAGCACGTGCTGGTCGACCGCATCCAGGCCGCGCGCCAGGACGGTACCAGCTTCATCCTGATCAACCCGGCGGCCTTCACCCACACCAGCGTGGCCATCCGCGACGCTCTGGCGGCCGTCGCCCTGCCCTTCATCGAAGTCCACCTGTCCAACCCGCACCGTCGCGAGCCCTTCCGCCACACCAGCTACTTCAGCGACCTGGCGGTCGGCGTGGTGTGCGGCTTCGGCGCGGACAGCTACCGATACGCACTCGACGCAGCGCTGGCCCGGATGGCCGCGCCCGCCGGGACGCCCTGACATCCACCTGCCTGCCCGCTCGCCGGGCGCACGCAACCTGAGGCCCGAACATGGACCTGCGCAAAATCAAGAAGCTGATCGACCTGCTCGAGGAATCCAACCTCGCCGAGATCGAGATCAAGGAAGGCGAGGAATCCGTCCGCCTGGCCCGCACGCCGAAGGGCATCCAGGTCGCCGCGGCGCCGATCATGCAGGCCGCGCCGCAGCCGGCGCCGGTCATGCCGATGCACGGTCCCACCGAAGCGGCCAGCGGCGGCGCGCCCAAACCCGCCGCGGACCTGCCGCCGGGCCACATCGTCCGCGCGCCGATGGTCGGCACCTTCTACGGCTCGCCCTCGCCGGACAAGCCGGCGTTCGTCACGGTCGGCCAGGCGGTCAAGGCCGGCGACACGCTGGGCATCATCGAGGCGATGAAGATGTTCAACCCGATCGAGGCCGACGTCGCCGGCACGGTGTTGAAGGTGATGGTCGAAAACGGCCAGCCGATCGAGTTCGACCAGCCGCTGTTCGTCATCGGGTAAGCGCGACGGGCGGGGCTCAGGCCACGCCCACGTGAACCGCCCCGTCCCCGTTCCAGAGAACAGCCCATGCTCGACAAAGTCGTAATCGCCAACCGCGGTGAAATCGCGCTGCGCATCCTGCGCGCGTGCCACGCGCTGGGCATCCGCACGGTCGCGGTGCACTCCACCGTCGACCGCAACCTCAAGCACGTCGCGATGGCCGACGAATCGGTCTGCATCGGCCCGGCGCCGTCGACCGACAGCTACCTCAACATGGCCTCGATCATCGCCGCGGCGGAAGTTACCGACGCGCAGGCGATCCATCCCGGCTACGGCTTCCTGTCCGAGAACGCCGACTTCGCCGAGCGCGTGGAGCAGTCGGGCTTCATCTTCATCGGGCCGAAGGCCGACACGATCCGCCTGATGGGCGACAAGGTCGAAGCCATCCGCGCGATGAAGTCCGCCGGCGTGCCGTGCGTGCCCGGCAGCGGCGGCCCGCTGGGCGACGACGCGGCGACCAACGTCAAGATCGCGCGCGAGATCGGCTACCCGGTCATCGTGAAGGCCGCCGGCGGCGGCGGCGGTCGCGGCATGCGCGTAGTGCACACCGAGGCGCACCTCACCGCGGCGATCCAGACCACGAAGTCCGAGGCGAAAGCCGCGTTCGGCAACGACATGGTCTACATGGAGAAGTTCCTGGAGAACCCGCGCCACGTGGAGATCCAGGTCCTCGCCGACGGCCAGGGCGGCGCGATCCACCTGGGCGAGCGCGACTGCTCGATGCAGCGCCGCCACCAGAAGGTCGTCGAGGAAGCGCCGGCGCCGGGCATCACGCCGGAGCAGCGCGCGGAAATCGGCAAGGTCTGCGTGGAAGCCTGCCTGCGCATCGGCTACCGCGGCGCCGGCACGTTCGAGTTCCTCTACGAGAACGGCCGCTTCTATTTCATCGAGATGAACACCCGCATCCAGGTGGAGCATCCGGTCACCGAACTGGTCACCGGCATCGACCTGGTGCGCGAGCAGCTGATGATCGCCGCCGGGCCACAAGCTCTCGATCAAGCAGAGCGACGTCGTGCTGGAAGGCCACGCGATCGAGTGCCGCATCAACGCCGAGGATCCGGAGACGTTCATGCCGTTCCCCGGCCTGATCCAGCACTTCCACGCACCGGGCGGCCCGGGCGTGCGCGTGGACAGCCACATCTACGAAGGCTATCGCGTGCCGCCGAACTACGACTCGATGATCGGCAAGCTGATCGTGCACGGGCCCGATCGCGAAACGGCCATCGCGCGCATGCGCGTTGCGCTGTCGGAGATGGTGGTGGACGGCATCAAGACGAACATCCCGCTGCAGCAGCGGATCATGTCCGACGCCGGTTTCCAGCAGGGCGGCATGAACATCCACTACCTGGAAAAGCGCCTGAAGGAACAGAAGGAAAAGGCGCTCTCCATCGTGTGACCCCAGACCGCGGCCCAGGCCGCGGTTTTTCTTTGTACGCTGGTCGCAGCACCCGCCCCCGGAGCCCGCATGTCCCCGCGCCTGCTCGTCATGCTCATGATCGGCCTGTCGTCGCTGCAGGTCGCCGCCGCGTCGAAATCCGCCGCGGCCGACAAGCGCACGGCCCAGAAGCACGCCGCCGAGAAGCGCGTCGGGGCGAAGGCGCCGACCGACTGGCTGAAGGTCGAACTTGTCGGCGACGCCGACGACGACGTCGCGCGGCTGTACCGCGAGCAGTTGCTCGCCTGGTACCGCACCAGCGGCGCCATGGACGAGCGCGAGCTGGCCGCGCTGCCGGACGCGGACTACTTCGCCTTCCGCCCCGACCTGACGAGCTTTTCCATCGACAGCGGCGAGTCCGCCGGCCAGTGGACCTTCTCGCCGCCGGACGCGGGACGCTGGCCGGGCGCGGCGGTGCAGGTGATCGACCGCTCCGACGCGCAGAACTACCGCATCCTCGCCCGCGTGCACTGCGATCCTGCCGCCACTTCGTGCCGCAAGCTGCGCGCCGAAACGGCCGCAATGTCGCCTCCGGAGCCCTCCACGCGCGACGATTCGGCGTCCTACGACGCATGGCGAGGGTTGATCGAGACGGAAGCCTGCACGCCGGCACCGAAGCAGATGCCGGCGCCGCGCTACCCGGCTTCGCTCGCGCGCCACGGCGACGGCGGCCGCGTCGAGCTGCGCCTGCTGGTCAATCCATGCGGGGAAGTGCGTGCGGTGCGCCTGAGCGAGTCGTCGGGCTATCCGCAGCTGGACCAGTCGGCGATCACTACCGCCTGGGGTTGGCGCATCCAGTCCGAGCGCCAGGAATCGGGGTCGATCGTGCGGGTGCCGGTGGATTTCGTCCCGCCGCAGTTCGAGACCGCGCCCGCCGGGCGCGCGGAGCGGGCGTCGCGCTGAAGGGCGCCCGCAAACAGGTTCACAGCATCAGCGGTGCACGGCCCCGGAGGCACCGGCCGCGGCATCGATCAGGTCGTTGTTGCCGATCTTCCCGCCCGTGCTCTGCGTGCCGGCGATGGGCTGCGTGCCGGCGCTCGACGTCGGATTGACGACCATGACGTATTCGCTGGAGCCGTCGGGCCAGACGACCTTGAACGTGCTGCCCGGCGGCAGTGTCGAGAACGGCGCGCCGCTGCTGGCCCGGTACACCGCCGCGACCTGCGCCGCGCCCGACATCCGCAGCTCCTCGGACGAACGCGCCGTCGTCACCGCGACCTGGGACAGGTGGCGGTACTCGTCGGCGAGCACGTCGATCATCACGCCGGCCGCGCCCACCGAGTAGGTGGCGAACAGCAGCACCCAGAAATACCGGCGGACCTTTCCCGCCAGCGGCCTCGTTGTCAGTGCAACACTTTTCATTTCAGTTCCCTCTTCCCGCCCATGAGCGAGTCGACCATGTCGTTGATCACGTCCACGCCCTGACGCGGCACGGCGGCGTCGAAGACGAAGCGTTCGAAATCCTGCCCGGGCACGCTGGAACAGATGCCGCCGTTGGCGCAGTAGGAGGTCATCAGCGCGCTGTCGGCCGTGCAGTCCATGCCCAGCCGGCATGCCGCCAGTTGCCACGCCAGTTCGGAGAACTGCGTGCCTGCGACCTTGTCGCTGTACTCGACCTTGCCGCTGGCCGCGATGCCCATCGCCGGCGCGAGCGCCGAATAGGCTTCGGGGTCTTCGGACTTCTGCACGCGCTCGACGAGCTCGCGCTTGTATTCGGGCGTGTCCTTCAGCGGCTCGCCGGAGGCCATCAGCGAAGCCTCGGCGGCAACGCTGCCGGCTTCGGCCGCTTCCACGCGCTTGAGCACGATCATCCGCGGCGTGAGTTCGTCCTGCGGGGCGAAACGCGCGCAACGCTCGCTGACGCGCTCGCGCGCGGCGACCATCGCCGCGGAGCCGCGCATGCCCATCTCGCCGATCACGCGCGTGTCGCGATCGAACGCGGCCGGCGATGTCGCGAAGCCGGAGCAGTATTCGTAGACGCGGCTGATCATCCAGATCGCGTCGGCATCGCGCTCGCGCGCGGCCGGCTCGAGCGATTGCGCGTACGCGAACAGGTCGCGGCTGGAATCGAACGCCTGCCGGATCGTCGAACGCGTCGCCGGTGCGGCGTCCGGCGTCTGGATCGCGCTCGCACGCGGGCGGTCGATCGCGCGATCGACGCTTCCTTCAGGAAGACGGGCATTCACGGCCGTGGCGATGGCGACGCGTTCGACGCTGTCGTGGTCGCCGCCCTGCACCCACGCTGCCACCGACGCGACGACGAGCAGCACCAGCGTCGCCCAGGCGAGCGTGCGGGTGCCCGGCCACGAAGGCGATCGTCTGCTCATCCCGGTTTGCAGGGTGTCGGTCATCGGCGGGGGATCACCGGCTGGCGCCGGCGTTGGACCATTCTAGGCCAAGTGATGCAAAGCGCCGCGGCGCGACACCTGAATGCGGGCGTCCCAATGCGGGCATGTGACACCCGCCCGCTTTACGCCGCCCCGGCCACGGCCCACCATGGCCGCCCGTCGCCGTTGTCCCGAGTCGCCATGCCGTTCCTGGAACTCACCCTGCCCTGCACCGAAGCCCAGCAGCCGCGCTACGAGCGCGCGCTGGAAAACGTCGGTGCGCTGGCCGTGACACTGGCCGACCAGCATGCCGACGCCCCCGACGAACAGGCGATCTTCGAGCCCGGCGTCGGTGAGCAGCCGCTGTGGAACGAGATGCTGCTGACCGCGCTTTTCGAAGGCGGCACCTCGCCGGAACTGCTGCTTTACGCACTCGACGCCGCCGACGAAGGACTGGACTGGTCGCGCGCGAGTTTCCGCGAGGTCGAGGACCAGGACTGGGAACGCGCCTGGATGGACCAGTACGAGCCGCTGCGCTTCGGCCGTCGCACCTGGATCGTGCCGTGGAACCACGACCTTCCCGAAGGCGCCGACGCCGCGGACGCCGCCGTGGTCCGGCTCGATCCGGGCCTGGCGTTCGGTTCGGGCACGCATCCGACCACGGCGCTGTGCCTGCAGTGGCTCGACGAACTCGCTGACGAAGGCGCGCTGGCCGGCCAGCGCGTGCTCGATTTCGGCTGCGGGTCGGGCATCCTCGCGCTCGCGGCGATCAAGCTCGGCGCCGCGCAGGCCATCGGCGTCGACAACGACCCGCAGGCGCTCACCGCCACCGACGACAACGCGCAGCGCAACGGCGTGGCCGACCGGCTGGTGGCGTACTCGCCGGAGACCGAACCGGTCGACACCTATCCGGTGGTGGTCGCCAACATCCTCGCCTCGGCGCTGGTGGCGCTGGCCGACACGCTCATCGCGCGCGTCGCGCCGGGCGGTCGCATCGCGATGTCGGGCATCCTCGCGGGGCAGGAAGACGAGGTCATGGCGCGCTACCGCGCCGACTTCGACGACCTTCGCGCCGAGCGGATGGAAGACTGGATGCGCGTCACAGGCGTGCGCCGCCGATGACATCGGCGCACGGCGGCATGTTTGAATAGCCGCCATGTTCGTTCCCTGCCCGCACTGCGGTTTCCTCGTCGCGCTCATCGTCCGTCCGGACGGTGCGCCGCAGCGTTGCCCGCGTTGCGATGGCCTAGTGCAGGACGAAGCGTCGACGGGATCGTCCGTCGAAGCAACCGTATCGCCGATTGAAGACGCGCGGCCGGGCGAACCGACGCAGGCGACCTCGCACGCGACGGACGACGCTGCGCCCATCGACGCAGCATCCGACGCGACGCGCCTCGACGCGACGACGGTTACGTCCGCAACCAACGACGACGAAGCCGTCGATGCGGGCGATGGCACGATCGGAACGCCATCGCCGAGTTACGAAGACGCCATCGCCGCGGCTACGGTCGGCGGTACGCCGGCGCGCCCCGCAAAACGTACTGCGCGGCCGCGTCGGAAAGGCGCGCCAAGCTTCGCGCGCCACAGCGTGCAGCACGCGGCCACGCGCACGCACTGGGGCTGGTACGTCGGCATCGCCGCGCTCGCACTGTTGTTCGCCTTGCAGTTACTGCTCGCTCAGCGACATGAACTCGCCGCCGATCCGCGCTGGCGACCGCTCGTCAGCGGCGCATGCGGCGTGTTGCGCTGCGACGTGCCGGCGTGGCGCGAACCGGCGGCGTTCACGATGCTCCAGCGCAGCGTGCGACCGCAGCCGAACGCGCCCGGCGTGCTCGCGGTGGATGCGAGTTTCCGCAACGATGCGCGTTGGCCGCAGCCCTGGCCGACGCTGGTGCTGAGCCTGTCCGACGTCGATGGCCGCCCGGTCGGCGTGCGCGCGTTCGCCCCTGCTGAATACCGCGGCGCGCATCGTCCCGACGACCGGTTGTTGCCCGGGCAGAGCGCGAATGTGACCTTCCAGGTCATTGAACCGGCACCGCGCATCGTGGCGTTCACGTTCGACTTCCGCTGACCTCGCCGCATCATTGGCGCCTGCGACAGGCGCGCGATAGACTCGCCCTCCCGCCGATCCCGCACCGGGCCGGATCGACGCGACACTGGGGATTCCGTTTGAACGCCGCGACCGACCGAAACGACATCGCACGACCCGCGCCGCGCGTGCCGCTGCGCGACCATGTCGCCACGTCGATCCGTCGTTTCCTCGGCGACCTGGACGGTCACGGCACCGAGAACCTCTACGAGATCGCGTTGCGCGAACTCGAGATCCCTCTCTTCGTGGAAGTGCTGCAGCACTGCGACGGCAACCAGAGCCGTGCGGCGTCGATGCTCGGCATCCATCGCGCCACGCTGCGCAAGAAGCTGCGCGAATACGGACTGGATTGAGCGCGCCAGCTCGACGCGCGTAAACGCCGTTCGTTCTTTGCCGTCGTCCGTTTCCGACGTCCTCCGTTCTCTGCTGTCGTCTCTCGCGCTTTCCGCTGTCGTCGCGCCCTCTGCTGTCTTCCCCGCGAAGGCGGGGATCCATGCCGGCGCGCATCACGCACTCCGAAAGCCGTAGCAAGTCCGACAGATGGATTCCCGCCTACGCGGGAATGACGGCTTCAAAGCGCCGCGCCTTCGCGGGAATGGCGGCTTATCACGCGACACGTCCGCGCAGGAATCGCGGCGTCAAGGCGACCGTGCTTAGCACGCCGGAGCCCGCCCAGCCCCGCTGCGTATAATTCCCAGCTCCCCGCCGCACGCTGCCACCCCCCATGACCTCCGAACTCCTGTCCGGCCCGCCGGTCACCGTCCGCCGCGCCCTGCTGTCCGTCTCCGACAAGACCGGCCTGATCGAACTGGCGCGCGCGCTGCACGCGTTCGACGTCGAGCTGCTGTCCACCGGCGGTACCGCCAAGGCCATCCGCGACGCCGGCCTGCCGGTGAAGGACGTCAGCGACGTCACCGGTTTCCCGGAAATGATGGACGGCCGCGTCAAGACGCTGCATCCGATCGTGCACGGCGGCCTGCTCGGCCGCGCGGGCCTGGACGAAGCGGTGATGGCGCAGCACGGCATCGGCGCGATCGACCTGCTCGTGCTGAACCTGTATCCGTTCGAGAAGGTCTCGGTGGATCCGGCGAGCACGCTGGAAGACATCATCGAGAACATCGACATCGGCGGCCCCGCGATGCTGCGTTCGGCGGCGAAGAACTTCGCGCGCGTGACGGTCGCCACCGATCCGGCGCAATACGACGCGCTCGTCGCCGAGCTGAAGGGCAACAACGGCGCCGTGTCCGGCAAGACGCGCTTCGCGTTGTCGGTCGCCGCGTTCAACCGCGTCGCGCAGTACGACGCCCGCATCAGCGATTACCTGTCGTCGATCAACGTCGAGGACGGCTCGCGCGCCGCGTTCTCCGCGCAGGCCAACGGCAGCTTCGTGAAGGTCATGGACCTGCGTTACGGCGAAAACCCGCACCAGGCCGGCGCGTTCTACCGCGACCTGTGGCCGGTGCCGGGCACGCTCGCGACGTTCACGCAGCTGCAGGGCAAGGAGCTCAGCTACAACAACCTCGCCGACGCCGACGCCGCGTGGGAATGCGTGCGCCAGTTCGAGCGCCCCGCGTGCGTGATCGTCAAGCACGCCAATCCGTGCGGCGTTGCCGAAGGCGTCGCTTGCGGCGACGCATACGAACTCGCGTACGCGACCGATCCGACCTCCGCCTTCGGCGGCATCCTCGCGTTCAACACGAAGCTCGATGCTGCGACCGCGAAGGCGATCCTCGACCGCCAGTTCGTCGAAGTGCTGATCGCGCCGGATTACGAGGAAGGCGCGCTCGACTACGCGCGCAAGAAGGCGAACGTGCGCGTGCTGCGCATCCCGCACGGCGACGGCCGCAACAACGTCGACGTCAAGCGCGTCGGCTCGGGCCTGCTGATGCAGACGGCCGACATCCGCGAAGTCACGCGCGAGGAGCTGAAGGTCGTGACGAAGATCGCGCCGACGAAGGAGCAGCTGGACGACCTGCTGTTCGCGTGGCGCGTGGCGAAGTTCGTGAAGTCCAACGCCATCGTGTATGCGAAGGACCACCGTACCATCGGCGTCGGTGCCGGCCAGATGAGCCGCGTGTATTCGGCGCGCATCGCCGGCATCAAGGCGACCGATGCGGGCCTGATCGTGCCCGGTTCGGTGATGGCGTCGGATGCCTTCTTCCCGTTCCGCGACGGCATCGACGCCGCGGCCGAAGCCGGCATCAAGGCCGTGATCCAGCCGGGCGGTTCGATGCGCGACAACGAAGTCATCGCCGCGGCCGACGAACACGGCCTGGCGATGGTCTTCACCGGCGTGCGGCATTTCCGCCACTGACCCGGGATTCGGAAGCAGGTCCGAAGCGTCGTCCCGGCGAACGCCGGGACCCAGGCTCGTGCCGCCCGGGCACTCCGCATTCCGGCAAACCACCTCACCGTCATTCCCGCGAAGGCGGGAATCCATGCGTGCAAGCGTCACGCCTCAGGAAGACGGTGAGAGACCGGTGAGATGGATCCCCGCCTTCGCGGGGATGACAGCAACTCGATCGACAACGGGCGCAGCTCCCCGTCATCCCGGCGAAAGCCGGGACCCAGGCGCGCACCGGCCGGCACTCCCGCATTGCACCCGCGACGCGCACGACACCGCCGTAACCGCCGATCCCCCACACTCCGCCCACACGCCCGGAGGCTTTATGTGGATCCGCACCGAAACCCAGGACGATCACGCGGCGATCCGCGCACTGCTCGGCGAGGCGTTCGCCGACTCGGACGGAAAGGGGCGCATCGAGCAGCGCATCGTCGATGCCCTGCGCGAGGACGGCGAGCTCAGCCTTTGCCTGGTGGCCGACATCGACGGCCGCATCGCCGGCGTGGCGGTGTTCTCGCCGGTCGCGATCGACGGCGCGCAGTCCTGGTACGGCCTGGGGCCGGTCGCGGTCGCCCCGCGCGATCAGGGGCACGGCGTGGGAACGGCGCTGATCCGCGCCGGGCTCGCCGAACTGGCCGACCAGGGCGCGGCCGGCTGCGTTGTGCTGGGCGAGCCGGAGTACTACGCCCGCTTCGGCTTCAACAACGACGGCGAACTGCGATACGCCGACGCCCCGCCGCAGTACTTCCAGTCGCTGGCCTTCAACGATGCCGGCGCGAAGGGCGACGTTCGCTACCACCGCTCGTTCTCGACCCATTGAGCGATCCGCATGAACGCGCGCGGCCGATGCGCCGGCGCGGGCGCGTTCGATTCCATGAGCCACACGCGCCGGTCGCGGCCCGCGGGAGGCTTTGCGTAAAATCGCGATCCCACGTCGCGCGGCAGGAGTGAGCATGAAAGTCCTCGTCATCGGATCCGGCGGTCGCGAGCACGCCCTGGCCTGGAAACTGGCGCAATCGCGCCGCGTGAGCGAAGTCCTCGTCGCCCCGGGCAACGCCGGCACCGCGACCGAAGCCAAATGCCGCAACGTGGACGTGCCCGCTTCCGATATCGACGGCCTGCTCGCGCTGGTCGAACGCGAGGGTGTCAGCGTCACCGTCGTCGGCCCGGAAGGCCCGCTGGTGAACGGCGTGGTCGACCGATTCCGCGAGAAGAAGCACCGCATCTTCGGCCCCACCGCCGCCGCCGCGCAGCTGGAAGGCAGCAAGGCGTACGCGAAGGACTTCCTCGCGCGCCACGGCATTCCCACCGCGCACTACGCGGTGTTCACCGAAACCGAGGCCGCGCTGGAGTACGTGCAGGACAAGGGCGCGCCCATCGTCATCAAGGCCGACGGCCTGGCCGCGGGCAAGGGCGTGATCGTCGCGATGACGCTCGCCGAAGCCGAAGCGGCCATCACCGACATGCTCTCCGACTACGCGTTCGGCGCGGCCGGCGCGCGCGTGGTGATCGAGGAGTTCCTCGATGGCGAGGAAGCCAGCTTCATCTCGATGGTCGACGGCAAGACCGCGCTGCCAATGGCGACCAGCCAGGACCACAAGCGCGTGGGCGACCGCGACACCGGCCCGAACACCGGCGGCATGGGCGCGTATTCGCCCGCGCCGGTGGTCACGCCGGAGGTGCACGCACGCATCATGCGCGAGGTCGTCGAACCGACCGTGCGCGGCATGCAGGCCGACGGCATCCCGTTCACGGGTTTTCTCTACGCCGGTTTGATGATCGACAAGAGCGGCGCGCCGAAGGTCATCGAATACAACGTGCGCTTCGGCGATCCGGAAACGCAGCCGGTGATGTTGCGCCTGCGCTCGGACCTGCTCGACCTGGTCGAGGCCGCGATCGACGAACGCCTCGATACCGTCAGCGCGCAGTGGGATCCGCGCCCGTCGCTCGGCGTGGTGATGGCCGCCGAGCATTACCCGAACACGCCGCGCACCGGCGACGTCATCAACAGCTGGGACGCGCCCGAAGTGGATGACGTGAAGGTCTTCCACGCGGGCACGAAGCTGGAAGGCGAACACGTCGTCACCGCCGGCGGCCGCGTGCTGTGCGTGTGCGCGCTCGGCGAGACCGTCGGCGACGCGCAGCACAAGGCGTATGAAGCGGTGGCCGGTATCTCGTGGCACGGCGAGTTCCACCGCCACGACATCGGCTGGCGCGCGATCGAGCGCGAGCGGGCGGAAGAACCGGCGTGATCGAAAGCCTGGGATCCCCTCCCTCCGGGAGTTGAGCCCCTCTCCCGCCGGGAGAGGGGTTGGGGTGAGGGGCAACGAAGCGTTCGCGGCAACCCACCTCAAACGCACAGCGCTGCTGGTTGTGGCTTCTTAGCGCAACCAGCTCAAGGAGGTCTCACGCCGCCCCCTCCTCCGGCGCCGGCGTCAACTTCACCACCACGTCCTCCAGCTCGGCGATGACGCGCTCCAGCGCATCGTAGAACTCGGCCTGCCGCGTCATCAGGTCCTCGATGTTCCCGGCTTCCTTCAACTTCGCCAGTTCGCCGTCGAACAGCAGCCACTGGGCGGTGAGCCGTTCCACGTTGCCCTTCGCGTAGTGCCGCATTTCCTTGAGCTGCAGCAGCGTGTCGTTGACGTGGTCGAGCGGAGACTTGGTGTCGGACGACATGACGACCTCCTGGTGTGAATCGCATCCGCAGCGTAGCCATGCACGAGTGAACCGACCGAAAAAAGTCGCCGCGTCAGCCGCCGTTCGGCCTCGTGACGAAGGACACAGGCTCCGATCGCGGCCTCGCCCGACACTGTCGCCTGCCATCGCAAGGCCGCACGACGACGTGAACACTGGAATGTTCCAAGGCGCGCTTCGCCGCCTCGCATGCATGCTCGCGCTCCTCATGCTTCCCATCGGCGCAAGCGCCGCGGCACTGCACGACACGATCGCGCGAGAACTGACATCGCAAGGCCTTCAGGGCGCGGTGTGGTTCACGCTCACCGGCGACACCATCGCCACCGGTGCCGCCGGCACGCGCGATGCCCGCACCGGCAAGCCGATGCAGGCGAACGACCGCGTCCACGTCGGCTCCGTGGCGAAGACGCTGCTCGCGACCGGCGTGCTTCGACTCGTCACGCAGGGCAAGCTCGCGCTCGACACGCCCGTCGCTCCGCTGCTGCCGGAGATCGAATTCGACAATCCATGGGCGTCGACGGACCCGATCCGCATCCGCCACCTGCTCGACCACACCGCCGGGCTCGACGACGTTCGCTTCTCGCAGGCGTTCACGCTTGCCCCGCGCGAAGACACGCCGCTGCGCGACGCCTTCGATGGCCGCGGCCCGCTGCACGTCCGCAGTCGCCCTGGCGCGCGCCATTCTTACTCGAACACCAGCTACACGCTGCTCGGCATGGTGGTCGAGCGCATTACCGGCACGCGTTACGAAACCTACCTCGACGCGCACCTGCTCGCGCCATTGCGCATGCACGACAGCACGTTCGGCTTCACCACACAGGACGGCGAACGCGCGGATCCGCGCCTGGCGATGGGGCATTTCGAGAACAACGCGACGCACGCGGCCGTGCCCAGCTACATCCGCCCCGCCGGACAGTTCACGACCACCGCGGCCGACATGGGCCGGCTTGCGCGGTTCCTGATGAGCGACGGCAGCATCGACGGCGCGCCGTACATCGACGCTGCACTGCTACGCGCGATGGGCGAGCCGGTCGCCACCGAGGCCGCCGATGCCGGCCTGCGCGTCGGCTACGGACTCGGCCTGTCCACGCGCGACCGCCACGGCGTCGTCGGCCGCTGCCACGGCGGCAGCACCGTCGGCTATCGCGCCATGCTGTGCCTGTTTCCTCGCGAACAGCGCGCGTTCTTCATCGCCGTCAACGCCGACGTGGAAGGCGTCGACTACGGCAAGCTCGACAGGCGCCTGATCGAAGCGCTGCACCTGCCCGCGTCGCCGCCGCAGCGCGTGAGCGGCACGGTGCGCGATCTGTCCGGGTGGAACGGCATCTACGTGCCGTCGCCGAACCGCTTCGCCAGCCTGGAGTGGCTCGATAGCACGCTGAACTTCGTGCGCGTCACTCACGAGGGCGATTCATTGCGCTTCAAGCCGTTCCAGGGAAAGGAGCTCGCGCTGCATCCCGTCGGCGACCGCCTCCTGCGTGCGCCAGAGCGCGTCATCGCCTCGCACGCCCTGGTCATCACGCCCGATGGCGCCCGCGTCATCAGCACCGGGCTTCAGAGCTACGAGCGCGCACCGCTCGCACGCATGGTGCTGCTGTGGGGCAGCCTGTTCGCCGGCCTGCTCGGTTGCGTGTGGCTGCTCGCGTCGGGCGCGCATGCCCTGATCCGCCGGCGGGCCGCCGCGAACATGGCCGTGCTGATTCCCTTCTCGGGCCTGCTTGCGCTGCTTCTGCCGTTGCCGCTCTTCTACCGCCAGTCGTTCCTTGAGCTGGGCGACGTGACCACCGCGAGCGTGCTGCTCGCCATCGTCACCGCGCTGTGGCCGTTGACGATGCTGGCGGGCTTGATCCCTGCGTCGCGGCGCGGAGCGTGGTCGATGCGCGCGAAGTTGGACGTGATCGCGATGCTTGCCGTGCTGCAGTGGACGTGCGTGCTCGCATGGTGGGGATTGGTGCCGCTGCGGATGTGGGCTTGATTGCGTTTGCTGCGCCGCCCTGAGGAAGGATGACAAGGCCTCCACCTTCTTCATTCCCGCGCGCGGGAGTCCGCGCCGGTCACCACCGGGACGGCGGCAACACGCCGCCGCCCCTCACCCCAACCCCTCTCCCGCAAGCGGGGAGAGGGGCCAATGTCGGGGCATCGCCCAGCCGGGATGACGCTGTTTTCCCCCATTTGCTAGTCTCGCGCGCATCGCCCCAACCACTTGCGTGCATGGCACACAGTCAGTTCGACCTGCTTCGGCAGCGGCGCTTCTTGCCGTTCTTCGTGACCCAGTGCCTGGGGGCGTTCAACGACAACGTGTACCGGCAGGCGATCATCGGCCTGCTGTTCTGGCTCGGGGTGACGCCGGAGGAGCGCACGCTCTACACCAACATCGCGCCGGCGTTGTTCATCCTGCCGTACTTCCTCTTCTCGGCCACCGCGGGGCAGATCGCGGAGAAGCTGGAGAAGTCGAAGCTCATCCGCATCACGACCACGATGGAAATCGTGATCATGTCGCTGGCGGCGGTGGGCTTTGTCACGCAGAACATGGTGGTGCTGCTCGTCGCGCTGTTCTGCACCGGCGTGCAGTCCACGCTGTTCGGGCCGGTGAAGTACTCGATCCTGCCGTCGGTGCTGAAGCCGGAGGAACTCACCGGCGGCAACGGCCTGGTCGAGATGGGCACGTCGATGTCCATCCTCGTCGGCATGATCTTCGGCGGCCTGATCTTCGAACTGGCCGGCTCGCACGGGCCGGTGGTGGCGGCCACGGCCATCATCCTGCTCGCCGTGGGCGGCAACATCGTCAGCCGCTTCATTCCCCGCGCGGAACCGGGGGCGCCGGACCTGCGCATCAACTGGAACCCGATCCCCGAATCGCTCGCCGTGCTGCGCCTTGCGAAGAAGCAGCTGGCGGTGCGCAACTCGGTGCTGGGCGTGTCGTGGTTCTGGTTCATCGGCACGGTGCTGACCTCGCAGCTGCCGACCTATGCCGAGGCCAACCTGGGCGGCAGCGCCACGCTGTATATCTTCGCGCTGGCGCTGTTCTCCGTCGGCACGGGCGTGGGGTCGATGCTGTGCGAGAAACTGTCGGCGCGCACGGTGGAAATCGGCCTGGTGCCGATGGGCGCGTTCGGCATGAGCGCCTTCATGATCGACCTGTATTTCGCCCGTAGCGGCGCGGCGACGACGACGGGGCTCAGCATCGGCGCGTTCCTGCAGCAGCCGGGCAGCTGGCGCATCGCGATGGACCTGACGGGCATCGGCCTGTTCGCGGGCTTCTTCGTGGTGCCGCTGTTCGCGCTGATCCAGAGCCGCACGCCGCGCAGCGAGATCTCGCGCGTGATCGCCGGCATGAACATCCAGAACGCGGGCTTCATCGTGCTGGCGGCGGCGCTGGGCCTCGTGGTGCAGCGCTTCTTCGGCTGGACGATCCCGCAGGTGTTCCTGGCGCTGGCGATCGCGAACGTGATCGTGGCGATCTACATCTTCACGATCGTGCCCGAGTTCATGATGCGGTTCCTGAGCTGGGTGTTCGTGCGCGTGCTATACCGCATGCGTCCGCACGGCATCGAGCAGCACGTCCCGGACGAAGGCGCGGCGCTGATCGTGTGCAACCACGTGAGCTACATGGATGCGCTGATCCTGTCGGCAAGCGTGCCGCGGCCGATCCGCTTCGTCATGTATTACCGGATCTTCAACATCCCGGTGATGAGCTGGATCTTCCGCACGGCGAAGGCGATCCCCATCGCCGGTGCGCGCGAGGACCCCGAACTGATGCGCAAGGCGTTTGATGAAATCGACGCCGCATTGGCCGAAGGCGAACTGGTCGGCATCTTCCCCGAGGGCGCGCTGACGAAGGACGGTCAGATCGCACCGTTCAAGTCGGGCGTGGAGCACATCCTGGAACGCGCCGCAGCGCGCGGGCAGGTCGTGCCCGTGGTGCCGATGGCCCTGCGCAACATGTGGACGAGCATGTGGAGCCGGCGCGACACGCGACTGGGCCGGATGCGCGTGCCGCGAAGGTTCCGAGCGCCGGTGGAGGTGATCGCACAGGCACCGATCCTCGATCCCGCCATCGACGCGGCCACGCTGGAAGCGAAGGTGCGGGCGATGCGCGGCGACGCCGCCTGAGCCATCACGGCGGGACCATGGGGCGTTTCCTAGGATCGGTTCGCCGCGGCGTCGCGGCGCACCCGAAGGATCGCCATGAACGTGCCGCCTCCCATCCCGCCGTCGTCGCCGCCGCCGTCGCTGGCGCCGCGCATTCCCAACTACATGATCTGGGCGATCCTCATCACGATCGCCTCGGTGCTGTTCTGCTGCATCGTCGGCACGATCCCCGGCATCGTGGCCATCGTGTTCGCCGCGCAGGTCAACACCAAGCTCGCCGCGGGCGATGAAGCCGGCGCGTGGGTGGCGTCGCGTCGCGCGAAGCTGTGGTGCTGGATCACCACGGGCCTGACGATCCTCGGGCTGTGCTGGACGATCTGGTTCATCAGCGCCGGCGGCATGGCGCATTACCAGCAGATGATGCAGGAGCTGGAAAACGTGCAGCGCGTGCAGCAATGAACGTCGTCGTTTGCCGCGCCTCGTCGCGCGCGTTCGAGATGCGCACCGCCGTGGTGGGTGCCACGGCGGTGCTCACGCTGCTGGGTGCCGCGCTGCTGCGGGTCTTCCAGCCCGAGTCGCTGTGGCCCTGCATTTTCCATGCCGTCACCGGGCTGCACTGCCCCGGCTGCGGGCTCACGCGCATGCTGCACGCGCTGGTGCATGGCGATGTGGCGCGTGCGTGGTCGATGAATCCGCTGGCGATGATCGCGCTGCCGTTGCTCGCGGCGATGCTGGCGCAGTGGTGGCTTGCGCGGCCGCTGCTGCCTGCGTCGCTCAACCGGTACGCGCACGATGGACGCGTGTGGATCGTCGCGCTTCTCGCGTTCGGCGTGCTGCGGAACCTGCCGATGTTCGCGTGGATGGCGCCGGGCTGAGCGTCAACTCACCCAGCCCGCGATGACGAACAGCGCGAGCACGGCAAGCCATACCAGCAGGCTGCGCCAGACCAGGCTCATCGCGTCGCGCAGTTCCGGCACTTCGCCGGAAAACGCAGAGATCGGCGGCGGTGTCGGCGCAAGGCCGGCATCGCCCGCTTCCACGCCGGTGGCGACGTCGTCGTAATCGGCCGCCTCGTCGGCGAGCTCGCACTTCACGCTCGCACGCGCGACGGCGCCGAGAAACGGACGGCGCACGTCGAACGACGCGCCACCGGCATCGCGCCATGCGCCGAGCACGGTGTCGAAGTTGCCGACCAGCGCGAGCGAGAGCGTCATCAGCTGTGCGACGGGCCAGTCGAGGATCGCAAACAGGTAACGCGCGCCTTCGCGGGTCTCGTTCGGCAATGCGCTGGCCGCCTCGCCTTCGGCCGACATGGCGGTGAGCCGGTAAAGCAACGCGCCGAATGGCCCGAGCAGCAGGAACCAGAACAACACGCCGAACCAGCGATGCTGCGCGTTGCGGAAGACGGCTTCGACGAGGCTGCCGCCGTCGAGCACCGCGGGCATGCCCCCTTCGGGCCACAGGCGAATCGCAGCGGTGCGGCGCGCGACGGGATCGGGCGCGTTGGCGACGGCATCGACATCGACGTCCAGATCGCGCGGGCCCCATGCGTAGAACAGCACGGCAACGCCGAAGATCAGGCCTGCGAGGCCGAAGAAGGCATCGTGCAGTGCGAGCTGGAACAGCGTGACGAGGAGCGAGATCGGCGCCAGCGCAAGCACGAGGCCCCAGCGGCCGCGCCAGAAGCTGCCTTCGGGGAAGCGCGAGTCGAGCCAGCGCAGCCAGTCGCGGTACCAGCCGTAGTGGCGAACCGATGCCGCAAGCGACGGCGCCATGTGGCCGAGCACCAGCGCGACGACGACGGCGATCAGGGTGGCGGACATTGCGCGGCGGCTCCGGTCGCGTGGGCTGGATCGATTCTAGCGTGGCGTTGCGGGAGCGATGGCGTCTGCCCATAGCCCCCTCCCCACCGGCGACCCGAAGGGCGTGCAGAGCTGAGAGGAGTTGGGGTGAGGGTCGGCGGAGGGATGGCGTACACGTCTCGCGGGCGTCTTTCGCGACGTGAGGCAGTTGCTGCTGCAGCCAAGATCATTCGCGATGCAGTGCACTGAGCCCTTAGCTGTCATCCCCGCGAAGGCGGGGATCCATGCCTGCGAGCATCAACGCCTTCGAATGAGGCGTGGCGTTGGACCGATGGATTCCCGCCTCCGCGGGAATGACGGTGAGGTAGGTTTCGGGTGCGGGAGTGCCCGTTCGTTACAGGCCTGGGTCCCGGCTTTCGCCGGGATGACGGCATTCTGTTGCGACACATCACCGGAATGATTCGAAAATACGGCGCACTACGCCCTTGGCTGTCATCCTCGCGAAGGCGGGGATCCATGCTTGCGCGCATCAGCGCCTTCGAATGAGGCGTGGCGTCAGACCGATGGATTCCCGCCTTCGCGGGAATGACGGTGAGGTAGGTTTCGGGTGCGGGAGTGCCCGTGCGTTACAGGGCCTGGGTCCCGGCTTTCGCCGGGACGGCATTCTGTTGCGACACATCACCCAAATGATTCGAAGATACGGTGCACTACGCGCTTGGCTGTCATCCCTGCGAAGGCGGGGATCCATGCTTGCGCGCATCAGCGCCTCCGAATGAGACGTGGCCTCAGACCGATGGATTCCCGCCTTCGCGGGAATGACGGTGAGGTAGGTTTCGGGTGCGGGAGTGCCCGTGCGTTACAGGCGTGGGCCCCGGCTTTCGCCGGGATGACGGCTTTCTTTCGGGCGACTGGTAACGGCTCGCTTACGCGCCGCCCTGCTCCGCCAGCCACTGCTCGATCAACCAGCGCGAGATCGAAATGCTCGGCGACAGCACCGGGCCTTCGCCGTCGTCCTGCGTGCTGCCCCATTCGCCGCGTTGGCGTGCACGACGCACGTCGTCAGCGGTGAACCACCGCGCTTCCTCGAGCTCGTCGTCGACCTGCGGCACGTCGGGTTCGGCGTCGGCGTGGAAACCGAGCATCAGCGAGCCCGGGAACGGCCACGGTTGCGAGGCCATATAGCGGCAGCGACGCACGCGCACGCCGGTTTCTTCCAGCACTTCGCGCGCGACGGTCTGCTCCAGCGATTCGCCCGGTTCGACGAAACCCGCGAGCACCGAATAGCGCCGCGCAGGCCACGCGGCCTGGCGACCGAGCAGCAAACGCGAACCATCGCTGACGGCGACGATCACCGCCGGATCGGTGCGCGGGTAATGTTCGACGCCGCACTTCGTGCACGTGCCTTGCCAGCCGGCGCGCGACAACGCGACTTCGCCGCCGCACACACCGCAGAAGCGGTGGCGGCTGCGCCAGTGCTGCAGCGCGCGCGCTTGCGCGAACACACTCGCATCGAACGCCGGCCACGACGCCGCGGCGCTGCGCAGGTCGACACGACGCGGCGCATCGAGCGCAGTCAGCGCGCCTTCGAGCGCGAACCATGCCGTGTCATGCGGATCAAGACCGAGGAACACCGAGGCGCCTACACCGCCGGGACCCTCGCTGACGTCGTGTCCGGTGATTGCGAGCAGTCGGCCTTCGGCGTCGGCGTACGCGTTGCCCTTCTCGTCGAGAAGGATCACGCGCGAGGTGGGCCAGCGTGATTTCAGCGCGTCGGGATCGTCGCGGAGGCGGTCGGCACGATCGAGCGCTCCGCGGCAGGCGGCATCCGCGCCGGCTTCGACGAACGCGAACGGTGCCGGCGTGTCGCTCACACCGCGAACGAGGAACCGCAGCCGCAGGTGGTCTTCGCGTTCGGATTGCGGATCACGAACTGCGCGCCGTGCAGGCTTTCGGTGTAGTCGACCTCGGCGCCCATCAGGTACTGCAGGCTCAGCGGGTCGACCAGCAGCGTGACGCCGTCGGTCTGGATGGCGAGGTCGTCCTCGCCCTGCGCCTCGTCGAACTCGAAGCCGTACTGGAAGCCGGAGCAGCCGCCGCCCTGGATGTAGACGCGCAGCTTGAGCGCGTCGTTGCCCTCCTCCGCGATCAGCTCGCGCACCTTGCGGGCGGCGGCCGACGAGAACTGGAGGGGACGATCGAGGGACTGGTAGTCCGGCGTGGGGGAAACGGTGGGCAATTCCATGCGAAAAAGGATGGGGCGCGCGGCCGGGTTGTTCAAGCCGCAGGACGGGTCGCTGCGTCCTGCGGGCGCCGCAACGCCGGTTTCAGGGCGTTGCGGTGGCCGGCGCGACGTCGCGAGTGGCGTCGGCCCAGGTGAAGGACTGCTCGATCGGCGCCCCCGAGCGCGGTGCCAGGCGCACGGCGACGCGCACTGGGGTGAAGCCCGGTGGCAGGAAGATGTCGCCTTCGACCTGCTGGAAGTACTTGAACGAGTACGTCATGCCCGGCGCGTTGGCCTGCTGGCGCAGCACCGGCCAGGTGAGCTTTTCGAGCTTGCCGCCGCGCGTGCCTTCGATCGCCAGCGTGAGCTGCCCGGTACTGACCGCCCCGCGGTTGAGGTTCTGGGTGAGCGTGCCGGTGAAGTGCCAGGCGGTGTCGTTCTGCGGCTGCAACCGGAGCGAGTGCACCGCCAGGCCGCGGCGCTGTGCCGTACTGCCGACCAGGCGCTCGTAGAAGGCGACGTCGGCGCGCAGGCCGGCGATTTCCTCGTCCCGTTCGGCCAGCGTGCTCTGCAGGTCGCGATTGGCGTCGCGGCTGATCTGGTCCGAACGGCTGAGCGTCGCCACACGCTGTTCGAGCTGCTCGATCTGGCGCCGCTGGCTGCGCGTTTCGCGTTCGCGGTTCTCAAGCTGCGCCTGTGGGCTGTCCGGCGCCGGCGCGAACACGCGCCACGCGCCCCACAGGCCGAACAGCAGCGCCACCGCGACCACGCCCAGCAGCATCGGCGTGCGGCCGCCGACCAGCGCGTCGCGCGCGGCCGACGGCGCGGCGACGGGCTCCGGCACGTGGCCGGGCGGTCGGGGCGACGTGGATTGCTCGGGATCGCTCGGGGTCATGCCGGGGCGCCGTGGGAATCGGCGCCCAGCCTACCGCGAGCCGGTGTGACGGTCAGCGCAGAACGGCGGCGCCGTCCAGATCCGCTTCAGTCAGGGCGTGGCCTTCATGCGCGCCGGCGTGGATCAGGCGGCCGGTCAGCACCGAGCCGGCCAGCATCTCGACGACCTGATAGTGCACGTTGCCCTGCACGCGGGCCTTCGCGGCCAGTTCGACGCGCTCGCTGGCGTACACGTCGCCATCGAGGCGGCCGTTGAGGATGACCACCGGCGCGCGTACCTCGCCCTCGATGCTGCCGTTCTCGGCCAGCGTGATCGTGGCGCGCTGGCCTTCCTCGGCGATCACCTTTCCGACGATCCGGCCTTCGACGTACAGGCCGCCGCTGAACTTCAGGTCGCCATGGATGACGACCTGGGCGCCGATGAGGGTGTCGACCTGGCCGTCGATCTGGGCGGGTTTGTTCTTGAACATCGGGTACTTCCGGTTGCGCGCCGGCGGACCGGCAGTAGGGGAAATCGTCGGGTCAGGTGGCGCCGAGCTGCCAGCCCAGCGTCTGCTCCACGGCGACGTCGCCGCCGTCGAGCGACACGCGCACGCGCTGCGGGGTGAAGTCGGCCGGAAGCATCACGCTGCCGTTGAGCTGCTGGAAATAGCGGAACGAGTAGTCCTGCGGCGGCGCGGAGCTGCGCTGGTGGAGCTCGTCCCAGCTGATCGTCGCGAGCTTGCCGTGGCGCACGCCCTCGACGGTGAAATGCAGGCGGCCGCGGCTGATCGCGCCCTTGTTGAGGCTCTGCGTCAGCACGATCTGGTAGCGCCAGCTGCCGCCGGACTCGGCATCGAAGCGCGCCGAGTGCACGCTGAGGCCCTTCGGCTGACCCGTGGCGCCGACCAGCCGCTCGTAGAAGGCGAGATTCGCGCGCAGGTCGGAGATTTCCTCCTCGCGCTCGGCCAGTTCGCCCTGCACTTCCTTGTTCGCCGCGCGGCTGATCTGGTCGGAGCGCGACAGCGTCGCCTCGCGCTGGGCCAGTTGCTCGGCCTGCGAGCGCCAGCGGCGCAGCTCGTCCTGGGCCGCGTCCAGCTGCGCCGTCACCTGCGGCAGCTTGGGTGCGGCATGGCGCTCGGCACCGAACCACACGCCCGCCAGCGAGCCCAGCCACGCGATGGCGAGCACGGCCGCGATCAGCGGCCGGCGGTCCGGACGCTGCTGGACGATCGTGAAGCGCGGCGGCGGCGCCCTGCGCGGCGTGTTGTTCATAAGCGTGTTTCCGGCGGTGAGTCGCCGGATTCCCCAGCCCCTATACTTCGATGGACAGTCTAGCGAGGGAGCGACATGACGGATGCGCACCTGTTCGCAATTGGCGTAGTTCTGGCCTGGCTGGCCGGAATCCGCGTGTACCTCACGGTCTTCGGCGTCGGCCTGGCGGGCTTCTTCGGCTGGCTGGACCTGCCGCAGGCGCTGCAGGTTACCGCCTCGCCCTGGGTCCTTGGCGTCTCGGGCCTGCTCGCCGCTGGTGAATTTTTCGCCGACAAGATTCCGGGCGTCGACTCCGGCTGGGACCTCCTGCACACGCTGCTGCGCGTTCCGGCGGGCGCCTTCCTCGCCGCCGCCACGCTGTCGCCCGACGGGCAGCTCGGCGCTGGCGCGCTCGCAGCGGGCGCGGGCGTCGCGCTGACCAGCCACGTCCTCAAGTCCGGCTCGCGCGCCCTGCTCAACACCTCGCCGGAACCGGTCAGCAACTGGACGGCCTCGATCACCGAGGACGCGGCCACGATCGGTGGCCTGGCGCTGGTGTTCGCGCATCCGTGGATCGCGCTCAGCCTCGTGGTGCTGATCAGCATCACCGTCGCGCTGCTGCTGTGGTGGGTATGGCGGATGCTGTTCCGCCGCACGCCGAAGCCCGGGCCGATCTGACGAATTGCCAAGAAAAACGCCGCCGGATCCGGCGGCGTTTTCGTTTCAGCGTTCGCGATGCGCGGCGATCAGTCTTCCAGCTTCGTCAGCAGGTAATTCTGTTCGCCCAGGCGCTCGATCAGCGACAGCTGCGTCTCGATCCAGTCGATATGTTCTTCCTCGGAATCGAGGATGTCGGCGAAGAGCTTGCGGCTGACGTAATCGTTCACCGACTCGCAATAACGGATGGCGTCGCGCAGCAGCGGCAGCCCTTCCAGTTCGAGCGCGAGATCGCACGCGAGCACTTCGCGCGGATTCTCACCGATGCGCAGCTTGCCCAGCGCCTGGAAGTTCGGCAGGCCTTCGAGGAAGAGGATGCGCTCCGACAGCTTGTCGGCGTGCTTCATCTCGTCGATGGATTCCTTGTATTCGTGTTCGGCCAGTTCCTTCAGGCCCCAGTTCTTCAGCATCTTGGCGTGCAGGAAGTACTGGTTGATCGCGGTCAGCTCGTTGTAGAGCGCCTTGTTGAGGAACTCGATGACCTTGGCGTCGCCCTTCATGGCCGGCCTCCGTAAGACGTGGGATGGCGGCACTCTAGCCCGTTCATGGGCGCGATGACGGAACGCGAATCGGGTGCAGCCGCGTGCGAGAATCAGTCTCGGTTGGGAAAGAAGCTCAGGCGGCTTCCTGCATCACCGCGAAGGGCAGCTCGCGGACGGCGTGGGCCGCATCGAGGAGCGACGCGGCCATGTCGAGGCAGCTGCCGCAGTTGGCGCCGGCGCCGGTACGCATCGTCAGCTCGGTCACGCTGCGGCAACCGGCCTCGGCGGCCGAGCGGATGTCGTGATCGGTGACCCCATTGCAGATGCAGACGTACACGGCGGCGGTATTCGGCTGGACAGCCGGATCGGCTGCAGGGCCATTCCGCCATGAATGAGAATGATTGTCAATTAATCGACGGCAACCGGTTCGGGTGCCCCGGTCAGCGGGGCCCGGACCCCGCTCCGGCGCCGCGCCAGCGCGCGCCGCGGCTGCGGCCGATCTGGTCCTGGGGGCGGAACTCCGGCCCCGGCGTCGGTACCGCGGCCGGTCCGGCCACCTGCCGGGCGGCCGGGGCGAGATGCCGCAGCGCCCGGGCGTACACCGAGCGCTTGAACATGACCACATGCTCGACCGGGTACCAGAAATCGACCCAGCGCCAGTGGTCGAACTCGGGCTTGTCGGTCAGGTCCAGGCGCAGGTCGGACTCCTGCCCGCACAGGCGCAACAGGAACCACACCTGTTTCTGGCCGATGCAGACAAGGCGGTCGTTGCGGCGGATGGCCCGCTGCGGCAGGCGGTAGCGGAGCCAGCCGGGCGTGGCGCCGAGGACCTCGACGTGCTCGGGAAGCAGCCCGGTCTCCTCGCGGAGCTCCCGGTACATGGCTTCCAGCGGCGTCTCGTCGCTGTTCATCCCGCCCTGCGGGAACTGCCAGCCGTCGCGATGCACGCGGCGCGCCCAGAACACGCGTCCGTCCGGGTGCATCAGGACGATGCCGACGTTGGGTCGGTAGCCGTCCGGATCGATCACGATGCGGACTCCTGAATTCACTGCCCCCGACTCTGCCACGCCCTCGCCCGCGACGACAACCCGGTCCGGGGCGATTGACGGACACCCCTTCGGCATGAATAATTCGCGGTTCTCCGCGGGGCTATGTAGCTCAGCCGGTTAGAGCACAGCACTCATAATGCTGGGGTCGGTGGTTCGAGTCCACCCATAGCCACCATCCGCGAGAACACATGAAAACCCGCAGCGATGCGGGTTTTTTGTTGCCCGTTCGAAGGCGACGAGGCCGCTCCGCCACACCAGGCGCCATCTGCTCCCCGTTCACCAACGTCGGCAGAGCCGGACACGCTCGGCCCACGCCTCAGCGCAATCGCTCGAACCCGAAGAGCGCCTGCAGTGGGTGTCGACGCCGCTCGAGCCACGCGCGCATCAGGCCTGCCCCGAGCATGCTGTAGACGATGCCGTTGCCGCCGTAGGCCATCGCGAACAGTACGCGCGGGCCCCATTGCGGATGGGGACCGAAGAAGGGCAGCCCGTCCTTGGTTTCAGCGAACGTACCCGCCCACGCGAACGACGGGACGGTGGTCAATCGCGGAAACAGGTCCTGCACGCGCTTCATCAGCTGGCCCGCCTTCTTGTCCACGCGCAGGTCCCGACGCCGGGGGATGTCCACCGCATCGTCCTCGCCGCCGACCAGCAGACGCGAATCGCCGGTGGCACGCATGTAGAGGTACGGCCGCGCGGTTTCCCACAGCATGGTGTCCGCGAGCGCGCCCAGCTCCACCGGCTCCGTGATGCACGCGTAGCTGCTGCGATTGCGGGCCAGGCTCTGGTCGATCCAGCGCTGCGACTCGTAGCCTGCTGCCACCACGACGTCCCGCGCGATCACGCGTGCGCCGGCATCGCTTTCGAGCACGACCTGCCGTGAGGTGGTCCGCACCGGCTTCAACCGTGTGCGCGTGTATACGCCACCGCCGCGTTTGTGCAGGCGTTGCAACAGCCGGTGCGCGAGCCGATACGGGTCGACGCGCGCAGCCTGGGTCGTGAGCAGAGCCGCCGGCGCGTCGAACTCGTACTCGCGCGCGACATCGCCGCGATCGAGCCAGTGCGTGTCCAGGCCCGCGCGACGCCTGGCCTCGAATTCGG
Source organism: Lysobacter sp. OAE881 (assembly GCF_040546665.1). Classification (NCBI taxonomy): domain Bacteria; kingdom Pseudomonadati; phylum Pseudomonadota; class Gammaproteobacteria; order Lysobacterales; family Lysobacteraceae; genus Lysobacter; species Lysobacter sp. OAE881. The sequence goes on from NZ_JBEPOG010000001.1 coordinate 3,899,041, forward strand.
AACGCAGACGTGGCACGTGCCAGCGACTGCTCGCGAAGTACAGGCTGTTGGTACGGGCGAAATCCACGTCGCGGACACCACGCGCCAGGTCGCCGATCATCTCGATCGCGTCCTCGCATGCGCGATACGCCATCGAAGCCGGTTCCTCGCCGTACTCGCGTGCGAGGTCGGTCAGATGGGTGTCGATCTCGTACTGGAGCAGCGCTGTGCTCGCCGCACTGCTGCCCCAGCCGACGTCGCGCTGGTCGAACACCGCGACTTCGTGCCCGGCGTCGGCGAGTGCATCGGCGATGATGGCGCCGGTGATTCCGGCGCCGATAATCGCCACGTCGCAGCGAAGATCCGAGCGCAGCGGTGCATACGACTGCATCAGCCCGTTCTTGACCGCCCAGAACGGGTAGCCGCTTTTCAGGTCCATGGCGCGTCCTTCAGGCGCGCGCTTGGCGCGACTTGCGCCGCGCCACGATGCATTGACCGACGATGGCGGTGATGAGGATCGCCACGTTGGTGGCGACGAACACCTTGTTTCCCACCATCGCGCTGTAGGCGACGAAGCCTACCGACGCCACGCACTGGCCGATGAACAGCCAGCGCGAGACGCCTTTCGCCTCCGGGTCGCGCGCCATGGTCACGACCTGGCGGATGAGCGTCGCAAGAAGAACGATCGACGCGAGCCAGCCGATCACATCGGGATTCATGCGGCGCGTCCCGTGCAGTGGCCGGCGCGGTTGATGGTGACGCGCTCGGTCAGCCCAGTGCCTCGAAGCCGTGCTTCAGGCGGCTCATTTCGTCGTGGCCCTGCTTGACCGAGGCGTAGGCCTTGTCGATCGCGTCGCGCGCGGCCGGCGAGAGCTCGAGGTCCTTCAGCGCTTCCTCGTACTTGTGCTTGATGTGGTCCTCGCCGCGCTCGACCTCCTTGACCACCGCCTCGTCGCCCTTCGTCAGCGCGGCGCGCAGGTCCACGAACACGCGATGCGCGCCGGCGAGCACGGTGCCGTCGTCCTCGGGCTTGCCGCCCTGCGAGACGACGTAGGCCTGCAAGGCCGCGACCGCTGCCTGGCGCTCGCTCGCGCGACGCTCGAACAGCGTGCGCAGCGTCGGGTTCTGCGCGTCGCTCGCCGCCTCGCGGTAGCCGTCCACACTGTCGATGGTGGTCTCGATGAGGCTGTTCACCACGTGCAGTTCATGTTCGATGTTCGCCATTGCAGTCTCCGTTTCGGTTTGCGATGAGCTCGATCATCCGGGCGATGCGGCGACGGAATCGTGAACGCGCAGACGACGTTAAGTCTCTTCATCGTTGCGTTAAGCGTGTTGCGGGAACGCTCTCACGTGCGCGTCACGGTTCTTCACCGAGTCTTGAAATCCAGAGGTTTTCTTGCATCGGTACGCACATGAACCAGAACGGTCGACTCATCCTGATCGTCGAGGACCACCTTTCCATCGCGGAAATGCTCGGCGGTTATTTCGAGGCGGGTGGCTACGAAGTGGATTACGCCCGCGATGGTGCCGAAGCACTGCGGCTCTCGGCGAACAACCCGTACGACGCGATCCTGCTCGATCGCAACCTGCCCCGCATCGACGGCGTGGAAGTGTGCCGCCGCATCCGCCAGGAGCAGCGCCGCTCCACGCCCATCCTCATGCTCACCGCGCGGGACACCGTGGAAGATCGCGTGGAAGGACTGGAAGCGGGCGCCGACGATTACCTCACCAAGCCGTTCTCGATCGAGGAACTCGAAGCGCGCCTGCGTGGCCTGATGCGTCGCTCGCGCAAGACCGCCGGTGAGCCGATCCGCGTCGGGGATCTCGTGCTCGATCCGCATGCGATGAGCGCGGAGCGCGGCGGCACGACGATCCACCTCACGCCCATCGGCTTCCAGATCCTGCACCTGCTGATGCGCGAAGCGCCGCGCGTGGTCAGTCGCGAGGAAATCCAGCGCGAGGTGTGGCGTGACGAGCCGCCGGATTCGGATTCGTTGCGCAGCCATCTCTACATCCTGCGCAAGGCGATCGATCGCGGGCACGACACGCCGCTGCTGCAGACGATCCCCGGCATGGGTTTCCGCATCGGGGAACATCCGTCGGCGTTCACTGCATCGCGCAACCAGCGCGAGAGCGCCACGGCGCAGGGCTGAGCCTGAACGGACCAACGCGGCAAGCACGGATCGGGTAGTCTGGAGCTCCTCGATCGCGCGGGAGCGCCCGATGTCGCTGGGCCCCGTCCGCTCGCATCTGCGCCATGCCACCGCATCCGCGCATGGACGCGTCGATGCGTTGCTTCCCGATGGTGTTTCGAAACACCGCGACTACGCCGCCTACCTGCGCGCGATGCATCGCTTCGTCGCGACCAGCGCATTGCCCGACGGCGCGCGCGATCGCTACCTGCCGCTGCTTTCCGACGATCTGCAAACGCTTGGAATCGTCGGCGAAGCGACGCCCGCGGATGCGGAACCGGAAGACCGCTACGAACGGCTCGGCTGGGCGTACGTGTTCGAAGGCTCCTCGCTCGGCGCGCGCCTGCTGCTGCGCCAGGCTGGCGCGCTGGGTTTCGATGGACGCGCCGGTGCGCGCTACCTGAACGAACATGCCGCCTCCAGCGGCTGGCCGGACCTGCTCCGGCAACTGGAAGACGCCACGCCCGACGCAGGCCAGCTCGATCGCCTCGTCGCCGCCAGCCATCGCGCCTTCGCCGCCGTCGAAGCCGCATTGCGCGACGCCTTGCGCGTCGAAAAGGAAGGAACCGAATGAACATCGCCAACGCCACGGACGCGGAAATCTGCGCGCGCGAACCGATCCACCTGTCCGGCGCGATCCAGCCGCACGGCTATCTGGTGAGCTGCAGCTGGCCCGACTGGACGGTGCGCCATGCCTCGGCCAACGTCGCCGACCTGTTCGACCAGACGCCGGCGCAGCTGCTGGGCACGTCGCTGCGCGAGCACGTCGACGAAAGCATCCTGGAAGCGATCGCCGACGCGCTGCGTTTCATCGAGCCCGGACTGGCCGCGCAGCGCGTGGCGACGACGAACATCGGCGGGCACGGCGCGCTGTGCGATATCAGCACGCACCTGCACCAGGGGTTGGTGCACATCGAGATCGAACCGCAGCAGCCGGGCACGGACAACGTCGGCCCACTGACGGCCAACGCGATGATCGGCCGCATCGCCGGGCAGGATCCGGGCGCGGCGTTCTTCCAGCAGGCCGCGGCACTGGTGCGCGAGCTGACCGGATACGACCGCGTGATGGTCTATCGCTTCCGCCCGGACGAGGCCGGCGAAGTGATCGCCGAAGATCACGCCGATGACATGGAGCCGTATCTCGGCCTGCGTTATCCCGCTTCGGACATCCCGGTGCAGGCGCGGCACCTGTACCTCATGAACCGGCTTCGCGTGATTCCCGATTCGGGCTACACGCCCGTGCCGATCGAACCGCCGCGCCATGCTGGCGGTGCATCGCTGGATCTGTCGCACCACGCGCTGCGCAGCGTGTCGCCCGTGCACCTGGAATACCTGCGCAACATGGGCGTGGGCGCGTCGATGTCGATTTCCATCGTCAGCGGCGGTCGCCTGTGGGGCCTGATCGCGTGCCACCACCGCGTTGCCCGGCTCGTTCCGCCCGGCATCCGCGCCACCGCCGACCTGTTCGGCATGTACGTGTCGATGCGGGTGGCGGGCCACGAGCAGGCCACCGCGATGGCGCTGTACGACCAGAGCCAGCAACTCGGCGACGTGCTGCGCGAAGCGACGCAGAAGGGGCGCGTGCTCGCCGACGTGCTGCCGACGTACCTGCGCGTGATCGCGAAGCTGCTTGATGCCGACGGCGTGATGATGCTGCTGGGCAACCGGCAGCTGAGCATCGGCACCGTCCCGGGCGGCGAGTCGTTCTCCGAGCTGTGCGCGTGGGGCGCCGCGCGCGCGGGTGCGGTCGCCTCCACGCATCTTCGCGAGGACTGGCGCAGCCAGGAACGCCCGGCCGACGGTCTCGCCGGCGTACTGGCCATGGCGTTCGGCCGCGATGGCGACGGCGTGTACTGCTTCCGCAAGGAACAGGTCGAGGAAGTCACGTGGGCCGGCCATCCCCACAAGGCGACGGTACCCACCGACGACGGCCTGCGAATCGCGCCACGGCGCAGTTTCGCCGCGTGGCGCGAGACGGTGCGTGGACAGAGCGTGCCGTGGAGCGACGGCGACCGCCGCATCGCCGAACGGCTCTACGACGTGCTCATCGACCTGCATCGCCGCAGCACCGTGAATGCTGAGGAGCAGTTCGCGCTGCGCCAGCGGCAGCATGTGCGCGACGAAAGCGAACGCCTGTCGCGGCTGGCCGCGATCCTCGGCGACATGCAGCATCTGGACGACGAACAGACGCGGCGCCTGGCCGAACGCATCGGCGAACTCGAACAGCACCTGCGCGGCATCACCGGCACGACGCTCGCGCCCGACGCGGCGTAATCGCGCATCGGGAATGACGGCTCGTCGGCGGACGCGTCGGTCGTTCAGCCTGAACGGATACGCGTTCGCGTGCCCGTCACAACGGTTTCACGCGGCATTGCCGGAAATGTGCCGGCGGTGACATCGCATCTGTTGTACCGCGCGCAAGCACCGCATGCGTCACGCACCAACCGCAACGGGATCGCCGGGAGGGAGGGACGATGTCGAGCAGGCAAACCGTGCTTCGCCGTGGCGGCGAAGCAGCGCGCACGATGCGCGGCTGCAGCTTCGCGCGCGACACCATCCTCTGCATGCACATGAAGACAGGCGCGTCGCCGGCCCTTCGCGGGCAGTGACGTGTCGCCATGGCCGCAGCGCGGCCACGCGGCGCCCGCCGGGGTCGCCGCAACATCGAGGAGGTGCGCAATGCGTCGTTCTTCGTTGTTCGTCGTCATCGTGGCCATCGCGTGCGCCCCGGCGCTCGCGCGTGCGCAGACAGCCGATGTACCCTCCTCCGCCATCATGGCCGCGCCGCAGGTGCAGCCCGAGGCGATCGCCGCGCTGGAGAAGATGTCCGCTTACCTCCGGTCGCTGAAGCAGTTCGGCCTGCATGCCGACACCACCATCGACCTGGTGATGGAGGACGGGCAGAAACTGGAGTTCCCGGGCACGCTCGACTACAAGGTTCGTTCGCCGAACGGCCTGTACATCGGCATGAAGAGCGACCGCAAGGAGCGCGAACTCTATTACGACGGCAAGACGCTGACGGTCTACGGCCCGCGCAACAAGCTGTACGCGCAGACGCCGGCACCGCCGACGATCGCGGGGCTGCTCGCGCTGGCCGAAGACAAGTACGGCATCGAACTACCGCTCGCGGATCTGTTCCTGTGGGGCACGGCGCGGGCCCCGGTCTCGTCGCTGCGTTCGGCAGCGTACGTCGGCCCGGCGCGCATCGACGGCAGCGTCACCGACCAGTACGCCTTCCGCCAGGACGGCGTGGATTGGCAGATCTGGATCGAGGCCGGCGACAAGCCGCTGCCGCGCCGCATGGTGATCACCACCACCGACGATGCGGCGCAGCCGCAGTACGCCAGCACGCTGCGATGGAACACGAACGCGACGATTCGCGACGGCGATTTCGCGTTCACGCCGCCGAAGGATGCGCATCGCATCGAGCTGGTCGCCGCGCAGGAGGTGTCGCCATGAAACACGCTGCGACGAAACATCGCGCGTCGAAGCGGCACGCCCCACCGCACGCGAACCCGTGGCGCAACACGATCGCCATCGGCGCGGGCATCGGACTGCTGGCCGGTGCGGTCGCGTTGCTCGCGGTCACGTCCGACGCACATGCGGGTCCACGCGCCCGCGGCGGTGCGCGCACGAGCGTCAATCACGCTGGCGCCGGTGGGCATGCGGTCGCACCCAGCCGCAGCGCGAACACGAACGTCAACCGCAACACCCAGGTCAATCGCAGCACGAACGTCAGTCGCAACACGAACATCGACGTCCACAACGACATCGACATCGACGTGGACAACGGCTGGCATCACGGCTGGTACGACGACCATCCGGTCGCGACCGCGGCCGCGGTCACCACGGCCGTCGCCGTGACGGCGGCGGCGGTCGGTTCGATCGTGAATTCCGTGCCGCCGAGCTGCGTTACCACCGTCGTCAACGGCATCGCGTACCAGCAGTGCGGCAGCACCTGGTATCAGCCGCAGTACGCAGGAACCACGGTGCAATACATCGTCGTGAATCCACCGAATTGACGATTCATCGCTGAAATTTTCTGGGCTTGCCTGCTCGCGTTTCCTGTCACCATCCGCCGCCCACCACGTCGTTCACGCGTCGCTGGGAACGACCTTGCAAACGGAGTGCATATGCGTATCCAGTCGTTGGTGTTGAGCGCGGCGATGGCGTTGTGTGTCGCGGTTCCTTCGACAGCGCAGGTCTTGCTGGTTTCGCAGTCGTCCACATCGGATGCCGCCGCGAACATCGACGCGCGCCCCTTCCCGCGGCAGTTCACGCAGAACGGCACCACTTTCAGCGTCCACCAGCCGCAGTACGACAGCTGGAACGACAACCAGCTCAAAGGACGTTTCGCGATGTCGGTCAACACCGGCACGCACAACGGCGCGGACGGCAAGCCGGAACAGACCGCCGACTACGGCGTGGTGACCTTCCAGGCGCGCACGCAGATCGACAAGGACGCGCGCGCGGTGGTGCTGCGCGACATCCAGCTGACGAACGCGAGCTTCCCCACCGCCACCGCGAAGCAGGCTCAGTACCTGGAACTGGTGCGCGCGCAGCTGAAGCAGAAATCCACCCTCACCGTCTCGCTCGACCAGCTCGAATCCGCGCTGGCGATCGCCGCCGTGGATGCGAAGACGCCGGCTTCGCTTCCCGTCCGCAACGATCCGCCCGACATCCTCTTCAGCACGCAGCCGGCGGTGCTGGTGCTGGTCGACGGAAAGCCTGCGCTGAAGCCCAGCGGCGTGGCCGGCGTGCAGCGCGTGATCAACAGCCGTTCGCTGCTGCTCGAGCAGAACGGCCAGTACTACACGCATCTGGCTGGCCATTGGGCGAAGGCGGCGTCGCTGGACGGTCCGTGGACGCTTGCGCCCACGGTCGACGCGAAGCTGACGCAGGCGATGCAGCAGGCGGTGTCGTCGAAGCAGGTCGACACGCTCGACAAGCCGCCGCAGGCGCTCGCCGACGCGTTCGCCAACGGAGGGATGCCCGCGCTGTACGTGCGCACGCATCCGGCCGAACTGATCACGGTGCAGGGCGATCCGCAGTTCGCCTCCATCGAGGGCACCCGACTCAGCTACGTCACCAACACAGGTGCGGACGTGTTCGTCGACGCCGGCGCGGACAACGCGTGGTACGTGCTGGTATCGGGTCGTTGGTTCACGGCGCCGGGCAGCAAGGGGCCGTGGCGCTACGTGGCGCCAAACCGGCTGCCGGCGGACTTCGCGAAGATCCCGCCGCAAAGCCCGAAGAGCGGCGTGCTCGCGTCGATTCCCGGAACGCCGGAGTCGAAGGAAGCGCTGATCGCCAACGACATCCCGCAGACCGCGACGGTGAAGAAGGCGCAGGCGAAGCTCACCGTCGCCTACGACGGCGCGCCGCAGTTCGCGAACATCGAAGGGACCTCGCTGCAGTACGCGCGCAACACGGCGGTGCCGGTGATCCGCGTGGCGAACGACAGCTACTACGCGGTCGACAAGGGCATCTGGTTCGCCGCGTCCTCGCCGACGGGACCGTGGACCGTCGCCACCAGCGTTCCTCCCGCGATCTACGGCATCCCGACCAGTTCGCCGCTGCATTACGTCACCTACGTGCGCGTGTACGGCAACGACGGCGACGACGTGTACGTCGGTTACACGCCGGGTTACTACGGCACGGTCGTGACCGACAACGTCGTCGTGTACGGCACGGGTTACGCGTGCACGCCGTGGGTCGGCGCGTACTGGTACGGCTGCCCGGCGACGTACGGCATGGGCGCGTATTTCGGCTGGAACCCGTGGGTCGGCTGGAGCTTCGGCTGGGGCTGGGGCTGGTACGACGGCTGGTACGGCCCGTACAGCCCGTGGTGGGGCCCGTGGTACGGCCCGGCGTATCCGTACGGCTGGTGGGGTGGCGGCGCTGCGGCGTGGAATGTGTACGGCCACTGGGGCAACGCCGCGGTGCGCGGCACGGCCGCGGCGTGGGCGGACCCGTGGACCGGGAACGTCGGTCGCGGCGCACGCGGTGGCTACTACAACGAAGCCACCGGCGGGCGCGGCATCGGCCGTGCGGGCGTCAACACCAACGTCTACACCGGCACGACCAGCGCGGGGGCGCAGGGCATCCGCTACAACCCGGAGACCGGTCGCGTGGTCGCGGGCGGCGGCGCCGCGGCAGTGAATCCGTACACCGGCCAGGCCGCGCGCGCGGGCGAACGCACCGTCGTGAACACCAACACCGGCCGAGTGACGCAGGCCGCGGGCGGCGCGGCAATCGGCCCCAACGGCGCGGGCGCGGCTGGCGCGTTCAACACGCAGGGCCCGAACGGCAACGACGCGCGCGGCGCGGGCGGCTTCCACTACAACGCCGACACCGGCACGTTGAACCGCGGCGGCGTGGTGCAGGTGAACGACGACGTCTACGCCGGTCGCGACGGCAACGTCTACAAGCACGACGAGAACGGCTGGACGCAGGTCGATCGTCCCGACCGCTCGCAGAACCTGTCCGGCCAGACGCGGCAGAACGTGGATCCGGGTGCGCTCGACGGCGACCGTTTCGCGCGCGAACGCGGCGACGCGCGCATCCGCGGCGATGGCGGCTCGCTCAATCCCGCTGCGTTCGAGCGCCAGGGCGGCGCGATGGAACGCACCGGCGGCTTCGAGCGCGGCGGTGGCATGCAGCGCCCTGCGGGCGGCATGCAGCGGCCGGTCGGCGGCTTCCGTCCGGGGCTGGGTGGTGGCGGCTTCCGCGGCGGCGGCGGTTTCCGTCGTCGCTGATCCATCGACGCGCGGCGGCGGCCATGCGCCGCGCCGCGTCTGTTTCCTCGACGCCGGATGAGACGGCGTCTGAATTGGCTTGGAGAGAGAACGATGAACACCCGTCACCTGCTCGCCGCCGGCATCGCGCTGGGTTGCGCCGCGCTGGCCCAGCCCGCGTTCGCGACCGAAGGCGCGCTCGGCCGCACCATCACCGGCACGAACGTGCAGTCCTTCGCCGGCGTCGTGCCGCCGACGCCGGGTTTCAATGCCGCCATCGGCTACGTGCACTACAGCGGCGAGATCAGCGCCTCGCGCGAAGTCCCGCTGAACAACCAGCTGACGCTCGGCATGGACGCGACCTTCGACATGCTCAGTGTCACCGGCCTGTATGTCTGGGACACGGGCGAAGGTCGATGGAACTTCGCATCGATGGCGACGCTGCCATTCGCGGAAGTCGACGTCACCGCCAACGTGTCGATCGGCTCGCGCACCGGGCGGGTGAACGACAAGGCCGACTGGGACGTCTTCGACCCGTTCTTCGCGCCGATCATCGCCGGCTACCACTTCGACCAGACCCGGCACATGACGCTGGCGCTGTACGTCTACACGGACTGGGGCGATTACGACCCCGACCGGCTGGCGAACCTGAGCCTCAACAACTGGACGTATTCGCCGACCATCGGCTACACGCAGCTAATGCAGAAGGGCACGCTGGAATTCACCACCGTCGGCGCCGTCGACATCTACACGAAGAACGACGCCACCGATTACCAGAACGGCGCGGTGTTCCGCCTTGACGCGCAACTGGTCAAGCGTTTCGCCAATGGCTGGGGCGTAGGTGGGATCGGCGGCTGGATCCAGCAGATCGAGGACGACGAAGGCCCCACGGCCGACCGGCTCAACGGTTTCAAGGGTCGCGCCTTCGCGCTTGGGCCGACGGTCAACTACACGAACAAGTGGGACGGCGGCCAGGTCGAATTCGCCGCCCGCTGGCTCACCGAGTTCGACGTGAAGCGGCGCATCAAGGGCGATCCGCTGATGGTGACGGCCACGATCGCCTTCTGATCACGAACACGGAGGTTCGAGCATGTGCACGCGCGTCCTTTTCGCAATCGTTCTTGCCGCCGCCACGGTGCCTGTCGCGCATGCGCAGGAAAGCGCCGACGAACTGGCGAAGAAGCTGTCGAACCCCGTTGCGTCGATGATCAGCGTGCCGTTCCAGTACAACGCCGATTTCGGCTACGGCAGCGAGGACGGCACGAAGCAGACGCTGAACATCCAGCCGGTGATTCCCGCATCGATCTCGCAGGACTGGAACCTGATCACGCGCGTGATCGCGCCGGTGATCTACCAGGAGGACATCGCCGGCAAGTCCGGCAGCCAGTTCGGCCTGGGCAACATCACGCCGACCTTCTTCTTCTCGCCCAAGCAGCCCACTGCCGGCGGCCTGACGTGGGGCATCGGCCCGGTGTTCCTGCTGCCCACCGCCAGCGACGACCTGCTCGGCGTGGACGAATGGGGCGCGGGCCCGAGCGTGCTCGTGCTGCACCAGGGCAAGCACTGGACGGTCGGCGCGCTCGCCAACCACATCTGGTCCTTCGGCGGTTCGGCGAACGATCCCGACCTCAGCAACACGTTCCTGCAGCCGTTCTTCGCGCGCCAGTTCCCGGGCGGGCGCACGCTCACCTTCAATTCCGAATCCACTTACGACTGGGAAAACCAGCAGTGGACGGTGCCGATCAACGTGCTGTACTCGAAGGTCATGCGGATCGGCGGGCAGACGCTGAGCTTCGCCGGAGGTGTGCGCGGTTACGCCGACGCGCCGCGCGGCGGGCCCGACTGGGGCGTGCGGCTGGTCGTGACCTTCCTGGTGCCGGAACACTGATGTGCCGCGCGGCACTGCGCTGCGCGCTGACGCTCGCGGGCGTGCTCGCGTGCGCCACGACCTTCGCGCAGTCGGGATCCAGAACCGCGGCGCCGGCTTCCGATGACGCGGCCGCTGAAAAGCCCGGCCTGCGCGCCCTGCTCCACGATCCGAAAGACGGCAAGTTCGACATGTCGCGGTGGCTGCTGGAGCGCAAGGGCGGCTTCCTGCCGGTGCCGATCATCGTCAGCGATCCGGCCGTCGGTTATGGCGGCGGATTGGCCGCGCTGTTCTTCCATCGCCCCGCGGGTGCGGCGACCACGCGCACGACGGCCGACGGCCGCCAGCAACTCGTGCCGCCCAACCTCTTCGGCGGCATGGCGATGAAGACCGAGAACGGCACGCATGCCTACGGCGGCGGCGCGATGCTGCACTTCAAGGACGATCGCTGGCGCTACACCGCCGGCGTCGCGAAGGCGTCGGTGAACCTCGACTTCTACACGCCGGGCCGCTTCACCGAGCCGCTGGCGATCGGCTACAACGCCGACGGCCTGGTCTCGTTCCAGAAGATCGCGCGGCGGCTCGGCGAGGAGAACCTGTACCTCGGCCTGTCGTGGACGTACATGGACCTGGATCTCAGCTTCGACGTTGCCGGCGACGCGCAGCGCTTCACGCCGAAGGAGCGCGCGCAGACCACGTCGGGGCTGGGCCTGTCGCTGCAGTACGACACGCGCGACAACTCGTTCACGCCCAACAGCGGCTGGCTGGGGCAGATCGAAGGGAACTTCTACGACGACGCCTTCGGCAGCGACACGACGTTCCAGAGCTACCGCTCGCACACCTTCGCCTACCTGCCGATGGGCGGGGAACGTTTCGTGCTCGGCGGTCGCATCGACATGCGCTGGGCCAACGGCGACATCCCGTTCTATCGCCTGCCGTTCATCGACCTGCGCGGCGTCGGCTCGGCACGCTACGCGGATACGCGCGCGGCAACGCTGGAAACCGAACTGCGCTGGAACACCACGCCGCGCTGGGCGCTGATCGGCTTCCTCGGCGCCGGCCGCACGTGGGGCCGCCACAACAATTTCGGCGAGGCGCCGAGCCAGGTCGCGAAGGGCGCGGGCGTGCGCTACAAGATCGCCAGCGTGCTCGGCCTCTACACCGGCCTCGATTACGCGTGGGGCCCGGAAGACGAGACGCTCTACGTGCAGGTCGGCAGCGCCTGGCGCTGAGGGCGCGTCACTCTCCGCGCGGCGCCGGCTCGCGATGTTCGCCGCGATCGTCGTAGCCGCCATCGCGTTCGCCCGATCGTGCCGCATCCGTCTTGCGCGCATGCTCGTGCGCCGGCGAGTCGCGCCGCCGGGAATCGCTATGTTCGCGCGCTAGGCGGGCGAGTTCCTCGTAGCGCTTGCGCAGGCGGTCCAGTTCGGCCTGGTCGAGTTCCTCCAGGTCCAGCAGCGTGTTCTCGGCCATGCGCGTGGCGCGAATCAGCTCGTCGAGCTTGATCTGCATCGCCTCGGTGTCGCGGTTCTGCGTGTTCTGGATCAGGAACACCATCAGGAAGGTGATGATCGTCGTGCCGGTGTTGATGACCAGCTGCCAGGTGTCGCTGAATCCGAACATCGGCCCGCTGACCAGCCACATGACCACCACCAGCACCGCCAGGCCGAAGCACGAGGCATTGCCGGTCCAGCGGGCCGCACTCTTGGCGAACTTGCTGTGCCAGTCCATACGAGGCGTCGTGGCGCGGCCCGTCGCCGCGACGAAACCATCCGCCGCGCGGGCGAAAATCCACGTGAACAGCAGCGTCCGGTGACGCATTCACGACCACCCGCGCCATCACGCGGCGTTACCCGGGCGCGGTCGTATCGTCGATGCAACATCGATACGCAAGACCGGAGCCGCGCCATGTCGCAGGATCGTAAGGACCCGCCGCTGCACGACGACAAGAAGACCTCGCAGGACAAGCCCGAGGACCCGCGCGAGCGCGAGAAGCGCAAGCAGCACGAGAGCGAGAACCAGGACCAGGCGCTGGAGGAAACCTTCCCGGCGAGCGATCCGGTATCGCCCTTCGTGCCGGCCAAGGCACCGGACTGACGGCACGATGGCGGCCGGCGGAGTCTGGACCCAGACCGCACCCGACCCCGGCCGCGCTGCCTGCGCAGACGGTGCCGGCTGCGTGGTCGAACTGCTGCGACGCGATCGTCGCAGCGAACACGAGGCCGCGACCGGCCGCTGGATAGGCGAACGCGTCGCAACGCTGCTCGATTTCGAATACGGAGGCGTGCACGACGCCGGCGTGCGGTACGACGCCCCGCCGTTCTTCTTGCCCGACGTCACGCTGCTCGCCACCGATGCGCACGAGCTGGGCATCGCCGGGCCGCAGCAGTTGCTCGGGGGCGTCGTGCCGCACGCGTTCGTGGCGACGAAGGCGATCACGCATCCGCTGGTCGACGGCGCGCGCACGAAGCCGGAAGGCTGGTCCGACGAACTCGGCCGCGCGCTCGACGACGTGACGCTGCCGGGCTTTGCGGCCTTCACCGTGGAAGATGTCGGGCGCGCGGCGCGGTCGCTCTTCGAACAGGGCCTGCCGGCGCGCATCAAGCGCGCCGACGGCATCGGAGGCCTCGGGCAGTCGGTCGCGACCGAGCGCAAGTCGCTCGACGCCGCGCTCGCGCACCTTGACCCGCAATCGCTTGCGCGCCTCGGCGCGGTGGTCGAACTCAACCTCAAGCCGGTGACGACCTACAGCGTCGGCACCGTCGCGCTCGGGTCGCACCGCATCGCCTACTTCGGCATGCAGACGCTCACGCGCAACCGGTCAGGCTTGTCGGTGTACGGCGGCTCCTCGCTCGCGTGCATCCGGGGCGACCTCAACGACCTGCTCGCCACGTTGGACGACGAAGCCGAGCGTCGCGTCCTGCGCTGCGCGATCCGCTACGACGCCGAGGTGTCGCGCGCGTATCCGGCGTTCTTCGCATCGCGTCGCAACTACGACGTGGCGCTGGGCGTGGATCCGTCGGGCATGCCGCGCACCGGCGTGCTCGAACAGTCCTGGCGCGTGGGCGGTGCGACGCCGGCGGAGATCCTCGCGCTGGAAGCGATGCATCGCGATCCGCTGCTGTCGCGCGTGAATGTGTCGACGCACGAGTTCCACGCGCTGGTCGATCCACCGCCGGGCGCGCAGGTGTCCTTCCGTGGCGAGGATCCGCACGTCGGCCCGATGACGAAGTACGCCATGCTCGACGCGCAGGACGATGCGCATGGACGTTAGCCTCGAAACCATCGAACTGGCGGTCGAACAGGAGCGCATCAGCGGAACGGTGCTCTCGCCGCCGTCGCAGCTGCCCGGCGTGCTGTTCGTGCACGGCTGGGGCGGTAGCCAGGAACACGACCTGGTGCGCGCGCGCGAAGCGGCGGGCATCGGCTGCGTCTGCCTTACCTTCGACCTGCGCGGGCACGAGCGCACCGCGCGGCACTGGGAGAAGGTCAACCGCCCGCAGAACCTCGCCGACCTGCTCGCCGCGTACGACTGGCTCGCGGCGCGGCCCAATGTCGATCCGGATGCGATCGCGGTGGTCGGCATCAGCTACGGCGGGTATCTGGCGGCGTTGATGACGGCGCAGCGACCGGTGCGCTGGCTCGCGCTGCGCTCGCCGGCGATCTATCGCGACGAAGGCTGGAAACGCCCCAAGCTGCAGCTGCATATCGACACCGACCTGGTGGCGTATCGACAGCGCCGCATGGACTGGCAGGAAAACGCCGTGCTGCGCGCATGTGCGGAGTATCGCGGCCACGCGCTGCTCGTCGCGGCCGAACACGACACCGTCGTGCCGCACCCGGTGATCGACAACTACGCCAATGCGCTCCACAACACGCGCTCGCTGACGCGCCGCGTGATCGAGGGTGCCGACCATGCGTTCTCGCAGAAGCCGGCGCAGAAGGCGTACCAGACGATCCTCGTCAAATGGCTCGCCGAGATGATCATGGGCGCCCGCGAGGAAGCGGCGATGACGAAGCTGCGGGAGCGGAAGGTGGAGGACGCGGAGTAGCGGCGCGTGGGGTTGGAGTGCCGTCGGGCGGTGCTTGGAGTGCGGCGACGTGAGGATGGCTGGGGTGGGTTGATGGCCTCCATCACGACAGATCACCGCAATTACTCCAGATCACCCGTCGTCACTTCACCACCGTCGTCGCTCCAGATCACCCGTCGCTACTTCATCACGCCGTCACTTCACGACCGCCGTCACCTCAGAACACCGTCATCCCGGCGAAAGCCGGGACCCAGGCCTGCGACCTTCGGGCACTCTCCTCCGCGGCTAAACCATGTGCCGTCATTCCCGCGAAGGCGGGAATCCATGGACTTTTCATGCTTTGCGGGCAGCGCTTCCGACCTGCGCGTGCGGCTGTTCTAATCCCGACACTCCAATGCAACGCGAAGGCGTGGAGCGTCCATGGATTCCCGCTTTCGCGGGAATGACGAGCAACAGCACGAGCGACGGCAGAGGCGACTCCTGGCGCGACGGCAGGAGCAGAAGCAAGCAAAGGCAAAAGGCGCCACTCCGTCGACGGCACCACCGCCATCCATGGCGTCAGGCATCAGGCTTCGGGACGCCCTGCCCGGCCATCCATGGCCAGGCGTTCGGCAGGCCACGCGGCAGTGCCGCGTAAGCGGCCTGCCTCACCCATACGGCCCGCCCATGACCGGCAGCACGATCCCGTTGACGTACGACGAGCACACGGGCGATGCAAGAAACACATACGCGGGCGACAGTTCTTCCGGCTGCGCGGGACGGCCCATGTCGCTGGATTCACCGAACTTCGCCACTTCCTTCGCATCCCGGTCCGCCGGATTGAGCGGCGTCCACACCGGCCCCGGCGCGACGGCATTCACGCGGATGCCGCGTTCGAGCAGGTTGCTCGCCAGCGACTTGGTGAAGGCGTGGATCGCGCCCTTCGTCGCCGAGTAATCGAGCAGCTGCTTCGAACCGAACAGACCGGTTTCCGAACCCGAATTGACGATGCAGCCGCCTTTCGGCAGATGCTTGAGCGCCGCGCGCGCCATGTGGAAATAGCCGCCGATGTTGGTCTGCAGCGTTTCCTGCAGGTGTTCGTCGGTGAGGTCTTCCAGCGACTGCGCATGCATCTGGAACGCGGCGTTGTTCACCAGGATGTCGAGTTTGCCGAACGCCTGCACGGTCGCGGCCACGGCGCCCTCGCAGAACTTCGGATCCTTCACGTCGCCGGGAATGACCAGGCAGCGGCGGCCTTCCTTCTCGACCGCCGCGCGCGTTTCCTCGGCGTCCTCGTGCTCGTTGAGGTAGACGATCGCGACGTCCGCGCCTTCGCGCGCGTACAGCACCGCCACCGCCCGACCGATGCCGGAATCGCCGCCGGTGACGATCGCGACCATGTCCTGCAGCTTTCCGCTGCCCTTGTAGTCCGGGGCCAGATAGCGCGGCCGCGGATCGAGTTCGTGTTCCTGCCCGGGCTTGTCCTGGTGCTGCGCGGGAAGCGGATTTTCCGGCTGCTTGCGGGTTCCCGCCTGCACCGGCTTCTTCTTCGATTCCGAATCGCCGGCCGACGACTTCTTCGCTTCCTTCGCTTCGACCTGCTCCTGGATCGCCTGCTGCTTCGCCGCGGTGCCATCGGCATTCGACGTGGGCTTCTTCTCTTTCGCCATTGCGTTGTTCTCCTCTTTCCACGACAAAACGCCCGGGTGCGGACACCCGGGCGTTTGCCGCCCGCGCGGCCCCAGGGCCGCCCTATCGGTTCGTTACTTCTTGTCGCCCTTGGCGACGGTCAGGCCCTTGGCATCGACGCTCTTCACGCCCTTGATGCCCTTGGCGACCGAGATCGCCTTGTCATGCTTGGCCTTGCTGTCGACCGTGCCGGACAGCTTCACCACGCCGTTGGTGGTGTCGACGTCGATCTCGGTGCCCGGCACGTCGGACGTCGCCATCAGGTCGGCCTTCACCTTGGTGGTGATCCAGGTGTCGTTGACCGGCTGCGCGGAATCGCTTTCCTCTTCCGCTTCGGTCTGGGTGCGATCCTGCGCAAGCGCCATGGCCGGCGCGGCGATCATCGCGGCCGCGCCGAAGACGGCGGCGAACAAGGTCGAATTCGTTCGGATCTTCATGTCGTGGCTCCCGTTGAAGGTGCGCACAGCTTTCAGCGCAAATGCGTAGTTCCGCGTGAAATCCGCGATATCGCCCGCTTCGCTCGTCGTGTTCGTTCACCGATGCGAATCCGGCGTGTACGACGCGTTTTACGTTCAGCGTGACGCGCGGGCGAGATGTAGCGCGGCGTCGAGCGCCTGGTCGGACGTGGTCACGACGTCGGGCGCGATGCCGGTCGATTCCCAGTTCGTGCGCGTGATCGGATTGATGGGCGAGCCGTCGGAGACGAACACGCTGTACCCGTCGCCGACGTCGATCATGCCGCCGGGATTGGCGGCACCCGCGCTGCGTTCGCCCACGATGGTGGCGCGCTTCGCGCTCTGCAGCGTATAGGCAAACGATTCGGCCGCCGAAGCGGTGCCCTTGTCGACCAGCACGTACAACGGCACCTGCGTGCGCGGCGTGGCGTAAGGCGTGTCGGGCGCCTCGCTGAGCGTCTGCGTGCGCGTGTGGAAGGTGTTGTAGATGTCGGCGCCCGGCGCGACGAAGGCGCTGGCGAGGTAGCCGACCATGCTCGGCGATCCGCCGCGGCAGCCGCGCAGGTCGACGATCATCGCGCGCGTCCCGGCGAGTTTCGCGAGTGCCGCGTCGATCGCGGCGCGCTCGGGCGCGTTCGCGTCGCCGAACTCGAAATGCGCGAACTCGCTCAGGCGGAGATGTCCGATATCGCCCGGCAGGGTTTCCACCGTCGCGATGCCGTGGTTCGCCGGCGGCGAGCGGCGCCGCGGGCCGGCCAGCTGCGTATCGGTCGCGCCTGTGCCCTCCCAGCGCACGCGGAAATGGCGGTCGAGCGGACGCAGGCGCGCCGTCAGTGCGTCGGCCAGCGCCTGCGGTGCGAGTGCGTCGAACGTGCCGCTCGCCGCGTCGCGACGCAGGTCGTCGGCGATGGCCTTTCCACGCGCGGGATCGAAGTAGTTCGCGGCGATGGCATCGGCCACGGCGCCGACCCGCTCGCGCGGGACGGGCGCGGCATGCGCGGCGAAGGCGGACAGCAGCAGGACGGCGGCGACGCGGAGCAGCTTCGGCATGGCGAGTTTCCCGAGGGATTTCTACCTCTGGATGCCGCCGGCGCCGGGAGCGTCGCAGCGCCCGGGCGACGGCCCGGCGGTACACTGCGCGCATGAAAATCTTCAAGGCCTTCACGCTCGAAGCCGCGCACCGCCTGCCCAACGTCCCCGAGGGCCACAAGTGCGCGCGCCTGCACGGGCACAGTTTCCGCATCGAGATCCACGTCGAGGGCGACATCGACCCGCACTTCGGCTGGGTGATGGACTTCGCCGACCTGAAGGCGGCGTTCAAGCCGATCTACGACCGCCTGGACCACCACTACCTCAACGACATCGAAGGCCTGGAGAATCCAACCAGCGAAGTGCTGGCGAAGTGGATCTGGGACCAGCTGAAGCCCTCGCTCCCCCTGCTGTCGGAAGTGGTCGTGCACGAGACCTGCACGTCGGGTTGCCACTACAAGGCCTGAGGCGCGCCACCGGCGCGCCCGGCGTCACTTCACCTGCGGCCGCAGCAGCGAGCCGAACGTCAGGTACCACGAGTTCTCGCCTTCGTCGTTGGCGCCGTACGCCAGGAACATCGGCCCCAGCGGCGTGCTGAAGCCGACGAACAGGCTGCCGGCGAGGATCAGGTCGTCGTCCACCTCGTCCTTTGTCGCCCAGACGTTGCCGGTTTCAAGGCTCGCACCGACGAACATCGGCATCGAGAACAACCGGCTCGTGTTGCCTGTGCGGCGGTACATCACCGCGCGCGCGAGTGCGGTCTGCGTGCCGAACAGCGCGCGTTCGTCGAAGCCGGAAAGATTGAGGAAGCCGCCGAGGAAGCCCTGCGTCTGGAAGAAGCTGTCGTCCTCCAGCGCGCTGCTCAGGTGCGCGCCGAGCAGCAGGTGGTAGCGGCCCCACGCCTGCGCCCAGTCGGCGGTGAGACGTGCGACATCGCCTTCGACGTTCGCGCCGGCGGTGTCGTGGTAGGTCTCCAGGTCCGCGCTCACGCGGATGCCGCGCGTGGGGAAGTTGATGTTGTCCAGCGTGTCCCAGGTCGCGTTGTAGAACACGCCTGCGTACTTCTCCTCGCTGTTGGTGAAGTCGGCCGGATTGCCGATGAGCAGGTCGCCGCGATCCTTGCCGGCGACCAGCTGCGCGCTGACGCGCCATTCCGGTTGCGGTGACCAGCCCGCTTCGACCGCGACCTGGCGCCGGTTGACGCGGTATTCGGCGAGCTGCGCGTCCTCGATCCACAGCGGGAAGGATTCGTTGCGCAACTCGAGCGCGGGCTTCACGTAGAACGCGCCGGTTTCGCCCAGCGGCTGGTAGAACTCCGACAGCAGCCCGGTGATGCGGCCCAGTCGCAGCACGTTGCGCCATTCCGCGCCCAGTGTGTTGACGTCGTTGAACGTCAGCTCCGCCGAGACCATGTAGCTGTTGCGCCCGTTGAAGTTGTCGTCCAGCTGGAAGCCGAGCTTGCCGAACGCCGACCACGGCTTTTCCGCCGGAATGATCTGCAGGCCGCGCTCGCCGTTGCGTTCGACCAGGCGGTAGTCGATCTGCTGGAAGCGGCCGTCGCCGTAAGCCGTGCCGATGGTCTTCTCCAGACGCTCCGCATCGAACGGCTCGTCCAGGTTCGGGGCGACGGCGCGCTCGACTTCGCGCGTTGCCGACGGCGAGCGGCCCTCGACGACGTCGAGGAACGCCACCAGCTTCGGATCGAAATCGCGCTTGCGCTGGCGCTCGCGATAGGCGGCGTACGTCGCCTCGTCCACGGACAGCGCGCGCAGCCGCGGCAGCGCCGCTTCGGCCGCGCGTTCGCCGATGGCGATGGCTTCGGCACCGCGGTTGAATTCCGCGGCGGTGATGTCGCCCAGTTCCGGACGGATGAGCACGTCGTCGGGGCGCAACGTGGCGAGCGTCGCCTCGGTCTTCTCGGTCATCAGCGCCGAGATCATCTGGTCCATGATCACCAGCGGATTGGTCAGCGCCTCTTCCTTGTGCAGCGGCGAGCCGACGTCGACGACGATGAGGCGGTCGGCGCCCATCTGTCGCACGACATCCACGGGCACGTTGTCGACCATGCCGCCATCGACGAGCAGGCGGTCACCCACGCGCACCGGGGCGAACGCGCCGGGCACGGACATGCTCGACCGGATCGCCAGCGCGAGGTCGCCGTCCTCGAACACCACCTTGTCGCCGTTGATGATGTCCGCGGCGACGGCGCGGAACGGGATCGGCAGCTGGTCGAAGTCGTGGACGTTCCAGGTCGAGATCGTCAGCCGCCGCATCAGCATCAGCAGCTTCTGCCCCTGCACGATGCCGACCGGCAGCACGACGCGGCCGTCGACGTAGCCGATCTCCAGGTCGAGCAGGTAGCGGAAATCGGCGTCCTTTCGGCGCATCGGCTGGCCGGGCCGCGGCGGGTCGTCGACGAACATGTCCGCCCAGTCGATGGTGTCGATCAGGTTTTCCATCTCCGCCGGCGTGTAGCCGGTGGCGTAGAGGCCGCCGACGATCGAGCCCATGCTGGTGCCGGCGACCTTGCAGACGGGGATGCGCTCGCGTTCGAGCACCTTGAGCACGCCAACGTGGGCCGAGCCGCGCGCGCCGCCGCCGCCGAGCACTAGGCCGACGCAGGGGAGATGGGCGGGATTGGCCGGGGTGGCCGGATTCCCGGGGGCGATCTGGGCGAAGGCCGGGGAGGCGACGGCTCCCAGCAGGATGGCGACGAGGAGCGCCAGGCGGGTCAGCAGCCCCGGGCGGTGCGGCTTGGAGGTGCGGGGGGCCTGCATCATCGTCCGGTCATCCTGGTTGGCGATCCTGCGCGGGCAGAGCCCGTTGCAGCGGGATTCTGCCACCGGACTTCAACTCCCCCAATGGGACCTGAGTCCCGTGCCGGCCCTTGTTGCACCGCAACAAAACCTCGGTTATGCTGCACCGCACAATCCGAACCCCCTCCCCTCCCCGGATTGCCTGGAGACCACCATGTACCAGCCGTTCAACGAACAGTTCGCCGCCGCGACGCGCCAGTTCGCGGACACGGCCGCACAGGTCAACCGCCTGGCTCTCGACAACGCCGAGGCCGTCTTCGGCCTGCAGCTTTCGGCGATCGAGGACCGCGTCAACGCCACCTTCGCCTTCCTCGGCGAAGCGGCCGAAATCCGCGATTTCGACGGCTTCAAGAACCTGTGGCCGAAGGGCACGCAGGTTGCCCGCGAGAACTTCGAGCGCGGCGTCGCCACCGGCCAGGAAGTCTTCGGCCGCACGATGAAGACGCAGGGCGCGATTTCCGAGCTGGCCAAGTCGCAGTTCGAAGCCGCCGCCCGCGGCGTGCAAGGCGAGGTCGAGAAGACCGTGAAGGCCGCCGCGTCCGTCGCCCCGAAGGCCGCCAGCGTCAAGTAATCCCTACCGCTTCAACTCTCTCCTTTCGCTTTCTTTTTCCGAGACGTCCGCCTCCCCTCCCGGCGGACTGGAAACCCGGCAGCCCGTGCTGCCGGGTTTTTTCTTTTGGGCGATGGTTGCAGCGCTCGCTCCGGCGGGTGGAATTCCGTGCGGATTTCGTGCATGATTAGTGCATGTCTCGACCGGAGTTCCTGATGAACGCCGTCATGAAATCCCGCGCCAGCCTGGCCGAAGCCGTCCGCGAGCCCGACCAGGTCTACCTCTCGCCCCGCCGCATCGGCGACGCGCTGGGCCTGCAGGTGCAGAGTCTGGCCGAACGCGCCCGCGTCAGCCGCAACACGCCGACCGCGCGCCCCCAGAACGAACACCTCCAGCAGTACCTGCGCGACGTCGTGCGCGTCATCGCCGCGGCGGAGGACGCCGCCGGCGGCGATCGCACGCGCGCCATCTTCTGGTTCATGAACGACCCGCTGGCCGATTTCGATTACCTCACCGCCGATGCGCTGGTGCAGGCCGGCAAGGCGCAGGTCGTGATCGACTACATCGAGTCGGTCGCCGGCGGCGCGACCGGATGATCCTGCGCGAGCTGGGCGATGGCGACGCGCTGTATCGCGTCATCGTCCCGCGCTGGTCGCACGCGCCGACCTCCGGTGCCGGCGCGGCACGCAAGGGTGGCCGCTTCAACCGGCCCGGACTCGAAGCGCTGTATCTGTCGAAGGACGCGATCACCGCGCTGGAGGAATACCGCCAGCACGAGCTCCTGCTGCCGCCCGGAACGCTGGTGACCTTCCTGGTCGGCCCGCTCGTCGTGGTCGACTTCTCCGCCGGGTTCGACAGCGCTCGCTGGGAGCCGATCTGGGCCGACTACGCCTGCAACTGGCGACGCCTCGCCTTCGACGAACGCAGCGAGCCGCCGAGCTGGGTGCTGGGCGATATCGCGCTCGATGCCGGTGCCGCCGGCATTCTATTTCCGTCGTCCGCGCATGCAGGCGGTACGAATCTCGTTCTGTTCAACTCCAGCCAGCTGCCTGCGCGGATGCTGCGCGTGCACGATCCGGACGGGCATCTTCCCGGCGACGCGCGATCGTGGCGCGATGCGGACGACGCACGCGATTGATCCTGCGAACTTTTCCAACTTCCCGATTTGACCCGGGCGCTGCACGTTATCGCCGCACGGCATTCCGCCGTCGCCGTGCCCAGCACGTATGACAAGGATGGAATCAAATGGATCTTCGCAAGCCCTCCGGTGCCTTCGTGGGCGCCTCATGGCTGGCCCTGCTGCTCGGCACCTGTGCGTTTCTGGCTGGGCTATGGAACGCCACTATGTCGCTCAGCGAGAAGGGCTATTACTTCACCGTGCTCATGTATGGCCTGTTCTCGGCAGTCTCCATTCAGAAGAGCGTCCGCGATCGTGCTCAGGGCATTCCTGTCACGGCCATCTACTACGGGTTGTCGTGGTTCTCGATTCTGATGGCGCTCACCTTGCTCGTCGTCGGCTTGTTCAATGCGACCAGCCTTACGCTAAGCGAGAAGGGCTTTTATGGAATGGCATTCGCGCTGAGTTTGTTTGCAGCAATCGCCGTCCAGAAAAACACGCGCGACCTTGCATCGCAGCGCGAGGCGATTTGACTGCGCTTTTGCGCCGCAAAGAAAAAGCCCGCCAACCGGCGGGCTTTTTCGTGAAGCGGACGATTGTTACGTCGCCGGACGCGGCGTCGGTTCCTCGTCGTCGTGCTCGATCACCGGCTTCTCGTCCATCTTGTCGCCGAGCAGGCGACGCACCGCGACGTAGAACACCGGGATCAGCAGCAGGCCAAGGAAGGTCGCGAAGATCATGCCGCCGATCACGCCGGTACCGATCGCGTGACGCGAGTTGGCGCCGGCGCCGCTGGAAATCGCCAGCGGGAACACGCCCATGATGAAGGCGAACGACGTCATCAGGATCGGACGGAAACGCAGGTGCGCCGCTTCGATCGTCGCCTCGCGCAGCGTCTTGCCGTGCTGGCGCTGCTCGATGGCGAACTCCACGATCAGGATCGCGTTCTTGGCCGCAAGGCCAATGACCGTGATCAGGCCGATCTTGAAGTAGATGTCGTTGGGCAGCCCGCGCAGCAGCGAGAACAGCACCGCGCCGAGCGCGCCGAGCGGGACGACCAGCAGCACCGCCACCGGCACCGACCAGCTTTCGTACAGCGCCGCCAGGCAGAGGAACACCACCAGGATCGACAGCGCGAGCAGCGCCGGCGCCTGGTTGCCCGACAGGATTTCCTGGTACGACTGACCCGTCCAGTCGTAACCGAAGCCCTGCGGCAGGTCCTTCTCGACAATGTTCTGCATCGCGGTCATCGCTTCGCCCGAGCTGTGGCCCGGTGCCTGCGAACCCACGATTTCCACGGCGGCGTAGCCGTTGTATCGGGTGAGCGACGGCGATGCGGTGATCCAGTGGCTGCGCACGATGTTCGACAGCGGCACCATCGACGTGGCTTCGCCCGGGGCGGCCTGCGTCAGCGGGCTCGGCGTGTAGAAGCGCGTGAGCGATTCCGGACCGGTGCGGTACGGCGCGTCGGCCTGCATGGTCACGCGCTTCACGCGGCCTTCGTCGACGAAGTCGTTGACGTACACCGGCGCCAGCATCAGCTGGATCGCGCTGTAGATGTCGCCCACCGACAGGCCCATCGACTGCGCCTGCACGCGGTCGACGTCCAGTCGCAGCTGCGGCGCGGCTTCCAGTTCGTTCGGACGCACGCCGGTCAGCGCCTTGTCCTGCGCGGCCTTGCCCAGCAGCGTGTTGCGCGCCTCGGTCAACGCGGCGCGACCCTGGCCGCTGCGATCCTGCAGGTACATGTCGAAGCCGCCGAACTGGCCCAGGCCAGACACCGTCGGCAGGTTGATCACGAAGATCTGCGCATCGCGGATCCCGAACAGCGCCATGTTCGCCTTCTGGATGAATTCAGAAGCGGTGACCTTGCGGTCGTCCCACGGCTTGAGGCGGATGAACGCGATGCCCACGTTCTCGCCCTGTCCGACGAAGCTGAAGCCGGCGACGGTGAAGATGCCGTCGAACGCGTCGTCCTTGGCCACCGTTTCGCGCACCTGGTCCAGCACGGCGTTGGTGCGGTTGATCGTCGCGCCGGCCGGCAGGTTGATCAGCGCGATGGCGTAGCCCTGGTCTTCCTCGGGGAGGAAGCTGCCCGGCATGCGCGTGAACAGGAAGCCCGCGAGCACCACGAGCACGCCGAACACCATCATCCAGCGCGGCGCATGGCTGATCGCGTGGCCGATGTGGCCGACGTAGGTCTTGGCGATCTTGTCGTAGTACTTGTTGAAGGTACGGAAGACGATGTTGTCGCGGTGATGATCGGCCGTCGGCTTCAGCAGCGTCGCGCACAGCGCGGGCGTGAAGCCCAGCGCGAGGAACGCCGAGAAGAACATCGCCATTGCGATGGTGATGGCGAACTGCTTGTAGATCTCGCCCGCCGAACCGCCCTGGAACGCCGACGGGATGAACACCGCCGCCAGCACGACCGTGATCGCCACGACCGCGCCGCTGATCTGCGACATCGACTTGCGCGTGGCGGCCTTAGGCGACAGGCCTTCCTCGGTCATGATGCGTTCGACGTTCTCGATCACCACGATCGCGTCGTCCACCACGATGCCGATCGCCAGCACCATGCCGAACAGGCTGAGCTGGTTGATGGTGAAGCCGATGAAGTACATGCCCAGGAACGTGCCGAGCAGCGCGATCGGGATGACCAGCGTCGGGATCAGCGTCGCGCGCAGGTTCTGCAGGAAGATCAGCATCACCAGGAACACGAGCACGATCGCCTCGAACAGCGTCTTGATCACTTCCTTGATCGAGACGGCGACGAAGGTCGAGCTGTCGTACGGCGAGAACCAGGTCACGCCCTTCGGGAACGTGGCCTGCAGCTCGTTCATGCGCTTGGTGACGGCTTCGGCCACGCCCAGCGCATTGGCGCCCGGCGCCAGCTGGATCGCGAAACCGGCCGCGGGCTTGCCGTCCCAGCGGCTGTCGAAGCCGTACGACGTCGCGCCCAGGCCCACGCGCGCGACGTCACGCAGGCGCACCGAGGTGCCGTCGGTGTTGGTGCGCAGGATGATGTTGCCGAACTGCTCGGGCGTGCTGAAGCGGCCTTCGGCGGACACCGTCGCGGTGAAGCCCTGCTCCACCGGCGCGGGGTCGGCGCCGATCTTGCCGGCGGCGAACTGCACGTTCTGCGAGCGCACCGCCTGCAGCACCTGCGTGGCCGACAACCCG
This sequence comes from Lysobacter sp. OAE881, assembly GCF_040546665.1. Taxonomy (NCBI): domain Bacteria; kingdom Pseudomonadati; phylum Pseudomonadota; class Gammaproteobacteria; order Lysobacterales; family Lysobacteraceae; genus Lysobacter; species Lysobacter sp. OAE881. The sequence goes on from NZ_JBEPOG010000001.1 coordinate 3,924,662, forward strand.
AAGCCACGCAGGCGATCGGGATTCAGCCAGATGTTCATCGCGTATTCGCTGCCGAACAGCTGCGTGCTGCCCACGCCTGGCACGCGCGCGATCTGGTCGAGCACGCGCGAGGCGATGATGTCGCTCAGCGCGTCGCGGTCCATCGACTCGTCGTCCGAGCGCAGCGCGACGACCTTCAGGAAGCCCGCGTTCGCCTTGGCGACGACCACGCCCTGCTGCGTCACTTCGGTCGGCAGTCGCGGCGTGGCGAGTGCGACCTTGTTCTGCACCTGCACCTGCGCGATGTCCGGATCGGTGCCCGGCGCGAACGTCAGGGTGATGTTCGAGCCGCCGCTGGAGCTGGACGAGGAGGAGAAGTAGACGAGGTTGTCGATGCCCGTCAGCTGCTGCTCGATGACCTGCGTGACCGCGCCTTCGGCCGTCTCGGCGCTAGCGCCGGGATACGACGCGGACACCGTCACCTGCGGCGGCGCGATGGAGGGATACGACTCGACGCCGAGGTTCAGGATCGCGAGCACGCCGCAAAGCGAGATCAGGATCGCGATGACCCAGGCGAAGACCGGGTGGTTGATGAAGAATCTGGACATGGCGGGGGATTAGTCCTTCTTGGCCGGTTCCTGACCGGCGGCCTTTTCAGCCGGCTTCTGGCCAGCCTGTCCCTGCGCGGGAGCGCCCGGCGCGGCCGCGGCACCCGGCTTGCCCGCATCGCCGGCGTCGGCCGGCTTGGCGGTGGCCGGCGAACCCGGCTGCGCACGCTGCACGCCCGAGACGATCACCTGGTCGTTCGGCGACAGGCCCTGCGTCACGACCCAGTTGCCACCCTGCTGGCGCTCGGCGCGGACGTCCTTGCGCGCGACCTTGCCGTCGCTGCCGACCACCAGCACGTACGCGCTCTTCGCGTCGCGCTGCAGGCCGGTCTGCGGGACCAGATAGGCATTCGGCTGCGTGCCGAGCGTCGCCTGCAGCGTCACGAACGTGCCTGGCAGCAGGTTCTTTTCCGGATTCGGGATCAGCGCACGCAACGCGATCGCGCCGGTGGTCGGATCCACGACGTCGCCGGAGAAGTCCAGCTTGCCCGGATGCTCGTACGGCGTGCCGTCGGGCAGGATCACCTGCACCTTCGAATCGCCGGCCAGCTGCTGGGCGCGACGCACCTGCTCCAGCTCGCTGACGCTGAGTGAGAAGTTCACGTACAGCTGGTCGATCTGGTCCACCGTGGTCAGCAGCGTGGCCGTGCCCTGGCCGACGAGCGCGCCTTCGGTGACCTGCTGCTGGTTGGCGCGGCCGCTGATCGGCGCGGTGACCGTGGCGTAGCCGAGGTTGATGCGGGCGTTGGCCAGCGCGGCCTCGGCCTGCTTCACCGACGCGCCGGCACTGCGCTCGGCGGCCAGCGCGTTGTCCAGGTCGGACTGCGAGACGAACTTGTCCGGGGCGAGGCGACGGGCGCGATCGGCCGCGGCCTTGGAATTGGCGTAGTTGGCCTGCGCCGAGGCCAGCGAGGCCTGGGCCTGGCCGACTTCGGCCTGCAACGGCGCCGGATCGATCAGGAACAGCACCTGCCCGGCCTTCACGTCGCTGCCTTCCTCGTAGACGCGGCGCTGGAGCACGCCCGGCACGCGGGCGCGCACGTCGGCGCTGCGGAAGGCGGCCAGCCGGCCCACCAGATCCTTCTGCAACGGCACGTCGCCCGGCTTCACCGTGACCACGCCGACTTCCGGCGGCGGCATGCCGCCACCCTGCTGGGCTTGATCCTTGCCGCCGCAGGCGGACAGTGCGAGGGCCAACGCGGCGGCGATCGCCACCGTGCGCGGGTTCTTGACCATGGGGGAAGACTCCAGTTCCTTCATGACGAGCGGTGAAGCCCGGACGGGTTCGAATTCCTATACCGATCAGTCTAGCATTGCTCGGGAGCAGCCCATCTCCCATTGGTCACGCCTATCGACGATCAGGCCGGTTGGAGCAAAGACCACAGCTGTGCGGGATCGGGCATTTCGCGGAACGGGAGCCGTCCCCAGCATTTCACCGGGAGCCGCTGCTTCAGCAGCTCGAAGTTGTCGTCGGCGCGGGCCATCGCCGGGTCGATGTCGTTGGCGATCCAGCCCGCAAGCCGCAATCCGTCGTGTTCTATCGCACGCGCAGTCAGGCGCGCGTGGTTGATGCAGCCCAGCCGCAGGCCCACGACCATCACCACCGGCAGGTGGAGCGCGCGCACCAGGTCGACCTGGTCCAGGTCGGCCGACAGTGGCGCGGCCCAGCCGCCCACGCCTTCCACGACCACCGCATCGGCCTGCGAGGACAGGCGCTGGAATGCGGACACGATGGGCGCAAGGGTAACGCGAATGCAGGCATCGGCGGCCGCGAGCTCCGGCGCCAGCGGGTTGGGCAGCGCGAACGGATTGACGTCGTCGTAGGCCGGTCGCGGATCGCTCGCCGCCTGCAGCGCGAGGGCGTCCTCGTTGCGCCACCCGTCGGGCGTGGATTCGCAACCGCTCGCCAGTGGCTTCATGCCCACCGCACGCTGCCCGCCCGCGCGCAGCGTGTGCAGCAGCGTCGCACTGGCCAGCGATTTGCCGATGCCCGTGTCGGTGCCGGTGACGAACCAGCCGCGCGTCATCGCCGCACCTGCCCGCCGAGCCGGTTGCGGCGATGCGGTCCGGCCCCATCTACACTGGCATCCCAGGCACTATGCGACGGCAGGTTCGAGGCACTCATGTTCACCAGCGCAAGTCTAAGCGGCAGCAAGCCGGAACAATACGAACAGCTGCTTGCGCAGGCCCGGGCGCTGATGCACGGCGAGCGCGATCGCATCGCCAATGCCGCCAACCTGTCGGCGCTGGTGTACAACGCGCTGCCGCAGCTCAACTGGGCCGGATTCTATTTCTTCGACGGCACCGAACTGGTCGTCGGCCCGTTCCAGGGCCTGCCGGCCTGCGTGCGCATCCCGCTCGACAAGGGCGTGTGCGGTGCCGCGGCCTCGACCCGCCAGACGCAGCGCATCGCCGACGTGCATGCGTTCCCGGGCCATATCGCCTGCGACTCGGCCTCCAACTCCGAGCTCGTCGTCCCGCTGGTGTCGTCGACGGGCGCGCTGATCGGCGTTTTCGACCTCGACAGTCCGGTTCAGGATCGTTTCGACGTTGAAGACCAGCACGGCCTGGAGGCAATCGCGCGGGCTTTCGTGGAGTCACTGGAATGACCGACAAGCCCGACCCGAAGCAGGCCGACAAGCTGCGCAACATCGGCCCCAAGTCCGCCGCCTGGCTGCGCCAGGTCGGCCTGCGCACGCGCGAGGACCTCGCGGCCGCCGGCACGGTGGAAGCCTTCATGCGCGTCAAGCGTGCAGGCTTCAAGCCGACGCTCAACCTGCTCTACGCCATCGAAGGCGCGCTGCAGGACTGCCACTGGCAGGAAATCTCCGACGAACGCCGCAGCGAGTTGATCCTCGCCGCCGACGCGGCCACCGCGTTGCTGCCGCCGCCGCGCTACAAGCCGGCCGCCGCGCCGGTTACCACGACCCAGATGGCGCGCGAGGAAGAAAGCATCGCGATGCCCACGCTGTTCGACGAGCCGGCGGATCGGGACTGAGCTTTTCCCTTCTCCCGCAAGCGGGAGAAGGTGCCCGAAGGCGAAGGGCGAACGACCGGCCAGGATGGCCGGGCCGGGCGTACCGCAAGCCGGTCTCCTTTCGCCACGGATGGCTGCGTCGACATCGATCGATGCCGATGCTTTCCAGATAGTTGCCCACGCCTCCTGCCCTCACCCCAACCCCTCTCCCGCAAACGGGAGAGGGGCTTTCAACTGGCTTCGCTGAGAAAATGCCGTAGACTTCGCCCCGCTTCGAGGTGACCCGGCGGCGTCTGCCCACGGGTTGAAACGGGAAGCCGGTGACGCCCACGCGGCCATTCCGGCACTGCCCCCGCAACGGTAAGCGAAGGCGGATCCATCCGGATCCGGGTTCGGCACTGGCCACTGTGCGCACGCACGGGAAGGCGCCGCAGCCCGAGGACCCTGTCCTGCCTCGCGAGTCCGGAGACCGGCCTCTCCGCACGGACCGCCTGGCGACAGGCCGGACCACCCCTGGTTGCGATGCGGAGGGCGTCGCGGCGGCGACGTCGGTGCGTCCGCGCCCTTGTCCGCAGCCTCGATTCTCCCGGCAACCGTTCCCCTTGCCGTTGGCGCGAACACGCGCCGGAGAACCCCGATGTCCTTCCGCAGCCTCCACGTCCAAGCGCTCGCCCTGGCCTGCGCGTCCGCCCTGCCCCTGCTCGCGCACGCCGCGCCGCAGGCGACGGACCTGGACGAAGTCGTCGTCACCGCCAACCGCACCGCGGTCACCGTCAACGATGCGCTCGCACCGGTCGAGGTGATCGACGCCGAGCAGATCCGCCGCAGCCAGGCGCGCTCGCTGCCCGACCTGCTGCGCGGTCGCGCCGGCATCTCGCTGTCGAACCAGGGCGGCGCGGGCAAGCTCACCACGCTGTTCCTGCGCGGCGCCGAGTCCGACCACGTGCTCGTGCTCGTCGACGGAATCCGCATCGGCTCGGCGACGTCGGGCCTCGCGTCGCTCCAGGATCTCCCGGTCGACCTGATCGATCGCGTCGAGATCGTGCGTGGTCCGCGTTCGAGCCTCTACGGCGCCGACGCCATCGGCGGCGTGATCCAGGTGTTCACGCGCCGCGACCGCGAAGGCTTCGCGCCGCGCGTCACGGTCGGTGGCGGTTCCAACGGCCTCAACGAATTCGCCACCGGCTTCGGCGGCCGCAGCGGCCGCACGTGGTTTGGTGCGGACTACTCGCACAGCCACACGCAGGGCATCAACGCGTGCCGCGGCTATTTCGACCCGGTGACCTTCGACGGCGCCGGCTGCTTCATCGCGCCGGATTCGCAGCCCGACCGCGACGGCTACACGCGCGACGCGCTGTCGGTCCGCGGCGGCATCGAGTTCAACGAGCAGTGGAGCCTGGAAGGCCACGGCCTGCGCAACGAAGGCGACAACGAATTCGACGGCGACTTCACCGATCGCGCGAAGACCGTGCAGCAGGTCGTCGGCGGCAAGCTGCGCTGGCACCCGAACGACCGCGTCGACCTGCACCTCACCGCCGGCCGCAACACCGATGCGTCGGACAACTACCTCGGCGACACCTACCTCGACTACTTCAGCACCTACCGCGACAGCGCGACGCTGCAGGGCGATTTCGGCCTCGCCGAGAAGCACCTGCTGAGCGTGGGCCTGGACTGGCTCGACGACAGCGTGAGCAGCACGACCGAGTACGACGAGCTGTCGCGCGACAACAAGGCGGCGTTCGTGCAGTACCAGGGCCGCATAGGTGCGCAGTCGCTGGAGGCATCCGTGCGTCGCGACGACAACGAGCAGTTCGGCGGCCACACCACCGGCAGCGCCGCGTGGGGCATCGAGTTCGCGCAGAACTGGCGCGTCACCGCCGGCTACGGCAGCGCGTTCAAGGCGCCGACGTTCAACGAGCTGTACTACCCGTTCTTCGGCAACGCGAACCTGCGTCCGGAAGATTCGGAGACGTGGGAACTGGGCGTCGCGTGGCGCGGCGAGACGTTCAACGTACGCCTGGATACCTTCGACACCGACGTGGACGACCTGATCGCCTTCGACGCGGCGATCGGCCTGCCGAACAACGTCGAGCGCGCGCGCATGCGCGGGGCCGAACTCGGCGTGGACACCACGGTGGCCGAATGGACGATCAACGGTGCGATCAGCTACCTCGACACCGAGAACCGCAGCGGCTTCTACGAAGGCAACGACCTCGCGCGTCGCGCGAAGAACAGCGCCCGCGTCGATGTGGATCGCGCCTTCGGCAAGTTCCGCATCGGCGCGACCGCGGTGGGTGAAGGCTCGCGTTTCGATGACGTCGCCAACACCCGTCGCCTCGGCGGCTACGGCACGCTCGACCTGCGCGCGGAGTATGCGATCACCTCCTCGCTCACGCTGCAGGCCCGCGTGGCGAACGTGTTCGATCGCGATTACGAGACCGTCGCGTTCTACAACCAGGGTGGACGGGAGTGGTTCCTGACGCTGCGCTACGCGCCGGTGAACTGAGCCCGCAAGTCATTGCGCGAGGAACGGATGAGGGCGCTTGCACATCGCGGCGCCCGTGCGCGGCTGGGCTCTCTGACGGCGCGCTCACCTCGCCGCGTCGATCCTAGCCTTCCCGTTCCTGGTCGCAGCGACGAGTGAAAGGCCACGCCCTCCTCATCATCGACATGATCAACGCCCTGGATTTCCCGCAGGGCGACAAGCTGCTCGCCGCGGCCCTGCCGGCCGCACGCAACATCGCGCGCCTGAAGAAGCGGCTGAAGTCGCGCGGCGTGCCGGCGATCTACGTCAACGACAACTACGGCCAATGGCGTTCGGACTTCAAGCAGGTCGTGGCCGAGTGCGGCGCGGCCGATTCGCTCGGCGCGCCGCTGGTGAAGCTGCTGCATCCGGAGGACGACGACTTCTTCGTCCTGAAGCCCGAGCGCAGCGGCTTTCGCGATACGCCGCTGCGCATGCTGCTGGGCAAGCTCGGCGCGAAGAAGCTGATCCTGACCGGCGTCGCGCTGGACGTGTGCGTGTTCGCCACCGCGACCGATGCCGACATGCACGGCTTCGAACTGCGCGTGCCGTCCGATTGCGTCGCGTCCGAGACCCAGGGTCGGCGCACGGCGTCACTGAAGCTGCTGCGCGATGCCTTGCAGGCCGATACGCGGCCGTCGCGCTCGATCACGCTGCGCTGACGCGGCGCCCCACGCGCGAACGCTCGAACCACCACAACGCCGCGCTCGCGACCAGCCAGCCGAGCCACCACGGCCAACGCGCGCCCGGTCGATCCGGGCCCGTCGCCTGATCGTTCGCAACCTTCGAAGTGGACGATGCGAGGCGCAGTGTTGCCTCACGCATCGACTGCGCGCGCATGCCCGGCGCCGCATCGGGGGGGCGCACGAAGAACGCCTGTTCGCGATCGCCCGAACGCACGCGGTGCCAGCCCGCCGATTCGGGCCAGAACGCGGCGCAACCACGGGCCGCCGGATCGCGCAGCACCCGATGCATCGAACCGTCGGGCGCGACGACCGACGCATCCTCCTGCACGCCGCAGAGCGACATCCGCTCGCCCTGCCATGCATCGGCGTCGATGCCGAACGTTGCATGGCTTCGCGCGCGCGCCAGTGTCGAGACCGTATCGCTCCAGAGCTGCGCATGGCGATCGTCGCGACCGCCAAGCACCAGGCGATAGCTGTCGGCCAACAACGACACCCCCACGCGACCGCGCCCGTGTGCGCGCCACATGGCGAGCACCGCGCCATTCGCATCACGCAGCAGCGTCACGCCATCGGCAGCGCCGAGCTTCGCATCGCGACGCGTGAGTTCCGGCACCGCGACCGGCGGTTCCTCGTGCGAACGCGGCGCGTCCTGCGTACCGGGACCCAGCCGTGCGCGCTCGGCGGCATCGTCGCGGGCGCCCTGCGCAAGCTTCGCGACAGTGGAGTCGCGACCGCCCTCGACGACGAAACCGAGCGCGCGCAGGCGCGCACGCTCGTTCGCCGACAGCGCGCCCGTCACGCGAATCAGCAGACCCAGGCCATCGCGCACTGCGGCATCAAGCGCGCCACGCTGCGCATCGCCGAGCGACGACCACGCGCGCTCGTCGAGGATGGCGACGTCGAAGCGCGACAGCGTTGCGGCATCGATTGAAACCGGCGCATCGCCCAGCTGCACGCCACCGCCGACCGCCATCTGCGTCTGCGCCGGCAGGCCGGCGTCTTCCAGCCAGCGACGCAGGTATTTCACTTCCGGGTTGGGCGCACCGGCGATAACCAGCACGCGCAGCGGCACCTGCGCCTCGACCTGGACCGGCACGTCGACGTCTTCCACCGCACGCTGGCGCGCATCGAGCACGCGAACGCGGAACATCGCGCTGCCTTCGCCGCGCGCGGTTGCGGTCAAGGTGAAGCGCCCGTCCGCCGGCAGTGTCATCTGGTCGACGCGACGACGCGCGGGATCGAGCAGTTCAACGACACCCCCGTGCACGCCGCCGACGCGACCGGACACGCTGAATTCGTCGCCGACCGCGATGCGCTCTTGTGCATTCAGTTCGAGCACGCCACGCGGCAGCGGCGCCGCTTCGAATTCGACGGCGAGGCCCGATGCCGCATCGCGATCTCGCGCATCGAGGCCATCACCGATGACGCGGACGCGCTGCGTGCCGGGATGTCGCCGCAATGCGGTCGCGAGATCCGGTGCACGCTCGACCTCCGCCCACGCCGGCGCTTCGGGAAGCGCGACCAGCGCGTCGCCGGCCGCGACCTGCGTGCGCTGTGCGCCTGCGGTGGCGATCACCAGCGTGCCCGCGCGACCGGGAACCGTGGGCGGCCACAGCGCGAAATACAGCAGCGCGGCACACAGCGGCTGCGCGGCGAGCAGCACCGCGATGCGCGCGAGGTGCGAACGCTGCGCCGGATCGGCGCGCAGGTGGCGCACGAGCAGGCGCACGATCGCGATGACCGTCGCGAGCCCGAGCACCCAGGCCGTCGTCGTCGGCGTGAACCACGTCATCGCGCGTTCTCCTGCCGCAGCGCGTCGAGATAGCGACGACCGGCCGCATCGCCGTCGTCGCGACGCGGCACCGCGGCCGGCGGCCGCGACAGCAACGGCCACAATTGCGCGCGCAGTTCGCTTCGGCACGACGCGCACGATGGTTCGGCGCGCAGCGCTTCGATCGCGGCGATCAGCGACAGCGGATCGGCCACGCGCGATTCGTTGGCACGCAGCCAGCGGTCGAGCGCAGCGAAGTCCATGTCGTCTCTGCGAGCGCGCGCATCGTCGAGCGCCTGCCAGAGCTGAAGCAGCGCGGGATCGGGCGGCGTCGCCGCGACCAGCGCGTCACCGCGGCGCGCGATGCCCGCGCGGTCGCCGCTCATGCGGCGCGATTCGTCGATGGGCGGAAGCTCCGGGCCCACGCGCGCAAGGTAGATGCGGCTGGCCTGCTGCACCTGCTTGATGTGTTTGAGCGCAGTGTACGCATACGGCAGCGCCAGGTCGGGATGCCCCTGGCGAAGATGACCTTCCGACTGCCACATCGCATCGAGTGCGAGCTTCAGCGTCGCGCGCGTTTCCGGATCGAGCAGCGTCGCCGCTTCGGCGTGATCATGCGTATGGCCATATTCCTCGAGCACCGCGCCTTCCTGCCCGAAGGTTGATGTCGTCGCGGCGGCGTTGTCGTGCGTGTGATCGTCCTTCGCCGGTTCGTTCGCGTGTTCGTGTTCGTCCGCGCCTTCGGTCGCCGATTCCGTTACGGCGGAAACGTCATCGGACGTCGGCGGCGGCTTCGGCTCGCCTTCGGCCTCTTCGCCGAGGAACTGTCCGTAGCGCAGGCGCAGGATGCGCTGGTCGACGCCGATGGCATCGCTGCGTCGCAGGTATTCGGTAGCGTCGAGGCGGCGCTTTTCCTTCAACAGCGCTTCGGCGTCGATGATGATCTGGCGCTGGCTGCGGAAGTACGCCGGCATCACCTTGCGCACCATGCCTTCCATGTCGCTGGTTTCGGTGCCGAGGTCCGACGGCCAGCGCAGGATGAGGCTCGCGCTGCGCGCATTCTGCGGCGACGGCGTGCGGTTGTCTTCCACCTCCAGCTGCGCGATCAGGTCGTCGCCCACGGCGAAGCCGAGCGCGCGCAGGTCCAGCGAATGCGAGAAGCGCTTGGTCGCAGCACTTCCGGCGCCGCGCAACGTCACGGCCTGCTCGCGGAAGGTGATGTTTTCGCCGCTGCCCTGCGCAAGCGTGATGCGCAGCCTCGCCGTGTTCGCGATGCCGTAATCGTCGCTCGCTTCGAACGAAACCGACCACGCCTTCTGGTTCGCGGTGGCGAGGCTCAAGCTGCGGTCGGGTTCGATCACGCGCACCTGCGGCGGGCGGTCGGCGATGGCATCGAGGCGATGCGGTTTGGCATCGCGCAGCGGCGGCGCATCGGTCAGGCTCAGTCGATACAGCGCCGAACGCGTGAGAACGTGCTCGCCGCGCCAGACGTCGCCATCGCGACGCAGCACGACGCGGCGCCCGTCGTGGAGGACGAGCTCGGCGCCGGCAGGCTGCGGCGCAAGGCGCAGCGTCCAGGTCAGCTTCGTGCCCAACGGCGCGCGCGTATCGAGCGAAGGTTCGTCGCGCGCGGCCTGTCGCGTGTAAGCCGGCGGGGCAACGCGCAGGTTCTGCTCGACGATGCGCGTGTGCGTGGGCTTGGTGGCCTCGCCGCTGAGCTGCGCGACGACGTCGTCGAAGGCCTGCGCAGGACGATCCGGCCAAAACAGCGCGGCGGCGGACACGATGGCGGCTATCGTCACTGAAAGCACGATCGCGCGCGTCCACCACGCGCGGACGAAGATCCGGCGTCGCGCCGCGCTCAAGACGTTCGATCAGGCGGCCGCGCTGGAGGCGTTCGAGCGTCGTCATCGACGCTTCGGGCGCGAACAGCAGGTCCGTGCTGTCCTCCATGTCCGGACGCGTCGCGTCCAGGCGCTGCACGAGCCAGTGCGTGTCGAGCCTGCGCGCGCGATGGATCGCGAACGCTACGGCGACGGCGGTCGCGATGACGAACACCGCCAAGGCCACGCCGACGCCTTGCCATCGCCAAGCGATGACTGCGATGGCAAAGGCCCACGGCAGCGTGCGCGCGACGGCGTCAAGCGCGACGCGCGTGCGGGCGTGCTGCAAGGTCTGGCGTAGCAGCGTGGTCGCGTTCATGGCGCCACCGCGCGTCGCGACGACGTCGCGAGCCAGCGTTCGAGCAGGAAAGCCAGCGCGATCAACAACGCGAGCCACGGCTGGAGATCGCGCGGCGAGATCGGGAACGTCGGGCCACCGGTGAGCGGAGCGTGTTCGGCGGACAGAACGCGCGACGGCGACGCGGCCGGCGGTTCGAGCGCGTCGCGCAGATGCTGCGGGAACGTCGCGTCGAGAAGCTGCGGCATCGCCTGCGGAACGAGCGTGCGCGTGAAGCGCAGCACGCGGCCGCGGCCGTACGCGGCGCCTTCGATCAGCGTCGAGCCGCCTTCATCGCGCCACAGTGGCGTCCACGCGGTCATGTCGGCGAACTTCGCGTCGGCGTCGAGCAGCAGCGTGCCGCCGTTGCGCGCCCAGTCGCGTACCTGCGGCGGAACATCGCCCGCCGCGAGCCACGCGACCTGCTTCGCATCGGAAGGCAACGGCTGGTCGGTGGATGCGGAATCCACCTTCGAATTCGAACCCGTCGGCTGCCACGCGATCGAGGCGGCACGCAGGTAGCGCGCTGCCGTCGCACGATCAGCCGCGTGGCGGACGATCAATGCAGGCGCGGCAGATGCCTTCCGTGCAGCGTCAGCCGGCGTCACACCCGGCACGACACGCCAGTCGACCTTCCTCGACAAGACGATGCGCCGGCCATCCGCATCATCGATGCGCTCCGGCGCGAGCACGGTCAGCGCGACGTCTTCCGACAGGTTCGCGTCGAGTTCGCGCAGCAGGCTCGGAAGCGATGCGTGCGTCGCATCCGGCACCGCCTCTACTTCCGCAAAGCCGGGCGCCAGCCAATGCCAGCGCGCCTGCGGCGAATCGAGCGCCGCTCGCGCTTTTGCGAGATCTACGCCCGGCGCCACGGCGACGTACGGTGCATGCGATTCACCGCCGTGCAGCACGGGACGCGCGAGCAGCAGCGCCATCAGCGCGACCAGCAGCAGGCGCAGGATCAGCAGCGGCCATTCGTCGAAGCGGATGCGATGCCGCGGCTTGGGCTTCTGCCGCAGCCAGCGCAATGCGGCGAACGCGGTCGGGCGCTGCTCGCTGCGGCGCGCGAGGTGGATCGCCAGCGGGATCAGCAGTGCGCCCAGTGCGGCCAGCGCGGCGGGGATCAGGAACGCGAGGCTCACGCGTACTCCGCGGCGTCGCGCGCGCCGAACAGCCGCCGCAGCGGCAGGTCGAGCGGCTGGTCGAGCACGTATTCGGCATGGCGGATGCCGCTGGAATCCAGCCGCGCATCGAGCTCGCGCCGCGCCCGCGTGAAGCGCGCCAGGAACTCCGCACGCATCGCGGCACCGTCGCCGAGCAGTTCCTCACCCGTTTCGGGGTCGTGGAAGCGATGGCCGCCGTTGAAGGGGAAATCGCGCTCCTCGGCGGTGAGGATGCGCACCGTCAGCACTTCGCGACGCGCGGCGGCCAGGCGCGTCATCACGTCGATGGCGCCTTCGTCGAAACCGTCGCTGAGCAGCACCACCAGATCGCCCGCGCCGATGCGTTCCCACAGCGGGCGCAGCTTTTCCGGCGACGGCCATTGCCCGCGCGCTTCAAGTCCGTGCAGTTCGAGCAGGAAGCGGTCGCGCTGACGCAGGCCGGCGCCGGGCGCGAGCAGACGCACGCCGTCGTCGCGCAATGCGACCAGGCCGAAGCGGTCGCCCTGTCGTAGCGCGAGTTCGGCCACGCAAGCCGCAAGGCCTTTCGCCGCCGCCAATCGCGACCAGCCCGGACGCGCCTTGTCTTCCTGCGCCATCGACGCGCTCGCGTCGATCAGGAGCCACGCGGCGAGCGGGCTCTCGCGTTCGGCTTCGCGTACGAAGAAGCGGTCCGAGCGCGCGTAGAGCTTCCAGTCAATCTGACGCAGTTCGTCGCCCGGCTCGTACGCGCGGTACTGCGCGAATTCCAGTCCCGCGCCGCGACTGCGGCTGTGATGCAGTCCGAGGCCCTGCAGCCCGACCGCGCGTCGCGAGGTCAGGCGCAGGTCCTTCAGCCGGGCGCGCACGGCAGGCGGGATGAAGTCGGCGATGCGGGTGCCGGGCGCGTTCATCGGAACGTGGCGATCAACCGTTGAACGGCACCGCGCGCAGCAGCGCGGCGATCACGTCGTCGGCGCTCTTCTGCTCGGCTTCGGCGGCGAACGACAGCAGCAGGCGATGGCGCATCACCGGCGCGGCGAGCGCGGCGATGTCCTCGCGCGTCGCGGCGAGGCGGCCGTGCAGCAGCGCACGCGCCTTCGCGGCGAGCACCAGCGACTGGCCCGCGCGCGGACCTGCGCCCCACTTCACCCACTGCTTCACTTCATCCGGCACGTCGGCGCCCGGGCGCGTGGCGCGCACCAGGCGCGTGACCCACGCGAGCAGGTCGTCGCCGAAATGCACCTCGCGCACCAGCGCCTGCAGCGCGAGCACTTCCTCGCCGTGCATCACGCTGGGCACGTGCGCGCTGTGCGTGCCGGTGGTCTGCGCGAGGATGTCGCGCTCCTCGCGTTCGGTCGGGTAGTCCACGCGGATGTGCAGCAGGAAGCGGTCCAGCTGCGCTTCCGGCAGCGGATACGTACCCGCCTGTTCGATCGGGTTCTGCGTCGCCAGCACGAAGAACGGCGCGGGCAGCGTGTGCGTCACGCCGGCGTAGCTGACGGTCCGCTCCTGCATCGCTTCCAGCAATGCGGCCTGCGTCTTCGGCGGCGTGCGGTTGAGTTCGTCGGCGAGCAGCAGGTTGGTGAAGATCGGGCCCGGCTGGAAGCGGAAATGACGATGGCCGGTGCCGTGGTCTTCTTCCAGCAGTTCCGTGCCGAGGATGTCGCTGGGCATCAGGTCGGGCGTGAACTGGACGCGGCGGAACTGCAGTTCCAGCGCCTGGCCGAGCGAGCGCACCAGCAGCGTCTTGCCCAGGCCCGGCACGCCTTCGAGCAGGCAGTGGCCGCCGGCGAGCAGGCCGATGAGCAACTGCTCGACGACGGATTCCTGGCCGACGATGGCCTGCGCGATGGCGTTGCGCAGCGTGCCGAGGCGTTCGAGCTGGGTCTTGAGTTGCGCTTCGGTGAGGGTGTGGTTCATGTGTGGAGTCCGTGTTCGCTCTTGCTCGTCATTCCCGCGCACGCGGGAATCCAGTGCCTTCGTCGTCCGCCCTGAAGTCGCTGGATCCCCGCTTTCGCGGGGATGACGACCCTGGGGCATCAACTGCTCAACGCATACATCACGATATTGACGGCGAACTTCGTGTTGTCCTCGGCGAGGAAACGCTTGTTGCGCCAGTCGTAATCCCACTCGCAGCCGTAATCCTTGTTGCTGTAGAGCACGCCCAGGCGGCCGTCGATCTCGATGCCCTTCAGGTAGTCATGCACCAGGTCGTCGCCCCAGCCGTTGAGTTCGAACGTGGTGGCCGGCGGGCCGTCCTTGAACTCGAAGAAGCTGCGGTACAGCGCGTGGTTGTTCGGCAGCTTCTTCAGCGCCTTCGGGCCGAAGATCTTCGCCATCTGTTCCTCGAACGACTTGGCGAACAATCCGTCGATGTCGTGGTTGCAGTCGTCGACGAAGACGAAACCGCCGTTGCGCACGTAACGCTCGAAGTTGCGACGTTCGGCCGGATTGAAGTCCACCAGCTTGTGGCCGGCGAGGTAGCAGAAGGGCGCCGTGAGCATCTTCGGATCGGCCAGCGCCAGCACGTGTTCCTTCGGATCCACGCGCAGGTGGGTGTAGTCGATTAGCGAGGTGATCAGGTTCGCCGGCATCCGCTGGTCGACGTCCCAGTCGCCGGAGTCGTACTTCAACCGCGTCAGCCAGAAGTCGTAGTCCGCAGCCGCCGCCTGCGCGAGAGGCGGCAGCATCGCGGCTGCCGCGCTTCCCAGCATCAGGCGGAGGAACTGCGCGCGGTTCATATCGACCGCGCGGTATTGATGACGTTGATCCCGTTGAACCGCGCCGTGGCCGCGCCGTGCGACACCGCCGAGACCTGGCTCGGCTGGCCCTTGCCGTCGAAGAACGAACCGTTGAGGCGGAAGTCGCGCTCATCGCAGATCGCCACGCACGCGTTCCAGAATTCCGGCGTGCGGATCTGGTACGCGGCGTCTTCGACCAGGCCGGTCACCTTGCCGTGCTTGATCTCGTAGAACAGCTGGCCGCCGAACTGCGCGTTGTAGCGCTGCTGGTCGATGGAATACGAACCGCGGCCGTGCACGTACAGGCCGTTCTCGACGTCCTTGACCATGTCGGCGACGCTGAGCGGCGCCTTGCCCGGCATCAGCGAAACGTTCGCCATGCGCTGGAACTGCACGCTCGACCACGAATCGGCGTAGCTGCAACCGTGCGATTCGGTGTGGCCGAGGATGTGCGCTTCGTCGCGCGTGGCCTGGTAATCGACGAGCACGCCGTCGCGCACGAGGTCCCACTGCTTCGTCTTCACGCCTTCATCGTCGTAACCGACCGCGCCGAGGCTGCCCGGCCGGGTCTTGTCGGCGACGAAGTTGACGATGTCGCTGCCCCACTTGTAGCCGGCGTCGCGCTTGTCGAGCGTGGCGAAGCTGGTGCCTGCGTAGTTGGCCTCGTAGCCGAGCACGCGGTCGAGTTCGAGCGGATGGCCGACGTTCTCGTGGATGGTGAGGAACAGGTTCGTCGGATCGATAACCAGGTCGTACTTGCCCGGCTTCACCGACGGCGCCTTGAGCTTCGCGCGTGCGTCGCGCGCGGCCTGCACCGCGTCTTCCACCACGTCGTAGCTGGTGGCGTAGGCAGTGATGCCGCCGGGCAGCGCGCGCTTGCCCGCCGCCGCGCCGTCCAGGTACTCGTAGCCCATGCCCATCGGTGCGGACAGGCCATTGCGCGTGCGGAACTTGCCGCTCGCCTTGTCCACGGCGGTGGCCGTCACCGGCAACCAGATGCGGTGGATGTCCTGGTCGACGTAACTGCCGTCGGTGGACGCGAAGTATTTCTGTTCGTTGATGAGGAACAGCGTGGAGTTGAAGAAATCCGCGCCGGCCTTCATCGCCGCGGCATTGACCGACAGCAGCAGGTCGACCTTGTCCTTGATCGGCACTTCCATGCCGTTCTTGCGGATCGGCGTGGCCCAGCGCACCTCGCCCAATGCGGGCGTGGGCGCGAGTTCGACCTTGCGCGTCTGGTTGCGCGCGTTGGCCTTCGCGATCGACAACGCGGTGCGCGTCGCCTGCGCGACGGCTTCCGGCGTCTGCACGTGCGTGGCCGCGAAGCCCCACGCGCCGTCGGCGAGCACGCGCACGCCCACGCCGGAGGACTCGGCGTTGACGACGTTCTCCACGCGCGCTTCGCGGGTGATGACCGACTGGCGCAGGTAACGGCCGATGCGCACGTCGGAATACTGCGCGCCGCCTGCACGGGCCGTGGTGAGCGCGGCGTCGGCGAGCTGCCGACGACGCGCATGATCGACCGGTTCCAGCAGCGCTTCCGCAGCAACGCTGCGCCCGAACGGGAGCAGCGCGCCTGCCGTGGTCAAACCGGTGAAGCTGAGGAAATCACGACGTTGCACGATCGAACTTCCCCGTCACACCGCGTCGGACAGCGAGGTGAAGGTGAAATCGCGCAGCTTCATCGGCGGGATCATCATCACGAACGAGGATTCGTCGCCGGCCACGCGCACCGGACGGCCGAGTTCCTCGATGTTGTTGAGCATGATCACCGGCGACTCGTTGAAGCGGAAGTTCTTCACCGGGTGCTTGATCTGGCCGTTCTCGATGTAGAAGGTGCCGTCGCGCGTGAGGCCGGTCAGCAGCACGGTCTGCGGATCGACCATGCGGATGTACCAGGTGCGCGTGACGAGGATGCCCTTCTGCGTGCCGCGCACCAGGTCGGCCGTGGACTTGTCGCCGCCGGCGACCAGCAGGTTGCCCGGCTCGCCCACGGCGCGCTTGCCCTGCTTCTTGGCCCAGTAGCGCGAGTAGTTGAGCGCGACGACCTTGCCGTTCTCGACGATGTTCATCTTCTCGCGCGGCAGGCCTTCGGAATCCCACGGCAGCACCGGCGCGCGCGGATCCCACGGGTCGGCGCTGATGTTCACGCGCGAGTCGTAGACCTGCTCGCCGAGCTTGTTGCCGCCGCCCTTCTTCGACAGGAAGCTGCGGCCTTCGTCGGCCTGGCGCGCGTCGAAGAAATTCATCATGAACGAGATCAGGCCCGCGGCCGCGGCCGGTTCCAGGATCACCGTGTACTTGCCCGGCTCCAGCGCCTTAGCTTCGGCCGATTCGGTGGCCTTGCGCATGGCGGTGCGGATGTCGGCGTCGGCCTTGAAGTCCGACGCGTCCTTGAGGTTGCGACCGACCCAGCCCGAACCGCGGCCGTCTTCGGTGCGCACGGTACAGGTGTAGTTGAAGTTCGCGCCGCGCTGGTAGGCGAAGTTGCCGTTGGAGTTGGCGATGGCCACGAAGTTCTGGCCGTCTTCCAGGAAGCCCGCCGCGATCAGCTTCTCGCCCTTGCACGGTCCGATGGAGTCGGCCGCCACCTTGGCGCGGTATTCCGGCGTGATGCCCGCCGTGGATTCGCTGAAGGTCGGGCTGGGCTTGTAGGTCTGCTTCTCGATCGCCGGCATGAATTCCGGGTTTTCCGGCGCCAGGCGCGCGAGGTCTTCGGCGCGGCGCACGACGCGTTCGAGCGAGGCGTCGTCGAACTCGTTGATGGTCGCCGTGCCCACGCGGTTGCCGAAGGCGACTTCGACCGCGAGTTCGGTGTTGTCGACGATGCCGCTGGTGGAGATGTTGTTCAGCGCGAAACGGATGTTGCCGTCGACCGAGCCCGACAGCGTCGCGCTGATCTGGTCGGCCTTGGACAGCTTGATGACCTTGTCCAGGATGGCCTTGGACTGTTCTTCGGTGAAGATGCTCATTTATTCAGTTCTCCAGCGCGCGATCAGCCGAGGCTGCGGGCGGTGTTGATGACGTTGATGCCGTTGAAGCGCGCCGTGCTCGAACCGTGCGAGACCGCCGAAACCTGGCCCGGCTGGCCCTTGCCGTCGAAGAACGAACCGCCGAGGCGATAGTCGCTTTCGTCGCAGACGGCGGCGCAGGCGTTCCAGAATTCCGGCGTGCGGATCTGGTAGGCGACGTCCTCGATCTGCTGGGTGATCTTGCCGTTCTTGATCTCGTAGAACAGCTGGCCGCCGAACTGCGCGTTGTAGCGCTGCTGGTCGATGGAGAAGGAACCGTCGCCGATGATGTAGATGCCGTTCTCGACGTCCTTGATCATGTCGGCGACCGACAGCTTGTTCCTGCCCGGCGCCAGCGACACGTTGGCCATGCGCTGGAACTGCACGCTCGACCACGAGTCGGCGTAGCAGCAGCCGTCGGATTCGGTCTTGCCGAGGATGTGGGCCTGGTCGCGGATGGTCTGGTAGTCGACCAGCTTGCCGTCGCTGATGAGGTCCCACTTCTTGGTCTTCACGCCTTCGTCGTCGTAACCGACGGCGCCGAGGCTGCCCGGCTGGATCTTGTCGGCGAAGATGTTGACGATGCCGCTGCCGTACTGGAAGCGCTCCTTCTGCTTGTCCAGCGTGGCGAAGCTGGTGCCGGCGTAGTTGGCTTCGTAGCCGAGCACGCGGTCGAGTTCGAGCGGATGGCCGACGGACTCGTGGATGGTGAGCCAGGTGTGCGACGGATCGAGCACGAGGTCGTACTTGCCCGGCTTGACCGACGGTGCCTTCAGCTTGGCCTTCGCCTGCTTTGCGGCCGCGATGGCGTCTTCCTTCATGTCGTACGACAGGCCGTAGTTCACGACGCCGTTCGGCGAGATGACCTTGCCCGACGATGCGCCGTCCAGGTATTCGAACCCCAGGCCCATCGGCGAGGACAGGCCGTCGCGCGTGCGGAACTTGCCGGTGGCCTGGTCGATGGCGGTGACGGTCATCGGCGCCCAGATGCGGTGCACGTCCTGGTCGATGTAGCTGCCGTCGGTGGACGCGAAGTACTTCTGCTCGTTCACCAGGAACAGCATCGAGTTGACGAAGTTGGCGCCGGCGTTGATCGCCGCGGCGTTCACGCCAAGCAGCAGGTCGGCCTTGTCCTTCAGCGGCACTTCCATCGCGTTCTTCTTGATCGGCGTCTTCCACGACACCTCGCCCACGCCCGGCGCCTTGGCCAGCTGGACCGGCGTGGTCTGCATCTTCGCGTTGGCCTTGGCGATCGCCGCGGCCTGCTGCGCGGCCTTCACCACGCCCTGCGTGTTCAGCGCGTTGGTGGCGGCGAAGCCCCATGCGCCGTTGACCAGCACGCGCACGCCGATGCCCGTGGACTCGGTGTTCACGACGTTCTGGACCTTGTCCTCGCGCGTGATGACGAACTGGCGCAGGTAACGGCCGATGCGGACGTCGGAATAGCTGGCGCCCGCGGACGTGGCGGCCTGCAGCGCGGCGTCGGCCAGCTGCTTCTTCTTGGCCACGTCGAGGGTGGTGAGCAGCTCTTCGGCGGCGATGGCGCGGCCGAACGGCAACATCAGCCCGGCGACACCGATGCCGGACATGGTGAGGAAGGAACGTCTATCCACTGTTGTAGTACCCCCGGAGTGGGCCCGCGGACGCCGGAACGGCGGGCGGGCAGGCGATCGAGACAAAATCGCACCGACTGTGGGTGGGGGGCTCGGGGGCCGTCAAGTGACGAACGGGCTATAGGCGTTGGTCGTAAGGCGGCGCGGGGCGGAAGTGTGCGCTGGGTCGTGTGCGACGCTCCGGGCAGCGACTGTGCCGAATGCGGTGGAATGGCGAGGAACTCGCCAGGCACCGCATTCAATGGATGGCGATCAACCGTCGATCGCCACCGCCGCGCCGCTGACGCGCACGCCATCGCGAAGGTTTTCCGGCACGGCGACGTCCAGCCGGCTCGGTCGCCCAAGGTCCACGCCCTGATGGATGACGAACGCGCGTTCCGCAGGCAGCGCGTCGTTCGCCGCCAGGTACGCGCCCAGCGCTGCGGCTGCCGCGCCGGTCGCCGCATCCTCGACCACGCCGCCGGGCGGGAACGGGTTGCGCGCGTGGAAGGTGGCGTCGTTCTCGCGATGGATGAGGTTGATCGTCGTCCAGTCACGCGTGGCCATCAGCGCGGCGAGTGCGTCGTAGTCGTAGTCCAGTCGCGCCAGTCGATCGCGCGACGCGACCGCGATCACCGGATGCCACGCACCCGCGTATCCGATCGCGGGCGGCAATGCGGGATCGAGTTCATCGCGATGCCAACCCAGGGCGGCCAGCACGGCCGTCAGGTCCTCGTCCGCGAGCGGCTCCACGCGCGGCGCCACGCTGACCAGCGTCGCGCGTTGGCCCGCATCGACGTCCACCCGCACGATGCCGGCGCGCGTGTGCAGCGTGCGCTCGCCCGCGCCGTGCCGCTGCGCATGCGCGATGACGGCCGCGACGGTCGCGTGCCCGCAGAAGGTGACTTCCGCCCGCGGGCTGAAATAGCGCACGTCGAACGCGCCGTCCTCGCGCGGCGAGAAGAACGCGGTTTCCGAATAGCCGACGTCCGCGGCGATCTGCTGCATCTGCGCGTCGGTGAGTCCGCGCGCGTCGAGCACGACACCGGCGGGATTGCCGCCGGCCGGATCGGTGGTGAAGGCGGTGTAGCGCAGGATCTCGGTCATGGCGGGCGTCCTTGGACTGGTGACGGTCCATGGTTGGCGCCGCCCCGTGTCCAGAACAACCCGCGCCGAAGGACGCTGTGTTGTGCACACCCGTGCCGCGCATGCGGCCAGGTTTGGTGTGCGAATGCCAGTGCGCAGCCACCCGGACCGGACGCGGCAACCGCCGCACCGCATGAGTCCGCTTCGTGCCGCAACGCGACAGTTTCGGGGTAGTCGCGAGCGGTTTCCTTCGTAGCATCAATGACTTGCGACGCAACTCACGTTCAGCTCGCTTCGGCTTTATCCGACTTCACCGCCGTTTCACGCCGGCGCTCGCATCAACCCCCTACCTCGCAAGGAGTTGCCGCCATGCCCCGTGTCCGCTGGTTGGCTGTCGCTGTTGCCGTCGCCTTGATCCCGCTCACCGCGTGCAATCGCACGCCCACACCGGAGGGCGCCGCCGAGACGCCGCCCGGAACCGCAACTCCCGCTGCCACGCCCGCCCGGTCGTACACCGACCAGGACATCAGCGATGCGTACATCTACCTGCTGTCGCGCCTGCTGGTGCTGCGCCAGCAGCAGCTCGACCTGAAGGAAGGCTTCAAGTGGAACGAGCTGATCCACCGCAAGCCGGGCGGCGTGGATTGGCCTAACCCGAACCTCGATGTCGCCTATTCCGAAGCCTGGGTCGCCGTCGACGAGAACAGCTGCACGATCGTGACGGTGCCGAAGATCACCGACCGCTACTACACGGTGCAGTTCCTCAACGGCTGGGGCGAGACGCTGGCGAACATCAACGAGCGCACGCAGCCCAAGGGCGCCGGCGATTACGCGGTGTGCCTGAAGGGCGCGAACGTGCAGCTGCCGACGAACGTCACGCGCATCGACCTGCCTGTGAAGTATTCGCGCGTGCTGATGCGCGTCGAACTGGGCAAGGACTGGAAGCAGGCCGAAGCGCTGCAGCACCAGTTCGCCTTCAAGGCGACGGGCAACCCGGCGCCGCCGACCGAACCGGCGGTGCCGGATTTCGACATCGCCAAGCCGCCGGGCGTGGAAGCGTTCGAACTCGCCCCGGCCGTGCTCGACAGCGAGACCGATCTGAACACCGGCATGGAACCGCTGCAGGCCAAGGTGCGCGCGATCGCCGAAGGCGTGAAGGATCCCGCCGAACGCGCACGCGTGGATCAGGTCATCCGCGACAAGGCGATGGCCGACTTCCACAAGGCGTCGGAAATCCTCGGCCACGGCACGAAGCGCAACAACTGGGTGCGCCCGGGCACCGTCGGCGTGTACGGCAACGACTGGCTCACCCGCTCGCTGATCAACCAGGGCGGCATCTGGGCCAACACGATGGACGAGGTCGTCTATTACAAGGGTTCGCTCGACGGCGACGGCGCGAAGCTCAGCGGCGACCACGTCTACACGATCACCTTCCCGAAGGACGCGCTGCCGGCGAGCTTCGCCGACTACTTCTGGTCGGTGATCGCCGTGGACGCGACGAACTTCCGCGTGCTGCCCAATCCGAAGAACCGCTTCCTGCTCAACAACCAGTCGGACCTGAAGTACAACCCCGACGGCTCGCTCACGCTCTACTTCGCCGCCGACAAACCGGCCGACGCGCCCGGCGGCAACTGGCTGCCGACACCGCGCGGGCAGGATTACCGCCTCACCTTCCGCTTCTACGGCCCGAAGGGCGGCGTGAAGGACGGCAGCTACTCCCCTCCTCCGCTGGTGAAGCGCTCCTGATGCGCAGGCACCCGAACACACGAACCCCACGACAAGGACAGCCCATGCGCATCCACACCCTCGCCCTCGCCATCGTTGCCGCGACTTCGCTCGCGGCCTGCCAGAAACAACCCTCTCCCGACGCTGCGGCGCCTGCGCCGCAACCCACCGCCGCCACCGCACCAGCGCCCGCTACCACGCCAACGCCCACCCCCGCTGTGCCCGGTCCCGTCGCCGGCACGCGCCTCACCGAGCCCTACGTTCGCATGGCCGCGCGCGACACGTATTTCTGGGCGTGGCCGATGGTGAACATCTACAACCGCCGGCTCGGCTTCAAGGATCTGCCGGGGCCCGGAAAGCTCGGCGGCGTGCTTCCGGCCGCACCGCCCAACAGCCTGATGATGCTCACCGACTACGTCGCGCCGTCCGAGCGCGAAGTCGCGTGCCCCAACCAGGACGTCGTGTACGGCGGCGGGCCGCTCGCGCTCGACATCGAACCCGTGGTGATCCAGGTGCCGGACTTCGGCGACCGTTTCTGGGTGTACCAGGTCGTGGACTCGCGCACTGACAGCTTCGTCAACCTCGGCAAGATGTACGACACCAAGCCGGGCTTCTACCTGCTCGCCGGTCCCGACTGGAAGGGCGAGGTGCCGCAGGGCATCACCGAAGTCTTCCGCGCCGGCACCAACACCGGCTACGTGATCCCGCGTGTCGCCTTGCTCGACACCGCGGAAGATCGCGCCGCCGTGCAGCCGCTGGTGGCGCAGATCGACATGTACCCGCTGTCGAAGTTCGACGGAAAGCTGAAGCAGCACGACTGGTCGAAGAATCCGTCGTTCCCGCAACCGCCGCGCGCGCCCGGCGGCGGCGAAGCGCCGAAGGTGAATCCGGATACGTTCTTCGATGAACTGCCGATCGTGCTGAAGGACGCCAAGCCGCTGCCCGGCGAGGAAACCCGCTACGCGCAGGCACTGGCGCTGGTGGACGCGTTGCAGAAGGACCCGGCGCTGAAGGCCGCCGCCATCGACGAAGCGAAGAAGGCCGAGCAGGAACTCATCGCGCCGCTGCTGCAGTTCCGCAACTTCGGCGTGCCGCTGCCGCACAACTGGACGACGGTGCGCAACGGCGCGCAGTTCGGCTCGGATTACTTCACGCGCACCGCCGTTGCCAAGTCGAACATCTACGTCAACAAGCCGAACGAGGCGACGTACTTCTACCAGGACCTCGACGACACCGGCGCGCGACTCAACGGCAGCAAGCGCTACACGGTGACCTTCGACAAGGGCGGCCCGCCGGTGAAGGGCTTCTGGTCGCTGACACTGTACGACGCGGAGCACTTCTTCGCGCCGAACGAGATCAACCGCTACTCCGTCGGCACGAAGAACAAGGACCTCAAGCCCAACCCCGACGGCACGCTGACGATCTACGTGCAGCCCGACGCACCGAGCGACCCGGTGCAGCGCGCGAACTGGCTGCCCTCGCCCAAGGGCGCCGACTTCTCGTTGTACGTGCGCACGTACTGGCCGGAGCAGGCGATCCTCGACGATCAGTGGTCGCCGCCGGCGGTGAAGCCGGTTTCGTCCTGAGTCTTCGCGTCAAACAGGAAATGAAGAACGGCGGGAGCGATCCCGCCGTTCTCTTTCGGGCGGCACGATCCAGCCTGTTACGCCTCCGGCAAACACGCCGATGCAAGGCAGAAGCCCGCCATCGCGGCGGGCTTTTGTTTTGAACGATCGAAAGCGGCCGCGTCTACAGATACTGCATCGTGAACATGATCGCCGAGTTCGCGTCGCCCGGCGTAACGGCGGTCGCCGTCTGGTAATACGCCGCGCGCAGCGGAATGGTGTAGTTGCCGGCGGACGAATAGTTCGGCGAGATCGACTTCCAGGGCATCGTGCTGAGGTTGTAGGGCGTGTTGCTGCGGTCGGTAACCTGCACTCCCACGCCGGCCGCTGTTGACGTGGAATCGAGGTTCACAACACCGGTGCTCGCACTGTAGGCAGTCACTCCCGGTGCGAGTTCCAAGCGGTACTGCACCGATGTCATTCCGGCCGGACAGCTGTTCACGTTGATGGTGAAATCCGTGGCGCCCACCCTCGTGCCAATACCAGTGAAGCCGACCCGACTGCGCACGCCAAGGTCTACGGTGACGTCGGGCGTGATGCAACTGCCCGAGGTGATGACGGTCGCCGGAATGGCCAACGAGACTGGCGCGCCCACGAGGCTTGCGTCTATGTACGCGCTGACCTGCATGACCGTGCCGGCCGACGTAGTCCCAGACGTAATGGGCCCTGTGCTGACCAGCGTAAAGCGAGCCTTGCCACCCGTGGTCATGCTCATGCTGTAGTTGGCGTTACCGCACGAGCCGCCGGTCCATCCATAGGGCGGCTGGCCGCTCCAGCCGGCCGGACCGCCACCAGCGGGCGTGATTCCAAGATAAGGCGACCACGTCGAGCACAGTGTGTCGCTGACGTACCTGGAGAACTCCATTGCCAACGCGACACCGGGCACGCCGGTCTGGTAAAGCGTATGGGTGTATCCGCCTGAGGTCCAGGTCCTTCCCGTATCGCTGAATCCGAACTCCTGGGCAGCGGAACCAAGGAACGAGTAGGCGTCGAGGTAGCAGTTGTATGTGTTGGGAAACTGCTGTTCGTACCAGCCTGTCAATTGCGTGCCGGCGGGCGTGTCACGGGCCACGCGAAGCGTGGAGGGCAGGTTGATGTAGTAGGTCTGCCCGCCACCCGAGCAGCTGCTGGCCCACACATGAGTTGAGCTCAACAGCGCCAACAGAAGCAACAGCATCTGCAGGGAGGCGGCTGCGACGTCGCCGGGATTGGGTCGCGTTGGGAATCATGTCGGGAATCTCCGCGCCTTTTGCCATAGCGCTGGCCCTCGGGGAATGGATGTCATTGGTTGCTGCATCGCCGATCGCACACCGACGGCTGTCGAACTTATTGCTCATGGCAGGTCGCCTCGCTGCGCGTAATGTCGTCGGCGGCGGTGGATTGGCGCGATGAATTCCAGTCCAGTACGCACCGCTCGTTCTGTGTGCCCCAGCGCACCGACAGTGCAACGCTGTTGTCGTCGGGCAGGCGCACAAAGGCCTGGGCGTTCTGACCCACATAGCCGACGACGTTGCCTGCGGCGTCATCCACCTCGGCACCGAACGGCGGCTGTATGTCAGATGTCGGGTTGATATGGATGAGGTAGGCCTGTCCGACAGCGGTCTTGTACTTCAACGGCACCACTGCACCTGCGCGCGGCGCGGTAAGCAGACGCGAATTGTCGAGTTCGACGCTGGCGGAAATGCCCTTCGGATCGAGCGTCACCTCGTTGAGGCGATACGGGGAAAGGTTGGAAGCGACCGCGTAGCCCCGATGGTCGACACGACTGGTGCCGTCGCTGCTGAGATGCGCGCCCCTGGCGCCCTTCGCCTCGACGATGCCGATGGTGTCGCCGAGGCTATTGGCCAGCGTGATGCCACCGGGATGGACGACCAGGCCGCCACTGGCCGACACCGACGCCTGCCGGCTGTCGGTGCCACGCGTGTACGCCGCACCGAGGTTGGCGTAGGGCGTGCGCCAGCTGCCGTTGACGCCGACGCTGTCGTGGTTGGTATCGCCGAAGTTGCCGTTGACGCCCCAGCCCACCTGGTTGCGCTCGCCGGCCGAGCCGTTGACGCTCGCCATGAGGCCATTGCCCTGTGAACCGTGCGAACCCTGCAGGTTCAACGTCGGCGGCGTGCTCCGCGCCGACGCATGACCCAGCGGCACGGTGACGTTGACGTAGAACGTGTCGTCGTACTGCCCGTTGCCCAGGCGGGCGCGGTTGGCGGTCACGCTGTACGAAAGATTGCGGAAGTGATTGCTCCAGCCTGCGTTGTAGCTCGTCTCGACCGGACGGCCATCCCAGTAATCGCCGCGGGAGCCACTCAGGTACAGCTGGCCCGCACGCGGCCCCAGGCGCTGGCTCAGCGTGAGCTGGAAACGGCTGCGCTGGCCGCCTGCCTCGTCGCCGACGCCGCCGCCGAGCCGGCCACTGACCACGCCGTCGTTGAGCTGCACGGCGTTCTGCAGGTCGAAGAAGCCCAGACTGGAATAGCGATACGCGGCGAGCGCGAAATCGGTGTTGGTGCTCGGGATGCTCTTGCTGTACGTGATGCGGGCGCTGTAGCCGTTGTGATCGCCGCCGTCGCCCGCGAACTTCGTGCGTGCACCGGTGACGTCCAGCGACACTGCGCCCACCGGGGTATTGAACGCGGCGCCGACCAGCGCGCTGGCGTACAGGCCCGATCCGGCCGCCTGGGCGCCGACGTAGCCCGTCATCAGGTTGTTGAGGCCGCGCTGGTAGGTGCCTTCGATGAAGTTCGGCGCGTCGCCCAGAAGGAAGTCGTTGCGGATCCGGCCGGCCGTGGCCGAATAGCGCCAGGCTCCCGGGCGCAACAGGTTCGGTACCGCCGCGAACGGCACGGTGAAGCTGCGCTGCCGACCATCGGCTTCCTGGATGATCACTTCGAGGTCGCCGCCGTAACCGCTGGCGCCCAGGTCGTTGATCTCGAATGCACCCGGCGCGACGGTCGTCTCGTAGACGACATAGCCGGCCTGGCGCACGGTGACGCGCGCGTTGGTTTCAGCGACACCGCGCACGACCGGCGCATAGCCGTTCATCGAGTCAGGGCGCATGCGGTCGTCGGTGGCCATGTTCACGCCGCGGAACGCCGTGGAGTCGAACAAGCGCCCCTCGGTGAACGTATCGCCGATGGTCAGCTGCGACTGCAGGCGGTCGATGTCGTGCTGCGCATAGGTGTTGATGTTGTCGAAGCTGCTGCCACCGTCCTCGTCCCAGCGCACGTTGGACTGGTTGCGGATGCGCCAGCCGCCGACATTCAGGCCTGCTTCCAGACCCAGGTAAGCCTGGCGCTGGTGATCCACCTGCTGGCTGTCGAACTGCGACGCATTGAAGGTATAGCCAAGCGTGAATGCGTTGACGCCGCGGTCCCACAATTTGGGATCGACGTAGCCACGCGCATTGCGGAGCAGCGCGATCTGGGGAATGGACACGTCCAGACGCAGATCGTCCGCATTCGGGACGACGGTCGCGCTCGGAATCAGCGCTTCCAGATCGAGGCAGTCCCCGTCGAGATTCGCACCCTCAGCTTCCAGCTTGCCCGTGTCCACGTTCATGACGGCGAGCAGGTTGCGCGTGAAGCACGCATGCACGCGGCCATCGGCGGCTTCGCGGAACGCAATGTGCTCGCGCGACACCTGGTACTCGTTGACGTACAGGTCGAGCGAATACTCGCCGGCCACCATCGAGTTGCCGCGTTCGAAACGCGACAGGTCGTAGCGGCCGCTGCCCTCGCCCAGGAACGCGGAGCTGAACTCGACTTCCTGCGGCGCGGGCGCCGGTTCCGGCGCAGGATTCGGCGCTGCCATCGCGAACGGCGGCACGATGCCCAGGGCGATGAGAACTCCGGTGCCGAGGCGCGAGGGACGCATAAGTGGCCGACGCGTGGCCGGTACTTCGCGGTGAAGCTTGCACACATGGTTCATGGTGATGACCTGTCGGATCGGAGAGGCCGTCGCCCCTCGCTGCGCGCGAAAACGGGGCAAGACCTCTCCCTGCCCTCCCGCGGGAGGGCATTGCATTGGGAGGCGGGTGGGCGGCTCGCGCCGCTACAGCGTGGTGCTCAGGCGGCGGTCAGTGCGTGTAGGTCGCTTCGCCGTCGATGAATGCGCCGTAGTCGTTGATCGCCTTGTAGGTCAGGCGCCCGTTGTCTGCGCCGCCCTTGATGGGGAAGCTTTCGCGACCCTTCGCGGGGCACATGCCGCCGCCGGTCATGTCGTCGGTGCGATCCGGCGCACCTTTCAGGCGCACGTCGGCGAACGACACGTTGTAGGCGCTGCTGTTGGTGCACTCCATCGCCAGGTCGCCGCCCTGCCGGACAAGGCGCCAGTTGATCTGGTCGATGGCGCCCACCGGATCGCCCTGCAGCGACTGCGGGCGATAGAAGATCTTGATGCGCGTACGCACCGCGAACTGCAGGTAGTTGTTCTCGCCCGTCGCGGCGCCTTCCGGCTTCGGCGGGACTTCGACCACGTTGAGCCAGAAGACCGATTCGCGGTCCTGCGGCAGGCTGCCGTCGCCGGTGAACATGAGCCGCAGCGACTGTCCCTTGCCCGGCTCGACGCGCGAGATCGGCGGCGTCACCAGGAACGGTGCCTTGCTCGTCTCGGCCGTTTCCTTCTCGTCGCCAGAATCCGTCCAGGCCTGCAGCAGGCGCGGCGACGTGCCCGAATTGATCACGCGCACCGTCACTTCGCGCTCGGTGGAGGGATACACGACACGCGTGCCGACGATCTGGATGCCGGCGTGGGCCGCGGACAGGCTGCCGGCCGTCAACAGCACGGCGCACATCACGCGATTGAAGATGTTCATGCTCATTGCCTCGAATAGCGAACCGCGCGGCCCTCGGGCCGGTGTGCGGAGCCGGTCGGAACCGGCCCCGCAGGTGCTGCCGTCAACCGTGGATCAGTTGTAGGCGACCGAGTACATCGCGAAGGTGTCGACCGCACCGGCGGTCACGCCGGTGGCGGGCGCGTAGTACTGCGCCCAGTAGTTCAGCTTCGCCGTGTTGCTGGAGATCGTGACCGTCGGGGCGTTGGTGTTGTCCACCAGGTTGATGTCGGCCATCGAATCGTTCAGCAGGCCGACCTGCACGACGGCGGCGTTGCCGGCGGCGACGGTGTTCTTCAGGCGACCGGTTGCGGCGTCGATCGGGCTCTGCGCGCCTTCGAACTTGACCTTCACGACCTTGCCGTTGGTGCAACCGGTCTGGCCCGAGCCGCCGATGACGATGGAGAACGGCGTGTCACCCGCGCGGGAGCCGGCGGTGCTGAGCGCCGTCTTCTGGATCGTCGGCAGCGTGACCGTGAAGTTCTGGGCGCCGCCGTCGGTGCCGGTACCGCCGGACACGGTGCAGGTGGTGTCTTCGATCTGGCCGCGGAAGGTGATCTTGCCGTCGGCGGCGAAGGCCGACGGGACGGCCGCGGCGGCCACGACGGCGACCAGGGCGGTGGAAAGCAGGGTCTTCTTCATTACGGAGTCCTGAGATGTGCTGGGGGGAATGGTTGGGCCGCAAGGCCTTGGCCCTAGCGACGAAGTGAATGTTCCTCGTCGCGGCCCGCCCACAACATCGGACAGTTCCGAAATCAATCAGATAAGTCGCCCAACATTGCGTTGGGTCAGGAGCCAATCAGGCTGAGCAGGCCCGCGGAGCAGCGCCACGAGGCGTTCTGGTCGTGTACGCGTCGCCGGGCAGGATTCTTTCGTGCCCGGTAAATGTCTCGCGGGAATGCATCACGCACGTTCGAGCCGCGCCAACGTGCGGAGCGCGTCGTGTCGGGGGACCGCGCAGCAGGTCGAATCGTCGACCGGATCAGGATTCGAACGAACCCGTCCGCACGTCGCCTTCGCGCAGGTAGCGATTGACCAGCACGCCGGTGGACGTCGTGCGCGTGGCGTCGAGCCGGAACGCCGATGGCTGCGCGCGATCGTCGAACAAGCGCTTGCCCTGCCCCAGCAGGATCGGATGCACGATCAGACGCAGTTCGTCGACCAGACCGGCGGCCAGCAGTTGATGCACCAGTTCGCTGCTGCCCTGCGTGACGAGGTCGGGGCCGTCGGTGCGCTTGAGTTCGCGCACGGCCGCGGCGATGTCGGCGCCCAGCGCGCGGCTGTTCTGCCATTGCAGCGTGTCGGCATGGTGCGTGGCGACGTGCTTGGTCGCGTCGTTGAACATGTCGGCGATGAAGCGGTGCGGCGCGCCTTCGCGCACGTGCGGCCAATACGACGCGAAGATCTCGTAGGTGCGGCGCCCCAGCAGCAACGCGAACGGCTGCATGAACACGCCGTCCATCACGTCGCCGGAACCATCGGCATACGGCACGATCCAGCCGCCGTACGCGAAGCCGCCGCTGGTGTCCTCCTCCGGCCCGCCCGGCGCCTGCATGACGCCGTCCAGGCTGATGAACGCGGCCACGATGAGCTTGCGCATGGGATCACTCCGTGCGGATCGACGTGTCCGCCTGTTCTGATGACGAACGGGGACGCGCGGAATCGACAGCGGTCAGTCGAGCGACTGGATGCCGTCGGGCAGCCGCACCCACGCGTGCTTGCGGTCGACATACACCGTCACGGTCGGCGCCGGGAACGTCGGATCGGCGAATGCGCCGACCGGAATCGTCACGAAGCCGGGAATGGCGTCGGCGCGCCAGAACACTGTCGCCCCGCACGAGGGACAGAAATGGAAGTGCGCCGTCGTGCCTTCGTCGCCGGTTCGCGCGAACTGCGTGCTGTCGCCTTCGACGGTCGTTGCGTCCTCGGAAAACCGCGCCTGCACGCCGAACGCACTGCCCGTGCGCTGCTGGCAGCACAGGCAATGGCAGATCGAAACGCGCACGGGCTCGCCGCGCGCGATGATGCGCAGCTGCCCGCAACTGCACGAAGCGACGTGGTCGGTCATGGCATCGACTCCCGCGCGGCTCCGCGGCCGCGGCGGGGTCACTCTAGCTGCGTGCGCGCAGGCGATCCACGTTCCGCGCTGTGTCCTCGGACGGGCGGCGGCGGGATCGTCAGCGCTCATACGCGCCGATATCGGGTGCCGGGCCTTTGACTCGCGGGAAGCCCGGCCCGCGCTGGTCGAATTGGCGACCGAGCACGTTGTTGCCTCGATCCAGCGCCGGGCTGTCGGCGCGCAGCCTGTGCGTCCGCGTCGGTCCTCCGTTGTCGGCCAGGGGCAGTACCCGCGGGTCGGCAAATGCAAGCGTGTCCGCCGGCGTCGGCACCTGCGAAGCGCCGATGAGGTTATGGCTGCCGCTTACGGTGCCGTTGGCGATGTCGTATGGCGGCGTGCCCTCGATTCGCCGGTTGCCGGCGACGATGCTTCCTTCCAGCCGCAGCGTCGTCGCATACAGGGCGCCACGTCCGAAATATTCCGGCGGGTAGTAGTGCCACAGATCGCCTTCCGGATAGTTCTCGACGTTGTCGGTGATCGTGGTGTTGTAGATGGTTACCGTGCCGTTGCTGAACTCCGCGGCGCTGTAGTTGAAGGCCGAGTTGCCCGAGATCGTGCTGTCGGCGACGACGCTGTGGCCGGTGCCCATCACCAGCAGGCCGCCGGCTTCGTTCTCGCGATATCCGCCGAGGAAGTCGCGCAGCACCGCGCGGTTGCCCGAGACGGTCGACTTGTTGAGGTTCAGGACCTGGCACGCGATGCCGCCACCGCGATTGGCGCTGTTGTCGCGGATGGTCGAATAGCTTGCATCCACTTCCGTGGCGTAGATGCCGCCGCCGTCGCCCGTCACGTCGTGGCCGTACACCTGGCTGCGGTAGAGCCTCACCGAGCCGCTCGCGAACACGCCTCCGCCGTACCCGTAGATGCCAGCCTTGTTCTCGAACACGCTGCTGAAATTCAGCACGACGTTGCGCGCCGCGATGCCACCGCCGAAGAGGATGATCGAGGTGTATTCCTCCGAGTAGGCTTCGCAATGGTGCACGCGCGAGTGGAACAGCTCGACGGTGCCGTTGGGCGAATGGATGCAGCCTCCTTCGGCTTCATCTTCTTCGCCGGCGACGCGCGACAGGCCGTTGCTCACCGATATCCGCGCGAAATGGAGCGTGCCCGCACCGGTATGGAGGAACGCACGCCCCTTGCGATTCGCGTCGATGGTCAGCGCCGCGCTGCCCGGCCCGAGCAGCCGGAGATGGTCCTGCGGCACGTTGATGGTCCCGTTGAGCACGATGCTCGAACAGCGCAACGAACGCAGGTCGATGGCATCGCCACTCCCCGCGCTTGCGACTGCGGCCCGCAGGCTGCCCGCGCCATTGTCGTTGCAGTTGCTGACCAGTCGCGTGGCTGCGTGGGCAGGGGCGCCCAGCAGGACGGGAACCAGCACGAGGACTATCGGCGCTGCTGCCAGCGCGAGGTGTTGAAGGCGCATCGATCCACTCCATCCTTTGGTGGCATCGGCGCATCCGACGCCCGACCACTTCGCTTCGACGACGAGGCGAAGTGCAGCGGGATTCGACGCCTGCGTCGCGGACGTGGCAGTGAAGACGCGAAATGCCTCACGCGCGGATCACGCGAGCGGACGTGGAGGACGCCTCGCAGCCATTCAGGGCTGCGTGCGCGGGCTCGCCATCACGAAGCAGGTTTCAGAAGGCGGCATGCTTCGAGCCGCGCAGGTGATGTCGGCGGAAGATTCGACGCCCAGGCGAACCGTGGAAACGAACGGCTGCGGATGATCTGCAGGCGTCGGCACACAAAAAAGCGGCCGGACTGCCGGCCGCTACGTTGCTTCACGTCACACGCCCGGGTAGGCCGGGGAAGCGCCGCTTATCGACGGCGACGCGTGGTCCCATCGTCGTGCTGCGCGGTCGCGCGGCTTTGCACGAACTCCGGGAATACCTCGGCGAGCGGTGTCGAGTCCGGCAGGATGTAGAACACGCCGCCCTTCTCGAACGTCGGCCGGATCACCGCTTCGTAGAAATCGGGCTGCACGTTGATGCAGCCGTGGGTGACGCGGTTGTCGTCCGGCGTGGGCGATGCGAGGCGCTCGGGGCGCCGCTCGGCGGGGACGCCGGTCGCCGTCGGGTGCATGGACACCGCGGAGTCGTAATCGACCCACAGCACGCGGCCAGCGTCGGTCGACGGGCCGTAGCCGCCTACGAAGCGACCGGCAGGCGTGGTGCGATCGCGGCCCGGAATTTCGCGAAGCGCGAGACCCGCAACGCCGGGAGCGGAATGGTCGCCGACCGCCGAGCCGAAGAGCCCGGGCGTGGCGCCACGAAGGCGTCCGTCGCCGCCGAACACCAGGATCTGCGCCGCGGCCTTGTCCATGATCGCGAAGGGATAGCCCTGGTTGTCGCCGCTGGCGACGATCCAGCCCGCGAGTTCGGTCACCGTGTCGGACACGGCCTGGTCGGGTGGCAGCTGGTCCATCGCCACCGTGGCCGCCGATTGCTCGGGGCCCTGGGCATGGGCGACACCGCAGATCGCGAACGTCAGCGCCAGCGCGAGCGCGCCGGAAGCGGCGCGGATTGCAGGGTGCATGAAGGTATTGATGGGATACTTCCTTGGGACGAATGCGCCGGTCGACAAAAGAGTCCGGTGGTCAATGAAGACCACCGGATCTTGGGTTCGATCCGTTCGTCACCTTTTGCGTAACTACGCTACGTAGTACGAAAGAGCGATTTACGACAGCGCGATCAACCGCGCGGCTTGCGCGCCGGAGCGGCTTCGAGCTGCTGGACGCGGCCTTCCAGGGCATCCAGGCGCTGGTTGGCCTGCTGTGCGGACTGGTTGGCCGATTCGGCGCTCTGCGCCGCGCTCTGTACCTTCTGGTCGAGCGAGTCGAGGCGCGAGTTGATCGTCGCGAACTCTTCCTTGTAGGTGGCGCAGCCGCCAAGGCCCGCAATTACGACGGCCGCCACACCGAGCTTCGCCAGATTTTGCTTGGTCAGAATCATTCCAATCCTCCTTCGTTGGGATATCGGAAATATCGCGGCGCCGGCTGGAGCCGTGACCCGCCTTCAGCTTGCTTCGCAATATGTAGATGCATCGTGAAGATGCGGGTATCTCGAGGTAGTTAACCCCCTCGAGGGGGGCCTAGCATCGCCCATGCCAGCCATATCTGGCTGAATGTCAGCCATCGGTGAGAAGCGGATGTTCGAAATGAGGCACCGATCACCCGAGTGACGCCTGGCGCAAACTTTTTCCCGATGCGCAAGTCGATCGCACGAATCAGCGGCGAGTCAGCACAAGCGCGGACACGAACGCAACTGCAGCCACACCGCAGCGCTCAGCGCTGGCTCGGGTATTACGCGATGCCGCAGTAGTTCCGGTTTTCCGAGATGTTCCGTTGGCGTGGTCGCTTCGCCCACGCGATTCCCATGCCGAGCATGCTGACGAGAAACATCACGGATACCGTCGCGGCCAATAGCGCGAACGCGATGTCCAGGGTGCCCTGCGCGGACCCGACGGCAGACCCGGTCACGTGCAGCGGCAGGAGGAACAGGCCGAAGAGCGTCGCGCGCATCATGCCCTTCCGGAACCGTCGCATGATTCGCGAATATTCCCGCCCTTTCAGCGGTCTGGAATGCAGGCGATGCATGGACTGGTCGAAGGTCATGTGCTGGCGGTGTATGCAGTCTGTTGCTTGCGGTGTGATGTGGGCGCGATCTTCGTTCCACATGCGAAGCGCTCCCGTCATAACGCACGTGCAAGGCGTCCTCCCCACCGCAGCGCGCCGCCCGGCCGGCGCCCCTCGGCAGCTGCGTGGTTGGCCTTGCGCCATCGCCCTGGGGATGCGGCTCTCTCACGCCTGTCGTCGTTGCCGGGCGGCGAATTGCAGATGGCGCCGTACTGGAATGAGGACCGCTTGGGCGCCTGCGGCCGGCTCATTCACTTGCACGGGTCGTCGCGAAGGCGGCGACGCGACGCGATCGCGGGCTACATCCTCCCCCACTGCCCGCTGCGTTTCATCGCGCCCCACTGGTGCTTGCGTCGCGACATCCATTGCCACATGCCGCGGCAGCGCCACAGCGTGTTGAGCTGGCGATAGCCGAAGTTCTCCAGCACCGCCATCGCGAACAGCCAGAGCATGTCGCGGCTGCGGTTGTAGACGCGGAAGGAAAGCGCCTCGAGCAACAGGCCGTTGACCGACAGCAGGATGCCCATGCCGAGCGCGACGGCGATGAACACGGTGAACGCGACGGGCGACACCCAGCCCATGAGGAAGCCGACGATCATGAAGACGTAGCCGGTCAGCTCGATCAACGGGCCGACCCATTCGAACAGCGCCATGAAGGGCCACGCGAGGTAACCCGCCGCGCCCGCGCGCCAGCCGAAGCGCCACGGTGGGTGGAACATCAGGCTTTCGGCCAGGCCGCGCTGCCATCGCGAGCGTTGGCGTCCCAGCGTGCCGAGATCTTCCGGCGCCTCGGTCCAGCAGATGGGATCGGGCAGATAGCGGATGCGGTACGCGATGCGCTTGCGCCGATGCCAGCGGTGCAGCCGCACGACCAGTTCCATGTCTTCGCCGACCGTGTCGGTGCGATAACCGCCGACGGCTTCCACGCGCGCGCGATCGAACAGGCCGAATGCGCCGGAGATGATCAGCACGCCGTTCAGCGGCGACCAGCCCAGGCGCCCGAACAGGAACGCGCGCAGGTATTCGATGATCTGCATGCGCGCGAGCAGGTTGCGCGGCAGCCCCGATTTCACCAGGAAGCCGCCGCGCACTTCCGATCCGTTGGCGATGCGCACGGTGCCGCCGGCGGCGACGGTCCTTTCGTCCTCGATGAAGGGCTGCACGATGCGCAGCAGGCTGTCGCGCTGGAGGATCGAGTCCGCGTCGACCGCGCAGAACAGCCGGTTGCGCGCGACGTTGATGCCGACGTTGAGCGCGTCGGCCTTGCCGCCGTTCTCCTTGTCGATTACGCGCAGGTTTCCGTAACGCAGTGAGCGATAGACGCCGCGGATCGGCTTGTGCGGCACCGCGCGGCGCACGAGCTCCGGATGCGGGACGAGTTCGAATTCCTCCACCAGCGCCGCGAGCGTGCCGTCCTTCGAGCCGTCGTTGATGACGACCACTTCGAAGTCCGGGTACTGCAATTGCAGCATCGAGCGAACGGACGTGCGGATCGTCGCTTCCTCGTTGTAGCCCGGCACCAGCAGCGAGATCGCCGGCTCGATGCCGAGGTACGGCGCGTCGGTGCCGTACTCGGCGCGCTGGCGCATGTAGCTGCGCAGGCTCAGCATCGACAGCAGGTTGAGTACGAGGTAGCCGCCATTGAGCAGCACGAAGTAGCCGATGAAAAACAGCTGCAGGGCGAAGAGGAACTCGCCGCTCATGCGCGCCCCGCCCTCATCGCGCGCTCGGCGCGGGCGCGCTCCAGCGCTTCGCGTCCGTAGCGGTCCTCCACGCGCGGCAGCAGCGACTGCAACGCGCCGTCGTCCATGCGCGGAAGCGCGGCCAGCGTGTCGGCGACTTCCCGGCGCACCCACCAGCTCTGGTCGGCGAGCGCGGGAAGCAGCACCTCGATGTCGGACAGATCCGCCGACGCCCGCAACGCCTGGGCCGCGGTGAGGCGCACCGCGGGGTCCTCGTCGTGCAGCGAGCGGACGATCAGCGGCTTGTCGCGCGGATCCCCCAGCTCGCCCAGCGCCTTGAGCGAGGCCTGCCGGTTGCGTGCATCGGCGTCGCCCAGCGCGCGTTCGCGCGCCCAAGGTGCCGCACGCACGGGATCGGCGAAGGCGAGCAGCGGCGCGAGTCGGGCCAACGCACGCGCGTCGGCGCGCGCGAGCAGATCGAGCAGCGCGTCGGTGACGGCGTCGCGTCCGGCCTGGCGGCACAGCGCGACCAGGCGCTGCCCGCCCCAGTGTTCGCCCTCCAGCGCGATCGGCAGCACCGTTCGCGTCGCACGTGGTGCGTCCATCGCGATCAGCGCCTGCGCGGCGGCGAATGCGACGAACGGATTGCGTCCGTGCGCGAGCGGTTCGACCGCGTCCCAGTGCGCGGCGTCGCCGAGATGACGCAGGGTTTCCAGCGCGACAAGGCGATTGCGCACGCCGGGAAACCGCAGCAGTCGCAATGCGTACTCGTCGAGCCCGAGCGAGAGCAGCAGCCGGTTCAGCCGCGAGGTCGCCTCGCCGCGCAGCTTGCGTTGCAGCTTGTTCCACAACATGAGCCACCACAGGCGCCTGCGGCCCTTGGGCGCCGGCAGGTCGCAGGCGATGTCGGTGTCCAGGCTCGCCATCGCCATGTGCGGGCGCCATTGGCGATCGAACGCCTCACGGGCACGACGCTGCCGCGTCGCCAGCGTGGAAAGCACCAGCACCTGGAGCAGCACGAGGACCGTGACGACCGCCAGCAGCGAGGCGATCAGGCTGGCCAGCCGGAGCAGCGGATCGACCGGTAGCCAGCTGGTCCATTCCATCGTCAGAACCGCCGTTCCAGCCCGATGCCGATGCCGCGGCGCGTGTACAGGTCGCCCTGCTCCACCACGCCGGCATTCCACAGCCACGACCACCGCTGCGCGAAGACATGGCGCCCGAACAGCACTGCGCCGCGTACGTCGCTCGCGACCACGCCCGTGTCGACCAGCGCGGCTTCCCGTCCGAACGCCAGCTGCAGGCCGATCTCGCTGCCCTCGCCGTACGCGCGCGCCAGGCGCACGTCGTGGCCGGGCGAATGCGTGTCGCGAAGTCGCGTCAGGTTGAACGTGTACGCCGCGCGCCACTGGCTCCAGTAGCGCTCCACGCCCACCGCGAGCCGGTCGACGCGCGTGTCGGGATAGTCGCTGGTGCGCAGGCTCGCGCTCCCGATCCAGCCATGCGCGAAGGTGTTCTGCACGCGCAGGTCCGCGTAGTAGCGCGGCAGGAAGTCGGCGTCGGGCACCACGCCCACTTCGGGCTGCAGCAGCCAGGTATCGCCCAGCGGCAGCAACGCACCGGCTTCGATGCCCACGTCGTCGAGGTCGAAGCGCCGGTCGGCAGTGATCGCGCCGTAGCCGCCGAACCTTCCGCGCTGCGAACTCGATGCATCCACGCGCACGCCGCTCCAGTCGTCGTAGGCGCCATCGAGCCAGTCGTGGCGCGCCGACACGGAGACGGTGCGCCGGCGTTCCGGCGTCTGCGGCGCTGCTGCGCGTGGCGCGTCGGTGGGCGACGGCAGCAACGGCTCGGGCGAGATGGCGGCGGCCTGCGCGGCGCGCGCCTGTGCGAGCGCGGGTCCGATGTCGGCGTAGTCCGGGGCGAGGCGCTGCGCGCGCGTGAGCACCTCGATGGCCTCTTCGTTGCGTCCCGCCCAGCCGAGGGCCTGACCGTATCCCAGCAGGTAATCGACGTTGTCGGGCGCGCGCGCCAGCAGGCGCTCGTACAGCGGCAGCGCGCGCGTCGGCTCGCCGTTCCATGCATGCGTCCGCGCGAGCAGGAACATCGCGTCCGCATCGTCGGGCGCGATCGCCAGGCGTTGTTCGAGCACCCGCGCGGCGTCGGCATACTTCCGGAGTTCGACCAGCGCCTGCGCCTGTTCGACCGTCTGCGCGTTCGCCGTGCAGAAGGTCATCGCCAGTCCCAGCACCGAAAGACGGGCCGCATCGCGCAACCTCACAGCGATCGCCTCAGCAGGCGCCGGATGCGTGCCATCAGTTCCTCGGGCTGGAACGGCTTGGTGACGTAATCGTCCGCACCAATCTCCAGCGCGCGCACGATGTCGGCTTCCCTCGCCTTCGCCGTGAGCATCAACACGGGAACGGACGTCCACTGCGGCTGCGCGCGGAGGCGTTCGACCAGTTCCAGGCCGTCGCGGAACGGCAGCATGAAGTCCATCAGCACCAGGTCGGGCACCGCGCCGGTCTGGATGCGCTCCAGCCCGGCCCGTCCGTCGGCCAGGTGTTCGACCGTGAATCCGTTTCGCTCGAGCAGGTAACGGACGATCAGTGCGATGTCTTCCTCGTCCTCGATCATCAGGACATGGGTGGCGGAGCTCATCCGGTCTCCTCTTTCTGCGCGCCGCCGGCCGGCCAGTGGCGCAAGGTATCCAAGATCAGGGTCGCAAGCTCGCGGGCATGGTGGCGTGATTTCACCAGCCGGCGCAGCACGGCGCGGCTCTCGGCGAGGCCGCCGTCCTGGGCGGAAAAGATGATCACCGGCGTGGGCGGCCGGGCGCGCGCGAGCTCTTCGAGCAGTTCCGATCCGTCGCCGTCGGGCAGCTTCAGGTCGAGGATCACCAGGTCGTGCCGTCGATGCGAGAGCTGCTCGCGCGCCTGCGCCAGCGAACCGGCCGCGTGCAGGTTCAGGCCATGCCCCTGCAGCAGCGTCCGCAGGAGCGCGCACACGTCCTCGTCGTCCTCCACGTGCAGGACTTCGAAGCGCCGGGACGGATCGCGCAGCGTGGTGCGCACCGCCTCGGCCACCTGTTCCGGATCCAGCGGCTTGCCGAGCCAGTCGACCACGCCGACGGCGCCGCCGCGCAATCCGTCGGAGTCCACCGAAGGCGGACGTATCCCCAGCAGCAGCACCGGCAACGAGCGGAACTCCGGCTCGGAGCGCAGTTCACGCAGCACGCCGCGCGCGGACGTGCCCGCCGATCCCAGGTCGATCGCCAGCGCCTTCGCGTTGGGCGATTGCAGCAGCTCGCGCGCACGTGCGATGTCGTTGGCGAGCAGCGTGCGGTAGCCGTGCTCGCGCAGCACGCGCGCGAGTTCGTCGGCCAGCGCCGATTCGTCCTGCAGCAGCACGACGTACGGCGTGAGGTCGTCGGCCGTGTTGGACGGCGCGGGATCGTTCAGGCGCATCGCTTCAGGCAACCAGACGAAGAAGCGCGTGCCCTGCCCCGTTTCGGTCTCGAAACCGATGCGCCCGGACATCTTCTCCACCAGCGACTGCGTGATCGCCAGGCCCAGGCCGGTTCCGCCGCGACGCCGGACGTCGGAGGCGTCGGCCTGCGCGAAACGCTCGAAGACGCGCGGACGGAAGTTTTCGGGAATGCCTTCGCCGTGGTCGCGCACGTTGATCTGCAGGCCACCGTCGCGACGCGTCACCGACACCTCCACGACACCGCCTGCATGCGAATGCTTGATCGCGTTGGACAGCAGGTTCGCCATCACCTGCGCGAAGCGGTCCACGTCGACCTCCACGACGCCGTCGTCGCCGGGGCCGAACTCGACCGTCACCTCGAACTCGCGCGCATAGGTCGCGATCTGGTCGATCGACTGGGCCACCATCGCGCGCAGCGGCAGGCGGTGCGTCTGCAGCGACAGGCCGCCCCATTGCAGCTTCTCGATATCAAGGATGTCGTTGATCAGCCGCACGAGCCGTTCGGTGTTCTTGTGCGCGATCTCCAGCAGCGGCCGCACGGAATCGGGCAGCTCGCCGGCGGTTCCGCCCACCACCAGCCCGAGCGCCCCGCGGATCGAGGTCAGCGGCGTACGTAGCTCATGGCTGATGGTCGAGATGAACTCGTCCTTCATCCGCTCCATGCGCTGCTGCGCGGAGACGTCGATCACCACCGTGAGCACCTGGCGCTGGCCATCGGAGCGCACGAGCGGGCGCTTGAGCACCTGCATCCAGCGCTCCTGCTCGCGCACGTCGACGATGCGCACGCGGTCGGCACGCCATTCGTCCTCGCCCTGCAGCAGTGCGTCGTCGGCCTGCAACAGCGGTTCGATGATGCGCTGGCCCGCCAGGTCCGAGGGACGGCGTCCTTCCACCTGCGAAGGCGTGAGCCCCATGGTCGCGGCGAACGCGATGTTGCACAGCGTGAATCGCCCGCCCGCGCTACGCACGAAGACGAGGCTTTCGTCGGAATCGACGATCGCGCGTAGGAAGTCGTGCTGGTCGCGCAGCGCCCGCTCCTGCACGATGAACTCGGTAACTTCGCGCACGATCGCCAGATGCCCGTCGTCGATGGCGACCAGTCGCGCCTCGAACACCTGGCCGCTGGCTTCCTGCGCGGTGAGCGTGTGCACGGCGCTGTCGGCCTGCACGTGCGGCAAGGCGGAGCGGATCGCGAGCAGCAGCGCCGGCGGCAGCGTCGCCCCGTAATCGCTGGACAGAAGGCGCGGGTTGCCGTTCGTGTCGAACTGCCACAGCAGGTCGGGAATCGCATCGAGGATCGCCCGCTGCCGCGCCTCGCCAGCGCGCGCCAGGTGCAACGCCTGCCGACGCTGCACGAGGCTGCGGTGCACGGAAAGAAGCGCCGCGGCGAGCAGCACCAGCGCGACCGCCGTTCCCCACGTCGTCCAGCGGCGGAACTCCGCGACGCGGCGTTCGACGGCGCGTCCCTCCACCATCATGCGTTCGCGTTCGGCGGCTTCCAGCTCGCCCAGCAGCGAGCGCACGCGGTCCATCGCCTCCTTGCCGCCCGCCTGCGCCACGCTCTGTGACGCCGCTTCCAGCCCGGCGCGACGACGCAGGTCGACGTTCACTTTCGCCAGCCGCAGGCGTTCGTCGATGTCGTGGTTGGTCCTGCCCCACCAGGCCGCATCGCGCTGGTTGCCGACCAGCTGGCGCAGCCGCGCACGCGCCTCGACCAGTCGCCGGTTCCCGTCGTGATACGGCTGCAGGAACGCGTCCGTGCCGGTGATCACGTAACCGCGCATGCCGGTTTCCACGTCCTGCAACGCGGACAGCGTGTCCTGCACGGTGGTGAGCACTTCGGCGCTGCGCGAGAAAGCCTGGTTCGATCGAAGCAGGTCCTCCTGCGTCCGCCGCGCCTGCGCCAGCAGCAACAGGATCACCAGCAACGCGAGTCCGAATCCGATGTTGTGTAAGCGAATCCTTGGCTTGCCCACGCCTCGCTTCCCTCGATCGCCGGCGCGTCCACCGGCGGCGCGATCCTGCCATGGCGGCGGTGCCACGGCGGTGAAGGTCTCACCCGGCGCGGTGATACGCGCAACAACGGCGGCCGGCCAGTGGTCGGATACCTGCATCGACCAGTGGCGAATGCATCGCCGTCTGCAATGGAAGCACGAGGCTTCGTTCCGGACCCGAACGTCCCGGTGCCAGCCAAGGACCTCGACTGCTGTGCGCCCGATCGGTTGTGCTGAACGCAACCGGGCTGCACCAGGACGAGCCGAACCCCGACTTCTTCAACCGCGGCCGGCCCCGCGGCGAGCGCTATCGGCCGGGAGGGGACGTAGGCCTTGTCCGCCTGATCAGAGCGCCGGTTGCAAGCGCCAGCCCCACTGCCGCCGTGAGGTACAACCCTCCGCCAAGGATTGCGACAGCGACGGTGTTGTTATCGAACCCCATCCCCGCATGGTCGACGCCCAACGCTGCTGCCGCGGCGGTGCCGGCGCGGTTGTACGCATGGATCGTGAGCGCGATGTCGGCGATCCATCCGGCCGATATCGCCACCGCTCCCCGCAAAAGCATCCGGCGCGGCCTGGGGACATACAGGGCGGCGACGCTGACGACGCATGGCGCCACGACGCTGACGAATGCAACCGCCTGGAACACATCCTGTGGTGACATACAGAGTCTCATGGGTATGTCCGCTACGATTCGGAAGCGGGCGCTGGCAGGCCCGCAGCGAGCCGTCGGGCCGCGTGATCACGCAAGTTGCTCCGCGGCCCGGATGCCCCACCACGCGGCTTCCTCGAAGACCGAATAACCCGACAGATCCGAATGCGCGACGCGCACCCGCCCGTCGAGTCCACGCAAGGACAACAGCCCGGCGTTGTGCAGGAAGCCCGGGGCCGGGATCGCCATCGCATGGCCACGGACGGTGATCGACAGTCGCCGCGTTCGTCGCCACAACTCGTCCCCGTACGCCTGTTGCAGGTCGCTGGCGGCCTCGGCACGCAGCTCGTCCGCCGTCGCGCGTGTGAGCCATCCGCGCGCCTGCTTCGGGGTCATGCGGTCCAGCGATTGGTACGCCGTGAACACGGTGCGCGCGGTGGGTGCCACGCGCAGGAGCTGGTGCGTCGATACCACGTACCCCAGGCTGCGCCCGCGATGCACCACGTTGTCCCACGCCAGGCCTTCGCCCGGCAACTCGCTCGGCCATCCCTGCATCAGGAAATTCGATACCAGCCACGCCGCGTGCGGACTGGCGTGCGTCGCGGGATCGTAGCCGGTGTCCTTGAGTCCGGGCCAGATACGCGCGAGCACATGCAGCGGCATCGCGCTCACCACCTGCCCGGCGGTGAGCGAGAACGTTGCGATCTGCGCGCCCTCGCGTCGCGCGCCCAGCACGACCACGTCCCCTGCCCGGTCACGCACCTGCGAGGCGAAGCCGCGCTGCAGCCAGCGGTCGTGCCCGAGCCGGCGCGTGATCGAGGTGCGCATGCGCGCGATCAACTCCGACAATCCACCCGGCCACGTCAGCACGGTGTCGCCGGATGCGTTCGAGGCGTGCCCGTCGCGACTGGCGAAGTAATGCAGGCCGGCCCACGCCGACACCTCCCGCGTGCCTGCGCCGTAGTCGTCCCGACAGCAGTAGTCCAGATACCAGCGCAGGTTGGGGGCGTCGTAACCGTTGCGATCGAGCCAATGCGCAAAGCTCTCGCGATCCAGCGCGCGCCACGCCTCGTCCATGGACGACAGCGCGACCGGGAGCGCGAACACGCGGCGCCCGTCGCGTCCACGCTGCGTCCGCAGCGACGCCATCTGCGCAAGGAAGCGATGCTGCTGTTCCAGTTGCGCGGCCGGCACACCGTGCGATGGGAGCAGGTCGGCTTCCCAGCGGCCATTGCGCAGCAACCGCTCGTGCGGCGCATGCGTGAGCGCCGCCTCGTCGAACCTGGGCGCGATGCCATCAGGGCCACGTTCGAGCAGCTCGAGGTCGGCCAGGAGCGACATCATGTGAGCCGATTCGGAGGACGGCAGCGGCAGGTAATGCGCGCCGAGCGGGCAATCCAGGGTGTCGTCGCCGCGGCCGCCCAGGTTCGCCGCGGCGGCGTTCCCGCCGTATTCGGGCCCCTGCAGCACCACGAAGTCGCGGCGTCCGGCGCGGGCCAGCGCCCACGCGCATGCCATGCCGGCGACGCCGGAACCCAGGATGGCCACACCGGTGCGCAGATGCGCCCGCGGCGCAGGGAACGT
Organism: Lysobacter sp. OAE881; assembly: GCF_040546665.1. Classification (NCBI taxonomy): domain Bacteria; kingdom Pseudomonadati; phylum Pseudomonadota; class Gammaproteobacteria; order Lysobacterales; family Lysobacteraceae; genus Lysobacter; species Lysobacter sp. OAE881. Next base: position 3,968,337 of record NZ_JBEPOG010000001.1, read on the forward strand.
ATGCGCATCGCGCAGCGCGTGCCCGTCGTGCATGCCGGGGAAGTGGATCTCGGGCGCGACCTTGTCGACGCCCCGCATGCGCGTCGCCGCGAACACCGCCGCGCCGGCAAGCCCCGCGCCTACCAGGAAGCCGCGCCGCTGCATCAGCGGATCACCCGCCGCCAGTCCTCTTCGAAATAGCGGACCAGCGACTGCTCGTCCAGGCGATTGGGCGGCATCGCCATGCGCGGCATGTCCTTCGGGAACACGAACAGGTCATGCAGCGTTTCGGGGGTGAGATAACGCGTCGGCACGCCCAGCGCGACCGGCTGCGCATAGTCGGCCCGATGCCCGGCGAGCACGAAGCCCCAATCGCCGAACGAGGGTACGTCGCAGTGGTAAGGCCAGGTGTGCAGTCCCGCCTCGCGCAGCGTCGCCTCGATGCTCCAGAACGAACGCGGGGCGTAGTACGGCGACGTGGACTGCACCACGACGTAGCCGTTCGCGGCCAGGTGGCGGGCGATCAGGCGGAACATCGGCACCGAGTACAGCCGCCCGATGCCGAAGCTGGACGGGTCGGGGAAATCGACGACGATGAAGTCGTAGCTGCCGCCGTGCTTCTCCAGCCAGCGCCCGGCGTCCTCGTTGACGACGTGCACGCGCGGATCGTTCAGCGATCCCTTGTTGAGCGCCACCAGGTCGGGCGAGCGCGAGAACATCCGCGTCATCGCCGGATCCAGGTCGACCAGCGTGATCGCCTGCACGGCCGGCGACTTCAGTATCTCGCGCACCGCCAGCCCGTCGCCGCCACCGAGCACCAGTACGCGGCGCGCGCCCGGCAGCGCCTGCAGGCCCGGGTGCACCAGCGCTTCGTGGTAACGGTGTTCGTCGCGGGACGAAAACTGCAGGTTGCCATTGATGTACAGCCGCAGGTCGTCCTGCCAGCGCGTGACGACCAGGCGCTGGAACGGCGTGCTTTCCGCGTGCACGACCTCGTCGCCGTAGATGCCGCGTTCGGCCCACGCGGTCATGCGCCCGGAGAATGCCAGTCCCGCCGCAAGCAGGCCCAGCACGATGGCGCCGCGGAAGAGTTTGAGTCGCGGTGCAGTCAGTTCGTCGCGGAACGCCACCGCCGTCCACAGCGCGACGCCGGTGTTGAACATGCCGAACAGGAACGAGGTGCGCAGCAGCCCCATGTGCGGCGCGAGCAGCAGCGGGAACACCAGCGACACGACCAGCGCGCCCAGGTAATCGAAGGCGAGCACGCGGCTGACCAGCTCGCGGAATTCGGCGCGGCGCTGGTTGAAGATGCGCATCACCAGCGGGATTTCCATGCCGACCATGAGGCCGATGGCGAACACCATCACGTACAGGGCGGTGCGGAAGGGCGTGGACAGCCATGCGAAGACGACGAACAGGACCGCCGCCGACACGCCGCCCACCAGGCCGATCAGCATTTCGAGGTCGACGAACCGGTCGAGCACATCGGCGTCGTCGACGTAGCGCGACAGCCATGAGCCGATGCCCATCGCGGAGAGGTAACAGCCGATCACCGACGAGAACTGCAGGATCGAATCGCCCAACAGGTAGCTGGCCAGGGCGCTGCTGATCAGTTCGTAGCCCAGACCGCATGACGCGACGATCAGGACGGACAGTATTAGGGCGCGATCGCGCATTCGGAGCGAGGGTTCCTGTGGGCGGCGAATCGACGCGACCCTGGCCCGGGGCGCCTACTCTAGCGAGGCTGCATGCGCCGGCCAACTGGCTATACTCGGCGCCATTCCTTGGGGAAGGATGCCCGTGCCGAACTTCGCGTTGCCGTACCTCGCCTACCTGCTTTCCGCGCTGCTGCTGCTTGCAGGCTTCGTCGCGATCTATACGCGCGTCACCCGTTTCGACGAATGGACCCTGATCCACCAGGGCAACATCGCCGCCGCGCTTTCGCTGGGCGGCGCGCTGCTCGGCTTCAGCTGCACACTGGCCTTCAGCATCGCCCTGCATGCGAGCTGGCGCGACTTCCTGCTCTGGGCCCTGCTGGCGATGCTGGTCCAGGTCGCGGCCTACGCCGCGCTCGCGCGGTTGCTGCGCGGCATGAACCAGGCCATCCACGAAGGCAATGCCGCGATGGGCGGCCTCATGGGCGCCGTCTCGCTCGGCGTGGGCGTCATCAACGCCGCCTGCCTGACCTGATTCCGAACGCCGCGGCGATCCGCGCCGCCACGGCTTCCACACTCTCCACCCCACACCTGCAGGTACGCCCCGATGAGCCTGGGATCCTTCATCCGCAAGCAGTTCGTCGACATCCTCCAGTGGATGGAGGAAGGCGACGGCGTCCTCGCCTGGCGCTTCCCCATGGAAGACCAGGAAATCCAGTACGGCGGCAGCCTGACCGTGCGCGATTCGCAGCAGGCGCTGTTCGTGAACGAAGGTCGCATCGCCGACCAGTTCGGCCCCGGCACCTACAAGCTCACCACGCGCACGCTGCCGGTGCTGACCGCGTTGCAGCACTGGGACAAGGGCTTCGAATCCCCGTTCAAGTCGGACGTGATCTTCTTCTCCACGCGACTGCAGCTCGGTCGCCGCTGGGGCACGGCACAACCGGTGACGATCCGCGACGCCGAGTTCGGCATGGTCCGGGTACGCGCGCACGGCATCTACAGCTACCGCATCCAGGACATCCCGAAGTTCTACCGCGAGATCGCCGGAACGCGCGCGGTGTACACCGTCGAGGACCTCGAACAGCAACTTCGCAACCTCGTCGTGGCGACGATGGCCGATGCCCTCGGAAACACGGGCGTGCCGTTCATCGACCTCGCCGCGAACCAGAGCGCCATGTCGCAGCGCATCCAGGAACGGCTCGTTCCGGTGTTCGAGCGCTACGGCGTGGCGCTCGAAGCATTCGCGGTCGAGAGCCTGTCGCTCCCCGAGGAACTCCAGAAAGCCCTCGACACGCGCATCGCGGTGGGCATGTCGGGCGACCTCGACAAGTTCACGCGTTACCAGACGGCTACCGCCATTCCGCTGGCGGCCAGGAACGAAGGCGGCATCGCCGGCGTCGGCGCAGGCCTTGCGGCTGGTGCGGTACTCGGACAGACGATGGCGCAGGCGCTATCGGGCCAGGCACCTGCGGCGCCCGCAGCGGCCGCAACCGGCCCGGCGACGGAGGCGGCCGATCCGGTCGCCAAACTCCAGCAGCTCAAGCGCATGCTGGACCTGGACCTGATCACCGCGCAGGAATACGACGCCGCCAAGGCGCAGATCCTGCGCAGCCTGGCCGGCTGAGATGCAGCAGTTCCTGTGCCCGCAGTGCGGCGCGTCGGTGCGGTTCGACTCCGCGGGCGCCGTGATGGTCGTCTGCGGCAGCTGCCGCAGCACGATCACCCGTGACGCCGAGGCGGCGCGCCTGGTTGGCGTCATGGCCGAACTCGTGGAAGACGGTTCGCTCGTCCAGCTCGGCACACGTGGACGCGCAGGCCAGCGCGGCTTCCAGGTGCTTGGCGGGCTGCGCCTGCGATACGAGGCGGGAAGCTGGAACGAGTGGTACATCGTCTTCGATGAGGGGACGCATGGTTGGCTGTCGGATGCCTCGGGACAGTACGCGATCACCCGCCGCGACGAGCAGGCCGACGTATCCCTGCTGCCGTCCTTCGACGAGTTGCGTCCCGGCGAACCGGCAAAGGTCGGCGGCGCGCTCTACACCGTCTCGGACGTCCGTCGTTGCCGATGCATCGGCGGCGAGGGCGAGCTGCCGATCCTCGTCGGCGACGGCTGGGAATCGCGCGTGGTCGATGCCCGTCGCGGCGATGCGTTCGTGACGCTCGACTATTCCGACGCAACGCCGGTCGTGTACTCGGGAACCGCCGGCCAGATCCGCTTCGACAAGGACACCCTGCGTCGCAAGGAAGAGATCGAAGCTTCGACCGGCCGCTATAGGGGCAAGGTACTGGCGCTGGACTGCCCGAGCTGCGCCGGGACAGTGAGCATCGCCGTGGCGATGGCCACGCAGGTCGTCTGCCCCTCGTGCAGCTCGCTGCTGGATTGCAGCGGTGACCGCGCCGAGATCATCGAGGCCAACCGCCGGCTGGCCCGCTTCAACACCACGCTGTCGCTCGGCGCGCGCGGGCGCCTGGGCGCTGAATACACGGTCATCGGCATCATGCAATGCGATGTGCCGACCGACCGCACGGAGCCCGCCTGGACCGAATACCTGCTGTTCAACCCGGATCAGGGTTACCTGTGGCTGGTGGAAACACAGGAGGGGTGGCAGCGGGTGAGCGTGTGCGACGACTGGCCGCTGCTGCACGACATGGGAAGCGCCCGCTGGGGAAAGCGGACGTGGACGCGCAAGTACGACTACGTGTCGCGCGTCAAGCAGGTCTTCGGCGCGTTCAACTGGCGCGTCCGCCGCGGCGACTCGACGCGTGTGACGGATTTCGCCTGTGGCCACGAGACGCTCACGCGCGAGCAGTCCGACGATGAGGTGACCTGGTCGCACGCCGTGCGCATGGGCGAGGTCACGATCGCCGATGCATTCGGCCTGCCACGGACGACCCGATACACGCGGACCGCGCCCACCCGCCCGCAGGAAGACCAGACTCCCGACACGGGCCTGATCTGGATCGGCATAGCAGGCACCGTCACCTTGCTGTGGCTAAGCGAGGTCGTCGACTTCGGCGCGATCCTGCTGGGCATCGGACTGATCTGGGCGCCACTGGCCATGACGGGCCACCTGCGTGGCGCCAGTTCCTTGTTGGAGGATTGATGAAGAGGCTGCTTTACATCGTCTACGTGGTGATCGTCGTCATGATCACCGCGATCGCCGGCAGTGAATCGGATTCACGCCACTGGAGCGGAAGCGGTTCCGGCCGATCGGGCTGGAGCTCGGGCGGCGGGCACAAGTAGCGCCTGTAGTCGCAGGCTCGCGGGCTCGAGTTCCGCCGGCGATCCGAAGCGCGTCGCCGCGGCCGGATCCATCGTCCACCGCTGAGCAGGCTCGCGTAGCCCCATGCGCCGGCCCTGCCACCCTCCGTCATGACCGTGGTTGTGGCTCGCGCGATTCATCTGGCACCCTGCGGCGTCCGCAGGCCGCCATGTCGGCCGGCCGCGGGGACAGGGAGCTGGATATGGGGAAGGATGCAGTTCGTTCGACGGGGATGGTGCTACTGGTTTCGCTGTTGATGGCGTGTGGCGGCGGTGGAGGCGGCGACGGGGCCAGCACGCCAGCGACTCCCACCACGCCTACGACTCCCGCGCCCGTCACGCCGGCACCGGCGGAACGCCCGCCGACGTTTACCTCCGCGTCGTCGGCCACGGTGCCCGAGGGCACATTGCAGGTGTTCTACACGGCCACTGCCGTGCATCCGGATGGCAAGCCTTTCAGCTTCGAGCTTGCCGGCGAGGACAAGTTCGCTTTCCTCATCGACCAGCACACCGGCGGCCTGCGGTTCGCCAACCTGCCGGACTTCGAGCAACCGACCGATATGAATCGGGATGGCGTCTACGCCGTTTCGATCATTGCGAACGACGGCAGGCTCTCGTCCACTCTCGCATTGACCGTGAAGGTCACCAACCTGGATCTGCCACCGCAGCGCGTGCGTCGGATCGCCTCGGGCACGAACTATCCGATGTTCCTGTGGCCGGAGCCCGGCGCGACTTCGTATGGACGGATGTTCCTGATCGAGCGCGGCGGGAAGATCAAGCTCCTCGATACCGAGAGTGGCGCGGTCAATCCCAATCTATTCCTGGATCTGTCGCGCGAGGTATCGACCGATGGCGAGCGCGGACTGCTCGGCTTCGCCATCTCTCCCGACTACCTCGCCGAGCGCACGATCTACGTCATGCTGACCGTCGCGGACGGCACTCTCGAAGTGCGTCGTTACAAGACGTACATGAACTACCACGATGCGGCCGACCCGGCCTCGGCCGACGTGATCCTGCGCATTCCGCATCCGCGGAACATCCACAATGGTGGTTGGCTCGGGTTCCGGGGCGACCTGCTGTACATCGGCGTCGGCGATGGCGGCAGCAGCGGCGACGCGGACAACAACGCGCAGAACCGTGCGTCGCTGCTTGGAAAGATCCTGCGCATCAATCCCAGGCGCGATGACTTCCCGGCCGATCCGAACCGCGATTACGCAATCCCGAGCGACAATCCCTTCCGCGCTCCCGATGCTCCTGAGGTCTGGGCATACGGCCTGCGCAACCCGTTCCGCAACAGTTTCGATCCGCAAACAGGCAATCTCTACATCGGCGATGTAGGCGAGGGGTCGATCGAGGAGATCAACATGATCCCCGCGAACGTGCCCGGCCTGAATTTCGGTTGGCCGATCATGGAGGGCACGCAGCCCTTCCGTGGTGGCTCGACCGCTGGCCTCACGCCGCCGATCGCCGAGTACCGGCACGGCACGGGGCCGCGCGAGGGCAGTTCGGTCACCGGCGGTGTCGTCTACAGCGGGCCGATCGAATACCTACGGGGCCAGTACCTCTTCGCCGACTTCACCCAGCCGAACCTCTGGTCGATCCCGACGAGCGACATCCGCCAGGGAGCAACGATCACGTCGGCCAGCTTCGCGTTGCGCAACGCCGAATTCACACCCATGTCCGGAACGATCGATCATGTCGTCGCGTTCGGAACGGACCTCTGGAAGAACGTGTACTTCGTCGATTTCGACGGCGATATCTTCGTGCTCGAGAGATCGCCCGGCGAATCCGCGACACCGAGGCCTTCCGCACTGGCAGCGCCCGAACTTCTGCCTGCGGCCACGATGTCCAAGGCATCGGCGGTGCAGCTCGGTCGGGAGGTCATCCGGGAGCGCTTGAACAGGCGGTGATGCGCAAGGCTGCTCGCTGCGGCAATGACGCCGCGGCGAGCAGTGCTCCGCCGAAGCACCATCCAGCGCGCACGACGCGTCGGCGCGCCGAGGCAGGCCCTGCCGCCTCGACACGATCTCCACGTTGCCAAACCGATCTTCAACGCGCGCATGCCCGTCGTTTGCGGGCCTTGAAAACCATCGGCGCGAACCTACTCCCATCGCCGGACGGAATGACCGTCCCTTGCCAATTGGAGACCCAGCCATGAACGAGATGGTTCGCAATCCCCAGTGGCCCGCGCAGGGATCGATGAAGGATCCGGTCAAGCAGATCTTCGACCGCCTCTTCGAGGGGAGCCTGTTCCAGAACACCGCCGACGAGTCGTCGGTCGTCACCAGCCAGTGGGTGCCGCGCGTGGACATCAAGGAAGAAGCCGATCGCTTCCTGCTCTACGCCGACATCCCCGGCGTCGATCCGCAGGACATCGAAGTGCAGATGGACAAGGGCCTGCTGACGATCAAGGGCGAACGCCGCGAGGAGAAGGTGCACGAGACCGAACGGTACTCGCGCATCGAGCGACGACACGGCGTCTTCCACCGCCGCTTCGCGCTGCCCGACAGCGCCGATCCGGATGGCATCACGGCATCGGGGCACAACGGCGTGCTGACCATCAGCATCCCCAAGCGTCCCGAATCGACGCCCCGGCGCATCCAGGTCGGGGCCGTCCTCAACTCCTGAGCCCGGCCGGAGCACGCGCATGGACAGAAGCACCGAAGAAGCCATGTGCAGCCTGCAGGCGCAGGTACACGTCCAGGGATTGGCGCTGCGTGCGCTGGCTGCCACGCATCCGGATCCGACCGCGCTGCTGGCCGCGTGGCGGAACATTCTGGCCGACGCCGAAGCCGGACCCATCTCGGTACGCGAGCGCGACAGCGCGTATCTGGACGAACTCTGCCGGATCCGTGCGGAAGACTGGACCGCCGAGCTGGTCGACCTGACGTTACCCAGGCTCGATGCCGCAAGGATTGCGGATTCCGACGGTAGCGTCGTCGTCCCGTTGCGCCGGCCGGAGGACTGAAAGGCTGACGCCTTCCGTGTAGTCGAAGGACGCATGAGGGGCGGAGGGAGCGCAATCCCTCCGCTCCTTTCTTCAAGCCGTCAACGATCGGAGAGACGTCGCTGGCGCAGCGCCCACATGTTGTCGACCAGGTTCGGGTAGCGTCGGCCGGCTGTATCCGCGCGTGCCTTGGCTGCCTTGATTTCAGCGGACGTCAACGGCTTGCGCGGCGCCTTGCCCGGCGGCGCCGGGCGTTTCCACGGTGGCTGTTTAGGCGCCATGCTTCCTCACCTTCCAGACGGGCGTGCGCGCCGACGCAGGCGTGGCGCGTGGCGGTGTCATGGCCATGATGAACATCGGGCACCGCGTGCTGCTTCGGTAGTTCTACTGTTACTGCGTTGCGAGGCTGATCAGCCCCCTTCCCTGCTTCATGTGCATGCCGCGCTGAACGCCGCCGTCGCCTTACCCCTCCACGAACGCGATTCCTTTACGAACACCGAGCTGCGCTTGGTTGCAATCCGCGCCCCGGGCTGCGACAACGACGGACCTCCCACCGGGTTCGCCCATGTCCTACGTCCGCTGCCTTCGTGGTATCGCTTCCGGCGTCGAGTACTCCGCCGATGTACCGATGAACCTCGATCCCGTCGACGGGCGGCCGGTCGAGATGGTGCTCGATCTGGAGCGACTGGCGCGCGAGAAACCGCATGCAGCGTGGTATCGCCCGCAGCGTCGCGACCTGTGGCGCTTCGGCGCGTTGATGGCGCTCGATGCCGACGATCCGGTCGACGCCGCGCATCTGGTGCCGCTCGGCGAAGGCGCGACGCCGCTGCTCGATTATTCGGCGCATCCGGTTGCGGCTAAGGCAGGCCTCGCGCTCCAGCTCAAGGACGAAGGCAAGGCGCATCCCGGCTACGGTGCCAACCCGACACAGAGCTTCAAGGACCGCGGCATGGCGATGGTGGCCGCGCAGGCGCGTCGCCTGGGCCTGACCAGGCTCGCGGTGCCGACACAGGGCAACGCCGGCGATTCGCTGGTGCGTTATGCGCTGGAGGGCGGGCTGAGCGTCGTCGTCGCGATGCCGGACGACACGCCGATGCCGATCCTCGGCGGCGTCGCCGCGGCGGCCACGCGTCGTCCCGATCGCGTGAAGCTCGAACTGGTCGGCCCGACGATCCGCGAGGCCGGCGCGTTCCTCAAGGAGCGCTACATCCCCGAGGGCTGGTTTTCCGTCGCGACGTTCCAGGAACCGGGGTGGCGCATCGAGGGAAAGAAGTCGCTCGGCCTCGAACTCGCGGAGCCGTTGCCGGGCGAAACGCGCTGGTCATTGCCCGACGCGGTGATCTATCCCACCGGCGGCGGCACCGGCGTGCTCGGGATGTGGAAGGCGTGGGACGAACTTGAAGCGCTGGGCATGATCGATTCGCGACGCCCGCGCATGCTGTGCGTGCAGAGCGCACGAACGGCCCCGCTCGTGCGTGCGTTCGACGCCGGCGCAGCGGACACGACCGTCGTCGAAGCAGGCGGGACGCTGGCCGTAGGCCTCAACGTGCCCGGTGGCGTCGGTCATTTCCGCGTTCTGGACATCATCCGCCGGAGCGGTGGCGCGGCGGTAGCGGTCGATGAAGCCGACATCGAAACCGAACTCGCAGCGACGTGGCGCCGCACGCACGACTGGATTTCGCCGGAAGGCGCAGCGTGTCTCGCGGCGCTGCCGCAATTGCTCGACCGCGGGTTCATCCACCGCGGCGAGCGCGTGGTCGCCGTGAACACCGGTTCCAGCGAGAAGTACCTGCCGACGCTGCGCCACCTGTTGTAACGGCGCGGAGTTGAATCACGACCCGGCCGCGGCACTGCAACAGCGCGCGCGGCGCCTGCGTAGTTCTACTCGCCCACGCACGGAAAACTACGTGTTTCCCTGCATCGCGTGCAGCTGCAACTACTGAAGCCGAGCGATTCCCCGGCGATATACCTTCGATGACGTAGCACCGACTTGCGGTTCTGCCTACGTCATCGAAGGAGTAACGACATCATGAACATCAAGAAGATCGCACTGGCCCTGACGCTCGCCGTCGGATGCACCGTCGCCGCCCACGCGGCGTCCCCCAGCGCCAATCCCACGGTCGGCGGAGCGCCGATGCTCGCCAGCAAGGACATCGTCGACAACGCGGCAAACTCGAAGGACCACACGACGCTGGTGGCCGCCGTCAAAGCCGCGGGCCTTGTCGATACGCTCAAGGGCGCGGGCCCATTCACGGTATTCGCACCGACCAACGCCGCATTCGATGCGCTGCCCAGCGGAGCGGTCCAGTCGCTGCTGCAGCCGGAGAACAAGTCCAAGCTCACCGCCGTGCTCACCTATCACGTCGTGCCTGGCAAGTTGGATGCCGCGGCCATCGCGGCGCAGATCAAGGCCGGCGGCGGCAAGGCTGAACTGAAGACGGTGCAGGGCGAAACGCTGACGGCCCGCGCAGCTGGCGGCAAGGTCACCGTGACCGACAGCAAGGGCAACGCCGCGAACGTCACCATCGCGAACGTGTACCAGAAGAACGGCGTCATCCACGTGATCGACAAGGTGCTGATGCCCTGACGATGCGGGTGTCCTTGCGACCCGGATGCTGACTCAGCCGGCGGTGGAGTTGCGAGTCCGACGCCACGCGAGCCGCGCTCGGGCCTGACGGAGAGGATGGAATGAGCCGCCCAATGGCGGCTCATTCGCTTGCGACGAGATTGCTTTCGGATAAGTCTACCGCCCTGTGTTTCAGCAAGTACGCGCACACGGCCATCGCGGGGACATAGCCATTGTGATCGCACCGCTTGTCAAGGATGGCCGGCCCGCGCCTTTGAAGTTCGCGCGCCACAAGGTGTGAAACTCAAGACGTCTCGTCGCCTCACGCTCGATCGACCTCACGAACTCACGTAAAGGTCCGCAAAGAGGATCAGCTCCGGCGAACACAGTGAAAGGCGCGCTTGGGGCGATCAAGGCAGTCAGAGACGGTATGTTCAGCCGACTTGGTTGCCATGCACGCATGTCGCTATAGGTCGGACGCAGACATCAGCACCGCAGAGCCGTGTTCCCTGAGCCGAATGTCCGCTATCGCCCAGAAGCGGACGGCCAAGCAAAGCGCCGGCTCGATCGCGTCAGCATGCTCAGTACTGATACGTTCCATCGATGGGATGGGGAGCCTTGCGACAGAATTCGACGACCCTTCCCCAAGTCTCCGGAGCAATGGAACTGGGCCATACACCAGTGAGCATCCTGGCCAACCGTGGCGAGTGCCGCGCCTCGGCAAGAACCCGATCGGCGTAGCTCGCAGGCGCCTTCGAAAGCAGACCCTCAAGTGGACCCGCGGCCACCGTAGCAAGGGTCAGACTGTCGATCTCCTCAGGGAGATCCGAGACGGATCGGATCAAGAGCCAAAGATCGTCCCAGCGGCCGTCGAGCCAACAATCAATCGGAGCGAAACGCGCATGCGAATAGTTGGTGCCCGATCGAACAGCGGCAATGTAGTCGGCCGCAATCTCTGCCATTGGCGGCTGTTGGTCCGGCATTGCGTTTTTCATCTCCATTTTGCCTCGGGCGGGACAACGCGTTAGCTGCCACCAGCAAACGTTATCGAAGGCGTACCTCTGGTTGCCTCAGTCTCGGCGTAGAACTTGGCTCCGGCGACGCCTACGACCAGGAACCCGTCACCGAGACCCATCGCGCGGTGAGCTTCAGCCCATCTGGATGACCTGAAGCCCCTAGGGCTGCTCAAAATCAAGCAGGGCTCGGAAAGCTCAAAGCTGCACCTGCCCCGGGCGAGGGAGGCTTCAAACAGATCGCCAGGGGTGTGGCAGACGCGCGCCAACAGCGTGTCAGGCCGCTTCAACGCCTCATGTACGAAGCGGTCGCGGAACGCCGGCATGACAAAGGCAGATGCGAATGCTTCAAAGATTGGCCGGTGGTCCATGTAGCAGGCTACGCCCCCTCAACCGTGTCTGCTTTCGACCAGGAGCGGACATCAGGTGTAGTCGGAAAGCTGCGCGGCCTTCGACGCGATGCCCATGCGCCTGTTGCGCGTCTCAAGCGTCCAGAGCCTGTCCGCCAGCGATCGCTGCGTATCCATGCATCCCCCCTGACTCCTGTTTCACGAAGATGGCTTGCTCCGCGCGAAGTCGCGTGCCGTCCAGAGGCGCCACGTCTCCGCTCGACTGCGCCGCTCGAGGACGGACATCAGCATTGAAGACGCGGTTCTCGATGTCGCTATCGGCCAGGAGCGGTCACTTCAATGCGCTTTCCACCGATCAGCTTTCCGTCCACGCGCTCGCCGCAGGATGTGTCGTCAGTGAGCGAAAGAACGATGTTGGATCCTTTCACCTCATACCCCTTCAGATAGCTGGTCGCGTCCGCTGGCGAATCCAGGGTGCAGTAGACGGTGGCCTTGGCAACTCGCTTATGGATCGCATCGCTCAGCAGGATCGAGAGGTCGTAACCCTCCATCACGTTCCCCTCAGCAATGAAGGAAACCTGCCCTGGGAACTCCGCCTTTCCAACCACGAGCACATCGTGCTGACGAGCACAGCCGCTAGCGAGAAGCGCAGCCCACAAGAGTAGCGAGATTGACTTTGGCAAAGCCACCTTCCCCTGCCCCGAGCGTCCGCTATGGGTCAGACTCGGACATTAGCACTGCCGGCCCGCCTCGATCCGCCGAACGCCCGCTTTCGGCGGTCGTTCGCGAGCCCCGCAGGGCACGTCGTCATGGGTTGGAAGCAGACAGCTCGCTGCGGAATTCATCGTACTCATGGCGCAAGTGCAGCACCGCGGAACCGCTGGAGAAGAACACGGTTATCTGGCTGGCCCAGTTCCTGGGGCATTCCGCCGACAGGCTGTAGATCCCGTTTGACGCGTCACATTCCCCAACGGCAAGTGGCGTCGCCAATGGCTTGTCACCATCGAAGAGCTCGACAATGGGGTAGTCATCTGCCGCCCCCATCTCGCCTTGCGTTTTGGAGTTGAAGAAGGCGCCGGTGACTCTGACGACCAGGTTTCCACAGGTCCGCGTGGTGGACGTGCTCCCTAGCCGGTAGGTATCTCCCCGCTCGTCTTCCGGACTATAGATCACCAGCTTGGCGACCTCGATGCGCTCGACGTGGGCGCCGGGACGGCTTGGCGTCCAATCCGGCAAACGTGTCATCGCCAGCGCGATCCTAGGCTGCGAAGGATCGCAGTGGAGATGCAGGATCGGCCCTTCCTGCGCAATCGCGCACAGCGGGATGAACAGCAGAAAGAGTAGTAGCAGCAATCTGGGCACGAGGTTGAGCTCCGACAAGTTCCTTTTGTGCAGCGACCCGAATGTCCGCTTCGGGTCGGCCGCGGACATTAGCATCGCAACAGCGGGATCGGCCGGTCGAACGTCCGCTATCGGCCGGAGCAGGCATTTGCGTGACTAGCCGTCACGTGCTTCACGCGAGGCATCTTTGCCTCAGAAGCCTGCGCATGACACTTTGCCTGCCGTCGCGCCGGTAACCTTGTTACGCGCCGGGTCGACTATCAGGGTCACGTTCTCCACGCATGCGTTAATCAACGACCCGCTCCTGCGACTGCAGTGCACGTTCGGCGTGGGCGATCTCATTTCGCACTCGAATCCTTCGCTATTGAGACGACCCCTCACGTCGCCCAGACGGCTCCCAGTGGAAATCAACGACGCGGCCAACGCGTCAAGCTTGTCTTGGTCGGGCGCGCGACACCCTGTCAAGAGAAACAGGCCATCACGAGGCAAGTGGAGCACAAAATCTTCATCATTTGAATTTCCGCCCTGCGTCGAAGCGGACGTTAGCATCGCCGTCGCGCGCCCGCGGGAGCCATGTCCGCTATCGGCCAGAAGCGGTCATTCGTCTGTGCGCTCTGCCTTGATTTGCGCGGTGGCCACGAGCCGCGCCAGCCCGGGCAGCGTGCGAAGCCTCAAGCCCGGGGCGGCTATCACTGCGAAACCTGTCGCGGCCCGTAGCCGTCGGGAAAGCACCTCTCGCGTAACGAGCGGCTGCGTACTCACGAACGAGCGACCGAACATTCCCTTCAGCAGAAGCGGCAGGGAACGATGACCACGCCCCAGTTCGCTAAACACACCTGAGAAAGACAGGTCCGAGTCGGTCGACCTAATCCCTAGCGCTCGACTGAACGGGGTTGGTTGCGAGAGACCGTCCGCATCCTCTCGCCAATAGCGAGCGCTCGAAAGTGGTCTGTCACCGGTAAGTAGCCAAACGCCATATCGCAAGGTTGTCATGACCAACTCGGATCAAAGTGAATCGCGAACCGAGTGTCCGCTTCGGGTCGAAGGCGGACATTAGCACCCGGCTGCCGTCCATCCCGGATGAACGACCGCTATTGGCCAGAAGCGGTCGTGGTCGTGGCCCCAGGTGCGGACCACATCGTGTACTCGCACTTGCCGGCGCTGGTGATGCAGAAGAACACCCAGTGCCCATCGCCTTCCCGATAGCTCCAAGCGGTGAAGCCGCGCTGCTTGTAATCCATCAGCATGTCGCGCCAGTTGGAGATCGGTGCGTCGGCAGGAGCGACGGCTATCAATTTCCCGAAAAGCAGCGGCCCTTCCGACGGTTGGAAACGGAAGCTTCCCTTCGAGGTGCTCGCGTCCAGATTGTTGACGGTATGGATATCGACGGATGATGGCGGCAACACGTCGGGAAGCCAGCCTCGCTCGTACAGGTGATCCGCCTTGGCGTCCTCCAGCGTCGGATACCGGCGCTCGGCGATATACGTTTCGCAACCGGCGATCGCCATGTAAAGGATGAGTACCGTCAGCTGGAGGCTTCGTTTCATGGTCGTGACGAGTCGGCCCATAGGTACTTGCGCCAGTAGTCGATCGTGCCGAACGGGATGATCACCACGAACTGGACGATCCATTGCGCCGCACCACCCTCCTCAAGTCGCTTGTTGCCGAGTGCGTGCCAACTAAACGCGGCAATGGCACACAACTGCAGGACGACGATGGGCCAGAACGGGCGATCCAGCACCGCGTGGTCGGACAAGGCCCACGCGCGAAAGAACATGGTCAGGGCAATCGATGTGGGGACGACGGCGAGCGCCAGCGACCCCCAGCGCAGCAGCCACTTTCCCATCGGCCGTATCGCCATTCGAAGCACCTTTCCTTGTGTCCACTTCGCGTCGGACATTAGCACCGCCCGGGCTGTTGTCCTGCCCTAATGTCCGCTATCGGCCAACAGCGGACATCAGCTGATGCCTCGGCCTGAGCGACTCTGTGGCGGCGCAACGCGAAGCGGGTGCTCCGGGTAATCCCGAATGAACCCGTCCACCTCAGACAACCGATCGGGCAACGGCGGTCCATCTACGCTGCGGTAACTGGAGAAGCGGAAACCTGCGTCAAAGAGCGCTTGGACCGTCGCCCACTGCTCTGTGTCCTTCGTAGGCGGGGCCCTGAACGATCGACCCATCTCATGAAGCTGAGCACTGCAGTTCGGGCAGGTTGCCGTGAAGGCCGGACGCGGTGCGACCTTGAAGCTCTTTCGGCAAGCAAAGCACGCGTGGGCAATCAGGTACTGAGGGCTTGGCATGCGAAGGGTTCGTACGGCGACCGGGGGGGGGGGTAGAGCTAGTGTGCCTCGAATGTCCGCGTCGGGTCGAAGCGGACATTGGCACCGCCAAAGCAGGCTCGTCCGGCCGAGCGTCTGCTATCGGCCAGGAGCGGACATCAGCCGCCGAGGTACTTCCGTACGTCTTCCACATTCCGAAACGAGGCATCCGATTCCAAGCCTGTGACCCTGTGCAGTGTTGTGACCAAGCGTTCCCCCGCGCCGGCTTCAAGGACGTAGATCCCGCCGTCCACGACACGCCCGGACCGATTAACTGGCTCCGTGAAGCGAGGTTGGAGCGGAGCGCCGCTTTGGTCCCAAAACAGCCAACCACCCGATTCGACGTCGCAGCCTTCACAGTAGTCAGTCAGCGCGGTCACGGTGGGGAACACATAAAGCATCAGATCATCGGCGCTAAGTGCGAAATACATGCGATCTCCACGCCTCCTGCCTGCGCATCCGGATGTCCGCTTTGGGTCGAAAGCGGACATTAGCAACTTGGTCGCCGGTCGTCGTCCGAGCGTCCGCTATCGGTCAGGAGCGGGCCGGGCCCCGGCTTCGGTCCAACGGATTACGAGGTCGCCAATCAGCATGGCCTTGCGCGCTTCGCGCGCCTTGGCCGATTGGGGTCCCACTACGACGCAGGTCCCCGGCGCGTTCACTGAACTGAAGCACTGGAGGAGCGCTTTCCTTCCCGGCGTCCCGATAAATGCAGCGCCTCCTGCCAGAGAATCCCCAGCCGCCGCGAGAAGTTCAACTTGGATGCTGACGAGCTGAAGCGGACAGCCCTTGTCGGTACCCTCGATGCTCGTCGGAATACGGCGTCGCCCTGGCTCATCGAACGCGACCACCTGTCTGGGATAGGCAACCGGTCCAATGAGTGCTTTCGTCTGACTGCACTTCTTCGAGAAGTTGGCGTACTCGCCCTGTATGTTCAGCGCGATGGGTTGGGATGCGAATTTGGCCGAGGGCGACAGCATCGCCTCGGCCGAGATCACGGCAGGCAGATCCATGCCTTCATCGCCAGTTTGGTCCTGCGTGCCCGACCCGGAACACGACGCCGTCACGAATATTGCGATTACGAATGCGCCTCGTACGAAAGAACTAATAGCGCCTCAACCCTGATATGACCGCTTTGGGTCGAAAGCGGACATCAGCACCGCCGAGCCCACTTCAATCGGCCCAACGTCCGCTATCGGCCAGAAGCGGACTTCGCGAGCGCCGATGAATCCGGACTATGCCCTGGACTCGGCTACCTGTTAGGTAGCTGCGCACTCGATGCCTCGCAACCGAAGAGCCCTGCAGAGCGAATCAAGCCTAGCCTCGGAGTCGTCATCCGCTACGAAGTAGCGGCCATCCTGAAGTGAGCGTAATCCGGAATCGAACGCAAACACTGGAGTGTCGTAGTTGCGAATCGAACCCTCCAGGTAATAGTTGAAGTCGCTTTCGCTCCGCCCGTTGGAATACACACACTGCAGGCGGGAGAGCCATCTACCGAACGCCAGGTTGACCTTCTGCAAGGACGGGAACCGCCGGAGCGGTGTGGACAAGAAGTGCGCCTCACCTACAGTCCAAAGCTCGCCGCGCCTAGCGCGCGGGAGGAAAATCGTGACTATGGGCGAAGAGCGCTCGTCGATGTTTCCGCTCCCCTGATATGCAAGCGGCCCTTGGGCGGAGAAGTAGAGAACGATCCCTCTATCCGTACGCGCCTCGACTGGAGCTTCGTCTAGCGAGCGGAACCACTCAAGAACTTCGGAAGGCTGGGACGGGTCTGCGATGAATCTATGAGTAGTACCCATGCTCTCAACGATCTCGGCTGCTTTAGTAAAGCTTACCGCGCCCCCCCTGTGGACGTTCGCTTCGGGCGGTAGCGGACATTACCATCGGCCCGGCCGACTAGCCCGCCTCGACGTCCGCTTTCGGCCAGGAGCGGACATTGTGGGCTTTTGTCGGCTGAGTACTGCTAAAGCTGATCAGCGTCGTGCCCAATCCACTGCCGAGTGCTGGTCACTAGATCGATTGTGGTGCCCAGCCAATCGATTGCGTCGAGTTCGTCAAGGCCCCTGCATCCTTGGTAGTGCATTACGCGCTTCACACCGCTATCGCGCACAACCGTAATTTCAAGAGACGGGTTATCGGTCCAGATCGAAGGGCAGCCATCTTCCTTTGTGGCGTAGCGATCCTGCAGTGCAAAGAAGTTTGTTCGTTCCAGGGCAGCAACAAGGAGGTTCCAATCCGATAGCGCGATTTTCGAGGTCGCACTACGCTTGTGCAGAACATACTCTTTCCCATCGAATGTCACCGATCCATCTCGCTTGATGGTGACTTTGTAGACGGGGCACGGACCGAAGCAGCCTGTACGCTGGAGTCCGATCTCTTCGATGTCCCTACTGCTGGGCGATCCGGTGGGCGCGAGCGTGGAAGCGGTTCCCCGAGTTCCCCGACTGGTGGTATCGGTGGGCGAGCACGCAAGAGAACTACATGTCACCGCGGCAAGCGTAAACGTCGACAACCACTTCATCCGGCTTCTCCTGTTCGCAATCCTCTGCTCGATCGCAATCGCCCTGGCGCCCTTCAGCCCTGATGGCGAATGTCCGCTATGGGTCGGAAGCGGACATTAGCATCGTAGCCGCAGGCTGGCTCGCCGGCGCGGTCGCCGGCATTCGCCGCAGCCAACATTGGCCTGAAGGGACACGGGCCGAACTTGGCGGGACAGCACGAGCATGGCTCCGAAATGTGGATCGCCCCACCGGAACGAGGCGCCGGGGTGACGGCATGCGTCGCCGCGCTCTCGTACACTCGGCGCAGGCTCTGGGTACGTGCCTATTCCATGCCGCGCTGGCGGCCAACATCACGGGAAACAGGATGGGTAACTGCATGAGACAGGCCGCGCGCGTCATGTCGATGATGCTGCTTGCACTGGCGACGGTGCCGTTTGCGGCCGTGGCGCAAACGAAGGCTGCGCCGGGGTCGAATCCCCTCTTCCGCGACAAGTTCACCGCCGACCCCGCACCGCTGGTGGTGGGCGACCGGCTTTACCTTTACGTCGGGCACGATGAAGCCCAGCGCGACGAGATGTTCAACATGCGCGAGTGGCTGGTCTATTCGACGGCCGACATGAAGACCTGGACCGACCACGGCCCGATCATGAAGGTGGCCGATTTCAAATGGGCCAAGGCTGATGCGTGGGCGTCGCAGGCCATCGAGAAGAACGGGCGGTTCTGGTTCTACGCGGCGGTGGAGCACGACGATACGCATCCGGGCAAAGCGATCGCGGTGGCCGTGGCCGACACGCCCACCGGGCCGTTCGTCGATGCGAAGGGCTCGGCGCTCATCACCAACGAGATGACGCCCAAGGGCACGCACAGCTGGGAAGACATCGACCCCACGGTGTTCACCGACGACGACGGAACGACGTGGATCGCGTGGGGCAACCGGCAGTGCTACATCGCCCGGCTCAAGCC
Organism: Lysobacter sp. OAE881; assembly: GCF_040546665.1. Taxonomy (NCBI): domain Bacteria; kingdom Pseudomonadati; phylum Pseudomonadota; class Gammaproteobacteria; order Lysobacterales; family Lysobacteraceae; genus Lysobacter; species Lysobacter sp. OAE881. The sequence goes on from NZ_JBEPOG010000001.1 coordinate 3,987,234, forward strand.
GAACATGATCGAGATAGACGGGCCGATTACCGAGATCACGCCGCCGCACTTCGAGGAAGGCCCGTGGCTGCACAAGCGCGGCGCGATGTACTACCTGACATACGCCTCGCTCGACCGCGAGACGCACCGGGACGAAAAGGTGTCGTACGCGACCGCGCCGTCGATCCAGGGGCCGTGGACGTATCGCGGCGAGCTGACGGGCTCGGGCAAGTACAGCTTCACGATCCACCCCGGCATCGTGCAGTTCAGGGGCGACTGGTACCTGTTCCTGCATAACGCCACGCTGGCCATCGGCGACCAGAACGGTGCGATCGGCCGGCGCGCGGTGACGGTCGAACACCTGCAGTACAACCCCGACGGGAGCATGAAGCCCGTGATGCAGACGGAGGCTGGAGTTTCGGTGCCGGCTGGGCGGTAGGGCGTTGCGCCCGTGATGGCGCCGTCGTGCCCTGTGGCCGCAAGTCGGGTGCCGCTGCGCGGCACCCGATTGCGGATCGAGTTGTCAGCGCCTGCGAACGTTAGTGCTTGGTTTCGGTCGAGGTCGCTCGCGCCGTCCTGTTAAAGCGTGCAGCCAGAGTTTTCCTGAGGCTCTCAATGCCTGCTGTCTTTCCCGCAACCTTGAGCATCGCGTATCCCTCCAGAGCGGCACTCATGATGTCGCTACCGAGCACAGTCTCGGTGTCCGTTGCGCGTTCGAGAAGCCGCGACAGCCGAATCAATCTGGGCCGCAACTGGTCCAGCGCCACGAGGTCGCGCTGAAGCTCTGCCAAGTCGAAGTTCTGCGGCAGGACGTACGGGTTCGCGCTTAATACTTCGATTGCCTGCCGGCAAAAGGCTTCGGACTTGTTGCCCATCTTGGTTAATTGCCGTCGTTCGTACGCAGGCATGGCGATGAGGTCCGTGAACTCCTGTTCCAAGGAACTCAGCGCTGCGTCAATGGCGGCCAGTTGCTCGCCAGTAAAGCTGAGCGAGATTAGATTCTGACTCATGAGGCTTCCTACTTCCCTATTGGTACGCCGGCTTCGTTGCCGGCCACCCAACAGTAGCGACATAAGCCCCACTAAAAGTTGAGAAATAGTCGAGCACCTGAGGCGCTCTGAGTACATGACGAGTCCACGTTCGGTTGTCACGCCCTGCTCGCAAGCCAATTCATGCCGGACGCAAGCCAAATCTGCTTGCGCACAACATGATTTGACTTGCGCGAGAAGCAATTTGGCTTGCGCGCAAGGCAAATTGGCGCGCATTTGACTGAAGTTAGCTTGCGCGCAAGTCAAGTTCACTTGCTCGCAAGGCAAACTTGCTTGCGCGCAAACCGGTTTCAACCGCTCGCAAGCCGAATTGCTTTGCGCGCAAGTCAATCTGGCTTGCGCTCGAACCATTTTGGTTTGCGCGCAAGCCGAAATGGCTTGCGGCCAAGAATGCAGAAGTCGGTAGAGTGCGGTGGTCGTCTACGCGTGGCCGGCGCCGTCCTACCCGCGACAAAAGCTCACGAAAAAGATTGATCTGACGCACATACGCGGTTGAATCGGCTTTCTCGCTTTGGCACGCTGGCACGGCACCGGCAGATTCCGGTGCCGGGCTTGGCAGCCCGACAACAGGCGCGCAGGCGCCCATCATCGATCGGCGCCTTTTTGTTTCTCCGGTCTTTCGCGATGATGGGCCCTGCGTGGAGCGCACTCGCCTATGGCGGGCGGCGCGGGGGAGCCGAGAGGCTCGCCGGTCCTGTTCCGGTCTGCCAACCCCGCGTCGTCCGTCGCCCTGTTTGGCAGCAGATCGACGGAATTCACCTAACAGGAATTCCGCAATGACCAATAAGAAGAAGCGCGCGAGTAGCGTGCGGCCGGAAGCACAGCCGTCTGGCACTCTGTCCATCACCGCCCTCCCCTTCGTCGTCGACGGCGAACAAGGTCGCCCGCGCTACTGGGCGGTCGAGCCAGTAGACGAAACGCCATTGAAGCAAATCCAGGCCCAGCGCGTCGGTGCCAAATACGCGATCGAGTACGCCGATTGGCTGCGCGCCAACCCCGAACTCGTAGGCATGGGAACGCTAGGCTGGATTGCGGCTGACATTGACTTCCGCGACGCTAACTGCACGGGGTATTGGATCGGCTTCTTTTCCTGCATGGAGCGGTTGCTCTTCGATGCGGCAGGCGTGACGTAAGAGCCGACCTCCAACGCAATCCCCGGGCCGAATTCCGAGCCCGGGCATTGCCGCGGCCGTTCAGTGTCCGCTATCGGCCAGAAGCGGACATTACAGCTAGGGGAACAGTCGAACCGGCCGCCCCGATACCTTCCCGTGTTCTTCGCTGCCCTGCATATGGGTGAAGTTGTAAGTGCCGGCGAATTCATTGTCGGACAGCTCGCCTGCGTACATCGGGTAGGCATCACACAATGCCGTCGACAGAAGAACATGGAGATTGCGTCCGTCGATCACGTAAGCCGGAGCGCGGAGCTTGCCTGTGCTCCCACTGACGATCTCCAGCTTCCTCCAGTCGCCCGACAAGCAAGCGTCCTGGGGAGCATCAGTGACGCGTACGACGAACGATTCCACGACTGCGCCGTCCTTGCCGGTGGTCACGAACTCCCAGTCCACTCCCGCGCGCCAAGCGTCCGGCGTCGGCTCCGACGCCAGCTTCTGATAGTGCGCTTGCCTGGCGTCAAAGGTCTCGCGCTCGCGTTCCGATGACAGCCCGCCATGAATGGAACACCCGGACAACCCGAAGACGCCTACGAGCAACAGCGACAAGATCATCCGCATGGAAGAGCTCACATTGAGGCGCAGCAAGATAATGGTCGGCCGCGGGTGGATGACCGCTTTGGGTCGGAAGCGGACATTAGCATTGCTGGCCGCCCCACTCCCGCCCGAATGTCCGCTAACGGCCAGGAGCGGACGCTCCGTCAATCCTCGGATATCAAGTCGCTGGCGAAGTACCGCTTTCCAATCTTCCTGCCATCGACTTCAAGGTAGTAGTTGTAGCAAGCATCCTTGAAGTGCCAGACGACGCGCAGCACAGTGCCTACACGCGGAGTGAGATTCCGCTCATTGACACGCACCGATACGCGTTGCCCCACGTCGAACTCCGGTCGCGGTTCCAACTCTTTATTCCCCAATGTCCGCTTTGGGTCGAAAGCGGACATTAGCAGCCCTGCCGCCGGCCGTCCCGGCCGAATGTCCGCTATCGGCCAGAAGCGGTCATTGCTTGCGGCCCTCGCGAGGAAGCGGTGAAGTAAGGGCCGCCTTTGTGGCTCTGATGACGCAGGATTGCCGGTCAGTGCCCGGCTGCTGCTGGCACCTCAGGAGCGACGCTTCTATTTCGTCGTCGAACGTTGGCTCGAGTCCGCCAAGCATTCCCTGGTAGATGCAGCTTGCTCTGCGAAACGCCTCCAACGTTCGGCCATCCAGTTGTGCGAATCGGTAAACATCGTCTAGGCGGCTGCGAGCTGCGGCCTCTGCATCCGACTCTCCCGAAGGCAATGAAGCTAGGACCGCTTCCTTTGAAACACCTCTGTCGCGACCACGTGCCATTAGCTGCGTCGATTCCTCGCGAACGAAGCAGTACTCGGCCAACTCGGCCATTGGATCTTTAGCCACGGCGCCGGATGCGATGGCATAGAGCGCCATGCCGATAGCAAAGAGCGAACGGTACTTCATCAATCCCCCTGACTGCGCTTACCGAACGATCGCTTCGGGTCGGAAGCGGACATTAGCAGCCCGGCTGCCGGCCGTCCCGGCCGAGCGTCCGCTATCGGTCAGGAGCGGGCCGGGCCCCGGCTTCGGTCCAACGGATTACGAGGTCGCCAATGAGCATGGCCTTGCGCGCTTCGCGCGCCTTGGCCGATTCGGGTCCTACTACGACGCAGGTCCCCGGGGCGTTCACTGAACTGAAGCACTGGAGGAGCGCTTTCCTTCCCGGCGTCCCGATAAATGCAGCGCCTCCTGCCAGAGAATCCCCAGCCGCCGCGAGAAGTTCAACTTGGATGCTGACGAGCTGAAGCGGACAGCCCTTGTCGGTACCCTCGATGCTCGTCGGAATACGGCGTCGCCCCGGCTCATCGAACGCGACCACCTGTCTGGGATAGGCAACCGGTCCAATGAGTGCTTTCGTCTGACTGCACTTCTTCGAGAAGTTGGCGTACTCGCCCTGTATGTTCAGCGCGATGGGTTGGGATGCGAACTTGGCCGAGGGCGACAGCATCGCCTCGGCCGAGATCACGGCCGGCAGATCAATGCCTCCATCGCCAGTTTGGTCCTGCGTGCCCGACACGGAACACGACGCCGTCACGAATATTGCGATTACGAATGCGCCTCGTACGAAAGAACTCATAGCGCCTCATCCCTGATATGACCGCTTTGGGTCGCAAGCGGACATTAGCAGCCCGGCCGCCGGCCGTCCCGACCGAGCGTCCGCTATCGGCCAGAAGCGGTCATTCACGTGACCGCTCAATCCAGAATGGGGGCCGACGTCGAGATCCGCTGGATGCCTCTACACAGCTGACGTGCGGTGTGCTCGTCCGTGCCATCCACGTACACCTGAATGGCAACCGCGTCACCGGGAGGTACCCGCATCGCGGCCACGTGTAGCGCCTCGTGGTTTCCGTGCGGACGCGCCAGATACAGAAGCAGTGGCTCTTGCCCGAACTCATCGCGAAGGGCGCTTTCGGTCGCAGAATCACGCCTCGCATCCAGATGGTTCTCGTTGGCGATCGACACGAGCTGACGTGCAATATGTTCCAAGGAAGCGGACGTTGACAGCTCGATCATTCGCTCACAGCTCATGCGACCGGATTTCTCGATACGCGGTCCATCGGAACAGGACGCGAGCGCAAAAACGGCCATCGCCGTGCCTATGAATCGCGGGGTGGCCATTACTTGGGCAGAACGTCCGCTCTGGGTCGAAGGCGGACATTAGCAGCCCGGCTGCCGGGCGTCCCGGCCGAACGTCCGCTATCGGCCAGAAGCGGACATCGCCCAAACGTTGCCTCGGGACCTCTAGGACTCGGTCGAAAGCCCGGGAACGAACTCGCTGCCCGAGTGCAGGCGCTCGATCAAGCGCTTCGCCATGAAGCCATAAACGACCTCTGGCGGCGTGTCGTTCTCGACATATCGAATGTGTGCGACTGAGTAGGCCGTCCCGAGTTCGCCATTGGCTTCGGCCACGCCCTCAAGCACGTACCTAACGAGTGCATCCTCATCCAATGGCTTGTGGCTACATCCGCCCGCCGCAGGAAGCCGCTCGCAGATCGGACGAGAACCAGTGCCGTCGAGCCTGATCTGCAAGAGGTTATGGGTTGGTCCCGTAATGCGAGAAACCGCGAGGAACTCCCCCAGTCGTACGAAGTGCATCAGCGATCCCCTTAATGTCCGCTTCGGGTCGAAGGCGGACATTAGCAGCCGCCGTCGCGTCCGTCCTTCCTAGATGTCCGCTATCGGCCAAAAGCGGTCATTCACTAACGCCGCGTCACATCAGAGTGGCCAAGGTGGCTTTTCCCGATGTCTCCTCGACCAGGACCGTCACCTCGTCGGGGCTTAGCACGATACCTTCTGGAACGAGGTGCTCGAAAGTTACCCTCCAGTGGCGACAGTTGACTCCGAGCGATCGTGAGAACGAATCACTGTCAACGAGCGTTGCACTGTAATGGCGATCCTTGAGCGGATATGTTCTGTCCAGTCTGCGGTCAGCGACAAAGTCCCGCGCAATCTGGATGGCTTGGTGTTGCTGAAGGGACATGGCTAGCGGACCTAGTAGATGGATCTAGCGGCCGGGTCCGATGACCGAGCAATGACCGCTTTGGGTCGAAAGCGGACATTAGCAGCCCGGCTGCCGGGGGTGCCGGTCGAACGTCCGCTATCGGCCAGAAGCGGACGTTCGACTCACACCTTCCAGACTTTGCTACCTACGGGTACGTCAGCCTTATCGAGCCCAGCCAGATAGACAATCAGTTTGTAGCCACCAGGTCGAAAGTGATCGAGACGAAGCTGTGCCTCTGCGTGCAACCTGGTCCCGTCCGGCCGCTCGACGACAACGGCGCAGGCGGGCTTGTGCTTGTCATGCGGGAGCGGCAAATCGGGCGCCAGAGCTAACCCTCGACCGGTGAGCATGAAGCGGTCCTCGACATTTAGTAGAAGCTCCATTCGGTCCCTGTCCGAATCGCGGGTATGTCCGCTTTGGGTCGAAAGCGGACATTAACATCGCCACAGTGGCCTCGTCTGGCCGAACGTCCGCTATCGGCCAGAAGCGGACGTTTCCGAAATCAGGATTTCAACCCGGCCTTGTGCAGGGCCGCATTGGCGCGAAAGCGGAGGCGACTACACCGATCACGCTCGGCTTCGCTGGTTGAGTCATCACATGCGCAATGCGCGGCTAGCCACTTCAAGTCTTCCACGTCCAGCCAAAGCGCCACTCGCCCAAGTTCGCTCTCACGATGCGAATCGGTAGCGACGACTGTCTTTTCGTTCATCTGCTCCCCCTCGATTCAGAACGTCCGATGTCCGCTTCGGGTCGGAAGCGGACATTACCACCGCCGTAGCGGGCTGGTCCGGACGAGGTCCGCTTTCGGCCAGAAGCGGTCATCGAAGGGATGTGAGCCGAAACCACTCGCTGAAGTCAGGTCGCGTGCCGAACGACCTTCAGTACACGCGGCCGCTGGGCATCCATAAACATAAAACAGCGCCCGAAAAGCGCCTTGATTCCAAAGGCATCGAACTTGTTCTGCCCGAGGGGAGTCATGAGCACCTCGTGCTTGGCCAAGGCACGTTGATGCTGCGCCTCGATCTCAGTCCAGTTTGCCGCCACGACGTCGCTGAGCACCACGTTCGCCGTGATGTCGTTCTTGTACCCAATTAGGATGTTGCCATCGTCCATCGCTACCGGCCGCATATCGGGGTGCGCATGAAAGACTTCGTCGAGCGCGGCCAATGCGAAGGCTTCGGCCTGCGCTTCGCTTAAGCCCACCGGTAGCAGGACGAACGTTCCATTAGCGAACAAGGCGAAGTCCCGCTTGCCGTCTGTGTAGTACCTGACACGGTCTTCGATCGACTCCAGGGGCTGCACGATCGAAGGCTGCCAGTCGGGCACCGGCGGGAACTTGGCACTCGGTTCGCTCGGTGGTTGAGCCTTCTTCCTTCGCCATCCAAACATGCGCCCCCCGTAATGTCCGCTTTGGGTCGAAAGCGGACATTAGCAGTGTGGTGACGACGCCAGCCAGCCGAACGTCCGCTATCGGCCAAGAGCGGACGTTGGGTTGAAGACTGGTGACCACCCCAGCGCCGCGCTCAAGCTGCTCCCGGGACTCCGTCGAAAACTCCTCGGCAAAGGAGTTCTAAGTGCCCGCGCTTGAAAGCGTAACGGCAGCCACAATCATGCCGACACCGATCAGCAGCGAGACAACGTGCACAACAACGTCGCGCGAGCTCAAGTTGTCCACGTCTTCCCAAGTGGTGGTGAAGTCGTTCGCCTTTCCTTGGCGCTTACGCGCATTGTCCAGTGCACGATTGGCCGTGACGAGCGGCAACGTTATTCCGGCGAGTGCGAGCAGAACGCCTAGCGGCGGCTCGCCGCCGGCCAGCAGCATGCCACCGGCCATCAGCCAGAACATCAAGATCAATGCGCCGCGTGCCGCGCGAAACATGCTGCCCCCACGGGTGTGTCGTCCCGTACCAGCCTAACGCATCACCAGTCCCACCTGGTCGTGCCGGGCCCTGTCCGGCATGGATCGACAGAGGAGATTGGCATCGCCCTCAAGGAGCCCACAGGACGAATGTCCGCCAACGGCCAGAAGCGGACCTTCGGACCTGCTCGTTGAGTACTGCGCTCAGTCCCCTTTGCGTCCCTTCTTGTACAGGTAGCTGCCCACACCGATGAGCACTGTCAGTACCAGACCGATCTGAGCTGACCTATCGAAGCCCCTGTTTATCAAGTGGTAAACGATGCCGGTGCCGTTCGAGAACTGCATTCCCAACTTTGCAAAGGCGAGCGCCGCAACGAAGACCAACAGCGCGATGACAATCAAGGCATCTTTCATCCGTCTCCCCTGGTGCCTCGGGACTGGGCGCCGTTGCTCGTCGGCTATGGGTCGATAGCGGACATTAGCAGCCCGGCCGCCAGCCGTCCCGGCCGAGCGTCCGCTATCGGCCAGGAGCGGACGTTTCGGCGAGATCAGTGCGCTGGCGTCCAGTTTGCGCGATATGGATCGATGCCCGCGGCAAGCAGCCTTCGTTGAACGGCCCGCAGCACGATCTCGATCCCTTCGGAGCTGGAGCGAATCACGTCGAGATCATCAGCCGAGATCTCATCCTCGCGCCAAGTTACCTGGTGAGACCCTGCGTCGTAGCGGACGAAGTAGCGTCCATCACGCTCGATCACTTCGGTACCCGTCGTATCCCTAGCGATCAACTTCATCTTCATTCTCCGATCGATTGCGATGTCCGCTTCGGGTCGAAAGCGGACATTAACATCCCGCCAAAAAGAACACGGCCCTCGCAAAGGAGGGCCGTTCCCAAGCACCGCATTCGGTCCGGCGTTACTCCACCGTCACCGACTTCGCCAGGTTACGGGGCTTGTCCACGTCGGTACCGCGCGCCAGTGCGGCGTGGTACGCCAGCAGCTGCACGGGGATGGCATGCACCACCGGCGACAGCACGCCGACGTGGCGTGGGGCGCGGATCACGTGCACGCCTTCGGACGGGCCGAACTGGCTGTCCTCGTCGGTGAAGACGAACAGCTCGCCGCCGCGGGCGCGCACTTCCTGCATGTTGGACTTCACCTTCTCCAGCAGGGTGTCGTTGGGGGCAATGACCACCACCGGCATGGCGGCATCCACCAGCGCGAGCGGGCCGTGCTTGAGTTCGCCGGCCGGGTAGGCTTCGGCGTGGATGTAGGAGATTTCCTTGAGCTTGAGCGCGCCTTCCAGTGCGATGGGGTAATGCACGCCACGGCCGAGGAATAGCGCGTGCTGCTTGGGCGCGAAACGCTCGGCCCAGGCGGTGACCTGCGGTTCCAGGTTCAGCGCGTGCTGCACGCTGCCGGGCAGGAAGCGCAGCGCGTCCAGGTACTGGCCTTCCTGCTCCACGCTCAGGCGGTTCTGCAATTTGGCCAGCGTGGCGGCCAGCGTGAACAGCGCCACCAGCTGCGTGGTGAACGCCTTGGTGGACGCCACGCCGATCTCGGCGCCGGCGCGCGTGTAGTACACCAGCCGGCTGGCGCGCGGGATGGCGCTTTCGGGCACGTTGCAGATGGACAGCGTGCGGTCGTGGCCCAGCGACTTGGCGTACTTCAGCGCTTCCATCGTGTCGAGCGTTTCGCCCGACTGCGAGATGGTGACGATGAGATGCTTCGGGTTAGCGACGGCCTTGCGGTAGCGGTATTCGCTGGCGATTTCGACCGAGCACGGCAGGCCGGAGATGGCTTCGATCCAGTAACGCGCGGTGAGGCCGGCGTAGTAGCTGGTGCCGCAGGCGAGGATCTGCACGCCTTCCACGTCGCGCAGGACGTGTTCGGCATCGGCGCCGAACAGCAGCGCGTTGAACGCGTTGGCGTCCATCACCGCCTCGATGGTGTCGGCGATGGCGCGCGGCTGCTCGTGGATTTCCTTCTGCATGAAGTGGCGGTACGGGCCCAGCTCCAGCGAGGCGAGCGAGACGTCGGACACGTGCACTTCGCGTTCGATGGCGGCGCCGCTGGCGTCGAACACGCGCACGGACTCGCGCGTGACTTCGGCGGTGTCGCCTTCTTCCAGGAAGATCACCTGGCGCGTTGCCTGCAGGATTGCGGACACGTCGCTGGCGATGAAGTTCTCGCCTTCGCCCAGGCCCACCAGCAGCGGGCAGCCCATGCGCGCGGCGATGAGGCGGCCGGGCTCGCGCTTGCTGACCACGGCGATGGCGTAGGCGCCCACGAGTTCGTGCACGGCTTTCTGCACGGCGGCCAGCAGGTCGGCGCCTTGCGACTGGTGGAAGTGGATCAGGTGCGCGATGACTTCGGTGTCGGTCTGCGACTCGAAGACGTAACCACGGGCGCGCAGGGCTTCGCGCTGCTCGTCGTGGTTTTCGATGATGCCGTTGTGCACCACGGCCAGTTCGCCGAAGGAGACGTGCGGGTGCGCGTTGGCTTCGGTCACGCCGCCGTGCGTGGCCCAGCGGGTGTGGCCGATGCCGAGCCGGGCGTGGAAGCCTTCGGACTGGGCGGCCGTTTCCATCTCAGACACGCGGCCGGTGCGGCGCACGCGGCGGACCTGTTCACCGTCCAGGACGGCAATGCCGGCAGAGTCGTAGCCGCGGTATTCCAGGCGCTTCAGGCCTTCGATCAGCACCGGCACCACGTCGCGATCGGCGATCGCTCCCACAATTCCGCACATGCAGCCGTACTCCTGGTTCGAAGGGGATTTCCGGAACGGAAAGCAGTTTAGCGGGAGGTACGCGAAGGCCGCTGTACGGCGGACACGGAACTGTCCGCGCGGACACTCCGGACAGGTGCTGGCGCGCGCAAGTGGTTGAATCCAAAGGGGCGCGAGATTGGCACGCGATCTGCTTGTTCAGGTGAGCTTCCATCACCTGACGACCGCATGATCCGCGACACCTCCGCCCAAGACCGCGTCCTCGCCGCGTCCCCTGCGAACCCGCGCCGCAAGCAGCTGCTCATCGGCGGCGGCGTGGCGGCCCTGCTCCTGGTGGCGCTGAGCGTGCCGACGCTGGGTCGCTGGCTGGGCGCCGGGCAGTCGGTCAGCGGCGAGCGCCTGCGCACGGCCGAAGTGCATCGCGGCACGCTGGTGCGGGACGTTTCGGTGCAAGGCCGCATGGTCGCGGCCGTCAGCCCGACGCTGTACGCGCCGGCCGCCGGCACCGTGACGCTGAAGGTGCGCGCCGGCGACACCATCAAGCAGGGCCAGACGCTGGCGGTGATCGACAGCCCCGAGCTGCGCAGCAAGCTGGTGCAGGAGCAGTCCACGCTGGCGAGCCTACAGGCCGAGGCCAGCCGCGCGGCGCTCGACGCGCAGCTGGCGCGCTCCACGGCACAGAAGGCGCTGGACCAGGCGGAGATCGACCGCACTGCCGCGCTGCGCGACCTGGAACGAAGCCAGAAGGGCTTCGACGGCGGCGCGGTGTCGAGCATCGAAGTGGCCCGCGCGCAGGACACGCTGAAGAAGGCCGACATCGGCCTGACGCACGCGCAGCACGACTACGGCCTGCAGGATCGCGGCGCCGGGCTGGACACGCGCAACAAGCACCTGCTCGCCCAGCGCCAGCAGGCGATCGTCGACGAGCTGCAGCGCCAGGTGGACGAACTCAACATCCGCTCGCCCGTGGACGGCATGGTCGGCACGGTGAACATCACCGACCGCACGGTGGTGCCGCTCAACCAGCCGCTGCTGGTGGTGGTGGACCTGCGCGAGCTGGAAGTCGAACTGCCGGTGCCGGAGAGCTACGCCGACGACCTGCGCCTGGGCATGGGCGCGGAGATCAGCTACGGCGGGCAGAAGTACAACGGCGTGCTGCAGTCGGTGTCGCCTGAAGTGGTGAACGGCCAGGTGATGGCGCGCCTGCGCTTCGCCGATCAGCAGCCCGACAACAAGCGCCCCACCGGCCTTCGCCAGAACCAGCGCGTGAGCACACGCGTGATGATCGAGGAGAAGCCGAACGTGCTGATGGTGCAGCGCGGCCCGTTCCTCGACACCGGCGGCGGCCGCGTCGCCTACAAGCTCGATGGCGACACCGCGATCAAGACCGCGATCACCACCGGCGCCAGCAGCCTGTCCGACGTGGAAGTGCTTTCGGGCCTGAAGCCCGGCGACCGCATCGTGATTTCCGACACCACCGCGTTCAACGGCGCGGACGAAGTGATGGTCAACGATTGACCGGCTTCACGCATCCCACCCTATCCGCATCACCGCACGCACGAACAGAACGACCCAGGAGCCCGCCATGTTGAAGATGACCCACCTGAGCAAGGTTTACCGCACGCACATGATCGAGACGCACGCGCTGCGCAGCTTCGACATCCACGTGCGCGAAGGCGAGTTCGTCGCCGTCACCGGGCCGTCGGGCTCGGGCAAGACGACGTTCCTCAACATCGCCGGCCTGCTGGAGGACTTCAACGACGGCGATTACCTGCTCGACGGCGTATCGGTGAAGGGCCTGGACGACAACGCGCGTTCGCGCCTGCGCAACGAGAAGATCGGCTTCATCTTCCAGGGCTTCAACCTGATCCCCGACCTGAACCTGTTCGACAACGTCGACGTGCCGCTGCGCTATCGCCGCATGGGCGCGGGCGAGCGCAAGGAGCGCATCGAGCACGCACTGGGTCGCGTGGGGTTGTCGTCGCGCATGAAGCATTACCCGTCGGAACTGTCGGGCGGCCAGCAGCAGCGCGTGGCGATCGCGCGTGCGCTGGCCGGCTCGCCGCGCCTGCTGCTCGCCGACGAACCCACCGGCAACCTCGACTCACTGATGGCGCGCGGCGTGATGGAACTGCTGGAGGAGATCCACGCGCAGGGCACCACGATCGTGATGGTGACGCACGATCCGGAACTGGCCGCGCGCTCGCAGCGCAACGTGCACATCATCGACGGCCAGGTGACCGACCTGGACGACGCGCCGCGCCTGGGCGGTGAAGTCCACGCCGCCGCGCACTCCGCCACCGTCACGGCCGGCTGAGGAACGCACCCATGTTCACCTACTACCTGCGACTGGCGGCCATCTCGCTCAAGCGGAACCGCATCCTCACCGCCCTCATGGTCGCGGCCATCGCGCTGGGCATCGGCATGTCGATGACCTCGATGACCGTGCTGCACATGATGGGAAGCAACCCGATGTCCTACAAGGACGAACAGGTGCGCCGCGTGCAGCTGGACAACTGGGACGTCAACGAGCCCTGGGACGAGGACTACCCGACCGAACCGCCGGAGCTGATGACTTACCAGGACGCCAACAACCTGGTGAACGCGCACAAGGCCGAGCACGAGGCGGCGTTCTTCCCCAACGTGCTTCCGCTGGAACCGGAGAAGCGCGAGATCAAGCCGTACATGGTCGAAGCGCTGTTCACCACGTCGGGCTTCTTCCCGATCTTCGAGCCGCCCTTCCGCTACGGCACCGGCTGGACGCCGGCCGAAGACCGCAGCGCCGCGCGCGTGGCGGTGATCGATGCGGAGACCAACGACAAGCTCTTCGGCGGCGAGAACAGCGTCGGCCGCAAGGTGCGCCTGGGCGGCGAGGACTTCACCGTCGTGGGCGTGCTCGACAAATGGCGCCCGACGCCGCGCGTGTACCACGTCTCCAACGGCGCCTTCAACGATCCGCAGTCGGTGTTCGTGCCGTTCTCGTTCGGCATCGAGAAGAAGCTCAACAGCAACTCGAACAACAGCTGCTACAAGGATTCCGAGCCCGGTTACGAAGGGCTGCTGGCATCGGACTGCATCTGGATCGACATGTGGGTGCAGGTCAAGGATGAAGCCGATGCGCAGCGGTACCTGGGCTTCCTCAACGACTACGTCGGCGAGCAGAAGAAGGCCGGCCGCTTCGCGCGTCCGGTCAACAACCGCGTGTACACGGTGTCCGAATTCCTGCAAGCGCAGCGCGTGGTCGGTCGCGACGTCCGCACGCAGGTGTGGCTGGCGTTCGCGTTCTTCGCCGTGTGCCTGATCAACACCGTGGGCCTGCTGCTGGCGAAGTTCATGGGCAAGGCGCCGGAAATCGGCCTGCGTCGCGCAGTGGGCGCGAGCAAGCCGGCGGTGTTCGCCCAGTACCTGACCGAATCGGGACTCGTCGGCATCGCCGGCGGCCTGCTCGGACTGGTGCTGACGGGGCTCGGATTGCTGGCGCTGCGCAAGCTCTATGCAGGCACATCGATCGAACGGTTGGCCGAACTGGACTGGGTGATGGTCGGCCTGTCGCTGCTGATCGCACTGGTCGCCAGCCTGATCGCCGGCCTTTATCCGACGTGGCGCGCCTGCCAGGTGCAGCCGGCCACGCAGTTGAAGACGCAGTAAGCCGAGGACACCACCATGGAATTCCGACCGATCCTCAATGCGCTCATGCGCAACAAGACCGGCCTGCTGCTGATCGCGCTGCAGGTCGCCATCACGCTGGCCATCGTGTGCAACAGCGTCTTCATCATTTTGCAGCGCATCGAGAAGGTGAACCGTCCCAGCGGCATGGACGAGAAGGCGCTGTTCACCATCACCAGCCTCGGCTTCGCACCTGACTTCGACCTGCGCGGCAGCCTGCGCCAGGACCTGGACGCGCTGCGTTCGATTCCGGGCGTGATCGATGCGACCACGATCAACTCCGTGCCGCTGTCCAACGGCGGCTGGAGCGAAGGCATCACGACGCTTCCGGAAAGCGCGCCGGAAGACCAGCGCAAGAACACGCCGACCTCGATCTACATCGTGGACGACCACGGCGTGAACACGCTGGGCGTGCACCTGGTGGCCGGCCGCAACTTCACCGCCGACGACGTGAGCTACCGCAGCCGCGACGACAAGGGCACGCCGAACTCGGTGATCGTCACGCAGGCGCTCGCCGACCAGCTGTACCCCGACGGCAACGCGCTGGGCAAGCCGATCTACAGCGGCCTGGGCGGCAAGGGTTCGTCGAGCACGATCGTGGGCATTGTGGAGCGCCTGCAGGCGCCGTGGGTGGGCTGGGACAAGGTCGAGCACGCGCTGCTTGTGCCGCAGTACCAGGACGGCGAGTTCGACAACTCCGCGCGTTACCTCATTCGCACCGATGCGTCGCGTCGCGACGAGATCATGAAGGAAGCCGAACGCAAGCTCGGCGAGATCAACACCGGGCGCATCGTGCGCGGCCTGCAATCGGTGGAGGAAGTGCGCGGCGAGAGCTATCGCCAGGACCGCGCGATGACCATCGTGCTGACCACGGTGATCTTCTCGCTGCTCGCGGTGACGGGCCTGGGCATCGTCGGCATGGTCAGCTTCTGGGTGACGCGTCGCGTGAAGCAGATCGGTACGCGTCGTGCGCTGGGCGCTCGCCGCTTCGACATCCGCCGCTACTTCATGATCGAGAACGTGATCGTGGTGGGCGTGGGCATCGCGCTCGGCCTGCTGCTCACCTACGGCTTCAACCTCTGGCTGATGAAGCACTACGAGCTGCCGCGCCTGGCGTGGTACTACGCGCCGCTGGGAGCGTTGACCGTGCTGCTGCTCGGCCAGCTGGCCGTGTTCGGCCCGGCCACGCGCGCCTCCCGCGTCTCGCCGGCGGTGGCCACGCGTACGGTGTGATCGCCGGGCGCCGTGCGTCCGCAGGAACCTCGTAACCGGCGGCGGCCGTTCCCACTCTCTCCGGGACGGCCGCCGCGTCATGTCGGCCCACTGCTACCCTAAGGCTCATGCGGACCATCCTCGTCATCGACGACAACCACGCGGTGCACGTCGCGCTGGACGTGCTGTTCTCGTTGGCCGACCTGCGCGTGCTCAGCGCGGAGTCGCCGGACGAAGGCCTGCAACTGCTCGAACGCGAAACCATCGACCTGGTGATCCAGGACATGAACTTCACCGCCGACACCACGTCCGGCGAGGAAGGCATCGCGTTGTTCCGCACGATCCGCGACCGCTTCCCCGACCTGCCGATCATCCTGCTCACCGCGTGGACGCGGCTGGAATCGGCGGTCGCACTGGTGAAAGCCGGCGCCGCCGATTACCTCGGCAAGCCGTGGGACGACCACAAGCTGATGACCACGGTCACCAACCTGCTGGAGCTGGGTGAGGCGAACCGCGCGCTCGCGCAGCACCGTGATGGCGAACGTCGTCGCCGGCAGGAACTGGAGCGCCAGTACGATCTGCGCGGCGTCGTGTTCGCCGATCCCGCGAGCGAACGCGTGGTGAGCCTGGCGTGCCACGTCGCGCGGGCCGACGTGCCGGTGCTCATCGCCGGCCCGAACGGCGCCGGCAAGGAGCGCATCGCCGAGATCATCCAGGCCAATTCGTCGGTGCGCGAAGGTCCGTACGTGACGCTCAACTGCGGCGCGTTGCCGTCGGAGCTGATCGAAGCCGAGCTGTTCGGCGCTGAGGCCGGTGCCTACACTGGCGCCAACAAGGCGCGCGAAGGCAAGTTCGAAGCGGCCGACGGCGGCACGCTGCTGCTGGACGAGATCGGCAACCTGCCGCCGGCCGGGCAGATGAAGCTGCTGCGCGTGCTCGAAACCGGCCGCTTCCAGCGCCTGGGGTCCAACCGCGAGCGGCAGGTGAAAGTGCGCGTGATCGCCGCCACCAACGCCGACATTCCCGCGATGATCCGCGCCGGCACGTTCCGCGAAGACCTGTATTACCGCCTCAACGTGATCGAACTTCGCGTGCCGCCGCTGGCCGAGCGTCGCGGCGACATCCTGCCGCTGGCCGAGCACTTCCTCGAAGGCCGGCGTCGCCTCAGCGATGCCGCGCGCGGCGCGCTGCTGCGGCATGCGTGGCCGGGCAACGTGCGCGAGATGAAGAACGCGATCCAGCGTGCGCTGCTGCTGGGTTCGGCCGATGTCATCGACGCGGAGGAGCTCGGCCTCGCAGCGTCGCCGCCCGCGCCGCGCACGCACGATGGCGAACCCGATCGCGACGCCATCGAAGCCGCGCTGCAACGCGCCGGTGGCGTGATGAGCCAGGCGGCGGCGGACCTCGGCCTGAGTCGTCAGGCGCTGTACCGCCGGCTGGACAAGCTCGGCATCGCGCGGTGATGCGATGGACGCGCCGAAGCGCCACTTCTCGATGGCCGGAAAGCTCGCGCTGCTGCTGTTCGCGGCAATGCTGGGCGCCGTCGGGTTGTGCGCGCTGCTGATCGACTGGCTGGGCAATGCGCTGCTCGGCGCGAGCCTCACGCTGGTGGTGTGTGCGCTGGTCGCACCGTTGATCGCGCAGCGCTACCTCGCGCGACAGCTGAGCCTGTTCCGCGCGCTCTCCGGTTCGGTCGCCAGTTTCCGCGATGGCGATTTCAGCTTCAGCGTCACGCGCCGCTCGCACGATGAGCTCGACGACCTGGTCGAAGCGCACAATGAACTGGGCCGAGTGTTGCGCGACGAGCGCCAGTCGCTGTTCCAGCGCGAACTGCTGCTGGACACCGTGGTGCAGAACACGCCGACCGCGCTGCTGCTGATCGAAAGCCGCGGCGCGATCGTGTACGGCAACCTCGCCGCGCGCCAGCTCTTCCACGACGGCCGCAAGGTCGAAGGCCTCAAGTTCCCGCAGCTGATGGAGCACACGCCGGCGCCGCTGCGCGAAGCGCTGGGCGAAGGCCGCGACCGGCTTTTCAGCTTCGAACACGCCGGGCAGGAAGAGACCTACCACCTCGCGCGCCGCGACTTCCACCTCAACGGCCGCGTGCACACGCTCTACATGTTCAAGCGCCTCACGGCCGAGTTGAACCGGCAGGAAGTGGCGACGTGGAAGAAGGTGATCCGCGTGATCAGCCACGAGCTCAACAATTCGCTGGCGCCGATCACGTCACTGGCGCATTCCGGTGCGGAACTGCTGCGTCGCGAGGATTACGAGAAGCTTGGCCGCATCTTCGAAACCATCGAGGAACGCGCGCGGCATCTGCACGGCTTCCTGCGCGGTTATTCCAGCGTCGCCAAGCTGCCGGTGCCGGAGCTGGAATCGGTGGACTGGGCGCCGTTCCTGTCGCGACTGCAGCAGCATTACGGCTTCCATCGCGGCCCGATCCCAAGCGAACCGGCGCGCTTCGACGCGGCGCAGGTCGAACAGGCGCTGATCAACGTCCTGAAGAATGCGCACGAGTCGGGCTCTAACGAAAGCGACGTGACCCTGAGCGTGCGACAGGCCGGCCGCGTCGTGCGCGTGGAGGTGAGCGATCGCGGGCCGGGCATGTCGGACGCGGTGCTCGCGAACGCGCTGGTGCCGTTCTATTCCACCAAGCGCACCGGCAGCGGCCTGGGCCTGGCGCTGGCGCGCGAGATCTGCGAAGCCCATGGCGGCCGCATCGGCCTGGCCAATCGCGATGGCGGCGGGCTGACGGTGAGTTTGACGCTGCCGGTGGAGTGAGGCGCGCCGTTCGCTGGTGACGCGCTGCCGCGCACCTTATGTGTCATCGCGTGAAACCTGTCATCCCGGCGAAAGCCGGGATCCAGGCTATCAAGGCATCCGCAGTCGGCGTTCGTCATAGAGGCGAAAGCACCGCAAACTTCCCACGGCGCGGGCCTGGGTCCCGGCTTTCGCCGGGATGACGCTATGTGCGGCGAGCGAGTCGGGTGAAGTGCCCTCACCCGCGTCGATGCGAAGTCAGGCCTTCGGCTTCTTCTTCGGGCGCTGCCAGCCTTCGATCGTCGCCTGCCGCGCGCGCGCGACCGTGAGCTTGCCTTCGGGCGCATCGCGCGTCACGACGGAGCCGGCAGCGATCGTCGCCTCGCGACCGATCGTCACCGGCGCGACCAGCGAGGAATTCGAACCGATGAACGCACCGTCCTCGATCGTCGTCGTCGACTTGTTCACGCCGTCGTAGTTGCAGGTGATCGTGCCTGCGCCGACGTTCACGCCCGCGCCGATGACCGTGTCGCCCAGATAGGTGAGGTGATTGGCCTTGCTGGTGACGCCGATGCGCGCGTTCTTGGTCTCGACGAAGTTGCCGACATGCACGCCATCGGCGAGCACGGTGCCCGGACGCAGGCGCGAGTACGGGCCGATCTGCGCGGCGCCTTCGACGATCACGCCATCGAGATCGCAGTGGGCGCGGACTTCGGTGCCCGGGCCGAGGGTGACGTCCTTGAGGCGGCAGAACGGACCGATGCGCACGCCGTCGCCGAGCACGACCTTTCCTTCGAGCACGACGTCGACGTCGATCTCCACGTCATGGCCCACGCGCACTTCACCACGCTGGTCGAAACGCGACGGATCGGCCAGTCGTGCACCCTGCAGACACAGCGCACGCGCGGCGCGACGCTGGAACGCGCGCTCCAGCTGCGCGAGCTGCCAAGCGTCGTTCGCGCCTTCGACTTCGATCGGATCGACGACGTGCACCATCTCGGCCGCGTTGAACTCGGCGGCGGCAGAGGCGAAGACATCGGTGAGGTAGTACTCGCCCTGCGCGTTGTCGTTGCCCAGGTGCTGCAGCCAGCGGCGCAATGCCTCGCCGTCGGCGACGAGGATGCCGGTGTTGACGGTGCGGATCTCGCGCTGCTCGTCGTCGGCGTCCTTGTGTTCGACGATGCGGCCCACGCGGCCCTGCGGATCGCGCACGATGCGGCCGTAACCGGTGGGATCGTCGAGATCGGCGACCAGCACCGCGATGCGGCCTTCCGCGGCGAGCAGACGCCGCAGCGTCTCGGCGGTGATGAGCGGCACGTCGCCGTACAGCACCAGCACGCGCGCATCGACCGGCACCGACGGCATCGCGTGCTGCACGGCGTGGCCGGTGCCCAGGCGCTGCTCCTGCTCGGTCCAGTGGAGATCGGTCTGGTCGGCGAACGCGGCCCGCACCTGCTCGCCGCCGTGGCCGTAGACGATGTGGATGCCGGCGGCGCCGAGCTGGCGCGCGGTGTCGATCACGTGACCCAGCATCGGCTTGCCGGCGATCTTCTGCAGCACCTTGGCCGTGGCGGACTTCATGCGCTTGCCCTCGCCGGCGGCGAGGATGACGACGTGGAGCGGGTTCATGCGATGAGGGACTCGTGGACGCGACCGCGGGGATCTTATCAATGCGAAACGCAACGCGCCGTGCGTGTGGGTCGCGTGCAGGGACGCGCGCGGGCCTCGCTTAGAATCGCGTCATGCGTAACCGCCCCGATCGTTCGACCCTCGCCCGGCAAGGCGGCCGCTACGTCGTGGTCGGCGGCGTGCAGCTGCTCGTGGACTGGGGCCGTGTTCGTCGCGCTCAGCGCGTCGGGGCTGCTGGTGGAACCGGCGAACATCATTGGACGGATCAGCGGCGCGGCGATCGGATTCTGGGCGAACGGCCGGTTCACGTTCGCCAGCGACGAGACGGCGCTCGGTGGCCGGCAGTTCGCGCGCTTCGCGCTGATGTGGCTCGCGACGACAGCGATCAGCACCTGGGCGGTGGGGCACATCGACGACGCCGTCGGCCTGCGTTGGGCGTGGTTGGCGAAGCCGGCGATCGACATGACGGTCGCGGCGATCGGCTTCGTGCTGTCGCGGCACTGGGTGTATCGGCGGTAGTCGCGTACGCCGCTCGCCGGCGAGGCCAAACAAAAAAGCGACGGGGTCTCCGTCGCCTTCTGTGCATCGAGCGGGCTGCGCGCAGCGATCCCGCAGCGTTGCCGTCAGTGCTTCATGTTCTTGCGCAGGCGCTCCAGCGCGCTGAGCTGGGCGATGCTCATGGCCAGCTGGCTCTGGGCTTCTTCCATGCTCATCTTCGGATCCTTCTTCGACAGGATCCGCTCGGCTTCTTCCTTCGCGTCGCGGACGGCGGCTTCGTCGATGTCCTGCGCACGCACGGCGGTGTCGGCCAGCACGGTGACGACCGTCGGCTGCACCTCGAGGATGCCGCCCGAGATCGCGAAGTCCAGCTGCTCGCCACCCGGCAGGGTCACCACGACCTTGCCCGGCTTCAGGCGGGTAATCAGCGGCGCGTGCTTCGGCGCGATGCCGAGCTCGCCGATTTCACCGGTGGCGACCACCAGCTCGGCGTCGCCGTGGAAGATTTCCTGCTCGGCGCTGACGATGTCACAACGAATCGTGGATGCCATGGAGAACGTGCCTTTCTTCTGCGTCCCCCTCTCCCGCCTGCGGGAGAGGGTTGGGGTGAGGGCGGAAGCAGAGCCTCCACCCTGACCCTCTCACCTTCGCGCACCTTTCGGGCGCCGCGATGGGAGAGGGAACAAGATCAACCGATCAACCGGTGATCTTCTTGGCCTTCTCGACCGCTTCCTCGATGCCGCCGACCATGTAGAACGCCTGCTCCGGCAGGTGGTCGTACTCGCCTTCCACGATGCCCTTGAAGCCGCGGATGGTGTCCTTCAGCGACACGTACTTGCCCGGCGAACCGGTGAAGACTTCGGCCACGTGGAACGGCTGCGAGAAGAAGCGCTCGATCTTGCGGGCGCGCGACACGGCCTGCTTGTCTTCTTCAGACAGCTCGTCCATGCCCAGGATCGCGATGATGTCCTTCAGCTCCTTGTACTTCTGGAGCGTCGACTGCACCTTGCGCGCGACTTCGTAGTGCTCCAGGCCGATCACGTTCGGATCGAGCTGGCGCGAGGTGGAGTCGAGCGGGTCCACGGCGGGGTAGATACCCAGCGAGGCGATGTTTCGCGACAGCACGACGGTGGCGTCGAGGTGTGCGAAGGTGGTCGCCGGCGACGGGTCGGTCAGGTCGTCCGCGGGCACGTACACGGCCTGGATCGAGGTGATCGAACCGGTCTTGGTCGAGGTGATGCGCTCCTGCAGGACGCCCATTTCCTCGGCCAGCGTCGGCTGGTAACCCACCGCCGACGGCATGCGGCCCAGGAGTGCCGACACTTCCGTACCGGCCAGCGTGTAGCGGTAGATGTTGTCGACGAACAGCAGCACGTCACGGCCCTTGCCCGAGGCGTCCTTCTCGTCGCGGAAGTACTCGGCCATCGTCAGGCCGGTCAGCGCGACGCGCAGGCGGTTGCCCGGCGGCTCGTTCATCTGGCCGTACACCATCGCCACCTTGTCGAGGACGTTGGAGTCCTTCATCTCGTGGTAGAAGTCGTTGCCCTCGCGGGTACGCTCGCCCACGCCGGCGAACACGGACAGACCCGAGTGCGCCTTGGCGATATTGTTGATCAGTTCCATCATGTTGACGGTCTTGCCGACGCCGGCGCCGCCGAACAGGCCGACCTTGCCGCCCTTCGCGAACGGGCACATCAGGTCGATGACCTTGATGCCGGTTTCCAGCAGCTCGTTGGCCGAGGACTGGTCTTCGTACGTCGGGGCCGCGCGGTGGATTTCCCAATGATCGGCAGCCTGCACCGGGCCGGCTTCGTCGATGGCGTTGCCCAGCACGTCCATGATGCGGCCCAGCGTGCCGGCGCCGACCGGCACCGCGATCGCGCGGCCGGTGTTGGTGGCGACCAGGTTGCGCTTCAGGCCGTCGGTGGAGCCCAGGGCGATGGTGCGGACGACGCCGTCACCGAGCTGCTGCTGGACTTCGAGCGTGATGGCGGTGTTGTCGACCTTCAGCGCGTCGTACACCTTCGGCACGGACTCGCGCGGGAACTCGACGTCGACGACGGCGCCGATGATCTGAACGATCTTGCCCTGACTCATTGTGGTTGCTCCGATTAACTTTGTTCGTTTCGGCGGCTTGCGTCGCCCGATTGATTCGTTGTGATTCGTGATTGGTGATTCGTGATTCGGTCGAGCGCGAAACGCTGCTTCTAACGAATCACCAATCCCGAATCACCAATCACGGCCTTACACCGCCGCGGCGCCGCCGACGATTTCCGAGATTTCCTGCGTGATCGCAGCCTGGCGGGCCTTGTTGTAGACCAGGTTCAGCGTGCCGATCAGCTTGGTGGCGTTGTCGGAGGCGGCCTTCATCGCGACCATGCGCGCGGCATGCTCGGACGCGACGTTCTCCAGCACCGCCTGGTACACCAGCGACTCGACGTAGCGGTTGAGCACGTGGTTCAGCACGCTCTCCGCATCGGGCTCGTAGATGTAGTCCCAGTCGTGCCTGGCGACCTGCGTCTCCGACGGCGGCAGCGGCAGCAGCTGGTCGAACGCCGCGCGCTGGGTCATCGTGTTGACGAAGTCGTTGTAGCAGACGAACACGCGGTCGAGGTTGCCGCTGCTGTAGCCGTCCAGCATCACCTTGACCACGCCGACCAGGTCTTCCAGCTTCGGCTGGTCGCCCAGGTGGGTGACCGAACCGACCATGTTGACCTTGATGCGACGGAAGAAGACCGAAGCCTTCTGGCCGATGGTGACCACATCGATCTCGACGCCCTGCTCGTGCCACTTGCGGAACTCGCCGAGCAGCTTGCGGAACAGGTTGTTGTTCAGGCCGCCGGCGAGGCCGCGGTCCGACGAAACGATGATGTAGCCGACGCGCTTCACGTCCTGGCGCTCGACCAGGTACGGATGCTGGTAATCGGAGTTGGCCTGCGCCAGGTGGCCGATCACCTGCTTCATCACGCGCGCATACGGACGCGAGACCTTCATGCGTTCCTGCGCCTTGCGGATCTTGGAAGCCGAGACCATCTCGAGCGCGCGCGTCACCTTGCGGGTGTTCTGCACGCTCTTGATCTTGGATTTGATTTCGCGTCCGCCTGCCATCTGTCGCTCGCTCTGCTCGCTCGTGATTCGTGATTGGTCATTCGTGATTCGTGTGGTCGGCGATCCGCGTGCTGCTTTTGCGAATCACCAATCCCGAATCACGAATCACGGCTTCACCAGGTGCCGGTCTGCTTGAACTCGGCGATGCCCTTCTTGAAGGTCGCCTCGATCTCGTCGTTCCAGTTGCCGGTGCTGTTGATCGTCTTGACCAGCTCGCCCTGCGTGTTGACGAAGTGGGCGTGCAGGCCCTCTTCGAACGCCAGGATCTTGTTGACCGGCACGTCGTCGAGGTAGCCCTCGTTGACGGCGTAGATCGACAGGGCCTGCAGCGCGATCGACATCGGCGCGTACTGCTTCTGCTTCATCAGCTCGGTGACGCGCTGGCCGCGCTCGAGCTGCTTGCGGGTGGCTTCGTCCAGGTCGGAGGCGAACTGCGCGAACGCAGCCAGCTCACGGTACTGGGCGAGCGCGATGCGGATGCCGCCCGAGAGCTTCTTGATGATCTTGGTCTGGGCCGCACCACCGACGCGCGACACCGAGATACCGGCGTTCACGGCCGGGCGGATGCCGGCGTTGAACAGGTCGGTTTCCAGGAAGATCTGGCCGTCGGTGATCGAGATTACGTTGGTCGGCACGAACGCGGACACGTCGCCGGCCTGCGTTTCGATGATCGGCAGCGCGGTCAGCGAACCGGTCTTGCCCTTCACTTCGCCGTTGGTGAACTTCTCGACGTACTCCTCGGACACGCGCGCGGCGCGCTCAAGCAGGCGGCTGTGCAGGTAGAACACGTCGCCCGGGTAGGCTTCGCGGCCCGGCGGACGCTTGAGCAGCAGCGAGATCTGGCGGTAGGCGACGGCCTGCTTGGACAGGTCGTCGTACACGATCAGCGCGTCTTCGCCGCGATCCATGAAGAACTCGCCCATCGTGCAGCCCGAGTAGGCCGAGATGTACTGCATGGCGGCCGATTCGGACGCCGTGGCGGCGACGACGATCGTGTGCGCCAGCGCGCCGTTCTCTTCCAGGCGACGCACGATGTTCGCGACGGTCGAGGCCTTCTGGCCGATCGCCACGTACACGCACTTGATGCCCGTGCCCTTCTGGTTGATCACCGCGTCGATGGCCAGGGCGGTCTTGCCGGTCTGGCGGTCGCCGATGACCAGCTCGCGCTGGCCGCGGCCGATCGGGATCATCGCGTCGACGGTCTTGTAACCGGTCTGCACCGGCTGGTCGACCGACTTGCGCCAGATCACGCCCGGGGCGACGCGCTCCACCGGAGCGGTCTGCGAGGCGCCGATCGGGCCCTTGCCGTCGATCGGCTCGCCCAGCGCGTTCACGACGCGGCCGAGCAGTTCGCGACCCACCGGCACTTCGAGGATGCGGCCGGTCGTCTTGGCGACGTCGCCTTCGCGCAGGTGCTCGTAGTCACCCAGGACCACGGCGCCGACCGAGTCGCGCTCCAGGTTCAGCGCCAGCGCGTAGGTGCTGTTCGGCAGCTCGATCATTTCGCCCTGCATCACGTCGGCCAGGCCGTAGATGCGCACGATGCCGTCCGACACCGAGGTGACGGTGCCTTCGTTGCGCGCTTCGGCGGTCAGCTTGACCTTCTCGATGCGGGTCTTGATCAGTTCACTGATTTCGGACGGGTTGAGCGTGGTGGTTGCCATGGGTTGAGTCCCTTGATCCGGCATAGACCGGAATTGCAGATGAATTCGTTATTGCGACAGCGTCGACTGCAGGCGCTCGAGCTTGCCCTTCAGCGAGCCGTCGATGACCACGTCGCCCGCGTCGATCACGGCGCCGCCGATCAGCGAGGCATCGACCGCCGTCTCGATCTCGACCTCGCGGCCGAAGCGCTTCTTCAGCGCGGCCTTGATGGCGTCGAGTTCGGCGGACGGCAGCTCGCTCGCAGCGGTGACCTTCGCCTTGACCACGCGCTCGGCTTCGGCGCGCAGCTCTTCGAACTGGCCGGTGATTTCCGGCAGCAGCACGAGGCGGCGGTTGTCGGCGAGCAAGCCGAGGAAGCGGGTGAAGGCTTCATCGGCGCCGTCCGGCGCAAGCAGGCCGACCGCGTCGACAGGGTTCAGCAGCGGGTGGCCGAGCAGCGCCTGCGCCTGCGGATCGGCAGCCACGCGCGAAGCGAAGGCGAGCGCCTGCGACCACGCAGCGGTGCGACCGCCCTCGCGCGAAAGCGCGAAGGCGGCACGTGCGTACGGACGGGCGAGGGTCAAGGCCTGGGTCATTTCAGATCATTCCGCTCGAGCGAGCCTGGGTGATGCCGTGTGCACAGATCAAAGCTGGGCTGCCAGCTCGTCGAGCAGCGCCTTGTGGGCGTTGGCGTCGATTTCGCGCTTGAGCAGCTTTTCGGCGCCGGTCACGGCCAGCGTGGAGACCTGCTTGCGCAGTTCCTCGCGGGCGCGGTTCGATGCCGCCGCAATCTCGGCCTCGGCCGCCGACTTCTGTCGGTTGGCTTCGGCGATCGCGTCGTTCTTGGCCTGGTCGATGATCTGATTGGCGCGCTGGTGCGCCTGCTCGATGATCTCGTTGGCCTTCGTACGCGCGCTGCGCAGCTCGGCGTCGACGCTCTGCTGTGCCTGCGCGAGGTTCTTCTGGCTCTGCTCGGCAGCAGCCAGGCCCTCGGCAATCTTTTGTTGACGTTCTTCGATCGCCTTGTTCAGCGGCGGCCAAATGAACTTCATCGTGAACCAGATGAGGATCGCGAACGTGATCATCTGGCCGAAGAAGGTCATGTTGATATTCATGACAGCTCCGATGGAACGCTTGTCTTTCGGGCGGTTACGCCCGGGAGAGCCGCCCGGGTCACGGACGGCTCAATAGATCGGCTTGCGGCCCGGGATCAGGCGCCAGTGGCGGTCTGCAGCGCGCCCAGCAGCGGGTTGCCGAAGGCGAACAGCAGGCCGACGGCCAGCGCGATGATGAACGCCGCATCGATCAGGCCGGCCAGCAGGAACATGCGGCCCTGCAGCATCGGAACCAGTTCCGGCTGGCGGGCAGCCGACTCAAGGAACTTCGAGCCCATCAGCGCGATGCCGAGGCACGCGCCGATCGCGCCGAGGCCGACCATCATGCCGATCGCGATAGCGGTCAGGCCCTGCACACTGGCGATGAATTCCATGGTTTTCTCCTACTGAAACGTTTTGGTTTGGACGACTAAGGAAGGTGAAGCTTGGAAGGTGAAGCGGTAAAGCGAAATCAGTGACTCTCGTACGCGCCGGCGATGTAGACGACGGTGAGGATCATGAAAATGAAGGCCTGAAGCAGCACGATCAGGATGTGGAACAGGGCCCACGCCGTGTTGAACAGCACGCCCGGCACGAACATCAGCAGGCCGCCGCCCAGCAGGCCGGCGATGAGCATGAAGACCAGCTCGCCGCCGTACATGTTGCCGAACAGTCGCATCGCCAGGCTGACCGGCTTGACGAGGTACTCGATGACGTTGAGGCCGAGGTTCGCCGGTGCCAGCGCGATCTTGGCGCCGGTGCCGTGCGCGTGGAACGGCGCGGTCAGCAGTTCCTTGCCGAAGCCGAAGCCGCCCTTGGCCTTCACCGAGTGGTAGAGGATCAGGAAGAACACGACGACGGACAGGCCGAGCGTGGTGTTGAGGTCGGCGGTCGGGACCCAGCGGAAATAGGTGTGATGCGCGACTTCCGCACCGGCGGTCGTCTTCACCAACCAGCCCGGCAGGTCGAGCGGCAGCAGGTCCATGCCGTTCATCAGCACGACCCACATGAAGATCGTCAGCGCCAGCGGCGTGATCGAACGGCGGTCGCCGTGGAAGCTGTCCTTCACCTGGCCGTCGATGAACTCCAGGATCAGCTCAACGAATGCCTGTCCCTTGGACGGCACGCCGGCGGTGGCCTTGCGCGCGAAGAACGCGAACCAGCCGATGAAGATCAGACCCAGCACCAGCGACACCGCCCAGGTGTCGATATGGAACGCACCGCCGAACACTTCGATCGTGTTCTGCTGCAGGTGATGCTGGATGTATTCGTTCAGGCCGCCCGAACCGGTCTGTTCGCTCACGAAAGACACCTTATCGTTTCAAAAGATTGGCCAGTACGAATGCCAGCGTCGCCGCGAGCACTCCCACCAGCATCGGCAATGGCGGCAGCTTGAACCCGGCCAGGCCGAGGGTTAAAACTCCAAACACCACCACCCACTTCAACATCACCCCGGCCAGGAGCCGCCCCATCGCCATGCCGGCCGGCTGGATGCCGCCGCCCAGGGCCATCAGGGCCGCCACCAGTCCGCCTGCGACGACTGCACCGCCGCCCACCGCCGCCGCCAGCGCCATTGGCGCCCCGAGGGGGATGAACGCCAGCGCGGCCAGCGCTGCCGCGGCGGCCTGCCAGGCAGTCGCGCGCGACGCCAGCCGGCGGCCTGCGGACAAGGGATCGTGCACGCGGGACTCGTCGGTCTGGGGCAGGCGCAAAGCGCCCGGTAGAGCCGCAAAAGTATAAAGGTCCCCTTAAGTCCGGGCAACCGGCGCCAGTCACGAAGCCCGGATTTCGCCCGGATTCGGGCCAATCGGCACGATTCCGGACGTCCGCGGCTTTTTCTCGAACAATAGACCGAGACTATCAGTGCGCCTGGATCATTCGATTGGACCTGCCAGAAGTCGTCCACATAATGAGAACCACTCTCATTGGAAGGACTCTCCCCATGGCCAAGACTTTCAGCTTCGCCGCCGTCCACTTCAGCGTCGCCTTCATGGTCGGCTATCTGATGACGGGCAGCGTCTGGGTCGGCGGCGCCCTCGCCTTGGTCGAGCCCGCCTGCAACACGGTCGCCTTCCACTTCCACGAGAAGATCTGGAAGCGCATCGAGGCGCGCCGGCAGCACGCTGCCCCGCACCAGGAATCGGACGCCGTCGCAGTGTGACGCCGGTCCGGTTTTTCGATGACGGCCGCGAAGCGCGGAACCTTTCCGGACTTGCCCGGTCCCAACCAGCGATCGCCCGCCGACGCTCTCTCCTCGTCAACGGCAGTCTAGGTGGGCCCTCCGAAGCCCCGGCTTGCGCCGGGGCTTCTCCTTTTGTGTCGACCCGCGCTGTGTGCGCGCTTGTTCATCGCTGACGTCTGGTCGTGCATCGCACTGAAGTGATGCGCACTGCGCATCGACGTCACTCCCACCTTGCGCAACGACGATGCAGCGCGCGTGAGTCGCATGTGAGCGTGCTTGCGCTCGAACGCACCGTCGCGACATCAACGCATGCGATGCGCGCGCTTTCACTTCTGCTGCATGTCCATTGAGGCTCCATTACGCACTCGCAATCGCCTCGATGGAGTGGACTGATGATGGAGTTGAAGCGTTTGGCCCTTGCGTTGGCCCTGTCTTCCGTATTTCTCGCCGGCGCCGCGCAGGCGCAACAGAACGATCGATTCACCCTTCGCATCGGCGCAATGGATGCCGATGCTTCCAGCGAACTGACTGCCAACACGACCTTCATGGGGCAGGACTACCGCTACAGCCAGGACTTCGATTTCGGCAGCAACGAAGTGTCGCCGCGCATCGACGGCACGTTCCGCTTCAGCGATCGCCAGCGCCTGGTGTTTGATTACTTCCAGTACGACAAGGAAAACACCACCACGCTCGATCGCGACCTGTCCTACGACGTGTACACGATCCCGGCCGGCAGCTTCGCGCGTGCCGAGGTGGAGTTCACGCTGGCCAGCCTGATGTACGACTACGCGGTGGTGGATACCGACACCTTCGAGATGGGCCTACAGATCGGTGCCGAGTGGGCGAAGCTCGACGGCAAGCTGCTCGCCGAAGCCGGGCCGTACCGTTACGAGGACAGCGACCAGGAAGACGGCTATGCGCCGGTGGTCGGTGCGCGCTTCACGTTCACGCCGAGCGAGAAGTGGCTGATCAACCTGCAGGGCCAGTACCTGGACGCCGACTGGGGCGATTTCGGCGATTACGACGGCAGCATCTCGCGCGCGAACGCGGCGGTCGAATACCGCTTCACGCCGGTGTTCGGCGCGTTCGTGGGCTACGACTGGTTCAAGCTCGACGCACGCCGCGGCGGTCGCGATGGCTCGCTCGGCCTCGACCACCGCTTCAAGGGTCCGGTCGCGGGCGTGTCGTTCTCGTTCTGATCCGGCGTCCTGCGACGCAAACGAAACAGGCGCGGAAGTCCGCGCCTGTTTCGTTGCAGTTGCTGTCCCGAGTTACTTCTTCTTCGGGATGTACAGGTCGGTGATGGTGCCTTCGTAGACTTCGGCCGCCATCGCCACCGTTTCGCTGAGCGTCGGGTGCGGGTGGATCGTCGCGCCGATGTCGCCGGCCTCGGCGCCCATTTCGATGGCGAGCGCGACTTCGCTGATCAGGTCGCCCGCGTGCACGCCGGTGATGCCGCCGCCGATGATGCGATGCGTCTTCTCGTCGAAGATCAGCTTGGTGAAGCCTTCGCCGCGGCCGATGCCCACCGCGCGCGCGGAGGCCGCCCACGGGAACTTGCCCACGCCAACATGCAGGCCCTTGGCCTTCGCCTCGGTTTCGGTGACGCCGACCCAGGCGATTTCCGGATCCGTATACGCCACCGAAGGCACGACACGCGCAACCCACTCGCGCTTCTCGCCGGCCGCGACTTCAGCGGCGAGCTTGCCTTCATGCGTGGCCTTGTGCGCCAGCATCGGCTGGCCGACGAGGTCGCCGATGGCGAAGATGTGCGGCACGTTCGTGCGCATCTGGCGATCGACCGGGATGAAGCCGCGATCGGTCACCTGCACGCCGGCCTTGTCGGCGTCGATCTTGTTGCCGTTCGGCGCGCGGCCGACGGCGACCAGCACGCGATCCCATGTGCCGTTCTCCAGCGCGGGCGTCGCGCCGGCTTCGGCCGCCTCGAACGAGACGGTGATGCCGGACTTGGAGGCTTCCACCTTCGCGGCTTTCGTCTTGAGATGGACGATGACGCCCTGCTTCTTCAGGCGATCGGCCAGCGGCTTGACCAGGTCCTTGTCGGCACCCGGCATCAGCTGGTCCATGAATTCCACGACGGTCACTTCGCTGCCCAGCGCGCGATACACCGTCGCCATCTCCAGGCCGATGATGCCGCCGCCGACGACGAGCAGTTTCTTCGGTACCTCGGCCAGTTCCAGCGCGTCAGTGGAATCCATGATGCGCGGATCGTCCCACGGGAAGTTCGGCAGCTTCACGGCCTGCGAACCGGCCGCGATGATGCACTGCTCGAAACGCAGCAGCTGCGTCTTGCCGTCATCGCCGGTGATTTCGAGTTCATTGGGCGAGACGAACTTGCCGACGCCCTGCACCGTACGCACCTTGCGCTGCTTGGCCATGCCGCCAAGGCCCTTGGTGAACTGACCCACGACCTTGTTCTGCTTGAAGTCGCGCAGCTTGTCGAGGTCGATCTTCGGCTTGCCGAAGCTGATGCCGATGTCGGACGAATGCGCGGCTTCATCGATCAGCGCCGCCGCGTGCAGCAGCGCCTTGGACGGAATGCAGCCGACGTTGAGGCACACGCCGCCGAGGCTGGCGTAGCGCTCGATGAGGACCGTATCCAGGCCGAGGTCGGCCGCGCGGAACGCCGCCGTGTAGCCGCCGGGGCCGGAACCCAGGACGACGATGCGGCATTCGATGTCGGCCTTGCGGCCCGTGCCGAGCGCAGGCTTGGGCGCCTCGCTCGGCGGTGCGGCCGGCGACGGTGCCACCGGCGGCCTGGCCTGTTCGGGAGCAGCCGGCGCGGCAGGCGCCGCGGCCTTCGGCGCTTCGGCCTTCGGTGCAGCGGCTCCGCCGGCGCCTTCGAGCACGACGATCACGGCGCCTTCGGCGACCTTGTCGCCGACCTTGACCTTGATTTCCTTCACCACGCCTTCGTCGGACGAGGGCACTTCCATCGTGGCCTTGTCCGATTCCAGCGTGACCAGGCCCTGGTCCTTCTTCACCGTGTCGCCGACGGCGACGAGCAGCTCGATCACGGGCACGCCGTCGTAATCGCCGATGTCCGGCACCTTGACTTCAATCGTCGCCATTGTGGGGGTCTCCTGCGACTCAGCCGGTGGCGCCGGCGAGCGTCTGTTCCAGTTGCGATTCCAGCTCGTCCAGCGACTCCTCGAGCTTGCGCCAACGCTTGAAGCGCTTCTCGTCGCTGTCGTCAGTGGCCTCGATCAGCAGGCCGAGCTGTTCCATGAGTTCGGCGGTCGGCCCGCACGCGGGTTGCAGCCCGCTGACGCGCAGCGGCTCGCCGGTGGCCGATTCGCCGACGACGAACAGCAGCACCTCGCCTTCGTGGAACTGCGCCGCGCGGTCGGCCGGCACCTGCGTGCTGAGCGCGCGCTGCCAATCGGTCACGACGCGACGCGCAAGCGCGGCGGGCATCGGCACTTCGACGACGTCGGGCTGCTGGCCGACGCGAAGCTCGCGCTTGCCGCCGCTCCACACTTCGACGCGTTCGTCCGCTTCGGTGAAGCGAAGCCGCCAGTCGCCCTCGCCTTCGCCGGCAAACAGCTGCACGCCGCTTTCGACGCTGCGCGCAGGCAGGCGGGTCAGGCTGAGCACGGGCTTGGCACCGCCGAAGAACAGCTGCTCCACGGCCGTGCCGTAGTTCTCCGTCGCCGGCGGCCAGCCGCGGCCGAGGTCGACCGCGCACGCATCGGCGGCGTGTGCGGCGGACGTCGTCGCGAGCGCTGCTAACGCCGCAAGCGCCACCCCCAGCGCGCGCTGCGTCACAGCAGCACGCGCCGCATGTCGGCCAGCAGCTGCGCCAGGTACGCGGTGAAGCGTGCGGCGGCGGCGCCGTCGATGACGCGGTGGTCGTAGCTCAGCGACAGCGGCAGGATCAGGCGGGGCGCGAACTGCTTGCCGTCCCACACCGGACGGATCGCCGACTTCGACACGCCGAGGATCGCGACTTCCGGCGCGTTGACGATCGGGGTGAACTTCGTGCCGCCGATGCCGCCGAGCGAGCTGATCGAGAAGCAGCCGCCGGTCATGTCGGCCGGGCCGAGCTTGCCGTCACGCGCCTTCTTCGCCAGCTCCGAGGTTTCCTGCGCGATCTGCAGCACGCCCTTCTTATCGACATCGCGCACGACGGGGACGACCAGGCCGTTCGGTGTGTCGGCGGCGAAGCCGATGTGGAAGTACTTCTTCAGCACCAAGTTCTCGCCCGAACCATCCAGCGAGGCGTTGAAGGTCGGGTACTTCTGCATCGCGGCGACGGAGGCCTTCATCAGGAAGGCGAGCATCGTGAGCTTGACGCCGCTCTTCTCGTTTTCCTTGTTGAGCGCGACGCGCAGCTCTTCCAGATCGGTGATGTCGGCATCGTCGTGCTGCGTGACGTGCGGGATCATCGCCCAGTTGCGCGCGAGGTTCGCGCCGGACAGCTTCTGGATGCGCGACAGCGGCTTGCTCTCGATCTCGCCGAACTTGGCGAAGTCGACCTTCGGCCACGGGAGCAGGTTGAGGCTGCCACCACCGCTGACGGGTGCGGCGCCGGCCGACGGCGCGGTACCGCCTTCCATCACCGACTTCACGAACTTCTGCACGTCCTCGCGACTGATGCGGCCACCGCGCTCGCTGCCGCCGACCTGCGCCAGGTCCACGCCGAGCTCGCGCGCGAACAGGCGCACCGCCGGGCTGGCGTAGGGCACCTTGTCGGGCATCAGTTCATTGGAATCGAACGTCACCGGCGGGCTGCGCGGGGGCATGGCCTCCGGGTCCACGCCCGGACGCGAGGCATCAATGGACGCCTGCGCGATGCGGTCGGCCTGCTGCGGGACGACGACGGGTTCGACGCTGGTACCGGTCTCCGCCGCCCGGACCTGCTGCGACGGCGCGGCGGGTTCGGCGCGGGCCGGCGCGGCGGCCTTGGCCGGCTCGGCCTTCGGGGCTTCGGGCTTCGGCGCTTCGGCCGCAGGCGCGGCGTCGGTCGGTTCGATCAGCGCAACCACGCTGCCTTCGGCCAGTTCGTCGCCGATCTTGACCTTGATCTCGCGGATGACGCCGGCGAACGGCGCCGGAACCTCCATCGTGGCCTTGTCCGATTCGAGCGTGACCAGTCCCTGGTCCAGCTTCACCGTGTCGCCTACCGCGACCAGCAATTCGATCACCGGCACGCCGTCGTAGTCCCCGATGTCGGGAACGCGTGCTTCTTTGAGCTCAGCCATTGTGGGGGGTCCCGCAGACGCGAAAACCCTATTGTGCGGTTTGGCGGCCCATGCGCCAACCAAGACTTCCGTACGTACCGGTATCCGGTACTCAGCGTGTCTTTTCAGGAAGTTGCCCGGCCCGGGCCGCTTCCTCGGCGGCGTTCGCAGCCGGGGCGTCGTCGTCCGGCCGGCTCGCCCGGAGCAACCCCAGCGGCTGTCCGCCCGGCAGGCGGAATTCGAGCGCGTCGTCGATCCGGTCCAGTTCGACCATGCGACGGCACAGGCCCTGCGCCCGTGCTTCCAGCGCCCGGGCGCGTGGTTCGACGCGGGCGTCGATCTGGGCGTCCAGGTCTTCCAGCCGCTTGAGCCGCGACGCATCGCCGCTGAAGGCCGCGCCGATCGCGCCGGACACGATATCGCCGATCATGCTCGGGATCACCTCGGCCACCGCTTCGCCGATGCCGTCGCCGAGCTCGCGGCCGTTGAAGCGCGTCGCGGTGACCGAGCGTGCGAGCCGCGCGTCGATCTGCGAACGCGCGCGATCGAGTTTCTGCTGCACCAGCTTCGGGTCGCTGGCGAATCCGGTCGCCACTTCGCCCAGCACCGTGAAGGCGATGTCGGCGGCGTCGCGCCCGATGGCCTGGGCCTCCGGCATCGCGGCGCGTGCGCCCTGCTCGAAATCGACAATGCGCTGGCGGTCGGCGGCGTTCAACTCGACCCAGCGGTCGTCGACGAAGAGCCTGCCCTGCCGCATGACGATCGCGTGCGGCACGCCCGCCTCGCGCGTGAGGATGACGCTGCGCTCGTCGATGGTCAGGTCGTAGTCACTGTCGATGTCGCACGAAGCATCGATGTCCACCTCGGCCGCGAAGGCCGGCGCGGCCACGAACGCGAAGCACAACGCGCACGACGCTAACTGTCGATTCATGGAGCACTCCCCCGCCCTTTCCGTGGGTTTCCATCTTGCCTCCTGCGTGCCGCGTTGTCCTCCACCGCGAATACACGCCCGTCGGAAAGCCGATGCGTGGAGCGTTCGTCAACGATGCGAGCGCATGGTCAAGCAAGATTCATCACGAACGTGGCAGACGCGCGCGCAGCGCGTAGCCGTGAGCGCTGCGCGAAAGTTCCGCGCATCGCGATTGCACGGCAAGAACGGTTCATCGACCGATCGCTACGGTGGCGGCGCCTTCAAAGGCGATGCCTCCCCCAGGCGTGATCGATAAACCAATAACAGGAGATTTCTCCATGAAGCACTTTCGTCAGTTGACCCTGGCCGTCGTGGCCACCCTCGCCATCGCCCCTGCTTTCGCGCAGGAGATCACCGGTCCCGATACCAGCGGCAAGAAGTTCGCGGTCGTCGGCGGCTACACGCTGGCCGAACCGACCAAGAATCCGATGATTGCCGGCGAGCGCACCAACGTGGACGGCGACGGCGCCGCCACGCTGAGCGCGAACTACTACATCACCGACAACATCGCCGT
The DNA here is from genome assembly GCF_040546665.1 of Lysobacter sp. OAE881. Classification (NCBI taxonomy): domain Bacteria; kingdom Pseudomonadati; phylum Pseudomonadota; class Gammaproteobacteria; order Lysobacterales; family Lysobacteraceae; genus Lysobacter; species Lysobacter sp. OAE881. The sequence continues at coordinate 4,022,050 of NZ_JBEPOG010000001.1, forward strand.
CGAGGCGTGGGGCGCGGCCGACAAGTTCGGCAACCGCGTGCGCACGCCCAATGGCAAGGTCGCCAGCGTCGACACCCAGCCGTACGCGCTGAGCGGCCAGTACCACTTCGGCAACACGCAGAGCATCGTGCGTCCGTTCGTGGGCCTGGGCTACTTCGAAGCCAACACCGACGGCGAGAAGGCCGAACCGACCGGCCCGCTGGCCGGCCAGCACATCGGCGTTGAAACCGCCAAGGGCGCGATCGCGACCGCCGGCGTGGACGTCAACATCACCCCGACGTGGTTCGCCCGTGCGGACGTGCGCTACATGCACGACACCACCGGCCAGCCGAACGTCACCGTCGACGGCGCCAACGTCGGCAAGGCCGAGTTGAATCCGGTCACGGTGGGTGTGGGCCTCGGCGCGCGCTTCTAAGTCGCAGCGTTCCATGCACGCGAGACGGGCCCCTCTGGGGCCCGTTTCGTTTCGGTCGCGGGACGACTTCACACGAAGCGCGCTCGCGGCTCGACCGCACGCTGAACGCATTCACGCCACGCTAACCGCCTCCCCGTAGGGTCGCGGTGACCCCTGAATTCCCCCTGCAAGGAGTTGCGCATGACCACCAAGCTCGACAAGCCCCTGCGTCGCGAAATCCAGATCGAGGAACGCGCCTACACCCTGACCATCGATGCCGACGGCCTCAAGCTGGTCGAAAAAGGCCGCCGCAATGGCCAGGAATTGCGCTGGTCCGATCTGGTCAGCGGGAATGCGCAGCTGAACGCGGCGCTGTCGGCCAGCACCGAGCGCTGACCCGCCCGTGCCCGAAGGTCCCACGATCGTCATCCTCCGCGAGGAGACGGTCGGATTCGAAGGGCGCGTGGTCGAGGAGGTCAGCGGCAACAGCCGGCTCGACCTCCAGCGCATGCGCGGTGAACGCATCACCGCGCTGTGCAGCTGGGGCAAGCACTTCCTGATCCGCTTCCCCACGTTCGCGATGCGCGTGCACTTCATGCTGTTCGGCAGCTATCGCATCAACGAACGTCGCGAAGCCGCACCGCGCATGAGCCTGCGTTTCGACGACGGGCAGGAACTGAACTTCTACGCATGCTCGCTGCGCTACATCGAAGGCGACCTCGACGTCGTCTACGACTGGAGCGGCGACGTGATGGCCGATGCGTGGGATCCGAAGAAGGCGCGCCGCAAGCTCAAGGCCAGGCCAACGCTTCTCGCGGCCGACGCGCTGCTCGACCAGACGATCTTTGCCGGCGTCGGCAACATCATCAAGAACGAAGTGCTGCACCGCATCCGCGTGCATCCGGAAAGCCAGGTCGGCGCGCTGTCCTCGCGCAAGCTCGGCGAGCTGATCACGCAGGCGCGCGAATACAGCTTCGATTTCCTGCACTGGAAAAAGCAGTTCGTCCTGCGCAAGCACTACCAGGTGCACACCAAGCAGATCTGCCCGCGCGACGGCACGCGGCTGTCGTATCGCGCCAAGCTCGGCCATTTCCAGCGCCGCGCGTTCTTCTGCGAGACCTGCCAGGTCTTCTATGGCGAACGATTGCCATCACCGGAACCGATCACGCGCGGTCGGAAGGCGATCTCGAAGAAAGCGACGAAAGCGCCGGCGAAGGCTGCGAAGAAAGTGACGAAGAAGGTCGCGAAGAAGACCGTCACGAAGGCCGCCAAACCTGCGGCGAAGCGAACGACCGCACGACGCGTGTGATGCTGCCTACGGGTGCTCGGCTTCCGCGTGCACCTTCTCGCGACGGATCAGGTACAGGCCGCTGGCGACGATGATCGCCGCGCCCACCCAGGTGATCGCGTCGGGTAGCACGCCCCAGAATGTCAGGTCGAACAGCACGCCCCACACCAGTGCGGTGTACTCCAGCGGCGCGATGGCGGAGGCTTCGCCCAGGCGGAATGCCTCGGTGATGGCGTACTGTCCGAACGCGCCTGCGACGCCGATGAAGGCGATGAGCCAGAAGTCCTCGCGACGGATCGCCACCCATTCCGGCCACGCCAGCGCGCCCGCGCCGAGCGCGATCATCACCATCAGCCACACCATCATCGACTGCGTGCTGTCGGTGCGCGCGAGGATGCGCACGGTGATCGCGCTGACGGCGTACATCACCGCGGCGACGAGCACCCCCAGTGCGGCGAGGCTGATCATGCCCTCGCCCGTCGGCCGCAGCAGGACGATCACGCCGATGAGGCCGACGGCGATCGCCGCCCAGCGTCGCGGCCCGACCTTCTCGCGCAGTACCGGTACCGACAGCGCGGTGATCAGCAGCGGCGCGACGAAGAAGATCGAGTAAGTGGTCGACAGCGGAAGCTTGGACACGGCGTAGACGAACGTCGCCATCATCGCCACGCCCAGCACGCCGCGCAGCAGGTGCAGCGACCAGCGCACGCGCAGCAGCGGCGCAACGCCGCCCGTCCACAGCGCCCACACCAGCACCAGCGGCAGCGATGCCGCGCCGCGCAGGGACGCCACCTGGAACGGCGGATAGTGCGTGGACAACTGCTTCAGCCCCGCATCCATCATCGCGAACATCGCCACCGCGACCAGCATGGTCAGCATGGCGCGGCCCTGGTGCGCGTTGCGGGAGAGAGACATGGCGGGAACCGGCGGGTGGGGCCCGCACTATAAGGCCAGGAGCCGCTCATCGGCGAAGGCCTTCAGCGTCACCGTCGTTGTTGCTGTTGCTGTTGCTGTTGCTGTCGAACAGCCTATTCGTCGCTAGCCCCGGAGGGCGCCGCACAGGATGTGCGGCGGTGAGCGCTGAGCCATGGATGGCGAATCGCGAACGCGCCCTTGTGCTGTCCGGTCGTCGGATTGATTTGTCGGGGAGCTGCCCTTTCTTTTGGTTACTTTTCTTTGGGCAAGCAAAGAAAAGTGACCCGAGCGCCGCAGGCGATCGGAGGCTTGGCGGGTGATTCTTCTTTTTGCTCTTCGCACGTTACAGGGAAAGCATGAAACGTCCCTGGATGGTGCCGCCATGCGGCGGCCCAGAAGCGGCCCGCCTTCGCGGGAATTACGAGCAGGAGCAACGGCAAGATGGATTCCAGCTTTCGCTGGAATGACGGTGATGTGGCTGACCGCTGCCGGAGTGCCCGGATGTTGCGGGCCTGGATCCCGGCTTTCGCCGGGATGACGGTGAGGTTCGAGCCGTCGAGAGAGTGCCCATTCGCTACGGCCCTGGGCCCCGGCTTTCGCCGGGATGACGCGAGGAGACTGCGGCAGACCAGATCAGCCCTTCAAACTCGCCAGATCGATCACGAACCGGTAGCGCACGTCCGACTTCAGCATGCGCTCGTACGCCTCGTTGATCTGGTCCATGCGGATCACTTCGATATCCGACGCCACGCCGTGCGCCGCGCAGAAATCGAGCATTTCCTGCGTCTCGGCAATGCCGCCGATCATCGAGCCGGCCAGACGGCGGCGCTTGCGGATCAGCACGCCCGCAGCCACGGACTCGGGCGCTTCCGGCAGGCCGAGCAGCACCATCGTGCCGTCGAGCTTGAGCAGGTTGAGGTACGCGTTGTAGTCGTGCTCGGCCGATACCGTGTCGAGGATGTAGTCGAAGCTGCCTGCGAGCTTCTTGAACACCTCGCCGTCGCGCGTCGCCGCGAAATCCTGCGCGCCCAGCGCGAGCGCATCGGCGCGCTTGGATTCGGACGTGCTCAGTACCGTGACGTGCGCGCCCATCGCGGCGGCGAGCTTCACGCCCATGTGCCCCAGGCCGCCGAGGCCGACCACGGCCACGCGATCGCCCGGCTTCACGCCGAAATGCTTGAGCGGCGAATACGTGGTGATGCCCGCGCACAGCAGCGGTGCGGCGCGATCGAGCGGAATCGACTCGGGGATGCGCAGCACGTAGCCGGCGTCCACGGTGATCTGCGTGGAATAGCCGCCGTAGGTCGGGCGACTGCGATCCTGGCGACGACGATCGGCATGGTCGCGCTCGAAGCTGTTGTACGTGCCGGTCATGCCGAAGTCGCAGTACTGCTGCTCGCCGGCCTCGCATGAGGGGCACTGGCGGCACGAGTCGACGAAACAGCCGACGCCGACCGCCTCGCCAAGCTTGAACGCGGTGACCTCGCCGCCGAGCTTGGCGATGCGGCCGACGATCTCGTGCCCCGGCACCATCGGGAATACCGAGCCGCCCCATCCGTCGCGCGCCTGGTGGATGTCGGAGTGGCAGACGCCGCAGTAGAGGATGTCGATCAGCACTTCGCGCGGGCCCGGCTCGCGGCGCTCGATGGTGAACGGCGCAAGCGGCGTGGTCGCGCTCAGCGCGGCGTAGGCGGGCGTGGACATGCGGTGCTCCTTCAAGGCGAATCGGCAAAGTCTAGTCGGCCCGATGTTTCCGCGCCGTGCGCCAACGGCCGTCATGCGCCGACACAGAGTTCCAACGCTGCAGCTTCGCGCCCGCTGCGCTACCCTTTGCGCCCCCGAAACGCCCTCCGGAGCGGCCCATGCCTTCCTTCGACATCGTCTCCGAAGTCGACAGCCACGAACTCACCAACGCCGTCGACCAGGCCAACCGCGAGCTCGGCACCCGCTTCGATTTCAAGGGCGTGGACGCGAAGTTCGTGCTGGAAGACCAGACCATCACGCAGTCGGCGCCGAGCGATTTCCAGCTCAAGCAGATGAACGACATCCTGCGCGCGCGCCTGATCGCCCGCGGCATAGACGTGCGCTGCCTGGAGTTCGGCGAGGTGGAAACCAACCTCGCCGGCGCGCGGCAGAAGATCACCGTCAAGCAGGGCATCGAGCGCGAACTGGCCAAGAAGATCCAGGCGTCGATCAAGGACGCCAAGCTCAAGGTCGAGAGCCAGATCAACGGCGACAAGCTGCGCGTGACGGGCAAGAAACGCGACGACCTGCAGGCCGCGATCGCGCTGCTTCGCGGCGTCGAGTTCGAACGACCGCTGCAGTTCGAAAACTTCCGCGACTGACATGAACGGCGAGGATCCCATCGCGCAAACCCGCCGCTGGCTGGAGCGCGCGGTGATCGGGCTCAACCTGTGCCCGTTCGCGAAAGCCGTGTACGTGAAGCAGCAGGTGCGCTTCGTGCTGAGCGAAGCGACGACGACCGAGGCGCTGCTCGACGAACTGACCGCAGAGCTGTCGCTGCTCGCGCAAACCGACGCGCAGGCCGTGGACACCACGCTGCTGGTGCATCCGCACGTGCTTACGGACTTCCTCGACTACAACGATTTTCTCGATCGCGCCGACGCGGCCGTCGCGGCGCTCGGACTGGAAGGCGAGATCCAGGTCGCGAGCTTCCATCCGCAGTACCAGTTCGCCGGCACCTACCCCGACGAGATGGGCAACTACACCAACCGCGCGCCGTTCCCGACGCTGCACCTGCTGCGCGAGGCGAGCATCGATCGCGCGGTGGCCGCATTCCCGGATCCGGACGTGATCGTGAAGCGGAATATCGCGACGCTGGAGGAGCTGGGCGTCGAGGGGTGGAAGCGGTTGATGGAGTAAGGGCTTTACCTCAGCGCCGGCTCGATCAATGCCCGCGCATGCATCAGCGAATCGACGATGCGGTGGCCGAGCGCACGCACGGCGTCATCGGGGATCACCAGGTCCGGCACCTGGATCGGCGTCATGCCAGCCGCGAGCGCCGCGCGCACGCCAGGCACGGAATCCTCCAGCACGACGCATTCCGACGGCGGCACGCCCAGGCGTTTCGCAGCGAGCAGGTAAATGTCCGGGGCGGGCTTGGTGTGTTGCACCTCGTTGCCGGCGATCACGTCGTGGAAGTGCGGCAGCAGGCCGGTGGTGGTGAGCTTCTGCAGCGCGCGCTCGCGGCGGGTGGACGTGACGACGGCGCGCGGGATGCCGCGTTCTTCCAGCAACGCGAGCAGTTCCAGCAGGCCGACCTTCACTGGCAGCCCCGCTTCCACGTGGGCGTCGTAACGCACCTGCAGGCCGTGCAGCAGCGACTTGAGCAGTGCCTCGTCACCCAGACGTTCCAGAAGCAAAGCGTGGCAGGCGCGATCGGACAGCCCGACGAACGACAGCCACAGCGCATCCTCGAGCTCGAGCCCGAGTTCCTGCGACGCCTCGCGCCAGCACTGCAGCAGCGCGCGTTCGCTTTCGATCATCAGGCCGTCCATGTCGAACAGGACCGCCGCGGGCGTGAAGTCGAGCGTCATGCCGCGCCTCCGAAGAGCGCATTGAGGTCGGCCGCATCGAGCATGCGCCACTTGCCGGCAGGCAGATCGCCGAGCGAAAGACCGCCGATGCGGCTGCGATGCAGCGCATCGACGTGGTTGCCGACGGCCGCGAACATGCGTCGCACCTGGTGGTAGCGGCCTTCGGTGAGCGTCAGCGCGGCGTGACGCTCGTCGTGCACCTCCAGGGCGGCGGGCGCGAGCGGCGTGTTTTCCGATTCGAGCATCAAGGTGCCGCTGGCGAATACCTCGCCCTCGTCGCCGCGCAGATCCTGCGCGAGCGTCGCTTCGTACACCTTCGCCAGCTTCGCCTTCGGCGAGACGATGCGATGCAGCAACGCGCCGTCGTCGGTCATCAGCAGCAGGCCGCTGGTGTCGCGATCGAGCCGGCCGACGCTCGACAGCAGCGGCGAACGCGCGCGGAAGCGCAGCGGCAGCAGGTCGTAGATCACGCGGCCCGGATCCTTGGTCGAGCACGTGTAGCCGATCGGCTTGTGCAGCATCAGCGTCATGCCGGCCGGCGGATCGAGCGGCTCGCCGTCGATGCGGATCGCGTCGTGGCCGACCTTGTCGTCGGCGTACAGCACTTCGCCCTGCGCATCGGTGATGCGGCCTTCGCGGAACATCGCCGCGACGTCCTTGCGGCTGCCGTAACCGAGGTTGGCGATGAGTTTGACCAGCTTCATGCAGTGCGTCCTTCGCGCGATTTCATTGCATCCACGATCTTGAATCCACCTTCCTGCGCCACCGTACGCACGTTGCCGAAATGCACATCGAGTTCGGCTTCGTACGGAAGATGGCGGTTCGCCACCAGCCACAGGCGCCCGCCGGGCTTCAGCGCCTGCGCGGCGACGGCGATGAAGCGGCGGCCGATGTCGGGGCGATCGCCTCGACCCTGCGCGTGGAACGGCGGATTGCAGACGATCACGTCGAAGCGGCCGTCGATGCCGCGCGTGACGTCGTGCCAGTGGAACTGCAGTGCAACGCGCTCGGCGAACGGCGCGAGGTTCACGCGCGCGAGGTCGAGCGCGCGACGCTCCGCTTCGTAGAGATCGACCGCGCGGATGCCCGGGCAGCGGGTGAGCAGTTCGCTGGTGAGATAGCCGTAGCCCGCGCCCAGGTCCGCCGCGTGCCCCGCCAGATCGTGCGGAAGGTGCTCGGCCAGCAGTCGCGAGGCCGCATCGATGCGATCCCACGCGAACACACCCGGGCGGCTCACGAAGCGGCCGTCGGCGATGGGGCGCGGTGCGTCGGCCTGCGCCCACTGCGCGGCGAGATCGGCGTCGGCGGGGCCCTCAAACGGCGCGGTCCAGAACACGCGGCACTTGTTCTTCGACACGTTGCCCACCGGGCCCGCGATACGCGCGAGGTCCGCCTCGGCCGACTTGGCGCCTTCGTTGTTGGGCACGCACGCGACGACGCGTCCGCCGGGCGCGCAGCGCGCGATGGCGCGTGCGAACAAGGCGCGGGATTCGTCGCGCTGGCGCGGCGGGAGGACGAGCACGAGCGGGACGCGCGAGGTCTCGTCCTCCTCGGCCAGCGACAGGCCCGAACGCTCCAGCGCATCGGCGGCAGGGCGGAAGCTCTGTTCGCACCGCAGCCCGGGCCAGGCGCGCTGGTGCAGCGGCCAGCCGTCGCGTGCACGCAGGAACAGCGCGCCGTCGGACGGCCACGCGAGCGTGCCGTCGATGAACGGCAGGAACAGGGTTTCCAGTGCGTCGTCGCCGTCTTCGGCGCGCATGGGCAGTCCCGGGCATGGAGAAAGGGTGATTGCCGTCGATTCTACCCGCGTGCGACGCCGCATCCGGCCTCGGCTTCATGCCGATTCAACGCGCGGCGCGCCACCATCGTGTAAAGCCCAAAGGAGAACCGCGATGCGCGCCCTCTTCGTCGGCGGTACGGTCGACAACAGCGAACTGGACATCGATGGCGCCGAGCCGCCGCTGCATTACCCCGAGAACACCGGCGGCGGCCGCCCTCGCTACCGCCTGCACCAGATCGGGGTACGCGACGGCGAGATCGCCTACGCCGTCTACGGCGCGCCGGAGCTCGCCACCGAAGAGGTCGACCGCGTCGTCGAGGAGCGCGATTACGCGCGTCGTTTCAGCGCACGCCCGCAGCCCGTGATGCAGTAACCCGCCTGGCCCCTCTCTGCGGAGAGGGCTGCGTGCGAATCAGCCCTGCAATTCCCGCAACGTCACCGACGGCGGCGCGTCCAGTACGCGTCGCGTGGCGAACATGCCGGCGAGCAGCGCGGCGAGCACGCCGGCCACCGCGCCGACTGCTGCCATCCGCCAGTCCGCTTCCCAGGGCAGGTCGAACACCTGCGTGGCGACCACGCCGGCCAGTAGCGACGCGGCAATCGCCGCCGTCAGGCCGGACAGCAGGCCGATCGCGATGAACTCCGACGCCTGTGCCAGTCGCAACTGGCGACGGCTGCCGCCGATCGCGCGCATCACGCCGCCTTCGAGCAGGCGCTCGTCCTGGCTCGCGCTCACCGCCGCCATCAGCACCAGCAGGCCGGCGACCAGCGAGAAGTAGAAGACCACTTCCACCACCGTGGACACCTGGTCGGCCGTGCTGCGCACCTGCTTGAGCACCGCGTCGATGTCGATGACCGACAGGTTCGGGAAGCGCGCCACCAGGTCAGCTGTGAACCGCGTGCGCTGGGGCGGCACGCTCACCGCGGTGATGTGGCTGGCGGGCAATCCGTCCATCGAGCCGGGCGAGGCGATCACGAAGAAGTTCGGCCGGAAGCTCTCCCACTCCACGCTGCGCAGGCTGGTGATGGTGGCTTCGAACGGCTGGCCGGCGATGTCGAACGCGATGCGGTCACCGATCTTCCAGCCAAGGCGCTTGGCGAATTCCTCCTCGACGGAGGCTTCGGGTTTCGCAGGCTTGCCGGTCCAGAACTTGCCTTCGGTGATGCGGTTGTCGTCGCGAAGATGGTCCGCGACCGACAGGTTGAACTCGCGTTCGGCCAGGCGCTGCGCGCGCTCGCCCTGCGCTTCGTAGTCCTTCCCGGTGACCGGCTTGCCGTTATGCGCGGTGAGGCGGCCGCGGATCATTGGATACAGCGTCGGCGCGGCCACGCCCTGCTCGGCGATGAAGGCTCGCACGGCGTCGACCTGGTCGTCCTGCACATTGATGATGAAGCGGTTGGGCGCATCCGCGGCGAGCGCGAGCTGCCAGCGGTCCAGGAGGTCCGTGCGCACGAAGGTGAGCAGCAGCAGCGCCATCAGGCCCAGCCCCAGCGCCGACACCTGCGCGATGCTCGTGGCCGCGCGACGGCTCACGTTCGCCAGACCGTAGCGCAGGCTGCCGCGCAGGCGCGAACGCACGCGGCGCACGACGAGGATCAGCGCCCACGCCAGCAGCGCGAGCACCAGCAGCGTCGCGGTGATGCCGGCGAGCATCGACAGCCCGAGCGCCGCCGAACCCGCCTTCCACCACAGCAGCGCGGCGAGGCCGACAAAGCCGGCGATGCCGACGAGCCACGCGCTCGGCTCGGTGGGATCGAGGTCGCGACGCAGCACGCGCAGCGCGGGCACGCGGCGCAGCGCGAGCACCGGCGGCGCACCGAACGCCATCAGCACGACCAGACCGACGCCGTAACCCTGCAGCGCCGGAATCAAACCCGCCGGTGGAATCGACAGCTTCAGCGCCTGCGCGAGCCAGCCCCCGATCGCCCATTGCAGCGCGAACGCGAGCAGCACGCCGATGGTGCTGGCGATGACGCCCAGCATCAGCAGTTCGCCGACCTGGATGCCGACCAGCGTCCGCTGGCTCGCGCCGAGGCAACGCATCACCGCGGTGCCGCTCAGATGCCGCGCGCTGTGGCGACGCGCGGCCATCGCGACCGCGACCGCGGCGAGCACGACGGAGACGAGCGCGGCGAGACCGAGGAAGCGGCCGGCGCGATCGAGCGCGGAGCGGATTTCAGGACGCGCGTCGGCGATGGTCTCCAGACGCTGCCCGCGCCCGAGCGCCGGCTTCGCCTTCGCGACGAAGGTCTCCACCGCGGCAGCAGGCCCCGCGACGACGAGGCGATAGCGGATGCGGCTGCCTTCCTGCACCAGCCCCGTGGAAGGCACGTCGGCGAGGTTGAGGAACACCTTCGGCGCCACGTTGAAGTAGTCGAGCGCGGCGTCCGGCTCCTGCACGACCAGCGCGGCAAGGCGGAACTGCGCGTCGCCCAGCGCGATCTGGTCGCCAGGCGTCGCGCCGAGCGTGTCGGCGCCGGCGCGGCTCATCCAGATCGTGCCGCGTGCGGGCACGCTGCCGGCATCGCGTTCGACGCCATCGCTGCCGTTGATGCGGAACGCGCCACGCAGCGGAAAGCCCTCGCCCAGCGCGCGCAGGTCGCCGAGCTGCAGACGCTCGCCGACGCGGATCATCGTCTGCAGTTCGATGGTTTCGGTGCGTTGCAGTTGCGATGCGTTGGCGGCCTCGCGCACGGTGCCGGTGATAGGCGAATCGGCGCGCACGACGGCATCGCCGCCGAGCAGTCGGTTGGCCTCGATCGCCAGCGCGCGCTCGGCGCGATCGGTAACGAAGCCGACCGCCGTAACGGCCAGCACCGCGAGCACCAGTGCTGCGATCAGGATGCGCACGTCGCCGGCCGCGAGATCCCGGCGCAGCTGGCGCCACGCGAGTCCGAACGTATTGCCCGACGTGCGGCTCACGACGCCACCAGCCGGCCGCTGTCCAGTCGCAGCAGTCGTCCGCAACGCGAGGCGAGGTGTTCGTCGTGCGTGACCAGCACTAGTGTCGTGCCGGCCTGCGCATTCAGTTCGAAAAGCAGTTCGATGATCGCCTGCCCGGTGTGCGTGTCGAGATTGCCGGTGGGCTCATCGGCGAACAGCAGCGAGGGCCGCGTGACGAACGCGCGCGCGAGCGCGACGCGCTGCTGTTCGCCGCCGGACAACTGGCGCGGGTAATGGTTCAGACGCTGGCCGAGGCCGACCTTCTCCAGGATCGCGCGAGCAGGCGCATCGACCTCGCGATCGCCGCGCAGTTCGAGCGGCAGCATCACGTTCTCCAACGCGGTGAGCGACGGAAGCAGCTGGAAGTTCTGGAACACGAAGCCGACCTTCTCGCCGCGCACGCGCGCACGCCCGTCTTCATCCAGCGTCGACAGCGTTTCGCCGTCGAGCACCACGCGACCGCTGCTCGGCGTATCCAGCCCCGCCAGCAGCGACAGCAGCGTGCTCTTGCCCGAGCCGGATGCACCGACGATCGCCACCGTGTCGCCCGGCGCGATGTCGAAGGACACATCGTCCAGGATCACCAGTTCGCCCGACGGCAGCATCACGCGCTTGCCGAGCGCGGCGACCTGAAGCGCCGCTTGTGCCTGCGTGCGCGGTGCGATGGAATCGGCCATGTTCGTCCTTATGCTCTTCTCGTTCATCGTGGGGCGGTACATTCCTGTGACCATCATTGGGAGCGCGGATTAAATGTTCTTTAAGAAGGCCATCATCGGCGGTTCCGGCGCCGTCCTCTCGGGATATGCGCGCCTTTCGCACCCCGTGCAATGTGCCATCGGCTGGGTCGTGGCGGCGTCGCTGATGCTGGCGGTTGCGTTTCCGGCGGCGGCACAGGCCGCGAAGGCCGCACCCGCCACGCAGCCGGCTCGCACGGTGCTGGTGATGGGCGATTCGCTGTCGGCCGGTTACGGGCTCGCCGCATCGCAGGGCTGGGTGTCGCTTACCGCGGACCGCATCGCGAAAACGAAGCCCGGCTGGCGCGTGGTGAATGCGAGCATCAGCGGCGAGACCACCGCCGGTGGTGCCGCGCGCATCGATGGCGAACTCAAGCGCAACAAGCCGGCGGTGGTGGTGATCGAACTCGGCGCGAACGACGGCCTTCGCGGCCTGCCGCTGGCGCAATCGCGCGCGAACCTCGACCGCATGATCACCGCATCGAAGAAGAGCGGCGCGAAGGTGCTGCTGATCGGCATGCGCATGCCGCCGAACCTCGGTCGCGAATACACGCAGGGTTTCAGCGACAACTACAGCGCGCTGGCGAAGCAGCACGGCATCGCATTGCTGCCGTTCCTGCTGGAACCCATCGCCACTGATCGCACCGCGTTCCAGGACGACAACCTGCATCCGGTCGCGAGCGCGCAACCCAAACTGCGCGATCACGTGTGGACGCAGCTCGCGCCGTTGCTGCGTTGATTCGCCAATGTTGATTTGCTGGTGCATTGCATACGACCGTTCATTTCCCGACGAACGGTCTTGCATTCGTTTTTACGAATGCGTAACTTGCGCGACCTTCGTTGCACCACACACTTTTCGAGTCAGTCGATTTCCATGAACGCCGTCGCCCACATCGCCAAGCGCCACGCACTGCAGCCCAACGGCCGCGGTCTGTGCGCGTTCGCGCCGCGACTGCGCGACGAAGGCCAGTCCATCGACTGATCTCCTGCACACGGGAGGTCGGTCACCCCGATCTCCCCGAGGCAACGCGAACGCCCTCGGGTTCACACCCGGGGGCGTTCTCTTTTCGGCGTTCGCAAAGGCCCGTTTTCAAGGCATTTCAAACAATCACAACGCGAGTGCATCGCGCATCCCGAAGCATCCGGAACATGCTGGTTTCGATGAAGGGAATGCCGTGAGCGCAACAGCGCTGCGCCTGGATGCTTCGGCGCGGGCGGCGGGCGGTTGCATTCGCACACAGGATTGACGTCACGACTCATCGCTTGCGGTGGATCGCGACGCCAATGAACGACGCATCACGCGAAACGTCCACAGCGGCGCAGGTTCGCGGCGGAAGCCGTACCTGCCCGGTGCGCGCGGCACTGCCGCTGCGTATGCCGGGATGTAGAGCGGTGCGTCGTGCCGGGACAGTAGCTCAGAGGTAGAGCAATGGCGCACGCCATCGGCCGCCGGTTCGATTCCGGCTTGTCCACCACTGGATAGCTCAGTCGGGTAGAGCATCAGGTCCAAAGCCTGAGTGTCGCGGGTTCGATTCCCGCTCCAACGACCTTTCACGTCGTTACATCGGGACGAAAGTCCCTTCATCGGAAACGCCCCTTGCGGCGTTCCGTGTCGCATCCGGCTTCATGCGGATGCGATCGGAGTATCGCAGCGGTGGATCCGCCGGGCCGTCGCCCTCGCGCATGCGTGCGCTGGCTGCACGGGTCCGTTCGCGGGCGATGTCGGCCTGCGACGCGATCCATGTCGCCATCGCATCGAATGCATCGAGCGCGACGTGCTCCGCGGATTCGGCGTCGGGGCGTTTCCAACTTTTTCCTGCGTTGCGGCGCTTTCGCCGGGCGCCAATCAAACGCGACGACCGATCCCTCGCGCACCAAGCGGATCGAAACATCAGAGCCAACAACAAGGAGGACATTCCGATGTTCTGGACCAAGAAGGTCGTGATCGGCGACGGCGAGCGCGGCCTGGTGTATCGCAACCGTCAATTCGAAGGCGTCATCGCGCCGGGTGTGCACACGTGGTTCGACCCGTTCGGCGCGGTCGAGGTGAAGGTGCACAACATCGCGCTTCGCGCCGAATACCTCGGCAGCGACGAGAACGCGCTGATCGATGCGCTGGGCACGCGCCTGGCTGAAACCTTCGTGCTCGCCGACATCGGCGTGGACGAAGTCGGCCTGGTGATGAAGAACGGCCGCCTGGAGGAAGTGCTCGCGCCGGGTTCGCGCCGCTTGTACTGGAAGGGCCCGATCGCGATCGAGGTCCGCACGCTCGCGCTGCAGGACGAGCCGGATGTGCCGACCGATGTCGCGACGCGTCTGCGCCAGCTCGGCGTGCTCGAGAAGGTCGCGGTCGTGCTGCCGGTGCCGGCGGAGTTCGCGGGCCTGGTGTTCATCGACGGCAAGCTCGCGCGCGTCGTCGGTGCGGGTTCGTACGCCTTCTGGAACTTCCGGAAGAACGTCGTGGTGCAGGCGGTCGACCTGCGCGTGCAGTCGCTCGAGGTCTCCGGCCAGGAGCTGCTCACGCGCGACAAGGTCAGCCTGCGCGTGAACCTCGCCGCAAGCGTGCGCATCGTCGATCCGGTCGCCGCGATCACGAAGGTCGGCAAGTACGCCGACTACGTGTACCGCGAGCTGCAGTTCGGCCTGCGAAAGGCGGTCTCCGCCAAGACGCTGGACGACCTGCTCGGCGACAAGGCATCGCTGGACGCCGACATCTTCGGCTACGTGCGCGGCCGCGTCGGCGAGGTCGGTGTCGAGCTGCTCGGCGTGGGCGTGAAGGACGTGATCCTGCCGGGCGAGATGAAGGAGATCCTCAACAGCGTCGTGCAGGCGGAAAAGTCGGCGCAGGCCAACGTGATCCGTCGTCGCGAGGAGGCGAACGCCACGCGTTCCCTGCTCAACACCGCGAAGCTGATCGAGGAGAGCCCGGTACTCATGCGCCTGAAGGAGCTGGAAGCTCTGGAGAAGGTGACCGAGAAGATCGACAAGCTCACCGTGTTCGGCGGCCTGGACGGCGTCATGAAGCAGCTCGTGAGCCTCAAGCAGTAAGCTTCCGTGCGGGGCGAACGGATTCGCGCCGCACGGTTTTTCACAAGGAATGGAACCATGAACACGCAACACGCTTCATTCGACCTGCTGCACGCCGAAGGTGCGACCACGCCGATCAAGGGCTGGACGCACGGCGTGCCGGTCGAGGACCAGGCGCGGCAGCAGCTGCGCAACATCACCACCCTGCCCTTCGTCGGGCCGTGGGTCGCGGTGATGCCGGACGTACACTTGGGCATCGGCGCGACGGTGGGATCGGTCGTGCCGACGAAGGGCGCGATCATCCCGGCCGCGGTCGGCGTCGACATCGGCTGCGGCATGGCCGCGGTTCGCACGACGCTGCGCGCCGACGACCTGCCCGACGACCTGTCGCTGCTGCGCAACTCCATCGAGCGCAGCGTTCCGGTCGGCAACGGTCCGGGCGGCGAGCACCGCCGGATTCCCGACAGCGTGGAGACGGCGTTGGAGAAGTCCAACCTCGTCGCGCGGCTGGCGAAGATCCGCCAGAAGCATCCGAAGATCCGTCCGGACAAGCTCGATCGCCAGATCGGCACGCTCGGCGGCGGCAACCACTTCATCGAGATCTGCCTGGACGAGGCGGACCGCGTGTGGGTGATGCTGCATTCGGGTTCGCGCGGCACCGGCAACCTCATCGGCACGTACTTCATCGAACTGGCGCGTCGCGAGCTGGAAAAGCGCGTGCTCGGCTTCCACGTACCCGATCGCGACCTCGCGTTCTTCCTAGAGGGCGAGCCGCTGTTCGACGAGTACGTCGAAGCGGTCTCGTGGGCGCAGGACTACGCGCGTGCGAACCGCGAGGCGATGATGGCGCGCGTGCTGCACGAGATGCGCCACCGCCTGCCGAAGTTCCAGACGGAGAAGTCGGCGGTGAACTGCCACCACAACTACGTGCAGCGCGAGGACCACTTCGGCGAGTCGTTGCTGGTCACGCGGAAGGGCGCGGTCAGCGCGCGCGAGGGCGAGCTCGGCATCATCCCGGGCAGCATGGGCGCACGCAGTTTCATCGTGCGCGGCAAGGGAAACGCGGACAGCTTCCACAGCTGCAGCCACGGCGCCGGCCGCGTGATGAGCCGCACCGCTGCACGCGCGCGGATCACGCTGAAGGAGCATCGCGAGGCCACCGCACACGTCGAATGTCGAAAGGACGCAGGCGTGATCGACGAGTCGCCCGCCGCGTACAAGGACATCGACGCGGTGATGGCGGCACAGCGCGACCTGGTGGAGATCGTGCATACGCTGCGGCAGGTGGTGTGCATCAAGGGGTGAGGCAGGCCGCTTACGCGGCACTGCCGCGTGGCCTGCCGAACGCACGGCCATGGATGGCCGGGCCGGGCGATCCGAAGCCGGTGCGTTGCGCCATGGATGGCAGTGGCATCCTTTCGAAGCTCGTGCTGCGCGGCACTGCCGCGCGGCCTGCCGAACGCACGGCCATGGATGGGTGATGCAGGCCGCCTACGCGGCACTGCCGGAACGCCCGGCCAGGGATGGCCGGGCCGGGCTTTCCGGAGCCTGACGTGCGGCGCCATCGATGGCATCGACTCCTCATTCGAAGCGGCGCTTCTTCAATCGCACTCGCGCTGGAAGACGTCAGTCATCCCCGCGAAGGCGGGGATCCAACGTCACGACTTGTCACGCCTTACGGAGGCCATGAGGGATCGGACAGTTGGATTCCCGCCTTCGCGGGAATGACGGCATTGTTGGAGTGAGAGAGGCTTTGGAAGCGCTCGCGCTGAAGCTGTCATCCCCGCGAAGGCGGGGATCCATCTTCACGACACATCACGACTTACGAAGAGCGTGAGAACGCGGACAGTTGAATTCCCGCCTTCGCGGGAATGACGGCCTCTTTTGCACGGGCATGCGCGCGTGATCGCACGTCCCGGCCCTCACCCCAACCCCTCTCCCGCGGGGAGAGGGGCTTTGGCATCGATCGAATCGAACGCCGTCATCCCCGCGAAGGCGGGGATCCATCTTGACGACACATCACGACTTACGAAGAGCGTGAGAACGCGGACAGTTGGATTCCCGCCTTCGCGGGAATGACGGCCTTTTTTGCACGGGCATGCGCGTGTGATCGCACGTCCCGGCCCTCACCCCAACCCCTCTCCCGCAGGGAGAGGGGCTCAACTCAAGCCAACCCCGCCGGCATCTCCACGTCCGCGCGCATCAGGCGGACCACGCCCTGCCATGCCAGCGACACCGCGAGGCAGCCGACGAGCAGCCCCGCCCAGTCGGCCGATTGCGGCGACAGCGACGGCCACAGGCTGGCGAAGGCCGGCATCCATTGCGCGCCGTACGCGGCGACCACCGCGATGACCGCGATCGCGAAGATCGCGGTGAGCACGCGGAGCAGCCAGCGTTCGAACAGTTCGCCAGCCGCGGGCATGCCTTCCACGTGGCGCACGATCTGCGCCGCGAGGTCGTAGGGCACCGGCTCCATCGCCGGCGTGCGCAATGCGCGCGCGATCAGGCGGTACTCGGCCAGGCGCGAATCGGCCGGATCGAGCGGCTGCCCGCGGCGTTCCTGTTCGAGTGCGTGTTCCTGCGCCTGCCATTCGGCTTCCAGGCGCAAGGCGTCGATGCCGCGCCAGCCGGTGCGGTGGATCGGCGGGTCTTCGCGTCCGGGCTTGCGATCGTCAGGTGTGTTCATGCGGTCACTCCCATCCGGGCCTGCAGGCGTTCGCGCAGCCGCGCCCGGGTCCGGAACAGATGGCTCTTGATCGTACCCTCGGCGAGGCCGGTGATGCGGGCGATCTCGACGATGGGTACTTCATCCAGGTGATACAGCGTCAGCAGCGTGCGCTGCAACGGCGGCAGCGATTCGATTTCCTCGTGGAGACCCGCGGCGATCTCGGCATCGGCACAGGCCGTTTCCAGATCGAAGCCGTCGCTGAGCTGGTCCAGCAGGCTGACGCCGTCGTCCTCGTCGCCCACCGGTTCGGCGATGGCGATGCGGCGCTTCTCCAGGTGCCGCTTGGCGACCGAATAGGCCACCTGCCCGATCCATGACTTCAGCGCGCTCTCGCCGCGGTACTGGTGGAGGCACTGGTGCACGCGCAGGAAGGCTTCCTGGCACAGCTCACGGGTGTCCTCCGGCTGGCGGACCATGCGCTGGATGATGTGCCAGCACAGGCCCTGGTACTCGCGCACGAGGCGTTCGAACGCGCCGGGCACGTTGCCCAGCACGGCATCCACCAGCCTGCGGTCGTCCTCGGTCACGGGGTTTCACCGGTCATGACCTTTGTGGATACGTTCAGGGGCCAGATGGTTGCAACGCGGCCTTCACGAAATTCGTTCGAGGCCGCTGCAACCGGTCGCGCGGCGGCTGTATCTCATGTCCCGTACCCCACGCCACGGCATCGAGAACACACCCATGAACTTCGAAATCCTGATCCCGATCACCCTGTTCATCTGCGTCGTCTACGCCATCAAGGTGGTCGTGGACGCGCGTACCCGCGCCAAGCTGATCGCCAGCAACGGCTCGGAAGACCTGATCCGCTCGCTGGTGCAGGCCGAAGCGCTGCAGCGCCGCCACGCCTCGCTGCGCTGGGGCATCCTGCTGCTGGCCGTCGGCCTCGGTTTCGCGCTGATCGAAGCGTTCGGCTGGACCGAGATCACCCCCGGCGTCGTCGCCGTGCTGCTCGGCGTGACGGGCCTCGGGAACCTGGCCGCCTACGCAGCCTCGCGGAAACTGGGGTGAGGCCGCGCGCTCGCGAGCCACTGGCTCGCGCGCGGCCGAACGACCGGCCATGGATGGCCGGGCCGGGCTATCCGAGGCCCGTCGCGTAAGGCCATGGATGGCTGAGCCACGTGCACCGAGCGCGGCAAGGCCTGCCAGTCACCGCCGATCCAGCGTCGTCCGCAGCACCGGCACCGTGGTGACATCGTCCACGCCCTTCAAGCCGGCGACGCGCTCGCGCAGATCGGCAAGCTCGCCCGGCGACTGCGCCTGCACCAGCACGAGCAGGTCGAGCTCGCCGGCGACGCTGTGGCACAGCCGCACCTGCGGCATCGCGGTCAGCTGCGGCATCACGTCGTCGCAGCTGAAACCGTCGGCATAACGCAGCATCAGCCACGCCTGCAGCGGATCGCCCCCACTGCCCAGCCGCACGGTGTACTGGGCGATCACGCCCGCGTTTTCCAGCCGTTGCAGGCGCTCCTGCACCGTGGTGCGTCCCAGGCCGACGGCCTTCGCGAGCGCGACCGTCGACAGACGCGCGTTGTCCTGCAGCAGCGCGATGAGCTGGCGATCGGTGGCGTCAAGGTGTTTCATCGCAACGGGAGTGCCGGTGTCGCCGGCATTCTGCCGGGTTGAGACCGGCGCTGGCGAGCGCGCATCGTGGGCACCCACCGCCCCGCGAGATCCCCGATCCATGAATGCCCCGCGTTCCGCCCTCGAACTCGACACGCGCAGCGCGCTGATTCCCATCGACGTGCAGTGCGGTTTCGACCTGCCGCCGTGGCCGCCGCGCAACAACCCGGCGATGGAAGCCAATGCGCTGCGCGTGCTGGATGCGTGGCGGCGTGCCGGCTTGCCGCTGATCCACGTGCGGCACGATTCGGTGATGGAAGGCTCGGTGCTGGCGCGCGGGCATCCGGGCAACGCGCATCGCCCGGGTTTCGTGCCGCTGGAAGGCGAGCCGCTGGTGACCAAGTCGGTCAATGCGGCCTTCATCGGTACCGATCTGGACCTGCGCCTGCGTCGACTGAACATCGACACCGTCGTGCTGTTCGGCATCAGCACGGACATGTGCGTGTCGACGACCGCACGCGTCGCGGCGAACCTGGGCTATCGCACGATCGTCATCGGCGATGCGTGCGCGTGTTTCGACCTGAAGGATGCCGACGGATCGGTGATTCCCGCCGACGCGATACAGCGCGCGCATCTGGCGACATTGCGGGCGGAGTTCGCGCAGGTGGTGGAGAGCGATGTGGTGATCGAGGCGCTGCGGGTGAGTGAGCGCGCGATCGGGGCGCGCGCGAGCTGATCGCTCTTCGCTCGTGGTTGGAGCCGCTCACGCTTCGGTAGCCCCTCTCCCGCTTGCGGGAGAGGGGTTGGGGTGAGGGGAAACGAAGCGATATCGGCTGCCTGCCCTCACCCCGACCCTCTCCCGCAGGCGGGAGAGGGGGAAAGACCATACGGCAACGTAAGGGCTACTTCCGATCACCCGCCGTCTGGTCACGCGCCGCGCGGAACTCGCTCGACGCGTCCCAGTTCGGCCAGCGATCCGAATCGGCCAGGTTGCGGCCGACGGTGTAGAGCAGGCCCAGGTCGCGCGCCATGCCGAGGAAGGTCCATTCGGCTTCCCATTCGTCGGCCGGCTGGTGGTAGCGGTCGGCGACGTACGCGTCTTCCATCTTCTTGCCCGCTTCCAGGCCGCCGTCGACCAGGTCGTTGCCCGAGCCGAACGACACCGCCGGCACGCCGCGCTTGGCGAAGGGGAAGTGATCGGAACGGAAGAAGTGGCCGGCTTCCGGCTTCGGATCGGTCACGTAATCCAGGTTCGCGACCTTCTTCGCCGTGTCGATGAGTTCGTCGAGCAGTTCCTGCTTCGCGCTGCCGGAGGTGGTGAAGTTACGCGCCGGACCGTGCGGGTCGAGGGCGTCCATGTTGATCACCGCCACCGTCTTGCCCAGCGGGTACAGCGGCTTGGAGGCGTAGTACTCCGAACCGAGCAGGCCCTTCTCCTCCGCCGTGACGGCGAGGAAGACGACCGAACGTTCCGGCTTCGTCGGTGCCTTGGCGAACGCGCGGCCGATCTCGATCAGCGCGGCGGTGCCGGTCGCGTTGTCGACGGCGCCGTTGTAGATCTTGTCGCCCTTCGCGTCCGGCTGGCCGACGCCCAGGTGGTCCCAGTGCGCCGAATAGATGACGGTCTCGTCCGGGCGCTTGGTGCCGTCGATGCGGCCGACGATGTTGTGCGAGGTGATGATCTGGCGATCCACGTCGTACTTCGCGCTCAGCGTCGCGCCCTTCAGTTCGACCGGCTTGAACGCCTTGGTCTTCGCCTGGGCCTTGAGCGCGTCGAAATCCAGGCCCGACTGCTTGAACAGCTGCTGCGCGAAATCGCGCTGGATCCAGCCTTCGAGCCTGGGATGCACCGAGGCCGGCTTGTCGCGCACGACATCGAACATCGTGTTGGTGTTGGAGTTCTTGACCGTCGCCCAGCCGTACGAGGCCGGATCGGTCTCGTGCACGATCAGCAGGCCGAGCGCGCCCTGGCGCGCGGCCTCTTCGTACTTGTAGGTCCAGCGGCCGTAGTAGGTCATCGCCTTGCCGCCGAAGTCGCCTTCGCCGCCGTCGAAGTCCGGATCGTTGATCAGGACCACGGCGATCTTGCCCTTGAGGTCGACGCCCTTGAAGTCGTCCCAGCCGCGCTCGGGCGCGCTTACGCCGTAGCCGGCGAAGACCAGCGGCGCCTTGCTGATGTCGACGGCGGTCGAGCCGTCCTGCGCGGCGCGCACCGCGATCTGCTCGCCTTGCGTGAGCGCCTGCGTCTTGCCCTTCACGGCGACGGAAATCGTCGGCGTGCCCTTGATCTCGGCGCGTGCCAGCGGCACGGCCTGGGTCCATTCGCGCTTGCCGTCCTTCAGGTCGCCGCCCGGCTGCAGGCCGGCGGCCTTCATCTGCGCGACGACGTAATCGATGGTCTTGGTTTCGCCGGCCGTGGCGGGGCCGCGGCCCTCGAATTCATCGGAGGAGAGGACCTTCACGTCCTGCGAGAGGCGCGCGGGGTCGATGTCGGTCGCCGCCGGCTTCCCGGCGATGGCGGGATCTAGGGCGAGCGAGAGGGACAGCGCGAGCAGCGATACGGCCGGTAGCTTCATGGATGGGACCTGGGGTCGGAGTGCCGGCCGATGGTACGGAGCGGGGAGGCGGGGTGCCAGCCAACGTTATGCGCCGGGGGTGCTGCCCTTCTCCCGCTGGCGGGAGAAGGTGCCGGCAGGGGGATGAGGGCGGAGCCCGCGGTCAGCACAATGCCGCTGCCCGGCCCTCACCCCAACCCCTCTCCCGCAGGCGGGAGAGGGGCCAAGTGCATGGGCGGAGTGCCCCTAATCACCGGGTCAGGGGAGAGCACCGCCTGAAACTCAATCCTTTTCCTTGCCGATCACCTTGCCCGTCGCCGGATCGATCTTCAGCTCGACGTCCTTGCCCGACGGGTCGTCGCCTTCGGCGTTCCAGATACCGTCCTCGAAATCGACGTCGTGCACGTTGGTGTAGCCCTCGGCCGACAGGCGCGCACGCACGTCGGCCTCGCTGAGGTTGGCGACCTGCTTGTCCGGGTAGACCTGGCCGGTCTTCGCATCCAGGCGCACGTCGACGCTGTCGCCCTGCGCGCTGTGCGCGTCGGCCTTCCACACGCCGTCCTCGAACTTCACGTCGTTGACCTTGGTGTAGCCCTGCTCGGTCAGACGCGCGCGCACCTGCGCTTCGGTCAGCGGGGCTGCCGGCTTGGCGTCCTGCGCGAACGCGACGGTCGACAGCGACAGCAGCGCGGTCAGCACGATGGTCTTCTTCATTCGATGACTCCCTGGTTTGCAGTGGATCGTTGCAGTGGGCTGGAGTCTTCGTCGGCCGATGCGAATCGCGGGTGAATCCTTACGGCACGTGTGCGGAAACGGTCAGCATGGTGATTCGCCCGTGAAAACCGGCGTCCGGCGGTCCACACTGGAACCCAGTGTTGCCGCCCGCCGGGTGGCCGCACATGCCTCCATCCCGCAAACTTCACGTATTCAGCGGCGCGCCGCGCATCTTCCGCAGCACCCGCGACATCGAACTGCACGCATCGCCCCGCATCGATCCGCGGGGTGCACAGGACTTCCCGCAATGAACGCAGACTCCCTCGCCGCCCCGCTCGTCCGCCCCTTGTGGCGCGACCGCGCGCTCGTGCTGGCGGGCATCGCGATGTCGGCGTTCAACCTGCGCACGGCGGTGACCTCGCTCACGCCGCTGCTCGACACCCTCGGCGACACCTTCGGCTTCGGTCCGACCATGACCGGCGTGCTCGGCATGGTGCCGACGGCGGCATTCGCCGTGTTCGGCGTGGTGACGCCGGCCATCGCGCATCGCCTTGGCCTCGAACGCACGGCGCTGCTGGCGATGGCGCTCGCGGCGATCGGCCTGTTCGTGCGCGCATTCGTCGGCGACACGGCGATGCTGCTGGTCACCTCGGCGATCGCGCTGTCCGGCATGGGCATGGGCAACGTCGTGCTGCCGCCGCTGGTGAAGCGCTACTTCGCCGATCGCGTCGGCACCGTCAGCACGCTCTACATCACCGTGCTGCAGCTGGGCACGATCCTGCCGGCGCTGCTTGCCGTGCCCATCGCGACCGCCGCCGGCTGGCGCGTGTCGCTCGGCGCGTGGTCGCTGATCGCCGCCGCCGCCGCGCTGCCGTGGATCGGCGTGCTGTGGATGGAACGCTACGGGCAATCGCGGCAGGCGAAGGCGCTCTGCCAGGCGCACGACGAAGCCGTCGCGAGCGGCGATCCCGCACCGGAACTCGATGGCGCGAAGAATGGCAGCGCGCGCGGTCGCGTCTGGCGTTCGCCCGTCGCGTGGGGCCTCACGTTGATGTTCGGCATGACGTCGCTGACGACGTATTCGATGTTCACGTGGTTGCCGAAGCTGCTCACCGAAGCCGGCGGCTCGCACGCGCTCGGCGGCACGATGGTCGCGCTGTTCTCGACGATGGGCCTGCTGAGCGCGCTGTTCCTGCCCGCGCTGGCGGTGCGCATTCGCAATCCGTTCCCGATCGTCGTCGCGTGCGGCGCGAGCTACATCGCCGCGTTCGCCGGCCTGCTGCTCGCGCCGATGGCCGCGCCGCTGCTGTGGGTCGCATTCCTCGGCCTGGGGCCGAGCACGTTCCCGCTCTCGCTCACGCTGATCAACCTGCGCACGCGCACGCCGGGCGGTTCCTCGCGGCTGTCGGGTTTCGTGCAGGGCGTGGGCTACAGCCTCAGCTGCCTGGGGCCGCTGCTGTTCGGCTGGCTGCACGAGGCCACGCACGGCTGGGAGTGGCCGTTCGCGTTCCTGACGCTGTGCCTGCTCGCGCTGCTGTACGGAGGCTGGCTCGCGAGCCGCCCGCGCATGCTCGAGGACACCTGGTAGGGCATCACCGGCGCGATTCTTCGCGCGACGCATACATCCTCACGACAAGGGGTTCAGCCCGAATCGCCCACGCTCCATGCACGTTCCATTCTGCGATGGAGTCCGACATGGGCCAGCGTCACGTCGAAAACGACCCGAATACCACCGGCAAGTCCGAGCGCGAGTACGAGCACAGCTCGGGCGATCGCAACACCAAGAAGAGCGAGAACGACTGGCAGGGCTTCAGCGGTGGCAAGCAGCGCGACGCCACGCCGGGCGCGCCAGGCACGCCGCCTGCGAAGGATGCCGATCGCCGCTGATCGAACCTGACGAGCGCACATTCCTTTCGCTCGTTTCCCGTGCCAAGTACCCTGTCGCGGCCCTCATCCGCCGCGACCCATGACCCTGCGCACCGTCCACGTTGCCCGTTACGTCACGCCATTGCGTGAAGGCGGTTCGCTGCCCGCGATCGTCGAAGGCGACGACGACGGCCTCTACGTCCTGAAATTCCGCGGCGCCGGCCAGGGCGTGAAGGCGTTGGTGGCTGAGCTCGTCGCCGGGGAAATCGCCCGCAAGCTCGGGCTTCCGATCCCGGAACTGGTGTTCGTCGAACTCGACGCCGAGCTCGCGCGCACCGAACCGGACCCGGAAATCCAGGAACTCATCAAGGCCAGCGACGGCCTCAACCTCGCCCTCGATTACCTGCCCGGTGCGATCAATTTCGATCCCGTCGCCGAACGCGTGCCGGGCGCGCTGGCCTCCGACATCGTCTGGTTCGACGCCTTCACCAGCAATGTCGACCGCAGCTTCCGCAATCCGAACCTGCTCGTCTGGCATCGCAACCCGTGGCTGATCGACCACGGCGCGGCGCTGTACTTCCACCACGGCTGGGACGGCTCGCCGACGCATGCCGGCAGCGCGTTCCCGATGATCCGCGAGCACGTGCTGCTGCCGCAGGCCGACGACATCGCCGGCGCGGACGCGCGGCTGTCGGGAAAGCTGACGCGGGGCGACTTCGACGCGATCCTCGCGCTCGTGCCCGACGCGTGGCTCGTCGGCGCGGATACACCGGCCGATCCCACCGAACATCGCGCGGCCTACGTCGAGCATTTCATGCAGCGGCTGGCGCAGCGCCAGCGCTTCGTCGAGGAGGCGATCCATGCACGCGCCTGAGACGCCGCGCCGCGATACCTACGACTACGCGGTGATCCGCGTGGTCCCGCGCGTGGAACGCGAGGAGTTCGTCAACGTCGGCATCCTGCTGTCGTGCCCGACGGCGAAGTTCCTGCAGGCGCGCATCGAAGTCGACGAGGCGCGGCTGCGCGCGCTCGATCCGGACATCGACCTGGACACGGTGCGCCGCCATCTGGAAGCGATGGAGGCGATCTGCGCCGGCGGCCCGGGCAGCGGCCCCATCGGCCTGTTGCCGCAGCGCGCGCGCTTCCACTGGCTCACCGCCAAGCGCAGCTCGATCATCCAGACCTCGCCCGTCCACCTGGGCCGCTGCACCCACGCCGGCAACGCGGTCGAGCACCTGATGGACCGGATGGTGCGGGTGCGGCGCGACTGACCTCGGCGCCCGCCCACCAAGAAGCCGGGCGAAGGCCGGGCGACGCAGCCATAAAAAAAGCCCGGCTTGCGCCGGGCTTTTTGGTAACGCTTGGTGCGAAAGGCTTACAGGGCCTGCACGGCGTCTGCCTGAAGGCCCTTCTGGCCCTGGACGACGGTGAAGGACACCTTCTGGCCTTCCTGCAGGCTCTTGAAGCCCGAGCCCTGGATCGAACGGAAGTGGACGAACACGTCCTCGCCGTTCTCGCGGCTGATGAAGCCGAAGCCCTTGGCATCGTTGAACCACTTGACGGTACCGGTTTCACGGTTCGACATGACTTTCTCCTATACGGATGGTGAGACCGCTATCGCGGCATTGGAGCTGGTCGCAAGGAGAAAGCGAGGTGCAACGATGGAGAAGAAAATCCACATCGGGTCACATTCACCGTGACCCTTGGCTAACGCAGCGCGAGGCATGTTGGACGTGTTTGGTCGGATTTGCAAATCCGGACCGGCCGGGGCGGTTCAGATAGGATCCCCATTCAGCATGTCCACCGATTACCTCTCCCCGCGATGACGGTCTATGTCGATGATGCGGTCCACCTCTGGCGCGGCCGCCGCTGGGCCCACCTGATGGCCGACACCCTCGACGAGCTCCATGCCATGGCCGAGCGCCTGGACATCCCGCGCCGGGCCTTCCAGAACAAGACCTCCGGCGCGCATTACGACGTACCGTCCGAGTTGCGCGAGCGCGCGATCGAGCTGGGCGCGGTGGCCATTTCGCGCCACACCGACCGCGACCGGGTCCGGGCGGTGATCGCCCGCGCCAAGGCGCAGGGCCGCGGCGAGCACCCCTGAGGCTGCGGGATCGCGCGGCCGCACGTATCCTGTGCGGCCCCGGCGCCTGCCCGGTGCCGACACCCGCGCCAGAACACGAATCCCGCCATGACCGACACCCCGCCCGACCGCCTCTCCAACGACCCGCGCAGCCCGTTCTTCGATGAGACGGTGCTCGAGCGCGGCATCGGCATCCGCTTCAACGGGGTCGAGCGCATCAATGTCGAGGAGTACTGCATCAGCGAAGGCTGGGTGCGGCTGCCGGTCGGCAAGGCGCTGGATCGCCGCGGCAACCCGATGACGATGAAGCACAAGGGCAAGGTCGAGGCCTGGTTCCGCGACGCGGAAGCCGGCGAGTAAGCCTCAAAGCCCCGCCAGATAACGGCCCGGGTCGATCCGGCGCCCGTACTGGCGCACTTCGAAGTGCAGGTGCGGACCGGTCGAACGGCCGGTCGAGCCCATCTTCGAGATCTCCTGCCCGGCGAGGACGACGTCGCCCGGCCGCACTTCCAGCCGGCTGTTGTGCGCGTACAGCGTCACGATGCCCTGCCCGTGGTCGATCATGACCACGTTGCCGTAGTCCTTCGTGTGATGCGCCTGCACGACCACCCCGTCGCCGCAGGCATGCACCGGCGTTCCGGTCGTGCCGGCGAAGTCGATGCCGCTGTGGAAGGCATCGCCGCGCCCGAAGGGGTCGTGGCGGCGGCCGAAGCCGGACGTGATCCGCACCGGCGCCACGGGCAGCAGGCTCAGCAGCTTCTCGCGCCAGCCGCGCTTGACCGGATTCCAGGCGATGGCCGACAGGTCGATCGCATCGTCCGCCTTGTGCAGCGGCACCGCGTCCAGGTGCGCGAGGTCCGCGGCGAGGTCGTAGTGCGGCGCCTGCGAGGCCGGCAGGTACGGACCGCCCATCCCTGCTTCGATCGCGACTGCGCGCGCCGGCACGGCGACATGCGTGCGCGCATAGCCGGAGCCGGCGCTCGTGGCGGCAACCAGCACCGCGGCTGCGCAGATCACCTGCAGGCTGCTGCGCCAAGCGCAGCGGATGGGATGGACTTGGGCTTTGCGTACGGCGGGGGACATGGAACGGCTCCGTGGGCGGACGGCGGCGCCCGGCGACCGGACGCGGTGGACTCCTGGCGGGGGAATTCCGGCTCCGATATGTGCCGGGCGAAGCGCCATCGCGGCGCAGGAGGAAGTTTCCGGATCGGTCGCCGGGGCCGATATGAGACGGGTCCGAAAAACTCTCAGCCGAAGGCCTTGACCTGTTAAGGATTCGTGGTTCGAAACCGCGAACGCCGGCTGTACGTCGCCGAGAGCCGCGTCGCCGGCGCCCGTCGGCGGTGGGAGAATCCGATTGCCCCATCCTTTCGGAGGTCGCCATGAAATCGCGCCTCGCCCTTCTCCTTCTCGCCGCTGCCCTCGCCTCCACCGCGACAGCCGGCGTCCGCAACGTCACCGATCCGGATGCACCGCGCGCCTTGCCCGAAAGCGAGTCGGTCAATGTGCGATGGGAAGACCCGTCGCGCTTCAGCGAACTTCGCTACAGCGGCAACCGCTGGGAAGCCTCGCAGGGCAACTGGGTGCAGGAACTCGCGGGCTACCTGCGCGAGCGCGCCGAGAAGCGCCTGCCCGAGGGCCAGCGCCTGGATGTCGACATCCTCGACATCCGCCGCGCGGGCATGTTCGAACCGTGGCACGGCCCGAACCTGCAGAACACGCGCATCATCCGCGACGTCTATCCGCCGCGCATGACGCTCAACGTGCGCCTCACCGATGCCGACGGCAACGTGATCGCGCAGGGCGAGCGCAAGCTGAGCGATCCGGGATTCCTGATGAGCGACAGCGCTTCGCTCAACAGCGATCCGCTGCGCTTCGAGAAACGCCTGATCGATCGCTGGCTCACGCAGGAACTGCGCGAAGGCGAGCGCAGCTAGTCATCGAAGTCGCCGGAAACAAGAAAGGGCCGCAGCTGCGGCCCTTCTTTGTTTCGCGTGGGGTGCTTACTGCTTCAACTTCCAGCCCGTGCGGAAGATCCAGTACACCACGCCCAGGCACAGCAGCAGGAAGCCGAGGATCGCCGCCGCGCTGATGCCGACGTTGACGTCGGAAATCCCGAAGAAGCTCCAGCGGAAACCGCTGATGAGGTACACCACCGGATTGAACAGCGCGACCTTCTGCCACAGCGGCGGGAGCATGCTGATCGAATAGAACGCACCTCCGAGGAACGTCAGCGGCGTGATGATCATCAGCGGCACCAGCTGCAGGCGCTGGAAGCTGTCGGCCCACAGGCCGATGATGAAGCCGAACAGGCTGAAGGTCAGCGCCGTCAGCACGAGGAAACACAGCATCCAGAACGGATGCTGGATTTCGTACGGCACGAAGAAGCGCGCGGTGAGCAGGATCAGCGTGCCGAGCATCAGCGACTTGGTCGCCGCGGCGCCGACGTAGCCGATCACGATCTCCATCGCCGACACCGGCGCCGACAGCAGTTCGTAGATCGTGCCGGCCCACTTGGGCATGTAGATGCCGAAGGATGCGTTGGAGATGCTTTCGCTCAGCAGCGACAGCATGATCAGGCCGGGGATGATGAAGGCGCCGTAGCTCACGCCGTCGACATCGCCCATGCGCCCACCGATCGCCGCGCCGAAGACGATGAAGTACAGCGACGTCGACAGCACCGGCGAGACGATCGACTCCATCAGCGTGCGGAACGTGCGCGCCATCTCGAAACGGTAGATGGCGCGGATCGCGTGCAGGTTCATGCGCGCGCCTCCCGGTTCTGGCGGACCAGGCTGACGAAGATGTCCTCCAGCGAACTCTCGGACGAATGCAGGTCCTTGAAGTCGATGCCGTGCTGGGTGAGGCGACGCAGGAGCGCGGCAATGCCGGTTTCCTGCGCCTGCACGTCAAAGGTGTAGACCAGCGAATGGCCGTCTTCGGCCAGTTCCAGCGGGTATTCGGCGAGGTCGTCGGGAATCCGCTCCAGCGGCGCCTGCAGCGTCAGCGTGAGCTGCTTCTTGCCGAGCTTGCGCATCAGCGTGGCCTTGTCCTCCACCAGCACCAGCTCGCCCTTGTTGATCACGCCGATGCGGTCGGCCATGTCCTCGGCCTCCTCGATGTAGTGCGTGGTCAGGATGATCGTGGTGCCGTTCTCGCGAAGGCGACGCACCATTTCCCACATGTCGTGGCGCAGTTCGACGTCGACGCCGGCGGTCGGTTCGTCGAGGAACAGGATCGACGGCTCGTGCGACAGCGCCTTGGCGATCAGCACGCGACGCTTCATGCCACCCGACAGCGCCATGATCTTGCTGTCCTTCTTGTCCCACAGCGAGAGGTCGCGCAGCACCTTTTCCAGGTACGCGTCGTCGCGCGGCTTGCCGAAGAGGCCGCGGCTGAACTTCACCGTCGCCCACACGCTTTCGAACGCGTCGGTCGACAGCTCCTGCGGCACCAGCCCGATCTTCATGCGCGCGGCGCGGTAGTCGTGGACGATGTCGTGGCCGTCGGCGGTGACGCTGCCGGAGCTTGCGTTGACGATGCCGCAGATGATGCTGATCAGCGTCGTCTTGCCCGCGCCGTTGGGCCCGAGCAGCGCGAAGATCTCGCCGCGGCGGATCTGCAGGTCGATGCCCTTGAGCGCCTGGAAACCGGTGGAGTACGTCTTGGTGAGCCCCCTGACATCGATCACGGGGTCGATGACGGGATCGTGTGCCTGCAAGCCGGCGGTGGACGCCATGCCGTGTTCCTTTTCCTGCGGAGAACCCGCGGCATCGTACCGGAGCGGCGCCGACGACACGTCGCTCATCCCATGCGGCCGAGGCGGCGCGACGATCCGGTGGCTTCGCTGCACACCTTCGTCACGCGCGCCAGCAGCGCGCGCACGCCGGGCAGGATCACCCACGCGGCCGGCAGCGCGACAGCGAACGCGACCGGCCATCCGCGCAGCCAGGCCTCGACGAGCCCGGGACCGAAGCCGCGGTGCAAGGCGATCATGGCGAAGCTCATCACGCCCGACATCAGCGTGACGACCAGCGGAACAAAGGCGAACTGGGCCTGGCGTGGCGTGAGCATGGCGGGCATTCCGTTGCGGGGGAGGAACGACAGGTTAGGCACGCGACCCCGCGCCGATAAGCCCGTATCGGGGGGAAGAACCGTCCCGTGAGCGGGCGAATCGGCGAAACGTGCCATCGCGGCGCCGTCGTGTGTCTTCCGGTACATCGCGCCGTCGCACGCATGGGCCACAATGCGCGTTCCCAGGACGCATCCGCGGAGTGCCATGAAATTCCTGCTGATGATCTACACCGACCAGGCCCTGCTCGACGCGTTGCCGGAAGGCGAGTACGACCGCCTGATGAAAGACTGCATCGAAAAGGCCGACGCCCTGCGCGAGCGCGGCGTGCTGCTGGATTCGCAGCAGCTAGAAGTCCCCAGCACCGCGCGTTCGATCCGCGCCCGCAACGGCAGCACGCACGTGTTCGACGGTCCGTTCGCCGAAGCGAAGGAAGTCTTCGCCGGCTTCAACCTGATCGAGGCGCCGGATATCGAAACCGCGGTGGACATCGCGCATTCGTTCCCGTGGTCGCGCTTCGGTTCGATCGAAGTGCGCCCGGTGCGCGACTTCAACGCGGTGCGCGAGCGCGTGGGCGCGTAACGCGCGTCAGGCGAGGCGCTTCTCGAACCAGTAATCCGCGTAGGGATTGTCGTTGTAGCGCGGGATCTCGACGTAGCCGTTGCGCGCGTACAGCGCGCGTGCTTCCAGCAGCGTGCGGTTGGTGTCCAGGCGCAGCGTGTGCAGCGACATCGCGTGCGCCCGCGCTTCCAGTGCGTCGAGCATGCGCTGGGCGATGCCGAGGCCGCGTGCGGTCGGCGCGACCCACATGCGCTTGATCTCGCCGACGCCGTCGCCGAGCACCTTCAGCGCGCCGCAGCCGAGCGCGTCCTCGTCCAGGCGCGCGAGCAGCAGCACGCCGGACGGCGGTACGAGTTCCTGCGGATCGGCGCTCGGGCCGCGCGTCGCGTCGAAACCCGTGTCGAAGCGTTCGTCGAGTTCGCGCAGGTACGCGTCGATGCACGCGCGCGCATCGGCGCTGGCGGGGTCCGCCGGTTCGATGACCACGGCGGCGGCGCGCATCAGGCGTTCGACGTCGGCCATCGCCCGGGTCAGGCGCTCACGCTGCGCCTCGCCCAGCGGCGACAGCAGCGAGGTCGCGAAGTCCTGCGACAGCCGGTCGAGCGCCTCGAATTCCCGCCGTCCCTTTGCCGTCAGCAGCACGCGCCGGACGCGCGCGTCATCCGGCGCCGGCTGCGATTTCACCAGCCCCTGCGATTCAAGGCCGCGCAGCAGGCGGCTCAGGTAGCCCGAATCCAGCGATAGCCGCGCGCGCAGGTCGCGCACGTCGGCGCCGTCGCGACCGATCTCGAACAGCAGCCGTGACTCGGCCAACGGCCGGCCGCGCCCGAGGAAGTCGTCCGACAGCGCGCCGATCCGGCGCGTCACCGAGCGGTTGAAGCTGCGGACCTGTTCGATCTGGCGTTCGTCCATTGCCTGACTTTAGTCAGGCAATTGCGCCGGCGCAAGCGTTTCAGGCTTGTCGGGAGGCCGGTTGCGCCCGGCGACGCGACAGATACGGCAGCGCGAACATGTACAACCCGCTGACCAGCAGCAAGGCCAGCGGCACCAGCGTCGCGAAGCCGACCCACAGCGCGATGTCGCCCCGCCCCATCACGGCGAAGTTGGCGATGACGAACAGCGTGAAGGCAATCGACAGCCAGCGATGGGCCTGGCGGATCCACTTGTTCCAGTTCATTCGAGCGCTCCCTGGCGGATGGCCCGCACGATGCGGGCCGACGGAAGGCATCCTCGCGCGGCGCCCGCGGCGCCGCTTCTCGAAAACTGATCACTTGCGCGGATCCTTCCAACCCGCGCATACCGCGGCCAGATTAGAACTCGCGCTGCCACTCCAGCATGGCGGTGCTCCACTGCGAACCCGCCGTGCTGCGCATGCCGAAGTTCAGGCGCAACTGCGCCCCGCGAGCCTGTCGCTCCAACCCCAGTTCGAACAGGCCCATGTCCTCGCCCCAGCCGGTGCCGTCCAGCGGCGCCCATGCGTCCAGACCGGTGAAACGCGCCCGCATGCCGCCCGACTGCGACAGCAACGATTGCCATTCGATCCGCCCCTGCAGCATCCACTCGGCGCTGGCGAACGGCATCTGGTGGTTCATGCGCGCTCCGAGAATGCCCATCGCAGCGGTGGCATCCGACGCAGGCGCGGCCAGCCCGAAGCCCGCAGCGCCTTCTTCACGGAACGCGTCGCGCTGCAGCCGGATCGCCTGCAGCCCCATGTAGGGAACAACGGACGTGGCCGACCACCGCACCCGCGCGCCTGCCTGAAGGCCGAGCGTGGCATGCCGCTCGCGAAGATCCGAGTCCACCCGATACCGATCCGCGCCGAGGTCGATCTCGCGACGGAGCGCACGCCGCCCCTGGCCAACGCCGACGCTACCGAGCAGGTAGCGACCTTCACCAAGCCCCCAGTTCGAATACCACTGGCCTTCGAAGAGACGGGCGTGTTCGCGGTCGCTGCGCGCGCCGTGCCAGCGATTGCCGTCCGACGCCGTCATCGACAGCCCCATCGTTGCGCCATTCGCGCGCGTGACATCGGCGCCCATGGTCCAGCCGCTGGCCCGCACGTCCACGCCGCCATCAGCGCGTTGCTGCTCGAAGGACCTCGACCAGAGGTGCGATACATCGCCCGCACCGACGGCATCCATGCGCGCCTCAAGCGAATGCCGCGCGTCGTCCATCGTCATGCGGATGAACCCGGCGTCCATTGCGTGGAACTCGCCCGACAACGAGGCCAGCGAACGCTCCAGTCCCGCGGCCGAATCGCTCGCCTGCAGGGCCGCGGCTGCCGAGAGGAAGGCCGGATCGGCCGATGCCGGCGTCGCGTCGAGCTGGCCGAACGCTTCCTCCACGCGCTGCGCACCCTGCACCGCCGCGGCCGACAGTCCGAGGCGCGATGCGGTAGCCGTGACGCTGTTTCGCGTGAGTTCGAGCCACACGCCCTGCGGCTCGTAATGCGGCGTGGCACTAAGCAGGTACGAAGGCGCGGTCCAGTCGACGGAGTCGAAGGTGCCCTCCACCTGCGACGCGTTCAGGACATCGGCGCGCGCATTGAAAACATAGCCGTTGACGGTGCCGGCTATGCGGAGACGGCCGTCCAGGCGGGCCGTTCCGGCGATGTCCAGCGGCTTGCCGCCCAGGTACATCGACAGCATGCCGGTGTCCGATTGCAGGTAATCGCCGCCGACGTGCACGGCGATGCCGCTGCTCGGCAGCTGGACTTTGGAGGCGTTGGACAGTTCGCCAAGTACGCGCACGTCGCCTGCACGGACGCTTGGCCATCCCGCACCACTGGGCGTCCCGAACGTCACGCCGCCGGTACCCGTTTCGGCGCGCACGTCGGCCTTGAGCAGCGCCCCGTCGGCGAGGGTCACCCAGCCGGCGTCGCGGACGATGACGTCGCTCGCCTGCTCGCCGAGGATGCCCACCGTCATTCCGGAGGTGCCGTGCACGACGGTGGGACCGGTGTACGTGTTGTTGCCGGAGAGGAACATCAGCAGCGAACGGTTCGAGTACAGGGTGAGGCCACCCTGGCCGCTCATGTCGTTGGCCCAGTTGCCACCGAAGCCACTGCTGACGATGCCGCTGAAATCGAACTGCATCTGGCCCCAGTCCAGACGCCCCGGCCCGTTGATCGCCTTTTCCAGGTCGATCCGGCCGTGTCCGAACACGTCGTCCACGCCGGCAGCGCCCAGGTCCGTGGCCGTGCCGAGGAGGATCTGCCGCGTCTGTTCGGCACTGAGGTAAGTGAATCGATCCCGCACCACGGCCGCCGCGCCGCTCACCTGTGCGGCCGCGAAATCGGTGCCGTGCGCGTTGACCAGTCCCGTGGCATTCGGATCGACCGTCTTCACGTCACCCGTCGCCATGAGGCAGATGTCCTTCGCGACGCCGCACGCGTTCGACGTGGACGAAAGACGGTCGGGCATTTCGCTCGAGACTGCGCCCACGACGAGCCAGTTGTCGCGCACGCCTTGGGGATCCGCGCCCGTGAGCGGCAACTTCGCGAGCTGTGAGGGTTCAAAGTCCGTCGCGTCGCCAGCGGCGACCACGATCAGGGCGTCGCGCGAGGCCAGGCGCGAGAAGCCGTCGTAAAGCTCGTTTCGTCCCGCCTCAGTGTCCCAGCGCAGCCTATCGGTCGAAACGTTGACCACGTTCGCCCCGCCATCGGCCAGCCATTGCGCACCCGCGGTGAAGGTGCCGTCGGCCTTGACGTTCTGTACCGACGCTGCGTCGTCCTGGAGATAGCGGAACGATGCCAAGGTCGCGCGCTGCGCGACACCGCCTGGATGCCCATCGACGTTGTAGCCCAGGATGATGCGGGCAACTTGCGTTCCGTGCCCGAGTTTGTCGGGCACGGATGTGTCCATGGTGGACGGATCGGCAACGCGGTGCGCCCCGAAGGGGGTGCCCAGGCGCGACAAACGCTGGCTGTCGACACCCGAATCGATGATGCCGACCCGCGACCGCTCGCCATAGGACGGATGGCCGCCGAACGTGTCGTCGAGCTGCAGGTGCGCGTCGATGGCCGGATCGAGCACCGGCGGTGCACGATCGAGCGGCGTACGCGGCGGAGTCACCGGCGGCGTGACGGGTGGGGTGACCGGCGGCGGCTCTGGCGTGGTCGGCGGCGGAGTGGGCGGCGTCGGGGTAGTGGGTGGCGGCGCGCTGCCGCCTGCGGGCGGCGGTTCGTTTCGGACATTGCCGCCGCCTCCACCTCCCCCGCACGACGCTACAGCCATCGCGCACATCACAGCTGCCACCGCACGCGTCAACGGCGCGCGGATACCGATCCGACGGTCCATGCCTTTCCCCTCTTCCCTGCCAGCGCACGGCCGGCTCCCCGCCCATGAGGGTAGGCAATCCCACGGGGCCACTCAAGCGGGTGGCCGCGGGGCGCGCCTTCAGCGATCGCCTTGAGGCCCGCGCACCACCGCACCCTGCTTCATCACCAGCAGCGGTTTCTGCGTGGCGCGGATGTTCTCCAGCACGTTGCCGGGCACGGCGACGATGTCGGCGAACTTGCCCGCCTCCAGCGTGCCGGTTTCGTTCTCGATGCCCAGCAGCTTCGCCGAGCCCTGGCTGCTGGTGAGCAGCGCCGCCGACGGCGTCATGCCGAGGTCGACCATGTCGCCGAATTCCTGCGCGTTGAGCCCGTGCGGATACACCGCGGCGTCGGTGCCCAGCGCGATCGGCACGCCCACGCGCAGCGCCTCCTTGAACATCTTCTGGTGCGCCGCGCCGGCTGCGCGTGCCTTGGCGCCGATCTGCGGCGGATACGTGTCCGCCTTGTCGAGCACCCAGACCTGCGTCATGCGCGTGGGCACCAGGTACGTGCCCTTGCTCTTCATCAGCTGCAGCGTGGGCGTGGTGAGGAAGCTTCCGTGCTCGATCGAATCCACGCCGGCTTCCACCGCGAGCTTCGCGGCGAGATCGCCGTGGCTGTGCGCGGCGACCTTGCGGCCCCAGGTGTGGGCTTCGGTCACGATCGCGCGCAACTCGTCGGGCGTGAGCTGCGGGACGTCGACCGGATCGGCTTCCGACAGCACGCCGCCGGAGGCGCAGATCTTGATGAGGTCGGCGCCGTACTTCATCTGCTCGCGCGTGGCGAGGCGGCACTGCTCGGCGCCGTTGCACACGCCGTCGCGCGGGCCCAGCGGCACGACGCGCTCCGGCGGAAAAGGCGCCGCGTCGCAATGCCCGCCGGTCGATCCGATGGCGTGGCCTGCGACCAGCATGCGCGGGCCTTCGGCCAGGCCGTCGCGGATCGCGTTGCGCAACGCGATGTCGACGAAATCCGGCGCGCCGACCTCGCGCACGGTCGTGAAGCCGGCTTCGAGCGTCAGCTTGGCGTTGCGTGCCGCGTGGAACGACTGCTCGGTCGGGAAGCGCAGCATGTTCTCGTAGAAGCCCTGCGCCCAGTTGTCGTCGTGGTTGGAGGCAATGTGCGTGTGCGCGTCGATGAAGCCCGGCAGCAGCGTGGCCTCGCCCAGGTCGATGACCTTCGCGCCGGCCGGCACGGCGGCATCGCCGACGGCGGCGATGCGATCGCCCTGCACCACCACCAGGCCCGGCGACACCAGCCGGCCGCTGCGCCCGTCGAACAGGTGCGCGGCCCGCAGCACGATGGGCGCCGAGGCCGGCGCGGCAGGCGCCTGTGCGGGCGTCGCGGCGGTGGCCAGCGACAAGGCGACGGACAGGCCCGCCAGGGCCACGACGGCACGACGCTTCATTCCCTTCCCCTCAGGCGTTCACGTTCGGGCGAGTGTAGGAGGCGGCGCGGCGCGCCGTCTCGCCTCCTGCGACGGGCGGCGGCCACACTGGGCGCACTCCTCGTCAGGGAGATTGCCGGGGTGGCGCGCGACCGGTTCGCGCGCCACCCCGGCTTTTTTCGTCCAGCAAGGTCGCTGTAAGCGCTTACCTAAAGCCGAGGTGAAGGATTCCGGTGAGAAAGCGCGAACTGCGTCGCGATTCGGCGCGAACCCGATTGCCAGGCGGTGCGCCCCAGTCAGGATCGACACAAACCAGATCCATCACCGCAACTCGCATGCACACAGGGGATTTCATGAAGCGCCTGCTTTCGACTCTCGCGATCGGCTTCCTGCTGCTTTCGCCGGTCGCCGCCTCGGCCCATGACAAGCATCACGACCGTGATCGTCACGACCACTACGACGATCACGACGACCACCACGACCGGGGTCGCGGCCACAAGAAGGGCCACAACAAGCACGATTACCGCCGCGGCGTGGTCTATGTCGAACGTCGCGTCTACGTCGACGATTACCGCCACTACGACCTGCGCGAGCCGCCCCGCGGCCATCGCTGGGTGCGTAGCGACGACGGCCGCTACGTGCTGATCGCCGTGGCCACCGGCATCATCGCCGACGTGCTGCTGCATCACTGAACGCGGCCGGCGTTCCAGCTGCGTCGACCGAAAGGCCCCGGAATTCCGGGGCCTTTTCGCATTCAGGCTGAACGCGCTTGCGGTAACGCCTGCGTTACATCGCGATTCCAGACCGCTAACAGCGCGCTCTCTAGGTTGGTGTTCCCTCGACGAAGCGGAGACACCATGGGCACCAACAAGCACGCGCGGGATCGGGTCAAGAGTGACCACACCACGCCGCCGTCCGGTGGCAATCGCGACACCGATCGCGACCACGCCATGCGCGCCGGCCACGACGGTCCGACACAGCGCAAGCACGCGGTGCACAAGGAGCCGTCGACCCGCGACGAAGGCCGCGACGACCACCGTTCCGGTAGCGACAAGCGCCACCACTAGGAGGACGCGATGCGACCGGACAAGCAGAAGGGCCAGGCGCAACAGAAATCAGGCGCCAAGGACCAGAAGAAGGACCTGGAGGACCGCAAGCAGCCGAAGGCGGCCTCCAGGAGCGAGGAACCCTCGGACGAGAACGCGCTGGCGAAGGTGCGTTACCGCGAGCAGGACGGACCCACGATCCACTGACGTCCCGCGATCCGAAGGCCGCGCAACATACGCGGCCTTCACTTTTCCGTGCACACACTGAACCGCGCCGCCCGGACTGGGCGGCGCGTTGCCGTCGCGCGCCGCGCGATGCGCACCCACCCGCACGGAGGACGCAGTGAAGACTTCCCCGCTCCCGCTCCGCCCCGTTTCCCTCGCCATCGTCCTGGCCCTGGCCACCACGACCGCGTACGCCGCCAAGCCCTCGCCACCCGATCCCAACCGCAGCGAGTCCGCGGCCGTCGTCGTGACGGTCGAAGGCAAGGTCGTCGACATCAACACCCCCAACCGGCTGATCACCGTGGAAGGGCCGGACGGCAACAAGGTGGAAGTGCACGCCGACGAGACCGTCCGCAACTTCGAGCAGATCCACAAGGGCGACACCGTGTCGCTGGATTACATGCGCGCGGTGACCGTGGACATCCAGCCGGCCGGCAGCGCCGAGCCCGGCGCGTACATCGCGAAGGACGAGCAGGTCGGCAAGCTCGGCGAGAAGCCGAAGGTCGGCGCGGCCGAAGTCGTCACCGTGCTGGCGCCGATCCGCGCGATCGACACGAAGAACAACACCATCACCGTCGAAGGCCCGCGCGGCAACGTCGTGACGCTGGACGTGCGCAAGCCCGAATACCAGGCGCGCCTGCCGAAGCTCAAGGTCGGCGACATGCTGCGCGTGGCGTTCACGGAAGCCGCGGCGGTGCAGGTGCGGCCGAAGGGGCAGTAGTAGTGCCGTCATCCCGGCGAAAGCCGGGACCCAGGCCGGGAACCCGGAAGCGAAGGCAACTCAAAACACCGTGTGCGCACGTACTGCATGACCGGGATCCAGACCTGCGGGCCTGGGTCCCGGCCTTCGCCGGGATGACGGGGTCCGGGGCGCGGTCGGCGACCTACGACACCACCGGATACGGCCCGTCCTCGAACACGACGTCGTGGTACCCCTTGCTGCCAACCGCCTCGGCCAGCGGGCTCCGGAAATCCTCGCCACTGCGCAGCGCGTCGAGCACACGCGCGAAGTCGTACTTCGGCTGCCAGCCCAGCTGCTCACGCGCCCGCGCGTTGTCGTACACGCGGTCGATCTGCGGAAACATCCGCCAGCCACGCGAGGCGTACAGCGCCGGCGCTTCGGGGAAATGCCGCGCCAGCACCGTCGCCGGATCGCGACGGAGTTCGGGCAGGTCCTCGCGCGTGAAGGGCGTCGTCGACGAAATGATGTAGCGGCCGAAGCCAATCGCCTTCGCGCGCTCGACCGCCAGAAGATGCGCGTCCACCGCGTCGGCGATGTCGACGCGACGGTAGAGCAGCTCGTTCGCCTGCGCGTTGGCGGTGGAAAACCCGTTGCGCACGTCGATGCTGTCGTCGGGCTCGGGGAAGAAGCGCGAGGTGCGCAGCACCAGCACCGGCAGGCGGCGCTTGCGGTGGAACAGCTCGCACAGCTGCTCGGCCGACAGTTTGGTCACGCCGTAGATGTTCTTCGGGATCGGCGCGACGTCCTCGTTGATCCACGCCGCCGGCTCGCCCATCGCCGGCGTCAGCGCGGCGCCGAAGGTGCTGGTCGTGCTGGTGAAGACGAACGACTCGACGTTCGCGGCCAGCGCTTCCTCAAGCAATACGAGCGTGCCGCTGATGTTGGTGTCGATGAAGTCCTGGTGCGGATGCGTCGCCACGTGCGGCTTGTGCAGCGTGGCGGCGTGGATCACCGCGCGAATGCCCTTCATGCGTCGGCGCACGAAGTCGCGATCGGTGATGGAGCCGACGTGGTCGGTGAATGCCGAAGGCTTGATGTCGATGCCGACCGCGTCGCGGCCAGTGGCGCGCAGCTGCCGCATCAGTCCTTCGCCCAGATGGCCGGCGCTGCCGGTCACGAGAAGGGTCATGGGTGGGGCTCCGATGACGTGTGGGGCACTCGATTATGCGGGGAATTTGTGGCCGCACCGCGGCAGGCCCGCGACGGAATGGCCCCATGGAATGCCTCGATAGTGGCTCTCGAACAGGGCCGCTTGCGGGCCTACCGTCCGTCTGCCCCCACGTCGAGGACACGACGATGACGATCCGCCCGCTCCTGCTCCGCTGCCTTCCGGCCGTTGCCTGCCTGCTGTTCCTGTCCGCTGCCGCCCCTGCGTTCGCCGGCGATCGCGGCGGCGAACACCGCGCCCGCGGCTGCGCGCGCCAGTTCGAACTGGCCCAGCGCATGGACATGGAATCCTTCCGCGACTACGACGCCGAGACCTTCCGTGCCGTCCACGACGAACGCGCGATCACCATCTTCGCCAGCGGCGCCAGGCGCGTGGGCATCGACGCGATCATGACCGCGCTGGCCAGCCACTTCGCCAACCGCGAGGCGCAGTGGACCTGGACCGAGGTCTACCGCGTGGTCGACGGCTGCAACGCCGCGTTCATCCTGTACGAGACGGTGTACGAGATCCCCCGGATCGGCTTCCGCCAGCACGCCTACACCGGCGTGACCTACAGCCACGACGGCCACCGCTGGCTGGCGGTCGCGGACCAGGGGACGCCGTTGCCGTAAGGCGGTTGAAGGCTTCGCGTTCTCGCGTTCTCGCGTTCTCGCGTTCTCACCTCACGCCCCCCGGTTTGAGCCCCTCTCCCCTCGGGAGAGGGGTTGGGGTGAGGGGTAACGGAGCGTCTAGGGTGACCAACCTCAGGCGCACAGCGCTGCTGGTTCTGCGCTTTGCTCTCTGATCACCGCAGCAACGTCCATGTATTCCCGCCTTCGCGGAATGACGAGCCAGGGCGAAGACGCTGGATTCCCGCGTTCGCGGGAATGACGAGTCGCAAGTCCTGCGGACGTCGGAAAACGTCCATGGATTCCCGCCTACGCGGGAATGACGAGCAAGAGCGAAGGCGCTGAAATCCTTCGAGACAGTCACGAGCAGGGCAATCGCACGATAAGCGCGCACCGATGCTCACCCCCCGCCCGCCCCCTCCAACGTCCGCTTCATCACCGACAACCCCTCCGCGATCATCCCGTCCACTGTCGAAGCTGCCTCATCCGGCAGCAGGTCGGCGATCCAGCGGATCCGCGTTCGCGCGCCGTCGAGGTCGAACGCCTGCACCGACGCGTTGTAGTGCTCGAAGGTCCCTCCGACCGCGGCCCACGCGACGCGATGACGCGTCTGGTCGATATCGAGGATCGGCTCGCGCACCACGGTGCCGTTGCCGAACGTCACCACGCGCACGCGGCCTTCCATGCGGCAGTCGGTAACGAAGCCGGGCACCAGGCGGGTGTGGATGTTGCCGACGTCGCGCAACGCGTCCCATGCATCGCGCAGCTGAACGTCCACGTCGATTTCGCGCTGGATCGAAGCCATGGGCGCACTCCGCGCGGGGCGATGCGGGCAGCGTGGGCCCGCCTCCGCGTCATCGCCACGCCCGCATCCAACCTCCCGACGGAAGGCGCGATTCGGATTCCTCCTATGGAGCGCGCATCGCCACGCGGCGACGCTGGCCTCGGCCGCTGCGAGTCGGTCGGACGCCCACTTCCCCCCGGGCGTCCACTCCTTTCAGGGCTGCCGGTGTTCTTCGGCAGCCTTCTTTTTTGCCTGCACGCGCCACCGCCGCATCGCGCCGTATCCTGTGCGCCCCGCCCGCAGTACCGCGCCATGCATTCCGAATACGACCCCGACGACAACTTCGCCCGTTCGTTCCACGACGACGCCGACCTCGACGAGGACGCCGCGCAGGAAGCGGTCGCCTGGCAGTTCCTGTTGCTGGTCAATCCCGACGACGAGGACGCGGCGATGGAACAGTTCGCCCGCTGCCGCGAAGCGCTCGCCGACGGCGAGGATCCCGTGCAGGCGCTGCGCGATGCCATCGACTGGCGCGCCGGCTTCCATGTCGAGGAATCCGATCCCGCCGGGCTGATCGAAGTGCTCGATGAGCTCGCCGCTCGCTTCGGCCTGCGCATCGACTGGGGCGACGACGTGGACGATGACGACTTCCTCGCGGAGGCCGAAGTGCCGGCGCTGGTCAACGTCGCCTTCGACCGCCTGCGCGAGCACCACTACACGCTGTGGACGTACGAAACCGGCGAGCACGCGCAGGCCGGATTCATCACGCGCCAACGCGACGACGAGGCCCTGCGCATGGTAGCCGGCGCGCTCGGTTTCCACGTGCGCACCGGCGCGCTGTAACGGTCAGCGCAGCGGGAAGCGCACCACGAACTGGCTGCCTTTCCCCGGCCCTTCGCTGCGTGCCTGCACGGTGCCGCCGTGCAGCTCGATGATCTTCTTCACCAGCGCCAGGCCGAGCCCCAGCCCGAGCTTCGAGCTGTCCAGCCGCGGCAGCGTGAACATCTCGAACAGGCGTTCCAGCCGGTTTGGCGCGATGCCGATGCCTTCGTCGGTCACACGCACGATCGCCTCCGGGCCTTCCAATGTGCCGGTCACCCAGATCTGTCCCGGCACGGGCGTGTAACGCAGTGCGTTGGCGATCAGGTTCACGAATACCTGCTGCATGCGCATCGGGTCGACCTCCACGACGATCTCGTGCTCCGGCAGCAGCACCTCGACGTGCCGGCCTTCCTGCTCCATCTGGCGCTTGGCGATGGACACCGAGTGGTCGAGCATCTCGCGAAGGTTGCAGGTGGCCTTGTCGAGCTTGAAGCCGTCCGCGCCGACCTTGCTGTGCTGCATCAGGTCCTCGATCAGGCGCGCGGCGAGCGTC
The DNA here is from genome assembly GCF_040546665.1 of Lysobacter sp. OAE881. Taxonomy (NCBI): domain Bacteria; kingdom Pseudomonadati; phylum Pseudomonadota; class Gammaproteobacteria; order Lysobacterales; family Lysobacteraceae; genus Lysobacter; species Lysobacter sp. OAE881. The sequence goes on from NZ_JBEPOG010000001.1 coordinate 4,064,484, forward strand.
ACGTTGCGTTCGATCAGGTCCAACGGTTCCCCAGTCGCGGGCACCTGGTCGCCGATCTTCCGCTTCAGCATGCCCGCGGCGAGGCTGATGCCTGAGAGCGGATTGCGCAGTTCATGTGCGAGCAGCGCGATGGCCGCGCTCTTCTTGTCGCTGGACTCGGTCGCCGCGCGGCAACGTTTGCGGCTGCTTTCCAGCTGCATCTTCACTTCGGTCAGGTCGCGGAACAGCTTGAGGAAGGCGCAGCACGCCTTTTCCTCGATGAATGGCCCGAGATACACCATCGTGCCCGACGCCCAGAAACGCGAGCCGTCGAGTCGGGCCATCCAGCGATCGTCCGATGCCGTGCCGCGCGACCGCGCTTCCAGCATTTCGTGCTCGGGGATGCCGGCGGCGATGTCGCGCGGGATGAAGATCGAGGAGATATCGCGGCCGACCAGTCCGCCGGGCTCGGCACCGAGGATGACCTCGGCACCTGAATTGGTCCACGTGATGCGGCCGTGTGCGCCGACCAGCAGCGCGGCGTGTTCGGGCGATCGCACGGCGAACGCCCAGAGCATGTCCTTGATGACGGTATCGTCGACTCCGTTTCCCTCTGGCGACGTGGAGCGCGTTCCGTCGTTCATCGCAGGCCCCTGCATCGTTCGTCACGAGTGTGCGCCCGGATAACGAGCTTGTCCGTGAAGGGCCTCATGCGGCTTTCGCGGCGGCAGGCAAGCGTTTCATCGCTGCAACATGCGGTCCCTGCCGCTACGCTTGGGACTGCCCTCCTGCGAGCGAGCCCATGCGAATGATCCGATCGTTGGTCCTGGTGATGTGCGTGGCCGCGTGCACGACGTCGGCAAGTGCGTCGCCCCCGATCGCGAGCGTGCGCGTGGCGTTCGATCGCAACGGCACGACGGACACGCAGCTGCACGGGTTCGCCGACGTCGAGGCGAAGCGCGCGATCACCGCCGACGATCCGGTGCGCATCGCGTCGATTTCCAAACTCGTCACCACCATCGGCGCGATGCGCCTGGTCGAGGAAGGCAAGCTCGACCTCGATGCCGACCTGTCGCCGCTGCTCGGCTGGCGACTGCGCCACCCGGCGTTCCCCGATACGCCGATCACGCTGCGACTGCTGCTTTCGCACCGTGCCGGTCTAACCGATGCGGCCGGTTACTGGAAGGTTCCCATCGACGGCGCGCTCCGCGACATCACCGACGATCCCAAGGCGTGGGATGCCACGCACGCACCGGGTACGTTCTTCCGCTATGCGAACGTCAACTTCCCGCTCGTCGCTTCCGCGATGGAGAAGGCCACCGGTGAACGCTTCGACATTCTGATGCAGCGGCTCGTTCTGGCGCCGCTGAAGATCGACGCCTGCTTCAACTGGGAAAGCTGCAGCCGCGACACCGCGGCGCGCGCGGTGGTGCAGTACGACGCCGCGGGTGCGCCGGTGTACGACGACCTCCACGGGCGCAAGCCCGGGTGCGCCGTGATCCGCGCGACGGACGGCGGCTGCGATCTGTCGCAATGGACGCCCGGCCGCAACGGCGCGATGTTCTCGCCGCAAGGCGGCCTGCGCATTTCCGCCAATGGTCTGGCGCGCATAGGCCGCATGCTGCTGCGCGAAGGCGAACTCGACGGCGTTCGCGTGTTGTCGCCCGCGTCGGTGCGGACGATGTTCGAACCGCAGTGGACGTACACGGCGGACAACGGCCTCACCGTGGAAGAGGATTCCAGCGGCCAGTCGCGAAAAGGTTTCTTCTGCCGCTACGGTCTTGCCGTGCAGACGCTGGCGACGAAACGCGAGGGTTGCCGCGACGATCCCTTCGGCGATGGCGTCGAACGCAGCGGCCACGCCGGCGCGGCGTACGGCCTGCTGTCGGGCGTCTGGATCGATCGCGCGTCGGGCACGGGCGTCGTGTACTTCGCGACGGGCATGGAAGACGCACCGCCGGGTGCGCATTCGGCGTTCACCGCGGTGGAGGAGACGCTCGCGCGCGGCGCACGCTGACCGCGCTCGCTCGTTTTGCCGTCATTCCCGCGAACGCGGAAATCCACTCGCTTCTTGCTGTCATTCCCGCGAAGGCGGGAATCCACTCGGTTTTTGCTGTCATTCCCGCGAAGGCGGGAATCCATCTGTCCGACGACGCTCCGGCCTCCGGAAGTGGTGAGGCTCGCGAGCATGGATCCCCGCATTCGCGGGGATGACAGCTGAGAACGGCTGTGGTGCTACGGGTAACGCGAAGCTTCAGGCCGCGTCTTCCAGCGCCGCCGCCTCGCTACGACGCAGATCCGCCCGCGCCCACGCATAGATCAGCAAGCCGCACACCGCGGTGGCCGCGCCGACCACGCCGGTGGACGTCCAGCCGTAGCCGGCGGTGATCGCCATGCCGCCCAGCCAGGGGCCGAGCGCGTTGGCGAAGTTGAATGCCGAATGGTTCGACGCGGCGGCCAGCGTCTGCGCCTCGCGCGCGACGTCCATCAGGTGCGCCTGCAACACCGTCGCCAGCGCGCCCATCGTGCCAACCGCGAGCACCGCCGGCAGCACGGTCCACGGCGACTTCGCCGCGAACGGGAAGACCAGCAGCACGACGATCGACCACACCAGCAGCATCGGTACGGCGCGGAACTGGTAGCGGTCGAACATCCATCCGCCGCCGAGCGTGCCGAGGATGCCGCCAATGCCGAACGCGACCAGGCCGAACGGAACGAAGCTCTCGCGGACACCGGTGACGTGCACCAGCGTCGGCGTCAGGTAGCTGAAGACGCAGAACATGCCGGCAAAGCCGATCGCGCCGATGCCCAGCGCCAGCCACACCGGCTTGCGGTTGAAGTCGCGCAGCTCGCGCAGCGCATCCGGGCGCGGCGCATTCATGCCGCGCGGCAGCACACGCATCGTCATGAACACCGTCGCCATCGCGAGCAGCGTCACCAGGCCGAACGCCCATCGCCAGCCGAACGTCTGCCCCATCCACGTCGCGAGCGGATTGCCGACCAGCAGCGAGATCGCCAGGCCCAGCATCACGCGGCCGACCGCGGCACCGCGCTGTTCCGGCGGCGTGATGCGCGCGGCGACCAGCGCGGCGATGCCGAAGTACGCGCCGTGCGGCAGGCCCGCGATGAAGCGCGCGCCCATCAGCGTGAAATAGCCCGGCGCAAGCGCGCTGGCGAGGTTGCCCAGCGCGTAGAAGCCCATCAGGCACAGCAGCAGGCTGCGGCGCGAGAGACGGTTGCCGAGGATCGCGAGCGTCGGCGCGCCCACCACCACGCCCAGCGCGTAGGCGCTGATGACATGGCCGACCTGCGGCTCGTTGACGCCGAAACTGCGTGCGATCTCGCTGATCAGCCCCATCACGACGAACTCGCTGGTGCCAATGGCGAAACCGCCCATCGCGAGGGCGAACAGGATCAGGGCTACCTGGCGCGGGCTCAGCACCGGCGCGGTGGGGGATTCGGGGGACATGGGGCCATTATGTTGCATTGCAGCAGGTGGCGCGACCTGTGAAAGGTGAACGAGCTGGAGCGCAGAGCGTTCTAGCGGGCCAAGAAGCGCACCCGGGCCTATGAGAGCCGTCATTCCCGCGAAGGCGGGAATCCATCTGACCGTCCATCATTCCGCTTCCGGAGGGGATGACGCGCGCAAGCATGAATTCCCGCCTCGCGGGAATGACAGCAGAAAACAACACCGTGAACGCCCCAACGAGCAGGCTTCTTGCCCAGCGCTAGAGGGGATACAGAAGTCTCGAGTTCCTTTTTCGTCATTCCCGCGAAGGCGGGAATCCATCCGACCGTCCATCATTCCGGCTTCCGGAGGCGGTGGCGCGCGCAAGCATGGATTCCCGCCTTCGCGGGAATGACAGCGAAAGAGCGGCGTGACGGCAGCCGCGAGCGGTTCCTTCCGAGCGCGCTTCCGTTTGGGCTACATGCGCGCACTACAGCGCCAGCCTCCCCAGCTCCGGCACCGTCTCGAAGAACTCCTCCGCGCCCATCGCCCGCAGCGTGTCCGCGTGCGAATAGCCCCACCCCACGGCACCGAACGCCACGCCCACGCGCCGCGCCGCTTCGCCATCGCTGACCTGGTCGCCGACGTAGATCGCCTGCGACGCGTCGGCCTTCGCCTGCTTCAGCATCCGCGCGATGCGCCGGTGCTTGCCGAGCACGTGCGCGCCGCCGTCGATGAGTTCGATCGCTTCCATCAGTTCCGCATCGAGCACGCGCCGCACGTTCTCGACGGAGTTCGACGTGAGGATCGCCAGCCGCGCGCCGCGTTCGCGCAGCTGGCGCAGCACGTCGGCGACGCCCGGAAACAGCGGCACCGGCGGCGCGCCGCGCATCATGCGGATGAAATCCGCCGCGACGATGGGCACCTTCCACGTCGGGAACTTCAACTCCTGCAGCAACTCGCGCGTGCCCAGGCGACGCAGGTCCTCGACGCGTTCCTCGTCGATCGCGGTGAAGCCGTGACGCTGCGCGAGCGCGTGCTGCGCCTTCACGAAGAACGGGAAGGAGTCGGCCAGCGTGCCGTCGAAGTCGAAGATGACCAGGGGATAGCGCATGCGCCGCATTGTGCACGAGGCGGCGTGAGCGGCATGGGCCACCGGTTGGCTACAGTGCGCGTGAATGACTCCGACGCTCGCCGCCGCCCTCGCCGACGCCATCCTCGTGCTGCACGTGGGCATCGTCGCGTTCGTGATTTTCGGCGCAATCGCGATCTTCGTGGGGCGCACGCGCTGGCGCTGGGTGCGCGGATTCGGCTGGCGAATGACGCACATGCTGCTGATGGTGTTCATCGCGCTGCAGGCGTGGCTCGGCGCGCTGTGCCCGCTCACGGTGTGGGAGCAGGCGCTGCGCCGACGTGCAGGGCAGGCGAGTTACGGCGAATCCTTCATCGAACACTGGCTGTCGCGCCTGATCTTCTTCGACGCGCCGTGGTGGACGTTTGTCGCCGCATACAGCGCGTTTGCTGCGCTGGTGATCGCGGCGTGGTTCTTCGTGCCGCCGCGTCGTCGCCGAGACCAACCGCTGCGGTGACACCGCTTCACAGCTAGAAGCAACGCAGGGGCGCGGCGCACCCCTGCGTCGTGAGGCCTCAGCGAAGGCCGCCGGCGACCTTCAGCAATTCGCCGGTCATGTAGCGCGAGGCGTCCGTCGCGAGGAACACCGCGATGTCGGCGATGTCGTCCGGCTGGCCGATGCGGCCCAGCGGCGTCTGCGCGACGATGGCGTGCTGGAAGTCCGAGCCGATGACGCCGATCTCGCGCGAGCCTTCGGTCTCGATCATGCCGGGGTTGATGGAGTTGACGCGGATGCCGCGGGGGCCGAGCTCGCGCGAAAGCACGCCGGTGATGGCGTCCACTGCGCCCTTCGTGGCGGTGTAGACGGCGGTTTCCGGCATCGTCAGGCGCGAGACGATGGAACCGATGTTGATGACGCTGGCGCCTTCGCCCAGGTGCTTCGACGCTGCCTTCGTGGTCAGCAGCAGGCCGAGCACGTTGATGTCGAAGTGGCGGTGGAAGTGTTCCGGCGTGATCGCCTCCAGCGGTGCGAATTCGTATACGCCGGAGTTGTTGACCAGCACGTCGAGGCGGCCGAATTCCTTCACGGCGGCGTCGATCAGCGCCTGCGCATCGTCGGCCTTCGACACGTCGGCCTTCACCGCGATCGCCTTGCCGCCCGCCTTCGTGATGCGTTCGACCACGGCATCGGCGCCGCTCTTGCTCGACGCGTAATTGACGACGACCGCCGCGCCTTCGGCGGCGAGCGCCGTGGCGATGCCGGCGCCGATACCCTTCGATGCGCCGGTCACGACGGCCACTTTTCCTGCGAGCTTGCTCATTTGAGTTCCTGATGGGAGAGAGAACGCGAAGGCGCGTTGTGCCCTTCGTCCCCCAATCAGCTGGGTACTCGCACGCCCCGGCCAAAGGCGGGATTCCGGGGAATCAGAATCCCGCCGTCGGGATGTTTCGAAGTCCCGCACGCGCCGCGACGCATTAATGCCCCTCTCCCGCCTGCGGGAGAGGGGTTGGGGGTGAGAAGGCGCTGCTTGCGAACCACTGGTTCGCGCGCCTTCGAACGCCCGAACGCTGTGCGTTCGGGCCGGGAAGGGCAAGCGACAGCCCCAACTACTTCGCCTGCAACTGATGCCCAAACACCCAGTCCGCCACCTTGTTGCCCGCCTTCAGCCCCGCCAGGCAGCCTTCGGTAAAGTGGATGCCCGAGTACACGCGCGCCATCGCCTGCTCCTGCTCGGCAGTGGACAGCGACGGATAGCTGCGCGTGATCGCCTTCACCGGCAGGTCCACCAGTGGCGCCGGCAGCGGCGCGATCGGCGCATTCACCGTGCGCGTGAACGTCAACGCATCGCTCTTGAAGAAGCGCCGCATGGTCTGCGCCGCCGCGCCGGTGAGCGTCGTCGATGCGCAGGGGTAGTCCGGATACGGCGGCGTCTGCAGGAACGGCCGCCACGTCGCGTCGCTCTTCGTGAAGGGGTTGCCGTCATCGGGCCAGCGGATCGCGGTGACCGGACGCCAGAAGTTGTACTGGTACTTGTCGGCGATGTTGGTGATCGCGGCGTCTGCCAGCGACATGTTCACCAGCGCGAACAGACGCGCGTTCTGCCAGCGGTCGAGCCCGCGGTTGATCGCGATGATGCGCACGTTGCCGTTCCAGTCCAGGCCACCGCCGGCCCAGAAGCGCGCGATGTCGCTGGGCGGCGAATTCGGCAGCGCGCCGCGAACGCGCGCATCGCCGATGGATTTCACCAGGTTGTATTCGGACGCGTACTTCGCGCTGTTGACCTTGAAGATCTTTCCCGGTGCCGAATGGAACTGCGCCGCGCTGGTCACCGCGAACGGCGTGACGAACGCCCAGCCCATGAAGGCCGGCGTGGTGACGGCCGGGAACTCCGGCGCGGGTGTCGGCTGGTGCACGCCCACCGATGGCGGCAGCGAATACGCCGGCAGGTTCGGCGTGCCCGATCCGTCGGTCGGCGTGAGCCCGCCCGAACCGTTGTCGGCATAGCGCAGCGCGAGCAGCGTGTCCGCCGCCGATTCGCCCGCGGCGATGCCGGCCGCTTCCGATGCATCCGGCGCGCCGGGGCCGATGGCCGCGTCGTACGCTGCGTTGATCGCCAGGATGGCGTTCGCGCGCGCGGTGCCTTCGGCGGGCGTCGGTGGCGGTGGCAGCGCATCGAGCATCGCCAGCAACGCGGTGCGGTTGGCCGCCGCGACGGCCGCATCCGGCGACGCGTTGCCCGGCGCGCTCGCCACCGGCCGATACGTGTTGTAGCGCGACTGGATCGAATTGAGTGCGTCGTGCACCGAGAGCGACGCGATGGCCAGCGCGCGCGACTGCTGTTGCGGCCCGCCGAACCGCGGCGCGACGGTCGGCCCGCTGGCGAGCGCGTTCCAGTCGGTCACCGAATCGGCGTAGGCGGGCAGCACGGAACACAGCGCGAGTGCGGCCGCCAGCGGCGTGCACGCGCGCGCACGGAGCGAACGCGCGGAAAGCGTGTGTGGGGAGTTCATGGCGATGTCCTGTGGGGGATGGAGGACGCGCCCGACGGCAAGCGCCAGCAGGCGCATGGATTTCAACGCAGGTCGTGCGCATACCGGCCGCCCTTGCGTCGCGTGCTGGGCTCCGGGCGACGGGCGGGCGTTGGGTGGCATGGATGTTGGCGGAGCGCTGCAACTATGGGGTGGAACGTGATCGCCGGCGGCGCCGACTTTCGGACCTTTCTGATGGACTCAACGCACGTAGATCCGGAGCGTGCAATGCACCTCCGACTTCAGGGATCCGAAGCAGATGAATGCGCCACGCGCACCCATGCCGATCGCCACGTCGCGCTTCGGCTATCCGTTCAAGGACAAGGACGACCGCGAAATCGTCGACCCGTACGCCTTCATCGAAGCGCTGATTCCGGTGCAGGGCGGGCATTACCTGCTCGGCTCGTACGGCTTCTTCCACGGCGGCATCCACCTGGACCGCGCATGCAGCTCGAAGCTGTCGATCGACGACGGCATTCGCTGCCTGGCCGATGGTGAAGTTGTCGCGTACCGCATCGACAGCGAATACCACGACGCGACGCCCGGCGCCGTCGGCGATGGCGCGCCGCTGCGGCCCTACTCCACCGGCTTCGTCCTCGTGCGGCACCGGTTGCAGGCACCGTCGCCGCCCATGCCCGCGACGCCTCCGCCGATGGATACGCCCGGCGCCGACATCCGCGACTGGGGCACGCGCCTGTACGCCGATCCGCAGGGACGGCAACCGCTCGCATGGTTGCGGCACGGCACGCCGCTGATCGTGCAAGTCGGCGCGTACACACCGGGCCAGAGCACGCTCGTGCGCGTCACCGACACGCTCGACTCGAAACTCCCACGTGAGGGCTGGATCAGCCGCACGCATCTCGCGCTCGATCCCGCCACCGGCACCGGCATGCGCAGCGCCTTCGGCCTCAAGGACAGCGTCTCCACCACGGTGTATCGCGGCGACAGCATCGACCCGGACAAGTCGGCCGCGCACGCGGAGAACAAGGCGCAACGACAGCGGCCCGAACCCGAGACCGCGCCCGTGCTCACGCTGTACAGCCTTTACATGCACGTTGCGTCGGAGCGCGACTACGAACGCAACGCGAAGTGGACGCGCCCTTCGTGGTGGCCCGAGCGCGGCGGCAGCCGCAAACCGGAAGCGACCGATCGCGTGGTCGCGCTCGCGAAGCCGCTGCCGATCCGACAGGGCGATCTCATCGGCTACCTGGGCGAAGACGTGCCTGCACACGCGTATCCCGTCGCGGGCCAGCCCGTCACGAAGCGCCTGCTGCACCTGGAGGTCTTCAGCGGCGACGATGTTCCGGCGTACCTCGCGAATAGCCGTCGCTGGGCGAAGGAATACCTGCCCGATAGCGAACGCACGCTGCTGCTCCTGATGCCCGGCGATACGTTGCAGCGCGACTTGGGCGGCCCAGCGGCGGCCACGGTGAACCAGCGGCAGATCGTGCGGGTGGCCGGGCTGGAATCGCGAACCGTCGAAGGCAAGCGCTGGCGCAAGGTCACGCTGGGTATGACGCAGGGCCACGCCACTGGTTGGATCGAGGAAGAAGGGCGACTGGTATCGCCGTGGGAATGGCCCGGCTTCGAAGTGCAGGACGAAATCGCGAGCCCCGATGGGTTCCGCCACGACGATCCCGATGCCTTCGCCGACTACCTGCGAGGCGACGGGCCACGCCCGCCCGACACTCCGTTCTACAAGGCGCTGCGCTCGCTGGTGGATCGAAACCACGACGGCAGTCTCAGCGAAGAGGAACTCGACCGCCTGCTCCGCAACCGCCACCACGCCGACCACCTGACCCGGCTAATCGTGCGTCACGAAACCGCATGGACCCGCACCAGCATGCGCCGCCGCACCGAGACCGCACGCCGCATCGCCGCGAAGCTCGGACCCGCGGCAGTGGAGAACGTCAACGCGGAGGAACCGCGCGGCGAGAAGCTGCCCTGGTGGGAGGACGTGGCTGCAAGCGTCGAAGGATTCCCGGCGAGTTCGCGCGTTTGGCATTTTCATGCGGGTGGGGTGGCGGGGAATTTCCCGCCCGTCGAACGGCTCGTTACGTACCGCATCCACCAGAGCGATGGGCGAATCGAGCGGGTGATTCCGAGCGGCGTGAGCTACCCAGACGCATCTAGGATCAAGTACGTGTACTTGGATGCGGGCGGCGCCGAACACGACCTAGGAACCTACGAGTTCTTAGAGGTCACCAGCCGAGGCCCCGGCAACGTAATCGTTCCCGGGAGAACCAAATTGATGAACCAGCGTGATGTCAGGAACTACGCAAATGGCGCCGTTCGTTACGGGTTTCATTACGACATGCGCCTCACCTATCGGCCGTACATCAAGGATCTCGCGCTCGCGAGTCTTCTTGGCGCAATGCTCGAAGTCGGATACGAGGACATCTCCTGCAATGGCTTCAGCGACGACCAAGGTCGATCCATCGGCGGGAGTGTCAGCCACTACGACGGCACGAATGGTGACTTCAAGTACCTGAGGGCAGACGGTACGACGCAGTCGAGATCGAGCTTACACATCGATCTGAGCCCCGACGACATGGACGAGGTGAGGCAAACAGCGTTCGTCGAGGCTTTATACAAGTTCGGATGGAAGGCAATGCTGTCGTGGCCGTACCGAAAGCATGGCCAAACCCGGATGCTGCCTCACTCGTCATCTGCGACAAACCATAACCATCACCTTCATATCCAGCGCTACTCTCCAAACGTGGTGGACGTAAATGAATAAGTACGCCCTCCTCATCGCACTCACCCTCATCCAGGCATGTGGCGCAAGCGAGCCTTCTCTGCCCAAACCCCAGGGAGAGACTGTCCGAACCTCACGCGACGCTTGCATTGATTCACTTCGCGAGGTGGGCGCCGGCACCGGCCCGCTCACCTTCGATGTGAGCCGCGAGCTCGGCGGTCTCAAAGCGTCTTGGCCCGAGGCCTTTGAGAAGCTCGCCACCGTTGACGTTGAATGCCGTGCCCCAAGCCCACTGCCCGACGAGGACGATGGCCAGCGCGGGAAATCGAAGGCGGTGCGCAGGGGAAGTAGCAGCAACGTTCACTGGGTGGCTTACACCTATCCAGCCGAGCGCCCGAAGGCGAACCTCTACGGCTACGTAACGACGCTTGTGCGCTTCGATTCCACGGGGAAGCCAGTCTCCGCTCAGATCGTTTCCGAGCTGATGGCGTACGAGGGATACGTTCGGCACGTCCGATCGACGATGAAGGACGGACAGATCAGAACCTGCATCCAGGAGGCCGAGCTCTTTGCATACGGCCCGAATGGGGATATCACGGGCGATCTGCCAACACCCCGCTACACCGAAGAAGCATGCGGCCGTCCGTACGTCATTGGCGATACGGACGGCAGGAGTTCTTTCCCCCTTACCTCTATCAAAACATGTCGCCGAGACGATGCAGTAACAGACTTTTGCGACGAACGGCACGTCGCGCTCATGAGCAAAGCATTGCGCGAGAGAACGGCGGACTTCGGCAGCCATCACGTTCTGGTAGCCATGCCCGAAGGGACTGGCCGGCAAAGCTTCGTCGCGATCGACGCGACCAACGGCGTTGCCTATCCGCTTCCGTTCGACTCTGCGGAGACGCATTCGAAAGGGCCCAAGGGGAAAGGGGGCGGCTACCGCATCAGTGGATACGACGTCTGCTTTGACGGGATCATTCATGTGAATCGGCGCACCCGATCAGCCGGCGGCTGCTATCGAATGATCGATGGCGCATTCAAGCGATTGGAGAGTCCCAGCGTCGCCGCGGATTGCAAGCAAGATCTTTCTGATCGCGCTACGCCATCCGCGAACACGGGAGTAAGCGTCTTCCGACTCTTCAGGACCTTTCCACCTCAAGCAAGCGAACCGAGCAGCGGATCGCCGTCGCTAGAAAGACTCATCTCACGAGTCCACAAGCTCCAGATTTCCGCTGCATGCCTCAATGAGGCGGCGGGCAAGCTACGCGCCTACGATAGCGACTACTTCAACGATGCCAGCGTCACGCAAGCTAGTCCTCTACTGGCTATACGAACTTCAGATCATTACATCCTCGGCCTCCTGCACCCAGGCTTCGTCGAAGGTGACGGAGAAGGTAGCGAGCTCGCCGTGAGCTTCGTCTTCTACGACACCACTGGGCGTTATGTGGACGTCGTTCCTCGCGCCTCCTCTTGGCGAACCTACGAAGGGACCGAACTGATCCAGGAAGCGTGCCTTTCCGAGCAGGGCATAACCGCACGAAAGATCGCGGTGTACCCGGAATCGCAAGATCAATCCGGGCGGGTCATCCGTTATGAGAAGCCGGAAGTCCAAGGCTTGGTCTTTTATCCGACGACAGGCGAGACGCCTCCCGTCGTGAAGTTCGACTGCGATTCCTTTCCGGCTCTGGCTCACGAGCCATGAGCACGTCGCAACACGTCGCAACACTTCGCCAACACAGGCAACTGCCCGCAAATGAAGAAAACTATGAACGTCTTGAACAAGCTTCCACTGGTCGCATTGATCCTCGCACCCACTGCCGTCGCTTCCGAAGTAACTTCTCACTGCGCTAAGTCGGAACGCACGTACTTCAGCTGCGAAGTCAAAGGAGGAAAGGTCCTCTCGCTTTGCGGAACTCCAACCACGTCCAGGGCCATTACGGGAAGAAGGTACGCGTTCGGCGCGCGCGACCGTGTGGAACTTGCGTATCCCGGTCGTAGCGCGGGTCAGTTCCTTTACAGCGATTACGCTCGCTACATGACGGAGTACCGCGAGATCGGGTTCACGGCGTCAGGCTACAAGTACATTGTCTTTGCCAGGTATATCGGCGACTCCGCTCCGGGGCCGACGTACGGAGTCGAGGTCATTGCTCCGAATGGGAAGGGCGGGCAGATCCCTTGCACCGGAACGGTGGTCGATCGAGTCGCGGAGTTCGGCCGAGGTCTTGAGTGCGATCCAGCGAACGCGCTCGGCTGCCGCAAGTGACAAAGCACATGCCGGCGCACCTGATCAAGACGAAGATGAGCCATTTGCTGGCCGCCGCATTGTTGATGGCCGCTCTGATCGCGCATGGATCGCCAGCCGCGGACGATGACCTTGATGGAGACGGAAAGCCTGATGAGCTGTCGGTGTCTCCCTTGAACGTGTTGGAAGATGGATCATCTTCGCTCGATCTGGTGATTCGGATGTCCACGCTGACCGCGCCGATACATGCTCACCTCAAATCGCCGACACCGAGTTTGCACGCGTACATCAATGAGGGGGCATTGATCGTCGATCGAGGCGAGCATAGCCGCGACGCAGCTGAACTCAGTTACTCATCGTATCGCTGGGACGCTGGCAGACAGCGTCTATGCCTGTATGCCGATGTGACGGGAGTTCCAGCGAACCAGCTTCTAGGCGAACGTCTTCCGCATGATGTTGAGGTGAGCCGATATGGACCATGTAGTGAACTTGGTGACGACTCTACGGTTCAGTCCGTCGCAGAGGTTCTCGGAAATTCATGCGACCTCGTTGTTCCAACGGATATCCGCCACTCCGTAGCTTCAGACCCGGGAAGGACCAACGAGTGGCTCATGGCCGATTGCAAGAGAAGGCTCGATAACCCGGACACCCTCCTTGCCGTCGTTCCAATGTCGACAGAGACCGGCGAACTCAGGGATCTTCAAATCCTGGCGATCGATCTACCGAGGCAAACCGTCGTGGCCCGTCGGGTCGAGCGAAACGTTCTGGAAGGAGACGCCATTTACGTGAATGCCGTTGCGCTCGACACCGCGCGTTACACACTGACTCCGAAACAGCGCGCCTTTGGCGTGCGTGTTAGATGGAAAGGATCCTCCGGTCCAAATCCGTACAGCCGCGAGACGCTCTCCCTGTACACCATTTCTGGCCCGCGAATAGAGCGCAACTTGGCCGGACTCGTTACGTGGGAGCGATCGGGTGAGTGGGACATGGAGTGCACTGGGACGTTCTCATCCGTGTCGCGGACGATCTCCATGACGCCAAGTGACGAAGGCGACGTGCGCCTGAACGTGACCCAGAAAACGAAGGACGAGCGCATGACGAAAACCCCGACCGGCTGCAGCACCGCCGTGGTGCGGGAGGCCGTGAGGAGAAAGGTTCTAAGCGTGGCCGGTGGCAAGTACGTCGTGCCATCGACGATGCAGGCGCCAGGCCCGTGATGCGGCGTGAGGTTCTGCTCGTGCTGATGGCGCTCCCGATCGCGACTAGTGCTCAAGAAGGTGCTTGCGGCCAAGTGAGCACCAGCCAGGAGGTTTATGAGTGCTCGAAAGCGGCCAGGATGGCGGCGGATCGCGCATTGAACAGTGAGTACAGGCGCGTTCTGCAAGCCATCCTGAAGGCCTATCGAAGCGACCGCCTAGGCAAGGAGCTAGTCGGCCAGGTCAAGGAGGCGCAGCTCGCTTGGCTACGACTGCGGGACTCGGATTGCGCCGTGGAATCGTTCATTGCAGAGCGCGGAACAATGGCCCACGAGACCACATGGAACAACTGCATCGCGCGCATGACCAGAGAGCGCACGAGCTATCTCTCTCGCGTGACGGAAGGTCTGTAGACCTGAGCCCTACGTCAGCTGGGCAAGGCCGAACTTCATCGGCTGCGCTCACGGCGCGCGTCAGCCGCCGACTTTTTCACGTTACCCGCGAACGACTTCCTTGGCTAACTCGAACGTGCTTCGCACGTGCGCGAAGCGGCGCGTCGGGAACGGCCCGGCGCGTGAGCCATGCAAGGAGTAGCAATGCAGAACCTGATTTCGATGAACCTGTCCGCTGGCGACCTGCAGGAAGTGGACGCCGCGCTGGAGACGCTGCGACGGGTGTTCGCGCCGATGATCGCGCTGGAAACGCAGCAGCGGCGCGAGCTGTTCAAGATGGGTGACAAGTCGGAGGCCTTCTGCCGGCAGACGCTGGCGGTGCTGGCGGCGAACCCGCAGATCGTGCCGCCGAACCTGGGGCTGGCCGAAGCGCAGGCCGACCTGGCGGCGCTGGATGCCCTGCGTCCCCGCGTGCTCCAGCTGTTGCAGCTGACCGAGCGGGCGGAAGACACACTGCTGGCGCTGGGCAGCGACCTGATGTCGGTGTCGCTGGAGGGCTACGGCCTGCTGAAGGTATCCGGCCGGAACGAGGCGCTGAAGAACGCGCGCCGGGCGCTGTCGGCGCGCTTCGCTCGCGGCAAGGCCGAGCCCGCCACCGCGGACGACGTGCCGGCGGCCTGATTCCCCGGCCCGGCGACCCTTCGTCAGTGTTTGAACCTGGCGCGTCGGGCTCCGAGCCTGGCGCGCCAGTCTTTTTGGCTGGCGCGCGAGGTTCGGGAACTGGCGCACCAGTGTTCATCACTGGCGCGCGAGTCTTTTTGGCTGGCGTGCCAGCTGCAAAGACTGGCGCGCGAGATGTTTCGAGTGGCGCGCCAGGCAAAAACACTGGCGCGCGAGTGGAAAAGACTGGAGCGCGAGGCTCGAAGACTGGCGTTCGAGGTTCCGGAACTCGAACGCCCTGCCGCCGCGGCGTCGCGCGACCGTCGAGCATCCTTACGGAGGCGCCTCAAGCACGCAGCACAGCACCTCGTCCAGGTACGCGGCCTGACGGTCGAACAACTCGGCGAGCACGCCGGGCGCGATGCGGAACTCGGCGTCCTCGCCATCCCCGCCGGACCCGGCGAGCTGCGCCAGCAACACCAACTGGTCGCGCGCCAGTTTCAGCTTGTGGTGCGCGAAGTCGGGCAAGAGCACGCCGACGAACGAGGCGTGCGAACAGCAAACTTCCTTTTGCATCTGAGGGTCTCCAGCAAACCAGCCGGCTTGCGCCGCGGAATGCGGCGCAAGGTGTCGGGAGGTTCGAAACCGAAGCTAGCCGGCCGGGCGTATTTCCTCTTTCGAGGTGTTTTATTAGCCGCCCTCCCGACGCAGTCCTGCTCGCGTCGGATGCCCAGACGTCGGGCATAAAAAACCCACCGGAATGACGGAGGTGGGTTCCGCTAGCTTTCGGAGATTCGACGCTCCTTGGGGGTGGAGACTGCGCGCCGATGAGCGAGTGTTCAACGCGAAGAAGTAGCATCCACTAAACGCACACTGACTTAGCTATGGGCCCCGGGGGCCGGGTTAGCCCGCTAGGCGGCGTTCCCGTCGGGTCATCGGGACTCGCCTTTCGGCCTTACGTTTTCCTCCCGGCCGCCCGCCGAGCTGGGGGTCTGTGATCTGCAAAGATGAATGGCCATGCCACCTGGCAAAATCTGGCCAGCTCAGCCATCCTGCTTCCCATGGTCGATACGCTTACCCGGGCCCAGCGAAGCGAGCGAATGTCGCTCATTCGTGGTCAGGACACGAAGCCCGAAATGTGGGTACGCCGTTTCCTACATTCCAAAGGGCTCCGATTTCGGTTGCATCGGCGGGATCTCCCTGGACGCCCGGACTTGGTTCTGCCAAAGTATGGGGCGGTCGTCTTCGTACAGGGATGCTTCTGGCACGCTCACCATTGCCAGAAGGGAAGGATCCCCGGGACACGCGCCGACTTCTGGCGGGCGAAGTTCGAATCAAACAAGAAACGGGACGCCCGAAACACCAGGGCGTTGCGTTTAGCCGGCTGGCGCGTCCTCACCATCTGGGAGTGCGAGCTTGCCAAGCCCACCCTCAGGGAGCGGGCGCTAGGGAAACTATTTCTAAAAATTTGTCGCGGAGCGTGAGATTTGGACGGTGGAAACTCGCCTGCCCAGGCGGTTGGCCGGGAGGCTTCGGTGGTAAACAAGAAGAACTTGAAGGTGATGGACCTATTCGCAGGGTGTGGGGGGCTATCGCTTGGGCTCGAGCAAGCCGGCTTCACCCCTGTGTTCGTCAACGAGCTGAACGACCACGCTCGCGCGACGTACATCCAGAATCGAGTTGATAAGCACGAGTGGCTTGCCGAACCGGGCTTCCACTCTTCCGACGTGAAGGGGATGGTGCTCGACAAGAAGTTCCTGCCAGCCCTCGAAAAGCGCTTCGCGAACGACTTTGGCATTGCACATGGCGAGCTCGACTTGCTCGTGGGCGGACCTCCCTGCCAAGGCTTTTCGGGTATTGGCCATCGGCGGTCCTACTCGGTGGACAAGGAACAGCTCCCCTCCAACCACCTCTACCAAGACATGGCGGCGATCATCCATCGCCTGAGGCCCCGAGCGTTCCTTTTCGAGAATGTCAGAGGATTGCTGCATAGCAAGTGGACGGCCGACGGCCGCAAGGGCGAGATCTGGACGGAGATCCTCGACACGTACAGGAAGATTCCAGGCTACTCGGTCGCCTATTCACTCGTTTACGCAAAGGACTATGGCGTCCCTCAGAATCGGCCACGCGTCCTAATGGTAGGCGTGCGCGATGACGTCGGCGGCAGCCTCACGCGCGAAGGCAACCCGGAGGATGCAGTCAAACGCGGGTACCTCCCTCCCGGTGGCGCATTGGATCCACCAGACCTCATAGAGCTCCTTGGCGATCTGGTAGACAGCAGCTACGAGAATGGCGGAGCGACCACTCACTACCCATCCGCTGCGAGGACGAAAAGGTTCAGAAACAGCTGCGCACCCCGTTAGAAGGCGGCACCCCTTTCCGCAAGGGGGATCCGGTCACGGATCACGAATACAGCAAGCACAACGATCGAATTCTGGCGAAGTTTAAGGCCATGCATGCGAATGGCGGCGACGTACCCACCGAGTTCAAAACGAAGAAGTTCGCGCAGCGCTTGCTGCCCGCTCGCTGGGGGAAGGGTGGCCCGACAATCACGGCCACGTCGCTGGCCGATGACTACGTGCATTTCTTGCAGCCTCGCGTTCTGACAGTCCGCGAATGGGCCCGGCTGCAAATGTTTCCGGACTGGTATCAATTCGAAGGAAAGAGGACCACCGGCGGGCTACGCCGGGCCGGCAATCCGCGGGCAGGCGTCTTTGACAGGGAGGTGCCGAAGTACACGCAGATCGGTAACGCAGTGCCGGTTGGCTTGGCACATCAAGTCGGAACCCACTTAGCCCGTCTTCTCGCCGTGTAGGAAGTTACTGACATGGGTGGAGGGCAGCATTAACATCCCTTGGCGATGTCTAACCTGGGGGATTCCATGTCCATTTCTGAAGTCGTGCGTCGTCGCACAATTACGCATCTACTAGAAGTGGAAGGAGTGCAGGCCTGCTGGCCCGTTTGGCAACAAGCCTACAGAACCATTGCTGGAACCCCACCAACCGCCACCTCGCTTATCACAGGTCTGGGGGAAAACCTCGGCAACGTCTTTCGGACCACAGGCGGCCAAGGGCGTTCGCAATCCGGATTGAGTGGAGGAGGTGCGGCTTGGGAGGCCCTCATTTGTTGGTACATGAACCTATGTCTGATTGGAACGAGGGCGGTGGTTGTCAAGAAGAAGAGCCATCTACCGGCTCCCGTCCGCGACGCTCTGACGCTCAGTTATGGCGCGTCACAAACCAATACCGAATCCGACCTCATCGCGCTTACCTTTCCGGCAGACTCATATTTTGACGCGTATGACGGAACGTACACTGGCGCTCAGAAGGTTGAGCTCGACGCGGTGCTTGGAACGCGAATGGCAGAAGTTGAGGCTTGCATAGTTCAATGCAAGACGAACTGGAACGACAATGCGCAGATTCCAATGCTTTGGGATCTTGTATATGCATCGCGAGGGTTCGGAATACCTAATGTTTCCATTGGCCGGAGCCCGCACTCTATCCAAACCCTGAAGCGTTTCGCATACGCTTTCGTCACGCTACCTTCGAACGCGACATCCAGATATGCGATTACTTCGATGCCTGTGCTGCGTGTCCGCAACTTGTCCGGAGGGAACTATTGGGGATTTGGACGAAAGAATGGTGTTGCCGGCGCATTGACAGACATCTTTGCCAAGAACTTCGTTACCTCTACGCAGTCGCTCGGCCGCCCCTGGCAAAATTTCCTCGATGACCAGCTGTTACGACTCGACTCGGAATACTCATACTTCAACTACTGAGCGCTCGCGCCGTCCGCCCAGAACGGCCGGACAACCGCCTTTGAAACTTAGCGAGATCCTCCATAGACGCTCTCGTGAGTCGATGCGACCGGTCGCACTGTTCCAATATCCGCCACATCGATACGTCAAACGAGGCGGCGCATCGCGTCTCCCGAGAAGACCTGACTAATGATTTCGAGCAAAAGCGGCTCGGCGAAGAAAACCACGAAATCTTCGTCTGACTCCTTGATCAAATACTCACCAATTCGATGGTGCGCGATGCTACAGCGCACGCGAAAGATCCAATAAGCGGCAACGCTAAGGATGTCCCTCTCCGCCAACTTACCGGCCTTCCAGTTATCCCATCCGTGCAGGTTTAGCGGATTACCTGACTTACTAAAGTCTTGGAACATTCGCTCCGCGGTAGGCAAGAACTTTGCGGCATCGTTCATCTTGGCGAGGATCGCCTGCTTGTTCGTACAGAATGTCTCCAGAAGATCTTTCATCCGCGGGAGATCGCCCGCAGCATAGGAGGACATGATTTTGTCAAAGCCACTCAGGTCTTCGGGGAGCCGCGAGATCCGACGCGCGACATGCCAATCGACGACCATCTCCAATTGATGGTAGTGCTTAAGAAATCTTTCAAAAGGGTGAGATGCTCGGACGGCCCTGTAGCCCAGTTCCGCTGCCGCAGAGTGCGGAAATTTAATGCCTTTCCTCGCCTCGATCGCCAGAACGTTGCGCAGACTTCGCGCGCTGTCGGTGTCGGGAAGATGCGCGAAGCCGCCCCAGATGGGAGAACTCTCCGCGTAATCGGCGATGTACGCGTCTAGCAGATCCTTGTCGACCACTAGGTAGTCGTTGCGTAGCGGGCGAAACAAGCTGAACTCATCAGCTTGCAGCTCGGTCAGGTACGCCACTATTGAGTAGTCCGTTTTTGCGCACAGCGCAGACCTGTCGTCAGACGTAAAGCAAAGCACCCCGAGAAGGGATTTGTCTTCCGCATAGACCTCAAGATCGGTGAGCCGCGGTAGCGAGGCATCGCAATGGACTGGAAGCGCGACCCTGTCGTTCGCTACGAGTCGCCCGTCTCGCTCATGCACATCCAACGAGAAGACGCCGAGTGCTCCATTCTCAATCAGCTGGCGAACCTGCTTAGCATCCATGCTCAGTCGGCCGCAAACTTCCAACAGCTTTCCAGGGATTCATCCCCGCCGTTGCGCAGATATTCCTTGAAACCACTAGTGAGCAGGCGCCTGGTAGCGAAACCGACATTTTGCTTCCGAGGGTTCAAGCCTTTCTGTATCTCGACGAGCGTTTGCAGTCCCATCGGATCGGATGCGCCATCGGACGATACCAACAGTTGGATGAGTGCATCGAGAGCTTGCGCGGCGCGCTCGGCATGCCCTTCTGACCCAAGCGCGAATTGGGAGTAAGCAGCGAAGAATGAGAGCATCACATTATCGCTACCAAGCCAACTTGCCCCGGTTGGAACGCCCGTCAGAGCGTCCTTTTCATCGTATATCCTGCATACTTCGTCGTCGATTTTTGCGTACGTCTCAAGCAGCGAGACGAAACCATTGAACTGGTCCGTAAGTTCAGTCTCGGAGGAGTCCAGTACCTCTGCCTCCACCAGCTGCTGGGCGACGATGTTTTCCCTATTGATCTCTGGCGATTTGGTGACGTATGCCTGATAGCTGGAGGCTAGACGATCCAACGCATATAGTCTGGATTTCCTACGGCGAGTGTTGTCCTTCTCTAAGTAAATCCCAAGCCCGGGAATCCTCTCTTCGAGCCGGTGTTTCAACGTAGAGAACAACAGTTCCACCTGATGCCGCATGCTCATGGCCTTCTGGCCAGCATTAAGCACGATCATCCGGTAAACGAGGTTGTCGGTGCTCCCCTCCAGCCAGAACTCCAAATGTTGCATGTGATCGTCGGCAAACTCGACACCTTCGTCTACAAGATCCCGGATGATGTAAGTGCGCTGGAGGCCATCGAGGATGTTTACACCACCTTCCTGCGCGAGCTGATCAGCGAGGCTGGCTAAGTCACCTCGATCAAGCAAGGCTCGGAGCGTTGCTACACGCTCCGGATTGACGGCCAGAATGATCGAAGGAAGCAACGCGCCTGCTTTGAGATCGCTCTTTAGCCGGTCATAAGCCTTGTGCTTCTCGCGTCTACGCTGGATCGCGAAGTCTTCGAAATCGGCCCCCACTATCGTCAGCAATTTTGAGATCTGAATCTGCGCGTAAACAACAGGCGTCTTGGTCCGAAGATCCAAGGCCGTCCCAAGAATCAGCATCGAGCTCTCCTACCTACTTCAGTACGTTGACAGATCAGGGCCCACATCAAACCCCAATCGGATTCGGCTTCTCCGAATCAATCTTGTACTGCTTGATAGCCCGGGCCACATCCTTGCCCGTCATCTTGCCTTCCGCCGCCAGGGCCGCAATCGCCGCGTGTGCGATGTGGAAGCGGTCGACTTCGAAGTGGCGGCGCAGGTTCTCGCGGGTGTCGCTGCGGCCGAAGCCGTCGGTGCCCAGCACGGTGTAACGCGTCGGGACGAACTCGCGGATCTGGTTGGCGAAGGTGCGCACGTAGTCGGTGGCGGCGATTGCCGGGCCGCTGCGGCCTTCCAGCAACTGGGTGACGTACGGTTTGCGCTGTTCGCCTTCCGGGTTGAGGCGGTTGGCGCGGATCGCGTCTTCGCCGTCACGCGCAAGCTCGGTGAAGCTCGGGCAGGACCAGATGTCGGCGGTGACGCCGAAGTCCTTGTCCAGCAGTTCCGCCGCGGCAATGGCTTCGCGCAGGATGGTGCCGCTGCCCATGAGCTGCACGCGCAGCTCGCCCTTCTTCGCCTTGCCGGCGTCCTTGAGCAGGTACATGCCCTTGATGATGCCTTCGGCCGCGCCCTCGGGCATGTCCGGGTGGCTGTAGTTCTCGTTCATCAGGGTGAGGTAGTAGTACTCGTCCTGCTGCTCGGTGAGCATGCGCTGCATGCCGTGCTGCAGGATCACCGCGACTTCGAAACCAAAGGTCGGGTCGTAGCTGCGGCAGTTCGGGATGGCGCTGGCCAGCAGGTGGCTGTGGCCGTCTTCGTGCTGCAGGCCTTCGCCGTTGAGCGTGGTGCGGCCGGCAGTGGCGCCCAGCAGGAAGCCGCGAGCGCGCATGTCCGCCGCCTGCCACGCGCTGTCGCCGATGCGCTGGAAGCCGAACATCGAGTAGTAGATGTAGAACGGCAGCATCGGCAGGTCGTTGGTGCTGTAGCTGGTGGCCGCGGCCATCCAGCTGGTGAACGCACCTGCTTCGGTGATGCCTTCTTCCAGCACCTGGCCGGCCGCGTCTTCGCGGTAGTACATGAGCTGGTCGCGATCGACCGGCTTGTACTTCTGGCCGTGCGGCGCGTAGATGCCGATCTGGCGGAACAGGCCTTCCATGCCGAAGGTGCGCGCTTCGTCGGCGACGATCGGCACGCAGCGCGGGCCGACCTGCTTGTCGCGCAGGATGATGTTGAGCGACTGCACGAACGACATCGTGGTGCTGATCTCGCGATCGCCGGTGCTCTTGAGCAGGCGGTCGAAGGCTTCGAGCTTGGGCACTTCCAGCGTCTGGCTGCTCTTGCGGCGGCGCTGCGGCAGGTAGCCGCCGAGCTGCTTGCGGCGTTCGTGCATGTACTCGATTTCAGGCGACTTCTCGCCCGGGTGGAAGAACGGCACCTTGCCGTCGGCCAGCTGCGCGTCGGTCACCGGGATGTTGAAGCGGTCGCGGAAGATGCGGACGGCTTCGTCGTCGAGCTTCTTGGTCTGGTGCGTGGGGTTGAGCGACTCGCCGGCCGCGCCCATGCCGTAGCCCTTCACCGTCTTGGCGAGGATCACGGTCGGCATGCCCTTGGTGTTCACCGCTTCGTGGTACGCGGCGTAGACCTTGTGCGGGTCGTGGCCGCCGCGGTTGAGGCGCCAGATGTCGTCGTCGGACAGGTTCGCCACCAGCTGCGCGGTTTCGGGGTACTTGCCGAAGAAGTTCTCGCGCGTGTACTTGCCGCCGAAGGCCTTGCAGTTCTGGTACTCGCCGTCGACGGTTTCCATCATCAGCTGGCGCAGCTTGCCGCTGGTGTCGCGCGCCAGGAGCGGATCCCAGTAGCTGCCCCAGATGGTCTTGATGACGTTCCAGCCGGCGCCGCGGAACTGGCCTTCCAGTTCCTGGATGATCTTGCCGTTGCCGCGCACCGGGCCGTCCAGGCGCTGCAGGTTGCAGTTGATGACGAAGACCAGGTTGTCCAGGCCTTCGCGACCGGCCACCGAGATGGCGCCGAGCGATTCGGGTTCGTCCGTCTCGCCGTCGCCGAGGAACGCCCACACCTTGCGGTCGCTCTTGGGCAGCAGGCCGCGGCCTTCCAGGTATTTCCAGTTGCGCGCCTGGTAGATCGCCGCGAGCGGGCCCAGGCCCATCGACACGGTCGGTACCTGCCAGTAGTCGGGCATCAGCCAGGGATGCGGGTACGACGAGATGCCGCGGCCGTCGACTTCCATGCGGAAGTTGTCGAGCTGCGATTCGCTCATGCGGCCTTCGAGGAACGAACGGGCGTAGATGCCCGGCGAGCTGTGGCCCTGCACGCCGATGACGTCGCCCGGGTGGTCGCCGTCCGGGCCGCGCCAGAAGTGGTTGAAGCCCACGTCATAGAGCGTGGCGGCGGAGGCGAACGACGCGATGTGGCCGCCGAGTTCGCCCGGCTTGCGGTTGGCGCGCACGACCATGGCGAGCGCGTTCCAGCGGATGATCGAGCGGATGCGCCATTCCATCGCGTGGTCGCCCGGGCTCTTGGCCTCCAGGTGCGCGGGAATGGTGTTGATGTATTCGGTGGTCGGCTGGAACGGCAGGTGCGCGCCGGCGCGGCGCGTGACCTCGACCATGCCTTCGAGCAGCTGGTGGGCGCGCTCGGCGCCGTCGCGCGCGATGACGGCCTGGACGGACTCGATCCACTCGCGGGTTTCGGTGGGGTCCGGGTCGTTCTGGATCAGGTCGTTGATGACAGCGTGGAGAGACGTCATGCGTATCGCGGCCCCTATTGGCCGCGCCTCGTGTGGGGACGGGTTAGAGCATCGATTCTAACAGCCGGACCCGGGCGCCCGGACCCCGTGGATGGGCCGAAGCGTTGCGACGAAAGGCGAATGGCGGCGCGGGGTTGCGTACGGGGGCGGATGCTTTAGCCCCTCTCCCAGCGGGAGAGGGGTTGGGGTGAGGGGCGGGGCGCGGGACTGCGCTCGCACTGGCGGTGTTTCGGCCGTTGCCGGTCATGGATTCCCGCCTTCGCGGGAATGACGCGATGAGGCGGATCGCGTGCGGGCCTGGGTCTCGGCTTTCGCCGGGATGACGGCATCTGGAAGCCGCCGCGGTGCTGGTCCCCTCTCCCGCAGGCGGGAGACAGGACCAGAAGCTCACCTCACAGGCGGAATCGCCGCTCCCAGCACCTGGCGCTGGAAGTCGGCCATCTCCTTCCGGGTGACGCGGCCGTCGTGGTCCGCGTCCATGTGCTCGAACAGCGCGCGAGCGCCGGCGGCGTGTTCGGCGGCGGTGACCACGCCGTCGCCGTCCAGGTCCATCGGCATCGGGTCGTCGATGGGCGGCTCCGGCGACACGGGCGGCGCGGCGGGCACAGGCTGCGTTGCCGGATCGGGCGGAACCACCGGCGCCGGGGTCGTCGGTGAGCTCGTTTGCGCCGAGATGACGATGGGCACGGCCACAATGGCCAGAACGAGCATTGCGCGGATTGCGACCTTCATGACCCCACCCCAGCAGGACGATTCCGGCCGACACCCTAGCGGGGCGGCTGTGTGCGTGATTTCACGGCGTAAGCGGCCCGCTCCGGCCGCGCACGTCCCGGCCACCGCCCCCCTCGCGCTCGCACTGGCGACGCTGCTCTTCCACTCCCCTGCCCCGGCGCAAACGGTCTCGCCCGAAGCCACCACGCTCGACACCGTCGAGGTGCTCGGCGCGCGGCATTCGCTGGCTGATTTCCCCGGTTCGATCAGCGTCATCGAAGGCGACACGCTGCGCGCCGGCCAGCGGCAGGTGTCGCTGGCCGAATCGCTCGTGCGCGCGCCCGGCATCACCGTGCTCGATCGGCAGAACTACGCGCAGGACCTCCAGGTGCAGAGTCGCGGCTTCGGCGCGCGCTCCACGTTCGGCATTCGCGGGATCAAGCTGATCGTCGATGGCATTCCGTCGTCGGCGCTCGACGGCCAGGGGCAGGCGGCAAGCTTTCCGCTGAGCGCGCTCGACCGCATCCAGGTGCTGCGCGGCCCGCTGGCGCTGCAATACGGCAACGCGGCCGGCGGCGCGATCGTCGGCGAAACCGCGTTCGATGGCCCCGCCGCCGAAGTCGAAGGCTGGCTCGGTTCGAATTCCAGCGCGCGCATGGCGGCCGGTTTCGAAGGAGCAAGCTCGAACGACGCGTGGCAATGGCGCGCGCTCGGCAGCTGGTTCACCACCGACGGCGATCGCCCGCACAGCGCGGCCGAACGCGCGCAACTCGACGGCGTCGCGCAGTACACGCCGAACGATCACGCGCGACTGCGCATCGTCGCCGGCGCGCTGAGCCAGCCGTATACCGACGATCCCCTCGGCCTCACGCGCGAGCAGTGGGAACGCGATCCGCACGGCACCGATCCGGTCGCCGAACAGTTCGACACGCGCAAGAAGATCGACAACGCGCAGCTCGGCGCGCGATGGGAAGACGAATACGCGCAAGGTCGCGAGTACTGGATCGGCGGTTACGGCGTGACGCGCGACGTCGTGCAGTTCCTCGCGATCCCGCCCGTCGCGCAGCGCGCGCCGAGCAGCGCGGGGGGCGTGATCGACCTTGGTCGTCGTTCGTCCGGCGTCGATGCGGGGCATCGCTGGGAATTCGCGCGCGGCGCACTGACGCTCGGCGCCGAAGCGGGTTGGCTCGACGAACAACGCCGCGGCTACGAGAACTTCGTCGGCGACGAACTCGGCGTGCGCGGCCGGCTGCGTCGCGACGAGGACAACCGCATCCGCAGCACGGAGGCGTTCGTGCTCGGTGAACTGCGACCCGCGCAGGACTGGACCGTGCTCGGCGCGGTGCGTCGCGCGAAGCTGCGCTTCGAATCGGACGATCACTACATCGCGCCCGGCAACGGCGACGACAGCGGCTCACTCGACTACGGCGAAACCGCGGCCGCGCTGGGCGTGTCGCGCGCATTCGGCGATGGCGAAATATTCGCCAGCGTCGGCCACGGCTTCGAAACGCCGACGGTCACGGAACTTGCGTATCGCCCCGACGGCAGCGCCGGTTTCAACATCGAACTCCAGCCGGCGCAGTTCGACACGGCGGAAATCGGCGCGCGCTGGCGCTTTTCGGCGGGCAAGGCGAGCGTGTCGGCGTATCGCATCGATGGCGAGGACGAGATCGTGCCGGCCGACAATCGCGGCGGCCGCGCGAGTTTCGCGAACGCGGGCCGCACGCGGCGCGAAGGCATCGAAGCCGGTTTCGAAGGCCGCTTCCATCCGCAATGGTCCTACGCGCTCACCGCCAACTGGCTGCGCGCGCGCTTCACCGAAAGCTTCTCGTACACGGTGCTGACCAGCGGCGTGGAGCGCGTGCAGGTGGTCGAAGCGGGCAATCGCATTCCGGGCATTCCGCGCGCCGACGGCTACGCGGAACTGGCCTGGAACACGCGCGACGGCCGCACCAGTGCCGCCGTCGAGATGCGCGCGAGCGAAGGCGTTCCAACCGACGACCGCAATACGGATGCGTCGAACGGGTACGCGACGTTCGCGCTGCGACTGCAGTGGCGGGCGGCAAACAGCGGGTGGTACGGATTCGCGCGCGTGGACAACGTGTTCGACCGCGATTACGTGGGCTCGGTGATCGTGAACGAAGGCAACGGGCGGTATTTCGAACCTGCGCCGGGGCGCGCCTTCACGCTGGGACTGGGCTGGAAGGCGGGCGGCTGAACGGCATCGCGCGGCCGCGACGCACGCCGCGCTAGGTTGCGCGGGAGCGTTTCTGCCACGGAGGCAACCATGCGCGCGCGATCATGCGTCCGGATGCGGCGCGATGCACTGACCGCGTGTTGCATCGCGCTTGCGCTCACGGCGTGCGGTACGACGCCGGCGCCCGTGGCGGCACCTTCGAAGGAGGAAGCGCGCGAGCAGCCGGTTCCGACCGTCACTGTCACGCGCGGCGAGTTCACGCTCGCGGCCGACAAGCTCGACGTGTGGAACGCCGTCGGACAGATCGTCGTGAATGCGCGCGGCGTGGAGTATCTCGGGCGCGCGCAGATGCTCGACCTCTACTCGCTGCGTTATCGCGGCGTGGAATTCCTCGTGCTGACCAAGGCGATGACCGCCGCCGAAACGGGCAACGTCATCCGCACGCGCGTGACCGCACGGACGCCGGCGGGCAAACCCATCGACAACGATGCGACGGCGGAGGTACTCGCAATGCTGCAGCGCGCGTTGCCGGCCGAGGTGGAGCGCGTCCGTGCGCAGCAGGCGAAGCAGAAGAAGAAGCCCGTGAAGCGCGCCAAGCCGTAGCGCGAAACGCACGGTTCGTGCACGCGCCATCTACCGTCGCCTCACGCTTGGCGCCCTAGCCTGAGCGCGTCTTCCATCGAGGAACGCGCCATGAAGCAGCTCACCGACAAGCACAAGGGCGACACGCGCAGCGGCGTCGGCCGCCAGCCCGAGCGCGACGAACTCGGCCGTCGTCCGACGGAGCTGGAGGAAGCCTCCTCGGAAGAGGAAGGCCTGACGCGCGTTGAAGGCGTTCCGAACGGCGGCATGAATCCGGAAGTCGGCGAGCTCGATGCCGATGCGGACGCCGAGCGCGATCCGGACGTGGACGACGATCAGGACGACGGCGACGACAACTCGCTGCCGGGGAAGATGGGTGGAGGGTTGCTGGGGGCGTAGCGGGCGCTCTGCCCTCACCCCAACCCCTCTCCCGCACGCGGGAGAGGGCTACGAAGCGAATGGATCGTTCAAGCCCCCCTGCTACCTGAGCCCCTCTCCCGTTTACGGGAGAGGGGTTGGGGTGAGGGCAAACGGCCGCGATTACTGCGACGAAAGCGACGCGCGGATCTGCGCGTCCACGGCCGCGATCGCCGTCATGTTCACCACGCGGCGCGGCGTCGAGGCCGGCGTGAGGATGTGCGCGGGCTTGTCCAGGCCCATCAGGATCGGGCCGATCGCCACGCCTTCGGTCATCACGCGCACCATGTTGTAGGTGATGTTCGCGGCGTCGAGGTTCGGCATCACGAACAGGTTCGCGCGGCCCTTCAGCAGCGTGTTCGGGAAGATGCGGTGGCGCAGCTCCTCGTCCCACGCGGTGTCGGCCTGCATCTCGCCGTCGACTTCGAGCTTGGGATAACGCTGCTTGATGAGCTGGAACACGCGGCGCATCTTCGCCGCCGACGGGTTGTCGTGGCTGCCGTAGTTGCTGTGCGACAGCAGCGCGACCTTCGGCTCGATGCCGAACAGCTTCAGGCGGAACGACGCCTGCAGCGTTGCCTCGGCGATCTGCTCGGCGGTCGGATCGCACTGCACGTGCGTGTCGAGGAAGAACCACACGCCCTGGTCGTTGATGACGCCGGTCATCGCCGACGTACCGGTCACGCCCGGGTCGAAGTCGAACACGCTGCGCAGGTAACCGAGCTTCTTGTGGAAGCGACCGACCAGGCCGCAGATCATCGCGTCGGCTTCGCCGCGTTCGACCATGAGCGCGGCGATCAGCGTCGGACGCGAACGCAGCAGGTTCTTCGCCGCCGCCGGCGACACGCCGCGGCGTTCGGTCAGCGCGTGGTACTGCTGCCAGTAGTCGTTGAAGCGCGGGTCGTCGTTGATGTTGGTCAGTTCGAAATCGACGCCCACGCGCATGCGCAGGCCCAGGCGCCTGATGCGCGTGTCGATGACGTCCGGGCGGCCGATGAGGATCGGCCACGCGAGCTTCTCGTCGATCACCGTCTGCACGGCGCGCAGCACGGTTTCCTCTTCGCCTTCGGCATAGACGACGCGCTTGAGGTCGCTGCGCGCGCGGTCGTACACGGGCTTCATCACCAGGCCCGTGCGGTAGATGAAGGTGCCGAGCTTTTCCTCGTACGCGCGCATGTCCTCGATGGGACGCGTGGCGACGCCCGATTCCATCGCGGCGCGGGCCACGGCGGGGGCGAGCTTCACCAGCAGGCGCGGATCGAACGGGCGCGGGATCAGGTATTCGGCGCCGAATTCCGGGGCTTCGCCGCCGTAGGCCGCGCCGAGGTCGGCCGATTCCTCGCGCGCCAGCTGCGCGATGGCGCGCACGCAGGCGAGCTTCATCGCCTCGTTGATGCCCGTGGCGCCCACGTCCAGCGCACCGCGGAAGATGTACGGGAAGCACAGCGCGTTGTTGACCTGGTTCGGGTAGTCCGAGCGGCCCGTCGCGATGATGCAGTCCGGACGCACGGCCTTCGCGTCTTCCGGGAGGATTTCCGGATACGGATTGGCCAGCGCCAGGATCACCGGGCGGTCGGCCATCGTGGCGACCATTTCCGGCTTGAGGATGCCGCCGGCCGACAGGCCCAGGAACACGTCGGCGCCGCTGACGATTTCCGCCAGCGAGCGCGCGCTGGTGTCGCTGGCGTAGCGCGCCTTGTCGGGATCGAGGTGTTCGCGGCCGCGGTAGATCACGCCATCGCGGTCGAACGCGATGATGTTTTCCTTCTTCAGGCCCAGCGCCACCAGCATGTCCAGGCACGCGATGCCCGCCGCGCCCGCGCCGGTGGTGGCGAGCTTCACGTCCTCGATCTTCTTGCCGACCACTTCCAGCGCGTTGAGCACCGCGGCGCCGACGATGATCGCCGTGCCGTGCTGGTCGTCGTGGAACACCGGGATCTTCATCCGCTCGCGCAGCTTGCGCTCGACGATGAAGCACTCCGGTGCCTTGATGTCTTCCAGGTTGATGCCGCCGAAGGTCGGTTCGAGCGAGGCGATGATGTCGACCAGCTTGTCCGGATCGCGCTCGTCGATCTCGATGTCGAACACGTCGATGCCGGCGAACTTCTGGAACAGCACGCCCTTGCCTTCCATCACCGGCTTGCCGGCGAGCGGGCCGATGTCGCCCAGGCCCAGCACGGCCGTGCCGTTGCTGATCACCGCCACCAGGTTGCCGCGCGCGGTGAGTTCGCTGGCGCGGTTGGGGTCTTCCACGATCGCCTCGCAGGCGAAGGCCACGCCGGGCGAGTACGCCAGGGCGAGGTCGCGCTGGGTCACCATCGGCTTGGTCGCGCTGACCTTGATCTTCCCGGGCGGGCTGAGGCGGTGGTAGTCGAGCGCGGCCTGCTTGAGCTCGTTGGACGACGATTGTTCGGACATCAGGGCGAAAACCACGGGCGGGCCGGTGATTCTAGCCGCTTCCCCGGTGGCGGGCGGACGCCACGGTATGGCGCGGGTGTGCGCCGGTGCGCAGAATGCGTGCCTTTCGCGGCGGAAGAACACGATGCGCATGATGGACCGTACGGGGGCCTGGACCGGCTGGGCGCTGCTCGCCGCCATCGTGGCGATGCAGCTGCCGCTGATCCTCAACCCCGGTTACTACAGCCACGACGAGCTGCAATGGGCCGCCTTCGCCGACCAGGGCGTGTCGATCCGCTCGCTGTGGGCGCAGGTGGATGCGTTCCAGTACCGGCCGGTCACGTTCAGCCTGTGGGTCGGGATGTCGTCGCTGATGTTCGACCGCCCTCCGCTGTTCCATGGCGTGATGGTGGTCTGGGGCGGCCTCAATGCCGTGATGCTCGCGCGCCTGATGGTGCGCCTGGGCGTCGGCGCGAAGGCCGCGGCCGTGGGCGCCATCGTGTTCGCGATGAGCGCCTTCGCGGTGCAGACGCACGGGTGGGCCGGCACGCTCGCCGACCTGATCTGGGTGAGCTGCGCGCTGATCGTCGGCCTGTTCGCCACCGCGGACCGGCGCCCGTGGCTGGTCGTCGCCGCTTCGGCGATCCTCACCGCCATCGGGCTGCTTTCGAAGGAATCGGCGATCGTCATTCCCGCGCTCGCGGCGCTGGGTTGGCTGTTCCTCGGACGCGGACGCGGGTGGGGCCTGGCGACGATCGGGGCGTCGATCCCGACCGCGATCTACCTCGCGCTCCGCCTCAACGTGATCCTGTTTTCGCCACGCGAAGCGGCGAACTACGAGTGGAGTTTCGCGCTCATCCCGCTGCGCTGGCTCGAATACCAGCTGTTTCCGCCGCTCGCCACGCGTGCGGCCATCACCGGACTGCTTCCGGGCTCGGCCACCGAGCCGCGCGTGCTCGTGGCCGCGGTGCTGTGGCTGGCGCTGGCCTGGACCTTCTGGCGTGCCGGCGCGCGCTGGCTGTGCGCGTTCCTGCTGGTGGGCGGGGCCGCGCTCGGGCCTGTGCTCGTGCTGGCCGAGTCGGCGAACCAGTACGGCTACGGATTCGCCGCGGTCGTCGCGGGCCTCGGCGCTGCGGCGTGGTCGCGCGTCGGTCGTGGCGGCCGGATCGTGCTGGTGCTCTGCGCGGTGCTGAGCGTCTGGCACGGCGTGAACGTCATGCGCCGCATGCACGAGATTGGCACCATCCAGTCGCGCTTCTCGCCGGCCGTGGCGAACGTGCTGGAGGATGCGGCCGCGTACCCCGTGCGTATCCGTGCCGTCGATGTCGGCCAGCACTGGATCTACCTGCGGCTCACCCACGACATCCCGCAGTACCACGGCGTGCCGATCGGCGATCGCGTCCAGCTGGTCGCGCCCGACGCGCCGGCCGATTACGTGATCGCGAAGGACGGCACGCTCTCGCGGGCGAAGTAGCGCTACAGATCCGGCACGTGGCCGTCGGCGACGATCTTGTCGAGGCGAATCCGGTTGGCGAACAGCGAGAACGCGAGCATGCCGGCGAGGCCATTCGCGCGCGCGACCCAGTGCGGCAGCCAGCGCGCAGGCTTGAGCACGCCGCTGGCGAACAGCGGCTCGAAGCGCTGCACGTCGGCCAGCGTCATCTTGCCGGCGAACAGCCAGCGGCACAGTTGCAGCTTGCGTTCGCGCAGCGCCCAGCGGAAGAACGTGTGCACGCCCAGCAGGCCGCGCAGGTAGACGACGTCCTTCGTGAACGCGGTGCCCCCGGTGGTCGGCACGCCGCGGAACACGCGCTGCGCCGAGGCGAAGCTGTCCTCCGGCTTCTGCCCCGAATCGAGGAAGAAGCGGAAGACCTCGATGAAATCGGCGCCATTGAGCGCCATCGCCACCGCCTCGATGCGCAGGCTGATGCGCTTCATGCGGCCGATGTCGATGCTGCCGGTGATCTGTTCGGCGAACGTCGCCAGCCCTTCCTGCGTGGCGGTGACGCGCGGCGAGGACAGCGCCAGGCTCGGAATCAGCGGCTGCTCGCGGCCGTTGAGCGCGGTGAGCGAATGCACGAACGCCTCGTGCTGCAGCAGCTGGTGGCGGTCGTAATCACTGAAGGCGGCGCCAAAACGCAGGCGGATGCGGGTGGCGCCGGCGGCGGCCTTCGCGATCAGGTCCGGATCGAGCACCACGTCGATCACGCGTCCGTCGAAGTAGTCGTCCAGCTCGCGCTGCAGCTGCAACTGCAGCGCGGTGGCGGAAATGGTGACGTGCTCGGCCGGCGCCATCAGCTCGTGGTCGAGTTCGTCGGCGATGGAAATGAAATGCCTTGCCGCATCGCGCGTGGTCGGGCCGTCGCCGGGCAGGCGCTGGTCGGGGCGGCCGAACAGCTGGATCGAGAGATCGCCGACCGTCGTCGTGCCGACGTTCTCGCACAGCGAGGCGGCGATCGACCAGCTGCGCGCCGATTCCATCAGGTAGATGCCGAGCGGGTGCGAGGGATCGGCGGCGCTGGCGATCGCGTCGAGTTCGGCACGCGCGTGGCTGAAGTCGAGCTTCGGGTATTCGGGCTGCGGCAGGCGGACGACGCCGCGGGCGTAATCGGCCAGGAAGTTCACTTCCTGCCCGGCCGGCCAGCTCACCAGCGCGAGCAGGCGGATGTCCCTCACGGCGTCGACCATGCGCGCGTCGAGTGCGGCGTGGTGGGCGATGTCGGGGGAGACGTTGTCCATCGCTTCCTACTCCTCCCCCTGCGTGCAGGGGGAGGAAGCAAAGCTGCAGCAGAGCGCGCGCTCAGTGCCGCCCATACTTCTCGTCCAGCCGCTTGTTCAGCGCCTTGCCCTGCACTTTCTCGTCGGCCTTCTGCGCGCGGCGGTTCGCGAGCTTGTTCGCCGCGCCCGCCACTTCATCGCTGAGCTTGAGGTAGTTGGCGAAGCGCTGCGGATCGAGCTTTCCGGCCTCGATCGCCGCGCGCACCGCGCAACCGGGCTCCTTGGCGTGCTTGCAGTCGCGGAAGCGGCACTGCTCGGCGAGCGCTTCGATATCGCTGAAATTCTCGGCTACGTCTTCCTCGCCGGTCGGCTTGAGCTCGCGCATGCCGGGCGTGTCGATCAGGCAGGCGCCCGACGGCAACGGGATCAGCGCGCGGTGCGTGGTGGTGTGGCGACCGCGCGAATCGTGTTCGCGAACCTCGCCGGTCTTCATCTTCTCGATGCCCAGCAGCGTGTTGGTCAGCGTGGACTTGCCGGCGCCGGAGCTGCCGACCAGCACCGCCGTGCGGCCCGGGCCGAGCCATTCGTCGAGCGTCGCGACGCTGGCCGGATCCTTCGCGTTGACCGCGCGCACGGCGACACCCTGCGCGGCCAGTTCAACGAGGGTGGACATCGCCTCGTCCGCGTCGGCCGCCTCGGCCTGGTCGGCCTTGGTCAGCACAACCACCGGCTCCACGCCGCCGCCGCGGACCAGCAAGAGGTAGCGCTCGATGCGGCGAGGGTTGAAGTCCGCGTCCAGCCCGCACACGACGAAAACGGTGTCGACGTTCGCCGCGATGAGTTGCTGCTGGTAGTGCTCGCCCGCCGCGCCGCGCTTGATGGTGGTCCGCCGCGGCAGCAATGCCACGGCCTTCTTGCCTTCGATCAGGAGCCAGTCGCCCACGCCCGGGCGCTGGTCGATGGTGACCGTGCCCTTGCGATAGCCCGGCGGCCGCTGCCATTCGGGCAGCGATTCGACGGGGAAACCGGTGTCGGGGCCGTCGGCGACGATGTAGCCGCTGCGATGCTGCTCGACCACGCGCGCCGGCCGGGCCTGGGGATGGGCGGCCATCAGCTCGCGCCACTGGGCCTCGGGAGCCGATGCGCCCTCCGGCGCCGGCGCGTCCGCGGACAGCGGCCAGCCGATCGCCTGGAGGGCGTCGAAAGAGGACATCAAGCGCGTCGGAAGGTCGGGGCCATGGCCCGGGATTCTAGTGCGCCGCGCGCGACGGTGGGCGCGCGGACGCACGCTTGTGCGAATCGCGTTGGAAGTTTCGAAGGAGATCGCCTCCGAAATGGCGCGTTTCGCTGTTCTCGCGCCCGGTTTGGGCTAGTCTGGCCCTCCGAATCCCATTCCTGCCGCTGCAATGTCCCTGCCCCCCGTGAAGACCCGCGAACGCCTGTCCGAAGTCCGTTACGAGATCCGCGGTGAACTGGCACGGCGAGCCCGCGAGCTGGAGGGCCAGGGGCGCAAGCTGATCAAGCTCAACATCGGCAACCCGGGCGCGTTCGGTTTCCGCGCGCCGGAGCACCTGCAGCGCGCCATCGCGGACCGCATCGCCGACACCGACCCCTACACGCACCAGCAGGGCCTGCCGCAGGCGCGTGAGGCCATCGCCGCTTTCCACAAGCAGCGCGGCACGCCGAACGCGAGCCCGGAGCGCGTGTTCGTCGGCAACGGCGTGAGCGAGCTGATCGACCTGTCGCTGCGCGCACTGCTCAATCCCGGCGACGAAGTCCTGCTGCCCTCGCCCGACTACCCGCTGTGGTCGGCCGCGACCATCCTCAACGACGGGCGCCCGGTCTATTACCGCTGCCTGCCGGAAAACGGCTTCCTGCCCGATCCGGATGAAATCGCGTCGCTGGTGTCCAGCCGCACGCGCGCCATCGTGCTGATCAACCCGAACAATCCGACCGGCGCAGCGTACCCGCGCGAGCTGCTGGAGCAGATCGTCGCCATCGCGCAGCGCCACAAGCTGCTGCTGATGTGCGACGAGATCTACGACTCGATCCTCTACGGCGACGCCAGGTTCGAGCCGATCGCGCCGATCGCCGGCGACCTGCCGTGCCTGTCCTTCGGCGGCCTGAGCAAGGTGCATCGCGCCTGCGGCTGGCGCGTGGGCTGGGCGGTGCTGTCGGGCGACCCGGTCGCCAGCGGCAACCTGCACCACGCGATGGACCTGCTTGGCGCGTTGCGCCTGTGCGCCAACGTGCCGGGCCAGTTCGCGATCGAAGCGGCGCTGCACGGCGAAGACACCATCGCGCCGCTATGCGCGCCGGGCGGTCGCCTGTTCGAGGCGCGCCGCGCGGTGATCGAGAGCATCGAGCAGAGCCGCCACCTCGAACTCGTCGCGCCGGCCGGCGCGCTGTATGCGTTCCCGGCGGTGACGGGCGCGGCGGCGCAGGGCTTTGACGACCACCGTTTCGCGCTGGAACTGCTGGAAACCGAAGACGTGCTCGTCGTGCCGGGTTCGAGTTTCAACGTGCCGTACCGCAACCATTTCCGCGTGACGTTGCTGCCGCAGCCCGACGACCTGCGCGAAGTGTTCCGCCGCGTCGAACGCCTGCTCGACCGCTACGCGCAGGCCGATGCCGACGCGCAGGTCGCGGTGGCCTGATGGCGAACGCGCCCGCCACCGCGCTGTCCTTCCTCGCCCTGGGCGACAGCTACACCATCGGCGAAGGCGTGCCCGAAAGCGGCCGCTGGCCGGTGCAGCTGGCCAAGGCGCTGCGCGAAGAGGGCATCGCGCTGGCCGATCCGCGCATCATCGCGACCACCGGCTGGACGACCGACGAGCTCGCGTGGGGCATCGACGGCGCCGAACCGCTGGGCGAATGGGATTTCGTCACGCTGCTGATCGGCGTGAACAACCAGTACCGCGGGCGCAGCGCGATCGACTTCCGCGGCGAGTTCGAGACGCTGCTGCAGCGCGCGATCCGCTACGCGCGCGGCCGCGCCAACCGCGTTCTCGTGCTGTCGATTCCCGACTGGGGCGTGACGCCCTTCGTGAAGACGACCCAGGCGACGCCGGAACAGGTCGCCACCGAGCTCGACGCCTACAACGCCGCCGCGCAGGTCGTGTGCGAGGCGCATGAGGTTGCGTACGTCGACATCACGCCGATCTCGCGCGAACGCGGCGCCGAGCCGGAGATGCTCGCCGACGACGGGCTGCATCCGTCTGCCGCGATGTACACGCTGTGGACCGCGCTGGCGCTGCCGGCCGCGCGTTCGCTGCTGCAACGCTGAAGGAGCCCACGTGAACGCAGACGGCCTGATGGTCCGCCCGCTTCCACCGCAGCGCGCGGACGACATCGCGCGCGCGTTCCTGCCGCGCTGGTACATCCGGTACGACTACTACTACGCGCGCACCAAGCTCGGCACCGATCCGCTATACCCCGGCGTGTGCGACGTGCTGCGCGGCACGCGCGCGCCGCTGCTGGACATCGGCTGCGGGCTCGGCCTGCTCGCGCATGCGCTGCGTGCCGAAGGTCAAACCATGTCGTATCGCGGGTTCGACAACGACGCGAGCAAGGTCGAACGCGGCCGTCGCGCCGCGGCGCGTTGCGGGCTCGACGGCGTGGAATTCGGCACGGCGGACCTCGGCGCACAGTTGCCGGCGCATCGCGGCAGCGTGGCGCTGCTCGACGTGATGCAGTTCGTGCCCGAAGACGCGCAGATGCGCGCCATCGACACCTGCATCGGCATGCTCGAACCCGGCGCAAAGCTCGTGATCCGCACGGGCCTGGCCGACGGCAGCCATCGCGCCCAGGTCACCCGCGCGGTGGACGTGTTCGCCAAGGTCGTCGGCTGGATGAACGCCGCGCCGATCCACTATCCCGACGCGGACATGCTGCGCGCGCGCTTCGATGCCGCCGGCCTGCGTTCGGAGTTCGTGTCGCTGCGCGGCAACACGCCGTTCAACAATTTCCGGATCGTGGCATCGCGCGATTGAGCGGTTCGCCGCCTCGGGTTGCAGGAGCCGGTTCCAGTTCCTCCGGCAACACCGTCCCGAAACCGAGCGCCTTCAATCGCATCAGCAGCGTCGCCAGCGTTTCGACGTTGCGGCCGTGGGCGGCGCCTTCGTGCAGCAGCACGATCGCACCGGGTGCAAGGTCGCGTTCGATGCGCGCCACCACGCCGGCCGGATCGCGCAGCACGGCGTCGTAACCCCGTGCCGACCACGCCACGCGCGCGAGGTCGTGACGTTTCAGCGATGCGGCGACGAACGGATTCGACATGCCCACCACCGCGCGGAACCAGCGCGGCCGCGTTCCGGTAAGGAAGGTAAGCGCCGCCTGCGCCTGGTCGATCTGTTCGCGCATCGCGCGTGGCGGCAGCGCCCAGAACCACGCCTGCGGGTGCGTGTGGCTGTGCTGCCCGATGCCGTGGCCGCGGCGGACGATCTCGGCGACCAGCTCCGGCCGCGCCTGCGCGCGCTCGCCGACGAGGAAGAACGTGGCCTTCGCATCGTGCTGGTCGAGCAGGTCGAGCACCGCGCGGGTGTCGTCGGACGGGCCGTCGTCGATGGTCAGCCAGACGACGCGCTCGTTCGTCGGCAACCGGCTCAACACCGGGCTGAGCAGCCGGGATTGCGGGCGCAACGTGGCCCAGACGAGCGCGCCATGGGTGACCAGCAGCGCGGGCAGCCCGGCCTTCCAGCCCCAGAGCCACCAGATCGCCACGACGGCCACTTGCGAGAGTCCAAAGATCCAGGCCCATGCGTGCGGGTGGCGGGGGGGCTGGTGGAGGGGCGTGAGCATGGGGGGATGGTACGCAAAGACTGGAATATCGCCGCGACGGCACGGGGCTGGGCGTCTGACCCCCTCTCCCTGCGGGAGAGGGTTGGGGTGAGGGTCGGCCAAGTACGACCGCCCGAACTTGCGGAGCTTCCGTCCCGAATTTCGTGCCCTTTGCATCGTGGTCAAATGGATTCCAGCTTTCGCTGGAATGACGAGCATGGTGGT
Source organism: Lysobacter sp. OAE881 (assembly GCF_040546665.1). Taxonomy (NCBI): domain Bacteria; kingdom Pseudomonadati; phylum Pseudomonadota; class Gammaproteobacteria; order Lysobacterales; family Lysobacteraceae; genus Lysobacter; species Lysobacter sp. OAE881. The sequence goes on from NZ_JBEPOG010000001.1 coordinate 4,102,038, forward strand.
TCGCCGAGCCCGGAGTGCCCGGAGGCTGCGGGCCTGGGTCCCGGCTTTCGCCGGGATGACGGTGATCATGGCAACCGGCTCTGACGGCTGCGCGGCTGCGCGGCAGCGCGGCCACGCGACCCTTACCTTGCCAAACCCCGTCCCCGCCCCCACATGCACCCCATTCCCACCCGGTAGTCCGCCCATGTCGCTCGACCCCGCGCTGCGTTCGCGCATCGAAACCCTGCTGCAGTCCAACCGCGTCGTCCTGTTCATGAAGGGCGCGCCCGAAGCGCCGCAGTGCGGGTTCTCGGCCAAGGCCGTCGGAGTGCTCAACGCGCTGCTGCCGGACGGCTACGCGCACGTGAACGTGCTGGCCGACGCCGACATCCGCGAAGGCATCAAGCAGTACGGCAACTGGCCGACGATCCCGCAGCTGTACATCGACGGCGAGCTCGTCGGCGGCAGCGACATCGTCGAGCAGATGGCCGGCAGCGGCGAGCTGCACACCGCGCTCGGCCTGCCGCCGCCGGACCGCCGTCCGCCGGAGTTCACCATCACGCCCGAAGCGCTCGACATGCTGCGCAGCGCGATCGACAACGCCGGCGGCGGTTACGCCGTGCAGATCGACATCGACGCGCGCCACAACGTGCGCCTGCAGCTGGCGCCGATCGACGCGAACGCGGTGGCGATCGAGATCGAAGGCGTGCGACTGCAGACCGACGCGCTGCAGGTGCGTCGCGCCGACGGCATCAGCATCGACTGGGTCGACGACGAACGCGGCCGCGGCTTGGCCGTGACGCATCCGCTCGCCGCGCCGCCGGTGCGGACGCTGTCGCCGCACGAGGCCGACGCGCGCGTTCGCGCCGGTGCGCTGCGCCTGGTGGACGTGCGACCGGCCGACGAGCGCTCGCTGGCCGCCTCGCCGGTCGCCTTCGACACGCTCGACGGCGGCATCGAGGCCCTGCAGGGGCTGCCGAAAGACACGCCGCTCGCCTTCCTGTGCCATCACGGCGGCCGCAGCCAGCAGGCGGCGGAACACTTCCGCGGCCTGGGTTTCCGCGAGGTCTACAACGTCGTCGGCGGCATCGACGCGTGGGCGGACTTCGACGCGGCGATCCCGAAGTACTGAGGCGGGATTCGGGATTCGGGGTCCGCAGGAACGTGTCCGAAGCCGTCATCCCGTCGAAAGCCGGGATCCAGGCCCGTAACCCGCGGGCACTCCCGCGCCGGTGAACAACGTCACCGTCGTTCCCGCAAACGCGGGGATGACGGCGCTTCTTCTGAACGACACCGCTCGCCTCACCGCATCCCCGCCACGCTTCGCCGCGTGGAACCGCAACGTGCGGGCCGCAACGCTTAGCCTCAGGCCTGCGGCGCTTGCCGCGCACGTTTCCCGAACGCCGTAGCCGCTCCCCGGACCCTCGCGTCCCCGGCTACGGCGTTTTTCTTTGTTTCAGAAGCCGCCACCGGCGTCGAGATAGGCCTGTTCCTCGGCGGTCGTTTCGCGACCGAGGATCGCGTTGCGATGCGGGAACCGGCCGAAGCGGGCGATCACGTCGCGATGCTTGATGGCGTATTCCAGATAGCCCCTGCCGGCATCGCCGCCCAGCGTCGAGGCCAGCGCGATCGAGCGCTCCTGGTCTTCCATCGACTCGGAATGTTCGAACGGCATGTAGAAGAACGGACGCAGCGCCGCATCGACCGCGAGGTCGTCGCCGCGATCGATCGCGCGCGCCGCGTAATGGCGCGCGAGCGGGTCGGTCGCGAACGCGTGGCCGCTGCCGCGGAAGGCGTTGCGCGGGATCTGGTCGAGCAGCAGGCACAGCGCAAGCGCGCCGTCGGCGGTGTCCATCCAGTGATCGAGCTCGCGTCGCGCCGCGGCGAAGTGCGCATCGAGGAAATCGCCGCAGCGCGCGTCGAACGCGTCGTCGCGCGCGAACCAGCGTTCGTAGCCGGCCTGGTGCCAGAAGGTGAGGAGGTCCTGGGGCGTGGTGTGCATGGGCGCGGGATGGATGGCGAAAGCCGAAAGGCTAATGCATGCGTTCTGGTGATCGGGTGTTCGCGCGTCGCATCCTCACCCCAACTCCTCTCCCGCATGCAGGAGAGGCGCCTGGATCAGTCGACCGCATTCACAACGACTCGTCGCCCAGCTGCGTCTCCAGTTCCTCCGTCCACAGCTGCGTGATGCTTTCCAGCGTCACGGCGTGGATCAGCGGGCGGATCGCGCCGCCGGCGTAGGACTGCGATACGAACCGCGCGTAGCGCTCGCGGAACTGCAGCCAGCTGCGGTGCGCGTCGTCGAAGACGGCGAGCGTTTCCTCGTCGAGCTGGCGACGCAGGTGCGCGACCACGGTCGTCAGCCGCGCGTCGGCGCTGTGGAATTCCTCGAGGGCCTGCTGGTTCATGTCGCGCTGCGTGACGGCCGAATCGTCGCTCTGTCGCGCGACTTCCTCGGCCTTGGTGAAGTAGTTGTCGGCGATGCGCGCCGCCGTTTCGGCCTTGCCGATCAGCCGATGTTCGAGGCGACGCAGGTCGTCGAGATTGGTGTTGGATTCGTCGAGCCCCTGCTTGAGGTCGAGCAGTTTCTGGTTGCGTTCGATCGCCTCCACCGCGCTGCGTCGTTCGACGCGGCGCTGGAGGAAATAGAACCCCCAGGTCAGAACGGCGCCCAGCGCCAGATACAGCAACTTCTCCATTTTGGGCCTCCCCGGCACGCTCCTTTCCACGGAGGACAGTGTGCCTGCGGGAGGTCGCATGCACTGCGACCTGTGGCGAACCTTGAAAGGGCGTGCGCGGGGCCGATTCCGGGGCCTCCACGGCGCCTTGACACGATCTCCACAAGACTGAACGGACGGTCTTCGTGCCGAGCGAACGGGCCCTTGGTTACGCTCGGATGGACCGTCCCCCTGGTCCGATTCCCGCAAGTACACCGCCCCGCTCCCGTTTCCCTGAGGGAAATCCCATGAAACAGATGCTCCTCGCCGCCATCCTGCTGGCGGGCCTGTTCGTTCCCGGTTTCGCCTTCGCGCAGTACGACTGCTTCCTGATCTGCACGCCTGCGCGTGTCTATTGCCAGCCTTCGGGCGCACCCGCGCCGCCCATCGCGAAACTCTGCGGCGCCAATTCGCTGGCGATGCAGTCGTTCGCCACGGCGCTGGACACGTCGGATGCGTCGCAGGCGCCGCCGCCGGCGTGCACGGCGCAGCAGGTGTTCGATGAAGACACGCAGACCTACGAGTGGCAGATGGTCTGCGACTGACGCGATCGTTCGCACGTCGCACTAAAACACGAAGGCCGGCGATTGCCGGCCTTCGTTCGTTGCGGTGCCCGTATCGGGTTCGTCACTCGTCGAAGCGGAGGTGACGCACCGACTTTCCGTTTCGACGGATCAGCTTCAGCGCCTCGATGCCGACGTTGATGTGGTTGTCGACGTAGTCCGCCGATACGCGCGCATCCGACGCTTCGGTCTTAACGCCTTCGGGGATCATCGGCTGGTCCGATACCAGCAGCAGCGCACCGCAGGGAATGCGGTTGGCGAAGCCGGCGGCGAAGATCGTCGCCGTTTCCATGTCGATGGCCATGCAGCGCATCGCACGCAGGCGTTCCTTGAAGGCTTCGTCGTGCTCCCAGACGCGGCGGTTGGTCGTGTAGACGGTGCCGGTCCAGTAGTCGAGCGCGAGGTCGCGGATCATCGTCGACACCGCGCGCTGCAGCGCGAAGGCCGGCAGCGCGGGCACCTGCGGGGGCAGGTAGTCGTCACTGGTGCCCTCGCCGCGGATCGCCGCGATCGGCAGGATGAGGTCGCCCAGCTGGTTCTTCCGCTTCAGGCCGCCGCACTTGCCCAGGAACAGCACGGCCTTGGGCGAGATGGCGCTGAGCAGGTCCATGATCGTCGCCGCATTCGGGCTGCCCATGCCGAAGTTGATCATGGTGATGCCGTCGTGCGTGCAGCTGGGCATCGGGCGGTCCATGCCGACCACCGGCGCGCCGGTCATGCGCGAGAAGATGTTCACGTAACCGCCGAAGTTGGTCAGCAGCACGTGTTCGCCGAACTGGTCCAGCGGCACGCCGGTGTAGCGCGGCAGCCAGTTGTCGACGATCTGTTCCTTGTCTTTCATGGGGGATGGCTCCTCTTGTAGTTGTGTGTGCTGCAGTACGCATCGAGTCCGATGCGCCTAATCGGGCATTGTGTCACGCCGTCCATGACCATCGTCAGGGTTGGCATCGCCGCGCCGGCGCGGCTACGGTGGGACGTTGTGAGCCGTACTCACCCGGGGACCTCCATGCATCGACCTCTCGCCGCCGCGTTGATCGCGGCGCTGGCGATCGGCGCCGCGCACGCCGCGCCGCCGGATTCGCCAGGCAACCCGCAGGCCGGCTCGTCGGCCAAATCCCGCTCCCGCTTCACCGAAGACCCCTATCCCAGCACCTACCAGCGCATCGCCGCCGCGCCGGTGCTGATCTCCGGCGCGACCGTGCTCACCGGCACAGGCCAGCGGCTGGAGGGCGCCGACGTCCTGCTGCAGGACGGCAAGGTCGTCGCGGTCGGCACCGGACTGCAGGCGCCGGCCGGCGCAACCCGCGTGGACGGCACCGGCAAGTGGGTGACGCCGGGCCTGATCGACGTGCACTCGCACCTGGGCGTCTACCCGAGCCCCGGCGTCAGCGCGCACAGCGATGGCAACGAGATGACCGCGCCGGTGACCCCGAACGTGTGGGCCGAGCATTCGGTGTGGCCGCAGGATCCGGGCTTCGCCACCGCGCTGGCCGGCGGCATCACGTCGCTGCAGGTACTGCCCGGCAGCGCGAACCTGATCGGCGGCCGCGGCGTGACGCTCAAGAACGTCGCGGCCACGACCTACCAGGGCATGAAATTCCCGGGCGCGCCGTGGGGCCTGAAGATGGCCTGCGGCGAGAACCCCAAGCGCGTCTACGGCGGCAAGAGCGGCCCGGCCACGCGCATGGGCAACGTCGCCGGCTATCGCGCCGCATTCATCGACGCCAGCGAATACCTCACCAAGAACGGCGGCAAGAAGAAGGACGAGCCGGAGAAGAAGCGCCGCTGGTGGCAGTCGGCCAACGACGCCGGCGAGAGCGACAAGGACACCGGCGGCAAGCGCGACCTGAAGCTCGACACGCTGGCCGGCGCGATCAACGGCGACATCCGCGTGCACATCCACTGCTACCGCGCCGACGAGATGGCGGTGATGCTCGACCTGGCGAAGGAATTCGGCTTCAAGGTCGCCGCGTTCCACCACGGCGTGGAGGCCTACAAGCTGGCCGACCGCCTCGCCGCCGAGAACGTCTGCGGCGCGCTGTGGGCCGACTGGTGGGGCTTCAAGATGGAAGCCTTCGACGGCATCCAGGAAAACATCGCGCTGGTCGATCGCCCGCCCAACAGCTGCGCGATCGTGCATTCGGATTCGGAGGAAGGCATCCAGCGCCTCAACCAGGAAGCGGCCAAGGTGATGGCGCACGCGAAGCTCGCCGGCATGGACATCCCGCCCGAGCGCGCGATCCGCTGGATGACGCAGAACGCCGCCAAGGCGCTGGGCATCGACGCGGAAACCGGCACGCTGGAGCCCGGCAAGATGGCCGACGTCGTGGTGTGGAACGGCAGTCCCTTCAGCGTCTACGCGCACGCCGAGCAGGTGTACATCGACGGTGCGCGCGTGTTCGATCGCAACGACCGCTCGCGCCAGCCGGTCTCGGATTTCATGCTCGGACAGGGCGCGGCCGCCGGCACGAGCGCAGGAGGTGTGGAATGAGGCGCTTCATCGAGTTCCGTCGGTCGCGGCACAACCGCCCGGTCGACACCTTCGAACTGGCGTGCTGCGAACGCGACGCGGGCTGGTCGCGGTGGTATTCGCCCACGCGCAGCTTCCTCTTCATCGGCCTGCTGCTGGCGTCGATGGGCGCCGGCGCGCAGGAACTGCTGATCCGCAACGCCACCGTGCACACGGCCGGTGCGCAGGGCACGCTGAAGAACGCCGACGTGCTCGTCTCCGGCGGCACGGTCCGCGCCGTCGGCACCGGGCTGTCCGCACCGGCGGGCGCGCAGGTGGTCGACGCGCAGGGCCGCTCGGTGACGCCGACGCTGTTCGGCGGCATCACCGAGATCGGCCTGGAGGAAGTCTCCGGCGAGAAGGACACCGTCGACAACACGCTCGCGCTGGGCGCCGACACCAAGCAGATGACGGTGCGGCCGGAGTTCGACGTGACGCTGGCCTACAACCCGGATTCGATCCTGGTGCCGGTGACGCGCATCGAGGGCATCGGCTGGACGCTGCTCGGCGCCGGCACCGCGACGGGTGGTTCGATCGTCGCCGGCCAGGGCGGCATCGTGCGCCTGGACGGCAGCGCCGATCCGATCGGCCCGCGCGAGCTGTTCCTGCGCATCGGCGGCGACGCGGCCGGGCTGTCGGGCAACTCGCGCGCGGCGCAGTGGATGATCCTGGACCAGCTGATCGACGAAGTGCGCGGGCGCATTTCGCCCGACGCGAACGCCGCGCTGCTGACGCCCGCCGGTCGCGCCGCGCTGGCGAAGTACATCGGCGGCGGCGGTCGCGTGGTGGTCGAGGTCGATCGCGCCGCCGACATCCGCCAGCTGCTGCGCTGGTCGCAGCGCCACAACGTGCGCGTGGCCATCGCCGGCGGCGCCGAAGCGTGGCGCGTGGCGCCGATGCTCGCGTCGGCGAAGGTGCCGGTGTTCGTCAATCCGCTGGGCAACCTGCCGTCGGATTTCGACAAGCTCGGCTCGACGATGGAGAACGCGGCCCGGCTGCGCGCGGCGGGCGTGCAGGTCGGCTTCACGCAGGCCGGCGATGCGTCGCACAACGCGCGCAAGATCCGCCAGCTCGCCGGCAATGCGGTGGCCAATGGCCTGGCGTGGGAGGACGGCCTTGCCGGCCTGACGCGCGTGCCCGCCGAAGCCTTCGGCGTCGCCGACCGGCTCGGCACCATCGCGCCGGGCAAGCGCGCCGACCTGGTGCTGTGGAGCGGCGATCCGCTGGAAGTGAACGCCGTCGCCCTGCAGGTATGGATGGACGGCCGCGCGATCCCGATGCGCAGCCGCCAGACCGAACTGCGCGACCGCTACCTCAAGACCGCCGCCCCGGCCGCCGACGGCGGACTGCCGCGGGCGTATCCGGCGTCGGGGCGGTGAGGTAGCGGCGAGATAGCAGCCCCTTACGCGCGGCGTCGGCGACGTCTCTAACCCATCTCCCCACAGGAGAGGGGTTCGGGTGAGGGCGACCCACGCGATATATCCGGCGTCAGCCATCTGCTGTCATTCCCGCGAAGGCGGGAATCCATCTTTCCGTACATCACACGTGACGGAAGAGGTGACATAGCCGGACTTGGATCCCCGCCTTCGCGGGGATGACGGTGACGTGGGTGCGCACTACGGGAGTGCCCCCACGCACTCGGCCTGGATCCCGGCCTCCGCCGGGATGACGGAAATTCGAGGCTTCCGACTTCTCGGAAAGCGGCGGCCTTCGCCGCCATACCGACGCCGGCTTATCCTGACCGCCTCGCGCCACACACCCGCGCGCCACGCACAGGACGCCCGCCATGCCTCCGCTTCCGCACGTCGACTTCAACTGGGTCGCGGCGATCGCCGCCGCCGTGTCTTCCTTCGTCCTGGGCGGCCTCTGGTATGGGCCGCTGTTCAAGCGCGCCTGGTGCCGCGAGGCGGGCATCGATCCGGACACCGCGCCGCGTCATCCCGCGCGCATCTTCGCCACCGCGTTCGTGTGCAGCCTGCTGGCGGCGGTGATGTTCGCCAACTTCCTGCCGCCCACCGCGACGGCCGCCGACGGCTTCGGCGCGGGCTTCGTGGTCGGCCTGTTCTTCGTGGCGATGAGCTTCGGCATCAACTACGCCTTCGCCCAGCGCAGCCTGAAGCTGTGGATGATCGACGCCGGCTACCACATCGCCCAGTTCTGCCTGTACGGATTGATCCTCGGCGCGTGGCATTGAGGACGCCTGCATGGACGCCTCGCTGACCTGGTACTTCGACTTCATCTCGCCGTTCTCGTACCTGCAGTGGCAGCGGCTGAAACCGCTGCTGCGCGAGCGCGAGGCGGCCGGCACGCCGGTGCGGCTGGTGCCGATCGTGTTCGCCGCGGTGCTCGACGCCCGCGGGCAGAAGGGTCCGGCGGAAATCCCCGGCAAGCGCGAATTCACCTACCGCCACGTCCTGTGGCTGGCGCGGCAGGCGGGCGTGACGCTGCGCTTCCCGCCGGCGCATCCGTTCAATCCGCTGGCGTCGCTGCGGCTGAGCATCGCCGCCGGCGACACGCCCGAGGCGGTGGACTCGATCTTCGACTGGATATGGACCCACGGCCGCCCCGGCGACAGCGTCGAGGCACTGGTGCCGCTGATGGCCGCGCTGGACGTCCCAGCCGACGCGCTCGACGCCGACCAGACCAAGGCCGCCCTGCGCGCGAACACCGATGCGGCCATCGCCGCCGGCGTCTACGGCGTGCCGACGCTGTCGGTCGGCGACGAGCTGTTCTGGGGGTACGACGCCACCGACTTCGCCCTCGCCGCGATGCACGATGCCTCGCTGCTGCAGGACGAGGAAATGCGCCGCGTGAGCGGGCTACCGGTGGGTCTGCAGCGCCGACGCTGACGCGCAGCGTCATGCGGCGGCGCCGCACGGACATCCGTCTCGGACAAGGTATGCTGGCCGTCACACTTCGAAAGCCAGCGCTCTTTCCGGGAGGGGAACCATGCGCATCGGTCTCGTCGTCGATTCCGCCTGCGACCTGCCTTTGCAATACCTCGAGCAGCACGAGGTCTCCGTGCTGCCCATCACCGTCCGCATCGGCGAGGCGGTGCTCGCCGATCATCGCGACGAGCAAGCCACGCTCGAGTTCCTGCACGCCCACGTCGCCGAACGCGGCCACGAGGCGCAGACCATGCCGTACACGGTCCAGCAGATCCAGGACCTGTTCCTGCAGCGGCTGGTGATCGATTACGACTACGTCTTCTGCATGACGATCACGAAGACGCGCAGTCCGATCTTCGACAACGCGCAGCAGGCGAGTTTCGCGATCCTCAACGACTACAAGCCCGTGCGCGCTGCCGCCGGCAACACGACGCCGTTCGCGCTGCGCGTGGTGGATACGCAGAACCTGTTCGCCGCGCAGGGCGTGACGGCGGTGGAGGCCATCCGCCTGCGCGCTGCGGGCGAAGGCGCGCCGAAGATCCGCGCACGGCTGGAGCACCTCGCGCTGCATACGCAGGGCTACATGGTGCCGCCGGATCTCTATTACCTGCGCAACCGTGCGCGCGCCAAGGGCGATCGCAGCGTCGGTTTCCTGAGCGCGGCGCTCGGCAGCGCGCTGGACATCAAGCCGATCCTGCACGCCAACCGCGGCGAAACCGGCCCGGTGGCGAAGATCAAGGGCTTCGAGCCGGCGGTGCAGAAGCTGTTCGAGCATGTCTCCCAGCGCGTGGAACGCGGCGAACTGCTGACGCCGACGATGTGCCTGAGCTACGGCGGCGAACTCGAAGGCCTGCGCGCGCTGCCCGGCTACGAACGCCTGCGCGATGCCTGCGCGTCGAACAACGTCGAGCTGTTCGAAAGCGTCATGAGCCTGACCGGCATGGTCAACGTCGGCAAGGGCGCGGTGGTGGTGGGCTTCGCGGCGGAAGGGCAGAAGTTCACTGCGTGACGTACGCGGCGGGCGGCTTCGGCGTCCGCCGCATCCATCACGGCGCGGGGATATTCACGTCCATAAACTGGACGCTCCTATCAGGAGACCCACGATGGCCACGCGTTATTACATCCGCCTTCCCGACGCGCAGCGTGCGCGCGGCGGCGACTCGTCGCTGTCTTTCACCGCGGTCAGCCCCGACGGTTTCGCCGAGCAGCTGCAGGCCGCGCTGCGCGAGCCGTCGCTCTTCGAACGCTGGAAGATGAAGCAGGACGATCCGGACGCGGTCGACCCCGCGCTGGGCGAAACCGATCCGGATGCCGTCGTGCAGGGTGCGCAGCACGACCTGCACATCGACCTGGTCGCGACCACGCGCATCGGCGGCGAGATCCTCCGCCAGCGCCTGCGCTGGCTGGCCGGCAGCGCATGGGAACTGAGGGACGTCACCGCGGCATGAGCCCGCGGTTGCTGTCGTGGAGCGGCGGCAAGGATGCCGCATGGACGCTCCACGCCATGCGCCATCGCGGCGATGAGGTCGTCGCGCTGCTCACCACGATCACCGACGAATACGACCGCGTGTCGATGCAGGGCATCCGCCGCGACATCCTGCACGCGCAGGCCGACGCCGCCGGGCTTGCGCTGATCGAAGCGCGAATTCCGGCGCAATGCGACAACGCGACGTACGAAGCCTCGTTCGCCGAGGCACTTTCGCGCGCACGCGAGCGCTGGCCCGAGATGGACACCATCGCGTTCGGCGACCTGTTCCTCGCCGATGTACGCGCGTGGCGCGAATCGCTGTGCGCGCGCCTCGGCTGGAAGATCGACACGCCGCTCTTCGGATGCGACACCGCGCGCCTCGCGCGCGAGATGCGCGACGGCGGCCTGCGCGCACGCCTGTGCTGCGTCGATACGGAGCAACTGGACGTGCGCTTCGCCGGCCTCGAGTTCGACGCGGCGCTCATCGCGCAATTGCCCGATGGTTGCGATCCGTGCGGCGAGAACGGCGAGTTCCACACGCTCGTGCACGACGGCCCGATGTTCCGCGCACCGTTGCAGGTGCGCGAAGGCGAAACGGTGCTGCGCGACGGACGCTTCGCCTATACCGACTTCACGCTGGCCTGAGCGCCGCTACGCCTCCAGCGCAGCGGCGTGGTGCGCGATGTGGTCGCCGATGAAGCTGGCGATGAAGTAGTAGCTGTGGTCGTAGCCCGGCTGCATGCGCAGTTCGAGCGGATGCCCCACCGCTTCGCAGGCTTCGCGCAAGCGCTGCGGCTGCAGCTGCGTCGCGAGGAATTCATCGGCCTCGCCCTGGTCGACCAGCAGCGGAAGGCGCTCGGGCGCCGATGCGATCAGCGCCGTCGCGTCCCATGCCTTCCATGCCTCGCGATGCTCGCCCAGGTACGCCGCGAACGCCTTCTGTCCCCACGGCACCTGCGTCGGCGCCACGATCGGGGAGAACGCCGAGACGCTGCGATACCGCCCCGGGTTCTTCAGCGCGACGACAAGCGCGCCGTGTCCGCCCATCGAATGGCCGCTGATCGCACGTGCCTTCGTGGCGGGGAACTGCGCTTCGATCAGGTCGGGCAACTCGCGCGAGACGTAGTCGAACATGCGGTAGTGCTTCGACCACGGGGCCTGCGTCGCATCGACGTAGAAACCCGCGCCGATGCCGAGGTCGTAGCCTTCGGCATCCGCGACACCCGGGCCGCGCGGGCTCGTATCCGGCGCAACCAGGATCACGCCGTGCTCGGCCGCATAGCGCTGCGCGCCGGCCTTGGTGATGAAGTTCTGCTCGGTGCAGGTCAGCCCGCTCAGCCAGTACAGCACGGGGCAGGAACGCTGCTCCGCCTGCGGCGGCAGGTAGACGCCGAACGTCGTCTCGCAGTCGAGCGACTTCGCGTGATGCCGGTAAACGTGCTGCCAGCCGCCGAAGCAGGCGCGGTGTTCGATGCGTTCCATGGTCCTTCCGTGCTTACTGATGTGTGACCCCGCGCTTCGCTCCTGTTGCTGTCATTCCCGCGAAGGCGGGAATCCATGCGTGCGGACGTCACTGCTGACGAAGAGCGGAATTGCGGCGGAGAAATGGATTCCCGCCTTCGCGGGAATGACAGCTTCCAGCGTGACGCCTCTCAGTAATGAATCACGCTGCGGATCGACTTGCCCTCATGCATCAGGTCGAAGGCGTCGTTGATGTCGTCCAGCGGCATCGTGTGCGTCACGAACGGCGCCAGCTCGATGTCGCCGCGCATGGCGTCCTCGACCATGCCCGGCAGCTGCGAGCGGCCCTTCACGCCGCCGAACGCCGTACCCATCCACTTGCGCCCGGTGACGAGCTGGAACGGACGCGTGCTGATTTCCTGGCCCGCGCCGGCGACGCCGATGATCACCGACTGGCCCCAGCCGCGATGCGCGCATTCCAGCGCCGCGCGCATCACGTTGACGTTGCCGATGCATTCGAAGGAATGGTCCACGCCCCAGCCGGTCATCTCGACGATCACCTGCTGGATGGGCTTGTCGTGCTCCTTGGGATTCACGCAGTCGGTCGCGCCCATGCTGCGCGCGAGGTCGAACTTCGATGGATTGGTGTCGATGGCGATGATGCGACCGGCCTTCGCCTGGCGCGCGCCCTGGATCACCGCAAGGCCGATGCCGCCGAGGCCGAACACCGCGACCGAATCGCCTTCGGCCACCTTGGCCGTGTTGTGCACCGCGCCGATGCCGGTGGTCACGCCGCAGCCGAGCAGGCAGACGTGCTCGTGGTTGGCCTCGGGGTTGATCTTCGCCAGCGAGACTTCGGCCACGACCGTGTATTCGCTGAAGGTCGAGCAGCCCATGTAGTGGTACAGCGGCTGGCCGTTGTACGAAAAGCGCGTGGTGCCGTCGGGCATCACGCCCTTGCCCTGCGTCGCCCGCACGGCCACGCACAGGTTGGTCTTGCCGGACTTGCAGAACAGGCACTGCCCGCATTCGGCGGTGTACAGCGGAATCACGTGGTCGCCCGGCTTCACGCTGGTGACGCCCTCGCCCACTTCGATCACCACGCCCGCGCCCTCGTGGCCGAGCACGCACGGGAACAGCCCTTCGGGATCGTCGCCGCTGAGCGTGAACGCATCGGTGTGGCACACGCCGGTGTGGGTGATCTTCACCAGCACCTCGCCGGCCTTGGGCGGCGCGACGTCGATCTCGACGATCTGCAAGGGCTGCCCTGCGGCGAAGGCGACGGCGGCACGGGATTTCATGGCGACTCCTGGAAATGGGGAAGGACGATTACTTGAGGTACGAGCGGACGAGCCCGGCGAGTTCGGCGACGCGTTCGGCGCGCTCTTCCTGCGACGACGCGGCCTGGCCGAATTCCTCGCGGATGTGCGCTTCGAGCACTTCGGACATCAGCCCGTTCACCGCGCCGCGGATCGCCGCGATCTGCTGCAGCACGGCGCCGCATTCGGCGCCGGCGTCCAGCGCGCGCTCCAGCGCGTCGGCCTGCCCCTTGATGCGGCGGATGCGGGCCTGGACGCGCTTCTTTTCTTCGGGGGAATGGGGCACGACGGCCACCCGCTCGGGTACTGGGGTGGAGTATACGTCAGCCGACCGCCCGCGCCGCAAAAAACGAAACGGGAGCGCGAGGCTCCCGTTCGTGGATGCGAGGTTTGGGCGTTGCGTCAGGGCATCTGCGCGGCGGCCGAGGTCGGCGGGAACTGCGCGAAGATCCGGTCGACGCTGGACTGCATCGCGTTGGTCTGCGCGATCGGCGAGTCCGGGACGGTGCCCATCGCGATACCGCGCCACAGCGGACGCTGCGTCTGCGCGTCGAACATGTCGAGCACCAGCGTGCCGTAGGTGTAATCGCGCACGGTGGTGGAGGTGTTCCAGCCGCCCCACGCGCCCCAGCCCGGGCCCCAGCAGCAACCGCCCCAGCCCCAGCCGCCCCACATCGGGCCGTTGTTCCAGGTATCCACGCGTACGCGGCGTTCGGTGACGATGCTGCCGGCGAGCGTGACCTGCGCGTTGGTCGACTGCGTCCAGCCGCGTTCGCGCAGCTTGGCGTCGATCGCGGCGACCAGGCGCTGCGTCTGCAACGGAGAGAAACCTTCAGGACGCTTTTCCCAGCGATACGTCTGGTACTGGCCGAAGTTCACGCCAGGGTCGTAATCGGTGAACACGGCGGGCGTGGTGGCGCACCCGGCCAGCAGCGAGAAGGCGAGGAGGATGGCGAATCGTTTCATGGCCGGCTCCCACGGTGACGGCGTTTGCAGAATACGCCCGGCGCGGCGCGCCAGGCGTGAAGCGTTGCGGGTTTTGCTGAACCGTTCAGGAGGGCGTTCGGAACCTGATCGCGCATCGCGTCACGACCCGATCACCCGACCTCGTGCGGCAGGGTCACCGTGACGCGCAGGCCGCCCTCGTCGCGGTTGTCCAGCCGGATGTCGCCGCCGTGCGCGAGCACCACGCCGCGCGCGGTGGCGAGCCCCAGCCCGATGCCGCCGGTTTCGCGATTGCGCGAGCTTTCGCCGCGCACGAACGGCATGAACAGCTGTTCGCTGCGCGTCATGTCCACGCCCGGGCCGTCGTCGTCGATGCGCAGGCAGTAGCCGTCGGCATCGTCGTGCAGCGACACCCGCGCGCTGCGGCCGTACTTGATCGCGTTGTCGACCAGGTTGCCGACCATGCGCCGCAGCGCGAGCGGATCGCCGCGCAGCGGCGCCGGCGCGCCCGGCGCGAGCGCCACCGCGTGGCCGACGTCGGCTTCCTCGTCCACCACGCTTTCCACCAGCAGGCGCAGGTCCAGGCGCTCGCGCACGCGTTCGCGATGCTGTTCGCGGATGAATTCCAGCGCCGCCTCGATCATCTGCGACATCTCCGCGATGTCGGCCGTGGCCTTCTCGCGCGCGTCGGCGGGCAGCCCGTCCAGGCGGAACGACAATCGCGCCAGCGGCGTACGCAGGTCGTGCGCGATGGCCGCCACCATCTGCGTGCGCTCGCGCACGAGGCGGTTGATGCGTTCCTGCATCGCGTTGAACGACGCCGCCGCGCGCTGGATTTCCGCCGGCCCTTCCAGCGGCACCGCGGGCGCGTGTGCGTCCTGGCCCATGCGATCGGCCGACGCGGCGAAGCGGCGGATCGGCGTGGCCAGCGCGCTGGAGAACCACCATGCCAGCGGCAGCAGCGCGATCAGGCCCATCGCGAACATCAGCGCGAACGTGCGGCCGATGCCGACGCCGTGGTCCATGCGTTCGACGCGGCGCCAGCGGCCATCGGGCTGGCGCAGCGCGGCGACGAAGGCGAACGGAAGGTGCGAATCGGCGCGCCAGTCGCGGTCGTGCGCGAACGGCGGACCGCCCACGCGCTGCGGCTCACCCACGCGCACGGCCTGGCGCTGGCGGGCCGGTTCGGTGCGCGCCGCGTCCGGCGGCGGTGGCGGCGACAGGGGCGGCGGGACGACGTAGTCGCCCAGGCGGCCGGGATCGGCCCCGTCCATCCGCGCCATCGGCGTGCCCGGCATGACGACGATGCGCCGGAACGGCGGCAGCATGTTCGCGCCGGCCACAAAGAAGCGCACGCGGTCCTCGGGCACGTCCAGCCAGCGCGCCAGCAGCGTGCGCAGCGGCGGCGGGCTTATGAAGCCGTGCTCCGGCTGCGGCGCTTCGTCGGATTCGCTCACCGCCAGCAGCGGATTGCCGGACGGCATGCGCGTGGACAGCAGCGCGACCACTTCCGACAACCGCACCGCCGGCGGCGGCTCGCGCAGGGCGAGCAGCGCGATGCCGATGCCGTAGGCCACCGCAAGCGCCGCCAGCAGCACCAGGAAGGTGCGGGCGAAGATCGGAAGGCCGCGGGTGTTCACCGATGCGTGCTCACAGACGGGTGACGGTCGGCAACAGCATGTAGCCCTCGTTGCGGACGGTGCGGATCAGTTCGGTGTGGCCGCGCTCGTTGATCTTGCGGCGCAGGCGGCTGATCTGGCTGTCGATCGCGCGATCGAACACCTCGCTGTCGCGACCGCGCGCGCAATCGAGCAGCTGGTCGCGGCTGAGCACGCGCTGCGGATGTTCGACGAAGGTGCGCAGCAGCGAGAACTCGCCATCGGACAGGTTGATGTACGTGCCGTGCGGATCGCGCAGCGCGCGGCGGATGACGTCGAGGTGCCAGCCGGCGAATTCGTACAGGTGACCGCTCGCCGCATCGGCCGCGAGCTGCCGTCGCCGCAGCACCGCGCGAACGCGAGCGAGCAGTTCGCGCGGATTGCACGGCTTGGCGAGGTAATCGTCGGCGCCGATTTCCAGCCCGATGATGCGATCGGTGTCGGTGCCCAGCGCACTGAGCATGATCAGCGCTGGCCCGCGTTCGGAGGTCAGCCGTCGCGCGGCGCTCAGGCCGTCCTCGCCGGGCATCATCACGTCCAGGATCACCAGGTCCGGACGTTGTTCGTCGAGCACGCGCCGCATCTGCACGGCGTCTTCGGCCGTCTCCACGCGGTAGCCGTGTTCGGTCAGGAAGCCGGAGATGAGCCGGCGAAGGTCGGGGTCGTCGTCGACGACGAGCAGGAGCGACTGCAGATCCATGCCACCACGGACAGAAGGACGTAACGGAGTGTAGGCAGACCGCGAACCGGATGTCTCGGTTCTCGCCGGACCGCGAATCGGACAGAAAAATGCCGCCATCGGGGGATCTCCGATGGCGGCAACGGGACACATGGGTCCACGACTCGCCATCGATCCTGCCGACGCGATGTTGTTCGCCGATGCCGCTTTATGTCAGCGCTGACACATCGAGCCGCGCAGCGCTGGATGAATGCGGGGCGGGACGGCGGATCCGGTGACTCTTCGCATGCCGCAGCCGTGCGCTCGGCGAAACGACCGATGAACGCGCGCGCCGACATGGCGCCATCGACACGCCCCGGCAATCGCGGGCAACACCGCCATCGCACCGTGCGGCACCCGGTCGCTGGCCGTGCATGCCCTCCATGCGCAGCGCCCGGGCCGAGGGTGGCGTCCGCCGGTTTCCACTTCCCGGCCGGCGGGCGTCCTCCTCCCCTCGCCACCCCACGTTCGAAGGAGACCATCCGATGCAACAGGATTTCCCCAGCCAACTGCGCCTGCGCCAGGCGCTGGCCGTCGCCTCGCTCGGCGTGGCCGCCCTGGCGCACGCGGGCGAACGCCCGTCCGCCGACCGCGACGCCTTCCGCGAGGCGATCACCGCCTGCGCCGCGGAGCAGGGCCTGCCGCCGCCGCCGCCGGGCGAACGCCGCGAGCCGAAGGACGGCCAGCGTCCGGACCACGCGAAGCTCGACAAATGTATGAGCGCCAAGGGCTTCAAGCCGCCGGCAGGCGGCGGACGCCCGCGCCCGCACGAGGACGACATCGACGAGGAAGAGGAGTGGTGAGAACGGTCGCGCGCAGAAGTCGCGGCGCGCCGGCGCGATCGCCTCAGCGCGCGCCGATCTTCCCCAGCCGTTGCAGCCACTCGCGGTTCATGCGTCGCGCGTAGGCGGGCAGACGCCTGGCCTTGCGCAGCGCCTCGTCGCGCAGCCGGATCGCGGAGTCCATCTCGCCCCAACCGGCCAGCACCTGCGCGTAATGCGCCTGCGCTTCGAAGCCGCTGAAATAGCCGACCAGCGTGTCGAACTCCTCGCGGGCCTTCGCGCGCGAACCCTCCGCGGCAAGCGCGCGGGCGTAAAGCAGATGCCCGGCGGGCGACCGGAAATCGGGCTTGCGGCGGATCAGGTCATCAAGCCGCTGGCGCGCCGCCTGCGGTCGGCCCGCCTCCAGTTCGGCACGAGCAATGCGCACGTGCAGTTCCGGATCGTCGGCATACACGCCACGCAGCGTGGCCTCGTACTGCGTCAGGGCCTCGTCGGCGCGGCCGGCTTCGATCAGCGCGTCCGCCAGGCGCACGCGGTTGTCCACGGTGGCTGCGGTCTCGAACGCGTCCTGCGCCTGGCGCAGCTCGCGCGTGGGGTCGAGCCGGCGCTGCACGCCGCGCACGACCTGACGGCCAGCGTGGCTGTGGCGCCATTCGGGCAACCAGATCGCGACGCCGTACACGACGCTGCCCAGCAGCGGGAACGCGAACAGCACGAACAACCAGTAGCGATCCTGTCCGCTACGAACGGCGTGGACGGCGAAGCACAGTGCGATGACGACGTGCAGACCAAGTACGGGCATGTCCGTTGCTCTCCCCAGAGTGGGGAGAGTTTCCCGAATCGGCGCGCGCGACGCCAGCGGCATCCGGACGGACGTCCGCCCTCAGAACCGCGACGCCACCAGCTTCACGTCGGCCCACTGCCATGCGGCGGCCTGGCGGCGTTCGGTCTCGGCGGCGGCGTCCTTCTGCTTGAGCTTGCGCTGCGCCTGCGCCAGGCCGTACAGCGACCACCCGTTGTGCGGGAAGCGCCTGAGGTCTTCCTCGTATACCGCGACCGCTTCCTTCGCGCGGCCGGCATCGAGCAGCGCCGCGCCGAGGAACGGCCGCACCGGCAGCGGCCAGTCCGGCGGCTCGTTGTAGTTGAGCAGGTCCTCGGCCGCGACGGCCTTCTGCAGCGAGGCGATGCCCGCCTTCGTCTGCTTCGTCGCCAGCGCGATCTCGCCGGCGAGCATGTGCTGTGCGACGTCGAGCACGCGGTCGGCGCGGTTGATGTCGAACAGCACGACCTTCTCCAGCGCCGGGTCCGAAGCGATGGCCTGCAAGGCCTTCAGTTCCTTCCTGGCGTCGCTGGGTTTGTCGGTACGCACGAACGCC
This sequence comes from Lysobacter sp. OAE881, assembly GCF_040546665.1. Lineage (NCBI taxonomy): Bacteria > Pseudomonadati > Pseudomonadota > Gammaproteobacteria > Lysobacterales > Lysobacteraceae > Lysobacter > Lysobacter sp. OAE881. The sequence goes on from NZ_JBEPOG010000001.1 coordinate 4,120,421, forward strand.
ATGCCGCGCGCGAAATGCCAGATCGCCTTCGGGAACGGCACCTCCGACGGCGGCGCGGCATCGGCGAGGATCTGCTGCCATTCGCCGAAGCGCACGCGCGCGAACAGTGGCGCGACCAGGAACTGCTGCATGAAGGGCATCGCCTCGAGCTGCTGCGCGTCGACGCGCTGCGCGGTCTGGTCGGCGGCTTCGATCGCCAGCGTGCGCGAGCCGTGCAGCGCCGCGGTCATCGCCGCGAAGTGCCAGTTATGCGGCACGTAACCCAGCGGATACGCGCCGTTGCTGCCGCGACACACGGCCAGGAAGGCCTTGTCGGCGGTGCTCGCGGCGAGGTTGCTCAGCGTCGCGTCGTGATAACGGCCCACGCGGATGTAGACGTGCGCCGGCATGTGCACCAGATGCCCCGAGCCGGGCGCGAGCGACGCCAGGCGATCGGCGTACGGCTCGGCGCGTTCGGGCTGGTGCGAGGCTTCCACCGCGTGGATGTAGTAATGCACCGCGCCGATGTGGCGCGGGTTGCGCTTCAGCACGCCTTCCAGCGTGGCCAGCAGGGTGTCGGTGTATTCGGTCGGCTCGCCCTGCGCGTTCCAGTACGCCCACGGCGTCAGGTCCATCAGCGACTCGGCGTAGAGCGCGGCGATGTCGTCGTCCTCCGGAAACTGTTTGTGCGCCTCGCCCATCGCCTGCGCATAGGCCTTGTCGAGCGGCGCGCGATCCGCCGGTGCGGGCGTTTCGTAACGCTTGACCAGCGCGGCGATCAGCGCCTGGTCGGCGGGCGTCGCGTTCTTCGACAGCTTCTGCGCGCGCAGCGCGAGCGTGGTCGCATCGGCGGCCAGATCCGGCGACATCGGCAGGTTGATGTTCGGCCCCAGCACCAGCGCCTGTCCCCATGCGCACATCGCGCAGGTGGGATCGAGCCGTTCGGCCTCGGCGAACGCGCGACCGGCGGCCTCGTGGTTGAAGCCGTACGCCAGCCGCAGCCCTTGGTCGAAATAGCGCTGCGCCTCGGGCACCTTCGATGCGATGTCGCGATGCTGCTCGCCGAACGTGTCGAACAGCGGCGGCGCGTCCGCCTGCGCGGCGTCCTCCTTCGAGGCTTTCGGGCAGCCGGCCAGGGCCAGGCAGGCGACGGCGAGGCCGAACAGGCGGATCCGCAGCGTCATGGCGCACTCCAGCGCGAGGGTCATCAGGAAAAGACAACGCGACCGGCGCAGCCGGGCGGTCACCGCCGGACCGTTGCAGCCGCAACCGTCGCGCCGCCCCATGTTGCAGTGCGGTAGGCTCGGCGGATGACCCGACAAAACCCGCCCGCCGAGTCCGCCAACGACCCCCTCCGCGTCGTCGATTTCGCACCGCACGACGCCCTGCTGCGCGAAGACGTCAAAACCGTCGGCGCCCTCGTCGGCGACATCCTCGCCGAGCAGCGCGGGCCGCAGTTCCTGGCCGAAGTGGAGAACCTGCGCCGTGCCGCTATCCGTCGCCGCGAGTCAAACGCGCCGGTGGCCGAACTGGCCGATGCGCTCGCCGGCGTCGAACTCGAACACGCGGGCGATCTGGTGCGCGCCTTCGCCACGTATTTCCAGGCGGTGAATGTCGCCGAGCGCGTGCACCGCATCCGCCGTCGCCGCGATTACGAGCGACAGGGCGCGAGCCGGCAGCCCGGCGGATTGCGCGACGTGCTCGCGACGCTCGCCGCGCAGGGCGTGAGCCTGGAGGAAGTCGTCGCGTTGCTGCAGCGGCTGCGCATCGAGCCGGTGTTCACCGCGCATCCGACCGAAGCCGTGCGCCGCGCACTGCTGGAGAAGGAGCGCCAGATCGTCACCTGCCTGATCGACGACATCGACCGCACGCGCACGCCGTACGAACACCGCGCCGACCTCGAACGCATGCGGCTGGCGCTCACCGCGAGCTGGCAGACGGCCGAAACGCCGCCGGTGAAGCCCAGCGTCGCCGACGAGTTCGAGCACGTCGGCTTCTACCTGTCCGACGTGCTGTATCGCGTATTGCCGGTGTTCTACGAACTGTTCGAGGACGCGCTGCGCGAGACGTATGGCGAGCATGTGGCAATGCCGACCGTCATCGGCTTCGGCACGTGGGTGGGCGGCGACATGGACGGCAACCCGAACGTCGGCGCCGATACCATCGCCGCGACGCTTGCCGGGCAACGCTCGCTCGTGCTGCGCGCGTACCGGCAGGAAGTCGCCGCGCTCGGCGAAATGCTGAGCCAATCGCTGGAGCGCATCGGCGTGGCCGACGCGGTGCTCGCGCGCATCGAGGAATACCGCTACCTGCTGCCCAAGGCTGCCGCCGCGCTGAAGCCGCGCCACGCCGACATGCCGTATCGCAATCTGCTCGCGCTTATCGCCGCCCGACTGCGCGCGACGGCCGACGACCATGTGCACGGGTACCAGGATGCCGCCGCGTTCCTCGCCGACATCCGCATGATCGAGGACAGCCTGCGCGCGCATCAGGGCGAACACGCCGGCGGCCACGCGGTGCGGCGCCTGCGCCGACGCGTTCAGTGTTTCGGCTTCCATCTGGCGAGCCTGGATCTTCGCCAGGATTCGGCGACGCACGATGCGGCGCTCGCCGAAGTGCTGGGCGACGCGCAGTGGGAGTCACATTCGCGCGAGGAACGCGCCGAGCGCCTGCATCGCCTGCTCGACGGCAGCGAGCCGGTGCGCGGCGTCGGCAACGGTACCGCGCGACCGACGCTGGACGTGTTCCGCGCCGTCGCGCGACTGCGCCCGCGTTACGGCGCGCAGGCATTCGGCCCCTACATCGTCAGCATGAGCCGCAGCGCGGCCGATGCGCTGGCGGTGCTCGCACTCGCACGCGTGGCCGGCTGCGTCGATGGTGACGGCCGCGTGCCGCTCGACGTCGCGCCGCTGTTCGAAACCGTCGACGACCTCGACGCCGCGAGCGACACGCTGCGCGCGCTGTTCGCCGATCCTGTGTATCGCGCGCACCTGGCCGCGCGAGGTGATCGTCAGGTCGTGATGCTTGGCTATTCGGACAGCGCGAAGGACGGCGGCATGCTCGCCTCGCGCTGGGCGCTGCAACGCACGCAGATCGCGCTCACCGAACTCGCGCGCGACAGCGGCGTGCGCATCGCGTTCTTCCACGGCCGCGGCGGATCGATCAGCCGTGGCGGCGGCAAGACCGAGCGCGCCGTGATCGCCGCGCCTCGCGGTTCGGTCGACGGCTACCTGCGCCTGACCGAACAGGGCGAGGTGATCCACCGCAAGTACGGCATCCGCGCCATCGCGCTGCGCAACCTCGAACAGGCGACCGGCGCCGTGCTGCGCGCGACGTTGCGCCCGCGCGCGCCGGAACCGCGCGAGGAGCAATGGCGCGCGATCGCGAGCGAACTCGCCCGCGACGCACGCGCGCATTACCGCGCGCTGGTGCACGAGAACCCGGACTTCCCCGCGTATTTCCGCGCCGCGACGCCCATCGACGTGATCGAGCGCCTGCGCATCGGTTCGCGTCCCAGCAAGCGCGCGGGCACGGGCGATGTCGGTTCGCTGCGCGCGATTCCGTGGGTATTCGCGTGGTCGCAGAATCGCGCCGGCCTCACCGCGTGGTACGGCGTCGGCGCCGCACTTCAGCGCGCGCTCGACACGCACGGCCGCGACACGCTCGCCGAAATGGCGCAGGACTGGCCGTTCTTCGGCACGCTGATAGACGACCTGGAAATGATGCTGGCCAAGTCGGAGCCGGGCATCTTCGAGCGCTACTCGCTGCTCGCGGGCGAATTGCACGAGCGCTTCCATCCCGGCATCGCGGCGGAATTCGAGCGCACGCGCGCGGCCGTGCTGGCGATCAAGGGCAGCGATGAACTGCTGGCGGGCGACTACCGCCTGCGCCAGTCGATCCGCCTGCGCAATCCCTACGTCGATCCGATCAGCCTGCTGCAGGTGGACCTGCTCGCACGCTGGCGCGCGGCGGACCGGCCGGACGATGCGCTTTATGAGGCGCTGGTCGCGACGGTGAACGGGATTTCGGCGGGGATTCAGAACACGGGGTGAGGCAGGTCGCTTACCGGCACTGCCGCGTGGCCTGCCGGGCTTCTTGCTGCCGCGTAGGCGGGAATCCATGCTTGCAAACCTCAACCGCCCCCGAAGGCCGGAATGATGGCGGCCCGATGGATTCCCGCCTTCGCGGGAATGACAGCCAAGAGCTTCAGTACGCGAACTCCCGGAACACGCGGTCGATATCGCCCTGCCACGGACCGTGGTACAGGTCGAGCTTGCGTTCGGCGGGCGTGATGCCGGCTTCGGCGAATTCCATCATCGGCTCCAGGAACACCGACTCGTCCGCACCGTTCCCGTTGCGACGCGCGCGACGACGCAGGCCTTCGGCCGAGATCTCCAGCGCACGGCGCGCCAGATCGAGCACCGTCCCGTTGCGGAACGGCAGCTTCAGCGCGTGCTTGGGCACGCCATCGCGCAATGCGTGGCGTTCTTCGATCGAGAAATCCTTGACCAGATCCCAGGCGGCATCGAGCGCGGTGTCGTCGTACAGCAGGCCGACCCAGAACGCCGGCAGCGCGCAGATGCGGTTCCACGGACCCGAATCGGCGCCGCGCATTTCCAGGTACTTCTTCAGCCGGACCTCGGGGAACGCGGTGGTGCTGTGGTCGGCCCAGTCGCGCAGCACCGGGCGGTGGCCGGGATACGCGGGCAGCTTGCCGTCGAGGTAATCGCGGAAGGACTGCCCCGACGCGTCGATGTACTTGCCGTCGCGGTAGACGAAGTACATCGGCACGTCGAGCAGGTAATCGACGTAGCGCTCGTAGCCGAAACCGTCGTCGAAGACGAAGTCCAGCAGGCCGGTGCGGCCAGCGTCGGTATCGGTCCAGATGTGCGAGCGGTAGCTGAGGTAGCCGTTCGGCTTGCCTTCCTTGAACGGCGAATCGGCGAACATCGCCGTCGCGACCGGCTGCAGCGCGAGTGACACGCGGAACTTCTTCACCATGTCGGCCTCGGAGCCGACATCCAGGTTCACCTGCACCGTGCAGGTGCGCGTCATCATGTCCAGGCCGAGCGAGCCGACCTTCGGCATGTACTCGCGCATGATCTTGTAACGGCCCTTGGGCATCCACGGCATTTCGTCGCGACGCCACTTCGGCTGGAACCCGACGCCCAGGAAGCCCAGCCCCATCGGTTCGGCGACGGTGCGCACTTCGCGCAGGTGGCTGTTGGTTTCCGAACAGGTCTGGTGCAGGTTCTCCAGCGGCGCGCCGGAGAGCTCCAGCTGCCCCGCCGGTTCCAGCGAGACCGAGGCCTGGTCGCGGGTGAGCGCGATGACGCGGTCGTGCTCGGTGACCGGCGTCCAGCCGAAGCGGGTGAGGCCCTTCAGCAGCGCCTCGATGCCACGCTCGCCGTCGAAGGTCGGCGGACGCAGGTCGTCGTTGCGGAACCCGAACTTCTCGTGCTCGGTGCCGATGCGCCAGTCCTCGCGGGCCCGGATGCCGGAGCTGAGGTATTCGACGAGCTGGGCCCGACCCTCGATTGGAACATCCTTGACCTGGCTGGGACCGGACACACACACCTCGTTTGAATGGAGACTGGCTGCAGCGGGACGACGTCCCAGACTGTGGCGGCGATCACGCCAGTGTAGCGAGGCGGCGTGAATGACCCCATCCACGGCCATGCAACGCAGTAATCCGGAATGAACCATCTCGGGGAGGCGTTGATGGAGCGGGCGTCCGCGGACGTCGCGGACCCGATCGCCTCTGGACTGCCGTGCATGCGATGCGGCGCATGCCGATGCCGCACTGCGGCAAGCCTTTGCGTACAAGGGCTTACATACTGCCGGCATGTCGCAAGTGCATTACCTCGGCCGCAGCAAGAAGACCAAGATCACCTCGCTGGACATCGCCCACCGCGCGGGCGTGTCGCAGGCGACCGTGTCGCGCGTGCTGCGCGGCAGCCCGCTGGTCAACGCCGAGACGCGACGACGCGTCGAGGACGCCGTCCGCGAGCTCAACTACAAGGTCGACCGCCACGCGTCGAGCCTGCGCACGCAGCGCTCGGGCACGCTGGCACTGCTGCTGTTCGAGGATCCGACGCCGGACGAGTCGCACATCAACCCGTTCTTCCTGTCGATGGTCGGTTCGATCACCCGCGCCTGCGCGCGCGAGGGGCAGGACCTGCTGATCTCGTTCCAGCAGCTCTCCGACGACTGGCACGCCGACTACGAGGACAGCATGAAGGCCGACGGCCTGATCCTCCTGGGCTACGGCGATTACCTCGCCTACACCGGCAAGCTGGAGAAGCTCGTCGCCCAGGGCACGCGCTTCGTGCGCTGGGGCGCGGTGCTGCACGACCAGCCGGGGCTGTCGATCGGCTGCGACAACTTCAACGGCGGTCGCATCGCGGGCGAACACCTCGTCGGCCTGGGCCGTCGCCGCATCGCCTTCCTCGGCGGGGCGTCGAGCCACTGCCCCGAATTCTTCGACCGCTTCCGCGGCTGCGATGCCGCGTTGCGCGAAGTCGGCGGTGCGATGGAGGCCATCCTCCAGGTCGATGCCGAAAGCTCCGAGGAAGACGGCTACGCGGCGGCGCGCGAACTGCTCGCGCGCGGCGGGGCATTCGATGCGGTGTTCGCCGCGAGCGACCTGATCGCCGTCGGCGCGATGCGCGCGCTCGCCGACGCCGGCCTGCGCGTGCCCGAAGACATCGCCGTGGTCGGCTTCGACGACCTGCCGATGGCGCGCTTCACCAGCCCGCCGCTCACCACCGTCTTCCAGGACACCAAACGCGCCGGCGAATTGCTGGTCGAAACGCTGCTGCGCCAGATCGGCGGCGAGCAGACGCAGAGCATCACGCTGCCCGCCTCGCTGGTGGTGCGGAAGTCCAGCGGCGCCTGAGCCGGCGTCACTCCGGCCGCTTCACCTTCATCAAGCGGTCCAGTTCGGCCCGTAGTTGCGGCTGCGCCACCGGGGCGTCGAGCAGGAACACTTCGACGCCATGCGCCGGCACCGTTGCCTTCAGCGAACCGCCGGCGCGTACCTTCGTGTCGTTGCCGGCGATTGTCGCGCGCCACGTGCCCGGTTGCACGTATTGCTTCACGTCGAACGCGGCTGGTGCATCGCCCTTGTTGAGCAGCACCAGCGCGATCTGCGACACGCCTTCGTGCTGGTACACGCGGTAGAACGCAGCGCGGCCGCCCTTCAGTTCGACGTTGACCTGCAGGCCGCGCTGCAACGCCGGCGAGGCCGCACGCACGTGCGCGATGCGCGACAGGTTGCGATGGATCGGGTGCGATGCGGCCGACGCGATGCGCTCGGCGCCGAAGTAGTTGCGGTTGCCGTCGTGCTCCGGCTTGCCGCGCATGAAGCCGATTTCCGATCCGTAGTAGACGACCGGAATGCCGCGCGCGGTGAACAGCCAGTTGTGCGCATCGATGAAACCTTCGTCGGTCGCATCCAGCCGCGCCATGTCGTGGTTGTCGTAGAACGTCGCCAGTTCGTACGGGTTCGCATACGGGCCGCCGTCGAGATAGAGCCGGTCGGCCAGCACTTCGAAGCCGGCGCGCTCGTGGCCGAAGGCCTTCTCCAGCCCCTGCTTCAGCGGGAAATCCAGCACGCTCACGTTCGCGTTCCGCGCCCAGGTGTGCTCGGCGATCTTCTTCGCGTCGTACTCGAACGCCTCGCCGAACATGAACATGCCCGGCTTCTCGCGCCGCATGCGCGCGACGAACTCGTGCCAGAACGGATGCGGCAGCCAGCCAATGGTGTCGATGCGGAACGCGTCGGCGCCCTGCCCGATCCACTGCGCGTACGCGCCGGCGAGGTAATCCATCACCGCCGGTTCGTTCTCGTTGAAGTCCGACAGCTCCGCCAGACCGGGCGTCGTGTTGTAGAAGCGATGCAGCGGATCGTGCTTCGGATCGAGCTTGGCCGGCGGCAGGTTCTGGTGATCGGCGACGAGCTTTCCGTCGCGATCGAAGACCTGCCCGAACTGCGGCTGCGCCTTCGGCATCGAATACGCGGGCGAGCCATGGTTGCCGACGATGTCGAGCACCAGCTTCATGTCCTGCCCGTGCACCGCATCGGCCAGACCCTTGAAATCCAGGCCCTTGCTCGGCAGGTGTTCGTCGAGCTTGTAGAAGTTCACGCCCCAGTAGCCGTGGTAGCCGGTCTTGCCGCCGTCGGTGAGGAAGCCGCCCTTCTGCGCGGGCTTGCCGCCGGTGAAGGCTTCGTCCGGGTTGTCGACGATGGGCGTGATCCACAGCGCGCTGAAGCCCATGCCGCGGATGTAGTCCAGGTGATCGACGATGCCCTTGAAGTCGCCGCCGAGGTAACCGACGTTGTCGCCCGCATCGCTGCCCGCGGTGGGACGATCGAACGTGCGCGTCGCGGGATCCGGGCCGCCCTGGTCGCGATGATCGTTCGACGGATCGCCGTTGACGAAGCGGTCGGTCACGACGAAATACACCGCTTCCTTCGCGAACGGCTCCAGCGTGCCGTAGTAGTCCGGCGCGTCGGCGGCATGCGCGGCCGGGATGGAGGCGGCGAGCGCGAACGCCAGCGCGCGACGACGGAAGCGGACGCGGAACGGCACCTTCAAACGCATTCGAAAACTCCTCAATGACCGGTAGCGGCGACAGCAGCCACGCGTGGCTCCTGCACGCGCAGCACGCACAGGCCGGCGACGATCAGGCTGATGCCGCCGATGGTGAAGGCGTGGATCGGCGCGCCGCCGAAGAAATGCTTGAGCAGGAAGCCGAGCAGGCTCGCCGCCACCAGCTGCGGGATGACGATGAAGAAATTGAAGATGCCCATGAACACGCCCATCTTCGCGGCGGGCACGCTGTCGGACAGCAACGCGTACGGCAGCGAAAGGATCGACGCCCATGCAAAGCCGACACCGACCATCGACAGCAGCAACCACTGCGGATCGCGGATCACCAGGAACGACAGCAGGCCGAGCCCGCCCAGCGTCACGTTGATGAGGTGGCTCACGCGCAGGCCGAGGCGCCGCACCATCAGCGGAATCGCGATCGCCGCGAGGGCCGCGAAGCCGTTGTACGCGGCGAACAGCACGCCGACCCAGTTCGCACCTTCGTTGTATGCGGTCGACGCGGTATCGGTGCTGCCGAAATGCACCTGCGTCACCGCGCCGGTGGTGTAGATCCACATCGCGAACAACGCGAACCACGAGAAGAACTGCACGACCGCGAGCTTTCGCATTTCGGCCGGCATGTCGTGCAGGTCGCCGACGATCTGCGCCAGCGCGCGATCGCGCCGCATGACGCTGGCGCCGATCAGCGCGATACCGTAGCCGGCGAGCAGTCCGGCGAGGATGTACAGCTGCTTGTCGAGCGCGAACCGCCACACGGCCAGCGCGCCGATCACGCCCGCGAGCAGCCACGCCACGCCACTGAGCCGCGCACGTGCGCCGTCGAACTCGCTCGCGGGCATGCGCACGGTCGTGTCATGCGCGCGTAGTTCCTCCGGCGCGTACTCGCGCGTGCGCAGCACCGTCCAGCCCACCGAGAGCAGCAGCACCGCGCCGCCGAAATAGAACGCGTAGCGCACGGTATCCGGCACTTCGCCGGGGCCGGCGGTGTTGCCGACGCCGGCTTTCGCGAGGACCCACGGCAGCAGGCTCGCGATCACCGAACCCACGCCGATGAAGAAGCTCTGCATCGCATAGCCGCTTGCGCGCTGCGACGTCGGCAACTGGTCGCCCACGAACGCGCGGAACGGCTCCATCGAGATGTTGATCGAGGCGTCGAGCACCCACAGCAGGCCGGCGGCGATCCACAGCGTGGGCGAGTTCGGCATGAAGAACAGCGCCAGCGTCGCCAGCACGGCACCGACCAGAAAGTACGGTCGGCGACGACCCAGCGGCGTCCACGTGCGGTCGGACAGGTAGCCGACGATGGGCTGCACGATCAGCCCCGTTAGCGGCGCGGCGATCCACAGCATGGGGATGTCGTCCATGCTCGCGCCCAGCGTCTGGAAGATGCGGCTGACGTTGGCGTTCTGCAGGGCGAATCCGAACTGGATGCCGAGGAAGCCGAAGCACATGTTCCAGATCTGCCAGAACGACAGCTGCGGTTTCGTGCTCATCGCGCTGACTTCTCCTGTTGGGCGGTACGCAGCGGAACGGCGTGCAGCGCGCCGAGGGTGGCGTCGTTGAGGGGACCGTCGATGCCGCCGGCGCCGCCGGTGTAGCGGGCGTTGTGGGTGAGATAGGACATGTTGACGCCGTCGCGCAACGTGAAGCGACAGGTCGCGCCGGCGGGCACGTCGACGACGACCGCGCTGGAGCGCTGACGCGCCGCGCCGTGCGGCATCACCAGCGTGCCGCGCCGCTCTTCGACGCCGTCGCACGCGGCGACCAGCGTCTTCACCGCGGCGGTGATGCCGGTGTTGATCGGGCCGTGCGTGTTGGTGAAGTCGACGCTGACGGCATAACGCCCGGCCTTCGGTGCGCGCCAGCTGCGCGGCCATGCGCCGTCTATGGCGATGTCCACACCGATGCAACGCGTGGGCGAGTGCAGCGATTCGATGCCGTGTTCGACGCGCGCGAGGCTCGCGCATTGCTGCGCGTCCTGCTGCGGCAGCTGCACCGTACGGACCTGCGGCGATACGTCGGAACGCAGCGCGCCATCGATGTAGAGGCGATGGTTCACAGGCACGTCGATGGTCCAGCGGCTTCCGGACTGGACGATCGATGGCGCGTCAGGCGAAGCCGGCGCGAACGCGGCGGCGTCGAGCGGCGGCGTCGCCGCCTTCGTGGCGCTGCGTTGCGCAACGAGCTGCACCGTTTCGCGTGAACCATTGTGTTCGCGCTTCCCCGCGACGAGCAGATCGCCATCGATCTTCGCCGGCCGGACCAGCACGATTTCGCGATCGGGCAACCGCAGCGAAATCCGGTCGCGCTGGCCGAACAGCATTGGCACCAGCGTCGCCGGGATCTTCGGCGCGACGTTGCCATCCGGCTCCAGCCCGAACACGCCTTCCATCACCATCGCAAGATAGCCCGCCACCGACCACAGCTGACGCGGCGAATTGACGACCGGCCCGCTCAGCGCGCCCTCATCCACGTGCACGGCCTGCGTGACGAGCTCGTAGTTCTCCATGTTCGATCCGGCGAGCGCGGCGCCACGCAGGATCGAACGGACCTCATGCTCGATGCGCGCGATGTCGTTCACCTTGCGCGCCGCGCGCAGCGAGTACGCGCTGACGAATGGCCAGATCGCGCGGTTGTGGTAGATCGCGATGCCCGGCTGCTGCGGCCAGATCACCGGGCTTCCGGAATCGAGCATCGGATAGGTCGCCAGCGCACGACGCGCACGTGCTCCGGGTGCGATGCCGCTGTCGATCAGCAGCGAAAGGCCGAGCAGGTCGTAGGCTTCGAAGGGCACCGGATGCGCCGCCGTGCCGATGTAGCTCATGTAGAGGCCGCGATCCTCGCGCCAGAAGCGGCGCTCGATCTGCGTGGCGAGCGCCTTCGCCTGCGTCGCGTACTCGTCCGCGCGCACATCGCCGCGCTCGCGCGCCATGCGTTCGCCCAGGCGCAATGCTTCGTAATGCAGCACGTTGGTCGACAGTGCGAACGATTGCGCGATGAACGCGACGTCGTCGGCCGTCCAGCGCGGGTACGACTGCTCGCGCCAGTCGAGGAACGAGGTTTCCCCGCGATACAGGCCCGTTTCCCGGTCGAAGACGAACGCGCGATCCTGCGCGAGCGTGTCGGTCAACGCGTGCCAGACCTCATCGTTGAAACGCTTCGCGTCGGCATCGCCCAACGGCGCATCGACCAGCCCGCGCGCGGCGAGGAACCACACCACGCGATCGCTGCTGATCGGCCAGCTGCCGCCGGAGCCGGTGTCCTGCACCACGTACGTACCCTGCGGCGCACCGGCGCGCAGGTCGGAGAGCTTGAATCGCAGTGCATTGCGCGTGCGTTCCGGGCGGAGCTTCGCCAGCGACAGGTCCGCCGCGAAGGACAGGTCGCGCGTCCACACGTAGCGCCATTTCTCTCCGGTCTCGAAACACGAGCACGGGATCGGCCGGCCGTTGTCGTACGCGTTGTCGGAGATGGCCTCGACCTGCGCCTTCGACAGTTCCGCCTGCGCGAGTGCGAACAGGCCATCGAACATCGGGCTCGCGGTATCCGTCTTCATGGGCTGCGCGGCGATGTCGATGGCATCGCCGGCCTTCGGCTGCAATCGCCATCCATCGCCGTCGGCCTGCATGCGCGCCCTGGCGCCGTGCCACGCGATCGAATCGCGCCAGGCCGCATCGCCGGCAAGCGCACTTCCGGCCGACACCAGACCGGCGATCGCAATCGCGATGGCGGGCGCAAGACGTGGCGAGCGGCGCATCGACGGCGCCGGGCGGGCTTGTTTCATGCAGCGTCCCCAACTCGGTGGCCCATGGTAGTCGGCGGGGGCGATGGGGGTTCGGGCTGCATACGTATTCATGGCCAACGGCGGTCCGGGGCAATGCGCGGCGATGGCGCACCGTGGAATAGTGCACCCCATCGCGCGCCCGGGGCGCGCGTCCGGTTCGGCATGGACGACACGGCAGACACACGCAGGACGGCGTCGGGGACGGAAGGCAGATGGCGGCAGGCAGCAACGCAGGACAGACGAACTGGTGGCGCGGCGCGGTGATCTACCAGATCTACCCGCGCAGCTTCCTGGACACGAACGGCGATGGCGTGGGCGACCTGCCCGGCATCGAGGCGCGACTGGATTACGTCGCCAGCCTCGGCGTGGACGCGATCTGGATCTCGCCCTTCTTCAAGTCCCCCATGGCCGATTTCGGCTACGACATCGCCGATTACCGCGATGTCGATCCGCTGTTCGGCACGCTGGACGACTTCGACCGCCTGCTCGCCAAGGCGCACTCGCTCGGCATCCGCGTGATGATCGACCAGGTGCTCAGCCACACCTCGATCGAACACGCCTGGTTCAAGGAAAGCCGCGAAAGCCGCGACAATCCGAAGGCCGACTGGTACGTGTGGGCCGACGCGAAGCCCGACGGCACGCCGCCCAACAACTGGATGTCGCTGTTCGGCGGCGTCGCGTGGCAGTGGGAGCCGCGCCGGCAGCAGTACTTCCTGCACAACTTCCTGGCCTCGCAGCCAGACCTGAATTTCCATAATCCCGCGGTGCAGGAAGCGACGCTGGACAACGTGAAGTTCTGGCTCGACCGCGGCGTCGACGGCCTGCGCCTGGATGCGATCAACTTCTGCTTCCACGATTTGCAGCTGCGCGACAACCCGGCAAAACCGCTGGAATTGCGCACCGGTCGCGGCTTCAGCCCGGACAATCCGTATGCGTTCCAGTACCACTGGTACAACAACACGCAGCCGGAGAACATCCCGTTCCTCGAACAACTGCGTGCATTGCTCGACCGTTATCCGGGCGCCACGACACTCGGCGAGATCTCGTCGGAAGACTCGCTGGCGACGATGGCCGAGTACGTCAACGATCGCCGCCTGCACATGGGCTACAGCTTCGAACTGCTGACCGACGACGCCAGCGCGGCGTACATCCGCGGCACCGTCGAGAACCTCGAAGCGAAGATGCGCGACGGCTGGCCGTGCTGGGCGATTTCGAACCACGACGTGCAGCGCGCGGTGACGCGCTGGAATCCCGGCGCTGCGTACGATGCGGACCTCGCGCGGCAGCTCGTCGCACTGGTGTGTTCGCTCCGCGGTTCGGTGTGCCTCTACCAGGGCGAGGAGCTCGGCCTGACCGAAGCCGACGTGCCGTTCGAAGCGCTGCAGGATCCCTACGGCATCACGTTCTGGCCCACCTTCAAGGGCCGCGACGGGTGCCGCACGCCGATGCCGTGGAACGACCAGCCGCACGGCGGATTCAGCATGACGCGCCCGTGGCTGCCGGTGCCGGCCGAACACGGCGCGCTGACCGTCGCCGCGCAGGATGCGAGCGACGACTCGGTGCTCAACGGCGTTCGCCACCTGCTGCGCTGGCGCAAGTCGCATCCGGCGCTGGTGACGGGCAAGATCGCGTTCCTCGATGCGGACGAGCCGGTGCTCGCGTTCACGCGTCGCGACGCGGAAGAATCGTTGCTGGTCGTGTTCAATCTTTCCGCGAGCGCGCAGACGTGGGCCGTACCCGCGTCGATCGGCACGCCGACCCCGCTGATCGACCACGGGCTGCGCGCCGGTGAACTGCAGGGCGGAACGCTGCACCTTCCGCCGCGCGGCGTTTTCTACGCGCGGGTGGACTGACAGACCATGCGCCTTCGCCTCGCCTGCGCCGCGTTCGCACTGCTGATCGCGCAGACGGCCACGGCGGTGGAACCGCTTTCGCCGGCGCCCGTGCAGGGCGACGTCGTCGTCGAACCGTTCGCGCTGGATGCCACATTGTTCGCGCCGCAGGGCATGAAGACGACCGTCTACCTGCCGCCGGATTACGCGACGGGCACGCGGCGTTATCCCGTGCTGTACGTCAACGACGGGCAGGATCGCGAGGCGGTGAAGCTGCGCGAAACGCTGCAGCAACTCATCGTGTCGGGCGACATCCGCGCACCGATCGTCGTCGCCATCGACATGCCGCCCGACCGCATGGGCGCGTACGGATTGTCCGATCGCAAGGCCGGCGCGAACCTCGTTGCGAAGACGCGCTACGGCGGCATCGGCACGAACGCGCACGCGTATTCGGAATGGCTGGCGCACACGCTGGTGCCGGCGATCGACGCGCGCTACCGCACGCGCACCACGCCCGATGCGCGCGCGATCCTGGGCTGGTCGCTCGGCGGGCTGAACGCGTTCAACCTCGGCTGGCAGTATCCGGAAATCTTCGGCCGCGTCGGCGCGTTCTCGCCGTCCTTCTGGCCGGCGTCGGATACCACCGACAACGCGAGCATGCAGCGCACGCGCATGGCGCAGCACATGGTGGACGCGAGCGAACCGCGCAATGGCGCGCGATGGTTTTTCGCCGTGGGCACGGCCGAGGAAGCCGCCGATCGCGACGGCGACGGCATCGACGACGCCGTGGACGACACGCGCGACATGCTCGATGGCTGGAACGCCGATAACGGCGGCATGAAGGGCCTGAAGCAGCTCGGTTACAGCACCAACGACGACTACGCGGCCAGGCCGACGCGTGCGGACGCGTCGCTTTACCTGCTGCCCGACGGCAAGCATGAACAGGCGGCGTGGGCGCGGATGCTGCCGGTGTTCCTGCGCTGGGCGTATGCGGTGAATGCGCCGGCGCTGCAGGCCACCGGTCGCGTCGACAGCTACCAGGACGTGCCTTCGGCGCACGTTCCCTCGCGCAATGTCGACGTCTGGCTGCCGCCGTCGTATGCGACGCATCCCAAGCGCCGTTACCCCGTGCTGTACATGCACGACGGCCAGAACCTGTTCGACCCATCGCTGTCGTTCACCGGCATCGACTGGGACGTCGACGGCACGATGACGAAGCTCATCGACGCCCATCGCGTGCGCGAGGCCATCGTCGTGGCGATCTCGAACACGCCGCTGCGCTCGAACGAATACTGGCCCGCGAAAGCCATTCCCGCCGACGCGATTTCGCCTGAACAGCGCGCGCAGCTGCTGTCGGACGGCTACCTGTGTTTCATCGTCGACGAACTCAAGCCGGCGATCGACGCGACGTACCGCACGAAGCCGTCGCGCGAGGACACGCTGGTGATGGGCTCCAGCCTGGGCGGCCTGATTTCCGCCTATGCGATGAGCGAATACCCGGACGTCTTCGGCGCGGCCGGCGGACTGTCGACGCACTGGCCCGCCAATGACGGCGCAGTGATCGATTACCTCGCCGCGCACCTGCCCGCGCGTCGCACGCACCGGTTCTATTTCGACCACGGCACGGCGACGCTCGACGCGAGCTACGCGCCCTACCAGCAGCGCATGGACGCCGTCCTGCGCGAGGCGGGATGGCGCGAAGGCCGCGACTTCATGAGCCGCGAATTCCCCGGCGCAGAGCACAACGAGCGCGCCTGGCGCGACCGGCTCGACGTACCGCTGCAGTTCCTGCTCGGCCGCTGACGGACCAGCGCCCAACACCCGCTCCCGCCACGCAGGGCGGGCGGAGTTCCGTGCGCCGGGAAAACGCTTGCATGCGGTTTTCCCCGCGCATACAGCCGATGAATACGTATGCAAAGGAATTTGTGCAGCGATGGGCCGAACTACCATCGCCGCTACGTCCTGAGCGGTTTTTTCTTGCCGACTCTGGCGCGGGCTCCCGGCGAGCGCGGCATCCGTCGCGACGTACGCGGGCCGACACACAACGATTAGAAACCGGATTCGAGAGGGAGGGGAGATGCAACTCAAGCGCAATCTGCTGAGCGTGGCGCTCGCGTCGGCAACGATGCTGGTCGCCGCCGGCGCGCAGGCCCAGGTGGCCACGCAATCGCCGCAGGGCGAGCCGTCGCGTACGGATGAAACCAAGACGCTCGATTCGGTCGTCGTCACCGGCATCCGCGCCGGCATCGAGACCTCGATCGACACCAAGAAGGAATCGACCTCGATCGTCGAAGCCGTATCGGCCGAAGACATCGGCAAGCTGCCGGACGTGAGCATCGCCGAATCCATCGCCCGCCTGCCCGGCCTGTCCGCGCAGCGCGTGGGCGGTCGCGCGCAGGTGATCAGCGTGCGCGGCCTGTCGCCCGACTTCGCCACCACGCTGCTCAACGGCCGCGAGATGGTGTCCACCGGCGACAACCGCAGCGTCGAGTTCGACCAGTACCCCGCCGAGCTGATGAGCGGCGTGACCGTGTACAAGACGCCCGATGCCGGCCTCGTCGGCCAGGGCCTGTCGGGCACGATCGACATGCGTACCGTGCGTCCGCTCGACTACGACAAGCCGGTGATCGCGGTCAGCGGCCGCTACCAGCGCAATTCGCTGGGCGATGCCGCCAACGCCGACGGCGATGGCAACCGCATCAACGCCAGCTACATCGGCCAGTTCATGGACCGCACGCTGGGCTTCTCGATCGGTTACTCGCACACCGAGCTGCCGATCCAGGAGAACCAGGTCGGCCTGTACGAGCCGTGGAGCGCGACGACCGGTCCGGACGGCGACCGTTTCCGAAACGGCGTGCCGGAAGGCACGTTCTTCGCCGACGGCATCAAGGCGCTGCGCCGCACTGGCGAGATCGAGCGCGACGCCGTGATGGCGACGGTGCAGTACCGCCCGTCCAACGACTGGACCAGCACGCTCGACCTGTTCCACACGAAGGCCGACCAGGAAGACACCGCGAACCAGTTCGAGGTGAACCTGTCGGGTTACAACGGCGGCGGTGAAAACGATCCGCGCGTGGTGATCGTCAATCCGCAGGTGAACGAGAACGGCTCATTCACGGGCGGTACGGCGGTGAACGTCTATCCGCTCGTGCGCGGCATGTACCGCAAGCGCGAAGACAAGATCGACGCGTTCGGCTGGGCGAACGACTTCAACGTCGGCCTGGCCCGCGTGAAGGCCGACATCGGCTGGTCGCGCGCCGAGCGTGAGGAACTGCTGCTGGAGAACAACACGCAGCAGGTTCCGCGCCTGCAGCTGGACAATCTCAATCTGGCGTACAACAGCAACGGTTTCTCGTGGCTGGTGCCGGGTCGCGATTACTCCAATCCGGAAACGCTGTTCCTCACCAACACGATCTACGGCTCCGGTTACGGCAAGGTGCCGCGCGTCGAAGACGAGTTGAAGACCTACACGCTGGCCGCCGCGCTGCCCGCGCCGCAGTTCGCCAGCGGCTTCCTGTCGGACATCGACGTCGGCATCAACTACGCCGATCGCGAGAAGCAGAAGACCCAGCCGGAAGGCAACATCAACCTGGGCGCGCAGGGCGATACCGCCATCGCGCGCGACCTGCAGTACGGGCTGGTGAACCTGGGCTTCGCGGGCATGGGCTACATCCCGGCGTGGAACGTGCCGGGCGCCGTGGACCGCTACATGACCTTCAATCCGGTGGACAACCTGTCCTACCTGATCCCGAAGGCGTGGACGGTCGACGAGAAGCTCACCACGGGTTACGTCAAGGGCAACATCGACACCGAGTGGGGCTCGGTCGGCGTGCGCGGCAACATCGGCGTGCAGATCCAGCACACCGACCAGTCCTCGCGCGCGAACTTCTGGGATTCCACGCAGCCGCCGGGCAGCGAGGTCCAGCCATACGAGAACGGCAAGACCTACACCGACTACCTGCCGAGCATGAACCTAGCGTTCCTGTTCCCGCACGACCAGACGCTGCGCATGGCGCTCGCGCGCCAGGTGGCGCGTCCGCGCGTGGACCAGCTGCGTGCGTCGCTGGAATTCGGCGTCGACACCAGCACCGGTCGTCCGGGCGCCAGCGGCGGCAACCCGGAACTGGATCCGTGGCGCGCCAACGCGTTCGACATCTCGTACGAGAAGTACTTTGGTACCAAGGCCTACGTGGCCGCTGCGTACTTCTACAAGGACCTGCGCAGCTACATCTACACGCAGACCAACGACAACTACGACTTCTCGGCGTTCGTCGCCGACTACGTGCCGGGCCCGAACGAGCCGCCGACGCAGACCATCGGCAACTTCACCGCGCCGTACAACGGCAAGGGCGGCAAGCTGCAGGGCATCGAGCTGAGCGCGTCGCTGCCGCTGGACATGCTGTGGGCCCCGCTGGAAGGCTTCGGCATCGTCGCCAGCGCGAGCTTCAACGACAGCGACATCGAGATCCTGGATCCGGAAAGCGCCAGCAGCGTGGGTAGCGATCCGATCAGCCTGCCGGGCCTGTCGGACGAGGTGTACAACTTCACCGCGTACTACGAGCGCGCCGGCTTCGAAGCCCGCGTGAGCCAGCGCAAGCGTTCGGACTTCATCGGCGAGATCGGCAACTTCGACGGCAACCGCACGCTGCGCTACGTCGTCGGCGAGGACCAGCTGGACGCGCAGATCAGCTACAGCTTCGGCGAGGCGAGCAGCCTGGCCGGCCTGACGCTGCTGTTCGAAGCCAGCAACCTCACCAACTCGCCGTACCAGACCTACGCCGGCACGAAGGATCGCCCGCTGGAGTACATCGAGTGGGGCCGCACCTACCTGATCGGTGCGAACTACAAGTTCTAAGCCGCCCTCCCGCGGTGCCTCTCAAACCCCCGCCGGTGCATCGGCGGGGGTTTTGTTTTTGGGGATTCGGGATTCGGGATTCGGGATTCGGGATTCGCGGGAACGTGTCCGAACTCGTCATCCCGGCGAAGGCCGGGATCCAGGCCCGCGGCTTTCGGGCACTCCCTTCTTGTTGAACCACGTCACCGTCATTCCAGCGAAAGCTGGAATCCATCCTGCTTCTGCGCCTGAAGCACTTCGCGCAACAACGCGCAGCACTGTGCGGGAAGGTTCGTTCACCGATACGGCTTCGTTGCCCCTCACCCCAAAGCCTCTCCCGATGGGAGAGGGGCTTAGGCGTACGCGCCCGCCATCGGGTGCCCAAAAATTACGGGCCCGGCTCCCGACCTTCGCCGGGATGACGGCGCAGGTGCTTGCCGGCGAACGCGCATCAACCACCAGCGCCCGCACCAGATCGCTAGACAGACAACCCCAGCCACCCCGCCACTACCGCCCGCGCCTCGTCCACGCCCTGCTTGGACTCGCCCGAGAACGCCTGCACGCTGACCGTATCCCCGAACGCGCTGAACAGCTCGCGCTTCACCGTATGCAGCGCCTGCGACTGCTGCCCGCGACCTAGCTTGTCGGCCTTGGTCAGCAGCGCGTGCGCCGGCAGACCGCGTTCGACCGCGTAGCCGAGCATCTGGCGGTCGTAGTCCTTGAGCGGATGGCGGATGTCCATCACCACCACCAGGCCCTTGAGCGCCTCGCGCGTGCGGAAATACTGGTCGATGAACGCCTGCCAGTGCGCCTGCAGGTCCTGCGGGACCTTCGCGTAGCCGTAGCCGGGCAGGTCGACGAGGTATCGCGGCGGCTCCACTTCCGGCGGCGTCATGTCGAAGAACACCAGTTGCTGCGTGCGGCCAGGCGTCTTGGAGACACGGGCCAGCGCATTCTGCTGGCACAGCGCATTTAGCGCGCTCGACTTGCCGGCGTTGGAGCGGCCGGCGAAGGCGACCTCGAAGGCGCCATCGGGCGGGAGCTGCTTGTGGTTGTGCGCCGACAGCAGGTAGCGGGCGCGGACGAAGGGATTGGCCATCGCATTAGGATCGCACGGCGCGCGCGAAACCCCGCCGCGGACGTGCGAAGGCATCGGAATTCTGCCCTGCGATCGCGCCAAACCGACGACTGCGGCCGCTTTCGGCACGCAGCGCGCGTTGACCGCCCCTGAACGCCCGACGATAATTCCGCGGTTCCGGCGTCCGCCCGGCGGTCGCCTCATCTGTGTTCCGGAGCCCAGCTACATGAGCCAAGCCCGCATCCTCGGCATTGTCGGCGTCGTCGCACTCGCGGCCGCCGCCGTTGCCTATGCCCAGACCACCGTCACCCCGGTCCCGAACAACGCGCCCGTCCAGCAGGCGCCGCTGAACACCGCGCCGGAAAAGACCGTGTGGGGCGATGCGAAGGCCGGCGCGACCAAGGCGGGCACCTGCGCCGCGTGCCACGGCCTGGACGGCAATCCGACCGATCCGCAGTACCCGCGCCTGGCCGGCCAGAGCGAGCGCTACATCGCCAACCAGATCCACCTGTTCAAGACCGGCGAGCGCAACACCGGCATGGCGGCGGTGATGAAGCCGTTCGCCGACGCGCTGTCGGCCCAGGACGCGCGCGACATCGGCGCCTACTTCGCCACGCAGAAGGCCGGCGCGGGCGTCGCCGACGACACGGCCGTCGCCACCGGCCCGAATGCCGGCAAGAAGTACTTCGAGATCGGCCAGCAGTTGTTCCGCTCGGGCGACGCGGCGCGCCGCATCCCGGCGTGCATGGCGTGCCACGGCCCGGACGGCGCCGGCAACCCCGGCCCGGCCTACCCGCACATCGCCGGCCAGCAGGCGCCGTACACGCAGCGCCGCCTGGAGGAATACCGCGCCGGCACGACCGTGCAGCGCGACGCGCACCTGTTCAACATCATGGCCGCCGTGGCCAAGCAGCTGACCGACGAGGAAATCGGTTCGCTGTCGAGCTACCTGCAGGGCCTGCACCCGAGCCGCGACGACGTCGCCGTCGCCAACGCTCCGGCCGCGCCGGCTCCGGCCGCTGCCCCGGCCGCCCCGGCTCCGGCGCCCGCCGCGGCACCGGCTGCTCCGACGACGCCGGCCGAGCCGACCACCGGCTCCTGATCGGTGAACTTCCGCCGGTGACCGCGGTCCGAGGCGGAACCTTCCAGATCCCTGCTGCGCCGGCCGTGTCCCCACGGCCGGCGCTTTAGTTTCCGGCCCACCCTTTCGAGAACGCCGATGACCCGCCGCCCGCTGCTCCGTTCGCTGCTCCCATCGCTCCTGGTATTCGTCGCGCTGCTTCCCTTCGCCGCCGCCGCGGCCACGCCGCAGCCGGCACTGGTGGAGGGCACGGATTACGAGGTGATCGAAGGCGGCACGCCGCTCGCGCCGGTGAAGGGGAAGGTCGAGGTCGTCGAGGTGTTCGGCTACACCTGCCCGCACTGCGCGCACTTCCAGCCGACGGTGTCGGCCTGGGCGAAGAAGAACGCGAAGGTCGTGAACTTCATTCCGATGGCCGCGCCGTTCGGCGGCTCGTGGCAGCCCTACGCGCAGGCCTACTACGCCGCGCAGGTCCTGGGCGTGGCGGAGAAGAGCCACGACGCGATGTTCCTGGCGCTGCACACGGACGGC
The DNA here is from genome assembly GCF_040546665.1 of Lysobacter sp. OAE881. Classification (NCBI taxonomy): domain Bacteria; kingdom Pseudomonadati; phylum Pseudomonadota; class Gammaproteobacteria; order Lysobacterales; family Lysobacteraceae; genus Lysobacter; species Lysobacter sp. OAE881. The sequence continues at coordinate 4,142,155 of NZ_JBEPOG010000001.1, forward strand.
TCGCTGCCGCTGCGCAACGCCACGCCGGGCGAGATCGCGCCGTTCTACGCACGTTACGGCGTCGACCAGGCGAAGTTCCTGGCGACCTACGACGGCGCGGACGTCGCCGCCCGCATCGCCAAGGCCGAACAGTTCATCAAGCGCAGCGGCGTGGAAGGCACGCCGACGCTGGTGATCAACGGCCGCTACCGCGTGATGGGCCACGACTTCACCGACGTGCTGCGCATCGCCGACCAGCTCGTCGCGCGTGAACGCGACGGCAAAACGCGCTGAGTCGAGTGTCGCCGGCCGTGCGCGGCCGGTATTCTTGGCTGTGCCCCGCCGCCCGGCCCGACGCCGCGCGGCCCCCCGCTTCCCGACCTTTGCGGAGATCGTCTGCATGAATTCGCGTCTGCCCCGTCTCGCCGTGGTCCTGACCGGACTGCTGGTCCTGTCCGCCTGCTCCAAGCAGGCTCCGGCCCCGGCCGAGACCGCCGCTCCGGCGGCCCCGACGGCACCCGCCGCCCCGGCTGAAACCGCGCCAGCCCCGGCTGCGCCCGCCACGCCGGCCGAGACCGCCGCCGCTCCGGCCCCGGCCCCCACCGCCGAAGCCGCCCCGCCGCAGGGTCCGGCCCCTGTCGCCGGCACCGATTACGTCGAAATCGCCGGCGGCCAGCCCTCCGAGCCCACCGGCGGCAAGATCGAGGTGGTCGAGGTGTTCGGCTACACCTGCCCGCATTGCGCGCACTTCGAACCGCTGGTCGAAGCCTGGAAGGCCAAGCAGCCGGCCGACGTGAAGTTCGTCGCCCTGGCCGCTCCGTTCGGCGGCTACTGGGAGCCGTATGCCCGCGCGTTCTACACCGCGCAGACCATGGGCGTGCTCGACAAGACGCATGAGGCGGTCTTCAATGCGATCCACGTCGACAAGGTCCTGCCGGTCCAGCCGCTGCCGACCAACGAGCAGATCGGCGCGTTCTACGCCAAGTACGGCGTCGACGGAAAGCAGTTCGCCAGCACGATGTCGAGCTTCGCCATCGAAGGAAAGATGAAGCGCGCCAGCCAGTTCATCGCGCGCAGCGGCGTGGATTCGACCCCGACGATGGTGATCAACGGCAAGTACAAGGTCACCGGCAAGGGCTTCGAGGACACGCTGCGCATCGCCGATCATCTGATCGCGCAGGAGCGTGCCGCGAAGGGCGGCGCGACCAACGCCGGCGGCGCCCAGTAAGCCTCCGCAAGATCGAATGGACACCCGCCGGCTCCGCCTGCTCAGCGCGAACATCCAGGCGGGGTCCAGCACGCGCGGCTACCACGATTACGTCGCGCGCAGCTGGTCCCACGTGCTGCCCGCGGGCAACAAGCGCGGCAGCCTGGACGCGATCGCGCAGCTGGCCGGCGAGCACGACATCGTCGGCCTCAACGAGAGCGATCCGGGCAGCCTGCGGTCGGGTTTCACCAACCAGACGCACTACCTCGCCCAGCGCGCCGGCTTCGATTACTGGAGCCACCAGCCGAACCGTCGCGTCGGCGGCGTCGCCTCCAGCGCGAACGGCCTGCTGAGCCGGCTGGAACCGAAGGAAGTCATCGATCACGCCCTGCCCGGCCGCATCGCCGGGCGCGGCGTGCTGCTCGCGCGCTATGGCGAGGGCGACAAGGGACTGCTGATCGCGGTCGCGCACCTTTCGCTCGGCGCGAACTCGCGCGCCGCGCAGCTGGGTTTCATCGCCGAACTCCTGCACGACCACCCCAACGCGGTGCTGATGGGCGACTTCAACTGCTCCATCGACGTGCCCGAGATGCGCGCGCTGTTCCGCAACACGCGCCTGCAGCCACCGGACGGCGAAGTCCATACATTCCCGAGCTGGCGCCCGCAGCGCGCGATCGACCACATCCTGGTCGGCGACGGGCTCAAGACGTCGAACGCACGGGCGCGACCGGCGGCGGCGTCGGACCATCTGGCGCTGTCGCTCGACCTTCACGTGCCGGACGCCGCGTTGCGCTGAAGGCTCGCGTTCGTCGGCACAAACGGTTTCCACGACACCACAAACAGAAACGGCCGATGGCGAACCATCGGCCGTTTCGTTTTTCGGACTGCGGAACGATCAGGCGATCAGAAGCGGTAGTCCGCGCTGACGTACCAGAACGCGCCCGGCAGGTCGTACGTACCGGCGTCGTAGCCGTTGAGCGAGCAGGTCAGGCACACCGGCGGCTCCTTGCCGAAGACGTTGTTCACGCCGACGGTGAGCTTGAGCTTGTCGACCATCGCGTTGTCCCAGTTGAACTGTAGGTCGTGATAGGTCGTGGAGCCGAGCTTGTTGGTTTCCACGCCGCCCATGCAGCCCGGGGCCTCGGACACCGGCACGTTCGAGCACAGCTCGTCGACCGACGAGATGTAGCGCACCGTCCAGCCGACGTTGAACTGGCCCATCGTCCAGTTGGTCTGCAGATTGGTCTGCCACTCGGGGATCGCGCTGTCGTTGACCTCGATGCCCACTTCGCGCTGCGACTTGTTGCCGTCGACGTCGACGGCCTCGTAGTCGTTGACGTAGGTGGACTGCAGCGACGCGCTCAGGCGGCCCCAGCTGAAGTCGCTCGACGACCAGTTGACCTTGAAGTCGACACCGTCGGTTTCGATGCGGCCCAGGTTGTCGAGGAAGTTCTCCGGCGGATTGAGGTTGCCACCGGCGCCGCGGGTGAACGGCGTGCAGTTGACCGAGCCGACGCCGCCTTCGCGCAGGCAGGTTTCCAGCAGCGCCTGGATGTCGCGGGCCTGGATCGCGTCGTCGATCTTGTGGTGGTAGTAGCTCACCTCGAAGTCCAGGCGCTGCGACCAGTCCAGCCCGCTCGCCCAGCTCGGCGCGTACACCACGCCGAAGGTGTAGCTGTCGGACTCTTCCGGCTGCAGGTCCGGATTACCACCGGTGAAGGTGGTGATCTGCGTGTTGGCCTGCTCGAAGTTCGGCGGCGCGCCCTGCGCCGCGCAGCCCGCCGCAAAGGACGGATCCGCCGGGCCCGGGCTGCCGGTCGAACCGCAGGGGTCGACCAGCGTGGCGCCGAACTGCGTCAGGCCGTACAGCTCGCCCAGGTTCGGCGCGCGGAAGCCCTGCGAGTACGTACCGCGGACCACGATGTCCTCCATCGGCTGCCAGCGGAAGCCGGCCTTGCCGGTCGTCGTGCTGCCGAAGGTGGAGTAGTCGGAGTAGCGGATCGCCGCCTGCAGGTCCAGGGTCGACAGCACCGGGAACTGGAATTCGGCGTACACCTCGTCCACGTCGTACGAGGCCGACACCGGCGCGGCGAAGGAGTCCTGCGACTCGCCGCTCTGGCGCAGCGGATCGGGGTTGAAGTCGCCGCGGTAACGGCGGTGTTCCACGCCCGTCGCGAAGCCGGCGGTGCGATCGCCGATGTTGAACATGTCGCCGGTGACGTTCGCCGAGTACAGGTCGAGCACCTGTTCGGAGGAGTCGATCTGGCGCGTGCGGATGTAGTCGATCATCGCCTGCGTCATCGGACGGCCCTGGCCGCCGAAGATGTCGAGCGGCACGCAGCCCGCGACCTGCGCACACACCGCCGGATCACCCAGCGCCAGCTTCATCTTGGCGACGTTGTAGCCGTTGAGGAATTCCTGCGTCGCCTTGTTGTCGGCGTGCGCGTAGTTGAAATCCCAACCGAAGCTGCTCGTGCCCAGCGTGAAGGTGCCATCCAGGCCGACGTTGAAGTACAGCGTGTCGACGTCCTGGTTGAAGATGCGCGGACCGACTTCGACCGGACGACGCGTCGCGACGAGGAAGTTCGAGTTGGCATCGAGCGTGTAGCCGAACGGGTTGTACGGATTGTCGGCGTGGATGCTGATGGTGTCGGCGATGCCGCCCGTGCCCGCGCCCGGGCCGACGAAGATCGGTTCCGGTGCCGCCTGGTTGGTCGAGGTGCGGTTGTTGTACAGGCCCTTGACGTGCAGGCGGGTGTTGTCGGTGACGTCGTAGTAGACGCTGGCGAAGATCGCCTTGCGCTTCTGCGGCGTCAGCAGGAGGTTATACGGCGCAAAGTTGAAGCGGTCGCTGCCGTCGAACGAGTTGTACGTACCACCGTTCGGGTTGTTCGGATCGAACACCGGCGTGGTGGTGCCGTTGTTGAGGGTGATGTCGTACCAGTTCTCGGTATCGGCATCGCAACCGCCCACGCCGGTGGTCGGGCGCGTCGGATCGCAGAAGAAGAAGCGACCCTGCGGGATGCCCGAGCTGCCGCCGCGCACGCCGGTGCCCGGCGTCGGATAACGCGACTGTTCCCACGAACCGGAGCTGATTTCCTGCTGCTCGAAGTAGCTGGCGGTGAACACCGCCGACCAGCGATCGCCGCTGCCGCCGAGCGTCAGGCTGGCTTCGGTGGTGTCGCCGCCGTCCTCGTACTCGCCGTAGTAGGCGTGCACTTCGGCGCCGTCGAAATTGCGGCGGGTGATGATGTTGATCACGCCTGCGATGGCGTCGGAGCCGTAGATCGCCGAGGCGCCGTCTTCCAGCACTTCGACGCGTTCGACGATGGCCAGCGGGATGGTGTTGAGGTCGGCGCTGCCGCTCACGCCCGAGGCGGAGGACTCATTGACCCAACGGACGCCATCGACCAGCACGAGCGTGCGCTGCGAGCCGAGGTTGCGCAGGTCGACCTGCGCCGAACCCGCGCCGATGCCGCCGCCATCCGGCGGATAGCCGAAGTTGCCGGAGGAGTTGAACTTGGCGTTCAGCGCCTTGCCGCTGGACGTCATCTGCTGGAGCAGATCGCCCACGGTCTGCAGGCCGGTCTGGTCGATCTTGGCCTTGTCGAGCACGAACACGGGCTGGGCCGTGACGGCGTTGGTCTGCTTGATGCGCGAACCCGTCACCGTGACGGTGTCGAGCGTGGTGGCCGAACCCTGCGGGGCCGGCGTGGCGTCCTGCGCGGCCGCGAGGCCCGGCAGGGTCAACAACAAGGAAAGCTGGATCGCTCGCGTGAGCGATTGACGGCGCATGGCTCTCATTACTCTCTCCCTCGAATGAATGAACAGCAGCAACGGCCGCCTCCCCTGCCCGGGCGGCACCCCAGAGTTGTAAACAATTCGTGAATCGGCCACAAGCGGCAAAGCGTTGACCAACGATCGGCACAGTCTGGCGGGAGTGTTGCCCCAGTCAGCGCTCCGGGCAGCCCAATTCCGGCCCGGCGCGGGCTCGGGCGGTCGCGAAAGCGTCCTTGCGGGGCCGATCGGCCGGCGGCGGATGCCCCGATACGTCGGGGTCAGTAGTAGGAGGCGGTGATGGTGACCGCGCTGGAAACCGTCCCGCCGGTCAAGCCCCCGGTGCGGAAGTAGCGGGCTTGGAACGGGACGTCCAGGGTCGAACCGCTCCCCGAGCTGCCCGCTTCGAACGTAGTGTTGAGTTCCAGCGGATTGCCCTTGAAGAGCAACTGCACACCCACGCCCGCGGCGCTGCCCGTGTTGGCCAGGACGGTAGGGGTGGCCGGCGCGCCGTCCATGCGCATCCGGACCGCGGTGGCGAGGGCGCAGTTCTCGAACGAGACCTTGAAGTCCTTGGGGCGCGCAGTGGACCCGATCGAAGGAAGCTCCATCGCGCGCGCCTCGTCCAGCGCCACGGTCTGGTTGGCGGTGCCGGTCGTGATTGCGCAGGTCGGGTCGATGAACTGGAAAGTCACCGGCGTGGTGGTCTGATTGCCGAACTGCCGCGTGCACTCCTTGCCTTCGGGACAGTCGTTGCCGGCGAACTGATAACCGAAACGCACGAGCGAATCGCTGAAGGTTCCGGCCTTCAGCGAGGTGTCGGTGCGCACCAGGTCAAGCTTGAAGGTGTAGGTGTTGGTGGAGTTCAACGGCGCCAGCCCGCCGGGGCCCCAACCTCCCGGATAGAAGTTGTCGCCGCCGTTGGTGCCGTACCACGTCGGTGCGATCAGCCCGCCCACATTCGTGTACATCCGGAAGCCGAGTCCGCCCATGCCGGTCGCAAACGTCTTCTGGTCCAGCGATGTGGCGACAAGCGGCGCCTGTGGGGTGTAGTTCATCTTCCAGCCGCTGGATGCCCCCGCATCCTTGGCGGTGCAGACCACGGACAGCGTGACCGTCGCGGAGGCGACCACCTGTCCGATGGGAGTGTTCTTGTTGATCGACACCACGGCCGGGGAAAACGGCGTGGTCGACACCGTGCCGGAACACCTCGCAGACGCCATGCCGGGCAACAACAGGATGGCGCACGCCCACAACACGCTTCCCAGCAGACACCTGTACGTCTTCATCTTTCGTCCCGTGATGGATCCCGCCGATGGAGTCGCGGCGACATGGCCCGTGGCCGCGCCTTGCGTCGCCCGTTCGTCTTCGCAGTGGATTCGATTCACCTGGTTTCCTCCCTAGGGCCCATCAGTTGCGCGATGGGCGCGGGCACCGACGCATGGCATACCGCGTCGACGACCGGCAGGCCGGCAGGTTCGTGCGGGGCGGCAGGCGGTGGTGAAACATCGAGAGTGCACTGGCCGTCGCTCGCCCAGCTGACAGTGAGCAGGCGCCGGTCCTCCCTGGAGAGCCGCACGAAGACCTGACCGCCCTGACCGACAATGCCGACGTCCTTGCCAGCGCCGTCCACGACCTGTGCGCCGAACGGCAGCGTGCGACCGTCTTCCGTCCGCGCCCGGATCAGGATCGACCGGCCGATCGTCGTTTCGAATTTCAGCGCCACCACCGCGCCCGCGCGCGGGATCGCCTGCAGCCGGGACGTATCGAGCTGGACATCCGCCGCCAGGCCGTTGGGATCGAGCGTGACGTCGTTGATGCGGTAGGGAATCAGGCTCGAGGCGATCGCGTAACCACGCCGGTCGACGCGGATGGCCGGATCGCTTTGCAGCCGCGCGCCTGCCGCATTCCGGGCATCCACCACGCCGATGGTGTCGCCGAGCTGCGGCGCCAGCGTGATGCCACCCGCATGCGCCACCATGCCGCCACTCGCCGACACTGACGCCTGCCGGCTTTGTGCATTGCGCGAGTACGACATGCCCAATGTGGAGAGCGCGGCGCGCCAGCCGGCATTGATGCCAACCGTATCGGTGTCGCGATCGTTGAAGTTGCCGCTCACGCCGTAGTTGAACTGCCGACGATCACCTGCATTGCCGGTCACGCCCGCCTGGACGGAGTTGCCGTCGTGGTCGTGGCCCGCGGCGAGCGTGACCTGCGGCGGCGTGCTGCGGAAGCCGGAACTTCCGAGCGGCATGGACAGGCTCAGGTTGGCCTGGTTGTCGTACCCGCGGCCCGCCAGTCGGGTGCGGCTGGCATTCACGCCCAGCGACACGTTGCGGAACTGCCGGTTCCAGCCCACCTGGTAGCTCGAATCCACCGGCAGCGAGCCGCTCCAATAGTCGTTTCGCGAACCGCTGACGAACAAGGATCCGCCGCGCTCCCCGAGGCTCTGGCTGACCGTCAGCTGGAAGCGGCTTCGCTGGTTCCCCGCACCATCGCCCACGCCGCCGCGCAGCTCGCCATTGCGCACCTCGTCGTCAAGGCGGACCGCATCGTCCAGCGACAGGTAGCCACGACTGGAATACCGGTACGCGGCGAGCGCGAAGTCGGTGTTCGTCTGCGGGATGCTCTTGCTGTAGGTCAGGCGCGCGCTGTAGCCGGCGGCGTCCTCGTCGGGAAGGGCGAACTTCGTCTTCGCCCCGGTCACGTCGAGCGACACGGCGCCCACCGGCGTGTTGAAGGCAGCGCCCACCAGCACGCTGCGATAGAGGTGGCCGTCGGTGGCCTGCACGCCGGCGTACGTCGTGAGCAGGATGCCCAGTCCGCGCTGGAACGTGCCCTCGATGAAGTTCGGTGCCGCGCCGTGGAGCGCGCCATTGCGGACCTGCCCAGCCGCGGCCGAATAGCGCCACACGCCAGGGCGCAGCAGCTGCGGCACGGCGGCGTACGGGACCGAGAACGCCCGCTCGCGGCCGTCGGCCTCGATCACGGTCACCTCCAGGTCGCCGCCGTAGCCGGTCGCGTACAGATCATCGATCTCGAATGCGCCGGGTGCGACGTTGGTTTCGAGGATCACGAAGCCCGCCTGGCGAATCACCACCCGGGCATTGGTCTCGGCGATGCCTCGTACGACAGGTGCGTAGCCACGGATCGAATCCGGGCGCATGCGATCGTCGGTGGCCAGCTTGATGCCGCGCAGGGCGGTCGAATCGAACAGCTCGCCCGAGGTGAACGTATCGCCGAGGGTGAACTGCGATTGCAGTGCGGTGACGTCGTGCTCCGCATAGCTGCGGATGTTCTGGAAATCCTCGCCTGCCCCGCTTTCCCGGCGCCAGGACGACTGGTTGCGCAGGCGCCAGCCACCCAGGTTCAACCCCATCGTGAGTCCGGCATAGGCGCCGGTCGTGTGGCCGCCGCTGTCGTAATCGAGCTGGTTGGCGCTGACGTTGTAGCCCAGCGTCAACGCATCGACGCCGCGCTCCCACAGCGCCGGGTCGACCTGCCCGCGCGCGCTGCGGCGGAGCGCGACTTGCGGAATCGACAGATCGAGGCGCAGCTGGTTCATGTCGAAGCTTGCACGCGCGTCTGCAATCACCCGCTCGACGTCGATGCACGTCTGCGAGACGTCCACGCCCTCTGACTTGAGGCGGGCGGTATCGACACCGAGCGCATCCAGCGCCTCGCCTGACAGGCATGGCCGCACAGCGCCGTCCGCCAAAGCGCGCAGTTCGATCGTGCGGCGCGCGAGCCGATAGCCGTTGAGGTAGACGTCGACCGGATACTCACCGGGCGCCACCGCGTTGGCGTGTTCGAATCGCGTCAGGTCGGTCGACGTCGCGCTTTCGCCGAGGAACAGCGGGCTGAACTCGACGGCATCCGGCGCCGGTTCGGGCGCGGGCAATGGCGAGGGATCCGGTGATGCACTTGCGGCGAACGGCACCTGCCCCAGCGCGGCCAGCACGACAACCACGATGCGCCTTCGCCTGTAGCCTCGCGCGGCTGGCGCGAGGATGCATGAATCAAATGAATGCATGTTTCGATCTCGCGTTGCTGGCGGCCCGCGGTCGGCGTGCGCTCGCGGCGGCACCCCGTGCGCGCGTCATGCGCCCGTTGCGGGAGGAAGGCTCGATTCGAACGCCGGGCTTGCGGCCTCAGTCCGTGTAGGACGCGCGGCTTTCGACGAAGCCGCCGTAGTCGTTGATGGCGGTGAGCAGCACGGTTCCGCTGCCTTTCCCGGGCTCGCCGTCCACGGGGAACATCGCGCTGCCCAGCGCCGGACACATGCCACCTTTTGGCATCGCTTCCCTTGTTCCGCGCTCGACGCGGACCTCGGCGAAGGAGACGTTGTAGGCGGTGGGATTGGTGCACTCCAGCGACGGGGCGCCGCCCGAACGCAAGAGCCGCCACTGCAATTGCGCGATCGAATCCAGCGGCGCACCGCGCAGGCCTTGCGGACGATAGAAGATCTTGATGCGCGTACGCACCGCAAACTGCAGGAAGTTGTCACCGCCGTCCTGTCCCTTGGGACGCGGCGGTATTTCCAGCACGTTGAGCCAATAGACCGACTCGCGATCCTTCGGTACATCCGCTCCGTTGAACATCAGGCGCAGCGCCTGACCCTTTCCGGGTTCGAGGCGCGACATCGGTGGCGTCACGAGGAATGGCGCCGTGCTGTTCGCGGCGGTTTCATTCGCATCGCCCGCATCCGTCCAGACCTGGAGCAGGCGCGGACTCCGCCCGTTGTTGTCAACCTGGACCGTGACCTGCGATTCGCCGGCCGGATAGATCACGCGGGTGCCGGCGATCTGGACGTCGGCATGCGCTGGCGTGAGGCCAGCGGCCATCCACGCGAACGCGCAGCCCACTCGTGCGAGCAGTTTCATGAGCAGTTCCTGGAGTTTCCCCGAAGCGGCGGGGTCGCGCGGACCCCGCCCAGATGCGTCACGCGCGACTCAGTTGTAGACGACCGAGTAGTTCACGTAGGTGTTGACGTCGCCGGCGCCCGCGGCGCCGATCGCGTAGTACTGCGCGGTGTACTTGAGCGTGGCGGTGTTGCTGGCGATTTCTTCCTTCGAGCCTTCGCCACCGGCGTTGTTCGAAAGATCGATCGTCGCGCCGGCCTTGTTCAGCAGGCCGACGAGCACGTTGGATGCGCCACCGGTGGCGGTGTTCTTCAGGCGGCCGCCGTGCGCGGCATCGACGGTCGGTGTACTGGTCTCGAACCACATTTTCGCGATCTTGCCGTTCGTGCAGCCCGTCTGGCCGCTGCCACCGACGACCACGCTGAACGGCGTGTCGCCCGCGCTCTGGCCGGACGTCGCGAGCGCCGTGGTCGAGACGCTCGGAAGCGTGACGGTGAAGTTCGACGTGCCGCCGTCGGTGTTGTCGCCGCCCTTGATGGTGCAGGTGACGTCCGAGATCTTTCCGGTGAAGGTGATCTTGCCGTCCGCGGCGGCGGCCGACAGCGACGTGATGCCGACGGCCGCGAAGAGTGCGGCGGAAATCAGGGTCTTGCTCATGCGTCCATATGTCCTGTTGTTTGGAGGTATCGCCGTTTGGAGGGCAGTTGTTCGGTTGCTGCCCACTTCGCCACTCCCCAGCGACGGCACGCATGCTGGCCCGCAGGGGCGGGACTGGAAATCAGATAAATCTCGCGGAACGCAACCACGGCGAGCCGAATCGCCCACCGACAGTTGGATGCTCATGTGCGCGCTGAAAGGGTTTCATTGCGCGACGGAGGAGATTTCCGCCGCGTCGTTCCACCTGCGGAAGAGGTGCGTACGCGTGGCTCCCCAGCGACTGTTTCTTACTGCGCTGGCAGCATTGCGAGGCAAAGCCCGATCTCGGTCGTCCGGCATGGCCGGAAAGAAGCATTTCACGCAGCCTTGACATGCTGCGTCGGCATAGCAGGCAGATTCAGACCAGTCTGATGGTTGCCCTTCCGGGGGCCACCTAGTCTGCGGTGGAAGCACGACCTTTCACGACGAGACCCCCATGAGCCTGGGCACCTCCTGGCATCGCCACCGGCTCGCGTGGCCTTGTCTGCTCCTGATCAGCCTGTTCCTGTCCGCATGGGCGCATGCGCAGCCCGCGCCGGGACGCTCGCAGGCGACGGCCGCGCCGCGCATTTCGCTCACGCCGTCCGAGCAGGCGTGGCGACGCGCGCACCCGGTCGTACAGGTGGGCGTGTTCGCAGGCGATTTCGTGCCGTTCGAGGCGTGGCGCGGCGGCCGTCCGGAGGGCCTGGGCGTCGATTACATGCGCATGCTCGCCGCGCGCGCCGGCATGCAGCTCGAATTCCATCCGTACACCGACTGGGAAGGCATCGCGGTCGGCCAGTCGAAGCAGGCGCCCCCGTACGACGTGCTGCTCGCGCAGCCGGTGATCGGTCAGCGCATGGAGCGCTTCCACATGCTGCGGCCGTTCGTGTCGTCGCAGCAGATCATGCTGGTGGCGCGAAAGGGAGACGTGCAGATCCGCAGTGCGCGCGACCTGGACTCGGCCCGCGTCACGATCGAACGCCGCTTCCTGCTATCGGCCAAGGTGTTCGCCGAGCGCCATCCGCGCGCGACGCTCGTCTACGCCGCCGACGGCCACGAAGCGCTGGACATGCTCGCGCGCGGACAGGCCGACGCCTACCTCGGCGTCACCTTGCCGCGCACGACCGCGCTGGTGCGACAACGACGCGCGGACGACGTGGCGATCCTCGGGCCCCTGGACCTTCCGACGTTCGAACTCGCGCCCGCGGTGCGTCGCGACCGTAACGAGCTCGCCAGCATCCTGCGCAAGGCCGAAGCGGCGATCCCCGAGCGCGAAGTCGAACAGATGCGCCTGCGCTGGGGTGCGAGCGACGTGCCTTCGCTGGCAACGTCGCACGCCGTCGGCCTCACGCGCGCGGAGCGGGAATGGATCGCCTCGCTGCCCGTGCTGCGCGTGGGCTACGAAGTCGATCGCTTCCCCTACAGCTTCCTCGCGCGCGAAGGCGGCTTCGACGGCATTGCGGCGAACTACCTGGAACTGATCCAGCGCAAGCTCGGCCTGCGCGTCGAACTGGTACCCGCCGCGGACTGGAACAGCCTGCAGCGCATGGCGCTGGCGAACGAGATCGACCTCATCGCCGCGGGCAGCACCGGCGACATCGACGGCGACGAAATGGTGTTCAGCCGCTCGTACGAGGACTTTCCGCAGGTCATCGTCGCACGGCTGCACGGACCGGCCATCGCAAGTCCGTCCGATCTGGGGGGCCTCACGGTCGCCGTGCGCGACGAGCCCGGCGTGTTGGCGTCGCTTCACGCGCTGCTTCCACAGACGAAACTGCGCACCGTCGGCGGCAACGAAGCCGGCCTCGCGCTCGTCGCCAACGGCGGGGCCGACGCCTACATCGGCACGCTGCCGGCCATCGACGCGCTGATCCGCAACCGCTACGCCGGCGAGTTGCGCGTCGTCGGGCCGGCCGGTTTCGATACGGAGCTCGCGTTCGGCGTGCAGCGCCAGTACGAACCGCTGATCCCGCTCATCGACCGCGTGCTGGACAGCACGGCGGAAGACCAGCGCCAGGCGATCCGCGCGCGCTGGCTCACCACCGACTACGTCTACGGCCTGCCATGGCGCTGGGTGCTGCTGGCGACCGTCGCGGCGCTGCTCGTGCTCGGGGCGATCGGCCTGGCGTATGCGCGACTGCGGCGCGCATCGCGCCTGCAGGCCCGCGCGGAAGCCGCGCTCGCCGCGCAGCTGCACTTCCAGCAGGCGCTGCTGGAGAACATTCCCTACGCGGTGTTCGTGAAGGATCGAGAGGGCCGCTACATCACGGTGAACCGCGCGTACGAGGCGATGTTCGGCATCGCGCGCGAGCAGCTCGTCGGTCGCACCGCGCGGCAGAGCGCGCACGCCAGCGCCATCGACGACGACGTCCTTACCGGCGAGGACATGCACGTGCTGGCGACCGGACAGGGCACGCGGCGCGAACTCACCGTGCCCGCGCAGGCAGGCCGCGACGGCCTCCGCCACCTGATCGTGTGGCGCCACCCGCTCGCCGCGGCGGAGGACGGTCCGCTGCGCCTGATCGGCACGATCGTGGAAGTCACCGACATCCGCGAGGCCGAAGCCCGCGCACGCGCGTCCGAACAGCAACTGCACGACATCACGCAGGCGATGCCGGGCACGGTGTTCCAGGCTCGCGTGTCGCCCGACGGACAGCGTCGTTTCACGTATGTCGCCGGCGACACGGCGGGCATGCTCGGGCTTCCGCCGGACGAAGTGCTGCATCGCGAGTCGCTCGTGTTCGCGCGCCTTCATCCCGACGACCAGCCGCGCGTCGAGCAGGCGATCGACACCGCGGTGCGCACGCTCAGGCCCATCCCGGCCTTCGATGTCCGCATCCGCATCGGCGACGGCTGGCGCTGGTTGCGAACCGAAGGCGGCACGCCGCGGCGCCTCGACGACGGCGCGGTGGAATGGAGCGGCTACTGGGTCGACACGACCGAACTTCACGCGCAGGCCCAAGCGCTGGGCGAAGCCAAGGCGCAGGCGGAATCGGCCGTCGCTGCGAAGAGCATCTTCCTCGCCGCGATGAGCCACGAGATCCGCACGCCCATGACCGGCGTGCTCGGCCTGATGGAACTGCTCGCGCACACGCCACTGGACCACGAGCAGTCCGGCATGGCGATGATGGCGCGCGATTCGGCGCGCGCGTTGCTGCAGATCCTCGACGACATCCTCGACTACTCGCGCATCGAATCCGGACGGCTGGCCATCAGCGACACCGACTTCGATCTGCGCGAACTCGTCGACAGCGTCGCCGGCCTGTTCGGCGTGCGCGCGAAAGAAGGCGGCGTGCGTCTGTATTCCATCGTCGACTGGCGATTGGCGACGCGCTTCCGCGGCGACGCGATGCGCATTCGCCAGATCATCGCGAACCTGCTCAGCAACGCGCTCAAGTTCACCGCGCAGGGCCACGTCGCGTTGCAGGTCCGGCTGCTCGCCGAATCCGACCACGGGCAGCAGCTGCGCATCGAAGTCGTCGATACCGGCATCGGCATCGCGCGCGAGAACCTCGCGCGGCTGTTCCAGCCGTTCACGCAGGCGGAGGAATCCACCACGCGCCGTTACGGCGGCACCGGGCTGGGCCTGTCGATCAGCCGCCGTCTCGCCGAGATGATGGGCGGAAGCCTGCACCTGGAAAGCGAGCCGGGCGACGGCACGCGTGCCGTGCTTGAACTTCCGCTTGCGGTCGTCCAGCCGCTGCAGGGGCGGCCGGAGTTCGAGGGACGCACGGCCGTGGTATGCGTCGCCGACGAACTGCGCTCGCAGGAAATCGGCAACGGCCTGAGCTCGTTCGGCTTCAGCCTGATCGAAGCCGAAGCGTCGGACCTGGTCGAATTCGACGCGGGCGACATGGACCTGCTGTTCGCCGACGCGGCCATGGCGATCCCCGCCGCACTTGCGGACCGTCCGCTGGTTCTCGTCACGTCCGACGACGCCCCGAACACGCCGGACGACGACCGCGTGCGAATGGCCGGCGATCCCCAGACCACGCGCGCACTCGCGCGCGCATGCCACGAAGCCCTCGGCCTGGTCGTACCGGATGCAGGCGCCACGGACTCGACGCTGGCGAGCGCGACGCACGAGGCGCGCATCCTCGTCGCCGAAGACCATCCGATCAATCGCGCGGTGATCGGGCGGCAGCTCGACAGTCTGGGCTACGCCTTCGCGATGGCGACGAATGGCGAGGAGGCGCTCGCGGAGTTGCAGCGCGCGCACTACGACCTGCTGCTCACCGACTGCCACATGCCGGTGATGGACGGTTACGCGCTGACGCGCGCCGTACGCGCGTCGGAGACCGGCGGCACGCATCTGCCTATCGTCGGGCTGTCCGCGAGCGTCCTTCCGGAACAGATCCAGCGTTGCCGCGATGCCGGCATGGACGATTTCCTCGGCAAGCCCATCCAGATGGATGCGCTCGCGGCCAAGCTTTCGTCGCTGCTGCTGTCGCCGGGCGCGGCGCACGCGTTGTTCGTCGGAGGCGAACCCGCGGGGCTGGATCGCCTGCGGACGGTGTACGAGGACGAATCGGACTACCGGCGCGTCCTCGGCGAACTGCTCGCGATCAGTCGCCGTGAGCTGGCCGAACTCGACGAGGCCATCGACGCGGGCGATCCCGCGCGGCAGCGCGAACTCCTGCACCGCATCGAAGGCGCGCTGGTGCTGGTCGGCGCGCACATGGCCCCGCCGGACGACTCACCGCGCGATGTCGCGCTGCGCCGCGCGGCGATCGTCGCGACACTCGACAGCATCGCCTCGTCGCTCCGCGATGCGAGCAGCAACGCGATCGGGTGATGCGGCCGTCAGCCGCTGAACAGCAGGCTGGTGCCCACCAGCACGAGGAATGCGGCGAACACGCGCTTGAGCGTGTCGCCGCGCAGGTAATGCGCCAGACGCGTGCCATACGGCGCGGCGAACACCGACGCGGCCGCTACGCCGATCGCCGCGGGCAGGTAGACGTAACCGACCGCATGCTGCGGCAGCGCGCCGGGCGGCGCGTGCATCGCGTAGCCGATAGCGGCCGCCAGTCCGATCGCGACGCCGCATGCGGACGAAGTGCCGACGGCCCGCACCGGCACCACCCCGCGCCATACCAGCAAGGGCACCGTCATGCTCCCGCCGCCAATGCCGACCACCGCCGACAGCGCGCCGATACCGACGCCGGCGGCGGTCATCGGAACGCCGCGCGGCGCTGGCACTTCCGTGCCGCGCGCCTCGCGCGAACCGCCGAAGATCAGCTGCGCCGCGGCGAGGAAGCAGTAACCCGCGACGATCCAGCGCAGCGCGTCGTCATCGATGTGCACCGCGATGCCGCTGCCCACCCAGCCGCCGACGAGAAGCCCGGGCACCATCCAGGCCACCGTCGGCCACAGCACGCTGCCGCGCCGCGCGTGCGCGCGTGCCGACGCTGCGGCCGTCAGCACGATGCTCGCCAGCGAGCTGGCCAGCGCGGCGTGCATCGCGGCCTCCTTCGGCACGCCCATGCCGGGCAGCAGCCACGCGAGCGCCGCCACCAGCACCAGCCCACCGCCCACGCCCAGCAGTCCGGCGAGGATGCCGGCGATCGCGCCAAGCCCGAGGAACACGAAGAGTGACAACAACATGGAAGCTCCCGATTGAAACCCTGCGCTGCGGGACGCCACGCGTCGACACGGCACGCGGAACGACAGATGCAGACATCACGCGCGTCCGGCCAGAACGTCGCGCCACACACGATGCGTCATACCCGAAACGACGCCTGACCGCAGTGCGGATCATGGAGACGGCCGCTTCACGATGCTGGGCTATAGTCCCGCCAATGGTCCCCCGCCCATTCATCATCGTACTCGCTGCGTGCAGCGTGGCCCTTGCGGCATCTGCCTGTGCGCAGACGCCCGCGGCCGCGCGCGCCGTGTCCATCCCACCGTTGCCGAAGCCGCTCGCCGATCCGAAGCTCGATCGCGTGCGCACCGCGTTGCAGGCCGCCGAAACCGGCCCGATCGACGCGGCGCAGTTCTCCGACCTCGCGCAGCATCCGCTGTACGGATGGATCGAGTACGCATCGCTGCGGCGCGATATCGACAACCTGTCGCCCGCCGTCGCGCAGGCCTTCCTGTCGCGCAACCAGGGAAAGGCGGTCGCCGACGCGTTCCGCGAGACGTGGATCGCCGCCGCCGCACGACGCCAGGACTGGTCCTCCGTGCTCGCCGCGTGGAGTCCCTCGATCAAGAGCACCGCGCTGCGCTGCAACGAGCTCGACGCGCGGCAGGCGCTCGGCCGCGCCGACGCGCAATGGACACGCGATGCGCAGTCGATCTGGCGCACCGGCAAGTCGCTGCCCGATGCCTGCGACGCGCCGATGATGGCGCTCGCGGCGCAGGGCGGACTCACGCCGGAGCTGCGCTGGGAACGCATCGAGCTCGCCGCCGCCGAATGGCAGCCCGGCGTGATGCGCGCCGCGGCGCGCGGTTTGCCCGCCGATCAGGCGACGCTCGCCAACGATTACGCCGCCTTCCTCGATACGCCGCACGAGCGCGCGCTCAACTGGCCGAAAACCGAGCGCAGCCGCGAGATCGCATCGCAGGGCCTGGCGAAGTACGGCAAGACCTCGCCGGCGGGCGCCGAGGCGATCCTGCCGAAGTACGCCGACGCGCTCGGCCTGAGCGAAGCGCAGCGCGGTCGCGTGCTGTACCAGATCGCGCTGTGGACCGTGGCGTCGTACGAGCCCGAATCGGCGCGTCGCCTCAACGCCGTGCCCGCCTCGGCGTACGACGAACGCCTGCACGAGTGGCGCGTGCGCGAAGCGCTGTCGCGTTCGGACTGGCCCGCGGCGCTGGCGGCGATCCAGAAGATGGGCGCCAAGCAGCGCAGCGATTCGCGCTGGATGTATTTCGAAGCGCGCTTGAACGAGATCGCCGGCCGCAAGCCCGAGGCCGAGCGGTTGTTCCGCGACGCCGCGAACAAGCCCGACTTCCATGGATTCCTGGCCGCCGACCGCCTCGATCTGCCCTACGCGCTGTGCCCGTGGCTGCCGGAAACCACCTCCGCCGCGCAACAGGCGATCGCGCGCGATCCGGCGATGGTGCGGGCGATGGGCCTGTTCCAGCTCGACCGCATCGGCTGGGCCGTGCGCGAATGGGACGACGCGCTGTCGCGCTTCAACGACGAGCAGCGCCGCATCGCGGTGGAAGTCGCGCAGGGCAACGGCTGGTTCGATCGCGCGGTTTTCTCGCTCGGGAAGAATCCCGACGAGTCGCGCCTGTACGGCCTGCGCTTCCCGCTGCACCACGAGGCGACGATCCGGCGCGAGGCGGCGAAGAACAACCTCGATCCGGCATGGGTCGCGGCGGAGATCCGCGCGGAGAGCATCTTCTACCCGCGCGCGCGGTCGTCGGCCAACGCGATGGGGCTGATGCAGATCCTGCCCGGGACCGGCTCGGGGGTCGCCAGCCGCATCGGCCTGCCCTGGGGCGGCGCGGAGAGCCTGTACGACCCGGACACCAACATCATCCTGGGCACCGCCTACCTGCGTCAGCTGATGGACAAGTACGGCGGCCAGCCGTACCAGGTCATCGCCGGCTACAACGCGGGCCCGGCGCCGCTCGCGCGCTGGCAGTCGCAGCGGCCCGGCATGGAGCCGCCGTTCTGGATCGAGACCATCAGCTACAAGGAAACGCGCGAGTATGTCGCGCGCGTGCTGGCCTTCAGCGTGCTGTACGACTGGCGCCTCAACGGCGACGCGTTGCGCCTGAGCAATCGCCTGATCGGCCGCACCGATGGTGCGCGCACACGCTTCACGTGCCCGACGCCCGCCGCGGCACCGCCGGCCGCACCGGCGACACAATCCAGTTCCCGATCACAGCGTTGAAGTCCGGCCTCGCCTAGACTTTCGCCATGACACAACGTCACGTGGTGATCCTCGGCGGCACCGGCTTCGTCGGCCGGCATCTGGTCGCGCGCCTGTTGCAGGGCGGCGACCGCGTGACCGTGCTCAGTCGCGGCGCGGACGCCGCCAAGCGCCGCCTCAAACCGCAGGGCGCGAGCCTGATCGAAGGCGACGTCGCCGACGCGGATTTCCTGGCCGCCGTGCTCGACGACGCCGATGCGGTGGTGAACCTCATCGGCATCCTCAACGAGAAGGGCGATCGCGGCGACGGCTTCGAGCGCGTGTTCGTCGGCATCACCGATGCGTTGATCGACGCGATGCAGCGCATGGGCGTGCGCCGCCTGCTGCAGATGAGCGCGCTCAATGCGGGGCGCGGCGAAAGCCACTACCTGCAGGCGCGCGGTCGTGCCGAACAACACGTTCGCACGTCCGGGCTCGACTGGACGCTGCTGCGTCCGTCGGTAATCGCCGGACCCGGCGACGGGTTGTTCTGCCGCTTCGACGGGCTGCTGAAGTTCGCGCCGGTGCTGCCGATCGGTCGGGCGGACGCCCGTTTCCAGCCGGTGTGGGTCGGCGACGTCGTCGAGGCCTTTGCCAAGACGCTCGACGAGCCGCGCAGCATTGGCCAGTCCTACGATCTGGTCGGTCCGGACGTGATGACGCTGAAGCAGATCGTGAAGCTCGCTGCGCGCGGTCGGGGGCGGCACCGCGTGGTGCTCGGGCTGCCGACGTCGCTCGGCAAGCTGCAGGCCGAAGTCGGTGAATGGCTACCCGGCAAGCCGATCAGCCGCGACAACTGGCGTTCGCTGCAGCTGGACTCGGTGAGCATGGAAGACGGCCTGCGCCGTCTGAACCTCACGCCGACGCCGGTGGAACCGAAGCTGGCGGAGATCCTCGCCGGCTGCTGATGCGCCCGAACACGGAGCGCATCGCGCCGGTGCGCTAGCATCGCGCCTGCACCGTTCCGGAGACACGCAGATGGGCCTGATCGACACCCTGCTCGGCCATGCGGGCGAGAAGCCCGTGGAGAAGATCGCCGAGGAATTCGCGCCGCTGCTCGCGCCCGGCGAAACCCTGGAGCGCGCGTTCGGGCTCATCCGCGACCTGATCGTGTTCACCGACCGCCGCATGATCATGGTCGACAAGCAGGGCGTCACCGGCAGCAAGGTGCAGTACCTGAGCATCCCGTACCGCAGCGTGGTGATGTTCTCGGTCGAAACGGCCGGGCATTTCGACATGGATTCCGAACTGCGCATCTGGCTGTCCGGGCAGTCGGCGCCGATCTCCCGCACGCTCGGCCGCGACAGCGGCGTGCGCGAGATCCTCGCCCTGCTCGCCCAGCACGCACCGCGCTGACAGGCAGCGCTGGATGAAGCGATACCTCGTCGGCGGCGCCGTGCGCGACCGCCTGCTCGGCCTGTCGCACGGCGACAACGACTGGGTCGTCGTCGGCGAAACGCAGGCGTCGATGGAAGCCGCGGGATTCCGCGCCGTCGGGCGCGACTTCCCGGTGTTCCTCGATCCCGAGAGCGGCGAGGAACACGCGCTCGCGCGCACCGAACGAAAGAGCGGCCGCGGCTATCGCGGGTTCGTGGTGGATGCCGATCCGTCGGTCACGCTGGAAGACGACCTGCAGCGTCGCGATTTCACCATCAACGCCATCGCGCAGGACGAAGACGGCGCGCTGGTCGACCCCTACGGCGGCGCGCGCGACATCGAGGCGCGCGTGTTGCGTCATGTCGGCCCTGCCTTCGCGGAGGATCCGCTGCGCGTGTTGCGCGCGGCGCGGTTCATGGCGCGCTTCGCTTCGCTCGGTTTCACCGTCGCGCCGGAAACCATGGCGCTGATGCGCGAGATGGCCGCGTCCGGCGAACTGGCCGAACTCACCGCCGAGCGCGTGTGGCAGGAAACGCGGCGCGCGCTTGCGTGCCAGACGCCGTCGGCCTTCCTGCGGACGCTGCACGACGCAGGGGCGCTGGCCGTCGTGTTGCCGGAAGTGGATGCGCTGTACGGCGTGCCGCAGCGCGCGGAGTACCACCCGGAAGTCGATACCGGCGTGCATGTCGAACTGGTCTGCGACATGGCCGCGCGCCTGGCGCCCGGCGACGACCTGATCGGCTTCGCCGCAATGACGCACGACCTCGGCAAGGCGCTGACGCCTTCGCACGTGCTGCCCAAGCACCTCGGCCATGAACACGCCGGCCTTGCGCCATTGCGCGGGCTCTGCGACCGGTTGAAGGTGCCGACCGAACATCGCCAGCTGGCCGAAGCGGTGTGCCGCGAACACCTCAACGTGCACCGTTTCGACGAACTGCGCGCGAGCACGGTGTACGAATTGCTCGCGCGCTGCGACGGGTTCCGCAAGCCGGCGCGCATCGCGCAGATGGCGATCGTGTGCGAAGCCGACAAGCGCGGCCGCGCCGGCCTCCAGGACGTGCCCTATCCGCAGGGCGAGGCACTGAAGGCAGCGCTGGCGGCAGCGATGACGGTGCGCGCGGAGGACGTCGCGCGCGGCCTGAGCGGGCCGGAGGTCGGCGAGGCGATGAGGAAGGCGCGGATCCGGGCGATTGCGGAGGCTACGGGGAAGAAGCCTTAGGCCATGGTGGATTCCAGCGTTTGCTGGAATGACGGCGGAGACATGGTTCCCCGTTGTTGGAGTGCCCATGCGGTACGGGCCTGGGTCCCGGCTTTCGCCGGGATGACGGGGCTTTCAACGGTGCTTTCAGCGTTGCTCGTACCGCACGAGTCGAGTCGCCGTGGCCGCCCAAAGAAAAACGCCGGCCGACTCCCCAGTCGCCCGGCGTTTCCTGATCCTCTGACCGCGGCTCCCTCGCCCCCTGGCACCGGGAGTCCGCGTTTCGCGCCGCCGTTTAGCGGCATCGCGACGCCACGATACGTGAAGCTTCCGTTAGGAACCGTGCGGCGATCACAGGATTCCACACGCCCCTGCGCCCCGCCAACGCACCGCGCGGGCAACCGTGAACACGGTCGCACCGCGCGGCCGGTCGATCAGAACTGGTAGCTCGCCTTCACGTACCACTCGCCGCCGTTGAACCCGAACGGCGAGGACAGCGGGTACTTCGCGCCCAGGAACGTCAGCGTGGTGTTCGTCTCGCGGTCGGGGTAGTTGTCGAAGACGTTGTTGCCGCCGACGGTCACGTGCAGCTTGTCGTCCATGAAGGCGAAGGTCGCCGACAGGTCGAACAGCCATTCCGAGCCGAACTCGCCCCGCTCGCCGAAGGTGAAGTCCTCCCAGCTGTCGTAGTAGTTCGCGCGGGCGGTGAAGTTCACGTTCCACGGCGAGCGCCAGTCGAAGGTGATGACGCTGCGGTTGTTCGGCAGCTGGTTCTCCAGGTCGGCCACGCGCTCGGCGTCGATGACCGGCGTCGTCGTGCCCGGGATCACCGCCACCGAGTCCACTTCCTGCTTGTTGTAGCTGTGGCGGAAGTCGAACACGCCGGTGCCCCAGCCGCCGAAGTCGGCGCGATAGACCGCGACGAGGTCGACGCCCTGCACCGTGCTGTCGAAGCCGTTGACGAAGTACGACACCTGGCGCAGCAGTTCCGCGCCCGGCACGCCGGCGTCGATCAGCGCCTGCTGCTGCGGCGAGCCGTCGGCGACGTTGATCGTCTGCAATGCGATGCGGTCTTCGACCTCGATGTTGTAGTAGTCCAGCGTGAGGCTGAAGACGTCGTTGGGCGCCCACACGAAGCCGGCCGAGTACGACAGCGATTCCTCCGCCGTCACCGGCGTGGCGCCGAGCGCGATTGCCGCCTCGCTCGCCACCGGGAACGTGCCCAGCGGCACGAGGTTGCCCGACGAGTCGGCCGTGGTGGTCACGTCCAGCGTGTTGAGCTGGCCCGGCGTCGGCGTGCGGAAGCCGGTGTTGACGGTGGCGCGCACGGCGAAGGCGTCGGTGAAGGCGAAGCGCGTGGAGACCTTCCAGTCGAAGGTGCTGTCGAATTTCGACGTGTCCTCGTAGCGGCCCGCGACGCCGACGGTCCAGTCTTCGACCACGTCGGTTTCCAGGTCGAGGTACGCGGCGCGGCTGTACTGGCTGAAATCGCCCGCCGCTTCCGGCGAGTCGCCCTGGAAGCCGTCCGAGCCCACGCCGAACAGCGCGCCGGTCGGGCCGTTCTCCCACGAAGCCGTGTCGCCCGCGCGGATCTTGTAGGTCTCCTCGCGCCACTCGGCGCCGAAGGCGACGTTGACGGGCGTGGCGAACACGTCGTTCTGCCACGGCCAGACGAAGTCGGCGTTGGCGCCGCGCTCGAGCTGGGTGAGATCGCCCGGCTCGAAGCTGGTCGGGCTCAGGCGGCCCAGGCTCGGATTGATCGAGCTGGTCATCTTGTAAATCATGTGGTTCTCGCCCTGGCGCAGGCTGACGTCCCAGCGCAGGCTCCCGGCGGTTTCGCCCTTCGCACCGAACACGCCTTCGTAGTCGGTGATCTCCGCGCCGAAGGTCGGCGTATAGCCGCCCGGGAACAGCGGGTAGATCGGGTTGAGCGCGATCCAGCCCGACGGGCTCGATGCATCGGCGGTGAGGTAGTCGGCGGGATTGAGCCCGCGCGCGACGATGTCGTTCACCAGCGCCTGCTCGACCGGATCGGCGACGCCGTTGCCGTCGCTGTCCACCATCAGCGTGCCGCGCGGCGTCACGCCGGGCACGCCGACGGGCGTGCGGTAGAAGAAGCTCGATTCGTACTCGGTGTCGGCGTAGCTGCCGAAGCCATAGAGGCTGACGTTCTCGTTGATCGGGTATTCGGCGTTGAAGAACGAGCGCAGGCCTTCGCCGTCCGGATCGCCCCAGCGCTGGCCCAAACCTTCGAACGGCACCAGGTTTGTGCCGACGGCCGCGCCAACGTCCGCCGCGTCCGCACGCGGGATGCCGCGCGAGGTGTGGTCGGAATCGAAGTACTCCACCGTCATGTTGAAGAAGCCGCCATCTCCGAGTTCGGCGCCGGCGTTGAACGAGGTGCGCCAGCGGTCGCCGTCGCCCTCGTAGGTCGAGCCGTACTGGCCGTCGATGCGGACGCCGTCGGAGTAGTCGTTGAGCAGCACGTTGATCACGCCGGCGATGGCGTCGGAGCCGTACTGCGCGGACGAGCCGTCGCGCAGCACTTCCACGCGCTGGATCGCGGCAGAGGGAATCAGGCTGTAGTCGACCGCCTGCGAGCCTTGGTTCACGGTGCCGAACGGTTCGACCTGCAGGTTCACCAGCGCCGAGCGATGCCGGCGCTTGCCGTTGATCAGCACCAGCGTCTGGTCCGGCGGCAGGTTGCGCAGGTTGGCCGGGCGCACGAACGCGGTGCCGTCGGCGATCGGGAAGCGCTGGGTGTTGAAGGACGGCGCGATGTTGGCCAGCTGGTCGGTGAAGTCGGCCGAGGCCTGCTTCTCCAGGTCCGCCGGCCGGAAGACATCGACCGGGGACATCGATTCGGTGGGCGAGCGGCCCTGCACGCGCGTGCCGGTGACCACGAGCTTGTCGAGGTCCACGGCTTCCTGGCGGTCGGCGGGCGCCGCGGCGGGGGCCGGAGGCGTCTGCGCGGTGTCCTGTGCGAAGGCGGGCGATACGACGGTCGAGAACAGCGCGGCGAGGACGGCCGTGGTCAGGCGATGTCGGTTGGCAACGAGCATTGGCGGTTTCCTTACTCAGGGTGGGCGGACTCCCCCTGTCGAGCCCAGCCCCGAGCTTTAACCGGCCTTTAACCTTTGCGCAATACCTACCGTCGCTTTGCCTAATCTGCTTTTATGGCGATCTTTTGTACTGCGACCGCCATCTCATCTCAGGCGGACGCTGTTCACCAGGCGCGCGTCCCGGTCGCGAACATCGCGCATCGGCTTCGAATCGCGTGCAAACGGGATCGAATGCCGCCAAACGCCACTAGCGACCTCGGATCTTCTCTTCGATCCAGACCAGCAACCCGCCGATCGCCGTCGGCCCGAGCATCAGCCCCGCCAGCACGCCCAGCGAATTGGCCAGCGCGTCGGCCGAATCGGCCATGCGGCTCACCGTCCACGCGCCTTGGGCGAATTCCAGCGCGACCCCGAGCGCGATCAGCCCCACCGCCGCGATCGCCTGCGCCCGCCGGTGCGCGAACAGCATCACCGCCCAGGCGCTGAGGATCAGGTAGCCGACGAAGTGCTCGACCTTGTCGAACCCGTCGGGCACCTCGGGCAGGTCATGCGCCGGCAGCAGCGAGGACGCCACCACGGCGGCGATCATCGCGATCCAGATCGCCACCCACAGCGCGGGCCAGCGGAATTCGCGCAGCCAGGGGCGCCGGCTCGCCGTCGCGCTCACAGGCGGAAGCTCAGGTCGCCGACGAGGAAGGCCGCGCCGAACTCGACACCCTTCTCGAAGCCCATCACCTGGAAGCGCTCGCCCATCTCGCTGGGCAGCGTGAGGCGCTTCACTTCCTGCGTGCGCTTCATGCGCTCGCCTTCGTCGGCGATCCGCTCGATGCGTTCGAGTACGCCGGCCAGCCCGTTGCCGAGCAGGAAGCTCGCCTGCGAGCAGTAGCCCGCGAAGTCGAAACCCGCCGCCACGCCGGCTTCGGCGAGCGCGGTGAAGTCGACCGAGGCGGTCAGGTCCTGCAGGCCCGGCCACAGCAGGGGCTCGGCATGCATGCGGTGGCGATAGAACGCGCGCAGCGTGCCGTCGCTGCGTTCGGGCAGGTAGAACTCGCCGCGCGAATAGCCGTAGTCGACGAACAGCATCGCGCCATTGCGCATGCCGCCGGACACCGCCTGCACCCAGTACGGCAGCTGCGGCAACGCTTCGGAGCGGTAGCCGTGCTCGAACTCGCGGCCGAGCTGGCGCTCCAGATGGCGCACGGCGTTGCCGAGGAACGCGTCGGCCGGACGCAGCACGCGCTTCAGCTCGCCGCCTTCGACCGCGACATGTTCCTCGTACACCTCACCCGCCTCGATGGCGAAGCGCGGCGTCGGCAGCGCGTCGATCACTTCGTTGGCGAACAGCACGCCATCCCACTCGTCGTCGAACGGCCCGTCGAGCCACTCGACCAGCTCGAACAGCGGCGGCACGAGACGCTCCTGCAGGCGCTCGCGCTGGCGATGCCGCAGCTGCGCGCTTGGCTCGAGGATGCAATAGCGATCGGGCAACGCGTCCAGTTCCATCAACCGCTTCAGCGCGACTTCGGCGAACGCGCCCGTACCGCCGCCGAGCTCGAAGAACCGCGCCTGCGGCCCGAGTTGCTGGAACACCGGCGCGACGCTCTCGGCCACGCATGCGGCGAAGATCGGGCCGAGTTCGGGCGCGGTGACGAAATCGCCGCTCTCGCCGAACTTGCTCGCGCCGGCGCTGTAATAGCCGAGCCCCGGCGCGTACAGCGCCAGCTCCATGAAGCGCGAGAACGGAATCGCGCCGCCGTTCCCGGCGATCTGCGCGCGGATCAGCTCGTCCACGCGCGCGCTGTGCGCGAGCGCGTCGGCGTCGGGCGTCGGCAGGGCGTTGGCTTCGCGCTGGCGCTGTTGCGCGTCGGGACGATGCGAAGGGGAATCGGTGGACATGCGGCATCGCCGTGGGAACACTGGCCGCTCAGGATACGCCACGCCCCGGAGAGACCCGTCATGGACGCATCTTCATGAGCACGCCCCGCTCCGCCGCGCCCGTGGCGCTGGTGACCGGCGCCGCGCGACGGATCGGCGCCGCGATCGTGCGTCGCCTGCACGGCGCGGGTTACGACATCGCGCTGCATTACCGTGGCTCGTCGGACGAGGCGAACGCGCTGGCGGCGGAACTGGAACGCGCGCGCGCCGGCAGCACGGTGCTGCTTCAGGCCGATTTGGCCGAGTTCGACCGCCTCCCCGAGCTGATCGCGCAATGCGTGGGCCGCTTCGGCCGGCTCGATGCGCTGGTGAACAATGCGTCGACCTTCACGCCGACGCCGATCGGCACCGCGACGCCGGCGCAATGGGACGCGCTGTTCGCCAGCAACGCGCGCGCGCCGTTCTTCCTCGCGCAGGCCGCCGCGCCGCATCTGCGCGCCTCGCGTGGCGCGATCGTGAATCTCGCCGACCTCTACGCCGAGCGTCCGCTGCGCGAACACACGCTGTACTGCATGGCGAAGGCCGCGCTGCTGATGATGACGCGCTCGCTCGCGCTGGAACTCGGCCCCGAGGTGCGCGTCAACGCGGTCTCGCCGGGCGCGATCCTGTGGCCGGAAAATCGCAGCGACACCGCCGCGCAGCAGGCGATGCTTGCGCGCACGCCGCTGGCCCGAACCGGAACGCCGGAGGAAGTCGCCGAGGCCGTGCGCTGGCTGCTGCAGGACGCGCACTACAGCACGGGACAGGTGCTGCATCTGGATGGCGGACGATTGCTGGCGGGATGACGGTTTTTTCTGGAACTGCCGGCTCGAACAGGCCCTTCGCCACCAGCCGGGAAGAACTGACGGCGCCGGTCGTGACACCGGCGCCGCCCGGACATCACTTCGCCGCGAACGCCGTCTCCAGCTGCAGCGCGCGAAACGCCGGCGGCGCCTCGCCTTCCATCGCATAGCGGTACAGCGCCGCCGCATAGATGCCGCTCAGCGCTGCCTGGTACACGCCGAGCAGCAGCAGGCCGATCACGAACAACACCGCGATCGACACCGCCAGCGCCACCGACAGCTGCGCGGCCACGAACGCCAGCAGCGCGCCCACCACGATGATGGCGAACGAGATCAGGCCGAACGCCATGCCGATGCCGACATTGCCGATCGCGTTCTCGCCCCACGTGCGCTTGAGCAGGTTCGCGCTGCGCTTGAGCGCTTCGAACGGGCCGACTTCCTGGTGCACCAGCACCGGCACGACGAGGAACGTCGCCAGCGTCCATGCCGCGCCGAGGCCGCCGCCGACCAGCCGCATCAGCAGGTTGTCGTCGTCCTTCATGCGCTTGAGGAGCACGCCGACGGTCGCCGCGATCGCGGCGTAGCCGAGGATCGACGGCAGGCGTGCCTTCGCCGCGTTGAAGCCGTCGGCCAGCGTCGGATCGCCGCCGTCCAGGCGGATCATCGCCGCGGCCACCAGCGCGCTGTTGCAGAACACGATCACCGTGTACTGGCAGAAATAGAACAGGAACACCCAGATCACGCTCGATGCCGCGCCCTGGCTGAAAACGCGCCAGCCAATCATCGGCACCAGGAACGTCGCCAGCACCACCAGCGTGGCGATGGCGGAGACGACCGGGAACACCATCAGCTCCTTGTCCGAGCGCAGCACGGCCGCACTCGCCTTCACCAGCTCCCAACTGCGCGAGAACTTATCGAACATCGCAATTTCCCCAGTCCCCCATGGACCAGCGCGCATCCTCGGGCCGGTGCGGCCGCGGTGGCAAGGGGAAGACGCGCGAATTCGGACGGCCGGCGCGGTCCGCGTCGCTCAGAGTGGCGCCGTTTCCAGCGTCGCGCCGTGTTCGGGATGGGCGGCCCACAGCTGCGCGAGCGTGCGACCGGTGCCGGGCACGACGACGTCGGGCGCGATCTCCGCCAGCGGCCGCAGCACGAACGCGTGTTTCAGCTCGGGACGCGGTATGCGCAGGTTGCCGGCGCCTTCGAGCGTGAGTCCGTCGAACAGCACGATATCGATGTCGAGCGTGCGGTCGCCGTAACGCGGGCCGCTTCTGTCGCGCCCGTGCGCGTCTTCCAGCGCGTGCAGCCAGGCGTTGAGCGCGTGCGGATCGAGGTCGGACTCGATGATCGCCGCGGCGTTGTGGAAATCGGGCCCGTCGAAACCCACCGCGCGCGTGCGGTACACCGGCGACATCACGACCTCGCCGAAACGCTCGCGCAATGCGCGCACGGCCGCACGCAGGTGCGTTACGGCATCGACGTTGCTGCCCAGGCTCAGGTAGGCGCGGCTCATGCGGAACGCGGTGCCGATGTCAGGACGCGGAACGTTCGATCATCACGCCGACCGCGCGCGCGCCGCGCACCGCGCCGGGCTTGCTCAGCTTCAGTCGCACGCGCTGCACGCCGAACTCGGTGATCACGATCTGCGCGACGCGTTCGGCCAGCGTTTCGACGAGTTCGAAACTCGACTGCGACACGTACTCGACGATGCGGTTGCTCACCGCCTTGTAGTTGAGCGTGTCGGCGATCGCGTCGGTCGCCGCCGGAATGCGGTTGTCGAAGGCCATCTCGATGTCGAACACGAGCGGCTGGCGGACGCGGCGCTCCCAGTCGTAGATGCCGATCAGCGCCTCGATTTCGAGGCCTTCGATGAAGACGTGGTCCATGGGAGCCGTGATTCGTGATTCGTGATTGGGGATTCGCAGAAGCGAAAGCTTACAGCGCGCACCGGCTGCGCCCGCGAATCACGCCTCACGATTCACGAATTCACCGCCTCCAGCGTCGCCATGTCCCAGCGCGGCGTGACGCGCACCGCGAGGTCGCCATGTTGCCCGGCGGCGAGCCGCAGCGCGCCGGCGTAGGCGATCATCGCGCCGTTGTCGGTGCAGAACTGCGGGCGCGGGAAGCTCACGCGGCCGCCGCGCTTGCGCGTCATCTCGTCGAGCTTCGCGCGCAGGCGCTTGTTCGCGCCGACGCCACCGGCGACGACGAGCGTGTCGCAACCGGCCGCTTCCAGCGCGCGTTCGCACTTGATCGACAGCGTGTCGACCACCGCATCCTCGAAGCCGCGCGCGATGTCGGCGCGGACCTCGCCGCCCTGGTCGCTGTCCTTCCATGCCAGCAGGACCTGCGTCTTCAGGCCGCTGAAGCTGAAATCGAGGCCGGGGCGATCGGTCATCGGCCGGGCGAACCTGAACACGCCCGGGCGTCCCTGCTCGGCCAGCGCGGCGAGTTGCGGGCCGCCCGGGTACGGCAGGCCCATCAGCTTGGCGGTCTTGTCGAAGGCCTCGCCGGCCGCGTCATCCAGCGTTTCGCCGAGCAGCCGGTAGCGGCCGATCGCCTCCACGTGCACCAGCTGCGTGTGGCCGCCGGAGACCAGCAGCGCGACGAACGGCGGCTCCGGGCGGCCGCGCTCGGGGTCGTCCTCCAGCAGCGGCGCCAGCAGGTGGCCTTCCATGTGATGGACGCCGATGGCCGGGACGTCCAGCGCCCAGGCCATCGAGCGGGCCACGCCCGCCCCGACCAGCAGCGCACCGACGAGCCCGGGACCGGCCGTGTAGGCCACGCCGTCGAGGTCGGAGGTGGTCATGCCGGCTTCGCGCAGGGTTTCGCGGACCAGCGGCAGCAGCTTGCGGACGTGGTCGCGACTGGCCAGTTCGGGCACCACGCCGCCGTATTCGGCGTGCAGGGCGATCTGGCTGTAGAGGGCGTGCGCGCGCAGGCCGGATTCGGTGTCGTAGACGGCCACACCGGTCTCGTCGCAGCTGGTTTCGATGCCGAGGACTTTCAAGATGGACTTCCGCGAGGGGGCGCAGGGCGGCTTCCGGGGGATCGGAAGCGTGTGGATTCAAGGACCTGCATCCAAAGTAGGGCCCTATGTTGCACCTTCAAGAAGGCCGCCGCTATAATGCGCGGCTCTTCCCCGGCCTGCCCGGGCCGGTTACCGAAACGAGATTACGTATGCCCAGCGTCAAAGTCCGCGAAAACGAGCCTTTTGAGTTTGCTCTGCGTCGCTTCAAGCGCACCTGCGAGAAGGCCGGTGTCCTGGCCGAGACCCGCAAGCGCGAGTTCTACGAGAAGCCGACCCAGGAACGCAAGCGCAAGGCCGCAGCCGCGGTGAAGCGCCAGGCGCGCCGCGCCTCGCGCGACGTGACCAAGCGTCAGCGCCTGTACTGATCGCCCTGGCGGGTCCGCGCACCGCGCGACCTGCTTCCGGACGCATCACACAAGCCGGCCGCGCCCTGCGCTGCCGGCTTTTTGTGTTTCCGGATTTCGGATTCCGACGATGACCGCCCCGTACCCGGGCCATCGCCGGATGCCCGGACCGGCCCCCATCACCCCGATTCCGCGCGCCCGCCGCGCGATCCCCAGCCAAGGAGCAGCCCGATGAGCCTCAAGCAGCGACTCACCGACGACATGAAGGCCGCGATGAAGGGCGGCGACAAGCACAGCCTCGCCGTGATCCGCCTGATCAACGCCGCCATCAAGCAGAAGGAAGTGGACGAGCGCATCGAACTGGACGACGCCGCGGTCATCGCCGTGCTCGACAAGATGGTCAAGCAGCGTCGCGACTCGGTCACCCAGTACGAAGCCGCCAACCGCGAGGACCTGGCGCAGGTCGAGCGCGACGAGATCGTCGTGATCGAGCGCTACATCCCCGCGAAGATGGGCGAAGCCGAGATCCTGGCCGCGATCGACGCCGCCATCGCCGAAACCGGCGCCACCGGCCCGGCCGACATGGGCAAGCTCATGGGCCCGCTGAAGGCCAAGCTCGCCGGCCAGGCCGACATGGGCCAGGTGTCGGCGCTGGTGAAGAGGCGTCTGGCGAACTGATTCCGCTGTCCCCTCTCCCGCGTGCGGGAGCGGGTTTGGGTGGGGGCAACCGCCGCCCTCATCCGCCCTTCGGGCACCTTCTCCCGCAAGCGGGAGAAGGGTGAGCGCATGGCATCCTTACCGTCCAATGGCCCGCATCCCCGACGCTTTCATCGATGACCTGCTCGCGCGCACCGACCTCGTCGAGGTGATCGGCTCGCGCGTGCAGCTCAAGCGCCAGGGCAAGGAATACTCGGCGCGTTGTCCGTTCCATGACGAGCGCTCGCCGAGCTTCACCGTCTCGCCGGTGAAGGGCTTCTATCACTGCTTCGGCTGCGGCGCGCACGGCACCGCGATCAGCTTCCTGATGAACTACGACCGCCTCGAGTTCCTCGACGCGGTGGAAGAACTCGCCAAGCGCCTTGGCATGGAAGTGCCGCGCGACACGCACCAGCGCAATGCGAATCCCGACAGCCAGGATCTGTACGGCGCGCTCGATGCGGCGTCGAAGTTCTTCCAGAAACAGCTGGCGAACAACGGCCGCGCACTGGGCTATTTCGACAGCCGCGGCGTCGATGCGGAGACGCGCGCGCGCTTCTCGCTCGGCTATGCGCCCGATGGGTTCAACGCGTTGCGCGATGCGCTCGGCACCGACCCGCGACGCATGAAGCTGCTCGAACGCGGCGGGTTGTTCTCGAAGAACGATCGCGGCCACGTCTACGACAAGTTCCGCGATCGCGTGATGTTCCCGATCCACGATCGCCGCGGTCGCACCATCGCGTTCGGCGGCCGCGTGCTCGAAAAGGAAAACGGTCCGAAGTACCTCAATTCGCCGGAAACCGAGCTCTTCCACAAGGGCCGCGAACTCTACGGCCTGTGGCAGGTACGCCAGGCGAACAGCAGGATCGAGCGCCTGATCGTCGTCGAAGGCTACATGGACGTGATCGCGCTGTTCCAGAACGGCTTCGAGACCGCGGTCGCCACGCTCGG
This sequence comes from Lysobacter sp. OAE881, assembly GCF_040546665.1. Taxonomy (NCBI): domain Bacteria; kingdom Pseudomonadati; phylum Pseudomonadota; class Gammaproteobacteria; order Lysobacterales; family Lysobacteraceae; genus Lysobacter; species Lysobacter sp. OAE881. Next base: position 4,173,899 of record NZ_JBEPOG010000001.1, read on the forward strand.
CACCGCGACGACGCCCGACCACGCCGAACTGCTGTTCCGCAACGCGCCCGACGTCTACTTCTGTTTCGACGGCGATCGCGCCGGTCGCGGCGCCGCATGGAAGGCGGTCGAATCGGTGCTGCCGCGCATGAAGGACGGCCGCCAGGCGTTCTTCCTGTTCCTGCCCGACGGCGAGGATCCGGATTCGCTGGTGCGCAACGAAGGCCGCGAGGGTTTCGAAGCGCACCTGAAGCAGGCGACGCCGCTGTCGCAGTTCTTCTTCGATTCGCTCTCCAGCGACGTGAACCTGCACACGCTCGAAGGCAAGGGTCGTCTGGCCGAACGCGCCAAGCCGCTGCTGGCGCAGATTCCCGACGGCGCATTCGGCGACCTGATGAAGCAGCGGCTCACCGAACTCACCGGCGTCGGCGCACGCGCGAGCACGCCGGAAACTCACGTGCCCGCGCAGCGCGCGCGCGCGGCCGGCAACGCGCCGCACGGATCGAAACCGTCGCTCGTGCGCAGCGCGATCACGATGCTGATGCAGCAGCCGCAGGTGGCGCTCGCGTTGCCGGCGTCGCTGCATTTCGCCTCGCTCGACCAGCCCGGCATCGGCCTGCTGGTGGAGATCATCGAACTGGTGCACCAGCGGCCTGACATCTCCACCGGCATGGTGCTGGAGCATTTCGCCGATCGAAGCGAAGCGCCGGCGCTGACCAAACTCGCCACGGCCGGCGCGGTGGAAACCACCGCGTCGACGCCGCTGGATGCGCGCGTGCTCGATGACGCCGATCGCCGGCAGCAGGCGTTCCTGGACGCCATCGCGCGCCTGGATGCGCAGGCGCTGCAGGCGCGCATCGAATCGCTGCAGGCGCGCATGACGTCGCTCGTCGACGCGGAGAAGCAGGAACTCCGCGAACTGCTGTCGCTACGGATGTTGAGTCGCCACTGACGACGCGCGGGTGGGCGGAAGGTCATCCGCACTTCCTGCATGGGCCGTCGCCATCGCGGACGGCGACAGTGGCGTCATCCTGATGGGAGCGTGTCCGATGCCGTCTTCGTCCCGCCTGCTGTTCATACCCGCGCTGGTCGGGCTGCTCTACGCCTGCGTGCAGCTGGCGCTTGAATGGTCCGGCGGCGGCGTGCAGAGCCACCACCTGCTCAACCGCGCGGACATGCCCGCCATCTCGAACTGGCTCGGGCTGCTGACGTTGCCGGCGGTTGGCCTTGCGTTCGGCTGGCGCGCGCGCCGACTCGGCGGCGTCACGCGTGCGATGTGGGCCGGCCTGATCGTCTCGTTCCTCTACGGCACGGCGATGGCGACGGGCTTCAAGCTAGGCGCCGGAGCCATCACGCAGGCGCTCTTCCTCGGGCTGTTCGGCCTGGCGATCCTGGCGCCGGTGTATCGCGCCGAATGCATCGCCGGCTTCGTCGCCGGCATGGCCTTCACTTTCGGCGGCGTGCTGCCGCTGATCGTCGCGCTGGTGTTCGCCGGCCTCTCGGCAGCGGTGCGGTTCGGCGCCCGCGCGCTCTGGCGGCGTTCACGCCGCCCGGCCTGACGCCGGCCGCATTCGCGACAGCGGCCCGGCGCGGCAAAGGCGGCGCGGGCTAAGCTCGGGCTTTCCATCCGGGGAACGCCCATGTCGCCACGTGGTTCCATGCTCCTGTCCGCCCTGCTCCTCGCCTGCGCCACGCCGGCCATCGCGCAGAAGAAGACGGCCCCGCCCGCCGTGGCACGCGAACAGGTCGGCAATCGCACCAGCGAGAACATCCCCGCGATTCCGCCCGAACTGACCGAACGCCTGAGCCGCTACCAGAACACGCGCGGCGCGACGTTCGCCGGCTGGAACGACGACTGCCTGCTGATCAGCACGCGCTTCGCCGAGACCGCGCAGGCGCATCGCGTGTGCGCGCCGATGGGCATGCGCGAGCAGCTCACGTTCTATCCCGAACCGCTCGCGGCGATCGAGGCGGCGCCGTCGCGTTCGAACATCGACGGCTTCGTGTTCGGCAAGGACATCGGTGGCAACGAGTTCTGGCAGTTGCACTGGTTCGATCTAGCATCCCGCGAGACCACGCTGCTCACCGACGGCAAGGCGCGCAACCAGGGACCGCTGTTCTCGCACGACGGCAGGCAGTTCGCGTGGAGCAGCACCGCGCGCAACGGGAAGGACACCGACGTGTGGGTGATGGATTTCGCCACGCGCAAGCCGCGCGTGCTCGTCACCGAAGGCGGGCAGTGGAACGCGATGGACTTCTCGCCCGATGGCCGCGAGCTGCTGGTGATGAAGTACGTCTCCGCTGCCGAGTCGTATCCGGGCGTGGTCGACGTGGCCAGCGGCAAGCTGACGATGTTCCCGGTCGATGGCGGCAAGGCGTCGTTGAAGGACTTCAAGTACGCGCCCGACGGACGCGGCGTGTATTACATCTCCGACGAACCGGTGGACGGCAAGCCGCAGGAGTTCCTGACGCTGCGCCATCACGATCCGAAGACCGGGAAGTTCGAGGTGCTTACCGCGTCGACGCAGTGGGACGTCGCGGATCTGGCGATCGCAGACGACGGAAAGCACCTTGCGTACACGACGAACGAGGACGGCATCTACAAGTTGCATGTGCTCTCGCTGCCCTCGCATCGCGAAGTGAAGCTGCCGCAGCTGCCGGTCGGCGTCGTGGTGAACCTGGGCTTCTCGCCTGACGGCAAACGCTTGGCAGTGACGCTCAACTCGGCAACCTCCCCTAGCGATGTGTACGTGATCGACCTGGCCAGCGGGAAGCTCGCGCGCTGGACGCAGAGCGAAGTCGGCGGACTGGACGCATCGAAGTTCGTCGCGCCGACGCTGGTGCACTACCCGACGTTCGACGCCGTCGATGGAAAGCCGCGCGAGATTCCCGCGTTCTACTATCGCCCGGCGAACGTCCCGGCAGAAAAGAAGATTCCCGTCGTGATCAACATCCACGGCGGGCCCGAAGGCCAGTCGCTGCCGCTGTTCAATCCGACCGCGCAGTTCCTGGCGAACGAACTCGGCGTCGCGATGCTGCTGCCGAACGTGCGCGGTTCGGAGGGCTACGGCAAGACGTACCTGAGCCTCGACAATGCGGCGAAACGCGAGGATTCGGTCAAGGACGTCGGCGCGCTGCTGGACTGGATCGCGACGCAGCCCGACCTCGACGCTTCGCGCGTCGGCGTGTACGGCGGCAGCTACGGCGGCTACATGGTGCTCGCCTCGCTGATGCACTACAGCGATCGCATCAAGGCCGGCGTCGACATCGTGGGCATCTCGCACTTCGGCACGTTCCTGAAGAACACCGAAAGCTATCGCCGCGACCTGCGTCGCGCGGAGTACGGCGACGAACGCGATCCGGCGATGGCGAAGGTGTTCGACGAGATTTCGCCGCTCAACCATGCCGACCGCATCGCGTCGAGGTTGTTCGTCGCGCAGGGCAAGAACGACCCGCGCGTGCCGTACACGGAAGCCGAGCAGATCGTGAAGGCGGTGCGCGCGAACGGCCAGCCGGTCTGGTACCTGCTGTACGACGACGAAGGCCACGGCTTCAAGAAGAAGACCAACGTGGATTACTTCAACGCGGCGACGATGCTGTTCTGGGAGCAGGCGTTGCTAGGGAAGTGATCGGACGCGGTCCGCAGCGGCGCGTCGTTCCCGCCCCTGCCGTCATCCCCGCGAAGGCGGGGATCCATGCTTGCGTGCGTCACCGTCTTCGAATGGCGGAACGGGATCAGACGCATGGATTCCCGCCTTCGCGGGAATGACGGCGGATAGCTCCCACGCTGTCCGCGGCCGCTCCAAGCCGCTTCCCGTGCTCACTCCGCCACCACGCAAGCGGGCGCAAGCTCGCCTCAGCTTCGGTGGAGAGCTGATCATGCGTACCCCATTCACGTTGGCCACGGCGCTTGCCCTGGTCGCGCTGTCGTGTGCCGGCTGCAGCACGAACGCGCGCAGCGATGCGCAGGCGACCGCGCCGCTTCCGGCGCCGCTGAACGAGAAGGCCCGGGCCGACAAGGCGCTGGAGACGTTCCTCGCGTCGCGCAGCATCCGTGAGGTCCCGGCCCGCACCGACGCGATGGCCGACCTGGACGGCGACGGCAAGAAGGACCTGCTGATGCTGCTCGACGACCAGAACTGGTGCCAGGCCGACGGCTGCACACTGCTGGTCTTCCACGGCGGGAAGGACGGTTACAAGCTCGTCGGCCAGTCGGTGTCGGTGCGCGCCCCGATCGCCATCGGCGCGCGGACGAGCCGCGGCTGGCACGACCTGCTGGTGAATGTCGGCAGCGGCGATGAAGCCGGCACGGTCGCGCTGGAGTTCGACGGAACCGCCTATCCGGCCGATCCGACGATGGCCGCGCTCCTGGACCCGACGCGCCTGCCGTCGTCCACGCCGCTCATCGATGCGGAGTTGTCGCCGAGGATTGCGGCGCAGTAAGCCTTTTCGCGCGGCTCTTGCGGGCTGCCGCGTAGCGCTTTGCTACGCCGCGAGTTCAAGCGCAGCCCCTTCGTTACGCCTCACCCCAACCCCTCTCCCGTTGGGAGAGGGGCTTCAGGCTTCATGCCTCAGCGGGCTTCCTGCTTCACCACCACGCCGCCCTTCATCACGAACGGCACGCGTTCCAGCAGCGTCACGTCCTGCGTCGGGTCGCCGGCGACGGCGATGAGGTCGGCCCAGCGATTGGCCTCGACCACGCCGACATCCTCTCGCCCGAGCGCCTGCGAAGCGCTCACCGTCGCGGACTGGATCGCCTGCAGCGCCGTCATGCCGTAACGGACCATCACCGCGAACTGCTTCGCGTTGTCGCCGTGCGGATAGATGCCGGCGTCGGTGCCGAAGACCATCTTCGCGCCGGCCGCATGCGCGCGCTTGAAGTTCTCGCGCTGGATGTCGGCGACCTCGCGATCCTTGCGCAGGTTGTCCTCGAGCACGCCGTTCTTCTTGCCTTCGGCCTGCGTGTAGTCGGTGTTGTAGATGTCCATCGACAGCCACGCGCCGTGCTGCTTCGCCAGGCGGATGCCTTCGTCGTCGATCAGGCTCGCGTGTTCAATGGTGTCCACGCCGGCGCGGATCGCGTCCTTGATGCCCGCCGTGCCGTGCGCATGCGCGGCGACCTTCAGGCCCCACTGGTGCGCTTCGTCGGCGACGGCCTTCATCTCGGCGTAGCTCATCTGCTGCTGGCCGGGCTCGGTGTTGCGCGAGAACACGCCGCCGGTCGCGCAGATCTTGATCACCTGCGCGCCGTACTTGCGCAGCTCGCGCACGCGCTGGCGCGCCTCTTCCGGCGAATCGGCGTTGTACGGGCTCTTCTGGTTCATCGACGGCGGGAAGAAGGTCGAATCGCAATGGCCACCGGTGGCGCCGAACGAGTACGCCGCCGTGACGATGCGCGGCCCGGTGATCTTCCCTTCGTCGATCGCCTGGCGCAGGCCGACGTCGTTCCATGCGTCCGAGCCGACGTTCCGGATCGTGGTGAATCCGGACAGCAGGGTGCGCTGGGCGTTGCCGACGGAAATCATCGACCAGAAGCGGTCGTTGAACTGCAGACCCGTGTAGCCACCGTAGGTGGGATCGGCGTCCAGGTGCGTATGCATGTCGATCAGGCCGGGCATGAGCGTCATGCCCGGCAGGTCGATCACGCGCGCGTTCGGCGGCAATGCGGCGCCGGCGCGTGCGACTTCGACGATGCGGCCGTCGCGAACACGCACCTGCGGGTGGTCGATCATGCGGCCGGTGCGCACGTCGAGCAGGCGATCGGCGGTGACGACGACCTCGCCCGCCTGGGCGCCCGGTTCGATGAGTTGTGGTGCCTGCGCGAATGCGCCGGAGGTGGCGGCGACGAGGCCGGCGGACAACGACATCAGGGCGGAGCGGAAGCGGTTGCGCGTCATTCGGCGGTCTCGTGTTTCGAAGTTCGAATCAGGGTTGCGGCCGGAACTCCATCACCGGCGCCGGCTGCAGCAGCGGCATCAGCCAGTGGTCCAGCAACAGGAAGGCAAACAGCGCCATCAAGTACACGATGGAATAGTTGAAGACCTTCATCGCGTACATCTCGTCCGGCGGGTTCATCAGGCGCCATGCATAGCCCAGGAACACCACGCCCAGCACGAGCGCGCCGCCGAGGTAGAACAGCCCGCTCATGCCCGCGGCCCACGGCAGGATCGTCACCACGACGAGCAGCACCGTGTAGAACAGGATCTGCCAGCGCGTGTATTCCACGCCGTGCGTGACCGGCAGCATCGGCACCATCGCGCGCGCATAGTCGGCGCGGCGGAAGATCGCCAGCGCCCAGAAATGCGGCGGCGTCCAGACGAAGATGATCAGCACCAGCAGCAGCGCGTGCGGCCAGTCCCATTCGCCGGTCATGCCGGTGATCGCGGCCCAGCCCAGCAGCGGCGGCGCGGCACCGGCGATGCCGCCGATGACGATGTTCTGCGGCGTCGCGCGCTTGAGGTACACGGTGTAGATCACCGCGTAGCCGATGAGCGAGGCGAAGGTGAGGATCGCGGTGATGGTGTTCACCCACACCACCAGAATGACCATCGACAGCGCGGCGAGGATCAGCGCGAACACAAGCGCCTGCGTGGGCGTGATCTGTCCTGCGACGATCGGGCGCCACGACGTGCGTGCCATCTTCGCGTCGATGCGCGAGTCCAGCAGCTGGTTGATTGCCGCCGCACTCGACGCCGCGAGCCAGATGCCGAGGAAGCCCAGCACCGATTCGCGCAGCGGCGGCAGGCCCGGCACCGCGAGGAACATGCCCACCAGCGCAGTGAACACGATCAGCGCGACCACGCGCGGCTTGGTGAGGTCCCAGTACTGCTTGGCGGTGGCCTTCGGCATGGCGGCGGACATCACGGCTCCGGCTGGCGCAGGCGCGCCAGCAGCGACACCAGCACGAACAGCAGCAGCACCGCGCCGGCGTTGTGCATCACCGCGACCGACAGCGGCAGGCCGAGCTTCACGTTCGCGATGCCGAGGCCGATCTGCGCGAACAGCAGCAAGCCCAGCAGCGTCGCCCAGCCGCGCATGCCCGGCGTGCGGATCAGGCGCACGGCCAGCCACAGCAGGTAGACGAACACGACCATCGCCATCATGCGGTGCGCGAGCTGGATCGCGATCCGCGCCTCGCCATCGAGGATGCCGCCCTCGTAATCCACGCCGATGCCGCGCCACAGGACGAACGCTTCTCGGAAGTCGTGCCGCGGCCACCACTGGCCGACGCAGGTCGGGAAATCGTTGCCGCACGCGAGCGCGGCGTAGTTCGCGCTGGTCCAGCCGCCGAGCGCGATCTGCACGCCGAGCAGCACGACGCCGGCGATCACCAGACGGCGCACGAGCTGCGCTTCGGCCAGGCGCATCGGGATGTGCGTCGCGCGCCAGGCCATCCAGAGGATCAGCGAGAACGTCAGCAGGCCGCCGAGCAGATGGCCCATCACGACAATGGGCTTGAGCAGCCACGTCACCGTCCACATGCCCAGCAGCGCCTGGAAGATGATCACCGCGAGCGTGATCGACGCCACGCGCGCGAGGTCGACGTTGCTCCAGCGCAGCGCGGCGAACAGCAGGATCGCTTCGCCCGCGATGGCGAGCACGGAGGCGGCGACGTGCTCGCCGTGCATGTACAGTGGAATGCCGATGCCGACCAGCACCGACGCGGCGATCACCTGCACCACGCCGTACTTGCGACGGCGCGCGGCGAGCAGCGCCAGGCCGAGCACGAGCACGCCGAGCGTGCCGGCGATCATGCGGTGGAACTGCTCGCGCCACGCCTTGTGCACTTCGACCGGACGGATCGCGGTGGCGGCGTGGTCGACGACCTGATGCGCAGTGGTCGGCCACGCGGCGCGGCCGTAGCAGGTCGGCCAGTCGGGGCAGCTGAGGCCGGCGTTGGACAGGCGCACGAACGCGCCGAACACGATCACGCCGAACGCGAGCGCGACGGCCAGCCAGGCGAGGCGATGGAAATGTCGGTAAACCGCGGGGCGCGAGCCGGCCCGGGCTTCGGTGGGCATGGTCATGCTGCTCATCAGAACCTGTCGTTGTTCCTTCGTCGCGTGCCGGTCACTTCAGCTTGACCAGCCGGGCGACGTCCGTGCGCAGGCCGGACGGATCGAAGCCGGGAGCGTAGCGCAGAATCACGAAGCCGTAGGGGTCGATCACGTAGGCCGGAACGCCGCGGCCGCTGGTGCTCGCGCTCGCGTTGGTGGCCGCGACGGTCGCGTCGTCCACGCGAGGCAGGCCGGCGCGCAGCTGGGCGTCGGGCGCGAGCAGCTTCAGCGTGGCCGGTTGCGGCACGCCGGCAGGCCAGGCGCAGGCGTCGGTCGGGCACAGCCACAGCACGTGCACGTCGTCCGCGTCCTTGCCGAACAGCTGCCAGACGGTCTCGATCTCGCGCGCCAGCGTGGCGCATTCGGTGCCGCAATCGGCCGGCGGCGCGACCACAATGCGCCACGTGCGCTCGCTCGCCTTCCATGCGTAATCGCCGCCCGACAGCAGGCGCGGCGTCAGCGCACGGACATCGCCAGGAGGATCGAGCAGTTCGCCGACGTTCTTCGTGCCGGACGGACGCCAGCCGGAGAAGCGCAGCGCGCCGGCGATCAGCATGCTGCCGAAGAACATCGCGAACAGCAGCAGCAACAGCGTGCGGTTGCGGTTGCGATTGCGGATGTCGTTCGGGGTCGTGTCGTCGCTCATGCGAACTCCTTATGGCCGACGGCGCTTGCGGAAAGTGAGGATCAGCGCCGTCGCGAGCACCGCGGCGGCGAGCGCGAACCACTGCAGCGCATAGCCGCGATGCTGGTCCGGCGGAAGCGTGTTGGGCAGCAGCTCCAGATCGCGCTCGTAGCCGATGCGCAGCGCGGGATCCAGGCGCAGCACGCGGGGCGCGAGCGGCACGGAGAGGCCGGTCTCGCTGGCGATGGCGGCGAGGTCGACGCGCGTCATCAGCCACGCGTCGCCCTGCTTCACCAGCGCCGGGCCGAGCGCGAGGCCGGTCGACGGCGGCGGCACGAGCAGCCCGCGCAGTTCGATCGTCCCGTCGAGGTTCGGCACCTGCGGCAACTTGCGATCGCCCGACAGCGGCAGCCAACCGAGGTCGACCAGCATCGGCATGCCCTGCGCCGGCACGAAGATGCGGTAGACGCGGACGCCGGCGCGGCCGTTGCGCTGCTGGTTGTCGAGCAGCAGGGCATCGCGCGCATCGAACGTGCCGCTCCCGACGGCCCAGTCGTAATCGCGTGCACGGATGGGGTCGCTGGCGAGCGACAGCGGACGCGGCGTGCGATCGGCCATCACCGCGGTGGCGGCATCGAGCATCGCCTGCTTCTCGACGGCGCGGCGCGATTGCCACAGGCCGAGGTTGGCGAACAGCGCGATCGCGACCAGCGCCGCGCTCCAGCCGACGACGAGCGTACGCGTGCGGCTCACGACTTCCCCGCCGCGCGGCGCCATAATGGCCGGCACGCCCCAGACGGGGGCGCGTTCGAGGCCGCCATGAACGATTCGCTCAAGACACTGCTGATCATCGCCTTCCTGATCGTCATCCTCTGGAACCTGGGCGCGGGCCTCTACTACATGCTCGTGGACAAGGGCGAGAGCAAGCGCACGGTGAACGCGCTCACCCGTCGCATCGCGCTGTCCGTCGCGCTGATCCTGCTGGTCGTGCTCGCCAACTACATGGGCTGGATCAAGTTCCACGGCGGGCCGTGACACGCCGGGATTCGTGATTCGGGATTCATGATTAGAGATTAGGGATTCGCAAAAGCAAAAAGGGCGACGGCAATGCCGTCGCCTTTTGCGTTGGAGATCCGGGCTGTCGTTCTTGCGAATCCCGAATCCCGAATCTCCAATCCCTGCTTACAGCACGTAGACGAACAGGAACAGGCCCAGCCAGACCACGTCGACGAAGTGCCAGTACCAGGCGACCGCTTCGAACGCGAAGTGGTTGTCCTTGGTGAAGTGGCCCTTCAGGCAGCGGAACCAGATCACCGCCAGCATGATCGTGCCGAGCGTGACGTGCGCGCCGTGGAAACCGGTGAGCATGAAGAACGTCGAGCCGTAGATGCCCGAACCCAGCGTCAGGTTCAGCTCGGTGTAGGCGTGGATGTACTCCTCCGCCTGGAAGTACAGGAACAGCGCGCCCAGCAGCACCGTCAGGCCGAGGAAGACCAGCAGCTGCTTGCGGTGACCGGCCTTCAGCGCGTGGTGCGCGACGGTGACGGTGATGCCCGAAGTGAGCAGGATCATCGTGTTGAGCAGCGGCAGGCCCCACGCCGGGATCGTCTGGTACACGCCGCCGACATCGCCCGGGCCGTTGCTCGGCCACGCGGCCGAGAAGCCCGGCCACAGCAGCGAGTTGGTCATCACGCCGTCGCCTTCACCGCCGAGCCACGGCATCGCGTACTGGCGGGCGTAGAACAGCGCGCCGAAGAAGGCGCCGAAGAACATCACTTCCGAGAAGATGAACCAGATCATCCCCATGCGGAACGAGGTGTCGACCTGCTTGTTGTAGTTGCCGCGCACCGACTCGCGCACGACGTCGCTGAACCAGCCGAACAGCACGCCGATCATCAGCGCGATGCCGAAGAAGAACACCGGCTTGCCCCAGCTGACCTCGTTGAACCAGCTGGCGATGCCGACCATGGTGGTGAACAGCGCGATCGATCCGAGGAACGGCCAACGGCTGCTATGCGGCACGAAGTAGGTGTTGGCGTCCGGCGAGTGGGATTGGGCCATGTCGGCGTTCCAGTCAGTGATGCGATTGCAAGGAAAGGGTCACGGTGCCGACAGCGGGACGGGCGCGGCCTGTGCCGTTCCCTGCGCCTGCGCGGTGAGCGTGTCGTTCTTGAAGAAGGTATATGACAGGGTGATGGTCTTCACGTCGGCCGGCAGGTTCGGATCGACGATGAAGCGCACCGGCATGTCGCGCACTTCGCCGGCCTTGAGCGTCTGGGCGGTGAAGCAGAAGCATTCGGTCTTGCTGAAGTAGCCCGACGCGCGCGCCGGCGCCACCGACGGAACGGCGCTGCCGACGACGGTGCGCTCGGAGGTGTTGCGCGCGTGGTACGTGGTTTCGTACAGCTCGCCCGGCACGACCTGCATCGTGACCTGGTTGGGCGAGAAGTCCCATGGCAGCTTCGAATTGACGCCGCCGTCGAACTGCACGGTGATCACGCGCTTCGCGGCGGCGGTCGCGTCCTGCACGCCTTCCGACGCGGTGCGTTCCAGACGGATGCCGAACACCTTCTCGCACGCGATGCGGTACAGCGGCACCAGCGCGAAGGTCAGTGCAAACGCGCCGATCGCGACGACGACCATCTTCGCCAGGCCCGCGCTCTTGCGCGCCGGTGCTGCCGGTGCGGATTCATGCTGGCCCTGCGCGCCGTTCACTTGCCCACCGTGTTCATCGCGATGAACACCACGTACACCGCCACCGCGATCGCCGCCACCCACAGCGCCGTGCGACGCGCGGCCTTTCGGCGCGCTGCGATTTCGTCGGGGTTGTGGGCGGGCTGGTTCATGGTCGGTGCCTGTCCGTGTCGGAGCGGAGGATCCGGCGTTCGGCCGAACACCTCCGCGCCTTCAACGCATCAATGCGTGATGTCGCCGTGCGCCAGATCGCCATCCTTGATGACCGGCGGCGTCGAGAACGTGTGGTGCGGCGCCGGGCTCGGCACGGTCCACTCCAGGCCACGCGCGGTCGGCCAGGCGCGGGCTTCTGCCTTGACGCCCACGGCCTTCGAGCGCCACAGGATGAAGGCCATCATGAACGGCGTGACGAACATGCCGAACGCGCCGATCGAGCTGACCAGGTTCCAGTCCGCGAACACGACGTTGTAGTCCGGGATGCGGCGCGGCATGCCGGCCAGGCCCAGGAAGTGCTGCGGGAAGAACAGCAGGTTGACGAAGATCATCGTCCACCAGAAATGGAACTTCGCCGCACCCTCGCTGTACATGCGACCGGTCCACTTCGGCCACCAGTAGTACGTGGCGGCGATGATGGAGAACAGCGCGCCGGTCACCAGCACGTAGTGGAAATGCGCCACCACGAAGTAGGTGTCGTGGTACTGGAAGTCCGCCGGGACGATGGCGAGCATCAGGCCCGAGAAACCACCGATGGTGAACAGGATCACGAACGCGATCGCCCACAGCATCGGCGCCTCGAACGAGATCGAGCCGCGCCACATCGTGGTCACCCAGTTGAACACCTTCACGCCCGTCGGCACGGCGATCAGCATCGTGGCGAACATGAAGTAGATCTCGCCACCGAGCGGCATGCCGACGGTGAACATGTGGTGCGCCCACACGATGAACGAGAGGAACGCGATCGACGCGGTCGCGTACACCATGGCCTGGTAGCCGAACAGCGGCTTGCGGCTGAAGGTCGGGATGATCTCCGACACGACGCCGAACGCCGGCAGGATCATGATGTAGACCTCGGGGTGGCCGAAGAACCAGAAGATGTGCTGGAACATCACCGGGTCGCCGCCGCCGGCCGCGTTGAAGAACGAGGTGGCGAAGAACTTGTCGGTCAGCAGCATCGTCACGGCACCGGCGAGCACCGGCATCACGGCGATCAGCAGGAACGCGGTGATCAGCCAGGTCCAGCAGAAGATCGGCATCTTCAGCAGGTCGATGCCCGGCGCGCGCATGTTCAGCACGGTGGCGATGACGTTGATCGCGCCCATGATCGAGCTGATGCCCATCATGTGGATGGCGAAGATCGCGAAGGCCACGTTGCTGCCGCCCTGCAGCGAGAGCGGCGGATAGAGCGTCCAGCCGCCGGCCGGAGCGCCGCCCGGCAGGAACAGCGTGAGCAGCAGCATCGTGAAGGCGAACGGCAGGATCCAGAAGGACCAGTTGTTCATGCGCGGCAGCGCCATGTCCGGCGCGCCGATCTGCAGCGGGATCATCCAGTTCGCCAGGCCCACGAAGGCCGGCATGACGCCACCGAAGATCATGACCAGCGCGTGCACGGTGGTCATCTGGTTGAAGAACATCGGTTCGACGAACTGCAGGCCCGGCTTCATCAGCTCCGCACGGATCACCACCGACATGCCTGCGCCGATGATGAACATGATGAAGCTGAAGATCAGGTACAGCGTCCCGATGTCCTTGTGGTTGGTCGAGAAGAACCAACGCTCGATGAAGCCCTGCTTGTGGGCGTGGTCATCGTGGTGATGGGTGTCAGCGTGCGTGACGGCCATGGCTACCTCAGGATTCGGGACGATCAGCCGGCGACCGGCGCCTGCTTTTCAGCAGTCGCGGCCGTGGCGTCGGTATTCGGGGCGGTCGCTTCCGGCTGGGCCGGAGCGGCGGGCGTGGCGGCCGGAGCCGGGGCCGGCGCGGGGGCATTCTTCGCCTTCTGCGCTGCGAGCCACTGCTGGTACTCGGCCTTCGGCACGGCCTTGACCACGATCGGCATGAAGCCGTGGTCCTTGCCGCACAGTTCCGCGCACTGGCCGCGGTAGATGCCCGGCTCCTTGATGTCGGTCCAGGCCTCGTTGACGATGCCCGGGATCGCGTCCTGCTTCCAGCCCAGCGCCGGCACCCACCACGCGTGGATGACGTCGTCGGCGGTGATCACGAAGCGGATCTTGGTCTCGGTCGGCAGCACCAGGACGTTGTCGACGTCGAGCAGGTAATGCGGATGGTCGGCGTCGCGCGCGTCCTTGCCGGACTGGCGGATCTGGTCGCTCTTGCGGTCCAGGCGGCTGGTGAAGCCGACGTTCTCGCCGAGGTAGTCGTACTTCCACATCCACTGGTAGCCGGTGATCTTGACGGTCATCTCGGCGTTGCGGGTGTCGTACATCTTGATCAGCTTGCTGGTGGCGGGGAACGCCATCAGGACCAGAAGCACGACCGGGACCACGGTCCAGATGACTTCCAGCTTGGTGCTGTGGGTGAAGTCCTTGTCCGGCACCGCGCCCTTGGAATGGCGGAACTTGAACATGGCGTAGGCCATGGCGCCGAACACCAGGATGCCGATGATCACGCACACCCACAGGGCGAACATGTGCGCGCTGTAGGCGTTGGCCGACTGGACGGTCACGCCCTGGCCCATGTTGAGCTGCCACCGCTTGGGATCGGCCGCCTGCGCACTGGCAAGGACCGGCAGCGCCATCGCGGCGATGCCCGCGCCCCACTGCTTGAAACGACCGGCTTTCATCTGTTCGAGCCCCAGAAAGACGCTGAGTTGGATGTACTGGACTGGCTGAGCCGTTCGGCTTGGCTTGCGGGCTCATCCGCGACCGGAGGCAGCGGGCATCACAGCCCAGGAGGGACCCAAGAAAGGGAACCAAAAAACCGCCCCGCGGAACCGCTTAGTTTACCGACCGTGAACGCCACCAACAACCGCAGCCGTCAAAGCTTGCGGAATAGTAGGCAAATTTCGCAATCCCGCCCGATGCGGTAACGAATCTTCCCCCTTGCATCCGCAACCTAGCAGCCCGGGCGCGCAACGCCTCCGGCGACCGGAACGCTCTAGACTATCGGGCTTCCCAAGGCTGTCCCTGGCCCCCGATGACCATCCATTCCGCCCACGCCGTCGCCAGCGACGGCCCGCCGGCGCCGCACGCGCTGATCAGCCCCGAACTCCCGCCCCCGCCCGCCGCGCCCCGTGCCGCGATCACCGCCGGCTGGGTTCGCGACGAAGCCAGCCACGTGCGCGCCCTGCTCGACCGCGCCCGCCTGCCCGAAGCCGACCGCATCGCCGCCCAGGCGACCGCCGCGGACCTGGTCCGCCGCGTCCGCGCGCGCGCCAAGGACCAGGGCGCGATCGAGGCCTTCATGCGCCAGTACGACCTGGGCAGCGAGGAAGGCGTGCTGCTGATGTGCGTGGCCGAGGCGCTGCTCCGGATTCCGGACCAGGAGACCGCCGACAAGCTGATCCGCGACAAGCTCGGCGATGCGGACTGGAAGAAGCACATGGGCCAGTCGGACTCGGTGCTGGTCAACGCCTCGACCTGGGGCCTGATGCTGACCGGCCATCTGGTCGACCTGGCCGACGAGACCAAGCGCGACGTGCACGGCGCCTTCAAGCGCCTGCTCGGCCGCGTCGGCGAGCCGGTGATCCGCCTGGCCGTGCGCCAGGCGATGAAGATCATGGGCCACCAGTTCGTGATGGGCCGCACGATCGGCGAGGCGCTCGCCCGATCGCAGAAGAACGGCAACGCCGCCTACCGCTACTCCTTCGACATGCTCGGCGAAGGCGCGCTCACCACGAAGGACGCGCTGCGTTACCTGCAGGCCTATCGCGATGCGATCCACGCGATCGGCAAGAGCGGCGACTTCAAGGGCAAGGACGTCTTCGCCGCGCCCTCGATCTCGGTGAAGCTTTCGGCGCTGCATCCGCGCTACGAGCACGCCAAGCGCGCGCGTGTGATGTCGGAACTGGTGCCGCGCGTGCTGGAACTGGCGCAGATGGCCAGGTCCTACGGCATCGGCTTCACGGTCGACGCGGAGGAAGCCGACCGTCTGGAGCTGTCGCTCGACGTCATCGCCGCCGCGTATTCCGACGCCTCGCTCGACGGCTGGGAAGGCTACGGCCTGGCGATCCAGGCGTACCAGAAGCGTGCGCCGGAGGCGATCGACTTCATCGCCGACCTCGCCCGCCGCACCGGCCGCCGCATCCCGGTGCGCCTGGTGAAGGGCGCCTACTGGGACAGCGAGGTCAAGCGCGCGCAGGTCGAAGGCCAGCCTGGCTACCCGGTGTTCACGCGCAAGCCGAACACCGACGTGAGCTACCTCGCCAACGCGCGCCGCATGCTTGAAGCGTCGGATGCCATCTATCCGATGTTCGCCACGCACAACGCGCAGACGATCGCGACGATCCACCAGCGCGCGAAGTCGATGGGCCGCGCGAAGCACTTCGAATTCCAGAAGCTCCACGGCATGGGCGACGACCTGTACGCCGAGGTGATCCCGGCCGATCGCCTGGACGTGCCGTGCCGCGTGTACGCGCCGGTCGGTTCGCACGAGGACCTGCTGCCGTACCTGGTGCGCCGCCTGCTCGAGAACGGCGCCAACTCCAGCTTCGTCAACCGCATCACCGACGAGGACATCGCCATCGATGACCTCGTGCAGGATCCGGTCGCCACCGTCTCCGCATTCGAATCCATCGCGCACCCGCGCATCCCGCAGCCGCTCGATCTGTACCGCAGCTTCGGCATCGACAGGACCAACTCCATGGGCATCAACCTCGCCAACGACGACCAGCTGCGCACGCTCGCCGAGCAGGTCAACGCCGCCGCTCGCAGCGAGTGGCGCGCCACGCCGCTCGTGCCGGGCGCGAATCCCGCCGGCCCCGACATCGCCGTGACCAACCCGGCCGACCGCCGCCAGGTCGTCGGGCAGTGGAAGGCCGCCGACAGCGCCACGGTCGAGAAGGCCGTGCAGAACGCGGTGGCCGCCCACGATGCGTGGAACATGACGCCGGCCGCGAGCCGCGCCGCGATCCTGGAGCACGCGGCCGACCTGCTCGAACAGCGCATGCCGCAGTACATCGCGCTGTGCACGCGCGAGGCCGGCAAGTCGATCCCCGATGGCGTGGCCGAAGTGCGCGAAGCCGTCGACTTCCTGCGCTACTACGCCGCGCAGGCGCGCAAGCAGTTCGCGATCGAGCCGCTGCCGGGCCCGACCGGCGAATCCAACACGCTGCAGCTGTCCGGCCGCGGCGTGTTCGTCTGCATCAGCCCGTGGAACTTCCCGCTGGCGATCTTCCTGGGCCAGGTCGCCGCCGCGCTCGCCGCCGGCAACAGCGTGCTCGCCAAGCCCGCCGAGCAGACCAACCTGATCGGCTACTACGCGGTGAAGCTGCTGCGCGAAGCCGGCGTGCCGGAAGCGGTCGTGCAGTTCCTGCCGGGCGACGGCGCCACCGTCGGCGCCGCGCTGACGAAGGATCCGCGCATCGCCGGCGTCGCGTTCACCGGTTCGACCGACACCGCGCGCGCGATCAACCGCGCGCTCGCCGCGCGCGACGCGGCCATTGGCGTGCTCATCGCGGAAACCGGCGGCCAGAACGCGCTGATCGCTGACTCGTCCTCGCTGCCGGAACAGGTGGTGAAGGACGCGATCGCCTCGGCGTTCACCTCTGCCGGCCAGCGCTGCTCGGCCGCGCGCGTGCTGTTCGTGCAGGACGACATCGCCGACAAGGTCACCACCATGCTCGCCGGCGCGATGGCCGAGCTGAAGGTCGGCGATCCGGGCCTGCTGTCGACCGACGTCGGCCCGGTGATCGACGAGGATGCGCTGAAGATGCTGCGCGACCACGCCGAACGCATGGACCGTGAAGCGACGAAGGTCGCCGAGGTCGCGCTCGATGCCGACGCCGCGAACGGCAGCTTCTTCGCCCCGCGCGCGTACACGCTCAAGTCGCTGGACCAGCTGCACAAGGAAATCTTCGGGCCGGTGCTGCACGTGATCCGCTGGAAGGCCGACCAGCTCGACGCGGTGATCGACCAGATCAATGCGACCGGCTACGGCCTGACGCTGGGCATCCATTCGCGCATCGACGAGACGATCGAGAAGATCGCCTCGCGTATCAAGGTCGGCAACTGTTACGTCAACCGCAACCAGATCGGCGCGGTCGTCGGCGTGCAGCCCTTCGGCGGCCAGAACCTGTCGGGCACCGGTCCGAAGGCCGGCGGCCCGCACTACCTGCCGCGCTTTGCGACCGAGAAGACGATCACCGTCAACACGACCGCCGCCGGCGGCAACGCCTCGCTGCTGACGCTGGGCGATTGAGCCTCGCGGGCGCGCCTCTGGCCGCCCGCATCGAAGTCCGAACGGCTCCGGCACACGCCGGGGCCGTTTTCGTTTGTGGGGGATTTGCCCCGCGGTTCGGAAAGTTCCGTGTGGCGCTTCGGGCATTCCTACAGGATTTGATGGGCCTGTCGCGGTCTTTTGAACGGTCTGTGATCCGGCGAGGCCGCCTGTGATGGCGCTTTCAAGCCGAGCACGGGGGCGGAAGCAACGGTTGGGGTTCGCCCGGACGACGCCGTCCGGGCGTCCTTCCTACCAGCGAGTACCGCCATGCCCCCGATGCCGACGTACGCCCGACCGCAACGCCGCCTCCTGACCTTCGCGCTCCTGTCCGCGCTCGCCACGCCCGCTTTCGCCGGCGGCAACTGCCAGCTGTACGACGACGCGAACAATCCGGTGCCCATCGACAGCACCGCGACAGGCGCAGACGCCTTCGCCTGTGGTCCGGACGCCAAGGCGTCCGGTTCCGGCTCGGTCGCCCTCGGCGACGAAACCACCGCCTCGGGCACGAACGCGACGGCGATCGGCTCGTGGATCGACCTCGACGGCGACGGCCAGGTCGACCCGGACGAGATCACGTGGGCGAAGGGCGACAACGCGACGGCCATCGGCGCGGCGGCGCAGGCCCTTGGGAACGGCGCCGTCGCCATCGGCGTGCGATCGGTCGCCAAACCCGACAACAGCATCGCCATCGGCAACCAGTCGCAGACCCAGGCGCAGCGCACCACGACCACGACGACCACCACACAAGGTTCGCCGACCACCTCCACCACCACTGCACCGACACCGGCCAGCGGTAACCAGACCGGCAGCCTCGCCATCGGGAACCAGGCCCGCACGAACGGTGCCAACAACATCGCCCTCGGCACCGGCGCGACCACGGAAATGGTGATCGCCGGCAGCACGACCTCGACCACCAACGGCATCACCACGCGCGTCCAGACGTCGCTTGCGGCTCCGGTGCAGAACGCCATCGCCATCGGCAACGGCGTACGCGCGAACGGCAACGGCACCATCGTGATGGGCGCGAACGCACGCGCGGAGGCGAAGGTCGCCAGCCTGGTCATCGGCTGGGGCGACCGCGGCGTGGTGTTCGACCCGGGTCCGGCGACCAACTCCACCGTGATCGGTACCGGCGCCGCGTCGCAGGGCACCAGCAACGTCGTGATCGGCAACGGCGCGCAGACGATGGGCGACACCATCATGCCCATCACGGACGAGGACGGCCGTTACGTCCTCGAACCCGGCACCGGCTATCGCACCTACGAGGCGCCGGTGAGGGACCAGTACAACACCGTCATCGGCTCCGGCGCGGCCGCGGTCTACAACTACGGCACCGCCATCGGCGCCAGCGCCATCGCGTACGGCAAGACGTCCACGGCCGTCGGCACATCGGCGTATGCCATCGCGTCCGGCTCGACCGCGCTCGGCGGATACCTCGACTGGAATACGGCCTTCGGCGCCGCCCCGAAGCCGACGGCCGGTACGAGTTCCTACGGACGCGCGGTCGCCTCGGGACTGGGTTCGCAAGCGCTGGGATCGGCTTCATACACGACCGCAAACTACGACACGGCCATCGGCCCGGCCGCGCTGACTAACGACCGCGATAGCGATCATCCACCCGCGCCGGGCAGCGCGATTGGTGGCTATCGCAGCCTGGATCCGACCAAAATCAACGGCGCGGTGGCCGTCGGCTTTCTGTCGCACGGCGAAGGCCACGCCAGCGTCGCGTTGGGCCTGCGCAGCCTGGCGCGCGATGCCGGCACCGTGGCGATCGGCGTCGACAGCGTCGCGTGGGGCGTCGACAGCCTTGCGCTCGGCAATGGCGCGCTGAGCACCTGGCGCAACGACATCGCGATCGGTGCAGGCGCGGAAGTCTGGGGCGGCAGTGGCACGAGCAGTACGGCGATCGGCATGGGCGCGCACGTCGGCAACAGCGGCGGCGGCGATATTTCCAACGCGATGGCTTTCGGCAGCAACGCCGAGGCGATGTCCGACGACGCGGTCGCCTTCGGTCACGATGCGTCCGCGGCCGGCATCGGCACGCTGGCTGTCGGCAGCTCGACACAGGCCGATGGCACCAACGCTGCCGCCGTCGGCAACGGCGCGCAGGCCTTCGGCGACTACGCCACCGCAACGGGCGCCTATGCCTACGCCGGAGCCGACAACGCCGTAGCGGTCGGCGCGAACGCCTTCGCGACCGACATCGCAAGCAGCGCGCTGGGCTTCAACGCGTTCGCCGGCGGCATCGAAAGCACCGCGGTCGGCAGCTACGCCGTCGCCGATTCCGCGCGATCCACCGCGCTCGGCAGCGGCGCGATTGCGCTCGCCGACGACAGCGTCGCGATCGGCGCCGGTGCCATTGCCGATCGCGCCGGCACCTTATCCGTCGGCTCGGCCGGCCACGAACGCCAGATCGCCAACGTCGCCGCCGGCACCGAAGACACCGACGCGGTCAACGTCGCGCAGCTCAACACGGCGATCGCGCAGTTCGACGACACCATCGGCACGCTCGACGACGCGGCGGTGAAGTACGACGACCCGGCCACGCGCGACAAGGTCACGCTCGGCGGCACGACCGGTACGACGATCGCCAACCTGCGCGCGGGCATCGTCGGAACCGACGCCGTCAACGTCGAGCAGCTCGGCTCCGTGCTCGCCGGCTTCGGCGGCGGTGCGGCGTTCGACGCCAACGGGCTGATGAGCGCGCCGACGTTCAACCTGTTCGGCGCGCAGTACCACACGGTTGCGCAGGCGTTCGATGCGATCGACGCTGGAATCGCCGGCCTCGGCGATCGCCTCACCTTCGTCGAGAATCATCTGGGCGGCGCACACAGCGACGTGCCCGTGGGCGCCGGCGCAGGTTTGCCGGTGGGCGAGAGCAGCGTCGCGATGAGCGCCAACGACACCGCCATCGGCACCGGTGCATCGGTGCAGGCCGACGGCAGCACCGCGGTGGGCAGCAACGCCACGGTGACCCTGCGCGCGGCGAATGCGGTCGCCATCGGCGCCGATGCGAGCGTCACCGCCGAATCGGGCACGGCCATCGGACAGGGCGCTTCAGCCACGGCCGACAATGCCGTCGCATTGGGCCACGGCTCGGTCGCGAACGAGGCCGACACCGTATCGGTCGGCAACGCGCAGACGCAACGCCGCGTCACGCAGGTCGCCGACGGGGTCAACGCACACGACGCCGCCAACGTGCAGCAGGTGCAGGCCGGCGACGCGCAGACGCTTTCGCGCGCCAATGCGTACACCGACAGCCGCTACCAGGCGATGAGCGACGAGTTCACGCAGCTGCGCGATGACGTGGGTTATCGCCTCGGCAAACAGGACGAACGCATCGACCGCCAGGGCGCGATGAGCGCGGCGATGATGAACATGTCGATCAACGCGGCGAACTCGCGCAGCCCACGCGGCCGCATCGGCGTCGGTGCCGGCTGGCAGAACGGCGAAAGCGCGCTGTCGATCGGCTATTCGAAGGCCATCGGCGACCGCGCCTCGTTCTCCATCGGCGGCGCCTTCAGCAGCGACGACAACGCCGCCGGCGTCGGCTTCGGCATCGACCTGTAAATCCGCTCCGTATCGCAACGGCGCCCGTCGCGGGCGCCGTCCTTCCGCACGTCCATTCGAGGAATACCGCATGACGTTCCGCCGCACCTTGTTGAGCCTCCTGATCGCCGCTGCCTGCGTCCCCGCATTCGCAGGCACGATCGATTTGGCGTCGATCGACGACGCCACCGTCTCTCCCCGCTTCATCGTCAAATATCGCGACGGCAGCGCCGAACGCACGCAGCCGGCCGCAAGCCAGCGCGCGATGAACGCCGCCGCCGAGCGCGCGCGCCCGCAGATGGGCGCGCGTATCGCGGGCCTGCGCGGCGCCGCTGCTTTGCGCATCGACTCGCTGCGCACCACCGCGACCGGCCGCCGCGTCGTGCGCGCATCGCAACGCCTGGACCGCACGCAGGCCGAAGCGCTGATGCGCGCGATCGCCAGCGATCCGAACGTCGCATCGGTGAGCGTCGATCGCCTGATGCGCCCGACCGCGATGCCGAACGATCCGATGCTCGCCACGCACCAGATGTGGCACTACGGCACCGGCGCCGGCGGCGCGCGTGTCACGAGCGCGTGGAATGCGGGTGCGACCGGCGCGGGTGTCGTGGTCGCGGTGCTCGATACCGGCGCGACGAATCACGCCGACCTCGCCGCGAACCTGCTGCCGGGCTACGACTTCATCACGGACCACGAAGTCTCGGGGCGCGCTACCGACGATCGCGTGCCGGGCGGATGGGACCTGGGCGATTTCACCGTCGCCGGCCAGTGCGGCGCGGGCTCGACCGCGAGCAGCAGCAGCTGGCACGGCACGCATGTGTCGGGAACCATCGCCGAAGTCACCAACAACGGCATCGGCGGCGCGGGCGTGGCCTACGACGCGAAGGTCGTGCCGGTGCGCGTGCTTGGCCGCTGCGGCGGTTACACCTCCGACATCAACGACGCGATCGTGTGGGCGGCCGGCGGCCACATCGACGGCGTGCCGGACAACCCGAATCCCGCCGAGGTCATCAACATGAGCCTTGGCGGCTCGCACGCGTGCGATGCCGACACGCAGGCGGCGATCGACAAGGCGGTATCGCTTGGCGCCACGGTCGTGGTTGCGGCGGGCAACGACAACGCCGATGTCGTCGGTCACTCGCCCGCGAGTTGCGCTCGCGTGGTGGCGGTCGGGGCCACCGGTTACAGCGGACAGCGCGCGGGTTACTCGAACTACGGCAGCGGCGTCGACGTTGCCGCGCCGGGCGGCGCGGGCGTCGAAGGCTCGCCGAACGGCTACATCTGGTCGACGCACAACACCGGCGCGACCGTGCCCGAGGGCGACCGCTACGTCGGCATGACCGGTACGTCGATGGCAACGCCGCATGTCTCGGGCATCGTCGCGCTGATGCAGAGCGTGGCCGCTATGCCGCTGACACCGGCGCAGGTCGAGGGCTTGCTGGTGTCGTCGGCGCGTCCGTTCCCGACGAAGCCGGATCGCACCATCGGCGCGGGCATCGTCGACGCGGCGGCCGCAGTGGATCGTGCCAAGCGATTCGGCCAGCCGATCCAGTCGGTGCCGCTGACCGACAACGTCGTCGAGTCGATGCCGCCGCTGGCCGCGGGTCAAAGCGTGATCTACGCGATCGACGTTCCCGAAGGCCGGAGCCGTCTGGAGTTCACCAGCTACAGCGGCCGCGGCACGCTCGCGGCGTACCTCAACTACGAATCCGAACCGATGCCGGCGTCGAACATCGGCGCGTCGGTACGACCCGGCACGAACCAGGTCCTCAACGTGACGTCGCCCGCGAAGGGGCGCTACTACTTCAAGGTCGTGGTCACGGCCGACGCGGCGGGCGTGCTCGTGCGGGCAAGAACGAATTGATGGAACGGCATGGGCGCGATGCGGCCTGCATTGCGCCCGTCGCCGTTTAGTGAGACTTTTTCTTTGCGATTTGCGTCGTGCAGGCGGCGTTCAACTCGCCTCGCGGACGAACGCCTCGCATAGCATCGGGAACGGGCCCGAGGCATCGCGCATCGGTGCATGTACAGGACACCGGCGCATGCGACGCACGAGGTATCGCTTCCAGGAGTTCGAGATCGATCCGCCGTCGCGCGACCTGCTCCGCGATGGCGAGCGCGTGGCGCTGCCGCCGAAATCGTTCGATTGCCTCGCCTACCTCGTCATGCATCGCGACCGCGCAGTGGGTCGCGACGAACTGATCGCGGCCGTGTGGGGGCGCGTCGAAGTCACCGACATGGTCGTCGCGCAAACGATGCTGCGCGCCCGCAAGGCGCTGGGCGATTCGGGAGCATTGCAGCGCGCGATCCGGACCGTGCCGCGCTTCGGTTACCAGTGGATCGCGCCCGTACTGGAATTGGATTCGGCGAGCGCATCGCCCGCGCCCGCGCCCGCCCAGGATTATGCGACGCCGGCGCCGCCGTCTACCCGACACCGTCGACGCACATGGCTCGGATGGTCGGGCGCCCTCATGCTGGCGGGTGCGGCAGCGTTTTCGGGATGGCTGTTCGCGCGCGCGGCTCCGCGGCCACAACAGGATGCGTCCGTGCAACGCGACGCGACCCTGCTGAAAAGCGGCGCGATCGTGCAGGGCCCCGCCGTCGCGCGGGACGCACCGCGTTGCGATGAAGGCGCATACGTGCGCACCGCATCGCAGGAGTGCAAGCCGGCCTCCTGCTCGATAGCAACATCGCACTCCGAACCGATCGGCTGCCTCGCCTCGCCCGCCAAACTCGCGCCGGCTGCGGTGCGCACGAACCGCTTCGAATGAAGCACAAAAGAAAAGCCCCGCCGAAGCGGGGCCTTTCGATGCAGCATGACGCGTTGGATCAGAACTTGTACTGCGCCGAGACGCCGTACAGGTTGGCCGCGCCGTCGAACGGACCGACCAGGGTCTGGAGCGAGGTTTCCGAATGCAGGTCGATCTTCGGCGAGTTCGGCTCGATGCGGGTGTAGCCGAAGTTCACTTCCAGCGCCTGCGTGGCGGCCCAGCTGGCGCCCAGCGAGTACCACATGCGGTTCGCGTCCGGCAGGCGCGGCGTGCGGGTTTCGATGTGCGTCGGGGTTTCGTCGTACGCGACACCGCCGCGCAGCGTCCACGATTCGTTGAGCTTGTACTCGGCGCCGAGCGAGGCGAACGTCGTGTCCTTCCAGTTGAACGGCTCGACCGAATCCGGATCCGGGTTCGCGAACTCGATGCGCACTTCGCGCAGCGATTCCCAACCGGTCTCGGCGTACGAAGCCATCATCGAGAAGCTGTCGGTGAAGTCGTAACGCAGGTCGACGTTCAGCACCGACGGCGTGGTCAGCTTGGCCAGCGCGGCGCCGTCCTGGAACAGCGGACGCGTGGTCGGGCTGGCGGCGAACACCGCGGCGACGTTGCCCGGCACGGTCCAGTCGGCGGTGCCTTCCAGTTCGTAGTCGATCTCGGAGCGGTAGCTCACGCCGATGGCCAGCTTGTCGGTCGGCTTGAGGTTGGCGCCCACGGTCCAGCCGAAGCCGGTGTCGTCGCCCTGGATCTCGGCGAAGCCGTCAGCGGCCTGCGGACGCGCGAACGGCAGCGGGCGGGTGGCCGGGTTGGAGAACAGCAGCGAGCCGAAGTCGACCGACTTCGACAGCGTCACGTCGGCGCGCGAGTAGATGATGCCGGCGCCGACCGAAAAGCGGTCCGGCACGATGTCCAGCGCGGCCGCCAGGGTCAGGTCGACGATCTCGACGTCGGAGGTGTGGGCGTAGTAGCGGCCGACCCAGTCGTTGTCGTACTCGGTCTTCAG
Source organism: Lysobacter sp. OAE881 (assembly GCF_040546665.1). NCBI lineage: Bacteria > Pseudomonadati > Pseudomonadota > Gammaproteobacteria > Lysobacterales > Lysobacteraceae > Lysobacter > Lysobacter sp. OAE881. The sequence continues at coordinate 4,198,973 of NZ_JBEPOG010000001.1, forward strand.
GCCGAACGGCGCGCTGACCATGGCGCCGAACGCCAGGCCGTTGTCGAGCTTGTGGATGACCGACAGGGCCGGCACGGCCGCGATGTCGCCGGCATCGCCGCCGTTACCGCCGGTCATCGGACGGCCGAGCGCGTCGGTGCCGGTGCCCTTGAATTCGTAGCTGAGGTCGATCGCGGTGACGTCGACCTGCATCGTGGTGCCGCTGAAACGCGCCATCGTGGCCGGGTTGTTGGCGACGACCGAGGAGTCGGTCTCGTTGACGCCCGCACCGGCGAACGCAGCGCCCATGGACTTGACGCTGTTTTCCTTCAGCTGGAAACCCGAAGCCTGTGCCTGGCCAACGGCCAGCGCGCCGGCGATGCCGAAGGCGAGCGCCGACAGCTGGATGAAACGAGAAGCGTGTTGCATGCGTGTAGTCTCCAATGGAGTATTTTTTCGTCTTCTTCAGGCCGCGCCATCGACATGGCGACCCGGCCGGTCCGGTCGGTCGCCACAAATCGCCGGAAACCCCTCCCGACGTACGACGCCGTATGCACTATAACCCGGCTTTTAACCCGAGGCTAACAATAGCGGCATGCCCGTCCGCACTTGTAAAACAGGCTTTTTCTCGCGTCCGGGCGGTGTTCGGATGCTGAATGGGGGAGGCCCGTTCCGGTGTTCGTGACGATCCCCGGCCGGGAGCGCATCCCGCTGCGCTGGGCCACGCCCGTCCTCTTCAGCCTGCTGTGGCTGAGCTTCATCACCGTCGAGCTGATGCCCGGCGCGGAGCAGCGCCGGCTGCTGATGGAATGGGGTGCCCTCTCCGGCGGTTTGGCCTCGCCGGAGGCCTGGTGGCAGTCGATCCGCACCGGCAGCCTGTGGCGGCTGGTCACCGCGCTGTTCCTTCATGCCGACTGGGCGCACCTGCTCGGCAACCTGGTGTTCCTGCTGATCTTCGGGCTGCCGGCAGAACGCGCGATGGGCCCGTGGCGGCTGCTGGTGCTGTTCCTGCTCGGCGGCGCGGTCGCGAACCTGGCCGCGGTGATCGCCATCGGCACGCCGGACCGGCTGATCATCGGCGCGAGCGGCGCGGTGTCGGCGCTGATCGGCGCGTATCTGGCGCTGTTTCCTGCCGCGAAGCTCGGCGTCGTGGTGCCGCTGGGATTGTTCCTGCAGTTCGTGAAGGTGCCCGCGCCGCTGCTGATCGGCGTGTGGGCGCTGCTGCAACTCGTCTTCACCTTCATCGGGCCGGCTTTCGGCGCGGTCGCCTGGTCGGCACACCTGGCCGGCTTTGCATTCGGTGGCGTCTTCGCGCTGATCGCCCGCGCCGGCATCGCGCGGCGCATGCGGCGTCGGCGCGGGCTCTGAGGCGGGACTGCAGCGGCTTGATTGACGCGGCGCGCGACCCCATCGTCAGCGTGCAACCCGCTCCGCCATCGCGAAGTCCGACATGTCCAAGCCGCTCTACAAGGTGACCTTCCTCAACGCCGGCAAGGTGTACGAGGTCTACGCACGCAACGTCGCCTCGGGCGCGCTGTGGGGTTTCACCGAAGTGAGCGAACTGGTGTTCGACGTGCACGACGGCGTGGTAATCGATCCCACCGAAGAACGCCTGCGCGACGAGTTCGGCAACACGCGCGCGCTGCACCTGCCGATGCACAGCATCGTGCGCATCGAGGAAGTCGAGCGCAAAGGGCAGTCGGCGATCCGCGACGCGACCACGGGCGAGAAGGTCGTCACGCCGTTCCCGCTGCCGGGCAAGCCGCGCTGAGGCGATCGATGCGGACGATCGTGCGCGCGTGGATGGTCGCCGCGTCAATCGCAGGGATCGCGGCGTGCGAACGCGTGCCGGAGTCGTCACCGAAGGAGGCGACACCCGCTGCGACATCGAACGCCTTCAGTGTCGAGATTACGCTGACGCCCGCCGCGCGTGAACGCCTCGTATCACAGCACGAATCGCTGATCGTCAGCGCCGATTACTTCGGTGACCCGAGCGCCCAAGCGCAGGCGGAGCACGTGCAGGGCAGCGAAAACCCCTGGCTGACGCTGCATCGCAAGCAGGTTGAACTCCAGGGCGCACAACTGGACGGCATGCCCATCGCGCATTTCCCAGCCGCCGCGTTCGATGCGAAGCAACTCGCCTGGACGGAGGCGCCCGACGCTCCGCAGGTCAACATCAACGTCTATTCGGGCCGGCGTTCGTCGCCCGACAATCTGCTCGATTGCACGATGTTCCAGGACACGCTGGCGGTCGCCTCGCGTGCACCGATCCGGCTGGCGTGCGGGTTGATTGGCGAAGCGCCGCGCTGACGCGGCGCGCGCGCCTCACTTCTTCTTCGCCGCGGGCGTCGCCGCGCTCGCCACCGGCTTCTTGAGTTCCACCAGCGCCGCCGCGATCGGCGCATCGCCATCGAGTACGTCGCCGGCGTTCTGGCCGGGCTGGCCTTCCTCGCCGTCCTTCTCGCCGTCGCCGCGCAGGTGGCCCGGCAGGCTGGCTTCGCTGAAGTTGCGGATGCTCTTGTCGGCGTCCTTGCCCGGCTGCAGCACGACGTCGGGCGAAATGCCCAGCGCCTGGATCGACTTCCCGCTGGGCGTGTAATAACGCGCGGTGGTGAGCTTCACCGAATCGCCGTTGTCCAGCGGCAGCACGGTCTGGACCGAGCCCTTGCCGAAGGTGCGGCTGCCGACAATGCGTGCGCGGTTGTTGTCGCGCAGCGCACCGGCGAGGACTTCCGCCGCGCTCGCCGAACCCGCGTCGACCAGCACCACGACCGGCGCGCCGTCGAGGCGATCGCCCGGCGTCGCGCCGAACTCGGCGTCGCTGATCGCGATGCGGCCGCGCGTGGAAACGATCTTGCCTTCGTTGAGCAGGTCGTCCGCGATCTGCACCGCCGAGGTCAACAGGCCGCCCGGATTGCTGCGCAGGTCGATGACCAGGCCGCGCAGCTTGCCGCCGCCCTGCGCCTTGAGCTTCTCGAGCTGGCTTTCGAAATCGGCCGCGGTGTCGGCCTGGAATGCGCTGATGCGCACGTAGCCGTAACCCGGCTCGAGCATGCGGCTCTTCACGCTCGCCACGCGGATGGTTTCGCGCGTCAGCGTGACATCGAAAGGCTTGTCCTTGCCTTCGCGCACGATCGTCAGCGTGACCTTGCTGCCCGGCGCGCCGCGCAGCGGGCCGGACTGGTCGCCTTCGTCGGGCTTGAAGGGTTTGCCGTCGATGGCAGTGATGACGTCGCCCGCCTTGACGCCGGCGCGCGCGGCCGGCGTGTCGTCGATTGGCGCGATCACGCGCAGCGAACCGTCGGGCTGGCGCATCAGTTCCACGCCGACGCCGTCGTAGGCGCCGCGCGATTGTTCGTCGAAGCTCTCGGCGTCTTCCTTGTCGAGGTAGACGCTGTGCGGGTCCAGGTCGAACAGCAGGCCGCGGATGGCCGAGTGCATCAGCTTCTGGTCCGCCACCGGTTCGACGTAGGCCTGCTTGACCGCGTTGTACACCGAGACGTAGCGGCGGATTTCGTCCAGCGGCACCTTGGCCTCGGCCGTTTCCCCGTCGGGCGACTCGATCGGCGCGTCGGCGGGCGGCGCGTCGGCCTCCTGCGCGGCGGCCGGCAGGGCGACGAAAGCGGCCAGGGCGAACGGGACGAGGCGACGCAGGGACATTCGGCAACTCCGGGGTGGTGCGTAAGGCGAAGCGGGCGACCTTCCGCCCGGCGTGCCGTGATTATGGGCACGGCGGGGGAGCGCAATGGAAGGCTTTCGTTAATCGTTCCCGCAACCGGATCGACCGTTCAGCGTCAACGCCGCAGCCACGTTCCGGGATTGACCGGAGCCCCGTTTCGACGCAGCTCGAAGTACAGCGCCGCGCGGCCGTGACCGCCGGAGGTGCCCACGGTGGCGACGGAGTCGCCACGCTTCACCGCGTCGCCGACGTCCTTCAGCAGCGCGTCGTTGTGCGCATACAGGCTCATGTAGCCGTTGCCGTGGTCGACGATCAGCAGCAGGCCGTAGCCGGTCATCCATTCGGCGTAGACCACCGTCCCGTCGGCGACCGCCTTGACCGGCGTGCCGGCGGCGGCGGCGATCAGCAGGCCGTCGCTGTCGCGGCCGTCTGGCATGGTCGCGCCGAAGCCGGCGAGCAACGCACCGGACACCGGCCAGCCCAGGCCACCGACCTGCGGCGCCGGGGCGCTGGCGACGACGGCGGGCTTGCGGCGCGGCGGTGCGTCCTTGCCGGCCGAGGCGGCTTCGCGTGCGGCGCGTTCGGCGGCGGCGCGGCGTTGCGCTTCGGCCTTCGCGGCGGCGGCGCGCAGCTTCTTCAGCAACTGCTCCAGGCCGGCCGCGTCGCGCCCGAGTTCGCGCTCGCGCGTGCTGCGATCCTCGTAACGCTTGTCGAGCTGCGCGACCAGGCTCGCGCGTTCCTTGCGGGCGCTCTGCAGCTTGCCAAGCTGCGAACGCTGTTGTTCGCGCGTGCGATCCAGTTCACTGCGACGTTGCACGATCGCCTGCTCCACCTCGTCGAGTTCGCGCAGCTGCGCGTCGAGTTCGGCGATGCGGCGCGTGCGATCGCGCTGCAGGTAACCGTAGTAGGCAAGCATGCGATTGCCGTCGGCGACCCGATCCTGCGCGAGGAGCAGCTTCAGCGGCGCATCCTGTCCCTGCAGGTACGCAGCGCGGAGCAGCTGCGCGAGCTCCTGCCGCTGCGTAGCCATGCGCTGCTGCAGTTGCGAGCGTTGCTCCTGCAGCGCGGCGAGCGAGGCCTGCTCCTTCGCCATGCGCGTTTCGATCTCGCGCAAACGGCGGTTCGATTCGCCGACCTTCTCGTCGGCCTCGCGCAACTGGCGCGACGCGCTGCCGCGCTGGCCTTCGATCTTGCGGCGTTCGGCGGCGACCGACTTCAGCTCGCGCTGGATCTTCTCCAGCTTGCGTTCGGCCTCGCGACTGTTCTGCGCGAACGCGGGCGTCGCCAGCACCAGGCTGGCGACGATGAGCATCGCGCACTTCACCGCAACGACGGCGCGCCGCATGCGGTCAGCCTGCGAGCAGGCTCGTTCCGCTCATCTCCGCCGGCTTCGGCAAACCGAGCAGGTCGAGGATGGTCGGCGCCACGTCGCGCAGCGCGCCGCCGGAGCGCAGCGTCGCCGCGCGCGGGCCGAGGTACACGAACGGCACGGGACCCACGGTGTGCGCGGTATGCGGCTGGCCCGTCGACGGGTCGCGCATCATTTCGAGGTTGCCGTGGTCGGCCGTGACCAGCAGCGCGCCGCCGGTGTCGCGCACGGCCTGCGCGATGGCGCCGATCGCGACGTCCACCGCTTCGGCGGCCTTCACCGCCGCGGCGATATTGCCCGTGTGGCCGACCATGTCGGGGTTGGCGATGTTGCAGATGGCGACGTCGATCTCGCCGGAGCGGATCGCGGCGGTGAGTTTCTCGGTGAGTTCGGGGCAGCTCATTTCCGGCTGCAGGTCGTAGGTCGCGACCTTCGGGCTCGGCACGAGGATGCGCGTTTCGCCGGCGTAGGGATCCTCGCGGCCGCCGCTGAAGAAGAACGTCACGTGCGCGTACTTCTCGGTTTCGGCGATGCGCAGCTGCGTCAGGCCGTTTTCGGCGAGCACTTCACCGAGCGTGTGGCGAAGATCGTCGGGGCCGAAGGCGACCGGCGCCGGCAGCTTCGCGTCGTATTCGGTGAGGCACACGAAACGCGACAGCTTCGGCCTGCGCGCGTCGAATCCGGCGAACGTCGGCGAGACGAACGCGGCGGTGATCTGCCGCGCGCGGTCGGCGCGGAAGTTCATGAACACCACGGCGTCGCCATCGGCCATCGGCAGCGAGCCTTCGATCACTGTCGGCGCGACGAACTCGTCGGTCTCGCCGCGCTCGTACGCCTGCAGCAGCGCTTCGATGGGGCCGGTGGTGACGTGCTCGCTCTTCGCTTCGACGATCGCGTCCCATGCGCGGCGCAGGCGATCCCAGCGCTGGTCGCGGTCCATCGCGTAGTAGCGACCGCTGACGCTGGCCACACGCGCATTGCCGAGCTTGCGGCAGACGTCCTGCAGCTTGGCCAGGCTCGGTTCGGCGGACTTGGGCGGCATGTCGCGGCCGTCGAGGAACGCGTGCACCGCGACCTTCGACACGCCCGCCTCGCGCGCGAGTTCGAGCATCGCGAAGATGTGGTTCTCGTGGCTGTGCACGCCGCCGGGCGACAGCAGCCCCATGACGTGCAGCGTGCCGCCGTTGGACTGCGCGGCGGCGCACGCGGCGCGCAGTTCGTCGTTGCCGAAGAACGTGCCGTCCTCGATCGCGGCGTCGATGCGCGTGAGGTCCTGGTAGACGATGCGGCCGGCGCCGAGGTTCATGTGGCCGACCTCGGAATTGCCCATCTGCCCGTCCGGCAGGCCGACGTGGCGGCCTTCGGTGTGGATCAGCGTGTGCGGCGCCGAGGCGACCAGCGCGTCCCAGTTCGGAAGCCGGGCCTGGGCCAGCGCGTTGTCGGTCGGGTCGTCACGATGCCCCCAGCCGTCGAGGATCAGCAGGACCACGGGTTTGGGGCGCATCGGGGAGGCTGGCACGTCGGGGGATTCCAGAGTGAGGGGCCAATGGTGACTTCGGGCACGGGTCGGCGCCGGCGATGGCTGCGATTGTAGCGAAGCGGTGTAAACCGATTCCGCCTTCAGCGCATCCGATGCATTGAAGCCCGTCCCAACACGGAAACCGAAACGATGCGAATCCGCTCCCTCTGCGTCCTGCCGCTCGCCCTGGCGCTGTCCGCGCCGGCGTTCGCCGCCCAGGACATCGATAAAGTCAACGGCAGCATCACCGTCGAAGCCGGCCAGACGGTCGGCGACCTGGAGACCGTCAACGGCTCCATCAAGATCGGCGCCGGCGCGCGCGCGGGCAAGGCCGAAACCGTCAACGGCAGCATCACCGTCGCCGAGAACGTCGAGGCCGAAGGACTGGAGACGGTCAACGGCTCCATCCGCGTGGCGGGCAACGGCAAGCTGTCCAGCAAGCTGGAAACGGTCAACGGCGGCATCTTCGTGGACCGTGGTGGCGACGTGCGCGGCGACATCGAAACGGTGAACGGCGCGATCGGCCTGGTCGACACCGACCTGTCCGGCGGCATCACCACGGTGAACGGCGACGTGACCGTCGGCGTGAATTCGCACGTGAAGGGCGGCATCCACTACACCAAGCCGAGCGGCTCGTGGTTCTCGTTCAACAAGCGCGACCCGAAGGTCATCATCGGGCCGAACGCGGTCGTCGAAGGCCCGCTGAACTTCGAGCGCAAGGTCGAGCTGTACGTGCACAGCACGGCGAAGGTCGGCCAGATCAGCGGCGCGACCGCGGTCCGGTTCGACGGCGCGACCCCGCCGGGGCAGTAAGCAGTGCAGATCTCGTAAAGAACCCTCGTCGAGTTCCGAAGACTGGCGCGTCAGGCTCCGAGCCTGGCGCGCCAGTTTTTTTGCGTGGCGCGCGAGTGTTCCGCGCCGGCGCGCCAGTCTCGGAGACGGGCGGTCGAGTCTTTTTCACTCGCGCGCCAGTTCCTGAGCCTCGCGTTCGAGCCGCAAAGACTGGAGCGCCAGCCGAAATTGCTGACGATCGAGGCGGAATGACTGGCGCGCCAGCAGAAAAGACTGGCGATCCGCGCTCCGGGACTGGATCCGCGGCCCGCGGCGAGACGGTCCCGGCAAACTGCCGGACCATGCACGGTGACGGCGCGGCCGGCATGCCTAGAATGGGGTTCGCCTTCACGGCGGCCCCGCCCGGCGCGGGCTGCCGTGGGGCCTGGTCCATTCCGGAGGTCCCATGTCCCGAGTTTCCCTGCTCAGCACGGCAGTAGCCGGCATCGTCGGCGCCCTCGCGCTTACGGCCTGCTCCAAGCCCGCCGACGCGCCCAGCACCGCCGCCCCGCAGACGCCCGCGGCAGCGCCGGCGACGGCCGACAACCATTCCTTCAACGACGCGATCAACGCCGCCGATTTCGCCCAGCACGTGAAGGTGCTGGCGTCGGACGAGTTCGAGGGTCGCGCGCCCGGCAGCGCCGGCGAAGAGAAGACCGTCCAGTACCTGGAAGCGCAGTTCAAGCGCATGGGCCTGAAGCCCGGCAACGGCGACAGCTACTTCCAGACGGTGCCGATGGTGGAAACCACGGCGGACGAGTCGACCACGCTGACCATCGACGCCAAGGGCAAGCCGCGCACGCTGAAGTTCGGCGACGACATGGTCGTGGGCACGCGCACCGGCCGCGAGGAAGTGAAGGTCGACGGCAGCCAGCTCGTATTCGTCGGCTACGGCGTCAACGCGCCGGAGCAGAACTGGAACGACTACGCCGGCGTCGACGTGAAGGGCAAGACGGTCGTCATGTTCGTCAACGATCCGGGCTTCCACAGCCAGGATCCGAAGCTCTTCGAAGGCAAGCGGATGACGTACTACGGCCGCTGGACGTACAAGTTCGAGGAAGCCGCCCGCCAGGGCGCCGCAGCGGCGATCATCATCCACGACACCGAAGGCGCGTCCTACGGCTGGGATGTGGTGAAGAACTCCTGGTCGGGCGCGCAGTTCGACCTGCTGGCGAAGGACGATCCGGAACCGCGCCTGCCGGTGCAGGGCTGGATCACCGGCGATGCCGCGCGCTCGCTGCTGGCCGACCTGGGCCAGAACCTCGACGAGCTCTACAAGGCCGCGAACAAGCCGGGCTTCAAGGCGATTCCGCTGGACGGAAAGCTGTCGGTCGGCCTGAAGAGCAAGACCAGCGAGAAGTCGTCGCGCAACGTCGTCGCGCTGCTGCCGGGCGCCAAGCGTCCCGACGAGGCGATCGTCTACATGGCGCACTGGGACCACCTGGGCAACCACGCCCATGAAGCCGACGAGCACGGCGGTGCCAGCGGCGGCGAGCCGCATGCCGACACGATCTACAACGGCGCCATCGACAACGCGAGCGGCGTGGCGGGCATCCTCGAGATCGCGGAGGCCTTCAGCAAGCAGACGCCGCCGCCGGATCGCTCGCTGCTGTTCCTCGCCGTGACGCTGGAGGAATCGGGCTTGCTGGGTTCGAAGTACTACGTCGCGCACCCGACCATTCCGCTCAACAAGACCGTCGCCGTGATCAACCTCGATGCGATGCCGGTGATCGGCAAGGCGAAGGACATGACGGTCGTCGGCTTCGGCAGCTCGGAGCTGGAAGACCTGCTCAAGACGCAGGCCGAAAGCCAGCAGCGCGTGCTGCACGCCGAGGCGACGCCGGAAGACGGCTTCTACTTCCGCTCCGATCACTTCAACTTCGCCAAGGCCGGCGTGCCGGCGCTGTACGCCAAGGGAGGCAGCGACCTGCTCGAAGGCGGCGTCGATGGGGGCCGCAAGGCCGAATCCGACTATCGCGACAACCGCTACCACAAGCCGGGCGACCAGTTCGATCCGTCGTGGAAGATGGACGGCGTAGTGCAGGACCTGGAAGCGTTGTACGGCGTCGGCCGCACGCTGGCCGGCGACGAGCAGTGGCCGAACTGGTACGAAGGCAACGCCTTCCGCGGCGCGCACGACAAGCTGATGAAGTCGGCGAAGTAACGCTTCGATCGGTTCGACCGGCAACGGCGCCCATGCGGCGCCGTTGTCGTTTTCGGCTACGCTGGCGGCTCTCCTGGCCGCATGGAACTGCCATGACGCTCACCACCGCGTACGTCTGTGTCCTGATCGCCGCGTTGCTGCCGTACTTGTGGGTTGCCATTTCGAAGGCGAGCGGCGAGCGCTACGACAATCGCGATCCGCGACGCTGGCAGGAAAAGCAGCAGAGCCCGCGCGCGCAACGCGCGTACGCGGCGCAGCTCAACAGTTACGAGGCGTTCGCGCCATTTGCGGCCGGCGTGGTGCTGGCGCAGCTGGCCGGCGTCGCGCACTCGCAGATCGCGGCGCTGTCGCTGGCATTCGTCACGCTGCGCATCCTGCACGGCCTGGTGTACATCGCCGGCCGGCATTACCTGCGTTCGCTGATCTGGGCGCTGGGCCTGGCGTGCGTGGTCTGGCTGCTCGTGCAGGCAGCGCTGCACGTCGCGCCCTGATGGTTTCGGGAATGCCGGGTTGAACGCGATGCCTCACACGCTGCCGCCATCGGCCGTATTGCAGGACGAACTTCGCAACGGCGGCTTCCGTTTCGTCGAAGGCGACACGATGCGCGGCCTGCTGGAAACCTTCGGCCCGCTGTCGGACTGGAGCGACTTTGCGGGCAGTTGGGACTCGCTGGAGCCGGATGCGTATCTCGCGAACGTCGGCTTGCATCGTCGTCGACGGCATGCAGTCTTTTCGGCGACCGGTGAAACGATCGCGCGCGAGCCGCATCAACCGCACTATCAGAGCCGCGACTACAACACGCTGCAGGGCGGCATCGAACGCTGGTTCGCGCCGGTGCTGCCCGAAGTCGCCGACAGCGCCAGCCTCCACAGCATCCTGCACTTCTGCCGTTCATTCTTCGGCGGGCTCGCACCGGACGTGGCGAACTGGCACATCGAACTGCACCAGTTCCGTATCGAAGCACGCGCAGGCGAACCGGGGCAGCCGACGCCGGAGGGCGTCCATCGCGATGGCGTCGATTACGTCCTCGTGCTGCTGATCGATCGAATGAACATCGCCAGCGGAACCACCACGATCCACGCCGCCGACGGCTCGCTACTGGGGAGCTTCACGCTCACCCACGCGCTCGATGCAGCGCTCGTCGACGACTCGCGCGTTTTCCACGGAGTTACGCCGGTGGAACCGGAAGATCCGGCGCAGGCGTCGCATCGGGATGTGCTGGTGGTGACGTTCCGGCGGCGCGTTTAGTCAGAAACGGGCGTACGCGGAATGCGAGGCGCTGGGTCGAACAAGCTTCTTTACTGACGGCGAAGCTGGGTGTATCGAAGCGACGCATATACGCGTGATCGTGGACTAATCCGGTTTGCACCGGCGCCTGCGATTACTGATCTCGCCCGGTTGCGGTTGCCCCGCGCAAATGAACGTCCGTTTGTCCTGCGAGGCCGTAATG